>CAWDUG010000001.1:0-421774 GCA_963805435.1 uncultured Gammaproteobacteria bacterium
CAAGGTCAGCCGCCTATCTTCCGGATCACGCTGTTCGCGGTGTCGTGCAGCATCTTGGAAACGTTGCTCATCATCTGCTGCGTCTGTTGTTGTTTCTGCAGAATGTTCTGCAGGTCCACGTTTGCAAGCTGCGCGTCGTCGCCGAGTTCGTTCAGCTTCGCTTCCCAGGTGACGATTTCCTTGTCGATCTGTTCCTTCGTCAGCGCGCAGGGACGAGCCTCGATCCGGGGCCAGGTGCGGCAGCGCAGGCTTTTCGGTGTCGGCTTGGTTGAGCGTGCCATGCTCTGCGCCGCGTCCCGCAGTTCCTGCAGATATTCGCGGACCTGGTGTTTGGCCGTGTTGAGGTTTTTGACCTTCTCGGCTTGTTCGCGCAGATCCTGCGTCGACTGCATATACGCTTCTCGCAGCACCCACTGAACGAGCGCTTCGATGTCGACGGCGCCACCGCGCTGGATGCCGGCGACATACTCGCCGAAAGCGCGGTTTGCCTGTTCGCGTCGTCCGGCGCGCAGGTCAGCGATGACCTGATCGATCTGCGGTGTACGCTTGAGTCCCCGCGGTGCTTCGGCCTTCGCAATGGCGACGGCGTCGATCGGGGCGAGCTGGACTGGCGCCTGCGCGTGAGCGCGCAGCGCGACGCACGCCGTAACCACGACGCAGAAGGCCGAGACGGGTGGCGCGATTCTAATAATCATGGAGACTACCCAGCGGCGCTAGCGCGCCGATTGGTCCAGAGGGACCACCGAAAACGTGACCCACTCCGTCGGCTGCACGGCCGGGAGCGCGCTGGCGCGCACGCGCCAGCGGGTCGACTCGCTGAAACGGGACATCGGCAGATCGGTGAGCACGGCGAAGATCTGGCCCTCGCGCTTCGTCCACTTGAGGTGGGTCAGCATCGGCTTGGTTTGCCAGTTGCCGGCCCGCCCAGGCAGCCGCTCCGTGGCCGGTGACCATTGCCACTCGAGATCGACGCCATCGAGCCCGAACTTCTGGATCAGTTTTTCCGGACCCGCCACGTCCAGGCGCAGGCGTGTGCCACTCACTACTTCACCGGCGTTGGGAGACCGAATGGTGAGGTGTGACGCGATGTCGTCCGCGGACTTCATTCCCGGCAGCGGCGGCTTCTTGGGCGGCGGCGCCGTCGCCTGTTTCGGGGGTGGACCTTCGTCGGGCTTCGAGTTCGCCGACATCGCCGTTGCCGCGGCGAGCGAAGTTGTGCCCTGCGCATAGGGGCGTTTCGAGTTGTACGCGCTCGAAAGCGCGTCGAGACCCGTGGAGTTGGTGTGCTGGACAGCCTTGCACAAGGTCATGCCCGTCACGATCGGGTCGTTGGAGCAGTCGAAGAGGGTATGCACATCGCCCGAGTACGACTCGCCCTGGAAGTTGAACGAGCCGACGAACTCGAGACGCTCGGTGAGCCGGTGCTTGTTCGTATCCCAGCTCGCCTTCACGACCACGGGAAAGTCGGTGAGCGGAACGGTCACCATGCTTTTCTGCTGGAACAGCGTGCAGGTGCCGCCGAATTTGTAGCTGTGCGTGTCGCCATTCGGCAAGCCAGCGGCTCCCGCGAGTTTCAGTCCCGGGCATTGGACGGACTGCCCGGGATGCGGGGAGTGTTTGGGTGCGTTTTCCGCCTCCTTCAGCTTCTTCGCCTTTGCGGCCATTTCTTCCAGCATTTTCTTGTCAGCCGGGGCTGGCTCATTCGGACTCACCGATTGAGCGCTGGCGGTCGGGACGAACGCGCCCGAGGACAAGGCGAACATGATCAGGGCGAGAGACATGATGCGGAAGCACATGATGCGACTCCTGGTCAAGGTTTCACCGGCAACGCGAACTGCTTCGACGTGTTGTTGCTGCACGGTGCCATGCCACCGGCCGCAGACAACGGCACGGGGCCCGCGCTGTCCACCGACAGCGTGCCTTGGCCGCCCCAGTACAGCGTGCCCCACTCGCCGAGCGAGCCGCTCGGCGTCGACGAGTTCGTCGCGATCGAGAAGAGCCGCATCTTCTGGAACGCGACCTTGATCGTCTCGCTCTCGCCCTTCTGGAGCAGCGCGATGGGCGCCGTCGCGGGCTCGTAGAGCTCCCCGGCAATGTCCTTTTCCGGCAGCTTCTGGCCTTGCACGTAGCTGGTGCCGCTGAAGTGATTCTTCGCGTACAGCGACATCCGCAACGTGCACGCCAAGTAGGGGGAAGGCGGCGCCGTCGTGCGTGTGACCTTCAATGTGACCATCGGCGGCACGTACAGCGCGCCGGGCGCCGGGTGCAGCTCGACACCGGGGTAGTCGGTGAAGCACGGCAGCAAGTGGTAATCCACGCCGAGATTGGCGTTGTCGCAGTCGGGCTCGTGCGCGCCGCGCGTGGCTTCCTTGATCATCGCGTCGAGGCCTTGCTGGTAGATCTTGTGCAATGCCTCTTTGGTGAGCTCGCCGCACTCGTGGTCGCCGGTTTCCTGCACCTGGTCGCACGTGAAATCGACCGCCCCGTCGATGAGATCGCCTTTCGCCGCCGCCTCCAGCGCCGCAAGGTCCGGTATCGAGGGCGGCACGCCTGCCGAGACCATTGCGGCGTCGATCGCGCTGCTGACGATGATGTGAAAGGCGCCGTCGCACGTGCTCTCGAGATCGTCGCCGAGCCACTCGCAAGGAATCGGTCCCACGATCTGCTCCACGATCCACTGCTTCGCGGCGTTGTAGTACTTCGCGCCGAGATCGTAGGCCATGAACCAACCGTGCACGGCCTCGCCGACCCAATACAACGCGTCCTTCTTCTCGTCTTTCGGTTTTGGGCAATACGGCTCCGCTCTCGCGACGTAGGCGCCGATAGGGTGCGGCAGCTTGTACGAGTTTTTCGTAATCACGACGCAGCCGATCCGGTTCGGCCACTTTGCTGGGTCGTACTTCTCGATCGCGATCGTGTAGCCCAGCATCTTCTTCTTGTACTGGTCCGTGTTCGCGGCCAGGGTGGGGCCTTGCAGAATGGGGTCCGCGCCCGCCTTGTAGTGTGCGGTCACCGGGTTCGATGGCGGTCCGGCCGGCTGGCCGTTCGCGAGCGGCACGAGGCGCACGTACACGGTCGTCGGGGTAGGTTTCGCCGGCGTGGCGCCCTGCCCCGCGAGCGGGCCGACGGCTTTCGCCGTTTGCGGCCCCGAGGGTTGCGCCGACTGCACGCCCGAGGTCGTGCCGAAAGGCGGGATCTTAGAAAAATCGATCGTGAACGGCGACTTGGTCACTGGCGCTTGGGCGATGAGCCCCGCCGGCGTGAGCGAGTTCTCCACCGGAAAAGATTGCGTGGCGGCTTGCCATTGCCACTGCCACTGAACGTTCTTGGCGTTCGTTTTCCACGCGAGCAGGATCGTTGGGTTCCCCGCGTAGAAACTGCCTTCGACGCCGCCGAGCGCGCCTTGATTGAGCTTCGCATCGGTGGTCGAGAACGCGAGCTGCGCGCTGTTGCCGACGATGGGCCCTTGCGGCGTCTGAGCCGCCGTCGCCGGAGGCGGGGTCTGCGCCGGGTCGGCGCGCGTTTGCACGTTGCGGTTTGCGCCCGGCTGAATCAGCAGCAGCTCGACGGAGTCGAGCCCGACGAAGAAGCCGCGCGACTGCGCGTTCTTGCGAAATACCTTGAGCGTGAGCTCGGTGGGGCCCGAGTCCAGGTGCCGATCCGCGAGCGTCGTGACCACGCGGCTCACCTGTGCCGCATAACCCAAGAGCTCGCGCTCGAGCTTGCCGTCGATCGAGAGCGCTACGTCGCCGTAGTCGGGCGCCCGCGTGTAGCCGAGACGGATCGTATACGTGCCGGGGCTCGGCACGTCGAATCGCAACGTCAGCGTCGCGGGGTTGCGGGCGTCGAAGCCCGGCGGCTGCCAGAAAAGCTGAGCGCCGCCGGACCAATCCGTGCCGAATGGCGCCATGGCTTGCGCGCTCACGGGCCCGGCCGTGGCGCTCGCACCTCGCACGAGGTTTTCGGCTTCGATCAGCTCGTAGCCGGTCTTGGCAACGCGCGCGTTGCGCACGTTCGGGTTCGGGAACTGTGGGCGGCGTTCTTGGGCGAGCGCCGTCGCGCCGACGCACGCCGCGACCAGAAGGAGCATCGTTCGTTGCATCGGGACCATGGCGTTTCTCCGGTGAGCGTTAGGGCGCGCGTGACACGGCGAGCTTCGCGATCTCGACCATCGGCTGGGCGCGGTCGCCGGTGACCTCCACGCTCAAGTCGCCACGCACGGCCACGAAGCGCGTGCCGCCGCCGAGGAGCTGAGGTCCGATGAAGCCTTGCTCCCACGGTCCTTCGATCGCGCGCATGTTCTCTTCGGGCGTGAAGTGCTCGATCAGGAGCCGGTTCAGGCCGCTGCCGTCGTAGCGCAGCTGGTAGCTTTCGCCGGCGCCGTCGGCCATCTGCACGACGTACATGCAGCCGCCGGGGTAAGCGGTCAGCGGCGCGGCGAGCTTGCTCGCGCCCGCGATCTTCACGACCTCGGCGCCGGGAACGAGCTCGCATGCTTTGAGCCCCGACACGTCGCGCGCCGCGGCCGGCGCGCTACGGGTGGCCGCCGCCGCGGTAGGCTCGGTGTTCGTGCTCGTGTCATCGGGCGAGCTGCACCCGACACACGCGAGCGCGGCGAGCAGGGTCGAAGCGAAAACGATGGCGCGCATGCGTTGCCTCCCGGGCCTCACGCCCAATTGCCTTGATCCCAGACGAGCTTGTCCCAGTCGCTGCTCGGCGCCGGGGGCGGCGAGCCTCCGCCTCCGCCGCCGTGGCAGCTCGCGAGCGCGAGCGCCAACGCGAAGGCCGCAACGGCGCGAGCCCTCAATCGTTGGCTGCCGCGAGTCATCGGATCGTCTCACCGGCGGCGAGCCATGCCTCGAGCGCGTCGAGACGCGCCGCGAGCGCATGCCTCTCGGCGTCGAGCGCTTCGATCCGGGCGGCCTGCGCGGCCAGCACGCCGTGCTGCTTCTGGAGCTCGTTGAGCAGCATCGGCGGCAGGAATTGGTAGTAGATCGTCTCGACGGCGCCGTTCGCCGAATGCGCGACGAGGCCCGGAGCCGCCTCCGCGACTTCTTCGGCGACGAGGCCGTATTGCAGCGTGCGCTCAGAATCCCGATCGTCTTTGTAGTGGAACGTGACGGGGCGCAGCCGCATGAGCACGTCGCTCGCGCCCCCCATCGAGGCGATGTCGTCTTTCACCGTGCGCGACGAGCTTGCGGTGCCGAGCTGCCCCGCGCTGTCGATCAGCACGGGCACGCCCGTGGCGCTGCCGGTCGTGACACCGCGAATGCCCGCGATGAACGTTCGGGTCTGGACGCTGCCGAGCCGCATCGTCGTGGCTTCGCCCGCCACGCCCATGTGGCCGATGGCGATGTTGCCGGAGCCGGTTGTCCAGTTGGACCCCGCGCGCCCGCCGAGCGCCGTATTGTTCGTGCCGGTCGTGTTGGTGAACAGCGCGCGCTCGCCGATGGCCGTGTTGAGGCCGCCAGTGGTGTCGTTGAGCAGCGCCTCGGTACCCACGGCGGTGTTGGCCCCGCCGATCGTATGAGACTGCATCGCGGAGGTGCCAACCGCCGTGTTGCGCTCGCTGATCAGGTTCGACGCTAGCGTGTGCCAGCCCATCGCCACGTTGTCGCCGCCGCTGGTGTTGGATCGGCCCGCCGCCGCGCCGAACGCCGTGTTGTGGTTGCCGTCTGTGTTGTCGCCGAGCGCGCCTGCCCCGGCCGCGGTGTTCTGGATACCGATGGTCGTCCTTTGCAGCGCGCCCACGCCGACTGCGGTGTTCTCGGTGCCGGCCGTGTTCGCGTTGAGCGCGGCGAAGCCCACCGCCGTATTCGCGCTGCCGTCCGTGTTGGCGCGTAGCCCACCCCAGCCCACGGCCGTGTTCTGGAAGCCGATCGTGTTGTTCTCGAGCGCCGCGGCGCCGACCGCCGCGTTGAAGCTCCCGCTCGTATTGGCGTAGAGCGCGTGAGAGCCGAGCGCCACGTCCTCCTGACCGGTCGTGTTGGCATAGAGTGCGAACGCGCCGGCCGCGACATTGTCGGAACCCGTGGTCGTGTTTTGGAGCGACTGCGTGCCGACTGCCGTGTTCTGCGAGCCCGTGGTGTTCGCCGTCAGCGCGGAGAAGCCGAGCGCCGTATTCGCGAAGCCGGTCGTGTCGTGATTGAGCGTGCCGCCGCCGACGGCCGTGTTCGCGGTGCCAGCCAACGAAAAATTGCCGGCGTTTGCGCCGAGGAACGTGTTGTTGAGTCCGAAGTCGTGCAGAAATACGGCGTTATTCTTGAGCACGTTCCCCTTCGTCGCCGTGGACGTCTCGAGCCGGACGTTGCCGTCGGCGGGCACGAGCGCCTCCACGGTCGCCAGACGTGCCGCGTTGTCGTCAACGGCGCTCTTCACGGCCGTGAAGTTCGCGTTGACCTCGTTCGCATGCGCGGGCGTGCCCGAGCTGAACGAGATCAGGGGGCCGACCGGTCCCGCGATGAGCGCTGTGGCTGCGGCGAGCACCGCCCCCGCGGCCAATCCATTGAGCCAAGCTGCCGTGGGTCTCATCTACCTCGCCTCCCGGTGGTGTCGTCCTCGGATCTCAGGATCTGTGCGAGCTCGTCGATGGAGCGAAACGCCTGGCGCTCGAGTCGCGCGTTCTCGACCACGCCTCGCAGGTCGGCGCGGCTGCCCGGAGATCGGTAGACGCGCACGATGAACGACTGCGGCAGTGGAGATTTTTTGCTCACGCGCGCACGTTAGCGGCGCGCGGCTTACGGATGGCTTACCGATTCCGCGCCGAGGTTCGAATCCGGTCGGAGAGGGCGCGGGTTTCGGCGGAGGGGGGAATCTCGAGTGTGCCGAGTGCGGCCTCGCAGCGCCCGTACGTCGCGAGGGCCTCGGCTGGTCGGCGGAGCGCGTCGTAACAGGCCATCTGGCGGCGGTACAGCGTTTCGGCGAGCGGGTCCGTGTCGACGCCCCGCTGATACCAGTGCAGCGCGGCGTCCCATTGTTGTTCCCGCTCGAGCTGGTGCCCGAGGCGCTCGACGGCTCGCAACAGCTTGGCGCGCAATCGCTCGCGCATCGCCAGCGCCCAAGGTTCTGCGTCGGCACTCAAGAACGGCGCGCGATAGTGCCCGCAGGCATCTTCTATCGCGGCTTTCGCGCGCGCGGGGTCGCCTTCGTGTTCGGCCTGCTCGATGAGCCGCTCGAAGGCCCAGGCATCGACCCACACGTAACGCGAGTCGAGCGTGAGCTGGCGGTCGTGCAGACGAATCGCGGCATCGAGGCCGAGCAGCTTGCGCAGGCGATGCAGGGCGGCAGTGAGAGACTGCCGCGCCGCGTCGCCGTCGGCGGCGGGCCACAGCGCCTCGGCGAGCTGCGCTTCGGGCACGGCGTGCCCGCCGAGCGCGATCAAGGCTTTGAGCAGGCCGAGCGGACGCTGTTGCGCTTTGCCGTGCGCGCGTACGGCTTTGCCGTCGCAACGCAGCGCAAAACCATCGAGCGTGTGCACGCGGACCGAGAACGGCCACGTCTCCGGAGCGGTGCGACCGCCGGGCGGGTGGAGCTTGCGCTCGCGGATCATCGCTAGCGTGTAGCGTTCCTCGATGCCGCTCTGAAGCGCGTGCACGCACAACGCCGCGGCCGATTCGGCATCATTGATGTAATACGTGAGCCGTTCGTAGCTGTGCCGTTGCCCTAGCGCGAAGGCGCCGCGCAGATGGCGCTCGCCCGCCTCGGTGTTGCCCGCCGCATACTGAGTGCTCGCGAGCGACGTCAACGCCCAGTATTCCAACAACGCGGAGCGGAACGCGCGCGCAGACTCGAGCCCTTCCCGGGCGCGAGCGTCGGCTTCGGCGAATTCGCCGGCCTCACGCAGAAAGCCCGCCAGATGCAGGTGCGAGGCCGTGATCGGCCACGGTGCACCGGCGTTGTCGAAGAGCGCCAACACTTCGCGCGCGGTTGCGACGGCGGCCGGCGTGTTCGAGCCCAGCCCGGCGGCCCAGGCACGATACATCAGTGAGAACGCGAGATACGCCGTCTGCTCGGGCACCAGCGTCGCTTCGAGACGCGCCAAGTAGGGTCGAGCACGCGCCAAATCGCCCTTCGAAAAAAGAACGTCCGCCGCCGTGCACGTGAGTCGGAACGTCCACACCACGATGCCGTGTTCGTCGGCGAGCCGTTGGCCGGCATCGACAGCCGCGAGGGCGGCATCGGGCTCGCCCGCCATCCAACACCAATTCGCCCTGCAGACGTGGAGCAGGATCTCGGCCATCGGGCTCAAACGCCTACCGCGCGGCGGTTGCAGTAGCCTCAGCGTCGTGCGCGCCGCAACGAGGTCGCCTCGCCACGCGAGGCGGTAAACGAAGAGGTGCGCGCCCAACATGACTCGTGCGCTCGCGTCCGGCGTGTGCGAGACGATCGTGGCGAGCCGCTCGACCCATTCCGCGATGCGCGGATGGCTCGGTTGGCGATACATCAACGCCGAGACCATCGCGGCGACAAAGCGTGCGTAGACCGGTGCGGCGCATGGGGCCTCGGCGAGCGCAGACCGGTTCTCGAGTGCCGCGATCCACCCGTCGAGCGCGGCGAAATCCGAGGCCTCGAAGACGATCGCTTCGACGATCGAGGCCCAGCACAGCAGCACGCCTTCGCTTGCCGTGCCCTGCGCGAATTTCGCGTAGGCGGTCTCGAACAATGCGCGGGCTGCGGCAAGATCGAACGGGAATCGGCACGCACCTTCCCAAAACACAAGCCATGGATCGCCGGTTCGATCCGGCAGTTGCTCGAGCCATCCCAAGACCGTGCGGTGGCGGCCGTCCGCGAGCAACGCCGGGGCCTGACGTACGGCGAGCGACGCCAGCGCGCCCCATTCCTTGCAGGCGGCGAGTAGTCGCGCCGCCTCTTCGACGCGCCCCTCTCGCTCGAGAATGTCGGCCGAGCGTCTCGAGAGTTGCACGCGCTCGTGCCGTTCGAGCGTGAGCTCGGCCTGGGTGTGTAAGAACGCGCGCAGCAGCGGGTGATATTGGTAAGACGGCGTTGTGCCCGCGTGCCGCAGCGTGAAGAGATTGTCGGCGTGAAGCCGTGCGAGCAGCTCGCCGGCACGCCGGTTGCCCGTGAGCTGCTGCGCCACATTGGCCGACACCGTGGGTAGATCGCAAGTTCTCAAAAGCAACGCGCGCGTCTCGTCATCGGCTTTGAGGAAGAGCTCGCGATAAAAGTAGTCGAACAGTGGCTGGGGCGCCGCGTCGCCGCTTTCTGCCGGAGCGTCTCGCCCGTGGCTCCACCGCTCGAGCATGAGCACGAGCCCAGCCGCCCACCCGCGCGCGCGTTCGTGTAGCGCTTCGGCGATGCGCCGCGACTCTTTGAGGGGCGGTCCGGGTAGCCGCTGGCGGCAGATACGAAACGACTCTTGCGGCGTGAGCGCGAGCGAGTCGCGCCCGATGACCGTCAGCAACCTGTTCGCACGGTCGACCGCGAGCGACGGCGGCGGCTCGGCGCGGCTCACGATCACGATGCGTAGGCTCGACGGCATCCATCCGATTGCCTCGTGAAGGATCTCGTGCAGCGGCGCGTCGGCCGCCAGGTCCTGATAGTTGTCGAAGACGCATACCGAGTCGTGCGGGAGACGCGCGCCCAACTCTTCGAAGCACCTTCGGGCGAACGTCTCCGGCGCGCCAAAATATTCCGGCGTGAATTTCGGCAGCGAGATACGCCGGCCGGGAGCGGCCTGCCGCGCTGCCAAGCTCAAGTAATGGAAAAAGTTTGCGACGTCGCGGTCTCCCTGATCCATCTGGTACCACAGCGTCTGGCGTTTACGCGCTTGCAGATAGCTCGCGACGAGCGTCGTCTTACCGTAGCCGGCTGGCGCGACGATCCAGGTGACCCTACCGGCGAGCGCGCGATCGAGTTCGCGGAACAGCCGTGTGCGTGCGTGCACGTTCAGCAGCCGCGGCTCGGCTACCTTGGTTGACGTAGGAGTCTTGCGTGCGGGCCGGCGCGCCGAAGGCGCTCGCTTGCTATGGCGCTTCGCGCTTTTGCGCGTGCTCACCGCGTCGACTCCACGTGGTGCTACCTCGGCAGTCGCGGTTTCAGCGCCGGCTTGTGCTCGCGCGCCCAATTCGGCTCCTCGACGGGATCGAGATTCTGGAGCACGACGTGGACAGCTCGCGTGCGCGTTTGTCCGCGAAAAGCCGAGTGTACCGTCCGTCGGCGTAAGGCGGTATGCCGATCGTGGCGACGCGCGCCGAGTTGAGCCCGACCCCCGCTGCGCCCGATTCGCGTGAACGAGCGCGCCAACACCAGCTGCTCGGCGGACTCGATCCATAAGCTCACGCCCGTGCCGTCCGCTGGGGCGCTCGCGCCCGACCAAATCCAAGGGCTGCCTAGTTCAGCATTTCTGGTTGCTCTTGACGTTGTAACAGACGCTCGTGTTCGTCTCGTTGTCGTACAGCGTGATTTGCGAATACGCGAGGGCAATGCTCTCGCTGTCGGCCGCGTCTACGCCGTTCGAGTTGCCCACCCATTCCTGCGACGCAAGGGCCACGTCCTGGAGCGTGATCGTGTAGTACTTCGCCGGCACGCCCTGCTTTACGCGATAGAACGACACCGTGGCCGTCTGCACATGGGCGCCTTGTGCAACGAGCAGGAATAACGGCGCGCTTGATTCTCCGAACTTCTTCAAGATCGACAGGTTGCTGAAAATCGCCTTGCCGACACCGCCGCCGCCGCCGCCCGGGGCACCGGCCCCCGTGTTCGCGACCGAGTTGCCGACGGTGAGCACGCGAATCGAGTCCGCGGGCAGGCCGTTGTTCGTGGCGAACTTCGTGTCGCCCGGAATGTTGGTGATCTGAAGCGTGATGATGTCCGCCCTGGCCGCAAACGGAGCCACTACGGCGATCCCAAAACAAAGCGCAGCGGCCACTCGGCGCGGAGCTATCTGGTGAGGCATTGTGAATCTCCCGTTGAAAGGCGCGAATCTAGGATGGTTGACGCCGCGCAACGTTGACCCCGCGAGCGGCGGCAATCGGAATGTACGCTCGCCGCGCGCGGGGCCGCAAGCAATTCGAGGGCGCACGGTCATCCACGGATAGAACGCGACGTAGTCGGGCACGTTACGTGCCGGCCCGCCGCGCGGCCAGTATCGACCCGATCGAGACGCTGAAGACGGAATGATCGACGGATAATTTCGCCGCATGCCGGGTCGCGAACACGCGCCTGCGCGCGCATCGAGCCACGAGATAACCTGGCGCTTTTGCGACACGCGGTCTGGTTGTCGCGTGCGGTTTTAGAACCAAGCTTCGGAATTGTTTCGCTGCGGACTGGCACACTCCGCGTCAGAGTTCCAGGAGCAGCGCGGAGTGCTTCGGCACCAAAACCTCTTGTCCGGCTCGCTTCACGTGGGCTCCCGCAGCGGAACCAGTCAGCAACTGCGCTTCGTTCGCATCGAGCGAAGGCGCAGTCAGCACTTCTATCGCTCGTGACCGAGGCAAGTTGATACTCAGCGAACGCAGATCATCTTTGTTCAGAATCGCAATGATCTTTTTCCCGTCCCGTCGGTGAGCCCCATAGGCAACCGCGTTCACTGAGCCCGAATCGAACTCGATCTTCATCAATGTCGCGCCAACAAACCGGCTGGCGAATTTCATGCCGTAGCCGACCGGTTCCAGCAGATAGTTCGCATTGAGTTTGCCATTCACGCCGCTCCCCGCAAGCGTGCCCTCATTCGCGATCGGCGTGTAAAACGGCTTCGGATGCGGCTCATTCGGGTCCTTCATCTCAGCCTCGCCGACAAAAGTGCCGCCAACCGACACCGCCTGCGCGTGTCCGCTGCCGCCGTGAAGATTTACTCCGCTGTACCCCATCGCCATCAGTTGAAACAGATAATCCGCACTCCACAACGCTGCCGCAAACCGATCGCTCAATCCCGACTTACCTCCGCGAAACACAGTGTTCCCTTCTGTCATGCGGTACGCGGTTTGCATCTTCTCCGCAGCAGCGCGGGTGACTGCACCTTGCATGATGGCTGCCTCATCTGGTTGCATGAGCCGTTGAATGTTCGCCTGAGGATTACTGGGCGGACCACCCCAATAGTGATGATGCGACAATGTGGTTACGTTCGGCTTATCGCTGACTGTCGCCCACAAGTCGGCGACGCGGGTGAGCCAAGTCACGTCGCGCGCCACGTCCGGTAGTCCAAACCTGGCGCCGGGGAGTGTGCGTTGTACCGCCCTTGCGATCGTCAGCCACTCGTTGAAGTATCTATCTGCGTTCCACTCTGCGGGTTCACGCAACCTGTAGCTGTTGAACATGTCGACTTCGTTTCCAATCTGGAAATACTGAAGTCGGGGACCTAGAGTTTCGTACACGAAGCGCGCCTCGGGCAGCACCGTCTCAGGAGTCCCGTAGCCTAGATTCAGGCCGTAAATGCAGCTCCAACCTGTGGCTTTCAAAAATCCGTCCAACTGACGAATCGTGTCTGGCGTGATCGCAAAAAAGTAGCGCGCGGGCCGCGAGCCATCTTTCAGAACCAGATTGCGTTCCGGCTGCGGATCCGACGCATTCGCCTTCCACCAACCGAACTCACTGGTATTACCACCCAGACGCAGGACGCCACGAGAAGACAGATTTCGGAACTGTTCTATTAACCCGCGATTTGCCGGCGAGAAAAAAGCCGGGTCCTCCAGCTGCATGTTCTCGTAAGAGAGTCCGATGAAATCTGCTGGAACGCTTCGTCCAGTCGACCCTGAAATAGCGAGCTTCGCGCGTTGCGCGGCTGCCTCACCTTGACCCCAAACGGTGGGGGAAAACGCGGCAGCTCCGGCTAGCAACGTACTGTTTCGCAGAAAATCCCGGCGGCGTATTTGGCCCATGCAATCTGATTCTAGCCCTTTTGATTCGGGCAGATCGTCGACGGGCTCGAGTGCTAAAGCTTCAGTAGGGCGGCCCGACCGCGACCCGCTTCCCGGTCACCGTGCGGCTCTCCGCCATGTCGATTACCGCGATCGCGAAATCTTGTCTAGAGATGTACGTCTCGCCGTTTCGATCGACGAGCGTGTCCTGGTCCCCGAGCCGATATCGTCCCGTGTACTCGCCGCGCTCCTGAATCGAACCGGTATTTGCCGACATCACGGTCCAGTCAAAACCCGCTGAATGCTTGTACGCCTCCATCGCGAGCCAGTGACCCTGCGCCAAAGCGTACCTCTCCGTGCCTGGTGGGAACGCGTCCATGGGGCGTACACCATCCCGGTAGAGCGTCACACCGCCGCCGATCTGTATGACATACGGGGTCGCTTTGCCGAGCCGGCGTGCCGCTTTGATGTAGGCCGTCGCAGCTCGAAACGTCACAGCCTCCTGCGGCGTGTTGCCGGGCCCGCCGCCGCGGACGGAAATCACGACGACGTCCGCGCCCCGCACGGTCGCGGCGATGGAATCCGGATCGGTGACGTCGCCGGGCGCAGCAGTAAAGCGAGCGTTGTCGAACTCGAGGCTTTCGGGATTGCGTGAGACGCCGATGACCTCGTGGCCCCGGCTAAGCGCTTCCTCGACGATCACTTTGCCGACACTGCCGCTCGCGCCGTAGACGACGATCTTGTCGGCCAGCGCGTTTCGCACGAACGGCCCGACCAGGCTCATAACGACGACGGTAGCGAGTGTGCGGATGAATCCCAAGCGCATGGTTTCAGCTCCTGCGGCTGTTGTCAGTGCTGTACACGGACCGAGAGTAGACGTTAGCACGGACCCGAATACGAGGTCCGACCCGGCGTGCATGGCGGTCGGTAACACGCTCGAGGCGGACGGGTCTCACCGCCCGCGCCGCCTCAAGCACTGCATGAACCGGCGCTCCAGCTCGTCATGCGCCGCAGGCTCCGCGGCATCGAGGCCGAGCCATTCGATTCGCATGGCTTCCCAGGCGCGATCATCCGCTTGCCGTGCCTGGCCAAGGCCCTGGCGCAGCAACTGCATTTCCTGGTCGCGGCGCAGCGCGACATCCGCGGGCGGTGTCGTGGCGCCGCTCAAGATCTCGGCGCGAATGCACAGCCCGCGCAGCGCCTGCTCGCGCGCCGCGTCATCGGTCTGCGTGAACTCGGGTGATTCCGCGCGGGCGAGGGACTGCCGCAACGTCTGTAGGATGGCCTTGTTCGGCCAGCGGGGTACGCTGGCGATGAAAGCTTCCGTGGCGGACTTCAATGCTTCGCAGTCGGCATCGTTAAGGATGACGGCGCGCTGGTACGCGCGCACCTGCCGCGCGGCGGCAATGGCGTTCGCCTCTGCAGCTTCGGCGTGGCGCTGCGCGAGCCCTGCAATCTGCGAGTCGTACCGGGACATCGCGCGCTGGTAGCGATCGCAGAGATTGCGTGACTCGTTGCGCGGCAGCTCGCCGAGCGCATTGAACGCGTCCTGCCATTCGCGCAGTTTCGCTTCGCCGGACAGGCGGTCCGCAGGGCCTTCCTGGCACGCCTGTTCGATCTGTTCGCACACGGCTTCGGCTTTAGCCTTCGCCTGCTCGAGAGTCGCGGCTTGCTGCGCGTACTCCTGCTGTCGGCGCTCGAACACGGCGTTGCACAGCGCGCGAAACTCTTCCCACAGGGACTGGGACTGCGAATGCGGCACTGGGCCGGTCGCCTTCCACTGCGCCTGCAGTCGCTTCGCTTCGTCGATGGCGCTCGAGGTGTCCGTCGCCGTCGTCAGCTGCTGCGCGCGCGCGATCAGCGCCTGCTTGTCTTCGGTGTTGCGTGCATGCCAGGCGTTGACCCTCGCGCGGAGGCGATCCAGCGTGCCGAAGAACTGCGCATCGAGCGGGCGGCTCGCATCGCGATCGACGGGAGAGTGGCTGCGCCATTCCTGCGGCGCTTCGCGCAGCACGCGCATGATCAACGGATGGTCGGGTTGTTCTGGAGGTAGGCCTGCCTCGAACGCCAGCGCCCGCTCGAGCACTTGCCTGCGCGCATCGAGATTCGTCCGGCGGATCGCGGCCTGCTCGGCGAAGTGGACCTGGCAGGGCTGGAACGCCGCGGTGAACGCCTGTTCGAACCGTTCCATCTCCGCGGTGCTTTCGACCGCGAGCCCCTTGTTGATGGTGCGCCATTCCTGGCGCAGCGCCCGGATGTGCTCGGCCAGCGTCTCCGGCGCTTCCTCCACGCCGATCAACGCTTCCATCTCTTCGATCAGCTGGATGCGCTTCGGCGCGACGGCGTAGTCCTTCCACTGACGAAGTTCATTCAGCCGATGGTCGAGCTGTTCCAGGCTGCGGGAGAGCTGTGGCGGCAGTGCAGGCGCCTCCGGCAGCGCAGCTTCGATGGACTGGCGGAATCTTGCGGCCTTGCGCGTATCGCCGCGCGCCAGGGCTGCGCCGCTCAGTCGGATCAGGCTGACGATGTCGGCCAGGGCCCGCGTGTCGGCGGCCTGCTTCTCGGTGAGTTCCTGTGTTTGCGCCTGCTGATCGCCCTGGACCTCAGCTTCGCGGGCCAGGTCTGCTGCCGTCTGGGCGATCGCATCGGCAGCGGCCTGCTCGGCGGCAGCCTGCTGCTGCGCCAGGAGTTCTGCATCGAGCTCGCGTGCCCGCGCTTCATCGGCGGCACGCTCCTTGGCCGCGCGCGCAAGTTCTTCGCGCTCGTGCGCTTCGATCACCGCCTGGCAGCGATCGAGGGCCTGCTGCCCCCGCTGCCGAGTCGCAGCGTCGAATTCCGCTGGCAGCGCCCGCCATCGCACCGAGTACGACGCCAAGGCTGGCGCGTACCGCGCGTCATGCGCTCTTGCGGCATGCTCTTCGAGGGACGCACACAGCGCCTGCGCATCGGCGTTGGCTTGCGCCAGGTTGCGCTGCTCGGCGAGCATCGCATCGAGCCGCTGCTTGATCAGCTTGTATGCCTCCTTGTCCCGGCCGCGCAGGCGCGGCAACAGGTCCTGCCACAGGGCCGGTTCATGAATCGCCGCTGCCGCCGCCTGGCGAAGACGCGTGGTCCGGCCTTCCACGGCGAGCCGAACCAATTCAGCCGATTCCATCGCGCCGGATTCGATCGTGCGCAGCAGCTGCTGCTGTTCTTCGGGATCAATCGCTGGCGGTGCGGGCGCCACGGGAGGGGGCGGCCCGACGGCAACCGGGGCGGGTGGCGGGGGAGGGGCTTTTCGGAACAGGCGATGGAGCAGTTTCATTGCGGAATACGATACAGGAACGAAGTTGCGGTGGCCGTGGCGAGCAGGGCTGACGCGGACTTCATCGCCCGCTTGGCGGCGCTGGTGCGCCGCGGGGCCAGTTTCGATTTATCTTCCGCGAACCAATGAGACTTGGGGGGATGAACACCATGCGAACGGGTACAACGACAGGCGCCTTCGTGACGCTGCTCGGCGCGTCGATTTTTCTCAGCGGTTGCGAGTCGCCCGCGTCCACGGCGACTCCGGTGGCCGCACCGACTGCGACCTCGCACGAGGCGGATGACAAGGCGCTGCGCGATCTGGTCGACCGTACCGTCTCGGCGGCGGGTCGGCTCGACGCGGAAACCTATGCGAAATATTACGGACCCAAATGGACGAGTGCGCTGCCCGGGCGGCCGATCGAAGAGGTGACCGGCCCGCTGAAGATGAAATTTCCCGAGGGCTACGCCATCAAGATGGTGACGAAGACGACCGGGTTTTCGGATGCCGGGGATATGGGCTGGGCCGTGGGAACGTACGAACAGACCGCGCCGGACAAGAAGACCGGCACGCTGGCCGACACGACTGGGCAATGGATGAGTGTGTTCCGGAAGCAGCCCGATGGATCGTGGGTTGCGGTGTTCGACACGTTCAACGTCGACCCCGCGCCGTGATCGGCTGATCGTGCGGCGGGCCCCGCGAAGTGGGGCCGCCGTAGACGGCTTCTTCCGAAGCCGTTCACGTTTGTCGTAATCCCTTTTCCCTGGCACCCGCTGTCGTCAGCGCCGTCGTCATCACGGCCATCGCGTGGTATCTCCTCTTCCAGGTGAAGGAGCTGTACCGGAACTAGCGCAGTGACCTCGGAAGCCGGCAAGTGCCGCGCGGCCCCGTCGTCATGCACTGAACGCGTGTTTCCGTCTCGCTTTCGCGACGCGCGTGGCGCGAAAGTGGGACGGCCGCTGCGCAGCGCAACGCGAACCCCGACGAACTGGGCGGAACGCGTTGACTGGCACGGTGCTTGCTCTGCTCCACACACCGCCGAAGGAGAACCTCGATGAAGAAGACCACCGCCCGCATCGCCTGCGCGCTGTTTCTGTGCGCCACGAGCGCGCTGGCACAAGTTCCGCACGTGCTCGGCGTCTGGGAGTTCGACCCGCAGGCCTCTGAGCTACCGAAGGGCTTTCCGCTCGCGTCCGAAACGCGCAGCTACGATCTGCGGGACGACGGCTACCTCGTCAACGTGGTGATCCGCAAAGTGGCGAACGGGCACCCTGACTTCATCCAGGTGGTTTCGAAGAGCGACGGCAAGGACTATCCGCAGTATTCATCGTTTCCGCTCGCCGAGTTCCAGATCAACGGCACGAAGACGCCCGCCACGTACTCCGAAACCGTGCTCGACGAGTACGCAGTCACCATCGTCGCGAAGTACGGCGACCGCGTCATCAATAAAGGTGTGCGACGCGTGGCGCCAGACGGCAAGACGATGCGGATCGACGTCACGGCCATCGATCAGAACGGTAAGGAGACGTCGTTCTTTCTGGTCTTCAAAAAAGTCAGGTAAATCGCCACTCGCAATCGCTACGCATCCGCGGGTCAGGTTTTCCGGGGGAGTCACGACATGGACCAGTTCGAGAACGCCCAGCGTCAGCGCCAGCCGACGAGCACGATCGGTCTCGCAGATTCCGTGGGACGCGATTTGCGCTATTCGTTTCGCAGCCTGTTGCGCCGGCCCACGTTCACGCTCGCGGCCGTGCTCACGCTCGCGCTCGGAATCGGCGCGAACACCGCGGTCTTCAGTGTCGTCAACGCCGTGCTGCTCAAGCCGTTGTCGTACCCGCAGTCGAACGAGCTCGTGAGCCTGCAGCACGTCGCGCCCGGTTTGAATTCCGGCGCGCTCGGGTTGTCGCCGGATCTTTACTTCACCTATCGCGACGAAAACCGGACCTTCGAGCACCTCGGAGTCTTCACAGACGGCGGAGCAACCGTGACCGGTGTCGGCGACCCCGAGCAGGCGCGGATTCGCGTCGTGTCGGACGGCGTGCTCCAGGCGCTCGGTGTTCAGCCGATGCTCGGCCGGTGGTTCTCCGCGGCCGACCATGCGCCGCAAGCGGCCGGCCCCGTTTACCAGCTCGGCGGTACCGTGATCCTGACCCATGCGTATTGGCAGCGGAAATTCGGCGGCGATCCGGGCGTCATCGGCCGGAGCATGTCGATCGATTCGCGTCCCACGGAAATCGTCGGCGTCATGCCCGCCGGATTCCGCTTCCTCAACATGACGCCCGAGGCCGAGTTGATACTGCCGGTGCAGCTCGATCGCAGCCGAGTGGTTCTCGCCTCGGGCTTCGGCTTTTGGCAAGGCGTCGGCCGGCTCAAACCCGGCGTGACGCTCGCCGACGCGCAAGCGGACGCCGCGCGCATGCTGCCGATTTGGCTCGACGCCTGGCCGGCGCCGCCCGGCGGCGCCCAGCGCGACGCGGTCGCGAACTGGCGTGTCGCGCCGGCGTTCGTGGCGCTCAAGGACACGATCGTCGGCAACATCGCCAGCACGCTCTGGGTGCTGATGGGCACGATCGGCGCCGTGTTCGCGATCGCCTGCGCGAACGTCGCGAACCTCATGCTCGTGCGGGCGGACGCTCGCCGCCAGGAATTCGCGGTGCGCGCAGCACTCGGCGCCGGCCGCGGACGCATCGCGAAAGAGCTGCTCGTCGAGAGCACGGTGCTCGGCGCGCTCGGCGGCGCCGCGGGGCTCGCGCTCGCCTATTTCGGGCTGCGCCTGCTCGTTGCGTTCGGACCGACGAACCTGCCGCGGCTTCAAGAGATCTCGATCGATCCGTCCGTGCTCGTGTTCGTGATCGTCGCCTCGCTCGTGTCGAGCTTGCTGCTCGGCTCGATCCCGGCGTTCAAGCACGCGGCGCAAGGCGCGGCGCCGCTCTCGGCGGCCCGCGGCGCGACCGCGAGCCGCGAGCGTCATCGAGCGCGCAACGCGCTCGTCGTGGCGCAGGTGGCGCTCGCGCTCGTGCTGATCGTCTGCTCCGGCCTGATGTTCCGCACGTTCAGCGCGCTGCGCGATGTCGATCCGGGCGTCTCGCGGCCCGAGGCCGTGCAAATCGCCCGGATCAGCGATCACCCCGGCGATCAGCACCGATCCGGAACGCATCACGCAAATCCAACGGCAGATTCTCGAACGCCTAGCGGCGATACCAGGAGTCGAGGCCGCGTCGTTCGGCTTCGGCGCGCCGATGGAAGCCGGGCGCACGCCGCCGTACGCGTTGTACGTGGAAGGCCAGCGCTACGAGGCCGGAGAGACGGCGCCGATACGCCGATTCCAATACGTCGCGCCCGGTTACTTCGCGACCGTGGGTACGCGCATGGTCGCGGGGCGCGACATCACGTGGCCGGATATCGACGCGGGCGGCAAGGTTGCCGTGATCTCCGAGGGTCTCGCGCGCGAGCTTTGGGGCGAGCCCGCGGCCGCGCTCGGCAAGCGCGTCCGCGAATCGCGGCCGGATGCACCGGGCATCTGGCGCGACGTCATCGGCGTCGTGCGCGACGTGCACGAGGACGGCGTCAGCCTGGACGCGCCGCGGCTCGTCTACTGGCCGGTGCTGATGGAGAGCTTCTTCGGGCAGCCGAAGACCGGCACGCCGTCGATCGCCTACGTCGTGCGCAGCGAGCGTGCGGGCACGGCGAGCTTCGCCGCCGAGATCAACCGAGCCGTGTGGGCGGTGAACGCCGATCTGCCCGTGTTTCTCGTGCGTACGGTGCAGGATCTGCTCGCCGGCTACCTCGCGCAGACGTCGTTCACGCTCGTGATGCTCGCGATCGCCGCTGCGATGGCGCTCGGATTGGGAGTCGTCGGCATCTACGGCGTGATGGCGTACGTCGTTTCGCAGCGGACGCGCGAAATCGGCATCCGGCTTGCGCTCGGCGCGCAGCCGACCGCGCTGAAACGGATGTTCGTGCTCGACGCTCTCGCGCGGGTGGCGATCGGCGTCGTCGTCGGGCTCGTAGCCGCGTTCGCGTTGACGCGCCTGATGTCGTCGCTGCTGTTCGGCATCGGTCCGCTCGACGCGCCGACCTATCTCGCGGCGCTCGGCGTGCTGCTCGCCGCGGCGGCATTTGCGAGCTACGTGCCGGCCCGCCGCGCGGCCAGCATCGACCCGATCGAGACGCTGAAGACGGAATGATCGACGGACTAATTTCGCAGCATACCCGGTCGCGAACACGCGAAACGGAGCACATTCGTCGCTTTCAAACTCTGCGCCGACGTAGGGCGTGACGCCAGATCAACGTCGCGACCCGCCCGCGGCTTTGACACAACGGCCGTTACGCGCACCGCCGCTGGCGCAGGAGGGCGGTTCAAAACACCTATCCGCGCACTGCAAGCCGAGTGGACTGCCGTTGCTCGACTCGGGACCGCTGCCATTCAAGATCCTCGCGACGCCGGGGATAGTCGTCGTTCTCTACGAGGAGAACACCGTCTTCCGACAGATCTTCCTCGACCGCCGCAAGCCCGTGGACGATCCGGTGCCGCGCGCGATGGGCTACTCGACGGGCCATTGGGAAGGAGACGCACTCGTCGTCGACACCGTGGGCTTCAGCGATCGGCATTGGCTCGACGCATCTACACGAAGCCGTTCAGCTACACGATCAAGACGACGCTCGTGCCCGATGACGACCTGCTCGAGTACTTCTGCACCGACAACGAAAAAGACGCTCAGCACTATCAATAGAGCGGCATCGACGATCCGCGCGCGATCGCGTCGTATACCAAGACGGGCTACGTCAAGAAGATCTCGCCCGCGTTCATCGATGCGATGATCAACGGCCTCGAGCCGCGCGAGCGACGGGGTTTTGATGAATGCACAACGCGTCTCCGAAGGACGGAGGGCCGGCTAAATAGTCGCGCTAAATTCCCTCTTTCGGCCAGGAGCGGCATTCCTCATATGCCCTGAGCAGTGCCTCTTTCACCGGAAGGGCTGGCTTAATGGCCTCGCGAACCCTCTGGCAGTGTGTTTGCCAATGTCGGGACTCGTTTTCGTTGAGTTGGGCGCGAACCCTTGTGGGAACGCGCTGACCGACCAATAGGTTGATGTAGCCTGGGTAACCGAAAATGGAATCAGTCGGGATGAGGGAGCCAAGAGACACGGCCGGCCCCGCTTCCGCGTAGGCGCTGACTAACTCCTCCGCGCCGCCTAAAGGAGTGTTTTCGCGGCAGTGCCGCCAAAACGGCGTATCCAACCGTCGGTTAAAACGATAGTGCAACGCAAGAAAATCGCGAACGTCGTCCCAGACTGCTGCATAGCGCCGGTTTTCGATCGCTTTTAGGGTCTCTGACGGACTGCCGCCGCTGTCCCGAATAGCCCCTATTAGAAACCAGCATTGCGTGATGATGAGATGTAACGCAGTTGCTTCCAGTGGCTCGACAAACCCGGAAGCATTGCCCACGCCGGCCACGTTGCCCACCCAATAGCGATCGTAGCGGCCCGACGGGAATCGGATGACGCGTAGGTCATCGCCAAGCTTCGGATTTCTCTCCTTCAACTCGCGCATGGCCTCGTCCGGCGAGCAATACGCTGTCGAGAACACATAGCCGCGAGTCACGCTATCGACAAAATCGATTTGCCAACACCAGCCATGGGCCATGGTCTCGGCCGTCGTGTAGGGGTGCACATCTGCGTCGTCTGTCGACCTTTGCCAAGAGCCAATCACCGCCGCATCGCAAGAAAGTGCATCGTCATAGGAAACGAATTTCGCTCCCATCGTTTCCTTGAGCAGAAGCGACTTGAATCCAGAGCAATCCACAAAGAAATCGCCTTCGATTTCGCGGCCGTCCTTGAGCTGGATACTTTTGACGTTGCCGGAATCGTGGCGGTTCACTTCGACGATCTCACCGTCTACGACCTCGCCACCGTATTCCTTCACCTTGCGTTGCAGATAGTCGATAAACCTCTGATTGGGGATGTGGTAGGCCGCGCGCGGATCCACTGCTAAGCGGCCATTTTGGATCCTGCAGGGCGCGAGGCCGCGATCCATCATGGCGCCATAAGGGCTGCTATCCGACATGCCATCGAGACAGTAGAACGCCTGCACCCTCTCGAGGTTGGGCGCGTTCAGGGCCAAGAACTGCTCGAACGGGTAATTAAAGTGGGTATCGGCCGGATCGCCCCATTCCATTCGTAATCCCAGTTTCCAGCTCGGTCTCACCTCGCGCAGAAACTCGCCGCGGTCGATCCGCAGTGCTTTGTGCAGATAGTCAACGAACCCTTGCGTGGTCGATTCACCGACGCCGATCACGGGGATATCGGCTGAGTGCACCACTACCACATGGATTCGCGGCAGATAGAGGCGAAACGAAAGTGCGGCGAGGAACCCCGCGCTTCCGCCGCCTACAATAACGAGTCTTTCAACGGGCTTTTCCACGCGACAACCTTAGACTAGCGACGCCGTTTTCGCCAAGGCGTGCCCTTCGTTTTCCGGCAACGCAAAACTTCTTGAAGCCACTACCGGTGCCCCGAGTCTTGCAACTCTTGAAGAACAAAAAAAAGGCTGCCGGCTCGCGCCGACAGCCCTTCTCATCTCGGCCAAGAGGCCGAACTCTAACGGATCAGAACGACATTCTCGCCCGCAAGCCAACGACCCGCGGATCGCCGAAGAACACGGCCGCGGCCGTGTTCGAATGACCTTCGATGTAGGCCTTGTTGGTCACGTTGTTGGCGAACAGCTGCAGATCCCATTTATTGTCCTTCTTGTAGCTGACTGAGAAGTTCAGAACATCGCGGTCGTCCGTGCGGTAGTACGTATCGAGCGATGATTGCAGAACATTCGTGTAGGTCGAATCTGCGTGACTGAGCGACAACGCTGGAGTAATGGAGCCGCCGCCCGAAAGCGGAATCTCGTAGTCGAAGCTCACGAGGTAAGTAAGCTTCGGCGAGAACGGATTCTCGGACCCTTTGAACGTCAGGATGAGACTGGAATAGTCGAAGCACGCGCCCACCGTCGCGGCACCGGCGACGCAGCCCGCGTTGATGTCGCCCGGGTAGGCACCACCGCTGTTAGGCAACCCAGTCAACGCGCGCAAATCGAGCGTCGTGATCTCGCCGAGCTTAGAGTCGGTGTAGGCCACGTTAGCGTTGATCCCGAAGTTACCGAACACGGCTCGTATCGAGGCTTCGGCCCCCTGGATCGTCGAATCGCCGATGTTGGACGTTGCCGCCCGCGACTCAATCGCCGTCCGCGAGAACGTGTTCAGCTGCATGTCCTTGTACTTCATGCTGTAAAAGCCAACCTCAGCGTACAACCCCTGCCTCAACGTACCCTTCCAGCCGATCTCGATGTCGTCGACGACTTCCTCCACGATCGGCGTGACACCGGCCGCAACAGACTGAGCAGCCTTGTAGCCTCTGGCCACGAACGCGTACAGGAAGTGACCATCAGCCGGTTCCCAGTTCACACCAACCTTGTACGTCGGCAAGTTGTCGTTCGCGATCAACGGCCCCTGGGTGGCATAAGGGCTACCGGGAGTGAAGTCGGGCTGACCGGGTGCCGGACAGTAGTAAACCTGCCCTTCCACGTTGCCGCTGCAAACCACGGTGTTCGTCGCGGTCGGCCCTGTAGTCGCGCCGGTATAGCTCGAGCGGTACTGCACGTTGTGGTCCTGGTTCTGCCGCAGTTCCAGGTTCAATGCCCACTTGTCGGTGAAGTGGAAGTTCAGCTGGCCGAAAATGGCCTTGTGCTCCACGTCATCGAGCGAGCTCCAATGGAACCGGCTCAAGCCCGGCACCAAGCTCGTTGAGCAAGGCGTCCACGAGCTGTTGTACTGCCAACCGCAGTTTAAGACGGGCGCGCTGATGCCCAAGTATGGACCACCCGCGAACGGATTGTTGAAGTGCAGCTCCGTGTGGCGTTTGTTCTTGTACAAGCCGACGAGCCACTCGAGGCGGTTACCCTCCGGCGAGATCAAGTTGAACTCCTGCGACCAAGTCTTCATTCCTGGCCCGAGCTGCCAACCTTGATAGCCGTCGTAGACGAGGCTGTCGCCGCCCTCGGTTTGGTGCCGGTTCATCACGATATTGCTCGACAGCGAGCGGAACGTCATGCCGTTATCAAAGTGGTAATTCACCTCGACGGACTCACGATTGACGTTCATGTCGCGCTCTTGCGGATAGAGGTTCGCGAGCGCCCATGGGCTGACGGGATCGTAACGAGTACTGCCCGGCCCGGGACGGGCCCCTGGCAAGAACCCGCCGTTGCCATCGGACACCGAAAGCGCGGGATCCGGGGTTGCAGCGTGCGGTGCATACGTCGTGACCGGGACGGGCGGCGTCAGTGGATTGCCGTCGTTGTCCCAGTAGCCGATGTAGTAATTCTCGTTCGGTTGCTGCGTCGGGCCATAGCTGTGTAGCTCGCTTTGCTCGAGCTTCGCCCAGACGCTCACCTTCTCGCTGGGCTCCCACAGGGCGCTCAAGCGCATGTTCTGGTCCTGCTGATCGCCAGGATTCCACTGCGAGCTGCCGCCCGGAGTTGTGGCTCCCCCCACGTTATCGAAGTAACTGTCACGCGCATCGCTCATGTAGGCCGCGCGGGCCGCGAACTTGTCGGAGATGGGCAGGTTCAACGCGCCCATGATCTTGCGCTGACCGTAAGTGCCCACCGTGGTTTCGATGAAGCCATTCAAGCCATCGAAGTTAGGCCTTGCCGAGTTGATGAGAATTGCACCACCGGCTGCAGCCTGACCGACGAAGGTAGCCTGCGGGCCGCGCAATACCTCGATGCCCTGGACATCGAAGAAGCCGCTCGCAATACCCATTTCCTCGCCCTGCGTCGCGCCGTCGAAGAATACGGGCACACCCACTTGCTCGCTGGGACCACCGCGTGACGGGTTACCTACACCGCGAATGTTCGCTTGAACGTAGGAACCATTCTGGAAGAACTGTAGGGCGGGAACTGCGTTTTGCAGATCGATGATGTCTTTGATCTGATTTTCCGCAATGAACGAGTCACTCAGCACCTCGACGGAGATGGCTGTGGTGGCCTCGGCGTTGGTACGGCGCTCGGCCGTAACTACGATTTCCTCCAATGCGCGCGCCCCTTCTTGGGCGAACGCCTTACCCGGTCCTGCGCCGCACGCGATTGCGACTGCAGCGGCCAGGGCCGTTACGCGGATCCCGTCCGCTTGCCTTGTTACTTTTTTCAAAAGAACCCCCTCGGCAATGCCGTTACATTGGTAGCTTTTTTGGCATCCTTGTCTTTTATTTTCCCTGTAAAGATCGAAACCTGGCCTCCCGCCTGCCCCCTTCGCACGACGTCTTGGCCTGTGGTCTCAAGACGGATGTTATTGCAAACACCTGGCATCGACAATAAAAAATTTGTTTGCTTTGCGTTATAGAACATACGCGTTGCCCCTATTTCGGAGTTCGCGCCGCCTCGGCGCATTGTGTAGCGGATGAGCAATGCACCGCGAAGAGCCGTTTTCATCGCGTATAGCGTTGGGCTCGTGAAGGCAGCGGAACGCGCGGACTCGGCCGGGCATGGGTCCGCTTCCGCATTCGTTCGCAACATCGAAAACAGCGGAGTCATCATGACCTGGGGGCCAGCATTCGTCGGCAATGCGGACCTGGTTTCGATTTATTCTCCGCGAACCAATGGCGTGTCGTTACGATGGCACTATTGGGTTCCAGAAGAGACTTGGGGGGATGAACAACATGCGAACGGGTACAACGACAGGCGCCTTCGTGACGCTGCTCGCCGCGTCGATTTTTCTCAGCGGTTGCGGGTCGCCTGCGTCAACGGCGACTCCGGTGGCCGCACCGACTGCGACCTCACACGAGGCGGATGACAAGGCGCTGCGCGATCTGGTCGACCGCACCGTCTCGGCGGCTGGTCGGCTCGACGCGGAAACCTATGCGAAATATTACGGACCCAAATGGACGAGTGCGCTGCCCGGGCGGCCGATCGAAGACGTGACCGGCCCGCTGAAGATGAAATT
The DNA here is from genome assembly GCA_963805435.1 of uncultured Gammaproteobacteria bacterium. Taxonomy (GTDB): domain Bacteria; phylum Pseudomonadota; class Gammaproteobacteria; order Steroidobacterales; family Rariloculaceae; genus FEN-1219. The sequence goes on from CAWDUG010000001.1 coordinate 26,087, forward strand.
TCCCGAGGGCTACGCCATCAAGATGGTGACGAAGACGACCGGGTTTTCGGATGCCGGGGATATGGGCTGGGCCGTGGGAACGTACGAACAGACCGCGCCGGACAAGAAGACCGGCACGCTGGCCGACACGACTGGGCAATGGATGAGTGTGTTCAAGAAGCAGCCCGATGGATCGTGGGGTGCGGTGTTCGACACGTTCAACGTCGACCCCGCGCCGTGATCGGCTGATCGTGCGGCGGGCCCCACGAAGTGGGGCCCGCCGTAGACGGCTTCTTCCGAAGCCGTTCACGTTTGTTGTAGTCCCTTTCCCTCTAGCCTTCGTCGTGGGGCCAGTAGTACGATTGGCTCGCTGCGTCTTTCCCCCTCCCTCATAACAATAAGTAAGAAGGGACAACAAACATGAGAACTCAAGGTCCAACGGTGGACGTCGACGGCAAGAAAACCGTGCTTTGGTATTTCACCGGCAAGGTCCTGTCGAGCAAGAAGCAAAAAGAAACGCAGATCAGTAGTCGAACGCTCGGCACACAGAATAATCCCCAGGTTCACGTGAGCTCGACCACGGTCGATCATCACGAGCTGTTCCTCATCGACGACCAAGGCAAAGAAGACAGCTTCCAGCTCGTTGACTTTGATTTTCCGTGTCGCGAAGGGCAAACGCTCACGCTCGTTTGGGCCGTGCCCGAAGGCGCGAGCCGCGGCCCATTCATTCATGAGCACAATCACAACACGAGTGAGTCTCATCAGGTTGCGCCGAACAACATCGCCGACTACTTCAAGAAGCCCGGCTGGATGGTGTGGGGCATCGGCATCGGCCTCGTGATCGTGACCATTCCGATTTTGAGCGTGTTTTGCCTGTTCTCCGTGTTGATTTCGTTCTTCTATTTCCGCTGGCGTTCGCGCAAGGCGGCCAAGGGTTTGCTAGCGAGCAAGGAACTCACGCTGCTCGAAGCCGAGTTCGCTCGGGTCAAGCCGCTTGCGGCGTAGCGGAAGGTCGCCAAGCTGACGAGGATCTGGATGGGTTTGCTCGGCGCCAGCGCTGCCTTACTTTCGCTCGCGCTCGTCGCCTGCGGGCCACAGGTTGTGGAGGCAGACGCCCACGCAACGAGCGACGCCGACCGGGCCGCCATCCTCGGTGCGCTGCACCTGTCCATCGACGCCAAGGGCCAGGCCCTGAACGAATGCGGCGAGCGTACGACGCCGCAGTTCGTGCAGGCGGAGCTCGGCGGCCGGGTGGGTAACGCCGTGCTGTTCGCAATGTCGGGCGGCCCGACCAGCGCCGCGTGCTACGGAGACGGCCCCGATCTTCACCTGCTGATGCGTGCAGCCGCAGGCTGGCGCGAGATTTATTCCGCGCGCGGGCGGGTACTGATTATCCTGCCGACATCGACCGATGGTGTGCGCGACGTTGGAGACGGCGGCCCCGGCTCTTCCTTCCCGGTCTGGGCTTGGAACGGCACTGTGTATGCACCCGCGGGCCGCGAAGTATCCGACGCCGAGTTGTCGGAGATGAAGGCGACCTATCTGCCTTAACCGCTGCCGCACGAAGACGACGAATCCGAACACGATGCTTCCCGCGGCTCGCGGAGCACCGCCAGCTATCGGACCAGGCGCAGCAGCGCTGATTTCAGAAGTACGTCTGCAGCGCTTTCGCGTCGTAGTCGCGTAACTCGTCGTGGCGGCCGGGTTTCACCTTCAATGCCCACTCCCGGTCTTGCAACAGAGCGCGGCCCACGGCGACAAGGTCGAACTCGCCGCGCTCCAGGCGCGCGATCGTCTCGTCGAGCTTACCCACGCTCGAGCCTTCGCCGCGAAACGTTCCGATGAATTCGGAGGAGAGGCCGACGGAGCCAACGCTGATCGTTGGCAGCCCCGGCGCACCACTGCCCGCGGAGCAGGGGGCTTCAAATTTCCGCCCATCCGCTGCGTCAACACGCGGTGCTCTCGCGTGGTGTGCGTCGTTCTGGGAGTGAGGCACGATAGCCTGCCGGTGGCTATTGGCCGTGAGCAGGACTGAATCTCAAGGGTTATCTCCTATTCGAACCAGCCTCGGCGTGGAAAGAATACTTTGAGAGCGGTACGCGGGCGTACCAGGCTCCCAGAAAGCCGGCGCGTCCATCAGCCCAGACCATGTGCACGAACTCGCCATCGACAGCGAGAGTGGAAAGGTCGTCACCGTCCCAATTGTTGCCGCGAAGCCTGATACTCGATCGCGGTGGGGATGGCGCACTGCTGACCTGGAGCGACGAGCTGAAGTCGCTCCCGCCGTCGCGAGAAACAGCGGACCACGCCGCATAGGTGCGATTGGGATACACGGCCATCCACATCAGCGCGAGTCTGCCGTTGGGGGAATAGCCGATATCCGGTTTGACTAACGTTGTCCCTGGAGTGCCACCGGCCGGAACAGGGTCCTTCCAAGTCGCACCGTAATCGTCGGTGAAGAACGCCAACAGCCCGGATTCGTCTTCAGTGAGCGTCACGACGGCGAAACGACCTGGCTTGCTCGGATCGGCGGCGACCATTGGGAGCGGGGGTGGGCCCATCCCCTCGACGAACCCTCGCTGCTGCGGAAGCGCGGAACGCACAATGTGGTGGTCGAAGGTCCTGCCGTCGTCGCGGCTGGCCGCAAATACCAGGCATGGACACTTCGCTCCGGTACCGGCCGGTGCACTCCCGGCAATGTACGTTGCGGCAAGGACGCCGTGTGCAGAAGCAGGACGAGCCGCGCCGAACGCGGCTTGAGGATAGTCCGGCGAGTCGTAAGCGTAGATAAGCCCCCAGGTGTTGCCGTTGTCCCGAGAGGCGCGAACGAAGGTCTGCCGACGCTCCGGGTCCCCAGCCAAGCCGGTTCCCGGCACATAGATCGTACCTGTCGACTGATCTGCGACGAGGTAGGGGCGGTCGTACGGCGTCGTGAGCCTGATGACGGGGTGCAGCCCCGGCCCATACTCCTCGAGAGGCGTTTCCAAGCCCATCACCATCACCGGTGGCCGGTGCCACGTCTTCCCGCCGTCGCGGGACCATGTAAGAGCCGTGCCGCCGAAAAGAAGGCCGGGATCCGGCTCGTGCTCGAGCGCAAGAATTTCGGGAGAGGCGTTGCGGGGGAAAAAGGTCATTGCCCCTATATATAGAGTTCCGTCGGGTCCGGCTCCAACGAAGGAATCAGCCGTGCCGTTCATCTTGAAATGTTCGCGAAACGGATCCTCGATGAACCGCCACGTTCTCCCGCGGTCGTCGGAAATCGCATAGACCGAGATCGAGGCATCCGGCGTGTTGCGGTACCGCAGTATCGTTTCTGGCCCGACCGGCTGCTGAGTAGCGCCAAACGGAGAGCCTTCCACGTAGTGCAGGTTGGCCATTCCGCTAACGATGATGTTGTTGGGATTCGTGGGATTGATGGCGATCACGGGTTCACCGGCCCCACGCACGGCATCGCCTATGAGCAGGTACTCTTCACCCGCATAGCTCGTGGCCTCGTTGACGGGCGAGTTGGTCTCGGACTCCTGGCCATTTAGCCGGACTGCCGCCACCAAGGACCGACAGGAACCCCGCGACGCTGGCGACCGCCCACTTTGCATAGCTCATCTCATCCCCTTTCCATGCGACTCGTACGTGCTGGAACCGGCCCGCGCTGAAAGCCAGTCGTCCTTGTCGTGGACTAAGTCGTGTACGTCCCGTCGGTAGTATCGTTTACCGTTGCCGTCCCCTCCATTGGACAGGCATGAGCCTCTGTCTTAGGCTTGGGACCTTCCACTAGAGGAACGACTACTTTAGCGCTCGCGAGGCCAGCGATTGGCAAGAGCATGTCGAACTTGGGCGGCGCCCCACAAGGGATAGGTTGGCATGATCGGCTACGTAAGAAAGACGCTGCTGCTCGTGGGGTGCACGCTCGCGCTGACCGGTACCGCGCAATCGGGCCGGGACGGATCCTGGTGGTCGCCGGGCGGTGCGCGCGTGCTGCCGGCTGTCGTCGAATACGACGACGCATTCGGCGCCCTTAGAGTGCTCAATGCCGCGGGACCCGTCGACGCCAAGAACCACGCATTCTTCGCGCCGCTCGGAACGAACGGCCGGGCTTGCGTAACTTGCCATCAGCCGGCTAACGGGATGGGACTCTCCGTCGAGACGATCAAGGGCCGCTGGCGGGAGACGGGCGGCACGGACCCGCTGTTCGCCGCCATCGACGGATCGAATTGCCCGAATCTCCCGCAGGACAAGGCGGCATCGCATTCCCTGTTGCTCGAGCGGGGGCTGTTGCGGATTTTTCTGCCATGGCCGCCGCGCACGAGCGAAGGCAAAGCCGTCGAGCCCGAGTTCACGATCGAGGTCCTCAGCGATCCCACGGGATGCAATACGGATCCGGTGTACGGGCTCGGCAGCGAGCACCCGACGATTTCCGTTTACCGCCGGCCGCGTCCCGTGGCCAACCTGAAATACGTCACTGAGCTCTCGCACGGCGTCTCTCCGCACGAGCACTTTTACCCGAACGACAAGAGCTTGCTGCCGAAGGACCCGGACACAGGCGCTTTCGTCGCTTTTCGATTGATGTCGGATGGACGGGAGCCGACGCTGAAAACGCAGGCCGTCAGCGCCGCACTCGGCCATCTCGAGAGCCACCGCCCGACGGACGAGCAGCTCGCCGAGATCGTTGCGTTCGAAAACCAGATTTATGTTGCGCAAGGCGTGCACGCCCTGGGCGGCGAGCTCACGGCGCCCGGGGCACCGCCCGTGCTCGGTCCCGAAGCGCTGCGCGATGGCGCGCCCGCGCGTTTGGGGAACAATCCCATCAACCGAATTTTCGGTAGCTTCGCCATGTGGTCCGCCGCCGCGCCGGCGGCTACAGCATCGAAAGAAGCGCGCGCACAGAGCGAGTTTCGTCGGTCCGTGGCGCGTGGCGCCGACATCTTCTACTTGCGCCGATTCATGATCCGCGACGTCGGCGACTACAACGACAAGGGTCTAGGCAATCCGTTCAAGCGATCCTGCGGCTCGGGCTGTCACAACATGCAGCTCGTAGGTATCGACCTGGCCCCGGGGTATATGGACCTCGGGCTCAACAACCTGCCCTGGGCGAACAATCGCCCTGACTTGCCGCTATTCAAGATCGAATGCAGCGCCGATGCCAAACCGCAATCCTATCTCGGGCGCACCATCTATACGCACGACCCGGGCCGCGCACTGATCTCCGGCAAATGCATCGATGTGGGTGCAACGCTAACTCAGCAGATGCGCGGGCTCGCGGCGCGCGCCCCCTATTTCGCCAACGGCTCGGCGGCCAGCCTGCGCGAGCTCGTCGATTTCTACGACCGGCGCTTCAACATCGGATATACCGAGATGGAGAAGCAGGACCTCGTCAACTTCATGAGCACATTGTAGTGGCGGCGCGCGGCGCAAGATCCGGACTCGGCCTGCGGCTCGCCGCCTGCGGCGTCGCTGCAGCCGTGACCGCAGCCGCAGCAGCCGCGCCACCGGTCGGCGCGCCGTTGAGCTTCGTGGCCTGCCCGATTGCGCGCGACACGGGGCCGGACACCGATCTTTGCTTCTTTGCTGAGCACGACGGCGAGCGCTATGCGCTGGTCAACCCGCCCGATTGGGGAAATCCGCAGCTCAAACACCGGGTCCTCGTCGAAGCCCGCGTGGCGGATGGCGCGCCGGTCTGCGGCGCCACACCGCTCGAGGCCCACATCTCGGTACTGCCCGAGCTCGATCCCTCGTGCGATACCGTGTTGCCGTTCGATGGCTCGGTACGCGGCAGGCAAGGCGACATCTTCAGCCAGGGCACGCCCGAGCAGCGCGCGGCGGCGCTGGAGTTGGCGCGCCGCGTCGAGGCAGATCCCGCGCTGTCGCTCAAGCCCGTCATGCGCGAGTCGTCTTATCCGTTGCCCGTACCGCCGTTCAAGCCCGAATCGCTGACGATCTATTATCCGTTCGAAAGCGACCGGGGCACGGACGCGGATATGCTCCAGCTGCTGCGTCTCAAGGATATCGCGCGTGCCGTGCCGGCACGTGTCGAAGTAACCGGTCACCGCGGTGCATCGCGTTTGAGCGACGGCACCGCGATGATCGAGCGCCCGGAAATGGCGCGCAAGCGTGCCGAGAAGATCACCGGGATTCTTCGCGGTCTCGGCGTCGATGCCGAGCAAATCGAGACCGAGTGGATCGATGCGCCGGGCGGCGATTCGGCTCGGGACGACTGGCGCAGCCGGCGCGTCGACCTGCGCGTCGTGCCTCTTGGCATCGACTGACGACTGGAGCCCGAACCAGATGTCCGGCCGACAATCGGTTGGGAAATTCGTCAGGAGGGTTACCCTCGCCGTCGCCCTTGCGGCTGTGGCGGCCTGCGCGCCGCGGGATGCGGAGCAAGGCCGCACCGACGTGGCCACCAGCGCCGGGCGCGGCGCGCAACTGCTCGCGCTCGATGCGCAGCTCGTAGGTGCGGGAGGCTACTTCGGCGGGAGCGGGCGTTCGGCCGCAACAGCTGCCAAAGATTCGAATTCCCCGCCAAGCGTTTTTGCCTTTGGCCAGGGCTACCTGCCGATCGGGCCGGTGCCACCCGTGATCGGCGCGCCGCCGGGAAGCGTACCCCAGGGCGTCACGCCTCTCGAGCGCGATCTTTTCACCACGCGTGACTTCTACGCGGACCGCGCGCTGTGGAGCGATCCACGCTACTTCCGCTGCAATAGCCCCATCGCGCTCGAGTCAATGTGGGGCGCGCTCGAGGCGTTGGCGGGTTTCGACGCGACGCCGGTCTTGGTCGGCAACGACCCGCCGCGCACGGCAGCCTGGGGATATTGCGACCGCGACTACGCCCGCGAGGCGATCGTGAGTCCTTACGCGTTCAAGACGGCTCGCGAACACTACGAAGCGCTGCTCGCGGAAGCGAAAGCTCGCGGCGGGCCCACGCAGTACACGCGCGCGACGCTGCCCGACTGGGACGGCCGCTATGGCTCGCCCACCTATGGCCAGATGCCCGGCGAGCCTCCGCAGTGGATCTGGATGCCGTTCAATCAGGTCCCGACGATCCTGTCGCTGCTGACGCCCGAGTACCAGACGCGTTTTGTGCAGCAGATGTACCACGTGGCCGTGGACAACGCGCCGCAGTGGCCGGGGACGTATTGCTGGCCAGAAGGCTTCATGCGCCGATTCACGTCACAGTACGGTTCGCGCGAGCTTTATATGACGCCCGACGTCGTGCTGTTCGTCGGCGGCAGTGCGGACAACGTCAGCACGCAGATCCAGATGAATCGCAGCTTCGACGTGTCTGGCGACGTGCCGCGCCTCGGTCAGGACGTGCGCCGGTGGTACGGCGAGACCATTGGCTTTTGGGATGGCGACGCGCTGATCACATGGACGTCCAACATCCAAGGATGGATGACGCACGCGAGCTTCGAGCACTCGAGCCGCCTGCAAACAATCGAGATCTATACGCCGCGCAAAGACCCCTCCGGCAAGCTCATAGGCCTGCTGCAAGAGACGGTGTTCTATGACCCCGAGGCGCTCGTGCAGCCGCTGCGGCTGTACACGAACATGAACCGTGTCTACGCGCTGAACGAGGGCGATCCGCGCGTCTTCGTGGAGTGCCTGCAAACGATCTACCCGATCAACGGGCACATGACACCGGTCGTGCCCGGCAAGGATATTTCGATCGCGGCGCCGGATTGGTACGGTCGGCCGTGGGCCCAATTGTGGGAACGCTACTTCGAGCAGGGCATGAGCCGCCCCGACGGCGACATCGTTGGCTTCAAGTGAGCGCGTCTGCCAGATGGAAACCGAGAACCCGACCCTTCAGTAGTCGAGGGCATGCAGTTCCCCCAAAGCTTACGATACGAAGCTACTTGCCGGCTCGTAGCTCTGTGATGATCTTCGTCCACTCGTCGGCCGTGGGTATTACCGGTGTATCGACGCGGCGACGGATCTTCCATTCGCCGTTTTCGCGAATGAAATCGTCGTCGTAACGGCCGGACAGCATCGGCACGGGTTGACCTTTCTGGCCACGCATGAACAGCACGTGGCGCGAGACCGCGGTGGCTGCGTTGCCGTTCAGGCGCACATCGGCGTTGAACGAGATGTGAAAACTCTCGCCGTTCACATAGCCTTGGGGTGGCGCGCCATATAGGCCGATGAGCATCTTCTTGATGGCCTCGCGCCCTTTGTACACGCTTGCGCCGCTGACCCACTCGCCATCCTGCGCGAACAAGGCAACGTAGCCATCGTAGTCATGGGCGTCCTGCGTATTGGAGTACGCGGTGATGGGCCTGCGAATGGCGAGCTCGTCCTCGACTCGCTGTAACCGCTGCTCCAGTGCGGGTGCCGCGGTTTGGGCGATGGCCAACATCGGCAAGGCCGCTGCCACGCACGAAAAGAACACCCATGCGATCGAACGCTGCAAATTCATGTCGGCGTCATTGCGATTGAGCCACCGAACGGCGCGGGTCTAAAATCTCACCGCCCGGGCGTCAGCCATGATCACGTCGTGATACACCGGCAGCGACCAACCCTCGGCCTCGAGCTCTTTCAGGCGCTTGTCCACCATGCGCACATAGTTGGCCGGGCTGCCGTATTTCTTCTTCACGATGGCGGCGTCGATCGGTGTCTGCCACCCGGAGAGATAGCACAGCAACGGTGTCTGCATGCGGCCTGAGCCCGCGCCCGTGCTGGCCGGGTTCGGCGGATTGTGCATCGTGTACTTGTAGAGCGGCACGTCCACCCATGTGCTGCGGATGCCGCCCATGGCGTTGCCGTATTGATCGAGCTGCATCAGCGAGCCGTCGTTCACCGTGTACATGTCCATGATCACGCGCGGCGCATGCGGCGGGCTGATGCCTTTGTCGACCCACTGCAGCAAGTGATGCAGCGCCACCGACGCCATGGCGTCGAGCGGAATCTCGGACAGCGGCTCCAGGCAGTCTTCCTGGGTCAGGCGCTTGCGCGTGTTGCGTGAATCGAGGTGCGCCATCCCTGCGAATTCATACACGCGAAACTGTTTGCCCGGCTCATCGCTGTCCTGCGCGGCCGTCGCCACGTCCATGTACTCCACCTGCGTGGGCACCTGGATGATCGGCACATCCACCGGCGCAATGGTCGAGCCGTTCATGGTCGGCATGAAGCCGTCATAGATGTTGGCCATGCTGGCCAGCTTGAACACCTTGTGCGATGGCAGGTAGTTGACCACCATCGCCGAGCTCGCGGACGTGCCCCACAGGATCATCTTGCGCAGCTTCAGGTCCGCGATGGGGCTTTGCGGGCTTTTGATCAGCGCACCGGCCTGGGCCAGGATTTCGCTTATCTGCTTCTGGGTGGCCTTCAGCGAGCCGTAGCGTTCCGGATTGAACGCGGCGATCTGCTCCACGCCGGTGGTATCGATCTCCACCGCGATATGGCCCGCATCCATGATGTAAAGCGAGTTGTATTCGAACGCATGCGCGGCGGCGGCGGCCGGGTGCATGGGCTCGGCGATAACCAGGCCGCTGAACTTGCGGTTGTCTTTCGGTTTACGGATGACCAGGCGCGTCTCGTAAGCGTCGCCGGCCGCAGTGCCGGAGATGAGGTATTCATCCACTGCGTAGCCCAGCTGTTCGGGCCCTTTGCCCGGCCACACCGCGGAGGCGGAGTCGTAAACCTTACCGGGCCCCGTGAGCGGCCTGATGGCGGGGATGGGCGCGACGATCGGCGTCGGGGGTGGTTCCGGCGCCGCGGGGCGGCGGCCGGGGAAGCCCGGTGGTTGTGCCAGAGCCGTGCCGGCCATGGCGAGAAAGGCCATCACGGCCGACGAAATCCGAAATTTTTGTGCGCTTGTTTTCACGGTCTGCTGTCTCCCGAGCTTCCGCGCAGAGTTTACTCAGGAATCAGCGGTGTTGTTACACGTATCGAGCGCCGACGTGCTCACAGAAGGGCCGCCCCCCACGCAGCGTCAAAACCTCGTGCCGTCAGCCGCAATCACACCGAGCGCATAGCCGCCGTCGCTGCCGTCCTTGGTTGGCGCGGCGATCAGGGTGATCTTGTCACCGAGCTTGACCATGCCTTCGCGCCAACCGCCGCGGTAGTAGTTGTTCAGGCCGTGGCCTTCGAACTCCACGTCACGCGTGCCTTTCTCATCCGTAATCTCGAGCACTATTTTCGTGTGTGGATTCGCGGCTTTGAACTCTTTGACGATGCCCGTGACGGTGTGGTCGCGGATCGACAGATCGAAACGCGCCGCCGAATGATGGGCGTACGCGGTTAGCGGCAACGCAGCCAACAGAAAAACAGTTAACGACTTCGTCATGGTGACCTCCGCTTTGGGCGGGCTCAGTGAGCGCCGCCGTGTTGCTTCGCGAGCTCCTCGAGACGGCTTTCCCACGCCGGCTCGTTGCATTCGTATGGCAAGAGTCGCACCCCGGGTTGGAGCAACCACTTTTTCTCGGCCGTGATCGGCTGCGTGTAGAAGGTGGGGTCCGTCATCGTCATGTTCGCAACGAGCACCTTGCTGCCGTCGTCGTTCTTCACGAGCCGGTACTCCTCGACAACCTTGGCGTTCTCGCTGTGCGGGTAGCGGGCTTGGTCCACGGCTTCCTTCAGGTGCGTAGTCTCGACGATCAGTTTGTCACCATCCCAATGACCGAAGGAGTAGCCGTTGCGGTCTGGGAACAGATCCTGCTGCTTCGCACGCTCGCCGAGATAGATGTGGCGCACCTCCGCGTGTGCCTCGTAGACGACGAGCAGCAGATTATCGTGCTGTACGATCTCCATCGGATAGCCGCCCGAGCCCAGCATCGAGCCCGGCATGCCGGTGCCGAGGCAGAAGCCGCCCGGCGTATCGCCCGTCGGGGTGATCAGCGCCTGATAGGCGTCGACCTTGGCCTTCGCTTCGGGTTTCAGCGGTAGCGCCGGTTGTGGCGCACCGCGCCGCGGCGCGGGAGCGCCGGCCTCGCGATACGTGCCCCATACGCCCGTAAAATCGGGGCGCTCCGCCGCGGCGGCACCGGCAAGCCACGAGACCAACACCGCGGCACCGACACCGGCCAGAACCGACGACTTGCGCATGGATCGCCCCCTCTGAGTTCACCGCCGAGCATAGAGGTCGCTCGATCAAAGCGTCAATCGAGCCGAGAATTCTTCACGACACTGACGACGGCACGCCCGCGCGGGATGCGTGAGCGCGGCGCTCGGCGCTTTATTCCGCAGTATCCGTAGCCGAGCGACGACGCAGATCAGACCGACCGGTTCGTGTGGTGTACCCGTCGACATGTTTGGTAGCCTTGCTCACGTCCTGTGTCGGCGCGACGCTTCCGGGGATCAGCGACGTGCCGACAGCGTGCCCCGTGGACGTAGGCACCGGCCGCACATGGCTGCAGCTCGACTTCTACGTATCAGAACGCGAACAGCAACGACGTCAGGGGGGGTATATGGTGACGAGAAACACAGGTGGCGACACAAGTGTCGCGATCAGATTAGTTGTGGGCATGGTGTTTGCGGCGGTGGTGGGCGCAGCGCACGCTCAGGTTCAGGCGCCGGCGACGAATCCAGGCACGGACGAAGTATTCGTCACCGGTTCTCGCATCAGCCGGCAGGGGTTTGATGCGCCGACGCCGGTCACGGCCATCGACAGTGATTATCTACTGAGCTTGGGATTCGTGAACGTCGGTGCTGCGGTCCAGCAGTTGCCGTCGAACAAAGCGAGCCTCACGCCCGAGACGAACGGCTTTGGCAGCTTCAACGTCGGCGCGGAGATCGCCAATCTGCGTGCGCTCGGTGCGCAGCGTACGCTGACGCTCGTGGACGGTCGCCGGTTCATCGCCAGCACGGACACGGCAAACGTCGACCTGAATCTGATCCCACCGCTGTTGCTCGAACGCACGGAAATCGTGACCGGAGGCGCCTCGGCCGCATACGGCTCAGACGCCGTGGCAGGCGTGATCAACGTCATCCTGAACAAGAAGCTCGAGGGGATTCGCTGGCAGGCCGACGTCTATCAGACCGGGGACGGTGACGGCACGTCGCGCCACATCACGGCTGCCGGCGGCACGGACGTGCTGAATGGTCGGGGCCACCTCATTGTCGGAGGCGAGTTCGAGGACGCCGACGGCATCGACTCTTGCATCCGCACGCGCGACTGGTGCAGCAGCTTGCCCGGTCTCATCACGAATCCTTCGAATGCGACCAACGGGCAGCCGCGAAACATCATCACCGACCACGTCGTGCTCGCGAACATGACGTCTGCCGGATTGATCGTGGGTGCCCCGGCGTTGTTTGCCACCGCGCCGAGCGCGACGTCCAACGCTGCCCGTCTCTATGGGCTGCAGCTGGACGCTGCGGGGAACCCGATCCCCTTCGAGTACGGGTTTCCAGGCAACATGACACAGACGTTCCAGAGCGGTGGCAGCGGCTTCTCGCGTTACGAGACCACGAACCCTCGCACGCCGGTGACGCGCGGCACCTTCTACGCGCACCTCGACTGGGATCTTTCGGACAAGATTCAGCTGTTCTTCGACGTGTCGGCGGGGTCGACGACGGGCTGGAACCTGGGCGCGGCGCGCTGGTTCAATGGCTCGGCTTCGTCGATCCTGATCAACCGCGACAATCCCTACCTGCCGGCGTCGCTCGCGGCGCTGATGGATGGTGCGGCTGGCACTGCCGATGACGTCACCCAAATTCGTCTCGGCAAGCATTGGGACGACTGGGGCCGGATCGAAAGTCACTCGAATAACAAAGTGTACCGTCTCGTGACCGGCGCAAAGGGTGACTTCTCGGATAAATGGAGCTGGGATACCTATTACCAGATCGGGTACGACGATCGGCACCAGTACCTGTTGCGCGAGCCGATCAATGCGAACTTCGCCCGGGCTCTGAACGCGGTCACCGATCCGGCTACCGGTCAGCCGACATGCGCTGATCTGTTGAGCCCGAACGCCGCGGTGAGCGCGGCGGCGGCGGGTTGCAAACCGATCAATCCGTTCGGCATCGGTAACTGGGATCCGGCTGCTCGGGACTACGTGACCGGTACATTGCACGAGTGGTACAAGATGAACGAGTGGGTCGTCGCTGCCAACGTTCAGGGCGAGATCTTCGAAGTTGGCGGTGGCCCGATCGGCGTGGCGGCAGGGTTCGAAACCCGCAACGACGACGGCGCAGAGAAGCACGATTCCTGCTCCCGGAGCTCGTGCTACTGGCAGAACTACGGTGATGACTTCGAGGGCCGCCTCAGGGTGATGGAGGCGTATACGGAGGCTGCGATCCCGTTCGTCCGCAACAAGCGCGGCGCGAAGCTGTTCGAGCTGGACGCTGCGCTGCGCCAGACGCATTACAGCAACATTCAGCCCCCCCACAACGAGTATTACAACAACGGCAACGTGCTCTGGGTGGATCAACGCTCGAGCAAGATCGATGCGACCACGTACAAGTTCAGTGCGCTATACGATCCTACGGATTGGTTGCGCTTCAGGGCTACGCGCTCGCACGACATTCGCGCGCCGAACTTCTCCGAGCTCTACGAGCGCGTCGAGAGCGTGGGCTTCACGGGTTACGCCAATCCTTGGACGGGTAATACCGACGTGCCGCTCGTTGCCAGCACCGGTAACGTCAACATGAACGCCGAGGAGGGGACTACCGCGACGGTCGGCATCGTGTTTTCGCCGAACTGGAAGTGGGGTCGCGGCTTCCGGCTGTCGGTGGATGCCTGGGACATCAACATCGCGGGTGCGATTGCGCGCCTCGGCGCTACCACGGTCATCGACCAGTGTTTCCGCGGTAACCAGACGCTGTGCGAATTCATCACCGGGGCCGGCCCCGGCGGCGTGATGACCAGCCTTCGCAACCCGTACCTGAACCTTGATGCGTACAAGACCAGCGGCGTGGACCTCGAAGCGCTGTATCAGTTCGACCTGCGCGGTGGCGCCAAGATGGGCATGCGTCTATTCGCGACCCGGACGGACGAGGTTTCAATCCGATCGGGGAATACGGTCACGGACTACGCGGGTGTCACGGGACCCCAGACGTTCGGCCAGCCGACGTGGGCCATGAACAGCAGCGTGAGCTACGACCGCACGAACTGGGGACTGTCGGTACAACTGCGACACATCGACAGCGGGTTGTATAACCCGAACTGGATCGACCCAAGTGATCCGCGCTATCAGTCCGCTCTGACATCGCCGTCGTTGGGCCCATTGACGGTCAACGACAACACGATCGACAGTGCGACTTACGTGACGCTCTCGGGTCGGTACCAGTTACCAATGCGCAACGAGCGAAAGTGGGAGTTGTTCGCAACCGTGAACAACCTGTTGAACGAGAACCCGCCGCTGGCGCCGGATGGCGCGTACCCGACGAACACGGTTTTCTTCGACCAGATTGGTCGTGCGTTCCGCGTTGGTATTCGGGCGGACTTCTGAGGCGGGTCGCCGAGTAATGGGGCGCCGGCGTTGACACAAATCAACGCCGGCGCATCGCTGCTCCAGCCGGTCGGGGCCGGCTCGAGCGTTCGGGCGTCAGCGGGTGACTTTCAACAACTCCACTTCGAAGATCAGCTGTGAATTGGGCGGCACCAGATCCTTGCCGATGCCGCGCTCGCCGAAGCCCAGCTCCGATGGAATGATGAGCTCGCGTTTTCCGCCCACCCTCATTCCGCGCACGCCCTCGTCGAAGCCCGGAAAGTTGCCGCGCTCCAAGACGCCGAGCGTGAACGTGTAGGTGCGGCCCCTATCGATCGAGCTGTCGAACTTCCTGACCTTCTTATCGTCCGCGGCCACCCAGCCTTCGAAATCCGTTTCGGCGGTGGCGCCCGGCACCGCGAGGTCGCCGGTTCCGACTCGATGATCGATATATCTGAGGCCGGAAGCCGTCGTGACGACGTTCTCTTGCCCCGAAACCATCGTCGTCAGTAACAGCAGCGCAACGGCAAATTGCGCGAAGGTGGGCCCTCTTGTCGCTTTGCGCACCGGCTTGGCTCCTGGGTGGAACGCCGTGACGGAGTCTATGCCGCTCACCGCGGACTTTGAACTTCATCTCAGGCCGCTTGTCGGAGCCGCGGGCACGCGGCACAATTTTGCAGGTCCGTGCGAATGGCGGGCCGAAGGGGAGGGCGTGCGCGCGACGATGGTGTTGCTGGTGCTGCTCGGAATGGCGTCGGCCGGTGGGGCCGAAACCGTGCTGATCACGGGTGCGAATGCAGGCATCGGTCTGGAGTTCACGAAGCAATATGCTGCGCGTGGCGCGACCGTGATCGCTACGCATCGCCGCAATCAGACTCCCGAGACGCTCGCGGCGCTCGCCGCGGAATACCCGAATATTCGAGTGGAGCGCATGGACGTGTCGGTGCATGCCGAGATCGACGCGCTCGCGGTGAAGCTCAAAGACGTGCCGATCGACATCCTGATCAACAATGCGGCGATCTGGACGATCGGCGACCGCAACGATCCGAAGGTTCGCGCGGCCCAGGGCTTCGGCACGCTCGACTACGACCAGTTCGAGCTCTTCATGCGCACGAACGTGGCCGGGCCGATCAAGGTTGCGGAGGCGTTCATCCCGCAAGTGAAGGCGAGCAAGCAAAAGAAAATCATCAACATCACCTCGCTCGGCGGCAGCAACTCGCTGCGCGCCCGCAAGCCGGACCAGCTGTTCTGGTATCGGGCCAGCAAGGCCGCCCTCAACAATGTGATGCGCTCCTTGACCACGGAGCTGCAGGACGACGGCGTGATCGTGCTGCTGTTCCATCCCGGCGGCGTGCGCACCGAGCGGCTCGCGGCGCTCGGCTCGAAGTCGAACCTCGCACCCGAGGAGAGCATCGGCGACATGATCGCCGTTATCGACAAACTCACGATGGCCGACACAGGCAAGTTTCTGTATCACGATGGCAATGAGGCGCCGTGGTAGGGCGGCAGTAGACCGGGCACGGTGTCAAGCGTGTACCTCTGCGCACAATTTTTCGGGGTTTTCTTTTGCTGCGAAGTTCTCGTACACGGCCCAGAGGTTTCGGCGAGCCGCGATGACCGCGGCGCGGGCATTCTCCTCTGCCGATATTTCCCGGGCGGTGGGGAGCGCCTCTGCAGCGAGATGAAGAATCAGCGTCGCGAGCGGATGCGCATTTGCCTTGATGGGCGTTTCGATCGGATCAGGCGCGCCGCCGAACATGATAGAGCGGATACTCCCCGGTCTTTTTCGCGAGCGACGTCCGGCCCACGTACTCGCACGCGAAGTCGTCGCAGGGAGCCGGCCAGCTCGCAGCCAGGGCTGCGAACGCTTCACTCGCGTACACCTGGTTACCCGGCGTCACCGGCTCGATGCGGGCGGCGTAGTTGATATGTGTACCCTCGAACGTCGGGGTGTGTGTCAACGGATCGATGCACTCGAATACCGGACCGGCGTGCAACGCAACGCGGATTCGCATCTCCCGCGGTAGTCCGAGGCGCGACCAAAAGCTCTCGCCGTCGGCACCGGGCCGAGAGTGCTCGGCCGACCATTCGACGAGATCGAGCGCGCAGAGACCGGCGTCACGCACGTTCGAGAACACCATCAGCAGTCCATCGCCGACGCGGCGTACGTTGTTGGCCTTGTACGGTTTCAACCCGAGGCGGCTGCCGATGCCTCCGACGAAGTATTCGATGAACGCTGGCAGTCGATGCTCGGCGATTCTGGAATAATCCTCGACGTCGGCGAACAGGATTGCCATCACGCTGCTGGCCGGTGGACTCGATGACGCGGGCTTCGCGCCGAACGGCCAGCCAGGCGCGCGTCGGCCCCTGCGGTTCAGGATTGCGTTCAAATCGATGACGTTGTCCGGCGACAGCCGAATGCCGAGCGTCTCCCAGCGCGCGACGAGCTCAGCAAGGTCGTGCCCCCCGGGCGTGCCCTCGAGCGGGAACCCGTCAGAAACAACGACCGCAACTACCTCGGTGCCGAGCGTCTCCGCGTGGATACGCGCGAGGCCGGCGAGGAGCTGCTGCGCAAACTTCTCGTAGACCGGGCTGTTGATGCCGAACCCGAGCGACGCGCTCACGGTGTGATGGACTCTTGCCGCGGTTGCACCGTCGCCGAGCATCGCACCGAAACGTTCCTGCCAGACCGACCCTGCTGCGCGCACGTGCGTCTCGATGAACTGCTCGCGCGGCCAGGGCAGTACGACGTTCACGACGCTCGGCTGGCGCTCTAGCATCGTCTCGACGAACAAGAGTTCCGCTCCCGGCGTTGCACCGCTGAATCCAAATCCTGCCTGCAATCGCTCGAGCCGCTCGGCGAGTGCACTGCGGACATCACTCTCGATCGTCGCCGGGAAGCGGGCTTTCAGCTCACCGTCTCGATCGATCGGCGGCCCCGCGAACACCACCACGGCCGGCGGCCGCAACGCTTGCTCGACGGCTTGCCGATCCGGCTCGTCAGCGCCGTAGGCATCGAGCAACAGCAGCGCGTTCTGACGCGTCGAAGCGATGTCGCCGATCCGCTCGACTGCCGTCTGCAGCGCGCGGCGGTAGCCTGCGGCCGCAACGTCGAAACGACCCTGCACGAGCGCGGCTTCCGCGCGAGTGGCGAGCCACCAGTAGTCACCGGCGGAGTCGGCTTCCACGGCCTCGCAAGCGGTCCAAACTCGCTGCGCCAGCGCGCGCGCGTCGCTCTCGCGGCCGACTAGGAAAGCCAGGGTCGCGGCATTGATACCGTGCCAGTACCTCACGCCCTGCGACTCATCGAACACTTCTTGGTACAGGTGTTGGGCGCGCTGCAGATGCTCTGCGGCGCGAGAATCTCCACGACGGACGAACCGAGAGAACATCTCCTTGTTGACGGCGGCGAGCAGCCCGCGCCGCTCCCCGTCGCCGTCGGGCTGGTCCGAGAGGTCATCCAGCACGTCCAGGGCACTTTGTAGCGCGCCGCAGCGGCGCAATGCGCGTGCGTTGTGCAGCCGGAACTCCGGATCGGCAGGATGTTCGGTGAGCCAGCGCTTGGTCAGGTCGTACGCGGGCAACGGCCGACCAAGCGCAATCAAGTGCTGGACTTGGGCGAGCACTCGCTCGCGCGAGCCGTCGTCGCCGGACACGGCGTCACGCACGATGCGGTACCCGAGGCCGGTCAAACCGTTGAGTGTCGCGCGAACCGAAATGCGGTCGAGCTCGCGCTCGTCTTGCGAAAGCTGGTCGTAGGGAACGAGCGAGGGCGTTATCCGCTCGCTGCCGTTGCGCACCTTGCCGTATTGCCAACCCGCCTTGCGGCGCTGCTCGACCCATGCATCGTGCACGAGCGCCGCCAGCCGCTCGACGTTGGCTTCGACACCCGGCGCTGACGGTTTCTGCTCAGCCATGCTTCGCGGACTCTTGGTGGCGCCACGATGCGGCCGGAGCGCTACATCTGCCATGCGGCGTCAAATCATCTGGCAGAACGGCGGCGCCGCTTGTTCATTGCAAACATCGGGCTTGGTGTGGGTCTTTGTCCAATACTTCAAAAGGCCGAGCTGCTCGGCCACCGCCGGGAAGCCCGGATCGGCCAATGTGCCGCGCATGCTCCGATCCCAGAAGAGCGAGGGCCCCGGATATTCCTGCTGCGCTAACCGGGTCGCGATTTGGAGAGCTTCGTGGTTCGCGCCGAGATCTGCGAGCAGCCTCGCGACTGCACCGCTCTGCTGGTCTTCAGTCAGCGCAAGGAGGGCCTGGACAGCTTGCGCCTTGGCTCCGGAATCACGCGACGCCAGTGCGCGATAGCCTTGCACCAGGGCCGCGCGCAGTTCTGCGGAAATCGGCAATGTCGGGTCGAGCAGGAGGTCGATGTCACCAATCCCAGCTGCCTTGTTCATACGCGAGCCGTTTCGCAAAGCCGGCATTCGGAGCAAGGTCGATCGCCGCATCGAAATAGGGTTTCGCCTCGTCAGGCTTCCCCGCGACGACAAGCGCTTGGGCCAGGGTCAAAGGCGTATAAACATAGAGGGCCAGCATGTCGTTGGCCTGGTGCAATTGTTCGATCGCTTCGGCAGTCCGACCGACATTGACCAGCATCGCCCCGTATTGGTGGTGCTCGCATCCGCAATCCAGCCGACGGGCCGCGACGGCGCGCTTCAACAGGTCTTCCCGACCGATCCAGTCGAGTCGGATCGAGCAGCATGGCTTTGACATACAGGGCCTCGCTGTTCCTGCTGTCGATCGCGACCGCGCGGTCGGCCGCTTCACGTCCACTCGCGCGCGCCTCGTCAGCGATCCGACTGTTGTCCGCGCTCCCTGCAACTTTCCAGTACGCACCGGCGACCGCCGCCCAACCCCAGGAAAAGTCCGGAACGGCAGCGACGACCCGTTGCGCGGGAATCAGGGATCTCCGTCCCTCCCGTAGATTGGGATCCCAATATCCCTGACAAAATTGCATGTAGTCCCTGAGGACTGCGTCAGGCAGCGGCTTGTAATAGGTGGACGCTCCGAACAGTCCGCAGCGGACCACATTGCCTTTATCGACGGCGATGTGGCGTGGAACCCTCGAGACTTCATTCCCGTCGTAGTTGAAAGTGTCAGACCACAAGGTTGCGCCGGAGCGCTCGTTGACCATGCGAGTGATGACACGGATCGTGTCTCCGTCGCGCTGGATCGTCCCGCCCAGCGTGTAGGCTGGCGCTGCGCCTGGCGCTGGGGCTGATGCAGTCGAAACACGCACAACGCCGTCGACGTTGAATGCCGCGGTAATCTCCGCGTCCACAGTATCCGGAAGGGTTGCAGGCAAGTCTGCGGACAGGAGCTGAAACCCCGCCAGGCGAACCGTCATGCTGTGAGCTGCGGCCTGGGGCGGCCGTAGTGTCCACCAGGCCCCGGCAGCTGCGACCAGCGAAAGCACGCCGGCGGCTGCGATCGCCACGCCGCGCCCCGAGAAGAAAGCCGTCCGGCGGGAAGCGGGTGTGGCAGCCGCGGCGGCCGCCGGCCCGGAGCCTGAAATCTGCTCGATCCGGCCAACCAGCGTGTCGATCGACTTGTCCCAGCCTTCGAACGCGTTGATCCACTGACGTGTCGACAATTCGTAGGCGAATGCATCGCTCGGCTCGACGTCTTTGAGCCGGAGCGCGATAACCGGCGCTTGGTAGCGGCTGGCTAGTGATAGCTCCTTCTTGATCTCATCGCTGGTGTTGGCTGCGTCCGAGAAGACGAGGACTACCGCACGAGCGGTGCGAAGCGATTGCACGATCGCCTCCTGATAATTCGCGCCGGGCGGCACGTCCCGCGTGGAAATCCAGCATTTGGTTCCACGGCGTTCGAGGGCTGTGCAGACCTTCAGCGCCTCGGTGCGATCGGCGGTCGCGTAGCTGACGAATACCGGCTGCGGTCCCCGATCTTCCCCGCCGATTGCCGACCCTTGTTCGTTCACCGCGCCCGCCACCACCGGTAAAGGCAAAGTCTACGGCGCTTTGGTGGCCCAGGAGAAGCGAATGGGAGACGGATGCGATCCCAGGGAGCGGCCGCTTCACGCCGGTCCCGCTCGTCGGGCCATGTAGCGACACGTGGCTGCAATACGCCCGTATGAAAACCGTCGGCGTCCGTGAGCTCAAGAACAAGCTGAGCGAATATCTTCGCCGCGTGCGCTGGGGGAGGGCGTCAGCGTCGGCACCCGCTACTCCTCGAGGAGCTTGCGGGCGTCGTCGAGCCGGCCGGCGTACGCCGCGAGCGCATCGGCCGTGCGCTGGGCATAAACGTTCGCATCATCGAAGCGCCGCTCCTCGATGGCCTCGCGCACGCCGGGCAACGTCTTAGCCCCGTACCCGGTAAACCGGCCCGGCGCGTAGATCAGATGCCGATACCACGGCCGCTCGGGCAGGCCGCGCTCGTCGAGGAGAAGCTGGCCGATGTCTTGCAGCTTCGCGTTCAGCGCCTTGCGCTTGGCCGGCGAAAGACTGGCCGCTTTCGCAGCGTAGGTCTCGTCGAACGCTTTGGCGGCTTTGCCGAGCTGGTCCACCGCATTCTCGAGCGGCGCGAGTGCGATGTGCGGCGTGGCCGCCTCGTCGACGACGGGGCCGACGGGCTTCTTGGGATTGCTCGCAAGCCGAAATGCATCGTCCGCGAGCAGCTTCGCGCGCTTCTCGTCCTCCTTGCGGCGATCCTCCTCGAGCTTCTTCACCTCGGTGAGGTAGACGGATACGGTTTCGGCGAAATCGGCGAAGCGCTGCGGCGGCGTGTCGCTATCGGCCACGCGCAGCACGAGTCGGCCCACGGTCTTCGCGAGCACGGCGCCGTAGACGAGGCCCGGGTCGTCGAACGTCGTCATGTGATGAAAGCTGTCGTAGATAGAGTGATAGATGCCGTCGCTCTCGTCTTCGCCGCCGAAGCCGAGGTTGAGCGACGGCAATCCCAAGTGCTGCAGAAACGCCGAGTAGTCGGACCCCGAGCCGAGCGCGCCGATCGGCAGATCGCCGCCCGTTTCGGCAGCCGTGAGCGCGCGCTCGTCCGGTTCGCCGGTCTTCTCGTACGCAGCGACGCGAATCGCGGCGCGCCGGCGCTCGAGCACGCTCGCACCGGTTTCCGGATCGGTGACGTCGGCCGCCACCTCGTTCATGAGATGCTGGAACTCGTGGCTGCCGCCGGCACCGAGAAAGCCGCGGCCGTTGCCGTCGGTGTTGATGTAGATCACGGCCTTTTGCTGAAGCTCGGCGGCGTGCGCTTCGGCCCATTCCGTCGAGCCGAGCAACATCGGCTCCTCAGCGTCCCAGCTCGTGTAAACGATGGTGCGTTTCGGGCGCCAGCCCTGTTTGTAGAGCGCGCCGAGCGCCTTGGCTTCCGACAGCATCGCGACGTTGCCCGACAGCGGGTCGCTCGCGCCCATGACCCAACCGTCATGATGGTTGCCGCGGACCACCCACTCATCCGGATATTCGCTGCCTTTGAGCGTGGCGATCACGTCGTAGGCGGGCTTCAGCGACCACTCCGACTGCACCGCGAGGTGCACGCTCACGCCGCCGTTACCGCCCAAGTGGTACGTGATCGGCAACGCGCCGACGAAAGTACGTGGCGCTTGCGGTCCGCGTAGCCGCGAGAGCAGCTTGCTCGCATCGGCATACGAGATGGGCAGCACCGGAATCTTCAGGATCGTCTTCGACTCCTCGCGTTTGAGCCGCCGCGCGTTCGCGGTGGCGCCGACGCCGGGCGTCAGCGGGTCGCCGGGGTAGAGCGTCATGTCGGCCACCGAACCGCGCTGCACGCCGAAGTCGGGCCGCGCGCCGCCCTCGGGGTACACGTCGCCCACCACGTAGCCGTCTTGCTGCGGATCGGAGTAGATCAGCGTGCCGATCGCCCCGTGCTCTTGCGCTAGCTTCGGCTTCAAACCGCGCCAACCGCCGCCATAACGCGCGATCGCGATCTTGCCTTTCACGTCCACGCCGCGGCGCGCGAGTGCTTTGTAGTCGTCGGGCAGGCCGAAGTTCACGTAGACGAGATCGCCGGTGACGTCACCGTCGCCCTGATACGCGACGTACGGCGGCAGCATGCCGGGCGCGTTCGACGTGGAATCCTCGGGCAACGCCGGCTCTTGCCCGCCGAGCACGACGTGCTCGGGGGCTACGAGCTCGATCGTCGTCGACAGCGGCGTGGGATAGAGCACCATGAACGTCTCGATGTGCGCGTCCCAACCGAAGCTCTTGAAGCGCGCGAGGTTCGCGTCGGCGTTCGCCTTGTCGTGCGGCGAGCCGACGTGGTTCGGTGCCGACGCCATCTCCTCGAGCCACGCGAGCTGATCGGCGCTACTCACTCCGGCGTCGAAGCGCGCCTCGATCGACGAGTCGCCTGAACCCGTTTGCGAGAGCGCAGAGCCCGCGAAAAACAATGTGGCGAGTGTGAGCGAGGCGAGACGGCGAATCATGGCGCGGCCCTCCAGGAATCGAAGGGGCAGCATGACGCGGGGCACGCCAGCGTTCAACGCCGGAGCGGCGATCGATTTCGCAGAGACGCTCTCAAATCGCTATCAGTGGATCAACCCGCACGTGTTTCTCTGGGTGGAAAGCACGGACGACGCGGGCAACAAGGTTACCTACGAGGTCGAAGGCTCGCCCCCCGCGTTCCTCGCGCGCCAAGGGTTGACCAAAGACGTCCTCACGGTCGGCGCACGCGTGACCGTGAACGGCAGGCCAGGGCGAGACCCGAAGCGCGGCCTCGTGCTCATGGACACGCTCGCTCTCGGCGATAACACGCTCGCGCTCGGTCAGGAAGGGGCCATCCTCACGATCGCGCAGGAGACGCCGCCGGGGAAGGCGCGAGCCACGAGCCTGCACGGCAACTGGGCGACCGGGCTCGACATGCAAGCCGCGCAACCCTTTTTCGATCCCGGGAAGGTGAGCCTCACCGACAAGGGCAAGGCCGCGAGCGCGGCGTACGAGGAACGCAAAACGCTCGGCTGCACGCTCACGGCGTCGCCCGGCGCGATGATGGCGCCCGACATCAAGTCGATCGAGGTGCGCAACGACGTCGTCGTGCTACGCCGCGGCTGGGACAGCGCCGAGCGTACGATCCACCTGAAGCAGACCTCTCATGACGGCGCCGTGGCCTCGCAGCTCGGCCACTCGATCGGGCACTTCGAGGGGCGCACGCTCGTGATCGACACGGCACGGTTTGCGCCCGACAGCCAAGGCAACACGAGCCAGGTGCCGTCGGGGCCGGGCAAGCACACCGTGGAGCGCCTGGTGCTCAGCGACGACGGCACGCGTCTCGTTTACAGCGTGACGCTCGACGATCCCGAGTATCTCGCCGCACCGATCGTCGTCGACGGCGTCGAGTGGACGTATCGTCCGGACCTGAAATACGAGCCCTTGGGCTGCGACGCCGAGAACGCGCTGCGCGGCTTCGAGTGAGCCGCGAGCGTTTCGAAACCCTGACGCTGCGCTGACGGGCGACTGGCTATTCCCGTTCGCGCGCGTGGTCGCCGGCATAAGTCAGCTCGCCGGCGGTCACTCGCACGGCCAGCCGGTTCTGCGGAGGGGGCAAAGGGCAGGTAGCGAAGGCATTGAAAGCGCAAGGCGGATTGTAGGCACGGTTGAAATTGAGCCGCACTACGCCGTCTCGCGGCAACGGCACGTACATGAAGCGGCCGGCACCGTAGGTCTCTTCGCCGCTCGTGGCGTCGGCGAACATGATGAAGAGCTCCGTGTCGGCCGGATCCTCGAGTAACGCGTCGAGCCGGTATTCCTTGCCGCCGTGGGTGAACACGAGCGCACCCGGCGCATCCATGTTTTCTCGCATACCTAAGATGTTGACGATCGGAATTTTCTTGTGTGGCTCGTATGGCTCGAACCGCGCATCCATTACCCAGCCGTCAGCCATCGGAAAGTAGCCGAGCCCGTGAAAATTCATGCGCAACGGATTCTCGCTGTCGCGCACACGGATCCCAAGGTGGCCCGCCCGCTCGATCAGGTAGAAGGTGAGTGAGCCGCTCTTCAGCAGCGTGGGGTCGCCGGTGGAGTCGGCCGCGAGATCGATGGCCGTGAACCTCTTGCCGTCGTGCGTCACCCCGGCATCCGGGCGCGCGATGAAGCGCACGCCGGTGCCTTGAAGCCTGAAGGTGCCCGCTTCGCTCGCGAGAGCGCGATGGTCGAGATGCAGCGTGTTCGCGGTCGCGCTGCCGAACGTGTTCTCACCGGGCTTGAGCCAGAAGAGGCCGCTCAGGGCGAGCCAACCGGTTTCGCTGGTGAGCGAGGCCAAACGTTCGGCTTTCCAGCGCTCCACTGTTTGGCGTTCCTGAGTGAGCTCGGCGTCGCTTAGCGCGCCGAGCTCGACGGCCGCGTTCCCGTTTGCAAGCGCGACGAAACACAACACGGGGATCGCGATGCGATTGAGCGTCGATCTCATGAGATTCGCTCCAATTGGACGTTAGCCAGCGGCCCCGAGCCGTTATCCACGCTCGAACTATACCCTGGGTGCGTCAGCTTCATGCCCAAAGGGCGCGCGCGACGCCAGATCAGCGTCGCGACTCGATGCGCACGCTCACAGGCTCGGGGATAGCTGGACAGAACGGCGTTGCGCGTCTGCGCGCGTCCCGTCGAGCGGCGCAAGCCGCTCGAGTTCCGCGAACCAGTCGAGCACCACGACGAGCCGGGGGCCGCCGTTCGTCGCAGCGACGGATTGCTCCTTGAGCATGATGAAGCGGCTGTCATCGAGCGCAATGTCGTAGGTTCGGCCGCTACCGCGTGCGCCACCGCCGGCGTACCCGGCGCCCTCGAACAGCTTGGTCACGGGCCCTGGCGCGAATGTCGGAGCCAACGTAACCGCCACGCTCAAGAGCGCGCCGTCGAAATTGCGATAAAAGAGCTCGCGACCGTCGTGCGACCACAGCGGTTGCCGACCGCCCCCGGAGGAGATTTGCCAGCGTCCGCCCTGTTCTGTGTTGGGGTAAGCACGGACGTAGACCTCGAACTGGCCCGACTCGTCCGAGTCGTAGGCGAGCCAATGGCCGTCGGGCGAAACCTCGGCTGTCAGCTCGTTCGCCGGCGTCGCGATCAGCGGAACGCTGTTGCGCTCGCCGTCGAGCGATAACAAATAGATATCGCGTTGCTGCCCCGGCACGGCCTGCGAGAACAACAATCGGCCGTCGGGCGCATACGTGATCGGCATCTGCGGCTCGGCGCTCGTGAGCAGCCGCTCCGGCTCGCCGCTGCCGTCGGCGGCTTGGCGGAACAGGTTCGAGACGCCGAAGCGATCGCTGCCGAACGCGATATGGCGCCCGTCGGGGCTCCACGCGATGATCGGGTTGCCGGCTGGGTCGTGGGTGAAGCGCTCGAGCGTGCTGCGGCGCAGATCGAAGATCCAGATGTCGCGATCGCCGTTGTCTACAAGGTCGAGACCGACGCGTAGGCCGTCCGGCGATAGGGTCGGGTAGATGTAATTCATGGGCGGCGCCGCGAGCAGCTCCTCCCGTCCGTGGCGGTCGACCCATACGAGCTCACGACTCCCCGATACCGGCCACGCTTGATAAACGAGCGTCCCGTCGTCGGCCACCGCAAACTCGAGCATCCCATCGACGGTCAGCACGGCCGTGGGCTCGCCGCGCGCCGTCAGGGATTCGAGATCGAAAGGCACTGCGTACAACGTTGGGCCGGCGGCGTACACGAGATGGCCGGTCGGCAAATAGCGGGCGCGGCCGCCGCCGCGGACCACGACCCGACGCTGCCCCGTGGCGAGATCGAGCGCCTCGACTCGCGCGCCCGCTGCATTCGCTGCGAAGCTCGGCGTCTGCGACGGCGACGGCGTCACCGTGTACAGCACGACGTGTCGCTGCGCGAGATACTGCGGTTGGAGCGGCTGCTCCTCACGGCTCAATTCCGTGTCGATCCGTTGCGGCGGACCACCCGCGGCCGGGATACGCAGCAGTCCGTTCATGTCGGCGACGATGATGTCTTCGCCGCTCCAAGAGCCCATCGCGGCTGGCCCCACGTCGGCGACGGTCTGTGCGATGCCGCCCGCAACGGGCACCTTGCGCAGCACGTGCCAGTCCGTGAACACGAGCCACTCGCCGTCGGGCGAGAAAAACGGCGCGAATCCGGCGCGTTCGTCGACGACTGTTTCATCGAGCCGATCGCGTGAACGCAGCATGAGACCCCGCGGGCCGGCGTAGGCGATGCGCTTGCCGTCACTCGACACTGCGATCGTCGCGCCGCTCCCCGAGTTGGTGGCCGCGTCGGGCAGGACGAAGCGCGCAATGCGCGGCACCGGCGCGGTCGGTTGCTGCGAGACGCGGAGCCAGACGCCGGCCGCGACGATGCCGAGGGCGGCGAGCGCGGCCACCGACCAGGTTCGCCGCCGGAACTGCGCGAGATCGGCGCCGGCGTCGGCGAGCCCGGCCGCAGCGTCGGCGAGATCGAGGCGCGCATCGCCGATGTCTCGTAGGCGCTGCCGCGCATCCTTCGTGAGACAGCGCCTGACGAGCCGCCTGAGCGCTGCGGGACACTCGGCCGGCAACGTCTCGAAGGCGGGCTCGTGATCCACGATGCTCACGATCACGTCCGTCGCATGCTCGCCCGCGAATGCGCGGCGACCAGTCAGCATCTCGAACAGCACGCAGCCGAAAGCCCACACGTCCGTGCGCTTATCGACGCGAAGGCCGCGAGCCTGCTCCGGGCTCATGTAAGCGGGAGTCCCTAGGACGCGCCCGGCTTCAGCGCGCGGGTCGATGGCCGTGACGGTCGCCTCCGCCTCGCCGCTCCCGTCTGCGTGCGTCGCGAGCACCTTGGCAAGACCGAAGTCGAGCAGTTTGACAGTACCATCCGCGCGCAGCTTGACGTTCGCAGGTTTCAGATCGCGGTGCACCACACCCTGCTCGTGCGCTACTTCGAGGCCCGCAGCAATCTGCGCCGCGATCGACACGGCTTCGGCGAGCGGGATGGGTCCGCGTTCGATTCGTTCCGCGAGCGTCTCGCCTTCGACGAGCTCGAGTACGAGGACGTGGGTTTCGCCGTAATCCGCGACCTCGTGCAGCATCGCGATGTTGGGATGGTTCAGCGACGCGAGCACACGCGCTTCGCGCTCGAAGCGCGCGAGGCGCTCGGCGTCGCGCGGCAGCCCTTCGGGCAACGTTTTCAGCGCCACGAGACGGCCGAGCTTGAGATCGCGTGCGCGAAACACCTGACCCATGGTGCCGGCGCCGAGCGGTTCTAGCACTTCGTATTGATCGAAGTGAGTGCCCGCCGCGAGCATCCGTCAATGCCTCGTGGCTGCTTCGCTGTGGCCGAGGTGCGTGACCGTCGACGGGCTAGGGTCCACTCGGCGATAAGTGAACAGCACTTGCCCGAACGCCACGCGATCGCCGTCCTTGAGAATCAGCGGCTCCGCGACCCGCGTGCCGCCGACGTTCGTGCCGTTCTTGCTCGTGAGATCCTCGACCCGGGCCTCGGCGCCGGCGACGACGATTCGCGCATGGCGCCGTGACACCGTCGAATGGTCGATCCACACATGGGATTGCATCGCGCGGCCCACAATGTTCTCGCCGCTCGCGAGCGGCAAGCGTCGCTCGCCCGCCAGTAGCCAATGCACGGTCAGCGTCAACGGCTCCGACTCCGCGCGCTCGATCGGGCACTCGAACGCATACCCCACGCGATGCACCGTACGGATCATGGGGCACTGCCGATCGTGATCCTCGAGCGCGCGGCGCAGCTCCTTCACGAGTGCGACGAGCGTCGCATCCGCGACGATGCCGCGCGGCCACAGGTGCTCGTGGAGCTCGGACTTCTCGAGCACGCGCGGGCTCGCCTCGATCAACAGCGACAGTAGCTCGAAGGCTTTAGGGGCGAGATGCACGGGCGCGCCATCGCGGCGCAGCTGCCGCCGTGCGAAATCGAACTCGAACCTGCCGAAGCGGTTCATGGCGATCGATGTTCCCCTCGATTTCCCCCGCTTTTCGCCCCGACTACATGCTACGCGATGTTCGAGCATCGGAGCATCCGGACCGGCCGTCAACCCGGTCTCGTCGCGCGGCACGGCAGCCGTCCAAGCAGTAGACATAACGAAACGAGGGAGAATCGACATGTTGCGTTCGCAATCACACGTCCGAATGGCCTGCGCGGTGGCCGGCTTGCTGCTGGTCTCGTTGTCCGCATCTGCCGATCACCGGTCGCCGAAGTGGAGCCAAGGGGAGCTCGTCATCGCGGGCGCCGGCTGCCCGATCGAGACGCCCGACGGCCTAAGCCTGATGATCGCGTCGGGCCGCGCCAACCCGCACGGCCCGCTCGGCGACCTCGATATCTGGGTCATCGACCGCCCGGCCATTGGCGCCGCATGGAGTGCGCCGAAGAATCTGCCAGAACCCGTGAACTCGGCCTCGAACGATTTCTGTCCCGCCCCATTCGAGCGTTCGTTGTACTTCATTTCCGCGGAACCTAATCTTGAACCCCGCGCCTGCGGTGGCGGTGACATCTATCTCTCGCGGCAAAGCCCCGCAGGCGACTGGTCCGAGCCAGCGCACCTGGCGTGCGCGCCGAACGGTCCCAACACGCCGGGGACGGAGCGTAGCCCGTCGTTGGTTCAGACGTGGTACGGCACGTTTCTGTTCTACTCGACGAACGGTGGCGTCTCGAACGCGAAGGAAGACATCTATGTCAGCATCATGAACCACAACGGCGAGTTCGGACCGGGCCATGTGGTGCAGGCGCTCAGCACGCCTGACGAGGACCAGATGCCGACGGTACGCGCCATCAACGGCGCCTTCGAGGTGACGTTCAACTCGGATCGGCCCGGCGGGATCGGTATGCAGGACGCCTACCACGCGCGGGCTTTGTTTCTGCCGTTTTGGTGGTCGAAGCCGCAGAACGCTGGCGACACCGTGAACACGACAGGCAACGACACGCGCGCGTCCTTGTCGTGGGACGGTACTCGTCTGTATGTCGGCCACGATGGCAACGTCTACGTGAGCGAGCGCCAGTAGCGCGGCGATCGCGTAAGCAGCGTCGACCCGGGGAAAGGTCCGGTCCTTGAGTACGCCCGGCGATCAAGGCTTCTCACTCACGTCGATCGGCGGCTCGTCGCTCTCCGCCAAAAACCTGCGAGTAGCGTCAGGCCGGGGCTCTTCGCTTCCTGGTTCTTGATAGCGTCGTAGCTGCGCTGCCAGTTCGCTTGAGAGATGCTCAGCAATTCGGACTTCGTTGGTTCCGTGAAGCCCATGAGCCACTCCGGGAACACGCGCTCGGCTACCGGCGTATTGACGAGCTCGATGATTAGGGCTCATACGCGCCCCTTCTTTGACGGCCGGACATCGCTGCTTTCGCTCCCGCTGAGCATCAAAGGTATCCCAATCCCGTCCGCCGTCCACGCAATCGAGCTCGGTGCCCCGACGTCCCATATACGAAACGCATCTATGGGGCCGCCTGCCCTTGCAGACCGGCCTCGCCCAGGCATCCGAAATATAGCCGCAACAAAATAGTCACGAACACTCAATATTCGGCACCTAGGCTTCCGGCTCTCCACTTCGAACAACATGCCTCGGGAGAGCCCCATGAATCGTCATTCCTTCATCGTCGTCCTATTGGCCGCGCTCGGCGTGGCCGCCTGTTCCAGCGGCGACATCAACATCGACCCCGCCACGACTGACAGCAGCAACAGCAGCGTCAATAGCGCGTGCACGCAGAACTGCACGACCGGCGGTGGCACGAGCGGCGGCGCCAATGCACTGTGCGCTTCGTACACCCAGGATGGCACGACCTACCAGGGCATCTACGACGGCACGAACTGCGTCTATCGCACGGACTTCATCAACAACACGCGCCATCTGAAGGTGGACATGACGATTCCGGCGCTACCGAGCGGCGGGGCCCATATCTTCTATGGCAGCCTGTTTGTCGGCCAAACCTATCGGACCCAGGCTGAGCTCGCGACGGCGGGCATCACGCAGGGCGGCGACGGCCCGACGCTCACCATCGAGCCCGGCGCCACACTCGCGTTCGCGACTAAAGCGCAGTTCCTCGTCGTCAACCGCGGCTCGAAGCTCATGGCCGTGGGCGAGCCGGATAGCCCCATCACCTTCACGTCGCTGTCGGACGTCAGCGGCAAGCTGCCAGGTCCTGAATCTGTGCAGCAGTGGGGCGGCCTCGTGATCAACGGCTTCGGCATCACGAACAAGTGCGTCTACGACGGCACGATCACGTACAACCCCGATGGCTCGATCGCGAGCGACACGATCGCGCTCCCGCCCGCCGGCGAGTGCTCGGTGGACGCCGAGGGCTCTGCGGGCCTCGACGAATCGCAGTACGGCGGCGACAACAACGACGACAGCTCCGGCGATCTCGAGTACGTCGTGGTCAAGCACACCGGCGCCGAAGTCGCCAACGGCGACGAGCTGAACGGCATTTCGTGGGGTGCGGTGGGCCGCGGCACGATCGTCGATCACATCGAGATGTACTCGGTGTACGACGACGGCATGGAGTTCTTCGGCGGCGCCGTCAACGTCGACAACTACCTGTCGGTGTATGCGCGTGACGACTCCATCGACATCGACGAGGGTTACTCGGGCACGATCACCAATTCGCTCGTCATCCAATCGGCGACCGACGGCAACAACTGCATCGAGGCCGATGGCATCGCCGACTTCGCCAACCTCACGGCCACGCGCGTCGACGAGATCATCGCGCAGGGCATCAACAGCCGACCGAAGATCAATCATCTGACCTGCATCATTTCGCCGAACGGTGCGGCCACCGCGACGCACGATCCGGGTGCCGGTTGGCGGCTTCGCGAAGGGACTGTTCCCGACGATCACGAACTCGATGCTGATCATGTCCTTCGAGCCGAACGACACGACTTCCTCGAGCGATAACTACTGTGTGCGCATGGACGATCGCGTGCAGCAGGCGGCAATCCAGGGCGACGCCAAGATCCAGAACGTGATCTTCTCCTGCCAGGAACGCTCGAACGGCAGCACGCCATGGGCGTTCGACGGCGTGACCACGACGGAGAGCTTCCTCACGGCGAGTGGCAATCAGTTCGCGACGGTGCCCTCGGGTACCGCGCTGAATCCGACTGCGACGGCTGACGCGGGGCTGCAGCTGCTCGAGGGGACACAGCCGATCTACTCGATCGACTGGGCCACGTCGTTCGTCGACAACGCCGCACCCGTGGCGACGACGAACCCGACGCCGGACACCTACCTCGGCGCGCTGAGCCTTGGCGCGACGGATTGGACCGCGGGCTGGACGTACGGCGTTCATCCCGGAAGCCGCGCCGAGCCGCTTTGGTTCGAGTAAGGCCGCAGGCGTTTCGTGGGCGCCGCTTCCGCACCGCGTAGTCGGAAGCGGCGCCCACGCTCGCTGCCCTGTCCATAGACATCGAAGGCACGCAAATGAACAACATCCGCACCCCCTTCAAACTGAACCCGCTCTGGCTCGCTTGCGCCGTCGCGGGTGGTTTCTGGCAGATGACCGCACTGGCCCAGGACGACGCGCAGCAGGCGCCGCCCGCCGCGGGCAGCGGTTCGCCACCGACCGGGATCGAGGAGCTCGTCGTCAGCGGCCGTTTCTTGAGCGCGAGCGAGGAGGTCGCGAAAGAACGGCTGAACGATGCGTCGGTCGTCGATACCATCGGCGCGGAAGCGATCGGGCGCCTCGGCGATTCCACGGTCGCCGCCGCACTCCGCCGCGTGCCCGGGCTCTCGCTCGTTTCCGACAAGTTCGTCTACGTCCGCGGCCTGGGCGAACGCTACTCGGCCACGACGCTGAACGGCGCGCAGATTCCCTCGCCCGACCTGACGCGCAACGTGATCCCGCTCGACGTGTTCCCGGCGTCGGTCGTCGAGTCGCTGCGCGTGCAGAAAGCCTGGGCACCGGACCTTTCGGCGAACTTCGCCGGCGGCAGCGTCGACATCCGCACGCGCAGCATCCCGCGCGCCTTCGATTTCAATTTCGAGGTCGGCAGCGGCTTCGACGCGATCACGCCGTCGAAGGTCAACACGTATCCGGGCGGCCATGCCGATGGCCTCGGCAGAGACGACGGCACGCGCGCGCTGTCGCCCGCGATCAGCAACGCGATCGTCGCCTATCGCGGCAGCGATCTGAGCCCGGCATCGATCAGGCTCGCCAATCCGTCGTTGACGGACGCGGAGGCCGACCTCATCAATCGGCAGCTCTCGCTGCAATCTGAACCGCAACATCGGTTTCCGCCAGGAAAGCCCGCCAC
Source organism: uncultured Gammaproteobacteria bacterium (assembly GCA_963805435.1). GTDB lineage: Bacteria > Pseudomonadota > Gammaproteobacteria > Steroidobacterales > Rariloculaceae > FEN-1219. The sequence continues at coordinate 58,642 of CAWDUG010000001.1, forward strand.
CCGACGCCGATCTGAAGACCAGCGTCGGCAGCAACTACGACGTGGGTGACAAGTGGAACCTCGGGTTCCTGGTCGGCACGACGTACCAGAATCACTGGCGCGGCACGGTCGCGAAGGCGCGCAACTGGCGATTCCCCGACGAGCGGACCGATACGAAGAACGAATCGCTGAATTCCGTCGACGTGAGCGGCAACCTGAACTTCGGCGCGAAGTTCACGAACGATCACGAAGTCTCGATGACGACGCTGTATCTGCGCAACACCGACAACAGGGCCACGGTCGACGACTTCTTCAACGAGAACCGGCAAATCTCCGACGGCCTCGGCTTCCGCGACTACTGGCTGCGCTACGAAGAGCGCAACATGCGCACGAACCAGATCCAGGGCACCCACTACGTCGGCGCCGATACGCGCGAGATGTTCCCGAAGATCGCGGGCGCCTTCAAATGGCTGCCGGAAGAGACCGCCATTCGATGGTTCACGCTCCGACTCGAAGGCCACGACCGACATCCCGAACGAGGTCAGGATCACGTCGAAGACGATCACGGATCCCGCGACCGCGGCCGTGCTCGGCGAGTCGGTTGCGTTACAGACCGACGCGGCGAACTACCGTTTCACGGATCTGAACGACCGCGTGCGCAGCAACGGCTGGTCGATCACGGCACCGTTCAAGTTCGAGAAGTCGACGCTCACGTTGAAGGGCGGCGCCGAGCATTCGGACAAGAGCCGAAGCTATCAGCAGACCGAGTTCACGCTCGGGCCGCCGTCCGGTACGGATCCAACGGCGCTGCAGGGCCCCATCGGCCAGGTGTTCTCCGACGCGAACGTCATCGCGAACAACTTCACGTTCTTGCGCAACGACTCGAACAGCGAAACCTACCTCGCCGCCACGATGACCGACGCGGGGTTCGGCATGGCCGACTGGACGATCCAGAACAAGTGGCGCATCACGGGAGGCGCGCGTTGGGAAAACTACCGGCAAGCCGCGGTGAACTGGAATCCCTACGGCTACGGCCCGAGCAGCCCGCAGGTCACCACCGACCCCACCGACCTCGCAAGCGGGGTATTCCAGGCCGACAAGGTGTATCCCGCCATGTCGTTCACCTACATGGGGCACTTCTGGGCCCAGACCTTTCAGCTCAGGTTGGGTGTGAGCCAGACCGCGATCCGGCCGGATCTGCGCGAGATCACGGATGCGAGCTACATCGATCCGATCACGGGCGACCTCACGATCGGCAGCTCGGACGTCCGCCCGGCCGACGTCAAGAATTTAGATCTGCGCGCCGAGTGGTTTTTCGATCGGGGCGACAACTTCACCGTCACCTTGTTCCAAAAAGACATCGACAACCCGATCGAGTTCTTCGAGTCCCTGGCCAGCGATACGACCGTTGCGCGCGAGATTCACAACGCGGATTCCGCGGAAGTCCACGGCGTGGAGATCGAGGGGTTGAAGAAGCTAGGTTTCATCGGGCCTCGCTTCGCGCCGTTCTTCCTGCAGGGCAACCTCACGCTGCAGGACTCGAATCTCGTGGCCGGCCCCCGCGCGAACGCGCCGACGAATCCGGAACGACCGCTCGCCGGAGCTTCGGACTACGTAGCCAATTTCATGGTCGGCTACGACTCGCCGAACCAGCATCACACCGTATCGCTGATCTACAACGTGTTCGGCAAGCGGCTGTACGTGGCGGGCCGCAACCAGGCTCCGGACGGCTACGAGCTGCCGTTCAACTCTCTGGATCTGACCTACGCCTGGTACGCTCGCGATACGCTGACGATCAAGGCCAAGGCGCAGAACCTGCTGGACGAGTCCATCGAGATCGAGCGTGCCGGCGTCAATACCTACGAACGCAAACCGGGTCGAGCGCTCGCGCTCAGCGTGCAGTTGCACTTCTAGCGGCCGCGGCTGGCTGCCGCGGCCGCCGAATCGAGGCTATGCCAGATCGAAACGATCCAGGTGCATGACCTTGGTCCAGGCCGCGACGAAGTCCTGCACGAACTTCTTCTGCGCGTCCGAGCTGCCGTAGACCTCGGCCAGGGCGCGCAGCTGCGCGTTCGAGCCGAAGACCAGGTCCACGCGCGTACCGGTCCACTTCGCGGCCCCGGTCTTGCGGTCACGTCCTTCGAACACGTCCCTGGCGTCCGACATCGGCTTCCATTCCGTGCCCATGTCGAGCAGGTTCACGAAGAAGTCGTTCGTGAGTGCCCCGGGTTTCTTCGTGAAGACGCCATGGCTGGACTGGCCCACGTTCGCGCCGAGCACGCGCAGGCCGCCCACCAGCACCGTCATCTCGGGCGCGGTCAACGTGAGTAGCTGTGCCTTGTCGATCAGCAGGGCCTCGGCCGGCACGGCGTAGCGCGTCTTCTGATAGTTGCGGAAGCCGTCGGCGACGGGCTCCAGCACGGCGAACGACTCCACATCGGTCTGCTGCTGCGAAGCATCCACGCGACCCGGGGCGAAGTGCACCTTCACGGGGACGCCGGCCTTCTTCGCGGCTTTCTCCACGCCTGCGCAGCCGCCGAGCACGATCAGGTCGGCGAGCGATACTTTCTTGCCCTTAGCCTTCTTGTTGAACGCGGTCTGGATGCTCTCGAGTGTCTTCAACACCTTCGCCAGCTGCTGCGGGCTGATTCACGGCCCAGTCCTTCTGCGGCGCGAGCCGGATCCGCGCACCGTTCGCACCGCCGCGTTTGTCGCCGCCACGGAAGGTGGAGGCTGACGCCCACGCCGTCGAGACGAGCTCGGAGACGGACAGCTTCGAGGTCAGGGTTTTCTTCAGAGCGGCAATATCCTTGTCGCCGATCAGCTTGTGATCGACCTTCGGAAGGGGGTCCTGCCAGAGCAGAGCTTCTTTCGGCACCTCCGGCCCGAGATAGCGCGCGCGTGGACCCATGTCGCGGTGCGTCAGCTTGAACCAGGCGCGCGCAAACGCGTCGGCGAATTCCTTCGGGTTTGCGAGGAAACGCCGCGAGATCTTCTCGTACGCCGGGTCGAATCGCAGCGAGAGGTCCGTCGTGAGCATCGCGGGCGCGATCTTCTTCGACCTGTTGTGCGCATGCGGCACCGTGCCGGCACCCGCGCCGTTCTTCGGCTGCCACTGATGCGCGCCGGCCGGGCTCTTCGTCAGCTCCCAGTCGTACCCGAACAGGTTCTCGAAGAAGTCGTTGCTGAACCTCGTTGGCGTGCTGGTCCAGGTGACCTCGAGGCCGCTCGTAATCGCGTCGGCGCCTGTGCCGGTGCCGAAGCTGTTCTTCCAGCCCCATCCCTGCGCCTCAAGCTCGGCGGCTTCCGGGTTGGCGCCGACGTTCGTCGCCGGGCCAGCGCCATGCGTCTTGCCGAAGGTGTGTCCGCCGGCGATCAGCGCGACGGTCTCTTCATCGTCCATCGCCATGCGCGCAAAGGTTTCGCGGATGTCTCTCGCCGCTGCGACGGGGTCCGGTTCGCCGTTCGGGCCTTCCGGATTCACGTAGATCAAGCCCATCTGCACGGCGCCGAGCGGATTCTCGAGATCGCGATCGCCGGAGTACCGTTTGTCGTCGAGCCACTGGGCCTCGCTGCCCCAGTAGACGTCCTGATCCGGCTCCCACACGTCCTCGCGGCCGCCGGCGAAACCAAACGTCTTGAAGCCCATGGTTTCGAGCGCGACATTGCCCGTGAGAATCATGAGATCGGCCCAGGAGATCTTGCGGCCGTACTTCTGCTTGATCGGCCAGAGCAGCCGACGCGCCTTGTCGAGGCTCACGTTGTCGGGCCAGCTGTTCAGCGGCGCGAAACGTTGCTGACCTCTGCCGCCACCCCCGCGGCCGTCACCCACCCGGTACGTGCCGGCGCTGTGCCAGGCCATGCGGATGAACAGCGGGCCGTAGTGACCGAAGTCCGCCGGCCACCAGGGCTGGGAGTCGGTCATGAGCTTCGCGAGGTCCTTCTTCAGTGCCTTCAGATCGAGGCTCTTGAATTCCTTCGCGTAGTCAAAGTCCTCGCCCATGGGGTCCGACTTCGTGGAGTGCTGGTGCAGGACGTCGAGCCGCAACTGGTTCGGCCACCAGTCCCGGTTCGTGGTGCCGCCGCCGGCGGCATGATTGAAGGGACACTTACCTTCGGTTGCTGTGCTCATGGGTGGATCCCGCGCTATTGACGATGAGCCACAACATACGCCCCGGCGGTGGCGGTCGTGATGGTTAGTTTGGATCGCAGTGATAGATATCAGCGATCTCGCCGTCAAAGGGACACGCCGCGTGCCGCAACGATGCGGCAAACGCTGCGCGGCCTTTGGGGCGGAGGTCGCGCGAGCAGTGGCGCTGAGCCGGGCGCGCTATTTCTTGTCGAGACTCGCGAGCCACTCGTCGTCCGAGCCCGCATTCAGGTCCTCGAACAGGTAGCCGCCGAGGTAGCGCTCGCCCGTATCGGGCAGCATCGCGAGCAGCACCGAGCCCGGCTTCGCGCTTTCCGCTGTCTTCATCGCGGCCGCCACGGTGGCGCCGGCCGAGATGCCGCAGAAGATGCCTTCTTCGGCCGCGAGCCGGCGCGCCGTCTGTTTGGCTTCTTCGTCCGTGACGGGCATGAGTCGATCGAAGACCTTGGGGTTCAGCACGTCGGGCAGGAAGTCCGGCGTCCAGCCCTGGATCTTGTGCGGCGCCCACGCCTTGCCGCCGAGCAGCGACGCGCCGGCGGGTTCGGTGGCAACGATCGTCACCTCGGGCCGCGCGAGCTTGATCATCTCGCCGGCGCCGGTCAGGGTGCCGCCCGTGCCCCAGCCCGTGACCCAGAAGTCGAGCCGTTTGCCGGCGAAGTCCTTCAGGATCTCGGGGCCCGTGGTCTGGCGGTGATACGCCGGGTTCGCCGGGTTCTGGAACTGTTGCGCGAGGAACCAGCCGTGCTTCTCGGCCAGTGCGGCGGCGAGCCGCACCATGCCCGTACCGCGCTCGGCGCCCGGGGTCAGGATCACCTTCGCGCCGAGCGCGCGCATGATCTTGCGCCGCTCGACCGAGAATGTTTCGCTCATCGTCGCCACGAACGGATAGCCCTTCGCGGCGCACACCATCGCGAGCGCTATGCCCGTGTTGCCCGACGTCGCCTCGACGACGGTCTGACCCGGTTTCAGCACGCCGCGTTTCTCGGCGTCGTCGATGATCGCGAACGCCAGCCGATCCTTGACCGAGTGCAACGGGTTGAACGCCTCGATCTTCACGTACATCGTGACGTGCTTCGGCGCGATCCGGTTGAGCTTGACGACCGGGGTGTTGCCGATGGTGTCTAGGATGCTGTCGTACATCATGGCGGTGCCTTTCTTGATTGTTGGGGACTAGTAACCGACGTGCGCGCGGGACTCTGCCGCCGCGTCGTCGTAAATCTCGATCCGACTCGGTGCGAACCAACTATAGCGCTCCGCGAAGCGCGTGGTCTCGCCGACGAGCAGCAACGCGGGTGGCTGAATTTCGAGCGCAGCCTGCGCTGCGGCGAGACTGCGCAACGACGTGCGGATCACACGCTGGTTCTGCGTGGTGCCGTTCTCTACTATTGCGGCCGGCGTGGCCGGGTCGTGACCGGCGGCGATCAACGCGGCGCTGATCTGCGCGTACTGGGCGACGCCCATGTACAGAGCCAGCGTCTGGCCGGGCCGGAAGTCCTGAAGCGTGGGCATCGTGTCGTCGATCGTATGCCCGGTCGTCAGGATCACGGCCTGCGACACGCCGCGGAGCGTCAGCGGGATGCCGGCGTACGCCGCGCAGCCCTCGGCTGCGGACACGCCGGGCACGACCTGAAATTTGAGGCCAGCCTCGACCAGCGCTTCGAGCTCTTCACCGCCGCGGCCGAAGATGAACGGATCGCCGCCTTTGAGCCGGCACACCCGTTTGCCGCCGCTCACGAGGCCGACGAGCAGGCGGTTCAACTGTTTTTGCGTGATCGACGGCAGGCGCGGCGTCTTGCCGACGCAGATCAGCTCCGCGTCGCGGCGCGCGTAGTTCAGCAACGCGGGGCTCGCGAGTCGGTCGTACAGCACGACGTCGGCGGTCGCGAGCAGCTGGCGGCCGCGAATGGTGATCAAGTCCGGGCTACCGGGGCCGGCGCCTACGAGATACGCCTCTCCGCGTTTCGCCGTCTCGTCGCGGCCCCACGCAGCGAGATCGCTCTCGAGCGTTCGTTCCGCGTCTTCGTCGCGGCCCGCGAATGCGTGCTCCGCCACGGCGCCGGACACGATGCGTTCCCAGAAGTGCCGGCGCTCGGTGGGGTCTGGCACGCGCTCACGCACGCGCTCGCGCCAGCGGCCCGCCAACTCCGCGACTGCGCCGAGCCGGCTCGGCAACCATGCTTCGATCAGGCCTTTGACCCAGCGCGCGAGCACGGGCGAGTGCCCGCCGGTGCCGATCGCGATCGTGACCGGTGAGCGGTCGACGATCGCGGGCATGAGGAACGAGCAGAGCTCCGGGTCGTCCACGACATTGCAGAACCGCCGGGCGGCTTCGGCCGCGAGGGCGACCCGCTCGTTAACAGCCCGATCGTCGGTGGCCGCCACGACAAGCCAGTAAGGCTCGGCCGACTCGCCGCTGAATTCGCGAGCCGCGTGGACCAGCCGTCCCGCCACCGCGAGGTCGGCAAGCGGGTCGGAAATTCGCGGCGCCAGGACGGTCACCTGCGCTCCCGCCTCGAGCAACAGGGTCACGCGGCGCTCGGCCACGACACCGCCGCCGACGACGAGGACGGGGCGGTTTTTCAGGTCGGCGAAGAGGGGTAGGTGCTGCATGAGAAACGACTCTTGCGGGCACCATACCGCGCCGCCAGACCGCGGAACAACAACATGTCCTTCTGGGGATATAACGGCTCGAAATATTTTGCCGGGTCCCTGCAGCCCTTTGGCCACGCGGTTGACACTCCCATCTAACAAATGGTTATATGCCCGCCGAGGCCGCGGACTCGCATCGAGGACGCGGCTTTTTCATCCCGGGAAAGGTCATTTCCGCGTGACGCTCAAGCAGCTCAAGTACCTGGTGGGTATTGCCGACAGCGGCCTGAACATCACGTCGGCGGCCGACCGCCTGTTCACGAGCCAACCGGGCATCAGCAAGCAGCTGAAGCAGCTCGAGGCCGAGCTCGGCGTGCAGCTCTTCACGCGTAAGGGCAAGAGCCTGGCGGCGATCACGCCGGCAGGGCGCGAGGTCATCGCACGGGCCCGCAAGATCCTGCGCGAGGTCGGCAACATCACGAGCCTGGCCAGCGACCTGACGGCCGAGCTCGACGGCACGCTGTCGATCGCCACCACGCACACTCAGGCGCGCTACGTGCTGCCGGAGGTCATTCGCGCGTTCCGCGAGCGCTATCCGCGGGTTGACCTCGAGCTGCACCAGGGCACGTCGGAGCAGATCGCGGAGCTGGTTAGCACCAACAAGGTGGACTTCGCGATCGCCACGGGCTCGCAGGACCTGTTCTCGCAGCTCACGCTGCTGCCGATCTACCACTGGCACCGCATCGTGCTCGTGCCAAAGAGCCATCCGCTCGCGAAGCAGCCGAAGCCTCTCGATATGCAGTCGCTGGCCGAATACCCGCTCGTGACGTACGTGTTCAGCGGCACCAGCGAATCGTCGTTCAAACGCGCGTTTCGCGAGCATGGCCTCGAGCCGCGCGTCGTGTTCACGGCGCGTGATGCCGACATCATCAAGACCTATGTGCGGATGGGGATGGGCGTCGGCGTGATCGCGTCGATGGCGTTCGAGTGCGTCGACCGCGAGGATCTCGTGGCGATCGAGGCCAAGGAGCTGTTCCCGCGCGTGACGACGTGGCTCGGCTTCCCACGCGACACCGTGCTGCGCCGCTACATGGTGGACTTCATCAACCTGTTCGCGCCGCACTACTCTGCGCGGTTGATTCGCGACATCGCACGCGCGCAGTCACAGGAAGACGTGAACGAGCTACTGAAGGAAACGCTGCTGCCGATCAAAGGTGGCTGCGAGCAAGAACTCGCCGCCTAAGACGGAGTCAGGTTTAGAGGTCGGCGAGGTCGATCTCGTGGATGCCGCACTCGCGCTTCAAGCCGGCGAAGCGGGTTTCTTCGAGCGTGGCGACTTCGTGGATCGGCTTGGTGCTGTGATGGTCGCCGATCGACACGTAGCCCTTCTCCCACAGCGGGTGATACGGCAGGCCGTGTTTCGTCAGGTACCGGTGTACATCGCGATCGGTCCATTCGGCGATCGGATGTACCTTCCAACGGCCGCCCTGCCACTCGAGGAACGGGATCTGCGCGCGGCTCTCGGCCTGGTTGCGGCGTAAGCCGGCGAACCACGTGCTGATGCCGAGCTCCCGCAGCGCGCGGCGCATGGGCTCGACCTTGTTCTCCTGGTTGTAGGCGTCGAGGCCTGTAAGGCCCTGATTCCAACGCTGGCCGTGGCGGGCTTCCTGCCAGGCCGCCGATCGCGGTGCGCTGTACACCGTGAGGTTCAGCTTCATGCGTTCGGCGAGCTCGTCGATGAAACGATAGGTTTCGGGAAATAGGTAGCCCGTGTCCACGAGAATCACGGGGATATCGGGTTTGATCTGCGTGACGAGGTGCAGCGACACGGCCGCCTGCGCGCCGAAGCTCGAGGTCAACGCGTGACTGCCGGGAAGATTCTCGAGCGCCCATTCGATACGCTGATCGGCCTTCAGCGCCGCGAACCTGCGGTTGCAGTGCTCGAGCGCGACCTTGCGCGTGGCTTCCTCGTCATAAGCCTTGGCATCGAATTTCGGTTCGGCCGGCTCCAAGGCCATGGCCGGCAACGCAGGCGGGGCGGGATTCAGAAGTACGGCGCTCATCGTGGCTTACCCGAGCTCAGCGCGCGGGTAGCCCCGGGCCTGAGTGCTGCTGGTTCTTCAGAGGTGGCCTACGGTAAGCGCCGGCCTTATGACTTTGAACGGTTAAGTTCTTCTACCCCCATGCCCAAAACGCATAAGGTTTCGCGGCGACGCAGAGTCAAGCGTGGCGCAGGTTTCAGGTGCCCGCGAGGATGGCAGCGACGGCCTCTTCCGCCGACTCCATCGCCCCTTCCATGCCGCGGCTCGAAAGTGCCAGGTGCTCGCCGCAGAACTGCAGCCGGCCATGTGCGTTGCCGAGCACGGCCGCGTAGCGTGTCACGTCGCCGGGGCGGAAATACGCCCAGGCCCCGCCCGCATAGGGGTCGGCGCCCCACGAGTGCATGCCGAGGAGCTCGAGCTGCCCCTTCGCGGCTGGGCGAATGTTCTCGATCGCGGCGATCACGGCGCGGCCCGCGTCGGCTGGCGACAGACGATCGAGCGCGGCGGCCTGATCGCCGGTGACCCACGCCGCGAGGCTCGTGACTTCGCTCGGCCGCTCGCGGTTGCGCGCGGCCGCGAGCATTCCCGCCTGCGTGTCGGTGAAGAGACTCGGCGCGTAGCCGTCCTGCTCCCAGAACCGCGACTTCGGCGCGAGATACACCTGCGTCAGCGGCTGCGACGGCAGGTTGGCGATCGCCGAGGCCTGCGCAGCCGGCAGCGCAGGGTCGAGCGCGATGCGGCGCAGCACGCCTACCGGTACCGCGGCGATGACATGTCGCGCGTTGACGCGCAGCCCGTTCGCGCAGTGCACGGTCGCGCGATCGGGTGTCTGTGCAGATGCCGGTGACGACGTGGCCGAGCTCCACGCCGCCGCGTACGGCCGCGGCCATCGCTTCGCAGATGCGTTGTACGCCGTGTCGTGCGGTGTAGCCCAGACTGTCCTTCGGCGCCACGGCGCGTTGGCTCTTCGAGAACGCGCCGCGAAACAACAGCAACAGCGCCGAAACGTCGCGTGCGTCGCGGCCGAAGCTCACGTTGAGCCCGTACGCGAGCTCGATCGCGCGTTCGCTCAATCCCTGGCTGCGAAACCAATCGTGCGCCGGCACGTCGAGCGCCGCGTGCTGCGGCAGCGTCCAGGCGCCGGGCTCTTCCAGCGGGTTCGCGCGCATCGTGAGCACGCGGTGGTAGTTCCAAGGCATGTGCTTGTCGGTCGGCCGCGGGAAAATCGTTGGCCGGATGCGTCGGCCAGTCGGCCTGCCGAATGATCTCGCCGCGATACACGAGGTCTTGCTCGCGGAAGAACTCGAGGATCGGGGTCACGTCCATCAGCTCGACGCCGTGCCGCTCCGCCGCGCCGATCACGCGCGAGTACCCGGCACCGATGTAGGTGCCGCCTGCTTCTGCGGTGTTGCCGAGCTGGCGCATCGAGTGAATTCGGCCGCCCACTCGCTGCTGGGCCTCGAGCACGAGAACATTCACGCCGGCGGCTTCGAGGGTCAGCGCCGCGTGCAGCCCGGCGATGCCGGCGCCGACGATCACGACATCGCGATCCACGGCCGCCACCGCTAGTTCCCCGCGTGTAGCGGATCGTCGACGCCGCACAACGCCGGCTTCGTCGGCCCAGGGCGCCCGGACAGGCAACAATCCGCAGCGCAGCGGTCGTGGCTTGGCCCTAACGAGCCGAGTGCCCGACGCGGCGTACCGGGCGTCATGCGCTCGACGATCAGCTCGCGGATCATTGCGACGTACGCCGGATGCGTGCCGACAGTGGCCGCGCGCACCATGGTCAGGTCGAGCGAGCGCGCGGTCGCGGCCGCGTCGATGTCGAGATCGATCACGACCTCCATGTGGTCGCAGATAAAGCCGATCGGCGCCACGATGACCGTCGTCACGCCCTCGGTCTTAGCCTCGCGCAACGCTTCGTTGACGTCGGGTCCGAGCCACGGCTCGCGGCCGTACGACGCATTGTTGCTCTGGTACGCGAGCCGCCAGCGCTGGTGCTCGAGCATGTCGCCGACGAGCCGGCAGCTCGCCTGCAGCTGCGCCTGATACGCGCTCGAGCGCGCCATCGACTCGGGCAGGCTGTGCGCCGTGAACAGCACGAGCGCGTTGCCGCGCTCGGCCTCGGCTAGCGTGTCGAGCGCCGCTTGTACGCGGTCGGCCATCGCCTCGATGAAGCCCGGGTGGTTGAAGCCAACGCGCAGCTTGTCGATCTGTGGCGCGTTCGGCGTGTTGCGAGCGGCTTCGTATAGATCCTCGCGATAGCGGCGGCAGCCGCTGTACGAGCTGAACGTGCTCGTCACGAACGCGAGCGCGCGGCGCACCCCCGCATGCGCCATCTGCGCGACGGTATCCGTCAGTAGCGGATGCCAGTTGCGATTGCCCCAGTAGATCGGCAGCGCCGGGCCGTGGCTGTCGAGCTCCTGCTGCAGTGATTTGATCAGTGCGCGCGTGTGCCCGTTGATGGGGCTCACGCCGCCGAACTGGTCATAGCGCCTCGCGATGTGGGATTTGGTTTCCGGCGTGACGCGCAGACCGCGGAACACGTTGTCGAGGAATGGCAGCACGTCGTCGGGCCCCTCGGGGCCGCCGAACGACACCACGAGCAGCGCGTCGTATTCGCGCGCGTGAGGATCTACGGTTTCGACTGCCACGCGACCTTGCCGACGAAGAAGGGGCCGAGACTGTCCAGGTATTGCGACGTCTGCTCCGTCTTGCGCATCTCCTGCACGATGGCCGATAGCGGATGCAGCTTCGGCCCGAGCAGGCCCACGATGAAGTCGTTGTCGTTTTTATCGAGGCCGTGGCACGCGAGCCGCACGTCGGCCGCGTGGCCGCCGGCGCCGTAGCGTTTCGCGAGCGTGCCGTGTTCGGCGAGTATCCGTCGTTGGTGATCGGCCGGCAGCGTCTGGAACTTCTTCGCGCGCTGCAGCGGGTACCACACAGCCCACTGATGCTCGGGGTTTATTAACTTCGTGCGCGGCTTCACGAACAGCGTGTCCTCGAGGTCGTTCTCGTAGCCGATCGAGTACGTCCGGCCCAGCATGTCGAACTCGGGCTTGTGAGTGTACTCGGCGAATGGCCTGTGGTTCAGCAGCGTGCGCAGGCCCGTGACGAAGAACGCGGGATCTTCCGCTGCGACCATGAGGCCAATGCCCTGAGGATCGTTCGCGTCGAGATACAACGCGCCGACGACGCCTTCTTCCTCGAGCGCCTTGATTGCCGAGTGCGGGTCGGAGCAGCCGCCGAACGCGGTGAACTTCATGAACAGTCGCCGGTCGAGCAGGATCTCTTTGCCGCCGCGCCGGCCCTTCTCGGCGAGCTCGAGCGGGCCCGGATCGGCGGGTTCGGGAGTGGACGTTTGCGTGTTCATAGTTTCTCCGAATGCACGGCTTCTACGAGCGCGGTGACGCTCTCGAGCGGGGTCTGCGGCAGGATGCCGTGGCCCAAATTGACGATATGACCCGCGCGAGCGCCGTCGTCGCCAGCAACTCGGTGGCGGCGGCGCGCGTGGCGGCGGGGCCTGCGGTCAGGATCGCGGGCTCGAGGTTGCCCTGCACGGCGCGCTGCGGGTAGCGCTGCTGCAACGCCGGCAGGTCGATGCGCCAGTCCACTCCGAGCACCTCGGCCGGCAGGCTCGCATACGCGTCCATGAGGTGCGGCGCGTTTTGCAGGAACAGGATGCGCGGAATGCCGGCGCGGCCCACCGTTTCGAGCAGCGAGTGCAGGTGCGGGCGAATCAGCTTCTCCCAGCTCGCGCGCGACAGGAGCCCCGCCCAGGAGTCGAAGATCTGCACGGCGTCGGCGCCGGCCTTCGCTTGGAGCAGCAGGTACTCGGCCATGAGCGTCGAAAGTTTGCCGAGCAATGCGTCGAGCAGCTTCGGCTCCGCGGCCGCGAACGCGCGCAGGGTCGGAAAGTCCTTCGTCGCCCTTGCCTTCGACGAGATACGCCGCCAACGTCCACGGTGCGCCGCAGAAGCCGAGCAGCGCCGTGCTCGCGGGCAACGCGGCGCGCGTGAGCTTCAACGCCTCGATGACCTCCGGCGCGATCTCTTCCGGCGCCGGCGTGCGCAGCTTGGCGATGCCGGCCGCGTCGCGGATCGGGTTCGCGACCACGGGGCCCGGATCGAAATCGAATTCGATGCCGAGCGCGGGCATGGGGCTCATGATGTCCGCAAAGACAATCGCCGCGTCGAGCGGATAGCGCTTCAACGGCATCAGCGTGACTTCGGCCGCGAGCTCCGCCTCGCCCGCCAGCTCCTTGAAGCTGTGCTGTTTGCGAAACTCGCGATACTCCGGCAGATAGCGCCCGGCCTGGCGCATGATCCACAGCGGCCGGCGCGGCACGCTCTCGCGACGCACGGCTTTCAGGAACAGCTTGTCGTTGCTCGCGGGCATTCGTTCTCTCTAGCTCTGCTGCGGCTCGGTGGATGACGGCTCGGGCGTGAAGCGATAGCCGACGCCGCGCACGGTGTGGAAGTGCGCCGGCGCCTCGGGGTTGCGCTCGAAGCGCTTCCGTAAGCGCACGATGAAATTGTCGATCGTCCGCGTCGACGGGAACACCTCGTAGCCCCACACGCGGTCGAGGATCTCCTCGCGCGTCACGATGCTGCCGGCGCGGTCGGCCAGGGCCTTCATGATCATGGCTTCCTTGTGCGTCAGCGCGTGCGTCGAGCCGTCCCAGGCGTGAGCTTCGTAGGTTTGGAAATCGACCGTGTTGCCGCCGAAAGCCAGCGCAGCATTCGTCGACTGGTACCAGGTGCTGCGACGCAGGATCGCGGCCACGCGCAGCAACAGCTCGCGCAGGTGGAACGGCTTCGTCAGGTAGTCGTCGCCGCCGGCTTCGAACCCGCGTACCCGGTCCCCGGCATCGCCTTTGACGGTGAGGAACAGCACCGGCGTCTGCACGCCTTCGCTGCGCAGCTGCGCGCAAAGCTCGAGGCCGTCCATGTTCGGCATCATGACGTCGAGCAGGACGAGATCGAACGGCTCCGCGCGCAGCCGCTCGAGGCCCGCAAGGCCGTCGTGAGCGATGTCGGTGCGGTAGCCCTCGGCCTCGAGGTTCTCAGCAATTCCGGCGGCGAGATGCGCCTCGTCGTCGACGACGAGGATGTGGGCCGATGGCTTCATGACGTGGGCTCCGGCCAGTGAATCGTAACCGTCGCGCCTTTGCCCGGGCCGGCGCTCTGCGCTTCGATCGTGCCGCCCGAAAGCTCGACGAGGCGTTTCACGATGTACAGACCCAAGCCCGTGCCCGGCATCGTGCGGCGCAGCTCGTCGCCGACGCGGTGAAATTTCTCGAAGATCATCACCGCCTCCTCGGGCGGAAAGCCTAAGCCGTCGTCGCTGACGGCGATCGTCACGCCGCCGTCGCGCGTCGCGCGCACGGCCACGGCGTGCCCGTTGCCCGCGGTGCAGGACTTGACGGCATTATCGAGCAGATTGCGTAGCGCTGTCGCGAGTGCATCCGGGTCGATGTCTACGTTGAGGTCTTTCGGCGCATCGAGCGCGACGGCGATGTCGCGCAACCGCGCGCGTTCGGCAACCTCGGCGATGGCCGCGCTCGCAGCGGCGTGCACGTTCGTCGGCTGGGGACTAAGTTTCTGCCGGCCTTCCTCGAGCCGCGTGGTGTCGAGCAGGTTGTCGATCATGCGCAAGAGGCGCTCGCCGTCCTCGAGCATGCGCCGGCCGAGCCGCTGGCTGTCGGCCTCGCGCGAGCGCAGCACGAGCGTCTCGGCCGCGAGCTGGATGCTCGCCAGCGGGCTCTTGAACTCGTGCGATACGGCCGCGAGGAAATTCTGCTGGCGCCGGCGCAGCTCGGCGTCGTGCCGGATCGCGCGTGTGAGCACCGCCATGCCGCCGATCAGCACGACGAGAAAGAAACCGCCTTCCCACAGCACCCGATTCACGCGCGCCGCGCTGTCGGCCGCGACCGTGGGGTCGGCCGCGAAGCGTTGCTCCACGCTGCGCGCGTAGCGCGCGTGATCGAACATCCACCACAGGATCATGACGGCCGAGATCAACAGCAGGGCCAGGAACCCCAGCTGTAGTGCTTTGCTCGGATCGCGGCGCAGTGGCATGGCGTGGTTACGCAGCGGCGGCGAGCGCCGCGCGCAAGCCCCGCGGCCAGCCGGTCGACGTCGCGGCGCGTGTGCGCGAGCGACAGGAACGCGATCTCGAACGCCGAGGGCGCGAGCGCGATGCCCTGATCGAGCAGCGAATGGAATACGCCGGCGTAGACGCCGGCGGCCTTCTGATCGAGTGCCTCGGCCGAGCGCGGCGCGGTGTCCGCGAGCCACGCGATCCAGAACATCGAGCCGAGTCGGCAGAGCTTGGCCTTGACCGGGCGCGTCGGCGAGCACGGCGCTCAACGTCTGCTCGAGATACGCGCCGAGCACTTCGAGGCGCTTCCAGCCGTCTTCCTTCTGGAGCACGCGCAACGTCGTGAGCCCCGCGGTCATCGCGACCGGATTGCCGGACAGCGTGCCGGCCTGGTACACGCCGCCTTCCGGCGACAGGTTCTGCATGATGCGTCGCGGCCCTGCGAAGCCGCCGACCGGCATGCCGCCGCCGATGACTTTGCCGAACGTCGCGAGGTCCGGCTTGATGTTGTAGTGCGCCGCGGCGCCGCCGGCGCCGAGCCGAAAGCCGCTGATGACCTCGTCGAAGATCAGCAGCGCGCCATGCTTCGTGGTGAGCGCGCGTAAGGCAAGCAGGAACTCCGGCCGTTGCAGCAGCAAACCGTTGTTGGCGGGCACGGGCTCGACGATGACGCACGCGATCTTGCTACCCTCTTCGGCGAACAGTTTCTCGGCCGCCGCCGTGTCGTCGAACGGCAGCACGCGCGTCAGCGCCGCGAGCTCGTTCGGTACGCCCTTCGATGACGGCTGGCCAAACGTTGCGAGCCCCGAGCCCGCGGCGACCAGCAGATAGTCGACGTGGCCGTGATAGCAGCCCGAGAACTTCACGACGAGATCGCGGCCCGTCGCCCCGCGCGCGAGCCGTACGGCGCTCATGACGGCTTCGGTGCCGGACGACACGAACCGCACCTGGTCGACGCCGGGGTAGGCGGCCACGACTTCCTCCGCGAGCTCGATTTCCGGTTGGCATGGTGCGCCGTACGACATGCCGCGCCGGCACGCGGCTTCGACGGCGGCCACGATCTTCGGATGCGCGTGCCCCAGGATCAGCGGCCCCCAGGAGCCGACGAAGTCGAGATACTCGCGGCCGTCCGAGTCGACGATCGTGGCGCCCGCGGCCGAGCGGATCACGAGCGGTGTGCCGCCCACGCTGCCGAATGCGCGCACCGGCGAATTCACCCCGCCGGGCGTGACCTTCTTCGCGCGCTCGAACCATGCGTCGGAGAGCGGGTGCTTGGCCTTGGCGGCAGCCGGGCGTCGGCTTCACAGCCAGCCCCCCTTCAGCGCGTCGCGGGCGTGATACGTGATGATCTGGTCGGCGCCGGCGCGGCGGATCGCGAGCAGGTTCTCGCGCACGACCCGCGCTTCGTCGAGCCAGCCGTTCGCGGCCGCGGCTTTCACGGCCGAGTACTCGCCCGATACGTTGTACGCGGACAGCGGCAGGCGGCTCGCTTCGCGCACCGCGCGAATCACGTCCAGGTAGGGGAGCGCGGGCTTCACCATGAGCCAGTCGGCGCCTTCGTCCACGTCGAGCAGTGCTTCGCGCACGGCTTCGCGGCCGTTGCGGTAGTCCATCTGGTAGCTCTGCCGGTCGCCCATCGAAGGCGTGGAGTCCGCGGCCTCTCGGAACGGGCCGTAGTAGGCCGACGCGAATTTCACGGCGTAGGACATCAGCAGGGTGTCCTCGAAGTGAGCAGTCGTCGAGCGCATCGCGAATCGCCGCGATGCGGCCGTCCATCATGTCGGACGGAGCCACGACGTCGGCGCCGGCGCGTGCGTGGCTCACGGCCATGTTCACGAGCGGCAGCAGAGATTCGTCGTTCAGCACGCGGCCGTCGGTCGTCAGGATCCCGCAGTGGCCGTGATCGGTGTAGGCGCACAGACACACGTCGGTCATGACGACGAGGTCGTTGCCGAAGTCGCGCTTCAGCCGCTCGCAGGTTTTCTGCACGGCGCCGTTCGCGGCCGCCGCCTCGCGGCCGTCCGGCGTCTTGCCGCCGTGCTCGGGGTGGCCGAACAGCAGCACGGCGCGGATGCCGAGCTCCAAATCCTTGCCGATCTGCCTCACGACGTTCTCGAGGCCCATTTGCGCAATGCCGGGCATCGACGAGATCGGTTCGTTCGCGCGCTTCGCCGGCACCACGAAGTGCGGCATGATCAGGTGCTCCGCGCCGACCGTGGTCTCCGCCACGAGGTTGCGCAGCGTCTTAGTGCGCCGCAGGCGCCGCAGGCGCGTGCGGCCCGGCGTGGTGACGATCATCTCTGCCATTGCATCGACTCCAGAATTCCTTCGAGACTCGGCTCGCGAGCCTCGCCCGTGACGACGAGTCCCGCCGCGCGCGCGGCGGCCGAGGTCGACGGGCCGATCGTGTACACCTTGATGGCCACGTCGACGGTTACCTGCTGCACGAATCCATGCACTGCCGTCGGGCTCGCGAAGATCACATTATCCGCGCCGAACGTCGATATTGCGCGCTTCGTTGCGGCCGGCGGCGCGGGAATCGTGCGGTAGACGTCGAACCGCGTGCAGCGTGCACCGGCCGCCGTCAGCGCGCGCTCCAGCGTGTCGCCGGCGTTCTCCGCGAGCGCGAGCAGCACGTGCGGGCGATGCATGAGATCGCCGTCGCGCACGAGCGTGGCGCCCAAGCTCGCGGCGGTGCCGTCCCGGCCGACGAGGTCTACGCGACCGAGGCGTGCGCGCGCGGCCTCCGCCGTTGCGGCGCCGACCACGGCCACGTGGGCGCGCGGTGGCACTGTGGGATGCAGCGACGCGAATGCGTCGACGCCGCGGCGCGACGTGAACGTGAGCCAGTCGGCGTTCGCGGCCGCGGTGGCCACGTCCGCGCGCAGCGCCGGCGTGTCGATCGGCTCGCAGTGGATGCAGGGCAGGGCCACGGGCTCGGCACCGCGCTCCGTCGAGCATCTCGGCCCATTCGGCGTTGTCTTCCTCGCTGCGCGTGAGCAGCACGCGGCGGCGAGGCGCCGGCGCCCACGGCCGGTGTCACGACTCGTCCCCGCCGGCGTCGAGCGTGGCCCACGCGATGGCGCCGAGCTTTTTCGGATCGCGACCGCGAACGCGCGCGCTGCGCACGACGCCGTTGCGCTCGTGCATGGCGAGCAGCTCGTGTGTGCCGTCTGCGTTTGACGCAATAGGCGCCGAACGCAACGTCGCAACCGCCTTCGGCCCGCGCGAGCGCGTCGCGCTCGGCCCGCACAGCCGCATGGCTCGGCGCATGATCGATCGTCGCGAGTGCCGCGAGCACGCGCCGGTCGTCTCGCCGGCACTGCAGGGCCAGTGCGCCTTGCGCTGGTGCTGGCACGAACTTCGCCGGATCGAGCCGGAGGAATTCGATCTCGCCAAGAGCGCCAAGATCGCCAAGAAGATGTTGTTCGGCCCTGAGCCGCTCGACGCCGGCGGCCGCGAGCACGATCGCGTCGTAAGCGCCTTCCATGAGTTTGCGCAACCGCGTCGGTACATTTCCTCGCAGCGGCTCTATGTTCAAGTCGGGTCGAAAGTGCTTCAGCCACACGCGGCGCCGTGCAGAAGCCGTGCCGACCTTGGCGCTCTTGGCGAGAGGAATGAATTCGTCTTTGTCTGCGCGCGAGAGCCGAGCGGCGCACGAGCAAGAGATCGGCGGGATCGACGCGCGCGGGTACGGCGGCCACGACGAGCTCGGCCGGCGACTGCGTCGGCAGATCCTTGAACGAGTGCACGGCGAACTCGATGCGCTTCTCGACGAGCGCCTGCTCGATCTCGCGCACGAACACGCCTTGCGGGCCGATCGAGCCGAACAGCGCCGTCTGATTCTGGTCGCCGGCGGTCTTGATGATCACGAGCTCCACGTCGAAGCCGGCCTTGCCCAGGCTCGCGGCCACGGTGCCGGATTGCGTGCGCGCGAGGTCCGAGCCGCGCGTGCCGAGCCGTAGTTTCGGTTTGCCGCTCACTGCACGCGCTCGCTCGGGACCGCGTCGTCCGTCGACGGGTCCGCGGCCGCGCCCTTCAGCGCGGCGCGCAACTCGTCCGCAAACTCGGGCTCGAGGCCGCTGAGGAAAGCTTCGATGGAGCCGTCGGGCCCGTCATGCAACAGGCCGCGCAGCCCGAGACACGGAATGTGCGCGAACCGGCGGGCGAGCACCTCGGCCCATGTTTCGATCGCGGCGCGCTCGGTGTCGCCAAGCCCCTTCAGATCCTTCTTCAACAGCCGCTTCACGCCTTCCTGCGCCGTGCGGCGATAGCGCTGCTGCAGCGCGCCGAACAGCGGGCCGTAGTAGCGCTCCGTGAACCGGTCCTGGAGCTGATCGAGCGCATTGTCCACTTGCTCGCGTGCGGGCGCGGCCTCGAGCAGGCGCGCCGCGCGGTTCTGCTCCGCGAGCCGCACGATCTCGTCCATGCCGATGCGCGGGATCGCGAGCTTGTTGCAAAGCGCGGCGTCGACGTCGCCTGGCACCGCCATGTCGACGATCAGCGGCGGCTGGCCGCTCGGCGTATGCGCGGCGAGCCGCTCGAGCGCGGCCTGCGTCAGGATCGGCGCGCCGGCGCCCGTGGCCGTCAGCAGCGCTTCGACGGCCGGCGGCTCGCGGCGGAAACGCGTCGAGGCTCATGTGCTGCGCATGGTGGCGCGTGGCGAGCGCGGCCGCTTTCTCCGGCGTGCGGTTCACGACCGTGAAATGCAGGCCCGCTTGCGCGAGCGAGACGGCCGCGCGCTCCGTCATCGGCGACACGCCGACGAGCGCGATGCGCCCCGGCGTGCGCGCGATGCGCTCGCGCAGATTCTGCACGGCGATCTCGGCCAGCGATACGCGGCCTTCCGCGAGCTTCGTGCCGCCGCGCACGCGGCCGGCGATGCGCAGCGCTTCTTCGAACACGAGCCCCAGACTCGGGCCGCAGAGTCCGAGCTCGAGCGCGCGCTCCTGGCAAAAGCGCACCTGGCCTACGATTTCCGTTTCGCCCACGCACGCGGAGTCGAGACCCGCCGTCGTCAGGAACAGGTGTTCGGCCGCGCCTTCGCCAGCCCAAGCGCGTAACCGCCGTTCGGCCTCGCCGTGCGCGGCGGCGCGGCCCGTGAGCAGCTGGAACGCGTCGCGGCGCAGGTCCTGGACCGGCGTGCGGTCGCTGCGCGCGAAGATCAACTCCACGCGATTGCAGGTGGACAGGTAGGCGAGCTCCGCGAGCTGCATGCGCTGCGCGAAGTCTTTGAGCCGCTCGGCGGCGGTGTCGGGATGCAAGCGCGAATTCGGCCAGCGCTTCGCTGCCGTCCTGCCGCCACGACACGCCGACGAGGCCAAGATGTTCGAGCAAAGGCCTTCCTTGCGAATTCGGGGCGTTCAGCGTAGCTCCGGGGCTGCGCCGATTATTGTCACAGCCGTGTCACGCGGGTGGCGTTTCGGGCTACGTACTTTCCGCGCCGACATTGAGCCGCAGGGCAGCCGTGGCCCAGTTATGTGAATTGGTGAACTGCGTCACGGTGCTCTCTGGCATATTCGTGATGGAGTTCGCACTGGACGCTCCTTCTAATAACAAACAACTCGGCGTCGTCCCCGCCTCGGGCCCGATGCAGAAACGCGACCCCCATGCATAACGACAAAAACGATCCCGACGGCGAGTACCACGGGCGACGATGCGGCCACCGGCGAATACCCGGTGGTGTTCGAGGCTATCGGCGAGCCGACCGACGCCGTGAAGACCCTGAACGGCACGCTGCACGACGTCACGGTCGAGCACCCGCGTTCGCCCGTACCCGGCGGGGAAGAAACACAGGTTTCAGGTTGGCTCGCGGACCTCGAGGCCGAGATCGCGCGACTGCACGATCGCTGGCACCAGGTTGAGCAAGGCTTCGGCGCGAAGGACGGATTGATCGCCGAGCTCAAGACCGAGATTGCGTCGCGCGATGGCGCACTTGGCGACGTGCGCGCACGGCTCGAGCGCAACGGCGAGGCGCTGAAAGCGCTCGAGCACTCGCTGGCGGACAAGGACGACGACGGTTGCCAATCTCTCCGCGCGAGCTTGCGCGCCGCGTAGCCACGCACGAGCAGAGCGTCGCAGCTCTCGCGGCCGTGACGACGGAGCGGGAAGTCGCGCAGCGCGATCTCGAGGCCGCACGCGGGGAGATCGTACGGTTGAACGCGGCGGTCGAACGCGAGCAGGTGGCCGTGAAAGCGCTCGCAGCCCGCAACGATCAACTCATGGCCGCGCAGGCGACGATGACGCTGCGGATCCAGGAGCTCGAGGCGTACATCGACGGCCGTGCGCAGAGCTGGTCGGGCCTGAAGGACCGAGATCACGGAGCAGAAGAACACGATCCTGCGCCTCGAGAAGGGGTTGAAGACCAAGGACATGACGATCGACGAGGGCGCACGACTGAAACGCGAGCTCGAGCAGAGGCTCGTCGATCTGGAACGGCAGAACTCGGAGATCTCCGGCCGCCGCAAGGAGCGGGAAGCCGCATACGACGAGCTGCAACGCAAGCTCGCGGAGCACTTTGCGCTGGCCGAGCAGCTGAAGGCCGATCTCGCGAAACGGGTAGACGACCACGACCGTTTGGCTCGCGTCGGCGACGGCCGATCGTACGTTGATTGCCACACTCGAGGCGGCGGTCCGCGAGAAGGACTCGGCGCTTCAGGCGCTGGAAGCGCAGGCTCGCGACGGATCGATCTACAGCCGATGAGCGGCTGCGGGCGCTCGAACAAGATCTCGCGCAGCGCGACGCCGCGCTCGCGCAGAGCCACGAGCATGCGCAGCAACAATCGCAGCTTGCGACGGAGCTCAAGGCCGAGCTCGACGTCAAACGCACGAGCGTAGACATGCTGCAGCGCAGCGTGCACCGCATCAGCAACCTTGGCGCGAGCCTTGCAGACCTCGAGCGGCGCATCGAGTCGAGCAAGACCGCGCGTGCGGCCGACGAACCGGCACTGCCGGTGGTCGACGCCGCGCCGACGGGCGATCCGGAGCCCACCGAGCTGCTACCACTCGCGAGCTTCCTGTCACTCGACGGCAGCAGCGGCCGCGCCAGCGATACCGCGCCGAAGCTGATTGGCGCCGTTGGCGGCGAGAGGGTGTCGTTCCCGCTCTCGAAGGGCGAGATGACGATCGGCCGCGGCAAGGCCAGCGACATCCGGATCTCGAGCCATTTCATCAGCCGGCTGCACGCCAAGATCAGCACGCGCGGCATTGCCACGACGATCGAGGACATCGGCAGCAAGAACGGCATCTTCGTGAACGCGAACCGCATCAAGCGCTGCGTGCTGCGCGACGGTGACGTCGTGAGCCTGGCGAGCGAGCTCGAGCTCAAGTTCGTCGACGCGGCGCACTGAGGGCTGACGACTAACCCGCCGCCGTCCACGGCACCGCCGCGAAACTTCTTCAGGCCTGGCGCTGCAGCGCCTCCGCAAGTCGTCGCAACGCTGCGGCCCCGTCGCCGCGCCACGCGCTGCCGTGCATGCACGCAAGCGTCTCGGGTTCGAGCCGCGCCAGCCGCTCGAGCATGGCGCCCGTCTGCGGCGAGTGCGAGTAGTAGTCCATCGGCTTACGGAACGCCTCGCTCGGTGCCGAGGATGTCGTCGGTCGTGAGTGCGACGCTGCCCGAGCCTCCCTGCGTGAACAGGTCGCCGCAGAACAGCGTCTTGGTCGTCGTCTCGAAGATCAGGCCGGACTCCCAGCCGTGCGGTAGGTGCGGCGTATCGAGCCAGCGGATGTTGCGTACCCCAAGCGAGAGCTCCGCGTTGTCGTCGAGCACGTGCGGTGCGCGGCTCGCGAAGTCGACGATCGACGTCATGGCCGCGATGCCGCTGCACACCGGTTCCGCGTTCGGCGCCACCGCGAGGAAGTCGTTCAGCGCACCGCATTCGTCGGCCTCGAAGTGCGAGAACGCGACGTAGCGCAGCCGGCTTACGGGGATCACGCTCGCGATAGCCTCCTGCACGAGCGGGAACAGCCCGTGCTGACCCGTGTGGAACAGCAGCGGCGCGTCGTCGACGATCAGGTACTGGTTGAAGTTGAACGTGCCGGCGCCCGGAATCGGGATGGGCGTGTTGATCCTGATAGATGCCGCTCGCGACTTCCTGGATGTTCGTGCCGGACTGCGTGTTCGTGATCATTGCAAAGCCCTCTCAAATCGCTGTCACGTTCCGCTGACTGCGGGTGGTGGGGCGAGCGGCTGTGCGGTTCGCAGCCACTCGAGGTAGCCGGCGGCGCCGGCCGAGCGCTCCGCCGGCGACCACGGCGCGAAGTCGTGCTCCGGCGTCGGCAGGTAGGCGCCCTCCTTGACCTCGAGCCCGAGGGTGCAGGGTTCCATGCACACGTAGGCGTGGAAGACTCTCGGCTGAATCTCGACGGCCGGCGTCGTGGTCGGAGAAAGTGCGACGCGTTGCGCGAGCTGTCCCGCGTCGCTGAATACGAGCAGGTCGAGCCGGCCGCGCAGCACCGCGAAGAACTCCCACTTGTGGTCTTCAGTATGTCGGTGTGGGCGCATGTAGGTATCGGGCTCCGTGGCGATGAACAGGCGTTGCACGTTCGCCGCGGTCGACACGTGCACGTTCAGGTTCGCGCGCCGCCGAGGGGCGGCTTTGGCTTGCTCGGCCAGTGTCGTGAAATCCGCTGAGCTGAAGGTTTTGATCGTGGCGGTCATGGTTGGGCTTGTCGGTGTTCGAACGCACGTGCCGTCGCGGTGTCGAGTGCAGCCATCTCCGCTGCGATGCTCGTCGCGACCTGGAGTTGCCCGCTCGTGCGCGCCTGATTATGCGCGCTCGCGGTCAGCGTAGCGTCGGCTGTCCCAACCGAAGTAACGCTCCCGCAGCGCGTCGGCGCAGAAGCGTGCGGCGAGCTCGACCGTGATCGTCAGCGTGCCGAGCGGAATCGCGCGCCATTCGTTGTCAGTGAGAAATCCCTGCGCGGCGGCCGCGTAGCCGCCGACGGCCGCCTCGAAGTACTCGCGCACGAACCGTGCATTCGTCGCGTCCTCGGTGGCCGGGTTGCACCACGAACGCAGCGCGTCGCCGAGCTCGAGCGCCACGGGCATGCGCGCGAGGGTGTCCAGGTCGATCAGGCACAGCGCGCGGCCGCTGCTTGCCGCGAACATCAGGTTCGAGATCTTGGGGTCGCCGTGCACGATGCGGTCGCCGCTTACGGGCAATGCCGGCAGCGAAGCCGCGAGCGCGAGTATTCGCGCTCGGCCAGCGGCCGAATCGTGGCGATGTCGCGATGCGAGGCGTGCTCGACGAGCGCGTCGCGCAGGCCTTTCAAGTGCCGCGGCGTGTCGTGCACGCCGAGCCGCGCGTTCTTAAACGTGTAGTCGAGATCGCTGACGGCGCGATGGAACTCGGCGAGCGCGCGACCCGCTTCGCGTGCCTGTGCCGGCGATTCGAGCGCATCGCGGCACACGCCCTGAATCCGCGTCAGCACGCGCCACACGGCGCCCTCGTGCTCGAGCCACAACCCGCCGGTTTGCGTAGGCACCAGCCGTGGTGTCATGACGCCCTTGTGTGCGAGATGCTCCGTGACGGCCGCGATGTCGAGATTGACGGCCGGCGGGAAGATCGGGTTCACGCGTTGGAGCACAAGCTCCGCGCCGCGCGTCGAGCGGCTGTACCACGTCGGGTTGATCAGGCCGGAGGTCGCGCGCTCGAGGGGGCTTGCGGCGAGCCCGAATGCCTCGAGCACGGCGGCGGGCGGAGTCAGGTTCGGAAGCGCGGCCATGGTGCCGCTATCATAGACTGGAAGCGGTTGGCGGCCCCGGCGCTACAGCTCGACGTCGAACTGCGCGAGGATTCGGCCGGTGCTGACGGCGCAGGCAGCTTGCGTCAGCACGCCGTCGCCGCGCAGCCGATAGTGTTCGCGCATCTCGGCGCGCAGGAAGGCGGACGTGTCGTCACCGATCTGCTCGGCCGCTTCTTCGATCGCCGCCGACAACGCCGGCATGAACGCGCGAAACTTCTTCACTGCACCCACGTTTGCGAGCAACGTCAGCACAGGTGCCCGGCCATGGATGGTGCAGAACGTGGTCTTTTCGTACTGAGGTACACGCCGACGAACAGCGTGCCGAGCGTGGCGAGTACCGCGACGCCGAACGCGATCCAGGCCGCGGTTTGCAGCACCTCGAACCGCGTGAGGAACGCCGCGAGCGCCGCGAAGGCGCCGCTGCCGAGTGCCGCGTAGAACCAGCGGCTCGCGAACACGCGCTCGAGCGACGGCACGGGGTCGAGATACTGGAGGTCGAGATGAAACGCGTCCCGGGTCTTACCGCGGGACTCCTCGACGACGCCGACGAATCCCTCGGTGTACAGCGTCAGCGTCATGCCCGCGCGCCGCACGGCGTTGCGCAGCACGACCCGCTCGCGAACCGTGCGGGCCGTGGTCGAGGGATTGCGGGCTTCGTCGGAACCGATGTAGATGTGCTCGGAAGGAGAGTCGTCCGCGACGCTCGGCGCGGCAAGCGCGGCCGGTGTGCCTCGGGCGAGCTTCATCGATCGGTATCCAGTCTCGTGAGTATGGCTGCACTGTAGGCGCTAGGGGCGGTACTGGCCGTGAGGACGTTCACAGTTGCCGGCATGCCGGCCCGCGGCGATTTGACGCAACGTGCGGTGGGAGGGGCTTCTGGTCGGCGCGGCGGTGCGCTATAACGGAGCTGTCGCAGAACGCGTAGAGGTGCGCCATGAACGGCTCGAAGCGCGTGTACCTTGGATTTTCGGCTCTCGCCTTGCCCTGGCTGCTCGCGGGATCCACGGCCAGCAAAGCCGATGACGATGCCACGTTCAATCGCACGCCACGCGATTGCGTGATCACGCAGAGCATCGCGCGGACGGACATCCTCGACGACCAGACGATCATCTTTTACATGCGCGGTAAGAACGTCGCTTACCGCAACTATCTGCCGAAGAAATGCCCGGGCCTCAAACGCTGGGACCGGTTCAGTTATCAGGTCACCGCTGGGCGGCTGTGTAATATCGACCTCATCACGGTGCTCGAGAACAGCATCACGGGCGTGGGCTTCGACCGCGGCTTCACGTGCCGGCTCGGCGATTTTCACCCGCTGTCGCCAGACGACATCGAGAGCCTGAAGGTGGAGAAGGATGGCGGCCCGCGTCCGGACGCGGTAAAGGCGACGCCGGTCGAGCTACCGCCTGCCGACGGCGAAGCACCGCCGCCGAGCAAGGAGTAGCGGTTTACTAGAGGCCGAACGGCACCGGTTTGTCGTTCAACGTCAACGCGCCGTCAACGTAGCGCAGCGCGGCGCGATATACCTCGCCGTCGTCGACCAGAAAGCCCTGGTTCACGAGCTGCACGAGCATGAGGCCGGCCTGCGCCTCGGCCATGTACTTCAGCTGCTCGGGCGGCATGCGCGCGTCCCCGCGAAACTGCATCTCGGCTGCGAGAGCCACGAACCGCCGCCCCAGTGCCTTCGACAGCCTGATGTCCGCGTTGCTGTTGATGAGATTCGCGATGATCGATGGCTCGAGGTCCGTCAGCCCGCCCGCCGGCAGCTTCGCCGGGTCCGTCGTGAATTCGCCTCGGCCCTCGAACGGCTCGCCGTCGAGGGCGAAGCGGATCGGATCGAGGACCAGGCTTGGCCCGGCCGCGAGCACGCGCTGCACGTCGGTGCGCAGTCCCGCGACGGCTTGCTCCTGGTCGGCCTGCTCCACGCTCGTAGCGATCTCGCGCATCACCGCGACGTAGTGCTGCACTGCCTGCGCGTCGAGGTTGTGCACTGCGAGACTCAGGTTTGCGCCCGTGATCTCGTTCTCCGCCACGTGCAGTCGGTCGAGACCGTACGTCAGCTGCACGTCGAGTAGCGTTCGTGCGGCATTCAGTGACGAGTTGCCCACGAACTTCAGGTTCTCGAGCTCGAAGACCGGCACGCCGCCGAGGAGGGGGTCGATCGCGGAGACGCTCTCGATCGAGAGCTCCGTGCTCCCGGGCGCGAGGTCTTGCGCCACCATCTCGTTGTCCGTCTTCGCGCGCAAGTTCCGTAGCACGACCGAGCCGGCCGGAGCGGCGAACTCGAGCGAATCGAGGCGCGCTTTCGACGCGAGCCGATTTCGCACGTAGGTGCCATCCAGCTGCGCACCCGAAAACTTGAACTGCGCGCCGCCCGTCGGCACGTCCATGGGCGGCATGTCCGCGTCGAATGTGACGCCGCCCCCAAAGCTCGTGCGGCCACGGAACTCGAAGATGTATGGCACGCCGAGCTGCTGTTCTACCCCTGCGAGTCCGGGCGTTTCCGGATCGAGCCTGGCCACCATGGTGGACCAGCCGAAGTGCACGCCGTTTTGCACGGCGACGGGTCCGTGCGCGAAGTCGACCGCGATCGTCACGCGTTGGCCAAGCGAGTCGACTGGGCCGCCGCGCGCGCCGATCTGTGCCAGGTAGTTGGGCGAAAGGCCGAGCTCGATCTTCGCTTTGCTGCCAAACCAGCCGCGGTCGAAGGACTTGACCTCTACCGTCACGATGCCGTTGCCACTCATCGTGGCCACGCGCTCGCGGACGCGCGACTCGGTCAACGTGCCGAGCGCTGGCGGTACAGCGAGCAGCACGACGACGACCAGTGCCACGACAGCGACGAAGATCTTGTTCATGGAGAGCCCTCGAGGGCAGCGGGGGGCGCAGCGATCATCCCGAATACGGTTCTGGCGGTCAATCGCCCATGCACGGCTGGACGAGTTTCGTTGTTTGCCGCATGCTCGCGCGCGTGTTCGCCGGACTCCTGACCGCATTTCGTAAAGCGCGCGAGGTACGTCGCGCGGCGACCCTCACTAGGGCCGAGCTGGAAGCAAATCAGCTCAGGAAGTTTCGGCGGCTCGTGCAGCACGTGAACGAGCGCTCGCCGTACTACCGCAGGGTCATCGCCGAACGCGGCATCGACATCGTCCGCTGCGAGCCTAAGGATTTTCCTGTGCTTACGAAGTCGCTGCTGATGCGCCACTTCGACGAAATCGTCACGGTGCCGGGCATCACAAAACAGACGATTGCAGAGTTTTTGACGCGCTCGAAGGACCCGACCGAGCGCTACTTGCGTAAGTACCGCGTGATCCACACGTCCGGCTCGTCCGGTGAGGTGGGCTATTTCGTGTACTCGCCGCAGGACTGGGCGCGAGGCATGGCGATGCGGCCGCGCGGCCGCGGGCCGCGGCGCAAGCGCAAGGGCAAGTTCCGGATTGCGTACTTCGCGGCGACCGACGGGCACTACGCCGGCGTCACGTTGGTCGGCTCGTTGCGCAGCGGCGTCGCGCGCTGGTTCGTGGATCTGCAGCTGCTCGAGGTCAACAGCCCGCTCACGGACACGGTCGCCGCTTTGAACGAGTTCCAACCCGACATGCTCGTCGGTTACACGACGGCACTGAAGATCCTGGGCGAGCAGCAGCGCGCTGGCGCGCTCGGTCTGCGGCACCTTATCTACACCGCGACGGCCGGAGAGGTGACGACCGAGGCCGACCGCGCGTTTCTCGAGCAGACGTTTGGCTGCCCCCTTACGAACACCTACGGCTGCAGCGAGCACCTGGGAATGGGCGGCTCGCCGCCGGGCAGCTCGAACATCGTGCTCTACGACGACGACTTGATCTTCGAGTTCTACCCCGACTACTCCGTCATCACGAACCTGTTCAATTACACGTTGCCGCTGATCAGGTATCGCATGGCCGACGTCCTCCGGCCGATAGAATCGGGCAAGCACGCGCCGTACCTCGTGATCGAGAGCCTCGTGGGCCGCAACGAGCTGCAACCGGTATTCCGGAACCGCGATGGCGTCGAGGACTTCATCAGCCCGCATACGATCAACGAAGTGTTCGTCGCGGGCGTGACGCGGTTTCAGTTACAGCTCACGGGCGTCGACGAGTTCCGTTTCATGGTGTGCGTCGATACCGCGCTCGACGCGGCGGCGCGCGATGCAGCGGTCGAGGGCGTCGCACGGCGCCTACGCGAGATCCTCGCGCGCAAACGCATGGAAAACGTGCGCTTCGAAGTCGTACCGACGGACGATCTGCCCGTCAATCCGCGCACGCGCAAGTTCCAGCTTATCGTCGACAGGCGGCCGACGGCTGCGACCTGACGCGTTTTCATCAATGCAGCCAGGCGTAGCTGAACTTCGCGAACATCGTTCGGTTCGTGGGTTTGAGGTCGATCATGCGGTCGTCCTCGATGCCGTTGCTGGCGGCGCCGACATAGAGCACGGTCTGCGGATTCAGCTTGTACGCGTACAGCAGCTGTGTTCCGAGCGAGAGGCTGCGCGCTTGCGTCGTCGGGTCTGTATACATCGCGACGTTGCGCTCGAGATCCTGCCGCTGCGTCGTGAAGCGGATGAAGCTGCGGACGTTGAACTGCCACGTCACGCGTAGATCCGTCAGGTTAGCTTGGAAGATCCGTGGCCCGGTCTTCGCGGTCAGCGTTACTTTGGTGTGCTGAAGCCGTAGCAGCAGATGCTCGTTCAGATTCCATTCGATGTTCGGACGGAGCCGGCGCTCCAGTGCGAGCCGCGTGTTCGTGAGATCGACTTCGTCGCCGTAGTGGGCAAACACTTGCACGTTGAGGCCGCCACGCGGCCGGAACTGACTGAAGACGCTCATACCGTTGCCGTCGAAACGCTGGCCGTTCCACACCCGTGAACCCGGTCCCACGTCGAATCGAATGAACGACTGCATCGGGCCCTGGAACGTCACGAACGCGTTGGTCGTACGATCGAGCATGGCGCCGCCTACCGAGTACGTCGTGTCGCCTTGGGTGCCGAGCTGGATCTGCTTCCAGGGCCGGCTCCCCGTCGAGCGCTGCCAGACGTGCGCAGCCTCGTACTCCGTCCGTTCGATGCCGACGCGCGGTAGGAATCCGGCGTCGGCGCGAAATCCATCGTCGATATTCTCGTAGGCGACGTCCGCGAACCAGCTGCGGTGGTTGAACCTGTAACGCAACTCCCGCCCCGCGCCGCCGAACGATCCAGTGGGCTGAGCGAACGTGGCGGCGGTAGGCGCCGGGTACGCAGTGTCCGACAGCAGGTACTGCGCCCGGAGGGTATGCCGCCCGCCGATCCGCACCAGGGCATCGAGGCCGCCGACCTGGTTGTGGTAGCCCGCGCCGCTGCGGCCCGTGAACAGCGCGCCGAGCTGTGCGCCGCCGGCCGTGTTGTGCGAGTAGCGGCCGACAAATGCGGTGTTCGATGCGTCGAGCGAGGTGGGTGTAGAGTCCTGCGGCCCCGGGATCAACAGGTTCGTGAGCTCGTCCTCGACTGCGAACACGCCGAGCGTCGAGTCGCTTGGCTGTCCCGTGAGCTTCACGCCGATGCGCGGGTCCGCGATCGTGCGCGTGAATACGGCTTGGATCGGCGTGCTGAAGTAGTCGGCGCCTTCGAGGAAGAACGGCCGCGTCTCCGGATAGAACAGGGCGAACTGCTGATTGACATCGAGCTGTGCGACGTCCGCCTCGACTTGCGAGAAGTCCGGGTTCAGCGCGAGATTCGCCGTCAGTGCCTCGGTCACGCCCCAGCGCACGTTCAGTCCGACATCGGTATTCGTTTTACTCAGCCACGGATCGTTCAACGGATCTGTGCGGCTCTCACTACGCGCGGCCGTCAGTGACGGTACGATCTCGAGATTTTTGCCGGACTCGACTCCTGCGAGGCCGCGAATCTGGCTGAACTGGCACAGGTAACAGTTCCTGCCGCGGTCCGACGGATTGTTGGAAATCCGCGCTCGGTTGCCGCGCGGCCGAAAGCGCAGTACGTCGACGCCCCACACGCGCTCGCCGTCGGTGTTGCGGAATCGCAGCTGAGAGAGTGGGATCGCCATCTCGACGGCGAAACCCTTGTCGTTGATCTTGCCCGCGGAATCCCAGATGGCGTCCCAGGAGGAGCTTTCACGTTGCGAGACGTCGTCGTTCGTGAGGTCCATCTGCACGCCGAGCGCGTTGGAGAAGAACTCGTACGCGTAGCGCTTGTCGCCGAACGAATCGATCACAATGCCGACGAAGTCGTCGTTGAACGCGCGGTCGCGGTCGCGCAGGTACGCGCGGATCGATTTCGGGTCTGGATCGCGTGCGTCGAACGCGATCAGCAGCCGCGTGCCGTCCTCGACGAGGTACGCATGAGTCTCGACGGAGGCGGGCACGTTCTCGCCCGGACTGGTCTCGGTCGTGAGCTCGATGACGAGCGCGTCCTTCCAGATCGGATCGTCGAGCACGCCGTCGATCTTGACCTCGGCGGTCGAGCGCGGCAGTTGCGGCACTGTCGCGCTTGCTGCAGTGACGGGGGTGGGTGGCGCTTGCGCAACGGCGAACGCGGCGCATGCGAGGGTCGCGAGCAGCGCGGCGGTTGCTGAACAGCCGCCGCGCCGCCAGCCTCACGCAGTGGCTCGCAGCGCAGTCGCGACCGGCATCCGCGCTGCGCGTAGCGCGGGCAGCAGGCCGCCTAACAGTCCGACGATGCAGGCCATCAGCACGCCTACGCCGAGCAAGGCCGGCGTGATGCGCATCTGAAACACGAGCGTGCCGACGTTGTTGCCGATGCCGACCGTGTGGCCGTTGAACAGCAGCCAGGCCACGCCGGCGCCGAGCAGCGCGCCAGTCAATGACAGCAGTAGCGCTTCCGTCAGCACCGAGCTCACGACGCCACCTGCGCCGAACCCGATTGCGCGCAGCGTCGCAATCTCGACGGTGCGTGCGCTAACCGCCGAGTACATCGTGTTCAGCGCACCGAACAGCGCTCCGAGCGCCATGATGACCCCTACGAACGTTGTCACGATATCGAAGAACGAGTTCGCGTTCTCCGACTGGCGCTGATAGTAATCGCGTTCGCGCTCGACCGAAACGGACAACGTGGGGTTCGTCGTCAGCGC
The DNA here is from genome assembly GCA_963805435.1 of uncultured Gammaproteobacteria bacterium. Classification (GTDB taxonomy): domain Bacteria; phylum Pseudomonadota; class Gammaproteobacteria; order Steroidobacterales; family Rariloculaceae; genus FEN-1219. Next base: position 90,348 of record CAWDUG010000001.1, read on the forward strand.
GGTCTTGAACTCGTCGAAGGCGCCCTCCGACTCGAGCAACGCCGTGACGGCGTTGGCCGCGGTGCGCTTGTACGCCGACATCAAAGTCTGCGCATCCGTCAGCAGTCGCGACTCGTTCGCGTCACCGCCGCTCTCGAATACCCCGACGATCGCCCACTGACTGTCGCGCAGCCCGACTTTGTCGCCGATCTCGAGGTTCTTGAACTCCGTGTGGGCGCCGCGGCCGACGATCATCTCGCGAAGTCCAGGCCGGAACATGCGCCCCTCTATGAGCTTCACTTCGGGTCGAATCGTAGCCGACGTCGGTTCGACGCCGCGGACGCCCGCCGGGGCCTGCGTGCCGTCTTGCTTCCGTGTCAGAGTCACGGACGCGAGCATCTCGGCGCTGGCGGCCGCGTCGCCCTCGGGGGTGCGGGCGACGCCAGGCGCGTTCTTGATCGTCGTTATGGCGTCTACGAGCAGTGTGCTCGAGACTTCGTTTTGCGCGCCGCTGCGCAGCACGATCGCTCGGTCCGGACGACCCGTATCGACGAGCGCCTGAGACAGGCTACGCGTCATGCCGAACACGGCGACGATCACCCCGACGACGCCAGCGATGCCGATTACGATCACGCTGGAGCTGCCGAGTCTGCGCGGAATGCTGCGCAGGTTCATCGCGGTCACGGCGCCGATCTGGTTCAGAACGCTCATGCTTAAGTCCTTTCGAGTTGACTCGCGGGTTGCAGTTCCAGGCCCTAGCGCCCGGCCAACGCGTCGACGATGCTGATGCGCTGCGCTCGCCACGCGGGTGGCAACGCGCTGACGAGGGCGACGATTGCTGCGACGCCGAGGCCCGTGCCGATGACGCTCCATGGGAGCGCCAGGCCGCCGGCCCCCATTGCGCGGAAAACCGCCGGCGATGCGAGCCCCGCCAGGCCCAACCCGATGGCGGCCGCGACGCCGCATAGAACCAGCGCCTCGCCGACCACGAGCGACACGACCGCGCCATTGGAGAAGCCGTAAGTCTTCAGCACCGCGAGTTCGGGAATCCGCTCGCGCACCGACTGCATCATCGTGTTGCCCGTGAGGAACAACAGCGTGAACATCACGGCGCCGATGATCGCGTTCACGAAGAACGCCATGTTGCCGATCTGAGCGATGCGGCCCCGCAACCAGTCGCGCTCGTTCTGGGTCTGGGTCTCGTTCGCCGAATTCGCGAACAATCCGTCGATGCGCGCGGCGATTTCTCCGGAACGCGCTGGCTCGTTGATGCGCACGAAGTACAGCGTGACGGTACCGTTGCCGAATGTGCGTTCCTCGTCGAAGTATCCGTAGTTGACCCAGAGCTCGCTGGTCGGGACCTTACCGCTGGCCGAGCTATAGACGCCGACGATCTCGAACGTCCAGTCGGGCGCGCCGTCCTTGCGCATCCAGACGCTGGAGCGCAGCGGGATTCGATCGCCGACCTTCCAGCCTCGCTCTTTGGCCAGATCCTGGCCGATCAACGCGCCGTTGCGCGTCTGCGCCATCGCGTCGATAGCCTCTTGCGACACCTCGATCTCGGGAAACAGGGCGCGCAAACGGCTCATATCCATGGCGCCGGTACTGACCTGGTTGCGCGGCTCTTGATAGTACGTGCCCACGAAGTTGTAGAAGCCGACGCCCAGGACACCGGGCACGCTCTCGATACGCGGGAGGTACGCGAGCGGCAACGCCTCGGTGATGTTCACGCGGCTCTGGATGCGCAGGCGCGAGTCGCTCATCTGGTTGACGATCTGATCGATGCCCGCCGTCACACCGTGCATGACGCCAAATAGCACGAACGCCACGACCACCGACATCAGCGTCAGTATCGTGCGCACGCGCTTACGCCAGAGGCCGGCCCAGATCAGGGGTAGATACTTCATGCCGCGGCACCGAGCGGAGCGTCGGCCAGCGACCCCTTGTCGACGTGCAGACGGCGGGAGGCGTGGTCCGCGGCGCGAGGATCGTGCGTGACCATGACAATGGTCTTGCCCTGGTCGCGGTTCAGGATCTCGAGAAGCTGCAGCACCGAATCGGAGGTCTCGCGGTCGAGGTCGCCCGTGGGCTCGTCGCACACCAGCAAGGTGGGGTCGGCCACGATCGCGCGGGCGATTGCGACCCGCTGCTGTTGACCGCCTGAGAGCTCGCTCGGCTTATGCTTCGCGCGGTCGGCCAGGCCAACGAGCTCGAGTGCCGCCTGCACGTTACGTTTGCGCTCACGGCTCGAGAGCTTTGTCAGCAGCAGCGGCACCTCGACGTTGCGCTCGGCCGTCAGCACCGGCAACAGGTTGTAGAACTGAAACACGAAGCCGACGTGCCGAGCCCGCCACTTCGCGAGCTGCCCGGACGACAGCTGATCGATGCGCTGGCCGGCGACCGTGATCTCGCCGCGGTCGGGCCGATCGAGGCCGCCGATGAGGTTCAGTAGCGTGCTCTTGCCGGAGCCAGACGGGCCCATGAGCGCCAGGAACTCGCCCTTCTGCACGTCGAGATCGAGCCCGTGCAGCACCTCGACGCGCTGCTTGCCGCGCACGTAACTCTTGTAGACCTGCTTGATGGAAACCAGAACTGTCATGAGTCTCACTCCTAGTGGGGCACGCGCTGCCGGCGCGTCAGTTTTCGATTCGGACGGCGGTACCATCGGTGAGGCGCGCAAAGTCGCCGATGACGACTCGCGTGCCGACAGTGAGTCCCGAGAGCACGATCTGGCCCGCTGCACTGCGCTCACCGAGGCGTACCGTGCGTTTCTCGACGTTGCGGTCGGCGACGACGAACACCACGCCCGTGTCGCCGTTGCTCTGCACGGCGCCTTCGGGCACGAGCAATGCACGTTGCGTCGACGGCGCGCCGCCTTTGGCTGTGGCGTCGTCGTTCGGATCGGACAGGAACGCCACGCGCGCACCCATCTCGGGCAGGATCCGTGGATCGCCGACGTCGAACCCGACGCGTACCTTCACGGTGGCTTTCGCGCGCTCGGCCGTCGGAATGATTGCGATCACGCGTGCCGGAATGCTCCAGTCGGGATACGCGTTCAGCTTCACGCCGGCCGGCTGATCGGCGTGCACGCGGTTGATGAAGTTCTCGCTGACGTCGACCTCGACTTCGAGCGAGCTCATGTCGACGATTGTGCCGATGCCGGTGCGCGTGAAGCCGCCGCCGGCGGAGATCGGCGACACCATCTCGCCTTCCTGAGCGGCTTTGACGGTCACGATGCCGGTGAACGGTGCGCGCACGACGGTGTCGTCGAGATTGCGCTCCGCGAGCGCGAGCCGTGCCTCAGCGACTTCGACGGCGCGCGCCGCGACGTCGCGGCTCGTTCGGGTCGAGTCGTAAGCGGCTTTCGCGGTGTCGAAGCTCTGCGCGCTGATCACGGCGCGCGTGAACTGCAGTTCGTTGCGTTGAAACGTGGGCCGGCGTTGGCCAATGCGACCTCGGAGGCGACGAGATTGGCCTTGCTCTGCTCGAGCTCTGCGCGCGCCTGTGCGACGGTGGCCTGGGCATTGGTGTCGTCGAGCCGGGCAATCACTTCACCGCGTTCGACGCGCTGGCCTTCCTCGATGGCCACGGCCACGACTTTGCCTGTGATCTTCGCGGACACCGTGGCCTGCCGACGCGCGACCACGTAGCCCGATGCGTCGAGGATCGAGGCCGGGGCCGTGGCGACGTCGGTCGGTGCGAGTTCGGCGGTGGCGACCTTGACAGGAACGCCCCGCGGCATTGCGATAACCCAGGTCGCGACGCCCGCCGCCACCACGGCTGCTACGCCGACGCTCCACCAGACCGCCTTGCGACTGCGCGGTTCAGTATCGTCCGACCGCTCGATACGCAGTTGCTCGAGCAACGATGACCTTTGATCCACGATGGCCTCCCCGTTTCTGCCGCCAGCCACGCCCTATGGCGGATGCCAGTAACCCTTGTCTTAGATGCATGGCGCGATTGGCGGGTCGCTATTGCATGGGCGTTTAGCATCTTCCGTGCCAGCACCGCGCGGAGACCGTAACAGCTTGAATGGAAAAGGCCTGTCCGATCGTGCGCAGATTCCGGCAGCGTTTTGCACCAAGGTGAAACTCGCCAACACTTGGCGAATAGCGGCAACGGTTGGTGCGGTGCCGCGCGGGCGCGCGGCGTGCGGCTCAGGCGTCCGTGCTGATCGGGAACCGGTGGTTGTTCCAGTTGATCATGCCGCCGGCGAGGTTCGCGACGCGCGGGAAGCCCGCTTTCTCGAGGATGGCAACGGCCTGTGCCGAGCGTGCTCCCGAGCGACACACGGTGACGATGGGTTTGTCCTGCGTGAGGCTCGCCGCCCGCTCGCGCAGCTGCTCGAGCGGGATCAGCGTGGCGCCCGCGATGTGGCCGAGCACGCCGTTCCACTCGTTCGCGTCGCGCACGTCGATGATCGTAAGCTCCGCCGTATGGTCTGCGACCCAGTCGGCGTAGACTTCGTTCGTGCCCGCATACGTGTAGCGCAGCGGCGCCCACGTCGCCTCCAGCAACTCGTCGGCGAGATCGATGTGGCCGCACTCGAGATTGGCGGGCAAGGCCACGTCGATCTGCTTCGGGTGCGGTAGCCCGAGGTTCTCCATGTAACCGACGAAATCGCGCTCGCTGCGATCGATGGCGATGCGCGGGTTGTGCGCCTTCTCTTCCGCGACGCTGCTGCACGTCAGGCCGCGGTAATCATGCGCCGGATACAACAGGCACTCGTCCGGTAGCGTGTAGATCTGGCCCACGATCGAGCGGTAAAGAGTGTGCGCGTCGCCGCCCTGGAAGTCGGTGCGACCTGCGCCGCGGATCAGCAGTGCGTCGCCCGTAAACGCCATGCTCCGATCGTCGAGCACGAACGTCATGCAGCCGTTTGTGTGGCCGGGCGTTGCGCGCGCTTCGAGGTGACGACTACCGAATCTCAATCGTTCGTCGGGCGAAATGCCAAGATCGAAGTTGTGCGCGCCCGAGCTTTGCGCAATACAGATGCGGCTGCCAAGCGCGCGCTTCAGCAACCATGCACCGGTGATGTGATCGGCGTGCACGTGTGTGTCGAGTGTGTAGACGAGTGTCAACCCGAGCTCACGGACGAGCGCTACGTCGCGGCGCGCCTGCTCGAACACGGGATCGATGATGACGGCTTCATGCGTACGCCCGTCCGCGAGCAGATACGTGTACGTCGACGAACGCAGATCGAGCAGTTGGCGAAAGATCAAGCTCATAATCAGGTGAGGCTCTCGATCAGCATGCCCACTCCAACGCCGAAAATTGCCACGGCAAAAACCTTCTGAAGTCTAGGTCCCGCCAGCCGTTCGGCCAAGAGCCGGCCCGCGATCATGGCTACGGCGCCACCGGCCGTGAATGGCACGAGCACTTGCCAGGCGATTCCGCCGTGCAGCAGTGCGCTGATGGCGCCGGAGGAGCCGATGGCCGCGATGATCAGCAGCGAGGTGGCGACGGCGCGGTGCACGCCCATGCGTGTCACGAACACGAGCGCGGGCACGATCAGGAACCCGCCGCCGATGCCGAACATGCCGGACAGGAACCCGGTGCCGAGGCCGATCAATGCGAGCGCGGCGGCGCAGGGTGCCGTAAAACGCAGCTGCCCATCCGGCGCAAGCGCGCAGATCGGTCCGCCATCGGCGCCGTATGCGCGTGCACGGACCGCGGCCGCCTGGGCCGGGAAGACCTGTGCGGCGCGCCACATCAGCGAGCCGACTGCGATCGCGAGCAACGCGAAGCCACCCACGATCCAATGCTCCGCGAGATGTTTGACCGCGAGCATGCCGAGCGGTGCGCCGAGCACGCCGCCGAGAGCGAAAATGATCGTCGGTTGCCACACGGCGAGTCGATGCCGGATCGACTGCACGCCGCCGACGATCGCGCTCACGGACACGGCCACTAGCGAGATCGGCATGGCCTGATCGGGCGCCACTCCGAGTACGTAGATCAGCAGCGGCACGGCGAAGATAGAGCCGCCCCCGCCGGTAAGTCCGAGCGCAAGCCCCACGGCGCCGCCGCAGAGAATCGCAACGATGAATGCCAACGCAGCGCCGAGTACCATGCGCTCAGCATGCCGAAAGGCCCGGTGGACCGATACTCGTAATTTCCCCACGGCTGCGTGGGCTAGTCACCGTGCGAGCGCTGCCTGCCACGCCTCGAGGTACTTGTAGCCCGAGCCCGTGTTGAACACGACCACACTCTCGTCGCGGCCGATTTTGCGCTCGTGCACGAGTTTCTCGACGGCGAAGAGTCCGGCTCCGCCTTCGGGCGCGGCGAACACGCCTTCGAGCTTCGCGAGCCGGCGGCACGCGTCCATGAGTTCCGCGTCGCTCACCGCGACGGCTTCGCCGCCGCTCGCGTACACGTCGGCCAGCACGATGAAGTCGCCGAGCGCTTTCGGCACGCGCAATCCGGATGCGACCGTCGCCGCGTCTTGCCAGAATTCCGATGCGGCTGCTTGCGCCGCAAACGCGCGCACGATCGGCGCGCAGCCTTCGGCTTGCACTGCAATCATGCGCGGCCGCTCGTTGCCGATCAGGCCCATCGCCTCCAGCTCTTCGAATGCTTTCCACATGCCGATCAGACCCACGCCGCCGCCCGTGGGATACACGATCACGTCCGGTAACTCGCCGCCGAATTCCTCCCACAGCTCGTAGCCCATCGTTTTCTTGCCTTCGATGCGGTACGGCTCCTTCAGCGTCGCGACCTCGTACCAACCTTCCTCCGCAACTTTCGAAGCGATCAGCTTGCCGGCGTCCGAGATCAACCCGTTCACGAGGCGCACGTCGGCGCCAAATGCGCGCGCCTCGATGATGTTCGCAGCCGGCGTGTCGGCGGGCATCGCAACCACGCAGCGCAAACCGGCCAGTGCGGCGTACGCGGCTGCAGCGCCGCCCGCGTTGCCGGCGGTCGGCAACGCGATCGTTTCCACGCCGAGCGCCTTCGCCATGCTGAGCGCCGCGGACAAGCCGCGCGCCTTGAACGAGCCCGTGGGGTTCAAGCCCTCGTCCTTGATGTGCAGATTCGTGAGGCCGAGGCCCTCGCCGTAGCGGCGCGCGTGCAGCAGCGGCGTCAGCCCTTCACCGAGCGACACCGGCGCGGCCTTCGGCAACACCTCGGTGTAGCGCCACATCGAGCGCACGCGACCCTTCAACGCCGCGAGGCTGAACGTGCGGCGCGCGGCAACGAGGTCGTAGCGCGCGAACAGTGGTGCATGACACGCGGGGCAGAGGTTCTTGGCCGGCGCGTAATCGAGCCGCTGCTCGCAACCGGGTCGCGAGCACTGCAGATGGGTTAGCGTCGAGTGAATGGCGGCGCTCAAGTCGGTGTCATCGACCGGTCGTGTCGGTTAGTCGGAGTCGGTGCACATTGCGCTGATCCACTTACCGTCGAGCGTCAGGCTCGCCTTGCCGCGAGCCGAGGTCATCTCGATGGTCGCGTGCAAGGTCTCGTTCGACGAGGCTTCGAGGTGCATTTGCTCGGTTCGCTCCTGGTCGCCGTGGCAGGTGCGGGTGATGTCCGCGGTTTTTCCAGACACCTTGTGCGACGTCACTCGGCAATCCTCGTCCTCGTCCGGCGCGAGTCCCAGGTTCAGCTCGGCGAGGTCCTCCTGTGTGATGCAACTCTTGTAGCGCTGTGGCTGCTCGAGTTGTGCGCGAGCTTGTGGCGTGAGATTCGCGGCGCCGAGCGCACTACCAAGACCGGTCACGGTGAAATCCCACTCGCCGGTGCGCAGCTGCAGGGTCTGCGCAAACGCGACCGCGGCAATGGCGAGCACGGCCGACCCGACGACGATGGCGAGGCGGCGAATCGGTGTTGGCACTGTGGATTCCTCGCGCCGTTGCGGCGCAATGCAATGTAGCAACGCGCGCGGCGTCGAGCGCCACGCGCGATCACAGAGTAGTCCCGGCAGCATAGACAAGGAAGTCCTGTTCGGCGTGGCTGGACTGATGAGGCAGACCCACTGCATGCTTCGAGCCGGTGGTCCGCGGGGGAGAGCAGCATGGATTCCAATGGCGCACGTACGGTGGCCGGGTCGGCGACGCTGGCCGCAGTGCTCGCGGCATCGTTCGCGGGTGTCCTGGCTAGCAACGCGAGAGCGGCGCCTCCGGATTTCGCCGGCGTGTGGGGCATGGTGCAGCACGACAGGCTCGGCGCCCCGTTCTTCATTCCCATCGAGCCGAAGCTGAACGAAGCGGGCAAGACCGCGACCGACGCGTTCAAAGCCAAGTACGACGTCGCTCATCACGAAGCGAATGGCGCGTGCGTCGAGCCCGGCATGCCGACCGTCATGTGGGGCATCGGCGGCGCCGCAATGGAAGTGGTACAGCAACCGCAACGCATCACGCTGTTGTCCGAGCTCGCGAACCAGTCACGGCGCATCTATCTCGACGGTCGCGCGATGCCGGATTCGTTTCCGGACCAGCGCGTTGGCTTCTCCGTGGGCCATTGGGAGGGCGATACACTCGTTGTGGAGACGAGCAACGTGTCCGAGTGGCAGGCGCCGCGCTGGCCGCACAGCGGCGAGTTCCACGTGACGGAGCGCTGGCATCTCGACGACCCCGGGAAGTTCAAGATCACGGGTCTGCGCCCCGACAGGCCGCCGCCGAAAATCGAAGGCAAGATCCTCGTCAATGAGATGACGATGAACGATCCGCAGTGGTACGCGGACAAGGACTACAAGGTCACCGTCATCTATCGCCGGCTCGACAACTATATGCTCGAGGACAATTGCCCCGAAGGCATCTGGATGAAGCAACTCGAACAGGAAGCCGGCAAGTCGACGCCAAAGAACTAGCCCAGCGCGATCGGGCGCCCGCCAGGACTGCAGTAGCGAGTGAGCGCCTGAACGGAGGCCAACGATGTTGAGGACCGGCGGAATCTGGAAGTGCGCGGCGGCGACCGTGCTGTTGATTGCGGCAGTGGCTGCGAGTGCTCAGGAAGGCGGGCCGGGCATGACGCGCCTGCTCGTCACGCAGGTGCGCGTGAAGCCGGCCATGACCGACACCTGGCGCACGCTCGAGCGCGATCAGGTCGTGCCCGCGTTGAAGAAGGCGGGCGTCAAGCAGTACACCGTCTTCGAGACGCTCGTCGGCGACCAGACCGAGTTTGTCATCGTGCGGCCCTTGCCTTCGTTTGCCGAGTTCGACGGGCCCGATTTGCTCGAGAAGGCGCTCGGCGCGCGGGCAGCGGCCACGCTGAACGCACGGCTGCGCGACTGCATCGATGGGTCGCACAGCCGCATCGAGAACAGTCGCGATGAATTCTTCTTGAACCCCGGCGCGGCGGGCACGTTGTTCGTGAGCCGCTATCGGGCGATGCCTGGCCGCGCGGGCGACTACATGAACTTCGTCCGCACGGAGATGATGCCGCTGGCGCGACGCGCGCAGCAAAACGGCACGTTCGCCGGGTGGTCGGTCACGACCTCCGTGCAGGGCGACGAGCCGAACCTCATCACGTTGAACATGTTCTACAGCGACTTCGCGCCGCTCGACGGTCCACCGCCGCTCGCGAAGACGCTCGGCCCGGAAGGCGTGGCCGAGTTCCTGCGCAAGGGCGCCGGGCTCATCAATCAGGTCGAGCAGAGCGTGCTGAAGCGCGTGCCGGACCTGAGCTACTGACGCGCTTCCCGTGACCGACGGAGCTGAATGATGGAGACGGTGACGCTGAACGTCGGCATCTTCGTGTTCGACGACGTAGAAGTGCTCGATTTTGCGGGGCCGTTTCAGGTGTTCACGACGGCTGAACGCGTTGCGCGCCCCGACAAGCCTTTCGCGACCTTCACGGTCGCCGCGGACAACAACGTGCAAGCGCGCGGCGGACTCTCGATCGTGCCGAGCTACACGTTCGGCCGCGAGCCGCACATAGATGTGCTGATTGTGCCGGGCGGCGTGGTGACCGATGAGCTTGGCAAGTCCGCAGTCATCGAATGGATCGCGGCGCACGCCGCCGAAGCGCGGCTCACGGTTTCCGTCTGCACAGGCGCGTTTTTGCTCGCGAAGGCCGGTGTGCTCGACGGCAAGACAGCGACGACACACTGGGAAGACGTCGACGATTTTCGCAAGAGCTTTCCGGGCGTTCTGGTCGATTCGGCGGTACGGTGGGTCGAGCAGGGCAACGTCGTCACTTCGGCCGGCATTTCTGCCGGCATCGACATGAGCTTGCACCTCGTCGAGCGTCTCGCAGGCGAGTCACTTGCGCGTCGCACCGCACGGCAGATGGACTACCGCTGGCAGCGCGAACCCTGAAGATCACGCGCCATCGGTCGAAGCGACCGAGGGTGTCCCTGTAATAAGTCAGTTAGCCACACGTATAGCTGGTGTAGTTCAGCGTGAAAAAGGCAGTTCCAGAAATGTGCTCCGACGTATCGACAAAGGAGCGGGCGCTCCTCGCAACCAGTTGGCTGGCGACGGTTCTTTACTTTGGAACGTCTGACCCTTCTCGGGTTTCTACAGCCGGGGTACAGCCACATGCGTCAATTCGCCAGCGAACTCGGCATGGCCAACGCGGCGCATCCAGAGGCTTTCGGCGCGATGTCCATAGTGACCGGACTCGTGTTCTTCGCGACTGCGCTAGGATTTTATCTTGCCGTGAAACGCCTGTCGGGAAGAGGCGGGCTTGCTACGACGATAGGCATTTTCGTCGCGCTGTTTGGCGTAAACCTGATTTTCGCCGGCCTCTTTCCGTTGCCGAACCCTCTTCATAGTGCGTTCGGAGTTGCCCTGCTCACGTTTTTCGTCCCGTGGTTGCTCGCGTGGGCTTGTTGGAACCTGCCCGGAGCTCGGCTCGCGAATTTGGGGCAGATCGTGGCCACGGTCGTCATCGTGGGCACTGCGATTCTGCAAACGGGACTGATGGGTGGCGTGAACGGGACCAATATCGGTCTTTCTCAACGGATTGCCGCGGCAATCTTCTTTCTGTGGCTGATTGCGACGAGCCGCTGGCTTGCGAATCGCCCGTCCGGCCCTGTTGACTGACCCGTTTGAATGAGAGCGGTGCCCCCGGCCAGAGTGGCGGCCGGGGGCACGCGAGCATCACGGGGCCGGCTTGCCTTTGAAGCGGCCGACGTACGCGGCCTTCGCGACAACCTTGCCGGCCATCGCGGCCAGCAGCTCGTCACGGCCGGCCGTGTTCGGCAGATCCAGGTTCGCGTTCAGCGCGTAGATCTCGAACGTGTAGTGGTGATAGCGCGGCCCCGGGGGCGCGCCCGGGCCGAAGTATGCGTTCGCGCCCGCGATGTTCTTCCCCTGCACGGCGCCCGCGGGCAGGCTGCCCTCGGGAATGCCGCCTGCCGATGCCGGGATGTTCCACACGATCCAGTGCAGCACGTCGCCGGTGCCATTGTTCAGGCCGACATCGAGGTCGTGGAAGATGATCGCGTAGCTAACCGCGGTCGCCGGCGCGTTCGAGAACTTGAAGCCCGGCTGCGTGCCCGTCCGGCCCGCGTATTTGTCCGGCACGATGCCGCCGTCTTCGAACGCCGTGCTCTCGACGACGAGTTGGGCCAGCGGGGGTCGGCCGCCTGCCGGCTGGGCGAACGCGGAGCCGGCCGCGAGGCCGATCGCCAGCAAGGTGGATGAGAGGCGCAGGATTTTCGTCGTCATTATTGTCTCCACGCGGGATTGAAGGTAGGCGCAGTATGCCAAACGCCGCCGCGGCTGACACGACTCGCGGTTCGGTGCCGCCGCCGGCTAGACTGGCCGCCGGTTTTTGGAGGGATGCACGCCATGTATGTCCCGCAGCACTTCGCCGAGAACGATCCGACGACGCTCGCCGCGTTCATCGACGCGCACTCTTTCGGGCACGCTCGTAACGAGCGTCGACGGCGTGCCGTTCGCGAGCCACGTGCCGTTTCTCTACGACCGCGCGGCCGGCTTGCTGCACTGCCATCTCGCGCGCGCGAATCCGCAGTGGCGCCACTTCGAGTCGCCGGCGGAGGTGCTCGCGATCTTCGCCGGTCCGCACTCGTACATTTCGCCCACGTGGTATACGGATGCGGGCGTGCCCACGTGGAACTACGCAGTGGCGCACGTCTACGGCAGCGGGCGCGTAGTCGACGACGCGGATGCGACGGGGCATCACGTTGAAGCGCTCGCAGCGAAGTTCGAGCAGGGCCGCGCGGCGCCTTGGGTGCCGAACTACGACCGCCGTCGCCTGGCCGGAATCGTCGGTATCGAGATTCGCGTACGCGCGATCGAAGGCAAGTTCAAGCTGAGCCAGAACCGTTCGGCCGCCGATCGCGCGGGCGTCGTCACGCAATTGCACGCGAGCGGTACGGATAACGACGCGGCACTCGCCGCGCTCATGCTCGCTGTCGGCAAGCCCGCGCCAAGGGGCTAGTAGCGTCGCGCGCCGAGCTTACGCTCGGCGGTGTCAGGCTCGCGCTCCGCAAATTGCCGCGCCGTGGCTGAACGGCTACGCTCCGGCATGGGAAATGCGACCGCCAGGCGGGGTCGCCGAGGGGGGCAGAATGCGCAACGAAATCTCGCGTCGCGACGTGTTCAGCATTGCGGGTGCTGCGAGTGGCCTCGCGTTGACGGGCGGTCTTCGCAGCGCCTGGGCGCAAGGGGCCATGCGCATCGAGCAGCTTGCGCCGGAGCTCGCCAAGATCATCGACACCGCCGAGCCCATTCGAATGCTCGCAGACGGCTACGGTGGCGACATCGGTCCTGCCGAAGGACCCGTGTGGATCGCGGAAAGCGGCTACCTGCTGTTCAACGACATCAATACGGCACGGCGCCTGAAGTACACGCCCGGCAAAGGCGTCAGCGTCGCGATCGAGAAGACCAACGAAGCGAACGGGCTCACGCGCGATCTGCAGGGGCGCATCGTATCCGCCGAGCACTTGACCCGCCGCGTTACGCGCTACGAACTCGACGGCAGCCTCACGGTCATCGCCAATAGTTTCGGTGGCAAGCGTCTGCTGCGTCCGAACGACGTGATCGTGAAATCCGACGGCGCCGTCTACTTCACGGATCCGGGCGGCAATGCCCTGCCCGAGCAGTGGGATTTGACGTTCGCCGGCGTCTACCGCGTGTCCGCGGATCTCGGCACGATGTCTCTGATCCTCGACAATGTCGTGCGACCGAACGGCCTCGCGTTCTCGCCCGACGAAAGTGTCTTCTATCTTGCCGACAGCCGCGCGCGGGTCGTGCGTGCCTATGACGTGCAGGCGAACGGCTCCGTAGCGAAGGAGACCGGCCGCGTGTTCGCAGACTTGAACGGCGCCGAGCCGGGCGTGCCGGACGGCCTCAAGGTCGACACGCTCGGCAACGTTTACTGCGGCGGTTCGGGCGGCCTTTGGATCATGGACTCCCGCGGCAAGAAGCTCGGCCGCATCGTCCACGGCCAGGCTGCCACGACGAACGTCGCGTTCGGCGGCGCCGACTGGCGAACACTGTACTTCACGACGCGCAGCTCGTTGTTCTCGGTGAACCTGAGGGTCTGCGGGGCTACCGGTTCCGACGAAGAAGTAAGCGCAGGGGCGCCAGCGGCACGGCCGTCCGAGCTAGGCGCAACCGGTGAGACCTGCGACGATATCGGTCGGTCATCCTTGGGGGCTTTCGCGTGCGTAGAGCAACGTTCACCGCGGCGCTGGCCGCCGTTCTCGTGGCCGGTTCGCCGCTCGAGCGCCTGCTCGCTCAGCCGGTTGCGGCCGAAGACAGCCAGAAGATCCTCACCGTCGATCACTACGTCGCGAATCATGTCGGCCGTGCCGACGATCGCGGGTCAGACGACGGAGATCTACGTGCGCGAGCGCGTGAAGCCGGCCACGGTGCTGCGCGGAGCGCCGGCCGACGATCGCGTCGTGCTGTTCGTGCACGGCGCGGGTACTCCGGCCGAGGTCGCGTTCGATGTGCCGTACGGCGACTACAGCTGGATGGCCTATCTCGCCTCCGCCGGCTTCGACGTGTTCTCGATGGACATGACGGGCTACGGCCGCTCGACGCGGCCGGCACGTCATGAACGACTCGTGCAATCTGTCGCCGGAGCAGCAGAACTCGCTCGGCCGCAAGCCGTGCGCGGCGAAACATACGGCGCAGCTCACGACGATCGCGTCGGACTGGGACGACATCGACGCCGTCGTCGAGTACGTTCGCGCGCTGCGCGGCGTGCCGCGCGTGAACCTGATCGGCTGGTCGCTCGGCGGTCCGCGCGCGGGCGGCTACGCGTCGCGTAACCCCGCGAAGGTCGCGAAGCTCGTGTTGCTGGCGCCCGCGTACAATCGCGGCCTCGGGTCAGCAACCGCCCGCCACGAATCCGGCGGCGGGCATCGCATTCAACGCGCAATCGCACAGCCGAGTTCACGGCGAACTGGAACCGGCAGGTCGGCTGCGCGAAGCAGTACGAGCAGGCCGCGGCCGATGCGGTATGGGAGCGCGATGCTGGCCTCGGATCCCGTCGGTGCGAGCTGGGGGCAGGGCGTGCGCCGCGCGCCGAACTACCACCGTGTGGGGCTTCGGCAAAGCGGCGGTCGACAACATGAAGACGCCCACGCTGATGGTGGCCGGAGCCCACGACAAGCAGGTGGCGCCGGAGCGCGTCCGTGAGTATTTCGCGGATCTCGGCGCCGAGGACAAGGTGCTGATCGACCTCGGCTGCTCGTCGCATAACGCGATGTGGGAGGCCAATCACCTGCTGCTGTTTCGCGCCTCGCTCGAGTGGCTCACGACCGGCACCGTCGAGGGCATGAAGCAGGGCGTGGTGCGGCTCGGCTATTAAGTAATACCCGGAGCCGCCGGCCTCTCGCATGGCGGCCCCCATCGGCCTAGTATTTGGTGTCTCGTCGCGCCCTGGGGGGCTGGAACGTGCACAGAGCAGTCATTCTCATCGGCCTGCTGGCCGCCGGTCTCGCTGTAGCGGCGGCCGAGGCGCCACTCGTACCCGAAATGAATGTCACGCAGGGGCCGGAGATCGTGTTCTCGCAGTCGCCGACGGACATCTTCCCGGCGCTCGCGGGCGCACAGCGCACGCAAAGAGGCGGGTCGCGTCGGTAACGAAATGGTGTTCTGGGGCTATCAGCAGAGAGAGCGGCGCGCGCGTGTTCCTGTTCGCCTGCGCGCAGGTCGGCGACGTCGATTGCGAGCAGCGCGTGCACGCGGTGTGCCCGAGCGCGAAGGTGCTCGAGATGCAAACGGCGAGCGGCAACATAGTGCGCCGCAGTTGTCGCTCGGTCGCGATCGCGGGGCCCGGTGAAACGCACCCCGGCTGCGACGATCACGCGGAGATGGCGCCGCTGTCGATCGGTCTTTTGAGCTGCGGTTGAGTAGGCGGTAGAGCGCATGAAGCCGTTGCAGACGTTGCTGGTTGCGGTGGCTATGGGCGTTGGGCTCGCGGGCGCGGCGTGTCGCGCAGGAGGGCCATCCGCTGAAGGGCTCGTGGCTCGGCGAGTGGACCGGCAACCAGGTCCACGGCGACAACATCCTGCTGATCCTGGACTGGGACGGCAAAGCCGTGACCGGCATGATCAATCCCGGCACCGACAACATTCCGCTGACTAAGGCGTCGCTCGATCCGAACGGCTGGGTCGTGAAGATCGAGGCGGATGCGAAAGACAAATCCGGTGCCGCGGTGCACTACGTGATCGAAGGGCACATCGAGAATCTCGAGCTGCCCAATCGCGCAGATCATGGGCACGTGGTCGAGCCAGAAAGGCCACGGCAAGTTCGCGGTCGCGCGGCAATGAACCCGCGAACGGCAGCACGCATGGGTGCACTGCTCGCAGCGGCGCTCGTCGCGCGCGGTGCCGCAGCGCATCACGCGCTGGCCGCGAAGTTCGACGACACCAAACCGCTGTCGCTCGCCGGCATCGTCACCTCGGTGGATTGGCGCAATCCGCACGTGCACGTGTTCTTCAACGTCACCGCACCCGACAAGTCCGTGGAGAACTGGGCCGTCGAGCTCGAGAGCACGGTGCTCTTGAAGAAGAGCGGCTGGAGCCGCACCGCACTCGCGCCCGGCGACGCGATCAAGGTCGACGGCATCGCGGCGCGCGACGGCACGCGCCAGCTCTGGGGCTCGAACGTGATCGCAGGCCGCCACGAATCGGCGCGTGCTGAACGTGATCGACACGGCGCCGCGAGCCGCCGGAGGTGGCGCGGCCCACGCCGCGCTGGCCCGATGGCACGCCGCAGCTCGGTGCGCCGACCAGCGCCGGCGGCTATTGGGCGCTATCCGACGAGCTCGGTGCTGATGCAGGCCGGCGCCAAGGTGTCGATGAACGCAGACGGCGTGCTCGCGAAGCTCACCGACGCGCCGCAGGTGGCGCCGTTCCAGCCCTGGGCGCTCGGTCTGTATCAGCATCGGCAGCAGCGGCATCTCGCCGACGACCCGGCGTTCCTGAACTGCAAGCCGCCGGGTGCGGTGCGGCAGTTCCAGCAGCCGTACGGCGTGCAGTTCGTCGAGGACCGCAAGAGCAAACGCATGTTCGTGCTGGTCGGCAGCGGCAATCGCAACTACCGGATCATTTATCTCGACGGCCGCGCGCGGCAGGGCCAGGTGCAGGGCGACGACGACAACCCGCTGTACTACGGCCGCGCCGTGGGCCACTGGGAGGGCGATACGCTCGTCGTCGAGACCAGCGGTTTCAATGAGGATTTCTGGTTCAGCAACGGCGGCTTGCCCCATACGGATAAGCTCTCGCTCGTGGAGCGGTTCTCGCGACCGAACCTCGACACGTTGCGCTACGAAGTCACGATCAACGATCCCGGCGCCTATACCCGAAGCCGTGGTCGAGCGGCTGGGAGCTGAAGTGGGTCGGGGGCGAGGAGCTGCCGGTGTATTTCTGCCAGGACAACCGGTCGTGAACGGGCCTAAGGTTTGTGTACCGTGGGGTGTTGGTTTGGGGAGGACTGACGTATGACCGTTCGGAACATTGCCGTGCTGCTCGTCGGCTTCAGCGTTCGCGTACGGGGGTACCGCGTTCGCACACCATTCGTTCTCCGCGGAGTTCGACGCCGCGAAGCCGGTCAAGTTGACGGGCATCGTGACGAAGGTCGAGTGGACGAATCCCGCACGTGTGGTTCTACGTCAACGTGAAAGACCCGGCCACGGGCCAGGTGAAGAACTGGGGCGCCGAGATGGGCCCGCCGCACGGCCTGCAGCGTAGCGGCTGGCGTCGCGAGACGCTGAAGATCGGCGAGGAAGTCAGCGATCGACGGTTTTCTCGCTCGCAACGGCGCGAACCGGATGAACGCGCGCACCGTGACGCTGACGTCGACGGGCGGGCGTCCCGGGCCAGACGCTCGATGCGGCCTCGAGTGCCGGCGCGCGGCGAACCAGTAGTCGATGCGCAACCCGCGCGGCAAACTCGCTCTGCTCGCTGACCGCTGCGGTGCTCGCGGCGCTGGTGCTGGCGGATCCTGCGCTCGCGCAAAAACGGCCGCGCGATCCGAAGCTGCCGCCGCCGGGGCCCGCGCCGCGCGCGGCCGACGGGCACGCCGTGCTCGGCGGAGCCACGAAGGAAGAGAAGGGCGTCTTCGCGCCGCTGTTCGGCATCACGGAGCCGATCTCGCCGGCGGCCACGGTGCCGTTCCAGCCATGGGCCAAGGCGCTTTTCGACTATGCGCCAGAAGAGCGAGCTCGAGCCGCACACGCGCTGCAAAGCCTCGGGCACGGCGCGGCAATTCCAGACGCCGTACGGCGTCGAGTTCGTGGAGCTGCCCGAGCAGGCGCCGCGTTTACATCTTCGATATCGGCGGCCCGCACACGTTTCGCATCGTCTACACCGACGGCCGCTCGCATCCCAAGCGATCTCGAGCCGAGCTACTACGGCCACTCGATCGGCTGGTGGGAAGGCGACACGCTCGTCGTCGACAGCACGGGCTTCAACGAGAGCTTCTGGCTCGACCGGCGCGGTCTGCCGCACACCGTGGCCATGCACACGGTCGAACGGTTCAAGCGCACGGATTCGGAGACCATCGCGTACGAGATCACCGTGCACGATCCGGGCGCTTACACGGCGGACTGGACCGGAGGCTTCAATCTGCAGCGCGACCCCGGCGTCGAGCTGTTCGAGTACGTGTGCCAGCAGGCCAACTACGCGATCGAGCTCATGGTGGGCGGCGAGCGCTCGAGCGTCGACCGCAGCAGTCCGATAGTGCCGTGAACGCAATGCGCCTCATCGTTGTCTGCATTAGCTGGCGCTGCTCGCGGGCTGCGCGCCGTCGCACGAGCAGCAGGTCGCGAAGCACACGGCCACGATCGGCAAGTTCTGCCTCGATTGTCACAACGACAACGACAAGACCGGCGGCCTCTCGCTCGAGAAGCGGAACCTCGCCGACGTGCGCGCCGACGCGGCCGTGTGGGAGCAAGTGCTGCGCAAGCTCGGCTCCGGCATGATGCCGCCGCGCGATGGCGGCAAGCGCCCCGACGCCGCAACGTACGCCGACATGATTCATTGGCTTTCGGCGGAGCTCGATCAGGGCTACAAGCCGCATTTCCCGGCGCCCGGCGCGCATCGCATGAATCGCGCCGAGTACGCGAACGCGGTTCGCGATTTAACGGGCATCGAGGTCGACGCAGCGCAGTTCCTGCCGTCCGACGACTCGAGCCGCGGTTTCGACAATCAGGCGGGCGCCTTGACGTTCTCGCCTGCGCTGCTCGAGGCGTATCTGGCGGCCGCGGGCAAGATCAGCCGCCTCGCGCTCGGCGACATCGATAGCCCAGTGCAGACGACGTATCGCGTGGCGACCGACACGACGCAGAACTACCACGTCGAGGGCTTGCCGTTCGGCACGCGCGGCGGCTTGGCCGTCAGCCACTACTTCCCGGTCGACGGCGAGTACACCTTCAAAGTCTTCTCCGTGAACTTGGGCAACATGGGCAACTTCCGCCCGTTCGGCGAGGTGCGCGGCGAGCAGTTGCAGGTGTTCGTCGACGACGCGCCCGTTGCGCAGTTCGACTGGGACAAGGAGTTCGGCATCAACCGCGGCTTCGGCTTCAGCGGCGATCTGAAGACCATCGACGTGAAGATGCCGGTCTCGGCCGGGCCTCACAAGATTGGCGTGACGTTCCTCGCGACGGACTACGCGCCTTTGCTCGATCTCAACAACGCGTTCGAGCGCAGCACGATCGAAACCGGCGGGCTGCCGGGCTTCACGTTCTATCCGCACATCGGCAGCGTGCGGGTCGACGGGCCCTTTGTCGTGAAACGCGAGGCGCAGGGCGCGGTGCATTCGGTGGCGCGCGACCGCATCTTCGTGTGCCATCCCGAGAACGTGGCCGACGAGCCGAGTTGCGCGCGGAAGATCGTGACCGCGTTGACGCGGCGCGCGTTCCGCGGCCTCGAGACCGAGCACGACGTGCAGAAAGTGCTCGACTTCTACGCGCGCGGCCGCGAGCAGAGCGGTAGCTTCGACGCCGGCGTCGAGATGGCGCTCCAGCGCGTGCTCGTCGACACGAAGTTCATCTACCGGCTCGAAGCGGAGCCAAAGAACCTCGCCGAGGGCGAGTCGTACGCGCTCTCCGACCTCGAGCTCGCGTCGCGGTTGTCGTTCTTCCTGTGGAGCAGCATTCCGGACGACGAGCTCCTGACGCTGGCGGAGCAGGGCAAGTTGCACGAGCCCGCCGTGCTCGCGGCGCAAACGAAGCGCTTGCTGGCCGACCCGCGCTCGGCTGCATTCACGAAGAATTTCGCCGGCCAGTGGCTGTCGCTGCGCAATCTCGAGAGCCAGCAGCCCGTGGTCGCCGCGTTCCCGGATTTCGACGACAACCTGCGGCAGGCGTTCCGCACCGAGACCGAGCTGTTCTTCGCGAGCATTCTCGACGAGAACCGCAGCGTGCTCGATCTGCTGACGGCGGACTACACGTTCGTGAACGATCGACTCGCGAAGCATTACGGCATTCCGGGCGTGCAGGGCAGCGAGTTCCAGCGCGTGACGCTCGGGCCCGAGCTCGATCTGCGCCGCGGTCTGCTCGGCAAGGGCAGCATCCTGACGATCTCGTCGCAGCCGGGACGCACGGCGCCGGTGATTCGCGGTAACTGGGTCATGTCGACGCTGCTCGGCGTGCCGGCGCCGCGGCCGCCGCCGAACGTGCCGAAGCTCGAGGACAAGAAAACGGACGCCGCCGGCAACGCGCGCGAGCCCACGCTGCGCGAGCAGTACGAGGAGCACCGCAAGAACCCGACGTGCGCCGCATGTCACGCGCTGATGGATCCGTTCGGCTTTGCGCTCGAGCCGTTCGATGCGGTCGGGCCATTACCGCACCCTCGACGGCACGTCGCCGATCAATCCATCGGTCACGATGTACGACGGCACCGAGTCTGAGCGGGCCGACGCAGCTGCGTAACTGGGTGCTCAAGTACAAGGAGCGCTACGTCACGAACCTGACGGAGAAGCTCATGACGTACGCGCTCGGCCGCGGCGTGGAGTACTACGACATGCCGGCCGTGCGCGCGATCGTCGCCGCCGGCGCCAAGGAAGACTACAAGCTCGGCTCGCTCGTCGCGGCCATCACGGCCAGCGACGCGTTCCGGCTCAGCCACGAAGCTCGGTCCGGCCGTGAGCCGTGAAGCGCCGGCGACAGCGCACGGTTGCGGCCGCAGGAGGAAGCACGATGAGATTCATCACGAAGAAGCATCTGTCGCGGCGCACGGTGCTGCGCGGATTGGGGTCGACGATTGCGCTGCCGCTGCTCGACGCGATGGTGCCGGCGCTTACGCCTATCGCACGCGCGGAAGGCGTCGCGCCGACGCGCTTCACGGGCATCTTCGTGCCGCATGGCGCTGCGCCCGGTTACTGGGTGCCGGAGTCGTCGGCCAAAGGCTTCAAGTTTCCGTATATCTACGAGCCGCTCGCACCGTTCCGCGATCGTACGGTCATCACGAGCGGGCTGTGGGCCACGGCTTCCGAGAATCCGCCGGGTGTCACGGGTGCCGATCACTTCGTCGCTTCCGCGTATCCTGTGCGGCGTGAAGCCGCGCAAGGCCACAGGCGCCGACGTGGAGGCGGGCACCACGCTCGATCAGGTCATCGCCGCGGAGCTCGGCCAGGGCACGCTGCTGCCGTCGCTGCAGCTCGCCGTGGAAGACCCCGGCGCGAACTCGAGCAATTGCGGCGAAGGTTACAGCTGCGTCTACACGAACACGATCTCGTGGCAGACGCCCACTCGGCCGCTGCCGATGGAGATCAACCCGCAGGTGGTGTTCGAGCGCATGTTCGGCGACGGCGCGACGCCCGAAGTCCGCGCGCTGCGGCGCGCGCAGCAGCGCAGCGTGCTCGACTCGCTGGCCGACGATCTCGGCGGGTTGCGCAACACGGTCGCGAGCTACGATCGCACGCGGCTCGAGCAGTATCTCGACGACGTGCGCGAGATCGAGCGCCGGCTCGGCATCGCGGCGCAGGCCTCGAAGGAAGCGCCCAGCATGAGCGTGCCTGCGGGCGTGCCGGAGAGCTTCGCCGAGCACATCAAGCTGCAGTTCGACCTGCTCGCACTCGCGTACCAGGCCGACATCACGCGCGTGGCCACGCTGTTGTATGCGCGCGACCTCACGGGCCGCGTTTATCCCGAGGCCGGCACCACGATCAGTTTTCACGGCGGTTCGCATCACGCCGAGGATCCGGCGCACATTCTCGAATTCGCGAAGCTGAACCGCTACCACGTGCAGACGCTCGCGTACTTCATCGACAAGCTGCGCAAGATCCCGGAAGGCGACGGCACGCTGCTCGATCACTCGCTGACGTTGTATGGCTCGAACATGGGCAACAGCAATCAGCACCTGCACTACGACGTGCCGCACGTGCTGATCGGCGGTGCAGGCGGGCGGCTCAAGGGCGACCGGCACCTCGCGTATCCGTCGAAGACGATGCCCGCCAGTAACCTGCTGCTCGGCGTGCTCGGCTTGTACGGGCTACAGCACGAGAGCTTCGGCGATAGCACGGGGCGGATCGAGCTGTAGCGCACTTTTCACTTCGGACCCGCATGGGGGTTTGAATGAAGACGCATCTCGCCAGAACGGCGGCGGCAGCAGCGTGGATTTCCGCGGTGGCCATCGCGGGGGCCGTTCAGGCCCATCACTCCCTCGGCATGTTCGACGTCTCGACACCCCTTTGGGTGAAGGGAACCGTTGTGCGGTACCAGCCCATCAGTCCCCACGCCATGATCGAGCTGGAGGAGACGACGGCCGGCGGACGGGTTCAACGCTGGAGCGTCGAGGGGCCGTTTCCCGGCCGACTCCAGCGGATTCTCAGTTTCAACAAGATGACCGCCGAAGAACGCCTCGTGAAGCCTGGCGACGTCATCGAGGTCTGCGGCTTCGATTTGCGGGCCGATCTTCGTGCGCGCGGAGTGTCAACGGAACCGCACGACGCTTCGGCGAAGTTCATGCATGGGCACGTGATCGTGATGCCGGATGGGCACATGCAGTCGTGGGGGCCCTACGGAAAAATGGACAACTGTGTCCGTCCGAGCGATCGGGCAAAGGCATGGGCGGACTTCCTGAATACGGAGCCGTTGGCTCGCGACCTGTGGTGCAACGGTCGCGCGAACAAGGCGGCATTGGTGGCGCCCAAGGCGCTCGTGGACGAGATCGACGATCTGCTCGCCAATCGGTGCCAATAGCGAAGGGAGGCCCGATGAGAAACGTATTCGTCGCCACGTCGCTCGCTGACGCGACGTTGATCAAAAATCTGCTGTCCCAGCACGACATCAGATCCCAGACCGTCGAGAAACTGCGCGGGAACATCGGCACTCCGTACACCGAGGTATGGGTGTCGAATGACGCGGACGGAGACCGCGCCCTTCAGCTCATCAAGGAGCTCCATACTCCATCGAATGCAGGCGAACCTTGGAAGTGTTCAGGTTGCGGCGAGCTGAATCCGCTTTCGTTCGAAACATGCTGGAAGTGCAATCGAGAGCACGCGGCCGCCGCCGATCTCTAGTCTTCCCCCTCCCCGTCTCCCTAACGGATCTCTCGCGCCGTTCCGCGGTCGGGTCAGGGTGAACGTGTGCGCGCTCTCAGTCGGCGGGCTTCGGCGACGACTCCGCGGCTGTAAGCAGCCATTTGCGAAAGGCCGCTACCTTCGGCAGCGTTAGATACGATTCGGGGCAGACGAAGTAGTAGCTGCGAGTGAACCGCAATGCTTGCGGATGCGCGAGCACCACGTGCCCCTTCGCGATGTCATCGGCGGCCAACGACCAACGCGCGAGCGCGAGACCCAGCCCTTGCCTGGCCGCATGCACGACCGCGACCGAATTGTCGAAGGCCGTGCCCGTTGTGACTGGCCAGATGTCCTTATCCTCGTCTATGCCTGTGAGCCAGATGTCCCACGGTTCGCTCGAGCTGTGCACGAGGGGGTAACTACCGGTGTCGCCGGGGCCGCTTAAACGGCCGTGGCGCTTCAAGAGCTCAGGCGTGCAGACGGCCACGAGCCACTCGTCCATCAACCATTCTGCGTGAACACGTGGCCAGCCACCGCGGCCAAAGCGAATCGCCACCTGCACGTCGTCGCGCGCGAAATCTGCGAGCGTCGCCGAGGCGACAATCTGCAAATCGATGTTCGGTTGCACCTCGTCGTTAAAAGTCGTGAGACGTGGCAGCAGCCACGCTTGCAGGAAGGAGCCGAGCACGCTGATGGCCAACGCACCACTGCGCGCCGATTTGATCGCCCGAAAGCCGTGCTCGAGCTCGTCCAGGCCACGCCGCACATACGGCAGCAATGACTCGCCCTCGGCCGTCAACTGCACGTCGCGCCGATTCCTGTGAAACAGTTTCACTTGCAGGTATTGCTCAAGTGACTTGATCTGCATGCTGACTGCGGCTGTCGTGACGTGCAGGGCTTCCGCGGCCTCGCTGAAGCTGCGTTGGGTCGCGACGGCTTCGAACACCCGTACCGCGTTCAAGGGCAGTCGCGCGGAGCGCGCCGAAGGCCTGTCGTGTTGCGCCGTGGTCTTCTTCTTCACGTTGTTCCCTCCTTCAGAACAACTGAACGATGCTTCAGACAATCGAATTGCCGCCGCTGCGCTACGGGGCAAAATAACGCGCATCGAGATACCGCCCAACGCGGCGTGTCGACGAATAGAGGTTAACTGTTTCGGGAGGCACTATGTTCAAGTTCATCGCAAAATACGCACCCGGCATCGTGGCGTTTGGCCTGCTGACGACTGGCTCCTTCGCCGTGAATGCGCAGGGACCAGAGGCGGCCGCGCAGATGCCGAGTGTCACCGTTAGTTACGCGGATCTTAATCTCAATACGCCTGCTGGCGTGGAAGCTTTGTACGCTCGCTTGCGTACAGCCTCGCGTTCGGTGTGCGAGGTGGGCCAGAGGCGGGCGCTCGCGGATGTGATGGCGTCGAGGAGTTGCTATCGTCAGGTGCTCGCGACGGCAGTGAGCAGCGCGAACGTGCCGACGTTGACCGCGCGGTATCGTATCGGGGGCGCGCGCGAAGGTTGACGCAGAATTGAAACTCTACGGCGAACGCGGTTGGGGCTCGGCGATCGTCGAGGCCCAGCTCGCGTGGTACGGCCTCGAATACGATTTCGAACAGGTAGGCGACCTGTTCAAATCCGCCGAGTCGCGTCGACGGCTTACGACCGTGAACCCCCTCGCGCAGGTGCCGACGCTCGTGCTCGCGGACGGAACGGTCATGACCGAGAGCGCTGCCATTACGTTGTTTCTCGCTGACCTGGCGAACGACGACGCGCTGGTGCCGCGCGCGGGAGATCCGCTGCGGCCGGTGTTCCTCCGTTGGCTCATCTTCCTGGTCGCGAATGTGTATCCCACCTATACGTACGCGGACGATCCGTCGCGTTTCGTCGAGGTGGTCGACGCGCAGCAACGCTTCAAGGAGGCGGTCGATCGATACGCGTGCCGGCTCTATTCGTTGCTCGAGGAGAATGCCAAAGAGCCCTGGTTCCTCGGCAGCAGATTCTCGGCCCTGGACGTGTACGTCACGGTAATGACGCGCTGGCGCCCGGGGCGTACGTGGTTCGCGGAGCACGCCCCGCGGTTGCTGGCGATCGCGACGAAGGCCGAAACGCTCGATCGGCTCGCGGCCGTGTGGCGGAAGAATTTCCCGGGTGGCTAACCGCCACTAAAAAAAGGCCGGCGCCTACGGCGCCGGCCCTTTGTTCCTACTCCGCTCGGGCGATTAGAACTTCAGGTTGAAGGCAGCGAACACCTGGCGACCGAACATGTCATAGGTCGAGTAGGTGTTCGGCGAACCACCGCCGACGATCTCCGATCCCAAGAGCGGGGGATCGTTGTCGGTAAGGTTGTTGATGCCCGCCCGGAGCTCGACCTTCTTCAACGCGTACGTCGCTGCGAGATCCAGGTAGTTGCGCGCACCGATCTTGGCGTTGAACGGATCGTACCCGGCGAAGGAGGAGTTGTTCAGCGTCGGGTCCGAGTCGTTGTTGTCCTCCTTCACTTCGGAGATGTGACGCCAGCTCAGCGTCGTCGCCAGACCCTTCGGCGTCTCCCACGTGGCCCGCAGGGTGTGCCGCCACTTCGGATTGACCGTCTGGCAAGTGAGCCCGAACAGGCCCGCGCAGTCGTAGGTGTGCGCACCGACATACGGCGTGGTCTTGTTGTCGAGCATGTAGGAGGCGGCCCACGCCAGCGTCAACGAGCCCTGGCGTTGCAAGTCGAGGCGATAAGCCCCCTGCAAGTCGATACCGCCGGTCTCCACGCTCGCGATGTTCAGACTGGCCTGCAGGATGTAGCCGCCGCCTTCGACGCTGGCGCCTTGCAGCGAGAACGTCTGGGGCTGGCGGATCAGCTGACTACAGAAGATAGGATCGCCGGTGTCGGGGCAGCCGTTCAGGATGACGCCCGCGGGCAGCGTATTCACCTCGTCGTCGATTTTCACGTGCCAGTAGTCGATGCTGGCGGTGAATCCCTTCAGGCGCTCGGGAGTGAGCGTCACGCCGATGCTGTACGTGTTTGCGCGTTTCGGGGTGCAGATTTTCATTGCCCCCCTGAACCTGCGATAGCTGGCTCGCCGTGCCTTGAGGGATCTGATTCGTCGTGCCACCGTTGCCGTAGGCAGCCGTGAAGGCGGCGGCCTGATCCGGCCGCACCGTGTTCAGACACTGCTGCAACGAGTTTACGGCCGGGACGATGGCGTTGTTGGAATCCAACGTCGGGGCGCACGGATCGGCACCGATGGTGATCTGACCGATGAACTGCGGGTTGTACAGCTCGATGATGCTCGGCGCCCGGATGGCCTTGTTCACCGAGGCTCGCAGTCGAGCGCTGTTCACCGGCGCAAACTGGACCTCGAACTTCGAGGTGTTCGCGACCCCGCTCGTCGAATAATCCGAGCGGCGGAACCCGGCGTCGATGCTGAGGTCTTTGACGTGCGGTTTGTCCTGGAGCAGCGGAATGCGTATCTCGGCGAAGTTTTCGTTCACGCTGAGGGATTTGTCGATGGAGACCGATGCACCGGCGAATCCGGAGAGCAGTCCGCTCAGCTCGGCATCGTCTGGCTTGAACTTGACTTTGTCCAGGCGGGTTTCGTAACCGACGTTCAGCGACAGACCTTCACTGGCCCCGCGGAGCTTCAAGCCGTACTGGCCGAGATCAGCCGTGAAATCGGCGTGCGCCGTTCGCAGCGACGTCGTGCCATACGCCGTGCCGTCCGTATAGAGGTACGCCAACGCATCCTGCGTCACGCCCCCGTCCTGGAAGATGTTGTACGGAACGCAGGGCGAGCCGCTGATGCAAACCGGATCGCCACTTCCGTTCGTCGTGACTTGGAGTGCGTTAGTGATCTTTGGCGAAGTTCAAGTACCGGTTGTTGGAGTTGTAGAACTGCACGTAGTAGTACTGGGCATAGGCGTCGTAGCTCCAGACCTTGCCGATTTCGCCCTTTACGCCTCCCACCGCGCGGTAGTTCGTATGCTCGTAGTCGGATTCGCGGCCGCCGCCCTCGATGTTGCGACGGCCGATCTCCACACTTGCCAGGGCCGATCCCGGCATTGCCGTATCGTCCAGGATCTGCTGAGGCGAACAGAGAATGTTGCGCTGCTGCGTGCTCAGCAGCGGGTTGCTGCAATTGATCAGATAGTTACCGTCGGCGCTCAGCGGATTGCTTTGTCTGAACAGCGCGGACGGCGCCACTTCCTGGTGGGTCTTGTCGTTCATGAAGCCGAATTCCACGTACGGCTGTACGTGGTCATTCAGGTCGTAGTGCCCGATCAACCCAGCGGTTGCACGCTTGTACTCGCGAGACATGTAAATGTCTTTCTGGGAATTGAAGACGGCCGGTGGCGTGGTATCGCTGCCGTACGGCACGAATTGATTTCCCCCGACGCTGAAGATCGCCGTGGGATCCGCCCCGTTAGGGCCCGACTTCGGCTGAAAGCGATTGGAGTTGCTCGACCCGCCGAAGAAGACGTCGCCCAGCGGCACGCCGTCGTCGTCGGTATCGGTGAACAGCTGGGCGGTGCCGAAATCGCGCTGGTTGGATTTCACCGGGTCTTGGTTCTGGTAACCGATGTAGGCCGTGAAATTGCCGCGGCCGTTCGCGGTGTTGGCGCCGCCGATCAGGCTGTAGCTCGCGGTGCGTCCGTCCGTATGCGTGCCCGTCGGCGAGTTGAAGCCCGCGTCGGCCGCGAGCTGCTGCGCAAAACCGTTACTGTTGTTGTGTACGTTGAACCCGGTTTGTGCCTCGAACTCGATGCCCTCGAAATCCCTCTTCGTGATGAAGTTGACCACGCCCGCGACTGCGTCGGAGCCGTAGACAGCCGAGGCGCCACCGGTGACGACTTCCACGCGCTCGATCAGCCGAGTGGGAATCTGGTCTAAGTCCGGCGCTGGCGACGAAATCGCCGTGTACGGCGAGCCGCTACCGAGCCGGCGGCCGTTGACGAGCACGAGGGTGCGGTTCGGTCCTAAGCCGCGCAGGTCGGCGGTCGCGACACCACCCGCTGTGGTCAAGCCACTGGTCCTGTTGCCAAGGTCTTGCCCCAGGTCGTTGGCGAAATTCTGGGGCAGCATCTGCAGAAGGTCGAAGGTGTCGTTCCTGCCCGAGATCGCGATCTCACGCGCAGTCACGACCTGAATCGGGCTCGTGCTGACGAGGTTTGGGTCAGGTAGGCGGGTGCCCGTGACGATGATCTGCTCGGGGCCCTGAGCCGGTTCCTGTGCGCCGGAAAGTGCGGGGAGCAGGAGGCTGGCGAGAGCCAATCCAGAGACTGTGGCGATAGCCCTCGCTTTCGGGGCCGTAGGACCGGGTAGCGGTTTCTTGTTCATGGGCACTGAATCTCCCTGTCGTGATTAATGACGCTTCTCGTACAGAACCCCCGCTTTCACGTGCGGATAGTATCTGGCCATTCCGGTCACTGGGAAGCCGTATCTCCTACGCAACAAGTTGAATCGGCTAACGCAGCGCGCTACCCATAGATCGATCACCGGCGGCCGAGCGGAAGAGAACCCCAAGAAAGTGGCCCGCCGCAGGCTTGCCGGTATACGCTCCCTTCAGGACTCGTGCGAGGCGCATAAGGCATTGATATTGAAGGCCGCGCGTCCCTTTGGCGGGACTCGCGAATCCCTTTCCGGACAGATGCCGGTCCGTTGCCCCGCGACGGCGAGACTGCCGCAGCCTCCGTCCCGCCGACAACCGCTGGCCCGTTCGTTGCACATCGGTAGTCATGACACACCAGAAGCCGTGCCGCCGCCGCAGCGGTTTCTCGCCCGATCGCCCTGCTTTAGGACGTCGTGCTCACGCAAGGCGATCGCCGCTCGGCGTACGGCGCGCGATCCGGCAACCACGTTGCGCGGCGACTGAGGGCCAGCCGAACGCCGCACCTAATCCTTCGTCGCCGGCGTCGTACCCATCGCAACGCGGCTATCCCTGGGAGTCGCGGTATCGCGACCGGCACTAGGTCACGGTTGTATGTCGTCTAAGTCGTTACCCTATCAAACAATTTGACGACCATAGACCGAGACCGTCCAAAGGGTACTGGTGCTCCGCGTTAGGTAGCTGCACTTGGTTACGCGACTACATCGTGACGACCGCGCCTGGCTGGAACCCATTCATCAGCAGTGGGTGGCGACGCTCGACGCGATTCGGGACCCCGTCTTGGTGCTTGATGCCGAAAATCGCATCGTTCGCGTAAACAAGGCTTTCGCCGAACTCTGTAAGGCTCGCTACGACCAGCTCTTGGGCGAGCACATACACTCGATTTGCCCGTGGCTGGCAACGGAGGGCGGCGATGTCGCGTGCACCATCGCGCGAGCGGCCGACAACCGTCTCTACCGGGTCCGAAACGCATCGGTAGCTGCGAACCTTGTCGGCAAGGTCGTGATACTCGAAGACGTGACCGAAGAGTTCGCCTTGGAAGACGTCGAGAGGGCGTACCGAGAGGGCTCCTATCAAGCGTTTTTAGACACACTGGAGTCGCTACTGAGAGCGCTCGGCGCCCAGGACCCGTACACGGTCATGCACTGCCAGAGAGTCGCGGATCTATCGAAGAAGATCGCCATGAGACTCGGCGCAAGCGATTTGGAAGCGCAAGCCATCTACCACGCTGCGAGAGTGCATGATCTTGGAAAGATATCCGTTCCGAGCAGCATCCTTCACAAGCCGGGCAAGCTTGTTCAAGCCGAGATGAATCTCATCAGGCTGCATTGTGAAGCGGGCGTCGCTGTAGTGAAGGAATTGACGTTCCCCTGGCCGGTTCACCAAGTCATTCTGCAGCATCACGAGCGCCTTGACGGTACCGGGTATCCAGCAGGCTTGAGAGGCGAGGAGATTTCCTTCGCGGCGCGGGTCGTCACGGTAGCCGATGTGGTGGAGGCAATGGCCACGCATCGCCCATACAGGCGAGCATTGGGTATCGCGCCTGCGCTGTCTGAGATCAATGCCGGGAAGGGCAGCCGATATGACGGTGCGGTTGTCGAAGCTTGCGTCGATGTACTCGGCGATCCCGCGGTGGTGTCGGAGATCACTTCGTAAACGAGAGCGGCTTGGGGGCGGGCGCTGCAATCGCAGGCGCTCACCACATCGCGGAGCTGGCACAGCCCGAAGAGGTGAGCCGCCGCATGCTCGAGTTCCTCGGCGCCGGCACACCCATCCGAGGCTGACGGTCGCGCCGGCCGGTCGGCTATCATCGGCGCATCGTCGGCGTTGGGGGTGCCATGCGTCGCTCATTGCTGGTCGTTGCGCTTGGTCGCGCTGTGGCGGAGCCGCGCTCGCGCAGCCGCCCGATCTCGTGCTCGTGAACGGCAAGGTCGTGACCGTCGACGCGCGCTCGTCGGTGCAGGAAGCGCTCGCGATCCGCGACGGCAAGGTGCTCGCGCTCGGCCGCAGCGACGAGATCCGCAAGCTCGCGGGCTCGGCCACGCGCGTCATCGATCTCGGCGGCCGCACCGTGATCCCGGGGCTCATCGATTCGCACCTGCACGCGATTCGCGCGGCGCTGTCGTTCACGACCGAAGTGAACTGGATCGGTGCGCGCTCGCTGCCGGAAGCGATGGCGCGCATTCACGCGGCGGCACAGCGCATGCCGCCCGGCGCGTGGCTGATCGTGGCGGGCGGCTGGAACGAGCTGCAGTTCGCCGAGCGGCGCCGGCCCACGCAGGCCGAGCTCGAGGCCGCGGCGCCGAATAACCCCGTGTACGTGCAGCTCGGTTACGGCTGGGCCGTGATGACCGACGCCGGCTTCGCGAAACTCGGTATCAAGAGCGATGCGGATCTGCCGGCCGGCGGCAAGCTCGAGCGCGACGGCGAGAAGCTCACGGGCGCGATCAGCGGCGGGCAGGGCGCGATCATCGCGCTGTTCGATCGGCTGCCGAAGCCGACGTTCGCGGATCAGGTCGCCGGCACGAAGGCGTTCTTCCGCGAGTTGAACCGGCTCGGGCTCACGGGCGTCGTCGATCCCGGCGGCAACAACCTGTTCCCGGCCGACTACCAGGCGCTGTTCGACGTGTGGCGGCGGCACGAGCTCACGGTGCGCGTCGCGTACAGCCTGAACGGCCAGACGCCCGGTAAGGAGTTCGACGAGCTGAAGAGCCTCACGGCGCTGCTGCCGATGGGCTTCGGCGACGACCGGCTGCACTTCAACGGTCTTGGCGAGCGCATCACGTTCGCGATGAACAACAATCCCGCGCCGACCGCAGAAGACAAGGAGCGCTACTACGAGATCGTGCGCTGGGCCGCCGAGCGCGGCATGGCCATCACGATGCACTGGGGGCCGGACAGCACGGTCGATCATCTTGCTCGGCATCTTCGAGCGCGTGAACCGCGAGATTCCGATCGCGCCGCTGCGCTGGTCGATCGCGCATTTGAACGACGCCTCCGATGCGACGTTGCGGCGCATGCACGAGCTCGGCGTGGGTTGGACCGTGCAGGACGCCATGTACTTCGGCGGCGAGGATCTCGTGCGCCGGCAGGGCAAGGACGCCGCGCGGCGCATGCCGCCCGTCGTCACGGGGCGGCGGCTCGGCGTTGCGATCGGCGCCGGCACCGACGCGCATCGCGTCGCGTCGTACAACCCGTTCACGTCACTGCAATGGTTCGTCGACGGCAAGACCGTGGCCGGCACGCCGATCCGCGGGCCCGGAGGAGACGCCGGACCGCATGGCGGCGCTGCGCCTGTACACGCTGGGCAGCGCATGGTTCTCGTTCGACGACGACGTGCGCGGCTCGCTCGAGCCCGGCAAGCTCGCCGACCTCGCCGTTCTCTCGGCGGACTATCTCACGGTGCCGACGGCCGAGATCGGCGATCTCGAGTCGGTGCTGACGCTCGTCGGTGGCGAGACCGTCTACGCTGCGGGCGACTTCGCCGAGCTCGAGCGCCGGCAGCGAAAGTGAGCGGCGTGGCAGCGCGAGATCTTCCACTGCAGTGCCGCTGCGGTGCCGTGCGTGCGATTGCGCGTGGGGTGACACCCGACATCGGCAATCATGTCGTCTGCTACTGCGACGATTGCCAGGCGTTCGCGAAGGTCCTGGGTCGTGCTGGCGACGTTCTCGATGTGAACGGTGGCACGGACATCTTCCAGATGTCGCCGGCACGGCTCGAGTTTACCCACGGCGTGGACCGTGTCCGGTGCCTGCGCCTCACCCCGAAAGGGCTCGCGCGCTGGTACGCGAGCTGCTGCAACACGCCGATCGGCAACACGATGGCGACGCCGGGGATTCCATTCATCGGGCTGATTCGAGCGTTCGTGCCGGAGCCCGCGAGCGACGCACTCGGCCCGATTCGCGCGCGCGTGCACCGGCAGTTCGCGACGGGCGACAAGGAAGCGATTCCGCCTGACAACGAGCCGCAGTGGCGCATGCTGTTGCGAGTGATCGGCTTGATGCTCGGATGGCGGCTGCGCGGCGACCACAAGCGCTCGCCGTTCTTCGATACCGCGAGCGGCGCGCCGATCGTCGTTCCGCGCGTGTTGACCGAGGCCGAGCGCGCTGCGCTGTCTTAGCGAGCGCTGGCGGCAGGGCGACGCAGCAGCAGCTGGGCGATCAGCGTCACGAGTGCGGCGGCCGACAGGTAATAGCCGACGTACGCGATGCCGTAGTTCGCGGCGAGATAGGTGGCGATGGATGGCGCTAGCGAGCCGCCGAGAATGCCGGCCAGATTGAACGCCAGCGACGCGCCCGTGTAACGCACGGCCGTCGGAAAGAGCTCGGCCAGTGCCGTGCCGAGCGGTCCGTAGGTCAGGCCCATGAGCGCCGAGCCCGATCGCCAGGAACACGGTCGTGCGCACGCGTTTCCGCCGCGCCGAACAGCGGCGCGAACGAGAAGTCCGAACACGATTGACGGTTACGCTCGCGAGCATCAACATCGGCCAGCGGCCGACGCGATCGGCGGCCAGTGCCGACAGCGGAATCGTTACAGCGAAGAACAGCACGCCGATCATCTGCAGCAGCAGGAACTGCTGGCGCATGTAGCCGAGATTCGTCGTGCCCCAGCTCAGCGTGAACACCGTCATCAGGTAGAACACGACGAACGTCGTGATGCCCGCGAGCGTGGCGAGCACGAGCGTGCGCGGATGCTCGCGAATAACGGTCACGATCGGCACGCGTACGCGTTCTCGCACGCTCGATCGCTCGCTGGAACGCCGGCGTTTCCGTCAGCTGCAGGCGCACGTAGAGCCCCATGAACACGAGTGCGGCGCTCGCGAGAAACGGCACGCGCCAGCCCCATGCGAGGAACTCGGTGTCGCTCAAGATCGCCGTCAACCACATGAAGATGCCGGTCGAGCAGGATGAAGCCCAGCGGGGCGCCGAGCTGCGGGAACATGCCGTACCAGCTCTCCTTGCCGCGCGGCGCGTTCTCCGTGGCGAGCAGCACCGCGCCGCCCCATTCGCCGCCGAGGCCGAGTCCCTGCCCGAAACGGCACAGTGCGAGCAGCGCCGGCGCCGCGATGCCGATGCGTGGCGTAGGTGGGCAGCAGGCCGATGGCCACCGTGGATAGGCCCATCGTCAGCAGCGCGGCGACGAGCGTGGCCTTGCGGCCGATCCGGTCGCCGAAATGGCCGAACAGGGCGGAACCCACGGGCCGCGCGAAGAACGCGAGCGCGAACGTCGCGAGCGATTGCAGCCGCGCCGACATGTCGTCGCCGGCCGGGAAGAACAGCTGCGGAAACACGATCACGGCGGCCGTGCCGTAGATGTAGAAGTCGAAGAACTCGATCGTCGTGCCGATCAGGCTCGCGAACAGCACCCGACCCTTGGTCAAATCTTCGCCCTGCGCGCTTCGGAGACGCGCAAGGATACGGTGGCCACGGCGCTCCCGCCAGCGCCGCGCACCGTTAGAAGTAGGCGTGTGCCTCGGCGAACGCCTCGTCGCGGTTCGTGAACGGCTGCGCGCCCGGGCCGTCGTACGCGCGCATTCCGACTCGCACTTGCAGTAGCTGTAGCGGCGCGTGTTCCCACACCACGCTGTAGCGTTGCTGCCGGTCGCCGCCCGCGTGGTTGTTCGGATCGAGGAACTCGACGCCGACTTTCAGGTTGTGCCCCTTCGCGATTCGCCAGTCCGCCTCGAACAGGCTCGCGAACTGTTTGTCCGAGCCGCCCGTCGGGCGATCGTCGGTGATGAAGTCGAGTTCGCCTAGCCACGTGACCGGCCCCGTGTTGAAGCCGCCGAAAACAGCCTGCATGTTGCGATCGCCGAGCGGGTCGCGGTTCTCGTTCACGCTCGCGCCTGCGCGCCACCGCGGCCGCACGTAGCTGGCCGACAAGCTCACCTGGCTCTTGCCCGGCGCGCTGCCTGCCCCTGCCGTGCCGTTCGTCGCCGCGACCTGTGCCGACCACTTCGGCAGCTCGAGACCGAGCTCGATGCCGTCGTCCGGCGTGTCGAAGTTGATACCGGAGCGCTGGCGCACGAACGTGGCGTCGTCTTGAAGGCGCAAGCCGAAGGGCAGGAAGAATTGTCCCGCCTTGATCGTGTACTTGCCGTGCTGCGGTGTCAGTAGCACGTACCGCTCTCGTTCGATCGACGAGCCCGGGGCGAGCTGTTGATCGAAGTACACCGTAAGCAGATTCCGTATCGCCTTGAACTCGGCGTACACGGTGCCCTTGGTCGTAGTCGTTTCCGAAGAGTCGGGTCTGTTCGGCAGCCTTGCGTTCTTGAACCCACCGCGGTAATCGCCGCCGACGCCGAACCAATCCGTGACGCTGCTGTTCCAGCCCACGTCGCCCTCGTCGCGCAGGACGTTCCGCGCGGCGAGTTGCGTGCGCGCGAACACCATGCCGAACAGATTGCGCTTGCCGCCCCCCGTCGGGTTCACGTGGCATTGCCCGCACTTGAACCCATTTTGCACTGCGAGATAGGGCTCTGCCTTCGCAACCGGCGCACACAGCATCCACACGACGGCGGCCAGTGTCGCCGCCGTCAGACCAAGGAATAGTGATCTCATTGCGGCGCCCCGTTGGTGATCCACGTGCGGATCTTCGCGATCGTGGCCGCGCTCAGCGGCTGCCCACCGAGCGGCATCTGTGTGCCTGCAGTGCCCTCGAGCTTTTGGATCAGGTAGCTGTCGTTGGCGTCGTTCGGCAAGACGCGCTTCAGCGCGGCGTTCTCGACGCTCGTGACGTTGATCAGGCTGCTGGCGCTGTGCGCCGCGGTGGTCAAATCCATCCCGCTCGGTAGCACGCCCGACTGCGGCCCCGTATGGCAGCCGGAGCACGTCGGCGTGAACACGTTGTCCTGGATCGACTGAAGCGTGGGCTGAATGCCGGCTACGGTGAACTTCGCGACGAAGTTGCCGCCTTGCGTGCCGTTACCGGACGGGAACGCGCCGGAGAACTCGCCGTCGAGTGCGTTGCCGCCCAAGTCGCGAATCATCGTGGCTCCCGTGCCGACGAGTGTTACGCGATAGGTGTCCTCGATCGGCGGCGCCGTGCTCACGTCGACAACGATCGTCTTCGTGTTTGTCGTAGGCACCGTCACCGACACCGGAGTAATCATGATTTCGTTGCCGTCGCCGAACGTGCCGTCGCCGCCGCTGCGTTCGACGAGAACCGTGGTCGCGTCGACCGACGTCGCGTCGAGCGCGCGATCGAGCACGGCCATGATCGACATCGGCACCGTCAGCACCGTGGAGTCCGGCAGTGGCGACAGCGAGGTCACGCGGACTGGCGTCGTCACGGTGCCGGCCGGGGGTTGTGCGCCGTCCGTGATCCACTGGCGAATCACGTCGATGTCCGCCTGCGCCAGAGGCGCGCCGCCGAGCGGCATGCGTCCGCCGACACCCGCCGTGCCTTCGAGCTTCTTGATCAAATAGCTGTTGTTCGGATCGCCGGGCGCGACGCGTTGGAACGCGGGCTCCTCCTGGCTCGCGACGCCGACAAGCAGTGCGTAGCTGTTCGCGCCATCGAGGCGCAAGCCTTGCGGTGCGCCAGCGCCCGTGTGACAGGCGGTGCAGATCGGAGTGAAGACGTTGTCCTGTATCGAAGTGAAATTGGCCTGCAGCGTGTTCCCGCCGCCCCCACCACCGCCTCCGCCGCCGCTCCCGTTACTGCCGCCACCGCCACCGCCGCAGCTGGCAACAGTTGCCGCTGCGGTGATCGTTGCGAACGTTCTCGCGACTGCTGTGAATGTGCGCATTGCCGTGCTCCCTCATCGCGCCTCGGATGTGCGACTGAGTGCCGCGAGCTGCACGCCAGGTTCAAAACTGTTTCACTCTGGTCGTCGCGAATTAATTACTGTCGAGACGGAAAGTAAAAACGGCAGGCGGTGGTACGATCGCGTTCAGGGCACTACATATACGAAACAAGTAGCGATTCGACTTGAGCACCGACCCGCAACTCGCATCGCCCGCCGGCGCGCCGCAATCCCAGCTCAGCAAGAGCCTGCTGTCGCGCCACGTCGTAATGATCTCGATCGGCGGCATCATCGGCGCAGGGCTCTTCGTCGGCAGCAGCACCGCGATCGCGAGCGTGGGGCCCGCTGTGATCTTCAGCTACGGCCTGGCCGGCCTCGTCGTGCTCGTCGTGATGCGCATGCTGAGCGAGATGGCGGCCGCCACGCCGGGTTTGGGCTCGTTCACGGAGTACATCAGGCTAGGGCTTGGCGATTGGGCGGGCTTCGTAAGTGGCTGGCTCTATTGGTACTTCTGGGTCGTCGTGGTAGCAATAGAGGCGATCGCCGGCGCCTCGATTTTGAGCCAATGGATTGCGCTGCCGACATGGCAGATCGACCTCGCGCTGATGCTGCTGCTCACCGGTGTGAACCTGCTGTCGTCGCGTTCCTATGGCGAGTTCGAGTTCTGGTTCTCGTCGATCAAGGTGGCCGCGATCGTTGTGTTCATTCTGATTGCGGGCGCTTACGCACTTGGTCTCACGTCGCCCGCGGGGCCAACGTTTCGCAATCTGTATTCGCACGGCGGTTTCGCTCCGTTCGGTTGGCTCGCGGTGCTGGCGGGCATGACGAGCGTGGTGTTCTCGCTGTGCGGCGCCGAAATAGCGACGATCGCTGCGGTCGAGTCGCGCGAACCCGCGCGCGTCATCTCACGCATGACGGTGTCGATCAGCGCGCGGATCCTGCTGTTCTACGTGTTGTCCATCGCGTTGATTGTTGCAGTGGTGCCCTG
Source organism: uncultured Gammaproteobacteria bacterium (assembly GCA_963805435.1). Classification (GTDB taxonomy): domain Bacteria; phylum Pseudomonadota; class Gammaproteobacteria; order Steroidobacterales; family Rariloculaceae; genus FEN-1219. The sequence goes on from CAWDUG010000001.1 coordinate 127,317, forward strand.
GCAGGAGATCAAGTCGGGCGACTCGCCGTTCGCCGTCGCGCTCGGCTACACGCACATCCCGAGCGCTGCCACGATCATGAACGTCATAGTGCTCGTGGCCGTACTGTCGTGCCTGAACTCCGGGCTGTACGTGACGTCGCGCGTTCTATTCACACTCGCGGCGAAAGGCGATGCGCCGCAGTCGATGGTGGCGCTCAGTGCGCGGCGCGTGCCGGCGCGCGCCATCCTGATCGGCACGTCGTTCGGCTACGTCGCCGTGTTGCTGTCGATTGTCTCGCCGAGTCTCGTGTTCGCGTTCCTCGTGAGCGCGTCCGGCGCACTGATGATCGTGATCTACCTGTTCGCGTGTTTCGCGCATTTGAAGCTGCGCCGGCAGCTTCAGCGCAGCGCGCCGGACCGGCTCACGATCAAGGTATGGTTGTTCCCATGGCTGAGCTGGGCCACGATCGCCGCGATGCTGGGCGTGCTCGCGGCGATGGCGTTCACCCCCGCGCTGCAAAGCCAGTTCTACGCGAGCGTCATGTGCGTCGTCGTGGTGGCGATCGCGTATCAGCTGCGCCGTCGCCGGCCCGCCGGGGTCGAGCCGGCTGTGCGCCGCTGAACCGTTAGACGGGTTGCCTAGCGCGGGCCGTAGTGGGGGAGCGGCGCGCCGAGTTCGTACGCGCCGAGATCCGGCGCCTTGCCGGCGAAGCCGTCAGTGATCCCTGGTAACACGACTCCCGCATCGACCGCGCGCGAGCCGCGCCTTGAGCCGCAGGTCCACCTGCTCCGGCGTGTAAAGCTGCGTCGGCTTCGTGAAGTCCGGCGGCGCCGCCTTCACGAACACGGAGTAGTCGATCATGCGGCTGTGCTTGTCCTGGCCCGTCGCGCGTTGGTAGTCCGCGAGCGTCTTGAAGCGGCGCACCTCACGCTTCGATTTGTAATCGATCGGCCCGCCTTTCGGCGGCGAGTTCCACTGGAACGAGTACTCGGCGTCGGCGTTTGCGAAGAAGCCGTTGTAGTCGGAGTCGCTCCACGGCGTGTGCGTGTCGATCGCGAATACCGCGGGCCGCGCCTTCTGCCCCAAGATCAGGTTGTTGCGGAAGTGCATGTTCGACGCGGGCGTCAGCTGCGCGATCTCGCCGACGTACGTGTTCTGGTACACGAGGATGCCGCTTGGGTCGGCCTGGATCTTCAGCGGCCCGTACACGCCGTTGTAGACCACGTTGCGGATGAAATACACGGGCCCGCCGAAGATCGGCTGCGGGCTCATGCCGCCGGTCGCGACGTTGAAGCACAGATTGCGGAACAGCCGCACGTTGTGCATGCCGCCGTCGGTCTCGAAGCAGTTGTCGTGCATGTTCGACACGTCGTTGCCGTAGATGTCGATCGACACCGGCATGCGGTCGCGCGGCGTGTTCGGGTAGTCGTCGGGCATGCCGTACGTGGCGTGATCGAGCCCGTCGTGGAAATTGCGCACGCGGTTGTACGCCATGACGTGGCCGCTGCCGTAGATCGACACGGCGTAGTACGACTTCATGCGCCGCTTCTGCTCGTAGCCCGGCTGGTCGGCCCACGGCCAGGTGCGCAGCCAGCCGAAGAGGTAGTCCGGATCGTCGCGGCCGATCATCACGTTGTCGGCGATGTAGAAGTTGCGCGAGCCCGACCAGTCGCTGTGCAGCACTTCGCCGACGTTCTCGAACTTCGAGCGCTTGACCGTGAGGCCCACCGCGCCCGCGATCTTCTTCTGTCCCGCTTCGATCGCGATGTTCGTGTTGCGGAACGTGAGGCCTTCGAAGTACGTGTAGTCGGCCGCCATGACGTTGAACAGCACGTTGTTACCGTCGCCGTCGAAGATGGCCTCGCCGTCGCCGGCGGCCTTGATCGCGATGGGTTTGTCGGCCGTGCCGCGCTGCGACAGATAGAACGTGCCGTCCCACGGCGTGCCGCAACACGTCGTGTTGCGAGAGTCGATCTCGTGGCTGTAGCTGAAGCGGTCGAAGTCCTTGTAGAGGCCCGCGTGTACGAGGATGCGTGTCGCCGGGCTCCACGCGCGGCGGCGAAGCGCGGCTCCAGTCCCCGCCGAGCGAATTCTTGTAGTACGCGCCGAGCAGGCCGTTGAACGCCGGTTCCTGCCGAGGGCCTTTGTAGTCGAACGGATAGACGTGATACGTGTGGCCGCCGGTCGCGGCCTGCGGCTCGGCGCGCGTGCGCACCTTCACGATGCGCTCGGCTTCGCCAGCAACGCCGTCCGGGTCCGTGAGCTTGAAACGCACTTCGTACTCGGTGTTCTCTTTGAGCTCGAATACGCTGCCGGCGAACATGTTCGGCGCCACGTACCACAGGGTGTCCACATAGAACGTGTGCTCGTTTTGCACGCGCAGCAACGGCAAGCTCTCGTGCCAGGCGCTTTCGCCGCTCTGGCGGTACGCGACGGCCACAGCCGCGTTGCGGTTCGTGTCGCCCTCGATGTACCACTCGAAACCGAGTGAGATCAGCGTGGCTGGCTCGACCACGAGCTCGCCGGCCGTGACCGCCTGCGGGCCTTGGGCCGCGGCTTCGCCCATGTAAAACAGTGTCGCTGCGAGAACGGCAATGGTGCCGACGAGCCGGTGCATGGTTTCCCCCCTGGCCAATGGCCGATTGTAGCCGGGACGGCCACGCGGGTTTACGCTCGAACGCATCCAAAACCGGGGCGGGCGGCATCTGTAAGGTAGCCGAAGTAATGGCGGCAAGTTGCCGCAGCCGGTCCGAACGGAGGAATCAATGGAACCTGGTGTAGTCGTCCGTATTCATACCGATCGCAGCGATCGTCAGCTTGGCGGCCGTCATCCTGGTTTTTCTGTTTCTTCGCTATCGAGCGCGGCTCGACTACCAGCAAACCGTGCGATTTGCCGTCGAGAAAGGGCAGCAGCTGACGCCGGAGTTTCTCGAGCGGCTCGCCGAGCGGGCGATCAGGCAGGATCGGAGCCCGAACCGCGACCTGCGTTTCGGCGCGATCGCGATCGCGATCGGCGATCGCAATCGGCAGCTTCGGCTTGATTCTCGGCGAGCCCGACGCGGTGCGACCGCTGATGGGGGTGGGCAATCTGCCGTTTCTCGTAGGCGTCGCGATACTGCGCTCTGGAAGTTTGCGCCGCGTGAATAGCCGCGCGCGACGCATTCGCTAGACGCCTTTGGTCGATACCGAGCCGAGCGACGAAGAGCTCGTTGCCCGCGTCGTGGCGGGCAGGGGAAACGGCTGCCTTTGAAACTCTCGTGCGCCGCCACCAGTCGAAGGTGCGTAACTGGCTGCGGCAGCTCACGCGCGACCCGGCTCGTGCCGACGATCTCGCGCAGGAGACGTTCATTCGCGCGTGGCAGCGGTTGCGCACGTTCGAAGGCCGAGGCAAGTTTTCGTCGTGGGTCATGAAGATTGCGTTCAACTCGTTCCTGCAGGCGCGGCGCCGGCCCGATTACGGCCGGCCGCGGCGGCGCTGACCGGAGCGTGCGGACGACGTCGTGGTACCGTTCCTCGAATCGCCGGACGTGGATAAGATGCTGGCGGTGCTGGGCACTGATGAGCGGCACGTGATGATTCTTTGCTATGCGCACGGTTTGAGTCACGGCGATGTTTCGGAAGTGCTCGACCTGCCGCTCGGTACGGTCAAGTCGCACGCGCAGCGCGCCAAGACTAAGATCCGCGAGCGCTTCCGGATCGAGCCGCCGGCAGTGCGCCGCGCAAGGAGAGGATGATGTCGGAAGACGAACGAGGACTGGATGGCGGCGTTCGCGTCCGCGAACACGGAGCTTGCCGCGGAGCCGTTCACAGCACAGGTGGTGCGTCGCGTGCGGCGTCGGTTGTGGATTCGCGGCGCCGTGCTTGGCGCGGCGTGCGTGCTCGGCGTTGTCTCCGCGCTCGGACCGTTGCATCAACTGTTGGAGTTGGTCTCGATGGGGCTCAGCACGGTTGCGGTGCAGTGGCGCGACACAGCCTGGTATAGGCAGTACGGGTTACCCGTTGTTTTCTTGTCGTGGGTCTCGCTTGGCCGATTCTTGCTCGCTGGCTCGCTCGGTGACCTTTTGAACGGCGATTCGCGCATCTAACAGAGCGTCGAGCAGTGCCTGATCAATGGGTCCTCCGTCTGCGTAACCCCGATGACGTTTCCTCCCCAAATGAAACCCAACGGACCGCGCAGCGGGGGACCCGCCACTTTTCGCACACCCCCTGTTTCATAGCCCCAGTAGCCGGCGGCCACGATCGAGCAAGGCCTGGCCGGCGAAGATATACGTGGCGCAGATCGCGCCTTCGCCGATCACCACCCCGAGCATGAAGCGGCCGAACGGAATCTCCATCGCGCCGCAGACGTAGCAGATCAGGTCCGTGGGCGCCACGGGCAGGAAGCTCCAGGCCGCTACGATCGTCGTCGGGTTGCGCGCGAGTGCGGCGCGCACGCGTGCGACTTTCTCCGGATGTTTGGCCTCGAAGTACTGGGCCAGATGCAGTGACTCCGCGAACGCGTAGATGCTTGCCGAAGAGATCGCGATGCCGAGCAGCGTGAGCGCGAACAGCGGCACCGGCGGGAATAGCGGGATCGCGAGCAGCACCAGATTCGTGCACGGAATCAGCGTGAACCCGCGGACGGAGCCGAGCAGCAGATACAAACCGTAGCCGAGCAGGGTGGACGAGGCCGCGAGCCCGCGGAACTCGTCGCTCCATCCGCCCGCGTGCGCGTAATAGAGATATAGGAACGTCGCGGCGAACGCGATCCAGAGGATCAGGCGCAGTCGGCGAACAGCGTGCTTGCTCCTCAGCGCGGCCAGACCACGCCCTGCGATTCGCTAGGGATAGGCGCGAGGCCGCGATAGACGAACTTCTGCAGCCGCTTACCTTCGTAAGTCTCGGTGGTGTAGATGTTGCCTTGCGAGTCCGTCGCGATGCTGTGCACGCCGAAGAACTGGCCGGGCTGGCGGCCGCCGTCGCCGAAGCTCGTCAAGATCTTCATCGACTCGCGGTGGATGACGTAGACCCGCTCGTTCAAGCCGTCGGCGAGGTAGATGTAGGCCTGGCCCGGGTCCTTCGAGAACGCGATGTCCCACACCGAGCCCGCGCCGCGAGTCTCGGGCGCCACGATCAGCTCGCTGACGAACGTCCCGTCCTTGCGGAAAACCTGGATGCGGTCGTTCACGCGGTCGCAGACGTACAAGAGCCCGTCGTTCGACGGCTCCGCGCAGTGCACGGGGTTGCGGAACTGCTGCGCGGGCGGGGCGCTCGGGTCGTAGGGCCCCAAGTCGGTGTCGTCCGGCTTGTTGCCGTAGGCGCCCCAGTAGCGCTTGCGCTCGCCGGTGTTGACGTCGATGACGACCACGCGCCGGTTGCCGTAGCCGTCGGAGATGTAGGCCTCGTTCGCGGCCGGCATCGATCGAGATCTTCGCCACGCGCCAGAAATTCACGGGGTCGTTGCTGCCTTTGTTCTGGCCCGGCTTGCCGAGCTGGAGCAGGAGCTGGCCGGTGCGCGTGAACTTCAGCAGATGCGCGTCGCCCGGATCGTTACCGCCGATCCACACGTTGTCCATGTGATCGACCGTGATGCCGTGATTCGACTTCGGCCAGTCGTAGCCCTGGCCCGGGCCGCCCCAGGAGTCCACGAGGTTGCCCGCGGCGTCGAACTCGAGCACCGGCGGCGCTTCGCTGCAGCACTCGCCCTTCGGCGCGTTGCTGCCGGCACTGGCCTCCGTCTCGCGCGTTCAGCGCCTGGCGCCGATGGATGATCCAGACGTGGTCGCGCGAGTCGACGGATACGCCGATGGTCGAGCCGAGCAGCCAGTGGTTCGGCAGCGGCTTCGGCCAGAGCGGGTCCACCTCGAAGCGCGGCGCGACGCCGGCGTCGCCGGGTTTCGCGGCCGGCGCGGCGGCAGCGGGCTGGGCCGCGGCGGCGGTGGGCTGCGTTGGTCGCGGCGGGCGGTGAGCCGTTGTTGCACGCGGCGAGCAATGCGCCCGCGGCGGCGAGCAGCGAGATTCCGATCCGACGATGCATGGTCCCCTCCCAGTTCGTCAGCGTGGCCCTTCGAGCGAGGGCTGTTCTTCGTTTCGATAATAGCGGAAATTGTCCGCGACGATAGGTCGAAAGCGTTCGGAACGCGGGGCGCGATGCGGATTCGGGGGCTGATGTTCGGGGTGCTCGCCGCGGTCGCGAACCTGCTGCCGGCTGCCGCGCGCGCTCACGAACCGCCGAACGACGTCACGATGCAACTGCTCGTGCGTCCGGCCGGGAGCCGCCTGCAGTTGCTCGTGCGCGCGCCGCTCGAAGCGATGCAGGACGTCGATTTCCCAACCTTCGGCGTGGGTTACCTCGACGTGGCGCGCGCCGATCCGCAGCTCAACCACGCCGCGCAGGTGTGGCTCGCGGACGCCATCGACGTGTACGAAGGCGAGCGCCGGCTGCCGCCGCTCGCGGTCGTCGCCGTGCGTGCGTCGATCCCGAGCGATCGGTCGTTCGCGACGTTCGACGGTGCGCTCGCGCACGTGCGCGCCGCGCCGCTGCCCGAGGGCACCCAGCTCGTGTGGCAGCAGGCACTGATCGACGTGTGTGCTCGAAGCTCCGATCGAGTCCGCGAGTGCGCGGTTCTCGATTGCGCCGCGGTTCGGGCGGCTCGGTCAGCACGTCGTGACGGCACTGCACTTTGGTAGCACGGGCGTCGAGCGCGTGTTCCAGCTCGACGGCGATCCCGGGCTCGTGCCGCTCGATCCGCGCTGGCACCAGTCGTTGCTGCGATTCGCGCGCCAGGGGTTCGCGCACATCCTCGACGGCGCGGATCACCTGTTGTTCCTGCTGTGTCTCGTAGTGCCGTTTCGACGCGAGCTGCGCACGCTTATAGGGATCGTCACGGCGTTCACCGTGGGTCACTCCGTCACGTTGCTCGGCGCCGCTTACGGCGCCGCGCCCACCGCCCTGTGGTTCCCGCCGCTGATCGAGGTGCTGATCGCGGCGTCGATCTTCTACACGGCGGTCGAGAACGTCGTCGCGCCGAACGCTCGCACGCGCTGGTTGCTCGCGTTCGGCTTCGGGCTCGTGCACGGCTTCGGATTTTCGTTCGCGCTCACGAACACGCTGCAGTTCGCGGGCTCGCACGTACTGACGTCGCTGCTGGCATTCAACGTCGGCATCGAGCTCGGCCAGCTGCTCGTGCTCGCACTGCTCCTGCCGGCGCTCTACGCGCTGTTTCGCTACGTGCCCGAGCGCATCGGCGGCATCGTGCTCGCCGTGCTCGTCGCGCATACCGCGTGGCACTGGCTCATCGATCGGTTCGCGGTGTTGCGCAACTTTCATCCGAGCGCGAGCGAGGTGCTCGCAGGCGTGATCGACAGCGGGTTGCCTTGGCTCGCGGGTGCACTCCTGATCGCGACGGTCGCCGTGCGCGTCGCTCGGCGGACGCGGCGCCTGCAGCCGCGCTGATCCGCGCTCAACGCTACAACCTTCGGAAAACTCAAGTCGCACGCGGGCCGGGCGAGCACTCCGCGGCTGACTTTCCGGTATCGTGCGGGTGTTCGGGCTTGGGATTGGGGTCGCATGCGTTCGGGGTGGTTGGGCCTGCTGGCAGCGGGGGGTGCAGGCATTGCGCTGGCGCAGGCGCCTGCGTCTCCGCCACAGGGGCCACTCAAGGATCCGGGCATCAAGACCGTGCAGATGGTGCGCACGACCACCCCACCCGTGATCGACGGCAAGCTCGACGAGGCGGTATGGCAAACGGCCGCGCTCGTGAACGACCTGCATCAGGTCAGCCCGATCGAGTACGCCGAGCCCGACGAGCGTACGGAAATCTTCCTGCTGTACGACGACGAAGCGCTGTATGTCGGCGCCAGGCTCTACGACAACTCGCCGCAGGACATCACGGCGAACATCCTGCGGCAAGCCGACAACATGGGGAACGACGATCGGTTCTACATCACCCTCGACCCGTTCAATAACAAGCGCAGCGGCTACTTCTTCGGCCTGAATCCGAACGGTGTGCGTTCGGACGGCCTGTACCAGAACGTGACGGAATTCTACGGCGCATGGGACACCGTGTTCTTCGCGGAAGCGGGGCGGTTCGAGCAGGGCTGGATCGCGGAGTTCAAGATTCCATTCAAGTCGATCTCCTTCAATCCGAACACCGACACCTGGGGTTTGAATTTCTCGCGCGGCGTGGTGCGTAAGAACGAGAACATTGCCTGGGTATCGCGCAACCGCGCCTACAACCCGAGCATCTCGGGGCTCGCGATCGGCTTTACGGGGCTGAATCCGCACGGCCTCGATCTGATCCCGTCGGGCAGCGTGCGCAAGACGAAGATCTTCGCGACCGGTGAGACCGAGACCGACGTTCGAGCCGTCGCTCGATCTCGTCTACAAGCTGACGCCGACGTTGAACGGCTCGCTGACCTTCAACACGGATTTCTCGGCTACCGACGTGGACGACCGACAGGTGAACCTGACGCGCTTCAGTCTGTTCTTTCCCGAGAAGCGCAAGTTCTTCCTGCGCGAGGCCGACATTTTCGAGTTCGGCCGCATCGGCGCGCAGCAGGACCTGATCTCCGTCGATGAGCCGACGAGGCAGAACGGCCGGCCGTTCTTCTCGCGCCGCATCGGGCTGAACTCCCTCGGCGAGGCCGTGGATCTGTCGTACGGCGCGAAGGTCAGCGGCCGCGTCGGCAAGTGGGACCTGGGCGCGCTGTCGATCCGCCAGGACGAGTCCGGCATCGTGAACGCCGATACGCTGTCGGTCGTGCGCGCCAAGGTGGGCCTGTTCGGCGAGAGCACGCTCGGCTTCGTCGCGACGAACGGCGACCCGCGCACGAACCTCGACAACTCACTCGTCGGGCACGGACTTCCAGTATCGCAACACGCGCCTGCCGGGCGGCCGTTCGCTCGAAGCCGAGGCGTGGTACCAGCAGACCAGCACGGAAGGGTTGAGCGGCGACGACGCCGCGATCGGCCTCGGCATTCGCATCCCCAGCAGCAACGGGTTTCGCGGCAGCTTCGCGATCAAGGAGCTGCAGCAGAACTACAATCCTGGTCTCGGTTTCGTCGATCGCAAGAACGTCGACATCGCGTCGTTCGACGTCGGCTACACGAAACGCCCGCCGCGCGGCTCGTACATCCAGTCGCTGTTCATGTCGCTCGACGGCGAGCACATCCAGCAGCTCGGCGGCGGGCTCCAGACCCAGGTGCTCACGTTGCGGCCTTTCCTGCTGACGAACCGCACGGCCGACACGCTGATGATGGTCTATCGCGAGACGCGCGACGTGCTGCTCACGCCGTTCGACATCGCCACGGGCGTCACGATCCCGGTCGGCGACTACAGCTACAGCGATCTCGGCATGCGCCTTGCGACCGGCAACCACCGCAAGGTTGCCGGCACCTTCATGATCGTGAACGGCGATTTCTATGGCGGCACGCGCCGGAACATCAACGGCGAGGTCACGTGGCGCCCGTCGGGCCACTTCCGCACGTTGGTCGGCTACAACTACAACGACATCCGGTTGCCGCAGGGCAGTTTCGAGACGCGCCTCGTGCGCTTTGGCTTCGACTGGGTGTTCTCGTCGCACCTCGCGTGGGTGAACCTGATCCAGTACGACAACGTGTCGCACACGGCGGGAGTGAACATGCGGTTGCACTGGGTGCCCGAGTCCGGGCGCGAGGTGTTCTTCGTCGTGAATCAGGGCATCGAAGAGCTCGGCGACGGCTCGTTCCACTCGCAGCGCACCGACGCGACCGCGAAAGTCAGCTACACGGTCAGGTTCTAAGACGGTGTCAGGTTTTGCACACTTGCGCAGATCTCCGTGCGTGCCTCGCGAACGCGCCGCTGCGCCTGGAATCTGCGCAAGTGTGCAAAACCTGACACCGTTATTGTTGATCGTCGCGTGCGTGGTGGCCGCGTCGGCCGGTGCGCAAGAGGCGGCGGCACCGCTGAAGGACCCGGGGCAGAAGACGGTCCGCATCGTGCGGACCGCGGTCAAGCCCACGATCGACGGCATCGTCAACGAGGCCGAGTGGGCCGGCGCCGCGCGCATCGACGATCTGCACCAGGTGAATCCGGTCGAGTACGCGCCGGCCGTCCGAGCGCTCCGAGATCTACCTCTTCTACGACGACAACGCGCTGTACATCGCCGCGAAGCTGTACCAGCCGCCGGACACGATCACGGCGAACATGCTGCGCCAGAACGGCTCGATCACGCAGGACGACACGCTGTTCGTCACGCTCGATCCGTTCAACACGCGCCGCGCCGGCTACTTCTTCGGGCTCAACGCGAACGGCGTGCGCTACGACGGCCTGTACCGCAACGTGTCGGAGTACTACACCGACTGGGACGCGATCTGGGTCGCGGCCGCGACGAAGTTCGACGGCGGCTGGATGGCGGAGTACGAGATTCCGTTCAAGTCGCTGTCGTTCGACCCGAACACCGATGCGTGGGGCCTGAACTTCTCGCGCACCATCAAACGTCGCAACGAGGACATGGCGTGGGTGTCGCGCAACCGGCGCTGGGATCCGAGCACCGCCGGGCTCATGACGGGTCTTACGGGGATCAATCAGGGCATCGGCCTCGACATCGTTCCGTCGGTGGCCGTCACGGAACAAGCGCGTGTTCGCAACCGGCGTGTCGAGCACCGATACGGAGCCGTCGCTCGACCTGTTCTACAAACTCACGCCGCAGCTGAACGCGGCGCTCACGTTGAATACCGATTTCTCGGCCACCGAGGTCGACGACCGGCAGGTGAATCTCACGCGCTTCGGGTTGTTCTTTCCCGGAGAAGCGCGACTTCTTCCTGCGCGAAGCCGACATCTTCGAGTTCGGCCGTATCGGCGCCAGCGACAACAACGGCTCGCTCGGCGGCGCCGACAAGCAGAACGCGCGGCCGTTCTTCTCGCGCCGCATCGGTCTCGATCAGGCGGGCCAGGTCGTCGATCTGAACTACGGCGGCAAGGTCAGCGGCCGCGTCGGCCGATTCGAGATCGGTGCGCTGTCGATCCGGCAAGACCAGCACGGCGGTGATCGCCGCCGATACGCTGTCGGTCGTGCGCGTCAAGGCCGGTCTGTCCGGCGAATCGACGGTAGGCGCGGTCTTTACGAACGGCGATCCGCTGTCGAACCTGGATAATTCGGTGGCCGGCGTCGACTACCTGTACCGCAATTCGCATCTTGCGGGCGGCCGCACGCTCGAAGCCGGCGCGTGGCTTCAGCAATCTGATACGACCGGTAAGGAGGGGCACAATCGCGCGGCCGGTTTCGGCATTTCGGTGCCTAGCAACACGAAGTTCCGGGGCGGATTCGACGTGCGCGAGGTCGAGGCCAACTTCAACCCGGCGCTCGGCTTCATCAGCCGAACCGACATCCTGGATTACACCGGTCACGTCGGCTACACGCTGCGGCCGAAGGGTGGTCACTGGCAGTCGCTGTACTTCGTCATGGACGGTGAGCGCATCGAGGATTTGGGCGGCGGCCTTCAGTCGCAGACCATCGGGTTGACCCCGATCCAGATGACGAACCGCAAGGGCGACTACGTCTGGGTGCGTTCGAGTTTCGCAACGGAAGTGCTCCACCAGCCGTTCCAGATCTCACCAGGCGTCATCATCCCGCCCGGGGAGTACTCATTCGACGAGCATGGAGTCGAGCTCAGCGGCTCGGCATTCCGGCCTGTGGTCGGGCCGCATTGCGCGCACGGCCGGCCAGTTCTACGGCGGCACGCGCGTGCGCACGTTCGGCAGCGTCGTCTGGACGCCGTCGCCGAAGTTTCGCACGTCGATCAGCTACAACGTTCAGCAGATCGAGCTGCCGCAGGGCGACTTCACGACGCGCATCGTGTCGACCGGCCTCGACGTCGTGTTCTCGCCGCGGCTGTCGTGGACGAACCTGATCCAGTACGACAACGTCAGCGACGTGGTCGGCGTGAATATCCGGCTGAACTGGATCCCGCAGGCAGGACGCGCGTTCTACTTCGTGATCAACCACAACGTCGCGGATCCGGACGGGAACGGCAGCTACCACTCGCTGACCTCCGACGTCGTCGCCAAGTTCAACTACACCTTCCGCTTCTAAGCACGAGGGTGAGTTGCGGACGCCGGAGCAAGGCCGGCGGACGCGCGGGCATTTCTGCGCCGCCGCGAGGGGTGTAGATTGCGCTGTCGGTTTTTCGGCCGATCCCCAACAACAGGAGAGGAAGATGTCGAACGTCTACGCAGGGCAATGCTTCTGCGGCGCGGTGCAGTTCGAGGTTTCGGGCGCGCCGGTGGCGATGGGCTACTGTCACTGCGAGTCCTGCCGCCATTGGTCGGCCGGGCCTGTCAACGCGTTCACGCTGTGGCAGCCCGCGAGCCTGCGCGTCACGCGGGGCGCTGCGGACATCGGCACGTACAACAAGACGCCGAAGAGCTACCGCAAGTGGTGCACGAAGTGCGGCGGCCACCTGTTCACGGACCACCCGCAGTGGAAGCTCGTCGACGTGTACGCAGCCGTGCTACCGACGCTGGCGTTCGAGCCGGGCGTGCACGTGAACTATCAGGAAACCGTGCTACGCATGCACGACGGCAAGCCGAAGTTCAAGGACGTCCCGGCCGAGATGGGCGGCTCCGGCGCCAACCTCCCCGAGTAACTCCCGGGTTGCGGGAAGATCTCTCGCGAAGGCGCAAAGGCGCGAAGCCAGATAAGGAAGACAAACTATTGGAGGTGACGGACCGCCGTCGTTCTGATCTTCCAACAGTCTTTCTTCTTATCAGGCTTCGCGCCTTTGCGCCTTCGCGAGAGATCTTCCTGCGCTCAAATTTACGCGCAACGGCGTAGGCTTGGCGCCGTCTTGGAGTCAGCGGTCGAGCACGGTGCGGTCGATGTCCGCGATGCGCGTGCGCCCGGCCATTGCCATCGCCGCGCCGAGCTCGCGCTTCATCGCGTCGAGCATGTCCGCGACGTACGGGCCTCCGCCAGCCGCGAGCGCATACGCCCACGCGCGCCCGAGCAGCACACCGTGCGCGCCGAGCGCGATCATGCGCAGCACGTCGAGGCCCGTGCGCACACCGCCGTCGACGAGCACCGTGAGCCGGCTGTTCACCGCGTCGGCGATGCCGGGTAACGCGCGCGCCGTCGAGCGCACGCCGTCGAACTGCCGGCCGCCGTGGTTCGACACGACGATTCCGTCGGCGCCTGCGTCCGCGGCAGCGCGCGCGTCGTCGACGTCGAGTATGCCCTTGACGATCAGCGGGCCCTTCCAGCGCGTGCGCACCCACTCGATGTCGCGCCACGTGACGGACGGATCGAAGTTGCGGCCGAGCCAGCCCACGTAGTCCTCGAGTCCGCTACGCGCTCCGAGCACTTTCACGAGATTGCCGAGCGTGTGCGGCCGGCCTCCGAGCCCCACGTCGAAACTCCAGCGCGGGCGGCGCACGGCCTGCCAGTTGCGCACCACACTCGCGCGCCAGCCGCTGATGCCGGACATGCCGGAGCGGAAGTCGCGGTAGCGGATGCCGGGTACGGGCATGTCGACGGTGAAGATCAACGCGCTGCAGCCCGCGGCCGTCGCACGGTCGAGCAGCTCGGCCATGAAGCCGCGGTCGCGGATCATGTAGAGCTGGAACCAGAACGGTGCCTTCAGCGCGGCGCGCACCTCTTCGATGCTGCAGATCGACACGGTCGAGAGGCAGAACGGCACGTTGGCCTGCTCGGCCGCCTGCGCGGCCTGCACCTCGCCGCGGCGCGCGAACATGCCGGAGATGCCGATGGGCCCCAAACCGAGCGGCAGCCCGCAGGCGCGCCCGAACAGCGTGGTTCCCACGTCGACGTTCGAGACATCGTTCAGCACGCGTTGGCGCAGCTCGATCGTGCGCAGGTCCTCGACGTTGCGCTTCAGCGTGTGCTCGGCGTACGAGCCCCCGTTCACGTATTCGGCCAGGAAGGGCGGCAGGCGGCGGTTCGCCAGCCGCTGGAGCTCATCGGCGGTGCGCAGCGTCATGGGTAGTCTCGGCAGGCCAGGTCGGCCCGCCATTGTGGATCGGCGAGCGGCGCGCGGCCAACTGCCTTGTTATGGGCTTGGCCACGGATGCGCGCGCACCGCGTCCTCGTTCACGTCCGCACCCCAGCCCGCGGTCGCGGGGACGAGGAATTGGCCGGCGACGAGCGAACCGGGCGTCGTCACGAGTTCGGCCTTCCACGGCACATCGTCGCCTTCGATCTCCATGATCGCGACGTTGGCAGCTACGGCGCAGAAGTGCCCCGCGATCAGATCGCTCAAGGGGCCCGAGAAATTGTGCGGTGCCACGTTCAAGTCGTGTGCCGCCGCCAGCGCTGCGATCGCAAGCGACTCCGTGAAGCCGTTCCACACGACATCCACCACCGCGATATCGACGGCCTGCGCCGCGAAGAACGGCCGGTAACCGCGGCAGCCGTATTCCGATTCGAGCGACGCGATCGGTGTGCTCGAGTGCGCGCGCACGGCCGCGAGCGCGTCGGCGTCGTGCAGGTCGATCTCGAGCCACGTGAGGTTCGCGGCCGCGACGGCGGCGGTGAGTCGGCGCAGCGCGGCCGGACGGAACGCGAAGTTCACGTCGAGCATCAGGCCGCGTTCGGCGCCGAGCCCCGCGCGTAGCGCTTCGACCTGCGCTGCGATCGCGCTGAGCGTGGCGTTGTCGAGCGTCTTGCCGAAGTCCAAGCCGGCTGCGACGAAACCGGGGTTCAGCAGGCGGGCGGTGCCGCCGGCGAACACCAGCGGATTCGTCTTGACGGCCTTGAAACCGCGTGCTGCGGCTTCGCGGCCGAGCGCCTGCAGATCGTCGACCGAGCGCAATCGCGGTAGCCCAAGCACGCGCTCGAAGAACTCCGCGTGGTGCGCGCGGAACGAGCCGCAGTGCGACCAATACACGTCAACAGCCGTGCGCAACGGCCCGCCGAACAGCGCGTACACCGGAACGCCGGCCGCTTTTGCCGCGATGTCGATGCATGCGTTCTCGATTGCCGCGCTGCCTTGGCGGCTCGATCCCCCGGCCGTGAACTCCGTGATCGCGCGCAGCTCGGCCGCGATGCGCGCGAACGCGCGAGGGTCCGTGCCGATTACGGTGCGGCCGAGTGCCGCGATGACTTCGGGCAGCGCCGGGCTCCACGCGCCTTCGAGAAACTCGGACCAGCCGACGAGGCCTTCGTCGGTGCTGATCTTCACGAACGAGAACGGCCGCCAACCGCCGTCCGCCCGCAACGTTTCGACCTTCGTTACTCGCACGTGGATGTCATTCGCTGCCCGCGTGAGCCACGTGCAGCAGCGGCTCGCCGGCGAGGTACCGGCGGACGTTGTCGAGCACCACGGCTTCGACGGCGCGCCGCCGTTCTTCCACCGCACCGGCCCAGGCGATGTGCGGCGTGACGATGACGTTCGGCAGCTGCCACAGCGGATGGTCCCTCGGCAGCGGCTCGGGGTCCGTCACGTCGAGGCCGGCGCCGGCCAGCGCGCCGCTGCGCAATGCCGCGACCAGCGCGTCGGTCACCACGATGCGGCCGCGCGAGATATTCACGAGCACGGCGCCGCGTGGCAAGCGGGCGAGCAACGGCGCATCCAGCAGCTGGTCCGTGCCGGCTTCGAGCGGCAGCGCCACGACGACTGCGGCGCATTGCGACAGCGTCTCGCCGATGTGATCGAGCGACGCCACGTCGAAGCCCGCAGGATCGCGCCGTGCCGTTCGGGCGACGCAGACCGGCCGCGCGCCGAAAGCCAGCACGAGGCCGGCGATCGCGCGGCCGATGTGCCCGGCGCCGAGAACGGCCACGCGTTGGCCGTGCAGGCATTCGATGGTGCTCGCCACCGGCTGTGGCGCCCACTCGCCACGTCGCTGAGCGGCGAGCAGCACCGGCGTGCGGCGCAGCAACGCGAGCAGCAGCTGCACCGCGTGCTCCGCCACGATGAATGCGCCGGCGCCGCCGAACGCGGTGGCGGTCGTGCGCTTCGGGAGACCGAAACGCTGAACCGAGTCGATGCCGGCATTCAGGAACTGGACCCAACGGACCTTCGAAGCTGCGAGTGCGGCCGAACAATCGGCGCCCCAGTTTTGCGCGAACGCGACGAGTACGTCGGCGTCTGCCAGTGAAGCGAGCGCGTCCTTGCGCTCCGGGGCAACTTGGACGCGAACGTCGAACGGAGCGAGCGCCGCGGCGAGGCGCGTGGCGTCATCGTCCGTCCAGATGATTACGCGTTGGGGCATGGCGGAATAGTACCAAGCCGAATGCCCGGGCCGAATCTTCCGTGCGAGTCAGTTGAGCGCGCGAGCGGGCGCGGCTCAGGCCACCGCGCGATCCAGTGCGGCCAGCAACCGCGAGTACAGGGTTCTTTCGCGAACGAGCAGTGCGGTGACGTGCGCATCGCTGCGCGCTCCCGCGGCCTCGAGCCGCGTGGCCATCTCTTCGAGATGGTTCTGCTCTTCGCCAATGACTCGTTTCAGCGACAGCACGTGGCGCGTGCGTTGCAGCGCCTCCTGATACAGGCCGTAAAACCACAGCGCGCGAAACTCCACGATCATCGACATGTAAAGATATGCGGCGCGTGGGGCGCACTCGTGGCCGAGCGTGCGCACCGTCGCAGCCTCGAGGCGCTGGAAATACATTCGCGCGGCGGCCGGCGCAAGCAGATCGGCAGCGACGTACTCGAGCGGCCGGTCTGCGGTCTTCTCGGCTTGGCGCTTCATGAAATAGGCGTGGTGCGCTTCCTCGGCCACGTGGCGTAACGTGGCCTGGTCGATGTCGGCGCGATGCTGGGTGGCCATGATTTTGTGGCTGCCCATGTGCTCGAGCAGCGACAGCGTGTTGATGAGCCGGCCGTGCTCCGCGGGGCGACGCGATTGCACGCTGGAGCAGTGCGCCTGTTGTCCGGACGAACTCGTCGTTGTCGGACGCGAACCGCGCGAGGGCGCTCGCGAGCCAGGCGCCGGCAGGCGCGGTGTCGTACTGGGGCAGCATGGTCTCGAAGATTCTCCAGACTCGGCGCGAGGGCTTCAGCCTCGGCGTTGGTAGTGTATACGAAGCCACCCGCGCGGCCCGTTCCGGCACCGGCCGAACACGGAGTAACATGCGCGGGCGAGACGGGGGAGGACATATGCGGTTCGATCGTTGGGTTCTCGTCGCAGTTGGGTTGGCGGTGCCCTGCGCAACAGCGCTCGCGCAGCCGGCGCCGGATGCCGCGGCGTATGCCGCGCTGGCGAAGTTGCCGGAGATCGCCGGACTCTGGGAGATGACGTTCGGCGGCGGGCCGACGCGGTGCGCCGCCGGAAGGCCCGAGCTTCACTCCCGCCTACGCCGCCAAGCTCAAGAGCTATCAGGAAGCGCAGGCGCGTGGCGAAATTCAGGACTCGCCGGCCGCGAATTGCGTGCCGCCCGGAATGCCCGGCGTCATGACGCAGCCGTACCCGATCGACATTCTCGTGACGCCGGGCAAGATCACGATCATCGCCGAGGCCTACGCGCAATGGCGGCAGATCTTTACGGACGGCCGCAAACACCCGGACGACCCCGACCTCACGTACAACGGCCATTCGATCGGCCACTGGGAAGGCGACACGCTCGTTGTCGACACCGTGGGCTTCACGACCGACACCGCGCTCGGTGGGTTCGGCATGCGCCACAGCGACCAGATGCACATCGTCGAGCGATTCAAGCTCGCAGCACCCGACCGGCTCGAGATTCAGACGTCGATCACGGACCCGGAAGCGTTGACGAAGCCGTGGGTGAACACGCGCGTTTTCGGCCGGCACCGCGATTGGACGCTGGCCGAGTACGTGTGTCAGCAGAACAACCGCAATTTCACCACCGACGACGGCAAGGCCGGCATCAACCTCCAATTCGAGGCGAAAAAATGAGCACAGCTACCCGCAACACTGCGCGCCGCCGTACGTGGGCGCGCCTCGCGCCGGCATTCGTCGGCGGCCTGGCGCTCGCCGGGGCCGCGAACGCACACCACTCGTTCAGCGTGTTCGACACGCAGCACGAGGAGACGATCGAGGGCAGCATCGTCGAGTTCCAGTGGACGAATCCCCATAGCTGGACATGGATCGACGTGAAGAACCCCGATGGCACTGTCACGCGCTGGGGCCTCGAAGGCATGAGCCCGAACTATCTCGGCCGGCGCGGCTGGTCGAAGAACACGTTCAAGCCCGGCGATCACGTCAAGGCCGTGATCTACCCGCTCAAGAGCGGCGAGCCCGGCGGCACCCTGCTGCATGCGACGCTGCCAGGCGGCGCCGAGGTGGTGAATTTCGGCCGTCCGCCGGGCGGCGGCGCGCCGCCGGAGTAGGGCATCGGCCCGGGCGCTCCATTACAATCGCCGACACGCGCCCGTAGCTCAATTGGATAGAGCATCGGCCTTCGAAGCCGAGGGTTGGGAGTTCGAGCCTCTCCGGGCGCGCCATTTCCGCAGAATCACAACGAGCTGGGGGGTTCATGCGCCGTTGTAGAGTTCCGTTCGCAGTCTCCTTCATTGCCATTGCGATCGCCTGCGCCGCGGTCGTCCGTGCCGCCCCTCCCGATCCGTTGCCACGTGCGCGCCCCGAACAGGTGGGCATGTCGGCGCAGCGGCTGGCGAACCTCACGCCGGTGCTGAAGAGCTACGTCGACAATCAACAGGTCGCAGGCTCGGTGGCTCTGGTCGCTCGCCGCGGCAAGCTCGTGTACCTCGAGGCGTTCGGCCAACAGGATCGCGAGGCGCGCACGCCGATGCAAACGGACAGCATCTTCCGTATCGCCTCGCAATCGAAAGCGATCGTCACGAGCGCGGCCATGCTCCTCATCGAGCAAGGCAAGCTCGGCTTGAACGACGCAATCGCGAGGTACATTCCCGAGTTCGGCGGAGCCACCGTTGCCGTGCCGAAGGACGGCGGGGGCTATTACACCGCCCGCGTGAAACGCCCGATCACCGTGCGCGATCTCATGACGCATACGTCGGGCTTGAGCTACGGCACCGGCCCGGCGGCGGACGAGTGGAAGAAAGCCGGCATCACCGGTTATTACTTCTCGGATCGCGACGAGCCGATCGCGGCCACCGTCGCGCGTATGGCCGCGCTGCCGCTCGACGCACAGCCCGGCGAGAAGTGGATCTATGGCTACAGCATCGATGTGCTCGGCGTGGTCGTCGAGCGCGCGAGCGGCAAGCCTCTGGACGAGTTCGTGCGCACGAGCATGCTGGCGCCGCTCGCGATGACCGACACGGCGTTCTATTTGCCGCAGGAGAAGCGCGGCCGCCTGGCGGCCGTCTACGCCCGCACCGGCGATGCGCCGATCACGCGTGCGCCGAACGACGGCGCGGCCGGGCAGGGGGCCTACGTCGACGGGCCGCGCAAATCGTTTTCGGGGGGCGCGGGTCTACTCTCGACGGCCGGCGACTACGCACGCTTCCTGCAGATGCTGCTCGGCGGCGGCGAGCTCGACGGTAAACGGCTCCTGTCGCGCAAGACGGTGGAGCTCATGACCATGGACCATCTGCACGGCATTCCGTACAACGCGGGCCAGGGGTTCGGGCTCGGATTCTCCGTCGTCAAGGACGTCGGCGCCCGCGGCGATCCAGGCTCCGTCGGCGAGTTCGGGTGGGGCGGCGCCTACCATTCCACGTACTGGGTCGATCCGGTCGAGAAGCTCGTCGTCGTGTACCTGACGCAGCTGACCCCGACGGGCGACATCGATGATTTCGCGCGTCTGCGGGCGCTCGTTTACCAATCGATCGTCGATTAGTGCGCTTCATATCCACTGCAGCGTTGCTCCTCGCCGTGTGCCTCGCACAGGCCGCGGCAGTGCAGGCGCAAACGCCAAAAACGGCGAAGCCGGCCACGATCGAACGCGTGAAGGACAACCTCTACGTGCTCACCGGAGAAGGCGGCAACGTTGCGGTGTACGTGACGGACGAGGGCGTGGTCCTCGTCGACGACATGTTCTATCGCAACTACGACGACATCCTCGCGAAGGTGGGCACGGTCTCCCGTCAGCCCATCAAGTACGTGCTGAACACGCATCAACACGACGACCACGCGGGCGGCAACGCGAAGCTGCTGGGAATTGCGAACGTGATCGCGCATGACAACGTGCGCAAGAATCTCGAGCACATCAAGCAGCCGTACTACGAAGACACGCCGGGCACGCCGATTGGCCTACCGAACATCACGTTCTCGCGTGAGCTCGCGGTACGCATCGGCGGCAAGGAAGTTCGCACGGAGTATTTCGGCCGCGGCCACACGAGCGGCGATGTCGTCGTGTACTTCCCGGAGCTCAAGGTCATCCACACCGGCGATCTGTTCCTGTCCTTCCCCCGCCCGCCGGACAAACCACGCGGCGCTGGCATCTATGTGGACTATGCGCAGGGCGGCAGCTTTCTCGAGTGGACGGCGACGCTCGACCGCATCCTGGCACTCGATTTCGACATCGTGATCCCGGGCCACGGGCCGGTCGCCACGAGGCAGGACTTGATGCGGTTCCGCGGTGACGTCGAAGCGATGCGCGAGCGCATCCAGGCGCTGATCAAGTCGGGCGCGAGCAAACAGCAGGTGTTGACGGTGTTCGAGATGGACTATGGGTGGAAATCCACCGGCTGTCCGCCGAGCCCGCCGACCGGCGGCTGCCTGCAGTTCCAGCAGATGGATTCGCTGATCGCCGAGCTGCGCCAATAGCGCGAGCTCTAGCGGCCCGTAGCGGACGGCGCCCGCTACGGGCCGGCAACACTGGCGAACGCGTCGCGCGTCAGGCGGCCGAGGCCGGCCACACGAACTCGGGGCGCAGCGCCGCGTGCACGGGGCGGCCGTCCGTCGGCTTCGGAACGCCCGTCGCCGGGATCATAGAACGCGTGATAGGTGGCGGGCAGCTTGGCCGCGTCGTAGCCCATGAGGTTCGGCACGATCACGCGAATCCGCTTCATCTTGTCGTCGAGCATGATCGGCTTGCCGCATGTCGCGCACGTGCACAGCTCGAGCGGGCCGTTCGGGTTTTTCGCGTTGAACGGCTGGCGCTTCAGGCCCGCCATGTTGTCGACTTTCAGGTCGCCGTGTTTGAAGAACACCACGTGAGTCGTCGGTTGCCCCGTGACTCCCTTGCAGACGGAGCAGTGGCAAGTGTGGTTGTCGATTGGTTCGCGGTCCGAGTGAGTGTGGACGTGATCGCAACCGCCCGCGTACTTGTGTGCCATGGTTCGGTACCTGTTGTTGTTGAAGGCGTCTTCCGCCCGTCAGGGCCGGTCAATGATGCGTCGTCGGCGGGCGCTTGTATAGATCGTCACCGCGCGGTGACGTTTCCGTCCCCAATGAAACCCAACGGACCGCGCGGCGGGAGGCCCGCCCTGCCTACCCGGGCGGTGATACTCGGCCGCCAGCCCCGTATATTTCTCCGATGGCAATCGAGGGCGAAATGTCGGAGCGGGTCCCCTGGGCGCAGGCCGCGGCCGAAGTCGATTGGGACACCGCGTACGCCGAGCTGCTGCCGCGCGTCTACAACTACTTCCGCTATCGGCTCGGCAACGACGCAGTGGCCGAGGATCTGACGTCGCGCACTTTCGAGAAGGCGTGGACGCAGCGCGGCGCGCTACCGGCGCGATCTCGCCGGGCTTTCGACCTGGCTGTTCAGCATTGCGCGCAACGTCGCCGTCGACCATCTGCGCGCGCAGCGGCCGCATCTGCCGCTCGAGGCGGCGGGCCACGTGGCCGCGGCCGGCACGCCGCAGGACCACGTATGCGCATGCGTCGGACCTCGCAGCGGCTCGCGCGTGTTGCTGCAGCGGTTGCCGGCGCGCGAGCAGGAGCTCGTGGCGTTGAAGTACGGCGCCGAAGCGACGAACCGCGCGATCGCGGCGCTCACGGGTTTGAGTGAATCGAACGTCGGCACGATTCTGCATCGCGTCGTGCTCGAGCTGCGCAGTGCGTGGTGACGAACCAACTGGAGGCGAAATGAACGATCAATTTCTGCATGATCTGCGACGGGCGCCGTCGCCGGAGTTCGCGGCTCGGCTGCGTGCCGATTTGCGCGCGCAGGGAGCGCCTTCGCGCGCTGCGCGGGCGCTCGCCGGCGGTACGGTGGCTCGCGGCGGCCGCGACCATCGCGGCGGTGAGCGTCGCGTTCACGTTCCCCGAGGTGCGCGCCGGCGCCGCGGCGTTCCTCGATCTGTTCCGCGTCGTGAACTTCGCCGGTGTGCGGTTCGACCCGCAGCGCCTCGCGGGGCTCAAGGCCGGCGGTGTCGATCTCCCGTCGCTGCTCGGCGATATCGAGCCGCTGACGGAGCCCACGCCGCCGGTGTCGTACGCGGACCCGCGCGAAGCGGGTCAGGCGGCCGGTATCGAGCTGCGGCTGCCGGCGTGGGTGCCGCCCGGCTGGGCGCTCGACCGAGACGATGGTGACGGCCGAGCATTCCGCGCGCGTGACGGCGAACACCGCGAAGCTTCAAACGGTGCTCGACGCGCTGGCGCTCGATGACGTGCGCCTGCCCGATGGGCTCGACGGCCAGGTCGCGACGGTGCATCTGCCGGCGGTCGTCGCTGATGACGTATCGGGACGGCCCTCGTGCGCTGCGCCTGATTCGAGGCGCGCAGCCCCGAGGTCTCGTTCCCGGCCGGCTTCGATGTGCCCGCACTCGCGCAGGCGGGGCTTACGGATTCTCGGTCTCGATCGTGACGAAGCCTACCGGATGGCCTACAGCATCGACTGGCGCAACACGCTGGTCGTGCCGGTGCCGGTGGATGCGGCGTCGTTCCGGCAGGTCAACGTGGCCGGCGCCGAAGGACTCCTGATCGAGCGTGCGCGCGGCGGTCGACAGTTGCTCTGGTCGGCGAATGGGCAGATGTACGTGCTTGCGGCGCCCCTGGGGGCTGCGGAGATGCTCGAGATGGCGCAGTCTCTGCAGTAGATGCCCGACGCCGCGATCGACACGGTAGGTTTGCGCAAGGAGTTTGCGCGCAACGTTGCCGTGGCCGATTTGTCGCTCAGGGTCGGGCGCGGCGAGGTGTTCGGCTTTCTCGGGCCGAACGGCGCCGGCAAGACGACGTCGCTGAAGCTCTTGCTCGGCCTCGTGGAGCCGACGGCCGGCGGCGGCACGGTGCTCGGCGCGCCGCTCGGTGAACGCGACGTGCGCGCGCGCATCGGCTTCCTGCCCGAGCACTTCCGCTTCCACGACTGCCTGACGCCACCGAGCTGCTGGATCTGCACGGCCGGCTGCTCGGCGTGCGAGCGCCTGCCCTGGCGCCGCGCCGCACCGCCTTGCTCGCGCGCGTCGGCCTCGAAGAAGCGGCGGACCGGCCGCTGCAGACGTACAGCAAGGGCATGCTGCAGCGCGTCGGTCTCGCGCAGGCGCTGCTCGGCAACCCCGAGCTCGTGTTTCTCGACGAGCCGACGTCGGGGCTCGATCCGCTCGGGCGTGTGCTCGTGCGCGAGATCATCGAAGAGCTGCGCGCGGGCGGAACC
This sequence comes from uncultured Gammaproteobacteria bacterium, assembly GCA_963805435.1. GTDB lineage: Bacteria > Pseudomonadota > Gammaproteobacteria > Steroidobacterales > Rariloculaceae > FEN-1219. The sequence continues at coordinate 150,700 of CAWDUG010000001.1, forward strand.
ACGGTGTTTCTGAACTCGCACCTGCTCGGTGAGGTCGAGGCCACGTGCGATCGCGTGGCGTTCGTCAAGCATGGTCGCGTCGTCCACGAGCTCGTGCTCGCCGAAATGCAGAGCGGGCTCGACGTGGAAATCCGCGTGGCCGACGCCGATGCGGCGCTCGTGCTGACGGGCTTGAGCGAGTTCGGCAGCGACGCGAGGCTCGAAGACGGCCTCGTCCGGCTGCGCGTCGAGCACGAGCGCAGCCTGCCCGAGATCGCGCGTTGGCTCGCGAGCCGCGACGCCGAGCTCTACGAGCTGAAGTGCCGCAAGAAGACGCTCGAGGAATGGTTCATCGAGGTCATGGGCGAAGACCAGGGGCCGGGTTGAGCGCATGCGCGGCACGCTGACGATCGCGAGGCTCACGTGGCTCGAGGCGCGGCGGCGCAAGATCGCGCTGGCGGCCGTGCGTCTGCGGGCTCGCGTTCCTGGCGGTCTTCGCCACCGCGGCGTTCTTCGCGCATCGCAGCGTCGCGCAGGGCGTCGTCGAACCTCGTGCAGCAGCGGATCATGTTTCAGATGCTGCTCCAGGTCGGTCTCTACGTCGTGAACTTCCTCGTGGTCGCATGCGCGGTGTTGCTGTCGGTCGACACGCTGTCCGGTGAAATAGCGTCCGGCGTCATTCAGACGTTGGCGTCGAAGCCGATCGACCGCGCCGCGATCGTGCTCGGGAAGTGGCTCACGTATTGGCTGATGACGGGCGCATATCTCCTGCTGATGGCGGGCGGCGTCATGCTCAGCGTGTGGGCGGCGGCGGGCATCGTCCCGCCGCACGTGCCCGGTGCGTTGCTGCTCATGTGGCTCGGTGCGACGGTCATGCTCGCGCGTCACCATGCTGGGTGGCACGCGGCTCACGACGATCGCGAACGGCATCGTCGCGTTCGCGCTCTATGGCATCGCCTTCATCGGCGGCTGGGTCGAGCAGATCGCGACCGTGCGTCGGCAACGACGCCGTGCGTTACGTCGGCACGACGATCAGTCTCGCGTCTCCGGCCGACGCGATGTACCGGCGAGCCGCGCACGAGCTGCAGCCGTCGGTGCGCTCGGCGTTCAGCTGACCCCGTTCACGCCGGTATCCGTGCCGAGCGTTGCGATGATCGTCTGGGCGCTCGCGTTCGTGGTCGTGGCGCTGCTGCTGGCGATTCGAACGTTCCGCCACCGACCGCTCTGACCGGTTCGGCGCGTCGAATCCGCCCCATCGTGGTGCAAACTGCGGTCCTCGTCGCGCTGTCCTCAGGTTTCGTGACTGCGTGCCGAGATAGGGACCATTCCGGTCTGATATTCGTACGTATCCATGAGCCCCTCTTCCAATTCCAGCGCGGCCGTCGTGTCGCAGCCGACGGCGTCCGTCGCGCCCGCGCCTTCTTCGCCGGGCAGCGCGGCCGATAGCGAGCGCGTGCTCGCAACGTTGCTCGGCAACCTCGACGGCATGGTGTATCGCTGTCGCGACGACGCGAACTGGACCATGGAATTCGTCAGCGACGGCTGCCAGCGGGTCACCGGTTACGCGCCGGCCGAGCTGCTGCTGAACGGCCGCGTGTCCTACGAGCAGATCACGCACCCCGAGGACCGCGCGCGCGTCCGCGCGGCGATCCATGCGGCGATTGCCGAACGGCGACGCTTCGACGTCGAGTACCGCATCCATCACGCCGACGGCAGCGATGCGTTGGGTATGGGAGCGCGGCATCGCCGTGCGCGATGCCGCGGACCGCGTCGTGGCGCTCGAAGGCATCGTCGAGGACGTGACGGCGCGCGCCGAAAGCGAGCTCGCGCTGCGCGAAGCCGAACGCCGCTACCGCGGCCTGTTCGACAACGCGATCGAAGGCATCTTCCGCACGACGCGTCGAAGGCCGCTATCTCGACGCGAATCCGGCGCTCGCGCGGATCTACGGATTTGACCACGCCCGACGAGCTGATCGAGACGTGGCAGGACATCCGCGCCCAGCTGTATGTCGATCCGACGCGGCGCGAAGAGTTCATGCGGATCGTGAAGGCGCGCGGCTCGATCAGCGGTTTCGAATCGCAGGTCTATCGCAAGAACGGCGACGTCATCTGGATCTCCGAGAACGCGCGGGCCGTGCTCGACGAGTCCGGGCACGTGCAGTACTACGAAGGCACGGTCGAGGACATCACCGAGCGCCACCTGTATCAGGCGCGCATCGAGCAGCAGGCCAACTACGACACGCTGACGGGGCTTGCGAACCGCTCGCTGCTGAGCGACCGACTCGAGCAGGCGATCCTCACCGCCGCGAGCTACGGCGCGCGGCTGGCCGTCGTGTTCATCGATCTCGATCGGTTCAAGTACATCAACGACAGCCTGGGTCACGACGTCGGCGATCGCCTGTTGCAAGGCATGGCCGAGCGCTTCAAATCCTGCGTTCGCGAGTTCGACACCGTTGCGAGACTCGGCGGCGACGAGTTCGTGCTGCTGTTGAACGGCCAATCCGGGCCGGACTCCGTGGCCACGATGCTCGAGCGCGTGCTCGAAGCCGTTGCCCAGCCGTGGCGGCACGGCACGCGCGATTTCGAGCTCACGTGCAGCGTCGGCGTGGCGCTGTATCCCGACGACGGCGACGACGCGGCGGCGCTGCTGAAGCACGCCGACTCGGCGATGTATCGCGCGAAGGAGCAGGGACGCAACAACTTCCAGTTCTTCACGGACGACCTGAACCTGCTCATGAAGGAGCGGTTCGAGCTCGAGACCAACCTGCGCCGCGCGCTCGAGCGCGGCGAGTTCGAGCTGCACTATCAGCCGCGCGTGGACCTGCAGACGGACCGCGTCGTCGCGTGCGAGGCGCTGATCCGCTGGCGGCTCGGGGCGGCGAGTCCATCTCGCCGGCCCGCTTCATTCCGGTGGCCGAGGAGACGGGCCTGATCGGGCCGATCGGCGAGTGGGTGCTGCGCACGGCGTGCGCGCAGAACAAACGTTGGCAGGACGCCGGGCTGCCGCCGTGCGTCGTGTCGGTGAACGTGTCGCCGCGACAGTTCCGTCGCGACGACTTCATCGACACGCTGAAGGACGTGCTGCGTGACACCGGGCTCGATCCCGCGTATCTCGAGCTCGAGCTGACCGAGAACATGGTCATGCACGACGGGGAGCAGATGGTCGAAACGCTGCGCGCCATCAAGCGGCTCGGCGTGCACATCGCCGTCGACGATTTCGGCACGGGCTATTCGAGCCTGAGCTATCTGAAGCGCTTCCCGGTCGATCGACTGAAGATCGATGGCTCGTTCGTGCGCGACATCGCTGCAGAGGCCGACGATGCCGCTATCGTGCGCACGATCATCGCGCTCGGCCACAACCTGGGGCTGAAGGTGCTCGCGGAAGGTGTCGAGACCGAGGCGCAGCTTGCTTTCCTGAAAGCAAACGACTGCGACGAGATGCAGGGCTATCACTTCTCGAAGCCCGTCTCCGCCTGGCGCATGCGTAAGCTGCTCGCGCGCTAGCGCTGCCGCGAGGCCGCCAACTCCACCGCAATGTCGCAAGGCCCTGGCTGCCGCGGGGCTGCGTGCTTACACTGTGGGTGAGAGCGAGCGGCCGTCGTATTGTGGCTTGTCGCCGCCGTTCCTGAGCCCGTCGACGAAACGAGGGAGACGTTGCGATGCTGACGCGAAGAGATGTGCTGTTGACGACCGGGGCGAGCGCCGTGCTTGCGCTGAATTCACGCTTTGCGTCCGCGCAATCCGGCGGGGCCGTGATCACGAAGGCGATCCCAGCGACGGGCGAGAAGCTGCCGATCATCGGCCTCGGGAGCTCGGCTACCTTCAGCGAAGTAGCCGGCCGTGCCGACATCGACGCGATCAGCAGCGTCATCAAGACCATGCTCGAGCAGGGCGGCACGGTGTTCGACACCGCACCCGGTTACGGCGCGTCGGAGGAGGTGGCCGCCCGGGCAGTCAACGAACACAACGTGAGGGACCAGGTGTTCTGGGCCACGAAGCTGAACGTCGCGGGTTTCGGCGGCGGCTCGGCCGATCCGAAGCGCGCGCGCGAGCAGGTCGAGACTTCGTTTCGGCGTTTGGGACGCGACAAGATCGATTTGATTCAGGTGCACAACGTGGCCGACCCGTCCACCCAGCTGCCGATCCTCGCGGAAGTGAAGCGTGCCGGTCGGTTGCGTTACGTCGGCGTGACTTCGACGTTCAAACCGCAGTACGCGAGGCTCGAGCAGTTGATGCGCAGCGAGAAGCTCGACTTCATCGGCATCGACTACGCGGTGGACAACCTGGATGCCGAGAATACGCTCCTGCCGCTCGCGCAGGAGCGCGGGATCGCGGTGCTGGGCTACATGCCTTTCGGCCGCACGCGCCTCTGGGATCGCGTCAAGGGCCACGCGGTGCCCGACTGGGCCAAGGAATTCGGCGCTTCGACATGGGCGCAGTTTTTCCTGAAGTTCGCGGCCTCACATCCCGCAGTGACCGCCGTCACGCCGGCCACGAGCAGTGCGGAGCACATGATCGACAACATGACTGCGGCGCGCGGCCGCCTGCCGGATCAGGTCGGAGCGCAAACGCATGGTGCAGTTCATCGAGTCGTTGCCGTCCTGAGCGGCGAGCGCCACTTCGCGGGGTCGTGAAGACCGAGCGCGAACACCATGCCGGCCGTGACGAGCGCGACGCCGGCGAGCTGCAGGCGCGTCGGAATCTCGTGCAGCAACGGGATCGCGAATAGCAAAGAGAAGCTCGGCGTGAGCGCCGCGAACACCGCGCCGCGCGCGGCGCCCAGGATCGCGACCGCGCGCGTGTAGAACAGCAGCGCGACGACGGCCGACACCACGCCCTGGAACACGCCCTGGATCACGAGCTCGCGCCACGGCGCAGTCGCGAGCTTGGCGCCCGCGTACCAGAAGTACGGCGGCAGATACCCGATGAGCGAGAACACCGCGACGATCGCCGTCGTCGGCAATGGCTCGACCCGCCACGCGCGCGACCCACCGTGTACGACGCCCAGAACATGCCGCCGAGCAGGAACATGGCGTCGCCGAGCCACGTGCGCTCGCCGTGATTCGCGAGGCCGTCCCACCCGAGCGCGACGAGGCCCGCGAAGATCGTCAGCACGCCGAGCACGCGACCGCTGTTCAGCGGATCTTTCAGGATCAGCCAGCTGCCGAGCGGTCGAGCACAGCAGCATGCAGCTCGGCGTCATGACGCCCATGTGGCCCGCGGGCGCGAACGCGAGTCCGCCGGCCGTGAGCAACACGTACGGCGCGCCTGCGCCGCAGGCGAGCAGAAGCGCCCGGCCGAAGCGCAGGCCGTTCAAGCCGCGACGCACGAATAGCGGCAGCAGCACGAGGCCCGCGATGCCGAACCGCAACGCCGTGACGTCCCACGCGTCGAGCGCGCTGCTCGTCATCGTGAGCTTCGTGATGGCCGGGAAACCCGGCCCAGATCAGCGCCGCGAGCGCGCCGTATGCCGCGCCCGCGACTGCGGAGCGAGGACGACGAATCCGTGTGACTAATGGGGCAGCCCTTGATAAACGCGCCGCTCGAATCCTTGCAGCGTCGAGATCGCGGCCGGGTCGTAGAACGGCAGGTACTGCATCATCAGCACGGCGCACACGCCGCGCTTCGGATCGATCCAGAACTCCGTGTTGAAGATGCCGGCCCAGCTCAAGCTGCCCGGCGACGCGTGCGAACTCGTCGTCGTGAGCGCCCGTGATCTGGAAGCCCAGGCCGAATGTGTCGCGGCCGGCACCGAGCGGGAATGGCTGGCTCACGGCCGGGTTTGCAGTCGGTTGCAGCCCGACGAGCACGCGGCTGTGATTCTGGCCCATGAGCTTCACGCTGGCTTCGCTCAACAGCCGCCTGCCGTCGGGTGCGCTGCCGTTGTTCAGGAACATCTGCATGAATTTCACGTAGTCGGCGGCTGTGGAGTGCAGGCCGCCGTCGCCGTAAACAGGTGCGCTGATCTTCGCCGGGTTCGGGTCCTCGACGAGCCCTTGCGGCGTGGTGCGATGGGTTGTCGCAACGCGGCCGTTTCTCGGGGCGGGCACTTCATAAAACGTGTCGCTCATACCGAGCGGCACGAAGATGCGTTCGTGCACGAATTCATCGAGCGGCTGGCCCGACACCTCTTCGACCAGCTTGCCGAGCACGCGAGTGCTCTCGCCGTAGGTCCAGCGGGTGCCGGGGTCGTGCAGCAGGGGCAAGGTCGTGGCAGACGCCGTCGGGCTCCCGCCGATCAGTGCCGCGAGCACGGAGCTCGAGAACGCGTAGCCGAGCCCCGAGGTGTGCGTAAGCAGGTGCCGAATCGTGATCGGAGTCGAGGCTGGCCGGCTCGTGTAGCTTTTGTCGGCCGGATTGAAGTTCTCGATGACCTGCTCCGACTCGAACGCGGGCAGGTACTGTGCGATCGGATCATCGAGACTGAGGTCGCCCTGCTGCACGAGCATCATGACGGCCACGGACGTGACGGGCTTCGTCATCGATGCGATGCGGAAGATCGTGTCCGGCTGCATCGCGATGCCGGCGGCCGTGTCCTGTTTGCCGAACGCGCCGGTGTACAGCACGCCGTCGGCATCCGCCACCATCGCGACGAGGCCCGGGATTTGCGTCTCTGCGACGATGCCCGCGAGATAACGATCGATCTCGGCGCTGTCGCGGAGCCGGTTCTGAGACTCTGCTTGGTAGGGCGCAAACGCGGCGACCGCGAGCACCAACAGGAGGCGTAGCACGTTTGGATCCTTGGCGAATGCCGGGCGGTGATGACCTTACCTTCGCCGCTCGAGAATGCGTCGAACCGACGCGTGGGCCACGGCGAATCGCTCGCAACACTAGCGACTGGGCGGCAGCGGCGCAAGAGAGTGCGCGGTCAGCGTGCGGCGAGATCGGGCAGGTCGCACGGCGGCGAGGAAGCGTTGCCACTCCGGCGCAAGCTCGCGTCGGGCCTGCGCCGCTCGCCGGTGCTGCACGCTGCGCCATGCGCCGAGCGCGTCGGGCGGCGCGGCGGCGGCCGCGCCGCGTTTGCGCAGGGTCCGCGCGTAAGCGAGCACGCGGCGCCGCGCGGTGCGGGCGTCCTGGTGGGCGCCGAGCACGTCCTGAAGCGTCTTCGTGGCCTGGGCGGCCGGCGCGAGCTCCGGGTAAGGCTGCACGAAGAACTCGAGCGCGTAGCGCAGTCGTTTGGCCCGGATGCGCAGGCGGTGCAGATCTTCTGCGGCCGCATTGCTCTGCAGCTTGCGCCCGAGCTTGACCACGCGTTTGCGGCTGCGCTTCAAATACTGCGCGGCGCCCGCGCGGATCGTGAACGATTGCCACCGACGCAGCGCGGCGGCGCTCGGGGCGTCCGTCGAGCAATTCGGCGAGACTCCGACATCAATCCGGTGTAGCGATCGCTCGTGAACAGCGTGTGCAGCGCCTCGCGCGCCGCCGTTTGCTCGCGGCGTAGCGCGAGCTCGTAGCCATCGAGCTCCTGGGCGACAGCGGCGCCCGCCGACGTGAAGATGCTCCCGCAGCGCTTCGGCGTGCACATCGAGATCGCGTACCGTGCCGAGCGCGCGCGCGAACCAACGTAGCTCCTTGGCCAGGCGACTGCGTCGTGCCCTTTGGCAGCAATGCGCCGAACAACTGCAGCGCGACGCGCATGCGACGGGTCGCGATGCGGGTCTGGTGTACGTCCTCAGGCGTCGGCGTAGCTCCGCCCTGCGGTTGCCGCCGCAGCAACGCTTGATATTCATGCTGCAGGCAGCGATACGCGAGCGCGATCATCGGCGAATCCGGTGTCAGTGGCGGTTCCGTCGGATGTTTCAGCGCGCGCACGCTGCCGCCCGCCGATGCGGGAGGTACAGGCGAAAGGCGCGAGACCGCGGTGATCATTACGGTAAGTGGGCTTGCCACGAGCGTGGGGCGATGTGACATTTAGAAACGCCCCTCGCGGGGTGTCAACGGGCCGCTGCCCTCGATTTGGAGGGGCAGCGGTGTGCGCCTGTCCGCCCGGCGTCGTAGTTCTCATGGCTAGATCATGGAAATCATTGCCGTCTATAACATCAAGGGTGGGGTCGGTAAGACGACCACCGCCGTCAATCTCGCCTATCGTTCCGCGGCCGATGGCTGGCCAACGCTGATCTGGGACCTCGATCCGCAGGCAGCGACGACCTACATTCTGCGGCGCGACGCACACGTCGACGGAGGCTCGAAGGAGTTGATCGGCGGCGATTCCGATACGGCCGAGCTCGCCGTAACCACGGACCATGCGAATCTCGATCTGTTGCCGGCGGACCTGTCGTATCGGCGCATGGACGTGCATCTGCACAAGCGCAAGAACCCGGCGACGCGTCTGCTGAAGCTCATGCGGCCGCTGCAGGAGCGTTATGCATCGGTGATTCTCGACTGCCCGCCGGGAATGTCGCTCGTATCGGAGAACGTCATGCATGCCGCGAATGCGCTCGTCGTGCCGCTGCTGCCGTCGCCGTTGTCGGTGCGCATGCTCGACCAGCTGTTCGAGTTCGTGACGCAGAAGGGATGGCTCGATTTGAAGGTGTTGCCGTTCTTCTCGATGGTCGATCGGCGCAAGGCTCTGCACGTCGAGACGATCGCGTCGCTGCGGGAACGGTATCCCGGCGATTCTCGCGACGGAGGTGCCGTATGGCAGCCAGTTCGAGCGGCTTACGATGCGGCGTGCGCCGATCGAGTCGTATGCGCCTGCGAGCTCGGCGGCCGATGTCTATCGGCAGTTGTGGCGCGAAATCGATTCGCGTCTACAGGTCGCGCTCATGGCGCCGGCAGCGGCCGAGCCGCAGGCCGCCCCCGAGCCGCCGCCGCTCTAGCGGCGCGTGACTGGCTTCGCGGGCGCGCCGACATCGAGCAGGATCTCGGTGTCGTCGAAGTCGCTTTGCGTCAAAGTCGTATTGCCGCTCGCGAGAATCGAGTCGACGAGTCCCGGGTCGATTTCTTGCGTCGTGTCGAAGTCGAGGTCCGGCGCCTTCGGCGCAGGCGAGCGTTTGCGTTGCGGGATCATGCGTTTATGTCCTCGCTCCAATTGTGGAGCGGCTCGCGATCGAGACTACGCGTGACCGCGCCGTCGCGACGTTAAGCGGATCACGGAGCGAGGACCCCGGGTGCCTGACATAATGCGGGTGCCGCCGCTCGCGTCTGCGCCCGGGCGGCGTGCGCACCGGTCTCGGTCAGGGGTCCCTGGCCGGGCTGACGACTCGACGACGCCACAGCGGCGCGATCAGGCGGCGCCACGCGAGCGCGAGCCCCGTCCAGACCATGATCACGCTGGTCGCCGAAACGAGGGCTGCGATCGTCTGCCCCACGATGCCGAGCGCTTCGCCCGTGTGCAGGAAGCGGATCCAAGTCCGTAGGCGTTGCCCGGGCGCCTGGCTCGAGAACGGGGCCCACGACAGCACTTCGCCTGTCGCGGCGTCGAGCGTCAGGGTGTGCCGGCGTTGCGGCTGACCGCCGTTGCCCTGATCGATCGTGAAGCGCGCGGCGCTTGCGGCCGGGAGCGCGAGCGTCAGCGTCCGCCAGTCGCCGTGCGCCGCGGCGCGCGCGAACAGCTGCTCGTACGTGAGCGGCTGCGGCGTGCTGCCGTTGGGGGCTTCGGGTTCCGCGCTGCGCTGCGCGGCCCGCGTCGGTGCGCCCCCGGGAGGTGCGCCGCGAACCGGCGGCTGCTCGCCGACGCTGCGATACACGAGCGTGTTGGCCCACGGGTAGGAGAACACGACCGCCGTCGCCACGACCACGGCGAGCGGTAGCGCGGACCAGATGCCAAACACGTGATGCCAGTTGAAATCGCGAGCCTTGCTCGTCGTGGCCTGCGCATTGAACAGCAGGCGGGCTCTGAACGCTGCCCACTTGCCTACGCGCGGCAGCCATAGATAGAGGCCGCTCAAGACGAGCACCAGGAACACGAGGTTGCTTCCCCCCGTGATCTGCCCGCGCGGTCGCCCGGCCGTCGCCGCTCGTGTTGAACCAGCGATGCCACCCCTCGACTGTCTCGAAGAACTCGCGGAGCCCTGCGGGGCCCGGCTCGCGCACGGTGGCCGTAGCGGGATCGACGAGCAGCGCGCCCGCACGGCCCGCGACGAATGTGACGGGTGCGCCCGGTTCGTTGCGTAGCGTGATGGCCGTGGGCTCGAACCCGGGACGAGTGCCTTGGGCCGCCGCGAGCAGCGCGGACAGTGGCCGGGACGCCGTGCTCGGCGGCGCTGGCTCGGTGTCGGCTGCGCGGTCGGCCCAGGCCATGATCTGCCGCTCGTAGGCGAGGAGCACGCCGGTGGTGGACATCATCAGCACCACGAGGCCGGCGGTAACGCCGCAAGTCAGGTGCAACCAGAACAGGAGCCTTCGAAACATGGCCGCTACGCGCATCCGGGAGTAGGCGGGCAGCCTAGCCGAAAGCTTCGTTTTAGTGCAAATCATTCTCATTTGAGAGGGCCGATGGCCCTCCGCAAAGAAAAGGGCCGAACCGTTGCCGGCTCGGCCCGTATTGAAACCGAAAACTCGAGGGTTATTGGGGGCGCGAGCCCGGCGGACCGCACTTGCGCACGGTCTGCATTTCAGTGCGCTTCTCAGCGCGGTTGTCCTGGATCTTTTCCTGAATCTTTTTGCCCGCGAGCGCGCCGCCGAAGGCCGCAACGGCCGTCGTCAACTTGTTGTGCCCGACGTCCTTGCCCACGGCTGCGCCTACTGCGGCGCCCAGGCCGACGCCTGCGAGCTGGTGCTTGTCCTTCGGATCGGCCTCGACCGCCACTTCCTCGTCCCAGCACTCTTCCGTCGGCGCAGCCGCAACCTGTATCGGAGCGGCGGCCGAAACCGGCCTCGGCGCGGACGCCGTGGTTCTCGGCGCGGCCGCCGTGCGTTGCGGCACGGGCGCAGCCACGGGCTGAGCGGAAGCTGCCGCTGGGGCGGCGGCGATGGCCGGCGCCTCGTCCTGCGTGTCGACGACGACATTGCTGCCTTGCTCGTCGACGGTCTTCTGGCCAAGGAACTGATAGCCGAGCACGCCGCCTGCAGTGGCGACGCCGACGCCGGCGACCAGGCCGAGCAACATCTGTTTGTTCATACGAATCCCTCCTACGGAACTGGCGGCCACTGTGCCCGGTGGTGCCTGAACGGTCTGTGAATAGGGTCACGCTGATGCGCAGGCGCGATTCTACCTAACGTGGCGTGGTTACCGTGTGTCGCCGGCCGGCGACAGCGGCACCTCGCGTGCGAGCTCACGGTAGCGACAGAACGCGTTCGCGAGCCTCATCTCAAGCGGTGTGCGGCAGTCGGGCTCGAACAGGCGCGGATTGCCGACCAGGATGCAGAGCGCCTTCGCGCGTGACGTTGCGACGTTCAACCGGTTGCCGCTGTACAGAAAGTCCATGCCGCGCGGTGCGTCGTCCGGAGTCGAGGTCGTCATCGACACGATCACGACGGGAGCCTGCTGACCCTGAAACTTATCGACCGTGCCAACGCGCACACCCGGCAACCGCTCGGCCAGCGCCGTGACCTGCGCGTTGTACGGCGCCACGATCATGAGATCGCCACGCGCGAGCGGTTGGGTTTCATCTTTGGCCGTGCGCCACGTCATGCCGTTCGCCGTGAGCGCCGCCACGAGCTGCTCGACGGCCGCGACCTCCTCGAGCGAGCGCGCCTGGTTGCCCTCGTGGCTCACGGGCACGTACACCAGGCCATCGGTGCCGAGCGGCGCTGCAGCCGAGCCCGCGGGCGCGAGCACGGCCTGGCGCTCGAGCCCTGGGTAGGAGTGCAGCCGGTTCTCGTAGAACACCTCGGCCGTGAACTCGCAGATCGACGGATGCAGTCTGCGGGTCTGCTGCAGGAACAGGCCGCGATCGGGCGCAATGGTCTTCGCGCCACCGAGCAAGTGCTCGAGCGCCGACGCCTGCGTGCCGGGCGGGTGGCTGGCCTGCTGGGGCTGCTCGAGCTGCTGCGGGTCGCCGAGCAGCACCAGGCTCTTCGCGCCGGCCGATACCGCCAGCACGTCGGCCAGCGACATCTGGCCTGCTTCGTCGATGAACAGCACGTCGACGCTGGCGCGAAACTCCGGGCGCGCCCAGAGCCACGCCGTGCCGCCGAGCACTCGATACGCGCCGCCCGCGAGCGCCATGGCCGCTTTGTCGTTCTTGTCCGTCGTGTGCAGTGTCGGTGGTGAAGCGTCTTTCGCCTCGCCTTTATGCAGGCACTGGAAATCCGGCGAGGCCGGCTTCGGCCGCGCGCTCGCAAACGTCTTTCAACAGGTTGCGAATGGCGTCGTGCCCGACAGCGCTCACGCCGACTTTCTTCCCGGCCTTGAACAGCTCGAGAATCATGTGCGAGCCCGTGAAGGTCTTGCCGGTGCCGGGCGGCCCCTGGATCGGCAGCACTCCGTGATCGAGTTCGAACGCGAGGCGGATCGCTTCGCGAACCTCGCCGTCGATCTCGCCCGGGCGCGGCGTTGCCGCCGCGGCGCGCTGGCGCTCGCGCGAGCTGCGTGCGGCGCCAAATGAGATCACGTTCTGGCCCCGGGGCGATGCGCCGTCGGCCGCAGCGCCGACGGGGCGTGCGCCATGCACGAGCCGCGGCATGCGCCTCAAGATCAGATCGCGCGCGGCGCGATGCGCGCCGGCGGCGTCGATGCCGTGCTCGGCCACGAAGCGGCCGATCTCGAGCAGCACGGTGGGCTTCGGCTCGGGGCGCACGATGCGTCTCACGAACACATGTGTCGGGCGCATCGCGGCGGACCTGCCGGTGTGCTTGATGTCGACCGTGTGGGCGCCGAGATCGAGTGCGTCTCGATCGTGCCGAGCGAGTCGCCTTCGGGCGGCATGCAGACTTCGTCGCCGCGGCGCACGTCGTGGTCCTGCGGCGGGAACGCGTAGCGGTTGACGGGGCTACGCGGTGTGCCGCCGACCGTGTCGACGAAGGTCAAGCCTGCGAGCGCCGAGCGCTCGTCCTCGTAGTCGTCGCGTTGGCAGGTCCTTCAGGCGGAAATACTCCCACCACGCGGCTTTGTCCTCTCGCCGGTGCCATTCGAGCAGATGCGCGAGCAACCACCGCGCCTGCTGCTCCTCGCTGCGCGCGTCGGGATCGACGGGCACGCCTTCGAGCAGCTGCGTCATCACGCGCTGGGTCTCCTCGGCCGTCGGCGGCGATCTGCTCGTTTGCGTCGCCGGACTTCGGCTCGGGGCGCGGCAGCTCGACACCGTGCTCGTGCTCCGCCGCGGAGCGCAGCTGCTCGAGCCAGTCGCGCAGCCCGCACGCCGAGACGCAGTCCTCGCGGTTGTAGCGTTCGACAGCCGCCATGTGCAGCACGAGCTCCGGGGTCGCGAGGTTCTCACGCCTCTCGATGGCCCACTCGAGTGCGCGCCGGCTCGCCGTCGCCTGCCGCAGATCCTGCTCGCGATTCAGGCCGAAGAACGGCTCGAGCTCCTTGATCGAGTAGCTCTCGACGCTGGCCTTCAGCGAATGCCTGACGACCGCGTACAGGTCGACGAACAGCTCCGCGCGCAGGATCCGGTCGAGCTCCACTTCGCGCGTCGCGTAGCGGCCCGACAGGCGCTTGAACCCGGCGGGCTCGTAAGGTGCGAAGTGATAGACGTGCATGTCGGGGTGCGCGGCATGAGCGGCGACGATCCGGTCGACGACCTGCTCGAACGCGCGTTTCTCTTCTTCCGGGCTCGTGGCCCAGAGCGGCGTGTAGGCGCCGGCCATGTCGACCACGCCGAACAGATACTCGCGGCCGCCGTCGGCTGCGAGCCGGTCGCCCTCGAGGTCGAGGAACAGGTCGTACGGCGAGGGCATCGGCAGCAGCGTGAACCCGTGCTCGGGGCCGAGCGGCAAGGATCTCGTGCTGCCGCGCGTTCAACTGCCGCGCCTTCAGTTGGATCGCGGCCTGGTCGCGAACCCGCGTCAGCGCCTCTCGCGAGCCGCGTTGCGGTGGGGGCACCACCTTCAGCTCGCCGAGCTTTTCGAGCGTGTCGACGCTCATTCGCGAGCGCAGCTCTTTGATCTGCGTGCGCTGAATGCCGGCCACGAAGCACAGATGATCGTCGGCGCGCCGACGCGCGTTGCATTGCGGCCACCAGGCGCACACGTCGCAGTGTTGTGCGGGCTCGGGGTAGGTCGGCGGTGCGGCTTCGAGTGCGGCTTCGAGCCGACGTTTCACGAGCCGGTAGTACGCCGAGTACTCCGCGAGCCGGTACGGCTCAGGTTGGAAGTCGTGATGCGGCGCCACGACGGACGCGCGTTCGGGCTTCACTCCCTGAAGCTCCGCGAGCAGCTCCGAGTACACGCAGAGCTGCAGGACGGTGCCGGCCCGCGTCTCGGTGGCGAGCTTCGCGTCGACGACTTCGTACGACCACGAGCCGAGCTTGCTCGGCGTTGCAGTCTTCAGCAGGAAGTCCGCGCGGCCCTGCCAGCGCCCGCCCGCGAGTGGCGCCTGGTAGATCACGTCGGCGCCCTCGCGCATCGCGGCCAGCGTCGCGGCCGTGCCGTCCCCACCGGAATCGATCGGCAGTTCCGCGATCGTACCGCCGCGTTTGCGCAGCTCGCGCAGATACGCGAGCTCGTGTTCGCGGCCCCGCTCCTCGAGCAGCACAGTGACGGGGTCGTCACGGCGCGCCGGCCTGCGCGAGCGGCCTTGCGCAACCGCGAGATTCAGGTTGCTCAAGTGCACGCAGCCCAAATGATTCGCGAGGTCGGTTGCAGACAGCCGCAGCAGCTCGTCGACGATGTGCATGCCACGATCATAAGGGGGAGCCGAAGCTGTGGGATACTCTCCGGGTGATCGAGGGGGGAGGAAACATGCAGGTCAACGCGTTGCGTGCGCTCCAGGAGCGGCTCGCCATGTTCGCAGCCGAGCGTGACTGGGAGCAGTTCCATTCGCCGAAGAATCTGGCGATGGCGCTCAGTGTCGAAGTCGCCGAGCTGGTCGAGGAATTTCAGTGGCTCACGGGGCAGCAGAGCTTCTCGCTCGATGTCGAGCACCGCGAGCGCGTGCGGCTCGAGCTCGCGGACGTGTTCATCTATCTGCTGCGGCTCAGCGATCGGCTCGGCATCGATCTGCTGGCCGCAGCCGACGCCAAGATCGTGCTGAACGAGCGCAAATACCCGGTCGAGCGCGTCCGCGGCGACGCGCGCAAATACACGGAGTACGACTGAGCTACTGTGCTTTCAGCACGCGGTCGAGCTCGCCGCGCTGCGCGAGCTCGTTGTAGAACGGCCGTGCGTCGCACGGTTCGCTCTCGATCAAGCCCACGGCCGCGTCGCCGCGCTGCGAGCCGCGCGTGCGTACGAGCGGTGCCGTGTACAGCTTGTCGGACACGGTCATCGTTCGTTCCATGGTCAGACCGTCGGCCGCCGGCGTCCAGCGCTCGACGATCCGCGTATCGTTGCCGCCGCTCATCGGATAGCCCGAGCCGTCGAGCCAGCCCGGTAACAGCATCGTGGTCTCGATCACGAGCGTGCGGCCTTCCCACTTGCCCGTGGACCAGCCCATCGACGTCAGCGGCTGCTCCTTCGGCGGCTTGCGGCCGTCCATCCAGACCCGCCGCGGCGTGTTGTCCTGCATGAACACCATCAAGTAGTGGGAGCCTGCGTCCAGGATCTGCATGGGATACGGCGATCCGAAGATGCGCGGCAGTCCGGGCGGCAGGCAGCGAAGCACGGGGTCGTCGCCATACTTGGCAGTACGCGCCGCGTAGATGGTCTTTGCCTGCGGCGACATCGGCATCGGCTTCGGCTCGAAGTCGTCGACCGTCACGTGGAATTTGTAGCGGTTGTCCCAGTAGCCGCTCAAGTCGGCGGCGTACTTGTTCGCGTGCACCGTGTAGTCGATGTTCGGGTCGGCCGTGATCTGGGTTTCGCTGCCGGGGGTCACGCAGCGACCGAGCTGGCGGCCTTTCTCGGGCCCGCTGTCGAGGTTGATGCACGTGGCGTAGAGCTTCTTCGCGCCGTCGCGGCCGAGATTACCCTTGGCCGATACCTGCATGCCGACCGTCACGGTCTGCTCGCTCCAGTTCTGCGGTCCGATAGGCAGGTAGATTGCCAGGCGGCAGCAGTGCCCACATCTCCGTCTTGCCGTTCGGCAGCTTCATCGCGACGTCGTAACGAACGTGCGGGTTCTGCCACCACACACCCGTGACCTCGCCTTTGACTTCGCCCGTGAGGCTTGCGTCGAACTCGCTCGCGAACGAGTGATGCGCGTGCGCTGCGGGCGCAAGCGCCATCGTGGCTGCCGCGATCGCGGCCAGTGCCAGACCGTGGCCGAATTTCATCACTGCATCCCCCTCGACTCTCGTGCGGTCAGTTTATGCCGCGCGGCTGAAGAACTCTACGAGCCGCACGAGCGCCAGCGTGTCCTGGCGGCAGTAGTCGAGCAGCGCGCGGCGCAGGGCGTCGCGGCGCGCAGCGGGCGGTGTTCGGGGCGCTGGCTTCGTACATAAGCGCGCTGCGCCGCGAGGCCGTCCCGCACTTCGCCGAGCTGCGCGTAGTCGAGATCGGGCGCGACGGTCGGCAGCACGGCCTTCAGCGACCAGGAGCCGTTGAGTGCGGCATGCGCGTAATGCTGCTTCGTCGGCGGATGCAGATCGACGAGCCGGGCGATCGCGGCGTTCAGCGGCTGGGCGAGATCCGGGAAGCGGTTCGCGAGACCCTCGAGCACGCGGCGCTCGTAGTCGGTGTAGACGACAATCGGCCCGGCGGCGCCGAGCGCCGCGAGCAGGCTCTCGGCGACGGCCCGCATCGGCGGCGTGCCGCTCGTGTCGAGGAACTCCGACGTGGCGTAGCTGCTCCCGGCGCCGTCTCGACGTGGCACGACCACTGGAACGGCAGCGCTTCGTACGGCCGCGTGCCGGCGAACACGGGCACGGCATAGCCGATCGTCTCGAAGTCCAGGTAGTAACGCGGGTACGGCAGCGCGCGCGCAAAGTCGCGCAGCTCGGCGCCGACTTTCGGCGTGCCGCGCGCGGCGGGGCGGCGGCGGGCGGCGCGCAGTGGCCGTAGAACTCGCACGCGTGTGGCGTGCGGCACTGCTTGCCGACTGCGATAGCGGGCTCGTCGAGATCGGCCAAGGTGGCGCGCGTGCCGGCCACGAGCTGCGACACGTTCGCGACTCGCTCGCGCACGGCGTCGGTCACGTCGTGCTCCACGAGCAGGCCTTCGTAGCGGCCGTCGCCGGGATATACGAACGCCGTGTCGATGGTTGCGACGACGATTTGTCGCGGTGCGAGCCCCGCGCCGGCGAGCGCCCATGCCTGGATCGCACAGTCGTCGAGGTAGTGTTCTTTCACGCGCGTGCCCGACTTGACCTCGATCAAGCGGCGGCTCGGCCGCGCTGCGGTCGAGCACGTCGACGCGCACGCTGACGCCCTCGTGGTCGAACGTGGCCTCGAAGATCGGTTCCGTGCCGCCCGCCGCGAGCAGCGCGCGCGTCGCGTCGATCGCAGCGCGCAGGCCGCGGTCGAAGCTGACGACGTGGCCACCGCTGCTGCCGTACAGCGTCCGTGCGATCGCGTCGACCGTGTGCCCCGCGGCGAGCAGCATGGCTTTCTCGGCCGACGGTCTCCTCGAGCTCCGGGTTATAGGTCTCGAGCCAGACGCGGCGCGGGCACTGCGCGTACGACTGCAGCTTGGTTTTCGACAGGGCCATCGGTGGCGGCATGGGCGCTAAGATCGCCGCTCGGCGGGCTTCCCGCAACATTGCCGTGGCGCCGCAAATGTGCTCGGCCGCAACCGTTTGCGGTAGCATCACGCCGACCCGGGGGGGCTCGCATGATCAGACGTTCGGTGTGGCTCGGCGTTGCGACCGGTCTCGCGTTGGCTTTGGGCGCGAACGCGCAGCCGCCGCCGGCGCCGACGGTATTGATGCCGAAGGCCGGGGCGCCGCTCACGCTCGACGCCGGACGGCAGAAGATCAAGGTCGTGCTCGTGGCCGACAACCTCGTCGGGCCGTGGGACATCGTGTTCATCCCGGGCACGAGCAACCTGCTCGTGACCGAGAGCACAGGTAACCTGCGTTTGATCGAGAACGGCAAGCTCGTGCCCGAACCCCTGTGGACGTCACCGTCCCCGAAGGGCAACGACGTGCTGCACGGCGTCGTCGTGCATCCGGATTTCGCGCGCAATCACGTCGTGTACGTTTCCTACATGAAGGGCGACGACATGCAGCAGACGCTCGCGATCTCGCGCGGGCGTCTCGACGGCCACAGGCTCGTCGACGCGAAAGAGATCTTCGTCGCCGATGCGTGGGTCAATGCGCGCATGGCGTTCAATGGCCGCATGGAGTTCGGTCCCGACAAGACGCTGTACGTGACGGTCGGCGACCGTGATCCTTTGTGTTGTCAGCCGAAAGACGACAACAGCATCCGTATTCACGCACAGAGTCTCGCTGACGACATCGGCAAGACACTGCGACTCACGGAAGACGGCGGCATCCCGAAGGACAATCCGTTCGTCGGCCGTGCTGGCGCTAGACCTGAGATCTTCACGTATGGCCACCGCAACGGTTTCGGCCTGCGCTTCCACCCGGAGACGGGCGAGCTTTGGCAGATGGAGATCGGGCCGATGGGCGGCGACGAGATCAACATCCTGAAGGCCGGCTCGAACTACGGTTGGCCGCTCGTGTCGACGGGCCGCAATTACTCCGGCACGCTGGTCTCGGACCAGCCGTGGTACCGCGAGGGCATGGTGGAGCCGCGCATGTTCTGGGTGCCGGCGATCAGCCCTGCCGGCATGGCGTTTTACACGGGCGACAAGTTCCCGGAGTGGAAGAACAACTTGATCGTCGGTGCGCTCTCGGGCCAGCACGTCGAAAACATCGCGTTCGGTCGGCCGGGCCAGGCGGAGCCGCGGCAGATACTGCTGCGCGAGATGGGCGTGCGCTTCCGCGACGTCGAGATCGGACCCGACGGCTACATCTATTTCGCGACCGAAGTGCGGTATGGCAGCGGCCAGCCCGACGGCGCGGTGATTCGCATCGAACCGGCGCAGTAGCGCGCGCGAGGCGTCCCGGCGGCGCGCGCCATGGTGGTTGCTCGGAGCGAGGTGTGGCACTCCCGGTGTAACTTGCTGCGGGCCGCGCGGGCGCGTAGGAGCTGTCTGCGGCGTGTCCCCTTCCGTCGATCGTCAACCACCGGGACGAGTTCGGCCTTTTCGTCAACTAAGTTGACGATTCGGCCAAGTTCGTCGCTTGGGTTGACGATGGCCCGAGACCGACACTGCCTGCATGCCGAGTGCGCGCAACAAGCTACGAACCAGTCCTTGGGACACTGCGGCCAGGGAGCTAATCGATGAAATCGTCGCCACGGCTGTGCGCATCGGCGCGGCCCGCACGTCGAGCGGGGAGCGTGTTTTCCCCGACGACACAGAGTCGCGTCTGCTCCGCGCGGTGGCTGGCTCGTCCTACTGCCTCGCGATTGCGGACGTCGCAAGGACGTTGCGCGTCACGCGCCAGGCCGCGCACAAGCTCGTCTACGGGGCGGTGGCCACCGGTCGCGTAGAGCTGCTGCCGAACCCGGACGACCGGCGCATCTTGCAGGTCTTCCTGACGCCGCGAGGCCGTGGCGAGCTCGCGCGCGCCCGCACGGCCGAGGGCGTCTGGCTCCAGCTGCTGCTGAGCGACCTGGCTGATCGGCAGATGGCTTCGGTCACGCACGTGCTGCGCGTGATCCGCCAACGGCTCGAGCGCGACGAGCGAGAGCGACGTCGCGTCGAGCGCGAGGAGAGAGACCGGCGGCGGCTGTCGCGGGACAGGCTCTTCCGCTAAAGTCGTGAGCACAGTAACCAGTAACGGGGATTTGCCATGCGGAAGTCAGTGAACCTCATCTTGGCGCTGCTGGCGCTCGTAGTCGTCAGCACGACAGCGTCGGCGGCGAAGATCGCCGTGATCGGCAGCGGTAACGTGGCCATGGCGCTCGGGCCCGGCTTCGCGGCGCAAGGCCACACGATCGTGTACGGCTCGCGTAATCCGAGCGAGCAGAAGGTCAAAGACCTCGTGGCGAAGACGGGCCACGGTGCCACAGCTGCATCGCAGACGGACGCCGTCAAAGGCGCCGACATCGTCGTCCTCGCGGTACCCGGCACGGCGGCCGAGCAAGTCGTGAAGAGCCTTGGCGATCTGTCCGGCAAGATCATCCTCGACCCGACGAATCGCGTCGACCGCACGCCGAGCGACGGGTACGTCAACTACGGCCTCGCGACGGCCACAGGCAGCAACGCCGAGTTGATTCAAGCAGCGCAGCCAAACGCACACGTCGTGAAGGCCTTCAACACGTTGAACGTGAAGCAGATGATCGATCCGGCCAGCTCGGGCGGCGCCCTGTCGATTCCGATCGTCGGTGACGACGCGAAATCGCGCGCGGTCGTGGCCGAGCTCGTGAAAGGCATGCATCTCGAGCCCGTTGATCTCGGCCCACTGCGTTACGCGCGCGTGCTCGAGGAGATGCTCGTAATCTGGGCGAACGCGCGCGGCCACGGCGCGGCGTACAACTACTACCTGCGTCCGGAACCGAAGCAGAACTAAGCGCGAGCTAGGAGCCTTTCAGCAGATCGCTCGGCGTCTTGTTGGCGGCGTTCTTGCGCTCGTCGGCGCCGAGTTCCTTGAGAAGCGCCACGACGTCGGGCGCTTTACGTAGCGCCGCGAAATGCAGCGCCGTGTTGCCCGAGTCCTTCTGCGCGGCGTTCAGCGCCACCTTTTTTGCGGCGAGCGCACGAATCGCCGCGAGCCGTTGCGGATCGTCCGCGACGGCTGCGGCGCCAAACTTTTGTCGCGAGTATCCCGCCAGCAGCATCAGGGGCGTGGTGCCGTCCTCTGCTGCAACCGACGGATTCGCACCCTTCGCCACGAGCAACTCGACGACCGCGAAGTCGCCGGCTGCGGCGGCGCGGTCGAGCGGAGTGGCGCCCTTCGGTGCTTCGATCTCGCCCGCCACCGTCCGCTCCGGAATGCCCTTCGTGTAGGGCAGGTCCGGGTTCGCACCGTGCTCGAGCAACGCCGTGATCACGTCGAGATTCGAGATGTCCCCGTCCTTCTCCGGCGGGTTCGGCCGTTGCGCGTAGTAGCCGAGGTTCCGCGTGTCGATGGCCAGGTAGAGCGAGCCGTCGTTCACGTTCACGCCGCGATCGATGAGCTTCTTCGCGAGCGTGTAGTGCCCGTTCACGATCGCGAGCTGCAGCGACGAGAGTCGATACATCGGCTCGACGGCGTTCGCGTCGGCGCCGGCCTCGAGCAACTTGTCGGCAGCCGCGACCGAGCCTTGCCGGGCTGCGAACTGCAGCGCCGTGAGGCCGCCTAAGTCGCGCGTCTTCGGTACGTTACCCGACGAATAGCTGATCTTGATCCAATCGTGTTTCGTCGATGCGCGGTCGACGTCCGCGCCGGCCTTGAGCAGCAGGTCCACGACGTCCGCGTGATTCTCCATCGCGGCCCACATCAGTGCAGTCTGGCCGTGCCAGCCCTCCGTGGCATCGACCAACCCGCCGTGCGCGAGCAGCGCGCTCACGCTCTCGGCGTCGCCGGCGCGCGCCGCCGTCATGAGCACCGTCTCGCCCGCGCCGAACGCGGCATTCGCGTTGCCGCCGGCATCGAGCATTGCCTTCAGCATTTCGGCATTGGCGACCGTGGCCGCTTCGTGCAGCGGCGTCACGCCAAAGCGGTTCGCGAGGTTCGGATCTGCGCCGGCTTGAAGCAGCAACTGCACGGCTTCGAGATCGTTCGCATGCGCCGCCCAGTGCAGCGCCGAGGCCGATTGCGCGTCGAGCGTGTTGACCGGCACGCCTTCAGCGATGAAGCCGCGCGCCTTCGCGAGATCGTGCGCGCGGATCGCGGCGACGAGCCGTGCGTCGTCGGGTGTGGCGCCCATGGCGGACGCCGCGACTGCCGCCGCGGCGAGCCCAACGAATGACCAGCGGTTGATCATGGCGCTCAGGCGAGCGCGACGTTGCCGTTGCTCGCGCACTGCGCGACGCCGTAGCTCTCGCTATCGACGCCGTAGAGCTGCTGCACGCTGACCATGAGGTTCGCGATCGGCGTCATCTTGTCGAACTTCGGAATGACCGGGTTTGCACGCTCGGCCGCAAGCTTGCCGGCCTGGATGTGGTGGCCGCCCGCGAGCTTCCCGCCGGCGTTGCCGGCCAGAAGGATCGGCAGGTTCAGATGGTTGTGCACGTTGCCGTCGCTCATGCCGCTGCCGTAGACGAACAGCGAGTTCTCGAGCAGATTGCTGTCGCCATCGGGCGTGTTCTTCAAGCGGCGCAGGAAGTTCGCGAACAGGCTCAGGTTGTACGTGTCGACCTTCGCCTTCTTCTCCATCTGCTTCGCGTCGTAGTTGTTGTGCGAGATCGGATGGTGGCCGTCAGCGATGCCGATCTGCGGGTAGGAGAGGCCCGAAAGCTCGCGGCCCATCATGAACGACGTCACGCGCGTGAGGTCGCCCTGGAACGCGAGCGCCTGCAGCTCGAACATCAGGTTCACGTGCTCCTCGAACGACTGCGGCATGCCGGCCGGAGTCGGCGGCGCCTCGAGGCTGCTCTGCGAGCGTTGCGCCTCGGCCTGCACGATGCGGCGCTCGACTTCGCGCACGTTCGCGAGGTATTCCTCGAGCCGCGCTTTGTCGTGGCTCGCGAGGCTGCGGCCGAGTCCCTGCACGTCGGCCGCCACGGCGTCGAGGATGCTCGTGCTCTGCTCGAGCCGCGCGTGGCGCGCGGCGGCACTCGTGCCGTCGCCGCCGAACATGCGCTCGAACACGACGCGCGGGTTCAGCTCCATCGGCAGCGGCTGTGTAGGCGTGCGCCACGAGATCGTGTCCATGTACGTGCAGAGAAAATCGCCGGCGCAGGTTCCGAAGATGTTCGAGCTGTCCTCGATCGCGAGCTCCATCGACGGGAACGTCGTGCCTTGGCCGATCTGCTGCGCGATGACTTGATCGATCGAAGTGTTCAGCTTGATCAGATTGCCGCGCGGTGCGTGCGCGCTGGCCGAGAAGAAGCCGGGGCAGGCCGAGTGGGCGTTGGCGCCCTCGGAGTACAGGCCGCTGACCACGTTGAAGTGCTGCCGCAAATCCGCGAGCGGCTTCAAGATCACCGGCAGCTCGAAGTCCGTGCCGGCCTTCTTCGGCATCCACACGTCCATGATCACGCCGTGCGGCACGTAGACGATGCCGAAGCGCTGCACGCGCTGCCCGGCGGCCGTCTGTGCGAGCGCCGTGCCGGCCGGGATCATGGCATCGAGCAGCGGTAGCGCTACGGAGGCGCCGACGCCTTTCAGCACGGTGCGTCGAGACAGGTGCTTTTTGCCGATGAACATAACGCGATCCCCCTCTTCCTCAAACGTCAATGTAGCGCAACGGTGGTCGCGGCGTCCGTGCCAGCTGTCCGCATCTGAAACGGCTCGCTGCGGACGAGTCCCAGCACGAGCGCCGAGAACCGGTAGTCGTCCTCGGCCGCGGCCCTGACGATCGCCCGGGCGGCCGGCATGTCGGCCGGCGTCAGCGCCCGGCCGAGCGCATAAACCATGAGCTTCTCGGTGGCCGTGCGGGCGAACCGCTCGGGCTCGGCCAGCAGGGCCTGGCGCAGGTCGTAGGGGCCGGAAATCGGCCCGTAGTTGCGCAGCACGTGGATTTCACTGCCGTAGCCCTTGAATCTTCTGGCCGCCGTCCTCGTCGCGCCAACGGCCGATGCCGTCGAAGTTCTCGAGCGCCAAGCCAATTGGGTCGAACAGCGCGTGGCAGCTCGCGCACACGGGGTCGGCTCGATGCCGCTCCATGCGCGCGCGCATCGACAGCTTCTCGCCCGTGGCTTCAGGCAGCGTGGGCACGTTCGGCGGCGGCTCGGGCGGCGGCGTGCCGAGAATGTTCTTCAACACGTACGCGCCACGCTGCACGGGCGAAGTGCGGTTCGGGTACGACGACAGGATCAGCACGCTGGCCTGGCCGAGCAGGCCGCGACGAGCGTCGTCGGTCACCTCCACGCGGCGGAACTGGTCGCCGTAGATTCCGTCGATGCCGTAGTGTTTCGCGAGCCGCTCGTTCAAGAACGTGAAGTCGGCGTCGAGCAGGTCCGTGATCGGTCGGTCCTCGCTCACGATCGTCTCGAACAACAGCTCGGTCTCGCGCATCGCGCTCTGTCGCAGGTTGTCGTCGAAATCCGGGAACGCATACATGTCCGGATTCACGGCGCGCAGGTTACGCAGATATAAGCCACTGACCCGCGAAGTCGCGCGCGAGCGAGCTCGCGCGGTCGTCGGCCAGCATGCGGCGCACTTGCGCCTCGAGCTCGTCGGCGTTGCGAAGACGCCCGGCCGCGGCCGCGTCGAGCAGCTCGTCGTCGGGAATGCTGTTCCACAGGAAGAACGACAGCCGCGACGCGAGCTCCACGTCGCTCAATCGATAGACGCTGCCGGGCTTCGCGTCTGAGCCGGGTCCTGCTCGATGCGGAACAGGAACTGCGGGGTCACGAGCATGTACGCGAGCGCGGTTTGCACGCCGGCTTCGAAGCTGCGGCCCTTGGCGCGCTCCGCGGCATAGAGGCCGTTCAGGCGCTGGTGCTCGTCGGCCGTGACGGCGCGCCGATACGCGCGCCGCGCGAGTCCGCTCAAGATCTGGTCGGCGCACGCCGCGGCCGCGCCGTCGTTTTCCGGGTAGCACGAGAAGATTCGTTGCCGGCTCGGCGAGTGGCCCGGCCCCGCGACCATGAGCGGCCCTTCGATGATGATCTGGTCGAGCTCCGGAATGCCGACGTCCATGCGCGGATCGTGCTTCTCGCGCTGGAACGGCTGCAGCACTTCCTGTCGTGGCGCCGAGCTCTTCTTGGCGAACGTTACGCCGACGTCGTGCTCGCCCGCGCTGACCTCCACGCGCGTCTCGAACCGGCGGTCGATCTCGTCGGCCGT
The DNA here is from genome assembly GCA_963805435.1 of uncultured Gammaproteobacteria bacterium. Classification (GTDB taxonomy): domain Bacteria; phylum Pseudomonadota; class Gammaproteobacteria; order Steroidobacterales; family Rariloculaceae; genus FEN-1219. The sequence continues at coordinate 175,547 of CAWDUG010000001.1, forward strand.
CTTGCCGGGGAACATCTGCGCCGGCACTTCGTCCTCGGGGCCGCCGAAGTGCGTGAGCGTCAGGCGCGCGCCGTCGAGGTTGACCTCGAGATCGTGCGGAGTCTCGGTGCCGCGCACGACGTCGACCGTGTTGCGCCATAGCTTCGGCCGGATCACGTATTCGCCGTCGACCGGGAAGTAGTGGTTCACGAGCATGCCGCCGCGCGTGCCGAACGGGAGGCCTTCGATGTGATCGGTCTGCGTGCGATCGGGCGGCACGCGATACGTGTTGACGGACGGTGCGATGTCGGTATCGCCGATTGCAGCGCTCGTAACTTTCCACGCCGCCGACAGATAGCGGTCCATCAGCGACGGATCGGTGCCGAGCACGTCGGCGATGTTATCGAAGCCGTACGCTTCGCTGTCGTTCGGCAGCAGCGCCGCAGGGTCGATGTCGAGCGCGAGCAGATCGCGGATCGCGTTGCCGTACTCCGTGCGATTCAGTCGGTGCAGCGATTTGCGGCCCGGGTTCGGATGCGCGGCCGCTGCCGCGTCGAGCCGGTCTTCGAGATACACGACGAGGTCCTGCGTCGTGGCAGCGTCTGGCAGCGGTTCGCCGCTCGGCGGCATCATGCCGCCGCGCAGTTTGCGCACGACCTTCTCCCACATGCCGGCGTGTGCCGCGACGTCGGTCAGCGAGGCGTTTTGCAGCGTGAGCTCGCCCGTTCGTTCGGCGTCGTTGTGGCAGTCGGTGCAGTAGCGCTCGATCGTTGTTTCGGCCGAGGCAGCCTGCTGCTCGACGCTCGGTTGGCACGCCGCGCAGGTCAGCGCGACGGCGAGAGCGGCGATGCGGATACGGCGAGGCAAGCATAGGTGCCGGAAACCTAAAACAAAATTCCCGTGAATGATAGGACGGGGCAGTACGGCAGCTGTACCCTCAGGTCGCCCGAAACCGGGAAATTGCACAAAACTAACGTTCCGGCGCGGTCGGGCAGCATGTTGCGGATGGCGGCGATCTTCCAGCCGCCGCCGTCCCGCTTCAGCACCATCGAGGTCAGCATGTGCCGGTCGCTACCGTCGGCGCGGCCGAGGCTGTCGTAGCGCCCATCCGCGATCGCGACGTCGTCGCTCACGAAGCGGATCGATTCGAGCGTGATCGTGCGCTTGCCGCCCGTGCTCTGTTGCGTCGACAGCGAGCCTTTGACGACTGCGTCGCGCCCGCGGCGCACGTTGCCAGAGGTCTGCTGCTGATCGACATCGGCAGTCATCAGGGCGGCGAGGGCTGCCTCGTCGTTCTTCTCGCGGGTGTCCAGGAAAGCTTTGACAACGGCGCGGATCGCGGCTTCGTCGGCCGGGTGATCGCGCCTTGTGCGAAGGCCGAGCCCGGGCGCGGCGAACAGTAGCATTGCGAGTACGCGGATGCGTGTGCATGGTGAGTCCCTCCTCGGCGCATTCTGCACCAACGGCCGGTCGGAGCAAGGGCGGGAACGGTCGCGCTAGCCTTCGTACTGCAGCACGTGCACGCCGCCGTTCCAGTCGCTGGCGTAGATCAGGCCTTCGCGCGTCACGAGGCAGTCGCACGAGAGTGCGCCGCGCACGACGTTCGGCCGCGGGTCGAGCATCCTTTTGCAGGCACCGGCGGCAGCCACGACGCGATCTCGCGCGGCGCGTACTGATCGCGGATGTCGAACACGCGTACGCCGGCGGCATGGTACGTCGCGAAGATCGTGTCCTCGCTGACGAAGTGGTCGGGGCGGTTCTCGTGCAGGTTGTGCGGGCCGAAATTGCCGAGCGCGCAGAAGTCACGACCCGCGGGTGTCGGCAGCGTCGCGATCGGCACCGGGTTCTCTGCCGCGCGCACGTCCACGAGCCACGTGTAGAACAGGCCCTTCGCGCAGAAGTCCGCGTTGCTCTCGTCGGCCACGACAGCGAGGCCGCGGTTCGGTAGCGGCAGCGGCGTGTGCGTGCCGCCGGGGTAAGGCGGCGACCAGTTGATGTGCGACAAGAGCTTCGGGCTCGCAGCGTCGCTGACGTCGTGCACCGTGAAGCCGCCGTCGCGCCACGCGCCGTAGCCGCGATCGCCGGCCACGATCATGTGGTGCAGCGCGTAGCGCTTGCCCTTCGGCGCAGTCGGAGCTTCGCCGCCGGCGCGGTTCATGCCGGGAAGCCACCACCGTCGATACGAGCTGCGGCTTCGTGATGTCTTGCAGATCGACGATGCAGAGGATGTGATCGGTGAAGCCGTCGAAGTGCGCGGACACGTACGCGTAGCGGCCGCCGGCCCACCACAGGCGATTGATGCCGATGCCCGGCATATCGAGGAACGCGATCTCGCGCGGCTCGGCAGGATTCTTCGCGATGTCGAAGATGCCGAGCCCCGCACGGAACGGCACCTTTTTCGTGAGGCTGTCGGCCAGCGTGTTCTCGAAGTAGTCGCGCGAGTTGTCGTACGACTGCATGCGCACGATGTTCGCGCCGTTCGCGAGCAGCAGGTAATCGCCGGCCGTTTGCAGGTGATGCGTGCGCGTGTTCGCTGCCGCCGCGACGAACTTCTTCGGCTTCAAGCTCCGCGGATCGCGCGCATCGAGCACCGGTGAAGCCATCGCGCGAACATGTGGCCGACGTACAGGTGGCCGCGGCTCGCCATGACCTGCACGGTATCGGGCCGGCCGCCCACGTCGCTATAAGAAAGGTGTCGAATGCCGCGGCCGATGCCTTCGGCGGGAATGTCTGCCCCGGCTTCGGCCGGGGTGGGCCTGGCGGCCGGCGGTTGAGCGAACAGGCCCCGCGGCAGAGCGGTCGCGGCAGCGGCGCCCGCGAGCCCGGCCAGATGTGCGCGGCGGGTGATCTTCGGCATGCACGGATTCTAGCGCGCCGCGCGCTACTATAAGGGCCTAAGAGCGTTCCGGGGGGAGTGCCATGTCGTTCGAAACGTCACGTCGCGAGTTCCTGAAGCAGAGCTCGCTGTTGGCCGCGCTGTCGGCCGGGGGGGTGCTCACGCCGGCGTGGGCGCAGCTGCAGGCCTACGTCGAAGCCGACACCACGTTCGGCCGGGTCCGCGGCGTGGACGCCGCGGGCATCAAGACGTTCAAAGGCATTCCCTACGGCGCGAGCACGGCCGGCAAGAACCGCTTCATGCCGCCTGTCGATCCCACGAAGTGGACCGGTGTGCGCGATGCGCTCGCGTACGGCGCGAGCGCGCCGCAACGCGAACCCGGTACGACGAGCGCTCGGCATCGACCCGGGCCGTCGCCGCTCGCGGTTTGCCAGACGAAGGCGAGGACTGCCTCGTGCTGAACGTGTGGACGCCGGCCGTCGGCGACGGCCGCAAGCGGCCGGTCATGGTCTGGTGCCACGGCGGCGGGTTTGCGAGCGGGCTCGGGCTCCTCACCCGTGACCGACGGCGCGAATCTCGCGCGCCGCGGCGACGTGGTCGTCGTGTCGATCAATCATCGCTTGAACGTGCTCGGCTTCACGTCGCTGGCCGAGCTCGGCGGCAAGGCGTTCGCGCAGTCGGGCGCCGTGGGCATGCTCGACATCGTGCACGCGCTTGCCTGGGTGCGGGCGAACATCGCGCAGTTCGGCGGCGACGCCGGCAACGTGACCGTGTTCGGCCAGTCCGGCGGCGGCCGCAAGGTCGCGACGCTGCTCGCGATGCCTGCCGCCAAAGGGCTGTTCCACCGCGCGATCATCGAGAGCGGCGCGACGCTGAAGCTCGTCGAGCCGGAGCAGGGCGCGCGCGTGGCGCGCGAGCTCGTGAAATCGCTCGGGCTTGGAGCCCGCGCAGTGGCGCGAGCTGCAGAGCGTTGCCGTAGACAAGCTCATGAGCGCGTACTTCGCCACGGTGCGCAGCATGAAGGTCGATCAAATGACGATGGGGTTCTCGCCGAACGTCGATGGCACGGCGATCCCGCAGCATCCGTTCCATCCGCAGGCCTCGGCCGTGTCGGCCGACGTGCCGCTCATGCTCGGCTCTACGCGCACGGAGCTCACGGCGAGCGCCGACGACTGCGGCGTTCACGCTCGACGACGCCGGTCTGCGTGCGCGGCTCGACGAGATGCTGCCCGAGCACGCCGGCCACGTGCTCGACGTGTATCGCAAAGCGAATCCGACGGCGTCGCCGTCCGATCTGTACTTCCTGATCGCGAGCGACGAACGCTACAGCGCGCCCGTCATGAAGATCGCGGAGCGGCGGGCCGCGCTCGGCAGGGGCGGCGTGTACCTGTACTACTTCCGCTGGGAGACGCCGCTCGACGGCGGCAAGTACAAAGCGCCGCACACGGTCGAGATCCCGTTCGCGTTCCATAACCTGAGTGCGTCACCGTGGACGGCCGGGGTTCCCGGCGCGGAGGCGCTCGCCGACCAGGTCAGCGACTGCGTGGCTCGCGTTCGCGAAGAGCGGCAACCCGAACACGGCGAAGCTGCCGCAGTGGCCTGCCTTCGACGCGCAGCGCCGCGCGACGATGGTGTTCGACACGAAGAGCGCGGTCGCCGAGGATCCGTTGCGCGAGCAGCGTCTGGCGATGTTCGCCGCGACGGGGCTGACCTAGGCGCGCCGCGCCGCCTCGCTCTCCATGGCGGGTGCGCATGTGAGTCCCGCGCGCGATCGATAGGGTACCTTCCGATCCCTGACAGTTCGTTAGGTGCCCTTCCATTCGTAGCGGCGGATCCTCTCGTCTCGGCCGCCGCGGCGAGTGCCGCTTGCCGTTCTCCGTCCGGTAGCACGAAGCCGCGCCGCGCGAGGCGGTCGAGCAGCGGGCGCACGGGCTTTGACGATGCCGGCTCGCTTTGCGGTGAGCAGCACGCCGGCGACGCCGAGCGTCTCGAGGCCGAGCGCTGCGGCTTGCTCGCGGCCAAGTGCGTCGTCCATCAGGACAAGCGAGCCCGCATGCTCGCGCGCGAGCGCTATCGTGCTCGCCTCGCCTGAGTCGAGCGCGGGGAACGCCCACGTCTCGGGCGGCGCAGGCGCCACGCGAATCCAGCCCTCGCGCATCGCGGTCTCGAGCTCGCGCGCGCCGGGGCGGTCCGCGTGCCCCGTGACCTCATCCTTCACGAGCCGCGTGATCGTCACAGTGCCGTACAGCTCGCGCAGCACTTGGAACGCGCGCGCGACGGCTAAACCGATCAGAGGGACTTGCGTCGGCGACGACGAATGTGGACATCGCGCTATCGAAGCGCCGGTTGCGCTAGCGCAGCACCGGCACGGTCTTCTTGTCCGAGAACCCGAGCAGGTCCACTTCGCCTTCGGTGGCGACATTCGTCTCCGCGCGCGCAACGAACGCCGCTTCGTCGCGGATCGCGATGCCGAGCCGGTCCGCCTGCTCGAGCACGCGCGACTGGCCGGACAGCACGAGCGGGCGCGCACCGACGAGCTTGGTCGACCCCGTTGCGATCTTCTTCGACGACTGCACGAGCGCAAACCGCTCGTTGCGGCTGGCTTCGACGACCTGGTTGTCGCGCACGAGTGTCATCGCGCGGCCGCCGCGCAAGTGGGCGGAAATCTCGTAACGCAACGTCAGTGTGTACAGTTTCTCGGCAGGCCCCGTGACGCGCACACACGGGCCGAGCACGCCGCGCGACTTGACCTTCAGATCCGTGAACAGCGGAAAGCTGATCTGCAGCGGCTCGCCGGTGCTGTAGGTGTTGAACGCCGACACGGCGGCGACGAGGTCGCGCATCACGGCCTGCTCCTGATCGGGTTGCATGATCAGGAAGTCGAGGTGATCCGCGATCGTGGATTCGGCAGTGACGCCCATGAAACTAGGATACCTTTAAGGAGCCAGCCATGCCGCACCCGTGTTTACGGAACGTCTGCGGCGTCGCTTGCCGCCCGCGCCGCGCCTTGCGCTTGAGAATCCTTCGTGGTGCCGTGGGCGGGTTTGACTCTACTATTCGATCGATCCGGCTTGCCGGATTCACCGGGGAAAATCTAATGTCTACGAATGGAATGCGGGTAGTCGTCGTTGCGGTAGCCGCGCTGCTAGGCTTTGCCGCCACCGCACAAACGACGGCTAAGATCGACTTCAAGAGCGTGGGCCGTGCGTGGCCGCTCAAGGTCGACGTCAACAAGCTCGAGATGGTCGGCCCCACGTCGCGCCGGCCTGCTGCCACGGGCATCAACGCGCCGACGCCGGGCCAGGATCGAGCGGCCGCACAACAGCCCGATTACTTCATGGGCTCCGCACGCAACGGCGATCATCCGAAGGGTGTCGATCCGCTGCCGGTGGACATGTTCACGTCGAAGGACTTCTACAAAGACAAGGCGCTGTGGACCGATCAGCGCTACTTCCGCTGCAACAGCCCGGCCGCCATCGAAGACCAGTGGGGCGGCAACCGCCGCAGCACGATCGGCGACCATCCGCCGGCGTCGGCCGCGTGGGGCTACTGCGACCGCGACGTACCGCGCGACTCCATCGTGAGCCCGTACCCGTTCAAGACCGCCGCCGAGCACTACGCGGCACTGATGGCCGAGACCAAGAAGCGCGGCGGCCCGACGAAGCACCCCGACGACAAGGCGCTCGAGGACTGGACCGGCCGTTACATGCACCCGGGCCGCACGCCGGACAATCAGTACTGGTACCGCATGCGGCACGTGCAGACGACGACCGTGCTCTCGCTTGCTGACACCGGAATACCAGCAGCGCATGGTTCAGGAGCTCTACCACGAGGGCAACACGAACAAGGCGCAGTGGCCGTCGCAGTACTGCTGGCCCGAAGGCTTCATGCGCCGCTGGCACGAGGCCGCGGTGTGGGAGCACTACATGATTGCCACGCCGTCGGTCGTGCAGATCGTCGCGGGCGTCGCGCGCAACTTCATCACCACCGTGCACATCGGCCGCGAGTTCAACATGGAGGACGTGGCCAAGGGCGGCGTGCCTCGTCTCGGCCAGGCCGTGCCGCGCTGGTACGGCGAGACCATCGGCTTCTGGGACAAGGACACGCTGATCACGTGGACGTCGAACATCCAGGGCTGGAAGGTGCACTCCGCACCCGAGTTCTCGAGCAAGATGCAGTCGATCGAGATCTACACGCCGAACCGCGACGCGAGCGGCAAGTTCTTAGGGTTGAACCACGAGGCGATCTTCTACGATCCGGAGTCGCTCGTGCAGCCGGTGCGCATCGTGCGCAACTTCCAAAAGCTCTCCGGATACGACGAAGGCGACCCGTACGTGTTCATCGAGTGCGTGCAGACGATCTTCCCGGTCGAAGGCACTGCCACGCCGGAGTCGCCCGGCAACGTGATCCAGTACGAAGTGCCCGACATGTACGGCCGCCCGTGGGCCCACCTCTGGGAGAAGTACTGGGAGAAGGGGATGCAGAAGCCCGATGCGGGCGAGGACATCTTCGACTTCAGCAAGAAGAAGTAGCTTTGCCATGAGAACGCGCGGCTCGCCGGTGGGCGGGCCGCGCGTTTCTTTTTGGTGGGGGCGGCGCTATCGTGGGCCGGGGAGTGCGTCGTTCGACGCCGGGGTGCCGTCATGAAGAGCCGTGTGTTCGTGGTGTTCGTCGCCGCGTGGGCGTTCGCGACCGGCGCGCACGCGCAGGCGCCAGCCAAAAGTGCGCTACCGCCCGACATCAACTCCGTCACGCTCTCGAGGCTGCCGCCGCCGACGCCGGCCGATCTCGATGAGGAGGGCCAGCGCCTGCTCGCCGCGCGACCGGAGTACAAGCCAGGGCCCGGGCCTACGCACATCACGATCTGGGCGCCGCGCGAGCGCAATCTCGGCATCCCGATGGGCACGAACAGCCCCGTTGGCGCGCGGCAGTTTCAGCTGGCGGCTCTCATCGGAGCGCGCGAGTGCGACCAGCAGTACGAGTGGTCCGCGCACGAGCCCGCCGGACTTAGGCAGGGGCTCGAGCAGAACGTCATCGATGTCGTGAAGTTCAATAAGAGCGTCGCCGGCCTCGCCGAGAAGGACGCCACGCTGATCACGTTCGGCCGCGCCCTGTTTCGCGATCACCGTGTCAGCAGCGAACTCTGGGCGAAGATGGTGAGCCTGTTCGGCCGCCAGCACACGGTCGAGTTCATGACGATCATGACCGACTACTTCCGCGTCGGCATCATGCTGAACGCGGTGGATCAGCACTTGCCGCCCGACCGGCCGGCGCTGATGCCCGATTTCAAACGATAACAACACGCGGGGAATCGAACATGGCGAGTCAGATTGCGGCGGCGGTGTCGGTCGGTCTGGAGCAGGTGAGTGCGCGCACGAGCTTCTTCTTTTGGATGTCAGCGCTGCTTCTCGCGATCCTCGTGATCGGGTTTTCGCCGACGCTATATCTTCGGGAGTTCTTCCCCGTTGAACCGATCCCCGGCTATCTCTACGCGCATGGCGCCATCCTGACGGCCTGGTACGTGTGGCTCGTTCTACAGACCTCACTCGTGCGCAACGGCCGCACCGCCACACACCGACGCATGGGCGTAATCGGCGCCGTGATCGGCACGCTGGTGATCTTCGCGGGCCCGATGGCCACGGTCGGCGCCGTCGGCCGAATTCACGCTGCGTTCCCGGACTGGAATACGGACATGGGTGCAGTGGAGCCGGCCCTCGGCGTCCAGGGCGTGACGATCGTCCGGTTCATGGCCCAGGTCATGTGGGGCAATTTCGTGAGCATTGCGGTGTTCGCCGGCATGCTCGCCGCGGCCGTGGTACTACGACGCAACCCGCAGGTTCACAAGCGGCTCATGCTGCTCGGCTCGATCGCGATCGTCGGTCCGGCCCTCGCGCGAATCTCGCGCTGGCCGTTCTTCGGCGGCGAGAGCGGTCCGTTCATACCGGTCGTCCTGATCAGTCTCGTCATCGCCGTGGTCGTCCACGATCTCGTAACGTTGCGCAAGCTGCACCGTGCGACGGTGATCGGCGTGGGCGTGATCGTGGCAGGCGCGCTCGCACAGCAGCTCCTCGCCGATTCCGATTTTGGCCGAGCCGTCGTCAGGATGCTCGGGTAGGTTCAGGGGTATTCAGATGCGATTCGCTCGATTCTCCGTCGTGCCGCTCGTCGCGTTGGCGATGGCTGTCGCCGCATTCGCGCAACCGCCCGCATCCACGGCGCCGCAGATGCGGGGCGACGGCCCGCCGCCGGCGGAAAAGCCGTTCAACATCACGCGCTCGGATTCCGGTCTCGATGCGGTCATCGCGCGCAACGCCAAGCTCGAGACGCTCGCGACCGGCTTCGGACTCAACGAAGGGGCCGTGTGGGTCAACGAGGGCAACTCCGGGTACTTGCTCGTCTCGGGGCTCCTCGACAACGTGATCTACAAGATCACGCCGGATAAGAAAGTCACGGTGTTCATGGAGCAGGCCGGGTACAGCGGCACCGACGTGAGCCACACCGGCGCGCAAACGCGCAGCGGCCGCTCGCACGTGCTCCTGATCGGCCCGAGCTGCACGGGCCTCGACTCGAAGGGCCGGCTGATCTGGTGCGCGGACAACGACCGCACCGTGAACCGGCTCGAGCCCGACGGCACGCGTACGGTGCTCTCACGCGGCAGCCCCGAGGGCAAGCGCTTCAGCGGCCCGAACGACATCGCCGTGCGCCGCGACGACGGTGTGTACCTGACCGACAACGACTTCGGCTTGCGCGATGCCGGCACGAACCCCGACAAGCAGATGCCGAACGGCATCTGGCTCATCAAGGATGGACAGTCGCGCCTCGTGCTCGGCGCCGACGTGCTCGGCGGCATCCCGAACGGCGTCACGCTGTCGCCGGACGAGCGTTACCTTTATCTCAGTGCGCTACAGAAGATGCTGCGCTACGAGGTGAAGCCCGACGGATCGCTTGGGCCGGGCACGCTGTTCACGCAAGGCCCTGGCATCGGCGACGGCATGAAGGTAGACACGCTCGGCAACGTGTACTCGACGGGCGGCGCGGGGCCGGGCACGGTGCGCATCACGGCACCGAGCGGCACGCTGCTCGGCTACTTGAATCTGCCGATCTACGCCGGCGAGCCGAAGCGGCAGATCTGCGCGACGAACGTCGCGTTCGGCGATGCCGATGGCAAGAGCCTGTTCATCACCGCGTGCGACGCGGTCTACAAGATCAGGCTCAAGGTCGCCGGTGTGATGCAGGGGCCAAGACGCTAACTCATGCGCCACCTGTCGGGGGCGCCGTCGCCCCCCGACAGTGCGCGTTGATTACTGGATCTTGACGTTCTTCAGGATTCGCTGCGTCGCGCCGAAGTTCTCATCGAACCCGTAGGTACTCATCTTCACCTTGCCGTTCCGGGTGATCTCGACGAGTGCCCAGGCGTAGTAGCGGTCGCTGGCCGGTGCGCCAACGCCGAGCGTCGTCATCTCGAACGGCGAGCCGCCGGAGCCGACGAGGACCTGATACGGAGTGGTCCTGTACGTGCCCGTCGGGTCGGCATGGGTCGAGACCTCGTACGTATGTTCGTGGCCGCAGAAGTACGTAGCGTTGTACTTCGCCATCACCTGCCAGAACAAGTCGCGGTCGCTCGGCTTCGCGCCCTGGTCGCCGGGCGCGGGTGCCGGGTCACCCGCCGGCACTGCGTAGACGTAAGGCCAAGCCGCTTTGTGGCCGAACACGAAGAACTTCTTCGCGCCGCGAGCCTGCGCGGCAGCGAGATCGCCGTCGAGCCACTCGCGGGGCGCCACGCTGTCGTTACCCGACGGATCCGTGTTGATCACCGCAAAGTGGACCAGCGGACCGCCCTTGGGGGTCTGGATGTCGAAGGAGTAGCTCAATTGCTGTTGGTCGCCCACCGCAACGCCGCCGACGCTGGTCGGCGAATCGGTGCCGCTTGCCAACACGCCGACCGTGTTCAACGCGGGCACGCCCGTCACGGTCGAGAACCGCTGATCGTCGTGGAGATCCGCGATCAGGTCGCCCATGTTGTCGCGCCACGCATTCTCGTTGTCACTCAACGCCGTCTTGCCCGACGGGCAGAACGTGGCGAGCTGGGCCTTGTTGGGATCGCCGTTGCTGCCATTGCTGCATTGCGTCTCGTGGTTGCCCGCGACCGGCACGACGTACATCCCGTTCTCGAAGGACGGCGCTACGAGGCCGCGCCAGAACGCGTATTCGACGTAGAACAAGCCCAGATCGGTCTTGCGGATGTAGTCCCTGGGCGCCGACGGAACGAACGTCGGCGGCGGTAGCGCCGCGCGGCCGTAGCCCATGATCATGTCGCCGTTCTCGAAGAACAGGTTCGCCCGCTGAGTCTGGGCGGAGTCCAGGATGCGTGCGAAGGCCTTCGTGTTCTGCCCCCAGACCACGTCCTGCGCGAGCGGCTGGCCGTTGCCGAGCTTCGACGAGGAGTCGAACTTGCTGGCGGCCAGGTCCTCGCGCGAGTCGCCGACCGTTGCGAAGCGAAACACGACTTGGTTGTTGTCGTCGTCGTCGTCGTGGGCGAACGACGGGGCGGCCGTAGCCACCAGCGCGCTCAACACGGCAACGTGTGTGAGCGAGGACAGAATCGGATGCTGCTTGAACATAGCGCGTAGGCTCCTTTGCCTTTTTTCCCGCGGACGGTTGCTAGCCGACATTCGGCTGACCGACAGAGAAATACGCGCCGACCATAGGCCTGGGCGATTGCGCTACGGCGACATTTCGATGAAGGTTTCGTGAAGCGCGCGAGCATTCGCCCCGCGCATCGAAGTGATGGCAGAAGGGTGCCGCGGGCGTCGTCGCGGTGTGGTTACAAGAGTTGGTTCGCGGTTGCCGGAACGCCGGGGTCGGGAGGTTGAAAGCCAGTCGCGAGCCACTGCGCGCAGTCGGCCGTGAGGTTGTCGCGTGCCATGCGCTCGTAGCGCTCGATCTCGTCGGTACCCAGCACGTCGCGCCAGCGGCCGTTCGTGCCTTTGTGGATGAAGCTCTTGAGCCCGCCCTCGAACGCCGTGGTGCCGAGTTGCGAGAGCGAGTCGGCGTTCTTCTTCATGTAGTCGAACGAGCAGTGCTCGACGATCGCGGGCCACGTCGCCTCGTCGATCTCGATGTCCAGGAAGCGCGCGATGCGCCGGATCTCGCCGGCCATGTCCGCTTTGAGGTTCGCGAAGTGAACGAGCATCACGTTCGGTGCGTGGCGGATGTCCCACCACGATTGCACGTGTGGCCAGAACGTATCGGCCGAATAGCCTTCGCCTGCGAGCCAGCCATTGAACCACTTACGGATGTCGCCGTCGGGCCGCACGAGAGGACCGCACGCTAGCCCCGGCGGAGTGTTGAACGCTTCGTAGAGCCAGTCCGCCATCACCATCAGATGGTTGTGCCAGCTAAAGGACACGTCCCGTCCGTCGCGCCCGATGTACATGTATTTTGTCGTCGGCAAGAGCGGGAGCGCGTCGGCGGGGAGGTGAGTTTTGAAGAACCGGCGATGCGTCTGCGCTTCGATGCCGGCTATCATGTCGTCGAACGGGAGCACGCGCATGTCCACCCACGGCGCCACGTCGGCCGCCGGGATGCCTTCGGCGCCGTTGAAGATCAGCTGGCTTACGATCTGCTGCGCCCACGTGGTGCCCGACTTGGCCCAGGTGCCGATCACGATGTCGCCGTCGCGGAACTTGAAGCCGTTCCAGCGGTTCGAGTCCATGAGCGTGTTGACGAGCTCGCGCGGCTCGGTGGAGACGGTGTCGGAGACAGACATGGTAGTTCCCTTCTTGATGTTCGATCGCTCAGAGATGCGAGAATCGTGCGGCGCTGTCGGCACCGAGCCCGTTCTCGTCGACGGCGAGCGCTAAACCCCACGCCGAAGCCGGGTAGCCGCTGCTCTCGACGACGAGCTCGTTGCCCTCGACCCGAGCGCGCGCCTTGCCGAACACTCCGCTGGGCTCGACTTGCGCCACGTCCGGGCCGAACGGCACGCGACGCGTGATGTTGTACGCCTCGTGGCGGATGACGGCCTCGCGTTCGCCGAGCCGAATGTCGAACAGGTACGGCGTATCTATTCTCCGTTCCTGCTCGGAGCGCGGGCTCTGCCCACTCTCGAATACACGACCTGTACCAGCAGCTGCGTCGACTCGAACAAGTGGAAGCACAACGACGCGAGGTAGAGCGCCGCGGCGTGGGAAACGAACACGCCGGCCAATATCAGCAGCAGTGGCAGTTGGATCGGCAGCTCTAGGAATATCCAGAAGAAAGCCGCTGCCGCCGGGTTCGCTCGCAGCTGCGCCACCAACTCAGGGCGAACGCTAGGGTGAAGCAATGTAAACCAAATCGCTACGAGCGAGATGGCGCTCGACGTTGCCCACAATGCTCGTCCCTCTAAGCCGATGCCGCTGACCACGATCGGCAGCAAGGCACTTACCAACGCAAGGAGCCCCGTCGTGGTCACGCCACGGAGCGTTTGCAGCTCGGCCTCAGTGTCGCGATTGTTGCTCGAGAACACGATCAGCGCACCGAAACCGACGAAGATCCCGGCTATGGCGGCCAGATCGAGCAGCAGACCCTGAGTCGCTTCCACTAGGCCTTTCCCGCGCTCAATGGCGATTCCGCGTCCCACTCCCCGTAGTGCATTTCGATGCCGAAACCGACGGCGCGACCAGCGCACAGGCGAGCGTGGCGAGTAGACAGTACTTCGGCATCGAGAGACCCTCAACGGTAATAGACGAGATTGGTAAGAACCCGACAGACGTCGACGAATGCGGCCGAATGCGCGATGGGAGCGTGCAGGAGCTGCAGTGCTAGTACGACGGCCGTGCCGATCATGGATGCGTTGCTGAGCTTTCGATTGGTGCGCCAGTCGTAGATCAAGATCGCCGCGACCAGCGCATCCATCGTGAGATAGGTCGCCAGCACCGGTAGGTAGTTCAAAGAAAACGTGACCTGGTAGAGCCGATTGATGCCGGGCGGCAGCAGCGGGATCGTCGCGAAGAGAATCAGCAATCGGTGCTTCTCGCGAGTCCGCGTCTGCCGAATCGCCATCGTGAACAGCGCGCTGAACCCCAGCATCGCCGTGAGCCCGAGATACATCAGATCGTAGTAGAACGGTGTGTCCGTGGGAGTGGCGCTACCGAACATCACCGTGATCAATGTACCTGTGAACAGCACGCCGGTCGCGATCGCAATCCCGAACGTGCCGAGGCTGCGGTGCAGCGCCACGTTCGTCGCGCCGATCAACGACGCCTGAGTGACGAGCAACACGATCCACGCGCTGTAGAACAGGCCGTGCACGTGCACGATCGGCGGCAGCTTCGTCAGCGTGCCCGTGGCCATCGGCACCCAATACGTCAGGCCGAAGCCGCTGAAGATGAAGCACGCCATCGCGACGGTCATCCAGAAGAAGAACGAGGGCCGGAAGCCGCGCCGAATGGCGCCCGCTGTCATCGTTGTTGCCATGGTGGTTCCTTCGCGTTAGTGCTCACTTGAAGTTGAAAATGTCGGCTTCCTTAACGACAGGATCGTCGGGATCTGGTTGAAGAGCATGCCGTACCAGTTCCCCAACGCCGTCTCGATCTGGACGTCCGCGTATCTACCGGTCCATTCGCCGGGCACCGTGGCATACGTGTGCTGGGTGGGTCCGCCTCGCGCTTTCGCCTCCGCGAGCAGCGCCTCGTAGTGCGCCTGCGCGCTCTTGAACTCGTACGGACTCACGATGGCCGCGCGCGGATAGTCGCGATCGCAGTAGCCCCAGGCCGCGGTGGCCGGGTCGTCGTTGCTGATCGTGGGCCCGCTGATGTTGGGCGTCGCGCCGCGCTGCTGCTCGATGCCGAAGCTGCTGTTGCAGCGGAAGTAGCGCGGGTCGCTCCACAGCGCGCGGTCTTTGTAGAAATCCTTCGTCGTGAAGATGTCGACCGGCAGCGGCTTCACACCCTTTGGTGCATCGCCGTTCTGCGCCGAGCCAACGAAGAAGGTCTCGTTCGTAGGGCCTTGGGGGCTGGCTCGGAACTGAAATGGGCCGACGATCTTTGGACCGTGGAGCACCGTTTGTACGAACACCGGCATTTCCGCCGGGTTCGTCGGCACCACGTACAGCAGTGCCGAGAGCCGCGCGCTGCGACCGACGCTGCGAACCGCGGGCTCTTGCCCCCCCTGGGCCGCGACCGCGGTCGCGAGAGCAATCGACAGCAGGCCTGCGCCGGTGGTCAACAACGATCGACGGCGTTTCGAAGCAGGCCTCTTCATAGAGTCTCCTTGTCAGACGGCCGCGGTGTCGCGTCGGCGCCGCAGGAAGCAGTGCACGGTCACGCCGATCATCACCAGGAACACGAGCGGCACGATGAACCACGGAATGCCGAGATCCGCCTCGAAGTGCTCGACCGAGGCCGGCTGCGACAAGATCATGATCGGCACCTGCAGATCGAGCACGAGTGCAGCGAGCAGCGCGAGCCACACCTGCTGCGCCGTGCCCGATCGCGCAGCGCCGATCAACACGATCGTGAGCGCCACCAGCGCCGCGGCGAACAGCAGCACCGCGAGGCGTGGTAGCGGCAGCCAGGCGGCGTCCCCGAACACGATCTCGGGCGCGGCGTAACAGACGAGCGCGATGGCGCCGAACAGAAACGCATGCACGGTGAGGAGTGCGGTGGCCCGCTGGTGCGTGCCCTGGTGGGTGGCCGTGGTCATGGCGGCCTCCGTTACGCGGTCGCGAGCACGAAATCGAACGTGGCGCGCTCCTGGTCGCCGGCGCGTTCGACGTACTCGATGGCGAGGGAGGGATCGTAGATGCGGTCGCGCGCGTTCGTGGCTGCCGCATCGGGCAGGTACAGCTGCGTGGTCAACAAACGTGTGCCCGCGGCCTGCGCCTTCACGTGAATGTGCGAAGTCCGAAAGATGCTCAGGGCCGTGTAGGCGTGCGGCCGAACCGTCACGAGCTCGAACCGGCCCATCTCGTCGGTGTACTGGTGACCGCGATAACGGTAGCCGTCGTTGTCGTAGCGGCCGAGGCGGTCCGTTTGCCAGAAGTCGAGCACGGCGCCCGCGATCGGTTGGCACTGCGGATCGAGGACTCGGCCGACGATCACGAGCGCTTCGCCGACCGAGGGATCGCGGATGTCGCGCCGCTGCGGCGTCTTCGGCGTATAGAACGGCCCCTCCGTTTGGCCCGAGGTCAGCGTGCCGGCGGTGCACTTCAGCGCTCGGTCGCCAAGCGACTCGACCGAGGCGCCGGTGGTGCCTAAGTCGTAGCTGAGTGTATGGCGCATGCGCTGAGCCAATGCCGCGAGCGATATGCCTGCTACACCGATGCCCGCCCCAAGCCCCAGCAACACGGCTCGTCGATTACTCATTGGCTCTCCCCCCCCTCCAGTCGTCAGGCTTTGCTTGCCTCCACCACGGACACCGGGCTCGGTGTCGGGTGGATGGTCTCGAGCTTGAGACCTGCCGAGGTTAACAGAACACCGAATTCTTGTTCTGTTCTTTCGCGGCCACCGACGGTCTGATCGATCATGATGATGTCCATGAAATGGCTCGGATGGGGCACATGCCCCGTCGGCAGCACCATGTCGACGATCAGCACGCGGCCGTTCGGGGCCATCGCGCGAGCGATGTTGGCGAGCAGGCGACGGCAGTGCGCATCGTCCCAGTCGTGGATGATGTGCTTCAGCAGATAGCAGTCGCCGCCTTCCGGCACTTTCTCGAAGAAGTCGACGCCAACGCACTCGATCTGGTCGCCGAGCTCGGTGCGATTCGCGCCCGCGATGACCCCCGGCAGGTCGCAGAGCACGCCCCGCGCCGAGGGCGCCTGCGACAACACGGTCCGCAACAGGAAGCCGTGCCCACCGCCGACGTCGACGATGCGTTTATAACGACCGAAGTCGTAGCCCTGGGCGACGGCCATGCTGGTGCCGGTGGAGAAACTGGTCATGCCGGCGTTGAACTGGTCCCATTCGCTCTTGTTCTCGGGGCGCTGGAACCAGTCCCAAATCTCGACGCCGAAGGCGTGCCTCGCGCCAGACTGTCCTGAACGCAGCGCGTCCGCGAGCCGTCCGAGGGGGTGCCAGTGGGATGTAGACGTGACCAGCAGTGCGATGTCGCGCATCGACTGAGGATGATCGCGCCGCAGCAGATCCGTGACGGCCGTTTGTGCGTAGACGCCCGGCGTTGGCTCCTCGACGATCCCGTTCACGACGAGCACACGCAGCACGCGATTCAAAAAGTCCTGATTCGCTCCGACACTGTCGGCAAGCCGGCCGATCGGCAGCGGTCCGTTCGCCAGAGCGTCGGGCACGCCGAGCTCGGCTATCGTGGTCATGCAACGCGTGAGCACGGCTCCGAACACGACCTGTAGCAGGCGCTCGGCTGGTTCCAACTGCGGTGGGGATTGCGTGGTCATCGGTCGAGTTCTCCTCTATTAGTTCTCGACGCCCATCAGCTTCGGCACGGTGGCGAGCCACCAGGCAGAGCCGTGCAGCGCGTAAACCGGGATCGTGAGCACAAGGCACAACCCCATCCAGATCACATAGGCGCGCGGTACCCGCCGAAGACGGAGCACGTCGTAAGCGAACAGAGGCAGTGCCCACAGCAGCATGTACAAGTCGGGCGACACCGGACGTAGGAGCGGTAGCCAGGCGATGCGGTCGATGGCTGCAGACAGCGGCACGAGAGTGGCAAGGATCATGAGCCGCTTGTGCGTCTCGGGATCCGTTTTCCTCACGGCCAACGCCCATAGCACGAACGTCGGGAACAGAATGCCCGCGCGAATTTGGACGAGCGCGATGTTCGAAATGAGCGCCTTGAGATCTGCGATGGTATTCGCCGGGACTATGGCCGGATCGAGCCCCCAAACTCCTTGAAACGAGGTCGGCACCAGTAAGAATCCCGTTAGCACCATCGCGGGCATCAGCACTGTCGCGACCACGCCGAGCTTTCTGTGCACTGCCTTGCGGTGGGTGGCTACGAGGCTGGTCTGGGCCAGCAGGAGCAGTACCCACGACCCCATCAGGACTGCATGGATGTGCAACACGGGCGGAAAGACCGCGCGCTGGCCGGACTGGACGGCCGCGATCTTCTGCAGGGAGCTCGGGACGAACCCGACGAGCACGGTGGTGACGATCAAGACGGCCATGAGCACGAAAACCCAGCGATCGAGGTCCGGCCACGGGACCTGTTTGGCATCGCCGCCAAATCTCGTCGAGATCGCTGTTTCCGCCGAGCGGGACATGACTACGTTCCTTCCTGTTGTCGTGTGGTTGTCGACGAACGTGCTGATCGACGCAGCGCGCCGCTCTTGATCGCTGCATTGCCGGCTGCGGCCGGTACCGTCCATCGCATCATCATTCTCATCTGCATTTTCCTTCGTCAGAGCTCTACTTTCGTTTCTTCGCCACCAGAAGATCGCGTGGCGCCGCCATCTCGATGACTTCCTCGACCTGAAAGCCCGCTGCATCGAGAAGGCCTCGATATTCCTCTGCTGTTCGCTCTCGCGCGTCGGTCTCGTTAGAGACGAGCATGACCAGATCTTTCAGGTTCGCGAGATTTCTGCCGGAGAAGTCCGGGCCCAGCATCGATTCGCTAATCGAGCAGCACACCGTCTGCGGGGAGCGCAGCGGCACAATTGCGAAGAATCTTCCGGCACGCGTCGTCGCTCCAATCGTGCAGGATGTGCCCAAGGAGGATCACGTCGGCACCGTCGGGATACGGACCCGCGATCAGATCGGCAGGTTCGGCGGCGAATCGGTCGCTGAGACCGTTCGCCTCGATGCGTTCACTGGCAATACGGCATACGGGCTCGAGATCCGTGACGATGCCTTGCAGGTGTGGGTGTTTGAGGCCGATCGCGATCGCTTGCCCGCCTGGGCCGCCTGCCACATCCATGATGCAGCGGCGGTTACTGAAGTCGAAGCATTCGGCGATGAGCTGTCCCTGAGGGATGCTGAAGCCATCCATCATGTCGGCGAATCGACGTAGGCCGATGGGGTCGGCGTACAGAGAGACGAACGTACCTCTGCGGGTGCGCCCAGAGCCTGCTGCCAGCGAGGCCCGTACTCGCGGAGCGCATCGGGCAGATGCTCGCACAAACGATCGAAGGGACTCATTCTTGTGAGCGGCCCCAGGTTGACTGTCGATCGCGACGTGCAGAAAACACCCAGGTCAGTGTTGCGAAATTTCTGCCCTTCGAGCTGAACCAAACCCAGGCTTGCGAGTGCCATGAGCAACCTGCGGCACGCCACGGGTTTCAGCTTCGTTCGTGTTGCCAGTTCCTGCAGTGATAGGGGGCCATCGCGCAGTGCTTCGAAAACGCCCAGCTCATGGCCGGACATGAGGGCCTGCGTACCGACGAAACCAAACGCGATTTCGCTCAGGCGGTTGAGTGCGTTGGCTGTATTAGCTGTATCCGCAGTTACGTGTGCTCTCACTCATCGCCTCCTCGCGTAAGAACGATCCGATGGACACCTCGTCCGGCAAGGGCTGGAGTGACTCCAGATCGTACTCTCACAAGCGGGAATTTCTCGGGGCCTCTTCCCGGCGTTGCGATCCCCCCTCAGGCGTGTAAACTTCCTCTAGACGTCGTGAAATCGCCTCGTCACGTTCTGAAACGAGATGAACGCGACTACAACGGCAATAATAAAAAGGGCGTGGTGTCGCGAGAGGTCTACGAATTCGGCGATTTTCGTCTTGACCCTGCCCGTCGCGGGCTCGAGGGGCCGAGTGGCCTAGCGGTGTCGCTCACCGCCAAACCTTTCGATGCGCTTGTCTATCTCGTCGAGCACGCGGGCGAATCGTAGCGAGGAAAGCGCTGACTAAAACCCTGTGGCCTGACACGATCGTCGAGGACAACAATCTCACGCAGGCGATCTCCGCACTGCGCGGCGTCCTCGGTAACGGCTACATCGCGACGCTGCCCGGGCGGGGGTATCAGTTCATCGCCGATGTTCGCATTGTCGAACGAGCCTTCGACGCCACGGCCCCCACTCAGGGAGATGTCGGTGGGCAGGCTCCGGCAGTGCCGCCGTCGGAGCCCGCCCGTGTCGGTGTGATTTCTCGGCTCGCAGCCACTCGATGGCGAGGCGCCGCCGCCGCGGTCGTCACGATTGGGCTCATCGTGCTGGTCGTCGGACTCTTCGACATCGATGCCGGTTCGACTGCTGAGCCAAGCCCAGGTCACGCCCAACTCCATCGCAGTGCTGCCGTTCGAGAACTTGAGTCCAGATGCGGACAACGCCTTTTACGCGGCGGGGCTCCACGAGGAGATCGTCAATCGGCTGTCGAAGCTCAAAAACCTCAACGTCATCTCGCGGGCGTCCGTCCTTCGCTACGCGGACAATCCGCCGCCGCTGCCGGAGATCGCCAAGCAGCTGAACGTCGAGACGTTGATGCGAGGCTCGGTACGCTTCGAGGGCGGCCGGATCCGCGTCGCGATGAATCTGATCGATGCACGCTCGGAGCAGAATCTCTGGTCCCAGACCTACGACAGTAACTTCAGCAACGTGTTCGGCGTGCAGTCGGACATCGCCACGAATGTCGCCAACGCGATGAGCGTGAAGTATTCCCTGGCGGAGCGCGCCGACGTGCTCGAGCAGCCGACGGGCTCTTCCGAAGCCTATGCGCTGTATCTGCGCGCCTGGAACACGGGTGGCATAGGCGTGCGCAACGACGAGCTGCTCGACCGGGCGCTCGGGATCGATCCCGACTTCGCATTGGCGCACGCGCTGAAGGCCATTGTCATGTCGCGCCGGCTCATCAACATCGCCGGCGTCGAGGCCGTGGACGCTACGCAGCGCAGCGGGGTCATCGACACCGTGCGTCGACACGCGCTCCGCGCCATCGAACTCGACCCGAACGTGCCTTACGCGCATGCGGCCCTGGGCGCGCTCTATCGGTATCAATGGCACTGGACCGACGCGATCGCGGAGTACCGCAAGGCCGTCGAGGCCGTGCCGAGCGATTTATCGGCGCGGCAAGGTCTCGCGTGGTCCCTCGCTTGGGCCGGCCAGCACGAAGAAGGCATTCGCGAGGCACAGCGCGCCATCGACTTGAATCCGTTGAACGCCAACGCGCTGTACTACATAGCGCCGAACTATGCCTACGCCGGGGACTACGAAAGCGCGATCAACGTGTTGCATCGTGCGCAGCAATTGATTCCGAAGAATCCAGTCGTTCAAGCTTGGATCGGCTTCATGGAGACCGCCCGGCGCAACCGCGATGTCGCAGTCCGCGAGCTGCGGCGCGCGGAGGAAATGCTGGGCCCGAAGCCGAGCACGGTGTTTCTGCCGGAGCTCATCTATGCGTATTCGCTGCTCGGCTTCGACATCGACGTGCAGCGGCTCCACGCGCTGATCATGGAGCGCGCCGCGACCGACCACACACTCGGTTCGGGCACCTGGGTGCAGACGTATCTTGCGATCGGCGACTACGACCACGCGCTCGAGCGGCTCGAGGCCGTAGCCGACGAGGCCAAGAACCACGTGATCGACGAGGGCGTGCTGAACATCTTCCATCTGAAGATGAACTACATGAACGACCCGGTTTTGCGCGAGCCTCGGTTCGTCGAGGTTTTCGATCGCATCGAGGGCGATTGACGCTCTGCGCTAGTCGAGCGGTATCTGCTGGCGCAGCTCCTCGAACCAGTTCAGCACCACGTCGAGTCGCAACACGTCATGCCGCCCAAATCGTGGATGCCGTTCATCGGTAGCACACCAGTGCGATGTCTAACTTGTGCATGGATGTCCTCGTCGGTTCTGTCGGACTCGAGCAGGTGCGATCTGGTTTCCAGCTAACTGGCGTTCGGCAGCGCTAGATCGGCACGGCCTCCACGATGCTGACCGCCGACGCCGTGGGCACGACCTTCGTGAGTTTGAACCCCGCCGGTGCGAGCAACTCCGTGTACTCGGCTCGGCGTGCGTTCCTGGCCGCCGGGCCCTACGAGCATCATGATGTCGAGCATCTTGCCGGGGTGCGGCGTGTCGCCTTCCGGCAGCACCATCTCGACGATCAAGAGCCGGCCTTCGGATCCATCGCGCTGCGGCAGTGGCTGAGGATGGTTGGCACTTCTCGCCGTCCCAATCGTGGATGATGTGGCGAAAGGAGGTAGGCATCGTGCCCCGCGGGCACGCGCTCGAAGAAGCTGCCGCCTTGGATCGTGACGCGATCGGCCACGCCGTGCGATGCGAGAAATGCCGGCGCATGGGTGACGACATGCGGCAGGTCGAAGAGCACCCCGCGTGGGCCATCTGCCGCTACAGGAGTGGCGCGAGCATATTGCCCGTTGCGCCGCCGACATCGACGATGCTCTTGCGATGCGCCGAAGTCATAGGCCGGCGGCCACTGCGGGTGGCTCGGCCCGTGGAAGCCGACCATCGTCTCGCTGAACAACGAGGCTTCGCGCGGGCGCTCGGCCAGGTAGTCGAACAGCGGCTTGCCGAACGCCTTCTCCATGCCTGTCTTACCCGTCTGGAGCGAATACGGCAGTTGCTCCAGGACCGTTGGCCGAGCGCGGCCGCCCAACGTGAGGATCGGCGGCGCACGCGGAGCCCGGCGCATCTTCCAGTGCTGCGCCGAGCGGGGTTAGGGCGAACGTCTTGCTCTTGACCTCGGTCAGCAGACCCATGCCGGCGAGCGTGCGCAGGAACCGGTAGAACGCGGCGGGGGGTTCATGTCGAGCTCGGCCGCCACCTCGCTCGAGGCGCGAGCGCCTTCCGCCAGTCGGTCGGCAATCTCGAGCTGCGCGGCGAGCATAGAGCATCTGGGAGGCCCAATAGGCAGTGCCTATTTGAATGAGTTGTGCGTGCGGCGGTACGCCTTGTCCCGCGGACGGATCGGCCATGAGTGCCCCCTCGTTCTTTTATTTGGAGATGACGCAGCAAGGGGATTGTCTGAGATGAAGCGGGGGCATGTCCCTCAGACGGCTAGGGAACGATCGATCGCCAGCACACGATGCGATCGAAACGAGACGAACGGCTGACACGCGCGACACCGCCGTGGCTCGGTTGCCAACCGGGCTCGATGGGCATAATGGGTCCCCGACGCAGCACGATTTTGGGGATAGGCCTTCCTCGCGAAGACCGCACACGAGAAGTCGGCGGTGCCCTGGCGCGTTCGTTGGTCATCGAGACATCGGAGTAACCCACCATGAGACAGATACGTCGCTCGATCTGCGTCGCGCTCGGCGCAGTCGCATTGTTCGCGGTCGATCTCGCGACCCCCGGGCTCGCTGCCGCCGCGACCAAAGACACCGTGAATCTGAAGCCGGGCTCCACATTCAAGGAATGCCGCAACTGCCCCGACATGGTCGTGATCCCGGCCGGCAAGTTCGTGATGGGCACGCCCGAGGATCAGGAGATGCACGAGAAGGACGAGTACCAGCACGAGGTCACGATCGCGAAGCCGTTTGCACTCAGCAAGACGGAAGTCACGTGGGACCAGTGGGAAGCGTGCGTGCGCGACAACGCCTGCGACGGCGCGGCCGTGGACGCGGCGCTGCGCCTCGACCGCGACGGCAAGCCGGATCCCGAACTACAAGGACTGGGGCCGCGGCAATCGTCCCGTCGTCGGCGTGAGCTGGTACGACGCGCAGCACTTCGTCGGCTGGCTGAATCGCAAGACCGGTAACGACGACGCGTACCGTCTGGCGTCGGAAGCCGAGTGGGAATACGCGGCGCGCGCCGGCACGACCACGATCTACGCCTGGGGCGACAAGCTCGATCACAACTACGGCAACTTCGGCCAGGACGGCCACGAGCTAGGGCCCATGGCGCAGGGTAGGGACGTGTGGGAGAACGAGACGGCGCCCGTCGGCTCGTTCCCGCCGAACGCCTTCGGTCTCTACGACATGTTCGGCAACGCGTTCGAGTGGATCGAGGACTGCTACCTCGAGGACCTACGCAAAGGCCCGAGCGATGGTTCCGCGAACAAGAACGGCTCGTGCAACTCGCGCGAGTTTCGCTCCGGCTCGTTCATCAGCAATCCGCACATGCATCGCGCGGGCAACCGCGTCCCCGGCTACGTGCCGACCACGCGCGGCCGGAACTACCTTTCGATTCGCGTGGCGAAGACGTTGAATGCCACGCGGCAGGTACATGAGTGAGCGCCGCTCCGTCGGGCGATAGCGTAGTCAGCCGACGCCGAGCTCGCGTTTGAGAGTGGCGAGCTGCTGCTCGAGATCCGCCACGCGTTGCTCGAGCACTGCCAGCGCGTCGCCGGAGCGCGGGCTTGGCGCATCGCGTAGCACGGGCTCGGCCGGAGCCGACTCGATCGGCCCGCCGAAGAGATGCGCGTACGCGTGGTCCTGGCGCCGCGGCTCGCGCGGCAGCCGCGCGAGCGTACGGGCCGTCGGCTCGCGACATCAGCGACTCCAGGGCGGCCTCTACCTCTTGGGAGTTGCGAACTCGTGCAGCCGACCGCTGCGAGCCTTCAGCTCGCCCGGCGTCTGCGGGCCACGCAGCAGCAGCAGACAGATCACCGCGTACTCGGCCGGCGAAAACTGGATCAGCGCGAACTGCGTGTTGCAGAACCGCTGTCGATACTTGTCGACGCGCGAGTTCAGGTTTTCGATCATCACGTGCTTCTTCTCGGCGAGCTCGTTCACCGTGCGCTGCACGGTGCCTTGATCGAGATTCAGCACGGGCTCGCGGCTCGACTTCTGGTTGCACGCGTTGACGAGCGCGTTCAGCGAGAGCGGGTATTGGTCGGGCGTGATGACCGACTTTTCCATGAGGCAGCCCAACACGCGGGCCTCGTTCGGGGTGAAGCGGATGTCCAAATTGGGGTGCTCGGTGGGAAAAGGCGATTCTCCCCGACCGACGCGCTATCCGCCAGCGACTGGGCTTCCGATCGCGCAGCGATAAAGTAGACACTCTTGCGCGCAGCATCGACGGGAGAAGGGGTATGCGCGGATTGCTCGTGGCTTCGGTCGTGTTCGTGGCGGTTGCCATGTCGTCCATTGTGCGGGCGCAAACAGCGCCACCTGGCGCAGCTTGCGAACTGGTTACCGCGTCCGGCGTGGCGGATCGGCAGCTGACTTCCGGCGGTCGTGCGCGCACCTATCGGTTGTTCGTGCCGCCCGGTTACGACGGCCATGCGCGGTTACCACTCGTCCTCGATCTGCACGGCAGCGGCGGCAACGCTGCCGGGCAAGCGGCGACCAGCCGCTTCGAAACGCTCGCGGCGCGCGAGGGCTTTTTCGTGGCATCGCTGCAGGCCGTGGACAGCCGCTGGAACGTGCCAGTGGCGGATGGCCGCGCTGACGACGTGGCGTATGCGTCCGATGTTATCGACGACGTGGCAGCACACGTCTGCGCCGACCTTACGCGCGTGTATGCCACGGGATTTTCCGGCGGCGCGCGCATGTCTTCGCTGCTCGGCTGTCGCCTCAATTCGCGCCTCGCGGCCATCGCGCCGATGGCGGGGCTGCGCTGGCCGGGTGCGTGCGAGGGGCGAGCCATTCCCGTGCTCACGCTGCACGGCCTCGCCGACCCGCAGAACACTTACGACGGGCACGCGCCGAATCGCGGCAGCGAGTGGCTCGAGAGCGTGCCCGAGGCGCTCGCGGGTTGGGCGCAGCACGACGGGTGCCGTTCCGACGCCGTGCTCGAGGACCCGCCGGGGCCGCTCTCCACGGTGCGTTACGCGGGGTGCAAGGACGGCGCCGAGGTGCAACTGATCCGCATCGACGGTCTGCGGCACGAATGGGCGCGCGACGAGGTGGATGCCACGGCCGCGATGTGGCAGTTCTTCAAGAGGCACTCGCTCATGAGTACCCGGTGACGCGCTCGAACTGAGGGTTGCAGATCCGCGGCCGTCGCTGACGGCAGCGGCTTGCGAATGCGTCAGAGGGCCGAGAGAGGTCGTGCGACGTTCTCGAGCGGTTGTCGCTCGGCGTCGACACCGATCCGCAGCGCGACACCGGCTGCCACGCACATCAGCACGGCGGCACCCGCGTATCCCCAGAACAGCGAGCCGCGCTCGCCGGTATCGATCAGCGCGCCATAGAGAGCCGGGCCCACGAAACCGCCGACGCCGGTGCCGATCGCGTAGAACAGCGAGATCGCCATGGCTCGCATCTCGAGTGGAAACACCTCGCTGACCGTGAGGTAGGCGGAGCTCGCGGCGGCGGATGCGAAGAAGAAGACCGCGGACCAGCACCAGGCCTGGCTCACGGCGTCGAGCCACCCCTGATCGAATGCGTACGCCGTGGCGAGCAACCCGACGCCGGACAATGCGTACGTGGCCGCGATCATCTTGCGCCGACCGACGCGGTCGAAAAGGCTGCCGAGCAGAAGCGGTCCCAGGAAGTTACCGATCGCGAACGGAAAGATGTAGTAGCCCACGCCGGCGACGGAGACGCCGAAGAAATTGGTAAGCACCAGCGCGTACGTGAAGAAGATGGCGTTGTAGAAGAACGCCTGGCTCGCCATGAGCACGAAGCCAAGCAGTGCGCGGCGTCGATAATGGGTGGCGATCAGGCGCGCGATCTCGCGCCAGGACACGAGCTCGCGCACGCGGATGGTGAGCGGCTCGCCGTGTTGCGTCGGCAGCGTGTGGCGCTGCGCGACGTGCGCTTCTATGCCCTCGATCACTCGCTCCGCTTCCGCAAAGTGCCCGTGCGTCATGAGCCAGCGCGGACTTTCGGGCAGGTAGCGGCGGACGAGCAGGATCGCAATCGCAAGCAAGGCGCCAAGCACGAACGCGAGCCGCCAACCGACGTCCGGGTCGAATCGGCTGGGGTCGAGCAGCACGATGCTGATAGCCGCGCCCGCGGCCGCGCCGACCCAGAAACTACCGTTGATCGCGAGATCCACGAGGCCGCGGACACGCGCGGGGATCAGCTCGTCGATCGCTGAGTTGATCGCGGCGTATTCGCCGCCGATGCCGAAGCCGGTGAGGAATCGGCATAGCGCGAACGTCGCGAAACTCCACGTGAGCGACGTGAGCAGAGTCGCGGCGAGATAAACGGCCAGTGTGACGAGAAACAGCCGTTTGCGTCCGAAACGATCGGCGAGTCGGCCGAACACCAGTGCGCCGCAGACCGCTCCCGCTACATAGACCGATCCTGCCCAGCCGACCTCGCCGGCGGTGAGCCCGAGCGTGGCACGCTGCTGCAGCGCCGGGCCGAGGGAACCGACGATCGTGACCTCGAGCCCGTCGAGAATCCACGTAATGCCGAGCGCAATCACGACGCGCCAGTGCCAGTGCGACCACGGTAGCGCGTCGAGCCGCGCGGGCAGCGTGCTGCTGTATGTCGTTTCGGCGCTCATCGACTGGTCTGATAGGTGGCGGGCGCGTGCGCCGGGCGATCCGGTCCGCCGCGCCCCTCGCTCTCGACGAAGCAGGGGCACGACTGTATTTTGACCGAGCACGAGCGGCGATGGAACGGAGGTCGGAAGTGTGGCGAGCACGGAAAAAAACTTCGATTCTCGCGAGCGGAGGCCTCTGGGGCATGCAGGACGGCTCGGGTCGACAGTCGGAGGAGGCCGCATGAGGGGGTTGTTTGCGACTGGATCGGTCCTCGCTGCGCTGTTGCTCGCCGCCTTGGTCGGTGCTCAGAGCACCCGCAGCGTAGGTCGCGGGGCACCGGTGTTGAAAGCGCTGCCGCACCCGAAAGGCGGGCCGCCACAGCTGTCGCAATACCTCGCCGAGTACCCGGTCGTCGGCCCGTTTCTCATCAAGCGCGGCGACAAGACGATCCGGGTCGGGTCTGCCTGGGACGGTGCCGCTCCACCCGGCGTAACGCCTTTGCCGGTCGACATCTTCACGAGCAAGGATTTCTACAAAGACCGGGCGCTGTGGAGCGACCCGCGCTACTTCCGGTGCAATAGCAGTCTCGCGGTCGAGCAGCAGCACGGCGCCAGCAACTTCAGCGTTGCCGCGATCCATGGCGGTGCCGAGACCGCGGCCTGGGGCTACTGCGATCGCGACTATCCGCGCGCCGCGATCGTGAGCCCATATCCCTTCAAGACCGCGCAGGCGCACTACGAGGCGTTGCTCGCCGAGGCGAAGGCGCATGGCGGCCCCACCCAGCACACGCGCGCCAGCTTGCCGCTCGACTGGGACGGCCGTTACGGCAGCATCTCGATCGAGACCGTGATCGGTACCTGGTACGGCATGGCCTGGAACCAGATCTCGACGATTCTTTCGCTTCTCACACCCGAGTATCAGACCCGCATGGTTCAACAGGAGTATCACGAGGGCACCACGAACGCGGCCCAGTGGCCGGGCATGTATTGCTGGCCCGAAGGCTTCATGCGTCGCTTCCACTTCGCGGGCACGGGCGTGAACCAGATCCTGGTGGCGCCAAAGCTCGTGCAGATCATGTCGTCGTTGGCAGGCAACTTCGTCACGGACATCAACATCGGCCGCCAATTCAACATGGAGGGTGTGGTGCCGCGGCTCGGCGCGGACGTGCCGCGCTGGTACGGCGAGACGATCGGCTTCTGGGACGGCGATGCTCTGATCACCTGGACGTCGAACATTCAGGGCTGGGCGTCGCACGGCGTGTTCGAGTTCTCGAGCAAGATGCAGACAGTCGAGATCTACACTCCGAATCGGGATGCCAGCGGCACGCTCGTGGGCCTGCACCATGAGGCGGTCTTTTACGACCCCGAAGCGCTCGTCGAGCCGATCCGCATCGTGCGCGACTTCGTCAAGCTGGGCGACTTCGACGAGGGCGAGCCGTATGTGTTCACGCAGTGCCTTCAGACGATCTACCCGATCAACGGGCTCGCCACACCGGTGGCGCCGCCGAAGGTGATCCCTTACGACGTCCTCGACATGTACAACCGGCCGTGGGCCCAGATCTGGGAGAAGTACTGGGAAAAGGGCATGAGCCGGCCCGAACCGACGGAGGACATCTTCAAGTTCGACTGAACGCGGCCCGAGAGCACCGGCGCTTCGCGTCCCGGCAGGATGACGCAGATACGAGATCGGATGTCGCTGCGGTGTGCTCGCCGCGGTATGCTGATGCCATGGCAAATACGGAAACGGCGATTCTCGCGGGCGGGTGTTTCTGGGGCATGCAGGACCTGATCCGCAAGCTACCGGGCGTCGTATCGACGCGCGTCGGCTACAGCGGCGGCGACGTGCAGTACGCCACGTACCGCAACCATGGCACGCACGCCGAGGCGATCGAAATCGTTTTCGATCCGTTGAAGACCTCGTACCGCGACTTGCTCGAGTTTTTCTTCCAGATTCACGACCCCACGACGAAGAACCGCCAGGGCAACGACACGGGTGCGTCGTATCGTTCCGGCATCTACTATCTTTCCGAAGAGCAGCGCGCCGTGGCTGAGGACACGATCGCCGACGTCGACGCGTCGAAGCTTTGGCCCGGACGTGTGGTGACCGAAGTGAAGCCCGCGGGGCCGTTCTGGGAGGCCGAGCCCGAGCATCAGGATTATCTGCTGCGTTACCCCGGTGGCTACACGTGCCATTTTCCGCGCCCGAACTGGCGGCTGCCGCGCCGTGCCAGCGCGAAGACGGCGTGACGCACATGAGCACCGAGAAAAGCGAATTGGCGAACGCGTTGCGTTGGTCGGGGGTGATCGAGCTCGCGCAGCACGGCAACGTGCCGCCACCGCGGCGCGTCGAGAAGAGCGATGCGGAATGGCGTAAGGCGCTCACGAACGAGCAGTACCACGTGGCCCGGGGTAAGGGCACCGAGCGCGCGTTCAGCTCGCAGATGTGCGCGCTATTCGAACCCGGCCGCTATCACTGTATCTGTTGCGACACACCGCTGTTCGATTCCACCACCAAGTTCGACAGCGGCACCGGCTGGCCGAGCTTCACCGCGCCGCTGACGCCCGACGTCGTGGCCTACCACCTCGATACCACCCACGGCATGCAGCGCGTCGAGACCACGTGCAACGTGTGCGACGCGCACTTGGGCCATGTGTTCCCGGATGGTCCGCGGCCGAGCGGCCTGCGCTTTTGCATCAACGCGGTGTCGCTGAAGAAAGCGTAGAAAGACGGTGTCTTCACGCTTTACTGCGTCGTCTCCTGCGCGCCGAACAACTGCTTGCCGTCCGGCAGCGTGACCTTGTCCGCGGCCGCTTTCAGGCTGCCGTCGCGGGCGCGCGAACCCGTGATCGTGATGGTGGCGCCTTTCGCCAGCGAATCCTGGTTCCAGCCGTAGCGCATGAGGCGGTTCGGGCTGCCGAGCTCGAACGCCCATGCTTCAGCCGCGCCGGTGTCGTTCTTCACGTCGAGGTAGATCCACGTGTGCGGGTTCATCCACTCGATGCGCGTGACCGTGCCGGTCACCTGCACGGGTTTCGCCGCGTCGAAGATGGCGGCGAACGAGTGGTGCGCCGCGGCGGGTAAGCTCGCGCCGAGGAGCGCAGCGGTGAGGCCGAGGATCCAAGGGCTCCGACTATTCATAAACGCGCTCCCCCGATTGACCGAGCGCTCCTAGTCTAGTCCGCGGCCGCGAGGCGCGCACGTCCGGTGCCCGGCGGGGCGCCCGCGCTCGTTGACTCGCCCGCTGAACGGACGTAGGTTCTTCACCCATGTCGCGCACCGGGGGAATCAAGCTGCTGGCACCGCTTTGCGCGGTGCTTTTCCTGTGCTCCACGCCCCCCGTGTTCGCCCAGTGGCGCAACGCACCGCCCGAGGCCAACGTGCCGCGCACGCAGAGCGGTGAGGTCGATCTCGAAGCGCCCCCGCCGCGCCACGCCAACGGCCGCATCGATCTTCAGGGCGTGTGGATGCCGAACGACAACCGCTACATCCGCGATCTCGCGCTCGACATCGGCGAAACCAAGGTTCCGTACCAGTCCTGGGCCCGACGCCTGACCGACGAGCGCAAGGACGGCTCGCATTCGCGTGAGGACCCGGATGCGCATTGCCTGCCGCAAGGCGTGCCGAAGATCGACTACGTGTCGTACCCGTGGAAGCTCGTCGAGACGCCGACGTCCGTCGTCATGATGTTCGAGACGTTCACGTTCTGGCGGCAGATCTTCACGGACGGCCGCACGGTGGACCCGAGCGCGAAACCCGCGTGGATGGGCTACTCAACGGGCCGTTGGGAGGGCGATACGCTCGTCGTCGAGACCACGGGTTTCAACGGCAAGCTCTGGCTCGACCAGATCGGTCACCCGACCACGGACCGCCTGCACGTGACCGAGCGCTTCACGCGGACGCACTACGGCCATATGCGCATCGACGTGACGATCGACGACCCGGGCGCCTACACGGCGCCATGGTCCGCCTCGCAAGTCGTGCACTTGCGGCCGACGTGGGAGCCCCTCGAGTTCATCTGCGAAGAAAACAACCGGGATATGGAGAACCTGCCCGGCGACGCCTCGCTGGTCGGGGTCACGAACATCGAGGCTGCGCGGCGGAAGGGCTATCTCAAGTAGGGGCCGGCGGTTATTCGGTCGCCGGCGCGCCGGTGCCGGGCGAGGTGATGAACAGCCGCTTGCCGTCCGGCAACGTCACGTCGCGGCCATTGGCGGCGTTCGAGCCGTTGCGGTGGCGGTAGCCGAAGACCACGACTTCGGTGCCGGGCGGGATCGAGTCGCGCGTCATGCCGCGGCGCACGAGCGTGTTCGGGCTGCCGGCTTCGATCATCCAGCTCTCGACGGTGCCGTCGTCGCGCTTGACGTCGAGATGGATGAACGCGTGCGGATTGATCCACTCGACGCGCGTGATCGTTCCCTTGAGCGTGATGGGCTGCTTCGCATCGAACTCAGTCGAGAAGGCGTGATGCGCACCCGCAGCTCCCACGAGCGTCAGCAAGACGCCGCCGAGCGTCACGCCAAGGATGTTTCTCAGTAGCGCTCTTGCTTTCATCGCTTGCCCTCCGCTGCCTTTCGCTCCTCTTCGCGCATCGCCGACAGGAGCCCTCGCATTCCGTAGTTGCCTTCGTGGCATGCGTACTCGACCATTTGTCCGCTCTGCGGATGCATGAAGATCTCCACGGTCCAAGGCGTCGTGAACACGGGGTCGTACACGGTCGCGCGATAACGGATCTGATCGGGTGCAGTGCGCGTGAATTGCTCCACGACGCGAAATTTGTCGCTCACGAGCGAGTCGAGCATTTGCACGCCGTAGTAATGTCGATTCGGTTTCTGGTTGGTCGTCTCGACGACGAGCGTGTCGCCTTCCCATTTGCCGCGCGAGTCGCCGACCCATTGCGTGATGCGATTCGGGAAGTGGGCGCGGCCGTCGATCGGCACGATTCGCACCTCGTGATTCAGCTCGGCCATGATCGTGACGTAGTCCGGCGTTTGCACGATGTAGTAATTGTTGTTGTACGGCTCGGGCAGCATCGGTGCGTGTCCACCGCCGAAACCGATGCAGCGTTCCGTCAGATAGCGGTCCTCTGGCGTATCGGCCGGGTGCGCGGCGGCGTAGGCCACATCGCGGTCGAACTCGCGCTGCGCCGCGGCCGTGAACGGCGGCACGCGCCCGCTCTTGGGGTCGACGATCAGCGACGTTCGCCGCGTGGGCACGACGTCGTTGCCGCGGTCCATCCACGCGTCGTTGTAGGACCCGACGTTGCCGGCCGTCTTGTCCTGCTCGATGTTCTCGTCGCCGCTCTGCGCGGCGAGCCGCCGTTTCACGTACGCCTTGGCTTCCGCCGCCGTGAAGAACTCCTTGTCCTTGAGCTCGGCCGGGCGCTGCAACGGCGTCAGCGTCGCGTTGGACCAGGTTCCCTGCAGATCCGGGTCGCCCCACGGCGTGCGCGCCGGTTGTGCGCCGGCGAAAGGGCTCGCAAGTGCCAGCGGCAGCGCGATCATCACGAGCGAGTACGGTCTCATGTCTTTCTCCTCGTCACTTCGGCCGCTTGTACAGATCGCCGTAGAGCAGTTCTTCGGTGAACGGCACGCACTTGAACTCCATCAGATGCGCGTGGCTGTCGGCATTCCTGAACAAGCGAAAGTGCATCGACCACGGCCGGGAGAACGTCATCGGGTCCTCGAGCGTGGCCGAATAGTCGATCGCGTCGGGGCCCGCCGGAGTGTAGCGCTCCACCACGTGCAGCGCCGCGCTCGCGTGATTGCCCGCGCGATCGAGCCAGGCGAGCCCGTTGAAACCGCTCACGTCCACGACGAGCGTATCGCCGTCCCAACGCGCGTTCGACACGCCCATCCAGCTGTCGATCGCGGAGGGCTCCGGTTTGCCGAGGTTGATGATACGAGCGGTGCCGGCGAACTGATACGCGAAGAGCATGCGGCCATCCGAATGAAAGATCTGCAGCGGATACGGCATGTAGTTCGCACGCGGTACGCCGGGCATGAAGCATTTGACCTCGGGGTCTTCTTTCCAGCGATTCTCGTAGTTGCGCCGTTGCTGCTCGGCGGCTGCGGGCAGGTACGGAATTTCGTCGCCGTCGACGATGCCGTAGCCGGGCGGCGTCGCGAGCAGCGCGCCGTACTCGGGCGGGCCCGCGCTCGCGCCGTGTGTCAGGAGGTTCCAGTTGGCCGTCGTCGTTGCCTGCCACACACCGCTGAAGTTCGGTTTGCCGTTCGCGAGCCGCGGAAGGTCGCTCGCGCGCGAGCCTTGCGCGTGCGCGTTCGCGGCGAGCAGCACGCAAAGTGTCAGCTAGCAGCAAGTGTCGATCGCATCGTCGGTGTTTCTCAGTCGTGTGCAGGCTCGATTCGCAGAATCGAGCCGTTGGGTGTGAGCTTGGTGCTGCCGGGGCCGGATTGTCCGTCCCTTTCGACCGCCAGATAGAGGTTGCCGTCCGGACCTTGGCGCACGTCGCGCACGCGCGCGTCGAGCGACACGAGCATCGATTCGCGGCGCTCGAGTTGCGGCGGCGGCTGATCGAACGCGACGCGCAGCAACTGCTGGCCGCTCAGCGCTCCAATGAAGTAGTGGCCGCGCCAGAGCGGGAACTTATCGCCGGTGTAGATCATGAGGCTCGATGGGCTGATGGCGGGTACCCAGAACATCACGGGGTTGTCCATGCCGGGTCGCGACCACGGCTGGTCCGAGGCGAGATGCCCGGTGTAGATCTTGCCGAGCGACACGAGTGGCCAGCCGTAGTTGTGCCCCGGAACGAGACGGTTCAGCTCGTCGCCACCCATCGGGCCGATCTCGGTAGCCCAGAGCTCGCCGGTTTGCGGATGCCAGGCGAGCCCCTGCACGTTGCGGTGGCCGTAGGTATAGATCTCGGGCTTGGCGTCCTTGCGGCCGACGAACGGATTGTCCGGGGCTGCGGTGCCGTCGTCGCGCAGCCGCAGAACCTTGCCGACGTGGGTATTGAGATCCTGCGCGAGCATGCGGTAGCTCGGGTTGTCGGTCGTGTTGCCGGCGTCGCGGTCGCCGACCGTCAGATAGAGCATCCGGTCGGGCCCAATCTCCAGGCGGCCGGCGGTCGCGCCCGTGCCCCAGGCGTCGGCGACGAACACGTCCTGCACGGCCTCGAGCGACGTGCCGTCGAACTTACCGCGCGCGAGCGCGATCGTCGTGTCGCCGCCGTCGCGCTGTTTCACGTACGAGAAATACAGCTGTTGGTTGCGCGCGAAATCCGGATGCAGCACGACGGAGTTCATGCTGCGCGCATGCAGCGCATCGGCGGGCCAGCCGGCGACCGGTTTCGGCATCGAGCTTCCCGCCGCGCACGATGCGCAGGTCGCCGGGGAGCTCCGTCACGAGCATGTCGGTGCCGCCCGGCAGAAACGTCAGGTGCCAGGGCCGCACGAGCCCGTAGGCGACGGTGACGACGTGAATCCGCACGAGCTCGCCCGGTGGGCAGCCGCCGTGCGGCGAGCCGTTCGGCGAACAGGGGCCCGGCGTGTGGGTGTCGAACGTCCAGCTGGCGTTGTCGTCCTGCGCGCGGACGAGCGGGGCCGCACACAACGCAGCGGCCGCGAGCATGATCGATCGAACCTGCAGCATCCCCCGCCCCCCGGCTGAGACCAACGTGGCCCGAACGACGATAGGGGAGCGTGCGCGGCGGCGTCAAGGACAGCACGGATACCACCCGCGAGAACCGCTCGTTGACTCGCTCACCGAAGGGACGTAGGTTCTGCAGCGAGCCGCGCGCCCTCCGGATCGACCGGGTACCAAAAGAACTAGCGATTGACGTACGGGCGCCGTCCTCGACGGGGGGTAATGATGAACGATCGCACGCTACGCTCGTGGTTTCTGCTGGCGTTACTGGCACTCGCGCAGGGCTGCACGCCGACCGCGCCACCCACTGCAGCCGCGAGCCCGCCCTCGCCGGCAGCGCCCGACCCGCTCGTGTTCGACACCTGGGTGCCGGGCCCGTGCTCGCCGAACGGTCAGCCGCAAGGCCAGTGCCCGCCGGGAGATCTGTTCCGCGTGCGCCTCGTCCCGGTGGCCGAAGGGCTCAGGAGCCCGCGCCACATCGCGTTCACGCCGGACGGCGATCTCCTGATCACCGAGCTTGCGGCGCCGGCGGGAGACCCCGGCGGGCGGCAATCAATCCGTGCAGGGTCAACCTGGCCGCGTGCGTATCGTGCATGCCGGAGTGCTCGCGTCAGAGCCACTCGCGGGTTGGCCCGCGCCGGGCATCACGGCCGGCGCGTTGTGGTCGATCGTCGTGCACCCGCAGTTCGCGGCGAACCACCTCGTGTACCTGTACTACGTCAAGAAGCGCGACGGGATGTCGACGCGCGCGCTCGCGCGCGCGCGCCTCGAGGGCACTTCGCTGCTCGACGTGCAGGAGATCTTCGAAGCCGACGCGTGGATTCCGGGCGGGCCGATGGCGGGCCGCGCCGTCTTCGGGCCCGACGGCATGATCTATCTGACGGTGAACGATCACGTCGAGCACGACTACAAGAACGGCGGCGGCGAGCCGCTGCTCGCGCAACAGCTCGACAACGACATCGGCAAGGTCTTGCGTCTGCGCGACGACGGCGGCATTCCGGCCGACAACCCGTTCGTCGGGCGCAAGGGTGCGAAACCCGAGATCTATACCTTCGGGCAGCGCAACGTGACGGACTTCGCCTGGCATCCGGAGACGGGCGAGCTCTGGACCACGGAGATCGCGCCCATGGGCGGCGACGAGATCAACATCCTGCACGCCGGGAAGAACTACGGTTGGCCGCTCGTATCGCTCGGCAAGAACTACAACTTGAAAGAGATGAACGACAACCACTGGTACCGGCCGGGCATGGAAATGCCCGTCATGTACTGGACGCCCGCGATCAGTCCGTCGACGTTGACGTGGTACACGGGCGACAAGCTCGCGCCGTGGAAGGGGCATCTGTTCGTCGGCGCGCTGAACGGCCAGACGCTCGTGCGCGTGGCGTTCGATCAGCCCATGCCGCAAGGCGAACGGCGCGATTCGCTGTTCATGTCGCTCGGCCGGCGCTGGCGCCACGTGGTTCAGGGGCCGGACGGCTATCTGTATGCGCTGACGGAGAAGCGCACGCTCGGTAGCCCTGCGGATCCGAACGACGCGACGAGCGGGGTCGTTTACCGCATCGAGCCGGCGCAGTAGCGTACTCGGCACAGATGGGAGACTGGCAGTGACGCGAAATCTTCTGGCCCTCCTTGCGTTCGCGGCGCCCGCGTTCGGCCATCATTCGGAGACTGCTGAGTTCAATCCCGACACCCCGGTGAAGGTGACCGGCACGATCGTGAAGGTGGAGTGGCTGAATCCTCACGTGTGGTTCTATGTCGACGTGAAGGACGAGAAAGGCAACGTGACGACGTGGGGATTTGCCGGAGCGCCTCCCGGTTCCCTGATGCGCAGGGGCATCACGAAGGAAGTCTTGAAGATCGGCTCCGTCGTCAACGTCGAAGGTTCGCGCGCGAGGGACGGCTCGAACAACGCGTCGAGCCGAAGCGTGACGTTCGCCGACGGCAGAAACGTGTTCACCGCCACGAACGAGGGTTCGCGATGAAACGCGTCTGGCCACGGGCGAGCGGTCTTTTGGCGGTCGCTCACGCTCGCTGCGATCGCGATCGCGAGGGCGCGAGGACGTGCCCCGCATGCCGGACGGCAAACCGGACTTTTCTGGTATCTACACGCAGCCTTCCACGGTGAACGCGACGGGCCCGCGCGGCAATCTGATCTTCAACGCGGACAAGATGGCGCCTGTGAAGCCCGGCGCCGAAAGCCTGCTCTACGAGCCGCGCAACGGCGACCCGCGTCACGACGAGCCGCGCGCGATGTGCCTGCCGGCAGGGTTCCCCGACGGCATGCTGTACATTCTGCCGATTCAGATCGTCCAGAACCCGAACACCATCGTGATCATTCCCGAGCTGCAGCGCGCGGCGCGGATCATCCCGACCGATGGCCGCCCGCATCAGCGACGGGCATCGAGCCCACGTACTACGGCGATTCGGTAGGGAAGTGGGAAGGCGACACGCTCGTGATCGACAGCGTGAACTTCAAGCGCTGGATCCTGGACGACTACCACTACACCGACCCGACGAAGACGCGCTGGCACAGCGACGCGCTGCACACGACCGAACGCTTGAAGCGCGACGGCGACAAGCTCCTCTACCAGATCACGATCGACGATCCGAAGATCTTCACGAAGCCGTTCTCGCAGGATTTCGTGCTGACGTTGCGCCGTGACTGGGAGCAGCTCGGCCTTCTCGAGTACGTGTGCGAGGAGAACAATCGCTGCGCGGGCGGGCACTGCCGCGCCTCGGACGCGCAGTAGCGTATCGAGCCCGCCGCGTGGGGCTCTTGGGTCGAGTCAAGCGGCCGGGGGTTGCCGTGTGCTGCCACCAGGGGCGGCGCTCGTATATGAACTCTCGTGAAGTGGGGTTCGTTTTCGGCGCGCGCCTGCTATCGTTAGAGGTCACCGCGCTCGAGTAGCCCACGAACAATGAGAACAAGGACGCTCGCCTCGTTACCCATTTTCCTCGCCGTGCTGTGCACGGCGTGCAGCAAGCCCGCGCCGCCCGCGCCCGCACCGCCGACGGTGGAAGTGGGAACACCCCTGTCCCAGCGCGTCGCGGGTTGGGACGACTATTCCGGCCGCTTCGAGCCGGTGGACTGCCGTCGAGGTGCGGCCGCGCGTCTCGGGCGCGATCCAGTCGGTGCAACTTTCAGGACGGCCAGCGTGGTGCAAGAAGGGCGACCTGCTGTTCGTCATCGACCCGCGGCCCTACGCCGCGCGATCTCGCCCAGGCGAAGGCGCAGGTGGCGGGCGCGCGGGCGCAGCTCGCCAACGCGGACGCGGAGCTGAAGCGCGCCGAGGCGCTGGTCGGGAAACGAGCTCGTCAGCGAGGCGCGAGGCCGAGGTGCGCATGGCCGCGCAGCTCAAGGCCGCCGCAGAGCTCGCCGCCGCCGAGGCGTCGGTGCAGACGAAGGAGCTGAACCTCTCGTTCACGCGCGTGACGGCGCCGCTCGCGGGCCGCGCGTCGTACCGGCGCCTGGCGCCGGGCAACATCGTGACGGCCGACACGACGGTGCTGACCACGATCGTCTCCGAGGATCCGATCCGCTTCGTGTTCGATGCGCCCGAGTCCGCGCTGCTGAAGTACAAGCGCGAGGCCGACGGCGGGCGTGCGGAGTCGCGTGGACATCCGGTTGCAGGACGAGACCGAGTATCGCTGGAAGGGCCGCCTCGATTTCCTCGACAACGCGCTCGACCGCAGCTCGGGCACGATCCGCGCTGCGCGCCGTCGTCGACAATCCCGACGGGTTCATCTCACCGGGCATGTTCGGCCAGCTGCGGCTGTACGCATCCGAGCCCTTCGACGCGTTGCTCGTCCCGGATCAGGCCATCGTCACCGACCAGACGCGCCAGGTCGTGTACGTGGTGAACGCCGAAGGCGTGGTCGCGCCAGAAGGTGGTGGAGCCCGGGCAGCCTCATGGACGGCCTGCGCGTGGTCCGCGAGCGGCCTCGACGCCGCAGGACCGCGTGGTCATCAGCGGCGTGCAGCGCGCGCGCCCGGGCCGCAAGGTGACGGTGAACGAAAGCCACGGTGACGGCGTTCCCCACCGGCGTGTCGCGCGGCGAGAACAGCACGCTGTCGCTGCCCGAGCGCGCCGGCACCGGCGCAGCCCGGGCCGCGCCCCCAGCGCGGCGGCCGCTAGAGCGTCGCGCATGCGCCTCTCGCACTTCTTCATCGACCGGCCGATCTTCGCGGCCGCGGTGTCGGTGGTCATCACGCTGACCGGGCGTCATCTCGTACCTCACGCTGCCGGTCGACCAGTATCCGAACATCGCGCCGCCCACGGTGTCGGTCAACGCGCTGTATCCGGGCGCCACGGCCGAGGAGATCGCGGACACGGTGGCCGCGCCGCTCGAGCAGCAGATCAACGGCATCAGCCGACATGCTGTACATGTCGTCCTCGTCCACGAGCGAGGGGCGCATGACGATCACCGTCACGTTCAAGAACGGCACGAACGTCGACATCGCGCAGGTGGACGTGCAGAACCGCATCCAGTCGGTGCTGCCGCAGCTGCCGCAGACCGTGCGCGACCTGGGCATCACGGTGCGCAAGGGCTCGACCGGACATTCTGCTGATCGTGCACATGTTCGCCACCGATGCGAGCGTGGACCGCAAGTACATCGCGAACTACGCGAACCTGCAGGTGCGCGAGCGGCTGCTGCGCACGCCGGGCGTGGGCGACGTGAACATGAACGCCGCGCGCGACTACGCCATGCGCGTGTGGATCGATCCGGAGCGCGCGGCCGCGCGCGACCTCACCGTGCAGGAAATCGTCGATGCGCTGCGCAACAACAACCTGCAGGTCGCCGGCGGCGCCATCGGCTCGCCGCCGTTCAACGACAACCCCGCCGCGTACCAGCTGAACATGCGCGCGCAGGGCCGGCTCGAAACGCCGGAGGAATTCGCGGACGCCATCATCAAGCGCGATGCGCAGGGCCGCGTCACGCGCATCGGCGACGTGGCGCGCGTGGAGCTCGGCGCGCAGAACTACGCGCGTCAACGCGTACAAGAGCCTGGATCCCGCCGTGTCGCTCAGCGTGCAACAGGCGCCGAACACCAACGCGCTCGAGACGTGGGACAACATCCGCAGCACGATGGAGGAGCTGAAGACCCAGTTCCCGCCGGGCGTGGCCTACGAGATCATCTTCAACCCCGTGGCGTTCACGCGCGCGGCCGTGGAGGCCGTGCAGGAGACGCTGCTCGAGGCCATGATCCTCGCGGTCATCGTGGTCATGCTGTTCCTGCAGCGCTGGCGCACGGCCATGATCCCGCTGCTCGCGATTCCCGTGTCGCTGATCGGCACGCTGACGGTCATGTCGGCGTTCGGCTTCTCGCTGAACAACCTGTCGATGTTCGGGCTCGTGCTGTCGATCGGCATCGTGGTCGACGACGCGATCGTCGTGGTCGAGAACGCGGAGCGGCACATTCGCGCCGGCATGGCGCCGCGCGACGCCGCGCATCTCACGATGGACGAGTGCGGCGGCGCGCTGATCGGCATCGCGCTCGTGCTCGTGGCCGTGTTCGTGCCCGACGGCGTTCATGGGCGGCATCGCCGGCGCGTTCTACAAGCAGTTCGCGCTGACGATCGCGTCGGCCACGGTGATCTCGCTGGTCGTGTCGCTCACGCTGTCGCCGGCGCTCGCGGCCGTGATCCTGACGCCGCACGATGCCGTGCACCGCGCGCACGGCGCTTCGGTGCGCGGCTGCACGCGCTGGCCGAGCGCGCGAATGGCTGGCTCGAGCGGCTCTCCGGCCGCTTACGCGCGCCTCACGCGGCGCTGCGCTGCGCCATCGCGCGATGCTGATCGGCGCTGTACGCGCGGACTGGTCGTGCTCACGGCCTGGCGCGTGATCGACACGCCGCGCGGCTTCGTGCCCGTCGCAGGACCAGAACGACGTACTGATCCAGATCACGATGCCGCCGGGCACGAGCCTCGCGCGCACCGATGCCCTCGTGCAGCAGGTGATTCCCGATCATCCTGGGCACGCCCGGCGTGTCGTCGGCCTCCGTGTATGCCGGCATGGGCGGCGGCAGCTTCAGCAACTCCACGAACTGCGGGCCAGATCTTCGCGATCTTCGATCCGTTCGAGAAGCGCCTGCCGAAGGGGCAGACGTTGCCGGTCGATCGCGGCCGAGCTGCGCAAGCGGCTGTCCGCTTTCACGGCCGCCGAGATCCGCGTCGTGAACCCGGCTTCGGTGCGCGGCATGGGCAACGCCGGTGGCTTTCAGCATGATGGTCGAGGACCGCGGCGGGCTCGGGTTATCGCGCGCTCGAGGACGCGGTGCAGCGGCTCACGGAAGCGGCGCTCGAAGGACCCGGCCATCTCGCAGGCGTTCAGCGACTTCAACACGCGCAACCCGACGCTCGATGCCGTGGTGGATCGCGACAAGGCCGAGATGCTCGGCGTGCCGGTGCGCAACATGTTCGGCACGCTGCAGACCTATCTCGCCGGCACGTACGTCAACAACATCAACATGCTGGGCCACACGTTCCAGGTGATCGCGCAGGGCGACGCCAGCTACCGCCAGGACGCAGGAATGGGTGGGGCAGCTGAAGACGCGCTCGGCGTCCGGCGCCATGGTGCCGATCAGCGCGATCGCGAAGCTGCAGCCCGCCACCGCGCCGTATCGCGTGGTGCGCTACAACCTGTATCCCGCCGCCGACATCCAGGGCGACACGGCCGCCGGCCATTCGTCCGGCGAAGCGATGGCCGCGATGGAGCGCATCGCGCGCGATACGCTGCCGGCCGGCATGAGCTTCGAGTGGACGGGCATCGCCTACCAGCAGCGCTTGTCCGGCGACGCCGGCGGGCTCGCGTTCGTCGCTCGGCGTGGTGTTCGTGTTCATCTTCCTCGCGGCGCTGTACGAGAGCCTGACGCTGCCGCTGGCCGTGATCCTGATCGTGCCGATGTGCCTGCTCGCCGCGATCCTCGGCGTGAACCTGCGCGGCCTCGACAACAACATCCTGACGCAGATCGGCATGGTGGTGCTGATCGGCCTCGCGGCGAAGAACGCGATCCTGATCGTCGAGTTCGCGCGCCAGGGCGAGGAGCACGGCTTGAACAGCGTCGACGCCGCGATCGCGGCCGCGAAGACGCGGTTGCGCCCGATCCTGATGACGTCGGCCGCGTTCATCTTCGGCGTGATTCCGCTCGCGTTCGCCAGCGGCCCCGGCGCGGAGCTGCGCCAGGCGCTCGGCGTGGGCGTGTTCTACGGCATGATCGGCGTGACCGTGTTCGGCCTCGTGTTCACGCCGCTGTTCTACGTGCTGAGCCGCAAGCTCGCGCCAGCGCTTCTCGCGCGAGTCGCACGTGCCGCGCGTGCGTGTAGCGGGCGATAAGCCCTCGGGCGGATCCGGTGGCACGTTGGCCGTTCGGCCGGCGAGCCCCGAGTGAAGTGCGGCGCGAGCGTGCAACGCCGATGCCGCACGTGACGAGTTCCCTGACCGGCGAGCAAATACTCGCGAACACGCGTGCGCTCGCGCCCGAGATCGCCGCGCGCGCCGCCGAAGCTGCGGAGCTGCGGCGCTTGCCGCGCGACCTGGTCGACAAGCTCAAAGCCGCGGGCTGCTTTCGCGTGATGTTCCCGAAAGCATGGGGCGGGCCCGAGATGCCGCTGCCGATGCAGCTGCAGATGATCGAGACGCTCGCGCACGCCGACACGGCCGTCGCGTGGTGCGTGAAGATCGGCAGCGACAGCGGCCTTTTCGCCGCGTGGCTGAAGGAACCCGCCGCGCGCGAGCTCTACACCGACATCGATTTCGTCACAGCGGGGCAGGCACCGCCAAACGGCCGCGCCACGAAGGTGGATGGCGGCTACCGCGTGACGGGCCGCTGGGGCTTCGGCTCCGGCTGCACGCACGCCGACGTGATGATCGGCGGCTGCATCGTCGAGAACGCGCCGGCAGGCCCCGGGGGAATTCCTGCGGTCGTTCACGTGCTCGCGCCGGCCGCCGGATGGCAGATCGAGGACACCTGGTACGCCACGGGTCTCGCCGGCAGCGGCAGTCATCACTACTCCGCAAAAGATCTGTTCGTCCCGGAGCGCCACGTCTTCGATCTTTTCGCACCGTCGGGTAGAAGCGAGCCGCTGTATCGATTGCCGATCACGGCGTCGGTATCCGTGCCGATGGCCGGCACGCCGCTCGGTCTCGCGCGGCGCGCGATCGACGAGCTCGTCGCGCTCGCCGGCAAGAAGATCGTCGCGATTCCGCCGCCGCCGGTGCTGATCAAGAACCTGCCGCGCGTGCGCCTCGCGGTCGCTCGCGCCGAGAGCCTGCTCGGTGCCGCGCGTGCCTATGTGTACGAGACCGTGAATCGACTGTGGCGCGAAGTCGAGCAGGGTGGTGTGGCGTCGATGCAGGCGCGTCGCGACGTCGGTCTCGCGCGCATCCATGCACATCGAATGGCCGCCGAGGTCGCCGAGCTGATGTTCGACGCGGCCGGGCCGGCCGCCGTGTACGCGAGCTCGCCGCTCGATCGGTTGCTGCGCGACGCTGTCACGATCAAGCAGCATCTGCTCTTCAACGACGGCGTGCTCGAGGAGCTCGGCGCGATGGCGCTCGGCGACGAGGTCGCGACGCGGTTCGTATAGGCGGGGTTCGCCGCTCGCGCTATTTCAGCGTCGAGGTCCAGTTCAACACGACCTTGTAGGGTGGCGCGCTCGCGCCGGCGCCTTCCGGAACCGGAATCAGGAAGCGTTCGCCGTCGCGCGACACGTCGAAGAACAGGACATTCGGCGGCACCTTGAACAAGGCTTGCGGCGGGCCGCTCACGCTGAAGGTCGGCTCGGTACTGATCGCCACGGACATCACCGTGCCGTCGGCCGCGAGGTAGAACAATTCCTTGCCGTCCCTGCGCCAGAACGCGCCGCCAAATGTGGCGCCGCCCTTCGAGACCAACACTTGACCGCCCACCGATAGCGGCGCACCGGGCGCAGCACTCGGGTTGAACGGGCGCACGTAGATCTCGGTGGTGCCCGATGCGTCCGACGCGTATGCGAACCAGCGCCCGTCCGGAGAGAAGCGCGCGTTGGCCTCGTTGAATCCCGTGGTGCTCACGACGGGGATCGCTTCACGCGCCTCGGGCACGCGCGAGAGGTCTACAGCCTGGATGTCGGCGGGGCCGGGCAGCGGGCCCGTAAACAGCAGAAAGCGCCCGTCGGGTGAAATCGCGGACAGCACGCCCAGGTCGGCGGCGCGAAACAGCAGCTCTTCCTCGCCGGCCAGGTTGGCGGCCCTGCGATACCAGGCGCTGCTACCGCCGTCGAGTCGCGCGAAGAGGACCTGGGTGCCGTCCGGCGACCACACCGGTTGAACATCGCGGCGGGGATCGAACGTAAACCGATTGTTCACGCCGCGCGCGAATTCGAAGAGGTAGATGTCGATGTTCTGCGCGCCGGGGTCCGCACGCTCGAGCGCGACGAGCCTCTCATCCGGCGACAGAGCGAGAATCCGATAAATACCGGGCTCGCCGACCGTGCTCAAGACGTGGCCCTGACGATCGAACCACGTGAGCTGCCCCCGCAGGATGCCCGGTATTCCGCCGGGGACGATGCTGCTGTCCACGCTGTAGACGAGCACACCGGTGTCCGATGCGGAGAAGCCCCGCACCTGCTCCGCGATGGCGACCGGGTCGCCGAGCAGACGCAACTGCCGCGGGTCGATTGGCTGTGCCATCAGCGTGCCCGTATCGCCTGGCGTGATTCCCCCGCGGAGGAACAGGACGTAGCCGAGATCGGGGCGCGGTGACGGTGCGTACTGCACGAGCGACACGTCGGGCAAGATCTTGCGCGGGGCGCCCGCGCCCGGCGTCGCGACATAGATGCCGGCCTCCCGCGTAGCACCGACGCACGCGCAATACACGAAATTCCCGCCGGGTAGTGCGGACAGCGTCACTAGGCCGTTGCCGCCCCCGCCGCCACCCGCGGGCAGCGGCACCGGTGTTCCGCCCGATGACGGTACCTGCATCGCGCCCAAGGCGACGTCCGCATACACGATCTTGTCGTCCTGCGACCAGAAACCCCCGAACACCGCGGTTTGGACGTCGCCGAGAATTTGCGAAGGACCGCCGGTAGCGTCGATCTTGCGGACTTTGCCTGAGGCGGAGAAAACGAGGTAGCGGCTGTCGGCAGACCAGAACGGCAGGCCTTGAACCGAGGTCGCGCCTTCGAGCGGTCGCGCTTCCTGAGTAGCCATCGAACGCACCCAGATCTGCTCCGACCCATCGGGCCGCGTTACCCCAAACGCGAGCTGCCGGCCATCCGGGGAAATGGCGATGAGCGGCGACGACGGGGCGCCGGGCCGGGCGATGTCGAAGCGCAC
This sequence comes from uncultured Gammaproteobacteria bacterium, assembly GCA_963805435.1. Taxonomy (GTDB): domain Bacteria; phylum Pseudomonadota; class Gammaproteobacteria; order Steroidobacterales; family Rariloculaceae; genus FEN-1219. Next base: position 220,517 of record CAWDUG010000001.1, read on the forward strand.
GGCGTCGACCGGCACGACCGGAGCGGGGCGCCGCCAGACCAGGGCTCCGAGGACGAGTGCGGCCACCGCCACGCCGGCCGCGACGGCCGGCCACACCCAGCGATACGGGCTCGCGGTACTTCGAGCGGCCACGGCCCGGATCGGGTGCGACAGCGACGCCTGCAACAGAATGCGCACGTCGCCGATGTCGCGTAGCCGCTGGGTCGGGTCCTTCTGCAGGCAGCGCTCCATGAGCGCCTGCACGCCTGCCGGCAGCGGCGGCAGCTTCGCCCAGTCCGGCTCCTGCTCCATGACGTGCACGAGCACGTGCGCATCCGACTTGCCGTCGAACAGCCGCTTGCCCGTGAGCATCTCGTACAGCAGCACGCCGAACGACCAGACGTCCGTGCGTTTGTCGACGGGCCGGCCCTCGGCTTGCTCGGGGCTCATGTAAGACGCCGTGCCCATGACCACGCCGGCCGCGGTGTGATGCCCACGCGCTTGCGTGGACGCGGTGCCGCCGGTCTGTGTGGACTCCGCAGCGAACGCCTTGGCGAGCCCGAAGTCGAGCACCTTGACCTTGCCGTCCGTCGTGAGCTTGACGTTGGCGGGCTTCAGGTCGCGGTGCACGATGCCCTTCTCGTGCGCCGCATCGAGCGCGTCGGCGATCTGCCCGGCGATTCTCAATGCTTCGGCCACGGGGATCGGGCCCGTGAGCAGGCGGTCGGCCAGTGTCGGCCCCTCGACGAGCTCGAGCACGAGGCAGGGAACGCCCTCGACGTGCTCGACGCCGTAGATGGCGGCGACGTGCGGATGATTCAGCGACGCGAGCAGCACCGCTTCCTGCTCGAAGCGCGCGAGCCGATCGGACTGCTCGGCGAAGTTCGGTGGCAGGACCTTGATCGCGACTTCGCGTTTGAGCTTGGTGTCCAGCGCGCGGTACACCTCGCCCATGCCCCCGGCCCCGAGCAGGCCGAGAATCTCGAAATGCGCCAAGCGTGATCCGGCGCGCAGCTCCATGGGGCTCCCGCAGCATCGACTTTCGTTGCGGGCTATCTTAGTTCAGGCGGCCGCTTGGGCACGAGTCAGGACGCAGAATTTCGTCGTATGCTTCGAAAATCCGTGTGGCCCGCGATGAGGGGCCGTTGCACAGTGGAGGCGTGGGTCTTGTGACGGCAAAGCTGCAGCTCTCCAATCCGCGTGATCCATCGCTCGCGCCCATCGAAGTGGCCGCGCTTGCCGACACCGGCTCGGTGTTTCTGTGCATCCCCGAGCACGTGCGGTTGCAGCTGAAGCTCGAAGCCGTCGAGCAACGCGAGGTCAAGCTCGCGGATGGCTCGCGCGCGAGCTATCCCTACGTCGGCCCCATCGTCGTGCGGTTCAAGAATCGCACGGGCTTCATGGGCGCGCTGGTGCTCGGCGACGAGGTACTGCTTGGCGCGATTCCGATGGAGGAGATGGACCTCATCGTCAATCCGCGCGAGCGCACCGTCGACGTGAACCCCGAAAGCCCGAACATCGCGACGGGGATCTGCAAGCGGGCGGCCTAGGCGTGTGAACGTGGCCTCACGCGCGACATTGCGCACGGTCACGAGACCGTGGCTCGAGTCTTGGAGAAACTGGATAGCGTGAGACTCCGCGTTACACGGCCAACCCGTGGACCGGGGGGTGACGGCCAGCGTACGATGCCCCGCAAGTAATCACTCGGGGAAGATCAGTGAAGTTCACTCAACGTCTCTGGACAACCGCTACCGCGGCATGCCTTGCGACCAGTTTCGCTGCGCCCGTCATTGCACAGCAGGTCGCGGACCCCGGCTTCAAGAGCGTGGGCCGCGGCGCGCCCGTGGCGGCGGCTATGCCCACGGTGACACTCCAGCTCGGACCACGGGCTGCAAACGTGGATCCCGCGGAGACGCAGCGGTCCATGGAAGTGGTAAACCGCGTGTTCGTCGGGCCGTTTGCGTTCGGCCCCGTGCGCGTCGTCGCCGCGCAAGACGGCGCCGTGCCGGCGGGCGTGCAGGCGCTACCGACCGACCTGTTCACGTCGAAGGACTTCTACTCCGATCGCGCGCTGTGGACCGACAAGCGCTACTTCCGCTGCAACAGCCCGCTCGCGCTCGAGTCGCAACGAGGCGCGATCGGGGGCGGGCTGATCGGTAAAGATCCGCCGCGCACAGCTGCGTGGGGATATTGCGATCGCGATTACCCGCGCGAAGGCATCGTGAGTCCCTACAAGTTCAAGACCGCGCAGGAGCACTACGAAGCGTTGCTCGCGGAAACGAAGAAGCGCGGCGGCCCCACGCAGCACACGTATGCCACCGTTCCGGGCGACGTGAACGGCCGCTACGCGCCGGGCGGCTTCTTCGATAACTGGTATTCCGCGATGCTCGCGGTGCAGCTCCCGACCGTGCTGTCGGTGCTGACGCCGGAATATCAGAAGCGCTTCGTTCAGGATATGTACCACCAGGGCAACACGAACGCGCCGCAGTGGCCGTCGCAGTACTGCTGGCCCGAGGGGTTCATGCGGCGCTGGTACTCGGCCGCCATCCAGTTCCCGCAGACCGTGATCGTGACGCCGTCGCTGTTTCACATCGAAGCCGGCGTCGCCGACAACTTCATCACGAACGTCTACATCGGCCGCACGTTCAACATGGAGGATGTCGCGAAGGGCGGGGTCCCTCGCCTGGGCCCGGCGGTGCCGCGCTGGTACGGCGAGACGATCGGCTTCTGGGACAAGGACGCACTCATCACGTGGACGTCGAACATCCAGGGCTGGGCCGGCCACGGCGTGTTCGAGTTCTCGAGCAAGCTGCAGACGATCGAGATCTACACGCCGGTGCGCGACCAGGCGGGCAAGGTTACGGCGCTGAACCACGAGTCCGTGTTCTACGACCCGGAAGCGTTCGTCGAGCCGATCCGCATCGTCCGCAACTACCGGCGGCTCTCCGGCTTCGAGGAAGGGGATCCTCCGCCCTTCATCGAATGCATTGCGACGATCTTCCCGATCAAGGGGCACTCGACGCCGGTGAGCCCCGGCACGACGATCGAGTACGAAGTGCCGGACATGTTCGGCCGGCCGTGGGCCCACCTCTGGGAGGAGTACTTCGAGAAGGGAATGAAGCGGCCCGACGAGAAGGACATCTTCGACTTCAGCAAGTGAGCCACGATCACACAGCCGAAGTGGAAGTTCGAGGGCGTGCGCGTCGTCCATGCGCACGAGCTCGACATCAACACGCCGCAGACGCCCGGTATGAATCGCGCCGCCGCGATCACGACCGCGCGCACCGGCGCGGAGAAGCTCTGGGCCGGCACGGTCACGATCCATCCGAAGGCGAAGACGGGCGCGCATCACCACGGCCCGGTCGAGAGCGTGATCTACGTGGTGAGCGGCAAAGCGCGCATGCGCTGGGGCGAGCGGCTCGAGTTCGTCGCCGAGGCGGGCCCCGGCGACTTCATCTTCGTGCCGCCGTACGTCCCGCACCAGGAGATCAACGCCTCCGACAGCGAGCCGCTGAACTGCGTGCTCTGCCGCTCGGGCCAGGAGCCGGTCGTCGTGAATCTCGACATCCCGGTCGTCGAAAAGCCGGAGGAAGTGCACTGGGTGGACAACATTCACCCGGCGCCGAAGGCGTAGACGCAACGTCGGAGTGATGCGCGTGGCTGAACGACGCTGCTTGCATTGCGGCATGGCCGCCACCGCGTTGCGGTTCGATCTCGACCAGGCGCCGCCGCGTCTCGATTGCTCGAAGTGTGACCAGAATCTCTACCTGCAGCACAACGGGCGTTTCCTCACCCGCGACATCGCGCACGGTCGCGAGACCGTGGCCCGGGCGTCGGCAAAACTGGACGCCGTGCTGCTCGAGGCGTGGCGCGGCTACGACCGCGGCGTGCGCATCATCGTGGGCGGCGGTCTGATCCGCGAGGAAGTGCTTCAGCGGCTGCGCTACTACCGGGAGCGCGGCGTTGTGCGTGAGTACCACGAGGACAGCCCCAATCGCGGAGCCATCGTCGCGACCCTGCGCGACTGATCAGTGTTCGCCGGCCGTCAGGTGGCGTCGCGCGGTGGCCGGATCGCAGAGGTACTCCTGCAGCTTGTAGCCGGCGTTCAAGTTGAAGCGCTGCTCGTCCGTCACCGGCTTCGCGAGGTACTCGGGGTCCGTCATCGTGAAGTGCAGCGTCAATCCGCGGCCGTCGTCGCTCAGCGTGTAACGCTCGACGGTCGTCTTGCGCTCGCTCGAGTCGACGCCTCGGCCGTTACCCCAGCGCACGGGCGCGAACTTCGCCGTCTCGATCACGAGCTCGCCGTTCTCGAGCCGGCCGATCGAGTGGCCGAGCGGCGAGGGCGCCACGGCGGTCGGATGGGACGCCATGTTCAGATGCACGACGCGCTTCAGCTCGTTGACCTCGTAGTGGATCTCGAGCGTGTCGGCATTCGGCCGCGTGATCTGGAACGGATACGGGTAGCCCAGGATCTCCGGCATCGTCTGCGGTGAGCAGTCCCACTCGGGGTTGCTGATCGGGGTCGAAGTGATCGAGCTCGGCCTGACCCTTGGCCGTGACCGGCAGCGTGTTCACGACCACGGTGTCGGGGCGGTTGCGCCCGAGCACGTCGCCCTTGAACTGAATCCGCCACACGCCGGTGAAATCCGTCGACTTGGCCGCCAATTGCTCCGCGGAGGGCTTTGGTGGGGAGGTGAGTTGGGGGCCGCCCCAGGCCCAGATGTCCTTGCCGTCTCTGATGAACAGGTTCGCGTAAATGAAGTGCCGCTCGGCGTTCCGATCCGGGTTGCCGCGCGCGACCACGCGGTCGCCCTGCTTCAGCGTGTCGGGCGTCCAGCCGAACCGCATGAGCACCGGCGTGGAGTTCAGCTCGAACGTCCACTGCTCGACCGGGCCGTCGCCCTTTCTGCCTTCCACCACCGCGTAGGCGTGGGGATTGCGCCACGAGAACTCCTTGACCGTACCCGTGATCTCGACCGTGGAGTCGAGATCGAAGTTCGCACGCGAGTGATGGGCGAGGGCGGGAGCTGCGACGAAGGCTGTCGCGAATGCTGCAAGGGTGTGGGCACGCATCTGGCTACTCCTCGACGGCAGGTGGGATGCGAGACCCAGTGTACTCGCGCGGGTATAGTCGCGGTGTGCATCTGGCACTCGGGGGAAGTCATGGCCAACATCATCAAGACCCACACGCTGCAACGGCGCAAACTGTTCGCGATCCTTGCGGCGGCGCCGCTGCTCGCGTCCCAGGCTGCGCGTGCGCTCGAGCCCGGAATCCGGCAGGGCAAGATCAAGCAGAGCGTCATGCCGTCCGTCTGGGGGAGCTTGAAGCTCAGCATCGAGGAGCGTTGCGAGGTCCTCGCCGCGCTCGGCTTCGCGGGCATGGATCTGCCGGCGCCCGATGAGATTCCCGTCCTCAAGAAGTACGGCCTCGCGCCGGCCATGATGGTGGGCACGGGCACGACGTTTCAGGACGGGCTGATCCGCCGCGAGCTGCACAACAAGATCGAGGAAGCGACGCGAGCCGGCATCGACCTCTGCGCAGAAGTCGGTTGCCGAAACCTCATCGCGCTACCGGGAGAGCGCCGCGGCATGTCGCGCCAGGAGGGCGCCGACAACGCTGTCGCGATTTTGAAGCGCATTGCGCCGTACGCCGAACGCAAGGGCGTGTACGTCAGCATGGAGATCACGAACTCGAAGGTGCCGGGCGACAATCGCACGGACCAGGTATTCAACGACGTCAATTGGGGCTTCGACGTGTGCCGCCGGACGGGCTCTCCGAACATCAGGATCGTGTACGACATGTACCACGTGCAGATCATGAACGGCGACGTCGTGCGCACGATGCGCGACAATCTCGGCCTCATCTGCCACGTGCACGTCGCCGGCGTGCCGACGCGCGGCGAGATCGATCACAACGAGCTCGACTTTCGCTACATCGCGCAGCAGATCGTCGACATGGGCTACGACGGTTTCGTCGCGCACGAGTGGCGGCCGAGCGCAGGAAGAAATCCGCTGATCGATCTTGCGATCGCCTACGACATCTTGACCGTGACTTGATTCACCGGTCGACCGGAGAGGTCGTGCCGACGTGCCGCGCCCGCAAAATGGGGCGGTGAACGGGCGGGCAGTCGCCCGCGGCCGGAAGCCAAGACTGGGGGGCCTGGCTGCCGCCGCGAGCGCGCCTGTTAATCACGCGCCGTAGGGGTTGCGTGGGTCCGCATCAATCACGTGTTTTCACGACACCGTGAATCGCAATGGTTCCGAAATGTACGGTCGCGGGGCCTGCGAAGGTCAGCGTGACGTTGGAATACTGCACCTCCGAACCCCCCGTCACGCAGATCTTGAGCGTCGACGGGCCCATCGATTCAAACGGCGCTGGGTTGCCGTTGCCAGTAACGCTGGCTGTTCCCGTGACCTGTAGCCCATTGCATCCGCTCGGGCTCTGCTCAACGCTCGCATTGTGCATCGCGATGTGATGCGTATGGGGGCTGCGCAGCGCGGGATTGTCGATGTCCGACGGCGTTCGCGAGTAGTCGGAGAGCTCCATCGCGATCGCCGCCGAGAATTCGGCCTTCGTGGACTTCCGTTGCAGTTGCAGGGACCACTCGCCGTGAATCTGCCACGGCCCCAGCGGGCTCACGCCATTCTGGGCGGAGTAGTCATCGATCAGTCCGTTCAGCCGCTCGGTTCGTTTGTCGTCGTCGTCCGCCAGCACCCGCGTCGCAGCCGCCAGAGCTGCGGCCGAGCACAGCAGTGCGACGGCCTTGGTCGACCACATTGATGTCTTACGGTTCATCGATAGCACCTCCAAGTTTGTGTTCCGCCTAGCCGAGTCTCGTGCCTCCAGACCATCCGCCAAGCCTGGACGCCGGGCAAACGGTGACACGCGGCAATGGGCCGGTTACCGTCAAATACCGTCTATTACCCTGCCGGCCCGAGCGATAGAATCGAGACACCTCCCTGGGACTCCCTGGTCGCTTAGAGCCAATCATGGGATCAGCCCCGTCTCGACCAGCATCGTCAGACCGACCGCCGCCGGAGAGACTGGATTCGTGGAAGGTCATCGCTGCCTACCTGAAGCGCGACGCCACCACCGTCCAACGGTGGGAGCGTCGCGAGGGGATGCCGGTGCACCGGCACCTCCACGACAAACGCGGCTCGGTTTACGCGCTTTGTTCGGAGCTCGATGCTTGGCGTGAGCACCGAGGTGTAGTTCCGGAGACTGAATCGACGAACAAGGACGTGGCGCTGGACTCGTTTACGGCCGTCACCGCAAAGCCGCAGGTGTCGCTCGGCCCGCGGCGGGTACGGCGCAGGCTGGTAGGGTTGGGGCTCGTCGTTGTTGGTTTGATTGCGATGACCGCCCTCGGTTATCGCTATTGGGCCTCGAGCGCTGTACCGCCCAAGATCGCCTCGATTGCAGTTCTGCCGCTGCAGAATCTTTCGGGGGACCCTACCCAGGAGTACTTGGCCGACGGCATGACCGAGGCCGTCATCGCCCGGTTGACGGCAATCCGCGACTTGCGTGTCAGCTCGCACACGTCGGTGATGCGTTTCAAGGCCCCGCAGGTGTCCCTCCCGGAAATCGGCCGGACCTTAGGCGTAGACGCTATCGTCGAAGGATCGATCTCGCGAGCAGGCGATCGAGTGCGCGTCGTCGTGCAACTCATTCGAGCGGCCAACGACGACCATCTGTGGTCGGAAACCTACGACCGTGATTTGCAGGATGTGCTCGCCCTACAGAGCGAGCTGGCTCAATCCATCGCTGCAAAGGTCGAGGTGACCGTTTCGGGTCGCGAGCGGCAGCTACTTGCCGCCACCCGCGTGGTCAGCCCGAAGGTCTATGAGAGCTATTTGCAGGGTCGGTTCGCGTACCGCCAAGACGTCAGCAAAGAGGTGCTCGCGCAAAGCGCGCGCTACTACGAGGACGCGATCCGCCTGGATCCGACCTTCGCGCCCGCGTACGTCGGTTTAGCGCAAACCCTCAGCCGGCTCGGCACGGTGTTCATGGGCGGACTTCCGAACGACACGCGGCCCAGGGTCATGGATGCGGCGCGTAAAGCGCTCGCGCTCGATCCCGATCTGGCCGATGCGCACGTGCTGCTCGCACGCGCGGAGCAGGCGCGGTTCCACTGGACGGTCGCCGAAACCGAGTTCCGCCGTGCGCTCGAGTTGAGCCCGAATGACGGGCATGCTCACGCTGGGTTTGCTTCCTGGCTGATGTGCCAGGGGCGATTGGACGAGGCACTTCAGTGGGTCGAGCGCGGCCGGCGCCTCGATCCTCTGGCTGTTTCCGGTGCCGAGGTCGCCTGGATCCTGTTCCAAGCGCATCGATACGAGGAGGCGGAGCGCGAACTGCGCAGCCTCCTCGCCGTGCAGCCGGACCATGTCGATGGCTTGATAATACTTGGATTCGTGCTGAGCGCGGAGCGGCGCGACAGCGACGCCGTCGTGGTGTTGGAGCGGGCAGCAACCGTATCCGCGGGGAGCCCGGCGGCCACTGGAATGCTGATAAGGACTTATGCGCGGGCAGGCCGCAGGGACCAGGCAATGCAATTGTTGGCGGAGCTGCAGCAGCGCAACTCCGTAGAGTATGTGCCGACCGCCGCCTTCGTGAACGCGTATCTCGGATTGGGTGCGACGGACGACGCGCTCGCCTGGCTAGAGCGCGCCTACGCCGAGAAATCGAACATCCTGCAGAGCATCAAGGTGCACCCGTTTTTCGACCCCCTTCGTGGCGAGACGCGATTTGCGGACCTCGTGCAGCGCGTCTGGGGTGAGCCTGATCGACTAGCACGCTCAACGCTTGCGCGAGGTCGCGTACACTTCGATCCACGACACGTTGGTGCAGCCGGCCGTGCCGTGCCCGCCGCCGGGCATGAGATCGACGTAGCCGATCTCGTCCACGCGGCTCAAATCCGGGTTGTTCACTTCGAGCTTCACGACGACCGTTTTCGGATCGAGCTCGAACCAGCGCTGATCGTCGAACGTCACCTCGGATACGACGAAGTTGCCGGTATATCCGGTCGCTCCCGTCATCCGCCGCTGCGGGCTCTGGAACGTCTGGCTGCCGACGAGCAGCTTGCCGTCCGCGAGCTTCACGACCGGATGTAGTACGTGCAGATTTTCCGTGCGCGTTCGCCAGCGCATCCGCGTGAGGCCGGTCAGATCGAGGTAGGCGCCCTTGTGCTTCAGCGTCAGCGCCACGGGCGAGGTGGTGAAGCCGTTCCAGACGTCCGGGATGCCGTTGTGCGAGGTCACCTGGATGTTGGCCGAATCCGTCCCATAGAGCTTGAGCTCGAGGTCGGCGTTAGTCAGCGCCTGCGGCGTGATGCGGCGATTCTCGTCGGTCAGCGGCCCCGTGTGCGGCGGCTGCTGCCACACTTCGCGGAACAACAGCGGCGGCGTCACCGCGTCGTGCTCCAGGCCAAAGGGGCTGTTCAGATCGCCCGGCTGCGCGAGCGCGTTACCTGCGCCGCACGCTAGCAACAGAATCGAAGCCGTGACGGTCCACGCACGCGAACGAGAGTAGGTCGAGATCATGGCGCCCTCCGAAGGCCCCCCGTTGGGCCGTCGTAGATCGTACGTCACGGCCCGCGGGCCGGCTACAGTTGGCTGGACTTAGGCGTGAGGCTTGAGCATGGCCTGAATGAGCGCGTGCCTGTGCAGTCGCTGCTCGAGAGCCGCGAGTTCCTCTACCGATTAACGAGGGCGTTGGCCGACCGAAAGTAGCTGTCTCGGGCGCCGACGTCGGCGCTCAGTGCAGGCTGACAGATGCGCGATCGTTGCCGTAGTGAGCGCCATCGACGGTGCGATGCGACAGGTACACCCAGCGCCCGTCGCGGTTGGCGTAGACCTTCTCGTACCACACGGAGAACCAGCGGCGCCCTTCGGGCGAGCCCGGGATGTGACCGACGTAGTGGCCATACGTGATGGCCACGTCGCCATGCATCTCGATGGCTTGCACGTCGACGTCGATAGCTTCGTAGATCTTGCCGCTGACGCGCTTCATGAAGCTCGTGCGATCGTCGACGAGGGACGGCGCGTCGCCATGCGTCCAGCCGTCGCCGTGCACCATGACGAAGTCGGGCGCGATAGCCCTTTCCATGTAGGTGACATCGCCGCGAACGGTGGCTGCGGCCACCTCGCGCTCGAACGCGAGCACCTCGGCACCGGTGGCCGTCTGGCCTGGAGATGCAACGGTTGCGTGCGAAGACGCGTGCCCCGCTTGTGTGGGCGCTTGCGCGAGGCGGGTGCCGGCGACGAGGAGCGCGGCGGCCGTCGCGGCGAACACAGCCACTCTGAACGCGTTCATGCTCCGCCCTCTCCCGCTTGCGGCGGTTGCCGCTGCGGGATTGGAGCATGGGCTCGCTCGGCCGTCCAGGTTGCGGGTTGCCTGCTCGCTGCCGTCGCCAGCTGTTTCGCGAAAAACAGCGCGAGAAGCAGCAAGGCGATGCCGATCAAGACGAAGCTCGGGGTGTATCCGAACGCGGTGATCGCGCGGCCGAACAACGCCACGCCCAGGGCTTGGCCGCAGAACAGGCACAACGCGAAGGCCGAGATGGCAGTGCCGCGGGCGCGTGCGTACATCTCGGTCGCTTTGGTCTGCAGCGTGTTGTGCAGCAGGTAGAAGCCGAAACCCGCCGAGCATGCAGAGCGGGCCGACCACCTGCCAGTTCGGCGCAAACGGTAGAGAGACGAAGAACACGAGCAGCACGAGCGCGGCGGCGAGTGCGAAGCCCGCTTCGCTGAGTCGACGCAGCAACCAGCGCACGAGCACGCTATAGATCAATCCGCCAACACCGAATCCGGCCAGCATGGCGCCGACGATGAGATACGAGACATCGAAGGTTTCCTTCAGCCACGCGCCAGCGTAGGCAAAGCCGCCGTAGAACAGAGCGCCTTCCAGGAATACGACCAGCAGAACCGTGCGCACCCAGGGAACGCGAAGAAGGTCCTGATAGGTCCGCAGGAAGTTCTCCGGGGTGTGCGTCCTCGGCGTGCCGTCGGTGCGTCGGCGTTCGCTACGATCGAGCCGGAACAGCGCAATGGCGACTATCAGAAACGCGCCTGTGAGCAGGTAGAGAACCTCGCGCCAGCTCAGCCACTCCGCCAGCGCGCCGCCGAGCGCGGGCCCCATGATCTGGCCCGTGATGCTGAAGCCGATGAAGCGCCCGAGTGTCGCCTGTCGGTTTTCGTAGGAGGTGTGATCACCGATCCAGGCAATCGACACCGGAATGATGCCGGCGGCGCCGATGCCGGCGATGAAGCGCAGCACGGTCAGCCACGTCAGCGTTGGCGCCAGCGCCGAGCCGAGCGAGCCCAAGCAGGCAATCAGCATCGCCACGGCAATGGTTCTGAGCCGGCCCACTCGGTCGCCGAGCGGGCCATGCACCAGCTGAAACACGCCGTAGGAAAAGGTGAACGCCGTGATGACGATGGAAGCGACGGTCGGCGCAACCGCGAAGTCCTCCGCCAGCGTGGGCAGCAGCGCGTCGAACATTCTCAGGTTCGCGCCCGAGATGAACGCAGCGCTGGCGAGGAACGGGAACGCGGGGTTCAGGCGGCTGGTCGTCAACCCGTGGCCTGCGTGAGCGCCTTCGTGAGCCGCGCCACGGTGCCGTCCACGTCACCGAACTTGTCGAGCCCGAAGAGCCCGATGCGAAACGCGCGGTAGTCCGCGGGCTCGCCGCACTGCAGCGGCACGCCGGCCGCGACTTGCGCGCCGGCTTTCGCGAAGCCCGCGACGATGTTCGCGTCCTTTGTGTATGACACGACCACGCACGGCGCCTCGAAGCCCGCGCCTGCGACGCTCGGGAAGCCGCGCTCCTTCAGCAGCACGCGCACGCGCTGGCCGAGCTCGATCTGCCGCTCGCGCAGCTTCTCGAAGCCGAACTTTTCCGTCTCGATCATGAGGTCGCGCAGGCGCCGCAGGCTGTCGGTCGGCATCGTGGCGTGATACGCGTGGCCGCCGCCTTCGTACGTCTCCATGATCTGCAGCCACTTTGCGAGATCCATCGCAAAGCTCGTGCTCTTCGTGGCGGTGACGCGCTCGCGAGCGCGTTCGCTCAACATCACGAGTCCCGCGCCCGGTGTGCCGGACCAGCCTTTCTGCGGCGCCGTGATCAGCACGTCGACGCCGGTCGCCTGCATGTTCACCCACAGCGTGCCGGACGCGATGCAGTCGAGCACGAACAGTCCGCCGACGGCGTGCACGGCGGTGGCGACGCGCTTCAGGTAGTCGTCCGGCAGCAGAATGCCGGACGCCGTCTCGACGTGCGGCGCGAACACCAGATCGGGACGCTCTTTATCGATGTGTGCCTCCACCTCCTCGATCGGCGCTGGCACCCACGGTGAATCGATGGCGGTGCCGGTGCGGCGCGCCTGCAGTACCGTGGCCGCGGCCGGGATGGAGCCGGTTTCGAAGATCTGCGTCCACCGGTAGCTGAACCAGCCGTTGCGCAACACCAGGCAGCGCTTGCCCGTGGCGAGCTGGCGCGCGACGGATTCCATGCCGTACGTGCCGCCGCCGGGTACGACGGCGACTGAGCGTGCGCCATAGACCTTCTTCAAGGTGGCGGAGATGTCGCGCATCACCGCCTGGAAGCTTGCTGACATGTGGTTCAGCGAGCGGTCGGTGAAGACCACCGAGAATTCGAGCAAGCCGTCGGGATCGACGGCAGAGATGGGGTTCGTGGGCATCCGTGCGCTCCGCAGATGAGCTTTTTGGGGGCGCTAGCATACCGCGGCGGGCCGTGTGCCGTGACCCGGCTCTGCGGGGTGGGTGACCGCGTTCGCTACAGGGAGCCGTCGGCGCCAACGGGCGTGCCGGCGGGGGCTGCCGCCGCGGGTTCGGCCGCGGGCTCACGTAGGGCAGCGGTGGCGCCGAGCGCTAGCGCGACGGCGGCGTCAGGATGAACTTGCCGTCGACGATGGGGTTGCGCTCCTCGCCTTCGCAATCCTCGTACACCATGCGGTGGATCTGCGTGACGCGCTGATACGTGCGCTTCATGTGCCAGGGTCCGGTGAGATTCTTGGGATCCACGATCGTGATTTCATTCTCCAGCAGATCCTTGTTCAGCATTCGGATGCGTTCGGTGAAGTGCGCGTCCGCGCTCAGGAACGCGATCATCTGCGATTCCTCGATGCCGCCGAAGGCGATCACGGCCGAGCCTTCGCGTCCCGGAAAGGCCGACTTCACCGCGATGGTATCGATGACGAGCGTCGCACCTTCCCAGTGGCCGATCGAATCGCCCCAGGGCGTCGGCCACAGGTCGTCCTTGCCAGGGTGCTCGCGCCCATCCGTATACACGTGGCGGATCTCGCGGCTCGAGAAGATCAGCGCCGTCTCGTTCGGCGTCGGTAGAATCTCGAACATCAACGGCGACTCGAGCATCACCGTGGGATAGCCGAACGTGCAGGCCGTCACGGCGCCGCCCGGGTCCTTCCCTTGCCGCATGGCTTCCATGGCCGCACGCTGCCCCGCGACCACTCTGTCGATGACCGCTTGCGACTCGGGTCTAAGCGGCGGTGACCACTCGAGCTCTTTAAGCACCTGCTCGAGCGGCTCGTAGAACCCGCCGTCCGGGCTCGGCGTGGCGCCGACGTTCTCCCATTGGCCGCTCCAGTCCGGCAGCGGTGCTGGCGCCGGTGCGCACGCCACTGCCGCGCACGCGAGCAGCAGAGCCGCGGCGGCGCGTACCGAGAAACGCCCGCTCACTTGCGCGGCTCCGGTCGCGCGGGCGGTGCGCTGCCGATCAGGGGGCCGCCCGGCCCGATGCCCGAAAGGTACTGGCCGCCATGGTCGCCATCAACGAGGGGATGGATGTTCAGCGTGACCTGCTCGCCGGGCTTCAACGTGCCCGGTCGCCACCCGGTTCGCGCCAGGTGCTCGGGGCTGGTCATCTCGATGCTCCACTCGTCTTCGGCGCCTTGGGCGTTCTTCACGAGCACCTGGATGAAGACGTGCGGGTTGGTCCAGCGGAGCTCCTTGACGGCGCCTTGCAGCGTGACCGTCTTCGACTGGTCGAACATGGCGAACGAGTGATGCGCGAGGGCGGAGCCTGCTGCGAGCAGGATCGCGACGGCGATGGAGGCGCGATTTCGCAGTGTGCTCATTCGTTGTTCTCCTCGGGTCCGCCCGCCGAAGCTCGGATCGTCGCCGACTTCGCCGCGGGAACAATATTCGTCGTCTCCGAAGGCGCCTACCACTCGTGGCGGCTGCCGTTCCATTTCCAGAAGCCGCCGCTGTTTCCCAGGGCGAGCTGGTCGATGACCTTGGCGATTCCCTCGGCGCTGTCGGCCGGCGCTACGTGGGCGCTGGGGCCACCCATGTCCGTCTGCACCCAGCCCGGATGAATCAGGCCAATGGCGATGCCCTGGGGCTTGAGCTCGATCGCCGCCAGGCGCATGAACTTGTTCAACGCCGCCTTGCTTGCGGAGTACGCCAGCGAGAAAGCCATGTCGAGCGAGATCGCGCCGAGCTGGCTGGTGATATTCATCACCTTGGGATTCAGCGAACGCTTCAGCGCCGGCAACAGCGCCTGCATGACTCTAGCGGGGCCCAGCGTGTTCACGTTCAGCGTCTCGGTCCACGCGGCGAAGTTCATGTGCGTCGCCGTCTGCTGCCCGGCTGGGCCACCGCTCATGCCCGCGTTGTTGATCAGCGTGTCGACCGAAGTGCCGGCGAGAACCTCGGCGAGCGCAGCCACGGATCTGTCGTCGCCTACATCGAGCGGAACCACGGTGACCGCGTGTTTTCTTGCGAGGCCGTGGAGCTCTTCGGCCGTGCTCGGCGTACGGCAGCAGGCGAACACGGTGTCGCCACGCAGCGCATACAGCTTCGCCAGCGCCAGGCCTATGCCACGATTCGATCCGGTAATGACAACGTTGCTCATGAGTTCGCTCGCAGCGGCCCGTGACGGCACGCTCGCGCGGTTCGCAAGGTAGCCCGGCGGGGAGCGCCGGGCTCTGGCAGGCCGTGGGTCCCGCTAGATCTGCAGCCGCCCCGTGCTCGCCCCGATCGAGTCGCAGCGCGCATTCGCGATATCCGCGAACGCCACGAGCAGGTTCGCGGTCGGCTCCTTGTGGTCGACCGTGATGTGCCGGCCGCCCTTGAGCCGGCCGTTCGCGCCACCGAGCAGCACCGCGGGCGGGCTGTTGCGGTCGTGGGCGTTGCCGTTGCTCATGCCGGCACCCCAGTAGACGAGCGATGCGTCGAGCAACGTGCCGTCGCCGTCCGGCGTGGCCTGAAGCTTGCCGACGAACTCGGCGAATTTCGCGATCTGGTAGGTCACGAGCTTCGCGTACTTTTCGATGCCCTCCGGTTTGTCGCCGTGATGCGAGACCGGGTGATGCGGCTCGGGGATGCCGATGTGCGCGTAGCTGCGGCTGCTGCCCTCGTGACCGAGCATGAACGTGAAGACGCGCGTGATGTCGCCCTGGAACGCGAGATGCAACAAGTCGTACGTGACGGTCAGGTGATCGTCGAAGTTGTCCGGAATGCCGACGGGCGCATCGGGCGCAGCCGCGATCGTGTCCGAGCGCGTCTGCATCTTCTGTAGCGATTCCTCCACGCGGCGCACGTTCGTCAAGTACTCGTCGAGCACGGCGTTGTCGTGGCTGCCGAGCTTGCGCTCGAGGCGCGAGGTCTCGTCGGCGACCGAATCCAGGATGCTCTGCTTCCGGCGCAAGCGCGCCAAGCGCTGCTGCGCACTGCCAGGGTCGCCGAACATGCGCTCGAACGTGACCTGCGGGTTGATGGCAACCGGCAGCGGACTCGTGTCGTCGCGCCACGCGAGCGTGTTGAAGAACACGCACGGGAAGCCGTCGCACGCGCCGGCAGCCGTGCCCATGTCCTCGGTACCGACTTCGAGCGAGCGCAGCGGCGTGTCTTCGGCCACCGCGTCCGCGATGAACTGGTCGACAGTCTTCTTCGACTCGATCTTGCCGTAGCTGCCCGCCGTGTTGACGGGACCAACGCCGTTCAGGAACGCGGCGCTCGCGCCGAGATGCACGGAGCCATCGGGCGCCTTCAGCTTGCTGATCGTGACGAGGCGCTCGCGATACGGCTCGAGCGGCTTCATGATCGGCTGGAAGTCGAACCCCGTGCCGACCTTCGTCGGATGCCAGAGCTGCGGATACACGCCGTTCGGCATGTAGATCGCGCCGAAGCGCAGCGGCCGCTTCGCGCTCGACTGGCCGAATGCCGGCAGCATCGAGTCGAGCAGCGGCAACGCGACCGCGACGCCGGCGCCGCGCAGGAAGGTACGGCGGTGCAAGTGCTTCTTCGTGATGAACGTCATGGCTACTCCCTCGTTTGCGCCACGGTGCTGAGCGCTTCCGGTTCGGCGAATTTGGTTCGCATCTGGAACGGCAGACTGTCGACAACGCCTAGAACGATAGCCGACAGTCGATAGTCGTCCTTTGCGGCGTTTCGCACAATGGTGCGAACGACGGGCATGTCCGCGGGGGTCAGACCGCGGCCCAATGCATAGATCAGGAGCTTCTCGGCTACGGTGCTCGCGAAGATGTCGGGCTTGGCCGTGAGCGCGGCCCGCAGCGCCACGGGGCCGTCGACGGCCGTGCCATCCGCGAGGATGCCCGCCGCGTCGATCGGCAGGCCGTCGATCGTCCGGTCGTGCCATTGGCCGACGGCGTCGAAGTTCTCGAGCGCGAAGCCCAAGGGGTCCAAGTTCCGGTGACAGGCGGCGCACGTCGGGTTCCTGCGGTGCAGCTCGAGCTGCTCACGCACGGTCGACGGCCGGTCCTTCGGTTTGCTGTCCTCGAGCGCGGGCACGACGGCCGGCGGTTGCGGCGGCGGGCTGTTCAAGATGTTCGCCATGACGTACTTGCCGCGGATGATCGGCGACGTGCGCGTGGCCGCGGAGGTGAGCGACAGGATGCTGCCGTGACCGAGCAGCCCGCGCCGCTGCGGGTCCGACAACGCGACCTTCCGGAAGCGCGACCCGTAAACGCCCGGGATGCCGTAGTGGCGCGCCAGCCGCTCGTTCACGAACGTGTAGTCCGCCGTCAGTAGCTCGAGCACGCTGCGGTTCTCGCGCAGCACGTGGCCGAACAGCTGCTCCGTCTCGCGGCGAAACGCCTTTCTCAAGTTGTCGTCGAAATCCGGGAACATCAGCAGATCGGGCACCACCCGCTGCTCGAGGTTGCGCAGCTGGAGCCACTGGCCCGTGAAGTTCTCGACGAGCGCGTCGGCGCGTGGATCGGCAAGCATCCGGCGCACTTGCGCCTCGAGCTCGCGCGGCTTCGACAAATCGCCGTCGATCCCGAGCTTGAGGAGCTCGTCGTCCGGGATGCTCGACCAGAGGAAGAACGATAGCCGCGACGCGAGCTCGACGTCGCTGACTCGGTGCGCAGAGCCGGCCGGCAGGTCCGCGGCGTCGCTCTCGGCGCGAAACAGGAACGACGGGCTCACGAGCATCCGCGAGAGGCCCGCGCGGATGCCGCTGTCGAAGTTCCCGCCTTCCTCGCGTTCGCTGGCGTAGAACGATAGCGGTGCGGCGACGTCGTCGTCGTCCACGGGACGACGGAACGCGCGTTTGGCGAGCGCCGCGAAGATGTCGTGCGCGCACGCCGGCTCCTCGGCGGGCGACGCGGGAGCGCAGACGAAGATCCGCGCGCGCGTAGGCGTGTCGCTCACGCCACGCACGTCGTACGGTCCCGCGACATTCGCCGTCTCGAGCCGCGGCAGGCCGGCCGGGTTGTGCGCCTCCTGCGAATCGCGCAGCGATGGCTGCCAAGCGTTCTGCTCGACCGCCGGCCGCTCGACCCACGTGAACGCGACCTCGTGCGGCCCCGCCATGATCGGAATACGCGGCGAGGTCATGCGTTCGTCGATCACGACGCGCGACGCGAGGATGTCGGCCGCGCTGCCCTTGTGGTCCTCGGGCCCGCCTACGAGCGCGGTGTAGACCTGCTCGCCGTCCACGGCGATCACGAACTCGTACGGGGTATCGTGGCCTTCGACGCCGACGTAGCCCTCCGCCACCGTGCGCAGCAGCCGGCCCGAGAACACGTAGTCGGCGTCGGCCGGAAAGTTGTGCGTAACGACCGTGCCGCCGCGCGTGCCGAGCGGCAGGCCTTCGAGATGCGCTTCCTGCGTGACGTCGACCGGGATCTTGTAGGCCGCGTTGGTCGGCACCGCGTCGGGATTGCCGACGGCCGCATCCGCGATCCGCAGCGCTGCCGTGAGATAGCGCTCGAGCAGCAGCGGCGAGGTCGTGAGCACGGCAGCGATGTTGTCGAACCCGAAGTCCCCGCCGTCGCTCGGCAAGAGCTCGGCAACGTTCATCTCGACGCCGAGCAGGTCGCGAATGGCGTTCGCGTACTCGGCGCGGTTCAAGCGATGCACGGGTTGCCTGCCCGCGTACGGCGCGGCTGCGGCCGCGTCGTCGAGCGTGCGCTCGAGCGCAGTGGCGAAATCGTCGCGCAACGCGTGATCGGGTTGGGGCTCGTTGCGCGGCGGCATCATGCCGAGCCGGAGCTTCTTGATCGCGGCTTCCCAGATGCGGGCATCCTTCACGATGTTCTCGGGCCGCACGTGCTCGAACGAGATATCCGCCGTGAGCTCGGCGTCGTTGTGGCAGTCGACGCAGTACTTGTCGAGCATGGCCCAACGTTCGTGGAGCACCGTCTCGGGAGCGGATGCCGACTTCAGATACATCGCGACGCCCGCAGCCACCGCAACGACGGCGCCCGCGCCAGCAATGTAGCACGGACTTCCTCATTGCGCCGCGCGCACGTCTGCGGACGCCTGCGTCTCGACCGTGGGCCGCTTCGCGGCGTCGCGCAGCAGCGCGACGACCTCTTCGGGCTTCGCGCCGTCCTTGTTGCGTCCAGGGCCAAATGGATTTGCGTTCGGGTCGTCGGGCTTCAGCTTCAGCGCGAGATCGAGCGCCGTGAGGCCGTCGCTGTTCTTGGCCTTGAGGTCCGCTCCGCCTTCGATCAGAGCGCCGAGCGTATCGAGGTTGCGGAGATCGACGGCCTTCATCAGCGCCGTGGCGCCGTCGGGCCCGACGGCGTTCACGTTCGCGCCGGACGCGATCAGGAGCCGTGCGGCGTCGGCCGGCTTGCGGTTCGACGGCTCGCGAAACGGCGGCGGCCCGGCGCGCGAGTAGCCCGGGCCGGCGGACAGCGGCACGCCCTTGCCGCCGTTGATCGCGACCAGCAGCGCCGTCTTGCCGACGTTCGTGTTCGCGCCGGGGCCCGCCGTTCTTGGCGTTCGTCGGCGTCCACTCGAGATTCGCGCCGTGCGCGATCAACAGCTTCAGCGCCTCGACGTCGGCGGCGACCGCGGCGCGATAAAACGGCGACGCGTTCGCGAACGTGTCGCAGCACATCGACGCCGAGTGCATCTGGCCGACGAACGGCTTGTTCGGGTCGGCGCCCTTGTCGAGCAGCAGCGCGATCAGGTCGAGCGCCGTGCGCTCGTTCGCGAAGTTGTTGCGCAGCTTCGAGCCGTCGTGCGCGTACCAGTCCGTGGTCGCGTCGCGCATCTCGACGGCGTGATAGAGCGAGCCGTCGTTCACGTCTGCGCCGAGGTCGACGAGCTTCGCCGCGAGGTCGAAGCGATCGTTGACGATCGTGATCATCAGCGCCGTGGCGCCATCGCCGTTGCGAGCGTTCAAGTCCGCGCCGGCCGCGACGAGCCGCCGCACGATGCCTTCGTGGCCATTGCGCGCGGCCCACATCAGCGCCGTGAAGCCGCCGGAGGGGTAGTCCGCGTTCTTGCGGTCCGTCAACACGTTCACGTGGGCTTGCGCGTTCGGATTCGCGCCTGCCGCGAGCAGCGCGTCGACGACCGCCTCGTGCCCTTCGGCCGCGGCCCACATCAGCGCCGTCTGTTGCTGGAAGGACTCTTGCGCGTTCGGGTTCGCGCCGTGGGCGAGCAGCAGGCGCACGGCTTCGAGACCACCCGACTGCGCCGCGGCCATCAGCGGCGTCTCGCCGTCGGGATGTGCGAGGTCGGCGCTCGCGCCGGCATCGAGCAGCGCCTGCACGATGCCCGCATCGCCGGTTCGGCTCGCCTGCAGCAGCGGGGTGACGCCGTACTTGTTCGCGGCGTTCGCATCGGCGCGCGCGGCCGCGAGCGCCTTCACCATCTCGATATCGGAGTTGTACGCGGCCCATAGCAGCGCGGTGGAGCCGTCGGGGGCGGGCAGGTTCACGTCCGCCCGCGACGCGATCAGCTGTTTCACGGTCGCGAGGTCGTCGGCGCGCGCGGCCTTGGCGATCGGACTATCGGCAGCCATTGCCGGCGCGGTCGCGAGCACCGCGGCCAATAGGACGAACCCGAGTGTGGACAGGCAGTGAATGCCCGGTTGCTTCTGCGTACGCATCTCATCCCCCCGGCGAGGCGAACACTTGTTCAATAGGCCGACTGGCAGCGCTGCCGCCGGCCCCGCTTTTTCGCTGAGAATAGCGGCAAATCGCGGAGGGTGCCACAACCAAAATACCCGTTGCCGAGAGCGGAGTCGCCGTCGGCGCTATGCCTCGGCCGCCTCGAGCGCCGCCAGCACGCGCTCCTTGCGGAACGGCGCCCGCCGCAGGCGCACGCCCGTCGCGTCGTGAATCGCGTTCGCCACCGCCGCAATCACGGGCTTGTGGCTCGCCTCGCCCGCGCCGTAGTGCGGCAGGTCGGGGCGATTCGGATTCGGGTCGCCGTTGACGATCACCACGTCGATCTTCTCCGGCGCGTCGGAATGCCGCAGGCTCGGGTGCGTGGCCCAGTCCACGCTCTTGACCTTCTCGGTATCGAACTGCACTTCTTCCCACAGCGCGCGGCTCAAGCCGTGCTGCATGCCGCACTCCACGGTGCGCGTGAGACCGAGCGGGTTGATCGTGAGCCCGCAGTCGTGCGCGCACACCAGGCGCTTCGTCCAGACGCGGCCGGTCTCGCGGTTGACTTCCACCTCGGCGATCACGGCGACGACGGTGTTGCTGCGGTAGGTGTATGCGATGCCGCGGCCCGTGAGGACGGGGCCTTTGCCGCGCGGCTTCGGCGACGGCCGCGTGTCCCAGCCGAAGGTTTCGGTGGCCGCTTTGATCACGGCGAGCGAGCGCGCTTTCCTGAACACGTCGTCCTCGGTGCTGCCGGCGATCATGTCGAGCCTGGAATTTCACGGGATCGGTCTTGGCGGCCGCCGCGAGCTCGTCGATGAACGACTCGAACGCGAACGTCACCTGCGGACCGTTCGGGTCGCGCAGGTTGCCGGTGCGCAGCGGCGTCTCCCAGATCATCGGCAGACTCACGACCTGCGCCGTCATGCGTTGATGCGCAATCGCGTACTGCACCGACGGTTTCTCCGCGTTGCCCGGGGCGGGCTTCGCAGGCCGCTTACCCATGAGCTGAGCGATGAGCACCGTGTCCGGATCGTTGTACCAGACGTGGTTGTAGTCGAGCGAGCGCGCGTCGTACTCGAGCGCCACGAGCTTGCCGTTGGCGTCGAGCCCGCCGCGCAGCTTGAACGTGTAGGCCGGGCCTTTCGTATCCCACGCCGTTTCCTCGTGCCGCATCCACTGCACGCGCACCGGTACCCCAAGCTCATGCGCCAGGAACGCGGCCTCGAAGCCAACGTCGTCGGCGGCCGTGCGGCCATAGACCTGCGGCCCGTCCATGTAGACCACGCGCACGCGCTCGCGCGGCAGGCCTAAGAAGGTCGCCACGCCGTTGCGCTGGCCGTACGACTTCATGTCGTTGGTGTAGATCGTGAGCTGATCGCCGGTGGGGTCGGCCAACGCGTGTGCGGGGCCGATGGCGGTGTGGCCCTGGAACGGCACCTCGTACTCGGCTTCGACGACGCGAGCGGCGCCTTTCAGCGCGGCATCCGGGTCGCCCTTGATGTCGGGCTTCTCGCTCGACGTGGGTGTTGCGCTGCGTATGTAGTCGAACAGCTTGTCGGAAGCCGGGAACGGCGCCTCGGCCGGCGGCGTCCAGTCGGCTTTCAGCTGCCGTGCCGCCTGGATGGCCTGCTCCTCGCGTTCGCACACCACGGCCACGTAGTTGCCGCGGCGCACGACGCGGACGAGGCCGGGCACGCTCGCGACCGACGACTCGTCGATGCTGCGCAGCGTGGCGCCCGCGATCGGCGGTTTCACGTTGCGCGCATGCAGCATGCCGGGCAGCTTCATGTCCACGGCCCAAGTCAACGAGCCATCGACCTTGGCGGGAATGTCGTAGCGCTGGACGGGCGTGCCGACCACGCGCAGCTCCTGCACGGGCTTGACGCTGGCCGCGCCGGTGGTGAAGTCGACGTTGCGCCCGGTGAGCGCGACGTTGAAACGCTTGCCGCCGACGAGTTCGGCGTACGTGACGGACTTCGAGGGATCGGCTTTCACCGCGATCGTGGCGTTGCGCACGGCGAGCCCAGCGACCGGCGTCTTCAGGTGCTCGGAGCCGAGCTCGAGCAACACGCGCCGCGCTTCGGCGGCGACTCTGCGCGCCGGCCAGCCGTCGCGCTCGATGGCATCGGAGCCGCCCGAGCCGCCCTGGTCCGGCGTGGTGTCGGTGCGGCCCATGACGAGGCGGGTCTTGTCGTACGCGATGTCGAGCTCGTCGCACATCATTTGTCGGAACGCCGTGCCGGTGCCCTGGCCGCCATCGGTTTTGCCCACGAGGAAGGTGGCGGTGTTATCCGGATGGATCACGATCCAGGTGTCGAGCTTCAGAAAGTCGGGATCCGGGTACGGCCCCGCGCCGACGGCCTGGGCGAGTGCGCGGCCGCCGGGGATGGCGCCCGCGCCGAGCGTCACGACCAGGGCGCCCGAGGACGCCAGGAAACTGCGGCGCGAAAGCGCCGGGTTGACGCTACGCAGCGCATCTTCGATCGCTTTCGGAAGCTTGAGGGGAGTGCTCATTTCTTGGCCTCCGTGGCGCTCGACAGGTTGCCCCGCACGACGCGCTTGATGGCTGCCTGAATGCGGTAGTAGGTCATGCAGCGACAGAGGATGCCTTCCATACGCTCGCGGATCTCGGCGTCCGTCGGGCTCGGGTTGCGGTCGAGCATGGCCTTCGCCGTCATGATCTGGCCGTTCTGGCAGTAGCCGCACTGCGGCACCTGTTCGTCGATCCACGCTTGCTGCAGCGGATGCAGCTTGCCGTCCTTCGCGAGACCCTCGAGCGTCGTGATTTCGCCCTTGGTCTGGCCGACGGGCGTGATGCACGAGCGCATGGCCACGCCGTCGACGAGGACGGTGCACGCGCCGCACTGCGCGAGCCCGCAGCCGAAGCGCGGGCCCTGGAGCTCAAGATCGTTGCGCAGTACATATAGAAGAGGAGTGGACGGCTCGACGTCCACTTCGTGGGTGGCGCCGTTGACGCGCAAGGAAACGACTGGCATGGGATACCCCCGGGGAAGCGCAGGTGGCTTAGGCGTTGACCCTAGACCAAACGACGGCGGAATGGCAATGGCGGCGCGCGGCGAGCCGCCGGCTCGCATGACCTCGGCGCTGGGACCCGCGAGCGCTGGTGCCTAACTCCCGACGGCATTCGCGCGCTGTCGCCGTGGCCGGGCATGCCCCCGCGTGGGGGCGGCACTGGACGGAGCGCCGAAATCTCCGGGTGGCGTGAATACGAACAGCACGCGAGCCACGCGTCGGCTCGCGTTTGCGAAGCTGTGGGGGCGGTCGTAGGAGAAGACGAAGGTGTCGCCCGCCTCAACCTTGTGCGTCTTGCCGTCTACCGTCAACGCGATCCTGCCCTCCATGACAAAGCCGAGTTGCTCGCCGGCACCGTGTTGCAGCGACGGTTCCGATCCGGCGCCGGGCATCAGCTTCACCAGCGCCGCCTCCATGCGGTGGTCGGGGCTCGCGGGCAGGAGCTTCGTGATCTCCATGCCCGTGACCGAGAACACCGGATGGTGGCCCGCCTTGGTGACGATGGAGCCGGGATCCCGAGGCGCCTGGAGCAACGTCGTCACGTCCAGACGCAATGCCTTGCAGATGCGGAACAGCATGCCGAACGACGGCGTGGTCTTGTCGTTCTCGATCTTCGACAGAACGCTCGGTGAGCAGCCGGCGCGCGTAGCAAGGTCGTCGAGCGTGAGGTGGCGAATGCGTCTCGCCTGTTTCAAAGCGTAACCGAAAGCGTGCTCTTTGCTAGGCGCGCGCTTCGTCGCGCGCGTCGAGGCCCGCTTGGCAGCGTTGGGCATTCTCCGTCCTCCCCTTCGTAGACGTTCGCCACGGTTGTGCCGCGCGAGTCGTTCGCCGGAGATTCTAAAGCAGTTTCGGTGTCGCGCCCGAGTGATCGGGCGCAACGCGCGACCAGGAAAGAAAACTTGACTGGCAAGCAAGACTCTTATATTAGTCACCCGTCGTTTGCGACTGGCCATTCTCATTTTGACCATCTCACCGGCAACGTTGGCGCCCGACGTGACTTCTAACTGTTTTGCGGGCCAGGCGGAAACGACGATGGGTGTCGTGGTCGCGACCCGCGGTTCTGCACGGTGACGACATGGAGCGCTCGGGCGGTGGGGGTT
Organism: uncultured Gammaproteobacteria bacterium; assembly: GCA_963805435.1. Classification (GTDB taxonomy): domain Bacteria; phylum Pseudomonadota; class Gammaproteobacteria; order Steroidobacterales; family Rariloculaceae; genus FEN-1219. The sequence continues at coordinate 244,993 of CAWDUG010000001.1, forward strand.
GATCTCCGGCCGCGCGCAAACGCGCCATCGAAAATGGAAGCGATGCTGCTCTCTCGAGGGATGGAAGGGCAGCTTCTCGATCGACGCAACGCTACCCGGGGCAACGTAATGGATGACGCGCCGTCGGCGAACCGCTGATCGGTGGCGCTGCCGTGCGGATCGATTTCGCGAGGAAAGGGCACACTAAAGAGTTGCAGGATTAACAATCTCCATGAACCCACAGGGGGGTGTCGAATGGAAATCCGATCGAGCCGCTGTAGCCTTGGAAGCCGAATCGCGCGCGAGACGCATCGACCTCGAGTCGTGGCCGCCACCTGTTGCCTGCTGGCGCTATGGTTCAGTGCCACGGCCGTGTCTCAAGAGCGGACAACAGAGGCGACTGCGCAGCCAAACGCCAGGCTGGAGGAAGTCGTAGTTACCGGGTCCCGCATCCGCCGGCAAGACTTCACCGCCAACAGCCCGATCGCGACCGTCACCAGCGAAACGTTCGAGCAGACGAGCACGATCGGCATCGAAACCGTGCTGAACCAGCTGCCGCAGTTCGTTCCCGGCGTCACGCAGTTCACGACGACCGATGTGCAGAACACCGCGACGAATACCGTCGGCGCATCGACGATCAGCCTCCGCGGTCTCGGCGCCAATAGAAACGTGGTGCTCATCGATGGCCGCCGTGGCATGCCCGTGAACGCCCAGTTGGTGGTGGATACCAACAGCATTCCGGCTGCAGCCATTCAGCGGGTCGAGGCGATCTCTGGCGGCGCTTCGGCCGTCTATGGTGCGGACGCCGTGGGCGGCGTGGTGAACTTCATTCTGCGGAAGGATTTCCAAGGCGCCACCATCGATGCTCGCTATGGCTCCACGGAGTACGGAGACAACGACGAGTTCACCATCTCCGGACTATTCGGTGCCAACTTCGAAGACGGCCGGGGCAACGTCATGGTGGCGCTCGAACACTCGCAGCGCGGGGCAGTGCTGGCGACGGCGCGCGATTGGCAACGTGAAGACCTTGCCAATCCCAACATCGCTGGCACGCAGGTGTTCTTCTCGAACACTTATATCACCACCAACACCGCTGGCAACTTTCCGTCTCAGGCGGCCGTAAATGCCGCGTTTCCTGCGCTGTCGGCGGGGGCGATTCCGCGCAATGCCTTTCTTTACATCAACCCAACGCCCGACGGCACCGGCACGGTTTTTACCGGCGCAGACAACACCCAAGCCGCGGCGGCGCGAGGCACATATAGATTCAACGGCCCTCTGACGGATCCGGACCATCCGGACGCCACCTACAGAAAGTACATGGCCAACGGTCAGCTCGAGGAGAATTCGCTCGACCGCTGGAGCTCGATTCCCCTGAGCCGCTATTCGTTTCTCGGGCGTGGCCGTTACGACCTCAACGATCGACTCACCGCTTCGATGTCGTTGAACTTCTCCAGAAACCGCGCCGAGACGTTGCTCGGAATTCCCGGCGCAGGCCTCAACGCGAACAACGCCGTCGTGCCTTACGGAACGGAGGTGTATGCGCCTTCACTCGCCGCCGACGGCGTCACGACGAGGCCTGCGTATCTACCTGGGGGGACTTACGGCCTGAACTGTGCGCCCACGGGTGGTTGCACGGAATCCCAGGCGTTTCCTCTTCCCACAGAAATCCAAGCTCTACTCAATTCCCGTGCGAATCCGAATGACGACATTCGCGTCAATCGGCTGCTCGATTTCATGGGAGGGCGGCGCAGCGTCGACGAGTCGCAAACGTACCAGTTCGTGTTCGGCTTCAACGGCAGCGCCTTCAAGGACGCGGAATGGGACATCAACTACTCGGTCGGGCATACCGAGAGCGTGATCAATTTCGAAGGCATGACGGCCCGCGAGCGCTGGCGCGCGGTCGTTTCATCGCCGAACTTCGGTGTGGGCTTTCTCCGGCAGGGTAACGCTCAGGGCGCGGGATTCGCGGGCGGCCTCGCCACCTGCGAGACGGGCCTGCCGATCGTGCGCGACTTCGTTCCTTCGCAGGACTGCATCGAGGCGCTGCGCGCCAACCTGCAGAACAACTCTCAGCTCGATCAAACGATCTTGGAGGGTACGCTCACCGGTACTGCTGCGAAGACTTGGGCAGGCTCCATGCAGTACGCCGTAGGCGTAACGAACCGAGAGGAGCGGTTTGGGTTCCACACGGACAATTACACGACGAACGAATCGTTCACGGAAACGGGTCTCGGTCTGTTCCCGACGTCGAACACCGTCGGAAAGTTCGATGTTAAGGAGCTGTACGGCGAGTTGCTCGTGCCCCTGGCTTCTGGGCACAAGGGAGTCGAGCATTTCAACCTGGAGCTCGGCGGTCGCTCCTCCGACTACAGCAGCGTAGGCAAGATCGATACGTACAAGGCGCTGTTCGACTGGGGGGTCACGTCGTGGGCGCGTCTCAGAGGCGGAGTCAACCGCGCGAATCGCGCGCCGAATCTGGGCGAGCTATTCCTTTCGCGCACCCAGGTGGCAGGAAACGCGGGCGGCGTCTACGGCGATCAGTGCTCGGAGAACAGCCTCGAGGGACCGTACAGCGCCAATCCGAACGTCAACGTGAACGGCGTCGACGGCGCGGCGTTCGCAAGAGCGCTGTGTGCCGCGTTGATGGGGCCCACGGGAACGAGCATCTACTATGGCCGCCCGGTGTCGACCCAGCCGACCGTTGGTGCGACGGGTCTCCCGAACACGACGGGCAACGACCAGCTGCAGTCGGAGAAGGCCGATACGCTGACGTTCGGCCTGGTGATCACCCCGCACTTCGAAGCGCCTTTCTTGAGGGCCATGACGCTGTCACTGGACTACTACAACATCGACATCAAGGACATGATCGCCGTCGAGGATGCGGACTCCGTGTTCCAGCGCTGTCTCGATCCCGCGTTGAACCCCACGAGCAATGTGAACACACCTGCGTGTCTGGGTCTCGTGCGCGATCCGTTGAGCGGCGATCCCGTTTCCATCGACTTGAGCTATACGAATGAGGGCCGGTCGATCACCTCGGGTATAGACCTGCAGCTGAATTGGTCGACTCGGCTCGCCAATGGCAGTTCACTGAGCCTCAACGTGCTCGCGAACAAGAATCTCGAGAACATCACCCAGGTCGCGGCCGTGTTGCCCGAGATCGATTGGGCCGGAACCGAGGGCTGCGCACTGCAGCTGCAATGCATGGGGTACGACTATCGATTGTTCTCGACTTTTACGTACTCCAAGGGGCCGTGGACGATGTCGATGCGCTGGCAGCACTGGCCATCTATCAAGGCTGCTGCTTACGCAACGACGCCGACGACGGTTCAAACGGGCGTCGAGGATAGCTACGATCTGTTCGCGTTGAGCGCGAGCTACAACGTAGGCCGGAAGTATTCGATTCGGATGGGTGTGGAGAATTTGTTCGACACCGATCCCCCGCTGAATAACGGGAATCCGGCTGCGACGCCTTTCCCGATCGCTCCGTCCCATGCCGGCGGCGCCACCTACGATCCACTCGGCCGTCGTTTCTTCGTCGGAGCGAAGATCGACTTCTGAGCCGCATTTGCGGCGACTGCCACGGTAGCGGCTCGACAAATGTGCGCGGCGCATGTCGGTTGCGCACAGTGGCCTTTGGGGGGTGTATGAGATATGTCTCGCTGATGCGCGGGCTCGGTGTCGTCGCAGCGTTGGTCTTGGCCGCGTGCACGCGGGCGCCGACGCCGGCCGACGCGAGCGCCGAGCGTAGGCCGAACATCCTGTTCATCATGGCTGACGATCTTGGGTACTCGGACCTCAGCGCGTTCGGCAGCGAGATTCCGACGCCGAACCTCGATGCGCTAGCGCGTGACGGCATGCTGCTGACGGATTTCCACGCGGGCATGTCCTGCGCGCCCACTCGCGCGATGCTGATGTCCGGGATGGATCATCATCGGGCTGGAATGGGCGTGCAGGGCGCGCCGACGCGCGCCGATCAGCGCGGCCAACCGGGGTACGAGGGGTACTTGAACTTCCGCGTGGCCTCGTTGGCCGAGCTCATGAGCGATGCCGGCTACGATACGTACATGGCCGGCAAATGGCATCTGGGCGAAGAAGTGGAACAGGGACCACGCGCACGTGGGTTCAAGCGCTCGTTCGTGTTGCTGGGAGGCGCCGCCGCGCATCTCGGCGGCTGGGATTGGCGCGGTCCCAATCCCGCTCAGTATCGAGATGGCGAAGAGGCCGTGCAGGTCGGCGACGACTTCTACTCCACGCGCCAGTACACGCAACGAATGATCAACTACATCGAGCAGGATCGCGGCGACGGTAGGCCTTTCTTTGCCTACCTTGCCTATACCGCACCGCACTGGCCTCTGCAGGCTCCCGATGAGTCGATCGCCCGCTTCAAGGGGCGTTACGACGCGGGATACGAGGCGCTGTACGCGAGCCGCTTAGGACGTTTGAAGGAGCTCGGGTTCGTTAGTCGCGACGCCGAGCCGATCGACGACGCACGTTTTCAGCCGCGCTGGAGCGAGCTATCGGAGGACGAGCGACGGTTCGAGGCGCGTCGCATGGAGATCTACGCGGCGATGGTGAGCGATCTCGACGCCTATGTCGGCGAGGTCATCGCGTACCTCAAACGTGTCGGTGAGCTCGATAATACGTTCATCATGTTCATGTCCGACAATGGCCCGGAGCCGTCGCGGCTCGATCTCCGGCCACCGATCAGCGCGCAGATCGGTCCGGTGTACGACAACAGCTTGGCCAACCTGGGGCGCGCCAATAGCTATGTCATGTACGGCCGCAATTGGGCGAGCGTCAGCGCCTCGCCGTACTTCGGCCACAAGGTGACGGGCTTCGAGGGCGGTGTCCGCGTGCCCGCGTTCGTGTATTTCCCGCGCCTCGTGCCGCGAGGTCGGCGTAACGATGGCGCGGCCACGGTCATGGACCTGCTACCCACCTTCCTTGCCCTCGCGGGCACGGTGCCGCCGGGCGATCTGTACCGCGGCCGCCCCGTGTTGCCGGTCCAGGGCGTCTCTCTGCTGCCGGTGTTCGCGGGTGAAGCGGCAGGGGTGCATCCCAATGATGCGGTCTTCGGCTTCGAGCTGCTCGGCCAGCGCGCCGTGCGGCAAGGCGGCTGGAAGGTCGTCTGGGATCGGCGGTTGCCCCCGGCGCAGCAGCACTGGCAATTATTCGATCTCGCGACCGACCCGTTTGAGCAACACGACGAGAGCTCCGTTCAGCCGGCGCAGCTGGCACTCATGGAGCGCCTTTGGCAGCGGTACGACGAGGAGAACGGAGTCATCTACTGATGCGGCGTGCCGCCCCGCTGTTGCTCGGTCTGACGTTGGCAGCAGCCACCTGGCTCGCGCGAGAGAAGTCGTCGAGCCTGGTTGAAAACGCCGCCGGGCTTCGTGCCTGCGGACCGAGCGGCGCGGATTCTCCCCGGCCCGGGATGGTGTTCGTGCCGGGCGGGGAATTTACGATGGGCGCCGACTCGACGCTGCCCGAAGAGGGGCCCGCGGTTCGCCAAGCCGTAACCGGCTTCTGGGTGGATCGAACGGAAGTGACGAACGCCGAGTTTGCGGCATTCGTCGCTGCGACCGGTTACCGAACGCTCGCGGAGCGCGGTGTGCGTGTGACCACCAGTCCGAAATCGCCAGTGGTATCCGGCTCGGCTGTGTTCCACGCGCCGAGCGCAGGTGGCGTCGGGGGGCCCGGAGACTGGTGGAAGTTCGTGCCGGGAGCGAATTGGCTCGCGCCCGAAGGCCCCGGCTCAACGATTGACGGCCGGGCGCACTATCCGGTCGTGCACGTGGCTTGGGAAGACGCGATGGCTTACGCAGCCTGGGCCGGCCGCACCCTACCGACCGAAGCGCAGTTCGAGTACGCCGCCCAGACCAGCCGCCGGGTGAATCCCGCCGGTCAGCACGTCGCGAACACGTGGCAAGGCCTGTTTCCGCTCGCGAACGACGCTGCTGACGGCTATGTGGACGCGGCGCCGGTGGCTTGCTACGCACCGAATCAGCTCGGGATCTACGATTTGATCGGTAACGTCTGGGAGTGGACGGCGAGTGCCTACTACCCGCGGCACGATTTTGCCGCCCCGACCGACTACCCGGAAGGGTATGACCCGAGCCAACCGAGCGAGGCCGTGGCCGTGCTGAAGGGCGGCTCCTATCTGTGTGCTCCGAACTATTGCATGCGCTACCGGCCGGAAGCCCGTCTCGGGCAGAGCAAAGGCCTCGGGGCCTCCCATATCGGGTTTCGTACGGTGCTCAATGAAGACTGACCGAGCGTAGGGGCGCTCTCGACGAGGTCCCGGGCCCCGCCGCGGCTGAGGATCGTCCCAAGCTTGAGAAGTGCGAAGGTTGCCCGGCGTGGATTCCGGCCGCGCCGCTTCTGCGCGACAATCCCAGGATGGATGTCGATCCTTGAGCCGAAATGCGACGTAATCTCTGGCTGGCCGGCGCCGCGGTCGCGGTCGTGGCCGCCGTGGCCGTCGGTCGTCGGTCACGCGTTTCGAGCAGCGGCGCGAGCAGCAGCGCTTCGCGCTGTTCACGAAATACTGCACGGACTGCCATAACGCCGCGGACTTCGCGGGTAACCTGTCGTTCGAGCAGGTGACGCCGGACTCCGTGCCGCAGCACGCCGCGCAGTTCGAGGCCGCCATCGTGAAGCTGCGCGGCCGGCTCATGCCGCCGCCCGGCAATCCGCAGCCCTCGAAGGCCGACGTCGACGGGCTCATCGCGACGCTCGAGCGCACGATCGACGAGCATGCGCCGCAGCAGATCGGCTACGTGGCCGCGCAGCGGCTCGACCGCACGGAATACGCGAACGCCGTGAAGGCGTTGCTCGACGTCGACATCGATCCGAAGGAATACCTGCCGGCCGAGATCGAGATCCACGGCTTCACGAACATCGCGGCCGCGCTCAGCACGTCGCCCTCGTTCGTCGAGCAATACGTCGACGCCGCGGGCGCCGTCGCGCACCTCGCCGTCGGCGAGCCGAATCCGAAGGTGGCCAACGCGTACTTTCCGCCGCCCACGGCGCGCCAGGACGCGTACGTGCCGGGCCTGCCGCTCGGCACGCGCGGCGGCACGAAGTTCACGCATACGTTCCCGGCCGACGGCGAGTATCGGCTCACGATCGCCGATCTCGGCCTGGGGCTGTACCCGCGCGCGGTCGAGACGCGGCAGACGCTCGTGGTGCTCGTCGATCGCGCCGAGCAGTTCCGCGCCGACATCGGCGGGCCCGAGGACTTGGCGCTCGTGAACTTGGGCGGCGCGCCCGCGCGCGCGGAGGTCATGAGCCGCTTCAAGAACATTCCGCTGAAGGTCACGGCCGGCACGCACGAGGTGGCCGTCACGTTCATCGAGCGCTCGCGCGCGGCGGACGACGAGCAGATCGCCGACTACGGCCCGAGCGCCGGCTTCTCGTTCTCGAGCGCGCAGCGCGTCGCGGGCATCATCGGCGGCATCAACATGGTGGGCCCGTTCAATTCCACGGGCTCACGAAGACCGAGAGCCGCAAGAAGCTCTTCGTCTGCGAGCCCGAAGTCGCGGCGCGCGAGCGCGAGTGCGCGCTTGAAATCACGGCCAACCTCGCGCGGCGCGCGTTCCGCCGGCCCGTGGGCCAGGCGGACGTCGACCGGCTCATGCCGTTCTTCGACGAGGGCCGCAAGGGCGCGGGCGGCTTCGACGAAGGCATCGAGCTCATGACCACGGCGGTGCTCGCGAGCCCCGATTTCCTGTATCGCTCGATCGCGCCGGCGCAGGACGCTGCCGCCGCGAGCCACGCGCTCACGGCGCTCGAGCTCGCGTCGCGGCTCTCGTTCTTCCTGTGGAGCCAGGGCCCCGACGACGAGCTGCTGAAGCTCGCGGAGTCGGGGGAGCTCGCGCGCCCGAACGTGCTCGCGGCGCAAGTCTCGCGCATGCTCGCCGACCCGCGCGCCGAAGTGCTCGTGACGAGCTTCGCCGAGGGCTGGCTCGCGCGTCGACGATCTCGACGCCGTGCAGCCCGACAAGCTTCTGTACCCCGAGTTCACGCGCGGGGCTGCGCGAGGATTTCGCCGAGGAGATCCGCCTGTTCCTGACGAGCGTGCTGCTCGAGGACCGCAACGTGCAGACGCTGCTCACGGCCGACTACACGTTCGTGAACGAGCGGCTCGCGCGCCACTACGGCATCGACGGCGTCGTCGGGCCGCAGTTCCGCCAGGTGAAGCTCGACAGATCCCGTGCGCCACGGCCTGCTCGGCAAGGGCGCGATGCTGCTGCGCACGTCGTACGGCAACCGCACGTCGCCCGTGCTGCGCGGCGCCTGGGTGCTCGACAAGCTCATGGGCACGCCGCCGACGCCGCCGCCGCCCGGGGTCGAGACGAATCTCGACACGCCCGAGGGCGAGCAGCCGAAGACCGTGCGCGAGCGGCTGCAGCAGCATCGCAAGAATCCCACCTGCGCCGCGTGTCACGGCGTGATCGATCCGTACGGGCTGGCGCTCGAGAATTTCACGGCCACCGGCGCCTGGCGCACGGTCGACACGGAAGCCGGGGCGCCGATCGACCCGCACTCGGAGCTCTCGGGCGGCAGGCCCGTCGACGGCCCGGCGGCGCTCACCGCCGCGCTGCTCGCGCGCGACGACCAGTTCGTGCAAGCGCTGACCGAAAAGCTCATGATGTATGCGCTCGGGCGCGAGCTCGAGTACTACGACATGCCGCAGGTGCGCGCGATCGTGCACGCCGCGAAGGGGCAGAATTACAGGTTCTCGGCGCTGGTCGCCGGCATCGTGCAGAGCGACGCGTTTCGCATGCAGGCCGCGGCGCCCAGGGGAGAATCTTCGAATCGAGGCTCGGCGCAGGCGTCGCTCGGCGCCGCCGGCCGGTAGCCAAGGGGAAGCTCATGTTCATCACGAAGAAGCATCTGTCCCGCCGCACGGTGCTGAAGGCCGCCGGCGTTTAGCTTGAGCCTGCCGCTGCTCGACGCGATGATCCCGGCGGCCACGGCGCTCGCGCAGACCGCGGCAAAGCCGAAGCTCCGCGCCGGGTTCTTCTACATTCCGCACGGCGCGATCATGTGGAACACGCCGTACGGCAAGGACATGGACCACTGGACGCCGAGCGGCGCGGGCGCCGACTTCAAGTTGAGCCCGATCTTGAAGCCGCTCGAGAACTACAAGCGCTACGTAGCCACGTTCGGCAACCTCGAGAACAAGCTGCCGCAGGGCTCCGTGCACACGATCGTGCCGGCCACGTGGCTCTCGAGCGTCAAGCCGGACCAGAAGGCCACGGGCGCGCACATGGCGCAGACGATCGACCAGATGATCGCGGCGAAGATCGGCGGCGACACCGTGCTGCCGAGTCTCGAGGTGGCGTCCGAGACCACCACGCAGAGCGCCGCGTGCGGCACGGGCGCGTGCTACTACAGCTCGACGCTGTCGTTCCGCAACGCCACCACGCCGCTGCCGATGGAGTTCAACCCGCGCAAGGTGTTCGTGCAGCTGTTCGGCGCCGGCGACACGGCCGAGGAGCGCGCGACGCTCGCGCACCGGCGCGCGAGCGTGCTCGACATGATCAGCGGCCGCACGCAGGAGTTGAAGCGCGAGCTCGGCCCCGCCGATCAGCGCGTGCTCGACGGCTACCTCGAGTCCGTGCGCGAGACGGAGCGGCGCGTCGCGAAGGCGTCCGAGCGCGATCTCACCGGCATCGACCTGCCCGGCGCGCCGATCGGCGAGCTGCCGGATTTCGATGAGCAGGTGAAGCTCATGTTCGATCTGATCCACCTCGCGTATCAGGCGAACATCACGCGCGTGGCGTCGTACATCATGGTGGCCGAGGGCACGAACCGCACGTACAACCACATCGGCGTGTCCGACGCGTTCCACCCGCTGTCGCACCACGCGAACAACAAGGACCGCATCGAGAAGCTCGTGAAGGTGCAGACCTACCACGTGCAGCGCTTCGCGGACTTCTTCGACAAGCTCGCGAAGACGCCCGACGGCGAAGGCTCGCTGCTCGATCACTCGCTGCTGATGTACGGCTCGAACATGAGCAACAGCGATCGGCACAACAACTATCCGCTGCCGATCCTGCTCGCCGGCGGCGCGAACGGCGCGTTGAAGGGCGGGCAGCACGTGATGTTGCCCGAGTACACCACGTTCTCGAATCTGCATCTCACCGTTTTGAACAAGGCCGGGCTCGAGCAGAAGAGCATCGGCGACAGCACGGGCGAGATCGCGGGCGTCTAGGCGGAGCGTGGGGGCGCATGTCCTTCGCAACGGCAATCAACCGGCGCGATGTGATGCGCGGGCTCGCGGCGCTGAGTCTGGCGCCGCTCGCCGTGTCCGTCGCGCGCGCGGCGGATGCACTCACCGTTACCGATGTTGGGCCCGACATCAAAGTGATCTGCCGGTGGGGGCGGCAACATCGTGGTGCTGGCGACCAGCGCCGGGCTCGTCCTGGTCGACAGTGGTTCGGCGGAGGCGCGGCAAGAGACTCTCGCCAGGATCGCCAGGATCGCCAGGGAAGACAAGAAGAGCGGTGGGGCCGGTGCGAAGGTGGTCGCACTCGTGAACACTCACTGGCATCCCGATCAGACCGGGGCGAATGAGGCGCTCGGGACGGCCGGGGCGACGATCATTGCGCACGCGAAGACGCGGCAGCGGCTGACCGCCGGGTGGTACGTGCCGGCGGACGATCGGTACGAGAAGCCCCTGGCTGTTGCTGGTCGGCCTACGAAGACGTTCTTCACGTACGGACGCGGTGACGTTCGGCGACAGGCAGCGTCGAGCTCGGCTATCTGATCGAGGCGCACACCGACGGCGACGCGTACGTGCGGCTTCCCGACGGAACGTGATTGTGGCGGGCGACGCGGTCTCTCCGCAGCGCGACCCCGTGCTCGATTGGTTCGGCGGCGGCTGGCTCGGCGGCCGCGTCGATGCGCTCGCGAAGCTGCTCGCGCATGGGCGACGCGCGCACGCGGTACGTGCCGAGCTTCGGCCCCGTGATCGGGCGCACCGAGGTGCAGGCCGAGCACGACCTCATGCTCACGATCTTCGACCGCATCGTCGTGAACTTGCGGCAGGGCCAAACGGCCGCCGACATGCAGAAGGCGGGCGTGCTCGACGGTCTGCCGCGCACGTTCGAGGACCCCGCCAAGTTTCTGTACGACGCGGACAAGGGTTTCTGGGCGCATCACAACAAGCTCATGCCGGACATCGTATGAACAAGCTGCCTTCATGGCTGCGGTTCTGGCTCTGACCTCGAGCGCGGCGCTCGCGGACAGCCCGCTCGCCGACGCGATCGAGAACGGCCGGCGCGACGTCGCGCTCGATGCTCATCGAGCAGGGCGCGGACGTGAACGCCGCGCAAGGTGACGGCACCACGCCGCTGCACTGGGCCGCGTACAAGCTCGACGCCGATCTCGTCGAGCGCCTCGTGAAGCGCGGCGCGCACGCGGCCACGCAGAACCGCTTCGGCGCCACGCCGCTCGGTGAGGCCGCGAAGGCCGCCAACCTCGAAGATCGTGAGGCTGCTGCTCAAGGCCGGCGCCGCCGTCGACGCGGCGAACGGCGACGGCGAGACGGCGCTGATGCTTGCTGCGCACACGGGCTCGGTCGATGTGGTGAGCGCGCTGATCGCCGCCGGCGCCAACGTCAACGCACGCGAGGCGTGGCGCGACCAGACCGCGCTGATGTGGGCGGCCGAAGGCGCGTACGCCGATCTCGTCGAAGCTCTTGATCCAGCACGGCGCCGACGTGCACGCGCGCGCCGCGGCCAACGACTGGGGCTCACAGATCACGAACGAGCCGCGCGCGCAGTACCGCCCCACGGGTGGTCTGACGCCGCTGCTGTATGCCGCGCGCTCGGGTTGCGCCGAGTGCGTGCGCGCCATTCTCGCCGCGGGCGAGAACGTGGATCGGCCGACGCCCGACGGCGAGACCGCGCTGCTGCTCGCGATCGACAACTACGAGTTCGATACCGCGAAGGTGCTGCTCGACGCGGGCGCGAATCCGCTAGCCACCGATTGGTGGGGCCGCACGGCGCTGTATCTCGCCGTCGACATGAACACGCTACGTGCCGCGCACGGGCGAGCCCCATCCGCGCTCGAAGACCACCACGGCCATGGATCTCGTGCGTGCGCTGATCAGTGCCGGGCGTGGACGTGAACGCACAGCTGAACTTCCATCGGCCCGGGCGCGGCGGCAACAGCGCGCGGTTCGTCGACGATCTTCTGACGACGGGTGCCACGCCGCTGCTGCGTGCCGCGATCATGCACGACAACGACGCGCTGCGCGCGCTGCTCGCAGCTGGCGCAGAGGTGGATCTGCCGAACGTCATGGGCGTGACGCCGCTGATGGCCGCGGCCGGCGTGGGCGTGCGCGAGCCCGGGTTCGGCGCGAATCGTGCGCCGGACTTCACGAGCAAGAAGATCGAGAGCGAGGTCATCGCGTCGCTCGACATCCTGCTCGCGGCCGGCGCCAACGTGAACGCTCGAAATCACGGATTTGCAAAGCCGTACGGCCCGCATCGCGCGCTTGAACTCGATGACGGATCGGCAGGGGCAAACGGCGCTGCACCAGGCGGCTGGGCGCGGTTGGACCGAGGTCGTGGGGTACCTGCTCGCGCACGGCGCGAACCCTGGCGTGAAAGACACGCTCGGCCGCACGGCGCTGAATCTCGCCACCACGCCCGTACAGGGCCGGCCCGTGCCGAACGGCGACAAGATCGCCGAGATGCTCAAAGTGGCTGCCGCCGGCGGCAGCGCGACCGCGCGCGCGGGAAACTGATAGGGGGAGTTACAACGTATGCGAATCGATTCGAAGCGCGCGGCAGTCGCGGCGCTCGCGGCGGCCGCTGGGTTCGGCGGCCGCGCTGGCTCAGCACGCACCCGCTGCGCCGCCGAAGTTCACGGCGAAACAGCTCGCGGCACCCGGTACCGACGGCTGGATCACGAACGGCGGTAACGTCTACAACCAGCGCTACTCGCCACTCGCGCTCATCAACAGAGACAACGTGGCGAAGCTGAAGCCGAGCTGGCGCACGCACTTGAACGGCTCGGCCACGGAGAGCAAATACTCGGGCCAGGCGCAGCCCATCGTCTACGACGGCGTGATCTACATTTCTACCGGCGCGAACGACGTGTTCGCGCTCGACGCGGACACGGGCAAGATCGTGTGGAGCTACGAGGCGCACCTCGACGCCGGCATCACCGTCGTGTGCTGCGGCTGGGAGAGCCGCGGCGTCGCGATCGGCGACGGCAAGGTGTTTGCCGGCCAGCTCGACGGCAAGCTCGTCGCGCTCGACTACAAGACCGGCAAGGTTGCGTGGCAGGTGCAGGCGGAGACGAACGCGGACGGCTTCAGCATCACCACCGCGCCGCTGTATTACGACGGCCTCGTGATCACGGGTTTCGCGGGCGGCGACAAGGCCTCTCGCGGCCGCGTGAAAGCGTTCGACGCGAAGCAACGGCAAGCTCGTATGGACGTTCTACACGGTGCCGGCGCCGGGCGAAGCTGGGCCACGACACCTGGCCCAGCAGCAACGAAACGTGGAAGCACGGGGGCGCGGCCGTATGGCAAACGCCAGCCGTCGATCCCGAGCTCGGCCTCGTGTACTTCTCCACGGGCAACCCAGGCCCCGATCTGAACGGCTCCGTGCGGCCCGGCGACAACCTGTTCACCGTGTCGATCGTGGCCATCGAGGCGAAGACCGGCAAGTACCGCTGGCACTTCCAGCAGGTGCATCACGATCTGTGGGACTACGATTCGCCGAATCCCGTGGTGCTGTTCGACGCCGTGGTCAACGGCGCGCTCGCGCAAGGGTATCGTCGAGATCGGCAAGACGGGCTACGTGTACATTCTCGACCGCGTGACGGGCAAGCCGCTCGTCGGCATCGAGGAGCGGCCTGTGCCGCAGGAGCCGCGCCAGGCGACGGCCAGCGACGCAGCCGATTCCGCTCGGCGACGAGGTCATTCCGCACGAGATCGACATCGAGCCCGAGGGCTTCAAGCTCGTCAACAAGGGCCGCATCTTCACACCGTTCTGGGACACGCCCGTGGTCGTGAAGCCGCTCGGCACGGGGGGTGCGAACTGGCCGCCGAGCTCGTACGACCCCGAGACGAATCTCTTCTATGTGTGCACGGGCGACGGCGCCGCCGCGTACTCCACGAAGGAGGGCGGCGTGGAATGGGTGATGCCGAAGCCGGGCGGCCGCTATTTCGGCGGCGATTACACGCGCTCGCGCGTGCCGCGCCGCGGCGTGCTGGCCGCCGTGGACGTGCGCACCAACCGCCTCGCCTGGCGGCAACAGTGGGGAGAGCTCTGCTACGCGGGCTCCACCGTCACGCGCGGCGGCCTGCTCTTCATCGGCCGCAACGACGGTCGCTTGCAAGCGCTCGATAAATCAGACGGCAGCCTGCTCTGGGAGTACGAAACGGACGCCGGCATTCATGCGGCCGTGAGCACGTTCGAGCGCGGGCAGCCAGCAGTACGTGGTGGCGCTCTCGGCCGGCGGGTTCTTTCCGGGCACGAAGCGCGGCGACAGCGTGTACCTGTTCGCGCTCGATGGCGGCGGGTTGCCGAGTGGCGGCAAGGCGGAGCCTTCGGGCGGCGGGGTGGAGCTCACGCACTAGCGTTCGCCGGCACGGCGACGCTCGTTCCGTGAGCGGCGCGCTGCCGATCTAACTCACCTTTGCCACTCTGGCGCCCACGTACATCAGCGGCGGAATCGAGATCGGGACGAGAAGGTTGTACCAGCTGGGGTAAACGCCCCACAGCGTGTAGTAGTGCATGAACGCGGCGTAGAGCGCCATGATGCCCGCGACGATCCATACGGCGTTTCGTCTTTTGCCGATGACGGCCGTCACCCAACCTGCAACGGGATTGACCCAAAGATACATCGACAAGAACAGCGTCCACATGGGTGTCGTGAGCTGCGAGAAATCACCGGTTGCCAGTGCCGGCCTGGTCGCTTCGTACAAAGCTGGCCATGCAAATACGAAAGCGATCAGCGACGCGTAGAACGCGATCCACCAAGTCACTAGCCCCGCGACAGCGGCCAATACGGTTCGTGTCATTTCGCTGCTCCGTGTGGGAATGGTGACAAACGCTCAAGCAGGGAACGCGAGCTCGACGCCGGCGGGCGCGCTGAAGTCGTAGCCCTTCGTGAAGCCGATCCAGCGGCCGAGCAGCACCACGGCCGCCCAGAGCAGCAGCGACGCGAAGCCTGCGACGCGGGCCGCGCGCGGCGCCCCGCTTTCAAGCCAAGCCGCCGCTCCGCGCGCCGTAACGAGCTGAAACACCGCCATGTTGAGCCCCGCGCCGAACAGCGCGAGCGCCTTCAGCTGGAACGCAGCGTTGTAGAAGTAGGTCTGCGGGCTCGTCGTGAACATCAGCGAGCCCGTGATCGCGGAGACCACGAACGCGAGCCACGTGAAGTGCAATGTCTCGCGGCTTACGCGCGTGTACGCTCGCTGCGAATCGGCGAGCCCGAGCAGGCGCAGGTCCACGATCAGCACCGTGCCGAACAGCAGCACGGCGGCCAGCACGTGCGTGGCCTCGACGACGGGCATGGCGGGGTTCGCGTACCGCATCCAGTTCGCGAGCGCGGAGCCTTGGATGCTCTCGAGCAAGGACTGCGTGCTCATGTGCGCCCCGACAGGCTGCCCCAGATTGCGCGGTCGTACGCGATCATGCGGCCGAGCAGTGGGATCACGAGCCACAGTAAGACGAGTCCTACCGCCGCGAGCTTTGCGGAGAACGGGAAGCCGGCCACTGGCGGTGGGCGCCGCGCGGCACGGGCGAGCCACAACGTGCCCAGCGCGCAGCCGAGCACCAGCGCCAACTTGAGCCAGTAGGAGAAGGACGTGAATTCGCGCACGGGGTCGCCGAGCGACTGGGCGACGCCGGTCAACACCATGATGCCCAAGCCGGCCGCCAGCCATGGCGCGAAGCGCGCCCACACCGCTTCGAAGGGCTGGTCCGCACGCTGAAGCCCAAGCACCCTCAGCGCAATCATCAGCCCCGCTACGGCCACGACGCCGGCGGTGATCAGGTGCGCGGCCTGCAACAAGCGTATGAACCAGAACGCCGATTGGATCGCGACGCTGGGGGCGGTTAAGGAGAGCCATTGGGCGAAGGCGCGCACGCGGTTGTCGATGCTAAGGGATGCGCCGCGCTCGCGCTAACGTTTTCGCAGCGCCGCGGGCCCCGTGCGCCGGTCAACGCACGCGCAGCAGCGTTAGCCCCTCGCCTACCGTCAGCATCGCGTGATCCACGCGTTCGTCTTTGCGCACGAGTTCGTTGAACGCCACCATCGCTTTCGCGTTCGTGGAACCCTGCGCCATCACCGGCGCGCCCGCGAGTGCCAGCGTGTTGTCGACGGCGATCAGACCGCCGCGGCGTACGAGCTTCAGGAGGCGTTCGTAGTAGGCGGCGTAGTTCGGCTTGTCTGCGTCGATGAACGCGAAGTCGAAGCGGCCCGATTCACCGGCCGCGAGTAGCGCGTCCAGCGTCTCAAGCGCGGGGCCGAGACGCAGATCGATGCGGTCGGCTACGCCGGCCTGGTGCCAGAACGGCTGACCGACGGCGGTCCATTCGGCGCTCGTGTCGCATGTGATGAGCGTGCCGTCCGCGGGCAGCGCGAGCGCCACGGCGAGCGCCGAGTAGCCCGTGTACGTGCCGAGCTCGATGCAGCGGCGCGCGCCGATGAGTCGCACGAGTAGCGCCATCAGTTGGCCCTGATCCGCGCCGATCTGCATTACGTTGTTCGGTACCGAAGCCGTGGCGGCACGTAGCTGCGCGAGCACCGTGGGCTCGCGCGTGGAGCTGCGCACGTACTCGTATACGTCGGCGGGTAGTAGCTGAGTTCGTCCTGTCATGGGGCTGCGTCCTTAGTGCTTAAGGGTCGCCGTAGGCGAGCCGGTCCATCATATCGGCGAATGCCGTCCAGTTGATGCGCTTGCTCTTGTGCCGGTTGCGGCCGTACCAGTAGAGCGAGCCGCGGCCCACTTCGAGCTCGCCGATTTTTTCCTGGGCGGCATAGATCTGAAGGTTCAGGGAGGACCCGGCTTTCGCCAGGTCGAAGTGGGCCAGCGCGGCCTTCACTTCGTGTCTGTGTTTCGGGCGGCTGCGTTTTTTCGTTGCCATGGGCTCGTTCTCAGCGGTCCACGTTGGCGCGATCATGGAACCGTTTGGCGCCACGCGCAACGGCATTTCCAGTGCAGGAACCCCAATTCGACTGTGCACCCGCGAGTTACTGCGCGTGCGGTTCGGCGCCGCCGGCGGCCGCGCGCTTCGCGTCTTCTTCCGCCTTCGCCGAGTGCGCCAGCGACACGATGTACTCGCGAATCGCTGACGCATCGTCGCGCGATAGCGCCGCCGCGAACGAGGCCATGCCGTTCGGCTCGCGCGCACCGCCGAGCACGATGGCGTCGAACAGCGCCTGCGTCTGAATCGCGGGCGACACCTTCAAATCCGGAAAATTGCTGATGTTGTTGCCGTGGCACTGCACGCAGTTCTGACCGTAGAGCTCGGTGCCGTGCGCGAGCACGTCCGCGGTCGCGGTGCTCGCCGGCGGATTCAGCGGCGGCGGCACGTACGTGGCGGCAATCGGCAACGTCGCTTTGCCGCCGCGCTTGAATACGAGAAGCCGCGAGTAGTTCGGTTGGTAATACGGCTGCAGGCCGCGCCCAGCGGCCACGGCGACGTACTGCACGCCGTCGAGCTCGTAGCTCACGGGGCCGGCCGCAACGCCCGTTTGCGCGTCGAAGCTCCACACCCGCTCGCCGGTGTCGGCGCGATACGCAATGAATTCGTTGCTGCCGCCGCCGGCGAACACGAGGTCGCCCGCCGTGGCCAGGGTGCCTCCGTCGATGCCGTTGCCGGGGTTCACAGTGCGCCAGCGCGGTTTGCGCGCGACGGGGTCCCAGCCAATCAGCGCGCCGCGATCGGCGAACTGCAAGTCGGGCCGCTTCGCCAGTTCCGCCTCGAGCTCCGGCGGCACCGGGCGCGTGATGCCGACGTTCGTCCCGACCTTGGTCACGGTGAACTTGTCGGCCGGCGTGGGAATGTACACCTGCGCGTTGTGCCGGCTGCCGAAGTACACGAGCCCGGTCTTCGGGCTGAAGCTCATCGGCCGCCAGTTGTGTGCGCCTTGGCCCGTGGGCGTGACGAACGCGGGGCGGCCGGTCTGGTCGTAGCGCGTTTCCGGGTTCTGGATGGGCTTACCCGTCGCCATGTCGATGCCGCTGGCCCAGTTCACGGGCGCGAACGCATCGGCCGAAATCAGCTCGCCGGTCTTGGCATCCAGCACGTAGAAGAAGCCGTTCTTCGGCGCCTGCATGAGCACGCGCCGCTGCGTGCCGCCGAAATTCAGATTCGCGACGATGATCGGCTGCGTGGCCGTGAAATCCCACGTTTCGCCGGGCGCGGTTTGGTAGTGCCAGCGATACTCGCCGGTGTCGGGATCGAGCGCGACGATCGAGGCCAGGAACAGATTGTCGCCGCCGCCCGGGCTGCGCAGCGCCTGGTTCCACGGGCTGCCGTTGCCGGTGCCTATATAAAGGAGTGCGCTTTCGGGGTCGTAGACCATGGCGTCCCACGGCGTGCCGCCGCCGCCGAGCTTCCACCACTCGCCGTGCCAGGTCTTCGCGGCCATCGCCATCGCTTCGTTCTCGAAGCCGTCGGCCGGATTGCCGGGCACGGTGTAGAAGCGCCACGCGAGCTTGCCGGTCTCGGCGTCGTAGGCGGTGACGTAGCCGCGTACGCCGAATTCAGCGCCGGAATTGCCGACCAGCACTTTGCCTTTGACGATCCGCACCGCGCCCGTCGTGGAGTAGCGCTTCGATTTGTCGATCGTGTCCACGCTCCACAGCTCGCGTCCGCTGGATGCGTCGAGCGCGATGAGCCGGCCGTCGAGTGTGCCGACGTAGACCTTGCCGTGCCACACGGCCACGCCGCGATTCACCACGCCGCAGCACACGTTCACCGCCCACTCGCGCGGCACATTCGGGTCGTAACGCCAAAGTTGCGCGCCGGTGTGTGCGTCGAACGCGAACACGTTGCTCCAGCTCGACGCGAGATAGATCGTGCCGTCGACGACAATCGGCGTTGCTTCCTGACCCTGGTTCAGCGGAATGTCGGCGAACCACGCGAGGCCGAGCTCGCGCACGTTCTGCGTATCGATCTGATCGAGAGGCGAGAAGTGTTGCTCATCGTACGTGCGGCCGTACGACAACCATTGGCCGGGCTCGCGGTCGGCGGCCGCGAGGCGCGCGTCGTCGACGGCGGCTGCGCCTCGCCCCGGTGGCCCAGCGCCGGTGCCGTTACTGGCGTCGCGCGGCGAGCAGCCGGCGAGCGTGACTACGGCGAACGCGGCGCTCGCGACTGCAGCAAGCACGATGTGGCGCATGGGAATCCCCCCCTTACGCCCATCGTAACGCAGCCGCCGATGCCGCGATGCGGCTGGCCACGTTTCGGTCCCCCCTAGTGCAGCGGACAGCCACAACGGCACGTCGCCGTCGGTAGTGACGACAGGCACGAGCAATACAGTGGCGTGGTGTTCCCGCAGGAGTAGCGGTCGATATATTCGTGTTGCACGTCGACTTGCCGGAAACCTAGAAAAACCGGCTGGCTCGAAGCGGGTTGGGGCGTCATCGAGGTGCAGGCGCTCGAGAGCGCCGCCAGCAGTGCCAGGACGGGGAGGGCTTTGGTTCGCGCTTTCACGTGTGTGTCCCTTTCGAATCGCGTTCGGTATGCACGGACCTCGTGCACGTTCGGGCCACGCGTCCTCCCCGTCGCGTGTGTAGTGGTGTGCGTCTCTACATCGGACTTCTCTCCTTGGCCGTGACTGCGGCCGGGCGCTCTCTAAGATGCATGCGGAGGGGCTTTGGGTTGCGCGGCCTCCCCGCCGCGCAACCGCTTCGCTGCCGTCAGCGCGGCAGGGGCTCGTCGTTGACGAGCGCCACCAGGCCGCGCACATGCCGGTAGACGTACCAGGCCCAGGTGGCGACCCATATCACCCAACCGATCAGGAGAAACCGCGGAATGAGCCAGCCGATCACGACAAACAGCAGCGCCCACCAGAACGAGCGGATCATCCAGTTGTGATGGCTGGTCGGGACGTCGCCGTAACCGCGGCGACTCACGTAGTTCACGATCAAGCCGATGATGCTCGGCAGTGCGGCAATCGCGCCGAACAGATGCAGCACGTACGCCACCAAAGCCATCGTGCGGTTCGAAGTCATTGGTCATGGTTCCTGTGCTCATCGTCGTGTGTCCTCCCGGCCACGTTCTCGATGCGCGTTCTCTTTGCAGACACCGTGCCAACCCGGGTTTTCGCGCGGCAACGACTGATATGGCGCGGGTGCGGCGCCCGCCGGCGCCCCTGACCGTTGTGTCGGATTGCCAAGTCGTAGCGAATTCGCACAAGCTTTGGCGAAAACACGAAACGCCAAGAGGTCGACTGCGCCCGCGAGCGGTGCCGGCGTGGGCCCGGAAAGCGCACGGATCATGCAATTGCGCGCGAACCGGGGCCGCTGGCACGGGATCTGCAAATAACCGCTCGCGAAACGTTACCGACTCCGGGGAGGGATAGGTCATGAACGCCGGGCACCGTGCTCGCGAAATCGCGTCCGCAAGCCGCCGTCCGCGGCCATGGACGGCTGTGGCCGACCCCCTTACTCTCTACCCGCCACCAGCAGGGCCCGCAGGGCCCCACGAGGCTAGAAAAATGAGCACACCGATGCAGTATCTCGACAAAGCCATGGTCCGCCTGAAGAACCTGGGGCTCATGCCCGACAAGACCGAGGAGGCGCCGGTAGTGGCGCTGCTGCGGCGCGTGTCCGATCTCGATCAGGACAAGGTCGTGGCGATCGCCCGCACGCTGTCGCAGGCGTCGCTGTTCAATCAGGTGGTGCGCGAGCAAGTCGCGTCGATGCAGATCAGCGACCGCTACACGATCATCACGAATGCGTTCAACAGCATTCGTGACGACGCGAGATCCATGGTCGAGCAGCTCGAGGACGGCAAGATCAACACGTGGGAGCGCCTGCAGAACGTGTGGATGAAAGCCACGCGCGGTGACATCCCGCAGCGCTTCGACAAGATCAAGAAGACGTACCTCGAAGTCGCGAAAGACACGAACGACCAGATCGAGCGCGAGCACCTGATCCTGTCCGCGTACCAGGACTTCCGCGGCGCGCTGAAGGAATCCGAGGTGCTTGCGCTGCAGGTCATGAAGACGGCGCAAGCCGCGCTCGAGGTCGAGCAGGGCAAGCTGAAGGCGGCGATGGAAGCCGTGGACGAAGGCGCCGGCGGACGACCTGATCGCGCGCGCCAAGCTCGAGCTTGCGCGCGACGAGCAGCTGCGCGCGGTGCAGACCGCCGAGGATCGCTACCAGATCTGCAAGGACATCTCCGACAACCTGACCGTGGGCTACAACACGTCCGAGGTCGTGATGACGCGGCTCGTGCAGACCACGAGCGCGAAGGACCGGGTGTACAAGCAGGCCATTGCGTTCTTCGGCACCAACGAGACAGTGCTGACGGCGCTGTCCGCGTCGTTCACGGGCTTGCACGGCCTGCACGAGAGCACGCAGCACGCTCGAAGAGATGAAGGAAGGCGTGAGCAGGAGCCTCGAGGACCTGGCCGAGATCGGCGGCAAGGTGCAGGAGGCGGCGCTGAAGGCCGGCTACGGCCCGACGATTCGCGCCGAGGCCGTGAAGAAGCTCGTGACCTCGCGTCGTGAATTACCAGGAGCGCTCGCGGCAGATCATCGCCGAGATGCGCGAGCTCTCGCACGAAGAACGCCGCCGAGATCCGCGACGCGGTCGAGACCGGCAAGCAGCGTCTTGGCGCAGCTCGTCGCGAGCGGCAGGCGATGGACCTGGTCGCGCCGCGCACCGTGCCGCTGATGGAGCGTAACCCGCTGAAATGAACGAGGTCGTTGTCAAAGAGCAGGCGCCGCTCGACGAGCTGATGCTCGCGATGGACGTCGTCGACACGCTGCGCCACAAGGAGCTGATGCTCGCGCGCGAGGTCGAGGCGGACGATCGCGAGCAGCGACTGCTCGCGCGGCTGCGCGAGATCTACACGGGGCAGGGCATCGAGGTCAGCGACGACGTGCTGAAGCAGGGCGTCGCCGCGCTGCAGGAAGAGCGGTTCAGTCTACAAGGGCCCCAGCCCAAGCTTCTCGCGCTCGCTCGCGAAGCTGTATGTAACGCGCGCGCGGTGGGGCAAGTGGGTGACGACCGGCGTGGCTGTCGTCGCGCTCGGCGCTCGCCGGCTTCCAGTTCGGCATCCGCGGACCGGAGCTGCGCGCGGCGGCGACTTTGCCGAGCGAGTTGCAGAGTGCGTACCAAACGGTGGTCGCCGAGACGCAGGACCGCCCGCGCTTGCGAAGGCCGGGCAGCGTCCTGGCGAGATGGCAAGGCGCAGATCGATCACCACGATCTCGGCAAGCGGGCACGACCGTCGGCGCGCTGCACGCGCTCGATGCGCAGCTTGCGTCGAGCAGTACGAGCTGAAGATCGTGCAGCGGCGCGGCGAGCGCAGCGGCGTGTGGCGCGTGCCGGACGACAACCGGCGCGCGCGCAACTACTACGTGATCGTCGAGGCCGTCGCGCCCAGACGGGCAGGCAGCTGACGATGCCGATCCGCAGCGAAGAGGACGGCAAGACGCAGCGCGTGAGCGCATGGGGCCTGCGCGTCGACGAAGCCACGTTCAACAAGCGTCGCGGCGGACAAGCGCGACGACGGCATTATCGAGCAGGACGTCGTCGGCGCCAAGCGCCGCGGCGTGCTCGAGCCCGAATACACCGTGGCGACCACGGGCGCCGCGATCACGAAGTGGTGAGCATAGATGCTGAGCGGTAGCGATTTGCTCGGCGCTGATCGAGAAGCTGCTCGGCGATACGCGCGGCGAGCTCGAGAAGGTGGACGCGGCGCTGCAGAAGTCGACGGCGCAGCTCGACGACTCTGCGCCAGCGCGAGCTCGGTGTGCTCGGCGTGCTCGCGCGCGCGCGCGCTGCAGGAGATCGAGCGCGGAGAGCTGCATCGAAGCGCTCGACGACACGGGCAAGCAGGTGCACGCGCTGCTCGCGCAGCGCGGCGACGCGCAAGCGGCGGTGGGCGGCGAGATCGCGGCCGCGCAGCAGGCGCTCGTCGAGATCGGCACGAAGCGCACGGCGCAGCAGGGCGTGGTGGACGCGGCGGCGAAGGACGTGGATGCGGCGCAGGCCGAGGCGCAGCGAAGCTCGCGGCCGACAGCCGCGTATCGCGCGCAGCTCGACGCGGCCAAGGCGTCCGACGCCATGGCGGCGCTCGCCGAGAAGAAAGCCGAAGCCGCGCGCACGGATCGCGCGCAGAAAGGCACGCCGTACGAAGCCGACCCGCTGTTCATGTATCTGTGGGCTCGCGGCTACGGCACGGGCCGTTATGCTGCCGCGCCGTTCACGCGGCTGCTCGATGAGTTGGGTGGCGCGCGTCGTCGATTTCGAGCCGCTGCGCCAGGATTACTGGATGCTGAGCGAGCTGCCGTCGCGCTTCGACGAGCACGCGAAGCAGATGCGCGCGGCGGCCGAGGCCGACGTGACCGCTGTCGCGCGAGCTCGAGACGGCCGGCGGCCGCGAGCGCCGGCGTGCCCGAGCGTGCGCGCCACGCAGGCGCGAAGCACGAGGAAGCGCTGGCCGCCATCGATCACGAGCATCGCGGCGAAGGAAGCCGAGATCAAGCGCGCTCATCGAGAAGCGCGCCGCGTTCTCGTCGGGCCAGGACGAGCTATCCCGCAAGGCCACGCAGCTCCTCTCCGACACGTTCCGCAAGGAGCAGATGCGCACGCTGCGCGAGCGCGCGAGCCGCACGCCGAATCCCGAGGACGACGCGGCCGTCGACGAGCTCACCGTGATCCGCGCAGATCTGCCGCGCGCCGTGGACGCGGCCGAGCGCTACAGAAGCTGCACGAGCAGCACCGCGATCGCTCGGCGAAGCTCGAGGAAGTGCGCAACAGCTTCAAGGAGCAGCGCTTCGACGCCGTGACTTCGGAGTTCATGAACAGCACGCTGATCGCGACGATGATGAACGCAGCTGCTCGCGCGGCGCGCTCGCCGTGCCGGATTTGTGGGACGCGTTGACGAAGCAGCAGCGCCACCGCACTCTCGGCGCCGACCCACTGTTCGGCAGCGGCCGGTTCGGCGCAGGCCCGCGGACCGCGCGGCCCGTGGGGCGGCTGGCCGGCGGCGGAGGCGGTGGTTGGGGCGGCGGCGGCCGCGGCGGTGGGTTCGGGGGCGGCGGTTTCGGCGGAGGCGGCGGCTTCGGCGGCGGCGGGTTCAAGTCGGGCGGGGGATTCTAAGCGTGCGAAATTGGCTCATTCTCGTCGCCGGCGTCGTTGATCGCCGGCGCCGGCGGTCTGGCGCAGGGCGGAGCCGCTGAAGGTCTTCGGCAACACGACCACGATCGAGCTCGCCCCCGTGCTGCTCGCGGCGAAGCAGCTGGGCCCGAGCGATACCGTCACCGTCACGAACGGCGGTATCCCGGAGCTATACGACGGCAAGGCTGCGGATGTCGCGACGAATGCCGAGACGCAGGCGCTGCGCCAGTCGCTCGATCACCCGGATCTGCGCATCATGCTGACGTTGCGGAGGGCTTCTACCGCATCGTGGCGCGGCGCTCCGCCGGCATGCAGACGCGTCGCGGATCTGCGCGGCAAGAAAATCGCGACGATTGGCGTGACGTCGTCCGGCTACTACCTGCACAAGATGCTCGGCACGGTGGGCATGTCGATCGACGACGTCACCGTCGTGCCGCTGAATCCGCTGTCGAAGATGCCGACCGCGCTCGCGAATCGCGAGATCGATGCCGTGACGATCTGGGAGCCCGAGATCGAGCGCGCGGCGCAGGCGATCGGCGCCGACGCCATCGAGTTCCAGCAGCGCATGGCGTGTACCGCGAGCTCTTCAACCTGAACACCACGGCCGCGAATCTCGCGAACCCTGCGAAGCGCCAGCAGATCGTCGCGTTCGTGCGCGCGCTGCTGACGGCGTCCGCCGAGATTCGCGAGAAGCCGCAGGTGGTATGGCCACTCGTGGCGCAGTCCACGGGCTACGACACCGCGCTGATAGAGAAGGTGTGGCATCACGAGGGCTATCCCGGGCACGCTCGTGCCGGATGTTGCTCGACGTGCTCGTCGAGGAGGACGTCTACATGGCGCGCGAGCGCGGCCGCGCTCCGCGCACACGCGCCGAGCTCGCGGTGTTCGATCGATTCGAGCGTGCTGCGCGACGCGCTGCGCCGACTGAGCGGGCGCGCCCACGGGCACGCCCGTCACGACGTAGCGTTCGGGGCCGCCCGGCGTCACGGCGTCGAACGGCCAGCACGTCACGAGCGCCACCACGCTCTCGTCCGCATCGAGCCGCAGCACGTCGCGTTCGACGTCGATCACGTCGAGCGCCGCCACGGCGTAACGCAACGTGACGCCGTCGGGCCGCTCGAGCGTGAACTCGTCGCCGAGTGCGAGCTTCTCCAGCGCGCGGAAGTGCGTGTCGCGATGGCCCGCAATCACCGTGACGCCCGGCGTGCCGGGCTCGGCGCTGCCGTCGAGCAGCGTGGGCGCGAACGCGAGGTTGCGGCCCGACGCGCCCGCGAGCACCGTGAGCGGCGCGCTCTCGCCCGGCAGGTGCAGCCGCGCGACGGGCCACGTGTCGGCCCACGGCCACGGCTTCACGGCGGCGCGGTTGTCGTCGCGAGTGGCGGCCCACGCGCGATTCAAGAGTGTCTGCGCGAGCGCGGCCTTGGCCGGCAGGTACCAGCCCATCGCGAGCAGCGCGGCGCCGAGTCGACACCAGCGCCGACTACGCCTAGAGCGGCGCAGCCGCTGCTGCCGCGCGCGCCGGCGGTGAGCGAGGCCGAGCGGCAACGTCACCGTGATGCCGAACTGGTCGCGAAACGACGAGCGTCTCACTGCACGAACCTCCGCCCGCCGCGCAGCGCCGCCGCGCTCGCACCGGCGAGCCAGCAGCACGAGCATGCCGAGCCAGCGGAACAGCGGCGCAGGCGTCGCCGTGCGCGGCAGCGCCGTCTGCCACTGCGCGCCGGCCGGCGTAGTTGTTCACGATCTGCTTGCGCTCGAGCGCGGCGGCGATCGAGCGCGCCGGCGTCTTGTCCACGGCCACGAGGCTCGTGTACGGGCTCACGAGGTGGTGCTCGAGCGCGGTGTCGATGATCAGCTTGCGGATCAGCGCCTCGTTCGTGCCGTCGACGCGGCTGTCGACGAGCGCCTCGATCTTGCGCCGCGCCCACAGCGCTGCGATGCCGTGCAGCTCCGTCGGTATGCCGCCCACGGTCTGCCGCCACGGCACGCCGCCCGCCGTGCCGAACGCGGTGGCGAGGATCGGATCGTCGGGGCGCGTGGGGTAGCTCGCGGCGAGCACGAGCGGTTCGCCGGCGTAGAGATCCGGCACCTGGCTGGGATACAGCTCCGTGGTCACGGGCCAGTCGACGAGCACGTCTTTCAGCGCCACGCGCTCGAGCTTCGCGAACAGCGCCTGCATCTTCTCCGCCACTTCGCCCGTGTTGCCGATGTGCGTGTACGTGCCGCGGCCGAACTGCGCGGCTTTGCGCATGAAGTACGAGTTCGGCGCGGAGCCGATGCCGATCGTGAACAGGCGTGCGTCGCCGAGATTCTTCTTGATGGTGTCGAACAGCGCGGTTTCCGCGCCGACGGCGCCGTCCGTGAGGAAGATCACCTGCCGCACGTAGCCCGGTGTCACGGGTTGCGCGAGCGCGGCGCGAATCGCGGCCTCGATCTCGGTGCCGCCCGTGGCTTCCAGGCCCTGCACGTACGCGAGCGCCTGGGTTTTACTCTGCGGCGTGAACGGCACGGGTACGCGGTACAGGCTCGACGTGACGGAGTTGAACTGGAACACGTTGAAGCGATCGACGCTCGTGAGCCTGCCGAGCGCGTCCTTGAGCGCGGCCTGCGCCTGCGGCAGCGAGCCGCCGCCCATGGAGCCGGACGTGTCGATGACGAAGATCTGCTCGCGCGGCTGGCCGCGCTCCGTGTGCGCGTTCTCGGGCGGCAGGATCATCAGCAGGGCATAGGTGGTGTCACCACGCGTCTCCGTGAGCGCCGCGACGGCCGGGGAGGAGCCGACGGACGGCCGCCAAGCGATGAGGAGATCGCGGTCCATCGGGACGCGCGGCGACACCGAACTTAACTCGTACACATCCGTGCCGCTCGCGTCTTGTGGCGCGCAGCTCGTGACCGCGGCCGCCGATCTCCTTCAGCGGCATGCCCGCAGCGATGACGGCATGGATCGTGGCTTCGTTGGGTGTACGCGGTGGCCCCTCGCCGGCTGCGAGTGAGGGCCCCTCGCGGGACACGCCGGAAATCGCATCCCTGCGGCTCGGCTGCGCACATCCCTGTGCGCAGACGGTCCCGCGAGGGGCCCTCACTCACGCCGGCGAGGGGCTCGAGCGTCAGCGCGGGTTCGGGGACGATGGTCGATGCGGCGGAGGCTTGCGCTTCCGGGGTGTCGCCGGCGCCGTAGCGGGGGGTGAGGGTGAGCGGCAGGCGCAGGCTGAACTCGCCGGCGTCGTAGTGGGCGGTTTGCAGGTATTCGATCGTGATGTCGATGGATTCGCCGGGGCCGATGTTCGCGACCGCCGTCGTGAAGAGGTTCGCGCTGGTCTGGCGCACGAGGCTCGCGTGCTGGCCGGCGGCGCGCGCCTCGCCGTAGATCTTCTCGGCCTGCGCGCGCTCGTGGATCTCGCCTTCGATCACGCGATCGCCGATCGTCATCTTCAGCGTGTCGACGGCAGCGTCGTCCGGCAGCGGCAGGGCGTAAACAGCCTCGGCCCAGCTCGAGCCCGTGTTACGGAAGCGCTGTGCGATCGCGACGCGCGCGACGACGCCGGCCACGGAGATGCGCACGTCGGTGGCGAGCGGTGCGGTGGGGTCGAAGCCGCCATCGGCGGTTTGGAACAGCAGCGTGCCGGCGCCGAGCTCTTTCGGGAACTCCGCCGCGCGTGCGAGCTGCGCTTAAGCGTGGCGAGCAGCAGCAGCGCGACGCCGATCGCGAACAGCACGCCGGCCCAATCTTCGAGCACGAGGCGGATCTCGTGCGGTACGCGCTCGATCCGGAACAGCTTCGTTCGTCGCATGGCGATCTCCCCTTCGTTGCCGTGGGGTAGATTTCACGCCGAGCTCGGGCGGGGCGGCGGCGAATCGTGGCGGAGCGGCGCTGGATTCTGACGAATTCTGACGGTGCGGCGGCCGGATCCGGTGGAATGCGTTGGAGCATTGTGCTGGCCCGCGCGGGGGGCGAATAATGGGCCGAATTCACCCGGGGGGCAGAACGATGAACCATTGGTTTCGCCGCGCCTGTTTCGCAGCCGCGGTGTGCGTTTCGAGTTTCTCCGCCGTTGCGCAAGTCATGACCGTCGAGGTGGCCGGCGGCGTAGTGGATGGCGCGGCCGCCAACGGCATCGCCGCGTTCAAGGGCATTCCGTTCGCGGCGCCGCCCACCGGCGAGCTGCGCTGGAAGAAGCCGCAGCCCGTCATCGCGTGGCAGGGCGTGAAAATGGCGAGCGATTTCGCGCCGAGCTGCATGCAAGACGCCGCGATGTTGCAGTTCATGCAGTCGCCGCCGAGCATGAGCGAGGACTGCCTCTACTTGAACGTGTGGACGCCCGCGAAAACCGCGCGCCAGCGGCTGCCCGTGATGGTGTGGATCTACGGCGGCGGTTTCGCGGCCGGTGCCACGAGCTCGCCCACGTACGACGGCACGCGGCTCGCGGCGAAAGGCGTCGTGCTCGTGAGCGTGGCGTACCGCGTGGGGGCGTTCGGCTTTCTCGCGCATCCCGAGCTCTCGCGCGAAAGTGGCAAGGGCTCCGGCAACTACGGCCTGCAAGACATGATCGCGGGCCTCGAGTGGGTGCACGACAACATTGCCGCCTTCGGCGGCGATGCGCGTAACGTGACGATCTTCGGCGAGTCCGCTGGCGGCATCGCCGTGAGCATGCTCGCGGCCTCACCCGCTGCGAAGGGGTTGTTCCAGAAGGCGATCTCGGAAAGCGGCGGCTCGTTTGCGCCGTCACGGCGCGCGCAGGAAGGCGGCGAGAATGTGCCGACACTCGCCGTCGCCGAAGCCATGGGCCAGCAGTTCTTGGCCAAGCTCGGCGCGAGCACGCTCGCCGCCGCGCGTGCATTGTCCGCGGACAAGATTCAGGCGGGGCAGGGGCCGGGACTTGGCGGTGGGTTTTGGCCCGTGGACGACGGCGATGTGCTGCCCGGCGACCAATACGTGCTCTACAGCCATGGGCACTTCAACGACACGCCCGTGCTGATCGGCACGAACTCCGACGAAGGCGCGTTGTTCATCCGCGGCGGCGTGACGAGCGCGGCGTTCGAGACACAGATTCGCGGCGGCTACGGCGAGCGCGCGGACCAGATCCTGGCCGCGTATCCCCACGCGACGGACGAGCAGGCGCTGCAATCAGCTCGCGATATTTTCCGGGACTCGGCATTCGCGTGGCCCACGTGGACGTGGGCGCGCCTGCAATCGCAAAAAGGCAAAGGCGCGGCGTACGTGTACTACTTCGATCACCGTACGCCGCAATCGCCGAAGGGTGCATCGCACGCCGACGAGCTGCCGTACGTATTCGGCACGTTGGGCAGCCCCGGGCGCGCGGCGCCGCGCCGCGAAGACACGGCGATGTCGGCGCTCGTGATGGCGTACTGGACGAACTTCGCGAAGACCGGCAATCCGAACGCCGGCGGCTTACCGCAGTGGCCCGCGTTCACGGAGAAGAGCCAGCAGGTGATGACGCTCGATGCGGCGTCGAGTGCGCGGCCCGTGCCGAACGTGCCGCAGCTTACGGCGTTCGATGGCTACTACGCGTGGCGCCGAGCGCAGGTGGCGAAGCACTGACGGCGGCGGACGCTTGCGCGGCCGTCGCGGGCGCTAGGCGGTGACGGCGAGCCGCTCTTTCGAGAGCTTTACCGCCGCCGCGCTGAACGCATCTTCGTGACGCAGCACGAACGCTTCGAACGCAAGGTCTTCCAACCCGAGCTCGCGTAACGCGGTGCAGCTCTCGGTGGCAGACCGCCGGCTCACGGCTTTCTGGATGGCCTCGATGACGCCGTAGCGCTTCACCGCTTGCCAGGTGGCAGTGGCGCGCTTCTTCTTGCCATCGTTCTGGTGCGTGAGTAGTGCATCGAGGGCGTAGACCGTGGCCAAACCCTCCGCTTCGAGAGGCGAAACCGCTTCGTGCGTGGCGACCTTGAGATTCACCGCCTTGCGGTGTGCTTCGAGCGCGAGATCCGGGCGCTGCTTGGCGGTCGCGTTGCGAGCGAATATTTCACACTCGGCGGGTGTTCGCAGTCTCTCGACTCTGTGGTCCATCGGGTTCTCCTCGTGCGGTCATTCAGTGTGGGCGCATGGGGAGGGGTTGTCCAATTGGCGTCGCGGTGCTCGGCGGGGGCGGCTTGCGGCCGCCAAATTAGTGCGAATACGGCGTGATCAGCAGGCTGTAGATGGTCTCGGCCCCGGCCACGAAATCGCCGATGCGCAGGTTCTCGTTCGCGGCGTGCTGGTTGTTGTCCGCGTTGACGGTGGGCACCAGCACGAACGGCAAATGCAGCGCGTCGATCAGCACGTCCGTCGGCACGGTGGCGCCCATCATTCGAATGCGCACCGGTTCTGTGCGCGGTTGCGGTGCCGTGGCTGAGCGCAGCGCCAGGCCGGCCCAGCGGGCGATCGCCGAGTCCATCGGCATGCGCGCCGCCGCCGTCACGGGGCCGAGCGTGAAGCTCGCGAGCTTGTCGAACTTCGCGCGCTCCGCGTCGGTGGGTTCGCGATCGACCAGGTGATAACCGGCGCGCTCGATGTGCGCGCGCACGAGCGCGAAGAGGTGCCGGCCATCCGTCTCCGGCGTGGTGCGCATGTCGAGCTCGGCGACGGCCTGGCTCGGCACCGTGTTCGTGGCCACTGCGCCGACGCCGCCGGCCGCCATGCCGCGCACGTTCAGCGACGGATATTGCAGCGCTTCCTGGTAGCTGTTGCCCACGCCGTCGGCGCGTGCGATGCCGATGCGAGCGCGCAGCGCGGCTTCGTCGTCGCCCACGTCCGCGAGCACGATGCGATCCGCTTCGGTGATCTTCACGCCGTCGTAGAACCCCGGGATCAGCACCCGGCCGTCGTCGTCTTTCATCGATGCCAGCAACGCGGCGAGCCGCAGCGCCGGGTTCGGCGCGTAGTTGCCGTAGTGGCCGCTGTGCAGCGGTGCACGCGGGCCGAACACCGTGAGCGTGGCCTGGGTGATGCCGCGGTTGCCGAACACCACTGTCGAGCGGCCGGATTCGTGCTTGGGCCCATCGAGGATCACGAGCGCGTCGGCGGCGAACGCCGCGCGGTCGGACGCCACGGTGGCCGCGAGGCTCGGCGAGCTCGCTTCCTCTTCGCCGTCGAGCATGACCTTCACATTGAAGGCCGGCGCCTCGGCGCGCGCCGCAAGCACGTCGAAGGCCGTGAGCAACATCAGGATCGGCGCCTTGTCGTCGGCGGCGGAGCGCGCGAACACGCGCAGCTCCGGATCGAGCGGCCGCGCTTGCAGCGCGCCCGCCGCCACGTCTTCCCACGTGCCCGCCGCGGTGCGGCGCCGAACCACGGGCGCGAACGGATTGGCCTGCACCCACTCTGCGGGTACCACGGGCTGACCGTCGTAGTGGAGATAGAAGAGCACCGTGGGTAGCCCGGGCTGCGCGACGACCTCGGCCAGCACCACGGGCCTGCCCGCCGGATTCGTCACCAGCCGCGCCTTGAACCCACGCCGCTCGAACGCGCCCACGAGGAAGCTCGCGTTGCGCCGAATGTCGGCAGCTTGGGTGGCAACGTTCGGAATGCCGAGCGCGTCGAAGTACTCGGGGAAATTATGTTGCGCCGCGCGTTCCACCTGCTCGTGCAGCGCGCCGGCGGCGGCATCGCCGAGTGCCATGAGCGCTGCGAGGGCCGCGCCGGCGTGCGCGAGCCGGTGCGTGCGCGTCGAACGCGGTTTCAGCTTTGCCATGTGTGTTCGCAAGGTTTCGAGCGGGCTCACGGGGATCATGCGGGATGCCGGCGCACGGGGACAACCGGTAGTATGTCGACGAGTGGCGCTCGAGCGCCGACGTGACGCCGCTGACGATGACGGACCCGATCCGCGCGAGTGATCTTCCCCACCGAGGGCGCGGCACCCGTGGCATCGCGCTGCCCGCACACAAGAGTGCGAGCACGCAGTTGCCGCTTGCACCCGCGCCTTTGCCGCGCGAGCTGACGCTGCCATTGGAAGAGGGGCTGTCCGCGCGCGACGTTCGGCCCGCGGTGGCCACCGGCCAACGCGTGCTGCGCGGGCAGCCGCTGGTGCAGGGCGGCGGACCGCTGTCCACCTGGACGCACGCCAGCACGTCGGGCATCGTGCGCTCGCTCGAAACGCGGCCGGTGGCGCACCCGCGCCGTCGCGAGGCGCTGTGCGCCGTGCTCGAGGTCGACGGCCAGGACGAAGCCTGGCCCGAGCTCGAGCCGCCCGATCCTCTACAGTGGGACACGCCGGAAAAATTGGCGGCGGCGCTGTCGCGGGCGGGTCTCGCCGGGCTCGGCGGCGCCGTGTTCCCTACCGGCCTGAAGCTTGCGGCCACGTTGCGCGGCCGCACGCGCCTGGTCGTCGTCAACGGCGTGGAGTGCGAGCCGTACATCAGTTGCGACGACATGCTGATGCGCACGGCGCCGCGCGACGTGCTGGCAGGCGCTTTGGTACTCGTGGCGCTGACGGGCGCGGAGCGGGGCATCGTCGCCATCGAAGAGGACAAGCCGGAAGCTTTGCAGGCGCTGCAACGCGCGCTGCCGGCGCTCGACATCGACCAGAAGCTCTCCCTCGTCACCGTGCCGGCGATGTATCCCGCCGGCGGGGAACGGCAGCTGATCCAGGCGCTGACGGGGAACGAAGTGCCGTCGCTCGCCAAGCCGACGGACATCGGCTACCTCTGCCAGAACGCGGGCACGGCGGCCGCGTTCTTTCGCTATCTTCAGTCCGGCCACCCGGTCACCAGCCGCGTGACGACGGTCACCGGAGGCGCCGTCGCGGCGCCGCGCAATCTGGAAGTGCGCTTCGGCACCCCCATCGCGGACCTGATCGCCGCGTGCGGAGGCTATACAGGCGAGGTGGCCCGGCTGATCATGGGCGGCAGCATGATGGGCGTAGCACTTGCGAGCGATCTCGTAGCCGTGGGCCGCGCCACCAACTGTATCGTTGCTGCCACCGCGCGCGAGTTGGGCCCGAGTCTCGACGCCATGCCCTGCATTCGCTGCGGCAACTGCTCGGACGCGTGCCCCGCCTATCTGATGCCGCAGGCGCTGAATCTCGCCGCCGAGCACGACGACTTCTCCGCCCTCGAAAATCTGGGGCTCTCCGATTGCATCGAGTGCGGGTGCTGCGACGTGGTGTGTCCCAGCCACATTCCGCTCACCGATACCTTCCGCGCTGGCAAGCGCAAGCTCGTGCAGTCCATGGACACTGACGCCCGCGTTCGCTGGCTCGATGCCCGCGAGCAGGTACGGCGCCAGGGCGTGGAGAGCTGGGAGCGTGAGCACAGCGGAAGCGCCACCGAAGAACAACCATCACTGCGACGACGTCTCGAAGCCGTAGCCGACGTCATCGCGCGGGTGAACCGCTCGTCGTAGGCTACGGAAAACCTCACCGGGGGGAGAGGAAAGCATGCATAGCATCCGAGACGTTCTGCGCCTGAAGGGCGCGACGGTTCTATCCATCGGCGCGGATGAAACCGTTTACGAAGCCATTCGCCAAATGGCCGAGCATGGGATCGGCGCACTGCTGGTGGTGGAGAACGACAGGCCTGTCGGGCTGCTCTCCGAGCGCGACTACTCGCGCAAGGTGATCCTTCGCGGCCTACGCTCGAGGGAGACGACCGTGCGAACCATCATGAGCAGCCCGCTGCTCACGATTTCCCCCGACGCTTCGGTGCAGCAGGCCCTGTCGATGATGACCGAGAAATACATCCGGCATCTGCCGGTGGCCGATAGCTCGGGCGTGCTCGGCATGGTGTCGATCGGCGATCTGGTGAAAGCCGTAATAGAAGATCAGCAGTCGCTGATCGAGCAGCTGGAGAGCTACCTCGTGCGCTGAGGGCTCGTACATGAACGCCGGATAAACGGCGCGTTCAGGCTCCTTTAAGCTGGTCGGCGGCATCCTGCACCCAACGTCGAATCGACGTGGTTGGCAGGAGACTCGACATGAAACGCGCAGCATTGATCGGTACCTTGGTGGTCTCTCTCGCGACGGGCTCGGCGGCTTTGGCTGGCCCCGGTGGCCGTGGCCACGAGTACGATCGCGAGCGTTCCCGGTCGCATCACGTGGAGCGCCGCGACTCCGAGCGCCGCGACTTCCGCTCGGCTCCGTATGCACGCGACGGGCATCGCGGGCCGGCGCGGTACGGCTACAACACCTACAACAGGCCGCGTGGTTACTACACGCACCGCTGGATTCGTGGTGAGCGATTGCCGGTGGCGTATTACGCGCGCCCGTACGTGGTCGCCGACTACTACGGCTACGGCCTGTACGGGCCGCCGCGCGGTTACCACTGGGTGCGCGTGGATGGCGACGCCGTGCTGGCCGCGGTGGCGACGGGCATCGTGCTCGATACCGTGTTCCACGCTTTCCACTAACGGGTGGCGGGCGGCCCGGGGTTCTTGCGGGACCCCGGGCCGCGTTTTGGCGGCGCCCCGCGCCGGGCGCAGCGAACGCGCGCTTTAGAGCACGAACGGCACGAGCATCTTCGAGCGCCGCCTGTAGCCCGGATACGCCTCGGGAAACCGTTGCGCCATATCGCGCTCCTCGCGTAGAGCGCTCACGATCATGTAGGCGAGCATGCCGACGCACCACGCCACTGCCGGCAGGAAGACGAGCGTGCTGCCGATCACCATCGCGGACATGCCCGTATAGATCGGGTGGCGAACGTAACGGTAAGGGCCGGACGTCACGAGCTCCGGCTTCTCGTGCAACGTCATCGGCATGCCCCAGCTGCGCCCGAGCGTCACGCGCGCCCACGCGGCGAACGCGAGCCCGGCGGCGCAGAGCGCGCAACCCGCGGCCGCAACCACGCCGGTATAACGCCCGAACGAAAACGCGGGGAGCCGCTGGCCGAGGATGATGCCGGTGACGATCAACGCGGCGAGCAGCAGGCGGACGCCGAGCGCGGGGCGCAAGGCTCGAGCTTCGGCCTGTGCCGGCTCGAGCGGCAAGTACCAACCAGATCGCGAAGAACGCGAGCCAGCATGCGCCGATGATGGAACCGTAGATGTTCATGAGGGGCCTCGCCGCGCGCCGATGCTTCAGTATCGCATCGAGCGATCGCGGCTGCAGCGGGGGCGGGCGGATTGCATCCAAATCGGTAGCCGGATGCATCCTTGGATGCAGCAAGGAGATCGCCCCCATGCGAACACACAATCCGCGCGCCGCCGGGCGCGCGGGGCACAGGCGCTGCGTCGAGCAAGGCGGGATCGGTAGCGGCGCGGTCGGTAGCGCGGCATGAAGTACCTACCGCTGATCTGGTCGGGGTTGTGGCGTAAACGCGTCCGAACCGTGCTCACGCTGATCTCGGTGACGGTCGCCTTCACGCTCTACGGCATAGCCGACGGCGTCACCGCGGCGTTCGACCACGCGATCGATCGGCTCACGGATGCGACGGCGCTGCGCACGATGAGTCGCATCAACGTCACCGCAGGGTTGCCGCTCGCGTATCGCGCGAGGATCGAGAGCGTGCCAGGCGTGCGCGAGGTGGGCGTCGTGAACTTCTTCGCGGGCTATTGGCAGGACCCAAGGCATGGGATCAATTCAGCCGCGATCGACGTGAGCCATCTGCGCGCGATGGGCGACTTCATCGTCGCCGACGAGCAGCTCGAGGCGATGAAGCGTACGCGCACGGGCGCGATCATCGGATCGAAGCTCGCCAAAGAGTACGGTTGGAAGATCGGCGACCGCGTCTCGCTCAAGTCGCGAGTCTGGACCCGCAAGGACGGCTCGAACGACTGGCCGTTCGACATCGTGGGCATTTACTCGATCCCGAAAGGCCGATTCCCCGACGACGCGAACTTCTGGATCAACTACGACTATTTCGACGAAGCCCGCGCGTCAGGTAACGGTACCGTTACGCTCTATGTGGTCAAGGTGAACGACGCCGCCCGCACGGCGGAGATTTCCGCCGCGATCGATCGACTGTTTGCGAATTCGACCGACGAGACCCTGACGCAAACCGAAGCCGCCAACATCCACGCGAACATCGACCGCGTCGGCAACATCAACTACATCGTCGGCGCGATCGTCACGGCCGTGCTGTTCGCGTTGCTGTTCGTCACGGGCAACACGATGATGCAGTCGATTCGCGAGCGGCTGCCCGAGCTTGCGGTGCTGAAGACCTACGGGTTCAGTAACGCCGCGGTTGCCGGGCTCGTGATCGCCGAAAGCGCGTTGCTCTGCCTCTCGGCAGCGTTGCTCGGGCTCGGCATCGCGGCGGCGGTGTTCCCGACGGCGTTCGAGAGCATGGGCGTGGCGCCGCTGCCCCTCGAACGCAGCACGATCGCCAGCGGCGTCGGATTCGCGCTGCTACTCGCGCTTGCGAGCGCGTTGGCGCCGCTCTGGCGCGCGCAGACCATGAACCTCGTGGACGCCCTTGCCGGACGCTGAGGAGGCTCGTCGTGCTGAGACAAATCGTGGCGGTCACGGCCCTCAATCTCAGAGGCATCTCCCAGCGGCTTGCGGCGTCGAGCGTCATCGTCGTCGGCATCATGTGCGTCGTCGGCGTGCTCGTGTCCGTCCTCACGATGGC
The DNA here is from genome assembly GCA_963805435.1 of uncultured Gammaproteobacteria bacterium. GTDB lineage: Bacteria > Pseudomonadota > Gammaproteobacteria > Steroidobacterales > Rariloculaceae > FEN-1219. The sequence goes on from CAWDUG010000001.1 coordinate 281,823, forward strand.
CGGCAGCCTGTCGGACACGCTGCTTTCCGCGGGCCGCCCGGAGCGGGCCGTCGTGCTGCGCGCGGGGGCCAACGTTGAAATCGCGAGTACGCTGTCGGTCGACGCCGCCGCAACGATTGTGAACGCGCCAGGCGTCGCGCGGACCGCGGATGGCGACGCGGTCGCGACCGCCGACATGCTCGTCTCCGTGAACCTCCCTCGCAGGTCGAACGGCTCGCTCGCTGGGCTCGTCGTCCGCGGCGTGTCCGAGCTCCACGGCGTTCGGCCGGAGATCGAGCTCGTCGAAGGGCGGCTGTTCTCGCCGGGTTTGCGCGAGGTGATCGTCGGTCGCAATGCGCAGCGCGCCTTTGCGGGGCTTCAGATCGGCGACCGGGTCGCGTTGCGTAACAGCGAGTGGACCGTGGTGGGCGTCTACCGCAGCGGCGACGTGGCCGAGTCCGGCATGCTGACGGATGCGGCCACGCTGCTGTCTGCCTATCGACGAACGGTGGTCAATAGTGTGACGGTGCGGCTCGAATCGCCGGAAGCCTTTGACCAATTCAAGACGGCGCTCACCACCAATCCGTCTTTGTCCGTCGATGTTTTCCGGGAGCCGGAATATTTCGCGCTGCAGGCGGAGGATCTTTCCGGGCTGTTCTTCTTCATCACGTACATCGTGACCGGGATCATGGCGGCGGGCGCGCTGGTGGGCGCGATCAACACGATGTACTCGGCCGTCAGCGCGCGCAGTCTCGAGATCGCGACTTTGCGCGCGATCGGATTCGGCGCGAGCGGCGTTGTCGCTTCCGTGCTTGCGGAGGCCGTGCTGCTCGCACTGCTTGGCGCGTGCGCGGGCGGGGTGACTGCGTGGGCCTTGTTCAGCGGCGACACGATCAGTCTCGGCGGGGGGCAGGGCTCACTCGTGACGGAGCTTGCCGTCAAGTCCGCGACGCTCGTGACCGGAGCCGTCGGGGCCGTAGCGGCGGGCTTCCTGGGTGGCCTGTTCCCCGCCATCCGCGCCGCACGGTTGCCGGTGGCAACGGCACTGCGCGCGACCTAAACCAAAAGCGCAGCCGCGATATTCGAGCGGGCCGCGCGAATGGCGGGCACGAGACCGCCGGCGAGCCCGAGGGAGCACGCCAAAACAACCACCCCGCTCACCAATGCGGGAGTAATCGACAACGAATAGACGAGCTGGGAGTCGAACTGCGCACCGCCGAGCGTGCTGATCGTCATGCCGTCGAACAGGGCATACGAGACGCCGACGCCGATTGCCGCGCCCACGAGCGCGAGGAGCAGCGCCTCGGCCATCACGGCCACCGCAACGGCACCTGCGGAGAAACCAATGGCGCGCAGCGTGGCCATCTCGGCGGCGCGCGCTGCAACGGCCGAGTACATCGAGCTGAGCACGCTGAACAGCGCTCCCAGCGCCATGATCGTGCCAATCGAGTACGCGACGATGCTCAGCATTCGATTCACCGCGCTCGAGGCCAGCTCCAGGTAGTCGCTTTCCGTGCGCGCATCCGCGGCCGACCTCGTCTCACGCACCACCGTCTGCCTGAATGAGGCGAACGAGCCGCTGTCGCTGAGTGCGACAGTAATGCTGTTGAACGTGTTGAGCTTGTACGCCGACATGACCGTCTGCGCATCGGAGATCACCTCCGACTCGCGCACGCCATTGCCGCCGGCGTACGTACCCACGACTGTCCAATCGCCATCCTGAAGGCGAATGCTGTCGCCGATTGCCAGGCCGTCGAACAGCGCCAGCGCCGCCGCGCCGACCACCAGTTCCTGCCGGCCCGGTTGATACATTCTGCCCGCCACCAGTTTCAGCTCGGGGCGCATCGCGAAGTACTGATCGCTTACGCCCCTGAGAGTGATGCTGACGTCGGAATGATTGCGCTTGCGCGAGACTGGCGCCTGCAGCACGACTTCCCCCGACACGACGGGCCGGCCACGAGCGTCGCGACGCACCTCCGGCGCGTTCATGACCTTGCCGAAATCGTCTCGCGAGACGCTGCTTTCGTACTCCGTGGTCGCAGCGCGTGCGAGCACGATCGCGCGGTCGGGCCGTGCGTCGCCTTTGATCGTCGATCGGAAGCCCATGGACATGGCGAGCACCGGAATGAGCACGCCGACGACGCCGGCGATGCCGATGACGATCACGAGCGAGCTGCCGAGCCGCAGCGGAATGCTGCGAAGGTTGGTGGCGGTGACTGCGAGGATCTGCCGGACTACGTTCACGCGCTCACCGCTTCCCCAGCGCCACCGCAACCGGCATGCGCGAGAGCCTCGACGCCGGCAGTGCGGCGCCGACGAACGCCAGACACGCCGCGCAGATCAACCCCGCAGCGGCGACCGAGGGGGACACGAAGATGCTGCCGAAGCTCTCCCGCCACAGCGGCGCCAGCAGGCGCGCGATTCCAAGGCCGAGCAGTGCAGGCGGGAGATACAGCAGCAGCGCTTCGGCGAATGCGAGGCCGAGCACGTGAACGCCCGAGTAGCCCACCGCCTTCAGCAAGGCGAACTCGCGAGAGCGGTCCTGCAGTGACTGGCGCAGCGTGTTTCCCGTGAGCAAGGCGAGCGCGAACAGAACGGCACCCATGATGGCGTTCGTGAAGAACTTCACGTCGCCCATCTGATTCGCCTGGGCTTCGGCGCGCGCCTGCTGCGACCGCGTGCGCGTCTCGTGCGATGAGTTGGCGAAGATCCCGTCGATGGCCTTGGACATGGCAATGGCTCTCGTCGGGTCGTCGATGCTCACGTAGAACATCTCCGCCGTGCCGCGATCCTGCGCGCGATATTCATCCAGGTAGTCGTAGTTGATGACTCCGAAATATGCAGGCGTATTTGCCTGCGGCGTTGCGATTGCGCCCACGATGGTGAACATCCAGTCCGCGGTGCCGTCGGTCTTCAGGATTTCGGAGCGCAGCGTGATCGAGTCACCGACCTTCCAGTGGCGCTCCTCCATCAGCGCAGCGGTGACCAGCATGCCCGCGCGCGTGTTGCGCATTGCATCGAGGCCTTCCTTCGTGGCGACCAACCCGGGGATGAAGCGAAAGAAGACGTCCGGCAAGGTCGCGATCGCGGCCAGGTCGACGCCGTCGCCCTGCCTGCCGATGAAATAGCCCCGCTGCGCTACGTCCTTCACTCCGGGGACTTTGCGGATGTCGTCGATCGAAGAGATGGGCATCTTGGCGCCACCGCGGACGCGCGTCTGAACAGCGAGGACGTCCCGCCTCGCGTTGGCGATGGCGCGTTCGAAGCCGGCGTTCACGCCCTGGAGCAGGCCGAGGAGCACGAAAGCGATGGCGATACAGATCGCCGTAAGGATCGAGCGGGCCGGACTGCGCCAGAGCCCGGCCCAGACGAGCGGAAAGAACCTCACGCCCCCTCCCTATCCGGCCACCTCACCGTATTTATACCAGCCGGACGGTAAGGGCCGGACGTTCAGTATCGCATCGAGCGGTAAGGGCGCGTAACGATGTAACGTTTCCCCTCTCTCGCGTATCTAGTCCTTCAGACGGCGGCGAGGAGCGCGCCAGGCCCAGATGTCCGAAGCCAGCGATACAGAGCTGATGCGGCGCGTCCGCGACGGCCGCACGAGCGCGCTTGCGACGCTGTTCGAGCGGCATCACGCGCGCCTCTTCCGCTACTGCCTGCGCATGACGGGCAACCGGCAAACCTCGGAGGACTTGGTCCAGGACGTGTTCATGAAGATGCTGAAGCACAAGTCGCAATTCCGGGACGACAGCGTTACGGGGAGATCTACACGGACTTCGATTCGGAGGCCGTGACGAGCGAGCCCGTGAGCGACCGCTCGCGCAACGGCGGCAAGCTCGTGGTGCGCACCGGGCACGGCTCCGCCGTTCGCATCGGCGGCGGCGGGCCCGCGTACGCGTTCGAAACCGTCAACGGCAGCGTCTACATCCGGAAGGCCGTGAAATGAACACGACCACGCAGGCTCGTAACGCCACGCTCGTCGCGCTCGGCTGCCTCGCGCTCTCGAGCGCGCCGGCGCAGGACCGAATCGCGGTGCCGCTGACGAACCCATCGCGCCCCGTGGTGCTCGAGGTCAACACGTTCGGCACGGCCATCAACGTGAGTGCCTACGACGGCAAGGAAGTGGTGGTCGCGACGCGGCAGGGCATCGCCAACGAGGGCGACGACGACCGCCCGGGCGCGCGCCCACGCCCGCCGCGCGCGCCGCGCGGCAACGTGACGACGACGAAGCGGCGGATATCGCCGGGCTGCACCGCATACCGAACGGCGCGATCGGCCTCACCGTCACCGAGGAGGACAACGTGGTGACGGTGAAGACGGACTTCATGCGCCAGCCGCTCGCGCTCGACATCTCCGTGCCGCGCAACACGTCGGTGCACATGAAGACCGTGAACGGCGGCGACGTGACGGTGACCGGCGTGCGCGGCGAGCACGAGCTCTCCAATACCAACGGCCGCGTCGTGGCCAACGACATCGCAGGCTCGCTCGTGGCAAGCAGCACGAACGGCACGATCCGCGTCTCGTTCACCGAGGTGGATGCCGCCAAGCCGATGTCGTTCAACACCTTCAACGGCAACGTGGACGTGACCTTCCCTGCGAAGCTCGACGCCACGCTGCGCGTGTCGAGCGGCAACGGCGAGTTCTACACCGACTTCGACGTGACCTTGAAGCCCCAGGCGCCGGCGGTGCAGCAGGGCGGCCAGAACGGCCGCTACCAGGTGCGGCTCGAGCGCGAGACCGTGGCCCAGGTGGGGAAGGGCGGGCCGGACATCCGGTTCAAGACGTTCAACGGCAACGTGATGGTGCGCAAGCGCTGACCCCGGCGCGTGGGGGCGACATGGGCCGCGCGCGGGTCACGAAGCTGACTGCATTGGCGAAGTAGCGATCGCCTAGACCCAGCCGAAACCGCGCGCCATTGTCCCGAGCATGGTGGCCGCGAGGGCGAAGTAAAGCAGTAGCGCCCAGATCTTCGCGGACGCGATCTCGGTCCTTTAGTGAGGCGAACTGTTTCTCGACTCGGTGTCGCCGCGTTGCATTTCGGCCTTGAGCGCGTCGAGTTTCGCGTCGAACTTCGTTGCGAGGCGCTGAACCGCGAGTCCATCTTGTCGCGTATCGTGCGCAGGTCGACCTTGATCTCTGCGACATCCGTACCAGATGAGCGACGTCCGCCTCGAGTCGAGCGATGCGCGCTTCCATGGGTGGCTCCATCGACGCCGGTCCTGCAGCCAATTCTATGTCCTCGACTTGAGCGGCTGTCCAGTGTTTCCCGTCGAATATTCGAGCACCGCCGACGGCACAGCGCGATGTTCGTTTCGAGGCTCGTGGGTCAGTTTCGCGGCCGGAGAGGCGCGTGTGGGGTTGGCCCGAGGGGCGCCGTCGGGGGGTGCGTGTGTGGTCTGCCGGAGAGCGTCGCGCGAACGTTAGGGCACCTACCAATCTGCCGAGTTCGTTAGGCACCCTTTCGATCTCCCGGAGGGGTAGGTCACACGCGTCCCCGGACGCCGTCGGCACTGCGACCGCGTGCCGCAGACAATAGGTCCGCGTTGCATCTCGCGCGGGTCGCCAAACCGGCCGATTCGCCCGCGAACGCCGTTGCCATGGTCGAACGAATCATTGCGCGCGCCGAAACACTCTGAGCGCCGGTCCGAAATCCCTCACGTGAGACTCACGTGAGGGATTTGGCACCTCTTTGGTGCGCGCTTCCGCGGAAGCGCGCCTCGCAGCGAATCGTCAACCCGATTGACGATCGGCGACAAACCGTCCCGCGGGTTGACGATCGTGCACGGCACCATCTAACACGCATAACTCCCACTCCGCTCAGTTTGCAGCGTCGGCCGCGCGACTGGCCGCGTTCGAGAGACGTTGACTCGCCCAAAGCGCAAGGCGCTAGACTCCGGGCGTAGCGGTCGATCCACGCGAGATCCCGCGTCCCTACACCTGGTACGCTGGCGCCCGCTGCAAATTCCGGAGAGAGCCCAATGAGCGCGTTACCCCCGTGCCCACACTGCAAATCCGCGCTCACCTACGAGGACGGGCCTCTGTACATCTGCCCCGAGTGCGCTCACGAATGGGCGCGCAGCGCGGGCGCGACGGAGGTCGCGGCCGAGGCGGGTCTGCTCGTGCGCGACTCGAACGGCAACGAGCTCAAGGATGGCGACTCCGTCACCGTCATCAAGGACCTCAAGGTCAAAGGTTCCTCCGCCGTGCTGAAGGTGGGCACGAAAGTGAAGGCCATTCGCCTGGTCGAAGGCGATCACAACATCGACTGCCGCATCGACGGCATCGGCGCCATGCAGCTGAAGTCGGAGTTCGTGCGGAAGGTGCAGTAACGGTCGGAGCGTGTCCGGGGCGGCCAAGTACTCGCCCTCGATCGCCACGCTACAACGCTACGCACGTGCGCTCGGGTATCGAGTGGACGTCAAACCTCGTGAAGGCATGTGTGTAACGAGTGGCGTCGCGCGTTCTTCTGTGCCAAACCGGGCGCGGCGCGCGCGGAATCCTTCCGCGTACGTGCTCGAGGGCCAGCTCGCGGCGCTGTTCGCGCCGCCCGGCTCGCCGCCCCCGCCGGTGAAGCCGTACAAGGCGACGGCGGTACCGGTCGGCAAGCCCTGACGCGCCGAGCGGCGCGAGCTGCAACCTCGCTGCGTAGCGAGTGCCGGTCTTAGGGCAACCCGCGGCAGACCGGGGGTGGTATCGTGCTCGCCCCCGCAGCTCCCCTGGACGCCATGAAAATACCCGCTGGGCTACAGCCCCTGATCGACGACGGCATTGTCGATGAGGTCATCCGCGCGCTGAAGAGCGGCAAAGAGGCGTCCGTTTACGTCGTTCGCTGCGGCACAGAGCTCCGTTGCGCCAAAGTGTACAAAGACATGGGGCAGCGCAGCTTTCAACAACGCGCGCAATACCAGGAAGGGCGCGAAGTGCGTGGCAGCCGACAAGCGCGGGCGATGGCCCGCAGCACACGCTTTGGCCGCAAGGAGCAGGAGAGCGCCTGGAAGAACGCCGAGGTTACTGCGCTCTATCAGCTCGCCGCCGCCGGCGTCCGAGTTCCGAAGCCCTATGGCTATTTCAACGATGTGCTGGTCATGGAGCTGGTGACGGACGCGGAGGGCCACTCTGCGCCTCGCTTAGGCGAAGTGCAGCTCACTCCCGAGCAGGCACTCGAGTTTCACGGCGTCATAGTGCAGCAAGTCGTTCGCATGTTGTGCGCTGGGCTCATCCACGGAGATTTGTCCGAGTACAACGTACTCATCGATGCAGCCGGGCCGGTGATCATCGATCTGCCGCAGGCGGTCAATGCCGCCGGTAACAACAACGCCTTCGCGATGCTCACGCGCGACGTTGCCAATATTCGCGACACGCTCGGCCGTTTCGCTCCCGAGCTGCTGAGCACCCAATTCGCTCCGGAAATGTGGGCGTTGTTTTCGCAAGGCAAGTTGCGCCCCGACAGCAAACTAACCGGCGAGTTCGTCCCCGACGAGACTTCGGCCGATCTCGATGTGGTGATGCTGGCGATTGACGATGCGCGCGAAGAAGCAGTGCGCCGTCAACTGAGACTTGAAGCGCAGGCAGCCGAAGGCAATTAGCCTGGCCTTTGCGGGGCTCGCTTTCGACAGCCTGACCGCGTCACGCGTAGAATCGCATCTAGATCAGAGCAGGGGGAGCCTCCAATGAGACTGCTGTCGAAAGCATGGATCTGCCTCCATGTTGCTGGTGTGCGGGTCGGCGTACGCGCAATCCGATGGCTTGACGATTACGTTGACGGGCCAGTCGATGATTCGCTCGGATCTTCGCGCCACGGCGCCCGACGCCGTGCCGAGAATCCGGTCGCTGCTAAGCGGTGACGTGGTGTTCACGAACTTCGAGGGTACGGTCGCCGAGGCCGGACAATCGGTCGCGGGCGGCGGGCGCGGATTCCTCGCGCCGGCGGAAGCGCTCGACGCGCTGCAGTCCATGGGGTTCAACCTGCTGTCGTTGTCGAACAACCACGCGTTCGATCTGAAGGAAGTCGGCATCGACAACACGCTCCGCGAGGTCAAGAGTCGCGGTCATCGCACACGCGGGCGTGGGGGCCACGCTCGCAGAGGCCACGGCGCCCGCGTACCTGCGCGTGGGGAACATGACGATCGCTCTCGTCGCAAGCGCCTCCGGGCTCATCGCGCCAGGCGGCGGCGCGCGCGCGGACAGCCGCGGTGTGAACGAGTTGCGCATCATGGCGGGCAATGCCGCGAACGAAGCGACCGCGGACTTACTCAATGCGCCGCGCAACGTGCCCAATCCCGAGGATTCGGCACGCATTCTGCAAGCCATCCGCGAGGCGAAGGCGCATGCCGACCTCGTCATCGTCTATCAGCACAACCACGTGTTCGGGAACAAATCGTTCAACACGATTTTTTCCGAGGGCATGGGCGAGCGGCTCGAGCCGAACGCATGGCTCAAAGACTGGACGCACGCGGAGGTAGAAGCGGGCGCCGACGTCATCGTCATGCACGGCGCGCCCCTCTTGCACGGCGTGGAGATCTTTCGCGGCAAGCCGATTTTCTACTGCCTCGGCAATTTCATCTACAACGTGCCGCCGGCGGTAACGTACATCTCCGAGCCGATGGCGTGGGAGAGCGTCGTCGCAAATCTCCAGTTCGAGGGCAAGACGCTGAAGTCGATCGCGTTGCATCCCGTCGCGCTCAACTACGTGGGCAACGGCCAGGCCGACATGCACAGCCAGTACACGAGCAACGAGTTCCTGCACACGCGCGGGCTGCCGTCGGCCGCAGAGGGCGCGCAGGCGCGGTACATTCTCGAGCGGCTGGCGGAGTTCTCGAAACCCTTTGGAACGCGAATCGCGATCGACGGCGCAGCCGCGAGCATCGAGCTCGGCAGGCGCTGACGCGAGCGGCTGGCGGGCCCTCGAGCGGAGAGGCCTCCTACTGAGGGCCGTATTGACCGGTACCCGCAACGGCGCCACTATAGCTCCAGAACGGAGCCGCCCGAATGCCGAACCTTTCGATCAAGAACGTCCCCCACGAAGTCCTCGACAAGCTGCGCGAGCGCGCCTCGCGGCATCATCGGTCGCTGCAAGGCGAGCTCATGGCCTTGCTCTCCGCGGCGCTCGAATTGCAGGCGAGCGGCGGAGAGCCGCATGGCGCGCAAGAGGTCCCGAACAATGCGCCGCAGCGGTACGCGGCGAATCGAGGAGATCGCCGCCGAGCATCGCAAGCGCGTGAAGAAGCCGTTAAAGCGCGGGCCGCTGCGCGGTCGATCTGATCCGTGCCGAGCGCGATGCGCGCTGAGCGTGCGGTGGCGCTGATCGTCGCGGAACCGCGCGCGCGCTACGCCGCTCGGGCGCCGCTCGTGGTCGATTGCAGCGTGGTCGCGGCCGTGCTCTTCGACGAGCCGAACCGCGACGTCGCCGTACAGGCGCTCACGGGCAAAGACTTGTTCGCGCCGGAGCTATTGGCTGACGAGTTTGTCAGCGTGGCTGTGAAGAAGTCGCGGCATGGCTTTGTGTCCGTCGTGCAGCAGGCGCTCGTAGATTTCACGGAGCTAGAGCTCACTCGGTGTCGTTGCGACCTGCGTGCACAGTGGCGTCTTGCGCTCCAGCACGACCTCTCAGCGTACGACGCCGCCTATCTCTGGTTGGCAGCAGAGCTCGGCGCCCCACTCGCCACCTTCGACGAACGTCTCGGCGGTGCCGCTCGTATGCTGCTCGCCGGCGGCCGAGTCAGCTAGACTTGAGCCATGCCTCGAGCTACCCAAGCCATCATCGGCGCCAACGTCGTCGTCTTTCTGCTCCAGATGAGTCGATGGGCGACTCGGCCACCATCTGGTTCGCCCTGTGGCCCCTCGGCGCCTCGGCCGCGTTCGGGCCCGGCGTCGGGTTCGAGCCGTGGCAGCTCGTCACGTACAGCTTCCTGCACGGCGGCGTCACGCACATCTTCTTCAACATGTTCGCCGTGTACATGTTCGGCAGCACGCTGGAGCAGCTCTTCGGCGACGCGCTGGTACGTGTCGCTGTATTTCGTCTCCGTGGTCACGGCGGGGGTGGCGCAGCTCGGCGTCAGCGCGCTCATGGGCTCGCCGTATCCCACGCTCGGCGCATCGGGCGGCGTGTTCGGCTTGTTGCTCGCGTACGGCATGTATTTTCCGCACCAGCGGATCATGCTGATCTTCCCGCCGATCCCGATGCCCGCGTGGGTGGCGGTCACAGCCTATGGCGCGATCGAGCTGTTTCTCGGCGTGACGGGCACACAGGCAGGCGTGGCGCATTTCGCGCATCTCGGCGGAATGCTCGGCGCATTCCTCATGATCCAGTGGCGGCGCGGCAAACCGCCGTTCCCGAAGCGCCCGTTCGGTCGTCGCTGACGAACCTGCTTTACTGCACGCGCTTGAAGATCCACTCGCCCGAGACCTGAACCTCTTTCACCTGCGCTGCCATCCCGTCGCCGTCGCGAGCGAAGATGTACGGTTGGCCCCACTGGCAGCTCGGGCACACGAACGTGGTCTCGGACTGCGCGATCAGCGGCGATTTCTTGCCGCCGTTCCTGCGCATGACCAGCGCGCCGTCTTGCAGGGTAACCGCCACCGTCGTCAGGCTGTCGAGCCAGTAGCCTTTATAGGTGCCTACGTATTTGGAGAGGATCTGCGCAGGCACGTTGACCGCGGGCGCGCTGTTGTCCTGGGTCTTGTCGCCGACCCAGTGCTTCGTGCCTCCGTCGGACGCTTCGTTGCATACGTACTCGAGCATCTCGTCGTCCGCCGCGTATTCCAGCGCCACGGTGACGTGCAGTGGCGAGTTGAAGGTGCCGGGGTCGTCGTACGTGATGTCGATCTTGAGGTGCCCGAAGTCGGAGCGATGGTAACGCTCCGTGACGCGCAGCTTGTCCGTGTGCTGCAAGCCCTTCGGGGTGCAGCCACGTCTTGTCGTTGTAGCCGTTGCTCTCGACGACGAGCGTGTCCTTGTCCCAATGGCCTACGGAGTAGCCCATCCACGTCGGCAACGGATCCGCTTCGAGCTTGCGGCCGTCCGTGAAGATCGACCGATAGGTCAGGTCGCCGTTCAGGATCGCGATTACGGTCGGGCTCTGCACGATCCTGCGCTGGCTGCCGGCGCCCCCGCCGCCCGTAATGGAGTTCGGGCCGGTCGGCAGGCACTGCATGTGCGGACCTTCCTTGTAATACGTCTTCTCGTGGGCGGCCATCGTTTCGCGTGCCCACGGCTTGAGCTTCGTCACGTCGCGCAGGTCGCCCTTCGTGCCGGCCCCGCGCCACAAACCGGTCAGTTCGGGGTGGCCGTCCGCCGTGCGCGGCGCGGGTGCCGTGAGATTCGGCTTGCCATCGGCCGTGCGCGGAATACCCGGGGTAGGCGTGTCGAGCCACTGTGCCGCCGCGGGTGCGGCCGCCGCCAGCAAAACTAACGTCGCGAGTCGCCGTTGCATGTTGCCCCCCGGATTGGCGCTTCGATTGACGCCATCGTAGCCGCGTACCTACGCTGGCAACTACACGTACGCGAGGGGGCCGGTCATGAAATCTCCGTTGTTCGGTTTGGTGGGCGCGGCGTGGCTGCTCGCGGCCGCACCCGCTGCGCCGCACCACTCGTTTGCCGCGGAGTTCGACATCAACCGGCCCGTCAAATTGTCGGGCCCCGTCACGCGCATGGAATGGACGAATCCGCACGCGTGGATTTACGTCGACTCCAAAGACGACCGAGGCAACGTGGAGAACTGGGCCATCGAGCTCGTCGGTATCAACGACCTGGTCCGGCGCGGCTGGGGCCGCAACCGGGTGAACGCGGGCGACGTCGTCAACGTCGACGGGTACGGCGCGAAGAACGGCAAGAACATCGCGAACGCAGCGTCGGTGAAGTTGGCGAATACGGGCGAGCTGCTGTGGGCCAGCGTGCCCCGGGAGCAGCAGAAGAACAACCAGTAGCCCGTGCTAGGCGTATGGCCGATACGGCAACCGAAAGTGCACCACCGTCGTAAGCACCAGCATCGCGAGCGACACATATAGAGCCACGCGCCAAGGCCCGTGCGCCGGTTTCACGATCTCGAAGTCGTTGACGAAGATTGTCTCGCACGCGCCATCTCCGGTGTCGTCGCGGGTGGTGCTCGTGCCGCGCTTGTTGCCGCCGGTGCCGTAGCTCGCGAGCCAGCCGCGGATGCGCACCTGGTCGCCGATTTTTACGCGGGCCACTTGGCCGCGGATCACGTCGTCGGCCGAGAGCAGGTGATTGTTGGCCACCTCACGCGGCCGAATGCTTTCCCACGCCGTGCGGCTTCGCGTCTCGAAGTTACACGTGAACACGCCGTTCCAGAACGCGATCTCGCCCAGGTGCGGGCTCGCGGCCGTGCCGCCCCACACGACGCACAGATCGGCCATGTTCAGATGATCGTTCGCGAGCCGGTGCATGTTGTCGTCGTTGTGCTGCCGGTACGACACCACCATGCCGTGGAGGTCGTACTCGTATTGCGGCTCCACCGCGTAGCGCACGCCGGAGTACTCCACGGCAAACGGCGGCTTTGCGGTCGGCCGCTGCAGCGGCTCGGCCGCGAGCTGCGTCAGCAGCGCGGTGGCGGGCGGTAGGTCGTTGCGCTTCCAGAACGAGACCAGCAGCACTGCGGTGCTCGCACAGAACGCAATCGTGTTCAGGGTTCGGAGGGTTGGCACGTGCTGCAGCTTGGCGGTGTCCGGCGCACCGCTCCAGCGACGCGATCACGAACTCCGGGGCGCGCGCTCTTGCGGTCGCGGAACGCGAGCTCGTCGGTGGGGGAGCCGTAGCTTTTGACGTCGTAACGTTGTGACGTTATAGTGCCATTTCCTCAGGAGGCCCCATGAGCGAAAACGCCGCCAAGCGCGCCACCGTCTACTTCGAGCCCTCACTGCATCGCGCCATTCGCCTGAAAGCGGCGCACACCAACCGCTCCATTTCCGAGATCGTCAACGACGCCGTGCGTATGGCGCTGCAGGAGGACGGTGAGGATCTGGCGGCGTTCGAGGATCGCGTCGCCGAGCCGGTGCTCTCCTACGAGGCGCTGCTCAAGGACTTGAAGGCGCATGGCAAGTTATGAGCTCGCCTTCAAGAAGTCCGTCGCCAAGGATTTGCGCAGCGTTCCGAACGACGACGTAGCGCGCGTCCTCGATCGCATCCGCGGCCTTGCGGCCGACCCAAGGCCGGCGGGCTGCGAGAAGTTGTCCGGGCTCGAGCGATACCGGATTCGCCAGGGCGTGTACCGGATCGTGTACGAGGTGCTGGATCGCAAGCTCGTAGTGCTCGTCGTAAAGATCGGGCACCGGCGCGATGTTTACCGCGCGCGCTAGGTGAAGTGCTTGGGGCCGAAGTCGCGGGCTCGAATCGCCGAGCGGCAGGATTCTCCGGGAGCGATGAGCGAACCTGGCCATGCGGGGATCGTTCACCTGACACGGTCCCGCCAGCGTTACACTTGGCCGTGGGGGACAACACCATGAGCCACGCCGACTCGCCTCGCTCGCGCCGCACTTTCCTAGTCCAAGCCGCCAGCGCCGCCGCGGTCGTCGGCGCGCCGTGGGTCGTGCGTGCCGCGGGCCCGCTCACGCTGAAGTTCGCCACCATCAAAGATCCGGACGGCTGGTACCCGAGCCTGCGTTTGAAGGGCGACTGGCTCGCGTTTCAGATCAGCGACGGCGTGCTTTCCGGTTACGGCGAGGCTTCGCAAAGCAACGACGACGAGCGTTGCAAGCAGGCGGCCGCGCGAAATTTTTGCCAGGCACTATCGCGATTTCACGCCCTCGCTCGAGCGCCTCGCGGCGAAAGAGCGCGAGATCGCGGCCACGACGCCCGACCTCGTCACGCAGGCCGCGTACTCGGGGTTGAACCAGGCGTTCTACGATCTGCTCGCGAAGCGCGAGCAGGTGCCGGTGTGGCGGCTGTTCCGCGACAAGCCGGCGTTCGACGGCCTGCCGCTGTACACCACGATCAATCGTGCATTGCAGACGCGCACGACCGAGGAGTACGACGAAGTCGTCGCCGAGCTGCGCGCACGCGGATTCAAGACGTACAAGTGCGCGCCGTTCGAGGCCGTGAACGGACCAGAGCATGCCGTGGAGAAAGCGGCCGCGGGGCTTGCGATGCTCACCCATCTGCGCGAGAAGTTTCCCGAGCTGCGCGTGCGCGTGGATTTCCACGAGCGCTTTCAGCCACACGACTTCTACGAGCTCGTTCCGCAGCTCGAGAAGCTCGACATCGACTGGCTCGAGGAGCCCTTCAGGGTGGGCCCCCTGTACACGGAGTTGAAGCAGAAAACGCGGCTGCGCCTGTCGGGCGGCGAGCTGTACTGGGGCCGCCAGCGGTTCCAGGAGATCACGGAGAACAAGTGGGTCGACGTGATCATGCCCGACGTGAAGTATGTGGGCGGTTTCGGGCCGCTGCTCGACGTGCTGAAGATGGGGCAGGGCCGCATCGAGATCTCGCCGCACAATCCGTCGGGGCCGATTTCGACGGCCGCGAGCATGCACGCGGCGTGCGTGCATCCGGAAACCGTGCGCGGGCTCGAGTACTCGTTCGACCGCAGGTTAGCGCGCAGCGCCACGGGCGAGCGCATCGAGAACGGCGTGCTGCTCCTGAACGATGCGCCGGGTTGGGGCGTGGCGCCGCCGGCGTAAGCGCTAGTCGTAGAGCCCCGTCACGGCTCTGAAGCTGCGCTCGACCTTCGCCATTTCGTCCGGCGTGAGGCGCGTGAGCGGCCCTTCGATCAGCCGTTTACGATCGAGCGTGCGCGGCTGTTCCGGCATGATCTGGCAGGCTTGGGACAAGCCGTCGCGCTTCGGGATCGTCACGTGCAGCGGCTCCTTCGAGGCCCGTACCTGGGTCGTGAGCGGTAGTACGACGATCGTTGGCGTTTTCGGCTCCTGCACGGTGTGTTCGCTGGCGGTGAGAGCCTCGTTGTCGGTGAGCAACGCCTCGGCCGCGACGGCGAGCGCTTCCGTGTGGCCACGCTCGCGCGCGGCCCGGGCAATTTCGCCGAGAAAACGCTCTCGCTCGATCCGCTCGAGGTCGTCGGGGAGCCTGATGCTGACAAGTGCCATGACAGAATGTATGACGAAACGTAGTGCGAAACACTATACGCTCCGCCCCCGGAAGGCTCAGCCGCGGGCTCGCTACGGCCGCACGCGCACGTATTTCTGCAGCTTCCGCGGTCGCGGCTCGCCGCCGTAGATATTCCCGGCCGCGTCCACAGCCGCGAACTCCGCGCCCGTGCCGCGCGTGACGCGCGGGTCGCCCCACGGATACAGAATGAACTCGGTCACCCATCCCGTGGCCGCGTCGCCGATGCGTATGCCCATCTCCCAGCCCGGATTCTCCACGTTATCGGATTCGGAGTCCGCCACGAAGATGCGGCCGTGGTCGTCGAACGTGATGCCGCTCGGCCGGCCGAACTGCGTCCAGCTCGAGAGGTACTTGCCGTCCTGGTCGAACAGCTGGATGCGATTGTTCGAGCGGTCGGCCACGAACAGGCGGCCCTGGCCGTCGATCGCGATCGAGTGCAGCGTGCGGAACTCGCCCGGCGCGTAGCCTGTGTGGCCCCACGCCTTGATGAACTTGCCGTCGCGCGAAAATTTCACGACGCGGTTGTTCGTGTCGTCGCCATGGCCGTCGGCGACGAAGATGTCGCCGTTCGGCGCGACCACCACGTCGCTCGGCGCGTTGAAGTGCTGCTCGTCGTTGCCGGCTTTGCCCGGCGTGCCGAGGCGCATCAGCACCTGGCCCGTGGGGCTGAACTTCACCGCTTGATGCCCGCGGCCGCGCCCGCTCGGCCCGTCGGTGCGCTCCGTGCTCGCGGCGTCCGTCACCCAGACGTTGCCGTCGCGGTCGACGTCGATACCGTGCGGCCAGATGAACAGGCCGCCGCCGAAGCTCGCGACCTGGTTGCCGTCGGCGTCGAACTCGAACACCACGTCGAGATTCGAGTCGAGGCACTCGTACGTGAATTTATCGCCGCCGGCGTCGCAGCGCAGTATCGCCCAGATGTGCTTGCCGTCGGGCGCCACGTCGACGTCGCCGACGGCGCCGATCTGCCGGCCGCCGGCGAGCTTGGCCCAGCCTTCGACCTGGCGATACGGGTTCGGTGGGGCTTGCGCTAGCGTCGCGCTCGCGAACGTAAGTACCCCGAGCAGCAGTGGAGTGCGGAGCAGAGTCCGTAGACGGTACGGCATCGTCGATCCCCCTTCGGCGGCCAAGGGCTCAATGGTCCGCCGCCACGGGCGGGCGCGCCAGCCCCGGTGTTCTTTTTTCGCAGGCGTCTTGCGAGCTAGCGCGTGCGGCGTGTGCCCGCGGCTCGCCAGCCGGCGGCGCGCGCCTCGGCTTCGGAACAGAACCAGCGTTCGCCCTTGCGCTCGTCGATGACGGTGCTCTCGTAGGAATCCGACCCCGGCGCGTGATAGATCCGGTCGCCGCGCTGGTTGATATTGCCTTTGATCGCGCAGCGGGCGCTCGGCGGCTGCGTGCCGCGCGTGCTGCCGCTCGCGCCTGATCGGGCCGTGGACTGCGGCGTCGCGGGCGACGCCTCGGCGCGCGATTCGCGGCGATAGTCCCACGGCGCGGTGAACTCGCCGGCCCACAGTCCGCGCTTGGCATTCCGCGCTTCGTTCTCTTCGTCGACGTAGTCGTTGCTGTAGCGGCGATACGCGAGCGCGAGCCCCGCGCGAACCATCTCGGCGTTCACGTCCGTGTTGCCGTTCCTGCAGACGGAAACGCTGCGGCCGTACTCGTCGGTGTCGCGCGGCGTGCACCGTAGCGTGGCGCCCTGCACGAGGCTGCGCAGCTTCGCAGCCGCGTCCTCACCGCAGCGCCATGCCTGGCCGTTGCGCCGGCAGTCCTGGCGGCCTTCGGGTGCATCGATGCCGAAGAGGCGCAGGCGGTGGCTGCCGATCTCGAGCGAGTCGCCGTCGACGACCTTCGCGCTGCCCGTGATGGCTTCCGCGGCTTGCGGCGCGCAGCCGAGTTGGGCCACCGTCGCCACGGTCGCGCTCACGAGCAACATAACGAGACTCGGGGCCCGCATGATCCGGGGACGATACCTCGGGGGTATGCGGAGTGCCAGCACCGGAGGTGGGTTGGCAGCGGCGAAACTCATGGCGCTCCGGTGACGATCCGGGTTTAGAATCCCGGCACGGCGGCCGCCGCAATTGGGGGTTGGAACATGCTCAGAATCGTTCGTCTCGTGGGCCTCTTCGCAGGTCTCACGCTGGTCGCGAGCTTCGCTCGCGCGCATCACAGTCAGGCCGGTATCTTCGATTCGGCGAAGAACATCGAGCTCACCGGCATCATCAAATCGGTGTCGTGGCGCAATCCGCACGGCCAGATCCTGCTCTCGGTGAAGGACGAAAAGGGTGTGGAGACGGTGTGGGACGCGGAGACCGCGTCGATCGCCATCCTGCGCAACCGCGGCGCGGACGGCAGCTCCGTGCTCGTCGGCGACCGCGTGACGATCGCGGGTGCGCCATCGATGCGCAACCGGCCGGAGATCCTCGCGCGCAGCGTGTTGCTGCCGAGCGGTTACGAGTTCACGTTCGGCTCGGCCCAGGCGTATTTCCCGGAAGGTAAAGCCGGCCGCGTGATCGGCCGCGGCAAGATCGATGGCGACGTCGAGGCGGCGAAGGCCAAGGCCGACGGCATCTACCGCGTCTGGTCCACGATCATGAGCGATCCGGCCGCATTCCCGATGTTCAAAGGCGGCTATCCGCTGACGGCGGCCGGCAAAGCCGAGCTCGCGAAGTGGAACCCGCGCGACAACGTGCTCTTGAAGTGCGGCAACAAAGGCACGCCGCTGATCATGATCACGCCGCTGCCCGTGGACTTCACGAAGGTGGGCGACAACATCCTCATGCGGCTCGAAGAGAATGACGCCCAGCGCACGATTCACATGAATCCGAAGGACGTGGCGCCGGCCGAGCACACGCAGTTCGGCTATTCACGCGGCCACTTCGAAGGCACCACGCTCGTTGTCGAGACGGACCACCTCACGGCCGCGTACTTCGACCACGAGGGCACGCCACAGAGCGATCAGATGAAGACAGTCGAGCGCTTCATGCCGAACGCGGACTACAGCCGGCTCGACTACACGCTGACGACGACCGATCCCGTGAACTTCGAGCACCCGTTCGAGCTCAAGCGGTACTTCGTCTGGAGACCTGGCGACTACGTGCACCCGTACGAGTGCCTGGACCGGTTCGAGCCGGGCAAATGAGCACGGCCGGCTAGGCCGGCGCGATCATCCGTTCGAGCAAAGTCAGAATCGCGCCAATGAACGTGGCGGCGGCGATGATCGCCGCCGCCCAGCGCGTGAGCTCTGGGCGGTGCTCGATGCAGAACATCACGGGCATGCCGGGGATGAGCCCGATCGTGGCGGCTGAACGCACGCAGTTCGCAAACCTGCGGGTAGCGCACGCTCCACTCGCGCAGCTCCGGCCGCGCAAGCACGGCCGCGGCGATCTGCCGCTCGCTGCCGAGCGCCGCGCGCGCCACGCGCTCGGCTTCTTCTTGCGACAGCCCGGCCGCCAACGCGTCCTGTTCGAGATCCGTGCAGTGCTCCTCGAGCTCGAGGAGCGTTCGTGCGATGTAGACCGGTGCAACGCCGCCTTGTAGCAGCTCGAGCTTCAGAGCCTCGAACTTGCTCTCAGGCATTGTTCGTTACTCCCCCGGGGTCGTTGAGCGCCGAGTTCACGCCGCCGCTCACGCGCTGCCATTCATTGCTCAAGTGCTCGAGGCGCTTTTTGCCCTTCGTCGTGACCGCGTAGTACACGCGCTCGCGGCCGTTCACGGCTTTGCGTTTTGCTTTCACCGCGCCGCTCTCTTCGAGCCAGTGCAGCACGGGATAGATGACGCCCTCGCCCAAGCCGATGGCTTCGCCCGTGACGAGACGCACGGCTTTGACGATTTCGTAGCCGTACATCTCCCGGTCGCACAAAAGTCGCAGCACGAGCAACTCCGGCACACCGCTCATGAAGGGAGGATTCGTTTGCGCCATGTTGGAACGATAGGCCGAAGTTGTCGTGCTGGCCAGAGCCGCGGAAACCGTTGATTCCGCTAGTTGTTGAGCTCGAACCGGATCACAGTTTGTAAACCCACGCGCTCGACCGCTACGCCGCCGTCGATGCGCGGGTTGTAGCGCCAGCGCGCGATGGCCTTGAGCGCCGCGTCCTCGAAGATGCCCCGCGGCTCGGCCGCGACGACCACGGGATCGCGAACCGTTCCGGTGGCCGTGACGGCGAACTGGATCTGCACCCAGCCTTCGAGACCGCGCGCAGCGGCACGCGGCGGATAGTCCGGTGCCTGGCGCACGACGGGAATGACGTCGCGATCCATGCCTGGGGTTTTTCCGCTACCGTCCAAGGTCACGACCTCGATTTTCGGTCGCACGAAAACGGTTCGGTCGAAGCCACCCGAGTCGGTGACGACTGTCGTGCGGTCGTGCGGTATCACCGGCGGCGGTGGTCTCACGATTTTGGCGTCGCGCGTGCTCGCGACCGGTGTGTCGACTCGTTGTTTCGTGAACACGATGACGGTCGCCTTGAGGGGATCGCCGATGTTCAACGGCACGCTGATGAACCGATACAAGGCCAGGAACACGGCCGAGCTGAACAGTACGCCGGCCAGGAGAGCAAACGGCACACGCAGGTTCGACATGACAGTCTCCCTAAGCTTGGAGTGACCCACCGCCCGATTTTCGGCGGACCCGTTACGCTTCAGGAACCAGACGGGAATTACAGTACCTACCCGTTCAAGGTATGTCAACCTAGCGGTTAAAGGTATGAAGGGATTAGGCTTTGGCGGCCCGGTGCTGCGTGCCTTCGCCGGGCGTCATGAACAGCATGCGGCACGGGCCGCGTGCGCGTGACGTGTGCCACGTGCCGCGCGGCACGATCACGTACGCGCAGCTCTCGTCGAGGTCGACGAGTTTCTCGCCGCCGTCGATCTCGAGCACCATCGTCGTCTTGCCTTCGAGCAGCATCACGATCTCGTCGCCGTTCGGGTGCATCTCCCAGTTCGACCAGTCCTTGTCGTACGCGAACGTCGTCACGAGATACTCGCAGTGAAACGTGCCGAGCTTGCCGCTCATGAGGCGCGGCCAGAAATCGTCGCCGATGTGAATTGGCTCTGCCGAAACATCGGGACGCAGGCGCAAGCATGTCTCGCGCAGGACATAGGGGCCGGGCGCTGGGGCGGACATGGAGACTCCTCTGTCTAGCGGAACAGCTTCAGATCGATCGAGTCCGCGACCTTGCGGTAGCCCGCGTCGCTGCCGTGCAGATGATCGCCGGCGTGCAGGCCGTCCGTGATCTGCGCAGGTTTGGCCGGGTCGCGCAGCACGGCGTCGAAGTCGAGCACGCCGTCGAACTCCCCACTCTTGCGAATCCAGTCGTTCACGGCGGTGCGCACCTTGTCGCCGTCGGCCGACCAGTAGGCCGCGCCTTCGTACGGCGCGATGGTCGCCCCATAGATGCGCAGCCCGTGCTCGTGAGCGCGCGCGATGATTTGCCGGTAACCGTCGATCAACAAATCGGAGCCGAACACCGGGTCCACGAGCGGTGCGGAGCGGCCGCTCGCGGCCGGCGGTGGGCCGAGCGCGCGGCCGAGATCGTTCACGCCTTCGAACACGATGACGTACGCCGCGCCCGGTACGGACAGGATGTCGCGATCGAGCCGCGCGAGCGCGCTCGGGCCGGCGCCGTCGGCCAGCACGCGGTTGCCACTGATGCCGTGATTCACGACGCCCCAGCGTGTGCCGCCGCTGCGAGCGTTCAGGCGTTCGGCCAGGAGGTCGGGCCAACGGCGATTCGCGCCGGCGGTCGAGCCGACGCCGTCGCTGATCGAGTCGCCGAGCACCACGACGGCCTTCGCGCGCGCGGACTGCACCTCGACGCCGGACAGGAATGCGCGCTGTTGCAGCGTCTGTGCCGGCGCGAACACGCCCGTGGTGAAGTCGCCGGCCGCGGAGACGTAGGCTTCCTGCAACCCGACCTGGTGGCACGTGCATTGGCCCGTATCGTCCGGGAAGTACAGGCTCACGGACAGCGACGCGAGATCGGCGACGCGCAGCTCGACGGGGTCGCTCACGAGCGGTGCACCGGCTGGAATCGTGGCGCCGCCTTTGCCGGCAAACTTCACGACGCGCTCGGTGCCTGCCACGAGCGCGCCCGTGCCGTCCGCGAGTGCGATGCGCACCGCGCCGACGCGCAGCGGCTGCGCGCCGAACTCGTTCGTGAGCCGCAGGCGCAGCCGATCGCCGCCGGCGCTCAAGCGCACGATCTGGCGGATCGTCTGGTTCGCGAAGCCCGGAGTGGCCGGGAAGCGAGCCGTCGCCGCGCTCGGCGGCAGCGGCGAAGCGCCCCACGTGCCCACCCACGTAGGGGCTTGCGCGGTGGCGGCGAGCGGCAGCGCAAGCAGCGCGCCGAAGAGCAATGCACGGCTACGCATGGTGATTCCTTGTTCTTCTGCGATGAATCAGGGTTCCACGCGGACGACGCAGCTGCGTTGCCGCCAGTCGCCGTCGCCGGTAGCGGGCGCGAGCGTAGCAACGCCTTCGATGTGGGTGTCGGCCTCGAGCCCGGCGCCGCGCAGCAGCTTCACGAGCTCCCGTGCACGCTCGACGCCGAGGCCTTCGCGTTCGGCCATCAGCGTGCCACCGGACAGCAGCGTGGCGCCGCGATGGCACGTGATCGCGAGCTTCGGTGCGCGCTGCGCGCTCGCGTACTCGTAGACGCGGCTCAAGGTGCTCGAATGCCGGCCGCCGACCAACATGTCGAAGTCGTAATACAGCATGAACTCCTGCGGCCCCGTGAGAGGCGCCGGTGCCGCGCGGGGTGTGCCGGGCGCGGCATCGAACGCGAGCCGCCCGCCGCTCGGCCCCGGCGGCCGCGGCGCGAACGGCACGGTGTACTGCTCCTCGGCCGGCAGAATCGTGTTGCAGGTGCCGTCGAGCTCGGCGAGGGGGGAAATCTTGAGCGGCTCGAGCACGATGCCGCCGCAGATGCGCGGCCCGTCTTTCACGGAGCCTTCGACGAGCACCTTGTGCCCGAGCAGCGGCGGGTGGAACTCGGCGCTGACGTCGGTCTGGATGCCGAGGTAGTAGAGCTCGCCGCCGTACTCCGCGAGCCAGCACGGCACGGTGGGCGTATCGCGCACGATGGGGCAGCTCACGAAGTTGCGGTGGTTCGCCGGCGGCACGGCCGCGCGGGTCGCCGCGCAGAGTGCGAGGCACGCGATCGGCCAAGCAAGTCGTGCAGGCCTCATAGCGCGCTCAGGAAATTCACGAGATCCTGCTTCTCGGCGTCGCTGTACTGAATGTTGAAACGCCGGTCGTAGAAATCGACGAGCTCGCGCAGCGTGCGCGCCGAGCCGTTCGAGAAGTACGGCGCGCGTGCCGCGAGGCCGCGAAATTGCTGGAGCACGATCGTGCCGACGTCGTTGCAGCGGCCGGTGATCAGCGCGCGGCCGGGGTCTTGCGTATAGATCACACGCCCCAAGAACGGATGCGGTGCCGGCGCCTTGTCGCACGTGACCTTGAACAGCGGCATTTCGGGCTTTTCCTTGGCCCATGGGCTCACGGGCTTCTCCGTGGCCCACGGCAGGTTCGTCGTGCCGACATCCATCCAGCCGTTCGCGGTGTCCATGCCCGTCATGTGCATGCCGTGACAGGTGGAGCAGGTGCGCTTGATGGGGTTGCCGAGGCCCACCGTGTTGATGTGCATCGCGTCCTTGATCCAGAACGTGCGGAAGAAGAACACGTCGTGGCCGCGCGCAATCGACTCGCGCGCCGCCGTTTTCCTGTCGTGCGCTGCATCGCCGTTGCGCGGCAGCGAGCGCCACACGTCGCCGATCGGGAACACATAGGCCGTCGTGTTGTTGCCGAGCACGGATGTGCGGCCCGTTGCGAGCGCTCTGGGGCCGAACGCCGGCGGCCCGCCGGGCTCCGTCAGATCACCCGCCGCGTTGTCCCAGTCCTGCGCCGCGTAAATCTGGCTTTCGAAGCTCACGATGCGCTCGAGCACGTTCGCGGCCGGCGGCTGCGGCATCTCGAGGTGCGTGAGCGCGGCCGAGACGGCCTGCGTCGTGAGCGTCGGCTCGCGCGCGTCGGCCATCATGTTCATGTTCACGAGCTTGCCCGTGGCCGGGTCGTGAGCGGCCGGCCGCGCGTCTTTGATGCTGAACGGCGTGACGCCGAATTGCGCGGCGGTCACGTATTTCAGATTGGCGGCCGGGCGCGGGCGCCGATACACGGATACGGTGGGTGTCGCGCTGTGGAGCCCGTATGTCGGGTGCGTGTTGCAGCCCGTCGGGTCGCGAACCACTTCGAGCGTGAACTCCGGCTCCACGACCGAGCCGTCGCGCGCACGCGGCGGCCACGGCAGGAACACCCGAATGAGCCCGCGGTCGAGCAACAGCGAATGCGACGCGCGCTCGGCTTGCGGCAAATGTGGGCAATCCGAGCCGTCGATGGCGGCGAACAATGGGTCGCGGCCGTCCGTGGCGTCCCAGCGCGCGCGGATGCTGTCGACCGAGAGGCTCATCGCATCCGCCGGCTGATGGCAGGTGACGCAGGCCCGACCGTTCGTCCCGAGCGGCTGGAAAAACGGCTGGCCGCGCGGGTCGACCGCGCCGCCCGTGTTGAGCAGGCCGAGCTGGCCGTGCTCGTTCGAATAGGATGTCGCCGCCGGGAATGTGCGGGCGTCGCCGGGCGGCCACCATTGCTTGACGGCGCCGGCGCGTTCGGCGAAAGCGCCCCCGGCGACGGCGACCGCGAGGGCCGCTGCGCTGCATGCGAGATACGTGGCTGAGCGTCGCATCGCAGCATCTTGGCAGCGCCGCCCGAGGCAGGCAAGAAAAGCGGGCGCCGAGAGCGGGCCGACGGCAACGGCAACAAGCTCGGTTATCGGCATTTTCGTTAAATGCCGGTAATGGCTTTGTCCTGGTTTTTCAGCTAGCGTGCCGATCTTCGTGCCGGCTGTCGGCACAAGGAGAATGTTTCATGCGCCACGCCACACTCGCCCTCGTGCTAACGTGCGGCTTGTCCTTTGTCACCTCCGTCGAGGCTCAGAATTTGCAGACCGACCAGGACAAAACCTTCTACGCGCTTGGGCTCGCCATTGGCGGCAACATCAAAGAGTTCAAGCTCACGGCCGCAGAGCTCGCGCTCGTGACGGCGGGCTTGACCGATTCGGTAACGGGCAAGCAGGCGAAAGTCGACTTGGCCACCTACGGGCCGAAAATTCAGGGCATCGCGACCGAGCGGGCCGCGGCAGCTGCGACCACCGAGAAGCAGGCCGCGGGCGCGTTCATCGCTCAGATGGCGAAGGAGCCGGGCGCGCAGCGTAGCGACTCCGGCATGATCTACATTCCGGTCAAGGCCGGCACGGGCGCGGCCCCGACGGCGACGAGCACGGTCAAAGTGCACTACCACGGCACGCTGCGTGACGGCACGGTGTTCGACAGCTCGGTGCAGCGTGGTGAGCCGATCTCGTTCCCGCTGAACGGCGTCATTCCGTGCTGGACGGAAGGCGTGCAGAAGATGAAGGTCGGCGGCAAGGCGAAGCTCGTGTGCCCGTCCGACACGGCCTACGGCGATCAGGGCTCGGGCCCGATCCCCGGCGGCGCGACGCTCGTCTTCGAAGTCGAGCTCCTCGAAATCGAAAAATAGTGCTGTAGCGCGCGGTGCACTGACGCGACTCGTTGCGCCCGGTGTTGCGGACGGCGCCGGTTGCGAGCACCCCTCGCCGGACACGCCGGAAATCGCATCCCTGCGGCTCGTCTGCGCACATCCCTGTGCGCAGACGGTCCGGCGAGGGGCGCTCGCAACCGGCGCCGTCCGCAACACCTCTTCACATCTTTTTCGCGTGCTGGTGCGTGGAGTACGCGCGTTGCGCTCACGTCGGGTCGCGAGCCGACGCGCACCGCAAACCACCGCCGGGTCTGAAGGAAGGGAAATACGAAGAGCGCCGCCGCCCACCGCGATAAGGAAGTGATGCAGGCGTGAGACGGCCCTCGCGGGACCGTCTGCGCACAGGGACGTGCGCAGACGAGCCGCAGGGAGGCGATTTCCGGCGTGTCCCGCGAGGGCCGTCTCGCGCCTGCATCACGATTGGCACGCGACGCCAGCCGCGGCGGCGCGGAAAAGAAGCGACTACTTCAGAGCGGCTTCGAGCTCGCGGAGTTTTGCCTTTACTACCGTGGCGTTGTCGCGGCCCATTCTGATCAAGAGCTTCTGGCCCGCGGAGAGCTTCTCGAGCCGCTCGTCCGCGTACTTGTAGCGCACGCTCGGCTGCACGAGCTTGATCTCGAGCGGTGCGTCCGGCGTGGCGATCAGATGCCGAATCACTTCGAGCAGGCGCGTGTGGAACACCCCGTTCGGGTGCCCGAGCTCTTCATACGCCTGCTGGAACAACGGCTGTAGCCCGCGGTACAGGGACACGAGCGTCTTCGTGTCGAGCCGGCGCACGACGGCGATGAACGGCGCATAGCGCGCGTAGTTCTCGGGCGAGAGCGTCAGCGTCTCGTCCGAACCAGCGGTCATCGAACGCACTTGCTGTCTGTTTTATCGGCCGCTGATTCGGTGCCATCTGCTGGCGCGGCGCATTGTCGATCGTCACGACGACGTTGCGGATCAGACGCTCCGGCACGAGGAACTGCATGATCGCGTCTTGCCCGAACAGCTCGGTGAGACCGCCGACGACTTCCGCGTCGCTCTCGTCGAGTTTCGGTAGTGGCATCGAGCGTGCCGGTGGCGGCAAGCTCACCGGCGCGCGGCGGCTGCTCGGCCGTTTGTTCCACGGGGGGCGGTGTGACGGCGACAGGCGCGGGAGCCGGGGTGTTGTCGTCTCGCAGGAAATAGAGGCCGACGCCACCGAGGACCAGAACGACGCCGGCGCCGAGCACCCACGGCCAAAACCAGTCCTTGCTGCGCTGTTCGTTCACGACTCACTCCTTGCGGGATCCCGCTGCGGTAACACGTCGCGTGCCCCGTCCATCTGCTTCCAGCCCGGCACGGGGCCCCGCCCCCTAATCTTACGCGCCCCGCCGACGGCCTCAACCACGTTTGCCGCTAGAATGCGGTCGCGATGCAGGAATTCGACTACATCATCGTCGGCGCGGGCACCGCCGGGCTGCGTGCTCGCGAACCGCCTGTCGGCCGATCCCAGCGTCAGCGTGTTGTTGCTCGAAGCGGGCGGCAAGGACGACTACTTCTGGATCCACGTGCCCGTCGGGTATCTGTACACGATCGGCAATCCGCGCACCGATTGGTGCTTCAAGACCGAACCCGAGCCAGGGTTGAACGGCCGCAGCTATCGGCTATGCGCGCGGCAAAGTGTTGGGTGGCTGCTCGTCGATCAACGCGATGATCTACATGCGCGGCCAGCGCAGCGACTACGACCATTGGGCCGCGCAGGGGTTGCGCGGCTGGTCGTGGGACGACGTGCTGCCGGTGTTCAAACGCTCCGAGGATTACCAGCATGGGGCCGACGAGTTCCACGGCGCCGGCGGCGAGCTGCGCGTCGAGGAACGGCGCGTCAGCTGGGAGATCCTGGACGCGTGGCGTGAGGCGGCCGAAGAGTGCGGCATACCCAAGATCACCGAATTCAATCGCGGCGACAATTTCGGCAACGCCTATTTCCAGATGAACCAGCGGCGCGGTGTGCGCTGGAGTGGCACGAAGGCGTTTCTGCGCCCGGCGCTCAAGCGACCGAATTTGACGGTGCGAACGCACGCGCTCGTCGAGCGCGTGCTGCTCGAAGCAGCGCGACGGGCGACAGCGCGCGACGCGGTGTTGCGGTGCGCTTCGCAGGCGCGGCGTCCACGACGCTGCGCGCGCGGCGCGAAGTGTTGCTAGCGGCCGGCTCGATCGGCTCGCCGCAGCTGCTCCAGCTCTCGGGCGTCGGCGCCGCCGGACTTGCTGCGCGCGCACGGCATCGCGGTGCGCCATGCGCTGCCGGGCGTGGGCGCGAATCTGCACGATCACCTGCAGATCCGCTCGATCTACAAGGTGCGGAACACGGTTACGCTGAACCGGCGCGCCGAAAACGTTGCTCGGCCAGGCACGCATGGCGCTCGAATACGCGCTGTTCCGCACGGGCCCGCTCACGATGCCGCCGTCGCAGCTCGGCGCGTTCGCGAAGAGCGACGCCACGCAGCCGGATGCGAACATCGAATGGCACGTACAGCCGTTGTCGCTCGACAAGTTCGGCTCGCCGCTGCACCGGTTCGACGCAATTACGCCGTCCGTCTGCAACCTGCAGCCGACGAGCCGCGGGCATGTGCGCATCAAGAGCGCGGATCCCGCGGCCGCGCCGGCCATCCTGCCGAATTACCTGGCCACGGAGGAGGATCTGCACGTGGCGGTAGCCGGCCTGAAGTTCACGCGCCGCATCATGGCGGCAAGAGCGCTCGCGCGGTTTGCACCCTCGGAGTTGCTGCCCGGGCTCGCTGTGCAGAGCGAAGCGGAGTTACGGCGCGCGGCGGGCGACCTCGGCACGACAATCTTTCACCCCGTCGGTACGTGCCGTATGGGCGTAGACGCGCTCGCCGTGGTCGACGATCGGCTGCGCGTGCACGGCATTTCGGGGTTGCGCGTGATCGACGCGTCGGTCATGCCGCGCATCACGTCCGGCAACACGAACGCGCCGACGGTGATGATCGCGGAGCAGGGCGCTGCGTTCATCCGCCGCAACGCGGGGTAGCGGCAGCCATTTGCTCCTGCAATGGCTGCACTTCCGCCATCCATGGCGGTCGGCAGCCGATTAGCTCCTGCAATGGCTGCACTTCCGCCATCCATGGCGGTCGGCAGCCGATTTGCTCCTGCCATCTATCGCTGTCGGCTAGCCGAACAGCTCGTCGAGCTTGTCCGGCGGTGGCAGCTCGTCGAACTGCGGCCCGCTATCCGTGATCTCGTCCCACGGCGCCTTCGACGCCACGAAGATATGCGCGATCGGCAGCGGCGGGAGCGATGTGTCGATCGAGCCGACCGGCAGCAGCGCGACGCGAACCTCGTGCGACACGCCCGGCACGCAGGCTGCCGCAGTCGCCGCAGAAGCTCGTCGAATAGCTGTGAGGCGGCTGCATGCGATACGTGGCGATGCGCTCGCGGCCGCGTGTCCAACGGAAGCTTTGGCGAGGCACGAACGTGGTGCTGGCGAACGCCGTGCCGAAGCTGCGCCTGCAGAGCGAGCAGTGGCAGCACACGATGCGCCGGGGTGCGCTGGTGGCCTCGTATGCGATGGTGCCGCAGAGACAGCTGCCCGCGACGCGCTCGTTACCGCTGCCCGTCGGAGGCTGCGGCGGAGCGGCGATCGGCAGGTCGAGGCCCGGCGGATACGCCTCGAACTGCGGCAGCGAGTCCGTGATGGTGTCGAACGACGCCTTCGAGCCGACGAAGATGTGCGTGCGGGGCCGCGCGCCGAGGTCGCCCTCGACCGAGCCGGCAGGCACGTGCATGACCTCCGGGTCGTGGGATTCTGCCGGGACCACCGAGCCGCAGCGCCGGCAGTACGGCCGCTCGAATACCCCGGTGGCCCGGTAGTGGCTGATCTCTGCGTGGCCGGTGAGCCAGCGAAACCGCTCGCGGGGTACGCCGATGCCGGTGCCGTACGGCCCGCCGTGGTGCTTGCGGCACATCGAGCAGTGGCAGTGGGCGAACCAGCGGTAAGGGGGCGCAATCTCAAACGTAATGGCCCCGCACAGGCAGGCGCCGCGCTTCGTATCGTTCATTTCCGAGGGACCTGGTCTGGTGGGGCTGCCGGCGGGGATGAGACTCAAGACGCTTCTTCGCACGTGCACGAGCGGCGGTCAAGGTCAACCAAAGGGTTCAGCGAACGTTCAGAGACTATTGGCTAAGGTACTCTCACGGCCGGCTTCGGGCACCAACCCGTTCGCGGCACGGTCGAAAGGGCATTAGGAGGCAGTGTATGCGCGCATGGATACTCGCAGTCATCGGCGCTGCGGCGTTGGTGAGCTTACCGGCTCACGCCGACCGTCGTCACCACGGCTACTACGCCAGGCCCTACATAGGTTTCGGCTACTCGTACGGCTCCCCGTTCTACCCATGGGGCTATTACGACCCCTGGTATTCCCCTTGGTGGGGCCCGCGCGTCGGTGTGGGTGTGCGCGTGGACGGCAACCGGCCGCGCGTGACCGAGAGCGCGGCGGATCCGAAGGCTCTGAAGCTTTATGTTTACCCGGCCGCGGGTCAGACCGAGGCGCAATTGAGCGAGGATCGGTATCAGTGCCACACGTGGGCTGCGGACCAGTCTGGTTACGACCCGACGCTCGGAACGAAGCGCCGTGAGGACGCCGATAGCTACACGCGCGCGTTCACGGCCTGCATGGAAGGGCGCAACTATGTGGTCAAGTAGCCGCACGTATGCGCGGGCGCTGATTGCGGCCGCGGCGGCGGTCGCGAGCGTGGGCGCGGCCCTGGCCGCCGAGGATCTCGCGGCACTGCGCATCGACCCGCAGCGCGGCCAATCGGCCGATCAGCTGCGACGCGACCGGTATGAGTGCCACAACTGGGCCGTCGAGCAGACGGGGCAGACGCCCGTCGCGGTGTCCGAGGACCGTGAAGAGCCCAGTGACGCGAAACGCGATAAGCGCGCCGAGCGCGCGAACCGCGCGCTTGTCGGTGCCGCGATCGGCAGCATCGTCGGTAGCATTGCGTCGTCGGGCAGGCACCACGACTACGGGGATTCGGTGCTCGCGGGCGCCGCTGTCGGCGCGGGTGTCGGTGCGGTCACGGCCGGTAAGGCGCGAGACAAGGACAAAGCGGAAGCCGCACCGCAGCCTAGCGAGTACCTGCGTGCGCTGTCGGCATGCCTCGAAGGCCGCGGGTACGGCGTTGCGCTGCCGAGCCCGCCGAGCGCGAGCACCCGCCGCTGATCGTTACCGGTCCGGTAGCGGGATGAATTCGTCGTCGCCGGGCACTGTGCCGAGGCGCGCTTCGGTCCAGTCGCGCTTGGCCTGCTCGATGCGCTCCTTCGAGCTCGAGACGAAGTTCCACCAGATGTGACGGTGGCCGAGCGGCTCTCCGCCGACGACCATCACGCGGCTCGGCACGCTCGCGCGCAGGCGAACGTCGGCGCCGGTGCGCGCGACCGGCATCGTGCCCTCACCGTACTCGTGGCCCTCGATCGTGACGGCGCCCTCGGTCACGTACGCCGCGCGCTCGCTCACGTCGTTCGGCAGCGTGAGCTCCGAGCCCGCCGCCAATCGCACCTCGAGATACAGCGTCGGCGAATGCGTCGCGACCGGCGAGCGTGCACCGTACGCCGAGCCCATGATCACGCGCACGGTGGCGCCGCCGAGCGTGATCTCGGGCAGCGAAGCGGTGGGATAGTGGATGAATCCCGGCTCCATCTCCTCCTGCCCGAGTGGCAGCGCGAGCCACGACTGAATGCCGTGCAGGTGCGACGTGATGGCGATGTCGTCACTCGCTCGCTCCGAATGCACGATGCCGCGGCCGGCCGTCATCAGGTTCACGGCGCCCGCCTGGATCAGCTGCGCGTAGCCCAGGCTGTCGCGATGCATGATCTCGCCTTCGAACAGATACGTGATCGTCGCGAGCCCGATGTGCGGATGCGGGCGCACCGCGATGCCCTTGCCCGGCGGAAACACGGCCGGCCCCATGTGATCGAGGAACACGAACGGCCCGACCGCGCGCCGCTCGGCCGCGGGCAGCACGCGACGCACGTCGAATTCGCCGAGGCTGCGGATCCGCGGTTCGATCGTGAGCTCGATGGGCGAGTCGCTGGTCATTGGGCCTCCAGGCAGAGGTAATTTGTACCGCGAATCATGGCAGGGCCCGTGTCGGGCCGCACGTGCCGATGCGCGGACCTCGGACTACACTAGCCGACGGTCGAGGGGCTGGGGTACGGGTGCTCGATGCAATCGAAATCTGTCGTCTACGCGTTCGCGGCGCTGTGGCTCGTTCTGTTTGCGATTTCGTTCTTCGTGGTGGGCGTGGTGGCGCCCGAGGACGACGACTACACGCGGCGGTTGAGCAGGATCGCGTCGTTCCTCACGTGGCAACTCGCCGCGCTGCTCGTGGCCGCGATCTCGGCGTTTTTCACGCAGCGCGCGGGGGCGCGCGGTGTCGAAGGGCTCCGGCTTGCGGGTTATGGGCCGTTCGCGCTCACCCTGTTCGTGCTCGTCTCGTTCATCGGCATCGTCGCGTATCGGATCTGGGTGCAGCCGTTGCTGGCTTGACGCGACTCGAAGCGGCCCGCTGACTGGGTTTCCGCCCTCGCTTGAGCCGTCTCAGCCCTCGTCCCCAGGACGCAGATTCTCGGTACAGATGTACTCGAGGATCGGTGTCTCTGGCGAACGCTTCCAGTAGCGTTTGAGCTTGAAGGGCGCGGTATAGACCGTCGGGTCGTCGATTGTCTGCTCGGCCTCGAGGATCTGCCCGCCGTCCAGCAGCCGCATGCGCTCGGTGAGATGCAGCGTCTCCGTGTAAGGCATGCGGGGATCCTTGTCGCTGGCTCGCACGACGACCGCTGCGCCGCTGCCGTTCAGCGACCCCGCCTTCACGCCGATCGTGTCGACGACGAGAGTGTCGCCTTCCCAGTGGCCGATCGAATGGCCCATCCAGGAGCTCTCGAGATCGTCCGGTAGCGGATGTTTCCGTCCGTCGAGGAAGATCCGGCGCACCTGTTGCATCGATTCGAACAGGATCGTCATCTGTTCGGGACGCTGGATAAATTCGATCGGGAAAAACGTGCCTCCGTTCATTTGTCCGGCTGGGCCCCCGCCGGGCAAGCAACGTGCGCCGAGATTGTTCCGCGGATCCGCCCAATACTGCGACAGCTCGCGGCCCTTCGCGGTAAATGGCGCTGGAGCGGGAAACCGGCTGTTTCGATAGCGCACATCGGGATCATCGCCGATGCCCATCCAGAGGCCAGTGAAGTCGAGCCCCGCGGGCGTTGGCGTTTGCGCTGCGATGGGCCGAGAGAGCGCCGCCGCCGCGAGCAATGCGAAACCGCAAAACGCTACGTGACCGAACGAGCGCGTGAGGGGGCGACGGGGGTTCGGGGTCTGCATGGTTCGGTCCTACTGGGGCGGTGGAGCGTTGCCGGTTGCCGGTGCCGGCGTACCGCCGGGGCCGAGCACCTTACCGTCAGCGAGCGTGACGCTCACGAGACTGCCGGAGGGCGAGCCGTTCAGCATGGGGTGCATCACGAGCGCGATCTTATCGCCGGCCTTCAGCGTGCGGCTCCTCCACCCCTGGCGCGTCATCATGTTCGGCGAGCCGCACTCGATGCTCCACTCCTTTTGTCCGCCATCCCCTTCGGCGACGAGCACCTGGATCCAGGCGTGCGGGTTCGCCCACTGAAATTCCTTCACCGTGCCCGTCAGGACGACCGACCGGTCGCGGTCGAAGGCTGCGAACGAATGATGCGCGTGCGCGGCCGAGGCGCCGAGCGTCAAGGCCGTTAACCCGGCGGTCAGCAGCAAGGTGGGTCTGTTCAAGCTCTGAACTCCTGCGTCGTCCACGGGCGAGTGCGTGCGATCGTGGCGTTGTTTCCCCTGGGGCAGCCTTAGTCTGGCATCGGAACCACCGTAACGGGAAGCAGGGCGGCTCGCCGCTCGGCTACCCCAGGGTCCCTCAAACTGACGGGTGCTGGCTTAGTCGCTCGGCCTGGCTGCTCCCTACCGCTCGTCGAGGGCGATGACGCCGCAGCCGGTGACCGCGGGCAGCGTGTAGAAGCTGTAGTGCGTGCGTGCGCCGGGCGAGAGCGCCGTGCGCATCGCGTACCACATCGTGAGCTCCGCGGCCTCGGTGCCGGCCACTTGCATGATCTGCTCGACGGGTGTGGCCAGCAGCTCTTCCTGGCGTTGCTCGATCGCCTCGAGGAAATAGCGATCCCATTTCTCGTTCGTGAGGCCGAACTTCGTGCCGTGGATCTGGTGCGACATGCCGCCGGTCGCGAGCACGACCACGTCTCGATTCGCGCCGTCCGCGTTGAGCGCGCGCCGCAGGCTCGCGCCGAGCGCCGCGAGGCGCTGCGGCGTGGGCACCGGCTGCATCAGCATGTTCACGGCGATCGGCAGCACCTTCAGCGGCCACGGCGCATCGAAAAGATACGGCAGCCACGAGTACACGCCGTGATCGAGCTCGAGCTCCTGACAGAACGTGAGATCGAAGCCGTCGCGCACGAGCGAGCGCGCGATCGGCCACGCGAAATCCGGGTCGCCGTCGACGCCCGGGAACGGCCGCAGGCCGTAACCCTCGTCGGCCTGTGGGAAGTGCGCCGCCATGCCGATCGCGAACGTGGGGTAGGCCTTCAGATCGAAGTAGTTCATGTGGTCGTTGTAGATCACGACCATGTGGCTCGGCCGCCGTTCGCGCAGCCACTGCTTCACCGGTCTGGTGCCGTCGTACCAAAGCTGCCACTTCGGGTCGAAGCCCTCGCGCACGCCCTTGTCGTACTGATAGCCCATCGACGGCGTGTGGGCGATGCCGATCCCGCCGAGAATGCGCGACATCAGGGTTTGGCCTTCGCGAGTGCGGGCAGGTCGCTCGGCATGAGGTCCACGCGGTGCGGCAGCGTGTGCTTGAACTCGTCCCAGTTTGCGCCACACATGTGTGCGCCGACGTGCAGATGGCTCTGGCCGACGGCCGCCGCGATCTTGATGACGTTGAAGTGGTTGCCGCCGGCGGCCACGAGGCCGGTCCAGTCGCGCGCACGTACGAGTGCCTTCTCCTGGTCCGTGAGGTCGTACTCCGTCATCAGCGATTCCGGATCGGTCGCGAATCGGTCGCGGACTTTCGGATATTTGAAGTCGAACGCGAACCGGTTCAGCTTGTACGCGCGCGTGCAAAGCTCGCCCGTGAAGAGATACAC
The DNA here is from genome assembly GCA_963805435.1 of uncultured Gammaproteobacteria bacterium. Lineage (GTDB taxonomy): Bacteria > Pseudomonadota > Gammaproteobacteria > Steroidobacterales > Rariloculaceae > FEN-1219. Next base: position 315,663 of record CAWDUG010000001.1, read on the forward strand.
GCTCGGCGCTTCGAGGCTGAGGTCCATCAACGCTGTTGGCCGAGCGGGCCGGTGTTGTCGGGCGCCACGAAGACGCGGTGGATGTGCCGCTCTTTGAAGCGCCACTTGCCGTCGGAGCCGCGCTCGTAGGCGTCGACGAAGTCGGCCACGAGCGTCGGCACGGCCGGGGACAGCGGCGGCTCGCCGTAGGCGCCGAACGTCATGCACACGGACGTGCCGCGCGCACGTGTCGCGCTTTCGATCGTAAGTGTGAGCCCAGAGTACATGTGCCGCGACGTGCGGACTTGCGTGGTCGAACGGCCGCGAAACACCTTTGCGAGCTCGGCCTTGCCGCGTGACACGCGGGCGCCGTGCGTGTAGTACACGTCGTCGGCGAAGAGATCGATGAGCGCCTCCACCTCGTTGTGATCGAGGTGATAGCAGAACGCCGTGTTCAAGTCTTCGAGCGCGACGCGAATCTTGAGCTTCTCGAGTTCGTCTAGGTCAACCGCCACGCGCCGAGCTCCTTGTCCTCGATAACGATCGGATTCTCCTGCGTGCCCAAGCCTTCGATGCTGATCTCGACCGGGCCCGCCACGTTCTGGAAATTCGCCGTGTGAATCGATTTGCGTGTGGCGCCCGGTTTGAATGCGGTGCCGAGCGAGATCACATCGCCTGGCCACAGCGTGTGGAACTGGCTGATGAAGCTCACGATCTCCGCCACCTTGTAGTTGTAGTAGCGGGTGCTGTCTTCGGCGATTGTCTCGCCGCCGACTTTGCACTGCACGCTCAAGTCGTCGGGATTCGCGATCTCGTCCTTCGTCACGAGCCAGGGGCCCATCACGCCGAACGTGTCCGTGCCTTTGTAGCGGCCCGCGTACGAGAGATGCTGCTCGACACGCTCGGTCTCGTCCGGATTGTCCTTCTTCTGATACAGCGCGTAATAGTGGAACCGGTCTTCGTTACGCATGCCGTTGCCGGTGATGTCGTTGAAGATCGTGTAGCCGTATACGGCGTCGAGCGCGTTTGCGGCCGGGATGTCGCGCGTTTCGCGCGCGATGACCACCGCCAGCTCGGGTTCCGGATGCACACTGCCGTAGTAACGCCGAATCCGGATCGGCTGGCGGTGGCCCACGAGGCACGACGACGGCTTCAGGAAGAACGCCGGATGATCCGGCGCGCTGACTTTGCGTTCGTTGCTCGCGGAATTGTTCATCGCAACTCCGCAAATTTTGAGGGGCCACCGTACCGGCGCATACCACGTGACCTCTGCGGCCGGTATGCGTGCAATGTTCTCGTCGTTGCGGGTGGCGTCGAGCGATTCGGCGATGACTTTGCGCAGCGGGTCGCCGCCGAGAATGACGTCGAGCATGTGGACACCGGTGGGCGAGGTAGGTCGGCCGGGCAAAGACGAGATGCCGACGAGCTCTCCGGGCGCGATTTCGGCGGCGACCATGTCGCGGCCACGATAGTTGATGCTGGCGAGTTTCATGGCCGCGATCTTACTCCATCGCACCGAGCCGCGATTTGCGTCCTGCAATCGCGGCGCTCCCGCCATCCCTGGCGGTCGGGGACGCGTGCTAGGATCGGACACGGATGCGCTCCGGGGGGGAACGACATGCTGCTCCGCTGTGTTCGGTGTTTCGCGTTCGCGGTTGGCGTTCTCTTTGTCGGTGTCGCGGCCGCGCAGTCGCCGCAAGTCATCGACGTGCAGGGCGGCAAGATCCGCGTCGTGACGGTCGCGACTGGTCTCGTCCATCCGTGGAGTCTCGCGTTCCTGCCCGACGGTAAGACGCTGCTCGTAGCCGAAGCCGGGCGTATTCGCGTCATTCATGGCGATACGCTCGAGCCCACGCCGGCCTACACCGTGCCGGCCGGTACTTCAAAAGAGAACAACGACGGCCTGAAGTGGCTCGCGGTGCATCCGAAGTTCGCCGACAACAAGCTGGTGTACCTCTCGTATCCGTTGAGCGGCGAACGCGGTACGACGCTTGCGGTCGGGCGCGGCAAATTCGACGGCAAGAAACTCACTGACATCAAACAGATCTTCGTCGCCGATGCGTGGGAAACCAGCGGCAACATGGGCGGCAAGATGCTGTTCGGCCCCGACAACACGTTGTACGTGACCGTGGGCGATCGCGATCGCCTGTGCTGCACGGGCACCGAGGACAACAGCCTGCGCATGAAGGCGCAGAGTTTGAGTAGTGACGTCGGCAAGACCTTGCGCTTGAACGACGACGGCTCGATCCCGAAGGACAACCCGTTCGTCGGCCGCGCGGGTGCGAAGCCGGAAATCTTCACGTACGGCCACCGCAATGGTTACGGCCTCGCGTTCAACCCGGAGACCGGCGTGCTATGGCAGGCCGAGATCGGCCCGATGGGCGGCGACGAGGTCAACATCCTGCTGCCGGGTCACAACTACGGCTGGCCGCTCGTGTCGATGGGCCGCAACTACACGGGCTCGCTGGCGTCCGACCAGTGGTATCACCGCGACGGCATGGACGACCCGCGCATGTTCTGGGTGCCGGCGATCAGCCCGTCGAGCCTCGCGTTCTACACCGGCGACAAGTTCCCACGTTGGAAGGGCAGCATGCTCGTCGGTTCGCTCACCGCCATGAACCTGCAGCGCGTGTCGTTCAACCAGCCGTCGCAGGCCGAGAAGCGCGAGCCGGTGCTGAAGCAGCTGAACGTGCGCATTCGCGACGTCGTGCAGAGCCCTGACGGCTACCTCTACGTCGCGACCGAGCTGCGCCCGGGTGGCACGGCGGCCGACGGCACAGTACTCAGGCTCGAGCCGGCGGAAGGGTTCTAAGCGCCTAAAGCCAGCGTCGAACGCGCGTCTTGTACTGCGTGTACGCCTCGCCGAAAGCGTCCTCGAGTAGCCGCTCTTCCATCGGTATGACGTGGGTGTGGATGACGTAGAGCGGCACTGCCAGCAGCGGCAGCGCCCAGACGGAGCCAAGCACCGCCGCAACGCCGAGGTACGCCAACGTCAGCCCGACATACATCGGATTGCGCGTCCAACGGTAGGCGCCGCGGGTCACCAGTGCCGATGAGCGATGGTGCGGCACGATCGTCGTGCGCGAGGTCAGGAACAGCGTGATCGCCGAGGCGGCGTGGACGAAACCCGCGGCAATCAGCACGAGTCCGAGCCACTGCGCGCCTCCGTGCCAGGCCGGCGGCAGCTCGACGAGCGGCCAGCGGCCATCGAGAAAGTAGGCGACGAGCAACGCACCGACGTACAGCAGGGGCGGTGGAATGCGCTGCAGGACGTTGCCTCTCATACGCTCACGCAAACCGCGGCAGTAATGCGAGCGCGTTGCCGCGCTCGACGCGCGCGAGCTCGTCGGCGTTGAACCCGACGGTCTTCAGCCCGGCCACCTGCGGCGGCGCCGGCACGAACGGCGAATCCGTGCCGAACACGATCTGCGACACGCCCACCAGCATCTTCAGCGCCTGCATGTTGACGGGGTTCGTCGACGCTGCCGTGTCGTAGTAGAAGCGGCGCAGGTGAAAGAGGCGCGAGTTCGGTGCTGGCGTCTTCATGAGATTGTCAGCGCTCATCTCCTGGCCGAGCAGCCGTCCGGCAACGCCCACGAGCGGCCCGCCCGCGTGCGAGAAGATGAACCGCACGTCGGGGCAGCGCGTGGCCGTATCGCTCACGATCAGGCTCGTGATCGCGCGCATCGTGTCCATCGGGTACTCGAGCATCTGGTTCGGCACTTTCGGCAGCAAGCCCAGACAACAGGCCGCGTCGGTCGGGTGCACGTACACCACGGCTTTGCGGCGGTTCAGCTCGTCGAGCACGGGCGCGAAGCTTGCGTCGCCGAGCCACGCGTTGCCGTAGCTGGTGAACACGCCGATGCCGTCGACCTTCAGCGTGTCGAGCGCGTACTCGATCTCGCGCAGGCTACCTTCGATGTCGGGCAGCGGCAAAACGGCGAACAGGCCGAACCGGCCTTTGTGATCGCCGACCATGCGCGCCGCGGCGTACTCGTTCATCTCGCGCGCGAGCTTGCGTGCTTCCTGCACGTCGCCGAACCACGCGCCGGGCGCCGTCATCGACAGCATCGCGGTCTCGATGCCGAGCTGGTCGAGCTGCTCGATCACGTGCGCGGGCGAATAGTCCTTCCACGCCGCGAGGCCCGGCACGGGCGACGTCGGTGAGTTGCGCGCCGTCAGCATCGAGTAATAGCTCGGCGACACGAAGTGCTGGTGCACGTCGATACGGCGCGCGCGCGGCTGACTAAGCAGTGTGCGCGGCAACAGCGAAGCAGCGCTCGCTGCGGCCAGCGTGCCCAGAAATTCGCGGCGGCTGCCATTGGTCCAGTCCATGCGTCCCCCTTTCGTGCGGGCTGCGGCGGCCCGCCTGTGCGTTAGAGCTTGTTTGCTTCGCCGAACACGACCCGGCCGCCCACGATAGTCAGCAGCGACCGGATCTTCCTGATGCCCTCGTCGGACACGGCTTTGCCGTCGAAGTAGTCGGCCGAGAGCACCGCGAGATCGGCGTACTTGCCAGGCTCTATCGTGCCGAGCGAGTCCTCTTCGTGCAGGAACCAGCCGTTGTTCGCGGTGTAGAGCTTCAGCGCGTCGTTGCGCTCGAGTGTTTGCCCCGCGTTGATCACGTCGCCGCGCGCGTTGCGTCCGGTGACCACGTAGTACAACCCGAGCCACGGATTCATCGGCGAAATCTGCATGCCGTCGCTGCTCATGCCCATGGGGATGCCGCTGTCTTTCAGCATCTTGAATGGTGGACCGTTCTGTTGCGCGGTGCCGCTGATGTACCGCCAGCCGCCGAGCACGCTCGCGCCGCCGCCGAGCGCTTTGAGCTTCGCGGCATACTCGGGCGTGATGAACGGGACGTGCGCGACAACCCAGCGCAGCTCTTTGATGCCGGGCGCCGGCAGTTCCTTGTCGATGCGCTCCCAGCCGTCGATGATGGTTTTGAAGTCGCCGGGCGTCAGCGAGTGGTTCTCGTTGCGCCAGCCGGCCTGTGCCACACGGCGCGTGCCGGCCATCCACACGTCGCTGGCCTCGCCGATGATCGGGCTGGCTCCCGCCGTGAACTCACCGATGCCGACGGTCTTCAGCATGCCGTCGCCGAAATGCGGGAACGCGTTCTTGAGGCGTGCGCTGAGCAACGGCGTGGACGGATCCGTCTCCATATACAGAAAATTGATGCGCATGCGCACGAGCATCGCGTGTTCGTCGTGCAGCGCGAGCAGTGCGTCGTAGGCGTGATAGATGTCGAAGTGAGCCGCAGCATCGGCCGGCGTGCCCGTGGCCGGGAAGCCGCCTTGATCGAGATGCGTCGTGAGCCCAAGGCTCGCAGCGTAACGCTGCGCGTCGAGCGTGCCCCGCTTCTGATCGGCGAACGTTTGGCGTTGCTTGAGCTCGTACAGCGCGCGCGTGGTCGGCGTTCGGCGCGGGAAGTTGCCCGCGAGCGCGCCGTCTTTGCCAACCTCTATGCCGGCCTGCTCGAAGAAGCGCTTGCCGAGCGAGTTGGTGACGGACGGCCCGGCGAACGACTGTTGGATGAACACCGGGTGATTCGGCGCCACGGCGTCGAGCTCGGCCAGTGTCGGGAAACGCGGTGCGCCCGGCGGCGGCACGAACTGATTGATGTCGAAGCCACCGATCGCCGTGATCCACTCGCCTGCGGGAAGCTCCTTCGTGCGCGCCGCGATCATTTGCTGCACGTCGGCGATCGATTCCGCGGACTCGAGCCGCGTGTCGTGGCCCGGACGCAAGCCGAGCAGGACAATGTGATTGTGGTTGTCGATGAGCCCCGGCACCGCCGTGCGGCCCTTCAGGTCGACGACCTCGGTGCAACGCGTGGCACCGAGCTTGCCGCGGCCGACGGCAGCGAACTTGTCGCCGATCACGCGCGCCGATTCCACGATCTGGTCGGCGGCATCCAGCGTGTGGATCTTGCCGTTTGTCAGCAGCAGGTCGCGGACGTTGGGGCAGGGCTGGGACCATGCGGCTGACGCACAGCACGCGAGTGCGGCGAGTGCTGCAACACGGCCGGCGACGCAACGGCGGAGACATGTCATGGCTCTTACTCCAGTGCGCTCGATGCACTCTCAATGCAGAAAATCGATCAGTACCTCGGAGCGGGTGTCGCTGCTGTGGCCCCCGTTTCGGCCGAACGTCACCTCGCTCCAGGCGATGGCGAAGCCGTCGCGCCACGGGCGAATAGCAGGAATCAGGGACTGCGGCTTCGTCGTCGTCAGCCGTTGTACGGGGCCTGCGCTGCGGCCGTCGGCGGCGAACGGCTCGAAGTACACCTCATAGTTGCCGACTGTGGCGTCTGACCACACGAGGCCGAGCCGGTCGCCGTTCCAGGCGAGATAGGCACCGATCGAGTCGCCCGCCGTCGTCGTGACACGCTGTGCGTGCGCGATGATCTTGCCGTCGAGCTCCGCCAGGGACCCGACGGCGAGGTACACCTCGCGGTTGCCGTCGCGCTCGTCGTACCAGGTCAAAGCCGCTCGGTCACCGGCCAGTGCGAGGTCCGGGTACTTCGACCGGAAGCCGTCGGCCGGCGTCAGCTGGGCGATCCGGCTGGTGCCATTCGAGAGGCTGGCCACGAACAGCTCCTCGGGCGCCGCATCCACAGCCCTGTCGTAGACCACGTACGCGGTGCCGTCGGCGTCGATCGCGGCGTTCAAATTCCACGTGGTGTCGCCGGCAGGGCCTAAAATCGCTGCCGCTTGCCGAACGGTGCCGTCTGCGTTCCACCAGCCGCCACGAACGGTTTCGGCACCGGCGTCGTCGGCTTCGATCCAGGCGCAGAACAGCGCGCCGCCAGACGTCCGCACGACGGGGTTGCGGGTGTTGCCGGAGGCACCGAGTGTTCGCTGCCACACGGACTTGCCCCCGCGCTCGAACACGCCGAGCTGGGCCGAGGGCCTCGTGTCTGCAGCTTTCTCGTACCACGCGATCGCGAGGCCGTCGCCCAAGATGGCGAGATCGGGCTCGTACGACTGCGCCGCCGTATAGGTCATGCGGAGCTCGCCACCCTTCACGCGTTTCTCGCCGTCGAGCATCCGCACGTAGATTTCTGCGTTGCCGTTGCGGGTGTCGTACCAGCTGATCGCGAGTCCATCGTCCCAGGGCGCGAGGCTGACTTCGTACGCGCCGAAGCCGCTGTCGCTGATCTGCTGCGGTGCATTGCAGGCGCACGTCGCGAGCGCGAACGCGCCAGCGAGCGCCGCGCGTGCGCTGATTGCGAGCAGACCGTTCGGCATCAGTTCGCTCCTCAACGCCATGACTAGAATCGCATGCGCACGCCTACGTACCCGGCGCGCCCGGCCGTATTGAAGCCGACGGCCTCGACGTAGCTCTCGTCGGCCAGGTTCTCGATGCGTCCATACACGTCGAAGACCTCGGAGAACGAGTAGCTGATCGACGCGTCGAGCACCGCGTAGTCGGGTAGCGGCACGGGGCTCGAGCTGAGCGTATCGATGTCGAGCGCATCGCGTGCCAAGCGGGCGTTCACGAGCAGGTGCAGCTGGTCGCCGGCGGCATACTGGATGCCGAAGTTGCCGTAACGCTTCGGTCGCCGCAACCGCTGTTGATTCGAGGTGTCGGCCGTGTCGTTCGTCGTGAGATTCGCGACAAGCTCGAGGCGTTTGCCGATCGGCACCGTCAGCCCGAGCTCGAGGCCTTTCGATTCGCTCTCACCCTGCGATTGCAGATAGCCGGAGAAGGTGGTGAGGTCGAAGAAGACTTCGTCCGTGATGCGCTGGTCGAACAGCGTCGCTTCGAAGTGCAGGCCGTTCCTGGCGTCGAAATCGAACCCTACGTCGTAGCCTTTGCTTTCCTCGGGCGCCAACGCCACGCCGGCGGCCGGTGGGTAGGCGAACGGGCTGCGGTTGTACTCGATCTCGAACAGGCTTGGCGCCCGGAAGCCGGTGCCGTAGCTCGCGCGGTATTTTACGGCGTTGCCGCCCGGAAGCTCGCGAACGACGGCGCCGCTCACGCGGCCGCTCGTGTGCGAACCGAAGTCGTCGTTATTGTCGGAGCGTGCGCCGGCGGTGAAGAACACACCCTTGCCGAATTCCCCTTCGTACTCGACGTAGTAACCGTTCTGGTTGCGTTGCTGGTGTTCGCCGCTCGTGACACGTTCGTCCTGCAAGTCCACGCCGTATACGAGCGTCTGAGCGTCGGTCGGCCGATAGCTGCCGGTGTACTCGAAGCGGCCGAGCTGGCCGTGCGTGGCGAACGTGCTCGAGCCCTGGGACAAGTTGTCGTGCCGTACGTCGATGCTGCTGTAGCCGAACGCGTGGGTCACGTGGCTGCCGCCGTAGTCGCCCGACACCTTGTAGGTGGTCTGGCCCGTGGTAGCCATGCAGTCGTAGACCGTGGCGGAGGTGACGGGCTGGAAACAGCCGTCATATTGATCTGAAGCGTCGACGTTGCGCGCGACGAGCTGTAGCCGCCAATCGTTGCGGAGGTTCCAGCCGAGCCGTGTGTGCCATGTCGTATTGTCGGCACCGTCGCGATCGCGCAGCACGGTGTCGGCGGTCTGCGAGTTGAAACCGTCCGTCGAGAAGTCATTGACGGAGACGTAATAGTCGCCTGCGTCGGTGCCGCCCGCAACGCTCGCGTTGACGCGGCGCGTGCCGAACGAGCCGCCTTCCAGCGACAGTCGGCCACCCAAAGGGCCGCTGCCGCGGCGCGTCATGACGTTTACGACGCCACCGGCATCCGCACCGTAGATGAACCCCTGCGGGCCGCGCAGGATCTCCACGCGCTCGAGGTCGCCGGTCGCGAGCAGACTGTCGAAGTCGGGCCCGACCTGCGGGCCACTCGGGTCGACGGCCTTGACGCCGTCGATGAGAAGCTGCGTGCGGTAGCCTTCTTCACCGCGGATGCGTAGCACCGTCCTCTTGCCGGCGCCGCCCGTGTTCGTGACGCCGATGCCGGGCTGCGTACGGAGCAGGTCGGCCAGCCCATCGTAACCACGCAGCTCGATTTCCTGTGAATCGATCACGGAGACGGCGGTACCGATCTCGCGTTTGGGCACGGGGATCAGCGTGCCGGTCACGATCATTTCCTCGGGCTGCGTCCGCGCCTGCGCGTACGCGAGAATCGGCAGCGCCGTCGTCAGGGACAAGACGCTCGCGGCCAGCGGGCGGCCAGAAGATGAATGCATACGGCGGTGCACTCTGGCCCAGCTCAATCGTTGGTCGGCATCGTGAACTCGGGCCCGCCGCCGCGGCTCGTGTTACCCGGCCAGCGCTGCATCACGGACTTGTAGCGCGTGTAGAACCGCACGCCTTCTTCGCCGTAGATGTGGTGATCGCCGAACAGGCTACGTTTCCAGCCGCCGAACGAGTGAAACGCCATGGGCACCGGCAGCGGCACGTTGATTCCCACCATGCCGGCTTTGATGCGGCGCGTGAATTCGCGTGCGATGCGGCCATCGCTCGTGAAGCAGGCTGCGCCGTTGCCGTACTCGTGCCCGTTCACGAGTTCGAGCGCGGCGGCGAAATCGGGCACGCGCATGATCGACAGTACCGGGCCGAAGATCTCCTCGCGATAGATCCGCATGTCGGGCCGCACGTGATCGAAGAGGCAGGGACCCAGGAAGAACCCGCGCTCGCGCCCCGGCACGCTAAGGCCGCGGCCGTCGACGACGAGCGTGGCGCCGGCGCGCACGCCGTCCTCGATATAGCCCTGGACTTTGGTGCGATGCGCTGCCGTGATCAGCGGCCCCATGTCGGCGCCCGTAGCGTCGCCGCCGTCAACCTTCAGCGTGCGGATGCGCGCGGCCAGTTTGCCGACGAGTGTGTCGGCGACGTCGCCGACCGCGACCGCGACGGAGATCGCCATGCAGCGCTCGCCGGCCGAACCGTACCCTGCGCCGACCAGCGCGTCGGCCGCGAGATCGAGGTCGGCGTCCGGCATTACGACCATGTGATTCTTGGCGCCGCCGAGTGCCTGCACACGTTTGCCGTGCCGGGTGCCCTCCGCATAGATGTACTCGGCGATCGGCGTCGAGCCCACGAAACTCACGGCGGCGACATCCGGGTGCGCAAGCAGCCCATCGACCGCTTCCTTGTCGCCCTGTACCACGTTCAGCACACCGGGCGGCAGCCCCGCGCGCTCGAGCAGTTCGGCAAGCAGGAGCGACGTGCTCGGGTCGCGCTCGCTTGGCTTCAACACGAACGTGTTACCGCACGCGATGGCCACGGGGAACATCCACATTGGCACCATGGCGGGGAAATTGAACGGTGCGATACCGGCGCACACGCCGAGCGGCTGGCGCAGCGACCAGTTGTCGATGCCGCCGCCAACGTTGTCGCTGTGCTGGCCCTTCAGGAGTTGGGGGATGCCGCAGGCAAACTCGACGACCTCGAAGCCGCGCGTGAGCTCGCCCTTCGCATCGCTCAGGGTCTTGCCGTGCTCGCGCGTGATCAGTGCCGCAAGCTCGTCGAGGTGCGCCTCGAGCAGCTCCTTGAACTTGAACAACACGCGTGCGCGTTTCAGTGCAGCGGTATCGCTCCAGCTCGGCAGAGCGGCTTTCGCGGCGGCGACCGCGCGATCGACGACGGTGCGGTCCGCGAGCGTCACGGCTGCGATGGCCGTGCCGGCGGCGGGGTTGAAGATCTCGACGCGCCGCGTGCCGCCCAAGTCAGGCCGCCCGGCGATGCGGTGGCCGACGACCGGCAGCGCGCCTGCTTGCGCGCCGGTGGTGGCGCGCCGCGTGTCGCCCGTGGCGCCATGCACGTCGATGCTCATGCCCGCGATGGTACTCCAGTCGTTCCCGCGCGCGCGGCGCGGTTAGCCGCGCGTTTTGAATTTCTTGATCTGCTCGTTGAACTCCGCGGCTTCCTGCTCCATGGCACCGACCATGCGGTTGTGCTCGCTGACGGCCCCGTTGCGCTCCTCGATCGGACGTTCCTTGTTATCGATGATTTTCGTGAGGCACTTCAGGTAGGTCGCACCGGCGGCGACGAACTCCTTTACCTTCTTCTGGCCGGCCATCATTTCGTCGAGGTTCGCCTTGGTGCCGTCGGGCAGGGTCGGAAGCTCCGGCGCGGCGCAGTCGGTCACGAGTTGGGCGGGGCTGCGTTGGTTCTCCGGCACGGCCTCGCGGTAAAGGGCCAACGCCGTTTCGTACGTGGGGTGCTTCTGGTCCGTCGTGGCGAAGTATTCCTCGAGAACGAATACTGCACGGCGCAAATCGTTCGTGGCCAACGCTGCTTGCGCATCCATGATTGCGATCTCCGCGTCCTCCTTGGCGCAGAGCGCGTGATACTGCCCGATCAGGCGTAGCGTCGCGGCGTGATCGCCCGCAGCGGCGGCCGCAGCGATGCGGCTCTTGAGCTCGGCATCAATCCCGTCTTTCGGCAACTCCGTGAGCGCCGCTTCGTCGATGCGCGCGACGGAGCGGATCGCGACGATCGGATTCGGGACCTCGCCCTTGAACTGTCCCGCCGCGCGCGTCGGCAGGCGGCTGATCTGGTCGAACACCGCAATGCCTTCCTTGACGCGGCCGAACACGGTGTAGCCGGGCTTTCGCGCCGCCGTCCAAGGCCGGATTGTCCTCGAGATTCACGAAGAACTGAGCGGTCGCGGAATTCGGGTCCTCGGTGCGCGCCGCAGCGACGGTGCCGCGTCGGTTGCTGAGCCCGTTGTTCGACTCGTTCTGAACGGGCGGCAGTGTCGGGCGGCTGCGCAGCTGGCGATCGACGCCGCCGCCTTGCACGACGAACCCGGCCTTCGCGCGGTGGAAGACCGTGCCCGGGTAGTAGCTCATGTCGACGTACTTCAGAAAGTTCGCGACCTGCTGCGGCGCTTGCGCATCGGCAAGCTCGAGCACCGCGCGGCCACGGTCTGTACATAAGGCGACGTCGGTGGCGTTCGCCGCGCCAACCGACAACAATCCGAGCAATGAAAGCAGTACACTGCGGTGACAGCGCATGGCGTAAGCCCCCCGATCGCCATTGTTTCGCCGGAGCATAGCACCGGCCCCCGCGCCCCGGCCCCCGTGCCGTCCACGCCACTCCTCGGTTGGGCCGCTAGACCGCTTGGCGGTTGATCTGTACCATTTGTGGTTCGGTATGACACATATATGTGAAGTCGGAGGCTCTGCTGTGATCAAGCAGCATGTGCTGGCTGCGTGTCGTCATTTGCTCGCGCCCATCGCGCGGTTGCTGCTACGCAGCGGTGTCACCTGGGGCGAGTTCGCCGAGCTCAGCAAGGAAGTGTTCGTCGACGTGGCGCGACGCGACTACGGCATTCAGGGCCGGCCGACGAACAACTCGCGCGTGGCAATGATCACGGGCCTGAGTCGCCGCGAGGTGACTCGCGTACGCGACATATTGATCGGCGAGGCGCAGGCGTCCGAGCCGCCTTCGAGTCGCGTGGCGCAGGTGTTGTCGGGCTGGCACGTCGACCCCGATTTTCTCGACGACGAGGGTCAGCCGATGGTGTTGCCCGTGACCGGAGAGCGGCGCAGCCTCGAGGCGCTACTGAAACGCTACGCCGGTGATCTGCCGCACGGGGCGTTCCTGAAGGAACTGCAGCAGCTCGGTTTGGTCGAGAGCAACGGCACCGGCAGCTTCCGCGTGACTCGCGCGCGATTACCTGCGGGGCCCGGCGGATCCCGACATCGTTCGGCAGCTCGGCGTGGCGCTGCACGATCACGGAGCCACGTTGGTGCACAACGTGAACACGGAGCGCACGGAGCCCGCACGATTCGAGGGCATGGCGAGTACTCCGCGTCTGGCGCCACGCTATGCGCGTGCGTTCGCGAAGTTCGCCGGGGAGCGTGGGCAGGCGTTCCTCGAAGAGATCGACGCCTGGCTCGTGCGCGCACGAAGTCAAGGGAACGGAGAAGAAGGCAGTCGACGACCGCGGTATGCGGGTCGGCATGGGCGTGTACCTCATCCGGGGCGATGCTCGCAGAGGTCGAAGAAAATGATTACCAACGCAATGCATAGGCTGATCGCATTTGTCGCCGCGGCCACGCTCGTGCTCGCGGCATGCGGCGGTGCCGGCGACAACATGGCCGGCATCGATCGAACAGGCTCGCCCGCGATCGCGTCCTACGGCACCGTCAGCGCGTTCGGCAGCGTCGCCGTCAACGGCGTGCACTACGACACGTCGGGCGCCACGTTCACGATCGATGGCGACGCAGGCGCACAGAGCGACCTTGGGATCGGCGACGTCGTGCTCGTGAAGGGCACGCTCGATTCTGGCGGCACCACCGGCGTGGCGACGTCGGTACGCTTCGACAACAACGTGGAAGGACCCATCGCGTCGATCGACACGGTGGCCAACACATTCGTCGTGTTGAGCCAGGTCATCCGCATCACCGCGGACACCTCGTTCGACAGCGCAATCCAGCCGCCGGCGTTGTCGACTCTGGCGGTGGGTGACACCGTCGAGGTCTCGGGCCTCGTGCGGTACGACGACTCCGTCAATGCAACGCGGATCGATCGCCGGCCGGTCAGCGGCCAGGTCGAGCTCAGCGGCACGGTGGCGCTCAACCAGGCCGTCCAGCGCCTGCTCGTGCTCAACGCGCAGATGGTCGATTACCAGCTTGCGACGCTGAAGAATTTTCCGGGCAATGCCGTCGCCGACGGCCAACGCATCCTGGTCAAAGGGACGCTCTCGAGCGGCGTCATCCACGCGACCAGCGTCGAGTACTTGGGCGACGAGTTTCGCGGCACCGGCGGCGAGCGCCGCGAGGTCGAAGGCTCGATTACGCGCTTCACGTCGACCACTGATTTCGCTGTGTCCGGCTTGCCGGTCACGATCACCGGCGCCACCAGCTTCGAAGGCGGCACGGCCGCCGACCTGGCCCTGAACGTCAAGGTCGAGGTGGAGGGCAGGCTCAACGATGCCGGCGTGCTGGTTGCCACGAAAATCGAAGTCCGGCGCTCCGCTCCGGTGCGCATCGTGGCGCCCGTCGACTCCGTGAACGCCGCCGTAAACTCGCTCGTGGTGCTGGGCGTGACCGTGAAGGTCGACGCGGTGACGCGGCTCGAGGATCAGAGCTCACAGCACTTGCTGCCGTTCGGGCTCGCGAACCTCAATACCGGCGATTACGTTGAGATTCGCGGTACCGAAACGCCGGCCGGCAGCGGCGCCGTGCTCGCGACGCTCGTCGAGCGTACGAACCTGCAGCAGGACACGCAGCTCCAGGGATTCGTGCAGAGCGTGAGTCCGCCGCTATTCACGGTGCTCGGCGTGCAAGTCACGACCAACGGCGGCACGCAGTTCGAGGGCATTAGCGGCATTGCGCAGCTCGCCGTCGGCGATTTCGTCAAGGTCACGGGCCAAAAGCTCGGCGACCGCGCCATGCAACGCCCGCGAGGTCGAGGTCGACGACGATGAGGTCGACGACTAGTGAGTGGCACGTCAGTCTTGGCTTAGAAGCGGAACGTGTAGTTGATCTCGACCGCCGCTTCGGCCAGCGCGGAGCGCAGCCGGTTGTCGAGGTCCACGTCGTCGAGCGTGTGATTGATCACAAAGATACACGTCGCGGCCTGCTTCTGGCGTCCAGTGCAGGCGCATGTTGATGCCCATCAGCTCCGACGCGTTGTCGTACTGAATGCGCGTGACCCACGAGAGCTTCGACGAGAACGCCACGTCCGTGCGCAGCTGCACGAGCCGCGTCACAAAGCTGCCTTCCGGCAGGTCGATGTCGTTGAAGACGTAGCCCACCGATGTTCGCAGCCGCGCCGTCGGGCGCCAGTTGACCGAGCCCGAGATCTCCGTGCGGTCGCCGGCGTAGAACTCGCCCGTCTGATAGGCGGCGTTGCCCCAGACCTTGCGCTGGTCCGCGGTGTCCATCGACACGCGCAGGTTCTTGAAACGGTACGCGCCGACCGGAATCGTTACGCCGCGGAAGATGTCGAACGGCAAGCGCAGCATCTCCTCGTCGTCAACGGCCTGTACCGCGAGCTTGTCGCCCAGGCGATTCTCGATCTCCATGAGTCGATAGCGGATCACCTGCGATTGCAATTGGCCGTCGAGCCACTCCGAGCGTTCGCCGTTGAAGCCGGCCAGCATCGACCGGATGCCGCCTTCGCGGGGTCGGTGCATGTACTGCGTGCCGAAGTTCCACTGTCTGATGCCGCGGCTGTTCACGAAGCCCAAGCCCGGGTTGAAGTTCTCGCCGAGCTCGCTGAAGCGTACGCCGCCCCGCCAGCCCGTGTTGTTTGGCATCGCCACGCGCCAACCGTAGGCCTTCTGGTCGCCCGTCATGCCTTCCGTGTCGCTCTGCTGCGCCCAGGCGTTGATCTCGAGCAACTTGTTACCCGGCAAGCGGCTGTTGCGATACAGGAAGTCCGCGCCGGCGACGGAGTTGTGCACGCTCTTGCCCGGGTCGCCCTCGGTCAAGATCACACCCACGCTCGATTCGGCCAGCAGGTTTGCCGAGACGCGCGCCACGGTAGCGTTGTCGGCGGCTACCGGGCCGGTCTCTCCCTGCCGCACGGAGAGCAGGCCGATGTTGAAGCGCCCGACACGCCCCGTCAGCTTTGCGCCGACGTCGAGATCGAGCAGGTCGCCCGTCTCGGTGATGCCAATGTTGCGCGAGAAGAACGGCCGCCCGTTCTGCTCGAGACCGCCGAACTCGAAGATGTCTGCGTCCTGGAGGAAGAACTCGCGCTTCTCGGGAAAGAACAGATCGAAGCGCGTGAGGTTGACCTGCCGGTCGTCGACCTCCGTGGCGGAGAAATCCGTGTTCAACGTCAACGAGCCAGTCAGGCTCGGGGTGATCTTGTAGAACAGATCGAGTGACGGCTCGGTGTCCGTCTTGCGCTCGCCGGGATTGAAGTAGTGACGCTGGCGGATGGCTCACGGACGGCACGATGTCGAGCCCCACGCCTTGCTCGAGACCCTCGAAGCCCACGGCGATGCCAGACGTGCTGGGATCGGTGTTGCGGTTGCGCGAGACCCAGCCCACGCGCTCGTCGCGCACGGCGATCGCGCGGCGAAAGTTGATGCCCCACGTGTCGTTGCCGGGATCGAACGACAGCGTCTTGAACGGGATCGCGATCTCGGTGGTCCAGCCTTCGTCGTCCATGTGCGCGGCCGTTTGCCAGATGCCGTCCCAATTCCACTGCTCGTCGCTCACGTTCTGGTATAGCGCTTCCTGCCGCAGCCCATTCGGGTTCGTCTGGAAGCGGTAGCCACTGCGCTTGTCGTGGAACGGATCGATCATCACGGAGAACCAGTCGTCGCCGAACACCTGCTCGCCCTGGCGCAGGATGCGGGCGGTGAGCGTCTTCGGGTCCTGATACATGCGCGCGCCGATGTACAGCGCATTCGAGTCATACATCACGTACACGACGGTACGATCGCCGGCCGGCGCGTATTCCGTCGGTTGAATCTGGTGCAGATCGTCGACGCGCTCCGCGAGCGCCCACTCCTTCTCGTCGAGGATGCCGTCGATCGTGGGCGGTTTCTCCGTACGAACGGCGCGCAGCTTTTTCTCGCGACCGCCCTCAGGCACGGACTCCTGGGCAACCGTGACGGCGGCGAGTGCCATTCCGGCGACTGCCGCGACGAACCGAAAACTCGAGGAACTCACAATCACTGTTGCCGGCAGTCCTGCAGGGTTTTTATGGGTCAAACCGGCCGGTGCAACAGAGGCGCTTGCGCCACCGAAAGCGAATAGCAAAGGGGGCAACGGACGGGGTGGTCATCATACTGGTTGAAATCTCTCAGCGGGGAGCAGTGGACGATTCTTTAGCTACGGCCAACTGCGCTAAGATCGGTACTGGTCCGGTGATCCGCAGAAGGGGGAGACGCGATGGGACCGAAAGCATTTGCAGCCGCTGTCGTGGCGCTGCTCACGATCGGCATCGGGAGCGCGGGCGCTCACCATTCGGTTGCGGGGCAGTTCGATAACTCGAAACGCACGAAGCTCACCGGCACGATCAGCAAGATCGACTGGATCAATCCGCATACCTACATCTATCTCGACGTGAAAGGCGACAACGGTGAAGTCACGACGTGGCGGCTCGAGTCGCTGCCGACTGCCATGCTGCGCAAGGCGGGCCTCACGAGCGAGATGCTGGTCGCCGGCGGTGCTGCCGTCACCGCGGACGCGCTAATGGCGCGCGACGGTTCCGCACACCTCGCGTGGCTCTTGAAGCTCACGTACGAGGACGGGCACTTCTTCCAACTCGCGGGCGAGTGATGGAGCTAGCGATGAGAGCTGCAACAAAGAGAGTGGTTTTCGGCTTGCTGGCGCTACTCGGCTGCTGTGTGCTGGGGCTGCCGGCAGCCGCGCAGAACACGAGCGATCGCATGCCGCGGCTCGCCGACGGTCACCCGGACTTCAGCGGCACCTGGGAAAACGGTAGCGGTATAGAGTTCGTGCAGCCGCAGCAGAAGGGTAAGTCGGTCTGCATCTTCGGCTGCGGCGGCGCGGCCCCGCCACCCGCGGCTCGCGGGCAACGCGCCGCCGCCGAATCGGCCGCAATATCGACCGGAATTCGACGCGCGCGTCGCGGATCTCAGCCAGCGTCAGGTCAGCGAAGACCCGGTGTTGCGTTGCCTGGCGCCCGGCGTGCCGCGCATCGGTCCGCCGGACAAGATCGTGCAGCGCCCGGGCGAAGCCGTGTTTCTGTACGACGACGTGTCCGGCAATTTCTTCCGCATCGTGCCCACGGATGGTCGGCAGCACCGCAAGGACGCCGAACCCAGCTTCCTCGGCGACGCCGTGGGACACTGGGACGGCGATACGCTCGTTGTCGAGACGCGTGAACTTCAACACGGAAACGTGGCTCACCGACGACGGCGCGTTCCACACGAAGGACCTGCGCGTCGTCGAAACTTTGCGGCGCACGGGCGCGGATACGCTCGAGTGGGCGGCCACGGTGTACGACCCGGCGGTGCTGAGTGCGCCGTGGCAACTGACACCGCGCGTCGAGCGTGCGGCTAGCGTCGATCTCGTCGAGGCGCCGCCGTGCATCGAGCGGTCGCTCTCGCACATGGTGGACGACACGCATCACACGAACCCGCGCTAGCCTCAAGTGAAGAATCAGCCGTTCCTGCGGCGGCTCGGTTTCGCCGTCAACGGACTCGCCGCCGCACTCGGTGAGTCGAGCTTCAAGACGCAACTCGTCGCCGCCGCGGCCGTGCTCGCCGCGCTCGTGTGGTTGCGGCCCGCGCCGCTGTGGTGGGCGCTGGTCGCGCTCGCCGTCGCACTCGTGCTGGCCGCGGAGCTCGCGAATACCGCCGTCGAGCGGCTCGCGGACCGGCTGCACCCGGAGCGACACCCCGAGATCAAGCTCGTGAAGGATTGCCTGGCAGCGGCCGTGCTCGTTGCGAGCCTCGGTGCGCTCGCCGTTGCGGCCGCACTCGTCTGGGATTGCTGCGCTGAGCGAGGCTCACGTTCCAGCGCAGGACCGCGACGAAGCTCGACGCTGAGTCCGTCGTGCGTCGGCACGATCGTGAACGTGCGATTGTTCGATGGATCGTGGCGCTTCATCAGGAAGCGCGCCGTGGCGATGCCGACGCCGGCGCCGGCGACGGTATCGGACAACCAGTGCGTCGTCGTGATTCATGCGCTGATACGCGGTGATCGCGCCGATGCCGTAGCCGAGCACGCGCCGCAGCCAGCGCTGCCGATCGTTGCCGGATTCTGCGAGCACCGCGCCGATCGCAAACGCGCCCGTGACGTGCCCCGACGGGAACGAGTTGCCGCCTTCGCCGAAGCCGCTGTGGTCGCCGGCGACGTAGGGCCGCTGGCGGTCGGCGACCTTCTTCAGGAGCTCGGTCGCCACCGAGCTGAACACCGCCGCCTCGAACATCGTGCCGGCTTCGCGGCGGCCGTCGGGATCGCCGATCACGCGAGCCGCGAGCCACGTGCCGCCGAGCGCGAGCGCCCCGGGCAATGCGTCCTGCGTGTTGTGCCCGGTGTGCGTGGTCGGGGTCGGTGTGCCTTCCGGAACGAAATGCGCACGGACGTCGTCGTCGTGCTGGTACGCGAAAGCGATCGCCGCGACCGTACTGCCGAACTTCACCCACTGCTTGCGCTCCGCGTGCAGCGGCGCCGTGACGTAGGCTTTGGCGTCAGCTCCCCAGCGCCGCACAGGACCTTCGTCCTGCGCGTTCTTCGTTTGGGCGCGCAGCGGCAGCGCGCCGATCGCGAGACAGAGCAGTGCAACGGTTCGAACGAAACGTGACGGTGGGATCATCTCGAATCGCCTTGGCGTGTGGCCAGCGAGTATACTCGCGCCCCGAGTTCTACTCGATGGGGATGCGCCGCAGCGGATGGATACGCAACGCGCTCTGATCACGGTTCTGGCCGTTTGCTGCGTGGCGGGCTACGGGTCCTCCGCCACGCTGAAGACCATCGAAGTCAAACGCGACCACGATCGCTACCAGGTCGTGGCCGACACTCATCTCGCCGCGCCGTCCGAGCGCGATCTACGCGGTCCTGACGGACTTCGATCACGATCGCTACCAACAGATCTCCGACATCTACAAGGAGAGCAGCTACCTGCCGCCCGACAGCGACGGCACGCCGCTCGTTTACACGCGCGTCGAGGGATGTCTGCTGCTGTTCTGCCGCAGCATGCGGCGCGTCGAACGTCTCGAGGTAGTGAAACCGCGTTTCATTCGCGCCACGGCGGTGCCGGAACGCAGCGACTTCAAATACTCCCTGGCGGAATGGACGCTCGAGCCGGAAGGGGACGGTACGCGCGTGGTGTACCGCATGGAAATGGAGCCGGCGTTCTGGTTACCGCCGTTCGTCGGGCCGTGGTTCCTGAAGCGCACGTTGTTGCACGGTGCGCCGGCGGCGGTGGGGCGCATCGAGGAGCTCGCGCAGGCGCTCGAGCAACGCCAGGCCGCGGCGAGCGTGCACTGATAGCGCGGAAGTCCGCGACGTGGCGGGCGCGCACCGCGCGTAGCCAGCCAGCGGAGGGGAGCCAGTGCGAAGTAGGGTGCTGTAGCGATGACGGATCTGACCGGGCGAACGTGTCTCGTGACCGGTGCGACACGCGGGATCGGCCGCGCCGCGGCCGAGGCGTTGGCCAAGCTCGGCGCCAACGTCGTGATCCATGGGCGCGATTCGGCCGCTGTGGGCGCCGTGTGCCGCGCGACGTCGCGAATGTCGCGTGGCGGGCACGTCACCGGTGTCGTCGCGGATTTCGCGTCACTGAAGTCCGTCCGCCGCATGGCCGAGGAAGTCGCGGCGCAGCACCCGCGACTCCACGTGCTCCTCAACAACGCAGGCACCGCCGCGCGCCAGCGCCGCGTGAGTGCCGACGGCTTCGAGTGGGTCTTCGCCGTCAACCATCTTGCGCCGTTCCTGCTGACGACTCTGTTGCTGCCGACGCTGACGCAGAGTGCGCCCGCGCGCATCGTGACGGTGGCCTCGATGGCCTACCGCCGCGCCGCTCTCGACTTCGACGATCTGCAGTGGGAGCGGCACAAGTATCGGAGTTTGCAGGCCTACTCGGTGTCGAAGCTCGCGAACATCCTGTTCACGCTCGAGTTGTCGCGGCGTTTGGCGGGTACCGGCGTCACGGCGAATTGCCTGCACCCGGGCGTCGTCGCCACGAACATTTTTTCGAGCCTCGGACCACTCGGCAAATTGTTCGGCGTGCTCGCACGGCCGTTGCTGATGTCCTCGGCCGCCGGTGCGAAGACCAGCGTGTATGCAGCGTCGGCGTCGGAGCTCGCGGCCGTCAGCGGCCGGTTCTTCGACCGAAGCCGCGAGGTGTCGCTCGATCCGAACGCCCAAGATGCGGCGGCCGCGCGCCGGCTGTGGGAGATCAGCGAGGAGCTTGTGGCCGCGGCTAGAGCTTGAACACGCGTTCGGCGTTCGTCTGATAGAACGCTTTCAGGTCCTCGTACGCAATCGGCAGCTCATCGGTCACGTTCACTTCCTCGGGAATGAACTGGTACGGGTAGTCCATCGCGTACATGAGACGATCCATGCCCATGACTTGCTGCACGTAGCGAATCGGCGGTGTCCACGCCATGCCGCTCGTCGTGTAGTAGAAGTTCTCGCGTAGATAGTGGCTGGCCGGGTGTTGCAGCTTCGGCTGGCTCGCGTAACGTCCCGAGCGCACGCTGGCGCCGTGCATGAAATCGATACGGAACAGCCAGTACGGCAGCCCTTCGCCCAGATGCCCGAGCACGACCTTCAAACGCGGAAAACGATCGAATGCGCCGCTCACGACGAGCCGCAGCGCGTGCAGGCCTGTCTCCACCGCGAAACCGAACACTGCGCCGTCGAGCCCGCGCTCCATGAACGGCTTGATCATCGCGTTGCTCGGCGTGTTCGGGTGAATGTAGATCGGCACGTCGAGTGCTTCGGCCGCGGCCAGGATGTCCCAGAACTTCGGATCATCGAGGTACTCGCCGTGGGTATGCGAGTTCACGATCGCGCCCTTGAGCTTGAGCTGCGTTACGGCGCGCTCGAGTTCCTTCGCCGCCGCTTGAGGATTCTGTGGGGCGATGGTCGCGAGGCCGGTGTAGCGCGTCGGGATGGGCCGCGATCGCAGCCGCGAGCTCGTCGTTGGCCGAGCGTGCCAATCCTGACGGCCTCGTCGGCGCCGAAAATCTGCACGCCGGGCGACGTGATGGACAGGATCTGCATGGCGATGCCCGTGGCGTCCATGTCGTCGATGCGCCGTTGCCCGAGGTCTTCGAGGCGTGCAGCGACGGCGCGCGTGCGCTCGCTCGGATTGGTGAGGTAATAGCCCATCAGGCTGTTGAAGCCGATATCGTCGGAGCCTTTGCGTGCGAGCAGATCGCGATACGCTTTCATCAGCTCCTTGGTGGCGAACGCCTCCTCGGTGGCGATGCGCTTGAAACCCAAATCCGTTCTCAAGGCCGATCCTCCTCAATGACTCGTTGGCGCCGCGAGAGCGACAGCCGCCGCGGCGCTCGCGCGCCGCTTCAGCAGCGCAACGGCGGCGATACCGATGACGGATGGCGCGATGCAGACAAGATAAACCGAGCGCGGATCGTGCGCGGTAGCGAGCATGATGCCGCCGATCGTGGGGCCGACGATCGAGCCGACGCGGCCGACGCCGAGAGCCCACCCGAGCCCTGTCGAGCGCATTGCCACGGGATAGGTCATCGACGCGAGCGCGTTCACGCCGACTTGTCCGCCGACGACGCCGAAGCCTGCGAGCATCAGCACGGCCGTCGTCTCCCATTGCGTCATGCCGGCGACGGTCGCGAATACGTAGAGCCCCGCGACCGACACGAGCATCGCGAAGATCTGCATGCGGTGCGCGCCGAGCTTGTCCATCGCGAGTCCGAGCACATAAGTCCCGGCGACTCCGCCGACGTGATAGAACGTCGTCATGACGGCAGCGTCGGTGACGGTGAAGCCTGACGAGGTAAGCGATGTCGGCAGCCAGTTGATCACGAGATACACGTTCAGCAGGCTCATGAAGAACGCGACCCACAGCAGCACGGTCGTCATGCCGCGCTGCTCCTTGAAGAGATTGGCGACGGTGGTCTTGCCGCCCCGTGGAGCCCGAAACGATGCGCACATCGTCCCCGGGTGGAGCGCCGCGGCGTGAGTTTCCCGAGCAGACGGCGGGCCTCGGCCTGTCGACCTGGCACCAGCGCGGCAAAACGCAGGGATTCGGGTAAACCGAGCCAGAGCGCGGCCGCGAGCACGAGCGGCAGTAGGCCGCCGACGACGAACACGGCGCGCCAGCCGTACGGCGCGATGAGCTGTGCGGCTGCGATGCCACTGCCGATCGCGCCGAGCGAGATGCCGCTACCGACGAACGTGACGACGGTCGCGCGGCGCGGCTTAGATGCATATTCCGACGCGAGACCGATCGCGTTGGGCAGCGCGCTGCCGAGACCGAGTCCCGTGAGAAAACGCACGCCGAGCAGCTCCGTCAGCGAGCCGACCCACGCTGTTGCGAGCGTGCCGATGCCGAAGGCGACGCACGACCACACGATCACGTGCCGCCGGCCAATGCGATCCGCGAGCGGCGCCAGCAGAATCGCGCCCAGCATGACGCCGAACAGCCCGGCGCTGAACGTGGGGCCGAGCATGCCGCGCGCGAGCTTCCAGTCCTGGCTGATCGCGGGTGCTACGTACGTGATGCCCTGGACGTCGAAGCCGTCGACGAACAGCACGGCAGCGCACAGCAGGAACACGCGCAGCTGAAACCTGCCGATGGGCTGCGCGTCGATGGCCGCGGCAACGTCGATTGTTCTTTGCACCCTGCGGGCCCCCCTCGTGTGCGCCTACGCTCAAGCGTGTGCCTGGTGCGGCGATCATAGCGTAGTGGGGTGGCCAGCGGTGGCCTGCAGCGCGCAGGCCTGCTTGCGGCCGTGAGCGCTAACGTTCGATCTCGTCCTCGGCAAAGAACGGTCGTATGTCGTCCGCGACTTTCTGCATGACCGCCTGCAGCGCTTGGTGGAACGTGGCGTTCACGCGTTCGTGCGGCCGCGACGTGACGATGTAGCTTTCGCCGGCCACCCAGCCCGATTCGTAGGTCTTCTTCAGCAGCACCTTGTTGCCGGCGTCATAGGCCGTGAGCGCGAGCTCGAACTGAATGCTCGGAGTGATCGTGCTCAGCGGCTCTGCGGATCCGCCGTCGGCGTTCGGGCGAACGTCGAACAGGTCGCCCTCGATCTGTCGATCGTAGCGATACGCGAAGTTGCGAATCTCGGGCTCCACAGCGACCGTGTAGTGCAGGTCGGGCACGAGTTTGTCCGTGAACACTACGCCATACATGAAGTACGAGCGGAACGTGTTTGCGGTGACCTCGCGCAGGATGGCGCCGATCGGCATCGTGAGTGTGATGTTCTCGCCGATTTCCGACGTGGGTTTGCCGGTGAACGTGTACTGCTGGTCGTGATCGTGCATCAGGACCACGATCTTGTTCTCGGCGAGGTACGGCGGCGAGACCTTGGACAGATACTCCGGTTGATAGAGGCCTTCGGCGGTGCAGCCGTTAAGCGCGGCGCCGATGACCAACAGACCCACGGTGAGAACTCGCATGCTCGACGTCTCCTTGGTGCGCAGTATTCCGGCCGCTTCCGGCAACGGCCATACGTAGTAGCCGACAGCCCGATCCGGGAGAGCCTGAGTAGCTCGGCGATTCAGTTATCGCTGCGCGGGTTGACGATGAACGGGATGACCGAGCAACATCAGTGCGGGCTCTTCGGGGGGAGTGGGATGCTCAATCGACGTGAATTTTGCGCGGCTGCTGCGGCAATCGCGGGATCGGTGGCGTTCGGTTCGCCCGCGGTTGCGGCGGACGCGCGCTACGATCTGGTGATCAAAGGCGGGCGCGTGATCGATCCGTCGCTGCGGCTCGACGGCATCCGCGACGTAGGCATCGTGCAGGGGCGCATCGCGGCGGTGGAGCCCAGCATCACAGTCGCTGCCGCCGACACGATCGACGCGCGCGGCAAGCTCGTCGTGCCGGGGCTCATCGACATCCACACCCATGCGGCGCGGACGCTCGAAGGGCCGGGCATGGTGCTGGCCGACGGTGTCACAGGCTGGATCGACGCCGGCTCGCACGGCGCCGACGGCATCGACGTAGGCCTAAAGGTGGCGCGCGCGTCACCGCAGCAGGGCAGGCTGCTGATCAACGTCGGTCGCGGCGGCATTCTGCCCGACGGCGACACGATGGATCTCGCTCGCGCGGACGTGGGCGCGCTGCGCGCCGCCATTGCGGCGCATCGCGACCTGATCGTCGGCATCAAAGCGCGGCTCACGAAGGGCGTGACCGCGAACGACATCGAGACATTGAAACGGGCGCAAGAAGTCGCGACGCCGTTCGGACTGCCCGTGATGATCCACATGGGCCAGACGGAATCGCCGTTGCCGACGTTGCTCGATCTCCTGAAGCCGGGCGACATCGTGACTCATCTGTTCGCGCCGCCGCCGAACGCGATCATCGACGACACGGGCAAGATCCTGCCGGCGGTGCTCGCCGCCCGCCGCCGCGGCGTGTGGTTCGATGTCGGCTTCGGCCGCGTGGGGCACCTGCGCTGGGACGTCGTCGAGCGCATCCTGCAGGCGGGGTTCTGGCCGGACACGTTCTCGACCGACTGGAACGCCGACAGCAAGACGACGGGAGTCGTCGATCTGCCAAACTGCATGTCGAAGCTGTTCACCTTCGGCATGTCGGTGTCCGAAGCGATCGCGTGCGCCACCGTCAATGCTGCGCATACGTTTCCCGTGTTCCGCGACCGCGGCACGTTGAACGTCGGAGCGGTGGCGGACATCGCGCTGCTCGAGCTGCGCGAAGGCGAGTTCGAGTTCGTCGACAACTACGACAGCAAGATCAAAGGCAAACAGCGGTTGTTCCCGGCCGGCACGGTGCTCGCCGGCAAACGTGCATGAACAGCCGAACTATTGCAGATTCTTGAGCCATGAGCAGTTCTTGCTGCCCCCGAGCTGCATGAGCTGCTGGCTGCGCATCGCTTCCGGCGAGATTCCGGCGACCTGAGCGATGGAGGCGAGATCCGGCGTCGCACCCGGACGGATTGCACCCGCCGCGGCTGCCGCCGTCAGGGCGCCAGCACCATCGCGCCCGCCGAGCGCTCCCGCCGCTTGTGCCACCCCGGCGGCCGCTGCGAGATTGCTCGCGCTGCCGCCGTCGCCGCCGAGAGCGCTCGCGGCCTGCGCGGCCGTGGCGAGTTCGCTGCCTCGGCTACCCAAACCGCCGGCCGCTCCGGCGCCCCCGCCGAGCTTCTTAAAGAACCCGCCTATCTTGTGCTTGCCTTGCTCCTCGGCCAGCGCCGCTTCCGCGTCCGCCGCGGCTGAGCCAGCGGCGGCGGCGGCAAGTGCTCCGGCCGCTTGGGTCGCGAGCGCAGCATTGGCCAGGCCGTTGCCACCGCCGCTGAGTGCTTGCGCGGCGCCCGCGGCCGTTGCGATGCCGCCGGCGGTGCCACCGCCGCCACCGAGTGCTCCCGCCGCAAGCGCAGCGTTGGCCAGGCCGTTGCCACCGCCACCGAGTGCTTGCGCGGCGCCCGCGGCCGTTGCGATACCGCCCGCGGTACCACTGCCGCCACCGAGCACTCCCGCCGCTTGTGCCACCCCGGCGGCCGCTGCGAGATTGCTCGCGCTGCCGCCGCCGCCGCCGAGAGCGCTCGCGGCCTGCGCGGCCGTGGCGAGTTCGCTGCCTCGGCTACCCAAACCGCCGGCCGCTCCGGCGCCCCCGCCGAGCTTCTTAAAGAACCCGCCTATCTTGTGCTTGCCCTGCTCCTCGGCCGGCGCCGCGTCCGCCGGCGCGATTTGACTCAACTCGCTGAACTCCTTCTGCAGCGCTTCGCAGCTGAGTTTGTCGTCGCCGACGCGGGCGCCGGCGTTTGCCGTGCCTGACGCGGGCTGGTTTTGCGCTAAAACGCACGGCGCTACTGCAATGAAACAGCACGCGATGAACGTACGCATGAGTGCTCCTTAAAATCCGCGACCGGGTGGTTGTTATTTGGTGTTGTACGGCGGGGAACTCGTATCCTCGACGCGATTCGCAGAAGGCGAGCATGACACTAGGCCGAACGGCCCTGCGCAGCAAGAGGCTTCGGACCCATCAGCACGGGACCCGGCGGGCCCACCGTTGGCGTGCGTCATTCGAGGTTTCGAGGCAGCGGCATGCCCCTCTTACTCGGGTTGGGCGGCCGGGGCGCCCTTCAGCACGAGGCGGCCGAACGAGTCCGGCTCTCAGCCTTCGGCGGCCTTGCGCGACTCGCGTTTGCGCTCGTTCTCGGTCAGATGTTTCTTGCGCAGCCGGATGTTGACGGGCGTGACCTCGACGAGCTCGTCGTCGTCGATGAACTCGAGCGCCTGCTCGAGCGAGAACTTGATCGGCGGCGTGAGAATGATGTTCTCGTCGGCGCCGGCGGACCGAATGTTCGTGAGCTGCTTACCCTTTGTCGGGTTCACCATGAGGTCGTTGTCGCGGCTGTTGATGCCGATGATCATGCCCTCATAGACCTCGACGCCGTGGCCGATGAACAGCGAACCGCGCTCCTGCAGGGCGAACAACGTGTAGGCGAGCGCCTTGCCGTTCACCATCGAAACCAGCGCGCCGTTGATGCGCTGGCCGATCGTGCCGCTCGCGCGCGGCGCGTAGCCGTCGAAGATGTGATAGAGGAGGCCGGTGCCCGCGGTGGCCGTCAGGTACTCGGTGCGGAAGCCGATCAGGCCGCGCGCGGGAATTCGGTACTCGAGCCGCACGCGGCCGCGGCCGTCGGGCATCATCGTCTTGAGCTCGCCCTTGCGTTCCGCGAGCCGCGTCATCACGCCGCCCTGGTATTGCTCGGCGAAGTCGACCGTCAGCTGCTCCCACGGCTCCTGCACGACGCCGTCGACCGCTTTCTCGATGACCGCCGGGCGCGACACCGCCAGCTCGTAGCCTTCGCGGCGCATGTTCTCGATCAGCACCGACAGGTGCAGCTCGCCACGGCCCGAGACGCGGAATTTGTCGGGGTCGTCCATGTCCTCGACGCGCAGCGCCACGTTGTGCAGGAGCTCCTGCTCGAGTCGCGCGCGGATCTGCCGGCTCGTGAGGTACTTGCCTTCCTTGCCCGCGAACGGCGACTTGTTCACCTGGAACGTCATCGTGATCGTGGGCTCGTCGACTTGCAGCGGCGGCAGTCCTTGGCCCTGGCCACGCGAGCAGACGGTGTCCGAGATCTTGAGATCGTCGATGCCGCTGAATACGACGATGTCGCCGGCGCCGGCCTCCAAGATCGGTTTACGCTCGAGCCCTTCGAATCCGTACAGCTCCATGAGCTGCGCGTTGCGCTCGGTGCCGTCGCGCTGCACAAGCGTCACCGGCATGTTGCGCTTCACGATGCCGCGGCTCACGCGGCCGATGCCGAGCACGCCGACGTACGAGCTGTAGTCGAGGCTCGACACCTGCAGCTGCAGCGGACCTTCTACTTCGACGGCCGGCGGCGGCACGCGGTCGACGATGGCCTCGAACAGCGGCTGTCATGTCGCCATCGCGCACATCGGCAGTCATGCCGGCGTAGCCGTTGAGCGCCGAGGCGTAGATCACGGGGAAGTCGAGCTGCTTGTCGCTGGCGCCAAGCCGGTCGAACAGTTCGAACGTTTGATCGAGCACCCAGTCAGGGCGGGCTCCGTCGCGATCGATCTTGTTGATGACGACGAGCGGCGTGAAGCCGTGTTGGAACGCTTTGCTCGTGACGAACCGCGTCTGTGGCATCGGGCCGTCGACCGCGTCGACGAGCAGCAGCACGCCGTCGACCATGGACAGCACGCGCTCGACTTCGCCGCCGAAGTCGGCGTGGCCCGGCGTATCGACGATATTGATGCGCCATTCGCCCCAGGTGATCGCCGTGTTCTTCGCGAGAATCGTGATGCCGCGCTCTTTCTCGAGGTCGTTCGAGTCCATCGCGCGTTCGGGGATCACGAGGCGTTCGTCGAGCGAGCCCGCTTGTCGCAGCAGCTTGTCCACGAGCGTGGTCTTGCCGTGGTCGACGTGCGCGATGATCGCGATGTTTCGCAGCCGTTCCTTGGACAACATGGGTAGGATCGGGGGGAGGGTAAAAAGGCGCGCATTATACGGCGCGGCGGCGGCGATACCAGTGAAATGCGTGCTTTCCGCAGGAAAACACCGAAAAGTCGTTATCCCAGGCGGATCCGCGCCGCGTTGACGCTGCCGTGGCCCCTGCTAGAGTGCCGCAAGAACAACGATTAGGGCGGTGCTCGATGGCGAACGAACAACCGGCGCCCGCACAACCGGCGCCCGCACAGTCGCCGCTCTGGCGGCGCTTCCTTCACCCCAAGCTTCGCGATGCCGTCAAAGTGATCGGCGGCATGATCCTCGGCACGCTCGTAGGCGCCGCCGTGCAGAAGGGGTTGCGATCGACGGGGCTCATGGGGCCGGGCGTCGAGACGCTGATCGCGCAGCAGCAGAGCAACTTCACCGAGGTCAACGGCAAGCTCGACGCGCTGCGTAAGGTCTCGTCGACCCCCGCGGCGCAACGCGCGCTGAACGAGCTGAGCGCCTTGCTACAGAAACAGAACACGCTGTCGCAGGAGACCGCGCAGCAGCTGAAGCTCATGGCGAGCGAGGTATCGGCCAGCAAGGATCGCGACCTGGCCGAACATGGTATCGCGGGTGGCGCCGATTTCTGGCTCAAGGTCGGCGAGAGCTACAACCTGGTCGCGCGCGATCAGGTGTTTGCGCTGCAGGGCTATGGTGGCGGTGTCGTGCAGGTCAGCCTGAGCGGCACGGTCAAACGACTCAACGTCGGGGACGTCGTCGAATTCGATGCCGGCGATCGCAAGTGCAAGGTGTTCTACAAGCAGGCCAAACCGCGCGCGGACGGCCGTGTCGGTTTCGATCTCGACTGCAAATGAAGGGGCTTCAGATGATTCGCGTGCATTCAACCAAGGCGTCGATCAATGGTTACAAGGTGCGGCTGCTGCTGTCGTTGCTGAAGCTGCCGTACGAGCTCGTCGAGCTCGACATGTACGCAGCGGAGCACAAACGCGAGCCGTTTCTGTCGCTGAACCCGTTCGGTCAGATGCCCGCGCTCACGGACGGCGCGTTCACAATAGCCGATTCGCACGCGTGTCTCGTGTATGTCGCCCGCAAGTACGACGCAAGCGGCCGCTGGCTGCCGGTCGACGCGGAAGGCGAGGCCAAGGTGGCCGAATGGTTATCGAAATCGGCGAACGAGGTGCATCAGGGCCCGTGGATGAAGCGCGCGAAGATCCGCCGGCCAGACGCCATCAAGGTGTCCGACGAGGAAATCGACGCGCGCTGCGATCACATCCTGCGCATCATGGACGCGCAGCTCGCGAAACGTGACTGGCTCGCGCTCGATCGCGCGACGATTGCCGACATTTCCTGCTTCGGCCCGATCTCGATACTGAAGGTATCCGGCTACGACACGGACAAGTGGCCGCACGTCACCCGCTGGCTTGAATCGCATCCGCGCGCTGCCCGGCGCGCACGACATCGACGGCAATCCGTTCACCTAGAACGAGCCGCGGGTGTCGACGACGAGCTGCGATCGGTCGATCGTCGGCGAGCGGTTCAGCGGAAACGCCAGATCGATGTGCACGACCAAACGGCCGCTCGAGCGCGGCGAGCTCAACCGAAGTCCCGCGCCGACGTCGTACAGAGTGCCGAGAGCTCGGGTCCGCGCGCGGATCGCGGCCGCCCACGCGGCCGGCGTCGACGAACACGGCGTAGCCCACGCGAAACAGACGCCACGGATACCAGTCGGTGAAGAAGCGCTGCTCCACGTTCAGGATCGCGCTCGCTCGCCGGCCTGGTAACGCAGCGGATAGCCGCGCAGGCCGTTGTCGCCGCCGAGCAGCACCTGGTTCTCGAGGTCGATCCGCTCGAGTTACGAGCGCGCTCAAGCTCACGGAGAACAGATTCTTCTCGAGGTTGCGGCGGAAGTAGCGGGCGGTGGCCGAAACCTGAGTGTTGCGCGACTCGTCGCGCTCGAACCGCGTCGAAGCCGCGGCGCTGAATGAGCAGCAGCCGGCCCGGGCCGCCGGTCTCCCAGCCTTTCTGCACCTGCGTATCGAAGAACAGTGGCGTCGCGGTCGGAACCGAAGTGCTCGTTGCGCGAAGCCCAGCGTCGCCGACACGTTCCACCCGAGCGAGACATCCTCGATGCGGCCGATGTCGTTGCAGCTCGCTCATCTCGCGATAGTCGTCCACGAGCAGCTGCCAGCCGATCCACGGATACACGAGCTTGCGGTTCTCGCGGGAGCAGCAACGGCACCGGCGTGCGCCGCCGTCGGCACGAACGTGTTCTCGTCGGACGTCACGCCGAACAGCCAACGCCGGGTGTGATTGCCGACGACGCCGCGCGACACGCCGCCGCTGAGAGACAAGCAACTTTACGTCGTGGCGAAACTCGTCGATTTCCTCGCCCGAGGTCGTACATCGTGTCGACGCGCTGCTGGTCGCGCATGGCGCCGCCGAGCGCCCAGCGCGTGTCGAGCGCGAAGAATGGCCGCTCGGCTTCGAGCTCGCGACGGTGGCCGTCGGTGGTGTCCGCTGCGGCGATACGTTCAGCGTCACGCGACTGCCGCGCACGTTCGCGTCGCGTGTAGCCGAGCAGCGTTTCGTTGCGGTCGACGTTGCTCGAGTGCAGCACCGTGATCTTTCTTGCCGGTGCCGAACAGGTTGCTATCGGATACGCCGATCGTGTACTTGTTCTTGCCGCCGCTGCGGCTCAAGGCGCAGATCCGGCGCCAGCGTCCAGGAGTCGCGCACGCGGACGTCGACCTCGACGCTGTTCGTGGCCGCGTCGTAGCCGTGCGGCTCGACGGTCGCCGCGGCCAGGTAGCCGAGGTTGCGTAGCGCACGCGCCGACTCTTCGAGCTGCCGGCCGGAGAAACGAATCGCCAACCTCGAACAGCAGCACGCTCGCGACTGGCGTTCTGGCGCGTGCGAACGTGCACGCGGTTCGCCCAGCGATAGAGCTGCTTGTCTTCCTCGGGATTGGTCAGATCGAAGACGTTGTCGACCGTGATGTGAATCGCGCGAATCGTTGCGCCGAGCCGCTCGAGGTCGGCGCGCGACGCCGAGGTCGTTTCGGCGCTTGGCGGTTCGGGCCCTTGGCCGAAGCCGAGTTGCGCGGCGAGCAACAATAGGCCCGCTAGAGGGCTGCGAAAAACGCGCCGGTGCCTACGAGCCGCCATGTCTCAGCCTAGCCGGCCGCAAAGGAGGAAGTATGTGCCGTGGCGCGCAAAATACCTGGCCTGGGCGCGCGGCGCCGGTGTCAAACCTGGATCGGACGCGCTGCGCTTCGATCGCAGATTGAGTTGCGACCAGTGCCACGGCTCGAACTCGAATCCAAACGCGTTGTCGCGGCCGTATGGCATCGTGAAGCCGAACGTCGCGGCGTTGGCGGTGAGCCAATCGAATGCTTTCGAGCTCTCGAAATCTGCGGTCAGCGGGCGCGTGCCCGGCGTCGCGATGTCGATGGCGCGGCCCGTGTGGTGCTCGCTGAATCCCGGCGCTGCGTTCACGCGCAGGATGGCCTCGATGTCGCTGGCCCGCAGCGAGCTTCTGGCGGAACAGATCCGTTTGCTGGCGGACGCTGCGAAAGCCGGAAACCAGCAGCAACTCCACGCCGGCGAGTGCGGCGGTCTGCTTCATCTGCCGCCAGGAGCGCGCCGTCGACGGCGCGAGCCGTTGCGGTTTGCCGACGATGTTCGGTTCTACGTCCTCGAGATCCACCGCGTCGGCATAGGCGGGGCGCCGCGGATTGCTCCGTAGTCGGGAGGTATGCCGAGATCGGCGAACAGCTCGTTGTCGATCATCGTCCCATCGCCAGTGATAACGCGCCGCTCGAAGCCTACTGCGTCGCCGGCGGTTGCGCGGCGCGGGCGGCGGCGCAGCCGGCTGCCGCGCACGGCCGCCGCGGGGCCATTGCCGAGCCGACCGCCGGTCCATTCGTGGATGAGCCCGAAGCGGTTCAAGACTGCGTACGCGATCGCGAGCACGATCAAGAAGACGATGATCTTCGGCCACGGGCTGCGCTTCTCGGCGTACGGATCCTCCAGCGAGCGCTCCGCGCCGGCCGGCAGCCGCGGCAGGTCCGTGAGCGACGCGCCGAACGGCACGTTCATCTTGGCCACGGTGTTGATCGCCCAGCCGTTGGCGTCGAGGATCGGCCCCAGGTTGCGCTTACGCAGCTTCAGGTACGCGATGACCATCGCGGGGCCGCTGATGACGAGCATGATGCCCGAGGATCACGAGCGGGATCTGCCAGGCCGAGAGATCGAAGAGCTTCGTCGCAAGGAACGACAATGCCGTGCCGATCGAACCGACCGCTACGCCCAACGCGGCGACGACGCCGACGTCGATCTTCTTCTGTAGGACTGCGGCGCAGGTTTGACTGGTCGAACGTCGCGGCCGTCGTGGCGGTTTGCGCCGACCTTGCGCGTTCGCGGCGGCGTCGGCGGCGGCCGCGCGCTTGGCGATCTGTTCCTCGATCAGCCGAACCAACTTCTTGTACGGCGACCAGAACGCTTCGCGAATGCTGATCGGATTGTCGATGACCTTCGTGATCGTCGCGTCCCAGTCGATGCCGGCGCGGTCGTAGAACACGCCGTTGCGGCCGACCATCAGGTTGTCGCGATCGCCATCCGTGAACACGGCGCAGATCGTCTTTTTTTTCGCCGCCGGCGCGCGTGACGTCGCAGTAGGCGAGGTAAGCGCCGGCGAGCCCGGCGAGCGCCGCGTGCTTGCCCGCGTCCGTCACGTCGACGCACAGATGGCAGCTGCGTGCGTCGAGGTACAGCGTGCCGGTCTGGAACACTGCGCCCGTGCGGCCGTAGAAGTCGGCGAAATTCACCGAGTTCGTCAGCAGCTCGTACAGATCCTTCTGGAAACGCACCAGCTTCTCGACCGATGCGATCTGGCTTGAACTCGTCTTCGAGCGCGGCGTCTTGCTCGATGAGCGCGGTGATTTCGCCGTGAGTGCGGAGCTGGCGAGCAGCTCGCGCAGCCGCGGCAGGCCGAGCTTCTCGACCGCGGTGAGCGGGTTTGCTGGCGGACCAGGCGTCGATACGCCGCGAACTTTCGCCTGAACAGCGCCGCCAATCAGCCTCGGTCAGCGCGGTCCTGCTGCCGAGCAACGGCGTGACGGCCGGTGCTGCGCAGGGTGGCGACGGCCGCCGCCCAGGCCGGGTTCAACCCTCGGCGAGCGGCAATGCGCGGTTCGCTTCGATCTTCGCGATCGGCAGCGCGGCGATCTCCGGCGGAGTGGATCGTGAGCTCGTGCTGCCGCGAGCGCGGCGTAGTCCTTCTCGTCGCGGTTGACGGCCGCCAGCGCGCGGCATCGAAAGCCGCGAGCCGGCAGCGCGCAAAGATAGTCGTCGATCTTCGTCTTGCACGGCCTTGATCGCCGCCGACGCGGCGGCGGTGGCGTCGAGCCCGAGCGGCGTCAGCGTCTTGTCGGCTTCGCCCTGTGGCTGGCCCAGTCGACAGCGTTTGCGCCTCGGTGAAGAACTGATCGACGTTGGCCTGATCGACGCCGGGCTTGCCGCTGCGGTCGGTGACCGGGCCGAGCGCGGCGATCACGTCCTCGATCGCTTTGCGTACCGCCGCGTCGTCGGCCGCTTCCGCGATGATGACGCCGTCGCCGTTGAATTTCGTCTCCGCGAAGATCTTCACGGTGTCCGTGACGTCCGCGAGCGAGATCGCCGTCGCGTCGGGCTTTTTCAGGTTGGCGAGAATTCGTTTCGCGCCCGCCAGCGTGCTCGCGATCTGCGATTTCCGCCAGCGGCACGGAGTCGCCGCCCTTCATCAGATGGCCGACGTCCTTCAGCACGCCCGTCGGCCCACTGCACGGCGGCGATGATTTCCGGTGGCCGAATGCGGCCGTCCTTGTCGGTGTCGATCAGGTCGGCCGTCTTCGGATCGAGCTCCGTGCCGCGTGTCGGCACGGCCAGCGCCATCCACAGCTTCTGATCGAGCGACGCCAGGTTCGCGATGTCTTTGCCATCGCGGAGTTGAACTTGATCGACTCCGCCGGCTCGGAAGAATCGCCAGCGGTGTGTGTTCGTGTTGTTCGATGCCATGGTCGCTCGTTTGTTCTGGTGGAACTGGTTGTCGATGTCTTGCGGACGCGTCTCGTTCCCGATAGCCGTGCTACGGCGTGTTGCGTCGTCTCGCCGATTGTTGCTGGGGCGATTGTCTGAGCGTTCGCGGGTTGTTAAAGCGTAGCAGGTTCATACCGTCATGAGCAGCGCGAAGTGCCGTCAACCCAAGTGGGCCCGCGACGTTTGTTCGCTTGCGAGTGTTCGTAACTAGCCCGGTGATGGGCTGACCGGAACAGTAAACGGCCTGCGATGCAGACCAGGGATCGAAACTTGAAACGAGAATCGTGTGCGAGTCGTCGGCGGCGTGGCGTCGGCGCGTATCGGCGGCGGTTGCAGCAACGGTGCTGATTTCCCTGTTGGGAATCGCTGGCTCGCCGGCAAGAGCGGCGCCGCCGGCCGAGTTCGGCGAGATCAAGGGCAAGCTACTCTGGGTCGACTTCTGGGCCTCGTGGTGTGCCCCGTGCCGGCGCTCGTTCCCCTGGCTAAATCAGATGCAGACCAAGTACGGCAGCCAAGGGCTTCAAGTCATCGGCGTCAATCTCGACAACGACAAGGGCGTCGCCGACAAGTTTCTGAAGGAAGTGCCGGCGCGCTTTACCCTGAGGTTCGACCCGACCGGCAAGCTCGCGCAGAAGTTTGACGTTCAGGCCATGCCGAGCTCGTTCCTGCTCGATGCGGCCGGCAACGTGCTCGCAACACACGCCGGGTTCAGGCTCACGGATTCCGCGCAATACGAAGCACAGATCGGAGCTGCCTTGGCCGGCGGCAAATAAACGCAACAACAGGAGTTCAAGATGCGGACAATAAGGATTTGCGTGCTGGTCGCGGCGTGCGCCGCGGGCGCGGGATGCGCGCACGTCGGCGTCAGGCCGTGGGAGCGCTCGGTACTGGCACGTGACGACATGCAGATCGTCAGTGAGCCGCTCGATTCCGCAATCGACGAGCACATCTATTTCAGCAAGGAAGCCTCGAGCGGTGGGCAGGGCTTCGGCGGCGGAGGCTGCGGATGCAATTGAAACGCTCGGCTTCGGCTCCATCGCCCGGCGGTCGGGAGCTCGGCACGGCACTGGCTACGGCTACGTGCGCGACTGCTGGGCACGAGTGCGCCCGCTGCAGCCATCGCGCAAGACATCGGCCAATGGCGAGTCGATACGGGCGGCCTCTACTATAGCGAGCAGCACCGCGTTAGCGACTACAGCGTGAACGTGTTGGCGCGCACGCAACCGCTCGAGGATCGGTTGCTGAGCTTGACGTTCAGCTTCGACACGCTGAGCGGAGCATCGCCGAACGGTGCGGCACCGAGCGCGTCGCTGCAGGCGTTTCCGCGACCCATCACGTTGACGCGCACGTCGGGCGGCACCGTCGCAACAGGAGGCGGAAATTTCAGGGTCCCCGCCGGAGTATTACCGCTCGACGACAGCTTCAAGGACACGCGGTTCGCCGGCAGCGCCGAATGGCAGCGCCCGCTGGGCCGCCTCGGCCTGGTCAGTTTCGGCAGCAGCCTGTCGACCGAGCACGACTACAATCACATGGGGCTCGACGCGCACGTAGCCCGCGACTTCAACGCCCGCAACACGACGTTGTCTGCGGGCGTCGAGTGGTCCGACGATAACGTGAAGCCGATCGGTGGCAGTCCGCTACCATTCACGGCCCTATCGCTGAATGCGGGCGCAATCGACGGCAATCGCGCGAAGCACGTGCGGGACGTGCTGCTCGGCGTCACGCAGGTGTTCACCCAGCACACGCTTGGGCAACTCAATTATTCGGTCAGTCGCTCGGATGGTTACCTGACGGATCCATACAAGGTGCTGTCGGTCGTCGATGCGGTTACCGGCGATCTGGCGGCGGGTCCCGATCCCGGAATCGGTCTGTATCTGTACGAGCAGCGACCGGATACGCGCGATAAACAGAGCCTCTTCGGACTGTTGAAGCACGATTTCGGCGGTAACGTGCTCGACGGGTCACTGCGGTTCGCCACAGACGACTGGGGCGTCGCTTCGCAAACGTTCGAAACCCACTTTCGATGGAATTTCGACACCGATAAGTTCTTCGAACCGCACGTGCGTTTTTACAAGCAGACCGCGGCGGACTTCTACCATACGGTGCTATTCGCAGACGCGCCGTTGCCGGCGTACGCGACCGCGGATTATCGGCTCGGGAAGTTCAATGCCGTGACTGTAGGTTTCAAGTATGGCGCCAAGACGGCGATTGGGCAGTTCGCAGCCCGAATCGAGTTGTATCGGCAGACGGCGACGCCGAGCGCGGACGCGCTCGTGGGTTCGCTGCGCGGCCTCGACTTGACCCCCGACCTAAAGGCCCTCATTGGCGAGATCAGCTTCAGATTCGGACGCTGAGCGCGGGCCGCCGCAGCTCGTTGCTCGCGATAACGGTTGGCTCGGCACGTTCGCCGCCATGGCGAGCCCGTGCGAGGTGCACTTGGGGCCGGTTACCGAACGCACGGCGGCAGAGCTCATCGCATCCGTGGCCCGTGAAGCCTGGCGCATCGAGGCAAAGTTCAGTCGTTATCGCAACGACAGCGTAGTTGCCACGATCAATTCTGCGGCCGGCCAACCGGTCCATGTCGATGAAGAGACGGCACGCTTGATCGACTATGCGGCCGAGCTGTTCGAGTTGAGCGGCGGCAAATTCGATATCACGTCGGGCGTGCTGCGTCGCGTTTGGCGGTTTGACGGCAGCGATCGCGTGCCGAGCGCCGACGAGGTGCGCAGCGTGCTGCGCTACGTTGGGTGGTCGCGTGCGAGTTGGCAGCGGTCGGTCATCACTCTCGAGGCCGGTATGGAGGTCGACCTCGGCGGCATCGGCAAGGAGTATGCGGTCGACAGGGCCGCTGCGCTGGTCGCAGCAGTGACGCCTTGGTGCCTGATCAACTTCGGCGGCGATCTGCGTGCGATTGGACCGGATCCTACTGGCAGGCCGTGGCGGGTTGGCATCGAGACCATCGACCGGCCCGACGCGGCAAATCGCATCGTCGAGCTCGGCCGCGGCGCGCTCGCAACGAGCGGCGCCACGCGCCGGTTCCTGGTGAAGGACGGACGGCGCTATGGCCACATTCTGGATCCAACGACAGGCTGGCCGGTCCGCGATCCGCCGGGTTCGGTGACTGTGGCGGCAGACACGTGCACACAGGCCGGAATGCTCGCGACGCTCGCGATGCTGTACGGCCGCGACGCCGAGGTTTTCCTCGCCGCGCAGGGCGTGCGCCACTGGTGCGCGCGCTGAGCGGCGTCCATCGCTCCACGGCGTGGCAGGGGCGCGAACATTTGCGCTCGTTGGGCCGGCGGTTAGACTCGCCCGCCAGAGGCGAGGGGCGCCGTGGAGGTCGTGGGTCTGGCCAGATCGTTCGCACTTTGGCGATGGTTAGGTATTCGGCGTATCGCCCGTGTGCTCGGCGTTGCATTGCTCGTGTGGCTGGCGTTGACGTCGTCCGTGGTCCTCGCTCTGCGCTGGGTCGCGCCGCCGCTCACAGCGGTGATGCTGGAGCAGCCGATGTCGCTCGCGGAGCTCGAGTATCGCTGGGTGGGCCGTGACGCGATCACGAGCAGCGCGGCGCGCGCCGCGATGGCCGCCGAGGATCAGCGTTTCCTCGACCACCACGGCATCGATCTCGTCTCGCTCGATCGTGCGCTCGAGGACTACCGCGACGGCGACGGGTTGCGCGGCGCCTCGACGATCACGCAGCAGGTCGCGAAGAACCTGTTCCTGTGGCAGGGACGCAGTTTCGTGCGCAAAGCGCTTGAGGCCTATTTCGCGCTGGTGATCGAGCTTCTGTGGTCGAAGCAACACATCCTCGAGACGTATCTGAACATTGCGGAGTTTGGGCCCGGCGTGTTCGGCGTGGAGGCGGCAGCGCAGCGATTCTTCGGCGTACCTGCGAGCCGGCTCACGGCGCCGCAAGCCGCGCTGCTGGCGGCGGTGTTGCCGAACCCGCGTCGCTTCAGCGTGGCGCGTCCGAGCCCCTACGTGCGCAGCCGGCAGGAGTGGATCCTGACGCAGATGCGGCTGCTCGAGTCGCGCGGGCACTACGTGGGGCTCGACTGGTGAGCGGGCGCGAGGCGCTGTCGGTTGGGTTTCCGCCCATTGCCGCGGCCGACGCTCGCGTGCTCGTGCTCGGCAGCTTGCCGGGGCGAATGTCGCTCGAAAAGCAGCAGTACTATGCGCAGCCGCACAACGCGTTCTGGAAGATCATGGGCCGGCTGTTCGGCGCTAGCTCCTGACATTGCCGTACGAGCGTCGCCTCGAGGTGCTGCGCGAGCATCGTGTGGCCGTGTGGGACGTGCTGGCCGCTGGCGAGCGCTCCGGCAGCCTCGATTCCGCGATCGTTGCGTCGAGCATGGTGGTCAACGATTTCGGCGCGTTCTTCGCGGCGCATCGCGAGATCCGCCTGATCTGCTTCAACGGCAACAAGGCCGCCGAGCTGTACCGGCGGCGAGTGGTGCCGGGACTGACGCCGGCGACTGTCGGCGCTCGAAACGAAGTTGTTGCCTTCGACGAGCCCGGCGCACGCGTCGCGCACGTTCGCGCAGAAGCTCGCGCGCTGGTCCGCCGTGCTCGGGTACGCGTGAAGCTCACGCCGCCACGCGCAGCGGCGACAGCGCCGGCAGCTCGAGCGTCACGATGAGGCCGGGCTGGTTGTCGCCGAGCAAGAGTCGGCCGTGATGCTGCATCGTGACGGCGTTGACGAGCGCCAGTCCCAAGCCCGCTCCGGGTTGCGATCGCGCCTGATCGAGCCGCGTGAAGCGCTGCAGCACGCGGCGGCGATCGATTTCCGGCAACGCCAGGGCCTGTGTCGGCGACACTGAGTCGCGCCGTGTCGCCGCTGCTGCTCGAGCCGGATCGTGATCGTGCCTCCGGTTGGCGTGTACTTCACGGCGTTGTCGAGCAGGTTCGTCAGCGCCTGCGCCAGCAGCTCGCGATCGCCGAAAACTTCGACCGCGCCACTCGAGCTCGCCGATCGAGGTGCAGCTGGCGTTCGTCGGCGGCAGCCTGGTATAGCTCGCGGACGTCGCGCACGATCGGCGCGAGATCCACCGGCTTGAACGCGCTGCGATAAGCGCCGGACTCCACTCGCGCGATGCGCAGCAACGCATTGAACGTTTCGAGCACCTGGTCGAGCTGGTGTACGCATTCTGCGAGATCCTCGTGGCTCGGCTTCGCGCGGCGCCGGCCAGCATCTCGAGCCGATTGCGCAGCCGCGTGAGCGGCCCGCGCAGATCGTGCGCGACGCTGTCTGCTACGTGCCGCATGCCGGCGAGCAGGTTTTCGATCTGGTCGAGCATCGCGTTGACGTTGCTCGCGAGCTCGTCGTGCTCATCGTTGCTGCCGTTCAGCGGCGCGCGCCGGCTCAGGTCGCCTGCTATGATCTGGCGCGTCGTGCGGTTCAGCTCCGCCAGCCGGCGTTGTGCGCTGAGCGCCATCAACAATCCGCCCACGAGCGCGAGGCCCAGCGCCAGTGTGATGCCGTACATCGCAGCGCTCCGCAGCACGCGGCGAATCGCGGCGAGCTCGCGGATGTCGCGGCCCACGAGCAGACGGAAGCCCGGGCCAACTCGCAGCAACGCGCCGCGGACCGGCGTTTCGTTGCCGCGTTCGTCGCGCTTGATGAAATCCACCCATTCGCCCGGTGACAGCGTCGAGTGTCGTTGGCCAATACGGCACGTTGCCTGCGAGGGGCCGACCGATCGCATCGGCGAGCAGATACACGGAACGGCGCTCGGCGTCGCGCTCTACGCGCTCGTTGATGATGTCCGCAAGCCCGGCGAGCCCGCTGCGCTCGTATTGCTCCGACAAGGCCGTTGATCTCGGCTTCGATGACGGCGTTGTTCTGACGCTCGAGGTAGCCGAGCGTCGACCAGTACACGATCGCCGACAGGGCGCCGACCGAGATCACGAACAACGCCGCGTACGCGAGCGTGAGCTGAAACACGCTGGTGCGGAACAGTCGGCGCAGTGCGCATGGTTGTGCTCGACCGGCCTAGTTGTCGAGGCGGTAGCCGACGCCGCGGACCGTGTGCAGCAGCTGCCGGTCGAAGCCGCGATCGATCTTCGATCGCAGGCGGCTGATGTGCACGTCGATGACGTTAGTCTGTGGATCGAAGTGATAGTCCCACACGCCTTCGAGCAGCATCGTACGCGTGACGACTTGGCCCGCGTGGCGCAGCAGGAATTCGAGCAGCTGAAACTCGCGCGGCTGCAGATCGATCGAGCTGTCCGCCGCGACGCACCTCGCGGCGCAGCAGATCCATCTCGAGATCGGCGGCGCGCAGTACCGTGGACGGCGAATCGCCACTGCTCTTGACGCGGCGCACGAGCGCCTCGAGGCGCGCGAGAAGCTCGCTGAACGCGAACGGCTTCACGAGGTAGTCGTCGCCGCCGGCTTTCAAGCCCTTGACGCGATCGTCCACCTCGCCGAGCGCGGACAGGATCAGCACGGGCGTGGTGTTCGCAGACGCGCGCAGCGTGCGAATGACGGTGAGCCCATCGACGCCGGGCAGCATGCGGTCGACGACGAGCGCGTCGTATTTCTCGGTGGTGGCAAGGAACAAGCCGTCCTTGCCGTTCGCGGCATTGTCGACGTTGCAGCCGGCTTGCACGAGCCCGCTGCGAATGAAAGAGGCGACGTCCTTGTCGTCCTCGATTACCAGAATGCGCACTGTGGTTTACCGTCCGCCCGGCGCGCTCCCGAGCGGCGGCGGACCCCGGCGTTCGTCGCGCCGGGGTCCACGCTAGCTTCAGGACTGCCGGGCCAGCTCCTTGGCCTCTTGCTTCGTCATCTTATAGATGTTGTCGATAGGGTAACGGAAGCCGGCCACCCGCAGCGAGTCGAAGCGGGCATAGACGCGGTCGCCGAGCGACGTGATGCCGATCGCTTCCACGAACGGCAGGTCGTGGCTCGGGTACTTGAGCTGCACGAGGTACGGCTGCCACGGCGTGGCCCACACGATCACGGTCCTGTCGTCGATGACCTGCCAGCCGTGCAGGTGCGTCAATACCGCGAAAGCTGTCCACCGGCTCTCCGACAGGCGGCTACCTGCCGCCGCGGCGCAGGTGCCTCGTTCTTGGCGGCGGCGGCCGAAACGCCGACCACACCGAAGCCAAGGCTCGAGCGCCAGCCCCACGACGGCGCCGAGATCTCGTCAATCTGCCGAATGTTACTGTTGTTCATGGCTCGTCTCCTCGAGTGGGCTGGAAGCACCGAATCCACGTGTCTTTCAGCATGGTTTAAGCCTAGCTGCGTGCAGCTGAACACAGCATTAACGCATTCCTGGCCTCGTCTCCCGTGCATTACAAATCCGTATTGAACCGTTGAGATGCGGGTAAGGCCCATGCACGTAGACGTGACCTTCTACTAGTCTACAACGCCTCAAAGGAGATCTGCGATGACCGAACAGTGGAAGAATAGGTCCGCGCGTTTCGGCTGGCTCGCAGGGGCCATTGCCGCCGCGGCGCTTACCGGCGAGTTTAGTCGCCATCAATCACGATTCCGTCGCGCAACCTGCAGTCGCGCAGTCGGCTGCGCAGCACGCGCATCTTCGCCAGGATCGTTCGCCGACGTGATCGAGACGGTCAGCCCGGCCGTCGTGAACATCATGATCAGCAAGGTCGAGCAGGCTCAGCCGACAGGTTTCGAGTCCTCGGAGCCCGGCCCGCAACGCGGCCAACGCGGGCAGCAATTTCCGTTCGACGAGTTCTTCGGCCGGTTCTTCGACCAGCCGAATCAGCAGAGCGGGAGCGGCGGACCGAAGGCCAGGGCTCCGGCTTCATCATCGACTCGAGCGGCTACATCGTGACCAACAATCACGTCGCCGACGGCGCCGACAAGATCGTCGTGACGATGCAGGACGGTCGCAAGTTCGATGCGACGCTCGTCGGTCACGATGCGAAAACCGATCTCGCGCTTGATCAAGGTCAACGCGACCGGGCTTGCCGCACGTGGCGTTCGGCGATTCGGATCATGCG
Organism: uncultured Gammaproteobacteria bacterium; assembly: GCA_963805435.1. GTDB lineage: Bacteria > Pseudomonadota > Gammaproteobacteria > Steroidobacterales > Rariloculaceae > FEN-1219. The sequence continues at coordinate 358,159 of CAWDUG010000001.1, forward strand.
CGCGTCGGCGATTGGGTCGTGGCGATCGGCAATCCGTTCGGTCTCGGTGGTACGGCGACGGCCGGCATCGTCTCTGCTCGCGGCCGCGACATCCAGTCCGGCCCTTACGATGACTATCTGCAGCTCGATGCGCCGATCAATTTCGGCAACTCGGGCGGCCCGGTCTTCAATGCGGGCGGCGAAGTCATCGGCGTGACCACGGCGATTTTCTCGCCGAACGGCGGCAACATCGGCATCGGTTTTGCCATTCCGGCAAATCAGGCGAAGAGCGTGATCGCCGAGCTGCGCAACAACGGCAGCGTCGAGCGTGGTTGGCTCGGAGTTCAGATCCAGAACCTCGACGACGAGCTCGCGGCCTCGCTCAAGGTTCCGAACCAGCACGGTGCGTTGGTCGCCGAAGTGTTGAAGGACGGTCCGGCGGCGCACGGCGGCGTGCTCGCAGGTGACGTCATCACGCGGTTCAACGACCGCGAGATCGACTCGGCGCGCACATTGAGCCGCGTGGTGGCCGAAGCCGCGCCGAGCAAGGCCGCCAAGGTTACCGTGTGGCGCGACGGCAAGAGCCGTGAGCTCAACGTGAAGCTCGGCGAGGCCGCCAAGAGCGAGCAGGTGGCCGGACGCGCGGACGCCGACCGAACGGCCCGCAGGCGACGGCCGGTCTCGGGCTCACGTTGCGGCCGCTCACCGACGAGGATCGCGCGCAGCTCTCGGTGCCGAGCGACGTGAACGGCGCTCTCGTGGTCGCCGTCGAGCCGGATAGTCCGGCCGCCGACAAGGGCGTGCGCCCCGGCGACGTCATCACGCGTGTGAATCAACACAACGTCAAGAATGCGGCGGAAGCGGTGACGGCTCTGAACGCTGCGAAGAAAGACGATTCGCGGGCTTTGTTGCTCGTGCGTCGCGGCGATTCGCAGCGGTTCGTGGCGCTGAGCTTCTCCTAAGCCTACTCTCGTGTAACGGGCTCCGGCCTTACTCCCCCCATCCCCCCAAGGCCGGGGCCCTCTTTTTCCTTCTCGTTCTTTTCTCTCGCCGCGTCGGCTTGCTAGACTCGTAGCGTTGCGGGAAGCCACAACACGACGAAGGTGGGCCATGCTGCGGTCGCGGCGTCTTGGTCTCTCGCTGTTGATCTATTTCAGCCTGCTCGGTGGGCTTCCGGCCCAGCAGTCCGGGCCGCTCGCATCCGCGAACGAGAAACTCGACCATCTGTTCGGGAGCTGGGAGGGCAAATCACTGGATCGGCTGCACGAAGTCTGGGGGCGCGAAAAGAGCGTGGACCTTCGCCGTGGCAACCGTGTATTCATATTCGAGCGCCACGTGAAGGTGCGCGCAGCGGGTCTCGGCGTCGCCATATTCGGTGGCAGCGGGTTGCAATGCGTCGGGCAATTCGAAGTCGACGAAACGGACAAGATCGTGCGCACGTGGTGGCAGGGCGGCGGCGCGCAGGAGTGCTGGGGCGCGCTGCGCCGCTACGAGCCCTGACATTCGCCGCTTGTGACGGCTGCGACCGCACGACCATAATGCCGCGGACTCTCCGGCTCGCAGGCACATGCTCAGGCTACTCAAAGATCCCCTCGTTCACTTTCTCTTGATTGGTGCGGCGCTGTTCGGGGCCTCCGCGTGGCGTGGCGAAATGGTTCGCGCCGGGCGTGAGCGGATCACGATCACCGCTGAGCAGGTAGCCAAAGCGCGCAACACGGCGGCGCTCGCGCAGGGCAGCGAGCTCTCGCAGCGCCGAGTCGGCCGACCTCGTCGAGTCCATGGTTCGCGAAGAGGTTCTGTACCGCGAGGCGCTCGCGCTCGGTCTCGACAAGAACGACGACGAGGTGCGGCGGCGCCTCGTCGAGAAGATGAGCTATCTCACGCAGGATCTCGCCGATCCCGCATCGTCGCCCGGCGAATTGCAGGCCTTCTACACTGCATCGCCGGAGCTGTTCACGATTCCGCCGCTCGTGAGCTTCGACCAGGTGTTCTTCAGCCCGACCGAGCGCGGCGACAAGCTCGAGGCGGATGCGGCGGCGGGGCTTGCGGCGTTGCGCGCGGGTAAACCGCCGGATCAAGTGGGCGACCACACACCGCTGCGCGCGGCGTACGACGATGCGCCGCGCGATCAGATTCGCGTGCTGTTCGGCGACCCGATGGCCGAGGCATTGTTCACCGCACCGCCCGGCGACTGGGCTGGCCCCTACCGTTCGGATTTCGGTCTGCATCTCGTGCGTTTGCGCAGCCGCACGGAGGCGCGCCTGCCGCCGTACGACGAGATCGCCGCGCGCGTGGCCGAGGAGTTCGGTGCGAAACGTCGCCGTGAGGCGAACGAAGCCGCGTATCGCAGGATGCGCGACAATTACAACGTGATCGTAGAAATGCCGGCGGCCGCGCAATGACTCTCCGCGCTCGCGCAGCGGTGCCCCTCATCGCGGCGGTTCTCGGTAGCACTGCCTGCGGCCGCGCATCGCTTGAGCCCCGCCTACTTCGGCTTCACGGAGACGGCGCCCAACACCTTCGACGTGCAATGGAAGGTGTCGATCTCCGGCGGTCTCGCCGCCGTGCTCGAGCCGCAGGTGCCTGCCGGCTGTTCGTTGACCGAGGATGTGCGCACGTATGTCATCGACGACGTGCGCACGCAGCACGGCGCGGTTCTCTGCTCCGGGGGGCTCGGCGGCAAGGAGTTCAGCGTGACCGGGCTCGGCGAGACGCAGACCGACGTGCTGTTGCGCGTCGACTATCTCGACGGCAGCTCATCGAATCAGCGGCTCACGCGCGATGCGCCGGCCGTGACAATTCCGCTGCGGCCGAGCGCGCTCGATGTGGTGTGGACGTATACCGGGCTCGGCATGGAGCACATCCTGTTCGGCGTGGATCATTTGTTGTTCGTGCTTGCTTTGCTGCTGCTCGTGCGCGGCGCTGCGCCGGCTCGTGGCGACGGTCACCGCGTTCACCGTTGCGCACAGCATCACGCTCGGCGCTGCGACACTCGGCTTCGTGCACGTGCCGCCGGCGCCGGTCGAAGCCGTGATCGCGCTCAGCATTCTGTTTCTCGCGTCCGAGCTCGCTCGCCGGCGCATGGGCGGCGATGCGGATCTGACCGAACGATTCCCGTGGGTCGTCGCGTTCTCGTTCGGGCTCTTGCATGGCTTCGGGTTCGCAGGCGCGCTCTACGAGGTCGGTGTACCCGCGCAGGCGGTGCCGCTGGCGTTGCTGTTCTTCAACGTCGGTGTCGAGATCGGCCAGCTGTTGTTCATCGTAGCCGTGTTCGGCCTGGGTTGGCTCGTGCGCAGCAGCGCATTGCGCGTGCCACCGGGCTGGCGACGGGCCGCAGCGTACGGCATCGGCTCCGTCGCCGCGTTCTGGGTCGTGCAACGCACCGTCGCGATCTTCTAGCGCCTTCAGCCGGCGCTGCGAGCAGCGCGTCGAGCTGCGCGAAACTCTGCTCCATGCCGTCCGTCATGCCCGTGCTGACGGCCGCGTCGCGGTCCGCTTTCGACTGAAAGCGGATCGTCGTCGTGTACGTCGTGATCTCGCGACACCGAGTCACAGGCTCGCGCCCATGTTGCCGCCGACGTGCCGGGATCGTAGCTCCGTGTGACGATCGCGAGGGCCGACGATCTCGCGAAACACGCCGGTGAAGCCGAACTCCGGCCGGCCTCGTTCGCCAGCGCCAGCGGAATTGCCGCCGACGCGTCAGTCCATCTCGCAGACCGGCATCGTCCAGCCCGGTGGGCCGAGCAGCCAGCGCGAAAGCTCGGGCCGTCCAGCGTCGAAAACAGTCGCGCGGCGCGTCGAAGTCGCGGATCACGACGACCTCGAGGTCGTTCGGCAGAGACGGTGCTCTTGGCCATGAGTCTCCTCAACCTGCGTATGCGGCCTGCAGGTCGGCGACGACGATCTTCTCGCATCTTCAGCATCGCCTGCATGACCCGGTTCGCCTTCGCGCGGTCGGCGTCGCCGAGCATCCGGCCGAGCGCGCGCGGGATCACTTGCCAGGACAGGCCGAACTGATCCTTGATCCAGCCGCACTGCTGCTCGGCACCGCCGGCGCTTAGCTTGTCCCAGTAGTAGTCGACCTCGGCCTGATCGTCGCAGGCGATGAACAAGCGAGATGGCCTCGTTGAACTTGTGATGCGGACCCGCGTTCAGCGCCATGAGCTCCTGGCCCTGCAGCTCGAACGTGGCGGACATCGGATTCATCGAGATCACCCGCGACTCTTTGAACACGGACAGATAGAACTCCACAGCCTGCCGCATGTTGCCTTCAAACCAGAGGAAGGGCGTGATCGTCGTCATCGTCGTACTCCTAACGTTTCTTTTTCTGTTTGGGTGACTGAGGCGCTTGCAGCTCCACGAGCAGCGCATCGAGTCCGCTCGAAGTTCGCGTCCCAGGTCTGTCGGTAGCGCTCGAGCCACGCGTGCACGGCTTCGAGCGGCTTCGCTTCGAGCTTGCACGGCCGCCGCTGCGCGTCGCGCCCGCGCGAGACCAGGCCCGCGCGCTCGAGAATCTTCAAGTGCTTGGAGATCGCCGGTTGGCTCATGTCGAACGGCTCGGCCAGTTCCGTGACCGATGCTTCGCCGCGTACGAGCCGCGCCAGAATCGCGCGGCGCGTCGGATCCGCGAGCGCGAGGAAAGTGACATCGAGACGATCGGAGGCTTTCATGTATAACCCATAGGTTAGATAACCAAATGGTTATACAAGAGGACGGTTCCCGTCAAGTCTAGGGCTACTCTGCACAAGACCGGTAAAGTGGCGGCGGAGCCAGAATCAGCAGGCTGCGCCATGAACGACCAATCTTCTACCACCGCCCGAGCACTTGCCGCCGCCGGTGACGTCGAGTCCGCGCGCGACGTCGGCGCTCTCGATACTGCGGCGCAGGCCGTCGACCGCAAGCTCGCGCCGAGCCGTGCGGGCCTCGTCGAAAGACTCATCTACGGTCCGCGGCCCACGGTGGCGGAGCTTCGGTCCGGGGCCGCCATGGCGGGCGACGTGGCCGGCACCGAGCGCGCCGTGGTCGAGGCGGCGCTCGGCTGTCTCGCGCGCGGCGAGGCGTTCACGGCGAGCGGCAAGCTTTCGGCGGCGCTGCGCAAGGCGGTCGCCGCCGAGCGCGGTTTCGGCTACACGGTGCCGGCCGAGTTCGGCGGCGCAGGCGCGTCGTACGGTGCGCTCGCCGCCGTCGAGGAAGCATTGGCCGCGAACGGTCTTGGGCCGCTCGCGGTGGAGATCTCGGGGCAGCTCACGATCGGCGCCGGGTCGCTGCTCGCCTACGGCGACGCCGAGCAGCGGCGTACGTTCCTGCCGCTCGTGGCGGAAGGTCGGCCGATGGCGTTCGGCTTGACGGAGGTCGGCACCGGCGTCAACGCAAAGAAGATTCAGGCCTACGTCGAAGAGCACGCCGACGGCAGTTACCGGCTGTTCGCGGAAGGTGCAGCCAACAAGCTGTGGATCACGAACGCCGTGCACGGCGGGTTGATCGGTATCGTCGCGCGCATCGGCAGGAACGGGCCCGGCATCGGTCTTTTCATCGTCGAATTGCCCGGGCAGAAGATGTCGAGGCCGGGAACGACCACGAGTTTCGCTGCGAGCCTTCCGGGGTCGCGGCGTTCGTCGCGAACTTCAACTCGCGGCTGCACTTCCGCAACTTCCCGATACCGAAGGCCAATCGCATCCCCGCCGACGGCGTCGAGGTGTTGTTCTACTGCCTGCGCATGGGCCGCTGCATGTTGGCGGCGATGGCGGCCGGCTATCAGCGCATGCTGGCGCGCGACGCGAGCCACTATGCGCTACAGCGGCTCGGCGTGGGCGGCCCCGTGATCCGTCACGAGATACCGCGGCTGAATCTGGCGCGAATCTTGGGCGGCGCGCTGCAGGCACACGCGTTGGCGTTTCTGTCGTTGCGACAGGACGCGGACGGCGTCGACCTGGCCGGGCTCCGCGATCTGACGAAGTCCGCGGCGGCCGAGTGCCGGCGTGGAGTCGATGCTCGCGGCCGAGCACGTGCTCGGCGGGCGCGCGTTTCACGGCGGTAGTCGCGTGAACGAAGCGCGCGTCAATCTGCATCTGTTCGGCGTGGTGGAGGGCGAGGACGACCTGATCCTGATGGGCATGGTGCGTGACGTCACGCAGCGGTTCGTCGAGCGTTATCTCGGCGCTTTGCTCGGCGTGATTCAGGCCGCGAACCGGGCTGCCGACGGCAGCCAGTTACCCGAGAGCCAGCGCATCCTGCGCATCGGCCTCGGCACGTTTCTCCGATATCCATTGCGCACGATCGCGGCCAAGCTGCGGCTACTCGTGCAACCCAGCTTCTGGCGTCTCGGCGGCTGGGTGCTGGGCAACGCGCTGCTGGATCTCGTGCGGCTCCCGGTGCGGCTGGTGCCGAGCGCGTGGTTGCCGCGCTATCGTGCGCTGCCGCCGCCGCTACGCCGCCATGCCCGCTACGCCGAGCGCAAGCTGCGAGATGTTGCGCTGGAGCTATCTCGGTATCAGCGCGTTCTTCCAGCTCGAGCTCACGCGCGCGCAGATTCCGTTGCAGCGCCTCGGCAAGTGTGTCGAGCATCTCGTCTCGATGCTGGTCATCTGTCACCACGCGGCGCTACGCGACGCCGGCACGCAGCAGGTGGCCGCGCTGCAGTCGCAGCTGCTGCGGGACAAGTACCGCGCCATTCGGATCGTGTCAGGGCTCGTCGCGCTGCAGCGCACGCGGCGCGCCGTCGCCGCCATCGGCGCGAGCATCGAGACCGGACAATGCTCCATGCTCGACGGCGTCGAGCCGCAACCGTTCGGGCACGCATGGGGTCCTGCGCCGAAGGCGAGCTAACGCTCGCTACCGCGGCGTCGCGAACGATTGCGCCCAGTAGATGCTCGGATTCGCGCCGGGCACCTGGACGAACGCGACGCCCATCTCCGTGAAGTTCGGCTCCATGATGTTCGCGCAGTGGCCCGGGCTCTCGAGCCACTCCGCGACGACAGCGTCCGCGTCGCGTTGCCCGGAGGCGACGTTCTCGCCGCTCGCGCGCCATTCGTAACCCGCGCGCGTGATGCGATCGGCGGGCTTGCTGCCATCGGAACCCGTGTGCGTGAGCTCCGCGTGCTCCGCCATGTCGCGCGCATGCGCGGCCGCGGCGGACGCGAGCACGGCGGAAGGCTTCAGCGCAGGCGCGGGCACAAAGCTCCGGCGGCCACACTTGCGTTCCTCCGCGCGTGCGGCATTAACGAGCTTCAACACGCGCGCCGCCTGTGCAGCAGGCTCGAGCACCGGCGCCTTGGGCAGCGGCGTGGCGAGCACGATCCAGGTTTCGTCGGCGCGTCGGTACGCGCCGAGCTCTCGTGAACCCTGCGTCGACGAGCGACGCGCAGGAGCGAACGGCAAGCTCGCGGCGAATGTCGTCATCGCCCATCGGCCCCTTGATGTGCAGCGACACGGATCTCGCGGCGGCATAGCCTGCGTTTTCGACCGACTCGCGCAGTTTGCCGCTGCGGGCCAATTCCCGGGCCGCGGCGTCCAGCGCTCGGTTCGCCCGCACGGCGGGGGCAGGCGGGTTGCGGCCGCAGCCCTGCTTACGCAACGCATTGACCAGCGTCAGCGTATCGGCGTGAGCGATAGGTGTGGCTGCCAGCGCCGCAACACCGGCCAAGACTGCGGTGAGTGCAGCGCCGGTGTTGCGCAGCGGGGTCATGCCAGAGCTCGGGCTCGCAGCTGGCCGCAGCCGGCTTCGACGTCCTGCCCCGCGGAGCGGCGCAGCTTCGTGAGCACGCCGCGGCGGTGCAGGTAACGCGCCATCGCAGCCGCGCGCTCCGAGGTCGGGCGGCGGAATCCCGAGCCCGGCACCTCGTTGTACGGGATGAAGTTCATGACGGCGTACTTGCCGGCGAGCAAGCGCGCGATGCGCTCGAGCTCGTCGTCGCCGTCGTTCACGCCTTCGAGCAGCGTCCATTGATACTGCGTCGGGTACTTCGTGAGCTGCGAGTACTCGTCGGCGAGTGCGACGAGCTCGTCGGGATCGATGCGCGGCGCGCGCGGCAGCAGTTGCGCGCGCAGGTCGGCCTTCGTCGTGTGCAACGACAGCGCGAGCGCAGGCTTCACGGCACTGCGCGGCAAGCGCTCGAACACGCGCCGGTCGCCGACCGTCGAGAACACGAGGTTCTTCGTCGCGAGGTCGCCTTCCGTGCCGAGCAGATCGATCGCTTCGAGCACGTTGTCGAGATTGTGGGCCGGCTCGCCCATGCCCATGAACACCACGCGCCGAATCGGCCGGCGCGCCGCGCGCGAGCGCGACCTGCGCCACGATCTCCGCGCTGCGCAGTTGCCGCAGGAGGCCGTCGCGGCCCGTCATGCAGAACACGCAGCCGACCGCGCAGCCGACTTGCGTCGACACGCACACACCGTCACCGGGCAGCAGCACGCTCTCGATCGTCTGGCCGTCGCGCGAGCGCGAGCAGCAAGCGCTCCGAGCCGTCGCCGGCCGGATGCGCGGCGCGTACGGTCGCGAGCGCGTCGAAATGCGCCTGCGAGCTCGGGCAACGCGCGCTTCAGCGTGGCCGGAAACCACGAGTCCTCGCGCCGCGCGAACGCGTCGAGCGGCAGGCCGCGCGCCCACGCGCGCAGCGCCAGCGTCTCGTGCCGCGGGCGCGCTCCCGCGGCGCGTAGCTGTTCGCGAAGGAGTTGCAGCTTCGGCTACCTGCGCCGCTGCTCAGCGCTGTGGACGCTGGATCAGCTCGATCCGATTGCCGGCCGGGTCGGCGGCGATGCCGATCACGATCCCCGTGTTGCCGAACGGCATCGGCTCGCGGTCCATCGTGCCGCCGGCGGCTTTGACGGCGGCGGCGGTTGCGGCGGCGTCGGTGACGTTAAAGATCAAGTGCGCGACGGTGTCTTTGGCGGCGGGCGTCGCTCTGCATGATCACGATCTGCGCCGCGGTGTTTGCCTTCGCGCCGTCGACGTTGTCGCCGAAGTTCAGAAAGAGCTCGACGCCGCTTCGGAAACGTCAGGCGGTTGACTTCTTTCAGGCCAAACGCCGCCTCGTAGAACTTGCCAAGCGCCACTGCGTCTTTGCCGGCGACGCGCGCGGAGTTCAGCGTGACGCCGGCCTGTGCCGCGGCCGCGAGCAGCAGCGCGGCGCACGTGCCTGAAGCAAAGTCGTAGCTCTCATTTTTTTCTCCCGTAAAGCCTGTTGGTATGGCGGTGATCATAGCCGCCACCGTGCGGCACGGCGAGCGCCGCCAGCGCGCTTCGTTGCGGCTACAATGCGGGCCCATGCGACTTTCGGCATGTCGGAGTGCTGGGGTTCGCCGCGCTGGCGGGCGTGGCGCTCGCCGCTTTCGTCGCCGCGCCGCGAGTCAGCCCAGACGGTCACGTTCTCGATCGTCGGCACCACGGATCTGCACGGCAACGTGTTCGGCGGCAACGGGCGTGGCGGGCTCGAGCTGCTCGGCGGCTATCTCGACAACCTGCACGCCGCCCGCGCGGCGGACGGCGGTGCCGTGCTGCTCATCGATGCCGGCGACACGTACCAGGCCGGCATCGAATCGGATCTGAGCGAAGGTGCCATCGTCGTCGACGCGTACAACGCGCTCGGTTACACCGCCGCCGTGATCGGCAACCACGAGTTCGACTTCGGTCCCGATCGACGACGCGGGCGCGCACCAGATGCTCGGCACGGACCCGCGCGGCGCATTGCAGGCGCGCGCGGCGCAGGCGAAGTTCCCGTATCTCGCCGCGAATCTGCTCGATGAAAGCCACGGGCGAGCCCGTGCACTGGCCGAACGTTCGGCCGTCCGCGCTGCTCGACATCGCGGGAATCAAGGTGGGCATCGTCGGCATCATGACGATCGACGCGTTGCGCGCGACGCTCTTGACCAACGTGCACGGCCTGCGCGTCGCGCCGCTCGCGCCCACCGTGGCCGCCGAGGCCGGCGAAGCTGCGAGCCGCGGGTGCGACGCTCGTGATCGTCGGCGCGCACGCGGGCGGCGCGTGCGCGCGAATTCACGAACCCCACGGATCTGTCGTCGTGCGACGACGAAGCGGAGATCTTTCGGCTCGCGCGCAGCCTGCCGCGCGGGCTCGTCGACGTGATCGCCGCGGGTCACACGCACCAAGGTCTCGCGCACGAGGTCGAGGGCGTAGCGATCATCCAGGGTTACTCGCACGGCCGCGCGTTCGGCCGCGTGGACCTCACGATCGATCGGGGCACAGGGCGAGTGATTCAGCACCAGATTGTTTCCGCCGCGGGACGTGTGCGCTCGGCAGGATCCCGCGACGTGGGAATGCGACGGCGCCGATCTGCCGCAGGCGCGTTACGAGGGTCGCGGCGTGATGCCGAGCGCCGCCGTCACAGCGGCGATGGCGCCCGCGCTCGCGCGCGTGCGCAGTCTCCAGGCGCAGCCGCTCGGCGTCGTGCTCGACTCGCCGATCGGCCGGCAAGGGCGATCTCGAGTCGGCGCTCGGCAATCTGTTCGCGGACGCGCTTCGGGACGAGACGGGCGCCGACATCGCGTTCAACAACAATTTGCGCGGCGGCTTGCGCGCCGATCTTCCGGCGGGGCCGCTGACGTTCGGCCGCTTCTACGACGTGTTTCCGTTCGACAATCGCTTGCTGACCGTGCACGTGACCGGCGCCGCGCTGACGCAGAGCTTGATCGACGAGGTGCGACGCGGCCGGCGTGGTGCGCTCGGGCTCTCCGGGGTTCATGCGCGCGTCAGCTGCCGGGACGGCAGGCTCGACGTCGAGCTGCGCCGCCCGAGCGGTCAGCCGATTCGCCCCGACGAGGAGCTGACCGTGGCGGCGATCGATATGCTGGTGCAACGAGGCGTCCTCGCTACGGCGGTGAGCGGCGCCGCGATCGACGTGCCGGCGGACGCGCCGGTGATGCGCGAGCTGGTCGAAGACTGGCTCCGTCACCACGACCGTCGTCGCGGCGGCCGAGTTCCTCGGCGCGCGCGAGGTGGGAGTATGCCGAGCCGAATCCGGCGAGTTGCGGCACGCAGTAATTCGAAAGACAGGGGGAATTCAATGCGCGGTGGTGTGTTATTCGGTGGCGGTTTGTTGATCGGGGCGATCGCGATGCAACTCGCGGCGCGCGCAGGGCAGCGCCGTGCGCGGCGTGAATCACGTCGGCATCGTGGTCAAGAACTACGACGAGGCGCTCGCGTTCTACACGAAGACGATGGGGTTTCGCGAGGCGTACACGATCAAGAACGACGACGGCAGCGTTCGGCTCACGTACTTGCAGTTGAGCCGCAACACGTTCGTAGAGTTGATCCCGGCCGCGCCGAATCAGGCGCCGGGCATCACGCACTTCGGGATCGAGGTCGGCGACCTCGCCCAAGAAGTCGCCGGACTGCGCCAGCGCGGCGCGACGATCGACGATCCGGGCCCCACGCCGTCGAAAGCGCTGTTCGCGCGTATGAAAGATCGCGAAGGCGTCCAGATCGAGGTCATGGAGTTCACGCCCGAGTCGCTTCAGCGCAAAGCCATCGACGCCTGGAAATAGCCCGCGTCGAGCGGTTTGCCGCTCACTTGGCCGGCGGCGGAAGGTAGCCTTCTTCCCGGAGCGGCGCCGGGTCCTGCACCCACAGGACGTGGCCGTTCTCCTGCGTCACGACCTGCACGTACAACCGCTTCTCGATCTTGAAGGCGACATTGCCTTCGACGGTCAGGCGGTCGCCTTCCTGGACCGAGTTCGGCAGCCAGCCGCCCCGGCGCAGGAAGCTCGTGTTCTGCGTCTCGAGCTCCCAGATGTCGTCGCTGCCGTCCGCGTTCGTCACGCGCAGGTAGAGCCGCGCGTGCGGATTCTGGTACAGCATCTGCGTTACGACTCCGGTGATCGTCTTTCTGGTCTTGGCGTCGTACACGGCCGGGAAGGAATGGTGGGCGTGCAGCACGCCCGCTGCCAGCAACAGGCCGCGCCGAAGAACGCTCCGACTATGCCCTTCATGATGCGCGCCTCATTTGTACAGGTAGTCGGACACGACGCAGAAATCCTCGAGAATCTCGCCATCTGGCATGCGCGTGAACTCGCGCGTGACGTCGACCGGCTTCACATAGTACTCGGGGTCCTCGAGCGTGAGCGCCACATGGATTTTGTTCCCACTGCCATCCAGCGTGAGCCGCTCGAGCACGCGCGCCTGTTCGGTATACGGCACGCCCTCCGGGCGGAACCAACCTGCGCGCAGCCCAACGGTCTCGATCACGAGTGTGTTGCCCTCCCACCAACCGATCGAGTGGCCCATCGTCGTCGTGTCGAGATCCTTCGGGTGCTTGCGGCCATCCATGAAGACTCGCCGCACCTCGTGGTCGTTCTCGTAGAGCAGCGTCACGCGTTGTCTCGCTCTGCAGGATCTCAACCGGCAGCGGACCCGTGATGATCTGGCCGAAGTAATGCAGGGTGCAGGCCTCCACCGCATTGGGCGTTCGCTTCGATGCGTGTTTCGCGGCGCCCGCTGCCGTGAACGGCAGCCGATCGACGACCCAGTTGCCGCGGTCCTGCATCCAGATGCCGGACAGGCCCGGCTTGCCGGCGGCCTGGGCCTGTGCGGCGACGCACGAGAGGGCGCTAAAGAGACCGCAGATGACCAGGAGCGTCGATGCCTTCACGCGGCCCACCGTTGCCTTCGTCGTTCGGCAGGTAGATACACGGACGGCGTGCTCGTTATCAACCGGAACGCCGCCGCGTCAGCGGGTCGTTCGCTCGAGCGGATTGCCAAGCGCCGTGTGCAGCCGGATCTGCGCTAGGTCATAGTCCACGGCGACCTCGATGCGCGCGAGCTCGGCGGTCGCGAGCGCCTGCATGGCCTGTTGGGCCTCGAGCGGTAATCCCTGCTGATCGTAAATTCGGTCGCGCTGCAGCTCGTAGGCCTGCGCCGCGTGCCGCACGGCGACCTCCGTGAGCGGCAGCTGGCCGTGGCGGCTTTGCACGGCGGCGTAGGCCGCCTTCACCTCGGCCACGATCGCGTCACGGATCTTGTCGCGCTCGAGCCCGATCTCGCGCAGCTGCGCTTCGCGCGCTTCGACCTTCGTGCGGTGGCCGAGCCCGAACGCGTCGAATTGCCAGTACAGCTGCAACGCCAGATCGTCGCGGTGCGCGGTGTTCGCCAGACCTGAGCCGGGCGCGCCCCCGAACTCGCCGCTGCTGTAGGCGATGCCGACGCGCGGAATGAGGAGCCCGTATCGCTGCGCTTTCAGTTCGTCTTCCGCTGCGGCGAATAGCGCGTCGAGTTGGTCGCGTTCCGGCCGGCCGTCGAGGGCTCGATCGATGAGCCGCTCGAGGTCCTCGCCGTCGGTGTACAGCTCGAGCGGCGGGATGGTCTCCTCGAGCGCCTCGAGGTGGACGCCACGGTCGAGATGCAGCAGGCCGACGACCGCCGCGGCCGCGCTCGCGACGTTCTCGCTCGCCACGAGCTGGCGTTGTTGCCAGAGCAGCGGTTGCAGCGCCGCCATTTCGGCGTCGGCACGCAGGCCTTCGCCCGTATCGGCGTAGTTCGCCGTGAGCGCGGCGAGATCGTTGGCGCGCTCGAGTGCGGCGTCCGCGACTTTGGCTTCGGCCTGTGCCTGCAGCAGGCGTAGGTAGGCAGTCGCGACGTCGACGAGCACGCGATGCCGATTCACCGTGGCCGACGCTCGCGCGGCGTCGAGGTTCTGCCGTGCGGCGAGCGGCTTGTAGATCGCGGCCGCGATGTCGACGGCCAGCGTGGCGCCGCCCCCCGTGAAGCGGGACGCGCGATCGACGTCGTCGACGAGACCGCTGGTTTCCTGGATCGTGCCCTCGTGATGGTCGCTGTTGGCGCCGACGCGCAGCGTGGGTACGGCCAGGAGCCGTGTTTCGGCCAGCGCTGCCGAGGCGGCTGCGACGCGCTGGTAGTAGATCGCGACATCGAGATTGCGCTCGTCGGCGAGGCGCAGTGCAGTGCCGAGATCGATCTTCAAGCTCTCGTCGGCGGCGGTGCACCGGCAGTATGCGGCGCCGAACGCGAGGCCGACCAGCAACACATGGGCCGCGCGCGCCGCGCTCACGGGCTGGCGATCCGTACTTGCGCCCCGTCGGTCAGCGACGAGCCGGTGGGTGCCACCGCGACTCGATCGTGTTCGTCGACGCCGCTCGCAATCTCGGTCCACTGCGCGTCGACTAGCCCTAACGTCACGTTCTTGCGGCGCACGATGTCGCCCGGCCCAGCAACGAATACGTGCGCGCCACCGTCGCCCATCCGCACGGCGGCCGAGGGCAGAGCGAGGGCGTGCGCGTGTGCTTCTAGCGCGATGTGGGTCTGGCCGTAGAGCCCCGGCCGGATCGCGCCGTCGGCGTTTTGCAGGTCGATCTCCGCCTGCATCGTTCGCGTACGGGGATCGAGCACGCCCGAGACCCGCGCAACGGCGCCTGTGAACACGCGCCCGGGGAGCGCATCGAACGTTACAGTTGCCGCGTCGCCGGGGTTGGCCCATACCGAGTCGCGTTCCGGGACGAAGGTCTTCACGCGGATTACGTCGACTTTCGCGACGCGCAGCAGAGGCTCGGCTTTGCCTTTCGGCGAGCTTGCCTGGAAGACCATGTCGCCGGGATCAATCGTGCGCAGCGTGACGACGCCGTCGAACGGCGCTTTGATCAGCGTGTACTCGAGCCGCGCTTCGGCTTCGGCCTCGCGCGCAGTCGCGGCATCGAGTCGCGTCTGTGCCTCTACGAGCGCGCGCTCCGTGACCGACTTGCGCTCGGCTAACGCCGCCGTTCGTTCGCGTGCCGAGCGCAGCGCTGTCACATCGGCTGCGGCCGCGTTGCGCGCCTGCACGAGATCCGGCACCGAAATCCGCGCGAGTGTCTGGCCGGCCTTGACGCGGGTGCCGATGTCGACGTTCAGCTCGCTGACGTGTCCCGAGACCTTCGCGCCGAGGTTGGCTTCGAAGAACGCCTCCGCGGTCGCGGGTTGGGTGGAGTCGCGCGCGAAATCCCGGCGCTCGGGTTGCACGATATGAATCACGACAGGCTGAGGCGCCGCCGCCGGCTGTGCCGCGCCTGCACGGGGTGCAAGGATCGTCGCGAGCGCGATGGCGTGCGCGCAGAGCCATAGGCTCGCGCCCGAGGGCGCGCGCGGTGTACGGGTCCGGCGTCGTGAGAGGCTGCGCATAGTGGCTGTCGGGCGAACCGGGAGACCGCTGGCAGTCTAGCGGCGCTATCTGAAAACTCTCTGAAACCTCGGGCGACGGCGCATCGCGCCGGCGGGTGCTTCGGGCAAGCGGCTTTCAGATGATTTTCAGCTGCGGCCGGTAGATTGGGGGTGATGAACCTCGTGCAATCCGCATTACGCCGGCCCATCACCGTCATCGTGTGCGTCATCGCCGTGCTGCTCGGCGCGGCCCTCGCACTCCAGCGCATGCCGCGCGACATCTTCCCTACGCTCGGCATTCCGACGATCTACGTGGCCCAGCCGTATGGCGGCATGGACCCCGCGCAGATGGAAGGCTATCTCACGTACTACTACGAGTATCACTTCCTCTACATCACGGGCATCGAGCACGTCGAGTCGAAGTCGATCCAGGGTGCTGCGATAATGAAATTGCAGTTTTACCCCGGCACCGATATGAATCAGGCGATGGCCGAGACGGTCGGTTACGTGAATCGCGCGCGCGCGTTCATGCCGCCCGGTACCGTGCCGCCGTTCATCACGCGGTTCGACGCCGGCAGCGTGCCAGTGGGCAACCTCGTGTTCACGAGCGACACCGCCACGGTCGCGCAGATGCAGGACGCGGCACTGAATCGCGTGCGGCCGCTATTCGCGACGCTGCCCGGCGTGTCTGCGCCGCCACCGTTCGGTGGCAGCGCACGCACGATTCTGATCAACGTCGATCCAGAGCGCTTGCGCTCGTACAACATGGCGCCCGACGAGATCGTCGGGGCGATCACCCGCGCGAACCTGATCAGCCCGTCGGGCAACATGCAGCTTGCCGACAAATATCCGATGGTCCCGCTGAACTCGGTCGTCAAGAACATCAAGGACCTCGAGGCCGTGCCGATTCGGGCGGGCATCTATCCGACCGTGTTCGTCCGCGATATCGGCACGGTCACCGACGGCTCGGACATCGTGACGAGCTACGCGCTCGTGAACGGCCGACGCACCGTCTACGTCCCCGTCACGAAACGAGCCGACGCGTCGACCCTTACGGTCGTGAGTCTCGTTAGAGAAAACCTGCCGAAATTCCAGGCAGCCGTTCCCGAAGGCATCACGGTCAGCTACGAGTTCGATCAATCGCCGTACGTGACACGCGCAATCGATGGGCTCACGTTCGAGGGCGCGCTCGGCGCGCTACTGACGGGCATCGTGGTGCTGCTGTTCCTGCGTGACTGGCGAAGCTCGTTGATCGTCGTGGCCAACATCCCGCTCGCACTCATGGGCGCCGTCATCGGGTTGTGGCTCACGGGGAGGACGATCAATATCATGACGCTCGGTGGTCTCGCGCTCGCGATCGGCGTGCTCGTCGACATGTCGACGGTCGTGATCGAAAACATTCACACGCACCTGACAAACGGCGAACGCGTGGCGCGCGCTGTCGTCGATTCGGGCCGCGAGGTTGCCGTGCCGCTCCTGATCTCGATGCTGTGTGTGCTCGCGGTGTTCGTGCCGTCGTTCTTCATGGTCGGCGCGGCGGGCGCGATGTTCCTGCCGTTGTCGCTCGCGGTCGGCTTCGCGATGGTCGGGTCGTATCTCCTGTCGAGCACGTTCGTGCCGGTTCTCTCGGTATGGCTGCTGCGCGGCCATGAGCGCTTGGCCGCCGGAGTCTCACCTGGCGAAAGCGGTTTCGCGCGTTTCCAGCGCCGTTACGCGAGGTTTGCCGAGCGTGTCGTGCGCATGCGCTGGTTGAACGTCGCGGGCTACGCGGTTGCCAGCGTGCTCGTGATCGCCTTCGTCGGCGCCAGCCTCGGCACGGAGATTTTTCCGAAGGTCGATACCGGCCAGTTGCAGGTCCGGCTGCGTGCGCCCACGGGAACGCGAGTGGACGGGACGGAGCAGATTGCGCTGCGCGCGCTCGACATCGTCTCGGACCAAGTCGGGCAGGACAAGGTCGAGATCACGCTTGCGTTCCTCGGCGTGCACGCGCCGAACTACCCGATCAACTTGATCTACCTTTGGAACGGCGGCCCGGAAGAGGGCGTGCTGCAAGTGCAATTGAAGGCCGACGCGGGTATCGACACGGAGGCGCTCAAGGAGACGCTGCGCAGGCGGTTCGCCCAGGAATTGCCGGGCGTGAGCTTCTCGTTCGAGCCTGCCGACATCGTGAGTCAAGTCATGAGCTTGGGGGCGTCGACACCGATCGAGGTTGCGGTCAGCGGACCGAATCTCGCCGCGAATCGTGAGTTCGCTACGCGCGTTCGCGACCGACTCGCACAGATCCCCGCGCTGCGCGACGTGCAATTCGGCCAGGCGCTGGACTACCCCACGCTCGACGTCAACGTGAGCCGCGAACGTGCTGGGCTCATGGGTGTCGAGATGTCCGAGGTATCGCGCTCGCTCGTTGCCGCCACTTCGTCGAGCCGGTTCGTCGTGCCGAACTACTGGGCAGACCCGAACAGCGGCGTGGCCTATCAGATCCAGGTGCAGATACCTCAGGCGGCGATGACCTCGGTCGAACAGCTCGAGAATATTCCGGTCGCCTACAACAGCGGGCAGCCGGTGCTGCTGCGCAGCGTCGCGAACATCACCCAAGGCACGACGCCCGGGCAGTACGCGCGCTACAACATGGAGCGGATGATCACGGTAACCGCGAACCTCGAGGGTGATCTCGGCACGGTCACGTCGCGGGTTCGCTCGGCGCTTGCCGATCTCGGCGCTCCGCCGCAGCGCGTCAGCGTCGCGCTCCGCGGCCAGGTCGTGCCGATGGAGCAGATGCTGGGCGGGCTCCAGAGCGGCCTGGTGTTGGCCGTCGTCGTGATCTTCCTGCTGCTCGCGGCGAACTTCCAATCGCTGAAGCTCTCGTTCATCGTTGTATCGACGACGCCGGCGGCGATCTCGGGAGTTGTACTCGCACTGTGGCTGACGGGCACGACGCTGAACATTCAGTCGTTCATGGGCGCGATTATGTCCGTCGGCGTCGCCGTGGCCAATGCGATTCTGCTCGTGACCTTCGCCGAGCGTAGCCGCCTCGCCGGCAACACCGCGATCGCTGCTGCCGTCGACGGTGCGCAGAGTCGTCTGCGCCCGATCCTGATGACGAGCCTCGCGATGGTCGCGGGCATGCTGCCGCTGGCGCTTGGTCTCGGTGAGGGCGGCGAGCAAACCGCGCCGCTAGGCCGTGCAGTCGTGGGTGGCTTGCTTGCGGCTACCGTCGCGACTCTGTTCGTGTTGCCCGCGGTGTTCGCGATCGTTCAAGGTCGTGCGCACCGACGTTCGGCGTCGCTCGATCCCGATGATCCCTCAAGTTCCGAGGTCGGCGATGCTGCGTCTGGAGCGGCATAGCGCTCGCGCGCACCTGGGAGCCCGCCGGTGAGCGGCGGCCTGTTCGCACGCGCGGCTGCGACTTCCGCCTCGGCGTGGGTCGTCTGCATTCGCCTGGCCGTGGGGCTTGTCTTCCTGCCGGAGGGCGTGCAGAAGCTTGTCTTACCGGCGCTCCTTGGTAGCGGGCGCTTCGCGAAGATCGGGATCCCTTGGCCGGACGTTCTTGGGCCGTTCGTCGGCTCCGTCGAGATCGTCTGCGGGCTCCTGATCCTGCTCGGACTCCTTACGCGTCTCGCAGCCATCCCGCTCGTCGTCACGATGGTGGTCGCAATCGTGTCGACGAAGATCCCGATCCTGCTCGGCCGCGACTGGCTGATATTTCACGTAGCCGATTTGCCGCGTTACGGCGTCTTTAGCTTCCTGCACGAAACGCGGACCGACTGGGCGATGCTGATGGGGGTGCTCTATCTGCTCGCCGTCGGTGCGGGACGTTGGTCGGTCGATGCAGCGCTTGCGAAGGAGGTTCGAAATGAATAGCGAGACGTTTTTCCCGCCGTTCTCTGTGTTCGTGATTGGCATGGGCCTTTGCACCACGGCCGTCTCGCAGCAATCCGGAGACCAGGAGATCGCCGCACTCAAGGCCGAGGTCGCTGCGCTGAAGAGCATGCTCCCGAGTCAGTCGCACACCATGGCCGACGTTGAGTATCACTTCGCGAATCTCTGGTTTGCCGGGAAGGCTGGCAACTGGCCGCTTGCGACGTTCTACTTGGATGAGACGCGCTCGCATCTGAATTGGGCCGTACGCGTGCGCTCGGTACGCCGGCTCGCAGGTGGCGGCGAGATCGATCTTCGTCCGATGCTCAAGGGCATCGAGGATTCCGGCCTCGCTGCGATCGAAACGGCAGTGGAAAAATCGGACGGCGCGGCTTTCGAGGCCGCCTACCGACAGATGTTGACGCAGTGCATCGCCTGCCATACGGCTGCCGAGAAGCCGTACCTTCGGCCGCAGATTCCGAAGACGCCGCCCTCGGCGTTGATCGACATGACTCCACATTGACCGGTATCGCGCACGGCTAGTGTTGCGGCAGATGGACGTGGAACGACGATCCGCCAGAGCTCTCGCTCTCCGCCGTGATGTGCCCGCCATGTGCCTCCGCAATCCAGCGGCCGATCGCGAGACCTAGGCCGGCGCCGCCGTTGGCGCGCGACCGTGCGCGGTCGACCCGGTAGAAGCGGTCGAACACATAAGGAAGGTGCTCCGGAGCGATGCCGATACCGGAGTCGCGAACCGTGCCTACGACGCCGTCGCCGTGGGCGCGCACCGCGACGGTCAGCGAGCCACCGCTAGGCGTGTACTTCACTGCGTTGTCGAGCAGGATCAGGAAGAGTCGCCGTAACGCGTCGCGGTCGCCATGCACAACAATGCCGGCCGCCGGCAGTTGCGTCGTCAGCTCGAGGCCCTTCACGCGTGCGAGCACCTCCGCCTCGGTGCATGCCTCGCGCACGGCATCGACGACATCGATGGGCCGCCTGTTGAGCTCGGCAGCGCCGGAGTCCGCCTTCGCGATCAGTAGTAGATTCTCGACGAGCTGTGACGTGCGCTCGATCTCGGCAACGATCTGCTCGAGCGCTGCGCGTTGCTCGCCGCTGGGTGGCGCTCGCAGCGCGACCTCGGCAGTGGTGCGCATCACGGCAAGCGGCGTGCGCAGTTCGTGTGAAGCGTCCGCCGTGAATCGCGTGATTTTCTGAAACGCCGTTTCGAGCCGCGCGATCATTTCGTTCAGCGTCTCCGACAGCCGCGCGAGCTCGTCATCGGTGGACGCAACGTAGAGCCGTTGCGCGAGGTTCTGCGCGCCGATTACGCGCGCCGTGGCGGTGATGCGGTCGACCGGCGCGAGAGCGCGTCGACTGAGCCAATAGCCGCCAGCGGCCGCGAGCAGTAGCGCGACTGGCACCGTTGCCGCCAACAGCCACGCGGCGTTGCGCAACCCCTGTTGCAGCGCACCGAGCGGTGCGGCGGCCTCGATCGTGAACTGCTGGCCGTTCACGGCTACCGGCTGAGCCAGAAACCGTAGCGGCTCGCCGCCGAGCTCGCCGTTGGCAAACGTGCCGGCAGCGCCGCTCGGCAGCGGTTCGCCAACGGCGCCCGCGAGAGCGTCGCCGCGGTGGATCACCTGGCCGCGTTCGTCGACTACCTGGAAAAGGTCCCCGTGCGCGCGGAACTCTTCTTTCACTTCGTCAAGCAGCAGCCGCGACTCGTGGTCCTCGATGAACCGCCGAATGCCTTCGACGCGGTCGCGCAGCCCGTCGTCGATCGCGTAATACAGGCTCTGCCGCACGATGAGCCAGATCGCGACGCCGAGCGCGATCATCGCCAACGCGAACGCCGACGTGAACCACAGCGTGAGACGGGCCCCGATCGACCGAATCTTCATCACGGTGGCATCGCGCGCAGGCAGTAGCCGATGCCGCGCACCGTATGGATAAGTTTGTCGCGCGGCGGCACGTCGACTTTCGAGCGCAGCAGGTGAATGAACGCGTCGAGCGTGTTGCTCTCGATGCTGCTCTCGTAGCCCCATACGGCTTCGATCAGCGTATGGCGCTGGACGGTCTGACCCGCGCGCCGGATCAGAAAGTGCAGCAGGCTGAACTCCTTGCTGCTGAGCTTGATCTCGTCTTCGCCACGAAATGCGCGGTGGGCCGCAGGGTCTACGCGTAAATCGAGCACGTGAAGCACCGGCTGCTGCGTGGCCGGCGTGCGCCGTGCGAGAGCGCGCAGGCGGGCGAGCAGCACCTCGAACGCGAACGGCTTGATCAGATAGTCGTCGGCACCGCCGTCGAGCCCTTCGACGACGTCGGGCGGGGCATCACGGGCCGTGAGCATCAGAATGCGCGTATCGACCTTCGCTTGGCGCAGGCGCCGCGCGACCTCGAGACCGTCGAGCTTCGGCAGCATCCAGTCGAGAATCAGCAGCTCGTGCTCGACCGTGCGCGCGAGCTCGAGCCCCTGCTCGCCGTCGTTGGCGACCAGCACCGAGTAGCCTTCGCGCTCGAGGCCGCGGCGCAGCTGCTCCGCCATCTTAGGCTCGTCTTCGACGATCAGTACGCGCATGGGCGGAATTGATTCAGTGCGGCGCGGTCCACCCCGTGCCGGCGCCGTTGGGCAAGTTCAGAATCACGGCGCGGATCTCGCGCAGCTTGCCACCGGTGACCTTGAACATCTCGGCCAGGAGTAGCGTCGAGGTATCCGGACCTTCGCGCCGGAACGTACCGACGGCAAGCACCGTGCCGTGCTCGGGATCGACGATGGGAAAACGACGGTCCATGACCATCGTGCCTTTGTACGACGCACGCTCGAGCTGCAGATCCGGGCTCCAGGTGTGCCGCTCCATGATCGGTTTCTCCGTGACGTTGGTTGTTTGCAGGCCGTTCTCGAACCGCTTCATTCCGGGTGCGAATGGCGCCTGTTTGAACTGCGGCGTGCCCTCGGTCTGAATCGCGTCGAAATACGAGTTCGCCGCCGCGACGAGCTGCTCGCGCGTGTGGCGCTCGGCCGCGGGTACTGTCTGCGCGAAGAGGTCGGATAGGTGCTCGAGGTTCTGCGGCGCGAACCAGCGCTGGTCGCCGGCACGTACGACAAATGTCTCGATCTCCGTGATCTTGCCGCTCGCGACCTTCAGGCGCACGAACATCTCCGCCGTGGCGTCGTACTCCTTCAGCGCCGTGAACGCCGCCACGCCGCCCGTGCTTGGATCGAAGACGTAGTCGCGATAGCGGGTCGGCGCGCCGGCCGTATGCCAGAAGCCTTCGCCGAGATCGAGCACGCGGCCGTTCTCCGTGTACTTCACCTCTTTGACCACCGGCAGCTTCGTGGCGTCGCGATGCGACAGCGCATCGATGTAGCCGTCCATGAAGCCTTTGAGGCACGCGTTGTCGCAGGTCGCCGCGTTCTGCGCGCCGGCGGGGGCGCAGAGCAGGGTGCCCACGACGAGCAGGCTCGCGAGCGCCGCCACGCGACCTTGGTGACTGATGAACATCTTGGTGATCCCCCTGAGCAGTCGTATGCTGCCGCGATGATACTGCCGCGGCAGCCAGTCGTGGCAAGTCGCAGAAGGGGAGAGGCTCCAATGAGGATAGTCGCCGCACTAGGCGCCCTGGCGTTGCTCGCACCGCCTGCGTTCGCTCACCACTCTTCGGCCGCCGTCTACGACCGCGACTCGGTCGCCGAGACGGAAGGCGACATCACCGAGATCCACTGGGTCAATCCGCACGTGCGCTTCAAGGTACGCGGGCCCGGTGCGGACGGCCGCGAGCGCATCTGGGACATCGAATCGAACTCCGTCAGCATCGTGAGCCGTTTTGGGCTCACGGCCGATCTCGTGAAAGTCGGCACGCACGTGAAGATCGCCGGTAACCCCGGCCGCGCACGCGACGACATCATGTGGATCAACAACATGCTGTTGCCGAGCGGCGAGGAAATTCTGTTCGGCAGCGGCATTCCGGCGCGCTGGTCGCAGCGCACGATCGGCACCGACACGCGCACCGCGGTCGCGACCGACGCGTCGGGCAAGCTCGGCCTGTTCCGCGTATGGACCAACACGACGAACCCGCCAGCTTTCTGGGGCGATGCAAATGCGCTGCCGCTGACAGCGGCAGCGGCGGCTGCGCGCGCGGCGTTCGATCCGGTCAAGAACGACCCGACGCGCAACTGCGCACCGAAAGGCATGCCTTACGTCATGGAGCAGCCGTATCCGATCGAGTTCGTGAATCGCGGCGACGTCATCGAGCTGCATCTCGAGGAATACGACACGGTGCGTCGGATCGCGTTGGCGCCGTCGGCAGCGGCACAGGCGCGCAATGAGTCGCGGGTCGGCGTTTCGACTGGTCGGCTCGAGGGCAAGACGCTCGTCGTCGAGACCCGCGGCGCGGACTACAAGTTTTTCAACGCGACGGGCATTCCGGTGGATTCCGCGGCGCGCTACGACGAGCGCTTCACGCTGAATGCGGACGGCAGCCGCCTCGACTACACGCTGGTCGTGAACGACCCCGCGACGTTCACGGCGCCGGTGACGTTGCGCAAAGCGTGGGAGTGGCGGCCCGGCGAGCAGGTCAAGCCGTACGACTGCCGCCGCTGACGCGCAGGGGCCGTGTGTCGGCTGAATACTCAGGGTTATAGACGCGTGCTAGGCTCCGCCCAGGGGGATTTCATGATGTCGGTCATCCGTAGTGCGGCGCTGATGATCGCTGCGGTGCTGGTTGTAGCGCCTGGCTATGCGCACCACTCCGGCGCCATCTTCGATCACGACCGCATGGTCACGTTGACCGGCAAGGTGCGCGAGTTCCAGTGGACCAATCCGCATTGCTGGATTCAGGTCACCGTGGCCGGCGCGAGCGGCGCAGAAGAGTGGAGCGTCGAGATGGGTGCGCCGCTGCAGCTGTATCAGGGCGGGTGGAAGCCGGGCACGTTGAAGCCGGGCGATGACGTCACGGTAGTCATACATCCCGCGCGCGACGGAACGCGCGGCGGATTGTTTCTCTCCGCCACCGGCAAGGATGGCGCCGCACTCGGGAGAAAACAGTGAGCGCGCGCACGCTGCTCTGCGCGACACTGCTCGCAGCAGTACTGGTCGCAAGCGGCGTCTCTGCGCAGAGCAAGCAGGCCGACCGCGTCGCGAGTTTCGCCAAGCTGCCGAACTGGACGGGCTTCTGGATCGCAGAGAGTCGCGACGATCTCGGGCTCTCGGGGCGACCGCCGCCGGACCATCCGCAGACGCGTGGCGCGCTGCGCGGCGACCAGGCGCCATATACGAAGGAGTTCGCGGCCAAGGTCGAAGAGCAACGCAAGAACAACCCGGGCACGGCGAAGGAGTGCGGGTTTCCGTTTCCGTTCGTCATGGAGAACCCGTGGGTGTTTCAGTTTCTGCTGACACCCGAGGAAACCGTCATGATCTGGGGCGGACGCGAAGTCAGGCACGTCTACACCGATGGCCGCGCGCACCCTAAGCCCGAGGACATTTGGGCGACGCCGTGGGGCGACTCCGTCGGCCACTGGGAAGGGCAGACGCTGGTGGTCGACACGATCGCTATCCAACCCAGCCGCTTTCCGCCGGCGTTGAGCGATCAGGCGCATTTCACGGAACGCCTGCACATGGTGGGCACTAACAAGTTCGAGGACGAGCTCACGATCGAGGACCCGGTTGCGCTCACGAAGGCGTGGAAGATCACGATCCCCTACGAGCGTGTGACCGATCTCGATCGCATGGTGCACGGGTTGTGCGACGAGAACGATCGCAACCCAGTCGTCGACGGCAAGATCGTCATCGCGCCGGCGCAGCCCTAGCATGCTCGAGCTCTACTTCTGGCCCACGCCGAACGGCAAGAAAGTCACGATCCTGCTCGAGGAGTGCGAGTTGACGTACACGGTGAAGCCCGTGCACATCGGCCGCGGTGATCAGTTCCATCCTGATTTCCTCAGGATCTCGCCGAATAACCGCATGCCCGCGCTGATGGACACGGAGCCGCAAGGCGGTGTTGCGCCCATCGCCATCTTCGAGTCTGCCGCGATCATGATGTACGTGGCCGAGAAGGCCGGCCGTTTCTTCCCGCAGGACGTGCGCGTGAAGTACGACGTCATCCAGTGGCTCATGTGGCAGATGGCGAACCAGGGTCCGAAGATGGGCGAGCAGGGTCACTTCCGGCGTGCCGCAGAGGATCCGAAGAACGGCGACCAGGCGTATGCGATCCGCCGCTTCGACAACGAGGTACATCGCTTGTACGGCGTGTTGAACCTCGGTCTGCACGACAAGGAATGGCTCGCTGGCGGCCAGTACACGATCGCCGACATGATCTGCTACCCCTGGGCCAGCTACTGGCAGCCGCGCGGCATCGACTTGACCGAGTTCCCGAACACCAAGCGCTGGCTCGAGGCCGTTGCGGCGCGACCGGGGGTCGTGAAGGGCATGGCGGTTGGCGCGGACTTCGGCGAGGACCCGAGCAAGCTCAGCGCCGAAGAAAAAGAACGGCGCGCCAAGGTGCTGTCGAATCAGCGCGCGGTGCCGGTGCCGAAGGAGTGGTTGTGACGACTCTGCGCCGCGCGTGCGCGCTGGCCGCGGCGCTCGTCGCGACCGCGACTGTGCTTTCGCTTGCGGCCCAGGAGTCGACGGGCGGCCGCGACGGCACCGGGGCGCGCGGTCGCTATCGCGCAGCGGCTGCACAGGTCGTCGCCATTCGCGCAGGCCGGTTGTTCGATGCGCGCACGGGGACCCTACTCACGGGCCAAACGATCCTGATCCGCGGCGAGCGCATCGCCGAGATCGGCGCGAACGTGAGCGTCCCGCGCGACGCGCGCATCATCGACTTGAGCAACGCTACGGTGATGCCGGGCATGATCGACGCGCACGTGCACGTGAACACGGGCGGCAATCGTGGCGGGCGCACGCCGGCCGACCGCGCCTACATCGCGCTCGCGAGCGCGCAGACCGATCTGCTGGCGGGCTTCACGACCGTGGCCGACATGGATTCGCGCGGCGGCTTCAACACCGTCGACCTGCGCGATGCGATAAACGCGGGCATGGTGCTCGGGCCGCGCATGCAGGTGGTCGGTCAGTCGCTGAACATCCGGGCGAGCAACGCGTACGCGGATGAAAGCGGCGAGCGGTTCTATTCCGAGTTCACCGAAGGCAAGAACGTAAACTCGCCGTGGCTCGCGCGCGCCGCAGTGCGCGAAGCCAAGCTGCACGGCGTCGACTGGGTCAAGATCTACACGTCGCAGGATTTCGAAGGGCCGTACCATCTGTTCATGCCCGACGGCAGCCTCATCACGACGCCGTCGCTCACGCCCGAGGAAATCGACGCCATCACCGACGAGGCGCACCGGCTCGGCTTGAAGGTCGCCTGCCACACGTATGGCGGCGAGGGCATGCGCAGCTGCCTGAACGCGGGCGTCGATGCGCCGACGCATCTGCTCGAGCTCGATGATGCCGGCGTGCAGTTGCTGCTCGAGAAGAAGTTGCCCTTCGTCTGCACGCTCGACGATCTCCTGTACCAGCAGGACGAGGATCGCAAGGCCGGCGGCAAGACCACGCGCATCGCGCTCGCGGAAGCTGCGTTCAAGCGCGCGTTCCGCGCTGGCGTGACGATCGTGTTCGGCAGCGGCGCCACATCGGACATCATTCCGCACGGCATCGGCGCCGATCAGTTCAAGTACTACGTGCAGTGGGGCATGACGACCGCGCAGGCGCTGCAAACCGCGTATCTGAACGCCGCGACGATGCTGAACTACCACTGGGAAAAAGACATCGGCAGCCTCGAGCCCGGCAAGCTCGCGGACATCATCGCCGTGAGCCGGCGACCCGCTGCGCGACGTCACGGAGATGCAGCGCGTGCGGTTCGTCATGAAGGGCGGCTATGTCGCGCGCGACGAGCTCAGTCGCGGTGCCGGGCAGAGATAGATACGCCAGCGTCCCGTCCCGTGCTGCGGAAGTTCCGCTTGTCCGCGCGTTTCCGCTCGGATTACTCTTGCAGCGCTCACCCTAGGCCAGGCCAGGTACCCCATGCGCCAACGCAAGCTCGGCAAGTCCGATCTCGCCGTCACTCCGCTGATGCTCGGCGGCAACGTGTTTGGCTGGACGGCCGACGAAGCCACGTCGTTCGCCATCCTCGACGCGTTCGTTGGCCAGGGCGGCAACTCGATCGACACGGCCGACGCCTACTCGTCGTGGGTGCCCGGGCACGAAGGAGGCGAGAGCGAGAGCGTGATCGGCAAGTGGCTGAAGAAGAGCGGCAAGCGCGCGCAGGTCGTGATCGGCACGAAGGTAGGGCTCTGGGGCAAACGGCCGGGGCTCAAACGCCAGAACATCGTCGACGCTTGTCACGATTCGCTCCGGCGGCTGGGCACGGACACCATCGACCTCTACTGGTTACACAAGGACGACGAGGAGACGCCGCCGGAAGAATTCATCGGTGCACTCGACGAGCTCGTGCGTGCGGGTAAAGTGCGTGCGATCGGCGCGTCGAACTTCAAGGTCCCGCGAATGGCGGAGGCGCTCGAGACGAGTGCGACGCTGCGTAAGATCGCCTTCGTCGCGCAGCAGCCCGAATACAACCTGCTGAGTCGCGAGATCGAGGCCGACCTCGTGCCGTTCTGCGTGCGCGAGAGCATATCGATCCTGCCGTACTTCGGGCTTGCGAGCGGCTTCCTGACGGGCAAGTACCGTAGCTCGGCGGATTTTTCGAAGAGCCCGCGCGGCGCGGCCCCGCGCATGGACAAGTATCTGCAGGGCAAGGGGCTGGTCGTGCTGGCCGCGCTGGACGGCGTTGCTGCGCGGCACGAGGCGACGTGCGCCCAGGTTGCACTCGCGTGGATCATGGCGAAGCCCGCAATGGCGGCGCCGATCGCGAGCGCCACGTCCGTTACCCAGCTCGACGAGCTGATGGGCGCGCTCGACTTGAAGCTTACGGCGACCGACCTCGCACAGCTCGATCAGGTCAGTACCTGACGCAGCCGCGTCAGCACGCGCCCGTCTCAGCGTACCGTGTAGCCGCGCCCTTCGAGGCACGCCGTCAATGCGCGCCGATAGTTGGCGCGGCGCATCGCCTTCTCGGCTTTGGTGCGCTTCATTTCATCGAGGCGTTGCTGCGCAATCCGAAGTTTTCTTCAGTCGTGCCCCATGCATGCGTTACACGTCAACGCGTTAACGTGTGCTGCGTTGCGCTGGGTTGTCGGTCATGCGGCTAGTTTTCGCGGAGCACGTGATGAAAACGCGACTCGTTTTGGCCCTGGTCGTTGGTCTGGCGATCGGCGCGCGATTCGCAGCCGCGCAGAGCGCGGAGCCGACGTTCGACGAGCTCGACAAGAATCACGATGGCGTTCTGTCGAAGGACGAGGTTACGGCCCTGTTCCCCGCTGCCAACGACAGCCGTAGGGGCGGTGGGCAACGGCGTTCGGGCAATGGTCCCGGCATCGGCGGGGGCGGTGGGTTCGGCGGCAGGTGGTGGTGGGTTCGGAGCTGGCGGCGGTTTCGGTCATGGCGGCATGACGCGCGGCTCAGGCATGTCGTCGGGCGGCGAGGCGACGCGTTCCAACAAGCCGCCAAACATCGACGATATCTTCAAGAGCTGGGACAAGAACGGCGACGGCAAGATCTCGCGCGAAGAGTTCGACGCGCGGCCACACAGTAAGAGGGACGGTCGCCGACACGGTGCATCGAGCGCGGACGACCAGCGGACGCCACCAAGTCTCTGAGCCGCGGCTCGCGAGTCATCGCAAGCGAGGTGGCCGCACTGATGGCGGGGCGGGCTTCCGATTCGGGGCTCGCTCCATGTACTCTGCGCCGGTGCGAGCGCGACTGATCGGCATTTCGTGGCTGGTGTGTGCGTGGGCAACGCCGCCGGCGTTCGCCCAGCAGCTCAATCCTTTTGAGGGCGATGCCGCAGCGGTGACTGCGGGCGGCGCATTGTTCGCGGGCCGCTGCGCCGACTGCCACGGCGCCGACGCGAAGGGCAGCCGCGGCCCCGACCTCACGCAGCGCTGGGCAGCCGGCGCCACGGCCGAATCGACGTTCGCGGCGATCCGCCGCGGCGTGCCCGGCAGCATCATGCCGCCGAGCGCCGCACCCGACCACGAGCTCTGGGCCATCGTGGCCTGGTTACGCAGCATCAGCGTGGCGCCGCAGCTCGTCAGCAGCGGCGATCCGGCGCGCGGGCACGCGTTGTTCACGGCGCAGTGCCAGCAATGCCATCGGGTTGGAGCGCAGGGCGGGTCGCTCGGCCCGGATCTCACACAGATCGGCCTCACACGCTCGCGCGAGGCGCTCGTGACGGCTCTGCGTGAGCCGAGCGAGAACGTGCCGAACGGTTTCCGCACGGTGGAGCTCGTGAATCGGGGCGAGCGGATCGAGGGCGTCATCAAAGCCGAGGACGCGTTCTCGATACAGGTGCTGACGGCGGACGGACGCCTGCTCGGCTTGCGCAAAGCGGCGCTCGGCAAGATCGCGCCGCGGGCGGAGTCGTTGATGCCGGTGTTTTCGGCCGACAAGCTCGACGAATCGGGGCTCGAGGATCTGCTTGCGTATCTCGGCACGCTGCGCGAGACCCGCACGGGAGCGAAGTGAATGCGGACAGTGTGGCGTGCAGTGAGTGTGACCATCGCCGCCGGCGGTTTACTGCCCGCCATCGGTAGCGCGCAGAATCCCTCGGCGCCGACCGGGCGAGCGGCCCCGAGTGGCGTGACGGCCGCCGACATTCGCGCAGGGTTTGCCGATCCGACGCGCTGGCTAACCTTCTCCGGCGATTACACGGGGCAGCGCCACAGCCCGCTGACGCAGATCACGCCGCGCAACGTGGGCTCGCTCTCACCGCAATGGACGTTCCAGACGGGTTCATACGCGCGCGGCCGCGGGTTCGAGACGACGCCGCTCGCCGTGGACGGCGTGCTGTACGTGACGGGCTCGAACAACTACGCGTGGGCAGTCGATGCGCGCACGGGCCGGCCGTTCTGGGAATACCGGCGTACGTTGCCGAACAACCTGACGTACGGCGCGTTGGCGCCCGTCAATCGCGGCTTTGCGATCTTGGGCGACCTGCTCTACATGACGACGCTCGACGCGCATCTGCTCGCGCTCGATCGGCGCACCGGCGCAGTCGTGTGGGACGTGCGGCTCGCCGACTACGCCCAAGGCTACGCGGGCACGCTCGCGCCGCTCATCGTCGACGATCAGGTCATCGTCGGCATCGGCGGCGGCGAATACGCCACGCGCGGCTTCCTCGATTCCTACGATGCGGCTACGGGCGTGCGTCGCTGGCGCCTGTACACCGTGCCCGGGCCGGGCGAGCCCGGCAGCGACACCTGGCCGAACGTCGAAGCGGCAGCGCGCGGCGGCGGCGGCACGTGGATGACCGGCAGCTACGACCCGCAGCTCGGGCTGCTGTACTGGGGCACCGGCAATCCGAACCCCGACATCTACAGCGGCAATCGGCAAGGCGACAATCTGTACACGGCCTCGCTGCTGGCGATCGATGCGAAGACCGGCGCGATGCGCTGGCATTTTCAGTTCTCGCCGCATGACACGCACGACTGGGACGCGAATCACGTGCCGGTGCTGGCCGAGGTCACGATCGGCGGCAAACCGCGCCGGGTCGTGATGGTCGCGAACCGCAACGGGTTCTTCTACGTGCTCGATCGCGTGACCGGCGAGCTGCTGCTCGGCAAGCCATTTACCGCGACCACCTGGGCGCGCGAGCTCGACGCGAAGGGCCGACCCATCGTGCTGAACGCGGACGGCAGCAGCGGCTGTCTGCCCGATCAGTGGGGCGGCACGAACTTCAATCCGCCGGCCTTCAATCCGAAACTGCAACTGTTCTTCGTCAACGCGCGTGAGACTTGCGCGCGCTATCTCGCGCAGGAGCCACAATACGTTCCGGGCGAGATCACGCCCGGCGGCGTCACGTGGATCGACCGCGACAAGCAGTACGGAGCGCTGCGCGCGATCGACGCGCGTACCGGCGATCTCAAATGGGAGTTTCGCTATCCGCAGGCGAACCTGGCCGGCGTCATGAGCACGGCAGCCGGCCTTGTGTTCTCCGGCGATCAGGAAGGCAACTTCATTGCGTTCGATGCCGCGAACGGCAGAGAGCTGTGGCACTACCAGACCGGCACTTCGATCTGGGGCGCCGCGCCGATGACCTACATGCTCGACGGCCGGCAA
The DNA here is from genome assembly GCA_963805435.1 of uncultured Gammaproteobacteria bacterium. Lineage (GTDB taxonomy): Bacteria > Pseudomonadota > Gammaproteobacteria > Steroidobacterales > Rariloculaceae > FEN-1219. Next base: position 389,267 of record CAWDUG010000001.1, read on the forward strand.
CAGGTGCTGATAGCGTCGGGCGCGACGTTGATCTCCTTCGCCCTGCCGGGCGGCGCGCCGGGGCGCCGCTGACGTTACCGTTCCGTGATCGACGTGAACCGGCCGTTCACGATCGGATTGCGGTCGGAGACCTGATCGCATTCCGCTTCGTCGATCATGCGGGTGGCGTCCGTTACGCGCGCGTACTTCAGCGTGATCTTGAACGGCTCGGTCAACGCGACAGGATCTTCGACCGTGAGCTGGTCCTCTATTTCCTTGCCGTCGACCAATCGGATGCGCTCGATGAAATGCAGCTGGTCGCTCATCTTCAAAGGCAGGAAGCTGAACAGCACGAGCGTCGGCTTGATCGCGACTGTGTCGACGACGAGCGTATCGCCTTCCCAGTGCCCGACCGAGTCGCCCATCTTCGTCGGCCAGAGCTCGTCTGCGGGCGGGTGCGAGCGCCCGTCGGTATAGATGTGGCGGACGAAGCCGATTGTGTCGATGAACGTGACTTCCTCTGGCGTGATGCGCCACTGCGATAACGTGGGCGAGATGCTGCCGAGCAGGAACGGCGGCGCGGAGCAGGGCGGGTATGCCGGGGCGGGCGGGTGATCGGGATCCGCGGCCACCGCGGCGTCGTGGTCTTTTTTGACGGCGTCGAACTTCGCTTGCCACTCGGCGTTGAACGGCATCTTCGCGCCCAAGATCGGCGCGCCATTCTTCAGACCTTCGGCGCTCAAGCTCTGGCCGATGCCTTCGCCGACGAATACGTTCGGCTCCCAGAGACCCGACCAGTTCGGTAGTTTCGCGAATGCCGCGACGCGCGGCGACGCCGGCGGCTGCGGCTGACAGGCGGTGACGCTCATGACTCCGGCGGTGAGCGCCACGAACAGCGTTGCACGTCTCATGCTCGCGCTCCGGTTACTTCGCCGCCGGCGGATTGCCGACGAGCTGGCCGTCTTTCGTGACCGACACGACCTGTGCTCCGTGCGTGCCGTCGCGCAGCGGATGGGCAATGACGGTGACTGCGTCGCCGGCCTGCAGGCTCCTCGGTTTCCAGCCGTGGCGTGACAGGCCCACGGGGTTGTCCATCTCGATGCCCCATTCGACCGCGGGTGCGTTGCCGTCCGTCGCGTCCCGTACCAGCAGCTGGATCCAGCAGTGGGGGCTCATCCACTGGAACTCTTTCACGGTGCCGGTCAGCGTGATCTCCTTGCTCGCGTCGAACATGGCGGCCGAGTGGTGTGCGGACGCAGCAGTGGTTGCGAGCAGCAGCGCCGTAACCAGCCACGCAATCGCAGGTCGTTTCAGCACGCTACTGCACCTCGAACGCGAGCAGCGCGTTGCCCGCCGTCGCGCCGCTGCCGACGGCGTAACCCGAGCCCACGAACAGCATGCCGTCGACGACGACGGCGCCCGCGACCGCGATCGCGCCGCCGTGCGCCCGCACCTTGTTCACGGTATCGAACGTCGGCCGACGTGTCGAACTTCCACAGCTCTTTGCCGTCGGCTGCCGACACGGCGTACAGCATGCCGTTCGTGGAGCCCTCGAACACGACGCCCGGAATCACCGTGGGTGCCGCGCCGAGCGGGCTCGTGCCTTCGCCCGACGGCGCCTTCGGCGTGAATCTCCACACGGTTTCGCCCGTCAGCGGGTCGATCGCTGCGAGGCCCGCGGCGCCCATGCCGTAATACACGTGCTTCATCGTCGGCCGCGCCACCCCACACGATATTGCGCGCCGCCGAAGCGTGCGTTGCCGCCGGGCGCCGCGCCGCTCGGGTTCACGCGATACAGCAGCTTGCCGTTGGCGTCGGGATCGAGCGCGAACACGTCGCCGCGCCTTCGTGCCGCCGAGCAGCACGCGCTTGCCGGTTGGCGGCCGTGGTCAGGATCGGGCGAGTTGCCGATATCCATGTCGGGGCCGAGCACTTCCGGGCACGCTTCGCTCTTCTGCGGCCGGTTGCAGCCGCCCATGAACACGTCGTTCTCGGTCGCCTGATACGACCACAGCAGTTTGCCGGTGTCGATGTCGACGGCCATGAAACCGTCGGTGGTCTTGGGCGACGGCGCGGTCGTCGCGTCGCCGGTGCCGAAGTACACGGCGTGTCTCGTCGGGTCCACGGTCGGCGTGTTCCAGACCGCGCCACCGGCCGGCTTGTACAGCGTCACGCCGTTGGCCTGCGTCTTGTACGGCTTCGGTTCCTCGGGGATGACCCAGGCTTTCCAGATCTCTCTGCCGGTGTTGGCGTCGAGCGCCACGACGCTGCCGCGCGAGCTGCAGCACGGATAGCTCGGATCGCCGCTGCTGAATTCCTCCGACGAGGACACGGGCACGAACAGCTTATCGCCGTAGAGCTTGCGTGCCGGCCGTGATGCGCGCGATGAAGTGCTCATCCGCCTGCGTCTTCCACAGCAGCGCGCCGGTCTGCGCGTCGAGCGCGTACGACGTTCGCGTGGCCGTCGCCGAAGTACACGGCGTAGCGCGCCGGAGCGTGGCCGCGGACGGGCCCGATCATCGCCGCGTTGCGGATGATCGAGCCGGCCTCGAACGACCAGTAGACGCAGCCGGTCTTCGCGTCGAGCGAGTAGAAGAAGCCGTTGTCGCTGCCGACGAACACGCGGCCCGCGGCGATCGTCGGCTGCGCATTCGCCGACACGCCCGATGGGTAGCCGAACACCCACTTCAGCTTCAGCCGCGGCACGTCACGTGCCGCGAGTTTCGCGACGCCTGCGGATTGGAAGCGGCGGTTGGCACTCGTCGAGCGCCCCAGCCGTTCCAGATCGGGCTCGTGGCCGGATCCGCGAGCGGCGGGTTGCTGGCGCAGCGATTCGGCATCTGTGCCGCGGCGCCGCTCGCAGCGCTACCGAGAGGCCGACCACTCATGAACTCTGCGACGCCGCGCTTCTGCTGATCGCTGAGCGCTGCCCCCTGGGATTGCATGAGGCCGGAGACGAGCGCGTTGTAGATTTTCTCCGGCGGCATCTCGCGGATTGCCGCCGGCGATGGCGCGCGCTCGACGGCGGGATTGCCGTGGCAGCTCGTGCACTGCGTCTGGAAGGTGGCGAATCCGGCTTCCGTGCCGGGCGGTCCGCCGGGCCCGCCGCGGGCTTGCTGAGGCGCGGGCGCCGGCGGCTGCACGGCGGGTGCCGTTGCGCCCGGCGGCTCCTTGCCCGTGCTCGCGCACCCGCCGATGAGCATGACAATGAATGCGGCGGAGCACGAAGCGTTGCGCAGAATCTGCAACGTGCGGGGCGGGAGCGATGCGCGTGGACGTCATGAGGGGTTCTCTATGCTGGAGCGGGGGTGCAGCCCGCGATTGTAGAGCGGCGGAGCGCCAGGCGAAACGCCGGCAGGCTGCGTCAGGAGAGCAGCCAGTTCCGCACGACGTCGATGTGCCGTGCGGCGAGCAGCGGCGGCGCATGGCCGACGCCTTCGAACTCGACGACGTCGACCTTCGGGCCGCGCGTCTTCATCTTCTCCGCGGTCTCTTTCATGCAGCACATCGGAGTCCGCGCCGCGCAGCACGAGCACCGGGCAGCGGATCTGGTCCCACACGGGCCAGAGGTTCAGGTCCGCGAGCGGCACGGACTTCATCGGCACGGCGATGCCGGGATCGTAGAGACGTCTCATAGTTGCCGTCCGGCCGCTTGCGCATGCTGTAGCGTGTCAAGTGCGCCCACTGCTCGTCGTTCAGTCTGCCGTACGGCGCCAGGATCTTGCGCAGGTACTGCTCGGCTTCGGCCATCGAGGCGAACGTCGGCGTGCGTGCCGACGTAGGTCAGCAGCCGGCGCGGTGCTTCCTTCGGGATGAACGGCCCGGCGTCGTTGATCACGAGCCTACGGATCGGCGAGTTCGGCTGCGCCGCCATGAACATGCCGATCAGGCCGCCGAGCGACGTGCCGACCCAGTCGAACGTCATCGCCGTCGAGCCGCGCGAGCATCGCCGTGAAATCCGCGCAGTACGTGGCGAACGTGTAGTGCTGTTTGTCGACGAGCCAGTCGCTTTGACCGCGGCCGACGATGTCGGGGCAGGCGACGCGGCGGCCATCGCGCTGCAGCATCGCCGCGAGGTAGTCGAAGTCGCGGCCGTTGCGCGTCAATCCATGGACGCAGACGACCGTGGGCGAGCCGTTCGGCTTGCCCCATTCGGTGTACGCGATGCGATGAAACCCACTGGTCGTGAGACTTAAGAAGCTCTTCTGATCCATGAAGCTCGCTTAACGCCGCAGCGCAAATACCCAGACCACGCCGCCCTGCGGCACGATCGTCTCCGTGTTGCGCGCCCGATCGATGCGTCCCAGCATGCCTTGCGCGTCCACGCCCCAGCCCGACTGTACGGCAATGTACTGCACGCCGTCGACCTCGAACGACGGTCGGCACGCCCGTGATGCCGGAGTTCGTGCGGTACTGCCACAGCAGCTTGCCCGTGGCGGCGTCGAACGCATGGAAGTAGCGGTCGGTGGTGCCGCCCGTGAACACGAGCGCCGCCGCCGGTCGCGAGCACGGGGCCCCAGTTCGGCGAGTCGTAACTGTGCGTCCAGGCGCGTTCGCCGGTGCGCAGGTTCCAGGCCTGCAGCTCGCCGATGTGATCCGCGCCTTCGGCCACGGTGAAATCCCTGTTCTGCGCGCCCGTGTACTGCTGGCCGCGGCGGTACTCGATCTCTTCGCCTTCGAGCTCCTGGCACAGATTCTCGTTGGCCGGTATATAGAGATAGCCCGTCTTCGGGCTGTATGCGGCCGGGGGCCAGTCCTTGCCGCCCCAGAGCGACGGGCAGTACTTCGCGCTCTTGCCGACGGCAGGCTTGTGGCTCATGTCGTACTCGGGCCGGCCCGTGACGGGATCCAAGCTCGTGAACACGTTCTGCTTCACGTACGGCTTGCCGCTGATGAACGAGATGGCGTCGGCGCTGCGCTCGAGCTCCCAGAGATAACCGTCGCGGCCCGGGTGCACGAGACCGGGCACCATGCGGCCGTTGCGCGGCAAGTCGACGAGCAGCGGCGCCGACACCTCGTCCCAGTCCCACGAGTCGTTCCAGTGGTACTGGTGGTAGGCGCGCAGCTTGCCGGTGTCGACCTCGAGCGCGATGACCGAGCTCGTGTACAGGTTGTCGCCGGGCCGCGTGTCGCCGGTCCACGGCCCCGGATTGCCGGTGCCCCAGTACGTGAGGCCGAGCTTCGGATCGTAGCTGCCGGTGACCCACACCGGGCCGCCGCCCGTCTTCCACGAGTCGCCGCGGCCACGTGTCGTTGCCGGGCTCGCCCGGTGCCGGGGATCGTATAGGTCTTCCAGACCTGGTTGCCGGTCTCGGCAGTCGAGCGCGACGACGAAGCCGCGAATGCCGCGCTCGCCGCCCGACACGCCGACCATGATTTTGCCGCGCGCCGCGAGCGGGGCCATCGTCATGTAGTAGCCGCCGTTGTAGTCCTCGACGGCCTTGTCCCACACGACGGCGCCGGTTTTCGCGTCGAGCGCGACGACTTTCGCATCGGACGTCGCCATGTAGACCTTGTCGCCGTAGAGCGCGACGCCGCGATTCGTGGGGTGGCCCATGCGGATGTCGGCCGGCATCTGCCGGCGATAACGCCACTTCAGGTCGCCGGTCTTCGCGTCGAGCGCGAACACCTGGTTGAACGGCGTGGTGATGAACATCACGCCGTCGTTGACGATCGGCGGCGACTGGTGGCCTTCGTTCGTACCCGTGGAAGCCGTCCAAACGGGCACGAGATTCGCGACGTTGCGCGCGTTGATGCGCTCGAGCGGGCTGTAGCCCCACGAGTCGTAGGTGCGCCGGTACATGAGCCAGTTGCCGGGCTCGGGCGACGTGAGTCGCGCGTCGGTCACGGGACTGTAGGCGTGCGGCGATTGCGCCGCGGCCGCGAGCGCCGCGAGCAGCGTGCCGACGGCGAGCATGCAGGCGATGGAACGGCGGATCATCGAACCCCCCTTGCGGAACGACTGTCACGAGCAATACTGAACGAGCCCGGCGCACTTCGCCACGGCTGAACGCGTGCGGTCGAGCCGGCAGAAGTAGCGCGTTGCGCGGTTCGAGCCGTTGTCCGCGGACGACGCTTGCGTGCCGCTTCAAGCTCAAGGACCCGGAGCGCCTCGCGACGCTCGTTGGAGGGGGTTGTGCGCGCCGGATGTCGCGATCGTCCGGTTGCCGGGCCGAGGGGGTATGTAGAGTGAGGGTATCTGGAGTTGCGTTTTCACGACTGACAAAGCTATGGTTCGCCTAGGGGTCGAGGCCCCTTCAACAAAAAAACCTCAAAGGGGAGGAACGCCGTGCACAACGGCGACACGTCCGTTACTCGGCATTCGCAGGTCGAAGCCGGCTACGCGGTGACCGTCAGCCGCACGGCTCGGTCAGTCAACGACTTGCGCCCCATGCCGGGAGCTAGGTTTCTCCAGTCGCTACGCTGGTGGGGCACGACCGCCGGCGGCCGACCGGCCTTTCTAATCCTGAACGACGGGGATTCAAAACCATGAAGCAGAAATCGGCTGTGGGCTACAAGGGGCTTGTGCGAGCGGTAAGCGTGGCATGTCTGGGATTGGCAGGGCAGCATGCCGTCGCGCAGCAAAGGATCGAGGAGCTGACGGTCACTGGCACGCGCCTCAGCACTTCGGGAGTGAACACGCCCACGCCGGTGACGGCGGTGAGCGGCGCGGACCTGCAAACCATGGCGCCGAGCACGCTCGTCGAATCGTTGAGCCAGTTGCCGGTCTTCGACAACAACCTGTCGAGTCAACAAGCGGTCGGCGGCGCGGTCGCCCCCGGCGGCAGCAACCTCAACCTGCGGGGCCTCGACTCGGTACGAACGCTGGTGCTGATGGACGGGCGCCGTCTCGGGCCCAGCAACAAATTCGGCACTGTCGACGTCAGCGTCATTCCAGAAACGCTGATTCAGAGCGTCGAGGCGGTTACGGGCGGCGCTTCGGCGGCGTACGGAGCCGACGCGGTGGCCGGTGTCGTGAACTTCCGTCTCAACCGGCGGTTCACCGGTTTGAAGTACTCGGTCCAAGGGGGAACCACGACATACAACGACGACAGCACCTATAAGTTTGGCGTCGCGTATGGCACCGATATCGGCAAAAGCGGGCACCTCATCACGTCATTCGAGACCTGGCACAAAGACGGCACGGAATCCGCGCAGTCTTTGCAGGACCGCAGCAGCTACTTGAATCTCAAAGCCCGCGTCACGGATCCGGTGGCGGGTGGGCCGACTTTCCTGGCGCGGCCGTTCGTGAGCCCGACGAATTTCACTGCGGGAGGCGTCCTCCTGCAGGCGGGCTCGGCGCTCGATCACGTGGAGTTTCTGCCGGATGGCAGTGGCCGTTATCAGCAACTCCCTTTCAGCGGTGTCGGCCAATTGACAGGCGGGTGCAATTGCCAGGCCAGACCCAGCCTGGAGTACGGCGTCAACCAGGACTTTGAAGTGGATACGCCAGCCGACCGCGGCGTTATCTTTGCTCACTACGACCACGACATAAACGCGCGCAACAGTTTCTACGTCGAAACCCTTCTCTCAGACACCCAGCAGAGCAACCGTTGGCAAACCGCCGCACTGCTCGGACCGTGGGTGGGCAGAATCTACGCCGACAATCCCTACCTGCCTTCGGCGCTTGCACAGACCATGCAGACCGAAGGACGCCAATTTGTCAGCTTCGGTATTTTTACGCCGAACTTGCCAGGCAACCCATTCGATGGGGGCGTATTGATCGCCAAGAACCGCTACGGTCAACTCACGGGCGGCTTCAGTCACAGCATGGCGGATAGTTTCCTTGCCGGCGGCTGGAGTCTGGACGGCTACGTGCAGTACGCGCAAAACCGGCAGGAAACAGTCGTTCCCGGGGGTATTCGCACGGACCGGTTGTTTCTCGCCATGGATGCGGTGGCTGGCCCCAACGGCCAACCGGTATGCCGCGCGACGCTGTTCAATGTGGGAATTTTCGACGACTGCTCGCCCATCAACCTCATCGGTGGCACGGCCGCCGTCACGCCCGCCGCGGCCGCGTATGTGGTCGACAATGGCAAGATTGCGCGCGGGAGGACCACCGAGAACGACCTCGAGGTCACTTTCAGGGGCAACCTCACGAAGGGCTCGGGCGGCGCGTTGGGCGCGATCAACGCCGCGTTCGGCGTCTCGTGGCGACAGGAAGATTTGACCGTCCTTACCGTCGATCCTTGCGATGAGTTTCCGTGCACGCCGAGCGGACAGCTGCTGAGTGACCTCGGCGTGAACCCGTTGGGGCAGCGCGGAATCCAAGCGGGGTACAACGCCAACGGCACGGTGAACCCCAACGGCGTTCCGGGGCTCCGGTACGTGCCCCCCGGTTTCGCCGGCGACTCGAACTCGAGCACCGTGCTGTTCTCGAGCCAGCGCGCTGTCGAGGGCGGGTACAACGTGCGGGAAGCGTTCGCCGAGTTCGGCATTCCGCTGCTCGCGAACGGCAAATTGAACCTCGACGAGGCGTTCCGCTGGGCCGATTACAGCGGCAGCGGCGCCACGCAGGCTTGGAAGTCCGGCGTTTCCTACCAAGCTACGCCCAAGTTCAGAGTCCGCGCCACGCGCTCGCAGGACGTACGCGCCCCGACGTTGCGGGAGCGTTTCGAGCAGCAGCGCGGTGGCGTCAACGTCACCGATCCGGCAAACGGCAACGCCCTCATCAGCACCGCGTCGTTCCAGGGCGGCAACCCCAATGTCGGTCTTGAGACGGCGCTGACCAGTGTGATCGGGTTCGTCTATGAGCCTCTGGAGAAGTTCTCGGTCACGATCGACAAGTACGACATCAACCTGGACGGTGCGATCGGGCAGCTTCAGTCGCAAACCATTGTCACCAACTGCTACAACTCCCCGGGCCACAACACGTCGTCGCTGTGTCAGTACGTGATCCGCGACTCGACCGGTCAGATCAATCGCGTCGAAGCGCTTTTCATCAATCTGGCCAATCAGAGGGTCAGAGGCGTTGATCTGGAGCTGAACTACAGCGGGATCAATGTGGGGCGCGGGACGCTGAGCTGGCGATTCTTGAGCTCGCGGCTCGATGAGAATTCCGTGCTTACCCCTGGCACTGCGCGAGATGAGCGTGCAGGCGACGTTGGAATAGCAGGCTTACCCAAGAGCAAGATCACCACGAGCTTGAGGTGGGCGCAGGGGCCGGTGTCGCTCTTTCTGCAGGAGCGCTACATCGACGGCGGCTTGAACGACAGGACTCTCGTGCAAAGCGCGACGGCCATCCCCGGCGTCAATACCATCGACAACAACACGGTTAGCTCCGTCACCTACACCGACCTGACGTTCGCCTACAGCGGTGGCAAGAGCGGGAGCACTCCGTGGGAGGCTTTCTTCACCGTCAACAACCTCACCAACGAGGCGCCTCCGGCGATGTACCCGGTTGTCGGTCGTGCGGGCGTACCGGGACCCAACTCGTTCCTGTACGACACTGTGGGACGCCGATTCGTCGCGGGTGTGCGCGTGAACTTCTGACGCGCGCACGCGGCGTTGATCAAGGGAGGCTAAACCCCGGCCGCCTGATGGGGCGGCCGCGGACAGTCGGCGGCGGCACGAGGCGCTACAAGAGCGCCGGTGCCGTCGTTCCTGCGGACGACGTCAGGCCGGCAGAGACGGGTCGGTGCGCAGAGACCGATGCAGGCACACGATCATCAGCAGGATCACGACGGCGAACGGCAACCCGGCCGAGATTGCGGCCGTCTGCAGGGCTGCAAGACCACCGCCCGCAAGTAACACCGCCGCGACCGCGCCCTCGGCGATCGCCCAGTAGATCCGCTGGGCGACCGGCGGGTTCGTGTGACCCCCGGCGGTGATGATGTCGATCACGAGTGAGCCCGAGTCGGACGAAGTCACGAAAAAGCTCACGATTGTCACGATCGTAAGAATCGACACTGCCGTGATCCACGAGCCCGGTACTGAAGCGCCGGTGGCGCCGGGCAGCAGATCGAGGAATACGAACAACGATGAATCGAGATTCCGTTGCACGGCGTTCACGAGCCCGCCAGAGCCCGCGAGCTCGATGTATAGCGCTGCGTTGCCGAACACCGCCAGCCACGCGAACGTCAACAGCGAAGCGGTGAGGAGCGCGCCGACGATGAACTCGCGAACCGTGCGCCCCACCGAGATTCGCGCGATGAACAGGCCGACGAACGGCGACCACGAGATCCACCAGGCCCAGTAGAACACCGTCCAGTGGTTCTGCCAGTCGCCGCGAGTGTAGGTCTCCGTCCAGAACGACAGTTCCACCAGCGAGCCGACATAGGCGCCGACGTCCTGCACGAATCCATTCAGAATGAACAAGCTCGGCCCTATCGAGAACACGAGCGCGAGCAGTATGCACGCCAGCCACATGTTGAGAACCGACAGCCACTTGATCCCCTTGTCGAGACCTAGCACGACGGAGGCCGTGGCCATGGCGGTGATGATTGTGATGAGGGCTACCTGGGTACCCAGCGTCGGGGCTATGCCGAACAAACGGCCCAGGCCGGCGTTGATCTGCAGCACGCCGAGGCCGAGCGAGGTTGCGACACCGAACAGCGTGGCCACGGTGGCGAGAACGTCGACGATGTGGCCCGGCCAGCCGTGTGTGTGCCGCCCGAACAGCGGTACGAACACGCTACGCACACTGAGCGGCTCACCGCGATTGTAGGCGGCGTAGGCAAGTGCCAGCCCCGCGAGCGTATACACGCCCCAGGCGTGCAGGCCCCAGTGGAGGAACGTGAGCTTGCTCGCGTCCCGGTAGGACGCGACGCTGCCGGCCGCCGCGCCGAGCGGCCGATTCGCCAGGTGGTAGATCGGCTCCGCTACACCGTAGTACAGAAGCCCGATGCCCATGCCGGCCGAGAACAGCATCGCGATCCATGTCGCGTAGCCGAACTCCGGGCGCGCTCGTGGGCCGCCGATGCGAATCGCGCTCAGCGGTGACACGAGCAGGTACAGCAGATAGCCGAGCACTGCGTTGACCGTGAGCACCAGCAGCCAGCCGGTGCGATCCGCGATCCAGGTCTGCACGGCATCGACGTCCGCCGCGAACTGCACGCGATACGCGAGACCGAGTATCACGAACAGAACGATCAGCACCGAGCTCGCGACGAACACGCTCGGGTTCAGATCGAGCACAACCTTGCCGTTGCGCAGCGTGAGTCGCCAGTTCGACGTCGGTTGCGGCGCCCGATCCAGCGCCGAGCTTACCTCCACACGACTCGTCAGGCTGAGGCCTCGAAGTGAAGTATTCCCCAACTAAGGTGCCTTTGGTGGCCCGCCCAGATCCAGTTCCTGAGCCCACCGATCATGCGCTCGAGATAATCGCCGGAAATCCGGTTGGCCATCTGCCAACGCCGCGCGATCAACTCCTCCCGCACCCGCGTGTAGTGGCGCACGAGCTGATGCGTCATCTCGAGCACGGAGCACTCGCGCCAGCCGCGCGCGTCCGCGCCCGCGCGATAGAACGCGACGGAGCCGAGGGAGTTCAAGTGGATTCGCTCCAGGACCGGCCCCAGGACACCGGGCGGGCAATCGTCCGCCTGCATCGGGTCGGTGAAAACCAGTTGACCGCGGGGTTTCAGCACGCGGTCGATCTCGTCGAGAACGCGCCCTCGATCGCCCGAATGCAGAAGCGAATCCTGCGACCACGCGACGTCGAATGAGCCGTCCTCGGCCGGCACGTCCTCGAAGCTGCCGTCCACCACGTGAATGCGGTCCTCGAGCCCGGCCGCAGCGGTGAGCTCCCGATTGCGGCGGTTCTGGATCTCACTCAGGTTCACGCACGTGACGTGGCAACCCTTGTGGCGCGCGAGCCAGCGGGCGGCGCCGCCGTAGCCTGCGCCTAAATCGACGACGCGAGTATCCGGTCCGAGGGTGTCGATGCGAGCCGCCATCATCGCCACCGTGCGCTCCGAGGCGATGGGAATCGGATCGTTCGGGTCGACATACACGCCGATGTGGATGTCCTCGCCGCCCCAAACGTCGTGGTAGAAGCGGTCGGCGTCGTCGCTGTTGTAGTAGTCGCGCGCGATCCGCACGACGGGTGATATTCCGGCGCTCACTCCGTTGTCTCCGAGGCTTCCCGGTAGCTCTTCTCCGCCACGTGAACGAAGAAGTCGGGCTCGGCGTCGCGGTACGTCTCCTGGAAGTCGCCGTACGTGGTGACGCGCTGGAAGCCGACGTCCGTCAGTAGTCCGCGCACGTACGCCTTACGCAGCGGGTACATGTTCAGATGGAACACGTTGCCGTCCGAAAAGGTGTAGCGGAACCGTGCGAGCGAGTCGTCGACATGTTCCGGTTGCGCCGTGACGTTCTCACCGCAGTAGTAGTACCGATGCGAGGGTTCGACTTTCTTGTCGAGCAGCGCGTCGTAGTTGCGCTGGTCGAGAATCAGGACGCCGTCGTGTCGCAACGTCGCGTAATACTCCGCGAGCGTCTTGCGCCGATCGTTCTCGTTGTGCAGGTGGGTGAACGAGTTGCCGAGGCAGATCACGGCGTCGTACAGATCGTGCACGCTGCGGTTCAACCAACGCCAGTCAGCATGCACGGTCCGCAGTATGTAACCGTGCCGATGGGCGTTGTCGAACGCTTTTGCGAGCATCGTGGGGCTGCCGTCCACGCTGGTGACCTCGAAGCCGGCCTTCAGCAGCTGAACCGAATGGAACCCCGTGCCGGTGGCGGCGTCGAGCACCTTCCTGACGCCACGAGCGCGCAGCTCGCGAATGAAGAAGCCGGCCTCGGCCTCCGCCCGAGCGTCCCAGTTGATGAGATCGTCCCACTTGTCTACGAAAGTGGCTGCGTACTCTGCAGTGTAGTGCTCGGAGCTCCGAACGCTGAGAGGATCCTCACCGTATCCTTGAATTGCCCCGTTGTTCATCCCGTTGTTCATCCCATCGTCTCCTTACAAATCGAAATTCAACCGCATCGCCGCCCATCAGAAATCGCGCGGACGTGGCCGCTTCCTTACGGGCAGCCCGCACTACTCCGACGGCGCACACTCGTGGCGGCGCATCAGGCGAAGGGTGCAGCAAATCGGCGCGTGGTGCTTGACCCAACCGGAACTATCGGGTTACCAATTCGGAAGTCCGCCGTTGTTTTCACGACGCGATGCAGCGGTACCCTCAGATCTATTGCCGATAGCGCGCCGAGGCGGCAGTAACGCAGTGGTTCGATCGCAGCAGGAGATCCTGGATGCCGAAAGTGTTCTCTACGTCGCGCGCAGCACGCGGTGCGCGCATCAAGTACTGGAACGAGCTGCACTGCGGGCTGCTGGCGCCGCTGGAGATCAAACCTCTCGACCGGTCCGAGTTCGAGGCCACCAGCAGCCTGGGCCACCTGGGCCAGCTGCGAATGGTGCGCACCAAGTCGGCACCGGCAACCGTCGAGCATCGGGCGCAACACGTGGCGCGGACCATGGAGCGGCGCTTTCGCGTGCTGCTGTCCACTCGGGGGCGTCTTCGGCTACACCACGTGGGGCGTGAAGCAGTTCTCGAGGAAGGCGACTTCGCGATGCTCGATGACTCGGCGCCCTATCGGATCGTGTTTCGTGAGACGAACCACTGCATTTGTCTCGCCGTCAGCCCGACGATGTTGCGAACGTACCTGCCGTCGCCCGCGAGCCTGTGCGGGCTCCCGATGGCGGCGAGCAGCCCGCTGAACGGTATCGTGAGCGCCATGCTGCGCGGCATGTGGGAGCAGATCGAACGCGGGCTTCCCGCGGAGCACGGACCCGCTCTGGCGAGGACGCTGCTGCAGATGCTGGCAGGGGCGTACGCGATCGAGCACAGCAGTGAAGTGGAGCGCTCCGTCGTTACCGCCGCGCGCTACGCCGAGATCAAACAATACATAGAAATGCATTTACGCAGCCCGAATCTTGGCCCGACGCCGATTGCAGCTGCCCTGGGATTGTCACGCCGCTACATCCGACTGCTTTTCGCGGCCAATGACGACAGCATCAGCGCCTACATTCGGCGCAGGCGCCTCGAGGAATGCGCATGGGAGCTTTCGCAGCCGTTGTGGCAGGGTCGGACGATCACGTCGACCGCCGCAGACTGGGGGTTCCGCAGCATGGCGCACTTCGCGCGCGCGTTCAAAGCCCAATACGGAATGACCCCGACGGTGTTTCGGCGCACGCGGCTCAAGCCACAGCGCAGGTGACGCGCTCGGCGCGAGCGCCGTCGACATGCGTTTAAAGCGCGCCGCGGTGGGACTGTTCACGCGTAATTGTCACAGAACTGTCAGACAACCGCGTGAACATGGTCTCGTCGAACGCGCCGGAGCCAACCTGATCTATCTCACTCAGAACCGCCTTATGCGCGAGTCCGAGCGCATGGTGCACGAAGCCGCGATGTGCGGCGAGCCGCGCGTGCGCAGCGTGTGTGGTCAACTGCTGGCCAACCAGGTGCGGTACTTCATCTGGCACTCGAAGCACGAGTCGCGCATGGAGCCTATCGCCAGACTTCGGCGTCGCGAGCTCCAACTGCTCGAGTTGCGCCGCGCCAGTGTCGAGTTCGTGCACCGCGCGGCTTTGGTCAGGTATTTCAGTGACTATCAGGTGCGTGGGCTGGAACGCGACCGTGTACTGCGCGGGTTTTTCGGGCCGCGAGATGCAAAGGACGCCGCTGTCATGGCTCACCGTAGCTACCTGGTCGCTGCGTCGAGCCAGTTGTGCGCTACCGAGCTCCTCAGGCTCGCGGACGATCACGCAGGCATCGAGCAGATACAATTCTACGAGACGGTGTACGCACAATACTTCGGCTTGTTCTGCAATCGCTTGCGCGCGGCGCGGGACGGTGACCGATCTCTGCTCGACGAGCTCGTGCCCGAGGTGCGGGGTGTGGCGGAACGGTTACGGTTGCAACTCCTGGCGACCAATCTGCGGCCGGTCGCACGGAGTCGCGGTCTCGCACAACGGCTTCGCGGCGTCAGCGCGAGTCGGAGCCAGGCCGCCCCCATTCGCTAGCGGTCATCGTGACGAGCGCCGGACGGCGCTCGACGGCCGGTGGATGGGCGAACGCCGTCATGGACCTGAAGGACCCGCCCCCGGCTGCGCGAAACCGAGTCGACCCACGAATGGACCGGCCACGACCAGCGTCGAGCCGGCGAGCATGAGTGGCAGCGCCGCGAGCTGCCACGGCGCCGGTCCGCTGATGACGCGTGCGGCGTCGCTTGGATCGAACTCCGATTCGTGGCAGGGGCATTTGAAGTGCAGCTTGTCGTTGAACCAGTCGGTGACGTCGCAGCCCGTGTGCGAGCAAACACCGGAATACGCGACCACGCCGTCGGCCGCGCGCGCGAGAGTCTCGCCGGCCAGGTGCGCCGGATCGAGCCGCACGACGGCCAGCTGGTTCAGCCGCGAGCCGTCGCGCACGCGCTGCGTCGTCGGATTCATCGGAAAGGCCAGCACCTGCTTTACGCCGAGTGTGAGGTCGCCCGGCGTGATGACCTGGCCCGCGCGCTTGCCGAATGCAAACACGAGCGCGTCGCCGGCTTGGGGCGGCGCGCTGGCCTCGTCGGCCTCGTCGCCGCGGGCCGCCACGGCCGGAGCCGCGAGCGCGAACGCGCAGCAAGCCTTCAAGAGGGTGCGGCGCTTCGTCGCCCCCGCCTTCTCGTTCGATTTGCGCTCGTCGCTCATGCCCACCCCCGCGGGCGCCGGTGACGCCGGCATTGTGCGGTTGCGGATTGGCCCAGACAACTCACCTGACAAAGCGCGCGTGGGCCCGTATCGTGGGTGCTTGCACGACGCGGGGGCGCCATGGCACGACAACTATTAACGGCGGTCGTCGGCAGCTATCCACAACCTGATTGGCTCATCGATCGGGAGCTACTCACGAAAATGATGGCGCCGCGGGTTCGTATGCACCAGGTCTGGCGCATCCCGCCTGAGTTTCTCGAGCTGGCGCAGGACGACGCGACGATCATCGCGATCCGCGAGCAGGAGCGCGCCGGTGTCGACATCATCACGGACGGCGAGATCCGCCGCGAGAGCTACTCGAACCGCTTCGCGAACGCGCTGGACGGTATCGACCGGCAGCGTGTGGGCGAGATCGTGGGTCGCATCGGCATCAGGATTCCCGTGCCGATCGTGTCCGGCCCCATCAAGCGGCGTGCCCCAGTCGAGGTGCGCGATGTGAAATTCCTGCGCGCCA
This sequence comes from uncultured Gammaproteobacteria bacterium, assembly GCA_963805435.1. GTDB lineage: Bacteria > Pseudomonadota > Gammaproteobacteria > Steroidobacterales > Rariloculaceae > FEN-1219. The sequence continues at coordinate 405,394 of CAWDUG010000001.1, forward strand.
ACACCGATCGTACGATCAAAATCACGCTGCCCGGGCCGTTCACGATGGCGCAGCAGGCCGTCAACGAGCACTACAAGGACGAGGAAAGCCTCGCGTTCGCGTTCGCCGAGGCCGTCAACGAAGAGGTTCTCGATCTGTTCGCGGCGGGCGCGGACGTCGTGCAGCTCGACGAGCCGTGGCTGCAGGCGCGTGCCGACGCCGCTCGGCGTTACGGCATCAGGGTCATCAATCGTGCGCTGGCCGGCGTCACGGGCACCACGGCGCTGCATCTGTGCTTCGGCTACGCGGCGCTCGTGAAGGACAAACCCGCGACCGGTTACTCGTTTCTGGCCGAGCTGGAGGATTCTGCGGTAGGGCAGGTGTCGATCGAGGCCGCGCAGCCGCGGCTCGATCTGGGCGTGCTGCGCGCGCTCAAGACCAAGACCGTGCAGGTCGGCGTGCTCGACCTGAACGACCGTAACGTCGAGAGCGCCCACCAGGTAGCGATGCGTATTCGCGCCGCGCTCGACGTCGTGTCGGCTGATCGGCTCATCGTGACACCCGACTGCGGCATGAAGTACCTGCCGCGCGAGGTGGCTTCCGGCAAGCTACGTGCGCTGGTCGAAGGCGCGGCGCTCGTCCGCGCCGAGCTGTAATTGCCCCGGATGTTCGATGTGGCGAACCCTCGCGCGCCGCCCCTGGATTGACATACCTTTAACCGATAGGCTAGTATACATGTAACGGCAAGGCATTAGGCTCAGGGCGGCGCAGCTACGCAAGACGCGCGTCATCGAGGGGGCTCCGGCCATGCACACGCAGTTCAGTCTCGGCGAGCGTCACGACACGGCGCACGGCATCGATCTGGCGCCGATGCTCGACTTCGTCACCAACCTGCTCATCTTCTTCATCGTCGCTGCGGGGCGCGCACCGATGGGCACGCTGATCGGCGTCGTCGACCAGGTTCGCCTCGGTGGCATTTACGACATCACGTTCACCACGACGGAGTGAGCCATGCGTTACCGGAACATCGTCGGCCTTCTCGTCGTCGCGGTCGCCGTTGCCTTGCCCGCTGCAGCCCAAGCAACGAGCGACGTGCGGGCTGGCAAAGCGGCTCCCGGGGAGATGGGCATCGCGACGGCGAAGGCCCTGAACATCGCGATCGAAGCACTGGGCAAGGAACGTTACGACGAGGCGGCGGCCGCGATCGCGACGCTCGAGGGCTCGCGCCTGAGTCCGTACGAGCGCAGCAGGCTCGAGCAGATTCGATTCAATCTCGCGTTCGCGAGAGGGCGTTACGACGAGGCGCGTGCGCACCTCTCCGCGGCCGTAGAGGCCGGCGGTCTGAGCGCGCAGGAGATCGAGCAGGCCCGCTATCAGACCGCGCAGATCTACATGACGGAGCAGCGCTGGCAGGAGGGCGCCGCGGCGCTCGAGCAATGGTTTGCGACGGTGCCGAACCCGAATTCCGGCGCGTACTACCTATTGGCCGTGGCGTACTACCAGATGGGCGACCACGACCGCGCGCTGGCGCCCGCACAGCGGGCCGTGGATCTTTCGGACACGCCGCAGGAGTCGTGGGGCGCTCTGTTGCTCGCGCTGAAGCTCGAGCGGCAGGAGTTTCAGGACGCGGTTCGTCTCCTGCAACGTTTGATCGTGATCGCGCCCGCGAAGAAGGCTTATTGGACGCAGCTGTCGGCGGTCTATGGCCAGCTCGAAGACTACCGCAGCGCGGCCGCGATCACGCAGCTCGCGTACGACGCGGGGTTGCTGACCAACGAAGCGGAGATTCGCCGCTACGTCGATCTGCTCGTGTGGAACGGTCTCCCTTATCGCGGCGCCCGCGTGCTCGAAGACGCGATCGGACGGCAGGCCGTGAGCCTCGTGGACGCCGCGGTCTACGAAAAGCTCGCGGACTGCTGGATCGCTGCTCGCGAATTCGAGCGCGCGGTCGCGCCGCTCCAGCGTGCGGGTGAGTTGTCGAGCTCCGGCGAGCCGTTCGCGCGGCTCGCCGAGGTCGAGATGCAACGCGACGACTGGGCGGCCGCGGAGGCAGCGCTGCGCCGGGCGCTCGGCAAGGGCGGGCTGCGCGATCCGGCCAACGCCGAGCTGCTGCTCGGCGTCGCGTTAATCAATCAGAACCGGTTGGGCGAGGCGAGACCGTGGTTCGAACGAGCGGCGCGCTCGCCGGCGCATCGCGAGGTAGCGCGCGCGTATCTCGATTCCATCGCGGCACGCTACCCGCGCATGACGCTGTAGCCGCAGCGCGTCCGGCCGGCCGCCCTTCAGCGTATCGCGAGGGGGTTGGCCGGGGAGCCTGTGGCGCCTTTGAGTTTCAACGGCGCAAAGAAGAACGCGAACTCGTACGCGCGGTCGCGCGCGAGATCCTCCGTCAAGAGGTTCTCGAAAATGTAGACGCCGTTGCGTGGGATCAGCAGTTGGTGCACGGGGAACGCCAAATCCTTGTTGGGATTGGGGATGACCTCCATGGACCACGTGTCCGAGCCCACGAGTACAACGTGGTGATCGATGAGGTACTGCGCCGCGGCGACGCCCGGCCCCGGCGCGCTACCGTTGAATTTCGCGTTGTCCTTGATCCAGAGCGAGCCCCAGCCCGTGTGGAACAGCACGACGTCACCGGCGTGGATCTCGACTTTCTCACGCGCGAGCGCGCCCGTCACGTCGGCCACCGTGATCTCGTAGCCCCCCTCGAGCTGTGCGACGCCTTTGAAAGCCGCTACGTCGATGAGCACACCACGCGTCGCGATCGCGCCGACGTTCTCCACGCCGAGCTTCGTGAGCCCTTCGGGTTTGGCAAAGTCGGCCCGGTCGTTGCCGTTGTAAAACAGGTTGCCGATGCCGATATGGCCGAGCCCGTCGAACTGCGTCCCGATCTGACCGATCTCGCCACTGACGACTTCGTCGTGATACATGAGATTGTTCGAGCCCAAGGGCCCGAACGTCTGCGGAATCCGCAGGCTGTAGTGCCGCGTGCCAAACAACGGCATGGCCGATTCATAGACGTGGCCGAGCTGGTACACGATGCCTGTTTTGATCAGGTTCTTCGCTTCGAGCACCTTGGCCGGCGTGAGGTCGTTGCCCGCGCCCCGCTGATCGGCGGCGCCCCAACGCGACGGATACCACCGGTCTGCCTGGCCGAGTGCCGCCGTGGCGGCCACCGCGGCGACGCCTGCGAGCAGCCAACGCACTCGCGGGCTTGCGATCGACGGGAGACTTGGCATCGACATTCCTCCGGTCAACGCGACACGATGTCGCGGCACTATAACTCAGCGTGCTCATCCGGAAGGCACCGCCGCATGGTGTGCCGGTGTAGAGTATTGGCCGGGGCCAATCAGCCGGGGGGATTGCGTGTCGTCATCGAGATTCGTTCTGAAGTTAGCTGTGTTCGTGGGCGCGGCGTTACTCGCAGCCTGCTCGCGTTCTCCGGACTCCAGTCAGTCCCCACCGCCGGCCGCCGCAGCGCCGGCCCCAAGCGCCTCACCCGCCGGCGGTGCGCGCGTCGAGTGGGCGTACTACGGCGGGAACCTCGCGTCGCAACACTATTCGCCGCTCGACCAGATCAACGCCGCGAACGTGAGCAAGCTCGAAGTCGCGTGGCGGTTCAGCACCGCGAACTACGGGCCGAAACCCGAGGCGCGCAACGAAACCACGCCGCTGATGATGGATGGCGTGCTGTACACGGCCGTCGGCACCACTCGCAACGTCGTCGCGGTCGATCCGAAGAGCGGCGAGCTCTTGTGGGTCTGGCGACCGAACGACGGCGACGCACGTTACAAGAGCGCGCCGCGCAAAACGTCCGGCCGCGGGCTCGCTCATTGGTCCGACGGCGAGGGCCATGACCGCCTGTTCGTGGTGACGCCGGGGTTCTATCTCGCGGCGCTCGATCCCGATACGGGCCGACCCGTGCCCGGTTTCGGCGAGAACGGCGTCGTCGATCTCATGATCGGCGTGCGCGGAGAGGTCACGTCGAAAACGAGCATCGGCAACAGCTCGCCCGCGCTCGTGATCGGCGACGTCGTGATTGTCGGCCCGGCGCACGACGTCGGAATGCGGCCGCCATCGAAGCAGAACCTAAAGGGCGACGTGCGCGGCTACGACGCGCGCAGCGGCAAGCTCAAGTGGACGTTCCACACGATCCCGGCCAAAGGGGAGCCCGGCTACGAGACGTGGCTCAACGGCTCCGCCGAGACCGCCAGCAACGCAGGCGTCTGGGCGCCGATGTCGGCCGACGCGGAGCTCGGGTTCGTCTACCTGCCGGTCGAGGCACCCCTTGCCGATACTTATGGAGGAGTCCGTCCGGGCAACAACCTCTACGGCAATAGCCTCGTTTGCCTCGATGCGAAGACGGGCCGGGTCGTCTGGCACTACCAGCTGATCCATCATGACATTTGGGACTGGGACAACCCGACGGCGCCGATCCTGATGGACCTCGTCGTCGACGGTAAACCGATCAAGGCCGTCGCCCAGATCACGAAGCAGGCGTTCGTCTACACGTTCGATCGCGTCAACGGCAAGCCTGTTTGGCCGATCGAGGAGCGGCCGGTGGCCAAGTCCGACGTGCCGGGGGAGGTCACCTCGCCGACCCAGCCGATACCTACGAAGCCGCCGGCGTTCGACCGCCAGGGTTTCACGGACGACGACCTCATCGACTTCACGCCGGCGCTTCGCGCGGAAGCCATCGAAGGCACGAAGGTGTTCCGCAAGGGGCCCATCTTCACGCCCGGGTCGCTCGCGAACGCCGACGACGGCACGAGCGGCACGCTCATGCTGCCGAGCTTCACGGGTGGCGCGAACTGGGAAGGCGGATCGCTCGATCCCGAGACGAACACCCTCTACATCGGCTCTTACACTCAGCCGAGCATTGCCGTGCTTCACCCGGAGCCCGCGTTCTCGGACATGCAGTACATCGCAGGCGGCGGCGCGACGTTGCCGTGGCTCAACGGGCTGCCTGTCGTGAAGCCGCCCTATGGCCGCATCACGGCCATCGACATGAACAAGGGCGAGCTCAAGTTCCAGATCGCGAACGGACCGACTCCGAAGGCGATCGCCGAGAACACGGCATTGAAGGGCGTGACGATTCCGCCGACGGGCCGGACGACACGCGCGGTGACGCTCGTGACGAAGACGCTGCTGTTCACGGCCGAGGGCTGGGGCGGCAGCCCGGTGCTATACGCGCGCGACAAAGCCACCGGCGACGTGCTGGCCGAGATCGCGTTGCCGGGGCCCGTGGGCGGATTGCCGATGACGTACATGCTCGACGGCAAGCAGTACGTCGTGATGTCGATCGGCGGGCCGAACGGTGCGGAGCTGGTGGCGCTGGCCTTTCCGTAGAACGAGGGGGTCGATAGATGGTCAATCGTCGGGATTTCGTGGCGGGCAGCGCTGCCCTTGCCGGGCTGACAGCCGTGCCGATGGTCCCTGGGTTTGCAGCGCCCGAGCCGGTCGCCGCGATGCCCGCCGCCGCGCGGCTCGTGATTGTCGATCGTGCGCTGCCGCAGGCCGCGGCGTTCGCAGCCGAGTCTGTCGCCGCGGGCCAGGCCACTCGCTTCTTCGACCGCGACGTTGCCGGGCTGTGGATGAACGAGATCGAGCCGCGGCTGCGTGCGGGTCCAGTCGCGATCGCGGGCCTCACGGGTGCGGCGACGCTGTTCTGTCTCGATTTTCTGGCGCGCGACTACGGCGCGCATGTCGTTCGACGCAACGCCGCCGAGCCCGACGCCGTGCGCTGGACGATCGCTACACATGCGGAGCGGCGCGCGCCGCTCGCACCGCAAAGGAGCTGAGCATGCCGACACCGCCGCCGGGCGTCAGCGAGCGCGATTTCGCGGCCGCGCTGCGCCAACTCGAGGAAGTGGTCGGCCGCGAGTGGCTGTTTCGCAGTGACGAGGATGTCGCACTTTACCGCGACGGCTATTCGCCTCTCTGGGGCGAGTCCGAGGAGCGCAAAGCGTCCGCGGCCGTCGCGCCGAGTTCCGTCGAGCAGGTGCAGGGCATCGTCAAAGTCGCGAATCAATTCAAGCTGCCGCTTTATCCCATCTCGACCGGTCGCAACCTTACGTATGGTGGAGCGGCGCCGGCGTATTCGGGCAGTGTCGTGGTCGACCTGAAACGCATGAATCGGGTTCTCGACGTCAGCGAACGTGACAAGACGTGTCTCGTCGAGCCGGGCGTCAGCTACTTCGACATGTACCGGCACCTGCGCACGAACAACATCAAGCTCTGGATCGATACGGCCGATCCGGGCTGGGGTGGCCTGATCGGCAACGCGCTCGATCGCGGCGGCGGCTACACGGGTATCGACTATCGCGACCACTTCGACGCGCATTGCGGCATGGAGGTGGTGCTGCCCACCGGCGAGCTCGTACGCACGGGCATGGGCGCAAATCCTGCCGCCAAGACCTGGCAATTGTTCAAGTACGGCTTGGGCCCGTGGCTCGACGGCATCTTTTCCCAGTCGAACTTCGGCATCGTGACGAAGATGGGGTTCTGGCTCATGGAGGAGCCGGAAGCAGCGCTGCAGGTCACCGTCACCGTGCCGAAGCGGCGCGATGTCGTGCCGCTCGTCGATGCCCTGCACAGCCTGATGTCGGCGCACACGATCCCGTCACAGGTCAACGTCGTGAGCCCGTTGATGGCCGGCAACGATCCGGAGCTGGTGCGCTTGCGTGGTTCGGGCGGAGCGTCGGACGCGGACTGGGAGCGGTTTGCGGCGACGCGCGGTGGCGTGCCGTTCTGGGCCGCGCAGTTCGTGTACTACGGGCCGCGCAAGGTCATCACGGCACAGTGGGAGCACACGAAGGACTCGCTCGGCGGCATCGCAGGCGTGAAGTTCGCGGAAACCGCGTCCTACACGTTCCCGCTGACCGACGAGCAGGTCGAAGCCGTGGCCGACAAGGCGCGCCTGGGCATCCCGTCGTTGAATTTGTTCGGCTCGCGTAATGCGCCGGGCGCACCGCCGTCGGAAGGCCACATGGATTTCTCGCCGATGATTGCGCCGCATGGCGAAGAGCTGATCGCGCTGACGGACTTCACGGGCAAGGTGTATGCGGACCATGGATTCACACCGTCGTTTGTGGGTGGCCTCATGTTCCACCCACGCACGATGATCTGCTTCCATGCCGTGCCGACGTTCCGCAATGCCACGGACAACCAACGCACCCGCAAGCTGTTCGAGACGCTCGTGCGCGGCTGCGCCGAACGCGGTTGGCCCATTTATCGAATTCACCCCGTGTTCCAGCGGCTCGGCATGGAAATGTATGGATTCAACGGCGGGGCGTTGCATCGGCTGCACGAGACGCTGAAGGATGCGATCGATCCGAACGGCATCGTCTCGCCGGGTCGCTATGACATCTGGCCGAAACGGTTGCGAGGATCGCGGGCATGAAACGGATAGGTGCCGTGGTGTTGCTCGCGTTAGGCGCCGGCGCCGTGGCGGCGCAGGAAGCACCGATACCGGCGTGGAGCCGCACGAAGGCCGCAGTCGAAGATCGCGGCACGCCCGTCGAGCGCGGCGCGGCCGTGTTCAACAACTGGTGCAGCGCGTGTCATTCGCACGGCCCGCAGAACGCGCCGGGCACCAGCTCCCTGCAGTTCAAATACCAGGGGAGCCTGCCCGCGGCGCTCGAAGACCGGACCGACCTGACCGCCGATCAGGTGAAGTTCTACGTCCGCAACGGCGTGGCCATGATGGCGCCGTTCCGTAAAACCGAGGTCGGCGATGCTGATCTCGAGGCGCTCGCGGCCTACCTTACGCGGCGGCGCTGACGCTACCAGCCGAGACCGATGCGCAGTGCCAGCAGCACGGCGGTGCCGGCCACGATCATGCCGAGGATGTCGCGGCGCCAGACGAAGTAGGCGCTGCCGACCGCGACGGCGAAAAGGCGCGCGTCGCGCCACGTGTCGATCAAGCGCGCCGTCCGTCAGTACGATCTCGGGAGCGATGACAGCCACCAGCGCCGCGAGCGGCGCGTAGCGCAGCCCTTGCAACAGCCAATGCGGCAGCGGCCACGCACGATTCGGCAGCAGGAAGAAGCCGCGCGTGATCACGCTGATCACCGTCATGCCGATGATGGCGACGACGAGCTGCCCGGTCGTCACGCGCGGCGCTCCGCTCTGGCGTCCGGAAACCAGCGATCGAGCAGCATTCCGGCGGCGACGCCGGCGGCGATGGCGACGACGATGTTCAACTTCAGCGGGAAGCCGAACGCGGCGACAGCGGCGATAGCGGCGACACCGGCGGCGATCCAGGTCTTGCGGCCGGACAGCAGGGAGTAGCCGACGCCGAGGAGTGCGAGCACGCCGGCAAACTCGAGGCCCCACGCAGTCGGTACGCGATCCGCGAGCGCTATTCCCAACAGCGAGGGCACCTGCCAGCTGAACCAGTTCCACGTCACGCCGCCCCAAAAGTACGGCCACTGCTCAGGTGCGGGTTTAGGCTCTGGGAAGCGACGCAGGAAAAGCACGTAGTTCAGGTCGACGGCGAGATAGCCAAGCAGCAGCCGTTGCCAGCGCGGCTGGTGACCGAAGTACTTGCGCCACTGCGCGCTGAAGATCACGAACCGCAGGTTCACGCAGAACGCGGTGGCCCAGAGCACCCAGAGTGGCGCGCCGGCGGCGATCAACGGCAGTGCTGCGAGCTGCGCGCTGCCTGCGTACACGAACAACGTCATCGCGACGGCGATCGGTATCGAGAGGCCGGCTTTGACCATCGCAACGCCGGTGACGAGCGCCCAAGCCGAAATGCCGAGCGACGGCGCGAACATGTCGCGCACGCCGCGCCGGAACTCTTGGCGGTCAGTCAAGACGGAAGGCGAGAGTCAGGTTTTGCGTAGTTGCGCAGAACGGCCTTCGTGGTAGTGATTCGAGGCGGCAGCGTAGGTTCTGCGCAACTACGCAAAACCTGACTCCAGCATGGCTAGGCCTCGGCCTCCATGAGCTTCTGGACGAGGCCAGGCGGCACCTCGGAGTAGTGGTCGAACTCCATCGTGAACGTGCCGCGGCCGCTCGTCGCGGAACGCAGGAAGTTGATGTAGCCGAACATCTCCGATAGCGGCACGAAGCCGACGACGGTGGCCTGGTTGCCTTTCTGGCCCTGGTCGGTGACCTGACCGCGGCGGCGATTCACGTCGCCGATGATCGTGCCGAGGTATTCGCCCTCGGTCACGACCTCGATCTTCATGATCGGCTCGAGCAGCTTCGGTTTGCTCGACCTGTGCGCTTCACGGAACGCGGCACGGCCGGCGATTTCGAACGCCAGCGCCGACGAGTCGACGTCGTGGTACTTGCCGTCGATGAGTCGCGCCTTGAAGTCGACGACCTCGTAGCCGGCGACCTGGCCACGCTTGCACTCGGTCTCGATCGCGTGCTCGACGGACGGAATGAACTCGCGCGGGATGCGGCCGCCGACGACCTCGTCGGAGAACTCGACCCCCGTGCCCGCCGCCTGTGGCTCGAAGATCATCTTCACTTCGGCGTATTGGCCCGAGCCGCCAGACTGCTTCTTGTGCGTGTAGACCAGCTCGACCGGCATGCCGAAGGCCTCTCTGAAGCTGACGCGCGGTCGGCCCATGTTGGCCTCGACGCCGAGCTCCGAGCGCATGCGGTCGATCGTGACCTCGAGGTGCAGCTCGCCCATGCCTTTCAGCACGGTCTGGCCGGTTTCCTGATCGACCTGCAGCCGCAGCGACGGGTCGGCTTTGACCATCTTGTAGAGCGCGGTCGACATCTTGTCGACGTCGGCGCGCGTCTTCGGCTCCACGGACACGCTGATGACGGGGTCCGGGAAACGCATGCGCTCGAGCAACGCCGGGTGATCGGGATCCGACAGCGAGTCGCCGGTTTCCGTGTCCTTCATCGAGACGAATGCGCAGATGTCGCCGGCGCGGCATTCATCGATGTCCTTAGTCGCGGAGGCTTGCACTTCGACCATGCGGCCGATGCGTTCCTTCTTGTTACGCGTGACGTTCGCGAGCGTGTCACCTTTCTTGATGATGCCGGAGTACACACGCACGAACGTCAACGTGCCGAACTGGTCGTTGATGACCTTGAACGCGAGCGCGCGCGCCGGTGCGTCGTCTTTGACTTCCTGGGTGCCGATGATCTTGCCATCGGGGTCCACCATCGAGATGCCACCGTTCTCGCCCGGGAACGGCAGGTAGTCGATGACGGCGTCGAGTAGCAGCTGCACGCCCTTGTTCTTGAACGACGACCCGCAGAAGATCGGCACGAACTCGCCGCTGATGCAGCCCTTGCGGATGCAGGCCTTCAGCACGGCCGGATCGAACTTGCCGGATTCGACGAACTCGAGGAACGCGTCCTCGTCGAGCGCCAGCGCCTGCTCGAGAAGCTCCTGGCGTAGCTCGGGGATTCGCTTCAGCCACGCGTTGTCCTGCGAGCTCGCGAACGTGAACTTGCCCTCGAGTTCCTCGAGCGGAATGGTCTGTCGTTTGGCGTCCTTGTCGTCGGACTCCCAAACGTAGGCAGTGTTGGCCACGAGGTCCACCATGCCCTTGAACTCGTCATGGCTGCCGATCGGCACGTGGCAGACGACGGCCTTCGGGCTCAGGCGCTCCTTGATGCCTTTCACGCAGTGGGTAAAGTTTGCGCCCATGCGATCCATCTTGTTGATGTAGCAAAGACGCGGCACGTTGTACTGGTTCGCGAGACGCCAGTTCGTCTCGGTCTGCGGCTCAACGCCGGCGACGCCGTCGAACACGACGACTGCGCCGTCGAGCACGCGAAGGCTGCGATTGACCTCGATCGTGAAGTCGACGTGCCCCGGGGTGTCGATCAGGTTGATCTGATAGCCGTTCCATTCGCAGGACACGGCCGCGCTCTGAATCGTGATACCCCGCTTGCGCTCCTGCTCGAGGTAATCCGTGGTCGTGCTGGCCTTACCCTCTTTGGTGTCGTGCACCTCGATGATCTGGTGCTTCTTACCGGTGTAATAGAGCACGCGCTCCGTGGTCGTGGTCTTACCGGCATCGATGTGCGCGATGATGCCAATGTTGCGATAGAGCTTCAGGGGCTTTTGCCTGGCCATAGTGTCGTCCGCGAACTTAAAAGGAGTTCAGGCAGCCCAGTCGGCCGCCAAAGGGTGGCTACTATATAGTTTTATGACCATTTTGGGAGCCGTGGCCGAGTAGAAAGGCCTATGTCCGCTCAAGCTTGGCGAATGTTTGGGTTTCTACCGCTGGTCTGCGGCGCGGCTGACGCGCGATAATTCGGCAAATTCTCCTGGTTTTGTTGCCAATGAGCCTACGCCTCCTCCGCCTCGCCCTGCCATTGGCCGCCGTCGTTCTGGTGGCCGGCTGCGGGCCGTCGCCAGACACGCTGGCGGCCCGCTACTCCGACGTCGTCAAGGGCTATTGCCTCGAGTGCCACGACTATGCGGGCCAGGAAGGCGGGCTCTCGCTCGAGGGCGTCGACCTCAATAAGGTGGCCGAGCACGCTGACATTTTCGAGAAGGTCGCGCGCAAGCTGCGCGGCCGGCAGATGCCGCCCCCGGGCGGCGCCCAGCCCGACGATGCCACGCGAGCGGAATTCGTGGCGTATCTCGAGAAGCGGCTCGATGAGGCCGCGGCGGTCGCACCGAACCCGGGGCCAGCGTCGATCCATCGGTTGAACCGGACGGAGTACGGCAACGCGGTGCGCGATCTGCTCGCGCTCGACGTCGACGCCACCGAGTTCCTGCCGGCAGACGACGAGGGTTACGGCTTCGACAACATCGCCGACATCCTGCGTGTCTCGCCGTCGCTGCTCGAGCAATATCTAGGGGGCTCGGCGAAGATCGCGGCGCTTGCGGTAGGCGATCCCGAGACGCCGCCGGTGACCACCGTCTACCGCGCCCCGTCGGATCTGGCGCAAGCGTCGCACATCGAAGGTCTCCCGTTCGGCACCCGCGGCGGAATCCTGATCCACCACAACTTCCCGCTCGACGCGGAGTACGACTTCAACGTGTTCCTGTTGCGGAACATCGTGGGGTACATGACGGGGCTCGAGTGGCCGCACGAGCTCGAGATCGCGATCGATGGCGAGCGCGTGTTCATCGCGCCGGTCGGCGGCAACGCTGACAACCTTGCGTCCGACACGAACATGTCGGCGACGGCGAACGAAATCGACGCGCGCCTGAAGACGCGGCTGTTCGTGACGGCGGGTCCGCACGACGTCAGTGTGGCGTTCCTCGAGCGCAGTGCGGCTGAAACCCACGAGCCGCTCGAGCTGCACACGCGCAACCTCGATCTCCAGGACATGAACGGTCTGCCCGTGCTCGACTACGTGAACGTGACGGGGCCGTTCAAAGCGCAGGGCCCTGGTAACACACCGAGCCGCGAGCGAATTTTCGTCTGCAAGCCGGCCGACCAGGCGACCGCCAGAGTCTGCGCGACCGAGATTCTGTCGAAGCTCGCGCGCCGCGCCTATCGAAGCCAGCCAAGCGAAGAGGATGTGGCGCTGCTGATGACCTTCTACGATTCGGGTGCCGCGCGCGCCGGTTTCGACGCCGGTATCGAGTCGGCGCTGCGCATGCTATTGACGAGCCCGAAGTTTCTGTTCCGCGACGAGCCCGATCCGAAGGGTGTGGCGCAGGGCAGCCTATACGCTGTCGGCGACACGGCGCTTGCTTCGCGGCTGTCGTTTTTCCTGTGGAGCTCGCTGCCCGACGACGAGCTTCTCGACCTCGCGGCGAAAGGCAAGCTCGGCGACGCCGGTGTGTTCCGCAAACAGGTCGCGCGCATGCTGGCCGATCCACGTGCCGAGGCGCTCGTGAAGAACTTCGCGGGGCAATGGCTTTACCTTCGCAACCTGACCACCGTGCGGCCGTCGACCGAAGAGTTCCCGGACTTCGACGACAACTTGCGGCAAGCGATGCGCCGCGAGACCGAGCTGCTGTTCGGCAACGTGATGCGCGAAGATCACAGCGTGCTCGAATTGCTGACGGCCGATTACACGTTCGTCAACGAGCGGCTCGCAAAACACTATGGCATCGACGGCGTGTATGGGAGCCAATTTCGTAAGGTGCCGATCACGGATCCGAACCGCCGCGGCTTGCTTGGCCAAGCCAGCATACTGACGATCACTTCGTATCCGAACCGCACCTCGCCGGTGCTGCGTGGCAAGTGGGTGCTCGAGAACGTGCTCGGCACGCCGGCGCCGGCGCCGCCGCCGAACGTGCCGACGCTTGCGGAGAACGAAGCCGGCAAGGCCGCGCGCACGCTGCGCGAGCGTCTGGCCGCGCACCGCATCAACCCCGTCTGCTCCACGTGCCACGACGTCATGGATCCGATCGGGCTCGGCCTCGAGAATTTCGACGCGATTGGTCGCTGGCGCACGCGCGAGCCGGGCGGCGCAATCGACGCGCACGGCCAGCTGGCCGACGGCAAACAGATCGACGGTGCGGCTGCGCTGCGCGCCGCAGTCACCGCGGATCCGGAGCAGTTCGCGCGCGTATTCACGGCGAAACTCATGACCTACGCACTCGGCCGAGGCGTCGAGACCTACGATATGCCGACCGTACGCAAGATCGTGCGCGACGCCGCCCCGGAGCACTACAAGTTCTCGGCGATCGTGAATGGCATTGTGAACAGCCCGGCGTTTCGCATGCGGCGCGCGCAGTCGACCGCAGCCCCCGCGCCAGCCACCATCGCGAGCGCGGAGCGTCAGTAAGAAGATCTCTCGCGAAGGCGCTAAGGCGCTAAGCCAGATAAGGAAGACGAATTATCGGAAGGCCAGGAAGGACAACGGTCCCTACGCCTTTCGCTCAGCTTCTTTTTCTTCCTTATCTGGCTTAGCGCCTTAGCGCCTTCGCGAGAGATCTTTCTTCTCCGTCTTCTGTTTCAGCCGTGGTCAGCCGGCGAACCGGTGCATGCCACCGTCGACGTGGATGACTTCGCCCGTGATGTAGCGCGCGAGCGGTGACGACAGGAACGCGATCAGATGGGCCAGATCTTCGGGTTCTCCGAAGTAGCCGATCGGAATGTTCGCGTCGATGAACGCCTTGCGGTTCTCGAGCGTCGGATGCAGGCGTTCCAGGATCTGCTCGCTGTTGATCCGGCCCGGCGGTATGCAGTTCACCGTGATGCCGTCGCGCGCGAGCTCGCGCGAAAGGCCTTTGGCCCAGTTGTGTAAGCCGGCCTTCGCGACCGAGGCGATGTTCACTCCGAACGGCTCGTTCGTGCCGGTTACGTTGATGATGCGGCCGAAGTGCTGCTTGCGCATGGTCGGCACGAACTGATTCGTGAGGCGGCGGACCAACTCGAAGTTCAGACGCATGCCCTCGAGCCACTGCTCTTCGGTGGCGTCCCAGCGCACGGGCCGCGAGCTGCCGGCGTTGTTCACGAGGATATCGAGCCCGCCGAACGCGCCGAGCACGCGATCGCGAATGCGCTCGACGCCGCCGTCACTCGTCAGGTCTTCGGCAACCACAAGAGGCTGCATGCCGCCGGCCTGCACAATCTCGGTTGCGAGCTCCTCGAGCAGATTCTCGCGGCGCGCGACGATCGCCACTCGACAGCCTTCGGCCGCCATGACTTGTGCCGTGCCGCGGCCAATTCCTCGGCTCGCGCCGGTCACGAGACACGTCTTGTTCTTCAGTTGCAGGTCCATATGTCGACTCCGAAGAGGGTGCCAGGCCTTGCACAGTTGCACAGATTGCGCCCGCTTTCGGCGGCAACTAACGGCTCAGGCGGCACGCAATCCGTGCAACTGTGCAAGGCCTGGCACCCTCTGGCAACTGCGCAAAACCTGACTCCCTCTTCGGAAGGTAGGTACACTCCGGCTCCATGGGGGAAGCGACCGGTATCGAGGCGAGCGCTGCGAGCGTCGCGCCGTGGACGTTGCGCCGCGTCGTGACGGCCGGCGTGATCGGCAACGTACTCGAGTGGTACGACTTCGCCGTCTATGGCTTCTTCGCGCCGATCCTGGCCGCGAAGTTCTTCCCGGCGGCAGACCCGCGAGTGTCGCTGCTCGCCGCTTTCGGAGCATTCGCCGTCGGCTTCCTGATGCGACCCGTGGGCGCCGCGATCTTCGGCCACATCGGCGATCGCTACGGCCGCGCACGCGCGCTGCTGTTCTCCGTTGCGATGATGGCCGTGCCCACCGTGCTGATGGGCCTGCTGCCGACATACGACACGATCGGCATTGCCGCGTCGGTATTGATCGTCGTCCTGCGCATGTGTCAGGGCATCGCCGTGGGCGGTGAGTTCACGGCCTCGATCGTGTTCCTGGCGGAGAACGCCCCCGCGCGTCGACGCGGGTTCTTTGCGAGCTTCTCGATGTTCGGCGCGACGACGGGCACGATGCTGGGAGCGGCGGTCGGCGCGTTGCTGACGAATGCGCTGAGCGCCGAGGCGCTCGAAAGCTGGGGCTGGCGAGTGGCGTTCGTCTCTGGAATCGTCGTGGCCGTGGTCGGCATCATCATTCGCCGCGGCATGTTCGATTCGCCCGGCAAGGCCGCGGTTGCGTCGCCCCTGACCGTGGCGTTCCGCGAGCATCGCTGGCAAGTGCTGCGTGTGCTCGGATTGAACATGGCGTCGGCGGCCACGTACTACACGCTGTTCGTCTATGCGGCCACATGGGTGTCGCAGACCACGAAGATCGAACGTGCGGTGGCGCTCGATATTCAGACCGTTACCATCCTGACGTTCCTCGTCGTGCTGCCGATTGCGGCCTGGGCTTCGGATCGCGTCGGCAGGAAGTTCATGCTCACGGTCGGTATGGCGGGGTGCCTGCTCATGGTCTATCCGCTTCTGAACGTGATGCACGCCGGTGCAGTCGCGGCCACGGCCGCCGCGCAGATGACGTTCGGCGCGCTGCTGGCGCTGCAGATGGCTTCGATCCCGGCCGCGATGACCGAGATGTTTCCGCACGGAGTGCGTGTAAGCGCCGTCAGCGTCGGCTACGGGCTCGCGTATGCACTGTTCGGCGGCACGGCGCCGGCCGTGGCCGTGTGGCTGATCAGCCGTACCGGCAGCGACACCGCTTTCGCCTGGTACCTGATCGGGCTCACGGCCCTCTCGCTCGTGATCGCGCTCGGCGTCCGCGACCGGCGCGGCGAGCCGCTCTCCTGACCTCCCTCGCGCCGGTTTTTTGACGGGCGGAGGGCCCGGCGCGCCCCCGCGCAGGCCGCGATCGCACCGGCGAGCCGCTACGGCACGGAAGTTGCTTTATACACGGAGGCGCCCCGCCAAGGGCTCGGCCGGAGGACAGCAACGTGAACGATCATCCCGTGGATCCGCGGGAGAAAGCGCTCAAGGTCAACTTGGACCCTCGGTTCTACGGCGCCTTTGCCGAGATCGGCGCGGGGCAGGAAGTCGTGCGGTGGTTTTTCCGCGCCGGCGGCGCGGCGGGCACCATTGCCAAGAGCATCTCCGCGTACGACATGCAGGGG
>CAWDUG010000002.1:0-883018 GCA_963805435.1 uncultured Gammaproteobacteria bacterium
AAGGAGCGCTTATGGCTATTCGAGTCATCCGCGTTGTGCTGGCGTTTGTCGCGTGCACGCTGGCGGCGGCCGCCCTTGGCCAGCCGGCGGAGCCTGGCGTTCAGACATTCCTGGACGCTGCGTCTTCCAACAAACGGCGCGCCACCGAGGTCCAGGCCGAGATCGCGGCTGCGTGGAAGAACGGCTACGCACCGATGCTCGTGGATCTGCTCGATATCGTGGAACGCACGCGGGATATGAATCGGCAGAAGTTCATGCCACCCAGTCGGTTCGTGAGCTTCCTCGAGCAGCAGACGGGCCAAACGTTCGGCGAAGACATCGAGAAGTGGCGTGAGTGGGAGTGGGCTCAACCTTACGCGCCGCATCCGAGCTATGGCGAGTTCAAGGGGAAGCTCTACGCCATGCTCGATCCGCGGTTCGTGGTGTTTTTTCGTTCCGCCGTGCAGCCCACCATCAGGCTCGACGAGATTGTCTGGGGCGGCGTTTCGATCAACGGCATTCCGCCGCTCGACCACCCGAAGCAGGTGGCGGCGGCGGACGCGACGTACCTCGAAGACGACAACGTGGTCTTTGGCCTGTTCGTCGATGGTGAAGCGCGCGCCTACCCAAAGCGGATCCTCGCCTGGCACGAGCTCGCGCTCGATCGAGTGGGCAGTCGCGAGCTCGCGGTCGTGTATTGCACGCTATGCGGCACGGTGATCCCGTTCGACGCGCGCGCCGGCGGCAAGGTTCTGACGTTCGGCACGAGCGGGCTCCTCTATCGCTCGAACAAGCTGATGTTCGACCACGAGACGGCGAGTCTGTGGTCGAGCTTGACGGGTGAGCCGGTTGTCGGGCCGCTCGTGCAACTCAAGCTGAAGCTTACGGCGCTGCCCGTGGTGACGACCACCTGGCGAGAGTGGCGAACGCGACACCCCGAGACGCGAGTGCTGTCGCTGGATACGGGCTTCAAACGCGACTACTCGGAAGGCGCAGCGTACCGGGCCTATTTCGGGACCGACGAGCTCATGTTCGGCGTTGCGCTGCGCGACGGGCGCTTGCCCAACAAGGCCGAGGTGCTCGTCGTGCGTTCGGCGACGCCCCCGAACGAGGTCTCCGGCGGCGCGCACCGAGGTCGCCACCGTTTGCGATCTCCACGGCCGTGCTTCGCGAGCAGCCGATCCTGCACACGCAGTTGGCTGGCACGAACGTGGTCGTCGTGACATCTCCTGCCGGCGCGAGCCGGGTATACGCCGCCGGGCAGCCATCGTTTCGCCGCGGTGACCGAAGACTCTCGACTCATGGATACCGAAGGGAGGGAGTGGAGGGTCGACGAGGACTTTCTCGTCGCGACATTCGATCCCGACGTGCGTCTGCCGCGCCTCGCGGCGCATCGCGCGTTTTGGTTCGGCTGGTACGCCCAGCATCCGGATACCGTGCTGATCGATTAGGCGCCTAGAACCTGACCGTGTAATTCACCTTGGCCGCGGCGTCTACGGTGGACGACTGGAAGTGGTCGTTCACGTCCGCAAGATTGTGGTTGATCACGAAATAGATCTCGCGGCCCGCCTGCGGAATCCACAGCAGCCGCGTGTTGATGCCGGCGACGTTGCTGACGTTGTCGTACTGGATCAGATTGACCCACGACAGCGTCGGTGAGAATGCGATGTCGAAGCCGCCCCGCACGAGCCGCGTGACGAATGAGCCTTGCGGCAGGTCGATATCATTGAACTCGTAGCTGAGCAGCGCGCGGTATCGCGCCGACGGGCGCCACGTAAGCTCGACGTACCTTTGTTTGCGAGAGCCCCCGTAAAAGCGGCCAGCGGGATAGTTGACGTACCGGGTGTTCAAGGTCACCTTGCGTTGGCTGCCCGTGCCGAGCTGGATGCCGATGGAGTCCTCGTCGTACGTGCCCGGCGGTACGATCACGCCAGGGTAGATCTGAAACGGCGCGATCACGTACTGGTTGAAATCACTGAGAGCGAGCGTCATCGAGTCGCCCTTGCGGTTCGCGAGCGTTACGGGTCGCAAGAAAAACGCTTCTGTCTGCAATCCGCCCGCCAGATATTCGACTCGCTCGTAGTCGAAGTTCATGAGCCACGACTCGAGGCGGCCCGTGCTCGGGCGCAGCATGTAGCCCACGTTGACGTATGTATCGCCGATGCCGTTGCGGTCGAGGAAGCCGAGCGCGGGATTGAAGTTCTGCTCGTACGCCTTGTATTGCACCGTGCCTCGAAAGCCCTGGCTCGACGGCAGCCTGAAGCTCATGCCGTAGGCCGCATCGTCGCCGTGGACGCCTTCTGTAGCGCTGCGCTGGTACCAGGCGTCGGTCTCGAGCGCCCGCCCGCCCGGCAGATGCGTGTCCCGATACTGGAAGTCGACGCCGGCCACCGTGTTGTCGAGGTTGCTCGTCGGGTCGCCATGCGTGGCGATCACCCCCACGCTCGACTCCTTGAGCACGCCCAGCTTGGCGCGCACCACGGACAACGTGTCGGGGTTCAGGGTGCCGAACGCGTCCTGTCGGATCGAGAGCGCTCCGAGCTCCCAGCGCCCCACGCGGCCACTGATCTTGCCGCCGTAATTGAGATCGACCGGCTGGCCTGTAGTGCTCAAACCGATGCTCCGCGAAAAGAACGGCCGGCCGTTCTGCGCCAGCGTGTTGAGCCCTGGAATCTGCGACTGGCGTTGTCCGCCAAGACCGCCGAACTCGAAGATGTCGGCCTCGCGCAGGAAGAAGTCGCGCTTCTCCGGAAAGAACAGGCCGAAGCGCGTCAGATTGACCTGGCGATCGTCGACCTCGGTGGCCGAGAAGTCCGTGTTGATCGTGAGCGAAGCATTCAGCTGCGGCGTGAGCTTGTAGGCGACATCGACCGAGGGCTGGAAGTCCGAGTGCGTCTCGCCGGTTGCGAAGTCCTTGTGGCTCGTGACCGCGCCAGAGGGCACGACGTCGAGGCCAAGGCCTTGCTTCAACCCCTCGAAGCCCACGGCGAGACCGGAGACCGACGGGTTATAGGCGCGGTTGCGCGACACCCAGGCCGTCGTCTCGTTCTTGCGCACCACGGTCCGCGAAAAGTTCAGGCCCCAGGTGTCCGTGTTCGGATCGAACGAGATGGACTTGAAGGGAATCTTGATCTCCGCGGTCCAGCCGCCCTCGAAACGACCGGCAGCGGCCTCGAAGATCGTGTCCCAGTCGCCATAGAACTCGCTGACGTTGCGGTACAGGCCGTCACTGCGCACGCCGTTGGGGTTTACGCCGAAGTAGTAGCCGCTGCGCCGATTGTTGAACGGATCGATCGTCACGTAGATTCGATCGTCCTGGCCGATGGCGTCGTTCTGACGCATGTTCTTCGCCGTAATGAGCTCGGGCTCCGGGTCGTAGAGCTTCGCGGCGATATAGAGAGCGTCGTCGTCGTACAGAATGTAGATCTCGGTGCGCTCGTACGGCTCCGCAAACTCGATCGGAGAGACCTGGTGCAGATCGTCGACAATGGCCGCCGTGCTCCAGACCGCGTCGCTCACGTCGCCGTCGATCACGGGCGGGGTTGCCGTGCGCACCACGTGCACGGTCTTCTGGACGGCTTCGGCCGGCGGGCCTTCGCTTTGAGCTGCTGCGGTAGCGGCCGCAAGGCAAAGCAGTCCGCTGAAGAATGTGGGCTTCAGGCGCATGGTCATCGAGAGATCGGTTGCAGCTGGGTGCCGAACGATACCAAGGTGCGCACGCAAATGCGCGGGTCGCTGAGACTTGCTGAGACTTGGACCCGCGAGTAGCGGTGAGTAGACGGGTCGCAGGGGTTGCGCGCTGCCTGGCGCACCTACATCAGGGGGAAGGCATCCACGCTCATATCACTCGCGCTACCGTTCATTGGGTTGCCGCGTTACTGCCAGCGCTCGGCTCGTTTGCCGCGCGCAGCGGGCAGCGCGCCCACGGTGAGCGTCGAGGCGCGCGGCGTCGTCTATCCGTGGTCCGTCGATGGTGGTGTGAACGCGCTCATCCCAGCTTCTCGACGATCACCCGCCCCTGGGGATTCACGAACACGTGATAGCGATTGCCGTCCTTGCAGACGGCGGTGTAGTCGCTGTCGGCGTTGCGCTGTGAGCTTACGATCTGGTCGCAAGGATATCCCTGCAGGGCGATGGTCGCCTTCAGATCCTTGCCCACCGCGTCGTCAGCGGCACGCAGAGGCGCGCTACCGAGGCAAGCGAGCGCCGTCAACGCAAGAACAGATTGCGGCTGTTTCAGCATGTTTCTTCTCCAACACAGTAAGTCAGATTCTCGCGAACTTTTCCGGATCAGCGAGAATGTCCCAGATCGCTTCCCGCGAGGAATTGATGGCGTTTGCCAGCTGTCGGTCCGCATCCTGTAGGAGGGTCACCACTTTGAGCAATAAGAGCTCATACCGTTGCCGCAGCTCCGCCAACGGGACCTTGACCTGTCCCTTATAAAAACCCCGAAACTGAGCGACCAGGTCGTCGACCTGATTCTTGAGGGACAGCTTGGTAAATACGCCAATCGCGTTCGTATCTCTCAGGCGTTGTTCAAGCGCGGACAGGTCGAGGGGCGGCGGGGCCGGCGGTCTCGCAGATTCAGTGACTGCGATCGGCGGGCTGGCAGGTGTCGATGATTCTGCCGGTGAGGATGTGGCCGCTTTCGCGGGGCTGCGTGCCGCGGGTGGTGGGGCGGGCCGTTTCGTAGATGCGTTTTCAACGGGCGAGGCCGGTGGAACGACCGGCGGTTTTTCGTCCGCCGCGGCAGGACTTGCCGGAGTTGCCGCAGGTGTGGGGGGCGTTGCAACAGCGGGCGGTACCGCGCTCGTTGGCGGCACGATGGGCGAGCGCGGTTGCGGCTGGACGCAGCCGCTCAGTGCGACGATCGCTGCGAGGGTGGCAATCAATTGTCCGCGCATCGCCGGCTCCCGGCAGTCAATAACCAAAGGCCATCATGCGGAACTCCGCATCGCTCGGAGTCAACCTCCCTCCCGTAGGGCGGTGAGGCCCGAGCAAGTTAACACGCTTCGTCTCTTGCGCCCTGAGGCTTTTTGCCGCGGGCGCAGCGGTGCACGGCTTGCTACTGCGACTGTTCCACCACCCTGTGCCATTCGCCGCTCGAGGACTCGAGCTCGTAGCGATCCGAGAGCGGAAACCCTGGCGCGCGCATCGTCGTGAGGCGGTCGTCGAAGTGCACCGACGTTGCGTACCGCGGCTCGGTGGCCGTCAACGATCCCGCGGCGAGACTGCCGTAGATGACGAGCTTGCCCGCGCGCCGCGAGCGGTAGCTGCGCACGGCAAACAGGCCACGCGCATAGATCGAAGCGTACACCTCGAGATCGCCGGAGCCCGTCACTTCGGGCTCGCCGATCTCGACCGAGTGTTCCGCGACCAGGCCCAGGTAGTCGCCGGCGCCGGGTTCGCGAGGATCGTGCGCGTAGCGCAGGTCGTGGACGATCACGATTCGGCCCGGCGTGTACACGAGCACCGTGCCCTTCACGGTGCCGTGCACCTCGAGCGTCACATCGTCGGCGCCGATCAGATAGTGCGGGCGATCCGTCAACACACGCCGCCGTTCGGGCTCGCTGCCGCCGAGAACGCGCCAGCCGTATGAGCCGTCCTGGTAGAACGTGACGGCGGCGTCGCGCTCGAAACGCTGCACGTCGTCGTCGGGCGCGGCTGGCGGCCGCTGCGGGGCCAGGCCGATCCGGCGAACCATCGTCTCGATGCCGGCCGGAAACATCGCGCGGCGATTCACCCAGCCGGGGCCGCCGAAAGGCCCGCTATCGGTTTCCACATCCCGAGCTGCGAGCGTGACTTTGCCGCGGAACACGGGTTTCACGCCGGGCCCGCCGCTCACGTGAATCGGCGAGTTCGAGTGGAACCGACCGTCGATCTCGTCGTCGTGAATCGCCACACTGGGGTCCCAGCGGTCGACGAACTGCGCGAAGTTCGAGAACGCCACGCGCGTCATGTGCAGCTCGGTCAACATGCGGTTGCCGTCGCGCTCGGTCGTGACTTCGACGGTCAGGTGATCCATGCCCATCGCGTCGGTCGCCGGCTGCCGGCGTAGCACCGCCGTGTACCGCCGGCCGTCCTCGCGCCAGGTCAACGTCGGGTCCGGCTCGTCGGCGCCGATGTGGCCGGTCCATGAGGCGAGCCGCTTCGTCAGCATCTGCCGTTCGGCGTTGGCGAGCGGTTTGCCGGGCGGCGAGGGCGGCGAGGGCGGCGCCGCTGCAGTTGCCGCCGCGTCGTCGGCCGCCGCCTCGGTTGGCTCCGCCGCGACGAGTACCGCCGGCGCCTCGACCGGCGGCATGCCGGCGCTCGCGGGCTCGGGGGTGGGCGAAGTCGCGGGCGCTTGCTCGTCGGCTACCGCGGTGTCGGGCGGCGCTTCGTCGGGTGTTGCCGCGTTGGCTTCAACGGCTGCGGGCGGCGGCGGTGGCACCGATGCGGTCCGTACTGGCGGCGCCTGCGGCTCGGCCGGCGGCGGGGCGGGCGCGGCTTCCTCCACGGGCTCGTCGGCGTCCTTCGGCGGCGGCGCGAAGCCGCTCAAGATCTCGCCTTCGATGATCGATGGCAGTGGTGGCGGTGGGCCCTGGCCGGACCCCGCGCCGAACAGCACCCCGAGCAGCAACGCGTGCGCGGCAGCCGATACGACTGCCGCGCGGTTGACCCGTGATTGCGCTGATCGCCGCATCTGCCGCGGCCTCGGTGTTCCCAATCCCTGACCCAAGCTTCGCGCCGGGGTCTCGCGATTGCAACCGGGGCGAGCGCCAGCGTTGCGCCGGCGCGCGACTACCTTTTGACCGACGTCCATGGCAAGGTCGTGAAAGAGATTCTGGCCTAGAGTGCACCGATGACCGATTTCCTGTTCTTCCTGGGCCGGTTCCACGTGCTCGTGCTGCATCTGCCGATCGGCATCGTCATTGTCGCCGTCGTGCTGGACTTTGCGGCGCGGCGCGAGCGGTACAAAGCGCTGGCGCAGGCGTCGCCGTTCCTCTGGGGCGCCGCTGCGCTGTCGGCGGTGCTGACGGTGGTGCTCGGGTACCTGCATTTCGCCGAAGGCGGCTTTGCAGGGCCGTCCGGCAACGCGCATCGGCTGCTCGGCACGACGACCGCGGCGGTCATGCTCGTCGGCTGGTGGGTTGCGACGCGGCCCGCGGCCGGCGGGTGGCTCAAGCCGGCGATCGGCGTGCTGGCGCTCGTGCTCGTGAGCGCGACGGGTCACTACGGCGGCAACCTTACGCACGGTCCGACATTTCTCATCGAGTACGCACCGGGCTTTCTGCGCTCGTTGCTCGGCGCCGAAGCGAAGCGGCCGCAGCCTGCGAGCGTAGCGGCGGCAGACCCATATCTCGACGTGGTGCGGCCGCTGCTGATCCAGCGTTGCGGCGCCTGCCACAACGGCGACAAGCGCGAAGGCAGCTTCAGCATGGCGAGCTACGAGTCGACGCTCGCGGGCGGCGACACGGGCCGCGCGATCGTGCCTGGCAGCCTCGAAGGCAGCGAGCTGTACTTCCGCATCACGCGCCCGGCGGACGACGAGCAGTTCATGCCTGCGGAAGGCAAGACGCCGCCGACGATGGATCAGATCGCAATCCTTAAATGGTGGATCGAGAAGGGCGCGCCGCACGCCACGACGATCGGCGCTGTCGGAATCGACGCCGCCATCGAGCCCAAGCTCGCCGCGCAGCTCGGGCTCGGTGGCGCCGCACCGGCCGCTGCGCCGGCGGTCGCGGCCAGTACGCCCCTCGAGAAGAAATAGGCGCGCAAAAAAAACGCCGCATTGCTGCGGCGTTCTCGTATAGGCGCGGCTTACTCAGCCGCTGCGGGCGACCTCACCAGCGATCGCGACCACCACCGCCACCGCCGCCGTAACCGCCACCGCCACCGCCGTAACCGCCGCGGCCACCGCCGCCGCCGCCCGGCGCCTTCGGCTTGGCCTCGTTGACCTTGATCTGACGGCCGTCGAGCGACGCGCCGTTCATCTGCTGGATCGCGGCCTGTGCTTCCGCGTCCGTCGACATTTCGACGAAGCCGAAGCCCTTGCTCTGACCGGTGTCGCGATCCGTGATCAACGCGACGGAATCAACGTTGCCGCATTTGCCAAAAGCTTCGCGAATGGTTTGCTCGGTGATCGAATACGGCAAGTTGCCGACGTAGAGTTTTCTGCCCATGGTTACCTCCCCAGGTAGCGCGCTCGCTCAAGAGAACTTAGGCACCATGCCAGCAGACTTCTTGGAAGCGATCGAATACCGCAGGATCATATAAAGCAAGCCGCCAAAAAGTAAAGTGGGTCCGTGCTCCAAAGTGGGCCGTTGCCCCCGATTTCTAACTCGCCGGTTCGATACGCAGAACGGCGCCGTCGTCATCGTCGACCAGCACGTACAGCAAGCCGTCCGGTCCCTGCCGGATATCCCGCATGCGGTGCCCCCAATCGGTCAGCAGTGCTTCGCGGCGCAGCTCTTCCATCTTCTCGTTGAACAGTATTCGCTGGATCTGGCCGGTGCCGATGATCTCGCCAAAACGTAAGCCCCCGACGAACACGTCGCCTTTCCACTTCGGCAGCTTGTCGCCGGTGTAGAACGCGAGGCCGGAGACGCCGATCGCGGGGGTCCAGTACACGACCGGGTCGATGAGCCCATCGCGCTGGAATTTCTGCGAGTGCCAAGGGCCCTGATACGTGCGGCCGAGACTCACCAGCGGCCAGCCGTAGTTGCCCCCGGGGACCAGGATGTTGATCTCGTCGCCGCCGTTCGGCCCGTTCTCGCTTTCCCAGATCTGGCCCGTGCCGGGATGCACGGCAAGACCGAGCGGCGAGCGATGGCCGAGGGTGTAGATCTCCGGGCGGTAGCCTTCACGGCCGACGAACGGGTTGTCGTTCGGCACCGTGCCGTCGTCGTTCAGGCGCAGGATCTTGCCGGCCAGTGTGCCCGGGTCCTGCGCATCGCCGCCCGCCGTCGACATGTACAGCTTGCCGTCGCGGCCGAATACGAGACGCGAGATCGTGCCGGAATCCGGCGGCGTGACGAACAGGTCGCGTGTGCCGACGAGCTGCTTGCCGTCCCAGCGGCCGCGCGCGAGTGCGAGCGCGCCTTTGTCGCCCGGCAACGGTTTGTGGTACGTGAGGTAGACGTACTTGTTCTCCGCAAACTTCGGGTGCAGCGTCACTTCGAGCAGCCCCGAGCGGCGCGCCGGCTTCACCTCGGGCACGCCTTTGACAGGCTCGGGATCGAGCACGCCGTTGCGCACGACACGCAGGCCGCCGTGCGTTTGCGTCACGAGCCACACGTCGTTCGACACGAACGCGATGCTCCACGGATGCTCGATGCCGCGCGTGACGACGCTGACCTTGATCCTCATGCCCTCGGCGGTCGGGTACTCGACCGGCTTCACAGGCATCGGCGGGATGGGCATCTCGGGCGCCACCGGAATGCCGTTCGTGAACGGCACCGTTTGCTGGGCTGAAGCGCTTGCGATCAGAAACGTGACCGCGAATGCCGCGCAGGCGCTGCGCCGCGCGCGGCGCGAGCCGTGATTGTCCATCATGAAAGTCTCCCCTCGTAGTGCAATGCCGGTGGCGGCGCGCCTCAGCCGTAGTTCTCCGAGCGCGCGTTCAGCACGGGCCGATTCCGGATGAATTGCGTCATGAGCCACTTCTCGGCGTCGCGCGGCGGCAGGCCGGCGTGCACCATGCGCAGGTCGGGTTGGCCGTCTGGCAACGCGTTACTGAACACGATCGCGGCACGTTTACCGCCGTGATAACGCAAGCCGAGCTGCGGGAAGTCGGTCTCGCCGTCTTCGTATTCCTCGTTCAAGTAGACGAGGAACGTCGCGATGCGCTGACCGCGCTCGCGAATCTCCTGTTCGTAGTTCGGGATTTTCGGGTTTACGAAATCGTAGTGGTTCGTGATCTCCTCGCCGGGCGAGTAGTGCAGCACCGTGGCCCCTTCCATGTGGTGCAGCGGAATGCCCGTCGCCACACTCATGCGCGACTGCACGGCCACCTGCACGAGGTCTGCCTGCATCAGATCGAAACCGGCCGCGGAGTTCGTCCGCATGTGGTCCGCCATATCCTTGCCGTTCACCGGATCGTAGATCAGGGCGCGCTGCAGCTTCGGCCGTGCGCGTTCGATCAGCCACTCGCAGATCGGGTCAGTGATGAATTCCGGAAATACGCGCACCAGCGGATTGGCCGACAGCGTCGTGCCCGCGGGCGACGTCTGCCAGAAACGGGTGTCGATGCCCCCGGCGAGCCGCTTCCAGTCGCCAGTGGTCGCGGCCACGCTCAAGGGTTGGCGGGCCAGCACGGCCATCTGCTTGCGCGCCGATTCGGAGCCACGCTCCGCCGCGAACACGAGCAGGCCGATCGCATCGGTCCAGCTTTGCGGCATGTGTGCGCCGAGCGCCTTCAGCACGGCAAGCTTGAGCGCCGCCTCGGCGTTGCCGGCCACGGTGGCGTCGAGCAGTAGTTTCGCACCGTCTTGCGGCAGCAGCGGCGCACGATCGCCGACGATCAGCCGCTTGCCGAGTTCCGTCATTGCTTCGATGTCGCCGCTCTGCGTAGCGCGCGCGAGCGCGTTGACTGCGTCGTCGTGGCGGCCGGCCTGATCGTGTTGCTCGGCGAGAGCGATGGCGGCGGTCATGGGCGTCTGGCTACTGAGGAATCCGGCCAAGCAGACTGGCACAACGGTCGGGGACCGACAAGCGGGTGATAGGGTGCGGCGCGCCTGCGGCTCAGGGTTTGGGCGGCGAAATCGCGGTCAAGATCGCGGCCAGGATGCGCTCGGGCGTAGGTGGGCAGCCGGGCACCGCCACGTCGACGGGGATTACGTTAGCTACGCGACCGGCGCTCGCGTAGCTCTCGCCGAACACGCCGCCGGTACAGCCGCAGTCGCCGACTGCCACGACGAGCTTCGGATCCGGCGTGGCGTCGTAGGTGCGTTTCAAAGCCAGCTCCATGTTGCGTGCGACGGGCCCGGTTACGAGCAAGAGGTCCGCGTGCCGCGGGCTCGCTACGAACTTGATGCCGAGCCCTTCGATGTTGTAGAGCGGATTGTTCAGCGCGTGGATCTCGAGCTCGCAGCCGTTACAGGAGCCCGCATCGACCTGGCGGATGCAGAGCGCGCGGCCGAGTGTCCTGCGGATGTGGTCCTGCAGTCGCTCCACCACGCGCAACGCGTCGTCGCTGGCTGGCGCGGGCTCGGTGATCACACCGATCGAGCCGATCTTGTTCAGAGTCTTCCACATGGCTTACAGATCGTGCCCGCTGTAGGACAGGTTGAACGACTTGTTGATCAACGGAAAGTCCGGAACGATGTTGCCGATGATGGCGTGCTCGAGCGCCGGCCAGTTCTGCCACGACGGGTCGTGGCAGTGGCACCGCTCGACGAGGTCGTGCGAGCCCGCCCGCAACGCCACCATGACCGGGCCGCGCCAGCCCTCGACGAGTCCGACGCCGAGCGCGCCGGCCGGCGTCAGCCCGACTTCAGCCCGGCACTCGCCGCTCGGCAACCGCGCGATGATCGCCGTCACGAGCCGCACCGACTCGGTCAGCTCGTCGAAGCGCACGGCCACGCGCGCCGCGACGTCGCCTTCCGCACGCATTTGCTTCTGCACGCCGAGCTCCGCGTATGGCGCACAGGGCAGGTCGACGCGCAGGTCGTGGTCCCGGCCGCTGGCGCGGCCGGCTAGCCCGATCACCCCAAGCCGCGTCGCCAGCTCGGGCTTCAACGTCCCGGCATCCACGAACCGGTCACGCAGTCCGGAGTGTTCGTCGTAGATCGTGCGCACGAGTGCCGCTTCGGCGGCGATGTTCTGCGCGGACGCTGCCAGCGCGTCGAGTCCCTCGCGCGTCGCGTCGCGTGCCACGCCACCGGGCACGACGAAGTCCAAGAGGTAACGCTGGCCGAGCGTTGCCGCGAGCGCGCGCAGCCACAGCTCTTTGAGCCGCGAGAACTGCGCGAGGCCGAACGCGAAGCCGGCGTCGTTGCCAAGCGCCCCAAGATCACCGAGATGGTTTGCGATCCGCTCGCTCTCTAGCGCGAGCGCGCGTAGCCAAACGGCGCGCACGGGTAGGGACGTGCGCGCGATGCCCTCGACGGCCTGACAATACGCCCACGAATAGGCGACTGCAGAGTCGCCCGACACGCGTGCGGCGAGACGGTGGCCGCGGGCCAGCGGCATCTGCGCGAAGAGTTGCTCGATGCCCTTGTGCACGTAGCCCAAGCGCTGCTCGAGTTTCAGCACCTTCTCGCCGACGATCGAGAAGCGGAAGTGGCCGGGTTCGATGATGCCGGCATGCACGGGACCCACCGGGATCTCGTGGACGCCGTCGCCCGAGACGCGCAGGAACGCGTAGTGATCGGCGGGTGGCGGTGTTGTTGGGAGAGAGTAGGCCGCGCGCGACGCGAGAGGGAGGTAGTCGGCGGACCAAGCGGAGTGGCGCAGCCACGGACGGGTATCGGTGGCGTTCGCGTGCACGCCGCTCAAGTCCGCCGCCGCGCGCTGCATGCGCGCTGCGCACGGAAAGACCTGCTCGAGCCCGGTGTAGTTCGTCTGGTTGTCCGCCAACGCGAGCTCTGCCACGACCGCCTTGTCGTCGCAGAGGAACGCCGCGAGCACCGTGGCCCCGGCGTGCCGTTCGGCCCAGAGGGCGAGCAGTTGTCCGCCACTCGCCGCGACGTCCTGCGCCAGCGGCAGCCACGTATCGAACGTGGTAGCGATCCGGTGGACGCCGGGGGCGCCGGGCAACACGGACGAATCTGCGAGCCAACGTTTCAGCACCTGCTCATGCTCCGGCGATCAGGTTCGCGGCCAGCCGAAACCAGTTGGCCAGATACGACGGAATGAAAAGGCCGAGCAGCAGCACGAGCGCGAGATGTGCGAACACCGGCAGCAGCGCCGGCGAGTGCGGCAAGCGTTTGGCCGTGGTTTCGCCGAACACCATCGACTGCACGCGGCCGAAGATCGCTGCGAACGCCACGCCGAGCGCCAGCAGCAGGATCGGCGTGGCCCAGGGCTGCTCGCGCATTGCCGTGGTCAGGATCAGGAATTCGCTCGCGAACACGCCGAACGGCGGCAGCCCGAGGATCGCGATCGAGCCGAGCATGAGGCCCCAGCCGACGGTCGGGCTCAGTGTTATCAGCCCGCGAATCTCGTCGATGATTTGCGACCCGGCTTTCTGCGCCGCGTGACCCACGGCGAAGAAGATTGCGGACTTCGTCAGCGAGTGCACGGTCATGTGCAGTAGCGCAGCAAAGTTCGCTACGGGCCCGCCCATGCCGAATGCGAACGTGATGATGCCCATGTGCTCGATCGACGAGTAGGCGAACAGCCGCTTGATGTCGCGCTGCCGCCAGAGGAACAACGCCGCGAGCACCACCGACACGAGCCCGAAACCCATCAGCATGCGGGATGGCAGTGCCGACTGCAGCGAGCCTTCCACGAGCACCTTGCAGCGCACGACGGCGTAGATCGCTACGTTGAGCAGCAGGCCGGACAGAACCGCCGAGATCGGCGTCGGGCCTTCCGCGTGCGCGTCGGGCAGCCAGTTGTGCAGCGGCGCGAGCCCCACCTTCGTGCCGTAGCCGACGAGCAGAAACACGAACGCGAGACCGAGTACCGCGGGCTCGAGCTGGCCCTTCACGCTGTTCAGGTGCGTCCAGAGTAGCGCGCTCATACCTTCGCCTCCGAGCACCTTCTCGGCGGCGAAGTAGAGGAGGATCGTGCCGAACAGCGCCTGTGCGATGCCGACGCCGCACAGGATGAAGTACTTCCAGCCGGCTTCGAGGCTTGCGGGCGTGCGGTACAGGGTGACGAGCAGCACTGTCGACAACGTGGCTGCTTCCATGGCGACCCACACGAGCCCCATGTTGTTGCTCGTGAGTGCGACCAACATTGCGGCAATGAACAGTTGGTACATGCTGTGGTAGAGGCGCAGCTGGTTGGGTCTAACACGCCCATGTTCCTGCTCGATGCGCATGTACGGCCGTGAGAACAGCGACGTCGTGAAGCTCACAAACGCCGTCAGCGACACCAGGAACACGTTGAACGGATCGATGAAGAACTGCTCGTGCGCGGCCGTGATGTTGCCTTCGCCGATCACCCGGATCGTGAGCGCGACAGCCGCGAGCAGAGTCGCGAAGCTGAACGCGGCGTTGGCCTCTGGCGCCCAACGGCGCGCGCCGAACAGCGCGAGACACGCCGCGCCGGCAATCGGACTCGCGAGTAGAGCCAGGAATTCCACGCTACTGCTCTTCCTTCAGCGACTCGAGGTGGTGCAGATCGAGGCTGTCGAACTGCTCGCGGATCTGAAAAAAGAATACGCCGAGCACGAGCATTGCTACGAGCACGTCGAGTGCGACGCCGAGCTCGATGATCATCGGCATTCCGTAGGTGGCGCTCATCGCTCCGAAGAACAGGCCGTTCTCCATCGACAGGAAGCCGACGACCTGCGACATCGCCTTGCGCCGCGTGATCATTGTCAGGAACGACAATAGGACGACGGCTACGGCGATGCCGATTGCGTTGCGCGTGGCAGTGCTCGCCAGCGCGGCGATCGGCTGTGCGAGCCCGAACGCGAAGACTACGATCAGGAGGCCGAGCAGCATCGTGCCCGAGATGTTCAGCAGCGGTTCGCTGTCCCAGTAGACACCGAGGCGGCGGATCAACCGGTGCAGCAGCCAAGGCAGGAATCCGACCTTGAGCGTGATGGTGAGCAGCGCGGAGAGGTACAGATGGTTTTGACCCGTGCGCCACGCGAGCAGCAGCGTGGCACCCGCGAGCAGGGCGCCCTGGATTGCAAACAGGTTCACGAGCGTCACGACACGCCTTTGCGACAGCATGGCAAAAGCGACCAGCAGGAAGACGGCGGCCAATGTGTTCAGCAGCTGTAGATCGAAGGCCATGCCATCAGCTCCCTAGCAGCAGCCGCACGAGCAATCCGAGAACCGCGAGTAAGAACGCCGTGGCGAGGAACTCAGGTGCACGAAATACTCGGAGTTTCGCCGACACCGTTTCAATGAACGTCAAGCCGACGCCCGCGGCCGCGAGCTTCAACCCGAGAATCGGCAATGCCGCGAGCAGTGCAAGCGGTGTCTGCCTCTCGCCAGCCGCGACGCCCCACGGCACGAACAAGGCGAATCCGATGCACGCATAGTTGAACAGCTTGAGTGCCGCGGCCCATTCCATCAGCGCGAGGTGCCGCGCGGAATACTCGAGCAGAGTGGCCTCGTGGATCATCGTGAGCTCGAGGTGCGTGGCCGGGTTGTCGACGGGAATGCGCGCGTTCTCGGCCAGCAGCACGAGCACGAACGCGACCGCCGTGAACGCCAAGCTCGGGTATAGCGCGAACGGCCGCGTCGCGAGCGCGTCTGAGATCGCCGGTAACGCCGTACTCGACGAGATCAGTGACGCAACCAGGATCACCATCAGCAGCGCGGGCTCGGCCAGGAATCCGACCATCATCTCGCGTCGGGCGCCCAGCGTGCCGAACGCCGTGCCGATGTCCATCGCGGCCAGCGATATGAACACGCGCGCCGTCGCGAGCAAGCCCACGAGCGCGATCGCGTCGGCGGCGTTCGAGAACGGCAATCGCGTGCCCATCGAAGGGATGATGGCTGCCGCACACACCATCGAGCCGAACACCGCGTACGGCGCGAAGCGGAATAGCGGCGATGCGTTCGCGGCCAGCACGGCTTCTTTGTGGAACAGCTTGTGGATCGCACGATAAGGCTGCCAGATGCTCGGCGCGGATTTGTTCTGCAGCCATGCGCGGCACTGCGCGATCCAGCCGCCGAACAGCGGCGCCACCGCGATCGCGGCGAGAACCTCGAGTGCCTGCGTGAGCCAGGGGGTGAGGCTCACAACACGAGCCCCAGCAGTACGATCAGCGTGACGAAACTGTAGAGCAGATATGTCGCGATACGGCCTTGCTGTAACCACGCCACCGATTGCGCTACGCGCTGCACGCCCCGCGTGAGCGGTAGGTAGGCGTGGTTCCAGATCTTGTCGCCGATCGTCACGTGATAGCGCGGTGCAAGGTCGAACGGCGTCGGTAGCTCGCGGCGTATTGCGAAGAACGGCTGGAAGATGTGGCGGATAGGTTGGCCGAAACCCTCAGCCGTGTCCTGCATGCGTGGGTCGAGCCGCACGAAGCCACCATCCCACGGTGCGCCCACGCGCGCGCGCCGATGGTAGAAGCGGCCCACGGCGAAGATCGTGACCGCAACCACTAGGCCGATGACTGCGAGGAACACGACGGGCGCGTATGCGGCCTGGCGTCCTGCGACCGGCACTACGCGCCACCAGTCGCCGCCGAGCGTGCGTGTCGTGATGAGCCCGAATTGTTGTGGCACGAGTTCGAGTCGATCGATGACCTGCGCGGGCAGCAGGCCTAGCAACACGCAGCCGGCCGCGAGCCATGCGAGCCCGATGCGCTCGAGCCAGCCGGCGTCGTGCGCGTGCGCGAGCGAAGGTTCGCGGGGTTGGCCCAGGAAGATCACGCCGAAGAACTTCACCATGACGTAACCCGCGAGCGCAGCGGCGAGCGCAATCACACCTGCGCCAAGCGGCAGCAGCATGTTGAGGAACAGCTTTGGCACCTGATACGACGACAGGAACGCCTGCAACAGCAGCCACTCCGAGACGAAACCGTTCAGCGGTGGCAGCCCGGCGATCGCAAGCGCACCGATGAGCACCAGCCAGGCTACCCACGGCATTCGGTGGATCAGGCCACCAAGCTTGCCGAGGTTGCGCTCGCCCGTGGCGTGCAACACCGAGCCCGTGCCGACGAACAGCAGACTCTTCATGAACGCGTGATTCACGGCGTGATATAGGACAGCCACGAGCGCAAGCGAGGCGAGGGCGTGCATGCCCACGCCCTGGAACACGATCGCGAGGCCGACGCCTGTGAACAGAATGCCCATGTTCTCGATCGATGAGAACGCGAGCAGTCGTTTCATGTCGGTTTGCACTGCTGCAAACACGACGCCGTAGAGGGCGGTAAAGAGGCCCACGGCGAGTGGCACGAGCCCCCAGGACCAGAGCGGCTGGCCGAGCAGGTCGAACGTCACGCGCAGCGTGCCGTACAGCGCCGTCTTCAGCATCACGCCGCTCAGGAGAGCCGACACGGGTGATGGCGCCGCGGGGTGAGCTTCCGGCAGCCACACGTGCAAAGGCACCAGGCCGGCCTTGGCGCCGAAGCCGAGCAGTGCGAGCAGGAAAGCGACGGTGGCCCAGGTTGGCGTGAGTTGAGCCGTGCGCATCGCGTCGAACGTGAACTGCCAGCTGCCGCCTTGCATGACGCCAAACGACAGCAGGATGCCGATCGCGCCGAGATGCGCCATCAGGAGATAGAGAAAGCCCGCGCGCCGAATGTCGGGCAGCCGATGCTGCGTCGTGACGAGGAAGTACGACGACAGCGCCATCGTCTCCCACGCGACCATGAACGCGTACGCGTCGTCCGCGAGCAGCACGAATCCCATGCTCGCGAGGAACACGTGGTACTGGAGGCACAAGAGCCCGGGAGCCGTGCCCGCGCCGCTGCGAAAGTAGCCGGCACTGAACACCGAGATGCCAGCCGACGCCGAGCCGAGCAGGAACAGGAACACGTTGCTGAGCGCGTCGCGGCGGATGTGAAACGGCAGGTCCGGCAGTCCGATCGGCAGCACCAGCGTGTCAGCCGGCTGCGCGATGCTAAGAACGGCGACCGCCGCGAGTGCCACGCCGACCACTGCGCCGAGCGGAAACAGCACGCGCCCCACGACGAGGACGCTGCCCGGCCGTGCGAGGCCCGCAACGCCGATGACGCCCCATGCGCCGAGCAGCGCTAGGCAGAGCGAGGATGAATCGGGCATGGGTGAATCACGGCCGTCCGACTTCTACGTGAGCCTGGTCGAATTGCAAGGCCAGGGCACATCAGGTTGTACTTGTATGATAATGTTATTATCATCCAATGCCAATTCGTTGGCTTGCCGAGGGCACCCCATTGGCGTTGGAACAACGCACGGCGCGACTCACGATCCTGATCGATCCACGGAAGAAGGCCGTATTCGAGCGGCTCTGCGCCGAAGAAGACACGACGCCGTCTCAAGTCGTGCGTCGGCTGTTGCGCACCTATATAGAGGAGCGCACCGGCAAGCCCTGGAAGCCCGACGACGCTGACGAGCCTGAGTCCACGCGGGCGGCCGCCCGCAAGATCAAGTAAGGCATCGCGGCGCCCGAATGGTCGGGCTCAGCCCGCGATGGCACTGCGCCGAAAACGCGAGGACGCTGAAGATGACTATCTTTACTGCAGCCACCGTGAATGCACCCGCGAGTCTCAAACACGAGCGGCTGAAGAAGTGGGTGGCCGGTATCGCGAACCTCGCGCAGCCCGACCGCGTGTATTGGGCGGATGGCTCGCAGGCGGAGTACGACCGGCTGTGCGCCGAGATGGTCGAGAGCGGCATGTTCGTGGCGTTGAATCCGGCCCTACGCCCGAACTCGTATCTCGCGCGCTCCGATGCCTCCGACGTCGCGCGCGTCGAGGACCGCACGTTCATCTGTTCGCAGCACCAGGAAGACGCGGGCCCCACGAACAACTGGGAAGACCCGGCCAAGATGCGCACGACGTTGCGCGGCCTGTTCGCCAATTGCATGCGCGGCAGGACGATGTACGTGGTGCCATTCTCGATGGGCCCGCTCGGCAGCCCAATCGCGCACATCGGTGTCGAGATCAGCGACAGCCCGTACGTCACCGTCAACATGCGCACGATGACGCGTATGGGCAGTGCGGCACTCGATCTGCTCGGCGACGACGGCCGGTTCGTGCCGTGCGTGCATTCGGTCGGCGCGCCGCTCGCGCCAGGCCAGAAGGACAGCAGGTGGCCCTGCAATCCGACGACCAAGTACATCGTCCACTTCCCGGAGACGCGCGAGATCTGGTCGTATGGCTCGGGCTATGGCGGCAACGCGCTGCTCGGCAAGAAGTGCTTCGCGCTGCGGATCGCTTCGAGCATGGCTCGCGACGAAGGCTGGCTCGCGGAGCACATGTTGATTCTCGGTGTCGAGAGCCCGGAGGGCGAGAAGACCTACGTTGCGGCGGCGTTTCCGTCCGCGTGCGGCAAGACGAACTTCGCGATGCTGATCCCGCCACGTTCCTTCGACGGCTGGAAGATCACGACCGTCGGCGATGACATCGCTTGGATCAAGCCGGGCCAGGACGGCCGCCTGTACGCGATCAATCCAGAGTCCGGGTTCTTCGGCGTGGCGCCCGGCACTTCAGCGAAGACAAACTTGAACGCGATGGAGACACTGAAGGAGAACGTGATCTTCACGAACGTCGCGCTGACGGACGACGACGACGTGTGGTGGGAGGGTATGAGCAAGGAGCCGCCCTCGCACCTGATCGACTGGACGGGGAAGGACTGGACACCGGCCTTCGGGAAGGAGACCGGCAGCAAAGCAGCGCATCCGAACTCGCGATTTACCGTGCCCGCAGCGCAATGCCCGTCGATCGATCGCGACTGGGAGAAGCCGGAGGGGGTACCGATCTCGGCGTTCATCTTCGGCGGCCGCCGCGCGAACGTGGTGCCGCTCGTGTACGAAGCGTTCAACTGGAACTTCGGCGTGTACATGGCCGCCACGCTCGGTTCAGAGACGACGGCCGCCGCCGCGGGCGCGCAGGGCGTCGTACGCCGCGATCCATTCGCGATGCTGCCGTTCTGCGGTTACAACATCGGCGACTACTTCAAGCACTGGCTCGCGATGGGGCGGCGCATCGACAAGAAGCCGCGGATCTTCTGCGTGAACTGGTTTCGCACCAACGAGAGGGGCGAGTTCATGTGGCCGGGCTTCGGCGAGAACATGCGCGTGCTGAAGTGGATCGTCGAGCGTATCCGTGGCCAAGTGGGCGCAGCCGAAACGGACGTTGGTTGGGTGCCGCGGTTCGAGGACCTCGACTGGTCCGGCACTGACGTTCAGCGCGCTGACTTCGATGAGCTCATGCATGTCGACGCCGACGCGTGGAATCGCGAGCTCGGACAGCACCGCGAATGGTTCGACAAGCTTTCGCAGCGCCTGCCGCCACAGCTCATGCTGAAACGCGAGCTGCTCGCAATGCGGTTCGCCGACAAGCCTGCGGCGCCGTGAGCGCGCACGGCGTCGCTTAGCGGCCGAAGAACGCGAGAATCTCCTCCACCAGCAGGTCCGGCGCTTCCTCGGCGATGTAGTGGCCCGTCGGTAGGGGGCGGCCCGTGACGTTGCCGGCACACTTCACCTGCCAGTCTGCGATCGGCGTGAACAGCTTGTGCACGATGCCGCGCTCGCCCCAGAGCACGCGGACGGCGCACTTGACCCGCTTCGTGTCGTCGGCGCGATCGTGATCGAGGTCGATCGTGGCCGCCGCACGATAGTCTTCGCACATCGCGTGAATCGCGGCGGGCGTGAAGCAGCGCTCGTACTCTGCCAGTGCGCGCGGATCGAAGAATGCCGTGCCGCCGGAACCCCAACCGCCGACCTTCGCGCGTAGATAGAAATGCGGGTCGGCGCCTATCAGCCGCTCCGGCAGTGGGGCCGGTTGGATAAGGAAGAACCAGTGGTAGTACGCGCGCGCGAAGTCCATCGTCGTGTTCTCGTACATCGTGAGCGTGGGCGAGATGTCGAGCAGCAACGCGGCGCGCACCGCTTCGGCGTGATCGAGCGCGAGCCGGTGGGCGACGCGGGCACCGCGATCATGCCCACACACCGAGAACCGATCGAAGCCGAAGCCGCGCATGAGCTCCACGCAGTCCGAAGCCATGGCTCGCTTGCTGTAGGCGGAGTGGTCCGCGGGGCCCTCGGGCTTGTCGGAATCTCCGTAGCCGCGCAGATCGGGCAGCACGAGCGCGAACCGCTCGCGCAGGCGCGGCGCCACTCGATGCCACATCGCGTGCGTTTGCGGGAAACCGTGCAGCAACAGCAGGGGCGGGCGCGTTTCCCCGGCGACGACGTCGTGCCGCACGTTCAAGACGATGCCGTTGGTGCGTCGGCGCTCGAGACGAAAGTCTGCGGAAAACAGGTCGGTCATGGGGTTTGGCTCGATGTCCTGCGCGGCCCACCGGCCGGTTCGCGCTCAAGCATCCCGACGAGCGGCCGATGAATCAAGGGATGGGTGGCTCCGGACATAACCGCCGGGGGTGTGAACACGGTCGCAGTTCCCGCGGCATGGCTCAAGGGGCGCGCCTCTCGAGCCGATCAAAGATAGGTTGAGTGGCTAAGTATATTTAATGTCCAGACGGGCTTCCAAGAACCGGCCAGAGGCCGAACGCCTCCCGCCGCCGAGGGACGCGGCTGCGAAGTCGCGCGGCACGGTCTTGTTCGTGGAGGCCGAGCATGGGCTGCGCACAAAGCTCGAGCACGCGGCGAGCGATGCCGGCTATCTTGCGCTGACGGCTGCCACCGGCGAAGCGGCGGCACGCTTGCTGACCGAGCACCAGGTCGATCTCGTCCTGTCCGAGGCCGCGGTCCCGGAGGCCGGTGACATCGAAGTCGCCTACCTGCCGAAAGCGTGGCAGGCCGAAGGCGAGCTCGAGCTCCTGCTCGCGCAGGCAATGAAGATGTGCGTGCTACGGCGCGAGCGCGACCGGCTGCTCGCGCTGACCCAGGCGCAGAACGGCGAGCTGGTCGCGTTGAACGCGTCGCTCGAGAAGAAGGTGGTGCAGCGCACGGCCGAGCTCGCAAACACCGCGGAGCTGCTCGCCGGGGCCAACCGCGACGTCGAAGCGGCCTTCGATGCGACGGTGCAGGTGTTCGCGAGTCTGATCCAGGTCGGGACGCGCGACACGGTCAGCGTGCGCAAGATCGCCGAGCTTGCGCAGGCGACGGCCAAGGTGCTCGGACTCACGTCGCAGCAGCAACGCCACGTGCATCTCGCGGGCCTCTTGTGCGATCTCGGCAAGCTCGCATTGCCGGAAGCGCTGATCCAGACGCCGGTCGTCGCGATGACCGCCGAGCAGGCTGCGGCGTTCAAGTGCCACACCGTGCACGCCGAAACGATTCTGCTACCGCTGAAGCCGCTGGCTCCCGTGGCGGCCATTCTGCGGGCGCATAACGAACGACTCGACGGTCAGGGCTATCCCGACGGCCTCTCGGGCGATGCGATCCCGATCGAGTCGAAAGTGCTGCACGTCGTGAAGGACTACGACGCGCTCCTGCGCCGGCTGATCCTGCCCGAAGCCCTGACGCCGGCAGAAGCAATCCACTATCTGCGCGACCACGTGGGCAGCTGGTACGACGGCGCGGTCGTGACAGCGTTCCTGAACGTGCTGAAGGCCGCGGGCGCGGACGACAACCAGCGCGAGCTGCGCGTGTCCGTTGAAGGGCTCAAGCCCGGCATGCTCGTGACGCGCGATCTCGTGAGCCCGCACGGCGTGCTGATTCTCGCACGCGACCACAGGCTCGATGCGCAGGCCATCGCGACGCTGCGGCGAATCGCCGACGGCAGCGCCGAGTTCCTCGTGTACGTGCAACGCTAGGCGGCTGGCAGCCGTTTCAGCAGACTCCGGGTACGACGCGAGGCGTTCGCAAGCCAGTCGAGCTGCAGCTCGCAGCCCGTGCGTAGGTACTCGAGCAGCCCCTCGGGGTGATCGCCGAAGTCGACGTCGTGGCGGCCCCAATCCGGCCGCGTGCCGTCGGCATCCGTGAACCCGTAGTCGCGCGCGAGCTCCCACGAGCTCCAGAGCTGGCCCGTGCGCGCCAGGATCTTGCGATCCGCCGCCAGCG
Source organism: uncultured Gammaproteobacteria bacterium (assembly GCA_963805435.1). Classification (GTDB taxonomy): domain Bacteria; phylum Pseudomonadota; class Gammaproteobacteria; order Steroidobacterales; family Rariloculaceae; genus FEN-1219. The sequence goes on from CAWDUG010000002.1 coordinate 22,708, forward strand.
CCGCAACCGCCCGGCCCACGTAGAGCGGCGACTCCGACACGAGGAAATTCGCGTCGCGCCTGCCGCCCTTCTGCCAGTTCGTCTCGTCGACGCCGAAATGCTCGAGCATGGACTCCGACCGCAGGAACCCCGGCGTGATGGCCACGGCCGCCACGCGGTGCGGTTTGAGCTCCGTGGCCATGTTCAGCGCAAATGCTTTCAGCGCGATCTTTACGGCTTGCGAGAATGGGTTGCCGCCCGCGCCGAGCGTGTCGCTCTCCGTGACCTCGACAATGAGTCCGCGCCGCGCGGCGATCATGCGCTGTGCGGCGTACTTGGCCGTGAGCACGTGCGACGTGAAGGCCTGGCGAAGGATCGCATCCGCGTTGCGCGCGTCGACCTCCCAGAACGATGCCCACTGCCCCATGAGCGGGTCTTCGCCCGCGATGCAGTTCACCACGACGTCGAGCCGGCCGTGTTTGGTTTCGATGCGCTTGAAGAGACGCCGGACTTCGGATTCGACAGTGTGGTCGACGCGCAGCGCTACGCCCACGCCGCCCGCGGCTTTCACGAGCGCGGCCGTCTCCTCGATGGTTTCCGTGCGGCCGTATGGCGACGGTTTGCCGCGCACGCTGCGCCCGGTGCAGTAGACCGTGGCCCCGGCTTCGCCGAGCGCACGGGCGATGCCGCGGCCGGCACCGCGCGTGGCGCCGGCGACCAATGCGATGCGGCCGGCGAGCGGCTGAGCCCCGCGGCGTTTTCTGGTACCCGAGCGTTTCATCGCAACCTCTAATGAGTGAACCGGATGCGGACACTGTAGCGCCGGCGACCCGACACGGAGTGTCAGGAATTCAACCACGATCCGCTCGCGATGGTGCTATCGTCATCGGGAGCCGCGTTCGGGATTCATCGCGGCACGGAGGGGGAATCGTGAATCGCATCGTGCCCGCGTGCGCTTGTTGTTATTTGCCGGCGGTGCACTCGCCGCCGATTTCGGCGGCACGTGGAATATCACGGCGATGATCGGCGGCAATCCCTCTGCGATCCGCTGCACGCTCGTGCAAAAGGGCGACGCGCTCTCGGGCGCCTGCAAGCCCGCGCAGTTCGATCCGAGCGAGGTCACCGGCGCGGTGAGCCGGCGCGAACGCGAAGTGGAGCTACGACGTCGTGTTCAACGGCAACAAGAACCACGTCGAGTACGAGGCCGTGCTCGGGGCTGACGGCAAGCTCACGGGGACGCTGCATCTCGGGCCGATGCCCGCGCCGTTCACGGCGGTCCGGGAGTAGAGAGGGCCCAGACGCGTTTGCTTTGAGCCCGAGCGTGCGGCACGCTTATCCGCTCCGGGGGCCGGTTAGCCTTTTTCGATGGTTATGTGATCGCACCCGTGCCGATCACAACTTTGCGGAGGCGCAAATGATTACACGAGCTTTGGGATGTGTCGTCATGTTCGGGTGTCTGATGGCCGCTGCGTCGGTCCAGGCGCATCACTCCACCGCCGGCATCTACGATCCGGCGAAGGAGGAGGAAGTCACGGGCGCGCTGGCCGCTATCAAGTTCGTGAATCCGCACGGATCGATAACGATTAAGGTGTCGAACGCCGACGGCACGACGACCGACTGGGTGTTCACGACCGGTTCGGCTACGGCGCTCGCCCAGCGCGGGATCACCAAAGTCGGCCCGAACGCGCTCAAGATTGGTGAAGAGTTGACCGTGACCTTCACCCCGGCACGTAACGGGGCTCCATTGGGAGCCTTGAAGACCGTCAAGCGGGCGGACGGTTCGGTCATCGAACCCCCCGCCAATTAGCGAACCGCACGCTCGGCTCAAGCTCACGCGAGTGGAGATCACTATGGCGTCTCGAAAAGTAATGATATGGACACGTGTCGCAGTCGGTTGCGACGCTGATGGGCAGCGTGCCGTCCCTGTCGAGCGCTCAGGCGAGCGCCCAGGCTCCAAGCGCAGCGACGGCAACGGCAGCGGGTGACCAAGGCGCACAACGTCGCCGAGGCGAAGCGGCCCCCGAGTACACGCCCGCACCCGGCGCAAAGGACCTGAAGTCGGTCCTGTTCAACTGGGCCTGGTACACGGGCATGCTGCGGAGCACCGAGGAACGCGATCTGATCATGACGCTCGTCTACGAGGGCAAGGGCACCATCCAGGTGGATGGACAGCCCTGCAACGTGACGAAGTACCGAGCCGATATCAGCTACCGGGCGTCTGGTGAGCGGATCCGGATCACCGGCACTCGGCCCAACGGTCAGAGCTGCTCCGCGATCGAAGTCTTGAGCGGTGCCTATGCCTGGAACGAAGACATTCAGGGTGCCGAGCTCGTCCCGGGCCAAGGCAAAGCCACTCCGATGCCGGCAGCCGTAGAGGAGCGGATGATTCGCCTGTGGGCAAGCCCGCAGGGTGCGTGGAAGGCTGCAATGGCCGGCACGCAGTTCCCAAAGCCACCCGAAGTGGCAGCCAGGCCGCAACGGGTACCCGCCGATGTGATGACCGCAGGCAAAACGTCCCTCAAGTGGGAGCGTAACAAGCCGGTGCTGACGTTCCCGATCCCAGGCGTCCCCAATGCAACGGCCACCGCCACACTCGACGCGAAATTCATGGCCGAGAGCGTCGTGGTGAAGAACGGCGCGGACACGTACGCGTTCACTTACGGCAACTACAAGGACTGGAACAATCCGCTGAATCCCGCCGAGGTGTTCTATGCCGGCAGGATGACGGAGAAGAAGAACGGCGCCGTCGTCCGCGACATTACGACGACGGTGACGGAAACGGGGCAGATGTATGTCGTGGTACCCGTGCCCGCAAGCGTCAAGGCGGCGATCAAGCCAACGCATCAGCCTCTCGACTGGACGCTGACGCCGGCAGCGCCCGTGACGAAGAATGCAGACCTTCCCACGCCGCGCCGCGCCGATGGGAAGCCGGACCTGAGCGGCAACTGGGGTCGCGCCTTCAATCCAATCGCGGGTAATGGCAACCGCCGCTGCGGTCCGACGCAGGTGAAGGGTGGAGGCATCAACCCCGAGAACGGCTGCACGGGCGGGCCAGACAACTTCTGGGTCGAATACGAGTGGATCTCGCCCTCGCGGTTTGGGGTGCTGGGTCTTCCCATGTACAAACCCGAGTACTGGGACAAGATTCAGGAGCTCGATCAGTGGACGAACAAGTACGATCCAGTCATGACGTGCATGCCGTTAGGGCTCCCGCGGCACGGCACGCCCTCGCGGATCGTCCAAACCGATAGTGACGTCATCTTGTTCTATCCGATCAATGCCGATTACGGTGGCGGCAACAACGAATACCGCGACATCCCCACGGATGGTCGCGCGCGGAGCACGAGCGCCGTGGCGGTGAACCTCGCAACGTTCTATGGCGAGAGCGTAGGCACCTGGCAAGGGGATACGCTCGTCATCGACTCCATCAACTTCGACGATTCGACGTGGTTGGGGCGAGGGGGCTTCATCCACTCCGGCAGCATGCATATCATCGAGAAGCTCACCCGTGTTGGAAATGAGCTCCGCTACGACATGACGATCGAAGATCCAGAGATGTTTATCGAGCCCTGGGTGATGCCGACCCGCGTGCTGCCCCTGGCTTCCGGCGACGTAGTCCGGCCGGAGCGCGCGAATTGCGAAGTGTACGAAGAGGGCAACGAAACGAGTCAGGTTCGACACTGACGGAGCGGGAGGCGGTTCAAGAACCAAGTCCCATCACAGTCTCCGTCGGCTGCTCGCTCAGGCGTATCGCCATCAAACGATGCTGTTCGACGCCGGGGAAAGATCCTGGACGAAGTTGCTGTCGACGCTGGTGTCAATGCTCTGATCGGTGTTAGGCGCTCTGAATTCTTGGCGGAGAGGGTGGGATTCGAACCCACGGTACGGTTAACCCGCACACTTGATTTCGAGTCAAGCGCATTCGACCACTCTGCCACCTCTCCGCCGCGAAGTTTACTGGCAAACGACAGGCACCGGCAACGCGAAACGCTTCAGCGCGTGAACGCGGTCGCGCTGGCGTAGCCAAGCCACACGGCAACAAGGCACAACGCGAACGAGAGCGCAATGTTTGACGGCGGCGCCGCTCAGGTTGCCGTTGCGCGCGAGGCTCAGCGTCTCGAAGCTGAACGACGAGAACGTCGTGAAGCCGCCGAGAACGCCCACGATCACGAACGCGCGGGCGCCGGTCGTGGAGAGCGCGCGGTCGCTGGCCAACGAGAGCGTGCCGAGCACGCCGATGACGAACGAGCCGGCCACGTTCACGAACAGCGTGCCGTACGGGAAACCGACGCCCAACCAGCGGACGAGTAATCCCGAGCAGCGCGTACCTCCCGACGCTGCCGAGCGCGCCGCCGATGGCGACCCAGAGATAGGTCATGTCGTTCTCCTGCAGGCCAGCGAATCCCGGCGCCATAGTATCGAAAACGCCGGCGGGCTATCCTGCCCGAGCAAAGCGTCGAGGCCTAGAACCAGAACAACGGGGGCAGCGATGACCGACGACTCGGTGACGCGCCGCAGCGTCCTCAAAGTAGCGGCGGCCGGCGCGGTGCTGGCCGGAACCGGCGCGGCCGCGCAGCAGCGCGACGACCTGACGAAGCTCACGATCGATGAGGCGAGCAGGAGGATCGCGGCGAAGGACCTGTCGCCGGTCGATCTCACGCGCGCCTACCTCGAGCGCATCGAGCGCGTCGACAAACGCGTGAACGCGTACATCACGGTGCTGGCCGATCAGGCGCTCGCGCAGGCGAAGGACGCTCGAAGCCGAGCTCGCCGCCGGCACACGGCGCGGGCCGCTGCACGGCATTCCCCTGGCGCTGAAGGACAACATGGACACGGCCGGCATTCGCACGACGGCCGCGAGCGCGGTGTACGCGGACCGCGTGCCGAAGGAAGACGCGGAATGCGTCAAGCGTTTGCGGGCCGCCGGCGCCGTGATCCTCGGCAAGTTGAACATGCACGAGTTCGCCTACGGCGGCACGAGCGCCGTCACGCACTTCGGGCCCGTGCACAATCCCTGGGATCTTGCGCGCACGCCGGGCGGCTCGTCCGGTGGTTCGGCCGCGGCCGTGGCCGCGCGCCTGTGCGCCGGTGCGCTCGGCACCGACACGGCGGCGAGCATCCGGTTTCCCGCGGCCGTGTGCGGTGTCGTTGGCTTCAAGGCGACGCATGGCCTCGCGAGCATTCGCGGCATCGTGCCGCTGTCGGAGTTGCACGATCACGTGGGGCCGCTGGCACGCAGCGTTGCGGACGCGGCCATCATCATGACCGCGCTCGCGGGGTTCGATGCCGACGATCCCGTCGAGCATTCGCAGCGAGGCAACGGATCTTCGCGCCGCGATCGGCCAGCCGGTCGCGCAACTGAAGATTGGCACGCCGCGCGAGCCGTTTTTCATGGGTCTGGATGCGGAGCTCGCGGCTGCAGCGGAGCGCGCGCTCGGCACGCTGCGCGGGCTAACCGCGTCCGTCACCGACGTCGTGTTGCCGCCGCTCGATACCTTCGCGGTGCTGTCGGCCGAGATCTACGAGTATCACGCACCGCTCGTCGCCGACCCGGCGAAGCGGGCGTTGTACCAGCCGGTGACGCTCGAGCGGATTCTGAGCGACGGCATGATCACCGCGCCGCAGTACATCGCGTCGCGCCGGCAGATGCTGCTCGCGCGCCGACGCATCGCCTCGCTGTTCGACCGCGTCGACGTGCTCGTGACGCCGACGACGATGGCGCCGCCGGTGCGCATCGACGCGGCGCTCGCGGCCGCGCCCGACGAGTTCGGCATGATCCGCAACACGCTGCCGTTCAACGCGTACGGCCTGCCGACGATCAGCGTGCCGTGTGGCTTCACGCGTGCGGGATTGCCCATCGGCTTGCAGATCACGGGGCCGCGACTCGGCGAAGCGCGCGTGCTCGCGCTCGCGCATGCGTTCGAGCAGGCCACGGAATGGCATCGCCGCGAGCCGGCGCTCGCATGACTGCGAACACCTAGCGCTGCGGCTCCGTGAAGCGCTGCTGCCGCGAACTCATTCGCTCCGCGCGACTCTGATAAGCGATGCCCACGCTGTCATTCCCGCGTCACGCGCTCGCCGGCGGTACCGCCGACGGGTTTGCCGGTCGCGGGTGGCGGATGTCGCGGCCGGCGATCGTCGTCTCGATCCTTGCGCACGTCGCGGTGCTGTACGCGGCGAAGCAGTGGTACGTGGCCGAGCCCGCGCCGATCAGGACCACGTTCGAGTGGCTGACCGTGCCCGAGGCGCCGAGCGAGCCCGTGGCAGCGCCGTCGCCCGAAACTGTGGAGCCGCCGGCGCCCGTGATTGCGCCCGCGCCGCCGCCGCCCAGCGGCCGCGCCGCGCGCGGCTTCGCCGCCGGCGATCGTCGCCGTCGCAGCCAGAGGCTCCGGCCGACGCGCCGCCGGCGCCGCCCGTTGCGCCCTCGCGGTTCGATCTCGAATCGGCGCGGCACGCTGCCGCGGTCGCAGTCGTCGAGCAAAGCGCGCGCGACAGCATGCTGCTGCAGCCGTCGGTTCTCGACTCGCCGCTGCCACAGTCGCCGCGTGCGCCAGCGCCGAAGAAGCCCAGCATCTTCGATCACCAGGCCTCCTCCGGCCGCGGCCTGATGCAACCCGGGCAAGCAGAGAACCGTGTTCGGTCCAGCGGCTCAGCCTGTGGTGCAACAAGGTCAGCGGCGGCGGTTTCGGATTCTTCGGCATACCGGTTTGCATGTCGCAAGGGATCCAGCCGCCGAGCGGCATTTTCGCGGACTCGATCCCGGAGTACATGAAGCTCAAGCCCGAGTGCGAAGAGACGGAACCGCTCGCAGCCGCGCTCGGCGAGAGCGGTTCGTTCCCCACCGTGAAGTGCCGGCTCGTGCCGAAAGATCCGGACGAGTGAGCCCTCACGCAGGGTGAGCCGCGAAAAATAGTCGCTTTCGCGGTACTATCGCCAACCTTCGATCGCGTCGCGTAGGGGGCGGACGGCATGAGCACCGCGAATCTTTCTTCCCTGTCGATCCTGACGAATATCATCACTGCGCCCGCTCAGGCGTTCGCTGCCATCAAGGAGCGACCGACGCCATGGTTGCCGCTCCTGATCCTGATCGTTCTGCTACTGTGCCGTCTCGGTCGTCTACACGATGTCGGTCGATCTGCCGTGGCTGATCGACCTGCAGCTGCGCCAGGCTCAGAACCTGACGGACGCGCAGCGCGACCAGGCTGTTCAGGCCGCGCTCAGGATTCCGCCGTCGGTATTGGCAGCCATCGGTGCCGTGGGCGCCGCGGTGGTTCTGCCGGTGTTCTTTGCGCTGACGTCGCTCTACTACGCGCATCGTCTCGTTCGCGACCGGCGACGGAGTGAAATACAAGCAGTGGTTCGCGCTCGCGGCGTGGTGCGCGATTCCGATCGTGTTCGGCGTCGTCGCTGCGCTCGTGCATGTGCTTGCCGGTGACGCGCGGTTCATGCGCCAGGAGGAAATGAACCCGTTCTCGTTCGGCAACCTGCTCGCTGTCGACATGACAGGTGTCACGCGTCTGCAGCGCACTCTGCTGAGCCTGGACGTTACCGCGGTGTGGAGCGTCGTGCTTTCGATCGTCGGGTATCAGGCGTTCACGAAGCGTTCGCTCGGCGTTCTCCGCCGCTGTGGTGCTGGGACCCATCGCGCTGATCGTTGCCGTCGGCACTGCTGATCGCGTTGCGTTGACGGAGCCGGCATGAACAGGAAGTTACTGCTGATCATCGGCATCGTCGTGCTCGTGATTGCCGTGCCGCTGATCCAGGCGCGCTTGAGCGGCGGCGCCGCCGTGCAGGTGCAGACCGAGAAGGTCGAGCGCCGCAGCATCCAGTCGTCGGTGCTCGCGTCCGGCAAGCTCGTGCACGAGCAGGAAGTGAAGCTCACGACGGAGGAGATCGGCCGCGTGACCGGCCATCTTCGTGGAGGAGGGCGCGCGCGTCACGAAGGGCCAGCTCGTGCTGCAGATCGACGACCAGCGGCTGCGCGCGGCCGTGGAGCAGAACCAGGCCAGCGCCCGCGTGCAGGAGATCGCGATCCAGCGCCAGCAGCTGCAGGTCGAGAACCTGCGCACGCAGTGGGACCGCATGAAGAGTCTGCACGACATGAAGCTGATCGATGACGATCGCTTCACGACTTCCACGAACAACCTCGAGATCGCCGAGGTCGACCTGCGCTCGAGCCGCGAGACGCTGTCGCAGGTGCGCGCGTTGCTCGACCAGGCGCAGGACCGGCTCACGAAGACGCGCGTGTATTCGCCGATCGACGGTGTCGTCACGTCGCTCGACATCAAGGTCGGCGAAACGGCCATCTCGAGCTCGACGAACATTCCGGGCTCCAATCTGATGACGATCGCGAACCCCGCCAGTATCCAAACCGAGGTCAACGTGGACGAGGCCGACATCGCGAACGTCGCGATCGGCCAGAAGGCGCGCATCTTCGCGATCGCGTATCCGGATCTGCCGGTGGAAGGCGTCGTGGACTCGATCGCCGTCTCGGCCAAAGTCGCGCAAGGCCAGCAGGGCCAGAGCTTCGCCGTGAAGATTCGGCCTGGTAGATCCCGAGAAGATCACGCTGCGCCCCGGCATGACGTGCCGCGCGGAGATCTTCACGGCCACGAAGAACGACGTCATCGCTACGCCAATCCAGGCGATTCAGGTGGAAGAGGACCTCTCTTCTGCCAAGACCGAGCGGCACGTGTTCGTCGTGCGCGGGAGCCGCGCCGCGCGCGTCAGCGTCGAGGTGGGTTTGTCGGACGACACGTACCAGGAGGTCAAGACGGGCCTCGCCGACACCGACGAAGTCATCATCGGGCCCGACCGCGTGCTGCGCGCGCTGAAGGACGGCGACCGCGTCATCGTCAGGACGAAAGCCGAGAAGTGACGCCGCGATGCCCGTCATCGAGCTTTCGCAGATCAGCAAGCACTACGTGATGGGCCAACAGCTCATCAAGGCGGTCGACAACCTCGATCTCACGATCGACTACAACGAGTATGTCGTGTTCATCGGCTCGTCGGGCTCCGGCAAGAGCACGCTGATGAACATCATCGGCTGTCTCGACACGCCGACCTCGGGCCGCTACGTGCTGGCGGAGCGCGACGTCAGCGGCATGACCGAGAACGAGCTCGCGGACATCCGCAATCAGGAGATCGGCTTCATCTTTCAGAGCTTCAATCTGCTGCCGCGCGCGTCGGCGCTGCGCAACGTGATGCAGCCGCTGATCTATCGCGGGCTGCCGCTTGGCGAGCGGCGCGACGAGGCGGAGCGTGTGCTCGCGCGCGTGGGTCTCGCGGATCGCAGCGACCATTTGCCGAACCAGCTCTCGGGCGGTCAGCGGCAGCGCGTCGCGATCGCGCGCGCGCTCGTGACGAACCCGTCGATCCTGCTGGCCGACGAGCCCACGGGCAATCTCGATTCGCAGACGTCGATCGAGATTCTGGCGCTGTTCGACGAGCTGCATGCCGACGGCCAGACCATCGTCGTCGTCACGCACGAGCCCGACGTTGCGCGGCACGGCGAGCGTGTTGTGCGGCTGAAAGACGGCCGCGTCGTCGAGGACCGTGTGAATGAGCGCTAACGCCACCGGCACGCGAGCGGCGCGTCCGCCAGAAGCCCAACCGCGTGACGCTGTGGTTTGCGGCGGCGGAGGGTGCGCGCGCGGCGGTCCAGTCGATCCGCGCGCACGGGTTCCGGAGCTTCCTGACCGCGCTCGGTATCGTCATCGGCGTAGCGTCCGTGATCGCGATGGTGTCGATCATCCAGGGCTTGAGCTTCACGATCGGCGAGCAGTTCCAGGGGCTCGGCAGCAACAGCATCACGGTGCAGTCGTACACGTCGCTCGAGCACGCGATCCAGGGCCGTCGGTCGCGACTCACGCAGGACGATTTCGATCTGATCCGCTTCCGCGTGGACGGCCTCGAGTCGATCACGCCGATCATGTACATCCAGAACGGCCAGAGCTCGATCCGTTACGGCTCGCAGACCACGGTGTCGCAGGTGCTCGGCACCACTTACGCGTTCCAGAACGTGGGTCAGTATTTCGCGGCGCAGGGCCGGTTCCTGTCCGACAGCGACAACGACACGCGCCGCCGAGTCGCGGTGATCGGTGAGAAGGTGCGCGACGAGTTGTCGCTGCCGAGAGATCCGCTCGGCGAGTTCATTCTGATCAACGGCGAGTGGCTCAAGGTCATCGGCCTGCTCGAGCCGAAGGGCGAGATCTTCGGCCAGAGCCAGGATAATCGCGTGCTGATTCCGTTCAGCACCATGGTGAGCCTGCAGGGCAACCAGCGCGAGCCCGACATCCAGGTGCAGCTCACGATCGGCGATCTGGGCGAGATCGAGAACGTGCGGGCCACGATCCAGCGGCTGCTGCGCGCCGCGCACAAACTGGGCAAGAGCGACGAGGACGATTTCCGCGTGCAGACCGCTGCACAGCTGCAAGACACCTTTCAGTCGATCTTGAACACGGTCACGGTCGTCATGGCCGGCATCGTGAGCATCTCGTTGCTCGTCGGCGGCATCGGCATCATGAACATCATGCTCGTGTCGGTCACGGAGCGGACACGCGAGATCGGCATCTGCAAGGCGATCGGCGCCAAGCGCCACCACATCCTGTTGCAGTTTCTGCTGGAAGCGCTCGTGCTCTGCCTGCTCGGCGGGCTCGTGGGGCTCGCGATCGGCTACGGCATAGGCGCGCTGGCCTCGTCGTTGATTCCGAATTTCCCCGCGGCGCATACGCCATGGTGGGCCGTGGCGCTCGCGTTCGGTTTCTCCGGCCGTGGTCGGCATCGTATTCGGCATACTGCCTGCCGCGAAGGCCGCGAATCTGGATCCGATCAGCTCGTTGCGCTACGAGTAAACGCGCGGCTGTCGTTCCGACTGTGCGACAGAAAACAGTGGACAACCGCCCGGGTCCTCGCGAAAACTAACTGCCTGGTCACATTCGATCTCGCAGGGGGACTCTTGAGTCGAATCACGAGACTCGCGCCGCTCGCGGGGTGGCTCGCGCTCGCGGCTGGCGCCGTCGGCGCGCAGCCAGCCGAGCGTCGAGCTGCACATGCTGCCCGTGCAGGGCAACGTGTACATGTTGCACGCAGGCAAGGTCGGCAACATCGCCGTGCAGGCCGGGCCGGACGGCGTGTTCCTCGTGAATGCGTTGCGCAAGGGCCTGGCCGAGCGCATCGCCGCCGAGATCAAGACGGTCACGCCGGCGCCGATCCGCTACATCGTCAGCACGAGCCCCGACGTGCCGCTGACCGAAGGCAACGGTCCGCTCGCGCTGCTGGGGACGTTCGGTGCCACGGCCTCGTCGGGCCGCCCCGGCGCGACGCTGATCGCGCAGGAGAACGTGCTGCTGCGCCTGAGCGACCTCACGAAGCTCGACAAGAACCCGTTCCCCGGCGACAGCGTGCCGTTCGACAACTACATCCTTCCGTCGAAGGATTTGTACTTGAACGGCGAGCCGATCTTCATCATTCACGCTCCGCATGCACACACGGACGGCGACAGCATCGTGCTGTTCCGCAAGTCCGACACGCTTGCCGTGGGCGAGCTGTTCGTGCCGGACGAGTACCCGGTCATCGACGTCGCGCGCGGCGGCAGCGTGAAGGGCCTGATCGCGGCGCTCGACAAGATTCTCGATCTCGCCGTGCCCGCTCGCTTGCAGGACGGCGGCACGCGCATCATTCCGGGCCGCGGGCGTCTCTGCAACGAAGCCGACGTCGTCGATTATCGCGACATGGTCGTGATCGTGCGCGACCGCGTCCAGGCGCTGATAGCGCAGGGCAAGACGCTGGCAGCAGATCCAGGCCACGAAGCCCGCGCTCGACTACGAGACGCAGTACGGGTCGGGCGACGCGTTCGTGCGCTCGATCTACGACAGCCTGGTGGCGGCCAAAGGAGCGGCACGATGAACGCACGACGAGTGCTGCTGGCCGTGGTATGTGCCGCGATTGCCGGCGGTGCGGTTTCGCGCAAGGCCGCTTCGGCCGCGGCGCCGCCGCCACCGGGGCCGCCGAAGACCGCGCGTGAGGCGGCGCCCGTGGATCTCACGGGCACGTGGGTGTCGATCGTCAGCGAGGATTGGCGTTGGCGAATGCTGACGCCCACGCGCGGCGATTTCCAGAGCATTCCGCTGAACGCGGAAGGCAAGAAGGTGGGGCTCGCCTGGGATGCTGACGCGCGACGAGATGCTGGGGCTGCAGTGCAAGTCGTTCGGTGCGCCGGCGCTGCTGCGAATCCCGGGCCGCGTGCGGATCAGCTGGCAGGACGATCAGACGCTGAAGATCGAGACCGACGCCGGGATGCAGACGCGCCTGCTGCGCTTCAACGCGCCGCCGACGACAACCGAGGACAAGAGCTGGCAGGGCTACTCCGTAGCGAACTGGGAACGGCCGCGTGCGCGGTCGCGGTGTGGGCGAAGGCCTCGTGCTCTTCTCGGGCGCCATCGGTCGGGCAGGCCGCTCGCTCGAGGTCACCACCACGAACCTGCGCGAGGGCTACTACCGCCGGAACGGTCCGCCGTACAGCGCCGACGCGAAGGTCGAGGAGTACTTCGACTATCACAAGGAGCCGAATGGTGACGAGTGGTTCACGGTGACCACGGTGGTCACGGACCCGAAGTACCTGGCGGGCGCGTTCGTCACGAGCACGGATTTCAAGAAACAGAAGAGCGCGGCCGGCTGGGATCCCACGCCGTGCACGTCGAGGTGAGCGCATGCGTTATCTCGTGCTATTCGGTGATCGCGGTGTCTCGCGCTGATCGCGGGTACGGCGAGCGCGCAGGTGGACTTCGCGGGCGAGTGGTCGCCGCTGTATCACGAGGACGCGGCCGATCGAATTCCGGGGCCGGAGATCGGCGACTACATGGCGCTGCCGCTGAACGACGCGGCGCGAGCGCGCGGCGACACGTTCCAGGCCGATCGCCTGTCGATGGTCATGCAGTATCAATGTCGGCCGCACTCGGCCGACTACGGCCTGCGGGGCATGGGCAACATGCGCGTCGACAAGGAAATCGAGCCGCAGCGCGAGAAGCTGGTCGCATTCAAAACCTACATGCCGGCATGGGGTAGCGTGCGCACGATCTGGCTCGACGGCCGGCCGCATCCGCCGGATTACGCCGAGCACACGTTCCAGGGTTTCTCGACCGGCGTGTGGGACGGCAACCAGCTGACGATCACCACGACGCATCTGAAGGCGAACTATCACCGCCGCAACGAAGTGCCGAGCAGCGACAAGCGCACGCTCGTCGAGCACTGGGTGCGGCACGGCGATCTCCTGACGGTCGTCACGTGGGTCGACGATCCCGTGTATTTCACCGAGCCGCTCGTGCGCAGCCAGAGCTGGTATCTCGATCCCGGCCAGCAGGTGCCGCAGAGCTACTGCGAGTACGTGACCGAGCTGCCGCCCGTGACGGAGGACAGTGTGCCGCATTACTTGCCGGGCACGAACCCGAACTTGACCGAGATTGCGGGCTGGTACGGCCTGCCGCACGAGGTAATGCGCGGCGGCGCCGAGAAGATGCTGCCGGAGTATCGGAAGAAGATTCCGAAGCCGGAGACCGCGCCGCCCGCGATGTGCGAGCGCATGTGCAACTGCTCGGACTTCGGCAGCTGCCGTTAGAGCGGCCTCAGCTGGTTGTGACCTTCAACCAAAGTACCCGATGCCGCGCGCCATCATCGCCGCGAGCAGCAGGATCACGAGCAACAGCGTGAGCTCGATGTGAATCGATCATGCGTAGCTTGCGCCGCGTGTTTGCGTCGAGCTGCGGCGCGCGTTGCTCGCGAAGTGCGGGGCGCCAGCGCAGGAATTGCATCGTAGGATAGATCGACAGCAGCCCCACGATCACGAACAGCGTGAGCTTCGCTAGGAACGTACCGCTGTGGAAATAGTACGCCGCGCCCTTCTCGGTGAAGAACACACGCGAGAGGCCCACGACGAGCAGCACTAGCGCCGCGATGCCATAGGCGCCGTCCATGCGCAGGATCGTGCGCGCGATCGCGGGTGTGAGCTCTAGCCGCAGCAGCACGAGCTCCACGGTCAGCAGCGCCATGACTGCGACGGCAGCCGTGTGATGCAGGAAAGCCAGAGTGATCGTGGCGGTCATCGGCGCACCTCTTCGTGGGGCTCGCGCGCAGTGTAGCCCGACCGCGCCCGCCGCGAAATCGCGCAGAACGCCGAGATATCGCCAGTGCCTCCTACGCGTACAAACGGTAGAGAAGATCTCTCGCCAAGAGCGCCAAGAACGCCAAGGAAGAAAACAACAGAGATGGTGGAAGACCAGGTTGGAAAGGAGGTGGTTGATAGTGCAGTGCAGGTTCATCGGGAGCTCGGAAACGGGCTGCTCGAAACCGTTTACGAGGCGGTGCTTGCTCATGAGCTTCGGAAGAGGGGGCTCGGCGTCGACAGGCAAGCGCCTATTGCGCTCGAGTATCGGGGTCTCAAGTTCGAGGAGGGATTTCGAGCCGATCTGTTGATCGAGAGCAAGGTCATCGTGGAGCTCAAGTGCGTGGAAAAGCTCCACAATGCGCACAAGAAACAGCTTCTGACGTACCTGAGGCTCGCCGACCTCAGACTCGGCTACCTACTCAATTTCGGTGCCCCTCTCATGCGAGACGGAATCACCCGGATCGCCTACCGCTGCCGCGACCCCATCCTCTAAGTACCTATTCTTAGCCTTCTGTTCTTAGTCTTCTTGGCGTCCTTGGCGCTCTTGGCGAGAGATCTTGATCTTCTCCTATCCGGGGTCGAGGGCCTGGCGCAGGCCGGCGACGAGCTGGCGCAACGTGCCGCCGAGCAGTGCGAGCTCGGCGTCGAAGCGCGCGAGCGGCTCCTCGGCCAAGTCCTCGGGCGGCTCATCGAGGTCGAGCAGCTTGAACTTGCCGATCACGCCGGTGGCATCCATCACGCCGCTCATCACGCTGCCGAATTCGATGCCGAGATGCGTGAGCTCCATGCCGTCCTTGATGCAGCGGCGCACGTTGGCCTGAGTGAGGTCGACGTCCTGCCAGCGCACCGAGCTCTTGGCTTCCGCGCGGTCGCGCATGCGGCACTCGCGGCCCAACGCGAACTTCGGCGGCGGGTCGCCGGTGAATACGCGCGTCAGGAAATCGGCCAGCGGCCGCTCGAACGCGAGCGGTTTCGTGTCGAGCTTGCCGAGCGCCGCGCGCAGCTGCTCGAGGAACCGTTCGGCGCGAGTCTCCGACGACGTGCCGATCGCGAGAACGTTGTCCTGTAGCAGATACAGCGCCACGATGCGGTCGGATTTGACCAGTGCTTTCGGCAGCAGCTCGTCGCGCGTTTGGTCCTTGAGTTTGCGCTTGGTGCGCCGGCCCGGCTCCTCCTGCATGCGCTGCCGATACTCGGCGAGCCGTACCTCGAGCGCTTCGTTCACGGCCGCCGTCGGCAGCACGCGTACCTGAGTGCGCACCCGCAGCAGGTCGGCGCCGCCCAGGCGGCGCGCGAGCGGTGCGCCTTCCGTGCCGGTCGGCGGCTCGAAGCCGGAGCTGCGCTCCGTGTACGTGCCGCACGGCTTGAACAACACCGTCGCGAGTTTCTCGGACAGCTCCTGCTCGGACGCGGGCCACGGGCTTTGCACGGAATAGAAGCGGACGCTGCGCAGCATGATCGATCTAAGGAAAAAGGGCGGGCAGTATCCCGATTCGCGCGGCGGCTGTCGATACGCGCGCGGTTAAGCCGTGCGCTGGCGCGGCAAGCGGCCGCTCGCATAGAGGACGAGTGTTGCGATGCCGGCGAACGACGTAAGGCCCGCGCCCGCGACGAACGCGAGCCGTGGGCCGCCTGCATCCCACAGAGCGCCGGCCAGCACGCTGGCCACGAGCAGCGCCAGGCCCGTTACGAGATTGAATACACCGAACGCCGTGCCGCGTTGCTCGGGCCGCGCCACATCGGCCACGAGGGCTGCGAACAGCCCCTGCGTGAAGCCCATGTGCAACCCCCAGATCGCGACGCCTGCGAGCGCTGTCGCCGGCGAGCCGGCCAACGCGAGCACGAGGTCCGCGACCACGAGCACCGCCGCGCCGGCGGCCAGCACGCCCCAGCGGCCCACGCGGTCCGAGACATAGCCGGCGGGGTAGGCGGAGAACGCGTACACCACGTTCATGACCACGAGCACGATCGGCACGAACGTGGCTTTCACGCCCACGTCCGTGACCTTCAGCACGAGGAACGCTTCGCTGCAGCGTGCCAGCGTGAACAGCGTGGCCACGACGACGACCCACCAATAACTGCTGCCGAGCGCACCGAAGATCTCCCGCCACGCGATGCGCCCTTTGCCGCTCGCCTGCGGCGCACGTTCCGGCTCGCGCACGAGCAGCACGAGCAGCGCGACCGATGCGAACGCGGGAATCACGGCGAACCAGAACACGGTGCGGAACTGGTTGCCCGTCAACGCCATCAGTGCGATCGCGAGTAAGGGGCCCGCGAACGCGCCGATCGTGTCGAGCGTCTGGCGCAGCCCGAACGCGGCGCCGCGGATCTCCGGCGGCGTGAGATCGGCCATCAGCGCGTCGCGGGGTGCGCCCCGAATGCCTTTGCCCACCCGATCGGCGAACCGCGCGCCGAAAATCCAGGCCGTGGTCGGCGCCAGCGCGAACAGAGGCTTCGTCAATGCCGCGAGGCCGTAGCCGAGCACGGTCAGTACCTTGCGCTTGCCGAGTCGGTCGCTCCAGGTGCCGGAGAACACCTTCGTGATCGAGGCCGTGGCTTCGGCGATGCCCTCGAGGAGGCCCACCGTCGTGACGCTCGCGCCAAGCACGGTTACCAGGAATACGGGCAACAGCGCGTGGATCATCTCCGACGAGACGTCCATGAACAGGCTCACGAGCCCAAGCGCCCACACGCCGCGCGGAATCGACGGTCGTGGCGGCGGGGTTTCGGGCGGCGCGGGCGGCATGCGCGCAGGTTTGCATAGTTGCCGATGCTGCCGCTAGAGTCACGGCGCAACGGCGGGGGAGACACACGTGACCGAACAAATCGTTTTCTATACGAACCCGATGACGCGTGGGCGCATCGTGCACTGGATGCTGGAAGAGGTTGGCGCGCCGTACGACATGCGCGTTCTGAGCCTGGAGAAGGGCGAGCAGAAGACGCCGCAATACCTCGCGATCAATCCCATGGGCAAGGTGCCGGCGATCGTGCACCGCGGCGTCGTGGTCACGGAGACGGCGGCGATCTGCATGTATCTCGCGGACGAGTTTCCGGCCGCGAACCTCGCGCCGAAGATCGGCGATCCGCAGCGCGGCACGTACGTGCGCTGGTTCTTCTTCGGCGCCGGCTGCTTCGAGCCCGCCATCGTCGACAAGATGCTCGAGCGGCCGCCGGCAGCGCGTAAGAGGCGCGATGGGTTACGGCACCTTCGACGACACCGTGAATACCCTCGAGAAGGCGCTCTCGCCGGGGCCCTATATCCTCGGGGAACGCTTCAGTGCGCTCGACGTCTATTTAGGATCTCAGATTCAGCCATAGCCTGATGACGAAGGCCCTCGAACCACGACCGGCTTTTCAGAAGTACGCGGCCCGCATCGCGCGCGCGGCCCGCCTCGCAACGTCTGCTGCAGGGAGCGAGCTAAACGTGAGTCAGAGTCATTTGCAGCCGAATCTGGCGGAGCGCGTGCAGCGCGTCGCGAATCTGGCGCGCGACAATGCGGCGAAGAGCGAGGAGCTGGGCCAGCTCGCGCCGCCCGTGGTCGACGCGATGCATAACGAAGGACTGCTCGGCATGTGGGTGCCGAAGGCCGTGCGCGGCGGTCTCGAGCTCGACCCCGTCGCGTCTCTCGAGGTCATCGAGAAAGTCGCGTACGGCGATCCTTCCGCCGGTTGGGTGCTCATGGCCGCGTCGCTCGCGATCGGTACCGGCGCCGCGTACCTCAAAGACGACGCGGTGAAGGAGCTGTTCGGCGGCGACCGGTTGCCCGTCATCGCGGGGCAGGGCACTCGCCCCGGCAAGGCGGTGCCGAAGAACGGCGGGTTCGAGCTCACCGGCGCGTGGAGCTTCGCGTCCGGCATCAAGCACGGCACGCACATTCACACTCTGGGCCTGATCGACGGCACACACGAGGCGCGCATCTTCGTGTTCCCGGTGAGCAAGGCGAAACTCATCGACAACTGGGACGTGCTCGGGCTGCGCGCCACGGGCAGCATCGACTACACGACGCACGACGTGTTCGTGCCCGATGCGTACACACACGCCTCGACGACCGAGCAACCGCTGCGCGGCGGCAGTCTGTACACGATCGGCATCATCGGCTTTGC
This sequence comes from uncultured Gammaproteobacteria bacterium, assembly GCA_963805435.1. Classification (GTDB taxonomy): domain Bacteria; phylum Pseudomonadota; class Gammaproteobacteria; order Steroidobacterales; family Rariloculaceae; genus FEN-1219. The sequence continues at coordinate 40,952 of CAWDUG010000002.1, forward strand.
GGGTATCGCGCACTCGGGCTGGGCGTGCGGTATCGGCCGGCGCGTGCTCGACGAGTTGATCGCCACTGTGGCGGAGAAGGCCGGCCGCCCCGGCACGCTGGCGGAGAGCCAGAGCTTTCAAGAGCAGTTCGCGAAAGTCGAGGCCGTGTATCGCTCGGCGCGGGCGTTCGTGTACGAGATGTGGGGCGATGCGACGGAGACGATCGCGCGCGGCGACAAGCTCTCGATGCGCCAGCACACGCTGATTCGGCTGGCGCTCGCGCATTCCACGTGGAGTGCGCACGAAGCGGCGCTGTTCGCGTACAAATCCGCGGGCACCGCGGCGCTGCGCGCCGGCACCATTCAGCATCTTGTTCCGCGACATGCATGCCGGCACGCAGCACATCACGTCGTCGCCGCCGGTGTACGGCGCCATCGGCAAGGAGCTGGCCGGTCTCGCGAAGGGCAAGAAGTGGCTGTTCCTGAACCTGGTATAGCCTGTTCGTCGACCTGCACGCGCCGCCGCGTGCTCGGCGCGGGCGCCGCGCTCGCTTCGCTGGCTGCGTTCGGTCGCGTCGATGCTCAGACCAAACGCAGTCGCGGCGATGCTGCCGCGTTGCCCGCGCTGCCGGAGTTCCTTCGGCTCGTCGCGGCGAATCGCATTCTCGCGAACGAAGGCGTGGTCGATGCGTTCGGCCACATCAGCGTGCGCGATCCACGCAACCCGAAGCAGTTCGTGCTCGCGCGCTCGCGCAGCCCGGCGCTCGTGGAAATAGCGCGACCTCATGGAGTTCGGCGCCGACGGTGCGCCGCTCGACGCGCGCGGCCGCACACCCTACGGCGAGCGCATGATTCACGCGGCCGTGTACGAAGCGCGGCCCGACGTGATGTCGGTCGTCCATCACCACGCGTATGGGGTGCTGCCGTTCACTGATCACGAACACGCCTCTGAAGCCCGTGATCCACACGGCGAGCCTGATAGGCGCCGAGATTCCGGTGTGGGACAGCCGCACGAAGTTCGGCGCCACCGACATGCTCGTGCGTACGCTGGAACAGGGGCGCGATCTGGCGCATACGCTCGGGGCTCACACCTGCGCACTGATGCGCGGCCACGGCGCCGTGGTCGTCGGCAGCTCGATCCAGGCGGCCGTGCTCACGGCCGTGTACATGCTCGTGAACGCGAACGTCGAGCGCGAAGCGCTGGCGCTCGGCAACCCCGAGGGGCTTTCGGCCGAAGAAATCGAGAAATCGGCCGCTACACAGCTCTCGCCGCTCGCGCTCGATCGTGCTTGGGAATACTTTTGCCAGCGCGCGGGCGTCGACCCCGTGTGAGCAACACCGGTGCGTGATACTTTCCCCCAGTACGATCCGGCTGCCGGGGGGTAGGCCGGATGCTTCGAACAACACTCTTGGGGGACTCCATCGATGAACTTGAAACATGCTCTCGTTCCGTTCGCACTCGCGATGCTCGGCGGCTCTGCAATCGCACAACAGCCGGCGGGTGCGCCACCGGCGCCGCAGCCGCAAGGCCCGATGAGCTTCTTCGTCACCAGCGTCGGTAAAGGCGACGGTGCCAATCTCGGCGGCCTCGCGGGCGCCGACGCGCACTGCAAGACGCTCGCCACGGCCGTCGGCCGCGGCAACGCCGAGTGGCGCGCGTACTTGAGCGTCGCCGGCGCGAACGGCCAGGCGCAGATCAATGCGCGGGACCGTATCGGCAAGGGCCCGTGGTACAACGCGAAGGGCGTGCCGATCGCCTGGAACATCGACGATCTGCATCAGGACCGCAACAACATCCGTAAGCCGACCGCTTTGAACGAGAAGGGTGAGGAAGTGAACGGTGTCGGCAACACGCCGAACACGCACGACATGCTGACGGGCTCCGATTCCGCGGGCCGTCTCGTGCCGGGCAATGCGGTGAACACCACCTGCAACAACTGGACGAGCAACGGCGCCGGCAGCGCCATGCTCGGCCACCACGACCGGCTTGGCGGTGGCACCGCATCGTGGAACTCGGTGCACAGCAGCCGCAGCTGCAGCCAGCCGGACCTCGTCGCGACGGGCGGCGCGGGTCTGTTCTACTGCTTCGTAGCGCAGTAACGCACTGTTCGGCGCCTGCTGCCGCGGCAGCAGGCGCCGATGCGACCCTGAAGATCGACTCCATGGCACGCGACTCCTTGTGTGGCGGATGCGTCCGTGTGCCACTGCACGCCGCAGGTACGCCGTTAACGCACGCGGCCGCGTGAGAACCCTCGCGCTGACGTGCGTTGCGATGTGCGCGTTCGCGGCGAACTCGCTGCTGGCGCGCGTCGCGCTTGCCGAGCCGTTGATCGATGCGGCGAGCTTCACGGTCGTGCGGCTGATCTCCGGCGCGCTCCTGCTGTACGCGCTCACGCAGCGGCGCGCGCCCGACGCTGCCGAGGTGCCGCGCGATTGGCTGGCATCGGCGATGCTGTTCCTCTACGCCGTGGCGTTCTCGTTTGCATACCTCTCGCTCAGTGCCGGTACTGGCGCGCTGATCCTGTTCGGCGCGGTGCAGCTCACGATGCTGGCGGCGGGGTTACGCGCCGGTGAGCGGTTCCCGCCGGCGGCGTGGGCCGGGCTCGCGCTGGCCGTGATCGGCGTCGCGTACCTCCTCGCGCCAGGCGTGCGCGCGCCGGAGCCCTTTGGGGCTTTACTGATGGCGACCGCTGGCGTTGCGTGGGGCGTCTATTCGCTGCGCGGTCGCGGGTCGCCAAACCCGCTCGGCGCCACGGCGCGCAATTTCATCACCAGCGTCCCGTTTGCGGCCGTGCTGGTCGTGGTGTCGCTCGGCTCGAGTCACAGCACCCCGCGCGGCATGCTGTTGGCCGCCGTGTCCGGCGCCGTTACCTCGGGGCTCGGCTACGTAATCTGGTACGCCGCGCTGCGCGACCTCGCCGCTACGCGGGCCTCCGTCGTGCAGCTTTCGGTGCCGGTGATCGCGGCGGTGGGCGGGCTGCTGTTTCTCGCCGAGCCAATCACGTTACGCTTGGTGCTCTCGGCGGCCGCCGTCCTGGGCGGCATTACTCTGGTGCTGATGCAACGCGGGACGCAGACCCATGACAGCGTTCGAAGGTAAGAATTTCATCGGCGGGCAATGGCGCCCGGCCACGGGCGGCGGCACGTTCGAGCAGCGCAACCCCGCGAGGCTCGCCGACGTGACGGGCACGTTCGCGGAATCCGGCGCGGAAGACGCCGCTGCCGCCATCGCGGCCGCGCAAGCCGCGTTCCCCGAGTGGCGCGCGTTGTCGCCGCAGGCGCGCAAGCGCTTCCTCGACCAATCGCTGGGCGCGATGCGCGCGCGGCGCGACGAGATCGCCGCCGTCATCACGCGTGAGAACGGCAAGTCGCTGCGTGAAGCGCGTAACGAAGTCGATTCGGGCTTGCGCGAAATGGACTACCAGATCGATGAGGGCCTGCGGATGTGCGGCCAGACGGTGCCGGTCGAGGCGGGCGGCACGCTCGCGTACTCCACGCGCGAGCCACTGGGGCCCGTCGGCATCGTGACGCCGTGGAATTTCCCGTTCAACGTGCCGAGCCGCAAGTGCACGCCGGCCCTGATGGCCGGCAACACCGTAGTACTGAAGCCCGCGAGCCTCACGCCGCGCACGGGCCTCCTGTACGCAGAGTTGATCGCAGCGGGCGGAGTGCCGCCCGGCGTGATCAACTGCGTGACGGGTGCGGGGCGCGCCGTGGGCAACGCGATCGTGGGCGATTCACGGATCAAAGCGATCTCGTTCACTGGCTCTACGGCGGTCGGCAAAGCGATCCAGCTTCAGGCCGCGCGCCATCTCACGCCCACGCAGCTCGAGCTCGGCGGCAAGAATCCGGCGATCGTGCTGGCCGATGCCGATCTCGATTACGCAGTGGCCGAGATCGTACGCGCGGCTTACACGGTGGCGGGGCAGTGGTGCACGTCGACGAGCCGGGTGATCGTGGTCGAGGAGATCGTGGAGCAGCTCACGTCGAAGTTGCTCACGGCCGTGCGCGGCATCGCCGTGCGCGAAGGCGAAGCCGAAGACTGCGGCATGGGACCTGTCTGCGGCGGGCAGCAGCAGGCGGACGTACTGCGCTATATCGACGTCGGCAAGGCCGAAGGTGCGAGGCTGCTGTGCGGTGGCGCGGCGCTTACGGGTTTGGGCTACGACGGCGGTTGCTTCATTGCGCCGACGATTTTCGGCGGCGTGACGCGCACGATGAAGGTCGCGCGCGAGGAGATCTTCGGGCCCGTGCTCGTGATCATCGCGGTGCGCGATTTCGAGGAGGCCGTCGCGGTGGCGAACGACGTGGCGTACGGGCTCTCGTCGTCGATCTTCACCAACGATCTGAAGTGCGCGCTGACCTACATGGAACGCGCCGAGGTCGGCATCGCGCACGTGAATCTCATGACGCCGATGCGGGAGCCGCAGCTGCCGTTCGGCGGCATGAAGGAGTCCGGCGCGGGGTTACCCGAAGCGGGATCGACGGCGATCGAGTTCTTCACGCATCACAAAGTCTGCTACGTGAAGTACCGCTAGCTCACTCCGCTGTTGCCTTTGGCGCAGCACTCTGGCGCTCGAGGTACGCGAGTGATGTCGGCACACCGTTTCGATCCACGACCGTCACTACCCAGAGAGGGTTCAAGCCCAGACGGCCAACGAGCTCTTGAAATGGAGCGGCGCGCGACAGCTCCTGCTGGGCCACATGAAGTCGGCACAGGCTCGTTTTGCATTCGACTCGCAGAGTGATGAGCTTGAGCCCGGTCACCTGCGCTATCTCGCTGAGAATATGAGTCTCCGCTTCCGGTGACCAGCCAGGGTCAACGGCCTCCCCCGCAAACGCCCGCTCTGTTTCGAGGATCTCCGGAACAGGTGGAAGTTTCAGCTCCTCGATCGCCTCAGTGATCGGAGCTGGCGGACTCGGCGGTGAGGGTAGTGCGCCTGGTTGATCCGTGGCCTCATTGCGGGACAGGGCATCGTTTGCCGCCGCAGTCGTCTCTGGACTCCGTGGCCGAGCGGTTGGCATTGCCTCGGTCTGGTGCGGCGTCGATCGATCGTTGCTCGCCGCGTCTATACCGGCTGGCGGCTGGTGTCGCAAGAAGAGTACTAGTGCCGCGATCAGTATCGCGCCGGCCATCGCCGGGATGATTGTTTTCACGCTCATGGAGGCACCCCCGTCGTGTTCGTGACCGAAGTGGAAACGCGCTAACGTTCGTCGTACTCGCGAAGCAGCTTCTTCGACGCTGTCATACGCCAGGCCTGCTCGAGAATGTCGAGCAGCGCGGCCTTCTTGATCTTCTTCAAGTCAACCAGAATCGCCGGGTGGTCGCGATAGTGGTCCGTAAGATGAAAAACATCAGGCGCGGCCTTCAGCAGAATGTCACGAAGCAGAAACTCGCAGCGGATCGCGAGCCAGCCCTCGGCTTCGGTTCGCAGCCGCGCCATGAACTTGCCTTTGACCTTGATGGCCGGCGTCCGATAGGACGTACCGAGCTCCACGCCAGGGAAGCGCTGCGCGAGCTTGAAGGCTGCCTTGAACTTCGCGTTGTCGGTGGTCTTCGGCATTGAGCGTCTGCTACTTGGTACGGACTTGGATATCGTATGCGCTTATCTCCGCGAACAGCGATAGTCAAAGTTGAGCTACCCAGCGCTCGAATTCGCTGGACGTTCTCTTTCCGACCTGGGCGACGGCCCCACGCCTAAAAGTAGAGCTTCCGAAAATGTGGATGTAGCCACCGAAATCGGACGGGAGATAGAAATCGCCGTACTTCAACATTGCGACTTTCTGCTTGCCAAAGTGGCCGTAGAAATATCCGAACTCGAACAGCACGTTCAAATTGGGTACGTCGTATTTCTTCTTTCTGATCGTCGTGGTCGATTCGGGCGAGAACAGCAGGAGCGCGCCGTCGACCTTGCCTCGAATGTTGTCGAGATCTTCGAGCAGAGTTCTTCCGGCCGTGAACGCGTCCCACCACGGAATGAACGTCAGAGTGGGGCCGGTGAATTTCTTCACTACCGTCTTGGCCTGTGACTTCGCGGCCGAGGAGGAGCCTATGAATAGAGTCGTTTTCGGCAAGACGTGGTCTCCTCGAACCGGCCGAGCGCGGCTCGCCGTCGGAAAGGTTCGTCGATGGTTTGGGGAACCGCCAGGCCTGTCAAGCGCGCCCGACCATGTCGAACAGCAGCACTTCGCTCTCGGCCGTGCTCTCGATTGCGACCTTGTCGTCGTAGGCGATCGCGGCGCCGTCGCCGGTGGAAAGTGCTTCGCCGTTCACTCGAACAGCACCACGCGCTACCTGCGCCCAGAGCTTGCGCTCGTGCATTGTGGGGTGCGTGACGCTCTCTCCCGCATTGAGCACGGCCGCGTAGATCCGCGCGTCCTGATGAATCGTCACGGAGCCGTCGCGGCCGTCGGGTGAGACGATCAGCTTCAACTGGCCGCGCTTCGAAGCCGTGTCGAACATCTTCTGCTCGTAGCTGGGCGGCAGGCTGGGTTTGCTGGGGAACAACCAGATCTGGAGGAAGTGCACGACTGCGGTCTTCGAGTGATTGAACTCGCTGTGCTGCACGCCGGTACCGGCTGTCATGCGCTGCACGTCGCCGGGCCGGATCACGGAGCCGGTACCCATGCTGTCCTTGTGCTCGAGCTCGCCTTCGAGCACGTAGGAGATGATCTCCATGTCGCGGTGGCCGTGCGTGCCGAAGCCCTGGCCGGGCTGCACGCGGTCCTCGTTGATCACGCGTAAGGGGCCGAAGCCGTTGTAACGCGGGTCGGAGTAATCGGCGAACGAGAACGTGTGGTGGCTGTCGAGCCAGCCGTGGTTGGCGTGGCCGCGGTCGTCGGCCCGGCGAATCAGCATCATGTGTGTTCCCTCACTGTGGTAAGCCCGCGAGCATCTTCTCCGCGGATTCGCGGATCTGTTTATCGTCGCCCACGTCGCGCGCTTTAGTCAGCGCCGCGCGGGCTTCGCTCGCGTTGCCGAGCCGCAGATTCACGAAGCCGGTGGTGAGCCAGCTGCGTTGATGATTCGGATCGATCGCGAGCCCGTCCTTGAGCTTCTGCAGCGCTTCGTCGGATCTGCCGAGGTAGTGCAGCGTCAGGCCCAGGTTGTTGTAGAGCTCCACGTTCTGCGGGTCGAGCGCGAGCAGCTGGTCGTAGAGCGCCTCGGCTTCGGCGTAGTTGCCGCCGCTGAACGCGGCATCCGCGCGCTGCGAGATGGCGACCGGGTCGTTGCCGGTCGGCGAGGCGGATACAACGGGCGGGAGCGATAACGGCGGCGCGAGCGCGAAGGGTCCGGCGGGCGTCGCCGACGCGCTCGGCAGCGTCGCGCCTACGCCCAAAGCCCACGCCGGCAGCGCCGCCGGCGGCGCGCTCGAGAGGTAGTAGTGCCGCGTCACCGCGAACACGGTCAGCCCGAAGGCCGCTTGAAAGACCACCATCGTGATCCAGAATCGTGCACTACGCATTGTCGCGACCTCGAGCCGTTGGCGGCTGCCATTGTAGCCAACTCTGCGCGTCTACCCGCTGCGGGCATTACTCGTAGCGTAGCGCGACGATCGGGTTGACCTTGGTCGCGCGCCGGGCCGGCAGGAAGCAGGCCGCGGCCGCAATGGCGGCGAGCGTGACGGTGACGACGGCGAGCGTGAGCGGGTCGCGCCCGCCAACGCCATACAGCAACGACGACAGCAGTTGCCCGAGCGCGAGCGCGCCCACGAGGCCGATCGCGAGCCCGATCAGCGCGAGGCGCATGCCGCTGCGGAAGACGAGTGCGCGTAATTCGGGTCCGCTCGCGCCTAGCGCGGCGCGGATACCGAGCTCGTGCGTTCGCTGCGTCACCGCGTAGGCAATCACGCCATAGATGCCGATGGCGGCCAGCAGCAGTGCGACGCCCGCGAAGATGCCGAGCAGCAGGCTTTGAACACGGTTCGCGACCAGGGACTGATCCGTAATCTGTTCGAGAGTGCGAACGTCGCTGAGCGCCTGATCGACGTTCACGTTGGCGACGGCTGTTCGAACCGCTGTCTCGAGGCTGCGCGGCTCGATCGCCGCGCGCGCGATCAGGCTCGCGAAATACACGGGGCTCTGCGCCATCGACACGTACATGCCGCCGCTCGTCTGATCCGAGAGGCTGTTGATCTTCTCGTCGGCGATCACGCCGACGATTTCCCATGCGATCTCGGCGCCGAGCGCAGTCTGGCCCGGCACGATCGCCTGCACGAGGATGTGCTGACCGATGGGATCGTCCTTCGGGAACTCGCGCTTCGCCAGCGTCTCGTTCACGACCATCACGGAAGGAGCGCCCGCTTTGTCCTGGTCGTTCAATGCGCGCCCCTTCAGCATCTTGATGCGCAGCGTCTGAAAGTACGATGGCGTCACCATCTTGAAAAAGCCGCCGCCGCGTCGCGCACGATCGACGACGTCGCGGCTCGCGACCTGATACGGCATGCCGTACCCCCAGCCTTGCAGCGGCAGCGCGGACGTGAGCGCCGTCTCGCGCACGCCGGGCACGGCGCCAACGGCTGCGCGCAGCGAGTCGAGATAGGCGTTCAGCTCGACGGGATCGGGGTGCTGCTTGTTCGAGATCGGCAACGTGGCGGTCAGCACGTTCGTCGCGTCGAAGCCGGGATCGACGGCGAGCATGCCGAGCAGACTCCGGAGCATGAGGCCGGAGCCCGCGAGCAGCACGAACGCGAGCGCGATCTCCGCGACGACCAGCACACTGCGCAAGCGCTTGCCCGGGCTGCTAGGCGTGGTGCCCGCGCCGCCGTCTTTCATCGCACCGGCGAGGTTGGTGCGGGCGGCTTGGATCGCGGGTGCGAGCCCGAACAGGAGACCGGTCGCCAACGACACCGCGAGCGCGAACAGCAGCACGGACGTGTCCATCCGCACGTCGACCTCGGCCGGCAGCACGAACGGCGGGAGCAGCGACTTGATCCACCGCATCATGAGGTAGCCGATGCCGATTCCGAGCACACCTCCGCACAGCGACAGCGTGAGGTTCTCGGCCAGGAGTTGACGCACCAGATGCCAGCGGCCGGCGCCGAGCGCCGCGCGCACCGAGATCTCGCGGCGGCGCGCAATGCCGCGGGCCAACGCGATGTTCGCGAGATTCGCGCAGCCGATCAGCAGCACGAATCCGGTCGCGGCGAACAGCGCGATGACCGCAGTGCGAACCTGCGGGCCCGCGATCTGGTCGGCGAGCCGGTCGACGGCCACACCCCAGTCCTTGTTGGAGTCCGGATACTCCTCGGCGATGCGCTTGCCGATCACGTCCATCTCGGCCCGCGCCTGCTCCAGCGTGACGCCGGCCTTGAGTTTGCCGATCGCGCCCATCCAGTGGAAATCGCGCGTCATGTTCGCGGGCTCGAACGCGAGCGGTTTGATGATCTGGCTCGGGCTGCGATCGAACATGCCGCCCTTGTCGAGCACACCGACGACCTCGTAAGACTCGCCGTCGAGCACGATGCTGCGGCCGACGATCGAGGGGTCCGCCCCGAAGCGGCTCTGCCAGAGCGGATAGCTGAGGAGCACCACGTGATCCTTCCCCACCTGGTCCTCGTCGGGCAGGAACTTCCGCCCGAGCAGCAGCTTTGCGCCGTTGATGTCGAGCAGCGCAGGCGACACGCGCGCGCCGCGCAACTGCTCGGGCTCGTCGCGGCCGGTCAGGGTCGCGCCCCAGCCGGTCTGCGCCGCGAGGTACTCGAATACGGTGCTGTCGCGTTTCCAGTCGAGGAAGTTCAGTGTCGAGATGCCGTTCGGGCCGCCGTCGGGGCGGCGCTCCAGCACGCGCACGACTCGCTCGGGATTCGGATACGGCAGCGGGTTGATCAGCACGCCATTGACGAAGCTGAACATCGCGGTGTTCGCGCCGATGGCGAGCGCGATCGTGGCTATGGCCATCGCCGCGAAGCCCGGGCCGTTGCGCAGGCGTCGCAGTGCGTACCGCAGGTCCTGGAGCAGTGCAGACATGCATCCCCCTAGGTGAGGCCGAGCCGTCTTCAGTCGGCCGGATCCGCGCGAGTCCGGGCCGTTCGCCACGCGTTTGTACCATTACCTGGCGCGAGGTGCACGAGCGCATGCCGGTTCTCGAGCACCGCGATTCGCGACGCGAGCGCCTGCAGCATGTAGAGGGTTCCCGTTACCTAGAAGCCGGTGAGGTGCTGGGGTGTGACAGCGGGGTTCGGTCCTTGGCGTGGAGTGCCGATGATAGGATGCCGGCGGCCAAGGATGAACATGACGCACAACGCCGCTGCAGTCGCAGAGATCGCCCGCATCGTGGGCCCCGCGGGCGTGTTCGCGGGCGCCGACGCCGCGCCGCTGCTGCGTGACGAACGCGGGTTGTACCGTGGCGCCGCGGCGCTCGTCGTTCGGCCGACCACGGTGGAGCAGGTGGCGGCCGTCGTGCGCGTGTGCCACGACGCGCGGCTCGGCGTGGTGCCGCAGGGCGGCAATACGGGCTACTGCGGCGGCGCCACGCCGTTCGACGGCGAGCGGCCAGATCCTTCTTTCGCTGACCCGTTTGAACCGCGTGCGCGAAGTCGACGCCGTCGGTTTCACGATGACGGCCGAAGCCGGCGTGGTGCTCGCGAAGGCGCAGGCCGCGGCACGCGAGCAAGGCTTGCTGCTGCCGCTCAGCATGGGCTCGGAAGGCTCGGCGCAGATCGGCGGCAATCTTTCGACAAACGCGGGCGGGCTCGCCGTGCTGCGCTACGGCACGATGCGCGAGCTCGTGCTCGGGCTCGAAGTGGTGCTGCCGAACGGCGAGGTGCTGTCGGCGCTGAAGGGTCTGCGTAAGGACAACACTGGCTACGACCTGAAAGCGCTGTTCCTCGGCGCCGAAGGCACGCTCGGCGTGATCACGGCTGCGGTGCTGAAGCTGTTTCCAGAGCCGCGCGCCCGCCAGACCGCGTGGCTCGCCGTGGCCGAGCCTCGATGCCGCGTGCGCGCTGCTCGGGCGTGCGCGGCGCGAGAGCGGCGATCAGGTCGTCTCGGCCGAGTACGTATCGCGCCGCTCGCTCGACCTCGTGCTGAAGCACGTGCCTGGTGCACGCGAGCCGCTCGAGCGGCCGGCGACACATTATCTGTTGCTGGAGCTCGCTTCGGCCGACGACGACGCCGAGCTGCGCGCGAAGCTCGAGCGCGTGCTCGCCGGCGGGCTCGCGAGCGGCGAGATCATTGACGGCACGATTGCCGACTCGCTCGCACAGCGCAGCGCGCTGTGGCTGTTGCGCGAGCGCGTGCCGGAAGCGGAGAAGCGCGACGGCGGCTCCGTGAAGCACGACGTGAGCGTACGGATCGGCCGCATCGCGGAGTTCGTGGCGCGCGCCGAGCCCGCGCTCGCGGCGATCGCGCCGCATCGGCTGTCGATCTACGGCCACATCGGCGACGGCAACCTGCATTTCAACGCGCTGCCGCCGGCCGGGCAGAGCATCGACGAATTTCGCGCGGGGCCGGCCGAAGCGCTGTCGACGTGCGTGCACGATCTCGCCGCGAGCTTGGGCGGCAGCTTCAGCGCCGAGCATGGCGTCGGGATACTGAAGGTGCACGAGCTTCAGAGGTATCAGCCGCCAGTGGCTGTCGAGCTGATGCGCGCGCTGAAGCACGCGCTCGATCCGCACGGCATCATGAACCCCGGGAAGATGCTGGCCGATTAGCGGGCCCGGTTACCAGACCCCGGGGAAGATCCGATAGCGAACGACGGTCATGTACGCTCGGTATTCCTCGCCGCGTGATCTGATCAACGCCTTTTCCTCGAACGGCACGAACAGGATGAAGCTGAACGCGAACAGCGCCGCGAACAGAAGTTGCCCGGCGTGCGGGTGGATCAACAGCGACGCGAACGAGTAGGTCACCGCTCCGCGATACATCGGGTGGCGCACATTGGCGTAGCTGCCCTCGGTCATCAGCGGTGTCGTGCCGTCGGCCGAGTGGGAGAGCTGCGTGCCCGGCGTGCCCATGAACGCTTTGAGGAAAGCGAACGTGGCGCCCTCGAAGAACATCAGGAAGCCCGCGAACACCGCGCAGACGCCGATGAACTGGAGCCACGCGGGTGCCGAAAACGCTGGCCCGGGCACGGGCAGGTGATACGCGTAGACGAGGATCCAGGTCACGATCGAAACGCTCACGTAGATGCGCCGCTCGAACGGCATGCTGTGCGGTCGGCCGTAGACGGCCTTCTTGAAGCCGGGCTGCAACATGATGATGTGCACGGCCATGAACGCGACGTACAGCAGCAGGTTCCACAGGTAGTTCGAAGCGGGCGCCGCCGGGTCGTAGCGGAACCCCATGACGAACGACGCCGGAATCGCCATGACGCCGATGATACCGAGCATCGCATAGAGCTGTGCCATTGTTGTCTCCCTCACGAACGTCGATGTTATTGGAGCCGTAACGATGCTGCCGACATACAGTCGAGGAAACTGCGTCCGGCGATCTGGAACATCGCTACGTCTCCTTTGCTCCAGAAGACGGTGTCGCCGGCCGCGTAACGTGCGCCCGAGGCAGCCTCGGTTTGCGGCAACACGATCGAGCCGTTGCCGAGAAACTTCGGCGCCGACAGCGTCGCCTGGCCGGCGCCGATGCGCACGGCAAAGAACACATCCTGGCCGCATTCGAAGAGCACGCGAGCGGCGTCGGCAGCGGCAGCGGATTCATTCACGCGCTGTACGAGAATCGCGAGCTCGGCGTGAGGGGTGGCGTTCTCGAAAGGAGAGTAGTGGGCGTTCGACACGAACATCCGTGCGCCGCTCGGCCAGAGAATCGCGGCGCGCACGCCGTAGCGGTGGTCCGCCACGATCCGGTCCGAGGGGTAGGGCAGCTCGAAGCGGATCGGCACCTGACCTGCCGGGACGACCGTGGCCCGCGCAATTTCGACCGCGGGCCGGTCGACGATGGAGACGTCCTCGAGCACGACCTCTGCGGTGGAGTTGGGGGGCAGGGCGATTCGTTCGCGGTAGAAGACAGTGCCGCTGATGGCGGGGTCTGGCCGCGCGGTGCTCCGGGTTTTGTCTGCTGGCGACAAGCCACGCATGGCAGCCCACGAGGCCAGCCCCAGGACCACGACGATCGCGCAGAAACCCGCCACACCCTTGGCGCGCATGCTGCCGAAGTCTACTCTTGCGGCGGCCTCGAATGGCCTGCCAACGAAGGAGTGCTCGACTTGCGCCCCGGCCCATGCCTATCGTTCAGGTTAGTACCGTTCATGAGAGGAGATTCCCATATCCTTCTCGAACGCGATTCCGGAAGTGCCATGAATCACTCGAACATGATTCGTTATATCACTGGTTGCGTTGGACTTTTGATAGTCGGTATGGCCCTGGCGAAGGATCCGGACCAGAGCACAGGGCGTGCTTTGTCGACGCCGCCGGGGTGCATGGACTCGCTGCGAGGACGGACCCACATCCTCCGGTTCTGCGGGGATGAACATTATTGGATCAAGCGGCCAATGGGCCCCTCGCCCTGGGGGGTGTCTGGGCTCCCTAGTTCCGCCTTCGGAGTCGGGCAGCCAGCCTCTACCGACACCGTGTCGTCCGCGGGACTGAACGGCGCCGGCCGCTAGCGCACGCGGCGCACCGATCCAGCGGATCGAGGCGCCGGCCGAGGATTCCGTCCGCGCCGCTTGAAGCGGTGCGGCCGCCACCGCAGAATCGGCGGCAGGCCCGCTGTCCGCGGGCATGGGGGACACGCTGATGGCGAACATGCATCTCGGCCGCGATTTCACGCCGCCCGACGTTCACGCCAAAGTTACCGGCCGCGCCAAGTACGCGGAGGATTTCCGCGCCGAAGGCATGGTGTTCTGTCGCCTGCTGCTCTCAACGGCCCCGCACGCGCGTGTCACCAAGATCGACGCATCCGAAGCACTGAAGATGGAAGGCGTGCTCGGCATCCTGCTGCCCGAAGATCTGCCCGGAGAGCAAAGGCCCCGGCGAGCCAATCCTGACGAAGGAGCCGATGTTCGTCGGCGACCGCATTCTCGCGGTTGCGGCTACGAGCGAAGCGCTGGCGCAGGAAGCCATCGACAAGATCAAGGTCGAGATGGAGCCGCTGCCGTTCGTCATCGATCCGCTCGATAGCCTGTACCCCGGTGGCAAGGACGCGCGCACCGACGGCAACGTCATCTCGATGCAGCAGGTGAAGTCCATCAAATGGACGGCGGCGGATTTCGCGTCCGCAGGCGATTCGCTGCCGATGGGCGCGTCCGCCGACGAGTGGTCGTTCGGCGATGTCGACGCCGGTTTCAAAGCCGCGAAGGTGGTGCTCGACGAGTCGTTCGTCACGGCCGCGTTGTCGCACCACTGTCTCGAGCCGCGCTCCGCGATGGCGTACTGGGAAAACGGCAAGTGCTTCGTCTACGGCTCGTTGCAGAGCCAGACGGCCGGCGTGCCGGGGCTCGCGCGCATGGCTGGGATCGAGCCGGACGACCTCGTGTTCGTCGCGGAGTTCTGCGGCGGCGGCTTCGGCTCGAAGATCAATCCGTATCCCGCGATGGGCGTGCCTATCCACATGGCGAAGAAGATCGGCCGGCCCGTCATGATGCGGGTGAGCCGCGCCGAGGAAGGGTTGTTCGGCTCGTCGCGGCCGGCGTTCCAGGGCCGCATCAAGATCGGGTTTCGCGGCCAACGGTCGCGTGACGGCCGCCGACGTCTTCATCGTGCAGCAGAACGGCCCGTACTCGGGCGGTGGCGACTACGGCGCGGCGGCCGGCGCCATCTCGCTGCTGTACCAGCCGCCGGCCATGCGCTATCGCGGCGTGGCGGTCAGCACGAACACCACGCCCACGGGCGCGCAGCGCGGTCCGGGTCAGAACCAGATCGCCGGCGCGATCGAGCCGCTGCTCGACAAGGCCGCGAAGGCGTTCGGGATGGATCGCGTGCAGCTGCGCCGCATCAACGCCGCGGACAGCAAGTCCAAGTTCGACGGCACGCAGGGCCCGGTCACCAGCGCGTATCAGCGCGAGGCGATCGAGCGCGGCGCGGCGGCGTTCAACTGGGACGCAGCGCAAGGCGCGCAGCGGCCAGGGCGCGGCTCGAAGGTCACGGGTATCGGCATCGGCCAGGCGTTCCACTCGGCGGGGCGCAGCGGCTACGACGGTCTCGTGCGCATCACGCCGGACGGCAAGCTGCACATCCACTCGGGCGTCGGCAACCTCGGCACGTACTCCTACGGCTCCACGTCGCGCGTCGCGGCCGAGGTGCTGAAATGCAAATGGGAGAACTGCATCATCGAACGCGGCGACACGCGCCTCGGTCTGCCGTGGTCGTCGTCGCAGTCGGGTAGCAACACGTCGTTCACGATGACGCGCGCGGTCTACGCCGGCGCCATGGACGCGCTCGCGAAGCTGAAGGAGATCGCTGCGATGACGCTCGGCGGCGCGCCGGAAGACTACGACGTGGCCGACGAGACCGTGTTCGCAGAAGAAGGACAAGACGAAGAGCATGACGTACGCGGCTGCGGCGCAGCGCGCGATCGATCTCGGCGGCAAGTTCAGCGGCAAAGACGTGCCGGCGGACATCCACGCCGTCACGAAGTCGTCGGCTGCGGTCATCGCCGGCACGGGTCTCGTCGGCGTCGCGAAGGACAACATCGCGGTGACCGGTACGGTGCCGGCCATCGCCGTGGGATTCATCGAGATCGAGCTCGACCGCGAAACGGGGCAGATCGATATCGTCGATTACCTGGGCGTGGCCGATTGCGGCACCGTGCTGCACCCGCAGGGGTTGGACGCGCAAATCAAGGGCGGCGGCGTCATGGGCTTCGGTATGGCGCGCAGCGAGCGCCACATCTACGATCCGCAGAACGGCTTCCCCGGCAACACGGCGATGTACCAGGCGAAGCTACCCTCGTACCTCGACGTGCCATCGACGATGCACACGCTCGCAGTCGACATCCAGGATCCGCAGAATCCCGTGGGCTCGAAAGGTATCGGTGAGCCGGTCGAGGGTTGCGCAAACGCCGCACTGCTATGCGCCATCGCGGACGCGCTCGGCGGGCACTACTTCAACCGCGTGCCCGTGATGGCGGACATGATCGTGAACGCGGCCGCCAAGCGCCCGCAGTCGAACAAGCCGCTCCAGGTCAGCACGGCGTAAGGAACAGGGGAAGCGCGCGAGGGGCGGTCAGCAGGCCTTGTGCGTGGCCGTGTCGTCGCCGCAGACGCCGTACTCGATCTCGACGGTCGCGTGCGTGATCCGGAAATCCCGGGCCAGCCGCCGCTTGATTTCACGGACCGCGACTGTGGCGTCCGTGCTCTCGGTGACGCACGCGTGCAGCGTGACCATCGGCCGCTCCTGGCTGATGGACCACGCGTGCACGTGGTGCACGTCGAGGACGAACGGTAGCGCTGCGCGCAGGTCATCGCCGATCGCGCGACTGTCGAAGTGCTCCGGCGAGCCCTCGAGCAGGATGTGACCGCTGTCGGCCACCACGCGCCAGGCCGAGCGCAGCACGATGAGCCCCACGACCAGCGACAGCAGCGGGTCGATCGGCATCCAGCCCGTCGTCAGAATCACGATCGAGGCCACGACCGCGGCCACGGAGCCCAACAGGTCGCCGACCACGTGCAGCGCGGCGGCGCGGATGTTGAGGTTGTCCTCGTCACCGCCGCGCAAAATGAAGAACACGATCACGTTGACGGCGAGGCCGGTCACGGCAATCCACAACATCGGCGCGCCGTGCACTTCGACGGGGCTTTGAAGCCGCCGCCAGGCCTCGACGCCGATCCAGGCTGCGATGGCGAACAACGCCACACCGTTGACGAACGCGACGAGCACGGCGAACCGGTCGAAGCCGTACGTGCGCCGCCAGTCCGCCGGGCGGCGCGTGAGCCTGAAGGCGAACCAGGCGAGCGACAGGCTCGCGAAATCGGTCAGCATGTGGCCCGCGTCCGCGAGCAGCGCAAGCGAGCCGGCGAGCGCGCCACCCACGATCTCGGCGAGCATGAACCCGCCCGTGAGCACCGCGGCAATGCCGACGCTGCGCTCGTTCGCGCGATGATGGTGGTGGGCGTGACCGGCATCGTGACCGGCATGGCCGTGGCTATGCGGGTCGGGAGCGTGATCGCTTTCAGAGTGATCGGCGCCGTGATCGTGGCCGTGAGCGTGAGATGGGTGCATGGTTCCGTCCGTCTCGCGGCGGAGTCTAGCACGCAGGTCGTTGTCGCTCTTGGCGACGCAATGCTCGATTTGACGCTCCCCCTGTCCCGCAGGGATCATGCGAGCCTTCAGGGGACGACAACATCGAGCGCCGGAGCATACCGGCGTCGTTAAACGGCAGCGAACCCAACGGCAGATTGGCAGTGCTGAAAGCCCGACAGAAACTCGGCAAGTACCGCATCGAACGGCGCCTCAACGATGGGCCGATCGCGGCGATCTACGAAGCCGTCGACACCATCCATGGTGTACGCGTAGCGCTGAAGGTTCCGCACGAGAGTGCAATGGACGAGCATTTTCTCGTCGACTTCAAGCGCGAGGCGCGGCTCGCGCAGCGGCTCGAGCATCCGAACATTCTGCCGATCCGCGACGCGTCGTTCATCGACGGCCGCTTCGTGATTGCGATGCCGCTCGGCGAGTGCTCGCTCGAGCAGCCGCATGCGAAAACGGCTGTCGACCGATTCCGCGTTGCACTTCGTGGAGCAGGCCGTGGCGGGCGTGGCGCACGCGCACCAGCAGAGCGTCATCCACTGCGACATCAAGCCGGGCAACTTCATTCTGTTCGCAGGCAGCCGGCTCAAGCTCACGGACTTCGGCTTCTCGAAGGTCGCGCAGCGCACGCTGAAAGCCTCCGGCTCGGGTACCGTGGGCTACATCGCGCCGGAGCAGGCCGTGGGCCGGCCCCGTTTCCAGTCCGACGTATTCTCGCTCGGCCTCGTCATCTACGAGTTGCTGTCCGGCGACCTGCCGGAGTGGCCCTACGAATGGCCGCCGCCCGGCATCAGGCGCGTGCGCGAGAGGCTGCGGCCGAAGCTGGTCGAATGGTTGCGGCGCGCGATCGAGGTGCGCCCCGAGAGCCGATTCAAGAACGCGGCCACGATGTACCGTGAGTTCAAACGGCTGCGCAATGCGGCCGTGAAGAAAAAGAAGGGTCGCCACAAGAAAGACGACGATCCGACGTTGTGGCAGAACGTGCTGTTCAGGGAGTTCCAGCGCAAGTACCGCTCGGCGCTCGAGACGCGCTACGAGTGCAGGCATTGCAACGGTCCCGTGTCGGAGATGATGCAACGCTGTCCCTGGTGCGGCGCCGAGCCGCCGCTCGATCGGCACGAGAGCCGTCATCCGGCCGAGTGCCCGCGCTGCCGGCGCGGTGTGAAGCTCGACTGGCGCTACTGCCCGTCGTGCTACGGCCCGGGCTTCGAGGTCGAGACGACGCGCCGCTTCGCCGACAAGCGGTATGTCGCCAAATGTCAGAGCGAGAAGTGTCGCGGACCCCTGATGGCGTTCATGCGCTACTGCCCGTGGTGCCGCGCCAAGGTCAAACGTCCGTGGAAGCTACCCGGCAACGCAACGCGTTGTCCGCACTGCCGCTCGGGCGTCGACACGAATTATTGGCATTACTGCCCATGGTGCACGAAGGCGCTCGGAATCATGAGCGCCGCAAGAGTCGGCACGCGATGAAGGCCGAAGGGCGCGTGCAGCTGTTTTTGGGGGAGCACGAGTTCGAGCAGGACGATCGCTCGCTGCCGCAAGGCGAAGTGTGCGTGCGCACGCTGCGCTCGCCGGACAAGTCGGGCGCGAACGAAGACGCGGCGGCCGTTATCCCTCTCGGCGGCGACTCGCTCGTGCTGGCCGTAGCCGATGGCGTTGGCGGCATGCCGGCCGCACGCGAAGCCTCGAATGCCGCGGTCCAGACCCTTGCCCGCGTGCTGCGCAAGCTGCCCGACGATACGCCGGAGCTGCGGCCCGCGATCCTGGACGCCGTGGAGCAAGCCAACCACAACGTCATCGGCCTCGCTCGCGGTGCGGCGACGACGCTCGTGATAGCGCAGCTCGACGCGAAGCGCCTGCGTTGCTACCACGTTGGCGATTCGGAACTGCTGGCGGTGGGCCAGCGCGGGCGCATCAAGCAAAGAGTGGTGCCGCATTCGCCGACGGGGTTTGCCGTCGAGGCGGGGCTGCTCGATGAGGACGAAGCCGTGCAGCACGCTCAGCGCCACGTGCTGTTCAACGTGATCGGCTCGCCGGATATGCGCGTCGAAGTGGGGGCCACGCTGCAGCTCGCCGTGCGCGATACTGTGTTGCTCGCGAGCGACGGCTTGTTCGACAATCTGTTCATCGACGAGATCGTCGAATCGATCTGCAGCGGGCCGCTCGTCGCTGCCGCGAACCGGCTGGTCGAGCGCGCTGCAAGCGCGTATGCGTGGCGACGCGCGCGCCGACTCACCCTGCAAGCCGGACGATCTGACAGTTGTGCTGTTTCGCCCGCGCCGCTAGCGCCGGCGGTGCTCAAGCGAGCTTCGCGCTCGGATTCCTGCCAGCCGCGCTCGGCGACGCGCGCGAGTCTTCGCTTTCATAAGCGCGTGTGAGCTCTTCCAGGAACTGCTGTGGGAATTGGCCCGGCTGGCGGTTCGCGACGACCTGATACAGATCCTTGTACAGGTCCCAGTACTTCAGCTTGTTCGCGGCATTCATGATGCCGCGTTTGCCATTCGAGAACTTGCTCTCGAGCTCTTCGGGGTCGAGCCGGCCGACGTAGTCGGCGACGGCCGTGCGGATGGCCGACAGCAGATGCTGCTGGTGCTGCTTGATGTCGCCGAACGTCTCGCGGACCGCGTCGACGGCGCCCAAGTATTCGCCCGGATTGGCGGAACAGCAGGTTCATCAACGCTTCCTCGACGCTCGCCGAAAACTTCAACGGGTTGTTGCGCTGCGCCTGGATCGTGGTCGTCGGTACCCGGAGGGTGTTCTTCTGGTCCGCGCGCAAGTGCAGGTTGTCGCTCATGCCGAGGATCACCTCGCGCATGATTTGGCCGAGACGGTGCAGGGTCTGCTCGATCTGTTTGTCCTCGAGCTTCTGCGCCGGCAGTCCGGCGCCGCGGAAAAACGCGTCGAGGCCGGTGGAGGGTGCGGCCGCGGCCGCGCTGGCCGTCGGGCTCGCGGCGGGAGCGCTCACGCTGCGCGCGGGCTCGGTTTTGGGCGGGTAGCTAAACGGCGTTGATCGCGCGCTCGTGGCGGCAGACGACGCGCCCGATCTCGGCCGCTTCGGCGCGGTGCTGACGCGCGCGGCCGCGCTCACGGGTGGCGGCGCTGGGCGGATCGACGGTGGGTCGGAGCTGATGTCGGGTTGCGGCTTCGGTTTCGGCGGCGGATCTTCGGCGAGTGTCAGGTTCGCGGCATTCGTCGCCTGCTGCTTCGCGGCCTTGCGCGCGTCTTCCTGGTTGGCGTCCTCGTCGATCATCCACTCGATGCCGACGGCCGTGATCTCGTGCCCAGGCACGAGGTCGGCGCGCGTCGGATCCGGCGGCGGCACGCGCTGAGCCTTCGATACGGGGTCCTCGTGGTCGCCGCTGAACTGCTCGCCGGTGTCGTCCTCGCCGACGATCTCGACTTGCATCTCGTATTCGCCGATGCGAACGCGGTCGCCGCTGAACAAACGCTGCGGATTGCCGCGGCCGACGGGTTGCTCCGCATCGTTGACGTACACCCCGTTCGTCGAGCTGTCGACGACGTAGTAGCTGCCGGATCGATAGTCGATGCTCGCGTGTCGGCTCGACAGGTAGCGCTGTCCATCGGGCAGCACCCAGTCGCTTTCGAGCGAGCGGCCGATCGTGCCACCCGCGTGGCCGAACTCACGCATGCCGCGTTCGCCGAGGCTCTGTCGGTGACGACTGACGATTTGCAGGCGCAGTGCCATATCCGTCCTTGGTTCCGGGCGTACCACCACGTCCCCGCCGTCCGTGGCTCCCCCGCGCGCGAGTCTAGCTCCGCGGAGCCGACTCCTCTAACTACTGTGGCGGATTACTGTGACGAGCCTCTCAGAAGTCCGTGCTAAGCTCCCTGTGCCTCGTCTCAGGATCCCACTACTCATGGCCGCGAAGCCCATCTACAAAGTTCTGTTCGTGAATCAGGGCAAGGTGTATGAAATCTATGCTCGGCGTGTCACGCAGACGGGCACATTGTTCGGATTCGTCGAGGTCGAAGAGCTGATATTCGATGCGCGTCAGTCCGTCGTCGTCGACCCTTCGGTCGAGCGGCTACAAATCGAGTTCGCGGGCGTCAAGAAGACCTACCTGCCGATGCACTACGTGCTGCGGATCGACGAGGTCGACAAACAAGGTGTCGGCAAGATCATGGCCGCCGAGGGCGGCAACGTGGCTCAGTTTCCGATGCCGATGTATCCGCCGCAGGGAACCAAGGGTGGCCCACAGGAACACTGAGCGGCAGGCCCTGAGTCGCTCGGTGCGGTTTTCCGAATGACGCTGCGTTTCGCAGCGCTCGGCAGCGGCAGCCGCGGCAATGCGGCGCTCGTCGAATATGGCTCCACGCTCCTGATGGTCGATTGTGGCCTGCCGCGCAAAGTCATCGAGGAGCGTTTGCGTGCGGTCGACCGCCAGCCGCGCGACGTGACCGCGATCCTCGTCACCCATGAGCACACAGATCACGCGCAGGGTGTCGCGGCGTTCGCGCGCCGTTACGCAACTCCGCTCTGGATGACGCCCGGCACCGCGAGCGCGATCGCGGATCTCGTGAGCGTGAACACGCTGAATCCGCATCGCGAGCTGACGATCGGCGGTATCGACGTGAAGCCGTATCCCGTGCCGCACGACGCGCGCGAGCCATGCCAGTTCACGTTCGCCGCGGGCGGACGCCGGCTCGGCATGCTGACCGACGCGGGACACGTGACGCCGCACATGGTCGAGCAGCTCACGGGCTGCGATGCCCTCGCGCTCGAATGCAATCACGATCTCGACTCGCTCCAGCGCGGATCGTACCCCGAGGCATTGAAGGCCCGCGTGGCGTCGCGATTCGGTCACCTGAACAACGGCCAGACCACCGAGCTCCTGCAACGCCTCGATCCCGCGCGCGTGCAATGGGTGCTGGGCCTGCACCTCTCCGAGCGCAACAACACGCCGGAGCACGTACGCGCCACGCTGAAGCCCGCCCTCGAGAAGGCGCGCTATCCGCTGCATCTCGCCACCCAGGGCGCTCCGACGCAGTGGTTCGAGCTCGACTGACCGGCGCGCGGCCGCTGTGCCGGCTCGCTCCGATTCGGTAGAATGCGGTGCCTCCTAGCCGCTTGAGCCCCAGATCGAACCCATGACGATGCTGCAGTTGGCCGGTCCTCCGGCAGCGACTGCCTTCCGCCTTAAAAAGCTCCGCGCCGAGCTGCGGACGCTCGCTCCGGCGGTCACCGACGTGACCGTGTATTTCGAGCACTACGTGTCGCTCGCGCAATCGTTGAGCGCGGCAGAAGAACGGGTGTTGGGCGCGCTGCTCGACTACGGGGATGGCGCAGTAGCGCCGCAAGACGGCCGCCAGCGAATCTACGTGGTACCACGGCTCGGCACGATCTCGCCGTGGGCGTCGAAAGCCACCGACATCGCGCGACTCTGCTCGTTGCCGGTGCGCCGCGTGGAGCGGGGCCGAGTGTACGAGCTCACCGTGACCACCGCGCTGACGGCGGCAGAGATGCAGCGCGTCGCGCCTTTGCTGCACGACCGCATGACCGAGACGTTGCTGACGGGCCCGCCGAAGCGCGAAACGTTGTTCGCCGATCACGAGCCGCGACCGGTTCGCACCGTCGACGTGCTGGGCGGCGGTCGTGCGGCGCTCGAGCGCGCGAACGGCGAGCTCGGCCTCGCGCTCTCCGCCGACGAGATCGAGTATCTCGCGGCGCAGTTTGCTGCGCTGGCACGCAACCCCACCGACGTCGAGCTCATGATGTTCGCGCAGGCGAACTCCGAGCATTGCCGGCACAAGATCTTCAATGCCGATTGGCTGATCGACGGCAAGCCTGCGCCCAAGAGCCTCTTCGCGATGATCCGCAACACACATGCGCGCGCGCCGGCAGGCGTGCTGTCGGCGTACAAGGACAACGCGGCTGTCGTCGCCGGCGCCGAGGGCCGCTGGTTCTGGCCGGATGCGAAGACCGGCGTCTACGGTTACACATCGGAACCCGTGCATCTCGTGATGAAGGTCGAGACGCACAATCACCCGACCGCCATTTCGCCGTTCCCCGGCGCGTCCACGGGCTCCGGTGGCGAGATCCGTGACGAAGGGGCGACGGGCCGCGGTGCGAAACCGAAAGCAGGGCTGGTCGGTTTCACGGTGTCGCATCTCGACGTGCCGGGATGGCGCCAGCCGTGGGAGCGAGCGCTGCCCGGCAAACCCGACCGCATCGCTTCGCCGCTCTCGATCATGCTCGATGGGCCGATCGGTGCGGCAAGCTTCAACAACGAATTCGGTCGGCCGAATCTTGCGGGCTACTTCCGCACGAGCCTGCTCGAGGCGGGCGGCACGTGGCGCGGTTATCACAAGCCGATCATGATCGCGGGCGGCCTCGGCAACATCCGCGCGCCGAACGTCGTCAAGGGCGTACCGGGCCCCGGCGCGAAGCTGATCGTGCTCGGCGGGCCGGCCATGTTGATCGGCTTGGGCGGCGGCGCCGCGTCGTCCCAAGGCAGCGGTGCGGGCGAAGCCGAGCTCGACTTCGCGTCCGTGCAGCGTGGCAACCCCGAGATGCAGCGACGCGCGCAGGAAGTCATCGACGCATGCTGGGCGCTCGGCGACGCGAATCCGATCGGGGCCATACACGACATCGGCGCCGGCGGGCTTTCGAACGCCGTGCCCGAGATCGTGGATCACAGCCACTGCGGTGCCGTGATCGATCTGCGTGCGATTCCGAACGATGAACCAGGCATGAGTCCGATGGAGCTCTGGTGCAACGAATCGCAAGAGCGTTACATGCTGACGATCGACGCGGCGGACGTGCCGCGGTTCGTCGCGATCTGTGAGCGCGAGCGCTGCCCGTATGCCGTGCTCGGCGAGCTGACTGCGAACGAAGACCTGATCGTGCGTGACTCGACGCTCGGCAACGAGCCGGTCGCGATGCCAATGGAAGTGCTGTTCGGCAAGCCGCCGAAGATGACGCGCAAGGCCGCGCGCACGGCGTTCACGGCACCCCCGTGGCGGCGTGAGCAATTGCGGCTGGATGCGGCGATCGAGCGCGTCCTCGCGTTCCCGGCCGTGGCCGACAAGAGCTTTCTCATTCATATAGGCGATCGCTCGGTCGGCGGCCTCGTTGCACGCGACCAACTCGTCGGCCCGTGGCAGGTGCCCGTCAGCGACGTGGCCGTCACGGCGGCAGCGTACGAAGGCTACACCGGCGAAGCGTTTGCGATGGGCGAGCGCACGCCGGTCGCGATCCACGACGGGCCCGCGTCGGCGCGGCTCGCCGTGGCCGAGGCCGTGCTGAACGTCGCGGCCGCCGATGTCGCGGCCCTCGCCGACATACGGCTGTCGGCGAACTGGATGGCTGCGGCCGGCCACGCGAACGACGATTACGCGCTGTACGCGATGGTCCGCGCCGTGGGCGAGGAGCTGTGCCCGGCGCTTGGGCTAGCGGTGCCAGTCGGCAAGGACTCGCTGTCGATGCGCACGGTATGGAACGACGGCGGCAAGGAGCGCTCCGTGACGGCGCCGGTGTCGCTGATCGTGTCGGCGTTCGCGCCGGTGCAGGACATTCGCCGCACGCTGACGCCGGAGCTCACGCGCGAGCCCGGCTCGGCGCTCGTACTGATCGATCTCGCGAACGGCGCGCTGCGCCTCGGTGGCTCCTGTTTGGCGCAGGCGTATGGTCAGTACGGCGGCGCGCCGCCCGATCTCGACGATCCGCAGCGGTTGATCGCGTTGTTTGCGGCGCAGCGCGAGCTGCGCGAGGCGGGCCTGCTGCTCGCGTATCACGACCGCTCCGATGGCGGTGTATTCGCAACGCTGGCCGAGATGGCGTTCGCGGCGCACGTGGGGCTCGACATCGAGCTACCTGCGGCGGCGACCGATGCGGTGGGCTACTTGTTCGCCGAGGAACTAGGCGTCGTGGTGCAGGTGCGCGACGCGGACTTGCCTGTCGTTCAGCGCGTGCTGGCGGCGCACGAGCTCGCACACACCGTCGTCGCTCGCGTAGCCGTGCATGACGAGGTGGTCGTGCGCGGCGCGGGCAAGGAGCTCTATCGCTCGTCGCGTGTCGAGTTGCAGCGCCAATGGTCGCAGCTCACATACCGCATGCAGACGCTGCGGGACGATCCGGACTGCGCACGCGAGGCCTACGAGAGCGCGCTCGATGCCACCGATCCAGGTTTGAACGCGACGCTCACGTTCGCGCTGCCGAGCGAGCGGCGAGCCGGTGCGCGCGGCGCGCGACCGAAAGTGGCCGTGCTCCGCGAACAGGGTGTCAACGGCCAGCGCGAGATGGCCGCCACGCTCGATCGAGCGGGCTTCGAAGCTCACGACGTGCACATGAGCGACCTGCTCGGCGGCCGTAAGAGCCTCGACGCGTATCGCGGCGTGATCGCCTGCGGCGGCTTCTCGTATGGCGACGTGCTCGGGGCCGGCGAGGGTTGGGCCAAGACGATCCTGTATCACGACGGCGTGCGCCGGATGTTCACGGACTTCTTCACGCGGCGAGACGCGTTCGGGCTCGGCGTGTGCAATGGTTGCCAGATGCTGGCCGCATTGCGTGAGCTGATTCCGGGCACGGAGAGCTGGCCGAAGTTCCTGCGCAACCGCTCGGATCAGTTCGAGGCACGCTTGACGTTGGTGGAGATCATCGAGAGCCCGTCGGTCCTGCTGAAGGGCATGGCGGGGTCGCGCATCCCGATCGTGACGGCGCATGGGGAGGGCCGCGCCGCGTTCGCATCGGACGAGGTACTTGCGCGCTGCGATGCGTCGCTGACATCTCTTCGCTTCGTGACGAATCGCGGGGGGGTGGCGGAGCGCTACCCGGCGAACCCGAACGGATCGCCACGCGGCATCGCGGGACTGTGCAACGCCGACGGACGCGTGACGATCATGATGCCGCACCCGGAGCGCGTGTTCCGCACGACGCAGATGTCGTGGCACCCGGCTGAGTGGGGCGAATGTTCGCCCTGGCAGCAGCTCTTCGACAACGCTCGTTCTTGGGTCGGTTGAACGTCGGTCCTTTTCCGCCGGCGCCGGTGAGCGTGACGCAGCCGTGACGCGCGCGCCGAGGGCCCCTCGCGGGACACGCCGGAAATCGCATCCTTGCGGCTCGTCTGCGCACATCCCTGTGCGCAGACGGTCCCGCGAGGGGCCCTCGGCACGCGCGTCACTCGTTTGGCGCCGCCGGCGCCGGCTGCCGCCGTGCGCCGTCTTCCTCGTTCCGAACTCGTCACAGCCACCAGGGGTGCGGCGCTGACCGGCGCTTGCGGCGCCGTCAAACGCAGGAGGCCGCCGGGCCGCGTCACGGTTGTCGCTGTGCGGCGACAGGGGAAACCGCGGGGCGCGTAGCCTTTGGCGAATTGCAAGGCGTGGGGCTGTATCCGCGCGCCGACAAGCGCGGCTGCGCGGCGCCGTTCGCGCCTGGCCGCCTCTAGCAGCGGCGCGGGTTCGCAGTGCCGCGGCGTGCGTGGCACGGAACGTGCTCCTGTTCGCGGATAGGCAGAAGCGCCGGAAGAGTTGAGACCTGGCTCATAGACCCATGGCGGGACAAGGAAATAAGGTGGCGACGCCGCGTGGGAATTATGTCTCCCCTGGCGTGGATCGAACGGGCTGCGCGTTGCGAAGGGCGCCCCGATTGCGGCCGTGCTGGAAGCGAAGGACTGCGTAGATGACACGACCGCATGCAGCAATTCGGGGCCGCCTCGCGCTCGTCGCGTTGCTTGCCGTTGCGACCACGGTGTCGGCGGCAACGAAACTGAAAGGTACCGAGGCTCCCGATTTCGCGTTGCGCAGCCTGACCGGCCAGAACCTGCGGCTGTCAGAGTTTCGGGGCGAGATCGTCATGCTGACGTTTTGGGCCGCGTGGTGCGGCGACTGCCGCGCGCAGCTCGAGCAGCTGGGTGAGATGCAGGCGCGTTACCAAGACGCCGGCGTCGAGTTGCTCGCCGTGAGCCTCGACCAGAACCGCAAGCAGGCCGAGGACATGATCGACGCGGCTCAAGGCGAGCTACCCGATGTTGCACGACCAGGCCGGCGACGTCGGCAAGCTGTACGACGTCAGTCGCATGCCCGTCATGGTGCTGATCGATCGCGGCGGAGTGGTGAGAGAGGTCTTCGAAGGATTTCGTCGCGGCAACGAGGATCAGTACCTCGAGCGCGTGCAGGCGTTGTTGCGCGAGTAGGCCGTTGCCTACCGGCACGGTGAAGTTCAGCTAGGCGGTGGAGCGAAAGATGGCAGCAAGGTTGATCGCGTCGGTGTCGTTGGTGGTAGGCGGGCTCGTGCTCGGCTCCTCGGCGATGGCACAGAAGGATGAACAAAACGGAGTCGAGCAGGTCGCGGCCGCGACGCCCGAGTTTGCGCCGCGCGAGGACAAGGGTGCCGAAGATCGCGCCGAGTTCCGCACGCTCGACGAGGACGTGCAGGGGCTGAAGAAGCAGGTGCTCGATCTCAACCGCGATCTGTTCCTGCTCGAGGAAGAGCTGCTGTTCCCTTCGAACACGCAAACCGCCGTGTTCGTGGCGATGGATGTCGGCGATTTCTTCGGTCTCGACTCCGTCGAGCTGAAGATCGACAACAAGGCCGTCGCGAACTATCTATATACGGAGCGTGAGGCATCGGCCCTCGTCAAGGGCGGCGTGCAGCGCCTCTACATCGGCAACCTGAAAGCCGGCGATCACGAGCTCGTGGCCGTGTTCACGGGCGGCGGGCCGCATGCGCGTGACTACCGGCGTGCAACGTCGGTCAAGTTCGAGAAGGGCATCGGACCGAAATACATCGAGCTCACGATCTCGGATCGCGCGAGCAAGCAACAGCCGGAGTTCGTCGTCAAGGAGTGGGAGTAGTCGGTGACGACGCGGCTCCTCACACTCGCGGCTGCGTTCGCGATCGTGCTGGTCGGCGGCAGCGCCGGCGCACGCGAGACCGTCCACGGCAGGATCGTCGTACAGGACCTGGCCTATGGCGAGGTGCTGTTCAAGTTCTTTCAGGATGACTATTTCTCCGCGTTGACGCGTTTGCTCGCCGCTGAAGAGCGTGGCGAGCTCAAGCACCATGATGCCGACGAACAGCTGATGGCGGGCGCGTTGTATTTGTCGTATGGCCAGCATCAGCTTGCGGGCCAGCTCTTCGAGCGCGTGCTCGAGCAGTCGGTCGACCCCGCCATCCACGATCGCGCCTGGTTCTTCCTGGCGAAGATCTGGGAGCAGCGCGGCTATCTCGATCAGGCCGAAGCGGCGCTCGGCCGCATCGGCGACGCCCTGCCCGAGGATCTCGAGCCGCAGCGGTACATGTTGCGCGCCGAGGTGTACATGGATCAGGGGCGCTTCGCCGAAGCGCTTGCCGTGCTCCAGGAGTGGAAGCGGCCTGGCGACGAGTGGGTCGGCTACGCGAAGTACAACATCGGGGTCGCCCTCGTGCGCCTCGGTCAGGTCGAAGCCGGTGCGGCCGTGCTCGACGCCGTCGGTCAGCTCGAGCCCCAGAATCCGACGTTCGAGGCGCTGCGCGACAAAGCCAACGTGGCGCTCGGCTACGCGTGGCTGCAGGCGCAGCGGCCGGTCGAAGCCAAGCCGTCGCTGCAGCGTGTGCGGCTCACCGGACCGTTCTCGAACAAGGCGCTGCTTGGCGTCGGTTGGGCCGATGCCGAGAGCACGGACTATCGCGGCGCGCTTGCGCCCTGGCTCGAGCTGCGTAGCCGCAACATGCTGGACTCGGCGGTGCAGGAGTCGTTGCTCGCCGTGCCGTATGCGTTCGCCAAGCTCGGTGCGGACAAGCAGGCGGCCGACCACTACAACGATGCGATCGGCGCGTTCACTACCGAGATCGTGCACCTGACGCAGGCCATCGACAGCATCGAGGGTGGCAAGCTGATCACCGAGCTGCTCGGCGAGCACGGCGATGCCAACAGCATCGAGTCGGGCTGGTATTGGCGGCTCGAGCGCGTGCCCGATACGATCGAGAGCCGCTATCTGTACGAGCTGCTCGCGAGCAATAACTTCCAGGAGGGGTTGAAGAACTACCGCGACCTGCTCCAGATGAATCGCAACCTTGCGCACTGGACCCAGAGCCTCGGCGCATTCGATGACATCCTCGATACTCGGCAACGCGCGTATCAGCAGCGCAGGCCGAACATCGACGCGAGCCTCGCGGGCGTCGATCTCAGCGCCATGGCGGCGCATCGCGTAGAGCTCGAATCGCAACTGCAGGCCGTAGAGCGCACCGAGGACGTCGTTGCGCTCGGCACACCTAAGGAACAGGAAACCTGGCGGACGCTGACGGCTATGGAGCCGCAGCTGGCCGCGCTGCCGAACGACGACGAGAGCAACGAGCTGCGCGACAAGCAGCACTTCCTGCGCGGCCTCATGCTCTGGGACCTGCAGCGCGACTACAAGGCCCGGCTCTGGGCGGAAAAGAAGAGTCTCGGCGAGCTCGACCGGCAGCTGCGCGAGGCGCAGCGCCGGCACACGCAAGTGTCCGGCGCCCGCGACGACTGGCCCGAGAAGTTCACGAGCCTGACGGCGCGCATCGACGGGTTGAACCCACGTGTGCAGGCGTTGCAGGCGACAGCCGAAACTGCGCTCGTGCGCCAGCAGAACTTCCTGCAGGGGCTTGCCGTGGCGGAGCTCAAAGCACAGCGCGACCGGTTGAACACGTACCTCGTACAGGCGCGGTTCTCGCTGGCGACTCTGTATGACCGCGCAGCCGCGCAGCCGGCGCCGACGAAAGCGGCCGACGGCACGGTGGCCGCGGAGGGCGGGAGCCGATGAGCGCCCCCGCGTTGGTATTCATCACGCTCGCTGCGATCTGGCCTTTCGGCCATCACCGCAAGCACCAGGACGAAGCGACAGGCACCATTCAGGATCTCAACGGCCGCGAAGTTCAGGTCGACACCGCGGCGCCGATCGACGGCAGCGAAGCGAAGGCAATGGAGAGCTATCGCGCGTTCCTCGATCTCGCATCGGACGATCCCGTCCTCAAGGCGGAAGCGATGCGCCGCCTCGCAGATCTGCAACTCGATACCGCCGATGCTGAGCAGTTGCAAGCCAACGTGCAGTCGCTCGGCGTCGTTGGCAGCACTATCGAGATGTACAAGAAGCTGCTCCAGACCTACCCCAACTACCCGAAGAACGACCTGGTGCTGTATCAGCTCGCGCGCGCGTATGAGGCCGACGGTCGAATCGACGATTCGCTCGCGACGCTCGACCGCCTGATCGCCAAGTATCCGCGGACCACTCACCTCGAGGAGGCGCAGTTCCGCCGCGGCGAGACGCTGTTCGTGATGAAGCGCTACCGCGATGCCGAGCGTGCCTACGCGCACGTACTCGAGAAGGGCGCGAGCTCGGCGCTACTACGAGCAGGCGCTGTACAAGCACGGGTGGTCGCTGTTCAAGCAACAACAGTACGACGACAGTCTCGCGTCGTTCTTCGGTTTGCTCGATCGCCAGCTCGGCACAGACAACGACGCAACCGGCGATCGCGATCCCGCCGTGGTCTACGGTGCGATGGGTCGCGCGCAGCAGGAGCTGATCGACGATACCTTCCGGGTGCTGTCGATCGGGTTCTCGTATCTCGACGGTCCGAAGGCCGTGTCGCAGTACTTCAAGCGGCACGGCGCGCGGCCTTATGCGTTCCTCGCTTACACGAGCCTCGGCGATCTGTATCTCGACCAGCAGCGCTACCAGGATGCCGCGGACGCCTACCACGCGTTCGTCGAGCTCGACCCCTACCATGCGAAAGCGCCGCTGCTGCAGGTCGAGGTCATCGAGGCGTTCAAGAAGGGCGGTTATGCCGACCTCGTACTCGAGGGCAAAGAGAACTTCGTCGACGACCTACGGTCCTGGCAGTCCGTACTGGACGCGGTACACGTTCGAGCAGCAGCCAGAGGTCGTCGGGCACCTGAAGAGCAACGTGACGGATCTCGCCTCGTACCATCACGCCGAGGCGCAGAAGACGCACGAGCAGGCCGAATACACGGCGGCCGCGCGTTGGTACCGCACCTATCTGCAGTCGTTCCCAGACGACGAGAACGCCGCCGAGACGAACTTCCTGCTGGCCGAAGTGCTGTTCGAGAGCGGCAACTTCCACGACGCCGCCATCGAGTACGAGCGCACTGCGTATGCGTATCCGTTCCACGCGCACGGTGGCGAGGCCGGTTACGCCGCGCTGCTCGCGTATGCGAAGCAGGAAGAGGTGTTGAAGGGTGCCGAGAAAGCCGAGTGGCATAAGAAGGGCATCGAGAGCGCCCTGCGGTTCGTCGACTCGTATCCGATGCACGAGCAGGCGGCGAGCGTGCAAACGGATGCGGCCGAGAAGCTGTACGCGCTCGGCGAGTTCGCGCGCGCCCGCGACGTCGCCAGAGCGCTCGTTGCGCGAACGCCGCCGGCGACGCCGGCGCTCCAGCGGACGGCATGGACGGTCGTTGCTCATTCGAACTTCGATCTCGCGGATTTCGCGTCTGCCGAGACCGCGTACACGAGCTTGATCGGGCTCGTGCCCGCGGCCGATCCGCAGCACGGCGAAATCGTCGAGCGCATCGCTTCGTCGATCTACAAACAGGGCGAGCAGGCACGCACTGCGGGCCAGCTCGACGTCGCCGTGAGCCACTTCCTGCGCGTAGGCCAGGCGGCGCCGACGTCGCCGATCCGCGCTACGGCCGAATACGATGCGGGTGCGGCGTTGATCCAGATGGGCGACTGGCAACGCGCGACTACGGTGCTCGAGGATTTTCGCACCCGCTACCCGAAGCATGAGCTCGCGGCCGACGTGACGGCGAAGCTCGCCGTCGCGTACGTGGAATCCGGCAACAGCGCGCGGGCCGCCGGCGAGTTCGAGCGCATCGCGAACGGCGACGGCTCGCCGGAGGTCAAGCGCGAGGCGTTGTGGCGCTCGGCCGAACTGTATTCGCAGACCGGGCAGAGCGCCGCCGCGGCGACGGCATACGGCAGATTCGTGGAGCGTTATCCGCACCCAGTAGGCGAAGCGGTTGAAGCGCGGCAGAAGCTGCTCGAGATTGCCGTGAAGGCCAACAACGAGGCCGAACGCCAACGCTGGCTGAACGAGCTCGTGGCGGCGGACGCGAGCGCGGGAGCGGAGCGCACGCGATCGCACGAAGTATCTCGCCGCGAAGGCACAGCTGGAGCTCGCGTCGCCGACGCGCGATGCGTTCCGCGGCGCGAAGCTCGTGATTCCGCTCGACAAGAGCCTGAAGACGAAGAAGACGCGTATGGAAGCGGCGCTCGCCGCCTACGGCAAGGCCGCCGAGTACGGCGTCGCCGAGGTCACGACCGCGGCGAACTACGAGATCGCCGAGCTGTACCACACGCTCAGCAAGGATTTGTACGCCTCGGAACGGCCGCGCGAGCTGAACAAGGACGAGCTCGAGCAGTACAACATCCTGCTCGAAGAGCAGGCGTTCCCGTTCGAGGAACAGTCCATCAAGTTGCATGAGACGAACGCCGCGCGCACGGCAGAGGGTCTGTACGACCAGTGGGTGCAAAAGAGCTTGAAGGCGCTCGTCGAGCTGGTGCCAGGACGCTACGCGAAAGCGGAGATCGGAGAGACCTTTGTCGAAGCCATTCGCTAACCACGCGAGCTCGGCAGACGCTCGCGCGCGGCGGTCTCGCCGCCACGTGCGCGCTGCTACTCGCCGCGTGCGGCGCGTCGACGCCGAAACAGGCCGCCGTCGGGAAGCCTGCAGCGGTGATCGGCGAGCCAGCCCAGCCCGCAGCCGCCCGCGGTCAAGCCGAAGCTGGAAGCGCAGGCCGCGAAACCGGCGGCGAAGGCCGACGCCTCGCGCAAACGCGACCGGCGCGGCGACCGCAGCGGCCGCGACCGTTCCGGACGCCGTCGTCGAAGCGATCCCGGAGGCGGCCGCCGCCGCCAATGGTCGCGCGATGGCGGCCATGCGCGCCGAGAACTGGCTGCAGGCCGAGCTCGAGCTCGAGCAGCTGACGAAGGAATACTCGGGCTTACCCCGGCCCGTTCGTGAATCTCGCGATCGTGTATCTGAAGGACGGTCGGCGCGAAGACGCCCGCGCCGCGCTCGATCACGCGCTCGCGATCGATCCGGGTCACGCGGCGGCGAACACGCAGCTCGGCGTGCTGTTGCGCGAGGAGGGCAAGTTTCAGGATGCGGAGCGGGCCTATCGCAAAGCGCTCGAGACGGATCCGAGTCACGCGCTCGCGCACTACAACCTGGGCGTGCTGCTCGACGTGTACCTGCGCAAGCCTGCGGAGGCAGTCGAGCAATACGAGCTGTATCAGAGCTCGCTCGCGGCCCCCGACGAAACCGTCGGCCGCTGGATCGTGGACCTGCGCCGGCGCAGCGGTAAGCGGCAACGACGCCGCGCGAGTCGCGAAAGGGGATCGCGCCATGAGAACACTGGTGACGCTTGCACTGCTGGCCGTGTCGCTGACGTCGGCTGCGCAGTCGCACGAGCACGCCGACCGGCGCGGCGCACACAGCCGTCACGCCCGCGTACCGCTTCGCCGAACCCGGCCGACTCGAGCCGGCCGTCGACGTGGGCGGTCCCCGCGTGGCGTCTGCCAGCGCCGCCCGGCCGCGCCGACGCCGCGCCGACGGCCCGCGGCTCGCGCCCGCTGCACCGAAACCGGTCACGCCGCCGGCGGCGGCCGCGGAAGCGGCTCCGCAGGCCGCGAACCGGCGCGTGCTGGACAGCTGGATCTGGGAACCACGTCAATAACGGGCAACGCGGAATTGCCTAAGGTGCTGTACATCGTGCCGTGGAAGAAATCGGATCTCGGCGATTTGGTGGGCCGCCCGGTGAACACGTTGCTCGACGAAGTGCTCGCGCCGGTCGATCCCGCCGTTTTCCAGCGGCATCTTAGTTACTACGACTCCCTGTACGGGGAGCCAAAGAAAGAGGAGTGAGAGATGGAGGTCTATAACGTCGTCGTCAGATTCTTCAAGAACGGCGGGGTATTCATGATCCCCATCGTCGTGATTCTCGCCCTCGGCGCCGCGATTGCCATGGAGCGCTGGGTGTTCCTGACGGTCACGACGGCCAAGAACAAGGCGCTGTGGAACACGGTCACGCCGTTCCTGAAGGCCGGCAACTTCGCCGGCGCGATGCAGGTCACGAGCAAGTCCGAGGCCGTGATCGGTCAGATCATGACGTACGGCTTGAATCGCGTGCGTTCGGCGCGGCGTCGCGAAGACATCGAGCAGGCGATGGAAGAGAGCCTGATGGAAGTGATGCCGCGGCTCGAGAAGCGCACGCACTACCTCGCGACGTTCGCCAACATGGCGACGTTGATGGGCCTGCTCGGCACCATCATCGGCCTGATCCACGCGTTCACCGCGGTGTCGAACGCGAACCCGGCCGAGAAAGCCGAGCTGCTGTCGGCGAGTATCTCGGTCGGCATGAACTGCACGGCGTTCGGCCTGATGGTCGCGATTCCGCTGCGTGCTGATCCACTCGCTGCTGCAGACGAAGACGACGGAAATCGTCGACAGCCTGGAGATGGCGTCGGTGAAGTTCCTGAACGCGATCACCGAGCGCGCGCCAGGAAGGCAAGGCCGCGCAGGTCGCCGCGGCCGGCGCAGCCGGCACCGCGCCGCGCCTGATCCGAGTCGTACCAGCGCTGCGGACGAACGAGGTCGTTCGATGCAAGTCATAGGTCGTAGCGCGCGCATGGCGCGGCATCACAAGCGGCACGAAGCGGCCGAGATCAACCTGACGTCGATGATCGACTTCTTGATGATCCTCGTGTTCTTCCTGCTCGTTCACGGCGGGTTCGTGCGGCTCGCGATCCTCGAGCTGAACCTGCCGACCTCGCAACTCGACACCGACGGAAGAGCCGCCGCAGTTCCAGCTCGAGGTCACGGTGCGCAAGAACGGCATCGAGGTCGGCGATCGACGCAGGGCCTGCTGAACAAGTTCGAGAAGGACGGCGACAAGTATCCGTACGACAAGTTGAGCTCGTACCTCGCGCGACGTCAAGCAGCAGTTCCCGGAGAAGACCGACGCGACGCTGCTGCTCGAGCCGGACATCCCGTACGACGTGCTCGTGGCGGTCATGGACCACGTGCGCGTCTGACGGAGCGGCCGAGCGACGACGACCGGCCAGCTCGTGCGCGCGGAGCTGTTTCCCGAGATCTCGATCGGCGACGCGCCGGTGCTGCAACTAGGACGCCGACGATGAGATTCATGGGCAGAGCCGCGCGCATGGCGCGGCACCACAAGCGCCACAAGGGCGAGCGCGGCCATCAACCTCGTGTCGATGATGGACATGTTCACGGTGCTCGTGTTCTTCCTGCTCGTGTACTCGACCGAGCAGGTCGAGGTGCTGCCGAACTCGAAGGACGTGCGGCTGCCCGAGTCGATCGCCGAGGAGCAAGCCGCGCGAGCCGCCGTCGTGATCATCACCGGGCGTGAGATCATGATGGAGGGTCACAGCCTGGGGACGATCGCGCGATATCCTGGCGAGCAAAGAGCTCATCATTCCGCGAGTTGAAGGCGGCGCTCGAGACGCAGACCGAGCGCGTCTTGCGTGCGGCGCCGCAGACCGAAGAAGAGAAGATCAAGAGCCGCGAAGTGATGATCATGGCGCGATCAGAGCAATTCCGTATCAGCTGCTGAAGACGCGTCATGGCGACGTCGACGGCGGCAGATTATGGTCAATTGTCGCTGGCCGTGCTGCAGAAGGCTTCGGACGCACGGCTCGCGACCGTGGCCCGGAACTAGGAAACGTCATGGCGAACGCTGCGGTCGTTCTGTATCGAATCTACGAGCTGCCCTGGTCGACGGGCTTCGACGACGACCGCAAGTTCAAGCAGCTCGCGCGCGGCTCGCTCGTGGCGGCCGTCGTGTTCGCGTTGCTGTTCTGGGTCCTGCCGCAACCGAAGATCGATCCCGAGGACGTGCCCGAAGTGCCGAAGACGCTTGGTCCGGCTGGTGCTCGAGCAGAAGCGACAGCCGCCGCCTCCGCCGGTGGTGCGCGAGGAGCCGAAGCCGGAGCCAAGCCGGTCGAGGAGCGCAAGACCGAGCAGCCCAAGCCGAAGCCCGAGCCCGTCGTGAAGCCCGAGCCGAAGCCGGTCGACACGACGCAGCAGGCGCGCGATCGCGCGCAAGGTCGCCGGTCTGTTGCCGCTGACCAACGCGCTGCAGTCCTTGCGCGACAACACAGATCACCGAGCATCTCGACAAGACCGAACGTCGGCGTCGTCAACAGCAACGCGCCGTTCGCCGAGCGCTCGTTGATCACGTCGAAGGTCGGTACCGCGAGCGGCGGCATCAACACGGCGGCGTTGAGCCGCAACACCGGCGGCTCGCGGCATCGCGTCGCGCAGCACGACGCAGGTCGAGAGCCCCGTCGAAGCCATTGGCGATGGCCGGCGGCGCCGCGCAGCGCAGCGGCGAGAGCGGCAAAGCGTCGCGCAGCCGCGAAGAGATCGAGCGGGTGTTCGACACGAACAAGGGCCGCATCTTCACGCTGTACAACCGCGCGTTGCGCGAGAATCCGGCGTTGCAGGGCAAGGTCGTGCTGAAGCTGACCATCGCGCCGGACGGTCGCGTCCAGAGTTGCGAGGTCGTGTCGTCGGAGCTCAACGATCCGGAGCTCGAGAAGGGACTCGTGCAGCGCGTGCTGCAGTTCCAGTTCGAGCCGAAGGACGTCGAGACCGATCACGACGACCAAGCCGATCGACTTCTTCCCGGCCTGACCGGCTGCCAACTTCCTGCGGCGCCCCGTTATAGTGGGCGGGCCCGGGACTCTCCGCGCCTAATTGGCTACGCGTGCGACCCCGGCACGGAAGGGGGAACGCACGATGCAGAGTAAAGGCGCGGCCGCCGCGACACTCAATCTCACTGAGCTCATGGACAATTGCCGGATCGGCTCGCTGCAGGTCCGTGTGTTCGTGCTTTGTCTCGCCGTCGCTGATCATGGACGGCTTCGACGTGCAGGCCATGGGCTACGTGGCGCCGGCCATGTTCGCGCGAGTGGAACGTGCCGCCGCCCACGCTGGGGCCGCTGCTGTCGATCGGCCATCTCGGCGTCATGATCGGCGCGATCGTGTTCAGCATGGTCGCGGACAAGATCGGCCGGCGCCCCGTGCTGATCTACGCGACGCTGTTCTTCGCCATCATGACGATCGCGACGGCGTTTGCGCAGAACGTTCAGCAGATGCTGTGGCTGCGGTTCATCGCGGGTCTGGGCTTGGGCTGCATCATCCCGAACGCAACGGCGCTGGTCGGCGAGTTCAGCCCGAAGCGCACGCGCGTCGCGTGGGTCATGTGCATCACGATGGGGTTCACGCTCGGTGCCGCCATCGGCGGGTTCGTCGCGAACGCGCTGATTCCGCGTTTCGGCTGGCGATCGGTGTTCGTCTTCGGCGGCATCGTGCCGCTGGTCGTCGCGATCGGCATGTTTCTCGGTCTACCCGAGTCGCTGCAGTTTCTCGCGGTCCGCAAGCAGAAACTTCGACCAGCTCGCGCGCTGGCTGAGGCAGCTCGATCCCGACATTCAAAGTCGACGCCACGACGCAGTTCGTCTCGAGCGAGACGAGCAAGCGCGGCGTGCCGTTCTGGCATTTGTTCCGCGAGGGCCGCGCGTTCGTGACGACGCTGCTGTGGATCGTGAACTTCACGAACATCCTCGTGCTGTACTCGCTCTCCGGCTGGTTGCCGACGATCTTCCAGCGATTCATGGGCTACGACTCAAAGCACGGCGATTCTGCTCGGCACGACGGTGCAGGTCGGCGGCACCGTGGGCGCGTTCGGTCTCGCGTGGTTGATCGTGCGCGGCGGCTTCATCCCGATGCTGACGCTGACGTTCGCCGTCGCGACCGTCAGCGTCGCGCTGATCGGCCAGCCGGGATTGTCGTTGCCGGTGCTCTACACGATCGTCTTCATCGCTGGCTGGTGCGTGGTCGGCGGGCAGCCGGGCTTGAATGCGCTGTCGTCCAGCTACTACCCCACGTATCTGCGCTCGACGGGCGTCGGTGCCGGCCTTGGCGTCGGCCGGCTCGGCGCAATCCTCGGGCCGTCGCTGGCCGCGGTGCTCGTCGCGCAGCAGTGGAGCCCGCAGCAGCTGCTGTGGGCGGCGGCCGTGCCGGCGTTGGTCTCGACGCTCGTGGTCTGACGCTGTGGTTCGTGATTGGCCCGGCCGTGAAGCCGTCGAGCGAGCGAAGCCGGAGGCCGTGCCGCTGGCTCATTGAGGAGCATGGTCCGCAGCATGACGGTGGAGATGCTGGTCGAGCTCGAGGACTTTGCGCTCGAGCTCGCACATACGGCGGGCGGTATCGCGCGAGCGCATTTTCGCCAGCCGATCACCGTCGAGAACAAAGGCGGCTCCGCGTTCGATCCCGTCACGAACGCAGACCGCGCGATCGAGCGCGTGCTGCGGGCCGCGATCGTCGACCGCTACCCGGACCACGGCATCATTGCGGAAGAAGAAGGCGAACGCGCCGGCGCGCGGCGAATACACGTGGTATATCGATCCGATCGACGGCACGCGCGCGTTCATGACGGGCTCGCCGTTGTGGGGCACGTTGATCGGCCTCACACGCGGCGCGCAGCCGCTGTTCGGCGTGCTCGTGCAGCCGGTGCTCGAGGAAGTGTTCTTCGGAGCGCCGAACGGCAGCTGGCTCATCAAGGCGGATCAGCGCGTGCGTTTGCGGCGGCGCGCCTGCACGGCGCTCGACCAGGCTGTCCTCGCATGCACGCATCCGGACATGTTTGCGGGCGCGCGCTTGGCGGCGTTCAACACACTCGCGGGGCGTTGCCTGCTGCACCGCTTCGGCGGCGATTGTTACAACTACGCGATGCTGGCGGCCGGCTTCGTCGATCTCGTCGTCGAAGGTCAGCTGAAGCCGTTCGACATCGTGCCTCTGTTGCCGATCCTCGAGGGTGCAGGCTGCGTGGTCACCGATTGGCGCGGCGACAAGCCCCTGACAGGGCGGCTACGTCGTCGCGGCGGCGACGCCGGAGCTGCACGCAGCCGCGCTGGCGCTGCTCCGAACGGCGGAATTGTGACTGCGCTAACGGCGCGGTGGCGGGATTGCTGGCATCGTTGCAGTCAGGAGAGCTGGCAAGCCATTTGACAGAATATGGGCCGTCCAGTGGACAAAGAGACTCCCGCGCCGGCAGGAAACGCCGGTCGAAGAGGGCCGCCCGGGCCGCGTCGTGGTCGACAACCGCGGCCGCAACGTCTGGCAGTGGGCGCGTGCCGCCCTCGATAGCACGTCGATCCTGCTGAAGCGCCTCGAGAACAAAGACCTCGCGATCGAGCCCACGCAGAAGGTGCCCGTCATGCGCGGTGCCGACCCGCGCGCGGCCACGAAGGCCCCGGCCGCCAAGCAGACTGCGCCAGGCAAATCCGGCGCCAAGCGCGCCGGAAGACCGGGCGGCGCCAAAAGGGTGCGAAGCCCGCCGATCCCGCACGCGCCCAGAAGCGGGGCGATACCGGCGGCGGGTTCGATCCTTACAACTCCCGCTGAGCGTCCGGCTCCGCGCGGGTCCGTCTGCTATAGTCGCGCCGCCCCGACTCCGCGGGCGTCATTCTCACCGAATCCCCATGGTCAAGCTCGTCGTCACCGACAAGGACGGACGCGAGGTCGCGGTCGACGCGCGCGCGGGCCTTTCGATCATGGAGAACATTCGCACGCTGCCGCGCAGCGTCGAGGCCATCTGCGGCGGCATGTGCGCCTGCGCCACCTGCCACGTGTATGTCGATCCGACCTGGATCGGCAGGCTGCCGCGGCGCAGCTACGAGGAGCAGAGCATGCTGCAGGATCACGCGTCGTTCGATCCGGAAAGGTCGCGTCTGTCCTGCCAGATCGTCGTGCGCGAGGCGTTCGAGGGCTTGCGCCTGACGGTGGCTCCCGACGAGAACTGAGGCGCGCGCGCGCCGCGCGTAGATCTGTGATGCCGCGTCGCACGCTGCTCCATTGCGGTGCAAATCGCGCACCATGACGGTGCGTTTGGACCCCGAGGCGAGCCCCCTCGCACCCTCTAACTCCTTGTTTTCAAAAGCCTCCGAGTGCTGGCACGGATGCTGCAAAGTTGCGGCCGTTCGAAACCAAACACCTGCGCAAGGAGCTTAAGCGCTATGAAGACTAAAACATTGATTCCTGTTCTTGTTCTGTCGGCCGCGGCAGCGGTACCGGCGACCTCGATGGCGGGCACGGCCACCGCCAACATCGGCTGGTCGAGCGACTACATCTTCCGCGGCATCTTTCAAAACAGCTCGTCCGCGTATGCGGGCGTCGACTATTCCACGGACAGCGGCTTCTACATCGGCAACTGGGATGCGGACGTCGGCCTGGGCCTCGAGAACGACCTGTACTTCGGCTACTCGGCCGGCGACAAGGTCAAGTGGAAGGTCGGCTATACCGGCTACTTCTACAGCGACGACTTCGACGACACGTACAACGAAATCAACCTCGGCCTCTACTACGGCATTTTCTCGCTCGACGTAGCGGTCGGTAAGTGGGACGGGTTCGGCAATAAGCAGGACTACACGTTCACGTCCATCACGATCCAGCCGGAGAAGGGTCCTTACTACAAGGTCGGCGGTTTCAGCCAGGACTTCAGCGGCAGCTACTTCGAGATCGGCTACACGACGCACCTGAAGGACCTGGACGTGGACCTGAACGTCGCGTGGGACCACAGCACCGACCTGAACGTCACCGGCAACGGTGTCGGCCAGGACAACGCGCTCGTGTTCGGCATCAAGAAGACGTTCGCGCTCGGCGGCAAGTAAGAACGATCATGAACACAACAATGAGGTTACTGCGATGAAGCTTATTACGGCGGTGATCAAGCCGTTCAAGCTCGAGGACGTACGCCAGGCGTTGGCCGAGGCGGGCGTCCAGGGCTTGACGGTGACGGAGGTCAAGGGCTTCGGCCGGCAGAAGGGCCACACAGAGCTCTACCGCGGTGCCGAATACACCGTGGACTTCGTACCGAAGACCAAGATCGAGGCGGCCGTGCCCGACTCGCTGCTCGACCAGGCTGTGGAAGCCATCATCAGCGCGGCGGGCACCGGCTCAATCGGCGATGGCAAGGTGTTCGTCTTCGATCTCGTCCACGCGGTACGCATCCGCACGGGCGAGACCGGCGACGCCGCGCTTTAGTCAATTTAGGAGGATAACAATGAAGATCTTCAAGACCGCGGTATGGGCCTTTGTACCGCTGATACTGGCTCTGCCGGGTATCGTCGCGGCGCAGGATGCGCCGGCCGCCGCCCCGATGCTCGATTCGGGGGCCACCGCCTGGATGATGACGTCGACAGCATTGGTGCTGTTGATGACGATCCCGGGCTTGTCGCTGTTCTACGGCGGCATGGTCCGCGCGAAGAACGCGCTGTCGGTGATGATGCAGTGCTTCGCGATCACCTGTCTCGTGACCGTGCTTTGGGCTCTTTACGTCTATTCGCTGGCGTTCGGCCCCGATGTTGGGCTGGTCATCGGTAGCCTCGACAAGGCGTTCATGAAAGGGCGTGACCGTCGATGCGATAAGCGGCGTGATTCCAGAGAGCGTGTTCTCGATGTTCCAGCTCACGTTCGCAATCATCACGCCGGCTCTGATCGTCGGCGCGTTTGCCGAGCGCATGAAGTTCTCGGCGATGATGTGGTTCATGGCCTTGTGGCTCACGCTCGTCTATGGCCCGATCGCACACTGGGTCTGGGGCGGCGGTTGGCTCGGCACCTGGGGCGTCAAGGACTTCGCGGGCGGCACGGTCGTGCACATCAACGCCGGTATTGCGGGTCTGGTGGCGGCACTCGTGCTCGGCAAGCGCAAGGGTTTCCCCAGACGGCGATGAAGCCGAACAATCTGGTTCTCACGGTCGTCGGCGCGGGCATGCTCTGGGTCGGCTGGTTCGGCTTCAACGCGGGCAGCGAGCTCGCGGCGGACGGCACTGCCGGCATGGCGATGGCGGTGACGCAAATCGCCACGGCGGCTGCCGCGTTGGCCTGGATGTTCGCCGAGTGGATGACTCATGGGAAGCCGAGCGCTCTCGGTATCGCGTCCGGCGCCGTCGCGGGTCTGGTTGCGATCACGCCGGCCTCGGGTTTCGTCGGGCCAATGGGCTCGATCGTGATCGGCCTGGCGGCGGGCTTCGCTGTGCTTCTGTCGGTCGTGAAGCTCAAGAAGATGTTCGGTTACGACGACTCGCTCGACGCTTTCGGAGTCCACTGCATCGGCGGCATCATCGGCGCGCTGCTGACGGGTGTGTTCATCGATGCGGATCTCGGCGGCGTAGGCCTGCCGGACGGTGTCACGCTCGGTGGTCAGATCGAGTTGCAGGCTATCGGCGTCGTGACGACCTGGTCTACTCGGGCGTTCGTGAGCTTCATCATCCTGAAGGTGCTCGACGCGATCATCGGAATACGCGTCAGTGAAGAGCAGGAAGAGGTGGGTCTCGACCTCAGTCTGCATGACGAGCAGGGATACAACTTGGGCTAGTAGCTGTCTCCTCTACTAGCGTTCCCTAACTTGGCCGGCAACCCTTTTCGGGTTGCCGGCCTTTTTGCGCTCGCAAGGGCGGCCGAGTCGCGAGGTGCGGAGCGGAACTCCGGCACTGCGCCGCTCGGTGCTGAGGTCTGCACGGCGACATCCGAGCGAACGAAATCGGAGAGCCACGAGCCACCGGAGCGACAGCTCATGGAGCGAGTGGTTGAACGCAGCAACCTGCGGCTGGCGTATCAACGAGTAGTCGAGAACAAGGGCGCGGCCGGCGTCGACGAGATGCCGGTGTCCGAGCTCAAAGACTGGCTCGTGATGCACTGGCCGAGCGTGAAGAGGGCGTTGTTGGATGGCCGATACGTGCCGCAGCTGGTGCGACGAGTGGACATACCGAAGCCGAACGGCGGAGTACGAACACTTGGCGTGCCGACGGTAGTGGATCGACTGATCCAGCAAGCGTTGCACCAAGTGCTGCAACCGCTGTTCGAGCCAACGTTCTCGGAGGGGAGCTACGGCTTCCGGCCGGGGCGCGGGGCGCATCAAGCGGTACGGCAAGCGCAGGCGTACATCCGTGAAGGTAAGCGCTGGGTGGTGGACATCGATCTGGAGAAGTTCTTCGATCGAGTCAATCACGATGTGCTGATGGCGCGGGTGGCGCGGCGAGTCGGTGATGCACGAGTGCTGAAGTTGATTCGCCGGTTCTTGGAAGCCGGGATGATGCGAGCAGGGGTGGTCGAGGCGCGCACAGAAGGCACACCGCAAGGCGGGCCGCTGTCGCCGTTGTTATCGAACGTCCTGCTCGACGATCTGGATCGGGAACTGGAACGACGGAGCCTCGCGTTCTGCCGCTATGCAGACGACTGCAACATCTACGTCGGCAGTCGCGTAGCGGGCGAGCGAGTGATGAGCGGGATCAAGGTGTTCCTCGAGGATACCTTGCGCCTGAGTATCAATGCTCAAAAGAGCGCGGTGGCGCGGCCGTGGGAGCGGAAGTTCCTGGGGTTCAGCGTTACGGCGCATCGCGAGAGTCGTCTGCGGATCGCGCTTGAGAGCGTGCGTCGGTTGACTGGACGAGTCCGAGAGCTGCTGCGCGCAGGGCGAGCGCGCTTACACGAGCTGATCAATTAGCGTTCATTTCACTCTGCGCATGGTTTGGCCGGCAACCGAAAGCTCGCTACCCTTGTATGGCTGATCGTTTTCTCAGAGGCGCTGACCCCCGTCGACCTCCAGGATTCGGCCGTCCATGTAGTCGTTCTCCAGCAGGAAGGCCACTGCTTGCGCGATCTCCCCGGGTATACCGAGACGTTTCAGCGGTATGCCGGCCGCCATCTTCGCGAGCATTTCCGGTTTCATGCCCGCAACCATTTCCGTCTTGATGAAGCCGGGC
Organism: uncultured Gammaproteobacteria bacterium; assembly: GCA_963805435.1. Taxonomy (GTDB): domain Bacteria; phylum Pseudomonadota; class Gammaproteobacteria; order Steroidobacterales; family Rariloculaceae; genus FEN-1219. Next base: position 84,851 of record CAWDUG010000002.1, read on the forward strand.
GCAATGGCGTTCACGCGAATGCCGAAACGCGCAAGCTCCTTTGCCCAGACGACCGTCAGCGCAGCGACGCCAGCCTTCGCCGCCGAGTAGTTGCTCTGACCGAAATTGCCGGCCCGCGACAGGCTCGAGATGTTCACGATGCAGCCGCCGTTGCCGAGCCGGATCATGCGTTCCGCGGCTTCGCGGCCGCGTGAGGAATACGCCGGTCAGATTCACGTCGATCACGGCCTGCCATTGGGCGAGCGCGAGCTTGTCGACGATCGCACCGTCTTTGACCTTCACGAGCAAGCCGTCGCGCAGGATTCCCGCATTCGCGATGGCCACGTCGAGCCGGCCGAAGTCGGCAACGACGCGGTCGAACGTCGTGACCACGTCCGTTTCGACCGCGACGTTGGCGGCGTACGTGGCCGCGCGGGCGCCGCGCTTCTCGCACGCGCTGCGCACGGCATCGAGCCCGGCGGCATCGAGGTCGACGAGCGCCAGGTTCGCGCCCCGCTCGGCAAGCCCTATGGCCATCGCCGCGCCCAGGCCGCGACCAGCGCCCGTGATCAGTATCGTCTTACCCGCTAGCTGCATTTCGATCTCTCCGCGATCCGCTCCGGAAGATGGTAGCGAGCTGCTTCCGGCGAGGCCAGAAAGCGGCGCCGCAAACTGCGGTATGCTCGCCGGCCCAAAGAGCCGTGCGCAGTCTTCGAAGCCCCGAGCCGATGCTGATCTCCAAGTACTTCGACCATGTCGCCATCGTGCTGTCGACGATCTGCATCGTGCACTGCCTGGCCGTCCCCGTCGTCGTCGCCCTGTTGCCGGTGTTGGCGCTGACGTATGGGTTGAACGACGCGGCATTCCACACCCTGATGCTGTGGTTCGTCGTGCCGAGCAGCGTGCTCGGCTTCGCCTTCGGCTACCACGCTCACCGAGGCGCGACGATCGTGCTGCTCAGGCGCCGTCGCGATCGCGGTGCTGGCGTTCGCGGCGTTGCGGGCCACGGCGTGTGGACGACCGGCGTCGAGACCGCGGTCAACGTCGCGGCGAGCGTGCTGCTCGCGGTTGCGCACTGGCGGAACTTCCGCGCGGTGCGGCGTGCCCACAGTCACCACTTCTAGCCCCGTGCGAGTGGCGCGGAACGACTGACGCGGCCCGCCTCGAGCACGAGCTCGTGCGTGAAGTGGCCGCGATGCGCTGCCAGATGCGACGCGCACACGAGCTGCGTGTGCTGCCGCGTAACGGCGGCGAGCGTGCGATTCAATAGCTCGGCCATTGAGCGCGTCGAGACCTTCCCAGGGTTCGTCGAGCAGCAGCACACGCGGCCGATTGACGAGCGCTCGGGCGATCAACGCGCGCCTCGCCTGTCCGTACGACAGCGTACGCAGCGCGCGGTCGGCCAGTTCCGTGAGCTCGAACTCCACGAGCAGTTCGTCGACGCGCGCGATTTCCGCGGTCGTCAACGCGCGCGTTTGGCCGATGCTCGACTCGAAGCCCGACGCCACGCAGGCGCGAACCGTGGAAGGGTAGCGATACGCGGCCTGCAGCTCCGGCGACAGCCACGCGATCCGCTTCCGCAGCTCCCACACGTTGCGAGGGTTGCCGAGCGCGGGCCAGCGGATCTCGCTGCCGAGCGCGGGGCGCAGCTGGCCGTGCAACAGCCGCAGGAACGTGCTCTTGCCCGAGCCATTGGCGCCCGTCACGAGCCAGTGCTGCGCGGGCTCGAGCCGCCACGAGACGTCGCGCAGCACGTGCCGGGTACCGAGCCACACGTCCGCGTGCTCGAGTGCGATCAGGGCCTCGTCAGGAGCTCGGCGGGGGCGGACCTGCCCGCTCCTCGACCCGCGAGGTGCGCTCGGCCGGCTCCGGCGACGGTGGCGTCGGCGGCCGTGCGCGATTCGGCCTGCGACGATGCGGCCGCGCTCGATCGTCAAGGTAGCGCGCAATCATCGGCGGCAGGTCGTCTGCGACGTGCGCCGTGCACACGAGCGTGCACTCGGCGGCGGCGAGCTGTAAGCATGCGGCGAGCTCCAGTCGTGCAGCCGCGTCGAGACCGCTGGCGGGCTCGTCGAGCAGCAGCACCGTCGGTCCGAACGCCACGCCGCGAGCAATCAGTACGCGCCGCTGCTCGCCGCGCGAGAGCTCGAGGAACCGCCGCTCCGCGAGGTGCGTCACGCCGAGCCGGCGGAGCACGGCGAGGGCGCGGCTGCGCTGCTCGGTTGCTGGCCGGCGGCGGGGCACGTCGGTGCGATAGACGCCGGACAGCACGACGTCGAGCGCGGTGAAGTTCCAGTTCAGGCGCGCGTAGCGGTCCTGCAGCTCGTGGCTCACGAGCACGATCTCGCTGCGCGCGCGTACGGCGTCGGTTTCGGTGCCGGCGCCGAAGTCGTAGCGGCGCTCGCCGCTGCCGGGCGCCGGCCATACGGTGCCGCCGATCAGGCCGAGCAGCGTGCTCTTGCCGCTGCCGTTCGCGCCGACGATGCCCCAGTGCTCGCCGCGATGCAGCTGCCAGCTGATGTCGTGCAGGATCGGCACGCCCTCGAGGGCGACGTCGACGTGCTCGAAGCGGACCAGTGGGGCGGATGAGCATGCGTGCGAGTGGATTCGACCCAGGCTGCGGGCTGCGCGAGTGTACCTGAGCTAGACTACCGGCCGCGTTTCCGCGCACTCATGAATACCGATCTGCCGACCGTTGCCGATGTCGCCGCCGCCGCCGCGCGCATGCGCGGGCGGCTCGTCGAGACACCCGTGCTCGAGTCCGAGACGCTGAATCGGCTCGCCGGTACGCGCGTGCTACTGAAGGCCGAGTGTCTGCAACATTCCGGCAGCTTCAAGATTCGCGGCGCATTGAATCGTCTGTTGCAGCTCACGCGAGGCAGAGCGGCGCGGCGGCGTCGTGGCGTTCTCCTCTGGCAACCACGCGCAGGCCGTGGCGCTCGCGTCGCACTGGCTCGGAATGCAGGCGACGATCGTGATGCCGAGCGACGCGCCGGCGGTGAAGCTCGCGGGCACGCGCGCGTGGGGTGCCGAGGTGGTGCTCTACGACCGCGACCGCGACGATCGGGAGAAGATCGCCGCGGGCCTGGCGGCGGAGCGCGGCGCCGTGCTCGTGCCGCCGTTCGACGACGCGCGCATCGTGGCCGGGCAGGGCACGGCTGCGCTCGAGCTCGGGCGGGCGGTGCAGGCGCGCGGCGCGAGCCTCGACGCGCTGTACGTGCCGTGCAGCGGCGGCGGTCTTGTCGCGGGCTCGGCACTTGCGATCAAGTCCTGTTTCCCCCGCTGCGCCGTATACGCCGTCGAGCCGCAGGGCTACGACGACCACGTGCGTTCGCTGGCGGCCGGCCAGCGCGTGCCAGGCGGCGGCGGTCACACTACGCTCTGCGATGGACTCCGCGCGCCGTTGCCGGGCGAGATCACGTTCGCGATCAATCGGCGCGAGCTCGCCGGCGCTGTCACCGTGGATGACGCCGCAGTTCGTGCAGCGATGGCCGCGGCCGTGCAGCACCTGAAAGTCGTGGTCGAGCCGTCCGGTGCCGCGGCGCTCGCCGCCGCGCTCGCGTCGCCGTCTCGCGACAAACGCTGCGTCGGCGTGATTCTGTCCGGCGGCAACGTCGATCCGTCGTTGCTCGCCGACGTGCTCCGCGGTCAATTCAGCTGAAATTCGCCGAACCGGCGCGGCGCGAAATGGTCCATAATGCGCGTGGCCCGCATCGGGCGTGAAGGCGCGAGGACGACCGGAAGGATGCAGCTGCGGCAGATCGCGCGTCTCGATGAGTGGTACGGGTTCGCTACCCCCGACACCATCTTCATCACGGGGCTCCAGGCCCTGACGCGACTGCTTCTCGCGCAGAGCCACCGCGATCGCCTGGCCGGCCTGAACACCGCCGGCTTCGTCTCGGGCTATCGCGGCTCGCCGCTCGGCGGCCTCGACCGTGAGCTCTGGCGCGCGGCGCCGTACCTCGAGCCCGCCCACATCCGTTTCGAGCCCGGCCTGAACGAGGACCTTGCGGCCACGGCGATCTGGGGCACCCAGCAGGCAAACCTGTTCGCCGGCGCCCGCTACGACGGCGTGTTCGCCATGTGGTACGGCAAAGGCCCCGGGGTCGACCGGTCCGGTGACCCGCTGAAGCACGGCAACGCCGCCGGTACGTCGAAGTACGGCGGCGTGCTGGCCGTCGCCGGCGACGACCACACCTGCAAGTCGTCATCGCTGCCGCATCAGAGCGAGTACGCGTTCATCGACGCATCGATTCCCGTGCTCGCGCCCGCCAACGTGCAGGAGATCGTCGAGCTCGGCCTGTACGGCTATGCGTTATCGCGCTTCAGCGGTTGCTGGATCGCGCTGAAGGTCACGCAGGAAACGGCCGATGCCACGCAGAGCTTCGCGCTGAATCCGAGCGAGCTGCGCATCGTGACGCCGGAGTTCGCGTTGCCCGCAGGCGGCCTGAACATCCGTTGGCCGGACCCACCGAACGATCAGGAATATCGGCTGCAGCGTTACAAGCTGGACGCGGCGCTCGCGTTCGCGCGCGCGAATGCACTGAACCGAGTCGTGATCGACAGCCGTTATCCGCGCCTCGGGATCGTGACGACGGGTAAAGCGCACCTCGACGTGCTACAGGCGCTCGAGGACCTCGGCATCGACGCCAAACGCGCGAGCGAGGTGGGTCTCAAGCTGTTCAAGGTCGGCATGAGCTGGCCGCTCGAGCCGGAAGCGATCCGCGAATTCGCGACCGGGCTCGAGGAAATTCTGGTCGTCGAGGAGAAGCGCGGCGTCGTCGAGGATCAGCTGAAGCAGCAGCTGTACAACTGGCAGGCGAAACAGCGCCCGCTGATCATCGGTAAACGCGACGAGCGCGGCGAGTGGTTGCTGCCGTCGACGGGCGAGCTGACCCCGGCCTCGATCGCGCGCGTGCTCGCGCGCCGCATGCGACGCTTCCACTCGAGCACCGACATCGAAGCGCGTGTGCGTTTCCTCGAGCAGCAGGAGCGGCGGCTCGGCGCCGGCCGCGATCGAGGTGCAGCGCGCAGCCGCACTTTTGCTCCGGATGTCCGCACAACACTTCGACGCGTGTCCCCGAGGGCAGCCGCGCGGTCGGCGGCATCGGCTGCCACTACATGGCGGCCTGGATGGACCGCGATAACGTCACGTTCACGCAGATGGGCGGCGAGGGCGCCACGTGGATCGGCCAGGCGCCGTTCACCGAGACGAAGCACGTGTTCCAGAACCTGGGTGACGGGACGTACGCCCACTCGGGCATTCTTGCGATTCGTGCGGCCGTCGCCGCCGGCGTGAACATGACCTACAAGATCCTGTTCAACGACGCGGTGGCGATGACGGGCGGCCAGCCCGTCGAAGGCCATCTGACCGTGGCCCGCGTTGCGCAGCAGCTCGTGGCCGAAGGCGTGCAGCCGATCATGGTCGTGACGAACGATCCGCCGAAGTACGCCGCGGTGCGCGATCTGCCGCCGGGCGTCATCGTGCACGATCGGCGCGAGCTCGACGTGCTGCAGCGCGAGTTGCGCGAGGTCGCCGGCGTGTCGGCGCTGATCTACGACCAGACCTGCGCGGCGGAGCTGCATCGCAAGCGCAAGCGCGGGCTCGTGCCCACGCCCGACAAGCGTGTCGTGGTCAACGAGCTCGTGTGCGAGGGTTGCGGCGACTGCAACGTGCAATCGAACTGCCTTTCGGTCATGGCGCTCGAGACCGAGTTCGGTCGCAAGCGACGCATCAATCAGTCGTCATGCAACCAGGATTTCAGCTGCCTCGAAGGCTTTTGCCCGAGCTTCGTGACGCTGCGCGGCGCGAAGCGCAATCCGCCGCGGCCGCTGGCCAGCGCCTCGCTGCCGAGTTTGCCGGAACCGAAGCAGGCGCCGATCGACGCCGTGCACAACATTCTTATCGCAGGCGTCGGCGGCACCGGCGTAGTGACAGCCAGCGGGTTGCTCGGTCTCGCGGCGCATCTCGAAGGCAAGCACGTGGTGCAGCTGGACCAGACGGGGCTCGCGCAGAAATTTGGCGCCGTGCTGTCGCACGTGCGGATCGCGACGATCGCGAGCGCCTACACGGCATGCGGATCCCGGCCGGGCAAGTCGACGTGCTTGCTCGGCGCGGACCTGGTCGTAGCCGCCGGCAGAGAGCCACTGGCGATGCTGGCGGCGGACCGCTCGGCCGTCATCGTGAACACGCACGAGGAAATGCCGCCGAGCTTCATCCGCGAGCGCGACTTCCTGTTTCCGGGCGTGAGCCTGCTGCAACAGCTGCGCGCCGTGAGCCGTCGCCGACGGTTTGGCGACGCTCGACGCCACTCGCCTCGCGTCTGCGTTGCTCGGCGACAGCATCGGCGCGAACGTGCTGATGCTCGGTTTCGCGTTTCAGCGCGGGTCTGTTGCCGGTGTCGGGTGCCGCGCTGTATCGCGCGCTCGAGCTGTACGGCCGCAACGTCGACGAGAACAAGCTCGCGTTCGACTGGGGCCGGTTCGCGGCCGAGAGCCCGGAGCAAGTCGATAGGCTCGCGAATGCGCGCGACGTCGCCACCGCGCCGGCGACAGCGTTGCCAGACGTCATCGCGCGTCGGGTCGAGTTCCTCACCGCGTATCAGGACCGCGCCTATGCGGGCCGCTATCGCACGCGCGTCGAGCGCATCGCGGCCCTCGAGGCGCGGGTTCGGCCCGCCAGCCGCGAGCTGCAGGAGGCCGTCGCGCGCAACTACTTCAATGTGCTCGCGTACAAGGACGAGTACGAGGTCGCGCGCCTGCATACCGCGCCCGAGTTCGTCGACAGTATCCGGCGCAGCTTCGGTACCAGCAGCTCGCATGAGCTTCAACTTCTCGCCACCGCTGTTCGCGCGGCTCGATCCGGCCACGGGCCGGCCGAAGAAGTACGAGTTCGGGCCATGGATCGTACCCGTGCTGCGGGTGCTGGCCCGGCTCAAAGGGATCCGCGGAACCTGGCTCGACCCGTTCCGCTACGGCGCTGATCGGCGGCTCGAGCGCGAGCAGATCCGTCGCTACGAGGCGGCGCTCGATCGCATCGAAGCCGAGCTGACGGATGCTCGCGTTCGACGTGGCCGTGCGGCTCGCGAAGCTGCCGCACGAGGTGCGTGGGTATGGTCCGATCAAACGGGCCGCGGCCGAGCGAGTCGGCCGGGGTCGAAGCGGGGTTATGGAAGGAGTTCGCTGCGGCTCGTCCGGAGCACGTGGCCGAGCGCGTACGTGCCTCGGCGAGGTGAGTGGCGCGCCTAACCTAGCGGTGGCGTTGTTGCGGATTCCGCCGCCGTCGCGCAGCGAATGCAGCGGTCGGCGAACGGATAGGCTTCGAGCCTGGCCATGGGAATCGTCTCCCCGCAATCCATGCAACACGCCGTACGTGCCGTTCTTGATCTGATCGAGCGCGCGCGCAATCCTGCTGATCTCGTTGCGCGCCTCGTTGCCGAGCGCGTCGACGACCTCGGCGTTCTCGAGCTCCTGCGCCTGCTCCTGCGAATCGGCGCTGCGCCCGCCCGTGAGATTGTCCTTGATGCTCTGCAGTCGTCGCGACAGCTCTGACTGTTTCGCGAGCAACTGGGCATGGATCTGCGCGTACTGTTGCATTTGCTCCGTCTCTGGGAACGCTTGCGACCGGCCGGCGGCGCCGTCTAGCATCGCAAGGAGATGCCGTCGGAGTTCGCAGCTGTACCCCCAGCATAGCGCCACTCGCGCCGGCCGTGAAATGTGAGGTTGTCGATGCACCTTTTCGCCGGGACCAGCGGTTTCTCGTACAAGGAGTGGTGCGGCGAGTTCTATCCGCCGAAGCTGCCTGCGCGCGAGATGCTCGCCCACTATGCGCAGCGACTGCCCACCGTCGAGATCAACAACACGTTCTATCGGCTGCCCACGGCCGCTCTGCTCGAGGGTTGGCGGTCGCAGGTGGCCGAGTCGTTCAGTTTTGCGGTGAAGACGCCGCGACGCATCTCGCACGTGAAACGCCTTCGGGAGTGCGGGGATGACTTCCGCGTGCTGTTGACAAGCACTCGAGACGCTCGGGCCTTGCCTCGGGCCGCTGCTCGTCCAGCTGCCGCCATTCTTCAAATGCGATAGCGATGTGCTCGCGGCGTTCGTTCAAGAGCTGCCGGCGGGGTGCCACGTCGCGTTCGAGTTTCGCCACGAATCGTGGTTTGCGCCCGCGGTCTACGATCTGCTGGCGAGTCGGAACCTGGCTGTCGTGCAGAGCGAGGAAGCTGCCGGGTTCACACCGGCGCCCTGGACGGCGGACTGGGCGTATCTGCGTCTGCGCAAGGTCGATTACACGGATGCGGATCTCGACGCATGGCTGACCCGGCTGCACACCGCCGCACTGAAGTCGGCGCACGTGTACTTCAAGCACGAGGATGCGGCCACGGGGCCGAAGCTCGCCGCGAAATTTCTCGAGCGCGCCGTCTAGCGGCTCTACTCGGCGCCGTCTCGCGTCAATGATTTGAAACGTGCGAAGTGGCGAATCGCGGCCTGCTGATCGCCGGCCTGTTGATAGAGTCGCGCGAGGTTGAAATGCACGTCCGCGACACGCGGGTCGAGGCGCGCGGCTTCGCGGTACGCTTCGATAGCCTCGCCTGTCGCGCCACGATCCTCGAGCACTACGCCAAGGTTGAATCGTGCGGTCGGGTGATTCGGATCGAGCTCGAGCGCCTCCCGGTAGAGCCGTTCGGCCTCGTCGAGCGACCTCGCCGCGTGGCGCAGACGGCCCAGGTTGATGCGCGCGGCAACATGCGCGGGCTCGGCGGCGAGTACGCTGCGATAGGCGGCTTCAGCGTCGTCGTTGGCACCGATCTGCTCGCTTTCGAGCGCGCCGTGAAACAGATCGTCGGCACTCGAGGCGCTGCGCAGCGCTCGCTGCACCGATGTCGCGCGCCAGCGGCGCGACCTTTTCGCCGAGCTCGCGGATCGAGAAATCGAGTACGCGCTGGCCGGACTCCGGCTCCCAACTGCTGTTGCTGTCGCGCACGATCACGCGATCGCCGTCGATCTGCACACGAACGGCCGAGAGCGGCCGATCGGTCGGCAACTGCGCTCGCGAGCGCACGAAGCATTTTCGTGATGCGGCGCGCCGACAGGTTCGCGTCGCCGAGCCCCTTGGCTGTGCGTAGCAGTACGAGGTCCTGGAACGAGAACGCGGCGCGGCCCTTTGTCGTCGCGGCCCGGTGTCACGATGCCGGAACGTACCAGCGCACGCACGCGAGTAGGCGAGAGTCCGAGCAGGTCGGCAACCTCGCGCGTCGAATACGCCTTCATCTGGCGTGTTACTTGGCAGCGCGTTTTTTCGCGGGCGCCTTGGCCTTGGCGGGTTTCTTTTCCGCGGGCTGCGCAGATTGCGCGGGCTTCTTGCCGGCGGCGAGACTGGCCTTGAGCGCGGCCATGATGTCGATGATCTTGTGTTCCGGCTCTGCGGTCGGTGTCAGCGTGATGTCCTCGCCTTCGATCTTGCGCTGGATCAGCGCCAGCATGCGTTCGCGAACTTCGTCTTTGTACTGCTCGGGATGGAACTCGTCGGTCGCGGCCTGCTCGACGAGCTGCGTCGCGAGCTTCAGCTCGGCCGGTTTAACCGCGGCGTCCTCGATCGGCACTTCGGCGAAGGAGCGCAGCTCGTCGGGGTAGTGCAGCTGTTCCATGACGAGCCCGTTCTCAAAGGGCCGGACGAGTACGAGGTACTGTTTACCGCGCGCAGAATATTTGCCAAGCGCGATGCGTTTAGTTTCGAGTAGCACCTGGGCCAGCAGCTTGTATGCGCGCGCGCCGCCCTTTTCCGTGCCGAGGTAGTAGACCTTGTCGAGATAGCGCCGCTCGATCTGCTCGGCGTTCAGGAATTCGACGATATCGATCGTATGCGTGGACGCGGCTTCGAGGGCTTTCAGCTCCTCGGGCTCGAACAGCACGTACTGGTCCTTCGCGAACTCGTAGCCTTTGATGATTTCCTCGCGCGGCACGACTTCGCCCGAGCGCGAGGAGATCAGCTGCTGCTTGACGCGCGAGCCGTCCTTGCGATGAATTTGATTGAATGAGAGCGCGCTCTTCGGCTCGGCGGCGGAATACATCTTGACCGGGATCGAAACGAGCCCGAACGAGATGGTGGCCGCGGATATCGCTCGCGCTGGCATGGTCGGATCATATATCCTCGTTTTCGCCGTGACAACAAAAAATATCGGCAACTTAGAGACTTATCGCGCAAAGCGCATGCCGGATCGAACCCCCGAGCCGTTCGGCACGGCCGGCGTGGCGAGCCACCGGTTCGTGGTCCAGCAGCATGCGGCGCGGCGGACGCACTACGACTTCCGCCTCGAGCAGGACGGGGTGTTGAAGTCCTGGGCCGTGCCAAAAGGCCCGTCGCCGAACCCGGCCGACAAGCGTTTGGCAGTCCACGTCGAGGATCACCCGGTCGAATACGCGAGCTTCGAAGGCGTTATTCCGCCCGGCAATTACGGTGCGGGCGCCGTCATCGTCTGGGATCGCGGGCTGTGGGTGCCGCTGAACGACTACGCTGCCGGGTTCGAGAAGGGCAAGCTGCTGTTCGAGTTACGCGGCCACAAGCTGCGCGGCAAGTGGACGCTCGTGAAGACGAAGCGCGGCAAGGACGAGTGGCTGCTGATCAAGGAGCGCGACGCCTACGCGAGCGAGCAGGGCACGGACGACTATCCACACGACTCGGTCATGTCAGGCCGCACCGTCGAGCAGCTCGCAGCAGGTGACCCGCGCGGTGCCGCGATCGCGGCGCAGCTGCGCAAAGCGGGCGCCAAGCCGCGCGACGTGCTCGCGAAGGACCTGAAGCCGATGCTGGCGACGCCGGGCAAGCCGTTCTCATCGGCTGGCTGGGTGTTCGAGCTGAAGTACGACGGCTACCGGCTGTTCGGCGAAAAGCGCGACGGCGTCGTGACGCTCTACACGCGGGCAGGCCACGACTACACGGCGGTGTTCCCCGAGATCGCGGAGGTTGTGGCGGCTCTGCCGTTCCCGCGTTTCATCCTCGACGGTGAGGTCGTCGTGATCGACGACCGCGGGCTGCCGAGCTTCGCGTTGCTGCAAAAGCGCGGCCGCCTCACGCGGCGCGCCGACGTTGTGCGTGCCGCCGTCGAGCTGCCCGCGAGCCTGTACGTATTCGATTTGCCGTACTTCGACGGTCTCGACCTGCGCCCGCTGCCGCTGACCGAGCGCAAGGCCGCGCTGCGCGGTCTGCTGCCGACGGCCGGCGCGCTGCGCTACTCCGAGCACATCGAAACCGAAGGGGAGGCGATGTTCGCCGAAGCCGAGCGCATGGGCCTCGAAGGCGTCGTCGGCAAGCGTGCCGCGTCGCCATATGCGACGAAGCGCTCGGCCGACTGGGTCAAGGTCAACGCGGCGAAGTCCGACGACTTCGTCGTCGTGGGTTTCTCGCCGGCGAGCAACGGCGGAAGCGGGTTCAGTGCGCTGCTGCTCGCACAGTATCGCCAGGGTGAGCTGACGTATGCCGGTCGGGTCGGCAGCGGCTTCGCGCAACGCGACTTCACGGCGCTCGAACCGTTGCTCCGCGCGCTCGCACCCGCCGCTCCGCCTGCGGCCGCCAATGCGGAGCGGGGCGACGTGTGGCTCGCCGTTGGACCGGTCGTGCAGGTCAAGTTCAAGCAGCGTACGACCGACGGACTGTTGCGTCAGCCCGTGTATCTGCGTCTGCGCCAGGACAAGCGCGCGGAAGAGTGTGTGTGGCCCGGCGCGGATGCCGCAGTCGAGGAGCTCGCCGAGGAACTGCCCGCTGCGGAGACCGCGGAGGCTGAGCCGCGCGCACGTCTCGCTCACGAACCTGGACAAGGTGTTCTGGCCCGCCGATGGGTTCACGAAAGGCGATCTCGTCGGCTACTACGAGGGTATCTCGGAGTGGCTGTTGCCCTATTTGAAGGACAGGCCGGTCGTGCTCACGCGCTATCCGGATGGCATCGACGGCAAGTCGTTCTTCCAGAAGGACGCGCCCGTATATGCGCCCGACTGGTTGCGGCTCGAAACCATGTGGAGCGAGCACGCCGAGCGCGAGATCCGCTACTTCGTGCTCGACGATCTGCCCTCGCTGCTGTACGTCGCCAACATGGGCACGATTCCGCTGCACGTGTGGTCGAGCCGCGTTGCGGCACTCGAGCGACCCGACTGGTGCATCCTCGATCTCGATCCGAAAGGTGCGCCGCTCACCGACGTCATCAAGATCGCGCGCTACCTTCACGGGCTCTGCAACGACGTTGGGCTGCCGACGTTCGTGAAGACCAGCGGCTCCACCGGCATACACGTGCTGATCCCGCTGGGTGCGCGTTACACGTACGAGCAGTCCCGCACGCTGGCCGAGCTTCTCGCGCGAGTTGCGGTGCGCGCACTGCCGGACATTGCGACGATCGTCCGCGCCGTGTCGGACCGCGACGGCAAGGTCTACATCGATTACCTGCAGAACGGCCACGGCCGGTTGCTGGTGTCGCCGCTGTGTGTACGGCCGCTGCCGGGCGCACCGGTGTCGATGCCGCTCGAGTGGGGGCAGATCAATGCGCGCCTGACGCTGGGGCGGTTCAACATCCGAACGGCGGCCAAATGGCTGCGCAAGCACGGCGATCCGCTGCTCGGCGTCCTGGACTCGTCGATCGACATGCTCGCCGCGCTCGAGTCGCTGACGGCGCGCGTGGCGAAGGGCCGCGGGGCGACGTAGCCTGCTGGCCTCCCTAAAGTTTTCTCGATGAGGCTGCGGGGCGGCCGTGTGCTATAAAACGCACTGAATATCGCTGCCGGTCGGTTATGTCATCCCTGTCCACCCTGCTTCTGGCCGCTACTGCGGCAGTCGGCTTGACCGCGTGCGCGGAGCGCCCGGCCACCGCGCCCGCACGGGCTGGGAGCGCTGCCGTGCGCGTCGTCACCGCGATCGCGCACGTCGAGCCGATGGGACTCGAGATCGAGGCCGTCGGCACCGCGCAGGCCCAAGAATCGATCCAGGTCACCTCGAAGGTGTCGAACACCGTAACGGCGATTCGCTTCAAAGAAGGCGAAGAAGTCGCCGAAGGCTCCGTGCTCGTCGAGATGCACGACACCGAATCCCGCGCGGCGGTGGCCGAGGCCGAAGCCGCGCTGGCGCGGACCCGCAGCCAGTTCGATCGCAGTCGCGACCTGCGGGCGCGGCAGGCGCTGTCAGCGGCCGACTTCGAGCAGGTCGAGGCCTCGCTGAAGGCCGATGAGGCGCGCCTCGCGGCCGCCAAGTCGCGGCTCGCCGATACGGTGCTCCGCGCGCCGTTCCGTGGCACTACCGGGTTCCGACGCGTCAGCGTCGGCGGCTACGTGAGCCCCGGCACCGTCATCACGACGCTCGACGACACGTCGACCATCAAGCTCGATTTCACGGTGCCGGAGACGATGCTGTTCGTCGTACGGCGCGGGTTGCCGATTGCGGCGCGTGCCACCGGATTGCCGGATCGCGTGTTCACGGGCGTAGTGACGAACATAGATTCGCGAGTCGATCCTGTCACTCGCTCGATCCCTGTGCGCGCCGAGCTGCCGAACTCCGACGGCATGTTGCGCCAGGGCATGTTCCTGACGGTATCGCTGAAAGGTGAGCTCGCACCGACGTTGCTCGTGCCCGAAGAGGCCATCGTGCCGGAACGCGGCAAGGCGTATGTGTTCGTCGTGCAGGACAACATGGTCCAACGGCGCGAGGTGCGCACCGGCAAGCGCAAACCCGGTTCGGTCGAGATCATCGACGGCGTGCACGAGCATGAGCATGTCGTCGTCGAAGGCACCCAGAACATTCGCGACGGCGCCACCGTGCAGGAAACGCCGCCGCCGAACTCGCCGAGCTGACGGGCATGCGTATCGCGGAGCTTTCGGTCCGTAGGCCGGTCTTCGCGACCGTGCTCAGCATGATGCTCGTGATCTTCGGGCTCGTATCGCTGCAGCGGCTGTCCGTCCGCGAGTACCCAGACATCGACCGACCCGTGGTCTCGATCACGACCGCCTATCGCGGCGCGTCGTCGGCCGTCATCGAAACCAAGGTCACCCAGGTCGTCGAAGACTCCGTGGCCGGCATCGAGGGCATCCTCAAGATCGAATCGGACAGCGAGGACGAGCGCTCGCAGGTTCGAATCGAGTTCGACATCAGCCGCGACACGGACGCTGCGGCTAACGACGTGCGCGATCGCATCGGGCGCGTCGCCGCCAGACTGCCGATGGATGCGGATCCGCCGCAGGTCGTGAAGGCAGACGCGAACGCGGACTCGGTCGTGGTCCTGGCGTTCAGCTCCGACACGCTGTCAATGCTCGAGCTCACCGATTACGCCGAGCGCAACCTCGTCGACCGACTGTCGACGGTTCCCGGTGTCGCCAGCGTCGGCATCATCGGCGGGCGGCGGTATTCGATGCGCATCTGGCTCGACCGCCAGTCGCTCGCGGCGCACAACCTCGCCGTCAGCGACATCGAAGATGCGCTGCGCCGTGAGAACGTCGAGCTGCCGGCGGGCCGGCTCGAATCGCGGACTCGCGAGTTCTCGTTACGGACTATGGTGGGACTCGACAGCGAGGAAGACTTCCGCAATCTCGTGATCAAGCGTGGCGCCGACGGACATCTGGTGCGGCTCGGCGAGGTTGCCGACGTGCGGCTCGCTGCCGAGAACGAGCGGTCGTACAGCCGCCTGAACGGCAAGCCCGGCCTGATGCTTCAGGTTCAGGCGCAGTCGAAGGGCAACACGCTCGATATCGCGCGCGGCGTGCGCCAAGAGGCGGAACGCTTACGGCCCACGCTTCCCCCAGACACCGTGCTCGACGTCAGCATCGACAATGCGCTGCCGATCGAGGCTGCGTTGCGCGAGGTGCTGGTGGCCGTGGGGTTCGCGCTGGTCTCCGTGCTCACAGTCATCTATCTATTCCTCGGCAATCTGCGGGCCACGTTGATTCCGGCCGTCACGATTCCGGTTTCGATCGTGGCGTCGCTGACGGTCATGTACGCGATGGGCTACACGATCAACGTGCTCACGTTGCTCGGGCTCGTGCTCGCGATCGGCCTCGTCGTGGACGACGCGATTGTCGTGCTCGAGAACGTGCACCGGCGCACCGAGCTCGGCGAGCCGTCGTTGGTCGCCGCCATTACCGGTACGCAGGAGATCGGCTTCGCGGTCATCGCGACGACGCTGACGCTCGTGTCGGTATTCGTGCCGATCTCGTTCCTGCCTGGCGACATCGGCCGGCTGTTCCGCGAATTCGGATTCACGCTCGCGGCCGCGGTCGTGTTCTCGGCATTCGTGGCGCTCACGCTCACGCCCATGTTGGCGTCGCGGCTGCCGGATCATGCCGTCCCGAATCGCTTCGCGGCCGCCATAGATCGATTCTTCAAGGCGCTCACGGCCTTTTACGGTCGCGCGTTGCACGTCGTGATGCGCAGGCCCTGGACGGTCGTGACCGTGGTGCTCGTGCTGGTGGCGCTCGGCGTCGTGACGTTCCGTTCCGTGCCGTCTGAATTCACTCCGCAGGCGGATGTCGGCCGCGCCTTGATTTCGCTCGAGGGTCCCGAAGGCTCGAGCATGGAGTACATGGACCGCTACGCGCGGCAGCTCGAGCAGATCGAGATGGCCGCCATGGAAAAGGGTGAAATCGACCGCGTCCTGATACGCGTTCCAGGCCAGGGTGGCTCGGATCTGCGCACGGGCAACATCAATACGGCGCGCGGCTTCGTGATCTTCAAGCCGTGGCGCGAACGGGAGCACAGTGCGAGCGAGATCATGCAGCCGCTGGTGGCGGAAGCGCGCAAGCTGCCGGGCGTGCGAGTCGGTCAGGGCACGCCGGGCGGCATCGGTCGTCGCGGAATCGGCCAGCCGCTGAACGCCGTGATCGGTGGGCCGGACTACGAGTCACTGGCCAAGTGGTCGGATCAGATGCTCGCGCTGGCCGAAAAGAACCCGGGTCTACAGAACCCGCAAACGAACTACAAAGAACGTAAACCGCAAATGCGCGTGGCCATCGATCGCGACCGCGCGGCCGATCTCGGCATCTCGCTCGAGGTCGTCGGCCAGACGCTGGAGACCGTGCTCGGGTCGCGCATCGTCACGACCTACGTCGATCGCGGCCGGGAGTACAACGTCATCGTCCAGGGGCGCGACGACGCGCGCCAGACGAGCACCGATCTCACGAACATCCGCGTGCGCTCGCCACGGACGCAGGACCTGATCCCGTTGTCGAGCATCGTGCGGCTCGATGAAACATCGGGGACGATGCAGTTATCGCGCTTCAACCGCCTGCGGTCGATCAAGATCATGGCCGATCTAGCGCCCGGCTACACGATGGGTGAGGCGGTGCAGTGGTTCAGGGACACCGTTGCCAAGGAGTTGCCCGGCGAAGCGTCGCTGGACTTCGACGGCGAGTCGGGTGACTTCGTCCGCACCGGTCAGCAACTCTACTTCACGTTCCTGCTCGCGCTCGTCGTCGTGTACCTTGTGCTCGCGGCCCAGTTCGAGAGCTTCGTGCATCCCTTGATCATCATGGTCACGGTGCCGCTCGCGCTGCTCGGGGCCGTGTTCGGGCTCAAGCTGTTCGGCCTCACGATCAACATCTTCAGCCAGATCGCCGTCATCATGTTGATCGGCATTGCGGCCAAGAACGGCGTGCTGATCGTAGAGTTCGCGAATCAGTTGCGCGACCGCGGCATCGAGTTCAGGGAAGCGATCATCCAGGCCGCCCAAACCCGGCTGCGCCCGGTGCTGATGACGAGCCTGTGCACCTCGTTCGGCGCGTTGCCGTTGATGCTGGCGACGGGCGCCGGTGCCGAGCAGCGGCGGCCGATCGGCATCGTCGTGTTCTTCGGCATGATGGTGGCCGTGTTCCTGACGCTGGTCGCCGTGCCGACGGCGTACTCGCTGTTCGCGCGCAGGACTCGCTCGCCGCAACACGTGAGCCGCATCGTCGATCGGTTGATGGGCGGCATGGCCACGCCCGTCGTCCAGGAGCCGCGCCGCCACGACTGAGACGGGCGCGGGCGCGTCGAGGCCTGTCAGCGCTCGCTGCGTACGGCGATCCCGAACCGCTCGCAGTAGCTGCGAAACCGCGCCGTTTCCACGGCGCGGCTCAGCCCGAACTGCTCGAGCGTGTAGCGATGCACGCCGTGCTTGTTCTTCGGATTGGCCGCCAGGAACGCATCGATCGCGGTGCGCGCTTCGGCCGTCACCGGCCAGCCGAGGAAGTCGTAGACGCGCTCGATCGTGCCGAGCGGATCCGCCTCGATGGTGTCGAAGTCGACATCCAGGAATTGCTGCGCCGGCGCGCGGTCGCGCACCGCGAGAAACCTGTCCAGCGCACGCGCCCAACGGTCGGCCCAGTCGGCTGCGATCTGCCGCGGGTCCGCCCGGTCGCTGAATGCGCGACGCAGCACGGTCGCGTGGCTCGCCATCGACGCCATGACGCGCAGCGGATCGCGGTGCGTATGGATGATCTTCGCATCCGGGTACCGCTTGAGCAAGCCTTCTAGCGCGAACAGATGGCCCGGTGCTTTCAGCACCCAGCGATCGCCCGGTCGCTTGGCCTGCAGGTGCTGGAGCAGGCGGCGGTGAAAGTCGAAGCCGAGATCCTGCACGGCCTCTTCGAACCAGTCCTGATACGACGGCACGTTGTGCGTCGTATGGAACTGGATGCTCATGAACGCCTGGGCCGTGATCGCGATGCATTCCTGAGGCAGATCCGCCGCGATCGGGTGAATGCGCATGAACTCGGGCGCGAGTCGATTGGCCCAGTTCAGGCGCGTATCGGTCTGCGCGCGCGCACGATCGATCTCGCGCTGCGTGGCGACCGGCGCCGCGGGGTACATGACCTCCCACGTGAACGGCGCGCGGTTCGCCGGGGTCCTGGCTGATCATGCCGTGCAGGTGGGTCGTGCCGGTGCGCGGCAGGCCCACGATGAACACGGGCGCGACGATCTGCTGGCGCTCGATCATGGGGTTTGCCGCGCGCTCGGCCTCCATGCGTAACAGATTGTCGAGCAGGCTCACGAGCAGCTCGCGTACGGTGATGCGCCCGAGCGTCGTGAGCTCGGCTTCGTCGCGATAAGACTTCAGCAGCCGCTCGAGCGGCTCCGCGAAATCCCACGCACCGAAGCTCGTCGAGCCGGCGCGATGGAACGCCGCCTGGCGAAGGTCATCGATCGTCGAGTGACGGTGGCTCCACGCCGAAGCGGCGTAACGCGCGGCCGCCCGCGTTCAGCGCGCTGACTGCGCCGCTGACGCAATTCTGCGCAAAGGTCATCGGTGGAGCGTAACGGGTTTGCTACTATGCGACGCCACATTGTGGCTTAAGTAACCGCGAACCAGCAATGACACCCGCCGACATCAAAGCGTTCATCGTAGACGTGCCCGACTTTCCGAAGCCCGGGATCGTGTTCAAGGACATTACGCCGCTGCTCGAGAGCCCGGCCGCGTTTCGCGCCGCGATCGAGCAGCTCGCGCAACGCTGCGAGGGACTGCACGCGGACGGCATCCTCGCGATCGAGTCGCGCGGGTTCATTTTCGGCGCGGCGCTCGCGCAGCGGCTCGACCTGCCGCTCGAGCTCGTGCGCAAGCGCGGCAAGCTGCCGCGACGCTCGTTGAGCGTCAGCTACGACCTCGAGTACGGCGTCGATCATCTCGAGATCCACGAGGACGCGCTGCGGCGCGGCGGCCGCTACTTGATCGTCGACGACGTGATTGCGACGGGCGGCACGGCGGCGGCCGTGGCCGAACTCGTCGCGCGGCAGGGCGGCGCGGTCGCGGCGTGCGTGTTCCTGATCGAGCTCACATTTCTGTCGGGGCGTGCAAAGCTCGACGGGCAGAAGATCGTGAGCCTGATCTCGTATTGAGCGAGCGGTTCGTTCAGTGAGTGCGGTTCAGGATGAAGTCCGATAGCCACAGCAGGCTCGCGCGACTTCTCGCCGAGCGTCTGCAGCGCGTCGACGGCCCGCTTTTGCGTGTCCGCCGCGCGTTGGCGTGCGCCTTCGACGCCGAGCGTCGAAGGATAAGTGGACTTCTGATTGCTGGCGTCGCTGCCGGCGCTCTTGCCGAGCGTCGCCGTGTCCTGCTCGACTTCGAGCAGATCGTCGCGAATCTGGAACACGAGGCCGATGTCGCGTGCGAAGGTGTCGAGGTTCGCGCGCTGCGCAGCCGTGAACGAGCCGAGCTCGGCGGGCATCATGATCGCGGCGCGGATCAGCTCACCCGTCTTGCGGCGATGGATCTGCTCGAGACCGCGTTCGTCGAGTCGCCGGCCTTCCGCGTCCATGTCCAGCGCCTGCCCACCGACCATGCCCGCGGGCCCGGCCGCACGCGCCAGCCAGCCGACGATCGCGACCTGGCGTTGCGGCGCTGCGCTAAGCGCAGGATCGGTCGCGAGGATCTCGAACGCGAGCGCCTGCAGGCCGTCGCCGGCGAGGATGGCGGTAGCCTCGTCGAATTGCTTGTGCGTCGTGGGCCGGCCGCGTCGCAGATCGTCGTCGTCCATGGCCGGCAAGTCGTCGTGGACAAGCGAGTAGGCATGAATCAGCTCGACGGCCGCGGCCAATGCGTCGAGCGCGTCTTCGGCGGCGCCCGCGAGCTCGCCGCTTGCGTATACCAGCAGTGGGCGGACGCGCTTGCCGCCACCGAGCACGGAGTAACGCATCGACTCGAGCAGCCGCTCCGGCACGTCGCGGCCCGCGCCGAGTACGGCGGCGAGCTTGTCATCGACCCGACGGCGGTAGTATTCCAGGCGCTCGGCGAACGCGTCCAAAGAGGCCCGTGGTATCATGCGCGGGAATCGTAACATTGAAACGGCGCGCCCGGCGCAAGCATTCGTGGTCCCCGAATCTAGCCGAACAAATCGCGCGTCCGCCGACGATTTCGCTTATCAATCTGCGATTCTCCCGGGTGTGTCTCGCACATTCGCGTTGACGATTCCCGTGCTGCCGCACGAGCTCGCCATCGTCATGACGAATGCGTACCTCTTGTGTCGCTTGGCCGACACGATCGAGGACGACATCGGCCTCGACAACGATCAGAAGTCGCAGTTTCATGCGCGGTTCGTCGCCGTGGTCAGAGGCGAGCAGAGCGCCGAGAAATTCGCGGCCGAGCTCTTTCCATTGTTGTCGGCGCGTTCGTTGCCCGCCGAGCGCGATCTCGTGCAGAACACGCCGGCTGTCATTCGCGTGACGCACGGCTTCTCGCAGCCCGAGCGCGCCGCGCTGACGCGGTGCGTCGCGATCATGTGCAAGGGCATGCCCGAGTTTCAGCGCAACAAGAGCCTCGGGGGCCTCGAAGATCTCGACGAGCTCGCGGAGTACTGCTACTACGTCGCCGGCGTCGTCGGCGAGATGTGCACCGAGTTGTTCTGTCTGCACTGCCCGGAGCTCGCGCCGCGTCGCGAGGAGATGCTGAAGCTCGCGGTGTCGTTCGGCCAGGGGCTGCAGATGACGAACATCCTGAAAGACATCTGGGACGATCGTCAGGCGAACGCATGCTGGCTGCCGCGCTCGGTGTTCGCGCCGGACTTCGATCTCGCGCTGCTCGAGGAGCTGCATGAGGGCGACGCATTTCGTGATGGGCTCGAGCGCTTGATAGGTGTCGCGCACGCGCATCTGCGCAATGCACTCGAGTACACGTGCATGATCCCGAAACGCGAGAAGGGCATTCGGCGCTTCTGTCTATGGGCGATCGGGCTCGCCGTGCTGACACTGCGCAACCTGCATGCGCACCCGACGTTCCGCTCCGGCGCCGAGGTCAAGGTGTCGCGGCGCACGGTCAAGGCCACGGTGCTCGCGACGAATCTGACGCTGCTCAGCAATCGTGCGTTGAAGTTGATCTTCGCGCGCGCCGCCGACGGGTTGCCGCTCGCAGCGGAGACGCCGATTAGCGCCGGCGCACGCGAGTCGAGCTGGCTCGACCGGCGTATCGATGTCGTTTGACGGCGGCGCCGTGTCGGCTGCCGTGCCCCGCACCGCAATCATCGCCGCGCTCGGCAACGAGCGGGCGGCGCTGGCGCGCGTGCCGCACGCAACCCTCGGCTGGTCGCTCGTGCAGAGCGGCCCCGGCCCCGAACGCGCGGCGCGGTGCGCAACGGCCGCTGTTGCGGCCGGCGCGCAAGCGCTGGTCTCGTGGGGGCTCGCCGGCGGGCTCGTGGCCGACCTCGAGCCCGGCACCGTGATCTTGCCGCGGCGCGTCATCATGCAACGCGGCGAGACGTTCGCCGTCGCCGCCGCATGGCACGAGAGGCTCGCGGCGCTGGCGGCGGAATTTGCCGTGAGCTTCGGTGACTTGCTGACTGTGCGCGCAGCGCTCGACTCGCCGGCGGCGAAAGCCGCTGCCGCTACCGCGCTTGGCGGCAGTCGCCGTCGACATGGAATCGGCCGCAATCGCCGCCGTCGCGGCGCGCGCCCGTGTGCCGTTCGTCGCGTTGCGCGTGGTCGTCGACGCTCAGGGCGACGCCCTGCCGGCAGGTGCGGAGAAGTGGATCGACGCGCGCGGCAACACGCGGAGCGCCGCGGCGCTCCGTGCTCTCGTGCGGCCCGGCGACTGGCCGGCGCTGTGGCGGCTCGCACTGCGTTATCGCAGAGCAAACGCCGTGCTCGGCCGGCTCGCGCAGTGCGTCGCCACGCGGCGGTTCCTCGACGGCGCTGCGGGACGGAGCTAGACGCGCATGGCGAAGAGTGGCCGACACGATCGGAGCATGGCTCGGCCGCTGGGTCGCGCTCGTGATCGCTTGGCCGAAGCTCACGACACTCGTAAGCCTGGTCGCGACCGTGCTGGCCGGTTGGTATGCGGCCGGCCATCTCGGCGTGAATACCGACACGGCCAACATGATTTCGTCGACATTGCCGTGGCGTCAGCACTTCAACGAGTTCCGCGAAGCGTTCCCGGTTCGTGATCGCAATCTGCTGATCGTGATCGACGCGGACTCTCCCGCCGCGGCCGATGCGTTCGCGACCGCGCTGCTCGCGGAGTTGCGACGCTCGCCGGAGCTGTACCACTCGATTCTGTTGCAGGGCGAGGGCGAGTTCTTCGAGCGCAACGGCTTGCTGTACCTGCCTACACGCCGAGCTCGCGACGCTCGTCGACCGGCTCGCCGCGAGCGCAACCGCTGCTCGGGTTGCTGCAGGCGCGCTTCGACGGCGCCGCCGTGCTCGACGTGGCGACGCGCACGCTGATGCAGGCGCCGAGCGGCGCCGCGAGCGACATCGAGCCGTTCTACGGCGCCCTCGCGAAGAGCCTCGACGGTGCGGCGCGTGGCGACGCGGCGCCGCTCGCGTGGCGAAGCCTGATCGCAGCCGGCGCCCCCGCCTACGAATCGACGCCTCGTGGTGCTTGCAGCCCGCTCTGAACTTCGGCCAGATGCAGCCGGCCACGGCAGCCATCAACGGGATTCGCGACGTCGTCGCGCGCCTGAACGCGGGCGCCGACCCGCCGGTGCGCGTGCGTCTGACCGGCAGCGTCGCGATGGAGCACGAGGAGCTTGCCAGCGTGAGCTCGACCGCCGGCATCGGCGGCATCGCGACGGTGGTGCTCGTGGCGTTCGTGCTGCTCGCGGCGCTGCGCTCCTGGCGGCTGTTGGCGATATCGCTCGTGACGTTGGTCGCCGGCCTCGCGCTTGACGGCGGCGTTCGCTGCGCTGGCCGTGGGGCACCTGAATCTGCTTTCGGTCGCCTTCGTCGTTCTGAACGTGGGCCTGGGAAGCGACTACGTGATCCACGTACTGCTGCGCTACAAGGAGCTCGTGGCCGAAGGTCGCCACATGCATGAGGCGTCTGACCGAGATGGGGCGTGATACGGGCGCGTCGCTCGCGCTGTGTGCCGTCACGACCGCGGCCGGGTTCTACTCCTTCATTCCGACCACGTTCTCGGGCGTCTCGGAGCTCGGCCTGATCGCGGGCACCGGCGTGTTCTTCGGCCTGTTCGTCAGCGTCACGCTGTTGCCAGCGCTCGTCGTGCTGTCCACGGATGAGCGCGCTGCCCTGCGACCTACACGCTGGATAGACGCGAAATACTTCGCGCCGCTCTCTCGCCGCCCACGGCTCGTGCTCGGCGATCGCAACCGTCGTGCTGGCAGTGTCAGGCCCGCTGCTGACGCGCGTCACGTTCGACAGCAATCCCGATCCACCTGCGCGATCCGCGCACAGAGGGCGTCACCACGTTGCTCGAGCTCGCGGCAACGGGCGAAGCGCCGTTGTTGAATCTCGTGGCCGTGGCGCCGAGCGACGGCGTGGCGCAGGAATGGGCGGGCGCGGCTTCGCGAAGCTGCCCGAGGTCCGCAACGTCGTCACGATCGCGCGAGCTCGTGCCGCGCGATCAGGACGAGAAGCTCGCGCTGCTCGGCGACCTCGGCCTGCTGCTCGGGCCGGAGTTCGCCAAGCTGAACGCCGTGGCGCCGGATCCCGTGGCGCTCGACGAGTCGCTCGCGAAGCTCGAGGCCGCGGCCCGCGGCCCGGCCGGTGCGGCAGACGCTCGAGGCGGCTGCAGCAGCGCTGCGCAAACGGCTTGCGGCGGCCGCGCCGGACGCGCGCGACAAAGAGCTGCGGGCGCTCGACGCCGCCCTGACGAGCACGCCTGCCCGGCGAGCTCGCGCGACTGTCGGCCGGGCTGCAGGCGACGAAGTTCGACCGCGCCGCGCTCCCGGCGAATCTTGCGGACCGTTGGCTCGCGAGCGGCGGCCGTGAGCTCGTCGAGATCACGCCCAAGGAGGACGTCAGCGACAACGCCACGGCGAGCCGGTTCATAGCGGCGGCACGCGGCGTTGCGGCGAACGTCACGGGGCTGCCCGTGGTGTACCAGGAAGCGTCGGCGACCGTCGTGCAAGCGTTCGAGCGGGCGCTGCTGTACGCGTTCGTGATGGTGGGTGCGATCATCTGGCTGGCGTTGCGCGGCTTCAGGGACACTTTGTTCGTCGTCGTGCCGATCGTGCTCGCAACCCTCGTGACAGCCGCGCTCACCGTGCTGATCGACATGCCGTTCAACTACGCAAACATCATTGCGCTGCCTTTGCTCGTGGGCATGGGCGTGGACAACGGCATTCATGTCGTCCATCGGCTGCGCGCCGAGCGTGCCGCGGAGCTGTTCGACACGAGCACGATGCGCGCCGTGCTCGCGAGCGCGCTGACGACGATCGCGAGCTTCGGCAACCTGGCGTTCTCCCCGCACCGCGGCACCGCGAGCATGGGTATCCTGTTAGCGCTCGGCTTGAGCGTCAGCATGGCCTTCACGCTGATCGTGTTGCCGGCATGGCTGAAAATCTTCGGCGCCGAGGCGCGGCGAAGCGCATGAGCGGGCCGAAGCTCGTGACCGGCGCGAACGGTTTCCTAGGCGCCGCCGTGGTGCGTGCGCTGCTTGCGTCCGGTGAGCGCGTTCGCGCGTTCGTGAGGGCGGGCAACGAGCGGCGCAATCTCGCCGGGCTCGATGTCGAAATCGCGGAAGGCGATCTGACCGACCGCGCGTCGCTCGACGCCGCCGTGCGCGGCTGTGCCGGCGTGTATCACGTCGCGGCCGACTACCGATTGTGGGTGGCTGATCCGGCGCCGATGTATCGCACGAATGTCGAAGGCTCCGTCAACGTGCTCGACGCCGCGGCGGCCGCAGGTGTGCCGCGCGTCGTCTACACCTCGAGCGTGGCCGTCCTCGGTATCAACAGCGATCGGACGCCCGCCGACGAGGAAACGCCGGTCACGGTGCAGCAGATGATCGGCCACTACAAACGCTCGAAATTTCTCGCGGAGCAGGCCGTGCTCGCCCGCGCCCGTGAGCTGAAGCTCGCAGTGGTGACAGTCAATCCGTCGACCCCGATCGGTCCCGGCGACGTGAAGCCCACGCCAACGGGCCGCATCCTGCTCGACGCGGCGGCCGGGCGTATGCCGGCGTTCGTCGACACCGGTCTGAACCTCGTCGACGTCGATGATTGCGCGCGTGGCCACCTGCTCGCGTACGCTGCCGGTGTGCCGGGTGAGCGCTACATCTTGGGTGGCGAGGATTTTACGTTGCGGCAAATCTTGGAGATCGTCGCCGCGAAGGTCGGCCGGCGGCCCGCTACGGTTCGCCTGCCGCACTGGTTCGTCTATCCGATCGCGATCGCGGCCGAGGGCTGGGCGCGGGTCACGCGGCGCGAACCGCGCGTGACGCTCGATGGTGTGCGGATGTCGACCAAGCACATGTATTTTTCCAGCCGTAAGGCCGAGCGTGAGCTCGGCTATCGCTGGCGCGACCCGCGGCTCGCGATTGCCGCCGCGGTGGACTGGTTCAAGGACAATGACTACTTCTAGCCGAATTGCCGGTGGGGCCCAGGCGCGAGCCGGCGCGAACTTTGCGTTGATCAAGTACTGGGGCAAGGCCGACGTGCGGCTGAACGTGCCGGCCGTGGGCTCGATCTCGATCACGCTCGACGCGCTGTGGTCGGAGACGAGCGTGGAGCTCGATCCGACGCTCGCTGCCGACGAGTTCTCGTTGAACGGCCGTACGCGGCCGGAAGAGCAACTCAAGGTTTCGGCCTGTCTCGATCTGCTACGCGCACGCGTGCCGGTTGCGACGCGCGCGCGAATCACGAGCCGCAACAACTTTCCGACGGGTGCCGGTCTCGCGTCGTCGGCCTCGGGTTTCGCGGCGCTCGTGACGGCCGGCGCGGCCGCGCTCGGACTCGAGTTGTCGCCGCGCGAACGCAGCATAGTGGCGCGGCAGGGCTCGGGCTCGGCCGCGCGCTCGGTGTTCGGCGGGTTCGTCGAGATGCACGCAGGCACCGCAGGCCGATGGTCTCGACAGCTTCGCCGAGCCGTTGCTCGACGCTTCGGCGTGGCCGCTCGAAGTCGTGATCGCCGTGACCGCTACTGGCGAGAAAGAAGTCGGCTCGAGCAGCAGGCATGACGCGCTCGGCGACATCGTCGGCGTATTACCCGGCGTGGGTTGCGGGGCAAGCGGCCGATCTCGCTACCGCGCGCAGTGCGATCGCGGCGCGCGACTTCGCGGCACTTGCCGACGTGGCAGAGCACAACTGTCTCAAGATGCACGCCGCGGCGATCGCAGCCGAACCGCCGCTCCTGTACTGGAATGGCGCGACCGTTGAATGCCTGCACGCCGTACGGAAGCTGCGCGCCGGCGGCGTGCCAGTGTTCTTCACGATCGATGCCGGCCCGCAAGTCAAAGCCGTATGCGCTCCCGGAGCGCGACCGCAGGTCGAAGCCGTGCTGCGCGACGTTCCCGGTGTGCTCGAGGTGCTGAAGAGCCGGCTCGGCCCCGGCGCGGAGCTGCGTTAAGGTGTTCGTCGCGCGCGCACCCGGCAAGCTCGTGGCGCTCGGGGAGTACGCGGTTCTCGACGGCGCGCCGGCACTCGTGCTCGCACTGGACCGCTTCGCGGAAGTGCGCGTGGATGCCAGTCCCGATGCGGCGTGTCATCTCGAGACACGCCCGCCGCAACCCGCGCGCCGGACGTTCCCGCCGGGCGAGCCGAGCGAGGCGAAGCTGCTGGACGTCGTGACCGCCGGGCTGGCACCCCTGGCTTGGCAGGCGTCCGTCGATTCAACGGCGTTCTTCGAAGGGGCCGACAAGCTCGGGCTCGGTTCGAGCGCGGCCGTGCTGTGCGCGTGGGCTGGAGGGCTCACGGCTTTTGCGCGAGCCGAAGGCCGCCACGTGCCGGAGCTGACGCTCCCGGCGCTGATCGCGCAACACCGGGCCTTCCAGGGCGGCCGAGGGAGCGGTCTCGATGTCGCCGCGGCCTTTACGGGCGGGGCGATCAGTTTCCGTCGCGGCGGCGAAGGTGTGCCCCAAGTTGGTTCAGTCCGACTGCCGAACAGTGTAGGATTCGCGGGTATTTTTGCCGGCCGGTCAGCCTCCACGCCCGAGTTCGTTGCGCACTATCGGGCCTGGCGGCGGGATCGGCCTGCAGAGGCGGCCGCCATGCTGCGGCGCCTGACGGAGGTGGCTGAGGCAGGGTGTGCGGCGGCGCGAGGGGACGACGCGGCCGCGTTCACGGCTTCACTCGCGGAGTACGGCCGCGGGTTGCAGGCCCTTGGGGAAGCGATCGGTGTAGAGATCGTCACGGCCGAGCACCGGCAGATCGGTGAGCATGCCCAGAAGTTCGGGGTGGCTTACAAAGTCAGCGGTGCCGGCGGCGGGGATCTCGGCTTGGCGTGTGCGATCGATTCCGGGGCGCTGGCGGCGTTTTATGCGGTCGGTGACCGATCGGGGTTTTCGAGTGATCAAAGTCTCTCTGGCCGAAACAGGCCTGAACGTCGAACAGCGCGCGCCGGAGACCACTCCGTGAGCGGCGATCGAACCCGTATTCCCGAGTTCTACAAGCTCTGCGTCGAAGAGCGCGTGCGCGCGGTCCACGAGCGCGGCCTGATCGACACGGCCGATTTCCGCGCGCTCTCGAGCGGCCGGCATACGCTCGATCTCGAAGCCGCCGACAAGATGATCGAGAACGTCGTCGGCGTCATGGGCTTGCCGCTCGGCCTCGGCATGAACCTGCTCGTCAACGACAAGCAATACATCGTGCCGATGGTCGTCGAGGAGCCATCGGTCGTCGCAGCGCTCAGCTCGGCCGCGAAGCTGATCCGCGCGTGCGGCGGGTTCCGCGCCGAAGCCACCGATCCGATCCTGATCGGCCAGATTCAGGTCGTGAACCTGCCGGACATGGAGCGCGCGAAGCAGGCGCTGCGCGACCGCAGGCAGGAGCTGATCAACCTCGCCAACAGCTTCCACCCGAACATGGTGGCGCGCGGTGGCGGCGCCCGTGACATCGAGCTGTTCGTGCATCCGCTGCCGTCGAGTGGTAAGCCGATGCTCGTCGTGCATCTGCTCGTCGACACGCGCGACGCGATGGGTGCGAACCTCGTGAACGGCATGTGCGAAGGCATCGCGCCGCTCGTCGAGTCGATCACGGGCGGCGAGGTGTTTCTGCGCATCCTTTCGAACCTGACCGACCGCGCGCTCGTGCGTGCGCACTGCAGGATTCCGCTCGACGCAGCTCGCGGGCCGCGGCTACACGGGCGAGCAGGCGCGCGACGGCATCATCATGGCTGCGGAGTTCGCTGCCGTCGATCCCTACCGCGCGGCCACGCACAACAAGGGCGTCATGAACGGCATCGATCCGGTCGCGATCGCGACGGGCAACGACTGGCGCGCGATCGAGGCCGGCGCGCACGCGTACGCCGCGCGCAGCGGGCGCTACTCGTCGCTGACCGACTGGTGGGCGGACGAGGAGGGCAACCTCTGCGGCCGCATCGAGGTGCCGATCAAGGTCGGCATCGTCGGCGCGCCGATCGAGTCGAACCCGACGGTGGCGTTGAACTTGCGGCTGCTCGCAGTCGAGTCGGCCACGGAGCTCGCGCAGGTCATGGCAGCCGTGGGCCTCGCGCAGAACTTCGCTGCTATCCGCGCACTCGCGACCGAAGGCATCCAGAAAGGCCACATGACGCTGCACGCGCGCAGCGTCGTGACCGCGGCCGGTGCGACAGAAGGAGATCTTCGACGACGTGCTCGATCGGCTGATCCAGAGCGGCGTCATCAAGGTCTGGAAGGCGCAGGAGATCATCAGCGGAGGTGCAGGACGAGCGCCGCCGCCTCAGCAGCCCGGTCGTGCGCCGAAGCGCAGCCAGGAAGCCAAGATGGGCGTGGGCTACGGCAAGGTGATCCTGCTCGGCGAGCACGCGGTCGTGTATGGCCGCCACGCGATCGCGGCGCCGATCCCGCTCGCCATCAAGGCGCTCGTCGAGGACTGCGACGAGGGCATTCATCTTCTGATTCCGCGTTGGGGCGTGGAGTACCGGCTCGCCAGCAATCCGAGCGAGCGCCGCTCGTTCGAGCGACCGGCGGGCGTCGTCCTCGACCAGCTGGGCTTAAGCCGGCGCGCGATGCGTATCGAGGTGTTTCCCCGACGTGCCGCGCAGCATGGGGCTCGGCGGGTCGGCGGCCATGGCGGTTGCGATCGTGCGCGCGCTCGACAAGCATTTCCGTCTCGGCTTGAGCGACGACCAGGTCAACCGGCTCGCGTTCGAGTCGGAGAAAGTGGCCCACGGCAGCCCGAGTGGTCTCGACAATACGCTCGCGTGCTATGGCAAAGCGCTGGTATTTCGGACCGGTGAACCGCCGCTGATCGAGCCGCTGAACATCCGCGAGCCGATTCCGGCCGTGATCGGCATGACGGGTCTCGAGGGGCTCACGGCCAAGACCGTCGGCCGCGTGCGCGAGGCCTGGCAACAAGACAAAAAGCTGTACGAGCGCATTTTCGACCAGATCGACGCCCTGACGCTGCGCGGGATTCAGGCCATTCAGGACAACGACTTGCCAACGCTCGGCCAGCTCATGAATATTTGTCAGGGCATGCTGAACGCCCTCGGGGTCTCGACCCCGGAGCTGGAGAAGGTATGCGACATCGCGCGGGAGAACGGGGCGCTCGGCGCCAAGCTCACGGGCGGTGGCGGTGGCGGCTCGATCATCGCGGTCTGCGACGGCGACACGGAGCCGGTCGTGAGCGCGATCCGCGCGGCGGGCTTCCAGGCCATGCCGGTGCGACTCGGAGCGGATTTGAATGGCGCGTGAGGAAGTCGTTTCCAATGCCAGCGAGCAGCTGATCCTCGTCGACGAGTTCGACCGCGAGATCGGCTTCAAGGCGAAGAACGATTGCCATCTCGGGCAAGGGCGTGCTGCACCGCGCGTTCTCGATTTTCGTCTTCAATTCGGCGAACGAGCTGCTGCTCCAGCAGCGCAGCCCGAGCAAGATGCTGTGGCCGAGACTACTGGTCGAATACGTGCTGTTCGCATCCGCGGCGCGGCGAGGCCATGCAGGAGGCCGTCGTGCGGCGCCTGAAGCAGGAGCTCGGCTTCGAGTGCCCGCTGACGTTCCTGTACAAGTTCAAATATCAGGCGCAGTTCGGCGCCATCGGCGCCGAGCACGAGTACTGCTCCGTCTATTACGGGCGCTACGACGGCCCGGTGGACGTGAACGTCAACGAGATCGCGGCGTGGCGCTGGGTCGGCGTCGCGACGCTCGAGCGCGAGCTCGCAGCGACGCCCGACCGCTTCACGCCGTGGTTCAAGATGGAATGGGTGCACATCAAGGCCAACTACCTCGATGGTATGCTGGTCGGCACGGGCACGGACGGCTAAACAGCGACAATCTGGAGAAGTCATGGGTATTCCGGTCGTACAGACCTATCGCATCGCACGCTACATCCTCGAGCAGAAGCTCAAGGGCAACAAGCGATATCCGCTCGTGCTGATGCTCGAGCCGTTGTTCCAGTGCAATCTGGCTTGCTCCGGCTGCGGCAAGATCGATTACCCGGACGAGATTCTGCGCAAGCGCATGTCCGTGGAGGACGCGCTGAACGCCGTCGACGAGTGCGGTGCGCCGGTCGTGTCGATCCCGGGCGGCGAGCCGCTGATCCACAAGGAGATGCCGAAGATCGTCGAGGGCATCATCGCGCGCAAGAAGTTCGTCTATCTGTGCACGAATGCGCTGCTGCTCGAGCAGAAGCTCGATCAGTACACGCCGTCGCCGTACCTCACGTTCTCGATCCATCTCGACGGCAACAAGGATCGCCACGACGAATCCGTGTGCCGCGACGGCACGTTCGACAGGGCCGTGTCGGCTATCAAGGCTGCGCGGGCGCGCGGCTTCCGCGTCACGGCGAATTGCACGCTGTACGCGGGCGAGGATCCGGAGGACGTGGCGAATTTCTTCGACTACGCCATGTCGCTCGGCGTCGAAGGCATCATGATGTCGCCGGGTTACAGCTACCAGCACGCGCCGCGCCAGGACGTGTTCCTGGGGCGCCGCAAGTCGAAGGAGCTGTTCCGTTCGATCTTCAAGATCGGCAAGCAGCGCGGCAACCAGTGGCATTTCAACCAGTCGACCATGTTCGTCGACTTTCTGGCCGGCAATCAGAGCTACCAGTGCACGCCGTGGGCGAACCCCACGTACAACGTGTTCGGTTGGCAGAAGCCGTGCTACCTGCTCGTCGACGAGGGCTACGCCAAGAGCTTCAAGGAGCTCATGGAGAGCACCGAGTGGGAGAAGTACGGCGTGGGCCGTAATCCGAAGTGCGACAACTGCATGGCGCACTGCGGCTATGAAGGTACGGCCGTGGAGCACACGATCGCGAGCCCGCTGACGGCGTTCGGCGTGTTCCTGTTCGGACCGAAGCTCGACGGCGAGTTCGCGCCGGAGCTGCCGGTGCTGCACCAAGGTGCCCCCGGTGTCGCCATTCCGGTCGATCAGATCGGCCGCCTCAAGCGCTAGCCGCATGCGACCGGACACGGTCGCCGCCGTGTCCGCATGACCGTGCTCCTCGTGTGCAGCGCATTCGCGCTGCTCGCGTGGCTCGGCGTGCTGGTCGCGCCGCACCAGGCGCACCGTCTGCGCGAATGGCTCGATGCCGATGCAGACGCGCCCGCCGATCTCTCCGCCGTCACCGTCCTGATCCCCGCGCGCGACGAAGCGGACGTGATCGGGCGCGACGATCACGGCTCTGGCCGCGCAGGGCCACGGCCTTGCCGCGATCGTCGTCGACGATCAGTCGAGCGACGGCACAGCGGCTGCGGCCACGAGCGCGGCGGCCGTGGACCCTGCCGTGCTTGCGTTGAGCGTAGCTGCGGGGCGAGCCGTTGCCGCCCGGCTGGGCAGGCAAGCTCTGGGCGCTCGAGCAGGGGCAGAAGCTCGTGGATCGGCCGTTCGTGCTGCTGCTCGACGCCGACATCGAGCTTGGATTCTCGGTTCGTGCCGACGTTGCTGCGCGAAGCGCGCCGGCGCAACGCGAGCCTCGTCTCGATCATGGCGGAGCTGCGCTGCGCCACGTTCTGGGAGCAGCTGCTGACGCCAGCCTTCGTCTTCTTCTTCAAGTTGCTGTATCCCTTTGCGTGGAGCAACGATCCGCGGCGCCGGACCGCCGCCGCGGCAGGCGGCTGCATGCTGGTCCGTACCGACGCGTTGCGCGGGATCGGCGGCTTCGCCGCGATTCGCGGCGCGCTGATCGACGACTGCGCTCTGGCCGCTGCTCTGAAGCGCGCTGCGCCACCGATCTGGCTTGGCGTGAGTCGCTCTGTACGTAGCCTGCGTGCCTACCCCGCGCTTGGTGATTTCTGGGCCATGGTGAGCCGCAGCGCGTTCACTCAACTGAAGTACTCGAACGCATTGCTGCTGCTGACGAGTGCGCTGATGCTCGTGGTGTTGCTCGCGCCCGTCGCGGCTGTGGTGGCCTGGCTGCCCGGAGGCGGCGCGAGCGCGGCGCTTGTTGGCGCGGCCGCGTGGCTTGCGATGAGCGCGGCGTACTTTCCGGTCGTGCGCTTCTACCGGCTGGCTGCGCCGTGGGCGTTGACGCTGCCGTTGGCGGCTGCGCTGTTTCTCGCGATGACGTGGACCTCGGCCTTCCGCTATTGGCGCGGCTCGCATGCGAGCTGGAAGAATCGAAGCTACGATCGGTCTCTGGCTCAGCATTGAGTGCGCAGTGCCGCGTGCGCTACGGGGAGCGGTACTTAAGACCGTTCGGGCTCGCCCCTGGCGCCGAGCCCACGCCGAGGAGAAAATCACCGCCGTGAGCACACTATTTTCCATCTTGCGCCGCGCAGCGTTGGCAGGACTCCTGCTCGGCGCGATGCTCGGTGCGCGGTCTGCCGAGGTCGCCATCACCACGGACACGCCGGAAGCCACGATCGCGACGTTACAACGCGGGCTACGGTCCGTGTCGGAACAGTCGCCACGTGCCACGGTCGACGAGCGTTATGAAGCGCTTGAGCCGCTGATCGTCGCGACGCACGATCTGCCGTACATTGCGGAGTTCGCGCTGCGCCGCCAATGGCCGCAGATCGCTGAGGCCGATCGCGCGCGGTTCATCGCCGCATTCCAGCGGCTGAGTGTCATGACGTACGCGGCGCGGTTCGTGAACGTGGGTCCGAACACGTTTCGGCCGATCGCGCCCGGCGCTGCCGCCGACGCGGGGCGCGCACAGGTCACGACCGCGATCGCGCGGGCCGGTCAGCCCGACGTGTCGTTCGAGTATTTGCTCCAGCAGGGCGGCGGCGGGTGGCGCATCATCAACATCGTGGCCGACGGCGTCAGCGATCTGGCCCTGAAACGAGCCGAGTATCAGCGCGTGCTCGCGGGCGGCACGCTCGACACGTTGATCCAGGAGCTCGAGTCGCAGACCGAGCGGCTGCGCCAGCGCTGAGCCGCGTCAGCGCACGAAGCGGTAGTACTCGATTCCTTCGTCGCTGAACTTCGGGTTCGCGCTGCTGCCGATCGATTGAATCACGAAACCGTCGTCGGGCTCGATCAGCTCCTGCGCCGTGCCGGTGTCGTGCAGGCTCTCGTACTGCGCTTGCGTGAGGTCCTGGTGGGAGTCGAGCGCGTTCGCGAAGCCAATCCGCGACGCCGCCTCACGCCACGTGGGCGCGACGGTCATCGGAATCGCTTCGGCAGCGTCGCCGCTGCCATAGCCAACGGCCAAAACTTTGCCGCCGGCGAGATCGGTGCCGCGCTGGTACGCGTCTTCGAAACCCGCGGCCATCCATGCGGGCAAGGCCGCGCAATAGACGTTGCCGATGTCTTTCATGATTTCCGAGCCGAGCGACATCTTGGCCGCGACCATCGCGCTGAATTCATCGCTGGCACGGAAGTCCTTCAGAAGCTGCATGCTGAGCGGATAGGCGTCGGCGTCGATGTTGCCGTCCTTCACCAGCTGCAGGATGTTCGGTTGCGAGCGCATCTCGATCAGTACGCTCTGCGACCGGCATCTTCGCGCGTTTGCAGTGGCGCTCGAGCTCGGTCAGCCCGCTGGCGCCGTCGTTGGCAAGACCGAACAGATAGCTCATCGCGAACGACTGCTCAGGCATCCGGTGATACGGGCGGTGCATGAAGATCGCTGCGAGCTCGCGGTAATAATCCGGCGCGTCGCGGCCCATGCGCCGCGACATATCGTCTAGCGCGTGCTGGGTTTCGTCGAGGTAGCAGGTAGTGGAGTACTTGCCGTTGAAGACGGGCAGATCCTGGAAGTGGCAGTTCAACTTGCCGCGGATGAGGTTGCGGAGCACCGGTTTGCGGAAGTCCACGGCCCGATACGACGAGGCGCTACCGATATGCTCGAGGTGGACGGTCAGGAGGCTTGGGTTGCGCTCGACCAGCATGGCCACCGCGCCGGCGCCCTGAGTAGGCTCCCCGGAGCTGCCGCGGGCGTACTCGGCGATGTCGGCGCTGACCACGATCGCGCAGCGGTCCTCCGGCTCGAGGGCCAGGTAGCGCAGGGCGTGCTTCAAGGCGTATACGCCGCCGAGGCAGGCGTGTTTCACCTCGGGGACCTCACAGTTGCGTGCCAGGGGTGGCCGCCCGCTGGCCTGGAGCCCCTCGTCCAGCATGCCCTTGACGATCACAGCGCCGGCCGAGTTGTCGGTGCTGGATTCGGTACCTAGCCCCAAGAAGCCGACGCGCCGCGGGTCGACCCCATAGGCGTCGATCAGCCGCATGACGGCGTTGGCGGCCATCGTATAGACGCTCTGCGCCGGGCCGCGCATCCTGAAGCTATTGCCGACGACGGCACGGGTCTTGTCCCACGGGTTGTTGGTCCAGCGACACCAGGATTCGAGGTCGACGCGATACGGCGGCACGTACACGGCGAAGCCGCTGATTCCCACTTGGTCCGTCATAGAACTCCCGGCACTTGCCGTTCGTGGCCGTCGTTGCTGGCCCGCCACCGTTGCACTCCGCGCGGCATTATATGACAAACACTTGACGTTCGGTCCTTGTGGAATGAGCCCTCGTTCGCCCTTTGCGAACTCGGGGCCGCACGGTTCTCGACCCCGCTGGTAGAATGCGTCCAGGTTCCCCCTCTCGTCCATGCATGAAACTTAGAATTCGCGGTAACTCCCTGCGGCTGCGCGTATCGAGGGCCGAGCTCCTCCGGATCGCCGAGCAGGGCTCGGCCGAGGATTCGATCAGGTTCGCGC
This sequence comes from uncultured Gammaproteobacteria bacterium, assembly GCA_963805435.1. Taxonomy (GTDB): domain Bacteria; phylum Pseudomonadota; class Gammaproteobacteria; order Steroidobacterales; family Rariloculaceae; genus FEN-1219. The sequence goes on from CAWDUG010000002.1 coordinate 119,743, forward strand.
CCGGCACGGAATGGCGCTACGGGATCGAGGTCAAGCCCAGTGGCGAGGTGGCTGCGCAGTTTGCGCCCAACTCGCTGCGTGTGGCTCTGCCGCGGGCACGGGTCGAGCAGTGGCTGGACGACCGGGAGGTTGGCATCGAGGGGCAACAGCCGATCGGCAATGGAGAGATGCTACGGATCCTGGTCGAGAAGGACTACACGTGCCTGGCGCCGCGGACCGGTGAGGACGACTCCGATTTGTTCGTGAATCCGCAGCAGACGAAGGCGGCCAGCCGCTGACAAAGTCTGCCCCAGCCGCAAGTGGGCGTGGGTATACTAGTGAGTCCATTGGATTTCTTCTGTCTAGGGAAGCGCTGCCGGTGAGTCAGGGAGAGCAAGAACAACAAGCAGCCGCCATACGCCGACTTGCCGAGGCGCGGGCGGCGGAGCCCGGAGCGCTGCTACCGATTCTGCACGCCGTCCAGGACGAGATCGGCTATGTCCCCGACGCCGCCGTGCGGATCGTGGCGCAAGTGCTGAACCTGTCGCGAGCCGAGGTGCATGGCGTCGTGACCTTCTACCACTTCTTCCGTACCAAGCCCGCCGGCAAACAGACCCTGTATCTGTGCCGCGCCGAGGCGTGCCAGTCCATGGGCGCCCGGGCGCTCGAGGACTACGCGCGGACCAAGCTGAAGATCGATTTTCATGAGACCACGGCCGACGGGCGATTCAGCCTCGAGCCCGTGTATTGCCTCGGTAACTGCGCCTGCTCGCCCGCCGTCATGATCGATGAGACCGTTTACGGCCGCGTGACCGCGCAGCGGCTCGACGAGATACTGAAATAGCCATGGCCACGAGCACCAAAAGTCTTCGTCCCGGTCGATACGACCGCCCGGTCGCTCGGCGCCGACGCCGTCGCCGCCGCCATCGCGGCCGAGGCCAAGCGCCGCGGCACCCCTGTCGACATCGTCCGCAACGGCTCACGCGGCTTGTACTGGCTCGAGCCGCTGATCGAAGTCGTCGTCGACGGTACACGCGTGGCGTATGGGCCGGTGGCCCCGGCCGACGTGCCAGGCCTGTTCGATGCGAAATTCCTGAGCGGCGGCACGCATGCGCTGGCGCAGGGGCCCACGGAAGAGATCGACTATCTGGCCAAGCAGACGCGCCTCACGTTCGCGCGCGTCGGCATCGTCGATCCGCTGTCGCTCGACGACTACCAGGCGCATGGTGGGTACCGGGGGCTCGCGAACGCTCTCACGATGACGGGCGAGCAGATCGTCGCTGCAGTCACGGATTCGGGCCTGCGCGGGCGCGGCGGCGCGGCATTCCCGACTGGCATCAAGTGGAAGACGGTGCTCGGCACCGCGGCCGATCAGAAGTACGTCGTCTGCAACGCGGACGAAGGCGACTCGGGCACGTTCGCCGACCGCATGATCATGGAGAGCGATCCGTTCGTGCTGATCGAAGGCATGACGATCGCGGGCGTCGCCGTCGGCGCCACGAAGGGGTACGTGTACATCCGGGCCGAGTACCCGCAGGCCATCCGCACGATGCGCGCTAGGCATCGAGCGCGCCAGGGCGGCCGGCTTCCTCGGCACTGGCATCCAAGGCAGCCAGCACACGTTCGACCTCGAGGTCCGCGAGGCCGCGGGCGCCTACATCTGCGGCGAGGAAACCTCGCTGCTCGAAAGCCTCGAGGGCAAACGCGGCATGGTCCGCTACCGGCCGCCACTGCCGGCCATCAAGGGCCTGTTCGGCAAGCCGACGATCATCAACAATGTGATTTCGCTTGCGAGCGTGCCGATCGTCCTCGACAAGGGCGCCGACTTCTACAAGAACTTCGGCAGCGGCCGCTCGCGCGGCACGCTGACGATCCAGCTCACCGGCAACGTCAAGCGCGGCGGCTTGGTCGAGATCGCGTTCGGCATGCCGCTGCGCGAGATCCTGTACGACTTCGGCGGCGGCAGCGCCACGGGCCGGCCTATCCGCGCCGTCCAGGCCGGCGGACCGCTCGGGCGCCTACATGCACCCGTCGCAGTTCGATACCACGGTCGACTATGAAAAATTTGCGGCCGTCGGCGCTATGATCGGCCACGGCGGTCTCGTGGTGTTCGACGATACCGTGGACATGGGCGAGCAGGCCCGGTTTGCGATGGAGTTCTGTGCGCTCGAGTCGTGCGGCAAGTGCACCCCCTGCCGGATCGGAGCTGTGCGCGGCGTCGAGGTCATCGACCGGATTCGCGGCGGCGAGAACGCTACGGCCAACCTCGTGCTGCTGCGCGAGCTTTGCGACACTATGATCAGTGGTTCCCTGTGCGCTCTGGGCGGCATGGCGCCGTTTCCGGTCATGAGTGTTCTGAACCACTTCCCAGAGGATTTGAGCGCCCGCGCTTAAACTACCCGGTTGACATGCCAGCCGGGCGACGGAGCAAAACATCATGAGCACCGCCTACACACCCTATGAACGCGCAGCCGATTTCGGGACGCCGCCGGCCGAGGTGTCGACGAAAAAGATCACGCTGACGATCGACGGCGAGGAAGTCACCGTTCCGGAAGGCACCACCGTGCTGCGTGCCGCCGCGCTGAACGGCATCAACATCCCGAAGCTGTGTGCCACCGACAGTCTCGAGCCGTTCGGCTCGTGTCGCCTGTGCCTCGTCGAGATCGAGGGCATGAAGGGTTTGCCAGCGTCGTGCACGACAGAGGCCAAGCAGGGCATGAAGGTCACGACGCAGAACAAGAAAGTGGCCGACGTGCGCCGCAACGTCATGGAGCTCTACATCTCCGACCACCCGCTCGACTGCCTCACGTGTGCAGAGAACGGCGACTGCGAGCTGCAGGACATGGCCGGCGTCGTGGGGCTTGCGCGAAGTGCGCTACGGCTACAAAGGCGCAAATCACTTCGACGTGCCGAAGGACAAGAGCAATCCGTATTTCACGTTCGATCCGAGCAAGTGCATCGTGTGCTCGCGCTGCGTGCGCGCCTGCGAGGAAGTGCAGGGCACGTTTCGCGCTGACGATCCAGGGTCGCGGCTTCGAATCGAAAGTCAGCGCGAGCCAGAACCAGCCGTTCCTCGACTCCGAGTGCGTGTCGTGCGGCGCCTGCGTGCAGGCCTGCCCCACGGCCACGCTGACCGAGAACTCGCTGATCGAGCAGGGCATGCCCGAGCATTCGGTCGTCACCACGTGCGCGTATTGCGGCGTCGGCTGCTCGTTCCGCGCCGAGATGAAGGGCCAGGAAGTCGTGCGCATGGTGCCGAACAAGGACGGCCATGCGAATCACGGCCACTCGTGCGTCAAGGGCCGCTTCGCTTTCGGCTATGCCACGCACAAGGACCGCATCAAGAAGCCGATGATCCGCGAGACGATCCACGAGCCGTGGCGCGAGGTCTCGTGGGATGAGGCGTTCGACTTCACCGCCAAGAAGATCAAGGGCATCCAGGCCAAGTACGGCAAGGGCTCCGTCGGCGGCATCACGTCGTCGCGCTGCACGAACGAGGAGACCTACCTCGTGCAGAAGCTCGTGCGCGCCGCGTTCGGCAACAACAACGTCGATACCTGCGCGCGCGTGTGCCATTCGCCCACGGGGTTCGGTCTGAAGGCCACGCTCGGCGAGTCGGCCGGCACGCAGTCGTTCGACTCGGTCATGAAGTCCGACGTCATCATCGTCATCGGCGCGAACCCGACGGACGCGCATCCGGTGTTCGCCTCGCAGATGAAGCGTCGGCTGCGTGAGGGCGCGAACCTGATCGTGCTCGACCCGCGCGAGATCGACCTCGTGCGTTCGCCGCACGTCGCAGGCGGATTACCACCTGCAGCTGCGCCCGGGCACGAACGTCGCGGTCGTCAATGCGCTGGCGCACGTCATCATGGCCGAGGGGCTCGAGGCCAAGCAGTTCATCGCAGAGCGTTGCGACCCCGAAGGCTTCAAGGCGTGGAAGCAGTTCATCCTCGATCCGGTGAACTCGCCGGAGCACGTGTTCGAGGAAACCGGCGTCGCGTCCGAGACCGTTCGCGGCGCGGCGCGCTTGTTCGCGTCGAAGCCGAACGGCGCCATCTACTACGGGCTCGGCGTCACCGAGCACAGCCAGGGCTCGACCACGGTCATGGCGATCGCGAACCTCGCCATGTGCACCGGCAACATCGGCCGCGAGGGCGTGGGCGTGAACCCGCTGCGCGGCCAGAACAACGTGCAGGGCAGCTGCGACATGGGCTCGTTCCCGCACGAGCTGCCGGGCTACCGGCACGTATCCGACCCGCGGTACGCGCGCTGTTCGGTACAGGAGTGGGGCGTCGAGATCCAGCCGGACCCCGGCATGCGCATCCCGAACATGTTCGACGCCGCAGTCGCGGGCGACTTCAAGGCGCTGTACGTGCAGGGCGAGGACGTCGCGCAGTCGGATCCCGACACGCACCACGTCACGAACGCGCTGTCGTCGCTCGAGTGCATGATCGTGCAGGACATCTTCCTGAACGAGACCGCGAAGTTCGCGACCGTGTTCCTGCCGGGCTCTTCGTTCCTCGAGAAGAACGGCACGTTCACGAACGCGGAGCGCCGCATCTCGCCGGTGCGCAAGGTCATGGAGCCGCTGGCCGGTCTCGAGGACTGGGAGGTAACGCAGCGTCTCGTCGCAATGCGCTCGGCTACCCGATGAACTACACGCATCCGAGCGAGATCATGGACGAGATCGCGCGCCTCACGCCGACGTTCACGGGCGTCAGCTACGAGAAGCTCGACAAGCTCGGCAGCATCCAGTGGCCATGCAACGAGAAGGCCGACAACGGCACGCCGACGATGCACATCGGCGAGTTCGTGCGCGGCAAGGGCATGTTCAAGGTCACGCCCTACGTGCCGACCGACGAGGTCACGACGCGCAAGTACCCGCTGCTGCTCACCACCGGCCGCATCTTGAGCCAGTACAACGTGGGCGCGCAGACGCGCCGCACGGAGAACGTGCAGTGGCACGACGAGGACGTGCTCGAGATCCATCCGCACGACGCCGAGAATCGCGGCATCGAGAACGGCGACTGGGTCGGCCTCCAGAGCCGCGCCGGCGAAACCGTGCTGCGCGCAGTCTTGAGCGAGCGGATCCAGCCGGGCGTCGTCTACACGACGTTCCACCATCCGTTCTCGGGCGCGAACGTAGTCACCACCGACAATTCGGACTGGGCCACGAACTGCCCCGAGTACAAGGTCACGGCCGTGCAGGCGTCGAAGGTCAGCAAGCTCTCGGACTGGCAGCAGAAGTTCGCGAAGTTCACGGAAGAGCAGCTCGACTACCTGAATCGTGCGCGCAAGCCCGAAAAGGTGAGCTAGAGCGCGGCTTCGATGGACGTCGAAAAGCTCGTCAGGATGGCGAACCAGATCGCCGCGAACAGCGACTATGGTGCCGACAAGGAACAGGTCGCGGCCGCCGTCGCCGACCATCTGACACGCTTTTGGACGCCCGCGATGCGCAAGGCGATCATCGAGGGTCACCAGAAGAAGCTCGTCGATCTCACGCCGATGGCCGCGCGAGGCCGTCGACAAGCTCGTGACTGCCCACCAGCGGCCTCTAGCCCGCGCATCGCGGCGCTGCGACGAGCCGCGAGCGCATGACCGAAATCGACGACGCGGGCAGACAGCAGATGGCGCGGCACGTGACCGTGCGGCGCGTCGGCGCCGCGGGCACCGACGACATCGTCGCGACCGAGGAGCCGCTCGAGATCAGGCTCGGGTACTCGCGCCGCGACGGCAGCCGCGCGGAAGAGAACGTGTCGGTCACGATGCGTACTCCGGGCCACGACGAGGATCTCGCCGTCGGGCTTCCTGTTCACCGAAGGCATCATCCATTCGCGCGCCGACGTGCAGGGCGTGGTGCCGCGCGGCCAGCCCGCGCCGAACGGCCTCACCAACGTCGTCCGCGTGGAGCTCGCGCCCGGCGTCACGGTCGATTTCAAGACGGCTCGAGCGCCACTTCTACACCACGTCGAGCTGCGGCATGTGCGGCAAGGCGTCGATCGACGCCGTGGCCGTGCAAGGTCAGTACGACGTGAGCGCGATGCAGTCTTCAAGGTTCGCGCCGACGTGCTCGGCACGCTGCCGGCCGCGCTGAAGGAGCGACAGGCCGTATTCGAGCAGACCGGCGGTCTGCACGCGTCGGGCTTATTCGACGCCAACGGGCGACATCGTTGCGGTGCGCGAGGACGTGGGCCGCCACAACGCGCTCGACAAGCTGATCGGCCGCGCGCTGCTCGACGACCGTTACCGCTGCGCGGCGCACGGCATCGTGGTCAGCGGCCGCGCGAGCTTCGAGCTGATGCAGAAGGCCAAGATGGCAGGGTGCCCGTTCGTCGCGGCCGTCGGCGCGCCGTCGTCGCTCGCAGTCGATCTCGCGAACGAGTTCGGCATGACACTCGTCGGCTTTCTTGAAGCCCGGCCGGTTCAACGTCTACAGCCGGCCGGATCGCATCTCGGCCTCTAGCGCGTGCCGAAGAATTCGCCGATCGCCGTTACGGCGGCCGGCGCCTCGTCGAGCACGACGTGGCCCGCGTCGTCGAAGAGGCGGATCGTCGCGCGCGGCAACGCGCGCATCCACGCTTTGTGTTGCGCCGTGGGCGTGAGCTTGTCGTTGTTGCCCCAGATCAGCATCGTCGGCATCGTCATGCGGTGCATGTGCCGCGGCAGCTTCGGGTCGAACATGCTTCCGCCAAGCACGCGGCCTGCAGTGACGGCTTCCTTCACGCGCTCGGCGACGAACTCTGCGCTCGGCTCTCCCTTTGGCAAGTGCTTGATCACGGTCTGCGGGTCGAAGGCGAGCAGGGCGGGTAATTGCTCAGGCGGTGTTTTCAGGAAGTCCACCGTGGGCTCGGCTGTCGGAACGCCGATCGGGCACACGAGCGCGAGCTTCTCGACGAGGCCGCGGTGCTCGATCGCGAACTTCGTCGCGATGTAGCCGCCCATCGACTGGCCCACGAGCTTGAAACGTGCGAGCCCAAGCTGGTCGAACAACTCGACGTAGTGCAGCACGTAATCGTGGATCTCGGTGATGATGTCGGTGTCGTCGGCCGACGCGCCGAAGCCCGGATGGTGCGGAATCAGCACGCGAAATTTTTTGGTCCACGGTTGGCGAAGTCGAAGCCCGTGACCGTGCCCGCGCCGTGAAAGTACACGAGCGTGGGCCCGCTGCCGCCTTCAAGCAGCACCGTGTCTATGCCATTGATCCGCAACGTGCGGCGTTCGAAAGTAGCCATTCCGTCGGCCCCCCGTTTCTTTTCTTCGTAACCCCTCAACCGTACACTGCTGCGCGATGACCCGGAAGTCCCTACGCGCCGCCGCTTCGGCTGCGCTGCTCGCCTGCGCTCTGCTGTGCGACGCTGGCCGCCGGCGCCCAGGGCATCTATGCGCCCGTCCCGCTGAAGGACAAGGAATGCCAGTCGCTGATCGAGACCTCGCGTCAGCTCCACGGCTACTTCGAGCAGCGCTCGTTGCTCTTCACCGAGCCGCGGGTGGCGGAGCTCGTCGCGAGCGTCGGGCGTGGGCTCGCGCCGGCACCGACCGACGACTACCAGCAGTACCGGTTCTTCGTGTTGCGCGACCCGTCGCCGAACGCATTCGCACTGCCGAACGGCGACATCTACGTGCACACGGGGATGCTCGCGCGCCTTGCGGACACGGCGCAGCTTGCAGCAGTGCTCGGCCACGAGGTGAATCACGTAGCCGGCCATCACAGCGTCGTGGATCTGCGAGCGAACACGAAGAAGGTCATCGCCGGCATGGTGCTCACAGGCGTGTTGGGTGGTATCGGGGGCGCCATCGCAACTGGCCTGGCGGCTTCGATGTACGGCTTCAGCCGCGAGCTCGAGCAGGAGGCTGACGACCGCGCGGTGGGCATCCTGAAGGCGAGCCCGTACGACGCGCACGCAATCCCGGAGATCTACGAGCTGCTCGCGAAGGACTACGAAGGCGAACGACCGCGCATCTCTACGATCTGGAGCACGCATCCGCAGCTCGAGGCGCGCGCCTCGCGTACCCGCGGCCAGGTGGCCGACGCGCCGGCAGGGCGGCGCGACGCCGGGGCCTTCGACGAAGTGGTGCTCTCGCTGCGCACGATGACGATTAAGGACTACATTCAGGATGACTACCCGCGCACAGCGATTGCTCTCGCCGAAGATCTGGCGCGGCGTTACCCCAAGGAGCCCGAGCTGCTCGTGCTCGTAGGCGACGCCTGGGCCGCCATGGGGCCGCGCGCGGAGTTCGACGAAGGCGGCCTGAGCAACGGCCAGAAGCGTCGCAACGCGAATCAGCGCGTGTTCAAGACGCGGCAGGAGCGCGAGCGCGCGCTGCTTCAAACGCCGGAAGGCAAGGCAGCGCTGGCGGAGCATCTCGCGAAGGCGCGAGACGCGTACGTGAGAACTGTTGCGCTCGCCGCCGATTTCCCGCCGGCGTATCGTGGCCTCGGCGAGGTGGCCGAGCGGCTCGGCGAGCCGCGCGCCGCGGCGCAAGCCTACGTGGACTACCTGCAACGCGCGCCGGATGCGGACGACCGAACCGCGATCGTGCAGCGCCTGCGCGCGCTTCGCGACGTACTGCAGACCGAGGAGACACACGATGTCGCGACTGCTCGTTAGCGCTTTGCTCGTTGCCGGTGTGGCGGCGATGGTCGTGCAGCCCGCGCGGGCCGGCATGCACGCGACCAAGGAATTCGAAGCTGGGGATACGCGGCCGAAAACGATAGCGTTCCTGCCGCCGCACGCGACCTTGGTCAAACGCAAGATCATCAAAGCCGAGGAGCAGATCGAGGAAGGCGCGGAGCTCTCGAAGTTTCTGGCCGAGAGTGTCAAGAACGAGTTCGCGAAGCAGGGCTACGAAGTGCGGATGCTGACGCCGGACGAGGTCAACGCGAACCCCGATCTCCAGGAGCTCGTGCTCGACGTCGACCGGCGCTACGCCGAGCTGCTGAATCAGGTGCGTCTGAAGTTGCCGAGGCAGATTGCGGCGCGTCGTTACCAGGCCGGCGACGAAATGCGCGTGCTCGCGACCAAGCTCGGTGTCGACGCGATCGGATTCGCGGATTTGATCATGATCGCGAGCGCGCCCGGGGCGCTGTTCCTGTCCGGCAGCGGCACCCAACAGTTGCTGACGGTCAGCGTCATCGACGGCGGCACCGCAACGATCGAAGCCTACTTCGTGCCGCCCGCGCTGCGCCGCGGAGCCTTCACAGGCTACGAAGCCGTCATCGCCGACCCGGCGGGGAAGATCGGCGACATGGCCGCGCTTACGCTGCGCGATCTGCCGCCCGCATCGGCCACGGCGCGCGCGAAGCCCGAGAACGATAAGGACGTGGTGTCCGACATCGAGTCGCTGCTGAAGAAGTAGCCGCGCCGCCATAGCCAAACAAGATGCCGCGGTCCCGCACCGCGACATGGAGCCGTATTTGCCCGCCCCGAGGATCGCAGAGCTCGACTATGCCGCAGCCGTGGCCGCGCGGTTCCGCACGCTCGCCGATTTGCCGTGGCCCGTGTGGCTCGACAGCGCGGCGCGCGGCGTGGATGCCTCCGGGCGATTCGACATTTTGGTAGCCGATCCATACGTCACGCTGCGCACGCGCGCCGGCGTCACCGAAGATTTGCACGCGTGACGGCGCGACTTCGACGTCTGCGCGGCCGCCGCTCGAGCTGCTGCGCGAGCAGCTCGGCGAGCGGGTGCCCTGCACGCCAGGGCTGCCGTTTGCCGGTGGGGCTGTCGGCTATCTCGGCTACGATCTGGGCCGGCGGTTCGAGCGCATTCCGTCGATCGCGGCGGCCGACATCGAGATGCCCGATCTTGCGGCGGGCCTCTACGACTGGGGCGTGGTCGTCGATCACGAACAGCGGCGTAGCTGGCTCGTTGGCGCGGGCCGCGACGCTCGCACGTTTGCGGAGTGGTCGAGGTTGCTCGCGCGCGTGCAAGCTGCGCCCAAGCCCCCGCCGCCGCCGTTCCGCGTGTTGACGCGGCCCGTGGCGAACTACAGCCGCGCCGCGTACAGCGACGCGTTCCGCCGCGTGCAGGAGCACATTCGCCTCGGCGACTGCTATCAGGTGAATCTCACGCAGCGGTTTCGCGCGCGCGCCGAAGGCGACGCGTGGCATGCGTACCTACGGCTACGCGAGATCAATCCGGCGCCGTTCGCGGCGTACCTCGATCTGCCTGACGGCCGCATCGTTTGCTCGTCGCCCGAGCGGTTCCTGCGGTTGCACGGCGACCGCGTGGAGACGAAACCGATCAAGGGCACTCGGCCGCGTTCCACCGATCCCGCGCGCGATCGTGATGCTGGCGGAGGAGCTGCGCACGAGCCCGAAGGATCGCGCCGAGAACGTCATGATCGTCGATCTCTTGCGCAACGATCTCGGCAAATGTTGCGTGCCGGGCTCGATCGAAGCGACCAGGCTGTTCGCGATCGAGAGTTTTGCGAGCGTGCATCAGCTCGTGAGCACCGTCGAAGGCCGGCTCGCGCCCGGTCGCGATGCGGTCGATCTCATCGCGGCGTGCTTCCCCGGCGGCTCGATCACCGGTGCGCCGAAGGTAGCTGCGATGCAGGTCATCGAAGAGCTCGAACCCCAGCGGCGCAGCATCTACTGCGGCTGCATCGGCTATATCGGCTTCGACGGTGACATGGACTTGAACATCGCGATCCGCACACTCGTGCAGCGCGGCGACTACGTGTACACGTGGGCAGGCGGCGGCGTTGTGGCCGATTCGAACGTGGACGCGGAGTACCAGGAGAGTTTCGACAAGGCGGCGGCGATGCTGGCGGTGCTGGAGACGGAGACGCCAACGGCGTAGCGCGCGGAAGGGCACGACGCACGGCTGTCCGGCGACGCGCTCAAGCGACGGGACGTGATCGAGTGGGGCTTGTGGAAGCAGCGATGGCGTGCCGCCGGCAGTCTCGTCGGGCCCTACGCCACGTGCGACCAGCCGCGATAGGCCGCTGTGTGCGCGCCACGTTGTGCACGCGCAGGATGTCAACGCCCTGCGCGCAGAGTTGCAACGATGCGCCGACGGTGAACAGATCGCGCTCGTCACGATCCGCCGCGGCGACGTGATGCATGAACGACTTCCGCGAATGGCCCACGAGCAGTCGCAACCCATAGCGATGAAACCGATCGGCACATTGCGTAGTAGTCGCAGCGACTGCAACGCGTTCTTCCCGAAGCCGATGCCGGGATCGAACACGATGCGGTTCAGATCGAGCCCCGCGCGTTGCCCACTCGACTAGTCCGCTGCTCGAGCCACCGCTCGACGGCATCCGTCGGGATCCTGATCCGCCGGCAGCACGCGCATTCTTGTCCGCCGGCACGCCGAGGTTGTGCATCGCGACCCAGTCCGCGGTGCTGGAGGCGGCGAGATCGACCATCGCCGTGGTGCGTGAGCCCACTGACGTCGTTGATCACGTCTACGCCGAGCTCGAGCGCGCGGCGCGCGGTGTCCGAGATGATACGTGTCGATGCTGATGCGCGGCCGCAGCGCGCGCTTTCGTAGCGCTCGAGTAGTCGTTCCAGCGCCGGGTGCCAGGCGCGCCCATTCGTCATCGGCGGTCAACGGCGTGGCGCCGGGGCGTAGTCGACTCGGCGCCGACATCGATGTACTCGGCGCCCGCGGCGACCAGACGCATCGACGCGCGTGTCGACGGTCGCATCGTCCGCAAGCTCGCCGCCATCCGAGAACGAATCCGGCGTCAGATTCACGATGCCCATCCACAGCGGCAAGTGCTGCCCGCGCGCGCGCGCATGCTCGAGCACCGTCCGCGACCCGAGTCCCGGAATCGTGAGCCGCGGCGCGAGCGCGGCCAGCGGCGTCAGCACGAACGCACGCTCCGCAATGCCAGGATGCGGCACCCGTAGCTTCTCGGTCGCGAACGTCTCGCGGCCCCACAGCAGAATGTCGAGATCGATCGGCCGCGGCGCCCAGCGGCCGCGATCCACGCGGCCGAGCTCGAGCTCGATGCGCTTCAACGCCGCGAGCACGTCGTCGGGCGAGGCCTCCGTGCGGCACTGCGCGACGAGATTCAGGAACGGCTGGTTCCAGTCGGCCGGCGCGTCGTCTGGCAGCATGGCCGGCGACTCGACGACAGGCGAAACGCGCACGACGACGACGCCATGTCGCGGGCAACATCGTCAAGCGCGCGCGCGAGGTGGGCGCGGCGATCGCCCAGGTTCGAGCCGAGCCCAAGGTACACATCCATGGCGTCTGTTCGCGGGGCAGGTAAGTCCCTACAATCATGCCCAAACCTCGACGAACTTGCAGGAGCAAGTAAGAATGAAAACAAAAGCTGCTGTCGCGTGGGCCGCCGGCAAACCGCTCGAGATCGAAGAAGTCGAGCTCGGCGGGCCGAAGAAGGGGGAGGTGCTGGTGCGGCTCGTGGCGACGCGGCGTGTGCCACACCGACGCGTACACGCTCTCCGGCGCGGATCCGGAAGGCGCGTTTCCCACGATCCTGGGTCACGAGGGCGGTGGCATCGTCGAGGAAGTGGGCGCGGGCGTGAAGAGCGTGAAGCCCGGCGATCACGTGATCCCGCTGTACACGCCCGAATGCAAGCAGTGCCTGTTCTGCAAGTCCGGTAGGACGAACCTCTGCGTCGCCATTCGCGCCACGCAGGGCAAAGGCCTGATGCCGGACGGCACGAGCCGCTTCTCGAAGAAGGGCAAGCAGATCCTGCACTTCATGGGCACGTCCACGTTCTCCGAGTACACCGTGCTGCCGGAGATCGCGCTCGCGAAGATCGCCAAGAAGGCGCCGCTCGAGAAGGTATGCCTGCTCGGCTGCGGCATCACGACGGGCATCGGCGCCGTGCTGTATACGGCGAAAGTGAAGCCGGGCTCCACCGTCGCCATCTTCGGTCTCGGCGGCGTGGGCTTGAGCTGCATCCAGGGCGCCGTGATGGCGAAGGCCGAGCGCATCATCGCCGTCGACATCAATCCGGGCAAAGAAGAAATGGCGCGCGCACTCGGCGCGACGGACTTCCTGAACCCGAAGGATTACGACAAGCCGATCCAGCAGGTCATCATCAGCATGACGGACTGGGGCGTGGACTACTCGTTCGAGTGCGTCGGCAACACGCAGCTGATGCGCGCGGCGCTCGAGTGCTGCCACCGCGGCTGGGGCGAATCGACGATCATCGGCGTCGCGGCCTCGGGTCAGGAGATCAGTACGCGGCCGTTCCAGCTCGTGACGGGACGCGTATGGCGCGGCAGCGCGTTCGGCGGCGTGAAGGGCCGCACGCAGCTGCCCGGCATGGTCAAGCAGTACATGGACGGCGAGATCAAGATCGACGAGATGATCACCCACACCATGGGGCTCGAGAAGATCAACCACGCGTTCGATCTCATGCACGAAGGCAAGAGCATCCGCTCCGTCATTCATTACTGATCCTCTGAAGCTCCTGCCCGCAACATTGCTCGACGATCTCGCGTCCAAAGCGGCCGCGAGCCCGCGTCTGCGCGCACATCATAACGTGCACGAGGCGGCCACGGATCTCCGTGCAGCGGTTTTTCGTCGTTGCTACTCGCGATTCGTATTTCCGTCCGCATCGGCACCTCACGAAGATCGAGACGGCGCTCGCGCTGCGCGGGCGGTTCGACGTCGTCACGTTCGACGACGCCGGTGTGGTTACCGGGCGCTACGCGGTCGGAGAGGGCGCGCCGGGAGTTCGGCTACGAGACGCCGCAGGCTGCGTGGCACACGCTCGTCGTTGAGCACGCCGACAGCCGCGTTTTACGAGGTCAAGGAAGGGCCGTACGATCCGGCCACGGCCGTCGAGTTCGCGCCGTGGGCGCCAGCCGGAGGGCGACGCGAACGCGCGCGCGTATCTCGATTGGGCGCGCACGGCGGCGCTAGGTGCGCGGCGCTAACGCCGGAACAGCCAGAGGACGAGCGACAGCAGGAGTGAAAGCAGGATCGACGTCATCAGCGGGAAGTAGAAGACGCCGTTGCTCGTATGGATCCGGAAATCGCCCGGCAATCTGCCGAGCCCGAGTTTGCTGACGTAGGGCCACGCAAGTCCCAGCAGGATCACTACGGCACGCCGATCGTGAGCAACCAGCGTTGCATCAGTGCAACGCGCTCGCGAGCTTGCGGCGATACTCCGCGACGAGTTGCGGCTCGTTCGCGGCGAGCGTGAACAGAGACAGGAGCTGCGTGCGTGCGATGCCGTCGCGCCACGTGCGTGCTCGCCGCACGAGCTCGATCAGCTCGTCCATTGCGTCGCGATAGCGGCGCTGGCCAGCAAGCAGATTCGCGACGTGCAGCCGCGCTTCGTGATCGGCCGACATCTTTCGCCAGCGCGGCGCGTAAGCTCGTCTTCGCTCGGGCCTTCCTGGCTCGCGCGCGCGGCTGCGATGCCGTGTTTCAGCGCGGTAACGCGCGCGTCGAGCGCTGGATGCGGCCGTTTCACCGGCGCCACGAGCTGCTCCGCCTCATCGAGGCGTTGCTCCGCGAACGCAGCTTCAGCGCGTTCGCGAGCGTTTGCTCGGCCACGGAGGGCAGCAGCTTCTCGAAGAAGGCACGTACCTGCGGCTCGGGCTGCGCGCCCATGAACTGCGCCACGGCCCGGCCGTCCTTGAACGCGATCACGCTCGGGATCGAGCGAATGCCGAACGCCTGACTGAGCTCGGGGTTATCGTCGGAGTTGATCTTGACGAGCTTCACGCGGCCGTCGAACGCTGCCGTGACCTTGTCGAGCACCGGCGAGAGTGCCCGGCAGGGGCCGCACCACGGCGCCCAGAAATCGACGACCACGGGCTGAGGTTCTTCGAGGCCTCGACGACCTCTTGAGCTCGAAGGTGCTGGTAGTGACGTCCATGGCGGAATTGTAATCGGCCGGCGGCGTGCAGCCCATGGCCGTGGTGACGGCATTTTGGCAAGCTAGGCCCATGGTCGATATTCCCAAGGTTCCGCCCGTCAGAACGCTCCGCTCGCGGCGCTCGCAGGGATCGCGACCCTGGCCGTGCTGGCGGCGTTGTTTGCGTTCGTGCGCGCTGTCGGTCGGGCAGCGGCAGCGGGCGCAAGTCGGTCAGCCAGGACGTCGGTCGGGCACGCCTGCCGAGCCGGCCGCTGCGGACCTGCCGGGCTTCGTGCTTAACGCCCCGCCGGTGGAGCGAAGGGCCGCTGCGCTACGACAGGGAGTACCCCACGATCCCGTACTCGACGGGCGCGCGCACGGACGCGGTGGCGGCGCTCGTAGCGCGTCTGAACCGTGGTGACGTGAAGCTCGAGTACCGCGCGCCGCGCGGTTACCTCGACTCGCTGCTGGCGGCGCTGAACATCGATCCTTCGTCGCAGACGCTCGTGTACTCCCAGACGAGCTTGCAGAGCCGGCTCGATTCATCCCTCGACACCGCGCGCGATCTACTTCAACGATGACGTGTACGTCGCGTGGGTACGCAGTGGACCCATCGAGATTGCGTCGCAGGACGTGAACCTCGGCCCCGTGTTCTATCTCCTCGACAACGACGAGGCCGCGCCACCGAAATTCAGCGGCGAGCTCACGAAGTGCCTGAGCTGCCACGACTCGTATTCGCTTTCCGGCGGCGGCGTGCCGCGCTACATCGTCGGTTCGGGTTACACGGGCATGACCGGCATGCTCGTGTCGCACGAGGGCTGGATCCTCGTGACCGACCGTACACCGCTGAAGAGCCGGTGGGGCGGCTGGTACGTGACGGGGCACCACGGCAGCGAGATGCACCTCGGCAACATGAAGATCAAGACGATGCACGATTTCGACGATCTCGATGCGCACAGAATCGGCAACATCGACACACTGGACGCATTGTTCGACACTAAGCCGTATCTTACGAACAAGAGCGACATCGTGGCGTTGCTCGTGTTGCAGCATCAGGCCGACGTTCAGAACCAGATCACGCGCCTCGGCTATGACGCGCGCACGGCACTCGCCGCCGCTGCGACAGGGCGCATCGAAGCCAGCGAAGCCCAAGACGCGCATCGCGGAGCCGGTCGAGGAACTCTTGAAGCGCATGCTGTTCGTCGACGCCGTGGAGTACACGGCGCCGATCTCGGGCGACCCCGCATTCGTTGCTCAGTTCGAGCGGCGGGCGGTGCGCGACTCTAAGGGTCGTTCATTGCGCGACTTCGACCTCACGCAGCGGCTTGTTCCGCTACCCGCTGAGCTACGTGATCTATTCGGCGGCGTTCGATGCGCTGCCCGCGGAAGCGAGGAAGATGTTCTACGGCCGGTTGAACGACGTGCTGCGCGGCGCCGACACGAGCCTGGGCCCGGTGGCGTTGAGCGCCGCCGACCGCAGCGCGATCCTCGAGATTCTGCGCGCGACCAAACCCGACTTTGCGCACTGAAGCGGTGTCAGGTTTTTGCGCGGTTGCGCAGAATGCTCCACAGATCGGCCACGGACAGTAGAGCGCCACGCCTGATTTCGACGCACGGCCGAAACCCCTGTGGCATTCTGCGCAACTGTGCAAAACCTGACACCGTCCGCTATCCTGCCGGCGTTATGAACAAAGCCAAGACCGCCATCACGCCGACGCGTGCCGAGAACTACTCCGAGTGGTACCAGCAGGTCATTGTCGGTGCCGACCTCGCCGAAAACTCGCCCGTGCGCGGCTGCATGATCATCAGACCCTGGGGCTACACGCTCTGGGAGAACATGCAGCGCTCGCTCGACGACATGTTCAAAGCCACGGGCCACCAGAACGCGTACTTTCCGTTGTTCATCCCGCTGTCGTTCCTGCAGAAGGAAGCGGCGCACGTCAAAGGGTTCGCGACGGAGTGCGCAGTGGTCACACACCACCGGCTCGAGGCGGACGCCGACGGCAAGCTCGTGCCGACCGGCGAGCTCGAGGAGCCGCTGGTGGTGCGGCCGACGTCCGAGACCATCATCGGCGACGCGTTCTCGCGCTGGGTGCAGAGCTATCGCGACCTGCCGCTGCTGATCAACCAATGGGCGAACGTCGTGCGCTGGGAGATGCGCACGCGGCTGTTTCTGCGCACGACCGAGTTCCTGTGGCAGGAAGGGCACACGGCGCACGCCACGCGGGAGGAAGCCGTCGAAGAGACGATGCGCATGCTCGACGTGTACGCCGATTTCGCCGAGAACTGGATGGCCATGCCGGTCATCAAGGGCGAGAAGACAGCCGGCGAGCGTTTTCCGGGCGCGGACCGTACGTTCTGCCATCGAGGCGATGATGCAGGATCGCAAGGCGCTGCAGGCGGGTACGAGCCATTTCCTCGGCCAGAACTTCGCGAAGGCGAGCGGCATTCAGTTCCTCGGCGCCGACGGCACGCAGCAGTACGCATGGACCACGAGCTGGGGTGTGTCGACGCGTCTGATCGGGGGGCTCATGATGACGCACAGCGACGACGACGGCTTCGTGCTGCCGCCGAAGCTGGCGCCGCAGCAGGTCGTGATCAGTGCCCATCTTCCGGTCCGACGACGAGAAGGCGCGGGTGCTCGAGTACTGCCGCAAGCTCGCGGCCGAGTTGCGCGCGCAAAGATTCAACGACGCGCCCGTACGCGTGCTGGTCGACGAGCGCGAGGAGCGCGGCGGCGAGAAGGTCTGGCAGTGGGTGCGCAAAGGCGTGCCGGTGCGGCTCGAGATCGGCCCTCGCGACATGGAGAAGGACGCTGTGTTCGCCGCGCGGCGCGACCGCGCGCCGAAAGACAAGCAGAGCATCGGCCGCGGCGAGTTCGTGGCGACGATCGCTGCGACGCTGCAGTCGATCCAGGACGGCCTGTTTGCGCGTGCCAAGGCGTACCGCGCCGAGCATACGCGCACGATCGATAGTCGCGATGAGTTCTACGCATACTTCGCGGGCCCGAAAGTGGCCGAGAACGCGCCGACGCCGATCCACGGCGGTTTCGCGCTCGCGCACTTCTCGGGTGATGTGGAGCTCGAGCAGAAGATCAAGGACGAACTGTCGGTCACCGTGCGCTGCATCCCGCTCGAGAACGGTGAGCCCGGCACGTGCCCGTTCACCGGCAAACCGAGCGCGCAGCGCGTGGTGTGGGCGAAGGCGTACTAATGGGGCTTGGCGCCGGCGCTAGGCGTCAGCGCGGCCTGCTGTTCGCGCTCACTGCCGGCGGCAGCGGTCTCCTGGCCACTGGCGGCTTCGCCGTCATGGCGTGGGTTGATGCGTTTACGCCGTGCCGCGTGTCCTACCGCGTAAGCGACACCGTTCATGGCTCGCTCGCGTGTCAGTCCTACTATGCGATCAGCCTGTTCTCGGCGATGCTCGCGTTCACCGCTTGTGGACTGGCGGTCATCGCCTGCATTCTGTTTCTCGGTCGGCGGGGCACACCGCGCTAGCACGAGTGTTCATGCAGTCTCTTGTCGTCACCTTCACCTCGATCCTGTTCATCGTGGACCCGCTGGCCGCGGTGCCGGCGTACCTCGTCGTCACTCAAGATGAAACGAATTCGCAGCGCCGCCGCACCGCACTGCGCGCCTGCGTCGGCATGGCCGTGATCCTGCTCGTGTTCACTGCGGCTGGCAGCTACATCTTCCAGGCATTCGGTATCACGCTGCCGGCATTCCGGATTGCCGGTGGCCTGATCCTCTGGCTCGTGGCCTTCGACATGCTGCACGGCCAGCGCAGCACGCAGGAAGGCCGCGAGGAGTTGACCGAGGGCCGTGCGAAGGAGGACGTCGCGCTCACGCCGCTCGCGATTCCGATTCTGGCTGGCCCCGGTGCGATCTCCACCGCGATGGTGCTCGCGAGCCATGCGCAAACGGTCGTGGAAACCGCCGCGGTTTACGCCTCGATTCTCGTGACGGCGGTCATCGCCTACGTGACGCTGCGGCTGGGTGCGCGGGCCCTGGCCGTCCTCGGCCAGACCGGAATTCGGGTCCTGACCAGGATCATGGGGCTGCTGTTGGCCGCGATCGCCACGCAGTTCATCCTCACGGGCCTCAGCGAGGGGTTGCACCTGTAGGGGTGCGCGGGGCCATGCGGCACATGCGAATCACCGCGCACGTTTCGTTCGACGGTCAGTGCCGCGAGGCCTTCGTCGCATATCAGCGGATTCTCGGCGGTAACCTCACGACATTGATGACGTATGGCGAATCGCCGATTGCTGCCAGCGTTGACGCGAAGTGGCACGGGCGGATTCTGCACGCGACTCTCGAGCTCGACGGCGCGGAGCTGAATGGCGCAGACGTATTGCCGCAGGATTACCGGCGACCCCAGGGGTTCTCAGTGACCCTCAGTATCAGCGGCGTCGAACGGGCGCGCGATATATTCGCGGCGCTCGCGGAGGGCGGCGAGGTTCACATGCCGTTTCAGGCCACGTTCTGGTCGCCCGGATTCGGTGTGCTCGTCGATCGCTTCGGGACTCCGTGGGAGATCAATTCCGCGGTGTAGCGCTATTCGGTCTCCCCGAAAGCATTCGAAAAAAGCCTAGCGATACCTGTGATTCAGGGAGACGCCGGCGTACGCCGTACGGGGCGGGCCCGGCTCGAAGTAGCGACCGGCTGCCGTGCCGACACCCACGGGGTTCAAGCGCACATTCGCGATGTACGTCTCATCGAGCAGGTTGTCGACGCCGATGTAGGGCGACACCACCGTCTTGGCGAGATTGAAGTCCCAGCCCATGCGCAGGCTCGCGAGCGTGTAAGCGCTGACCTTGCCGAACGCCGTGTTGTTGTTGTCGCCGAACTGGCTGCCGACATAGGTGGCGTCTGCCGATACGAACCATCCGCTCGGGTCGCGATACGTGAGCTCGCCGAACATCACGTTCTTGGCCGTTCCGGGGATGACATTGCCGCTGTTGAACGTGAAGTCGGAGTACGTGTAGCTCACGGTCGCGGTCATCTGCTCCGTGGGGTTCGATATCCACGAGAACTCGACCCCGTCATGCTTCGAGTCGCCTGCGTTGACGTAGTAGTTACGGCCGGGGCTGGTGGGCACCTCGAACGGAATCAGCTCGGCCTTGACCTTGGTCGAGAACACGGCGATTTCGTACCGTTGGCGTTTGGTCATGGTGCCGCGCAGACCCACTTCGAGGTTGCGCGCGATCTGCGGGTTCAAGTTCTGATTGAATCCACCCGTGCCGTCGGGTTTGTTGAACTCCGTGGTCGTCGGCGTTTCGAACGAGCTCGAGTACGTCGTGTACAGGCTCAGCTTCGGGGTCATCTGCAGCGTGAGGCCGACCATGGGGCTCGTGTCGTCGAACGTCCGTGACCCGGAGTCGTTGAAGCCGTCCGCGAGGTAGTGATCCGTGACGGCAAATTCTACGTTGTCGGAGCGCACGCCGAGCGTGAGCTGCGCTTTCTTGCTCAAGCTGAGCTCGTCCTGGATGAATACGCCTTGGCTCGTCACGTGCTCGCGCTGGTCGAACCCGAGCGCGCCGCGAGTGCCTTGCAGGTTCGCGAAGCGCCTGCGCGCGTCGTCCTGGTCGTCGAAGTCGATGCCGGCGACCAACCGATTCGGCCGGTCGAGCCAGAAGCCGTCGTGGTTGTAGCTGAAGCCGCCGCCGACGAACTTACGCTGCAGGTCGACAATGCCATTGCCCTGCACCGGCAGCCAGTTACGGAAGTCGCGCCACGCGTAGTAGTTGCGGGCTTTGAACGTGCCGTGCTCGCCGGCCGGCGCCGAGTACACGAAGCCGACACGCGTCTGGCGGATGGCTTCGCCTGCGTGAAACGTGACGTTGTTCGGGAAGGCCTGGCGCGGATTGGCCAGCACCTGCGCCGCCGTGAGAGCGCCGGGGTCGTCGGACTGCGGCTGATCCGTGCGGTTCACGATCGTCAACAAGTCGCGGTCCTTGCCGAGATCGAGGTCGATGCGGCTCGTGAGCTGGCGATTTATGGCGGCGCTCTGGGCGCGCCAGCCGGTGAGATCCATGTCGGACGCGCTAACGAGGAAGTTCACGACGTCCGTCTGACCGCCGGCTTTGAATTGCTTCTTTTGGTAGCCGTAGCTGCCCGCAGCGGCGCGCAGCTCGGTGAACGGCCCGTCGGCGGGTGCGCCTTCGGACGAGATGCTGATGACTCCACCGGCCGCGTTGCCGTACATCGACGAGCTCGGACCGCGGATCACCTCGATTTGTCGCGTGGCGCCGAGGTCGATACTGTCGACGGCGCCCTGGCCGTCGGGCAGCGTCTCCGGAATGCCGTCGACGATGACTTTGATGCCGCGGATGCCGAACTGCGACCGCGCGCCGAACCCGCGGATCGACACGCGCAGGTCCTGCGCGAAGTTGTAGCGGTCCTGCATGAACACGCCCGGCACACGCTTGAGCGCTTCGTCGAGCGCGATCTGCGGCTGCGCGCCCTGGATGTCGTCCTGCGTGATGACGCTGACCGCCGCCGGCACGCGATCGAGCGTGCGATCGATCAACGTAGCCTTGACGATGATTTCCTCGAGAGGGCTCTGGGTGTTCGCAGGCGCTTGCGCGTGTGCCGAGGCGGCGAGCAACGACACGGGAGCGAGCCAGAAGCCGGCGCGGCGTGGCCAGATTGGGTGCGTCATGAGATTTTAGGATCGTAGCCGGTATTGGTGGGTCGGTATGATGACCCATGCAGTGCACTGCGGCAACGGCCGGGGCCAGGCGCGAACCCCCGTTCCGTTGCGGGCGCACTGTGCGCCTTGTCTATTGAATTCTAAGGATCTTTCAGCGTGGATTGGCTGCCCGTCTCCGAGCTGGTCGAGCTGGTCGAAGTGGTGCTGGTGAACCTAGTGTTGTCTGCGGACAACGCGATTGTCGTGGGCATCGCCGTGGCGGGCCTGCCGGTCCACTACCGCCTGCGCGTGATGGCGATCGGCATCGCGGGCGCGACCGTGCTGCGTATCGTGTTCGCCGTATTCACGATACAGCTCCTGGCAATCGTGGGCCTGCTGCTCGCGGGCGGGCTGCTGCTGCTGTGGATCTGCTGGAAGCTTTGGGGCGAGCTGCGCATGGGCAGGCTGAGCGCGGAAGCTGCCGCCAGCGCTCACCCGAAGACGATGCTGGCCGCGGTGTGGCAGATCGTCGTCGCGGATGTGTCGATGTCGCTCGACAACGTGCTGGCGGTGGCCGGTGTCGCACGCGAGCACTTGTGGGTGCTCGTCGCGGGTCTCGTGTTGTCGATCGCATTCATGGGCCTGGCGGCTGCGTTGATCTCGCGCCTCTTGAACCGCTACCCGTGGATCGCGTAT
The DNA here is from genome assembly GCA_963805435.1 of uncultured Gammaproteobacteria bacterium. GTDB lineage: Bacteria > Pseudomonadota > Gammaproteobacteria > Steroidobacterales > Rariloculaceae > FEN-1219. The sequence continues at coordinate 141,846 of CAWDUG010000002.1, forward strand.
TTCGGGCTCGTCGTGATCCTCTACGTCGCCCTTCAGATGATCTGGGACGGCGCGTTCGAGGTGCTGCCGCTGGCGAGGGCATGGATGGCGTAGGTGCCTTCGAAGGCGACCGCAAGCTTGTCGCCGGAGTGGATCGTGCAGGTGAGCGGCAGGCGTGCGCGCCCCGACCCGGCAAGTCCAGCAAAGGCGGCGTCGAGCGATTGCGGCTCCGCCGTGCAGCGGCACACGAGGTCCCCCGAGACGGCCCTGCGGTACTTGATCTGGCTATCCGCCACCACGACGGAGCCCGCGAGTCCGCGCTCACGCAGCGCGAGCCAGATGGCGCCCCAGCCCGTCAGCACGCAGACCGAGAACAGGCTGCCGGCGAACGCGGTGCCGTGCAGATTGCGGTTCGCCGCGAGCGGCGCCCGGACGGTCAGCGTCCCGCCGTCGTAGGCGGCGACTTGAATCGCCATCGCGGCAGTGGGCGGAATGTCGCGGTGCCAGGTGGCCTGGAGCTCCGCGGTGAGTTCGGACGGCGTCGTCACGCGGTCAGTATCGCATGGCCGCTTTCTGCCACATGGTGGGGCACGCGCCCCGTCGTGGCGCACAACGACCGCGCAGGCACAGCGTTGCCCCGCGGCGGCGGCGCCGCGCCGCGCATGGGTTCCCCAAGTGGCATATCTCTTGCTCTCTGCAATCTGTCGAGGCAGCAGGAGACGCAATGCCGAAAAAAACGAGCGCGGCGGCCGCGGCTGTGAAAGCGGATTTCACTGCCGCGGTTGCCGAGCGCGCGTATTTCCGCGCGCTCGGCCGCGGGTTCGCGCCCGGCCACGAGCTCGACGACTGGTTGGCCGCCGAGCGCGAGGTCGCTGCGACGCTTGCAGCCGCCGAGCCGCGCGCGCGCCGCGCGCCCGCGCGTAAGCCCAAGTCGGCGTCGTAGCGGCCGCGCCGCTTCACGCATCATCGATCGATGAGCCCCGGAATCATGGTCGCAGTGCCGGCGAACGGTCACGCCGAGCCCGCGCTCGACGCCGAAACCATCAAACGCGCGTTCCTCGACAAGCTGTTCTCGATCCAGGGCAAGTTCCCCGAGCTCGCGACACAGCACGACTACTACCTGGCGCTCGCGTACACGGTGCGCGACCTGATGCTGCAGCCGTTGGGTGGCTACGGCCGCAACGTACACGCGGCAGCGGGTACGCACGGTCTGCTATCTCTCCGCCGAGTACCTGCTCGGGCCGCAGCTCGGTAGCAACCTCGTGAGCCTCGGCATTCAAGAGCCGGTCCGCGACGCCGTCCGAAGCTTAGGGCTTGGATCTCGAGACGTTGCTCGCGCAGGAGCCGGAGCCCGGTTTGGGCAATGGCGGCCTCGGCCGGCTCGCCGCGTGCTTCATCGACTCGCTCGCGACACTCGAGATTCCGACGCTCGCGTACGGTATCCGCTACGAGTTCGGCATCTTCCAGCAGGAAATCGTCGACGGGTGGCAGACGGAGAAGACCGACAAGTGGCTCACGTACGGCAACCCATGGGAGCTGCCGCGCCCCGAGTGGACGGTCGACGTGAAGTTCGGAGGGCATACGGAGCACTACGTCGACGACGTAGGCCGCATGCGTGTCCGCTGGGTACCCGGCAAGCTCGTGAACGGCGTGCCGTACGACACACCCGTGCAGGGCTACCGCAACTACACGGCGAACACGCTTCGCCTGTGGCGCGCCGAAGCACCCGAGTCGTTCGACTTCGCCGTGTTCAACCGCGGCGATTACTACGGCGCCGTGAATCAGAAGGTCACGTCGGAGAACCTGACCAAAGTCCTGTACCCGAACGACGACCAGGCTCGCGGCAAAGAATTGCGTCTCGAGCAGCAGTACTTCTTCGTGTCGTGCTCGCTTCAGGACATGTTCCGAATTCTGGCCGTGCAGAGCATTCCGATCGACCGCTTCCACGAGAAGTTCGCAGTGCAATTGAACGACACGCATCCGTCGGTTGCGATCGCCGAGCTGATGCGCCTGTTCGTCGACGTGCACGCAATGGACTGGGACCAGGCGTGGGAGATCACGCGGCGCACGATGGCGTACACGAATCACACGATTCTGCCCGAGGCGCTCGAGTGCTGGCCCGTCGAGCTATTCGGCCGCGTGCTACCGCGCCACCTCGAGATCATCTACGAGATCAACGCACGATTCCTGGACGACGTACGAATCCGCAATCTCGGCGACGAGGCGCGTGTAGCGGAGCTTTCGCTGATCGACGAACGGGGTGAACGCTACGTGCGCATGGCGCATCTCGCTTGTGTGGGCAGTCACGCTGTGAACGGTGTGGCGGCTCTGCACACCGAGTTGCTGAAGAGCAAGGTGCTCCGCGGCTTCCACGATCTGTGGCCGGAGCGGTTCTCGAACCAGACGAACGGCGTCACCCCGCGCCGCTGGCTCGTGCTCGCTAACCCGCGACTGACCGCGCTGTTGACCGAAACGCTGGGAGCAGGCTGGGTGCGAGACCTGGACGAGCTCGAAGGGCTCGACCGTTGGCTCGAAGACTCGGCTTTCCGCGAGCGCTGGGCCGCGATCAAGCGTGCCAACAAAGAAGATCTCGCGGCTCGCATCGAAACGCACTCCGATCTGCCGCTGGCGCCGGATTCGATGTTCGACGTGCAGGTAAAGCGCATCCATGAGTACAAACGCCAGCACATGAATATTCTGCACGTGATCGCGCTGTACCACCGCCTGAAGAGCGGCACGGCGTCCGATTTCGTGCCGCGCACGTTCATCTTCGGCGGCAAGGCCGCTCCTGGTTACCGGCTCGCGAAACTGATCATCAAGCTCATCAACTCCGTTGGCGCGGTGTTGAACCGCGATCCACGGACGCGCGAGCAGCTCCGCGTCGTGTTCCTGCCGAACTTCAACGTGCGCAACGGCCACGGCATCTATCCGGCCGCAGATCTGTCGGAGCAGATATCGACGGCCGGCAAGGAAGCGTCCGGCACCGGCAACATGAAGTTCGCGATGAACGGTGCGCTGACGATCGGCACGCTCGACGGAGCGAACATCGAGCTGCGCGACGAAGTGGGCGCCGACAATTTCTTTTTGTTCGGCCTCACGGCGCCCGAGGTGGATGCGCTGCGTGCGAATGGCTACCGTCCAGGGGACTGGTGCCGCGCCGATCCGGATCTCGCGGGCGCCGTCGAGTTGATCCGCGCCGGCTTCTTCTCGCGCGGCGATACGGAGCTGTTCGAGCCGCTGCTGCGCAGTCTGTTCGACTACGATCCGTACTTCGTGTTCGCGGATTTCGCCGCTTACCGCGACTGTCAAAACCGCGTCGCGGCGGCTTATCGCGATCGCGACTACTGGACGCGCATGTCGATCGCGAACGCGGCGCACACCGGCAAGTTCTCGTCGGACCGCACGATTCGCTCCTATTGCCGCGACATCTGGCGCGTCGAGCCAGTGCCAGTAGACCGCACCCACGACCCGCGGCGCACCTGACCAGACGCCGCGACGCGGGCGTGCGTCACCACCGAACCAAACGAAGGCACTCGAGCGAACACGGCACGGGTGCTGAGTGGGTCTGCCGGGACGCTCGGCGCCAGGGACGGCGCCGCGCGAGGCTACAGGGACGTACTTGCGCCGTTCCCGGCAGACCCACTCAGCACCCGCGCCGTGTTCGCTCGATCCACACGCTCGCGTCGCGCAACGGGATGGCGAGCCAGCGAACCGGTGCTATGATCGGGCGCAGTAAAAGCGCCCCTCGTGGGCGCATCGAACAACGAGTCTCCGGGGGGAAGCCAATGTCCAATCGCACGCTGCTCGCGCTGTTGTCACCGTTCGCACTGCTGACCGCGCAGGCCGCGCTCGCGCAGGGCCAGGCCCCGGCAGCACCGGCTCAACCCGACTTCTCCGCGGTGCAGATCAAGGTGCACAAAGTCGCCGGCAACTTCTATTACCTCGAAGGCCAGGGCGGCAACGTGGGTGTGCTCGTCGGCGACGACGGCGTGCTGATGATCGACGATCAGTTCGCGCCGCTGACCGAGAAACTGGTCGCCGCCGTGAAAACAATCTCTAAGAAACCCATCAAGATGCTCGTGAACACGCACATCCACGGCGATCACACGGGCGGCAACGAGAACATCGGCAAGATGGGCATCGAGATCATCGCGCACGACAACGTGCGCGCGCGGTTGATCAAGGGCGTGAACGGCGCGCCGCCGGCGCCTGCCGTCGCGCTACCCGTCGTTACCTTCGGTGACGCGATCGCACTGCATTTCGATGGCGAGGATCTCGAGGTCGCCAAGCTGCCGCCGGCGCACACGGACGGCGATACCTACATCAAGCTGGCCAAGGCCGACGTGATCCACGTTGGCGACGTCTTCCGCACGGTTGGCTATCCGATCGTGGACGGCGCCAACGGCGGCACCGTGAAGGGCACGCTGGCGGCGTTGCAGAAAGTCATCGACATGGCCGGCCCGAACACGAAGATCCTGCCAGGGCACGGTACGGTGTCGACTCGTGACGACGTTGCCGCGTTCCGCGACATGGTGGCGGGCCTGCAGACGAAGGTCTCCGACATGATCAAGCAGGGCATGACGCTCGAGCAGGTCATCGCCGCGAAGCCCACCGCCGATCTCGATGCGAAGCTCGGTCCGTCGGAGCGGTTCCTGACGCTGTTCTACAACGCGCTGAAAACCGAGATCTGAGCGGGCGCGCGGCCCCACAGCGAAGCGTGTTGCGCCGACCGAAGATTCTGATCTATCGGCCGGTGGACGAGAGTGGCGATTCGCACCGCCGACTCGAAGCTGCAGGCTGCGACGTCGTGGTGGCGGACGCCCAACGCCGATCTCGCGACGCTGACCGGTTTCGCTCGCGGCGCGGATGTGCTTCTCGGCGCCACGTTTCGCGGCGTGATCGATCGCACGTTCTTATCCATCTCGCCCGACCTGCGCATCGTTGCGAAATACACGATTGGTGTCGACGACGTCGACCTCGACGCCGCAACCGAGCTCGGCGTGCTCGTGACGCACTGCCCCACGGAGGCCAACTGGGGCGGGGTGGCGGAGGGCGCCGTGGCCATGATATTGGCGCTGCTGAAGCGCGTGCGCGAACGCGACGCGCAAGTCAAAGGCGGTGGCTGGCGCGAGCCGCCGATCCATGGCACCTACCTCGGGCGGCGCGGTGACGGCTACCCCGGCATCACGCTCGGGCATCGTGGGTCTCGGGCGTGCCGGCTCGCGCCTGGCGGAGCTTATGAAGCCGTGGCGAATGCGGGTGATCGCAGCGGACCCCTACTTGGAGTCCGGCAAGTTCGCGCGCGTCGGCGCCGAGCGGACCGACTTGGACACGTTGCTGCGCGAAGCTGATGTCGTGACGCTGCACTGCAATCTGACGCCCGGAGACCCGCGGTCTGATCGACCGCCGCCGGCTGGCGCTCATGAAGCCGACTGCCGTGCTTGTGAACACGGCACGTGGCCTCGTAGTCGACGTCGAGGCGTTGTGCGACGCGCTCGAGGCGCGGGCGCTCGCGGCCGCGGCGCTCGACGTGTTACCGGAAGAGCCGCCACCGCGCGGCGCCAGGATCCTGAGCATGGGCGACCGCGTGCTGCTCGCCCCGCATATGATTGCGGGCAATCAGGGCGGTACACTGAGCGCGGCCATTCCCTGGGCCGCGGACGCTGCACTGGCGGCACTGCGCGGCGAGTTGCCCGACTGCGTCTACAACACCGAAGCCATTGCCAAGTGGCAGACCCGCTTCGGCGGTACATCGCTGCTTGTGGAGGAACAGACCCCATGACCCGTCTCGAGGCTCCAGGCGTGACGCTCTCTTTACCGCCGAACCGAGGTGTGCCATGACGAGCCGACACACTCGATGGTTCGCTCGTGGCGCGATGGTCGCAGTGTCGCTCGTCGCTGGCACGGCCGCTGCGCACCATTCATTTGCCGTGCACTTCGTTGGAGACAAGCTCATCAAGGTCTCGGGTGTGGTCGACGAGTTCTCGTTCCACAATCCCCATGGCCTGCTCGTGCTGAAAGCCAAGAAGGACGGTGCGGAGCAGATATGGCGCATAGAGACCAACTCGCCGAATATCCTGCGCCGCCGCGGCTGGGACGAGACTTCGATCAAGCCCGGTGACCAGGTCACGGTCGAAGGGTATCCGGCACGCGACGGCTCGAACTCGATGCGCGTGTACCGCGTCATCTATCCCGATGGCCACGAGCTCGTGGGCCAACGGCCCGATCCCGGCGTCGTGAGTGGCGAGGACTAACCCATGCGGATGGGAACAGCAGCGCGGCTTGTGGCAGTGCTCGCGGGTACCGGGTTGACCGCCGTATCGAGTTTTGCCCTCGCTGCGCCGAGCCTCGAAGGCTTCTGGGCCGTGAAGTTCGAGCAGCAACGCTCCGGGGCAGGCGTTGATCGACGAGTTGCCGAAATCAGCGGTGCTGATCAACGATACCGGCGCCGGCGAGCTTGCCGCGGGCGACTTCGGCGGCCTGAAGCTGAAGCCAGCCGCGATCGAGCAGGTCCGCAACTACAACTACAAAGACGAACTGAAGCGCGAGAACACGTGCAACGCACCGAGCGTCGCGTTCTTCATGCAGGCGCCGTTCCCGATGGAGATCTATCAGGGCACGCAGCTGATTGTGTTCAAGATGGAGTACTTCGACCTCGTGCGCGTGATCTTCCTCGATGGGCGGCCGCATCCGCCGAAGTCCGCGCCGCACACGCGCTCGGGGCATTCGGTGGGTCACTGGGAAGGCGACACGCTCGTCGTCGACACCACGCACATCAGTTCCGGCACCTTCATGAACAACGGCTTCAATCACAGCGATGCGCTGCACCTCGTGGAGCGGTTCCGCGTGAGCGCGGATCGCAACACGCTGTGGCTCACGCAGCAGTACGAAGACCCGCAGGTGTTCGACGGGCTGGCGGCGCGCTACATGGCGTGGACGCACCGACCCGGCGAGTACGTGTACCCGTACGACTGCGATCCGAGCTACGGACAGTGACGAACGCCGGTTCTCTGCGCGGATCCAGACGAGCGATCTGGTCATGGGCGCTATTCGATTTCGCGAACTCGCCGTTCACGACGATCGTCGTGACGTTTGTCTACGCCACATATTTCACGCAGGCCATTGCGGCCGATCCGATCTCAGGCACCGCGCTCTGGTCGCGTGCGGTATCGATCACCGCGCTTATCGTGGCCATTGCATCGCCCGTGTTCGGCGCGATCGCGGACCGCGGCGGCTACCGCAAGCTGTTTTTCGTCATCACCGCGGCCGTCTGCATCATCGCGACTGCCGTGCTGTATCGCGTGCTGCCGGGGCAGGTTACGCTACGCGCTCGTCGTGTTCGTCGTAGCCAACGTTGCGTTCGAAGCCTGCGAGGTGTTCTACAACGCGTTTCTGCCGGATCTCGCGCCGCGGGAGCGCATAGGCTTCATGTCCGGCCTCGGCTGGGGGCTCGGGTACATTGGCGGCCTGCTCGCGTTACTCCTTTGTCTCGTCACGCTCGTACAGCCCGAGCAACCCTGGTTTGGATTTACCAAACAGCTCGGCGAGAACATCCGCGCCACGAATCTCGTCGTGGCCGTGTGGTTTGCCGTGTTCACCCTGCCGATGCTGCTCTGGGTACACGAGGACAAATCGCGGGTTACGCGCGGTGGCGGTGTCGTCGCGCGCATCGTTCGCGCAGTTGCTCCGCACGTTCCGGGAGCTACGCACGCATCGCCAGACCGTGCGGTTTCTATCTGGCACGCCTGCTTTTCAACGACGGGCTCGTCACGGTGTTCGCGTTCGGTGGCCTCTACGCGGCGGAGACTTTCGGTTTCACGCTGCAGCAGGTCATCGTGTTCGGCATCGTGATCAATCTCGACGGCTGGCATCGGCGCGTTCGCGATGGGATATCTCGACGACCTGATCGGCGGCAAACGCACGATCATCGTTGTCGTTGATCGGGCTGATCGGCGCCACGCTGCTCGCGACGCTCGCGAACATCGCAGGCTGCGTTCTGGGCGGCGGGCGTCCTGATCGGCATCTTTGCCGGCCCGAATCAGTCGGCGAGCCGTTCTTTGATGGCGCGGTTCATCCCGCAAGACATGGAGAACGAGTTCTTCGGCTTCTTCGCATTCTCCGGCAAGTTGACAGCGTTCATCGGGCCGTTCCTGTTTGGGGCTGCTGACGGTGTGGTCCGGCTCGCAGCGAGTCGGTGTCAGCGTCGTGATCGTGTTGTTCATCGCCGGCATGGCGGTGCTGTTCACCGTCGACGAGAGCGAGGGCAGCCGCGTCCGCGGTAGCTGAGCGCGCCGAAGGGTAGGCAACGCGGATTCGCCCTGCCCGAGCCCCGCGCGGGCGGCCCAAGGCTTGGCTTGGACCCTGCGTTCGGGCATCGTACGCGGTTTACGCAGGATCGGGGCACAGCCGACACGTGGCGGAACGCAAGGTTCTCTATGTATTCCCGGGCCAGGGCTCGCAGTACCGCGGCATGGGTTCGGATCTCGTCGAGGAATTTCCGAGTTGCACGCGAGCTGTACGCTCGGGCCAGCACGGCTCTCGGCTACGACCTCTGCGAGCTGTCGTTTCAGCGATCCGCGCGCGGAGCTGAATCTCACGCGCTACACGCAGCCGGCGTTGTTGACGCACGAGATCGCGTGCCTCGAAGCGTTTCGCAGTCTCGTTGGTGATCGGGTGCAGCCCGTGCTCGGCGCGGGTCACAGTCTCGGTGAATACTCGGCGCTCGTGATGGCGGGCGCGCTGACGTTCGAGAGTGCGGTGAAGCTCGTCAGCCAGCGCGGCCAACTCATGAGCGAGCTCGGTCGTGGCGGCATGGTCGCGACGACGCTCGATCTGCCGACGGCCAGCCGCGCTGGCCGACAAGTACTTCTGCGGCGTCGCCGCGCACAACATGCCGGATCAGACGGTCGTTGCGGGAGAGTCCGCCGATCTCGACAAGCTTGCAGCCGAGCTCGAGAGCGCGAAGAAGCGTGCGGTGCGGTTGAACACCGAGGGCGCGTTCCACTCGTTCCTGATGGTCGCTGCGGCGCAGCAGTTCCGTCAGGTGCTGGAGCAGACCGAGTTCGCGGTCGCGGTGACGCCGGTGCTGTCGAACTACACCGGCAAGCTGCACGAGAACTCGCCAGAAGCGATTCGCGCGCGCCTGTTCTTCCAGCTGTTCAATCCCGTGCAGTGGGTCGAGTTGCATGAGCGCGGCGATGGACGCCGGCTTCGACACGGCTATCGAGTTCGGCGGCGGCATCGGCAAGGGCGAAGGGCCTGCAGACAAACGGCCGAATCTGGAGTCGATCGTCAAGAAGACCTTGAAATGGCGCGAGCATCAAGCACAATACCTGCCCGCGATTAACGCGGCCTCGATCCGCGCGACGGCGCAGCAGCTGTTGAGCGGCTAGTTTTCACTTGAGCGGCGGTGCTGGCGATCAAGGGTTCTTGCCTTCGCCGCGCCGGCGCTCGATCCGGATTTCTAACAGGAGCGAAAAGATCATGGGCGCATTGAAGGCCCCCCACGGTGGGGAGTTGAAGGACCTGTACCTGGCTGAGGCTGCCGTCCGTGAGGAGAAGGCGCGAGCCCGCGACCTGCCGTCGTGGGACCTGACCATGCGCCAGGTCTGCGACATCGAGATGCTGCTGAATGGCGCGTTCTCGCCGCTCGAAGGGTTCCTGACGGAAGCCGACTACAACGGCGTGCTGGCGAACATGCGGCTCACGAGCGGCGTGCTATGGCCGATGCCGATCACGCTCGACGTCAAGCCCGAGTTCGCCGAGAAGGTCAAAGTCGGCGGTTCGATCGCGCTGCGCGACGGCGAGGGTGTGCTGATCGCGACGATGGAGGTCGCCAGCATCTACCGGCCCGATCGCGAGGCCGAGGCCAAGGCCGTGTTCGGCACCACCGACGAGAAGCACCCCGGCGTGGCGCACCTGCGTCACCGCACCAACGAGGTGTACCTCGGCGGCAAGCTGCGCGGCGTCGAAGCGCCGCACTCATTACGATTTCAAGCACTTGCGAGATACTCCGAAGGAACTGCGTGATCGGTTCCAGAAGCTCGGCTGGCGCCGCAGTCGTGGCGTTCCAGACGCGCAATCCGATGCACCGCGCGCATCAGGAGCTCACGTTCCGCGCCGCGAAGGACGTCGAGGCGAACCTGCTGATCCAGCCGGTCGTCGGCATGACGAAGCCGGGCGACGTGGACCACTTCACGCGCGTGCGCTGCTACGAGCATCTGCTGCGCGCGTATCCGGAGCAGACCACGGCGCTGTCGCTGCTGCCGCTCGCGATGCGCATGGGCGGCCCGCGCGAGGCGATGTGGCACGCGATCATCCGCAAGAACTACGGCTGCACGCACTTCATCGTCGGCCGCGACCACGCCGGCCCGGGCAACGACAGCAGCGGCAAGCCGTTCTACGGCCCATACGATGCCCAGGAGCTCATGAAGAAGCATGAGAAAGAGCTCGACATCACGATGGTGCCGTTTAAGAACATGGTGTATGTCGAGGAGAAGGCTCAGTATTTCCCGGAGAACGAGGTCGACAAGGGCTGGCGCACGCTCGACATCTCGGGCACGGAGCTTCGCCGCCGTCTGCAGGAAGGCGCCGACATTCCGGAGTGGTTCTCGTTCCCCGACGTCGTGGCGGAGCTGCGCCGCACGCATCCGCCGCGTCACAAGCAGGGGTTCACGGTGTTCTTCACGGGCCTGTCGGGCTCCGGCAAGTCGACCGTGGCCAACGCGCTGATGGTCAAGCTCATGGAGATGGGCGGCCGGCCGGTGACGCTGCTCGACGGCGACCTCGTGCGCAAGCACCTGTCGAGTGAGCTCGGCTTCTCGAAGGAGCACCGCGACCTGAACATCCAGCGCATCGGCTACGTGGCGAGCGAGATCACGAAGAACGGCGGCATCGCGATTTGCGCGCCGATCGCGCCGTACACGGCTACGCGCAAGCGCGTTCGCGAGATGGTCGAGCCGCTCGGCGGTTTCATCGAGGTCCACGTTGCGACGCCGATCGAGGTGTGCGAGGCGCGCGATCGCAAGGGGCTATACGCGAAAGCGCGCGCGGGTATCCTGAAGGGGTTCACGGGCATCGACGACCCGTACGAGGTGCCGGAGAATCCGGAGATGCGCCTCGACACGGCCGAGGTCACGCCGGACATGTCGGCGCACCGCATCATCGTGAAGCTCGAGAGCCTGGGCTTCGTGAAATAGTCGCCGCGCCCTGTTCGCCAACGCCCGCGACCGGTTGCAGATACAGCGTGCCGGTCGGCCGCGAGCGGATGGCCGGCCGTCGAGCGCCTGTCACGGCACCGCCGCAAATACATCCCTGTCGGCTGCGTCAGCGACGTCCTGTCGCTGACGCTGCCGCGACAGGCGCTCGACGTCCAGCCATCCGCTCGCTACGTTCCGGTGACGTTCGAGATCGCGACTCTTTTCGGACGCCCGCGCGAGTGTTTTTCAGGCGGCGGGGAAGTAGGACTGGAAGAACTGGTTCAGCAGGCGGTCGTGCGGATCGAGCTGGCGACGGACCTTGTTGAAGAAGGGCAGGCGCGCGCCGTAACGCTGGGCTACAGTTTCCGGCGTGGCATTGCGGGTCTGGTTGAAGAATGGCACTCCGCGGTGATGCGCGGCGAAGTCCGCGTAGTCGAGCACGAACTCGTCCCAGCCCTCCGTCTGTGTCGACAGCGGGCTCAGCGTGAACATCGGACTGTCGAACGATGGCGACAGCAACGCGCTGCGGTCCTGGTTCAGTCGGAAGCCCACCGTCGGCATGTCGCAGCGAAACCCCGTGCGCAGGTAATGCTCCTTGGAGAACAGCTTGTAGGCCAGTGCGACGTTCGGGAACTCCGCGGCAGGGAACGCCCACGTCGTGTACGTGAAGCGGCTCTTGCTGCCGAGCATGCGATAGCGACCGCTCTGCTCGACCGCATTGCTGCCGCTCTTGACCAGCGCGTTGTTCACGAGCGACTGCGCGACTTCGCTCAGGCTATCGATCAGTGGGTAGCGCAGCTGGCGGATCGGCACGGCGAGGCCGAGCGATCGCACCGCTTCAGGTAGCGCGGACGATACGGCCCAGTCCTTGAATCGCCAGGCAAACTTGCGGCCCGTGTCGCCCTCAGCCGCCGGGCGGCGCAGCTCGAAGTAGATTCGGTTCCGGAAGGGCAGCAGGTACAGCTTCACGCCGGCCTTCGCGCCGAGCAGCTTCGCGCCGAGCTTGCTGAAATCCTGGAACGACGTCTTGGCCGTCTGCACGGCGAAACCCTGCACCGGCCGCACGCGCAGCGTGACTTCGTAGACGATGCCGAGCAGCCCGTAGCTGAGGCGCATCAGAGCCAGCAGGTTCTTGGTCTTGTCGTTGATCACGAACTTCTTGCCGTTCGGGCTCACGACCTTGAGCTGCGTGACGTGCGATGCGAATTGGCCGACGTCGCCCGCCATCGATGCTTCGAGGCCGGCTGCGCATACGGCTCCGCCAACGGTCCGGTTCGCGAGATCAAAACCGCCGATCAGCTCGAGGCCTTCGTCGCTCAAGACTTCAGCAAGGTCGGGTAACGATATGCCGGGCTGCACGGTGACCGTGTCGTCATCGATCTTCAGCACACGGTTCATGCCCGACAGATCGAGCTGCGTGCCACCGTTCGCGGTGATGCAACGCGTCGTCGAGCTGCCGCTGCCTGTCGGCCGCACGGGCGAGGGATAGCGTTTCGCGATCCATCAATACTTGATGGATTTCACTCGGCGCGGATACCTGGATGGTCGCGGCGGGGCCGGCGGTGGCAGCAGTGGACGTCGGGCTGCGCTTGCGCGCGACGGCGGTATTCATGCTCGATCGGACTCCCTCTGATCTGCTCCCAGGCCGCTGAACGAAAGGGGAGCGCCGCAAGTCCATGCTCGAGCGTTGCCGGCAACCCCGCTGTCGTGGGACCGAAGTCCTGTAGACCGGAAGCTTTGTGTCCCCGGCTTTCGCCGGGTTTACCCTGTTCAGCGGGTCGGACTATCTCAGAGGTGCGGGCGGCGGAGCAAGCGAGGCGTCGGCACACCGCGACGAAGCTCGCCGTTATGTCAACCGTGGTTGGCCATGGCGAGCTATTCAGCGGGTTTCAGCTTGCGATCGAGGAAGCGATAGATCTGGCGCCGCGAGAAGTTGAGCCCGAGCGGTGTCAACGAATAGAACGAGCTTCGATGTCGATACATCATCGTGATGCGCTCTGGATGGCCCGTCACGTCCCAGAGGTTCGTGCGTGCCGATTCCGGCATGCAGTCGTCGAACATTGCATCGATCATCAGAATCTTTTCGCGATCATAGTGACCGCGGAAGCGCATAGGGTCTGCGGGATCGAATAGCTCGTGGAAGAAGTCGCGATAGCGGTCCAGCGACCAGCCGTAATCGTGCATGACGTGCGTCCGCACCGCCGCGACTTTGTCACCGCATGAGCTGAACACTTCAGCGAAGTTCGCCGCGCCCATCATGAGGACTCCCGGCCCGGATTCGAGAGTCGTTGGCCATCACCGTCGCCGTCACGAGAGCGCTCATGCTGAAGCCGACGACCGCGATCCGCGACGCGTCGATGTCGTCGCGCGTGCCGGCCCAGTCGATCAGCCGCTCGATGTCGACAATAGCGGTTCGAAAACGCTCCGTGCTGTCGCGTGCCATGGCGACGAACGTCTTCTCGTCCGGCGTGTGGGCGAGGTCGGCCCAGGGGAATACTGGCGAGTCGCCGTGGATCCAAATCACGTTGACGGCATCACCGGAATGGCGGGCATAGCCGGTCGAGATCTTGCGCGGCGGATACGTGCTCGTACCCCAGATCGGCATGACGATCACGAGTTTCTTGCGCCCGGGTTCGCGCGAGCGGTAGTACGTGCCGAGGACAAGGTTCTCGGGATGGCCGTTGTGGCCGCTCGACACGAACGAGAGCGGAACGACGTCGTGATAGCGCGTGTGGCTCGTCGGCTCGCCGAGCACGACGGGATGGCGCTCTAGCACCTGGAATGGCTCCATGGGTGTCGGCACGGGCGTGTAGCTGAATGCCGGCGGCGGCGGCCCGTCGCGGTGAATGTGCAGCACGCAGCCCGAAGAGGCGAGCATCAGCAGGGCCGCGGTCAGCTTGACGTAGGTACTCGAGCGCAAAATTCCGATCCCGTAGCGTTCTTGTTTGCCGCCGGGCTCGCGCGCGGGGCTTTGGGGGCCGGCGTCGCACGAAGCCGCCGGCATTCTACCCGACCGGCTCGCGGCCGGTGCGCCTCGAGAAGCTACTCGTACCGCAGGGCTTCGATCGGGTCGAGCTTTGCCGCCCGCCGGGCGGGCATGATGCCGAAGAACAGGCCTACGGCCACGCTGAAGAACGAGGCCAGGCCCACGGATTGCGGCGACACGAACACTTCCCAGCCGGCCAGGCGCGACAGCATCTGGGCAGCGCTGGTGCCGAGCGCAATGCCGAGGATGCCGCCGAGCAGGCACAGCGTCACGGACTCCACGAGGAACTGCAGAAGGATGCTGAAGCGTGTTGCCCCGAGCGCCATGCGTATACCGATCTCCCGCGTCCGTTCGGTCACGCTGACGAGCATGATATTCATGATTCCAATGCCGCCGACGAGCAGGCTCACGCCGGCGATGCTCGCGAGCAGCATCGTGAAGGTCTGTTGCGCCTGCTGCTGAGTATCGAGGAATGTGCGCCGATCGACGATCGCGAAGTCGTTGGCTGCGCCGGGCAGCAGCTTGTGCTCGCGCCGCACCACGCGCTCGATGTCCACCATCGCGCGCTCCATCGATGCGCCGTCGACGTACGCGGACGCTGATGTTGTCGACCTTGTCGGTGCCGAAGACGCGCTGCTGTGCGGTGCGCAGGGGTATGAACGCCGAGGAGTCGGGGCTCTGGTTGCCGAAGCCGCCGCCGATGCTCACGAACACGCCGATGACCTGAAATTGCTGGCCGTTGACCGACATGCTCTTGCCGACGAGCGCCTCGGCGGTGGTGTTCAACCGCCCCGGTATCTCCGCGCCCACGACAACGACACGCTTGCGCTGTTCGTTCTCTTCGGCCGTGAAGAACCGCCCTTGCGCGATCTTGTAGTTGAATATCGTGGCGTAGCCGGGGGTGGTGCCGGACAACCGGCAGTTTGTGTTGACGTTGTCGAGCTTCAGTTGGCCGCGGTTCTGGGCTTCGGGAACGACACCGTTGAAATAGTGGCCCTCGTCTGCGCAGCGCGTCGGCGTCGTCGATAACCAGTGACTGGCGATCGCGCGACACGCCGCCGGCGAAGAACGTGGACGCGTTGACCGTGAGGATGTTCGCACCGAGCGCCGCGATCTGGTCGTCGATGCGTTTTTGGGCGCCGGCGCCGGCGGCGAGCATCGTGATCACGGCGCCGACGCCGATGATGATGCCGAGCATCGTCAGCGCCGCGCGGAACAGGTTCGCGCGGATCGACTGCAGCGCCACTATGACGATCTCGCCGAATACCATTTCTAAGCCTTCTCGCTCTTGATAGTCGGAGCGCTAACCTAGCAGCTGTGCGAGGCGCGTCAAAGCCCGGCGCGGTGAATTTTTCTGCAGGTTGGCGGGCACCGAGCTGCAAGCCGCCGCGGACCCCTGCCCACCGTAAAGCGAACTACGTTCGTTGCGGCCTCCGCCGCAGTCGGCTAGATTCTGACCTCATGAGTTTGCGCGACCAGGTCGAACAGCTCCTGCCGAGTTGGAGACAGTGGTATCCGAGCTTGTTCGATGCCGCTGCCGATCTCGGTTTGATCCGTGCGCGCGTGTGTCCGCCCGGCAGCCTGCTGCTGCGCACTCGGCATGCCGACATCCAGCGGGCCGCGGAAGACGCGCATCGCGAGAAGTGGGGCGGCGGACCGCCCGAGGATCCGCCCGACCGCCGCCGAGACCGATTCTGATGCAGACTCGCCCGCCGCTACCGCCGTTCAGCGAAGAGACGGCGCTCATCAAGGTCAAAGCCGCTGAGGATGCGTGGAACTCGCGCGACCCCGAGCGCGTCGCGGGCGCCTATACGGAGGACTCGGTCTGGCGTAATCGCGACGAGTTCATCACCGGGCGCGCCGCGATCAAGGCGTTCCTGGAGGCGGAAGTGGGCGCGCGAGCTCGACTATCGTCTACGCAAGAGCCTCTGGGCGTACACCGAGCGCCGTATCGGTGTGCGCTTCCAGTACGAATGGCACGACGCGTCGGGTCAGTGGTTCAGGTCCTACGGCAACGAGCTGTGGGAGTTCGACGACCACGGCTTCATGCGCCGGCGCGAGGCCAGCATCAATGATGTGCGGATTGCGGCTGCCGAGAGACGGTTCGCCGGCCCTACCTGGCAGACCGACGACTTACCGCTGCGCTGAGCTCAACTCCGCCCGGCGCAAGTGCGCGTCGAGGAACGCGGCAACCCGATTCGTATTCTGCGGCGTGAAGAACTCGTCACCGCCGTGCGCGGCGCCGTGTACCACGATCAACTCGACTTCGAGGCCGGTGCGTTCGTACTGGCCCTGGAGCTCGTGGGACTGATTGATCGGCATCTGCGGATCCTGGTCGCCGTGCAGCAGCAGCAGTGGCGGATCGCTTGCGTCGACGCGGAAGACGGGGCTCGCGAGGCGCGCAACGGCTTCATCTTCCTCCGGCAAGGCGCCGAGCAGCGCTTTCAGTGCCGGTCGTGCGAATCCCAAGCCCGAACGGCGTGGACTGCGCGAGGATCGTGGTCAGGTTCGAAGCGCCGAAGTACGACACGATCGCCTGGACGGAAGAGGACTCGTTCGGATGGTCGCCGAGCGTGCCCTCGAGATCGGCCTGGCCGTTGCTCGTGCCGACGAGCGCCGCGAGATGACCGCCCGAGGACGCGCCGAGAATGCCGATGCGGCGTGCGTCGTACCCGTAACGCGGCGCCGCAGCGCGCAGGAAGCGAATGGCGGCCTTGATGTCGTGCACCTGGCCCGGGAAGCGCGCGGCCGAGGCTGGCCGGAAGTCGAGGCTTGCCACCGCGTAGCCGCGCTCTACGAGCCCGGTCAAGGGCATCGGCGTCTTCGACCCGCGCTCCCATGCTCCGCCGTGCACCCAGACGAGCAGCGGCGCCTTGCCTGTCGGCGGGCTCGTAAAGGTCGAGGCGCAGCGGTGGTCCGCGACGCGCGCGTACTCGATGTCTTTGGTCATTTTCACGCGGTGTCGGCCGCGAGGGCTTGCCGCAGCGCATGCGATTGCGGTTGCCGCACGATAACGCCACGGCGGTCCACGAGAAGTTTCGCGCCATGCATCGCCATCCCCCCAAATGCTCGGCGGAGTGATGGAACTATACGGCAAGTGGACATCGGAGATTATCCGCTGATCGAATCCGCCGGATGCCGAGCTCGCGACTCGCTGGCGCGAACCTACGCACAGCCGCCCACAGGTCCGGGTCGACGCCGGCCTCAGCTCGCCGAGAGGTTGTCGGTCGATCCTCGTGTGCGATCGCCGAAAACTCCGTAACCAGATTGATCTCGCATGAGAGTACTTGCGAATTTTGACGCTTTTTTGACCAAATCGGAAGAAGCGCCAGCGCCGCGCTTGGCGATCGCGGACTATCAAGCCGTTGTTCACATCGTTATCCACAGATTTTGTGAACAGTCCGAGGACTCCGAGGTGCTCGCTCGATGCGGCGACGCGGAGTGGGCGTTGAGTGACCCCTTTGGGGCATATCTAACGTCGTGATTTTTCTAACTGAGGCGCTGCGGGTCGGCGTGTAGAATACGCGCTCCTTGCCCATGGTCGATCGGCTTAGGCCGCGACTCGATTTAGTGATGCCGCAGATGATCATCGCGAACCGTCTCATCGACGGCCTTGTCGTTTTCCTGGTGCCCGGTGGCCAATGGGATACCGCCATCGCCGCGGGCGCGTTGATCGAAGAGGAGAGCGAAGCGCAGCGCCTTCTCGAGGTCGCCAAACAGGATCAGGCGCATTGCCTCGTGATCGACCCGATCCTGATCGAGGTGCGCGTCGAGAACGGTCAGGTGCGTCCGACCGAGATTCGCGAGGTGATTCGCGCGTTCGGTCCCACGGTCCGTACGGACGTCGAGGACGCCGGGCCGGCCGTCGTTATCGCGCGCGAAGCGGGACCGCCGCGCCGATGGCGCCATGCGCCTGCGGCGCAGCACGAAGGAGTAGGTGGCAGCCGATGTATCGATACGATGGATTCGACGCCAAGTTCGTTGCCGAGCGTGCGGCACAGTTTCGCCGCCAGGTGACGCGCCGGCTCGCGGGTGAGCTCACGGAAGATCAGTTCCGGCCGCTGCGGCTCATGAATGGCCTCTACCTGCAGCTGCATGCGTACATGCTGCGCGTGAACGTGCCGTACGGCACGCTGTCGTCGAAACAGATGCGTACGTTCGCGCACATCGCGCGCACGTACGACAAGGGTTTCGGGCATTTCACGACGCGTCAGAACATCCAATACAACTGGATCAAGCTCGAGGAGGCGCCGGATATCATCAAGGAGCTCGCGAACGCCGAAGTCACCTCGATCCAGTCGTCAGGCAACTGCGTCCGCAACATCACCTCGGACCAGTACGCGGGTTGCGCGAAGGACGAGCTCTCGGATCCGCGCGTCTATTGCGAGCTGCTGCGCCAGTACTCGTTCCTGCACCCGGAGTTCTCGTACTTGCCGCGCAAGTTCAAGATTGCGGTAACGGGCTCGCCGAACGATCGCGCCGCCGTCGCCGTGCATGACATCGGCTTGCGCATGCACAAGAACGAGCAGGGCGAGCTTGGTTTCGAGGTGCTCGTCGGCGGCGGCCTCGGCCGCACGCCGTACATTGGCCAGACCATCCGTAAGTGGCTTGCTCCTGACGATCTTGCTGTCGTACGTCGAAGCGATTCTGCGCGTTTACAACATGCAGGGTCGGCGCGACAACATCCACAAGGCGCGCATCAAGATCATCGTGAACCAGATGGGCATCGACAAGTATCGAGAGCTCGTCGACAAGGAGTGGGAGCTCACGAAGAACGGTGCGCTCAAGGTACCCGACGACGAGGTCGAGCGAATCAGGGCGTACTTCGCCGCGCCGGCGTATGAGCGATATTCGCGATATCACTGCGGACCTTGCCGTCGCGCGTAAAGACGACCGTGCGTTCGACCGCTGGATGCGTGGCAACGTGATCGAGCACAAGGTGCCGGGCTATGCGATCGTCAACGTATCGCTCAAAGCGCCGGGCCGCGTGCCCGGGGACATCACGGCCGACAAGATGGACGCCGTGGCGGATCTCGCGGACAAATACAGCTTTGGCGAGATCCGCGTGAGCCATCGTCAGAACCTGGTGCTCGTCGACGTGAAGCAGAGCGATCTGCAGCAACTGTGGCGCGAGCTCTTCGCGCTCGAGCTCGCGACGCCGAACCTGGGGCTTCTGTCCGACATCATCTGCTGCCCGGGCCTCGACTACTGCGCGCTTGCGAACGCCCGCGCCATTCCGATCGCGCAGGACATCAGCCGCGCTTTCAGTGATCTCGATGAGCTACAGCGGATCGGCCATTTCACGATCAACATCTCCGGTTGCATGAACGCTTGCGGCCACCACCACGTTGGGCACATCGGCATTTTGGGCGTCGATAAACGCGGCGAGGAGTTCTTCCAGCTCACGCTGGGTGGGTCGTCGGATCAGCGGGCATCGCTCGGCGATCGGCTCGGGCCGGGGCTGCCGCAGGCTGAGGTGCCGGGTGCGATCCGTAAGATCGTCGACACGTTCCTGATGAAACGCGAGCACGACGAGCGGTTCATCGACACGTACCGACGTGTCGGCATCGAGCCATTCAAAGAAGCTGTTTACGGCAGCGAGAGTCAGGCCGCGTAATGGCGTTGATCAAGGACGGCAAGCTCGTCGCAGATCCGTTCGTCGACGCGAGCAGCTCGGAGACACTGCCGCCGACGGGCCCCGTGCTCGTGACGTACGAGCAATGGCAGGCGCAGCGCGCGACTCTCCTCGCGCGCGGTACACCTCTCGGCATTCGCCTGCACAGCGATCAGCCGCCGGAACTCATCGCGGCCGATTTACCGCACTTCGCGCTCGTTGCGCTCGAATTTCCGAAATTTCGCGATGGCCGCGCGTATTCCTATGCTCGGCTGCTGCGTGAACGGTACGGGTTCAGTGGCGAGCTGCGTGCCATCGGCGACGTGCTGCTCGAGCAGCTATTCTTCATGCTGCGCACTGGTTTCAATGCCTTCGAGATCGAAGGCGCTGATCCGCTCGGGGCAGTACCGCACGGCGCTCGGCGATCTGTCGGTGTGGTATCAGCCCACAGGCGACGGCCGCCCGACCGCCATGCAGCTGCGCCGCGAGCACTAGCTCGCTCGGCCGAGCAGCTCGCACAGGCTCGTGACGAGCGGCTTCATCGAATAGCTGTGCTCGGGCATCGCGTCCACGCGTACGCCTGATGCGGCGAGCTCCGCCGCCACGACGGGGCCCACGGCTGCGACGCGCGTTCGTGCGAGGCCGGCCCTGAGTGCGGGCTCCAATTGGCGCTCCACGCGCCAGCGCGAGCAGTCGCTGCACCTGCGACTTGCTCGTGAACGCGATGGCATCCACCTGTCCGGCTTCGAGCTGGCCGATCAGGCGCGCGACCTGCTCGTCCTCGGCGCCGGTGGCATACACGTAGGGCGCCACGCTGTCGACCTCGACGCCGCGGCCGCGCAGGTGTCGCTCGAGCTCCCGGTCTTGGCTGTCGCTATACAGCTGCACGGCTACGCGGCGATGCGGCAACGGCACGTTCGCCGCGGCCGCGATCGAGTCCGGCGGTCGTCGGCTGCGCGGCCTCGTAGTCGGCGTCGAGCGTGAGGCGATGCAGCGCGCGCTTCGGTTTCGGTCCGCGGGTGAGCTTCGGAATTCGCTCCTAAGCGCGGCCATGAAAGCGCGCTTCGCGACCCGCGCGCCGCGCGAAGCCAAGCAGCCGCTCGATGCCCTCGCCGGTGTAGAACACGATCAGATCCGTCGGCAGCGAGCTCACGCGGTCGAGCCATGCGACGACTGCCGCGGCGTCCGCGCGAGTCCTCGATGCCGACCAGTGGGCAGCGCAGCACGCTGCACCGCGCCGCTCGAGCAGGCTCGCGAGCACGTCGAGCTGACGCGTTTCTGGAACGGCGATGACCCGACCTGCGAGCAGCGGCGTCGCGAGTCCGCCGGCGTGCTCATCGGGGTCAGCGGCCGCTGGCGGCCACCGACTGCGGTGGAGCGACCGCCAGGTCCCGGCGCTACGGCTTTCAAGCGCGGGAATTTCACGATCGTGCCGGGTTGCACCCGATCGAGGTTCAAGTCCGGGTTGTACTGCCGCAGCAACCACACCGGAACCTTGTACGTGCGCTGCCGCCAGTACCCACAGCGACTCGCCGGACTTGACGACGTGCGGTTCGATCGTCTCGATCTGGTGCGAGGCGAAGAAGTCGCTCTGCTGCTGCTGGTGGTAGGCCACGCGTCGTCTGCTCGAACGTCGCGGCGTCGATCTCGCCCAGGTCCAGCGTGATTTTCTGGCCGATGGCGACGGCTTCGTGCATGCGCAGCTTGTTCAGGTCGCGCAGCCGCTGAGTCGCCACGCCGGCCCAGTCGGCGTAATGTCCGAGCGTCTCGAGCGCCTGCACGGTGATCTCGTTCGTCGGCCGACACGGAGTAGTCGGTGGGGTCTGCTGCCAGCACGGCCTGCTCCGTGGATAGCGCGTTGACCGTGTCTGGCGGCGTCCTCGAAAGTGCCTGCGGATTCCGTCGGAGCCGCTTCGCGTTTGCTGCCGCCGGCCGGCGCCAGTGCCGCGGTCAGATCGGCGGTGCCGAGCGCTCGTCGTCGGCGCGTATCGTCCGTGCTCGCCGGCGCGACGTCGGTATTGGCGGCGACGCGCGGCACGTCGCCTCGCTCCGACGGCAGCGTGAGCGTCTGGCCGGCGAAAATCAGGTTCTTGTCGCGAATCGAGTTGGCGGCGAGCAGCGCATCTGGCATCGACGCCGGTCTTCTTCGCGATCCGCTCGATGCTGTCGCCGCTGCGAACGACGTACACGCGCGCGCCGTCGTCGCTCGTGACGATGGGTGTCGGTGTCTTACGCGGGGTCGGGCTCGGTGCGTGCGATCACGGCCGTGGCCGTCGCGCGTGCCTGGCGGCCGCGGCTGCGGTCAAGCTGCCGCCGGCGGCATCGGTGGGCAACGTGATCATCTGGCCCACGCGCAGCATGTCGCGACCGGTGAATCCGTTGATCCGCATCAGGGCCGCGAGGCTCACGCGATATTCGGCGGCGATCTGCGACAGCGTGTCGCCGCGGCGTACCTTGTGCTCTTGATCGGCGCGCTGCGCGTCGAAGCGGTCGCTGGTCTTGATCGCCGCCAGCAACTCCTCCGCGACGGCCGCGGTGGCATCCGGCACGCGCAGCTCGAAACCCTTCGGGCACGTACTTGTCGCCCGACCAAACGGCGTCGGACAGCGCTGGGTTCAAGCGAGCGCAGCGTGTTGAATCGGACATTCAGCGCGTCCGCCAATTTGTCGGCGTGCACGAACGCGGGCACGACGACGATGCCGGTCGGGCGAGGGTGGGTCGATGCGCAGGTGCTCGAAGTAGCGATCCGGGTTCTGATCGATCGACGAGAGCGGCCAGGAATGCGGCGTAGAAGTTGCGCGAGGCGAAACCGAACGAGCGGCTCTGATAGTTCGCGACGATCGTCGGCGATGTCCGTGGTTCGCTGCTGATCTGCCGCGCGGCGCATGCCGGCCAGGCCGTGGTTGTAGGCGGTCAACGCGAGCGGCCACGTCTCGACGACGCTGTGATTGTCGGCCAGCAGGCGCGCCGCAGCTTTCGTGGCCATGAACGGATCGCGACGCTCGTCGACGATGTGGTCGATGCGCATGTAGCGCACGCCGGTCGAGCGCGTGAACTGCCAGAGTCCGGCCGCCCCGACCTTCGAGTACGCGGTCGGATCGAAGGACGACTCGACATGCGGTAAGGACGCGAGCTCGCGCGGCAGGCCTTCCTTGTCGAGTACCTCGTAGATGTACGGCTTCCACGCGCCGGCGCGGACCAGACCTGCGCGGAACCGGTCGGATTGGCCGAGCTGGAATCGCAGGCGGCCGGCCGCGGCGCGGAACTCCGCGTTGCTCGTGCCTTCCGGGAACAGCGCGAGCACGCGTTGTTCCTCGTTGTTCAGGTTTTGCCGTGCGCCGCCACGCGAGCTTGTTCAGGATGTTCCGATGCAGCTCCAATGCCCGCTCGACACGGCGGCGGCGGTCGCGCTGGCTCATGTCGTCGGTGAAGCGCACCGTCTGATAGACGATATCGAGATGCAGGTCGTCGTGAATGAAGCCCGAGTGCGTATCGACCTCGGTGTATACGCGCGTCCAGAACTGGACGGCCGGCTCGAGCTCCTTCGGGCGCGGGAACAGTTCCTGTTGTGCCTGCGCCGTGGCCGACGAACGCGAACATCGCCACGACGGCCGAGACGAAGGCGCGCTGCACTGTGCTCAAACTGATCACTCCGACCCCCCGCGTTCTCGAAATCCGCCGCGCCGTACGCACCGACAGCCTAGCCGACATTATGTCCATCGACCGAACCCCAAATCCGGAAGCAGTTCACGTCCGGGGAAGGGGGTCGATCGGGGCTGTTTGCCGACCAACGTTTTTTCTTTATTTCTGTCGGCTTAGTCGACGGAAAGTACCGCAGCTTCTGAGCCGCGTCAAAGCCGGTCAGCTGAGCGGCAGCATGACGTGCCGCCGGAACGCCGGCCGCTCGGCCAGCCGGTCGCGCCAGGCGCGGACGGCCGCGAGCGCGCGGGCGCTCGATGCCGGCGACCTCGAGCCAGCGGTGCGCGGTGGCGCCGACCGGGATATCGCCCATCGTGAACGCCTCCCCCGCGACGAACGGCTGCGTGGCGAGGTGCGCGTCCAGCAGCTCCATGGCCCGATTCGCTTCGACCGTGTTGCGGGCGATGGCGGCGGCGTCGCGCTCGGCGGGCGGCGTGCGGTACAGACGCCTGGAACACGATCGACACGGGCCGGACCAGCGTCGACAACTGCCAGTCCATCCAGCGCTCCGCGAGCGCCCGCGTCTCGAGCGAGCGCGGACACAGCGCCGCCCTGGTCCGTGCTTGCCGGCGAGATAGCGCACGATCGTGTTCGATTCCCAGAGGCTGAACGTGCCGTCGACGAGCAGCGGCACTCGGCCGTTCGGATTCAGCGCGAGGTACCACGGCTCATCGTTCTTGCCGAACTTGAGTCCCGCATCGATGCGCTCGTAGCGGTACGTCGAGCTCCGCGAGGCACCACAGCACCTTCTGGACGTTCACGGAATTCGTGCGGCCGTAGATCGTCAGCATGGCCAACGCTCCGTGATTTTGTGTGCAGACGTCCCGCATGGCAGGCTCCGGTCGCGTCATGATGAGCCATGTTATTCTCGCACGGCATGGCAGAACTGCCGACCGCCGGGTACCGGAGGTAGCGTGCGCAAAGCGTTCACCGTTTCGTTGCTGCTCATCGTCGTGCTGGGTGCGCTCGCGGTGCTGCTCGTGGCCGCGAACATCTACACCTATCACCGCCTGACGGCCGAGACGGTCATCGCCGAGCTGCGATTCGAGCCCACGGGCGATCGGCAGTATCTCGCGCACCTGCGCACGGGCGATCGCTGCAACGAGCGCGTTTTGCCCGTTTTTGGCGATCAATGGCGAGTGGATGCGGCAGTTCCTGAAGTGGCAGTACTGGGCCATGCTGCTCGGGCTCGACTCGCAATATCGTCTGGACCGGCTGGAAGGGCGTTATCGCTCCGCGGCGGAGCAGAACACCGCGCCGAAAGTCGCGCACGATCTTGGCGGCGACACTGCCGTGGACATCGTGACGATCGCGCGCACGCTCGGCTCGTGGAACTTCCTGCTCGATGCCACGTACGGTACCTCGACCTACGAGGATATCGATCCCGCGCGCGTCTACCGCGTATATCGCACGACGACCGGTATCATTACACGCTCGGAGCCGCGCCCCACGGATTCGCCGCGCGGCGAGCCGCTTGCGATCGACGTCACCGCCGCCTGCGGCGCGGAGCCGTCCGCGTGGCGGAAGGTCGTGCAGTCGGCCGACGGCGCCGCTGTCTCGCTATTGAAGCTCGGCGCGCTAGCAGCCACCGGAGACGGGCTGGCGTAACATCGAGCCTCCACAATCGTGGAGGTTCAATCGTGCAACGCATTTCCGTCATGCTCGCGTTCGTGGGCGTCGCAGCCGTCGCATTCCTGGCAGGCCACGGCAATCTCGCGCCGAGTGCCGAGGCACAGGCGGGCAAGCTCACGGCGCTCGACTACGAGGAGATCACAGCAGCTGATCAACCGCTACGCGTACGGCATCGATACCTGCGCGAACAACGGCTACGACTACGCGAACGTGTTCACCACGGACGGCGTATTCATCGACAATAACTCCGACACGGGCTACGCCGCCGGCGGCAAAGTGCTGGCCAAAGGACGCGACGCGCTCGCGACACTGGTCGGCGGCGGCGAACGAGGCTGCAAGACGAAGCTCGTGTGGACCGACTGGAGCCACCTCATGCTGAATCACGAGATCACGCCGACGGCGGAAGGCGCCAAAGGGCGGGTCTACCTCGTGCAGCTCGGCATGAACGGTCCCGGCACGGTGACGCGCCACGGTGGTTACGAGGACATCTACGTCCGCACGCCGGAAGGCTGGCGCATCAAGCAGCGCATGCACATGCGCAACAAGGCCTGGCACGCCGAGGCTTTGAGGACACCCGACCTGAACTGATTGCGGTAAACCGCAATCTCGCTTGAAACGCCTTCGGGTTATCCCCACTAAGTGCGCCAGTGGTTTGGCGACCTTAGAGAAGGAGGCCTGGCATGGTGATTCGAATGCGAGATCCGTTCACGACGCTGGCGGCTGTGCAGCGCGCGATGGACAGTGTCATGGGCGGCGATTGGCTCGGTACTCGGACCGCGGGCGGTGGAGCGTATCCGCCGGTCAGCGTGTTCAACGATGGTGAAGATTTCGTCGTCGTTGCGGAGTTACCCGGCGTACGCAAAGAAGATCTCGACCTGCAGGTTCGCGGCGACACGTTGCGGATCAAGGGCAAGAAGAGCGTCGCATACGAGGGTGAAGCGAGCGTGCATCGGCGTGAGCGCGGGGCCGGCGAGTTCGACCGCACACTGACGCTGCCAGCGCAGCTGGACGCCGCCAAAGTCGGTGCCGAGTATCGCGACGGGGTGCTGACCGTGCGCCTGCCGCGCGCTGAGAGCGAGCGGCCGCGATCAGTCGCAATCAATGCATGACGGAGGAGGGTTAACACATGACTGAACAGCAAGTAGCGTTCCAGCAGAAGAAGGAGCTGGACTCGGCCGAGGAGCGCACCGAAGCGGGCCGGTTCTACAGCCCTTATACCGACATCCACGAGACCGCGACCGCCGTGATCGTCACGATGGAGATGCCGGGCGTCGACAAGACGACGGTCGACATCCGTGTCGAAAAAGGCGTGCTGACCATCAAGGGCACGGTCGATGCGGGTAAGTACGAAGGCTTTGCGACCGATATATTCGGAGTTCAACGTCGGCAACTTCGTCCGCACCTTCACGGTGTCGACGAAGATCGACAGTGCCGCGATCTCCGCGAGCATGGTCGACGGCGTGTTGACCGTGACGTTGCCGAAGGCGGCCGAAGTCGGTCGCGAAGCGAATCACCGTCAACTAGCGGTTCTTCGGCCCCGGCCTCATCTCCCTCCCCCCCGAACTCGAGGCCGGGGCTTCTGTTTCTAGGGCTCGAGGCCGAACGCGAGCAGTACGTTGCCCGCGGTGCCGACGAACCCGGCGTTGCCGGCCGTGACGTAGAGCATGCCGCCGGCTACCACCGGGCCCGGCCCGTCGATCGAGCCGCCGTCGGCTTTGACGCCGTTGACGGTCGTGAAATCGCGGTTCGTGTCGAACGTCCAGAGAATCTTGCCGTCGCTGCTCGCGTACGCGCGCATGGCGCCGTCCGCCGAGCCTGAGAACACCACGCCCGGAATCGAGGTCAGCGCCGCCGACTGCGCGGAGCTGCAGCCGGCGCCGGCCTTGCATACGGCCGGCGGTGGCGGCGTGTACCAGGCACGCTGGCCGGTCGTGAGATTCACGGCGTGCAGGCCGCCTGGCTCGGGCGTCAGCTGGTCGGCCACGGCGAAGTAGGCGCGTTCGCCGTCCGTCGTGGTGCCCCATACGCCGCCGACCGGGCTGCCGCGGCCCCAGCGGTACTGCCACAGCACGCGGCCGCGCCGCGCCGGGTCGAGCGCGAAGCCGACGCCGGATTTCTGCGTCACCACCAGCAAGTCTCGGCCGCCGGGCAAGGTCACGAGCGCGGGCGAGGCCGAGAAGTCGAAGTCGGGCCCCACCGTTTCGGGGCAGTTGGGATTGTCGCCCGCATTGGCGTTACCGCCGGTCGACTGCGCGTCGCAGCCCAAGATCCACACGTCCGGCCGAATCTGGTTGATCCAGCGAATCTTGCCCGTATCGAGTGCGAACGCGACGATCGACGTCGCTCGTGCGCGGCGCGGGATCGGCGTACGCGTTGCCCGTGGCTGCGTAGATCAGGCCGCGCTTCGTGTCGATCGTCGGCGCACTCCAGATCGGCGAGCCGGCGGGGCCCCACAGAGGCTTGCCGCTCGAGCTCGTGCCGCGGCGCTTCGGCTCGTCGACCGTGTAGGTCTTCCAGACGACGGCGCCGGTGTTGGCATCGAGCGCGGTAAGGCTGCCGCGGAACTTGCAGCATTCGTAGTCCGGCATCGATGCCGCGGTTTCTTCCGAAACGCCGGAGGTCACGACGTACAGGCGGCCCGCATGCAGCGTCGGCGAGCCGGTGGCGCGCGCGGCGGGGTGGTCGTCGACCTTGCGCGTCCATAGCTCCTTGCCGGTGGAGGCGTCGACGGCGTACGCGCGCGCCTGCGCGTCGGCGAAGTAGATCGCGTAGCCGGTCGGCATGTCGGCGGGACCGAGCGGCCCGACAGAGATTGCTGTGCGCACGCCGGACTGCGCTTTGTAGGTCCAGTGCGTGCAGCCGGTCTTCGCGTCGAGCGCGTAGATCGCACCCGTCTGACTGCCCATGAACAGCCAATCGCCGATGACCGCCGGCTGCGCCCGCGCTTGCGTGGCGTCGGCGATGCCGAACACCCACTTCAATTTCAGCTGCGCGACGTTGGCCGCGGAAATGCCGCCGGCGTCGCCCTGGAACCGGGTGTTGTGCGTGTCGGGGCCCCAGCCGTTCCATGCGTTGCGTGCCCCGACGGGCGAGAACGCGGCGCCGGCAGCGCACAGGCCGGCGCCGGTCGCGCGCGATGCCGCGACAACGGGTCGGCCGGTCACGCGTTCCGCGATTGCGGCGCGCTCGGCGGGCGTCAGCGGCTGGCCCTGGATCCGCATCGCACCGTCGGTCAACGCTTCGACGATCGCGTTCGGCGTGAGCGTCGCCATCGCGTCGCGTGTCGGCGTCTTTTCCTCCGTGGGGTTCACGTGGCACGCGGCGCAGTGCGTGCCGAACAGCGCTTCGCCGTCCGGCGCCTGCGCGAGTGCCGGCACGAGCGGCAGCGAAATCAGGCAAGCAAGAATCGTCAGGCGCATCGAGCCCCCAGAGCGTATGCGAGCGCTCGGAGAATAGCTGCGCCCCGTGGCCGACACCAGCGGACCGGCCCGCCAGTTGCCGGGCGGCGTTCGTGAGGCGTGGAAGCAGTCGGGAAAATCGGCGCCGTCCCTGCTATCGTTGGCGCCCTTTTTCGTCCCCTTGGCGCGACCGTGCCCACGACCGCCGCACCTCATCACCACCCCGTTCTCGGCGCATTGCTCAAGCTACTGTCCGTTGTGTGCTTGGCCAGCATGGGTGCCTGCGTGAAGTACCTCGGCACCGCGATTCCTACGGGCCAGACGATCTTCGTGCGCGGGGTCATCTCGGTCATCGTGCTCGCGTTGATCGCTTGGCGCGTCGAGGGGCTGCACATTCTGAAGACGCAGAACTTGAGATCGCATGCAGTTCGATCGCTGGCAGGAACGGCCAGCATGTTCTGCTGGCTCACGGCGCTGACGATGATCCCGCTCGCCAATTTCACGGCCATCAGCTTCACGGCGCCGATGTTTCTGACCGCGTTCGCGATGATGTTCCTGCGCGAGCAGATCCACGTGTACCGCTGGACGGCGCTCGCGATGGGCTTTGTTGGCGTGCTGATCACCGTCGGGCCGCAAGTGACTCTGCGCGGCAATTCCGTCGGCGTGCTCGTGGCGTTCGGTGCAGCGATCTTCTCCGCGCTCGCGATGCTGTTCCTTCGGAGCATGAGCCGCAGCGGCGGTGAGCACGCGATAACGATTACCTTCTACTTCTCCGCCACCACGATGGTCTGCGGGGGCGTGACCGCTGTGGCGGGCTGGCCGATGCCTAACCCTAAGCAGTGGTTGTTCATCGCGCTGGTCGGCGTGTTCGGCGTCGTCGGTCAGCTACTGATGACGATGTCGTACCGATACGCCGAGGTCTCGACGATTGCGCCACTCGATTACGCGAACCTGCTGTTGGCGGTGGCGTTCGGCTACTACTTCTTCGGAGAAGTGCCGCACTGGTCGATGTGGATCGGTGCGCCGTTGGTGATAGCCGCCGGACTCATCATTCTGTGGCGCGAGTACCGGCGTTATCAGGAAGCCGCCCTGGCCGCCGCGTCGAACGCCTGACGCGCCTACGTCAGCGGCGGAAGTTCTTCGTCAGTCCCTGCCAGTGCTTGTAGTAGTCGCGCTCGAGCAGCTCGGTCTCGAGCGCGTGGCGCGTGGGCTTGATCACGAGCTGCGTTTCGAAGATTACCGTAAGAGTGTCGGCGAGATATTGCGGTGAGTCGTCGGCCGCGGTGCCGCGGTCGAACGCGTCCTTGTCCGGTCCGTGCCCCGACATGCAGTTGTGCAGGCTGGCGCATCCCGGCGCGAAGCTGTCGCCCTTGCCGAGATAGCTGCCCTTCACGAGCCCCACGAACTCACTCGCGACGTTGCGGTGAAACGGCGGCGGCCGGAACGTATCGTTGGCCACCGACCAGCGGTCAGGGATCAGCGCGAACTCGATGTTAGCCGTGCCCGGAATCGCCGAGGGGCTTGCGAGCACGCAGAAGATCGAAGGATCCGGGTGATCGTACGTCACGGTGTTGATGCAGTTGAACAGCGCAAGGTCGTACTTGTAGGGCGCACACGTGCCGTGCCACGCGACGATGTCGAGTGGCGAGTGGTCGATGTTCGCTTCCCAGAGGTTGCCCTGGAATTTCGCCACGACGCGAAAGTCGCCGTCGCGCTCCTCGAACGCGGCCACCGGCGCCAGGAAGTCGCGCGAGTTCGCGAGGCCGTTCGTACCGATCGGGCCAAGCTCCGGCAGGCGGAAGTGCTGGCCGTAGTTCTCGCAGACGTAGCCGCGACCGACGCCGTCGGGAAGCTCCACGCGGAATTTCACTCCACGCGGTACCACGCAGATTTCGCCGGGTGCCACGTGCAGCACGCCGAGCTCGGTGCGCACGACTAGCGCGCCGCGCTCGGGCACGAGCAGCAGCTCGCCGTCGGCGTCGTAGAAGAAGCAATCGACCATCGAGGCGTTGGCC
Source organism: uncultured Gammaproteobacteria bacterium (assembly GCA_963805435.1). Lineage (GTDB taxonomy): Bacteria > Pseudomonadota > Gammaproteobacteria > Steroidobacterales > Rariloculaceae > FEN-1219. Next base: position 172,367 of record CAWDUG010000002.1, read on the forward strand.
GCATAGAGGTGCACGGCCGCGCCGGTCTGCAGCGCGGGATCGCCGTTGCCGCCCATGGTGACGAGTCCGGCCACGAAATCGGTCGGCGCCGTCGGGATCGGCAGCGGTCGCCAGCGCAGCTGGTTCGGCGGCGCTGGCACCTCGTCGAACGGTGCGCTGCGCAGCAGGCCCGGTGCGAGCGGCTTGAACGGCTCGTGCACGGCCGACGGCCGAATCCGGTACGTCCAGCTGCGGCGGTTGCCGGCCCGCGGAGCCGTGAACGCCGTACCGTTCAACTCCTCTGTATAGAGGCCGTACGCCGGCCGCTTCGGATTGCTGTGCCCAACCGGCAGTGCGCCCGGCAGCGCTTCGGTTGCGAAGTCGTTGCCGAACCCAGACTGATACTGCAGCGTGTCCATGCGGCGAAGCATAGAGACGGTGCCAAGTTTTTCATAGTTGCACAGAGTGCGCGTGCGTCCCGTGTCATCGCAGGCGTGGAGGCGCCACGAGAGACCCCTCGCGAAACCACCGCAAGTACGTCCCTGTAGGCTGCGTCGGCACCCTCCCTGGTGCCGACGCTTTCGCGAGGGGTCTCTCGTGTCACCTCCACGCTTCAGCCGTCGCGTGCGTGCGCGCATCTGTGCAACTATGCAAAACCTGACTCCGTGGAGCGAAGAATGAAAGCGGTTCGCGTACACACGTGCGGGGGGCCGGACATGCTGCGCTACGAGGATGCGCCGCTGCCAACGCCGCAGCCCGGCGAGGCCATCGTGAAGATCGTCGCGGCCGGCGTGAATTTCATCGACGTTCAACACCGCGAGGGCCGGTACAAACCGCCGTCGCTACCTTTCACGGTCGGGTCCGAAGCGGCCGGCACGGTGACCGCCGTCGGGGAGGGCGTCACCGAGGTCGCCGTCGGCGACCGCGTGGCGTATGCGATGGTGCTCGGCGCGTACGCAGAGTACGCCGCGGTGCCTGCGCGTCGGCTCGTAAGGCTGCCCGACGCGATCAGCTTCGAAACGGCCGCGGCCGTCATGCTGCAGGGGTTCACGGCGCACTACCTGACGCACAGCACGTATCCGCTCAAAGCTGGCGATACTGCGCTCGTGCACGCGGCGGCGGGCGGGGTAGGGCAGCTGATCGTGCAGGTGGCCTGCATTCGCGGCGCAACCGTGTACGGCACGGTCGGCAGTGCGGCCAAAGCCGACGTCGCGCGGCACGCCGGGGCGGCCGCGACCATCGATTACACGCGGCAGGATTTCGAAGCCGAGATCAAAAAGCTCACAAGCGGCCGCGGCGTCGACGTCGTGTACGATTCCGTGGGCAAGGACACGTTCGACAAGAGCCTGAACTGTCTGCGCCCCCGCGGCTATCTCGCGCTATTCGGTTTCTCGAGCGGCTCGGTCGCGCCGTTCGATCCGGCAATCTTAGGCTACAGAGGTTCTTTGTTCCTGACGCGCCCGGGGTTGAACCAGTACATCGCAACGCGCGAAGAGTTGGTCAGTCGCGCGGAGGACCTGTTCGCGTGGCTTCAGACGGGCAGGCTTGCGATCAAGATCGATCGAACGCTGCCACTGGCCGACGCAGCGCATGCCCATGAGGCGCTCGAGGCGCGGCGCACGGCGGGCAAGCTGCTGCTGGTCCCGTAGCGAGGCTGTGTCGGCGCACACTTTCCGGTCGCCGCGAGCGGGCGCGGCCCACCTCAACGCGTGCCGTGCTTGGTCTCGACCTCGATGCCGAGCTCTTTGAGAAACGCCGTGGGCAGGATGCCGCCGGCGTTCACTATGATCGCATCGTTCGGTAGTCGTACCCGCTGCCCGCGTTGCTCGAGCTCCACCTCGGTGGGCTCGATTCGAGTCACGTTCGATTCGAGTAGGACGTTGATCGGCCCTTTGCTGCTGCTTCCTCGAGCCGTTGCCGGTTCTTGCGCTTCGCACGGTTCAAGGTGGCGGAGCGGTAGGACAGCGTCACCTTGGTACCGGCTTCCTCGCCGATCGTCACGGCGCTCTCGAGCGCGCTGTCGCCGCCGCCGACGATCAGCACGTGCATGCCTCGGTACTGCGCCGGATCCGCAAGTCGGTACGTGACCTTCGACAAATCTTCGCCCGGCACGCCGAGTTTGCGCGGCGTGCCGCGCCGGCCGATCGCGAGCAACACCGCCCGGGCGACATAGGATCCCTTGGTGGTGCGCACCTCGAACACGTCGCCCTTGCGCTCGACCTTCTCGAGCCGTTCGCCGTAATTGATCTTGAGCCCGGTCTGGCGCTCGACCTTCTGCCAAAACTCGAGCAGCGCCTCTTTCGTGGTCTCCGTAAATTTGACCTTGCCGACCAACGGCAGCGTCGCCGGCTGCGTCATGACGAGCTTGCGCCGCGGAAAGCTCGCGACGGTGCCGCCGAGCGAGTCCTGCTCGATCGTGACGAAGTCGAGCTTCCGTTCCTTGGCGGACAGCGATGCGGCGATGCCGGACGGGCCCGCGCCGACGATTACGACGTCGCGCGCGTTGCCCCTTTCTGCCGGCAACGCTGGTCGCGATGGCCTCCATGGCCTGACGGCCCTGTTCGATCGCGTTGCGTATCAGGCCCATGCCCCCGAGCTCGCCAGCGATAAAAATGCCAGGCACGTTCGACTCGAAGTTCGGCTTTACGTTCGGGATGTCGACGCCGCGCTGTTCGCTGCCGAATACGAGCGTGATCGCGTCGACTGGGCACGCGGCCCGGCACGCGCCGTGGCCGATGCAGTCCGTCGGGCTCACCAGCGCGGCTTTGCGACGCACCATGCCAAGCACCTGGTGCGCGGGCATCTCGGGGCACGCGGCCACGCACGACCCGCAACCGATGCATGTCCCGATGTTGATGACCGGGTGCAGCGATGGTGCGTCGAGCAGGCCCGCTTCGCGGCTGTCGTCGAGCACCGCGGCGCTGGTCCGATGTTGCGCGCGGCGCTTGCGCACGTACACGAGCCAGATCACCACCAGCGGGGTCGCGTAGATCAGCAGGGCGCTGGCATCAAACATTGCGAACGGTTCTCGTTATTGCGATCGAGCCCGCGCCGCGCCTCGGTGCCGGTCGCTGGGGTCGCGGGAAAGACCTGCAAAACTGGTCGGTCGGCCGCTGTCTGGAAACGGAGACGGGTTGATTAACATTAGATGTGTGGAAAACTGACCCACAGACGCTAGCATGTAACGGGCAGATTCTGTGAAACGCTGCCGGAAATTATCCGCAAATTTCGGCACGTTAGCGCGGAGCAAGTTCACGACCTGGGCAGTCGTGCGGTTGAGTTCTATCTTGGGAGATTCCGATGCTCTGGTTCGGAACGGTACTGGCAGTGGCCGTCGCGGGCGTCTGCGGCCTCGCGTGGTGGCTATTGAAGGCACGACGTATGCCGGTCGGCAACTTCGTCGGCGTCATCGGTCTCGCGGTGTGGCTCGCGGGCGTCGGCTATCGCGCTGCTGGTCGATCGGGCACCGCAGGGACGCTCGGAGCTCGTGCGCTCGATGGACTCGGTTGCGTGGCCGGTCGCGGTTCGGTCGCCGCTCGTTGCACCCGCGGCCACTCGCACCGGCGCCGCTCGGTAGCGAGCGATGGCGTACAAATCGCGTCCGTCGAGTCGCTGGTCGGCGGGCTCGAAGCGCGGCTCGCCGCACAGCCGAACGACGCGAACGGTTGGGCGTTGCTGGCGCAGTCGTATGCCTACACGGCGGACGACGCTGCGCTCGAGCGCGCAGTGAAGCGCGCCGTCGAGCTCGGCGTCGACGAGCAATCGCTGCGTGAGCGCATCGCGGACTCGAGACGCAGCGTACACGCCGGCGCCTTCGCCGCCGGCGCCACGCAGCCGCAACCTTCAATGGCGGTGAATTCCCCAGTAGTGCGCGATCCTACCCAACGCGGTTCGGGACGCGGTGCTGCGCCCGGGCAAGGGGGCACGCTGCCACCCGAAGACACACGCGCGCTCCCCTGGCGCCGAGCCAGGTGGCGCACACGCTCGAAGGCGACCTGCCCGCGCGCACGCGGGAGCCGGCTGAGGGGACAGAGGGTGAGCGCCGCCTGCGCACGGCAGCCCAGCTCGGCTATGGCGTCGCGGCGCTCGCGGTGTTCGTCGGCTGGCTATACACGCGGTACTACCCGATCGTCGATGCTCAAGACGGCTTCGGCTACTGGCTCGGCATTACGGGCGCCAGCCTGATGGCGACGTTGCTGCTGTACCCGCTGCGCAAACGTGTGCGCTTCATGCACGTGCTCGGCGCTACGCGCCACTGGTTTCGGATGCACATGATTTTCGGGGTTCTCGGGCCCGTGCTGATTCTGTATCACTGCAACTTCGCGTTCGGCTCGCTGAACGACACCGTGGCGCTCGCCTGCACGCTGCTCGTAGCGATCAGCGGTCTCGTCGGCCGATACGTTTACGCGAAGGTGCACGTCGATCTCGACGGCCATCGCGCAACGCTCGGTGAGTTGTCGGCGAAGGCGCGCATCACAGCGCGGATCGTCCGCAGGCGGCGCGCGCTCGTGCCGCAGCTGCTCGAACGGCTGACGGCTTACGACCAGGTCGTGCTGACACCGCCGCGGAGCGCGATCGCGAGCCTGTTGCTGCCCATGAAGCTTGCCGTTCAGACGCGCTGGACCGCGACGCGACTGATCTGGTATGCGCGGGGGCAGCTGCGCGCTGCAGGCCCGCCGTTCTGCGGTCGTTCGCGCGGAACGCGCGCGCTCTGCAGCGAGCAGCTGGCGCGTTTCGTCGCGCGAGCATCTGCGGCGCGTGCGTCGGGTCGCGGAGCTCGGGTTCGTACGAGCGTATGTTTTCGGTCTGGCACGTATTTCATCTGCCGTTCTTCTACATGCTCGTCGTGGCGGCACTGATTCACGTGCTGGCCGTGCACATGTACTAGCCGCGCGAGACGACGACGTGCGTGCACAAGGATGGTGGTATGCGTTGGTGGCGGTGGCGAGTGCAGGCGTGACGGGCGCGGCGATGGCGCAGGTCAACTCGCTCGAGCGGCTCGTCATGCCGGGCCCGCTGTCCGCTGCGCACGCGGATCTCGAGGCGAAATGTGCCAACTGCCACAAGCCGTTCTCGCGCGAGCTCCAGAAGTCGCTGTGTCTCGACTGCCACAAGGACATCGCGCGCGACATACGCGCAAGCACTGGGTTCCACGGTCGAACGTCAACACGTCGCCGGAGCCGAGTGCGCCAGCTGCCACTCCGATCACATGGGGCGCGCGGCCGACATCCTGCATCTCGACCGCGATAAGTTCGATCACAACGTCACGAGCTTCCCGTTGCGCGGCAAGCATGCCGAGGTCGATGTGTAACGACTGCCACACGAAGGAGCTGAAGTCGTTCCACGCGGCGGAGACCGAGTGCAACGCCTGTCATGCGAAGGACGACCGGCACCACGGCAATCTCGGCGCGGCCTGCGCGGACTGCCACGCGGAGACCACGTGGAAGGAAGTGCACTTCGACCACAAGCAGAAGACCGACTACGCATTGACCGGCGCTCACAGCCGTATCACGTGCGTCAGCTGCCACGTCGATGAGCAGTACAAGGACACGGCGAAGACATGCGTCGGCTTGTCACGCCAAGGACGATCAATCACAAGGGCACGAACGGCAAGGAATGCCAGCAGTGCCACACGACGAACGACTGGAAAGAGTTGCTGTTCGATCACTTCGCGAAGACGGGGTTCGCGCTGCGCGGCGGGCACTCCGGGCTCAAGTGCGAGTCGTGCCACGAGGGCAACAAGTTCGAGAAGAAGGCGCCGAAGGAGTGTATCGGCTGCCATCGCAAGGACGACGCACACGCCGGCGTCAACGGCACCGAGTGCGCGATGTGCCATCGCGTGACGAAGTGGAAGGACGTCACATTCGATCACGCCAGAGACACGAAATTCGTGTTGCACGACGCGCACGCGAATCTAACGTGCGAGACGTGCCACAAGCAGCCCGCCAAGGTCGTCAAGCCGCCGATGGAGTGCTTCGGTTGCCACGCCGAGGACGATCCTCATCGCGGTCAACTCGGCGAGACGTGCAATACCTGCCACGGCGAGAAGGCGTGGACTCAAAGAAGTCCGCTTCGACCATGATCTCGCGCGCTTCCCGCTGCTCGGCAAGCACCACACCGCAACCTGCGACGCGTGCCACGAGTCGAAGGCATTCCTCGACGCGAAGGAGCAGTGCATCGACTGCCACCGCAAGGACGACGTCCACAAGGAGCGCTTCCCCACCACGTGCGAGACATGCCACAACCCGAGCGCGTGGCTCGCCTGGCAGTTTCGATCACGATAGCCAAACGTCCTTCCCGCTGACGGGTAAACACCGCGGCCTCGACTGCCACGCCTGCCACCGTGAAAAGGCGGTCGATGGCGCGATCAAGCTCGATAGCACGTGTGCCAGCTGCCACCGTAAGGACGACGTCCACGACGGCGAGTTCGGCAGGAACTGCGTGCAGTGTCACACGACCGAGTCGTTCCACGATCTGAGCGGGGCGAGATGAAGCACCTGTTCGCCAGCTGGCTCGTCCTGCTGCTCGTGCCTGGCGTGCTCTTTGCGCAAGTACGGCCGACCTCGAGCTTCGATCATTTCACGACGGGTTTCGATCTCGACGGCGCGCATCGCATCGTCGATTGCGAAACCTGCCACGTGGCGGGTGTGTTTCAGGGCACGCCGACGCAGTGCGCCTCGTGCCATATCAACGGCGGACGCATTCGCGCTTCGGCCAAGCCTGCCAGCCATCCGCTGACGACCGAGTATTGCGCTGATTGCCACCGCACGGCGGCGTGGGTGCCAGCGCGTATGAACCACGACGCGATTTTCGGCACTTGCACGCAGTGCCACAACAACGTGTTCAGCGTCGGCAAGCCGCCCGGGCATCTGCTCACGACGGCCGACTGCGATGCCTGCCACCGCACGACAGGTTGGCTCCCGGTGCTTGTTGATAGCGCGACGGGCAAGGGCCCCACCCACATCCTTTCGACGAACAACTGCGACGCCTGCCATGGCTCGGCCAACTTCTTCGTCGTACGCGTCGACCATGCAGAGGTGATCGGCACCTGCTTCAGTTGTCACAACGGCTTGGTCGCGACGGGCAAGGGGCCGACCCACCCGATCAACACGGGCAACTCCTGCGACAACTGTCATACGACGACCGGCTGGACGCCGGCGCGGCCATGATAGCCGCGACGAACATGCGGTTTAGGCCGCTTCTGGTCGCAACCGCGTCGTTTACTGCGGTCATCGCATTCGCGGCCGCGCGGGTCGCGGTCGCGGCCGGCGTATTCATAGAGGACATCCAGGTTTCGAAACGCGGTGACGATGCGACGGTGACGATCAATCTCGGGTGCCCGATGCGGTTCCAGTCGGACGTCAGCACATCGGCCGGTGCGTTGCTCGAGATTCGAGTCGCACCGCTCGAAGCCTGTCGCCAGGTGGGCGTGGGCGAAGGAGTCGCGAGCGAGGTTTACCGGCCGGAGTCAGGTCGGCTCGCGCACCTCACCGAGCTCGAATTCGAGTCGCTGGGTCTCGGCGATAACCTCTTGATCTTGCATTTCGATAGGCCGGTGGACTACCGCATCGCCCAGCGCGGCGACCTGCGGACGCTCGAGGTGCGCGTGCGCGTCGCTGGGGACACTGCGCAGGCCACGCCGGTGCCGGCAGCGCCGACACCTCGTCCCACCGAGCCGCCAGTCTCGCGCGCCGCGCCACCGCCCACTGCGCCGAGCGACCGCACGCCGATTCGGTCACGAGTCCGCGTGCCGTTCGTCGAGCCAGACTACGTGATCAATCTGCAGTCGACCCGCGAGCCTGTGGGCCCGGTCCTCGTCGCGGGGGTTCCGGTCAAGCAGGGGCAACACGTCTACGTGTCGACGACGGCCATTGCCGGGGTGACCTGGTACCGGCTGCGGCTTGGTTTCTTCGCAGGCGAGGACGAGGCGAGCGCCGTGCTGATGGGTCTCACGGCGTCGTTCCCGCGCGCCTGGATCGGGCGCGCCGAGATGGACGAGGTGCAAAACGCAGCAAATCTCGCCGTCGAGCGTGGCGGCGTCATCGCGGAAAGGCCGAAGGCAGAGGTCGCAGCCACCCCGGCGACGACGGTCGCCGGAGGCCGCGCTGTCGCCGCAGCGCATCGAAGAGTTGCGAGCGGAGGCACGCACGGCACTGATCGCCACCGACTACGAGACCGCGATCCGCGACTACACGCGTCTGCTCGAGGAGCCCGGTGACCACCGGGCCGAGGCTCGCGAGAATCTCGGCATCGCTCGCGAGAAGAACGGCCAGGCGGCGCGCGCGGCCGCCGAATATCGACAGTTCCTGGCGGAATACCCGGAGAGCGAGGCGGCGTCGCGCGTCCGCCAGCGTCTGGACAACCTCGTCGTGGGCGACATACCCGAGCGGCTCCGCAGCGAGCAGGCCGAGACGCGGCGCTGGGATGTCACGACGGGCTTGTCGCAGTACTACTACCGGAACATCGATCGCTTCGACCAGAACCAGCCGGAGCTCACGACGTTCTCCGGCTTGCTCACGGACCTCGACGTGACCGTGCGGTATCGCGGCGAGTCCGTGAACATGCTCGGGCGCCTCACCGTCAACGATCTGCACGACATGCTCGGCGAGAACAAGGGCGGGACCGGTGACCGTCAGCGGACCTCCTACGCGTACTACGACGTCGCAGACGCGCAGAACGACTGGTCCGTGCGCATCGGCCGCCAGTCGTTGCACAACTGGGGCGTGCTCGGCCGGTTCGACGGCGTGCACGGCACCTACCAATTGGCCGATCAGCGACGCCTGCACGTGATGATTGGCTATCCGGTCGAATCGACGCTGGATGGCGTGAACACCGACCGCGAATTCATCGGTGCGGCGATCGACTTCGATCAGGTCGTGGGCCGTTGGGGCTTCAGCCCCTACGTGCAGTCGCAAAAGATCGACGGGATCGGCGACCGGCAAGCCGTTGGCTTCGAGACGCGCTACTTCGATGACCGCGCAGCCTCACGACGATGATCGACTATGACACGCTGTACAGCGAGCTCAACACGGCGCTCATGTTCGGCACGTGGCGCCTGAAGAATCGCATCACGTTGACCGGTCTCTACGACGAGCGAAGGTCGATCTCCACGCGCAATGCGCTGATCGGCCAGCCGTTGTCGGCGATTCGACGAGCTGTTACTCACGTGGACGGAGGAGGAGATCCGGCAGATCGCCCGCGACCGCACGGCCACAAGCAGAACCACCACTTTCGGCATGTCGATGCCGCTCGGGGAGCGTTTGCAGCTGAACGCGGACGTGACGACGCTGGACATCGGCCCGAGCGTCGATTCTGCGGGCGTGGCCGCGGTGCCTGGCACGGGCCAACAGGTTTATTACTCCGGAACGCTGGTTGCTTCGGCGCTGTTCGGTCAGCGCGACGTCAACGTCCTGAACTTGCGTTATGGCGAGGCGCCTGATTTCACGAACACGTTGCTGACTTGGGACACGCGCGTGCCGCTCGGCAAACACCTACGCATCAATCCACGGTTGCGGGTTGGCGTCTGGGAAAGTCTGCAGACCGGTATTCGCCGTGAGACGGTCACGCCTTCGCTGCGGCTGCTGTGGAACGCGCCGCGTCGCTACCGACTGGAGCTCGAGTTCGGGCGGGAGAACATCACGCGCACGTCCAGTCTGGATGTGTTGGATTCCACGGGCACGTTCCTGAACCTCGGATATCGCGCGGACTTCTGACGATGCGGGTAAGGCACAAAATTTCGTTCGCATCGATGATCGTCGCCGCCGGCCTCGCCGGCTGCGCCGGCGGCGGGCGCCTCGAGCAGCTCGACGAGCAGTCCGGTGCGACGATCGTCCGCGGTCCCGCGGTGCTCGTGTATGCGCGGACCGAACCGCGCTATTCGCGCAGCGCGCGCGACTACGTCTATCTTGGGCCGGTCGAGACGAACCGCCAGGGTGTGCGCGAATATTTTCTCTGGGTTGGCGTCGCGACGACGATCGATCGAGGCTTCATTGCGCCGGAGCGTGCAGGAGCCACATACGCTCTACGTCGAAGTGCGGGGCGAGCCGATCGAGCTGCCGCTCAAGGCCTGGCACGAACTCGTGCCGACCGGGATCAAGAAACCGATGTACTCGACGACCGTGCCGGTCCGGGAGGAGCTCGCTGCGCGCGTCACGCTGCAGCAGCTCGCGCTGATAGGCGGTGCTTCGCCGGCTTCGGTCAGCTTTGCGACAGGCGAAAGCAGCGGCCCTACGCACGTTCGTCCGTTGGGGCGGCGCCGGGAACTTCGACGAGTTCATGGCAGCGGTCGGCGACAGGCCGCGTTAGCGGGGGCGATCATGAAGAAACGCCGCACTTTCAGTCCAGACGGCCTACCGTGCATGGCTCACAGATTTGGGTGGAAGACGTGATGGGTTCCTCGCATTTAGTCAAATGGCGCTGGTCTGGCACGCCGATCTTGGACCACGCTGCTGCTCGAAAGCGTCAAATGTGCTTGCCACGGACCATAGGCAAGTTGTCCGGAGCATCGATGTCAAACCGGGAACGGACTTGCCGGGGAACGTTTCAGACGCCAGTCGCGTTTGGATTCCTATTGCTCATTGCGATGGTGACGGCCGGCTGCAGCGGGGAGTCTCGAGTCCAGTCGGGGGCCGCTCAGCAACCCCAACAAAGACCCCAAGCTCAGCGACAATTCTCAGTGCCAATGCGGGAGGCGTGTGCGAGACGCTTTTGAAAGGGCGAGGCCTATTCGAGCACTCCGCCTGCCTTGGCGTGCAATCACGGTACTGATCCCTATACGGCGTATCTCGACGGCAGCAAATCGACTTCCTCGGGCGGGGCCTTGAGCTACGCGTGGGCGTTCGTTTCAAAACCGGCAGGTAGTACTGCGGTATTGGCGAACCCAAATACTGTGAACCCGACATTCGTGCCTGACAAGGCGGGTCCTTACGCCGTGCAACTGGTGGTCAGCGCAAATGGAGCTTCAAGCCCGCGCGCGGTGGGCATTGGTGGTCGCGCTCGATGATGCCACTCTCAATCCGAATCTGGCGACCAATCCTGGCGCTACGCCGTACAATTTTCATGGCGGACTAGCGAGCGACTGCGTTCAGTGCCATTCAGGCAGCGAATGCGGATCCAGCGATTCAGGGAAAGCCAAGCACACATATTGCGACGAGCGATAGCGTGTCAAAGCTGTCATTCGCCTTTAGGCTTCAACGTCACGAGCTTCGTCGATCACACCGAAGTATTCGGTAACTGCAGCGCTTGTCATGACGGCGTCATCGCCACTGGCAAATCGACGAATCACCTCGTCACGACGCAAGAATGCAGCGATTGCCACACGACCGCCAGTTTCGTGAAGCTCAATGCGGACGGGACGTTCGATCACACGGGTATCACGGGAGGGTGCTCCGCATGTCACAACGGCACTGTCGCGATCGGCACTGACTTCCGATCCCAGCCCGGCCGGGCATCCAAGTGTTTCCGTGGAATGTAATGCTTGTCACACGACGGCGACATTCACGACGCCTTTCCCGAATCACTCCGATATAAAGGTCGTCGTACCGGGCACCTGCGGTCAGGCGGGCTGCCATGATGGCGCGAGCACGCATGTCGAATGGCGTGGCGATTACCGGGAAGAATTCGGCGCCGCATCTGCACCCGTTGACGGGCAACATTACTGCTGGCCTGTGACGTCTGCCACACCACCACCAGCTACAACCTGGGCGGCGTGTTCGATCACGGCATACTGGCGCGGCACCCCATCGCGTGCCAATCCTGTCACGATGGACTGAGTGCCGTCGGCAAGATCGCTGGGCATATAGCCACCCTTCCGGCGTCCGACTGCAGCGACTGTCACACCACGTCGGCGTTCACGGGCGGGTTTGTCGACCATAAGTCGGCCACGGTCACGGGCGCGGTTGGCGGCTGCACGAGCTGCCACAATAACGTCACCGCTCCGGGCATTCCCACTGCGCCACCCGTCATGGTCACTTTTCATACTACCGGACCTGCAAACGGCAAGACCTGTGACTTCTGCCATAGCCCCGGCGGGAGTTTCAAGCTCGCGACGATCGTTCACACTGGCTTCGGGTCGGTAGGCAACATCACGCTCCCACCCGAGTACGTCAGCTGTTCGGCGTGCCATGACGGTACGGTGGCCACAGGTCAATCCACTGGCCATCTGCCAACGGCACAAGACTGCGGTATGTGCCATGGCCCGCAAAGGGGCGACTGGTTAGGCGCGGCCTATGACCACTCGAGTCTGGCGATCGTGGGTAATGCGTCAACGCCGGCTTGCGCGTCCTGTCATGACGGATCGACGGCCACCGGTAAGTCTGTGACCCACGTGCCGCTGCCGACGGCGGGCCAGGACTGCCTGGTATGTCATGGCACTACCTACATCAGTTTCGCAATGCCGACGTTTGACCATGCCGCGGCGGGCATTACGAAGAATTGCGCCAGCTGCCACGATGGCAAAGCGCATGACGGCGTGAAAGTGATCTCAAAGCCGACGGGCCACATTCCCACTTCGGCTGATTGCAGCAGTTGTCACGCGAGTACGGCCAACGGTCCTGGCATCAACGGTTCGATCATCAGTGGCTTTAGAAGAGCAGATCCGTTCGTAAACACGCTGCATCCGGCTTACACGACGGGTGCCGTACTTGCCACATCGCTGCGTACGACAACGCGATCTACGGGGCCAAGGCCCATCCCGTCGACTCCGTGCATGCCACGGTGGATGCGAAGGGCTGGGACTGCAACGCGTGTCACACGACGAGGGGCCACTTCCTGGAGGTCAACCCGGTCAACCACCAGGACCCAACGATCAAGGCTCAAGCGTGCGTAACCTGTCATGTGGCGGGCAATACCACTGGAGCCATCGGCAAAAACGCAGGCCACCCGGCGACGTCGAACTTGTGTCAGCAGTGCCATCAGGCAGGCGGTAGTTTTACCGCGGGCTTCGACCACGCGACATTGAATACCGGGGGCGTAAACCAGGGGCTGGCCTGTACGACATGTCACGATGGAGTGACTGCTACTGGGAAGATTGCCGAACCATGTGCGACGTCGCGTGACTGCGTAGTCTGTCACGCCGGCTATCCCCCAACGGCGTCGTCGTTCGCCGGGGGCACCTTCAGCCACTCTGGTCCTGAAATGACGGGGAAGCTATGCGCGGCTTGCCACAGCCGGCAACGTCGCCGGTGCGCTTGGCAAACCACTAACGCACCCGTAACCAATTCGGATTGCGGCGGGTGCCATACCACGACCACGTTTACCGGTGCCACCGGGGGCTTCAATCACACGGGCGTGACGACCGGCTGTGCGGCGTCCGGCTTGTCATGCCTCGGGCACCGCCGAGCGTGGTCGACGTCACCGATGATCCGAATCCGCATCCTCACATTCCGATCGTCACACTCGGGCGCTGAGATCAATTGCTACAGCTGCCATAAGAACGCAGGTGGCACCTTCGCAAATGCGACCATGGATCATTCGGTGGTCACGTCCGTATCGTGTCAGACGTGTCACGACGGCAACCATGACGGCAGCAACGCCGCTCACGCTGTTACGGGGAAGACTGTTGGTACGACAACCGTAAAGGGTCATTTCGTCACTTCGGTAGTGGCGTGCGCTTCGTGCCATACCAGTACCACTGCGTGGACGCCGGTCACGGTCACCCTCTACAAGCACCTGCCTAACCCCCCGGGTTACATCCCGGTGAGTCCGGCGGCGACTGGCAACCACAGCACATCGAAAGTGCCAAAGTGTGTGACGTGTCATGCCGACACGAAATCTGGAACGATCCTGATCAACGGTAATGCGGACATCTCGACATTCCCTCACGCCACCTATGCATCGACTTGTGCTGCTTGTCATGCCAGCAAGGGTGAAAAAGAGCACGGCAAACCCCTGTCTACGAAGTATCAAAACTGCGCCTCGTCGGGTTGCCACAAAATTACCAGCAGTAGCTTCTAGAGATGCTCGGCCCGATCGCGGCGCTGCTCGCGCCGACGATCGGGGCCGCTGGCGCCGCCGCTGAACCAGCGCTCTGCTGAGGGCATCCCGTATACTACGGCGCCTCGCAATCCAGGGGCCCCGTCCGTGAAGGAGCCGCAGAGCGCGCTCGCCGCGCTGCTACGCATCGCCGTGACGGCAGCGTTCGGTGCCGAGCATGCCGGCGTCGATCCGATGGTTCGCCGGTCGGAGCGCGCCGACTATCAGGCGGATCTCGCGATGGGTCTCGCGAAGACGCTGCGCCAGTCACCGCGCCAGGTCGCGGCCGCCATCGTCGCCGCCGCCGATTTCGGCTCGTTGTGCGACCGCGTCGAGATCGCGGGCCCGGGCTTCATCAACTTCACGCTGAAGACGTCCGTGCTCGAGCAAGGCGTCGCGGCGGTCGCGGCGGACGAGCAGGCTCGGCGTGCCGCGGCCGGCGCAGGTCGATCGCGTCGTGATCGACTACTCGGCGCCGAACGTGGCCAAGGAAATGCACGTGGGTCACGTGCGCTCGACGATCATCGGCGATGCTCTCGCGCGGGTGCTCGAGCTCGTGGGGCACGAAGTCATTCGCCAGAACCACATCGGCGATTGGGGCACGCCGTTCGGCATGCTGATCGAGCACCTGATCGATGCGCGGCGGCGGGCAGACGGGCGCCCAGTCGAGCCTCGGCGAGCTGAACGACTTCTACCGTGCCGCACGCGTGAAGTTCGACGCGGACCCCGACGTTCGCCGACCGCGCGCGGCACCGCGTGGTGCTGCTGCAAGCCGGCGATGCCCAGCACGCTCGAGTTGTGGCGCGAGCTCGTCGAGATCTCGGAGCTGCACTTCTTCGCGATCTACGACAAGCTCGGTGTCACGCTGCGCGCGACGGACATCCGCGGCGAGAGCTGCGTACAACTCCGATGCTCGCCGGGGTCGCGGCCGAGCTCGAGCGTCTCGGGCTTGCGAAGATCAACGACGGAGCTCTGTGCGTGTTCGCGCCGGGTTTCGCGAACCGCGAGGGCGAGCCGCTGCCGCTGATCGTGCGCAAGCAGGACGGGGGATTCGGTTACGCGGCGACGGATCTCGCGGCGCTGCGCTATCGCACGCAGACGTTGCACGGCACGCGCCTGCTGTATGTCGTCGGTGCGCCGCAGGCGCAGCACTTCGCGATGGTGTTCGCCGTCGGCGAGCTCGCGGGCTGGCTGAAGCCGCCCGTGCGTGCGGAGCACGTGGCGTTCGGCGCGGTGCTCGGCGCCGACAAGAAGATGCTGAAGACGCGCGCGGGCGATACGGTGCGGCTCGTGTCGTTGCTCGACGAGGCGATCGAGCGGGCCGACGCGGAGCTCAAGCGTCGCGATCCGGACGGCGATCCGGCGGCGCGCCGTGCGCTCGCACCGCAGATCGGGATCGGCGCCATCAAGTACGCGGATCTTTCGAACGACCGGATCAAGGACTACGTGTTCGACTGGGATCGCATGCTCGCGGCGGAGGGGCGGACGGGGCCCTATCTTCAGTACGCCCACGCGCGCATCCACTCGATCTTCCGCAAGGCCGCGGAGGTGGGAATCGTGCGCGGCACGGTGGACACGATTCGGCTGGCCGAGCCCGCAGAACGCGCGCTCGCGCTCGAGTTGCTCGGTTTCGGCAACGCGGTGGCGGAGACGGCCGAAACGCTTCGCCCGCACCGGCTCTGTGGCTATCTGTACGAGCTCGCGGCGGCGTTCACGGCCTTCTTCGAGGCTTGCCCGGTGCTGCGTGCGCCGGACGACGCGACGCGTGACTCGCGCCTTGCGCTATGCAGCCTTACCGCTCGCGCGCTCGCCCGTGGCCTGGACCTGCTCGGCATTCAAGCGCCGGAGCGAATGTAGTGCCGCAGCGGCGCGTTGCGCAACGCGCTGGGCGGGCACGGTTTGCGCAGGCTCCAAGATAACGTCTTCCCACGTGACGGGGCGGTTGATAGGCGTATCGACCAGCGAGCGCACGCCATTGGCGCGCATCCACGCGAGCTGAGCTTCGCGTTTCGTGCGCAGGCTCTCGGCTTCACTGGTCGGGGTACAGAAGGCCGGCAGCGAAAGCATTGGCGGGGTTGCGGGACGCTTCCATGCAAATAGCGAGCTCATGTTCTTTTTCTTATCCTCGCACGATGACTAGGCGAGCGAACAATAGCCCCGGGCGCATTCGGCGGTCCAACCGGTGGTGGAAGGCGTAGTGGTGCTGGGCCCGGCGGCGACGCACGTCGCTTTATGGAAAGCTCGTGGCGCGCGTAAAGAAAACCGGCGCTTCAAACACGGCGACCGGAGCCGTCATTTCGCGGGGTCGGCGTCGACGCGTACGGCCCAGCCCTGGGTGGCCTTGGACACGGCCGGGTAGCGCGCCAGCACGAGCGGGTCGTGCCCCGGGATCACGTGCTGTTTCGAGCTCGCGAGCCGCTCGAGCGTGTTGTAGCCCTCGAGCATGTCGCCCTGGTTGTACAGCACCCGGAACACGCGACGCGTTTCGATGTGCGCGTAAAAGTGCGTGGCGTCGGATGCTAGTACGACATGACCGCGTTTCGTTTCGACGCGAACACATTGCAGGCCCTTCGTATGGCCGCCGATCTTGTGCACTGTGATGCCGGGCGCGATCTCGTCCGTGCCGTCGTGGAACTGCACGCGGCCCGCGAACACGCGGTGCACCATGCGTGAGACGTCGTCGGCCTCGAATGCGTGATTGATCTGGTGGTGGCACATGCAGCGGCCAGTGACGTACTCCATTTCCGTGTCCTGCATGTGGAATTTAGCGCTCGGGAACAGCGCGCCATTGCCGCAGTGGTCGTAATGCATGTGCGTGACGATGACGTCTTTGACGTCCGCGTGCTTGACGCCCACGGCTGCCAGGCCTTCCTCGACCGGGTGCACGATCATGCGGTCGCGCTTCTTCGCCATCGGCGCATCGAACCCCGTGTCGACGACCACCGTGCGGCCGTCGCCGACGATGGCCCACACGAAGTAGTCGAGCGGCATGTCCCAATCCTCGTGCGGATCGCCGTCGACAAAGTTGCCCCAGGCCTTGCGGCCCACTTGCGCGTACTTGATGGCGAAGACTTCGTACATGGCGTGCAGTTTATCCTTTTGGCTCGCTCGACATCGCGTCGCGCCACTCGCTCCAGCCCGAGACCATGCCGTAAGGCACGGGATTGATCACGGATTCCACGGGCCCGATGCGGCCGCGCTCGATTTTGAAGACTTCCGCGATCTGCCACGTCCACGGAATGGCCGGGCCGTTCTCGACTTTGCGGCCGTCGGCCAGTGTGCCGAACCGCGAGTCGCCCCCTGCGTTGTCGAAGAACGCGAACGCGAACGCGAGGCCGCGCTCTGGGTCGAGCAGCACGAAGCGTCGATCGCGAATTCGCGTGACGTAGTAGAACACGCCGCTCTCGAACTGCTCGCGGCAGCCGACGACGCGTCCGTCCGATCGACCGTGTGCTCGTGGGCTCACGCAGCGCGGGGTCGCCGGCCGTAACCTGGCCGTTCTCGAATCGTGCGCAGTCGTCGGCGATGGGGTAGCTGCCCTTGCCGTCGTTGCGCTCGATGCCGGAGAAGTAAGCGTTCGCGATACGCACGAGCTCCGTGCGAGGCAAGCGGTCGGCCGGTCGGGACCGGTTCCGACCACGCGGCGCGCGGCGTGCCCACCTCATCGATGTGTTCGGCCGCTTCGCGGTTGCGGATCACGAGCGTCTCGACCTCGGTGATTTTCCCGTACGCGACGCGCAAGCGCGCGATCAGGATCGTCGGCGTGTCGGCTTCGCGGATCGTGCCCATGAGCACGGCCTGGCCGCGCTCGACGTCGGCGAGCTTCAGTGCGTAGCCGCCTGGACCCGTGGCCGTCTGCCAGAGGCCTTCGCCGAGCGCGAGCCGTTGGCCGTTTTCCGTGAATCGCGCGTCGCGCGAGGTGGACAACCGTGCGGGATCATGCGCGATGACAGCTGCAACGTAGGTATCGAGCGTGGCCTCGAGGCACGCCCGATCGCAGGTTTGCGCTGCGCCCGCGGCCGAAGCCGCGAGCAACAGCGCCGCACAGTACAGCGTGCGCGCCACGTCTACTTGCGCAACTTGATGAACGCCAGCGCGTTGTTCGGGTTCAACGGGATGATGAGCTGGTTCTGTTTCGAGTCGTAGCACATCGAGGCCGCGCTCGGGATGCCCGTCGCGATGACTTCGGCTTCTCGCCCCGCGCGGATCTTCGACACGCTGCCGTAGCGCACGCTGCTGACGTACTTGGTGCCGTCGCTCGTGACGACGAGGCCGTCGTTGCCGCTTTCGGCCGCGTGCTCGGTGGTGAGGAGCTGGCCTTGAGGGCTGAACGTCAACACGCTGTTGTTCATGATGTTGACGACCACGACGTTGCCCTTCGGGTCGATCGCCACACCGTTCGGCAGCGCGAGCGGTGCGCCCTTCACGAAGTCGCTGATCGTGCCGTCCGGCGTGATGCGATAGATGACCTCGGGGTCGCGCGTGTTCGAGACGTAGATGACGCCTTCCTTCGTGACGCCGATGCCGTTCAAGATCGAAGCGCCCGGGATTGGGTACGCGCGTCCCGGCTGGCCGGTCTTCAGGTCGAACGTGCGGCACGGTGTCGATGTCGGCCGCGTACAGCGTGTTGCCGGAGATCGCGCTGCCGAGCGGGTGGTTCAGCGTCAGGCCATCCCGCGTGGCGCCGATCCACTTGCTCGTGTTCACGCTGCCATCCGGGTTGATCAGTGACACGAAGCCGTCGTTCTGCGCCATGGTCTGCGGGTTCGCCGCGTTCATCGCCACGATCATGTTCCGGGTGGGATCGAACGTGCAGCTCTCGGAGAAGTTGAAGCTGCCGAAGACCTTCACGTTGCTCGACATCGGCATCTTCTTGCCGGCTTCGTTCGTCGCGCTGAGGGGCTCGCCGGCTTGGAACGGCTTCGGGGCCGCGGGTTGCGCCGGATGCTTGCGCAAGGGCGGCGCCCGTGGCCAAGGAAGCGGTCAAGGCCAAGGCCCAGCGAGTGGTGATGTGCATGAATCCCCCGGTGAACTAACAGTGAAAAGAGATGCGAATGATGGCCGATCGCACGATCCGTTGAAAGCGCCGGAATCAGCGCGTTTCGCGGACTCAGCTCGTTCGGGCGGATCAGCTCGCTCAAAAGCGCAAGACTTGTCGTTTTCGACATTTCCTGCGAGATAGGAGCGGGTTTTGACGATTCGGAGGACCCATGCCGAACGAGCCGACCGATAGCCGCGCAAGTACGCTTCTCGTGGTGAGCGGACCACCCGGATCCGGCAAGACGACGATTGCGCGGGCTCTCGCCGATACCGCCGAGCGATCGACGGTGCACCTTGCGACCGATCTCTTCTACGTCGCGATTCGCAAGGGATTCGTTCAGCCATTCCTGCCGGAGGCCGCCAAGCAGAACGCGGTCGTTCTCGACGTGATCGTCGACGCCATGATCGGCTACGCGAAGGGTGGGTACGACGTCGTCGTGGACGGCATCATCGGTCCGTGGTCGTTGCCGCAGTTCGTGCGTGGCGCTGCCCGCGTGGGGTGCGAACTATCGTTCGTGGTGTTGAGACCCAGCCTGGAAGAAGCGCTGGCGAGAGCGGTCGCGCGGGAGGGGCGGGAGCTGAAGGCATCCGGGCCGATCAAGGGGCTATATGGCGCGTTCGCGAATCTGGGTTCGCTCGAGCGGCATGCGATCGATACGAGCGCTGAAACGGTGGAGGCGACTACGCTACGCATTCGACAAGCCGTTGCTCGGGGCGAGTTCGCATTGTCGGGAGGCCCGTGACCGCGATTGCACTTGCCGGGGCGGTTCACGCGAACAGGCGGGCGGCAGATCCCTCACGTGAGGGCAATCGCCCAATGACGGTGCAAATTCCCTCCGCGGAGGTGCGCGAGCCGCTCGCGGTCTACCGCGTTTTCGATCGCGCCGCGGGGTGCTGTTTGCGCGAGAGCGCCACCGAGCGCTCGACGATCTTGCGCAACACGCCGCGATCCACGTCGTCGAGCTTGTTGATGTAGAGGCAGCCCTTGCCGGTCTTGTGCTTGCCGAGCTTGCTCATGAGCTTTGCGTCCTCGAGAGCCGGCCCGATGTAGAGCACGAGACCGCTGGCGCGCGGCGAGAAGCCCATGAGGCAAATGTCGCCCTCGCGGCCGCTGTCGTACTTGTAGTGCACGGCGCCGAAGCCGACGATCGTCGGGCCCCACATTTTCGGCGGTTCACCCACCACGGCCTGCATCATGGAGACGAGTTCGTGGCTGTCGCTGCGCTTGATATCGCCCTTGACCTGGTCGATGAAGGCGATCGGGTCGGCGGCGGTCGCAGTGGTCTTGTTCTTTGCAGCCATGGCGGTAAGCCCAGGTCAGCGGAACACGACGGCGATCATGGCCGATCACCCCCGTTCGTGAAAAGCCCGGCCCGTCAGCGGCGCCGGCGGCGCAACCAACCAGCGTCGAACCACTCGCGGAGCAGCCCGCGGGCCGTGCGGCTGGCGCCACGCACGGCGCCTGCGTCGAGCCCGCGTTCGTCGGCCAGCCGACGCAACAGGGCGACATCGTCGCCGCTGGCGCTCACACTCTCGCCGTTGATGTACAGGTGGCGCGCGTCGTAGAGCATCCGCGTGCGGCGGTCGAGTACCACGGCGCCAGGCCGCCAGGGGCTGCCTGCGCGCTCGAACCATACGTGCGGTTTCGGCTCGCTTAGCAGTTCGCCGAGCACGCGCTCGTTAGCGCCGGGTTGAGCGATGAGGCTGCGCACCGCGGCGGCCGCGAACGCTTGGAGACGAGCGGGGATCGCGGCCGGCCGCTGTGTTGCCGGTTGCAGCGGATCGCGGTAGAGCGTGGCGTCGTCGAGCGAATCGGCGAGACGCGCCGTGAGCTCCGCGGCGAGCTCGCCACGCTGCGGCGCGCGCATTCCAATCGAATATGTCATGCAATCGCCGTCGACGGCAACGCCGTCGTGCGCCCATTGCGGCGGCAGATACAGCATGTCGCCGGCATCGAGCACGAACTCCTGTTCCGGCACGAAGCGGCGCAGGATCTTCAGCGGCGCTTGCGGATCGAGACTGGCATCGCGCACGCGGCCGATGCGCCAGCGCCGTCGGCCGTGCGTCTGCAGCAGGAACACGTCGTAACTGTCGAAGTGCGGGCCGACGCCGCCGCCGTCGCTGGCCCACGAGATCATGAGGTCATCGAGCCTCGCCTCGGGCACGAAGCGGAACGCTTGCAGCAGGGCGTGCGTCGCATCGTCGTGGAGATCGACGCCTTGCACGAGCAGCGTCCAGCGGGGTTTCTTCAGCGACGGCAACGCCGAACGCCGGAACGGCCCGTGCTTCAGCGTCCAGCCGTTGCGGCCTTCGCGCATGACAAGGCGCGACTCGACGTTGTCGTCGGCCGCTAGCGCAAACAGCCTTGGCCGCGGCAGCGGTTGAACGTCCGGCATCGCGCCGCGCACCACGAGCGGTTTTTTCTGCCAGTGGCGACGCATGAACTGCGCGGCTGTCAGCCCCGCGAGCAAGTGCAGGGGCTGGTGGAGGTGCCGCGGGTTCGAGGGCGTCGTCAAAGAATGATCATCTAATGATGAAGGGATTCGGCACGTCGGCGCAGGTAGCGCAGCTGCGCGCGCATCTCGAGGATCAGCTTACCGTTGTCGGTGGTTTCGACGGCGGCGAGATCGTCGGCACGCGCGGAGATCAGGTCGGCGAGCTTGTACAGGATCTTGCCGCGCGCCGTCGCGGTCAGCCCACGCCAATCGCGGCCGCGAAACGCTGTGTGCGCCGCGGCCACGGCGCGCTCGACGTCGGTCGCGGCGCCGCGCGGGATCAACGCCCACGGCTTGCCCGTGTACGGGTTGAAGGATTCGAGCCACTGGCCGGCGGCGGCGGCCACGCGCTCGCCGCCGATCAGCATCAGGTGCTGCTGCACTAGGGGACGACTCCCTTCAGGGCCGTATCCCAGTGCTCCACGATCTTGCCGTTTGCGATCCGGTACATGTCGAACCAGGTCGACGTATACGGCTTGCCGTCCGCGTCCTTTTCCTCGCGCACGAGCGCCACGACGACGAGGTCGCGCTCGGCGACGATCGACACCACCTTGTTCTCGATCCGATCAGGCACCGGCTTCCTCGTGAGGTTCAGCGTCTTGAAGTACTCGATCACGCCCGGGAGGCCGGTGGTCGCGTTCGGGTTGTGCTGGTGGTACTCGGGCGCCAGGAACTTGCCCGCTTCGTCGACGTGGTAGGCGTTGATGAAGGTGCGCCACATGTCATACACGAGCTTCTTGTTCGCGACGAGCTGTGGGTCGTTGCTCTTCAGCAGCGCGGCCTGGTCCGAAGTCTCGACGACGGGCTCGGCGGCGTAGCCGACGGTCGCGACGAGCAATAGTGCGAGGCAGGTGGCGGTGATTCGCATGGAGGTCCCCCGGTCTTGTGGTGGTAGGCGCGGGCGGGGCCGGCGCTGCGGCGACTATAACGCGGTTTGACACCGTCGCATGGCGTTCCTACGATCGCACTCATGAGTACCGATCCAATCATTGGCGCTGCCGCGCTGACGTCCCCGTGGCAGACGCGCGATCCGTTTCTCCTGTGCGTGCACCACGTCGATCGCTATCCGCAAGGCAACGACCGGCTCGGTCCGGCCGCGTCGCTCGACGGCCGCGACATGGGGCAGGACTTTGCCGGCAAGGATGGCTGGCGCATGTACCACGGCCATGCGGTGCCCGGCTTCCCGCAGCACCCGCATCGCGGCTTCGAGACCGTGACGTTCGTGCGCGAGGGCTACATCGATCACTCCGATTCGCTCGGGGCGACGGCGCGGTTCGGCCGCGGTGACGTGCAATGGCTCACCGCGGGTGCCGGGATCGTGCACTCGGAGATGTTCCCGCTGCTTCAGGCCGATAAGCCGAATCGCCTCGAGCTGTTCCAGATCTGGCTGAACTTGCCCGCGAAGTCGAAGTTCGCCGCGCCGTACTTCACGATGTTCTGGGACCACGCCGTGCCGCGCTATCGCCCGGCCGACGGCGTCGAAGTCACGCTGGTGGCGGGCGAGCTCGAAGGCCTGAAGGCGCCCGCGCCGCCGCCGGATTCGTGGGCCGCGAATCCGGAGGCCGAGGTCGCGATCTGGCTGATCTCGCTCGCGCCCGGGTGCGAAGTGGACGTTGCCGCCGGCGCACCACGGCAGCACGGTGCGCACGCTGTATTTCTTCTCGGGGTCGAAGGTCGATCTCGCCGGCCGCGGTCTCGCGCAACACGCCGCCATCGACGTCGCGGCCAATCAGCCGGTGCCGTTGGCCGCTGTCGAGGACAGGGTGGAGCTGCTGCTGATGCAAGGTCGGCCGATCGGCGAGCCGGTCGCGCAGTACGGCCCGTTCGTCATGAACACGCGGGCCGAGCTCGAAACGGCGTTCCGCGACTATCAGCGCACGCAGTTCGGCGGCTGGCCGTTCAACGCTGACGATCCCGTGCATGCGCGCGATCGCGGCCGCTTCGCGCTGCACGCGGACGGGCGCGTCGAAGACGCGCCCGCCTAGCGCGGCTATTGCTTGTCGAGCTCGCCGAGCGCTTCCTTCGCGATGCGGAAGGAGTCGACCGCGCACGGCACACCGGCGTAGATCGCCACCTGCATCAGCACTTCGCGGATCTCTTCCTTCGTCGCGCCATTCTTGATCGCGCCCTTGGTGTGAACCTTGAGCTCGTGAGGTCGGTTCAACACCGACAGCATTGCGATGTTCAGCAGGCTGCGGGTCTTCTTCGTCAGGCCCTCACGTCCCCACACGGCGCCCCAGCAGTACTCGGTGACGAGCTCCTGCAGCGGCATGTTGAAGTCGTCGGCGGAAGCTAGCGCTTTGTCGACGAACTCGGCGCCGATGACGGACTTGCGGATGGCGAGGCCCTTGTCGAAGAGTTCCTTGTTCATAGCGATTCCTTTGGCATTTTTCGGTGGCGGCGCGGCGTGCGCCGCGCGCGTATGGTAAACCGAATGCCGGAATCGCTGGGGGATGGGGCGGCTAGCCCGCAGCCTAAACCGCGTCGCGCGGCCGCACGAGCAGGTAGCCCGGCGCGTCGAGATAGATGACGGTACCGTCGAGCTCTTTTACGTCGTTCGAGTTCGAGATGGCGATCGTCAGGCCGTCGAGCGAGTAGAGCAGCGGAACGCCGTGGGCGGCGAGCGCGGCTTGCATCGGCTTGATGCGTTCGCCGGAGTACACCGCGTACAGCCAACGCGCGCCGTTGGCCCCATCGTCCTTCTTGGCCAGCGACAGCACGGCCCCGGCCACCTTGGACGTGGTCACGAAACGATCGAGCTCCACGCGCGCCGCCGCGGTCCAGGTGGCGTTGATTTGGCCGGGTTTCGGAATGGACAACATCGTTGCAGTATACAAATACTTCCAGTCGCCATGATGGCGGAACCAGCCCCGCAATGGGGCGCTCGATGTGTCACCTACTTGTCACATCGGCGCGAAAAGGCCGAACCGAACGGTACTGGAGGGGCACGGGGTAGCGCCCCGGCTTGGGCTTGCACACCGAGTAGACTGAACGCCGGCGTCGCTCCAGTGGCGTCCACGCAGAACGAGGGCAGGTTGCATGCGGTATGCGTCGACCACGGTTTTGGCCATTGTCGCGCTCGCCATCCGGCTCGATGCGCCGGCCGCGCAGTCGACGCAGCCCCCCGTCGCCGGCGCGACGACCATCGAGGAAATTACGGTCATCGGCCGCTATCCCGGTCCACCGCTGTGGAAGGTGACGTCCGGCGAGCGCACGCTGTGGATCTTCGGTGAGCTCACGCCCGTGCCCAAAGGCCTCGACTGGGATCCTCGCAACGCGCAGCGTGTGCTCGAGCGTGCGGATGCCGTGATCGGTGCGCCTCGCATCAGCGCGCCTACCTTCAACCCGTTCAGAGTCTTTCGCCTGCTGCGCGACGTGCGGCGTCTGAGTCGTCTCGGCGATGGCACGACGCTCGCCGATGTGCTGCCACCGGATCTCAATGCGCGCTATGCGGTTCTCCGCGCGCGCTACCTGACCAATGACAAGCGCGGCGACGATCTGCGGCCGGCACTTGCCGTCCTGCGTCTCTACAGCGCGGCGCTCGGCGATGTGGGTCTGACGATGGACAGCCACGTCGGCAACAAGCTCAAACGCCTGATGCGCAGGTCGCAGGCCGAGGAGTCGGCTCCCAAGATCAAGACGGAGCCGGAGGTTGTTGTGGAGGCGCTGGGCAAGATCACGCGCGAGGCGGAGCTCGCGTGTTTCACGGCCGTGCTGGACAGCATCGAAACCGATCTCGACGGGATGAAGGAACGCGCGAACGCGTGGGCTGCCGGAGATGTCGCCGCGTTACGTCGCTTCGACTACCCGGACTCGCAAGGGAACTGCCTCGCGATGCTGTTCTCGTCGAGCGGCGTTGCCAACCTGCGCGATGAGCTGTACGCGACATGGCTCGCCGAGGCAGAGCGGGCCCTCGGCACGCGCGCAACGACCTTTTCCGTGCTACCGATGCACGAGCTCATTGCGGCCGACGGCCTGCTCGCGCAATTGGCTGCGCGTGGCTATACCGTGACTGCGCCGTAAGGAGTCGGACGACTGTCGGCCGCCCGCGCCGCGTTTACTGGCTCGCGGCGTGCCGGTAGTCGATGGCGACGCCGCGACTGCGCAGGTAGTCGTCGTAGGTGCCGACGAAATCGACCGGGCCTTGCGGCGTGAGCTCGAGGACTCGCGTGGCGAGCGACGACACGAACTCGCGGTCGTGACTCACGAAGATCACGGTGCCGGGGTAGTTCTCGAGCGCCAGATTCAGCGACTCGATGGATTCCATGTCGAGGTGATTCGTCGGCTCGTCCATGAGGATGATGTTCGGCCGTTTCAGGACGATCTCGCCGAACAGCATTCGGCCACGCTCGCCGCCCGAGAGCTTGTCGACAGTCTTCAGCATCTCGTCGCGGCTGAACAGCAGGCGCCCGAGCGTCGCACGGATCGCCTGGTCGTCGTCGCGCGGCTTGCCCCGGGCACGCATCCAGTCGAAGACGGTCACTGGGTCGGCGAATATGTCTCCGTGGTCCTGCGGCATGTACGCCACTTCCGCGTTCTCGGCCCACTTCACGGTGCCGTGGTCCACATCGAGGTCGCCCACGATGCTGCGCAGCAGCGTGGTCTTGCCGATGCCGTTGGCGCCGACCACGGCCACGCGTTGCCCCGCCTCGATGTTGATGGAGACGTCGCGAAATACCTTCGCGTCGCCGTAGCTCTTGCCGAGCTTGTCCGTGCTCACGGCGAGACGATGTAGTTTCTTGTCCTGCTCGAAGCGAATGTACGGATTCATACGGCTCGAGGGCTTGACCTCCTCGAGCACGATTTTCTCGATCTGCCGCGCGCGCGACGTCGCTTGGCGCGACTTCGAGGCATTCGCGGAGAAGCGGCTTACGAACGCCTGCAGGTCCGCGATGCGCTCCTTCTTCTTCGTGTTCTCGGACTGGACTCGCTCGCGCGCCATCGTCGCAGCGGTCATGTATTCGTCGTAGTTACCGGGAAACACGCGCAGCTCGCCGTAGTCGAGGTCGGCCATGTGCGTGCATACGGTGTTCAGGAAGTGTCGATCGTGCGAGATGATGACCATCGTGCACTTGCGCTCGTTCAGAACGCCTTCGAGCCAGCGAATCGTGTCGATGTCGAGGTTGTTGGTCGGTTCGTCGAGCAGCATCACGTCGGGATCCGCGAACAGCGCCTGCGCGAGCAGCACGCGCAGCTTCCAGCCCGGCGCGATCGCGCTCATCGGGCCGTTGTGCTGGTCTTCCGGGATGCCCACCGCGAGCAGCAGCTCGCCGGCGGCGGATTCCGCGGTGTAGCCGTCGAGCATTGCGAACTCGTTCTCGAGCTCCGCCGCGTGCAGGCCTTCCGCTTCCGTCATGGACGGTTTGGCGTACAGCCGATCGCGTTCCTGGTAGACCTGCCAGAGCCGTTCGTGGCCCATGATCACGGTATGGAGCGCGGAGAAATCCTCGAACGCAAATTGGTCCTGACGCAGCTTGCCGACGCGCGCGTGCGCGGGCACGGAGACGTTGCCGTGCGTCGGCTCGAGCTCGCCGGCGAGCACTTTCATGAACGTGGTTTTGCCGGAACCGTTAGCCCCGATCAGCCCGTAGCGATGGCCGTTTCCGAACTTGACGGATACGTCCTCGAAGAGCGGCTTCTCACCGAATTGCACAGTAATGTTCGACGCCGTGATCACGGTTCATTTTCCAGTCTGTTCAGGGGTTCTGCCGCTAGGGCGTCCATGCGCTCGGCCAGCAGAGGTCCCTAGTATAGAGGCAAACGGCTCGGCGTGCTGCGGCCAGGGGCTCCGCCGGTCGCGGGCGGCCGAATCCGAAATCTCGACGCGTCAATCGCGGCTTTCCCTTACGTCTCCCCATTGCGTCGAGCGCAGTCTCGCAAGACGATGGGCTATCGAGCTCACGCATGCAGCGTGGCGGAGGTGGGTCATGAGAGGTTTCGTTGCAGGCGTGACACTCGCAGCGGTCGCGATCGGGGTGGCGTTTGCCGCCGATCCGGTGCCCAAAGCCGGCCCAGGCTGGACGGGGCTCACCGAGC
The DNA here is from genome assembly GCA_963805435.1 of uncultured Gammaproteobacteria bacterium. Classification (GTDB taxonomy): domain Bacteria; phylum Pseudomonadota; class Gammaproteobacteria; order Steroidobacterales; family Rariloculaceae; genus FEN-1219. The sequence continues at coordinate 199,888 of CAWDUG010000002.1, forward strand.
CCGAGGAGCTCATCGAGGCACGCGAGGCGCTGATGGTCGAGATGGAACGCATCATGCGGCCACTCGACTCGTACACGATCGGCGAACCCGCGGAGCCCGAGGATCTGCGCTCGATCGCGCAGACGGTGTCGCAGATGATGTTGGCGGTGCCCCATCTGTTTCCGCCGACGACGAATCTGTACGACCCGAAGGCGGTGATTCCAAAGACGCTCGCGCTGCCGCCGATCTGGCAGAACTGGGCCGCGTTCGAGGCGCTAGCGGTAGCCTCTCACGAGGAGGCCGAGAAGGTGGCGAAGATGCAGACGCCGGCGGAGCTCAAAGCGGGCGCGCTTGCTTTGCGGGGCACCTGCGATGCGTGTCACGCGGGCTTCCTGCGTCCCTACGTGCCGGCAAAGGTCGAGCAGAGCGACCTCGACTTCGACTTCGACAGCGTGTTGAAGAAGAAATAGGTGTCGCTAAGGTCGCGCTCGCTGGAGCATCGCTAGCCGTGCGAGCTCGCCCGCATCCGTCACGGTCTCGAGCGTAGCGATTACGCGGTCGAGCTCCTTCGCGGTCTTCTGGCCGAGCCGTTCAGCCGCCGCCGCGACGAACCGTTCGCGCACGCCGTCGGCATTCGTCGGTACCACGTCGTCGACGCGCTCCTCGAGCACATCGCCTGCTCGCGTGTGCACGGTGATGCCGGCGCCTTGCTTGGCGGGGAACGCCTTCGTGAAGTGCGGGTCGATCTCGAGCCGCACCAGCGTTGCAACCTGCAGCACGTCCTTGTTCTGCTGCGGCACGTAGTTGCGCTCGGCGGTATCGCCATGCAGGAGCGCCGACGCTACGTTGTACTGGATACTCATCTTCGCCTGGAGGATGTGCTCGAACGGTCCGCTGACGTTGCAGCCGGGGTAGAGCGCCGCGGCACGCGTCACGTTGACCGTCACGCGCTCGATGTCCGCCGCACGAAGCCGTTTGCGTTTCGCCACGCTAAGCGCGACCTGCGCTGGCGACTGCGCGAAGTTGCAGGCAGGCACGGGCTTGAAGAACACCGCGAGGATCTCGGGCCGGTCGGCGAAGAGCTCGGACACTGTTGGCTGTAGAGATTTGTGGAACGCTGCGAGGATGCCGGCTTCGCCGTCGATGGCCGTGCGGGACGCGTACGCGCCTTCGGCCGCGAGTTGCACGGCCATGACGGCGCTGCGTGCCGCGAGGCCCGTGTGGAAGAACATTTCGCTGCCGCCCGTCGCGGCCCACTCGTTGTAGCCGGCGGCCGCGTTCGCGCCGAGCGCGAGAGCGGTGGCCGTCTGCTCCGGCGAAAGTCCGAGCAGTTTCGCGCCGGCAGCAGCGGCGGCTATTGGGCCCGTGATGCCCGTCGGCCGGAAGACCTTCGAGACTTCGACGTCGAGAATCATGCGACCGATCTTGCCGCCGACCTCGTAGCCGGCGACGAGCGCGGTCAGGAAGTCCTTGCCGCTGACTTTCTTAGTGGTTGCGAGTGCGAGCAACGCCGGCACGAGCACCGTACCGAGATGGCTCACGCTGCCGACGTGCATGTCGTCGCGCACGAGCTGGTGGCCGATCACGCCGTTCGCGAACGCAGCGTCCTGCACGGACACGAGATCGGCTGTGCCGATGATGCCGGCGCCGTGCGCGGCGCCGCCGGAGTTCGCGCGGGCGACGGCGGTGGCCTGCCGGCTCCACGGCAGATCGGCAGACGCCAGCGCCGAGGACAGCAGGTCGTAGACGCAGAGCTTGGCCTTGGCCATGACCTCGGGGGTCAGCTCCTGCCACGAGTGAGCGCTGACGGCGTTTGCCATACGCACCGCAAGCGGCCGCTCGTCACGCGTAACAGTCTTGCCGTTGGCTGCCATCGTGCCCTTAGCCTCGCATCTCTACGCCCGCCCACTCTTCGTAGATCTTGGCGATCGAGGTGAAGTCGGAGTCGGCGCCGAATTTGGCTTTCGTCACGCTCAAGATCTGGAACACCTCGGCGCCGACTGGCATCGGTGTGCCCTGGGCGTCGGCTTCCTGCAAACAGAGGCGTACGTCCTTCCACGACAGGCCCGTCGCGAAGCCGAAGTCGAACGTGCCCGGCAGCACGGAGCGCGGGAACTTGTCTTGCGTCGCGCTATTGCGGCCGCTGCCGGCGTTGATGACTTCGCACATCTGCCGCGGGTTCAACCCCGCCTTGGCGCCCATCGCGATGACCTCGGACGACAGCACGATCACCGCCGCCGCGAGCATGTTGTTCGCGAGCTTCATGATCTGCGCCTGGCCCGCGCCTTCGCCCACGTAGAACAGCTTGCCGAACTGCTTCAGCGCCGGCTCGATCTGCTCAAATACCGCCTTGTTGCCGGACACCATGACCGCGAGCGTGCCGTCGCGTGCGCCGGCCATGCCGCCACTGACGGGCGCGTCCATATAGATGATGTTGGCCTTCGCGAGCTCGGCGTGCGCGATGCGGGCGCCGCCGGGGCCGGTGGTGGAACAGTCGGCCACGACTTTCAGCATTTTGGCGCCCGCGAGCCCCGCACACACCTTCGTCACGATGTCCGGCGTGGGTAGGCTCAGGAAGGCTTTTTCCGTTGCGTTCGCGACTTCGAGTGCAGAGCCTGCGGCTTGGGCGCCGTTCTTCACGAGCTCGTCCACCGCGTCTTTCGAGGTGTCGAACACCGTGAGGCTCAAGCCAGCCTTGAGCAGCCGCCGCGCCATGTGCGCGCCCATTCGGCCGACGCCGATGAATCCATAGTCCGTGGTCTTCACTCTTCGGTTCTCCGTTCAGCTTCTGAAGTTGATCTCGATCGGCACGCCGTTCGGATCGCGGGTAAAAAGTTGGCGCATGCCGATCTCGTCCAGCGAGTTCTCGCTGAACGTAAGGCCATGCTGGGCGAGGCGGGCGCGCATCTCGGCGAACCCGGTGCCGTTGAACGCAATGTGGTCGACGGGGCCCGTGGCCGGCGCGGGGGACGAGATCGGGATGCCCACCTTCTTGGTCCACACGGAATACGTCGCCCAGTCCCCGATATGGATGCACGCCGTGTCGCCGACATACAGCCAGTAACCGGGGAATTCGAGCTCGGGACGGAACCCTTCCGTCATGCCGAGCACGTTGCAGTAGAAGTCCCTGGTCTTCTGGATATCGTCGCTGAGCACGAGATAGTGCTCCAAACGCGTTAGTGGCACCGGCGTCCCTTGTCGTTGTTGTCGTCGCGGGTATTCCAGTCTAACCGATCCTAAGAGCCCGCCGGGAGCGCAGCCCCAGCCTTAGAGCAGGTCTCGGTAGTGCGCTTCTGCGACGTCGCGGTGGGAGCGCAATCTGATCTTCAGGTAGTTATCGCCGAACGTGGCGAAGACCGGGTCGTTCGGGTCGGCATTCTGCCCGCCGCGTGCGGCCGCCGCGAGCTCTGGCGGCAGCGTTATCGGCTCGAACACGCTGTCGAGCCGCGGATGGAAGAAGTACGCGATCGACAGGCGTTCCTTGTTCGGCGGCGGGCTCTGCACGCGATGCGCAGTCGCGCGGAGATACCCCGAGGTCGCCGCCTGCAACATCTCGCCGAGATTCATTACATAGGAGCCCGGCAGCGGCGTCGCTTCGACGAGCCCGCCGTCGTGCTGAACTTGCAACCCGCCCACGTCGTCCTGCAGCACGAACGACACGAGCCCCGAGTCGTGATGCATGCCGACACCCTGGCCGGTGTCCGCGTGCGGAGGCTGCGCCGGATAGCGAATGATCTTGGCGTGCGGGTCGCCGCGCGGCAGCACGACGGAGTCGAAGTGCTCGAGCGGCAGGCCGAGCCCGAGCGCGAGCGCGCGCAGCACGCCGAGTCCCACGCGGTCCATCTCGGCCATCCACGCGAGCGCGGTAGTTTTGAATTTCGGGAGTCGCGCAGGCCACTGATTCGGGCCGCGCAGTCGCAACCACGGCGGGTCGCCACGCGCCATCGCGACGGCCGGTTCTTCGGGGCCGAGGTCGAGCTGCTCGCGCCAGTCGCTGACGCCCTTCGTGTGTTCGTTGCCGAGCAGCGTATAGCCGCGGAAATGCGGTGAGTTCGCGATCGCGAGCGCGCGGCGCTCCGTCTCGGGCAGCGCGAAGAACTCGCGCGCGCGGGCCATGATCGCGGTATCGAGCTCGTGCGCTACGCCGTGACCGACGAGGTAACAGAACCCCACGTCGTGACACGCGTCGCGCAGGCGCAGTACGAAGTCGCGGCCCGCCGCGCTGCGCGGCGCCGCGAGGAACTCGCGCATATCGAGCATCGGCAGGGCGGGCGGCGGTGGAGTCAGGTTTTGCATAATTGCGCAGATTGCGGGTATCGGTCGTCCGGGTTTGCGTTGCGGCGTTGGCAATCTACGCAATTATGCAAAACCTGACTCCGTCTTGTGCCGTCTTGTGTGACTCGCGTCCTGAGGGCGCGCCGGGTGGCCCTCCTATACTGCCGCGCACTAGTGTCTTTTGACCCGGGGGCAGGCCATGTTCGCGAACCGTACCGTGTTTCTGTGTGTCGGTTTGCTCGGACTTGCCGGCTGCGCTGGCATGAGCGAACAGGCGTGCGTCTCCGCCGACTGGCGCACGATCGGTTTCGAGGACGGCTCGCTGGGCCGCTCCGTTGCGACGATCGGCAACTACCGGCAGCAATGCGGCGAGCACGGCGTGACGCCCAATCTCGACGCGTACCGCGCCGGCCACGCCGAGGGCGTGCAGACGTACTGTCGCGCCAGCAACGGCTTCGAAGTTGGGCACAGCGGTGCTGCGTACCAGGGGGTGTGCCCGGCGAATCTCGAGCGCGGCTTCCTGCCCGAGTACAACGCCGGCCATCATCTGTACGAGCTCGAGTCGGCGCTGCGCAGTGCCGACGCGCGAATCGCGAGTGACTACCGCGCGCAGGAAAACATCAAACAGGAGCTCACGTCGATTGCGGCGACGATGATCGCGGTGGACACGACGGCGGAGCAGCGCGTGCGTCTCGTGACGCGCAGTGCGGAGCTCGGGCGCCACTACGGCGAGCTCACTCGCGAGATCGAGCAGGTGCAGCGCGAGCGCGCGGGGTTCGAGCACGACCTGTACGACTACCAGCGCACGCTCGCGGCGCGCAACTGAGCGGTGCTAGCGGACGTACTTCTTCACGCTCTGTGAGTAAACTTCAGCGCCGTAGATGGCTCCGCGCGCGTCAGCGGCTAGCCCGTGTGCGCCGGTCTCTTGCGATCGCTTTGGATCGAACTCGGGATCGGGGATGAACGCCGCGACGGTTCCGTCTTTGGCGTTGCCGACGCGAATGCCGCGCGCCCAGCCCGGGTGGCGCTCCTCGTTCGACTGATTGTCCGACACGTACAGCGTGTCGTCGGCCGAGATGTGCAGGCCGCTCGGTCGCCCGAACTGCTTCCACTCCTCGAGAAACTCGCCGCCCTGATCGAAGATCTGAATGCGGTTGTTGTCGCGGTCCGCGACAAACAGCCGCCCGCGAGAATCCAGTGCGAGCGCATGCGGGACCAGGAACTGCCCGGGACCCGAGCCCGTGCCGCCCCATGACTTGATGAACTTGCCGTTGCGGTCGAACTTCAGCACGCGATTGTTCGACTTCGGCTCGTGGCCGTCACTGACGAACACGTCGCCGTTGTTGCCGACCGCAACGTCCGTCGGGCCATTGAAGTGCGCATTGTCGTCGCCGGCCTCGCCCGCGACGCCGAGCCGCATGAGCTCGCGGCCGTCCGGCGCGAACTTGATGACCTGATGGCCGCGGCCTTCGCCGGCGCGCGCGTCGGTCACCCACAGGTTGCCGTCGGGGTCCACGTAGATGCCGTGCGGCCACGCGAACGTTCCTGCGCCGAACGCGGCGAGCCACTTGCCGTTCGCATCGGTGTGGATGATCGGCGCAATCGTGTCGTGGCCGAGGCAGTTGTTCTCGCCGCAGCGTTCGGCGATCCACAACGTGCCGTCCTTCGCCACGTCGACCGTGCTCATCGAGCCCAGCACTCTGCCGGCCGGCGCCTGCACGAGGCCGGTGATCGTGCGATAGGGATTCGGCGGCTGCGCGGCCGCGGTGGTGGCGAGCAGGACCAGTGTGGCGATCGCGGCGGAGACGGAGCGACATGAATTCGGCATGCGCGGGAGTCTGCGCGTGGTGTTGCAGACCTTCAAGCCTCTCGGGCCGCTGGAGAAATGCATTGATCTTACGGCGCGCTCTGGCTCACGATCACGGCGTAGCGCGGGTCGTAAGACATGTGGGGGTAGCCATGCAACCTGGGTCGATAGCGGCGACGATCGCAACGATCGTCGTCGCTGCCTTGAGTCAGAGCGTCGCAGCACAAAGCGTAGGCCGAGGATGGCCGTCCGCAGCGGCGAAGTCTGCGTTCGTCAGCGGCGGCGCCGAAGGTCAGGGCGAGCAGTCCGCGCGCGACGGTGGCGTGCCGCGCGGCATACAGGCACTCGAGGTCGATCTTTTCACGACCAAGGACTTCTACCAGGACGTAAAGCTCTGGTCGGATCCCCGCTACTTCCGGTGCAACAGTCCTTCGACGCTCGAGGGAATGTGGGGCGGCGGCGGCACCGCCGGTTCACCGCGACCGATCGGCGCCAATCCGCCGGCGAGCGCGTCGTGGGGTCATTGCGACGTCGACTATCCGCGCGAGGCGATCGTTTCGCCGTATCCGTTCAAGACGGCGCGCGAACACTACGAAGCGTTGCTCGCCGAGACCAAAGCGAAGGGCGGGCCCACGATCTACACGCGCGACAGGCCGCCGCCGGACTGGAACGGGCGCTACAGCCGCGCCGTCTCGCTTCAGTTCATGGCGGGGCGAGCGGGAAAGACCTACGAGACTCCCGCGTATCTGCAGGAACCGCCGCAGTGGTACTTCATGTCGATCAACCAGACCTCGACGATCCTCTCGCTGCTGACGCCGGAGTACCGGCAGCGTGCGGTGCAGATGCACTACCACCAGGCGGTGACCAACGCGCCGCTCTGGCCGGGAACGTTCTGTTGGCCCGACGGATTCATGCGGGTCTTCTCGCGCCAGGCGCACCTCGCCATGGACTTCGTTACGACGCCGGAGCGGCTGCAGCTCATGGCCAGCAGCGCGGAAAATTTCATCCGGCACTTCAACGTTGGACGCTCGTTCAACATGACCGGTTCCGTGCCGCGCCTGGGCGCCGACGTACCGCGCTGGTTCGGCGAGAGTGTGGCGTTCTGGGATGGCGATACGCTGATCACATGGACGTCGAACGTCGTCCCCTGGATCACGCACGGCGTGTTCGAATTTTCGCGACAGATGCAGACCGTAGAGATTTTTTCGCCGCGCCGCGACTCCGCCGGCAAGCTTGGGGGGATCGAGCACGAGATCATTCTGTACGACCCGGAAGCGTTGACGCAGCCGCTGCGGCTCATTCAGGTGCACATCAAGACGGGTGAGATCGCTGAGGTCGATCCTTACGTATATGGGCGTTGCATCCAGACCATCTTCCCCGTCGAAGGCAGGCCAACACCGCTGAGTCCGGGCAGGACGATCGAATACACCGTGCCGGACATGTACGGCCGCCCCTGGGCGCAGATCTGGGAGCGTTATTTCGAGCAGGGCATGAAACGGCCGGAAGATCAGTCGATATTCGACTTCTCCGATTCGAGCCCGGGCCAAAAGAAGTAGAGCCTTAAGGCCGTCATGCATTCCAGTCGGAGAGCAGCAATGATTACCAGGATCATCACGAGTGCGTCGGTTCTTGTTTTAGCCGCAACAGCGCTGCTCGCTCCCGCAGCGTCGGCGCAAGTGACCGCGGAGCTCAGGAAAACGATCGACGCGCGGCAGCCGCCGCCAGGCGTCGCGCCGCTGCCGGTAGATCTCTTCACGACCAAGGATTTCTATCTCGATTCCAAGTACTGGGCGGATCCGCGCTATACACGGTGCAACTCGCCGCGGCGAATCGACGACATGTGGGTCCGCAACTTCGTGGGCGAGTGGGGCGACTGTAAAGACGGGATGTCGGTGAAAGAGTTGACGAGCTCGCATCCCTACAAGACGGCCGAGGAGCATTACGCCGCGCTGATGGCGAAGGCGAAAGAACACGGCGGGCCAACGGTCTACACAAGGGAGCACCTGCCGCCGGCCTGGGATGGTTACTACAACTCTCGCGGCCTGCAGCAAAAGCAGTGGAGCTTCGGCAACAACGTTCAAGCTGGAACGCTGATGCAGATGCTGACGCCGGAGTATCAGCAGCGGTTCGCGCAGGCGCTCTATCACGTCGGGGTCAGCAACTCGCCTCAGTGGGTGTCGTCGACGTGTTACCCGGAAGGCCTGATTCGCTGGTGGGCTCAGGGAGTTCGCGACATTCAGCTCACCGTCACACCGTATCAGGTGCAGATGCTTTCGGGCACGGCGCTGAATATTCTCCGCCAGGTGCTCATCGGCCAGCAGCACGTGACGCAGATCGCGCAGTGGTACGGAGAGACGGTCGGCTTCTGGGACGGCGAGACGCTCGTCGCGTGGACGAAGAACGTGCAGGGTTGGTGGATGTCGCACGCGTTGCCCGAGTTCAGCAGCAAGCTCGAGACGGTCGAGGTCTACACGCGCGACGAGCAACGTAACCTGCACCTCGAAATCACGCTTTACGATCCACTGGCCTTCGTGGCTCCCCTGCGGCTCGACCTGCTCTACACGTATCTCGACGGGCCGAGCTCCCCTACGCGCTACCAATGGAAGGAATGTCAGCAGGCCTTGTGGAACGTCAACGGCCGACTGCAGCCTGTGACGCCCGGTACCGTCATCCAATACCGCGTTCCCGACTGGTACGACCGGCCGTGGGCGCGAGTGTGGGAGGAATACTTCGAGAAGGGGATGAAGCGCCCCGAGCCCGCCGACGATATCTTCCGTTTCGACTGATCGCGAGCGTTGATCAGGGGCGCGGGGACGCCGGGCTAAGAGATGCGCGCGCGGCTTGGCCTAAGTCCGTTGCGTGTTCGTGCGGCTCGGCGATCGGGCGCACGAGAAGGACGCACACGAAACCGATCAGCCCCGCCACGGCGATCAGCGCGGCCATCGGCCAGTAGGCACCGCCGGCAGCGGCGACCAAGGACGCTGCAATCAACGGAACGAAGCCGGCGATCGCGCCGCCGAGCTGGTAGCCGATGGACGCGCCGCTGTACCGGACATGCGCGGGGAACATTTCCGTGTACAGCGCAGCCGTCGGTGAGTACACGGCGTTGTGGCCGACGCAGATACTGATGACCACCGCGAGCCATGCCATTACGGGGATCTGGGACGTGATCATGAAGTTCAGCGGCACCGAGAACGCGACGATGAACAGCGTGCCGAAGATGATCACCGGCTTGCGCCCGACCTTGTCCGAAAGTGCGCCCAGCGCGGGGATAGTGAAGATCTGCAACGCGCCCGCGGCGGTGACTCCAAACAGGTAAGTGTTCTCAGCGAGGCCGAGCTTGCTGGTGGTGTAGGCCAACGTGTAGACGGTCATGGCGTAGAACAGCACGCCGTGCGCCAGGAACATTCCGGCCGCCAGCAGCACGTTGCGGCTGTCGGACCGTAGCAACTCGACCACCGGCATCTTGACGACCCGGCGGCCCTCTTTGAGCTTCGCGAACACCGGCGACTCCATGATCCGCAACCGGATGAAGAGGCCGACGAGCACCAGCACGATGCTGATCAAGAACGGCACCCGCCAGCCCCAGGACAAGAAGCTGTCCTCGGGAAGCCGCTGCATGACCAAGAACATGCCGGTAGACAGCAGGCCGCCGACGGCGCTGCCCATCTGGGCGAAGCTGCCGAAGAAACCGCGCCGCTTGCGGTCCGAGTGTTCGGTGGCCATCAACACCGCGCCGCCCCACTCGCCGCCGACCGCGAGGCCCTGCAGGAAGCGGAGCACGACCATCAGGATGGGCGCCCATACGCCGATGGTCGCGTAGGTAGGCATCAACCCCATCGCGAACGTGGCCAAGCCCATCATCGTCAGCGTGAGCACCAGCATCGTCTTGCGCCCGATCCGGTCGCCGAAGTGGCCGAACACCAGGCCGCCGACCGGCCGCGCCACGAACCCGACCGCGAATGAGGCGAACGCGGCAAGCGTGCCGGCCACCTCGGAGAACGTCGGGAAAAACAGCCGGCCGAACACCAGCGCCGATGCGGTGCCGAAGATGAAGAAGTCGTACCACTCGATGGTGGTGCCGATCATGCTGGCGAGGGCGACGCGCCGTACGGACTCCCGCGGTGCCGAATCGCTGTGCGTATTCTGCATGGTTGCGTTGTTATCCTTCGGGTACAGGGCGTCCCCGCCGCCCCAACAGTGCCGACGCCGTGCGCGTCGGTATGACGAGCCGTACGATAAGCTTGGATGCCCTGAACGCGCAAATTCGTTGCGCGGTTCGCGCGGCCTGTGCACAGCCGCGGGTGGCGACGAAGAAGTACGTACCGACCCTCGCGTCACTCGTCGAGTCGTGCTGGCAACGCGAACACTATGCGAATCTCGTGGCGCCGCTCCCGGCATCGCGCGCACGTGAGCCGCTTCCGCAGCTCGGGGATCGTGAGACCGGCGCCGTAAGCAGCGATCAACCGGCGCGCGTCGAGCTGAACTGAACGCCCACACGGTCCGCAGTGCGCGTATATCACGTGACGGCCGGCGAGGTCGCCAACGGTGTGCAATCCGATTTCCGCCATGCCCGTGATGGTGGGGCTGCGCGCCGCGCGCCGTCCATCCAGTAGTCGTGACGGCCGACTACTGTACGACGCTGAGTCCCCGCCGCGAATGCTGCCACCGTCGCAGCGCCACGACCGTCCAGATCGCCTCTACCACGCCGAACGGCCACGCGCCCTGTAAGAATCCGTAGATCGAGCCCAGGATGCACCCGAGCGCGAACCCGAGCATGTACCAGTGGCTGCGATCTTCGAGCGTGTAGCAAACGAGCATGCCGGTGAGAGACAGAAATCCGAACCATGTGAGCGCGTCCATGGGCTTAGTCTACGGCCGCACGCTCTAGATCCCAGGTCACAAGCGGCGCGCCGCGCCGGATCCAGAAACCAGCACCGACGGGCCGGAACTTCTTCAGCAGGCGCTGGCGGTACCACTCGCCCTCGCGCAGATGCACGTCCCGGTCGGTGTAGCGCTGGTCGCAGTTCTCCCGCCAGTCGCGTGCGGTGAGCGCCGTAAAATACAGCACGCCGCGGCACAACCGCCCGAGGTTCGCGAGGCCGCGCGTTGCATCGCGTGTACCCAAGTACTGGAACACGTCGTAGCAGACGACGAGATCGAACGTGCGCCTTGGAGCATAGTTCGAGATCGAACCTCTGACCCAACCGTAGCGCTCACAGAGGTAGTCGCTGACCTCGAGCCCCGTGTAGGTCGCACGCGGCAGTGCGCGCAGCAGCGTGGAGCGCAGCAGACCCATTCCGCACCCGGCGTCGAGGACGCTGCGCACCGGGCAACCGATGAGCTCGACATAGGCGGCGATCAACCGGCCGCGCGCACGCATCTCGGCGCGCGACGTCACCGCGGTCGCGCTATCAAGATAGAAGCGCCGGTAGTAATCGCGGTTGAAGCGCTGATCGACTTTGGTCCGAGAGATCGGTTGCGACATGCACGTATTATGCGCGACGCACGCGAGCTCAGCGCGGCACCTCGAGGCGGCGGGCGTCACTGTGTTCTCCGTGTTCGCGCAGGTCAGGGACGACTTCGTCAGCGTGCAGCCGGACATCGCGTCGTGCCTGACGCCGTCGCTGGCCGTCGTCAATGGAACCACGTTGGGCGTTTGACGCGCTCCTGGTGCTAAGACCGCAGGTCAAGTAGCTGCGTGACGTGCCATTTCGGGCGGCCCGTCGTGGCCAAACCTTGCGAAGCGACGAGAGCAGTTTCGGCTGCCGCACTGCTGCGGCGCGACGGGGCCTTTGAAGCGCCTATTCTGCGCGGCGATTGAGGTGCCTAGCGCACAAGCCACGCCGCGATCTGGTGCCATGCCTCGGTCTTCGCGATGGGTAAGCGCGCGGGAACCGAAGCCAGAATCAGCAATCCGCCCACGACGTTGGCGCGGTGCACGCGGCCGCGTTCGTAGACGTCGTGCGCCAAGCAGACGGCGATCAGTAGAATAAGGACGGCCAAGGTGAGCAGAATGTTGCTGCCATACGGCAGCCGCGTCACCGCCGGCGGCATCAGGCCTCCGATGGCCGCCAGAATCATCAAGCGCTTGTGCAGTTCCGGGCGCTTGCGGAAGTACAGCGCCGTGGTCGCGAATCCCGCGAAGACGACCAGATCGCCGAGAGGCACCGTGAGAAATTCCAAGCTGTTCGCGAACGGAAAGCCCGGCGGCACGAACTGCCCAGGGGTTTTCCACATAGGATGCCCGTGCTGCGCGCCGAAAATCGCCGTCTGATAGCCGAGCACGAGGATGATGGGAATCAGCAGCGCGGCCAGTACACCGAGCCGCCGATGGAGCGCCACGCTGCCGCGCGCAATGAGTGAGGTTTGCACGATCAACAACAACATCCAAAACGCGAATAGGGCGGCGTGGACGTGGACGAACGCTGGCAGCGTTGTTCGGCCACCAAGCAGGGCGCGGTACCCCGGCAGAAATCCCGCCGACGCGATAAGCAGCAGCGTAACTGCCATTCCCACATAGAAGGCCCGCGGGCTTCGAACCGCGGATGCTGTGGCGTAAACCATAGCCCCCTTTTCTTCTTTCGGTTATTGGGCGCCGGGACAAAAGTGTACGCTCCGCGTCCAACAAAGCACATCGTTTCGACGCGACATCTTCTACCGTGCATGTCGCCAAAGTCTTCGTGGGTCTGCGTTTCATCTGGTAGTTCACCTCGCGGCGGGTATCGCCAGCACTTCCATGACTTCAACGGCATCGCCGGGGAAGATGCTGAAGTGCGGGTGATCGAGAAACAGCGCGGCGGCCGCTTCGTGGGACTCGGCCCGCACGATGGTGTAACCCGCGAGGTTGTTGCGCACGTCGGCGATGCCGTCGGGGCCAATGCGCTTGGTCTTGCCCAGGGGGCCGCCGTTATCGGTAATCGCAGTTGGATTCGCCGTCACCCATGCGCCCCAGGCCGCGATGCCTCGCTGCTCCAGTGCCTTGCGCTTGGCCGGGTCGGAATACTCCCGTTCGAAGCGTTCGCGCATCTCGGGGCTGCCCGTGTAAACCGCCAGAAATGTCTTCATCGTCCTCTCCTGTAACGGGCACATTGCCCGGTTGTTGCCGATGGACGTGGAGCATGCAGCGGTCCTAAAATATGCTCAAGAACATATTTTGAATGGGCGTAAGGTAGCCACCATGCCGTATCCCGCCGAGCACGCCGCCCGCACCCGAAGCCGCATCGTGGATTCCGCCCGCCGGCTGTTTAACCAGCACGGCTTCGAGCCCGTCTCCATCGACCAGATCATGGGCGAAGCAGGGCTCACGCGCGGCGGCTTCTACCACTACTTCAAGAGCAAGGACGAGCTCTACGCGGCGGCCGTCAGCAGCTTCCAGTCGTGCAATCCCTTCCGGGAGCGCGTGGCAGACATGAAGCCTTCGCAGCTTCCGCCCGCAAGACTGGCGCGGTTGCTGATCGATCTGTATCTCAGCGACGAAGTGCTGGCGGATAGCGACCAGCATTGCCCGCTGTACGCGCTGCCTTCGGACGTCGCCCGCGCGGGTCTTGCGCCGCGGCAGGCCTATACGGATCTCATCCGCAGCATGGGCGGCGTGTTCGCGGCCGCTCTGGCGGGTGCGCGCGACGGCAAGCGGCGGGCTCAGACCATCGTTTCGTTGTGCGTGGGCGGCATGGTGCTGGCACGGACGACAAACGATGCCGAGCTGCGCAAGTCACTGCGCATGGCGGCACGACATCAGGCCTTGGCGTTACTTGGGGAACAGGACCGCCGCAACGAGTAGTCGGGCGGCCCGGTATACGTGACGTGGCAGCTCGCAATGAGATTCGCCCGAAAACCAAATCGAGTCTGGGCAGTAATGAGAAAAACGACCGTTGGAGCGAGCCTCGTTTCGATAGCGAGTCAGAACTTGCGCTGCACGACGATGCCGACGTCGTGGCCTTCCTTGTTGTCCAGCACGCCGAACTCGCGGAAATAGCCACGCAGGTCGACGGGGCCAACCTTGTACAGCACCCCGCCGCCGAGCAATGCGCCCGTGATGCCTTCGTCAGTCAACGAGTTCTCGCCCGTGCCCAGCAAGGTGACGGAGCGGCCTAAGCGCCACAGTCCTTCAGCAAAGCTTCCGCGTCGCCAAGCAACGTTACCTCGAGGCAGGCGAGCATGCGCGGGCCGCGTCTTTGCGGCGCGGTCGCGATGGTGATTGGCGCGTGAGCTTGACGACGGAGCAGCAGACATCTTGCTGGCACCGGTTCGGCTCCGCGCTGGCCTGCCTTGCCTACGACATCGACGGCTTTAGCGATTGGCGAGAGGCGGTGCCAGACGTTATCAAGCGCACCAGTCGGGCATTTCCTCAGGGGGCCGTCGCGCCGACCGCGTGACATTCGGTTCCGGGTTCCAACAGCCACCCGCATCCAACAGCAGCAACGCCACAGATGTCCATGCCCAGTGGGTGCCGGTGTGTACCAACTCGCGCAACCGGCAAGGTTCTGCCATCTAGTTGTCGACTATGGAGCGCGAGACGTTAGCCGTCGGCGAACGCGTGGGGGACCAGGCGGTGGCGTCGACTGCGGGCGCCGTGCAGTCAACCGGATATGCGGACGACGTTAAGCCCCCGCGAGTGCCCGGCTCCAACATGATTGAGCGCGGCGCCCACCTCGCGAGAACGACCAAGTGCGTTCGACCACCGGCCTCATGGTGCCGGCCTCGATGAGCTCGCGCATCACCACGAGGTCGGCGGCGTTGACCTTCTGCACGAACATTTTGAAGCGTTTGCCGCCGTAGAGAAACATGAGCAGCCCGCCGACGATGCGCCCGATGGGGCCCAGCCAGTCACCGCCACCGGCTGAGCAGGGCACGTAGCGGCCTCCGGCGTTCAACACACGCTTGCAGTCCGACAAAGCGCGGTTGCCGACCATGTCCATTAGCACGTCGAAGCGCGCACCACCCGCGACGAAATCGCTTTTCGTGTAGTCGATAACCTCGTCAGCGCCAAGCGCGCGCGCGAGCTCAACGTTGCGCGTGCTGCACACTGCAGTAGCGTGTGCGCCAAGCGCCTTCGCGAGCTGCACAGCCCACGTGCCCACCGCACCCGACGCGCCGTAGACGAGCACACGCTGGCCGGGCTTCGTCTCGCCCGCGTCACGCAGACCTTGAAGCGCCGTCGTGCCCCAGGGCACGGCCGCCGCCTCTTCGAACGAGAGGTTCTTCGGTTTGTGCGCGACGAGCCTCGCGGGCATCACGACGTATTCCGCGAAGGCGCCGTTCTGCGCCTGGCCGAAAACCTCGTCGCCGACACGGAAGCCGGTGACGTTCGCGCCGACCGACTCCACGCGGCCCGCCATCGCGGTTCCTGGCACCGCGTGCTTCGGCCTGGGGAGACCGCCGAACGGGCTTAGCCGTATGAGGTAGGGCTTGCCGGTGATGACGTGGTGATCGCCAACACTCACGCCCGCTGCGACCACGCGAATGAGGACGTCGTCGTCGCCCGGCACCGGCTTCGGGGCTTCACCCACCGCCAGCACGTCGGGCTCTCCGTACGCGCGGTGAATGACCGCCTTCATCATGGCGGCGTGGGCGGCGACGGTGGACAGCTTCGAGGTGGTCTGCATGTGGCGAGCCCCGATGATCAGGGAACCTGTCGTGCCGCGAGCTTCGAGCGCATCAATAGCCACGCTAGAAAGCCCGCGGCGGCAATGTCGTATGTCATACAGAAGGCGGGCCACCACTCGGGGACCCCCGGATTCGTCACGACGAGACCGTGCAGCACGTCGAGCACTCCGTGACCGGCCAGCGCCGCAACGACCAGCCACAGATTGAACTTGAAGCCAACCACGGCCACTGTTACGAAGGCGATCATCAGGATCGCCTCGACGACCAGCGTGTGTTCCGAACCGCCCATAGCGGCAAACAATAAGTAGTAAGAAGCGACGACGATCGCCACGGTCGAGTAGAACGCTCGATCGCGGTCGAGCCCAGTGGCGCGCGCGAAGAATGAGACGATGAGCGCGACGACAATTCCAACGACGTATGCCACAAAACCTCCTCAGCGGTTACTCACTGGCCAAAGATAGCCGCGTAGGCGACGTACCACGCGGCGCCGACGTAGCCGATCGTCGTCAACACGAAGCTGCCCGCCATGATGGCGCCGAACGGTGTGCTTGGGTGCTGGCGAAGGTTGGGCTTCATCGCAAGCACGAGGAAGCCAAACGGATTCAGGAGCGAGCCGATGGTCATGGCGATCAGAACCACCGGAGAAGGCGCCACCTGGAAATGGGCGAAGAGCAGGAAGAAAACCATCAACAAGCCGGTCATCAACAGATAGTCGATGTGCGACTTCAGAAGGTACTGGTAATTGGAAAAAAGCTTCTTCAGGAAGCCCGTCTGCATGTAACGTATGCCGGCCAGACACCACGCCAGCCCCAGTGTGATCGTCAACGAGAGACTCCCGGCTACAACCAGGATGCTGGATTGAATGTGCATGAGCGAATTCCTGCCTTTGCTAACGGGATCAGCGAAGAATTTAGTGTGGCAGGCTCACGGGACCTTCGCTTGAATGGAAAGGCTGAGATCGGCGCGAAGTCGAACGGCGCGATGTCGTAGGATGCTACGCACGGAACAAGCGGGGATTCGATGACCGAGCCGGTCAGCGTCGCGCAGTACTTCCCGTGGGATGGCGGAGCGATTTTCATCGGAACAGCCGGCGCGCTTCCCGCGCACGCCCATCAAGCAATCCAGATCTGCTTCCTGTTCGAGGGCCGCATCCGGTTACGCTCGAACAACGAAGATCCGTGGGTCGGCTACGACGTCGGTATCGTCCCGTCGCAGCACTCTCATGCGATGGATGGCGCCAGGGTTCACTACGGCGCAACGATCTTTGTCGAACCGGAGACGCGCGAAGGGCGAGTTCTTACGGAGCGCTACCTGCGAGGCGGCATCGTGGAGGTCGACCGGACGCCCATCAGGGCCGTCTTACCGGAACTGCGAGCGGCAGCCCAGGAACGGCGCGGCCGACCGGCCATCGTCGAGCAAGCGCGCCGCGTCGTGCAGTCACTGACGCAACACACGGAGCCATCGGTGGCCAGTGACGAGCGGATCCTGCGCGCCGTGAGGTACGTCAGCGACCATCTGTCCGCGCCGATCACGCTGAAACAGGTCGCGGGGGTTGCCTGCCTGTCGCCAAGCCGTTTCCGGCATCTGTTCACCGAGCAGACCGGAATGGGCTTGCGCCAGTACGTTCTGTGGCGACGTTTCGTCAGCGTTTGGGAGCACCGGATGAGCGGTGCATCCTTGTCGACGGCTGCACATGCCGCGGGGTTCTCCGACTCGGCTCATCTGACGCGCACCAGCCGTCGCATGATCGGGATCCCGCCGTCCTTGATGGATGTTTCGGAGCCCCCGCCGCGTCCGACCCCTTCGATCTCTGCGTAAGCCCCGCGGTTTGTCATCAGCCGCTGCATTCCAGCCGCGTTGGGTAGCCGCGGATAGCGTGAGGCCACGTCGACACGACCCGGTTCGTCGCCACGCAGTCCACCCAGGGGGGCGCCGATGGCGCCCAAGTCAGCACGTATCGTCTCGCAATCGCTGCCTGCGCCGCGCTCGCGGCAGCTGTGGGTGCAGGTTCCGATGCAAAGGTTCGCGCGGGTTGCACGCGAGCTTCCCGCATTGAGAATAGCCGTTTCGTTCAAGGCGCCTCGCCGAGCGCGCGGTAGATTGATCTCGAACTTCAAACACAACTCGATGGGAGAACGATCATGAACGAAGCGCCAAAGGTTCCGTGTGCTTGCGCCTCCTGCCCTGGGTCATGTTGCGGCTGTGGCTGTCAGCGCACGGTAACGCAAGAGGCTTGCACCTGCGGTCCGCAGTGCCGTTGCGGAGATGCGTGTACCCGGCCCAAAGGTTAGGAAGGCCACCACGACCGGGACGCGGCAGCCCGAGCGCTGCCGCGTCATTTCGTGTGCCCAAAGCGAAGAAGTTATCCGCTGCGAGTTCCGGGTGCGACCTCGCGCCGACGAAGTGAGACTCTGGCCGCGTGAACGGCCGCTCATGCGCTCGAAAGCGGATGTTCGTGGTTCTGGTTGGTTCACTCGGTAGACGGATCGACGCCGCCATCGCCGATCGCGATTACCACAGCGCCAAGCCGTTGCTCAGCTTCAACCCGGCGATGGGCGTCGGCCGCTTGCTCCATTGGATAGACTTTATCCACAATTGATTTGATTCTTCCGTCTTCGATCATTTTCTTGAGCGCGTACAGTGCTGCCTTCGTCTCTCCGGCAAACGCGAATGTGGCCGTCTTGTCAGTGAATCGGGTTGTGAAAAACGAACGGAGCATGACCGAGAGCCGGGGATTGCAAGATAAGTAGCGTCCACCAGGGCTGAGCGTCTTGATGCAAGCGGTATAGGAGCTGGCTGCAACCATGTCGAAAATCACATCATAGGTACGGCCCATCGCGGTGAAGCTATCTTTCGTATAGTCAATGAAGTGGTCCGCGCCCATTCGCCTCAACATGTGCTCCTTGATGCCGCTGTCCACCGCAGTAATTTCCGCTCCCATTGACTTCGCAATCTGGATCGCATGCGTTCCAATGCTGCCGCCGGCGCCATTGATCAATACCTTGTCTCCCGTTCCGATTCGTGCGAGTCGCATGAAATGGAGCGCGTTGAATCCGCCCAACGGTACCGCCGCGGCTTCTGAAGAGCTCATATTGATGGGTCTAGCGACGATGGGGTAGCTCGCCGGCAGGGCGAGAAATTCTGCATAGGCACCGAACCTAAGGCCGGCAGCGCCAAAGACCTGCTCTCCGGTCGCGAACTGGGTGACGTCTTTTCCGACCGATGCAATCTCACCTGAGAAGTACCCGCCTAGGATGTGTCGTCTTGGCTTTTTCAGGCCGAATGCGATTCGCAGGGGCAACCAGAACCACTTCACCGCAAACTTGAATCTACGCATTTCGACATCGGACTTCGTCGCCTCAGCTGCCTGCACGCGAATCAGAACCTCATCGTCTTTCGGAACGGGCTTCTCCGCCTCATCTAGTTTCAGAACGTCTGGCGGCCCATAGTTGGTGTAGGTAATAGCTTTCATGCGCGCCTCGACAGCGTGACGACCTCAGCCATTCGTCAACCATATCAGGCCGACCGTCCGACCGGGCGCTGATGGGCGGAAGCATCTTTTGCTAATGTCTCACCGGTTCCGGTTGTCGGTCTGCGGGGAGTGCCACGCCACATGAGCGGAGAATGCCGCACGTGATACGGAATCTGCTCTGGGCCGGGGCGGGCGCCCTGCTCGCATGGGTCGCGATTTACGTGTGGGGAGGGGGCACTGCGTGGGATCCGAAGCTGCGCGCTGCGAGTGCTCGCACGCCCGCAGCGCGTTCCGAGCCGGGGGCCGACGCGGAGCGGCCAGACGATCCCGATCGCCTTGCCCAGGCGTCGGCACCCACCGAGATAGTCGCCGAGCCGACGCCCGTCCTCGCGTCCGCGGACTCGGGGCCGGCGGAGCCGACGCGTCCAACCGTGGTCTGGTTTGCATCGAAGGACGAGCACCCTGTGTTCACCGATATTCCGAACCGCCGTGCAAACGACGACAAGGGCTCGCGTCCCGCCACGGATTTACTGGATGCCGCTCGTATTACTTGCGACTTCGGCCCGGGCAATGTCGCCGGTGCGCGCGTCGGCGATTCGTTGAGCGTATTTTCGGGCGCGCAATATCAAGGGTCGCTGATGGTCTACGACGTCCTCGAGCCCTCCAGCGGCAAGGCGCGGCTGACGGGGACCGCCGGCGCGGTCGGCTCGCCGACCGGCGAAGTAAATGTGCAGCTCCTGACGATCGGTTCGCGGATCCACTTCATGGGCCTCCTACCGAACGGCACGTACATGCTGACCACCGTCTACGGCGAGCTCGACAACATGGACCGCCACGTGGCTGTGATGTCGCGGCACGAGAACACGTTCTTCAACTACGGTGCCCAGTTTCTCGGGGTTTGTTACTGATCGCGCGGCGCGACATTGTCCGCTGTTCCTGCCTCAGCGATGCGTATCTCAAACGTGCGCGAACCAATTCGCGAATGCCGCCCACCCGGGGATCGACGGCGCTACGAAAACCAACCCGTGGTAGACGACCATCGTCGCTGCCGCGTGTTGCTGTGACTCTGCTTGTGGGTGCGCTGTTCTTAACGGCGCGTTAGCACCGTCAAAGCGGACATTCGTGGTAGGGTTGACCGAGTGCCGCTTTCGACCGAGAGCTTGTGAAAACTCTCTTTTCTTGTCGCCAGTGACGCGATCGTTGAAGTCGTCGCCGACTTCGGCAGGTCCACGAGCCCGAGGGGGCCTATCAGCCGGTCTGTTTGATCTGGAATCTTGCGTCGGGATCCGCGCAGGCAGAGCGCGTTTTACGTCGGCGGAGAGAAGGTGAGCACGGCGGTCAGGCCGTTTGCATCTTTTGTATGAGTTGCGGCACGCCAAACACGTTGATCAACCGTTTGAGATTGTAGGCGAGCACGTGCAGGCTCAGCTCGGTGTTCACGTGCTTCAAGGTTTTCATCTTGAAGTGCTGCGGACCCGCCCAGCCCTTGATCGTGCCGAACGGGTGTTCGGCGGTTTGTCTTCTTAAACGCATCATCTGCGGATGCTGATCGAGCCGGCCTTGCACACGCTCGATGACGTCTTCGTGTTCCCCTCGGCTGATACGTCGATTTTTGTTCGTCGTGCACTTTGACTTCAGCGCGCAGCGCGGGCAGGCCGAGCTCCAGTAGCGACGGATCTGCTGCCCATCTTCCTCTTGGGTGAACCGATAGATCGCACGTTCCCCCGCCGGGCATTCGTACTCGTCCTCTTCAGGTCGGTAGATAAAGTCTCGCTTGCCGAACAACCCGCGCGCCTGGCTATTGGAAGTCTGAGGCTTCGGCACGTACGTCTCGATCTTGGCCTCCTCGCAGGCTTTGAGTTCCTCCCCCTTGAAGTAGCCCCGATCAGCGACGACCCGCAGCTTCTTGGCCTTCAGGTTCTCCTTGGCTTGCGTGGCGAGGGCGGCAAGCTGCGCGCGGTCGTGTCCGACGTTGACGACTTCATGCGCCACGATCAGGTGATGCCGGGTATCGATCGCCGCCTGCACGTTGTAGCCCACGATCCCGGTGCCCCGGCCACTGGTGGCCATCGAGCGCGCATCAGGATCGGTGAGGGAGATCTGTTGATCGGCGGCAGCAAGCATCGCCGCCTCATGTTTTTTTAGCTTCGCGATCTCCCCCTTCAAGATCTCGATCTTCTTCGCCAGGTGCTCGTGCTTGCGCTCCACGAATGGGGCTTCCTGCCGATCCAGGCTCTCCATCTCCGATAGATACCGCGCGATGCTCTCGTCGATCTGCTCCAGCCGCCGCTTCACCTTCGCCTTCGTGAAGTTCCGGTCCCGGTTGTTCAGCGCCTTGAACTTGCTCCCATCGATCGCGACGAACGCGTCCTTAAAGAGTTTGAGCTTCCGACACAGCACCACGAACTCTCGGCACACTTTGCGGATCGCCCCGCCGTTGTCGCGCCTGAAGTCCGCAATGGTCTTGAAGTCCGGCGCCAAGCGCTGCGTCAGCCACATCAGCTCGACGTTCCTCTGCGCTTCCCGCTCCAGCCGATGGCTCGACTGCACGCGGTTCATGTACCCGTAGAGAAAGAGCTTCAGCATCGTCCCCGGGTGATACCCCGGGCGACCCGTCTCGGCCGGCGTGGTCCTAAATCCCAGCACCGCCAGATCCAGCTCATCGACGAACACGTCGATCACCCGCACCGCGCTGTCTTCAGCGACGTAGTCGTCCAGACTCTCTGGCAGCAGCGTCGTCTGATTCCGATCCGCCTCCCACAATGAATCCGCTCATCGGCTGCGTCCTCCGCGGGAAAGCCGTATTCTAGGCAGGCAGCAGAGTTTTCACACACTCTGGACCCGAAGCGGCTGTCCTTCGTGCTTCGCGCGCCGACGGATTTTGTATCGACTGGTTGTAGGGACGAAATTCACATACACGCTGCATCGACCGCCGTGCGCGATTCTATTTGTCGTGGTCTTAGGTCGCGGGCAACTACCAATGAAGACCACCGACATCGCTGACACGGAGGGACGTCCTTTCGCCTTTGAGGTGAGCAACACGTTTCTCACACGGAGCGACGTCCAGCGGGTCTTTCGCCGGGTCCCAGGCGCCGTCATTGACGAAGAAGCAAACGGCACTGGTTCGCGAGGACGAGTTCTGTGAATGCGAGTTGAATGGAAAACGCTTTGTGGCTTGGGAACCGTATGGCGACAACAGCGTGTTCTGGATCGGCCCCAATCCGCCGGGTGGAATTCCGACATCGCGATATTCAAGAAGGCGTTCCGAGACTTCCGCCCGTTTTCGGGGTGTCGTGATGAGAGTCGGGTCCCAATCGTCGCGGCATTTGCCTTTCTTGGCTACCAATTGTTGACGAGAAATGGCTAACCAACGTATGCAGCGAACGCGCGTCGCGTTACAGCCGCTTCTGGCCGAACTGTGCCGTTACCCAGTGGTCGTTTAACGTCCCTTAACGCCGCGGAAGCGGTCTTTCGCGACTAGAATCCAGAAGACCAGGTTCGACCCACAGTTGCCGGCCATGCGCAGACCGGTAGGAAGAACTGATGCCGAATATGCAGGTGGGAGGCTCCGTCGCAGCGGTTAGTCAACAGGCTGGATAATCTGCACGAAGTGGAATAGGAGTACGACATGCGGTGGCTTTGCGAAATCTATCATGCAGGGGAAGCGTCGGCTGCCGTCGCCGTCGTACTTCTTACCGCGCTGATCACATCCTCTGTCCGGGCTCAGGATGCGAACGGTGCTCCCTTGTCTGGCTGTCGCAGCGAGCAGGGACTGACCTACATTTGTGACCTCGTCGTCCCGGAAGATATTCTGACCGTCGGGTCCACCGGTCTTTTGCTTGCGTCCGGTCACCGCGCACCCGGTCACCTGTATCTGATCGATCCTGTCGCAAGGACGCAATCGGAGCTCATCCACAACGCCACCTTCACGCTGCAGCACGACGCGCGCGCCTATCCCGGCTGCCCTGGGCCGCTCAACCTGCAAGCCTTCGATGTGCATGGCCTCAGCCTGGCGGAGACGTCGCCTCGGCACTTCAGCCTCTACACCACGAGCCACGGCGCGCGTGAGGCTATCGAGATCTACGATCTCGACCTTCGCGGCGCGGCGCCGACCCTCACCTGGAAGGGCTGCGTCCTTCTGCAGCAGGACAGTTACCACAACAGTGTCGCGCGACTCGCCGACGGCGGATTCGTGGCGACCCGAATGCGGGACCAGAACTACAGGGGCGGCGGAGGCCCGGTCGGCATCACTGGCCACCTCGTCGAGTGGCATCCGGGTGGCCAACCGCAGCCGTTAGCCGGCACTGAGATGTCGCTGCCGAACGGCATCGACATCTCGAAGGACGAGCGCTACATCTACGTGGCCGCCATCGGTTCGCAGGAACTGGTTCGTTTCGATCGCCGGACAACGCCTATGACCAAACGCGTGGTGTCAGTGCCCATTCGGCCGGACAACATCCACTGGGCCACCAATGGCAAGCTTCTGACCGCCGGTCCCAACTACGTCGCGCCCACGGTGTGCAGCGGCGCGGGCTGCGCCACGGGCTGGTCGGTGCTGGAAGTCGATCCGGAGACGCTGGCCTTCTCGCGACTCGGCGGCGCGGATCAAACGGCCGCGATGCAGGCCGTGAGCTCGGCCATGCGAGTGGGCGACGACATCTGGGTAGGCAGCAATGACGATCGGGTGGCGCGTTTTCGCGCGAAGTAGCTCGACAGCCGCTCCTGGCCGCAAGCCGCGGGCACGCGCAAGCGGTTGAACGTTTCGGATTCTGCGGGAGCGGACATTCGTGGTGAGAATCGCGAAGACGACACTGGCGGTAGCGCAATCGAGGTGTCCCATGGCCTTCTCCCATCGAATTCCAGTCATCCTGATTGCAAGTGCTGTCCTCCTCTCCGTCAGTGGCCTCGCGTCGGCCCAACACGGATGCGACAACGGAGCGCGAGACCCCGCGGCGGCCGAGGCCAAAGCCTACCGCGATGGTTACGCGCTCTTTCAGCGCATGGCGCCGCCGACGCCGGCCACCTGGACCGCGGAGGACAGCCACACTGCGGACCACATCACATGGGTCTGCGTGGACGCGTTCCTCAATTACCAGCGCTGGCATTTTTCGCGGACGTTCAAGCTGGGGCAGGCTGAAGTGGATGCACGCGCTGCTGTGATGCTGGCGAAAACTCAGGCGCTGACGGCGAAACACGAAGCGCGCGAGAAGGAAAATGCGGCGAAAGTCGCCGACATCGAGCGGCGGCAGGGGGATCTGGCCAAGCGAGTTGAAGCGGTCGCGGCGCAGAACAACTTCGCCGCGCTTGCGACGATTTCTGCCGAAAGCGACAAGTTGGCGGCGGAACTCGAGGCGTTGTCCGCTGACGCTTCCTTCGACGCTGAGATGAAACAGATCGGGGCGGAGTTCGAACGAGACAACATCGCAACCTACGAGCTGATCTTTGGCCAGACCGACGTCAACATGACCAGCGACTTCAAGCCTGCGGCGTCCCCGGTGGGTACGGGCTATCGGCAGGAGTTTGAGGATAAGAACGGGAATCCGTACGCGATGCTGGTGGTCGTGCTACCGCCAGTTTCGGGCGAGAGCCGGCAGACAATCGTCCAGACCAGCGGTGACCCGGCGCGCGCGCAGTCGCTTTTGAACGGCACGAAGCTGCGCTGACGAATCGCGGGAAACTCCGCAGCGGGCGTGGCGCCGGTGCTGATCGCCGGCCGTGAGCAGTGCGCATTTTGCGCTGGCTTCCCCACAGACTCGGTAACCGCCAGGTCGCCCGCGCCCGCTTCTACACCAACAGCGGGCGAGTGGACGTAACATTCGGTTGCGGGTTCTGACATCCACCGGCACCCAGCGGCAGCCACCGGGCGGGTGTCGGCGCCCGGTGGGTGCGGTGGTGCCGTTGGGTTTGGCAGTCCCGGTAACTTTACCGGTAACTCCGGCGGGGGGGCGGGGCGGGCGGTGGTTTTGCGTGACCTGCGTTGCAACTTGGCGCGAAACCGTTGCCGGGGGGGTGGCCACAAATTAGTATGTACATACTAATGGCGCGCGGGGTGATCCAATGGCGGCAACTCTGAAGCTAACGGCGATCGGCACTTCTACCGGCGTCGTGATCCCGAAGGAAATGCTGAACCGCATGAAGGTCGAACGGGGCGACGCGCTGCACGTGATCGAAACCCCTGAAGGCTATCTGCTCACACCTTTTGACCCCAAGGTTGCAGAGCAACTCGAAGCCGGTCGCGCGTTTATGAAGGAGAACCGCGACACGTTCAAGGCTCTGGCGAAGTGAAGCGCAAGCCCAAGTGGATCGACAAACGCGCGCTGCTCCTGCTCCATGAAGAAAGTCTCGCGATGTTCGGCGGCGCTCGCGGCATGCGCGATGAAGGCCTGCTCGATTCGGCGCTCGGCCGACCCGTAAATCAGTTTCTCTACGAGAAGGTCAACGATCTCGCAGGTCTGGCCGCTGCATACGGTTTCGGGATCGCCAAGAACCATGCGTTCGTCGATGGCAACAAGCGAGCGGCGTATCTGGCTATAGGTCTGTTTCTCGCCATCAACGGGAAACAACTGCGCCCGGACCAAGTTGATGCCATTCGGACAATCCTGGAGCTTGCCGCTGGAAATCTCGATGAGACCGGTTTAGCGAAGTGGATACGAGCCAATCTCCAGTCGAAGTAGGCACCAGGGCAAGGGACGCGACGGATGGACTTAACATTCGGTTGCGGTTTCTAGCACCTACGGGCACCCACGAGCAGCAACCGCATGGGTTCTCACCGGTAATGGGTGCCGGTGAGCACCGCTGGGTTTGGCTGGACCGGTAACTTCACCGGTAACTCCGCGTCCCCCTCTGACATATCGCGGCTATGCCTGCCGCTCGAGTTCTGGAAGGCTCCTGGCGGTATGGCGGGCCGGTGACTTAACGGTCATCTGGGACTCGAGCCGATCAGGCGCCGCCTGACGGATACGTTCGACATAGAGAGCATCGCGGGGCAATCGCGCTATGCTTCTTCCTCGAAGCACTGGGTCATCGTCCAGTTTTGGGGGTTGATGTCATGACCGATAAGAGTCGCTCGTTCCTTCGCGTGTCTGTCATTCCTGTACTGCTGCTCGGCGGCGTCTGCGCGATCGCACAGGCCGCTCCGACGAACTGGTCCGATCCCGCGACCTGGCCGAACAGGAAGGTGCCCGTCGCCGGCGACAAGGTCACGATCGGCCGCGACAAGGACGTGATCCTCGACGTCAGCCCGCCCGCGCTCGGCGGCCTGACGATCGACGGCAAGCTCACCTTCTGCGAGACAACGCCGACCTCGAGCTGACGCACCGAGTGGATCATGGTGCACGGTGAGCTTGCAGATCGGCACCGAGGCCAGGCCCTACCAGCACAAGGCCACCATCACCCTCACCGACAACGTCAAGGACGAAGACAGCATGATGGGCATGGGCGACCGCGGCATCATGCTCTCGGGCGGCACGCTGAACCTGCACGGCAACCGCACCAACACCTGGACCAAGCTGGCGCAGACACGGCCGAAGCCGGCAGCCACGTCGATCGAGGTGCTGGACGCTGCAGCAGTGGAAGGCGGGTGACGAGATCGTGCTGGCCTCGACGGACTACAATCCGCGCCAGGCCGAGCGGCGCACCATCGCCGCCATCAGCGGCAACAAGATCACGCTCGACAAGAAGCTCGACTACATGCACTTCGGCAAGATCACCTTCGACGTGGATGAGCGCGGCGAAGTCGGCCTGCTGACGCGCAACATCAAGGTCCAGGCATCAGCGGATGCAGCCGAGTCCTACTTCGGCGGCCACATCATGGCGATGGTCGACGAGCAAGCATGTATCGTCGAGGGCGTCGAGCTCAATCGCATGGGCCAGCACCTGGACGCTGGCGCGCTATCCGATCCACTGGCACCTGGTCGGCGATGCCAAGGGCCAGTACATCAAGAACGCGTCCATCCACGACACCTACAACCGCTGCGTGACGGTGCACGGCACGAACGACGTGCGGGTCGAGAACAACGTGACCTACAACATCGTGGGCCACTGCTTCTTCCTCGAAGACGGCATCGAGCACGGCAACGAGTTCGTGCACAACCTGGCGATCCAGATCAAGTGCCATCCCACCAAGCCCTGCGTGCCGACCAACCTCGCCGCAAACGGAGAGATCAGCGGCAATCGCCAGGCCCTCAGGCAAATGCCAGCTTTTCCGGCAAGGACACCCTGCTGCCCTCGGACAACACGGTGGCGGCCTACTGGATCACCAACCCGGACAACTCCTTCATCGACAACGTGGCCGCCGGTTCCGATGAGACCGGCTTCTGGTTTTCCCTGCCGATGCACCCGCAAGGGGCGTTCGAAGGCTCGGACATCAGCAAGAACACCTGGCCGCGCCGAACGCCGCTGCGCGCATTCAGGGGCAACGTGTCCCATTCCAACTTCGACGGGTTCATGATCGACCGGCACATCAACGAAGACAACACCTTCGGTACGGCCTCCATTCCGTTGCTGCCGTTGGCAGATCCCAACGATCTGGAGAGCGAAGTGTTGGAGACGCACTTCGAGAACCTGACCAGCTACAAGAACCGCAATGGTGGTCTCTGGGGCCGGGGCGACCTCTACGTCTACAGCAACGCGAAATTCGCTGACAACGCCATTGGCATGACGCAGGCCGCTGGCGACATCGGCAGCCTGCCGTTCAGTGCACGGCTGGTTGATTCGCTGGTCGTGGGCGAGACCGAAAATATCGGCAACCCCACGACGCCCGAGGAAATCGCCTATGGCCGCAGCCTGCCGAAGCCTACGATTCCGGATTTCCCCATCCGCGGCTACGAATACTACGACTACCGCGATGATGTGGTGAACACGACATTCGTGAATTTCCAGGACAACGAGCTGCGAAAGACAGGCGCGCTGTCCTTCCTGCTGTTCACGAGCGCGGGGCTCAGCACCGGAAGCAGCGATCAGCGGTGCGAAATTCGTCAACGCCAAGCCGGTCTATTTCCCGAAATACGATACCCGGTTCGACAATGACAACCGCGGCGGCAACCAATATCGGACCCTGTCGATCCACGACCTGGACGGTTCGGTGACCGGCATCCCCGATTCCCACATCATGCTCAACGATGGCGAGAACGACAGCGTCGTCACCGACGACACCTGCGAGATCCATCCCACCTGGAACGCCTCTGTGTGCAAGGGTGATATCGGCCGCCTGAATCTCTCCGACAGCAGAGGAGAACTTCCGCGAGCGGTCAATCTCGAATCGCGGACCGCCCGGTTCGCTTTGCTGTCTTCGATCGGTGGAGGGCATGCTGCAAACACTCCCCTCGTTCAGGCCCAACGTGCCGCTCTGTTTTCTCGTCGTGCTCCGCAGGCGCCCATCGCGCTTGTTCGCAACGGCAAGGAATTCAAGATCTCCGGCGACCAGAGCACTGTGAAGGCCGGCACCGAGATCCAGGTCAAAACCGAAAGGCCGGAAGTCACTCTCAGTCTGGCCGAAATGGACAAGGGCTCATGGGTCATCTTTGAGCTGCCGGGCTTCGCCAACGCAGCCTCCGGAACGGAGCAGAGCAGCATGAACGCATTGCGCCAGGCGAACGAGACTTCCTGGTTCAGGGACGGGGATACCCTCTGGGTCAAACTGGTGGCCGCACCTCCGGTCATGCAGATTATTCGTCCAACGGATCTGCAAGCCAGCATAACGGTCAGCCGATAAGAAGCGGGTCGGTGTCAGAGTCAGACGTCGATCGCACGCGGGGCGTCGCTTTCAATCAACGTCTGGAAACGGATCACAAACCGGACGTTCCCGGCCTATGATCGGAACGTCCTGGAACGACCGGAAAGCGGCCCGTGTCGCCGACATGCCGACGTCCGCTCCGTGCGCGATAACGGGCGAGATGGACGTAACATTCGGTTACAACCCACGCCGCGCCTGAGTCGTAGACTGACAATGTGATCACGACTGCCACGCGGCCGGACCAGGCCCGATACCGTTACCGCCGTGCGCCTATGACCGACGCCGCCCACATTCTGGTCGTCGACGACGATCGCGAGATCCGCTCGCTGCTGCGTGATTTCCTCGAGAAGAACGGGTTGCGCGCGACCGCGGTCGGGGACGGCGCCGAAGCGCGTCGCGCGCTCGCGCAGGGCCACGTCGACCTGATCGTGCTCGATCTCATGCTGCCGCACGAGAGCGGGCTCGCGATCTGCCGCGAGCTGCGGGCTACCTCCGACGATTCCGATCATCATGCTGACGGCGCTCGGCGAGGAGGTGGACCGCGTCGTGGGCCTCGAGGTGGGTGCCGACGATTACCTCGCGAAGCCGTTCAGTCCGCGCGAGCTGCTCGGCCGCATTCGAGCGGTGCTGCGGCGCACGTCGCAGGCCGCGCGGCCTGCGGACGCTGCGAGCGTTCGCGCCTATCGCTTCGCCGGCTGGCGGCTCGACACCATGACGCGCAGCCTGACGGACGCGACGGGTGCGAGGGTCTCGCTCGGTGGCGCCGAATACACGCTGCTCGTGACGTTGCTCGCGAGTGCGCCGAAGCTCTCGTCGCGCGCCGAGCTCATGGAGCTCGTGCGGGGCCGCGAGCTCGATCCGTTCGACCGCAGCATCGACGTGCGCGTGAGCCGCCTGCGCCAGACGTTGCACGACGATGCGCGCGCGCCGCAGATCGTGAAGACGGTGTACGGGCAGGGCTATCTGATCGGCGTGCCTGTCGAGCAGGAGACGGGATGACGCTCATGCCCGCATCGCTGTTCGGCCGCTTGCTGTCGGCGTTGCTGCTCGCGATCGGTGTCACGCTGTTGATC
This sequence comes from uncultured Gammaproteobacteria bacterium, assembly GCA_963805435.1. Taxonomy (GTDB): domain Bacteria; phylum Pseudomonadota; class Gammaproteobacteria; order Steroidobacterales; family Rariloculaceae; genus FEN-1219. The sequence continues at coordinate 229,836 of CAWDUG010000002.1, forward strand.
GTCGTCGCTCTGCTCCTGAGCGAGCGGCGCGATTCGCTGTTCGTCGGCAGCGATGCGGCCGCCATCGTGAACGCAATCGACAGCACGGCGCAGAGTCTGGCCGCGCTGAAGCCGGCCGATCGCGACGCCGAGATCGATCGGCTGCGCCGCGAGCCGCCGGCCGTCGAACGGCCGGCGCTGCCGCGGCAGCAAAGGCCGCCGAGCGCCGAAATGGCCGAGAGCATCCGCGTGCTGCAGTCGCGTCTCAAGCGTTCGCTCGGTTCCGGTTACGGCGTCGAGGTTCGACCTGCGAGGCCGGGTCCATCCGAAGCGATCCGGCTCGGGCCGGAACGGCGTTTCGTGCGGCCTGAGCGCGAGCTGGGGCCGCAGGCGGGAATCGAACGCAGACGGTCCATCTGCCGAACCACGGGGCGAAGGGCCCCGCGGATTCGGCGGTCCGCCGGGGCGTCCCGGCGGGTTTGTGGGGCGGCAGCTCGACGTGGCCGTCACGTTGCCGGACGGCGCAGCCGTGACGTTTCGCACCGACGTTCCGCGCCCGTCACCCGGCTTGCCCCCGGGGCTGCTGTTCGAGCTAGGTTTGATCACCCTCGTGCTGGCGGCTGTGCTGTACGCGATGGCGCGCACGATCACGCGGCCGCTTGTCGAAGCTTGCGACAGCGGCCGAAGCCGTTGGCCGCGGCGCGCGACAGGCGCCGCTGCCGGAAACCGGCGCGCGCGAGCTGCGCAACGCCACGCGCGCGTTCAACACGATGCAGGAGCGGCTGCAGCGCTACATGGACAGCCGTACGCATTTTCTCGCGGCGATGTCGCACGATCTGCGCACGCCGCTCACGCGGCTGAAGCTGCGCGCTGAAACGCTCGACGATCCGGCGCTGCGCGATCGCTTCAACGCAGACCTCGACGAAATGAACAGCATGGTCCGCGGCGCGCTGAACCTCTTCAAAGGCGTGGATCACGACGAGCCGCTTACGAGCGTGCAGATGGATGCATTGCTCGGCGAGTTGCGCGTGGAGTTTGCGGAGATAGGTGCGCGTTTCGAGATCGACGGAGCTGCCGCACCGCTCCTCGTACGGCCGCTGGCGCTGAAGCGCTGCCTCACGAATCTCCTGGCGAACGCCGCGAAGTACGGGCGTAACACCACAGTCGTGCTCGAGGACTCGCCCGCCGAGCTCGTGATCCGGGTCCAGGACGAAGGCCCCGGCATCCCGGACGACATGCTCGAGCGCGTGTTCGAGCCGTTCTTTCGCCTCGAGAGCTCGCGCAACGCCGACACGGGCGGCGTGGGCTTAGGGCTCAGCATCGCGCGCGACATCGCGCAGAGTCTTGGCGGCTCGCTCGTGCTGAAGAATCGTTCGCCGCACGGGCTTGAAGCCGTTTTGAGCCTGCCGCGCGCGGTGTAGCGTCGCGTCAGCACCCGTTTGACAGCTCGTCACAATTGCTTACAGCCGAAACGGCTGCGCGGCTCTACAGTGGCTCCGTCACGTACCACCCATGGAGGCACGGAAATGAACCCGCTCAAAGTGATCGTTGCGGTGCTCGGCATGGCCGCCGGCGCCGCCTTCGCGCAACCGCCTGGTCCTGGGGGCGGTCCGCCGCACGGCGGTCCCGGCTTCGGTGGCCCGCCCGACATCGATCGGCTTGCGATCCTGCTCGATCTCGATCCGTATCAGAAGGGCGAAGTGCAGCGCGTGTTTACCGCGCAGCGCGAGGCCATGAAAGCCGAACGCCAGCAGCATGCGGCATCGGGCGATCATCAGCGCCCGTCGTTCGAGGAGATGCAGGCACGCCGGCAGCAGAACGAGGACGCGGTCGTCGGTCAGTTGAAGAACGTGCTGAGCGACGCGCAGATCACGAAGCTCAAGGTGCTGATGGAGCCGCCGCGCGCGGTCCTCGCGGTCCGCGGGGCGGCCCGCCGAGCGGCACCCCGAGCGACGTGCCTACGGGTAAGTAACGGGTCCAGGGCAGGGAAGCCCGGGCATGGAAGCCGAAACGAGAGGACCCTCGCTACCGGCCGCCGGTGACCCACCCCCCCCTGTGGCGCCGGCGGTCGGAACAGCGTGAGACGCTACGAGTTCGGCGCGCCGCTCAGGCGGCCATGACCATGCCGAAGCCTTCGATCTTCGTCGGCACCTTCAACATCCGCGCGCAGTGCCACAGTCCGTGCGGCGTGGACGACACGACCGGCACGCCGATGGATTTCTCGAGCGGCACGATGACGTCGAGCGTGCGCAGCCCGCCGCACGACATCACGAGTGCATCGGCCTTGCCGGCGGCCTGATACGCCTCGACGCCGAGCTTGTGCAGGATCTCGCCCGTCGCGGCGCCTTCGGGTATCCGCTCGTAACCCAAGCCTTTCGTCGAGACCACGTCGAATCCGTGCTCCGTGAGGAACACCTTCAGGCGTTCGGTCACGATGTCGGTGTACGCGGTGGCAACTACGACGCGCTTCGCGTTCACGTGTTTCAACCCATCGACGAGGCCGTTGCTTTGCGTCGTAGCCGGCTTGCCCGTAAGCGCCGTGACTTTGTCCGTGAGTTCTTGATTGAACGCCGCGCCTTTATAGAAGGTGATCGACGAGCCGAACACGGAGATCAGGTCGGCGCCCTGGTCGGCGAGCTCTTTCGCCCGCGGTAGCGCGCGCGGGATGGCTTCGTTGTAGCTCTCGATCGTCATGCCCGCGAAGCCCAAGCCGTTGCTGACGAAGTTCACGCCGCTCGGAAACAGGCGTTTCGCGTCCGGCGGCAGCGGGTAGTTCAGCGGCGGGAAGATCAGGCCTATCGTCGGCGTGTTGGCAGCGGTGGCACGCAAACCTAGCGCGCTCAACAGTGCTGCGGCGCTGCCAAATTTCACGAAATCGCGGCGGTGCAGGGTCATTCGCTTACTCTCCGGTCGAAAGGCTGCGTTCGACGCTACGCGGGCGATATGAGCGCGTCAAGCGCGTAGTTACCGTTGACTCTGGACCAAACTCCAGGGTTTATGCTGCGGGCACGAAAGGAGACTTCCCATGGGCGCCACGACCATGACGATCGGCCGGCTAGCGGAGCGGGCCGGCGTCAACATCGACACGATCCGTTACTACGAGCGCAACGGCTTGTTGCCGGCCCCGGCGCGGCGTGCGTCGGGCTACCGCGAGTACGCAGCGGGCGACATCGAGCGGCTGCGGTTCATCCGCCGCGCGAAGGATCTCGGTTTCACGTTGACGGAAATCGCGGAGCTGCTGTCGCTGACTGCCAATCGACACAACGACATGCGCGGCGTGAAGCGCAAGGCCGAGGACCGGCTCGCGCAAGTGGAAATCAAGATCAAAGAGTTGCAACGCGTGCGCCGCGGCTTGCAGAAGCTGATCGCCGCGTGCCCCGGGCATGGCGAACTTGCGCGCTGCCCGATCGTGACGGCGTTATCGGGGAACCTTCGCGATGGATAAGCACACGCATACAGGTCACGATCACGCGGGTCACGGGCACGGCGGGCACTCTCACGCCGACGACGAGCTGCCGGCCGAGTTTGCCGCGCAGGACCCGGTCTGCGGCATGACCGTCGATACGCGTACCGCACTCGCGCACGAGCACGAGGGGCAACGCTACTACTTTCTGTTCTGCGCGTTGCCGCGATCGGTTCGCGGCCACGCCCGCGCAATTTCTTGGCGGTCGCCGCGGCGCTGCCGGAGAAGGCTGCGCTAGCCGCCGGCGGCAGCGAGCAGGTGTGGACGTGCCCCATGCACCCGGAGATTCGCCGCCCAGGTCCCGGCGCGTGCCCGATCTGCGGCATGGCGCTCGAGCCGCTCGCGCCGAGCGCCAACGAGGGCGAGAACGCCGAGCTCGTCGACATGACGCGGCGGTTCTGGATCGGCGTGGCGCTCAGCGTTCCTCTGCTGTGGCCGATGCTGGGCGAGATCTGGTCCGCGATCGATCCCATGCGGATGTTCGGACACACGCTGGTCGCGTGGCTCGAGCTCTCGATAGCGACGCCGGTCGTGCTGTACGCCGGTTGGCCGTTCCTCGTGCGCGGTTGGCGGTCGGTCGCGACGTGGAACCTGAACATGTTCACGCTGATCGCGCTCGGCACCCTCGCGGCCTGGGGCTTCTCCGTGCTCGCGACGCTGGTGCCGGACGCGCTGCCGGAGTCGTTCCGCGTCGGCCGGCGGCGCGCCGCCGCTGTACTTCGAACCGGCCGCCGTCATCGTCACGCTCGTGCTGCTGGGCCAAGTGCTCGAGCTGCGCGCACGCTCGCGAACGTCGGGCGCCATTCGCGCGCTGCTGAAGCTCGCGCCGAAGATCGCGCACCGCGTGGACGCCGCGGGCGCGGAAGCCGACGTGCCGCTCGAGGACGTGCGGGTCGACGATCTGCTGCGCGTGCGGCCCGGCGAGAAGATTCCGGTCGATGGGGTCGTGACGGCGGGCGACAGCCACGTCGACGAATCGATGCTCACGGGCGAGCCGGCGCCGGTGCGGAAGTCCGCGGACGCCGCGGTTTCGGCCGGCACGACGAACGCGAGCGGCAGCTTCGTGATGCGCGCGCAGCGCGTCGGCGGCGAGACGCTGCTGGCGCAGATCGTGCACATGGTGGCGGAGGCCCAGCGCTCGCGCGCGCCGGTGCAGCGGCTCGCGGATCGAGATCTCCGCGTGGTTCGTGCCCGCGGTGGTGTTGATCGCGATGGTGGCCGCAGTCGTGTGGTTCGCGGTCGGGCCGCCGCCGCAGCTCGCGCACGCGTTGCTGGCCGCCGTGTCGGTGCTGATCATCGCGTGTCCGTGCGCGCTCGGGCTCGCGACGCCCATGTCGATCATGGTCGGCATCGGCCGCGGTGCGGAGGAGGGCGTGTTGATCAAGGACGCCGCCGCGCTGGAGCGGCTCGAACGCGTCACGACCCTCGTCGTCGACAAGACCGGCACGCTGACCGAGGGCAAGCCGAGCTTGCGACGCGTGCTGCCCGCCGCCGGTTTCGCCGAGCGCGACGTGCTGCGGCTCGCCGCCGCCGTCGAGCAGTCAGAGCGAGCATCCGCTCGCGCGTGCGATCGTCGCCGGCGCCTCGGCGCGCGCCATCGATCTCGCCGCCGTCGAGGGCTTCGCGTCGGATCCGGGGCTCGGTGTGTGGGGCGTGGGAGACGGTAAGCGCGTCGCGGTCGGCAATGTGCGTCTGATGCAACGCGAGAACGTCGACCTCACTGCTGCGCCGGCGCGCGTCGAAGGCGACGCTGCGACGCCGATTCACGTCGCGGTCGACGGGCGGCTCGCGGGCTTGCTCCTCGTGGCCGACGCCATCAAGGCTACGACGCCTGCGGCGATCTCCGCACTGAAGGCCGCGGGCGTGCGCATCGTCGTACTGACGGGTGACGACGCCCGCACCGCCGCTGCCGTCGCCGCCGAGCTTGGGCTCACGGAAGTCGAGGCGAACGTGCTGCCGCAGGACAAAGTCGCGGTGGTGAAGCGGTTGCAGAGCGAAGGCGAGATCGTCGCGATGGCCGGTGACGGCGTCAACGACGCGCCAGCGCTGGCGCAAGCCGACGTTGGCATCGCGATGGGCACCGGCACCGACGTCGCGATGGAGTCGGCAGGAGTCACGCTCGTGAAAGGCGATCTGCGCGGCATCGCGCGCGCCGTACGGCTGTCGCGAGGCACGATGCGCAACATCCGGCAGAACCTGTTCTTCGCGTTCGGCTACAACGCGCTCGGCGTGCCGCTCGCGGCCGGCGTGCTGTATCCCGTGTTCGGCTGGTTGCTGTCGCCGATCATCGCGAGCCTTGCGATGAGCTTCTCATCCGTGTCGGTCATCAGCAACGCGCTGCGGTTACGCCACGCGAAGCTGTGACCGACGACGCGATGCTCAGTGCTTGACGATCACCGTCTCGAGATACTCGCCCGGCACGACGAGCGACCTGCGGCCGCCGATGTTCAGCCGCTCGAGCAGCGCCGTGATATCGGCCTCGAGCTGTTTCTGACCCGCGGGCGGGAGCGCCGCGAACGCCTTGTGCGTGGGCCCGTAGAAGTCGCGGAAGATCTGGATCCAATGCGCCGCCGATTCGTAGCGGAAGTTGAAGATGCGGCGCTGGCAGCGAATGTCCATCGCCTCGGGGCCGAACAGTTGCACGATGTGCGGCTCGGTGCCCCAGAGCGCCGGTGACGCGAGGCCCGCGGCCGGCGGCAGGTGCTTGCCGATGACCTTGAACAGCTGGCCGATGAATCCTTCCGGCGTCCAGTTCGCCATGCCGATGCGGCCGCCGCTGCGCACGACGCGCAGCGCTTCGGCTGCGGTCTTGCCGTGATCGGGCGCGAACATCATGCCGAACGTCGAGAGTGCGACATCGAACGTGGCATCGGCGTAGGGCAAGCGCTTCGGCGTCGGCCTCCTGGAATCGTACTTCGAGGCCTTCGGCGCGTGCGCGCGCAGCACCTTTCTCCAGCAGTGCGGGCACATAGTCGGTCGAGGTCACGTGCGCGAAGCGGTGCGCGGCGGCCAGCGTCGCGTTGCCGTTGCCGGCTGCGATATCGAGCACGTGCTCGCCGGCGCACACGTCGGTGGCCTCGGCCAGGGTTTCGCCGACGATTTGCAACGTGGTGCCGATCACGGCGAAGTCGCCGCTGGCCCACGTGGTCTGTTGCTTGGCTTTGATGGCGGCCAGATTCGCTGTGTTGCTGGCCTTCACGGTCTCTCTGCTGGCGGACATTGGGGGCTCCTCGGGTAGGGTGTTTTGCGACGCCGAGGATTGTTGGGCCGCGCCCCGCAGCGGTCCTTGCTCGCCCGTCCTCGCGGCTTGCCCGGACGTCCTCCGTTGGATTTGCGAGGCACACTCGGCGGAGCAGCTCTGCCACAATGCGCCCGAGGCTACAGGGCAGAGAAACCGATGAGCCAGGACACTCTTTCCGACGTCTTACGCAGCGTGCGCCTGCGCAGCGCCGTGTTCTATTTCGTCTCGTGCGAAGGCGACTGGGTGGCCGAAGCGCCGGCGTCGCGCGAGATCGCCGCAGCCGTCATGCCCGACGCCGAGCATGTGATCGAGTATCACGTCGTGACGGCCGGCGAGTGTTGGGCCGCGATCGACGGCGAGCAGCCGCGAAAGCTCAAGCGCGGCGACATCATCATGCTGCCGCAGGGGGACGCGCACGTCGTGTCGAGCGCGCCGGGGTTGCGCGCGAATCCGAATGTCGATTCATTCTTCGAGATGCGGCACAACCAAAGGCCGTTCCGCGTTCACTATTCCAACGGCGCCGTGCCGGTCTCGGTCAACCGTGACGGCAGCGGCTCACTGCCGTTCGCCGCGCCGGAAAACGGCACGAGCCTCGTGTGCGGTTTCATCGGTTGCGACGTACGTCCATTCAATCCGCTGCTCGCAACGCTGCCGCGCCTGCTGCATCTATCCGGCGCCGGCGGACGTAGCGAGCAGTTCGCGCAGCTCGCGGCCGAGGAATCCGCGGGCAAGCGCCCGGGCGCGGAAGCTCTGCTCGAACGCTTGAGCGAGATGATGTTCGTCGATGCGATTCGTCGCCACGTGGAGCAATTGCCGGAGGATTCGACCGGCTGGCTCGCGGGCTTGCGCGATCGATTCGTCGGCCGCGCGCTTGCGTTGTTGCACGACCGGCATGCGGCGGCCTGGACGGTCGAGGAGCTGAGCCGCCAGGTCGGCTTGTCGCGCTCCGCGCTGCACGAGCGCTTCGTCGAGCTGATCGGCCAGCCGCCGATGCAGTACCTGACGCAGTGGCGTATGCAGGCCGCGTCGCGCCTTTTGTGCGATACGCGCGCCACCGTTGCGTCGGTAGCGCTCGACGTCGGCTACGAGTCGGAAGCCGCGTTCGCGCGCGCGTTCAAGCGCGCGGCAGGCCTACCGCCTGCGGCGTGGCGTCGACAGCACGGCGAAGTAACGCAGCGGGCGGCTCTCGCTAGAACCGAAGCCTGATCCCCGCCACGAGCCGCGTGTCGCTCGGATCGTGCCTGGCTGCGCGCGCCAAATCGGCCGTGCCGCCGAGTTTGCGTTCGGCTACGAGCCCCACGTACGGGGCCACTTCACGTTTCACCTCGTAGCGGAGCCGCACGCCGATCTCCGCGTCCGCGAGTCCAGCACCGAGGCCGTGCGCCACGTCGTTTTGTGCGTACCAATTGAATTCCGCGAGCGGTTGCAGGATCAACCTGTTCGTGACGAGCAACTCGTAGTGGCTCTTGACGCGCAAAGCTGCGCGGCCGCCTTCACCGACATACGCCGTGGCTTCGAGATCGATGCGGTACGGTGTCGTGCCGTGCACGCCGAGCGCTGCCCAGCTTCGCGTCGGACCCGGCTCGAAGTCGTGCCGCGCCCCGGCGACAAGTTCCCACCAGCGCGCGAAGCTTTTGCCCCACAGCAGCTCGAGCTCGGCACGCTGAGTGTCGCCGGACACGCGCTCCCCCTCGGTGCGGATCCACACCTTCGTCAGGGACTTGCCGACCCAGGTCTCGAGATCCCAGCGCTGCGCGCTGCCGGCATCGCTGTTCCGCGTTTCAAACCGATCGAGCAGCACGAGCTTGTTCAGCGGATCGTCGAGCATCGCATGCTCGACGTGCGTGGCGGAGAGGTCCGGGAATGCGGCCGCCCGATCAGCTTCCGTGACCGGCGGCGCTTCATAGGTTGCCGGTGCGTGCTCGTGTTGCGCCGCAGCGAGCAGCGGCCACAGTGCGGTGAGTACGGCGCCGAAGCACGCGCGGTGGGCGGGTGCATTGATGTTACGCATCGACCCGCACCTCCCGGAACATGCCGTTCATGTGATAGAGCAGGTGGCAGTGATAGGCCCAGCGCCCGAGTGCATCGGCGGTCACGCGATAGGTACGCTGAGTGCCCGGCGGCATGTTCACCGTGTGCTTGCGCACGAGGAACTCGCCGGCTTCATCCTCGAGGTCGCTCCACAAACCATGCAAGTGGATCGGGTGCGCCATCATCGTGTCGTTCACGAGCTTGAAACGCACGCGTTCGCCGTAGCGCAACGCAATCGGCTCGGCCTTCTCGTAAGGGATGCCGTCGAACGACCACATGAAGCGCTCCATGTGACCCGTCAAGTGCAGCTCGAGCGTCCGCTGCGGCTCGCGGCCGTCGGGGTCGGCGAACAACGAGCGCAGATTCGCGTAGGTCAGTACGCGCCGGCCGTTGTCGCGCAGCCCCACGCCAGGATCGCCGAGCCGCGGCGTCGGCGCGGCGGTCTGCATGTCGACGCCGGGGTTGTGCCGCTCGCTCGACGGATGCGTCGGCGGATCGCCGGGCATGACCATGCCGGGCATCGCCGGCGCGCTCGGCATACCGGCCATGCGGTGGCCCATGTCCGCCATGCCGAGGTAGACGACGGGGTCGGGCTCCGGCACCGGTGCTTCGAGCCCGTCGCGAACGGCAAGCGTGCCGCGCGCGAAGCCGGTGCGGTCGAGCGATTGCGCGAAGAGCGTGAACGCGTCGGCGCCGGTTGGCGTCACGATCACATCGTAAGTTTCGGCTGCCGCCATGCGAATCTCGTCGACGGTGACGGGGTGCACGTACTGGCCGTCCGCGGCTACCACTGTCAGCGACAAGCCGGGGAGCCGGACATCGAACGTCGACATCGACGAGCCATTGATGAGTCGCAGCAGTACGCGCTCGCCGGGCGCGAAGACGCCGGTCCAGTTGCCGGACGGCGTGCGCCCGTTCGTCAGGTACGTGTAGGTGGCGCCGCTGACGTCGGCGAGATCGGACGGTCGCATTCGCATGCGCGCCCACTCGCTCTGCGCCGCACGCGTGGCCTTGAGCCCGTCGCGGCGCACGTCCCGCGCGTAATCGCCGATCGTGCGCTTCTGATAGTTGAAGTAGTCGGCCTCACGTTTCAGCTTGAGGTACAACGCCATCGGGTCCCGATCGGTCCAGTCGGAGAACAGCACGACGTGTTCGCGGTCGTAGGCGAACGGCGCGGGTTCGCGCGGCTCGATCACGATCGCGCCGTACAGGCCCGTCTGCTCCTGGAAGGCCGAGTGCGCGTGGTACCAGTAGGTGCCGCTTTGGCGCAGCGGGAAGCGATACGTAAATGTCTCGCCGGGCGCGATGCCGCGATAGCTCAGGCCCGGCACGCCATCCATGTTGGCCGGCAGCACGAGGCCGTGCCAATGCAACGACGTGGGCTCCGCGAGCTCGTTCGTGACGCGAACCGTGACCGTGTCGCCTTCGCGCCAGCGCAGCAGCGGCGCCGGCAGCGAGTCGTTGATTACGGTTGCGATGCGCGGCTGTGCCCGTGAAGTTCGCAGGCGCCGCACCGATTCGCAGCGCGATTTCGGCGCCGCGCAGCGTGGCCACTCCGGCGGTGCCGGCTTGCGCGGCGCGCAGCCGCGGCGCCATGAGGCCGGCCGCGGTGCCAACGCCGAGGCCTGCAACGAAAGTGCGTCGCGAGAACGGCTGGTTCCCGCTGCGGGTGAGGCAATGGTCGGACATTCTGCTGCTCCCTCGATCCGTGAACGACGTGCGTAACGCACGGCGCAAGCGCGCCGGCATTTGCCGTCGCTCTAGATCAGGAGCACGCAGTGACGAAGGTGCAGCGGGACAGAAGGCGTGGGCGCAGTGGTGGTGCGCGCGACTGGGCGAATCAGCGGCGGCACGGCGCTCGCGGTGCGGGGCTCGTAGTTCGCAATCGGTACCACGAGTTTGCAGGCGGACAGCGCGTGCGTCGTGGTCGGCGCGGGGGCAGCAACGACGTCGCAGTCGGCCGTAGTGACGTTGCCGGCCGTATGGCCGCCGAGACAGTGCGGGCAGTCTCCGTTCGGCTGCGCCGGCGGCACACTCGCGCCGTCGTGCGCATGATGCTCGTGAGCCGCGTGCTCGTGGTGCTGCGCCGCCGGCGCGGCGTGAGCGGACTGCGTTGCGACCAGAGGCGCGGCGCCCATGGCCGGGCACGCGGCGCCCGCGAGCACGGACAACAGCAGCGCCGGCACTACCGTGCCAGCGACCGCGCGTCGCAACCGCCGTAGCGTAGCCAGCACGTTTCCGCCCCGATCCAGCATGGGAACGAGTATAGACCCCGGACCGCGGTCCAGGGTCAATCGGAGTATCCGCGATCTCGTGCCGGCGTAGCGCCCGGCAACGCCTCTGGCTATCCTTCCGGCCAGCGTCGAATTTCGGCCAGGGGAATCGCATGCGCGTCGTCTCGAAGGTGATCATGGTTTTGGCCGCGGGGCTGACCGCGCAGGCAGCCCTCGCGCAGGATCCGCGGGGGTCGATGCCGCTGCCGAAGTTCCCGCAGGTGTACGAGACCGCCGACCTCAAGATTCGTGTGGTGGAGCTCGCAGACGGATTGGCGAATCCGTGGAGTCTCGCCTGGTTGCCGAACGGCGATCTCCTGATCACCGAGCGCGCGGGGCGGCTGCGATTGCTCCACGAAGGCAATCTCGACCCGGCGCCGATCAAAGGCGTGCCCGAGGTGAAGATCACCGCGCTCGGCGGCTTGCTCGAGGTGCTGCCGCATCCGAAGTTCGCGCAGAACGGATTCATCTATTTGAGCTACTCGAAAGCGGGCGAGGGTAATCTCTCCACCACCGCGCTCGCGCGCGGCAAGCTCGTCGGCCACGAGATCCAGGGCTGAAAGATATTTTCGTCGCGAAGAACTGGAGCAACTCGCCGACGAACTTCGGCGGCCGCATGGCGTTCGGCAAGGACGGCATGTTGTACATGACCGTGGGCGAGCGCCAGGAGCAGGAGCGTGCGCAGAACCCGCTCGAGCACGGCGGCAAAGTGCTGCGTCTGCGCGACGACGGCACGGCGCCGCCCGACAATCCGTTCTTCGGCAACAAGGCCTATCTGCCGGAAATCTACTCGCTGGGCCATCGCAGCCCGCAAGGCCTCGCGTTCAATCCCGTGACGGGCGATCTCTGGGAAGACGAGCACGGGCCGCTCGGCGGCGACGAGATCAACATCGTGAAGGCAGGCAAGAACTATGGCTGGCCGCTCGTGACTTTCGGTCGCGACTACGACGGCAAGAAAGTCAGCGACCTGCAGACGCGCGCGGATCTCGAGTCGCCGTTCATGTATTTCGTGCCGTCGATCGCGATCTCGGGGCTCACCTTCTATACGGGCGACAAGCTCGCGGCATGGAAGGGCAACGCGTTCGTGGGGTCGATGATGGAGGGGCGCACGAAGTGGACGGGGCACGTTCGGCGCATCACGTTCTCAGACGATGGGCAGCCGATACAGCGCGAGCCGATTCTGCGCGAGTTGCGGCAGCGCATTCGCGACGTCCGCATGGGGCCGGACGAGCTGCTGTACGTACTGACCGATCAGAACCCAGGCGTGCTGCTGCGCATCGAGCCGGCGGAATAGGCGCGCCGTTTTGGCTTGGCATGCCAAGCCCTTCGACCATCAGCTAAACTGTTCGCAACAAGGAGTCGCCCCCGTTTGAGCTCGTCGCGCACAATTCGCCGATTCGCTGGACACCTCGCGCGCGCATGCGCGTATGTGGCGGTGGTAGCGAAGTTGCTGGTGCCGGTGGGGTACATGCCGGGGCCGCTCGCGGCCGGGCTGCCGATCCAGCTATGCGACGCGGGGTTCGCGCTGGTCGCGGTGCACGAGCATGCGGCGCACGCCGACCACGCAGGGCACGCGCAGCATGGCGGCGCGCAGCACGAGCACGACAAGGCGGCGGAGCTGCAGTGGAAGTACTGCCCGAGCGGCGCGCTCGCGTCTGCTGGCGCGATTCCGGTCGAATATCGGATCCATCTGCCACCCGTCAAGTCGGAGCGCCTCGCGCTTCGTGACGCCGCGCGGTGTCACTCGCACTCCGTTTATCGCGTTCCGATCGCGGGCTCCGCCTCTCAGCTCAGCACTCGTCTGAGGTTCACTGCTGCCGGCAACGCGCGTCGTTGCCGGCGCGTGTCATTCGTTTCGTGCTGAGAGGTTTCCAATGCGTAAGCATTCCCTGTTCGCGTGCCTGGCGATTGCCGGCGCGCTGCCAAGCGTCGCCCGTGCGCATCACGGGCTCGACTTCATCCTGGTACAAACCGCGCACCTGCCGGAGAAGGGCTCCGGCTACGTGTTCGGGCGCGTCAATCGCCTCGAAGGCGACGAGAGCGAGACCGAGATCGAGCCCGCAGCGCTCTGGGGCGTGACGAATCGCATAGCGCTCGAGACGCACGCGCACTTTGCGAAGGCGAGCGGCGAATCGTTCGGCTACGAATCCGTCGCCGGTGCTGCGCACTTCCTGCTGTCACCGCTTTCGCGCGAGCTGTCGTACGGCATGTCGGTCGAGTACGCCGTGGGCTCCGGCGATCACGGCGACGAATTCGCGGTGAGCGGCGTCGTGGGCTACGAGCACAAGCGTTGGGCCGCGGCGGCGAATCTCCTGTACGAGCGCGCGCAGGGCTCGTCGGCGGAGTGGGGCTATGCCGCCGGCATGCGGCGCAACCTGACGTCGAAGCATGCGATCGGCGTCGAGATGCAGGGCACGTTCGAGGAGCACGGCAACTCCGAGCTGCTCGTCGGCTACTACGGCCAGCTCCGCGAGAGGTTCTGGGTCAACGCCGGCATCGGCAAGCGCATCGACGAAGGCCCCGACCACGCTGCGCACGTCTCCTTCATCTACCGCTTCAAGTAGGGAGCATGGTGCGGGCGTGACCGGTTGAGCGCATCGCAAGCTGGTGGGCGCGGCGAGGTTGCGAGGGCCCCTCGCGGGACACGCCGGAAATCGCCTCCCTGCGGCTCGTCAGCGCACATCCCTGTGCGCTGACGGTCCCGCGAGGGGCCCTCGCAACCTCGCCGCGCCCACCAGCCTCGTGCGCGCCGGTGCGTTGCGCGGCCAGCGCCGCGCCTGTGGCGCTCAGGGGCGTCGCGCGCGTGACATCTGGGGAGCGGGCTGCATGCGGAGAGCTGCGCGCAGGAGCGTCGGCGCCAGGGATGGCGCCGCCGCAGCCTACAGGGATGTACTTGCGGCGGTCCTGCGCGCAGCTCTCCGCGTGCAGACCGCTCCTTGCGACGCGTTCCAACGCGACGCTTGCGATGCGTCAGCGATAGAGTTTGAGGTTCAGGTACGCGGCTTCGACGTTGTACGCGCGCAGGCGCTCGTAGTTCGCCCAGTCCTTGTAGCGGCTCGAGCCGCACCGACTGTTTCAGGTCCTCGAGCGACTTGCCCGCCGCCATGCCCGCCGACACCTGATCGCGCAGGTACTCGAAGTATTCGCGCGTTTCGCGCACCGCGGATTTGTCGAGCAGCGGCGCGCCGTGCCCCGTCAGCAGCACGTCGAAGTCCAGCGCCTCGACCGCCTTGTACGACTTGATCCACTCCGCGAGCGGATTGCCGTCGAACGGCCCGCACGCGCTCGGCAGCGAGTGGACGTTGTCGTTCACGAGCGCGTCCGCGACGAACTCCGTTACGAACGCCGCGCGTTCGCTGGGAAAGAGAAGTACCGTCGCGTCGTCCGAGTGGTTCAAGCCCGGGATGCACGAGCTCGACGACTTTGCCGCCGAGCTCGATGCGCATGCGGTCGGAGTACAGCACCGTAGGCTTCACGACGTAGGCCAGCAGCTCCTGCGGCGTTGCGATGCCGTCGTGGTTGCGATCGATCGTGTCGAAGAAGCCGACGAACATGCCGCACACGCCGGGGCGTGTCGTAGTCGGGATGTCGATCTCGTCGCGATCGATGACGCCGTTGTTGTTGCGGTCGACCATGTCGCCCGGCATGTGCGGATAGCGGCCGTCGAGGTTGCGCGCCATGTTCTCGTGGCCCACGAACGTGGCGGTGGCGGCGAACGCGCCGCCGCCTTCCGCGTGATCGAAGTGGCTGTGGCTGTAGATCACGTAGCGCACCGGTTTCCCAGGGAACCGCTTGTCGAGCTCGCCCTTCAGCCAGTCAGCGAAACCCGACGTTGATCGGATCGCCCAGCACGATGCCGGCCGGCGTTACGAGGAACGCCGTGTACCAGTTGCCGTTGCGCGCCCGGTAAAGATCGCCTTTGACGTGAATGATCTCGCGCATCGGCGCGCGCAGCGCAGGGGGCGGGGAGCGGCTGCGGGTTTCTGCGCGAAGCTCGCACCGGTGAACGAGCACGCCGCGAGAGCGAGAGAGACGAGTGTCAGCTTGGCGATACACGGCGAACCTGCGAGCGTGCTTTGGATCGCCGGAGTATAGGCCAAACGGGGCGCGAGCCCGTTGCGCGGCAACGAAGCCCGCGCCCCGTTCGAGTCAGCGACGCCGGCGTTTCAGCGCCAGCGCGCCGAGCAGGCCCGGCAGCGCGAGCCACGACACGGCGCCGCCACCGCCATGGCCGTTGGAATCGGGCGGCTGTGCGACCAGGCCGTCGCGTGCGCTGTCCTCGAGCGGCTAGTTGCGAGAACAGCGGTGACTCGTTCGGGCCATATTCGTCGAGCAGAGTGCCGTCGGCTGCGTCGTGCAGCTCGATCAGCACGTCGTACAGTCCGGTCGAGTAGCCCGACACGAGATCGACCTCGAGCCTCGTAGTCGTCATTCGGGTCGCTGCCCCAGACAGTGAAATCCTTCGTCGTGTACAGAAGCTCCCACGCATTGCCGTCGGCGCTGACGTAGATCTCTGCGTAGACGACCGAAGACGCGAATAGCGTGTCGGCATCGAGACGCACGCGCAGATGGTGGAAGTAGCCGTCGCCGTCGTGGTCGGAGAAGAGATCGGTGGTCGCGTCGTAGACGTACGTGTCGCCGTAAGCGGATTGTGTCGAGCTGAACGCCTTGGCCGTCACGGCTATGCGCGGTTTCTGCACAACGTCGGCTGG
This sequence comes from uncultured Gammaproteobacteria bacterium, assembly GCA_963805435.1. Taxonomy (GTDB): domain Bacteria; phylum Pseudomonadota; class Gammaproteobacteria; order Steroidobacterales; family Rariloculaceae; genus FEN-1219. Next base: position 245,535 of record CAWDUG010000002.1, read on the forward strand.
CGCGCGGCGCGTCGTCTGAAAGCTCTTCGGGTCGCGTAGCTCGTCGCCTGCGTGATCGCGGGCAAAGCCTTCACTCGTGCGCGTGACCCGCGCTTGCCGCCGTCGACGTCTTGGGCGGGCGCCGCGTTCGCCGTGAGCGCCAGAGCGGCGATGGCCAGCGATGGCAACAGGTGAAGCGTTCATGTTCGGCCCTCCCGGCACGACGGTGCCGATGGGGTCATTTAGCGACGGCGAGGCTGAACGGCAGCTGAGGGCCGTGCGTTGGGAGTGCGCGGCGCGGCCGTCGGCCGCACTATGGAAAACGGCCGGGCGCGAACGCCCGGCCGTTTCAGGAGTCGCGACGGGATCTGGCTACTTGCTCTTGTCGCCCGGCGAAGGGCCCGGCAGAAGCGAAGACCACGCCCACGTTGTCTCGTACAGCTTCTTGACCGCGTTGAATTCGTCGGCGCCTTGCTTCATTCGCAAGCTGGAGGCGGCCTTGACGGGCTGCGGTGCTTTGTCGCCACCGGCGGCGTCGTACTCGGCTTTGACGCAGGTCAGGTACGCCTGCATCCCCATGCCGATAAGTGTTGTATTCCTGGCGGATGGCGTCCTGCTTTCCGACGACTTCTTCCTTCGTCGGGATCACGACGAGCTTCGGTATTTCGCAGGCGCCGGCAGCGCCGGCCACGGTTACGAGCAATCCGGCGACGATGGTTCTGGTCACGTTCATTTTTTCCCCCGGGCCGATGCGGCCCTTAGCTTGCCAATAGTCTACACAAAGCGGCCCCTTTTCGAGAACGTCGCCGCCTACCGACAGCGGAGTGGCCCTAGAGCTGCCGTTCCATGCGGACATGCTCGATGCCGGCCTCGTCGAACGGCGCGACTCGTGACGGCGTAGCCCAGGTGCTCGTATAGCGGCACGGCGGAGCGCTGCGCGTTGCACCACACGCTGCCCCATGCCGCGCTCGCGCGCGATCTCGTGCAGGCGCTGCATCAGTGCGCTCGCGACGCCGCGGCGGCGGTGCTCGGCGAGCACGGCCACGCGGCCGATCTTGCCGTCGAGCGCGAGGTCGAGCCGCGCCGTGCCGATCGGCGTCGTCGCGCTCGAGCGCCAGCAGGTGCAGGCAGATGGCGTCGCGGTCGTCGAACTCGAGGTCTTTCGGGATGCGTTGCTCGAGCCAGAACACGGTCTCGCGCACGAGCTTGATGGCGGCGAAATCCGTGTCGAGATCGGCGATGCGAATCTGCAAGCGGCGGTCAGCAGCAGGAGCAGCCGCGTCCCGGGCCGTGGCCTTCGGCGAGCACGCGGCCCGCCGAGTCGGCAACCGTGAGCGCCAGCGTACGGCCGTCCTCGAGCTCGAGCGTGATGTCGGCGCCAACGAGCGCCGCGGCCTCGGCCACGCCGTCGAGTGTGACGATGCCTTCGATGCGGTGCACGCCGGGAACCGGTAAACCCGACGTCGCCATGCCCTGATACCGCGCGATCCGATACGGAAGCGGACCGACCGTGCCGTCGCGCCAGCGCAGCGAGCCGACGCCGGCGTATTGTTCGACGAGTTGCATGCGAAGCACTCCTTGCAGCGCGCGTGGCGCCGCGGTCTTACGCCCATTCTAGCCGCCTTTCGCAGCCGCCGAGCATTCCGATAAGCTGGCCGCAGGAGAGCCGGCGGGAGCCGAACCATGCGCTGGAAGGATTTGCGCCGCAGTGAGAACGTTCGCGACGAGCGCGGCATGGGCGGCGCGGCGGGGGCGGGCGGTTGCCCATCGGGCGCGGGGTCGGCGGCGGCATCGGCGCGCTGGCGCTGCTGGTCGTGCGTGTTCGTCGTCGGCGGGCCGAACGCCGTCCTGCAGCTACTTGAGTAGCGACAACGGCGTTGCACCGAGTGGCGGCGGGCGGGAAGGCGCGCCGCTCACGGCGACCGACGACGACAGCCAATTCGTCGCCGCCATCCTCGGCAGCACGGAGGACGTGTGGGGCGAGGTGTTCGCGCAGCAGGGCCGGCGCTACGCACCGCCTCTGCTCGAACTGTTCGACGGCTCCGTGCAATCGGCCTGCGGTTATGCGAGTGCGGCCGCGGGACCTTTCTATTGCCCCGGCGACCAGCGCGTGTATCTCGACACGTCGTTCTTTCGCGATCTCGCGCGTATGGGTGGCTCCGGCGATTTCGCGGCCGCGTACGTGATCGGCCACGAGGTGGGCCACCACGTTCAGACGCTGCTCGGCACGTCCGGCAAGGTGCACGCAGCGCAGCAACGCGGCAACGAGACGACGGCGAATCAATTGCAGGTTGCGATGGAGCTGCAGGCCGATTGTTTTGCGGGGGTGTGGGCGTATCACGCGAATCAACGCAACCGCGTGCTCGAGCCCGGCGACGTCGACGAAGGGCTCGCCGCCGCGGAAGCGATCGGCGACGACCGGTTGCAGCGCAACGCGGGCCGGCGTGTGACGCCGGACTCCTTCACGCACGGTTCCTCCGCGCAGCGCCAGCAATGGCTCAGAGTCGGGCTCACGACCGGCGACCCCGCGGCGTGCGACACGTTTCGTTAGTTCGATAACAAAATGACAGCGATCATGGACCACCGCCTCATCGACGGCCGCGCCGTCCGCGACCGAATCCTGGCCGAAGTTGCCGCGCGCGTGCGCGCCGGAGCGGCCAAACACGCGCTCGGTAAGCTCGTGTCGATCAGCATCGGCGAGCACAAGGAAGTCGGCGTCTACGTGCGCGGCCAGGCGAACGCGGCGAAGAAGGTGGGCATTCCGTTCGAGGAGCAGACATGGCCGAGCGCTCTATCGCAGGAGGAGTGCAAGAAGCGCCTGGTGGCCATGAACGACGACGCCGGCGTGCTCGGCGTGATTCTCCAGCGGCCGATCCCGAAACATCTGTACGGCCGCTCGCTGGCCTCTGCGATCCATCCGCTCAAAGACATCGAGGGCATGAACCCCGCGTCGATCGGCGACATCGTCTACAACGACATGGGGCTCGCGCCGTGTACCGCGGCGGCTTCGGTCGAGCTGATCAAGGCAACCGGGTTGAACCTGCACGGCCTGGAGGTCGTGATGATCGGCCACTCGGAGATCGTCGGTAAGCCGGCGGCGTTCATGCTGATGGCGGAGGGCGCGACGGTGACGGTGTGCCATCACCTCACGCGCTCGGTCGCCGCACACTCGCGGCGCGCCGACGCGGTGCTCGTCGCCGTCGGCAAGCCGAAGTTTCTCGGCCCCGACATGGTCAAGCCCGGCGCGGCGGTGATCGACATCGGTATCAATCAGGTCACGGGCCCCGACGGGCAGCCGATGATCGTCGGCGACGTCGACACCGAGCGCGTGAAGGAAGTGGCGAGCTGGGTCACCCCGGTGCCGGGCGGCGTGGGCCCGGTCACCGTCGCAATGTTCATGCGCAACGCCATCACTGCGCACGAGAAGCAGCTCGCCGCCGGTTGGCTGCGCTAGCTCGCGGTGAGCGCCGCCTTGTTCGCCGTCAGGAACTCCTGCACCGACGTCGGCCGCTTGCCAGTCAGCGCCTGTACCGTTGGCGGCGACACGCTGTGGTAGCCATGCGCGCCCTGCTCGTTGAAGTTCAGGAGCGCGTCGATCAGGAACGGCGGCAGTTTCGCGGCCTCGAGGATCTTCGCGTGCTCGGCACGCGTCACGGCCACGTGTCGCAGCGTCTTGCCCGTGAGCTTACTCGCAAGCGATGCGAGCTCCTCCTGCGTAATCGGCGCCGGGCCCGTGACGTCGAGGATGCGCCGGCCGTTGAAGTCTGACGCCAACGCGGCCGCGTCGGTGCGCGCGCAATCCTCGCGCGTCACGTAGTTCACGGCGCTCTTGCCGACGGATGTCGTGAGCTGCCCGAACTTCAGTGCGGTGTTCAGCGTGCCGAGCAGGAACTCCGTGTACAGGTGATGGCGCAGGATCGTCCACTCGAGCGGGCTCGCCGCGAGCGCCTGCTCGGTCCAGAAGTGGTCGTTGATCAGCGAACCCGCGGGCGTCGGATAGGGTGAGGGCGCCGACGTGTAGATTACGTGCCTCACCTTGGCCTCGACTGCGGCTTCAACGGCGGCGCGGTGCTGGCGCAAGCGTGCACCTTCGGGGAACAGGTCGCCCGTGCTGATCAGCAGCAGGCGTTCGGCGCCCGCGAATGCCGCCTTCAGCGTCTTCGGGTCGTTGAAGTCCGCTGTGCGGACTTCGACGCCGCGTTTGGCGAAGTCGGCGAGCTTCTCTGGTGTGCGCGTGGTGGCGATAATCGGGCCTGCTTTGGCTTCGAGCAGTAGCTCGAGGACGCGGCGCCCGAGATTGCCGGCTGCGCCGGTGACGAGCAGGGATTTGGAGGAGGTGGCCATGACAATCTCGTTTGCGAAGTGGGTGGGGAGGCCGGCATTCAACGCGCACGGCCGTGTGACGGTCAAGAACCAAATGCCTATAACGTTGTGAGCTTTCCGACTTTGGGGATGACCGATTTGTAATCAGGCTGCGTCTGCCATGTCGTCAGCCCTTTCAGCAACCCCGCCCGCGCTTCGCGTACCCTGCGTCGCGTTGCTGGCGATCGTCGCCGCGTTGCCCGCGCGAGCGCAGTCGACGAATGACACGCCGATCGTCGCTCTCCGCTTCCAGCAACGCTCACGACTCGAAGCCATCAACGATAGTCCACGCGCAAACGTCAGCTCGTCCGATCAGGCGCTCGAGATGCAGACGAGCATGTTCATCGACCTCGGCCGAGGAAAGGTTCGCTTCTCGGGCGAGCTCATGGACGCCCGGACCGAGCTGAACGATCCGAAGTCGCTGCTGAGCACGAGCCTCGTGGACACGTTCGAGCCGTTGCAGGCGAATCTCACCTGGAACTTCTCCGGCCTGCTCGAGCCTGGGCACACGGGCTCGCTGAAGGTGGGGCGTTTCACGATGGACGTCGGCCGGCGACGGTTGGTTGCCCGCAGCGGTACGCGCAACACGATCACTTCGTTCACGGGCGTGAATTGGCAGTGGCGAGGCGATGGCGGCCGCAACGCCCAGGCGTTCGCCGTGACCCCGATGCGGATCCTGCCGGCCGATCGCGCGTCGCTGCTCGCCAACGACGGCGGGCTCGATCGCGGTAACCGCGACACGGTGCTCCGCGGCGCGTTCTATCAGTTTCCGGCGCTGAAGAGCCGCGACCGTTTCGAGGTCTACTGGGCCGGCATCGACCAGGGCAATCGCCCGCAGAACGACTCGCTGCCCCGCGACTTCGACTCGGCGGGCTTTCGCGCTGTCCGACCCACCACGGCGGGAAAGTGGAGCTACGAAGTCGAGGCCGTGCTGCAGCACGGCAAGTCGAGCGCGACGGCGGCCGGTGTCACGCGCCGCGGCCTCGATCACGATGCGCAGTTCTATCACGCCGAATTCGGTTACGCGTTTTCGAGCAAGCTGTCGCCCGTGCTGCTGATGCAGTACGACCGCGCGAGCGGCGATCGCGATCCATTCGACGATCGTAACGAAGGCTACGACACGCTGTTCGGCGAGCGGCGATTCGACTTCACTCCGCCGGGCGTCTACGGGGTTTTCGTGCGCGGCAACCTGCGCACGCCCGGTATGCGTCTGACGTTTGCGCCTTGGCAGCGTTGGCAGACGACATTCACCTATCGCAAATACGAGCTCGATTCGACGCGGGACGCCTGGTCCGGCGTAGGCCTGCGCGACGTCACCGGTCAGGCTGGACGCTCGATCGGCCGGCAGCTCGAGGGCATCTTCACGTGGAACGCGATCCCGAACCGGCTGACGTTCGAGGCGGCCTTCGCGAAGCTCAAGGCCGGCCGTTTCTTCCGCGAGACGGAGGGCGCTGGCTTTCGTGGCGACCCGACGTTCGTCTACACGATGTTGACCACGACCTTCGGCGGCCGCGGCGGCTGACGGCTACTCACGAAAAAAAACCCGCCGCGGTTGCCCGCGGCGGGTGTGTTTGGTCGAAACGGTAGGGTGCGGCTAGTGACCGGCGTGCATGAGGCCTTCCACGGCCTTCAGCGCCTGCTGCACGTTCTCGTCCGGCGCAATGCCGCCGATCGTGGCGGCGACTTTGCCGTCGGGCGTCACGACGAACGTCGTGCGCTCCGTGAAGCCGTGGCCAATTTCCTTGCCGCGCGTGTCGGTCATGCCCGCCCGGCCTTCGCGCACCATGAGCTGGTATGACTTCGCGATCGCGCCGTCGGCATCGGAGGCGACGGGCAGCTTGCCGGCGCAGTAGGCCGGATCGGCCGAGAAGTCATTGAGTCGCGCGATGCTGTCGAGCGATACGCCGATCACGGACGCCTTGGCGGCGTCGAATTTGTCCATGTTCTCCGCGAACGTATGCGCCTGGATGTTGCAACCTTGCGTGTACGCCGACGGATAGAAGTACACGACCACCGGGCCCTTTTTCAGCGCATCGGCGAGCGAGTACGAGAATTCCTTACCCGCGAGCGATGCCTGGGCCTTGAAGGCCGGGGCCGCGTCGCCCTTGTTCAGTGCAGCGGCGGCCGGAAGCGCAACGACGGCGGATGCCAAGCCAGCGAGAAGTAGTTTGTTCATGGGGTCCCTCGAATGAGAATGGTTTGCGAACTGAAGCCTGGCGGCATCGTGACAAGGCACGGGCGCTTGCGCAAGCCCGTGGCAGCCACATGGCGCGCGGCCCAACGCCGGCGCGGCTAACCGTACCCTACGCCGACGATGTACTGCTGTAGCTGCGTGATCGTGAACTCCTGGTCGGCGATGGTCTGCTTGACGAGGTCGCCGATCGAAATCATGCCGATCACGCGTTTGTGATCGACCACCGGCAGGTGGCGAACACGTTTCTCGGTCATGATTCCCATGCACTCGTCGATGGTGCGATCGGGCGCCACGCAGACGACGTGCGAGGTCATGATGGCACTGACCGCCGAGTCTTTCGAAGATCGGCCGGCCAACGCTACTTTCCGCGCGTAGTCGCGTTCGGTCAGGATGCCGACCAGGCGTTCGTGTTCCATCACGAGCACGGCGCCGATGTCGTGCTGCGCCATGAGGCCGAGCGCGGCGAGCACGGTGTCGTCGGGCCGCACCGAGTGCACCCCCTGCCCCTTGGTTCCCAGGATGTCGTGAGCTGTATGCATCGATCGTCCCCCCGGATCAGTCGATACCTAGCCGCAAAATCGTGAGCTCGAGCAGCCCTAGTGTGCTCCGATTCCGCCGTGCAGGCGAGCGATTGACCGCAGCGCATCGGGGAGCGGTTGGATCGGCGCCGAACCCTGCCGAAGTCGCGAGGCCGCGGCCGTCGGCTGTAACATGCGGCATTCGTACACGAGGCGTTCGAGGGGGAGTCGCGATGTGGCAGCGTAGAGTCTTGGTCGGCGTGGCATTCGGGGTCGGCGCGGCGACTGCACTGGCGCAACAGACAGTGCCAACACGCAACGGCACCCCCGTGGCGCCGACGGGTATCGTCGTGCCCCCGTTGCGGAGCCGGACCCTTCACATACCACACGGCCGAAGGGCAGGACATTCGCGTCGTTGTGCTCACGCGCGGGGTCAAGCGGCCGTGGAGCATCGCGTTCCTGCCGACGGGCGAGATGCTGGTGAGCGAGCGCGGCGGGCAACTGCGCGTGATCAGAAACGGCAAGCTCGACCCGCAGCCCGTGGCGGGACTGCCGATGATCCAGGCGCAGGGACTCGGTGGGCTTGGCGACGTCGTGCTGCACCCGCAGTTCGCGACCAATCACCTCGTGTATCTGAGCTACGACAAGGCCGGTGCCGAGGGCCGCCCGGCGCTTGCCATCGCTCGCGGCGTCTGGGACGGACACGCGCTGACGAAGGTCAGCGAAATTTTCGCTACGCCGGATACCGGCAGTCTGTCGCGCTTGGCCTTCGGCCGTGACGGGAAACTGTACGCGTCGACGGCGGGCGGGCAGGGCGACGGCCCGCAGAACCCGCTGAGCTTGGCGGGCAAGGTTTTGCGCCTGAACGACGATGGCAGCGTGCCGAAAGACAATCCGTTCGTCGGCAAGTCCGACTACAGGCCCGAGATCTTCACGCTCGGTCATCGCAGCCCGCTCGGTCTCGCCGTGCATCCCGGCACCGGCCAGCTGTGGGAGAACGAGAACGGCCCGAACGGCGGCGACGAGATCAACATTCTGAAAGCCGGCGCGAACTACGGCTGGCCGCTCGTGAGCTTGGGGCGCACGTACCCGGGGCCGTGGCAGTCGAAGGGCTTCTCGCGCGAGGGCTTCGAGGACCCGATCGTGTACTGGACGCCCTCGATCGCGGTATCGGGCATGGCGTTCTACACCGGCAGCAAGCTGCCGAAGTGGAAGGGCGACGTGTTCGTCGGCGGCTTACGCTACGGGGAAATTCCCGGCACGGGCCACCTCGAGCGCATTCTGTTCAACGAGAACATGGAAGAGCTGCGCCGCGAGCAGCTGCTGACGGACCTGCAGCAGCGCATTCGCGACGTGCGCATGGGGCCGGACGAGCTGCTGTATGTCCTGACCGACGAAGACGACGGCGCCGTGCTGCGCATCGAGCCCGCGAACTAGACGATGCCGGTCGCAGACGCCGGTTCTGGGCTCGCCGTGAGCGCGAGCGTCACGATTCCGGAAGCCGAAATCGAGTTCGCCGCCATTCGCGCTCAGGGCGCGGGCGGGCAGAACGTGAACAAGGTCGCGAGCGCCGTGCAACTGCGTTTCGATGCAGTGCACTCGAGCGCTCTGCCCGAGGGCTGTCGGCAGCGGCTGCTCGCACTGCGTGATCACCGGATCTCGGCCGACGGCGTCGTCGTGATCAAGGCGCAGCAGTTTCGTAGCCAGGAACAGAACAAGGCCGCCGCGCTCGAGCGGCTGGCCGACCTGATTCGCCGCGCGCTCGTGGTGCCGAAAGTGCGGCGCAAGACGAAGCCGACGCGCGCATCGAAAGAACGCCGGCTCGACAGCAAAGCCAAGAACGCCAAGCGCAAGCGCGAACGGCGTGCGGTCGACGACTAAAGGGGTGCCAGTGTCCATTTCAATTGCAAACGTAGGTTCGATCGCCAATCTTTTGGCCGCCGTCGGCGTATTGCTTACGTTGATCTATCTGGCGCGGCAGGTGCGCCAGGGCAATCGCTTCGCGAAAGCGCAGGCGCGCCAACGAATGGCCGACCAAGCCCATAGCGAGCTCTACGAGTGGAAGCACGATCCCACGTTGCGTGCCTGTTTCATCAAGAAGGAGCCTTTGTCACCGGACGAGCAGGAGCTGGTGCACTACTTCCTGCTGGCCGCGATGCGGGCGCGCGAGTGGGAGTGGTTCCAGTACGTGGATGGTGTGATTGGCAAGGACGTGTACGCGGCCTACCACGGTGTCATCGCACTGCATCTCGGCATTCCGCGTACGCGCAGATGGTGGCAGACCGTCGGCCGCATCGGTTTCGACCCGCGGTTCGTGGCCGTAGTCGATGGGTTGCTGGCGCGAGCCCCGCTGACGGACTACTTCGAGCAGATTCGGGTGTACGATCGCGCGCAGCCGGGCTAGGGATTGCGATGGCACGTTTCGATCTCGTGATCTTCGATTGCGACGGCGTGGTGGTCGATAGCGAGCGCATCGTCCACGAAGTGTTCGGCGACTTCATCCGCTCGCTCGGGGCGGATCTCGACTCCGCGCGCATGAACGATCTGTTCCTCGGCCGGCGCTTGGCCGACTGCCTCGCGATCGTCGAAGGCATCACCGGCCGCACCGCGCCGCCGGACGCCCTCGACCAATACAAAGCCGAGCGCGACCGTGTGTTACGCGAGCAGGTGCAGCCGGTCGAAGGTGTGCGTCAGGTGATCGAGGCGCTGACGGTGCCGTACTGCATCGCGTCGAGCGGTGATCACGCGAAGATGCACGCAACCCTCGGCGCGACCGGCCTCTTGCCTCTGTTCGAAGGCCGTCTCACGAGCGGTACGGAAGTCGCGCTCGGCAAGCCGGCACCCGACGTGTTCCTGCTCGCGGCCGAGCGCATGGGCGCCGCGCCGGCGCGCACCGCCGTGATCGAGGATTCGGTCAACGGCGTGCTCGCGGGCTGCGCGGCTGGCATGACGGTGTTCGGATTCGCCGGTCTCGTACCGGCGAGGGATCTCGCAGCGGCTGGCGCTACACGCACGTTCACGCACATGCGCGAGCTCTCAGCGTTACTCGGCTGACTGCGCCAATTCGCGAGTGTGGCCCTCAGCCAGCGGCCCGCGTTGCGGGGCCGTTGCGACACACCATCCAGTCGAGCGCGTTCCAGCGGGCGCTCGCCATGGTGCGATAGATCACGGCGAGGGCGGCCAGGGCGATTTCGAATTCGATCGCGGCGACTAGGTTTTGTGTTTTGTCGCCGATGGGCACGGCTGTCAGCATGAGCAGCCCCATCGTCGCGATGCCGAGGCTTGCTTCGAACCAGCCTAGTCCCCGCGTCATCATGAGCCCGAGATACTGGCTCGTGATGCTACCGAGCGCGAGCAGCAGCAGTCCGAACCCGAGCAACGGTGTCGAGAACTCGAGGTACGAGCCGATCGCGACGTAGAGCAGCAGCAGCACGCCGAGCGGATACGCGTTGTAACGCCAGAACGCGGTTTCGACGCGACGAAACAGCTCCCCGCGCGTCCAAGGGTGGCGCAGCCACAGCACGCGGCTGCGCGCCGCCGCGGTGCTCGTGATCGCGCCCGAGATGGCGGTGAACAACGTCAGGAAGAACAGCCACCCCAGCGGCTCCTGGCGGAACAGCCACGCCGCCGCCACGACGGGCACCGCTTGGCCGAGCGCCACGACCCACGGTTGGCTCGTGCCGAGCAGCAGGTCGAGCTCCGTGCCCGAGGTATACGCGGCGCCCGGTAGTACGCGGCGCGCGACCTGCGCCGTAGTGGCCAGGTGGCGAGCGAGCTTCTGGTTGAGCCGCCCGCCGAATAGTAGCAACGCCGCAAACGTGAGCCAGCCGCCGATGCCGACCCACGTCATGGCCGGCACGCCCTCTGGTCGGCCGATGAGCCCGAGTGGTGCGACGATGCCGACCGCAATCAGCAGCGAGCCGATCAGAAGCCAGATGCCGCGCGTCTTGCCTACTATCCAGAGTGCGACGTACATGACACTCACGTCGCTGAATACGACGAAAAGTATTCGCGAGAAGACGTGCTCGGGTTTGATGTCGTTCGGGTAGTAGTAGAACGCGAACACGCCTGTGAGTGCCGTGAGCATCGCGATGAGTCCCGCTGTCGCGACGGCGCTCACGAGCAGCGCGACCCGCGCGCCAGGGAGGACGAGGATCAGGCGCCCCAACGCGAGTCGCTCGACGATGACCGGTAGCAGCGAGCTCGCGAAGAACAGCATGATCATGCCGAGCCAAGGTACCCAGAGGATCAGCCCCTGCAACCAGAGCGCGTCGCGGCGCATCCCGGTGCCGAGTGTCCACGGTGGGTAATACAGATAGCCGACCATGCCGACGCCTGCGCACACGAGCCCGACCGAAACGAGTCCGCGCATCAGCGGCGTTGCCGTGAAGTACGTCCAGATCAGCCGCAGCACGGCTCTCATCGGTGCATCGCCAGGAAGATGTCTTCGAGCGTGAGCCCTTCGACCTCGAGCTGCGCGCCCGTGAGCTCCGCGATCTCGGCCTCGAGGTCAGCGCTCCAGTCATGCACGATAGCGGTTGCATAGGTGTCCGCGTAGTCGACTGACAACGCGTTCGGAATTTGCACCCCGCGGAGCGGCAGCCGCGCTGCGCGCAGATGTACACGCACGACCGAGTCCTTGAGGTCGTCGACGTCGCCGGCCCAATGCAGGTGGCCGTCCTTGAGGATCCAGATCTTGCTCGCGAGACGCTCGATGTCGGAAACGATGTGCGAAGAGAGCACGACCGAGCGATTGCCGTCCGCCGCGATCTCGACGATCTGTTCGAGGAAGTGGCGGCGTGCAATGGGGTCGAGGCTTGCCACGGGCTCGTCGAGAATCAGGAGGTCGGGGCGATGCCCGAGTGCGAGCACGATGGACAGCTTCTGGCGCTGGCCCACCGACATGTTCTTCACGCGCTGGCGAGGGTCGATGTCCCAGGTCGCCACCAGGCGCGCGACGAGCGCGTCATCCCAGGTGCGATAGAACGAACGGATTAATTTGAGCTGATCGCCGGCAGTGAGCTGGTTCACCAGCTCGTCTTGCTGTGCCACGAAGCCCACGCGCGTCTTCACCGCGCCTGGCAGGCGATAGCTTTCGTGGCCCAGGATCTCGACCTGGCCACTGCTCGGTGGCGTGAACCCGAGTACGAGCTCGAGCAGCGTCGTCTTGCCCGCGCCGTTCTTGCCGAGCACGCCGACGATGTCGCCGGGGCGCACCTCGAACGACACCCCGCTCAGCACGGATTTACTGTCAAACGCTTTTGTCAGGTCGTGCGCGACCACGTACGGTGGCTGCATCGCTCGTCTCCCATTTCTCTCTCAGTGCTTCGATTACAGCGTCGGCGTCGAGCTCGAGCTGGCGCGCGGCGAGCACGAGGCCGTCCAGCGGCTGCTCGAGTGCCGCGAGCCGCGCCGAGTGGGTCGCCTGCGCGCTGCGCTGTGCGGCAACCGTCATCGCCTTGCCACGATTGCGCTCGAGCACGCCCTCGGCCTCGAGCCGCGCATACACCTTCGACACCGTCATCGGATTGATCGCGTGCGTAAGCGCCAGCTCGCGAATCGACGGCAGCGCAGTGCCGGGCGCGAGCTGCCCGCCCGCGACCAGGCGGCGAATCTGCTCGTACAGCTGCCGATGCAGCGGCACGCCGGAGTGTGGCCTCAGTACGAACACGTCAGCTTCGATGTGCCCATGTGCATTAGTGCATTAATGCACATGGAACGAAGCAAGTCAACAACGGAGTCAACGGAGCGGTGCACCTAGTGCCCGTTGCGGGCGTCGGTGCTGCGGCAGTCGCGGCAGCAGGGTCTGGGGCCGGTGGCGCGGCGAGATGACCTGGCGCACGGGCGTGCGCACGCCCTAACCGCAGGCAGCGGCTGCAAAGCAGCAGGTCCGAGAGGTAGCTCAGGAACCGTTGATCGACGTTCGTCGCCGCCTGCACGAACACACTCGCCATGACCGTGACCGCCCGAGAGTAGGCGGCCACGGTGACGGCGTTCTGTGGTGCAGCGCTCAGTTCGCGAGCGGTGCGGCTTGCGGGAGTGCGCGCCGTGTGGCGTGGTTCTCGCCGCGAGCGGATCAGGTGGCGGTGCCGACGATCTTGTCGCGCTGCGCGATCAGCTGGGAGTTCGTGAACTTCGAGACGTCGGCGCGCAAGCCCGGCCTGGTGGATGGCGGCCGCTGCGTCGAACGCCTTCGGATCCGCGATCCAGATCGTGATCGTCGCTACGAACGGCGGTGCAGCGCCATCGGCGCCCGGCTGGCCGCGGCGCAGCTCGAAGCGGCTGATCGACTTGCCGTAGAGCTTCATGATCAGCGGCATGTGCTTGTTCACGTAGTAGTCGAAGTCAAAGTGCACGTCGGCTGAGTTCGGGTACATGATCGTCATGCATTCCTGACCGACCGTGCCTTCCGCCTGCGCGGTGCTCGCGGTACCCGCGCCGAGCGTGGCGACGACGCCGGCCGCGGCAACTTTGCCCGCGCCGAGCAGCACGTTGCGCCGATCGACATTCACTTCGTGTTCTTCGTTCATGCGTTTGAACCTCGTTGCGTGTGAGCGGTGGAAGACAATGCAGTGGTTTACTAGACCACGGCGCAGGCACCTGCACAACCCCGAGTCAGCGCGGCAGCCACGCGTCGAGCAGGTCGTGGTCGAGCACCCAGTAGTGCAGCGCCGCGCCGAGAAGCGCATGCGATGCCGCGAGTGGCAGCAAGCCTGCGCGAGCGGTAGTAGCACAGCGACCAGACCGAGCCGGCGACCAGCGTCGCGAGCATCACGGGCCAGCGTGGGAAGTGCACGGCTGCGAACGCGCATGCCGTGAGCGGAACTCGCGAGCCGCACGTGCGACGATCTGCAGCAGCCGGCCGAGCAGGTAGAACTGGAAGATGTACTGCTGCAGAAGCGCCCACGGCAAGTACAGAGCCGCGGCCACGGCGAAGTGCCAGTTCAGAAATCGCGGCTGCCACGGGTCGCCTGTCGCGCGCGCGACGATGCACGCCGTGCCCGCGAGCACGATGAGCGACAGCGCGGTGAACGCGCCCGCGAGCTGCCACGCCGCGCGCGTGCCGGGGGCGCCGAGGGCGGAGGCGCGAGCGCCCAAATCCGGCGGCTGCGTCGCGCTGCTCGCGACGATCAGCACGACCGCTGCCCCGCGAGCGCGAAGTCCATGTACGGCGGGGCGCACGCTGCACGGTCGCGACGAACAGCAGCGCGAGCACTCCGAGCAGCGCGAGCTCGAGGATCACAGAACGTTGCATGCGATCAGGATAGCGCACGTGCCCGAGCTTGACGGCCTGGAGGTGGGCCCGTAGCGTCGCGGCGATTCGCGAGTGGGGGAGAGCAATGGCCGACGACCGAGTGGGACGCGGTGGCCGCGGGGCAGGGCTGCAGCTTCGACGCGCCGCGTGCGGGCACCGACTGCGGAGTGGGACGAGGTCGCGAAGCTCGGTGCGTCGACGTGGTACTTGCCGCACAATCAAATGTATCGCGGCCACGGCATCCTCGTGTTCGACGCGCGGCATGCGACGCGGCTCGATCAGCTGACGAGCGAGGAGTGGGCCGCGTACGCGGCCGACCTGCACCGCGTCGTGCAGGCAATCGTCGCCGTGTGCCGTCCCGATCACATGAACGTCGAATCGCTCGGCAACGTCATGCCGCACCTGCATTGGCATGTGATTCCGCGTTACAAGGACGATGGGCGATGGGGCGCGCCGATCTGGGCGGCCGATCCCGCGCTGCAGCCAAGGCGGCGAGCTCGCATGCGGCCGATCGCGCCGCACCTGCTCGCGGCGCTTGCGCGCGGCGAGTCGCGTGAGCGAGCCGGCATGTTCAGTGCGGCGCGAAGTGGATCATCGGCTCGGCCGGCGCCGTCGGTACCTGTAACTCGAGGTACGGCTTCTCGCTCGCCGTGTGGCACGCATGGCAGCCTTCGAGCGTTGCACGATACGCGGCTTCGAACTGCTTCACGTCTTTCGCCATGATCGTTTCGCCGAGCTTCTCGAGCTGCGTCTTCTCGAGGCGTCTAGGAACGGTTCGAGCTCGAGGTTGCCCGTCGAGATCTTGCGAACCGGAGTGATGCGCAGGGCCCAGCGCAGCCGACCGCTTGGCGTCGCCAAAATAGAATTGCGCCAGCGGCCAGTTGCCCGCGTGCGCGGCGAACCACAGGTTGTTGAAGTTGTACGCGACTTGCGTCATGGCGAGGCTCTGGCCGGGCATGATGCTCTTCAGCCGTTCGATCTCGGCTGCGTAGCGCGGCGGGGTCGTTGCTTGCCAGCGCTAGGCGCAGCCGGCGCCTGAGCTTGCGGCGGCGCCGTCGGGCTCCACGCGAGCGCGAGTCCGGCGAGTCAACGATCGCGACGACAAATGACGTAAGCGCATGGAGAATCCTCCGTGTGGTGTCCCCGGTAGGCGGAGCCTAGCGCCTGCGCGCCGGGCTTGAACATACGCTCGCGCGGGAATTCTGGACCGGCGCTCAGGTAATCTGCGCACCCCGCCGCGCCGAGTTGGTTTTGCGATGCCGCTCGTGACTCGACACCACCTGCCAACGCGCGCCGATCTTGCGGCGCTGCTGCGGTCTCGCCGCGCCTCTCGTGCTGATCCAGGTCGGTTCGATGCTGATGGGCGTGGTCGACACGATGATGGTGGGCCGGGTGTCGCCTGCGGCGCTCGCCGCAGCGGCGCTCGCGAACGTCTACTTCTTCTCGTTCAGCATGTTCGGCATGGGCATGCTGTTCGCGCTCGATCCAATCGTGGCGCAGGCGCTCGGCGCCGGCGATGAGCTCGCGGTGCAGCGCGGTCTGCAACGCGGCCTCGTGCTCGCTACCGTCGTGGCGGTGCCTGTCTCGCTCGCGCTGCTCACCGTTCGGCCCGTGCTCGAGCTCGTCGGGCAGCCGGCCGAGATCGTGCCGGCCGCGGCCGGCTACCTGTATCGAACGCTGCCATCGGTGTGGCCGTTCTACGTGTTCGTCGTGTTGCGACAGACTCTTCAGGCACATCACCGCACCGGCGCGATCATGTTGACGATCGTCGTGTCGAATCTGCTGAACGCGGGGCTGAACTACATCTGGATCTTCGGCGAGCTCGGATTTCCGGCGATGGGGTTGCTCGGTTCCGCGTGGGCGACGACGGTCAGCCGCTGGTTCATGGCCGCACTGCTGCTCGCCCTCGGCTGGCCGCAGCTTGCAGGCGTTACCTGCGGCGGCTCGCGCCGAACCTGCTCGACGCAGGCGGCGCTCGGCCGCATGCTGCGTGCTCGGTGCGCCGATCGGCGCGCAGTTCCTGCTCGAGTCGGGCGTCGTTCGGCGTCGTCGCGTTGCTGATGGGCTGGCTCGGCGTCGCCCAGGTCGCGGCGCACCAGGTGGCGCTGAACCTCGCGTCGCTGACCTTCATGGTGCCGCTCGGTGTGGCGTCCGCGGCGGCCGTCATCGTGGGCCATGCGGTGGGTCGCGGCGACGCGGGCGGAGTGCGGCGCTCGACGGTCGCGGCTCTCGCCGTCGGTGCCGGCTTCATGGCGTTGATGGCCGTGCTGCTGATCGGTGCGCCGGAGCTCCTGTCGCGGCGCGTACACGAGCGATCCCGGCCGTGCTGGCGCTCGCGGTGCTGCTCATGCCGATCGCCGGCGTGTTTCAGGTGTTCGACGGTCTGCAGGTCGTGTCGATCGGACTGCTGCGCGGGCTCGGCGATACGCGCGTGCCGATGATCGTGAACGTCGTCGGGTTCTGGTGCATCGGCATGCCGGTGAGCCTCACGCTCGGGTTTGTCGTCGGTTACGGCGCCGTCGGGCTCTGGTGGGGGCTCGTCGTGGGTCTCGTGATCGTCGCGACGTTCCTGATCGTACGCGTGCACCAACGCGAGCAGCACGATTTCGCGCGTGTGCGTGATCGACGAACATCGGCCGCCGTGAGGCCGCAACGAGTACACTACCGCGACGCCAAACGGTCCGTGACGTGGGAAGCGGTTCGTGCGCAGCGAAGGTGAACATCACAAGAATCTCGACGCGACGCTGAAGGCTGTCATCGCGTTGCTCGACCGTCAGGCGCTCGTCAACCAGCTCGTGGCGCGCACCGATACCCGCAAGCACGCGCTCGTGCAGTCGCTCGTGGAGCGGCAACACGCCGTCGAGCTCGAGAAGAAGCTGAACAGCCTGCACCCGGCGGACGCGGCGTTCGTGCTCGAGAGCCTGCGCCAGGAACAGCGCATCGCCGCCTGGCGCCTGATCCGACGCGAGCGCCGCGGTGCCGTGCTGCTCGAGCTCGCGGCGCCGATCCGGACTTCGCTCGTGGCGCTACTCGAAGAGCCGGAGCTCGTCGCGATCGGCCAGCAGATGGAGGCGGAGGACTTCGCCGACCTCGTGCAGGATCTGCCGCAGGAGCGCGTCGATGCCGTGCTCGCGCAGCTCAGCACGCACGAGCGCGCCGAGGTGCAGTCGGTGCTGTCGTTCCCCGAGGGCAGCGTCGGCGCGATCATGCAGCTCGAGGTCGTGACCGTTCGCGCCGACGTCACGCTCGAGGAGGCGCTCGCGTCGTTGCGCCGCCGCGGCAGCTTGCCCGACGCAGCTGACGTCGTCTGACGGTCGTCGATCGCGACAACGTGCTGCAGGGCACTGTTGCCGCTCGACAGGCTGCTCGTGCGCGACGGCAATCTGCGCGTCAGACGAGGTCATGGACGCGGCTCCGACGTATTTTCTGACCAGCGACACCGACGACGAGGCGGCCGAGGCGTTCGAGCGCTACGACCTGATCTCGGCGCCCGTCGTGAACCTGCACAACCAGGTCGTCGGCATGCTGACCGTCGATGCCGTGCTCGAGCATCTGAAACAGGATTCGTTCAAGCAGGCGTTGAGCCAGGTAGGCTTGAGCGAGGACGAGGATCTGTTCGCGCCGATCTGGCAGAGCGGCCGCAAGCGCCTCGCGTGGCTTGGGGTCAACCTGCTGACGGCGTTCATCGCGTCGCGCGTCGTCGGCCGCTTCGAAGGCTCGATCGCGCAGCTCACGGCGCTCGCGGCGCTGATGCCGATCGTCGCGAGCATCGGCGGCAACACCGGCAATCAGACCGTGGCGCTCGTGATTCGCGGCATCGCGCTGTCGCAGTTGAACGCCAGCAACATGCTGTTCCTGCTGCGCAAGGAGCTCGCGATCGGCATCATCAACGGCGCGCTCTGGGGCATGGTGATGGCGTTCGCGACGCTGCTGCTATATCACTCGGTCGGGCTCGCCGCCGTCATGGCGTCCGCCATGGTGCTGAACATGCTCGTGGCGTCGGTCGTCGGCGTGGCGTGCCCGCTGGTGCTCGAGCGCCTGGGCCGCGACCCGGTCATGGGCAGCAGCATCCTGCTGACGGCCATCACCGACAGCATGGGGTTCCTGATCTTCCTCGCGCTGGCGTCGGCGTTGCTGCTCTAGCGGTTACGAAGGCAGCAACACGCCGGAGCCGCCGGCCGGATTTCGGCAGGTCCTTGTGTTTCGGCAGCGAGTCGACGATCCGCAGCACGGCTTCCTGGTAGTGGATGTGCTCGCGCGGCCTGAAGTCGAGCGTCGGCAGCACGGCCGGGTACACGTCGACGAGCCGGATCTTCGGGTGCTCGCTCATCACGTGGCCGCCGCAGGTCTTGCACCACTTGCGGGAGCTTTGCGGCGTCTTGTTGAAGGTGCCGAGATGCTCCGCGCCGCCGGTGATCTTCACGCTCTCCGGGCGCCACAAGGAGTAGGCCGTGATCGGCGTCGCCGACCATTGGCGGCACGATTCGCAGTGGCAGTACCCCATGGCGACGGGCTCGCCCGTGGCGGTGATCGAGACGGCGCCGCAGAAGCAGCTGCCCTTGTGGATCTTGCTCATGGTTCTCGAATGGTGGCTGGAGGAGCGCGGGCCGCTACTATAACCGAGACGCTAACGCCCCTGCGGGCCGCGTCGATCGTGGGTTTAGCAGTTAAAAGAACTGTTATTAGCGTGACAGCCTCGACGATGCGCTGCGAGCATGGCGCGGTTCCCATCATGAAGGCGTCATTGCGGGAGTACGGGTGCCCACGCGCCCGCGATTCCGCGCAAGAATATCGAGCATGAATCGACTGCTGCGCGTTTCTCGCCTCGCCCCTCTGATCTCGTGCATCCTGGCTCGGCCGCCGTGGACGTTGCCGCGGCGCAAGCGACCGCGGACGCGCCGGCACCCGCCGCGGCACAGTCGCAACCGGCGACGCCCCCGGCCGATCAGCTCGAGGAGATCGTGGTGTTCGGTCGCAGCCTGCAGCTGCTCGGCACCGCGGACGCCGCGAGCGAAGGCACCGTGGGCGGCGCCGACCTGGCCGTACGGCCCATGTTGCGCGTTGCCGAGCTGCTCGAAGCCGTGCCGGGGCTGGTGGCGGTGCAACACTCCGGCAGCGGCAAAGCCAACCAGTACTTCCTGCGCGGCTTCAACCTCGATCACGGCACGGACTTCACCGCCTATGTCGATGGCATGCCTTGGAACCTGCGCTCCCACGGCCACGGCCAAGGATATCTCGACGTAAACGGCATGATGCCGGAAGTCGTCGAGCGGATTGACTACCGCAAAGGCCCGTACCGTGCCGACCTCGGCGATTTTGCGATGGCCGGCGCGTCGTTCATCTCGACGATCGACCGGCTCGAGGCTCCGTTCGTCGGCGTCGAGGCCGGGCAGTACGGCTGGGGCCGACTCGCGGCCGGCGGCACCAAGGAGCTCGCCAACGACGCGCTGCTGACCGGCCTGATCGAGCGCAAGACATACGACGGGCCGTGGGGCCAGCCCGAGGGCCTCGCGCACACTGCGTTGTTCGGTAAGTACGAGCGGCCCACGGAGTTCGGCAAGCTGGCCGTCACACTGTGGGGCTACGACGGGAATTGGCACCCGACGGAGCAGATCCCGGAGCGCGCGATCGGCACGGCGGCGTGCCCCGATGCGTTTTGCGCGCTCGATGCTACGGCGGACGGCAACACGTCGCGTTGGATCGGCAGTGTGCAGCTCGATGGCGCGAAGTGGCGTGCGTCGGCATACCTGCAGTACTACGACTGGTGGATGCAGTCGAATCCAACCTACGACTTCCAGATCAACCAGTTCGACCGCCGCACGACCCTCGGCGGCCGTTACACGCGAACCGTCGTCGAGCGCGACAAGCTCCAGCTCGAAGTGGGCGGCGAGTTCCGGTACGACGACATCGGCAAGGTCGGCGTCGACCACTACGACCAGGGCTATTTCGTCGCCAACATTTCCGAGAACTCGATTCGCGAGCCGTCGGTGGCCGGCTTCACCGAGGCCACCTGGTCGCCCACGGAGAAGCTACGCCTCATGGGTGGCGTGCGCAGCGACTTCTATGATTTCGACGTGACGGCCAGGACGCCTGGCTCCTTCGCCGGCCACAAGAGCGAGTCGCTCACGTCGCCGAAGGTGGGCCTCGCGTGGGCGTTGAGCAAGCAGGTCGAGTTCTACGGCAACTGGGGGCGCGGATTCCATTCGAACGACGCGCGCGGCATCGTCAACACGACGGATCCGGTGCCAGGCCTGTCGCCGGGCACCGGCTACGAGGCCGGCGCGCGGTTTGAACTCGGTGCCGTGAAGCTCACGACCGCATACTGGTGGCTAGACCTCGACAGCGAGTTGATTTTCGTCGGTGACTCGAACTCCGTCGAGCCAAGAGGTGCATCGCGTCGTGATGGCTATGAGCTCACCTTGTTCTGGCGACCGGTCGACTGGCTCGGCATCGACGCCGTGTACACCGGCAGCAACGCGCGGTACGTGGACAATCCGGAAGGGTCGTATATTGAAGGGTCGGTCGAGCATGCCGCGGAGTTCGGTATTCAGGCAGTCAAGAATCGCTGGGAAGCGAGCTTGCGCGTCCGTTATCTCGGCGAGTACGCATTGACACCGGATAACGCACACCGCGCCGGCGGCGAGACGACGATCAGCGTGCGCGGCGCGTATACGGTCGGTCGCATGATGTGGTACGCGGACCTGCTGAACGTGCCGAACTCGAAGGGTAAGGACATCGTGTATTGGTATCCGGCCTACGTGCCGGGGCTCGATCCTCCCGGCGCCAGCTCGGCGGATATCGACTGCGACGTCACGGACTGCCGCGTCAGTCGCGCGCAGGAACCGCGCACGTTACGCGTGGGCGTGAAGGTGAAGTTCTAGGCAGGGGCGGCTTCGCCCCAAGCTCAGCTGTTCGGTTCCGCGCCGGCCGCGAGTAGGGCGGCTGCAACCTCGGTATGCCCGTTCGCGCGCGCCAGATGCAGCGCCGTGACACCCTCGTCGTCGACCGCGCGCACGTCGGCGCCGGCTTCGATCAGCAAGCGCACCACATCGACGTGGCCCGCGACGGCGGCCCACATCAACGCAGTGTCGCCGTAGCGGTGTTCACGCGCGTTCACATCGGCGCGGTTGCGCTCAGGGGTGCGCCGCTCGGTTCCGCCATAGCCGGCATTCTCCGTCGCTGCGTAACCCGAGCGTTCGTTCGTCGAGTTGGTGCCTGCAAGATCGGCCAGCGACTCCACCGCGTTGGTGCCGGCGAGCAGTACGCCGACCACGTCAGTTTGGCCGCTGCGCGCGGCGGTCATCAGCGCGGTTTCGCCGCCGGGCAACGACGTGTTCGCGTCGATACCGGCGATCAGCAGCGCACGGGTCGTCGTGGCGTCGCCGCCGCGTGCCGCGAGGTACAGAGCCGTGACGCCGTAACGGTTGCGTGCGGCAACGTCTGCGCCCGCGCCGATCAGGCGCTTCGCGATATCCGGGAACCCGCCGTGCACGGCGCGCATCAAGGGCGTGGTGCCGTCTTCCTCCGCGGCGTTCACATCCGCACCGAGCGCAATGAATTCGTCGACGGCCGGACGATCGCCGAGCAACACGGCCTCGAGCAGGGAGGCGGGCTGATAGTCGGCGGCGGCAGGCGGCGGCGTCTCTTCGCGGCTACACGCCGTGAGGCCGAGCCAGACCAGCGCGACGATGCAAAAATGCCGATGAATCTGTTGGCGTTGCACTTCTCACCCCAATGACCGCGTTGGCAGCCATCCCGAATAGGGCGAAGCCTAAGATATTGAAGCTGAACACAGCCTTTATAGCACGCGGCGGCCCCCGCGCCGAGTCGCGGCGTCGCGGCTCACTTGTCGAAATGCCGGACGGACTTTTCGTTCTCTTCGCAGATGAACTCGATCAGCTCCTGCGTCGGGGTACAGTTTTTGATTCACTCGAACCGTGAAGGGGTGTATGTAAGCTGTTGGATCTTCGATAGTTACATCGATCTGTAGCGACCCGTAGTTCAGGCGCTTGAAGCGCTCGGTCAGCTTGCCGCGGCCGGTCAACGGGCTGCCCTGCACGTCGAGCCACACGTCGTCGCGAAACCCGACGGTCTCGACGACCAGGGTGTCGCCCTCCCAGTGCCCGACCGAGTAGCCGTACCACCAGGGCTGCAGGTCGTCGCCGGGCGTCGGCAGCGGCCGGCCGTCGAGGAAGATCTGCCGCAGCCCCTGATTGCCCTCGTACATGATCACGATGAGCCGGGGCGTCTGTACCAGCTTGCGCGGTTGCGGGTGCAGGTGCAGCTGCATCAGGCCCATCGGCAGGCAATGCGCGTCGGGATTGTTCTTCTGGTTGTTGGCCATGCGCTCGGCCCGCAGCTGTGCCGCCAGCGGCTGGTAGGGCAGGCCGCCGGTGAGCCCGGCGCCGAGACTCCAGAATGTGGCCTGCGGCGGGCCGCCGTCCTTCGACTGCAATGCCGCGAAGTCGGGGGTGAGGCCGCCGGGGCCGGTGCGCTCCCAAACGCCCGACAGATCAGGATGCCCGTCCGCGGCGCGGGGCGTCGGGGCTTCGAGATTGACGCTGTGATCAGGTTTGCGCGGCACGCCACGAGCGGCGAATTCGGGCCATTGCGCGTCGGCCGGCAGCGTCCACGCTGCCAGCACGCCGGCGGTCAACAGCCAGCGCGATGCCGGCCCGCCGCGCGCTCGCTTCCGCTGCGGTGCTCACTACTGCGCCGGTTTCGCGCCTTCGGGGGCCTCGTTGTCGCCTGAGGAGCCCGCGAACAGCTTTTTGCCGTCGGCCAACGTGACCGTGCTCGCGTTGCCCACGTGCGGGTTGTTCTTCGCGCGGTGGCCGGTCACCGTCACGGTGTCGCCGAGCTTCATCGAGTTGCGCGTCCAGCCCTGGCGCATCAGGCCGTTCGGGCTCGCGAGCTCGAAATCCCAGTTGACCGTGGCGCCGGAGTCGTCCTTGGCATCGAGGTAGAACCGCGCATGCGGGTTGGCCCACTCGACCTTCGTGACCGTGCCGGTCACCGTGACGGGCAGGCTGCGGTCGAACTCGGCCGCAAACGAATGGTGAGCGGCAGCGGGCCCTTGGGCTAGACCCAAGCCGAAGACGGCGAATGCAAAGACCCAATGCGCTTTCATGACGTACTCCTCAAGGATCAAAGTGCTGCGACGATCTCTCATTCTCGTTGCAGATGAATTCGATCAGTTCCTGATCGAGCATGATCTGATGACTGACCCGGACGGTAAAAGGTTTCGTATAGGCCTTCGGATCGTCGACCGTGACATCGATTTCCATATGGCCGTAGTCCGGTCGCCGCCAGCGCTCGATGAGCTTGCCTTTGTCGGTCAGCGGGCTGCCGAACACGTCGAGCCAGCCGTCATCACGGAACCCCACGGATTCGACAACCAACGTATCGCCTTCCCAGTGGCCGACTGAATAGCCGTACCACCAAGGCTGCAAGTCCTCGTCGACTTTCGGCAGCGGGCGGCCATCGAGAAAGATCTGCCGCAGTCCCTGGTTGCCTTCGTACATGATCACGATCAGTTTCGGCGTCTGCACGATCTTGCGCGGTTGCGGATGGCCATGCAGCTGCATGAAACCCATCGGCAGGCAATGCGCGTCGGGATTGTCCTTCTGATTGTCCGCCATGCGCTTGCTCGCGCAAGCTCCGCGCGCCCAGGCTGGAACGGCGGCCCGTCCTGGATGTTCGCGCCGATATCGAAGAACGTTGCGCGCGGCGGCGCTTTCGGGATCGACGGGCGGCGTGCTCGGCGTGAGCCCGAGCTGATTCTCGGCGCCGCCACCGGACGTGTCTTGCTGTGACCGCGATGGGCTCGCCTGACCCGGCGGCGGCGCGGCGGCGATCGAGTTGAAGTAGATCTCCCAGCTGCCGGTGAGATCCGGATGGCCATCCGCCGTGCGCGGCGTCGGCCCTTTCAGATTTCGCGTGCCGTCGGCGTTCTTCGGCACGTTCTGCGTTGGGTATTCGGGCCACTGCGCGCTCGCCTGCGTAGCGAGCGTCGCGAGAGCTGCGGCGATGAGGGCGGCGCTGAGACGGTTCACGATTATGTTCCGTGCAATGCTTGGCGAGACGCGAGAAAATACCGTATTCGGGCGCGGCAGCAAAGCTCGAGCAGTTTGAGTGTGTTCTTCGTAATTAGGCCCGCAACTAGGAAAATGCTACGCTCGAGTCGAGTAGGCTGCCGAAGACAGCCGGCCGGGGGAGGCATTCGTGCATAGCGATCCGCGTGACATTCTTTTGAAGTCGCCGATGACCTGGATGCAGGTCATCATCATCGGCGATCACCATAGGTTTGAACGGGCTCGACGGCTTCGACGTGCTGTCGATCAGCTATGCGTCGCCGGGCATCATGCAGGAGTGGGGCATCGACCGCGGGGTGCTCGGGCTCGTGCTCGTGGCGGAGCTCGTCGGCATGGCCATCGGCTCGATATTCCTCGGCGGTGTCGCCGACAAGGTCGGCCGGCGGCCGCTGATGCTCGGCTGCCTCGTCGCTCATGGCGGTCGGCATGATCATGGTCACAACGATCGACAAGACGACGCCCAACGGTCTCGCGATGCTGTCGGCATGGCGCGTCATCACCGGCCTCGGCATCGGCGGCATGCTGGCGGCCGTCAATGCGGTCGCGGCCGAGTTCTCGAACGCGAAGAACAAGCACCTGAGCGTCTCGGTGATGTCGATCGGCTATCCGGCCGTGGGTGCGGTCGGCGGCGTCGTCGCCTCGTGGCTGCTCCGCGATCACGACTGGCGTGCGGTCTTCTACTTCGGTTGCGCGACGACGCATCGTGTTCATTCCCATCGTGTTTTTCCTGATCCCCGAGTCCGTGCATTGGCTCGCGCGCAAGCAGCCGGCCGGCGCGCTGGAGAAGATCAATCAGCGCGATGAAGCTGATCGGTCAGCCGACGGTCACGGCGCTGCCGGAGGTGTCCGAAGAGACCCGCAAGCGCTCGGTCATGCGATATTTTCCGGCCTGGCCTCATCGCGACGACGATCGTTTGTGCGGCCGCTTACTTCTTCCACATCACGACCTTCTACTACATCCTGAAGTGGGTGCCGGTCATCGTCGTGCAGCTGGGCTTCCAGCCGTCGACCGGCTGGCGGCGTGCTGACGTGGTACATGGCCGGTGGCGCGACGGGTGGCGCGGTGCTCGGGTTGCTGACGATGCGCTACAGCGTCAAGGTCCTGACGATGGCCGTGCTTGTGCTGTCGACGGTCCTCGTCATGATCTTCGGCCAAATCGCTCAGCCGCCCGCTGATATCGGCAATCTCGGCACTGGTGTGTTTCTTCGCGGGCTTCTTTACGAACGCCGGCATCGTCGGCTTGTACGCGATCTTCGCGCACGCGTATCCGACGCACGTGCGTGCCACCGGCACGGGATTCGCGATCGGCGTCGGTCGCGGCGGGTCTGTGCTGGCGCCGGCCGTTGCCGGATTCCTGTTCCAGGGCGGATATGGCGTGCCAGCGATCTCGATCGTGATGGCGCTCGGCTCGCTACTGGCGGCCGGCGTGTTGACGTTCCTGAAGCTGACCCCAGACGCGCCCGAGGCGCAGCCCACCGAGAAGGCAGGTGCGCCGGCGCGCGAATCTCGGCGGTGCCGTCGTCCACGGCCGCTGATAAGGAGTCTCCGATGATCGAAGCTATTGAGAAAGCGCCTACGCCGTATGGGTGCGAGAGTCGCCGTCGTTCTGGGCGTACACGTGGATTCTGTCGCTGCACGCGATGGGCCTGGCCATCATCGTAGGCATCAACTCCGATCGTCGCGCTGCGCCTGCTCGGCTTCGTGCCGGAGATCAAGATCAACGCGCTGCGCAAGCTGTTTCCGTGGATGTACCTCGGTTTCACGATCAACGCATTCTCCGGGCTGTCGCTGCTCGCGGCGAACGCGAGCAACGATCTGCACAACTGGATGTTCTTCGTGAAGCTCTCGATGATCGCACTCGCGATGGTGAATCTCGAACTCACGAAGGCCAAGGTGTTCAACGATCCCGCCGTCATCAACAACACGGGTGTGCCACCGGGCGTCAAACGGTTCGCGATCGCTTCGCTCGTGCTCTGGTCGCTCGCGATCTGCGCCGGACGTTTGACGGAGTATCCGGCATTCGTCCAAGCCTGGTTCGGCTTCTAGGGCGGCCGCGGTTTCAAACGGGAACTCAGGGCCATGGTTGATACCTTCATACAAGATCCTGTTGAGCACCGGCGTCAACGACTACGTTGCGACGCACGATTGGGTGTGGCCGGTGTGCGAGATCCTGCATTTCTTCGGCATGGCGCTGATGATCGGTAGCGATCGGGCTCATCGATCTCAGAATTCTCGGAGTCGGCAAAGGGCATTCCGATCAAGTCGCTCGAGCGTTTCGTGCCGCTGGGCGTGATCGGTTTTACGATCAACTTGCTACGGGGCTCATCTTCGTCGGCGGCAACCCGATAGGTGGGCCGCAGGAGTACCTGAAACCAATCTCGCCTTTCAGATCAAGATGACGCTGATTCTGATCGCGGGCGTGAACGTGTTGGTGTTCTACGTCGCAGGCATCGCTCGTGCGACGGATGCCGTACCGGCGGACGGCAATGCGCCGATGAGCGCCAAGGTGGTGGCGGCGTGTCGTTATTGATGTGGTTCGGCGTAATCGTGTTCGGCCGGTACATCATGTACAACGACACGTTGTTGAACGCGCTGGGGCTCTAGCGCGCGGGCGCGATCAACTGTCGAACTAGCATGGACACCGGCCACCTTGCGTGGCCGGCGTCGTTTCTAGCTCCGCGGATGTGGTACGTCTACATCGTCCGCTGTGCAGATCGCACCTTGTACACCGGCGTCGCGCGCGACTTGGCTGCACGGATCGCGGCTCACAACGCCGGACGCGGTGCGAAATACACGCGTGCGCGTTTGCCGGTGAAGCTTATCTATAACGAGGTCGTCGCGAGCCGTAGCTGCCGCACAACGGCGCGAGCACGAGATCAAGCGCCTGTCGCGAGCCGAAAAACGCGCGCTCGCGAAGACCCGGCGTTAGTTGATGACGGAGAACTTCTGCCCGTCGGGCAGGATCACGGCCTTCAGGAAGAACTCGTTCGGATTGTCGCGACGCGGCGCGCCAATGGCTTTGATCTTTTTGCCGGGTGCGATGTCTTCCGGCTTCAGCCCGAGGCGGACGATCATGTTGGCGGGAGCGCCTTCGACGAAGTTGATCGTCACCTTCGAGCCGTCGGCTTTCGTCTGCACGAGCGTCATGGCCATGTGCGGATTACGCAGCTTCACGACATCGACGACGCCTTCGAACTCGATGTT
Source organism: uncultured Gammaproteobacteria bacterium (assembly GCA_963805435.1). Lineage (GTDB taxonomy): Bacteria > Pseudomonadota > Gammaproteobacteria > Steroidobacterales > Rariloculaceae > FEN-1219. The sequence continues at coordinate 273,142 of CAWDUG010000002.1, forward strand.
CTGCGACATGTCGTAGATGGCAAACGAGTGGTGTGCGGCTGCCGGCAGCGCCGTCAGCGCACAGCCCGCCACGATCAAAACGAATCGTGCTGCGCATGGGTTCAGTGCTCCGCGCTCGGCAGCGCGTCGAGGTCCGGCAGCGTGAGGCCGCGCTGGCTCAAGTAGTCTTCCCAGAGCGTATCGGTGCAGGTGTACTCGAGCAGGTTCAGGTCGGGCCGCGACTGCAGCGTCGCCGTGATCTTGATCGGCTCCGTGTAGACCTTGGGGTCGGTCAGCACGAGCTGGTTGACCAGGAATTTCTGCTTCTCGCCTTTCACGTCGCGTTCTTCCAGGTGCAGTCGCTCGACGACGTGGGCGTCGGAAGATGTCGCCATCCTCGTCATGTACGGATAGGCCTTCAAGTTCGTGGTTTCGACGACCAGCGTGTCGCCTTCCCAATGTGCAACCGAGAGGCCCATGGCCGAAGGCAGCACCGGCTTCGGTGGATTGTGATCGGCCATGTAGATCTTGCGGTACATGCCGTAGCCCTCCCAGTAGATCGACACGTCCTGTGGCCGCTGCTGGATCTCCACCGTGAACGGTGCGCCCCACACGGCACGCGGCATGCCGGGCCAGATGCAGTAGCGGCCGGGGTCATCGTCGAGCGTGAAGTGACTCGCGTACTCTGTCGGCGAGCTTCTTCGCCGCGGGCGTGTAGGGCAATTGCTGCGGCGTCTGGCTGCGGCCGCCGCCCGGGAAGTACAAACCGCTGAAGTCCGGATGACCCCCGCGCGCGGACTGGGCGAGAGCGGGGTGTGGCGCGACTGCAAAGACAATCGCGGCCGCAGCGACGAGACAGGCGAAGGGGTTGCTCATTAGATGGTGACACCTGCTAGAAGGCTGGTGGCTATCCTACCGCCCAGCCCGCGGCCGCAGAAGAGGCGCGCCGCACCCGCGAAGCTCAATTTTTCGGGAGCGCGAACACCCAGATCGCGGCGCCTTTGTCCGGTGGATTTTGCAGCTCCGGCACCAGAGCGCTATAGCTGGCGGCGTGGAACCCGCCCTGGCCAGTCACGATCGCGACGTACTGCTGGCCGTCGAGGCTGTACGTTATCGGGCTCGAGCTCGACACGTCGTTCAAGCGTTGTTCCCAGAGTTGTTTGCCATTGCCGCTGTCGTAGGCCCGCAGATACCGATCGAGAGAGCCCGCGAACACGACGCCGCCGGCGGTCGCGAGCACGCCCGAGCTCTGCGGCGCTCGCTGCCGTGTTTGCCACACCACCTGGCGCTTGCCGAGATGGATCGCTTGGAGCCGGCCGTATTTGCCGTCACTACCCGGAATCGGCCGGATGCCCCAGTTCATGCCCGAGGAAAGTCCGCCGCCGCCGCCGCCGCCCGGCACCGGAAACATGTCCATGCAGGCTTCGTTCAGCGGCACGATCAGGATTTGCGATGCCGCGTCGTAAGAGGCCGGCTGGAAATTCTTCGCGCCGGCGCCGTGCGGGCAGACGAGCTTCAGCTTGCCGTCGCCCGGCATGACCTCGGGGTTGATCGTTTTGGCGCCGGTTTCCGGATCGATCGCCGTCACGATGTTCTGAAGCCCTAAGTCGTGGGCGAACACGAACTGACCCGTTGCGGCGTCGATGGCTTCGTAGATGCCGATCTTGCCGGACGACAGTGTCACCGTGCGCGGGCCGCCGAGCGATGGCAGCTTCACGAGCTGGGTCTCGAACGACCAGTCGAGATCCCACTGGTCGTTTGGCAGATGTTGGAACGCCCACGCGAGCCGGCCCGTTTTCGCGTCGATCGCGAGCGTCGAATCCGTATACAGCGCCGCGTTGCTGACGCCGGGCCGCGCGTCGAGCAGCGGCCCTGTGTCGTACGTGTTGCCGGTGCCGAAGTAGGCGAGGCCGAGATCGGGATCGTAGCTGCCGGTGTTCCACACCGATGCACCGCTGCGACGCTCGACCGGCACGCCATTCCAGCTGTCGCCGCCCGGCGTGCCGGGCTGCGCGATCGTGTGGACGCGCCATTCGACGACGCCGGTCTCGGCGTTCACTCCCACGATCTGGGGCCCGCCGAGTGCCGCGCCGACGCCTGTGCCCGTGGTGCCGATCATGACCTTGCCGCCGGCGACGAGCGGGCCCGGCCGAGATGCTTTCGCGGCGCGTGAAGTCCGCGATCTTCGTGTCCCACACGAGCGTGCCCGTTCGCGCGTCGAGCGCGATCAGGTGCGCGTCGGACGTGCCGATGAAGACGTTGTTGCCATACAGCGCGATGCCGCGTTTGTGGTTCGGTCGCGCGGGGGGCTCGAGCGGATGCGTGTAGTGCCACAGCAAGTCGCCGGTGCGTGCGTCGAGCGCCTGCAGTTGATCGCCGAAGCCGAACGCAAACAGCACGCCGTCGTGCATCAGCGGTACGGATTCGTTAGAGCCCGGCGGTAGCGACCACGTCCACGCCACGCGCAGCTGCGCGACGTTGCGTTTGTCGATCTGCTTCAGCGGGCTGAATCCGTGCGTGTCGTACGTGCGGCGCCACGCGAGCCACTCCGTCGCGGGCGGGTCGCGCAACTGCTCGTCCGTGACCGGCGTGTAGTGCTCGAGCACGCTCGGCTTGTCGACGGGCGGTTTCGCGAGGTAAGGCGAGAACGTCATGAAACTGAACCCGCCTGCCGGGACCCACATGCGTGCGAGCTCGCTCACGTTGGCAGTCAGCTCGCGCTCGCCGGCGACGATGTCGTTTTGCTGCAGCATGTACGCCATGATCGCTGCGTACGCATCGGGCTCGAGCGCGCCGGGCGCAGGCGAGGGCATGCGGGTGCGCATGACCTTGAAGAGGTTGTCGGCCGTCTTACCGCCGTACTTCGCGATGAACTCCGCTCCTTTGAGCGGCGGAGCCAGCGGGCCGTCGTTCAAGTTCGCCCCGTGGCACGGCAGGCAGTCGGGCTCGTAGGCGGCCTTGCCGCGCTGCGCTTGCGCCGCCGTGTAGCTCAGCGCGATTTCCTGCGCGCTGGCGGTGTGCAAGCACAGCAGGGCGGCGCCCGCGAGCGCAGCAGCGGTGTGGCGCTCGTGCTTCGATGGCGTACGCATAATGAACGGCCCGCTATTTCTTGAGTCGGTAGCCGGTGGTCAGCAGCCACCAGGTTACGCCCAGGCAAATCAGCAGAAACGCCCCTGTCATGCCGAAGCTGACGCCGACGTGTACGTCGGAGATCTCGTAGAAGCTCCAGCGAAACCCGCTGACCAGGTAGACCACGGGATTGAACAGCGTGACGGTCTGCCACACGGGCGGCAGCATGTTGATCGAGTAGAAGCTGCCGCCTAAGAACGTCAGCGGCGTGATCACGAGCAGCGGAATCACCTGCAACCTCTCCCAGCTGTCGGCCCATAGCCCGATGATGAAACCGAACAGGCTGAACGTAACGGCCGTCACGACCAGACACGCCACCATCCAGAACGGGTGCGCGATCGTCAGCGGCACGAACAGCGCGGCCGTGCCGAGGATGATGAACCCCAGCACGACGGACTTCGTGGCCGCCGCTCCCACGTAGCCGAGGATGATCTCGGCCGCTGACACGGGCGCCGATAGCACCTCGTAGATCGTGCCCGTGAACCGCGGGAAGTAGATGCCGAAGGAGGAGTTGCCGATGCTCTCGGTCAGCAGCGACAGCATCAGCAAGCCGGGCACGATGAACGCGCCGTAGCTCGTGCCGTCCACGACCGTGATACGCGAGCCGATCGCCGAGCCGAACACGACGAAGTACAGCGACGTCGACAGCACGGGCGCGACGATGCTCTGCACGACCGTGCGCCACATGCGGGCCATCTCGAAGTAGTAGATCGCGCGGACGGCGTACCAGTTCATGCGGAGCGCTTCACGAGGTTCACGAAGATGTCTTCGAGCGAGCTCTGGCTGGTGCTCAGATCGCGGAACCGGATGCCGGCGGCGGCGAGCGCGGCGAGCAGCGTCGTGATGCCCGTGCGCTCGCTCTGCGTGTCGTAGGTATAGACGAGATCCGCGCCTTCGTTGTTCAGCTCGAGCCGGAACTGCTCGAGCTCGGCGGGAAGCGAGTCGCAGCCGCGTGTGCAGATGCAGTGTCATCTGTTTCTTGCCGAGTTTCCGCATGAGCTCGGCCTTGTCCTCGACGAGGATAATCTCGCCCTTGTGGATGACGCCGATCCGATCGGCCATTTCCTCGGCTTCGTCGATGTAGTGCGTCGTCAGGATGATGGTCACGCCGGAGCTGCGCAGCTCGCGCACGACGTTCCACATATCCTGGCGCAGCTCGACATCGACGCCTGCCGTCGGCTCGTCGAGGAACAGCACTTGCGGCTCGTGCGAAAGCGCTTTCGCGATCATGACGCGGCGCTTCATGCCGCCTGATAACGTCATGATCTTGCTGTCCTTTTTGTCCCACAACGACAGGGATTTCAGCACCTTCTCGCAGTAGGCGGCGCTCTTCGGCTTGCCGAATAGCCCGCGGCTGAACATCGTGGTATCCCACACCGTCTCGAACGCGTCGGTCGTGAGTTCCTGCGGCACGAGGCCGACCAGGTTGCGAGCCGCGCGCGCGTCTTTGCGGATGTCGTGGCCGCCGACGCTCACAGCACCGGCGGTGGAATTCACGATGCCGCACACGATGTTGATCAAGGTGGTCTTGCCGGCACCGTTCGGTCCAAGCAGACCGAATATCTCACCGCGCCGAATCTCGAGGTTCGTGCTGTGCAGCGCTTGGAAACCCGACGCGTAGGTTTTCGTCAGGCCCTTGATCGAGATGATGGGTTGCATGGACTCTTGGCCCGCGGCGGACCAGTATCGTAGAGGACACGGCGGTCTTTGCACAGGTGAGCGATCCGGGTGCGACGACTACCGGTCCTGCCCGAGTGACGGTGGCACTGGTGAAATGTTCCGTGTAGTTTGCAGATCGATTCCGGTTGACGTAACAGATCGTTGGCCGCAAATGGGGGTCCTATGCTGCATCTGTTTTTCGATCGACGCGCAACCGTAGCGCTCGCCACCGTTGCCGTAACGATCCTGATGTCTTCCGTGTCTCTACCCGCTGCGGCGCAGTGGGTCGGTTACGCGACGGCCGGAGTGCCACGCAAAGCCGACGGCACGGTCGATATGGCCGCTGCGGCGCCGCGGATGCCCGACGGCAAGCCGGACTTTTCCGGAATCTGGACTGCTGGAAATCCGAGAAAGCCGAAGGAGGGCGGTGACGTAGCCAGCAACGGCAACGACATCGGCTCATCGCGTTACATGGCGAACATGGGCGCCGACATGAAGGACGGCTTGCCGTACCAGCCCTGGCTGGTGCCCATCGTCAAGGAACGGACCGCGAATCTCGCGCTCGACGATCCACACATCCGGTGTTTGCCGGACAGCTTTCTGCGCGCGTATGGATTGCCACATCTGCTCAAGTTCGTCCACAAGCCGGGCATTCTGGTGGTGCTGGACGAGATGAATGCCGGCTACCGCCAGGTGTTCACGGACGCGCGTGCGTTGCCGAAGGAACCCACGCCTGCGTGGCAGGGGTATTCGTCGGCGAAATGGGCCGGCGATACCCTGATCATCGACACGATCGGGCTGCGTGACGACACGTGGATCGACTGGAACGGCAGCGTGCTGACCGAAGCGGCGAAGGTACGCGAGGAAATGCGGCGCCCGGACTTCGGGCACCTCGAGATCAAGGTCACGGTCGACGATCCCAAGGCCTACACGAAGCCATGGACGGTGACGCTGAAGCAGCGCATCGTCGTGGACGCGGAGCTGATCGACGAGGTCTGTCTCGAGAACGAGCAATTCGTCAAACGCATGGGTCTCGAGGCGAAAGAGAAGGCTGCGGCCAAGTAAGCTCGACCGCGCATGACGATACATTCATCGATCGACGTCGGAGTTCTCTCATGAAGCCAAGGGCGATTCTGTTGCTGTGTTTGAGCGTAGGTCTCGCGCCCGTGCTGCCCGCGGCCGCGCACCATTCGTTCCCCGCTCAGTACGACATCAATAAGCCGATCACGCTGACGGGCAAGGTCACGAAGGTGGAGTGGACGAACCCGCACATCTTCATCTATGTCGACGTGACCGACGACAAGGGCGCCGTCGTGAACTGGGCGTTCGAAATGGGCGGGCCAAACTCGCTGATCCGCCAGGGTTGGAAGCGCGACTCGTTGAAGCCCGAGGACACGGTCACGATGGAAGGCAGCCTCGCTCGCGACGGCAGTCACCTCGTGAACGCGCGCTCCGTTCTCTTGGACGGCCGCAAACTGTTCGCCGGCTCGACCGGCGGCGAGGCGCCTCCCGCCAAGTAATTGCCGCCCCTTCCGATGCTGGCGCCCGGTGCACGCGCCACGTCGAGGTGACGCACTGCGGGCTCGAGATCTCAGCGCGGAGTCAGGCGGAGCAGTTGGTCGCCGGCGAGCACGTATAGCGCGCCGTCGGGGCCTTGCCGCACGTCGCGAATGCGCAGTTTCAAGTCGGTCAACAGCGCTTCCTCGGCCACGACGCGGTCGCCGTTCAGCACGAGTCGTACGAGATGCTGGTCCGCAAGCGCGCCCACGAACAGGTTGCCTTGCCACTTCGGGAATAGGTCCGCCGTGTAAAACGCCATGCCCGACGGTGCGATCGACGGCACCCAGAAGTAGATCGGCTCGTCGACGCCCGGCATCGAGTGCAAGCCGTTACCGACCGGCACGTTCTTGCGGCCGTCCGTGCGGCGTGCGTCGTACTGCGTGCCGTACGACACATCGGGCCAACCGTAGTCGTGACCCGCGCGCACGATGTTGAGCTCGTCGCCGCCTTGTGGACCGTGCTCGACCGTCCACAGCTCGCCCGTCGCCGGGTTGATGGCGGCGCCTTCGGGGTCGCGAAAGCCGTGCGCGTACAGCTCGCGCGGCACCGTCGCGCGGCCGAGCCACGGGTTGTCTTTCGGTATCGTGCCGTCGCGATTGATGCGGATCACGCGGCCGCTGAAGTTGCGGCGGATGTCGGGCTCCGCCGTAAAGTCGTGCTCGACGCCGTCGAGATCATTGTCGTAGAACCGGAATGCATCGGCACCCGTGACGAACAGCGTCTTGTCGCGCGCGAACGCGAGGCGGCGCTCCGCGCGGCCATCGATCAGTACTTCGACATCCTCGAGCCTGCGATCGTCCGCCGACAGTTTCGCGCGACCGACGCGCTCGAAACCCAAATCGAGCACGCGACGCTCGGCAAGCGACTTCTCCCACACCTCGTTGTAGAAGTGCTCGACCGGCCAACGCTTGGCCTCTTCGCCTTTCGGCGGCGCGAAGTAGCTGAAATACACGTAGCGATTCGTCGCGAAGTCCGGATCGAGCGCTACATCGTGAAAACCTTGTGCGGCGACGATCTTGACGGGTGGCACGCCCGCGATCGGTTCCGACACCGTGCCGGTCGGCGACACCGTGCGAAGACGGCCCGCGAACTCGGACACGAGAAAGTTGCCGTCCGGAAGGAACGCGATTGCCCAGGGGCCGGCGAGCTGGTCGGTGATCACCGTCACGCGATACCGCGACTTGTCCTTCGGCGCCGGCGCATCGGTCTGACCTGGAAACGCCGGTGTGGGTTTCGGCGGTTGCGGTTGTGCGACCGCGATAGAGGCGAACAGAGCCGCAGCGACGCCGAGCCAGCGCATCATGAAAATCCCCGCGATTCGTTGCACCTAGACTAGCATCGGGTTCTCACCGTCGCGAAACCAACGCCGATGCAAGTGCATGTGGTCGATGGCACGTTCGAACTGTTCCGCGCGTACTACGGCAGCCCGTCACGTACGAGCGCGGGCGGGAACGAAGTCGGCGCCGCGCGCGGCCTCGTGCGCTCGTTGCTGGCGCTGCTCGCGGAGCGCGACGTCACGCACGTGGCCGTCGCTTTCGATCACGTCATCGAGTCGTTTCGCAACGACCTCTACCCGGGTTACAAAACCGGCGACGGGCTCGACCCGGCATTATTCGCGCAGTTCGCTCTGGCCGAAGAGGCGTGCCGCGCGCTCGGCCTCGTGGTGTGGCCCATGGTCGAGTTCGAATGTGACGACGCGCTCGCGACGGCCGCGGCGCGTTTCGCAGGCCAGCGGGGCGTCGATCGTGTCGTGATCTGCTCGCCCGACAAGGACCTCACCCAATGTGTGCGCGGGGTGAAGGTCGTGTGCCTCGATCGGATGCGTCGCCGGACGCTCGATGAGCGGGGCGTGCGCGCGAAGTTCGGCGTGGCGCCGGTTTCCATCCCGGATTGGCTCGCGCTCGTAGGCGACAGCGCTGATGGTTACCCCGGCGTCCCGCGTTGGGGCGCGAAGTCCGCCGCGGCGGTGCTGGCCGAGTACTCGCATCTCGAAGCGATTCCGGCGGCTGCCGCCGACTGGCGCGTGGTCGTGCGTGGCGCGGAGGCGCTGGCCGCGAATCTCGCGGCACACAGGGAGGATGCGCGGCTGTTCCGTGAACTCGCTACCCTGCGAACCGACGTGCCCCTGGCGGAATCGCTGGCGGGGTTGCGCTGGGGCGGGCCCGACGAACGCGCGCTGGTGGCGCTGGCCGAAGAGTGGCGGGACACGTCCCTCGTCGACCGAGCGTCCAAGGTCGCGCAGCGCTAGCTGGCCGCGCAAGGCGAGCTGCCGCTGAGAGGTTGCGAGAGGATGACTGACTCCCCCAGGCGAAGCGTCGAGGTCATGGGCGACATGCGCGGCGGCGCCTCGAAAGGAGTCGAAGGACCGGCAGCGCTGGGTTTTGGGGCTCTCCGCCTCTGCCCAAGGCCCCGTCCGGCCAGGCAATTGCGCGCTACGCTCGCGTCCGCTTGTCGTGCGGAGACTACGGTTTCGATAGCCCCTTATGTCGTGCCGTGGACGGCATCGATGCAGCAGTTTTGGCTTCGCGGCCGGAGATCCGCATGGCGCGCGAGTGTTCGCGGTAACCTGGGGTCCTGGCGGTGCCCAGAGTATTAGTCGTAACACCATGTCGCGCTGAGAAAAATTTGTGTTTCGCGGACTAGTAATGACGGGCCTATCGGCGGTATCTTTGGGCATCGTCTAAATCGGCCGGGCAGAGTGCGAAAACGCGCGGCCAGGTGGGTTTGTCGGGGTGAGCCGCAGTCATTCCTGTTTCGTGGGGGTTGAGAGAATGCACGCAAGAATCGTCCAGCAGAGTCGTCATCGGGTCATCGCGGGCGTGGGTGCGGCGTTGGTCGCGATCGCCATGTCACAGAACGCCGCTGCTGCGGCCACTGGAGTTGCCGCCGCGGCGCGCACCGGCGACATCGACGCGGTCAAAAAACAACTGGCCGCCGGCGCGGACGTCAACACGCCGGAAGCGGACGGAACCTCGGCGCTGTTGTGGGCCGCTTACCAGTCCACTCCCGAACTCGTGCAGATGCTGGTGAAAGCCGGCGCCGACGTGAATGCTGCGAACAGCTTCGGGGTTACGCCGTTGCTGCAGGCTGCCCGCTACGGCGACGCCGCCACGATGAGCGTGCTGCTTAAAGCTGGTGCCGATATCAAGAAGGCTGAGCGTGAAGGCGAGACACCGCTGATGGCTGCGGCGCGAGCCGGTGGCGTTGCCGCCGTAAAGCTGCTGATCGATCACGGGGCCGACGTCAACGCGCGCGAGTCGCTGCAAGACGAAACGGCTCTGATGTGGGCGACGGCCGAAGGGCACCTCGACGTGGTCGACACCCTGCTGAAGGCAGGTGCCGACCCGAATCTGCAGGCCCGGCTTTCGGAGCTCACGAAGCGCAGCACGCGGACTGACTTTCCTACCGGCGGTTTCACCGCAGTCATGTGGGCGGTGCGGGATGGCGATGAGGCAATCGTGCGCCGGCTCGTCGAGGGCGGAGCGGATTTGAATATCGCCAACGGCGATAAAGCGACGCCGATGATGCTGGCCATCATCAACGATCGGTTCGATCTGGCCGCGAAATTACTCGACCTCGGCGCGCAGCCCAAAGACGGCTCGTTGTACTACGCCGTGCTGATGCGCGACGCGACCACGGACTGGCGCGCGAAGGACGGTTCGCGGTTGCGTGCCAACCACGACAACAAGCTGACGGCACTCGACCTGGTCAGCCTGTTGCTCGACAAGGGTGCCGATCCGAACCGCGTGTTCGAGGGTCAGATGCATTCCACGTCGATGTGTTGCGACACCCACGAGAACGGCACGCCGTTCTTCCGCGCGGCCGTGGCGGCCGACGTCGAGGCCTTGAAGCTGCTGATCGCGCATGGCGCCAACCTCGAATGGAAACCGAAGAAGGCCGAGGGTGGTCCGCGTGACACGTTCGGTCCAAAACTGGCCGGCAAGACCCCGCTCATGGTGGCCATGAACGGTGGCAAGGGCGTCGGCATGGCCGGCGGCCCGGGCGACATTCGCGAGGGCACCGAGCCGCCGTTCCGCGAGGTTTCGGACCGCAGTCCGGTTAACGCTGTTGAGGTGCTGCTGAAGGCCGGCGCCGACGTGAATGCGAAGTCGGACGAAGGCGATACCGCGCTGCATCTTGCGGCGTTCGACGGCAAGCTGAGCCTGGTGCGCACGCTTGCGACCGGTGGCGCCAACCTCGACGCGAAGGACGCGGCGGGTCTCACCGCGCTGCAAGTCGTCGACAAACAGGCACCGCGGCCGCCGCGGGTGACGGTCGGTGCGGCAACGGATTTTGACGAGCATGCCCAGCCGAAGGAGGTCGCGGCTCTGTTGCGCGAGCTGAAGCAAGGGCAGGCGCAGGCGAATTTGGCAGGGGGTCGTTAGCCGTGAGGACTTGGGGTTACGTTGCGGGAGTCGGCGTCGTTGCGGCGAGTGCTGCGGCGTATATGTTCTTGGCCCACAAGCCGCCGGAAGGAGCACTCCAAGATCGTTGGGGGATGCTCGATAAGTACTGTTCCGATTGCCACAACGATTCGGATTTCACGGCCGAGCTGTCGTTCGACCAACGTCATCCGGAAAACGTCCACACGGATCCCGGCGTTTGGGAGAAGGTGCTCCACAAGTTGAGCATTGGCGCCATGCCGCCCCACGACCAGCCGCAGCCGCCAGCCGAGATGCGAACGGCGTTTACCGCGGCGCTTGAAGGCACGCTCGATGCAGCCGCCGAGGCGAAGCCGTACGCCGGGACCACGACCGTGCACCGGCTGAATCGCGCCGAATACGCGAATGCCGTCCGCGATCTGTTCGGGATCGAAGCCAACCTCACCGAGCTGCTGCCAAGCGACGGCGGCGACTTCGGATTCGACAACATCGCGGACGTGCTGCGAACCTCACCGTTGCTGTTGGAGCGCTATTTGACCGTGGGCCTGCGCGTGGCCGACATGGCGGTCGGCAATGCGGACGCGGTCGTCGGCTCGAGTTCCTATCGCGTACCGTTCGATACGACCCAGGACTATCACCTCGAGGGGTTGCCGCTCGGCACGCGCGGCGGTCTGGCCGTGCATCACAACTTCCCGGCCGATGGCGAGTACGTGCTCTCCAGTCGCCTCGTGCGGGGAGTCGAAGAGGGATATCACGGCGTGGAAGGCCATGACAGGCCGCATGAGTTCCTGATTCTCGTGGACGGCCAGGTTGTGCACTCCAGTCTGGTCGGGACCAAAGAGGATCACGAGCTCAGTCTCGCCGAAGGCTTCAACGCCGCCGGTTTTGCCGTTGACGCGAAGATGACGTCGCCCCACATCCAGATTACGGCGGGGCCGCACGAGGTGGCGTTCACCTGGCGCGAGCAGACGACGCGGGAGCAAAACGCGTGGGAGCCCGGGCTTCGGGCTACGCAGGAGATCCACAATCCGTCCGGCATGCCTCGGATCGAAGACACCTCCATCGAGGGCCCGTACAACGTGACGGGCGTCAGCGATACTCCGAGTCGGCAGAGGGTTTTCACCTGCCGGCCTACAGTTGCGGCCGAGGAACAGGGGTGCGCCGAGAAGATCATTTCCGCCATCGCCAAGCGAGCCTATCGCCGGCCGGTTGACCAGGACGACCTCGCCCCGCTGATGACGTTCTACAAGGACGCCCGCGCAAAGGGCGGCGATTTCGACGCCGGCATTCACGATGCCGTTGCGCGGACGCTCGTGAGCCCTTGGTTCCTGTTCCGGGTCGAGAGCGATTCTGGCGACGCGCCGGCGGGCTCCGATCATCGGATCAACGACTTCGAGCTGGCGTCGCGGTTGTCTTTCTTCCTCTGGTCGAGCACGCCGGACGACGAGCTGCTCGGTCTGGCGGAGAAGGGGCGATTGCACGACCCGAGCGTGCTGGAAGCACAGGTCCGACGCATGGTCGCGGATGGACGTTCACAGGCTCTCGTCGAGAACTTCGTCGGTCAGTGGCTGCAACTGCGCAACCTCGATTCGCGCGCCCGGCCAGATCTGCTGATGTTCCCGGACTTCGACGGCAACCTGCGTAACGCTTTCCGCACCGAGACGGAGATGCTGTTTGGCAACGTGCTGCGCGAGGGCCGGCCGGTCAACGAGCTCATGACGGCCGACTACACGTTCGTGAACGAGCGTCTCGCCCGCCACTACGGGATCCCGGGGGTCTACGGCTCACGGTTCCGCAAGGTCGCGGTCACGGACCCGAATCGCCGCGGTCTGTTCGGTCATGGCAGCATCCTGTCGATTACCGCAGCTTTCTCGCGTACGTCGCCGATCATTCGAGGCAAGTACATCGTCAGTACGTTCTGGAACAACCCTCCGCCGCAGCCGCCCGCGGACGTCCCGGCGCTCGAGGCGAGCGCTCCGAAGGGCCGACCGTCGACTGTGCGCGAGACGCTCGAGCTGCATCGCGCGAGCCCAACGTGTGCGGCGTGTCACAAGAACATCGACCCGGTAGGGTTTGCGCTCGAGAACTTCGATGTCGACGGCTCGTGGCGCACTACCACCCGGGAGGGCCTGAAGATCGACTCGGCCGGTATTCTGGCAGACGGCACGGCCGTCGACGGTCCGGTGCAGCTGCGCGAAGCTCTGCTGGCGAAACCGACGCTGTTCGCCAATACTGTCACGCAGAACATGTTGATCTATGCACTCGGCCGCGGCCTGGAACCGGCTGACATGCCGGTGGTGCGCAGCATCGTGCGAAATGCGGGCAAACGCGATTACAGTTTGATGTCTATTGTGTTGGGGATCGTGGATAGCTATCCGTTCCAAATGCGGACGAATAGCGCTGCGTCAGGTGCGACTGCCACAGTCGCGCAAACGAGGGAGTAGCCAATGTTCATTACGAAGAAGCACTTGGACCGCCGGACGTTTCTACGCGGCGCCGTTGGTACCGCCATCGCCCTACCGTTGCTCGATGCAATGGTGCCGGCGGCGACGGCACAGACCCGCACTGCGGCAGCGGAGCGTCTGCGGTTCGGTGCCATCTACATGCCGAACGGCATCTATCCAGGACTCTGGCATCCGGAGAAGCCCGGTAAGAACTGGGAGTTCAACCGGACCATGAAGCCGCTCGAGCCCCATCGGCAGCACCTGACCACGATCAGCCAGATGAAGGCGCCGGAGGGCAAGAAGGACATGGGTGGCATCCACATGGGTGCTAGCGCCGCGTTCTTGAACGGCAGCGGCCCCCAGACGCACAACGGTGAGTTCAATCTGATCCGGTCGAAGAAGTCGGTCGATCAGTACATCGCCGACGCGATCGGTGGAGACACGCCGATCCACTCCCTCGAGGTTGGAACGGAAGACATGGGAACGTCGGCGGGCGCGTGCGACGGTTATCCGTGCGTGTTCTTCAACACGATGGCGTGGCGTGACGACAAGAGCCCGCTGCCCGTATCCGTGAATCCGCAGGTCACGTTCGAGCGAATGTTCGGCGACCCGGGGACATCCAAGCAGCGTATTTCCCGTCTACAGGCCAAGGAGTCCATGTTGGACTCGGTGCTCCAAGAGACGTCGCGTTTGCAGAAGAAGATCGGCGGAAGCGACAACGCGATCCTCGATGAGTATCTGACCAGCGTGCGTCGCGTCGAGGAACAGCTGCAGAAGATGCAGTCGCGATCGGAAGCGATTGCCAGCGCGTCGGGTGGCCCCATCGGCATCCCCGAAGACTTCGACGAGCACATGACGGTGACCTACGATCTGTTGCATCTCGCGTTCCAGGGCGACCTGACGCGCGCGTTCAGCTTCATGGTCGGTCACGAAGCCAGCGGTCGCAGCTACGCGTTCCTTGGTGTCAAAGAGCCGCACCACTCGACGTCGCACCACAAGAACACGCCGGAGAGTCTCGAGGCCTACGCCAAGATCGGCGCTTACCACATGGTCAAGCTCGGTCAGTTCATCGACAAGCTCAAGGCCACGCGCGAGGGCGACCACACGTTGCTTGATTCCTCGCTCCTGTACTTTGGCGCGGGCATGAGCAACGGCTTGCTGCACGATCGGCACAACGTGCCGGCGCTGCTGGTGGGCACGGCGGGCGGCCGCATCGAGGCTGGCGGCCGGCACATCGTGGCCGAGAAGGATCTGCCGACCTCGAATCTTCTGTTGGCGGTTGCCGACAAGTTCGGCGCCGAGCTCGACACGATCGGTATCGCGACGGGTCGGTTGCAGATCTAGCTTTCGATCAGCCTTTTGTTCGGATGCAGGGCCCGCGATAGCGGGCCCTGTTGTTTTGGGGGTGCGGCGCCGGCTTGGAAGCCTAGCCGTGGCCGAGCCTGCTCCAGAGGTACACGGCCAGGGATTTGATCGTCGCCGCATCGAGTGTGCCGACCCAGGCCGGGCAGCGGCCCATTCGTCCCGCCGAGATTGAGGCTGTGATCGAGGCGCGGTCACCCCCGTATAGCCACACCTTGTCTGTCAGATTCGGGCCCCCGTACGGCGTGTAGCCGGTGCCCTTGGCTCCGTGGCACTCCGTGCAGTCGTCGTCGAAATCGACCTTCCCTCGGGCCGCCGCAGCAGCATCCGCTTCGTGGCCAGCGATTTTCAAAACGTATTCGGTCACATCGTGAATCTGCTCGCCCGTCAGCATGCCCTGCGTCAGGAAGCCGGGCATCTCCGAGTAGCGCGTATCGGGGCAGTCGCCGTATTGGGCCAACGCGGTCACCGAGGGGCAATCCTGATTGCGGATGCCGTAGCGGATAGTTTGCTCGATCGCCGTCACGGGACCCACGTCGTTCGTGTCCTCGAACGTTATGCCCCATAGGAACTCGTAGTCGATCAGATTCGGTACGCCGAGCTTGCCGCGCAGATCGGCCCCATGGCAGCTCGCGCAGTGCTCCTTGATGGCTTTCTCTGCGGTTGCTGTGACGAATGCTTTTGCTTCGGCGTCCACCTCGATGGCGTAGGGCGAGTCTTCGATGACGCGTTCGGCGACCGCGCGTTTGGCGGAAGGCTGCGCGCCGGATCCGCCGGCGATTACCAGCGTGCTCGCGACGAGCGCTGCAAGGAGGAGGTGGCGTTGGAACATCTCTCGGCTCCCGAAAAGGTCCCACTCTACGTCCGACCGGTGCCCGCTGCCGCGCGGTGCACGATCAACGCTGGCGCGCGGTCGGCGGTTTGCGCATCAGTAGCAGGAGCGGTAGCGCCAGGAAACTCATGTAGAGCATGAATCGAAAGTCGTTCACGTAGGCCACCGTGAGTGCCTGCCGCGTCACTTCCCCGTCCAAGGCGACGAGGCCGGTGCCGTGCAGCGAGCTCCAGAAGTCCGGTACGCCGGGGGCGCGTAGTGCCGCACGAAATGGCGTAATCGACTCGCTCAAGGCCGCATGGCTACTCTGCACCTCGCGGCCGAGCAACGTCACTACGATCGAGATGCCGATGCTCATGCCGATGTTGCGGATCAGGCTGAACATCGCCGTTCCTTCGGCGCGGTAGCGTGCCGCGAGCGTCGCGAACGCTGCGGTACTCAGTGGCACGAAGATGAACCCCATGCCAAAGCCCTGGATCATGCCCGTGTATACGACCTCGTAGACGCCGACGTTGGTGTTGAACTGCGCCATGTCGTACAGCGACCAGGCCATGAGCAGCAGGCCAAAAAACATCAGCACGCGTGAATCGACGCGGCCGATCAGTCGACCGACGACCATCATCGCGACCATGGTTCCGAAGCCGCGCGGGGCCATGATCAGCCCCGCCGTGATGACGGGGAAGCCAAGCAGCCCCTGCAGGAATGGCGGCAGCAGCGCCATGCCCGAAAACATCATGACACCGACCAGGAACATGAGCAGCACGCCGACGGAGAAGTTGCGGTCTGCGAACAGGCCGGGCTCGATGTACGGCCTGTCCGTCGTGAACATGTGCACGAGAAACAGGTACAGCGCGAGCCCGGAGAGCGTCGCTTCCAGCACGATCTCGGGCGAACCGAACCAGTCGAGCGAGTTGCCGCGATCGAGCATCAACTGCAGCGCACCGATCGTGATGCTGAGCAGCGCGAACCCGAAGAAATCGAATCGGCCGCGATTCGCGAGCGGTGTTTCGGGCAGGAACGCGAGGATGCCGAGCACCGCCAGCGCGCCGACGGGCAGGTTGATGTAGAACGCCCAGCGCCAGCTGTAATACTCCGTGAGCCAGCCGCCGAGCGTGGGGCCCAGAATCGGGCCCACCATCACGCCCATGCCCCACAAGGCCATGGCAGACCCCTGTTTTTCGCGCGGATAGATGTCGAGCATGACGGCCTGCGACAGCGGTACCAGCCCGGCGCCGGCGGCGCCCTGCAGGCCGCGGAACAGCACGATCTGCTCGATAGACGTCGCAGCGCCGCACATCATCGAGGTCACGATAAAGGCGACGACGCAGATGAGGAGCAGACGTTTTCGCCCGAGTTTGTCGGCCAATACGCCGGTCAACGGCGTGCAGATGGCCGCGATCACGATATAGGAGGTCAGCACCCAGGAGATCTGATCCTGGGTGGCCGACATGCTGCCCTGCATGTGCGGCAACGCGACGTTCACGATCGTGGTGTCGACGACCTGCATGATCGTCGCCAGCATGATGCACACGGTGATCCAGCCGCGGTTCAGGGCGACGCCGGCGTCGGCGGTGCTCATGCTAGTCGCGCGCGTTCGAGAGCGATTGGACGGGCCGCGGAGCAGGGCGCTTCGGCAATAGGGCGCGCACGATCGCGGGCGCCGGTCGTTCGTAGCCGGTGTCGATCGTCACGATGGCGCTCATGCCGACGCGTAACTCCGGATCGTCGTTGGCCACTTGCACCGCAATGCGGACCGGGATTCTCTGCGCCACCTTGACCCAGTTGCCGGTAGCGTTCTGCGCCGGAATCACGGAGAACTCCGCGCCTGTTGCCTGGCTGATGCTCTCGACACTGCCGCGCCAGGTTCGGCCTGGATAGGTATCGAGCTCGATGTCGACCGGCTGACCGGTTGCGACGTGCGTGAGCTCGGTCTCCTTGTAGTTCGCTTCGATCCACATGTCGTGGTCGGAGACGACGCTCATGATCGGCGCGCCGGGGGTCACGTAATGTCCGACGGTCGGCACCTTGCTTGCGATACCGCTGAATGGCGCACGCACGACCGTGTGCTCGAGATCGAGCGCAGCGGCATCGAACATCGACTTCGCGGCCTGGTACGCGGCCTGCTCCGTCGACGGCCGGTCCGGGCCGCCGCCGAGGCGTGCACGGGCAGCCTCGAGCGCGCGTTCGGTGACCTGGATCTCCTGGTTCGCCACGTCGCGCTGCTGGCGCGCATCGTCGACGGCCACGTCGGATGTCAACTTGCGTTTCGCGAGCTCGGCCGAACCGGTCGTATTCGCGCTGCTGATACGACGCGGTGGTGCGCGCCAGCGCGAGCTGCTCAGTCGTCTGGCGGTAGCCCGCGCGGAAGCTCTCGACCAGGTCGTTGATCGCGCCGAGCTGGGCGTGGGCGCGCTGCATCGCGACCTGGAACGAACGGTCATCGATGGCGAACAGGATGTCGCCCTGCTTCACGCGTTGATTTTCGCGCACGGCAACGTTCGTGATCGGCCCCGCCACCTGCGCGGCCACGATCGCAACGTCGGCTTTGACGTACGCGTTGTCGGTCTCGATGAACCGGCCGGACATGAAATAGAAGTAACCGCCGACGAGGAGCACGGCACGGGGCCGAGCGTGAGCAATGTGCGGCGCACGACCGGCGGTTTGGGGCGGGGCGCGGTGGGGTGGCTGCGGGCGTCGCGGCGGTGGGCGCCGGTGCGCTGGAGTGTGGGGCTGGCGCGCTAGCGGGCGCGGCTGAGCCGGGCCGGTTTTCTTCCGACATCTCTATTCATCCTTGTCTTCGGTTCTACTGCGGTGGCTGCCGTCTTCGGCGGTCACGAGGTTGGTTTTCATTTGCTGCAGGGTTTCTACCACCTGCAGCTCGGTGCCCGTCGCGATGCCCGCTAGCGCTTCCGCGAGCGTCTCGGAGGCGCGGCTCTGCATTTCGGCGAGGATGGGCTGGCATTTCCCCGTCAGATAGAGCTGCACGGCTCGCCGGTCCGACGGATGGTTGCGCCGCTCGACCCAACCCGCGCTCTCCATGCGGTCGATCAGCCGCGTCAGCGTGATGGCCTGGACCTCGAGCGATCTCGGCCAGCACGATCTGTGTCATGCCTTCGTTGCGCGCCAGGTGGGCAATCGCACGCCACTGTGCCTGCGTCAGCCCGAGCGACTGCAGCCGGCGATCGAAGTTGCGGCGCAGGAGACGGGCCAGATCGTTGATCAGGAAGCCCAGCTTGCGATCTGAGTCGAACTTGAGGCCCACGGCCCCGTCTCCGGGAAAATAGTAAGCATGCTTATGATAAGCATGGCGGTTACTCGACGCAACGAGGTCCGGGCAACTCGGTCGGTCGGCGGTTGAAGTCCCGTCCGAACTGCGGGTTAATAGCCGCGTCCGTACCTTCAGGGGGAATAAGAATGACCATTCGCGGCGCCGTGGCGCTTGCCGCCGCCGGCTTGTCGCTGGCCAGCGATGGCATTGGCCCATCACGGCTTCGGTAACTTCGAACCCAGCGCGAGGTGGCGTTCGAGGGGACGGTCACCGGGATCGACTTCGTGAACCCGCACGCGTATGTCTATTTCGACGTAGTGGGTGCGGATGGAGCAAAGTCCGCGCACCGCTGCGAAATGCGGGCGGCGGACCGTGCTGCGCCGCTCGGGTTGGTCGGCGGGAATGTTCAAGGCTGGGGAGCCCATCAAGATCACTGGTGCACCCGACCGCTTCGACGCCAAGTCGTGTTACGTCAACACCGTCGTGTTCGCCGATGGCACAAGCGCCGACCGCTATGCGCAGCTCACCAAGCCTGCGGCCGCTGTCGTGCAGGCGGCGGCCCCGCGGCCCGTGCGATTGCCCACCGGCGAGCCGAACTTGAACGGCGATTGGGCGCCGGAGCAGCTCGTGATGACGGACCCGCAGGGCGTGCCGGCGCGCTCGTGCCGGTGAGCAAGGCGAGCGAGTTCAAGCCTGGCGACGGGCCGACGCGGGGTCAGCGCTGCGCCGCCGGGAACGGCCCGCCGCCGTACCGCCCGCGCGTCACTTTTACGGAGGCGGGCAAGCAGGCAGCGGACGCATTTCACAATTTCAGCCCCGAAAACCCGCGCATGCGGTGCGAGACGACCAGCATCCTGTTCGACTGGACGTTCGACGGGCCCGTCAACCGCATTACGCAGACCGCCGACACGATCACGTTGCAATACGGCCAGCTCGGCTTCACGCGCACGATTCACTTGAATGCGAAAGAACACCCGCCGAATGTCGAGCCCACGCGGGCCGGCCATTCGATCGGCCGTTGGGACAACGACGTGCTTGTCGTAGATACGGTCGGATTCGCTCCGGGCGTGTTGAACCCGCCGATCATGAACTCCGGGCAGCTGCACGTCGTCGAACGCTTCGCGCTCGACTTCGACAAGATGACGATCACGCGCAGCTATGCGGCCGAAGATCCGGTGAATTTCACGGACCAGTTCACAGGTAGCGACACGATCGGAGTAGCCGATCTTCCGTACGCCCCCGATACGTGCAAGGAGCTGACATCGTTCGTGGACGCCTCGAAGGAGGGCGCCACTTCCAGCAGTTCTAGCGGCCCGCCGCCGAGCGCCGCGGGTGCGCCAGCGGCCGCGAAGTCGTGGTGGAAGTTCTGGGAGTGGCTCAACTGAGCGAACACCGTCTGTCTTTTGGGGGAGTGTTATGAGTTGGCTTCGCACGCTCGGAGTTCTGGTTCTCGCGGCCGCCGGCGCCGCCGGCGCCGTTGCGCAGACGGCTGCGCCAGCGACCGCGCCGCGAGTCTACCGGCCCGTCACGGATGCCATGCTGCGCAAACCGGACGCTGGCGATTGGCTCATGTGGCGCCGCACCTGGAACAGCTGGGGCTATAGCCCGCTCAACCAGATCGACAAGCGCAATGTCGGTAAGCTGAAACAGGCGTGGGCGCGCGAGATCGGCAAGGGCACCCAGGAGGGCACGCCGCTCGTGCACGACGGTGTGATGTACGTGCCGAACCCCGGCGACTACATCCAGGCCTTCGACGCGAAAACCGGCGAGCCGTTGTGGGAGTACAAACGCCAATACCCCGAGGGCGTGAATGGCGGCACGAACCGCAACATGGCGATCTGGGGCACGACGTTGATCGATGCCGGCGCCGACAACATGATGTACGCGGTCGACGCGCGCACCGGCAAGCTCGTGTGGGAAACCAAAGTGCTCGATCCGAAGTTGCCCGCGCGCGCGACGGCGGGCCCGATCGTTGCGAACGGCAAGGTCATCACAGGCCGGCAGTGCCAGCCCGCCGCAACGAACGACTCGTGCATCATCACCGCTCACGACGCAGCCACGGGCAAGGAGTTGTGGCGTACGCGCACGATTCCGCGCAAGGGCGAGCCCGGCGACGAGACCTGGGGAGACGTGCCCATGGAGCAGCGCTGGCACGTCGGCACGTGGATGGTGCCGAGCTACGACCCCGAGCTCGATCGCATCTACATCGGCACGTCGGTCACGATTCCGGCGCCGAAATTCATCTTGGGCGGCGTCGACAAGCAGCACCTGTACCACAACTCGACGCTGGCGCTCGATCCCGACGAACGGCAAGATCGTGTGGTACTACCAGCATCTGATCGACCACTGGGATCTCGATCATCCGTTCGAGCGCCTGCTCGTCGACACGGCCGTGGCGCCGGATCGCAACGAGGTCACGTGGATCAACCCGCGGTTGAAGCCCGGCGAGCGGCGCAAGGTCATCACTGGCATTCCGGGCAAGACTGGCATCGTCTACACGCTCGACCGGCAGACGGGCGAGTTCCTGTGGGCGCGGCCGACCGTCTTTCAGAATGTGGTCAAGAACATCGATGGCGCGACCGGCAAGGTCACCGATGATCCGGAGCGCGTGTTCACGCACAAGGACGAGACGATCATGGTGTGCCCGGGCACGAACGGCGGCAAGAACTGGCCGGCCGGCGCTTACAGCCCACGCACGAACAGCATGTACATGCCCATGCAGAACATGTGCATGAACGCGACGGTGCAGACCGGCGAACGCGACCCGTCGCTCGTCTACGGCTTCAAGAACGAGTACATCCCCGCGCCGGGCGCCGACAAGATCGGCGTCGTATGGGCCATCTCGGCCGAGACCGGCAAGACGCTCTTCAAGCACGAGCAGCGCGTCGGCGTCATGTCCTTGGTCGCCACGGGCGGCGGGCTTGTTTTCGGCGGCGACGTCGCCGGCAATTTCCGCGCGCTCGACGACAAGACAGGCGAAGTGCTGTGGGAGACGAACCTCGGTTCGCCGGTCAGCGGCTATCCGATCAGCTTCGCCGTCGACGGCAAGCAGTACGTGGCCGTGATGACCGGGCCGTCGCTCGTCGCAATGGCCGCGCGCCGCATGACGCCGGAGCTGCCGAGCGACTCAGGCTCGGGGCAGGTCGTCGTGTTCGCGTTGCCGTGATGGGTACGTGCGCACAGGCGTCAGGACTTCGAACGGATTCATTGGAGCAAACTCGCATGCAAACACGTGTATTCGCCGTTGCAGCCGGCCTGTTGATGGCAGCTACCCCGATTTTCGGTCAGCAGGGTCAACCAGAGATCGGTGTGGCTGCGGTGAAGCTCGCGGACAAGCCGTACACGTTCGACACGGCCGAGCAGCACGGCATCCGCGTGTCCGTGGTCCTGCGCGGCCTGCCGCACCCGTTCAGCGTGGCGTTTCTCCCGAATGGCGACGCGCTGGTAGCCGAGCGCGGCGGTGGACTCAGGCTCGTTCACAACGCAGCCGGCGGCAAAGGCGGCGCGGCGATGCTCGATCCGAAGCCCGTCGTCGGCTCGCCGGAGCCGAGCCCGCAGCGCACCGGCGGTCTACACGACGTGGTCTTGCATCCGAAGTTCAGCGTGAACTCGCTCGTGTACTTCACCTACAACAAGCTCGGCGAGCCGGTGCCCGACGCGAAACCGCCGCGCCGGCAGACGGCGTTGGCCATCGGGCGCGGAAAGCTCGAGGGCGGCGCGCTGAAGGACGTTAAGGAAATCTTCACGGGCGAGTGGCAGGCGGGTGCCAGCGGTTCGCGGCTCGCGTTTTCCGCAGACGGATACCTGTACGTGACGACCGGAGCGCCGTTCGACGGCAAAGCGCAGGAGCTGAACAACGTCTACGGCAAGGTGCTGCGGCTGCGCGAGGACGGCAGCGTGCCCGCCGACAATCCGTTCAAGAACCAGGCCGGGGCTCGGCCCGAAGTGTTCAGCTACGGCCATCGCGACCAGCTCGGTCTCGTGGTGCATCCGAGTGGCGCTGTGCTGGCCGCCGAGCATGGGCCCAACGGTGGCGATGAGATCAACTTGATCCTGCCGGGCCGCAACTACGGCTGGCCGAAGTCGAGCTTCGGGCGCAACTACGACGGCCCGCGGATCTCGGCCCTGCCGCTCGGCGAAGGCATCGAGCAGCCGATCGTGTTGTGGTTGCCGTCGATCGCCCCGACGGGGCTCGCGGTGTACACGGGCGACAAGTTCCCCACCTGGCGCGGCAACCTGTTCATCGGCAGCGCACGGATCGGCGAGATCCCACGCACGGGAGGGCTCGCGCGAGTCGTACTCAACGACAAGCTCGAGGAGCTGCGGCGCGAGCGCCTGCTCGAGGATCTGCATCAGCGGATTCGCGACGTGCGTCAGGGCCCGGACGGGCTGATCTACGTGATCACCGACGAGGACGACGGCGTGCTGCTGCGCATCGAACCGGCCGCGCTGTAGCTACTTCCGCGTCAGTTGTGCGGCCCGCAGGATATTTGCGAGGCCCAAGT
This sequence comes from uncultured Gammaproteobacteria bacterium, assembly GCA_963805435.1. Classification (GTDB taxonomy): domain Bacteria; phylum Pseudomonadota; class Gammaproteobacteria; order Steroidobacterales; family Rariloculaceae; genus FEN-1219. The sequence continues at coordinate 296,262 of CAWDUG010000002.1, forward strand.
TGCCCTCGTGACAGGCGTACTCGTAGATGGGGCCGTCGACGCGGCGAATTTCCATCGCGCCCGACCAGGGCGCGACCCACGTAGCGGGGTCTTCGACGGTGAACGCGTAGTGGATGGTGTTCTCGTCCGTGGGTGTGAAGCGTTCGACCACGTGCATGTGCTCGGTGGCGAAAATATCCTGCCGCGTGTTCTGCGGCGAGCCGCGGAAGTTCGTCTTCGGCGTGAAGTTCGTCGTGTCGACGGTCAGCGTCTGACCCTCCCAACGCCCCACGGAATGACCTGCGAGCCATTGCACGCTCGCCGGCGGGTGCGCACGTCCGTCGAGATACACGATGCGGGTATCGTGCATCATCTCGTGCCGCAGGATCACGACGCCCTTCGCCTGGACGATCTCGATGTTGGCGTTGTACGTGGGCGGCATCATCGGCGGGCCGACGTTGCCCCACGAGATGCAGCGCTCGGCGAGCGAGCGGCTCGGCGCGCCGGCCGCCGCGGGATTGGCGCGTTGCGTCGCGCGTTGTTGTGCGAGCCGCGCTGCGCCCTGCTCGGTCAGGGGCGGCAGCCGGCCGTTCTTCGGCTCGTCGATCAACGACGTGCGCCGGTCCGCGACCTTGTCGTACTTTTCGGCCTGCCAAATCGCATCGTCGTAGTGGATGTCGGTGGCCGCTTGTCCATTCAGGCGCTCGACACGCGACTTGAGGAATGCGGCGGCCTCCTCCTCCGTGAAGAACGCCTTGTCGCCGAGCGCCGTGGGTCGCTCGAGCGGCGTGTAGGTGTCGTTCGTCCAGTCGCCCTGCAGATTGGGTTGGCCGTCGGGAGTGAGCGGGGCGGTCCAGCTGCGTTCGTTCACTTTGCCGTCGGCGGTCTGCGCGGCCACCGCATACGGCAAAGCCAGGAGCGCGATCAGGGCCAAATCCCGAGACGGCTGGAATCGAAGGTCCATGGAGCCTCCTTCCGGTAACGCACTACGCGAGGCGCTACGCGCAGCATAGTCGCCGGCGGCGGAGTCTTACCAGTCTGGCGCGCGGTGTCTGCCGCGGATCTGCCATCGACTTGTCAGCGTATATGCGGATGTTTAGCCTAGCCGACAATCCTGCGAATCAATGGGAGCCTCTATCTTGTCCGGATACGTCGAGCGCCCGGGCAAGGATGCCCCGCCATGAGTAGCGCGGCCGTCGGCCCGATGCCGCCGCTCGGCGCCCGCAACGACGCGCTGCTCGGGCGAGCAGGCACAAGACGCCGAGGTGCGCCGCTTATGAAGCTCGACGGCGTTCGAGTCATCGACCTCTCGGTGTTCCTGCCGGGCCCGTATCTGACGCTCGCGCTTGCCGATCACGGTGCGGAAGTCATCAAGATCGAGCCGCCGGACGGTGACCCGGGGCGCAGGCTCGGGCTTGCCGACGGGCCGAGCACGGTGTTCTTCCGCAGCCTGAATCGCGGCAAGAAGAGCGTCGTGCTGAACCTCAAGGAGCCGCGCGACCGCGACCGGCTGCTCGCGCTCGCGGCCACGGCCGACGTATTCGTCGAGTCGTTTCGGCCCGGCGTCGTGGAGCGGCTGGGTGTGGACTACGAACAGATCGCGCGCCGCAATCCCGGCATCGTCTACTGCTCCGTCAACGCGTTCGGCAACCACGGCCCGTATCGCGATCACCCTGCGCACGATCTGGCCGTCGAGGCGCTGACCGGCGTGCTCAGCATGACGCTTGGCGACGACGGCCGACCCGCGTTGCCGGGCATTCCAATGGCCGACATCACGGCGGCATTGCAGGGGCTTGCCGGCGTGCTGATGGCGCTCCTGAAGCGGCAGGAAACCGGTCGTGGCGACTACGTCGAGATTGCAATGTTCGATTCGCTGCTGGCCGCGACACCGAACATCATAGGCCCGGTGTTCGCCGAGGGCCGACACCCCGATCCGAAGGCGCAGCGCACGACGGGCGGGGCCGCGTTCTACAGGATCTACGACACGCAGGACGGCAAGCAGCTCGTGCTTGCGGGCCAGGAACCGAAGTTCATCGAGCGGGTGCTCGGTGCTCTCGGTCGCCCCGATCTCGTGCCGCTGTGCACTCGCGGGCCAGGGCCGCACCAGGCGCCGGTGGTCGAGCTACTCGTAGCGTTCTTCGCAGGCCGCCCGCGACAGGAATCGCTCGATTGGCTCGCGGCGCTCGATGTGTGCTTCGCCCCGGTGAACACCTTGCTCGAGGCCACTTTGGATCCGAACGTGGCCGCGCGCGATCTCCTGCTGCGCGACGAACTCGGTCGAGCGCACTTAGCGCCCGCGATTCGATTCGCGGGCGAGCCCGCGCGACCCGATCTGCGCGAGCCCGCGCTCGGGGAGCACACGGATGACGTGTTGGCTGGGCTCGAGATCGAAGCCGGGGAGTGGTGACTAGCGCCGTCTCCGAGCACCGACCTGGCTGGGCGAATCTGCTCGGCATAGGGGTCTGGTTCCGGCGTCACTGCTCCTAGCATCCGGGCTGCCACGTTCCCCGCGCGTTCGGGGGCTATAGTGCCGACGCCATCTGTCGTCCAATGGGAGAGGAACGATCTTGTTGCGCAGCAACGAACGAATTCTCACGACTCACGTTGGCAGCCTGATTCGGCCCGTCGACGTCATGAAGCTCATGATCGCGAGGGACCGGCGCCTGCCGTACGACGAGGGTGCGGCTTCGGCCGTGCTCGACAAGGCCGTCAGCGGCGTCGTGCGCGAGCAGGCCGAAGCCGGCATCGACATCGTCGACGATGGTGAGTTCGGCAAGACCTCGTTCTTGGGTTACGTGCGCAACCGCTTAGGCGGTCTCGAGATGCGCAAGGGCCAGACGTTTTTCGGTCTGAACGCGCGTCTGCCGGGCTACAAAATGCACGCCGCCGTCGCGCGCGAGCGTGAGGAGTTCGCGGACTTCTATAAGACGTGGAGCCCCATCGAGACCACGATGTGGTTGCCACCCGAGATCAAGGCCGATGCGCCCATCGGGCCGCCGACCGAGCTGCCCGTCTGCACGGGGCCGATCACGTATACCGGCATGGGCGAGCTCACGGCCGAGCTCACGCGACTGAAAGCGGCGCTCGCGGGCGTCGACGTTGCCGGCGCGTTCGTGCCGGTGGCGTCTGCGCCGCTGTGCGCGTTCGGCGCCCGCAATAACGAGTACTACAAGAGCGGGGAGGAGTATTTGTTCGCTTTCGCCGAGGCGATGAACCAGGAGTACAAAGCCATCCTAGCGGCCGGCTTCGACATTCAGATCGATTCGCCGGAGCTCACGCACCTTTACGACCCGGACAACACCGACGAGTATCTGCGATGGCTCGCGCTGCAGGTAGAGGCGATCAACCATTCGTTGCGGGGCATTCCCGAGGAGCGTGCACGGCTGCATATTTGCTGGGGGAGCTGGAACGCGCCGCACACGACCGACGTGCCGTTGAAGACCATTCTCGATGTGCTCCTGAACGTCCGCACCCAGGGCTACTCCGTCGAAGGGGCGAACGACCGGCATATGCACGAGGTGTTGATCTGGGACGACGTTGAGTTGCCCGAGGGTAAGGTGCTGCTGCCGGGGGTGGTCGGGCACGTCAGCAACGTGATCGAGCATCCCGAGCTCGTGGCGTGGCGCATCAAACTGTATGCCGAGCGCCTCGGCCGCGAGAACGTGATCGCTTCCACCGACTGTGGCTACTCCCAGGGCTGGAACATCCCGCGCGTGCATCCGCAGGTGCAATGGGCCAAGCTGAAGGCGCTCGCCGAAGGCGCGCGTCTCGCATCCAAGGAGCTCTGGCGCTAGGATTCTGCGCTGCGGTTGCCCGGCGCATGCGGCGGCGCGCCGCTAGCCGCCAAGGGGGAACCATGGACCGTCGTACGTTTCTGCAGGCCGCCGCGCTCTGCGCGGGCGGCGCGCTGCCGTTGCTGCGAGCCGGCGAGGCGCACGCCGCGTCGGATCTCAAAATCACGCGCATTCGCATCTTCAATCCGGCGGACAAGACCGACATGGCCGGGCCGCTGGGTCTGAGCGAGATGATCGTCGCCGTCGACACCGACGCCGGCATCACCGGCTTCGGCCAGGGCGGAACGGCCGACCTGCTGCGTTACGTGTCGAGTCTGCTGATCGGCCAGGATCCGTTCCGCACGGAGTACCTCTGGCAGCGGATGTACCGCACGTCGATCTACCCCGCGGGCCGCGAGCGGCTGATGGCGGTCGGCGCGCTCGACTGCGCGCTGTGGGACTTGAAGGGCAAGGCGCTCGGGCAACCCGTGTATCAGCTCCTGGGAGGCCGCGCCCGGGACCACGTCGAATGCTATCGCTCGTTCGGCGGGTTGCAGCGCGGGCAGGCCAAGCAACAGGCGCGCAAAACCATCGACGAAGGCTACCGTGCGATCCGCTTCCATACCGTGCCGACCGCCGACAATACGTTGTTCGACGCCCGGCGCATGATCGACCTGTTCGTTGCGATCAGCGCCGAGCTGCGCGAAGGCGTGGGCAAGGACGGCGACTTCATCCTGGACGCGCACACGCGTTTCGATTTTGCCGAAGTCGCGCGCCTGTGCGACCTCGTGGCGCCGTATGCACCGCTGTTCGTCGAGGACCCGTTGCACACGATCGACGACTACACGATGTTCGCGGCGTTGCGCCGGCGCGTGACCGTGCCGCTTGCCGCCGGCGAGCAGTTCGGCGAGTTGCGCGACGGTAACCTGCCGCTCGTGGAGCGGGGACTCATCGATTATCTGCGCACGTCGATCCCGAATTGCGGAGGTATCACGGCCTATCGCAAGCTGGCCGTTCTGTGTGAGGCGCACTCGGTCGGCATGGTGCCGCATTTCACGCCGCCGATCGGAACCGCGGCCGTGATCCATTCGGTGCTGCCGTTCCCCGGCGTGGTGGTGAACGAAGTGCTTCGCCCCGAGTTGCCTCCGTACCTGAGCGAAGGCTATGTGCTGCGCGACGGCAAAATGCATCCGAGCGACCGGCCGGGCTTGGGCGTGGTGCTCGACACGAACCGCCTGAATCAGATCGCGGAGTTCACGGAGCGGGCGCCGGCATCGTTGTATCAGGGTGAGAGCCTGCACCGCCCGGACGGTTCGCACCTGTATCTGTAGTCTGAAACGCGGCCTCGAGCGCGGCTTTCCGGGTCGACCGACCGCTGGCGGGACTCGAGCAGTTCCCCAGCCAGCTTGCGCCATGTTCCCCGACTTTGGCGCTCACCAATATTGGTGAGGCGCCGTGCGCAGGCAAGCACCGGCGGCCCGTCATTGTTGGCGATGGTCATCAAGGCCGCTGCCGCCCACGCTTTGAGCGGTCATCGAGCCAAAGCACAGGAGTACACACCAATGAATCCAGCGATCCGTTTGTTGATCGCCTTGATCGCAGTCGCGCTCGCGCCCGTCGCTACGAACGCCCAGATCGTAACCGGCCTGCAAGGCGCTTCCGGTAGCGCGATCGGTCCGGATGGGGCGCTGTATGTCACCGAGGGAGCGGTCGGCCGCATCTCGCGCGTCGATCTTAAGACCCACGAGGTGACGACGTTTGCGAGTGGGTTGCCGAAAGCCCTGCCGGGGGTCGGCATCGGCGGGGTGATGGACGTGGCCTTCATCGGTAAGACCGCGTATGCGCTCGTCACGTTGGTCGGTACCGATTTGGCTGGGGCTGGCGGCAACGTGGTCGGCATCTATGAAATCGATGGGCCGAGCAGCTCCACTGTGATCGCCGACATTGGGAAATTTTCCCTCGACAATCCGCCTGCTACCGCCTTCTTCGTTCCGACCGGCGTTCAGTACGCAATGGACAATTACCGCGGTGGATTTCTGGTGACTGATGGGCATCACAACCGCGTTCTGTGGGTGACGCTCGATGGGACGGTCAGCGAGTTCAAGACGTTCGATAACATCGTGCCGACCGGCCTCGCCGTATTGGGCAAGAACGTCTATATGGCCGAGGCGGGGCCAACCCCGCACTTGCCGCAGGACGGCAAGATCGTGTCCTTCGACTGGAGAAGCGACACTCCGGTGGAGGTCGCCGCTGGCGCCCCCCTGCTCGTCGACGTCGAGTTCGGCCGCGACCGAACATTGTTCGGACTGTCGCAAGGCGTCTGGGATCGCGATCGGGGTACAGCCGCCTGTCCCTTCAGCAACGATCCCGGCACGCCCGCGTGCCCGGGCACCGGATCGCTCGTGCGCGTCAGGCACGATGGTAGTTTCGGTATCGTCGCGACCGACGTTAACTTGCCGACCTCGCTCGAGATCGTTGGCGACACGGCCTACGTGGTCAACCTGGCCGGCGAAGTCTGGCGCTACGACGACATCTCTGGACACCACGATCACGGCAAGCATGGCGACCGCGACGATCACGGCAAGCATGGCGACCGCCACGATCACGACGAGCGCGGGCGCGGCGACGATTACGGGCATCGTCATCGCTGAGTGCGCTGCGCCACCTTTTGCGGCGGTGCCTCAGGGCACCGCCGTGATGGCGCCGCCGACAAGGGTCCAGTGACCGTCGGTTCGCCGCAGGACGGTCAGGCGCCTCGACGGGTTGGTGCGCTTCTCGCCCGTCGGCGGCTCGACGACCCACGTGACGTCGAAGTAGATCAAGGCGAGGTCGCCATTCACATCCACCGTCTTGGGCACGAGGCGGCTCCAGGAATACACGGCGCCCGATGCGGCCGCTAGCCTCCAAAGGCCGGTTTCACCACTGTATTTGATGGGGGTATCGCGCCCTGTATACCAAAACACGGTGGCTGGGCTTTCGGGGCAGACCGTAGCGAAGATCTGGAATTCCTTGGCGGCTAACGATTGCGACCAGCCGTCGTTGCAGCGAGCGATGACGTCGATGATCTCTTGTTGCGCCGGCGACCAGTCTTGAGCCTCGGCGAGCATTGGTGCCGCGGCCAGTGCAAAGATCAGTATCCACGTTCCCATGACGCGTGTGCCTCCCCCCCGAATCATCAATACTGACGAGAGCTCATGTCAGGCCCATGGGTAGAATACTAGGCCAATGGCCGGGAATCCCCCCATCGCCGCCGCGCATGCCGATCCGACGTTCGTTGGTCGGGGCGAAACGCTCGACGTGTTTACCGCAACGCTAGGGCAGGCGCTGGCGGGGCGCAGGCAGGTGCTCACCGTGTCAGGCGAGCCCGGCATCGGCAAGACCCGGTGCGCAGAGGCCTTCGCCCAGGTGGCCGAAGACCAGGGTGCGTTGGTCCTTTGGGGGCGCTGCTACGAAGAGCCGGGCGCGCCGCCGTACTGGCCCTGGGTACAGGTTCTGAGGAACTTCATCAATGCTTCGTCGCCGAGCGAAGTTCAGCTCGCGATGGGCCGCGGGGTGGCGGAGATCGCATCGCTCGTCCCGGAAGTCGCCGGCGGCACCGTCGCGTCGCCAACGAGCCGCTCGCTCGATTTCCAGCCCTCGCAAATGCGCTTCCAGATCTTCGACGCGATCAGTCAGTTCTTCGCGCGAGCGACACAACAAGTGCCGGTCGTCGTGATGCTCGACAATCTGCACTGGGCGGATGCACCGTCTCTGTCGCTATTGGAATTCCTCAGCGGTGAGTTGCAGCGCAGTCGGCTGCTGTTCGTGGGCACCTATCGGGACAACGAGGTGTCGCGCAAAAGCCCGTTACTGCGGATGCTCGGCGGTCTGGGCCAGGACGCGGGTGTCCAGCGGCTACGGCTCGGTGGCCTCTCGGAGTCCGCGATTGCAGCCTTGGCGGGGCGGCTACTCGGCTCGGCGCTGCCGCCCACAGCCGTGGCGGCCATCCATCAACAGACCGACGGCAACCCGCTGTTCGTGATCGAGCTCATCAAGGTGCTCATCGACGAGGGTCAAGACGCCGGCATAGAGCCGATCGCCATGCGAATTCCCGATGGTATCCGCGAAGCGATTGGGCGGCGTTTGGCGAGGCTGTCCGAGAGTGCCAATGAGCTGCTGGCCACGGCCTCGGTGATCGGCCGGATGTTCAGTGCGACCGAAGTTGCGGCCGTGGCTGAGCGAAACATCGACGGCGTGTTGAAGGATCTGGCCGCGGCCACACAAGCGGGGATGGTCGAGCTGTGCGAGGACTCGCGAGCCGACTATCGTTTCACGCACGCGCTGATACGCGAGACTCTCTACGATGAGATTTCGACGCTCGATCGGCTGCGCCTGCACGGACGCGTCGCCAACACATTGGTCGCGACTCATGCGAGCGATCTCGAGCCGGCGTTGTCGCGAATTGCGCATCATTACTATGAAACGGCGGCGATCGGCAGCCTGGACCAAGCGGTGGAGTACGCGATGCGGGCGGCCGATTACGCACTGCGAATTCATGCTTATGAGGAGACGCTGGTTCATTGCGACCAGCTCATCAGCCTGCTGTCACCAAACGGCCGCACGAGCAACGACGAGCGACTGGTCCGGGTGCTGTTCCTCAAGGGCCAAACACTTCTCAGCCTCGGCACCGTTCAACCTGCGATCCAGTCGCTGTTCGAGGCGACCAGCGTCGTGAGCAGGCTCGGCAACGCCGAGCTGCTCGTCGACATCGCGTCGCAGCTCGTGCTGGCGACTTCGCATACGCCCCAGCGACATGCCATCCCGCTGCTCGAGAAGGCGCTCGCCCTGCTGCCCGAGGGTGACAGTATCGCCGGCGCCAAAGTGCGCGCGGCGCTCGCGTTCGCGCTGCGCACGATGGGTCGGTGGGACTGCGTCGATCGGCTTGTGCGCGAAGCGGTTGAGATGGGAGAGCGGCTGGCCGACGATCGGACTCGGACCTACTGTCTGCTCATGGCCATCCTGGCGTTGCGCGGTCGCCCCGAGACGTTGGACTGGCGGATCGATCTCGGTGAGCAGTTCCTGGAGTTGGCGCAGCGTCGCGAGAAGTTAGACCTTGCTCAGGCGCTATCGTGGCAGGTGCTGCATCTCCTCGAGCAGGGCCGAATCGACGAAGCGGCGGCGTTCAACGAGCAGCTCTACGCAATCAGCGTCGACAAGTATCTGCTGCACGAGTACTACGCGGCCGCGACCCGAATCGCGCTGGCGCTGCTTCGCGGCGACTGGAAACTGGATCTCGAACCGCAGATCGAGGCGTTGCTCGTGCGCGGGGGTAAGACCCGGCCCGAGGATGCCGAAGGCGTGTACGGCGCGCAGATGTTCATGTTGAATCGCGATCGCGGTCGGCTTGCTTCGCTGGCTCCGGTGGTACGCGCATTCGCCGAGTCCCGCGCCGAGCGGGCTTGGAAGCCTGGCCTCATGCTGATGTGCGCCGAAGTTGGCTTGCTCGATCAGGCGCGGTCACTGTTCGAGCAGTTTGCGAGCCGGCGTTTCGCTCAGCTCGCACGTGACGACATGTTTGTCGCCAACTTGGTTTATTGCGCCGAAACCTGCTGCGTGCTCGGGGACCGCGCGCACGCAGAGGTTCTCTATGGGCTGCTGCTCCCCTATGCGGAGCAAACCGCGAACCATCCGCGGGCGCTGTGTTTCGGCTCCGCGCGACTGTTTCTTGCAAGGCTCGCGAGCACGGCGGGTGACGCCGCGGCGGCGCACGCGCACTTCGAGGCGGCGTTGCAGCGCAATCGGGCAATGGCCGCGTGGCCCTTCGTGGCTCGCACGCTGTACCACTACGGGGCTTTCGTGTTCGAGAGCGACGTCGAGCAAGGGCGCGCGCTGCTGACCGAGGGCGAGCAGGTCGGTGCTCGGCTCGGGATGACGGCCCTGTGCGGCGATATCGACGGGCTACTGCGTGGCCAGACGGGGCCCAATGCGTTCCCGGATGGACTTACGGTTCGCGAGGTCGACGTTCTGCGGCTCATCGCCATTGGCCGAAGCAATAAGGACGTGGCTGCCGTTCTCGCAATCAGCCTCAACACGGTCGCCACACATGTGCGCAGCATTCTGAACAAAACCGGCTGCGCCAATCGGACCGAGGCGGCCGCGTACGCATCGCGGCATAACCTCGTGGAACGACCCCCATCGGCTACGAAACATTTCAATAGAGCGTCGAGCGATGACTAGGAGGAGCACATGGCACTGTTCTTGATCGAGAGAAATTACGCGCAGGCGATCGATCCCTCTGCGGCCGACATCAAAGCGCTGGGCGAGGTCAACGATCAGGCGGGCATAAAGTGGCTCTACTCTTTCCTGTCGGCTGACAAGCGCAAAACGTATTGCTTGTACGAGGCGGAGACCGCCGAGGCGATTCGGGAGGCCGCTCGTGTAGCCGGCCTGCCGGCTGACATGATCGTGGAGCTTTCCGGGGAGCTTCGACCCGAAGCCTTCGTCGGCTAGTCATGGCGCGCAAGTACGGCGCCCCTGGCGGCGGCGGCGCCTAGCAGGTCCTGCACGCGCCCGACGATCCACGGGGTGTGCGCTTGCCGCGCACTGAATGACGTCGGGCTAGGGCTTCGGGGGTCTCAGCCATTCGGCAGGCGTCGCTAGTGGCGCGGCCAGCGCCTCAAGGAAGTCCTCGAGCTCGTCCAGCTCGCCGCTCAGATTCAGCGGGACGAGTTCGCTGTGGCCGATCATTGCGAGCGGCGCTCGGTTGTAGTGGTCGAGCACTTCGGCAAGCGTGGCGATTTGACCCTTGTGCATGTAGGGTTGGGTGCCGTCGAGATTCCTCAAGGACGGCGTACGCTCCGCACCGAGCAACGTGGCGACGTCGGAGCGCGCATAGCGCAGCTCCGGGCAGTCATGCGCCGGATCGTCGCTGTAAGACCCGAGACAGTTGAACGGATCCTCGAGCACCATGCGGATGCCGTCCGCGCGGCCCTTGTCGGGAACCTCGCCCGGAAACGACAACAGGCCCGTATTCGCGAATTCGTTGTTAGTGAGCAGCGGGCCGTTGTGGCAGCGCACGCAGTTCGCCTTGCCGATGAACAGGCGCAAACCGGCAAGTTCGCTGTCGCTCAACATAGCGTGCCGACCTGTTTCGTCGTGATTCAACACGGCTTGCACATAGGCGTCGAATCGTGACGGCCCCGGCATCAGCAGCCTCTCGTAGGCCTCGATGGCCTTTCCGAGGTTCGCGTAGATTCGGTTCACGAGTTGCTGATCGTCGTGAGTCATCGTGCGCCAGGCGGCGCTTGCGGCCGTGCCCGGGATCGGCGCGGCCCTGTCCGGGAAACGCGCGCGGTCGGAGAGATCGGGGAGCGAGCCGAATAACGCCTCGTAGGCTTCGCGATACTGGGCATCGGCTGCGACGAGCCGCACGCTTTGCATGCGTGTGCCCCCGTGCTCGTTGGGATCCTCGATCGGCGTCAGGGCCTGCGCCCAAAGGCTGTCTCGACGGCCATCCCAATAGAGCCATGGGCTATAGGCAGCGCCGACGATGCTGCGTGTGTTGCGCTTCGATACGCCTATCCCGTGGCCTTTCTGTCGGCCGTCGGTGAAGTGGAGCTCCGGCTTGTGGCAGGTGGCGCAGGCGACTTCGCCATTGCTGCTCATGCGTTTGTCGAAGAACAGCCGCTGGCCGAGTTTTGCGGCGTGTATGTCGTCGGCAACGCGGTTCGAACGATCCGGCGGCAGCGGCGGCAGGCTGCCGATCCATAGGGATCGCAGCGTGGCCAGCTCGGTGTCGTTCCAGGACTCCTGCGAGCTCGTCCCGAGCTCGTTCCAGCCGAATCCCCAAGCCGCCACCGCGCCGATGACGACCACCAGTCCCGTCGCTATGACGGTTCCAATGCGCCGAGCGGGGCTCACAGCTTCAGGGGTATGGTGCAGGTGTCACGACCGAGACTCGTGCTGATCGTCACGGTGATTTCCCAATCGCCGGCCATGTGAAAGCGTATGCCCTCGACCCGATAATCGCCGCTGCCGAGGTATTTCGTCACGCTTGGCTCCGTCGGCAGGCCGTGGTTATGAGCAGGCATACCCCCGTTGAACGTGATCTCGGCGTTCTCGACAGGACGGCCATCGGCCGTGGTGACATGCAGCACCCAGCTGTGAATCTTGTTGATCTCGATCGGATCGAGCTCGCTTCGATAGCTGACGCGATATAGACCCGCTTGCGATCTCCATTCGGTGTGGGCCGCCGCGGCCGCGGTCGACACACCCACTAGCACGGCCGCGACGGCCCAGAGATGAGCGAGTCCCGTGTGTCGATCGACCTTCATCATGCCTCCGATGTCTTGCGGACCTTTGCCGTGACCCAACGCTGGCGCCAACGTGAGAACTGTCCGCCCGAGAGCCAGTAGCCAACCTGCGCGAGCATTGCGATCGCTCCGAGTAGTGGCAACCAGCCGTATCCCGTGAACCCAACCTTGAAGGGGAACACGGCTGTGTACGTCTCGTCGAGCGTCGGATGCTTTGCCGTGACGATGCCGATGTACCAGCCGGGCTTATCGAACTGCTGCACGATCGTGAACACGTCCGGTGTGACAGTTGCCGGTTGGTAGTACACGGTAGCTCGATCGAGATTGCCGGCTCGTGTCACGTCCGCCAACGTTGCATAACGGCCGTGCCCGGTTACGTCTTTGATGATGCGAAAGTCCATGGGTACTTTGCCGAGATCGCCGTGGACGTACTCCATCACAAACACCGTCTCGGCGACGTCGGGTAGGTCTTCGCAGAATGCTTGCTGCTGGCGTGTCCGCGGTTGATAGGCTTTGAAGTGCGCCTTGAAGAAACCGATATTGATCGTGCACAGATCTTCGTCGGAGACCACGCCGCCGTGGGCCCATGCGGTGTTCGCCAGGATCGCTGCCGCCAATAGGACAATGCAACTGCCTGGGAGAGTTCGCGCCTTGAAGAGTTCGGTCATGACCGCCGTTCTCGGAATGACTCACCGTACGCCGAGGGGGCGGGGGATGACAACTCCGCAGGCCGAGTCGTTTCGCGCTGTGACATGTGCCGACGGGCGGCCGTAGTCGTCGTGGACCGGGCTCGAAGACAAATCGTTACACCCGCAGGACGACCTTGCCGATCATCGCGTTCGACTCGAAGTAGGCGAGCGCAGCGGCAACCTCATCGAGAGCAAACACGCGATCGAGGACGGGTGCGATGCGCCCGTCGGCGAAGTAGGGCAAAAAGTCGCGCTCGAAGCCGCGCACGGTCTCCGCTCTCTCCGTCGGCGGGCGCAGCTTGTTGCTGACGCCGAAGAGCTGCAGGCGCTTCGCATGCAATGCGGCGAGATCGATCTCGGCCGTCATGGTCCGATCGAGATAGCCGACGGTCGCGAGCCTTCCTTGGTAGGCAAGGCAGCGGATGCACTCGGCGAACACCGTCCCGCCGACGTTGTTCACGACGAGGTTTACGCCCTTGCCGCCGGTTGCTTGCATGGCCGACTCATGGAATCCTGTGCCGCGCGTGCCCACACCGACGTCAAGGCCGAGATCCTTAAGCCTCGCGAGCTTCTCGGCGGATCCCGACGTGCCGATCACCTTCGCACCCATCAACTTGCCGACCTGGAGCGCGGCAACGCCGACACCCGACGACACGCCCGTGATCAGCAGCCACTCGCCGGACTTTAGATGGCCGTGTGTCACGAGCATGTCGTGCACGACCATGAACGAGAGCGGGATCGCAGCGGCCTGTTCCCACGCTAGCTCCGCCGGAATGCGCAGCGCCTCGCGCGCGTCCATCGTCGTGTATTCGGCGAAGCCGCCCGCACAGCGGCCCATCACGCGCTCGCCGACCGCAAAACCGATGACCCCGGGGCCGATGGCGGTAACCTCGCCTGCACAATCGCCGCCCGCCGTCTTCACCGCGGGGGCGTGCGCGCCGCGGCTGACGATCATCTCGCCGCGGTTGAAGCTCGTGGCCTTCACCGCGACCTGCAGCTGGCCCTCTTTCGGCTCCGGCCGGGGCACGTCGCGCTGTTCGAGCGCGACGCCCGCGGCAGAGGGCACGATCCAGTACGAGCGCATATCGGGCGCGAGTTACGCGCGATGGTTTACTTGAACTCGTTGATCAGGCCGTCGAGCGCCGATTGCACGTGGAAGTCCTCCCAGTCGAACTGGGTGCGGACGACCTTCTCGATGTCGGCCTTCGACTTGCCCTGGTTTGTCACGGTCTTCAACATCTTCATGATGTTGTCGTGATCCGCTTCGAACTTGTCGTCGACGAGCAGCACGCCTTCGTTCGTGATCAACGCAGTGGTCAACCCCGGCACTGCCACATTGCTGATGACGTAGATGTCGTCGCGGACCTTGATGAGATCGAGCTTGGCGGGTGGGGGGCCGAGCTGCGCGTGCGCGAACGGCGCTGCGACGACCAGCGCTGCGCTGATGAGGCTGATGGTGATCTGTCTATTCATGACTGGTGATATCTCCGCACCGATGGCGCGCTTCGTTGCTAGCCGGCATGGCGGCGGATGGGCGCGTTCCGCCCGTTAGTTTACTCGAACGCGCGGGCGGTCGTCCGAAGTTCGTTGACTTTCCGGCCGTGGACTACCAGAGTTTTGGGTGCCATGACCTTCAGGCTCTATAACGCACCGCAGTCGACGTGCAGTCAGCGCGTGCGCTTCGTACTCAACGCCAAAGGACTGCCCTTCGAGGAAGTCAGGCTCAACTTGCTGCAAGGCGATCAGCTGAAGCCCGACTATCTGAGGCTGAATCCCAACGGTGTCGTGCCGACGCTGGATCACGACGGGCAAATCGTCACCGACTCGACCGTCATCACCGAATATCTCGACGAGATCGAGCCGGCGAAGAGCTTCACGCCATCCTCTCCCGTTGCACGCGCGCATATGCGCGCGCTCATGCACTTCATTGACGAGATGCCGGCCGCTGCCGTGCGGGTGCCGACGTTCAACCTGGCGTTCCTGCCGAGCTATCAAAAGATGAGCCGCGAGGACTTCGTCGCGATGGCGGAGTCGAAGCCCCTGCGTCGGGAACTCATGCTGGGCATGGGGCAGAGGGGCTTTCCGCAAAACGAGATGGAGGCCGCGCTGGCGAGATTACGTCGTTCCTACGAGCGCATGGACTCGGAGCTCGAAAAGAGCGGTGGCCCGTGGCTGCTCGGCAGCCATATCACGCTCGCCGACGTGGCGGTGATGCCCGCACTCGTTCGCATGCAAGACCTCGGGCTCGCGAGTTGGCAGGATCTTCCGCGTGTGTCCGCATGGTTCGACAGCATCCGCGTGCAACCGGCATTTGCGCCGACCTATTACCACGGCTCATTGCTGAGCGAGCGGTTTCCGCACTTGCGCGAACGTAAGACGCCGTAAGCGTACTTACCTCAGCATGACGCTGCGTCGCTCGAAGGCTTGAGCCTCAACGCAGCGCCTCCGCGAGGCGCTCCTTCAATTCCGGCAGAATCGTGAACAGATCGCCGACGAGGCCCAAGTCGGCTACCTCGAAGATCGGCGCCTCCGCGTCCTTGTTGATCGCGACGATCGTGCGTGCGTCCTTGATGCCGGTCAGGTGCTGGATCGCGCCTGAGATACCGACCGCAATGTAGAGCTCCGGCGCGATGATCTTGCCGGTCTGTCCCACCTGGAGCTCGTTCGGCGCGAAGCCTGAGTCGACCGCGGCGCGTGAAGCACCGACGGCTGCGCCGAGCAGCGTGGCCAATTCCTCGATGCGCTTGAAGTTCTCGATGCTGCCGAGTCCGCGGCCGCCCGACACGACGCGTCGCGCCGACTGCAGGTCGGGTCGGTCTCCCGCTGCGACGGTCTGAGACACGAAGCGCGTGTGCGTCGGTAGCGAAGCGCTGGGCTTCACGTGTTCAACGGGCGCGGCAGATTGACCCGCAGCGACGGCCTCGAAGGATGCGATGCGCACAGTCGCGACGACGGGTGAGGCGTCGACTTCGACCGTCGCAACGGCGTTGCCTGCGTAGATGGGGCGGCGGAAGCGCGTGGCCGTCTCGACCGCCATGATGTCGCTGACCTGCGTCGTGCCTAGCAGCGCCGCCACGCGCGGCAGCAAATCCTTGCCGAACGTCGTGGCGGGCGCGAGCACGTGGGTGTAGCCGGCCGCGATCTCCACGAGGTACGGCGCGATGAGTGCTGCGAGCGGATGCGCATGCGCGGCATCGTCAACGAGCAGCACGCGCCGCACGCCGTCCAGTACGGCGACCTGATCCGCGAGCGCGCCACTGCCGGCGGCGAATACGGCGACCGCAATCTCGGCGTTCGGAATCGCTGCGGCGCAGCGCAGAGTGCGCGCCGTCGCGGACGATACGGTGCGGCCGTCGTGCTCGGCGATCACGAGGACGTTCGTCACAGCAGTCCCTTCGTCTGCAACGCGGCTACGAGCTCCGCGACGCTGTTCACCACGACGCCCTTCTGCCGTTGCGGCGGCGGTTCGACCTTAACGACGCGCAGCGTCGGTTGCAGCACAACGCCGAGCTCGGCCGGGGTCAACGTCGAAAGCGGCTTGCTCTTGGCTTTCAGGATGTCGGGCAGCTTCACATAGCGCGGCTGGTTCAGGCGCAGGTCCGTGGTCACGACGGCGGGCAGATCCACGTCGACGATCTCGAGACCTGCGTCGACCTCGCGCGTGACGCGCGCGCTGGTATCGCCGATCTCGAGCTTCGACGCGTACGTGGCCTGCGGCCGCTGCCACAGGGCCGCGAGCATCTGGCCGTCTGACCGTTGTCGTCGTCGATGGCCTGCTTACCGAGCACGACGAGCAACGGCAGCTCGCGCTTCACGAGCTCGTGCAGCAAACGCGCGACGTATAGCGGCTCGAGCGCTTCGTCCGTCACGACATGCACGGCGCGATTCGCGCCGAGCGCCAACGCGGTCCGAAGCTGTTGCTGGCAATCCGGCGGCCCGATCGTCGCGACCACGACCTCGTCGGCGTGCCCGTGCTCGCGGATCCGCAGCGCTTCTTCGATCGCGATCTCGTCGAAGGGATTGATCGACTGCTTCACGCCGTCGGTCGCGACACCCGTGCCGTCCGGTTTTACGCGAATGCGGACGTTGTAATCGACGACGCGCTTGAGGGTAACGAGGATGCGTTTCATCGGCGTCGCAGGTTCACGCGCCGAAACGAAAGCTCGATACCACCGTTCCGCCGAACACGCCGGTTTCGTGGTAGGGGCAATCGCCGGCATCCTCGTGTGCGGCGCCGGCGGCTACCATGAGCGGCAGCAAATGCTCTTCGCGCGGGTGCGCCAGCCGTGCCGAGGGCGCGTCGCGCCAGCGCAGCAGTCGTGCTTCGCGCTCGATGGGGTCGCTCGTGATGGTCTGCTGCAGCCAGTCGTCGAAGGCCTGCGACGGCCCGCGCGCATCAGGGCCCATGAGGCGCAGGTTGTGCCAGCTCAAGCCGCTGCCCACGATCAGCACTCCCGAGTCGCGCAAGGGTGCGAGCGCGCGGCCGAGGGCCAGGTGAATCGAGGGGTCGAGGCCCGCGCGTAGCGACAGTTGGACCAGCGGCATGTCGGCGCTTGGCCACAACACGGCCATGGGCACGAACGCGCCGTGGTCGAAGCCGCGCTCGGCATCGAATGTCACCGGCAGGCCCGCCGTCGCGATCAGATCGCGCACTTCCGCCGCTAGCTCGGGGAACCGGCGGCCGGATACGTTACGCGGTAGGTGTCGGCCGGGAAGCCGAAATAGTCATAGAACATCGGCGGCTCCGGGTTGCTCATGACCGTGAACGCCGGGTTCTCCCAATGTCCCGAGATCATCAGCACGGCCCGTGGCTGGCGTGGCAACGTCGCCGGCAGCGCGCGCAGCGAGCGCTCGAGTCCCGCCATGCTCTCGCGCATCTCGTCCATCCAGGGCCAGGGGCCGCCGCCGTGCGACAGGAACCAGGTTGGAAGGCGCGGCTCGATCATGACCATCAGCCGCGCATGCCGAGTGGCACGAACGCGCGATTCTCGGGGCCGACGTAGTTTGCGCTCGGGCGGATGATCTTGCCGTCCGCACGCTGCTCGATCACGTGCGCGGCCCAGCCCGTCGTGCGCGCGATCACGAACAGCGGAGTGAACATCGCCGTCGGCACGCCCATGACGTGGTACGCGACGGCCGAGAACCAGTCGAGGTTCGCGAACATCTTTTTCAGCCGCGCCATCTCGCGCCTCGATCGCGTCGGCGATCGCAAAGCCGTGAGATCGCCGGATTCGGCCGAGAGCCGGCGTGCGACGTCTTTGATCACGCGATTGCGTGGATCGGCCACCGTGTACACCGGATGGCCGAAGCCGATCACGACTTCCTTGCGCTCGACGCGCGCGCGGATGTCGGCGACGGCCTGCGTCCGGCGTGCCGTAGCGTTGCTGAATCTCGAGCGCGACCTCGTTCGCGCCGCCGTGCTTCGGTCCGCGCAGCGCGCCGATGCCGCCCGTGATGCATGAATACAGATCCGAGCCTGTGCCCGCGATCACGCGCGTCGTGAACGTCGAGGCGTTGAACTCGTGCTCGGCGTACAGCACGAGCGACGTGTGCATCGCACGCACCCACGACGCGGGCGGCGGTTTGCCGATGCAACAGGTGCAGGAAGTGGCCGCCGACGGAGTCGTCGTCGGACTCGACGTCGATCCGTACACCGGAGTTCGCGAAGTGATACCAGTACAGCAGCATGCTGCCGAGCGAGGCGATCAGCCGATCGGCGATGTCGCGTGCGCGCTCGGGCGACTGGTCGCGTTCGGGCTCCACGCAGCCGAGCGCGGACACGCCGGTCCGCATCACGTCCATCGGATGGGACGACGCGGGTAGCGCCTCGAGCACTTTGCGAACCCGGTCCGGCAGGCCGCGGAGCGAGATCAGCTTGGCGCGATAAGCGGCGAGCTCGGCGCGCGTGGGTAATCGCTCGTGCACGAGCAAGTGGGCGATCTCCTCGAACTCGCAGGCCTCGGCCACTTCGAGGATGTCATAGCCGCGATAGTGCAGGTCGTTGCCGGTGCGGCCGACCGTGCAGAGCGCGGTGTTGCCTGCGACGACACCGGAGAGTGCGACGGATTTCTTTTTCGGTGGCGGTGTGCGGCGTCATTACTGTCCTTTCGATCCTAATCGTGCCGCGGAGCACGCACAACGCGCTTTGTCCGCTCGCGGGCGCAAAAAAAGCCGCGGCCCTTGCGGGCCGCGGCTTCGGACTCGACGCACTGGCGCGCCGGGCTATTGCTCGGACCGCTCGTCGGGCGCGCCCGTGCCGGACGAGCCGACGAACAGCTTCTTGCCGTCGGCGAACGTGATGTCGCGGCCGTTGGCGCGGTAGCGAGCCGTCCTTCGCCTGGAAGCCCGAGCACATGATCTTGGTGCCGGCGGGCAGCGAGTTGCGGTTCCAGCCGCGGCGCAGCAGCGCGTTCGGCGCGCCGCCCTCGATCATCCATTCTACCTTCTGACCCTTCGCGTCGGTCACTTCGAGGTGGATCCACGAGTGCGGGTTGATCCAGTCCATCTTCGTGACGACGCCCTCGAGCTTCACGGGCTTGTTCGCGTCGAACTCGGCGGCGAACGAATGGTGCGCGAGCGCGGCGCCGCCGTGTGCGGCCAACCAGGCGCCCGGCGACGAGACTGACGAGTCTGATACGCATAGCGATCGTCTCCATGCTAGGTCGATGAAATCACTCTACTCGGATTTCTTCGTCAGGTCTCCGTAGAGCAGCTCCTCGGCGAACTCCACGCACTTGAACTCGAGCAGCTGAGCGTTCGGCTCGAGCCTGCGGTACAGCGGCAGCGAGATCTTCCACGGCTGCGAGAACGTCTCCGGGTCCTCGATCGTGGCCTCGTACTGAAGGTGGTTCTCGTCCTTCGCGCGTGTAGCGCTCGGTGACCTTCATCGCCGCGCCGTGATAGTTGCCGGCGCGGTCGAACCAGGTCTGGTCGTTGTTGCCCGTGACCTCGATCACGAGCGTGTCGCCGTCCCAGTGGCCGTTCGACCAGCCCATCCAGCTGTCGACCGGCGGCTCCTGGTGGTTCGACATGTGCACTATGCGGTTCGCGCTTGCGAACTCGTAGACGAACAGGATGTCGCCGTCGCCCTGCACGATGCGGAACGGGAACGGCATGTAGGTGGCGCGCGGAATGCCGGGCATGTAGCACTTCGCTTCGGGATCCGTCTTCGGCCAGCCCGCGCGATTCGCGTCGCGCTGCGCGAGCGCGGCCGGCAGGTACGGGATCGTGCCGCCCTCGACGATGCTCTGACCGGCCGGAATCGCGGCGATCGCGCCAAGCTGCCAGAACTGGCTCAAACCCGAGGCGGAATGGTCTTCGAGGTTCCAGTACGCACTGCTGACCGCCTCCCACACGCCGTTGAAGTCGGGGTGGCCATTGATCTTGCCCGCGCTTGCGGCTGCCGCCGCTTGACTCGGTGGACTCGCCGGCTGGCAACCCGCCAGCGCTGCCACGAGAACGGCCGCGAGCGTGACCGCGACCCACGGCCGCGAGCGTGAGTTCAGATCCGTTGTGCTCATTGATTAGCCCCGCCTTTCAGGAGTTGTTGATATGCGGAATCGAAGTACGCGAGTGTCGCGGTGGGTGGCACCGAAGCGGACTCCGTCGCGACGGTGTCGCCGAGGACCTGCGCTTTACCGGTGGCCCCGCGGTATGCGGGCCACGGTGGCAGTCCGGTGCCGTTCGGGTCGCCCGTGCGGGCGAAGTTCACCCAGTACGACGCCATCGTGTCGGCCAACTTGCGGTCGACGTCAGTCCACTGCAGGCCCGCCGGAAGGTTGTCGAACATATACGGAATCTCGGCCACGTGCGTCGCGCCGCGCGACGGCCGGTCCGGCAGAGTGGGCGGCACATGCGTGAAGTAGTACACGAACGTTTTGTTGCCGCGCTTCGCTTGCAGCTCGGCGAACTTGCGTTGATGCCACGCGGCTTCGTCGCTGAATGCAGCGAGGTACGAGCGATTCGCTTCCCCGTCGTCGTCGGCCGGGAAGATCTTCAGATACCCCTCGGCTAGCACGCCGAAGCGTTGCTTCGCCTGACTCGCGAACTGGTCCGCCGTGAGGCCCTGTCGCGCGAAGAACGTGCCCTCGTCCTTGTTCGAGCCGACGAGGATATCCACCGCGTTCTGCCGCCCGCTCGCGAACGTCAGCGACAGGTCTTCGGGGATCCAGTAGCCGTCCACGACGAGGTTGCCGCCGCGGATGCTCGCGAACACCTCCTGTGCCGGCTTCGCTCGCAGTTCTGCGATCGATTTCGCACCGCTGTCCGCCACGGCTTTCGCGCCGGTCTGCTCCGCGTTGGCGAGCGTGCCCATGCGCGCCATACCGAGCCCCATCCATGCGCCGCTTTGCGCGATCGCGCGGTGGAACAGGCCTTTGGCAGCGGGTGAGCCGACCAGCGTGGCGGTCAGGTTGGCGCCGGCGGATTCGCCGAACACCGTCACGTTGCCGGGGTCGCCGCCGAACGCGGCAATGTTCTGCTGCACCCAACGCAATGCGGCCAGCGCGTCGAGCATGCCGTAATTGCCGGACACCTGGTGCTCCGACTCCGCCGACAGCTCCGGATGCGCGAGGAACCCGAGCGAGCCCAGGCGATAGTTGAAGGTTACGACGACGGCGCCTTGCTTCGCCAAGCCGTCGCCAGCGTACCGGGGATCCGAGCCTGCGCCGCCGAAGAACCCGCCGCCGTAAATCCAGACCATGACGGGATGGCGGTCGTTGGCCGACTCCGCGGTCGTCCAGACGTTCAGGGACAGGCAGTCCTCACTGCTCGCCGGTGCCGCCGCGCCACCGGGAGGGCCACCTTGTACGCAGCGCGGCCCGTACTGCGTGGCCGGCCGGGTGCCGGTCCAGTGCGCGACGGGTTGCGGTGCGCGCCAGCGGTTGGCGCCGATGGGCGGGGCCGCAAACGGGATGCCTTTGAAAGCGTGGATCTCGGGGCTCGTGCCGGTTGTACCGGTCACGACACCTGCATCGATCCTGACCTGCTGCGGGAAGTCCGCCCACGCGACCGCGACCGGTCCCACGGCCGCAAGCGCAGCGGTCCACAGCAGACTTCTCATGGTGCCCCCCCACCCCTGTGCCGGCCGAACCCAAGCCGTGCCGGCTGCAGTCGCCTTGTTCAGCGGCGGCTTCGGCTCGTTCTAGTCGAACGGGCCGTGGTTGTCAAAAGCCGGCGCGCTGCGTTGGCAGATGTTCTAGACGCCTGTTTGTTCGAGTAACAACGGCACGACGAGGTCTTCCTCGTCGCTCAGGTGACGGCGGATTCGCAGACACAACCGGCTCGCCGCGGTGACGAACTGCTGCGCGGCCAACGCGGCCGTGGCGGCGCTCGCGCTCGCGTCGGCGGCCGCAAGAGCGGTGCGCAGCTCGCGCAGTGCGTTGCGCGCGGCAACGGCGTCCTGGTCGAGCTCGCCGTGATCGCGCTCGAGCACGTCGATGCCGCTCGTCAGCTGCGGCGCGAGCCGGCGAAACACCGGGAAGTAGTGGAAGTCCTCGACCTGGTGATGGCCACGCAGATCGGTCACCAGCCCCGAGAGCCGCGGCGCTGCAACGATGGCGAGCTCGTGTGCCGGCAGCCTGTGCTGACGGTACTCGTCCGCCAGGCCCTCGAGCGCTGTGCACTCGTGCCGGAAGCGGCGGTGAACCTCGAGCCAGAACGCCACGTCGAGTGAGCCCTGCGAAGCCCAGCGCTCGCGGGGGTGTCGCTGCAGCAGCACGTCCCGTTCTGGCGGCCACTGGCGTTCTCGGTCGGAATCGGCGTCCACGCCGCGATTGTGCAGCGAGAGGGTGGGCGTGGCGAGGGGGAGGAGGTAGTGGGCAGAAGCGGCCGCGCAGCGTTGAAATCGTTGGGGGGGAGGCGATTCGTGCACTGTCGCGGCCGGCCCTGCCCGGGTTCTACATAGCAAGCGCCGTGCCAACGCTGGAACCCGCGAATTCTCTAGGGAGAGCTTAAAAACCGCCGTGGATTGCACCACCGCAGGGCGGTGTGGCGAGGCTCTTGCACCGCAACGGTGT
Organism: uncultured Gammaproteobacteria bacterium; assembly: GCA_963805435.1. Taxonomy (GTDB): domain Bacteria; phylum Pseudomonadota; class Gammaproteobacteria; order Steroidobacterales; family Rariloculaceae; genus FEN-1219. Next base: position 319,010 of record CAWDUG010000002.1, read on the forward strand.
CGTTAGGGCCTCGTTCGTGCGAGCCGCCGGCCGGGCCACAGCGCGGGGCGAATCTTGGGATAGCTCGGGCAGGGCAGCGTGCGGTAGCCGGTTGTTAGCACGTGCTCCTTATAGTTTCGGTACGCTTCATTACTTAAGCGCCTGCTCCTGCAAGAAAAACTTCATCCAAGTGCCACGGAGCGTTCACGTCCGGAACCCAAGCTGGCGGCGTCGGAAGGGTGTACGGGTGCCACATGGAACGACGCTTTCCGCTCGCCTTTGAGCGCTTCGACCAGGCGGAGCTGCGTTTCTGCCGCTATCTGAACCGGTCGAGCCGCTGGTCCGTCACGCGCGGCGTGTTCGCGACCGTCAGCTGGCTCGGTAACGGCTGGTTCTGGTACGCGCTGCTCGCGGCGCTGCCCGTGGTCTATGGCGCGCGCGGCGCCGCCGCCGCGCTGCACATGGGACTCACGGCGGCGGTCGGCGTCGTGTTCTACAAGCTCATCAAGGATCGCGCGGTGCGCGAGCGTCCCTACATCACGCACGGCGCGATCGAGTGTGCAGCGGCTCCACTCGACCGCTACAGCTTTCCCTCGGGCCATACGCTCCACGCGGTCAGCTTCACGCTGGTCGCCGCCGCCTATTTCCCTGCGCTCGCCGTGCCCCTGGCTGCGTTCACGCTGCTGGCCGCGCTGTCGCGCGTGATCCTGGGCCTGCACTACCCGACCGACGTCGCGGCCGGTGCGGTGCTCGGTGGTGCGCTCGCGGCAGGCAGCCTGCTGCTCTGGCAATCGCTAGTGAGCTGAGTCGCAGCGGCCGCAAGTCTGGCGAGCCTTAGACGGACGCCCAGCGCGACCAACCAATCAACGCCCAAACCACGAGGACGAGTAGCAGACTCATGAAGACAGCCGCCGAACCCAAATCCTTTGCCTGGCCCGAGAGACGGTGGTGGTCGGTGCCGACGCGATCGACGACGAACTCGACTGCGGTGTTCAGCAGTTCGACGATCAGCACCAGCAGGCACGAGCCGATCAAGAGAGCGCGCTCGACGGCGTTCTGGCCGAGCCATACGCCGGCTGGTATCAGAACCACGCAAAGCAGGCATTCCTGACGGAACGCCGCTTCGTTCTGCCAGGCGGTCTTGATGCCGGCGAACGAGAAAAAGATGGCGTTCACGATCCGGCGGAGGCCGGTGTTTCCCGGTTTTCCCATCGTATGATCCGTGGTGCGCGAGCGAGCGCGAATGGTAACAAAACAGAGGTCGCGACCGGCCGGCAGCGACCCGTCAGGCGGCTTCCTGCACCGGAAGCGGTAGCGGCGCCACGGTCGGAGTCGGCCGCCACGCGATCAGCTCGAGGCTGCCGTCGTGACGCTCGACGAGTGCCGTGCAGCTCTCGACCCAGTCCCCGTCGTTGCAGTAGGTCAGCCCGTCACGCTCGATCACGTCGGCTTTGTGGATGTGGCCGCACACGACGCCATCGACACCGGCCTCCGCCGCAGCGCGCAGTGATGCGCGCTGGAACGTATCGATGTACCGCCGTGCTTTCGGCAACCTGGATTTGACGTGCTGTGCCAGCGACCAGTACGGGCGGCCGCAGATATCGTGGATCCAGTGCACGAGCCGGTTCAGGACCAGTAATGTCACGTACGCCAGGGAGCCGAGCAGCAGCGAGATCGGACCGCATTGGATGACGCCGTCGAACTCGTCGCCGTGTAGCACCAGCAGGCGTCGCTTCGTGGCCGTGACGTGGATGTCGCGCAGCGCCACATCGATGTTGCCGAAACGCGTGCCCGCCAGCGCGCGCAGATCGTCGTCGTGGTTGCCTGGGATGTAGACGACCCGCGTGCCTTCCTGACTCCTCCTGAGCAGGAGGCGCAGCACCTCCGTGTGGCTCTCCGGCCAGAAGAAGCTACGGCGCAGGCTCTTGATGTCGATGATGTCGCCGACGAGGTACAAGGTGTCGCAGCGGGTGCTCTTCAGGAAATCGAGCAGAAGACCGACCCGGCACGCCCGCGACCCCAGGTGCACGTCCGATAGCCACACGGTCCGAAACCCTGGACTGTCCATCGCTGGCCCTCATCCCGCCTAGTTGCCAATAGGTTACGGGTCAAGCTTTAAGCTTTGATTGCAGTCCCTTGTACAAGATGTTGCGCGCGAACGGATTTACGGTTTGATCAAATCCGTTCCGTCACGCTGGCGTAACAAACGGCCGGCATGCTGGTCGTCTTCGCGCGAGTGGAGGTGGTCGTGGGAATTCTGTTCGTCTCGGACGTCTATTTCCCCCGCGTCAACGGCGTCTCGACGTCGATTCAGACCTTCAGGCGTGATCTCGCGGCGCAGAACTGCGAGACCTGGCTGATCGCGCCGAGCTATCCGCAAGCGTGGCAAGACGACCCCAGGATTCTGCGCCAGCCGTCCCGCTACCTCGTCTTCGATCCCGAAGACCGCATGCTGCATGGCCGCGCCGCACGGCGAGCCGGGCTTGCGCTCGGGGCGCGCGTCGAGGCCGTGCACATCCACACGCCGTTCATCGCCCATTGGGTCGGCAAGAAGATTGCGCGTGAGTTGCGCGTGCCGGTGCTCGAGACCTATCACACCTTCTTCGAGGAATACTTGCATCACTACGTGCCGCTGCTGCCGCGCGCCGGGGCGCGAGCGTTCGCGCGTGCCGTGTCGTTGCGCCAGTGCAATGCCGTGGACGCCGTGGTTGCTCCCTCGCAGCAGCTCGCCGACGTGCTGGTCGGCTACGGCGTCGAGCGGCCGGTGCACGTGCTACCCACCGGGCTGAATCTCGCGGAGTTCGCGGGCGGCGATCGGGCTGCGTTCCGTGCCCGGCACGCCATCCCCGTCGACCGGCCTGTGATGCTGCTCGTCGGCAGAGTGGCGCACGAGAAGAACATCGGGTTCCTGCTGCGCATGCTCGCGGTCGTGCGCGCCTCGGTGCCGAACGTGCTGTTCATCATCGCCGGCGAAGGACCCGCGCGCGAGGCGTTGCGCCGTCGGGTCGCGGAGGAAGGGCTTGCGCAGAATGTGCTGTTCGTCGGCTATCTCGACCGGCGCACGGAGCTGCGCGACTGTTACTGTGCCGCGGACGTGTTCGTGTTCGCCTCGCGCACCGAGACGCAGGGGCTCGTGCTGCTCGAGAGTCTCGCACTTGGAGTTCCTGTGGTGTCGACGGCCGTGCTCGGCACGAAGGAAGTGCTGCGCGGCGCCGCGGGCGCGATCGTCGTGGAAGAAGAGGTCGGCGCGTTTGCGGCTGCGGTCACGCGCGTGCTGACGCAACCCAGGCTACGCGCCACGCTCGCGGCTGCGGGGCGCGAATTCGTTGCAGCGCGATGGTCGAGCAGCGAGATGGCGCGACGACTACTGCGTCTCTACAGCGGAGGTTCGCGGCGTCAACGCCGCGGCTGAACGTGCGGCTGTACACGCAGATGCCGCAGCTCGAGCAAGCGAAGAAAGGCTGCACGATCCAGGCGGTCCATGAGATCGGTCAACGATTCGTTGGTCGACTCGTCACGCCGTGGCGTGGGAGGGACTGTCGGGCCGCTCTGGGGTTCCTTCGTCATCGCGTTCCCTTGTTCTTCTGGGTCGGATCATAGCGAACCCTCAACGGCCGCCACAACCGCAGTGACGCGCACAGCTGTTACGGCACCGTAACATCGGCGCGTACGTCATTGACTGTTCGAGGCTGAGTGTGCGTCGCGCTCGCTGCGCAACTGCGGACGATCGAACGGAAATGTCTCATAGCGCACACGCGGGTCTGTGAGTCCCACAGTAAGAAAGTCGCGAATGTCCGCTTCGTCGATCTGACTCACGTTGAACGCATAGATGCCGAAGCCAGGAATGTCGTCGCGTTCGGGCAGAGGAATGCTGTTCTGATAGAAACGAATCGCGGCCCCGATGTTCGCGAATTCGCCGGTGTGCATGAAACGCGGGCGTAGTGCCGCGTTGCGCAAACTCGGCACCTTCATGTCGCCCGCGTCCTTCGGGTCGTGCGTGACGTTCTCCCGACCCCGATCGAAATCGACTCTGCGCAATCCGATCTGAAAGAACTTGTTGTTCGTGAACAGCGGAGGCGTGTGACAGGCCGTGCAGTGAAACGCCTGCATCGCGCGCCAGCCGGAGGCCGCGCGGGCGGGTAGGGCGCTCGCGTCGCCGGCCGCGTAGCGATCCCATGCGGTCTGATCGGCGACCAGCGTGCGTTCATAGGTGGCGATCGCGAACGCGATACGCACGGGCGTTACGCTCGAGTCGCCGAAGGCGGCGGCGAAGAGTTGTGAGTACGTGGGCGCGGCCGCGATGGCGGCGGCCACGTCGGGTGGCAAGCCGGTCGCGAGCGCCAGCGGCTGTGCGTTCGTCACGTCGGTCGTGAGGTCCGCCCACGTGCGGCCGGTCTTCGCCATCTCGCCGGGGTTCATGAGCGCCGTCAGCACCTGGTTCTCGAGCGCGCCGCCGTGCGCGATCGCGGTCTTGCCGCTCACGGGGTCCTTGAAGACGGGGCCGGCGCGGCCGTCCCAGAACACCTGTTCGGCCCAGAGTGCGCCGAAATTCGACGGCGCCAGGCGCGGCGTGACCTGCGGTGCATTGCCATACACGGCGTGCGGCTGCGGCTTGCCTTCACGGTCGAGCAGCACGATGCCTGGCGAGCCGCGCACGTCGTCGATGGTGCCTTTGTCTGTGCCGGGGTTACGGCCCGCGCGGGGGTCCGCGCCGCCAAATGCCGGCCGATGGCACGTGCCGCACGCGACCGTACCGTTCGTCGACAACTGCTCGTCCCAGAACAGAACCTTGCCGAGCACGCGCTTCGGCTCGCTGATCGGGTTCTCGGTGGGCACGGGCACGGGTGGCAGCGCGGCGAATGCGCGCGGCGCGAAGCACAGGATCGTGAGTGCCGCGAGGTGACGAACCATGGCTGCGATTCTAACGATGCTGCGCCCGTTCGTGCGGATACGACGTAAGCCACTTCGCGTGCGGGGCGCAAGGGACGCCTGTAGACTATCGGCCCCCGAGGCGGCCGCCCCGGGTCGCGACGACGTGAAACTCCGAGGATTGCGAATGTCCGACATGCCTGCGCTACGCGCGACTGACCCCGAGATCTACGACCTCATCGCTCTCGAGACGAAACGACAGGCCGAGTTCATTCGGCTGATTCCTTCGGAGAACTACGCGTCCTCTGCCGTCATGGAGGCCACGGGCTCGATCCTCAACAACAAGTATTCCGAGGGCTATCCCGGCAAGCGTTACTACGAAGGCCAGGACTACATCGACAAGGTCGAGACGCTCGCAATCGAGCGCGCGAAGAGCTTGTTCGGCATGCAGCATGCGAACGTGCAGCCATACTCCGGTTCGCCGGCCAACCAGGCCGTGTACTTGGCACTCGCGAAGCCGGGTGATCCGGTCATGGGGCTTGGGCTACCGTTCGGCGGTCATTTGACGCACGGCTGGGGCGTGAACTTCTCCGGCATCGTGTACCACTCCACGCAGTACGACGTCGATCCTGACACCCATCAGGTCGATCTGAATCGCGTCGAAGCGCTTGCGAAACAGATCCGGCCGAAGCTGATCTTCTGCGGCGGCACGGCCTATCCGCGCGTGTGGGACTACGCCGGCTTCGCCACGATCGCAGCATCCGTCGGCGCGGTGCTCGTGGCCGACGTTGCGCACATCGCGGGCCTGATCGTCGCGGGTGCGCATCCGCATCCGTACCCGCACGCGAAGATCATCACGACCACGACGCACAAGACTCTGCGCGGTCCGCGCGGCGGGATGATCCTGTGCGATGCCTCGTATCAGAAGGACATCGACCGAGCTGTGTTCCCGGGGCTGCAGGGCGGGCCGCACAATCACACGACGGCCGCGATCGCCGTTGCCCTGAAGGAGGCGGGCACTGCCGAGTTCCGCGCCTACGGGCACCAGATCGTGAACAATGCGAAGGCGCTGGCCGCCGCGCTCACGGCCCGCGGCTTCCGTCTGATCTCCGGCGGCACGGACAATCACCTGATCCTGATCGACGTGACGCCGCGCGGCATCACGGGCAAGCCGGCGGCGCGTGCGCTGCACGAGGCCGGCATCGAGTGCAACTACAACACGATCCCGTTCGATCCGCGCAAACCGTTCGATCCCAGTGGGCTGCGCATCGGCACGCCGGCGATCACTTCGCGCGGCATGACCGAGAAAGACATGGAGCCGATCGCGGCGTGGATCGATCGTGTGCTGCGCGTGGTGGACGATCGAGAGAAGCTGCACAAGATTCGCGCCGAGATCGCGGAGTTCTGCAAGGCATTCCCCGCGCCCGGCATTCGCGTCTAGCGCTCTACTCTAGAGAGTCCGCAGCACCCGCACGCCCGCTCGAGCGACGAAGCGTGCTAAGTTGGTCAGGCCTCACCGCCGCATAAAGGGGCCGCCATGCCGCGAAGGGTCTCGCGTCGAGACATGCTCAAGGGTGCCGTCGCTGTCGGCGCCGCGGGCGCCGTTCCGCTGTCTACTCTGGCGCAAGGTGGCTCAGCTCCTGCGCACACCTACGTCAGTCTTTCTGCCGCTGCCGCGCGAACGCTCGAGGCCATCGTGGCGCGCTTGATTCCGAGCGACGCGGACGGGCCGGGTGCGCTCGAGGCCGGCGCCGCGCGTTACATCGATGTGGCGCTCGGCGATGCGCTCGCTGCCTTCCGCGCCACCTACGATGCGGGGCTCGCCGCGGTCGACGCGCACGTGCGGCGCTCGTATGGCAAGGCGTTGAACGAGCTCGGCCCCGACGAACAGGACGGCGTGTTGCGCGACCTCGAGGAGAACCGCGCGACGGGATTCACGCCGAACGCCGCGGCGTTCTTCGATCTCGTGCTGGGCCACACGCTCGAGGGCACGTTCAGCGACCCGCATTATGGCGGTAACCGCGATTTCATCGGCTGGGACCTGGTGGGCTACCCGGGACTCAAGCTCGCCGTGGCGGCCGAGGACCAGCGTTTCGATTCGCATTCGCCGATCACGCGCGTCTCGGCGTACGACTTGCCGATGTTCGAAGGTACCGCAGGCGAATCGCATGACCACTAGGCTGCCGAAGCGCGACGTCGTGGTCGTCGGCCTCGGCGGTGCCGGCGGCGTGGCCGTCGTGCCGCTGACGGAAGCCGGCCTCGATGTCGTTGGCCTCGAGGCCGGCACCTGGCTCGCGCCGCGCGATTTCGCGCCGGACGAGCTCCGCAACCAATATCGCGGTTGGCCGCAGGCGGCGCAAAAGGCGAACCGAGAGATTCCCGTCCACCGGCCGAACGCCAGATCCGCGGACTCGCCGCGCAACCGGATTCACCCGATGATGAACGGCGTCGGCGGCACGACGCTGCATTACTGGGCGCAGAGCTGGCGGCTGAACCCCTGGGACTTTCGCGTCGTGAGCGAGACGCGGCGGCGGTATGGCGCGGCCCGAATTCCCGCGGGCTCGACCGTCGAGGACTGGCCGTTCGGGCTTGACGAGCTCGAGCCGTACTACGACAAGGTGGAGTACGCGCTCGGCGTCTCCGGCAAGGCGGGCAACGTCATGGGCGCGATCGATCCGCGCGGCAACATCTTCGAGGGGCCGCGGGCGCGCGAATATCCGATGCCGCCGCTGCGCGGCACGGAGTTCACGGAGCTCATGGGTGCGGCTGCCCGACGGCTCGGCTGGCATCCGTTCGCAGGCCCGGCCGCGATCAACTCCGAGCTCTACGACGGCCGCAGCCCGTGTCTGTATCACGGGTTCTGCAACCGCGGCGGCTGTCACGTCTCGGCGAAATGCTCGACGGCCGTCACGACGATCCCGCGCGCGCAGCGCACGGGCCATTTAGAGGTCGTCACCGAAGCGCACGTCACGCGCGTCATGGTCGATCGCGACGGGCGCGCGAGCGGCGTCGAGTACGTGAGGAACGGCGAGACTTTCGAGCAGCCCGCCGCCGCGGTGCTGCTCGGCTGTTACACGTACGAGAACGCGCGGCTCCTGCTGCTGTCCGCGTCGCGAAGGTTTCCGCGCGGGCTCTCGAATCGCCACGGGCAAGTCGGTAAGCACTATTTCACGCACAACCAAACAGCGGGCGTGCTCGCGTTGTTCCCGCGGCGGCTGAATCGCTGGTATGGGCTGCCGGCGCAGGGAGTGGCGGTCGACGAATGGGCAGACGACAACTTCGACCACGGCGATCTCGACTTCGTCGGCGGCGGCAATCTGTGGGTCTATTCCGATCAGCGACCGATCGCCGCCGCGAGCATGCCGACTTTCGGTCGTGCGCCACGGTGGGGCTCGGCCTGGAAGGCGTTCGTGAAGCAGAACGCCGACTGCTGGGCCAACTCGTATATTCAGAAGACCACGCTGCCGTACCGCGACAACTACCTCGATCTGCACCCGTCCGTGAGGGACCCGCTCGGTCAACCGGTGTGTCGGATCACAGCCGACTACCAGGACAACGAGAAGCGCCTGGCCGCGTTCACGCAGAACAAGATGGAGCAGTGGTTTCGCGAGGCCGGTGCGATCGAGACGCTGCGGCAACCCGTCGGCACGATGGGCGTTTCCACGCACGCATACGGCGGCACGCGGATGGGCGACGATCCTGCGACGAACGTTGTCGATCGGTTCGGCCTGTCGCACGAAGTGCCGAACCTCGGCGTGGTCGGCGCCTCCGTGATGGGGACGAGCGGTGCGCGCAACCCCACGTTGACTGCCCAGGCGCTCGCGTGGCGCACCGCCGAGCACTTGACCGCAAACTGGTCGAGCGTTGCCGGCTAGCGCCGCCGTTGTCGTCATGAGTTTCACGCAAAAGATCCTCGTCGCCATGGCCGCCGGCATTCTGCTCGGCGTCGGGTTCAGCTCGTTCGGCGACGCGCTGCAGCCCGTCACGGGCTTTCTCGTCGACGGCGTGTTCAACGTAATCGGTCGGATCTTCATCTCGCTGTTGCAGATGATGGTCGTGCCGCTCGTGCTCGTGTCGCTCGTGTGCGGGGTCACCTCGATCGGCAATGTGCGCACGATGGGGCGTGTCGGCGCCAAGACGTTGGCGCTGTACCTGTTCACGACGGCCGTGGCGGTCATGATCGCGCTCGCCGTTGCCACGCTGCTTGGGCCCGGGAAGGGCTTCGAGCTGGCCGGCGAGGTGGCGTACGAGCCGCGACCCGCGCCGCCGTTGGCCGACGTGATCGTCGGCATGTTCCCGACGAATCCCGTGCGCGCTCTGGCCGAAGGCCAGATGCTGCAGATCATCGTGTTCGCACTGTTTTTGGGGTTTGCGATCAGCGTGGCCGGCGACGCGGGCAAACGCGTGGCCGCCATCTTCGCCGACCTCGACGTCATCATCATGCGGCTCGTGCTGATTGTCATCAAAACGGCGCCGATCGGTGTCTTCGCGCTGCTGACCCAAACGTTCGCGAATCAGGGGCTCGCCGTCTTCAAACCGTTGGCCGGCTACTTCGTCGGCGTCGTGCTCGCGCTGCTACTGCATACCGGCATTACCTATCTGAGCTTGCTGAAGCTCGCGGGCTTGGGCGTGCGCATGTTCTTCGGCAAGATGCGCGCCGTGATGACGTTTGCGTTCAGCACGTCGTCGAGCAATGCGACGATTCCCGTAACGCTGGAGACACTCGAATACAGCCTCGGCGTGCGCAACTCGATCGCCGCATTCACGGTACCGCTCGGGGCCACGATCAACATGGACGGCACGGCCATCATGCAGGGAGTGGCAACCGTATTCATCGCCAACGTGTACGGCGTCGACTTGAGCATGACCGACTACCTCGTGGTGATCGTTACGGCCACGCTCGCGTCGATCGGCACCGCGGCCGTGCCGAGCGCGGGGCTCATCATGCTGGCGATGGTGCTGACGCAGGTGGGGCTGCCCGTCGAGGGCATCGCGCTGATCATCGGTATCGACCGTTTGCTCGACATGATGCGCACGGCCGTGAACGTCACGGGCGATAGCGTCATCACGTGTGTCGTGGCACGCACGGAAGGCGAGCTCGATCTCGCGACGTTCAACGATCCCACGGCAGCGCCGCAGGCGGCGTCGACGACAGAGGGGCGGAAGCCACCATGACGGACGACGTATCTGCGCGGGTGGCGCTGATCGGTGCGCCGACCGACGTTGGCGCCGGTCGGCGCGGCGCTTCGATGGGCCCCGAAGCGCTGCGCGTGGCCGGGCTCGACAAGGCGCTGCGCCGGCTCGGGCGGGACGTGGCCGATCGCGGGAATGTAACGGGCCCGGGCAATCCGGAGCTGCCCTGCGCCGACGGTTATCGTCATCTCCCCGAAGTCGTGGCGTGGTGCAGCAGCGTGCATGACGCCGTGTACGCGAGCCTGTGCGCCGACGAAATCCCGATACTCATGGGCGGTGACCACAGCCTCGCGATCGGCTCGGTTGCGGCGGTCGCGCGCTACTGCTCCCTGCGGCAAAGGCCGCTCGCGGTGCTCTGGTTTGATGCGCACGCCGACTTCAATATCGCGAACTCATCGCCCTCCGGCAACATCCACGGTATGCCCGCGAGCGTGATCGCCGGTCACGGTCCCGTCGAGCTCATAGGCCTCTGCGGTGCGGTGCCGATGCTGCCGGCCAATCGCATCGTGCAGATCGGTGTGCGCTCGGTCGACGCGGTCGAGAAGAAACTCGTGGTGGACAGCGGTTTGGTCGTTTACGACATGCGCCGCATCGACGAGCTCGGCATGCGCGTCATCATGGAGCAGGCGCTCGAGCACGTCGCCGAGCGCGGTGTGCACCTGCACGTGAGCTTCGACATCGATTTCCTCGATCCGTCGATCGCACCGGGTGTGCCGTCGACGGTGCCTGGCGGCCCGACGTACCGGGAAGCGCAGCTCGCCATGGAGATGGTCTACGATTCCGGCCTGATGCGCTCGCTCGACATCGTAGAGCTCAATCCCGCCTACGACGAAGGCAATCGCACGGCCGAGCTCGCCGTCGAGCTCGTCGAGAGCTTGTTCGGGCAGCAAATCCTCGCACGCACGGGACGTGCGCCCGGCAGATACACGCCATGACGTGACGGCACCGTCGGTGGCGTGGGCTTCTCAATGTTCCTCGCCATGATCACGTGTCGCCGCGGGCAAACGCCATTCTCGGTTTCGATATCTCGCGTCACGGGAATTCTCGGCGCGGTAAGGCGTCTAGAGGGAGTATCTGTGGCCTGGACAACGAAGGTGAATCGTCATGAGCAAGACAATGACTCGGCACGGCCTCTCCATCGGCCTCGAGCGAACGGGCAAGGAGCTCTACCTCTCCCTGAAAGCGATCGGCAAGCTCACGCATGCGGATTACGAGGTGATCACGCCGATGATCGATTCGGCGCTCGAGGGCATTCGCGGCCCACGCATCAACGCGTTCCTCGACATGTCGGAGCTCGAGGGCTGGGAGCCGAGGGCCGCGTGGGACGACTTCAAGCTCGGCATGAAGCACGCGCACCAATTCACGAAAATCGCGATTTTCGGGCACAAGCGTTGGCTCGAGTTCAGCGCGAAAGTTGGAGCCTGGTTCGTGTCGGGCGAGGTTCGCTACTTCGAGGATGAAGACGCTGCGCTCGTTTGGCTGAACGGATAGCGTTGACCGCGTCGGCGTCTAAATCGACCGCGCGAGATGGTCGACAACGTCGCGTGCGTCGTCCTCGGCGCCATGGATGAACGTCGATTTCCGGCGTCGCAGCACCGGCAGGCCGATTGCGTACAGGCGCGGGGCATCGACGACGCCGCCGTCGTGCCGGAGTTGACCCTTGCGGTCGAGCACGGGTACTTCGAGCCAGCGATAGTCGGGGCGAAACCCCGTCGCCCAGACGATCGAGCGGATCTCGCCGCTCGAGAGGTCTAGCGAGAGGCGTGACGCGGCAGGCACGCGAGTCGGCTCGAAGCGCTCCGGCGGCCCGACATCGAGCACGCTGCTGTTGCGCTCCCACTCATCGAACGTGTCGAGCAGCCGGTTCATCTTCAAGTCCGCCAGCGCGAACAGATTGCGCAGGCCTCCGGAGAATAGCGCGCGTCCGTCGCGGATGGTCGCGAGACGGCCGACGATTTCCACACCGGCCGCCGTCAAGGCGTTCAAATCGAGCGTCGAGCGTTCGGGTGTGCCGATGAGCTGCGGGGACGGCAGCCTGCGGGCCCGCGTGAGATCGTCGATCTCGTTGTAGCGTTGGTTCCAGACGCCGGAGGCCTCCATCCACCACAGCACGTCGCGGCCGCGATAGATCCGCGGCAGTCGCACGTGTTCGCCGACTGCGAGGGTCACGCGACGGCCCGAGCGCCGGATCTCGTCGGCGAGCTGCACACCGGTCGCGGACGCGCCCACCACCAGCACACCACCCTCGGGCAGTCTCCCGGGATTGCCGTAGTCGAAAGGCGTAAAGCAGGGGATCGAGCTCGGTACAGCGTGGCCGAGGAGCGGAACCACGGGAAGATTACAGGCGCCGGTTGCGATCACGAGGCTGCGGCAGTGGAGCTCGCCGTTGCCGGTAAGGAGGTGGTAGCCGTCGTCGGCTGGCTTTGCTGATGTGACATCCGTATGCGTGCGAACGGGCGCGCCGCTCGCGGCGGCGAAGCCCGCGATGAACTGCACCACCTCGTGCATCGTCATGAACCCGTCGGGGTCCGGCCCTTCGTAGTGATAGCCCGGCAACCGGCTCTGGCGGTTCGGGGTCAGCAGGCGCAGCGAATCCCAGCGTTCGCTGCGCCACGAGTTCGCGATCTCGCCGCGCTCGAGCACGACGTGATCGATCGAGCGTTCGGTGAGCGCCCGACTGGTTGCGAGGCCGGTATGACCGGCGCCGATGACGACGGTCGTGAAGCGTTCGATGGCAGGTCCCGCCGAGGTGCGCGTTACACCTTGTGGACCTCGACGTTCACGTTCGTCGGGTTCGTCACGATGTCGTAGACCGCGGAGCGTTTCTGCGACTGCGCGACGAGCGCTTCGATGTCCTTCTGCGACGCGTCGGCGTCGATGTTGAACGTGACCTTGATGTCGTCGTAACCGTTACGCACATCGCTGTCGACGCCGAGGATGCCCTGTATGTCCATGGAGCCCTCGAGCTTGGCCTCCACGGAACGCAGCTGTATGCCGCGGTTTTGAGCGACCGCTGCGACGCCTGCCGTGAGACAGCTCGCGAGGCCGACGAGCACGAACTCGACCGGCGTAGCGCCCAGGTCCTCGGACGCGAATACCTCGGGGTGGTCGGCCTCGAACGTAAACTCCGTCTTATGTTTCTGTTCTTGGCCGAGCCCGTGGAAGCCGCGCACGTTCGTCCTGCTATGGGTGCCGTTTTTCCATTTGCACGACGCACGCCAGGTGAACTTCGCCGCCTCGGGCATCTTGCGCAAAGCTTCTCGCGCGTCCAGCAGCGCGCCTACGTTCACTCCATTGTTGACTGCCGATTGAGTCATCTGCGTCCCCTCCGTTTGTTCTTGGGTTGCCGCGATCGATGAATTCGCGTTAGCGGTGGGATGATAGCCTCGGGTCGCCATGCGTGTCTAAGCGCGAGGCGGCCCGCGTATACTTCGTGCCATGGCCACGCGAGCCACTGATGATGCCGTGGGCTCGGTCGGCACGGTCGATACCCGCTTCCTCGACCTGCCGCGGCCGCTCGCGCTCGACTGCGGGCGCGCGCTCCACCCCGTACGCGTCGCGTACGAGACCTACGGCACGCTCGCGCCGGCGAAGGACAACGTGGTGCTCGTGTGCCACGCGCTCTCCGGTGATGCGCATGCTGCCGGCTACTCCCGCACGCACGCGACAGGCGGCACGCGAGACGGTTTTCGCGCCGAGGAGCGCGATGCGGACGCGGGCCGCAGCCTCGGTTGGTGGGACGGCATGATCGGCCCGGGTAAGGCCTTCGACACCAACCGCTTCTTCGTCGTCAGCACCAACCTGCTTGGCGGCTGCCGCGGCACGACCGGCCCGTCGTCGATCGATCCGGTCACGGGCCGGCCCTACGGCTCGGACTTCCCCGTGATCACCGTGGCCGACATGGTGCGGGCGCAGCGGGCTTTTCTCCAGGAACTCGGCATCGTGCGGCTGGCCGCGATCGCGGGGGGCTCGCTCGGCGGCATGCAGGCGCTCGAGTGGGCCGTGCTCTATCCCGCGGAGGTTGACGCAGTGGTCGCGATCGCGAGTACGCACGCGTTGCGGCCGCAAGGTGTGGCGTGGAACGCGATCGCGCGCAATGCCATCACCGCGGACCCGGACTGGCAGCAGGGTCACTACTACGGTACCGATCGAGCGCCGACCCGCGGTATGGGGATCGCGCGCATGGTGGGGCACATCACCTACCTCTCGGCGGGTTCGCTCGGCGACAAGTTCGGTCGGCGTTTGCAGTTCGCCGATGACATTCGGTACCTGCTCACGGAACCGGAATTCGAGGTCGAGAACTACCTGCGCCATCAAGCTCAGAGCTTCGTCAAACGTTTCGATGCGAATACGTATCTATATATGTCGCGCGCACTCTCTTACTTCGATCTGGCGCGCGAACACGGCGGCGGTCGGCTCGAGGAAGCAATGCGAGACGTAACGGCGCGCACGCTGCTGATTGGGTTCAGCTCGGATTGGCTCTATCCGCCGGAGGGCTCGTTGGAGTTGGCCGGGGCGCTGCGCGCCGCCGGCAAGGAAGTGGAGGTACACGTGATCGATGCGCCCTATGGCCACGACTGCTTCCTGTTGGAAGAGGCACGTCAGACTCCTATGATTCAACAATTCCTCACGGGCTAGGAAGAAACGGCATGGAACAGTCGCGTCGATACGGTTTCGCCACCCGCCAGGTACATGCCGGCCAACGTCCCGATCCGAATACCGGCGCCCGCGCCGTGCCGATCTATCAGACGACGAGCTACGTCTTCGAGGACCCGGAGTCCGCGGCGGCGTACTTCAACCTGCAGGAATACGGCAACACGTATTCGCGGATCATGAACCCGACGGTAGCAGTCTTCGAGGAGCGCATGGCGAGTCTCGAAGGCGGCTGCGGCGCCGTGGCGTTCGCCAGTGGGCTCGCCGCACAAGCGGCCGCGCTTTTCACTCTGCTGGCGCCCGGCGATCACGTGGTGTCGTCGGCGGCGCTGTACGGGGGCACCGTCAATCAACTCAAACACGTGTTGGGCAAGATGAGCGTGGATCTGACGTGGGTCGATCCGGACGACCCGGATGCCTGGCGAGGCGCCGTTCGCGACAACACGAAGGCATTCTTCGCCGAGACCATAGGCAACCCCGGCGGCAACGTGCTCGACATCGAAACTATCGCGGCCATTGCGCACGAGCACGGCGTGCCCATGCTCGTCGACAACACTTTCGCGACGCCGTTTCTATGCCGCCCAATCGAGTGGGGCGCGGACATCGTGCTGCATTCGGCGACGAAGTACATCGGCGGGCACGGCACCAGTATCGGCGGCGTCGTGGTGGACTCCGGCACGTTCGACTGGTCGAATGGGCGGTTCCCGGTGGTTGCGGAACCCTCGCCGGCCTACCACGGTTTGAAGTTCCACGAGACTTTCGGCACTTACGGCTATCTGATGAAGCTGCGAGCCGAGACGCTGCGCGATCTTGGTGCCGCCATGAGCCCGTTCAACGCCTTCCTGTTCCTCCAGGGCCTGGAGACGTTGTCTCTCAGGATGCAGCGCCACGTAGCGAATGCCATGGCGGTCGCGGAGTATCTCGAGAAGCACGAGTTGGCGTCGAACGTGACCTATCCCGGGTTGCCGGGGAGTCGCTACCGCAAGCTCGTGGCGAAATATCTACCGCTCGGTGCCGGGTCCGTATTCTCTTTCGACATTCGCGGCGGCCGCCCCGCCGGACAGGAGTTCATTCGAGCGGTGACACTGTGGTCGCATCTCGCGAACGTCGGCGACGCCAAGAGCCTCATCATTCACCCCGCGAGCACCACCCATCGACAGCTCGAAGAAGCCGAGCTCGAAGCGGCGGGGGTGCGTGCCGGCACAGTGCGCCTCTCGGTCGGCATCGAAGACGTGGACGATCTGCTGTGGGACCTCGAACAGGGTTTTGCGGCCGCTCGCGCAACAGCGGCGGAGGCCTCGTCATGACGGCGTTCGACGTTACGCACTACCAGGATCCCTTCACCATTCAGCGCGTATTGCGCGAGGCGAAGACCATCGCCGTCGTCGGCCTGTCGGGCAACGCGCTACGCCCCAGCTACTTCGTCGCCTTCTATCTCCAGCGTCACGGCTACCGCGTGATTCCCGTGAATCCGCGTGAGAAGGAAGTCCTCGGCGAGAAGAGCTACGCGAGCCTGCGCGAGGTGCCGGTCCCCGTGGACATCGTGGACGTTTTCCGGGCTCCGGACGCGCTGCCGGGTATCGCCGAAGACGCCGTGGCGATCGGTGCCAAGACGCTCTGGTGTCAGTTTGGCGTCATCAACGAGGCAGGCACGCGGATCGCGGAGCGGGGCGGGCTCGCCGTCGTCGTGGATAGGTGCATCAAGGTCGAGCACGCCCGCTACGCCGGGCGCATGCACTGGCTAGGCTTCAACACCGAACGCATTACGTCCGTGCGGGGCGGGGTTCAGTAGCGGCTCCGAAAGACAGGGCTCTTTGCCGCGCGGGAGCGGCGGCTGCGATCACGTTTTCGATTGCTTCGCGGTCGAGCGTTTCGTTGGCCAGCAGAGCGCGTGCAACGGCCTCGAGCTGCGCCCGGTGGCGGCGCAGGATGTCGGTCGCCGCTGCCGCCAGGTGGCCGACACGGCGGCTTACTTCTTCATCGATGATTTCGGCGGTGCTCTCGCTGTAATCGCGCGGCTGTGCGAGCTCGCGGCGGAGGAACACGTGCTCCTCGCCGCGCCGAAGCGCGATGGGCCCGAGCCTCTCGCTCATTCCCCACTGCGTCACCATGCGACGCGCCAGTCGTGTGGCTTGCTGCAGATCTTCTTCGGCCCCAGAGCTCGTTTCGCCGAACACGACCTGCTCGGCCGCTCGCCCGGCGAGCATGACCGTGATGCGCCCGTTGAGGTAGCTTTCACGCAAGTGATGTCGATCCTGGTCCGGGATCTGTTCTGTTGCGCCGAGTGCCCGACCTCGAGGAATGATCGTGACCTTATCGAGCGGATCGGCTTTGGGCAGCAAGCTTGCGACGAGCGCGTGGCCCGCTTCGTGATAGGCGATCAGCCTCTTCTCGTCGCCGCTGATGATCAATTCGCGCCTGTCGCCGAACACCGCCTTGTCGCGCGCGTTCAGTAAAGCCGCCATCGTGACCTGCCGCGCGCCATCGCGTGCGGCCAGCAGCGCCCCTTCGTTGACGAGGTTCTCGAGATCGGCGCCCGCCAATCCGACCGTGAGTGCGGCCAGACGATCGAGATCGACGTCGGTCGCCAAAGGCACATGACGCGCGTGGATCTCGAGAATCGCGCGGCGGGCTCTGCGATCGGGCAGGTCCAGCGTGACCTTGCGATCGAATCGTCCCGGCCTCAGCAACGCGGAATCGAGCACGTCCGGGCGATTCGTTGCAGCCAATACCACCACGGCCTCGTGCGGCGCGAACCCGTCCATCTCGCTCAGAATCTGATTCAACGTCTGCTCGCGCTCGTCGTGCCCACCGCCAATGCCGGCGCCCCGCGCGCGGCCTACGGAATCGATCTCATCGACAAAGATGATGGCCGGCGCCTCCCGCTTGGCGCCATCGAACATGTTGCGTACGCGCGATGCGCCAACGCCGACGAACATCTCGACGAATTCCGAGGCGCTGATGCTGAAGAACGGCACGCTGGCCTCGCCTGCGACGGCACGCGCGAGCAACGTCTTGCCGGTACCCGGCGGCCCCATAAGCAGGACGCCGCGCGGAATCTTCGCGCCGAGCTTCCGATAGCGTGCGGGATCCTTGAGGTACCCCACGATCTCCGCCAGGTCGCGTTTGGCGTTCTCGAGGCCGGCGACATCCTCGAAGGTCACCTTGAGATCGCGAATCACGAATCGCTTGGCTCTCGACTTTCCAAATCCGAAGATACCGGACGTACCTGCCGCCATGCGGCGGCGCATCTGCGCGCTCGCGTACCAGAAGATCCCGATGATCAGGAGCCACGGCAAGAGCCCGATCAGGGCTCGCAGCCACCAGCTGACCTGCTCGGACTCGGCCCGAACCACCACGCCGTGACTGTCGAGGAGATCGAGTAGCTTCGGATCGCCCATCGGCGGCAGGATCGTGGAGAATCGCGACGCAGTTGGCGCCTGGTCCTTCGACTGCGCCGCCGGTGATGGCGGCGCGCGCACGGTCCCGGTGAGCCGATCGCCGCGTAGCGTTACCGCTTCCACTTTCCCCGCACGCACGTCTTGCTTGAAGGCCGTGTATGTCAGAGGCTCGGGCGTCGCTTCGACGTGCGACCCCATCCAGAGCCAATACAGGCCGAAGAGGGCGCCAATCCAGGCGAGCGCTCGCCAATCGTATGGCGGTCGCGGTACATGCGCCGTAGGTCTCGCAGCCATGGTCAGCGCACCCGAGACGCGCTGGCGCGATTGGTCCCTGCGTCCATTGGCTCGTGGGCAAGCGGTGCGTCGAAGCGCGCCGAACTCGGACCTTCGAGATACCACCCGCTCCGGGTCAAGCGGCCGCGCGCGGGGTCGCCCCACACGCTCTCGAAAGCATCGCCGTCCGTCACGACAACGAGTTTCACGTCCATGCGGAGCAAGGCAGCATCAGCGCGAATCGCCGTGAGGGAAGCCTTGTCGGCGAACAGCAGAAGCTCCCACACGACGCTGCCGGCGCTGCCGGTGGCGGCCGGGTGCGGTTGCCGCCCGAGCAGCCAGATCTGGTCGATCGCCGGATGGTCCCGCCGCAGCTTGTCGAGGTACATGCCGATGTCCTCGGGAACCTGAGCCGCCGCTGGTTCGGTTGCGGTCACCTGCAGATGCCGCGATGTCGCGCCGAGCTCAGCCACCGGTGCTCCCCTTGGCGGGCGGCGCTTCGCGGCTCGACTGCGTCGCGGCCCCTTCGAGCGTCTCGATGTATGCCACCACGTCCGCCGAGTCTTGGCCTTTCGTGAGGGTTGCGGCCACGATCGGCTGCATCTGCTTGCCAAAGATGTCGGCATCGTTGGTTCCGCGGATTCCGCGGCGATAGTTCTCGAGTTGTCGCACGAGGTAGGACGCCGATTGACCGACGAGCGCAGGCGAATTGAGCTCGGCGCTGCCGCCCCCTGTCGAGCCGTGACACGCCGAGCACACCTGGTACAGCGCCTGACCGTGCTTGACGTCGCCGCCCGTCGATGTGTCGGCGGTGTGCGCCGGCGTTCGCGAGGCGAAATACTTGGCGAGCCCGTCGATCTCCGCCGAGTCGTTCAGCATCAGCGCAAACGCGTGCATGTAACGCCCGTACACGTCTGTGTCTTGCGTGCCACGTATCCCACGCTGGAAAGCGTAGAGCTGGCGAGCCAGATACCACGCTTCGAGCCCGCCAATGCGGGGCGTCTGCAATTCCGCAATACCGCCGCCATTCTGTCCGTGACAAGCCACGCAAGCGGGCATCGATCGAATTGCTTCAGGGCCGGTCCCACTCGGCGCCGCTTTCATTCGCGCGACGTACTCGAGCGCGGTCTCCGCTGCGGGATCGACGGCCGGCGTGGGCTCGACAGCGGTAACAGCCGCCGCGGTCGGCGGGGCGGATGCGGCCGGCGTAGCGACACCGTCGGTCGCGCTTCGATCCGGATAACACGCGGTGCAGAGCAACGCGAGCACGAGCCATCCGAAACGCATCGTTTGCATGACATTCTCCTCACTCGACGATTCGGGGGAGCAAGTTCTATGCCACGCGGGTGACGGCTCGTCATTCGTTGTCCGCCGGACGCGCTGTTGCGGAAGTGTCGGCGCAGCTCCTTTGCAAGTTTTGCAAATCCGCTCTCGAAATTGACATCACGTCGACGACGCACCGAGCGGTGTCCGCTCGATAAAGCAGTGGCATGGAATTTGCTCCCTCTTGCTATCAAAAACGTCAGCAAGGAGCAAAGACAATGGTCGACACAAAAGCCTATGCGTTACCGAAACTCGGCTATGACTACAGCGCGCTCGAGCCGATCTACTCGCGAGAGATGCTGGAGCTGCATCACGACAAACACCATGCGGCGTACGTCAAGGGCGCGAATCGGGCCCTGGAGAACCTCGCCGACGCGCGCGACACGAACGACTACGCGATCATCAATCAACTGCAGAAGGATCTGGCGTTCAATCTCTCTGGCCACATTCTGCACTCGCTGTTCTGGCGCAATCTGAACCCGAAGGGCGGCGGCGAACCGAAGGGCCAGCTCGCTTCGACGATCAAGGTTTCCTTCGGTGGAATCGCTGCGCTGCGGGAGCAATTCAGCCGGGCCGCCACGAGCATCCAGGGAGCCGGTTGGGCCGCGCTCTGTTACGAGCCGCTGGGGCACAAGCTCATCGTCGAGCAGATCCACGACCATCAGGGCAACCTCGGGAACGCAGCAGTTCCGCTGCTGGTCCTCGACATGTGGGAGCACGCCTACTATCTGCAGTACAAGAACGACAAGGAACAATGGGTGAAGCGCTTCTGGGACCTCGTCGACTGGAGTGACATCGGCGCGCGATTGGAAAGCGTCTCGCCCCTCGACTTGCGCTTGGTCGCGTGAGACGCCCATGAACCCCGGTCTTACAGACAGAGACGTTACCGGCTCGGCGCCCCGCCGCCGCGTTCGCAGGCCGAGCGTCGATCGGCCGCAGGCCTATCTAGTCGCGCTGGATCCGCAAGCCGAGACGGCGCATCCGGCGGTAGACCGCGCCGCGTGGTTCGCCGCGTGCACGGGGGCCAGACTGAGCCTGTTCCTCTCGGAGTACGTGCTTGCCGTCGATCGCGAGCCGGGCCTGTCCGACAAGTTGCTCGAGAGCGATCGCGCACGCCTGCAGGGGGAATCGGATCGTCTCGCGCGCCACGGAGTGCAGGCCGATGTCGACGTTCGCTGGGGGCCCGAGAGCGACTCCGTCGTGCAGAAAGCCACCGAGTCCGCGGCCTCCATCGTGTTCAAGACCACGCACTATCACTCGGCATTGCGGCGCGCGTTGTTCTCGAGTATCGAGTGGAGCCTGATCAGGCACTGTCCGACCCCGCTGTGGCTGGTAAAGGACAGGCCCTTCTGCGGCTCGCCGCGCGTGCTCGCTGCGGTGGACCCTAGCGGTGAGCACGGCAAGTCGCTCGCACTCGACGAGGAGATTCTCGCCACCGCGCAGCGCATCAGTCAGGCGATGGCGGGCGATCTGATTGTCGTTCACGTCATCGGCCCGATGCCCGCGGCCGCCTCGGCGTTGGCCGCGGCCGGCGCTCCGCCCGAGGCCGGCGCGGTGATCGCGGGTTCTTTCCCGAGCGACGTAGTCGAGAAGGAAAGGGTGGCGACACTTGAACGTCTTCTGAAAAACGCCGGCATCGACCGCCAACGGCTGACGGTGGAGCGGGGTGTACCCGCGGATGTCCTCGTCGAAATCGCGACGGATCTGGAAGCGGATCTGGTCGTCATGGGTGCCGTCTCCCGCAATCCGATTCGAAATGCGCTGGTCGGCAACACGGCAGAGCGCGTGCTCGACCGCCTGCCGTGCGACCTGCTCGTCGTGAAGGAGCGCGCCACCAGAGCAGGATCTGCATCGTCGTTGTAAGACTTGCACGTCGCGGTGACCAGCAGGGCCGAGTCATCGCGTCGGGCGCCGGCAGGTCAGTGGGGGTGCTCCACCGCTATCGCCGCCAGCGTGACACCGACGCCGGCCGCCGTCGGATCGTCGTCCGATTCGCGGCGCCGCTCCGAGCGGCGAGCGAGATCGGCGAGCGAGACAAGACCGAGGAGCTGGCCGGCGTCACCGATCACGGGCACCCTGCGAATTCGATGCTTGCGCATGATCCGTTCGATTTGGACGGGGGAGTCGCTCGGCCGGCACGACGTGACGGTTTGGCTCATGGTGTCGCGGATGCGGAGCTCGCAGAGAGGTTGTTGCCGGAAGAGCGCCGCCATACAAATGTCGCGGTCCGTGAGCATGCCGACGAGTCGCAGTGTGCCGTTGCCCTCGCAGATCGGCACGCACCCGCAGTCGTAAGTCCACATCGCCTGCGCGGCGGTGTCGAGCGTTTGGTCGGGTGAGCAGAAATGCACGTCTTTCGACATCAGCTGATCGATGGTCATAGCTGTTTCCTCCGTGGGTTCTCAGGCACCTGCTGGGTTCAGTGTCGAGGGCTGCATCGCCATCGTATCGAGCGTGACGAGCACCACGCCGTTGGGTGAGACATCAAAACGCTCGGAAGATACCTCCGGGCCGATCTCGGTCCCATCAGGGACGTGGCAGCCACTGTCGATGATGGCGCGCTCGATGCGACAGCGGCGCCCAATCGACGCGCCAGGCAGCAACACCGAGTCGACGACGGTCGTCTGGGCATCGACACGACAGCCATGAGCCAGCACGGAGCCCGTGACGTTACCGGCCACACAGCAGCCGGCGCCTATTATCGCGTCGTTGACGTTGGCACTTACCGAGATATGGGTCGGTGTCAGGGGACCTTCGCCGCGGATGGGCCAACTGGCGTCGTCTAGACGCAGTCGGGTGTCGGGGTCCAGCAACTCGCGATGCGTTGACCAGTAGCTGTCGATCGTGCCGACGTCGCGCCAGTAGCCGGGCGTGCCGTCTGGATCGCGAAACAAGTGGGCGTAGGTGCGCGACGTCTCGACCATTTCCGGCAGGACGTCGCGGCCGAAGTCATGGGCCGAGTCGGCACTCGTGGCATCCGTCGCGAGCCACTCGAGCAGAAACTCCGTGTTGAACAGGTAGATGCCCATCGATGCGAGCGCGAGATGGCGGCTGCCCGGTAGGGGTGTCGCGTGCTTGGGCTTTTCGGTGAAACGACGCAATCGCCCGTCGCCATCTGCCTCCACGATGCCGAACGATTCCGATTCGCTGAGTGGCACCTCCACGCAGCCCACGCTTGCCGCGGCGCCTCGCTCGACGTGCTGGTTCAACATGGGGGCGTAATTCATTGAATAGACGTGGTCGCCGGCCACGATCAGCACGTGCTCCGGGGCCAGTGCGGCAATCAGGTCGCGGTTTTGATGCACGGCGTCCGCCGTGCCCAAATAGCAGCCGGCGCGCCGCTGCGCCGGCCAGATCTCGATTCGCTCGTGGCGGCTGGCGCGAGCATTCTGCCAAAGGCGGTGTATATGCCGGATCAGCGGCTCGGGCTTGTACTGCGTGAGCAACGCGGCGCGGGCGATCCCGGAATTCACGCAGTTCGACAGCGTGAAATCCACGATGCGCAAGTGGCTGGCGAAGGGCACGGCGGGCTTGGCCCGTTCACGCGTGAGTCCGCGCAGCCTCGTACCGCTGCCGCCTGCGAGGACCAGGGCCAGCAACCCGTCAGGGTTCGATTTCGCGCACGCCTGCGATCTGCGCATCGGATCCTCCGTTTGGTATCGAGTTGCAACGAGTGGTGGCACGATTTGAAGCAAGCACCGTGCCACGACGGCACCCGTGTCGCGCATCGCGGAGCAGGGAGCTCGGGCGTGAACCGTACGTATATATGAGTGGCCCAAGCCCCTGGGCAGGGTCGCGACGACACCGAAACTTGCACCGCGCCCCGCGGTCCGACCAAGGAGTAGAGCGCAGCAGCAACGGGCGCATGACAGACAAAATCATCGAGCTACCGCACGACTTCATCGGCATGGAAGACCAGGCGCGTCTCGAGAGCTTCGCTGCGCATCTGATCGCGCGGGGTCTCGCAACGCGTTGGCATTGGAGGCGGGTGCGCGGCATCGACGTGGCGTTCGAAATCTATCGTGGCGGCGCGAACGAGGTGCTGTTCTGCTCGATTCGGCGCAATCACGAACACAACGTCTTCTACGTGCAGGGCGGATCGGCAAACCTGCGCGGCCGAGGCAAGCTGGATCACCTCATGGCGTCGATCGATGCGACGGCCCGCGCGGCACATGGCGATGCGCCGGAGACGGCGTGATATGCAGACGCTCGCCGACTGCTCCCCTGGCACGCACGTTGCACCATAGAGTCCGACTCCTCAGCGAGAGAGGCTCTTATGGTCGCGATCCCGCCGCTCAGGATCCTGGCTGCGGACGACGACGCCCGCATGCGGGAATTTTATGGCGTCGTCATCCAGCATCTCGGTCATGCGGTCGTCGGCGTGGCAGCTGACGGCTATTCGCTCGTCGAGCTCGGCTTGCGAGTCGAAGGTCCGATCGACCTCATCGTGAGCGACTTGAGAATGCCGGTCATGGGCGGTTTGCAAGCTGCCTGCATCATCGCCGAGAGTCGCCCCGTCCATGCGTTGTTCGTATCGGCGTTTCCCGAGGATCTCCTTGCGCTCAAGGTCGATCTGCCGTTTCCGTATCACTACCTGATAAAACCCGTGGGGCTCGCGGACCTCGCGACCGAGATCCCTGTTGCCGCTCGTCTCGGAGGCGGCCTCGACTCCCGCGTGTAAGCGTTACAATTCTCTGTAGCGGATGCAAAGGAACGATGCGCGTTCGCCGCTCGCCGGGCGGCTGCCTCTATCCTCAGCGCTCCCAGAATCGGCGCATCGCGACAGGAATCATCGCGGCGAGATCCTGCTGCTTGATGGGCTTCACGAGGTACGCGTAGCTGAACACCTTCGAGGCTTCGTCGATCAAGAAATCGTCGTAGTAGGCCGAAACGAACAGGAAGGGCAGGTCTACGCGGCCGGACACGATGTGCGCTGCTTGAATGCCGTCGAGCGTGGGCATGCGGATGTCGGTCACGACGAGATCGGGCTCAGCTTCGAGACAGGCTTCGACGAGCTCGCGGCCGTCGGCGGCAACGCCCACGACCACGTGCCCCATGCGCGAGAGCACTTCCTGATAGAACTCCCGCATGCGACTGTCGTCGTCGGCGACGATGATCCGCAGCTCTGAAACCGGTTTGGGGGTGACGCGTCGCCTTGTGCGCGGCGGTCTTTTCACGTTGTTCCAGCCGGTTCCTGTCGCGGCAGTACGATGCGGACGCGGGCGCCGATCGGGGCGTCCTCCACCGTGATCTGGCCGCGATGTTCGCGAACGATGCGCTGTGCGATGACAAGACCCATCCCCGTACCCCCCTGCTTGGTCGTGTACAACAAGTCGAAAACGCGCGGCCTCAGGGCCGGAGGAATGCCGGGCCCCTCGTCTTGGATAGTGATGGCGATGGTGTCCTGCGCGGCGTTCTCGAACAGGGCGACGACGCGCGCGTCATCAGGCGAGGCGTGAATCGCGTTCTCGATGACGTTCCTGAAGACCTGCCCGAGCCGCGTGGCATCGACCCTCGACACCGGATCGACGTCATCGGCCCGCTGGATGTTCCAACCCAACCGCTTGGGCTCCCATTGCATGGCAAGCTGCGCCCATGTCTTGTCGATGAGCCTGTACAGATCACACCTGCGGCGCTTCAGCTGCAGAGGCGCTGCGAAGCTCCTGACCTCTTCATACAGGCGCTGCAGCTGATCTTGCGCGTCCTCCATGTCATCGATGAGCTCCCGCACGCTGTCGCTGCAACGCAATCGCAGGAGCGTCAGACACGACTGCATTCGCTGCAGTGCGTTGCGACTCTCGTGCGCCAGGGCGGTCATCGTCTCGCCGATGGCGGCGAGCCTCTCCGTCTCGAGCAAACGATTCTGGGCTTGCTGGACCGCGCGGAAATCGCGAATGGCGAGCACGTACTGCGTGGCGCCGTTCCTGCTGATCGTGATGTGAACAGGAATTGGACCACCGTCGCGACTGCGGACCTCGGCGTCGAGTCCGCCGAGCTCGATGCTTTTGGCGAGCATCTTCTCGGCAGGCAGTAACGGCACGAGTCCAGGCATCCAGCGCTCGAGCGGTTGCCCCGTGGCTTCCTCGGTGGTCATGTCGAGCACGCGTTGTGCCGTGGCGTTGACATCGATGACCGTGCCGGCCCCATCGATGATCACGATGCAGTCCGAGAATACGTCGAGGAGACTCAACGCTTCGCGCAGCCGCTTCTGAACCGGCTGGAGGGATCCGATTGTCGCTTCGCTGCTCGCGTGCATATCCCTGCTCCTCGGTGGCGGCAGATCGCGATCTGCTCGAGGTTGCCTATACGTCGCACGTCGACTCTGGGTCGCTCTCCTCATTATCCTTATTACCCTTCCCATTCGTTCCGGACACGGCTCGGTATTCGTTGAGCCGGTTGTAAAGCGTCTTGAGGCTCACGCCAAGCGTCCGCGCGGCTGCCTTCTTGTTGCCATTGAAGTGTTTGAGCGTTTTCGTAATGAGCTCGCGCTCGACATCGCGAATGGCCCTGCCGGGCTCGATGCCCACCGGATCGATGTTTAACATTCCCGAGCGCTCGAATCCGTCGCCCGCCGCGAGCGCGCCGTCTTCGCCTTCGGCGAGCAGAAACGCGCGATGCACCACGTGCTTGAGCTCTCTGACGTTGCCGGGCCACGAATAGGCTCGGCAGCGCTCGAGAAACTCGGCGGAAACGCGCTTGCCTGCTTCGTACTGAGCGTTGAGATCGGAAACGAAGCGCTCGACGAGAACATCGATGTCTGCATCGCGTTCCCGCAGAGGAGGGAGGGCGATGACGAATTCGCTCAACCGGTAGTAGATGTCCTTTCGCAACACGCCCCCGCGCACAGCGGCAAGCGCCTGTCTGTTGGTGGCCGCAACGAGGCGGGTTTCGACTGGGATCTCCTCTTCGGCTCCGACGCGCACGATCGTATCCGTTTCGAGAGCGCGTAAAAGGTAAGTCTGCATGTCGGCCGGCATATCCCCGATCTCATCGAGGAAGAGGGTGCCGTTGGCCGCCCGCTCGAAGACACCTATGTGACGGCGGGTCGCTCCGGTGAAACTACCCTTCTCGTGGCCGAACAACTCGCTCGCAACGAGCTCGCTCGAGAGCCCTCCGCAATTGGCAGCGACGAAACGGCCTTCCCGCCCGCTCACGCAATGCAGCGCACGTGCGACGAGCTCCTTACCGGTGCCGCTTTCGCCCTCGATCAGCACCGTGGCCCCGGTGCGGCCGAACTGTTCGATGGACTGGTACACCGTCTGCATGAGATCGGACTCGCCGGTGAGCAAGCCGAAATGCTTGGTCGCGTCTGCCACGACGTGCTCGTCGACCCTCGTCGACGTGCGCTCCTCGACGACTCGGACGAGTTCGCTCGTGTCTACCGGCTTGGTCAAGTAGCTCACGCCCGGACCACCGAGGCTCCGGATGTGCGACTTGATCGACGGATGCCCCGTGATGATCACGACGTTCAGCGTGCTTTCCTCGAGCTGTTCGAACAGCTCGA
The DNA here is from genome assembly GCA_963805435.1 of uncultured Gammaproteobacteria bacterium. GTDB lineage: Bacteria > Pseudomonadota > Gammaproteobacteria > Steroidobacterales > Rariloculaceae > FEN-1219. Next base: position 346,205 of record CAWDUG010000002.1, read on the forward strand.
GACCGTTACCGTCGGGCAGAATCAAGTCGAGCAGGACAAGCTCGGGTTTAGTGCTGCGCAGCAGTTCTCTGGCGGCAGCGAGACCGTTCGCTGTCGAGACCTCGTGACCTCGTTGCCGCAGCGTCTCGCTCATGGCCTGGCAGAAGCGCGGCTCGTCGTCGATCAGCAGCACGCGGCTCATGCTTGTGCATGCTACCGCACCACATAGAAATGGACCATTCGATCACGGAGCGCTCGCCGTCGCGCGGCCATGATTTGTAAATCTTGCAAAGTGCGTCGGGCCCGTCCGTGATACGACCGCGCGAGCTCGATTGCGGACGTTCGGCGTTAGCGCTTCCCCGCCAGTCGTGGCAGGATAAGTTGCCTCTCGACACAAAGCGGAGGAACGCCACATGAAAACGTTGAAGATCGTTGGAAGCGCAGTAGCACTCGCGGGAGTCGCGGCATTGTCGTCCTCGGTCGCCCTTGCAGATGGACACGAAGCTGCGATGACGGCTGCGCAGCATGCCGGTCTCGCGGCCAAGGCCGGCGACCTCGCAACCGTGCACCGACATTTGCATCACGTGTTGAATTGCCTGGTCGGTTCTGGTGGCGAGGGCTTCGACGCCTCGTCGGGGAATCCGTGCGCCAAGGACGGTGGCGCAATCCCGCAAACCGCTGACAAGGGCATGATGATGAAGCTCGAGAAGGCGGCGGGCCAGGCCCGCATGGGAATTGCCGACGAGAACGTCGATGCGGCGAAGAAAGCGGCTATGCAGATTCAGGACGAACTGAAGTAACGTTCTCGGCGAGCGCCCCAGGGCACTGGGGCGGCCGCCGTCACGGCGCCGTTCACACTGCCCGCTCTCGCCGTGTAAACACTGCAGCCGCGTGTAAGGATTGCCAAGGGAATCGTCTCTCCTGTTGCCGCAACCCCGCGCGCTCACGCCGCCAGACGGACCGCGGGGCACGTGGCATGCAACTTGCTCTCCGGGCTGCCGTGAGAAGCAGAGACGTAACGCGGCGTCGTTCGTCGGACGACCGTCATTTCGAGCGGCCTCGATGGGCCGGCCACCTGCGCTGGCGGCTTGCAGATGTCGCTGAGACCTTGTCGGCGCAGATCGAGATCCTCGAGAAAGACGCCGCGCGATCCACGCGCGCCACAATCGCCGAAGCGCGGCTCGAAACCCGCCGCAGGCGCAACAAGGCGGGCGATCGAGAGCCGTAGAGCTATCGTTTGCCTGGTTCCTCCACCGAAGAGACGGGTCGAAGCCGGCCTCGAGTTTGTTACGATGATCCTCATGGAAGTGCGGCCGTATTTCTTGATCGGCGACCTTCTTGCCAGCGCGGCTGTCGGTGCGCTCGCGGCCTCCGTCTCCGCCTGGCTGGGCCTACCGTCCTGGCCGATGATTGCCGGCATGCTCGTCGGTATGGCGCTCGGCATGCTCGTCGGGCTCGTCGCCGCGCTCGCGGTGCTGAGCCTCCTGTTCGGCGCGATGGAGGTGTTCGTCCCTTGCATGCTGGCCGGCATGTTGGCCGGCATGGTGGGCGCCATGGGCGGCGACATCCCGCCAGGTGCTGCCGGCGCGCTGGTAGGCATTGGCACGCTCGTATGCATCTATCTCGCCAATGCGGCGCTCCGCGGCAGCCAACCGCTCACGGAGTGATCGACCATGGACACGCTGACTCAAGGGAAATGGGATCGCGTTTCGAAGACATTCGACTTCATGTCGCGATACGGCCCCGAGATGCGCTGGCGGCCGGCCAAGGAGCGACTGTTCTCGCACATGCGTGCCGACGCGCGTGTGCTGTTCGTGGCGCTCGGCACCGGTCTCGACCTGCAGTGTTTTCCGGCCAAGCGCAGAGTCACGGCCATCGACATCAGCCCACGCATGATCGAGCGCGCGAAGGCGCGCATCGAGGCCTACGACGGCGAGGTCGATGCGCGCGTCGCCGACGTGAGAGAGCTCGATTGTCCGGACGAGCATTTCGACCAGATCTTCACGTCGTGCACGTTTTGCTCGGTGCCGGACCCGGTCACGGGGCTCGCGGAGCTCAGACGGGTGCTCAAGACCGGCGGCGATCTATATATGTTCGAGCACACAGGCAGCCGTTGGTTTCCGTTCAGCGTCATGATGGACCTCATGACGCCGCTCACGAGCCGCGTAGGCCCGGACATGAATCGGCGGACAACGGAAAACGTGCGCGAGGCGGGGTTCACGTTGCGTGCCGTCGACAACGTCTTCCTCGACGTCGTAAAAACGATTCACGCCGTGAAGTAGCGCCTGGGTCGCGTCATCGGGCGCCTCGAACGCCTCAGACCTCCATCACGCCCGTGCTGTCACCGAAGCTGTCTTCACCGTCTTCGCTATTGCTTCAGGTCGAGTTTGACCTCGACTGCGACATCCTGCGCCACCCAGCTCGTGTCGTTCCAGCCTTCGCCGACGTTGAAGTCGAAGCGGTTGATCTGCAGCGAGCCCGCGAACTGCGCGGTTGCGCCGCTGCCTTTCAGCGTGAACTTCATGATGGCCGGCTTCGTCTGGCCCTTCATCGTGAGTTGACCCGACGCGGTATAGCTGCCGTCCGCGGCCTTCTCGATCTTCTGCGATTCGAACTTCGCTTCGGGGAATTGCTTCGTGTCGAACCAATCCTTGTCCAGCAACGACGAGTCGCGGTCGTGGTCGCGAGTATTGACGGAGTCGACCTTCACCGTGCCGACGATGCTGCCCTTCGTGGGGTCCGCGACGTCGAGGTTGATCTCGGCCGTGAAGGTTTGGAACCGTCCGTTGAACTTGGTGCCCTGCTGCGTGCCGACGAAGCCCACCGAGCTCGTTTCCGGCACGACCGTCCATTTAGCGGCGAAAGCGCCGGTGCTGAGCACGAGGCCCGTCGCGAGGATCAGCGGTTTGATATGCAGCGATTTGGTCATGTGTTGGTCCTGATGTCGCGAACTATGCGATGAGCGGGAATTGTATTCGATGCGTTTGCCGCGCGGCAAAGCGCCCGGTTCGGGCTTGAGCTAACTACAGGCGCTGGATTCAGCCGCTGTTCAGTTGCGATTAGAATCGCTGGAATCGAGCGGAACGGGAGTCGTGTATGCGCAGGTTGGCGGGTCTCGCAGCCAGCTTGCTGGCGGCGTGCAGCGGACCCAAGCCCGAAATTCCGCCGCCACCGGCCGTGGACACGGCGGCCGAATTCGCCGTCGGGGGCGACTGGCCGAGCTATGGCCGCGACCTCGCCGGCAGCCGCTACTCCCCGCTAAAGCAGATCAACGCCGGCAACGTGGGCGACCTGCGGCAGGCGTGGTCGTATCCCTTGGGCAGCGATTCGCCGGCCGGCGCCTCGGCCGTGACCTTCGAGTTCACGCCGCTCGTCGTCGCGGGTGTGTTGTACACGGCGGCCGCGGGCCGGATCGTGGCGCTCCGAGCGGATAGTGGTGCCGAGGTCTGGCGCCAGTCCTTCGAGGCGGGCGTTGGTGGACCGCGGCGCGGGCTCGCCTACTGGGCCGGCGAGCGCGGTCAACCGGCGAGAGTTTTCTGCATCGTGGGGCGGCGGCTCGTGGCGCTCGATGCCGTGACCGGTCGCCGGCTGCCATCGTTCGGCGTAGGCGGCGAAGTCGAGATGCCGGTCAGCTATCAAGCGGCGCCGCTGTTGTTCGAGGACCGTCTGATCGTCGGCTCGACGACGGGGCCGGGTAGCGTGCGCGCGTACGACGTGCGCACCGGTGCGCAGTTGTGGGTGTTCGCGGCGGCTCCCCCGGCGACGGACGACGCGCCGCGCGCCGCTGCGGGTGCCGTTCGCGCGGCTGCGTCGTTCACGCTCGACGTCGACCGTGCGCTGTTATATGCCGCGTTCGTAAGCCCAATCACCGAGCCGCGCGCAGGGGGGGCGGGCGAGCATCCGCTCGGCAGCGCGCTTGTGGCACTCGACGCGCGCAGCGGGGCGCGACGCTGGCAGTTCCAGACCGTGCATCACGACGTCTGGGGTTACGACGTCGCCGCGCCACCGACTCTCGTCGACGCTGTGGCCGCCGACGGCACTCACGTGCCCGCGCTCGCACTCGCGGCGGAGACGGGTTACATGTATCTCCTGAACCGTGTCACCGGCGGGTCCTTGTTCGGCATGGTCGAGACGCCCGTGCCGACATCCGACGTTCCGGCGGAGCAAAACGCCGCGACGCAACCCATCCCCACGAAGCCGGCCGCCATCGCACGCGTGACGTTCACCGCCGAAGATCTCGTCGGCGCGCAGGACACGAGCGAGGAGCACGCGAAGTTTTGCCGCGAGCTGCGCGACAGAAGTGGAGGGCTGCAGAATCTGGGGCCGTTCACGCCGTTCCGTTTTCGTGCCTCAGGCGGGGAGCCACGGTCCACGCTCGTGTTCCCCGGGGCGGGTGGGGGCGCAGGCTGGGGTGGCACCGCTGCGGATCCGGCGCTCGGCTTCGTATTCGCGAACGTCACGAACGTCGGCGGTCTCGGCTGGATCGAGCCGAACGCCGCGGATTCGACGGCTGCGCAAACCGGCGAGGGTCCGCGGCGCCAGCGCCTGCCGTACCGGCGCGGCAGCGCCGTGGGCGAGCCGCATCAGTTTGCGTGGAATGGGGCTCCCGGCGGCGCCGCATGGCCCTGCCAGAAACCGCCATGGGGGCAACTCGTGGCCGTGAACGCGGCGAGCGGCGACATCGCGTGGCAGGTGCCGCTCGGGGTGACCGCCGAGCTCGCGGAAGCGCGCCAGCGTACGGGCCGCCCGAACGCCGGCGGGCCGATCGCCACGGCCGGCGGCCTCGTGTTCATCGGTGCGAGCGACGATCGCAAGCTGCGCGCGTTCGATTCGAGCACGGGGGATGAGCTCTGGGCGGCTCCACTGCCGTTGGCGGGGCAGGCCGTGCCAGTCACGTATCTCGCGCGCAACGGCAAGCAGTATGTGGCGATCGTTGCGGGTGTCAGCGTCGTGGCCGATAGTGCAATCGAGCCCGCCCAACCGGCGTTGATTGCCTTTGCTTTGCCGTAGGGAGGATTTGCAGTGACCGCGAGCCGAACCCAGGTCGGCATCATCGGCTCCGGCCCGTCGGGGCTGCTACTCGCGCAGATGCTCGATCTTGCGGGCATCGACAGTGTCGTGCTCGAGCGGCGCAGCCGCGACTATGTGCTCGGGCGTGTGCGGGCCGGCGTGCTCGAACAGGGTGTGGTCGAGATCCTGCGCGCGGCGGGCGTCGCCTCGCGTCTCGATGCCGAGGGCCTCGTGCACCACGGCGTCGAGATCGCGACAGGCGAGCGTCGGCAGCACATCGACTTTGCGGCCCACGGGGCCAGCGTCACGGTGTACGGCCAGACCGAGCTCACGAAAGATCTGGTCGAAGCGCGCGAGGCGCGCGGCAGCCGGCTGGTGTACGAAGCAGAAGACGTCGCGATCGAAGGCGTCGACAGCCGGCAGCCCCGGTTGCGCTACCGCCAGGGCGCCGCCGAGCACGTGCTCGATTGCGACTTCGTCGCCGGTTGCGACGGTTTCCACGGCGTGAGCCGCAAGGCGATTCCCGCCAATGTGCTGAACGTCCACGAGCGCGTGTATCCGTTCGGCTGGCTCGGGGTTCTGGCCGACGTGCCGCCCGTGAGACCCGAGCTGATCTACGCGAGCCACGAGCGCGGCTTCGCGCTCTGCAGCATGCGGTCAGCGACGCGCAGCCGTTGTTACGTGCAATGCTCTCTCGATGACGATGCGGGGCAGTGGAGCGACGCACGCTTCTGGGACGAGCTGCGGGCACGTCTGCCGGACGAGGTCGCTCGCGACCTGCAGACGGCGCCCTCGATCGAGAAGAGCATTGCGCCGCTGCGCAGCTTCGTGGCCGAACCTCTGCGCCACGGCCGGCTGCTGCTCGCCGGCGACGCCGCGCACATCGTGCCACCCACTGGCGCCAAGGGCCTGAACCTCGCGGTACGCGATGTCGATCAGCTCGCGGCCGCCCTCATCGCGCACTACCGCGAGAAGAGCGACGCATTGTTGGACGGGTACTCGGCCACCGCATTGCGTAGAATCTGGCAGGCGGAGCGCTTCTCCGCATGGTTGACGCAGGTGCTGCACTTGTTTCCGGGCCGCAGCTCGTTCGATCGCCGCATGCAGCTGGCCGAGCTCGACCAGCTCGCGGCCTCGGCGGCCGCGCGAGCCGCATTCGTGGAGAGTTACACCGGGGCGGCGCCACCGGCTTAAGGGAGAGAGCATGTCGCAGTTGAAGAACAAGATCCGTGCGGGCGAGTTCGTAATCACGGCGGAGATCGTACCGCCGCTCTCCGGCGCGGGCACGAAGCTGTTGCACGAGGCTAGCCTGCTGAAAGGCAAAGTGGACGGCATCAATCTGACGGACGCCGCGGCCGGCAGGACGTCGATGAGCAGCTTCGCGGCCGCGGCGATCCTGGTCGCACACGGCCACGAGCCGGTGCTCCAGGTGACGTGCCGCGACCGCAATCGCATTGCGCTCGCCGGCGACCTGATCGGCGCCGGCGCACAGGGTATCGAAAACCTGCTGATGCTCAGGGGCGACGATCCCGAAGGGCGGCGACCAGCCGGATGCGAAGCCCGTGTTCGATTTCGAGTCGATCGATCTGCTCAAGCTCGCGCGCGACATGCGCGACAAGGGCGAGTTGCCGTCGGCGCGCAAGATCGACTCGCCGCCGCAGTTTTTCATCGGCGGCGCCGAGGTGCCGCGCCGGCCCGACGCGAAGTGGTCGCCGATCGGCCTGCAGAAGAAAATCGAGGCGGGCGCCGATTTCGTACAGACGCAGTTCGGCTTCGATCTCGACGTCGTGCGGGCGTATATCGAGCAACTGCGCAAGGACGGCATCCTCGACAAGCTGGCCGTGATCATCGGGGTGGGTCCGATCCGCTCGGCGAAATCCGCGCGCTGGATGAACGAGAATCTGTTCGGCGTGACCGTGCCCGAGCCGATCATCGCTCGGATCGAGGCCGCGACGGATCAGGCCGCCGAAGGCCGGCTCGTGTGCGCGGAGCTGATCAAAGGGCTACAGGCGATTCCGGGCGTGGCCGGCGCGCACGTGATGGCGCCTGCCCAGGGGCCAGACGCGATCGCCGCGGTGCTCGATTCCCTCGGGCGCTGATCGGTACGTATAAAACAGCTGTTTTTTTCCGAATCGCTGAGTCAGCTATGCTCGCGACAATCGACCGAGCGAGTCGCGTACGTGCCGGGCGTGTGCCCGGAAGACGGGAGAGGCAGTGAGGCAACAACGGTGGGCGACGGCGGCGACGCTGGTAGCAGGCCTGCTGCGTAGCGTTCGGCGCCCGCGCGCAGCTAAATCTCGTTGGCTATTGGGACCCGATCTTCCACGAGGACATCGAGGAGCGCATTCCGGGCCCGTCGATCGGCGACTACCTGGGACTGCCAATCAGCGATGCCGCGCGCTGGCGGGCCGAGAGCTGGGACGCTTCCTTGCTCTCTCTGCCCGAGCACCAGTGCAAGCCGCATCCGTCCACCTATGGATTTCGCGGCGTCGGCACGCTGCGGATATGGGAGGAACGTGACCCGGCGAGCCAGGAGCTCGTGAAGATCCACACATGGATCCAATGGCAGTCGCAGCACCGCGAGATCTGGATGGACGGCCGTGCGCACCCGCCCGAATACGCGCAGCACACGTGGCAGGGTTTCTCGACCGGCCACTTCGAAGGCGACGTGCTCGTGGTCTACACCACGCACCTGAAGGCGGGCTGGATGCGCCGTAACGGGCTGCCGCTCAGCGACCGCGCGACGATGACGGACCGCTTCTACCGCCACGGCGACGTGCTGACGCACGTCAGCATCGTCGAAGACCCGGTATACCTGACGGAGCCGCTCGTGAAGACGAACGGTTTCCTGCTGTCGCCAAACGGCACGATGACGCCGTATCCGTGCGAGCCCGTGGTCGAGATCGTGCGCCCGCCGGGCTACGTGCCGCATTACATGCCCGGCAGGAATCCGTTCCTGACCGAGTTCGGCGAGAAGCACCACTTGCCGGTCGAGGCCACCCGCGGCGGCGCCGAGACGGCGCTGCCCGAGTTCGCGGAGAAGCTGAAGTGAGCGCGCGAGCGCGCTGGCTTCGCTGCTGCGCTGTCGTGGTCGCGCTGTCCGCTGCGGCGACGGTGTGTGCGCAGGCGCCCGCGCGCGCGCGGCCCGAGCCGCCGAAGAGCGCCCGCGAGTCGGCGGCCGTCGATCTCACGGGCCAATGGGTCAGCATCGTCAACGAGGACTGGCGCTGGCGCATGGTTACGCCGCCAAAGGGCGACTACACGAGCGTGCAGCCGCTGAACGCTGCCGGCCGCGCCGTGGCCGACAAGTGGGAGCCCAGCGAGGACGGCTCGTGTCGCGCGTACGGGGCCGCCGGGCTCATGCGCATGCCGACACGCCTGCGCATCGACTGGGAAGGCGACAGCGTGCTGATGGTGCGCACCGATGCCGGCGAGCAGGTCCGCCGCTTCGAGTTCAACCCCAAAACCGAGGGTGAGCCATCGCTGCAAGGCCATTCCGTTGCGAACTGGCAGCACACGGTGCCGCCGCCCGGCCCGCCGCGCGGGGCGCCACCGCCTGGGGGCTCGTTGAGGGTGGTTACGAACAGACTGATGCCGGGGTGGTTGCGCAGAAACGGCGTGCCGTACAGCGCCGACACGACGTTGACCGAATACTACGACCGTTTCGCGGCGCCGAACGGCGAGGAGTGGCTCGTCGTGACCACGATCGTGGAAGACCCGAAGTACCTAACGGGACGGTTCATCACGAGCTCGCACTTCAGGCGCGAGAAGGACCGGTCGAAATGGAGTCCGAAACCATGCCGGCCGCTGTAACCCGCATCGGCGCGGCGGCGCTGTGGCTCGCGCTCGGCGCGGCGGCACATGCGCAGGCGCCGGCTGCCACTCGTGCCGCAGCGCGCGGCGCGGCGCCACCGCCGCCGACGATCGACGTCTGGCCCGTGCGCGACAACATCTACATGCTCGTCGGCGCCGGCGGCAATACGACGGTGCAGGTGGGGCCGGAAGGCATGCTCGTCGTGGACACGAAGCTCGCGGCCGGCGGTGACGCGTTGCTTGCAGCGCTGCGCAAGATCTCGAATGCGCCGATTCGCTACGTCGTGAACACGCACCATCACGGGGATCACGTCGGTGGCAACGCGGTGATCGCGCCGGCCGGCAGCACCGTAGCCGGCGGCAATGTCTCGGGCACGATCGGCGACGCGAACAAGGGTGCCGCCGTGATCGCGCAGGAAAACGTGCTCGTGCGTATGGTCGCTTCGATGCCGCAGCCGCCGTTCGTCGCGTGGCCCACGGATACATTCATCGACGGCCACAAGGATCTGTACTTCAACGGCGAGGCCGTGCAGATCCTCTATCAGCCGAAAGCGCACACCGACAGCGACAGCATGGTGTTCTTCCGCAAGTCCGACGTGATCGCCACGGGCGACGTGTTCACGACCACGGGCTACCCCGTGCTGCTGCCAGGCGACGGCGGCAGTATCGACGGCGTGATCGACGCGCTGAACCGCATCATCGATCTCACCGTGCCGGCCGAAAAGCAGGAAGGCGGCACGATGGTGATCCCGGGCCACGGCCGGCTGGCCGACGAGGCGGATGTCGTCGAGTATCGCGACATGTTGACGATCATTCGCGACCGCGTGAAAGCGATGGTCGCGATGCGCATGACGCTGCAGCAGGTGCAAGCCGCCCAGCCGACGCGCGACTACGACGGGCGCTACGGTGCGACGACAGGGTTTTGGACGACGGCACAGTTCGTCGAAGCGGTCTATCGGAACTTGATGGAGGAAAAGAATGGGGGCTAAACGCGCTGCTGCGGCATCGCCGGACGACACCGGCTCGGTGCGCTACGACCGTCCGCAGAACGGCAAGGAATATCTCGAGTCGCTGCGCGACGGGCGCGAGGTGTACGTGTACGGCGATCGCGTCAAAGACGTTACGACGCACCCGGCGTTTCGCAACACCGCGCGCATGACGGCGCGGCTGTTCGACGCGCTGCACGATCCCGCGCACAAGGACAAGCTGCTGCTGCCGACCGACGTCGAGGGCAAGAGCAAGGGCAAGACGCACGCATTCTTCCGCGCGCCGAAGACGTTGGAGGAATCGATCGCCGGCCGCGACGCGATCGCCGAATGGCAGCGCATCACGTACGGTTGGATGGGCCGCGCGCCGGACTACAAGGCCGCGTTCCTGGGCACGCTCGGCGCCAACGCCGAGTTCTACGCGCCGTTCGAGGCGAACGCGAAGCGCTGGTACACGTACAGTCAGGAGCGCGTGCCGTTCGTGAACCACGCGATCATTCATCCGCCCGTGGACCGGGACAAGCCGCCGGATAAGGTCGCCGACGTGTGCGTGCACGTGGAGAAGGAGACCGACGGCGGCTTGATCGTCTCGGGCGCCAAGGTGGTGGCGACAGGCTCGGCGCTGACGAACTACACGTTCATCGCGCACCACGGCCTGCTGCCGCTGCAGGACAAGAATTACGCGCTCGTGTTCATGCTGCCGACGAACGCCAAGGGCGTGAAGTTCATCTGCCGCACCTCGTACGAGATGACGGCCGCCGTGATGTCGAGCCCGTACGACCAGCCGCTCTCGTCGCGACTGGACGAGAACGACGCCGTGTTCATCATGGACAAGGTGTTCGTGCCGTGGGAGAACGTGTTCGTGTGGGGCGACGTGGAGAAGGCCAACAACTTCTTCCCGCGCACCGGATTCCTGCCGCGGTTCGTCGTGCACGGCTGTACGCGGCTCGCCGTGAAGCTCGACTTCATCGCGGGTCTGCTGCTGAAGGCCGTCGAAGCTTCGGGCACGAAGGACTACCGCGGCGTCCAGGCGAACGTGGGCGAAGTAATTGCCTGGCGCAACATGTTCTGGGCGTTGACCGAGGCGATGGTGCGCGACCCGCGACCGTGGAAGGGCCAGTATCTGCAGCCCAACAGCGATGCGGGCAGCGCGTATCAGGTGCTCGCGACGATCGCGTACTCGAAGATCAAATACCTGATCGAGCAGACCGTCGCGTCAGGCCTTATCTATCTGAATTCGCACGCGCGGGATTTCAGCAACCCCGCTATCCGGCCGTACATCGATAAGTACATGCGCGGTTCGAACGGCTACACGGCCGAGCAGCGCATCAAGCTCATGAAGCTGCTGTGGGATTGCATCGGCACGGAGTTCGGTGGGCGCCACGAGCTCTACGAGATCAACTACAGCGGCAGCACGGAAGAGATTCGCCGCTACGCGCTGTTCGGCGCGATGGGCAACGGCAATGCCGCGAAGTTCAAAGGCTTCGCGGAGCAGTGCATGGCCGAATACGACCTCGACGGTTGGACCGTGCCGGATCTGATCAATCCGGACGACTTCTCGATTCATAAGAAACGCGCGAAGGCGGCCACAGGCAAGGCGGCTGGACGGCCGGCTGCGGTGAAGGCGGGCGCGGCCAAGAAGAAGCGCGGAAAGCGGGGCTGACTAGCGACTTCGGCGGCACGTGCTGCGAGCGTCGGGGTTCCCACGGTCGAGAGCGGATCGATCGGGTCTTCGCACCCGCTTCGTGTCGGCGGCTGGGGGTGTCGATTACGGGCGAAAACCGTGATCGGTCTCCCGGCGCCCCATGCCGGGCAGCGGCTACGCTGATCCCCGGTTCACACTGAAGGCGCCGCTGCGGCGCTCACCGTATGAAGAACGCTGCGCTCCCCCAAGCGCCGACCGCCCGAAGCCGCGCCGTCGCCCTGGACGACGAGCCCGGCAACCATGCCGCGTACCAGGAATATCTGCGCGGTTTCGATGATGTTCCCGTGCTGCAAGATGCGGTGGTGATTCCGCCTCTCCGGCCCCGGCAACCGGACTTTCGCCGCGGCGAGCGCCGTGATGTGCGCCTGGAACGACGGCCCGATGCGTACTCGCTTCGGGAGGCGGCATTGGCCGAGATCGAGTTTCTGTACGACGAATACGTGCGGCCGGCGCCGATCGCGCCCCGCCCGAAGCGCAAGAAGCGGCAGAAGCGCGCGAGCAAGAAGGGCCAGTTGGCGCCGCGCAAACGAACCCGAATTCCATCTACGTGAATCGCAACGGCGAGCCGCGCCAGTAATCCCGATTACTTCGGCGGCGCGCTCTGCGCGGCGCCCGCAGGCGCAGCACGCAGCAGGTCGTAGTCCACGGTACGGGAGGCGATGAGCCATTGGCCTTCTTCGAGCGCCCACTCATCGATGTACTGACCGGAGCCCGTCACCTCGAAACCGCCTTCGCCGTTTTCCGCAATGAGGGTGAAGCGGCTTTTCGCCGTGGCCCGATTGCCATCCACCTTGATTTCGACGTTTGACAGGAGGTCCGCGCGTTTTCTCGCCGGACGCGCCGCTGCGGCAGCGGCCAAGCGCAGCCCGGCTGCAGACATGCGCGCCTTGATGTCGTCCCGTCCGACCCGCGTGCCTTCCGTCATGATGAGCTTGGCGTCGCGCGTAAAGTAGTTCACATAGCTGTCCCAGTCCGATGCGCCCAGCACGGCCATGTAGGTCTGCAGCTTGTGGCGAATCTGAGATTCGGCTTCCAGCGCGTTCAGGCGGGCCAGCACGGCGGAATGCGCCGCGGCTTCCGCTTGGTCGTCCGCTTTAGTACTGCAGCCCTGCAGGAGAAGAGAGCAGGTCAGTGCGGCCATAATAGATGTGTAAGTCTTCATGGTGCCCCGCGGATCTTTTGCGTGTTTGCGTGCCATCGTATGCTCGTCACGGCACCTTCGCCAGGCAGTACCGCCGAGCGGCGGGCAAGCATGCATGCGCATCGAACTCGACGACCTTCTGCGCCCGGAAGTTCGCGCTCTGCTGCACGAGCACCTGAGCAACATGCACGACATCTCCCCTCCGGAGAGCGTGCACGCGCTGGACGTCTCGGGGCTGCAGAGCCCGGATGTCACGTTCTGGACCATCTGGGAAGGACCGGTCCTGATGGGCTGCGGCGCTCTGAAGGAGCTCAACTCCACACACGGAGAAGTGAAATCGATGCGCACGCCCGCTCGTCAGCGTCGCCGTGGAGCGGGGCGTGCGGTGCTAGCACACATCGTCGCCGAGGCACGGGCGCGCGGCTACAAACGCTTGAGCTTGGAGACTGGCTCCGTGGACGCCTTCGTGCCCGCGCAAAAACTCTACGAGACCTTCGGGTTCGTGTACTGCGGCCCCTTCGGATCGTACAAGCTCGACCCCTACAGCACGTTCATGTCGCTTGAGCTGAAGTAGCGCCGCGACTTAATCTGCGCTCAATAGACCCGGCCGCACGGCGGCCCGAAGACGAGGCCGCCCCGTGTCACCCAGTGCTCCTCCTCGACAGTGCTGGCGCAGCGTAGGCGCGCTTTTGTTGGGCTTCGCTGTCGTCGTTATCTTGTCCCTCGCCGCAGACCAACTGGCGCGCATGTTGGGCTTGCTTCCGCCGCCGGACGCCCCCGCGCCGGAAGCGGGAGGGTTGGTGCTGCCCTTCGCCTATCGGAGCGTGATCGTCGTACTGGGTGCGTACCTTGTTGCGCGCTTCGCGCCGTACGCGCCGATGGGCCATGTCCTGGTCTGGGGTGCCTTTGGCCTCGTGGTGAGCATCGCGGGCGCGGTCGCGCAATGGGACTTGGGCTCGCACTGGTACCCGGTCGCGATCGTGGTGACCGCCGTACCGTACTCGTGGCTGGGAGGTACTCTGCATCGCAAGTTGCACGGTGCGTAAGAGATGAGTGTGGACGCGGCATGACACTATTGATTCGTCCGGCGGACCTCGCGGACCCGCGCGATGCGCTGGCTATCGTCACGCTAATCGATTCGTACGCCAGCGATCCCCGTGGCGGTGGCCAGCCCTTGCCGCGAGACGTTCGCGAGCGCTTGGTGCCGGCGCTTCAGGATCATCCCACCGCGCTGGTGCTGCTCGCGTTCGCGCAGGATGAACCCATCGGCATCGCGGTTTGTTTCGTAGGCTTTTCGACGTTTCGAGCGTGCCCGTTGCTGAACATCCACGATCTTGCCGTGCTTGCGCCGCACCGCGGCAGGGGCGTGGGCACGGCCCTGCTGCGTGCCGCCGAGGAGCACGCGCGCCGCAAAGGATGCTGCAAGATGACGCTGGAGGTTCAGGACGCCAACACGCGGGCGCGCACGCTTTATCAGCACTTCGGATTCGAGGACTTCGTCGTGGGCGGTTCCGTAACGCGGTTTCTGACGAAGCCGTTGGATGCCTAGTACTGCTTCCGTCTCGTCGGGTGCTCCGTTGCAAAGGCTTGGTAACCGTCCATGATTCTCGAAGTCGCACCGCTACGGATACGCCCCGGCATGTCCGGCGAGTTCGAAGCCGCGTTTCGCACCGCGCAGCGCATCATTGCGTCGATGCCAGGGTACATTTCGCACGAGCTCGAGCGCTGTCTCGAACGGCCCGACGAGTATCTGTTGCTCGTGAAGTGGGCGTCGATCGAGGCGCACGAAGTGGGGTTTCGGCAGTCGCCGCAGTACCAAACGTGGAAGCGCCTGTTGCATCACTTCTATGACCCGTTCCCCGCCGTGTCGCACTACGAAGCGGTCACAGAATCAGGCGGAGCAGAGTGAGCCGTTAACGCAACGTAAGGATCAGGACGCGTCGCCGTACGCCCAGCGGCGTAGCTCCCACGATGTGGCGGGCGCCGCGGCCCATGCAGCCGGAATCGCGGGGAGCGGCCAGCGCGGATCGGGAGACCACTCTGCCCAGCCCTGCAGGCAAGCGTGCTTTCCCCGCGCAATGGCGTCGATCACGCGTTGACCTTCGGCACGCACAGCCGCGGCCAGCTCGCGCGTGTAGAACCCGAGCGCCACGTGGCTGGCGAGCTCCGCTTCGTCGCGCCAGGTGAACCCGAGCTCCGGTGTCACCACCACGTCGAGCGTGTGGTCCTGTGTATCGAAGCCGATCTCGGTTCGACGGAATGGCTCTTCCATATTGACGAAATAGCGAAGCAGCCTGCGCGTCGCGCCGGACGTTTCCCAAAACAACGAAACCGAGTGACACGCCCCTGGAAACATCAGGCGCAATGTGTCGTTCCGCCAGGTGTATTCGCTCGGTGGAACCGGGTTTGCAGGGCCCGCGACCTTCTCCGCCGCCAACCGTTTGGGGCCCGCCTTGTAGCGGCTGCCTGCCGCGATGAACAGAGCCAGCAGGTCGTCGGCGTCCTGCACGACCCGGCAGGGCCACGCCATCTCGATTCGCCGGTCGGTCGTAACGTAGCGGAGTGCGACGACGTCGCCTGGCTGCCGGTGCATGGATAGCGCCTGGTCGCGAACGGTTCAAGTGGAAGGAGCGGGCAGTATACTTACGTGCACACATGCGAGCCCCGCCGCCGGCCACCATCGACGAGTACATCGCAGCCTCGGCCGCGGCGGTGCGGCCCCTTCTGCGCGAGCTCCGTCGTGTGATCCGGGCTGCGGCGCCGCAAGCCGACGAGCTCATCAGCTACCGCATGCCCGCCTTCAAACAGCGCCGTATCCTGCTCTATTTCGCGGCGTTCAGGGGCCACATCGGCCTGTTCCCGCCGGTGCGCGGCGATGGGAAACTGGAGAAAGCGCTCGCGCGCTACGCCGGTCCCAAGGGCAATCTGAAATTTCCGCTCGATGAGCCCATGCCCTACGCGCTGATCAGGAGAATCGTGCGGTTGCGAGTGAAGCAGGATTCTGCGAAAACGCGAGCGAACACGGGGAATCGGGCTCGCATACGGAAGGCAGGACACGGCACGTGAGCAAGGTACCGAGCGGCACCGAGCTTGCGCGCCCATTCATGCCGGCGCGGGATTTCGATCTCTCGAAGCGTTTCTACGAAGCGCTGGGATTCACGAAGGTACTCGACAGCGAAGTGGCCATCTTCAACACGGGCTCCGGCGGTTTCATCCTGCAGCGTTACTATCAAAAGGACTGGGCCGAGAACTTCATGATGCAGCTCATCGTCGATGATCTCGACGCGTGGTGGGAGCACATCCAAGGCCTCGATCTGCCGCAACGCTTCGGTGTGCCCGCGCCGAAGCCGCCAGCCATGCAGCCGTGGGGGTTGCGCGAGGCGTACGTCGTGGATCCTTGCGGCGTGCTGTGGCACGTCGCGCAGCGGCGCGAAGGCGCCGCGCAGGACTAGCGCTTGGGCATGAGCGCGCCCTTGATTCCGTACGTGATCAACACGAACCGCCTTGCGTTGCGGCCGTTCGAGTTCGGCCACGTAGACGACATCCTCGCGTATGCCGCCGATGAGGAATGGAGCCGATACCTGGCGGGTACGCCTCGGCCGTATCGGCGCGAGGATGCCGTGCAATTCGTTGCGCGGCAGGCGCTCACGGATCGTACGGTGCACCCGGCCTGGGCCGTCGTTTACGACGGTACGGCCATCGGCGGCATCAACGTCCGGTTCTACTACGAGCACGTCGTGGCCGAGATGGGCTGGTCAATTCACCGGCGTTTGTGGGGGCAAGGGCTGGCGACGGAGGCCGCTCGAGCGGTGGTCGATGCGGCCTTCGGCACGCATGCGCAGCTCAAGCGCGTTGGCGCGCGAGCGGACGGGCGCAATCTCGCCTCGCATCGCGTCATGGAGAAAATCGGAATGCACAACGAAGGCACGTTGCGCCAGGCGCGAGTCGCGCGCGGCGAGTGCATCGACGAGGTGCACTACGGGTTGCTGCGGCCCGAGTGGGAAGAGGGCAAGCATGGGAGTCACGGATGATCATCGCGAAGCATTGGGCCCAACGCGTTCAACGTGTGACGGCAGGCCACGCACGGCATGGCGCTCTATGGAGCGCTGGCGTAGCCTGTGAGCGCGCGAGTATTGCGAACGGCGCTTGCGACGGATCGCACGGCGCGCGCGCCGGGGTTACGATACGGCTCTGATCGCGAGTCCGGGGGGAGCTACTGTGGAACAGATGCCGTATCCGAAAGAGCAGATGCACCGCATCGCTTACACCAAGCTCACGGAGCAGCAGATCACGGCGAAGCTCGCGGCGAACGCGGGTCCCACGAGCGTAGCATCGACGTCCGCCGTCCTTGCCGGCAAGACGCTGCAGATCGCGGCCGACAAAGGACCCACGCTGCGTTACTCGTTCGCGAGCAACAACCGTCTGAGCGTGGCCGTGAACGACGGCGCGGCCGTCGACGCGGGGTACGGCGCGCTGACACTCGGGCACGTCGTGCTGTTCACACACCTCCTGCCCGGCACACAGCGCGGTTACCATGTGATCGTCGACCAGAGCACGCGGCTCGCGACGGTGTTCGAAGTCTGGTTCAGCGGCTTCTCCGACAACCGCGAAGTGCAGCGCGAGATCTACTTCGGCTACGTGGCGGAGCCCGGCCAGGAAGCGCCGAAAGAGCGGCACGCGGCGACGAACCGCATCGAAGGCAAAGGGTTCCATTGGCGCCAGGACAACGGCGTCGAGACGCTCGAGTTCTATCCGTCGACGTTCTACTCGAACTTCGTCGAGCTCACGCGGCTTGGCGGCGAACTCGGGTTCTGCGCGCCGTCGGACTACATCAAGGTCGACGACGACCTGTACGTCTACTCGCGTGTCGAGTGCGAGTTCTCGGGCGTGCAGACGCTGTACGTGCTCGACGCGAATCGTGCGGAGCAGGTGGGTTTAAGGCTCGGCTTCGATAAGAGCGACGCGCTCGAGTACTACGTCTTCACGGGCCGCGGCGAATGGCTCGGCCAGATCGCTCAGTTCGAGAAGTTCGGTGACCTCGGCAATCAGCCCTCACCCGTACCTGCACCCGCGGCAGCGACCGGCTCCGCCCCGGCCGCGGCATCGCCGCCGCAGAAGGGCGCGCGCCGCGTCTACCGGCCCATGCGCAGTGGCTGGACGATGACGAAGGCTGAGGTCGCGGCACTCAGGAAGACGGATGTCTTCTCGGGCCCGAACCCGATGGCAGGCAACCGTCTGCCCTCGAGCAGGTTCCTCGTCGGCAAGGAGTTCACCGTGCGGTTCGATCACGGCCTCGCCGTGGACTATCAGTTCCCCGCGGCGGATAAGCTGCGGTGGCGGCGCGCCGGCCAGAGCGCGTGGCACGACGAGCGTTACGAAGCGTGGGAGAGTGCGCCGGGCGTGATCATGTTCGGTCATCTGCTTTCCAGCTCGGCGAATCACGATTGCTACAAGATCGTGGCCGACTTCGAGCACGATCTCGCCACCTGCATCCATGGCACGATCGGCACGCCGTATATCGCGAACGAAGCGCAGGCCGATACCTGGTTTGGCGTGATTCAAATGGCCGGACGTACGCCGCCGAAATATCGGCGCCATCGCTTTACCGACGATCTCGTGGGCCGCGCGATCACCTGGAACTACTCTCCGGGCCTCACGTCGATGCATCTGTACACCACACCGCACTCGCTCTCCTGGATCATTTTCGGCAACGACGGCGCCGGCGGCATGGAGTGGAGCGGCCCGGCGTCGTACGTGAAGATTCGCGACGGTTTGTACCTCGCGTATTGGCTGGAAGAGGCGTGCAACGGCACACTCGGCACGATCCTGATCAATATGCGCACGATGCACGACGTGGGCATCGGCTATCACTGCAGCAAAGACGGCGTACGGTTGAACGCGATGGGCGCGCACGCGCGGCACGCGGGCCGGTTCGACATCACTCGCTTCTATGGCGTCAGAACCTGAGGGGGCGCCAATGAGCACGAACGAAGTTTCGACGCGGCGGCGGTTCTTCGGGCACGCGGGTGCGGCGTTGACGGCGCCGCTCGCGGTCACGGCGGCTTTGGCCGCGCAGCCGTCCGTCGATGACGGCTCCGCCGCGCGACTCGCGGCGCTCGAGGATGCGAATGCCATCCGCGCGCTCCAGCGCGAGTACGCGCGGCTCGTGAACGCAGGGGCGCACGCGGACGCCGCACGGTTGTTCGCCGACCCCGCGGCAATGCCAATCGACGCCGGCCTGTGCCGACTCGCGGCGGATCGCTTCGCCGCGCACGAAGCGATCGACGTGGCGCCCAGTGGCGTGACGGCTACGGCGCGACTCGAGTGCACGGTCGAGAGGGAGACTGCGATCGCGGGCGGCTACACGCTTGTCGACATGCTGCGCCAGCAGGGGGAGGGCACTCTCCGCGCAGTCGAGCAGGGCGCGCTCGAAAGCAGTTACGTGAAGCGGGGTGGGGCGTGGAAGATCGCTAGCCTCGTGTTGCGTCGCGCGTAGCGCTGCGTGAATCCGCGCATATTGACTACAAAGCTTCGTTGCCGGCCTTTCCAACGCGGGGGAGAATTCAGCATGAATCGCATGACCGCAGGCATGATGTTGGTGGCCGTGTGGCACTGCTCGGGGGTGGCCATGGCGGCCGACCCGCCAGCACTGGAGGAAATAGTCGTTACCGCGACCAAGCGCGAGTCGACCTTGCAGGACGTGCCGGTGGCGGTGTCGGTGACCAGTGCCGAGACGCTGAAGGAAGCGCGCATCTTGGACTTGCTCGAGCTCCAGTCGGTGGTCCCATCGCTGCGCGTCACGCAGCTGCAGACCTCGACGCAGACCAACTTCATCATCCGCGGCTTCGGCAACGGCGCCAATAACCCTGGTATCGAGTCCTCGGTCGGCCTGTTCATCGATGGCGTCTACCGTTCGCGCTCTGCCGCTGCCATCGGCGACTTCGCCGATGTAGAGCGTGTCGAGGTGCTGCGCGGGCCGCAGAGCACGTTGTTCGGCCAGAACGCGTCGGCCGGCGTGATCAGCATCACCTCCCGAAAGCCCCAGTTCACCACTCAAGGTAGCTGGGAAGTGGGGCTCGGCGAACAGAGCCAGAAGCTGCTGCGCGGCTACGTCACCGGCCCCATCAGCGATTCCGTTGCGTACAGCGTCAGCGCCGGCATCGACCAGCGTGACGGCTACTTCAAGAACCTGGCCAACGGCACCGACATCAACGACCGGGACCGTACCGACGTGCGTTTTCAGTTGCTGGATGACGTTTCCGACAAGCTGTCACTGCGCTTCATGGCCGACGTCGGGCGCATCGACGAATCGTGCTGCGGCGTGGTCAACCTGTTGAACGGCCCCACCGGCGCACTCATTCAGGCGGTCGGCGGCCGGATTTACACCGGCAACCCATTTGACGACAGCGCATATCTGAACGCGGACCCCATCAACAAGGTCGACAACGACGGCGTATCGATGCACGTGGATTGGAAGGGTTCAGCCGTGACCATCAGTTCGATCACCGCGGTGCGCCGACAGCAGGCGTACTTCGATTACGACTCCGACTTTACGAGTGCCGACCTCGTACCGACGAATATCAACGACCAGGACATCCACACGCTGACGCAAGAGGTTCGGTTCCTCTTTGACCATGGCGGCCCCGTGTCGGGCATGGTGGGGCTCTACTATCTCGACGAGACCGTCAAGCTCAAGAACGACATACGCTTCGGCGCGGCGTTCCGTGGCTACGCCACGGGCCTCGTGGTGGCGGGCGGCGGGAGCCCTGCCACGTTCAATCAGTTGGAGGCAGCGCTCGGGTTGCCTGCGAATACCTTCTACACCGCGGGCACCGGCAGCTTTATCGATACGCGCCAGGACAACCGCGCAACCACCCTTTACGGGCAGCTCGACTGGCGGCCCACAGAGAAGCTCACGGCGACGTTCGGCCTCGCCTCGACCAGCAGCGACAAAGACGTATCGATCGGGCAGACCAATACGGACGCGTTCGGACAGGTGAACCTGGTGCAGGTCGGGTTTGCGGGCGCCTTCCAGGCGCTGACCGGGCAACCCGCCACGCCGGCGAATCTCGGCAACCCGGCGTTCGCGGCGGCCGCTGTGGCCGCCGATGCGATCAGTGTTACCCCGTGCTCCGCCGCGGCGCCGCCCCCGGCCTGCAACTCCACCCTGGCCCTGTATCCCCTGCAGCTGCTCTACCCGGTAGTGCCATTCTCGAATGGCCGCAGCCGCGACGACGAGGTGACGTACACGTTCCGTCTCGCGTACGACGCCAATGACTTCGTGAGGTTCTACGGCGGCGTGTCCACGGGCTTCAAGCCGACGTCGTGGAACCTTTCCCGTGATTCCCGGCCGTTCCCGAACGCGATTGGCGACCGATCGCCGCTCGGTACGCTACCCAACCCGTACTACGGCCGCTACGGCACTCGCTATGCGGGGCCCGAGAAATCTCGCGTCGTGGAGTTCGGCATGAAAGCGAAATGGGATCGCACATCGCTGAACGTGGCTTTGTTCGAGCAGGAGATCACCGGCTTCCAGTCCAATATCTTTGTCGGCACGGGCTTTGTGCTCGCGAACGCCGGCAAGGAGAGCACCACGGGTCTCGAGGTCGAGTCCCTGTTCGCGCTGTCGAGTGCGGTGACGCTGGAGCTGGGAGTCACGTTGCTGGACCCGCTGTACGACAGTTTCCTGGGCGCTCAGGGCGTGCTGCCGAACGGCCAGGTGGGCGTGGTCGATCTGTCCGGTACGAAGCCGCCGGGAGTCCACGAAACCAGCGTCGTTGCGGGTATCAACTACCGTTTCATGGCCGGTTCGTTCACCAGCGTGTTTCGTGCCGACTACCGTTACGACAGCAACGTGCAGGTCGTCGAGAACGTGCCAGCCCAGTACGCTTCGCGCGAAGTAGGCATGCTGAACGCCAGCGTGTCGTTCGAACGCAAGGGCTGGGAGCTGCAGGTCTGGGGCCGCAACCTGAACGACGATCGCTATCTCGTCAGCGCGTTTCCCTCCGTGGCTCAAACGGGCAGTTTGTCCGGCTACACGAACCAGCCTCGCCAGATCGGCGTGACGCTGCGCAAGTCGTTCTGAGGGGTCGGCAGCTCCCTTTGGATTTTGTCTAGACGACTTCGTCCGCTTCGCGCGGACGAAGAAGCGTCTTCGTCCCCACGAAAGAAGCCGTCAGCAATCAAGCGCACATTAGCCCTCGTCCCACGCGCCTCGAACGCGTTTGTCGGGACTCGGATTCGTTTGTTTGTTGGAGGGGAAAATGTACAGACATATGTGCGCGAAGAATAACGTTTCCTTGCGTCGCGGCTGGCTGTTCGCGTGCGCGGTCGCTGCGCCCATGATGGCGGTGGGACTTGTGCCCCGCAGCGCGCTGGGGCAGGAGTCGGGCGGTCAGTCTCAGCTCGAAGAAATCATCGTGACGGCCACGAAGCAGGCGGCGGGCCAGGACGTGTCCAAGGTGCCCATCAGCATCACGGCGTTCGACGGCAAAATGATCGACACGATCGGCGCCAAGGATATTGGCGCCCTGACCGCAATCACGCCGGGTGTCGTCCTCACGAATACACAGACCTTCGGCCTGTCGATCACCAATATCCAGATTCGTGGCATCTCGTCGAGAACGAGCGAGCCGACGACGGGCATGTATCTCGGCGATACCCCGTTCACCACGATCGGCAACAACACGAATATCGGCGGCTCGGTTGCCATGCCGATAGTGTTTGACCTCGAGCGCGTAGAAGTCCTGCGTGGTCCGCAAGGCACTTTGTTCGGTTCGACGTCGGAAGGCGGGGCCATTCGTCTGATTCCGAAGGCTCCGAGCCTGACCGACTACACCTACTACACTCGCCTCGAGAGCAACAGCACTGCGCACGGCGACGCGGGTTATGACCTTGGTTACGCGTTCGGCGGGCCGATCAAGGAAGACAAGCTCGGTTTCCGGTTCAGCACGTGGTACCGCAAGGATGGCGGCTGGATCGATCACTGTCAGCCGGCAGTGGCGGTGCCGGGGTGCCTGTACGTCATCGAGAAGAACGCGAATTCGACGACCACGGCCGCCGCCCGTTTCTCGATGCTGTGGAAGCCGAACGACACCTTGACGGTCGAGCCGTCGATTCAGATGCAGAGTGTGCGCAACCAGGACCCGACAGGGTATGAGCTGTTGGTCTCGGATCCGTCCAGAGCAATCTGGAACTCGGATCACTCGACCGACGAGCGGTCCAACGATCCCATTACCACCGTGAGCCTGAAGCTCGAGTGGCAGCTGAAGAACCTCGTAGCGACTTCCGTGACGTCCTATAACTCCCGCTACTACAAGTTCCACGCGGACTACACGCAGTTCCAGGATAAGTCGTTCTTCGGCAATCCCTACCCGCTCACGGGTCTGCCCGACGACTACGGGCTCGGCCAGTACGGCATCACTCAGCATGATGTTTATGAAGAGTTCCGAGTCGCGTCGGCGAAGAGCGGGTCCCGTTGGAACTGGGTTGCGGGCGTCTTCCTGTCGGATCAGAAGCAGTACGACATCGCGCACGTGGTGCATCCGAACCTACCGGATCTCGTGCTCGCACGTTTCGGCGTACCCATCAGCCAGGTTCTGGGTTCCGACCCGTACCTCGGTGTGTGGGTCGCGTTCAACGACGTGAACACGAGGAGCAAGGAAATCGCGCTGTTCGGCAACGTCGATTTCCAGATTACCGAGAAGCTGCGTCTCTCCATGGGGGGGCGGTCGACGAACTACGACCAGCACATCACAAGCTTCATCGCGGGTCCGTTCAATGGTGGCGAGCAATTCTTCGAGTCGAACGCCAGCGGCAGCCCGTTCACCCCGAAGGTGGCGCTGTCGTATCAGGCCAACGACAAGACGATGTATTACGCCAGCGCTGGCAAGGGCTTTCGGATCGGCGGCGTGAACCCGCAGATCGACAACGTCCAGCCCGGGTGCCAGGCGGCGAAACCCGGCTACATCGCTCGGGGCATCAAGTTCGATCACCAGTTCCAGCCAGACTCGCTGTGGAGCTATGAGGTCGGGATGAAGACCCGCCTGCTCGAGAACCGTCTCTCGCTCGACGTGTCGGGGTACCACATCGATTGGAAAGACATCCAGAACAACTTGGGCATTACCGGCTGCGGTTTCTCGATGATCTTCAATCTCGGCACCGCGAGCGCCAACGGGTTCGATCTCGGTCTCCAGGCGTTGGTGGGCGAGCACGTCAGGCTCGATGCGAACGTGGGTCGTACGAACGCTCGGTACACGTCGACCATTCCTGGGCTCGTCACGGCGGGTGAACAGATCAGCGGCCCCGGCGCGGCCGTGCCGCCGTGGACGGCGACGGTGGGGGCCGAGTTCGACTTCCGCGTCGGCAGCCACGATGCGTACGCGTGGCTGCAGGACGTCTACCACAGCTTCAACGACGGGCGGTTTGGCGCACAGACTCCGGATGACGCCGCTACCTACAATCCGTTGTTGCCCGTCAATCCGCAGACTCGCATGGTGAACCTGCGGCTCGGCCT
Source organism: uncultured Gammaproteobacteria bacterium (assembly GCA_963805435.1). Taxonomy (GTDB): domain Bacteria; phylum Pseudomonadota; class Gammaproteobacteria; order Steroidobacterales; family Rariloculaceae; genus FEN-1219. The sequence goes on from CAWDUG010000002.1 coordinate 370,354, forward strand.
ACGGTTGGCGAAGGTCGATGCCTCGTTCTTCGTCAACAACGCGACTGACGAGCACCCGCTGTTGGCCGTCGGGAACGTCAATCGCACGGACACGCGCCTCATCGGTACCACCTGGAGACCGAGAACGGTGGGGATCAACGCGACGATCCGATACTGATTTGTCAGTCACTTACGGACTGTTGTTCCCGGGCGACGCTTGAGTTTGAGCGCGCCCGGGAACAAGCTACCCCCGCGGGGTTAGCCTGTGCGAGCCCCCAGAGGGGTAGTGGCCCGTGTCTGTTGCGGTTGAACCACGTCAGCGAGCTGCGCAATGGGAGGAGTTTGCCTCCAATGTCAGCTCGCAGTTCTCCACGCGTTTCGAATTCAAGCCGCTGATGCCGGAGCCATTCGCGCCGGAGATGGAGTTCCATCCCGGCGATGGCGTCGCTATCTCTCGCGGGGTCATGCCGGCTCTACGCCTCACCAACTACGGTAGCTCCTGGCCGGATCCGTTTTTTCAGGTCACGCGTGCGGACCAAGAGTCGGTGCTGACGATGGAAGGGCGCGGAACGCTGCGGTTGGCGGCGGGGGAGCTCGTGATCCTGCGGCCGGAAGTCGCCGGCGAGTGGACCATCGATCGGCCCTACACAACCGTGGCGCTGCATATCGAAGAACGGCTGTTTCGTGAGCACATCCCCGATCCCATGGCGTTGGCCGCCCGGAAGCTGGACCTTCCGGCGGCGCTGAAAGATATCCTCGGACGGATCATGGACGCGTCGGTCTCTCTGTCGAACGAGGGCCGCTTCAGTACGGCGGGTCGCCATCTCGCGTGCTCGTTCCTGCACATGCTCGCGTTGACTCCGGGAGCGCAGGCGCCCGAGGATCGGGTCGTGCGCTACGCCGTCGAATTCCGGCGGGCGCAAATCAAGAGCTTCATTCAAGAGAACTATGCCAAGCCCGGTCTGTCGACCGAGGACATTGCGGAGCACCTCGAGATCACGTCTCGCTACGTGCAGATGGCGCTCGCCCCTGAAGGTTTGACCCCTTCGGAGTATCTGCGGATCTGCCGGCTGGAAGCCGCGCGCCGCCTGTTATCGGCATCCGCGTTTGCGGGCCATAGCATCACCGAGGTCGCGTTCGAGTGCGGTTTTACGAGCTCCGCGCATTTCTCGACGGAGTTCCGGAGGCGTTTCGGCAGGAGTCCGCGCAGCTATCGACAGCTCGCGTCCGCGTTGCGCCACGGCTAGCGGGCGCCGGGCCGGGCCGAGCTGAACTCGGCGAGCACTCGCCGCAAGCCGGTCAGCACGGCCGGCGACTTGACGTTCTGCATGTCGAGCACGAGCAACGCGAAGTTGTCTGCCAGGATCTCCTCCGGGTGGATCACGTACTGCGTGTTTCGACCCACCTGCTCGAAGAACCCCGTCACCTGCTGTAGCCCGACGACTCGTTCCGCCGAGAGCGACTGGCCGGACGCCGCCCTGACCAGCAACCCGAGCTGCAGATAGTCGAAGAACTCGCCGCCGCGCACGGGATCGTAGGTTTCCGCGCGCGAGAACAGGATCGGCGTCGCGGATACGCTTTGTCCGTCGACCGTGAGGCGGATGCAGTAATCGTTGCGCGGCGCGTCGGGGTTCGTGAGCTTGCGCGCCGAGAGATTCCCCGGGTAACTCGCTTCGGTGCATCGGTTGAAGCCGATGACTGCATACAGCTGTTCGGCCAACGCAGGGTTCGCGCGCGACGCGATGTGGAACAACTCGTGGGCCAATAGGCGCGGCAAGTTGTCGCCAACCTTCGAGCGCGGGATCATCACAGCCGTCTGGCGCGTGTACACCGTGTCGCCTTCCTCCTCCCCGGTGGTCTTCACGACGAAGAATCTCGGCGGCAGCGGCAGGCGCAGTGCCCGGATTTTCGCCTGTACCTGGTCGTACGCGGCGGAGATCACACTCCGGTCCGCTTCGTTCCACCCGAGAGCCGCGGACGCGGCGAAATCGAGATACTCGGCCTCCGTGACGACGCGGTTCGTCTTCAGACGCGCCGCGCGATCGAACGGGCTCATCCTCTCGACGAAGGTGTCCTTGGTCGCCAGGATCTGCCTGGCCTGGTCGAGGTTTGCGAACGCGAGCTCCTGCGCGCCCGTAGGCGGCGCGAGTGCGAGCAGGGCAACGACGCGGATCCCTACGTTCAAGGCAGCGCGAACACGTACAACGCGTTCTGCGCGCCCGGCCGTTGGTCGGGCGTCAGGCTCGCGAGCCCGAACGTGTTCAGCGAGCCGCCGGTGCTCACCGCGATGTACTGTTTGCCGTTGACCGCGTACGTGGCCGGGTAGCCCGTGATCTGCGAGCCGAGACTCACGTCCCAGAGCACGGCGCCGGTCTCGGGATCGAACGCGCGGAAGTGACCGTTGGTGTCGCCACCGAACAGCAGTCCGCCGGCAGTCACCATCAGCGACGTTTGGCCCGAGCGTTGCTCGCGCTTCCAGACCGTCTTGCCCGTCTCGACGGAGATCGCCTCGATCGTGCCGACGTTTTCGGTACCCGGCGTGATCACATTCTTCATGCGGATTGCATAGAGGTCGTCGAGGCTGGGTTTCGCCGACGTCGAGGTCGCTGTCATACACGTGTTCTGCAGCGGGAAGTACATCAGCTTTGTCAGCGGGCTATACGCGCCGGAGTGGAAGTTCTTACCGCCCAAGGCACTGGGGCACACGAAGATGTCCTGATTCGGCGCCGTGAACATCTTCTCCTTGGCCACGTTGCCGAAGCCCGACTCGGTGTTGACCGACTCGATCACGTTCTGCTCGACGGTGGGCCGCGCCCACAGGAACTGGCCCGTCTCGCGATCGATCGTGTAGACGATGCCCGTCTTGCCCGGGATGCCCGTGATGACTTTGTACGTTTGGCCCGTGCGCACGCGCGGGTTGATCCACTTGACGGCCTTGGGATCGGGCGCGACGACGGTGTCGACGATCATGCGCTCGAACGGATGATCGAAGTCCCAGTGGTCCACCGTGTGCTGCAGGTACCAGACGATCTTGCCGGTGTCGGCGTCGAGCGCGAGGGTACTGTTGTGGTACAGATACTGCTTGTCGTTGCCGGCGAGCATGAACTTCGGCGCCGGCGAGGTCACCGACGTACCGATGTATAGCCGGTTCAGATCCGGATCGTAGCTCGGCACCATCCACGTGCCGACGTGGCGGCGCTCCTCGTACGGGATGTTGCCCCACGTTTCGTTACCGGGCTCGCCGGGCTTCGGGATCGTGCGCGTGCGCCACAGCTCCTTGCCGGTGAGCGCGTCGAACGCCGTGATCACGCAGGCCTCTGGGCCACCCTCGGGCTCGCAGCCGCGGCCCGAAATTACCTTGCCCTTCGCAACGATGGGTCCGGCGGTGTGCTGTGCGCCGTGCTTGTAGTCCAGGATCTTCGTTTCCCACGCGAGCTTGCCCGTGCGCGCATCGATCGCGTACGCGTACTGGTCGTTGCCGTTGTCGAAGATGAAATTGCCGAAGATGGCGAGGCTGCGGTTGATGGCCGGGAACGGGATGTAGTCGCCGAGATCCTCGGGATACGTGCGGCGGTACTCCCAGATGAGGTCGCCCGTGACTCCGTCGATGGCTTGCGTGACGTCGCTCGGGTTCGGAAAGAACATCACGCCGTCGTGCACGAGCGGCGTGCCTTCCTGGACGCCTTGGCCGAGCGGGCGTGTCCACACGAGGCGCAACTGCGCGACGTTGCGCTTCGTCACCTGGTCGAGGGGGCTGTAGGCCCAGTGATTGCGCGTGCGCCGCCACGACAGCCAGTCGCCGGGATCCGGGTTTTGCAGCATCGCCTCCGTCACGGGACGGAGTTGTCGTTCACTCGGAGGCTGCGCGTTCGCGCTGCCGAGCAACGTCAGGACGGTCCAGGCGAATGCGTTTGCGAGCGAAGACGTTTTCATCTGTAACTCCGACACGGGTTCCGGCCAGCCGCTGGATGCGCGAGCAGCGTGACCCCTGGACGTGGAATCTACTTCGAGAACTCGCTCGGCCGCAGTCCGAGCACCAGCAGCACCGAGATCAGGGAGAGCAGGGACATCTGGATCTGGCCGGCCCGTTCCCAGCCCCAGCTCTCCACCATGGTCCCCATCGCCAGCCCGCCGAGTGCGCCACCGGCGTACACGCTCGAGATGAACATGCTCGAGCCCTTGTTGGCCAGGCTGCGGCGCAGTGACTTGATGTGACCACCGGTGAGGTTCGTATAGACGATTGCCGCTCCGAATACGCCGACGAGCAGGGCCATCAACTTGTAGGTGGCGATGCTCAGCCCCGGCAGGTACAGGAAGTAGCCCAACGCGATGAGCACGAGCAAGCCGGTGCTGAGAACTATCTTGGTCGGATACCGGTCGCCAATCTGGCCGGCGAAGAAGGCGGTCAACGAACCCAGGCCAAAGAACAGCATGACGCTGCCGACTTCAGCAGGTGTCAGTTTCAGGACCTCCCTCAGAAACGTCGGGTACAGGCCGAGGTAGCCATACACGACCAATCCGTAGAGCACGCTGAGTACGGAGAAGATGATCGTGTTGCGGTTCAGCAGAGAGTGCGCGCCGCCCACGTCTTCGCGGTGGATCGTCGCTCCCTTGGTTTCCGTGAACCAGGAGCGCACGAGCAACGCCGACAGGATCACCAAAACGATACCGATGAGGCCAAAGACGACCATTGGGCTCTGCCAGGTGCCGGTGCTCGAGCGAATGTTGCCGATGGCCCAGGGACCCAAGAACGACCCGAGTCCGAAGCATACGTTCACGATGCCCAATGCAGCGACCCGCGCACTCGAAAAATAGCTGGCCGACAACGCGAACATACTGGTCGCGAGGAACGACATGCCGGCACCTTGCATGACGATCAGCACGAACATGCTGGCGAAACCGGTCGCCTGTGTGAACAGCAACGTAGCAACCGAGAATAGCCCGATGCCGATCAGTAGAACGGTTCGGCGCGACGTTTTGGCAATGAGCGCGCCGCAAGGCAACCCCGCGATCGCAATGCCGAGCGTGAACGTCGTGGTGAGCGTGCCCATCTGTCGCAGCGAGAGGCCGAGGGCGTCGCGGATGTCGGGGCCCAGCATGCTGATCAAGTAGCGATCGGCCGACATCAGCGTGTAGCCGACCAGCAGCAGGACGAACATGGCGATCGCGGTCGTGCGGGTGTCGGACGGTGCGGCAGCGACCGTCTGCGACTCAGAGGGTGAGGCCATAGTCCTTCTCTCCGTAGTGTTGTTGTAATCGGAGCTCAAGAAGGTCCGATGCTACCACGGGGGCACGGGTTGGCCCCCGGCGTGTTCGGCGGCGAGACGCTGGCCGTACGCCGGCGCCCGCCTCGACTCGCGTGATGTTGTTCGCCCCGCGGCCGGCTTAGGGCAGAGCGAACACGAAGAGCTGGTTGCCAGAGCCGGGGTGCAGCTCCGGCGCCAGGCGGCCGAGACCGAACGCGAGGCCGGAGCCACCCGTGCTGACGGCGATGTACTGCTTGCCGCCGACGGAGAACGTCGCAGGATAGCCGTTCACCGGCGCGCCCAGGTTCACATCCCAGAGGATCTGCCCGTTCTTGAGGTCGTACGCGCGGAAATGGCCGTTCACGTCACCGCCGAACAGCAGGCCGCCGCCGGTCGACATCAGGCTCAACATGCCCGCGCGTTGCTCGAACTTCCATTCGGTCTTGCCGGTCGACACGGAGATCGCCTGGATCGTGCCGACGTTTTTCTCGCCCGGCGCGATGTCGATCTTCGATGTGAAGCGGTAGATGCTGTTGTCGTTCGCGTCGAGCGTGCGCTCGCCCGAGGTTTCCATCATGCAGGTGTTCTGCAGCGGGTAGTACATGACCCCGGTCTGTGGGCTATACGTGCCGGCCGGATAGTTCTTGCCGCCGGAGGTGCTGGGGCAAATCAGTTTCTCTTGACCGGCTGCCGTGAACTCCTTGTCGGGGTTCACGGTGGCCGCGCCCGATTCCTTGTTGATGTCTGCGATCACGTTCTGCGGCGTCGTCTCGCGCGCCCACAGGAACTTGCCCGTGGCCGCGTCGAGCGTGTAGACGAGGCCGGTCTTGCCGGGGATGCCGGTGATCACGCGGTGCGTCTCACCGTGCACGCTCGGGTTGATCCATTTCACAGCGGAAGGATCCGGCGAGACGTCCGTGTCGACGATCAGGCGCTCGAACGGATGGTCGAGATCCCAGTGATCGACGACGTGCTGAAAGAACCAGACCATGTCGCCCGTCTTCACGTCGAGCGCCAGCGTGCTGTTGTGGTACAGGTACTGGTTCTTGTTGCCGGCCAGCATGAACTTCGGGGCCGGTGCCGTGACCGAAGTGCCGACGTAGACGCGTTTGGTTTCCGGGTCGTAGCTCGGCACCATCCACATGCCCACGTGCCAGCGCTGCTCGTACGGAATGTTGCCCCATGATTCGTTGCCGGGCTCGCCGGGTTTTGGAATCGTGCGGTGCCGCCAGACCTCTTTGCCGGTCTTGGCGTCGAAGGCCGTGATCACGCACGCCTCGGGGCCGCCCTCCGGCTCGCAGCTGCGGCCCGAGATGACCTTGCCGTCGGCGACGATCGGCCCCGAGCTGTTCTTCGCGCCGTGGCGGTAGTCGAGGATCTGCGTTTCCCAGACGAGCTTGCCGGTCTTCGCGTCCATGGCGTAGGCGTAGCCGTCCGCGCCGTTGTCGAGGATCAGGTTGTCGTAGATCGCCAGATTGCGGTTCGTGGCGGCGGCGGGAAAGAACTGGCCGACGTCTGAAGGCATCGAGCGGCGATACTCCCAAAGGAACTCGCCCGTGGTCGCCGCGAACGCCTGTGTCACGTCGCCTGGGTTCGGGAAGTACAGGATGCCGTCGTGCACGAGTGGCGTGCCTTCCTGATCGCCATTCGTCAGCGGCCGCGTCCACACCATGCGCAGCTGCGTCACGTTGCGGCGTGTGACCTGATCGAGCGGGCTATAGCCCCAGTTGTTCAGCGTGCGCCGCCACATCAGCCAGTCGGCGTCGTCGGGCTTCGCCAACATCGCGTCGGTGACGGGACGGAAGTTCTTGAACGCGTCCTGGCCGTGGGCGGGCAGGGCAAACGGCAAAGCCATGGCGCCGATGATGGCGACGAGACCGGCAAAGCGGGTCATTCTATGAGTCCCCCAGCAGTTGGTAGCAGCGTTCTCCGAATCTTACCCCAAAGTCAGGAAATGACACTCGCGGGTTCGTGCGGGCGCATCGCAGCAGCCACGACGTAGGCTAGAAGTGCCGCCACCAGTGCGGCCACATACGGCGTGCGCCAGTCGAGGACAGTGCCCGCGAGCCACACCCCCATGCCCAATGCGAGGCCGGCATACGCGCTGGCCGGGCCCCCGAAGCGGCTGAACAGGCCGAACATGCCGACGACGAAGATGCCCGCGCTACCGAAAGCGGAGGCGGTCGCCACGAGTTGAAATATGCCCTCGGCGAACAACGCGATCACGTACGCACACAGGCCGTAGCCGATTACCCCGAGCCGTGCACACCAGACCTTGTGACGTTCGCTGACCTCGGGCAGCAGCGGCAGAATCAGGTTGTGCGACGTCAGCGAGCCCGCCGCGAGCAGACAGCTGTCGACGGTCGAGAGGATGGCCGAGATCAGTGCGCCCGCGAACATCACATAGACGAACGTGGAGAGGTGCTGCTGCGCCAGCACGGCCACGAGCTGCTCCGGCTCGTCGAGATTCGGTACGAGCTTCGGTCCCGCGAGCCCGATCGCGACGGGAATCAGGCCCACGGTCACGTAGATGACTGCGCCGAACAACGTGGCGTTGCGCGCGGTCGCGGCCGTGCGGCAGCCGATGATGCGTGACAGCATCTCGACCGCGAGCAGCGAGCCGCACACCGGTACGGCCCACGCCTCGAGCATCTCCAGCGGCGTGGTGTCGGCCATGGAGAACAGTTGCAGCCGCGAGGGGTCGATCAGCGCGGCGAACCCCGGCAGGCCGCCGTGCGCGCCCGCGATCGCGACGAGCAGTAGCACGAGCCCGATGACGACGGCGATGCTTTGCACGAAGTCGGTGACCACGTCGGCGAACAGCCCGCCGGCCACCGTATAGATCACGACGAAGCACGCGGCTGCGGTGATCGCCAGCGATACCTCCACGTCCGATACTGCGCTCACGACCTGTCCGAATGCGCGGATCTGCGCTGCCGCCCACAGCACCGACGTCGGCACCATCAGGAGCACGGCGAAGCGCTCGACGCCGGCCGAGTAGCGCTCGCGGAACATGTCTCCGAACGTCGTGTACCTGCGCCGCCACAGCGGCGCCGCGATCACGAGGCCCAGCGACGATGAGGCACAGGCCGTAACCGAACGGGTCCGCCGAACCGGCCGAGAGGCCGTGTGAGTAGATCGAGCCCGCGGCGCCGACGATCGTCTCCGCACCGAACCACGTCGCGAAGATCGAGAACGCCGCCAACCCCAATCCGAGTCGGCGGCCGGCGACCAGGTAGTCGCTCTCGCTCGCGATCTTGCGTGACACGGCTATGCCGAGCGCGAATTGCACGAGCAGGTAGAAGCCGATGCCGAGCAGGACCGGTTGCATGCCTCAAGTTCCCGGTTTAGCGTGTGGCGACGCGTATCGCCGCGGGGGAAGCCGATGTTCGCAAATGCCAGTCGTTGTGTCGCGGGTCGCGAGTTCTCGCGAAGCCTGCTGGCCGAGACCGTTCGGCAGCATCGCACGGCGTCCGACCCGCATAAAGACTTCGGGCAGCAGACGAACGTCGCGCGGTCATGCAACGTCGCGCCGATGCCGGTTATGCGTGCATTGATCGTGATCAGTGCGATGTTTGGCGCGGCGCTCGCGGTGTGGGCGCCGAAGCTGGCGGCGCAGACGCCGGTCGCCGAGCTGGTGCCGGCGGATCGCGACGCGAAGGTCGCGCTCGGCAGGGAGTACGCCACGGCTGCGGACCTGTATGCGGCGCTGAAGACGCGCGCGGGCGGCGGTGCGCCGCTGTCGCCGTCGACCATGCCGGACTGGACCGGGTTGTGGCAGCGGGTCGGTCCGCCGTTCTTCGATCCGGCGCAAAAGCGCGAGCAGCTGACGACCGCCAAGCTCAAGCCCGAGGCACTCGCGGAGCTCAAACATCGCCGCGAGCTGTCCGCGAAGGGCGTGGAGTACGATCCGATCAGCGATTGCGGCCCGCCGGGTTTTCCGCGCTGGCTTGCGATTCCGTTCCTGCGCGAGTTCATCGTCACGCCAACGCAGACGTATCTGTTCTCTGAAACCGTGAACAACATGCGCCGCGTATACACCGATGGTCGCGACCATCCGCCAGCAGCCGATGCCTACCCGCTGCACTATGGAGATTCGATCGGCTTCTGGTCGGGCCAGACGCTCGTGATTCACACGGCGCAGCTGCGGGCCGGCATCTACCATCGCAACGATCCGCAGTATTCGGAGCAGCTCGAAGCGGTCGAGGTGTGGCGAAGAGCCGACCCGACGACCGTGCTCGTCGATGTATGGGCTTACGATCCGGTGAATCTCGAGGAGCCGTGGTACGTGCAGCAAACGTACAAGCAGGTGTCGAATCCGGACGGCGCGATACGCATCGCCTACTGGTATTGCGGCGAGAACCCGAACAACACCATCGTCAAAACGGGCGAAGGCAGCTCGGAGTTCGGCGACTTCACTTTCCAAAAGTAGCTGGGCTCATCGCGGCGCCGTTTGGTCTCGAGGCGCGTGCAGCCCCCTCGCGGGACACGCCGGAAATCGCATCCTAAGCGGCTCGTCAGCGCACATCCCTTGTGCGCTGACGGTCCCGCGAGGGGGCCGCACGCACCTCGAGACCAAACGGCGAGCGCATCGCGGTTCTTGAGCGTCCCATGCGCCGAACCCCGGGTTCAGTCGTCGATGGGGGTGCCGAAGTCGGCGAACGGCGGGTGGTAGCCGCGCGCGGCGAGCCAATCGCGCAGGGCAGGGCCCGTGCCCCGCGGCCAGGGCTTCAGCTTCGCGAACGGCACTTCCTTGTACGTGTCGAGCTCCGAGGCGTCGAGCCGTGATCTGCCCCGGCCCGCCGCGCACGTGGTACGCGAAGATGATCTGGTTGAACAGCTCGAACGGATAGATGCCGATGCAGCTCTCGAGCTTCGCGGGGATGCCGAGCTCCTCGTCCACTTCGCGCAACACCGCCGCCTCGGGATGTTCGCCCTGCTCGAGGAAACCCGCGACGAGTCCGAACCACGTCGGCGGCCGTCCGATGCTGTGCACGAGGATCACGTGACCCTCGCGTTCGACCACCGCGGCGACGACCGGCACCGGATTGCGCCACTGCACGAAACCGCAGTCGGGGCACGCGAGCCGCGGTTTGCCGCCGCGCTCGACCGTCGTCAACTCGGCTCGGCACGAAGGGCAGTAGCGGTAGGTCGTATCGTTCATCAAGCTACACTATAGACAAACGTATGCTCGACCTCGACGCCTATTTCCGCCGCATCGCATATCGCGGCGAGCGCTCACCGACGCTGGCGACCCTGCGAGCACTTCAGATACAGCATCCGCTCGCGATCGCGTTCGAGAATCTCGACACGCTTGCGCGTCGGGTGGTGCGTCTCGATGCCGAGTCGTTGCAGCGCAAGCTCGTCGCGGCCGGTCGTGGGGGCTACTGCTTCGAACAGAATCTGCTGTTCTCGCACGTGCTGCGCGCGCTCGGCTTCAGCGTGACGGCGCTTGCGGCGCGGGTCGTGTGGGAGCGCCCGCCCGACGAGGTCCGCGCGCGCAGTCACATGCTGCTGCTCGTGGAGGTGGACGACGCGCCGTATCTGTGCGACGTGGGCTTCGGCGGTCTAACGCCCACCGCGCCGCTGCGCCTCGTGCCCGGCATCGAGCAGGTCACGCCGCACGAAACGTTTCGCGTATTGGACGAGGCGCCGGAGTTCGTCGTAGAAGCGCGTGTCGCCGGCGAATGGAGGCCACTGTACCGATTCGACCTGCAGGCGCAGCAGCAGGTCGACATCGAGGTGTTGAATTTCTACGTCGCGGAGCATGCCGACTCGCCGATGCTTGGGCGGTTGATCGCGGCGCGGGTCGCGCCGGATCGGCGTCTTGCGCTGCGTAACGGTGCGCTCACTGCCTACCATCTCGATGGCCGGCGCGAGCAACGTCAGCTTGCCACCGTCGCCGAGCTGCGCCGTGTGCTCGAAGGAACCTTCGGTATCGCAGTGCCGGCAGATGCCGGCCTCGACGCGGCGCTGGGCGCTTTACTCGCTTAGCGATGCGCTAGGCCGTCGGGCGACGCAGCCTGTGCGAGAAATAGCGCGTCTGGCCTGCCTCGAAGCGTGCGAAAGCGCGATAACCGATGACCCCGGCCCAGTGCTTGTACTCTTCGCGCAGCTTGCTGTCGGCGAGGCTGTCGAAAAGCGCCGCGCGCCGCGCGCTGTCGCGGCGCAACGCTCGCAGCACGTTGGCGGTGATCTCGGTGCGTTCGAGCAGCTCGAAACCGGCGTCCAATAGATCTTCGGTGCAGTCGTCGTCGGCCCAACAACCGTCCGTGTAGCAGAAGCTGCCACCGGGCCGCAATACACGCCGCGCCTCGGCGAAGAACCGCGTGCGGTCGTCGTACAGGTGCGACGCGCCAATGTTGATGACGGCGTCGAACGACTCATCGGCAAACTCGAGTTGCTCGGCGTTGCCGACGAGAAACTCGACGCCGGGCAACGCCGCGCGCGCGCGCGCGAGCTGAATGTTCTCGGGGCTCAGGTCGACGCCGACGAGCCGCTGCGGTGCGTACGTGCGCCGCACGAAGTTCGCGCCGCCACCGCGGCCGCAGCTGACCTCTAACACCTCGCAGCCGTCGAGCGGTGTGCCGCCGAGCGCGTGCTCGTACAATCGCAGACAGTAGAACTCCGGCTCTTCGGTCGGAATGATGGTGGTCTCGGGCTCGCTACTGAACCCATAGTTCAGCACAGTGAATTGCGGAATGGCGGCGGCCGCGCGATCGAAGTAGTCGCGCGAGCCGTCGCTTCGCGGTGGTCGTTGTTCGGCCATGGTCGTCCCTCGTGCGCTGCGAAGTGACCGTATCCGTGCCCGCCCATTTCTAGACGTCGCCGCGGAGAGTGTCAAGCGCGAGCCGGGTATACTGCCCGCGCCGGCCGCGTCGCGACCTTCGCTGCGGGCCGGCGCCGAGCCGATTGGCGCCGTGAGCAGTTACATCGTCAACGATCTCAACCAGTAGGCAGTTCCATGATCATCGATTGTCACGGTCACTACACGACGGCTCCAAAGGAGCTCGGCGACTACCGCGACCAGCAGAAAGCGGACCTGAAGAAGAATCCGCAGCATCAGGCGGAGAAGGGCCGGCTTACGATCAGCGACGACCAGCTGCGTGCCAGCGTCGAAGGCGCGCAGCTGAAACTGCAGCGCGAGCGTGGCACGGACGTCACGATCTTCAGCCCGCGCGCGAGCTGGATGGGCCATCATTTGGGTAACGCGTCGACGAGCAAAGCGTGGAGTGAGCACTGTAACGATTTGATCTATCGGCTCACGCAGTTATATCCGAAGAACTTCGTGGGCGTCGCGCAGCTGCCGCAATCGCCTGGCGCTCCGATCGAATCGTCCGTGCGGGAGCTCGAACGCTGCGTGAACGAGCTCGGTTTCGTTGGCTGCAATCTGAACCCGGACACGAGCGGCGGTTTTTTCAACGGTCCTGGGCTTGCGGACAGGCATTTCTATCCGCTGTACGAGAAAATGTGCGAGCTACGCGTGCCAGCGATGATCCACGTGAGCGAGGCGTGCAACACGCCGTACTTTCAGACGACCGGCTCGTACTACCTCGCGGCTGATACGGTCGCGTTCATGCAACTCATGACATCCGATCTGTTCAAGGACTTTCCGGACCTGAAGCTGATCATTCCGCACGGCGGCGGTGCGGTGCCGTTCCACTGGGGCCGGTTCCGCGGTCTTGCCGACATGCTGAAGAGGCCGCCGCTGAAAGAGTCGGTGCTGAACAACGTCTACTTCGATACGTGCGTGTATCACCAGCCGGGCATCGATTTGCTGCTCGAGGTAATTCCGGTCGACAACATCCTGTTCGCCTCCGAGATGGTGGGTGCGGTACGCGGCATCGATCCGGAGACGGGCCACTACTTCGACGACACGAAGCGCTACATCGACGGCAACTCTCGCCTCACGGCTGCCGACCGTGCCGCCATCTTCGAGGGCAACGCGCGCCGCGTCTTTCCTCGTTTCCCTTCCTTCCTCTAGAGCGTGCGGTCGCGCGCGTTTGGCGTTGTGCCAGACGTGACGCCGGCGTGTGAGGGCCCTCGCGGGACACGCCGGAAATCGCATCCATGCGGCTCGTCTGCGCACATCCCTGTGCGCAGACGGTCCCGCGAGGGCCCTCACACACCGACGTCACTCGCGATGCGCGCCGCACGCGCGCGGCGTTGCCCTACGAGCCCGCGCGCGATTCCGCTTGGGAGTGCCGGCGGTCTGCGAGGGGTGTCTCGGCAGCGTCAGCGACAGGACGTCGCTGACGCAGCCTACAGGGACGTACTTGCGGCGGTGCCGAGACACCCCTCGCAGATCGCCGGCACGGCTGGCACTGTAGGCAACCGCGGGCGTGCGGTGCGCGTATCGCGAGGGTCGATGTCGCGCCGGGCGATGCCGCGTCGGCTTAGGGTTTGGGGTGGGAAGAGCGCCAATCGGTAGCGGTTTGGCCCCAGAGGTCGACGACTACGTCGGCGGACGGAGGGGGTAGAGAGCCGCGGCCGCGATTGCGGGAACCGAGCTTGCGTGCGACCGCTTGCGACGCCGGATTGCGGGGCTCGATCACGTGGATGATGTCGGTCCACCCGAGTGTGTCGATCGCCCAGTCGATCGCAGCCGTCGCCGCTTCCGTCGCGTACCCGCGCCCCCAACAGTCGTGCACGATGCCCCAGCCGATCTCCGTGCCGGGCCAACCGTCCGGATACCACGGCCCCACGCGTCCGATCCAACGTCCCGTGCTGTTCTCGATGACGGAGAACATCGCGAAGCGTTGCAGCGACCACGCACCGGCCATCGTCATGAACCCGCGCCATGCCGTTGCGCGCGGCTGCACGCCGCCGAGGAACTCGGCCGTGGCGGCGTCCGCCATGAATGCGGCCCACGGCTCGAAGTCCTGCGTTTCGGGCGGGCGCAGCGTGAGGCGCGATGTGTGGAGGCGCGGTTGTGCAGGACTCACGACGCTATCTTGCCCTCGCGATGCTGCGTCGTCGATCTGTGCCGACGCGCTATACTCCCACGCCAGCCGCCGTGAGTGATCCCGGCTGGGGAGGCCGATGAAGACCACCAAGGTGCCAGTGTTGGTAGTCGGGGCGGGTGCCGCGGGTACGATGCTGACGCTCGAGCTCGCGCGGCGCGGCGTTCGTGTTCGCACGGTCGAGCGGTTGCCGAAACCGGCTGACACGTCGCGCGCAATCACTGTCCACGCGCGCATGATGGAAATCTTCGAGCGCATCGACAAGCGCCTGATCGACCGCTACCTCGATCGCGGCATCCACAACAAAGGCTACGTGTTGCATTTCGTCGATGCTGACGCGAAGCGCAGCGAAGTGCGGCCAGGCATCGACTTCACGAAACTCGACTCTCGCTACCCCTTCATTCTCGTGAGCCGTCAGAGCGAGACCGAGCAGTATCTGCGCGAGTACACCGGCGCGCATTACGGCGTATCGCCCGACTGGAACACCACGTGCGTCGATGTGAAGCAGGATGCCGACGGCGTCACGGCCACGCTCAGACGTGGGCGGCGTGCAGGAGCAGGTGCGCTGCGACTACCTCGTCGCGTGCGACGGCCCGAATTCACGTCTGCGCAAGGCGATCGGGCTCGAGCAGGAGGAGAGCGATTACGCCGGCACGCATGCTCCAGAACCTCGATGCGCATCTGAACGACTTCCCCGACGACGACGAGTACGTGCACTACTGCGCCGGCACCGATCACTTCATCATGATCGTGAAGCTGCCGGGCGGCTTCTATCGCATGCTGCTCAGCGACCGCGGCGAGGCCGCGGGTCCCGGTGTCTCGCCGGAGCAGGGTTTCATGCGGCTCGTCGACAAGCACTTCGACGGCGTGACGCTCGGCAAGGTCGTGTGGCATTCGAAATGGCAGAGCTACGTGCGGCTCGCGCATCAGTACCGGCAGGGGCGGGTGTTCCTCGCGGGGGATTCGGCGCACGTGCATTCGACCACGGGCGGGCAGGGGATGAACTGCTGCATGCAGGACGCGTACAACCTGGGCTGGAAGCTCGCGTTCGTCGTCAAAGGGCTCGCGCGCCCGTCGCTGCTCGATACTTACGAGGCGGAACGCCGGCCGATCGCGGAGCAGGTCATCTGGGCCGCGTCGTCGTTGCACGAGATCTTCATGGGTCATGGCAAGGACATCGCCGAGCGCGCGCAGAAGATTCGCGACCCGGCGTTTCTCGACGCCGTCGTCGGACGCTGCTCGGGCATTTCGTACACGTATCGGGATCAGGCCGAGAAGGGCGAGGTGCAACCGGCGAGCGAGGGCCCGGCGCCTGGCGACCGCGCGCCCGATGTCGAGCTCGGCGGCGGGCGTTCGCTGTTCAGTTTCACGCGCCATCCGCGCTACACGCTGCTCGCGCTACCCGCGAACGAGAAGGTGGGCGGCAAGCTCGATCTGCGAGATGAAGCCGCTCGCGCACCGGTTCAAACAGGTCATGGAGTTTCACGTGGTGCCGCCTTCCGACGGAGTTCGCGCGCCGGTATGGCGCGAGCACACGCGACCGGCTGCTGCTGCTGCGGCCCGACGGCTATGTCGCCTTCCGCTGCCTGGCCACGGATGCGCAGCGTCTGGAGCACCACCTGTCCGAGCACTTCGCCCTCTAGCGCCGTACCGCGGCACTGGAGCAGGTGCCGTGTCAAGCTGGCGGTGGCGCGGCCGGCTCATTATCGTAGCGGGCCAGCGTCACTTCGGATGAGGGTTGCTCGGAATGGACTTCATTTTCTTCCTGGGCCGGTTGCACGTGCTGGTTCTGCACCTGCCGATTGGCATCATCGTCGTGTTGTTCGCGCTCGAGTGGCTGAGTCGCAAAGAGAAGTATCGCTATCTGGAAGCGGCGTCGCCGTTCCTGTGGGGAGCGATGGCGTTGACCGCGCTCGCCACCGTGCTGCTGGGGTATATGCACTTCGCCGAAGGCAGCTTCACCGGGCTGTCCGGTGATCAGCACCGGTTCTTCGGCACGGTCACAGCCGTGGTCGCCGCGGGCGTCGCGCTGCTGCGGGTAAGCAGTTTCGCGGCGAGCTACAAGCCGTTGTTCTTCCCGGCGTCAGCGGTGTTGCTCGTATTGATCTCGATCACGGGCCACTACGGCGGCAATCTGACACACGGTTCGACGTACCTCGTCGAGTACGCGCCACAGCCGCTGCGCTCACTCGCGGGGCTGCCGCCGAAGCGCACGCTTACGAGCGTCAGAGAAGCCGATCCGTTCGTCGATGTCGTGGGTCCGATGTTCCAGGACCACTGCGCGGGTTGCCACAACGAGGACAAGAAGGAGAGCAGCCTCGTGTTGACGACTTACGCCGGCGTCATGCGCGGCGGCGAGAGCGGCAAAGTTGTGGTCGCCGGCAACACGGAGCTTTCGGAGTTGCTGCGCCGGATTTCGCTCGAACCGTCCGACGATGAGTTCATGCCGGCCGAGGGCAAGCCGCCGCTCACGGCGCGGCAACGCGACATCATTCGTTGGTGGATCGCCGCCGGCGCGAAGAGTGGCGGCACGGTCGGCGATCTCGAGGTGCCACCCGAGGTTCAGAGCGCGTTGTCGGCGGAACTCGGCGTCAGCTTCTGACGCCCGCGAGCTGCGGTGTCCCGTTGGCAATCATTTGGCAACGGTAATCGACATTCTTCTGCCACCCCTGACGCTGCTTCGAGACGAACGACACACGCGCGAAGAGCTTGTCGTCGATCAGCGTCGTGCCGAAGGCGCCGCGTACATCGAGCCGTTTGTAGTCGCCGGTCGTGACTTCGAGACTGGCGTCTTGGGCGTCGGCGCCCGGCTTGCGAGTGATCATGCGCATGACGCCGCCGATCGCGTTCTTCCCGAATAGCGTGCCCTGCGGTCCGCGTAATACCTCCACGCGCTCGAGGTCGAGTAGGTCGAGAATGGCGCCAGTCGGGCGACCGAGGACGACGTCGTCCAGGTAAATGGTCATGGTTGGCTCGGACGTCGCCTTGAAATCACCGTAGCCAAGGCCGCGCACCGTTGCGGCGAGCGTGGGACCCCAACCGGCGCCGAGCTGATCGATGACGACGTTCGGGGCCCAGTCGGCGACGTCAATGACGTTGGTCGCCCCGTTGGCCGCGAGGTCGGCAGCGCTAATGGCGCTGATCGCGAGCGGTATCTGTTGCAGATTTTCTTCGCGAAAACGAGCAGTTACTACGATTTCCTCGAGAGCCTGTGCAGCTGCGAACTGGGTGCCTACCAGTGTGGCGACGGGTAGCGCGAGCGCGATGGCGAGTTTCGGCAGCAATGGCGAACGAAAGCCGTTGCCGCCACGTCTAGAAGTGGTTTGCATAAGTCCCCCTAGGACATGGCTAGTGATTGAATCCCGGCGGGATTCTACGAGCCGCACGGCGAACCTATCAATTCGAATGATAGTATCGTCTTGACACCGGTATCAGTTCTGCTGGATGAGGGCCGGCCGCGTGCGAGGCGGGGCACGACATGCGGTATCGGAAGGGTGGGGGCTGGGTGGCGGGCGCGGACAGAGGGTCGCCGCTAACGGCCGGGCTCGGGCGCTCGGCCGCCGCCGGAGGCGCTCAGCGCGAGCGGGATCCGCCGCGTCCGTGGCTATCGTTGCCACCGCTGTGGCGTTGTGACGTACGCTCGCCGCCACCGCCGTTGCGGTACGACGCGCCCTCGTTGCGCGGCGCGCTTCGGGCCTCGCTGCGGCTCGGTGCGCGTGCCGAGCTCTCGGCGCGCGGAGGTGCCGAACGCACTTGCGGCGCCGCGTAGCGCGAGGCGCCGGCCGTACCGCGATACTGACGTTGCGGGGTTGGACTAGTCGTCTGTGACTGCCGCTCCGGCGCCGCGGGGACCCGATAGCGCGGAGCGGCCGTGTCGCCGCGTAGCTCGACACGCGGAGCCGGTGCGGTGCGTGGAGTACCGCTCACGAACCGCTGGCTCGTGTCGTTCTGCTTCGACGCCTGCGACATGCCGCCGTTCGCGCGATAGCCGCCCGACCGCGTCGGCGGAGTGCCTCGATTCGGTCGATCGCTGGCGCCGCCCGTTGCACGGTTCGATTGCTGTGCGGCTGTGTTCTGCGCCGCGTTCTGCTCCGGTGTGCGATAGCGTGAAGCCGAGCCCGCGACGCCGCCCGAGCGTGGCGCCGTCCCCGAGCGTGGCGCCGTCGTGGCCGGCGCGGCAGCGCCGTCGCGGTAGCGCGAGGCAGAGCCCGCGACGCCGTGGCTCACGCGCGGCTGCGGCGGCCGTGAGTCCGCGACGCGGCCATCGCGGCCCCGCGCGATCGGCACGCTCGGCCGGTCGCCGTAGCGATGCCGAGGCTCCCACACGGAGCCGCCGCGCGGCACGTTGATGTTCACGTTGATGTAATTGCGCGTGTAGTACGGCGCGTAGTAGTTCGAGCCGAAGTACGGGAAGTCGTCGTGGCCCCAGTAGTGCACGCGCAGCAGGTGGGAATGCCAGCCGATGCTGAAGTAGCTTGTGACGCCCCAGAAGAATCCCGTGCTGAATCGATAACCGACGGGATACGGGTAGTAGTACACCGGGTAGGCCCAGGGGTAGTACGAGTAGACCGGCTCGGACTGATACACCACCACGCGCTCGGGCTCGTAGTAGGGCACGTAGATGACCTGCGGGTTCGCCGGCGCGATCGCGATGCTGCCGTCGGTCTGCGTCGTGACGGTCTGGTGATCGTCGGTGCGCAGGTTGCCGGCGCCGCGTGCGCGAGTGCGGAACTCTTGGACCGCGTCGAGCACGTCGCCGCGCTGGTTCAACACGGCAGTCCCCAGGTCCCAGGTCCAGTCGAGGTCGTCGCTCAGCAAGTGCACGACTTCCGGGTAGTTCAGCAGCGCGACGACGGAGTCGTCCCAGTCGGGATTCGGCTTCAGATTCGAGTCCTGCTTGCGTTTGTCGATGAAGCGTTCGGCTTCGACGATTTGCAGCGGATAAGTCGACGCCGGCAGCACGATGCCGACCAGATCGTCGGGGTACAGTGCGATCGGCCCCACGACGTCTTGCAGCTCGGCGGGCGTCAGGATCGTGTCGGCAGCGGACTGTTGCGCCGCCACCGGTTTCACGAGCGTACTGCCAACAGCCAGCATCAGCGCGGCGACCAGCCACCACACGTGCGAGTGGCGGCGACCAACGGCCGGGGACAGTGTGCGACGGTTCGTTTCCATGACAGCCTCCGGGCTGGGCCTGACGGCAGGTACGCGCTCCGTGCCCAGCTTAGGCGTAAGACTACCGCGGCGGAGCTGAACGGGGCCTTAACATTCCCTGTAACAAGGCCTTACCAGCCTTCGCGCACGCCGCCGTCGAACCAGTCCCAGAGCAGATAGAACACGAACGAGCCGGCGCGGTTCGGCCGGTCGTTGACCGGCATACGGAAACCGAACCCGGCCTGGATGTGCTGACGCTTGCTGAGCGTGACCTGGAGCTCCGGCACGAGATCCCACTCCGTGTCCGACCCGCTCGCGAGCGGCTTGGCGCCGAGCACCTCGATCATGGGGGTCCAGGCGCGGCCGAATGGCTTGTCTGCCGTCCACGTGCGCCCGAATGCGGCCCGGACCGAGACTTCGGAGTCGAGCGCCGAGTCTCGAGGGGCTTCCACGATGCCCTGTAACTGCACGAACGAGTCGCGCGGCAGCAGCTTGTCCCAGAGCACGAACGATTCGAACAGCGTCGTGCCGGCGCCGAAGCCTTTGGCCTCGTCGCCGGTCGGCAGTGCGACCTCGCCGCCGATCGCAAGGATCGAGCCGCGCTCGAGGCTATGTCGCAGCGTGTGCTTCACGCCGATCGTGAGATCCCCTGCGCCGCTCTTCCAACCCTGCGAGCCCAAGTCGGCGCGTGTGATCGGCAGCGCGAGCTCGATCTGGTTCAGCTCGCCGAAGCGTTGTTCCCACGCGAACAGGTGCGTCAGCGAGTCGGAGCCTTCGGTCGTCACCGTTGTCGTGATGACGGCTTCGTCCTCGGGGAACGCTTTCTCGGTAAACAACGCGCGCGGCGGATTCAGGTCGCCGCGCGGCCAGCGTGGGTTCTTGCAGAATGCCCGCAGGTGTTTGATCAGGGCGTCGATCTCTTCGTCGCTCAGCGCCTCGCCAAACGCCGGCATGATGCGATCGAAGCTGCGGATCGGGCCACCGCGATGGATGAGCGCCGACCAGTCGCTGTCGGGCTCGCGCGTGGCAAAGTCGCAGTCGGTGAAGTTCGGCAGCGGCAGGTCGAAGCCGACTTCCGCCGCGCTGCGGCCACGGCCGTCGGGCCCGTGGCAGGCGGCGCAGTCGGCTTTGAAGAGCGCGGCGCCGTCCGGTGGCGCCGCAACGACGGCGTGCGTACCGCATAACGCGACGAGCGCGAGACCGAGACGGGCGACGCACGTCGTCATTGATTGAATTCGAACTGGACGCTGCATTGTGCAAACCACGCGCGGCAGTATAGTTTCCGCCCACGGATCTCCAAACAGGTAATCATGTCAGCGAGAAGCGTTTGCGTTTGCCTGCTCGTCGTCGCGAGCGCGGTCAGCGCAGCTCCGCCAGCGGATCACAGTCAGTTCGTTACGTCGGATCGCTGTATCGCGTGCCACAGTAATCTGCGCGCGCCGTCTGGCGAGGACGTGTCGATCGGTTTCGATTGGCGTTCGACGATGATGGCGAACTCGGCGCGCGATCCGTATTGGCATGCAGCCGTGCGCCGCGAGATCACGGATCATCCGAGCGCGCAGGCGGCCATCGAGGACAAGTGCTCCACGTGTCACATGCCGATGGCGCGCTTCGACGCCGCAGCCGCGGGCGGTCGCGGCGAAGTGTTTGCGAACCTGCCGGCGGCGGAACACGCGCTCGCGGCCGACGGGGTGTCGTGCACGGTGTGCCACCAGATTGCAGCGACGGGCCTCGGTCAGCACGAGAGCTTCGACGGCGGCTTTCGGATCGCGACCGACGCCGTAGCGCGCGGCGTGTTCGGCCCGCACGAGATCGACAAGGGTCGCGCGTCCGTCATGCGGTCGGCGAGCGCCTTTACGCCGAGTGCTGGCGAGCACATCCAGCGATCGGAGCTGTGCGCGACGTGCCACACGCTGTACACGACGGCGCTGAACGACGCCGGCGAGCAGATTGGCACGCTGCCCGAGCAGGTGCCGTACCAGGAATGGCTGCACAGCGAGTACCGGGAGACGCAGAGCTGCCAGAGCTGTCACATGCCGGTCGTCGGCGTCGACATGCCTATCTCCGGCATCCTGGGCCAGCCACGCCCGCACTTTTCGCAGCACACGTTCCGTGGCGGCAACGCGTTCGTGCTGGGACTCCTTAACAAGTATCGCGATGAGCTCGGCGTGAAGGCGCTGCCGCAGGAGCTCGACGCGGGCGTGGCGGAGACGAAGGCGTATCTCGGCTCGCGAGCGGCCACGCTGGCGATTGCGGCGGCGAAGCTCACGGGCCAGCGGCTCGATGTCGACGTCGCCGTCGCGAGCCAGACGGGTCACAAGCTGCCGACCGCGTATCCGGCGCGGCGCGCGTGGTTGCACGTGGTGGTCACGGACGACAACGGCAGCGTGCTGTTCGAATCCGGGGCGCAGCGGTCCGACGGCGCAATCGTCGGCAACGATAACGACGCCGACGCCACGCGGTTCGAGCCGCACTACGACGAGATCCGCGCCCCCGACCAGGTTCAGATCTACGAGTCCATCATGGTGGACGCGCAGGGCGCTGTAACCACGGGTCTGCTACGCGGTGTGCGCTACGCGAAGGACAATCGAGTGTTGCCGCGCGGCTTCGACAAACGCAGCGCGAGCGCCGAGGTCGCCGTGCTCGGCGAAGCCGCACAGGATCCGAACTTCGTGGCAGGCGGCGACAGCGTGCGCTACCGGCTCGACTTAGGCCGCAGGCCGGCCGGCGCCGTGCACGTCAAGGCCGAGCTCATGTACCAGTCGATCGGTTACCGGTGGGCCGAGAATCTGCGTGCCTACGATGCACCGGAAACGCAGCGCTTCGTCCGTTACTACTCCGAGAGCATCGCCGGCACCGCCGTGCAGCTTGCGCAGGCGACAGCCGACGTGCGTTGAGCGTCAGTCGTACGTATCGTAGTTCCACCGCTCGACGATCTTGCCGCCGGCGATCTCGCAGCATCTCGAACGAGGTCGTCGTATAGGTCTGGCCTTCGTGCTCGAGATCCGGCAGTTCGCGGCGGAACGCAAGCACGACGAGGTCACGCTCGGCAACGATGCTGACGAGGTCGTCGATCATGGCTTTGACGGCTTCCGGCGAGGCGGCGACCGATGGTCGTCGATCAAGGCGTCGCGACCGTTGTCGCCAGTCGGATCGTGCTCGACGTAGGTGTCGGCGACATACGTGCTCGCCTTGTCCACGTGCCGCGCCTGGATCGATCTCGCGCCAGAAGTCGAACGCCAGCCGCTTGTTCGCTGCGAGCTGCGCGTCGGGGCTCAGCAAGAGCTCGGTCTGGTTCGGGTGGACCTCCACCGGTAGTTGCGCGGCCGCGGAGCCCGCGAGCAGCGCGAGCGCGATGTCGAACAGTAGCCGGCGCATGAGGCGTGCGTTCTCCCGAGTGCCGGGCACTATAGCACTCGACTTGATCTCGGCCGGTCGACGCGCCGGGGCGGTTTCGCTACGATCAGCCGCATCGAGTGTGGGGGGAACGCCATGCGAACCTTCGTCGTCACGTTGCTCGCTGCGGTCGCGGCGGTCTGGCTGGCCGCGCCCGTCGCGGCGCATCACTCGTTCGCCGCGCAGTACGATCCGGACAAACCCGATCACGCTGACGGGCAAGGTCTCGAAGGTCGAGTGGACGAATCCGCACGCGCGGTTCTACCTCGACGTGAAGGACCCGACAAGGCCAGGTCGTGACTTGGAACTTCGAGCTTGCGAGCCCGAACTACTTGAAACGCGCGGGCTGGTCCAGCACGTCGCTGAAGGAAGGCGATCAGATCACGGTCGAAGGTTCGATCGCACGCAGCGGCGCGAACATGGCGAACGCCCGGAGCGTGACGCTCGCGGACGGCTCGCGCGTGTTCGCACGCAACACCGCAGGAGCCGAACTGACCATGCGCTTCGCCACGTTCGTTCGCGTGGGCGCGCTCGTCGGCGCCGGCTTCGTGGCTGCGGCCGGCGCGCAGCAGGTGCCGAAGGCCAGCACGTCGCCGGCCGGTAGCGGCGGGGCCAACAACCCGGCGCTCGTGGCCAAAGGTGGCGGACGCGCCCGCGCCGCGGTTGCCGGACGGCACGCCGGACCTGTCCGGCGTGTGGGTCGGCGGCGGTCCTGTGGGCGACATCAAGGAAGGGCTCGTACCCGGCGAGCAGATCGTAATGAAGCCCGAGGCCGAGGCGCTCATGAAAAAGCGCATGGCCGCGGACGATCCCGAGGCGCGTTGCTTGCCGACCGGCGTGCCGCGCGTGGCGCCGTACCCGTGGCGCATCGTGCAGACGCCGACCTACGGCAAGGCCACGCATCTGTTCTTCCTGTTCGAAGGCAACATCCACAGCTACCGCCAGATCTTCATGGACGGCCGCGCGCATCCCGACGATCTCGAGCCGACGTGGTACGGCCACTCGGTCGGTCATTGGGAAGGCGACACGCTCGTGATCGAGACCGTCGGCTTCAACGACAAGTTCTGGTTCGACTTCCAGGGCCATCCGCACACGACGCAGCTGCGCACGGTCGAGCGCTACACGCGCACGAGCATGGGCAAGCTCGAAAACGTCACGACGATCTACGACCCCGGCGCGTACGCAAAGCCGTTCACGATCAAGTTCACGGCCACGCTGCGTCCCGGCTGGGAACTCATGGAATACATCTGCAACGAGAACAATCAGGACGTCGAGCACATCCGCGGCAAAGCCGGTTTGTAGTAGCGACACGCATGCGAACCGTGGTCGTCACATGGCTGGCTGCCGTCGCGGCCCTCGGGGTGTTTCGGCCCGTCGCGGCGCATCACTCGTTGGCCGCGCAGTACGATCCGAATAAGACCATCACGCTGATGGGCAGGGTCAGAAAGTTCGAATGGACGAATCCGCACGCGCGGTTCTACCTCGACGTGAAGGATCCGAAAGGCCAGGTGGTAACCTGGAACTTCGAGCTCGCAAGCCCGAATACTTTGCAGCGGGCGGGCTGGTCGCGCACGTCGCTCAGGAAGGCGATCAAATCACCGTCGAGGGTTCGATCGCACGGAACGGCGCGAACGTGGGCAACGCCCGCTCCGTGACGCTCGCGGACGGGTCGCGCGTGTTCGGGCGCTCGACGCAGGAGCCGAACTGACCGTGCGTGCTGGCGCCGCGGTTGCGGGCAGCACGCCGCGGCCTGGTTGGGAACGGCAAAGCAGGGGACAGCGAACTCAGCGACGCGCGTACAGATCGGGCAAGCCCGCGCCGCGATTCTTGAATTTGCGTTGCGTCCAGAAGTATTGCTCCGGGCATTCGCGGATGAAGCTCTTCGAGCACCGCCGTGAGTCTGCGCGTGTCCTCGAGCACGTCGTCGCTCGGGAAGTTCGGCGGCGGCGGCGCGAAGCGCAGCAAATAGCCTGCGCCGCCGTCGGAGTCGGCGAAAGTACAGCGGCACGACCGCCGCACCGCTCAGGCGCGCGAGCCGCGACGCGCCGGTGTTCGTCATCGCCGGCTCGCCGAAGAACGGCACGAGCTGCGCGCTGCTGCTCACATACGCGAGATCCGGCGCATACCAGACGACCGCGTTGCGCTGTAGCTGGCGCACGAGCCCCCGAATCGCCGTGCTTGGGAGCGGCACGTGGCCGGTCCTTAGCCGTCCACGCGTCTGCATCGCGTCGAGCACCGGGCTGTTGCGCGGCGTGAACATGAACGCGAACAGCGGAATCAGCGGCTTCAGGAATTGCGTAGCGATTTCGACCGACGTGAAGTGCCCCGTGAACAGGATCACGCCCCGGCCCCGTGCGAGCGCCGCGTGCAGATGCTCGATGCCTTCGACGCGAACCGGCGGCCGCGACCACGGCGCGGTGCCGAACCAGGCCAGTGCGACTTCGCCGATCGACGCACCGAGATTCCGGAAATGCTTGCGGGCCAAGGCCTCGACTTCCGCGGGCGCGAGCCGCGGAAAACACACCTCGAGATTGCGCAGCATCACGCGGCGGCTGCGCGGCAGGAGGTACCACAGCGCTCGGCCGAGCTCAGAAGTGCAGCGCCACCGTCGCCCGCCAAGGCAGGAGCGCGGTGACCTTGAGCCATAGGATGAACAGCCAGGCTGACCAGTGCCGCGGTTGCCAGTAGCGGCGCAGGAGGTGCGACGTGCCGAACGCGGTGCTCGAGTCCCCGGCTCGGGGCCGGCCGCGTGCTGTTCGGGATGCGCTCACCGCTATCTCGGACTCCGGACAAACCGATATTCTAGTTTGCCGGCCACATCGGGCAAAGCCGAGGAGGTTGACGCGTGGAAACCGCAGCGCCAACGAAGACCATCGATATCGTGATTCCCGCGTACAACGAGGAAGGCAACATTGCCCGTGCCATCGAGACGCTGTTCGAGCGGCTTGCACTCATTGCCGTACCGCTTCGAGCTGATCGTCGTCGACGACGGTAGCCACGACCGCACGGCCGAGATCGCCGCGAGCTACGTCGGGCGCTATCCGGTGCGCATCGTGCGTTTGACGCGCAACTTCGGCAAGGAAAATGCGCTGCTCGCGGGGCTCGACCTGGCCCGCGGCGCGGCCACGATCCTGATGGACGCCGATCTGCAGCACCCCGTCGAGCTGATCCCCGAATTCCTCGCGCGCTGGGAACAGGGCTTCGAGGTTGTCTATGCCGTCAAGGACAGCCGTCAAGGTGAAGGCTTGTTGAAGCGCATCGCGACCGCGGCGTTCTACGCGGGAGTGAACCGCGGCGCCGACGTCGATATTCCCACGAACGCCGTGGACTTCAGGCTGCTGGATCGGGCTGCCGTCAGAGCGCTGTGCTCGATCCGCGAGCGCGTGCGATTCACCAAGGGGCTGTACGCGTGGCTCGGGTTTCGTACTGCGGCGGTGCCGTTCGTCGCGGCCGAAAGACACGCGGGCAAGACGACATTCAACCGGGGCCGGCTCGTACGGCTCGGCTGGGACGGCCTGACGTCGTTCTCGGATTTCCCGCTGCGCATCGCCGAGCTCGTCGGCGCGCTGGTCGCGTTCGCCGCAGTTCCGTACGGACTGTGGATCGCCGTTCGCACGCTCGTCTACGGCGTCGACGTGCCCGGCTGGGCCACGTTGACCGTCGCGGTCATGTTGCTCTCCGGCGTGCAGCTGCTGTTCCTGGGCGTGCTCGGCCAGTACATCCGCAACGTGTTCATCGAGACGAAGCAGCGACCGAACTATCTGATTCGCGACATCGTCGACGCAGACTCGGCCGCGGCGTTGCAGCCTGGCGCGAGCCGCGAGTCGCAACCGGCGGCGGTGGCGATGGTCCGTTCCGGCCGCAGCGCAGCGGTTTGAACTAGCGTGCTACGTTTCCGCTCCGTATGGCTCGCGCTCGGCGCTGCCGCGCTGTCGCGCCTCGTGCTCGCTGCGTTCGTGCCGCTCATGGACACCACCGAGGCGCGCTACGGCGAGATGGCGCGCAAGATGGTCGAGAGCGGTGATTGGCTCGTGCCGCTGCACGATTACGGCGTGCCGTATCTCGCGAAGCCGCCGCTCGCGTTCTGGTTCTCCGCGGCGGGCATCGCACTCTTCGGTCCGGGCGAGCTCGGGCCGCGAATCCTGATTCTGATCGCCACCGTGGCGTTCGCGGCGGCGTTCTACTTCTGCGTGCGACGGTGGATCGGCAGGGTGGCCGCGTTGACGGCACTGCTCGTGATGGCGACGTCGTTGCTGTTCTTCGTCGCGGCTGCGGCCGTCATGACCGACATGCTGCTGACGATCGCGTGGCCGTGGCGCTCGGCGCGTTCTGGGAGCGCTATCGCGGCGGCAGTGGCCGCGCCGAGCTCGCGTTGTACGTCGCTCTCGGTCTCGGCCTGCTGGTCAAAGGGCCGCTCGCGGCCGTGCTTGCGCTCGGGCCGATCGCGCTGTGGGCGCTCGCGTTCCGGCGCGTCGGGCAGGTGTGGCAGCGGTTCGCATGGGTCAAGGGCGGGCTGCTCGCGCTCGCGATCGCCGCGCCGTGGTACATCGCCGCCGAGCTGCGCAATCCCGGGTTCCTGAACTACTTCATCATCGGCGAGCACATCCAGCGCTTCCTCGTTCCCGGCTGGAGCGGTGACCTGTACGGCCGAGCGCACGACGTGCCGCGCGGTGGTATCTGGTTGTTCTTCCTGCTCGGCGCGCTGCCGTGGGGGCTCATTGCGATGCCGTGGCTGATCCGTGCGCGCGCGCGCGTGCGCGAGCGCTGGCGTGAGCACCGCGAGCTCGTCGCATTCTGGCTCATCGGCGCGCTCGTGCCGCTGCTGCTCTTCACGTTCGCCGGCAACATCATTTTTCCGTACGCGCTGCCGGCGTTGCCGCCCGCCGCGCTCGTGCTCGCGGCGTTGGTGGGCGAGCGACGATGCGCGCGCGTTGCCGCGGCTGTCCGCGGTCGACCGCTTTCGCGATGACCGTCATCGTGACCGCGGCCGCGTGGGCGGCCGGTTCCTACATCGAAACTCATTCGCAACGCGCGGTCCTGCGCGCGCTGACCTCGCGCAGCCGACGACGCGAACGACGCCGGTGTATTACTGGCAAACGCGGTTTTTCTCGGCCGACTACTATGGACAGGGGCGCGTGCGCGTCGTCGAGGATGCGGCGCCGCTCGCGCGCGAGCTCGCCGCGCGGCACGAGTTCACGCTCGTGGTGCCGGAGCGGCGGCTCGACTCCGTGCCGGCCGACTATCTCGCAGCACCTGCGGCGCGTCGGAGCGGTCGACTCGATGCTCTTGCTCGTACCCGACTACGCTACCCGCGCAGTGGTCGTGCGGTGAGCTCCGAGCCGGCAGGCCTCGGCAAAGCCGGTGCGCATTCGCGAGATCGTCGCGTTCGGCGTCGTGGGCGCGACGCGCGTTTCTCGTGCACTTCGCCGTCGTAGTGGCGACGGTGCCGCTCGGCGTGGCGCCGCTTGCTGGCGAACGTGTTCGGATTCCTGGCGGCGTTTGCGTGAGCTTCGTCGGGCCACGGCCGTTGGTCGTTTCCCGGCGGAGGGCCGGCCGGTGGCGCCCGCGTTGAAGCGGTTCGCGGTCGTCGCCGTCAGCGGTTTCGCGTTGAACGAGAGCGCGTACGCCGTGCTGCTGCGCGCGACCTCGCTCGACTACCGTCTCGCGCTCTTCATCGTGCTGCGCGCCGTCGCCGGGCTCACCTGGCTCGCCGGCCGCTACTGGGCGTTCGCCCATCGGCCGTAGCGGAAAATCCGACAGGTGCCGGTTCTATTGCGGCCTATGGGACTTTCGCCCACACTGGCGAGCTAAATGTCGAGCACGAACAAGGCGTTCCCGCCAGCCGCGAGACCCGAACGAGCCACACCGGTCATGTCGTCATCTGCGTCCCCGAGTGCGGCCACGCTGCCGTTTTTGCCGTTCTCGCGCCCGTCGATCACGGCCGAGGACATTGCCGCCGTCACGAAGGTGCTGCAGTCGGGGTGGATTACCACCGGCGCGTCAGTCCGCGGAGCTCGAGAAGCAGTTCGCGGCCGCGGTCGGCACGCAGCATGCGGTGGCGTTGACGTCGGCCACGGCGGGCATGCACCTGCTGCTGCGCGCGCTCGCAATCGGCCCGGGGGACGAGGTCGTGACGCCGTCGATGACCTGGGTGTCGACCGTGAATCTGATCGCGCTGGCGGGCGCCACGCCGGTCTTCGTCGACGTCGATCGCGACACTTTGATGACCACGACGGATCGCGTCGCGGCGGCCATCACGCCGCGCACTAAGCTGATCGTGCCGGTGCATTACGCGGGCGCCGCGCTCGACCTTCAACCGCTGCGCGAGCTCGCTGCCGCGAAGGGCATTCCGCTAGTCGAGGACGCGGCGCACGCGGCCGGCACGGAGTACCGCGGCAAGCCGACCGGCAGCGGCGGCACCGCGGTCTACTCGTTCCACCCGATCAAGAATCTCACGACGGGCGAAGGCGGGCTCGTGACGACCGACGACGCGGAGCTTGCGACCCGGCTGCGTCGGCTGCGCTTCCACGGCCTGGGCCAGGACGCGTTCCAGCGCGACACGCAGGGTCGGGCGCCGCAGGCGGAAGTCATCGAGCCGGGCTTCAAGTACAACCTACCCGACATGAACGCCGTGCTGGGCTTGAGCCAGCTGACCCGTCTCGCCGAAATGAATCGCAGACGCGCAGCGCTCGCCGCGCGCTACGCGGAGCTGCTCGCGGGCGTGGAAGGGCGTGCTGCCGCTCGGGCTGCCCGCGTATCCCCAGCGGCACTGCGTGGCACCTCTACATCGTGCGCGTCGATCCCGCCGCGGCCGGTCTCACGCGCGATGAGTTCATGGAGCGGCTCAAGGGTCACGGCATCGGCACCGGCCTGCATTTCCGCGCCGCCCACACTCACAAGTACTACCGCGCGCATCACCCACCGCGCACGCCATTGCCGAACACGGAATGGAACTCCGACCGGGTGTGCTCGTTGCCGCTGTTCCCCGACATGGCGGAGAGCGATGTCGAGCGCGTCGTCGACGCGATCCGCGCCGTGGTGCGCGAGGCCCGGTCATGACGCTCGAGCTCGTGTCGCTCGTGATCCCGGTCTACAACGAGCAGGACAACCTGCCGGAGCTCGTGCGCCGCTGTCTCGCCGTGGGGCGGCAGCTGCCGTGCGCGTTCGAGGTCGTGCTCGTGAACGACGGCAGCCGCGACGATTCGGCCAGGATCATCGAAGCCACCGCCGCGCGCGAGCCCGAGATCGTCGGCGTGCTGCTGAACCGCAACTACGGTCAGCACGCGGCCGTGCTCGCGGGGCTCGCCGAGGCGCGCGGCGACGTCGTCGTGACGCTCGACGCGGATCTCCAGAATCCGCCGGAAGAAATCCCGAAGCTGCTCGCAGGCATCGAAGCAGGCGCCGACGTCGTGAGCGGCGTGCGCCGCCGCCGCAAGGACACGCTGTTCCGCCGCGTCGCGTCACGAATCATGAACAATCTGATGCTGCGCATCACGCGTGTCGACGTCGGCGACTACGGCTGCATGCTGCGCGCGTATCGGCGCGACATCGTCGACGCGGTGCTCGCGTGCGGCGATCGCAGCGCCTACGTGCCGGCGCTCGCGAACAGCTTTGCGGGCAACGTGCGCGAAGTGGAGGTCGAGCACGCCGAACGTCAGGCCGGCCAGTCGAAATACAGCGTACTGAAGCTCCTGAACCTGTACTTCGATCTTCTGGTCAGCGCCACGACGGCGCCGCTCCGGCTCATGAGCATGTTCGGCGTGGCGCTTGCGCTCGCAGGCCTCGCGTTCGGCGTCTTGCTGCTCGTGCTGCGGTTCTATTACGGCCCCGATTGGGCGGCGCAGGGCGTGTTCACGATCTTCGCCGTGCTGTTCCTGTTTCTTGGCGTCCAGCTGATCGGCATGGGACTGCTCGGGGAGTACGTCGGTCGAATCTCGCGCGACGTGCAGGCGCGGCCCCGCTACATCGTTGGCATGAGGGTCGGTTCCAGAGTGGACGCGGAGGCGAATGCCGCCGCGGCCGAATCGCGCCCCACGCATGTCCGCAGCGGCGCCAGGAGCGCTTCGGTATGAGCACGCGCGCCACCGCGCTCGTGCTTGGTCTGCTCCTGATCGTCTCGTTCCTCGGTGTGGGGCGCGAGCCCTGGACTCCGGACGAACCGCGCGAAGCGGAGATCAGCCGTGAAATGTGGCTGGCGCCCTCGGTGGTGCCGTCGTTGAACGATGCCGCGTTCGTCGAGAAACCACCGCTGTATTACTGGACGGTGGCCGGCGTATTCGCGCTGGCCGGCGGTCAGTCCGCGGGCGCCGCCCGCGCGATCAGCGCTGCCTCGGCATTCCTGACGCTGCTTCTCGTGTACCTCTGGGGCCGGCGCGAGTTCTCGCCGGCCGTGGGTGTCGTAGCCGCGATCGGGCTCGCATCCAGCGTGCAGTTCATGATCTCGACGCACTGGATCGTCATGGATCCGCTATTGATGCTGTTCACCACCGCCGCGGCATGGGCGGGGTTCGCACTCGTGCAGGGGCGCAATCGTGCCGGCACTCTGTTTGCGTTCTACGCCGCATTGACTCTGGCGTTGTGGACCAAAGGGCTGATCGGCCCCGTGCTGATCGCGATTGGGCTGCTCGTGTACGCAGCTGCGCGTCGCAGTCTCGAGCCCGTGTGGCGAGTCCGTCCGTTCCTTGGCGTCGCCGTGATGGTGTTGATGACCGGCGTGATCGCGGCGCTGATCTATGCTGACGCGGGTGCGGGCGCCGTGCGCGAGTGGCTCTGGGTCAACCACGTGCAGCGGTTCGTGCACCCCACGTACACGGGCCACGATCAACCGTTCTACTACTATCTGTCCGCGCTGCCGATTGCGGTGTTTCCATGGTGGGTGCCGTTCGCGCTGGTTCTGCGGCCAAGCCGCTGGCGTTTGGGGCCGAGCTCGCTGCGCCGCAGCGCATGGTATGAGCCGCGGTTGTACTTGGCTGCGCTGTCGCTCGGCATGGTGGTGTTGCTGAGTGCGGCTTCGACGAAACGCGGGCTGTACCTGCTGCCGATGTTGCCGCCGCTGTTTCTGCTGCTCGCGGCGGAAGCCGTCGACTGGTGGGAATGGCGAGCCAACGCTGTGTGGCGCAGCGCCGGCTGGTGGCTGCAAGTCCTGTTAGTCGTCGCGCTCGCTGTCGGTCCGACGGTGTTCGCATTGCGTTATCTGCACTCGACGGACCCGGTCGCGATCGCGGCGTTGACCGCCGTGGGCGTGGTGGCCGGCGCGTTGGTGGTGCTCGCGTATCGCGGTCGAGAGAGCGCCGCCCTCGGCGCGCTCGGTGTGCTGGCGGTTGCCAGTGTCGCGGGCCTGGTGGTGCTGGTCGTGCATCTCGCGGCGCCGGAACGCAACATGACGGCGTTCCTGCTCGACCTCGATCGTCGCATGGCGCCCGGCGAGCCGGTCTCGTTGATCGGCGACGTCGACGAGAGCGTCAACGGCATCGTGCCGTTCGTGACGGGACGCCGCGTGGTGATCACCACCGTGGCGGAGCTGCCACTGCGCCAACCGTTGTGCGTGCTGGTGCAGAACAACTCGGCGGGGCGCACGGCGCCGGAGCTGCCGCGGCCTTACGAGCGTAAAGGCGCCCGAACGTTTGGTCCGGAGCGCTACATGGCGTTCTGGTGTCGCGGGGCGGATCCGCCGGCGGCCGCGGCCGTGTCGCCGACGGCCGCGTCATTGAATGGTATCGTGCCGCCACCGTCGCGGGTGTCAGTGGCCGCTACGGCCAATTAGGATGGAGACAAGAATGCGCGCGATCGTTTTTGCATATCACGAAATGGGTTGCGTCGGTATCGAGGCGTTGCTCGCGCACGGCTACGAGATCGTCGCCGTCGTCACGCACCCCGACGCCGACAACGAGAACGTGTGGTTTCGTTCGGTCGCGGAGTTCGCCGCCCGCAAAGGCCTGCCGGTCCTCGCACCCGAGGACGTCAATCATCCGCTATGGCTCGCGCGCATCCGCGATCTGCAACCCGACGTGCTGTTCTCGTTCTATTACCGCAAGCTGCTGTCTGCCGACCTGCTCGCTATTCCGAGCGTCGGATGCTTCAACCTGCACGGTTCGCTGCTGCCGAAGTATCGTGGTTGTGCGCCAGCCAACTGGGCCATCCTGCATGGCGAGACGCAGACCGGCGTCACGCTGCACTACATGACGCAACGGCCGGATGCCGGCGACATCGTGTGCCAGCACCGCGTCGTGATCGCCTCAACCGACGACGCGGCCACGCTGAATCGCAAGCTCGCCGCCGCCGCACGACCGCTGCTCGACGAGTGCCTGCCGCAGATCCTGCGCCGCACCGCGCCGCGTACGCCACAAGACGAAGCCGCGGCCACGTATTTCGGGCGGCGTCAGCCGAAAGACGGCGAGATCGACTGGCAGCAACCGGCCAGTGAGATCGCGAACCTCGTGCGCGCCGTGACGAAGCCGTACCCCGGCGCCTTCACTCATGCGCGCTCGACGAAGGTGCTCGTGTGGAGCGCCGAGGCGCTGCCGCGCACGGTTAAGGATGTGCGACCCGGCACGATCGTGAACGCCGCGCCACTCGAGGTTGCGTGCGGGCAGGGCACGCTCAAGATCAACTTCGCGCAGCAGCAGAACGGAGTCTATTGCGGCGGCGCGCAACTCGCGAGCGAGTTGAATCTGGTCAAGGGCCTGTATTTCACGGGCAGCCCGTCGCGTCGGTCGCGAAGTGCGCGCAAGACGCGTGTGCTGATCCTCGGCGTCAACGGATTCATCGGCAATTTCCTGAGCGAGCGGCTGCTTGCGGCCGGTGGCTACGAAGTGTACGGCATGGACTTGAACGACAGCGCGATCAAGCGGCTCGAGTCTCAGCCGGATTTTCACTTCCTCGAGGGCGACATCTCGATCCACCGTGAATGGCTCGAGTACCACATCAAGAAGTGTGATGTGATCGTGCCGCTCGTGGCGATCGCGACGCCGATCGAGTACACGCGCAATCCCTTGCGTGTGTTCGAGCTCGATTTCGAAGAGAACCTCCGGATCGTTCGCTACTGCGTGAAGTACGGCAAGCGCGTGATCTTTCCGTCGACGTCCGAGGTCTACGGCATGTGCGACGACGCGGAGTTCGACGAGGACAAGTCGCGGCTGATCTTGGGGCCCATCAACAAGCAGCGCTGGATCTACTCGGCGTCGAAACAGTTGCTCGATCGCGTGATCTGGGCGTACGGCACGAAGGGATTACGCTTCACACTGTTCCGGCCGTTCAATTGGCTCGGTCCGCGGCTCGACTCGCTCGAGGCGGCTCGCATCGGCAGCTCGCGCGCAATCACGCAGCTGATCTTGAATCTCGTCGAGGGCACGCCGCTGCTCCTGATCGACGGCGGCCGGCAGAAGCGCTGCTTCACGGACGTGACCGAGGGTATCGAGTGCCTGTTCCGGATCATCGAGAACAAGGACGGCAAGTGTGACGGCCAGATCTTCAATGTTGGCAATCCGCGTAACGAGGCCAGCATCAAGGAGCTCGCGGAGCTCCTGGTCGACAAGTTCGAGCGCCACCCATTGCGATCACACTTCCCGCCGCTGGCCGGCATCAAGGAGATCGAGAGCAAGGCGTACTACGGTGACGGCTACCAGGACGTCACGCACCGTCGTCCGAGCATTCGCAACGCCAACAAGGTGCTCGGCTGGCAGCCCGTGATCACACTCGAAGAGTCGGTCGATCGCACGCTCGACTTCTTCCTGCGCGATCACCTGGCCGCGAACGGCGTCGACATGGGTGCGAGTAGCACGCCCGCTGCGAGTCGGCGCCTGGCCGACACGGGCGTTTGATGACCCCGCTGGGGCTTAGGATCGACGTCGATACGTTCCGTGGCACGCGCGAAGGCGTGCCCCGTCTGCTCGAGATCCTGGCGGCGCACGGCGCTACGGCCACGTTCTTCTTTGCGGTGGGGCCCGACAACATGGGCCGCCACCTGTGGCGCCTGCTGAAGCCGAGTTTCCTCGCGAAGATGCTGCGCTCGCGCGCGGCGAGCCTGTACGGCTGGGATATCGTGCTGGCCGGCACGCTGTGGCCGGGGCGCAAGATCGGCGCAAACCTTGGCGGTGTGCTGCGGGCCGCGGCCGATGCGGGGCACGAAGTGGGGCTGCACGCGTGGGATCACCATCGCTGGCAGGCGCAGGCGTTGCGGCTGCCCGTCGCAGACCTCGAACGTGAGATTGCACTCGGCGTGGCGGCGTTTCAGCAAGCCGTCGGTCGCACGCCGGACTGCTCGGCCGCGGCCGGATGGGTCTGCAACGAGCGCGTGCTCGAAGCGAAGCAGAAGTTCGGGTTCCACTACAACAGCGATTGTCGCGGTCGCAGTCCCTTCGTCCCCGTGGCCGACGAACGTGCGTTTGCGCCGCAGATCCCGACCACGCTGCCGACTTACGACGAGGTCATCGGCCGCAACGGCATCCGCGACGAGAACTACAACGATTGGCTGCTCGAGCAGGTACGCCCCGGCCAGTTGAATGTGCTGACCGTGCACGCCGAAGTCGAAGGGCGCGTGTGTGCGCCGCTGTTCGATCGGTTCCTCACCGCGTGCAAGCAGCGCGGGATCGCGCCGGTGCCGTTGAAGGCGCTGCTCGGCGGTGCGGCGTTACCGCGCGAGCCCATCGCGCAGGCGCCGATCGCCGGCCGCGAGGGCGACGTGTGCTGGCAGCGTTCGGCGCTCGCCCACTGAGCCCACGCGCACGATGACGGCCACGCCCGGTTCGGCTTTCGCGCTGCGCGATCCGGCCGTGCGGCGCGGCGCGCTCGTGCTGATCGCGCTGTACCTGCTTTTGTATCTGCTGCCGCTGCCGGTGCGGCCGTTGGCGAGCCCCGACGAGGTTCGCTATGGTGAGATCGCGCGCGAGATGCTCGCGTCGGGCGACTGGGTGTCGCCGCACTTCAATGGTGTGCGGTACTTCGAGAAACCGGCACTCGGCCACTGGCTGAACGCGCTCTCGCTCGCCGTGTTTGGCGAGAACGCGTTCGCGTTGCGACTGCCGGTGGCGCTCGCAACCGGGCTGGCCGCGCTGATCGTGTTCGCGCTTGCGAGGCGGTTTCTCGGCGCGTCGACAGCGGTGCTCGCCGCGGCGATATTTCTCACGACGTTCCTCGTCGCCGGCATCGGCACCTTCGCGTTGCTCGACGCGTTCCTCGCGTTGTTCCTGACGGCAGCACTCGCGGGGTATTACGTGGCGCTGCGCGCGGCGCCTGCGCAACGGCGCGCGTGGCTCATCGCCTGCGGCGTCGCGTGCGGCGCGGCCTTCCTCGTCAAAGGGTTTCTGGCACTTGCGATTCCCGTGATCGTCGCTGCGCCGTATCTCGCCGTCGGCCGGCGTTGGCGGGAGCTCCTCACGTCGCCGTGGTGGCCGATCGCCGTCGCGGCTGTCGTCGTGCTGCCGTGGTCGGTGCTCGTGCACCTGCGCGAGCCGGATTTCTGGCGGTACTTCTTCTGGGTCGAGCACGTGCAGCGGTTCACGGCGGACGACGCGCAGCACGCGGCGCCGTTCTGGTACTACGTCGCGTATCTGCCGCTCACGGGCTGGCCGTGGATTTTGCTGTTGCCGGCGGCGGCGATCGGTTTGCGGAGGGGCCATGGCGATCGCGATTTCGTCGGCTACCTGATTATTTGGGCCGCGCTGCCGTTCCTGTTCTTCTCGGCGTCGAGCGGCAAGCTAGCGACCTACATCCTGCCGTGCTTCGCCCCGTTGTCGATCCTGCTGGCCGCGGGCATCGAACGCTACCTCGCCGGCGGTTACACGCGTGCGTGGCGCCTGGGGGCCGGAGTCGTTGTGCTCGCGTTCGTCGGGGTGCTCGGGCTGCTACTCGCGGCGCAGAGCGGCGCATTGGGCGCGGTGGCGTTCGGCGCGGGCGAGGGCGCGCGGCTGGCGGTGCTCGTCGGCAGCCTCGTCGCGGGCGTCGCGGGCGGCATCGCAGCGTTAGGGAGCCGTGGGGCGCGCGTCCGGATCGGCGGCGTCGCCCTGGCCGGCGTTGCGCTGCTAGTGCCGTTGCACCTTGCGCTCCCACAGCGGGCCCTCGACAACTTCGCGCCTGCGGGTGCTGTAGCACGCTACGCCACAGGCGCGGATGCTGTAGTCGTGTCCGACGCGCCGCTGTTCGGTACCGTGGCGTGGGTGCTGAAGCGCAACGACATCTATATGGCGAGCCCGGGTGAGATCGAATACGGGTTGTCCTACCCCGAAGCGAAGCAGCGGCTGCTCGACGGCCCCGGCTTCGCTGCATTGCTCGCGACGAATCGCGGTCGGCGCGAGGTGCTGCTCGTGTGTGGGCCTTCCACAGAGCGGGAGCTGAAGCCGTGGCTGCCCAGTGGTGCGCGGCGCGACCAGCAGGGCAACGTGATCGTCTGGCGCGTGCCGGCCGCATGAGCCCACGAGCATGAACGACACACTGCTGTTGCTCGCCGTGCTGCTGCTGGCCGGCAGTCAGATCCTCCAGAAGCTCGGTGCCGCGCGGCGTCTGCACGGTACACGCCGCCCAAGCGAGTGGCTACGGGCATTGCTATCGCCGGAGCTGATCGGAGCCATCGTCGCGATCGTCGCGGGCACGCTGCTGTGGCTCACGGTGCTGTACCGCATGGACGTGAGCCGGGCGTTTCCTTTCTTGAGCCTCGGCACCGTAGCCGTGGTCGCGGCGTCGCGGCTCTGGCTCGGCGAACATGTGTCGGTGCGGCGGTGGGCAGGGGTCGCGTTGATCGCGGTCGGCATCGCGTTGGTGGCGAGCACGTGAGCGCCGGGGCGAATCGTGGGCTCGGCCGCGCGCTGCTCGCGGGCTCGATCGTGCTGTCGGCGGCGGGGCAGCTCGGCATGAAGGCCGGCATGCAGGATCTGCACGCGCTCGCGACGCGCGGCGTGGCGTTGAGCGCTGCGTCGTGGAACGAGCTCCTGCCCGCGATCACGTGGACCGCCGGCGGGCTCACGGCGTACGGACTATCGCTCGTGTGCTGGCTGGCCGTGCTGGTGCGCTATCCGTTGAGCTACGCGTATCCGCTGCTCGGCCTCGCGTACGTGCTCGTTTACGTCGGCGCCACACATTGGCCGCGCCTCGCCGAGTCCGCATCGGCGCTGCGCACGGGCGGCACGCTGCTGATCCTCGTGGGCGTGGTACTCGTGACGGCGGCCGACAGACGCCGGTAGCGTCGTCGTCGACTCGAGTCTCTCATCCGGGGCGATACGCTCGCGCTTCGCCGGCTGCCCTACATCGATTCGCCGGCGCAGGCCCAGTCCCCGCACACGACCAGGAAGAAATTCGCCTTGAGCCCACGGGCTTTGAACAAGCCTTCCACCTGCTTGCCCACGGCCGTGCGTACCTCGTCGACGGTGCGCCCGTCGATCATGCCCATGACGGCCGTCGTCGGCAGCTGAAACGTGGGCACCGCTGCGGACTTGATTGCGCGCCGCAACCCGATCGTCCCGAGATCCATGTACGCGTAGTAGTAGTCCTCGCGGTTGGCTTCCTTGAGATCGAAGATGCACAGGACCAGATAAGTCATGGCGAGTCCCTTCTTGCGCAGAGGTACCTCTCCGCGGAAGTTTCCGCGGAAGCGCTCCGTCAGCCGCGCGCGTTACTTCGCGAGCGGGTCCGGCCGCACCTGGAAGTGCACGACCAGCGGCTTCGTGCCTTTGCCGCCTTCCTTCAGCCACGGCGTGCGATCGCCGCTCGGCACCCACAGGCCGCGGCCTTTCCAGCCGGCGTTCGGATCGTCGATGCGCCCTTCGAAGCCCTTGGCGTAGAAGCCGAGCGGGTACGGCAGCCGCAGCGTGACGAACTCGTCGTTGACGAGCGCGTGCACGCCGTCGGAGAGGTTGCCCGTCGACATCGGCACGTTGGCGCCGAGTCCCGCCGTGTTGTGCTGATCGACCCAGCTGTAATAGCTGGCCTCGGCGCTGTAGATCCGGCATGCTCGCGAACCCCGGGCCCGGATAACGGTGGAAGGTCCAGCCTTCGGGGCACTGATCGCCGGTGGCCTTCGGGCCGTTCAGCGGGCCTTTGCACTTGCGCCGGTCGAACGCGCCCAGGTGCCCGCTGCCGAGCGACACCCACACGACACCATTGCGGTCGATATCCGCGCCGCGCGAGCCGAAGCCGGGAGCGGCACGTTGAACACTTCCGAGATCGCTGTTGCCGGCGGGTTGCTGCCCGGCACGATGCGCACGATCGAGCCGGGATAGCCGTACGTCGAGCCCCAGATCGAGCCGTCGGCCGGGCTCGGCATGACGGCATAGAACGCGGCATTCACGCGCGCGTCTTTCGTCGGGTCGATCGGCTGGCCAGGCTCCGTGTAGCCTTCGTCGCGCTTGCCGTTGCCGTTGGTGTCGAGAACGAGCGCGGTCCAGCCTTGCGCCTTCTCCGCGTCGCCCGTCTCGTCGAACACCTTGCGATTCAGCCAGCCGACCACGGGTCCGCCGCCGCTGGTCCACAACGTGTTGTTCGCGTCTTCGGCGAACTGCAGGTGGTGCGTCGAGTAGCAGGTGTCGATGTACGTGTACTTGCCGGTCTTCGGTTCGTAAACCGCGAGCTGACGGCCGGACTGATTCAGCGGGAACAGCTTCGCCGACGGATGACTCGAGCCCGCCTTGCAGAACGCGGGCTCCGTCTCCGGCGCGCGCACGACGGCGGTATACCAGACGCGACCGGTCTCATCGAGCATCGGGTTGTGCGCGTTCGCTTTGCTGTCCCAGATGGCCTCGCTGCCCCAGTACGCCGACGGTTGCAGTCGGCGGCGTGCTGTGCGTCGTCGGCGTGTTCGCGTCGCGCACGGTGGCGTGGAACGAGCTCGCCGTGTTCGTCTTCGGGTCGAGGATCGGGAGGTCGTCGGTGGAAAGCTCCGGCGCGCCGTACAGCTTGCCGTAGCCGTTCACGGTCGGGTGGCGCCGATCCGTGCCGCTCAGGTCGTGCATGTAGGCCTTCTCCGTGGCCCAGTCATACACCGTGGCGACGACGTTGCGCTCGAGGCCGTGCGGCCGCGGCGGCGTCGCGCGCGGCAGCTCGCCTTTGTTGATGCGCTCGGTCCACTCGCCGAAGTACTTCGGCGGTACGCCGCCGAGCTGGTTCATGGCGGATGCCAGCATCTGGCTGCCGGCCTGACCGGACTGGATGCGCCGGACCCAGGCTTCGTGCGCGCTCGGCAGGTTCTCGAACGCCGGCGGTAGCGTGCGCGTGGCGAGCTGGCCGATCTGATGGC
Source organism: uncultured Gammaproteobacteria bacterium (assembly GCA_963805435.1). GTDB lineage: Bacteria > Pseudomonadota > Gammaproteobacteria > Steroidobacterales > Rariloculaceae > FEN-1219. Next base: position 410,313 of record CAWDUG010000002.1, read on the forward strand.
AGCCGATGCACGACAGGTTCTTGATCGACGCCACGTACTGATTGAGTCCGCCCGGCAGTGCGCTGACCTCGCTCGGGGCTGGCAGCTTGATCATCGAGTACCAGTAGATCGCCGGATACACCATGGCCGCGGCCGCCGGGCTCGGTGCCGCGTGACCCGTGAGCGTCGAGTGTCTGGCCGGGATCCGCCTTCGCCTTCCCCGAGTCCACGAGCCCATAGCCGCGGACCCAGACCTCGTAGTGGGCGGTGGGCAGATCGGGGATCACGAAGCGCCCCTGATCGTCCGTCACGACGATCTTCGCGTAGCGCGTGCCGAGATCCTTGGTTTCGGCGATGACCCACACGCCGGCTTCGGGGCCCGCCGGGCCGACGACGACCCCGCCGATGTCGTCGCGGTCGATGGCGGGTGCCGGTACCTGTGCCGTCACGTCGTGTGCGACGAGCGCGAACAGAAACGCCATGCTGCCCGTCGCGAGCCGTCGTCCGGTGTTGACCATGTTCAAGTCCCCCCAGCGTGTTGTTTGGCGCCGCTGCTGCGGCGCCCGCTCCACTATCCATGCTGTTCGCGCGAATGCAAGGGGCCGGTTTCGGGCCGCCAGCGCACGGGCGTATGCTTGGGCGCAGTGAGCGTTGCGGGGGTTCGTATGGGTTGGCGTGGGGTATGGCTCGGCGTCGTCGCCGTTGCGGTGGTGCGGCCCGCGCTGGCGCATCATTCGTTCGCCGCCGAGTTCGATGCCGACAAGACGGCCGAGCTCAGCGGCAAGATCACGCAGGTGTGGTGGTCGAACCCTCACGTTCGGTATCGGCTCCAGACGACGGTGGCCGGCGCGCAGGAGGACTGGGAGCTGCAGGCGTCGAGCGTCACCGCGCTGACGGCGCTCGGCTGGAGCCAGAGCACGATCAAGGTGGGCGACGAGCTCAAGGTCGCGGGCCAGGTGGGCCGCAACGGCACGAAGAAGCTCTACGTGCGCACGATGCTGCGACCCGACGGCAGCAAGGTCGTAACGGGCCGCGGCGATGCCAATCAGCCCGATCCGAACCAGGTTCACGTCACGGCGGGCAAAACCTTCGGCTACGGCAACGCTCGCAAGACCTACCCCGTCGACATCACGGGTGCCTGGCGCAACAGCTACAAGTTCCGCGTGACGGTCGACGACCTCGAGCCGAAGCCAACCCCGTTCACGGCCGAGGGGCGCGCGGTGTTCGCGGCGACGGAGCACTATCAAGACCCGGCGCTGCGCTGCCTCGCGATGGGCTTGCCGCGACTGTTCGGCGCGCCCTACAACATGGAGATCGTCGACGCCGGCACGCACTACGTGTTCCTGCACGTCGAGCAGAACAGCTCACGGCGTATCTGGATGGACGGCCGCAAGGCGCCCGCCGATACGCCGGACACGGCACTCGGCTATTCGGTCGGTCACTGGGAGGGGGATGCGCTCGTGATCGAGACGACGCATCTCCTGCCGGGCTGGCTCGACGGCTCCGGGCTGCCGATGAAAGGCGAAGGCACGCGGATCGTCGAGCGTTACGAGCTGGCAAAGGATCGGCTGTCGATCGACCGCACGATGACGATCTACGATCCGTACTACTCGCAGCCGCTCGTGCGGCGCCGCGGCTCCGCGCGCGACGATAGCGTCGACATCAGCGAGCAGGCGAGCTGCGATCCCGACGGCTATTACCGCGATTTGCTCGAGCTCGGCAGGCTCGAGCAGCGTCTGAAGTAACGCCCGGCGCTACTCGCCGCGCCGCACGCGGAACGAGCGGGCGTAGTCGTCCGGCACGAGGAAAGAGCTGCCCATCGAGCCGGGCTTGATCGCTGCGTTGAACGGCACGTTCGGCAACTGGCGTTGCGTGTCGGTCTGAACCCACGTCTCGCCGCTGGCGGTCACGAACGTGGCGGCGCGACCCGGCAGTGCGCGGATCTGCACGATCACGATCGGCACGATGTCCGCTGTTGCGTCCTGGGCGGGTGCGGGAGCGCGGCGCGCGGCGGGAGCGCTCGGTGCAGCAGGCGGGGAGGGAGCGGCCGGTGCGGCACTCGCCGTCGATTCGCGGACTTCGCGCTCGCGACGGGTGGCGCGGTTTTCGGTGGCGATAGCGGCGTTCGGCGCGGTGGCGGCCGGCGGCGCAGCCGCGCGAGGAGACGCGGCGGCCGCTGCTGCGCTTACGGGTGCCGGGCGCAGCGCGCGGTCGTAGCACGCCAGACGCTGTGCGTCGTCGTCGATCGTCGTGCACCGTTGCGCGCTCTGTGCCTGGGCGGTGGCGTGTGGCGCGTACAGCGTCGCGCTGGCGACGAGCGCGATGGCGGCTAGAAACTCGAGCTTCGTGGAAGTGGTACGCACGTCTTATCCCCCAGCGGCGTTGCCGCCATGGTCGCTGCAAGCGGCGGTCGCAATCAAGCGTACTGGCTGCCACCACGTCGCGAGTTATGTCGCAGGCGCCGAACGCCCCGTCGCGAGGTATACCGCGAACGACGGCAGCCAGTGGTCGCCTGCGTAGTGGTGCGTCGCGAGCGCCGCGCGCAGGCCGGCCGCGCGGTGTCGGTCGGCCGCGGCACGTAGCGCGTCGCCGCGCGGATCGCCCGCCGGCAGAGCCGCCGCCATGTTCGCGAGATTCCACGCCCGCGACAGGTTCAGCCCGTGCAGATGCACGGCTCGGCCGTCGGTCTCGTCGGCAACCTCGGCGCACGGCAACCAGTCGTCTGCTGCGCGTGTCGACAGGCCCGGCAGGTACGCGCCGAGCCATGGGCCGAACTCTGCGGCCGGTAGCACACGCCGCATCAGATCCGCCGTCATCAGCGTCGGCGACAGGAAATCCTCGCCCGAGGGCTCGAAGTGCAGCGGTGCGTCTGCGTCGGCATGAAAGCACGCCAGCGTCTTGGCGCGTATCGCGGCGAGCATCTCGGCGTCGCCGAGCTCTTTTGCGGCATCGTGCACCAGCGTCAGCGCGAACGCAGTCTGGTGGTGTGTGCCGGAACGCACCGGGTAACGCAGTGCGCCGAGCCACGTCAGCGCGTTCGCGCGTGCGACGGCGGCGAGTGGTGCGAGCGGTGCGGCCCAGCGTGTGTCGGCGGCCTCGGCGCAGAGCAGCAGGGCCCACGCGAGCCCATACGGCCGCTCGAACCACGGCCGCTTTTCGAGATGCGCAGCCTCGATGGCGATCTTGGCGGGCACGAAGACGGAATCGAACGCGGCTTCGATTGCAGCCCGCGGCGCGGGGTCGGGCAGCACGCGCGTGAGTCGCAACAGCAGCCAGTGCGAGTGCACGGCCGAGTGCCAATCGAAACAGCCGAAGAACACGGGGTGCACGACGCGCGGCGGCAGCACGTCGGCGTCGCTCCCGAGCAGGTACTGCGGGTGGTTCGGGTATTCGCGCCCGATGTTCGTCAATGCGCGGCGCGCGAGGTCGGCGAGTTCTTGGGCGCCGAGGCCGATGACCCGTTCGGCATTGCGGGTGCCTGCGGTCATTCGGAGTACGGGCACGCGACGAGGCGGCCGTCGCGCAGCGTCAGCGGCGGCAGTGTCTCGGCGCACGCCGATCGCGCAATCGGACACCGCGTGCGGAACGGGCATCCCGACGGTTTGTTGATCGGCGATGGAATGTCACCGGTGAGCGGTGCGTGCCGCGCGCGTCGCGCCTTCGGCGTTGGGCGTGGGGCGGATGCCAGCAGCGCGCGCGTGTAAGGGTGCAGCGGCCTCGAATACAGCGTGTCGCCGTCGCCCATCTCGACGATGTGCCCGAGGTACATGACCGCGATGCGTTTCGAGATGTGCCGCACGACGGACAAATCGTGCGAGATGAACAGATACGAGAGCCCGAACTCGTCCTGCAGATCCTGCAACAGGTTGATGACCTGCGCCTGCACGGATACATCGAGTGCGCTCACGGGCTCGTCGGCGACCACGAGCTTCGGATTCGTCGCGAGCGCGCGCGCGATGCCGATGCGCTGCCTTTGTCCGCCCGAGAATTCGTGCGGATACCGGCTTGCCTGTTCCGGAGATAAGCCCACCTTCTCGAGCAGCCACGCAACGCGTTCCACCTGCTCGCGTTTCGACAGCTTCGAGTGAATCGCCAGGGGCTCGCGGACGATTTGTGTCACGGACTGACGCGGATTCAGGGAGGCGTACGGGTCCTGGAACACCATCTGGAGATCGGCGCGATAGCCGCGCATTGCGCGGCGTCCGAGTGGCACCAGGTCGATGGTACCGCCCGTGGCGTGATACAGGACCTTGCCCGAGATCTCGACTCCGTACGCCGTCGCCTTCAGGATGTTCAGGATCGCTCTGCCCACGGTGGTCTTGCCGCAGCCAGACTCGCCGACGAGGCCCAACGTTTCGCCGCGACCGATCGCGAGCGAGACGTCGTCCACGGCGCGGACCTCGCCCACGCGGCGCAGGAACACGCCCGCCGTGACCGGGAAACGCACCGTCAAGTGCTCGAGCTCGAGGATCGACTCCGGTGGTGTCGGCATGTCAGCGGCCGAACAAGTGGCAGCGCACGAAGTGATCCGGCTCGACTTCGAGGAGGGGCGGCTCGTGTGCCGCACACGGCTCGAATCGTTTCGAGCAGCGTGTGACGAATTTGCACCCTCGAGGCATGTCGAGAATGCTCGGGACGGTACCCGGCACGACCTTGAGCCGCGCCGGCCGTTCGCCGTCGACGCGTGGGATCGACTCGAGCAAGCCCTGCGTGTACGGGTGCAGCGGATTGGCGAACAGGCGTTCGACGGGCGCGATTTCCTGGATTTTGCCGCCGTACATGACAGCCACTCGGTCGCACGTCTCGGCGACGACGGCCATGTTGTGCGTGATCAGCAGGATCGCGGCTTCCGGGCGTCGGTCCTTCAGCGTCAGCATCAGATCGAGGATCTGGGCCTGAATCGTGACGTCGAGCGCCGTGGTCGGCTCGTCGGCGATCACGAGATCCGGGTTCAGTGCGAGCGCCATCGCAATCATTACGCGCTGGCGCATGCCGCCGGACAAATGATGCGGGTACTGCGTCAGTCGTCGCTCGGCGTCGGGGATGCCGACGTCGTTCAATATTGCGATCGCGCGGCTCCTCGCCTCGTCCTGCGACACGGCTTCGTGCTGCCGAATCACTTCCGTGACCTGCATACCGATCGTGAACACGGGGTTCAGCGACGTCATGGGCTCCTGAAAGATCATGCTGATCTCGCGGCCGCGGATCTTGCGCATCTCTTCCCACGACAACGCCAACAAGTTCCTGTCCTGGTGGATGATCTCGCCGGCCACGATGCGGCCGGGCGGGCTCGGAATCAGCCGCAGCACGCTGAGCGCCGTGACGCTCTTGCCCGAGCCCGATTCGCCCACGAGCCCGAGCACCTCGCCGCGGCGCACGTCGAGATCCACACCGTCGACGGCTTTCGCGACGCCGGCTTCGGTGTCGAAGTAGGTCTTGAGACCCCGGATCGAGAGCAGCGGAGGCGGCGAGGGTTGGCTCATCGCAGACGCGAGTATTCACGGGGGTCGAAGGCTTCGCGCACGGCCTCGCCGATAAAGACGACGAGCAGCAGCGTCAGGAAGAACACGCCATTCGGAAACACCACTAGCCACCACTTCGTGAGGTTGCTCATTCCCTGGCCGATCAGTTCGCCCCAGCTCGGCGTGGGGGCCGGCAGGCCAAAGCCCAGGAAGTCGAGCGCCACGAGCGAGCCGATGTTGCCCACGATCACGAACGGCGCGAACGACACGACGGGCGTCAACGCGTTCGGCAGGATGTGCTTGAACACGATGCCGGTATCCGAGACGCCCGATGCCATCGCGGCGGCGACGTAGTCCTTGACCTTCTCGCGATAGAACTCGCCGCGCACGTAATACGTGATGCCCATCCAATCGAACACGGCGAGCACGGCGACGAGCAACCAGAACGAGGGTTGAAACAGCTGGGACTGGCCCGGCAAGTACACCGGCACGATGACGGAGCTGATGATGATGATCGTGTAGAGGAACGGCAGCGACGACCAGACCTCGATACCGCGCTGGCCCAGGATGTCGAGCTTGCCGCCGAAGTAGCCGAGCAGCGCCCCTATCGCGATGCCGATGCTCTCGCCGATCACCGTGACGAGCAGCGCGAACGTCATCGAGATGTTGAAGCCGTACGCCAGGCGCACGAGCACATCGCGGCCGCGATCGTCGGTGCCCATCGGGTGCGCGCGCGAGGGCGGGTTCGGCGGCGAGCCGGTCGCGTCGAGCAGCGGCTCGTTCGGGCCATACGGGATCAACGGCATGAGCACCCAATTGCCGCCGGCCTGCGTCTCGAACAGCCGGTCGATCTCGCGGTAGTCCGCCTCGCCGATGGCGTCGACGCCGAACTCCGTCGCGGCGTGATAGGCGCCGCTGATGGGGAAGAAGTAGTGCCCGTCGTACTTCACGACGAGCGCTTTGCTGTTGGCGATGAACGGCAGGAAGAACGAGACGAGGTACGCGGCGAAGATCAGCAGAAACGACCAGTAGCCGCGCTTGAGGCGTCTGAACTTGCGGATGCGCTTGCGGAAGATCGATTCGGACGCCGTCATTGGAACCGGATGCGCGGGTCGACGAGCGCGTAGATGATGTCCGAAAGAATGTTGCCGACCAGCATCAACAGGCTCGAGATCACGAGGATGCCGAGTGCGACAGGGTAGTCGCGCTGCAGGATGGCCGTGTAGCCGAGATAGCCCATGCCGTCGATGTTGAACACGCGCTCGATCAGGAACGAGCCGGCGAGGATCACGCCGATGACATGCCCGAGGCCGGTCACGATCGGGATCAGCGAGTTGCGCAGCGCATGCACGAAGATGACGCGCCGCTCGGACAGCCCTTTCGCATACGCCGTGCGCACGTAGTCCTGGCTCAGATTCTCCATCAGCGAGTTCTTCGTCAGGATCGTCTGCGTCGCAAACGCGCCGACCATGTAGCAGAACACGGGCAACACCATGTGGTGCAGCTGGCCGATGATCTTGCCCCAGAGACTCAAGTACTCCCAGTTGTCCGGGCGAAAGCCGCCGAGTGGGAACACGTTCCAGAAGCTGCCGCCGCCGAAGAGCACGAGCAACGCCGTGCCGAGCGCCCAACCCGGGATGGCGTAGCCGAGGAACACGATCACGCTACTCCACAAGTCGAATTTCGTGCCGTGGCGCACGGCCTTCAGCACGCCGAGCGGCACGCACACGAGGTAGCTCAGAAAGAACCCCGTGAGGCCGAGGAAGATCGACACCGGGAAACGCGACTTGATGACGTCCCAGACCGGCTCCTGGTAGACGTACGAGCGGCCGAGGTCGAGCCGCACCACGTTCCTGAGCCACATCGCGTAGCGCACGGGGACGGGTTTGTCGAAGCCGTAGTAGCGGCGGATCTCCTCGATCATCTCTTCGGGCAGTGCGTTGCTGCCGCGGCTCAAGCCCCCGCCGCCCGCGGCACCACCTTCCGTCATCGTGCCCATCTGCAGAGCCATGATCTGCCGCTCGACCGGGCCGCCCGGCACGAACTGCATCACGAGGAAGACGGCCATCGTGATGCCGATGAACGTCGGAACGATCAGCAGGAACCGCCGGACGAAGTACGCCGTCATTGCTTGGCGGTTGCGGCCTTCTCGCGTTCGTCGTACGCGGTCCAATAGCGGACTTCAGTTTCGCCCACGGGCAGCGTCGCGGAGTCATCGCCGAGTGCGCGGCGCAGCTCGGCGTTCTTCTGCGGGTCGATCCACCACAAGGTCGCAATATCGCTCTGATCGCCGATGCGCGTGAGGTAGCCGTCCGGGTGACCGAACTTGTTCCAGTACGCGATACGGACGAACGGTGCATCCCAGCTCAGAATGTACTGATAGGAGTTCGCCAGGATCCCGTCAATCTCCTGGATGATAGCCGCGCGATTCTGCGGATTGAACTCGACGTCGTAGTCCTTCAATAGCTGATCGACTCTGGCGTCCTTGAATCCGGTGATGTTCGTGTTGTTCTGGAGGTCGGCGAACGCGGACGAAAAGGTACTCTCGGGGTTGGGGAACAGGAGTCCGGTCCAAGCCGTATAGACCATGTCGAAGTTGCGCTCCATCATGAGCTTGAATCGAGTCTCCGGATTCACGAGGCGGAGGTTCAATCCGATACCGACTTTCGCGAGCGCTTGCTGGTACACGGTCAGGAACCTCTCGAGAGTCTGGTCGCTGTACATCAGCTCCAGATTCAGCGGCTGGCCATTTCGTACTAGCCGACCTTGCGCGTCGCGATCCTTCCAGCCGGCGTCGGCGAGCAGCTGCAGCGCCGCCTGCGGGTTGAATTTGTTTTTCGGGTTGTTGGGGTTCTCGTAGAGTCCGCCGCTGTAATAGGAATTCTGTGGCGTGTATTCGTTGAAGAACAATTTCGCGATAAGCTCCGCACGGTCTTCAAGCAGGGTTAGCGCCTTGCGCACGCGAAGGTCGGAGAAAGGTTCTCTTCGAGTGTTGAACGCGACGCCGGAAAAGCCGCCAGGGTTGTCGTTGAATATTTTCCGTTTCTGGACCAGGCCGCGCTTTACGCGGTCGAAGTTCATCTCCTCGACCCATTCGCGCGAAATATTCACGAAGTAGTAGTCGAGATCGCCTTTCTTGAATTGTTCGAACGCCAGGCTCTGATCGCGAACTACGATCTCGCGTATCTCGTCGAAGTTGTAGAGCCCGATGTTCCGCCGCACCTTCTCGGCCCAGTAACCGTTGCGGCGCCTGATCGACACGCTCCTGCCTTTCTGAACGTCCGTTTCGTCGACGTGATACGGCCCCGTGCCAGGCAGCAGCTTGAAGTTGTAGTCTTCAAGGTATTTCGCGCCATCGACGTTCTTCAGTACGTGTGCGGGCAGGAGCGACATCGATGAGAAGTACAGGAAGTTGCGCCAGTTAGGCACTTTGCTCTGGACGCGGACAATATACTTGCTCTCCGCGATCGGACGCTCGAATTTGCCAAACACCAGCTGGTTGATCGGACTCTGCAACCCCTTGTCCGTTAGGAAGTCCCACGTTGCCACCACGTCATCGGCGACAACGGGCTCGCCGTCGGCCCAGCGAGCGTTGGGATCGATGCGGAAACGGTACGTGGCGCGGTCGGCGGATATCTGCCAGTGCGTTGCTAGTACGGGTACGTAGGCCAGAGTCGTGGGATGGATCGTTAACAACCCTTCGTACACCATGCCGCCAATCATGCCGTTCAGCGTCGTGTTCGACTCGGGGCCCTCGATGCGCAATGTGCCCGGGAACGACGGCATCGAGTCACGGAAAACACCGCCCTTGACGGCACGCGGATCGCCGATCAAGTCGTAATCGGTGTTCGTCTCCCAGCCTTCGCCGGTGAACCCGCGGCCGCCGAGCTCCGCCGACACGGTGGGGTCGGCGCCTTCGTCGGCGTTCGGGAATACGGGGTAGGCGCTCTTGTCGAGTGCGACCGGTGTCGAGGTCTGCGTCGGTGCAGCGGTGCCGGTGGGTTGCGGCGGGGGTTGACCGCCTCCACACGCAACGAGTGCAGATGAAGCGGCCGCGGTGGCCAGGAAAGAAGAGTTTACGCAACAGGCTTACTCCGGACGGTCGTGTGGAACACGACGCTTGTCCATAGTAGAGAATTCCGCGGGGGCGGCGCTACTCGGGCCCGGGCGCGAAAAGGACTTCTTAAGGCTCCCTGACCCAACCGATGTCCGCGTACGGCCACGGCTGCTGTAGCCCGAAGGCGCCAAAGTTGGCGAGACCCTTCTTGACCGCGTAGATCTCGGGCCTCTGGTACAGAGTCAGCGAGTGAACTTCCTGCCAGAGCTCGGTGTCGACGCGGTTCGCGATCTCGATGGCGCGGTCGCGATCGAACTCGGCTGTTGCCTGATCGAACAACGCATCGATCTCGGCGCTGCCGATGCGCGCGTAGTTTTGCTGCACGTTCAGTTGCCCATCGGCGCCGCGCACAGGGTTCGCGTAGATCGATTTCGCCGAGCTCATCGGGATACGGCGTGCCTAGCCACGAGAACACGGTGAAATCGAATTGACCGGGCGTCACGTACTTGTCGAAGAAATCGTTGCTGGGGGCGGTGTCGATGCTCATCTTGACGCCGACTCGGGCCAGCATGTTCTGGATCAACTCCGTTTCCTGGCGCGCGCTCTGGATGCCGCTCGGAATCACGCACGTGATTTCGAGCGCACGACCGTCCTTGGTGCGCGTGCTGCCTTGCAAGCACCCAACCGGCCTCGTCGAGGAGCCGGGCGGCTTTCTCGGGATCGTACTTGCCGATCTCGCCCGAGTTGTCGCGGTAGCCTCGCTGATTGGTCATGAAGATGTGGTTGTTCAGCGGCTCCGGCGTGAAGCCGAGCGGGCCAAGCAACGCACGGGCAATTGCGCCGCGGTCGATCGCCATGGCCAGCGCGCGTCGCACCCGCACGTCGCTCAAGACCGGACTCGTTCCGTTGATCGTAAGGTGGCGAAAATTCGGGCCGCCCGCAACGCGAATGCTCACGCCCTCGATCGCCAGCGCCCGGCGGTATTTGTTCGCGTCCGGGCCTACGTCCACCGCGTCCACTTCGCCGTTGGCAAGGGCCTCGACATGCGCGTTCGTGTCGATCGTGCGGAACACGAGGCGCTCGAGCTTCGGCTGGATTCCCCCACCACTTCTCGTTGCGCACGAGCGTGATCGTCTGCGTCGTCTGGTTCAGGTTGTCGAACTTGAATGGCCCGGCTGTGGTGAGCAGCTGCCCGGCCCAGCCTTCGTTGAAGACCTTGGGGTCCTTATTCGTGGACGCCGGATAGAGCGGGGCGAACAGCGACTGCCAATCGGCAAACGGCCGACTCGAACGTCACGATCATTTCGCGATCGTCCTTGCCGCGCTCGACGCTGCGGATGTTCTCGTAACCGTTGGCCGCGGAGATCCGGTAGGACTGGTCGGTGCCGTTGTTGGCCTTCCACTGCCAGTAGAAGTCCTCCCACGTGATCGGCGTGCCGTCGTACCAAACGGCCTTCGGGTTGATTTCGTAGGTCACGACTTGGCCGTTCGCGGTGGTCAGCGTCGGCTCGCTCGCGAGGTAATCGCGGTTCCACATGAGGTATGCCACTGCTGTCGGTGTAGAACGGCCAGGGCATCAGCGCGTTGATGACGCGCGAGCCCTCGAAAATGCTGCCGTCGATCTGGTTGTAGTTGAAGTTGGTAGGCAGCTGCGTCATCGCCCACGTGAACGTTCCGCCGTCGCGCAGCCGCTCGCGCGCCATCGCATTGATGTTATTCGCAGTGGCGGCGGGCGTCGCCGTGGTCGGCGTCGGCGCGCTGCTGTTGCCGCCGCAACCGCAAATCAGCAGGGCGCAGGTGGTTCCGAGCGCAAGTGATCGAGCGGACATGATCAGAACGGACATCATCAGAAAGAGTCTCCTCTCACAACGCGGGCGCCGGCTGAGAGTGCTGGCAGGCGTCCAAGTGGCCGGCGGCGCCGGCGCGTACTTCGAGCGTCACCTCTCGATAACACAGTTGGCGCCCCGTGTCGTCGAGTTCGTGCGCGAAGCGTGGGCAGCGCGGTCGAAAACGGCAGCCCGCGGGCGGATCGAGCGGGCTCGGCAGGTCACCCTGCAACAGAATACGGTTCCGCTGCCGCTCCTTGCGCGGATCCGGAATCGGCACGGCCGACAGCAGCGCCTGCGTATACGGGTGCGTGGGCCGCTCGAACACTTCGTCGACGTCGCCGATCTCCACGATGCGCCCAAGGTACATCACGGCAACGCGGTCAGCGATGTGCCGAACCACCGCCAGGTCGTGCGCGACGAACAGGTACGAGAGGTTGAGCTCGGCTTTGAGCCGCTCGAGCAGGTTGATGACGCCGGCGCGAATCGACACGTCGAGCGCCGACACCGGCTCGTCGAGCACGAGCAGCTTCGGTTCCAGCGCCAACGCGCGCGCGATGCCGATGCGTTGCCGCTGGCCGCCAGAGAACGCTTGTGGGTAACGGTCCGCGTGCTCGGGCTGCAAACCGACGAGCGCCAGCAACTCGTGCACGCGTCGCGCCCGCTCGGCGGGTGCGACACCGTGTGTCTCGAGCGGCTCGCCGATGATGTCGCCTACGGGCAGCCGCGGATCGAGCGCTGCCATCGGATCCTGGAACACGATCTGGATGTTGCGCCGCACGCGAAAGCGCTGCTCGGGCGTCATCGTCGCCGTGTCCTGGCCGAGTGCCGTTACGGCGCCGGCTTGCGGCTGCGTCAGGTTCAGGATTTCCATGATCGTGCTCGTCTTGCCACAGCCCGACTCCCCGACGAGACCCAGCGTCTCGCCTTCGCGGATGTCGAACGTAACTCCATCCACGGCGCGCAACGAGCCGACGCGACGGCGCAGAACCGCGCCGCGCAGCACCGGAAATTCTTTGACGAGATCGCGAACAGACAGCACGACGGGGCGTTCGTCGCGTGGCGACCGCGCGACGACTTCGACGACGTGCCCCGCCGGAAACACGGCCTCGCCGGCGCCGCGCCGTCGCTCGACCTCGTCGCTGCGGTGGCACGCAGCGGCATGCGTGTCCCCCCGGTGTACGAGCGCGGGTTCCACCTCTGCGCACTGCTCGATGCGCAGCGGGCAGCGCGGGGCGAACGGGCAGCCCGGCGGCAGACTCACGACGGACGGCGGGTTGCCCTCGATCGGCGTCAACGCCTGGTGCGCGCCCTGGTCCGGGCGAGGCAACGAGCCCAGCAATCCGAGCGTGTAGGGCATGCGCGTGCGGTAGAACACGTCGTCGATCGTGCCGCTCTCGACGAGCTTGCCTGCGTACATCACGCCGACGCGGTCCGCGAGGCCGGCCACGACACCGAGGTCGTGTGTGATCAGCAGGATCGCGGCGCCGGTGACTTCGCGCGCCTTCTGCAGCAGGTCGAGAATCTGTGCCTGAACCGTGACGTCGAGCGCCGTCGTCGGCTCGTCGGCGATGATCAGTGCCGGATCGTTCGCGATGGCCATCGCGATCATCACGCGTTGGCGCATGCCACCGGAGAATTCGTGCGGAAACGATGCCGCGCGCCGGCCGGGATTCGAAATGCCGACCAGCGTCAACAGCTCGATTGCGCGATCGCGGGCGGCGGTCGCGCTCACGTCGTTGTGCGCTCGGATCGCCTCGGCGATCTGATCGCCGACCGTGTAAACCGGCGTCAGTGCCGACAGCGGGTCCTGAAAGATCATCGCAATTCGCCTGCCGCGCAAACGCGACAGCGCTTTGTCCGGCAGCCCGACGAGCTCCTCGCTCTCGAAGCGCACGGACCCCGACACCCGCGCGTGGTCCGGCAGCAGGCCCATGACCGCGAGTGACGAGACCGTCTTCCCGGAACCCGACTCGCCGACGATCCCGAGCACCTCGCCTCGGTTGATGCCGTACGACAGCGAGCGCACGGCGCGCACCGGGCCGGCTTCGCTCGCGAAAGTCACGGACAGATCGCGAACCTCGAGCAGCGGCGCGGTCGTGCTGCATCACGAGGCCTCACCGCCAGCGTTTGGATCGAGCGCGTCGCGCAGCCCGTCGCCGATCAGGTTGATCGCGAGCACGAGCGCGATCAGGAAGCCCGCAGGAAAATAGAACTGCCATGGAAACGACAGCGCAGAGCCCGAGTAGTCGCCGATCAACGTGCCGAGCGAGACGTCCGGCGGCTGCACGCCAAAACCGAAGAACGACAGTCCCACCTCGGCAAGGATCAGCGAGCTGACGTTCACGGTGGCGTCGATGATCAGCAGCGACGCCATGTTCGGCAGGATGTGGCGGAAGATGATGCGTGACCCCGGTACGCCCATGAAGCGCGCCGCGCGCACGAACTCCCGTTCCTTCAGCGACAGCGTCATGCCGCGCACGATGCGGGCGGTGATCATCCACTGAAACGCCGCTAGCAGCAGCACGAAGATCAGCCACGTGTGGCCGTGAAACGCAGGCGACAGGATGGCGATAATCAGGAAGCCTGGCAGCACGAGCAGCAGGTCGATCAGGCCTACCAGCACGGTGTTCAGCCAGCCGCCGAAGTAGCCGGCGAAGGCGCCGACGACGGCCGCGAGCCCCGTCGAGATCAATGCGCCGAGCAGCCCGATCACGAGCGACTTCTGCATGCCGCGCATCGTGAGCGCGAACACGTCGAAGCCGTTCTGCGTCGTTCCGAACCAGTGCCCGGACGACGGCGGCGTGAGGAACGCCGCGGTGTCGAGCTGATTGTATTGCCAGGTCGTGAGTAGCGGGCTCAAGTACGCGAGCGCGAACAGCAGTGCAAGGAACGCAACCCCTGCGAGCGCGAGCCGCTGCCGAAGGAAACGGCGCACGACGAGTCTGCTGCGCGAGATCGTGGCCTCGGGCTGGTTCAAACGCGCACCCGCGGGTCGAGCAGCGCGTACGCGACGTCCGCGAGGAAGCCGGCGATAAGAACGAGCACGGCCACGAACAGCGTGACGGCCGCGACAGAGTTCACGTCGTTCTTGGTCACGGAGTCGACGAAGTATTCGCCCATGCCGTGCCAGCCGAAGATCCTCTCGGTGAACGTGGCCCCGACGAAGAGCAGCGCGAACTGATACGCAAAGAACGTGGCCATCGGGATCAGTGCAGTCCTGAGTCCGTGTTTGACGAGGGCTGTCGACCGGCGCAGCCCCTTGGCGCGTGCCGTGCGCAGGAAGTCGCTGCCGAGCACATCGAGCATCGCGTTACGCTGGTAGCGGCCGTAGAACGCAATCGCCCCGACGCCCAGCACGAGTGACGGCAGAATCAGATGGGAGAGCCGGTTCGTCAGGCCGTCCCAGGACCAGGGATCGAGCCCGGGCGTCATCTCGCCCGTCGTATACAGCAGCTTCGCATCGCCCGTGAAGCCGAGCAGAGTGTTGAGCTCGATGCCGGCGTTCTTGAACAGAACGGCCATGACGACCACGGGGATCGACAACGTGACGAACGAAAACAACGTCAACACGCGATCGGACCACCGGTATTGGTGCACGGCGCCGTACGCGCCGGCGGCGACGCCGAGCAAGGTGCCGAAGACGGTGCCGATCAACAACAGCCGCAGGCTCACGAGCACGCGCCGGCCGAACTCGTCGTTGACCGACGTGTTGTCGATCGTGCGACCGAAGTCGCCGCGCGCTATGCCGCCGACCCAGCGCCCGAACCGTGCGGAGAGCGGCGTCTTGTCGTTCATGTTGATGGCATCGAGCGCGGCGTCGACGACGGCCGCCGGCGGCGGCGGATTCCGGCCCTCGTAACGCGAGCGCGGATTCAGCTGCGTGGCCGCGAGCAGGTAGGCTACGGACGTCGCGATGACGACAAGCACCAGCAGATAGGCAACCCTGCGCAGTAGGAATCGAGCCATGCTTACCGAGGTGCAGCGCAGCGCCTCACGGCGCGCGCGAAAGAAATCGACGACATCGCAGCATGGTAGGGGGCGTGCGCGGGGGAATCAATTTCGCGTACTCTAGCGCGATGGACGCGACGCTCTACGTCGGCAATCGCAATTACTCCTCGTGGTCCTTACGCGGCGCACTATTGGTGCGGCAAAGCGGCATCGCGTTTCGCGAGATTCTGATCCCGCTCGATACCGAGGAGTTTGCGGCGAAAATCGGCGCCGTCAGCCCGACCCGCCGCGTGCCCGTGCTGCACATGGACGGGCTCGTGATCTGGGACACGATCGCGATCGCAGAATATCTGCACGAGCAGAAGCCCGCGGCAGGCCTGTGGCCGTTGAACCGGGCTGCACGGGCACGCGCGCGGAGCGTCAGCGCCGAGATGCACTCGGGCTTCACGTCGTTGCGGTCGGGCATGCCGATGGACGTGCGCGGCCGGCACAATCTGCCGATGACACCCGACGTGCGCGCCGACGTCACGCGCATCGACGCGTTATGGAACGACTGTCGCGCGACGTATGGGCGCGGCGGCGACTATCTGTTCGGCGCGTGGTGCGCCGCCGACGCCATGTTCGCGCCGGTCGTGAGCCGTTTTCGGACCTACGCCGTCGAGCTTTCGCCGGACGCACGTCGGTATGCCGACGCGGTGTGGCAGTGGCCCGCGCTCAAGACGCTCGTGGCGGAAGCGGCTGCGGAGCCCTGGGTGCTCGATCTCGGATTGTGATGGCGTCTACACCTCGGCTCGCCACGTACGCGGAGCTCGAAGCGGCTCTCCCGGTGTTGCGCGCGGCACCTCGAGAGAGCGGCGTGCTTCAGATGATCGTCCGCCGACCGGCGTCGAACGAGCGCGAGGTGATCGAGAGCGGCGAGCTGCGTGCAGGCGAGGGCTTGGTCGGCGATCGCTGGACACCTTCGAGCAAGAGCGAACCGCTCACGCTGATCAATTCCCGCCTGATCGGGTTGCTCGCGCCCACGCGTGAGCACTGGCCGCTCGCGGGCGATCAGCTCTATGTCGACTTCGACCTGGGTGCGGAGCACGTGCCGCCGGGCACGCGTCTGCGCGTAGGGGGCGCACTGATCGAGGTCAGCGCGGAGCCGCACACGGGCTGTCGCAAGTTTCGCGATCGGTTTGGTTTTGACGCGCTGCGGTTTATCAACTCGCCGATCGGCCGGGCGTTGAACTTGCGCGGTATCAACGCTCGCGTGCTGACGAGCGGAGTGGTGCGTGTCGGCGACGCCATTTGCGCGCTGTTCGACTGAGCGCTCGACGGGCGGAGTGAAGGGCTGGTGCCTGCTCACTACCGGCCCTGTGCTTAACATCGGGTCCTGCTATCTCGATCCAAAGGATCGAGGGCACGACCCGTGTTCATCTAGCTGTTGACTGTGTGAGATCAGGTCCAGCCCGTACGACCGAATATACGCCCGCCGAACCGGCGAGCGCCAGCGACATTTTGCGGTCAGTGAAGGTCGCGTGTCTGCGTGTTCGTGAGCGCCGCAATCTGCGCCCGCAACTCGCGCGTGAAAGCGTGGAAGTGCTCCATCGCCGACAGCGATACCAGCGCCAATTCCGTCAGTTGTTGCAACCGCTCGTCGTCCTCCACCACGGCGTTTTTGGAGAGCAGTGCGGTTCTGCGATGGACCTCCGCTAGTTCCTGGAGGGGGCCATCGCGCAGTTGCTGGGCTAACGTGGCGAGCGAACGGGAGTCGAGGGCTGCACTGGCCGGGTCACTCATTCGGCGCGTTCCTCCGGTAGGTTGGAGGCGCCATTAACGCAGCGCGCGGCGCGAGTGTCACGTGTCATACCGTGTCGAGAGGCATTGCGCATAACTCGTTGAATGGGCGACGAGACTGGGGTGTTTGGCTACAGGGCTTCCGCCAGCACGCGCGCCACGTGCACCGCGTCGCGCGCCGCGCCGTCGTGAATCTGGTGGCGGCAGCTCGTGCCGTCGGCCACGATCACGGTATCGGGCGCGGCATTGCGAACGGCGGGCAACAACGTCGCCTCTGCCATCTGCATGGAGACTGCGACGTGCTCGGCCTGGTAGCCGAACGCGCCGGCCATTCCGCAGCAGCTCGACGTGACCGTATCGACGGCCAGCTCCGGAACGAGTTCGAGCGCCTGGACGACGGCCGGCATGACGCCGAACGCCTTCTGGTGACAGTGGCCGTGCACGAGTGCCCGACGATACTGTGACCTGCGGAACTCGAGTTTCAGCCGTCCGGCCGACCGCTCCGCCACGAGGAATTCCTCGAACATCAACGCCGCTGCGCCGAGCGCCGCACTGTCCGCGCCGGGGAGCAGCGTGCGTAGCTCGTCGCGCAGGCCGAGCAGGCAGGACGGCTCGAGGCCAACCACGGGGATGCCGCGGGCCACGAACGGCGCCAGCGTCGCCAGCATCCGGCTCGCCTCGGCTCGCGCTTCTTCGATCATGCCGGTGGCGAGGTAAGTGCGGCCGCAGCACAGCGGCCGCGGGTCATCCACGGGCGTCGGCACATGGACCCGGTAGCCGGCTGCCGTCAGGACTCGTACGGCTGCGCGGAGGTTCTCCGGCTCGAAGTACGTATTAAAGGTGTCGGCCAGCAGCACGACCTCGCCCGCGGCTGGGCCGGCCGGTGCCGCGACCTCGGCCGCGCCGCGAAACCAGTCGCGCCGCCAGCGCGGCAGCGAGCGCCGTGCGGCGAATCCGACGAGTCGCTCCGAAGCCCAGGCAAGGCCCGGGATCCGGTCGCGCAGATTCATCAAGGGTGCGAGCCGCGCCGCGGCGCGGGCGTAGCGGGGCAGGTGTGCGACCAGCCTGTCGCGCAGCGATCGCGGGTGCGTCCGGTGGTACTGGTGGAGGAACTCGATCTTCATCGCCGCCATGTCCACGCCGGTCGGGCACTCGCGCTTGCAGCCCTTGCATGACACGCACAGCGCGAGCGTGTCGTACAGCTCGGGCGATGTCAGAGCGTCGGGCCCAAGCTGCCCGGAGAGCGCAAGCCGCAACGAGTTGGCGCGGCCGCGCGTGACGTGACGCTCGTCACGCGTCACGCGATACGAGGGGCACATCGTCCCGGCGTCGAACTTGCGGCAATGACCGTTGTTGTTGCACATCTCGACGGCGGCTGCGAAACCGCGGCCGCGATTCTCGGCGCCGTTTTCGTGCTCGGACCAGTCGAGCCCGGTCGCCACGGGCAACGTGTGGTAGCCCGGCTTGAAACGGAACAACGAGCGATCGTCCATTTTCGGCGCGGCGACGATCTTGCCGGGGTTCATCAGCCCCTTTGGATCGAACGCGCGCTTGATCTCGGCGAACGCCCGCATGAGGCGTGCGCCATACAGCGGCTCGATCCACTCGCTGCGCACGAGGCCGTCGCCGTGCTCGCCCGAGTACGAGCCTTTGTATTGCTTCACGAGCTCGCACGCTTCCTCGGCAATGGCCCGCATCTGCTCCGCGCCGCGTTCGTTACGCATGTTCAGCACCGGCCGTACGTGCAGGCAGCCCACCGACGCATGCGCGTAGAACGTGCCCCGCGTGCCGTGCTTCTCGAACACTTGAGTGAGCCGGTCCGTGTACTCGGCGAGATGCTCGAGCGGCACGGCGCAGTCCTCGATGAACGACACGGGTTTGCCGTCGCCCTTCATCGACATCATGATGTTGAGACCCGCCTTACGGACTTCCCACACATCGCGTTGCCACTTAGGATCCGCGATCTCCACGACGCTTCCGGGCAGCCCGAGATCGGCCATGAGCTCGGTCAGCGCGTGCAGCTGCTTCAGTTGCGGCTCGAGCTCGTCGCCGGCAAATTCCACCAGCAGGATGGCGTCGGGCTCGCCGCGAATCGTCCTGTCCATGGTCGCGCGGAACGCGGCGATGTCGCGCGACAAGCCGATCATCGTGCGATCGACGAGTTCCACCGCAGCCGGCGCGAGCTTCACGATGTGCTGCGTGAGATCCATGGCCTGGTAGAACGTGGGAAAGTGCACCACGCCGAGTGCTTTGTGCGTGGGCAACGGTGCGAGCTTCAGCTTGATCTTGCGGAAGTAACCGAGCGTGCCCTCGGAGCCGACGAGCACGTGCGCCATGTTGAACATGCCCGTCGATGCCATGTCGAGGTTGTAGCCCGCGACGCGCCGCTGCACCTTCGGCACACGCGCTTCGATCTCGTCGCGCTCGCGCGCATATAAGGCGCGCATGGTGCGCACGAGACCGCGATAACGTTCGGGTCCCGCCGGGTCGCCGGCTCCGACTTCGCCGAACGTCAGTGTGTCGCCGCTCGTGAGCCACGTCTCCGCGGCCAGCACGTTGTGGACCATGTTGCCGTAGCGCATGGAACGCGCGCCGCAGCTGTTGTTGGCCGTCATGCCCCCAAGCGTGGCTTGGGCCGATGTCGACACGTCGACGGGATACCACACGCCGTGCTTCTTCAACTGTGCGTTCAGGTCATCGAGCACGATGCCCGGTTCCACCCAGGCCGTGCCGGCCGCGGTATCGAGCTCGAGAAGCCGATTCACGTACTTGCTGTTGTCGACGACCAGCGCCGCGCCCACCGTCTGGCCGCACTGCGACGTGCCTGCACCACGCGGGAGCACCGGCACGCCGGCCTCGGCGGCCAGCGTCAGGGCGGTGATCGCCTCGTCGGCCGTGCGCGGCACGACGACGCCGAGAGGCTGGATCTGGTAGATCGACGCGTCCGTGGAGTAGCGCCCACGGCTGAACGCGTCGAACAGAACCTCGCCACGAAGCTCGCGGCGGAGTCGCGCTTCCAAGGAACTCTGCGGCGCTGGGGGCATTCGTCTTGCGTCGGCGGGGCGGGAGTCGGGCCTAAGAGCGCTATTGTATGCGGGTCCGGGACCATCTTTGCTAGAATCCGTCGCCAGGAATCCCGCCGGATTGCCCTTAAGGGGCGGTCGCCAAGCTGGACGACGTTGTCGCAGAACGACGACGAGAACTCGAAAAGCAGTTTGGCAGCTAATATTGCATAGGCAGAGCTTGGTCGGCCGTACCGCCGGCCCGGTATGACATCGGTCCAAAGTGCAGGGCGGCGGATGATAGTGCGTGCTAGCAGGTGGGTGGGTCTTGGCGTGGCCGCGTTGTGCTTTGGCGCGACGGCGAGCGCACAGACCAATACGCAGCCGAGCCCACAGACCAACACCCAGCCGAGCACACCGGAGCGACTGGCCGAGCCGTTCGATCGCGACGTGCTTCTTGCTCGCGCCGCCGAGCTCGCGAAGAAGCCGTATCAGGATCCGATCCGGCGCAACGCGCCCGAGCTGAAGCTGAGCTACGACCAGTACCGCTCGATCCGCTTTACCAACGAGGCGGCGATCTGGAATGGCGAGAACCGGACTTTCACCGTCGACCTCCTCTATCCGGGCTTCATCTTCAACGTGCCCGTGAACATCAACCTCGTCGTCTCCAAGATCGCGCGTCGCGTGCTATTCACGAACGACCTGTTCGAGTCCGACGCCAACGCGCTCGTCGCGAACGGGCCTGACGCCGCGTACTCGGGCTTCCGCGTGCGCGCGCCGCTGAACCGACCGGATTTCATGGACGAGTTCCTCGTGTTCCAGGGCGCGAGCTACTTCCGCGCGGTGGCGCGCGGCCAGCAATACGGACTGTCTGCGCGCGGGCTCGCCGTACGCACGGCTCGGGCCGAAGGTGAGGAGTTCCCGGCGTGGACGGATTTCTGGATCGAACGGCCGGTCGAAAAAGCCGAGCGGATCGTCATCCACGCAATTCTGCAGAGCCGCTCGGTGGTCGGCGCATACACGTTCTCGGCCAAGCCGGGCAACGACACGATCATCGACGTCGATGCCACGCTGTTCGCGCGGACGCAGCTTGCAGCGTTCGGCATCGCGCCGCTGACCTCGATGTTTCTGTTCGATGCATCCAATCGTGCGCGCTTCGACGATTACCGGAATGCCGTTCACGACTCCGACGGACTGCAGATCGTGAACGGGAACGGCGAACGCATTTGGCGGCCGCTCGCGAACCCCGCCTCACTGCAGATCTCTGCGTTCATCGACGACAGCCCGAAGGGCTTCGGTTTGCTGCAACGCAAGCGTAACTTCGAAGACTTCGAGGATGCCGAGGCGCTGTACAACAAGCGGCCGTCGCTTTGGGTAGAGCCGAAAGGGCAGTGGGGACGTGGGCACGTGGAGCTCGTCGAGATCCCCTCCGACCGCGAGATTCACGACAACATCGTCGCGTACTGGCAGCCGGAGGCGCCGATTCCGGCGGGGCAGAAAGCGAGCTTCTCCTACCGCCTGCGGTTTACGACGGAGCCGCTGGATGGAAGCCTTGCGCGTGTCGTCGCCACTCGCGCGGGCGCGTCGCTGCAGGATCAGGACCAGAGATCGTTCGTGATCGACTATCGCGGTCGAGGGCCGGCTCCGGCAGGCTTGAAGGCGGAGGTCTGGAGCTCCGCGGGGGTCGTGCTGAATGCGCGTGCGCACCTGATCGAAGGCACCGACATCTACCGCGCCAGCTTCGAGCTCGATACGGGCCGCGAGGACAGCATCGAGCTGCGGCTCGTGCTGACGTCGAACGGGAAGCCCTGGGGCGAAACCTGGTTGTATCGATGGAGTCAGTAACCGCACGCCAAACGACCGCGATTCCACCGCCGGCCCTGCTCGACGTGCCGGAGCAGAGCTTTTGGCGTTACACACGCGAGCGCCGGCTCGGCATGCCGGCTGCGAAGACCCTGGCGGCGCGCCTGCTCACGTTCGGCGGCGCCATTGCCCTGACCGCGTATGCGAGCCGCGAGATGATCGCCGTCGTGTCGTTTGGCACCGGCGCTTCCTCCCTACAGTGGCTCATGGTGGTGCTGTTCACGGTCACCTTTGGCTGGATCACGCTGCCCGCGGCGGCCGCTGTTGCCGGCGTGCTGTTCGGCGGCACGCGCCGCCGCGCCGCCACGGATGTACCGGCGATACATCGCACGGCACTCGTGATGCCGGTGTACAACGAGAACCCGGCGACGAGCTTCGCTTCGCTGCAGGCCATGGCCGAAATGCTGCTCGAGCGCGAAGCCACGGGGTTCGAGATCTTCGTGCTGTCCGATACGACGAACCCGGACGTGTATGTGAAGGAGACGGCCGCATTCCACGCACTGCGCGAGAAACTCGGCGAGCGCATGCGCGTGTGGTACCGGCGACGCACGGAAAATACCGGCCGCAAGGTCGGCAACCTGCACGATTTCATCACCCGTTGGGGCGGGCGCTACGACTTTATGGTCGTGCTCGACGCCGACAGCATCATCTCCGCCGACACGCTGTTCGCGCTGGTTCGCGAGATGGGGGCGGACCCGAATCTGGGCCTGCTGCAAACGGTGCCGCGGCTCGTCGGCGGCGAGACCCTGTTCGCGCGGCTCCAGCAGTTCGCTACGGCCGTTTACGGCCCGATCGTCGGCCGCGGCATTGCGGCATGGCAGGGCAATGACGGCAACTATTGGGGCCACAACGCGATCGTGCGCATCCGCGCATTCGCTGCGGCCGCGGGCCTGCCCACCTTACCGGGCAAGCGGCCTTTCGGCGGGACCATCATGTCTCACGATTTCGTGGAGGCGGCGCTGCTGCGCCGCGCCGGTTGGTCCGTGCGCATGCTACCGACAGTCGGCGGCACGTGGGAGGACAGCCCGCCTTCCTTGCTCGACGTCGCGGCGCGCGATCGACGCTGGGCGCAAGGCAATATCCAGCACCTGGCAGTGATCGGTGCGCGCGGCTTCACGTGGTCGAATCGGCTCCACATGGGCATCGGCGTCATGAGCTACCTTGCGTCGCCGCTGTGGTTTGGCTTGATCACTGCCGGCCTCGCGACCGCAGCGCACATCGCGACCGTGCAGTTCCAGTACTTCACCGAAGAGCACTCGCTGTTTCCGCGTTGGCCGCAGTTCGATAGCCCGCGCATGATCCAGCTCTTCATCGTGGCCATGACCGTCTTGCTGCTGCCGAAGCTGCTCGGCGTGCTCCGCGCATTCGGCAATCGCGAGCTGCGTCGCACGGTGAATCCGGTGCGCGTGCTGATCGGCGCACTCGCAGAGACGGTGTTGTCGGCGTTGTATGCGCCGGTGATGATGATGATGCAGTCGCGGCAGTTGCTCGAGATCCTGTTCGGCCAGGATTCCGGTTGGGCTTCGCAGAGACGCAAACGCTCGACAACGCCGTGGGGAACCTTGTTCCGCAGGCACTGGTTGCAGACGTTGTCCGGGCTCGTCGTGTCCATCACGCTGCTGTCGGTGTCGCCGCCGTTGTTCGAGTGGATGACGCCGGCACTTGCCGGCCTCATGCTCGCGCTGCCGCTGTCGGCAGCGAGCGGCAGCGTGGCGCTCGGCAAGGCGCTACGGGCCATGGGCCTGCTCGTGGTACCGGAGGAAATCGCGCTGCCTCGAGTGATCGCGTTGCGCAATGAGATCGAGCACCGGCTCGCGCCGTGGCTCGAGGGCGTCACGATCGAGCGCCTGTTGCACGACGATCTTGCGCGGCAACGGCATTTCGCTGCCGTACAACCGCGCCCGGCGGCGTCCCGCGGCAAGCCCGACGTGATGTTCATGACCGCGCGTGCGAAGTTGGGCGATGCGCACGGCGTGGCCGAGGCGTTGGCCTGGCTTACTCCGCAGGAGCGTATGGCCGTGCTCGGTGACCGCGATCTTTTCCACGTCCTGGTTCGCCTTGAGAATCCCGACATGCCGGATCGGCCTGCGTTGCGCTCGGCCTAGTCCCACTTCACGGGTTATCGTCGAAATCGGTGAGTTTCGCGATTTGGGAGGTCGCGCCGCTCCGGCCTAGACTGCTTCCCCAAAAGAGGGGCAACCAACCGATGAAAACCCGAGCCGTCGTCGCGCTATTTGCCGTCACCGCCAGCTTCATGGGGCTCGCGGCGCGCGCCGATGACACGATGCGCTGCGGCAATGCGCTGGTTACGGTCGGCATGGTCGCCCCACAGATCCTTGCCAAGTGTGGGCAGCCAAAGGATAAGAACGTCACGGAAGTCCCGCAGCGCGCGCGCCGACCGGGCGGCACTTCGGCCGTCGTCGGCACGGTGCGGGTCGAGCGCTGGACCTACGAGCTCGGCTACGGGCAGTTTCCGCGCCTGTTGACGTTCGAGGAGGGCAAGCTGAAGTCCATCGAGCTGCTGACGAGCCGCTGAAGGTCGGCTCTGTGCGGAATGGCCGAGCGTGCGGCTAGAATGAGCCGCCGCGCCGCGCTCGCACAGCAAGGACTCGCCCCCTTCCGATGGACACAGGTAGCGACGGACCGACCGGGCCGCAGCCGCGACACCCTATTCCGGAACGAACATCCGAGGTGCTGGCTACGCTGGCGTACGGCGAGGGCGAGCGCGTGACGTTCGGCGAGATCCTGCTGGGGTTGCGCCACCGCGCCGTTGGCTTCGCGACGTTGATCTTCTCCCTGCCGTGCTGTTTGCCGATGCCGCCGGGGATCCCGACGGTATGCGGCATCGCGCTCGTGATCATCGCGCTGAATCTTGTCGCCATGCGCCGCCGGTTGTGGCTGCCGGCGGTCGTCGCCCGCAAGACCGTGGCGCGTGCCGATCTGAACCGCATGATCGAGCGGGTGACGCCTTTGATGCGCCGGCTCGAGCGCTACTGCAGGCCGCGGTGGCCGATCGTGACCGAGTCTGTCGGCAAGGTGCTGGTGGGCCTCGTGATCCTCGTGCTTGGGTTCGTGATGATTCTGCCGATTCCGTTCGTCGGCAACATGCCGCCCGCGATTGCGGCATCCGTCATCGCGCTCGGCATGACCGAGCGCGACGGCCTTATCGTGCTGATTGGGCTCGCGGTCTCGGTCGCAGCGGTCGTCGTCGCGTCGGCGGCTACCTGGGCCGCGATCGTTGGCCTCATCGATTTCTTCATGCGCTCTTAGCGCAGAAGAATCAAATACCTACGTGGTATTTCTGATGTCTAAGATATGCTCTGAGTCGTTGAGCGCTCACCCGACAACAGCGCATCCACTTCACGCTCGCTCGCAAGCCAGTCGGTCACCGGGTCGCCACCTCTGAAGCCGCGCGCGGCGGCGCGCAGATAGGCGCTCTCGGCGATCATCGCCCGACGCTGGTCGGACGATATTCCTGGCGCGGCCGCTTGTGCGGGCGGCGCTGTCGGTTTCATTGTCGTGGTGCTGCTTGAGGAAGAACGGCTCCGCTTGGCGCGGCCGGAGGGCGCGGACTGGCTCATGTCGCTGACTCCTGTAGAAGTGCCGCAGGGCCGTGCCGGTCACTACGGCGTTTCGAACTCGGCATCACTGGTACAGCATACCGCTGCTCTCCGGCGAATACAGATCGTGATTTCCGAAGCGCCCGGTGTCGGTTACGACCGACAGGTTGGTGTTTGCGACCAGGCTGTGCTAGATACAGAGTTCGTCATAATCAGCTCGCAACCTGTTGCGGCAGCAGTAAAACCAGTCAATCAAAAGACGGGAGTCATCATGTTCGAAATTGGCAAGAAGGGCGCGCCGGAGAAGGCGCCAGAAGCGTCGGGGTGGGCAGAGACGCGGCCGGAGTCCGGCGGTAGCCCCCAGCGGTCCGGCCCGAGGGAAAAGGCGGTCATCGGCCCGTCGATCCATATCGACGGCGACCTGCGTGGCGAAGAGGACCTGCTGATCGAAGGTGAAGTCAACGGCACCGTCCAGCTGCGGAGCAACAGCCTGACGATCGGGGCCCAGGGCAAGGTTCGCGCCGACGTCTACGCCCATTCGATCTACGTCGAAGGTCTGATGGAAGGCGATCTGTTTGGCACCGAGCGCGTCCACATCCGCAAGAGCGCGCAGGTTCGGGGCAACGTGACGTCGCCGCGTGTAAGCCTCGAGGACGGCGCCAAGTTCAAAGGTGCCATCGAGATGGATCCACAAGCCGTGCAAACGGCCACCGCTAGCCGTAGCATGGGCACCGCGCGACCGGCGGCGGCTGCGAAGCCCATGGTTCCCGGCAAACCCGAGACCCCGCCTGCGTCCGCGCTCAAGACCGGAGTCTAAAAGCCTGACTGTTCGAGGCTAGGTAAGCATGGTGGCGGAGTTGCGCCCCGTTGGCAGAGGGCTGGCCGCGGGGCCGGAGGCGCTGAATGCGCCCTTGTTCCATTCGTTGATTCAGCGGCTCGAGGGCGGCGGGCGCTGGATCGTGCTCGATCTCGGGGCAGCACGGTCCGATACGATCCGCACATTCGGCCGGTTTCGCTGCCGGCTCGACATCGTCGATCTCGCGGACGGACTCAGTGCGCTGCGCGACGAGACCGACCCGCGCGTGTTACGCCAGCGTGTCGAAGCGTTGCTGCCGCGCCGCGGCCTGGAGGCGACCGACGTCGTGCTCTGCTGGGACCTGATCAACTATCTGTCCGCGCCCGCGTTGACGGCGGTGATGGAGAGCATCGCGGTGCGCTGCAAGAGCGGCGCCCTGGCGCATGGGCTCGTCTACTACTCGATGCGCACGATGCCGCAGCAGCCGGGGTGTTTCGTCCCCCTGGACGATAATCGACTCATCAACAAGGCTGCCTCCGGACCCGAGCGGCCCGCGCCGCGCTATTCGCCGGAGGATCTCGCGCGCAGCATGCCGCGCTACACGGTCGAGCGCGGCCGGTTGCTGCGCAACGGCATGCAGGAATTCCTGTTCCGCCTCTGACTACCGTTACTTGATGCTTAGTTTGTGCAGCGAGCCGATGTCGCCGCGGACGAAGACATTGAACGCCAGGGACCAACGGTCCTCGGCCGACTGGTTCGGGTCGACCGAGTGCGACACGACCGACGGGAACAGACAGATGTCGTTGGTTTTCGGTGTGTAACCCCAGCTCTTGCAGTTGTAGATGTTGAACGCGGTCATGTCGAGGTCGAGGGCGGGCGGAAACGGCACGAGGCTCAGCACCTCGCGATGAAACACCAGATTGCCGCTGCTCTCGTTCGTACGCAGGTACAGCACGCCGGAGATCAGCGAGTTGTGGTGCATGTGCGCGCCGGCCTGGTGCCCGCGTTTGTGCTGGTTGACCCATGAGTCCGTGATGTAGAACTCGATGCTGCGGTCTACGGCGAGGATCTCGTGCGCGTAGACGTTGATTTCGCGCATCACGATGTCGCGAACACCATTGAACTCCGGCCGGTCGAGCACGTGCTTGTCGGTAGAACTCAGGAAGTGATAAGTCCCGCCGCCGGGCATCGTGGAGGTATACGTCAGCGCGTCCAGGTTCGGCCGCGGAAAATCGCCCACGTTGTTGACGTACACAGGCGTCGAGAACAACGGGAACATCATTCGTGTGCTGTTCATGGATCGAAGAGTACCGTGTTTTCGGGGTGGTCGGGACCGTGAATCCCGGGTAGGCTCTGGCGGAATTTGCGCACGAGACATTGCGTCGAGGACGCCTATGGCCGAGGAGGCTGACAAGCAACCGCAGTTCCAAATGGTCGCGACGGCCCGGGGTTTCCTGACCGATGCGGAGATGGACACGTTGCTCGTCGAGCACGAGACTTCGGTCAAGGACGCCCTGCTCGGAGCGGGCGAGAAGAATCCCCGGGTCCGGCGCTCGCAAGTGGCGTTCTTCGGCGCCGAAGCCAAGCACCGCTGGCTCTACGAGCGGGTCTGGGAGTGTGCCCAGGAGATCAACCGTTTAGGTCTCGGCGTGGACATCTCCGGCCTGGAGGGCAATATCCAACTCGCGCGCTACGACAGCTCGGATCAGGGCTTCTACGATTGGCACACCGACTTTGCGGGGTACCGGCCGTTGCGCAAGATCTCTATCTCGATCCAGCTCTCGCGATCGGACGACTACGACGGTGGCGATCTCGAGCTGTTCTTCCTGAATCAGCCGCAGAAAGTCGAAAGAGCGCGCGGCGCGCTGATCGCGTTCCCGAGCTTTGTGTTGCACCGCGTGGCGCCGGTGACTCGCGGCACGCGGTGGAGCCTGGTCGCGTGGGTGCTGGGGAAGCGTTGGCGCTGACCCGCTCAGGTTACGGTCGTGAACATGCTGACGAGCGCGGTGTAGTTGCCCTTGAGCCCGGCTTTCGTTTCTTCTGTCGTCCCGGCGAGATGATGGTGCTCTGCCCAGCGCTCCGGATGCCGAACGAGGCTCCACAACCGGTCGTAGAACAACACGGCTTCGGCGTCGCGCGACAGATCGACGCGCAACCCGCGAGTCTTGTTGCTGCCGTAGCACAGCGTGCCCAGCGCCTGAAAGCTGTTGTAGGTATTCGTTTGCGCGAGGAAGTTCAGTAGTTCCTTCGCGTCATTGCCGAGCAGCGGCAAGTCGAGCAGGTTGCGCACGATGTCCTGCGCTCCTTTCCCGATCAAGGTCGGCGGCACGTGTGGCACGATGTCGTCGCCGAACTCCAGCCGGTGCACGGGCAATTCAGCGGGAACCGAGGCGACGAAATCGGAGTTGCCGGAGCGCGGTGCGGCGAACGTATACGTCGCCGCTACCGAGAATCCGCCGGCCGCGAAAGCACGGGTGGCGAGCGCCGCTTCGGCGCCGCCCTGGCTGTGACCCGTGACGTAGAGCGCTCGCGCCTTGCCGCCGCGCCGCAACAGTTCGGCGATGACCAGGGTTTGAGCGACCGCGAGCTCTTCGAGGAAGCCACGATGTACGCGGCCGCCGAGGTTCGCATTGTCGACCGTGTCCCCAGGCGCCGCGCCCAATTGCTCGCGCGTGAGGGCAAAGGGCACCAGCAGCGCATCGAGATTTCGCGACCAGTCGCGGATCGACGCGCGTGCGTTTTCTCGGGTGTCGAACTGTGTCTTCGTGCCCACGTAGGCGACGAGGTTCCTGTCGGGGAACGAAGCGACACAGGCCACGGATGTGGGGCTGCCTCGAAGGATCAGCGGTGTGCCGAAGGTGGGTCCGCCGACCCGTCGGAGGGTGGCCAGCGCATCCTGCGCATCATCGTCGTTGCGGCGGTCAGCGAAGCCGGCGGCATACGTGTAGCGGCACAGCTCGAGGAGCAGGCGCGCGAAGCCGCTATCGAACGCGGTGGCCATGGTTCCCTCCAATGCAAGAGCGTGCGTAGCGTCGAGGCAACGACTCTTGTCGTGGGATTGTTCTTCGTTGTCAAGGCGATGGCGGCGCGCGGACGTTTATTTTCGCAGTTGTGTCAGGTGGCTGACACTTTCGCGCACCGAGACGGGTGTAGCATCCGGCCGGAGTCGTCAAAGCCGCGGTTCACGCCGCGACAAAGGGGGAAAGATGAAGACCCGTAGAAGCTTCAGTGCCCTTGCCCTTGGTGCCGTCACCGTGCTGACACTAGCCGCTTCGGCGTTTGCCGAAGACGGAAGCTCGCAACCAGCGAACTGGAATTTCTTCGGCGGCCACGGTCGTCACGATGCCAGGGCGTGTGCGCACACGCCGGCCCAGCTCGAGCGACACGTGCGAACCGCCATCAACTACTACACGCTTGCTTTCAACGCCGGCAAGCCGCGCTTGGCTGTCGAGAAGTACATCGGTGTCGACGAGAGCGGCCAGAAGACCTACACGCAGCACAATCCTTTCGCGGCGGACGGGCCGGACGCGTTCATCGCGTTCGTAGAGTTCTACAAGGGACTGTTCCCGGATCTGAACGTCGACATCAAGCGCACGATCGCGCAGTGCGATCTCGTGATGACGCATGCGCATATCACGACGGGACCTGACGATCTCGGCAACGCGGCGATGGATATCTTCCGGTTCGATCGGACGGGGCGCATCGTCGAGCATTGGGATGCGGTGCAGCTGGTCGAAGCCAAGTCCGAGAACGACAACACGCAGTTCTGATGCTGCGTTTTGCTTCGAGGCGCCGAGCGGGAGCGGTACTCGCTCCCGCTCGGCCGGCCGCTCCGCGGCTTAGGACTTGCGCCGAATCGCGACGACGCCCAGTGCGACGAATGTCAGCAGCACCACGACCTGCGCAATGACAAACGGCGGCTCGGACTGCGTGGGCGCGAGCGCGTTCACTGCCGGGATCTTTTGGAATGCCTGCACGACCGCGACGAAACAGTTCAGGTACAGCGCCGCCAGTGCGGTGCCGATATAGATCCCGCGCCACCGGCCGGCCAGCTTGAATACGTAAAGGCCCGCGACCGCGAGAGCGAGTAGCACCAGGGATAGTGTGCCGACCACGCGCGGTGGGTCGAAGCCGTAGGGCGGGAGCGGGAAACCCGTCACGCTCGTCAGTATCGTCGTCGCGAGGAAGATCGCGGTCATGGCGGGTGGGAATCGGCCGCGGAGCATCGCAGGAACGATGGCAAGACCACTCACGATTCCGATCAGACTCAGCGTCACGTGCAGAGTCAGGAAGGCCGGGATCGACATGCCGAGAATCATCGGGAGTCTCCTCGCGGGTTTCGGTTCTGGGTCATTGTAGCGTGCGATCCGCGGCGGCGAGTGCGGCCAGCAGCGCGCGCCGCGCTGCTTCGAGCGCTTCGCGTGGGCGCGCCGCTCTCGTGTCGTAATAGAGCCCGCGACCGAGTGCGACGATCTGCGCGGCGTAAGCGGAAGCTTGCTCCGCGAGCCCGATGGCGCGCGCGAAAACTTCCGATCGGGGGAGCGCCTCGTTGATCACATGCAGCGACAGCGCTTCGTCGGTGCCTATGAGCCGCGCGCGGTAGATCAGGTCGAACAGCACTTTCTTCGGCAGCGCATCGCGCACGGTCGCGAGCGCGATGAACGGGAACAGGCCGGCAGCCGCTTCGGGTAGGCCGAGTGTGGCATCTTCCGCCGCGACGGCGAGGTCGCACGCGACCATCACGCCGAAACCGCCCGCATGCGCATCGCCGTTCACGGCTGCGACGAGCGGCTTGCCGAGCCGCGCCATCGCGTCGTCCATTTCGAGCAACGCGTCGGCGTAGGCGTTGCGACCTTCGTCGCTCGGCCCAGCGCCGCGGTAGTCGCCGCCGAGACAGAACACGTCGCCTGCGCCGGTCAGTACGCATGCGCCGATGGTGGCGTCGTCTCGCGCTGCTCGAAGCGCCGCGGCGACTTCGCTCGCGAGCGCCGTCGTCAGGCGGTTCCCCTGATCCGGGCGGCTCAGCGTGAGCACCGCGACACGACCATGGCGCGACACGACGAGCGACGCCATCGTGTCAGGGGCCGAAGCGCTTCGCGAGCGCGGCGACCTCGGTCAGGCCGATGAAGTCGTTGAACTCCTCGAACGGAGTCAATCGATTGGCGATGGCGTTGGTCGCGCAGCCCTCGCGCATGAAGATCTCCATCATCTCCTTCACGGCTTTGTGCATGGCGAGCATGGGCTCGACGGGGCAAAGCGCGTAGTCGAAACCGAGCTCGTAGACCTCTTTGAGCGACAGATAGGGGCTCTTGCCGGAGCGGACCATGTTGAACAGCAGCGGTAGCCCAAGCGGTTTCAGGCGCCGCGCGATTTCCTTCAGCTGATCCACGCTGCGGGGCGCATCGACGTAGAGCCCGTCCGCGCCGATGGCGGCGTACGACGTCAAGCGCCGAATCGCGTCGTCCAGGTCGGTAACGCCCATCGCGTCCGTGCGCGCGACGACGAAGAAATCGGGATCGCGGCGCGCTTCGAGCATCGCGCGCAGTTTCTGCTGCATCTCCTCGGCCGGAATCAGCTCCTTGCCGGCGAAGTGCCCGCACTTCTTCGGCATGGCCTGGTCCTCGAGATGCAGCACGGAGGCGCCGGCTTCCTCCCAGAGCTCGATCGTGCGCTGCGCGTCGAGCGGGCCGCCGTAGCCCGTGTCCGCGTCGGCGAACACGGGCACCGTCGTCACGCGGCAGATGCGGCGGATGTGTTCGAACATCTCCGTCTGGGTCAGAACGCCGAAGTCCGGCTGCCCGGCGACGATGGCGCTGGCGACGAAGCCGCTGATGTAGATCGCGGGCGCACCCGCCTGCTCGGCGAGCTTGGCCGTGACCGCGTCATGCGCGCCCATACAAACGAACGGCGGCGCTTTCAGCAGCTCGCGGAACCGAGCGGAACGGGTAGCGTTCATGGTGTCCTATGGGTCGAAGGCCAATGCGGGTATTGCCGCCGAACAGACGGGAGGGGCTGGGACGTCGATGTTTATGCCCATACGATAGCACTCGACGTTGCGCGCTGTAGCCCCCGCGCTGCGAAGTTGCTTGCCGACGAATTGCGTCGTTCAATGGAGCGGTCGCAGGCCACGGCTTGCCGAGCAAAGAACGACACTCGACGGAGACACCACGTGAACAGGCCTTCGCATATCGATCTCGCTGAACCCCTTGGCCCGACGGACCACGTCTTGGGACCCACGCACGCTCCCGTCCTCGTCGTCGAATACGGCGACTTCGAATGCCCGACGTGCAAACAAGCCGTAGCCGCCATTGACATGCTGCTGCAGCGCTATTCGAACAAGGTGTGTTTCGTTTTTCGCCACTTTCCGCTGGAAGCCGCCCACCCGCACGCGCTCGACGCCGCGCAAGCTGCGGAGTGTGCCGGCGCCCAGGGCAAGTTTTGGGAGATGCACAAGCTCTTGTTCGCGCATCAGACTCATCTCAAGCGTCAGCACTTGCGCGGTTATGCGGAACAGCTTGGGCTCGACGTCGCACTCTTCGTCTCCGAAATGGACGACGACGTCTACCTGCAGCGGGTTCGCGAGCACATCGACAGCGGCAAGCGCAGTGCCGTGCGGAGCACGCCCGGGTTTTTCGTCAACGGCAGGATCCAGGACGTCTCCTTCGGGATGCATCAGATCCTGGACGCGACCGAGGCCGTGTTACGCAGCCAGCAGTAGTCGGGGGGGGGCAATGCACGCGAACGACGACTCTTCGAAGGGTGGCAGCGGCCTGACGCGGCGTCAGGTCGTTGGCGGATTGGCCGCGGTCGCATCTGCAACGAGCCTATCCGGCTTAACGCGCACGGCGCACGCGGTCTCGAGCAGCGCCAACGACAAGGTCCGCGGCGTTCTCGACTCGCTCGTGAAGGACGGCCCCGAGATCGGGCTGCAAGTGGCCGCGTACCTCGACGGTAAGCTCGTCATCGACGCATGGGCCGGCATGGCCGACGCCGCCTCCGGCAAGCGCGTCGACGGCGACACGTTGTTCATGCTGTCGTCCACGACCAAGGGCGTCACGTCCACCTGCATGCATCTGTGCGTCGAGAAGCACGGACTCTCCTACGACATGCCGATCGTGAAGGTGTGGCCGGAGTTCGGTGCGCACGGCAAGCAGAACGCCACGCTGCGTCATGCGCTGGCGCATCAAACCGGCGTCCCGCAAACACCGGTCGGCTATACGCCGGAATGGCTGCCCGACTGGGACCGCATGTGTCGTGGCATCGCGGATCTCACGCCGATGTTCCCGATCGGCGAGCGTACGGCGTATCACTCGCTGAACTTTGGCTACATCAACGGCGAGATTTTGCGTCGCGTGGACGGCCGCCCGATCGGCAGGTTCCTCGACGAGGAGATCTGCAAACCGCTTGGCATCAACGGTGCCTACTTGGGCGTGCCGGACAGCGAGATGCGCCGCGTCGCGGTGCTCACAGATGCGCCGCCGGCGCCGGCCGAGTACGACGCGCGTATGGTTGGCGAGCCGGCCGGCTCGCATGTAGCGCAGGTCTTCAATAAGCGGGAGGTCCTGCAGGCCGCCATTCCGGCCTCGGGCGGCGTGTTCAGTGCGCGCGGGCTCGCGCGCCACTACGCGATGCTGGCCAACTGGGGGCAGCTCGACCGCGTACGCGTGTTGACCGAAGCGCGCATTCGTGCCGGTATCGAGCTGCAGAGCTTCGAATGGGACGAGATCTACCGCATCCGCGCGCGGCGCGCGCTCGGTTACCGCCGCGGCCGCGATACGGGGCCGTTGGCCTCGCCCGAGGCTTTCGGTCACGTGGGCGGAGGTGGCTCGTTCGGGTATGCCGATCCTGCGAGAAAGCTCGGTATCGGTTTCGCGAAGAACTACTTCGCGTACCAGAGCGGCGGCGCCGTGAACCGCGGCAATCCGCCGCGCACACCGTCCGATGTGGTGACCGAAGCCGTGTTCGACGCGCTCGGCTTAAGAAAATAGATCTCTCGCCAAGAACGCCAAGGACGCCAAGAAGGCGAAGAGGGCGAAGAGGACGAAGAGGACGAAGAGGACGAAGAGGACCAGGAGGACTGAAGAAACGGAGGCTCGCCTATCTCGGCTGTTCCTTGGCGTTCTTGGCGAGAAAATCTCTTCTCTGGTCGCCGCTATCCAGCCATGCCGTCCGCCCCGCCCCGCGACGGAGCCGAACCCGTTCGCTTCAGGCGTGCAGGAACCTCTGTAGCTCGGCGAGCAGTTCCTTCGGCGCGCCTTCCTGCATGTTGTGGCCGCCGGGCATGCCTTTGCCTTCGATCCGCTTCGCGTAGCTCTTCCAGATCGCGAGCACGTCGTAGATCTTGTCCATCGCACCGCCTGCGGCCCAGAGCGTGTTGACCGGGCAGCGGATCAGCTTCTTGCCGAAGTCGGCGCCGTCGTGAGCGAGATCGATCGATGCGCCCGCGCGATAGTCCTCGCACATCGAGTGCACACCCTCGGGTGTGGCGTTGCGCCGCTGATACTCGACCTGCGTCGCCGACGGCTGCCCAGGCGGGCGCTGCGCGAGCAGCTGATTCTCAGGGTTAGGCGACGGTCGCAGGTAGTTGAACCAGTGAAAGTAAGCCTGGACGAAGTCGATCGTGACGTGCGTGTAGAGGTAGTGCGTTGGCACGATGTCGATTAGCACGAGCTTCGTCACGGCGTCCGGGTGATCGAGCGCCATGCGATGCGCCACGCGGCCTCCGCGATCCTGGCCGACGACCAAGAACTTGTCGAAGCCGAAGTGCTTCATGACGTCGACCTGGTCCTGCGCCATGGTGCGCTTCGAATAGTTCGAGTGGTCGGGCAGCCCCTTCGGCTGATCGCTGTCGCCATAGCCGCGTAAGTCCGTCGCGACGACCGTGAACTGCTCGGCCAGCTGCGGGGCTACGTCGCGCCATGTGTAGTGGGTCAGCGGCGCGCCGTGCATCAGGAGCAGGGGCGGGCCCTTGCCGGCCTTGACCGTGTGGATCGTGACGCCGGCGCTCGTCTGCACGCGCTCCGTCGTGAACCCGGTAATCTGCGGCGCAGCGGCGGAGGGCGGCTGTGCTCGGGCCGCCGTGCCGAGCATCTCGGCGAGCGTCGCGCCCGCCACGAGCGTCGAAGCGGTTCGCAGCATGTCGCGGCGAGTGCGGGGAAGTATTGCGTCGCCGGAGAGCTTTGTCGAATCGTTCATCGTGCGTCCTTCCTTCGTGGTAGCCGTAGTCAGTGAGCCTTCGCGGCGGCCCTGCGCTGCGTACTCAAGCGCTCGAGCAACGCGATCGTATCGGGTTTGCGAACAGGCGGATGCGTTGCGAGAAACACGCCCGCAGCCCAATCGAGCGGCGTGCGCCCTTGCTTGTCCGCGATGTCGAGTCGCGCACCGTTGGCCGCGAGGTACTCGATGACGTCGTTGGCGCCGCGGTTCGCCGCACCGTGGATCGCCGCCACCCCCGTCGAGTTGACGGCGTTCACGTCGTTGCCGAGTGAGTGCGCGAGCTTGACGGCTTCGAGTAGTGCCGCGGGACCTTCGGTGTAGGTCTCGTCGACGGCCCAGTTGACGCCGGCTGCGACCATCAATGGCGTCGTACCGCCGTTGGTCGCGATCGACGGATCCGCGCCGTGCTCGAGCAGTAATCTCATGACCGTGACGTCCCCGGCCGCGGCGGCGCGCAGGAACGGAGTCTGGCCGGCGAGATCGACCCACGCCACCGAGCCCACGACTACGACGAGATAGCGGCGTTCGTGCGGAAACTCCCGCGTGCGCACGTTCGGAAGGGCTCCCGCCTTCAACAGTCGCTCGATCAATCCGAGGGCTTCCTCGCGAACGCCCGTGCTCTTGTCGCCGGGGCCGAGTTCGAGATTGCGCAGATCGACGGCGGCCCAGAGCGGCGTTTCGCCGTACCAGTCCATGGCATCGACGTTCGCGCCGGCGTCGAGAAGCACATCGGCAACCGCAAGGTGATCGCTTCGGCCGTCGCGGTTCACGCGGAAGATGCTCGCGTTCAAAATCGCCTCGATCAGCGGCGTAACGCCGTTGCCGTCGGCGATCTCGAGCTTTGCGCCGTGCGTGAGAAGCAGGCGCGTCAGGTCGACGTCGCCTGCACGGGCGGCGTATAGCAGCGGCGTCTTCGATCCGGCGGCCGGGAAGCGTTTGCCGCGTCCTTCGGGCCAACCGGCCCGAATGATCCCGATGCCTTTCGACAAGCCCTTCGGAGATTCGCTCGGCGGAATGAAGCGCGGAGGCGCGACGGCCGTGGTCTGCGCATTGGCGTCGGCGCCGCCGTCGAGCAACAGCTTCGCCACTTCGAGACGCCGGTCGCGAACCGCGACCATGAGCGGTGTTTGGCCGAACGCCGCGTCGCGAACATCGACGGTGGCGCCGTGGTCGAGCAGCGCTTGCGCAACCGCGCGGTCGCCCGTGTGCGCGGCGATCATCAGCGGCGGCTCGCCCGCGCGGTCCGGCTTGGCGACGTCGGCGCCGTGCTCGAGCAGCCAGCCGGCCATGGCCGCATTGCCCGCCTGGATCGCCAAATGCAAAGGAGCCACGCCGGCACGATTCGCAGCGTTGACGTCCGCGCCTGCCGCGACGAGGCGTGTCGCAGTGTCGATATCGCCGATGCGCGTGACCCAGTGCAGCGCAGGCGTGCCGTCGCGGTCCGGCGCATTCGCGTCGATCTTGCCCGCAGTAAGCAGGGCGCGTACCGCGGTCATGTCGCCGCGTGCCGCAGCTTCCGCGAGCGGCGAAGACGGTACCTCGGCGGCGGAAGGAGCGAGTGGCGTGGCCACGCTCCGAACCGCCGATCCTCGGGGCTCGATCTGCGCGTTCGTCGCGCAGGCCGCGAGCGCGAGCAACACGGCGGTGCAGCGAGCGATGGCCTGCGGCGTCGTGAAAGTCACGCGAGCCCTCAGATCTCTAGCGCGCCCGTGCTGTCGCCGAAGGACTCGACGGGTACGTCGAGCTTGTCGAGCACGGTGACCAGCAGATTTGCGAACGGCGTGTCGGCGGCCGCGCGAATGTGCGTGCCGCCGCGCAGGCGTCCGGCGCCGCCGCCGGCGAGCAGAATCGGCAGTGGGTTGTGATCGTGCTGGTTCGGGTTGGCCATGCCGCTGCCGTACAGCACGATCGAGTGATCCAGCAGGCTGCCATCGCCGTCGGGCGTGCCTGCGAGCTTGTGCAGGAGGTACGCGATGGTCGTGCGGGTGTGGTATTCGTTGAGCTTCGCGAGCCGGTCGATGTTCGCCGGTACGCCTGAGTGGTGCGAGGCGTTGTGGAACCCTTCGGTGACTCCGCTTTTCGGGTAGACGCGGTTGCTCACCTCTCGGGAGATCATGAACGTTGCGATGCGCGTGAGGTCGGCCTGCCATGCGAGCGCGAGCAGATCGAACATCAGCATCGCGTGCTCTTCGAAGTCTGCGGGGATGCCGCTCGGTTTCTCGGGCACCTCGATCGTGGTGAGAGCGGAGTCCGCCGCGAGCGAGAGCCGTCGCTCGATCTCGCGAACGTCGGCAAGGTAGCGATCCAAACGCTCGCGGTCGGGGCCCGGCAGATCGGTCTTGAGCGAAGCGACCTGGCCCGTCACCGAATCGAGCAGGCTCGACAGTTGCCGCTGGCGCGCCGCGCGCTCCGCTGGTGTGCTGCCGTCGCCGAGCAGGCGTTCGAACACCACGCGCGGATTCGTCTCCATCGGCAGCGGAGTCTTCGGCGTGAGATATGAGATCGAAGCGCCGCCTTCGAGGGCGAGCTCGAGCGAGGGTAGAGGAGTTCCCTGGCCGATATGGCGGGCGGCAAGTTGATCGGCCGACGTGGGGGACACTCCAGTGCCCTGCGGCGCGCACGTGATCCAACATTGCGACGAACGTCCGTGATTCGCGGCCGCGGACGATTCGCCGACGTACGCCGTCGCGAGTTTCAGGCCGCTGACGATACTCAGGCGCTCGCGATACGGCTCGAGCGATTTCAGGATCGGTTGGAACTCGAAACTCCGGCCGGCGGCCGCCGGCACCCAGCGGTCCATCACGCTGCCGTGCGGGATGTAGACGCACGCGAGCCGCGAGCGCGGCGCGCCGGCCGCGGCCGCCGTGCGAATGCCGGCAGGGATCATCGATTCCAGGAACGGCAGCGCAATGGCGGCGCCCGCGCCCCGCAGCACGGTGCGCCGTGACAGATGTTTCTTCGTCAGGTAGCGCATTGCCGTAGCTCCCGAGGTTACTCCGTGCGGCCGTCGCGCGCGACAAACCCAGTGTTTGGCGTTGAAGGAGCGGCCGCGGTAGTGGTCGTTGCGCCCACCTTGACGCGTTTCTGGAACGTATCGCTGGCCACGATGGCTTGAATCAGCGCCGGGAGCGTCGTGCCGTGCGACGCCGCCGCTCGGACCACGCCGCGCACGACAGGTTCGTCGTAGTACTCGAGCTCGCGGCCCAGCGCGTACGTCAGCAAACGCTCGGTCAGCGCCGTCACGAATGCGTCTCCGCGCGACAGCAGCGCGCGCCGCAGATCGGCGGGCGATGCGAGCGCGGTGCCGTCCGCCATCTCCGACACCGCGTTGATCGGGTGGCCGTCCTCCTGTTCGCGCCAACGGCCCACGAGATCGAAGTTCTCGAGCGCAAGTCCGATCGGGTCCATCATCGCGTGACACGTGGCGCAGGTGGGGTTGGCGCGGTGCATCTCCAGCCGTTCGCGCACGGTATCGCCGACGAGCTTGGTCACTGCGCGCGCTTCCTTGGAGAGATCCGCCGCCGCGCCCGGCGGCGGGTTCGGCACGACGGCGCCCAACAGGGTTTGCATGATCCATTGGCCGCGGACCACCGGCGATGTGCGGTTCGGGGCGGAGGTCGTCGTCAGCAGGCTGCCCTGGCCGAGCAGGCCGCGGCGCGGGCTATCCGGCGGAAGCGAAACGCGGCGCATGTAGCCGTCACGCACGCCTTCGATGCCGTAATGCTGGGCAAGCCGGTCGTTCAGATACGCGTAGTCGGCATCAAGGAAGGTGAGCACGCTGCGCCGTTCGCGAAGTATGTCGGCGAAGAAGAGCTCGGTCTCGCGACGGAACGCCGCACGCAGATCGGCGTCGAAGTCCGGATCCTGCGACGGGAAATCGGTGAGCTCACGAAGCTTCAGCCACTGGCCGGCGAAATTCTCCACGAACCGCTGGGACCGCGGATCGGCGAGCATGCGCTCGACCTGCGCGGCCAGTACCGTGGGCTCGCGCAGCCGGTTAGCGGCCGCCACCGCAAGCAGTTCATCGTCCGGGATGCTGCTCCACAGAAAGAACGAGAGCCGGGACGCGAGCTCGAGATCGCCGATGCGATACACGGCGCCGACGGCGATGTCCTTGGGCTCACGCTCGAACCGGTACAGGAAGTGCGGGTCGACGAGCAGGCGCGACAGGGCGTACTGGATGCCGCCTTCGAAGTCGCCGCCTTCCTTGCGGCCGAGCGCGTAGAAATCCATCAGCAGGTGCAGCTCGTCACTGCCGGGCTGAACCGGCTGGCGATAGGCGCGCGTGGCGAGACGCGTCAGCGTGGTCTCGGCGCACTCACGCTCTTCGGCCGCGATCTCGGGTTTGCAGGCGAAGATCGCGCGCCGGCTCGGCGTATCGCCAGCTCCGGTCGCCGCATACGGGCCGTCGATCGTCAAGCCCGCGATCGCGCCACCGAGCTCGACTTCGCCGAGATAAAGTTCGTTGACGCCGGCACAACGTCGTTCGTCCACGAGCGCAGCCGTTATCCGCTGCGGGCCTGCGGGCACGCGCAAGCGAAACCGCCGGCGCCCATCGATGTCGATCGGAGCGCCGTTGAAGGCGACGTCGATACTCGGGCCGTCGCACCAGACGAGTTGGCCGGTGGGGTTGTTCCAGCCTGCGGCGGGCAGCGCTGCGTTCACAGCGAACTCGTACTCGGCGTCGAGCGGAAACGTGTGCTCGATAGCAATGCCGCCCCGCGTGCCGAGCGGCAAGCCTTCGATGTGGCGCCGCTGCGCTGAGCCGCCCATGGCCGTGTAGCGCACCTCACCGTGGCCCATCGACAGATCGCCCACCGCGCGGCGGCTGATTTGCATCGCCGCTTGTGCATACCCTTCGAGCAAGGTCGGCGAGACGTCGAGGGCCGCGGCAATGTTGTCGAAGCCGCTTACGGAGACGTCGGCCGGCAGGGAGCCAACGATCGCCCCGGGTTCGTAAGCCAGCAGGTCACGGATCGCGTTTGCGTACTCAGTACGGTTCAGGCGCGCGAGTGCTTTCGTTCCTGGATTCGGCGACTGCGTCCAAACGGCGTCGAGCTCGCGCTCGAGCCAGCCGGCCGTGGCATCGAGAACGGCGCGAGTGGGCCGCCGTTCGCCCTTCGGTGGCATGAGACCCGTGCGCAACTTGCGCACGGCGGCTTCCCAGATCCTGGCGTTGTTCCCGAAGTCGCGGCGGTCGAGAGTGCGGAAGGACACGCCGCCGGCGAGGTCGTCGTCGTTGTGGCAGCCGACACAGTACCGGTCGAGCACCGGCCACTGGACGTCAGCGCGGGAGGAGTTTTCGAGGCCGTAATGCAGCAGCGCACCACCGCCGACGATGGCCGCGCCTACCGCGGCGATGAGCCACGACCGGTGCTGCATGCGAACCGTGCCCCCGTTTTCGTCCCCACCCACCACTATAACCCCTATCGCTACGCGCTCCCCGCGGGCCCGGGCAGCGGCTCGATGCGGCCGAGCAGCACCACGAACGCCGCTATGCCCAAGATCAGCACGGCACCCGCTACGACGAAGGCGTTCGTAAACGCCTGCGTGTTGCCGACGATGAAGCCCGTCACGATTGGGGCCGCCGCACCCATCATGTTGTTGGCGAAGTTCATGATGCCGCCGACGGTGCCTACGCCGCCTGGTGGAGCGATCAGCGATGGCAGCGACCAGCCCACGGGTGCGGCCGCCGCCAGTCCGCTCAGCGCAATGGAAATCCACACGATGGCCACGACCGGGTCGGTGGTCGTGGTTGCCCCGATCACTGTGAGACCTGCAGCCATGCCGGAGAGAAGCACGCTACGGCGTACGCGCGTCTCGTCCCATCCGCTTGCGATCAGTCGGTCGATCAGCCAACCGCCCACGACGAGATCGGACACCGTTGCGCAGGCCCACGGGATGGCCGAAAAACCGGCCGACTGAAGCACACTCATGTGCATGGTCTGCACGAGGTAGGACGGCAGCCACGTGAGAAACATGTAGAAGCAGTAGCCGTACGCCGCGAATCCGATCGTGAGGCCCCATACCTTGCGACGCCGCAGCAGGTATCCCAGCATGCCGGCGGCGCCGGCTGCCTCGCGTCCCTCGGGCACAGCGCCGTGGCTGACGATGTAGTCGCGCTCGGCGGAAGTGAGGCGTGGATGCCGGCTCGGGTCGCGGTACAGCCACCAGTACGCGACGAAGTACCCGAAGCTCAAGGCAGCCACCAAAGCGAAGCCCCACCGCCATCCGAAGCTCACGACCGCCAACGCCACCAACGGCACGCCAATCACGTTCGAGAACTTGGCGGCCGCATCGAACAGCGCCGTGGACAAGGCGCGCTCGGTGCGCGGAAACCAGTGGCCCGTCGCCTTGGCATTCGCGGGGAAACTAGGCGCTTCCGCGACGCCGAGCAGTAGTCGCGCGACGAATATGCCCACGAATCCGCCGGCGCAGGCCGTGATCATCGAGGCGACGCCCCACAGAAGCGCGGTCCAGCGCCCGATGCGCATGACGCCGAAGCGATCGAGCAGCATACCGCTCGGGATTTGCAGCAGCGCGTAGCTCCAGAAGAAGGCGCTGAAGAGCAAACCCAAGTCTGCTGCGTCGAGGCCGAGTTGCTGCTGGAGCTGCGGCCCCGCGACGGAGAGGCTGATGCGATCGAAGTAATTGATGAGCACGCCGACGCCGAGTAGCGTGCCGATGCGCCAGCGCAGGCGCGGAACGACGGGGCGTTGGACCGCTGCGCCCATGGTCCGCCGAACAGCCAATGAAGCCATGCGGGGATTATAGGATGCGCCGCCCGCGGCTATCGCCGCAGCCGCGACTGGAGCAGAATCGGCTGCGAGCCGTCCTGCGCTCTGTCGACAAGAATCGACTCACAGGGGAAACAGCGTGAGCACCTTCCACCCATTTGCGTATTCGGACTGGACGGCGCGCATCGGCAGGCGCCAGTTTCTCGGCGCCGCAGCGGCTACCGCCGCGCTGCTACCGGCGCGCGCGCTGTGGGCAGACGTATCCAGCGCCAACTCGATTCCGGACACGCTCACCGCGGTCGGTGGCTCCGGAAAGCCGGTCACGCTCACGGCCGCCGACATCAAGGGTTTCGGCGCCAGCCTGCAAGGTCAACTGCTGCTCGCGCAGCACGAGGGCTACGATCAGGCGCGGCGTACATGGAACGGTGCGTTCGATCGTCACCCCGCGCTCATCGCGCGCTGTACGAGCACGCGCGATGTCGTTCAGGCCGTGAGCTTCGCGCGCTCGCATTCGTTGCTCACCGCCGTGAAGGGCGGCGGCCACAGCATTACGGGTCAATCCAGCTGCGACGGCGGGCTGATGATCGATCTGTCTTCCATGCGGGGGATTCAGCTCGATTCGACCCGACGCACCGCCAATGCCGAGGGCGGAACGCTGCTCGTGGATCTCGACGCGAAGACCCAGTCCGTCGGCTTGGTGACGCCCCTCGGTACGGCGGCCGACACGGGCATCGCCGGCCTCACGCTCGGTGGCGGTCAGGGACGCCTGATGCGGTTGCTTGGGTTGGCCTGCGACAACGTGCTCGCCTACGAGATTGTTACGGCGGACGGCAAACTACGGACAGCCAGCGCCCACGAGAATCAGGATCTCTACTGGGGCCTGCGCGGTGGCGGCGGCAACTTTGGTGTGGTCACCAATTTCGAGTACCAGCTGCATCCGCTCGACCATCCGGTATTGGCCGGCACCCGCCTGTATCCCTACAACGAGACGCGCACCGTTCTGCGCGCGCTGTTCGACCTTGGGCAAGAGGCGCCGGACGAGTTGTACCTGAGCGGCGGCATTACGGTCGTCGACGCGAGCGGCCCCGTTCCGGCAGGGCGATATGCCGAGATCGAAGCGGTGTACGCGGGCAAGCCGAGCGACGGG
The DNA here is from genome assembly GCA_963805435.1 of uncultured Gammaproteobacteria bacterium. Classification (GTDB taxonomy): domain Bacteria; phylum Pseudomonadota; class Gammaproteobacteria; order Steroidobacterales; family Rariloculaceae; genus FEN-1219. The sequence continues at coordinate 453,688 of CAWDUG010000002.1, forward strand.
GAACGATTGCTTGCGCCGCTCGCGAAGCTCGGTAAGCCGGTGCTCGACACCACCGCCGTGAAGAGCTACGTGGCTGCGCAGTTGGGCCCGACCGGCTCCGCTCCTCCCGCTATGCCGGCCGGGCTTGGCTTCTACGTGAAGTCCGGGTTCTTGAACGCCGTTCCGGACGCTCTGATTACGGAGGTCATCCACGCCTCGGACAACGCGCCGCAGTGGTTCAACGGCATCGGACTCGGTGCTCTTGCGGGCGCAACCGCACGGGTCAGGCCGGACGCCACGGCGTACTGGAACCGAGAAGCGCAGTGGGATCTGTTGATTTTCGGTGTTTGGGCGGACCACACGCAGGACCAGCGCAATGCCACGGTCATGCGCGAGCTGTGGAAGCCGTTCGATTCGTTCACGAAGGGTTACTACGTCAACACCGAGCCTTCGGAGGACGAGAAGCGCCTGCGCGGAACCTACGGCGACAACTACGCGCGCCTCGTGCAGCTCAAGAACCAATACGACCCGACCAATTTGTTTCACTTGAACGCCAACATCAAACCGACGGCGAAGCTCTGAGCTTCGTCACGCCGGAGCAACCCACCGCAGGCTCGATTCCAGGGAGACCCTTCCATGTCCACTCGGTCGTTTGTCGGGGCCGCCGCCGTCCTCGCCATCCTCGCGCTGCCGCCGTCGAGCCTGGCCCAGAAGGCGGTGGAGCTCACCGCGCTCGACTACATTCAGATTCAACAGCTGATTGCGAAGTACGCGCGCGCTCTCGACACGTGCTCCAACAACGGGTACGACTACGCGGACCTCTACACGCCGGACGGCGTCTTCTTGCCCGACGTGAACGGTAAGCTGATACCCGGCATCCAAGGGCGCGAGAAGCTCGCCGAGGTTTCCGGTGGCGGCTCGAAAGGGTGCAAGAACGTTCCCTGGATCGAGCAGGGCGTGCACCACCTGTACGCGAACCACATCATCACGCCGACGGCGGACGGAGCGAAAGGCACCGTGGACATGCTGATGATTGGCTTGGGCGGAAACCCGAACAAGATCGAGAGCGACGGATACTACGAGGATACCTACGTGAAGACCGCTCAGGGCTGGCGCTTCAAGGAGCGCAAGCATCACGCGTTGCTGGACGAGGGACGGCGACCGACGCCGGAGGCCGCCGTCAGCAAAAAATAGCTGAGCGCAGGGTGAGGCGCCGCACGTCACTCGCGCTCCGGGCGCAGTATCAGAGCAGGGCAGTGTCTCGGAGCCGTTCGATCGAAGTAGAATCCGCGTCCTTCCCGCTTGGCTCTCTATCCTGGGCAGCTAACGAATAGGTATCGCTCCGTTGTCGATCGTCCCCTTCCTGCAGGTCATTCAAGACTCCGACTTGAGCACCGCGTTTCGCGAGTCGGCCTACGTCTGGGGCATCGTGGACGGTATCCACGTGATTGGTCTTTGCGTTTTTCTCGGTATGTTGCTGTTCTGGGAATTGCGCCTGTTCAACGTCGGCGTGCGCAGCGCGTCCGTATCCGAAACTTGGGCGAGACTGTCGCCGTGGATCCTGGTCGGTTTCGTCATCATGACGCTAAGCGGCGTCATCCTGTTCTGCGGCGAGCCGGTGCGCTACTGGGCCAGCATCTTCTTTCGCATCAAGGCCGTCGCCCTGGTGCTCGCCGGCCTGAACGCCGTCGCGTTCCACTACGGCATCGGTCGGAAGCTCGTGCAGTGGGATACGCAGCCGCTGCCCAAGTCCGCGCACATCGTCGGCATCACCTCGATCACGCTCTGGATTGTGATCGTCTTTTGCGGGCGGCTGATCGCCTACAACTGGTTCGCGCCCCTGTACTGACGCTGCGGAGAATACCGGTGTCGATGCTTCCGCTGTTTCAATGGATCGAGGCGACGTCCGCTCGCCATGACGATCAACAACTCGAAATACGCCTTTGCGCTGATCGAATCCTTCCACCTGCTGTCGCTCGCGGTCATCGGCGGCGCGGTGCTCGTGGTCGACGCGCGCCTCCTGGGGTTCGGCTTTCGGAATCAGAAGGTGTCCGAGGTAGCCGCCGCGGCTCGTCCCTGGCTGATCGGCAGCTTGATCGGAATCGTGCTGACCGGAGTTCTAATGTTCTCGTCGCTCGCCGCCGGCAAGTACTACTACAACATCGGCTTCTGGTGGAAGATGTACTTTCTGGCGGCAGCTATCGTTTTCACGTTCGCGGTTCGCCAGCCGTATGCGCTGCGCGCGAGCACCGCGGGCGGTACGCCTGCAGCATGGCTCATCGCCATCGTCTCGACGGGCCTGTACCTGGGCGTCGCCATCATGGGGCGCGCGATCGGATTTCTCTGAGGGGCGCTAGACGTTGGACAGGTAATCGGGCGTGAGCCGGCCCGTGCTGTCGCCGATCGCGCCGACTTCGACGCCGACCTTGTCGAGCAGCGTGACAAGGAGGTTCGTCATCGGCGTGCCGCCGGGATAGGCGATGTGGCGCCCCGGCTTCAAGCGGCCGCCCAAGTTGCCGAGCAGCACGCAAGGCAAGTCCGTGTGTCGGTGGAGATTGCCGTCGCCCATGCCGCCGCCGTACATCAGCAGGCTCTGGTCGAGCAGCGTGCCGTCGCCCTCGGGCGTGGCCTGCATCTTCGCCGCGAGATAGCCCAGGAACGAGACGTGGTACGCGTCGATCTTCGTCTTCTTCTCGATCAGTGCCGGGTCGTTGCGGTGATGCGAGACCGGATGGTGCTGATCGGGCACGCCGATCTGCGGATACGAGCGGTTGCTGACCTCGCGCGCGAGAATCATGCTGAAGACGCGCGTCGTATCCGTCTGGAACGCGAGCAGCGCCAGATCGAGCATGAGCTTCGTGTGCTCGTCGAACGACGCGGGGATGCCCGTGGGGCGCTCGGGCAGCGCCACTTCGTGCTGGTCGCCGGACTCCGCACCTTGAATCCGCTGCTCGATCTCGCGCACGGAATCGAGGTACTCGTCGAGCTTCGTACGGTCCCCGGCGCCGACGCTGGCGGCCAGGCGACGCGCTTCCTCGCGCACGGAATCGAGGATGCTGGTCGTCTTCCTGATCCGCGCGAGCCGTTCGGCTCCCGAACCGCCGTCGCCGAACAGGCGCTCGAACACGAGCCGCGGATGATTTTCGGTAAGGTTCGGCGTCGTCTCGTTCAGCCACGACACCGTGTTCACGTAGAAGCAGTCGCCGGCGTCGCACGCGCTCTGCGTTGCGGTATCGACCGCGAGCTCGAGCGAGCGCACGGGCGTGGTCTTGCCGAGCACGTCCGCGGCGAGCTGATCGGCGCTCGTCGCGAGTTTCACCTCGACGCCGGGCCGTGTGCGGTCCCACGCATGCACGCCTGTGAGCCACGCGGCCGAGGATCGTGGATGGTCGCCGGTGCCGTCGCCGAAGTTCTCTGCCTGCTTGTGATCGAGGCCACTCACGACCGTGAGCTGCTTGCGCAGGGAGCTAAGCGGCTGCAGCACGGGCGACAGATCGAAGCCGCGCGCCTTCGGTGGCGGGCTTGAACGTTCGGTGCACGATGCCGTTGCCGACGTACATGAATCCGAGCCGCGGTATCCACGGTGCGGCGTCGGCGCCGAAAGCCGGCAGCATCGAGTCGAGCATCGGCAGCGCGATCGTCGCGCCGGCCGCCCGCAGGAATGTGCGTCGCGGCAGCGTTCGCTTCGTAATGAACGTCATGGCGTGCCTCCCGAAGGCCCTGCGCTTGCTTGCGCGGTTGCGGCCGTCTGCGCGTCCTTAGGCGCGTACACGTTCCGCATCCGGAACGGCACGCTGTCGACGATGCCGCCTACGATAGCGGAGAACGCATAGTTCTGCTCGGCCGCACCTCTCACGATCGCCCGGACGGCCGGTGCGTCGTAGTACTGCACGTTGCGGCCGAGCGCGTACATCATGAGCTTCTCGGTGAACGCGCGTGACGAAGAGCTCGGGGTGGCGCAGCAGCAGCGACTGCACGCCTTCGAGCCCGTCGATCGTCGAGCCGTCGAGCAGCTGGCTGCGCGCGTCGATTGGCTGGCCCGCATCCGTGTCGCGCCAGCGGCCCACCGCGTCGAAGTGCTCGAGCGCAAAGCCGATCGGGTCCATCTTCGCGTGGCAGCTCGCGCAGACGGGGTTGGCGCGGTGCTTGACCATCGCGGCGCGCATCGTGAGCGGCGCGCCGCCGGCCTGATCGTCCTCGGTCTTCAGCGCCGGCACGTCGGGCGGCGGCGGCGGCGGGGGCGAGGCGAGCAGGTTGTCGAGCACGTACTTGCCGCGCAGCACCGGCGACGTGCGGGTCGAATACGACGTGACGGTCAGCAGGCTGCCCTGCGACAGCAGGCCGCCGCGCGGGCTGTCGGCGCCGAGCTCGACGCGCCGGAAATAGCTGCCGTAGACGTTCGCGATGCCGTAGTGCTTCGCCAGGCGTTCGTTCAAGAACGTGTAGCGCGCAGTGAGCAGGTCGACGACGCTGCCGCCGCCGCGCAACACGCTGCCGACGAAGAGCTCCGTCTCGCGCTCGAGCGCGCGGCGCAGAGCCACGTCGTGATCCGGGAACAGGAAGATGTCGGGCTCCTTGGCCTCGACGTCGCGCAGGAACAGCCATTGCGCGGCGAAGTTCGTGACCATCGATTCGGCGCGCGGATCGGCGAGCATGCGCTCCACCTGCGCGCGCAGGACGCCGGAGTCGTGGAGCCGGCCGTCGAGCGGCGGTTTGCAGCAGCTCGTCGTCGGGGATGCTGCTCCACAGGAAGAACGAGAGCCGCGATGCGAGCTCGACGTCGCTCACCGGTGCGACGCCGATCGGCGGCTCGTGTCGGGCCGCCGCCGACGCCGCACCGCTATTCGCAACGCGCACTTCAGGCGCGTCGATCGCGCGCGCCGCTACGGCGCCACTCCGCTCGCGTTCGACGCGATACAGGAACTGCGGGCTCACGAGCAGGCGCTCGAGCGCGAGCTGGATGCCGGCGTCGAAGCCGCCTTCGGCGCGGCCTTGCTCGTAGAACGGCATGAGCGCTGCGAGGTCTTCGTCCGTGGCCGGGCGCCGATACGCGTGCCGCGCGAGCGTCGTCAGGATTTCGCGCGCGCACGGCGTCTCTGTCCTCGGCCGCGCTCGGGCGGCAGACGAAGATGCGCCGTCGGCTCGGCGTGTCGCCGGCGCCCGGTCGGTGCGTACGGGCCGCGAATCGTCGCGATCGCGATGGCAGGCAGCGTGCCGCGGCTGCGCTGCGCGAACGCGCACGAGGCCCTCGTCGAGCGCCTCCGAGCGCTCGACGAACGTGATGCCGACGAGGTGCGGCCCGGCCGTGACGGGCACGCGGAACAGCACGCGATCCGGCGTCTCGAAACGATCGCGGAACCGGGCTCGGCGCCCCGATCGCCTTGCACGTCGGCGCGTACGCCGTCGAGGCTGATCTCGATCTCGTGTTGCTCGCGCGCACCGCTGCGCCGTTTCGATCTCGAACGTGTACTCGGCGTCGAGCGGAAAGTAGCTGTCGACCGCGAGCCCGCCGCGCGTGCCGAAGGACAGCGCGTCGAGGCGCTCGTCCTGGGGCAGCTGCTCCGAGAGCTTCAGGATGTTCACCATGACCGGCGTGCGCGGGTCGCCGACCGCGAGCCGCGCGAGCTTCTGCGCGGTGGCGATGTAGCGTTCCATGACGACCGGTGAGACGAACAGCAGGTCCGCGATGTTGTCGAAGCCGCTGCTCGCGTTGTCGGCGGGCAGCAGCAGCTCGAAGTCGAGCTCGCTCGGCAGATGGTCGAGCGCCAGCGAGGTCGCGGATCGCGTTCTTGTATTCGGTGCGCGTGAGGCGGCGGAATAGCGGCACGTCGCCCGCGTTCGGTTGCGTCGCGGCCGCCGCATCGAGCTGGCCCTCGAGGAACGCCGCGGCCTGCACGTAGTCGTCGTGCGGCGGCCGCGGATTGTCCGGCGGCATCGATTCGGCGCGCAGCTTGCGGACGACTTTCTCCCACTGCTCGGCAGTGGGCGCCGACCCCGGCGAGGCTCTTGGGGTCGATCACGAGGTTGGCCGTGAGGTCGATCGGGTTATGGCAATCGACGCAGTAGTGCGCGAGCAGGTCGCTGGTCGCGTTGCGGTCGGCGTGGGTTTGCAGTGCCCACCAGGAGGCGCCGACTCCGGCGGCGGCCAGAACCGGGACGATGAACAGCAGCCGTTTTCCCCCTCGAGCCATCAAGTTTTGTGGCCGATCGAATTCGACGCATTGTATATTGCACCGGTAGGCGCCGCAGGGGGAACAGCCGGTGTTACGTTTACTGCTCGCAGCAGCCATGGCGGTCCTTCTCGCCACGAGTGGGGCAGCGCACGCCGCCGGCTCCAGCGCCCTGATCGAAGCCGTCAAACGCCATGACCGCGCGGCGGTGAGCGCGTTGCTCGACCGCGGCGACGACGTGCACGCCGTTGAAGGCGACGGCACGACGGCGCTACACGTTGCCGCAGAGGTCAACGACTTAGCCGTAATCGACGCGCTGCTCCTGGCAGGCGCCGATGTCAACGCGAAGACGCGCTTCAATGTCACACCGCTCGAGCTCGCCGCCGTCAACGGCGATCGCGCCGCAGTCGAACGGCTGATCGCGGCAGGTGCCGACGTCAACGCGACCTCGCGTGAAGGGCAGACGCCGCTCATGACCGCGGCGCGCACGGGCAAGGTCGATGCCGTCGAGGCGCTGCTCGCGCATGGCGCGGCGGTCGACGCCGCCGAGGGTTTTCGCGGCCAGACCGCGCTGATGTGGGCCGCAGGCGAGGGCCATCTCGACGTCGTGGCCGCGTTGGTCGATGCCGGGGCCAACGTGAACGCGAAATCGAAGGCGGGCTCGACACCGCTCTTGTTCGCCGTGCGCGAGACGCGGGTCGACACGCTGCGCTACCTGCTCGATCATGGCGCGAACGCGAACGACCTGGCGCCGGACGGCACGAGCGCGTTGAACGTCGCGATCGTGAACGCGTTCTACGAGGCGGCGTCGGTGCTGCTCGACTACCAGGCAGACCCGAACTTGCCCGATGCGCGCGCCTCGTCGCTCCACATCGTCGCGTGGCTGCGCAATCCAGGCTCGACGGGCGATGCTGGAGTTGGCGACCTGCCGCCGATCGCACCGCGACCCGTGGGTGGTGTGACCAGCATCGAGCTCGCGAAGAAGCTGCTCGCGCATGGCGCGAACCCGAACGTTCGCGTCGATTGGCCGGAGATGCGCTTCGACACCGTCGGCGGCACCACGCGCAATCCGCCGGGCATGGTGCTCGGCCGGCACTTGCTGACGTACAACGGTGCGACCGCGTTCTACGTCGCGGCGAAAAACGGCGATGCCGAGTTCATGCGTTTGCTCGCGGCGGGTGGCGCGGACCCTAACATCACGAACCGCTTCGGCATCACGCCGCTGATGGTTGCAGCGGGGCTCGACACGTGGGAGGGCGAAACTCCCGGGCCCTTCACCGGCGTCTCCGAAGCCGAGCGGCTCGAGGCCGTGAAGGCTGCGATCGAGCTTGGCAACGACATCAACGCCGCCGCGCACTTCGGCAGCTACAAGATGGTGGGCGAAGCCGAGTACACGTTGCTGTACTACCCGCACAACATCGCCCAGTTGCGCGATCTCGGCACCGGCGATCCACGTTGGAGTGGCAGCACGGCGCTGCACGGTGCGATCCTCGCGAACCAACCGTCGATCGTGCAGTACCTCGTCGATCATGGTGCAAAGGTCGACGCGAAGACGGACCTGGGCTGGACGCCACTCATGATGTCGCGCGGCGTGTTCCTCGCGAACACGGGCCGCGAGTTCCCGGCCGCCGAGAAGATTCTCGTGACGGCACTCGCGGAGCGCGGCGCACAATAGAGTCCCGGCCCGGGCGGTTGGCTCGAATTGAATGACGTGATAAAGGTGCGTGCGTGAGCGGCGCGCGGGGCTTTTCTCGGTCGCGCGGCACTCGCCAGCGTCAAGATCGGACGTACGGGAGTATCGCCATGCTGCGGAAAGCCACTGCTGCCCACGTGTTGATGGCATCGCTCGCCATCCACCTCACCGCCTGCGCTCCGGCCCCGGAATCCGCCGCGGTGGCGAAAGACCCGACTGCTGCCGAGGCGCTCGCGTTTCTCGACGAGGTCGAGAAGCAGTACACCGCGCTTTACGAGGAGTCCGCGCGCGTGGGCTGGGTCAACGCCACGTACATCAACTTCGACACCGATTGGCTCGTCGCGAACGTCGACGCGCGAACCACCGAGCTGCAGGTGGGTTACGCGAAGCGGGCGGTGAAGTTCGACGGGGTCGAAGTGCCCGCCGACGCCCGGCGCAAGCTCGAGCTGCTCAAACGCGACGTTGGTCTCCCCGCCCCGGAGCGGCCGGGCGCGGCGCGCGAGCTCGCGGATATCACGACGCGACTACAGAGCGCCTACGGCACGGGCAAGATCGACTTCGAGGGCCGTGTCGTTCCGCAGAGCGAAACGGAACGGCTCATGAGCACGCTGCGCGACCCGAAGAAGCTCGAAGAGGTCTGGACCAAGTGGCACGACTACGCACAGGGTATGAAGACCGACTACGCGCGCATGGTCGAGATCGCCAACGAGGGCGCGCGGGAGCTCGGCTTCGCCGACGTAGGAGTGCTGTGGCGTTCGAGCTATGACATGCCGCCGGACGCGTTCGCCGCGGACGTCGACAGGCTCTGGGGTCAGGTGAAGCCGCTCTACGACGACCTCCACTGCTACGTTCGCCGCAAGTTGAACGGCGAGTACGGCGACAGCGTCGTGCCGCTCGATCGACCGATCCGCGCGGATCTGCTTGGCAACATGTGGGCGCAGAGCTGGGAAGCGCTCGACGACGTAGCCGCGCCTGCCGGCGCGACCGGAGGCATCGACCTCGACAAGCTACTCGTCGACAAGCACTACGACCCCATCAAGATGACGAAGACGGCCGAGGCGTTCTTCTCGTCGCTCGGCTTCGCACCGTTACCGGACACCTTCTGGGAGCGCTCCCAGATCGTGCGCCCTGCGGGACGCGAAGTGGTGTGTCACGCCTCCGCCTGGGACCTCGACGGTCGCGATGACCTGCGCATCAAGATGTGCATGGAAGTCAACGGCGAAGACTTCCGCACGATCCATCACGAGCTCGGCCACAACTACTATCAGCGCGCCTACAAGGAACAGCCCGCGCTGTTTCGTGGCGGCGCCAACGACGGGTTTCACGAGGCGATCGGCGACACGATCATGCTGTCGATCACGCCCGAGTACCTGCACCAGATCGGTCTCATCGAACGGGTGCCCGACGCCGCCAGGGATTTGGGGCTGCTCATGCAGCAGGCGCTCGACGGTGTCGCGTTCCTGCCGTTCGCGCTCGTCGTCGACAAGTGGCGCTGGCAGGTCTTCTCCGGCGAGCTGACGCCGGCCACGTACAACTCGGGCTGGTGGGCGCTGCGAACGAAGTATCAGGGCGTGCGCGCCGCCGGTCGAGCGTCCGCCGAGGCTTTCGATCCCGGCGCCAAGTACCACATTCCGGCCAACGTGCCGTACATGCGCTATTTTCTTGCGCGTCTGCTCCAGTATCAGTTCTACAAGGCAGCGTGCGATGAGGCCGGTTGGACGGGCCCGCTGCATCGGTGCACGTTCTTCGGCTCGAAGGAGGTCGGCGCGCGCCTCAATGCCATGCTCGAGCTCGGCGCTTCGAAACCGTGGCCCGAGGCGCTCGCGGCGTTCACGGGTACAGCAAGCCATCGACGGCTCGGCGCTGCTCGCGTACTACGCGCCGCTCGCGGCGTGGCTCAAGGAGCAGAACGCCGGCAAGACGTGCGGCTGGTGATGGGGCGCTAACGCGCCTCGTCGACGCCGCGGCGCACGGGACGCGACGAGGATCAGCATCACGATCGCGCCGGCCATGAGGATGCCGGCCACGATTCCGAATAGCGACTCGAGCGGCATGCTGCCGAAGAATCCGGCGGCCCAGCCGGCAAGCTTGTTGCCGAAAGCAGGCCCAGGAACCACAGCCCCATCATCAGCCCGACGATGCGCGACGGCGCCAGTTTCGTGACGGCGCTAAGGCCCACGGGGCTCGATCGCGAGCTCGCCGATCTCCGATAAGAAATAGGCCACGACGAGCCACATTGGACTGACGCGGATCCCGCTCGCCGCTCTGCGCCAGCGCGCCCGCCGGCACCAGCAGCGAGAAACGCGAGCGCCATGAAGAACAGGCCGAACGCGAATTTGCCGATGACCGAGGGCTCGCGCGGCCCGAGCTTCACCCACACGGCGGCGAACACGGGCGCGAGCACGATGACGAAAAACGGCTGCACCGTCTGAAACCACGACGACGGAAAGCCGAAGCCGAATATCTCGAGCCGCGTGTACCGATCGGCGAACAGATTCAGTGTCGATCCCGCCTGCTCGTAGCGCAGCCCAGAACAGCGTGGCGCCCGCGATGAGAATTACGATGACGCCGATCCGCCGCCATTCCGCTCGCGTCAGACGCGCGGCGCGGCGGCTTCGGGTCGTGAGTGCCGGCGCGGCGGAAAGGGGCGCTGCGTTTGGCCGTGTGCCGATTCGGTCCAGCGCCGGGCTGTAACCGCTTCTTGCCGAGCACGTATTGGCCGAGCCCGAACAACATGCCGATGCCGGCGCAGCCGAAGCCGATGTGCCAGCTCACGCGCTGCGCCAGGTACCCGGCGACGAGCGGGCCAAGCACTGCGCCCAAGTTGATGCCCATGTAGAAGATCGAGAAGCCGGCGTCGCGCCGCCGGTCTCCGGGCGCATAGAGCGATCCGACGAGCGTGCTGACGTTGGGCTTCAGCAAGCCCGTGCCGACGACGATCAGCGCCAGCCCCGTATAGAAGAACGGCAGCGCGGTGAACACCAGCGTGAAATGGCCCAGCATGATCGCAGTGCCGCCGAGCAGCACGCTGCGGTATTGGCCCAGGAAACGATCGGCGACGAAGCCGCCGAAGATCGCCGCGCCCCACGCGGCGCCCGTGTAGGTGCCATAGATCGACGCCGCGTCCGCATCGGCCAGGGCCAGCCCGCCGGTCGCCGCCGGCGCCGTCATGTAGAGGATGAGGAACGCGCGCATGCCGTAGTAGCTGAAGCGCTCCCACATCTCGGTGAAGAAGAGGGTGGCCAACCCGGCGGGGTGACCGAAGAAGCGCCTGTCCAACGGTTGCGTCACTGCGGCCACGATAACGCAACGCCGCAGCTGCGACGAACACCACGCGGCGGTGCGCTCGGGTCTGTGCGTGCGGACCTGATGATCGTGGTCACCGACGCTGTGGCGCCGACTGGTCGCGCCGCGCTTTGAACTCGCTGCCTGCCTTCCATTCCGGCCAGCGCGTCGAGTCGGCGAGCGAGCGTCCAACTTCGTACAGCAGCGTCACGTCTTCGGCTTCTCCGGTGAAGTCGAGGCTCTCGCTCCACTCGTCCTTCGGCTGGTGATACTTATTCGTGTTGAAGTCCTCGCGCAGGGCGGTACCCCGTGCCTTGCCGCCGTTGACGAGGTCGTCGCCCGGCCCAAACGATACCGCCGGCACACCCGCCTTCGACAGCGGGAAGTGATCGGACCTGAAGAAGCTGCCTGCCTCGGGCCTCGGGTCGGGGGAGAGCGTGCGCCCGTGTCTCGCGCCGGCAGCGGCAAGCTCATCGACCAGCGTGTTCTCGCCGGCGGCGCCGAAATCGTGCGCGGGCCCGAATAGACCCAGGTGGTCCATATTCAGCGCCGCGGCCGTGGTCTCGAGCGGGTAGAGCGGGCGGGCAGCGTAGTACTCGGAGCCGAGCAGGCCCTGCTCTTCGGCCGTGAGTGCGAGGAACAGCACCGAGCGCGCGGGCCGCGGCGCCGAGCTGAAGAGGCGCGCCAGTTCGAGCAGCGCCGCTATGCCGCTTGCGTTGTCCGCGGCGCCGTTGAAGATTCGGTCGCCCGTCGCGTCCGGCGCGCCGGTGCCGAGGTGATCCCAGTGGGCCGAGTAGATGAGCGTTTGCTCGGGGTGGGTGGCGCCGGGGAGGACACCGACGACATTCTTCGAGACCACCGTCGCGCGTTTCACGCGATAGCTCGCGGAGAACGTGACGCCTTGCAGAGGCACAGCCCGGAACGTGCTCGCCTGGGCTTGCTTCTTCAACTGTTCGAAATCGAGGCCCGCTTGCCTGAACAGGCGTACGGCCACGTCGCGCTGGATCCAGGCTTCGACGTCCACATGAGTCTGCCGCGGGTTGTCGCGCAGGATGTCGAAGACCGCATTGGTGTTGGAGTTCTCCACCGTAGCCCAGCCATACGAGGCCGGCTCGGTTTCGTGGACGATCAGCACGCCGAGCGCGCCGTGCCGCGCGGCTTCTTCGTATTTGTACGTCCAGCGCCCGTAGTAGGTCATCGCGCGCCCGGCAAACAGCCCGGTGCCGGTTTCGAAGTCGGGATCGTTCACGAGGACGATCGCGATCTTGCCGTGTAGGTCGACGCCCCGGTAATCATCCCACTGACGTTCCGGGGCCGTCACGCCGTAGCCGAGAAACACCAGCGGCGCGTCGTTCACCTGCACCCGATCCACGTTCGTCGCCGCGGCGCGCACGGCGATGTCTTTCCCTTGGGCGAGCGGCTGTCGCTGCGCGCCTGCGGTGACGCTGAGGTCGATGGGGCGTTCGATGCTGAACTGCGCGAGCGGCACGTCTTGCGTCCATGCGCGCGCGCCGTTCTTCAGGTCGCCGCCGGGTTGCAGCCCCGCGGCCCGCATCTGTTCCGTGAGATAGGCCACCGTCTTCTGCTCGCCCGGTGTCGCCGGAGCCCGGCCTTCGAACGCGTCTGACGCGAGCGTCTTGACGTGAGCGGATAGCCGCGCGGGCTCGACCACGCTGTCGGCTTGCGCTGGTGGGGGGCTGCCGACCGCGCACAGGAAAAGTGCGAGACCTGCGGCGAAAGAGAGCGCGTGCTTCGAGTAGTCGTGGCGCGTCGTCATGTTCCGCGAGAATAGCCGGATCGGTCGGAGCGCGAAAGTTCGCGCCTGCTTCAGCGCTGTAACTCGGAGCGCCGCGCTGGAAGCGCGGGCTCGCCGGGATGCCTCGCGTCTACGCTCTTACCTTCGCCGGTCGGCGGCCGATCACGAGCAACACCACGCCCGTGGTGATGACGGCGGCAGCTGCCCACTCGAACGTGGTGACCGCTTCGCCGCCGAGCCAGATTCCAAGCGTCATTGCGATCACGGGATTGACGAACGTATAGCTCGAAGCGAGCGCGGCGCTCACGCGCCCCAGCAGGATCATGTAGGCGTTGAACGCGATCAACGAACCGAACACGATCAGGTAGACCCACGCCCCCACTGCGAACGATTGCGGTGGCCACTCGGGCCGCTCGCCGATGGCCACCGAGAGCACGAGCAGGATGGCGCTGCCGCAGAGCATCTCGCTCGCGAAGCCCATCGCGCCCCGCGCGAGCGGCAGGCGCGGGCTCAGCACGCTGCCGAGAGACCAGCTGAGGCAGGCGATCGTGATGGCGGCGAGCCCCGTAGGCGACGCTGTGAACGCCTCGCCGCGGACCAGCATCAGCACTCCCGCGACGCCCACGAGCATGCCGCAGAGCTCGAGGCGACTGGGCTTGAGGCCGAACGGCAGGTTCATGGCGGTGACGATGATCGGAATGATCGCGATGTACGCCACGATCAAACCCGACGCCACGGTCTGCTCGGAGTACGCCGTGAAACCCATCCCGGTCACGAGCAGCAACGCGCCAATGATCAGCGCGTTGCGCCATTCCACGCGTGTCGGTAACGCGCGGCCGTGAAACCACTGCCATGCGAGCAACAACGTGCCGGCCACGAGAAACCGCGAGCCCATCTGGTAGAAGGGCGGAAAGCTCGGGAGCGCGAATTTGATCGCGAGGTACGTCGAGCCCCAAATCAGCCAGGTAGCGGCGAGGCACGCGAGCACGAGGGGCGACAACGGCACGAACGGTTCTCCACGGCACCACGCGACGCGCGTGAGCTTACTACCTCGAGCGCCTTTAGAACGAGCGACGAATGGGGGTAAAGTCAGCCAGCCGTCCGGGAGAAACACGACAATGAACTCGAGCCCCATTGCGACCGCCGTCGGCACCGGCGCCAAGGTCTGGAATCCGGTCAAGGCCAAGCTGATGGCAGGCCAGAAGATTACGGGTGGCACGCTCTTTTAAGGTCGGGCCATGAGCCGGCTTGAGCGAGTAGCCGTTCCAATCCGCGTTCTGGTCGGAGTCTTCGCCGCGGCGGTCGCGGCCTGCGGCGCCGCGCAGCCGCGCGTGGATTTTGCGTTGGTCAACGGAACGGTCATCACCGTGGACGGCCGCAACACCGTGGCGCAGGCCATCGCCTTCGGTGGCGGCAAAATCGTAGCGGTCGGAACGTCCGCCGAAATCGCGGTGCGCGCCGGCGCAACAGCCCGGGTGATCGATCTCGCGGGCAAGGCCGTGATGCCCACCGTGATCAGTACTCACGTGCACCCGGGTTTCCAGCGAGGCCTCACGTACGCGGCAGCGAACTACACGCGCGACACGGTGATGAACGACCTCAATCGCGCTCTGTACTTCGGCGTTTCGGTGGTGCAGTCGCAGGGAATCGAGCGCGGCGACGTGCTGTATCGGATCCGCGCCGATCAGGCGGCTGGCACGCTGGGTGGCGCGAGGTTGCTGGTCGCGGGTCGCGGCATCGGTGCGCCGAATGCGGGGCCCGGTGCCGCCGCCTACGCGGGGATCGCTTACGAGATCACGACGGACACCGAGGCGAGGAGGGCGGTGGCAGAGCTCGCAGCGAACAAGGTGGACGTCGTGAAGATCTGGGTGGACGACCGCAACGGCCGCGCGCCGCGTTTGAGCCCTGTGCTGTACCGTGCCGTGATCGACGAGGCTCACCAGCGGGGTCTACGCGTCAACGCGCACGTGTTCTATCACGACGACGCCGTGGGTCTGGTGGCTGCCGGCATCGACGGTCTCGTGCACCTGGTTCGCGATGTCGAGATGAGCGACACGCTCATTGCCGACATGGTCAAACGCAACGTGTACATCAACGCGAACATGTCGAGCCCTCGCCGGGCCGCGCAAGTGGGCAATCCGCCGTGGTTAACGCCCGCCGACCCGCTGCTGCAACTGTTGAAGGAGTCTGTAGCGCCGAGCGTGATCGCGAGAATGCAAGCCGACTTCGGCAGCCGCGATCCGACAGCCGCCGCGGCCGCGCGTGAGCGCTACTCCATCCTCGAGCGCAGTCTCGTGAGGCTCGCCGCCGCCGGCGCCAAGGTGGTGCTCGGCGCCGACACGGGGCTCGAGGATCACTTCTTCGGTCTGGCCGAGCATCTCGAGTTGCAGGCGATGGTCGACGCCGGCATGACCCCCGCGCAAGCCTTGGTCGCGGCGACAAGCCGGGCCGCCGAGTACCTGCATCTGGACGACCGCGGTAGCCTCGTCCCCGGCAAGCGGGCCGATCTGCTCGTGCTCGACGCGAGCCCGCTCGACGACATCCTCAATGCCGGGCGCATCTCGCGGATGTTCATCAACGGGGTCGAGATCGATCGAGTGGCCCTGCGCGCGCAGATCAAAGACTGATCGGCGCAAGCTTCGGGCGGCGTATGATTGGCCCGTGCGCGCAGTCTCGGGGTGGGAACGCATGCGCTCGATAACCCTACTTTCTGCAGTCGCGATCCTGTCGCTATCCCGGCCCTGTGCCCCGCAGGACTGGATCGAGTTCGCGAGCACGGCCGACCGCTTCACTCTGAATTTCCCCGCGGAGCCGCGGATCGAGGAAACGACGTACACGTCCGAATACGGCGCCGTGCTGCCTGCGCGCGTCTACCGTGCCGAGATCGGTCCGAGCCGCTACTCGATGACGGTGGTCGACTATCGCCCGTTGGAGCGAATTCTCACGGCAAAATCCGAAGCCTGCCCGCCCGGCGCGGAGACCTGTAGCGGTACGTTGGCCACGAGTGGACGTGGACAGTGGAAGACGGATCTGCGCGGAGCGCTCGTCAACGCGAGCTGGCGGTTCATGCAGCGGGACGCGAAAGTGACCAGTTACATCTGGGCCTTCGTGGATCTCGTCGAGGGGCATCGGCTGCAGATGACGAACAACGCGGACCAGTCACGCACCTTCGCGTCGGTGCACATGCACGAGAACAAGCTGTACATCCTGGAGGCCACTGCGCCGCGGGGCATGCACGGGCAAGAGCAGTTTCAGCAATCCTTGGGTTGGCTCGACGAGAACGGCGTCGGGCTTCGCTATCGCGACGTGTACAACAACGCCGACATCTACTTGAACGGCCACGCACCGCCCGGCCGGTTCGACCGCGCCGGCACCGATAGTCAGGCGGGGCAAGGGCGCATCGACGCCCCGCAATGACGAGGAGTGAGCATGTCGCGTAGAGCTTTGGGCTTTCGTGTCATCTGCGGGCTGGCGTTTGTGTCGTCAGCCTCCGCACATCACTCCCATGGCAACTACCAACAGTTCTTCACCGATCTCAAGGGAACGGTCACGAGCGTGCAGCTCATCAACCCGCATTCGTGGGTGTATCTCGACGTGACAGACGAGAAGGGTGCAGCGACCTCATGGGCGCTCGAGGCCACCGGCATCGGCGGGCTTACACGGCTCGGGATCGTGCGCGGCTACGTGAAGCCGGGCGACAAGATCAAGGTGCGCTGCCACCCGGCGCGTGACGGATCCGAAGGCTGCCTGCTCGGGTTCATGCAAGCTGCCGATGGCTCCATCCTGGATTGGGATGGGGGCAAGGCCCTGCCGGTCGATGATGGGTTTTTCGACTTGACGAAATAGGGCCTGGGCCACGCGTTACGGCGCCGGCACGCAGCGCGGGGCGGTTCGTGGCGCGCGGCACGAGTCTGCGAGCCCTAGCGAGATGGGGTTTTCGTTGGGTGTATTTCCGAGCTCAAGAAGAACCGCTAGCCAGCGCCTTTATTCCAGCGAGTCCAGCGCCGCGCGCTGCGCCTCGCAGACGCGAGGCGCGCTCGTCGGCGAAGCGTTTGACGCCGGCGAAGACGGAGTCCGGATCGAGATGCGCTTCGGCAATGACGTCCGCCTCGAGCCCGCCGGTGAGCCACTGATTGTCCCAGTCGGAGGTGAGCGAGTAGTCGTCAGCCTGCGCGCCGACGTTGCGAAGCGGCCAAACGCGTCGCGTGCCGCCCATGACGAACATCATGTCCTGCTTCGCCCCGGGCGGCAGAACGGAGTGGCGGTACGCTTCGGGCTGACGGTCGAACAGCTCCTCGCTGACGGCCGCGATGACTTTGACGTTGACGCCGGCCTGCACGAGCTTCGGCAGCACCTTCACGAGGTTGAACGTCGCGAACGCGCCCTGGGCGACGACGTAGCCGTGCCGCGGGCCGGGCGCGAAGTCGCGAATCACGTAGAGCCCCTTCGCGGCCGCGCGCAGATCTTTGTCCGCGAACGTGTTCCGATCGGCGACGGGCAGGTCTGGCCGCGCGACCTCGATCGTGATGATGCCGACTTTCTTTTCGCGCGCGGCGATTTCGGCCGCGGCGAAATAGCCGGGCGCGACGTCGTTGTAGTCCCAGAAGCTCAGGTTGATGACGTGGCCGCGCGGGAACAGCTTCCACACCTGCGGCGAGAAGATGCCGAAGTGCGTGCGCGCGTCGGCAGCCGTCTCGGGCCCGGAGTGCGCCGAGAGGATGTGCAGGACCCCGGTTTTGAACTTGCTGTCCTGGTTCTGCTGGCTCCAGACGCGTGCCGGAAGATACATGAGCGGCGTGAACGCGCCGTACGTGCCGCTGAACGCCCAGACGCCGGCGAACTTGTCGGGATCCACCGAGGCGTTCTGGCTCACGAGGCCGATGGCGGTCGACGCGTTGCCCGCCTCCTGAATCGCGGCCTTCAGACGCGTGCCGAGCGGGTTGGCTTCGGGATCGTAGTGGCCCCAGAGGCTGCCGTGCTCGAGGTTGACCGACTCCGAGAGATCCGCGGCCACCGTCAACACGCGGTTGTCGGTGACATAGTTCAGCCACTTGATGATCTCGGAGATCGCGCGCCGCGCGCCCGGCGGCTTCGCCCGCCTTCCGGAAGAGCGCGACTTTCACGGTCTTGCTCGCTCCCGATACGGCGTTCTTTACATTGAGCTCCTGCGGCTCGACGGGAAGGTTCGCTACCTTAAGCCGGTCGTCGAGGAACGGATCGCGCGTGACGTCGACCCGCAGCGGAATCTTGTCGACCACGCGGTCGCCGATCTCGACGAGGCGATCCGCAAGCCAGTCGCCGAGGCCGTTCTTGTCGAGCACGGACATCGCGACATCGATGTTCGTCTTGAACTGGAGCAGCCGCTCGCGCGTGTCGGCGACCGGGCCGTCCGCCATCCCCTCGAACTTGACGCCGTAGCGAGCCTCGTAGGTCTTCGCGAGCCCGACGATGTAGTCGGAGTTCATCTTGAAGCCGAACGGGTGGCTCGCGTAGCCGACGATCTGCTTCGGAACCGGCGCCGGCCAGTAGCCCTTCGTCGTCTTGCCGATGACGATCATCGGGCGGCGATCGGCGGGGTCCCAGTCCTCCATCGTCTTCAAGTACTTCCACGATCTGTGCGTAGTCGTTGCCGTTCGGAAGCGTGAACACGTTCCAGCCGTACGACGTCCACTGATCGGGCAGCACGTAGCCGTCCGCGAGCTTGGTCGGCACGACGCCGCCGATGAGCGCGTCGTCGATGCCGGCATTGTTGTCGGAGAAGAAGATGCGCAGCCGCTTGCCGGCCTGCACGGCCATCGCCGTCGTCTTCAGCTCCTGAGCATGCCCGGCGCACAACGCGAACTCGCCTTCGAAGGCGATGATCTTCGGCGAGTCGATGTCGGCGCCGAGGATGTCCCAGAACGCGGCTTTGCCGGCGGCCGTGGCGAGACCGACACCCGAAGGGCCGCCGTTCACGTCGTTGGTGACGTCGGTGGATTCGATGTGACCGGAGAGCGCGCGAATCCCGCGGCCTTTCGCCTGGGCGAACCGCGGATGATCGGCGAGGCCGTGGTCCTTCAGCAGCGTCGCTAGCGCGCCGGCGCCGCGCCTAAAGCCCAGCGCGTCGACCGACAGCATCGCGAGATTCGGCGCGACGTAGTAGCGGCGATCGCCCGTAGCGGCGTATTTCCGGGCGAGCGCTTCGCCCATGATCATCCACAGCGCATAGCAGGTCGGAGCGCAGTGCCCCGCGGCCAGCATGAACTTGTCGCTATTAGGGTGCTTCGGACGCCGATAGTCGAAGTGCAACCCGCCCCGATCCCGCCCGACGAGGTGCGTGACGACGTTGAAGGGCGTGTAGGCCAGCGGCCCACCGAAATGACCCGTCTGTGCGTAGTTGCCGAGCAGCACCAGCGTCATGCAGGTCATGAAGCCGATGTCTTCGAGTTGTTGCCCGTCCTGAAGGTCGAGCTGCGCTAGGGATCCAGCGGGAGTGGTCTTCGGTTTTGCGCTCATGCTTGGGCCAAATCTGTATGGGTTGCTACGAAGACGCTCAGGATGACCTGACTGGCGTCGACCGTCCATCCCATGCGTCTCTCCCGAGCGCCATCTCTGAACCAGGGCCGCGTAGCGACGGGCAGGACCGGCTCGTTCTGCGGTTGGGGAGGTGCCGCATGCGGACCGGTCGCTCGCACCCGTCCCCAGGCGAGCGCTCGACTGCACAGCCCCGCGTCTCGCAGATTCTATACGGCGTGTTGGACGACTATGACGATGAGCGCGAGAAATGAGAGTAACTGAACGCTGAAGAACGAAAACCGAACAGCCACGAAGGCGTCGGTCTGCCTGTGCGACACATGAACCAACGACTGACAGACACGGGCAATCAGGACAGTGGTGCACAGGGCGTCTACCGCAACGCCGTCGACGCCGACAGCGGACATCACGACGACGATCGCGCCGAATACCGGCAGGTTTTCCACGCAGTTTGCGTGGGCGCGCGTGCCACGCTGATACCAATCCTCTCCTTCGAGCCGATCGGAACGGAACGATGCGATCGGCGCCCTTGAGAACAGGATGTTGACCCAGCGATACACCCCAACGAATGTCATCAGCAGAATCAACGTCCACGTCGCGAAACCGAGCAGCATCCACATTGGTATGGTCATGGTCGTCGTCTTACTGGAATAGGCGCTGCGTTGCACGATTCGTCGCCGGGCGTCCGACGGAGGTCGGACGCCCGGTTTCGATCATCCATTCATTATCGGCGCCAGCGCTTTCTGAATCTGCGCCATCTGCGCTGGCGTCGTCATGCTGCTCAGCAGGCGACCAAAGTGCGGGTGCTGAACTCCAGAGATGATGTATTGCCAGCGGTACGCCGAAAGCACAGTGGCTTTGGTGGCCGTGCTCTCTTCCACACTGAAGGGCCGAGCCACGTTGCGAAGAAAGTAGTCCGCATCGGACGCGGACTGAGCCTGCAGGATCCCGTCGACGGCAGCCACGAGGGCGATCAGATCGTTCACGGCCTGATCGCGCTGCACGGGCGAGAGTTTGGCGTGCTCGTCCTCCCACTCCAGCTCATCGAGCACGACGTGCCGGCTCTCATCCCTCCAGTGAAACTTGAACACGTCCCGAAATAGCGGGCACAGATCTTCGCGCACGGCGATGGTTTCTGCGTAATGCGATTGCACGAACAGTTCGATGTGACAGGTGAGCGCGAGGACCGACCAAGTGCTGGCGGCCAGCACGGCACGCGCCACATCGTTCGGATTGGCCACTTGACGATAGCCGGCGGGCAGGTGCGATCCGATCATCGTCTCCATGCGGCGGAACAATTCCTGGTGCTTGATCTCGTCGCTGGAGAAACGCACCAGTGCTTCGAGCGCTTGCTGGTCACCGAATATGTGCGCGCGACCCTGATCGAGCATCTTGGCGCTGATAAACCGCTCGACGAGCCCGAAGATGTAGGCATACGTGCGGCCCTGTATCTGGCTGAGCAGACGCGCCTCGTCCTCGGAGAGAAAGGCCAGGCGATCAACCCGCGACAGCGCGTCGGGCAGGAACTTGCGCGAAAAGTCGAAGCTACGCCCTTGCAGCAAATCGCGATCGATCTGCCATTCGGATTTCTTCGACGATGCGAGAACTCGAGCGTAACGGGCGGCGTGGCCGGACTCGAGCGCTTGAACGGTGGTAGCGGCACTCATTTGGGGATCCTTTGCGTTGGAGGGTGAAGGTCGTTTCGATCGGTGCGTCTCAGCGAGTGCTAATCTGCGACGTGCGCTTCCGGCAGTGAATGGCCGATGCGCCTAGAGTCATGCTCCAGGCTCCGGACGGAAGGGCTGACCAAAAGTGGATGCGTTTTCCGATGTCCTGCGGGTGATCCGGCTGTCCGGAGGAGTTTTCCTCGAAGCGGAGTTCACTGCGCCTTGGTGCATCAGTGGAAAAGTGTCTGCGGACGACTGCAAACCTTTCCTGGTAGCGCCGCGGCACGTGATTGCGTCGCATTTTGTCGCCGCGGGCAGCATGCAGCTGCGAGTCGACGGCGGAGACGCGTTAGAGGTGCGGGCAGGTGAGTTCGTCCTGCTTACCCACAACGACCCTCACGTGTTCGGCAGCGACCTCAACGTTGAGCTCATGCCTGCGGGAAAGATTGTTCAGCCGCCGCAGGGCGGTGGCATTTCTCGCATCAACTACGGCGGTGGCGGTGCAACCACGCAGCTCTTGTGCGGATACCTTGGCTCCGATGCGCCCTTCAGTCCGCTGCTCTCGGCGTTACCGTCGGTGTTGAAGTTGGATGTGCGCGCAACTGCGTCGGGAGCTTGGATCGAGAGCTCGTTTCGTTTCGCAGCTAGCGAGATCGCTGCGGGACGCCTCGGTTCGGCGACCGTAATCGCCAAGCTGTCTGAGCTGCTGTTCGTCGAGGCAGTGAGCCAGTTCGTGAAGAGCCTTCCCGCTGAACGGCGAGGGTGGCTGGCGGGCTTGCGGGATCCGCAAATTGGTCGTGCACTCGCGTTGCTCCATGCGCGTCCGACCGAGGCATGGACCGCGGAAGGTCTGGCCCTTGAAGTGGGCATGTCGCGCTCGGCATTCGCGGAGCGTTTCACGTCGCTGGTCGGACAGCCGCCGATGCAGTATCTGACACTCTGGCGTATGCACGTGGCCGCTCAACACCTGCGCGACGGACGCGGCAGCGTGGCGCAAATCGGGTATTCAATCGGCTACGAATCCGAAGCGGCGTTCAGCCGCGCATTCAAGCGCCAGTTCGGCACGTCGCCCGGCGCTTGGCGCAAGCAGACTTTGCCTGAAGGAGTCTCTTGACCGCGGTTGCGCGCCTTTGCGGAGGACGACCACGCTTTCTTATCAAACCGGCACCGTTACGTGCTTGCCGCCGAATACCGCTTGCCAGCTCTCGATCTCACACCACGACCGCGTGGCCGTGCAAAGTTCTTTAGGCGTTCGCAGCGGGAGAAACGCCGCGGAGTTCGTCTCGTCGTTGCCCTCGAAGAGGTCCCGTACGGCCGTTCGCCCAAGGCTAAGATATTACGGCAGGAAACGATGATAAGCGGTTGATTTATTGGTCGGGGTGATAGGATTTGAACCTACGGCCCCTGCGTCCCGAACGCAGTGCTCTACCAGGCTGAGCTACACCCCGAAATGCCGCGAGAAACGTGGCGCCGCGAGTTTAACATTGCCGGCACCGGGATGCCGGCGGCTCGCGTCGCGTGCCGCGGAAAAGAGGGCGTCGTTATACGCTGCGCGCCCCCGCGAGGGCAAGCCCTGGCGCCAGCGGAGATGCCTCCGCACGTTTGTGGCACGTGGGCGCTGCATAATCCTCCGCATGACGTCCAGACAGCAGCACAGGTGAGCGACCTCCGCGCACTCGGCTTCGACGAATTCTTCGCCGCGCAGCGCGAGGGCTTGCCGGCGGAGTGGGTGCCCGCGCGCGTCGCGGCCGAAGGCCAGAGCAGCTTTCATCTGCTCGGTTGCCGCGCGCCGCTCGGCGATCTGCCCGGCCGGCTGCTCAGTTCGCAGCACAAGGTCGAGCGCCCGGTCGTCGGCGACTGGGTCGCGGTCATCGACGGTGCGGAGCGCGCGTCGATCCAGCACTTGTTCGAGCGGCGCACCGCGCTCGTGCGCCGCGCCGCGGGCACGCTGGCCGAGCCGCAGGTCGTGGCCGTGAACGTCGACGTGTTCTTCGTCGTGACGGCCGCGAATCGCGATTTCAACGAACGGCGCCTGGAGCGGTACATGGCCGCGGTTTGGAACAGCGGCGCTACCCCGGTCCTGGTATTGAACAAGATCGATCTCGCCGCCGAGCGCGAGCCCCTGCTCGAAGCCATCGGCGATGCGGCGAACGGTGTGACCGTGGTGCATGCGAGCGCGAAGTCCGGAGAGGGTCTCGACGCGCTGCGTGCCTATGTCGAAATCGGCAAGACCGTGGGCTTCGTCGGCTCGTCGGGCGTCGGCAAGTCGTCGCTGATGAACTGCCTGCTCGGCCGCGAGGCGCAGGCGGTCGGCGGAGTACGCAGCGACGAACGCGGCCGGCACACCACCACGGCACGTCAACTCATCTGTTACCGGGGGGCGGGGTGTTGATCGATACGCCGGGTATGCGCGAGCTCGGACTGCTCGACGACGCGGGCGGCATCGAGACGAGCTTCACCGACGTGCTGGCATTCGCCGAGCGCTGCAAGTTCCGCGATTGCGCACACGCGGGCGAGCCCGGTTGTGCCGTTGCCGCGGCGGTCTACGCGCGGCGAGCTGCCTGCCGAGCGTTTCGCGGGCTACCGCAAGCTGCTCGCGGAGGTGGCGGCGGCCGACCGCAAGCGCGACCCGATCCTCGCCGGCCGCAGCAAAGCTCGCACGAAGGAAATCAGCCGCGCACTGCGTGCTCGCGCCAAGCTCGACCCAAAGCTGAAGCGCGACGATTGAACGTCAGTCGTCGCGGGTGGCAATCAGCATCTTGCTGAACGTGCCGTCCTGGTTGAACGCCGCGTGCTTGTACACGCCGCCGATGTGCAGGATCGTGCCGAAGATGATAATCCGCGAGCACCACACGTGGATCGTGTGGAAGAGCGTGAACGCGAACATGCTGTCCGGGAGCGGCCCGGGGATCGCGAACCAGTTCCACACTTGGATCGCATCGCCACGCGACCAGACCATCAGCGGCCCCGACACCAGCATGGCGCCGACGGCGGCGATGATCGAATAGTGAGTGTATTTGCCGATCTCGTAGAACAGCCCCGCTTGCGCCGGTATCGGTCCCGGGTGCTTGTACCAGAACCGCCAGATGATCCGTGCCCAGAGCAGCGCGTACGCGGAGATCGCGATCGACGTGTGCAGGTGCAGCGTGGCGAGTGAGCCGTTCACGCGGTCCGCGTTGATCGAGCTGCCGATGAACCACAACGTCAAGATGATGATCGCGGTGACCCAGTGCAGCGCGATCGATAACCAGCTGTAGCCGTTTTTCGGGTCACGGAAGCGCATGGGCCAGCGATGATACCTGCAAACGCGGCAACGCCAAGACTTGATATTTCTGAAGGAGCGGTGTGCGCACGGAGCTGCCGTCTCTGCGCAAAACGAATCGGGTTATGTCAGCGCAGCAGGAACGTCAGCAGGAACAGAGCGAGTTTCAAACTGATGAGCTTGAGTCCCTTGCGTGCTTCGGTGGGTGACAGGCGCGCGGTCATCGGCATGGCGCCGAACACCTTGCCTTTGATCAAGAGATCGTTGCCACTGCGCTCGAGCGCTTCGATCTCCATGAGCTTGGAGTTGTCCGTGGAGTACAGCGTGAACATCTAGCGCCTCCCGATCTTCGAGGAGTCGATCTTCAGATCCTCGAACGCGCGCAGAGCAGCCGCGCGGCCGGCGCCGAATACGCCGCCGCCGGGGTGTTGGAACGGACCGACGAGGTAGAGGCGCTCGCAGCCCGGCACGACGTTGTAGCCGAGATCGGGCGTGGGCCGATGCGACTGCGCCTGGTACGTGACGGCCGCGATGCCGTGCAGATCGCCGCGGCGGAAGCTCGACGACGTGCGCTCCATGTCGACAGGGCTGTCGCTGTGATAGGCGAGCACGTTGTCCGCAGAGGTTGTCGAGGAAGTTCTCCATGTGGCTCAACATGCGCTTCACGTAGTGGTGCTTCGTGTCGTCCCAGTCGCGGCCGTCGGCGCGTTGGTACGGCACGTAGTCCCACGCATGCATCGTCGCAGCGCCGGCAGGCGCGCGCGACGGATCGAACATCGTGAGCGAGCCCAAGCCCACGAGCGGGTAGCTCGAGAATTCGCCGTAGCGCAAGCTGTCGAACGACTTGCGAATCGTGTCGTACTTGTTCGGCAATAGCTCGATCATCACGGCCTTCACGTTCGCGCCCGCGCGGAACTTGAGCGGCGCTTTGAGCGCCGCGTGCACCGTAATGCAGCCGATCTCGGAGATCTGCGTGGCCGAGGCGGCTTTCACGATCTCCGGCGCGATGCCTTCCACCATCTTGCCGAGGTCGTGCGGGTGCAGCGCTGCGACGACGCCGTCCTTCGCCGTGAACTCGCGGCCGTCCTTCGTCGCGACGCCGACGGCGCGGCCGCCTTTCGTGCGGATTGCCGTGACGTCCACTTCGCCGAGCACTTCGCCGCCGTTCGCCTTGATGCTCGCGATCAGCGCGTTCGTGAGCTGGCCCGAGCCGCCCACCGGCACGCCGAAGCCAAAACCCTCGAGGAAACCGACGAACACGAATGTGCCGAGCCCCGTCGCTTTCTCGTCGGGCGACACGAGGTTCTCGCCCGCCACGCGCGCGAAGTGCATGCGTACCTTGTCGTGCTCGAACACGCTGCAGAGAAAATCGTGCGAGCTCATCTGCATATAGCGCCACAGCTCGCGGCCTTCGCGGCTCTGGTCCATGAGCGCGTAGGTAGCGCCGAGCGGGGCGGGCGCGGAGTAGAACGCGCCGAGGAACATCGGCATGTAGCCGGCCGCTTTGTCGGCGAGCCAGCGGTACGCGTCGGCGTCGCGCTTCTGAAAACTTCGCGATCTCGGCGCACGTGCGCTCGCGATCGCGGTACAGGCCGAGCGTGGTGCCGTCTTCGAACACCGACATCATCGGCAGCTCGGGGAACACGTATTTCAGCCCGTGCTTGGCTTTGAGCCCGAGCTCGTCGTTGCGCAGCAGCGGGTTGCCCTGAATGAAGATGTGCGCCATCGAGTGCTGGTCGTGCTGGTAGCCCGGCCGTGTGAGCTCGCGCGTCACGACGCCGCCGCCGAACCACGCGTTGCGCTCGAGCACGAGCACCTTTTTGCCCGCGGCCGCGAGGTAGGCCGCGGCCACGAGGCCGTTGTGCCCGGAGCCGACGGTGACGATGTCGTACGCAGTGCTCATGGGAAGTCCTCGCGGCTTTGTGGAGTGTTCTCGTGCCGCAGCCGCCGTAGCATACCCGCTGCTGCGCACTTGCCGGAAGGCGGACGCTGCTATACAACGTACGGCGAACGCCGCGCGAAGCGGCCGATAACAACAACGGCACGTCCTGCGTTTCTCGTCGGGGGGATTCATGCAGCAGCGAACACCGGCGGCTCCGCCGCTCCGGCTTCCTGGGATACTGCTTACGAGTGGCGAGCGGTCACGCTGCTCGGCATCGGCTTCGGGCTCGTGGGGCTCGACCGCTGGATCATCGCGCCGCTGTTCCGCTTGGCATGGCGGCCGATCTCGGGCTCGACTCAGGACGTGGGGCAACTCGTCGGCGCCCTCGGCTCGCGTGGGGCGTGTTCGCGATCTTCAGCGGGCCGCCTCGTCCGACAAGATCGGGCATCGCAAAGTGCTGATCCCGGCGATTCTCGCTGTTCTCGTTGCTGTCCGGGCTGTCGGGCATGGCTACAGGGTCTGACGGCCCTGATCGTGATTCGCGCGCTGATGGGCTGCGATGGAAGGCTCGTACTGCCCGACGAGCTTCACGGCGGTTGCGGCGGCTGCGTCGGGCCGCGCGGCGCGGCTTCAATCAAGGCCTGCAGCAGAGCGGGTTCGCGCTGCTCGGCCTCGGGCTCGGGCCGATCATCGCGACGCAGCTGCTGCGCGTCGTGCCGTCGTGGCATGGGTGTTTTGGATCTGTCGCGATTCCCGGGTTCGTCGTCGGCGCTGCTGCTGTTCGTGGTGTTGCGCGAGCCAGCGCAAACGCAAGGCGGGGCGCTCATCGGCGCGACGCAGGCGTCGGGCAGCTGGATCGACGTGCTGAAGAGCCGAAACATCGTGCGTCGGCATGCTCGCGTTGTTCTGTGCGATGTCGTGCGTGTTCGTCTTGAGCGCGCTGGTGCCCGACGTATCTCGTCGACGTACCTGAAGCTCGAGCCCGACCGACATGGGCGTCGTCGACGTCGGCGCTCGGTTTCGGCGGCTTCTTCGGCCAGTTCGGTATGCCCGGGCTTTCCGATCGTGTTCGGCCGCAAGCTCATGGCGGTTCATCGGCTTCGTCGGCGCGGCGCGTATCGCTCTGGATCGTTCGCCCACACCGGCGCCGCACCCGTGCCGCTGTTTCTCTGGCTGTTCGTTGTGTCGTTCTTTTGCCTCGGCAACGTAGCGTTGATCACAGGGCCCATCGCGACGGAGGCGGCGCCGCCGGTCTGGTGTCGTCGGCCATTGGCATTGTCGTTGGGGCGGGCGAGATTTTCGGCGGCGGCGTCGCGCCGTCGATCGCGGGGTGCATCGGCGACGCCTACGGCATCGAGAACACGCTGTACGTCGCGCTTGACGGGCGTCGTGCTCGGGATCGTCGTGAGCCTGTTCGCTGCGCGAGACGGCGCCGCGCAAGATCGCGCCCGCGACGCTAGTCGGTGAGTTTGTCCGGCGGCGGCGACGGGCTTCGGCGGGCGCTCCGGCTCGAGCTCCTGCTGCGCCATCTGCCACACGGTGATGAAGAATGCTGCGATGATCGGGCCGATCACGATGCCCGCGAGCCCGAAGCCCGCGAGACCGCCGAGCGTCGACAGCAGAATCAGGTAATCCGGCATTCGCGTGTCGCGGCCCACGAGGATCGGGCGTAGCAGTTGTCGACCATGCCGATGCCGAACACGCCGATCAGGATCAGCGCGACGCCGGCCACCACCTGGTCGCTCGCCAACAGCATGATGGCGGCCGGCAGCCAGACCAAGGCCGTGCCGACGGCCGGTACGATGCTGAGCAGCGCCATCACGGTGCCCCAGAGCACCGGAGCGCCCACACCGAGTATCGCGAACGCGATGCCGCCGATGGCGCCCTGCGCGGCGCCGACGACAAACGTGCCTTTGATTGTCGCGCGCGACACCTCGCGCGAATCGGTCGAGCAGATAGCGCTCGCGCTCGTCGCCGAGCGGCAGCGCGCGCACCAGGCCGTCGAGCAGCTTCTGCCCGTCGCGCAGGAAGAAGAACAGCAGATACAGCATCAGGAAGAAGAACACGAGCACGCGAACGGTGTCCTGGCCGATCGCGAGCGCGCGCGATGCGACGAACTTGCTGACATCGATTGCGGCGCCCGAGAGCTGCGCCTCGAGGCGGCTCGCGTCGATGCCGAACCGCTGGAGCAGTTCGCCGAGCTGCGGCACGTGCGCGACGGTGCGCGCGTACAGGTCCTGGAAGCCGAGCTGTCCGCGTTCCGAGCCGTGCATAGAGCGGCGCTGCCTCGGTCGTGACCGCCGCAACGACGAAGCAGCAGCGGCAGCACGACCACGAGGACAACGACGATCACGCTGAGCGCCGCGGCGAGCGACTCGCGCGGCGCGAGACGCCGCGCGATCCGCGTGTGCAGCGGATAGACCACGATCCCGAGCGCGATGGCCCAGAAGATCGGCTGCAGGAAGTCGTGGATCAGCCAGAAGAACGCGATCGTGATCGCGACCACCAGCGCCAGGAAGAACAAGCGTTCGACGTTGCGGTCGATCATGACTGCGCGTTGCCCGGAGTCGACGCGCGGCGCTTTCCTCCACCACGCGATGCGCTCGGCCACAGTCTTCTCGTAGCCGGAGTCGCTCGGTTCGTACCAGCGCGCGTCGCGCAGCGCGTCGGGCAGATACTGCTGGCCGGCCGCGTGGCCGCCTTCGGCGTGATCGTAGCGGTAGCCTTCGCCGTAGCCGATGTCTTTCATCAGGCGCGTCGGTGCATTGCGAATGTGCAGCGGCACGGGCTCGGCCGGGTGATCGCGCGCCGCCTGTTGCGCTTCGCCCCACGCGGCAGTATACGCGATTGGATTTCGGCGCAGTGGCGAGGTAGACGATGGCCTCGGCGATCGCGAGGTCGCCCTCCGGCGAGCCCAGGAAGTCGAACGCGTCTTTCGCGGCCAGCGCTATCGATAAGCCGCGCGGATCGGCGAGCCCGATGTCCTCGACGGCCATACGCACGACGCGTCGTGCGACGTACAGCAGGTCTTCGCCGCCTTCGACCATGCGCGCGAACCAATACAACGCGGCATCCGCGTCGCTGCCGCGCACGGCCTTGTGCAGCGCGGACATCAGGTTGTAGTGCTGCTCGCCGGATTTGTCGTATTGCGCGAGCCGGCGCTCGAGGATCGTCGCTACCTCTGCCGCTGGCACGGGCGCCGTGCGCGCTCTGCGCGCGAGATGACTCGCGACGGCTTCAGTGGCGTTCAGAGCGCGGCGCGCATCGCCGTCGGAGTGACGCACGAGCAGATCGAGCGCCTCGGGCGCGAGTTGCGGGCACGTTGCGACGCTCGGTGGCGAGCTGGCGCAGCGCGCCCGTGATGATCGCGCCGATGGCTTCAGCCGACAGCGGCTGCAGCACGAACACGCGGAGGCGCGACAAAAGGGCCGAGTTCAGCTCGAACGACGGGTTCTCGGTGGTCGCGCCGATCAGGGTGATTACGCCGGTCTCGACCGACGGCAGGAACGCGTCCTGCTGCGCTCGGTTGAAGCGGTGGATCTCGTCGCAGAACAGAATCGTGCCGCGTTGCTCGCCGCGGCGCCGTTGCTCGGCGTCGCGAATGATCTCGCGCACGCGTGGCACGCCCTCGGTCACGGCGCTGAAGGTCACGAACTCCTTGGCGGTGTAGTGGGCCAGCAGGCGTGCGAGCGTGGTCTTGCCGCAGCCCGGCGGGCCCCACAGGACCATGCTGCCGATCGTGCCACTCTCGATGGCTTCACGAAGCGGCTTGCCGGCGCCGAGCAGCTGCTCGTGGCCGAGAAAATCCGCGAGCGACTCGGGGCGCAGCCGGTGCGCGAGAGGCGCTTCCGGTTCGGCGGCGGCCGCGGGCTCGGCGGCGAACAATTGCGATTCTTCTATCAAGGCGGTAAGCACCTCCCGCGACCATTCTACTGATTGCGGCGCGGGTGTGATGCCATTCCGGGTTGGGCGGCAGGTAGGCGGTGCTACACTCGCCTTCATGGTCACGATAGACGCCCGTTTACGCAGGCGCGCGCACGCCTGGCCACTGGTCGCGGGGGCGTTGCTCGCCGCGTTTGCGCTTCCGCCCATCGCGGCGCAGGAGCAGCGCGACACTATCAAGCCGACACTGCACGGCAAGCACTGGATCGCCGTCGCGGGCAAACCGCTCGGCGCGACGGCCGGAGCTAAGATATTCGAACGCGGCGGCAATGCCGTCGACGCGGCGTGCGGCATGTTGGCGGCGCTCGCGACCATGTGGGACACGCTCAGCTGGGGCGGCGAAACACAGGCCCTGATCTACGATCCACGCAGCGGTAAAGTCCGTGCGATCAACGCGCTCGGCATGGCGCCGACAGGCGCCACGCCGGAGTTTTTCCGCTCGCGCGGCATGCGCGGTCCACCGGAGCTCGGCCCGCTTGCGGCGCTCACCCCGGGCACGCCGGGCGGCCTCATGGTCATGTTGGCCGAGTTCGGCACGATGAGCCTCGAGCAGGTGCTGCAGCCGGCGATGGAGATGGCGGCCGGCTATCCGATGGAGCAGACCGAGGCCATCAACATCGAAAGCAACAAGGAGCTGCTGCTGCGCTGGGAGTCGTCGCGCCGTGTGCTGCTGCCGAATTTCGATCCGCAGCATCCGCAGCACTGGGCCGCGCCGCGGCCGGGCCAGATCTTCGAGCAGCCGGAGTTGCTCGCGACGCTGACCAAGCTCGTCGAAACGGAGCGCAAGGCGCTCGCGGCCGGCAAGAACCGCAAACAGGCGATCATGGCCGCCTACGACCGCTTCTACCGCGGTGACATCGGCGCCGAGATTGCGTCGGCTGTGCAGGAGGCCGGAGGGCTGATCACAAAGGACGATCTCGACCGCTGGCAGGTGTACGTCGAGGACCCGGTCGTCACGAACTACAAGGGCATCGACGTCTACAAGCTGTCGAGCTGGGTGCAGGGGCCCGTGTTGCTGCAGACCCTGAACATTCTCGAGAACGTAGATCTGCGTTCGATGGGCTACAACAGCGCGCGCTACATCCACACGCTGTATCAGGCCATGAACCTCGCGTATGCCGATCGCGATTTCTATTACGGCGACCCGTATGTACCGCCGGTGGAGCCCCTGAAAGGCCTGCTGTCGAAGGAGTACGCGCGCAAGCGTTTCATGGAGATCAACTGGGAACGCAACGACACCGGTGTGAAGCCCGGCGACCCGTATCCGTTCCAGGGCCAGACGAATCCGTACGCGAAGCTGCTCGAGCATTGGCGGCCGAAGATCGCGCCGGAGCGGCGGCGCGCCGCGGTCGACGACGAGACGATCATGACGCACGACGAGGCGTTCATGGCCGGCACCACCTCGCTACAAACAGCCGATGCGAACGGCTGGGTCGTATCGATCACGCCGAGCGGAGGTTGGGTGCCGGCGTTCATCGCGGGCCACACCGGCGTGGGTCTCTCGCAGCGCATGCAGTCCTTCGGAATGGACGAAGCCCAGAATCCGTTCAACGTGCTCGCGCCCGGTAAACGCCCACGTGCCACATTGAGCCCGAGCATCGCGCTGCGCGATGGCAAGCCGTTCCTGTCGTTTGCCGTGCAGGGCGGCGACGCGCAGGACCAGAATCTGCTGCAGTTCTTCCTGAACATGGTCGAGTTTCGCATGACCGTGCAGCAGGCGGCAGAGGCCGCGAACATCAACAGTTACCAGATGCACGACTCGTTCGGCGATCACACTTCGGAGCCGGGCCGGCTCATCGTGCGCGCCGACACGCCCTCTTGGGTGCGCGCCGAGCTCGAGCGCATGGGCTACCGTATCGAGCCCTGGAACAAGACGTCGGGACCGATCAACGCCGTGTTCATTGATCGCACGCAAGGCTCACTCTGGGGCGGCTCGAGCGATTTCGGCGAGGACTACGGCATCGCCTGGTAGCTCGTTCTTCGGCAAACCACATACCTCCGCCGACGAGCTGTCCGGTAGAATTCGCCGCGTTATTTCTTGTTCGCGCCGCGCGCCGTGTGGGGGCTGAATGGGTTTTCTCGAGTGGCTGGAGCAAACGGATTTCGGAATCTGGGTAGGCGAGTCGCTCTGGGCGTACCCGTTCTTCGAGACCCTACATACGATCGGTATGGCCATGGTCATCGGTTCGCTCGGCCTCATCAATCTGCGAGTGCTGGGTTACAAATCAGAGCTGCCGATACTCGGCACGCAGAAGCTGCTGCCTCTCGCGTGGATCGGTTTCACGATCAACCTGATCAGCGGCTTGTCGCTGTTTGCATCGGACGCCCAGCACTTCTGGAATAGCTACACGTTCCGCGTAAAGATCGTTCTAATCATCCTTGGCGGTATCAACGCTGCGATCTTGAGCCGGCGCATGTTTCAGGAGCCGCCGGCCGGCGCGCCACCCGTTGTGGCAACGAACGGAGTGAAGTGGGTCGCCGCGAGCTCTCTCGTGTTCTGGTTCGGCGCTATTTGTGCGGGCCGGCTGATCGCCTACTTGCCGTGAACGCTAACCACCGCCCGCTGACGTATCGAGGTTCACGCTGATGGAGTTTCTGGTTTGGCTCGAGCACACGGGCGTGGCGAATGCGATCCGCACCACGCCGTGGATGTACCCCACGTTTGAAACGTTGCACTACGTCGGGCTCTCGCTGCTGGTCGGCGGCATCATGTTGATAGATCTGCGCGTGCTCGGCGTCGCGCGGCAACTGCCGTTGAAGAGCATGATCGGGCTGCTGCCGTTCGTCTGGGTGGGGTTCATCATCAATGCGACGACCGGGTCGCTCTTGTTCATCTATGGCGCGACCGGTTTCGGAACGAACAAGATGTTCTACTTGAAGATGACGTTCATGGTCATTGCCGGGTTGAACGCCCTGGCCTTCGATGTAGCCGTGCGCCGCGCGAAGACCGACTGGGTGGCCGCGGGTTTGCCGCCGAGATACGTCAAGGTATTCGCCACCTTGTCGTTTGCGCTGTGGCTGTGTGTCGTGACGACCGGCCGCTGGATGGCCTACCGCTGACGCGGGTCGCGATGCCCGGCCCTACGTGATCGACCGAGGCCCCAAGTACACCGTCCACGATGGCTTCCGCATGCCGATGGGGTTCCCCATCGAAGGCTTTGCGTCGGGCCAGCGTTACGCGCCCGACGGGACGGACATCTTCGTCGCTACGTATCCGAAGTGCGGTACCACGTGGACGCTGTACATCGCGTATCTGCTGCTCGGCGGCGGCAAACCGCTGGCCGCGGGCCAGCGGCTCGACGCGTTGTCCCCGCACCTCGAGGAGGTCGGTGCCGAGGCCGTGCGCGCAGTGCCGAAGCCGCGCCTGATCAAGACGCATCTCCCACTGGAGCGTACCCCCTGGCACGCCGAGGCGAAGTATCTCTACGTGGCGCGCAATCCGTTCGACTGTGCGGTGAGCTTCTACCATCACACGCGTGGGTTCCCGCAGCACTACGACTTTGCGGGCGGCACCTGGGACACGTTCTTCGAATGCTTCGTGCGTGGCGAAGTGGACTTCGGTGACTACTTCGATCATCTGCTCTCATGGTGGCCCAAACGCGCGGCGCGGAATGTGCTGTTCCTGACCTACGAACGGATGCTCGACGATCCGGCAGTGGCGGTGCAGACGATCGCGCGATTTCTCGGCGGCGCCGCCGCGCGCGTCGTTGAAGAGCCGGGAGCGCTCGAGCGCGTGGTGGAGCTGAGCAGTTTCGGCCAGATGCGCGCGAACCAGCGCCGCTGGTCGAGCGCGCGCCCGGCCGACATGCCGGAGTTCGTGCGCAAGGGCGTCGCCGGCGACTGGGTCAATTACTTCTCGGCGGCCCAGTCTCGGCGGCTGGGGGAGAGGCTGCTGGCCCGAACGCAGGGGTCCGGCGCAGAATCGCTGTGGCCGGAGCTTGTGCGAACGGCGCTTGGCAATGATCCGGAGGTGGCAACGTGAGTATCGCAACGAAACAGGGAAAGAAGGTCGGCGAGCGTGAAGAGGTGGAGCTCGAGGCCGCCGTGCTGCGCCGGTTGTTGAAGCATTTCGACGAGCGCAAGGACGTGCAGAATATCGAGCTCATGATCCTCGCGGGGTTCTGCCGCAATTGCTTGAGCAAGTGGCTCGTGGAAGAGGGCGGGCTGCGGGGGCTCGACGTCGACCTGGAAAGTGCGCGCGAGAAGGTCTACGGCATGCCATACGCCGAGTGGAAAGAGCAGCACCAGCAGCAGGCAACGCCCGAGCAGCTCGCGCGGTTCGATGCTGCCGAGAAAGCGAAGCGCTAGCTAGAAGCGGCGGTGAGCCGCGAACTGTGCGAGATCGACGAGCCCATCGCGGAACTTCGACGCCGGGAGCGGCGCCAACGCCTTGACCGCCACGGCGACTTCCTCGCGCGCGCGTTCAGCCGTGTAACGCAAGCCGCCCGAGGTCTCGATCGCGAGCTGGATCGAGGTCAGGTTCCGCGTGCCGCCCGTCTCGATCGCCTCACGGATCATGTGCCGCTCGGCGGCAGTGCCGTGCGCGAGCGCGTAGATCAGCGGCAGCGTCGGCTTGCCTTCGGCGAGGTCGTCGCCGATGTTCTTGCCGAATTCCTCGGGTGAAGCCGCGTAGTCGAGCGCGTCATCGACGAGCTGAAAGGCTTGACCCAAGTGCCGGCCGTAGCTCACTAGCGCCTGCTCCACGTCGTCGTTCTGTTGCGTCAGTATCGCGCCGATCCGCGTGCCGGCTTCGAACAGCTTCGCCGTCTTGCGGTAGATGACTTCCATGTAGTCGGCTTCGCTGATGTCGGGGTTGTTGCAGTTCATGAGCTGCAGCACCTCGCCCTCGGCGATCGTGTTCGTGGCGTTGGCGAGCACGTCCATGATGCGGATGCCCTTGAGCTCCACCATCATCTGGAACGCGCGCGAGTACAGAAAATCGCCGACCAGCACGCTGGCCTGGTTGCCGAAGACGGCGTTCGCGGTCTGTTGGCCGCGGCGCAGCCCCGAGCTGTCGACGACGTCGTCGTGCAGCAGTGTGGCGGTGTGGATGAACTCGATAATGGCGGCCGCCGAGATATGATTTTGATCGCGGCCGCCACAGGCACGCGCGGCGAGCAGCACGGCGAGCGGCCTTAATCGCTTGCCACCATTGTGGATGATGTGGTGAGCGACCTGGTTGACGAGCGCTACGTCGCTCCCGAGCCGGCGCACGATCGTGCGGTTGACCTCGCCCCAGTCGTCTCCGACCAGCGCACGCAGCGCTTCAAGGGAGGGGATCGTCGGGGTCGTTTCGGCCAGTGACATCAGCGCGATTCTACCCTCATTGGCTCGGACGCGGGCGCTTCGTAGTGGGTCCGCTTTGCGGCGAGGGGAGTTCAGAGGGGTCGCGCGGGACCGCCGCAAGTACGTCCCTGTAGGCTGCGTCGGCGCCGTCCTTGGCGCCGACGCTCCCGCGCGACCCCTCTGAACTCCCCTCGCCGCAAAGCTCAGTGCCAACCAATTAGCGGCCGCCGTGGGTACCGCGCGGCGGCAATCCCGACTGATCGTGCGCTGGCCAAAGCGATCTGACGAGGTAGGGGTGAGGGTCCGCAGAGGTGGGCCTGGGGGAGCGTCAGCGACAGGACGTCGCTGACGCAGCCTACAGGGACGTATTCACGGCGGTCCCGCAGGCTCACCTCTGCGGATCCTCACCCCGGCAACGAGGTCGCGGATTTAGGCGTGGGAGGAGGCTGTTTTCGTTGACCCATGGCGGGCAAGTCTCTAGAATTCGCAGCCTTTCCGCGGGGTTTCGCCCCGTTCTCGCCCAGGAGTAATAGCCGTGTATGCCGTTTTTCGTACTGGCGGTAAGCAATACCGCGCCAGCAAAGGTGAGCGTGTTCGGGTCGAACGGCTCCCTGCGGACGTGGGCGAAGCCGTCGAGTTCGATCAGGTATTGATGGTCGGCGAGGGAGCCGACATCAAGGTCGGTGCTCCGCTCGTATCCGGCGGTAAGGTGTCCGCCAAGGTCATCGCGCAGGGTCGCGACAAGAAGATCATGATTGTCAAATTCCGCCGGCGTAAACACTACCGGCGTACACAGGGTCATCGGCAGGCGTTCACCGAAGTGGAGATCACTTCGATCAGCGGCGCTTGAGCTGAGCAAGGAGTAGCGGCATGGCACATAAGAAAGCAGGCGGCAGTTCCAAGAACGGCCGCGATTCGGAGTCGAAACGACTTGGCATCAAGCGCTTCGGCGGCGAGCAGGTTGGCGCGGGCAACATCCTCGTCCGGCAGCGTGGCACGCAGTACCACGCGGGCGCGAATGTCCGGATGGGACGCGATCACACGCTGTATGCCGGCGCTCCAGGTCGCGTGGCGTTCGCCACGAAGGGCCCGAAGAGCCGCCGCGTCGTCAGCGTTCTCGCTGACTAGCGCCGCGACGAAACGGGCCACGGAAAAAGCCCCGCATTGCGGGGCTTTTTCGTTCCTGAAGACACACGAACCATGAAATTCATTGACGAAGCGGACATCCGTATCGAAGCCGGCTCTGGCGGGCGCGGTTGCATCAGCTTTCGTCGCGAGAAGTTCGTCCCCCGCGGCGGCCCCGACGGCGGCGATGGCGGCGATGGCGGCAGCGTCTATCTCGTCGCTCGCGAAGGCATCAACACGCTGGCCGACTTTCGCGTTCAACGGCGGTTCCGCGCCGAAAGCGGGCGCGGTGGGTCGGGCAAAGATATGACGGGTGCTGCGGGCCGCGACCTGACCATCGAGGTAGCCAAGGGCACCATCGTCACCGACCTCGACACTGGCGAGACGCTCGGCGATCTGTCCCACGACGGCGACCGGTTGCTGGTCGCCAAAGGCGGCCAGGGCGGACGCGGCAATACGCGCTTCAAGACGAGCGTGAACCGCGCGCCGCGGCAGTCCGATCCGGGCGAGCCCGGCGAGAAGCGCCAAGCTCGGGCTCGCGCTGAAGCTGCTGGCGGACGTGGGCCTGCTCGGCGCGCCGAACGCGGGCAAGTCGACGCTGACGCGCGCCATATCGGCCGCACGACCAAAAGTCGCCGATTATCCGTTCACGACACTGCATCCGCAGCTCGGCGTCGTGCACGTCGGCATGGATCGCAGCTTCGTCGTGGCGGACATCCCGGGACTGATCGAGGGCGCGGCGGCCGGGGCGGGGCTCGGGATCCGGTTCCTGAAGCACCTCGAGCGCACGCGGTTGCTGCTGCACATCGTGGATGCCTGCGAGGATCTCGCGGGCGGCGATCCCGCGGTGACTTATCGCGCCGTGGAAGGCGGAGCTCGGGGAGTACTCGGACGCGCTCGCCGACCGCCCGCGCTGGCTCGTGCTGAACAAGCTCGATCTATTGCCGCCCGAAGCAGCGGGAGAAGAGGATCAAGGCCATCGTGAAGAAGCTCCGCTGGCGCGGGCCGGTCTACGGCATCAGCGCTCTGGCGGCCGACGGCACGAAGCGCCTTGTGCAGGACGTGATGACGTTCTTGGAAGAGCAGCGAGAGGCCGCGACGGCCGAGCCGTCAGGGCATGGCGCGTAGCTTGGCGTTCAGTTGGCTCTTGTAGTGTGCCGCGCGGCTCTTAGTGAGGATGCCCTTGCCTGCCATCCGGTCGATCTCGGGAACGACCGCGGCGAAGCTGGCTTTGGCCGCATCCTTGTTGCCGGATTCGACCGCCTTGATGACGCTGCGCACCGCCGTGCGAACGCGCGAGCGCATGGCGACGTTATGCGCGCGGCGCTTGATCGCCTGGCGGGCACGTTTCTTCGCTGACTTGATATTGGCCAATGGAGATTTCCGCGCGGGGACTGGTCCCGGAAAAGGGCGGTATTATTTGGAGCGCACCCGTGGCAAGTCAAGCAAAGTCGAAGTTCCGCCCCTCTCCGCAATGACCGTCGAAGCCCATGAGGCGCGGCCGCACGCGCCGCCCGATCGTCTGCTGACCACTACGTCCGTCGTCGGATTCATGACGCTGCTGTCGCGCGTCACGGGCCTCGCGCGCGATATCGCGCTGTCGTCCTGGTTCGGTTCCGGTGCCGTCATGGACGCGTTCACGGTGGCCTTCAAGATTCCGAACCTCATGCGGCGGTTTTTCGCCGAGGGCGCGTTTTCGCAGGCGTTCGTGCCCGTGATCTCCGAGTACCGCGCGCAGCGCAGCCAGGCCGCGACGCGCGAGCTCGTCGATCGGGTGGCGGGCACGCTCGGGCTCGTGCTGTTCGTGGTCACGCTTCTGGGCATGATCGCGGCGCCGCTCGCTGATCCTCGCGTTCGCGCCCGGGTTCTCGCGGCGGCGACGGCCGCTACCCGCTTGGCCGTCGACATGCTGCGGTTGACGTTCCCGTACGTGCTGTTCGTGTCGTTGACCGCATTGGCGGGCAGCATCCTGAACGCGTATCGCCGGTTCGCAGTGGCGGCGTTTACGCCAGTGCTGCTGAATGTCGTGATGATTCTGTTCGCCGGCTGGGTGGACCCGCGCCTCGGTCGGCCCGGGGTCGGGCTCGCGCGCGGGCGTCTTCGCGGCCGGTATCGTGCAGCTCGCGTTTCAGGTGCCGTTTCTGCGCTCGCTCGGCATGCTGCCGCGACCGCGGTGGGACGTCGCACACGAAGGCGTGCGGCGGATCGGCAAGCTGATGCTGCCTGCGGTCTTCGGCTCGTCGGTGGCGCAGATCAGCATCCTGCTCGACACGCTGATCGCTTCGTTTCTCGCGGCCGGCAGCATCAGCTGGCTGTATTTCTCCGACCGACTCGTCGAGTTTCCGCTCGGTGTATTCGGCATCGCGCTCGCGACCGTGATACTGCCGCGGCTGTCGGAGCACCACGCGACGCGAGTCGAAGGACACGTTCTCCGCCACGCTCGACTGGGCGCTTAGGCTCGTGCTCGTGATCGGCGTGCCTGCGGCGCTTGCGCTTGCAGTGCTCGCGGAGCCGCTGTTGACGACGCTGTTCCATCGCGGCGAGTTCACGGCGCGCGACGTCGCGATGTCGGCGGCCAGCCTGCGCGCGTATGCGCCAGGCCTGCTCGGCTTCATCCTGGTGAAGGTGCTGGCGCCGGGCTATTTCGCGCGGCAGGACACGCGAACGCCCGTTCGCGCCGGCATTCAGGCGCTCGTGTTGGGTATGGTGCTTGAGCGTCGTGTTCGTCGTCGTGT
Source organism: uncultured Gammaproteobacteria bacterium (assembly GCA_963805435.1). Lineage (GTDB taxonomy): Bacteria > Pseudomonadota > Gammaproteobacteria > Steroidobacterales > Rariloculaceae > FEN-1219. The sequence continues at coordinate 492,983 of CAWDUG010000002.1, forward strand.
CTGGTGAAGACGGCGTGGGCGCCGGCGCACGCGGGCATCGCGGCGGCGACGGCGCTGCTCGGCGTTGCTCAACGCCGGCCTGTTGCTGCGCGGATTGGTGCGCAGCGGCGTGTATCGGGCCGGGCGCGGGCTGGCGGTTGCTCGCGATGCGCGTGCTCGTGCCGAGCGTGTGATGACGGTGGTCCTTCTGCTGACACTCGCGAGCGTGGGGCGACTGGCTCGCGATGAGCAGCGTCGCGCGCGTCGCGTCGCTCGCGGCGCTCGTCGCTGGCGGCGCGGCCGTATACTTCGGCAGCTGCTACCTGTGCGGCCTGCGTCTCCGCGATCTCACGATGCGCGTCGCGGGGTGAGTAATCCCATGCAGCTGTACCGCACGCTTGCAGCGCTTCGTCGGCCGGGCTGCGGCGGCGCCGCGCGTCGTGACGATCGGCGTGTTCGACGGTCTGCACATCGGCCATCGCGCGATTCTCGAGCGCACGCAGCGCGAAGCGGCCAAGCAGCGGGCTGCCGCACGCTCGTGTTCACGTTCGAGCCGACGCCGAAGGAGTTTTTCTCGCCGACGAATCCGCCGCCACGACTTACGCGATTTCCGCGAGCGGTTCGAGCTTCTCACGCAGTTCGGCATCGACGATCTGTTTTGCCCGAGGTTCGACCTGGTCCGCGGCCTGACTCCGGAACGATTCATCGAAACGCTGCTCGTCGGCGCGCTAGACGCCCGCCACGTCGTGATTGGCGACGACTTTCGCTTCGGCGCGAACCGGCAGGGCACGGTGGCCGACCTGCGCGCTGCCGGCGCGCGGCACGGTTTCGGCGTGAGCGAGGTGGCGCCCGTGTTCTGGCAGGGCGTGCGAGTCAGTAGCACGGCGATTCGCCAGGCGCTCAAGGTCGGCGACCTCGACATGGCGCGCGGAATGCTCGGCCGCGACTACTCGATCTCGGGGCGCGTCGTGCGCGGCTTGGGGCTTGGGCCGCAAGCTCGGGTTCCCGACGGCCAACGTCAATCTCAAGCGGCTGCAGACGCCTATCGACGGCATTTTCGCGGCACGCGTGACGGGCTTGGGCTCGCGGCCGCTCGCGGGCGTCGCGAGCGTCGGTACGCGCCCGACCATCGGCGGCCGCGAGCCGTTGCTCGAAGTGCTGATCTTCGATTTCGACGGCGACATCTACGGCGAGTACATCACCGTGCACTTCGTGAAGCGGCTGCGAGAGGAGCGACACTTCGCCGATCTGCCCGCAATGCAGCGCCAGATGCATGTTGACGTGGCGGCTGCGCGGGCTGCGCTAACCGATTGAATCGCGTACACTCACGGCCCGCAAATTCTGCTGCCCCGCCTGCTCCTAAGACGCCTATGTTCGAACCAGTCGGCGCCCGCTACGACGGTCCGGAGATCGAGAAGCGCATCCTCGACTTCTGGCGTCGCGAGAACGTGTTCGGCCGCCTCATGGCCGAGGGTGTCGGCGCGGCCGCAATTCGTGTTCTACGAGGGCCCGCCCACGGCCAACGGCCGGCCCGGCATCCATCACGTGCTCGCGCGCACGTTCAAGGACCTGTTCCCGCGCTACAAGACCATGCGCGGCTTCTATTGCCCGCGCAAGGCGGGTTGGGACACGCACGGCCTGCCCGTGGAGCACGAGGTCGAGAAGGAGCTCGGCATCTTCGACAAGAAGCGCATCGAGCAGGAAGTCGGCATCGCGAGCTTCACGGCGCAATGTCGCGCGTCGGTCATGCGCCACGTCGCCGAATGGGAAGCCATGACGGAGCGCATGGGCTTCTGGGTCGATTTCAAGGACGCCTATTTCACGCTGCACAACGATTACATCGAGAGCGTTTGGCAGCTCTTGAAGCAGCTCTGGGACAAGAAGCTGCTGTACCAGGGCTACAAGGTCGTGCCGTACGACCCGCGGATCGGCGCCACGCTGTCGTCGCACGAGGTGGCGCAGGGGTATCGCGAGGTCGAAGACCCTTCCGTCTACGTGCGGTTCCGCGTGCAGGGCGAGCCGGACACGTTCTTCCTCGTTTGGACCACGACGCCGTGGACTCTGCCGTCGAACTTATTGCTCGCGGTGCATCCCGACGTCGAATACGCGTGGGTCAAGCGCGGCGGCGAGACTCTGATCCTCGCGCTCAAGCTGGTGCCGGCGGTGCTGAAGGACGAACCGCACGAGATCGTTCGCAGCGCGCTCGGCCGCGAGCTCGACGGCATGCGCTACGAGCGCCTGTTCGACTATCTGCCCGTGACCGGCGACGTGTGTCGCGTGCGGCCCGCCGAGTTCGTCACGACCGAGGACGGCACGGGCATCGTGCACATCGCCCCGGCCTACGGCGAGGACGACCTGAAGCTCGGCCAGCGCCACGGGTTGCCGGTGGTGCACGGCGTGGGCGAGGACGGCTATTTCCTGGCGGCTGTGAAGCCGGTGGCCGGCAAGTTCTTCAAAGACGCCGACCCCGCCATCATCGAGCTCCTCCGCGAGCGCGGGCTGTTGTTCCGCGTGCAGAAGTATCTGCACAACTATCCGTTCGGCTGGCGCACGGGCGACCCGCTGATCTATTACGCCAAGAACGCTTGGTACATCCGCACGACGGATTATCGGCAGCGCATGGTCGAGCTGAACCAGAACGATCAAATGGGTGCCGGAGCATATTCGCGAGGGGCGGTTCGGCAACTGGCTCGAGAACAACATCGACTGGGCGCTGTCGCGCGAGCGGTTCTGGGGTACGCCGTTGCCGCTGTGGACCGACGGCAAGGGCGATTACATCTGCATCGGCTCGGTGGCGGAGCTCGAGCAACGCGCGGGTCGCAAGCTCGGTGATCTCGACCTGCATCGGCCCGCCATCGACGGCGTAACGTTCGAGCACGACGGCCGCGAGTACCGGCGCGTGACCGAGGTCATCGACTGCTGGTTCGATTCGGGCGCCATGCCGTACGCGCAGTGGCACTACCCGTTCGAGAATCGCGAGACGTTCGCGAAGAGCTTCCCGGCCGACTTCATCTGCGAGGCCATCGATCAGACCCGCGGCTGGTTCTATACGCTGCACGCGATCGCGACGATGGTGACGGATCAGGCCGCCTACCGGAACGTGATCTGTCTGAGCCACATCGTCGACGGCGACGGCAAGAAGATGTCGAAGTCGCTCGGCAACATCGTCAATCCGTACGACGTGTTCGATGCCGTTGGTGCCGATGCGCTGCGCTGGCACTTCACCGCGCGCGTGGCTCCCGACGTGCAGAAGCGCGTGTCGGTCGAGATCATTGCAGACGTCGCCAGCAGTTTCATCAACACGTTCTGGAACACGTATGCATTCTTCGTGATGTACGCGCGGCTCGACGGCTTCGACCCGCGGCGCAGCGTACCGATCGCCGAGCGGCCCGAGATCGATCGTTGGGCCGTTTCGCTGCTCGAGCAAACGATCGCCACCGCTACCGCCGCGCTCGACGACTACGATGCGCTGAAAGCCGGTAGCGCGATCGAAAGCTTCGTGGATCAGCTCAGCAACTGGTACGTGCGGCGCAATCGTCGGCGGTTCTGGAAGGCCGCGAGCGGCGCCGACAAGCAATCGGCGTACCTCACGCTGTACGAGTGCCTCGAGACCGTGACCCGCTTGATGGCGCCGTTCGTGCCGTTCATCACGGAGACCGTCTATCAGAACCTCGTGCGTGCGGTCGCGACCCGCGAGTACCCTCGAGCGTGCACATGGCGAGCTGGCCGGAAGCCAATGCCGCGCGCCGCGACCGAGCTGCTTTTGGACGAGACGGCGGTCGTGCAGCGTGTCGTCGGCCTCGGCCGTGCGGCGCGCAACTCGTCGCGTCTCAAAGTTCGCCAGCCGCTGGCGCGCCTGCTGATCCGTGTGCCGGACGATGCGCGCCGAAGCCGCTGTGCGCCGCCACGAGGACCAGATCCTGGACGAGCTGAACGTGAAGAGCCTCGAGCTGATCGCGCGCGACGCGACGCTCGTGAGCTATCGCATCAAGCCGAACCTGCCCGTGATCGGCAAGCGCTATGGCAAGCTGATACCGAAGATCCGGCAGTATCTTGCGACCGCCGACGGTGGAGCGATCGCAGCCGCCGTCGCGCGCGGTGCGACGCAGACATTCGTCGATCGACGGCCAGTCGCTCGAGATCCAGCCTGCAGACCTGCTCGTCGAAAGCGCGTCGGCGGAAGGGTTTGCTGCGCCGAGGAGGGCGGCTATCTCGTGGGCCTCGACACCACGTTGAACGACGAGTTGCGCCGCGAGGGGGTGGCACGCGAGCTCGTGCGGGCGGTGCAGGAGGCGCGCAAGCAGGCGGGGCTCGAAGTGGCGGATCGCATCGTGTTGTACGTCGAGGGTGACGACACAGTGGCAGCGGCGTTGGCTCGAGCACCGCGAGTACCTGATGAGCGAGACTCTCGCGAGTGCGTGGCGTCGGCCCGCCGTGAATGCCTACGTCGTCCGCCAGGACGAGGGCGACGCGCACTGGGCCATCCATCTCGCGCGGGACGCGGAGGCGCCGTGACGCCGCGCCGCTGGTTCGGTCTGCGTGCCGGCGCCGCGAACTGGCTGTGGGTGGCGGTAGCCGTGATGCTGCTCGATCAGTGGACGAAGTACCTGATCACGGACAATCTCGCGGAGTTCGACGAGATCATCCTGTTGCCGGTCCTGGAGATCATGCGCCTGCACAACGAGGGCGCCGCATTCAGCATGTTGAGCAGCGCGGGCGGCTGGCAGCGGTGGCTGTTCATTGGCCTCGGCCTGGCCGTGAGCGTCGCCATTCTGGTCTGGCTGCGGCGCGTCCCTGGAAAGGGCCAGAACCTGCTTGCCGCGGGGTTGTCGCTGATCTTGGGCGGTGCGCTCGGCAACGTGACCGATCGCGTGCTTTGGGGGCACGTGATCGATTTCATCCGCGTGCACTACCAGCAGTACTACTTTCCGGCCTTCAACGTGGCGGACTCGGCGATCACGATCGGGGCGGCGCTGCTGATCCTCGATAACCTGCTCGAGTACGACCGAGCACGCGCCGCCCGCAAAAAGCGTTAGCTCACCAGCACGCAGTCGGGTTGCTGCCCGTGGCCGTCTTGACGCCCTGCGCGGTGAGCGAGAGCGACGTGCACATGGCGTCCTGCGTCATGTCGATACGCGCGCCGGCCACGGGCGTGGCCGTGGCTGTGTACGTGTTCGCGAAGTCTGCACTGGCGAGTCGCCAGCTGGTACGAGCCGTTCTCCGTCTGGCCTGTAGCGGAAACCGAGCGCGGCGAGATCTGCAGTAGCGCCATACCTGCGGTTCGCAAGGTAGAAACGCTCCTGATTCGTCTGCAGCCGCAGCAGAGCGGTCTTCGCCTCGGTTCGCTGTGCGCGCATCACGTACTGCCGGTAGCTCGGCAGCGCGATGATGCCGAGAATGCCGATGACCATGACGACTGCCATCAGCTCCAGCAGCGTGACACCTGCCATTCGGCGGCGATTTGACGTGTTCATATCCATCGCTCGTCTTCCTTGAGCCCAAGTTTAGTCGAGGCTGCGCTGCGTCCAGAACGTACGGACCGGAAGGTTCCGGTAGCCGGCAGGGAAGCAGATCAGACCGACGCACTCCGTAGGCGTGTCGCCTTCCTGGTCGTCCGGGATGCCGTTGCCGTTCGCGTCCGGATCCTGGCCGTTCGGGATGCCGTCGCCGTCGTCGTCTTCCTGATCGTCCGGGATGCCGTTGCCGTTCTTGTCGGTGTCCTTGTCGTCCGTAATACCGTCGCCGTCCGTATCCTGCTCCGAATCCGGGATACCGTCGTGGTTCGCGTCGGGGCCTAAGAACAACGTCTGGGCAGCGGGCAAGATGCCGCCCTCGTTTTGAACGAACAGGTCCGACATCGTCAGCGGCGCGGTTGGGTCGCTCGAGCCGTCGAGGTTCGTGACCGGCGCACCATTGAAGATGTTCATCTGGTAGATACGGTTGGTGCCGAGCTGCGGCTGGCACGAATTACCTCCGCTGCTCGGCATGAACGTGCTGAAAATGACCTCGTTGTTGAACGTGCGCGCTTCCGCCAGCACCTTCTCGCCTGTCCAACCGCCGATGTTCAGATCGAGGCGCCAACCGGCGCTGCCGTGCGGCACGGTCGTGTTCACCGTCGTGACAGGCGCGAGGCTGGCGTCCGTGATGATCGTCAGCGCATCGTACTGCGCCTGCGTCAGCGGGCCCACGTTGTAGTCGCGCAGCGCGTAGAACCGGTCGTGGTTCGCCGTGCCGAGCGGGTGCTCGCGGTGCCCCGAGCCGATGCCGATGTGCGTGAAGTTTTCCGTCCGCGTGCTCACGACGGCAACGTCAGGCGCGTAGTAGAAGCGCCGCACGTCCGCCAGCGCCGGGCTTGCGCTCGGTGCGCCGCCGAGTTGCGCGATCACGCCGCCGGCGATCAGGTTGGCGGCCGGTTGACCGTTCGACACGTCGAAACGCCACACCTGACCGCCCATGTCGGCGGCATAGATGCGGTCGGCGAAGCCGTCGCCGTCGAAGTCAGCAACGCGCACGTGCGCCGGGAAGGAGTAGTCCATCGAGCGACCGCCTGTGTTGAACCGCTTCGTGGCGCCCGCCGCGCTGCTGCCATACCAGAGCCGCGCGCCGCTGACCGCATCGACGATGTAGATCGAGTTACCGATCGTGTCGGTGGTCAACGCGCTATTGTCCTGGTCAGGCTCGTAGCCGCCTGCGATCACGAGGACGAGCTTGTTCGCGTTCTGGGCCGCACCGGCGATGTTCATATGCGTCGGCACCGGAGTCGCCCAGGATTGCCCGAGGCCGGGCAGTTGCGTGCCGTCGAGCCGGAACACGACCGACGGATTGTTCGGGTTACTCACGTCGAGCGCGTAATAGAAGTCGCCGCCCCGGCGCATGCCGAAGTACAGGTACACCTTCTCGCCCGGATCGATGATGCCGTTGTTGTCGGCGATCGTCTGCACGCGCAGGTCGCCGTCGATGCCATACAGCTTGCTGGCGGACGACTCGTTCTTGTAGAGACCGAGCTGGTTACCGAGAAACTCGGGTGGCAGGAACGACCACTTCTCGATACCCGTCGTGATATCGACCGCATGCAGGTAGCCGTCGTTCGTCGCGAAGAACACCACGCCGTCCTGAAGCGTGGGGCCGTAGATCACGGATACGGGTTGGGAATGCAGCGGATCGCCCATCTGGCGACGCGGCTCGTTCGTGATGTTGTTCTGGTTCGTGTCCGGCAGGTCGAGGCCATTGATGAAGTCGATAACCTGGTCGCGCGTCGGATCTCCCGGCGTGCCGGTGTTCAGCGTCGCATCGGTGATGCCGGCGTTGGTCTTCGCCACACGGTTCGCGGCCGCCGTGAGACCCGGTGTGCCGAGGTACGTGTAGACGAGCCGGCTCGCCGGCACCGGGATCAGGTTGGCGGCGCCGCCGGCATCCACAGTCGCGCCGTCCGGAGTCGCCGACCAGATGCTGCGCGTCGTGTCCTTGAAGAAGCCCGAAGTCGGGTCGATGGCCGGCGTACCCGTCGCGTCGACGATCGTGCTGTCAGTGCGCAGACGGTACTTCTTCAGGTTACCCGGCCAGTGGAGGCGACCCGACGGGCGGAACACGCTGATGAACAGCTCGCTCAAGTTTTGAGTGCGGTTGAACGAGTTCACGGCCACGGTCGGCGAGGTGAACGTCGTGTTCGTAGTCAGGATCGAGGTCACGATGTTCGACATGGCGCTCGCGAGCGTCGCCGTATCGTTGGCCGTGTAGTACTTGCCGCCACCGCGCGTCGCGGTGTCCGAAAGATTCGGCAGGTCGACCGTGAAGCCGATCGTGTACGTGGTGACGTTCTGCGGGCCGGGCAGGGTCGACATGTCGCCCTTGTTCATGAATTGGGCCAGGTCGTCGAGGCAGTCGCCACCGTCCGGCGAGAAGCCCGGCGGGTAGGTCTCGACGTCGCACGTGTTGCCGACCAACTGGCCGAAGCTCGTGCCATTCGCGTCCTTGACCGCCTTGATCTTCGCGTCGGCGTCGGTGTCCTTCGTGGGCTCGCCATCCGTCAGGTAGACGACGAAGTTCTTCTGGCAGTCGTAACCGATCGGCGACAGATAGTTAGCCGGGTTGCCAGGCTGACGCGATCCCAGAACGCTGGTGATGCTGCCGTAGTCAGTCTTGCGGCCCATATAGTATTGCGAGGCCTCCCACATCGTTTCGGACAGCGGCGTCCACGTGTGCGCGACCAGCGCGTTGATCGCGGCCTTCATCGGCACGCGCCCGGTCGCGATGTCCGTCATCGGGAATGCGACGTAGCCGCCCTGACTACCGACGGTGTTGTTGACGGGGTCGTTGAACGTCATGAGGCCGACGTTCACGCCGCTGACGGAGTCGAGCAGGTTCGTCGCGACGTCCTTCACAACGTCGATTCGTGAGCGGAAGCGGGTGGGACCGAACGACCAGTTCAGGTAGTTGCCGCTGTACAGCGTGTAGGTCTCGTTGGCCGGGGTTGCGCCCCAGGCGATTTCCTGGCCGGCCGTGCCCCAGTACCCGGCGGCCAAAGCCAAGCCGTTCCGCGCGTAGAGCTTGGTTGCGTCCACGCCGTCGCCGTCAATGCCGCGGTCGGAGCGACACTCCACCAAGCGCGTCTTCTGCGCGTTCGCGATCGTCTCCCAGCGCTTGCCTGTGCCCGAGTTCGTCGGGTCGTACTGCGCCATGTTGTCCGTGTAGTAGCCGGCCGTCTTGAAGGCCTGCAGCGCTCCGTTGCACTTCAGCGCCGACACGTTGAACCAGCGATCCGTGGTGCAGGCTGGCGGCGAGCCGGTGCCAATGCGCCAGTACACGCGAGTCGGGTCGCAGCCTGCGCTGGGATACGTGATCGTGCCGTCGTAGGTGTCCTGCGTATCGACGAGCGTGTCCATGCTTCCCGAGTTGTCGAAGATGAACAGGATGTTCGGCTGTGCCTGCGAGTTCTGGCTGGTACCGATGAACAGTTCGGTGTCGTCGGCGAGCGCGGGCCCAATGGCCACCAACGCCCACAGAGTACCCAGGCCGAGCCAAGCGAAACGTTTGGTGATGGCGTTCATAGTCGGGTCCTTCGAATGTGTCCGGTGCCTTCCTGGCAATTGAGGTCGGTTATTGACGCGGGCGGCGGATCGCCACGCGCGTCACTCGCTCGGTGGCGACATCGACGTAGACGTTGGCCACTACGGTGTCGTTGGCCCTGACGTTACCCCGCAGGTCGGTGACGACTTTCAGGAAGTCGTCGTACCGAATCTCGCGGCCATCGATGACGAACTTGGCGCCGTCCACGAACCGGCGCGTGCTGATGCGGCAGGTGTCGCATTCACGCAGAGTCACGCTGCCCGCCGTGTCCTTCGGCAGCGTGAGCTGACTCAAGGTCAGCTCGAACGGTCGCTCGGGCTGCCCCAGCACGCGAAAAGCGCCGGCGGAGCCCATGAAGCCGAGCAGGGCGAGGGTGGCGACAATTCTGATCGTCATGATGGCATTCCTCCGGAGCGGCTACAGCGAGCGCCCCACTACGTAGAAACTCTGAGTTGTCTGCGACGTGGCGTTGCGGGGGCCTCTGCCGACCGACTGCACGTCGAAGTGAAAGGCATCGAACTCGCCGAGGCTGAACGCCCGGCCGGCGGGGACGGGTGTGTTCCAACGATAGGTCGTCACCGCGCGCCGGTCGTAGTCCGGGTCCCCCGTCCAGTCGAGGATGTGCGGCGCATCCGTGCTGTAGTCGCGCGTCCCGAGCGCGATGTCGATCGCGTCCTCCGTCTGTTGGAACGCGTCCTCCTGGAACTGCATGTTTGCAGCCATCGTGATTTGCATCGTGGCGGTGTTCATGCCGGATACGCCGAGGACGGTAAGCACGAGCAGAAGCACGAGGCCCACGACCAACGTGGCTCCGCGCTGCGTATCGCGCAGGCCGATCGAGTGCTGGGCCATTGGCCGGTTGGTTCTCATCATTGTATTCACGCTTAGTAATCCGGCGGCCGGTTGTTGCGCAGGTAGATCGTTTTCGAGACGAGCACGCGCCGGAAGCCGTCGTTGAACGGCCCGACGTTCTGGTCTGCGTAGACGTAGTTCGCGGTGTCGGTGAAGCCGTTCTCGACGCGCTCCGCGCGCACCCGCAGCCAGATCCGCACCGACAGGATTTCGGCGGTCGCGTTGTACCCGGCATTGGTAGGATCGATGATCGGGCTGTCCGGATTCACATAGCGAGAGACCGATCCGCGGTTAGGCCCACCTGGCGGAGACATGTCGAGGCCAAACTGTACCTGCATGTCCTCGACGCCCGCGATGACTTCCTCGTCTGTGATTAGACCGTTGGTTCCGAGTACTTTGCGGCGCAGCGCCGGCTGCGTTCTGGCCGGGGGGTTCTGACGCTGCACGTAGTATCCGCTGACCATGAGCCGATGTACTTCGCTGAACGCTGGGTTGTATCCAGCGGGGATCGCGGCCGTGTTGAACAGTGTGCCGTCGTAACGCGACGTGACGAGCGACAGCTGAGCGGCTGCCGGCAGCACGATGTCGTCACTCGCGCGGCGCACGACCAAGGTGTCGGAGTTCGCCTCAACCGGCGCACGTAGCATTGGGGGCGCACGCCCAGGTGTAGCCGTTGTTGGCGCCCTGGATGGGCTGGATCACGTTGATCGTCCAATTGTTCCCGCAGGTTGCCGGCCCCATGCCCGCGGGGTCGGTGGGCGTCAGGCGGCCGTTGATCTTTTCGGCGCGCGACGTGAGGCCCCAGTACTGCGCCATCCGGACCTCGGGCTCGAGCGAGTCGAGCGCAAAGCGCGCGGTTTCCTGGAGGCGCGACACGGATTCGGTGACCCGGAACGTTGTGCGACTCTGCATGAACACGGTCATCGCCCCGATCATCAGAAACGCGCCGATTGCGAGCGCGACCATGAGCTCGATCAGCGTCATGCCGCACTGCGGTCGAGGGAGTGTCATCGGTTTCGAATGAATGTCGCGCATAAGCATTGCCGGTATCACAGGCTCGGAACGCGGATGGCCATCTGGTAGTTCACGGCGCCGAGTCCGGTCTCCTGCCAGGTGACGGTGATCGTATAGGTGGCGGGCGAGGTGCCGGTGAACTGCACGGCGCCGACGCCGTTCGGCAGCTGCGCTTGCACCTGATTCGTCCAGACGAACAAATCGTGCGCCGCCATCTGCGCGGGCGTGCAGTTCACGGCGCCGGGCGGATCGCAGTTGTTGTTGGCCGGCGCGCCGCCGTAGTTGGCGCCACCGAGGCGATTCACGCGAATCCGGTCGGCCATGTCGGCAGCGAGGTTCACGGCTTGCGTGCGGTACAGTGCCGTGCGGCCGGCGCTCAACCCCTGGCCGTACAGCCCCGCGATGCCGATCATGCCGACCGACACCACGACGAGCGCGACCATCGCCTCGATCAGGCTGAAGCCGGATTGCAGGGAAGCTCGCTTCGGTCGCATGGCAATCCTCATGGGCAGGTTCCGCCGGTGCCCGCGATCAGCGGATCGATGATGGCTTTTTCTGTTTGCACTTGGCCCCGTCCGGGGCGGTCGACCGTCACGATTCGGGCGCTCGACAGCGCGCCCGCGGCGAGACGGCGACCGCGATCGTCACAGAACAGGATTACGCGTCCGGCCGGAGGGTTGCACAAACCTCCCGCTGTGCGCGTGAAGCCATTCGGTGCATAAGAGACGTTGCCGCAGTTCGCCGACACTCGGATCGTGCCGCCCGGCGGTACTTCGCGCATCAGCACGAGCTCGTTCGCATCGATGACGCCGTTGCCGTCCGTGCCGTCGGTCAGGATGCGGGCGCCGTTGACGTCGAAGTTGTTGTTTTCGTCGACCCAGACGACGAAGCCCAAGGCCGCCGAGTTGGCCACCGCGTTGGGTGAGCACGTCGGGATCGCTGCCGTGGGGTTCGCGCTCAGGCACAGACCGACCGGCGACTGCCGTTTGACGGCCTCCGAGCGGGCATGCTATCAACCCGGTCAGCAGCTGGTTGGCGGCGGTTGTCATGGCGCTGTTGCGCTGGAACTCCATGACGTTCGGTACCCCGATACCGATCAGGATGCCGGCCACGAGCAGCGTGATCAGCAGCTCCCAGAGCGTGAAACCGCGTTGGTGGGGAAGGTTCATGGGGCCGAACTATACGGAGCCGCTCGGGCTCGGCCGGTTTCCGCCGACATTCGGTCGGGGCCGGGGGACGAGCGGCGGTCGGCGGTCCGCGGCCCGCGTTATGACACGCTTGCGCACACCAGCGGCTTGCCGTCCGGGTCGATCTGGTCGACGCGCGGCCGGCCCGTGTAGCTGACGATCACGGCTCGAGCGGCCCGGGCGCCGCGTTGGTCGCAGAAGACGACGGTGCCGTTCGTGCTGCGGCGCAGCCGCGGCCGAAACTCGAAAAAAGGCCGGTTTCCGACGATGGTACCGGTGAGCTCGGGAACATGAGCGTAGATCATGGGCTCCGCCGCAGAGCGCTCCGGCGGCAGCTGGCCGTCGACGTTTGCGAACACCATCCAGCCGGCGTCGAAGCGCAACTCGGCGCCGCCGCACCGCCGCCAGTCGAGCGTTTTGCAGAGGATCACGGAATGGCTGCGCTTTGCAGCCTCGCTGCGAGCGACTTGCACGGCCAGCACGAATGCGTTGACGTCGGCAGTGCGCCGCGCGTCGAGCACGAAGCCTTGAAAGGCGGGCACCGCGACGCCGAGCAATACGCCCGCAACTGCGAGGGCGCCGAGCAGCTCGAACAGTGTGAAACCCAAGGCGCGGTGCATGAATCGTCTCCGGGAGGGAGCCGTCAAAGCTAGTGCCGCGAACGGGCGGAGATCGATCACTGAAACTCGCGAAACCGTCGACATAGAGCGCCGGAACCCGCCTGCGCTGTGTTTTGCTCTTATGCGCGGCGTGTGCGTATACTGCGCAAGTCGCTGATTCTTCTACGGGTCCGACGATGAACAAAGACGAGGTAATGCAACGGCTCGTCAGCCGGGGTGTTCTACCGACCGCGCAGCGGGTCGAAGTGGGCCTTCTGCTGTTCGCGCGTCCGCAGCATTTGTCCGCCGACCAGATCATCGCAGGCTTGCGCGCGAGCGGTTCGCGCGTTTCGAAGGCCACGGTCTACAACACGCTGAATCTCTTCTGTGAGCGTGGGCTCGCGCGAACCGTCGAGGTGGACCCGGCCCGGCAGTTCTACGATTCGTCGATCGAGGCGCACCATCATTTCTTCAACGTCGATACCGGCGAGCTCACGGACATCCCTATCGAGGCCGTAACGTTGAACGTCGCAGCCGCACTGCCCGCGGGTACCGAGCAAACCGGCGTCGATGTCGTGATCCGAATTCGGGGCAGCGACAAGGCCGGCGTGCGATAGCCGGCGGGGTCAGGCACAATACGTGCTGCAGACGGCCGGCGTAGCTCAGTTGGTAGAGCATCCGCTTCGTAAGCGGGGGGTCGGGGGTTCGAGTCCCTCTGCCGGCACCATCAAAACCGTCGAATTTCTCGGGCTTGGCGCAGCGCGGAGCGCCAATAGTGTTCGCCTTCCCGTGCTGCTAAGCTCGGGCCAAACCAAGGGCTTGCGCACTCGGGGTCGAAGGGACGCGCGCGAGCACTGTGCACGAGGATCGGGGGACCGAATGTCGTCGCTCTTGCGGGTGCTGGTCGTGTTTGCGATCGGTCTTTGTGGCTGCTCGTCCGGTCACGACCAGCCAGACGCCGCTGTCGCCACACCTGCTGCTGTCTGGCAAACACTGTTCGACGGCGCTAGCCTCGATGGCTGGGGTCGGATCGGCGACGCGAATTGGCAGATCGTCGATGGCGCCGTGCAGGCCGACATGGGCACGGGGTTTCTGTTGACGAACGGCGTGTACGACGACTTCGATCTCGAGCTCGAATTTTGGGATACCCCAGAGACGAACAGCGGCGTGTTTCTTCGCTGCGCTAATCCAGGACAGATCGGCGCGGCCACGTGCTACGAGGTGAACATCTTCGATCATCGACCCGACCCCGCCTATCGCACGGGCGCCATCGTCGGCATCGCGAAGCCGCTCGCGATACTCGATACCGCCAATCGCTGGAATACCTATCAGATCGCGGCGCACGGCAAGCATCTGCTCGTGAAGTTGAACGGGCAGGTCACCGCCGACACCGAAGACGACCGATTCCCCGCTGGCCCGATCGCCCTGCAGTATGCGGCGGGGCGCGTGATGTTCCGCAACGTGCGCATTAGATCGAACTGACCGGCACTATCGAGCGATACGTGGTGCTCCCCAAACAAGACGACGGAAAGCCGCCGGAGGCCGAGCCGCAGACGGAGCCGCGACACTTCGGGCACTTTTTCCGCGGCTGGCTTCGCGACCCGCGCTCGATGGGTGCAGTGGCCCCGAGCGGTCGGGCATTGGCCCGGCTCATGGCCACGGGAGTGACTTCCGCTTCGACGGTGCTCGAGCTTGGCGCGGGCACGGGGTCGCTGACGGAAGCCCTGCTCGAGAAGGGCGTGCAGCCCGCAAATCTGTATCTCCTCGAACGAGACCCGGAGCTCGCGGCCGTTCTGCAAAAGCGCTTTGTCGGCTGCCACGTGTTGGCCGCCGACGCGTTGGCGCTGAATCGGGAGCTGCCATCCGGCCTCATGTTCGATTTCGTCATCAGCGGCCTGCCTCTCCTGTTGTTCTCGCCCGAGCAGCGTTTCGAGCTGCTCCGCCAGATCCTCACGCTGCTCCGCCCGAACGGCTGTTATCAGCAGTTCACGTACGGCGGCCGCTGCCCGATAGATCGGCAGACACGACGGCGGCTGAGCGTCGACAGCGTGCTGCTCGGCATCGCCGCGCTGAATCTGCCGCCGGCGTTTGTCTACCGCCTCACGCGTGCGGCGGGCTAGTCAGCCTGCCATGGAGAAGATGTTGCGATTGTCCGTGTTGATGCTTGCGCCGTCGTTGCTAGTAGCGTGCGGCCGTGCGCCGCCGCCGGTAGGCGATGGCGCCGCAACGTCGCGTGCAGCGCTCGGGCCGATCCATGCGCTCGAGTCCCCGGTCGACGCGGAGGGCGGCGAGCCGCGGCTGTCGCGCGACGTCTCTGGGTCGCTGCTGCTGAGCTGGCTTACGCCGGTCGGCGACGGTGGCGATTTCGCGCTGCGATACGCGCGCCTCGCAGGCGACGACTGGACTGGCACGACGACGGCCGCGCAGGGGCACGACTGGGTCGTATCGGCGGCCGATCTGCCGTCGGTGCAGGCGCTCTCGGAGCGCTTGTGGGTAGCGGACTGGCGCGTCACCTCGCCGGTGTCAGCGGCCGCGTACGACATCAGGGTCGCGGTGTCCGCCGATGCCGGCGCCACGTGGAGCGCACCACTGTTATTGAACGACGACGCGACGGCGAGCGAGCACGGCTTCGTCAGCTGGTTTCGCGACGGCGACCGTGCAGGAGTGGTATGGCTCGATGGCCGCGACGAAGCCAACGACGCGCCGGAGTCGCCCTCGGGGGAGCCCGCCGGCACGAGCCTGCGTTACGGCTTTCTCGGCGCCGACGGCCGCCTGCTGGAGCAGGGAGTCATCGACAATCTCGTATGCGATTGCTGTCGCACCGACGTCGCGTTGACGGCTGCGGGCGCTGCCGTCGTCTATCGGGATCGCAGCGCGACCGAGATCCGCGATATCGCGGTTCGAGTTCGTACGGAGGCCGGCTGGTCGGAGCCGGCGCGCCTTGGACCGGATAACTGGCAGATCGCGGGATGCCCCGTCAATGGACCGGCGCTCGATGCCATTGGCAACGACGTCGTGGCCGCGTGGTTTACGGCGCCTGACGGGCGCGGTCACGTGCGCCTCGCGAGATCGAGCGACGGCGGCGCGAGCTTCGGTGCGCCGCTGGACATCGATAGCGACGGTGCGTACGGGCAGGTCCGCGTGCTGCTCGCCGACGATGCTCGCGCGTTCGTCAGCTGGTGGCGGCGCGGCGCCGACGGCGGCGCCGAGTTGGCCGTGCGCTCGGTCGCGCGCGGCGGCGAGCTTGGCAAACGGCAAGTCGTCGGTACGACCCGTGCGAGTCGCCCTGATACCGTACCGCAAATGCAACGCAGCGGTCAGCGGCTCGTGTTCGTCTGGGCCGAAGACACGGACACCGGGCAGAGCGTCAAGACCGCGTACGCGGATCTCGTGGACGGCGGCTGAACGGTCTCAGGCCGTGCGCAGAAGCTCCGCGACGTAGACGCCGATCGCAAGCGCCGACGTCAGTCCCGGTGACTCGATGCCGAATAGGTGCACGATACGTGCGTCGTCCCGTTCGCCGAAACGGCGAATCGAGAAGTCGGCCGCCGGGTCACCGCGACCCGAAATCTTTGGGCGAATTCCCGAATACGCGGGCGTAAGGCCCTCGTCCGGCAGCGCCGGCCAATAGCTGCGGATCGCGCCGTAGAACGCGGCGGAACGAGTCGCGTCGACGGCATAGTCGAATGAGTCGGGATCGACGCCGTCGGGTAGCCACTCCACGTCGGGGCCGAAGCGAACGCGCCCGGCAAGATCGAGCGTGGCATGCACGCCCAGGCCGCCGTCCTCGGGTAACGGATAGACGAGATGTGTGAAGGGGCTGCGCGCGGAGTACGTGAAGTAGTTGCCCTTCGCGAAGTGCGGCCGTGGGAGTGTTGCCTCGGGTGCCCCGAGCAGCCGCGCGACGTGCGTCGCGTGCAGGCCGGCGGCATTCACGACCGTGCGCGCGCCCAGCGTGAACGGGCCGTCGGCCGTCGCGCACGTGAGGCGCAACGTTGCGCCGTCGCGTTGCGCAGAGGTGTACCTGCAATGCGTCGCGATCGCTCCGCCCGCGGCCTCGAGGTCGCCACGTAAAGCGAGCATGAACGCGTGGCTATCGACAATTCCGGTCGATGGCGACAGGAAGCCAGCCAATGCATGGACGTGCGGCTCGAGCTGCTGCACGTCCTGCGCGGACAGTTGCTCGAGATCCGTCACACCGTTTGCCACAGCCGCTGCCCGGACCGAGTCGAGCTTTTGGAGCTGGCTCGGATGAGTCGCCACGAGCAGCTTGCCGCAGCGCCGATACGGCACGTGCTTGGCTTCGCAGTATTCGTAGAGTTGCTGTCGGCCTTCGACGCAGAAACGCGCTTTGAGGCTGCCGCGCGGATAGTAGAGGCCCGCGTGGATCACCTCGGAGTTGCGCGCCGAGGTTTCTTCGCCGATCGCGGCGTTCTTCTCGAGGACGATAACCTCGCGACCCGCGAGCGCAAGCTCGCGCGCGATCGCGAGACCCACGACGCCGGCGCCGATGATGACTGTGTCGGTGCTGTCGCTCACTGAATTTACTTGCCCGGTCGGAGGAGGAGCGCGGATTCTCGCAGTCGCGGCGTGGCGTGTCGACAGCGCGGCCGTGCGCCGGGCGTGCACGCCTCGTGCTAAGGTGGCCGCCGTCGTTTTGCGCACACGGAGTCGAGTCGAATGGCGTCGCCTACTGCAGCCAGCATCGAACAGATCGCGGCGTTGATCCGCGGCCGCCGCTCGGTCGATCTCTACGCACCGGATCCCGTGCCGAACGCGGTGCTACTCGAAGCGATCGACGTTGCGCGCTGGGCGCCAAACCACCGGCTCACGCAACCGTGGCGGTTCTATTTGATCGGACCGGCCACCCGTCGCGGCGTCACCGATCTTGCAGTGGAGCTCGACGTGGCCAAGAAAGGCGAGCGGGCGGGCCCCGTGCGGCGCGCGCGGCTCGACGCCGTGCCCGGGTTCCTCGTGCTTACGACGCGCCGCAGCGACGACGCGCTGCTCGAACGCGAGGACTACGCCGCGTGTTGCTGCGCGGCCCACAACCTCACGTTGTATCTGTGGCAGTGCGGCATTGGCACGAAGTGGACCACGGGCGGCATCACGCGCGACCCGCGTTTCTACGCGTTGCTCGGTATCGATGCTACGAAGGAGTCGGTCGTCGGCTTCATCTGGTACGGCAAGCCGAAGGTCGTGCCAACGCAGGAACGCAAACCCGCGGCCGAGCTCGTGACGGAGTTGCCGTAATCTAGAGCGGCTCGCCCGGTTTCGCAGAGCCTGCGAGCCAGGCGGAGCCTTCGGCGTAGAGCTTCTGCACTTCAGGGCCGCGCAGTCCCGGCAATCCGAGCCGCACGTCGAAGCCGGCCTTGGTCTGCAGATAGGCGAGGTGCTTGTAGCCTTCCGGGAAACGCGTGAGCAAAGTCGGATCGAGTACGAGCTTCGCGCCGGGCTCGACCGGGTCGAGACGGTCCTTCTCGTAGATTGGCTGCCGGCGAACAATGGCCCAGCGACCGCCGCGTTGGTCGAAGAAATCGTAGAACCGTCCCGTGCACACGACGTCGGCGACGACCCCATCCACGGGCGCGCGTTGGTTGATCGTCATCTTGGTCTGCGCGATCGCGCGCGTACCTGCGATCTCGCAGGTCGTACCGCCGAGGAAATGAATGATGCTGACCCCGCGCTCGAAGCCCGAGCGCCGGGCTTTCTGGAACTCGGTGGCTGGACCCTGAAACCAGGTGGCTGTCATCCAGCCGTCGTCGTGCCACACGGTCGCGAAGCGCTGCCAGTCGCCGGAGTCGCTCCATAGGACCCAATCGTTGACGACCTGCGTGATCGCAAGCCGATCGAGCAGCGTTTGCTCCATGGCTCAGCGGATGAATCGGCCGCCTGGCGCCGGTCCGCCGGGTGGGGCGGAACCGGGCACGATGATCGAAGACGCCTGCTCGCGGCGCAGCTCCTCGAGGCGGCGCATCGTGCGCGCGAGCGCTTCTTTCGCCATGTCGCCGAATTTGGTGACCGCGTCGTCGAGCGACATGGCCGGCACCTCGAACGACAGCGGCAGGGCGCCGGCCGGCGTCAGTACCTGCGTCTGGCCGACGTACAGCACCGGTCGCGTTGTGTCTGTGTCGCCCGAGGGCGTGACGGGCGTCAGCCGCTGCAGAGTGCCGACACGGCGGTCTGTGAAAGTCTCCTCTCGATAGAGACCGGTGCCATCCATCGCGATATCCGCGTCGCCAAGCTCGTCTGCCATGCTCGAGTCCTCTGTCTTAGTGGCCGCGCCGGATGCGGCGGGCGGCATAGGCTAGCATTTATCGTGTCGCGGCGGCTTCACGCGTCGCGGATCAGCACATGGGTTGCCACCGTCGCGCCCGTGCCACCGATGTTCTGGACCAATGCGACGCCGGCGTCCGGTACCTGGTTTTCGCCGGCGCGCCTACCGAGCTGAAGGAACGCTTCGACCAGCTGGTAGCAGCCGCTGGCCCCGACGGGGTGGCCGCGCGCTTTGAGGCCGCCGAATGTCGTGAGCGGCAGTTCGCCGCGCAGCCCGATGCGTTCCTCGTGAGCCCAGTCGAGCCCTGCGCCCGGAGCCGCGAAGCCGGCCGCTTCGAGGGTGAGTGCAGTCATGATCGTATACGCGTCGTGTGGTTCGAACAGGTCGATGTCGGAGTGCGCGACGCCGGCCTGGCGCAGCGCGCGTTGCGTCGAGCTCTCGACTGCGGTGAGCTTCAGGGCATCCGCGCGGCGCGATAGCGCTAGCGGGGCGGTCGCGAGCGCCGAGCCCGCGATACGGATTCGTGTGTGCGCCTCGGCTGCAAGGTGAGGCGCGACGAACACGAGCGCCGCTGCGCCGTTGCAGATGGGGGAGACGTCGAACAGGCGGATCGGGTCGGCGACCAGGCGCGAAGCGCGATACGTGTCGAGGTCCAGTGACTTGTGCAGCAACGCGTTCGGGTTGCTCTGCGCATTCCTGTGAGCGTTGATGGCGAACGGCGCGAATCGCTCGGCGGCGACGCCGTACTTGTCCATGTACGCGCGCATCAGACCGGCGTTCAGCGACAGGAACGATTCGCCGCAGACGCCTTCGAGTTCCCAGTCGGCCGCGGTCGCGAGTGCGCGCGTGACGGTGTCGCGCTCGACGTGAGTCATGCGCTCCACGCCGCACACGACGACCGCGTCGTGAATGCCACCGGCGACTGCGAGGTAGGCCATCCGTGCCGCAGCGCCGCCAGACGCGCAGGCCGCTTCGATGGTCACAGCTTCGACGCCGGCGAGCCCCGAATAGTCTGCGATCAATCCGCCGAGCTGCTGCTGATTGGCGAGGATGCCGGACAACATGTTGCCGACGAACAGGGCGCCGACCGCGGCCGACGCAATGCCGGCATCGGCCAGCGCCGCCTGTACGGCCGCGGCGCCCAAGTAACGGCCGCGGCTGTCCGGATCCTTGCTGACCGGGGTCTGTCCTGCACCGGCGATAAAGACGTCTCTCACTGGGCTCCCAGCGCCCCGAGGCGCGCTGTTTTTTCGTCGCGCATGATCGCAAACGGGGCCGGCTAATGCCATGGTAGTGCGACGAGCGGGCACGGCTGTCGGTACGTCTCATCGGCTATCATGCGGGCCGCAGGCAGAGAGGGGAGCGAAGGGTGAGCACTGACGGAAGAATTCTGTTGGTTGGCTTCGGCAACATGGGGCAGGCGCTGGTCCGTGGCTGGCTCGCGAGCGGCCGCGCCGCCGCGAACGTGCGTGTGGTGGAGCTCGCGGCGAGCGCGCGCGCGGTCGCCGCCGATCTCGGTGTGGTTGCGAGCGATTCGGTCGCCGGCGCGCTCGAGGATTTCCGCGCCGACGTCGTGGTGCTTGCGGTGAAACCGAGCCAGATCGGTAGCGCGCTCGGCGAGTGTTCCGCCGCCGCCGGTGCGACGACCGTGTGGTTGTCGATCGCTGCCGGCAAGACCATCGCGTCTCTAAGCGCCGAACTCGGCGCGCAGGTGGCGGTCGTTCGCGCGATGCCGAACACGCCGGCGGCGATCGGCAAGGGCATGACCGCGCTCGTGGCAAACCCAGCGGTCACGCCCGAACAGCGTGCGCTGTGCACGGATCTCATGGCAGCCGTGGGCGCCGTGGCGTGGCTCGACGATGAACGCGATATGGATGCGGTGACAGCCGTGTCGGGCAGTGGGCCCGCCTACGTCTTCCTGCTGATCGAGAGCCTCGAACGCGCGGCGCTCGATCTCGGTCTCGCTCCCGCACTGGCGCGGCAACTCGCGCTCGCCACCGTCGGCGGTGCGGCGGCGTATGCGGCCGTGGCCGATGCCGGGGCGGCCGAGCTGCGGCGGCGCGTCACGAGCCCGAACGGCACGACTCAGGCCGCGCTCGAGGTATTGATGGCTGACGACGGGATGACTGCGCTGCTGACACGTGCCGTCCGCGCTGCGGCTGCGCGCAGCCGCGAACTTTCGGCGGCCTGAGCGAGGGCGGGGTACACGATGGCGGGATACTACTTCGACGAATTCGAGGTCGGGCGCGTCTTCCAGCACCCGATACGACGCACCGTGACCGAGACGGACAACGTCCTGTTCAGCACGCTGACGCACAATCCGGCGCCACTGCACATCGATCACGAGTACATGCGCACGCGCTCGGAGTTCGGCAAGCCGTTGATGAACAGCTTCTTCACGCTGGGGCTGATTGTCGGCATCTCGATCAACGACACGACGCTCGGCACGACGGTCGCGAATCTCGGGCTCACGGAAGTGCGATTCCCGGCGCCGCTGTTCGTCGGCGACACGGTGCACGTCGAGACCGAGGTCGTTGCTATGCGGCCGAGCGAGTCGCGGCCATATAACGGCGTTCTGACGCTCGAGCACCGCGGGTATAACCAGCACGACGTGCTCGTGGCGATCTGCCGGCGCGCCGTGTTGATGCTGCGGGCTCCGGAGCGCCAGTGAAAAAGGAACGAGCCCCGGATGGGGCTCGTTCCACGACGACCCGAAAACTCAGTTGGTCGAAGCGAAGAAGATAGAGATGCGGTCCGCCGCGAGCGTGTTCGTCGTCGTATCGTAGGCGCCCGTCGCCATCAACGACACGGCCGACTCGCCCGCATTCAGGTGCGTCGTGATCGCGGCAACAAGATCCGCGAAGCTCGTGAACAGCTCGATGTTGCCGCGCTTCGCGATGCCGAACAGCACTCGCCCGGTCGCAGGAACGATCGTCGGCGACGATGCGAGCGTCAGCAGATCCGTGCGCTGTAGATCGACGAACAGGTCGTGGCGCCCGCCAATGCTCGGGTTGTGCAGATCGAGCACGATGCCGGTATCGCTCAGGCTCGCGAACGGCGCTGTCGTGCCGGACTTGCCCCACCCGAGAGCGAGCAGATCGGGAATGTCGGCCCGATCGATCACGGTGCGGCCGTCGAAGTCCGGCGGCGCCGCACCGAACGGCGTGACGAAGCCGAGCACCTTGGCCGATTCACCCGCGGTCAGCGACGCCAGGCTCAGTGCGCCGGTGCCTACCTCGTAGTCGAGCGGGTTCGCGTCGACGGCCGTGGTCGTGCCGGTACCTGCGAAGTCGAACATGTCGACGCCGAGCCGGTCGATTGCGCGCACGTTCAGGTTGAGTTGCCCCGGCACGCTGCTGTTCACGATGCCGTGGACACGCGTGGGCAGCAGCCGCACGCGACCTGCCGTCGCGTCCAGAGTAGCGGCCGCGGCCGTAGTCGCCGGATCCGCGAAGCTGCCGAACGCGACGATGCCCTGACCGACCGAGATCGCGTCCGTCGTGAAAACGCCGCTCGGGTCGCCGGTCTTCAGCACCGTCGTGTTCGGTCCGATCGTGATGACGGCCGTGCGTACGGCACCGGCGTCGTGATCGTGACGCGCGGCAAACGCGCCCTTGATCGTCAGCTGGGTGGCGGTCCGGGACACGACATTGCCCTGCACGGCGTCGAGACGCTCGCCGCTGACGCTGTCGCCGGCGTGAACCGTGGTCGCGGTGAACGCCCTGTCTTGCGTCGACAGCGTGCCGAAAGCCACGGTCAGACTGCCGGCGGGTAGCGCCGCCAGTGCCGCCAGGCCTGCACTCCCCATCGAGGCAACGCCGTTGATCTCGAACGCCGTCGTCGAAGTCGTGTGCACCGTGGCGCGGCCGTGATCGCCGCCCTTGAGGAACCACGGCCGGACGTCGATGGTGTACGTGCTCGCCGTGGTATCGGTAGAGACGAGTGCGCCGCGAACGCGCAAGTCGCGCTGCGCCGCCGGCTCCACGTCGGCCACGATGAACGGCCGCGCGGTGACGACGGGCGGAGTCTGCGTCGTATCGACGGAGTTCGAGGCCGCGAGGTTGAAATCGAGCGTCAGCAACGCGACGCGCGCCGGAGTCACCACGAGATGCTGGCGATTCGACAGCTGCACCGCCAGATCGGTGACGCCGAGGGCCTGGCCGTTGGCATCGACGACGTTAGCCTTGACGGACTGCCCGGCCACCTCGACGAAGACTTCCGCCGTCGAGTAGTCGATACGAATGGTGCCGCCGACGAAGTCGCCCGGCGCGAGCGTGGCCACTGCCAACAAGTCGGAAAGATCGGTCAGCTGGGCGAAATCGATGCGGGTCTTGGCGGGTAGCAGCTCGACCGTGGCGCCGTTTTGCCTTTGTAAGGTGACGGACAGCACGTCGACGGAGTAGTTGATGAAGTCGCCCTCGGCGTCGGTGACGCCGACCAGCAGGCTGCCGCATGAGCTGCCGCTGCAGCTCGACCCCGAGGCATTGCCGGCGAGGGAGGAGCTGCCTCCGCCCGAACCGCCGCAGCCGACGAGGGTCAGCGCCGCGAGCGCGACCGCGGCGAGCGATCGCCAGCGGATTGATCGGAGCCGAGTGAACGTATCCATGGGCTGCCTCCTTGGCGAGTGGTGTTCAGAGGCCGAAACGCAGCGTCCAACGTTACGGTTGACGCCACCCCAGAAATGTCGCCGTCTGGCGACGGTTTCGTGACCGATCGGCTTGTAATCCGGTCAATTGCTGTCAGAATGCCTCGAGTACGGGGGATGCCGAGACCAATCAAGAGGTTGCGCTGCTAAATGAGTTCCCGGGTTCAGGACGGGACGGGGGGTATTCCCGCCGATGAAGCGGCCCCCGAACGTCGCCGCCGCTCGCCCACCAACTCTCGCGAGCCCGGTCTCGATCTGATCTGCACCAAGGTTGCGGTCGATCTCCAAAGCATTGTCCCAAGTAACGCCGACGAGCGCATCACCGCCGGGTTGCAGTCGCTGACCGATACCTGCGGCGCCGACGCCGTCTTCGTCGCGCTCGTGTCCGAGGACGGTGGCCGATTCGAGAAGGTGTATTCCGGCCGTTCCACATTTTCGGCCTGCAACCCCGAAGTGCTGCTCGGGCGCGAGCTCGCCGACTTTCCCTGGATCAAGGCGCGCCTCGAGCACCTGCGCATCCTCGAGATCAAGGACACGGCCAAAGCCCCGCTGGCCCAGATGCACGACGCCGCGAACCTGGCCAGCCTCAACGTCGGCGGCTTGCTGGTCGTGGGGTTCAACATTCGCGGTCGCCTGGGGGGCATGCTCGGCGTATGCGCCGCCTCGCCGAATCCCGACTGGACGGCTGACCTGCATCTGGCGCTGAAGCTTGTCAGCGTGAGCTGCGCGAGCGGCCTCGAGCGCATCGAGCTGCAGGAAGACTTGTTCTCGGTGCAGGAACGCGACCGGCTCATGACGAACACGGCCAATGACGGCCTGTGGGACTACGACGTTCGCGAAAACACGATGTATTTCTCGCCGCGCTGGCGCGTGATGCTCGGCTACACCGACGACGCCGACGTACCGGAGTGGCGGCTGCTCGTGCACCCGGACGATCTTGCGCAGGTGCAGACGCAGCTGCGCGACCACCTCGAAGGACGCGCCGATCTGTTCGAGAGCGTGCACCGCATGCGCCACGCGAGCGGAGACTGGCGCTGGATCCAGAGCCGAGTGAAGGGCCGGCTCGACGACAACGGGCGCCTGCGGCGGCTCGTGGGCGTCGAAACGGACATCACGGAGCGCAAGCTGTACGAGGAGGCGCTGTTCCGCGAAAAGGAGAGCGCCCAGATCACGCTCCAATCGATCGGCGACGGGGTCGTGACGACCGACGCCGACTCGCGCGTGCAGTATTTGAACCCCGTGGCCTCCGAGCTCACGGGCTGGAAGCTCGACGATGCGGTCGGCAGGCTCATCGACGAGATCTTCCGCGGGTTCCACGAGGAGACGTGCGAGCCGATCGAGAACCCCGTGGCGGTTGCCATGCGGCGCAATCGATCGATCAAGTCCGTGCGGCCCGCGCTGTTGATCCGGCGCGACGGTAACGAGCTGTACATCGAGAGCACGGCGGCGCCGATCCGGGACCCCGTGGGTGGAGTTACCGGCGGCGTGCTCGTGTTCCATGACGTCAGTGAGTCGCGCGAGCTGAACCGCCGGTTGAGCTACGCCGCGAGCCACGATGTGCTCACGGAGCTCGTGAACCGGCGCGAGTTCGAGCAGCGGCTCGAGCGCGCGTTGAAGAGCGCGAAAGCGCGCGAGACGTCGTACGCCGTGCTGCACCTAGACCTCGACCAGTTCAAGATCGTGAACGATGCGTGCGGCCACAATGTCGGCGATCAGTTGCTGATCCAGATCGGCGCATTGCTGAAGTCGAAAGTCCGCTGGCGGGATACGCTGGCCCGGCTCGGCGGCGACGAGTTCGGAGTGCTGCTCGAGAGCTGCACGATGGACGAGGCGCTGCGCACGGCGGAGCAGCTGCGCGAGGCGATCAGTGATTTCAGGTTTACCTGGGACGACCGCACGTTCCGGCTCGGGGTCAGCATCGGCGTGGTGCCGATCACGGCCGCGACCGACGACGTTGCGTCGCTGCTGACGGCCGCGGACAGCGCGTGCGCCGCCGCCAAGGACGCGGGCCGCAACCGCGTCTACAACTACCAGGAGAACGACATTGATCTGATGAAGCGGCGCAAGGAGATGCAATGGGCCGCTCGCATCAGTAACGCGCTCGACGAGAATCGTTTCGAGCTGTTCCGGCAGACGATCCAGCCTCTGCAAGCCAATGGGGAGCCGGGCGCGCACTACGAATTGCTGATCCGCATGCGCGACGAGGCGGGGCAGCTGATCGCGCCGGGCTTGTTCATTACGGCCGCGGAGCGCTACGGCTTGATGACGGCCATCGACCGTTGGGTCATCGCCCAGGCGTTCACGTGGCTCGTCTCCGAGGCCGACGAGCGCGAGCGGCTGTCGCTCTGCTCGATCAATCTGTCCGGCCAGAGCCTGGCCGACGAGAAGTTCCTGCCGTTCGTGATCGAACAGTTCCAGAAGAGCGGGCTCTCGGGCGCGTGCATCTGTTTCGAGATCACGGAGACGGCCGCGATCGCGAGCTATTCGCAGGCCAACCGGTTCATCCACGCGGTGAAGGAGCTCGGTTGCCGGTTTGCGCTCGACGACTTCGGCACGGGATTGTCGTCATTCGGCTACCTGAAACACTTCCCGGTCGACTTCCTGAAGATCGACGGCAGCTTCGTGAAGGAAATCCTGCACGACCCGATCGACCGCGAGATGGTGCGTTCGATCAACGAGATCGGGCACCTGACGGGCAAGCGCACGATCGCGGAGTTCGCCGAGAACCAGGAAATCATCACGATGCTGCGTGGCATGGGCGTGGACTACGCCCAGGGTTACGGCGT
Organism: uncultured Gammaproteobacteria bacterium; assembly: GCA_963805435.1. Lineage (GTDB taxonomy): Bacteria > Pseudomonadota > Gammaproteobacteria > Steroidobacterales > Rariloculaceae > FEN-1219. The sequence continues at coordinate 519,388 of CAWDUG010000002.1, forward strand.
CTCCGAGCCCAAACGCCTCTCCGACCCCATCAAAACCGAAGCGGTCTAGCGCTCTCTAAGCCCGTCGCACGCGAGCCCGCGTTTGAAGGCGGCATTAACCGTGGCGCCGGCGTGCGTTGGCCCTCGCGGGACACGCCGGAAATCGCCTCCCTGCGGCTCGTCTGCGCACATCCCTGTGCGCAGACGGTCCCGCGAGGGCCATCGCACACCGACGCCACTCGCTGATCGCGGCGGCGGGCTCGCCCGGGGCGCGTGCGAAGCGCTCAAACGCACGCCGCCTGACTCCGCTGCGGTGAGCGATCCGCGCCAGCGATGCCGTTACTCGACGAAGCGCATCGAGAGGTCGATGGCGCGCACGTTCTTGGTAAGAGCGCCGACGGAGGCGAAGTCGACGCCGGTCTCGGCGATCGAGCGCAACGTGTCGGCGTTCACGCTGCCGGAGGCCTCGAGCTCGGGTCGCCGGCCGGCGCGTGCGTCGCGGCAACGTACCGCTTCGCGCATGTCCGCGAGTGAGAAGTCGTCGAGCAGGATGCGGTCCGCGTCCGTCGCCAGGGCCTCGTTCAGTTGCGCCAACGTCTCGACCTCCACTTCGATCATGACGTTCGGCGAGCGCTGCCGCGCGGTACGTACCGCTTCGGTCACGCTGCCGACAGCCGCGACGTGGTTCTCCTTGATCAGAATCGCGTCGAACAGGCCAATTCGATGGTTCGTGCCGCCCCCGCATAGCACGGCGTACTTTTGCGCGTGCCGTAGCCCGGGCAGCGTCTTGCGCGTATCGAGCACGCGCGTGTGCGTGCCGGCCAGCAGGTCCACGAGCGTGCGCGTGGCGGTCGCCGTGCCGGACAGCAATTGCAGGAAGTTCAGCGCCGTGCGCTCGCCCGTCACGATGCTGCGCCCGGCGCCGCGCAGCGTGCAGACGACGTCATCGGCGTCGATGCGGTCGCCGTCCGCCGCGTTCCAGGTCACGGCGACGGTCGCGTCGAGCTGTCGGAATACCTCGTCGAACCAGGCGCGGCCGCAGAGCGTGGCGGGCTCGCGAGTGACAACGTGCGCGACGGCCGGTTTGTGCGCATCGAGTAACGCGGCGGTGAGGTCGCCGCTGCCGACGTCTTCGGCGATGGCGTTCGCGACGACCGCTGCGGATGTCGTTCGGCAGGGCAGGCGTCGCCATCTCGTGGGCTCGCTCCTGAAAAAAACAGGACCCGGAAGAGCGCGTCTGCCGGGTCCTGGGTGTTCGGAATCTGACGTCTAGAGGAAGAAGCCGCCGTGACCGAAGGCGACCATGCTCATGAGCATCGGGATCGACAGCAACGTGTTCGCCCGGGAGGCCATGAACGCGACTCTGCGCGCTTTCGCAATCTGGTCGGCCGTGGCCTCCACGAGACCGAGCACCTTCTTCTGGTTCGGCCAGATGAATACCCAGACGTTGATCGCCATGATCGTGCCGAGCCATGCGCCGACGCCGATGATCATCGCGCCGCCCTGCAGCGTGAACGCCGGAACGAACAGGCCGGTGTGCCCGAGGTAGGCGGCACCCGTGAGCCACGTGGCCACGGCGCCCCAACGGAACCAGAGCAGCGCGCGCGGCGCGACATATTTCGTGATGCCGGCGCCCCCCGGACCGCCTTGATCGGCAGCCGCGGCAGCGAGGGCCGGGACCTGAATGAAGTTGAAGTAGTACAGCAGGCCGATCCAGGTGATGCCCGAAAGCACGTGCAGCCAGACCATGAAGCTCGCCGAGTTGAAGTGGATGCCGGTATTGGCGAGCCCGACAATGACCGCAATGACGATCGCGAGGACGACTCCGGCGGTGATCGTGCCCTTGATGGTAGTGAGTGGGTTCATTCTTTTTTCTCCCCTGAAGGACGTTAGATTGCTTGGAGTTGTCGCCCGCGCCTCTTGGCTTCGAGCGGCGCCTTGAGAACGGGGGGTTGCCCCGGCCCAAGGACTGAAGAAGAATAGGTGAGAGGCCGATGCAGTTCAACGCTGCGGCCTGGAAATGTGTAGCTTGACATTGCGCGGGACCGCGCCGACGTAGGCATCGAGGAGCACGATCATGGAAGTCAACGAACGCATCAAGAAGCAGCTCGATACCTACCCGGTGTTGCTGTACATGAAAGGCACGCCGGACTTTCCGCAGTGCGGGTTCTCCGCCAAGACCGTCGGCATCTTGCGCGCCACCGGTGCGAAGTTCGCCTTCGTGAACATTTTCGAGGATCCGGAGATTCGCGAGGGGCTGAAGGCCTATTCCAACTGGCCCACGTTCCCGCAGCTGTACGTGAACGGCGAGCTGATCGGCGGCTGCGACATCGCGGTCGAGCTGTACGAGTCGGGTGAGTTGCAGCAGCTCCTCGCGAGCGTGCCGCCCGTCGCCCAGACGCAGTAACTCGTGCTAGCGGCCGTACAGGCCGCGAAACCGGTTCACGATCGTACAGAACAGCTTCGCTGTCATTTCTGCGTCGTACAGCGCGGAATGCGCCTTGTCGTCGTGCCACTCGAAGCCCGCGGCCGTCACTGCGCGGCTGAGTACGGTCTGGCCGTAGGCCACGCCCGCGAGCGTCACCGTGTCGAAGCTCGAGAACGGATGGAACGGATTGCGCTTGAGCCCCGTCCGCTCGACGGCGGCATTCAGGAACTGCAGGTCGAAGAACGAATTGTGGCCCGCGAGAATCGCACGCGTGCAGCCCGTGGCCTTCAGTTCCTTGCGCACTTCCTGAAATAGCGCGCGCAACGCGTCGGCTTCGTCGATGGCCGGGCGCAGAGGGTGATACGGATCGATACCGGTGACCTGCAGCGATGCCGGATCGAGCCGCGAGCCCTCGAACGGTTTCACGATGTAGCGGTGGTGCTCGCGCGGCTCGAGATCGCCGTTCGCATTGAAGTGCACGAAAATCGCCGCGACCTCGAGCAGCGCGTCGGTCGAGCTGTTGAACCCGCCAGTCTCGACATCGACGATCACCGGCAGGAAACCGCGGAAACGCCCGGCGATCGGGCTGGCCGGCACGACGGCCATTTCGGACTGCGTGTCGGTGCTCACGCCGACAGCCGTGCGGCAAGGTCGTCGGGGCCGCGGCTGCTGCGCTGCAGCAGCTCGAGCGTGAGGCGTACACCGAAGCCCGTGATGTCGGTGGGGATGTGGCCTAACCCGCCTTTGTGTTGCCCGGCGCTCAAGTCCACATGTATCCAGGGAGTGGTTGCCGGTACGAACCGCGACAGGAACCGGGCAGCGAGAATGTGGTCGCCGGCGTTCTCGGTCGAGCACTGCTTGATGTCTGCAATGTCACTCTTCAATGCGTCGTCGAAATCGTCGTCCATGGGGAACGGCCACACGCGTTCGCCGCTCGTGGCGCCGGCCGCGGTCAACAACGCGTTCGCGGCGCTGCGATTCGAGAAGACGCCCGAGTAGCGCTCGGTCAGCGCCTGTACGCAAGACCCGGTCAACGTCGCATAGTCGATGATCAGCTGCGGTTCGTCGCGGGCCGCGAGCGCCAACGTATCCGCCAGCACCATGCGGCCCTCGGCGTCGGTGTGCACCACTTGGATCGTCGTGCCGTTGGCGGCGCGCACGAGGTCCTGCGACTTGTAGGCGTTGGGCGCGAGACGGTTCTCGGTTAGCGCGAGCCATGCATCGACGCGATACGGCACGCCGATCTCGGCGAGCGCGAGCAGGGTGCCGAGTGCGACGGCACTGCCCTGCATGTCGGTATGCATGTCGAGCATGTGGATGAACGGCTTCAAGTTCGTGCCGCCCGTATCGAAGATCACGCCTTTGCCGACGAGCGTCAGCGCCGGGCGGCGACTACGCGGCCGGTACGACAGGTGCACGATGCCGGCATCCCGCGTGGCATTGCCGCGAGATACCGCCAGGAACGCGCCGGCGCCGAGCTTCTCGAGTTCGCGCTCACCCAGGAAGCGGTAACGGATGTGGTGCGCGGCGGCCAGATCAGCGATCGCGGCACGATAGTTCTCGGCGGTCTTGACGTTCGGCGGCAGCGCGGTGAACCACCGCGCCAGGTTGTTGCCGAGCGCCTCCGCGCGCGCCGCCGGCGAGATCGACCTTGGTGTGCGCGCCGAACAGTTGGAGTTTTTTCAGCGAGCCGGCGGCTGGGGAGTCCGGCTTCGACTTGAACTGTGGGAGCGCGAATGCGGCCGCGTGCGCGGCCGCGACCAAGCCATCGGTCGCGCGCTTTTCGGCCTCCGGGTCGAGCCCGACGAACGTGACGCCGAGCGACACGGGGTGCTCTCGCAGGCAGTCGCGCACGATTTTCGCGCCCCACGCCAGCGCGCCGAATGTAGTCGGTGCGCTGAACCGCGTTGCGGTGATGCCCGTCGCACGGGCGTTCGGCGCGCGCGACCTCGCGATCTCCTCGCCGCGCCGCGTGGCGCGTGCCAGCAGCACTGCGAGCTGTTTGCCCTGCGGCAATTTCCCGAGCCCGCCTGCCGGCGCGTCCTTGCCGACGACGACCAGGAGGTGGTCGAGCGCGTCGAACGCGGTACGCGTCAGGGAGCGAACGGTCTCGGTGACTTTCAGCGGGGCGAAATCGGGTAGCTCGATCATGAAGCGGGTATCACGTTGCGGATCGTCATCTGCGCGGCGCGTTGCCTTGACCGTCTATGGGCAAAACCCGATCATAGCGCATGGAGTACAGTGTCTCATGGCGACAGCAAGACCACTGCCTTTGATCGCGCTACGCGGCGACGATTTCGATCCGGAGGAGACGCAGGAGTGGCTCGAGTCTATCGACTCCGTTCTACGCGTACATGGCGCCGAGCGCGCCCACTTTCTCCTCGAATGCATGATCGAGCACGCGCGCCGCTCCGGCGCATACCTGCCCTATAGCCCGAACACCGCGTACCTGAACACGATCCCGGTTGGTCAGCAGCCGGAGTATCCCGGCGACCGGGCCATGGAGCGCCGCATCGAGGCGTATATCCGGTGGAACGCCATGGCCATGGTGGTTCACGCGAATCGCATCAGCTCCGAGTACGGCGGCCACATTGCGAGCTACGCGTCGTCGGCCACGTTGTACGAGGTCGGGTTCAATCACTTCTGGCGTGCGCCGACGGCCGAGCACGGGGGCGACCTCGTTTACTTCCAGGGACATTCCTCGCCGGGCATCTACGCGCGGGCGTTCCTCGAAGGGCGCCTCGAAGAGAACCGTCTGAATCACTTCCGCCGCGAGGTCGTGGGCCCCGGTATCGGTCTGTCGTCGTATCCGCACCCGTGGCTGATGCCGGATTTCTGGCAATTTCCGACGGTGTCGATGGGCTTGGGCCCGATGATGGCGATCTACCAGGCGCGATTCATGCGCTATCTCGAGGCGCGCAGCGTCATCCCGGCTCAGGACCGCAAAGTGTGGTGTTTCCTGGGCGACGGCGAAACCGACGAGCCGGAGTCGATGGGCGCCATCACGATGCCGGTGCGCGAACGGCTCGACAACCTGGTGTTCGTCATCAACTGCAACCTGCAGCGGCTCGATGGGCCGGTACGCGGCAACGGCAAGATCATCCAGGAGCTCGAGGCCGCTTATCAGGGCGCGGGCTGGAACGTCATCAAGGTCGTGTGGGGCTCGCGCTGGGATTCGCTGCTCGCGCGCGACGACAAAGGACTGCTCCGCAAGACGATGGAGGAGTGCGTCGACGGCGACTACCAGGCGTTCAAGGCCAAAGGGGGCGCCTACACGCGCGAGCACTTCTTCGGTCGTTATCCAGAGCTCAAGGCCATGGTCGCGCACCTGTCCGACGAGGACATCTGGCATCTGAACCGCGGCGGCCACGATGCCGTGAAGGTGCACGCGGCGTACAGCCAGGCCGTGCACCATCAGGGCCGGCCCACGGTCATTCTCGCGAAGACGGTCAAGGGCTTCGGCATGGGCGAGGCCGGCGAAGGCCAGAACATCACCCATCAGAAGAAGAAGCTCGACGACGACGACCTGAAGACGTTCCGCGATCGTTTTCATGTGCCGATCTCGGACGAGGATCTCGCGCAGGTGCGCTACTACAAGCCGGCGGAAGACAGCGAGGAGATGCGTTATCTGAAGGAGCGCCGTGCGAAGCTCGGCGGCTACTATCCCGTGCGCCGTCCGAGCACCGAGAGACTCGAGGTGCCGGGCCTCGATTTCTACAAGGGCCAGCTCGAAGGCAGCGGCGATCGGGAATTCTCGACCACGATGGCGTTCGTGCGGATTCTGACCGCGCTCGTACGCGACAAGAACATCGGCCCGCGTGTCGTGCCGATCGTTCCGGACGAGGCGCGCACGTTCGGAATGGAGGGCATGTTCCGCCAGGTGGGCATCTATTCCTCGCTGGGCCAGCTGTACACGCCGCAGGACGCGGACCAGCTCTCGTACTACCGCGAGGACAAGAAGGGTCAGATTCTCGAGGAAGGCATCAACGAGGGCGGCGCGTATTGTTCGTGGATCGCGGCCGCGACGTCTTACGCCAATCACGGCGTGCAGATGATTCCTTTCTATATCTATTACTCGATGTTCGGCTTCCAGCGGATCGGCGACTTCGCCTGGGCCGGTGGCGACATGCGCGCGCGTGGCTTTCTGCTCGGCGGCACGGCCGGGCGCACGACGCTTGCGGGCGAAGGCTTGCAGCACCAGGACGGTCACAGCCAGCTCGTGGCCACGACCATTCCAAACTGCCGCGCGTACGACCCCTGCTACAACTACGAGCTCGCCGTGATCATCCAGGACGGCCTGCGCCGCATGTGCACGGAGCAGGAGAACATCTTCTACTACATCACGGTCATGAACGAGAACTACACGCACCCGGCCATGCCCGCCGGTGCGGAGGCCGGCATCCTGAGCGGCATGTACGAGCTGCGCAAAGGCGGCAAGGGCAAAGTGCGAGTGCAGTTGCTCGGCTCTGGCACGATCCTGCGCGAAGTGATTGCGGCGGCGGACCTGCTGCAGGAGCGCTTCGGGATTCCGGCCGACATCTGGAGTGTGACGAGCTTCAGCGAGCTGCGTCGCGAGGCGCTCGACGTCGAGCGCTGGAACTCGCGCCATCCGGACGCCGAGCCGCGCAAGAGTTACGTGACCAACAGCTTCGCGGACCGCCAGGGTCCGTTCGTCGCTGCGACCGACTACATGAAGCTCGTCTCTGATCAGATTCGCCAGTGGGTGCCAGGGCGCTACGTCGTGCTCGGCACCGATGGTTTCGGCCGCAGCGACGGGCGCGCAGCGTTGCGCCAGCACTTCGAGGTCGATCGCAACTCGGTGCTGCTCGCGGCGCTCACGGCACTTGCCGACGAGGGCGGCATCGACCGCCAGACCGTCGTCAAGGCGATCACCGAGCTCGGCATCGATCCGGACAAGCCGAATCCGGTCACTCAATAGCAGCTGCCAACAAGACCTGCCGTGGAAGTCGTCGTACCGGACCTTGGTGATTTCGCCGACGTAGAGGTCATCGAGGTGCTCGTGAAGCCCGGCGATGCCGTTACGGCGGAGCAGGGGCTGATCACGCTCGAGACCGAGAAAGCCACGATGGACATTCCATCGCCGGCAGCCGGGCGTATTCGCGAGCTCAAAGTAAAAGCCGGCGATCGCGTATCGGCGGGCAGCGTGATCGCGTTGCTCGATACCGAGGCGCCGGCCGTCGACACGCGGCCCGAGGAAGACCGCACCGTGCTGCAGCCGAAGCTCGCGAAGGCCGCGGCGGCTGCCGCAGCCCCGCCGGCCGCCGCCGCGCCGCGTTCCGTGGTAGTGCCGGATCTCGGCGACTTCGCCGACGTCGAGATCATCGATGTGCTCGTAAAGGCCGGTGACGAAGTCGCCGCGGAACAGGGCCTCGTGACGCTCGAGACCGAGAAGGCCAGCATGGACGTGCCCGCGCCCGAGGCCGGCAGGATCCTGGAGGTCAAGGTGGCCGTCGGTGGCAAAGTCTCCGCCGGCGACGTCTTAGTGAGCATGCAGCCGAGCGCGGCCACGCCCGTGGCTGGCGCGCCGGCGCCGCCCGCCGCCGCAACGGCGGCACCCACGCGTGCTCCCGCGCCGCCTCGGCCAGCGGCCGCGCGCGCCGCACCGAGCAGCCGCAGCGCAGTTTCTTCGTCGCCGACTTCGTTCTCCGAAGCCCACGCGGGCCCTTCGGTTCGCAAGCTCGCGCGTGAGCTCGGTGTCGATCTCGGCCGCGTGCGGGGCTCGGGCGCGAAAGGCCGCGTCACCGCCGACGACGTCAAGGCGTTCGTCAAGGACATCATGCAGGGCGGCGGCGCGCGGCGGCGTGGCGTGGCCCGCCGTGCCGAATGTCGATTTCGCGAAATACGGCCGCGTCGAGACGCAGCCGCTGTCGCGCATCCAGAAGATTTCGGGTCCGCGTTTGCACGCGAGCTGGGTCAACATCCCGCACGTCACGCAGCACGATGAGGCGGATATCACGGAGCTCGAGGAAAAACGCGTCGCGCTGAAGGCCACGGCGGAGAAGCGCGGCATCAAGCTCACGCCGCTTGCGTTCATCATCCGCGCCTGCGCACTCGCGCTCGCAGAGATGCCGCTGTTCAAGTCGTCGCTCGCCGCCGACGGCCAGCACCTCGTGATGAAGCACTACACGCACATCGGCTTCGCGGCCGACACGCCGCAGGGTCTCGTCGTGCCCGTGATCCGCGATGCCGACAAGAAAGACGTCTACGAGCTTGCGAAGGCGCTTGCCGAGCTCAGCGAACGCGCGCGCACCGGCAAGCTGCAGCCCGACGACATCAGCGGTGGCGTGTTCACGGTGTCGAGCTTGGGCAGCATCGGCGGCCGGTTCTTCACCCCGATCATCAACGCGCCCGAGGTCGCGATCCTCGGCGTGTCGCGCAGTGCGTGGCAGCCCGTGTATCGCGATCTCGCGTTCGTGCCGCGCCTGATGCTGCCGTTGTCGCTCGCGTACGACCACCGCGTCATCGACGGCGCGAAAGCCGTGCGCTTCACGACGAGGCTTGCGGAGATCCTGGCGAATACCGGACGCCTGGTCGAGGCTATTCCGTGAGCGTGGTCGAGGTGCGGATCCCCGATCTTGGGGACTTCAGCGCGGTCGAAGTCATCGACGTCCATATCAAGGTCGGCGACAAGCTTGCGGCCGAAGACCCGCTGGTCACGCTCGAAACGGACAAAGCCGCGATGGACGTGCCCGCGCCGGCGGCCGGTAAAGTTGTCAGCGTAGCGTTGAAAGTGGGCGACAAAGTCTCGGCCGGCGATCTCGTATTGACGCTCGACGCAGACTCGGCCGCTGCGAGTGCAGCGCCGCCGAAGCCGGCCCCTGCCGCGGCCGCCCGGCGCCGGCGCCGGCGGCTGCGCCGCCCGCGACGAAGGCGGCATCCGACGACCGCGGCCACGAGCACGCCCAGCGTCGGCCGCCGTCTCACCGTGCTCGGTGCCGGGCCCGGCGGCTACACGGCCGCGTTCCGCGCCGCGGATCTCGGACTCGAAGTGACTCTGATCGAGCGCGGGCCCACGCTCGGCGGTGTTTGCCTGAACGTCGGTTGCATCCCGTCGAAAGCGCTGTTGCACGCCGCACGCGTGATCGAGGACGCCGCGGAGATGGGCGCGCACGGCATCGCGTTCTCGAAGCCGAAGATCGATGCGGAGAAGTTGCGCGATTGGAAGAACAAGGTCGTGCGCCAGCTCACGGGCGGCCTCGACACGCTCGCGAAGCAGCGCAAGGTTCGCGTCGTGCGCGGCACGGCAAGGTTCGCGTCGCCGAACCAGCTCGAGGTCGAGCGCGACGGGGGCCGCGAACTCGTCGACTTCGATCAGTGCATCATCGCGGCCGGCAGCGAGCCGTCCGTGTTGCCGGGACTGCCGAACGACCCACGCATCATCGATTCGACGGGCGCGCTCGAGCTCAGTGAGCTGCCGCAGCGCATGCTCGTGATCGGCGGCGGCATCATCGGGCTCGAGATGGCGACGGTGTACGACGCGCTCGGTGTCAAAGTCTCCGTCGTAGAGCTCACGAAGACGCTGATCCCTGGCTGCGACCGCGATCTCGTGAAGCCGCTCGAGAAGCGAATCTCCGCGCGCTACGAAGCCATCATGGTGGGGACGCGTGTCGTGAAGATCGAAGCCGGCCCCAACGGGATCACGGTGCACTTCGAGGGCGACCAGGCGCCGGCCGACACCCCAGGTCTACGGCCGTGTGCTCGTGGCCGTAGGCCGCAGCGCGAACGGCCGCAAGCTCGCGCTCGAGCGCGCCGGAGTCGAGGTCAGCGAGCGCGGCCTGATCAAGGTCGATAAACAGCAACGCACGAACGTGCCGCACATCTTCGCGATCGGCGACATCGTCGGCCAGCCCATGCTGGCGCACAAAGCCAGCCACGAGGGCAGGGTGGCGGCCGAGGTCGCGGCGGGGCAGAAGAGCTTCTTCGACGCGCGCGTGGTGCCGTCCGTGGCGTACACCGATCCCGAGGTCGCGTGGGTGGGGCTCACCGAAGACGACGCGAAGGCACGCGGCGTTCACGTACGAGAAAGGCGCGTTCCCGTGGGCCGCCAGCGCGCGCTCGTTGACGCTCGGGCGCAGCGAAGGGCTGACCAAGCTGCTATTCGATCCCGCCACGCACCGATTGCTCGGGGCGGGCATCGTCGGAGTGAACGCGGGCGACCTGATCGCCGAGGCGGCGCTCGCGGTCGAGATGGGCGCCGACGCCGCGGACGTCGGGCTCACGATCCATCCGCACCCCACGCTGTCCGAGACGTTGGCCTTCGCCGCGGAAGCGGCCGAGGGCACGATCACCGACCTCTACATCCCGAAAAAGCGCCGCTAGCTCCAGGTCGCATGCCGTGGGCAGGCTGTCAGGCGCCGCCACCGTGCGCTGCCTGGAGCCGCAATTGCGTCCGCCGATACGCGCTCGCCACGACGAGTAGTACGCAGACGGCGCCCTTTGCCGCAGGGAACAAGATCCATCAGACGCCTCGCCGATCCGCCGGATGGTTCACACCGTCGTTTGTGGGGACGTTCGGTATCTCGAATGGGTCCACGCCTTCGAGGCATCCAACGTTGAAGCTGCACTCGTCAGGGTTCAATCGGCGCTGGTGGTGCGTGTGGATACCACAGTTCGAACAGAAATAGTGCCGAGCGAGCTTCGTGTTGAACTGGTAGACCTTCAGAGCATCCGCACCCTTGACGATCCTTATGCCAGACAAACGGACTGATGCCACGATGGCCCCCTTACGTCTGCACAGCGAACAATTGCAGCGACGAGGATCGACAATTCCCTCCGGTAGATCCAGTTCGAGCACCACAGCGCCACAGTGGCACGAGGCTCGATGTCTGGCACGTATCTCGGTAGAACCGACTCGCTTGATCATTGCGGTGAACTCTGACTCGGGGTAGAACGCCGCGCGTCGGCGACGCGCTGCTCACGTATCCCTATAACCATTCGGTCCGTCTCGCATTCGCTGCATGCGCTTGTTGGCGGTGCACGCGAGCCTCTTCGCTTCTGCGCATTCATAGCAGCACTACGCTGCCCTCTTGGGTGGATACGTCGAGCATGACGAAACCTTCTGCCTCGGCGTCCATGTTTGCGACGAGTTGTCCCGATCTGTTCCATATCGCCGATTGACCCGCGCTGATGAAATTATCCGCTGGCCCGACGGAGTTGGCCATCAGCACGTTTAACGAATGGTGCCCGGCTATTTGAGAGTAGTGCTCGTACGCCCTGGTCACGTTGCGCTGTGGCTTTGCGACGCTCGCAAGATAAATGTCAGCGCCGCCTCTGATCGCAGCGTCCGCATGGTTCGGTTGTAGAGACTCGTAGCAAATGGCTGGCGCAAGCATGTGGCCGCTCATCTGGAGGATCAATTGCTCCTCGCCCTTGACGAAGAACGGTAACTCATCCGCGTGCAAGTGCTGCTTCGCGTACACCACTCGTTCGGTGCGCGGCTGGAATAGAACCATCGCTATTCGGACCCCGTTCTGGGAACGGCTCGGGAGCCCGACTCCGATGACAATGTCTTCCCCGTCAGCTAGGTTTTGGAATACATCCAGGCGACCATCGCGAGCGTCGGTTGCCAGTTTGTCGGCCAGCGTTGGCTCGTAACCTGTCAGGGACAACTCTGGGAAAAAGATGAGGTCTGCCTGATGAGAAAGAGCGAGATCGATCAACGCTACGTGCTTGATTACGTTCCGCTCGATGTCGCCGGCTTCAGCTGACAGTTGCGCGGCGCAGAGTCTCACGGCAGTGGTACGCCGACAGGCGCGTAACCGAGAACAACTTTATGGTCGGTGCGCGCTCGCGGAAGTTGCTTGTTAGCCGTCATCGCGGCACCTCAATCCAATAACGACAAAGACGCTGTTGCCAGTGTTCCGAAAAGACGATCGCCTCGAGCCGCCCCCCTTGGCGCTCAATGGTCTTGCGCGACGGCTGCGATGCGGCAGCAGCTCGGCGATGCGGCTGGCGGGCTGGGTCGGTAGCCGCTCGAGCACGTCCTTGAGGTAGGCGTACGGATCGTGCCCGTTGAGTCGTGCGGAGTGCAGCAGGCTCATCACGGCCGCGGCGCGCTGGCCGGCACGCAAGCTGCCGGCGAACAGCCAGTTCGAGCGCCCGATCGCGATCGGCCGGATCTGGTTCTCGACCCAGTTGTTGTCGATCGGCAAGTCGCCGTCGTCGAGGTAGCGCGTGAGCGCGACCCAACGATTGAGCGTGTAGTCGATGGCCTTGGCGGTGGCCGAGCCGTCGGGCACCTTCTGCCGTTGCGCCAGCAGCCACTGCTGCAGCGCGTCGGCGATCGGCCGAGCGCGTCGTCTGGCGGATCTCCCGCCGTGCATCGGGCTCGAGATCGAGGACTTCGCGCTCGAGGTCGTAGAGTGCGCCGTAGAACGTCAGCGCCTGCTCGGCGACGGTGCTGCCGTGGTTGACCCACAGCTCGTGGAACCTGCGCCGGGCGTGCGCCATGCAGCCGGCCTCGGTCACGCCGAGCTCGAAGCAGGCCTTGTAACCGCTGAAGTCGTCGGTGACGAGGCGGCCCTTCCAGGGCGCTCGATCCGCTTGGCCCGAGAGCCCGAGGAACTCGCGCACGTGCTGACCGCCGCGACTCTCGGTGAAGTCGAACACGACGGCCTGCACCGGGTTGAACCGCGTCGTGCAGTAGCTCCACAGGTAGGCGCGGTGCGTTTTGCCGTGGCCGGGCTTGAGCATCGCCACCGGCGTCTCATCGGCGTGCAGCACGCCGTGCGTGCGCAGCTCCGTGCCGAGCGCCTCGACCAGCGGCTGCAGCTCGCGCCCCGCACTCGCCCACCCACTGCGCCAGCGTCGAGCGCGGGATCGCAAGCCCCGCTCGCTCGAAGATCTGCTCCTGCCGGTACAGCGGCAGGTGATCCTGGAACTTCGCCACCAGCACCTGGGCGAGCAGGCCGCTGGTCGGGATCCCCTTGTCGATCACGTGCGCGGGCACCGGCGCCTGCACCAGCGTCTCGCACTGCGCGCATACCCACTTGCCGCGCACGTGGCGCTCGACGCTGAACACACCGGGCGTGTAGTCGAGCTTCTCGGCGACGTCCTCGCCGATGCGCTTGAGCTCGCAACCGCAGCGGCACGTGGTGCTCTCGGGCTCGTGGCGGATCTCCCGCCGCGGTAGCCCGGCCGGCAGCGGTTGGCGCTTCGGGCGTCTGCTTCTCTGCTGGGTGCCGGCGCGCTGGGCCGCGCCTGCTCGAGCTGCGCTGCCAAGTCGGCGAGGTCGGCGTCGATCGTCTCTTCGAGTAGGCTCCGCTGCACGGCGTTGAACACTTCGCTCTTCGCCGCGAACTTCAGGCGCTTGAACACCGCCATCTCGTGCGTGAGCTTCTCGTTCAGCGCGCGTCGCGTGGCAGCAGCTGCGTCTGCAGCGCAAGCACCGTGTGGCGCAGCTGCTGGACGTCGAAAGTGTTCGAGAGACTCGGTGCTGATCACGCAATGCAATAGTGCCGCATCGCGCGTCGTTGTGCATCAGTTGTGTGCGCCGACTTACAGCACCGTGATGATCCCGGCTTCACCCACGCGCTGCCACGGCAGTCCGAGCACGAGCGCGTCGAACTGCGCGCGCGTGATCGTCAGCGTGTGCGACGCTCCGCGCGGCCCACACGAAGCGACCCGCGTTGAACCGGCGCGCCGCGAGCCACACGCCGATCCCGTCGTGCACCAGCACCTTCAGCCGGTTCGCTCGGCGGTTCGTGAACAGATACGCGTGATGTGGTCGGGCTGCGCCGAACACGTTCACCACTCGGGTGAGCACCGACTCCATCCCCGAACGCAGGTCCAGCGGCTCCACTGCCAGCCACACCTCATCGACGCGGATCAACGCAGCAGCTCGCGCAACCAGACCGCGCACTCTGCCGCCGCCGACACCGGCCAGCGGATCGCCAGGGCCGTGGCTCCGCGCCGCAGCTCGATGTGGATGTCGCTCGGCCTTCGCTCCCGGTCGGCGCGTCGTTCGACCACGACCGGGACGAAACCCTCGGAGGTGGTTGCGACCGGCGCCATCGACGCCCGTGTCCGCCGCGCGCCGCCTTCCCGTGCCCACTGGCGCCAGCGGTGCACTACGTTGGCGTTGATGCCGTGCGCCATCGCCACGCGAGCCACCGAAGCCCCCGGCGCCTCGCACTCGGCCATGATCTGCGCCTTCAGCTGCGCGCCGTAGCGCTGACGCCGTTCCCGACTCTCGCTTGCCATCGTGTCCACCTCGAAAATAGGTGGACACGATCCTTAGCTCGCGACCGCTCCCGCCTCAAGACGGGTTCGCCGGACCGTTGTTCTCATTGGCGAACAATAGAACGCGCTCGATACCGAGCGCTCGCGCCTCGGCGAGTGCCGCCTGAAGCACCCGATGGCCGAATCCCCTACCGCGCCAGCTTGGGGCAACGTCATAACCGATGTGCCCGGCTTCGCTCGCTAGGAACGGTGTTTCAATGTTGTGCCGCAATCGGGCTACACCGATAACAGCAATCGTGTCCTCCATCAGCCAGCGGTGCGTGCAGGGCACATAGCCGTCGCGGAGATTCGCACCCCGTTCTTCATCCAACAAGGTTCGCACGTACTGCTCGAAGTCGCGTTTGGCGAGTGCGTAGAAGTCAGCGTTTCCCGGGTCGTGAGCGTCGAAGTCTTCCACCATCGCAACGAAGGCGCGCTCGTGCGCAACGGAAGGATTGGCGATAACGACTGCCATGACGGCTAGCGCTCCGGTTCAGCGGCGGCGCGCGCGCGATGCCGCATGGTCGACAGCTGCAAGCCGGTTGCTGGGCGCCAGCGTCACTGCTGCTCTGACTCGCACTTCCAACATTCGGCAGATCCTTCCGGATAATAGACGGACCCACACTTCGGGCACTTCGACGGCTGACCTTCGGGCCTGTATGGCGCCCAACCGAGCCTTAGAAAGTGCACGGACATCGCTTCCTCGACTGTCGCGGCCTCAATCTCCCAAAGGAGTTCCGAGGAATCGCTAATGTCGGGCGGCCGAGATCCATGATCCGCCCGCCAGTAACGGATGGATTCAGCGTCTGGGTCTTTCCAAGCTTGGTAACGGCGATTAGCCATGGGCTAAGAGGGTGCCCGACGAGGCTTGTTATGCGGCACCGGTCGTCGGTGCGGTTGAGGGCTGGCCACAACTCCAGCAGAACTCAAACTCGCCGGGGTTTTCTTCACGGCAATCCTCACATCGCCAGGAGGTAATTGGCGGTGTGGCCGCCTCCCTGCGCCCGCCCAGGAAACGACGAATGAGCGCCTTGACCTCGTCAGCTGCAGCGTCGTCTGCAACCCATACCTCGGAAGCAACTCCGTCATAAGGTATGCGAACCAACCCCTTGTTCATCACGCTAGCGGCGACGCCGTTATGAACGAGGTGATCCTTGAGCAAAACTGCTTCGGTGAGATCGAGTGTGTAGTAGGCCTTGCGCATGGAAGTACCCCCACCGATACGTTACGGCTCCCGTCGCTCGGATTCTAGATGCGACATCTGTTCCGCATAATGCCAGGCTTCAGGCGCGTGCCGCTCGCGTCGCGTCGCCTGCAAGCCATTGTTAGAGATCACTCGCTCAAGCGCGCGAAATCAAGCAGCGAAAGGTTGCGCCAATTTTGTAACTTCCGTCTACTTGCCGGAAGGGCGCCAACGCCTTCGAGTGCGCTTCATCTACCGCCGCCTCGCTGGAGTTCTCGATCGCGCGGACCGCGACGCCCGACGATTTCAGGCCGCGTAGCGCGGTTGCCAGATCGACGTAGCGCCAAGGGGAATCGACATCGAAGACTTCAATGGGCTCAAGGCCAGCGCTATTTGCGAAGGCACGAAGGGCCGACTCGTCAGAAAGAGCGAAAGGGCCGGGTGCGCCCGGAGGAGGCGGCGGAAGCAAGGGTCGAAGTGCACCTACAAGGGACGCTGCCTCCATGCCCTCGGGTTTTCCCCACGTCATAATCACGACGTTCGCACCCGGCTTGGCAACGCGCTCCGCCTCGCGCAGCGCAATGCCGGGATTCCCTGCGTACTGGAACGAGTTGAATCCAGTTACGCAATCGAAGGAATCGTTGCCGAAAGGGAGGCTCTCAAGATCTCCCAATCTGAAGTCGCCCCCAGATACGCGCCTGCGCGCAATCTCCAACAGATCCGAAGCCGCGTCGAGGCCACAGACTTTCGCGCCGCGGGCGTTCGCGATTTGGGCCGCCATTCCGGCTCCACACCCTACATCGAGATAGTTGTCCCCCGCCTTTGGTCCCACCCTCTCAAATACTGCCAGATAGACCGGCCGACACGCCCCCTCTTGCACATCCGCCCAATCCTGAGCGCGAGCGCCCCACAGTCGGGCGTTGGTTTCGCTGGTGCGCGGCTTCTGTTCGTCGGGCATTTCGTGGCTTCCTTCTTCTCTCGTGGAACTGCTGCGGTTGCAACGCAACCGTGCAAAGGCGATCTCTAACGCCCCTGGCACCGCAGCTCCGGATGAACCTTACTCATCGGAGTGGCGCCAGAGAGATCGCACCAACATCGTTTCTCGAACGACCCGTCTGAGACCATTCGAGTGGCCGTCGCTGCGATGTGAAGCCTTCGGCACTCACTTCGACAAAGCCGGAAACGGGCCAATCTTCTCCAAGTGGCGAGTAGGCTCCCCAGTCATAGGTCGCCGGGATCTCGAACCTTCCGTTCGGACCGGTCGTGGCAGCATACGTGCGTTCCGGCCGAGTAAGGCTCGCTACTGCCACGAGTGCTCCGACGACTGGTTCATGCGTTTGGGCGGACAAGACCGTGCCGCGTACTCCCGGTCGCTCGACGAAGCGCGCCGGCCAACAACCTGCCAAGAGCATGGCCGACGTGATGAGCGCGAGGTGCGTTCGCATGTGGACTCTAGCTGTATCTAGGCGGCATGACGCCGCAAAGAAAATGCGGCGAAATCCCGTATGTAGTGTTTGATCCAGCCACAGGCGCTTGTTTCTACTAGACCACCCCGCGCGTTATGCGTCAATTGGTGCCCCGCGATTATGCGGCGTCCAGGAGTCGAGTACTGGCGTGACCCTACGCCGTCGTCTTTTCCTTGTACTCGCAGAGATCGGCGATCAAACAGGTCGGGCAGGCGGGCTTGCGCGCCTTGCAGACGTAGCGGCCGTGCAGGATCAGCCAGTGGTGAGCGTTGTACTTGAACTCGTCCGGCGTCACGCGCACGAGCTCGTCCTCGACCACTCGCACGTTGGGGCCTGGGGCGATTCCCGTACGATTCGCGACGCGAAAGATGTGCGTGTCGACCGCGATCGTCGGCTCACCGAATGCGGAGTTCAGGATCACGTTCGCCGTCTTCCGGCCGACGCCCGGTAACGCCTCGAGCGCGTCGCGGTCGCGCGGCACCGCGCCGGCGTGGTCCGCAAGTAGCGCGTGGCAGGTCTTCAGGAGATTCCTGGCCTTGCTGTTGAAGAGACCGATCGTCTTGATGTAGTTCTTCAGCCCGTTCTCTCCGAGCGCGAGAATGGCAGCCGGCGTGTTCGCGACGGCGAACAGTTTGGCCGTGGCCTTGTTCACACTCACGTCCGTCGCTTGCGCCGACAACACCACGGCGACCAGCAACTCGAACGGCGTGCGGTAGTTGAGTTCGGTGCGCGGGGCAGGGTTCGCGCTGGCGAAACGTTCGTAGATCTTGCGCCGGCGCGCAGCGTTCACTGCGGTGATTCCGCGCGCGGCTGGATGAGCCGAGCGCGGAGGGCCAGCAGCGCGGCCATGCCGAAGAACGCACCCGGCGGCAGTACCGCGATCAGCATGCCGGAGAAGGGCAGCTTCAACGCGAAGCCGGCGGCGCCGGGCCCAAACAGCATGGGCATGCCAGCGAACAGAGTCCCGTGACCCAGCAGCTCGCGTAAGGCTCCGAGTAACACCAACACGCCGAGAGCGCCGAGCCCGGTGGCAAGGCCGGACAGCGCCGCCTCGACGACGGGACGGCGACTCGCGACGGATTCCGCCTGCGCAACCAGTGCGCAGTTGGCGACGATCAGTGCGATGAAGAGTCCCAACGCTTCGTGCAGATCGTCGAATAGCGCGTTGCTGAGCAGGTCGATGGCCGTCACGAGGGCTGCGGCCACCAGTACGAACAGCGGCACTCGCCATGCGGGGACCACGACGTGGCGCACGAGCGAAATCACGATGTTAGTCACGAGAAGAACGGCTGCGGTCGCGAGACCGAGGGCGAGGCCGTTCACGGCGGAAGTCGTGACCGCGAGCAACGGCGACAGCCCGAGCAGCTGCACGAACGTCAGGTTGTTGCGCCAGAGACCGTCGACGACGACGGTGCGAAGGTTGCTAGAGCTCGGGTTCATGTCCGTCGACCGCAGCTTGCGCTGCCGCGCGGTAGATGTCATCGCGATGTTGCTCGAAGTATAGCAATGCGTTCTTTACGGCAGCCACGACGGCGCGTGACGTGACCGTGGCTCCGGTGATCGAATCGAATTGGCCTTCGTCCTTTCTAACCAGCCACTTGTCGGATGGCGGCGCGAGGAGGGTCTTGCCGCGAAACTGCTCGATCCAGGCACTCTTGGTGCGGTCGATCATGTCGCCGAGCCCTGGCGTCTCCCGGTACCGCACGGCGCGCACACCGGTGACGCTCGAGTCGGCGCCCACGCCGACGAGCAGGTTGATCGGCGCGTTGTAGCCGTGCGGCGCGACGCTGGCGAACACGGTCGCGACGGGCCGGCCCTGGTCGCTGATCACGAACACATCGATGGGCGTGGCGCTGCCGAGCAGCTCGGGGTCGGAGAAGCTCAGGCGTGTCGTAGTCAGATCGTGATCGAGCAGCGCTGGGTCGAGTACGCTGTTCAGTCGTGCCACGAGCCGCGCGCGCTGGTTCATCGCGATCCGCTCGTGGCTGAAGTCGTACGCGGCCCTTACCCCGAGCACGGCCGCCGCGGCCAGCACGCTGGCGACGATCACGGTCAGGATCGCGTTGCCTTCACGCCTGGCCATAGATTCGCGGCCGCGTACAGCGGTCTATCAGCGGAACCGCGGCGTTCATCAACAATATCGCGAACGCGAGGCCCTCCGGGTAGCTGCCCCACGTGCGCAGCACATAGGTCATGAGCCCTACACCAGCCCCATAGACCAAACGGCCGCGAACCGTTGCGGCCGCGGACACGGGATCGGTGGCGATGAAGAAGGCGCCCAGCATGCTGGCTCCGCTGAAGAGATGAAACGTCGGCGACGCGTAGTGCGCGGAGTCGATGATCGAGAACAACGTTGCGGGTACGAGCAGCCCTGTGAGAAAGGCCACCGGAATATGCCAGCGAATGACGCCGGTGTAGAGCAGGTACAGGCCGCCGAGGAAGATCAGGTTCGCGACCCATTCCCAGCCGCGGCCGCCGAAGTCGCCGAACAATGCGCCGCCGCGAATCTCGGCGAAGCTGCGACCCGCGCGCACACCCTCCTTCACGAGGTCGAGCGGCGTGGCTCGCGTCAAGGCGTCCACGTCGATCGCGGCGGGCAGATGCCCGAGGAACGTGTAGTCGAGCTGCTCCGTGAACGAGAGACCGTGGTAGTCGATGTCGCCCATCTGCGGCGGCACCCACTGAGTCATCTCCACCGGGAACGAGATCAACAGCACCACGTAACCGACCATGGCCGGATTGAAAAGGTTCTTGCCGAGCCCTCCGTAGAGCTGTTTTGCGAGCAGGATTGCGATGCCCCCGCCGAGCATGGGCACCCAATACGGCACGAGCGGCGGGAGTGCGAACGACAACAGCGCCGCGGTCACCAGCGCGCTGAAATCGCGCAAGGTGCGGCGCGTGTCGCGGCCGCGAAGTCGCAGCACCGCCGCCTCGGTCAGTAGCGCGCCGACGGCGACGAGAACGAAGTTGATCAGTAACCCGTAACCGAAAAACCACGTGTAGCACAGCGCGGCGGGCACCAGCGCGAATAGCACTCGGCGCATGACGACCGGCACGCTGACGAGCGGCGGGGCATGCGGCGCGGGTTTCTGCTCGAAGTGCATGTCAGGTCTCGTCGTACCGCGCTGCGTCGCGCCCGTTCCCTAAAGACGCGCGAAGCCGGCGAACCCCAGGAACGCGAGGGACAGGATTCCTGCAGTGACGAATGCGATTGCGGTGCCGCGGAACGGAGCGGGGACGTCGGTTTGCGCGAGCCGTTCGCGCAGTCCCGCGAACAGCACGAGCACCAAGCCGAAGCCGAGCGCGGCTCCGACCCCGTAGAACAGTGCAGCCACCAAGCTGCGACTAGCGGTTGAGTTCAGCAAAGCGACGCCGAGCACGGCGCAGTTCGCTGTGACGAGCGGTGCCTGGCTGCCGAGCAGGTCGGCCAGGAGCGGTGAGGTACGCCGCGCGATGGCGTCCGTGCAGCGCACCGCGATGGCGACCATGACCACGAACGCGATCAGGCGCAGATAGGGCACTCCGAACGGCAACAGCACGTAGCGTTCGATGGCGTGAGTCAGGGCGGCCGCGATCGTCAATACGAGTCCGGTCACGAGCGCGGTGCCGATCGCGGTTTCCACACGCCCGGAAGCGCCGAACAGCGGGCACACGCCCAGAGACTGGACGAGTACGAGATTGTTGACGAGGGCCGCCGCGATGACGATCAGGGCGAGCTCCGCCATCGTCAGCTGACCTTCATGCCAGGTTTGGCGCCCGAATCGGGCGCGAGCAGGAAGATGCCCTCGTCGTCGCCGGCTCGCCGCGAGCACCATGCCCTGCGACACGCCGAACCGCATCTTGCGGGGCGCCAGGTTCGCGACGAGGATCACCAGCCGGCCGACCAACGCCGCCGGCTCATACGAGCGGCGAATGCCGGAGAACACCGTTCTCTGCTCCGTGCCGACGTCGAGCGTGAGGCGCAGCAACTTGTCGGCGCCGTCTACATAGGCGGCTTCGACGACCTTCGCGACGCGGAGGTCCGTGATCTGGAACTGGGCGAGATCGATCTCCGGCATGCCGGGCTCCTTGGGTTTCTCGGCGGGGGGCGGCGGCGGTGCACCGGGCTCTGCGGGCGCCGCGCCCACGATGGCCTGCACGCTCGCCGGCTCGACACGGGTCAGCAGCGGCTCGAACGGCGCGATTGGCCGCCCCAGCAGCGGCGTGCCCGCGTCCTGCCACGTGAGATCGCCGGTCGCGAGCAGCGTCTCGGCCCGGGCGGCGAGCTTGGGGACGATCGGCTTCAAATAGATCATCAGGACGCGAAACAGGTTGAGTCCCAACGTCGAGATGCCGACGATCTCCGCCTCATTGCCCGCCGTCTTCGTGAGCAGCCAGGGCTTGCGCTCGTCGATGTACTGGTTTGCCCGATCGGCGAGACCCATGATCCGGCGAACCGCACGCGCGTAGTCACGCTGCTCGAAATTCGCCGCGAGTTCCTCTGCTGCCGCTGCAAATTCGGCGTAGAGCGCGGGGTCGGGGAGTGCCGCCGCCAAACGGCCGCCGCCGAACTTGTGCACGAAGCCGGCGCAGCGGCTCGCGATGTTCACCAGCTTGCCGACCAGGTCGGAATTCACTTTTGCAACGAAGTCCGTGAAGTTCAGATCGAGATCGTCCATCCCAGGGCCGAGCTTCGCCGCGTAGTAGTAGCGCAGGTAGTCGGGGTCCAGGTGCTCCGCGAACGTGGCCGCGGGAATGAACGTGCGCCGGCGTTTCGACATCTTCTGGTCGTCGACGGTCAGGTGTCCGTGCACGAATACGCTGGTCGGCGTGCGGTAGCCTGCGCCCGACAACATCGCCGGCCAGAACAGCGTGTGGAAGTACGGAATGTCTTTGCCGATGAAGTGATAGAGCTCGAACTTGCTCTCGGCACCCCAGAAGTCGTCGAAGTTGAGCCCCTCGCGGCGACAAAGATTCAGGAAGCTCGCCATGTAGCCGATCGGTGCGTCGAACCACACGTAGAAGTACTTGTCGCGCTCCCCCGGAATTTGGAAGCCGAAGTAGGGTGCGTCGCGCGAGATGTCCCAGTCCTTGAGTCCCGCCTTGAACCACTCGTCGAGCTTGCGCACGAGCATAGGGTCGACGTGCTCGCTGACCCAGCGGTGCAGTTGCTTTTCGAACAAACCGAGCTTTAGGAACAGGTGCTCCGATTCGCGGACGGTTGGCGGCGTGCCGGACAGCGTCGACACCGCATCCTTCAAGTCGAGCGGCGAATAGGTGGCGCCACAGTTCTCGCACGAGTCGCCGTACTGATCGGGCGTGTTGCAGACGGGGCACGTGCCCCGGACGTAGCGATCCGGCAGGAACATCTGGCGCTCGGCGTCGTAGGCCTGCTTGATGACCTTGCGGCCGATGAAGCCGCCGGCCACGAGCCGTTGGTACAGCCCGGTCGTCAGCTCCTCGTTCTCCGGCGAGTGCGTCGTGAGGTAGTTGTCGACGCTGATGTTGAACGTGGCGAAGTCGCGCCGGTGCTCGGAGGTGACGCGCTCGACCAGGACGTCCGGCGGGATGCCCTCCTGCTCGGCGCGCAACATGGTCGGGGTGCCATGCGCGTCGCTCGCGCAGACGTATAGGCAGCGAACCCCGCGCAGTCGTTGAAAGCGGACCCAGATGTCGGTTTGGATGTAGCCGAGCAGATGCCCCAGGTGCAGCGAGTTGTTCGCGTACGGCAGGGCGCTCGTGACGAGGATGGTGCGCTTGACGCTCAACTGGCTTCGGCTCCCGCTGAGGCAGCGTCCGTTGCTGCCCGGGGCATTATGCCACGCTCGCCGCAGCCTCAGGCGTCTTTGAATTGCTCGAACTTGGATTTGTCGAAGGCCTGCAGATAGGCCTCTTGTCCGGAGATCTGTCCTTCCTCGTAGAGTTTCTTCAGTGAGCCGTCCATCGTGCACATGCCGTTAGCGGCGCCGGACTGCATGACGGTTTCCAGCTGCTCGAGCTTGCCCTGCCGGATCAGGTTGGCCGAAGCCGAGGTGTTGATCAGGATCTCGAGTGCCACGAGCCGGCCCGTGCCGTCCTTTTTCTTGAGCAACTGCTGCGACACGATGCCGCGCAATGAGGTCGACAGCATGTTGCGGACGTGGTCCTGCTTGTCGGACGGAAAGATATTCACGACGCGGTCTATCGTGGCGGCGGCGCCGTTGGTGTGCAGCGTGCCCATGACGAGCACGCCCATCTCGGCCGCGGTCATCGCGATGCTCATGGTCTCGAGGTCGCGCATTTCGCCCACGAGAATCGCATTTGGATCTTCGCGCAAGGCGGAGTGCAGGGCGGCGGCGAACGACGGCGCATGCACGCCGATCTCGCGCTGGCTGATCAGGCACTGCTTGCGCTGATGCACGAACTCGATCGGGTCCTCGATCGTCAGGATGTGACCTTTGAGGCGGCTGTTGATGGCGTCGATGACGGCCGCAAGCGTGGTCGACTTGCCCGAGCCCGTCTTGCCGGTGACGAGGATCAGGCCGCGCGTCGCCGTCCCGAGCTCGTGCAACGCCTTCGGCATCTTCAGCTCTTCGAGGGTGAGCGCTTTCGACGGAATGCCCCGGAACACGGCGCCGACGCCATGCAGGTGGCGGAATACGTTCACGCGAAACCGTGCCACGTCGGGAATCGCGTGCGCAAAGTCGGCGGAGTCGTGGCGGTTGAACTGCTGGATCGACTGCTCGGACATGAGTGAGAAGAGCTCGGCCTTGAGCTCCTCGGGGTCGAGCCGCTGGTTGTGGAGCGTGATCAGATCGCCGTGCACGCGCATGCGCGGTGGGTCGCCTGCGATCACGTGCAGGTCGGAGCCTTTGCGCATGTGCATGCTCTGCAGGAACTCGTTGATCAATGACACGGTGCTGTCCTCAGCTTACGGTCACGCCGCTCGGCAACACGGTCGTGTCGGTGACGAACCGCTCGAAGCGCTTGCGGTCGGTCGCGAAACGATACGCATCGTCGGGATCTACCTGCTTGGACTGGATCGCGTTCAACAGCGCCTGGTCCATGAGCTGCATGCCCAGGTCTTTACCGGTCTGCAGGTTCGCCGGGATCTGGTGCGTTTGCTCGGTCATGATCAGCTTCGCGATCGCGCGGTTCATGACCATCACCTCGACGACTGCGCGACGGCCGCGCCCGTCGGGGGTCTTGATGAGGTTCTGGGTGATCACGGCGTGCAGGCTGTGCGCGAGGAAGCTCTTGGTCTGCTCGCGTTGGTCGGCCGGCAGTGCGTCGATGATGCGGTCGACGGACTTCACGGCGCTCGTGGTGTGCAACGTGCCGAGCACGAGGTGGCCCGTCTCGGCGGCCGTCATGGCCATGCTGATGGTCTCGCCGTCGCGCAGCTCGCCGACGAGGATGACGTCGGGGTCTTCGCGCAGCGCGGCCCGCACGCCTTCGGCGAAGCTCGGGATGTGCGTGCCGAGCTCGCGTTGCACGACTTGCGAGCGCTTGCTGCTGTGCACGAACTCGATCGGATCCTCGAGGCTGATGATGTTGCTGCTGCTCGTGGTGTTGATGTGGTCGATCATGGCCGCGAGCGTGGTCGACTTGCCCGTTCCGGTCGACCCCGTGACGAGCACCATGCCCTGGTGCAAGTCGCAGAACTTCAGGAGCACGGGGGGCAGCGCGAGGCTGTCGAGGCTCGGGATCACGCTCGGAATGTTCCGGAAGGTGGCGCCGACGCCGGTTGCTTTGTGGTAGACGTTGACGCGGAATCGGCCGCCGTCGCCGCTGACGTACGAAAAGTCGATGTCCTCGCGGCGCCGAAAGCGCTCCTTCTGCGTTTCGCTGAGGATCTCTTCGACATAGCCTTCGAGCTCCTGGTCGCCGAGATCGCGAAACTTGATCGGCATCAAATCGCCGTGCAGCCGCAACATCGGCGGCACGCCCACCGCCAGGTGGATGTCGGAGCAGCCCTGTGCCATGCCGAGTTTCAGAAATGCGTCAATGCGGGACATTGTTTCTCACTTCAAGCTCGGAACTAAGGCCTCGAGCGCCAGGCGCAGCTCGTCCATCGAAGCGTGGCGCTTCAGCTTGTCGACGCTCATCGCCTTCGTGATGACGTCGGCCAGCTCGCGCGGGACGCTCGGATTCGCCTCCTGCAGCGGCTGAGCTTTACCCTGCACGTGCTGATACATGACCGACATGTGGTCGCCGCGGCTGTACGGCGGGTTGCCGGCCAGCATTTCGTAGGTGATGACGCCAAGGCTGTAGATGTCCGCGCGTTCGTCGACCTTCTTGCCGAGAATCTGCTCGGGCGCCATGTACTTCGGCGATCCGATCACGTAACCGGTCTTCGTCAGCTGCGTGTCGCCGCTTTTCGCGGCCGCCGCAACGCCGAAGTCCACGATCTTCACGAGCCCACTTTCGTTGATCAGGATGTTGGCCGGTTTCAGGTCGCGGTGGATGATGCCTTGCTGGTGCGCGACGCTCATGCCGATGCAGATGTCCACCGCATAGCCGATGGCCTTCTTCGGTCTCATCGGCTTCTCGTTCGCGATCTCGGTGCCGAGTGTGTGCGACGGGAAGTATTCCATCGAGATGGCGTAGCTGCCGCCGACGTACAGGAAATCGTAGATGCGGATGACGTTCTTGTGCGTGATGCGGCGCGAGTAGCGAAGCTCGTGCACGAAGCGCTTCAGCATCTCCTCGTCCGAGGAGACGTTCGCGTTCAAGAACTTCAGGATCAGGCGTTCCTCGACGACCGTGTCCTCGACGAGCACCACGGTGCCGAATGCGCCTTTGCCGATCTTCTGGATGTACTTGTACCGACCTTCGATCAGGTCGCCCGCCTGCAGCGCGTTCAAGTCGAACGTCGGCGCTTCCGGCGGCGGTGCCGGTGCGGCCGCTTCCGGGCCTTCGACCAGCAAGGTGCGGGCGGTTGACGTCGCGGACGACGCTGGCGGTGCGTGTCCGCCTCCGGCCGGCATCGGCGGAGGCGTCATCGTGCCTCCAACGTTTCCAGCGGCCGTCAGGGTGCCTGTGCCGCCGACGAAACGGCCGCTCGGCGAGAGTTTGCCTTCGAGCTTCTGCAGCGCCCTATTGGCGGCTTTCAGTACGGTCTCGTCCGCGCCTTGCGCGGCCTGCTGAATGTACGGGCGAACGGCCTCGGCTTGCTGCTCGCCGGCGAGCAGCGCCACGGCATTGATGGCCGAGATCCGGACTTCTTTTTCGGGGCGCTGCAGGAACGGCAGGACCTTGTCGATGACCTTGTAGTTGCCGAGCTTGCCCACGGCGGTCAGCGCGACCGGCAGCGAGCGGTCGTTCTTGGCAACCATTTCGAGCAGCGCCGGCAGCGCCTTCGAATCGCCAAGCTCGGCCAGCGCATCCGCCGCGCGCTCGCTGACCCACCAGTCCTTGTCGCGCAACGCCTCGATCAGCTTGTCGACGGCGCGTTTGTCGCGGCACACGACCAGGATCTCGATGGCCGCGCGGCGAAGGTTCTCGTCTTTGTCGCGGATCAGGTCGAGCACGGCATCCACCACGCGGGGTCCGCCGATGCGGGCCAACGCGTCGGACGCGCGCGAGCGCACCCACCAGTCTTCGTCGGCGACCGCTGCGAGCAGATACTTCACGCTGTGCGTGGTGCCGATCGAGTTCAAGATCTCGACCGCCGCGCGGCGGCTGAACTCGTTCTCGGACTTCAGGGCGGGGAGTAGGTACTTGGCCGTTTCCGCATGATTCAGCTGGACGATGACGTCCACGGCCTTGTTCATGACATCGAGGTCCGGGTCGAGCAGCAGATTCGCGATCAGTTGCACGTCGACCTTGGTCTTCGATCGCGAAATCCCAGCCAGCGCGGCCTGCCGCACGAGCTTGTTCGTATCGCGCAGCTGCTCCTGGAGCGCCGCGTTGACGTCCGGCCGGTCGAATCGTGCGATCACGTTGATCAGATGCATTTTGACCAACGGATCCTTGCCGTCCATGCGTGCCAGCAGGTCCGGGATCATGTCTTCGTTCGCGGCATCGTCGATCAGCTTGAAGACCGCGGCCTTCTCGCTCGGCTGGAGAAAATAGATCTGCCCGAGTAGCTGGCGGATGTTCAAGCGGTCTTTGTGCGCCGTCAGCACTTCGATCACGGCCGGTTTCGACACGTCGTCCTCGCCGAGCAGGTCGACGAGGCGGTTCACGTTATAGCGCTTGTTGCTCGAGAGCGCCCAGGCGGTGCCGGAAATCGTGCGCGGGTCGCTGTCGGCCAGGCCGCGCGTGATCAACGGCAGCGTTTTTTCCGTGATCAGGCTGCTCAGGAGCTCGACGTATTCGACGGTCTGGCGTTTGTCCGCCGTGCCGAGCGCCGTGAGAATCTTGGGGATCGCGCTATTGCCGAGCTTGCCGAGCTTCGCGAAGGCTTTCTTCGCGTTCGGTGACGTCGGGTCACCTTCTTCACGAATCTGCGCGATGAGCCGATCGGCCTGTAGTGCGGTTAGAAAATTCATCGGCCTAACGCGTTAACCTAACCGGGCGGTGCCCCTTGGAAATGGCAAAGCGACTCGTCGACCCCTTAGGTCCCGAACACCCGCGGCCGGGGATCGAACATAATAGGGCACTTGTAGCTCGAAAGTATGCCACACGGATTTCGCGAAAACGTAACGTAGATCACAGGTTTGGAGCGGTCGCTGAGGTGTTTTCGCGAAGCGGGCGCCGCGTCGGCATTAGGTTACAATCGCGGCCTTTTCCGGCAGCCCCGCTATGACTCAAATCGGCCAACAAGCCCTCGAGCGACATCTCGCGACCTTCGTCGTGCCCCAGACCGGCCGCGCTCTTGGCGGAGCCGGGACGAGTCTTGCCGTGACGGCGGCCCCGGACGGCTGGCGGGTGGCGGTCCGTTGCGGTTTCCCGGCTGCGCACGCCCGCGACGGTCTCGTGGAGGCACTGGGCGTGCACTGTGCCGAGCTGGCTGGCGTGGGGCAGATCGAGTTCGTCGTCACGAGCGACATCGTCACGCATTCAGTACAGCAGGGTTTGAAGCCGCTGCCGGGTGTCCGCAACGTGCTGGCCGTCGCGTCCGGGAAGGGCGGCGTCGGCAAGTCCACGGTGGCCGTGAACTTCGCGCTCGCGCTGGCTCGGGAAGGCGCGCGTGTGGGGTTGCTCGACGCGGATATCTACGGTCCGAGCCAGCCGCGCATGTTGGGTCTGTTGGGGCGGCGCCCCGACACGCGGGACGGCAAGCTGCTCGAGCCTCTCGTCGCGTACGGCATCGAGGCGATGTCGGTTGGTTTCCTCGTCGATGACAAGCAACCCATGGCCTGGCGCGGTCCCATGGTGACCTCGGCGCTGAATCAGCTGCTCATGCAGACCCGGTGGGGCGATCTCGACTACCTGATCGTCGATATGCCGCCCGGCACGGGCGACATTCAGCTGACGTTGGCGCAGCGAGTACCGGTCAGCGGCGCCGTGATCGTGACGACACCGCAGGACATCGCGTTGGCCGACGCGCGTAAGGGGCTCGAGATGTTCCAGAAGGTTCACGTGCCGGTGCTGGGGGTCGTCGAGAACATGAGCCTGCACGTCTGCACGCGCTGCGGGCACGAGGAACACATCTTCGGCGAGCGCGGCGGCGCCGATCTGGCTGGCCAGTACGGTGTCCCGCTGCTCGGCTCGTTGCCGCTCGACCGGCGGATTCGCGAGGAGACCGACCAGGGCAAGCCCACCGTGGCCGCCGACCCGACGGGCCCGCTCGCGCGAGCGTTCACCGAAGCGGCGCTGCGCGCCGTGGGTGAGCTCGCCGCCCGCACGAAGGACTACAGCCGGCTGTTTCCGAACATCACCGTCGAGGAAGATTGATGAGCGTGAAGTCCGATCGCTGGATCCGGCGCATGGCTGCCGAGCACGGGATGATCGAGCCGTTCGAGCCGAGCCAGATTCGCCACATAGACGGCAGGCGCGTGATCTCCTTCGGCACGTCGAGCTACGGCTACGATGTTCGCTGCGCGCCGGAGTTCAAGATCTTCACGAACATCAATTCCGCGATCGTCGATCCCAAGAAATTCGATGAGTCGAGCTTCGTCGACATGTCGGGTGAGGTCTGCATCATCCCGCCGAACTCGTTCGCGCTGGCGCGGACCGTGGAATACTTCCGAATTCCGCGCAGCGTACTGACGATCTGCCTCGGCAAGTCGACCTACGCGCGCTGCGGGATCATCGTGAACGTCACGCCCCTGGAGCCGGAGTGGGAAGGGCACGTGACGCTCGAGTTCTCGAACACAACGTCTTTGCCCGCGAAGATCTACGCCAACGAAGGCATCGCACAGATGGTGTTCATCGAGTCCGACGAGGTGTGCGAGACAAGCTACAAAGATCGCGGCGGCAAATACCAGGGTCAGCGCGGCGTCACGTTACCGCGCACCTGAGCGTGTTCACTTCGGCATGCCGCTCACGCTCTTCAGCGTGAACGCCGAGTTCACTTCGCCGTCCTTGCGCTGCTCGATTCGGGCGGGCAGGAATTTCATGTCCGGCAGCGCCCAGACCCAGTTCACGCGCGACGCGCCCTGGCGCTGCTGGTTGTACGCGTGGGTCTTGAGCTGGCCCATACCGGTCGCGGTCTTCGCGTCGCCCTGATCCTGGTAGACGTACTCGGTGATGGAGTCCTCGTCGGTCAGCAGGTAACGGCCTGGCTTCCCTGTGGTCGCGAGGTCGTGCATGAGTGCAACCTGCAGCGTGCCGCTGTCGAGGGCGCCGGGCTGAATCGCGAATTCCTTGCGCCCGTGTTTGCTGCTGGTCGTGGCGACTTTGCGTTGCCAGTCGAACACGATGTGGACGTTATTGTCGCCCTTGCGACTGCCGTCCTCGTACCAGAACTCGAGCGGCTCGAGTCCCGTGGCCGCGGAGCGGAACTCGCTGCGCGTTACGACGGGGTTCGGAACGGCGAGCTTCAGGAAGCCTTTTACGATCGTCTCCGACTTGAACTCGTAGACCATGCGCTCGGGGATATACCGCACGCTGAACGTGGCGAGGCCGAGCTCTTTGCCCTTGGCTTCCGCGGTATAGGTAGCCGTATAGGTTTGGACGTCGTCGGCAGCGTGGGCAGCAAGGCCCGGTAGCCAGAGTCCGGTCAGCAACAACAGCGACGAGACGACACGCGTACTCACTACTCATTCCTCCATGATCACGGGCTGCGACAGGCGCTTGCCATCAAGCATGACGGAGCCATTTTCCAGTCGCAAGCGGCCGCCCACAAACCATTCGACAGTGCGAGGCAGGATAAAGTGCTCGCCGACATGCACTCGCGCGGCCAAAGACTCGGCTGTGTCGTCGCTGCGTACCGGCAGGCGGTACTGCAGAATGGACGGTCCGGCGTCCAGATCGGCGGTAACGAAGTGAACGGTGGCGCCGTGCCAGCGCTCGCCGGCTTCGAGCACGCGCCGATGCGTATCGAGCCCGGGGTAGTTCGGCAGCAGCGAGGGGTGGATGTTCAGCATCCGACCGTCGAAGCGGCCCACGAACGTGGGAGAAAGGATCCGCATGAACCCGGCCAGAACGAGAAGATCGGGAGAGTACTCGGCGAGCAACGTTGCGAGCGACTCGTCGTACGCGTCGCGTGCGACGCCCTTGCCGCCGAGGTGCCGCGCCGGCACCCCCGCATTGCGGGCCCGAACGAGGCCTCGCGCCGCGGCGCGGTCGCTGACGACCACCGCGATTTCTGCGCCAAGCTTGCCCGCGCCTGCGGCGTCGACCAGGGCCTGAAGGTTGCTGCCCTCTCCGGAGATCAGGACCGCGACGCGCGGCGCTGCGCGGCTCAAACGATCGTCACCAGCTGCTCCGCGTCGGGAACAACGGCGCCGATCACGGTCGCGCGTTCGCCCGCGGCCGTGAGCTCGGCCAGCGCGGCGGCCGCGTCCGCGGGAGCGACGACGACGATCATGCCGACGCCGCAGTTGAACGTACGATGCATCTCGCTCGGGGCCACGCCCACGGATTCGAGCCAGCCGAACACTGCCGGAGGGCGCCACGAGCCCGCTTTGAGTTCCACGCCGAGCCCCGCGGGCAACACGCGTGGAATGTTCTCGAGCAAACCGCCGCCGGTGATGTGCGCCAGGCCTTTGACGGCGACGTTCTTCACGAGTCGCAGCACGGGGCGTGCGTAAATTTTCGTCGGAGTCAGTAAGTGCTCGATCAACGCCTTGCCTTCGAGCGTCTCGCGGGCGGCATTCGGTCGGTTCTTCAGGATGTGCCGGATCAAGGAGAAGCCGTTCGAATGCAGGCCGGAGGAGCCGATGCCGATGACCGTGTCGCCGGCCACGATGTTCGACCCGTCGATGATCTTGTCCCGTTCGACGATGCCGACGCAGAAACCGGCCAGATCGTATTCGCCAGGCGTGTGCATGCCGGGATGCTCGGCGGTCTCGCCGCCGATCAACGTAGCTCCCGCGATCTCGCAGCCGTGGGCAATGCCGGCGATCACTCGTGCAGCGACATCGACGTCGAGGCGTGGCGTCGAGAAGTAGTCGAGGAAGAACAGTGGCTCGGCACCGACGACGACCACGTCATTGACGCACATCGCCACGAGGTCGATGCCCACCTCGTCGTGCGCGTCGTGGTCGATCGCGAGCTTGAGTTTGGTGCCCACGCCATCGGTGCCCGAGACCAGCACCGGATCGCGGTAGCCTTTCGGGACGCGGAACAGGCCGCCGAAACCGCCGAGGCCTCCGATGACCTCGGGGCGCACCGTGCGTTTGACCGCCGGCTTGATGCGTTCGACCAGCTCATCGCCAGCGTCGATGTCGACGCCCGCGTCTTTGTAGGTGAACGGTCCAGTGGATGCCATCGATCGGGCTCCGGACGAACGAAAGGGAAGGAGGTTGGTGGCTATAATAAGGCACGTCGTTCGATCATGGACAGGGATACGTTGTATGGCATCAAGGTTGCGGTCGTTGCTGCGTGCTGTGACGGCGGTCGCCGTGTTGGCCTGCGTGCTGTGTGGAGGCGGCGCGAGCGCGGCGACCATGCCGAACCTTTACCTGGCCACCGTCAGCCCGGACCCCAGCGCTTCCGACCAGCGCAGCGCAGCGATCAAGGCCGCCATGGCGCGCGTGCTGATTCGAGTGACGGGCGACCGCAACGCGCCGTTCGATCCTGCGCTGCAGCCCCTGCTTGCCGACGCCGGAAAGTATCTGAATTCGTACGGTTCGGACCGGCAGCGTCAGCCGCAGGTTGGTTTCAGCGCGACACAGGTCGACCAGGCGTTGGCGGCCTTGCAGAAGCCGGTGTGGGGCCCCGAACGTCCGTTGACGATGCTTTGGATCGCCGTCGACGACGGCAACGGCGGCCGCGCCCTGCTCGGCGACAATGACACGCCACAGCTCGGCCTCGAACCGGCGCCGTCGGGTATGACGGAGCGCCTCGCGGCGTTGCGTAAGGATCTGCTGGCCGTGGCCGACGAACGCGGTGTGCCCGTCAGGCTGCCCTTGCTCGATCTCGAGGACCTCAATGCGGTCACGTTTGCGGACGTCTGGGGCGGATTCGAGGATCGCATCGCAGCTGCCTCCGCGCGCTACCGCGCGGACGCCATGCTGATCGGCCGCGTGCGGCCCGGGCTGGTCGGCAACGAAATCGAATGGCTGCTGGTCGTCGGCGCGGAGCGGCAGACGCTTGCGGGGCTCGGGTTGCGCGACGGTCTCGACGCCGCCGCGGATCGGTTCGCGGGCCAGTTCGCGACCTTGGGCGGCGCCGGTGCGGCGGCGATCACCGTGCTGAACGTCCGGAGCTCGGCGGACTATGACCGCGTAGTGAGCTACCTCGAGCAGCAAAGCGCGCTGCAGTCCGTTGACGTCGACAGCTTCGACAACGGCGTGCTGAATCTGCGTGTCACCGCCCGCGGCGACGCCGGCGTGCTCGGGCGGATAATCACGCTCGGTGGCGTGCTGAAGCCCGCGGCCGGCGAGCGGCCCGGCGGCGCTCTCGTGTTCGAGATCGCTCG
Source organism: uncultured Gammaproteobacteria bacterium (assembly GCA_963805435.1). Taxonomy (GTDB): domain Bacteria; phylum Pseudomonadota; class Gammaproteobacteria; order Steroidobacterales; family Rariloculaceae; genus FEN-1219. The sequence goes on from CAWDUG010000002.1 coordinate 552,618, forward strand.
CAGCGGGGCCGGTCAGTGAGTTTGAGGTTCCTGCCGAACGCCATCTGCATTCTGCGAATCCTGCTCGTCGCCCCGCTCGTCGCGGCGATCGTCGATGGGCGCTACGCCACCGCGCTCGTATTGATTGTGATCGCGGGTTTTTCCGATGGTCTCGACGGATTTCTCGCGAAGCGGTTCGATTGGCAAACGCGGCTCGGCAGCCTGCTGGATCCGGCGGCCGACAAGCTGTTGCTGGTCAGCACGTTCGTGGCGCTCGCGTACGTCGGCGCCATGCCGCGCGGCGTCGTGGCGATCGTCGTCGGGCGAGACATCGTGATCGTGGCCGGCGCGATCTGCTACCACCTGTTCATTGCGCCCCTGGAGGGCGAGCCGGCGGTGATCAGCAAGCTGAATACGGTATGCCAGCTCGCGTTCGGTGTCTTCACGCTGACGTCCGCGGCTTTCGATTGGCCATTGCCGCCTGTATTACTACTGCTCGGCGCCGCGGTGGTCTTCACTAGCCTCGTGAGCGGCCTGAACTACGTCCTGCGGTGGGGCACACGTGCGTGGCGCGTGGCGCATCGGGCGGCATAGCCGGACTCCCTTTGTGGCGCAGTTACCGCTGGCCCTGGCTCTGGCCGATCACGCGAGCTTCGCTACGTTCGTCGCGGGCGATAACGAGGCGGCGATTCAGCATGTCCGCGCCGTCGCGAGCGGGGCGGGCGAGACGCTGTGGCTGTCGAGTGCGGCCGGTGGCGGCAAGTCACACCTGTTGCAAGCGGCGTGTCGGGCGGCGGCGGCCGATGGCTCGCGTGCCATGTACGTGGGGCTCCGCAGCGCGCAGCCAGAGCTCCTCGCCGGCCTCGAGACCCTGGACATGCTCGCGCTCGACGACGTAGATACGGTTGCCGGGCAGCCTGCGTGGGAAGGGCCCCTGTTCCGCATCCTGAACGAGTTTCTCGCGCGTCGCGGCGGCTTGTTGCTTGCCGCAGCGGTAAGTCCCACGGCTGCGGGGTTCGAGCTCGCCGATCTGCGTTCGCGTGCGGCCGGCGCCGTGGGTTACCGGCTGAAGGCGCTCGGCGACCCCGAGCGCGCGCTCGCCGTGCGCTTGCACGCGGAGGCGCGCGGACTCGAGCTCGAGCCCGCTGCCGCGGACTATCTGCTACGGCGCGTCGACCGCGACATGCGGGTGCTTACGGCCTGGCTCGATCGGCTCGACCGCGACTCGTTGGTCGAGCAGCGCCGGCTCACGATTCCGTTCATTCGCGAACGGCTGACGGGCCGTTCGAGCGAATGAGCGCCAGAAGCACGCCGAGCTCGAGCACGCTGATCAACAGCCCAGCGCTCAGCAAAGGCGCGTCGCCCGCTCGTGCGACGACTTCGACAGAGAGCGCACCGGCGTACGGTACGAGCAGCACAGCGAGCCAATGCTCGGCGCCGCGCCGGCGCGTTGCGAGCGCATGCAGAGTGATCAGCAACGGCGCGACGATCGCGGCGGCCACGCATAGCGTCAACGGCGTGATGCCTGCCGCCAACGCCGCGGCCGCGAGCAATAGGAGCAGCGCGACGTGACAGGCGAGCGCGATACGGCGCAGTGGTGTGTGCATTACTACGTGTGTGCGGCCGCGAGCGCGCGTGCGAGGCGCGTGACGCGTGCCCCGAGGGCGCGCGCAACGTCGTTTTCATCCTTGGACAACGCGGTATTCCATGGGGTCGCGAGATGCGTAGCGCCGTACGGAGAGCCGCCGGTCCGCGTCTCGAACAGAGAGGCTTCCGTGTACGGCACGCCGACCACGAGCATGCCGTGATGGAGCAGCGGCAGCTGCATGCTCAGCAGCGTGCTCTCCTGGCCGCCGTGTGGGGAGGACGTCGACGTGAATACGCCTGCCGGTTTGTCGACCAGCGTGCCCTTCAGCCACAGCTCGCTGGTCGAATCGAGGAAGTGCTTCAGCGGTGCCGCCATGTTGCCGAAGCGCGTGGGGCTGCCGAGCAGTAAGCCGTCGGCAGCGGCTAGATCCGTGATCTCGGCGTACGGTGCACCGTCTTCGGGCACCGGCGGTGCTGCCGTGGTCGTCGTTGGAGCGACCGGAGGCACGGTGCGCAGCTGGGCGATGCCGCCGGCGCTCTCGACCCCGCGCGCGGCTTGCCGTGCGAGCGCGGCCGTTCGGCCGCTGCGCGAGTAGTACAGAATCAGGATCGACGGGTGCGTCACCGAGGCTCGACTTGAAAAGGTCGTGGCGACCAGTGTAAGAAGGTCCGGCAATGCTTGCCAGGACAGCGGGGCGCAGTCGATTGCTTGACGCCATCGGGTGGACGCTTGTAGCGTCTGAAGCGCAACGCCGCCAACAACAAGAGAACAATTGCATGTTCCGAGCACTGCTGACGGTTACCGCGCTCGCCCTGGCTGGGTGTGTCACGGCGCCGCCCGTGCAGGAAATGAGCGACGCTCGACAGGCTATCAAGGCCGCAGAAACCGCCAACGCAGCCCGAGTCGCGCCGGAGTCGCTACAGGACGCACGCCGGTTCCTGGCCGATGCCGAGCGCCAGATTCAGCAGCAGGCTTACGGTCCGGCCCGCTTCAACGCAGTTCGCGCCAAGAATCGAGCGGCGATCGCACTGCGCTCGAGCAAGACCAACGACGATCGCAACTGACCCGGTGGACGCGAACAACGTCACGCGCGCGATCCGTTATGTGATCGCAGGCCGCGTGCAGGGTGTGTACTACCGTGCGGCGACAGCCGCGTGCGCACAGCAACTTCACTTACGCGGAAGCGTCCGCAATTTGCCAGATGGTCGCGTCGAGGTCATTGCCGCCGGCGATGACACTGCGCAGCGCGCGCTAGCGGCGTGGTTGTGGCGCGGTACCCCGGCGGCGCGCGTGGATTCGGTGCAGATCGAGGAGTACCTCGGGCCCACGGACGAGGGATTCGTCGTCGCGCGTTGAACGGCCTATTGCCGAAACCACTTCGTGCGCACCTTGTCTAGCACGCGATCCGAATACCAGCGCCGCCCGACGCTGCCGTTGTAGCGTGCGAGCCCCTGCACCAGGTCGCCGCGCTCCATCTCGAGATAGAACCGGAGGATCTGGCACCCGAGCAGGACGTTCGTCTCGATGGTGAACAGTGCGTTCTTGTCCTTGTAGCCGAGCTCCTTGATCCAGAACGGCATGACTTGCATGAGGCCGAGTGCGCTGCTGGCCGAAATCGCGAAACGATCGAAGCCGCTTTCGACGTCGATGACGGCGAGCACGAGCTCCGCCGGCACGTTCACGTGCGTCGCGTGTTTGTGCACGGCTTTCAGGATCCTGAGGCGCTCGGTCGGTTCGGGAACCTGCTTCGCGAGCCGGTGCGACATGTCCGTGAGCCACACCTCCGCATCGAACCGGTCGGAGAAGCTGTCGGCTTCCGCGACTGCAGCGATGAGGATTTTGCGGAGCTCCGGGTCCGGACCCGAACGCGCGTCGGTGGGCCGTGCACGCTGTGCGGCCACGGGGCGCAGCACGGCGGCAGACAACAACGCCACGGCGAGCCCGAGCAAGCGGCGGCGCTGCCGGCGGTGAGGCCGAAGCCCCGGTGTGGTCACGTCCGTCATCACAAGTGCTCGGCGATCGCAGGTTTCGGCTCGAGGGTGCACGACCCAGCATGGTGGCGGCGACGTGTGCCTACCATGACGTCGGTCACAACCGTCAGCGTGTTCAGCAGGGCGGGACTCAGGTACATTGACCCCCGACTCGGGGCGCCGGGCCCCCGGCGACGACCGATTCTAGCGGTCGGGTCGGCACGGAGGCCAGACTTTGCCGCAGGCGGCGGTCGCGCGCGTCGGGCTGGTTTAAGGAGGAGCGCTGCAGTCTTGGACGGCCGGCCGAGCAACACACGCCGCAGGGGCATTTATCTGCTGCCCAATCTGCTCACGACCTGCGGTCTGTTTGCCGGGTTCTATTCGATTGTGGCCGCGATCGACGGCAATTTCGAACGCGCCGCGCTGGCGATCTTCACGGCCATGCTGTTCGACGGCTTGGATGGCCGTGTCGCGCGGCTCACGAGCACATCCAGCGAATTCGGCAAAGAGTTCGATAGCCTGTCGGACATGGTGTCTTTCGGTCTCGCGCCCGCGATCGTGATCTACCAATGGGGAGTGCAACGGCTCGCCGAGTACGGCGCGCTGTGGGGCAGGCTCGGCTGGCTCGCGGCGTTCCTGTATGTCGCCGCGGCGGCGTTTCGGCTCGCGCGGTTCAATACGAACGTCAGCGTGCAGGATCGACGGTTCTTCCAAGGGCTCGCGAGTCCCGTCGCGGCGGCCGGCGTGGCCTCGATGGTGTGGCTCGCGAGCGAACACGGTTTCGAGGGGCTGGCGGCACTCGTCGCGGGCATTACGGTGACGGCGATCGCGGCGGTGCTCATGATGTCCCGGTTTGCGTACTTGAGCTTCAAGGACGTCAGCCCCGGCAAGCGGGTTCGCTTCGCGAACCTCATGCTGATACCCCTCGTGCTCATCGTGATCGCCGTGAAGCCGGAGGTCACGATCTTTGCATTGTTTCTGATCTACGCGGCATCGGGCCCGGTCGGTTGGCTGTGGCGCCGCCGCAAGCGGCAGCAGTCGATAGCGTCATGAGCGATCGACGCGGGCAGTATCTCGAAGCACTCGGCATTCCCGTCTGGAAGCTGCGTGCAGAGCCGACCGTCGAAACGCAGCCTGGCGACGCTGCCGTGCCGCTCGACCTGGTGGCGTCGCAACTCGTTGCGGGCGTCGTGGAGCCGGCTGCGATGGCGTGGGACGAACTGGCCACGGCGGTGCGTGCCTGCACGAAGTGTGCGTTACACGCGACCCGCACTCAGACGGTGTTCGGCGTCGGCCGCCGCGATGCCGACCTGCTCGTGATTGGCGAAGCGCCTGGAGCCGACGAGGACCGCCAGGGCGAGCCCTTCGTCGGCCGCGCCGGCCAATTGCTGAACTCGATGCTGCGGGCGATCGGGTTGCCCCGTTCCGAGGTGTATATCGCGAACATCCTGAAGTGCCGGCCGCCGAACAATCGAGATCCGCAGCCGAACGAAGCGGGGGCGTGCACGCCGTACCTCGCGCGTCAGATCGCGCTCGTGAGTCCGCGCGCGATCCTCGCGGTCGGGCCGCATCGCCGCGCAGTGGTTGTTGCAGACGGATGTCCCCATCGGTAGGCTGCGAGGCCGCGTCGTCCCCTACGGCGAGGCGGGTACTCCCTTGGTCGTCACGTATCACCCGGCGTATCTGTTGCGCAGCCCGCTTGCCAAAGCGACCGCGTGGACCGATTTGTGCCTGGTCAAAGACCTGCTCCGGAAACCGCAATGAGCGCCGCCGTCCAGCCACGCACCGAAGTCAGGCTCATGCAGGCCGCGGACTTGAAAGCGGTCGCGGCGGTCGAGCGCGCGGCGTACCAGTTTCCGTGGAGCCTTGGGATCTTTCGTGATTGCTTGTTGGCCGGCTATCACTGCCTCGTGCTCGACGTTGGCGGTAGTGTCACGGGCTACGGCGTCATGTCGGTCGCCGGCGGTGAGGCGCACCTGCTGAATCTGTGTGTGCACCCGCACGCTCAACGCCTCGGCTACGGCCGGCGCGTGCTGAGTCACATGCTGCAGCGTGCGGACGAAGCGGGCGCCGAGCGCGTGTTCCTCGAGGTGCGCCCGTCGAACACCGTTGCCCAGCACCTGTATCGTTCCGTGGGTTTCGAACAAATCGGGATTCGCCCCGCCTACTATCAAGCGGAATTCGGCCGCGAGGATGCAATCGTCCTCGCTTTCGCGCTGCCGCCCCCCCACTGACTCACAATTCGTCTCCTCCTATGAACGAGCACCTGAAAAGGCGAACGTTTGCGATCATTTCGCATCCCGATGCGGGCAAGACCACGCTGACGGAGAAGCTGTTGCTCTTCGGCGGTGCGATTCAGATGGCCGGTGCCGTCAAAGGGCGTAAAGCGAGTCGGCATGCCACGTCGGACTGGATGCGGCTCGAGCAGGAACGCGGCATCTCGGTCACATCGTCGGTCATGCAGTTCCCGTACGGGGACGCGTTGATCAACCTCCTCGACACTCCGGGTCACGAGGATTTCTCCGAGGACACGTACCGCACGCTGACGGCCGTCGACAGCGCACTGATGGTCATTGATGCGGCCAAAGGTGTCGAGACCCGAACGATCAAGCTCATGGAAGTGTGTCGGCTTCGCACCACTCCGATCATCAGCTTCATCAACAAGCTCGATCGCGATGGCCGCCCGCCCGTCGAGCTGCTGGACGACATCGAGAACGTGCTCGACATCGAGTGTGTGCCCATGACATGGCCGATTGGCATGGGCCGAGAATTCCGCGGTATCTATCACTTGACCGAGGACTGCGCCTATCTGTACCAAGGGCGCGACGGCAGCCGGCTGCCGGACGTACGCCGCGTCTCGGGCATAGCGAACGCCGACCTCGCCGCGGCGCTCGGCGAGGAGACCGCGAAAGCGCTACGCGAAGACGTGGAGCTCGTCCGCGGCGCGACGCCGGAGTTCGATCAGGCAGCCTACCTCGCCGGCCGCCAGACGCCGGTATTCTTCGGCGCCGCCATCCACAATTACGGCGTGCGCGAGTTGCTCGACGCATTCGTCCGGCTGGCGCCGGCGCCGCAACCGCGCAGCACCAACGTGCGCGTCGTAGAACCGGACGAGCCCACCTTCAGCGGGTTCGTATTCAAGATTCAAGCGAACATGGATCCCGCGCATCGCGATCGCATTGCGTTCCTGCGCATTTGCTCTGGCGCGTACGAGCCCGGCATGCGGATGTACCACACGCGGTTACAGCGTGAGGTTCGAGTGGGTGACGCGATCACATTCATGGCCGCCGATCGCCAGCATGTCCAGGAGGCGTATGCCGGCGACATCATCGGCTTGCACAACCACGGCACGATCAACATCGGCGACAGCTTCACGCAGGGCGAGTCGGTGGTCTTCACCGGGATCCCGAGCTTTGCGCCGGATCTGTTCCGTCGGGCGGTGTTGCGCGACCCGTTGAAGCTGAAGGCGCTGCAGAAAGGCCTCGCACAGCTGTGCGAGGAGGGCGCGACGCAGCTGTTCCGGCCGCTGCTCGGCAATGACCTGATTTTGGGCGCTGTCGGGCCGTTGCAGTTCGAGGTGGCGGCTTTCCGTTTGCGCGACGAGTACAGCGTCGATGCTGCGTTCGAGAGCATCGGAGTGGTCGCTGCTCGCTGGGTGCGTTGCGACGATCGCGCTCACCTCGACGAGTTCTCGAAGAGGCTTGTCGCGAACATGGCGCGAGATCACCAGGGTGAGCTCGTGTACCTCGCGCCCAGCACCGTGAGTCTGTCGCTGACACAGGAGCGCTGGCCGAAGGTGCAGTTCTTCAAGACGCGCGAGCTCTCCGCCACCTCCGACGCGCGCTAGGCGCGCTGCGGGCGAAACGCGCTCACGCGTTGCTGCAGCTCCGCCAGCGCCGCGAATCCGGGGTCGGGCTCGTAGCGAGCACGCAGGTACGCGGAAGCGATGGCGCCAATGTCGGTTGCCACCGGCGGCAACGTTCTGGCTGCGCGGGCAGCGTAGGCAGTCGGCGGCTCTCCGGGCGCCCGCGGAGCGACGTCGAGGCGTGTGAGCCGGTGCGCGAAGGTCGCGAACGCGCGCGCGGCCGGGTCGATCGGCCGGCCGCGCCGCTCGCGCCAACCGGCATAGAGTCGCAACGCCAGCAGTACGCCGACGGTCGCTATGACCGCGAGACTCAGCAACAGTGTCCAGCGCTCGGTGCGTCGGAGGTTACGGATGCCGAGCGAGTCGAGCAGCGCGCGTTGCAGCTCGGGGCCGTAGCCCACGACCCACGCGTGCCAACGCGTGTTGACGGCGTCCCACAGCAGGGCGGTGCGTCGCAGCCAGCTCAGGTTCAGTACACGGCCGACAGCCGTTTTACCGGCGCCCGACCAACGGCCGGAGCCGACCGCGACTCGGTCGGGTGCCACCGCGGCGACGCCGTCGACGCGTACCCAGCCCTCATCCTTGAGCCACACCTCCGTCCACGCGTGGGCGTCCGATTGCCGAATCATGTAGTAGCTGCCAATCGAGTTCAGCTCGCCGCCCTGGTAACCCATGACCACGCGCGCGGGTAGGCCCGCGGCGCGTAACAGCACCGTAAGCGCGGACGCGTAGTGCTCGCAGAAGCCTTCGCGCGTTTCGAACAGGAACTCGTCGACGGGCTCGGCGCCGAGTGCCGGCGGCGTCAACGTGTACTCAAACGGCTGCGAGCGCAGATAGTTCATCGCGCGCTCGATCACGGTGGCTGGGTTCGGGTCGTCCGTGATCCAGCTCGCGGCGAGCGCTCGCGTTCGCGGGTTTCTGCCCTCGGGCAGGCGCGTGAACGCGGCAATCTCGCTCGGCGTCAGGGGCTCGCGCGCGTTGTAGTCGATATACGACGTGACCTCGTAATCGAGCACACGTGAGCGCTGCCCGCCGAAGAACGTACCGAGCTGATAGTCGCTGCCCATTCGCAGGCCGCGGTCGCTCGACCAGCTGACGGGCATGTCGAGCGCGAACCCCCAGTTGCGGCCGGTCGGCTCCAGCATGACGCGGTAGCGCGTCGGTTCGCCGCGGTATTCGATCGTGTCGGCCACGCGTTCGCCGCGGCGCGTGCCTTGCTGCATCGACCACGTGCGGCCATCGAAATTCGTGAGCGTGGGCCCGCGCCAGTACAACGCGCCCGCGCGCGGCGGGCGGGAAACGAACTCGACGCGGAACGCGACCTCGTCGGACAGGCCCAGGTTCGTGATATCGCCCGGGCTCATCGTGTCGCTCAAGCCGGTCGCGCCGCTGCTCGTACTGCCGGGTAGAGCCCAGAGCGGTCCCGGCAGGCGCGGGAACAACACGAACAGGACGGCCATGACGGGCACCGAATACAGCAGTAGGCGCGTCGCGAGCACGGCCGTCGCGCGCCCCGGGAGCAGCGGGCCGCGACGGCCGAGCTGCAACAGCGCCACGGTGGTGACCCACACGAGCACGACGAGATAGGCCGCGATGAGCGGCCCGCGCTCCGTCAGCACGCTGGCAAACATCATGAAATACGAGATCAGGATCAACACGAGCTGGTCGCGTTGATTGCTCGACTCCAGGAACTTCAGTGCGACCATGACGACGAGCAACGCGGTGCCGGCCTCGGCCCCGTTCAGCGTTCGGTATTGGAACAGCACGCCGCAGAACGCGACGAGCGCGAGTGGCAGGCGCACGAACCGCGGCGCCATGGGCCAACCGTACAGCGCCACCGCGAGGCGCCAGGCGACCGCCGCGCCGAGTAACACGAGCGTCCAGCCTGCGAGTGCGAGCCAGTGTGGCAGGCTCGCGCCGACCACGATCGCGCCGGTCCACAACAACCGCTGGGTGTCGCTGGAAATCTCGCGGCCGCGCGCCAGTGCCAACGCGGTCATCGCGGCGCCTCCGCCACTGCTCCGTGCGTTGCTCTACCGCGGAGATCCATGTCCGCGTCGAACAGCGCCAGGGCTTCAAGGCACGAGGCGAGGTGCTTTGGGCCGTCGCCGAGCGGGATACTCGCGCCGGGTAGGACGAGACCGAGCGCGCGGCCTTCGGCGTCGGCGTCGATGCACCAACGTGCGAGCTGCGATAGCCGAGCCTCGACGTCGAGGTCCGTGAGTGTGTCCCAGTCGAGCACACAGGGCGCACGATCGCCGGCGGCGAACTGCTTCAGCAGCAGTTGATCCGTGCGCGCGTAGGCTTTCCATGCAATGCGCTGTGGAGGATCGCCGGGGGCCGCAGCACGCAGCCCGGCGAAGTCCTCGTCACCGGTACTCGGTCGACCCGTGGCGCCGTAGCCGGCACCTTCGGGCAGCGGACGGCCCGGCGCGGCCGGCTGCGGATACACGAGACAGCGCGCGTCCATGTGGATCCAGGTCCACGCGCGTAGGAGTCGCCCGGGGTGCCGAGTCTCCACCGCGAAACGCTCGAGCGTCGTCCAGCCACGGCGCTTCGTGTCGATGCCGAGCCGCAGGATAGCCGTGGCGCCTGCTGCGACGTCGACGGGCCCTGCGCGGTGACCCCGCTGCACGAGTTCGATTTCGTAGCGCGGTGCTGTGGCCGCATTGGTTACGGCCAGGCGAAATTCGGCGCGGTCGCCGGCGAACACTGGGGCTGCCCCGAGGAACTTGATTTCCGCGCCGAGCAGGTTGTTGTGGCAGTGGTGCATCACGACCAACGCCAAGCCTGCGAGCAGGAACGTAAGCGCGAAGGCGAGGCTCGCACCGTAGTTGATCGAGCCGAGCAGCATCGCGAACACCATGACGCTGAACACGGCACCGAAACGCGTCGGGAGAATGTAGATCCGGCGTCGCGCGAGTGCGACTGTGTGAGCGTCTTCGCCCTGGCGCCGGCGTGCCCAATTGGCCGCCCAGCGTTCGATGGCGCGAGCTGCGGCTGGCATTGCTCAGTGCCGAGCGGCGAGCGTCAAGGCACGGGCACCGCGGCGAGGATCGCGGCACCGAGATCCGCGCCACGCTCGATCGAGCTGCCGTGCGCGAGTTGCAGCCGGTGCGCGACGATGCTGCCGAGCACGGCCTGCAGGTCTTCGGGGTGCACGCCGCCGTGGCCGTTCACGAGCGCCCACGCCTGTGCAGCCCGCAGCAGGCCGATGCCGGCGCGGGGCGACAGCCCGGCGACGAACTCGCCGGACTCGCGCGTGTACGCGAGCAACGCCTGCACGTAGTCGAGCAGCGGTTCGGCCACGTGCACCTTACCGACCTGGTCCTGCAAGCGCAGCAGCGCGTCGAGCGAGACCACCGGCTGCTGTTGCTCGAGAAGGGCGCGGCGCTCGCCGTTAGCGAGCAACGAGCGTTCGTCGCTCGGCGCTGGGTAGCCGAGCTCGATCTGCATCAGGAACCGATCGAGCTGCGATTCCGGCAGCGGGAACGTGCCGATCTGGTGCGCCGGATTCCGCGTTGCGACGACGAAGAACGGGGCGGGCAGCGAATAGGTGGTGCCGTCTGCCGTGACCTGGCGTTCCTCCATGGCTTCGAGCAGCGCGCTCTGGGCTTTCGGCGTCGCGCGATTGATTTCGTCCGCGAGCACGAGCTGAGAGAACACGGGGCCTTTGTGGAACTCGAACCGACTGCTGTCGCGGTGAAACACCGATACGCCGAGGATGTCGGCCGGCAGCAGGTCGCTCGTGAACTGAATCCGGTGGTAGGAGAGGCCGAGCGCGCGAGCGAGCGCATGGGCAAGCGTGGTTTTGCCGACGCCAGGCACGTCTTCGATCAACAGATGGCCGCGCGCGAGCAGGCACGCGACGCTGAGTGCGATCTGGCGGCTTTTGCCGACGACGATGCGGTCGAGCGCCTCGAGTATCGGGCGGATTGGGGCTTGGTGGTCGGCGGCACCGCGAGTCGTAATCAGCGTGGGAGTAGCCATGATTCGCATGTTCGCCCAAAACACGCGACCGCGACACCCCGAACGCAAGCAACTGTGAAGCACATCGCGATGTTCCCGCGTCGCTCGGCGTGGTGGTGGTATCCCGGCGGCGCGCCTGTGAGAGCGGGCGGCCGGGAACGCCGCAAGCACGTCCCTGTAGGCTCGCGCGGCGCCATCCTTGGCGCCGAGCGTCCCGGCCGCCCGCTCTCACAGGCACACCGCCGGGATCCGCGCGTCATTGCGCGCTCGAACGGGGAAGACGCGCGCACCGTTGTGGTGACGCAGCGTCCGGTGCCCGTTTGGGGCAGGGTCCGGGGCGCTCGCGCGCAGGGATGCGCGCGCGCGAGCCTACAGGGACGTACTTGCGGCGTCCCCGGACCCTGCCCCAAACGGGCATCGGACGCGGGAACGAAGAGTGCCTTGGTTCGACCGTGAGTGCGGAATCGTCCCTACAACGGTCGCGCTCGGCGTCGGGAGGAGATGGTCAGGAAGAGAGCTCGGCCAGGCGCGCGATTTGGGCGTCGAGTTGGGAGGCACGCTGCTCGAATTCGGCGATGCGCGTGTTTTCTTTGGCGACGATGTCGGCTGGAGCGTTCGCGACGAAGCTCTGGTTCGAGAGTTTGCGACGCGCTTTGTCGGCCTCGTCGCGAGTTTTCGTAAGCTGCTTACCGAGGCGTTCCCGCTCCGCCGCGACGTCGATCAGGCCCGCGAGCGGCACGAGCAGGCGCATGCCGCCGAGCAGGGCGGTGGCCGCGCCGCGCACATTCGTGCCCGGTTCCACAATCTCGATGCGATCGAGTCCCGCGAGCTTTTGCAGATGCCGCTCATGTGTCGCGACGCGGGCGCGATCCGTCGCGCTCGTGTCGGCGAGGCGCACCGTCAGCGCGGTCGAGCGAGGCAGATTCGCTTCGCCGCGGATCTGCCGTATGCCGACGACGAAGCCCTTGAGCCACGTGATCTCTTCTTCGGCCGCGGCATCCATGGTGAAGTCTTCAGCTGCGGGGAAGTGCTCGAGCATCAGCGTCGGGCTCGAGAGGCCGCGCTGTTTCGCGAGCGTAAGCCACAGCTCCTCCGTCACGAATGGCATCAGCGGGTGCAGCAGCTTCAGCAACGCCGACAGCACGTCGACGAGCGTCGTCTGAGCTCCGCGTTTCAGTGCGGGGTCCGCATCGGGCGCCGCCAGTACGGCCTTCGTCAGCTCGAGGTACCAGTCGCAGAACTCGTGCCACGCGAACTCGTACAGCGTCTGGATCACGACGTCGAACCGATACGCGGCGAAGTTCTCATGCACCGAGCCGATCACGCCGTGCAGGCGTGAGCGGATCCACGCGTCGGCCATGCCGAGTCTCACCGGCCCGGCGTCGAGGCCTTCGATCTGGCTCAACACGTACGCCGTGGCGTTCCACAGTTTGTTGCAGAATCGGTGGTAGCCTTCGGCGCGCGACATGTCGAAGCGTACGTCGCGGCTCGTGGTCACGAGCGCCGCGAACGTCAGGCGCAAGGCGTCGGTGCCGAACGCCGGAATGCCTTCCGGAAACTCCTTGCGCGTACTGCGCTCGATCGCCTTCTGCAAATTTGGTTGCATCAGGCCGTCGGTGCGTTTCTTCAGCAGCGTGTCGAGATCCACGCCGTCGATAAGATCGATCGGGTCCAAGATGTTGCCCTTGCTCTTCGACATCTTCTGCCCTTCGCTGTCGCGGATCAGGGCGTGGATGTAGACGTCGCGGAACGGCACGCCGCCCGCGAACTTCAGGCCCAGCATGATCATGCGGGCAACCCAGAAGAAGATGATGTCCCAGCTCGTGACCAGCACGCTCGTGGGGTAGAACGCAGCGAGCTCCGGCGTCTTGTCGGGCCAGCCCAGCGTCGAGAAGGGCCACAGTGCGGACGAGAACCATGTGTCGAGCACGTCCGCGTCCTGGCGTAGGGCGACGTCCGCGGCCAGGCTGTACTTGCGGCGCGCTTCCGCTTCGTCGCGCGCGACGTAGACGTTACCGTTGTCGTCGTACCAGGCCGGGATCCGATGGCCCCACCACAATTGGCGCGAGATACACCAGTCCTGGATGTTGTGCATCCAGTCGAAGTAGTCGCGCGCGTAGTTCTCCGGGATAAAGCGGATGCGACCTTGCTCGACGGCTTCGATGGCCGGCTTGGCGAGCGGTTGCGTCCGCACGTACCACTGGTCCGTGAGCATCGGCTCGACGATCTCGCCGCTGCGCTCGCCGCGCGGCAGCATCGACGTGTGATCCTCGATGCGCTCGATCAAGTCCAACGCCGCCAGGTCTTCGAGCACTCGCTTGCGCGCGACGAATCGGTCGAGCCCGCGGTACTGCGAGGGCGCGTTGTCGTTCACTCGTGCGCTCTCGTCGAAGATGTCGATCATCGGCAGCTTGTGGCGTAGCCCGACTTCGTAGTCGTTGAAGTCGTGCGCGGGTGTGATCTTCACGCAACCGGTTCCGAACTCCGGGTCCACGTAGTCGTCCGCGATGATGGGAATACGACGGCCCGTGAGCGGCAGCTCGACCTCTTTGCCGATCAAGTGGCGATAGCGTTCGTCGGTCGGATGCACCGCGACGGCTGTGTCGCCGAGCATGGTCTCCGGGCGAGTCGTGGCCACGATCAATACGGCCTTGCCCGGATCGCCCACGACCGGGTAACGCAAATGCCAAAGCTTGCCGCGCTCCTCGCTGCTCACGACCTCGAGATCGGAGAGTGCCGTGTGCAGCACCGGGATCCCAGTTCACGAGCCGTTTGCCGCGATATATCAGGCCCTCGTCGAAGAGCTGAACGAATACCTCGAGAACGGCTCGCGACAGACCGGGGTCCATCGTGAAGCGTTCGCGCGTCCAGTCTACAGACGCACCGAGACGGCGCATCTGCTGCACGATCGTGTTGCCCGAGCGTTCCTTCCACTGCCACACGCGCTCGAGGAATTTCTCGCGGCCGAGTTGCGCGCGCGACGTGCCTTCGCGCTCGAGCAACCGCTCGACCACCATCTGCGTCGCGATGCCGGCGTGATCCGTGCCGGGCTGCCACAGAGTGCGGTGGCCGCGCATGCGGTGGTAGCGCGTCAGGGCATCCATGATGGTGTCCTGCAGCGCGTGGCCCATGTGCAGCGTGCCCGTCACGTTCGGCGGCGGAATCACGATGCAGTAGGGCGCGCCGTTGCCGGCGGGTGCGAAATAGCCTGCGGCTTCCCAGCGCGCGTAGTGGTGGGCTTCGATCTCGGCGGGTCTGTAGTCCTTGTTCACGATCGTCCCTAATGTCGCCCGCGTCGAGATGCTCGCGCAGCGTGGCGTCGATGAGCTCCGGCAGTTCGATTCGCAGGCGCGCGGAGATCTGCTCGAACAGTGTTGCTTCCATGGCGTTGAACGACGAGCGCAGAAGCTCGTCGGCGAGCGCGAACGTGCGCGATGCGAGCTTGGTTTGCAGCTCGGCGATCAGAGCGTCGCGGTCCAGGGCGGGCAGCGTCGCGCCGCGGATCACTTCCGTCAGCACCGGGATATTCGTGTTCGAGATTTCGATCGGCTCGTCGGACGACATGCGTTAAACCTGGTGCGTGTTCAGCTTGTAGCCACGGTCGCGATAGAACCGATAGCGCTCGCGGCTGTGCTCACGGCGCGCGGCGTTGCCGTCCACGACTTCGGCCACGCGCTCGTAGCGGCTGAAGAACTCGGGCACGTTCGTGGCGAGGTTGATCATGACGTCCCACCGGCCCGGCGCGGGCTGCTGGTTGATGCCGATCAGCACCGGCTCGAGTGGTGGCTCGTCAAGCGCCTCGCGCACGACGCGGTGCGGGATGAAGCTGCCCTGAGAGAACGTCCACAGCAGCTCGTCGAGCTTCTGCGCCTCTTCGTCCGACGTGGAGTGGACGAAGACGTGATGGTCGAGCTGCGTAGCCTTGTCGACGATCTTGCAGGCCAGTCTGAGCCTCGCGTCGTCGGAGTCGGCCTCGAGAATATAGAAGTCGACCTGCGTCACTTCCGCTCTGCGCTCAACAGGAAATCGACCAGCATCGGCACGGGCCGTGCGGTGGAGCCCTTGTGCGAGTTCGAGCGCCAGGCGACGCCCGCGATGTCGAGGTGCGCCCACGGCAGGCCGTCGACGAACCGCGACAGGAAGTTCGCGGCGACGCTGGCGCCGGCGTCGCGGCTGCCCGAGTTCGCGAAATCGGCGAAGTTGCTGCGCAGGGACTCGCCGTATTCTTCGTGCACCGGCATGCGCCACGCGAGATCGAGCGCGCGGTCGCCGGCCGCGATCAGTTCGGCCGCGAGGTCGTTGTCGTTGCTGAACACGCCGGTGTAGACATGGCCGAGCGCGATCACACAGGCGCCCGTAAGCGTGGCAATGTCGATTACGCAGCGCGGTTTGAGTTGCTGGCGTGCGTAAGTGATTGCGTCGCAGAGGATCAGGCGGCCTTCGGCGTCCGTGTTGATGATCTCGACCGTCTGCCCGGACATGCTCTTGACGATGTCGCCAGGACGGGTGGCGCGGCCGCTCGGCATGTTCTCGCAGGCCGGAATCACGCCGACGACGTTGACGGGTGCGCCGAGCTCGGCGATCGCGGACATGACACCGAGCACGCTGCCGGCGCCCGACATGTCGTACTTCATCTCGTCCATCTTCGGCGGCGGCTTCAACGAGATGCCGCCGGTGTCGAAGGTCACGCCTTTGCCGCACAGTGCAATCGGCGCGTCTTTCGGCGACCCATTGCGATACTCGATCACGATCAACCGCGGCGGCTCGTCGGCGCCCTGCGTCACGGATAGCAGCGCACCCATTCCGAGCTTGCGGATCTCGGGCTCGCCCAGCACTTTGATCGTGAGCTTGCGGATGGCGTCGCGCGAGCTTGCGTGCCGTTTCGGCCAGATGCGACGGTGTGCAGACGTTCGGCGGGCGATTGCCGAGGTCGCGGGCGAGATCGGAGCCGTTCGCAATGGCAGTGCCCACTTTGACGGCGGCACGCAACGGCGCGGAATTCGAGCCGCGCGGAGCGGCGAGGCCGAGCCGTGCGAGTCGCGGCGACGGGTCGGTGCGGCTTTTCAGCTCATCGAACCGGTACACGCTGGCGCGGGCAGTTTCGACGCTATGGCGCGCGGCATCGGCGGCATCCACACCGTCGCCGACGTCGTACGCGAGGTAGCTGATGGCTTCTTTCGTGCCGCTGTTGCGCAGCCCCGCGACTGCAGCGGTCAGCGCCGACGTGAGACGGCGCGTGTTGAACTCCGCGTGCTTTCCGCAGCCGACGAGCAGCCAACGTGCGGCGGCCGTGCCCTGCGTGCGATGGATCAGCGTCGTCGAACCGAGGCGGCCCGAGACATCGCCTTTGCGCACGAGCTGCTTGATCGATGCCGCGCGCCGCCGTGTCGATTTCACGAGTGGCGCCACGCAGCTGACCATCATCGAACACCGGCAAGATCGCACACTCGGTGCGTTGGCTGGCCGCTGCTCCCGTCTTGACGGGAAACTCCATCGTCGACTCTCCTTCTGTTCTGCGCTCGGCGGTTCGGATGCCACGAGTCGGCGCACGTCATGGC
This sequence comes from uncultured Gammaproteobacteria bacterium, assembly GCA_963805435.1. Taxonomy (GTDB): domain Bacteria; phylum Pseudomonadota; class Gammaproteobacteria; order Steroidobacterales; family Rariloculaceae; genus FEN-1219. Next base: position 569,547 of record CAWDUG010000002.1, read on the forward strand.
CGCCGTGCCGTGCTATCGTGTTGGAATACCGTGGAAAAACGCAGTTTAGTGCATTCGTTTCGTCGAAGGTACTGGCACCGGATGCTGGCGTGAACCTGATCAGCCGCTACATCCTGCGCGAAGCCTTCGCGTCCTGCCTGGTCGTCCTCGGGGCGCTGTTCCTGATCACGATGACGAACGCGTTGGCCAGCATCTTCGGCGACGCGGCCGCGGATCGAGTGCCACGCGATGCCGTGGCCGCCGTGTTCGGGCTCACGGCGATGACATACCTCACGACACTGTTGCCGATCGCGCTGTTCCTGGGCGTCATGCTCGCGCTCGCGCGGCTGAGCCGTGACGGCGAGATGGCCGCGCTTGTCGGCGTGCGGCTTCGGCCCCGCTCGCATGCTGGTGCCGGTCGGCGCCCTGACGTTGCTGCTGGTCGTGTGCACCGGCTGGTTGTCGCTGGTGCTGACCCCGGCCGCGAGCCGGCAGATCGAGGAGATTCGGTTCCGGGCCGATCAACACGTCGAGCTGTCCGCGATCGAGCCCGGCCGGTTCACGTCGCCGGATTCCGGCGACACGGTGGTGTACGCGCGCGAAGTCGTCGGCGAGGAGTTGCGCGACGTGTTTCTCGAGAGGCAGCAGGGGGATCGCGTCGTTGCAATCGTCGCCGCGCGCGGCCGGCGCGTGATGGACCCGAGCACGCGGCGAGCTGGCGTTCGTGCTGGACGACGGCCGTCGCTACGAGGGCGTTCCGGGGCAGGGCAAGTTCCTGGTCATCGACTTCGGCGAGCAGCGGATTCCAGTGCGGCGCAAGGAAGAACGCGAGTTCAAGGCCGCCGCAGCGGGCAAGTCGACGCTCGACCTACTGGAGTCGTCGTTACCGGCGGACCGTGCCGAGCTGCAGTGGCGCATCTCGCTGCCTTTGTCTCTGATCGTGCTTGGTTTGCTCGCCGTGCCGCTCAGCCGCTCGTCGCCGCGCGAGGGCCGTTACGCGAGGCTCGGCATCGGCCTACTCATATATATCGTCTACGCCAACATGATGTCGATCGCCGGCGTTTGGGTGCAGCGCGGCGTGATCTCGGAGTGGCTCGGCATGTGGTGGGTTCACGGTGTCGGTGGTAGCTGTTGGCGCTATTGATGCTGGCGACGGGAGAGCGGCTGGTTCTCGCTGCGTCGCGCGCCGCGCGTGCAGTTGGCCGCATGACGCTGTTGCGCAGATACATCGTGATGTCCGTGTTGCGCGGTGTCGGGCTCGCGCTGGCCGTGCTCGTGGCGGTCATGACGGGGTTCGATCTCGTGGCGCAGCTCAACGACATCGGGTCGGCAACTACGATCTCAGCAGCCGCGATCTTCTACGTCGTGCTTGGCATGCCGCGCACGATCTTCTCCGTTCTGCCGGCCGCCGCGCTGATCGGTTCGTTGCTCGCGCTTGGCAACCTGGCCGTTCATCGCGAGCTCATCGTCATGCGCGCCAGCGGCATCTCCTCGTGGCAACTGCTGCTCTCCGTGGGGCTCGCGGGGTTCGCGCTGGCCGTGCTCATGGTGCTGCTCGGCGAGTCGCTCGCGCCGTCGTTGAGCGCGTACGCGGACGAGATGCGCACGCGAGCCATGCGCGAGGACGTCGGCACGGCGGAAGGTAAGGCCACTTGGCTCAAGGACGGCGACCACATCTTCAGTCTGCGCCGGCAGACCGGCGAGGCTCGGTTATCGGGGCGGCGTGCTCCTGTTCGAGCTCGGCCCCGACCAGGCGTTGCGGCAGATCGCGCGCGCCGACACGGCGGCCGTCGACGCGGACGGAACGTTGGGTGCTGTCGAACTACGGCGAGACGACGTTTCTGGACAACGGCGTGACGGCGCGAACCGAGCGGCAGTCGACGCAGACTTACGACTTGAACCCCGACCTGCTGGCGTTGTCCGTCGTGCGGGAGAACTTGCTCGATACGCCGTCGTTGCAGCGCTATATCCGCTATCTCGAGGACAACGGCCTCGACGCGCGTCGCTATTTGATCGCGTACTGGACGCGTATGGCCGACATCGTCTCGGTCGTGCTGATGACGATTCTCGCGCTGCCGTTCGTGTTCGGCGGATTGCGCTCGGCGGGCACCGGCGCGCGGCTGCTCGTCGGGCTCGTCGTCGGTCTGTCGTATTACGCAATTGGTCAGGTGCTCGCGAGCGGCGGTGAGGTGTACGGCCTTCAGCCGCTCGTCGTGGCCTGGGCGCCAAGCTCCGTGCTGTTTCTGATCACGATCGTGGCGGTGGCGCGGGCGAGGTAGCAGCGTGCGCGTGCACGCGAACGACGCGCGTGCCCGTCAGCCGATCGTGCCAGCCTCGCCGTTGCGTGTCGAAGATGCCCCACCACAGCCCGAGGCCGAGCGGCAGCAGGGCGAACAGGCCAGCCGCGAAGCGCCAACGCTGCCGGGGCCACGACAGCGGTGCGCCGTCCTGGCCCACCACGCGAATTCGCCATGCCCGCATGCCGAGCGTCTGGCCGCCGTGCGCCCAGAAGCCGCAGAAAAACGCCGTCAGCGATCGCGAGCAACGCGCACTGAAACCACAGACTGCCCGGCGTGATAGGCCCCCCATGCACCAGGACTGCGAGCAGCGTGAAAGCAGCCACAAACCTACGAGCAACAGCAGGTCATAGATGAGTGCGGCGCAGCGCTTGAACAGCGAAGCGGGCTCGAGGGCGGGCGGGGTCGTGGGTGGGCGGTAGTGGGCACGGCTGAAGCGAGGCAGAAACGGCCGCGAAGTCTAGCAAATACCGAGCTTCGATCCTTGTTGTGAGACGTGGTGCACGACCTTGGCACGTCTTCGTTGCTGCTGTCGCGAACCCTGTGCTACATAACGGCGGAGTTGACGAGTTACTGCACCCTTCGTCGATACGGATATGATTGAAAAGGATTTTTCTATGAAACGTACGGTCAAGCCGACGGCTCGTGTTGCCATCAAGCCACTTGCCGCCACCATCGCAACGTTACTCGGTGGAAGTTACGCCGGAGTCGACGCTGGCGCAGAGCGCGCCGCTCGAAGAGATCATCGTCACGGCGTCGCGCCGCGAGACGACGATCCAGGAGTTGCCATTCAACATCGCCGCGATCGGCGGTGACCGGCTCGACGAGCAACGCCTGACAATCTGACCGAGCTCGGCCGCTGGGTGCCGGGCTTGAGCGTCGTCGGACCAAGGACCTCGTGAGTCGAGCCTGATGACGGTGCGCGGTCTCAACGTGCAGTCGCTCAACGACAGCGAGTTCCTGAACAATGCCAGCGGTGGCACGGTCGCGTACGTACTTGGGCGAGATTCCGCTTTACCTCGATTTCAAGATGAAGGATCTCGAGCGCGTCGAGGTCCTGATCGGCCCGCAGGGCACGCTCTACGGCGAGGGTACGCTAGGCGGGTGCGGTGCGCTACATTCCGAAGGCGCCGAACACAAAGGACTTCAGTCTGGAGGCGCACGGCAATCTGTATACGCTCTGTCGCACAGCGACTCCGAAGGCTACAAGGCCGATGTAGTCGTCAATGCGCCGATCGTCGAGGACAAGGTCGCGTTCCGCGCGGCGATCGGCTACACGCACGACCCGGGCTTCATCGACTACCCGTACCTCGTGAACCAACCCGGCGTTTCGAATCCGCAGCCGGATTTGAACGACCCGGTGGCTGTCGCCGCCAATTTGCATCGCCAGAACGACGTCGATTGGGAGCACACGCTGTCGAGCCGTCTCGCGCTGCTGTGGAGCGTTTCCAACAACGTTGGACGTGACGTTCAACTACTACCATCAGGACCAGGATGTCGGCGGGCGCACGGTGAATCACCGGTTCGCGTTCAACACGGGAAAATACGAGTCCGCAGCGCGGTTCGTCGAGCCGAATGACCGGAAGAGCAATCTGTTCAGCGTGGAGATCGTTGCCGATCTCGGCTTCGCGCAGCTCGTGTCGGCCACCGGTGTGTCGTAGCTACGATCAACTCGGTCAGCGCGATCAAACGGATCTCTTGCTCGATCTTGGCTATGGCTACGAGGCGTTCCCGTTGTTCGCGGCGTACACGCGCGAAACCGCCAAGGAAAAGCGGACGAACGAGGAGCTACGCCTCGTGTCGAAAGGTACCGGTAAGCTCTCGTGGATCGCCGGCGTCTTCTACAACGACTACGACCTGAACACGAGCAGCAGCGAGTTCGTGCCAGGGTTCGACACGTTCATCGGCGCTTCGCTCCCGACAGGAGATCTCGAGTTCCGGCAGACGTCGCATCAGACTACGAATCAGACGGCATTGTTCGGCGAAGTCGGTTATCGATTCACGGACAAGCTGCAAGTCAACATCGGCGGGCGTTCCTTCAGCTACGACTTCGGCACTCAGTCGACGATCCTGGTGCCGCTGGTCGACTTTTCCGACGCGAACCAGGGCGCTACGAGCGACGACGGTTTCCTGGGCAAGATCAACGCCGGCTATGACTTCACGAAGGACGTAACCGGCTACGTCACTTTGAGCGAGGGCTATCGCAACGGAGGCGCCAACCCCGTGGCCGTGTGCCCCGCGATACCGCCAGGAGGCACCCAGATCCCCTGCGGCACGCCCAGCGAAATCAACATCGCGCCAGACACCACGACGAACCTCGAGATCGGAATGCACAGCGCGTGGAACGGCGGCAAGCTCCTGTTCAACGCGGCTGTGTATCACATCGATTGGGACAAGGTGCAGACGCAGAGCACTACGATTAGCGGCGCGTTGCCAATCACCGTGAATGGCGGTAAGGCCGAGAGCAAGGGCTTCGAGCTGTCGCTCCAGTCGCGTGGCGACCATTGGTCTTTCACGGGCACCTACGCACACAACAGGGCGGAGCTCACGTCGTTTGCGCCGGGCATTGTCGATGGCGTCGAGGACGGTCGGCCAGGTGATCGTTTGCCCGGGTCGCCCGAAGAACAAGCGAGCTTTTACGCGGCCTATCACCGGCCGCTTCGCAATGGCTTCGAAATCAACGCCGGTTACGGCCTTTCGTACTCGGGCAACATCATCACGAAGGTCGGACTGCGTAATGACGGCGAAACGCTCGGCGGTTACACCGTGCATAGTCTGTCGGCGGGCGTAGGGCATGAGCGCTGGCAAGCCAGCCTCTACATCGACAATCTGACCGACAAATTTGCCGAGACCGGCGTGCGCCTCGATCCCAGCTATATCCGTAACGTCAACGGCTTCGATTTGCGACGCTACTACCGCGACGTGATCCGACCGCGCAGCATGGGTATAGAATTCCGCTATCGGATCTAATCACGGGCGGACAGGTCGATCAGCACCGCGGCACCAGAAGTCGAACGCTGGCATCGCGCGGCTGAGCAGCGGCTGAACGACGCCGACCTCGCGGCGCGCGCGCAGCCTGCCTGCAAGTGTTGGCGCGCGCGCCCGAGCATGCCGACGCGCATTTTCTTGTTCGGCATGGTCGCGGCTGGCGGCGCGGCGCTTCGGCGAGGCCTGCACGGCCATCGAGCGTGCGCTGACCCTCGATGCCGCTCGTCCCGACTATCACGCGCAGCACGCGCGTTGCCTGGCGCTACTAAAACACGATGACGAGGCTCGCGCGGCTGCGGAGCGCGCAGAGGCCTGGCGCCGAGCGACGCGCTGACGCTCGACACTCTCGGCGTGGTCTGGTCGCGCCTCGGCGACCACGCACGCGCGGTCGCGGCGTTCGAGCGCGCGGTGGCCAGACGCCATCGAATGCCGACTTTCACTACAACCTGGCGGCCTCGTTGCGAATCCTCGGTCGTTTCGAGGAAGCGGAGCGCGAGCTCGAGGCGGTCGTTCGGCTCGCGCCGCGGTTCTACCGCGCGCATTCGGCGCTCGCCGAGCTGCGCAGGCAGACGGCTACGCACAACCACGTTTCGCGGCTCGAGGCGTTGCTCGATGGCGTGGGTGATGACGTCGACGGTGAGCTGCACATCCGGCACGCGCTGGCGAAGGAGCTCGAGGATCTCGGCGAATACCCGCGTGCGTTCGCACAGTTGACGGCCGGCAAGATCCGAAAACGGCGCACGCTGAACTACACGATTGCCGACGACGAAGCGCTGTTCTCCACGCTCGAGAGGGTGTTCGACGCGCAGCGGATGCGCAACGCCGTCGGTGGGGTGTCCGAGCCGCGAGCCGATCTTCGTCGTCGGTTTGCCACGCTCGGGCACGACGCTCGTCGAGCGGATCCTGTCGGCGCATTCGCAAGTGCAGTCGGCCGGCGAGTTGCAGAACTTCGGCGTGGCGTTGAAGCGCGCGGCGGCGACACCGTCGAACCGCGTGCTGGATCCACAGACGATCGAGCAAGGTACGCACTGCGATTTCGCGGCCGTCGGCCAACGCTACGTCGACAGCACACGCCCGCTCACGGGCAGCACGCCGCACTTCGTCGACAAGCTGCCCCTGAACTTCTTCTACATCGGCTTCATCCACTTCGCGTTGCCGAATGCAAAGATCGTGTGCCTGCGGCGCCAACCGCTGGACAGCTGTTTGAGCATGTATCGTCAGTTGTTCGCGGTCACGTTCTCGTACTACAACTTCACCTACGATCTCGCCGATATCGGCCGCTACTATTCTCTGTTCGACCGTTTGCTCGCGCACTGGCGGCGCGTGCTGCCGGGCAAGATGCTCGAGGTGTCCTACGAGTCGCTCGTCGCCGAGCAGGAGCCGACGACACGTGCGTTGCTCGAGTTTTGCGGCTTGCCGTGGGAGGCGCGGTGTCTCGACTTTCACAGCAACGTCGCGCCGATCGCGACAGCGAGCTCGGTGCAGGTGCGTGCGCCGCTGTACGGCACGGCCGTTGGACGGTGGCGCCGGTACGCCGCGGAACTTGAGCCGCTATCGCGCGCAGTTGCGCGCGGCAGGCGTTGCGCTCGAATGACGCGCGTGTCGGTGCAGTGAGCCGCGGGCCAGAGTCGACGACGCGAAGTGCCGCGGCGAGCGCACGGTGCCTCGTCTGGTTCCGCAACGATCTGCGCTTGCACGACCACATCGCGCTGACCGCGGCGGCGCGCAGTGGACTGTCCGATCGTGACGTGCTACGTGCACGACGAGGAAGCCCCGGACGCGCCCGGTGGGGCGAGCAGGTGGTGGCTGCACGGCAGTCTGAGCTCGCTCGAGCCGAGATCGCGCAACGCGGCGGGGAGCTGCTGCTGCGCCGGGGCGGAGCCGCCGTAGAAGTTGCAGCGTGCGCAGTCGCCAACGCAGCCGTCGAGGTGCACTGTTGTAAGAGCTACACGCCGCACGGGCGGGGCGTCGGAGTCCGAGCTCGCGAAGCTGCTCGCTGCGCGCAGCATCAAGCTCGTCTGCATGCGGGCGACGCACTGTTCGATCCCGCGCAGATCCGGAGTGGGTCGGGGCAGCCGTTCAAGGTGTTCACGGCGTTCTGGAACGCATGCTTGCGCTCGACCGCGTCGGCGGCGCGATGCCGGTGCCGTCGACGCTTGCAGCTCGTGCGTCCGGTGGCGGCCGGCGACTCGCTCGACGCGTGGGCACTCAAGCCCAGTCCGGCCGGATTGGGCCAGCGACTTTCGCGCCGCTTGGACGCCGGGCGAGGCGGGGGCGCGCGTCGCGGCTCGCAGCGTTCGCGGCTGGGCCGCTCTACGCGTACCATGCGGAGCGTGATCGACCGGATCGCCCAGGCTCTTCGCGTCTATCGCCGCATTTGAGCTTTGGCGAAATCAGCCCGCGAGCCGCGTGGGCCGCGGCCGCGGGGCGGAACAAGGGGGAGGGCGCAGCCGCGTTCCTACGGGAGCTCGGCTGGCGCGAGTTCGCACGGCACCTCGTGTGGCATTGGCCTCGGTTTCCGCAGGAGTCGTTCCGCGCCGAGTTTCGACGCTTTCCATGGCGCGACGATTCGGTCGCGCTCGAGTGTTGGCAACGTGGGAAGACGGGCTATCCGCTGGTCGACGCCGGTATGCGCGAGCTGAAGCACACGGGCTGGATGCACAACCGTGTGCGGATGGTTGCAGCCTCGTTCCTGGTAAAGCACCTCCTGGTGCCGTGGCAGCAGGGCGCGTGCTGGTTCTGGGACACGCTCGTCGACGCTGATCTCGCGAATAACTCCGTCGGCTGGCAGTGGGTTGCGGGCAGCGGCGCGGACGCGGCGCCGTATTTTCGCGTTTTCAATCCTCTGTTGCAGGCGCGGAAGTTCGATCCTGGACGGCGCCTACGTGCGCCGGTGGGTGCCCGAGATCGCCTTGCTGCCAACGGAGTTCGTGCACGAACCCTACGCCGCGCCGGAGTCTGCGTTGCGCGCCGCGGGCGTGGAGCTCGGGCGGACGTATCCGCTACCGATCGTGGCGCACGCGGCCGCGCGGGCACGAGCTCTCGCAGCGTATGCGAGCGTGCGCGGCACCGGCGAAGTGCGTGCGAGTCGAGAGGGTCAGCCGATTAACGACTGAAACTCCGCGTGCCTCTGAAGGTAGCGCGCAACGAAAGGACACGTGGGCCGCACTCTGAGTCCGTGGTCGCGTGCGTAGCGCAGCGCGTATTCCGTCAATCGCGATGCGATACCGCCGCCCCTCAACGCAGGCGGCACGAACGTGTGGTGGTAGTCGAGCGTCGTAGCGTCCACCGGGCTGTATTCGAGCACGGCCTCGCCGGCCGCGGTGTGCGCTACGAAGCGGTGCGCGTGCGGGCTCGTGGTGGATATCGAGAGTGGCGGCCGCCGGCAAGGGGTTCACCAGTCGCCTTCCGTCGAGTTGCAGGGCGGGGCGAGAGCGTCGACGAGATCGGCGACGATCTGCTCGCGCTCGCCGTCGCGCTCTTCGCGCAGCACGCCGACCACGTTCGCGAGGTACATCTGAAAGCATTCGCTGCGTGGGTGATTCTTCAGCGGCTTCGACAGATCGCCCGCCGCACCAACGAAGAGCGGCGAGTAGGTGGGCTTTTGTCCCGGCTCGATCGAACGCGAGGCGATCAGATAGACGCCGGGCAGCGATCTTGAATTTCGTGTCCCACACATACATGCGGAACTCGTATTGCCGCCCCGACTGGCCGGTCAGGCTGACGGTATCGATTTCGTAGTCGTCTTGGCCAAGCGGGGTTCAGGACTATGTCAAATGGAAAATAGGATAAATGATTCGCGCCGCTGAGCGCCGTGAGGTGCTTGGAGGAAATTCTGCGAGACCGGCCGGTTTGGGGGTGTGACTATTCGCCGTTCTTTCTGTTAGCCTTGGCTTCAAGGACTGTTCCGACCGCGCGTTTTTGGTGCGGACCGTGTCCTCCCTCAAGGACGAGAGCGTGGGTTTGCCGTGATCGGCGGCCACGCCCAAAAACAACAGCCGCCCGAGGCAGGGCGCAAGAGGGCGGATCGAAGTCGCTATGCTTGGTATCAGCGCTGCAAAAAGAATAACTGGGCCGCTGGAATGTCCCTGAGCGTTACTGTTGCAACGCGATATCCATGTACGAACGAATTCCGCACGCGTGGCGCGTCGGCTCTCTTGCCGGCCGCGCGCGCGTGCACCTGAGTAATGGGGGGGTGGGGCGCCGGCGTTGATCTAAAGTCAACGCCGGCGTTTCTTTATCGTGAGCCCCGCGGTGAAGGGCTTTCTACGGAGGGTCGCTCGATGACTAGCAAGGTGATTTCGGTAGTGGCAGCGTTGGGACTGTCGGCGGCGGGGGCGGGCGCCTGGGCGCACCATTCGGCCGCGCAATACGACTTCGGTCAGACCGTGAAGATCCAGGGTGTCGTGAAGGAACTCCGGATCGCCAATCCGCACACCGCGTTATTCCTCGAGCTCAAGGACGCCAAGGGCGCCCGAGTGGTCGAGTTCGAGGCCCACAGCCGCAACAACGTGTATCGGCGGGGCTGGCGGCCCGAGATGGTTCATCCGGGCGATACGATCGACATCGAGATCGCGCCGCTGCGCGAGGGCGGAGACGGCGGTTACGTGAAGAACTTCATCCTGAAGGACGGCACGCAATTCTAGCGTCGAGGCCAGGGCAGCGCGGCTGACGGCCGGTCAAAAAAAAGAGCCCGACCTTCGTCGAGCTCTTCAGGGGGCTTCAAGATCTCCAATCGGGGAGGAAATCCTCAAAGCGAACAGAAGTATAGGGCGCGAAGCTCCCCGAGGCGGTCAAGAACTGTCAAGGTGGGCGGTGCCCGTAGGCCGTAGGGAAGGATGGCGCTCCCTAGGGGAATCGAACCCCTGTTTTAGCCTTGAGAGGGCCACGTCCTGGACCGCTAGACGAAGGGAGCGCGGGTGCCGCGTCGAAGCGAGCGCTGTTATGATACCGGCCTTTCCGACACGTTGAAACCACAGCACGGTAGCTTCTTGCACGACACGGATCATAAGTCGCGTCTCGGACCTGTCATCGTTTCGCGCTCGGATCACAACATCAGCCGGGCGAACATCTCGCAGAGTGCGCTCAAAGTCCTGTACCGCTTGAAGGACGCCGGCTACCAGGCGTTCATCGTCGGCGGCGGCGTACGCGACCTGCTGCTCGAGCGCCAACCCAAGGACTTCGACATTGCGACGAACGCGGATCCCGACCAGATTCAGGACGTGTTCCGCAACTCGCGACTGATCGGCCGGCGGTTCCGGCTTGCGCACGTGCGCTTCGGCCGCGAGATCGTCGAGGTCGCCACGTTCCGCGCCGTCGGGCGCCGAGCCCGACGACGAGCGCGCGCACTCCGACAGCGGCCGCATCCTGCGCGACAACGTCTACGGTACGATCGACGAGGACGTGTGGCGGCGCGACTTCACGGTCAACGCGCTGTACTACAACATCGCGGATTTCAGCATCTGGGACTACGTGGGTGGTGTCGAGGACGTGCGCTCGCGCACGCTCCGGCTGATCGGCGATCCCGTCACGCGCTATCACGAGGATCCGGTCCGCATGCTGCGCGCGGCGCGGTTTGCGGCGAAGCTCGATTTCACACTTGCGCCCGACACCGCGGCGCCGGTCAAGGCGCTTGGCGGCCTGCTGAAGGATGTGCCGCCGGCGCGTCTGTTCGACGAGCTGCTGAAGCTGTTCCATAGCGGCCACGCCGCGCGCAGCTTCGACGTGCTGCGCGATTACGATCTGTTGCGGTACCTGTTCCGCGACACGCAGGCCCTGCTCGAAACGCCGGACGCCGAGAAGATCGCCGGTTTCATCCGCCGCGGCCTGGAAAACACCGACGCGCGGATTCGCGAAGACAAGCCGGTCACGCCCACGTTCCTGTACGCGGTGTTCCTCTGGTTCCCGATCAAGGCGCTGGCGGAGAAGCTCGAGAGCGAGGGCTGGCAGAGTGGCCAGGCGATGCTCGAGGCGAGCCAACGCATCGTTGCGAGCCAGCAGACCGCGTTTCCGCGCCGCTTCAGCTCGCCGATGAAGGAGTTGCTCGCAATGCAGTGGCGGTTCGCGCAGCGTCAGGGCGCTCGTGTCGCTCGGTTGCTGCAGCACAAACGCTTCCGCGCCGCCTACGATTTCCTGCTGCTGCGCGCCACGATCGGCGAAGTCGATCAGGAAACGGTCACGTGGTGGACCGAGATCCAGGCGTTGCCCCCCGAAGAGCAGGGCAAGATGGTCGGTGGTAAGGGCCGCTCCGGTCGGCGCCGTCGCGGCGGTCGCCGTCGCTCCGCGCAGTCCGAGATTACCGACATTGTCAGTTAGTTTGGCAGGGCGGCAGAAGCAACCGAAGGCGGTGCCCGAGGCGGCTGCGCGGCCTGCTGCGGCCCGTGACTCGGGCTCGCGTGAGCGTGACGTGATTCGTCTGGACGGCCCGCGCTACATCGTAGTCGAGGGCCCGATCGGAGTAGGCAAGACGAGTCTCGCGAAGCGACTGGCGCAGAGTTTCGCGAGCGAGCTGATCCTCGAGCAGGCGGAAGAGAATCCCTTCCTCGAGCGGTTCTACCGCAACCGCCGGCAGTCGGCGCTGCCCACGCAGCTGTTCTTCCTGCTGCAGCGCGCCCGGCAGATCGAGCAGATTCGTCAGAGCGACATGTTCTCGCCGGTGCGTATCGCGGACTTCCTGCTCCAGAAGGACCGCCTGTTCGCCGAGCTGAATCTCGATCCGCACGAGCTCGGGCTGTACCAGCAAGTGGCCGATACGCTCGAGCTCGATCCCCCGACGCCCGATCTCGTCGTCTATCTGCAGGCGCCCGCGGAAGTGCTGCTGAAGCGCGTCGCGGCACGCGGTGTTCCATACGAACAGCAAATCGACGCCGAATATCTCGAACGGCTGGGCGAAGCCTACGCGCGGTTCTTCTATGACTACGACGCCGCGCCGCTCTTGATCGTGAACGCGGCCACGATTGACCCGATTCACCGCGAGCAGGACTATCAGGAACTGCTGCAGACGATTCTGCGCGTCAAACACGGGCGGCACTTCTTCAACGCCGCCGGCGCGGCGTTCGCCTGAGCTCCGCGGGAGGTCGGCATGTACAAGCAGCTAGAGCAACGGGGCATGGATTCGCCACCGGTCAACGTCGGCATGCTGCGCGACATGAAACAGGCGCGCGAGCCGATAGCCTGCCTGACGGCGTACGACGCTAGCTTCGCCCAGCTCGTGGATTTCTCGGGTGCCGACGTCGTGCTCGTTGGCGACTCGCTTGGCATGGTCATCCAGGGCCTCGACACCACGGTGCCCGTGACCGTGAACGACATGGTGTATCACGCGCGCTGCGTAGCACGCGGTCTGCGTCGCGCGTTTCTGATCGTCGACATGCCGTTCATGAGCTACACGACGCCTTCCCAGGCGCTCGACAACTCCGTGCGCCTCATGCAGGAGGGTGGAGCCATGATGGTAAAGCTCGAGGGCGGCCAAGGTCAGGTGGCCATCGTCGAGCATCTGGCGCAGCACGACGTGCCCGGTGTGCGCACACCTGGGGCTCAAGCCGCAGTCGGTGCACAAGATCGGCGGCTTCAAAGTGCAAGGCAGCGAGGAGCAGGCGGCGCACCGCATGATCGATGAAGCCCGCGCTCTGGAGAGTGCGGGCGCCGACGTGGTGCTGCTCGAATGCGTGCCGACGAGCTTGGGATCCGCGATTCGCGATGCACTGCACGTGCCGGTCATCGGCATCGGCGCCGGTCCGGGCGTCGACGGGCAGATCCTCGTGCTTTACGACGTGCTCGGTATCACGCAGGGCCGAATGCCGCGCTTCGTCCAGAACTTCATGCGCGGCCGCGACGACCCGCTCGAAGCGCTGCGTGCGTACGTGCACGCCGTCAAGACGCGGGCGTATCCAGCTCCGGAGCACACGTTCTCGTGAGTCGGCGCGGCGATTCGTCGCCAGCCAAGGCCGCCGCGCGTAGCCTGCGTACCGTGCAGACCGTGGGCGGGGTACGCGAAGCCGTCTCCGAGTGGCGCGCGGCCGGGGAGTCTGTCGCCTTCGTGCCGACGATGGGCAATTTGCACGCGGGGCACATGAGCCTCGCCCACCTCGCTGCCGAACCGCGAGCGCGCGTCGTCATGAGCATTTTCGTGAATCCGACGCAGTTCGGCGCCGGCGAGGACTTCTCCGCGTATCCGCGCACGCTTGCCGAGGACACCGCGCTCATGGCAGCTGCCGGCACGGTGGATCTATTGTTCGCGCCCGATGCCAGGGAAATCTACCCGTTCGGTTTGCACGATGCCGTGCAAGTGTCGCTGCCCGGTCTCGGCCGCGAGCTGGACGGAGCGAGCCGCCCCGGGCACTTCGACGGCGTGGCGTCGGTCGTGTCCCGGCTATTGAACATCGTGATGCCCGATATGCTCGTGCTGGGTCAGAAGGACTACCAGCAGTTCATCCTGATGCAGCGCATGATCGCGGATCTGCACCTGCCGGTGTTCCTGCGCATGGGGCCGACGCAACGCGAGCCGGATGGACTCGCGCTGAGCTCGCGTAATCGCTACCTCGACAAAGACCAGAGGAGCAGGGCGCCAACGTTACACTCGGCGCTCGTGCGCATGCGCGATGCTTTGCGCGATGGCGCCACGAATTTCGCCGAGCTGGCCGCCACTGCCAGGAAAGATCTCGAGCGCGCGGGCTTCAAACCGGATTACGTCGAAGTACGGCGCGCCGCCGATCTCGCGGCGCCCAGTGCCGGCGACCGAGCCGAAGCACGCGTTGTCATTGCCGCCGGGTGGCTCGGCCGGGCGCGATTGATCGACAATCTGCTCGTCTAGTCTTCGCCGACCGCGACGCGGTTACGGCCGCGTTCTTTGGCGTCGTACATCGCGGCATCGGCGCGGTGCACGAGGGCGGCGACGTCTTCTCCCTTCACGAGACCTGCGATTCCAACGGAGATCGTGATCGCGGTCGTCAGGCTCTCAGGGGACAACCCGCTGACCTGCTCGCGCAGTCGTTCCGCCGTCTGCCGGGCCTGCTCGACCGTGAGGTCCGGCAACAAGACGGCGAACTCGTCGCCGCCGAAGCGTGCGATCAAGTCCGTCGGCCGGAGAAAGTCGCGCAGCGTATCGCCAACGGCGACGAGCACGCGGTCGCCGGCAATGTGCCCATACTGATCGTTGAAGACCTTGAAGTGGTCGACGTCGATCATCATGAGGCACAACACCTTTTCTCCGTGCTGCGCACGTGTGACTTCGCGCTCGAACATCACGTGCATCCAGTGGCGGTTGCCGAGTCCGGTCAGCGCATCGGTATGGGCGTTGCGCTCGGCCTGGCGTAGCACGCCGAGGCTGCTCGCGATGAACTCGTTGTCGGAACGCACGCGTTCCGAAAGCACGACGAGCAGATTCTTGCAGAACACGTGGGAGCGATCCGCCATCTGCCACAGAAGGTGGTGGCTGATGACCATCAAATGCGAATTCTCTGCCGCGACGACGAACGCCGAAGGGTCCTTGTCCTCGATCAGCGACATTTCGCCGGCGCAGGTGCCGGGTCCCAAGTCCGCGATCCGCGGTGTGTCGAGCGCGCCGAGATGTACGCTGAGGCGGCCGCTCAAGACCACGTATACGCACCGATTCGGTCTTTGCGGCGACAGAAGTACATCGCCCTCGTCGACGTCGATGCGCGCGCATTGCGGCAGCAGGTCGCCGAGCGCGTCGGGCGCAACGCCCCGAAACAGCGCGATACTCTGGAGTAGCGAACGGCGGAAATCCGTGTCGATTTCGTACGCCAACGACTGAAGGTTAGCGGTGCTCATGGCCGCATCCTAGCGGCCCATTCATGACGTCAACGTGACGGAGTTGGCAGTACGCCGTGCCCGGTCAGGGTGCGAAGTGGCGCACTTTACATTGTGCCAACGTGGCCGTCGCGGCGGCGTCGGGGCGCGGTAAGGCCAGGCCGAGTTGCGCCAGGGCCTCGTTCACGAGTTTCGCGACTTGCCAACCGGCGTACCTCGTCGTCATGAGCTCGTGCGTTGCGCGTGCTGGTGCAGCGCCCAGGCGACGTGTTCACGCACGATCGGCGAAGGGTCGTCGCGGCGGGCGGTCAGCGCGGCGACGATCGCAGGCTCGGGCGGTGCGTTGCCGAGCGCCACAGCGACGTTGCGTAGCCACCCTTCGTAGCCGGCGCGACGGATTGCGCTGCCGGCCGTGCGGGTTTGCCATTCGGCCTCCGACCAGCCGAACAGGTCCACCAGGCTGCTGCCGTCGAGCGCGTGGCGCGGCGCGAAATCGTCGACTTCACTCGGCTGCGCGAACTTGTTCCACGGGCAGAACAGCTGACAGTCGTCGCAGCCGAAGATCCGGTTGCCGATCGGCGCGCGCAACGCCTCGGGGATGGAGCCGCGCAGCTCGATCGTGAGGTAGGAGATGCAGCGGCGCGCATCGAGCTCGTACGGGCCGACGATCGCGCGCGTCGGGCACACATCAATGCACGCGTGGCACGAGCCGCAGTGCTCAGTGATCGGTGCGTCAGGCGGTAGCGGCAGGTCGGTGTAGATTTCGCCGAGCAGGAACCAGGAGCCGTCGCGATCGAGCAGGTTCGTATGTTTGCCGATCCAGCCAAGTCCCGCGTTGCGGGCGAGCGCCTTCTCGAGCACTGGTGCGCTGTCGACGAACACGCGATAGCCGAAGTCGCCGATACGTTCGCCGATTGCATCGGCGAGGCGCTGCAGGCGCGCACGCAGCACCTTGTGGTAGTCGCGGCCAAGTGCGTAGCGCGCGACGTAGCCCGTGCGAGCGTCGCCGAGTGTGCTGCGAGCGTCGCGAGAATCGGCGCGCCAGTAGTCCATGCGCGCGGAGATCACGCGCACGGTGCCCGGAACGAGCTGCTCCGGGCGGGTGCGCTTCGTGCCGTGGCGCTCCATATAAGCCATGTCACCGTGCCTGCCGGCCGTCAGCCATCGCGCGAGTAACGCTTCGTCTTCCGCGAGCGAAGTGTCGGCGATGCCGAGCTTGGCGAAGCCAAGCTGGCGCCCCAGCTGCTTGATGGAGGCGGAGAGGTCGTCTAGTTGTGCTGCGGTGAGTTTCGTCACGGAGACGTCGGCAGCTGTACAGGCGCCAGTATAATCGCGGCGATGAGCGGTCCCGCCGAAGAGTTGCCCGAACACGTCTACAGCGTCGCCGACGTCCGCGCGCTTGAAGGGCTCGCAAGCGAACGCGGCGGCATTCCGAGCTACGACCTCATGTGCCGGGCGGGCGCGGCCGCTCTGGCCGCCGTACGGCAACAGTGGCCGCTTGCGAAGACGCTGGCGATCGTGTGCGGCGCGGGCAACAACGCGGGCGATGGCCTCGTGGTAGCGCGATTGGCGGCGACCGAGGGCTTCGCCGTGCGCGTGCTCGGTCTCGTTCCGAGCAACAGGTGGCAGGGCGACGCGGGCCGCGCCGCGGCCGATTGTGCCGCAGCCGGCGTGCACGTCGAGCCGTTTTCCACGGCGGGCCTCGTCGGCGCGGACGTGGTGGTCGACGGCGTACTCGGAATCGGCATGGATCGAGCCGTGGCGGGCACATTTCTGGCCGCGATCGAGGCAATGAACGCTGCGGGGCGGCCGATTCTCGCGCTCGACGTGCCGAGCGGCCTCGACGCGGACACCGGAGCGCCGCGAGACGTGGCCGTGCGTGCCGCTGTCACCGTGACGTTCATCGGCCTGAAACAAGGGCTATTCCTCGGTTCGGCCGTCGACTACGTCGGCACGCTCGTACTGGCGGGCCTCGGCGTGCCGGCGGCGCTCGCGCGGGGCGTGGCGCCGCAACTCGTGCGGTTGACGCCCGCGGAGCTCAAGGCGGTCCTGCCTCAACGGGCTCGCTCGGCGCATAAGGGGTCGAACGGTCGGCTGCTGCTCGTGGGCGGCGGTCCTGGAATGGCCGGCGCCATTCGGCTTGCCGCCGAGGCGGCGCTGCGCGTCGGCGCGGGACTCGTGTACGTCGCGACCCACCCCGACAACCTGACGGCCGTGTTGAACGGTCGGCCGGAGATCATCTGCCATGCAGTCACCGGCGTCGGCGATCTCGACGATCTGCTGGCGTTGGCCGATGCGGCGGTGCTGGGGCCCGGTCTAGGTCAGGCGCCGTGGGCGAGGGCGCTGTACGAGCGGCTGCTGGCCACCGAATTACCGCTCGTTGTCGATGCCGACGCTCTGAATCTGCTGGCCGCGACGCCCGTTGCGCGAGGTAATTGGGTGCTGACGCCACATCCCGGCGAAGCGGCCCGGCTCCTGAGCACGCCGACGGCGACGTTGCAGCGGGACCGAGCCGGCTCGGTACGCGAGCTGGCGCGCCGCTACGCTGCCGTGGCCGTGCTCAAGGGCGCGAATACGCTTATCGCCACACCCGAGGCAGGCGACCCGCCGCGGGTCTGCGACCGCGGCAACCCGGGCATGGCGAGCGGCGGCATGGGCGATGTGCTGGCGGGCGTCATCGGTTCACTCCTGGTCCAGACACACCAAATGACTGCCAGCGTGCGCGCCGGCGTGCTGTTGCATGCGCTCGCGGGCGATGCGGCGGCGCGCGACGGCGAACGCGGGACGTTGGCCAGCGACCTCTTTCCGCACCTGCGCCGATGGGCGAACTTCAGCTAATAAAGAACTTCCGCTCAGAGGCGGAGCTAATTGATTCTGCAGGGCAGTTCGCCCGGCGCCTGCGAGCGGCTGGCTGCCGGCCGCTGGTGATCGGCCTCGCCGGCACACTCGGCAGCGGCAAGACCACGTGGGCTCGCGCAATGCTGCGTGGCCTCGACTATGGTGGCCGCGTGCCGTCCCCGACCTACACGCTGCTCGAGCAGTATGAGATCGGCGACCTGACCCTCGTGCATCTCGATCTGTACCGGCTGCACGGCGACGCCGACCTCGAGAACCTCGGTCTCCGCGACTGGCTCGCCGACCCCGACACCTGGATCGTTTTCGAGTGGCCGGAACGGGCCCCCGCGCTCGCGAGGCGCTGCGATCTGCTCCTCGAGTTCGCAGATGCCGGCGAAAACGCCCGGCGGGTCACCCTGCACGGCACAACTCAGGCCGGAATCGAGGCCTTGGAGCACAGTCGTCAGGCAAGCTTTAACAACGACCGCTAATCCGCAGAAAACATTGAAAAAGGCTGCGAAACGCGTAAACATAAGACGTGGCCACTGCGGAGCGCGATAGGGTGTTGGTAAGGGGTTGGCTGGGGGTCGGAGCGTTGTTCACGCTGCTTCTGCTCGGTCGCGTTGCGGCCGCGGCCACCGTCAACGGCATCCGGCTCTGGTCCGGCCCGGAAGGCACCCGCGCCGTGTTCGAGCTCACGGGTGCCGTAGAACACCGTGTCTTTTCGCTGGCGGACCCCGACCGGGTCGTGATCGACCTGCCGGACACATCTACGGCCGGCTCGCTCGTGTTGCCCGAGGGCCGCGGAGTCGTAGCGTCCGTGCGCACGGGAACGCGTGCCGGGGGCGATCTGCGAGTCGTGCTCGAGCTGAATGCGCGCTGCGAAGCCGAAAACATTCCTCCTCGCGCCGACGGAGCAGTACGGCCAGCGGCTCGTGGTAGACCTATCGGCCGCCGAATCGACGCCGGTTGTACGGCGCGCACCCGCTCCGGCCGAGCGTGGGCGCGACGTCGTCGTTGCGATCGACGCGGGCCACGGCGGCGAGGATCCGGGAGCGAGCGGGCGCGCGGGCGTCGAGGAGAAAGACGTCGTGCTCGCGATCGCGCGCCGGGTCGCAGGTGAAATCGATTCGACGCCAGGCATGCGGGCCGTTTTGACGCGCAACGGCGACTACTTCGTGCCGCTGCGCAAACGCATGGAGCTCGCGCACCAGGCGCAGGCCGACTTTTTCATGTCGATCCACGCCGATTCCTATCGAGATCGCGATGCAAAGGGCGCGACGGTGTACGTGCTGTCGGATAAGGCCGCGAGCGACGAGCAGTCGTTGCTTCTGGCGCAGCGGGAGAACGCGTCGGACCTGATCGGCGGCGTATCGCTCGCCGACAAAGATCAACTGCTGGCGCGCGTGCTGCTCGATCTGTCGCAGAGCGCGGCACTCAGCGCCAGCACTGCTGCCGGACAGCGCCTGATCCGTCGGATGTCTGCGGTAACGTCGATGCGACGCGTGCAGGTACAGCAGGCGCCGTTCCTCGTACTGAAGTCTCCCGATATTCCGTCGGTGCTCGTCGAGACGGCGTACATCTCGAATCCGCGCGAGGAATCGTCGCTACGCAGCCCGGCCTATCAGGCCACGCTTGCAACCGCGCTGCGGCGCGGCATCGTCGACTACTTCACGGCGAATCCGCCGCAGGGCAGCTACTTCGCAGCGGCGTCGGGTATTGCCGATAGCGAGCCGGTTCGTCACGTCATCGCGCGCGGCGAGACTCTATCGACGATCGCCGAGCGCTATCGCGTCAGCTCCGCCAGCCTTCGCCGCTCGAACAGCTTGAAGACCGACGTCGTGCGAGTCGGCCAGGTGTTGACGATTCCGCCCGGCTGATCGCTCGTGGCGACGTTCGTCGCCAGGCCCTGAGGTACACTCGCCCCGCGCGCCGCCAGCGCGCGAAGGGTTCCGTGTGGCTATCCGAATTCTGCCCTCGCAGCTGATCGACCAGATTGCCGCCGGCGAAGTCGTCGAGCGGCCGGCGTCCGTGGTCAAGGAGCTCGTCGAGAATTCGCTCGATGCCGGTGCGCGCTCGATCGAGGTGGCGATCGAAGCGGGCGGCTCGGCGCTGATTCGCGTCACGGACGACGGACACGGCATTCCGCCCGACGAGCTCGCGCTCGCGTTGTCGCGCCACGCGACCAGCAAGATCGCCACGCTCGACGATCTCGAGGCACTGACATCGATGGGGTTTCGCGGTGAGGCGTTGCCCAGCATCGGCTCGGTATCGCGGCTGACGCTGACGTCGCGTACCGCGGCCGCCGAGCACGCATGGCGCGTCGCGTGCGATGGCGGTGATGTCGGCATGCCGAAGCCGGCGGCGCAGTCTGCCGGCACGACGATCGAAGTGCGCGATCTGTTTTTCAACACGCCGGCGCGACGCAAGTTCCAGCGCTCCGACAAGACCGAGACGGGACACGTCGACTCAGTTTTGAAGAGTCTCGCGCTCGCGCGCTTCGACGTGGAGTTTCGGCTGCTGAACAACGGCCGAGTTGTGTGGCATGCGCCGATCGCCACGGCGAGGGCGGAACAGGAAGCGCGTCTGGCCGAGCTCTGCGGCGCAGAGTTTCTCGCGAACGCGCGCTACTTCGAACGCCCGATCGAAGGATTGCGCCTCGCTGGTTGGCTTGCGGCGCCGGCGTTCTCGCGCAGCCAGGCCGACATGCAGTTCACGTTCGTCAACGGGCGCTTCGTGCGCGACAAATTGCTGCGGCACGCGGTTCGGTTGGGTTACCAGGACGTGCTTTTCGGATCGCGACAGCCGGCGTTCGTGCTGTACCTCGATATCGATCCGCGGCGCGTGGACGTCAACGCGCATCCCGCCAAGCTCGAGATCCGGTTTCGCGATTCGCGCCTCGTCCACGACTTCGTGTTCCGCACGGTGGAGACCGTGCTCGCGGGCACGATCGCCGACAGCCGAGGAGCCCGCCGCACCTGTCCAGGGCGCCACGTTGGCGGAGACGTGCGGCGCCGTCCGGCGCGCCGACCGCTTCAGGCGCCGCTCGAGCTGCATGGCAGTCACGTGCGCGAGTACGTGCCGCTGTACGAGCGGCTGCATTCGCATGGCGCGTCGCGCTCCGCGGTGGCCGACGATCCGACGGTGCCGCCGCTCGGCTATGCGCTCGCGCAGTTGTCGGGCGTCTACGTGCTGGCCGAAAATCGCTCCGGCCTGATCATCGTCGACATGCACGCGGCTCACGAGCGGGTTACGTACGAGCGGCTCAAGACCGCGCTCGGCGCCGACAAGCTGAAGTCGCAGGCGCTCCTCGTGCCCGTGACGCTCGAAGTCGGCGTCACGGGAGGCCGATCTGGCCGAGGAGGCTCGCAGCCGATCTGCGCGCGCTCGGCTTCGATCTGTTGCGTCGCGGTCCGCGGCAGATCTCGGTGCTCGCGTTGCCGTTGCTGCTCGATGCGGGCGAGGTCGAGCCGCTGGTGCGCGACGTGCTCAGCGATCTCGCGACGAATCAGGGCGCGGGGCGAGTCGAGTCCGTCGTCAACGAGCTGCTCGCGACGATGGCGTGCCACGCCGCAGTGCGAGCGAACCGCCGCTTGACGATCGAAGAGATGAACGCGCTGCTGCGCGAGATGGAGCGGACGGAGCGCAGCGAAGCGTGCAATCACGGTCGGCCCACGTGGACGCAAGTTACGATGGCGGATCTCGATCGGCTGTTCCTGCGCGGCCAGTAGCAGACGCGCGTGAGCGCCGGTTCTGCGGTGCGTTTGTCTGACGGGGCCCACGGCGTGCGGTAAGACCGATCTCGCGCTCGCGCTCGCGGAGCGAATACCGCTCGAGATCGTCAGCATGGATTCCGCGATGGTGTATCGCGGTCTCGACATCGGCACCGCCAAACCAGCGGCTGGCTTTGCGAGCCGACGTGCCGCATCACCTGATCGACATTCTCGATCCGAGCGAAGCGTACTCGGCGGGACGTTTCGCGCGCGATGCGGCGGCGGCGATTCGTGCCATCGTCGCGCGCGGGCGTTTGCCGCTGCTGGTCGGCGGCACGCTGCTCTATCTGCGGGCGCTGCGCGATGGGCTCGCATCTCTGCCGCGCGCCGACGACCCGAGGTGCGGCGCCAGCTCGATGCCGAGGCGGCCGCGACGTCGTGGGCGGCTCAGCACGAGCGCCTGCGCGGCGTGGATCCGGAAGCGGCCGCGCGGATCGCGCCGACCGATCGGCAGCGGATTCAACGGGCACTCGAAGTGTATGTGTTGACGGGGCAGCCGCTATCGCGCTTGCAGCGCGAGGCGAAAGTGGCGCCTGCCCTCCAAGTGCAAACGATTGCGCTCGTTCCCGGAGCGACGCGAGGACCTTGCCGCACGCATCGAGCGGCGCTTCGATGCGATGGTCGCCGCCGGCCTCGTTGCGGAAGTGGAGCGGTTGCGCGCACGCGGCGACCTCACGCCGGAGATGCCGTCGATGCGTGCCGTCGGCTACCGCCAGATCTGGGGCTATCTGGACAAAAGTTGCGATTGGGAAGAAGCACGTCGCCGCGCGATCGTCGCGACGCGCCAATACGCGAAGCGTCAGCTCACATGGCTGCGTGGAGATCCGCACTGCGAGGTGTGGGCGGCGTTTGCACCAGACTTGATCGCGCGCTGTGTCAGGCACCTGACACTTGGCGGCATGATCGAGACTAAATCTTAAGCTGCTGTGCTAGCATTACCGGCGTGGGAGCAACTACTGTGCCGCGACGGCACAGCGATCGGAGCGAGATTTCAGATAGCGCGTCTGGCCCGGGCGACTCTGGCCGACCGAATCTCGTCGATGCGAAGAATAATAAGAGGAGAGAAGTCATGGCCAAAGGTCAGTCGCTTCAGGACCCGTTTCTGAACGCTTTGCGCAAGGAAAAAGTCCCCGTTTCGATTTACCTCGTCAACGGCATCAAACTTCAGGGCCAGATCGACTCCTTCGATCAGTTCGTCGTTCTGCTGCGCAACAGCGTCAGCCAAATGGTTTACAAGCACGCCATCTCTACGGTCGTACCGGCGCGTAACGTCCGCGTGCCGGCCATGGATGAGGAAGAGACTGAAGACTGAGTGCCGTTCCCTGGCACGCGGAGGGAAGGTTGCTCGATCGGCCACGCAGCGGTGAACGCGCGCTGCTCCTGCATGTCGGCCTGAAACGGCCGTGCTTCGACGACGAGATCCAGGAATTTCGGGCGCTGGCCGAATCCGCCGGCGCGACCGTCGTGGCCGAGGTGAGTGCGCGGCGCGACCGCCCGGATCCGAAGTTCTTCGTCGGCAGCGGCAAGGTCGATGAGATCGCGGCACAGGTGCAGGCGACTCGGGCGCCGAGTTGATCCTCGTCAATCAGCCCCTCCGGCCGGGCCAGGAACGCAACCTCGAAAAGGCGCTGAATACGCGCGTTCTCGATCGCAACGGCCTGATCCTCGACATCTTCGCCCAACGTGCGGCTACTTTCGAAGGCAAGCTCCAGGTCGAGCTTGCTCAGCACGAGCATTTGGCGTCGCGTTTGGTCCGCGGCTGGACACACCTCGAGCGCCAGAAGGGCGGCATCGGCCTGCGTGGACCGGGAGAGACCCAGCTCGAGACCGACCGGCGGCTCGTGGGTCGGCGGATTCGCCACCTGCGCGAGCGGCTCGACGCGCGTCGAACGGCAGCGTGAGGCGAGCCGCAAGGAGCGGCGCCGGGCCGAGGTGCCGACCGTCGCGCTCGTCGGCTACACGAACGCCGGCAAGACCACGCTGTTCAATGCGCTTGCGGGGGCGCACCTGCTGGCCAGGGACCAGTTATTCGCCACGCTCGATCCTACGATCCGCCGGCTGCCGTTGGGGGGCAGCGAGGACGTGCTCGTTGCCGATACCGTGGGGTTCGTGCGCGACCTGCCGCACGAGCTCGTGGCCGCGTTTCGCGCGACGCTGACCGAGACCCGCGAGGCCGCATTGCTGCTGCACGTCATCGACGCTAGCGACCCGCACCACGAGGACCGGCGGCGGCAGGTCGAAACGGTGCTGAACGAGATCGGAGCTGCCGAGGTTCCGTGTCTCCCGGTGTACAATAAGATCGATAGGGCCGGTGCGGACTTCGTCCGCGAGCCGGAAGGAGCTTTGCCCAGTAGGTACTGCGTTTCGGCCGTGACGGGCAGCGGCCTCGCGGAGCTGCGCGCTGCGATTGGGGCGCGGGTCAGCGGTGAGCGGTTCGTCGGCGAGCTCCACCTGGGGCCGCAGCAGAGCCGAGTGCGGGCGAAGTTGTTCGAGTGGCACGCCGTTCGCGGCGAAACCGCCGATCCGGATGGCGGCTGGACCTTGGCCGTAGAGCTACCGGCGCAGCGCTGGCGGCAGCTGCGCGACCAGGAAGGTCTGGCGGCCGAAGGTATTGAACGTAAAGTGTGAGTGGCGATGGCTTGGGACGACGGCGAAAAGAAGAATCCGTGGCGCTCCGATAAGGACAAAGGTCCCGTGGACCTGGACGCCGTAGTACGCGACCTGCAGCGCAGGCTCGCGGGTCTGTTCCGTGGCGGGCGCGGCGGCGGTGGCCGCAGCCCCGGGGATCAACCGCTGAGCTCCGGTTTCTTCGCCAGCGCGGCCGTGCTCGTGGCCGCGATCTGGGCGCTGACCGGCGTATACATCGTCGATGAAGCGCAACGCGGCGTCGTGCTGCGGTTTGGTGCGTTTCAGGAGTTGACGCAGCCGGGCTTGCGCTGGCACCTGCCCTGGCCGATCGAGAGCGTCGAGCGCATCAACATCAACGCGACCGAGCAGCTCCCGTACTCCGGCAGCATGCTGACGCGCGACGAGAACATCGTGAACGTCGATCTTCGCGTGCAGTTTCGGCGCACGGACCCGCAGAAGTTCATGTTCAATATGCGCGAGCCCGAGGCCACGCTCGATCGACGCAACGGCCAGCGCGATCCGCGAGGTCGTGGGGCGCAACGTGCTCGACTTCATCCTGACCGAAGGCCGAACCGAGGTCGCGCGCGAGACGCAGGAGTTGCTGCAGGCCACGCTCGACTCGTACGGCGCCGGCATCACGGTGTACGAGGTGAACATGCAGGACGCGAACTTCCCGCGCGAGGTCGAGAGCAGCGTGCAGGATTCGATCAAGGCTCGCGAGGACCGCGAGCGGCGCATCCTCGAAGCGCAGTCCTACTCGAACGAGATCCTGCCGCGCGCACGCGGTGAGGCGGCGGCGCGGCGGCAGGCGGCCGAGGCCTATCGCGCGCAGGTCGTCGCCAACGCCGAGGGCGAATCGGACCGTTTCACGTCGATCCTCGCGCAATATCAGAAGGCGCCGGCCGTGACGCGCGAGCGCATGTATCTCGAAACGGTCGAGGCCGTTTTCGCGAATTCCACGAAAGTGCTCGTCGACACCAAGGGCGGCAACAACTTGCTGTATTTGCCCCTGGAGCAACTGATGCAGCGCCGGGCTGCGGCGCGAGCGCGGCGCGGAAACCTCGCCGGGCGTAACCGCGGTGGCGCCGTCTACCAACGTCATACCGCGCTCGCGCGAGCGCGAGACGCGCTGAACGGGCAAGGAGCCTTTCCGTCGTGAGCCCACGTTTGAATCTGCTTCTGATCGCCACGGTGCTGATCGTGATCCTGGCCCGCATGTCGGTGTTCACGGTCGATCAGCGCGATTACGCGGTCAAGTTCCAGTTCCGCGAGATCGTCCAGTCCGACTACAAGCCCGGGCTGCACTTCAAGGTGCCGTTCGTGCAAAACGTCGAGCGGTATCCGAAACGCATCATCAATTTCGAGCACCAGGAAGAGAAGTTCCTGACCGGCGAGAAGAAGAACCTCATCGTCGACTATTTCGTGATGTGGCGGATCATCGACCCCGCGCAGTACTACCGTGCCGTGCGCGGCGACGAGACGCTGGCCGTCGAGCGGTTGTCGGCGATCATCAAGGAAGGCATCAAGGCTGCGATCAGCCAGCGCACCGTCCAGCAGGTGGTGTCCGCGGAACGGTCGGAGCTCATGGAAGAGATGCTGAAGACTGCGCGCGAACGCACGCCGGAGCTCGGCATCCAGGTCGTCGATGTGCGCGTCAAACGCATCGAACTTGCAGAAGAAGTCAGTGAATCCGTCTACAACCGCATGCGCCAGGAGCGTCAGCGCGTGGCGTCGCAGCTTCGCGCGGAAGGCGACGAGGAGTTCGAGCGGATCCGGGCGGATGCCGACCGCCAGCGCACGGTAATCCTGTCGGAAGCTTACCGCGATGCCGAGCGGATTCGCGGTGCCGGAGATGCGCGGGCGTCCGAGATCTATGCAGAAGCGTATTCGAAGGACCGCGACTTCTACGCGTTCTACCGCAGCATGCAGGCGTATCGGCAATCCATCGGCCGCGAGCAGGACGTGCTCGTGCTCCAGCCGGACAGCGAATTCTTCAAGTTCTTGCAGAATCAGCTCGGCGCGTCGACTAAGTAGATCATCCTTAGAGCATATTTACGGAGGCTTGGGGCGTTGGCCTGGGCAGATCTTCTTGCGGGTTTGGCTTTCTACCTGATTTTCGAGGGGCTTTTCCCATTCGCTGCGCCGCAACATTGGCGGCGTGGTTTGTCCGCTCTGGCCGGGCTTCCGGATAACCAGCTGCGGCTCTTCGGCCTGGCGGCAGTCATCGCGGGATTGGCGCTGCTGCTCGGCGTGCGAGGCTAGTCGTGGGTCGAAACGTTGTCGTGATCGGGACTGCAGTGGGGCGACGAGGGCAAGGGCGCCGTCGTCGACGTACTGGCTGACCGCGCCCATGCGGTCGTGCGTTTCCAGGGTGGGCACAACGCCGGCCACACGCTCGTGATCGGCGATCGCAAGACCGTGCTGCACCTGATTCCGTCCGGAATTCTGCGCGATGACGTGGTGTGCCTGATCGGCAACGGTGTCGTCGTGTCGCTCGACGCCCTGTGCAAGGAGATGGACGAGCTCAAGGCGCGCGGCGTACCAGTCGAGCAGCGGCTGCGCGTTTCACCCGCGTGCCCGCTGATTCTGTCATCGCACGCGCTGCTCGATCGGGCGCGCGAGCAGGCGAGCGGTGCGGGCGCGATCGGCACGACGGGCCGAGGGATCGGTCCGGCCTACGAGGACAAGATCGCGCGCCGCGCGCTCCGCGTCTCGGATCTGTTCGCGCCGCGCGAGCTCGAGCAGAAGCTCGAGCGACTGCTCGACCTGCACAACTTCTTGCTGGCGCACTACTACAAGGTCGAGACGGTCGATCCGCGTCGCGAGCTCGACAACCTGCTCGCGCTCGGCGAGCGCGTGAAGCCTCTGGTCGTCGACGTCACGGAAACGCTTACGCGCGTTGCAGCACGACGGGCGCAGCGTGCTGTTCGAAGGCGCGCAGGGCGCGATGCTCGACATCGACCTCGGCACCTACCCGTTCGTCACCTCGTCGAATACGACGGTGGGCGGCGCCGCTGCGGGCTCCGGGCTGGGGCCCGCGTCCATCGATTACGTGCTCGGCATCGTGAAGGCCTACACGACGCGCGTCGGTGCGGGCCCGTTTCCGACCGAGCTGCACGACGACATGGGCCGCCATCTCGGCCAGGTCGGCAACGAGTTCGGGTCGACCACGGGGCGGCCGCGCCGCTGCGGCTGGTTCGACGCCGTATTGCTCCGCCGCGCCGTGTTCACGAACAGCGTGGCCGGGCTCTGCTTGACCAAGCTCGACGTGCTCGACGGCGTGCCGGAGATCAAGATCTGCATCGCCTATCGCCTGGACGGCAAGGTGCTGGAGACCCCGCCGCTGTTGATGGACCGGTTCCAGGATTGCGAGCCGGTGTACGAGACCGTGGCCGGCTGGACCGCGCCCACAGCTGGCGTGACCTCGCTACGGGGCGTTGCCGCAAGGAGGCGAAAGCCTACCTGCAGCGGATCGAGGCAGCTCGCCGGGGTGCCCATCGACATCATCTCGACCGGCCCGGCGCGCGACGCCGTGATCATTCGTCGCCATCCGTTCGATTAGGGGTATAATAAGAACGATTCGTATTTACGCGCCCTGTCGCGGAGCCCGACCCTGACATTGTCCGACCTGAAGCCCGGCGATCGCGTCCGCATCGATACGATCGACGCCGGCCGATCCCGCGGTGCAACGCCTGATGGTGCTCGGCCTCGTCGAGGGGGCCGAGATGACGTTCCTGCGCAGCTCGCTCGGCGGCGATCCGCTCGAGTTCCGGATCTACGGCGCATCGATCTCGCTGCGGCGCGCACAGGCGCAGCGCTTCCACGTGAGTCGGCGGGGGGCCCATGGCAACGCGGGTTGAGACCGCGATCTCCGTCGATACGCTGACCGTGCACCGCCGCGCGGCGGGGACGGTCGCCGTCGTCGGCAACCCGAACGCCGGCAAGAGCTCCGTATTCAACCGGCTGACGGGGCTCCGGCAACGCACCGCAAACTATCCCGGGGTGACCGTCGAGCGGCGCATTGGGCGTGGAATCTTCGGCAAGACATCTCTGGATCTCATTGATCTTCCTGGTACTTACTCGCTGAGTCCGAACTCGGCCGACGAGCGGATCGCCGTTGACGTGCTGTTCGGACGCGTGATGGGCACGCCCAAACCCGAGGCGCTACTCGCCGTCATCGATGCGACGCGGCTGTATCAGGGGCTGTACTTGCTGCAGCAGCTCGTCGAGCTCGGCCGGCCGATGATCGTGGCGCTGACGATGACGGACGCGGCGCAACGCCAGGGGCTGCGCATCGACTATGCCGCGCTTCAGGAAGCCCTCGGCGGCGTGCCGGTCTATCCGATCGTCGCCACGACCGGGCGCGGCTTCCCCGCGTTGAACGACGCGCTGGGCCGGTTGCTCGAGACGCCCCCGCCGCGGTCCGGTCGAGCACTGGGCGGAGCTGCGGATCGTCGCGGAGCGACTCGCCGAACGCTGGCGCGTCGGCGGAGCGGACTTCCACCCGGTCGAGGTCGAGCGGCTGCTGATCGATCCGGGCGCGTATACCGCCGCGACGCAGTTGCAGGACGATCTTGCGGCCGCGCGCGTAGAGCTGTTCGGAGACGCGCCTCCGCTGGCGGTCGAGGCGCGGCGCCGGTACGCCTGGGTTCGAGCTACGCTGGCGCGGGTCGAAACACCCGGTTCGCTCGTTGCGAGTCGCGGCGCCGTGCGTGCTCGAGTGGATCAATCGGCCGTGGCCGGCCACCGCTCCTGTTCGTGGTCGCGATGGCGTTGGTCTTCCAGGCGGTGTTTGCGTGGGCGAAGCCGTTCATGGATCTAATCGATGCTGGCATTACAGCCATCGGCGCCGCGATCGGCGCGGGCGCTGCCGCCTGGAGCCTTGAACAGCTTCGTCGTCGACGGCGCCATCGCCGGCGTCGGCAGCGTGATCGTGTTCCTGCCGCAGATCCTGATCCTGTTCCTGTTCATCATCCTGATGGAGGACACGGGGTATCTTGCGCGCGCCGCATTTCTCGTCGATCGCGCGATGCGCTCCGTCGGTCTGTCGGGGCAGTCCGTGATCCCGTTGCTGTCGAGCTTTGCGTGCGCCGTGCCGGCGATCATGGCCACGCGCGTGATTCCGAATCGCCGCGACCGAATCGCTACGATTCTCGCCGCGCCGTTCATGACGTGCTCCGCGCGCTTGCCTGTGTACGCGTTGTTGATCGCAGCGTTCGTGCCCGTGCGCCCAGTCGGCATCTTCAATCTCCAGGGCCTCGTGCTGTTCGGGCTGTACGTGATCGGCATCGTGGGCGGCGTGGGGACTGCGCTGCTGCTACGCCGATCCGTGCTGCGCGGTGAGAACCCGACGTTCATTCTGGCGCTGCCCGAATTTCGCATGCCGAACGTGCAAACCGTGTCGCTGAAGCTGCTCGACCGCGTGCGCGTGTTCCTGAAGCGTGCGGGCACGGTGATCTTCGCGGTCGCCGTCGTCGTGTGGGCGCTCGCCTACTTCCCGCGCTCGTCGGCCGTCGACGAGCACCGCACGCAGGCGCGTACCGTAGCGGCGACGACGCTGGCGGGCGAGGAGCTCAAGCGGCGTTATACCGAGATCGACAACGAGGCATCGGCGGAGCACCTGGCGCAGAGCTGGCTCGGGCGCGCGGGCCACGTCGTCGAGCCCGTGTTCCGCCCGCTGGGTTGGGATTGGCGCGTTTCCGCCGCGGTCATCGCCGGTTTCCCGGCTCGCGAGGTCGTGGTCGCCGTGCTCGGTACGATCTACGCCGTGGGCGGCGACGCCGACGAGCAAACGCTGGCCGGCCAGCTCACGGCCGCTCGGCATGCGGACGGCAGCCCCGTGTTCACGTTGCCGATGGTGCTCGGGCTGCTGCTGTTCTATGCGTGGTGCCTGCAGTGTGCGGCGACGCTGGCCGTGATTCGGCGCGAGACCAACAGTTGGCGCTGGCCGATCTTCGCCTGGAGCTACATGACGGCGCTGGGTTATACGGGCGCGCTTCTGATCTATCAACTCGGAACGCCCTAGCATGCGCAATGAGCGACACGCCGAATCTCGTCCATGACTGGCGCGAGATTTCTCGCGAGCCGGTTGCCGACTGTCGAGTGTTTTCCGTCGAGCGATCCGTCGCGCATGTCGCCCGTCGACGGGCAACCGCACACGTTTCATCGCATCCACTCGCAGAGTTGGGCGCAGATTCTGCCGATCACGGCGGATGGGCGCGCTCGTGCTCGTGCGCCAGTTTCGCCACGGCGCGCAGCGAGTCACGCTCGAGGTGCCGGCCGGGCTGGTCGACCCGGGGGAAGACCCGCGCAGAGGCCGCGATCCGGGAGTGCCTCGAGGAAACCGGCTATCGCGCTCGCAACGCCGAGTCGCTCGGCGTTGTGAGTCCGAATCCGGCACTGTTCGCGAACCGTCTGTATGCCTATTTCGCGACGAACGTCGAGCCCGAGCGCGCCGTGCAGAACAGCGGCAGCGAGCTCACCGAGCCCGTGCTCGTGCCCGTGAGCGAGCTGCGCGGCATGCTCCTGTCGGGCGAGATCGATCACGCGCTCGTTGCGACGACGCTCTGGCGCTACCTGTATTTGCACGGACCGCGCTGACGCGTGCGCATGCCAGCGCTGCCGGCGAGCGCCGCGTCGACGTGAACGTGTCGCGGGCTTCGCGACGCGGCTCGTCGGGGCTGAGTAGTTGCCGCTGCCACATGGCCGCGTACAGGCCGCCACGCGCGAGCAGGGCAGCGTGGGTGCCGCGCTCGACGATGCGCCCTTCGGCCAGCACGATGATCTCGTCGGCGTCGACGATCGTCGACAACCGATGCGCGATCACGAGCGTCGTATGGCCGCGCGATACCTCGCGCAACGAGCTCTGGATCTCGCGCTCCGTGCGCGTATCGAGCGCGGAGGTTGCTTCGTCGAACAGCAGGATACGCGGGCGCTTCAGTATGGTGCGGGCGATCGCGACGCGCTGTTTCTCTCCGCCCGAGAGCTTGAGGCCGCGTTCGCCGACCATGGTCTTGTAGCCGTCGGGCGAGGCCATGATGAAATCGTGAATGCGTGCGAGGCGCGCTGCCTCTTCGACTTCGGCGGCGTGACGCGCCGGGGCGGCCGTAGGCGATGTTGTAGTAGATCGTGTCGTTGAACAGCACGGTGTCCTGCGGAACGATGCCGATCGAGCTGCGCACGCTGGCTTGCGTCGCATCGCGGATGTCCTGACCGTCGATGCGCACGGCGCCCGCCGCCGACGTCGTAGAAGCGGAACAGCAGACGCGAAATCGTGGACTTGCCGGCGCCGCTCGCGCCGACGATCGCGACTTTGGCGCCCGCCGGCACGCGGAACGATACGTCGTCCAGGATCGTGCGCCGCGGATCGTACGCGAAGGTCACGTGATCGAACTCGACGGCGCCGGCGCCGGCACCGAGTGGGGTGGCGCCGGGCGCATCCTTGACGTCGGCGTTCACGCTCAACAGCCGGAACATCGACTCCATGTCGGTCAACGACTGCTTGATCTCGCGATACACGAAGCCGAGGAAGTTCAGGGGGATGTAGAGCTGGATCAAGTACGTGTTCACGAGTACGAAGTCACCCACTGTCAGCCTGCCTGCGATCACGCCGCGTCCTGCCATCAGCATCAGCACGGCCAGGCCGATGCCGATGATCGCGGCTTGGCCGATGTTCAACAGTGACAACGAGCTCTTGCTCGCGACGGAAGCACGCTCGTAACGCGCCAGCGCCTGGTCGAACCGACTCGCCTCGTACTGCTCGTTGCCGAAGTACTTCACGGTTTCGTAGTTCAGCAGACTGTCGATCGCCCGCGTGCTGGCTTCCTGATCCGTCTCGTTCATCTGGCGACGGTATTTGATGCGCCACTCCGTGATCGAGAGCGTGTAACCGATGTAACCGATCACACAGGCCAGCGTTACGACCGCGTACCAGATGTCGAAGAAGGCCCACAGGATTCCGCAGACGAGCAGGATCTCGATCAGCGTCGGCACAATGTTGAACAGCATGAACGTCAGCAACGTATCGATGCCGTTCGTGCCGCGCTCGATCGCGCGCGACAGGCCGCCGGTCTGGCGCTCGAGATGGAACGCGAGCGAGAGACTGTGCAGATGCCGGAATGTCTTGAGAGCCACCGTGCGAATGGCACGTTGAGCGACCTTTGCGAATACGGCATCGCGTAGCTCGGCGAACGCGATGGTCGCAATCCGCAGCACGCCGTAACCGATCACGAGGCTGAGCGGCAACACGATCGGCGTGTTGTGCGGCG
This sequence comes from uncultured Gammaproteobacteria bacterium, assembly GCA_963805435.1. Classification (GTDB taxonomy): domain Bacteria; phylum Pseudomonadota; class Gammaproteobacteria; order Steroidobacterales; family Rariloculaceae; genus FEN-1219. Next base: position 602,082 of record CAWDUG010000002.1, read on the forward strand.
TGGCGAACAGATCCACCAGCCGCTTGAACAGCAACGGGACGTAGACCGTCGCGACCTTGCTGCCGGCCAGGAGCGCCAAGGCCAGCAGAACGCGGCCGCGAACGGCGAAGTCGCCTACAGGCCAAAGATGTGGTGCGAGGTCGCGCAGCGCACCCCATTCGGGCGTGCGGCGCGCGTTGTTTGTCGGTGCCGGGAGGTTCATGGGAGGGTGTTCGTCGCGGAAGTTTGCCACAAAAGACCGCGAGCGGCGTCGAGGCGCGTGCAGCGGGTGCCGGCAATTCGGCAGTGCACGGAGGGTGGGGCGTGGCGCGTGTAGAATCGTCTTTCAGGTCCTTCGCCGGTTCCTCGATGATCACAGTCCCGACCCCGTCACCGTCGCTCGTCGTGTCCGCCGAGACCGCGGGGCTCGGCAATCGGCTGAAGTCATGGGTGTCTGCTATGCGACTCGGGCGCGAAGCGCGCGTCTGTTGGCCGATCAACAAGAACATGCCCGCGACGTTCGGCGAGCTGTTCGAGAACGACACGGCGATCGATGCGGTGCCGACGGACTCGATGGAGTACTCCTCGTGGCGGTTCGCCATCCTGCCGCAAGACGAGGCGCACCTGCCGCGTGGTTTCGCAACCGTCGGGGCGGGCGCGCACCCGATCGTGCGCGGGCTCGGCAAGGCGCTGTGGACGCTGACGGGACGGCGTACGGATCGTTATCGGTTCATGGTGTTCCCGAAACAGCACTCGCGGCGCTCGACACGCGCGGACGCGCGCCACATCGATCTCGAGTACGAACGCATCCCGCAGTACTTCCGCGACGTGTACGGACCGCTGTTCGGGCGCATCCGCGTGCGCTCCGAGATAACGGCGCGTGCGACAGAGTGGGCCGCAGCGACGCTCGATCCCGCCGTGATCGGGGTGCAGGTCCGCACCTGGCGCGACGACCCGCGTCGTTACCGCAAGTATCACGTGCCGGCGCGCCGCCGGTTGATCCGGCTGTTGGACGATGTGGAGAGCTCCGCGCGTTTGCTGGTCGTCAGCGACAGCGATGAGATCGTGAACGAGCTCACGCAGCGCTATGGTGCTGCTCGCGTTCTGTGTTTTCCACGCCAGACCGCGCGGCACGACAGCTGGCGAACGGCCGCGGGTATCACGGAGGATCTGATCGATATGTTGTTGCTCGCGCGTGCGGACCGGCTGTTCGCGAGTTACCTCTCCACGTTCAGCGAAGTGGCGTGGTGGCTCGGTGGCGCGAAAGCGCGCGTCATTGTGTTCTGAGCGCATGGCCTCGCGTCGCGCGTGCGCGGCATGTTGGATTCAAAGTACCATGCGCTGTCGCGGCGCGGCGGCGCCCGGACCTGGGTCGGCGATACTCGCGAGTTGGAGTTCCAGCATTGACGAAACCGAATAGGTGGCTGCTCGAGCACGCGGCCAACATAAACTCGCAGAACGGCGAGGACGGCATCATCGCCAAGATCCTGGACGTGATCGGCCAGCCGATCGGCTGGTGTGTCGAATTCGGTGCGTGGGACGGCAGTCACCTCAGCAATACCTACGACTTGGTGTCCCGTCGCGGTTTCTCGGCGGTGCTGATCGAGGGGTCGGAACGGCGTTTCCGGGATCTCACGAACAAGTTCGTTGGCAATCCCAAGGTGCTACCGATCAGCGGGTTCGTCGGGTTTTCCGCCACCGACAACTTGGACACGATCCTGGCGAAGACGCCGATACCAGAGGAGTTCGACGTACTCTCAATTGACATCGACGGCAATGATTACCACGTCTGGAAGGCGACCACACGGTACCGTCCGCGGCTGGTAGTCATCGAGTACAACCCGACGGTTCCCACCGCTGTCGACTTCGTGCAACCCGCCGATATGAACGTAAATCAGGGTTCCAGTCTGCTGGCATTGACACGGCTTGCCCGCGAGAAGGGCTACGAGCTCGTCGCCGCCACCGTGGCCAACGCGCTGTTTGTTCGCAGTGAGTACTTTGCGGCATTTGGGATCGAGGACAATTCGCCGGTTGCGCTTCGGTCGGACGAATCGCTGGTCACCTACATCTTCAACGGGATGGATGGCACGGTCTTCATTCGGGGCTACGGCAAACTCGGTTGGCACGGCGTTCCGTACCGCGAGAAGCGAATGCAGTTGGTCGCCCGGCCGTTTCGCCGTTTTCCGGACACGCTGGGGCCGGTCATGAAGAAGCTCGCGAAGGCTTATCGATCGCTGCGAAAGCGCATCTAACGTTGTGTGGCTGGGTCGCGCGACGGCGTGCGTCAACGTGTTCTGAGCGGCTTCATGAGTACCAACAAGCCGGCAGATCGAGCGGCGCCTTCGCAACATTCGGCCGGTCGAGCGGGTGAGGGAAGTTCGTACGATAGCCGCGCGTCCGCACGCGGTCGTTGCGTAGCAACGTGAATTCTGCGATGCGCGGGATCTCTATGCTCTCGCTCGTGACCGAGCCACAGCAGTTGTTCGGATGGATGTGAACGACGCTGTGTGTCTGCAGCAGCTTACGAAAGACGCGTGACGCGACTGCAAAGAACGCCTCGCCCCATAGCTCCGGGAGCCAGTGGAACTCGATGACGAGGATCCGAAACTTCGCCATGAGGGCGGGCGAAGCGGCGAGTAGCGTGTCGTACTCGCCCCCCTCGATGTCCATCTGCAGTAACAGCTCGCTGTGGTCGCCGGGTAGCTTCGCTGTGTGCCAGTCGTCGAGCGTCATGTAACGGTCGTTCGTAAGGCTACCGACGAACTTCTTGTCGAACACGAACCGCGGATGTGGCAGTGCCGGACCGTCGACCGACGCATCGGCGAGGAATACCGGCATACCCCGTTCGGCCAGCTCGGCCTCGAAGCCGGATTCCATCGAGACGCCGGGTGAGAACACGTAGCGGATGTCGTCGAGGTCGTCGGGAACCAGATACCCACCGTCCCCGGCGGGGCCAATGCGCACGAGCTCGATGCCCGCGTCGATCGGCCGTAACTCGCGAAGCAACTCGCGGATGGCGGCAGTGCCCATCCGTGGCCCAGCGTGGAGACCGAACCCGCTGACGAGCTTCACGATGCCGGCCCGCAGGGTCTTCCGGCGCATGCGTCAACCGACCTGTGACTCGTTCCTGGAGAGGTACCAGGCATACGTGGCGGCGATGCCGTCCGCGAGCTTCGTGCGTGCGCGCCAGCCGAGGGCCGTGCACTTGGCGACGTCCAGCAGCTTGCGCGGCGTGCCGTCGGGCTTGGTGCTGTCGTACACGATCTTGCCGCGGAAGCCGACGATGTCGCGGATCAACGCTGCGAGCTCCGCGATCGTGACGTCCTCGCCGCAGCCGACGTTGATGATCTCGTGAGAATCGTACCGTTCCATCAGAAAGCACAAGGCGTCCGCGAGATCGTCCACGTACAGAAATTCCCGGCGGGGCGTGCCTGAGCCCCACACCGTGACCTCGGGGTCACCGGCTTGCTTCGCCGTGTGGAACTTGCGCAGCAGCGCGGGCAGCACATGCGAGGTCTTGAGGTCGAAGTTATCCCCGGGGCCGTACAGGTTCGTCGGCATCACGGAGATCGCATTGAAGCCGTACTGGAGGGCATACGCCTGGCACATCTTGATGCCCGCGATCTTGGCCACGGCATACCACTGGTTCGTGGGCTCGAGCGGGCCGGTCAGCAGCGAGGATTCCGCCAGCGGCTGCGGCGCGAGGCGCGGATAGATGCAGCTCGAGCCTAAGAAACAGAACTTCTTCGTGCCGTGCCGGTAGGCGGCGTCGATCACGTTGGTCTGGATCAGCAGGTTGTCGCGGATGAAGTCGGCCGGGTAGCTATCGTTGGCAACGATGCCGCCTACCTTGGCCGCGGCCATGAACACGTAGGCCGGTTGTCTCCTTCGTGAAGAAGCGCTCCACGGCCGCTGCGTCGCGCAGGTCGACGGCGGCACGCGGCGCGCTCACGACGTTCGCCAAAGCCTCGTGCCGCGAGCGCACGGCGGATGGCCGAGCCCGCGAGCCCGCGTTCGCCGGCGACGAACACGCTCGAATCCTTGTTCATTCGCGGTGTTGGTAGACGGAATAGCCTTCGCGCTTGATCAGCGCGTCGCGCTCGGCCAGCTTCGAATCCGAGTCGATCATTTCGCGCACGAGCTCTTCGAACGTAACCTCGGGCGTCCAGCCGAGCTGGCGCTTCGCCTTCGAGGCGTCACCAAGCAGCGTGTCGACCTCGGTGGGGCGGAAGTAGCGCGGGTCGATGCGGACGACGGTTCTGCCCGTGGCTTTGTTGATCGCGTGCTCTTCGAGTTCCTTGCCGCGCCAGTCGAGTTCGATACCGAGGCATTCCGCGGCGCGCGTGACGAACGTACGCACGGAGTATTGATGGCCCGTGGCGATCACGTAGTCTTCTGGGTGCGGCTGCTGGAGCATCAGCCACTGCGCGCGCACGTAGTCGCGAGCGTGGCCCCAGTCGCGCAGCGCGTCGAGGTTGCCTAGGTACAGGCAATCGTCGAGGTGCACATTGATGCGCGCGAGACCGCGCGTGATCTTGCGAGTGACAAATGTCTCTCCACGCAGCGGCGACTCGTGGTTGAACAGGATGCCGTTGCACGCGTAAAGGCCGTAGGCCTCGCGATAGTTCACCGTGATCCAGTATGCGTACACCTTTGCCGCGGCGTACGGGGAGCGCGGATAGAAGGGTGTCGTCTCGCGTTGCGGCGTTTCCTGCACCTTGCCGAACATTTCGGAGCTCGACGCCTGGTAGAAGCGCGTCTTCTCCGTCAAGCCGCAGATCCGAATCGCTTCGAGCAGCCGCAACGTGCCGAGCGCATCGGAGTTCGCCGTGTACTCGGCCGTTTCGAACGATACGGCCACATGGCTCTGAGCCGCGAGGTTGTAGATCTCCTGCGGTTGTACCTCTTGAACGATGCGGATCAGGTTCGTCGCGTCCGTCAGATCGCCGTAGTGCAGGATCAATCGGCGGTCCGGGTCGTGCGGGTCGCTGTACAGATGATCGATGCGGTCGGTGTTGAACGACGAGGCGCGACGCTTGATGCCATGCACCTCATAGCCGCGTGCCAGCAGGAACTCGGCGAGGTAGGCGCCGTCCTGGCCGGTGATTCCGGTGATCAACGCGCGCTTGCGCTCGGTCGGTCAGTCAAACTACGCTCCTGGACTCTAAGGTTCCGAGAAAAAGACTACGGAGCACGTGCTCCTGAATCGGTTTGCCGCCGCTCACATCCTTTAGATAGTAGCGCGGGATGCCGAATCCCTTCTTACGCCGGTCGAGAATGTGGTCCGGCAGGATGCCGCGGTACGCCTGCCGGAGCAAGCCTTTCGGCGCGCCGCCGTAGTAGCGCAGATCCTCGTGAAGACTGAATGAGAACTCGACGACTCGCTGCGCGAGCAGCGGCACGCGCGCTTCGAGCGACACGGCCATGGTCGTGCGGTCGACCTTCGTCAGCACGAGGCCCGGCATGAACGTGTGGAAGTCGACGTACTGCAGGCGCGTGCGCAGCGGCAGGTCGGCGCGCCAGAACTGCCGGTAGTGCCACCAGTCGTCGTAGTCGCGGGGGATGCCGAGCTCGCGTGCGTAGCCGGCTTTCTCCGGCGTCGACATGCCGCCCATGAGCTTGCCCCAGAGATTCGGGCCGTCGCTGAACGCCGTCTCGAGCAGCAGCAGCCCGCGGCTCACGGCGTGGCGGCGGGGCAGGCGGCGCCGCAAGGCATGGCTCGTGCGTTCGAACGCGGCGGGCCAGGTCGGCCAGCGCGGCGTAGCGCGCGTAGCGCGGGTAGGTCCGGTAGCCGCCGAACACCTCGTCGCCGCCGTCGCCGGTCAGCACCACGGTCACTTGCTCGCGCGCGGTTTTGGCCACGAGATACGTCGGCAGTGCCGACTCATCGGCGAACGGCTCGTCGAACCACTGCTTCAGCTTCGGCAGCAAATTCCTGCGCGTTGTCGGGCGACAGGATTCGCTCGTGATGTTCGGTCGCAAAGCGCGTCGCGACCTCGCGCGCAAACGGGGTCTCCGACACCTCGTCCCTGTCGAAGCCGATCGCGAACGTCGCGACGCGGCGGCCGTTGCGCGCGGCGGCAGCCACGACGACGCTCGAATCGACGCCGCCCGAGAGAAAGAATCCGAGCGGCACATCGGCGATCATCTGCTCGTCGACGGAGGACTGCGATCAGGCTGCGCAGCTCGTCGCAGCACGCGTCGAGCGTCGGGCGCGCGCGGTTCGCTCGGAACGGGCAGCGTCCAGAAGCGGCGCGGCGCCTCCAGCGCGCCGGTGGCGGGGGTGTACGCAACACGGTGCGCCGGCGCGCAGCTTGTAGCAGTTCCTGTAGAGCGTCTTCGGCGCTGGCACGTAGCGATAGCTCAGGAAGTCGTAGTACGCGGTCTCGTCGACGACGAGCTCGTTCGGCGCGAGCGCGCTCTGCAGCGCTTTGAGCTCGGAAGCGAACGCGAAGCGCTTGCCGTCGTAGAAGTAGTAGAGCGGCTTGATGCCGGGCCGGTCGCGGAACAGCTTCAGCTGGCCGGCGCGCGGGTCCCAGAGGGCGATCGCGAACATGCCGTCGACGTGCGTGACGAACTCGTCGCCCCATTCGAGATAGGCATTCAAGAGAACTTCCGTGTCGGAGTCCGTCCGAAACACGTGGCCGCGTTTCGTCAGCGCCGCGCGCAGATCGCGATAGCCGTAGATCTCGCCGTTGAAGACGATCCACGTGGCCCCGTCCGCCGCGAACATCGGTTGATTCGCCGCCGGCCGCAGATCGATGATCGACAGGCGGCGAAAGCCGACGCGAACCGGGCCGTTCAAGTCGAGCTCGCCGGCGTCGGGCCCTCGATGCGTGATCGCCGCGAGCGCAGCGGCGTAATTCCACGCGGGATCGGTTCCACCGACAAAGCCGCACACTGCTTTGACTTCCTCACGCCGCGCCGGCGCCATCGAATCCGCGCACTGTAGGCAGTTGCCGCAACGCTCGCAACGCCGCGCGGGTGGCCGGCGTCGGAGTAGCGGGGCTGTGTTACGCTGCGGCACCGCCTTGCGGATCCCGTGCCTTGGCTCGATGACACCGTTAATCGCGCACGTCAACACCGCACGCGGTTATCGCGGCGGGGAACGCCAGACGGAGTTGCTGATCCGCGGACTCGCGGGTCGCGGCGTGCGGCAGGTGTTGATTGCGCGGCGCGGTGGGGCGCTCGTGCAGCGCGTTCGACGGTCTCGGGATCGAGATTCGCAAGGTGAGCGGCGGCCCGCTATCGGTGGCGTTCGCGGCGGGCGGCGTCGCGCTCTTGCACTTGCACGAGGGCCGCAGCGTATACGGCGCGTATTTGCGCTCACTCGGCAGCGGCATTCCGTACGTCATCACGCGCCGCGTCGACAATCCTATCGGCCGCCATTGGCTCGCGCACCGCGCATATCGAAGAGCCGTGGCGGTTGCCGCGGTCGCCCCGCAAATCGCCGACATCGTCCGCGCCTACGATCCCGCGATCCCCGTGCGGGTGATCCACAGCGGCAGCTACGGGTTTCGTGGTCGACGCCGCCAAGGCCGCCGCGATCCGCGCGCGGTTCTCAGGCAAGTTCATCGTCGGGCACGTCGGCGCGCTCGACAACGCGCAGAAGAATCAGGAGCTGATCATTCGCGTCGCGCGCGAGCTCGAGCGCTCGCATCCCGACGCTCCAGTTCGTGCTCGTTGGGGGTGGTGACGACGAGGCGATGCTCAGGGCGGCGGCAGAGGGGCTCACGAACGTCACTTTCACGGGATTCGTGCAGAACGTGGGCGACTATCTCGCGGCATTCGATCTATTCATCCTGCCGTCGAATCGCGAGGGTATCGGCGGCATTCTGTTCGATGCCATGGAGCAAGGGTTGGCCGTCATCGTCAGCGCCGTCGGTGGGCTGCCGGACATCGTGCACCACGGCGAGAACGGCCTCCTGATCGAGCCTGCGCGACCGGACCAGCTGCGTGAGGCGATCCTCGAGCTGTTCACGGCGCCCGAGCGCAGACGTGCGATGGGCGCGCGCGGGCGCGAGGCTGCCAAAGACTTCACGGCGGAAGCGATGTGTCGAAAGTACGCCGAGCTCTACGAGTCCGTGCTGGGCTCGATCGTCTGAATATGTCGCGACGCGATCAAAACGCTATGCATTACCGAGGACGCGGATCGGCCGACGACGGCGACGTTCATCGGGCTCGCCAAGGCGGGCATCGAGGTCACCGTGATGTGTCCGGCCACGAGCGACCGGCGCGCGGCGCTCGTGGAAGCGGGCGTTCGCGTGCTCGACCTGCCACTGCGCAAGCGCGTCGATCGGGCAGGTATCGCGCAGCTGCGCGCGGAGCTCGAGCGCGGCGGCTATGACGTCCTGCATCTGTTCAGTAACAAAGCCGTGCAGAACGGCCTGATCGCGAGCCGCGGCTTGCCGGTGAAGATCGTGGCGTACCGCGGCATCGTCGGTAACGTGAGCTTCTTCAATCCCGTGTCCTGGCAGCGGTTTTTGAACCCGCGCATCGATCGGATCGTGTGCGTGGCGAACGCCGTGCGCGACTACTTCCTGCAGATGCAGCCGGCCTTTCTGCGTCTGCCGCCGGAAAAGCTCGTCACGATCCACAAGGGGCACAGCCTCGACTGGTATCGCGCGACGCCGGCCGATCTTCGCAGCGTCGGCGTGCCCGCCAGCAGCTTCGTCATCGCTTGCGTGGCGAACTATCGTCCGCGCAAAGGTATCGAGTTGCTCGTCGACGCGCTGGGGCAGCTGCCGGCCGAGTGGGAGACACATCTGTTGTTGATCGGCGGCGGCATGGATGCGCCGGCGCTCGCGCGGCGCATCGGCGCGAGTCCCGTGGCCGCGAATATTCACGTGCTCGGGTATCGCCAGGATGCGCCTGCGTTGACCGCGGCCTGCGATGTGTTCGCGCTGCCATCGACGAAGCGCGAAGGGCTCGCGCGTTCGCTGATCGAAGCGATGGCGTACGGTATCGCACCGGTCGTGACCGACTGCGGCGGTAGCCCCGAGATCGTGGTGGACGGCGTCAGTGGAATCGTCGTGCCCGTGCGCGACGTGCCGGCCCTCGCGGCCGCGCTGAAGCGGCTGCATGACGACGCGGCGCTACGGCGTCGCATGGGGGCGGCGGCGCGTGAGCGCATTCGCAACGATTTCCGCATCGAGGACACGATCGCCAAGACGCTCGATCTCTATAAGAGCCTCATGCGAATTGACGGCTGAGAGGCTGGGTGCTCTATTAGCATCAACATGCGCCTGCAGCACGGAGGAGTCATGAACCATCGTCGGATCGCGGGGGCGCCGTTGCTGGCGGTGCTGCTCGTTACGGTCGTCGCCCAGGCGGCCTTTGCGGCCGAGCCCGTCAAGGTCGTCGTGCTCGAGCCCGGTACAGGCGAACTCGTCAGTCTCCTCGATCGCGAAGTGGCCCACGCGGCCGCGCAGCATCGCGTGCCGTTTGTCCAGATCACGGCCGAGTGGTGCGTGCCTTGCAAGAAGCTGCGCGCGTCGCTCGACGATCCTCTGATGCGGGACGCGTTCGCCGGCACCTACATCATCCGAGTCGACGCCGATGCCTGGAAAACGGAGCTCAAGAAGGCCGGCTTCGATCACCCGGCGATTCCCGTGTTCTTCGCCGTCGACTCGAGCGCGCGGCCCACGGGTGCGAAGATCGACGGCGGGGCGTGGGGTGAGGACATTCCGCCCAACATGGCGCCGCCGCTGAAGCGTTTCTTCGCCGCTCAAATCGCGGCGATGGCCGAGCGGCACTAGCGCCCTAGCGAGCGAGATGATCGGTAGCTGCCGGTACGTCGCGATCAGCTCGCGATCAGCACCGAGTAGCCGTACTCCTGCGCGCGCGTCACTGCGATCACTCCGGCGGCTACCATGTGGCCGTTCGGTATGGTGTTGGCGACGAGTTCCTTGAAGATCGCATCCTGGGTCGAGCCGACCGTCGGCGCTATCTGGCCCGCGATGCGGCGTGTAGCCATCTGGCAGATCGCAAACTGCACGCCGCGTTTCGCGACGGTGTCGATCGTCATACCGAAATTCGGCAGCTCCGTGCCGTAACCCGGTGTGTTGAACAAGTTGATCTTCGGCGGTTGCTTGGTCTTCGGATCATCGAGCTCGAGTCCCTGGGTCATGCCCTTCGTGTACTTGGCCCACATCGCATCGTTGAAGGCGAACACCGTGGAGCGGTGGCGCAGCGTGACGATCACGGCGACGTCCGCGTCCGTCAGGCCATAGCCTGCGGCGTTCGCCACGAACAGGTTGTTGGCGAACAGCAGGGCATCGCCGGCGCCCTTGGGGCTGAACGAATCGATGACGGTCCGGTGCTTGCCGGGCAGCGCATCGAACCATGCGTCTTCGGCGTGCCGCATGGGCTGGAACCCGCCGGCCGACGTTTGCGCTTGTGCGCCTTTCGGCCGCAGTGCGATCGCGGCTGCCGCCACGCCCAATACGCCCATCAGCGAGCGGCGTCCCAACTTGTTCTCAGTCATCGGTGTTTCTCCTATTGATCAGCCGTACGGGTTCGGGACGGTGTTCCGGCCCGCGTCGCCTGTTGCTGGGTGGAGTGGGCGTTGTCGAGGCCGCCAACAACGCGGTCGTCGAACTGAAGCTAAGCACAGCTACTTAGAAGGATGGTACCCAGGAGAGGCCTTAAAAACTACCTCTACCATATTGATCCAGCACGGAATGCTAGTTTCGCGCGGTGCGGACTACCCAGGTCGCTACCCACGCGCTGATGACCGGGCTCCGCCCGAAAGGCAGGCACCTCGGATCCACAATCCGATCGTGCCTGCGCGCACCAGGTCATCGAGCGTTGAGACCGTCTCGGCGTCTCGGCGTCGAAGCCGTGCAGCTGGAACAGGTCGATGTAGTCGGTGTCGAACAGCGTGACGCCGGCATCGAGGTTGATCTACCAGGTTGCGCGCACCGGCGACGTCGGTGTTGCCCCAGGCGCCGAACAACTTGCCCTGGCCGCCGAAGGTGCCGGTGCCGAAGCTGAGCGCGGGGACGCTCAGATCCGATGCGCCGAGATGACGGTATCCCGTTGCGTCCTCCCGGAAATGCGGGTGGCGGCAGACTACGGCCTTGCCTTCCGGTCAGAGTCCAAAGGCGCCATGCGTAACGCTGAAGTTCCCGCCGTTCCGCACCCGAAATGCATTGACCCCGTGGGTATCCCCCTCCGTTTGCACATAGGCTTGTAGCCGAGCGAATGCACAGACACGCCATCACGCCTTGGAAACGTAGGGCCTGTCGGGCACCGGCGAACGGAAGCTCACGTTGAGCATGTTGAACGCGCGAATGGCGCACACCACGAACGTGAGTTGGGCGATCTCGGTGTCCTTGAATTGGTCGCGCAGCGCGGCGAACTCGGTGTCGTTGGGTGTGCGCTGCGGGATCGCGTTGACCGCTTCGGCCCACTCGAATGCCACGCGCTCGCGTGGACTGAAGAATTGATGTGCATCGCGCCAGCCGGCGACCGTATTGAGGGTACGCGCGTCGACGCCCTGGCGCAGCAGATCGGCAGCGTGCATGTCCATGCAAAAGGCGCATCCGTTGATCTGCGAAACACGAAGCCTGACGAGTTCGGTCAATCGAGGCTCCAGGCCCGAGCCCGATGTTTTTCCAAACGCAATGAGAGAATGCGTCGTGTTCGTCGCGGCGGCGTAGTAGTTCAGACGAGGTTCGTTCGACATGGGCGCTCCTTCGTTGGCAGTGTCCAATAGACGAGTGACGCAGGGACTGCGTGACAGGCGATCGCACTCGACAGCGTAACTTTGAAGTCGATCCGCTTCAGGTGGCCGCGGATGCCGCAGAGGTAAACGCTTGCGGATTCTGGCTCTTGCGCACAGGCCGCTGGATCGCGGCCGCATTCGCCCTTTTTTGCGGCGCGGTACCGGTCGTCCGCGATTTATGCTCGTGCGTCCAGCGACGTGGACGCGAAATGCTCACCGCCGTAGACTCGCTGCATGCCGACGTTGCGTGAGCCGCAAGACACGTCCGACGCGCTGGGTCAGGCGCTGCGTTTCGTGCGGATGAGCGGAACGTTCTATTGCCGCTCCGAGCTCTCTGCGCCATGGGGGCTCACGATCCCGAGCATGCCAGGGCACATGTGGTTCCATGTCGTCATCGAGGGCTCGACTTGGCTCGAGGTTGGCGAGACGGGCGATCAGCGATTACTTGCTCAGGGGACGCTCGCTCTGCTGCCGCGCGACAGCAAGCATCGTCTGCGGAGCGAGCCCGGTGTGCCGGCACGGGAGGTGGTGCAACTCGAACGCGAGCGAGTAAACAAGCGCTACGAGATCTTGCGCTACGGTGAAGGCGGCCAGCGCACGACGCTGTTTTGCGGAGCCGTGCGGTTCATCGACCAAGCCGCGCGAACTCTCGTTGCGGCGCTGCCACCCGCCATAGTGATCGACGTTTCCAACTCGCACCAGATGGAGTGGATGCAGAGCACGCTGCGCCTAATCGCCGCGGAAGCGCAGGCCTTGCAGCCGGGTCACGAGGCGGTGCTCACCAGGCTGGGGGACGTGCTGGCGATTCAGGCGATTCGGTCTTGGATTCAGACCTATCCGCCGGTCCGGTCGGGGTGGATTGCCGCTTTGCAGGACCCAAAGATTGGGCTCGCAATTTCGCTGATTCACCGGGATCCGGGTCGCGCCTGGACGCTCGCCGAGCTCGCGCGCCGAGTGGCGATGTCGCGTTCGGCGTTTGCGGCGCGTTTCACGGAGCTCGTCGGCGAGCCGATGATGCACTACCTGACGCGGTGGCGTATGCACGTGGCACTCGAAGCGCTGCGCCAGGACCGAACGCCGGTCGCGGAGCTCGCGGCCAGGTTGGGCTACCGATCGCAAGCAGCGTTCAGCCGCGCCTTCAAGCGAGTCGTGACGACGTCGCCGGGCGCCGTTCGGCGGCGGAGGGCGGGGCAGCTGATCGTCGATGGCGCTACCACTCCTCCGAGCTGAGCACGGGCACCGCACCGCTGGGGTATTAGGGACTTGCGTGCACGTCTTCAGGCGGCGACGGGCGGCTCACTGCGCTCTTCCATGTCTCCACCCTCGTTGGCGCCGAAATCGCCGAAATCGTAGAGCTGACGGATCTCGATCCGCGCCTCGGCCTTGTCGGCCAGGGGGCAGCGCTTGGCCCAGTCGATGGCATCACGCAAGGACGCGGTCTGCCACACCCAGAAGCCCGCGACGAGCTCGTCCGACCCGCCGAACGGCCCGCGGACGACGGTCCGCCGCCCGTTCGATCGTGCGATGCGCACTCCGCGTGCGCTCGGATGAAGCCCTTCCGCGGCCACGAGAATCCCCGCTCTTACGAGCGCGTGGTTGTATCGAGCCATCTCGGCGAACAACCCTTGGCTCACCGATCCCGGTTGGCTGTATTTGTCCCCTTTGAGGATGATCATGAACCTCATTACGCATCTCCTTCGCGTGACTCCGTGGCGACGAACTATGGCGCCCGAATTCCGCGTCGGGAATGGCGCGCGGTCCGTTGTTTGTGCTCGATCGTCCATACGAAACTCAAGCGACCCGTCAGAGCGCGCTCGCGCCGAGCGCAAGTCGAACGTGGATGCGTCCATCCTGCCGGCACGGGAGGAGGTGCTCGACGAGCGCACGCCCTGCGCGCCGTTTCCCCATCGCATTGAGATCGGGCAGCTGCAGGTCGAATCGCGCAGTCGCAGCGAACACGTATTCCTTGTCAACGATCGTTGACGCGCAAAAAACTTTGGCGCACAGGCGTTCAACGAGCCTTGATTTGTGGAGGGGCCGTGCGACTGGACGGCGATGAACGACGGTTAATCGCAGGTGTCACAACAGGACCCGGTGAATCGTCTCGCCCTCGTTCACCGCTCGCTTAGGCAAGGAGGATTCGAAGATGGACTACCGCACGTCGGCCTTTCAGGAGCACCGGCCGAAGCTGTACGGCATCGCATACCGAATGCTCGGGATCAAAGCGGACGTGGAAGACGCGCTGCAGGACGCTTTTCTGCGGTGGTATGAGGCGGACGCCGAGCGCGTCAGGAGCCCGGAGGCGTGGCTAACGACGACGGTTGCGCATCTGTGCATCGACCGGCTCCGAGCACGGCGCGCGAAGCGCGAAGAGTATATCGGGCCGTGGTTGCCGGAGCCGCTGATCGGCGACGAGCCGCCGGTGCCCGAGCATTCATCGGGCTCGTCGGACCTTTCCATGGCTTTCCTGGTCATGCTCGAGCGGCTTGCGCCGGCCGAGCGGGCCGCGTTCCTGCTGCACGATGTGTTCGACTATGACTACCCCGAGATTTCCTCGGCTCTCGACAAGAGCCAGCCCAGCGTCCGCCAGATGGTCCATCGCGCGCGGCTGCGCGTACGGCGCGAGCAGCGGCGGTTCCCGGTCAGCAAAGAGGCGCATCATCGGCTGCTGGAACGCTTCCTGGCGGCGTTTCGCACGGCCGACCGCGGGACTCTGCTCGAACTCCTGTCCGACGAGGCCACCTGGACCGCGGACGGCGGCGGCAAGACGGCTGCCGCTCGCAAGGTCGTCCACGGCGGCGCGTCCATTGCGAAGCTGCTCGCCGGTGTCGGACGACAGCTGGAGGCCTACGGCGACCGGTTGACGTTTCACCTCGTGCCGATCAACGGCGAGATGGGAATCATGTCTTGCCTCGAGGGCAAACCCATGCTCGCGATGTCGCTCGTGACGGACGGCCGGCGAATTTCCGCCGGCTTCGTCGTTGTAAATCCCGACAAGCTCGCGCGCGTTCCGGTCGACTTCCTGCATCGAGCTCAACGGTGTGTCACAGAGGGCTCGTCGCGCCCGTCTTGAGGGCAGCAGCGCATTCACGCGCTGTGTGCACTCGAGGAGGAGCGCGGAAATGCAAGCACGACTCGACGTCATGAATGCCTCGCCGACGGCGGTCGAGGCGATGCTCAGCCTTACGTCCCATCTCGCCGACAGCGGTCTCGAACGCTCGCTGCTGCATCTGGTAGAAGTGCGCGCGTCCCAGATCAACGGCTGTGCATATTGCCTCGACATGCACTCGAAGGACGCGCGCGCGGATGGCGAGACGGAGCAGCGTCTCTATCTGCTCGATGCGTGGCGTGAGACGCCATTTTTTTCGGAGCGCGAGCGCGCGGCCTTGGAATGGACGGAAGCGCTGACCCTGGTCTCCGCGTCGCACGTCCCCGACGAGGTCTACCGGATCGTCAGCGCGCAGTTTTCGGAGCGGGAGCTCGTCGATCTGACGTTGGCCGTCGTGGCGATCAACGGCTGGAACAGGATCTGCATCGGGTTTCGCGTGGAGCCCGGCGCATATCAGCCGTCCAAGCGGCCCCGCGCGTCGGTCGCAGCCAATCACTGAGGGCTGCAATCCGAGAAGCGCGAACGCGAGGAGCATTCACCAATGTTCACTAAAGTGCGTTTGATCGAGATCGCTTCGATCACGTTGATGACCGCCGGCTGCGCGGGTCTGCGCGGGCCCGGGCCGCACGGCGTCCCCGCGAACCCAGGAGGATTTCGCGCGGAGAAGGCGCTCGCGGGTCCGTCGATTGATGCCGCGGCCTGGCCCGGCACGGATTGGTGGACGCGCTTTCGGGACCCACAGCTCGACGACCTCGAGCGAGAGGCCTTGGACGGCAGTCCCTCGCTGGCCGCGGCGGAGGCCCGAATCGACAAAGCCGTCGCGCTCGCCGGTCTTACCCGCGCCGCCACGCGACCCGGTCTCGATGGCTCGCTCGAGTCGATTCGCCAACGTTACAGCGAGAACGACGTCGTGCCCGCTCCACCGGCCGGCAGCTGGGATACGGCGAACCGCCTCACAGTCGACTTCCGCTACGAGCTTGATTTTTGGCACAGGAACCGGGCCGCGCTCGAGGCGGCGCTGAGCCGCGTCGATGCCGCACGCGTCGACGCATTCGCAGCGAGGCTCGCCGTGTCGGTAGCCGTCGCAGGCGCTTACGTCGAGCTCGCAAGGCTGCATGACGCACTGGATGTTGCCCATGCGACGCTGGCTCAAAGGCAGGGCATCCTGGACCTCACGCGGCAGCGCGTTGCCGCCGGGCTCGACACGCGAGTCGAGCTCGAGCAGGCCGAGGGCGCCGTCCCCGCCGCACGCGTCGCGATCACCGAGCTCGACGAAGCGATCGAGCTCACTCGCCACGGGCTCGCGGCCCTCGTTGGTCGTGGCCCCGATCGAGGGCTCGATATCGCGCGGCCGCAGCTCGGCGTGATGGGCACCCCGGCTGCGCTCCCGAGTCGACTGCCGGCGGAGCTGCTCAGCCGCCGCCCCGACGTGATCGCGAGCCGGCAGCGTGTCGAAGCGACAGTGAGTGACATCGTCGTTGCGAAGGCCGACTTCTTTCCGAAGATCGATTTGCTAGCGTTTGCGGGCTTCAAGAGCATGGGGTTGTCCGACCTCGTAGACGCGGGGAGTACTGTCGCCGGCACGGGTCCCGCGTTGCATCTTCCGATCTTCGATCGCGGAGCTATCCGAAGCCGGCTCGCAGTCCGTGACGCCGACTACGACGCGGCCGTCGAGCAATACAACGCGACGTTGATCGATGCCCTGCGCGATACGAGCGATCAGCTCACGTCGCTGCGGGCGATCGCGCGCCAGCGCGACGATCAACGGCGCGCGCTCGACGCCGCTCGCCGTGCCTATGACCTCGCGTTGATGCGCTACCGCGAGGGGCTCGGCACGTACCTCACCGTGCTTTCCGTGGAGGCAGAAGTGCTCGAGCAGCGGCAGCGATCCGTGGATTTGCGCGCGCGCGACTACGCGAGCCGGATCGGCTTGATGCGCGCGCTCGGCGGCGGCTTCGACGGTCGTGCGTCGCGGGATGGCGACGCCGCCGCCCAGACCAGCACCAGTACGAGGAAATCATCATGACCGACACCCAACAGGACACGAACCAGCGCCTGCCCGCGCACGGTATGCGAAAACGGTTGCTGCTCGGCGTCGCCATCGTGGTCGCATCGACCGCGATCGCGTACGCCGCGTATTGGGGTATGTTCGGACGGCACATCGAATCTACGGCCGACGCGTATGTCGACGGCAACGTCGTGCAAATTACGCCGCAGGTGGCGGGAACGGTCGTAGCGATCGATGGCGACGATACGCAGTACGTCACTGCGGGACAGGCCCTCGTCGAGCTCGACCGCGTGGACGCGAAAGTCACACTGGATCGGGCCAAGGCGGGCCTTGCGGAAACCGTCCGCGAGGTGCGCGGCGTGTTTGCGCGTACGGACCAGTTACGCTCCGAAGTGGCCGTGCGCGAGGTCGATCTCTCGAAGGCGAAGAAGGACCTGATGCGGCGCGATAACCTCGCTCAGTCTGGCGCCGTCTCCGCAGAAGAGGTGCAGCATGCCCGCGATGGTGTCCGCGGGGCGGAGTCAGCGCTCGCGGCCGCGCGCGAGCAGCTTGCGGGTCATCGTGCGTTGGTGGACGAGACTAACGTGGCTTCGCACCCGAAGGTTGCGCGTGCCGCGGCCGCGGTGAGAGGCGCTTACCTCGACTATCGGCGTGCCGAAATACCGGCACCGGTGTCCGGCATCATCGCGAAGCGCAGCGTGCAGCTGGGCCAACGCGTGAGCCCCGGCACGCCGCTGATGGCGATCGTGCCGCCCGACGAAGTCTGGGTAGACGCGAACTTCAAGGAAGGACAACTGAAGCTCATCCGCGTGGGCCAACCCGCCAGAGTGATCGCCGATGCCAATGACGTGGAGTATCACGGCATCGTTGTGGGGGTCGGGGCGGGAACCGGTGCGGCGTTCGCGCTGTTGCCGGCGCAGAACGCGACCGGCAACTGGATCAAGGTCGTGCAGCGCCTTCCGGTCCGGATCGCCCTCGACGCACACGAGGTCGCCGCGCATCCGCTCGCGATCGGGTTCTCGATGGAGGTGCGCATCGACGTGCGTGCCGCGGCCAACGAAGCGGGCGAGGGAGCGCGCCCCGCCGCGGGCGCGGCGAATTATAGGACGACAGTGTTCGCCGATCCCGAGAGGGCCGTGGATACGTTGATCGCCGACATCATTCGGGCGAACGGCGGTGGTCGCGTGGTCGCCCAGGTGTCGGTGGCCGCGTCCACGGCCGAGCGAATCGCGGCCACCGACCGACCGCGCATCGCCGACTGAGACGGAGCGGCGCGTGGCAACATCCGACACGCCCTTCAAGGGATTGGCGCTGGCCCTCGTCACCGTGGCGCTCGCGCTCGGCAACTTCATGGAAGTTCTCGACACGACGATCGCCAACGTCGCGTTGCCGCACATAGCGGGCGATCTCGGCGTGGGTGCGAGTCAGGCCACGTGGGTCATCACGTCCTATGCCGTGGCGAACGCGATCTCCGTGCTCGTCTCGGGTTGGCTCGCGCAGCGTTTCGGGCAGGTTCGGGTGTTTGTAGTAGCGGTGCTGCTCTTCACGACCGCGAGCTGGCTCTGCGGGACGGCCGTCAACTTCGAGATGCTGCTCGGTTTTCGTGTCATGCAAGGCGCGGTGTCGGGGCTGATGGTGCCGCTCTCGCAGACGTTGCTGCTCGCGAGCTTCCCGCGCGGTCGGCAGGGCGTCGCCCTCGCGATCTGGAGCATGACGGTCATGGTGGCGCCCGTGGTCGGCCCGATCACCGGCGGCTGGATCACCGACAACTACTCGTGGCCGTGGATCTTCTACATCAACCTGCCGGTCGGCATCGCAGTCGCGGGGCTCGCGCACCATTTTCTCGCCAAACGCGATACGCCGACGCGGAAAGTGCCCGTCGATGCCGTGGGGCTCGTGCTCATCGTCGTCTGGGTCGGCGCGTTGCAGGTCATGCTCGACAAAGGCAACGAGCTCGATTGGTTCGGGTCGCCGTTTATAGTGACGCTCGCGATCGTTGCGGCAATCGGCCTCGCGACATTCATCGTCTGGGAGCTCACTGAGCGCCATCCAATCGTCGATCTTGGTCTTTTCAAGATTCGCAACTTCAGCGCCGGAACGATCGTCGTGAGCATGGGCTATGGCGTCTTTTTCGGCAGCGTCGTGATCATGCCGCTATGGCTGCAGACGCAGCTCGGCTACACGGCGACGTGGTCCGGGCTCGTCGTCGCGCCATATGGCGTGCTGGCACTCGCGCTCTCACCGGTCGTCGGCAAGAGTCTCGACCGCGTGGATCCGCGCATCTACGCGACCGCGGCGTTTCTGGTGTTCGCCGCGGCGAGCTTTCTGCGCGCCGGCTTTACGACTGGCGCGGACTATGCGGCGTTGGCGATGCCTCAGCTCGTGCAGGGTGCGGGCATCGCGTTGTTCTTCGCGCCCTTGATCTCGATCACCTTGAGTGATCTGAGCCCCGAACGAGTCGCGTTCGGCTCCGGACTCGTGAACTTTTTCCGGATCACGGCGGGTAGCTTCGGAGCATCGCTCGCGACGACGTTCTGGCAGAGGCGCGAGGCCGTCTACCACACTCAGCTCGTCGAGCGCGTAAGCGATCTGGCACCACAAGCCGCACACGCCGTGGCCGGGCTCCGAGACGCCGGTCTGGCTGGCGGCTCAGCGATCCCCGCGATCCGTTCGATGCTCCTGCATCAGTCCACGCTGCTCGCGGCGAACGACATCTTCGGGATCTCGGCATGGCTGTTCCTGGGGCTGACCGCGCTCGTGTGGCTCGCCAGGAGACCGCAAGGTGGCGCGCCGGTCGACGCGCCCTGAGTGCTCACGTGAAGAAAAGAACGCCCATGGCTCGACATCGCATATCCGCGTCGATGTTCATCGATGCGTCTCCGCGGCTTCGGCGCCGGGACGGAGATCGATCTCGTCTTGCGAAATCCTGGGCAGAACACGGAGTTATCACGGAGTCGTCTCCGAGCCGGACCCGGGACGCGTGATCAGCGAGCAGTTCTTGGGGGCAGATATCGTCACGACGTTCACTGTCGAGCCGCGCTACGGCGGACGCAGTGCGGACGTCACGATCAGCACCGTTACCGATGTCGGACGCGGCCTCGCCGGCGTCGCGGGACGCTGGGTGGCCACGCGCGCGCTGCAGCCCGTGTACATGCAGGAGCTTGATCGACTCGCCGCGGTCGCGGCCGACGTTTTTTCCGCCTGACAGATCCGTCTCACCAACGCTGATCCTTTCGGTCGCCGCGCGCGAGCTGTTGCCGCGACGCTCGCTCGCTTTGCGAAGCGCTTTGTTGCGTCGACGAAGCGTGTCACAGCCACGCCGCCGCAGTCGTCTTGTTCGGTCGACACAGTCGGCGAAGTTCGGAAGGAACGAGACGAATGAACGGTCAATGCAAACTCCGCCAACGTCCGTTGCTTGCAGTGCTCCTGCTGCTGACGTTGCTTGTGCCGTCGCAGCATGTCGATGCTGCGAGCGTGCCACCCACAACAGCTCTGTCGGTGCCAGACGGGGGCGCACAACGCCGCTGGACTCTGCACAGCGACAACGATCTATTCGCATTCACCCATAAGGATCGCGATTACACCGGCGGAGTTTCGGTCACGCTCACGGACACGAACCCGACGCGATGCGCGCGTGCGACGCGGCGATGTGTCGAGGCGCGTTTGCCGGCGCCAATCCGGGCGGTGGCTCTCGATCTCGGTCTGCTGCTCTTTACGCCGCAGGACCTCTCTGCAGAGGAACCGCTGACGGACGATCGGCCGTACGCGAGCTTGCTCTATGCGGCCAGGTCGAAGCTTGCCCACGAACCGGCGGCCAACGTGGCTTACCAGTCGACACTGACCGTCGGCTTGCTTGGACTCCGCGTCGCAGAGCAAGTGCAGCGCCGGGTGCACGCGACCGTCGGAGCCCAGCTGCCGATGGGTTATGACCACCAGATCTCCGCCGGCGGCGAGGGCACTTTTCGCTACGCGCGGTCACGTTACCGGCTGCTCGCTGCCGGTGGGGTCGGTTCCGACGGATACGCGCTGCGGCTCGATACGACGCTCTCGGTGGGCTTCCTGACCGAGGCCGACGCGGCGCTCACGTTTCGTTGGGGAAGCCGGGCCGAGCGATGGTGGGAGTCTCTCGCCGACGAGGGGGATTACGCGGGACAACCGGTCATTGCCGAGCCGCCGCTATTGCGACGACGGCACGCCTTCGCGTTAACCGCTGGCGTAAAGTTGCGCGGCCGACTGTATAACGCGTTCTTGCAGGGCCAATTTCGTCACAGCGATGTGGCCTATCGATCAGCCGAGACCGAGCACGTCCTCGGCGAGGTCTGGCTCGGTGTGGATGTGTTTCTCGACGACAGGCTGCGTCTGAGTTACGTAATTCGCCGCCAGAGCAAGGAACTCGCCGTGGGCGCGGACGCGCATGCTTTCACTTGGGCCGGGCTGACGGTGAGCCGCGGGTTCGGATGACGGTACCGTGATCGCGCGTACACGAGGCGTATCGACGTCGACGACGCGGAAAACCGATCGTGTTGACGGATCGAGTAAGCAATCACATGGAGGTTATCGGAATGGTGACCGTACTCGCGTTGGGGCTCGACCCGAGATTCGCGGATTTCGCATCGATGCCGAATCTTACGCCGGATCTCATAAGAGCTTTCATCGATGCCCAACTGGATCGCCTCCGCGCGCTGGGCTATGCAGTCGAAAGCTGCTTGGTTGATTCCGGCGAGACCGCTGAAGCAGTACTGAGCCGAAGCATTCGCGCGCGGGCGTTCGACTGCGTGCTGATCGGCGCTGGCATTCGCGCCCCCGATCACTTGCTGCTGTTCGAGAGACTGCTCAACGTAATTCACTCAAGGCTTCCGAACGCCAAGATCTGTTTCAACACGAACCCCAGCGACTCTGCAGAGGCCGTGCAGCGATGGGTGCAACCAACGCAGGGGCAACTGGGGATCTAGGACGCTCGGGTCAAACATGACTGGGCACCATAATTGCCATTGGATGGCCACGACGGTACGCGTCAAGCGCCGCCACCCGAGGACTCGGCTGCAGCGCGTGAACGAGGTCTGTTGTCGGTGTCCGCTCGCGAGACGCGGTTCCGCTCCTGTCACACCCCGAACTGCTGAGGCGTCTTGGCTAGGTGAGGACACTACGAGCGTGGGAGGGATCCCAGCCTCGTGGATCTATCTAAGGAGCCATCCGTCATGATCACCACCGCACGATTGCTGAAGCTGCTGATCCGCCTCTCCGGAATGGTGGCACTACTGCTCGGTCTTGCCTTCTGGACGGGACACCTTTTTTTGTGGCTGCCGGTGCACATCCTGCTCGGCCTTGTCCTCGTGCTCGCGATGTGGGTAACGGCCGGACTCGCGTTTCGCGCCGGCGCCGGACAGGGGGTCGCAGCGTTCGCGGCGCTCTGGGGAGTCGGAGTCGTCGTGTTCGGGCGAATGCAAGTAGGCCTCCTGCCGGGAGACATGCATTGGATTATTTCGCTCGCGCATCTCCTGGCCGGCGGTGTCGCGATGGGACTCGGCACTGCGCTCGCGAGCGCCATCGAGCGTTCGGTCCTCCGCAGCGCGCCCGGAGCGGCGCCGCGAGCCGAGGCGAGCGGCGGCTCCTCGCGTCGGCCGCCCCGGCCGGAGGTGTCGTGACCGGAGTGATGAGGACGTCATCAGTTCGATCACAACCTGCCGACTCCACCCGTGTGTCTTCAGCGCTACGTCGTCGTAGGCGGTCCGCACCACAAAGTCAGCGCATCAGCGAGCGCCGCCTGCGTCAGGTCGCCAGCCCAAGCTACATAGCCGTCGGGCCGAACCAGGACCAGTCGGGAGCCTCGACCGCTCCGGCGGTGGGTAGCTCCCAAGCGCCTACGTAGCGCAGTTCGACCGAGTGAACGCGATTCGCGTGAAGTCGAGGCTACTGGACCAACAGAAAGTGCCAGCCATGATCGCGCAATGGGCTGGCGGTGAGCCCGGGTGTTACGCAACTCAAATTACGGAGGTTATATGCCATTTGCGCGCGTTGCAGTAAAAAGAGGAACATCCTCTGAGCAGAAGGAGGCGATTGCACATGGCGTTCATCAGGCGATAGTGGACAGCCTAGGGATTCCTCAAGACGATTTCTTTCAGTTGTTCTCCGAGTATGGCCCCAGCGATTTCTTCTTCGACCGGCACTTCTTAGGCGTCGATCGTTCCCACGATCTGGTAGTGGTTCAGATCACTATGCGCCGAGGTAGAAGTGACGCGATGAAAGCAGACCTCTATGACCAAATAGCCGGAAACCTGAATGTAAGCGCGGGGGTGCGCCCGCAGGATGTATTTATTTACCTGACTGAGAATGATTTCTCTGATTGGTCTGTAGGTAACGGACAGATGAGCATGGCTATCGTCCAGCAACGAGGTGACGATGCCTAACGGGGCCTCACTTGCTGCCTCGCTTCGGGCGCCTGAGCTTCGAGGCTATGCGGCCCTAAGAACATGCGTTACGTAGGCGTTGAGCCAGGCGATCCACGAGTGCTCTCGTTGGGATGATTCGGTCGATCTGGCCAATCTTGAGGTGTTCGATTTCGGCGAAGTGCCCGATCGAAACTTCTAGGTGGTTGGCCCGTTCCTGCATCATCTTGCGCCGCTCGACCAGGCGTTCGGTCTTGTTGTAGACGGCGCGGGACGCCTGACAGCCTGATGGTGCCCAGGAGAGGACTTGAACCTCCACGAGTGTTACCTCACTGGCACCTGAAACCAGCGCGTCTACCGTTCCGCCACCTGGGCAACGGGGCAAGAAGCGGGAGGAATGTACTGACTGGTCCCAAGGCTGTCAAACCACGCAGATGCCGCTGCCGGCCGGCGCGGCGCTCATATAAGATGGCCGCCATGATGACTTACCCACCGTTCTCGCCGAGGCCACGCGCTAGTGCCTCGTCCGCCCCGCGACGCCGACCACAACGGCGAACGCCAGTACGAACACCAGATCCCGAGCCGCGACGAAATCCTGAAAGCGATGGAGCAGGCGGGCCAGCCGCTGCTGCTCGAAGCGCTGGCGCCGCGGTTCGGCATCAAGACCGAGCAGCATCGCCGTGCGCTCGAAACCCGCCTGCGAGCGATGGTTCGCGACGGCCAGTTGCTGCGCAACCGCGCCGACGAGTTCTGCCTCACGCGGCATCTGGACGTCGTAGCCGGGCAACGTGATCGCGCATCGCGACGGCTTCGGCTTCCTGAAGCCCGACGACGGCAGCGATGACCTGTATCTCTCGGCGCGCGAAATGCAGCTGCTTGTGGGCGGGCGATCGCGTGGCCGTGCGCGCCAGCGAGACGCCGCGCGGCCGCGAAGGGCACGTCGTCGAGATCCTGGCGCGCGGCAAGACGAAGCTCGCGGGCCAGTTCCGCCGCGAGCGCGGCATCGATTTCGTGCGCGACAGCGCCGATTCGCGCGTCGAAGTGCTGATCCCGCGCGGCGAGTCGCACGGCGCCAAGCCCGGCGACATCGTGTCCGTGGAGGTGCTGGAGCACCCGACGAAGAACAGTCACGCGATCGGCCGCGTGATCGAGGTCGTGGGCGGCGCCGACGACGCCGGCATCGAGACCGAGGTCGCGATGTCGGGCCCACGGCATTCCGCACGAGTGGCCGGAGGAAGCGCTGGCCGAAGCGCGCAGTTGGCCCGCCGAAGTGCCGGCGAAGGCGAAGGAAGGGCGCGAGGACCTGCGGGACGTGCCGCTGGTGACGATCGACGGCGCCGATGCGCGCGACTTCGACGACGCGGTGTTCTGCGAACGGCAAGGCGACGGCTGGCGCCTGATCGTCGCGATCGCGGACGTCAGCTATTACGTGCGCGCCGACTCGCCGCTCGATCGCGAGGCGCGCGGGCGCGGCACGTCCGTGTATTTCCCGGATCGCGTCGTGCCGATGCTTCCGGAGGCGCTGTCGAACGGGCTGTGCTCGCTGAACCCGCAACGTCGACCGGCTCTGCCACGTATGCGACATGCAGGTGTCGGCGGAGGGCGTGGTCACGCGGTCGCGATTCTACGAGGCCGTGATGCGCTCGCACGCGCGCCTCACGTACAACGAAGCCGCGGAGATTCTCGTCGCGGCGCGGCCGCGCGGCTTACAGGCTGAGCTGCGTCCGCACTTGAAAGAGCTCGAGGCCGTGTACGAAGCGTTCGCCAAGGTGCGCAAGCAGCGCGGCGCGATCGACTTCGACTTGCCGGAGACGAAGATCCAGCTCGACGAGCACGGCAAGGTCGCCAGCGTGAAGGCGGTCGAGCGGCTCGTGACGCACAAGATCATCGAGGAATGCATGATCGCGGCCAACGTCGAATCGGCCAAGCGCATCCTGAAGGGCAAGATCCCGGGACTGTACCGCGTCCACGAAGGGCCGGAAGCGGAGCGGCTCGACGAGCTGCTGCTGTTCCTGCGTACCTTCGGCTACAAGCTCACGCCGAAGAATCTGACGCCGAAGGACTTGAACCGCATCATCGAAGCCGTCGCGGGCAAGCCCGAAGAAGAGCTCATCGAGATGGTCGTGCTGCGCTCGATGAAGCAGGCGCGCTACCAACCCGGCAACATCGGGCACTTCGGCCTGGCACTCGGCGCGTACGCGCATTTCACGTCGCCGATTCGCCGCTACCCGGATCTGCTCGTGCACCGCGCGATCAAGTGGCTCGGCGAGCACCGTTCCGCGAAGGGCTACCGTTACGGGCTCGAAGAGATGGAGCAGCTCGGCGAGCACTGCTCGAACACGGAGCGGCGCGCGGACATGGCCACGCGCGAGGTGGTCGACACGCTGAAGTGCATCTATCTGAAGGACCACATCGGCGAGACGTTCGATGCCGTCATCGCCAGCGTGGTGGCGTTCGGCTTGTTCGTGCGCTTGCCCGGCATTCAAGCCGACGGCCTCGTGCACGTGACGTCGCT
Source organism: uncultured Gammaproteobacteria bacterium (assembly GCA_963805435.1). Classification (GTDB taxonomy): domain Bacteria; phylum Pseudomonadota; class Gammaproteobacteria; order Steroidobacterales; family Rariloculaceae; genus FEN-1219. The sequence goes on from CAWDUG010000002.1 coordinate 627,807, forward strand.
GCCGCGCGACTACTATCACCGCGATCCAGGCGGCACGACGCTGCGCGGCGAGCACACGGGGTCGAGCTATCGGCTGACGGAAACGTTGAAGGTGCGTCTCGTGGCGGTGAACGTCGAAGAGTGCAAGATCGACCTCGTGCCGGTCGGAGACGGAGCAGCGCAAAGGCGCCCGACGCCAAAACGCGCGGCCCACGGGCGCGCGCAAAGGGCGCAATCGCAACCGTGGCCGGTAGGCGCGAGCAGGTCTACGGCCTGCACGCGGTGCGTTCGGTGCTCGAGCGGCGGCCGGAGACGATCGTCGCTGCGAAGATCCTGCGCGAGCCGAGCGGCAAGCTCGCCGAGCTCGCGCGCGAGCTCGCGAAGCTCGGCGTGGCCGTGCAGCACGTGCACCGCGGCGAGCTCGATCGCCTGACCGACGGCGGCGTGCATCAGGGCGTGGTCGCCGAAGTCCGCGCCGCGGCGGAGTTCACGATCGACGATTTCGAAACGCTGGTGCTCGAGCGCGGCCGCGCGCTGCGGCTGCTGGTGCTCGACGGCGTGGAGGATCCGCGGAACCTCGGCGCCTGCCTGCGGACGGCCGACGCCGCGGGCATCGATGCGGTCGTCGTGCCGCGCGATCATTCGGCCAAGCTCACGGCCGCGGCCATGAAGACCGCGACGGGCGCCACCGAGACGGTGCCCGTGTTCCGGGCGCCGAACCTCGCGCGGACGATCACATGGCTCAAGGAAGCCGGCGTCTGGGTCGTCGGCGCGGATGCGGAGGCCACCCAGTCCCTGTACGCCGCCAAGCTGGCGCCGCCGGTTGCGATGGCGCTCGGCGGCGAGGGCCGGGGCTTGCGGCGCCTCACGCGCGACCTCTGCGACGAGCTCGTGACGATCCCCATGTCCGGCACGGTCGAGAGCCTGAACGTCTCGGTTGCGACCGGCGTCGTGCTGTTCGAGCTCAGGCGTCAGGCACCGAAGTAGGCGCGCTGCGATAGCTTGATTCGCGCCAACGTCGCACCAGAACAAGTATTCCCGCGGAGTCACGAAACATGAGCCCACGCTCCGCACTTGCGCTGAAGGACAAGGCACTGAAAGTAGGGCAATAGGCCCCCGAAGTGCTTGAGCCGGCCTGGCATCCCCGGTTAGGATGGCGCCCCCCGATCCATAAGGGTCGGGTTAACTCCTTGCCTCACCGCTCGACGGGAGGCTAAACCCACGGGGAGATTCGTTTGAGACACTACGAAGTCGTGTTTCTGGTCCACCCTGACCAGAGTGAACAAGTGCCGGCGATGCTGGAGCGGTATCGCACCCTGATCGAAGGCACCGGCGGCAAGATCCACCGCCAGGAAGATTGGGGTCGCCGTCAGTTGGCGCACTCCATTTCCAAGGTTCACAAAGCGCACTACCTGCTGCTGAACATCGAAGTCGACAAGCCGACGCTCGACGAGCTCGTCGGCGCGTTTCGGTTCAGCGACGCCGTGCTGCGCCATCTCGTGATTGCGCGTGAAGAGGCCATCACGGAGCCGTCGTTCATGGCGAAGGCCCGCGAGGAAGAGGAAGCCCGGGAAGCGCAGGGCGGTCGACCGCCGCGCGAGGGCCGTCGGCCGCCGCCGGACTTCGTCAACGACGTGCCGGCCTTCGCCGACGAACCGGCCGAGAGCAGCCGCGAGTAGCGGCGTAGCGAACAGGAGATTGCACCATGGCCCGTTACTTTCGCCGCAAGAAATTCTGCCGCTTCACTGCCGAAGGCATCAAAGAGATCGACTACAAGGATCTCGCGACTTTGAAGGCGTACGTCACCGAGACCGGCAAGATCGTGCCGAGCCGGATCACCGGCACGCGTGCGCCGTATCAGCGTCAGCTTGCAACCGCCGTCAAGCGCGCGCGCTTCCTTGCGTTGTTGCCGTACACGGATCAGCACTAGCCAGCGCGCCGCGGCCGCAGGGGTGCGACCGTGAAAACGTTGACCGACTGGTTGCTGGCGCAGCGCCAGCGGCTGGTGATCGTCGCGATCGTCGCCGCGCCGCTGCTGCCGATCCTGACGGCCGCGCTGCTGGCGCTGGAGACGGTCCGCCGCGGCGCGGCGCAAGGCGCCACGAGCGCGGCGCTGGGCGTGGCGGGGCTGAGCCTGCTCGCGGTGTTGTCGCGAACCGGCGTGCTCGCGTTCGCGTTGATCGGCTTCGCGAGCATGGGGCTCGGTGTGGCGATCGGCAGCTTGATTCGCTGGGCCGGCAATCTGGTGTTGGCGTTTCAGGTGGTGTGGCTCGTGTGCTTTCGTCGCGGTGCTCGCGTTCGGCGCGTTCGGTCCGGATCCCGCGGTGCTGTTCGCGCCGCTACTGAACGACTTCAAGGAGGCGCTGCAGGCGCCGCCCGGCAGCGAGGCGCAGGTGGCAGAGATCGTCGCGCGAATGGCGCAGACGCTGCCGGCCGCCACGGTGTTGTTCCTGGTCGGCGGCACGTTGTTGCTTGGCCTATTGGTGGTGCGACCGTGGCGGATGGCCAGCCGCGGTTCGCTGTCGAGTTTCGGCAGCTGAAGCTCGGCCGCTGGCTGGGGTCGGCGGCCACGTTGGTGGTGGTGCTCGGCCTGGTGTTCGATGCGCCGCTGGTTCAGAATTTGCGGGCCATGGCCGTGTTCGGGTTTATGTTCCAGGGCCTCGCGGTGGCGCATGCCTGGGTGCACGCGAAGCAATGGCACTCGGCGTTATTGGTGCGGTTTGTACGTGTTGTTGGTGTTGCCGCCGCTGACGATTGTGGTCACGGTCGTCGGTCTGGTGGACAATTGGTTGGATTTGCGGAAGCCGATGCGCTCCGCGGCATGACGAGAGTTAAGACATGGAAATCATTCTGCTCGAGAAAGTGGATAACGTCGGCGGCATCGGCGACAAGGTTCGCGTGAAGTCCGGCTACGCCCGCAATTACCTGATCCCGCAGGGCAAGGCGACGCTCGCGACGCCTGCCAACCTCGCCAAGTTCGAGGCGCGGCGCGCCGAGCTCGAGGCGAAGGCCGCGGCGGAGCTCGGGACCGCGCAGGCTCGGGCCAAGAAGCTCGAAGGCCTGACGCTGAAGATCGCGATGCAGGCGGGTTCCGAAGGCAAGCTGTTCGGCTCGGTGGGCACGGTCGACATCGCCGAGGAGATCGGCAAACGCGGCATCGAGGTCGAACGCAGCGAAGTGCGCTTACCCGACGGTCCGCTGCGCGTTGCCGGCGACCACTTGGTCCAGCTGCATCTGCACGCCGACGTCGACGTCGAGCTCAAGGTCGTCATCGAGGCCGAAGAGGCAGGCCAGTAGCGGGCCCTCGGTTGCGGGCGGCTAGCTCGACACAACGATGGCCGAAGCCGCTGCAGCCGCCGATATCGCCCGCCGCGCCACGGAGCGGCTGCGGCTCCCGCCGCACTCGGTAGAGGCCGAGCAGTCGCTGCTCGGCGGGCTCATGCTCGATCAGCGAGCGTGGGATCAGATTGCGGACGTCATCACCTCCGAGGATCTGTATCGCGCCGACCACCGGCTGATCTTCTTGGCCGTCGCGGACCTCGTCGAGCGCAACCAGCCGCCCGACGCCGTCACCGTCAGCGAGCACCTGCAGCGGCTCGGTCAGCTCGAGTCCGCCGGCGGTCTTGGCGTACCTCGCGCGGCTCGTGCAGGACACGCCGAGCGCCGCCAACATCCGCGCCTATGCACGCATCGTTCGCGACCACGCGATGCTGCGGCAGCTCATCGAGATCGGCGGCGACATCGCGGCCAGCGCTCACGCAACGGAAGGGCTCACGGCGTCGGAGATCGTGGATCGCGCGGAGCAGCGCGTGTTCGAGATCGCCGAAGGCGGTATGCGCCGCGGTTCCGGCTTTGTTTCGCTGAAACAGATTCTGCCGAAGACGATCGACCGAATCGACTTCCTGAGCCACTCCACGAGCGATATCACCGGCGTGTCGACGGGCTTCGTCGAGATGGACAAGATGACGTCGGGATTGCAGCGCGGCGAGCTCATCATCATCGCGGGCCGGCCGTCGATGGGCAAAACCACGCTCGCGATCAATATCGCGGAGAACGCCGCGCTCGGCAACAAGGTGCCGGCTGCGATCTTCAGCATGGAGATGTCGTGCGAGCAGCTTTCGTTCCGCATGCTGAGCTCTATCGGCCGCATCGCGCAGACGCGCTTGCGCACCGGCAAACTGCAGGACGAAGACTGGCCGCGCGTCGACTCGGCGGTGTCGATGATGTCCGATGCGCCGATCTTCATCGACGACAGCGGCGCACTGACGCCGACCGAGGTCCGTGCACGGGCGCGGCGGCTGAAGCGCGAGCATGGGCTGGGGCTGATCGTCGTCGACTACCTGCAGCTCATGCAGGTGTCCGGCACTGTCGAGAACCGGGCCACGGAGATCTCGGAGATCTCGCGCTCACTGAAGGCGCTGGCGAAGGAGCTCGACGTGCCGGTGATTGCGCTGTCGCAGCTCAATCGCAGCGTCGAGCAGCGTCAGGACAAGCGCCCCGTGATGTCGGATTTGCGAGAGTCGGGCGCCATCGAGCAGGACGCCGACGTGATCGTGTTCATCTACCGCGAGGAAGTCTACGAGCGAGAGACGCCGCGCAAGGGCATCGCCGACATCATCATCGCCAAGCAGCGTAACGGCCCCACCGGCGAGTTTCACCTGACGTTCCTCGGCGAGTACACGAAGTTCGAGAACCTCGTGGCCGAGGCCTACGGCGAAGGCGTCTTCTAGCTCAGGAAGAACCCCATCTTCACGCCGGCCAGCTGGATGACGTCGTTGTCCTGCAGCTTGCGCGCCTGCGCGCCGATCGCCATGCCATTGACGAGCGGGAAGCCTTCCGTCTTGCCGCTCTCGACGTGCACGATGTAGTAGCCCTCGGCCCGCCGCGTGATGGCCGCGACCTGAACGCCGGGTCGGCCCAGCGTCGTGAGCGCCTTCGTGAGCTCGAGCTCGCGGCCGGCGAAAGTGCCCGACAGCACCTGGAGCTTCGCGAGCGGCAGAACCGGCGCCGCGCTCTCGTCGACTTCTTGCGTCGACGTCGGCGCGAAAGGCTTGCGCGGCTTCGCGGGCTCCGCCCTCGGCGGAGCGGCTTTCGGGCGTGGCCGCGGCCTCGCGGTCGGCCGCCACTTCGGCCACGCGCGCGGCCTTGGCGACCTGCTTCTCCATCTGGCCGCTCGGCTGGATGACCATGGTCTTCTCGAACTCGTCCTCCGGCGCCTGCTGCGCCTGGTCGTCGACGTAGCGCAGCTGGTGGTGGCCGACGGTGATCACGTCGCCGTGCTGCAGCGCGTGCTTCTTGATCAGCTTGCCGTTGACGTACGTACCGTTGGTGCTGTTCAAGTCCTCGAGGAACGAGTCGTTCAGGATGTTGATGATCAGCGAGTGGTGGCCGCTGACCGCAGCGTTGTCGATCCGGATGTCGTTATCCGGTAGACGGCCGACCGTATAGCGCTCCTTGGTCATGTTGTATTCCGCCAAGGTCTGGCCATCCAAGCTGAGAATCAAGCGTGCCATGGTTTATGTCCCGATTGCCTGTTGTATGCGGCTGTTCGGCTCATGAGCCGAACAGACCGCGGACCTTGCTGAGCAAGCCTGCTTCGGCGGGAAAGGTTTCCGCCACTCGTACCAAGACGACGGACACGTTGTCGCGTCCGCCGTTGTCGTTCGTGAGCTTGATGAGTTGCTCGCCGACGGTTCGCACGTCGTTGTTGAACGTGCTGATCGTCAGGTGAATGTCCTCGTCCTCGACCATGTCGGGGAGGCCGTCGGAGCACATCAGGAAGTAGTCGCCCTTCTGGACTTCCATTTCCTGGACTCTCGACCTCGACGTTGGACTCCACGCCGAGCGCGCGCGTCACGTAGTTGCGGTTCGTCGAGCGCTGCGCTTCCTCCTGCGAGTAGAAGCCGCGGTCAACGAGTTCCTGGAGCAGCGAATGGTCCATCGTGACCTGCTCGAAGCGGTTGCCGCGCAGGCGATACATGCGCGAGTCGCCGACGTGCGCGATCGACACGCGATTGTCGTAGAACAGGCTCGCGACCAACGTCGTGCCCATGCCTTCGCACTGCGGCTGGGACTGCGCGGTCTGATTGATGACTTTGTTCGCGCGGTGGATCGCGTCGCGAAGCACGATCGTCTGGCGCATGAGGCCGGTGCCGGTCTCGATGTCGCCGCGGCGTTCGCGTTTGCAGGCTTCGGAGACGAGGTCGATGATGGTCTTCACCGCGATGCCGCTGGCGACTTCGCCCGCGTTGTAGCCACCCATGCCGTCGGCGAGGACCCACAGGCCGATGTCCGGCCGGGCGCCGATCGCATCTTCGTTGTGGTCTCTGACCTTGCCGACATCAGTGACCTCGACGTGCACCAATTTCCCTTTGAGGCTCATTCGCGGAGTTGTCTCGTGCCTTGATCGGACTGACCTAGGCCGCTCTCGCGAGGCCCTGCCGCACCGCGGCAGCCATCTCGGCTCCCGTCTGAAAGCGGTCGGCGGGGTCTTTCGCGAGCGCACGATCGATCACGCCATCGAGCCATTGCGGCAGATCCGCGACGGACCGCGGTCACGGCCTGGTGCGGCTCGTTGGCGATCACGAACATGAGCTTGGTCATCGACGCTCCGCGGAAGGGCAAGTGGCCGGTCAGCAATTGATAAAGGCTAACACCTAGCGCGAATAAGTCAGTGTGCCCGTTCACGTTTTTCCCTTCGAGCTGCTCGGGCGACATGAAGGCCGGCGTCCCCAACACGATGCCTGTCCGCGTCCGGTTGGCGTCGATCAACTTCGCGATCCCGAAGTCGGTGATCTTGAGGCTGTCCGACATCGAATCATACATAATATTGGCGGGCTTTATATCCCTGTGCACCACGTTGTGAGCGTGCGCGTAGTCGAGGGCCGTGGCTGCTCGGCCGAGCAAATCGAGCACGGTATCGACGGGCAGCAACCGGTCCGGCGTCGCGAAGTCGCTCAGGTGTTGTCCCTTCAGGTACTCCATCGCGATATAGGCCAGGCCCTCGGCCTGGCCGACGTCGAAAATCGTCACGATGTTCGGGTGGTTCAGCCCGCCTGCGATCGAAGCCTCGCGCAGGAAGCTCTCGCTCAGGCTCTCGAGCTCGATGCCGTCGTAGTCGAGAGACAGATCGATGACTTTGAGCGCCACGATGCGGTTGATGACGGGGTCTCTGCGCGAGGTAGACGTAGCCAGTGGCACCCCGGCCGATCGGCTCGAGCAACTGATAGCGGCCGAGCGTCTCCGGTGCGGTGAAAGCGTCATCGGACTCGCTCGGCGGCGGATGGCGTCGCACGAACGAGGCGGTGGGCCACGTCGCGGTAGCGGCCGTCGACCTGGGCGATGCGGTAGTAGAGCTCCGCGGCTTCATGTTGATAGGTTTTGGGCGCCGAGCGCCATCGCGAGGTCGTAGAGTTCCGGCAGCAACGCCGCGTTCGGAGCGACGCGTCGATAGACAGCCCATGCCTCGAGTAGCCGACCGGCGGCGGCCGAGCGACGCGCTTCGACGAGGTTGGCGGTGTCCTGCTCGGTCGTTCGCATGAGCGGTGGCGAGCGGCTGCTGCCGCATCGTCGAGCAATGCGCCCGTCAGCAGTAGCCACGCGGCCGGGCCCGTGATCGGCAGCCACAGATCCAGGCCGACGAAACCAAGCGCCGATACTCCGAGGAGCACGACGATCGCGGCGCCGGTCCAGATGGAAGTCGCCGCTCGCGTCTTCGCAGGCGCCGACCGCGAACGGCCCGAGCAACAACAACGCCAGGCACCAGCTGCCGAGAGTTGCGAGCGAGCCCGGACCCCACCCACCGGCTGCTCGCGGTAATTCGCGAGCACATGTGCCACAAGCTCCGGCGAGCTCAGCAGACCGACAGGTGTCGCATGAGTGGTATCGGTGCTGCCGGCGATGACGACGTTGTGCTCCAGCAACTCGGGTTGGTCGAGCAGCTGCCGCTCTTCGATCGCCAGGAACGAGTGCGCGGCGCTGAAGCGCAGACGTTGGTCCGGCAACGGTTCGGTCGGTGCGGCTGCCGGGTCGTCCGCGGCCAGGACCCGCGCAGCATACAGAGGCAGGGACGGAACGAGGCCGGCGTCGCCGATCAACGTCGGGTCTTGCCGGATGACGCCGTCGAAGTCCGGAAGCGAACCAAAGATGCCCGCCGCGCGGCCATTGCGTGGGGCGTGATCTCGTGGCGCCGAGCGGCACTTCGGTTGGGCCGATCCACAGATCGGTGGCGGGCCGAGTTGCCGGCCGGCGTGCCTCGGTCGTGATCAGTAAGCTGGGCGGGATGGCGTTTTGCGAGCTTCGCGAGCGTCGTCAGCGAGTCCGGCGTTCGTACGTCCACGAGCACGATGTCGGTGGGGGCCGGCGGTGGCTCGAGCTGCGACCACGTGTCGAACAGCCAGCCATCGAGGCGCGGTGCGATTTGTGCCGGAGGCAGATACAGCAGCGGCCGTCGCCAGCAAGCTCAGGGCTGCGGCTTCGATCAGACTGCGGTTGAGACTGCGGAAACCATCCATGGTGAGCGGGCCCTCGGCGCTCGGCATTATCACACCGCGCGCCTTCGGTCCCCTGTGATGCACGCCCGGTTTCCCCGGGGCTTTGAGGCGCGCTTCACAGTCTGCGCGCCCGGGGTCGGGCGCGCCGCAATTCAGCTATTCTCGCGGAATGGCAAAAGCCAAAACGATTTACGTCTGCGACAGCTGTGGTAGCCAGCAACCGAAGTGGCAGGGTCAGTGCCCCGACTGCGGGGCCTGGAACACGCTGAACGAGGCGGCGGCACCGACGAAACGGGCGGAGCGCGCCCAATACACTGGGCAACGTCGAGCTCACGAGGCTCGACCGTGTCGACATCGCTCGCGTCGAGCGGCTTAGCACCGGCCTCGGCGAGTTCGACCGCGTGCTCGGTGGCGGCCTCGTTCCGGGCGGTGTGGTGCTGCTCGGCGGCGACCCAGGAATCGGTAAGTCGACCCTGTTGTTGCGCGCGCTCGCGGATCTCGCGCCACGCGTCGAGTGTTGCTATGTCACGGGCGAGGAATCGCTCGACCAGATTGGATTGCGTGCGCAACGCCTCGGGGTCGGCCAAGTGCCGCTCGAGCTCCTGGCCGAGACGTGTGTCGAAACGATTTTGGGGCGGGTCGGTGCCGCCAAGAAGCTCGGAGTGCTCGCGATCGATTCGATCCAGACGCTGTTCAGCGCAGGAACTACAGTCGGCGCCGGGCTCCGTGAGCCAGGTGCGCGAGTGTGCGGCGCAACTCGTGCGGTTCGCGAAGACGCACAACGTGGCGACCCTGCTCGTTGGCCACGTGACGAAGGAGGGCACGCTCGCGGGGCCGCGCGTGCTCGAACACATGGTCGACACCGTGCTGTATTTCGAGAGCGACCTCGGCAGCCGGTTCCGAATCGTGCGCGCCGTCAAGAATCGTTTCGGCGCCGCGAACGAGATGGGCTTCTTCGTGATGGGCGAGGAGGGCTTCCGCGAGGTCAAGAATCCGTCCGCGATCTTCCTCGCGCGGCATGCGGCGGCGGTGCCCGGCAGCGTCACGCTCGTGACTCGCGAGGGCACGAGGCCCGTGCTGGTAGAGGTTCAGGCGCTCGTCGATCGCACACAGGCGCAGTCGCCACGGCGGCTCGCGCAAGGCTTCGACACTCAGCGTCTCGGGCTACTGCTCGCCGTGCTGCACCGGCACTGTGGCTTCGCTTCGGGGGACAGCGACGTGTTCGCGAACATCGTCGGTGGCTTGCGCGTCGGCGAGACGGCAGCAGATCTGGCCGTCGCGCTCGCCGTGGTCTCGAGCCTGACGGAGAAGCCGGTGCCGCAGGATCTCGTCGTCTTCGGCGAGCTCGGACTCACGGGCGAGATTCGACCCGTGCCCTTCGGCGAAGAGCGCCTGGCGGAGGCGGAAAAGCATGGTTTCAAGCGCGCGCTCGTGCCGCGCGCGAATGCGCCGCGTCGGCCGCTCGGAATCGATGTGCTGCCGGTCGATCGGCTGTCGGAGGCTCTGGCGCTGGTGCACGCAGGCTAGGCGGCGACCTTCGGCGGCGGCGTGGAGCCCGGCGCGTACACGCGCACGCGTTTGATGCCGTGCTCGCCGGAGTCGAGGATCTCGATCGGGTAGTTGGCGACTGTCACGCCGGTGCCGGACTCGGGGATCGTCTCGAGCTGCTCGACGATAAGGCCGTTCAGCGTCTTCGGCCCGTCGGTGGGCAGATTCCAGTTCATGACGCGATTCAGCTGGCGGATGTTCGCACTCGCGTCGACGACGTAGCTGCGGTCGCTCTCCTTGGTGACGCCGAGATCGACCGCCGTGGCGTCGGTGTCGAGCTCGCCGACGAGCTCGTTGACGATGTCTTGCGTCGTGATCAAGCCCTGCACGTCGCCGTACTCGTCGACGACAAATGCCGAGCGGCGCTTGTGCTGCTGGAAGTTCAGCAGCTGTTTGTTCAACGGCGTGCCTTCCGGTACGAAGTACGGCTCGCGAATGCGCTCGAGCAGCAGCGCCTGCGTGAGCTCGCCGCGCACGAGATCCGGTAACAGCTCGCGAATTCGCGCCACGCCGACGATGTTGTCGACGTCGCCCGGTAAACGGGCAGCCGATCATGGCGGCTCGCCTGGATCACGGCGAGGTTCTCTTGCCACGTGCGATCGAGGTCAAGTCCGACGATTTCCTGCCGCGGCACCATGATGTCGTCGACCGTAATCGCGTCGAGATCGAGAATGCTGAGCAGCATCTCACGGTGGCGGCGCGGCACCATGACACCGGCTTCGGCGACGACGGTACGCAGCTCCTCGGCGCTCAAGGAGTGAGACGCTATCTGATCCGCGCGCACGCCGAGCAAGCGCAGCAGGCCGTTCGCAACCAGATTCAAAAGCCAGACGACCGGGTAGGTGATCTTCAGCAGCGGGTAGTAAATCAGCGCAGCAGGCAGGGCGACTCGTGCCGGATGCAGCGCGGCGATCGTCTTGGGTGCCACTTCGCCGAGGATCAACATGACGATCGTGAGGATCAGCGGTGCCCGGCGAGGATCGCGCGTTCACCGCCAACGCGCAGCGCCAGAATCGTCACGAACGAAGCTGCCGTCACGTTCACGGCCGTGTTGCCGAGCAGGATCAAACCGATCAGCCGGTCCGGCCGTTGCAGCAGCCACTCGGTGAGACGCGCGCCGCGGTGGCCGGCCCGCGCCTGATGGCGCAGCCGGTAGCGGTTCAGGCTCATGAGCGCCGTTTCGGTACTCGAGAAGAACGCCGACAGCGCGATCAGGACAATGATCAGACCGACTAGCCAGCCTACCGGAGCTTCGCCGTTCAAGGACTTACGGACCTCCGGGGATCGTCTGTGCCGGGCTAGATTGGATCGGACGCCCCCGCGAGTGTCAAGAAACGGCGGCCGTCAAGCCGCCGCGCAGCGCGCGGCGCGTGCTAGGCTGGCGCGACTTCTCTTGCGGGCACTCCAATGTTCGACCAGCTGACCGCGCGTCTGACCGAGGCCATTCAGCGCGTGACCGGCCGTGGCCGGATCACCGAGGACAACGTTCGCGACACCGTGCGAACGATCCGTATGGCGTTGCTCGAGGCGGACGTGGCGTTACCCGTGGCGAAGGCGTTCGTCGACCGCGTGCGTGATCGCGCGCTCGGCGAGGAAGTCGCGCGTAGTCTCAATCCGGGCCAGGCGTTCGTGAAGATCGTGCACGACGAGCTCGTGACCGTTCTCGGCGGCTCGGCAAGCCCGCTCGCGCCGCGCGGCCAGCCGGCGGTGGTCATGCTCGTCGGTCTGCAGGGTGCCGGCAAGACGACGACCGCGGCCAAGTTCGCGCGGCATCTGACGGAACGTGGCGGGGCCGTCCTGCTCGTCAGCACGGACGTGTACCGGCCAGCGGCGCGCGAACAGCTCGCGCGGCTCGCCGCCGATCTCGGCGTTGGCTTCTTTCAAACGCCGAGCAACGACCCTGCGACGATCGCGACCGAAGCCTTGGCTGCCGCACAACGCGGCGGTCAGCGCTGGCTGATCCTGGACACCGCGGGCCGCTTGCACGTCGACGCGGACATGATGGCCGAGGCGCGCGAGCTGCACCGGCTCGTCGAGCCGTCGGAGACGCTGTTCGTCGTCGACTCGATGGCGGGCCAGGATGCCGTGAACTCCGCGCGCGCGTTCCACGAGGCGTTGCCGCTGACGGGCGTGATCCTGACCAAGACCGATGGCGACGCGCGCGGCGGCGTGGCCCTGTCGGTTCGCGAGGTCACGGGCCTGCCGATCAAGCTCGTCGGCACGGGCGAAAAGATCGATGCGCTAGAGGCGTTCGTGCCCGACCGGTTCGCGTCGCGCATCCTCGGCATGGGTGACGTGGTGGGGCTCGTAGAGCAGGTCCAGCAGAACGTCGACCGCGAGGAAATGGAGCGCGTCGCGGGCAAGCTCAAAGAGGGGAAGCGGCTCAGCCTGGAGGACTACCGGGAGCAGTTACGCCAGCTCGTCAACATGGGCGGCATTGGGCAGTTGCTCGACAAGTTGCCGGGCGTGAAGCCGGAGCAGTTGGCGGCCGCCTCCGCCAAGATCGACCCCAAACAGTTCCGCCGGCAGATCGGCATCATCGACTCGATGACCCCTGCGGAGCGCCGCCAACCCGGCCTCATCGACGGCTCGCGGAAGCGGCGGATCGCGGCTGGGGCGGGCCTGCCTGTCCAGGAGGTCAGCCGCCTCTTGAAGCAGCACGAGCAGCTCTCGAAGACCATGAAACAGCTGTCGAAGCGCGGGGGCATGCAGCGCCTGATGGGCGCCATGCGGCGGCGGGGGCGCGCCGCCGTTTCGGGGTCGCCGGTAGCCCGCACCACGGCCGGGGCTTACGCTGCGGCCGCCGAACGCAGTAGAATTCCGCGCCTCAAAAGGGCGGCCCGTGGGGCCGCCTTGGCGTTTCAGAGCAGGATACAGCGTATGGTGGTCATTCGGTTGGCGCGCGGCGGTACGGTCAAGCGGCCTTTCTATCACGTGGTCGTGACCGATCGGCGCAGCCCGCGCAACGGTCGGTACATCGAGCGCGTGGGATTCTTCAATCCAATCGCTACGGGCGGCGAAGAGCGGCTCCGCTTCGACATGCCTCGCATCGACCACTGGGTCACGCAGGGCGCGCAGGCGTCGGAGCGCGTGGCCGATCTGCTGAAGCAGTACCGCGGCAACGCCGCAGCGGCGTAATCGCCCGCGCGCGCTGCGATTTCCGCAGTGAGCGCAAAGACTCACAAGCTCGTGACGCTCGGCCGCATTAGCGGCCTGTTCGGCGTCAAGGGCTGGGTCAAGGTTCACTCCTATACCAACCCGCGCGACAACGTCGTGTCGTTTGGCACCTGGATCGTGAAGTCTGCGAGCCGGCGAGCGCCGCTTCGAAGTTGAAACAGGGCACGCCCACGGCGCGGGAGTCGTGGCGAAGCTACGCGGCCTCGACGATCGCGAGGAAGCCCGCAAGCTGATCGGCGCCGACATTGTGGTCGAGCGCGGCGAGTTGCCCGAGTGTGCGCCGGGCGAGTACTACTGGACGGACCTCGAGGGACTCGAGGTGCGGACCCTGGAGGGGCAGGTGCTCGGTACGGTCGATCACCTGATCGCGACAGCCGGCCACGACGTGATGGTGTTGGGGGGTACGCCGCAGCGGCTGATTCCCTTCGTGCACGGGCAGGTGATTCGCGAAGTTGATCTCGAGGCCGGGCGGATCGTGGCCGACTGGCCGTTGGACTTTTGAGCGATGTACCGCGTGGGCGTGGTGTCGCTGCTTCCGGACCTTGTTGAGCCCGTCGTGCGGTTCGGGGTGGTCGGCCGGGCTCGCGAGCGGGGTCTCCTGTCGCTCGAGCAGATCTCGCCGCGCGAGTTTGCGACCGATCGTCATCGGACGGTCGACGACCGGCCTTACGGCGGCGGTCCCGGCATGTTGCTGAAGTACGAGCCGCTGCGGGATGCCATACGGGCGCTGCGCACGCGGCTGCCGGCTGGCACGCGGGAGCTCGTGCTGACGGCGCAGGGTCGGCCGTTCGATCAGGCATTCGCACGCGAGCTGGCCGCGGCGCCTGGGCTGTTGCTGGTCTCGGGCCGGTACGAGGGTATCGACGAGCGGCTGATCGCCGAGGTGCCGACAGAGGTCGCGCTGGGCGACTTCGTGCTGAGCGGCGGCGAGTTGGCCGCCGCCGTCGTGATCGACGCGGTCGCGCGGCTGCTGCCGGGCGTGCTCGGCGACGAGAACTCGCACGTGCAGGACTCGTATACGGCGGGTTTGCTCGATTGCCCGCAGTACACGCGGCCGGAGGTCGTTGACGGCATGGCGGTGCCGGCGGTGCTGCTCGGGGGCGACCACGCGGCCATCCGGCGCTGGCGGCTCAAGGAGGCGCTGGGGCGCACCTGGTTGAAGCGGCCCGGTTTGCTCGCGGAGCGGGCGCTGAGCCCCGAGGAGAGCGAGCTTCTGGCGGAATTCAGGTCCGAGCGGAACGAGTGAATTCGGACGGCGAAGTTGCGTAGAATAGCGCGCCATAACGCGCGACCAGCGAATGTGAATTGTAAGAGGATCTAACCATGTCCAGGGTCATTGACGAAATCGAACAGCAACAGCTCAAGAAGGACGTTCCCGACTTTGCCCCGGGCGATACGGTAGTGGTCCAGGTTCGCGTGACGGAAGGCGATCGGGAGCGTCTGCAGGCCTACGAGGGGGTGGTCATTGCGAAGAAGAATCGCGGCCTGAATTCCTCGTTTACCGTCCGCAAGATCTCGCACGGTGAAGGCGTGGAGCGCGTGTTCCAGACCCACAGCCCTGCGGTCGCGGAGATCAAGGTGAAACGACGTGGTGATGTACGCCGTGCCAAGTTGTACTACCTCCGGGACCTCAGCGGCAAAGCCGCGCGCATCAAAGAGAAGGTCTGACGCCGCTCGAGTGTCGGCAGCACGCTTCGTTCTACTGCGCGGCCTCGCAGTCTTCTTAACTGCGGCGGCGCTGAGCGGTTGTGTGGTGCGCCGTGATCGGCGCCAAAGCCGGCGAGACGCTGTCCGCTGCGATACTGAATCAGAGCGATCCCGAGCTCGTCGGCAGCGGCATGCCTGCCTACTTGCTGATCCTCGACGGATTGATCTCGCAGCATTCCGAGAATCCTGCCTTGCTGTCTGCGGGCGCGCAGCTGTTCGCGCTGTATGGGTCGCGGTTCGCTACGCCTGAACGCGCCGTGACGCTGACGGACAAAGCACGCCGCTACGGACAGAAGGCGCTGTGTCTCGTCCATGAGCCGGCGTGTCGTTGGCGCAATATCGACTACGATCGGCTCGTGGCCGAGCTCAAGGACGTGGATCTCAAGAGCATCGGGCCGCTCTATTCGTACGCGGTCGGCTGGCTCGCGAACCTCCAGGCCACGAGCTCGGACTGGACCGCGGTCGGCGAGCTGCCGTGGGTGCAGGCGGTGCTCGAGCGCACGCTCGAACTCGACGAGACGTACGAGCACGGGGCCGTGCACGGCTATCTTGGCATTTTGGATTCCCTGCGGCCGCCAGCGCTCGGCGGTAAGCCCGAAAGGGCCCGCCAGCACTTCGAACGTGCGATCGAGCTCTCGCAGGGGCGCGATCTGTCGATCAAGGTAGAATACGCGCGCCGCTATGCACGCCTGGTATTCGATCAGGAGCTGCACGACCGATTGCTCACCGAGGTGTTGAACGCGCCGGTCGAAGCGCCGGGATTCACGTTGTTCAATGTGCTGGCGAAGCAGGAAGCGCAGAAATTGCTGGCGACGTCGAAGGAGTACTTTTGATGTTTGAGCGCAGCGCGACGCGCTTGCATGGGCGGTTGATTGGATTTGCGCTTGCCGTACTGATGGCGGGAACCTCGGCCGCCGCGGACATCAAGATCGCAAGCGTCGCCCCCGATGGCTCGCACTGGATAGTGCAGATGCGTGCCGGTGCCGAGGAAATCCGGATGCGCACGGGCGGCCGCGTCACGTTCAAGTTCTACCCCGGTGGAGTCATGGGCAATGACGCCCAGGTGCTGCGCAAGGTCCGTGCAGGCCAGCTGCAGGGCGGCGCCTTCGCGTCGGGCGGTTTGGCGGAGCGCTACAGCGGCATGAGCTTGTACGGCATCCCGCTGCTGTTCCGCTCGCAGGAAGAAGTCGACGCCGTGCGCGCCGAAAATAGATCCGCTGATGGCCGCTGGTCTCGAGCAAGGCGGGCTTCGTGAGCTTCGGCTTTACCGAGGGCGGCTTCGCGAATCCGCTGTCGAATGAGCCGATCCACAGCGTCGAGGAGATGCGGCGCAAGAAGGTGTGGGTGCCGGACGGCGACCAGATGAGCTTTCTCGCGATGGAGACCATGGGCCTGTCGCCCGTCGTGCTTCCCGTAACCGACGTCCTGACGGGCCTGCAGACCGGGCCTGATCGAGATCACGTTCGCGTCGCCGGTGACCGCGCTCGTGTTGCAGTGGCACACGAAAGTCAAATACATCACTGCGCTGCCGGTCTCGTATTCCATGGGCGTATTCGCGATCGACAAGACCGTCTTCAGCGCCCTGATGCCTGCCGATCAGCAGGTCGTGCGGGAGGTCATGGGGCGTTACCTCGGGGCAGCTCGATCGCGAGGCGCGCGATGACAATCGCAAGGCAGCGGAGGTGTTGGCGAAAGCGGGTGTCCAAACGGTGACGGTGAACAGCAGCGACGTCGAGGGTTGGCGGCGAACGATCGAGGGACTGTATCCCAAGCTGCGCGCACGCGCCTGACGTCGACGTCGGCGTTGCTGGACCAGCTGCTGATGGTGCTGGCCGACTACCGCCGCGCGCATCCCGAGCCGGCACACTGAGGCCGCTTGAACGAGCCGACGGAGCAATCCTGGTGGGCTCGCGCTGGACGTGTGAGTCGCGCAATCGAGACGGGATTGATCGCCGTGGTGCTCGGCGGCCTCGTGGTGTTCGCGAGCGCGCAGATCGTACTCCGCAACGTCTTCTCGATCGGGCTCACGTGGAGCGACGGCTTGATTCGGCTCGTCGTTCTGTGGCTCGCGCTGCTTGGCGCATTGGCGGCGAGCCGCGAAGGGCGTCACATCACGATGGGCGCAGTCACGCGGTGGTTGCCTCAGCGTCTGCAACTCAGTGGCGGGCGTGGGCGCTGACCTGTTCGCCGCCGTCTTCTGTGCGTTGCTCTCGCGCTACGCCCTGGCATTCGTCGCGGATTCGCGAGAATTCGGCGACACGTTGCTGAACAACGTGCCCGCATGGTGGCTGCAGGCGCCCATGCCGATCGTGTTCGCCTTGATCGCCTGGCAGTTCCTCGTGCGTGCGGTGCAACGTGCGCGGCACCGGGCGCCGCCGGTGGGGGAGCTGTAGTGGCAGTTCTCATCGTGGTTGCTTCTGGCGCTTGCTGACGCTGCTCGGGGCGCCGCTGTTCAGCGTGATCGGCGCCAGCGCAATGCTCGGATTCCAGCGCGAGGGCGTGAACCTCTCGGTCGTCGCGATCGAGTTCTTCGGTTTGTCCGAGAGCGCCCGTGTTGGTGGCGATTCCGTTGTTCACGTTCGCGGGTTTCCTGCTGAGCGCGGGTCACGCGCCACGCCGGCTGGTCAGACTCACGCAGGCGTTACTGGGATGGCTGCCGGGCGGGCTTGCGATTATCTGCCTCACCGACGTGCGCGCTGTTCACGGCGTTTACGGGGGCGTCTGGCGTGACGATCATCGCGCTCGGCGGGTTGCTGTTGCCGGCGCTCTCCGAAGCCGGCTACGACGAACGCTTCAACCTCGGGCTCGATCACCGCTTCGGGCAGCCTCGGCTTGCTGTTCGCGCCGTCTCTGCCGCTGATTCTGTACGGCATCGTGGCCGAGGCGCCGATCGACGAGTTGTTCGTGGCCGGAGTGCTGCCCGGCGTTCTGATGATCGTGATGTTGTCGGGCGTACAGTCTGCTGGCGCAATCGGCACGTGCCGCGCGTGCGTGCGGCGAGGTCGCATGCGGGACGTCTGGGCCGCGATTCGTGAGGCGCGTTGGGATTTGCCGCTGCCGTTCGTTGTGCTCGGCGGCATCTACAGCGGCTACTTCGCGGTTTCGGAGGCCGCGGCCGTCACCGCGCTGTATGTCACGGTCGTCGAGGTCGTGATACTGCGCGAAATACCGTGGCGGGATCTCCCGCGCATCATGCGCGAGTCGATGGTGCTCGTCGGGGCGATCCTCGTGATCCTCGGCGTGTCGCTGGCGTCGACGAACTACATGATCGATGCCGGCGTGCCGCAGCAGCTGTTCGCGCTCG
Source organism: uncultured Gammaproteobacteria bacterium (assembly GCA_963805435.1). Taxonomy (GTDB): domain Bacteria; phylum Pseudomonadota; class Gammaproteobacteria; order Steroidobacterales; family Rariloculaceae; genus FEN-1219. Next base: position 646,014 of record CAWDUG010000002.1, read on the forward strand.
TCAGCCAGTACGTGACGCGGGCCGACCACGTTTCTTCTAGTGCTGCTCGTGTTCCTGCTTATTCTCGGCGCGATTCTCGACATCTTCTCGGCGACTGTGTTGATCGTGCCGCTGCTGCTGCCGGTGGCCGCCGCAGTACGGCATCAGTCCGATTCATCTTGGCATCACGTTTCTCGCGGCGATGGAGCTCGGCTATCTGACGCCGCCCGTCGGGCTGAACCTGTTCATCGCGAGCCACAGGTTCGAGAAAGACATCACGGAAATCTACTGGGCCACCCAGCCGTTCCTGCTCGTCTCGTTACTTGCGGTAATCATCATTGCTTTTTGGCCGGGTTTGTCTTTAATGCTGCTGCATTGATGGCTGATTCTGTGTAGGCACACGTATGGAAAAACGCGCATGGCCACTGCGGATCCTGACCGCGGTCTGGCACGGGCTCGATCGGTTGCGCAGGTTCCTGCACCTGATCGTTTTGTTGTTCGTCTTTCTGGTGCTGATCGTCGCCGCGCTGGGGGACCGGGTGGCGGTGCCCGGCGCAGCGGCTCTCGTGATCGCGCCGAAGGGTAACCTCGTCGATCAACTGTCGGGCGATGCACTAACTCGCACGATCGCACGGGCACGCGGCACGCCGCTGCAGGAAACCCTGGTTCGAGACGTCATCGAGGCGCTGCGTGCCGCCCGCGACGATGCGCGTATCAAGACCGTGGTGCTTCAGCTCGACGGCATGACGGGTGGTGGCCTGAGCAAGCTGCAGGAAATCGCCGCGGAGATCGCCCATTTCAAGGAGAGCGGCAAAACCGTAATTGCGGTGGGGGATTCGTTCTCACGCGATCAGTACTATCTCGCCGCGCAAGCGGACCGTGTCTACATGCACCCGATGGGCATGGTGCTCGTGGACGGCTACAGCCGGTACCTGCCGTACTACAAGTCGGCGCTCGACAAGCTCTACATCGATTACAACGTCTGGACCGTTGGCGAGTACAAGTCCTTCGTAGAGCCGATCACGCGTGACGGCATATCGCCGCAGGACGAGGAGGCGAGCCGTGCGTATCTCGGCGCGATGTGGAGCGCCTATCAAGCGGACGTTACGGCCGCGCGCAAGTTGCCTGGCCCGGCGTTGCAGAGCTACGCAGACGACATCGTGAAGCTGTTGACGAATGCCGGCGGCGACACCGCCCGGCTCGCGGTCGACTATGGGCTCGTCGACGAATTGTTGACGCGCGACGCGATGCGGGAGCGCATCCGAACAGCGGTCGGCGAGGAAGCCGCGCCCGCGAATGCCGGCGACGATTACACTGCGATCGGGCTCGACGACTACGTCCGCTCGCTCGACCTCGCAGCGAAGCCCGCACGCAATGCCGCCAAGGTGGCCGTCATCGTCGCCTCGGGCACGATCCTCGACGGGCGTCAGCCGGCAGGCAGCATCGGCGGGGACTCGCTCGCGGATCTCATCCGCAAGATGCGCATCGACGCATCGGTCAAGGCGCTCGTGTTGCGCGTGGATTCCGGCGGCGGCAGTGCGTTCGCGTCCGACGTGATTCTGCGCGAGCTGCAGTTGTTCAAGGATTCCGGGCGGCCGCTTGTCGTGTCGATGGGCAGCGTGGCTGCGTCCGGTGGCTACTGGATCTCGATGGCGGCGAACGAGATCTGGGCAAGTCCCACGACGTTGACGGGCTCTATCGGAGTCGGCGCGACGATCGCGACGTTCCCGCGCACGCTGGCCGCCCTCGGCGTGCACGTCGACGGTATCGGCACGACACAGCTCTCGGGCGCATTCGAGACCACGCGGCCGATGAGCGACGCCATCAAGGGTTTGATCGGTGAATCGGTCAAGAACACGTACGCAGAGTTCATCAGCAAGGTCGCCGAGCATCGCGGCCGGCCACTCGAAGCAGATCGAGGCGTCAGCGCAGGGCCGCGTGTGGATCGGCACCGACGCGCTCGACCGCGGCCTCGTCGACCACCTGGGCACGTTCGACGATGCGCTCAAAGCCGCAGCCTCGCTCGCGAAGCTGACCGAAGGACGCTACAGCGTCGAGTACGTGGAGCCGGACCTGACGTTCAGCGAGAGGCTCGCAATGTCGTTGGCGACGAAGGCGATCCCGCTCGTCGACAAGGTATTCGGTTTGCCGCGCTGGTCAGCGATGGTGGCTCAGGCCGTAGAGTCGGCCCTCGAGCCGCTCGCGTTCGTCGCGCGCTGGAACGACCCGCGCGGCGTGTATGCCTACTGCTTCTGCGACGTGCATTGACCGATGAGCGACGACGCAGAGCGGGAGCGTCTGCGGATCGATCGCTGGCTCTGGTGCGCGCGATTCTTCAAGACCCGCAGTGTGGCCGCGGAAGCCGTGCGGGCCGGCCACGTTCGCGTGCACGGCCAACGTGTGAAGCCGGCGCATGCCGTCAAGATCGGCGATGCGCTGACCGTCGTGCTGCGTGACGACAGCGAGCGCGACGTGCTCATCGCGGCGATTCCCGTACGTCGCGGCCCGGCGCCCGAAGCCGCAGCCACCTACGTCGAGACCCCCGAGTCGATCGAGCGCCGCCGCCTCGCGTCCGAGCAGCGCGCCTTGCGCCCGGCGTTTGCGCCGCCCACGAGCGGCAGGCCCGACAAGCGCACGCGCCGATTGCTACTGCGTGCACGCCACCGCGGGCCGGTCAATTTGCCGTAGCGGTGGCCGAGTTCTTCGGATAGTCGTAGGAGACGAGCTGTCGCTGCGAGTCGTGAACGCCCGCCCAGCGTTCGGTGGCGCAGTCGATGACGACGGTTCCTGCTGTCGGCAAGTTATCGCAGATCGAGGTCGGGCAGCAGCAGATTCGTGAGTTCGGTGAGCCCGGGGTTGTGGCCCACCACGAGCAGGCAATCGACCGCATCCGCCTGCACCGCAACGACCGCCAGGATTTCCTCCGGCGCGGCGAGATACAGCGTCGCATCGAGCCGGATCCGCTCTACTGGGTAGTCGAGCGGCCGCGAGACCAGTGCCGCCGTGCGTCGGGCGCGCAGGGCCGGACTCGATAGCACCAGGTCGGGGTGAATGCCGTGCTCGCGCAGACGCGCGCCCATAAGCGGTGCGTCCCGCTCACCGCGGCCGGACAGAGGCCGTTCGGAATCCGGCAGCGCCGTCTTCGGACCAGCTCGACTTGGCGTGACGCAGAAGGATCAGACGCTTCATGGCGTCGCCCGGTCAGAACAAGCCGGCTTCGAGGCGCGCTTCCTCCGACATCATCGAGCGATTCCACGGTGGATCGAAAACGACTTCGACGTCGGCGCGCTCGACGGTCGGAATCTGCTCGACCTTCTCGCGGACGTCCTGCGCCAGGATGTCACCCATGCCGCAACCCGGGGCGGTCAGCGTCATCTTGATCTTGACGACGCGGCCGCCGGATTCCGCTGTTTCGATCTTGCACTCGTAGACGAGGCCAAGCTCGACGATGTTGATCGGGATCTCGGGGTCGTAGCAAGTGCGCATCTGTTGCCAGGCCGCGCCTTCGATCTCGGCCTCCGTGGCATTTTCCGGCAGCTCGGGTCCAAGCAGCGGCGCTTTGCCGAGCGCGTCGCCGTCCCTGCCAGCGATGCGGAACAGATTGCCTTCGATGTAGATCGTGAAGCTACCGCCGAGCGCCTGCGTCAGAAAGCCCGTGGTGCCCTCTGGCAGAGTGACGCGCTCGCCGGCCGGAATCAGCACGGCGGGGCAGTCGCGCGATAGCGTTACGGGTTCGTTGTGGGAGTGGTACATGACGCTACTCGGTGCTCACCGCCTCGCCACCGCCGTCGGCCACGGCCGCCTTCAGCGCATGCCATGCGAGGCTTGCGCACTTCACGCGCGACGGGTACTCGCGCACGCCGCCGAGCGCCGCGAGCTTGTCGAGGTCTTCGGCAGGCGCATGGTCATGTGCGCCGGTCAGGAGGTCGTGCACCTGATCAAACAGGCGCAGAGCGTCGGCAACCGTAGTCCCCTTTACGCGCTCGGTCATTAGCGACGACGACGCAACGGAGATCGCGCAGCCGCTGCCTTTGAAGCTGATGTCCTTGACCGTGCCGTCGCCGACCTTCACGTATAGCGTGAGCTTGTCGCCGCACAATGGATTGACAGCCGAAATCACGCGCGTTGCATCCCCGAGCTCGCCGAAATTCCGCGGGCTGCGGTTGTGATCGAGGATCACTTGCCGGTACAGGTCGTCGACATCATCCACGGAAGATCTCCACGGCACGCTGCAAACCGACGATCAGGCGGTCCACGTCGGCGCGGTTGTTGTAAAAGGCGAACGAGGCGCGCGCCGTCGCCGGGATGCCGTAGCGCTCCATGATCGGCATCGCGCAGTGGTGTCCAGTGCGGATTGCCACGCCCTCGTGGTCCACGATCGTGCCGAGATCGTGCGGGTGGACGCCATCGATGACGAACGACAGCACGCCGGTCTTGGGTGTTGCCGTGCCGATGACCCGTGCGCCCGGGATCTCGTCGAGGAGCCGGCTCGTAGCGTAGTCGAGCAGCGCATGCTCGTGCGCCGCAGCGGCCACGAAGTCGACTGCGCTCGAGATAGTCGACGGCCGCCCCGAGCCCTACAGCGCCCGTGATGTTCGGTGTGCCGGCTTCGAACTTGTAGGGCAGGGCGTTGTACGTGCTGCGCTCGAAGCTGACCGTCAGAATCATGTCGCCGCCGCCCTGGTAGGGCGGCATTGCCGTGAGTAACGCGCGCTTGCCGTAGAGCACGCCGATGCCGGTCGGACCGAACATCTTGTGCCCGGAGAACGCGTAGAAGTCGCAATCGAGCGCCTGCACGTCCACGCGCATGTGCGGTACGGCCTGCGCTCCGTCGACGAGCACGACCGCGCCTACGCGATGTGCGGCGGTAACCAGCGCAGCGACGGGATTGATGGTGCCCAGCGCGTTCGACACGTGCGTGAACGCCACGATTCGCGTCCTCGGGCCGAGCAACGACTCGAACGCCTCGACGTCGAGACTGCCGTCGTCGTGGATCGGGGCCACGCGCAGCTTGGCGCCCGTCTGCTCGCAGATCAGCTGCCACGGCACGATGTTCGAGTGGTGTTCCATCCACGTGATCAGCACTTCGTCACCGGCTTTCAGCCGCTGCCGGCCGAGGCTCGCAGCGACAAGGTTGATGGAGTCGGTCGTGCCGCGCGTGAACACGACCTCCTCGGTCGATGCCGCGTTGATGAACCCCCGAACCTTCCCGCGTGCGCCTTCGAACGCGGCCGTGGAGCGTTCGCTCAACAGGTGGACGCCGCGATGCACGTTCGAATGGTTCAGGCGATGCTGAAGGGCGACGGCTTCGTGCACGGCGTTTGGCGCCTGGCTCGACGCCGCGTTGTCGAGGTACGCGAGGGGCTTGCCGTGCACGAGCTGGTGCAGGGCCGGGAAATCGGCTCGCAGGACGGCGAAATCGCTGCGCAGGTGCGGCAGACGTTGATCAGCCGCGACGCTCACCTGACAGGCTCCGCCAGGTGGCCAAGCCGGGCAGTGACGAGATCGAGGAGGTGCGCGTGCAAGGGCTCGTCACGCACGCGTTCGAGCACACTCGCAGCGAACGCCATGGTCAGGATCTGGCGTGCGTCGACGGCGTCGATGCCGCGGGCTCGCAGATAGAACAGGTGGTCTGCATCCAGCTCGCCGACGGTAGTGCCGTGGCTGCACTTGACGTCGTCGGCGTAGATCTCGAGCTCCGGCTTCGTGTCGATTTCGGCGTTCGCGCCGAGCAGCAGGTTGTCGTTGCTCTGCCGAGCGTCGATACGCTGCGCTTTCGGCCGAACCACGACCTTGCCGTTGAACACGCCGCGACCGCGGTCGCCGATGATGCCGCGAAAGGCCTCGTCACTGCGGGTCTCGGGCGCGGCATGGACGATCGTCGTGTGATTATCGAGATGCTGGCCCGCGCCCGCGATGAACAAGCCGAAGATCTCGACTCGCGCGCCGCGTTCGCGGAGTGCAACGTCCACGTCGTTACGAACGAGGCGGCCGCCGAGATCGACGTAGCCTACTCGCAGCTCGGCATCGGCCGCGAGCTCCGCCGCGAGCAGTGAGGTATGCGCCTGGCGCTCGCCATGCTGCTGGAGGCGGTATAGATCGAGGGCGGACCTCGCGCCTTGTCGGATCTGCGTGACGACGTTCAGCCAGCCCGAGCCGTCTCCCGCATCGACGATCTGCTCGATGAGCGTGAGTCGCGCGTCCTCGCCGATCTCGAACACCACACGAGGCTGTGCCGCGAGCTGCGGGCGGCTCGAGCCGATGTGGACGACGTGCAAGGGCTGCTGTAGCTGCGTGCCGGCATGGACTCGTACCCACAGGCCTCGCTGGTTGAAAGCGGTGTTCAATGCTGCGAGCGGATGCTCGGTGGTCACGATACTGCCGGCCCAACGGCTGTCGAATTCGCCCCACTGGGTGTCGAGATCCAGCGCTTCGATTCCCAAGGGCATGGAGCTCGACAGCTGGCGGCTGAAGTGCCCGTCTATGAAGACTAGCCGCGAGGCGGTGCCCGGCAGCGAGGCGAGCAGCGCTGCGCCCGCCTGCAGCTCGGCGTCACCGGGTGCCGCGGGAGTGACGTCGAAGCCGGCTTCAGCCAACGGCTCGAGGTCGGTGTAGCGCCAGCGCTCGCGGCGTCGCTGGGGCCAGCCCGCCGCGGCCAGCTCGGCGAGTGCGCTGCGTCGCCGCGGCCACGTGGCGCCAGCGCCCGGCAACGGGCGATCCGCTAGAGAGGGCAAACCTCCCGTCACGCTGTGGCTCCAGGTTGCAACCAGTCGTAGCCGCGCTGGTCGAGCTCCCGCGCGAGTTCGCGGTCGCCGGATTTCACGATTCGGCCGCCGGCCAGGACATGGACGCGATCCGGCACGATCAGCTCGAGCAACCGTTCGTAGTGGGTCACGACCAGCATCGATCGGTCGGGCGAGCGCAGGCTGTTCACGCCGTGGGCGATGATTCGCATGGCGTCGACATCGAGGCCCGAATCAGTCTCGTCGAGCACGGCGAGCGTCGGTTCGAGCAGCAGCATCTGCAGGATCTCATTGCGCTTCTTCTCGCCGCCGGAGAATCCCTGGTTCACGTTGCGGGAGAGGAAATCCTTAGGTGCATGAACGAGTTCCATTTTACTTTTAATAAGCTTCATGAACTCGAAAGCATCCATCGGCTGCTGGCCATTCGCCTGCCGCTTCGCGTTCAACGCGGTCTTCAACAGGTAGGCGTTATTGACTCCAGGAATCTCGATCGGGTACTGGAACGCCAGGAACACACCGGCGCGGGCTCGCTCCTCCGCAGGCAGGACCAGTAAGTCTTCGCCCATGTACAGGACGCGGCCCGCCGTGACCTCGTAGTCCTCGCGGCCGGCGAGCACCTGGGCCAACGTGCTCTTGCCGGAGCCGTTTGGACCCATGATCGCGTGCACCTCGCCCGCCGGCACATGCAGGCTCAGGCCTTTCAGGATCTCACGGTCGCCCACGCGGGCGTGCAAATTCTCGATCGTCAGCATGCGGGCAACTCCCTGTCAGCCTACGGCACCTTCGAGGCTCACGTTCAGCAGGTTCTGAGCCTCGACGGCGAACTCCATTGGCAGTTCCTTGAATACTTCGCGGCAAAAACCGTTCACAATCAGATTCACAGCGTCCTCTTCGGACAGGCCGCGCTGCCGGCAGTAAAACAGCTGATCCTCGCTGATCTTCGACGTGGTCGCTTCGTGCTCGATGCGGGCGGACCGGTTGCGCGATTCGATGTACGGAAACGTGTGTGCGCCACACTCGTCGCTGAGCAGCAGTGAGTCGCACTGCGTGTAGTTGCGTGCCCCATGCGCCGTCGGCAGCACCTTGACCAGACCACGATACGAGTTTTGGCCGTGACCGGCCGAGATGCCCTTGGAAATGATCGTGCTGCGCGTGTTGCGGCCGATGTGGATCATCTTCGTGCCAGTGTCGGCTTGCTGATAGTTGTTGGCCACGGCGACCGAATAGAACTCGCCGACCGAGTTCTCGCCGCGCAGCACGCAGCTCGGGTACTTCCAAGTGATGGCGGAGCCCGTCTCGACCTGCGTCCAGGAAATCTTCGAGTTCGCGCCGCGGCAGTCGCCGCGCTTCGTGACGAAGTTGTAGATGCCCCCGCGACCCTGCTCGTCGCCGGGGTACCAGTTTTGGACGGTTGAGTATTTGATCTCGGCGTTGTCGAGTGCGACCAACTCGACTACCGCGGCGTGAAGCTGGTTCTCGTCGCGCATCGGCGCGGTACAGCCTTCGAGATAGCTCACGTGGCTGCCTTCTTCCGCGACGATCAGCGTGCGCTCGAATTGCCCGGTGTTCGCCGCATTGATGCGGAAATACGTGGATAGCTCCATCGGGCAGCGCACGCCCTTTGGGATGTAGACGAACGACCCGTCCGTGAACACGGCGGAGTTCAGCGTCGCGAAGAAGTTGTCGCGATAGGGCACCACCGTGCCGAGGTAACGCCGCACGAGCTCGGGATGATTCTTCACAGCGTCCGAGAACGAGCAGAAGATTACGCCGGCTGCGGCCAGCTTGTCCTTGAACGTCGTGGCCACGGACACGCTGTCGAACACTGCGTCCACGGCGACGCCGGCGAGGCGCGCGCGCTCGTGCAGTGGGATACCGAGCTTGTCGTAGGTCTCAAGGAGCTTCGGATCGACCTCATCTAGGCTCTTGGGCGCCGTGCCGGAGTTTTTCAGCGCGGCGTAGTACGAGATGGCCTGATAGTCGATCGGCGTGTAGCGGACGTGTGCCCAGGTCGGCTCCTCCATCGTGAGCCAGTGGCGATACGCCCTGAGTCGCCACTCGGTCAGAAACTCGGGCTCACCCTTCTTGCTCGAGATGAGCCGGATTACATCCTCGCTCAAGCCCGGCGGCACCGTCTCCTGTTCGATGTCGGTGACGAACCCGTGCCGATATTTACGTTTGACGAGGTTTGCGACCTGGTCGGAGTCGGTGGCCATGTTCGAAGTTCCTAGGAGGTTGCAGCGATCTTGCGCAGGTCGGTGCGCAGGCTCGGCAAGGGCGCCCGACGAGCCTGGAGGTCGGCCAGGCTTATGCCTTCGAGCGCTTTGCGGATGCTGTGGTTGATGCGTTGCCACGCCGTGCCGACCCGGCAGAACGATTCGAGGTCGCAGGAGCCGCTCGACGAGCTGCAGTCGGTCAGTGCGACCGGTCCTTCGAGCGCATCGAGGATCTCGGCTGCGCTGATGGTGGCGGCGGGGCGAGCTAGCGCGTACCCGCCCTGAACGCCGCGCGCAGATACGACGAGGCCCGAATGCGCAAGCGACTTCAGCAGCTTGCTGACGGTTGGCCGCGTCAGATGCGTTGCGTCGGCGACCTGGCTGGCCGTGGACAGGCCATGGTCGTTGGTCGCCAACTCGGCCAGCACCATCGTGCCGTAGTCGGTCAGTTTGCTCATTCGCAGCATGACGGTTCTTCCGCCTGTGAATACAGGACTATTTTAGTCCTATTTGCGGCGGCCGCAAGCCGCCGGGCGGGTGTCCGGTTAGTTCCGGCCGGAGGTGGTCGCGAGCTCGCGCTGCTCTTCGGGCAGGTATTCGAGCAGCTGGTCGAGTCTCGCGCGGAAGCGCGCCCGATCGACCGTATGGACATCGGGAGTTTCGAGCGCCAGGCGGACCTGGCCGATCGCGAGAGGCAGATTGCCGATGGAGGCGTAGTAGTAAGACATGTAGAAGTACGCGTTCGCGACGTCGCCTTCCGCGTTGGCCGCACGCGCGATCAAACGCAGGTAGGGCGGGGTCGCGGGAACGTTGTTCAAAAGGTCGAGCAATAGCTCGTGGGCCTCGGAAGCCTTGCCGTCGGCGATCAACGCCTCGGCGTAGCTGATGGTCAGAGGGATGTTGCGCGGGAACAGCCGTATGGATTCCTTGTAGCTGCGTTGCGCCGCGTCCTTGACGCCGCTTGCTTGTAACGCTTCCGCCTGGCCGATGCGAAACGCGATAACCGACGGATAGTCCGCGATCAGCCCCTTGAACACCGCCTCGGCATTGTCGTTCAGGTTCAGCCGCATCGAGGCCAACGCGATGCCGTAGCGGTCGCCGGGGCTGGTGCTGTCCTTCTTGCCGCGAAACGCGTCGAAGGCGGCCTCGGGAGTCGTCGCGTTCAACACCTGGATCCGGGCCTTCGCCAGTGTGTAGTTGACGCTGTCAGTGTGCGTGACCGCGGGTAACGTCCGCGCTCGGCTGCGGGCTTCGGCCGTCCGCTCGGCCGTCACGGGGTGGCTTTGGAGGATCGCGGGCACGTACTGATTGGAGCCGCCGTAGCGCTTGCCGAGCTTGTCGAAGAAGCTCGCCATGCCGTACGGATCGAACCCCGCGGACGCCAGCAGTTCCATGCCGACGCGGTCTGCCTCGGACTCATTCGACCGCGTGAAGTTGATCTGGCGTTGCGCAGCCAGCGCCTGTGAGCCGAGCATCATGCCCTGCATGCCCTGGCTCGAAACGTTACCCGATGCGCCGAGCACCACGGCCGCGAGCAGTGCGGCGATCGACATAATGCTGGTGCGCTGATTGTCGTACGCGGCGCGCGCGATGTGCCGTTGCGTGACGTGCGAGATTTCGTGGGCCAGTACGCCGGCGAGCTCGCTCTCCGTGTCGCTTGCGACGATGAGGCCCGAGTTGATGCCGACGAACCCGCCGGGCAGGGCGAAGGCATTGATCTGATCGTCCTTCGCGACGAAGAACTCGAACTGGAAGGTGCCGTCGTTGGCGCGACTCGACAGCTGCGAGCCGAGCGTGGTCACGTACTCGGTCAGCAACGGATCGTCCATGACGATGCCTGCGTTGCGTAGTTGGAGCATGACGCCACGGCCGATCTGGGACTCGCGGCTCTTGCTGAGAGCCGTGTCGGCAGGCGTGCCGAAATCGGGCAGCTCGGCGGCTCGGGACGGCAGCGCCAACACCAGGGTCAGTGCCGCCGCACAGGCTTTCATGTTCGTAGAGACTGCCATCATCGTTGGTTCAGCACGACCCTTGGCCCGTATGACTGCGCCACGCGGCCACGCGTTCCCTCAAATCTGCGCGGCGACCGCCAAAACCTCTGCGACATGACCATCGACTTTGACCTTGCGCCACTCGTGCCGCAGCACGCCGCCAGCATCGACCAGGAATGTGCTGCGTTCGATGCCGCGCACCTTCTTACCGTACATGTTCTTGTCTTTCATGACGTCGAACAGACGGCATAACGCTTCCTCGGGGTCGGAGACGAGCTCGAACGGCAGCTCGTATTTGGCGCTGGAACTTGGCGTGCGAACTCAAGGTGTCCCGCGACACGCCGAGAATCCTGACCTTCAGGCGCTTGAACCGGGCGTGCTGATCACGAAAATCCTTGCCTTCGAGCGTACAGCCCGGCGTGTCGTCCTTCGGATAGAAATACAGAACGTACGGCGTGCCGGCGAGATCCTTGTTCGTAAGCTTGGTGGCAGCGGTCGTTGTGACGCTGAACGCGGGAATCTTCTTGCCGACGGTCGGTGTGGGCATGCTCGTCTCGTGCGGATCAGGACTGTTTGACCGGCTCCATGATGGCGTCGACGTTCAGCTGGTCGCAGAAGTCCATGAACTCCTCGCGAAGCCCCGAGATGTGGACGCTGGCTGGGATGTTGATTGCCATCTGAACTGAGAACATCGGCGCGCCGGTGTGCGTAGCGGCGTAGCTACGCGTCGAAACCTCGGCGATCTCGACCTTCCGCGCGGCGAAGAAGCCGCTCAGGCTGTGTACGACACCCGGCTGGTCGAGGCCGACGACGTCGACCGCATAGGGCAGCAGTTCCTTGCCGAAGCGACGCGGCTCCGTGCGTTTCAGCTGCATGGTGACGCCGTTGTTGCCGGCAAAGCGGTTCAGCTCGCGTTCCATGCGGCTGATGGTGTGCCAGTTGCCCGAGACCAGAAGCAGCATCGCGACTTCCGAGCCGAAGGACGCCATGCGGCTTTCCTTGATATTACCCCCGGAATCGAGGATGACCCGGGTCAGCTCCTGCACGACAGCCGTCGGGTCGCCGCCGATGGCGGAGATGACCATGAGTTGTTCCATTCTACGAAGCGTCTCGGGCCTGATCAGCGTGCCAGTGTACCTTGAACCGATAGGCGCCGCAACGCTCCGGTTGCGCCGCCCACGACCCGCCCGTTAGTATCTTGCGCCCCTTGATGTCGGGCGTAGCAGGGTCTCGAAGATGTTATCCGGCAGTATGGTGGCGGTAGTCACGCCGATGGACGCGGACGGCAAGGTCAACTATCCGCCAGTTCGCGAAGCTCATCGACTTCCACGTCGAGTCGGGCACCGAGGTGCTGGTCGTCGCCGGCACGACCGGCGAGTCGGCCACTCTCGATCACGAGGAGCACGTCGACATCGTCGCGAAAGCGTGCGAGCTCGCCGCGGGCCGCATCCCGATCATGGCGGGCACTGGCTCGAATTCCACGACGCAAACGCTGAAACTGTCGCGCGCCGTCGATCGCTTGGACGTAGCTGCGTTTCTCGTCGTTACGCCTTACTACAACAAGCCGACTCAGGAAGGCATGCGCCGGCATTTCTCAGTCGTGGCCGACGCCGTGACGCGCCCTGTGATCCTGTACAACGTGCCGGGCCGGACGGGCGTCGATCTCAAGCCCGACACGGTCATCAAGCTCGCGGGGCATCCGAATATCAACGGTATCAAGGAAGCTACCGGGGAACTGAATCGCGTGCACGTGCTCAGAGACGGCTGTGGGCCAGAGTTTTCATTGCTGAGCGGCGACGATGCAACTGCCTGCGAATTCATGTTGCAGGGTGGGGACGGCGTGATCTCCGTGACCGCCAATGTTGCTGCCGCAGGCATGCGCCGGCTCTGCGATGCAGCGCGCGCGCGCAAGCGCGCGGAAGCCGAGCGAATCGATTCCGCGCTCCAACCGCTGCATCGTGATCTTTTCTGCGAGAGCAATCCGATCCCCGTGAAGTGGGCCGTGCAGCAGATGGGCCTGATCGGCCCAGGTATTCGGCTGCCGCTGACTTCACTCGCCCCACAGTTCCACGCTGCCGTGCTCGATGCAATGATGGCCGCGGGCGTTCGCGTCGCGGCCGCGTGATGATGCGTCACCGGGTTCTCGTTGTTGCGGTCTGCGTCGGCTGCGTGATTCTCGTAGGTTGCCATCGCTCGAATACCAGCGGTTGCGAGGACACGCGACGCTACGCGAACGCCGCGTCGGCGTCGCCCGTGCAGATTCCGGACGATCTGACGCCGCCCAGCGAGACCGATGCCCTGCGCCTTCCGCCGGTGGTCGCCAATAACCGTGCGCCGACTCAGCCGTGTCTCGAAGACCCGCCCGCATTCTCCGAGCAGATCCAGCTCGGCGGACGCGCGGATGCCGCGAAGGCCGGGTCTGATGCCGGCGCGGCACAGAAACCGAGTCGTCGCGAGCGGCGCCAGCAGCGCCGCCACCCTGACGAATCGAAGTAGCCTCCTAGCAGGAGCGCGAACGCGAGCGGCGTGCCTCGCCGCCGATCCAATACGCCTGTTGCCGTGCGCGCGCCGGAAGCAGTTGTCGGGAGCCGATCCATGCTGACTGAAATTGTCGTCATCGTAGCGCTGATGCTCGTGAATGCACTGCTCGCGATGTCGGAGATGGCGGTGGTCTCCTCGCGTCGCAGCCGGCTGCAGAGTCTCGTCAAGACGCACCATCGAGGTGCGCGAGTCGCGATCCGATTGCTCGACGAGCCGACGGATTTTCTGTCGACCGTGCAGGTTGGCATTACGTTGATCGGCGTGCTCGCGGGAGCGTTCAGCGGTGCCACGCTCGCCGATCAGTCTGCGTGATTGGCTGAACGCCTGGCCGGCGTTCGCTCCCTACAGCGAACCGGCCGCGATCGCCATCGTCGTGGTCGCGGTCACGTACGTATCTCTGGTGGTCGGCGAGCTGGTGCCGAAGCGGATCGCGCTGCGCGACCCGGAAGGTATCGCCTCCGCGTTGGCGCCGACGATGCGGCAGCTTGCACGACTAGCGGCGCCGGCCGTCTGGCTACTGCGTCATTCGACCAACGGATTACTGCGCGTGTTCGGCGCTGCGGGCGCGCGCGAGCTCACGGTCACGGAAGACGAAGTGCGGTTGCTCGTCGCGGAGGGCACACGTGCCGGCGTGTTCATGCCGAAGGAACGCGAGATGATCGAGGGCGTGCTGCGCCTAGCCGATCGAACGGCGCGCTCGATCATGACGCCGCGTACGGAGGTCGCGTGGCTCGACGTGACCGCGACCCCTGCGGATATAGTGGCGCAGCTCGATTCTCGCCGGCTATCGCGTTTTCCGGTATGTCGCGAGACGATCGACAACCCGCTGGGCGTCGTGCACATGAAGGATCTCGCGCGTATCGCGCTCGCGGGTCAAGAGATCGCTCTCGCAGATGTCCTGGTCCAGCCGCTGGTCGTGCTCGACGGCACGCCCGTGTTGAGGCTGCTCGAGGGCTTCCGTCGCGAGGGGGTGCACATGGCCATCGTCGTCGACGAATACGGTGCGACGCAGGGGATCGTGACGCTGGCGGACATCATCGAGGCTGTGGCTGGCGCGCTGCCGGAGATCGGCAGCGAGTTCGCGCCGTCGCTCGTGCGGCGCGCCGACGGCTCATGGCTCGTAGACGGCAGCGTTGCGATCGGCGAGTTCGAAGATCGCCTGGGCCTGCTCGGCCTACGTGGCTCTCGGACCTTCGATACGGTCGCGGGCTTCGCACTGCATCGGCTTGGCCGGCTGCCGATCGTCGGCGACACGTTCGTCGACCGCACGGGTCGCTATGAGATCGTCGATATGGACGGCCGGCGCATCGACAAGCTCGTGTTTACGCCGCATCAGGAAGAGGACGGCTGAATCAGCGGTCGGCCGCGACGCCTGCGGGAGCCCCCGCTTCCGTGAGCTTGCGCATGATCCGGTCCTGAACCCACTGCCAGCTCCACCAATCGATCGGCGTCACGGCGTTGCCGCTGAGCAGCATCGTGAAGTGCAGGTGGTCGCCGCCTGCGAGTCCGGTGGCGCCGGTGCGACCGAGCTCTGCGTCGCGGTCCACGGTCTGGCCCACTTGCACGCTGATCGAGGACAAGTGCGCATACAGCGACTGCAGCCCCATGCCGTGATCGAGGATCACGCAGTTGCCGTAGATGCCGAGCCAGCTGGCGTGCACCACTCGGCCGCGGTTCGCGGCCTTGACGGGCGCGCCTGCGGTCGGACGCGAGATCGAAGCCGAGGTGCACCTGATGGTCGACGTCCTGGCCCTTGTAGACGTACGTGCGCTGATCGGCGAAGCCAGCCTCGACGGCCGTGTTCAGCAGCTGTTTGAAGTGACCGCGCCAGAGCATCTCCGGCGCCGTCTCGTGCGACAGCTTCGTGATCGTCTCGTTGTTCATGCGGCGCAGTTCGCGGTTGATCGCGAGGTAGGAGGCCAGCATGTTGGTCGGGTCGTCGACGTGCAGCTCAGTCGAGTTCGCGAGAATCGGCGGTACGACGCGCGCGAGGAAGCGGTCGTCCAGAGTTATCTTGCTCGCGCGAAATTGCTTGTCGAACACGCGGTAGTCGAACGCTGCCTCGGCCTTCGTTGCCGATCGAGTCGCGCGCGAACACCGAGATCGGCGTATTCACCGGTCTGGTCCCAGAGCAGAGCGAAGAACGCGACGCGCAGGCCGGGATCGTTGGCCGGGATGCCGGCGCCGCTCGCGGGAAAGCCGCGGTACTCGTAATCGCCGACGCGCACGCCCGACTCCGAATCCGGCGGCGTCACGCGATACACGACCATCTCCGAGCCGCCGTGGTTCACGTAGTGGAACTGCGACAGCACGGCGATCTGCGGTGGATTCAGCCGCACCGTAATGTCGCGCGTGGCCGTCGGCGTGGGCCTCGCGAAAGCCGAACAGCACCGGGCGGCACCGCCGACACCGTGACCTTTGCGGCGCCGGGCTTGAGCTCCGGTATCACCCGTTTGCCTACGGGGCGCGTGACCGTGACGCGGTCGCCATCGGGCTTGAGCGCGCTCGCCGTTTCCGGCGTCAGTGCGAAGACGGGCGTGTTGAAGTGTGTCTTGCGCGAGCCTGACCTGGAAGTCCGTGAGCGCGCCGTTCGGCGCCGTCACGGTGACCGAGATCTCGCCGGTTTGGCCGATGACTTCAGGGCCGCCAATCTCGATCGTCGGCCCTGGCGCGCGACCTGCATTGACCCACAGCGCCGCGGCGCCGACCCCGAGCACGATGATAGCGATGAGTAGTTTCCACATGAGACCGCGATTGTACCGACGCCGTGCGTGATTCACACTCGATTTGTTCGCCTGCAGCGAGGGTGATGACCATGAACGTTCGCAGTGCAGTGTTGCTCGGCGTTTTAGTCGTGAGCGCGGGAGGAGTCGTCGAGGGCGAGACTCCGGAGCAGTTGCCAGCGACGACGTCACCCGTTTTGTGGCAACCATCGATGAATGTGTTCAGGCGGTTCGCCGTCGAGCCCGAGCGAATGTTCGAGTTTTACGGCGGGGTGCTCGGTTTCAAGCAGCTGACGACTTTCAGCGTTGGCAACGGCGGCGTGGCTCGCTTCCAGGCTGGTGCGCAGGAGCTTAAGCTCACGAAGCAGGTGGGCAACCGCGTGTACCGGCCCGGCGGCGTCAAGGCGGCCACCGGGCTGCGCCTCGTGTCGTTTGTCTTCGCCGACGAAGCGGCGCTCAGCCGCCGTTTCGTCGAGCACGGCCTCGGGGCTCCCGTGTTCGCGGCGCTCGGCGATAACGGCAGGCGCACCGCATTGGTGATCGACCCCGACGGCCAGCCGGTGGAGCTCGTGATCGTGCCGGCAGCCACGCCCGAACAGCTTGCGGCGATCGAGGTGGGGCTCACCGTGGCCGATCTCGAACGCAGCCGCGCGTTCTACCGCAGCTTCGTGGGCCTCGAGGAGTTGCCACCGGTGCACGACGCGCGGTTCGGCACGACGAAGTACGGGTTTCGCCATGGCGCGACTACGTTGAGTCTGCGCAGCTTCGGCATGGAGTTGCCGGCCGACACCGGCAGCGGCGGCATCCAGTACGTCGTTTCGAACGTGGATGTGGTCGACGCGCTCGCGAAGGAGCGACACATCGCGGTCGAGCAGCCGCTGTCTGGTCTTCGCGGCTTCGATCTGCGCACTATCTGGCTCGACGATCCCGACGGCATCACGAACTATTTCGCGGAGACCGGTGCGAGCCGAGCTGCGCGCGAGCCTGCACCCACGCGATAGAGAGCCTGTCCGAAGAAAAGCGCCGCGTGGAGTTGCCCCACGCGGCGCCTTTGTCGATCGGTCGGGCGATCGACTCTGGCTAGACGCCCATCGCCGTCTTGATCGCTGCCGCCTGCTTCGTCACGAACTGCTCGAACGACTGCAATGCAGGATTCAGTTTGCGCGCACCGTCGAGGCTGCGGTTCGCGAGCATCGGCTTCTCGAAGTCGCGGTAGGCCTGGAACATGTTGCCCAGCTCGTCGGCGCCGGGGAACCCGAAGCTGCGGTACACGTCGGCCTCGACGGCGTTGTATTTGATCGGGCCGACGCCGAGCACCTTGCTCAGCACCTTGCCCATCTCATCGATCGTCAGCGCTTCGCCGAGGATGCCGACCGTCTTGCCGACGTACTCGTTGCCGGCCTTGAAGATGCCATACGCGACCTTGCCGATGTCTTCGGCGGCGATGCCCGCCATCTTGGCGGTGCCCATCGGGAACGCCCAGGCGAGCTGGCCGTCGTCGCCCTTCTTCGGGCCGAGGCCGAACGTGTAGAGGTTGTCCCAATAGAACGACGTCACGAGGAACGTCGTCGGTAGGCCGGCGAAGGAGGCGTTGGCGTCGGCCTTGGCATCGAAGTGCGGCACGCGGTACTTCTCCTGCAGCATCGGCATGCGCTTGTCGTCGGGCTTCATGAACTTGCGGATGTCCTCGAGCGTCGACCAGATCACGTGCTTCACGCCAGCGGCTTTGGCAGCATCGGCGATGTTCTTGGCCTGGGCCTTCTCCTTCTCGCCGGAGAAGTGCTCCCAGAAATTCGTGACGGCGTAGACGCCGTAGGCGCCCGCGAACGCCTTCTTCAGGCTCTCGACGTCGTCGAGATCGGCCTTGACGACCTCGGCACCCGCGGCAGCGAGGGCCTTGGCCTTGTCCTTGCTGGTGTCGCGCGTGATCGCGCGGCACGCGAAACCGCCGGCGGCGTCCGCCAGGATCGAGCGGCAGAGTCCGCCGCCTTGCGCGCCGGTCGAGCCTAGTACTGCAATGATTTTCTTGTCGGCCATATCTTAATTCCTCGGTGAGACGGATGGGGAGAAAGAGGCGAAGCATAAACGCCTTTTGTGGTCGAAAGTAGGGGCGGACGTCAGCGCGCGGCTTTGCGCTGCGCTTCGAGCATCGTGCGGAAGCGCTGCCTCCTGCGTCGCGACGTGCGCGAGGTAACCGGCGTGGTCGACGAACGGATTCGGTTGACCGGGCCTGCGCGCTTCTGCAGCGCCGCGTACTTTCCGTCAAGCCGTAGAAGACGCCGTGCGCGCCCAGGAACACGTCGACCGGCAGCGTGCGCGCCTTCGCGAACGTGGCTTCGTAGTCGTCTGCGATTTCGGGATAGTCGCGGTTGCCGACGAGCACGTAATTGTCGTTGACGCCGTAGCTGCAGACGATCAGCACGTCGTATTGGCTGCCGTTTTCGGTCGCCTTCAGCCCCCAGCTCGTGCAGCCCTTCGTGTGACCGGGCGTGCGATGCGCGATCAGCGTGGTGCCGCCGAGCGAAACCTGTTCGCCGTCGTGCAGTACGCGATCGATCGGATGTTCCTTGCCGTGCGGCTTCATCGTGCGCAGGGCGGGCACGTCCTCGGCCATCGCCATGACCTGCGCGCCCGTGAGCTGCTTGACCAGCGCGTCGCCCTCCATGTGGTCGCCGTGCGCGTGGCTGCCGAGCAGGATCTTGATGTCGTCGAATTTGAAGCCGAGCTCGGCGACGCTGCGCTGGATCTAGCGGCACGGTGGCCTCGAAGTCGCTGTTGATCAGGATGTGTCCGGCCGGCGTCGTGATCAGGAACGTGCCGAGCGCCTCGGTGCCGACGAAGTAGACGTTGTCGATCACGCGATGCGGCGGGAACGGCTTGTTGAAGTCGTTGCCGGCCTGCGCCATGGTTAGCGTGGGCGCAAGCGAGCGCAAAGACGGCAGTGATGGATACGCGCATGGACATCCCCCTTATCGAGCGTGTGGCGCGCGCTGGCCTGTCGTGGGCTTCAGGCGCGCTGCCAGTGATCGGCGATGAGCGTGGGTGGCGGAGAGGGAGGGATTCGAACCCTCGATACACCTTTTGGGCGTATACACACTTTCCAGGCGTGCGCCTTCAACCGCTCGGCCACCTCTCCCGTATTGCGACCCAAGCTCAGAGTCGGGCGGCAGGGTAGCCCAGAATTCGCCGCCGTTTCAAACACGGCGCGGACGCAATCGCACGCGGTGGTTCGGGCTGGTAAAGTAGCGGCGGTCCGCGTCGGTTCCCCCGCGACAACCAGCTGTAAACCCCGTCAGGCCCGGAAGGGAGCAGCGGTAGCAGCCCGGTTGGGTGCCGGGGTAGGGCTGGCGCGGACCTCATTCTTCTCCGGAGCATAAGCAGGCGTGAGTTACACGGTTCTGGCGTTGAAATGGCGGCCGCGACGGTTCGAGCAACTCGTCGGCCAGCCGCACGTCGTCCAGGCGCTCGCGAACTCGCTCAAGCAGAATCGCCTGCATCACGCCTATCTGTTCACCGGCACGCGCGGGGTCGGCAAGACCACGGTCGCGCGGTCTGCTGGCGAAAGCGTTGAACTGCGACACGGGCATCGTGGCGGAGCCGTGCGGCGTGTGCGCCGCCTGCACCGCGATCGACGAAGGGCGGTTCGTGGACCTGATCGAGGTCGACGCTGCGTCGCGCACGCGCGTGGACGACACGCGCGAGCTTGCTCGACAACGTCCAGTACGCGCCCACGCGCGGTCGCTTCAAGGTGTACCTCATCGACGAGGTGCACATGCTGTCGAATCATTCCTTCAATGCGCTGCTTGAAGACGCTCGAGGAACCGCCGCCGCACGTGAAGTTTCTGCTGGCGACCACGGATCCGCAGAAGCTGCCGGTCACCGTGCTGTCGCGCTGCCTGCAGTTCAACCTGAAGCGGTTCACTGCAGCGCAGATCCAGGCTCAACTCGAGAAGATCTGCGCAGCCGAGGGAATACCCGCCGATCGCGGCAGGGCTGAAGGCCGTCGCGCGCGCCGCCGATGGCAGCATGCGCGACGCGTTGAGCCTGCTCGACCAGGGCATCGCGTTCGGCGGCGGCAAGGTCGATGGCCCGCTGATGGCCACGATGCTCGGCAGCATCGATCGCGATCACGTGTCGGAAGCTGATCGAAGCGCTGGCGCGTGAGGACGGGGCTGCGCTGCTCGCGGAGGTCGAGCGGCTCGACGAGCGACGCGCCCGACTATGGAGCAGTGCTCGACGACCTGCTCGAAACGTTGCAGCGCATCGCCGTGCTGCAGCTCGTGGGCGGCCGCAGCGACGACGAGGAGCTCGCGGCCGTGGCGCCGCTCGCCGCGCAGCTCGGTGCGGAGGATACGCAGCTCTACTACCAGATTGCGCTGAACGGGCGGCGTGATCTGCCGATCTGCCGCGATCCGCGCATGGGCTTCGAGATGACGATGCTGCGCATGCTGGCGTTTCGGCCGGCCGCCGATGGCGCCGCGCCGCGCGCCCGCTGCCGCGAGCCGCGCCCGCGGCGCCGCAAGCTCCGCCGCCACCGGGTCCGCCGCTCCGCGTCGGGCAGATCGCCGGTCGACGGCCGCGGCGCCGAAGGCAGAGCAGGCCAGAGCGCCGACGGCCGGAAGCGCACGCGTCGTCGGATTGGGCCGGCCGTGCTCCAGGCGCTCGGATCTGCGCGGGCGCGGCGCGACAGCTGGCCGACAATTGCGACCTGCAGTCGAATGCAGGCGGCGCGTGGCAGCTCGTGCTGCCGCGCGACAAGGAGCATCTGAACACGCAGCAACTGCGCGCGCGAATCGAAACGGCGCTGCAGGAGCAGTACGGTCGCGATTTGCGCCTTACGATCACCGCCGGCAAACCCGCGCGACCCACGCCGGCCGAGGTTCGCAAGGCGAACGAAAACCAGCGCATGCGCGAAGCGCGCGAGGCGATCGAGGGCGATCCGACTGTGAAGACCGATGCAGGCAGCGTTCGAGGCGACGCTGGAAGCCGATAGCATTCGTTCGACGAAATGAGGGATGCAAGATGCGATTGCGAGGAACGGTATGAAAGGCCTGAGCCAACTGATGCGCCAGGCGCAGGAAATGCAGGCCAACATGCAGAAGGCCCAGGACGAGCTCGCCTCGATGGAGGTGGAAGGCGTTGCGGGCGGCGGCATGGTCAAGGTCGTCGTGACGTGCAAGCACGAAGTGCGGCGCGTCACGATCGAGGAGTCGCTGCTGCGCGACGACAAGGAAATGCTCGAGGATCTCGTGGCCGCGGCGTTCAACGACGCGAATCGCAAGGTCGAGCAGACGGTGCAGCAGAAGCTGTCGGCCGTGACCGGCGGTCTGGCGCTGCCGCCCGGTCTGAAGCTGCCGTTCTGACCCGCGTGGCCGACGTCTACTCGCCGCTGCTGAATCAACTCATCGAGGCGCTGCAGTGCCTGCCCGGCGTGGGCGTCAAGTCGGCGCAGCGCATGGCGTTTCACTTGCTCGACAAGGATCGCGAAGGCGGCTGGGCGGCTTGCCGCCGTGCTGGACAGCGCGATGCGCTCGATCCGCAATTGCGAGCGCTGCCGCATGCTCACGGAGGAGGCGCTGTGCCGCTTCTGTGCAAGCGACCGGCGCGACGCGAGTCAACTGTGCGTCGTCGAGACGCCCGCCGATCTGCTCGCGATCGAGCAGTCGGGCGCTTACCGAGGCCGCTACTTCGTGCTGATGGGGCATCTGTCGCCGATCGACGGCATTGGACCTGCGGAGCTCGGGCTCGAGCTGCTCGAGCGCCGGCTCGCGGCCGAGCGCTTCAGCGAGGTGGTCTTGGCCACCAGCGTTACCGTGGAGGGCGATGCCACGGCACATCTCGTCGCAACGCTCGCGCACAAGCATGGGTTGCGCGCGAGCCGCATCGCGTACGGCGTGCCGGTAGGCGGCGAGCTCGAGTACATCGACGGCGGTACGCTGGCGCGCGCGTTGACGGGGCGCCGCGAGATCGAGGTCCGCCGGCGACGGAGAGTGACGCATGGCGAAGCGCAGTCGATTCCGACTGTCTGTTCTGCAAGATCGTGGCGGGGAAGTTGCCTTCCGATCGACGCCTACGAAGACGACGAGATCCTTGCGTTCAAGGACATCCATCCGCAGGCGCCATTCCATTGGCTCGTGATCCCGAAAGTTCATGTGGCCACGCTGAACGACTTCGATCCGGAGCACGCCGCGCTGATCGGCAGGCTCCTGCTCACGGCCAAGCGATCTGGCGGCGGACAGCAGCCTGCCGGGCTATCGCGTGGCGATGAACGTGAATCGCGAAGGCGGCCAGGTGGTGTTCCACGCGCATCTGCACGTGCTCGGCGGCCGCCCACTGAAAGGCGCGCTGGGCTAGCGCCGTGCATCCATGGAGAACGTCGACGTGAATCGCAAGGAGAATCTGATCTGGATCGATCTCGAGATGACGGGGCTCGATCCCGATCGCGACCGAATCATCGAGATCGCTACGGTGATCACGGACAAGGAGTTGACCGTGCTTGGCGGAAGGGCCCGTGCTCGCCATTCATCAGGCCGACGACGTGCTCGGCGCGATGGACGAGTGGAACACGCGGCAGCACGGCAGCTCGGGGCTGACCGAGCGCGTGCGCGCGAGCACGATGTCACGAAGCGGAAGCGGAGCAGGCCACGCTCGCGTTCATTCGCCAGTACGTCGATCAGGGAGCGTCGCCGATTTGCGGCAACAGCATTTGTCAGGACCGGCGGTTCCTGGTCAGGCACATGCCGGAGCTCGCGGCGTTTTTTCACTACCGCAATCTCGATGTGTCGACGCTGAAGATTCTCGCGAAGCTATGGATGCCGGAGGTCGGCGATCGTTTCGAGAAGAAATCGATGCACCTCGCGCTCGCCGACATCCACGACTCGATCCGCGAGCTCAGGTTCTACCGCGAGCAGCTTGTTTTCGGCATCTAACGGCCAATTCCTGAAGCCGCGCACAAAACGCGCGAGCGCCGGTTTCCCTGGCAACAGGGATAGGCTAGGCTCGGACCATCGTGGTATCACGGGACCTGGGAATGCGAGCTCGATCGATTGTGATTGTTCTGCTGTTGCTCGCGACGAGCGCGCATGCGCAGACGCGCTACGTCACCGATCGCACGATCGTCGAATTGCGGCGCGGGCCGAGCACCGAGTACCTGATCCTGCGCAATCTCGAGGCCGGCACCGCCGTCCAGGTTCTCAGAGGATGCCGGGGCCGGCTATTCGCGCGTCCGCGTGCAAGATCAAGGCACCGAGGGCTTCATCCTGACGCGGTTTCTGACCTCGGAGCCGATCGCCAGGGACAAGTTGGCGGCAGCGGAGCGTAGCCTCGCCACGGCGAAGGCGCGTGCCACGGAGCTCGAGCAGCAGGTCGAGCTCGCTGACTGCCGAGCTCGGCGAGCACGAAGACGGATCTCGCGCAGACGCGCACAAATCACGAACAGGTCAGCAAGGATCTTGCGGATCTGCGGACGGCGGCCGCGAATGTCGTCGAGATGCGCGACCAGAACGAGAGCCTTCGGCAACGCCTGATTCAGCGTGAGCGCGAGGTCGAGGAGCTCACTGCGTGCGAATACCCGTCTCGCGAGTCAGGATAAACAGAACTGGTTCATTGTCGGCGCCGGCGTGCTCTTCGGGGGCGTCGTGATTGGGCTCATCGCGCCGAGCCTACGGCGTAAGCGCCGCTCCGATTGGTGACGTGGGAGGGTAATCGAGGATGCTCGTCGGACAGCCTCATCATCCCGGAATGCGTGTATCGGCCCGGTACGTTCACCGGGCTCATGACGCTGTACGAGAGCAACTACATCAAGCTCCACAACCTCACGGCGGCATTCGACTGGCCGAGCGATAGCGTGATCTCGGCTGCGCCGGAGGACATCGACCTGCACGCCACGATCATGCGCCGCGAGCCCTACACCACCACTCTGAAGCTGACGTATTGGTTCCCCGAGGCAGAAGGTGTCACGGTGGCAGACCCCGATCTGATCGCTGCGTGTCTACCACGATGCACGCCTCGCGGAGGCGGTCAGCGGCCGGGATCGGCATTGCCACCACAAGCTGCGCGAGCTCGCCGCTAGCAGCGGCGCCGAGCTCGACCGGCGATGGCGCGTGAATATGACGCTGAACAAGTGGCTCGACTATCTGTTTGACGTCGGTCATAGGCTCGACCGCCGCGTTCGCCAGCCGCTCTAAGCGGCCTCGCATCTCCCCGATCCTTGCTTTGAGTCACGGTTTGACGCCGTGGCCGAACGCTATATTCGCGTCATGGAGCGGTGTTACAGAATCCAGGGCGCCAAATGCTGAGCGCGCTACTGGATCGCCAGGCCGAGGAACCGGCAGAGCAGCTCCTGAAGCTGTACTGGAATCGCGCCGGCGTAAAACGCGAGCTGAAGGCTTTACGGCGCGAGCGCTTCGAGCTGCTCGACAAGCTGAAGGAGCAGGAAGGCGCGATCGTCCGGGCGCAGGAGCAGCTCGAAGGCCTCGAGCGGCTGCTGACGAACCCGCTGGCCGCCGCCAACGCGATGGTCTACTTCCAGCTCCGGCACCTGTGGCGCATCGGTGCCCAGCGCCTCGAGCAGTTCGGCAAGGAGCTGCAGATGCAGCGCGAGAAGCGCGAGCGCGCGCAGGTCCAGGACGCCGAGATCGCCAAGCGCAAACGGCGTCTCGATGCCATCAACGAGAAGGTCGAGTGGTCTCGCCGATAAGCGCCGTGCCGTGGTCGATGACCTCGACCCGCTCGGAGGCAGCAGCTGGAACGCATGAACCGTCTGCTCCGGTGGTTTCGCGGTCCGGGTCTGAAACGTCGCATCGCGGGTCTGCAGGACGGTCGGCACATGCTCGACGAGAAGCTCGCGGAGCTGCGCGAGCTCGCCGAGAAGATCCAGGGCGAGCCTCTGCCCGAACCGGAGGAGCTTGTCGCTCGAGAGCCGGCGCCTGATCAATTGCGCGATCATCGGGCTGGCTCAGCACCTCGTCGTGCACTTCTCGGAGCACGATCTGGCTTCGCTGGCCAAGACCTCCACGGAGCGACCGGTAGGCGACATGAAGTTCGGCGATCGGCGCGATTGCGATCGAATGGTCGAGCGTATCCGCGAGAAGATCGAAGAGCTCAAGCAGCAGAAGACGCTGGCCGATCAGGTCAAACGCCGGACGGACCTGCTGCTGACGGAAGTCAAATATCGAAACGACACGGATTCCGTGCCGAGCATCGAAGGTCCGTGCAGCTGATTCCGAGAAGCTCCGAGCGCTCAGGCCAATACTGAGGTCGACCTCGCGCGCAGATCCGCCGACGCGCCGCTGCGCATCAACGTCGTCGCGGACGACTACTGGGACCTGCTGGCCGTGATGCGCTAGGCCCTGCGGCCGCGCTTTACTGCGGCCGTGCCTCCGGCTTGCGCGCTCCTTCGGAGCCGCTCACCAGCTGCCGCTGACGCGGCCCGTCCACCTCGGCAAGCTCCGCTACGACGCGGGCGGCCTGCCGCAGCAGGACATTCTCCGGGCGCTCCGCCGATTCGAGTTCCTCGACCTTCGCGAGGGCCGGCAACCCCTGCGCCGCGCGGCGCGCGTTCTCGCGCGCGAGGCGGCCTTCGTCGATCTTCTTGTTCTCGGCTACGCGCTTCTGCATGTTCAGCGACACGCTCTTCTGCGCGGCGATCTCCTTGAACGCCGCTACGTCGCCTAGCAGGTAGCGCGTAGTCGGGGTCCTTCGCGGCCCGCGCGGCCTGATGCGCGCGCAGGTCCGGGATCTCCGTGGCGAGGCGCGGATCGGGCTTGAAGCGGGTCGGCTGAATGCGGTCCCACGGCAACGCCGTGTCGCGCGTGCTTTCGCCGACGGTCGCAGGTGTCGACGGCGGAGGGCAGCTCGATGTCGGGGATCACGCCGCGATGCTGGGTGCTCTCGCCTGTCACGCGGTAGTACTTGCCGATCGTCAGCGTCAGCTGGCCGTTGTCGGTGCCGCGCATGAGTCGGTCGAGCGGGAAGAGGTTCTGCACCGAGCCTTTGCCGAAGGTCTGCTGGCCGATGATGATGCCGCGGTCGTAGTCCTGGATCGCGGCGGCGAAAATCTCCGACGCGCTCGCGCTGTAGCGATCGACGAGCACGGCCATCGGGCCGCCGTAGATGGCCGTCGGGCTCGGATCGTCGAGCACCTGGATCGTGCCGCGAGTCTCGCGCAGCTGCACGATCGGCCCGCGCTCGATGAACAGGCCGCTCAGCTCCGTGGCCTCGGACAGGTGGCCGCCGCCGTTTGCGCGCAGGTCCATGACGAGGCCGTCGATGCCACCCTCGGCCTTGAACTCGTCGAGCAGGCGGCTCACGTCTCGCGACGTGCTCGTGTAGTCTTCCTCGCCGCGGCTGCGGGCAGCGAAGTCCTGGTAGAAGCTCGGCACGGTGATCACGCCGATCTTGTACGTCTTGCCCTCGAACGGGATCTCGAGCCGCTGCTTCTTCGCGGCCTGTTCCTCGAGCTTGATCTTGTCGCGCTTCAGCTCGATGATTTTCTCCGGCGAGCCCGGCTGTGCGCCGGCCGGCAACACCTGCAGGCGGACCTTCGTGCCGCCGGGGCCGCGAATCTTCGACACGACGTCGTCGAGCCGCCAGCCGATGACGTCGACGGGCTCGGTGCCGCCTTCGCCTACGCCGGTGATGCGGTCTTCCTGTTTCAGCTGCCCGTCGATCTGCGCGGGGCCGCCCGGAATGATGTTCATGACCTTGACGTAGTCGTCTTCGAGCTGCAGCGAGGCGCCAATGCCGTCGTACGACAGGCTCATCTGGATGCGGTATTCCTCGCTCTGGCGCGGCGACAGGTAGCTCGAGTGCGGGTCCATGTTGTGGGCCACCGCATTCATATACGTCTCGAACACGTCGTCGGTGGTCAGCTGCGTGACGCGCTTGTACGAACGCTCGTAACGCTCCTTCAGAACCTTCGATGCCTCGGTCCAGGTCTTACCCGTCAACATGAGCCGCAACGCGTCGCTCTTGACGTTCTGCCGCCACACGTCGTTCAGGTCGGCTTCCGAGGACGGCCACGGCAGCATGTTGCGATCCCAGCGGAACGACTCGTCGACGGTGTAGTCGGGCTCCGTCGCGAGCAGGCTGATCGCATAGTCGACGCGCTCGGCGGCGCGCTTACGGAACAGGTTGAAGATATCGAAGACCGGTTGGAGATCGCCCGTGCGGGTCCGATCGTCGAGCTCGTACCGGAGGCGGTTGAAGCTCGCGATGTCGGCCGCAGTAAAATACATGCGGTTGCCGTCGAGCGTATCGAGATAGCGGTCCAGGATCGCCGACGACAGCGAGTTGTCGAGGTGCGGTAGCGAGTAGTGGAGCTCTTCGATAAGCTTCGTCACATTGCTCGCGATGGCGTGCTGATTGTTCGCCATTTGTAGTGGCGGCAACGGCTCGACTGCGGCGGATGACGCCCAGCTCGCAGTCAAAATGATGGCACTGGTGCAGAATCGGCCGAACAACACCCTCACGTTTCCTCCTTGGAGTCCGTGACGCCGCTAACCACGCCATACTTTGGTGAGTTTCCGGCCCTAAGTCCAGTGAATCAAGTCCGTTACGACCAAAAACCCAAACCGAATCACGAACGTGGCGCGGTAGCGTTCCCGGCCCCGGGTCGATAAGGTAGCGGGCCCATGCGTCCATCGGTAGCCCTTCTCGGATTCGTGCTCGGCAGCGCAGCCGCGATCAGCTTTGCGTTGGCGGGGGTAACGGTGGTGTTCACGGTGCTGCGATCGGAATACCCGCGCCTCGAGAGCGAGTTGCCGGCGCTGCTCGGCAGTCTCGCGATCTTCGCCGTGTTGACCAGCGTCGCGGGCGGTGCGTTCTACGGGCAGATTCAGCGTGCCGCCTGGCGATGGCCGGTGCAGGCGGCGTTGTTGTCTTGGATTGGCATTCGCGGCTTGGTTCTATTGGCCGCGTTGAAGGCGCTTGCGCCGCCGGCTCAGCGTTTCTTGTGCCGGCCGATGCGTTCCCACGAGCTGCTACGGTTGAAGGCGCCAGTGTTGTAGGGATCGAAGCCGTCGTCGACGGGCTTGTCGAGGGTCAGTCGGGGATTGTCGAGGATGTCGCGGGGGTCACGACTCTTCGGCTTGCGGCGGCGTTGGGGCAGCGCAGCGCTCGGCGCCGCGGGTTGCTGCTTGATGACCGGCGGTGGCGAGCCGCTTTGACCGAGCGTGTGCATCGTTGGCGGCTGCCGCGTGCGCAGGTCGCTAAAGTCGAACAAAGTGGAATCGGCGTCCCAGCCGAGCCAGCGTTTCAAGAGCTTGAGCATGTCGACGACACAAGGAGTGGCCCTGGAAAAACGATAACAGACGTTGCCGCGACCCTTCTCGCCTGGGGCGCGGATTTGTGACCGGAATCACAGTGATGCGGCGCGCCACAGGCGATGTGTGAGCCGCAGCAGCTGAACCATGCCGTACGGAGCGAGAACCAGTGCCCATGCCGCCGGCCTGAAACTCAGAAGATCGCGCCCAGACGCTTTCGGCCAACGCGAGGGCTCCCGCGGAGCCGTCGGTCGAGTAGCTGCCGATCAGCTCACGGCCCACCCAGTAGATCGCGAGAGGCAGGATGAAAAAGCCGAACGCGAACAACGTGGCGGCGATGAGGGCTTCTCTACGCAAGATGTCGTTGGCCATACCTCGAGGGGTCTCGCGAGCGTGTGGCGACTAGTGTGCCACCGATTCCAGAAATCGAAACTGCGTCTCGCCGATCGTTACAAGATCGCCGTGGTGCAGTTGGTGCCGGTCGACTCGGGTCGAGTTCACGAACACACCGTTCGTGCTGGCCATGTCTTCGATGATGACCGTGCCGCGATCCGTCATGATTCGAGCGTGCTCACGGCTCACGAAGTGCGTGAGAATCTGGATATCGCAATGATGGCCACGGCCGATCGTGATCGTCTTTTTCGTCAACGCGAGTTGCTTCGGGGCGTCACCAGTGAGGCATACCAACGTCGGTGTGTTGGTCGGTTCCGGTGCGGGCTCGGCGCGCCGCAAGCGATCCGACATCTTCGAATTCAGCCCCTGTAGCGACACGTCCATGGCGTTCAGCTTCTGGATAGCGCCGAGCCGTTCGTTCAACTCTTCCTGAAGGGTTGCGAGGCGAGCGTCGCGTGCGTCGAGAGCTCGATCTTTGTCCACGACCGCGCGCTCGAGTCGGCCGACGTCGGCGCGCTTCTGCTCGAGCTCGGTACGCAGTGTCGCCAAGTCCTGTCGCTGGCGCTCGATCGTCGCGGCGCTGGCCTCGAGCCGTTGCTCGCGTTCGCGCAGCTCGACGAGTTGAGCGGAAACTTGCTGCCGCTTGTGCGCGATCTCGGCTTCGAGAGCGGCCAGGACCTCGAACGCCGGAGCCGGCAGCAGATCGCTAGCGCCGGCAGTGGGAATCGGGGATGCGCCGGCCAGCTCCTGGTCGATGCTAGCCAGGCTTGGCGGCGGACCGGCGGTTGGCGGAACGCTGCGCGGCGCGGGCGCAGGCGCCGCGGGCCGCGCTGCTTCGGTTCGCGGTGCTTCGGAAGGCGTTTTGACGTCGGTCGACTCGCGCGCGGCGGCGAGCTCGCGACGTTGTCTTTCGACTGTGTGCGTCGCCGCTACGAGCTCGCCGCGCAGCTTTTCGGCGCGCGCGGATTCGCGAGCAGCCAGCGCGCCCGCGTCGCGGTGCGCAGCGCTCAAGTCTCGCAGCTCGCGTTGTAGCGTGCCGATCCGCTCCGTGGAAGCCGCGGCGAGCGACTTCAACGCGTGCCACCAGTCGTTGCGGTTGGCGATGTAGGCGCTCAGGCTCGCGACTTCCTCGCGCAGCGCGGCGGCTTCGCTCGAGTCCGGGGCTGCGGGCGCCTGTACCGTCGATTGCGCCACCAGCGCACGGCGGTCGGCCTCCATCGTTTCAGCGGTTGCGTGCAGCGCCGCGTTCTCGGCATTTAGCCGCTCGACGTCGGCCTCGCGGTGCGCCAGTTCCGTCGCCAGGTGTTGCTCGGCCACCTGGCGTTCCGCAATCGTGTGCCGCAGTTCGCCGAGCGTGCGATTCAGCTCTTCGATTCGTGTCGTCGCGAGCGGTGAGATGGTGCTCGACCTCATTCCAGCGCGCCGACAGCCGAGTGATGTCTTCCTCGAGCGCGGCGATCCTGGCGCCGCGCGCGGCGAGGTCGGTCTGCAAAGATTCGATCTCGGCCGTCGAGCCGCCGGTGGGGCCTACGAACTTGGCAGTCCGTTCGGCCGTGTCTTCGAGCGAATCACCCTCGGCTACGACAGCCGCCGCGCTACCGAGCACGACGGTTTCGACGAGCACGGGTAGTTCGTCGGTGCGTTCGTTGTCGGCGACGTCGTCGGACGGATGTGTCGGCATTTCAGTGGGGTGGGCCCGGGTCCTCGTGAATAAGCTAAGGGTTTTGCGTTGCCGGTGCCAGTGAACGCGTCACTTGGCGAACGGCCGCGGTCACGCGGCACGGCGACAGCAGCAGGTCGTCGCGGCACGAAGGCCGTGCGACGGACACGGAAGACAGGAGTCGTGGGGCGGCGCGCGCCGCGCGTTAGCTAGCCTGCATCCGTCGGTCGCCCGCCGTAGCCCTCGGGCGTGGTCAGGAACTGTTTGAGCTGCTTCGTCAGGTCCCGGCAAGCGTGGGCCTGCGGGTGAGCGATGAACGGCAGCGGAATGATGATGGCCGGCATGACGGATCGGCCCTTCACGTCCGCGTGAATCGTGCCCTCGGACTGCAGGTCTCTGATGTCCCAAACCGTAGCGTCGTAGCGCGAATCGTCTTCCCACCAGGCGAGGCCCATGCAGCCGGCGCCGCCGATACCGGCGGCGCAACTGATGCCGCCGCCGCTTGCTACGCGATCGGTGGAGCCGTCGAGCCAAACGACATAGCGGACTCCGGTGCCACGCACCTGATCCAGCACGCCGGGGCGCTCGAACAGGTGCGATAAGTCTTCGGTGGTAAGGGGCGCGGTCGACGGCTCGAACCACGGATACATCTTGTCCTCGAATTCCTTCGACGGATGCACTTCGATCGGCTTGTCGCCCTTCGCGAGCGCCGTGCTGATGCACTGCACGAAGTCTGCCTCGGCTTCGTGGTTCGCGTGCTGCTTGCGGGCGAGCACCACGACGTGCTCGCCTTGCTGGATGACGGCAGTGCCTTGTTTGTAGGGTTCTACCCGCGAGGTCACGCCGCAGCCGGCGATGAGGCCGGTGGCGAGCGCGATGGCGACGAAGTGCGTGAACTTCATGTCACTGCGCTTCGATTGCGGCGGCTGCCTGCGGTCCCGCCCCTGGTGTGGCTGCATGTTCTTTCTCCCCTAGCCAAGTCTTGACCTGAGGTTGCTCGGCGAACTTTGTAGAGATCGTCGCGCCGGCTTCACGCATGGCGACGATGGCGGCCTTTTGCACCGCATCCTGGCGATTGCGCATGAGCTCCGATTTGCCGTAGCCGCTGACCGCCCAGTCGACGACGGAGCGGCCGTCGGCGTCGTAGAGACTCAGCTGATATTGAATCCAGACTTCGACGAACTTGTCCCGTTGACCTACGGGCACGTCGAACTCGAACTTGGCGATGGTGGGCTTGAGGACGCCATCGAGGCCCGCCAGGGCGCCGCCCGTCGGTACGGCATCGACGGAGCGAGTGTCGCGGAACATGCGTTTGAACAGCGGCTGCAGCATCGCGACGTTGGCGTCGCCAAGCGCGATCGTCCACACCGACTGATCCGGGACGTCCTCGGTGTAGATGTAGTTGTAGAGCTCTTCGGGAATCAGAATGCCCACGCTGACCGGCAGTGGTTCGACGAGCGGGGTGGGGAACTTCGCCTCGACGATGACTTGTGTTGCGCCACAGCCGCCGAGCAGCGCTGCTGCGGCGAGCGCGAGCCAGCGCGTTGCGACACGATCTCCGAAGGGCAGCGGCATGAGCGGAACTCTGCGTCCTGGGCCGAACAAGCGTCCGTCTTCGTTCAACGTTAGCACCTGAAACCGGACGGGCCAACAGACCCTCGCGCGGTCACGACTTATGACCGCTGGCGAGGCTAAAAGTTGGCTCTCGCGCCTTAGGGGTCGGCGGCAGTGAGTCCCGCTGGACCGTCCGCCGGTTCAGCCGGCGTTGTGTGACGGCATCCCTGCGCGCGTTCGTGGCGCGCGGTTAGTGTTACAAGCTCACGATCCGACGGGATTCGGAGGGTTCAATGGTGCGTGGTATTACATTGGCCGGCATCTGCCTGTTGCCTGGCGCGGCATGGGCGGGGGACAACGCGATCGGCATCAAGGCCGGCGCCTTGGGACTCGGTGTGGAGTACACCCGAAACCTGAGCGACCGCTGGGCCATCCGTGGCGGCATCAATGGGTCGCAAGTAGGCTTCGACGGGGAAGAGTCCGGTATCGACTACCAGTTCGACGTCGTCTGGGACTCCCTCTCGATCGGTGTGGACTTGCATCCGTTCAAGTCTCCATTCCGCGTAACCGCCGGCATCTTGCGCAACGACAATGGCTTGAACGGCGAGAGCCGACCGACGAGTAACGTCACGATCGGCGACACCTCGTACACGCCGGCGGAAGTCGGAGTGCTGACGAGTACGGTCGGGTTCAAACAGACCGCGCCGTTCCTCGGGCTCGGTTGGGATTGGTCCCGCAAGAAACGTCACTTCGGCATGTCGTTCGATATCGGTGTGCTCGATCAGGGCTCGCCGCGAGTCACGTTGCGTGGTTCGGGCACGCTGCTCGGCGACGCCGCGTTCCAGCAGGACATCGCCGCCGAAGAGGCACAACTGCGCGATTCGCTGAGTGATCTCGACCTGCTGCCGTACCTGACGGTCGGATTCGTGATCCGCTTCTAGGGCGGCGGCGCAGGCGCCGCGTCTTCCCAACGAGTCGGCCGATCGCGGCCATTCGCGAACGTGATGTCCACGCGCCGATTCAGCGCGCGGTTCGCCGCCGAGTCGTTCGCCACCCGCGGCTGTGTGTCGGCGTGGCCCGTCACCATCAGGCGCGTGGGGTCGAGGCCGGCAGCGAGCAGCTCGTGCCCCACGGATGCCGCGCGCGCGGCAGACAAATCCCAGTTCGAACGGTAGATGTTGCCTGGGCGGACCGGGACGTTGTCGGTGTGGCCAGACACCGTGATCGCGCCGGTCATGGAGCCGACGAGCGTGCCGATCTTCGCGAGCGTGTCGAGCGAACTGGCTTCGAGACTCGCGCTGCCCGATGGGAACGAATCCTTTTCAAGGAGCTGAATGGTGACGTTCGTACCTTCCTGGCGGATCAGCAGTTTGCCGTCGTCGATTTCCTGACGAAAAATGGCTCGCAGCTGCTGCGCTTGCTCGTCCGCGGCTTCCTCCTGCGCTTTCAGTTCGCGCAGGCGTTGCTTGAGCCCGAGGTCGAGCGTGTTCAACTCCGAGTCCACGGTATGTTGTCGCACTTCGTGCGAGTCCGTCGGTTCGGGCACGGCCGGGCTGAATTCAGTAGCATCGAGGC
The DNA here is from genome assembly GCA_963805435.1 of uncultured Gammaproteobacteria bacterium. Classification (GTDB taxonomy): domain Bacteria; phylum Pseudomonadota; class Gammaproteobacteria; order Steroidobacterales; family Rariloculaceae; genus FEN-1219. The sequence continues at coordinate 679,652 of CAWDUG010000002.1, forward strand.
TCGTGCCTTTCGGCTCGGCCGTCGCGGTGACTTCGGTTTGCACGCCGAAGGCTTGCTGCAAAGAGCCTGACATTAGCTTGAACTTCGTCCGGATCCATGCTGGAGAAAGACAGCATCAGCACGAAGAAGCACATCAGCAGCACCATGAGATCGGCGAACGTCACGATCCACGCTGGCGCGTTGCTGCGGACTGGCTCCTGCTCGGCGCCGATCATCGTAGTGGCTCAGGCTGCCCGCTGCTCGTCGGGTCGTTGCGACTTCGGCAGGTAGTTCTGCAGGAGGTCCTGCATCACGCGCGGGTGCTGGCCGTCCTGAATGCTCATGACGGCGTCGATGATCAACGATTTCGCGAGCCGTTCGTCGGCGCTGCGCAGCGCGAGCTTCTCCGCGATCGGGATGGCGACGAGGTTTGCAATCACGGCACCGTACAACGTCGTGAGAAGCGCAATGGCCATCGCGGGCGCGATCTGCTTGGGATCGTTCATCGAGCCAAGCATGTGGACGAGGCCGATCAGCGTGCCGATCATGCCCATGGCGGGCGCCGCGTCGCCGATCGCCTTGAAGATGGCCTGGCCGTCGCGATGTCGTTTCAGCGTGAGCTCGAGGTCCTTGTTCAGGATCAGCCGCACGACGTCGGGGTCGTGCCCGTCGACGACGAGGTTCAGGGCCTTGCGGAAGAACTCGTCGGGGACCTCGGCGTCCTCGAGCGCCAGCAGCCCGTTGGCGCGTGCGCGGTGAGCCAGGTCGACGGCGGAGTCGATCAGCATCTCTGGCTCGGGCACGCGGTATATGAACGCCTTGATGGCGACTTTCGTAGCATTCGCAAATTGCCGAAAGCTGAACTTCATCAGCGTGACCAGCAGTGTGCCGCCGATGACGAGCACGACGGCCGCAGGGTCGACGAATGCCCAGATCGAGCCGCCGAGCACGATCGCGGTGCCGAGGACGATGCACACGCCGATCAGGCCAATCAGAGTTGCTAGATCCAAACTCGGTCCTCTCGTCTGCGTCGGGTCGACGGAATCGTTCCGCACTGCCAATAGGTACGCAGTCGTTATCGGCCCGGCCTTGCGATTCTTGAGGCGGGCCAACGGCGGCGTGGTGGCTGCGTGGTAAAGTGATCGCGAGGGCCGATAGAGCCTTCGGTGGCGACGGAGGACCGCCCATGCGCTCGTTGACTCTGCTGTGCCTGGTCTGGTCCGGGTTCGCGGCCGCCCAGGGCGGCGACCGGGTTTTCGCGATCGATGGCGCCGCCTCGGACATCCACTGGCTCGTCTACAAGTCAGGCGCGCTGGCGAGGCTCGGCCACAATCACGTGATCGCCGTCCCGAGCGCACGCGGCAGCGTCACAGTGGCCGGCCAGGATCTCCCGGCATCCCACTTCGAGATCGTGATTCCCGTCGCGGATCTCGTGATCGACGATCCCAAGCTACGCAGCGGCCTCGGTGAGGAATTCGCGAGTGTGCCGACGGAGAAGGACGTCGAGGGCACGCGTCACAACATGTTGACCGACCGGGTGCTCGACGGCGACAGGTTCCCGACGATCCGCGTGAGCGGCACGGGGCCGCTCGGCACGACCGGGGCGCAGACATTCAAGCTCAGGATCGAGCTCCTTGGTCGCACAGTCGAGCTGACGGTGCCGACGAAGGTGACGGTGACCGACGATCGCGTCGAGGCAAGCGGCGAGTTCGATCTGAATCATGCGGAACTTGGCATGCAGCCGTTCACGGCTCTGATGGGCGCTTTGTCGGTCGGCGAGAAGATGTCGTTCTCGTATCACGTGGTCGCGCGCCCCGCGCAGTAGAGCTCTCATCCCGTGCGCCGCAGCGACGGTCGCCGGTGACCGATTCGGAGCTCGACAGTGTGCTGCGCGCCGCAGTGCTGTCGGGTGCCATCCCCGGCATCGTAGCCGCTGCTACCGATTCTCGCGGCATCCTGTATCGGGGCGCGTTCGGTTCGGCCGCTGTCGATCAGGCGCGACCGCTGAGGCTCGACTCCGTATTCCGCATCGCCTCGATGACGAAGCTCGTCACTGCGATCGCGGTGCTACAGCTCGTGGAGCAGGGGTGTGTCGAGGTCGACGCGCCGTTCAAACGTTTTTTTCCTGCGTTTCGCCAGCCGGGCGTGCTGCGCGCGTTCGACTTCGCGACGCGCGACTATGACGTGGAGCCCGCGGAGCGCGACATCACCGTGCGCGAGTTGCTGACGCACACCGCTGGCTACGGCACATGGTTTCTCAACGCCGAGCTGCGCGCGTTGATGGGCGCGGAGCCCGAGTATTACAACCCGCCGTTCCTGCTGCATGCGCCCGGCACGCGGTTTCAATACGGCATCAGTAGCGACGTGCTGGGTCAGCTTGTCCGGCCGCTGTCCGGGCTCACACTGGCAGAGTTCTTCGCGCAACGGATTCTCGGGCCACTCGGCATGCACGAGACGGCCTTCACGCTGCCGGCCGACACTGAACGACTCGTGACCGTGCATGCGCAAACCGCCGCGCGTCTCGAGCCTTTGCCGAGCGAGATCGAACCTGAGGCGCCGCGCGGTGGCAGCGGACTGTACAGCACGACGGAAAACTATCTGGCGTTGCTCCGTATGCTGCTGAATGGCGGGCGGGTCGACGGCCGGCAGCTCCTGTCCGCCGACTCGGTCCGCGAGCTCACGCGCAATCAGATCGGTGTGCTCGCCGCAATCCCGCAGACCACCGCTGCGCCCGAGCGGACCGCCGACTTCGCGTTCATGGACGGCACGCAGAAATTCGGCTTCAACGTGCTCGTCGAAACTCGCGATCGGTCGTCGGGGCGCAGGGCCGGCAGCTTTGGCTGGGCCGGGCTCTTGAATACCTATTTCTGGGTCGATCCGGCGGCAGATCTCGCGGGCGTCGTCTGCATGCAGATGAGCCCGTTCTGTGCCCCGGCCTGCCTCGCCGTTCGGGAGGAATTCGAGGCCGCGCTGTATCGGCAGCTCGGGCTCGAGGCCTGACAGGCAGAAGCACGCGCCGCCCGGAGTGACTGAGTCCCCAGTTTTCCCTCTCAAGTATCTGGCTGCGGAGCCGAAAACGAGGCAGTGGGGAGCCGCGATTCTCCCTTGCGTTCGTTTGGCTGTTGGAGAGCAGGATGCTGGTCCTTGTCGGCTACGTGATGGTGCTCGGTGCGGTATTCGGGGGGTATTCGCTCGCGGGCGGCCACATGGGTGCGATGTACCAGCCGCTCGAGCTGCTGATCATCGGCGGCGCGGCGCTCGGTGCGTTCGTGATCGGCAGCCCCGCCAAGACGATCAAATCCACGCTGAAAGCGCTGCCCACGTTGTTGCAGGGTTCGAAGTACACGAAGGCGCTGTACATGGAGCTCATGGCGTTGCTGTACGAAATCCTCGACAAGACCCGTAAGGAAGGGTTGCTCGCCGTCGAGCGCGACATCGAAGCGCCGAAGAACAGCGCGTTGTTCAAGAAGTACCCGAGGGTCCTGAAAGACCACCATCTGATCGAGTTCATCACCGACTACTTGCGCCTGATGGTCAGCGGCAAGCTGAACGCGATGGAGATCGAGGCGCTCATGGATCGCGAGATCGACACGCATCATCACGAGGCCGAAGTGCCGGCGCATGCCATCCAGAAAGTAGGCGACGGCCTACCAGCCTTCGGAATCGTCGCGGCGGTCATGGGCGTGGTGCACACGATGGAATCCGTGGGCTTGCCACCGGCGGAGCTCGGCGTGCTGATCGCGCACGCGCTGGTCGGCACGTTCCTCGGTATTTTGCTGTCGTACGGCTTCGTTGCGCCGCTGCCCGGACTGCTCGAGCAGAAGGCTTCCGAGGCGAGCAAAGCGTTCGAGTGCGTGAAGGTGACGTTGCTCGCAAGCTTGAACGATGCGGTTCCCACCGTTGCCGTCGAGTTTGGCCGCAAGGTGCTGTACTCGACCGAGCGGCCGGGCTTCGCGGAGCTCGAAAAGCACGTGAAGGGCGCCGCCAAGGCCGGGAAGAAGTAGGCAGGGATGAACGACGAAGCGCGTCCGCCGCTGGTTATCAAGCGGATCAAGAAGGTCACCGGCGGCGGTCATCACGGCGGCGCGTGGAAGATCGCGTACGCGGACTTCGTGACCGCGATGATGGCGTTCTTCCTGTTGATGTGGCTGATTGGCTCGACGGCCGAAGGCGATCGCAAGGGTATCGCCGAGTACTTCCAGACACCGTTGCGCGTCGCGCTCGCCGGTGGCTCGGGTTCGGGCGATGCATCGAGCATCCTCAACGGCGGCGGCGAAGACCTGACGCGCAGCGCGGGTCAGGTTCAACGTTCCGATCAGCCCGTCAAGCGCCAGACCATCAACCTGCAGGCTGCGCGCGCAGAGCTCAAGCGCCAGGAAGCTGAAAAGCTCAAGGGCCTGAAGAAGCGCTTCGAGGACGCCATCCAGCGCGACCAGAAGTTCGCGCAGTTCAAGAATCAGATTCGGCTCGAGATTACCGCCGAGGGTCTGCAGGTCACCGTCGTCGACGAGCAGAACCGGCCGATGTTCGACCAGGGCCGTGCGGCGTTGAAGGACTACACGGTCGACATCATGCACTCGATCGGCGGCCTGCTGAACGATGTCGACAACTACATCTCGCTCGCCGGGCACACCGACGCCACGCAGTACGCCCTCGGCGAGCGAGGCTACTCGAACTGGGAACTGTCGACCGACCGCGCCAACGCGTCGCGGCGCGAGCTCGTCGCGGGCGGCATGAAGGACAGCAAGGTGCTACGCGTGGTGGGCCTCTCGTCTTCGCTGCCGCTCGACACGGCCAATCCGACGAATCCGATGAACCGGCGCATCAGCCTCGTCGTATTGAACGAGAAGACGGAGCGCGCGATTCGCGGGTTACCCGACGAGGAGCAGATTCAGAACGAGGCGGATGCGGCCGAAGCGCTCGGGCTTGCGGCGCCCGGCGAGGCAGAGCCGGCCGACGGCGCGACGCCTGCAGAGGGCGATGGGCCAGCCGCACCCGTGGCGCCGGCGCCACCGCCTGCGGGCGGCACGCAGCTCGCGTTACCGAAGGGCGCGCCCCGAGATCCCGGCTAGCCGACGAGCGCTCAGCAGCAGCGGCGTACGCCTTCCCACTTGCGCCGCTGTTCCTCGCGGCAGAACGCAGCGCGATCCAACGGCGTCGCTCCCGCGGAAGCGTGCTGAGTGCGCCAGTGCGCAAGATAGCGTTCGTAGGCGTCATCGCCCGTGAGCTCGCGGATCACTGCCCAGACGCGGCGCAGTGCGTCAATCACGGACCCAATCCTCCACGAGTCGGCTCGGGATGTGCGGCGTCTCGGCCAGTGGTGGGCAGCGCTTGCCCGATAGCGACGCGTAGCACACGCGCGCAGTTTCCACGACCAGCACCCAAACCGTGATCAGGAAGAACGCCGTCAACGCGGCGTCGAGTCGATCGTTGAATATCAGTCGCGGGGCCTGGTCGGCAGCAGCGCCGGTCAGTGCGCCGGACGCGAGCTTCGCAGCGAGCTCGCTGGCGTGCGACAGGAATCCGAGACCTGGGTCCGGGCTGAACAGCTTCTGCCACGCCGCCGTCGACGTCACGGCCACCAGCCACGCGAGCGGCAGCGCCGTGACCCAAACGAAACGCGCACGCCCGGACTTCACGAGCACGGTGGTCGCGACGCACAAGGCGATTGCGGCCAGCATCTGGTTCGAGATGCCGAACAACGGCCACAGGCTGTTGATGCCGCCGAGCGGGTCGATCGTGCCGATGTAGAGAAAGTAGCCCCAGCCGGCGACGACGAGCCCGCTGCAGATCAACACGCTCGGGTACCAGCTCGTGCGCCCCATGGCGGGTACGACGTTGCCGAGGATGTCCTGCAACATGAAACGCGCGACGCGCGTGCCGGCGTCGACGGTGGTGAGAATGAACAGCGCCTCGAACATGATCGCGAAGTGGTACCAGACCGCGAGCAACGTGTCGCCGAACGCGCTCGAGAAGATGCTGGCCATGCCGACGGCGAGCGACGGCGCGCCGCCGGTGCGCGCGAACAGTGTCGCCTCGCCCATTTCCCGGGCGAGTACCTGCATCTGTTCCGCCGTGACGGGATAGCCCCACGCGGTGATCGTGGCGACGGCGTCAGCGGCTTGCGCGCCCACGACCCCCGCCGGGCTGTTGATCGCGAAGTAGACGCCGGGGTCGAGCACGCAGGCAGCGACCATCGCCATGATGGCCACGAACGACTCCACGGCCATTGCGCCGTAGCCGATGAAGCGTGCATCGCGCTCGTTGGCCAGCAGCTTCGGCGTGGTGCCCGACGAGATCAGCGAGTGGAAGCCCGAGATCGCGCCGCACGCGATGGTAATGAACACGAACGGAAAGACTTTGCCGCTGAAGATCGGGCCGGTGCCGTCGACGAATTGCGTCAGCGCCGGCATCTTGACCTCGGGGTTCAGGATCACGATCGCGATGGCCAGTGCGGCGATCGTCCCGATCTTCATGAACGTCGAGAGGTAGTCGCGCGGTGCGAGCAGCAACCACACCGGCAGCACGGCCGCCGCGAAACCATACAGGATGACCATCAGCGCCAGCGCGGACGCGTCATAGTCGAACCAGACGCGCAGTGCCTCGTGCTTGTCGACCCAGCCGCCGCCGAACACGGCAAGCAGCAGCAGCACGACGCCGATGGCCGTGCCTTCGAGCACGCGACCGGGACGCAGGTGCCGCATGAACAGACCGACCATGAGCGCGATCGGAATCGTCGCCGCCACGGTCGACGTGGCCCACGGGCTGTGCCTCATCGCGTTCACGACGACCAGGCCGAGCACCGCGATCAGGATGATCATGATGGCCATGACGCCGACCAGCGCTACCACGCCGCCGATTGCGCCAAGCTCGTCACGCGCCATTTGACCGAGCGAACGGCCGTCGCGCCGGATCGAGCAGAACAGCGACACGAAATCCTGCACGCAGCCGCCGAGCGTGGCGCCGATCAGGATCCACAGCGTGCCGGGCAGGTAACCGAACTGCGCGGCGAGCGTGGGACCGATCAGCGGGCCCGGGCCCGCAATGGCTGCGAAGTGGTGGCCGAACACGATCCAGCGGTTCGTCGGCACGAAGTCGCGGCCATCGCTGAAGCGTTCGGCGGGTGTCGCTCGCGTCGAATCGAGCGCGAACACCTTGGCCGCCAGAAACGCGCTGTAGAAGCGGTAGCCGAGCGCGTAGATGCAGATCGCCGCGACGATGAACCACATCGCATTGATGCTCTCGCCGCGGTTGAACGCGATGCCCGCCAGCGCAAACGTGCCGAGCAGGACGACGGCAGCCCAGATGCCGAGCGATAGCGGTGGCGGCAAGCGTTTAGCAACAGTGGTCGCCATCGCGACGAATCCCCCCCGACGAGCGTGTGGCGGACAACGGCCGGTGGGCCGCTGATGTGCGGCTAAGCTACCGTAGTTTGGGGCGTGTTGTATATTCCGAAGAGTCAGGAATAAAGGCGCGCGGCGCCAACGAGTAGCGAGGGAGCATCATCGTTTATGGCCGAGCCACTGCTGATCGCGAAAGCGGGCAATGAAGATTTAAGTCTGTTGCCAGCGCTGGGCAACCGCCACGGCCTCATCACCGGCGCAACGGGTACGGGCAAGACCGTGACGTTGCAGACGATGGCGGAGCAGTTCTCGCGGATCGGTGTGCCGGTGTTCATGGCCGACGTAAAGGGGGACCTGTCGGGGGTCGCTGCTGCGGGCGGCAACAATCAGAAGGTCACGGAGCGAGCGAAGGCGCTCGGCGTCGAGCTGCGCTACGAAGCTTGTCCGGTCGTGTTCTGGGACGTGTTCGGCAAACAGGGCCATCCGATCCGCGCGACGGTGTCGGATTTGGGGCCGCTGCTGCTCTCACGGCTGCTCGACTTGAACGACACGCAGGCCGGCGTGTTGACGCTGGCATTCAAGATCGCCGACGACGCGGGGCTGCTATTGCTCGACGTCAAGGATCTGCGCGCCATACTGCAGCACGTCGGCGAGCACTCGGCGGAATACACGACCGAATACGGTAACGCGTCGGTGGCGTCGATCGGTGCCATTCAGCGCGCTTTGCTGACGCTCTCCGAGCAGGGTGCGGAGCAGCTCTTCGGCGAGCCAATGCTGAACATTGCCGATCTGTTGCAGACCTCGGGCGGCAAGGGTGTCGTGAACATCCTTGCGGCCGATCAGCTGCTCGCGGCACCGAAGGTCTATGCGACGTTGCTGCTCTGGATGCTCGCGGAGTTATTCGAGCATTTGCCGGAGATCGGCGATCCCGACAAGCCGAAGCTCGTGTTCTTCTTTGACGAAGCGCATCTGTTGTTCGCGGACGCGCCAAAAGCGCTGCTGGACAAGATCGAGCAGGTCGTACGTTTGATCCGCTCAAAGGGTGTCGGCGTCTACTTCGTCACGCAGAATCCGCTCGACGTGCCGGACGCGGTGCTCGGGCAGCTTGGCAATCGCGTGCAGCACGCGTTGCGCGCTTTCACGCCGCGCGACCAGAAGGCGGTGAAATCCGCCGCCGAGACGATGCGGCCGAACCCGGCGCTGAAGATCGAGCAGGTCATTACGGAGCTCGGTGTGGGCGAGGCTCTCGTATCGTTCCTCGACGCGCAGGGTCGGCCAGGAGTGACGGAGCGTGCGCTGGTAGTGCCGCCCGGCAGTCAGATCGGACCGATCGACGCCGCGGCCCGCACGCGGGTCGTTGCCTCGTCGCCGGTGGCGGGGTTCTACGAGAAGGGTATCGATCGGGAGTCTGCCTACGAGGTGCTGAAGGCGCGGACGGCAGTTCGCCAGCCGGGGGCGCTGCCGCAGCGCGACCCGCCGACGGCGCAGGCGCCGCAGCAGCCCGCCAACACGGGTCGCAGTTTCACCGAGGAAATTCTGTTCGGCCGGCGCGGCCCGCGCGGCGGCCAGCAAACGCAGGGCTTGGTCGAGGCCATGGCCAAGAGCGCGGCCCGAGCCGTGGGCTCGCAGGCGGGCAGGGCATTGTTGCGTGGGGTGCTCGGATCGCTTCTCGGCGGCGGTCGTCGCTAACGCCGGCGCGTCCGCGCTCGCGGCCAGTCGCCGCCAATTGGCCGACGCGCTAAGATCCCCGCATGGGGACTCCCCGGTGCGGGGCCATGAGCCGAACGTCACTGCTCTGTGTCGTCGCTCTCTTCTGTCTTGAGGCGTGCACCGCCTTGGGCCCCCGTAGGTCGGCGCTGACTCCCGAGCAGGTGCTCGGCGGTAGCGCGTTCCCCTGGGCTGCCGCAGAGCTGCCCGCGGTTCCGAGCGAGGAAGCAGCCTTCGGTCTCGACGCCGAGATGCGGGCTTTCGTCGCGCCCTTGAGGGCGATCAAGGATCCCGTCTTGCGCTTCACGCGTCTGCGCGAGGCGATGCAGGAGCGCGGTCTGTTCTCGATCGTGTACAACGGCTCTTCGACACGAACGGCGCGCCAGGTGTTTCACGAGCGCAAGGGCAATTGCCTGTCGTTCACGATGCTGTTCGTCGCGCTCGCGCGGGCTGCGGGGCTCGAGGCGCGCTACCAGCTCGTGGACGTGCCGCGGACCTTCAACAGTGAAGGTGGTGCCCTGATCGTCGACACCCACGTAAATGCCACCGTGCTCGCGCCGTTCGGCCGCAAGTTCTTCGTCGATTTCAATATCGCGAACCTCCGCGAGAAGTACCCGGTCCGCGTCGTGAGCGATCGCCATGCTCTCGCGCTGTTCTACAACAACCTCGGTGCCGAGGCATTGGTGCGCCACGAGTACCCGCTGAGCTTCGCGATGCTGCGCGAGGCCGCGCGCACGCATGCGGACATTCCGGGCACCTGGGTCAACCTCGGCGTTCTGTATGCGCGGCACGGCCTCAATGCGCATGCCGAGGCCGCAGAACTGCGTGCCCTCGAAGCCGATCCGACCGAGCAGTCGGCGCTCGCGAACCTGGTGGCGGTGTACTCCGCGCTTGGGGATACGCAGCTCGCGGAAGAGTGCCGGCAGAGGATCCGCCGCTATCGCGAGGCGAACCCGTATTACCACTTCGGCGTCGCGCAGGCCGCGTATGGCGAGAGACGTTTCGACGATGCACTGGTCTCGCTGCGCAGCGCGATTCGCCTCAAGCGCGACGAGGATGAGTTCTACCTGCTGCAGGGCCGCACGTTCACCGAGATGGGCCGGCCCGATCGTGCGCTCGCGAGCTTCACGCGCGCGCGGGAACTCGCGGCGGCGCAGCAATGACTTGTCTAGCGCCTACGCCTCGCGACCGACACTATCGGAAGGACTCAACGCCGTCGGCATTGACCGTGATCTTCGCGGTACGGTCGGGTGCATTCCCAACCGTTGCCGAGGAATTTGAGGTGCGCGTTGTCAGGTAGGTCGATGGCGACGCAGGAGTCCTTCGATATCTGGTATCCGCGTTCGCACGCCCATCCCGAGCCGAAGGAAAGGTCAGTGAGATAGCCATTCTGCGGTACCGCAATCGCTACGCAGGCCCCATTCGCTTCACGATAGCCGCGATCGCATTCCCAACCCGGTCCGAAGGCTGTGTTCGTGAGGTAGCCATTCTTTGGGGGTGCGATTGCGACACACGCTTGCTCGACGGCGCGATAGCCGCGATCGCAGTCCCAGTTGCGCCCGGAGGATGATTCCCTCAGGAAGCCGTTTGCCGGCACCTTGACCGGCAGGCATTCCTTGTCGACGGCTACGTAGCCGCGGCGGCATCTCCAGCCGTTCAGAGACTCCACGAAGTACGCGTTCCCTGGCACGACGACCTGCACACAAGCGGTTTCGATCAACACGTAGCCGTAGCTGCATTCCCAGCCCGGTCCGTAAGACAGGTCAGTGGCGTAGGCATTGGCTGGAACTTGGATCGCGACGCAGGCGCCATTGGCGGCGCGGTAGTTGTTGTCGCACTCCCATCCGGCTCCGTAATTCTTGGCGTGGGCGTTGGCTGGAACCGGCTCGGGGCCCGGTTGAGCGCCGGTGATGCCGGGCAGCAGGACGAGGGTCGCGAGAAGGATGCGGACGCGAGCGCGAGCTCCGAGTCGTGGCGTAGAGCCGAACATGGATTTGGTCCCTGTGTTCTCGCGGCCGGAGTGCGAGCATCGGCGGTGCTCCGCCGATCGACAGCCGATATCGACTGCCTTGTGGCCGCAGGAGAAACGTGCCCAGTGAGGAAGGAGATTGGGGCGAGGATCTCGGAGAAAGTATACAGGCTTCTCCCTGCCGCGCGGATCAACGCCATCCGCCATCGTCCCCCTCGCGATGTCAAGGCGAAGAGCAACGGCGCTGTAGTCAGCGCCGTTCCCGGCCAGGTGGTGGAGGCGGCGGGAATCGAACCCGCGTCCGCAAGCCCTCTACCGTCGGTTCTACATGCGTAGTCGCGTCTATTATTTTAACTGGCAGCAACCCGACGAACAGGGCCCACTGACAGCGATTCCGTTAGGATCTTAGCGATTTGGTCCCGGACATACCTCTTCGCGATCTTGTGAGATATGACGCCTGAATGTCCCGAGGGACGCTGGACGCACAAGCACGGCTCCAGTCAGACGGCACCCAACCGGGTATTAAGCGGCTAGTGCGTAGTTGTCGTCGTTGGCAACTAAGAGTTTGCAGACGGTTTAACGAGGAAACTGCACCTCGGCATGCCCCTCAGGCTTCGCGACCCACGTCGAAACCAGGTCGCCCCCAGGTCCTTGGTATTTTAGGGCACCGGGCCGCGGTTGCAAGGCGCGAGTTCGCGGTTTCGCGCTAATGGCTCCTCATGATACGAGCCCTGTCGCGCTCCCAGTCGCGATCCTTTTCCGTGTCGCGTTTGTCATGCTGTTTCTTGCCCTTCGCGAGGCCAACGGCCAGCTTCGCCCGGTTTTTGCTCCAGTACAGCTCGAGCGCGACCAGCGTATAGCCTTTGCGGTCGACTAGACCGGTCAGCCGGTCTATCTCGCGCCGATTCAGCAATAGTTTTCGAATGCGCTTCGGGTCGGCGGTTACGTGCGTCGACGTCGTGTTCAGCGGCGCAATGTGGGACCCTAGCAGCCAGGCTTCGCCTTCGCGCAGGATCACGAAGGCATCGGTCAGCTGCGCTTTGCCGGCGCGCATGCTTTTGACCTCCCAGCCTTGCAGCGCGAGCCCGGCCTCGAGACGTTCCTCGATGAAATAGTCGAAGCGCGCCTTCTTGTTCTGCGCGATCGGGCTCGGTTGGTCGGATTTCTTGGCCATGGAGTCGCAATGATCCTAGAATCGCCGGCGAAAAAACACGCTAACAGCTTTTGGGAGCCGTTCTTTGCCCGTAGTGCAACGTCGCGCGCACGTACCGTACAGTGCGGAACAGATGTTCGACCTCGTCAACGACGTCGAAAGTTACCCGAAGTTTCTACATTGGTGCCGCAGCGCGAGCGTGGATGCGCGCCTGGGCAGCACCGTCGAAGCGACCCTCGAGATCGGCGTATTCGGTTTTCAGCAGAGTTTCCGTACGCGCAACACCTTGCGCCGCCCGGATCAGATCGGCATCGAGCTCGTCTCCGGCCCGTTTCGACGGCTACGCGGAGAGTGGAAATTCGTGCCGGCTGTGTCTTCTGGCACTGACGTGTCGTTGTCGCTCCGGTTCGAGGTCACGTTATCGCCGTTCGGTGCGTTGTTTGCCAAGGTGTTCGAAGAGCTTGCCGCAGCGCAAATGGGGGCGTTCGTAGATCGCGCGGAGAAAGTCTACGGCGGCACGCCGTCCACCTAGACGCGGAACGTCGGTCGCTCGTCTGCAGTCGCTCTAGGATGAAGGTTGTAGCGTAAGCTCGCGGTCGATTTTCGAGACGCGGTCGTTCTCGAAATACACCACGACCCACCGGCGTTGAACATCGGACGAGCGGCCCTTGCGCAGGTAGTACGCGTAGTCCCAACGATCGCGATGGAAGCTGTCGGCGATCATGGGCGTGCCGAGCAGGAACTGGACCTGGCTGCGCGTCATGCCGACTTCGACTTGCAGTACGTCTTTATCCTTGAGCAGGTTGCCCTGCTGGATATCGACGCGGTACACGCAGGCAGCCAGCACCAGGGGCAGCAGCAACGCGAGGCGACGAACCGCAGTCAGATGCTGAAACACGGTGGAGTACACACTAAGTCTGGTTCATAATCGGAGCGGCATCATACTCGATAAGTTCCGAGCGAGCCGCAAGTGGAACGACAAGATCTTCGCAACGCCGGGCTCAAGGTCACTTCGCCCCGGCTGAAAGTGCTGCAGATTCTGGAGCACAGCCAGCAGCGGCATATGTCCGCGGAGGCGATCTATCGTGCGCTCCTCGACAGCGGCGAGGAGCTCGGTCTGGCCACTGTGTACCGGGTACTTACGCAGTTCGAGCGCGCCGGCCTCGTGAGCCGTAACAACTTCGAAGGTGGCCAGGCCGTGTTCGAGCTCGCCGACCGTACGCACCACGATCACATGGTCTGCCTCGAGACGGGCAAGGTCACCGAGTTCTTCGACGAACGGATCGAAGCGCTGCAGCGCGAAATCGCCGACAAATACAGCTATAACATCGAGGATCACAGCCTCGTGTTGTACGTGCGGCCGAAGAAAGCCTGAGATCAGCGCGCGGCGCGATCGATCATCTCCGCGGCATGGGCGCGAGTGCGGTCGGTGATCTCGAGGCCGCCAAGCATCCGCGACAGCTCCTCCACTCTTTCGTCAGCCGATAGCGGTTTGACTTGCGTGCGGCTGGTCTTGCCGTCGGTCAGTTTGACGACGCGGTAGTGCGCCTGGCCCTGACTGGCGACCTGCGGCAAGTGCGTTACGCACAACACCTGGCGCGCTTTCGCGATGTGGCGCAATTTTCGGCCCACGATTTCTGCGACACGTCCGCCGATGCCCGCGTCGACCTCGTCGAATACGAAAGCCGTGACAGGCGACGCGCCGGAGCGCACGACTTCGATCGCGAGACTCACGCGCGACAATTCGCCGCCGGAAGCGACCTTGCTCAAAGCGCCGAAGGCCTGGCCGGGATTCAGCCGAACTCTAAACTCGATGCGCTCGAGTCCTGTGCCGTCGGCCCGTTCCTCGGACTTGGGCTCGAGATCCACGCGAAACTCGCCGTGTGGCATGCCGAGCTCCGTAAGTTCTGCAGTGACGGCGCGGCCCAACGCGGCGGCTTGCTTGGTGCGCTTCGCGCTGAGCTTTTTGGCCGCCGCGAAGAACGTGGAGCGAGCGGCCGCGGCCTTGGCCGCCAATGCGTCGAGCGAGTCGGCATTGTCGTCGAGCAAGCCGATGCGGGCGCGCAACGTAGCGAGCGTGGTGCCGAGATCCTCGGAGGCTACCCCGTGGCGGCGCGCCACGGCGCGGATCTTTGCGAGCCGTTCGTCGACCCACGTCAGCCGGTCGGGGTCGGCTTCGATGCGGTCGCGATAGTGGCTGAGCGTCGACTCGACGTCGCGGACTTCGGCTTCGATACCTGAGAGCAGCTCGGCCGGAGCGCGCAGCATCGGCATCGTGCTCTACGAGCCGCTCGAGCTCGCGGCGCGCGTGCACCACTGCGGAATACGCGGACGCTGTCTCGCTTTCCGCGAGACGCTCGAGCGCGGCATTGACTCCACTTAGCAGGCGGTCGGTGTTCGCGAGGCGGTCGCGCTCGTTGGCGAGTTGTTGAGGTTCACCGTCGCCGATAGCGAGCGCGTCGATCTCCCTGGCCTGGAACTGCAGCAACTCGAGCTCGGCCGAGCGACTCGAACTGCTCTTACGACGCGAGTCGAGATCGTTCTCGAGCGTTTGCCACGCGGCGTAGTCGGCCGCGACTGCGGCGGCCAGATCTTCGTGCCCGCCGTACGAGTCGAGCAGGGCACGCTGGGCGGCCGCTTCGAGCAACGACTGATGCGCGTGTTGCCCGTGGATGTCCACGAGCAGGCTGCCGAGAGCCTTCAGGTCCTGCAGCGTAGCGGGTTGACCGTTGATGAACGCACGGGAGCGGCCATCGCTGCCGACGATGCGTCGCAATGCGCAGCTCGTGCCATCGTCGAGGCCGCGTTCCGCAAGCCAACCAAGCGCATCGTGACGCTGTGGGATCTCGAATAACACGCTGATTTCGGCGCGTTCCGTCCCGAGTCGAACAGCAGCGGCATCCGCGCGGTCACCGAGCGCGAGGCCCAGAGCATCGACGAGTATCGATTTGCCGGCGCCCGTCTCACCGGTCATCACGCTAAGCCCACGCGCAAATTCGAGCTCGACTTCGTCAATGACCGCGTAGTTCTTCGCGCGGATCAGGCTCAGCATGTTTGCTAGCCGCGCGCGGGGGGGCGATCGCGGTTCGCACGCCCCCAGTTCAGCTTCGAACGCAACAGCTCGTAGTAGTTGTAGTCGCGCGGGTGCAGCAACGTGACCGTCTGCGCGGCGAGACTGATCGTCACGTTTTCTCCGGCGCCGAGCTTGGCGAGCGGTTCGCCGTCGCATACCACGTGGGCGGGGTCGTGAGTGTCGCGCTCGAGGCTGACGCGCACGGTGCTCGTTGACGGCAATACGAGGGGTCGATCGCTCAGCGTGTGCGGACAGATCGGCACCATGACCAACGCGTTGACGTTTGGCTGAATGATCGGACCGCCGCACGAAAGTGCGTACGCCGTTGATCCGGTCGGCGTCGCGACGACGAGGCCGTCGCCGCGATGCGTGTTGACGTACACGCCGTCCACGACGGTCGTAAAGTCGAGCATGCGGCCGGTTTCGCCCCTCTGGAGCACGATGTCGTTCACCGCGAACAGCGCTTCGGCGTCGGGACGGCCGCCGAGCTTCGCGGCCAGCATCGAACGGCGTTCGGAGAGATAGTCGCCGGCGAGAATCGCATCGATGGCTTGGAGCATGTGCTCGGGAGAGATGTCGGTAAGGAAGCCGAGCCTTCCACGGTTCACGCCTAGCAACGGAACGTTGCGATCAGCGACGTGGCGCGCCGCATGTAACAATGTGCCGTCGCCGCCGACGGCTACGACGAGGTCGACGGAGCGCGCGAGATCCCGTTCGGCGACGCGAGTGGCCTCGCCGAAGGCGTCATTACCGTCGGATTCGGCCGAAGCGAACACCTTGATGCCGCGTTTCTTCAGGTGCTTCAGCACCTGGAGGGCGGGTTCGGCGACTGCTCGTTCACCGAGCCGTCCCCATAAGCCTACTGTCTTGAATTCAGGCGGCATGATCGGTTTCTTGACAGTGGCCGGAACCCGTTGCTAGCGTGCGCTACGCTGCGAAGCGGCCTCTAAGTTATCACAGCCAGCGCCGATGGCGAGCGACAAACCACGAGACGTACTGGACGAGCGCGCACAGCTCCTGCTGCGCATTCTCGTTGACAGATACATTCGCGAAGGGCAACCCGTCGGCTCGCGCACGTTGTCGCGCGAAGCCGGGCTCGAGTGGAGCCCCGCGACCATCCGTAACATCGTCGCCGACCTCGAGGATCTCGGCTTCGTGAGCTCGCCGCATACGTCGGCGGGAAGGGTGCCCACCAGCAAGGGTTACCGTTTCTTTGTCGACACATTGATAAAGCTCACGCCCCCCAAGGGCGAAGATATGCTGCGTTTCAGTCAGGGCCTGAACGACGCCGGCGGCGACCCGCAGGCGCTCGCACTGTCCGTGTCGAGCTTGCTCTCGGCGGTTACGAGCCTGGCCGGCATTGTCACGGTACCGCGGCGTGCCCAGGCGGCGTTGCGGCAAATCGATTTCCTCCCGCTGTCCAACCAGCGCGTGCTGGCGATACTCGTGATCAACGATCGCGAGGTCCAGAACAAGATCTTGAACGTTCAACGAGATTACGGTGCTGACGAGCTGCGAAGGGTCAGTAACTACCTGAACGATCGCTTCAGCGGCCGTACGTTGCCCGAAGTCCGCGACCTGCTGTTGGCCGAGCTCAAGAAGACCAGGGCGTCGATGAATGCGTTGATGATCGAAGCCATTGAAATGGCGCAGCAGGTGGTGCCCGGGGCGGAGCCTGAGCCCGAGTTCGTCGTAGCCGGCGAGACAAACCTCATGGGCCGCGACCGTGTGGGGAACGTCGAGGCGCTCAAAAGCCTGTTCGAGGCCTTCGGCCGGCAACAGGACATCCTGCACCTGCTCGATCAGAGCCTGAAGGCGGAAGGCGTCCAGATCTTCATCGGCCAGGAGTCGGGGTATGAGCTGCTCGATTCCTATAGTATCGTCGCAGCGCCGTACGTGACGGCGGACGATACGATGGGAGTGCTCGGCGTCATCGGCCCCACGCGCATGGCCTACGAGCGGGTGATCCCCATCGTCGATGTGACCGCGAAGTTGCTCGGCCGCGCCTTGAAGTCGAGTAACTAGGCCCCATCTGCCCAACAACCTTTGTTTCGAGGCGCTCTACCCCCGGGGCGGAGCCGAGATTTGCCATGAACGATGAACAAAACAACACCGGTACCGTGGCACCCGAAGCCACCGATTCCGGGCTCGAAGCGTTGCGCCGCGAGGTGGACGAGCAGCGCGATCGCTATTTAAGGGTTGCCGCGGAGATCGATAACCTTCGCAAGCGCAGCGCTCGAGAAGTCGAGCTTGCCCGCAAGTTCGGCGCCGAACGGTTGGCACAATCGATTCTGCCGGTGCGCGACAGCCTCGAGGCGGGGCTCGTGGCGGCCGAGAAGGCCGGGCAGGATGCGCTGGTGGAAGGAGTCCGTGCCACGGTGCGGCTACTCGACGAGGCGTTTGGGGCCGCCGGCATCCGCGAGATCGATCCCAAAGGGCAGCCGTTCGATCCGAACAAACACGAAGCCCTGAGCGTTCTGCCGGCGGCGAACGTGGCGCCGAACACGGTGCTCGAAGTCGTCCAGAAAGGTTACGAGCTCAACGACCGCTTGCTGCGTGCGGCCAAGGTCATCGTCGCGCGGGGCGCCGATGCTTGAATTGTGGCGTGGCCGCCCCATCTCGCAGTAATCAAAGCTTTCACGACTTTTTCAACGATTTCGGAGCAGAACCATCATGGGTAAAGTGATTGGCATCGACTTGGGGACGACCAACTCCTGCGTCGCCGTCATGGAAGGCGGCAAGCCGAAGGTCATCGAAAACAGCGAGGGCGATCGCACGACCCCGTCGATCGTGGCGTTCACGAAGGACGACGAGGTCCTCGTCGGCCAAACGGCGAAACGCCAGGCGGTCACGAATCCGACCAACACCTTGTTCGCCGTGAAACGCTTGATCGGCCGCCGGTACGAAGACGACGTCGTCCAGAAGGACGTCGGCATGGTGCCGTACAAGGTCGTCAAGGCCGACAACGGCGACGCATGGGTCGACGTCAACGGCAAGAAGATGGCGCCACCCGAGGTTTCGGCGCGCGTGCTCCAGAAGATGAAGCAGACCGCCGAGGACTACCTGGGCGAGAAGGTCACCGAGGCCGTGATTACGGTGCCTGCCTACTTCAACGATTCGCAGCGCCAGGCCACCAAGGATGCTGGCCGCATTGCGGGCCTCGAAGTCAAGCGCATCATCAATGAGCCGACTGCTGCGGCGCTCGCGTACGGTCTCGACAAGAAGCGCGGCGATCGCAAGATCGCGGTGTACGACTTGGGCGGCGGCACGTTCGACATCTCCATCATCGAGATCGCGGAAGTGGACGGCGAGCATCAGTTCGAGGTGCTTGCGACGAATGGCGATACGTTCCTCGGTGGTGAGGATTTCGACAAACGTATCATCGACTACCTCGCGAAGGAGTTTCAGAAGGAGAGCGGCGTCGATATTCGACGTGATCCGCTCGCGATGCAGCGCCTGAAGGAAGCCTCCGAGAAGGCCAAGATCGAGCTGTCGTCGAAGCAGCAGACCGAGGTCAACCTGCCGTACATCACGGCGGATGCGAGCGGTCCGAAGCACCTGAACATCAATCTAACTCGCGCGAAGCTCGAGTCGTTGGTCGAGGACCTGATCGAACGGACGATGGCGCCGTGCAAGACGGCGTTAACCGATGCCGGCTTGAAGGTCTCGGAGGTCGACGACGTGATTCTGGTCGGTGGCCAGACGCGCATGCCGAAGGTCCAGGAAGCCGTGCAGACGCTATTCGGCAAGGAGCCGCGCAGGGACGTCAATCCCGACGAGGCCGTAGCCGTCGGCGCCGCGATCCAGGCGGGCGTGCTCGCGGGCGAGGTCAAGGACGTGTTGCTGCTCGATGTTACTCCGCTGTCGCTCGGTATCGAGACGCTCGGCGGCGTGATGACGAAGCTGATCGACAAGAACACCACGATCCCGACCAAGGCGAACCAGACGTTCTCGACTGCCGAGGACAATCAAACTGCTGTCACGATCCACGTGCTGCAGGGCGAACGCGGGCGTGCGAATGACAACAAGTCGCTCGGCCGCTTCGATCTTTCGGACCTGCCGCCGGCGCCGCGTGGCATGCCGCAGGTCGAGGTCATGTTCGACATCGACGCGAACGGCATTCTGAATGTGTCGGCCAAGGACAAGGCGACGGGCAAGGAACAGAAGATCGTGATCAAGGCCTCCTCGGGTCTGAACGAGGACGAGATCAAACGCATGGTCGGCGACGCCGAGGCGCATGCGGCCGAGGACGCGAAGTTCCGCGAGCTGGCCGATACGCGTAACCAGGCCGACGGTCTCGCGCATGCGACGGAGAAGTCGCTACGTGACCTCGGCGACAAGGTGACCGGCGAGGAGCGGGCGAAGATCGAGTCGGCTTTGGCGGACTTGAAGGGCGCGATCAAGGGCGACAACAAAACCGCGATCGAAGCCAAGCTCAAGGCGTTGAGCGAGGCTTCAGCCGGGATGGCGCAGCGCATGTACGGTGCCGGGCAACAGGGCGGCGGTGAGACGCCGGCCGGTGGCGAAGACAACGTCGTCGATGCCGAGTTCGAAGAAGTCAAGGACGACAAGAGCAAGGACGGCTGACGCGCGCAACCTGTCCACGGTGAGACGGGGTACTGAGGAGGGCACGCCTTGCGTGCTCTCCTCGTTGTTTTGAGGATTGGGATGGCGAAGCGGGATTACTACGAAGTGCTCGGCGTAAGCCGTGATGCGACCGAGGCGGACGTGAAGAAGGCCTACCGGCGTCTCGCGATGAAGCACCACCCAGATCGCAATCCGGATGCTCCGGAGGCCGAAGGGCAGTTCAAAGAGGCCAAGGAGGCCTACGAAGTCCTGTCGGATCAGCAGAAACGCGCGGCCTACGACCGTTTCGGCCATGCCGGGCTACAAGGCGGTCAGGGCATGGGCGGCGGCGGATTCACCGGGGGCGCCGACGCGTTCAGCGACATTTTCGGCGACGTCTTCGGCGACATCTTCGGAGGCGGGCGGCGCGGTGGCCGCAATCAGGTATTCCGCGGTGCCGATCTGCGTTACGAACTAGAGCTCACGCTCGAGCAGGCGGTAGCCGGTGACAGCGTGTCTCTCGAAATACCTGGGCAAGTCGAGTGTGGGCGCTGCGGCGGCAAGGGCGCGGAGCCGGGCTCGCAGCCCGTAAATTGCAACACGTGCGGTGGCGTCGGCCAGGTGCGCGTGGCACAGGGCTTCTTCTCGATCCAGCAAACCTGCCCCAATTGCGGTGGCGCCGGCTCCTTGATCGACAAACCCTGCCGCGAATGCTCGGGGCGCGGGCGCGTGCGTCGCGTGAAGACGTTGTCGGTCAAAGTGCCGGCCGGGGTTGATAACGGCGACAGAATCCGCCTTGCCCGCGAGGGCGAAGCGGGGCGCAACGGCGGGCCGCCGGGAGATCTCTACGTCGACATCTCCGTGACGGCGCATCCCATCTTCACGCGTGAGGGCCAGAACCTGAGTTGCGAAGTGCCGGTCAGTTTCGCGACAGCTGTGCTGGGCGGTGCTGTCGACGTGCCAACGCTTGACGGCAACGTCCTGCTGAAGATTCCCTCCGAAACTCAGTCCGGTAGCCTGTTTCGTCTGCGCGGCAAAGGGGTTCGGTCAGTCCGTGAGAGCGGTGTCGGCGATCTGTTTTGTCGGGTCCAGGTGGAGACTCCGGTTAACCTGGGAGCGGACCAGAAAGAACGGCTGCGCGCGTTCGACGAGTCGCTTCAGCACGATGGATCGCGGCATAATCCGCGGGCGCGTTCGTGGTTCGACGGCGTGAAGAAATTCTTCGAACGGATGGGAGCCTAGCGAGTTGCTGAAAGTCGCGGTCCTCGGTGCCGCCGGCCGCATGGGCCGGGCGGTTTTGAGTTGCGTGTTCGAAGCGGACGACTTGACGCTGATCGGTGCCATCACCGAGCCAGGTGAGCGTCTGCTCGGACGTGACGCAGGCGAAGTGGCGGGCGTTGATCCGGTGGGGGTACCGTTGACCGACGAGCGCAAGCAGGGACTGCATTCCGCCCAGGTGGCCATCGATTTCACGTTGCCATCGGCGACCGAGGCCAACCTGCGAGCCTGCATCGAGAGCGGTACGGCCCTCGTGATTGGCACTACCGGACTCGAGGAACGCCAGCAGAAGGCGATGGAGAAGGCCGCCCACGAGATTCCGGTTGTTTACGCGCGGAATATGAGCGTGGGAGTGAACGTCTTCATGGATCTCGTCGGCCGTGCTGCGAAGGCTCTCGGCGACGGCTACGACGTCGAGATCATCGAGGCGCACCACCGGCACAAGGTCGATGCTCCGTCGGGCACCGCTTTGGCGCTCGGCGAGCGCATCGCCGCCGCGCAGGGCCGCAAGCTCGGGGATCTCGGCGTATACGCGCGCCATGGGCGAATCGGGCCGCGGGTTCCCGGGACGATCGGGTTTGCCGTGATCCGGGGCGGTAACGTGGTGGGCGAGCACACCGTCCGCTTCATCGGCGCCGAAGAGCAGGTCGAATTCAGGCACGAGGCCGCGGATCGCAAGACGTTCGCACGCGGCGCCGTGCGCGCAGCGCGCTGGGCTGCGGGACAGGCTCCGGGCCTGTACTCGATGACCGACGTGCTCGGGCTTACGCGCGACTAACCGCCTTCGTTTTCGTCGCAGCTGCGTGTGCGAGCGCGCCGAATTTTCTGTGGATCGTGCACCGAAGGGCGAGCTAGAATATCCGCCTGAGTTTCCCCGTTGACCAACACGGGATCGGCTGCCGGGCTTGCAGCCCATCCCGCGGGTTCATGCAAGCCGACATTTCGTAGGAGCTCAGCGTGGCAGAGGCGGCGATACTAGCGCTCGAAGATGGCACCGTGTTCAAAGGCATCTCCGTCGGTGCCGAAGGGCGGACGCTGGGCGAGGTGGTGTTCAACACCGCCATGACCGGCTATCAGGAAATCCTAACCGACCCCTCTTACTATCGGCAGATCGTTACTCTCACGTACCCGCACATCGGGAACACGGGGACGAACTCCGACGATTTCGAATCCACGAAGACCTACGCCGCCGGACTGATCATTCGCGATCTGTCGCTGGTCGTGAGCAGCTGGCGAGCCGAGACGAGCCTTCAGGACTTCCTGCGTCGAGGCAAGACCGTGGCAATCGCCGAGATCGATACCCGCCAATTGACGCGCGTAATCCGTGACAAAGGCGCTCAGGCCGGTTGCATCGTGACGGGTGCGAAGGCAAATGCCGACGAAGCCGTGCGTGCCGCGCGCAAGTTCCCGGGCTTGAAGGGTATGGATCTGGCGAAGCTCGTCAGCACCAAGCAGTCTTATCAGTGGAACCAGGGAACGATCTGGCCCGACCGCCAGACGATCTATACGAAACGCGTCGCGACGTTCCACGTGGTGGCGTTCGACTACGGCATCAAGCGCAATATCCTGCGGTTGCTCGCCGAGGAAGATTGCCGGCTGACCGTCGTTCCGGCCGCGACCTCGGCCGAGGAAGTGCTCGCGCTGCAACCTGACGGTGTGTTTCTCTCGAACGGCCCCGGCGATCCCGAGCCGTGCGATTACGCGATCGAGGCGATTCGAACGCTCGTCGACAAAGGACTGCCCATCTTCGGCATCTGCCTCGGTCACCAGTTGCTCGGGATTGCGAGCGGCGCGAAGACGGAGAAGATGAAGTTCGGTCACCACGGCGCGAACCACCCCGTAGTGGAGATCGACTCCGGCCGCGTCATGATCACGAGCCAGAATCATGGCTTTGCGGTGCAGGAGACGACGCTGCCGGCGAACGTGCGCGCGACGCACCGCTCGCTCTTCGACGGCAGCCTGCAGGGGATCGAGCGCACCGATCGGCCGGCGTTCTCCTTCCAGGGTCACCCCGAGGCGAGCCCGGGGCCGCACGACCTGCTGCCGCTGTTCAAGCGCTTCACCGCTTCGATGAAGACCTACCGCCTAAGCGTCTCAAGCGTCTTAAGTAAGGTAATCAATAAGTTGAAGAGTCAAGTTAGGAATCAGAGTCAAGTAATGCCGCGCCGTGACGATCTCGAAAGCATCCTGATCATCGGCGCCGGCCCAATCATCATTGGGCAGGCGTGCGAGTTCGATTACTCGGGCACGCAGGCGTGCAAAGCGCTGAAGGAAGAGGGCTACCGCGTCATCCTCGTGAACTCGAATCCGGCCACGATCATGACCGATCCGGCCAGCGCGGACGCGATCTACATCGAGCCGATCCGGTGGCAGACGATCGCCGAGATCATCGCCAAAGAGCGTCCGAGCGCGCTCTTGCCGACCATGGGTGGGCAGACGGCTTTGAACTGCGCCCTCGACCTGGTTCGCGAGGGCGTTCTCGAAAAATTCGGCGTCGAGCTGATTGCGGCCTCCCGTGAAGCCATCGACATGGCCGAAGACCGCGAGCTGTTTCGCAACGCGATGAAAGAGATCGGTCTCGCTACGCCGCGAGCGGGCATCGCCCACAATCTCGAGGAAGCTTGGGCCGTGCAGGAAGAAGTGGGGTTCCCCACGATCATCCGGCCGTCATTTACGCTCGGCGGCAGCGGCGGAGGCATCGCCTACAACCGCGAAGAGTTCGAGGAGATCGTGGTTAACGGCATCGATCAGTCACCCACGGGAGAGGTGCTGCTCGAAGAGTCCGTGATCGGCTGGAAAGAGTTCGAGATGGAGGTCGTTCGCGACAAGAACGACAACTGCATCATCGTCTGCTCGATCGAGAACCTCGATCCGATGGGGATCCACACAGGCGACTCGATCACCGTAGCGCCTGCACAGACGCTGACGGATAAGGAATATCAGCGCATGCGCGATGCTTCGATCGCCGTGCTGCGCAAGATCGGTGTCGACACGGGCGGCTCGAACGTGCAGTTCGCCATTTCGCCGCAGGACGGGCGGCTACTCGTGATCGAGATGAATCCGCGCGTGTCGCGCTCTTCGGCGCTCGCGTCGAAAGCCACGGGGTTTCCGATCGCGAAAGTGGCGGCGAAGCTCGCCATCGGTTACACGCTGGACGAACTGAAGAACGAGATCACGGGCGGAGCGACGCCGGCCTCGTTCGAGCCGACCATCGACTACGTCGTCACGAAAGTACCCCGCTTCACTTTCGAGAAGTTTCCGCAGGCCGCAGATCGGCTCACGACGCAGATGAAGTCCGTAGGCGAAGTCATGGCCATGGGCCGGACTTTCCAGGAGTCGTTGCAGAAAGCATTGCGGGGTCTCGAGACGGGCACCGACGGACTGAACCCGGTCATGAAGACCGTCGAGACGGAGGAAGACTGGGCCAAGCTCAAGCAAGAGCTTCGGATGGCCGGCAGTCGTCGGCTCTGGTACGTCGGTGATGCGTTCCGTCACGGGTTGAGCCTCGAGGAAGTCGGTGAGCTCACGCAGATCGATCCCTGGTTCCTCTCCCAGATCAAGGAGCTCGTGGACCTCGAGAAGCACATCGCGAAGGCCGGCCCCGGCATTCTCATCGAGGAAGAGCTGCGCCCATTGAAACGTCGTGGCTTCAGCGATCGGCGAATTGCCGATCTGATCGGTGTAAAGGAAAAGGTCGTTCGTTCGGCGCGTTACAAAGAGAACATCAGGCCGGTCTTCAAGCGAGTCGATAGTTGCGCGGCGGAGTTCGGCAGCCACACGGCCTACATGTATTCGACCTACGAAGATTTCTGCGAAGCCGACCCGACGGACCGGCAGAAGATCATGATCCTAGGCGGCGGGCCGAACCGGATCGGCCAGGGTATCGAGTTCGACTACTGCTGCGTGCACGCGTCGTTCGCGCTGAAGGAAGCCGGTTTCGAAACGATCATGGTCAACTGCAACCCGGAGACCGTCTCGACGGACTATGACAGCTCCGACCGTTTGTACTTCGAGCCCGTTACGCTCGAGGACGTGCTCGAGATCGTGCACAAAGAGAAGCCGAAGGGCGTGATCGTGCAGTACGGCGGCCAGACACCGCTGAAGCTCGCGCGCGCGCTCGAGGAGAACGGAGTACCGATCATCGGTACGTCGCCGGATTCGATCGACCTCGCGGAGGATCGCGAGCGCTTCCAGCAGCTCGTGACCCGTTTGAAGCTCAAGCAGCCTCCCAATCGTACCGCGCGCACGGAAGAGGAAGCCGTCGCGCTGGCCAAAGAGGTGGGTTATCCGCTCGTAGTACGGCCGTCTTATGTGCTCGGCGGCCGCGCGATGGAGATCGTGTACGGCGAGGACGAGCTGCGCGACTACGTCGAACGTGCCGTCAGCGTGTCGAATGACAGCCCGATCCTGCTCGATCGGTTCCTCGATCTCGCCGTCGAGGTCGATGTCGACGCGATCTCAGACGGCCAGGAAGTCATCATCGGGGGAATCATGGAGCACGTGGAGCAGGCGGGCATTCACTCCGGCGATTCCGGGTGTTCGTTGCCGCCGTTCAGCCTCAGCCCCGAGACGCAGCAAGCGCTTGCAGATCAGGTGAAGCTCATGGCGCAGGCCCTGCAGGTCAACGGAATCATGAACACGCAGTTCGCGATCCAGAACGGCGTGATCTACGTGCTCGAGGTCAATCCGCGCGCGTCGCGCACGATTCCGTTTGTGTCGAAGACAATCGGCCAGCCGCTCGCGAAGATCGCGGCCAAAGCCATGGCCGGCATCACGTTCAAGGAGCAGGGCTTCACGGCGCCCGGCAGACGTCCCTACTTCTCGGTGAAGGAGTCGGTCTTCCCGTTCATCAAGTTCCCCGACGCAGATCCGATCTTGGGGCCTGAGATGAAGTCGACGGGCGAGGTCATGGGCACCGGGCGCACGTTCGGCGAGGCCTACGCCAAAGCGCAGCTCGCATCCGGAGTGACCCTGCCGCGCCGCGGCGTCGCGTTCGTCAGCGTGCGTGACCGCGACAAACCCGCCGCAGTCGAGCTCGGCAAGACCCTGATCGCGCGCGGCTTCGAGATCGTTGCCACCGGGGGCACGGCTGAAGCGCTCGCCGCGGGTGGCGTCGAGTGCCGACGTGTCAATAAGGTCCGAGAAGGGCGGCCACACGTGGTCGACATGATCAAGAATCGTGAGATCAGCTTGATCGTGAATACCACCGAGGGTAAACAGGCGATCCGCGAGTCACGCTCGATCCGTGGCGAGGCCGTCCATTACCGGGTCACCTATTACACGACGCTGGCGGCGGCCAAGGCTACGTGCGAGGCTCTCGACTACGTCGACAACGTCGTCGTAAATCGACTACACGACCTGCACGCGGAGGCTGCGCTTTGAGCAAGGTGCCACTAACCGCACGCGGCGCCGCACTGCTCAAAGAGGAGTTGCAGCGGCTGAAGTTCGAGGAACGCCCGAAGGTCACAGCCGCGATCGCTACTGCACGCGCGCATGGCGATCTGAAAGAGAATGCCGAGTACCACGCTGCGAAAGAGCAGCAAGGCCTCATGGAGGCGCGGATTCGCGACATCGAGGGCAAGCTCGGCAATGCGCAGATCATCGACGTCACGGCAGTCAACGCGGGCGGCAAGGTGGTGTTCGGCGCCACGGTGCGTCTTCTCGACGTCAAGGACGGTAGCGAGGCGCGTTACCGGATCGTCGGCGAGGACGAGGCCGACATCAAAAGCGGGTCTGCTCTCGATCGGTTCGCCGATTGCACGAGCGCTGATCGGCAAGAAAGAGGGCGACGAGGTCGAGGTCGTCACGCCGAGCGGCAAACGCGCCTACGAGATCAGCGCCGTCGAGTACCTCTGACGGGCGTCGCGCATGCCGCGCCGAACCGGGTCGAGTCAACGTTGGCGCGCACGCCAGGAGCGCGACATCTACGTCGAGCGGGCCACTCGCGCCGGCTGGCGCTCGCGGGCCGTCTTCAAGCTCGAGCAGATCCAGGCCAAGGAGCGACTGTTGACGCCGGGTACCGTGTGCGTCGACCTCGGTTCGGCTCCCGGCAGCTGGAGTCAACTCGCGGTGCAGTCGGTCGCGCCACGTGGTCGTGTCGTCGCGGTTGACTTGTTGGCCATGGAGCCGATCTTGGGCGTCGAGTTCCTGCAAGCCGATTTCACGACTCCCGAAACCGTAGCGAAGCTGAAAGAGATGCTCGGTGGGAGCTCCGTCGATCTTGTAATGTCGGATATGGCGCCCAACATCAGTGGCAATCGTGCGATGGACCAGCCGCGCAGCATCGCGTTGCTCGACGAAGCGCTGCTGTTTGCGACGGAGGTCTTGAGGTCGGGCGGTGACTTGCTGGTCAAGGCATTTCAGGGCGAAGGTATCGACGCGTTCACACGCGATCTGCGTCGGCATTTTGCGACTGTGAAGACCATCAAGCCCAAGGCCTCGCGGCCTGAGAGCCGCGAGATTTATTTGCTGGCCAGAACCTATGGGATGTAGTAGGGTCTTTCGGCAAAGGGAGTTCCGGGGGCGATTTCGCGAGGTAACGCATTGAACGATCTGGCAAAGAACGTCATTCTGTGGATCATCATCGCGGTCGTCCTGCTGTCCGTTTTCAACAGTTTTGGTCCCAATAGTCAGCGCCTCGCTCCGGTCCCATATTCGACGTTCCTTTCCTGGGTAAAGGATGGTTCCGTCAAGGAAGTCGTGTTCGAGGGCGAAGCCATTCGTGGCGGTCGCAGCAACGGCGACCCGTTCGTTACCTACAACCCGGAAACTCAAAACACCGCGTTGATCGGTGAGCTCCAGCAGCACAACGTGCAGATCTCGGCCAACGCGCCGAAGCAACAGTCGTTTCTGCTTCAGTTGTTCATCTCGTCGTTTCCGATTCTGTTGCTGATCGCCGTGTGGGTATATTTCATGCGGCAGATGCAGGGTGGCGGCGGTGGCCGGGGCGCCATGTCGTTCGGCAAGAGTCGCGCGCGGCTGCTCGGCGAGGACCAGGTCAGCATCACGTTCGCCGACGTGGCTGGCGTCGAAGAAGCGAAGGAGGAGGTCGTCGAGATCGTCGACTTCCTGAAAGACCCGGCGAAGTTCCAGCGTCTGGGCGGCAAGATTCCGAAGGGCGTGTTGATGGTCGGCTCGCCGGGTACCGGCAAAACGTTGCTCGCGCGTGCGATTGCGGGCGAGGCGAAGGTGCCGTTCTTCACGATCTCCGGCTCCGACTTCGTCGAGATGTTCGTCGGCGTCGGCGCGTCTCGCGTGCGCGACATGTTCGACCAGGCCAAGAAGCACGCGCCGTGCATCATCTTCATCGATGAGATCGACGCGGTCGGTCGGCATCGCGGCGCCGGACTCGGCGGCGGTCACGACGAACGCGAGCAGACGTTGAACCAGTTGCTCGTCGAAATGGATGGCTTCGAAGGCAATGAGGGCGTGATCGTAATTGCGGCCACGAACCGGCCGGACGTGCTCGACCCGGCGTTGCTGCGACCGGGCCGATTCGATCGCCAGGTCGTCGTGCCGTTGCCCGACGTGCGTGGCCGCGAGCAAATCCTGAAGGTTCACATGCGCAAGGTGCCCGTCGACGGCAACGTGAAGCCCGGCGTCATCGCGCGCGGCACGCCCGGGTTCTCGGGCGCCGATCTAGCGAATCTCGTGAACGAGGCTGCACTGCTCGCGGCGCGTGCAAATCGCCGCACGGTTGGCATGGACGAGTTCGACAAGGCCAAAGACAAGATCATGATGGGCGCCGAGCGCCGCTCGATGGCCATGAGCGAGGAAGAGAAGCGGCTGACGGCGTACCACGAGTCCGGTCACGCGATCGTTGGCGTGAGCGTTCCCGATCACGACCCCGTCTATAAGGTGACGATCATTCCGCGCGGGCGTGCGCTCGGCGTGACGATGTATCTGCCCGAGACCGACCGCTACAGCAATTCGAAGCAGCGGCTCATGAGTCGCATGAAGACGCTCTACGGCGGGCGGC
The DNA here is from genome assembly GCA_963805435.1 of uncultured Gammaproteobacteria bacterium. GTDB lineage: Bacteria > Pseudomonadota > Gammaproteobacteria > Steroidobacterales > Rariloculaceae > FEN-1219. The sequence goes on from CAWDUG010000002.1 coordinate 708,698, forward strand.
TTGCGGAGGAGATCGTGTTCGGTCCCGCCTACGTGACCACCGGCGCGTCGAACGATATCGAACGCGCCACGGAGATTGCTCGGAACATGGTAACCAAGTGGGGTCTTTCGGATCGGCTCGGTCCCCTGACCTACACGGAAGACGACGGCGAGATCTTCCTCGGTCGCAGTGTCACGCGGCACAAGCAGGTGTCCGACGTGACGGCACACGCGATCGACGAAGAAGTTCGATTGTTGATCGATACCTGCTACACCGACGCCAAACGAATCCTCGAGAACAATCGCGAGAAGCTCGACAAGATGGCCATGGCACTGCTGAAGTACGAGACCATCGACGAGCAGCAGGTGAAGGACATCATGGAAGGCCGCGAGCCGCGGCCGCCGGCCGACTGGGATGAACCGTCGGAGCCGGGCAAGATTCCTCCGCGCGGCGTGCCGGACGATAAGGGCCGCCGCGCCGCTCGGCGGTCCTGCCGGTCAGCACTGAGCGCGGCTTCGCTGACGGCGACACACTCCGCGACCGCACTCCCTACTACAATGCTGGCTGGATAGCCGCTGGCTGGCTGGGTGGGAGGCATTCATGGCTAGGCGTTACTTCGGCACCGACGGCATTCGTGGCCAGGTCGGAACGCCGCCCATGACCGTGGATTTCGCGTTGCGGCTCGCGAGTGCTGCGGCGCGAGTTCTTGCGCCGAGTGGCGGCACCGTGCTGATCGGCAAGGACACTCGCGTGTCGGGCTACATGTTCGAGTCCGCTCTCGAGGCGGGTTTCGTGGCCGCCGGAGTCGACGTGCTGCTCACCGGCCCGCTGCCGACCCCGGCATTGCCTACCTGACCAAGAAGTTCGGCGCCGATTTCGGAATCGTGATCAGCGCTTCGCACAATCCCTACTACGACAACGGCATCAAGTTCTTCGATGCCGAAGGCGAGAAGCTGTCGGACGCGCTCGAGGAAGCCATCGAGGCCGGCCTTGAAGAGTGCGCCGATCACTCGCGACTCGCGCTCACTCGGTCAGGCCAAAACGGCAGCTTCGGCGCGTAGCGAGTACATGGAGTTCTGCAAAGGCACGATTCCCTCCGGCATGGGCTTCGACGACTTCAAGATCGTCGTCGACGCGTCGCACGGCGCGGCATACAAAGTCGCGCCGCGCGTGATGTCGGATCTCGGCGCCGACGTCGTGGCCGTCGGTTGCTCACCGAACGGCCGCAACATCAACGACGGCTGCGGCTCGACGCGGCCCGATCTGCTGAAGCTCACGGTCACGGGCGTGCGCGCGCACGTAGGCATGGCACTCGATGGCGACGGCGATCGCCTCGTGATGGTCGACGAGCGCGGCAACCTGATCGATGGCGACCAACTGCTGTACATCCTCGCGCGGGATCGCTACAGCGAGGGCACGTTGCGCGGCCCGGTGGTCGGCACCGTCATGAGCAACCTCGGTCTCGAGGTCGCGCTGCGGGATCTCGGAGTCGAGTTCCTGCGCTCGAAGGTCGGCGATCGCCATGTGCTCGCGATGTTGAAAGAGTGCGGAGGGGTGATCGGCGGCGAAACGTCCGGTCACCTGATTTGCCTCGACCGAACCACGACCGGCGACGGGCTGGTCACGGCCTTGCAGGTGCTAGCCGTCATGCAGCGCACGGGTCGGTCGCTCAGCGAGCTCGCCTCGGGCGTGGTGCAGTTCCCGCAGGTGCTGTTGAACGTCAAAGTGCTCCAGCGAGCCGATCCCACCGAGGATCCCGCGATTCGCGATGCCGTCGACGAAGCAGAGTCCGAGCTCGGTACGCGCGGTCGCGTGGTGCTTCGGGCGTCAGGCACCGAGCCCGTGATTCGCGTGATGGTCGAAGGCGAGAACCAGGAGCAGGTCAGCGCGCTGGCGGAACGCCTCGCCGACTCCGTTCGCCAGTCGTTCGGCGTCGCGAGCTAACCCCCGGCACGCGTTCGCCGTTGCGTTGCGGGGCCGGCGCCCTTAAGCTCTCGGCCCGCTTTTGCCCCAAACCGTCACGGCGAGATTCGAGTGACCCGTAAGTTGCTGATTGCAGGTAATTGGAAGATGAACGGCGCTCTGGCCGAGAGCCGCGAGCTCGTGGCCGCGCTGCGTACCGGCGTAGGCGCGAGCAGCAAAGCCTCCATGCTCCTGTGTCCGCCGTACGTATATATCTCCGTCGGTCCGGGATTGGCTGCAGGGCAGCAGCATCGGGCTCGGTGCCCAGGATCTGTCCAATCGCGCTGGCACCGGCGCGTTCACAGGCGAGGTGTCCGGCGCGATGTTGCGCGACGTCGGTTGCAGCCACGTGATCGTGGGCCATTCGGAGCGGCGTGCGCTGTATGGCGAGAGCGATGCCGTCGTCGCGACGAAGTTCAAGCTCGCGCTCGAGGCCGGTCTCCTGCCGATCTTGTGTGTCGGGGAAACGCTCGAGCAGCGCGAGGCAGGCCAGACGCGGCCGACGGTCGAGCGGCAGGTCACCGCGGTGCTGGACGCGGCGGGCGTCGCTGCGTTCGGCAAGGCCGTGATCGCCTACGAGCCCATTTGGGCCATCGGCACCGGTCGGACAGCGACTCCGGAACAGGCGCAGGAAGTCCACGCTCTAATCCGAACGATGATCGCAGGCCGGGATGCTACAATCGCCGCCGGCCTGACCATCCTATACGGTGGCAGCGTCAAAGGCGCCAACGCCCGCAACCTCTTCGCCATGGATGACATCGATGGCGGGTTGGTCGGTGGCGCCTCACTGGTAGCCGCGGAATTTCTCGAGATATTCCGCGCGGCCGCCTAGCAGGAATTTAGCGGAAATGTTGCACACGATTGTTCTGATTACGCATGTGCTGATCGCAGCCTTGATCGTCGCCCTCGTACTGCTGCAGCGGGGCAAGGGTGCAGACGCGGGCACGGGTTTCGGCGCCGGCGCTTCGGGCACGGTGTTCGGCGCCCGCGGCTCGGCGACGTTCTTCTCGCGCGCCACGGCCGTGCTCGCAACGTTGTTTTTCGTAACGAGTCTGGCCCTCGCGTACCTCGCGACGCAGCGAGCGGCGCCGGCGAGTTTGTTGCAGTCCGGGTCGACTGCACCGGCCTCGCAGCCTGCGCCGGCGGCTCCGCCGCAGCCGGCGAGCGAGCTACCGGCGCTGCCGAACGCGCCGGCGTCGGAGCCGACCGGCGAGAATAAATAGACAGTCACGCCCACGTGGTGGAATTGGTAGACACGCTATCTTGAGGGGGTAGTGGCGAAAGCTGTGTCGGTTCGAGTCCGACCGTGGGCACCACCAACTTTCGGCAGGAAAAATCGGTGATACTCGGGCGCGCGGCTGCTACAATTCGCGCCGATTTCGCGCGTTAGGGACTATGCTCGCAAATTACGCACCGATCCTGATTTTCCTCGGCATCGCCGGTGTGTTGAGCGTAGCGCTGCTGACTCTTGGGTTCCTGTTCGGCCGCGGCACCAAAAATCCCGACAAGCTTGCACCATACGAGTGCGGCTTCGAAGCCTTCGAAGACTCCCGCATCCGTTTCGACGTTCGCTACTACCTCGTGGCGATCCTGTTCATCATCTTCGATCTCGAAATCGCCTTCCTGTTTCCGTGGGCGGTATCTCTGCGGAAGATCGGGACGTTCGGGCTCGTCGCGATGGGTATCTTTCTGACAGTGCTCGTGGTGGGCTTCGTATACGAGTGGCGCAAGGGAGCATTGGAGTGGGACTGAGCCTCGAGAATTCGCCGATCGACGTCTCGGAGGTGATGGAGAAGGGCTTCTTCGTCACGCAGATCGACGCTTTGATGAACTGGGCTCGCACCGGCTCGTTGTGGCCGGTGACGTTCGGCCTCGCGTGCTGCGCCGTCGAGATGATGCACGCGGGCGCGTCGCGCTACGACCTCGACCGGTTTGGCGTGATCTTCCGGCCGAGCCCCCGCCAGTCCGACGTCATGATCGTGGCCGGCACGCTCGTGAACAAAATGGCCCCGGCACTGCGCAAGGTCTACGACCAGATGCCGGAGCCGCGCTGGGTCATCTCGATGGGCTCGTGCGCGAACGGTGGCGGTTACTACCACTATTCCTATGCCGTGGTCCGCGGCTGCGATCGAATCGTGCCGGTAGACGTGTACGTGCCCGGCTGTCCGCCAACGGCGGAAGCGCTGCTGTTCGGCATTCTCCAGCTCCAGCAGAAGATCCGGCGTACCCAAACGATCGCGCGCTGATGCAGCAGAAGGAACTCACTGCGAAGTACGCGGCGTTGGCCGCCGCGATCGAAGCCAAGCTCGGCACGCGCGTCGAGCGTTTGCCAACGAGCACGGGTGAGCTCGGGTATCAGTGTTGCGCCAGAGGTCCTACTCGAAGTCTGCCGCACGTTGCGCGACGAGCCTGATCTGAAGTTCGAGATACTCATGGATGTCTGCGGCGTCGACTATCAGGCGTACGGCCACGACGAGTGGCAGACAGAAAGCGCGAGTGGCACCGGGTTCAGCCGCGGTACGTTCCGCGAATCTGCGCCGCCGGCACGCCGAGTTTGAATCCGTGAGCTATCACGTGCCGGCCCGTTTCGCGGTCGTGTACCACCTGTTATCGATCACGCACAACCATCGACTGCGTCTGAAGGCATTCTGTGCGCAACGACGAGCGGCCGATTGTCGATTCCGTGCATCCCGTATGGAACTCGGCCGACTGGTTCGAGCGCGAGGCGTTCGACCTCTACGGAATTCTGTTCCGCGGCCACCCCGATCTGCGCCGGTTGCTGACGGACTACGGGTTCATCGGCCATCCGTTCCGCAAGGACTTCCCGTTGATCGGCAACGTCGAGATGCGCTACGACCCTGAGAAGGGGCGTGTCGTTTACGAGCCCGTCAGCATCGAGCCGCGCACGCTCGTGCCGAAGGTCGATTCGCGACGACAACCGCTACCAGGCCGACCTGAAGGACCGGGGCAATGCCTGAGATTCAGAATTTCACGCTGAACTTCGGGCCGCAGCATCCCGCGGCGCACGGCGTTTTGCGGCTCGTGCTCGAGATGGATGGCGAGGTCATTCAGAAGGCCGACCCGCACGTCGGTCTGCTGCACCGGGGCACGGAGAAGCTGGCCGAGAGCAAGCCGTTCAACCAGTCGATCGGTTACATGGACCGGCTCGACTACGTCTCGATGATGTGCAACGAGCACGGCTACGTGCTCGCGATCGAAAAACTGCTCGGCGTCACGCCGCCCGTTGCGCGCGCAATACATCCGCGTGATGTTCGACGAGATCACGCGAGTCTTGAATCACCTGATGTGGCTCGGCGCGCACGGCCTCGACATCGGCGCGATGGCGATGTTCCTGTACTGCTTCCGCGAGCGCGAAGACCTGATGGACTGTTACGAAGCGGTCTCGGGCACGCGCATGCACGCCACGTACTACCGCCCCGGCGGCGTTTTCCGCGATCTGCCGGAGCGCATGCCGAAATACCAGGCGGCCGCGAACCGCACGCGAGAAAGAACTGAAGGGAATGAACGAGGCGCGTAGCGGTTCGCTGCTCGACTTCATCGAGGATTTCACGCAACCGCTTCCCGAAGAACATCGACGACTACGAAACGCTGCTGACCGACAACCGGATCTGGAAGCAGCGCACCGTGAACATCGGCGTCGTGTCGCCGGAGCGCGCCATGCAGCTCGGGTTCTCGGGCCCCATGCTGCGCGGTTCGGGAATCGCGTGGGACTTGCGCAAGAAACAGCCGTACGAGGTCTACGCGAATCTCGACTTCGACATACCCGTGGGCGTGAACGGCGACTGCTACGACCGTTACCTCGTGCGCATCGAAGAGATGCGCCAGTCGAACCGCATCATCAAGCAGTGCATCGACTGGCTGAAGGCGAACCCCGGCCCGGTCATGATCGAGGATCGCAAGATCGCGCCGCCGCGCCGCATCGAGATGAAGGACGACATGGAGTCCTTGATCCACCACTTCAAACTGTTTACCGAGGGCTACAACGTGCCCGAGGGCGAAGCCTACGCGGCCGTCGAGCACCCAAAGGGTGAGTTCGGCGTGTACCTCGTGTCGGACGGCTCGAACAAGCCGTATCGCCTCAAGGTTCGGGCGCCTGGGTTTTCCCACCTGTCGTCGCTGAACGAGATGGTCGTCGGGCACATGCTGGCCGACGTCGTTGCGGTCATCGGCACGCAGGACATCGTATTCGGCGAGATCGACCGATGAGCGAGCACGGCGGCGGCAACGGCGTCCTGTCTGCGCACGTGCGCGAGGAGATCGATCATTGGGTGGCGAAGTTTCCGGATGGCCGGCAGCGTTCCGCCGTGATCGGCGCCCTGCACGCGGCGCAGCACGAAAACGGCGGCTTCCTGACGACCGAGCTGATGACCGCCGTCGCCAAGTACCTGCAGCTGCCGCCGATCCAGGTGTTCGAGGTCGCGTCGTTCTACTCGATGTTCGAGACGAAACCCGTCGGCCGGCACAGCGTCTCGGTGTGCACGAACATCTCCTGCATGCTACGCGGCGGCGACGACATCCTGGCCCACGTCGAGAAACGGCTCGGCTGTAGAGCGGGGCAGAGCACGGCGGACGGCAGGTTCTACCTGAAGGTGGAAGAAGAATGTCTCGCGGCGTGCTGCGGTGCGCCGATGATGATGATCGATCACGTCTACCACGAGAATCTGACGCCGAAGAAAGTCGACGACATTCTCGAAGCTGTGAAGGACTAGAGCTGTGGCTTCGCGACCGACCAACCTCGTCTGCTTCGAAACGCTGCAGTTCGACAAAGAGCCGTACTCGCTCGACAACTACCGCAAGATCGGCGGCTACGAAGTCTGGCAGAAGGTGCTGCGCGGCGAGCTCACGCGCGAGGCGATCATCGAAGAGGTCAAGAAGTCGGGCATCCGCGGCCGCGGCGGCGCAGGCTTCCCGACGGGCGTGAAGATGAGCTTCATGCCGCGCACGGCGCCGATGCAGAAGTACCTGGTCTGCAACTCGGACGAGAGCGAGCCCGGCACCTGTCACGATCGCGACATCCTGCGTTACAACCCGCACGCGCTGGTCGAAGGCCTGGCGATCGAGAGCTACGCGATCGGCGCGACGGTGGCGTACAACTACATCCGCGGCGAGTTCATGCACGAGCCGATTCCGCGTTTCGAAGCAGCGCTGAAGGAAGCGTATGCGGCGGGCTTGCTCGGCAAGAACATCCAGGGCTCCGGCATCGATCAGGACATCTACACCTTCGTCGGCGCCGGTGCGTACATCTGCGGCGAAGAAACCGCGCTGCTCGAGTCGCTCGAGGGCAAGCAGGGCAAGCCGCGCTTCAAGCCGCCGTTCCCGGCGGCCTATCGGCTTGTACGGCGCGCCGACCACGATCAACAACACCCAGAGCGTCGCGTCGATCCCGACGATCCTGCGCAAGGGCGCGCAGTGGTTCGCGGATCTCGGCGTGAAGGGCTCGGGCGGCACGGCGATCTTCTCGATGTCGGGCCACGTCGAGAAACCCGGCAACTACGAGCTGCCGCTCGGCATTCCGTTCCCCGAGCTGCTCGAGATCGCGGGCGGCATGCGCGGCGGGCGCAAGCTCAAGGCCGTGATTCCCGGCGGCTCCTCGTGCCCCGTCGTGCCGGCCGAGAAGATGATGACGCTCACGATGGATTTCGACACCGTCCGCGCGGCGGGCTCGGGCTTGGGCACCTGCGCCACGATCGTCATGGACGAGACCACGTGCATGGTCAAGACGCTGCGCCGGCTCGCGCGCTTCTATCACGCCGAGTCGTGCGGCCAGTGCACGCCGTGCCGCGAAGGCACCGGCTGGTTGCACCGCGTGCTGACTCGCATCATCGACGGCAAGGGCGCGAAGGCCGACATCGACATGCTCGTCGACGTCGCGAACAAGATCGAAGGTCACACGATCTGCGCGCTCGGCGACGCGGCCGCGTGGCCCGTGCAGAGCTTCATCAAGCACTTCCGCCACGAGTTCGAGTACATGGTCGAGAACAAGGGCCGGAGCGTGGTCGACGACCTGCCGTCGGTGGCCGCATGAGCACGCCCGCGCAGAGCGTTCCGCCGGCAGACCCGAACGTCGTCAACGTCGAGGTCAACGGCGTGCCGATCAAGGCCCGCAAGGGCCAGATGATCATCGAGGTCACGGACCAGCACGACGTGTACGTGCCGCGCTTCTGCTATCACCCGAAGCTCAGCGATCGCGGCCAACTGCCGCATGTGCCTCGTCGAGGTGGAGAAGGCGCCGAAGCCGTTGCCGGCCTGCGCCACGCCCGATCGCCGAGGGCATGAAGATCTTCACGAAGTCCGCAGCGCGCGATCTCGGCGCAGAAAGCCACGATGGAGTTCCTGCTGATCAACCATCCGCTCGACTGCCCGATCTGCGATCAGGGCGGCGAGTGCGAGCTGCAGGATCTCGCGATGGGCTTCGGCCGCGGCGTGTCGCGCTACACCGAGCGCAAGCGCATCGTCAAAGACAAGAACTTGGGGCCGCTCGTCAGCACCGACATGACGCGCTGCATCTACTGCACGCGCTGTGTGCGGTTCGGCCAGGAGATCGCCGGCATCCAGGAGCTCGGCACGAACTGTCCGCAGCGACAGCTCGGAGATCGGCACGTACATCGAGAAGAGCGTCGATCACGAGATGTCGGGCAACATCATCGATCTGTGCCCCGTCGGTGCGCTGAACAACAAGCCGTTCCGCTACGACGCGCGCGCCTGGGAAATGATCGCGAAGCCGCATCGTGAGCCCGCACGACTGCGCCGGCAGCAATCTGTACGCGCACGTGCTGCGCGGCAAGCTGCGCCGCATCGTGCCGCGCGACAACGAAGCCATCAACGAAGCCTGGATTGCGGACCGCGACCGCTTCGGCTGCTACGGCGTCTACAGCAACGACCGGTTGCAGACGCCGCGTATCAAGCGTGACGGCGAGTGGACCGAGGTGTCGTGGCAGGACGCGCTCGTGGCAACGGTCGCGGCGCTCAAGACCGCAACCAAGAGCGGCGGCGACCAGCTCGGCACGCTCGTCTCGCCGAGCGCGACGCTCGAGGAGCACTATCTGCTCGCTCGCATCACGCGCCATCTCGGCAGCAACAACATCGACCATCGGCTGCGGCAGCGCGATTTCCGCGATCAGGCATCCGATCCCGTGGCGCCGCTGCTCGGCTGCAGCATCGCGGACATCGACACGCGGCGAGGGCATTCTCGTCGTCGGCTCGAACCTGCGTATGGAGGTGCCGATCGTCGCGCACCGCGTACGCAAGGCCGCGCGCAAGGGCGCGAGCGTCGCGTTCGTGAACCCGGCCGAATACGAATATCACTTCAAGACGGCCGCGTACGTCACGGCGGGTGATGCGCTCGTCGCGAATCTCGGCGCCGTGCTCGTCGCGGCGGCCACCGCCGCGCGGCACGCAGCTGCCGCAGCACCTCGCGCGGGCCACGGCGGGCGTGAACGTCACGGACGCGCATCGCGCGGCCGCGGCCGCGATGGCACGCAAGCCGGGCCTCGTGCTGCTCGGCCAGATCGCGCAGCGGCATCCGCAGTACGCGGATCTGCGCGCGCTCGCGGCGGGCCTTGCGGAGCTCACGGGCGCCGCGCTCGGGTACTTGAGCGAAGGCGCGAACGCGGCGGGCGCGGCGCTGGCCGGCGCGCTGCCGCATCGCGGCGTCGGCGGCCAAGGGCGCGCAGCGCGCGGGCCTCGACGCGCAAGCCATGCTTGCGAATCCGCGCAAGGCCTACATCCTGTTCGGCATCGAGCCGAGCCAGGACGTCGCGAACGGCAACGCGGCGCTGAACGCGCTGCGCGCCGCGAGCGTCGTGTGCTTCACGCCGTACGTCACGGACGAGTTGCTCGACGTGGCCGACATCCTGCTGCCGACGGCCACGTTCGCGGAGACGGCGGGCACGTTCGTGAACGTGGAAGGGCTGCTGGCAGAGCTTCGACGCCGCGGCCGAGCTCGCCCGGCGAGGCGCGGCCCGGCTGGCGCGTGCTGCGCGTGCTCGGCAACGAGCTCGAGCTCACGGCGTGCGACTACCGCACACCGAGCGACGTGGCCGCGGCGCTCGAGCACGAGCTCGGCACGGCCAAGGACCTCGACCTCGGCGCGACGGCGTATCGGGGCTCGTTCGCTCCGGGCGGCGGTGCCGTTGGCGCTGCGCTCGCGGAGCTCGACGTGCCGATCTACGCGATCGACGCCGTCGTGCGTCGCTCGGCGGCGTTGCAGGCCACCGTGCTCGCGCAGGGCGGCCTGCGAGGCGGCGTATGAACGCAGCCGATCGCGCATCTGGGATTCGCTGCCGCCGGAGCTTCAGCTCCTCGATCGTCAGCGTGGTCAAGATCGTGGTCGTGCTCGTGCCGCTGATTCTTGAGCGTCGCGTACTTCACGTACTGGGAACGCAAGATCCTCGCCTGGATGCACGTGCGCATCGGCCCGAACCGCGTGGGCTGGAAGGGCCTGCTCCAGCCGTTCGCCGACGTCATCAAGATGCTCCTGAAGGAGATCGTTCTCCCGACGAAGGCGAACAAGGTCCTGTTCCTGCTCGCGCCCGTGCTCTCGCTGGTGCCTGCGCTCGCCGTGTGGGCCGTCGTGCCGCTCGAACGACACGTTCGTCATCGCGAACATCGACGCCGGCCTGCTGTACGTGCTGGCGCTGACCTCGGCTCGGCGTGTACGGCGTGATCCTCGCCGGCTGGGCGTCGAACTCGAAGTACGCGTTCCTCGGCGCCATGCGCTCGGCCGCGCAGATCGTGGCCTACGAAATCGCGATGGGCTTCGCGCTCGTCGGCGTGCTGATGGCGGGCGGCAGCCTGAATCTCGGCGAGATCGTGCGTGGCGCAGACGGGCACGAGCATCTTCCGCTGGTTCCTGTGGCCGCTGTTTCCGCTGTTCGTCGTGTACTTCATCGCCGGCGTCGCGGAGACCAACCGCGCGCCGTTCGACGTGGCGGAAGGCGAGTCGGAGATCGTGGCCGGCTTCCACGTCGAGTACTCCGGCATCGCGTTCGGGCTGTTCTTCCTGGCCGAGTACGCGAACATGATCCTGATCACGGCGCTGACCGCCGTGTTCTTCTGCGGCGGCTGGCTGTCGCCGTTCGCCGGCGTGCCAGGCCTCGAAGGCACGTTGCTCGCGGCGCCCAGCGTCGTCTGGCTCGCGCTCAAGATGGTGTTCTTCTGTTTCTGTTTCCTGTGGTTTCGCGCCACGTTCCCGCGCTACCGCTACGACCAGATCATGCGCCTGGGCTGGAAGGTGCTGATCCCCGTGACGATCGTGTGGATCGCCGTGGAAGGCGTGATGGTGGCGCTGAAAGTCGGCCCCTGGTCGCAGGCGTAAAGGATGGCCATGCAAAGCTTAGTCAAAACGTTCCTGATGACCGAGCTGCTCGGAGGCCTGCGCCTCACGTTCAAGCGGCTGTTCACGCAAGAAGATCACGGTCAAGTATCCGGAAGAGAAGACGCCGCAGTCGCCGCGCTTCCGCGGTCTGCATGCGCTGCGCCGGTACCCGAACGGCCAGGAGCGCTGCATCGCGTGCAAGCTGTGCGAGGCGGTGTGCCCGGCGCTCGCGATCACGATCGAGAGCGACGTCGGCCCGGACGGCACGCGGCGCACGTCGCGCTACGACATCGATCTCTTCAAGTGCATCTACTGCGGGTTCTGCGAGGAAGCGTGCCCGGTCGATGCGATCGTCGAGACGCGAATCCACGAGTACCACATGGAAGCGCGCGGCGAGAACATCATGACGAAGGACAAGCTGCTCGCGGTCGGCGACAAGTACGAAGCCATGATCGCGGCGGACAAGGCCGCCGACGCGCTCGTATCGGTAGATCGAAAGCTACAGAGATAAGGAACGCGATGTCTTGATTACCGGGGTGCTGTTTTACGCGTTTGCGGCCGTGCTGATCGTGGCCGCGCTCGGCGTCATCACGACGCGCAACCCCGTGCACTCGGCGTTGTTCCTCGTGCTGGCGTTCGTGCAGAGCGCCGCGCTGTGGCTGCTGGTCGAGGCCGAGTTCCTCGCGATCGTGCTCGTGCTCGTCTACGTCGGCGCCGTCATGGTGCTGTTCCTGTTCGTCGTCATGATGCTCGACATCAACGTCGAGGAGCTGCGCCGCGGCTTCACGCAGTACCTGCCGCTCGGCGTCGTCGTGGCGATCGTCGTCGTGGTCGAGATCGCGCACGTGATCTGGTTCCGCAGCCAGGGGCTCAAGTTCCTGACCGTGCCGGAGCCGCACCCCGCCGGCTACAGCAACACGAAGGCGCTCGGCGCCGTGCTGTACACGCAGCACGTGTACGCGTTCGAGATCGCGGCCGTGATCCTGCTGCTCGCGATCGTCGCGGCCATCACGCTCACGATGCGCAAGCGGCCGGGCCTCAAGGTGCAGGACATCGCGAAGCAGGTGGCCGTGCGCAGCCAGGACCGCGTGCGCATCGTGAAGATGGAGTCGAGCAAAGACGCCATGATCATCACCACGGCCCATTACCTCGTGCTCGCGGCGCTGCTGTTCAGCCTGGCCGTGGCCGGCATCTTCATCAACCGCAAGAACGTGATCCTGCTGCTGATGTGCATCGAGCTCATGCTGCTCGCGGTGAACTTCAACTTCATCGCGTTCTCGCGGATGTGGAACGACACGCTGGGCCAGGTGTTCGTGTTCTTCATCCTGACGGTGGCCGCCGCGGAAGCCGCCATCGGCCTCGCGATTCTCGTCGTGCTGTTCCGCAACACGCGCAGCATCAACGTCGAAGAGCTCGACAGACTGAAGGGCTGAGCGTGGAAAACATCTACATCGCGATCGTCCTCGCGCCGCTGATCGCCGCCGCTCGTCGCGGGGCTCTTCGGCCACAAGATCGGCCGGGCAGGGGCGCACTGGGTCACGATCCTCGGCGTCGCGGTGTCGTTCGTGCTGTCGCTCGTGGTCTTCAAGTACCTCGTGTTCGACGGCGGGGCGCCGTTCAACGGCACCGTGTACAGCTGGGCCGCGATGGGCGGCATCTCGTTCGAGGTGGGGTTCCTGATCGACCGGCTCACCGTGCTGATGATGACGGTCGTCACGTTCGTGTCGCTGTGCGTGCACGTCTACACGATCGGCTACATGCACGACGACGACGGCTACCAGCGCTTCTTCAGCTACATCTCGCTGTTCACGTTCGCGATGTTGATGCTCGTCATGAGCAACAACTTCCTGCAGCTGTTCTTCGGCTGGGAGGCGGTGGGCGTCGTCTCGTATCTGTTGATCGGCTTCTGGTACAAGCGGCCGACGGCGATCTTCGCGAACCTGAAGGCGTTCCTCGTGAACCGCGTGGGCGACTTCGGCTTCCTGCTCGGCATCGCGGCGCTCGCGAGCGGCCACCGGCACGCTCGACTATGCGCTGACGTTCGCCGACGCCGACCGCCTGAGCGGCACAGACGATCGAGATCATCGGCGGCCACCCGTGGTCGCTGCTCACGTTCTCGTGCATCTGTCTCTTCGTCGGCGCCATGGGCAAGTCGGCGCAGATGCCGTTGCACGTGTGGCTGCCGGACTCGATGGAAGGCCCCACGCCGATCTCGGCGTTGATCCACGCGGCCACGATGGTCACGGCCGGCATCTTCATGGTGGCGCGCATGTCGCCGCTGTTCGAGCTCTCCCAGACGGCGCTCGGCGTCGTGCATCACGATCGGCGCGATCACGGCGTTCTTCACGGGCCTGCTCGGCATCGTGCAGCAGGACATCAAGCGCGTGATCGCGTACTCGACGCTGTCGCAGCTCGGCTACATGACCGTGGCGCTCGGCGCGTCGGCCTATGCCGCCGGCATCTTCCACCTGATGACGCACGCGTTCTTCAAGGCGCTGCTGTTCCTCGCGGCGGGCTCCGTGATCATCGCGATGCACCACGAGCAGGACATCCGCAAGATGGGCGGCCTGCGCAAGTACCTGCCGATCACGTACTGGACCTCGGTCATCGGCACGCTCGCGCTGATCGGCTTCCCGGGTTTCGCGGGTTTCTTCTCGAAGGACGCGCTGATCGAGGCCGTGCACGCATCGACCACGCCGGGCCACACGCTCGCGTACTGGTCCGTGCTGCTCGGCGTGTTCGTCACGTCGCTGTACAGCTTCCGGCTCTTGTTCGTCGTGTTCCATGGCAAGGAGCGCATGGACCACCACACGAAGGAGCACCTGCACGAGACGCCGTGGGTCGTCACGGGGCCGCTGATCGCGCTCGCGATCCCGTCGGTCGTGATCGGCTGGCTCACGATCGGCCCCGTGCTGTTCGGCGACTACTTCGAGCGCGCGATCTTCACGCTTGCCGCGCAGAACCCGCTGCACGAGATGGCAGAGGAGTTCCACGGGCCGCTGCAGTTCGTGCTGCACGGCTTCACGGCGCCGGCGGTCTACCTGGCCGCGGCCGGTGCGCTCGTCGCGTGGTACCTGTACCTGCAGCGCCCCGACATTCCGGCGCGCCTCCTGACGCAGTTCAGCGGCGCTGAATCGCGTGCTGCAGAACAAGTACTACTTCGACTGGTTCAACGAGAACGTGCTCGCGCGCGGCAGCCGCGGCCTGGGCGGATTGCTGTGGAAGGTCGGCGACGAGACCATCATCGACGGCGGCATGGTGAACGGCAGCGCGCGGCTCGTCGGCATCGTCTCGGTCGTCGCGCGCGGCTTGCAGTCGGGATATCTGTACCACTACGCGTTCGCGATGATCGTGGGTCTCGCGGCGTTCGTGGGTTGGCTGGTGTTGCGTTAACAGAGTATCGGGATGACGTTGCCTCTGCTGAGCTTAGTGGTCTGGCTGCCGATCGTCGGCGGCATCGTCGTCATGCTGATCGGCTCCGGCCGCGGCGCGCTCGCGAAGCAGGTGGCGCTCGGCACCTCGATCGTGACGTTCATCGTCAGCATCCCGCTGTTCACCGGCTTCGATGGCGCAGAGCGCCGCGATGCAGTTCGTCGAGAGCGTGCCGTGGATCACGCGTTTCGGCGCGAACTACGCGCTCGGCGTGGACGGCATCTCGATGCCGCTCGATACTGCTGACCACGTTCCTGACGCCGATCGTCGTGATCGCGGGCTGGGAAGTCATCGAGACGCGGCCCGCGCAGTACTTCGCCGCGTTCCTGATCTTCGAAGGCCTCATGGTCGGCACGTTCGCGGCCACCGACGCGCTGCTGTTCTACGTGTTCTGGGAAGCCATGCTCGTGCCGATGTTCATCATCATCGGCATCTGGGGCGGCAAGCGGCGCGTGTACGCCACCGATCAAGTTCTTCCTGTACACGTTCCTCGGCTCCGTGTTCATGCTGGTCGCGCTGATCTACATGTACACGAAGTCCGGCGACTACTCGATCGCCGCGTTCCAGAAGCTGCCGCTCACGATGAACGAGCAGGTGCTGATCTTCCTCGCGTTCCTGCTCGCGTTCGCCGTGAAGGTGCCGATGTTCCCGGTGCACACCTGGCTGCCGGACGCGCACGTCGAGGCGCCCACGGGCGGCTCCGTGATCCTGGCCGCCATCCTGCTGAAGATGGGCGGCTACGGCTTCATCCGCTTCAGCCTGCCGATCGCGCCGGATGCGAGCCACAAGCTCGCGTGGCTCATGATCGCGCTGTCGTTGATCGCCGTGGTGTACATCGGCTTCGTCGCGCTCGTGCAGCGCGACATGAAGAAGCTGATCGCGTATTCGTCGATCGCGCACATGGGCTTCGTCACGCTCGGCTTCTTCGTGATCTTCGGCGCGCTCGCGGCGGCGCCGGAACAGCGCCGGCGCCCGGCTCGCGCTGCAGGGCGGCCTCATGCAGATGCTGTCGCACGGGCTGATCTCGGGCGCCATGTTCCTTTGCGTCGGTGTGCTGTACGACCGCCTGCATAGCCGCGAGATCTCGGCATACGGCGGCGTGGTGAACACGATGCCGAAGTTCGCCGCGCTCATGGTGCTGTTCGGCGCTCGCGAACGCGGGACTGCCGGGCACCTCCGGCTTCGTCGGCGAGTTCTTCGTGATCCTCGGCACGTTCCATGCGAGCGCGTGGCTCGCGTTCTTCGCGGCCACGACGTTGATCCTGGGCGCCGCCTACACGCTCTGGATGGTCAAGCGCGTCGTCTTCGGCGAGGTGGCCAACGACGGCGTCGCGGCGCTCAAGGACGTCAGTCCGCGCGAGTTCTGGATGCTGATGGTTCTCGCGGTCGCCGTGCTTGTCGTCGGCGTGTGGCCGGCGCCGCTCGTCAACGTCATGGACGCCACCGTCGGCCAGTTGCTGAGCCACGTCGTGCAGTCGAAGCTGTAAGGGACGCACGCCAATGCCGACATGAACTACGCCGCCGCCGCCCCCGAGATCTTCTTGGGCCTCGCGATCTGCGTCGTGCTGCTGGTGGACGTGTTCCTGCGCGACGACCAGCGCAACGTCACGTACGTGCTCGCGATGCTGGCGCTGATCGGCACGTGCGGCCGTCACCTGCGCTGTTCCCCGTCACGAGCACGGTGGTCACGTTCAGCGGCAGCTTCGTCACGGACCCCGCGAGCGGCGTGCTGAAGATGTTCGCCTACATCACGGTGGGCGTGACGTTCCTGTACTCGCGCGAGTACCTGCAGAACAACGGCTTGCTCAAGGGCGAGTTCTTCGTGCTGGGGCTGTTCGGCCTGCTCGGCATCATGATCATGATCTCCGCGCACAGCCTGCTGACGCTGTACCTGGGCCTCGAGGTGCTCGCGCTGTCGCAGTACACGCTGGTGGCGTTCAATCGCGACTCGGCCGCGTCCGCCGAGGCCGCGATGAAGTACTTCGTGCTCGGCGCGATCGCCTCGGGCGTGCTGCTGTACGGCATCTCGCTGCTCTACGGCATCACGGGCACGCTGCAGCTCGACGTGCTCGCGCAGCGAGTCGCTACCACGCAGGCGTCTCGATCCCCGTGCTGCTCGCGCTCGCGTTCATCGTCGTGGGCGTGGCGTTCAAGTTCGGCGCCGTGCCGTTTCACATGTGGCTGCCGGACGTGTACCACGGCGCGCCGACGCCGGTGACGCTGTTCATCGGCTCGGTGCCGAAGATCGCGTCGTTCGCGCTCGCGTGGCGCGTGCTGGTCGAAGGGCTCGGTCCGGTGCACGACAGCGGGCTGGCGCGACATGCTGATCGTGCTGTGCGTGCTGTCGCTGGGGATAGGCAATCTCGTGGCGATCGCGCAGACGAACTTGAAGCGCATGCTCGCGTATTCGACGATCTCGCACGTCGGCTTCATCCTGCTCGGGTTCATCGCCGGCACGGAGGAGGGCGTTGCGGCCGCGATGTTCTACACGTTCGCGTACGTGCTGATGGCCGCCGCAGGCTTCGGCATGATCATTCTGCTGAGCCGTCGCGGCTTCGAGGCCGAGCGGCTCGAGGACTTCAAGGGCCTGAACGCACGCAGCCCTTGGTTCGCGCTCGTGATGCTGATGATCATGTTCAGCATGGCCGGCGTGCCGCCGTTCGTCGGCTTCTACGCCAAGCTCGTGGTGCTGCTGGCCACGCTGAACGCGGGCCTCGTGTGGCTCGCGGGCGTGGCCATGCTGTTCGCCGTGATCGGCGCGTACTACTACCTGCGCGTGGTCTGGTACATGTACTTCGCCGAGCCCGCCGACAACACGCCGCTCAACGCGGCCGCGGACATGCGGATCATCATGAGCGCGAACGCGCTCGGGTTGCTGGTGCTCGGCCTGTTCCCAGGCGGCTTGCTCGATCTCTGCGCACGCGTGCTCGGCGCCTGACAATTCGCCTTGCGGGGCGGGGCACCGGCTCTGTATGATGCCGGCCTCTCATCCGGTGCGGGGTGGAGCAGCCTGGTAGCTCGTCGGGCTCATAACCCGAAGGTCGTAGGTTCGAATCCTACCCCCGCTACCAACTTCCCTTGGGTGCGAATCACCGGCAGGCCGCCCCGGGCTTGCTCGACGGTTTGCGCAGGCTCGTCACGCGTCACGGTCGCGGACGCCGAAGGGGCATTCGAAACTCCTATCCGTTCGGATCGCACGCCTGGCGTGCGCCAAGCGCCTGCAATCGCGCTATCCTTCCATGCTGAATTACCGGTCTTTGGGGGATCGATAACATGCGAAAGCCATCTCGCTCGTTTCTTCTTGTATCGCTCGTTCCCGCATTCCTGCTCGGCGGCGTGGTCGCTGTCGCTCAGGCTCAGAATGCTGGATCGCCGGCGGCCAAGCCGACGAACTGGTCCGATCCTGCCACCTGGCCAAACCACAAGGTGCCCGTCGCAGGCGACAAGGTCACGATTGGCAGAGACAAGGAAGTGATCCTCGACGTCAGCCCGCCCGCGCTGGCGCGGCTCTCCATCGACGGCAAGCTCACCTTCGCAAACAATGCGGACCTCGAGCTGACCACCGAGTGGATCATGGTGCACGGGGAGCTGGCCATCGGCAGCGAAGCGAAGCCCCCACACGCGCAAGGCGACCATCACCCTCACCGACAACGTCAAGGACGAAGACGTCATGGCGGGCATGGGTGATCGCGGGCATCATGATCTCGGGCGGAACCCTGAACCTGCACGGCGACCGGACCAACACCTGGACCAAGCTCGTCGAGCACCGCCAAAGCAGGCAGCACCTCGATCGAGGTCCTGAACGCCGCGCAGTGGCGGGTGGGCGACGAGATCGTCCTCGCGTCGACGGATTACGATCCGCGGCAGGCCGAGCGGCGCACCATTGCCGCCATCAGCGGCAACAAGATCACGCTCGACAAGAAGCTTGACTACATGCACTTCGGCAAGATCACCTTCGACGTGGATGAGCGCGGCGAAGTGGGCTTGCTGACGCGCAACATCAAGGTCCAGGCCTCGGCCGATGCGGAACAGTCGTTCTTCGGCGGCCACATCATGGCGATGGTCTCGAGCCACATGTACGTCGAGGGCGTCGAGCTCAATCGCATGGGTCAGAACCTGACGCTGGCCCGCTATCCGATCCACTGGCATCTGGTCGGCGACGCGAAGGGCCAGTACATCAGGAACGCCGCGATCCACGACACCTACAACCGCTGCGTGACCGTGCACGGCACCAATTACCTGCAGGTCGAGAACAACGTGACCTACAACACCGTCGGTCACTGCTTCTTCATGGAAGACGGCATCGAGCACGGCAACCAGTTCGTCCACAACCTGGCGATCCAGACCAAGTGCCATACGTCCAAGCCCTGCGACCCGACCAACCTCGCCCCGTTCGGATCGTCGACGGACGGCCTGAACTTCAAGACTCACCGGCCAGGACTCCAAGGAAGTCCTGATCCCTTCGGACAACACGGTGTCGACCTTCTGGATCACCAACCCGGACAACATCTACCGCGACAACGTGGCCGCGGGTTCCGACGCGACAGGTTTCTGGCTCGCCTTCCCGGAGCATCCGACGGGCGCAGTTCGAAGGCACGGATATCAGCAAGGCCACGTGGCCGCGTCGCACGAAGCTCCGCGAGTTCAAGGGCAACGTCGCCCATTCGAACTTCGACAGTTTCATGGGCGACCGCGCCCCCAGGGCCGATGGCCATTTCGCCGTCGGCGGGTATGTTTCCCTGGTCAATCCCGCTGACGCGAACAGCGCATCAGGCGGAGTCGGTGGTCGAGGATTTCACCGCCTACAAGAACCGCAATAGCGGCATCTGGGCCCGCGGTGAGTTGCGCCTCTACAAGAACCTGAAGATGGCCGACAACGGAATCGGCTTCACGCAAGCGTCCGGCAACTTCGGTCAGTCCGCCTATACGTCACGGGTGGTCGACTCGCTGTTCGTGGGCGAATCCGAGAACATCGGCAACCCCAGCGACGCCGGCGGAAATGGCTTACGGCCGCAGCTTGCCGCAGCCCGAGGTCGCGGATTTCCCGATCCGCGCCTACGAGTTCTACGACTACCATCATGAACTGGACAACAACACCTTCGTGAATTACCAGGACAACGCCACCCGCAAGACGGGAGCGATCTCCTACCTGCTGTTCACCAGCTTCGGCATGAGCTCCAACAACACCGTGGCGCGCTCGAAATTCATCAACGCCAAGCCGGTGTATTTCCCGCCGATCGACCAACAGGTGGAGCAACGACGATTACGGCAACACGGTCTACAAGACTGCGGTGTTCAACGACAAGGACGGCACCATCACCGGCGTCCCCAATTCCTACATCGTCAACATCACCGGAATCGACGTCGACGAAGACTGCGAGGTCAAGCCCACCTGGAACGCCGCGGTGTGCAAGGGCGATATCGGGCGCATGAATGTTGGCGGCGGTGGTGGTGCTGTTGGGTTCGGCGGCTTCGGCGGCGGCGGCGGCCTCCTGGTGCCGGTGGTCGCCGGTGCCGGTCCCGCCGCGAGCCGGCAGCTCCCGGCCCCGGCGCCGCCGCGTCCTGGTGCAGGTGCCCCCAGAGCCGCCTGCTGCTACACCTGTTGTCTATGCCATTGCCCCAGGGGGTGGTCGAATCAGAGGTACCCGCGCGCCTTCAGGGCCGCCAGTCGTTCTCAGCCGCAATGGCAAGGAGTTCACCGCCGACGGGGAAACCAACGTACGAGCGGGCACCGAGTACAAGGTGACCACCGAAAGGCCATCCGCTGAACATCAACGTGAAGGAGCTGGATGCCGGTTCGTGGGTGATGTTCGAGCTGCCGGGATTCACCACGGCATCCGCGGGTACGGAGCAGAGCAGCCTGGATGCGCTGCGCAAGGCCAGCGCCACCTCGTACTACAAGGGCAACGGTGCGCTTTGGGTCAAGATCGTCTCCACCGGTGACGTCCTTGGCAGCGGCCCCGGTCAGGGCCCTGGACCTGGAAACAGCCTGCAGGTCAGCCGGTAGGCTGAACTGCCGCGTGAAGAGCCCCCGGCTTCCGGCCGGGGGCGTTTTTTCGTCTAGCTCGGTGACCACAAACCTCGCCTTTTTCGCTGACCGACCTGTGGCCGGACGGGTCCACCCGGGTCACCGTGTAGCGGGTGAGCCGGAGGCGTGCTACAAAAGGCCCTCAACAAAAGGACGGCACTCGGCCGATCCGAATAACTAGCTGAACTCTCTACGAGTTCCACGAGGCCCCGCTAGTCGTCCACAGCCTCACTACCCCTCTAGTCAGAAAAAGGAGCGACCATGTTCAAGTCATGCTTGGTGTGTGCGGCCATCGCGGTGTCGGCACCGGCGTTTGGCGCGAGTGTGTGCGTCAATTCCGGTGGCACCCATGGATGCAAGAAAACGATTCAGGAAGCCGTCCAGGCGGCGAGTGCTGGCGACACGATTAACGTCGCGCGCGGAACGTACGCGGGCAACGTCATAATCGATCGATCGATCGCGCTGCTCGGTGCAGGGGTCGGTGTCACGATCATCGAAGCAACGGGTCTGTCGAACGGCATCAACGTCGATGGTGTCGGTAACCCGGGCTTGAGCCGCGTGATCGTCCGCGGCTTTACCGTTCAGAACGCCGACCATCAAGGGATCGTGGTCACGAACGCCTCGGACGTCACGATCATTTCCAATCGTGTGACGGGCAGTGACCGCGCTCTGCAACTGAACCCAGGGGGTTCGCCGACTTGCCCCGGGCTACCACCGTATCTCGTCGCCTTTCAGGGTTTCGATTGTGGCGAAGGCATCCAGCTGAGCGGCGTGACGAATTCCACCGTCGCGGACAACCTCGTCGACCACAATTCGGGAGGTATCTTGGTAACCGATGACACTGCGCCAAACCACGACAACTTCATTACCGGCAACGTGGTTCGGGACAACCCATACGACTGCAGCATCACGCTTGCGACGCATGACTTGAATCCGATGCAGGGCATGCCTCCCAAAGGCGTTTACCACATCACCGTAAAGGGCAACACTGTCGTGCGCAACGGACTCGCGAGCGGTGAGGGTGCAGGGGTCGGCATCTTCGCGCCGACGCTTGGTTCGCAAAACTACGGGAACGTCATCGTGGACAATATCCTCGGTGATAACGGCTTGCCCGGCGTCACGTTGCACTCACACGCCCCTGGGCAGAACGTCAACGATCACTTGATCGCGAACAACACGATCTACGGCAATGGGCCGGACGCGGAATCGGGGTCGCTCGAGAAGGCGGGCATCGCGATCACAGCGGACCCTGGTGCGGGGCCCATCACCGGCATCCAGATCGTGGACAACAAGATCTTCGGCGAAGGCGTCGATGTCGTCTTCAACGCGCCCGGCGCGTTGGCGGCGCATCAGAACAGCTTCTTCGACGCCGTGGGTCTCGCCAACCTCGGCACCGGCGCGGTCGACGCCACGCTGAACTGGTGGAAGTGCTCACACGGCCCGGGCGGCTCCGGCTGCTCCTCTACCGAAGGTTCCGGTATTCAGGTTGCACCGTCGCTGGATCGACCCGATCGCGACGACCGCGATGATCGGGATGACCACGGCCGCCATTGAGACGGTCGAGTCGGTGACTTGGAAGGCAGCCGGGTCTTTACGGGCCCGGCTGCCACCTGTGGCTGTTGGGGAGGTTGATGTCATGAGCAAGAAGAATCGCTCGATCCTTCTCGTATCGCTCGTTCCTGCATGCCTGCTCGGCGGCGTGTTCGCTGTCGCTCAAGCTCAGAATGCTGGATCGCCGGCGGCCCAGCCATCGCTCTGGTCCAATCCCGCCACCTGGCCAAACCACAAGGTGCCCGTCGCCGGCGACAAGGTCACGATCGGGAGAGACAAGGAGGTGATCCTCGACGTCAGTCCGCCCGCGCTGGCGGGGCTCTCCATCGACGGCAAGCTCAGCTTCGCAAACGATGCCGATCTGGAGTTGACCACCGAGTGGATCATGGTGCACGGGGAGCTGGCCATCGGCAGCGAAGCCAGCCCCCACACGCGCAAGGCGACCATCACCCTCACCGACAACGTCAAGGGTGAAGACGTGATGGCCGGCATGGGCGACCGCGGCATCATGATCTCGGGCGGAACGCTGAACCTGCACGGTGATCGGACCAACACCTGGACCAAGCTCGCCAGCACGGCTAAAGCAGGCAGCACATCGATCGAGGTCCTGAACGCCGCGGAGTGGCGGGTGGGCGACGAGATCGTCCTCGCGTCGACGGATTACGATCCGCGGCAGGCCGAGCGGCGCACCATTGCCGCCATCAGCGGCAACAAGATCACGCTCGACCAGAAGCTTACCTACATGCACTTCGGCAAGATCACCTTCGACGTGGATGAGCGCGGCGAAGTGGGCTTGCTGACGCGCAACATCAAGATCCAGGCATCGGCCGACGCGGAACAGTCGTTCTTCGGCGGGCACATCATGGCGATGCCCTCGAGCCACATGTATGTCGAGGGCGTCGAGCTCAATCGCATGGGTCAGAACCTGACGCTCGCCCGCTATCCGATCCACTGGCATCTGGTCGGCGATGCCAAGGGCCAGTACGTCCGGAACGCCGCGATCCACGACACCTACAACCGCTGCGTGACCGTGCACGGCACGAACTTCCTGCACGTCGAGAACAACGTGACCTACAACACCGTCGGTCACTGCTTCTTCATGGAAGACGGCATCGAGCACGGCAACGAGTTCGTCCACAACCTGGCGATCCAGACCAAGTGTCATACGTCGAAGCCGTGCGTCCCGACCGTCCTCGCCGCGGCCGGAGAGAACCCGGACTACGAGAATCGCCTGGCCGTCAGAGCGAGCGGCCAGCAATCCAAGGATGTCCTGCTGCCCTCGGACAACACGGCGTCGAGCTACTGGATCACCAACCCGGACAACGTCTACCGGGACAACGTGGCCGCGGGTTCCGACTCGAACGGCTTCTGGATGTCATTGCCGGAGCACCCGCAGGGTCAGTTCGAGGGTACGGAGATCAGCAAGACCATCTGGCCGCGTCGAACGCCATTCCGCGAGTTCAAGGGCAACGTCGCCCACTCCAACTACGACTCGTTCATGTTCGACCGGAACATCAACCCGAATAACACCTTCGGTGTTACCGGCAACGCGCATATGCCCAAGGAAGATCCCGCTGACCCGAACAGCAAAACGGTGGAGACGGTCTTCGAGGATCTCACCGCCTACAAGAACCGCAATGGCGGCATCTGGGGCCGCGGTGAGATGCACGTGTTCAAGAACGTGAAGGTGGCCGACAACGCCATGGGCTTCACGCATGCGTCCGGCAACTTCGGTCGTGACCCCTTTACGTCGAAGGTCGTCGACTCGCTGTTCGTGGGTGAAACCGAGAACATCGGCAACCCCAGGACTGACGCGGAGAAGGCGTACGGCCGCAGCTTGCCGAAGCCGCAACTGCCGGATTTCCCGATCCGCGGCTACGAGTACTACGACTACCGTCAGGACGTGGTGAACGTCACTTTCCGCAACTATCAGGACAACGCCACGCGCAAGACCGGAGCGATCTCGTACCTGATGTATACGAGCGCCGGGGTCAGTACCGAAAACGCCATCGAGGGCGCGAAGTTCGTCAACGCCAAGCCGGTGTATTTCCCGCCGATGGAGCGCAAGTGGGGCAACGATAATCTGAACGGCGTGGCTTGGAAGGCCGCGGCGATCCACGACAAGGACGGCTCGGTCAGCGGCGTGCCCAATTCGTACATTCTCTTGAACGACGGTGTCAACGACAGCATCGCCACCGACACGAAAGCCTGTGAGATCAAACCCGCCTGGAACGCCGCGGTGTGCACGGGCGACATCGGACGTCTGACTTTTGGTGGCCCAGGCGGGGTCTTCGGCGGCGGTCGGCCCGTACCGGGCGCAGGCGGCGCCGGTCCGGGCGCAGCGGGCGGTCCTGCTGCAGCGGCCGGTCCCGGCGGACCCGCGTTCAGCACGGCGGGCGGTACCAGCTCGTTGGGTGCTCCGACCGGTGGCGCCGGTCGACCGCCTCCGCAGCCGCCGATCGTTCTGAGCCGCGATGGCAGGGAGTACACCACGGCCAGCACGAACGTCCGTGCGGGCACCGAGATCAAGGTGGCCACCGAAAGGCCGTCCCTGAACCTCACCCTGACGGAAATGGATGCCGGCTCGTGGGTGATCTTCGACCTGCCGGGGTTCACCACCGCAGCCTCGGGTACCGAGCAAAGCAGCCTGGATGCGCTGCGCAAGGCCAGCGACACCTCGTACTTCAAGGACAAGGACGCACTGTGGGTCAAGGTGGTCTCCAACGGCGACGGTGCTCGTGGCGCCACCCCTGGCAGCGGAACGAGCGTGCAGGTCAGCCGCTAAGCTGAGCTTCCGCGCGAACAAGAGCCCCCGGCCTGACGCTGGGGGCTTGACCCCTCGTTTTCGGTTATTTAGTATCGATAAACGATAACAAAATAACGCTTAACGTTAGGAGAGGTCATGAACGCACGGGTCGAGGCGCGTCTCGAGAAGGTCAAGAGCATCAGCCGGGGTGTGAGACGCGCGTGCTACTGGCTGATGGGGCTCGTCTTGCTGACGGCCACCCTAGAGATGTTCGCCAGGCTCACGCTCCCGGGATTGCCGTCGTGCGCCGTCAACGGGGCGCAGGCGCTGTGGTGCGGTGAGCTGTCGTCGCGGGCGCTGATGTTTCTGCTCGTCGCAGTGATCGGTGGCGTCGCGCTCGCGCTGACGGGGCTCTATCGCCTGGCGCGGCTGTTCGGCAACTACTCGCGCGGTGAGATTTTCACGCGCGCCAGCGTCCGCGAGATTCGCCTGCTCAGCTATCTCGCGGCCGCCTACGTCGTGTTCCAGTTTGCGCTGTTTGTGGCGATGCTGAGTCTCGACTCCGGTGCCCCCGGGGCGTGGCCGGCCGAGTTGCGCTTCGATCTCCCGATCGGCCCCGCTCTTGTCGCCACTCTGCTCACGCTGCTCGCGTGGATCATGGACGTCGGCGCGGAGCTGCGCGAAGAAAACGAGCTCACGGTGTAAGCATGGCGATCGTCGTCAATCTCGATGTCATGCTCGCGCGGCGCAAGATGCGCCTCGGCGCGCTCGCGGAAGCGGTCGGCATCACGCCGCAGAACCTCTCGGTGCTGAAGACCGGGCGCGCGAAGGCGATCCGTTTCTCGACGCTCGAGAAACTCTGCGAAGCGCTCGACTGCCAGCCCGGCGATCTGTTCGAGTTCCGTGCGGGGGTAGCCGAGCCGGCCGAGGCCGAGGAGTCTGCGACGGAAGACGCCTAGATCGACAAAAGGCAGGGCGCTCGACGATTTGCCGCCCGAGCGCGTTCGCCTGCACGTGGGTTGGGGCAATCTCAGGCGCCGCGGCCGGCCCGAGCGGAGCACATTCGCACGGTTCGGCAGACGCCGCCCGGCCCCGCGCGTCGGTCGGCCGATCCATCGCGAATTGCGCGAATCGCGGCGGCGTCGCATCATCTGGTGGTCTTCTCCAGACCGCCGCGCTTTCCTGTGCGGTCGAGCAACGGGTCGTGTCGGAGTAGGGGGTTGATGTCATGAGCAAAAAGAATCGCTGCGGTCCTTCTCGTATCGCTCGTTCCTGCATTCCTGCTCGGCGGCGTGGTCGCTGTCGCTCAGGCTCAGAATGCTGGATCGCCGGCGGCCCAGCCGACGAAGTGGTCTGATCCTGACACCTGGCCAAACCACAAGGTGCCCGTCGCAGGCGACAAGGTCACGATTGGCAGAGACAAGGAAGTGATCCTCGACGTCAGTCCGCCCGCGCTGGCGGGGCTCTCCATCGACGGCAAACTCACCTTCTCAAACGATGCGGACCTCGAGCTGACCACCGAGTGGATCATGTTGCACGGGGAGCTGGCCATTGGCAGCGAAGGGAGCCCCCACACGCGCAAGGCGACCATCACCCTCACCGATAACGTCAAGGGCGAAGACGTCATGGCGGGCATGGGGGATCGCGGGATCATGATCTCGGGCGGAACCCTGAACCTGCACGGCGATCGCACCAACACCTGGACCAAGCTCGCCAGCACCGCTAAAGCAGGCAGCACATCGATCGAGGTCCTGAACGCCGCGGAGTGGCGGGTGGGCGACGAGATCGTCCTCGCGTCGACGGATTACGATCCGCGGCAGGCCGAGCGGCGCACCATTGCCGCCATCAGCGGCAACAAGATCACGCTCGACAAGAAGCTGACCTACATGCACTTCGGCAAGATCACCTTCGACGTGGATGAGCGCGGCGAAGTGGGCTTGCTGACGCGCAACATCAAGGTCCAGGCATCGGCCGACGCGGAACAGTCGTTCTTCGGCGGGCACATCATGGCGATGCCCTCGAGCCACATGTATGTCGAGGGCGTCGAGCTGAATCGAATGGGTCAGAACCTGACGCTTGCCCGCTATCCGATCCACTGGCATCTGGTCGGCGACGCCAAGGGCCAGTACGTCAGGAACGCCGCGATCCACGACACCTACAACCGCTGCGTGACCGTGCACGGCACGAACTTCCTGCACGTCGAGAACAACGTGACCTACAACACCGTCGGTCACTGCTTCTTCATGGAAGACGGCATCGAGCACGGCAACGAGTTCGTCCACAACCTCGGCGATCCAGACCAAGTGTCATACGTCGCAAGCCGTGCGTCCCGACCAACCTCGCCGCGGCCGGAGAGAACCCAGGCTACGAGAATCGCCAGGCCATCAGATCGAATGGCCAGGCCTCGAAGGATGTCCTGCTGCCCTCGGACAACACGGCGTCGAGCTTCTGGATCACCAACCCGGACAACATCTACCGCGACAACGTGGCCGCGGGTTCCGACTCGAACGGCTTCTGGATGTCATTGCCGGAGCACCCGCAGGGTCAGTTCGAGGGCACGGAGATCAGCAAGACCATCTGGCCGCGTCGAACGCCATTCCGCGAGTTCAAGGGCAACGTCGCCCACTCCAACTACGACTCGTTCATGTTCGACCGAAACATTGCGCCCAATAACACTTTCGGTGTTACCGGCAGCTCGCAGACCGGCCTCGAAAATCCCGCTGACCCGGACAGCAAGGCGCTGGAATCGGTCTTCGAGGATCTCACCGCCTACAAGAACCGCAATGGCGGCATCTGGGGCCGCGGCGAGATGCACGTGTTCAGGAACCTGAAGCTGGCCGACAACGCGATCGGCTTTACGCACGCGTCTGGCGCATTCGGTCGTTACGCCTTTACCTCAAAGGTCGTTGACTCGCTGTTCGTGGGCGAAACCGAGAACATCGGCAACCCCAGGACCGACGCGGAAAAGGCTTACGGCCGCAGCTTGCCGAAGCCCGCAGTTGCCGGATTACCCGATCCGCGGCTACGAGTACTACGATTACCGTCATGACGTGGTGAATACCACCTTCCGGAATTACGAGGACAACGCCACTCGCAAGACGGGCGCGATCTCTAACCTGATGTTCAGCAGCTTCGGGGTCAGCACCAATAACGCCTTCGAGCGCTTGAAATTCGTCAACGCCAAGCCGGTGTATTTCCCGCCGATGACGAACAACAGCAAGTGGGCCAGCGACAATTTCACCAGTACGTCCTATAAGACCGCGGCGTACCGCGACAAGGACGGCTCGCTCGGCGGCGGTCCCAATTCCTACGTGCTCATCCACGACGGCGTCAACGACAGCATCGCAGTCGACACAGAAGCCTGTGAGATCAAGCCCACCTGGAACGCTGCCGTGTGCAAGGGCGATATTGGGCGTCTGACTTTTGGCGGCCCCGGTGGATTCGGCGGCGCTCGGGGCGCAGGTCCCGGAGGAGCTGGCGGTGCCGGCGCGGGCGCGGCGGGTCCTGGTGCGGCGGCTGGTCGGCTGGCGGCCCTGGTCCCGGCGCATTGGCGGTCCTGGTGCAGCAGCCGGTCCCGGTGGACCCGCTCCTGGAGCGGCCGGTCCTGGCGCATTCGGTGCTCTAGCCGGCGGTGCCGGTGGACCTCCTGCTCAGCCGCCCGTCGTTCTCAGCCGCAATGGCAAGGAGTACACCGTAAACGCGACCAACGTACGAGCCGGTACCGAGATCAAGGTGGCCACCGAAAGGCCGTCCTTGTATCTCAACCTGACGGAACTGGATCGCGGCTCCTGGGTCATTTTCCAGCTGCCGGGATTCACCACCGCAGCCGCGGGTGCGCCGCAGGACAGCCTGGATGCGCTGCGCAAGGCAAGCGACACCTCCTACTTCAAGGACAAGGATGCACTCTGGGTTAAGGTGGTCTCCAACGGGGACCCCGGCACCGGCGCCCCTAACAGTGGAACCATCGTCCAGGTCAGCCGGTAAGCTGCACCCTGCTGTATGAGCAAGAGCCCCCGGCCTAAGGCCGGGGGCTGTTTTGTTTCGGAAGGTGTGACGTATCGGCGACGGCGTTAATTCTTCAGCGTCGAAAGGTAGGCGATCACATCGGCGCGCTGCTGCGGATCGGTCAGAATGCCTGCCATCGCCGTGCCGGGCACCTTGGCGTTCGGGTTGACCAGGAATTCATCCAACGTCTCGGCGCTCCAGATCACGCCGTACTTCTTCAGGTTCTCGCTGGGGCCCAAGAGGCTCTGCGTGGTGCCAGCCTTGCGCCCCACGACGCCGACGAGATTGGGGCCCACCTTCGAATTGTCTTCCTTGGTCACGCCATGGCAGGCCGGGCAGCCACTGGCCATGAACAGTTCCTTGCCGTTGGCGGCATCGCCCTTGGCATCGCCCGCGTAAGCGGCGGGCGCGGCCAGCAGGGCGGCCAGTGCGAACAGGCGGATGAGTCGGATCGCGGACATGGACGTTGAGCTCTCCCGAAAACGGGGCTCAAAAGCCCCACGCCAGAAGATGATTCTAGCAAGTCACCCCCCCGATGCTCCTTCAACCCTACGGCTTGCCCGTCATCGTCGCGTTGGACCGTTTCGGGAGCGACACCGAGCGCGAGTTCGAGATGGTCAGGAAGCACTTGGGCGAGCAGGGCGTCGGTCGCAAATGTTGGTCGTCGCGTGCCAGGCCTGGGTAACC
This sequence comes from uncultured Gammaproteobacteria bacterium, assembly GCA_963805435.1. Lineage (GTDB taxonomy): Bacteria > Pseudomonadota > Gammaproteobacteria > Steroidobacterales > Rariloculaceae > FEN-1219. Next base: position 738,425 of record CAWDUG010000002.1, read on the forward strand.
GCGTGCACTACGCCTTGATTAGGCTGTCTCGATCAAGCGACGAATTGCCGACGCGCCGATTTGCACCGACACTCGACGCTGCAGCCTGGTGATAAGTCGGAGAGATCGAAATGTCCGCCACGGTGCGGCCGGACAACCTAAAGGCGGCGCTGGATGCGAAGCTCGCGGCGGCTCTGGCCCAGTTGGCAGACCTGCGCGAAGCCGAACAGCCGCGCTTCACCCCACACCTGAGCCCGCGCGAGCTCGTGTCTGCGTTGGTGCTTTACGCGCGCGGCGTCCACACGGTCGCGAGCGCGTTCGGAACGGCGCAGGCCGGGGAGCTGCAGTACAACGCCTGGTACGAGCAATGGCACAAGGCGCTCAGTGAGACCGATCGGCGCTTGTGGATGGAACTACACCACGACCGTGTGCACGCGCAGGGCGCCGACCTCGTCGATGTCGAGATCCTGGTGGCCGCGGAGCCATCCGTGGCGGCTGCGTCGGCGTCACGCGCAGCGCACGCGGACGTCAGCAACCGAGTTTGCCGCTTCGCGGCCTACCCGCAGAGATCCGCGAGCGACGTGTGCGCCGATTTATTGCGGCTCGCGAAACGCTTCGCCGGCGAGTTCCTTCGCGACCACGCTCGCTTTCTGCGCTAGGAGCCGCACGATAGAAATCGACCAGGACCGGCCGGGCGCGGAAATCATTCCCGGCCAGGGCAAAGCCACGCCGCAGCCCGCCACGCGGGAGGAACGGCTGATCTGTCTGTGGGCCAGCCCGCACGGTACCCCGAATCTGACTAAACCACGCCCAGCTCAAGTTTTCCGCATAGACCCGCGCAACCCATTGGAAAACCTAGACACAGGTAGCAGGCGCCTCGATAATCACTGGCTAATCTTCGTGGCCAAAAGGGCTCGTCTTCCAAGAGGTCCGGCCACCGTTTTGGGCGTGTTAGCGCGCGTCGAATGGGGAGTACAGCCATCGCAGTCAAACGCGGCCTTCGAATGGCGTTCTACGCGCTCCCCGCGATTGCCGTCGTCGCAGTCGGCGCCGTCATCGCTCTGAAAACCCGCTCGGGTCACGCGCACGACCAAGCCGAGTGGGGCGTCATCAAGCACTACTGCTTCGACTGCCATGACAGCGCCGAGCAGGCGGGTGGCCGCGCGTTCGACAAGCTGTCGGCGGATCGCATTGCCGAGAACGCCGAGACCTGGGAAGCCGCGATTCGCAAGTTGCGCAGCGGCCTCATGCCGCCGGCCGGGCAGCCGCGTCCGGATGCCAAGGCCACGACGGAGCTCGTGGCCTGGCTCGAGGACCGGATCGATGCGGCCGCGGACCAGAGCGAGCCTGGCCGCGTGCCGTTGCATCGGCTGAACCGCCGCGAGTACGCGCATGCGATCCGCGATCTGCTCGCGCTCGATATCGACCCGGCGGTCTTGCTCCCCGAGGACAACGTCAAGGGCCGTTTCGACAACGACGCCGAAGCGTTGCAGGTTTCGCCCGCTTTCGTCACCCAGTACATCGGCGCCGCACGCGCCATTGCGCAACAGGCCATCGGCGACCTCAAGGCGCCGCCGCTCGCGGTCACGTACGGCGACGCGGCGAACATGGTCATCTCGCTGTCCCCGCAGGGCGCTCCGGGTACCGGCCGCCAGCAGCACCACCTCGAAGGCATGCCGTTTGGCACGCGCGGCGGGTTCATCGTCGAGCACGACTTCCCCGCCGACGGCGAATACGAGCTCACGATCGGCGACATGGCGCTCGCGCGTGAAGTACCGCGCATGGAGTTCGAGAACACCGTTCTCGTGCTGCTCGACGGCGAAGAGTTCTACCGCACGAATATCGGCGGCGAACGCGATCACAAAGCCATCGACCAGACACTCGACCCGGCGGTCGAGGAGATCAACGGCCGGCTCCGTAAGATCAAGTTCATGGCCACGGCGGGCCAACACAAACTGGCCGTCACTTTCATCCATCGCAGCTTCGCCGAAAGCGACGAGCGTATTCGCACCGTGGCGCTGGAGGGCGGGCAGGAACGCATTCAGGCGGCGCACGCGCTTGAAATCCGCGGGCCACTGCTGGTCACCGGCGTCGGCGATTCCGCGAGCCGCAAGAAGATCTTCACCTGTCGCCCGTCCGAAGGGCCGGAGCGACCGTGCGCGGCGGAGATCGTCACGAACCTCGCGGAGCGTGCGTTCCGTCGGCCAGTCACGAACGCGGACGTCGATCCGCTGATGGCGTTCTACGACGCCGGTTTCCGCGACGGTGGTTTCGACACGGGCATCCGCGATGCGCTGAGCGCCGTGCTCGCGAGCCCGCAATTCATCTACAGAGCCGAGGCCGGGCAGGGCAGCGGCGCCGTCGTGCTGAGTGACCTCGAGCTCGCGTCGCGCCTGTCATTCTTCCTGTGGAGCAGCGTGCCCGACGCGGAGCTGCTGAAGCTCGCTCAGGAGTCGCGCCTCCGCAAGCCGAGCGTCCTGGCGGCGCAGGTCAAACGCATGCTCGCGGACGATCGCGCGAAATCGCTCTCGAAGGACTTCGCGTTCCAATGGCTCGGTCTCGCGAAACTCGACACCATCGTTCCCGATCGGACGCAGTTCCCGCAAGCGAGCGGGTTGCTCGATCCCCGCGATCTCTTCAAGGAAGAGCTCCAACTGTTCATCGACAGCGTGCTGCGCAGCGACCAGAGCGTGATGCAGCTGATGACGGCGGACTACACGTTCCTGAACGAACGCGTCGCGATGCTGTACGGCATGGAGAACGTCAAAGGCGCTCGCTTCCGCCGTGTGACGTTGCCGGACGATTCCCGCTACGGGCTGCTCGGCAAGGGCGCGGTGCAGATGTTGACGGCGTATCCAAACCGCACGTCGCCGGTGCTGCGCGGCGCCTGGATACTCGAGACGATTCTCGGCGCGAAGCGGCCGGTGCCGCCGGCGCAGGTGCCCACGCTGCAGGACAACAAGCGCGGCGAGACGCCGAAAACGCTGCGGGCGCGGCTCGAGCAGCACCGTGCGAACCCAACCTGTTTCGCGTGCCACGGCGTCATGGATCCGCTCGGCTTCGCGCTCGAGAACTTCAGCGCCGTGGGCCAGTACCGTTCCGACGATCCCGATACCCATACGAAGCTCGACGCGAGCGGCGTGCTGCCTGACGGGACGCACGCGAATGGGCCCGCCGACCTGCGCCGGGCACTCAGCAGCGACCCCGAGCTGTTCATGCGGGCGTTCACCGAGAATCTCATGACCTTCGCGTTGGGCCGGGAGACGGACTACCGCGACATGCCGACCATACGCGCGATCGTGCGCAACGCAGCGAAGGACGATTACCGCTTCCAGTCCCTCGTGCTCGGCATCGTGTCGAGCGACGCCTTCCGCAAGCGCGAGGTCTTAGGCGCCCGCGACGGGCTCACGCAGGCGTCGTTGCGGTAGACTTACCCTAAGAGGAAGCGCAGTCATGTTCCTGACACGCAAACATCTCTCGAGACGCACGGTGCTGAAAGGCGCTGGCGCAACCATCGCGCTGCCGTTGCTCGATGCGATGATCCCGGCGGGCACCGCGCTCGCGCAGACGGCTGCGGCGCCGAGTCCGCGGCTCGGGTTCATCTACTTCCCGCATGGGGCGCTACAGGATCTGTGGCAGCCGAAGAAGGTGGGCCGCGACTTCGATTTTCCGTACATCCTGGAGCCCCTGGCGCCGCTGCGTAACTACGTGACCGTGGTCAGCGGTTTGCGCAACAAGGCGGGCGAGGGCGGGGTGCCGCACGGCAATGTCGAGGAGACATGGCTGAACGGCGTCCACCCGCGGTCGCGCAACGTTCAGACCGGCGTCGGCGTAACGGCCGATCAGGTCGCGGCGCGGTACCTCACGAAAGACGTCACGATGCCGTCGATGGAGATCTGCGGCGAGCCCGGCGGCAAGATCTCGTTCCGTACCCCGAACCAGCCGCTGCCGATGGAAGGTAACCCCCGCAAGGTATTTCTGTCGATGTTCGGGCAGGGCTCGACGAAGCAGGAACGGCAATCGATTCTCGGCACGACGACGAGCCTGCTCGACTACGTACGCGACGCGACCGCGAGCCTGAATCGGGAGCTCGACGCCGGCGACCGTGCGAGGGTCGGCAATTACCTCGATTCGGTCCGTGAGGTAGAGACTCGCGTACAGAAGCTCATGGCCAGCAACGAGTCCCTGGCGAATCTTCCGGATGCGCCGATCGGCGCGCCGGACGAGTTCGGCGAGTTGCTCGACGTGCAATTCGAGATGTTCGCGCTGGCGTTGCAGACGAACCGTACGAATGTCGTGACCATGAAGATGGTCGAGGAAGCGTCGATGCGGACGTATCCGAACCTCGGCGTCCACGAGGCTTTCCATCCGACGTCGCATTGGGGCGGGTACCCTGAGCGCATTGCGAACTTGAAGCTCATTCAGAACTACCACACGGCCGTGTTCGCGAAGTTCGCGCAGCGGCTTGCGAACACGCCGGATGGCAACGGCTCGCTGCTCGATCACGCCATCATCCTGTTCGGCAGCAACATGTCGAACAGCGACGCGCACAACAACGATCCGTTGCCGCAGGCGCTGATCGGTCGCGGCGGCAACCTGAAAGGCAATCAGCACCTGCACTACCCGCAGGACACCCCGCACGCGAACGTGCTCGCCACGATTCTCGAACGCGCCGGCGTGCCGGAGAAAGAGTTCGCGAAATTCGGTGACAGCACCGGCACTCTGTCCGAGGTGTGAGCGTGGTGCCGATGGTTTTGCGGACGGCTGCTGGCGGCGCGTTGATTGCCATACTGCTGGTCGGCATCGGCAGCGGGGCTCCGCCCACGTCCGACGTCAATCGCCGCAACACCGACGGCAGCACGCCGTTGCAGTGGGCCGTCTACGAAGGCAACGCGGCCGAGGTCCATCGCCTGCTCGACGCTGGCGCTGACGTCTCGCTCGCGAACCGCTACGGCGCCACGCCGATGAGCCTTGCGGCCGAGATCGGTGACGCCGCGATGCTGAAGCTGCTGCTCGAGGCCGGCGCAAACGCCGACTCGCCGAATGCCGACGGCCAGACTGCGCTGATGGCCGTCGCGCGCACCGGCAACGTCGATGCTGCGCGCCTTCTGCTCGATCACGGCGCCACCGTCGATGCGCGAGAGAACTTCGGTGGTCAGACGGCGCTGATGTGGGCGTCCGCACGCCGGCATCCCGAGATGATCGAATTCCTGATCGCGCACGGCGCGGCGGTAGACGCCCGCTCCACGGATCGCGACTATCAGCGTCACGTGACGGCCGAAGGCCGGCCGAAGAGCCTCGACAGCGGCGGGCTCACGCCGCTGCTCTATGCCGCGCGCGAGAACTGCATCCCCTGCGTGAGCGCTTTGCTCGCACACGGCGCGGACATCAATCTCCCGGATCCGGACGGCGTGTCGCCACTGCTGGTGGCGGTCATGAACTCGAACTGGGATCTCGCGAAGAACTTCATCGAAGCCGGTGCCGATGTCGACCAGTGGGACGTGTACGGCGAAGCACCGCTGTTCACCGCCATCGGGCTCGATACGAGACGCGACGGCGGGCATGCCTCGATCGACGCGGCGAACGAGACCGATGGCGAGGGCTTGATTCGTTTGCTGCTCGAGCGTGGCGCGAATCCGAATCAGCAGCTGTACTTTCACCCGGCCAACGTGCGCGGCTCGACGAACACGCGCGGCGCCACACCGTTGATGCGCGCGGCGGTGAACGGCGATCTCGAGCTCGTGAAGTTGCTGCTCGAGCACGGCGCCGATGCGAAGCTCTACATGGCGGACCGGGAAACACCGATCCACGGCGTGCTCGCAGGCCGTGCGCCGGAGAAGAGGGCCCTCGAGATCATCCGCGTGCTGCACGAGGCTGGCACGGACGTCGACGTGGTCGCGCTCATCAATCACGAGGAAGAGATTCGCGGTGGCTCGGCGCTGCACTTCGCCGTGCGCAAGCGTTACAGGGAAGTCATCAAGCAGCTCGCGTCGTACGGCATCGATTTGAACGCGACAGACCAGGACGGCCTCACGGCGCTCGACTACACGCAGTCGCGCGGTTTCATGCCGTTCATGGCCAACCAGACACCCGTCTACAAGGAAGAGGCGGCGTTGCTGCGCGAGCTCGGGGCCACCAAGCTGCTGCGTAAAGATCCTGTGTGGCCGGTGCTCGGCCCACCCCAGGGCGTCTGGGCCGACATCTGGCCAGTAGGTGAGCCGCGAATTCATGAGCCGGTTTACAAGCACTCGCCCGTCCAGTAGCGAGCGCTTCTCCCGGCGACGCTTTCTGCGTGCATCCGTCGAGGCCAGCGGTGTTGCCCTCGCGCTGCTGCCGGCCCTTGCCGCACGCGCGCAAGCCGGCGCGCAAATCACGACGACCGATCTCGGCGGCCTGAAGCTGTTGCAGGGTGCCGGCTCGAACGTGCTCGCGCTGCACGGCGACGACGGCGCGCTGATGGTCGACGGCGGACTCGCCGCGAACGCCGACGCTCTGCTGCGCGCCGTGTACGCGGCGACGGGTAACGATCGCGTCCGGCTGCTGATCAACACGCACTGGCATCCGGCGCAGACCGGCGCGAACGAGGCCGTGGGTACGGCAGGCGGCACGATCCTGGCACACGAGAAAACCCGCCAGTACCTGAGCCATAGGGTTTACACCATGACGGCGGAGCGTCACCTCGTGCCGGTAGAGCCGCTGCCCGAGAAGGCGCGACCGACACAGGTTGTCCGCGACGAGGGCTCGCTCCAGTTCGCCGGGCGGAAGATCGACTACGGTTACCTGCCAGCGGCGCACACGGACGGCGATCTGTTCGTGCATTTCCCGCAACTGAACGTGCTGGCGGCCGGCGGTGTGATGTCGGGCGAACGGTGGCCGCTGCTCGAGTATCGCGACGGCGCCTGGCTCGGTGGCCGCGTGCGCGCAGTGGAGTGGCTCGCGGATCTCGTGAAGCCGGATACGCGCGTCGTGCCGGCCCAGGGCAAGTTGCTGACCGGTCGCGATGTCGTCCGGCAGCGCGATATCTACCGCGAGCTGTTCGAGACCATGATCGGCTACTTGAACAAGGGCTTTGGCGCCGAGGACGCGGTGCGCACGAATCCGCTGAAGCGCTATGAGGCGGAGTTCGGCGACCCGTCGGCGTTTCTCGATGGGGCGTATCGCAGCATGCTGATCGCGTACGTTCCGGATTGAGTCCGCTGCGCCGGGGGTTGCCGCGCTCCAGCGGATACGGCGATCATGGTCGCGAGTCGGTTCGGGGGACTGTCGCATCATGACCACCTTCGGTTTCGGCCAGCGCACGGGCCAGATTGTTCAGACTGCCTATGTCGTGCAGCGGATTCGGCCCGCTATCGATTGGTGGATCAAGGACGGCCGAGCCGGGCCGTTCTTCCTGCTCGAGAGTTTCACGGGGGGCGATCAGCGCTACCGCGGCCAGCCGACGACGGCCGACGTGAGCATTGCGATGGGCTTCGCGGGACACATGATGATCGAGCTCATCCAGCCGCGGGACGATAAGCCGTCCGTGTATAAAGAGATCATCGATCAACGCGGCTACGGTTTTCACCATGTCGGCATCGCGTTCGAAGACGTGGAGAAGGAACGGTTCAACTACGAAGGGCGCGGTTATCACGTCGCGTTCTCCGCTCCCGTGCCGAGCGGCGGCACCGTCTACTACATGGGCGAGGGCGCGAACGCCCCCGGGTTCGTTGAGCTGATCCCCGCCACGGCCGGCATGGACGAGATGTTCACGCGCTATTGGCAGGCGTCCGTCGACTGGAACGGCCAGGATCCGATCAGGCCGTTCGGCTGAGAGGTGTTGCGCCCCACCTGCGAAGGTGGGCCTTTCGTCGTTCGCCAGCCCCGGAGCTTGGGCAAATTCGAGGCGTGCAAATTGAGCCCAGGCGCTCGCAATGCTAGGCTCGACGCCAGTTCTTTGGTTCCATGGTTGGGTACGCAGCGGCAAGCGATGCCGTTGCCAATCGGAGGCGGGCGAATGATCAGGCAGACGTTGGGATGCGCGGCAGTGGTGGCGTGGCTCGTAGCCAGCGGGTCCGTTCAGGCTCACCACTCCCTCGCGGGCACGTACGACATCAAGAGCGAAGGCAAAGTGACGGGCACGCTGGTGAAGGTCGCGTTCACGAATCCGCACGGGGCGATGACGATCACGGTCCACAACGCGGATGGCACGGATACCGACTGGGTCATGACCACGGGCTCCGCGAACACGCTGCAGAACCTGGGCTTCGGCAAGGACGGCCCGAACACGGTGAAGCCCGGTGACACCGTCACGATCTCATACTTCGCGGCTCGCAACGGGAAACCCATCGGCTTCATTCGCTCGATCACGTTGCCGGACAAGCGCGAGGTCACGCTGTCGAACGGCGGCAGCAACGACTAACTAGACAGACTGGGGCATCGCGATGGTCTTGCGAGTGAACAGTCGCTCGAGGATGGCGCCTGGACTCTCGGCTTGATCCGGAGGTGCTCGTGGAGCCATGGGTCATGACTCCGCGAGTCCTGCGGCCGGCCACGTTCCCCGACGCGGGTCTGCTGCCGGAGCGTGGTAACTGTGAAACCTACGAGACCGAGGACGTCGCCACGCAGATCCGGCACTAGCCGCGCGCGACGAATTGCAGCCGGCCGCAACGTAACGCGATGCAACGCGGCGACAAGGGGGAGTTCAGCATGCGCCGAGGCTTTGTGATTGCTTTGGCCGCGTGCCTGGTCGCGCTCGCCGCGCCGGGTTTCGCGCAGCGGTCGGAAACGTTCACGGCACGTCTCGACTGGGTGCCGATCGGCGGCACCGAGCGCAACGACGTCGCGGGTGAGGGGGCTCTGAGCGCGAAGCTCGGCGGCACGAATCTCACGATCACGGGGTCGTTCGCAGGCCTGCCGGCCAAGGTCACCGGCGCGAAACTACACGCGGGTGTTGCCACGGGCGCACGCGGCCGGGGCGATGTCGTGGCGGATCTTACGGTTACGGGCGGTGTTAGCGGCACCGTGGCGGGCGACGTGCGTTTGAGCGCGGAACAGGTCGCTGCGCTGAAGGCCGGGCACCTCTATGTGCAGATCTATTCCGAGAAGGGCGTGCTGCCGGACCACAGCACGCTGTGGGGCTGGCTGCTCCCCTGAGGACGTTCCCGGCGTACGAAATCAACAAGGGGTCCACCGTTTGAATCCGAACGCAATTGCGCGCCAGATCCTGATCCTCGGTTTGGCGGCGGGGTTCGCGCTCCCGGCCGCGGCGTTTACGGCGGAGCAGGCGGCCGCCGGGCGCGCCACCTTCGAACAGAATTGCGTGGCGTGCCACGGCTCCACACTGCGTCAACTGCCGAGCGCGATCCTCGCCGGCCCCGAGTTCGTGTCGAAGTGGGGCGAGCGCACGACGGCCGAGTTGATCGCGCTGGCCGGCGCGACGATGCCTCCCGATCGGCCGGGCGCACTCTCGGCGGCCGAGTACCTCGGAGTCATGGCCTACATCCTGCAATCGAACGGCGGCACGGCGAGCGCGCAAGCGCTAACCGCCGCCACCGGTGTACGCATCGGTACCGGTCTCGAATCCGCAGGCTGCCCTCGCGCTTGCGTCCCCCGCCGCGCCCCGCACGCAAGCAGGAGCCGACCGGTGTCGTAGTGCACGGTAGCGTGAAGAATTTCGTTCCCGTCACCGATGCGATGTTGCGCAATCCGTCGGACAAAGACTGGCTCATGCTGCGGCACGATTACAGCGCGACGAGCTATAGCCCGCTGCAAGAGATCACAGCCGACAACGCCAAACTGTTGCAGCTCGCGTGGATCTGGCCGATGCACGAGGGCGGCACGAACCAGCCAGCACCGCTCGTCTACAACGGCACGATGTATCTCGCAAACACGGGCGGCATCATCCAGGCGCTCGATGCGCGTACAGGCGATCTCATCTGGGAGCACCACGTCGGCGCCGACATCGCGCCGCGCGGCATCGTGCTGTACGGCAACAAGCTGATCTTCCAGAGCGCGGAGGAGTGGGCTCTGCGCCCGCAGGAGGCGCATCTGGTCGCGCTCGACGCGGCGACTGGCGAGCTGATCTGGAACGTCAAGATGCCGGACGTCTACGCCACGAACAGCGGCCCGCTCGTCGCGAACGGACTGCTGATCCAGGGCATGGGCACGTGCACGGTCTACGAGAACAACAAATGCTTCATCAGCGCGTACGACGCGCAGACCGGGGAGCAGAAATGGCGCTTCCGCACCGTCGCGCTCGACGGCGAGGCGGGCGGCGACAGCTGGGGCGGTCTGCCGGATCTGTATCGTGCCGGCGCCGAGTCCTGGATCACGGGTAGCTTCGATCCGGACCTCGGCCTCACCTATTGGGGCACCACGCAGGCAAAGCCTTGGATGCCGGCGAGTCGCGGTATGAAGGGCACGGATGTCGCGTTGTACTCGAGCTCGACACTCGCGCTCGACGCGGCGAGCGGCAAGCTCGCGTGGTACTACTCGCACGCGCCAGGTGAAGCATTCGATCTCGACGTCGTGTTCGAGCGCGTGTTGATCGACGGCCCCGGTCGGGACAAGTGGGTGCTGTCCGTGGGCAAGGACGGCGTGCTCTGGAAGCACGACCGCAAGAACGGTACGTACCTCGATCATGTCGAGACTGTGTTCCAGAACGTATGGGCGAGCTTCGATCGCGAGAAAGGCACGCCGCGCTATCGTGAGGATATTCTCGAAGCCAAGGTCGGCGAGTGGGTGGATTCGTGTCCGAGCACGGCCGGCGGCAAGAACTGGCATCCGATGAGCTTTCATCGCCCGTCGCGCCAGGTGATCATTCCGCTCTCCCAGAGTTGCATGTCGCTGCGCGCGCAGCCCATCGAGCAGAAGGCGGGCGGCGGCAGCGGCGGCGGTGCGGATCGGCGCTACTACACCATGCCCGGCACGAACGGTAACGTCGGCAAGCTCGGCGCGTTCAATGTCGATACGTTCAAAGAGACGTGGTCGCTGCAGCAGCGTGCGTCGTTCCTCACGGGCGTTCTCTCTACCGCGGGCAACGTGGCGTTCGTCGGCGATCTCGACCGCAGCTTCAAGGCCGTCGACGTCCGCAACGGCAAGGTGCTGTGGGAAACGCGGCTCGCGACATCGGTGCAGGGCTTCCCGATCACGTTCGAAGTGAACGGCCGACAATACGTCGCGGTGGGCACGGGCTTAGGCGGCGGCAGCCCGCGCGGCGTGCCGTCGCTGATCGAACCGGAGATCCAGCCGCCAACGCGCGGGCACGCGCTGTACGTGTTCGCACTGCCGAAGTAACAGCCACGGGAGCGGCCATCGATCATACGGGCGGGATCCCACCGGGGCTCGACGGGCTTTCGTCGGCCGAAGCTCGGCGGCGTCTGGCCGAATTCGGCCCGAACCGCTGGGTCGAGCACGACCCGTTTGCGCGGCTGCGCGAGATCGCGGCTTTGCTGCTCGATCCCATGGCCATCATGCTGGTCGCTGCCGCGGGGGTGTACTACGCGCTCGGCGAGACGACGGACTCGGTCGTGCTCGTGCTCGCGCTCGTGCCGGTACTTGGCGTGGACGTGGTACTGGAAACGCGATCGCGCGCGGCACTGAAAAAGCTGGCACAGGCCGCGGCGCCGCGCGCCGACGTGCTCCGCGACGGGCAGGTGATGTCCGTGCCGCTCGAAGAAGTGGTTCCCGGTGACGTGCTCGTGCTGCAGGAAGGGCGCGTGATCGCGGCCGACGGTACCGTCCGGTGGGCTGCGAACCTGGCGATTGACGAGTCGTCGCTGACCGGCGAATCCGAGCCGAACGTGAAACGAGCATGGGCTGCCGCCGAACGCGAGGCTCCGTCGGACGCCCGTTTCTTTGCAGGGTCGCAGATCGTGTCCGGCCATGGATTCGGGCTCGTCGCGAACACGGGAGCCGCCACGCAGTACGGCGGCATCGCCGCCCTCGTGGGGCAGACCGCACCGTCGGCGACGCCACTACAGAAACACGCCGGCGTACTCGTACGACGGCTCGGTGTAGTGGCAGTGGCGGTGACGCTCGGGCTATTCGCGCTGAGCCTTGCGCGAGGCGAGCCGTGGACTCGTGCGCTGCTGGGTGCGGTGAGCCTGGCCATGGCCGCCATCCCGGAAGAGTTTCCGATCGTGTTGACGTTGTTCCTATCCGTGGGTGCGTGGCGGCTGGCTGCACACGGAATGCTCGTGCGGCGGCTGGCCAGCGTCGAGACCCTCGGGTCGACGACTGTGATCTGCACGGACAAGACCGGGACGCTCACGCGCGGCGAGTTCACGATGACGCGGCACGTGGTGCTGCAATCGGGGCTGGCCGAAGCCACATTTCTCGAGGCGGCAGTGTTGGCCTGCGAGCGGCATCCCGTCGACGCGATGGAGCGCGCGATTTTCGTCTATGCGCAAGCGCGCGGAGTACGGGCCGCCGACGTCGACGCACGTTGGGTGCTCACGAAGGACTACGATTTCGACGCGGTCGGCAAACACATGTCGCACGTCTGGAAGTCGCGCGCGGCCCACGACGTCTACCTCGTCGCCGCGAAGGGCGCCGTGGAAGGCATCCTCGAGCACAGCGGGGTCGACGCGGAGGGCCGAGCGCGCGTGCTCGACGCTAACCGGCAGCTCGCAGCACAGGGGCTGCGGATCCTCGCGCTCGCGACGCGGAGGGCAGCGAAGCCCGGCGCCGAGCGCGCCGACGACGAACGCGATCTCCAAGTGTGTGGCCTCCTGGGCTTTCAGGATCCGCTGCGGCCCGAAGTGCCGCGCGCGGTCGCCGAGTGCCAGCAAGCCGGCATCCGCGTGCTGATGGTGACCGGCGATCACACGCTCACGGCGCACGCTGTAGCCGAGGCAGCCGGAATCCGGCACGACGATGCACTGATCGTCACGGGCGACGAGCTCGCCGCCATGAGCGAGACCGAACGAACCGCGCGGATCCGGAGCGCGGCCATCTTCGCGCGAATCAGTCCGAGCCAGAAGTTCATGATCGTCGACGCGTTACAGAAGGCCGGCGCCGTCGTGGCTATGACCGGCGACGGCGTCAACGACGCGCCGGCGTTGCGGCGCGCAGACATCGGTATCGCGATGGGCCGGCGCGGAACGGATGTCGCGCGCGCTACAGCGGATCTCGTGCTCGTGGACGACAACTTTGCGTCGATCGTCGATACCGTCCGCGAAGGCCGGCACGTACTACAGAACATTCAGCGTGCATTCCTCTACTTGATCGCGTTTCATTTACCGGTCATTGGGCTTGCCCTGGCCGCGCCGTTGGCCGACATGCCGCTCGTGTTGCTGCCGGTTCACTTGGTGTGGCTCGAGCTGATCGTGCATCCGGTCTCTGCCATCGTGTTTCAAGCGGAGGCGGCGGGGGCTAACGTCATGCGCCGGCCCCCGCGGGACCCGGGCGAGCCGCTGCTGCCGCGCGGCGCGGTCGTGCGATCGGTGCTGGCCGGGGGCATTCTCGCGGTAGCCGCCTTCACCGTGTACGCAATGCAGCTGCCGGCGATAGGCGAGGCACAGGCGCGCGCGCTGGCGCTGGTGGTCATGCTCGGGGGCTACCAGACGTTGATGTTCGCCGAACGGCTCGCGCTGCCGGGGGTCGCCGTCGATCCGATTCCGCGAACCCGAGTGTTCTGGATCGTGTGGTGCGCCAGCGCGCTGAGTCTGGCCGCACTTCTGTACGTGCCCTGGGCCGCGGGATTGTTCAGGATCGAGCCACCGCGCGCGGAGCAAGTGGGAGCGGCGCTCCTGCTGGGCGCCCTCGCCGTAGGGTGGCGATTTGCGCTCGGGCTCGGGCGTCGACGCGCGGTCGACGCCGATGTATCGTCCTAGGCGCATGTCTTTGACAATCCGAATCGCTACGGCAATCGGATTGGCCACACTCTGTCAGTGGTCTGCGTTCGCCTCGATGGACGTCACGGCGCCTATCCCTTTCGACGGTACGGGCCTCGAACGCGGTGTCGTCCTGATTCACTGTCACACGGATATCGCGCACGTCGTTCGACAGTCGCGCGGCTCCGTGTTGGATCTCGGCCAGCCGCATGCGAGGCGAGACCTCGTGCTGACTGCAGCGCACGGTCTACCGGATACGGCCGAAGCAATTCTTCGATCGTGTCGCGCCCTCGGATTGCACGGCCGACCGTATCGCATCTCGGCCGTGTGGCGCGGACCGTCGAACTCCGGCGACATCGCGAACGATTGGGCCGTGCTGCTCGTGGATGGGCGAATCCGGGGCGAGGTTGGGAGACTTCCGCCGGGCAACGTGAGCGGCGAGTACTGGTCGCAACTCGCAGCGGCGGAGGCACCGGTGCGTCTCGTGCTTCGCCAAGCAGAGCCGGCCGACGGCGATTGTCACCTCCGCCGATTGGTTGCCCCGTACGACTATGCGCCCACGGATCTGCTGCTCTACTCGTGTCCGGGTCCCCCGGACAGATCACGAGCGCCCGGGTTGTCGGGTTCGCCAATCGTGACGGGGGCCAACGGCCGCACCGTCGTCGTCGGAATACACCTCGGGTGGGGTTTGCAGGTTCTCGATGATGGGCGGCTGCACCCCATCAGCATTGGCCGACCCATCAGCGCCGAGATTTCCGCAGCGATCGCCGAGGCGGCTCGAGAAGCACTCCGCTGACGCCGCGCTGCGCGGACACTCAGGCCTTACGCGGCCTCTTCGGCACGAACGCGAGGAAGCGCCGCGGGTTGTCGACCGTGATGCGCCGCAACGTCGCGTCGTCGGCGCCGGCCGCTTTCAGCTGCGGCAAGAACGCCGTCAGCGGCTTACCGTACGATCGCGATGCGTCGCCCGAGATCAGCACGTGGTCGGCGAAGCCGGCATTCAGCAGCGCCATCACGAGCGGCACGACGGGCGCGTCGCCGCGTCCGCCCTGGCGGTCGAAGCCGATGTAAGCGCCGCGCCGGCACAGCGTCTTGTGCACGTAGACGTTCGCGATCGGTCAGATTGCCGAGATGGCCGATCGCGACGCGCTTCGGGTCGACGCCCGCGTCCTCGAGGATGTCGAGCTGCTCGATCGCCGACTTACCGGGAATGCCCGTGTGCGTGAAGATCGGCAGATTCGTCGCCACGTGCGCTTTGCCCACGGCGCGAAATACCTTGCGCTCGAGCTTCGAGATTTCGTCCCAGGAACCGATCTCGCCGAACACGCCGGCCGGGTAGGTATCGGCCTGGCGTACCAGGGCGCGCACGAGCTGCTCCTCGCTCATGCCGGCGATTTCTTTCGGGTAGAACGGCTCGACGTAGAAGCCGGCGCCCTTGACGACCGGCACGCCCGATTTTTTCGCAGCGGCGCGGATGAACTCCAAGTCCATGCCGGAGCCCTCGAGCCCGGCGTCGACGAGGCAGGCCACGCCGTCGCGCTGCGCTGCGCGCAACTCCTCGGCCATCAGGTCGACGTCGCGCATCGGATCCGGGCCGGCGGGCGCCGGCGGCGGACCGGCGGCCTGGTTCGTCGGCAGTCCCTGTGCCGCGAGCACCGCAGCGGCCGCTGCGCGGAACTTGTTCGCCGAAATCCGCTCCGAGCGACAGGTGCTCGTGAAACAAGGTGCTGCCGCCGGCGAGCTCGTCGGGCGCGTAGTCCTTGAACAGCGTGCGGATCACGGCGCCTGTCGCGGAAACGCCGGCGCCTGCGCCGAGGCGTTCGAGCCGAGAGCCGCGGCGGCTGCGGCGCCGCCGACCAGTTGCAGCGCTTCGCGGCGAGTCAACGTTGCCATGGGCGCCTCTCCGTTGCCGGTCATTCCCAGCCGGTAGGTGAGTTGTACGGAATGAAGATGCCGACCGCCTCGACTTCGTGGATCTGGCCGCCGGTGATCTTGAAGATGTGCGCGGCCGGCAGGTCGTACGGCTCGCGTTTCTCCTCCCACAGAATGTGCGTGCCATCGGCCGCGATCAGCAGCTGCGGGCCGAGCTTCATCGACTGGCGGAAGTGCGAGAGCCCCATGGCGAGTCCTTGCACCGGATCCACGGCGAACACGCGCCGGTTGTCGATCGTGTCGACATACGCGAAGCGACGCGAGCTCATTTGCCCGATGCAGTCGCGTGCGAGCGGCGGCGGCGAACGGCCGTGCATGTCCACGCTCTCGGGCGGTGCCGGCGGCAGCCCGGGGCCGGCCGTGATCAGCATGTTCTCTTCGCGCTGGCAATCCGCCGCGAACGGCGCGAGCGTGCCGTCGCTGTCGTCGAGTGCGTCGTAGTACGAGCCCGCGATCTTCGCGAGCTCGGCGCGCGGCATGCGCTCGCGCTCCGGCACGACGGCCACGAGATGCGGGCGCGGCGCTTTGACGCGCGCGGGATCGGCGGCGGCTGGCACGTCGGCGACCAGGTGCTCGGCCTCCGTGATCTTGCCGTCGTCGAGCTTCAGGCGCACGGCGAGCTGCGCCTGCACGACGCCGTTCGCGCCCTTGCGATCGATGATGGTAATCAGGCCGATGCTGCCTTGGACGGGATCGGGCACGTAGACTCGGAACGCCGTCGCCTTGCCGGCGGCCGCGGCCCAGATGCCTTCGCCGGGCTTCAGGCGCTTCACGTTCTCCACGAAGCGGACGTTGGCGGCGAGCGGCGTTTGGGTCGGGTCGTGCGCCGCGATGGCCGCGAGATAGCCGTCGGCGACCTGGATCAGACACGCGCGGTCGCAACTCGACGGCAGCGCGCGACCGCCGGGCAGCGCGGCCGCAAACAACAATGCGATCGCCGCAGTCGCGGTTCTGGTTGATCCGTTCACTCGCGGTCCCCCCGGACTCGATGGCGGCATGACAACACAACGCCATGGCGATAGGAAGGAGCGTGGCAGGCGCGTCGTGTAGTGACTGGCAGTCGCCGCTTGACCGTCGCGCCACGCGCTCCCCATGATCGCCCCGGGGGTGAGGCATGCGCGACGACGAGAAACGCAAGGGCAACATGGCTGCGGACGACGGCGCCGATACGTCGACGGAGGAGCAAGCCACGCGCGCGTTTGTCGCGGCGCGAGATGCTCCTGGCTGGCGCGACGAGCGTCGCGGCGCTGGCGGCAGAAGCAGGCGCACAGGAACGCCGGAGAACCGGCCCTGCCGTCGCGACGAAAACCGTCAAAGGCATGCCGTTTCGTGCCTTCGTGCGGCACGGCACCCAGGGCGAAGTCCTGAGCTTGCGCCTGCGCGACATCACGCCGACGCAAGTCGTCGTGCGTACCCGCGGCTCGTGCGGCTGCTACACGGTGACGACCGCCGTGCTCGGCGACGCGCCGGTGCGGACGCCGAACATTCCGAATCACTCGGGCATGGGCATCGTCGAAGCGGTGGGCGCGCAGGTGCGGCGCGTGCGCGTGGGCGATCGCGTGCTCGTCTCCGGCACGCCCTGGTGCGGCCACTGCCATCAGTGTCTCTCCGGCACGCCGGAGTGGTGCAACTATCTCGCGCCGGGCGGCGTGCCGAACGATCCGATCGCGGATATGGCAGACAAGACCGGCGTCATCGAGGCCGCGGTCATCGGCGGCCTGAGCGAGATCATCGTCGCGTACGAAGAGTACTGCGTGCCGATCTTCTCGGACCTGCCGGACGAGCAGATCGCGATGCTCGGCGACACGGGTGCAGTGGGCATCGCGGCAACGGATGTGTACGACCCGGTGCAGATCGGCCAGAACGTCGTGATCTTCGGCGCCGGGCCCATCGGGCTCGCGGCGGTGCAGGGCGCCAAGGCAAAAGCCGCCGGCCAGATCATCGTGGTCGAGCCGGCGCAGCTACCGGCGCGACAAGGCGCTCTCGTTCGGCGCGACGACGGTGCTCGACCCGAATCAGGACACGACTACGCTCGTCGAGCGCATCCGCGAGATGTGCAAAGCACGCACGGACCGGCTGGACGCCGGCGGCCAGGCGCCCGGCAATAACCGGTTCTCGATGCGCGGCGCCGATCTCGTCATCGAGTGCTCCGGCTTCGACCGATTTCCGCCGAAGGTCGAGGCGGGCCCGGATCCCTCCGGCCTGCTCGCGTTGCGTCAGGCGTGGGAAGTCACGGCGCCGGGCGGCAGCCTGGTGACGCTCGCGGTGCAAACCGGCGACATCGCGTTTCCGGGCGCGATCTTCTGTTTGTCCGGCAGGCGAATCTACGGCGGGCAGATGGCGGGCATGAATGTGATGCGCGACACCACGCGCTTCATCACCGCCATGGAGAAGGGGCAAGTGGACATCGGCGCATTGATCACGGCCAAGCGGCCGCTCGATCAGGTCAAGGCGGGCTTCCAGGGCGTCGCCGATCGCACCGAGCTCGGCGTCGTGATCACGTTCCCTTCGTGATATTGGACGTCTAGGATGGCCTTGAGTCCGGCCACGATCCTAAGCGCGAGCGCGTCGTAGCCGCCGCCGAAGTGATGCCCGCCCGGCAGAGCGAGGGCCTGCACGTGGCCCGGCGGCACTTTCGGGCACAGTGAATCGGCTCTCGCTCTTGCCGTAGAGGCACAACGTGTCTGCCGGCATCGAGGCGAGCGACCTCGGGCATTATCGGCAGCCCGTCGGAGTCGCCGCCGAGCCAGTTCGTGAAATGGAACTGGAATGACGCGTTGTCGCCGAGCCCCATCATCACCGTGCGTTCGACCAGCGCGCGCGATGCTGCGGCAACCGGTTGATGGCGAACGGCAACACGTCGGCGCCCTGCGAGTAGCCGACGAGCACGGCGTGCGCCTTGTGCCAATGGTCAGAGTAGTAGCGCAGCACGCGATCGAGATCCGCCGCGAGCGCGGCGGGCGTGCGCGCTTGCCAGAAGTAGCGAAGCGAATCGAGCCCGACCACGGGAATGCCGCGGCAGCCGAGCGCGGCTGGCGACGTCCTTGTCGAGCCCGGCCCAACCGCCGTCGCCGGACAGCAGTACCGCAAACGTGTCGCTCGCGCCCGTGACCGGCACCTCGACCAGCGGCAGATCCGCGAGCGTGGCGGGCGGCGGCGGCAGCGCGGCACGCGGGTCCTGGGCGAGCGTCCGGAAGGCCGTAAGGAACTGCGGCAACCAGTTCTTGGCGACCGGAATAGCCGTGACCGACCTTCGGTAGCTCGATGAGCGCGGCGTTGTGCGTCCGCGAAACGAAGTCGCGCGTCACCGCGAGATCGCAGACTTGGTCCAGCGCGCCGTTCATGGCGATCCACGGATTGCCCAGCTTGGTACTCGGCTGCACGTCGATGCCGCCGTCATTCTTACGGCGCGTGAACTTCAGGCTTTCGCCGCCGCAGAGCGGCTTGTGCAGCAGCAGGTCGGGGCAAAATCCGATCGACAACGCGCCGGCGAACGTATTGGTCGGCGCCTGCGCGAGCATCGCGTACGCGAGCGTGGCGCCCGAGGAATAGCCGACGAGCACGGGCTCGTGGTACGTGGGTAGTCCCGCGTAGCTCTGAACGAAGTGGGAGAGGTTCTCGAGATCGCCGTCCGGCGAGACGCAGCTCTCACCGTCTTTCTCGAGATTCGCGAGCAGTTGCCGGTACGTCGACGCCGGCGACCAGCGCGCCCTCGTTGGTCAACGCTTGCGCCATGTCGACGACGCCCAGGTTCCAGCCGCCGTCGCCGGACAGGAATAGCACGACCGAGTTCACCGGGCCCGCGGGGCGGTAGAGCGTGATCGACGCGAACCGGCCGTGCGAAAGCGTCTCCTCGCCGTGCACGGGTAGCGCCGCGAGTGCGAGCAAGCCGCCGAAGAGCCAGGCCGTGCGCATGTTCGTCATGGCGACGAAGCATGCGCCGGCCTAGCTGACGGGCAGCTGAAGGCCCGCGCGCCCGCCAAGGCGGCGGGCGGGGTCGGCGAGGTCCGTGCGCCTGGCGCTAGCGCGGCGGCAGCAGCGCCGGCCGATTCTCGGGCAAGTGCTGGTCGATCGCCGTCATCACCATGCCGACCATGACGTAGTCCCCCATGACCGTCACGAGCTCCACGAGTCCCTTGCGGCCGAACAGCTTCACGGCCTCGGCGTAGAGGTCGGAGCTGACTTTGTGGTCGCGCATGATCGCGCGGGAGAGCTTGATGATCATCGTCTCTTCGGGGCTCAACCCCACGGGTTCGCGGTTGAACTTGATGGTGTCGATCACGGCTTGCGGCGCGCCGAAGCGCAGCGCGGCGGGCTCGTGCGCCGAGTACTCGAACTGCTGCTGGATCTCCCACGTGGCGGCGACGATGGCGACTTCCGTGTGCCGCGGGCTCAAGTCGCCGTTGTAGCGCAGAAAGCCGTTCAGATCGCTGAACACGAGCGCGATCTTCGGGCTGTAGAGCGAAAGCGCCACGGGCCCGGTCGTCGGCGCCGGCCCGGTGCCGACGATTTTGTCGTAGATGGCCTTCCCTTCCTCGTTCAAGTCGTCGCGCTTCAGGGGCGGCAGACGCGTCAGCGAGACGGGGTCGATGTCGGGCGGCAGCGGCTGCGCCTTCTGCTGTGCGGAGGCCGCGCCGGCGAGCGAAAGGGCAAAGGTCAACGAGACGAGGAGGGTATTACGCACGGTATCTGTTTCCTTCTTGCTGGTTTGTAGCGATTAGCGCTTGGCCTGGAAAACCACTTCGCCGCCCTTGATGGTTGTCATCACGTGCAGCAGCGCGCGGCTGTCCGTCAGCGGATCGCCGTCGATGATCACGGCGTCACCGAACTTGCCGGGCTCGAGCGTGCCGATCTCGGCCTGGTGCAACGTCGAGTTCGCAGCATTCTTCGTGATGATGGTGACGATCTCGGTTGGCGAGAATACGAGATCGAGCTCGCGCAGCTCGTCGAGCAGCGTCTCCTTCGGCGGCCACTGCGTATCGGTGCCGTAGCCGTAGCTCACCAGGCCGTTGTTCCAGAGCAGGCGCGCGTTGACGGGGCCCTGCCCGGCGCTCGACAGCGTGAGCCAGGGGAACGGTTTGGCGTCGCGGAACAGCGGCGTGTTCTCGTGGCCGAAGTGCGGCCCGAACACGGACAAGGTCGACGTCATCGGGATCTTGGCCTCGACGATCTTGCGGATCGCATACGGATCCTCGTCGAGCCGGCCGATGTGCGGCGTGTGCACGAGCACGTCGGGGTGCGCCTCGATCGCGGTCAACGTGTCGATGACGCTGACGGCGTGCACGATGGTCGGCATGCCGATCTTCTTGCCTTCGTCGACGATCAATTTCAGCGTGTCGAGCTCGGGGCCCCCCGGCGTCATGATGAACACGACCTTCAGGTAGTCGTACCCCGCGCGCTTCGCTGCCTGCACCTGCTGAATGGTCGCGTCACGCGGGATGGCGGGGGCGGGCGGGCCGTTGCGCGGGCCACGCGACGGATCCGTGCGCGCCGGGTCGTCGGCGGGCGGCGGACCGGTCGCTCCGGCCACGGGGAGGAACGCGCCCGTGAAGAGTCGCGGGCCCTTGAGCTTACCGGCCTCGATCTGCCGACGTGCTTCGAGGATCGGCAGCGGGTCGATCGCGGACAGCACCGTCGTGAATCCGGCGTCGAGGAATTCCTGGAGCTCCTTCGGCGCCGTGTCGCTGAGCCATTTGCCCGGGTCCCCCGTCACGAGGTGCCGGTGAGCGTCGATCAGCCCGGGCATCACGGTCTTGCCGCCGGCGTCGATGCGGCGCCCGGCCGCGGCGGCTCGGCGCGCCCGAGGCAACGGCTGCGATCTTGCCGCCGCGGATGACGACGGAGCCCCGTTCGATGACTCGACCGGTGCCGTCGATGATACGAGCGTTCGTGATGGTCAGGTCTTGAGCGCCCGCGGCTGAGGCGCCCAGCGCGACGAGACTGCAGAGCCACAGTTTGGTGTGCATGCGTGTTCCCCCGAAGACTGCCGCGAGTGTAAGCAGCCCCTCACGCGTTACGCAACGGCGCTGAAATTCATTCACGGGGTGCCGGGATCGCCGCCAACGTGAGCCGCGAGACACAAGTCAATTGACCGCGCTCGTTGCGGATCTCGATATTCCACACCTGGCTCGATTTGCCGATGTGGACGGGTCGTGCCACGCCGGTCACCGTCGAGCCTTCCGGCACCGGCCGCAGATGGTTGGCGTTGATTTCCTGGCCCACGAACCTGCGCGTGGTGTCGCGGTTC
The DNA here is from genome assembly GCA_963805435.1 of uncultured Gammaproteobacteria bacterium. Lineage (GTDB taxonomy): Bacteria > Pseudomonadota > Gammaproteobacteria > Steroidobacterales > Rariloculaceae > FEN-1219. The sequence goes on from CAWDUG010000002.1 coordinate 760,397, forward strand.
GCTGCGTTCGCCGCAAGACTGCCCAGGGTCTCCGCGAGCACGACCGAAGCCCCGCCGTGCAGCACGCGCATTGGCTGACAGGTCCGATGGTCAACCGGCATGGTGCCCGCGAGAAAGTCGGCGCCGATCTCGGTCAACTCGATGCCGACGTGCTCGGAGAGCGTACGGCGCATGCGACTCGCGCAGAACATCGAGCGTGGCGCCGGGGCGCCAGAGGGATGAGGCAGGGGTATCGGTGGTCATATCGCGCGGCCTCGTCTGAACTCGGCGCATCTTAGACGACCCGGACGGCCGGCATCACCCGCCGCAGCGTCCCACGCGCAGTCAGCGCTGGGCCAGGTATTCCCGCTGGTCGTTCGTCAGGGTGTCGATCGCGACGCCCGCCGCCGCGAGCTTCAGCTGTGCCACGCGCGCATCGATGGCCGCCGGCACGGGGTGACAGTCGGCGGCGAGCGAGCCCGCTTGCGTGACGACGTGGCGCGCGGCCAGGAGCTGCAGCGCGAAGCTCATGTCCATGATCTCTGCGGGGTGGCCGTCGCCGCAGGCGATGTTCACGATGTTGCCGTGGCCAAGCAGGTTCAACCACCGTCCGTCGGCGAGCCTGAAGCCCTCGACGTTCGCGCGCAGCTCCTTGCGTTCCGCGGCCAGCGCGGCGAGGGCGGCCACGTCGATCTCCTCGGCGAAGTGGCCCGCGTTGGCGAGCAGCACGTTGTGCTTCAACAGCGGGAAGTGCTCGCGCCGCAGCGTGTGGCGCACGCCCGTCACGGTCAGCACCACGTCCGCGATCCGGCACGCCTCCGCGAGCGGCATGACGCGGCAGCCGTACATCAACGCATCTGCGGCCTTGATCGGGTCGACCTCGCACACGACCACGTGCGCGCCGAGCCCTTGCGCCCGCAGCGCTACACCGCGGCCACACCAGCCGTAACCCACGACGACGATTGTTTTTCCGGCGAGCACCAGATTCGTCGTGCGCAGCACGGCGTCCCATACCGATTGACCGGTGCCGTGCACGTTGTCGAACAGGTATTTGCAGCGAGCGTCGTTCACGAGCACGACCGGGAAACGCAACTGACCGGCCTTGGCGCGCGCCCGGGCACGCAAGACTCCGGACGTGGTCTCTTCGCAGGCCCCGAGCATCTCGGTGCCGTGCGCGCGGTGCGATTCGTGCAGCAGCTCCACGAGGTCGCCGCCATCGTCGATCACGACGTGCGGCGTGAGCTCGAGCGCATGGCCCATGTAGCGGCGCATCTCGTCCGGCGTAGCACCATGGCGTGCATACACGTGCAGGCCTTCGGCCGCGAGCGCGGCCACGACGTCGTCTTTCGTCGACTCCGAATTGCTGCCGGCCACGGCCACTGTCGCGCCGCCCGCGCGCAGCACCAGCGCCAGGTAGGCCGTCTTGGCCTCGAGGTGAATGCAGACGGTGATTCGCTTGCCGGCGAACGGCTGCTCGGCGATGAACTGCCGCTCGAGCTGGTTCAGGATGGGCATGTTGCGGCGCACCCATTCGATTCTGCGTTGGCCTTCGGCGACAAGCTCGGGTGCGGCGACGATGTTCTTGTGCATGATGAGTGGCTCGAAGGGCCAGTTTGAGCGAAATCACTTCCGATTTTCGTACAACGGCGAAGCCCGCGCCACGGGTGTACCCGCAATTCGTTCGTAATCGACCGTTGCTGTGATTCAATAGCCGCTAGGTTCGAGGAAGGGGGAATTCGCATGAACAGGAAGCTCTGGCTCGGCATTGCGTGCGGGGCGGCGGGCTGGGTTGCGATCGCCGCGGCACAGCAACCCGTCGGGCAAACGAAGGCGCTATCGCACGCGATCCATGCCGTTAACGATCTCGACACCACTCTCGCGTTCTATCGCGACGTGTTCGGCATCGACGGCAAAGCCGTGGACTTCCTGAATCCTGGAGTGCCGCTGTTGACGAACGCGCCCGGCGTGACGCTGCGGCTGTCGATGGTCGCGCTGCCCGGGGGCACGCGCTTCGAGTTCACGCATTTCAAAGGTCTCGAGCGGGAGCCGGCACAGGCCAAATACACGGATCCTGGTGCGGCCAGTCTCGTTCTGTACGTGCGCGACATCGACGCGCTCGTGGCGGCCGCGAAGAAAGCCAAAGCAGCCATCGTGACGACCGGCGGCGCGCCCGTCGAGATCGCGACCGCGCACGGCAAGGCGCGCTCGATCGTGCTGCGCGACCCCGATGGTTTCTTCCTCCAGCTCGTGCAGGAGACGCCGGCGGCCGGAGCCCCCGAAGGCAGCATCCATCGAGTCGCGCTTGCGTTCACGATGGAAGACGTTGCGGCGACGAAGCGGTTCTATACCGGCATGCTCGGCGTCGAGCTTGGCGGTGCCGAGGCTTTCGGCAAGGACAAGGCGCTGGCCAAGCTGATCGGCGCGCCCGAGAACGTGGAGTTCCGCAAGCTGACGGCCACGCTGCCGCCGGGCACGACGGTCGACTTCACGGAGTTTCGCGGTGTGCCGCGCCACAAGTTCCATCTGCGTGTGCGCGACCCCGGCGCGCCGGCGCTATGCGTGCAGGTCGAGAACATCGAGGGCATGGTCGGCCAGATGAAAGCGGCGGGGGTCAATCTGGTCTCGGCGAACGGTGAGCTCGTCGATTTCGGCAACGGCGTGCACAACATCTTCGTCGAAGATCCGAACGGTCTGAACATCGAGTTGTTCGAGCGGCCGGCACCACCGCCGAAACAGAACTGACGTGAGGGAATCATGAGACGAGCGCGCGTTCTGGCGGGCATGGCGGCTGCGGTGGCGGCTGCTTTCGTCGCGCACGCGCAGACCTCCGCTCCGATCAAGGCGGAAGAAGTACCGCAGCGCAAGAAGGTCGCGCCGCTGCCGCCGCGCGGCACCTACGTTCCCGAGAAGACGTCATGGGGCGATCCCGCTATCGCGGGCGCCTACAACAACAGCGACGAGACCGGCATTCCGTTCGAGCGCCCGGCGGAATTCGCCGGCCGCACGCTCGACAGCTTCACTCCGGAAGAGCTCGCAAAGATTACGCAGCAACGCCAGGAGCAGACGATCGAGCGCAATCCCACGCTGTCCGAGTTCCCCGGCGCGACGAGCCCGATGCACTGGTTCGAGAACTACTTTGCCGCGAACAGCCGCGCCTGGCTCGTCGCCAATCCGGCCGACGGCAAAGTGCCGGCGCAAGTCGACGAGGCGAAGCAACGCGCGGCGGCCCGCGAGGCGGCACGCAAAGGCCGCGGGCCCGCCGACTCGTACACGGACCGCAGCCTGTACGACCGCTGCATCACGCGCGGCGTGCCGGGCTCGATGATGCCGGCCATCTACGGTAACTCGTACCAGATCATGCAGAGCCCGGATGCCGTGACGATCACGTACGAGATGATTCACGACACGCGCGTGATTCCTCTCGATGGCCGCTCACACATCGACCCCTCGATCCGGCAGTATCTCGGCGATGCGCGTGGCCACTGGGAAGGCCCGACTCTCGTGGTCGAAACCACGAACTTCAACGACAAGGTGCCGTATCGCGGCTCGAGCAAGGATCTGAAGCTCATCGAGCGATTCACGGCGCTCGGACCCGACACGCTCGAGTGGTCCGTGACATTCGACGATCCGCACACGTGGGCGCAGCCGTGGACGTTTGCGATGAATCTCACGCACGACGAGTCCCAGCCGCTGTTCGAATATGCGTGCCACGAGGGCAACTACGGGCTGCGCAACATGTTGTCCGCCGCGCGAGCAGAGGAAGCCGCGGCGAAGAGGGGCGGCACCAAGGCGGGCGTGACGCGGAGCGCGAAGTAGTCCTCAGTCACCGATGGGCTGTTTGCCGGGATCTTTCAGCAGGTCTACGAACGCGTCCGGGTGACAAGGCTTGCTGAAGTAGAAGCCCTGGATCTCGTCGCAGCCGTTGTCGCGCAAGAATCGATACTGCGCGGCCGTCTCGACGCCTTCCGCGACGACCCTTACGCCGAGCGCCTTGCCGAGTGACACGACGGCGCGCGTAATCGCCGTGTCGTCCACGCTGTGTGGGATGTCGCGCACGAATGCCCGGTCGATCTTCAAGGTGTCGATCGGAAACCGTTTGAGCTGCGACAGCGACGAATAGCCGGTACCGAAGTCGTCGATTGCGAGCTTGATCCCGAGCACCTTCATCGCAGCCGCTTTCTCTGCGGCAATGTCGATGTGGTTCATGATCATCGTTTCGGTGATCTCGAGCTCGAGGAGATCGGGCCGCATTCCCGTTTCCTCGAGTATCGTCACGATGTCGTCGAGCAGCGCCGGGTCCTTGAATTGTCGCGGCGACAGGTTCACGGACATCACGACCTCGGGAAATCCGAGCTTCTGCCACGCGATGTTCTGCTCGCAGGCGTGGCGTATGACCCACTTGCCGATTGCGACGATCAGGCCCGTATCCTCTGCCAGCGGAATGAAGCGCGCGGGCGGAACGGCGCCGAGGTCCACATTCGACCAGCGCAGAAGCGCTTCCGCACCGCGGATCTCGCCCGTGGCGATATCGACTCGCGGTTGATATTGCAGCGAGAACTCGCCGCGATCGAGCGCGTGAGCCAGTCGCATTTCGAGCTCGAGGTGCTCCACCGACATCGGGCTCATGTCGTTCGTGTAGACCTGGAAATTGTTCTTGCCTTCGTCCTTGGCGAGATACATCGCGAGATCGGCGTGTTTCATCAGTGTCGCGGCATCGCCGGCGTCGTCCGGGTAGGTTGCAATGCCGATGCTTACCGTGACTCGACACTCGTGGCCCATGATCTTGACCGGAGCGTGCATGCTCGCGAGCACACGCCGGGCGACCTCCGCCGCGGCCTCGGTGCTCGGCAGCTCCTCGAGCAGCACCACGAATTCGTCGCCGCCGAGGCGCCCGACGACTGCGGATTTCCGGATGCACTGGCGCAGGCGGCTCGCCACTTCCTGGAGCAACAGGTCGCCGGCCTCGTGCCCCAAGGAGTCGTTCACGATCTTGAACCGGTCGAGATCGATGAACAGCACCGCGCAGCGGCGGTCGTAACGCTTCGCAGTCTCGATCGCATGCTCGAGCAACTCCGCGAACAGGGTGCGGTTGGGGAGCCCGGTGAGCTCGTCGTGAGTCGCGAGATACTTCACCCGCGCCTCGGCAGACTTTGCGAGTCGTGATGTCCTCGATGATGGCTACGTCGTACATGAGCCGGTTGTCGCCGGTTCGACGCGTGGCCACCGTGATCCTCACCCAGATTGCAGTGGAGTCCTTGCGAAGGCAGCGCTTCTCGAGCGTCAGCGTTTCGATTTCGCCCGCGTGCAGGCGCGGTCGGTCGCGATCCGCCATATGCGCGTCGTCGGGATGCGAAATGTCCCAGATCGTGAGTTCCTAGCAGTTCGTCGTTGTCGTAGCCGAGCAGCTCGCGCAGTCGGCCGTTGCACCAGATGAACCGCCCGGAGAGGTCGATGTGGGCGATGCCCATGGCCGCGAGCTCGACCGTGTTGGCATAGCGCGCTTCGCTCTCGCGGAGCTTGTTTTCGAGCGCGCGTCGCTCGGTGATGTCGTGCACCGTCCCCACAACGGCGATTGGCGTGCCGTGCTCATCGACGCGAACTTGAACGATCTGCTCTACGATCTTTTCGCGGCCACCGGCGAGCATCAACCGGCTCTCTGTGGGTACGTACGCGTCCGGGCCGGCCACGATTGTGCTCTGACCGTCGATCAGAGCCTGGCGATCGTCCGGATGCACTTTGGCCAGGAAGTTGTCGAACGTGGCCGGGTAGTGCTGCGGGTCTTCCTCGAGGAGACGGTACAGCTCCTCGGACCACCAGCTCGTGTTGGTCGAGAGATCCCACTCCCAGTTGCCCATCTTCGCGAGGCGTTGAGCTTCGCGATAGCGGAGGTCTGTCAGCCGCAATGCCGCCTGCGTTCCTACTTGCTCGGTGACGTCCTGCAACGTGCCGTGCATCCGGATCGAACGACCCGCTTCGTCCAGCGTTGCGGCCCCATGGCTCTGGAAGGTCTTCGGAGTGCCATCGGGCAGCGTGACGCGTAGCTCGATCATGCCGGGCGTGGCGCCCTGCGCGATGAGCCTCATACGCTCGCTCGCCCGCTTGCGGTCCGCCGGGTGAACGAGCTGCATGAAACGCTCGAACGGACGGCCATCCAGCTCGGGGTCGAGCTCGAGCATCCGATACATCTCGTCGGACCACCAGTGCTCGTCGGCGGCAATGTCCCACGACCAGCTACCGATCATTGCAGTGCGCTGCGCCTCTTTGAGGTGTTGCTCGATCCGGCCGGCGTGTGGCGTCTCCTGTCGCGCGCCGGGCCCACGCAGCAAGCACAGCGAGAGCGGAGAGTCGTCGACTTCGAGGCGGCCGATCTCGAGCACGACCGATTGGCACGTACCGTCTGCGCAATGTGCTTTCGTCTCGAGGCGCGCGGGGGCCGGTCGATCTCGGCGCAGGAATTCCGTGGGATCCAGCGTGTCGCCGTCGCCCGGGTCGTGGTGGACGAGCCGACTCAGTGGTTGACCGAGGAGCTCCGCGCCGGCGTATCCGAAGCGGTGCACCACGTGTTGATTCACGAACACGATGCGCTGCTCGGCATCGACCACCACGATCGGCTCGGCAATGGCTTCGATGGTCGCGAGCACGCCTCTTCTGTCGCCTTTGCGAGCGGCGGACTTGGAGCCGGGACGAAGGGTGCGGCGGGTGTTCCCCATGACTGCCGTCGACTTGGCTCCGAAACCAGCGTGCTCGGCTGGCGGTAAATGATGGTGCGGGCCGTGCCTCTATGACGGCTCGAGCCGCGTCTCTCTTGATCGGCGGCTCGCAGGACCGTGACCCGCGTCACAGGCGGCTCCTGCCGGACGCCCGGAGCCGCTGCGGGTGGGCGCGGGCCACCCAAGCTGCCGCGGCTCCGTTATGATCATCCCGGCGGGGATGAGCCCCGTGGAGGGGAGCACCATGCTGACGAACCGTAGAGACTTCATCGCGGGGTGCGCTGCGGCCGCCGCCGCTGCGCAGCTCGGTGCCGGCCGCGCCGCCGCTGCGGACAAGGTGCCGGTCCTGGGCCTGATCTTCCCGCCTGCCGATCGCGGCATCCCGGAGGAAGGCGTCGCGATGTACGGCGACCGGCTGAAGTTCGTCGTGACGGGCCTCGGCGTCGAGCGCATGACGCCCGCAGGGATTCGACGCCGTGATCGAGCGCGGTCCCGGCGGCCGCCAAGAAGCTCGCGGACGCGGGCGCGGAAGCGATCGAGCTCACCGGCACGTCACTGACGTTCTACAAGGGCGAGGCCTACAACCAACAACTGCGCAAGATCGTGACCGAAGCCTCCGGCCTGCCCGCCACCACGATGAGCAACGGCGTCATCGAGGGGCTGAAGGCGGTTGGTGCCCGCAAGGTGGCCGTCGCGACGGCCTACAACGACGAAGTCAATGCCCGTCTGCGCGTGTTCCTGATCGAGCATGGCATGACGCCGGTCGTCGTCACGGGGCTCGGCATCGAAGCGATGAAGGACATCGATCGCGTGACGCGGGACGATCTGATCGCGTTCGGCGAGCGCGTGCGCAAATCCGCGGCCGATGCCGATTCGTTGCTGGTTTCGTGCGGCGGCTTCCGCACGCTCGAGATCATCGCACCGCTCGAGGCGCGCACCGGCGTGCCGGTGATCTCGAGCATGCCGCATGGGCTCTGGGCCGGCGCTCGGCTCGTGGGATTGAGCGGCGTCGGCGCCGGGCTATGGCAAGCTGCTGTCGCGCAAGGTGTAGACCGATGTCGGCCGGGCGTGGCCGCTGGCGCCATCTGGTTCATGTGCGCGGCTCTTGCCGCTGCTGGTGCTGGGACAAGCCGGCGCACAGAGCTAGTGCACCGGCACGACCGGAGGACACCGAGGTCTGGCAACCCGCGCCGCCTGTCGTCACGCCGGCGGGCGCTCCGGCCTCGAGCACGCCGCCTTCTGATGCCATCGCAGCTTTTCGACGGCGCGCAGTCTCGATCAGTGGGTCAACACACGTGACGGTACGCCGGCGGCGTGGGCCGTCGTCGACGGTCGCATGGTCGTCGACAAAGCCGCGGGCAACATCGAAACGCGACGCCGTTTCCGCGACTATCAGTTGCATCTCGAGTGGCGCGTTCCCGCGGACATTACGGGCACGGGTCAGGCTCGCGGCAACAGCGGCGTGTTCCTCGCGTCGACGGGTGGCGGCGATCGCGGCTACGAGCTGCAGATCTTAGACTCATACCGTAACGCCACGTACGTGAACGGCATGGCCGGTAGCATCTACAAGCAATCGCCGCCGCTCGCGAACGCAAGCCGCAAACCGGGCGAGTGGCAGTCCTACGATGTCGTGTGGCACGCGCCGACGTTCGACGCCAACGGCGTGCTGACGAGAGCCCGCACGCGTGACCGTGTTTTTCAACGGGGTTCTGGTCCAGGACGACTTCGCGTTGCGCGGCGAGACCGTGTTCATCGGCACGCCCGCCTACATGAAGCACGGCGACTCGCCGATCAAGCTGCAGGCCCACAACGATCCGAGCGCGTCGCCCAAGCTTTCCGCAATATTTGGGTGCGCGAGTCTGCCGTGATCGGCGGTAGCTGGACTAGCGCAGAGACATGCGCGGCGGCTTCCGGCAGCGAACGCAGGTAGTCGTAGATCGACCTGAGCTCGCGGTCGTCCAGCACCTGCGGCGCATAGGCGGGCATCTCGTTGGCCGGACGCCGGACCAGCGCCGCGAAAGCTTCGAACGAATATACCGTTCTCGCGAGGCGCGCGCCCGCGCCGCCTTGGCCCGCGTAGCCGTGGCATTGGTAACAACCGTTGGCGACGTAGGGCGAGCGTTCGTCCGGGAGCTGCAGCTGCCGATGCGGGCAACGGCTGCCGTTGGGAGGCCGAATGCGGCGAGGCAGAGACAGCCGCAGAGAGCACTGCGTTCGTCTTCATCGCGGCTGCCCCACGACGTCGATCAACGCCGGCTCGCCGCGCTCGACGACCGCCAGCGCTTCGCGCAGCACGGGCGCCGAGCTCGTCCGGGTTCTCGATCGGCCCGGCGGACCACACGCCGAGGCCCTTGGCCACCGTTGCGAAATCGATGAACGGATTCTCCAGCGTGTTGCCGGTGCGCGCGCTTCCGTCACGCCGCGCCGGCGGCGCGTGGCCATACGCTGCACATGCATGAGCTCCTGATGGTAGGCGCGGTTGTTGTGCATGACGGATAGCAGGGGAATCTTGTGATGCGCGGCCGTCCACAGCGAGCCCGGGCAGTACATCAGGTCGCCGTCTTTCTGGATGTTGATCGGGATTCGCCCGGCGTCGCGATGCGCGACCGCTGCGCCCACCGCTGCGGGTGCGCCATAGCCCATGCCCGCGCCACCCGAGCCGCCGATGTACTGGTAGTAGCGATCGATCTCCCAGAACTCGTGCAGCGATGGGAACAGAGGTTCGGCGACGAGCGCCCAATTGCGGTCGCGAATCGCGGTCCAGATCTCGGCGCTCAGGCGCTCCGTGCTGACGGGGCTCGCGTTCCACGCGTAGCGCGCGGCTTCGAGCGCTTGCTCGCGGCGCGTCTTCTGTGCGGCCCGCCAGCGCGTTGCACGCGCGCTCGAGCGCGCGTCGCGAGCTCGCCGGGAGCAACGCCTTCTCACGGCCTCGATCAACGCCGGCAGGCTCGCTTGCGCATCGCCGACGATTGCGAGATCGCTGCCGTAGTAGCGGCCGAAGCCCTGGTAGTTCGAGCGCCAGAACAGCTCGCCGCTGCCGAGGGTGATGAGCTTCGCGTCGGGTTTGGCGATGCGCGTGGTCGTACGTTGGATTTGATCTGCTACGTTGTGGAACAGGCCGAAGTTATCGGTGACTTCCAGCGCGAGAACGACATCGGCCTGCGCAACAACGTTGCCGCCCTGGCTCAGGTAATGCGTGTTCGGGAAGTTCATGCGGCCGCGGCGATTCACGACGGCGGCCTGTAGCGTCTCGGCGAGGTGGACCAGCAGATCGACGCCGTGCTGATCGTGCGCGTACCGTTCCGCGACGATCACGGGTGTCTCCGCGGCGACGAGCAGCTTGGCCGCCTCGCGCAGTGCGGCGTCATCGGCGCGCGGCGGCTGAGCAGGGCTCGGGCGCGGCAGCGTAGGTTTAGCTGGCGCCGACTTCTTCTTCCTGTAGCTGGCTATCGGCGACGATCGCGACCGGACCCATCGGCACGGTCGTCGCGATCTTGTGCGCGCGCACGAGCGACTCGTTGAACTGCGCGAGCGAGACCGGAGCGTCGTCCCATTTGATGTAGTCGCGGATCGGTGCGATGCAGTCCTGCGCCGAGTGCACCCACTCGAGCACGCGGCGTTCCGTGCCGTCGAGGTAGTTGCCGGCGATCACGACTACGGGCACGCGGTCGCACCAGGCGTTGTAGACCGCCATCGCGGCATGCTGCAGACCCACGGTGCCATGAACCGCCGCGATGATCGGCTTGCCCGCGACTTTTGCGTAGCCATGTGCCATCGCCACGGCTTGTTCCTCATGCACACACGTCAGTAGCTCCGGACGCTTGTTGCCGCCGTAGTTCAGCAGCGACTCGTGCAAGCCGCGGAAGCTCGAGCCCGCGTTCATCGTCACGTAGTCGATATCGAGGCTCTTGATGACGTCGACCATGACGTCGGAAGCAGGGTGGGAGACGAAGTAGCGTGCTTCTTCCGCGGGCGTGTACGCGTCGGCGACGTGGGTTGCTCGCGTGCGAGTCGTTGATCGGTGGGCGGCAGCGGCTTACGTTCATCGGCGGGCGCGGTCTTGCGCGGCGGCGGGCTTCCGGCTGCGAGAGCCACGCCTGCCAGCGATGCGTTCGTGACGAATTTGCGTCGGTTGAGCCCCTTGGGCTCACGTGTGTCATCGGCCATGGACCCCCGTCTGCCAGCACCGTCTGTTGGCGGCTGCCCCGCAGCATAGCAGCGCGTTGCAATGCTTTGCAGGTTGTCGTGCGCTCAGATGCGGCAGCGCAAGAAGTGGGACGACTGGGCGACCTTCGCGACACTCGACACGGTGCACCCATGGCGTTACCTCCCGGCGTAGCTCAGCGCGATTTTTCTCGGGCGCTCGACGAGCTCGCGAATGCTCTCGGTCGCGAATGGGTGTTCACGAGCGACGAGGACCTGAAGCTCTATCGCGACGCGTACTCGCCGTTCTACGGCGAGACCGAAGATCGCGTGCGCGTCGGCGGCCGTTGCGCCGGACAGCACGGAGCAGGTGCAGGCGATCGTCCGGATCGCGAACAAGTACAAGCTGCCGCTGTGGACGATCTCGACGGGCCGTAACTTAGGCTACGGTGGCTCGTCGCCGGCGTACTCCGGCAGCGTGGTCGTGGACTTGAAGCGCATGAACCGCGTCCTCGAGGTCAACGACAAGACGCACTACGCGGTCGTCGAGCCCGGCGTCAGCTACTTCGATCTGTACCGCTATATCCAGGAGCACAAGCTCAACGTGTGGATCGACCCCGCGGACCCCGGTTGGGGCAGCCCCGTCGGCAATTCCCTGGAGCGCGGCGGCGGCCGCACGCCGATGCGCGACCACTGGAACGCCGTGTGCGGCATGGAAGTCGTGCTGCCGAGCGGCGAGGTGCTGCGCACCGGCATGGGCGGGCTTGCCGAACACGCAGGTGTGGCACCAGTACAAATACGGCTTCGGACCGGTCGTCGACGGCCTGTTCTCGCAGTCGAACTTCGGCATCGTGACGCGCATGGGCATCTGGCTCATGCCGGCGCCGGAGGCGTATCGCGACGGGCGCGTGAACGTGCCGAAGCACGACGACCTGGTGCCGTTCATGGAGCACTACGCGTACCTCATGAACTCGGACGTCCTGCGCGGCACGATGCTGCTCGAGAGCCCGCTGTTGAACTATCACGCGTCGCAGGGCGGCTCGTTCTTCGAGATGCCGGGCGGCCCTTCGATTGCCGAGCTCGACCGAATGGCGGGCGAGCGCAACCTGCCGTACTGGAGCGCGGAGTTCCGCTTCTGGGGGCCGCCGAAAGTCGTCGATGCGCAATGGGAAACGGTCAAGGAGAGGTTCGGCGCGATTCGCGGCGCCACGTTCAAGGACGGCCGCAACTATCGTTTCCCGACCGAAGTCGATCAGAACGATCCGACGCTGCACGGTCGCGCTCGGCACGCCGAGCCTCGGCGTGTTCGGCTTGCTGCAGGGCGGCGGGCACCTCGGCTTCTCGCCCATCATCCCGATGACGGGCGAAGCCGTGTTCAAGGCGCAGAAGGTCTACGGCCAGCTGTACGCGGACATGAAGCTGCCGGTGGGCAATCAGTTCGCGGCGTTGCCGTGGTCCTACAACCCGCGCGCGCTCGTGTTGCTGTTCGGCATCCCGATGTCGCACGACACAGGCCAAGAACCAGGACGGTCGGCGCATCTTCGACAGGCTCGTCGAGGTTTCGGCCGCGAATGGCTGGGCCGAGTACCGCACGCATGTGGCGTTCATGGACAAGGTCGCCGACGCGTATTCGTTCAACAACCACGTGACTGCGCCGATTCCACGAGACGCTGAAGGATGCCATCGATCCGAACGGCATTCTGTCGCCCGGCAAGTCCGGCATCTGGCCGAAACGCCTTCGCGGCACTCGACCGCGCGTGATCGAATCGCGATCTATTTGCCGTCGCAATCCGGCGACGCTTGCGCGGTTCGCGCGCGCGGCGTTAGCATGCGCGCCGTTATGAACAAACGCGCCACGAACATGCAATTCGTATATCTCCACTGGAGGTGGACTGCCTGATCGTGCGCGTAGCAACAGGGCAGTCGTCAGCAACCGCGACTGCTCTGCACCGAAAACCCTGGTCAGGCAGTCGCCTCACCGGGGTTTTTCGTTTATGAGCGAGCAAAACGTCGAGAACATCGTCATCCGGCGCGCCGAGCCCGAAGACTTTCGCGGGCTGCAGCGCATCCACGAGCAGCCGTTGGCCATCTACGGCACGCTGCAGCTGCCGTATCCGTCGGCGCAGACGTGGCGCCAGCGACTCGAGCAGCGCACCGCCAGCCACTACGGGCTCGTCGCCTGCGTGCGCGACACGCTCGTCGGTGGCCTGGGGCTGCACGTGCCCGAGCACTCGCCGCGCCGTGCGCATGCCGGCGAGATCGGCCTCGCCGTTCACGACCAGTGGCAGGGTCGCGGCATCGGCACGGCGCTCGTGCGCGCGGCCGTCGATCTCGCCGACCGTTGGTTGAACCTGCGGCGGCTCGAGCTCACGGCGTTTGCCGACAACGAGCGTGCGCTCAAGCTCTACAAGAAGTTCGGCTTCGAGATCGAGGGGTTGCTGCGTCGCTATGCGTTTCGCGACGGAGCGTTCGTCGACGCGTACCTGCTGGCGCGGCTGCGATGAGCAGCCGCGCCCGCTTGCGGCAGCGCGGGCGCTGTGCTCAAGTTGGCCGACTTGGATCTAGCGTGGGGTGCAGGCGATGAGTCGGCGCAGGTTGCTCGGATACGGGCTCGCCACCGTTTTGGCGGTGATATGGGCGCAGCAACGGCGCAGCCGCCGAAGCCCGGCGTCAAAGGCTACGAAGTCGAGTGGGTCTACCGCGTGAAGTACGGCTTCATCGACGAGTGGTGGGATCTGTTCCGCAAGTACCAGATCCCCGATCCTCGATCGCGCGAAGGCGATGGGTTACATCCTCGACTACCGCGTCTACCACCCGCAGTTCCATACGGACGAAGCTGCGCGCTGGGACTACCGCATCGAGATCACGTATCGCGACCAGGAAGCCGGCTCGCACGAGGAAGAGATCGCGCGCGAGCTATTCCCCGATAGCGCCACTCGCAAGCGCGAGGAACTGCGGCGCTGGGAGCTGACGACCAATCACTGGGATCTGCCGATCTTCCAGGTCGACACCACGAAGGGGCGCTGAGTGCCAGGCGGCAGCGCCAGCGCTAACGCCGTTCGCGCACGCGCCCGGGCATCGCTACCATGGCGGGAATAGAGCCGGAGCGGGCCGAGGGGGAGACGCCATGCTGAGCAAGATCATCGTGTGCTGCGTGCTGGGATGCGTGGCCGCCGGCGCCTATGCGCAGGGGCAACCGCAAGCCCAACCGCCCGCAGTCTGCACGCGCGCGGACCTCATGGCGGCCGCGGACAGCTACGTCGCGGCGCAGAAAGCCGGTGACGCATCGAAAATGGCGTTCGCCGACAACGCTATATACCGCGAGAACATGGCCGACGTGCCGAGGGGCGACGGGGCGTGGAACAAGGCGCTACCGATTGCGCTGTCACGCAGCTTCCTCGATAGCACGCGCTGCAAGACCTTCACGGAGATCGTCGTCACGCAAGGCGATCATCAGTACGTGATCGGCACACGCCTGTATGTCGATCAGCACAAGATCACGCGCATCGACAGCCTCGTGACGGACAAAGGCGACTGGCTGTTCAACGCCAACGCGTATTTGAAGTACTCGAGCACCGAGGACTGGGGCGCGCCAAAGAGCGGCTCTCGCGTCGCGGGCCAGGAGCTGATCAATGCGGCGAACAGCTACCTCGACATGTTCTCCGACAAGTTCGTGAAGGCACCGTGGGGCCGCCCGTGTGCGCGTCTCGAAGGTGGCGCGTATACGAACCGCGACGGTAAGAAGGACGCGAGCTGCGAGGTGGGCATTCCGCCGGGCGTGCTGTACATCGTGAATCGCGACTACGTGGTGGACGAAGAGCAGGGCGTCATCAACGTGTTTTGCCGGTTCGGCAACAGCAGCACGGGCATGCCGGATTCGCACACGTTCCGGCTGGTGAACGGCAAGTTCAGCAATGTGCACACGTTGAGCGTGAACCTGAACCCGAACCAGCCGTCGCCGCAGGCCGACGACAACGGCGCGATCATAAGGGCTCAATGAACGCTGGACGCGCGCTGGACTGATGAGGGGCGGGAAACCGACGTAGGCGCGGCTAGACGAGTTGGTACTCGGGCGTGCTCATGATGAGGTGCGCCGTCATGCGCAGGGCGTCTTCCATGTAGCTCCTGGCGCGGTCGAGGCTGTCCGTCCCGAGCTCTTTGCCGAGGAACGCGACGAACGCCTCGCGCGTCGCAGACGCCAACGGCACTCGCAGCATGCGGGCGGCGAGGTAGTCGACGGCTTCGGCCGGCGTCATCGCGCCGCTGCCGAGTACGAGCTCCGAGAGATCGAAGCGGGCGGCGTCGCGCGGCGTCGGAAGCAGCTTGCGCGCGGCCTGTTCCCAGCCGGTGTAGCCCGATATCCGGGTGTTGAAGCGCTCGTCGCGTTCGAGCGCCACGCGATCGAACGTGCTCATCTTGGCCGGATCGTTCACCGCCGTAGCGGCGCCGATGTCGTAGCCGTCGCGCAGGCGTTGGCCCAGCAGATCATCGGTGCCGGCGGTGAAATTCCAGTCGCGGAAGCCGGTCATGTCGGGAATCAGCACGTCGCGCGCCACGTTGCCACGCGCGATCAGGAGACCGGGCGTGATCCACGCTTTGCCGCCGGCCCAGCCGGCCACCGAAGGCGGGTTCAAAAGATGCTGGCCCATCGAGATCGTGGCCTGGTTGAAATCCGGCACGCCGGGCATCGCACTTGCGCCAAGATGCTTCTGCATCGCGACGATGTGCTCGACCGGCCCCTTGATGTGGCCGCCGTAGCTCGCGGCGCTGTAGAAATCCTTCGACGTGAAGATGGCCGTCAGCAACGGCTTCAGCTCGTAGTCTGCGCTGCGCAGCACGGCGCCGAGTGATTTGCGCAACGCGGGCGACAGCTCGTCGCGGACGAGAAAGCGATAGACCTTGCCGGCCAGGTACTCCGCCGTGACCGGTTGTTCGAAGATGATCCTGATGACGTCCGCGCCATCGAAGTTGCCGCTGCGGCCGAGGAAATGCTTGGCGCCGGCGTCGTGCTTGTCCGCATCGACGTGGAACGACAGGTCGTCGAAGTACCAGCCGGTGAACGCACGGGCACACTCGCGGACGTCGTTTTCGGTGTAGTTGCCCACACCCATCGTGAAGAGCTCCATGACTTCGCGCGCGAAGTTTTCGTTCGGCGCGCCCTTCACGTTGTACTGCGCATCCAGGAAGTACAGCATCGCGGGTGTCTGCGCGACCTTGATCGTGAGGTCGCGGGCGTTGCCTGTGGCGCCGCGCTCGAACAGCTCGATCTGCTGCAGCATCTTGCGGTAGTCGCGAACCTTGTTCTCGTGCGTCGCGAAGTGGCCGTGCCAGAACAGCGCCAGCTTTTCCTCCACGGGGTGCGCGGTCGCGAGCATGCGGTTCGCCCACCAGTAGCCCAGGCGGCGCGTCTCGAGCATCGTTGCGCGCAGCCAGTAGAAGAATCGGTCCGACACGGGTTGTACGGGGCGGTTGCCCGCGGGCTTCGCCGCTACCCCCATGGACTCGCCATGCTGTTCCGCGCGGTCGGTGGCTTCGGGCCGGCTGTCCGGAAACCCCTTCAGCGACGGATCCCACAATCCCGATTCCACGAACGGGGCGAGCTTAGGATTCGGAATGCGCTCGTAGTGCACGAGCTCTGCCACCGCTCGCTCGAGCCCGAGACCGGCGAGCCTCTGGATTTCCTCCGGCGTCCCGCCGAAGCCCGCATGGGCGAGGAGATGCGCAGCGCGGTCGTAGCTCCACTCGGCGCGTGGCAGCGGCGAGAGGTCAGCCTGCCAGGCGGCGGGTCCAGGGGCCCATGTATTCCGCAAAATCATGGCATTACGCCTTCATCATGCCAAACGTATCGAACTTTTGGCCGAGGACTTTTGCGGCATCGGCGCCGAGCCAGTCCTGGATCAGCGTGGCGTACACGCGGCGGAAGTCCGTGGTACTGGCGAGGTTGTCGCCCAGCACGAGCTCGGAGAGGCTCGGCGGCTTGCCGTACATGCCACCTTTGACGGCGTTACCGACGACGAAATTCACCTGTGCCGTGCCGTGATCGGTGCCTAAGCTCGTGTTCTCCGGAACGCGGCGGCCAAATTCGCTGTGCACGTAGAGCACGACGTCGTCCGCTCGGCCGATACGCGCCATCTCCTGAAAGAAGCCCTCGATGGCATCCGCGCAATACTGCAGCTGCCGGTCGTGCGGAGCGGCCTGATTGACATGCGTGTCGAACAACGAGCCGCGTAGCGGCACGTAATACAGCTGCGTCGGGAAGCCGGCCTCGATCAGCGCCACGACCTTGTCGAGGTCGAGCAGGCGCAGATCGGGGTTCGCCTTCGCGCGGTACTGCGTCCACGCGGCGCGCACGACCTCGGAGGCTTGCGCAGCGCTCTTCGTGACTTCGAGCACGTAGCGGTGCGCTTCGGTCACGGGCGTGGTCTGGGCGGCCAGCGTCTCGAGCGCGGCCTTCTCCGGCGCGAACACGCCGCGCTTGAACGCCGCGGGATCGACGAACACGAGCGGCACGTGGTGTTCCGCTTTGACGGCGAGCGTCTGGCTCTCCGCCACGTTTACGATCAGGTTGTCGCGCGCGCCGTTTGGGTCGAGGCCGGACGCTGTGCGGCCCACCCAACCGTATTCGTTGCCGCTGTTCGGCGCCGCCGTGTGCCAGAACGACATCGAGGTGAAGTGCGAGAACGACGGCTGGTCGTACCCCACGCCGTGCACGATGCCGACCTTACCGTCGTCGTACAGGTTCTTCAGCGCACGCAGCGACTTGTGCCAGCCGAACTGCGCGTCGATCTTCAGCAGGTCAGGTTCTCTGATGCCGATCGTCGGCCGGTGCTTGTAGTACAACGCGTCGCCGTATGGAACGATCGTGTTCAGTCCGTCGTTACCGCCGAACCACTCGAACACCACGAGGATCTTGCCGTTCGGGTTGGCGGCGACGCTCTTGCTCGCCTGCGCCAATACGCTCGGCACGGTGCCGAGCCCGCCTGCCAGACCGAGGCCGATGCCGCCGGCACCGATGCGCAACAAGTCGCGTCGCGAAAGGCCGTTGGCTTTCAGAGGATCGCGCGTGGGCATCTGCTCGCAGGTCCTCGCTCCGGTCTCACGCCACGGCGCGGCGCAACGCGAACCACCCGCCGGCAGCGCCGCCCGCAACCTTAAGCACATGCGCGACGTAACGAAACAGCCACCACGCCACGGGCACGAATACGAAGAACGAGCCGGCCACTGCGACGACGGTGACCGCGGACTCGGGGCCGCCGAGCGCGCGGATCGGGATCACGAGCACGACCAGGACCAGCTCGGCGAGGAACCCGCCGAGCACCACCCGGCCCCAACGAATGGAAGTAGCCCCCATGGCGGCGAGTATGCCTCGTTTTAGCCGGACTGGCACGAGGCCTGGAGGTGGCGCAGTGTGCCTTCGCGAGCGGTCTGCGGCGAAGGCTGGGGGTGCGGCGGCGGAACTAGCGTTCGCTCAGAGCTGCGTGAACAGCCTCGAGGTTGTTGCGCAGACGCTGCTGGAGCTCGTCGCGTGCCAACCGTCGATCGACAGCGATGCCGGGGTCACCGGTTTTCGCTGCCGTCTCGTCAGGTTGCATTGCGGGGTTGCTCAGGCGCCCGTCCGAGCACGCGATCGAGCTTGTCGTCCATCTCGCCGATCTGGGCGGCCAGGCCGTTGGCAGTCTCCTCCAGCGAGGTCCGCATAGAGGGTCCCACGCCATCGATCCGGGCGCTGATATCTGTGACGAGGCTGCGAACTTGTGAGAACTCGCTTTCGATCTGTGCACGCAGCTCACTCAAGCGCGACGACTCGGCGCTTTCAGCCACGTTTCGCTGCGTCTGCAGCTCCTGGCTGTGGCGGCGTGATTCCACGAGCATGGCCGTACGCACGGCGAGGGCATGAACCGTGAACAGCGCGGCCATGACAAGCGTGATGCCCAGCAGCGTGAGGCCGAGCGGTCCCTCGACCTTGAACACCACGAATGACAGCGTGGTGGAGGCGGTGAGCACGGACCAATTGGCCAGGGTGAAAAACGCCAGCAGCACCAGCGCAGTTAAAATGATCGCACCGAGAAATTTCATCGTGTCTCCTCACCGCGCTCCGCAGATTCGAAGCACGGAACTCGCCGAGCACCGCCGGCGGTGCCGTTCAAATCCCGATCTGAATTCCGACCTTCATGGCCTGCACCGAAGGGATCTGATAGTCCGCGGTCGCGTCCTGGCTGTTGACGGCCATGCGGGCGAACAGCCGGTCGCGCCATGCTGCCATGCCCCGCACCTTGCGCCCGGTCAACAGATCCACCTCACCGATGAAGTACCGCACTTCCTCCAGATTGAGGCGCAGGCCGAGGTCGGCGCAACTCGTAAGATCCGAGGGGATGTTGGGGTGCTGCATGAACCCGTAACGCACGCGCAGGCGATAGAACCCCGCTTCGAGGGGCGTCAACTCGATGCGCTCGGCGGCTTCGACTCTGGCCACGGGCTCGACCACGACGGTAGTAAGGACAACGCGCTCGTGCAGCACACCCGTGCTCTGTAGCAGCTTCTGCAGCGCGGGCGGCGTTTGTTCCGATCGCCCAGTGAAGAACACTGCGGCGCCGGGGACACGGGGTACGCTCTCGGCGATCATGCGGCCGATGAACGTCTCGACGGTAGGGGCGGCCGCGGCTACCTGCGCGGCCAGCAAGATCGCGCCCCGCCGCCAGGTGGTCATCACCGTGAACAGCGCGAGGCCGATAGCCAACGGCAACCAGCCGCCGTCCGGGATCGTCATCAGGTTGGCGCCGAGAAACCCGAGATCGATCAGCAGAAAGCCGCAGAGAAACGCCAGCGCGGCCGGCAACGTCCAGCCTGCGCGCTCGCGCATGACCTTGAACGCCAGCACCGTCGTGATCGCCATGGTGGAGTTCACCGCTACACCGTAGGCCGCCGCCAGGTTGCCGGACGATTGAAATGCGACGACCAGACCGATGGCCGCGAGCATCAGGAACCAGTT
This sequence comes from uncultured Gammaproteobacteria bacterium, assembly GCA_963805435.1. Classification (GTDB taxonomy): domain Bacteria; phylum Pseudomonadota; class Gammaproteobacteria; order Steroidobacterales; family Rariloculaceae; genus FEN-1219. The sequence continues at coordinate 780,218 of CAWDUG010000002.1, forward strand.
CACCGAGGGCATGTAGATCTGGCCGCGTGCGACGGCCGAGGTCTGCTCTACCGTCAACCCTGGCAACAAGCCGAGATATACCGCCTGGCGGGTCATGGAGAAGGCGCCCGTGATCACGGCTTGGGACGCAATGCAGGTTGCCGCGGTCGCCAGGAATACCAGCGGCAACTGTGCCCACGCGGGTGCGAGGTGATAGAACGGATGCGCCGTCCCGGTGGGATCCACGATGAGCAGCGCGCCCTGGCCGAAATAGTTCAACAGCAGCGCCGGCAGTACGAAGGCGAACCAGACCTTGCGGATTGGCACGCGCCCGAAGTGGCCGAGGTCCGCGTACAGAGCTTCGCCGCCCGTGGTGACCAGGAAGACTGCGTAGAGGGCGAAGTACCCCACCGGGCCATTGGCGGCGAAATAGCGAATCGCGTGACGCGGATCGAGCGCCGTTAGCACTTCCGGCGCTTGGAGGATGCCGCGGATCCCGAGCGCTGCGAGTACCGCGAACCACACGAGCGTCAGCGGCCCAAAGACGGCCCCAACCCTCGCAGTGCCGTGGCGTTGCACGGCAAACAACGCCACGAGGATCCCCAAGGTGATTGGGATCACGTAGCTGTCCAGTCCGGGTGCAGCCACTTGCAGACCCTCTACGGCGCTCAATACCGAGATGGCCGGCGTAATCATCGCGCCGCCGTACAGCATCGAGGCCCCGAGGATCCCGAGTAGGATCAGCGTACGTCGAGAGCGCCGCTCCTGATGGCGTTCGGGATTCAGCAGCGCCAACAACGCAAAGGTGCCACCCTCGCCGCGATTATCCGCGCGCAGCACGAAGATCATGTACTTCAGGGAAATGACGAGCACCAGCGTCCAGAAGATCAGCGACAAAATACCGAGAACGTTGTCGGCCGTCGGCGGGATCGGGTTCTTGCCGGCAAAAGTCTCGCGTAGCGCATAGATAGGACTCGTGCCGATGTCGCCGTACACCACGCCAAGCACGGCCACCGCCAGCACGGCGAAAGACTTGCTGTGCGGCTGCGCTCGCGGTGCGTTCTCGAGCGCCTTCTTTCTGGGCATCGCGGCCGAGGGCATCATCGGGGCTGCCGGACATGTGCTTTTCCTTCAACGATTCTGCGAAGCCGCACGGCACAACGCTCGTGTCGCGAACGATGAGCCTGAGAGACGCGGCCGGCGATCCGTCGACCTACTTGAACGTGAAGATGTCTTCGCCGGCGGGTTTCTGCATGTTCTGCTCGAAGTTGTCTTGCCAGATCTGCGCCCACGGGCGACCGAACATGTCGGGCACTTTGTACTGGATCACGGTGCCCGGCGCGACGGGTGTGGCGTGGCCGTTCAGCGGGTAAATCGTCGGCACGCACTCGATGAACTGATACGGATCGCCCGCTTCGACTTCGCTGGCCTTCTTGAGATTGCGCACCATGCGGATCGGCACAACCAGCCCTTCGGGGTCGTAGAAGATACCTTCGTGGTTCAGGCCGACGACTGTGCCCGCGGCGTCGCGCGTCGGCGTGTAGATCTCGATCGTCTGCAGCTTGCTCGAGAACTCGAAGTTGCCGTGAACCTTCCAGCCCTGGATGTTGGAAGTCCACGTGACAGCACGTCCTTGTCCCAGAAACCGACGGTCTCGCCATACCACTTCGGCACCTCGGAGCCAAAATGCGGCACCGCGCCCGTCATGTCGAACGTGCGGCCGATGTTCACATGCGTGATGAAGTTGTCAGCATCGCCGGCGAGAATCTGCACGAGCTTCGGCGTGACGATGATCGAGTGCGGCTGATTGGTCACGGCGTGATAGTGCCAGCGCCGCATGAAGCCTTCGGGCCAGCAGTATTGCGCGGGCCATTGCTGTGCGTTCGTGTTCCCGTCGTGGTACAGCTCCTCGACCATCCGCGCCTGGTACTCGGGCGACAGCACGGACAGCACCGTGGGAATTTGGGTCCAGAATATTTCGGCATACCAGTTCTGCCCACGCGGCCAGAGATAACGACCGCCGATGTCGCCCGGTACCGTGGCGTACGTGTGCTCGGTCGGGCCGCCGCGCGCCTTGGTCTCGGCGAGCAGCGCTGCGTAGTGCTCGGCCGCCGTCTTGAACCCGTAGGGGCTCACCAGCGCCTCGCGCGGAAAACCGCGGTCGCAATAGCCCCACGGGGCGGTGCGTGGCGGATCGTTGCCGATGATCGCTTTGGCGTTGCCGCGCGCGGTCCACTGCGCTTCGAGCGCCGCGTTGCTGTTGCAGCGGAAGTAGCGCGGATCGCTCCAGAGCGCGCGGTCCTGATAGAAGTCCTTGGAGGTGAACAGGTCCACCGGCAGCGGCTTCACGCCCTTCGGTGCCGCGCCGTCCCAGGCGGAGCCGTGGCGGACCTCCTCAGGCTTGCCGTCGGGTCCCGGTTTGAACGTGCGAAACGGGCCGACCATCCAGTAGCGCTCCGGCAATCCCGCGATCTCGGCGGGCGGATACGCTTCGATGTCCTCGCTGGTGGGCGCAGGGATCGCCACCGCGAGGGGCGCGGCACGGCCCACGCTCTTGAAGCCGATGTTGGCGACCGGCTGCGCCTCGATCGCGCCGCCGAATAGCGCAGCGACGGCGATGGCAGCCGCCACGTGGCAAAGCCTGGGAGAGGTGAAGTCAGGTGCGCTGATCTTCGACATGGGCGGGCTCCTTGCGAGTCGGGACACTCTGCCACAAGCGGTCGCGGCGGCACAGGCGCGGCGCCGCCTGTTGCGTTGCTCCGGCGTAGCTTCGTATGACGGGGTCGAGTACGATCAAAGTGCAGTGGGCGTGAAGCCCGCGCCAGAAAAAAGAGTTAGGGAAGGGGGGAGTAATGCGCACGTTTTCGCTCATTGTGGCTGCTGTGGTCGTGTCGTCGTCCGCCACTGCGCAGCAGCCGGCGGCCGCGGGCAAGACGATGGTCTCGGCGGCCGACGTCGCCGCTCTGATCGCGAAGGCGAAAGCCGAGCGCAAGGATCAACCGACCATCGCGCAGTCGCTGCTGCAGCTCGCGCCGTACAACGTGAGCCTCGAGTATCGTGCCTCGGTCGGCAACGCGGCCATGCATGAGACTGAAGCCGAACTGTTCTACGTGGTCGACGGCTCGGCCACGCTGGTGACAGGCGGCAAGCTCACGGCCGAGAAACGCACGAACGCCGAGAATCTCACCGGCACCGGCATCGAGGGTGGCGAGTCCCGGCACGTCGCCAAGGGCGACTTCGTCATGGTGCCCGATCACACGCCGCACTGGTTCAGCAAGATCGACGGCACCGTGGTGCTGATGTCGTTGCACTTGCCGTTGCAGGCGCCGCACTAGTCGATGCTCGCCCTCGGGTGCAGAACAGCGGCTTGGGCTTGCGGCGGCCATCGCCATGGGCGGTGTCACACCCGCGCTCGCGCACCACGGCTTCGGGCTGTTCCAGATGGAGAAGCTCGCGGATTGGTCGGGCACGCTGACGAAATTCGATCTCGTAAATCCACATTCGTATCTGTACTTCGACACGGTCGGCGCCGACGGTAAGCCCCTATCCATGCGCTGCGAGATGCGTGCCGCGACGCTTATCAAGCGTTCGGGCTGGAAGACAGATGAGTTCGTGGTGGGCCGCCACGTGGATATCCACGGCCACCCGCATCGAGACGATCCGCATTCGTGCTATCTCGAAAGCGTTTCGCTCGGTGGCAGCCACTTCGATCGATCGCAACGATCAGTTCACGCGAGCGCCGGTCGACACTTCGAAACGGCCGTCGAGGCTTGCGTCCGGCGAACCGAATATCTCGGGCGACTGGGCCGTGGAGCAGGCCGTGCTGACCATTCCACCCAGCGGCGGCCGCGGCGATCTCGTGCCGCGCAGCCTGCGCGAAGCGTACGCGGCCGGCGAGATCACCATCGCCGAGATCAGGGCGCGGAATCCGGCGCCGTCGCGGCCGCAGTACACCGAGGCCGGTCAAACCGCCGCCGCGGCGTTCCGCATGTGGTCGCCCGAGGACAATCCGCGCCTGCAGTGCAAGCCGACGAGCATCATCTTCGACTGGACGTTCGACTGGCCTGTGAATCGAATCACGCAGACGACAGTGGGCCACGAGAAGGTCATCGACATCGACTATGGCCTCTACAGCAACACGCGCCGCATCCACTTCGGGCATGGACAAACATCCCGCTGGGCTTGCGCCGAGCAACACGGGGCATTCGCTCGGCAAGTGGGAGGGCGACACGCTGGTCGTCGACACCGTCGGCTTCGCTGCGGGCGTGCTGCGTGCCACCGACGAGAAACAGCGACAAGCTGCACGTCGTCGAGCGCTTCACGCTGGATCCGAAGACGTTCGCGCTGAAGCGCGAGTACACGGTCGAGGATCCGGTCTATCTCGCGACGCCGTACACGGGCCAGGACACCGTGCTGCTGTCGGATACGCCGTTCGAGAAGCAACGGTGCGCCGAGCTGACATTCGAGTTCACGCAGCCGGGCAATTGAGCGCGTTCTTTATGGGGGTGCGCGCCGGCACTAACCCGCGCGTGAGTGGGGGATTCGGGTCGATGAGCCGGTTTAGCCGTTCGTTCGTGCTCGCTGCGGCGGGCGCCATCGCTCTGCATTGGGCAACACCCGCGCAGTCGCCTTCACGGCGGCGCAGGTCGAGGCGGGCCGCGCTGCGTTCCGGCGACACCTGTCAGATGTGCCACGGCGCGGATCTGCGGCAGCTGCCGAATGCCATGCTGGCGGCGCCGGAGTTCGGTGCGCGCTGGACGGGACGTAACACGACCGATCTGCTGATACAGCTGCGCGCCACGATGCCGCCGGAGGCGCCCGGTAGCCTGCCCGAGACCACCTATCTCGGCATCATTGCGTATCTGCTGCAGACGAACGGCTTCACTGCGAACAACGCGGCTCTGACGGCCGCGACATCGGCGGTCATCGGCAGCGATGCGCTCGCGACGACGAGGCCCGCCGCCGAGCCGATCGGCGTCACCGTGGCCGGCACGGTGCGCGACTTCGTGCCGCTCACGGAACAGGCGCTCGAGAGCCCGGCGGCTGGCGACTGGCCGATGCTGCGCCGCGACTACGGCGCATCGAGCTACAGCCCGCTGAAGGACATCACTGCGGCCAACGCGCATCGCTTGCAGCTCGCGTGGATCTGGCCGATGCGCGACGGCGGTACGAACGAGCCGTCGCCGCTGGCGTACCGCGGCACCGTGTTACCTCAACAACACGCAGGGCATCGTGCAAGCCATCGACGGCCGCGACGGCACGTTGATCTGGGAGCATCACTTGAAGGACAGCCGTCGCGATGCGCGGCATGGCGCTGTACGACGACAAGCTGTTCCTGCAGGCCAACGGCCACTTGATCGCGTTGAACGCGCGCAACGGCGAAGATCGCGTGGGACGTGCAGATGCCGGACGGTCACGCAAGCAGCAGCGGCCCGCTGGTCGCGAACGGGCTCGTGATCGAAGGCATGGGCGCATGCCAAACGTACGAGCAGCAGAAGTGCTTCATCAGTGCCTACGACGCGCGCACGGGCGAGCAGAAGTGGCGATTCACCACGATCGCGACGAGCGATGGGCCCGGCGGCAACACCTGGGGCAATCTGCCCGATCTGTATCGCGCCGGCGGCGAAACCTGGATCACCGGCAGCTATGATCCCGAGCTCGGGCTCACGTACTGGGGCACCGCGCAGGCAAAGCCCTGGATGCCTGCGAGCCGCGGCATGGCCGGACTCGACGCCGGGCTGTACACGAGCTCGACCGTCGCGCTCGACGTAAAGACGGGCAAGCTCGCGTGGCACTACCAGCACGCGCCGGGCGAGGCGCTCGATCTCGACGTCGTGTTCGAGCGCGTGCTCGTCGACGGCGGCGGCCGCAAGTGGGTGCTCACGGTCGGCAAAGACGGCGTGCTGTGGAAGCTCGACCGCCGCACGGGCGAGTACATCGATCACGCCGAGACGCTGTTCCAGAACGTCTGGGCCAGCTTCGACCGCGAGACCGGCCAGCCGCGGTACCGCGACGACATCCTCGACGCACAAGGTCGGCGAATGGGTCGACGGCTGCCCGAGCTCCGAAGGCGGCCACAACTGGCAGGCGACGAGCTTCCACAAGCCTTCGCGCACGCTGCTGATCCCGCTAGCGCAGAGCTGCATCGCGATCCGCGCGCAGGCCATCGAGCAGAAAGCGGGCGGCGGCAGCGCGGGCGGCGCGGATCGGCGGTTCTACGAGATGCCGGGCACCGACGGCAACATCGGCAAGCTCGCCGCATTCGACGTCGACACGATGAAGCAGAAGTGGGCGGTGCAGCAGCGCGCCGCGATTCTGACGGCGGCGCTGTCGACGGCCGGCGGCATCGTGTTCATCGGCGATCTCGACCGCAGCTTCAAAGCGCTCGACGTGCGCGACGGCAAGATCGTGTGGCAAACGCGACTCGCGACGTCGGTGCAGGGGTTTCCGATCGCATTCGAAGCCGGGCGGCAAGCAGTACGTGGCCGTGACGACGGGCTTGGGCGGCGGTAGCCCACGACTCGTGCCGTCGCTGCTGTCGCCCGAAGTGCAGCCGCCCGGTCGTGGTCAAGCGCTGTACGTGTTCGCTTTGCCTGACGAGCGTTGAGTTCTTTCTGGAGAAAGTAATGAGACGTCTACTCCTGATTCTCGGTGTTCGGTTTGTTCAGCGCGGCCGCGTACGCGCAGCCCGCGGCGGCGCCGGCCGCCGTCGTCACCGGCAACGGCAATTTCTTCAGCCCGATCGTGCACGACCTCGATAAGGCGGTCGCGTTCTACCGCGACGGCCTCGGGCTCGAGACGCAGGGCGAGCCCGGCAACGCCGACAAGAACGAGGCGCTGCGCAACATGTTCGGCCTGCCGAACGCCGAAGATTCGCTGGATGATCGCGCGGCCGGGCGGCATGCGCCAGGGCGTCGAGATCGTCGAGATCTCGGGCGCGGGCGGCAAGCCACTCGAGCGCCGGCCGCAGGATTCGGGCGCGTACACGCTGATCGTGTTCGTGCGCGACATCGACGCAACGCTCGCGCGACTGAAGGCGCAGGGCACGCCGATCGTGTCCGCGGGCGGTGCGCCGGCTGCATTGCCCTTCGGCCCGGGGCACACGGCGCGCATGGTCGTCGTCAAGGATCCAGACGGGCACTTCGTCGAGATCGTGCAGCCGGACGAACCGCCGGAGACGCAGGCGCCGGCGACGTCGAACGTCGTCGACGTGCGCGTGCGCCTGACGGTCGAGGACGTGGAGAAGTCCGTGCGTCTGTATCACGACGCTCTCGGGCATGGAGCTCACGAACAAGCCGGCCTTCGCCGAGAACGCGACCGTCGGCGCGGCGCTCGGCGTCGGTGCCGGCGCGCAATTCCGCTTCGCGATGCTGAAGATGCCGACCACGGGCCTCATGTTCGAGGTCATGGACTACAAGGGCATCGACCGCAAGACCGTGCGCGGCGACCTGCAGGATCCAGGCTCGACGCGGTTCCAGATGCAGGTGCGCGATATCGACGCCGCCGTGGCCGCGTTCACGAAAGCCGGCGGCGCGTTCGTATCGACCGGCGGCAAGCCGCTCGAATTGCCGGCGCCAAACGGCGCGCTGAAGGTGGGGATCGTGCGCGACGCCGGACAACCTGTTCGTCGTGCTGATTCAGTCGCCGCCGCCGGCGGCCACGAACGCCAAATAAATCCACAGACGACCACGGCGCAGCGCGGTTGACCCTGGTGTCGCGCTTCGTTAGGGTCCGTCGGTCCCCGCTCTCGAAATTACAAGGAGAAATCGCAATGAATCGCATACAAGCATTCGGCGTACTGAGCGTTCTGGCGCTCGGTGCAGGCGTCGCCTACGCGCAGTCGGCGGCCAACATGAGCTTCTTCGTCAGCAGCAAGAACCCGGGCAAGGGCGGTAACCTCGGCGGTCTTGCCGGGGCCGACGCGCATTGCCAATCGCTCGCGGCGGCAGTCGGCGCGGGCAATAAGACGTGGCATGCGTTCTTGAGCACGAGCACGGTCAACGCCAAGGACCGAATCGGCAAGGGCCCGTGGGTCAACGTCAAGGGCGTGCAGATCGCAAAGGACGTCGCGGATCTGCTCGGCGCGACCAATAACAAGATCAACGCAGAGACGGCGTTGACGGAGCAGGGCAAGGCGCCGAACTACCTCGGCGGCACTCCGCCGGCGCCGCTCGCGCAGCCGCTCCAGCACGACATCATGACGGGCACGAGCGACGACGGCATGGCCACGGCCAATACGTGCAACAACTGGACGAGCGGCGGCGATGACGTGAAGACCACGTTCGGTCATGCCGACCGGCTCGGCCGCGCCGCCGGTGTGAACTCGTGGACCAACGCCCACGACTCGCAGGGTTGCTCGCTCGAGAAGCTGGCGCCGACCGGCAGCGCGGGTCTGATCTACTGCTTCGCGGTCAACTGACCGCCGCGGCTTTCTCCCGCCTCGAAAGCCCCGCCGCGTGCGGGGCTTTCTTTTTCAGCGGGGGCAGCAGCTACTGCATCTCGGTGATGACACCGTCCAACCCGAGATCGAACATGAAGCCCGCTCCAGTGGAACTCGGTGCTGGAGCACCTGCTTGATTTCGTCATGTGATTTCTTCGCACGGTTCATGTCGCGCACGGTCTCCTGAAGCCGCACGGTCTCCTTGAGATAGCCCTCCATGTTCGCGCGGTCCGTGAGGCCGCTATGGCCGGGGATTACCGTATCGAAGTCGAGGCTCAGCGCGCGTTCGAGTGATCGCGACCAGTCGCGAATGCTGCCGCCGGCGCCGTAATGGACCAGGTGCATGTATGGCCCCCACAACGCGAACAGGTCGCCCATGACGACGATGTGCTCGGTGGGCAGGTGGATCACGATGTCGCCATCAGTGTGGCCGCGCCCGAAGTAGTACAGATCGATCGGCATCGCTGCCTAAGTACAGGCGCAGGTAGTCGCGCATCGCGAAGAGTCGGCAGGCCCGGAGCCGAGGTTTCGACCATGATGCGGCGCGCGTTCTCGGACGCGATGATCTGTGCGCCCAGCGCCTGCAAGCCTGGTTGCCGCCCGTGTGGTCGGCGTGCAGATGCGTGTTGATGACGTATTTCACGGGCTTGCTCGTGATCGTCTTCAGCTGCGCCATGACGCCGTCGTGCTCGTTCGCGAACTTCGCATCGATCAGCACCACGCCGTCATCGCCCACGATGACCGTCACGTTGCCCGAGGCGGCGCTGCGGATCATGTAGATGTTGTCGCGAACCTTGGTCGTGGCGAGCGCCGCCGGGGCGAAGCCGCCCTGCGCGCTGGCGGTGTCGCCGAACCCGACAACGACCAGCAGGGCGGCCGCGATGCAGAAGTGTCTTGCAATCATGCTGAGGCTCCAGTGCTTCAGGAGGTCGTGGTCATTTCGCAGGGGCAATGGGTAAGCCCGCCAGCGGTCTCGCTGGTCAACACGTACAGGAATCCGTCCGGGCCGACGCGGACATCGCGCAGCCCTTGGCCGAGATCGGTCAGCATTATTCTTCCTATTGGCGTTGCCGGTGTGCGCCGCTACTGCTCGCTCGGTGGGCCATCTGCGGGGCTGTCACCGGGCGCGCCCGTGCTCGGCCGAGCCCATGAACAGCCGCGAGCCGTCGGGCAGGATCAGGTCGCGACCGTTCGCGCGATTCGCGCCGTTCTTCGCGCGGTAGCCTTCGACCGTGATCTCGGTGCCCGGCTTCACGGCGTCGCGCGTGTAGCCGCGGCGGAACAGCGTGTTCGGCGTCGCGGCTTCGATCATCCACTCGGACGTTGTGCCGTCGGCGTTCTTCACGGCGATGTGCAGCCAGCTGTGCGGATTGATCCACTCCATCCTCAAGATAGTGCCGTGCAGCGTGACTGGCTTGTTGGCATCGAACTCCGCCGAAAAGGAGTGATGCGCCGCGGCGCTCGCGGCGGCGGCGATTCCAAGGGGAAGCAACAGGTACCACGCGTTCGCATGCCGTCCCGTCAGTGTTTGTGCGCGGCCGCGGCGGCCGCCCGGTCCGCGTCGCGCGCGTTCTCGAGGATGTTGCGCAGCCCGTAGTTACCTTCGTGGCACGCGTACTCGTACAGCTCGCCTTCGGCGGGTCGGATCGAATACGCGACGGTCCACGGTTGCGACCCACTGCGTGGCGTCCTCGAACGTCATCTTGAACTCGATCCTGTCGGCGCTCGTGCGGTGGTAGCGCTCCGTCAGCTTCAGGTTCTCGCCCGCGCCGCGGAACGGCGCTCTGCCGTTGAAGTTTCGCGACTCGACCACGAGCGTGTCGCCTTCCCAGTGGCCGCGCGACTCGCCTAAGTAGCTGCGCACGCCGCTGAACGGCGCGCCGTCGAGCGCCACGACGCGGGTGTCGTGGATCATCTCGTGCACGATTGCGACGTAGCCTGGTGCCTGCACGATGCGGATGTTGTTGTTGTACAGCGTTGGCAGGATGCTGCCCGGCAGGCCGCGGGTGATGCAGCGCTCGTAGAGCGGGCGGTCGTTATACGAATCCGTCTTGCCGCCGAGTGGCGCTGCGGCCGCAGCCGCGCGCGCCGCATCCTGGCGTTTCTGTGCGTCCGGAGTCAGTGGTGGCAACCGGCCGTTCGGCGGATCGACGATCAGCGAGGTGCGATGCGAGTCGTCGACGTGACGACCCGGATCGGTCAGATATTCGGCGTGTATGAGACCCGTGTTCGGTGCGTTTGGATCCGGCGGCTTGTCCATGCGTCGGGCGGCGCGGCCTTCGAGTTGGGCGACTTCGTCCTCGGTGTAGAACTCGCGGTCTCCGAGCTCGGGCCGGCGTTCCATGGGCGTGATCGTGCGATAGTCCCACACGCCTTGTAGATCGGGGTCCCCCCATGACGTGCGTGCTGGCGCGGTAGCGGCGGAAGCTCCGGCAGGCGCGGCGCTGGCGATAGTCTGTGCCCGCAGAGCCGAGGGGCCGACCACTGCCGTGACGAGCAGTGCTGCGGCAAAGACCAGAATTCGTTTGCGCATCCTCCGGGCCCTCCTCGCAGATGGCTGCGTGGATCGTAGCATGTGGCGCTGCGGCGAGGATGGTCTCGGGGCCGGCATCGATGTGGGACGACGCGCCGCGCTGAGACTGCGGCGCTATACTCGTGGCCGATTGCGCCGTCGGGGGAGGATGTCAAACATGTCGACGCGGCTCGCCATGCTGTTCGCGACGCTCGTGGCCACGAGCACCGCCGTCGCGCATCACGGCTTCGGCAACATCGACCCCACCAAGAACGTCACGCTCGAGGGCACGCTCACGGGCGTGGACTTCGTGAATCCGCACGCGTACTTGTACTTCGACGCGGTCGGCGCCGACGGCAAGCAGCTGAAGATGCGCTGTGAGATGCGAGCGGCGACGGTGTTGCGCCGCTCGGGATGGTCACCCGAGATGTTCGTGGCGGGTAAGCACGTGACGGTCAATGGCCACCCGCATCGCGAGGATGCGTCCACCTGCTACGTCGAGGACCTGACGATCGGCGACGCGCCGAAGCTGGTCCGCTATCAACAGCTGACCCGCACGACTACTCCGGTGCGTGCGAACCGTGCGCTGCGCCGACCGAGTGGGGAGCCGAATATCTCGGGCGATTGGGCGCAGGAGCAATACCTGATTGCGCGGCCTCCAACCGGACGCGGCGGCCTGGTGCCGAAGAGCATGGTCGCCGCCGTCGAGGCGGGCACGGCGCAGGTGGCCGATTTGCCGAACAACGGCTGGGGCGCGCGGCCCGTGACATTGACGCCCGCGGGCCAGGCCGCTGCGGACGCTTTGAAGACAACCAAGCCCGAAGACAGCACGCAGAGCGCGCTGCGAAATCACGAGCATCCTGTTCGACTGGGTATTCGATGGGCCGGTCAATCGCATCAGCCAAACGGCGAGCACGATCGTCATCGACTACGGACGCGGCCTTCAGCGCGTCGTCTTCATGAAAGTGGCGGCGCACCCGGCCGGTCTCACGCCGAGCCGCGCCGGGCATTCGATCGGCCGCTGGGACGGCGACACACTCGTGGTGGACACGGTCGGGTTCACGCCGGGCAGCCTTGCGGGCACGGTGCCGCACAGCAACAAGCTCCACGTCATCGAACGATTTACGCTCGATTCCACGACGTTCGCGCTCAAGCGCGACTACGAGGCGGAGGATCCGGTGAGCTTCACCGACAAGTACACGGGCAGCGATACGGTGCTACCCGCCGACGCGCCGTACGCGGACGACAAGTGCCAGGACCTCACGTACCGTGACTACTCCCGGGAAGCGCAGAAAAAGTAGTTGCCCTCAGCCCTCGACTTCCCAACGACCGACCTGCGTTCGACACGCGATGCCCTCGCGCGACACTCGCTCGCGACCGTGGAACGTGGTCATCGTGAATTCGCGGCACACGCCGCCGCGGCGCTGGCGGTTTGCGCCTGGTAATAGCTCGTAGCGCACGCCGGCCGTATCGTTGGTCCAGACGACGACCCGGCCGGGCCGACCGATCTCCAGCGCGTGGCCGAAGCATCCACGATCTGCATCGTCGAGCTCGCGCGCGATGCGGTTGCCGAGCAGGGCGCCGACGGCTGCGCCGACGAGCGTCGCAATCGTGCGGTTCTCAGGCGCGGCCACCTGCGCGCCTACGACTCCGCCGACCACGCCACCGAGTGCCGTGGCGACGGCCCGGTGGTCGCACCGACCCGACAGAACTGCGTAATCGCGGTCCCAGTGTTTCCCTTCGTAGCCTTCGTAGCCTCGATCTTCATGGCCTTCGTGACCGTGCTTCTTGCGCCAACCGTGCGCCGGCGCGTGGTCCGGCGGATCGGCAAGTGCGGGTACGGATAACGCCGCAGTCAAGACCAACCCCAGAACGAACGAGGCGAGTGTCGCGGTGCTACGCAAGTGGATTCTCCTGGTGGGCGGAGCTGCATTATCGGCAGCCCGGGTGCGCCATGGGCGCGACCGGCGTCACAGGGCGGGGAAATGCCATAATCCTTGGCAGACTCTTGGAAGAGAACGATGCAAGTCTCGCGCGAACGCATCCACGCCGCCGCCACGGCTACGCACCACAATACGAAGGAGCTCGTCCGCGCGAGTTGCTCGGCAGACGACTGTGCGACCGCGTGCCGCGCGCTCGTGAGCGAGATCGACGATGCGTTCGCTGCGGCCAAACGAGCCGGGACGGCCGTTGCGTGCGCGGCAGGTTGCGACTTCTGCTGTCACTTGCGCGTCAGCGTGTTCGAGCACGAAGCCGTAGCGGTATTGCATCACTTGCGTACCCGCCTCCCACAAGCCGACATGGCCGCCGCCGAAGGGCGGATCGTGGAGAACGCGACGCGTATCGACGCAATGACCGTCCCGCAGCACTACGCGGCGCGCATGCCGTGTGCGCTACTCGTCGACGGCCGGTGTTGCGCGTACGAAGTGCGCCCGTCGGCGTGTGCCGCGCATCATTCGCTGAGCCGCGCACGCTGCGAGCACGCGTTTGCGCATCCGGAGCACCACGGCACACCGAAGAACAGCCGCCCCGCGTCGCTCGAGCTGCAAACGCTCGGCGATGCCCTGATCGGTGCGACGCAGTCGGCGCTCGAGGACAACGGCCGAACGGCGGTCCGACGCGAGCTGCATCAAAGCCTGCGCGACCTGCTCCAAAGACGCGATACGGCGGACACACCCTCGACCACCACGGGAGACACACTATGGCGCGCGCATTGGACGTGATCATGCGGATTGCGAGCAGCCTGCTCGGAGTGCTGATGATATTGATGGGCTGCGGCTGGATGATGCAGGGCCTGAACGTAGGCCCCGCATGGCTGCTGCAGGGCTTCATGGTCAACGACATTCACTGGACGTACTACGGCGCGATACTCGCGATCGTCGGTATCGCCGCAATCGTGTGGAGCAACACGCGTCGCCGCACAAGGTGACGCGGTAGCCCGAGCCCCACGGATTCAGTGCGCAGCGAGAGCCGCGCCGTCCGGCTTGCGGATGAACAGGGCGCACACGACGCCGCACAGCGAGGCGATGGCCCCACACAGGAACGCTGCGCGGACCCCGGCCGCCAGCGCTTCGAGTGCCGGTGCGCCGCCGCCGAGCAGCCTCGCGCTCTCGGCGGCCATCAGCGCGACGAACAGCGCCACTCCTGCCGCACCGGCAAGCTGCTGCGTGGAACCGAGCACGGCGCTGCCGTGCGAGTACAGCTGCGGCTGAACCGAAGACAGGCTGACGGTAAACAGCGGCGTGAACAGCAACGCGAAGCCCACGCTCATGACGAGATGGCCCGCCAGAATGTAGGCGACGGGCGTCGTGGAGCCGAGCAGCGTCATTGCCCACAGCACGGCCGTCACGATCACGACACCGGGGATCAACAGCTTCGCAGGACCGATGCGATCGTACTGGCGCCCGACCGGCGGCCCGAGCAACCCCATCAACAGCCCGCCCGGTAGCAGCAAAAGGCCTGTTTCCAGTGTGCTCAAGCCCCGCACGTTCTGTAGATAGATCGGCAGCACAATCAGCGTTCCGAACAGCGCCATCATCATGATCGCCATCAGCAGCACGGACACGGTGAAGTTTCGCGACGTGAACGTGCGCAGGTCGAGCAGCGCGCGGTCGTGCCGTTGCAGCGTGAGTTGACGGACGACGAATGCGACGATCCCAACGGCGCCGATCGCGAGCGGCGCCCACGCGGGGAAGCTCTGCGGCGCACTCGGCGCACCGAGCAGGCTCAAGCCATAGACGCCGCCGCCGAACCCTAGCGCCGAAAGCAGCACGGACAGCGCGTCGAGCGGCACGTCTCGCGGCGTGGTTACGTTCTCGATGCGCCGCGCGCCGAGCACCAGCGCCGCGATGGCGATCGGCAATACCAGCGCGAACAACCACCGCCACGTCAGGAAGTTCAGAATCAGTCCCGAAATCGTGGGGCCGATCGCCGGCGCCACGGAGATCACGATCGAGATGTTTCCCATCGTCTTACCGCGAGACTCCGGGGGCACGAGCGTCATGACCGTCGTCATCAACAGCGGCAACATGATTGCGGTGCCCGACGCTTGGATGACGCGGGCGATCACGAGCACCGTCAGGCCCGGCGCTACCGTGGCGACCAGTGTGCCGAGACAGAACAGCGTCATGGCCGCGATGAAGATCGTGCGCGTATGCAGCCGCTGGAGCAGAAAGCCGGTAATCGGAATCACGACAGCCATGGTCAGCAGGAACGCCGTCGTGAGCCACTGCGCGGCGCTCGCATCGACGCCGAGACTCGCCATCAGGCGTGGAATCGCCACGCCCATGATCGTCTCGTTCAGGATCACCACGAATGCCGACACCAGCAGCAACCGAATCACCAAGGCGTGATGCGGCGCGATTCGGCCGGAGTCGGACGCAGAGGTTGGCGCCGCCGTATCGGCGGGGTTAGTTGTCATGATCGAAGACTCGCGCGCGGCTCGGACGGCGCACCGACCCGTTGTCAGGTCGGCGCGAAGAGGGCGCATTCTAGGCTACGGGCCGTTCGCTCGACCACTGCGGCGGAACGTCAGTCCGCGTCTTTATCCTTGTCTTTGTCTTTCGTGAAGACGAGCTCGGGCGCGAGCATGTCCTCGGCGGGCGCGTCTTCGGGCGCGGCGACTTGCGCTTGCAAGATTCGAGCCGCCCGCGGATGCTTCACGTTTCGTCAACCAACCGGCGCCGGCCATGAGCTGATTGATCGTGCCCTCGCTGGTTTGCGCCGTGTCGGCGGCTGCGTCCGGTGCAGTCCAACCGCTGCGGCGCGCCTGCGAGCGCAGCTGATCGCGGTCGAGCTTCAGCTGTTCGAGCTCCGCGCGCGTCTCCTTCAGCAGTCGAACCGTTTCCTCGTGATCGGCGCCATACGCTATCTGGTGGGCTTTATGCTCGGCAGCCACCTGTCTCGGCTGCCGCGAGTTTCGCGCGCGTGTCGGCCAGCTGTTTTGCATAACTTTTCTCAAGGATTTCGGTCTTGAAGCGGAAGCCGTCGCTCGCCTCCCGCAGGGCTGCGCGCGTTGACGCGCTCCTCGGCGAGCTGACGCTCGAGCTCGGTGATCTTCGCGTCGCGTTCTGCAATGACGGACTGGCCAGTCTGGCTGGCATCGGCGCCAGGGTGCTGATTGGCGTCGCCGGGACCGGTCTTGCTGGACTTCAACGAGAGCATGCCGCAAAGGCTAGTCGCGACTAGGCGGCGCGACGCGGAAACAGATCACAGCTCCTCAATCATTTGACGCCCGCCATGCGGCTTTGTGAGGCGCGTCTTGACCGCTGACTCGCCAGCGCTTTTACTGAATTTCCACGGCTCTCGGGGGGAGGCGATGGTTCAGTTACGTACTGCGGTGGCGGTGGCGCTAACGGCGCTGACCATAGGCGCTGCCGTCGAGTGGCCCGCGAGCGGTCAGCTGCACCCGCCCATGGTGGCCGGGCTTCGCGGCGCGCCGTTCCCGGCGGAAAACCCACCACCCGACCTGCCGAGCTATGGCGAGGGGCCGGAATGGGACGGCAAACCACCGCCCGGCGTTCAACCGCTGGCGATGGATCTCTTCAAGAGCAAGGACTTCTACAAAGACCGCGGCTCCTGGCTCGACCCGCGCTACTGGCGCTGCAACAGCCCGCGACAGATCACCGACATGCGCAGCGGCGGCGCTGGCTCGGGCACGTCGGATCCGCGCATCGGCAAGAATCCACCCACGTCCGCTCGATGGGGTAACTGCGGCAAGGATTGGGCGCGCGAAAACATCGTGAGTCCGTATCCGTTCAAGACTGCGAACGAACACTACGAGGCGCTGCTCGCGGCTGCTCGCGCACACGGCGGCCCCACGAAACACACCTACGCAACGATGCCGAAGTGGGACGGCGTGTACGGCGAGTACCTGCCCCAAGGGCGACGCGTGTGGAACTACGGCCGCGCGACGCAGGTGTCCGACGTTCCTCTCGCTTCTGAAGCCCGAGTATCAGGAGCGCATGGTGCGCCAGCTGTACCACGAGGGCGTGGACGCCGCGCACCAGTGGTCGGCCTCGTACTGTTGGCCGGAAGGGTTCATGCGGCAGTGGGCCACGGGGCCGAAGCCTCAGCGCTTCATCGTCACCCCGGACGTCGTGGTGTTCATGGGCAGCGGCAGCGGCAACATGTGGCGCGTCGTGCATTTGGATCGCGAGCTGCCGCTCGGGTCAGGAAATTCCGCAGTGGTACGGCGACACGGTCGGGTTCTGGGATGGCGACGCGCTGATCACGCATACCGCGAACGTTCAGGCATGGACGCAGCACACCACGTGGGAGTTCAGCTACTCGTTCGAGACCGTCGAGATCGTGACGCCCGCGCACGACGCGAACGGCAAATTTCTCGGCGTCGACTGGGAGACCGTGATCTACGACCCTGAAGCGCTCGAGCAGCCCGTGCGGATCCTGTGGTTCCGGAACTATCAGCAGGGCTGGGGCACGGCCGATCGCCTCGGCTGGGCGGAATGCACGCGCAGCCCTGTATCCGATCGACGGCTACGCGACGCAGGTTGCGCCGGGGCAGGTCATTCCATTCAAGGTTCCGGACATGCTCGACCGGCCATGGGCGCGCATCTGGGAAGACAACTTCGAGCAGAACATGGACAAGCCGAAGCACGAGCTCGACCTCGGCTTCAAGTGATTGCGATCCGGGGTGGGAGAAGGGGAGTGATGAAGCACAGAGTCATGGCGGCCGCCAAGAGACTGGCGGCACTCGCAGGTACGAGCGCGATGTGTCTCGCGGCCGGCTCGGCGGGCGCGCATCACTCGTACGCGATGTACGACGGCAGCGTCTACCGCGTGTTCACCGGCGTCATGGTGCGCGTGGTGCCGAACGCCGCGCATTTCGAGATGCACTTCGTGCCGCTGAACGACAAACGTGACGCTCTCGTGCGCGACGAGAAGGGAGAGCCCGTGGTTTGGGTCGTGCAGATGGAGAGTGCGGCCGTCGCATTCAAGCACGGCATCACGCGCGATACCTTTCCACAGGGCACCGTCATGAGCATGGGCGTGCATCCGCGCCGCGATGGCAAGCCCGCCGGTGATCGCGGCGACTCCGGGCTGTTCAAATGCCCCATGGGCAAGCCGCCCGCGCCGGGTAAGCACTGCGACTCCGTCGAGGGCGCTCAAGCATTCGGCGAAGGCGACCTGCCGCCGGAAGGCCCCGTGCAGAAACGCCACACCGAATGATTCCGGAACTCGGCAAAACGCCGGCCGCTGTGCGACGTTCAACAACCCTGTGGCGGCTGCGACCAACGCCAGCCGTCGCTTGGCCGCCAGATCTGAGTCAACAGCGCGATGTCGTGCAGAGTGTCTTCGGGCTGCTTGGCGCCCGTAATCTCGATCCGGTCGCCGACCCTGAGTGCGTTAGGCGCCACACCGTCGCGTTTGAGTTGCTGCAGGTTGAGCCAGAGGATTCTGTAGCTGGTGCCGTCGCTGGTTCGAAGCCCGAGCTCGACGTGTGGATTGTGCCAGTTGACGCTCCGGATCTCGCCCGCGAGCGTGAAGAGGTGGCAACGGTCGAACCGGGCGAAGCTGTGGTGGGCCGTGGCCGGGCTGGAAACGCCGAGGGCCGTCAGGGCCAGCATGCCGAGGGTGCTGATGAGGCGCTGTCGCTGCATGTTTCGCTCCCTGTCCTGGCGTAGCAGGGCCGCCACGCCGAGACTATAGTTACACGTTGATTCGGAGCCTTGGATAAGGACATTCCGCAAGTGACCCACAGCCGCCGCCGGTTTCTGCAAGGAATGGCCAGCGCAGGCGCCGCGGCGTCCCTGTTGCGCTTCGGTCCCGCGGCAGCGGCCAGCCCCGGGCTAACGGCGACGGAACTCAGGGACGGCCTGAACGTGATCAGTGGCGCGGGCGGCAACGTCGTCGTCCTGGCCAAGCCCGAAGGCCTGCTGCTGGTCGACAGCGGCGCGGCGGAACGCGCTACGGATCTTGTCGCGCTGCTCGGACAAAGGTTCGGCGCGGCACCGATCGGCGCTCTGTTCAATACGCACTGGCATCTCGAGCACACGGGCGGCAACGACGCGCTCGCGGCCCGTGGCGTCAAGACCATCGTGGCCCACGAGAACACGCGGCTCTGGATGAGCACGAAGTTCTACGTCGAGTGGGAAGACAAGTATTACCAGCGACGGGCGCCGGCGAGCCGGCCGAACAAGACGTTCTTCAGCTCCGACAGGCAACCCCTCGAGCTCGCCTTTGGCGGCGAGCGTGTCGTGTACGGTCAGCTGACGGAAGCGCACACCGACGGCGATATCTACGTGCACTTGCCAGAGCACAACGTGATCGTGGCCGGCGGCGCCGTCACGGCCGCGCGCTACCCCGTGCTCGACTACATCACGGGCGGTTGGATCGGCGGCATGGTGGACGCGACGCAGAAGCTCATCGGGCTTGCGGACGCGTCCACGTTGATCATCCCCGACGTCGGTCCGCCCCAGAAACGCGGCGACCTCGAAGAGCAGGTGAAGATGCTGTCGACCGTGCGCGAGCGCATCGAAGCCATTGCGCTGCAGGGGCGGGGCGTGCAGGACATGCTTGCCGAGCGGATCACCAAGGAGTTCGACGAACGCTACAGCGCCGATTCTGCACAGTTCATCAGCAATGCCTACGAGAGCATGTGGTGGAGTCGGCTCCGTGGCATCGTTGCGTAGAAGAGTGATGAGTCACCGATTCGGAGTCTGGCTCGTATCCATGCTGCCGTGGCTCGTGACGGCCTGCAGCCAGGCACCCGAGCAGGCGCTGGCGAACCGCTGGCCGATGCTGAAGCAGTACTGCACGGACTGTCACAACGACGCCGAGCTCGCTGGCGGCATGTCGCTCGAGCACGTGGCCACGGCCGACGTGAACGCAAACCCGAAGCGCTGGGAAGAAGTCGTGCGACGGCTGCGCGGCAGCCTGATGCCACCGCCTGGCAATCCGCACCCGAACGTCGACCAGTCGAAGCAGTTCGTCGCCGCGCTCGAATCGAATCTCGATGCAGCCGCGGCGGCACGCGGCGCGACGCCCGGTCGCACGTTGCTGCACCGGCTGAATCGTGTCGAATACGCCACGGCGGTGCAGGACCTGCTCGGCGTCAGCGTGAACCCAGCCAAGTTGTTGCCCCCCGACGCCACGAGTGACGGCTTCGACAACGTGGCGGAAGTGTTGCGCGTCACGCCCACGTATCTGGATCAGTACATCGCGGCCGCTCGCGACGTGAGCATGAAGGCTGTAGGGAATCCGCAGCCGGCCGCGAGCCGAGCCGAGTACGTTGCCAACAACCAGAACCACACGGCGCACGTCGAAGGGTTGCCCCTCGGCACCCGCGACGGCTTGCTCGTCGAGCACTATTTTCCCGCCGACGGCGAGTACGTCTTCAAGCTCAGCGTGTCGTCGCGGCCCGGCGGCGAGCTCACGTATTACCCGCAGGGCTGGTTGGCTTACCAGCATACGGGCATCCTGACGATCGACGGCGCGCGCGTATTCCAGGCGAACCTCGGCGGCCCCGATGATCTTCGCGATCTCGATCGCTATCAGATCGTGACGGTCAATGCGATCAAGGATCGCTTCCGCGAGATCCGCGTCCCGGTGAAGGCGGGCTATCGCAAAGTCGGCGCGACATTCGTGGCGCGCAGTCACGCGGAATCCGATTACGCGCTGCAACGGTTCGTGCCGGGCGAAGGCCTGCCGGACGTGCCCTGGATGCTCGGCTTCGAAGTCGTGGGCCCCTACGAGCCAACGGGCATCAGCGAGCAGACGCGGAGCCGCGAGCGTATTTTCAGCTGCTACCCGAAGGACTCGTCCGAGGAACTGCCGTGCGCCGAGCAGATCTTGAGCCGGCTCGCGCGGCTCGCGTTTCGCCGGCCGACGACTGAAATCGAAATCGAGCGCCTGCTGGCGTTCTATCGCGCCGGGCAGGCCGCGGGCGGGTTCGAGGGCGGAGTCCAGAAGGGCTTGCTCGCAGTCCTATCGAGCACCAATTTCTTGTACCGCATGGAGCCGGGTGGCACACCCGCGGGCGTCGAGCCGGGCGCGGTGTACGCGATTTCCGATCTCGAGCTGGCGTCGCGGCTCGCGTTCTTCCTCTGGAGCGAGGGGCCCGACGACGAGCTGCTCGCGCTCGCCGATGCGAAGCGCTTGAGCGATCCAAAAATCTACGCGGAGCAGGTCGCCCGCATGCTGGCGGACCCGCGCTCGCGTTCGCTCGTCACGAACTTCGCGTTCCAATGGCTCAGTGTCCGCGGGCTCGACGTCATCGATCCCGACCCGAAGCTGTATCCGAATTTCGACGAGGACTTGCGCGAGGCGTTCGTGGGCGAGATGGATCGGTTCCTCGACAGCATACTGCGCGACGACAAACGCAGCGTGCTCGAGTTGCTCGACGCGAAGTACACGTTCGTGAACGAGAGGCTCGCACGCCACTATGGCATTGCGGGCATCCGTGGCGATCGTTTTCGCCGCGTCGAACTCGACGATCCGCGCCGCTACGGCCTGTTTGGCAAGGGCAGCGTGCTGCTCGCCACGTCGTACCCGGATCGCACGTCGCCGGTGCTGCGCGGTGCGTGGATCATGGAGCACGTGCTCGGCACGCCGCCGCCACCTCCGCCGCCGGGCGTGTCGACGAATCTGGCACCCCTCGCCATCGAGCAGCCGCATTCCGTGCGCGAGCGGCTACAACTGCACAGAACTCTGAGCTCGTGCAACGGCTGTCACGGCGTGATCGATCCGCTCGGCCAGGCGCTCGAGAACTACAACGCCGTGGGCGAATGGCGCACGTTCGAGCGCGACAGCGGAGCGGCGATCGATCCCACCGGCAAGCTTGCGAACGGCACGCCCGTCAGCAGCCCCATCGATCTGCGCGAGGCGCTGCGGGCGGACCCCGACCAGTTCGTGCAGACCATCGTGCAGAATCTCATGACGTATGCGCTGGGTCGTCGCGTGCAGTACTACGACATGCCGGCCGTACGCGCGATCGTGCACGACTCCGCGCACAACCACTATTCGTTCGCGGCCATCGTCAAAGGTGTGGCCAACAGTGTGCCGTTCCGCATGCGCACCGCGCCCGAGATCGTCAACGGGCCCGCGGAGACCGTAGCCGCAGCCACGGGCGCCAATTCCGCAGGAGAGAACTAGATGTTCATCACTAAGAAACACTTGTCGAGGCGCACGTTCTTGAGGGCGGGAGGCGCTACGGTGGGGTTACCGTTGCTGACGGCGATGGTGCCTGCGGCCACCGCGCTCGCGCAGACCGCGGCCGCGCGCAAGCCCCGCATGGGATTCTTCTACCTGCCGCACGGCGCCATCATGGCCAATACGCGCTACGGCGAGGAAATGAACCGCTGGACGCCCGAGAAGGTCGGCCGGGATTTCGATCTGAAACCGATCCTCACGCCGTTCGCGCCGCACCAGAGATACATGACTGTGGTCAGCGGGCTGGGTAACCACACCGCCGAGAGTCCGGCCGTGCACGCGATCCACCCTGGCACGTGGCTCACGTGTGTAGCACCGCCGCGCTCGCAGACACCGAACGGCGGTGTCTCGGTCGACCAGGTCGCCGCCCGTGCGATCGGTCAGGACACGCCGTTGCCGTCGCTCGAGCTCGCCACGGAAGAAAAGGGTGGCAGCTCTGGGTGCGACGCGACGTACGGCTGCAGCTATGCGCGCACGATCGCGTTCCGCACGCCCACTACGCCGCTGCAGATGGAAGCCGATCCCGGCAAGGTCTTCGAGAAGATCTTCGGCCGCGGCAAATCCACGGAGGAACGCAACGCCATCGCAAGCGACTTCTCGAGCGTGCTCGACCTCGTGCTCGCCGAAATGAAGGACCTCGACCGTGGGCTCGGCGCCGAAGACCGCGTCATGGTGCACGACTACCTCGACAGCGTTCGCGAGCTCGAACGACGCATCCAGATGCTCAAAGCGCGGGATCTGTCGAACGTGGACATGCCGACGATTCCCGTGGCGGCGCCGGCGTTTGACGAACGGCTACGGCTGATGTTCGACCTGTTGGCCGTGGCGTACCAGACCAACGTCACGCGCATCGCGAGCTTCATGATGGTGGCGGAAGTCAGCAACCAGTCATACGCGCACGTGGGCGTGCCGGACGCGTTCCATCCGCTGTCGCACCACGCGGATAACAAGGCCTCGATGGAGAAGCTCGTCGTCGTGCAGCGCTATCACAGCGAGGTATTTGCGAACTTCCTGGCCAAGCTCGCGAAGACGCCGGACGGCGATGCGGGCTCGATGCTCGACAGCTCGATCTTTGTGTACGGCAGCAACATGAGCAATAGCAATCAGCACGATTCGTTCCCGCTGCCGACGCTGGTCTTCGGCGGAGGCAATGGCAAGATCAAAGGCAACCAGCACTTGCGTTACCCCGATCACACGCCGATTGCGAATCTGCTGTACACGTTGATGCTGCGTGCTGGCGTGCCCGCGGAGAAATTCGGCGACAGCAACGGCGAGCTGACGGAGGTCTGAGGAGATGCACATCCGGCTCACACTGCTGGCCGTTGCGGCTGTCGGCGCCGCGAGCATGCAGGTGGCGCGCGCGGCCGATCTCGTGAGTGCCGCGGAGACCAACGATCGCGCTGCGGTGCTGGCCGATCTCGGCAGGGGCGCTGACGCGAAGGCCCGCTCGGCCGACGGCACCACGGCACTGCATTGGGCCGTTTTTCACGACGATGCCGATCTCGTGACGCGCTTGATCAAGGCCGGCGCGGACGTGAACGCGGCGAACGACTACGGCTCCACACCGCTTGGCGAGGCGGCGATAAACGGCGACGCGGCCGTGATCAAACAGCTGCTCGAGGCAGGCGCCAACGCGAGCGCGCCCGGCAAGGACGGCGAGACGCCCCTGATGGTCGTCGCGCGCGGCGGCAACCTGGAAGGCGCGCGTCTGTTGCTCGACCACGGCGCAGACGTGAATGCACAGGAAGCTTGGCGCGGCCAGACCGCTCTGATTTGGGCTGCGGCTCAGAAACAGCCGGAGATGGTGAGCCTGTTGCTGAAGCGCGGCGCAAACGCGAATGCGCGCTCGACGGTGCCGGAATGGGATCGGCAGGTATCGGCCGAGCGGCGGCGCCAGTATCGCCCGTTCGGCGGCCTCACTGCGCTGATGTATGCGGCGCGGGAAGGCTGCGCGGGATGCGCGCGTGCGCTCGTCGAAGGTGGCGCGGACCCCGACCTGCCGGGTTATCGCGGCATCACGCCGCTGATCATGGCCATCGACAACTTGAACTTCGACACGGCGGCGTATTTGCTGGACGCCGGTGCGAGCCTCGACGTGTGGGACTGGTGGGGCCGCACGCCCCTCTACATGGCCGTGGACATGAACACGCTGCCGCACGGTGGCCGGCCGGATCGTGCATCGACGGATACCACGACGGGCCTGCAGTTGATCGAACGCATGCTGGCGAAGGGCGCGAGCCCGAATTCGCAGCTGAAGCTGCTGCCGCCGTACCGCGAGCGCGGCGCCGATCGCGGTTGCGACGCGCTGCTCGTGACGGGTTCGACGCCGCTGCTGCGTGCCGCCAAGACGTTCGACGTGCCCGCGATGAAGCTCTTGATCGCCCACGGCGCGCGGCTCGACCTGCCGAACTCGAGCGGCGTCACGCCGTTCATGGCGGCGGCCGGTTACGGCTCGATCGAGTGCGATATCCGCGGCTATGGCCCAGGCATCCCGCACTACCTGACGACGGACGTGCAAGCGAAGTCGATCGCGGCGCTGCAAGTGCTGGTCGACGCCGGCGCCGACGTGAACGGTGTGACGACCGGCGGCGGTCGCGGCAAAGCTCCGGGGCAGACGGCGCTATTCGGCGCCGCGTTCTGGGGCTGGACCGACGTGGTCCGGTTCCTCGTGGCGCACGGCGCGAAGATCGACCTCAAGGACTCCGGAGGTCGAACCGCCGTCGACGCAGCGCAGGGGCGCGCGGGCGGGCACGATCGCGGTGCCTCGATCAAGGTTTTCAAGGAAACGGTCGACGCGTTGCAGCAGCTGTGTAGCGAGCAGGAAGGCTGCAAGATCGCCGTTCCCGTTCCGGCGTCGAGCTGATATGCCGCTGTACGATTTCAAATGTGGCAAGTGCGGCAAGAAGTTCGAGGAACTCGTTCGCGTCGGTGAGACGCCGCCGTGCCCGAAGTGTGGGCACGCGCGACCGGAACAGCTTGTTCTCCGCCTCGGCCGGCGTCAGCACGCAGACCACGCGCGGCAAGGCGCTCGGCCAGGCGCGCCGTGCCGCGGGCGCGGTCAAAAAGGAAAAGGACCACGCGCAGCGCGAGTACGAGCGCAACTACTTCAAGGATCACAGTTGATCCCACTTTTCGAGTGCCGCGCCCACTAGGCCGGCCATTCTTCCCATGAAGCCTTCGCGGTTACTGCCATTGATCGTGGCCTGCGCGCTATTCATCGAGAACATGGATTCGACCGTGCTCTCGACGTCGCTGCCGGCCATCGCCGCCGATCTCGCAACCGACCCGATCGCGTTGAAGCTCGCGTTGACGACGTATCTGCTATCGCTGGCGGTGTTCATTCCCGTCAGCGGCTGGGTGGCCGACCGGTTCGGCGCGCAGACGCACGTTCATGACAGCGATCGCCGTGTTTCTGCTCGGCTCGATTGGCTGCGCGGTCAGCGGCTCGCTCGGCGCGCTCGTGGCCGCGCGATTCGTGCAGGGCATGGGCGGGGCGATGATGGTGCCCGTCGGCCGACTCGTCTTGCTGCGCAGCGTGCCGAAGCAGCGAGCTCGTGCAGGCGCTGAGCTGGCTCACGATTCCCGCGCTGATAGGCCCGATGGTCGGGCCGCCGCTCGGCGGCTTCATCACCACGTATTTCAATTGGCGCTGGATTTTCCTGATCAATCTGCCGATCGGCATGCTCGGCATGGCGCTCGCGCTGAAGTTCATTCCGAACATTCGCGACGAGGTGCCGCCGCCACTCGACTGGCTGGGGTTCGCGCTCGCCGGCGGCGGGCTCGGCGCGGCGATGTTCGGATTCTCGGCGCTCGGTCGGCATCTGTTCCCGATGGAAGTCGCGGTGGCCGCGCTGTGCGTCGGCGTCGCCGGTCTCGCTGGCTACATGCTGCACGCGAGACGCCATCCGCGACCGCTGCTGGATCTGGATCTGTTTCGCTTGAGCACCTATCGCGCGGGCGTCTTGGGTGGGTCGCTGTTCCGGATCGGCATCGGCGCGTCGCCGTTCCTGTTGCCGTTGATGCTGCAGCTCGGGTTCGGTTTGAGCCCAGTACAGTCGGGCCTGTTGACGTTCGCGTCGGCCGTCGGCGCGATCTTCATGAAGACGCTCGCGGCCGCGATCCTGCGGCGGGCCGGCTTTCGCCGCGTGCTGCTGTGGAATGCGCTCGCGGCTTCGGCGATGCTGTGCGCGTTCGGCCTGTTCCGGCCCGAGCACGCCCCACCTCGTGATCATCGCGACGCTGCTCGTCAGCGGCTGCCTGCGGTCGCTACAGTTCACGAGCCTGAACGCCATCAGCTATGCAGAGGTGGACTCGCCGCGCATGGGGCAAGCGAGCAGCCTGTCCGGCATGCTGCAACAGCTGTCGTTGTCGCTCGGTGTCGCAATCGCGGGCTATCTGCTCGAGATCGCGGGGGCGATACTGCACGAGCCGCGCCACGGCGGTCGCGAACTTCTACTGGGCGTTTCTCGGGCGTGGGCCTGATCTCGATGAGCTCGGCGTGGTGGATGTGGCATTTGCCACGCAACGCGGGCGCCGAGATGGCGGGGCGCGGGCGCGCGAATCGCGCGGCAGCAGAGATCCGAAGCGAGCGAACTGCGGGCACGTGTGACGCGCAGCAGCCACATTGAGACATCAATCAAGTACGATCGTCGCAACGATCGTTCAGTGGCTTTGGGGGAAGACCGATGAATCGCCGTTCCATCGCGCTCGCCGCGCTGACTTGTGTTGGCTCTCGGCTGTTCGCGGTCCCGCCAAAGCGCAACCGCGGCACTGTATCAGGGCACGAACTACAAAGGCCGCGAGATCGGCAAGTTGACCGGTGACGTGTACTACGCGCGCTCGGACGACTACGTGTCGGCGTTCATGGTCACATCCGAGGGCATCGTGCTCGTCGAGCCGATCGGCACGGAGTTTGCGACGTGGCTCAAGGGCGAGCTCGACCGCCGGTTCCACGTGCCCGTCAAGTACGTGATCTACAGCCACTCGCACGCGGATCACGCATCGGGTGCCGCGGTATACCGCGACACGGCGCGAATCATCGGCCACGAAGCGCTGCTCGGCCTGCTCGCAATGCCGCCGGCGAATACGCCGTTACCGCAGGCGATGAAGATGCAGGATGCGAACAACAACGGCCGGATCGAGCGCAGCGAAGCGCAAGGGACAGGTAGCCGCGCTCTTCGATGTCTACGACGCCGACGGCGACGGGGCGCTGAGCGGTGCGGAAGCGACGCGCGGCCCGCTGAAGTTCGTCGCGCCGCCGGATCTGACGTACTCGGGCCCCGTGAACATTCGTTTGGGCGGCAAGCTCGTCGAAGTGATCCCCATGCCGACCGACCACGCGCCGGACAACACGGTGGTGCGTTTCGTCGACGGCACGAACGTGCTGTTTGCGTCGGACTGGATCACGAACTCGCGCGTGCCGTTCGGACCGAACATCACGCTGCCGTCCGAGATCGCCTCCATAAAGAAGGTGGCCGGCATGGACTTCGAGCACTTCGTGTGCAGCCATGGCCGGCTCGGCACCAAAGCGGACGTGGCTGCGAACCTAAAGTATCGCGAGGCCGTAGTTGCCGCGGTAAAGGCGCGATCGCGGCCGGCAAGACGCTCGAGCAGACCCGCGATAGCGTGCTGATGAGCGACTACAGCGGCTGGGAGTTCTACGACGTGCAACGGCCGCTGAACGTGACCGGCGCGTACAGAATGCTCGCGGCGAGCCGCTAACCCGGCGCATGGCTCGGCGGTCGCGATTGACGGCCTGGGGGCCTTCTATACCGTCGCGGTGTTGGAAGGGCGCTCGAAGTAGCGGAGACATCCATGCCGAGGCTGCGACGGTCGTCCGTAATTGCGGGAGTGGTAGCCGTCTTGGCCATTGGGCCGGCAGCCGCGCAGTTCGGGCTGTACCAGCTGCCGCAAGAACAACTTCATCTGGCGCTGGGGCGACAGTCGCGAAGAAGGCAAGAAAACGGGCTTCGCCGATCTCGATATGCGAGGGCACCGAAGCCGGATTCCAATGTCATCTGACGGCACGATTCCGGGCCTCGGTGACCCTGTCGCCGACGGAGACGCGTCAGGTCGAGAGCGATCTTCGGACGCGGCTCGACTTCATCTATGCGGTTTCGCAGGCAATGAACTACCTCGATCAGATGCGCAGCCTCGATTGGGCCACGCTCGACTGCAAACGTCCGGAAGCCGCGCCGGTCAGCGAGGAGAAGAAGGCCGAGCGTGAAAGCGCTGCGCGCGAAAAGATGTTGCGAGAGCTCGAGCGGCGGCGCGCACGGCAGCAGCACGACGCCGACAAACTAGGCTCCCCGTATGAGTCTCGCCCGTCGATCGCTCCGAACGCGTCGGGGCGCGATCTTCACCGCATTGCCGCCGCTGTCGCTGTACGTGCATCTGCCGTGGTGCGTGCGCAAGTGTCCGTACTGCGACTTCAATTCCTACGAAGCGCGCGGACCGCTTGCAGAGCATCGAATACGTCGAGGCGGTGCTGCGTGATCTGCGCAGCGAGCTGCCGAAGGTGCAGGGCCGGCCAGCGTGCAGACAGTGTTCATCGGCGGCGGCACGCCGAGCCTGTTCTCGGCAGCTGCGATCGAGCGCTTGCTCCGCGGCATTGCGGCGGAGCTCAACACTCGCGCGCGATGCGGAGATCACGCTCGAAGCAAACCCGGGCGCGGTAGACGCGGGCG
This sequence comes from uncultured Gammaproteobacteria bacterium, assembly GCA_963805435.1. Classification (GTDB taxonomy): domain Bacteria; phylum Pseudomonadota; class Gammaproteobacteria; order Steroidobacterales; family Rariloculaceae; genus FEN-1219. The sequence continues at coordinate 809,004 of CAWDUG010000002.1, forward strand.
ATTTGCGGCGTTTCGCGCCGCCGGCGTGAACCGGCTGTCGATCGGCGTCCAGAGCTTGCGCGACGACCAGCTGCGCGCGCTCGGCCGCGTGCACGACGGCGCGCGAGGCACGTCGAGCGGTCGAGCTCGCGCGATCGGCGGGCTTGACAACATCAACCTCGACTTCATGTACGCGCTTGCCGGACGACAGACGTCGCCGGCGCATTGGCCGATCTCGAGCAGGCATCGAGCTCGCACCTGCGCATCTATCGTGGTACCAGCTCACGCTCGAACCGAACACGGCGTTCGAACGCCGCCCACCGCCGCTGCCCAGCTGACGAGACGGTGGTCGGAGATCGAGACGCGCGGGAGGGCGTTGCTCGCGGCGGCAGGGTTTCGGCCGCTACGAAATTTCTGCGTATGCGCGACCCGGACGAGCAGTGCGCCCACAACCTGAACTACTGGCAGTTCGGCGACTATCTTGGGTGTCGGTGCCGGTGCGCACGGCAAGATCACGCTGCCGGCCATGCAAGCCATAGAGCGCCGCGCCAAGACCCGCAATCCGCGCACCTACGTGGAAGACCGCGGGCGCGCCCGCGGCCATGAGCGCGGACGCGGCTCAGCGGAGCCGCGCGCGATCGCCGTGGAGTTCCTGCTGAATGCGTTGCGGCTGCGTCGAAGGCGTGCCGCAGACGTGGTTCGTCGAGCGCACCGGTCTGCCGCTCGAAAGCGATCGCGTCGCCGCGCTCGCGAGGCCGTCGAGCGAGGCTGGCTCGCGGACGAGCCCGGACCGATTGCGGGCAACGCCGGCCGGCCGCGAAGCTGCTGAATCGCCTGCTCGAGCTGTTCGTTTGAGCGGCTGCGGTCGGCTAGACTGCACTCTTGCTAGACTCAACGCGCGGCGGTGCACCACGTCTTCGTTAGAGGGGGGCACAATGAACTGGCAACGTTGGATCGCCGTCGGTGCGCTGGCCGCTTCGCTGGTCGTCGCCGCAGGCGCAGAACAGGCCGCAGCCGCCCGCCACCCCGCGCATCTACGTATTCGAGAACGGTGCGATCAAAGGCCTCGATCCGGCGCTCTTCAACTTCAAGCGCGAGGAGCTCAAGGAGGTCGATTTCGTGGACGCGTCGTACCTGATCGTGCATCCGCGCGGCACGCTGATGTTCGACTCCGGCGCGGTATGCCCGACGGCCAGTTCAAGGGCGACGGCGAACCCGTCGTCGAGGGCGTGATGTCGGCGACGCAGCCGCTGCTGCCGCAGCTTGTCTCGACGGGTTACGGCGTCGGACGACATCGACTACTTCGCGATGTCGCACTACCACTCGGACCAACGGCAACGCGCAATCTGTTCGCGAAAGCCACATGGATCGTGCAGAAGGCCGAGCGCGATTTCATGTTCAGCGACAAGCCGACGGGCATCGTGCAACCGGCCACGTACGACGCGTTGCGCAACGCGAAGACCAAGATGCTCGACGACGAGGACTTCGACGTGTTCGGCGAGGCACCGTCGTGATCATGTCGACGCCGGGGCACACGCCGGGGCATCAAGTGCTGGCGGTCAAGCTCGCCAATGCCGGCACGATCGTGCTCGGTGGCGATCTATATCACTACCCCGAGGAACGCACGACGGGCCGCACGCCGACGTTCGAATTCAACGCCGAGCAGTCGAAAGCCTCGCGCGCGCGAATCGAGCAGTACTTGAAGGATACGCACGGCACGCTGTGGATCGAGCACGACAAAGCCACGCTTGCGGCGCTTGCCGAAGGCGCCGCAAGTATCGTTGACTAGGACTGCATGTGACATGATCGGGCTGCCGCTGACTGTTGGCTGGAGCTCGTCGCGGGCCAGGGGCAGGCGCTCGAGATCGATGTATCCCGACGGAGCCCGGCTTGACCGGCGTGGCCGTGCAGTGGAGTGGCCATTCGGTGCCGTTCGTGCAAAGCGGTGACCACTGGGTCACGACCGTCGGCGTCGATCTCGACTCGCGCCCGGGCGCGCACGCCGTCGACGTGACGTTTCGGTACGCGGACGGCCATACCCGCGTGGAGCGCCAGCCAGTCGAAGTGCGAGCGGAGAAATACCCGACGACCGAGCTCACGGTCGAAGATCGCTACGTCGAGCTCAGCCCCGAGGACCAGGCGCGCGCGAGCGCGAGAGGGCGAGGAGACGAACGCCATCTACGCGAAGATGACGCCGGAGCGCTATTGGACGACGCCGTTCCAGGTGCCGGTCGAAGGCGCGACGGATGGGCGCAACTTCGGTCATCGGCGCGTATTCAATGGGCAGCCGCGGGCGCCGCATTCCGGGCGCCGATCTTCGGGCGCAAGACGGGAACGCCGATCTACGCGGCCAACCGGGGCCGCGTCGTGCTGGCCAAGGACCTGTTCTACAGCGGCAACGCGGTATTCATCGATCATGGCTTGGGCCTGTACACGAGCTATCTGCACCTGTCGCAGATCAAGGTCGCAGTCGGCGACTGGGTGGAGCGCGGCCAGCTGCTCGGGCTTTCCGGCGCCACCGGCAGGGTCACTGGTCCGCACCTGCATTGGGGCGTGCGGATCCTGGACGCCCGGGTCGACCCCTTCTCGCTGGTGCGGATCGGCGCGCCCTGAAGCGCTCTGGGCAGGACATGTTCGAGGCGCCGCAATGCGAAGACGTTCGCACGCGCCTACCGCCCGACCGTTGCTTTTGCTACCATTCGCTCGTTTTCAGCGAGTAACGGCCCAAAAGCCGCCGGCGAAATCCATGAGGGATTAGCTGGTTAGGGCCAGCAGTTAACCAAGATGGTTAGATAGGAAGCCCCGTTAGGGGCTTTTTGTTTGACGAGAGTGTAATGGGCCGTAGGCCCATTTTTTTTCCCGCGGCGAGCCGACAGGCGGCGCGTGAGGTCATGGGTCAGGCGGTCGAAAAAGAGCGGTTGATTGTGCTGTTGGAGCCTGCGATAGCGGCCATGGGCTACGAGCTGGCGGATATCGACGTGCATCTCGGGCGCCGCGGCGTGTTGCGGCTGTATATCGACCGTGCGGGTGGCGTGACGGTCGACGATTGTCAGCGCGTGAGCGAGCAAGTCGGTGCATTGCTCGACGTAGAGGATCCGTTGCCGGGCAGCTACACGCTCGAGGTGTCGTCGCCAGGGTTCGATCGCCGGCTGCGCACGCAGGCGCACTTCGAGCGGTTCGTAGGCGAACGGGTTCGGATCGAGTTGAGGGATGCGCGTGAGGGTCGCCGGAATTTCACCGGTCGCCTGACGGGCGTCGAGAGCGGAGTGCGCGTTGCTCGAGGTCGATGGTGAGGTGTGGCAGTTGCCTTTGAACGACATCGCGGTAGCACGGCTCGTGCCCGCGTGAACGCAGAATGTCGGTGATGAATCATGAGTAAAGAGATCTTGCTGGTCGTAGACGCCGTCTCCAACGAGAAGGGCGTCGAGAAATCCGTCATCTTCGAGGCGATCGAAGCGGCGCTGGCCTCCGCCACGCGCAAACGCTACGGCGACGACATCGAAGTTCGCGTCGCCATCGATCGGACGACCGGCAGCTACGAGACGTTCCGGCGCTGGAAGGTGTTCGCAGACGATTCGAAGGAGCTCGAAGAGCCGGCGCGCGAGCTGCGTCTCGAAGACGCGCTCGACGTCGATCCGAAGGCCGAGATCGGCGGCTTCGTCGAGCAGCCGATGGAATCGGTCGACTTCGGCCGCATCGCCGCGCAAACGGCGAAACAGGTCATCGTGCAGAAGGTTCGCGAGGCCGAGCGCGAGCAGGTCGTCGAGGCCTACAAGGGCCGGGTGGGCGAGCTCGTGAGCGGCATCGTCAAGCGCGTCGATCGCAACGGCGCCTACGTCGACCTCGGCGGCAATGCCGAAGGCTTCATTCCGCGCGAGGACCTGATCCCGCGCGAGCCGATCAAGCCGCAGGACCGCATCAAGAGCCTCCTGCGCGAAGTTCGCTCCGAGCCGCGTGGCCCGCAGCTGTTCCTGACGCGCACCCAGCCGAAGTTCCTGATCGAGCTGTTCAAGATCGAAGTTCCCGAGGTCGGCCAAGGGCTCATCGAGATCCTGGGCGCCGCGCGCGACGCCGGCCTGCGCGCCAAGATCGCGGTGCGCAGCCACGACAGCCGCATCGACCCGGTCGGCGCATGCGTCGGCATGCGCGGCTCGCGCGTCCAGGCCGTGTCGAACGAGCTCGCCGGCGAGCGCGTCGACATCATCCTGTTCGACGACAATCCGGCGCAGTTCGTCATCAACGCGATGTCGCCGGCCGAGGTGCTGTCGATCGTCGTCGACGAGGATTCGCACACGATGGATCTCGCGGTCGAGGAAGAGAAGCTGTCGCAGGCCATCGGCCGCGGCGGCCAGAACATCCGGCTCGCGAGCGAGCTCAGCGGTTGGCAGCTGAACGTCATGACCGAGTCGGCGGCGGACGAGAAGAGCGATAAGGAAGCGCGTTCGCTCGTCGAATCCTTCATCAAGGATCTCGACGTCGACGAGGACGTTGCGAACATTCTCGTGCAGGAAGGCTTCTCGTCGCTCGAGGAGGTCGCCTACGTGCCGGCCGGCGAGCTGCTCGGCATCGAGGAGTTCACGCCGGAGATCGTCAACGAGCTGCGGTCGCGGGCGCGTGACGTGTTGATCACGCAGGCGATCGTGACGGAAGAAGTCATCGACCAGGCGGAGCCGGCCGAGGATCTGCTGAGCCTCGAAGGAATGGACCGCGAGCTCGCGCTCGAATTGGCCAGCCGCGGCATCGTGACACGCGGAGGATCTGGCAGAGCAGGCCGTGGACGATCTCGACTCGATTACGAATCTCGATGCAGAGCGTGCCGCAAAGCTGATCATGGCGGCGCGGGCGCATTGGTTCGAGCAAGAGAAGCAGGCGTAACGGACCAAGGTAGGCACGCAAATGGCGGAAGTGACAGTCGCGGAATTCGCGCAGGTGCTGAAGGTCCCTGTCGACCGGCTCATCGAGCAGCTCGACGAGGCGGGCATCAAAGTCGGCGGCGCAGAAGACGTCATCAGCGAGGATGCCAAGCTCGAGCTGCTAACGCATCTGCGCAAGACGCACGGGCGCAAGGACGCCGGCGACTCGGCGCCGCGCCGCATCACGCTGAACCGCAAGTCGCAACAGCGAGCTGAAGCTCGCGAGCGGCCAGGGCCGCGCCCGCACGATCAACGTCGAGGTGCGACAGAAGCGCACGTACATCAAGCGCGACGTGCTGGAGGAGCAGGCGCGCAAGCAACAGGAAGAGCTCGACGCGGTAAAACGTGCCGAGGAAGACGCGCGCACTGCAGTGGAGCGTGCCGAGCAGGAGGAACGCGACAAGATCGCCGCGGCGGAACAGAGCGCGGCTCGAAGCCGAGCAACGCGAGGCAGACGAGCGCAAGCGGCACGAGGACGAGCAGAAGCGCGCAGCGGCCGCGACCGAGGACAGCCAAAGCGCGCGCCGACGAAGAACGGCGCAAGGCTCAGCAGAGCGAAAAGGAAGCGCAAACGCGTGCCGAAGCGGAGCGCGTGCGGCAGAAGGCCAAGCGCGAGCGCATGGTCGAAGAGCCGAGCGAAGGCGATCACACGCTGCACGTGGCCGACGGTATGTCTGGCCGGCGCCGCAAGAAGAAGCAGCCGCTCGCGGCGTCGCTCGATGCCCGCCGAGCGTCGGATGCGCAGCACGGGTTCGAACGGCCGACGGCACCCGTCGTGCACGAGGTCGAGATCGGCACCACGATTACGGTCGCCGAGCTGGCACAGCGCATGGCGATCAAGGCCAACGAAGTCATCAAGGCGCTCATGAAGATGGGCATGATGGTGACGATCAACCAGGTGCTCGATCAGGACACCGCGACTCTCGTCGTGGAAGAGATGGGCCACACGCCGAAGGCGTCTGAAAGAGACGGAGATCGAGGACCAGCTGACGAAGTCGGTCGAAGCAGTCTGCTTCCGTCGAAGCGGCCGTACCGCGGCCGCCGGTGGTCACGATCATGGGACACGTCGACCACGGCAAGACTTCGCTGCTCGACTACATTCGCCGCACGCGCGTAGCGGCCGGCGAGGCGGGCGGCATCACCCAGCACATCGGCGCGTACTCCGTCGAGACGCCGAAGGGCCGGATCACGTTCCTCGATACGCCGGGCCACGCCGCGTTCACGGCGATGCGGGCCCGCGGCGCGAAGGTCACGGACATCGTCGTGCTCGTGGTCGCAGCCGACGACGGCGTCATGCCGCAGACGATCGAGGCGATCCAGCACGCCAAGGCGGCCGGCGTACCGATCGTCGTGGCGATCAACAAGATCGACCGGCCCAATGCCGACTTCGATCGTGTGCGTAACGGGCTCGCGCAGCACGAGCTGATTCCCGAGGAGTGGGGCGGCGAGACGCTGTTCGTCAAAGTATCGGCGGTGACCGGCGAGGGCGTGGACAAGCTGCTCGAGTCCTTGCTGCTGCAAGCCGAGCTGCTCGATCTCAAGGCCGTGAACGAGGGTCCGGCGACCGGCGTAGTGCTCGAGTCGAGCCTCGAGCGCGGTCGCGGCGCCGTGGCAACGGTGCTCGTGAACAGCGGCAAGCTGCAGGTCGGCGACATCCTGCTGGCGGGCCAGGAGTACGGTCGGATCCGCGCGATATTCGACGAAGCCGGCAAGCAGGTGCCAGTCCGCGGGACCGTCCACACCCGTCGTGGTGCTCGGCCTTTCCAGCACGCCGCTGTCGGGCGACGATGTGCAGGTCCTGGAAAACGAGCGCCAGGCGCGCGACGTTGCGCAGTTCCGCTCAGAGCCGGGAGCGCGACTCGAAGCTCGCGCATCAACAGGCGGCGAAGCTCGAGAATATCTTCACCCAGATGGCAGCCGGTGGCATGCCGAGCATTCAGCTGCTGATCAAGGCCGACGTGCATGGCAGCGCCGAAGCGCTGCGCGACTCGCTCGAGAAGATGTCGACCGACGAAGTGAAGGTCGCGGTTGTCAGCTCCGGCGTCGGCGGCATCACGGAATCCGACGTGCAGCTCGCGGCAGCATCGAAAGCCATCATCATCGGCTTCAACGTGCGCGCCGATGCGGCCGCTCGCGGTGCCATCAAGGAAACGGGCGTCGACATTCGCTACTACAGCATCATTTACGAGGCGATCGACGACATCAAAGCGGCGGCCAGCGGCCTGCTTCCGCCCGAGGTGCGCGAGCAGATCGTGGGTCTCGCCGAGGTGCGCGACGTGTTCCACTCGCCGAAGTTCGGCAACGTCGCCGGCTGCATGGTCGTGGACGGCTACGTGCGCCGCAGCAATCCGATTCGCGTGCTGCGCAACAACGTGGTCATCTTCGAAGGCGCGCTCGAATCCCTGCGCCGCTTCAAGGATGACGTCAACGAGGTGCGGGCGGGAACCGAGTGCGGCATCGGCGTACGCAACTACAACGACGTCAAGGCCGGGGACCAGATCGAGTGCTATCGAGCGCACGGAGATAGTGCGTAAGCTGGCCTGATGCCACGCGAGTTCGCCAGAAAGCACCGAATAGCTGCCGAGATGCAGCGGCTCCTGAATGAGCTGCTGCTGTCGGAGGTGAAGGATCCGCGGCTTGCCGGCGCTCGCGTCAGCGAAGTCGAGGTCACGCGGCGATCTGAGCCTCGCGACCATCTACTTCAACATGCTCGCGCTCGACGAAGATCCGGCGCCGATCAAGGAAGGCTTCGAGCAGGCGCGCGGCTTCTTTCGCAGCAGAGTGGCTGGCGCGCTGCAGCTGCGCCGCGTGCCGGAGCTGCGGTTCCGCCACGACACGACGCGCGCGGCGCGCCGCGGACCTGCAGCGGCTCATCGACGAAGCCGGCGACGGCGGTCGACCGGCTGAATAGCGCGGCGGGGCTGGTGCCGAGCGCGCGCGCCCGCGGTAGAGACGTCTTCGGACTTCTACTGCTCGACAAACCCGCGGGAGTCATCGTCGAACCACGCGCTGCAGCGGGTGAAATACCTGTATCAGGCCTCAGCGCGCAGGGCACACCGGCAGCCTCGATCCGCTTGCGACGGGCATGCTGCCGATCCTGTTCGGGTCCGGCACGCGTCTTTGCGGCTATCTGCTCGACTCGCGCAAGGAGTACCGCACGACGGCCGTGCTCGGGATCGCGACTGACCACGGGCGATGCGGAGGGCGACGTCACCGTGGACCGTTCGGGGGAGCCGCCGCCTTCGCCGGAGGCTGTAGCCGGCGCGCTGCGCACGATTCGTCGGCGAGATCAGCCAGGTGCCGCCGATGTATTCGGCGCTGAAGCGCGACGGCGTGCCGCTGTATCGGCTCGCCAGACGCGGGGTCGAGGTCGAACGCGCGCCGCGGCGCGTGGTCATCGACTCGTTGGTGCTCGAGGAATACCACTGGCCGCACTTGGTGCTGACCGTCAGGTGTTCGAAGGGGACCTACATCCGGACGCTGGTCGAGGACATCGCCGCGGCGCTCGGCACCGTGGGACACGTGGCGCAGCTGCGCCGCCTGGCCGTGCTGCCGTTCGCGGGCCAGCCGATGCACACGCTCGACAGCCTGCAGGCGGCGGCAGGCGCCGGCGGACTGGATGCGCTGGAGCCCTTCCTGCTCGCACCGGATCTGGCGCTGTCCGGACTGGGCGGCGGTCGAGGTCGACACGGCGCTCGGCGACGCGTCTCGGCCAGGGCCAGGCGGTGGCCGCGGAGCCCGGCTGGCCGCTTGGCGAGGTCCGCGTCTATGCTCCGAAGCACGGCGGTTCATCGCACTCGGCACCGTCACCGCGGAGGGCCGGCTGGAGCCGCAACGGGTTTTTCGCCGTTAACTGCTTGGAGCGGCACCGAATATTTCGGTATGATGCGCCCCTTCCATAGACAGGCAAAAGTAAGGTGGTCGCTGAATCGGGCGGCCCGGAGAGGATTGAATGGTTCTAAAGACGCCCCAGAAGTCAGAGATCATTTCGCAGTACGGTCGTGGTCCCGCGGATACCGGCTCACCCGAAGTTCAAGTAGCGTTGCTGTCGGCTCGCATCACGCAGCTGTCGGACCACTTCACCGGGCATGAGAAAGATCACCACTCGCGCCGTGGCTTGCTGAAGATGGTCAATCAGCGCCGCAAGCTGCTGGATTACCTGAAGCAGGTCAATCAGGCCCGCTATCAGGACCTGATCACCCGCCTCGGTCTAAGGCGCTAATCAAGCATTTCCGTGTTCAGAGCCGGTCGCACCCGGCTCTGAACGTTTTGGAACCACAACAAAGGCGGCGTAACTCCAGGTCATCGGAGTCATCCGCCATCGATTCAATTCAAGGGAAAAACCAACGTGAGAGCGAGCAGAACCTTCAAGTACGGTGCGCACGACGTCACCATCGAAACCGGCGAAATCGCCCGCCAGGCCGACGGCGCCGTGGTCGTCAACATGGGCGACACCGTGGTCCTCGTCACCGCCGTCGGCAGCACCAAAGACGTCGAGGGCAGGGACTTCTTCCCGCTGACCGTCAACTACCAGGAAAAGACCTACGCCGCGGGCCGCATCCCCGGCGGCTTCTTCAAGCGCGAAGGCCGCCCGAGCGAGAAGGAAACGCTGACCTCGCGCCTGATCGACCGCCCGATCCGCCCGCTGTTTCCCGGACGGCTTCCGCAACGAAGTGCAGGTGATCGCGACCGTGCTGTCGCTGGATCCCGAAGTCGATCCTGATATCCCGGCGCTGCTCGGCGCCTCGGCCGCGCTGTGCCTGTCCGGCCTGCCGTTCATGGGCCCGATCGGCGCCGCGCGCGTCGGCTACAAGGACGGCCAGTACCTGCTGAATCCGACGGCGACCGAATGCAGCAGTCGAAGCTCGATCTCGTCGTCGCCGGCACGCGCGAAGCCGTGCTGATGGTGGAGTCGGAGGCCGACCGCCTGTCCGAAGAAGTGATGCTGGGCGCCGTGGTGTTCGGCCACGAGCAGATGCAGATGGCGATCAAGGCCATCAAGTCGTTGGCGGCAGAAGCGGGCAAGCCGCAGATGGCCTGGGCGGCGGCTGCCGAGGACACGGAGCTGATCGCGGGCTGTCGCGAAGTACATTGCGCACGCTCACCGAGGCCTACGGCATCGCCGAGAAGCAGGAGCGTTACGCCAAGATCGGCGAGATCAAGAAGCAGGCCGTGGCGGATATGACCGCCAATCAGTCCGGCACCGCGTGGACGCCCGCCGCAGATCGACGCGGCAGTTCCACGACGCCGAGAAGAACGTCGTCCGCAGCGCATCATCGCTGGCAAGCCGCGCATCGACGGCCGCGACACCAGGACGGTGCGCCCGATCGACATCAAGGTCGGCGTGCTGCCGCGCACCCACGGCTCGGCGCTGTTCACGCGCGGCGAGACGCAGGCGCTGGTCGTCACGACGCTCGGCACCGGCCGCGACGCGCAGATCATCGACGCGCTCGAAGGCGAGCGCCGCGAGCCGTTCATGCTCCACTACAACTTCCCGCCGTTCAGCGTGGGCGAGACCGGCATGATGGGCTCGCCGAAGCGCCGCGAAATCGGCCACGGCAACCTGGCCCGCCGCGGCATCGAGGCCGTGATGCCCGACATGGAGACGTTCCCCTACGTCATGCGCGTCGTCTCGGAAATCACCGAGTCGAACGGCTCGAGCTCCATGGCCTCGGTCTGCGGCACCAGCCTGTCGCTGATGGACGCGGGCGTGCCGATCAAGGCGCCGGTGGCCGGCGTCGCGATGGGCCTGGTCAAGGAAGGCGACCGCTTCAAGGTGCTCACCGACATCCTCGGCGACGAGGATCATCTCGGCGACATGGACTTCAAGGTGGCCGGCACGCGCCGACGGCGTCACCGCGCTGCAGATGGACATCAAGATCGACGGCATCACGCGCGAGATCATGGAAGGTCGCGCTGGCGCAGGCGCGCGAAGGCCGGCTGCACATCCTCGGCGAGATGAACAAGGTCATCAACGCACCGCGCGAGAAGATGTCCGAGTGGGCGCCGTCGATCATCACGATGAAGATCGACCCGGAGAAGATCCGCGACGTCATCGGCAAGGGTGGCGCGGTGATCCGCCGATCACCGAGGAGACCGGCACCACCATCGACATCGAGAACGACGGCACGGTGAAGATCGCCTCGGTCGACGGCGCAGCCGGCCGCGAGGCGCGTCGAGCGCATCGAGCTGATCACCGCCGACGTCGAAGTGGGCCGCATCTACGAGGGCAAGGTCGCGCGCCTGATGGATTTCGGCGCCTTCGTCACCATCCTGCCGGGCCGCGACGGCCTGGTGCACATCTCGCAGATCTCCGACGAGCGCGTCGAGCGCGTCGGCGACAAGCTCAAGGAAGGCGACGTGGTGCGCGTGAAGGTGCTCGAGGTCGACCGCCAGGGCCGCATCCGATTGAGCATGCGGGACGTGGACGCCGCCTGATGTTGCCCGGCCGGGCGCCGCCAAGGCGCCCGGCCGTCATTCCCTGCGAGGCTCCGTCACCGTACGGCGAGCGCGCAGCGATTCGATCTGCCAGCGCCCCTGTGCCCATTGCCACAGCGACCGCGAGCGGCTCGCCCCTGAGCTCCGTGCGGCACAGTCAGCCCCAGCAGCTCCAGCGCGCGAACCGCAACCCCCGAATCACCGGCGGATACCGGCGCGGCCCCGGTCTGCTTCGAGAGCTTCTGCCCCTGCGCGTTGACGACGATCGGCAGGTGCCAGTAGGCCGGGGTCGGCACGCCGAGCACGCCTCTGCAGATGGACGTGCGCGGCGGTGGAGTCGAGCAGATCCACGCCACGCACGATCGTCGTGACGCCCTGGGCCGCGTCGTCGAGCACGACGGCGAGGTGGTACGCCGGTAGCCCCTCGCGGCGTAGCACGATGTAGTCGCCCGTGGTCGCGTCCAGGCGTATGACGCGCTCGGCTTGCAAGCCGTCCACGACGCGGATGGGCGATGGTTCCGCCACCCGGAGGCGGATGGCCGTGTCCGAACCCGTCAGCCGCTTGTCGCGGCAGGTGCCCGGATACCGGCCGGAGGTCGCGTCATTGGCGGCCCGGACGCGTGCTGCGGGAGCAATCACAGCGGAAAGCCTGGCCGGACGCGAGTAGTCGTTCCGCGGCTTCGCGATAGGCGTGCTGGCGCGAGCTCTGGTAGAGCACGCTACGGTCCCATTCGAGCCCGAGCGCTTCGAGCGTCCGCAGGATGTCGGCGGCAGCCCCGGGTACCTCGCGGGGCGGGTCGATGTCCTCGATCCGGACCAGCCATTCGCCGCCGGCATGGCGCGCGTGCAGGAAGCTCGCGACTGCAGTGACGATCGAGCCTAGGTGGAGTGGTCCGGTCGGTGACGGGGCAAAGCGGCCGACGTAGCTCACGCGCAGCCGTTAACGATACTGGTCCTCGCGGTCGCGGAACTGTCGTTCGGCGATCTCGCGCCGCTCCTGAGCCTCGACGCAAAGCGTCGCAACCGGGCGGGCCTCGAGTCGACGCAGGCCGATCTCTTCACCGGTTTCTTCGCAGAATCCGTACGAGCCGTCATCGATACGGGATAGTGCCGAGTCGATCTTCTTCAACAGCTTACGTTCTCTATCTCGAGTACGAAGCTCAAGTCCGAACTCCGACTCCTGCGTCGCTCGATCGTTCGGGTCGGGGAAATTCGCCGCATCGTCTTTCATGTGCAGCATGGTGCGATCGACTTCTTCCATGAGCTCGCGCTTCCACGCGAGCAGCAGGTTGCGGAAGTGCTCGAGCTGCCCCTTGCTCATGTAGTCCTCACCGCGCCTCGGCTGGTACGGGGTGAAGCCCCGAATGGGCCCGGTCAGGAGGCTCGCACCACTCCGGCGCGCCGCCAGGCCGGCGGCCGATGCGGATCGTGGAGCGGGCTTCTTCGGTCTGATAGCCATTGTCTTCATCCCTGTTGGCTTTGGCTGACTCTTGGGCGCCACGAGCGGCTTCGCGACCTTCTTCGGGCTCGCGCTCTTGGCGGGCTTCGTCTTCTTCGACGAGCGTTTGTGCGGCGCCTTGGGCTTGGCCGCAGGACGCCGGCCAACAGCCCGCTTGTGGGCTTTCTTGGCCGACTTCTTCTTGCTGGCGGCCGACTTCTTCTTGCTAGCTGCTTTTTTCGCAGGCATGGCCCTTTCGCCTCCAAGACCCTTCAGAAAAGAGGCGGCGATTATACAGAGCTGTCGCAGCAGCGGAAGGGTGTTCGGCTCAACCGACCGGCGCCGGCAGCTCGACGCTCGGGGCGGGGGTCCAGCCGGGCTTGCGGTGCTCGGCGACGACTGTCGTGAAGATGCCGCCGCGGACGTTGAAATCGGCCGTCAGACGGATGAACCGTGGCTGCATCAGACGCGCGAGATCGTCCACCATGCGGTTCGTGACGGCCTCGTGGAACGCGCCCTCGTTGCGGAACGACCAGACGTAGAGCTTCAACGATTTCAACTCGACGCACCTGCGATCGGGCACGTATTCGAGGTGCAGGGTGGCGAAATCCGGTTGGCCTGTCTTCGGACAGAGACAGGTGAATTCCGGGATCCGCATCCGGATCGTGTAGTCACGTCCGGGCTGCGGGTTTGGGAACGTTTCCAGAATCTCGTTCGATAGGCGAGGCGTAGGCTTGCGAGCCACTGGGGTTTTTTCCATTCCGGATGGGTGACGAAAGCAGACGTTGCGCCCGTCGCTTTCAGATTGTTTTTTAATTTACACTACGACCGTCGAGGCGGCTATTGCGGCCGTGCCTTGCTCGACCACCACGGGGTTACTCATTGCGCCTGACCAAGATCAAGCTCGCGGGCTTCAAGTCTTTCGTGGATCCCACGACCATCAAGTTCCCGAGCAACCTGATGGGAGTCGTTGGGCCAAACGGGTGCGGCAAATCCAACATTATCGACGCGATTCGCTGGGTGCTGGGCGAAGCGTCAGCCAAGACCCTTCGCGGCGACTCGATGGTCGACGTAATCTTCAACGGCTCGGCCAATCGCAAGCCGGTGGGCGTCGCCAGCATCGAGCTTACATTCGACAACTCGGACGGCTCGATCACCGGCGCGTTCGCCGGTTACAACGAAGTGGCCGTGCGGCGCGTGGTGTCGCGCGACGGCACGTCACAGTACTACCTGAACAACACGCGCTGCCGGCGCAAAGACATCACGCACATCCTGCTCGGCACGGGCGTCGGCTCGCATGGTTACTCGATCATCGAGCAGGGCATGATCTCGCGGCTCGTCGAGGCCAAGCCGGAAGAACTGCGCGCGTTCCTCGAGGAAGCCGCCGGTATCTCGAAGTACAAGGAGCGCCGCCGCGAGACCGAGCATCGAATCCAGCACACGCGCGAGAACCTCGAGCGCCTGGCCGACTTGCGCGACGAGATCGAGAAACAATTAACACATTTGCAGAAGCAGTCGAAAGACGCTGAGCGCTACAAGAACCTCAAGGCCGAGCAGCGGAAAGTGAATGCGGAGTTGCTCGCGCTCCGGCTGCGTACGTTGCAGACCGAAGTCGCGGCGCAGGAACATGCGTTCCGAGAGAAGCAGATAGCGCTGGAGGCTGCGATCGCCGCCCAGCGCTCGGCCGAGGCCACGCTCGAGAAGTTGCGGGTGGAACTCGCCGATCGGAACGAGAGCTTCAGCTCCGTGCAGGGCAATTACTACCGCGTTGGCTCAGAGATCGCGCGCCTCGAGCAATCGGCACAGCACCGCAAGGAGCTGATCCAGCGCCAATCCGAGGATCTCCAGAACACCGAGGCCCAGGTCGCCGAGATCAACTCGCACGTCGAGAAGGATCAAGTCGAGCTGGCCCAACTCGATCAGGTACTGAGCGAACTTGGACCGGGGCTCGAGCAGGCGTATGCGGAGCAGCGCAGCTCGCAGCAGGCGCTCGACGATGCCGAACGCTCGATGGAACAGTGGCGCGCGCGCTGGGAACAAAGCAGCGAAGAGCTCGCGACCGCGGAACGCGCGATCGAAGTCGAGAGCGCGCGTCTCGAGCAGCTCGGAGCCCAAAGCGAGCGGCTCGAGAAAGAAAGGCAGAAGCACGCTGAAGAGCGCGCCGGCCTGAGCTTCGTGGACCTCGAGCGGCGGCTCGAGACATTGATCGGACACGAGGAACGGCTGTCGGCCGGGTGCGACGATGCGGTTCGTGCGCTCGACACGGTCTGGCAGCAGATCCAGCAGCTGCGAGATCAGGAAACGAAGGTCTCCGCGCATCTCGACCAGCTCCGCGAGCAGTTCCAGACGGAACGCGGCCGCCTGACCTCGCTCGAGGCCCTGCAGGAAGGGGCGCTCGGGAATACCAGCGAGCAGGTGAACCGCTGGCTCAAGAACCAAACGCTCGACGAGCGACACCGCCTGGCGCAGGACCTCGTCGTCGAGAATGGCTGGGAGCGAGCGGTCGAGACCGCGCTTGGCCCCTATCTGCAAGCCGTCAGAATCAAGAGCCTCGACGGCGTCGCCGGCACGCTCGCGCGAGCTGACCGATGGCGGCCTGGCGCTGATCGAGGATGAGGGCGGCACGCTTACGCCTGGCAGCGCCGACAGCCTGCTGGCGCGAATGCAGGCACCGCCGGCGGTCGCAGCACTTCTCACGGGGGTTCGCGTCGCTGACTCCTTGCAGGCCGCGCTAGGCGCGCGTCACGACGCTTGCAGACGGCGAGTCGTTCGTCACGCGCGAAGGCGTGTGGGTGGGGCGGCACTGGGTACGCATGAACCGCGGCGACGATCCGCAGGTCGGCGTCATCGCGCGCGGCGACGAGATCAAGCGGCTTGCACGAGCACACTTCGGCCAACGCACGGCGCATCGAAGAGGTCGCGAAAGCGCTCTCGGATACGCGGTTCCAGCTGGAGCGGCTCGAGGAAGCGCGCGTCCAGGCACAAGCGGAAGCCACGCGCCGCCAGGAAATGTTCAGCGACACGAAAGCCAAGCTCGGTGCTACGCGCACGGAGCTCGATCAGGCGCGCCAGCGCGGCGTCACGCTCGACCGCTCGGCGGCCGATCTCGACGCGGAGCGCGAAGCGCTGATCACGGCGCTCGACGATAGCCGCATCCGGCGCACGGCGGCGATGACGCGTCATGACGACCTCGCAGTGAGCCGCGAGGAGTTCGAGCGGCAGCGGCACGAGCAGCACGAGCGGCTTCTCGTGGCGCGCGCGCGCGCGGAAGAGCATCGCGAGGCAGCGCAGGCCATCGCCATCAAAGTCGAGTCCCGCCGCAGCTCGAAGGAATCCGCGAGCGCCGCACTCCTGCGCGTGCAGAGCTCAGCTTGCGCATCTCACGCGGCGTCAGCAGGAACTCAGGTCCGCTGTCGAAGCGGCGGGAGATCCCCTGCGCGCCGATCAGGAAGCGCTCACCGCTAAGCTCGACGAGCGCCTCGTCGTCGAAGCCGCGCTCGGCCTCGCTCGTTCGGCCATGGACGAAATCGACAGCCAACTGCGTGAGACCGAGCAGCAACGTAATGACTGCCAGAAGATCGTAAACGAGCTACGCGAGCTGGCCGACAATGTCCGCCTCGCCGCGCGCGAATCACAGGTCCGCTCGGAAACGGTAGGCGAGCAGTTCACGGCCACGGGCTTCATGCTCGATGAGATCACGCTCGGTCTGCCGGCGGATGCGACAGAAGTCGTGTGGCACGACACGTTCGAGCAGCTCGAGCGCAGAATCCAGCGGCTCGGCGCCATCAATCTGGCCGCCATCGACGAGTTCCAGGAGCAATCGGAACGCAAAAAGTATCTCGACGCGCAGTTCGGCGACTTGACCGAAGCGCTCGAGACGCTCGAGAACGCGATCCGCAAGATCGATCGCGAGACGCGCACACGATTCAAGGAGACGTTCGACAAAGCCAATCAGGGCATCGGGCGGTTATTCCCGCGCCTGTTCGGCGGTGGCCACGCCTACCTCGAGATGGACGGCGAAGACGTGCTCGAGGCCGGCGTCACGATCATGGCGCGCCCGCCGGGCAAGAAGAACAGCACGATCCACCTGCTATCCGGCGGCGAGAAGGCGCTTACCGCCGTGGCGCTGGTCTTCTCGATCTTCGAGCTGAATCCCGCGCCGTTCTGTCTGCTCGACGAGGTGGACGCACCGCTCGACGATGCCAACGTTGGGCGCTTCTCCGAAATCGTCAAGGAGATGTCGGAGCGCGTGCAGTTCGTGATCATCACGCACAACAAGACGACGATGGAGACCATGCATCAGCTCACAGGTGTGACGATGCAGGAGCCGGGCGTGTCGCGCATGGTGGCGGTCGACATCGACGAAGCAGTCAGACTCGCGGCCATGTAGCGCACGTCGCGATGTGGGACCTACGCTGGGTACTGCTAGGGCTTGGGGCTCTGTTGGTAGCGGGGGTTTACCTCTGGAGCCGCGGCTTTGTCCGCATGCCGGTGTTCGTGCAGCGCTTGCCGCGCCGCGTGTCGCGCACCGAGCCCAGCATCGACGGTGAGGCCGACCGCCGCCGCGGAGCCCGCGGCGCTCGTCGAGGTAGTACCGGACGAACCGGCCGCCAAGCACGCACCCGACAGGATCGTTGCACTGCGGCTTGATACCGCGCGAGGGCGAGCTTGGTGCCGAACGCGCAGTGCAGGCGCTGCGCGGTGCGGGCCTCGAGCACGGTCGTTACTCGATCTTTCACCAGCGGCTGGACACCATCAAGGAGGCCTTCAGCGTAGCGAGCCTCACGGAGCCCGGTTCGTTCGATCTGAACAACCTTGAAGGCACCACGATCGCGGGTTTGAGCTTGTTCGTCGTGCTGCCCGGCGCCGGCGATCCCGTCGCGCGTTTCGACGCCATGGTTGGAACCGCGCGCGCGTTGTCCGTGGAACTTGCGGCGGACCTGTTCGACGAGCGCGGCAGCTCATGGAGCAGTCAGCGCGAACGCTACCTGCGCGAGGAGATCATCGAGTACCGGCACCAGTTCGAGCGGCGCTGAGGCCATCCTCGTGGCAGGCTCCGATTCAGGCGAGTCGAAGCTGCGGACCGAAGCGGCGAGCACTGCGCAAGGCTCTCGGCGAGCACAACTACGCGTACTACGTGCTCGACGACCCCACCGTTTCGGATGCCGAGTACGACCGGCTGTTTCGCCGGCTGCAAGAGATCGAGCGCGAGCATCCGGGCCTCGTCACTGCCGATTCACCCACGCAGCGCGTCGGTACCGACGAAGCTCGGCGAGTTTCGCGAAGTCCGGCATGCGAAGCCCATGCTCTCGCTCGACAACGTCTTCGACGACGAGGAGCTGGAGGCTTTCGACAAGCGTGTTCGCGAGCGGCTGGCGTCGGCGGACGTCGTTGTCGAGCAGGTGACGTATTGGGCGGAGCCGAAGCTCGACGGTGCCGCCGTGAGTCTCCGCTACGAGAACGGGGAGCTCGTATTCGGCGCCACGCGCGGTGACGGCACAACCGGCGAAGACATCACCCACAACGTACGCACGATCCGTTCGGTGCCGCTGCGCTTGCGCGGCTCGCGCGATACCACCGGTGCTCGAGGTGCGCGGCGAGATCTACATGCCGAAGAAGGGCTTCGAGGAGCTGAATCGGCGCGCGCTGGAGGCGGGCGAGAAGATCTTCGTGAATCCGCGCAACGCGGCTGCCGGCAGCTTGCGCCAGCTGGACCCGCGGTTGACCGCCGAGCGACCGCTCGAGGCCTACTTCTACGCATCGGGTGAGGTGACTGAGGGGCGCTGCCGGCGCGGGAACAGCGGGAAGTCGTGGAGGCGCTGCACGCGCTCGGCCTGCGAACCTGCCCCGAAGCGAAATTGGTAGAAGGAATTTCGGGCTGTTTGGCCTATTACGCGAATATCGGCAAGAAACGAGCCAAATTACCCTACGAGATCGACGGGGTCGTATATAAGGTGAACAACCTTCGCTGGCAGGACGAGCTCGGCTTCGTATCGCGCGCACCGCGCTGGGCCATCGCGCACAAGTTCCCGGCACAGGAGGAGACCACGATCGTTCGGGAGGTCGAGTTTCAGGTGGGACGAACGGGAGCTCTGACGCCGGTCGCGCGACTCGAGCCGATATTCGTGGGCGGCGTTACCGTGAGCAACGCCACGCTGCACAACATGGACGAGCTTGCAGCGCAAGGACGTGCGCGTCGGCGACACGGTCGTCGTGCGCCGCGCCGGCGACGTGATTCCGGAGATCGTCAAGGTCGTGCTGGAGCGCCGCCCACCGCATGCTCGCGCCGTCGTGCTGCCCGACGCACTGCCCCGTGTGCGGCTCGGAGGTCGAGAGGAGCGAAGGGGAGGCCGTCGCTCGATGTGTGGGCGGGCTGTTTTGCGCCGCGCAGCGCAAAGGAATCGCTGCGTCATTTCGCGTCGCGGCGCGCAATGAACATCGAGGGATTCGGACCGAAGCTCGTCGACCAACTCGTCGACCTCGATATGGTCAAGACACCGGCGGACCTCTACCTACTGACGTGCCGAGCAACTCGCCGAGCTCGAGCACATGGGCGAGAAATCCGCGCAGAAACTGATGACGGCGCTCGACCAAGAGCAAGGACACGACATATCCGCGGTTTCTATATTCGCTCGGGATTGCGGACGTGGGCGAGGCCACCGCGCTGGCGCTGGCCAATGACTTCGGTTCGCTGGAGGAGCTGCTAGCGGCGGACGAGGAACGATTGCAACAGGTGCCGGACGTGGGCCCGGTCGTCGCGGCCGAACATCCGCGCGTTCTTTCACGAGCGCCACAACCTCGACGTCATCGAGAAGCTCCGCGCGGCCGGCGTGCATTGGCCTGTCGCTGGAGCGACCGCGCGCAGCGCGAGCTGCCGTTAGCCGGGAAAACGTTTGTGATAACCGGCACCCTGGCGGGTATGACGCGCGAGGAAGCGAAGGCGCGGCTACAGGCGCTCGGGGCTAAGGTGGCAGGGACGGTATCGAAGAAGACAAGCTACGTCATAGTTGGGGAAGGTGCCGGCAGCAAAGAAGGCCGCGCGAACGAGCTGGGCGTTCCGATACTCTCGGAAGCGTCTCTCCGTCACCTGCTAGACGGCTTCTCTCACCAATGAATAGTTTCAACCCACAAGCGCGCCTACTACGTACTTTCTACTCGGTGATGGTCCCGATCGCACGATTCCTTTTAAGGAGCGGCGTGGGCTTTAAGGAGTTCGCCGAGGTGAGCCGAATCGCGTTCGTCGAAGTAGCGACGCGCGACTACGGGCTACGAGGTCGACCGACGAACCTCTCGAGAGTGGCCGCGATGACTGGAATCGGGCGCAAGGAAGTGAGGCGGCTCCGCGAGATTGGTGCGGAGTACGACGAAACGCCACGTGTGGAACTCGGCCCGCTCAGTGACCTGCTGCAGCGATGGCATACGGACAATAAATACCTGGACCGTGCCGGACGCCCCCGACCTCTTCGCATGCAAGGTCGGGGCCCATCATTCGAGAACCTGGTCAGACTATGCGCGGGGGATATTCCTGCGGGTGCCGTCAAGGTTGAGCTGATTCGCTGTGGATCGGTCGAAGAGGATGCCAAGGGACGCCTGCACGCGCTCCGGCGTCAGGTGGTTCCAGCGGATCTCGAAGAAAAGCTAATTGCCGGAATAGTGTTCGGGCTGGGTGCCCTGGCCTCGACGGTCGCCTTCAACACAAGCATCAACAATCTGGGTCCGGCAGGCCGAATCCAACGACTGTGCTTGAGCGATCCAATGACAGAGCTGTCCATCAAAGCCATGCACCCCGTGCTACGGCGGCACATACAGAATTTCGCTGATGAGATGACGGACCTTCTGGCCCAGCCTTCTCAAGTTCCGGTTGGCCGCCGCGTTGGTGTCGGTGTCTTCTATTACGAAGACGACTAGGCCATTGGCGCGCAACCTACGCTCACCGGGCAGAGCCCAGTGAACAAACCTCACGGACCAGACAGGACACGCGGCATCGACATTCACTAACGCGGTGCACCTATCGCCCACGGCTGGGTATCCGCTAACCATCTGTTGAAGGGCGCCGCGTCGCCGCGGGCGAGGCCGTTCCCGCCGTTATCTCTGCCGGATTTGCTGCAGTCCGCCAGCAGTTTCCACGCTGTCGACCGTGTCGACTCCCGGTCGTGATTTGCTCGCAACCCAGCCGGCGACCAGTACCCGACTGCCGGGGTCTGGAACACCTTGACCCAGTTCTCTTTTGGGAACAAAATCCCCTCCGCGAGCGATTATGTTGTGTACTCCGACGTTTTGTTGAGAGGGGCCCGCTGATAGCTCGAAGCGAGGTGGTTGATCTCGCTTCTAGTGTATTGAAAAAGAAGACTTTCGAGAGCGCCGGCCTCATCACCACGGGGGCGGCGGAGATTCAAGTACCGTCGTGGAGAGCTTTGTGTCCAACGCTACCCCGCTTCCTGCCGGACGTTTGCCCCGATTAGCAGCCGTAGTGCTAGCTATTCCGATGACCGTTGGGTGGTGGTCGCCGACGCTGGCCGGCCAAAGCGGTAGCGGCGAGCGTGGTCAGAGCGGCAGCGGCCTTCTCGGCCAAAGCGGTAGCGGCGAGCGTGGTCAGAGCGGCAGCGGCCTTCTCGGCCAAAGCGGTAGCGGCGAGCGTGGTCAGAGCGGCAGCGGCCTTCTCGGCCAAAGCGGTAGCGGCGAGCGTGGTCAGAGCGGCAGCGGCCTTCTCGGCCAAAGCGGTAGCGGCGGGCGTGGTCAGCAGCGGATGTTCTCGGCCAAAGCGGTAGCGGCGAGCGTGGTCAGAGCGGCAGCGGCCTTCTCGGCCAAAGCGGTAGCGGCGAGCGTGGTCAGAGCGGCAGTGGCCTTCTCGGCCAAAGCGGTAGCGGCGAGCGTGGTCAGAGCGGCAGCGGTGGCCGTGGCCAGAGTGGCAGCGGTGGTCGAGGTCAGAGCGGCAGCGGCCTTCTCGGCCAAAGCGGCAGCGGTGAGCGCGGCCAGAGCGGCAGCGGTGGCCGTGGCCAGAGTGGCAGCGGTGGTCGAGGTCAGAGTGGTAGCGGCCTTCTCGGCCAAAGCGGCAGCGGTGAGCGCGGCCAGAGCGGCAGCGGCGGCCGGGCGATCAGCCTCGCAGACGTTTTCGGCCAGAGCGGTAGTGGCGGCCGTGGCCAAAGTGGCAGCGGTGGTCGAGGTCAGAGTGGCAGCGGCCTTCTCGGCCAAAGCGGCAGCGGTGAGCGCGGCCAGAGCGGCAGCGGCGGCCGGGCGATCAGCCTCGCAGACGTTTTCGGCCAGAGCGGTAGTGGCGGCCGTGGCCAAAGTGGCAGCGGTGGTCGAGGTCAGAGTGGTAGCGGCCTTCTCGGCCAAAGCGGCAGCGGTGAGCGCGGCCAGAGCGGCAGCGGCGGCCGGGCGATCAGCCTCGCAGACGTTTTCGGCCAGAGCGGTAGCGGTGGCCGTGGCCAAAGTGGCAGCGGCGGTCGCGGGATGACAAAGTCTGGCGCCCTGGGCCTAGTGGAGATGCTGGGCTCGTCTGGGGAGACTACCGTAGTCGTGGTCTTGGGCCAGAAGTTTGTCGTTGGCAGCTCCGCTGCTAGCGACGTTGGCCCCGGCGATTATGTCTTGGTGACGTTAGATACTGCGGACGCCCTGACATTACAAAAGCTCGCGGAGCCTTATGTAGCCGGCGTTTCCCCTGTGGCTCTAATGGGCATCGTTGACGCAGTCGATACCCGAACGGCCAGTCTTGTTATGGGCGGCGTTTCCGTCGACTACTCGTCGGAGTTGGCGCTGAATCCTGGCCTTCTACCGACTTCCGGTGCGGTGTTTGAGGCCGTGGGAACGCAGCCTGTTCCGGGCGGGGTGGTCCTTGCCGGGGTTGAATACGACGGCGCTGTCGTGGCGCTGTCACCCGCGAACTAGCGAAAAGCATTCCACGTCAGCCTGTTGGGCTGGTAATCTTACAAACCAATAGAGAATGATCGCCTCCGCAGTCCTGCGGAAGTCGACCAGCAACACGCCGATGTTCTCGGTCGGGGTGCCTTTGTGGTTTGTGTGCTCAGTCGCTTTCAGTTTCCATACCTATGACCGGCACGGTACGTCCGGGGCTGCTCGCCGCCTTTAGGAAAATCCTCCATCCTCTCGTCAGGATGCTGCTGCGGCATGGAATATCCTTTGGTGAACTTGCCGAGGTCCTGAAGACGGTCTTCGTTGAAGTAGCCGCGAGCGACTTTTCGCTACCAGAGCGAAAGGTTTCGCTGTCGAGGATCGCTATCCTTACTGGCCTAACTCGCAAGGAGGTAGCCAGGCAAGAAGCGCTTCTGGCAAGCGGTGCCGAGCTCGACTTTCCCGCGAACCTGAACCGCGTAATCAGAGTGCTGGACGGGTGGCATACAGGCCCTGAGTTCACCGGACCATACGGAATGCCGCTCGATCTCCCGTTTGACGCCCCAAATGGAGCGAGCTTCACTAATCTCGTTCGCAAATACAGCGGCGACATGGCAGCGCGAGCCATGCTCGACGAACTCCTTCGCGTTGGTGCAGTTGAACGGCTCGCCAGCGGCTCCTTCAAGGTTCTCGCGCGTGCATATATCACGCGAGACTTCGACCCGAATGCTCTACAGCGTTTTGGGGAGGTCGTACGGGACTTTATCAACACGTACGAATTCAATATGGATAGCAGCCCAGGATTGCGCCGATTCGAGCGAATTGTCTTCGCCGATAATGGACTGCGGCAAGACCTGATCCCGGCCTTCAATGCATTGATCCGGGCGAAGGGTCCCCAACTCCTCAACGAATTGGATAACTGGTTGGCCGCCCAGGACAGCAAAGTGCCTTCCCGCGGCAAAGATAGCCGGCGAGTAAAAACGGGCGTTGGGATCTATCACTTCATCTCGGAAGAGTAGAAATCACGGCCCCAACGAAACGGCCGCTGCCGCCCGCAACGTCTTGATGTAGTCGTCCAGGCGCTTCCTCTCCACGGCAGTGGTGAGATCCTTCCGTAGCGATTCGAGCGTCGGCGCTTCCCCCTTGCGGGTATCGTCGAGTATGAGCACGTGATAGCCGAACTCGGTTTGCACGGGCTCTGATGTGAACGACCCAATTTTCATCGGCATAACGGCCGCGACGATCTGGGGGTTCATGGAATCGGCAGTGAACCAGGGGAGGTCGCCCCCATTGGGGCCCGTCTTACCGCTGGCTCGCTCCTTCGCCAGATCCGCAAACTGCTTGCCCGCGCGCAGCTGAGCGATGACTTTCTCTGCTTCGTCCTTCGTGTCGACCAGAATGTGTCGCGTTTTGTACTGCTGAGCTGTGAGGCGTGGCAAATTCTCTTCGTACACTTTCTGTAGATCGGCATCAGTCGCCGGGTTCTTCTCGAAGTAGCTTGTGGCCATCGCACGCGCGACGAGCTGTAGCCGCTGCAGCTCAAGTTGCGCGGCAACGGTACGCGATGCCGCAATGCCGTCCTTCTCCGCCTGCTGACTTAGCACCTCAACGCCGATGAGATCGTCGAGCAGTTTGCCGCGTTCTTCAGCACTGAGATCATCGAAGCTCTTGCGACTTGAGGCGAGCGCGTACACCCGTAGCACGGATTCCGCGATCGGCTTGCCATTTACCGTCGCCACTTTGCCGGGCCCGAGAGCGCTCTCGCCGCCAGCTTTGTCGTTCTGTGCACAGGCGCTCATGCCCAGCGCGACGATGGTAAGCGTCGTGAATTTCGTGAGTCTTGTGACCATCACTACACCTTGGAATGCTTGTTATTGGTCGCCTGAACCGTGCGCATCGACACTCAGCGCGTGGATGTCGGTCTGCATCAGGTTACCGAGCGCAGCATATACCATCCGATGTCGCTCCAGAGTTTTGGTGCCGGTAAACCGCTGCGAGACGATTCGGACGCGAAAGTGGCCGCGACCGTCCTTCGCTCCTGCGTGGCCCGCGTGCCGGTGGCTGTCGTCGATGATGTCGAGCTCGTCCGGTGCGAAGGCCTGCTCGAGACGAGCTCGGATCATGGCAACGCGGTCTGCCGTCACGGGCACACCAGCAGGGGTTTTAGAGGCGCGAGGCGCCACGACGCAGCGTGCGCGTGGAGGCCTGCCATGTTCGGAGCGTCGTATGCGTTGAAGGCGTGCGGCACAGCGCTACCCGTTTTTGTCGGCTTCGCTCTGTGGCATGTGTCGTGAGATCCAGATGGCTTGCACAACTACGGTCACCAGCAGCAATCCCATCTGCCCCCAGACCTTGAAGCTCACCCACGTGCCTTGGTCGTAGTTGTACATCACGAACAGATTGATGGCGCCGATTACAGCGAACGCCACGACCCAGCTCATATTGAGGTAACGCCACTGTGCCGGTGCGAGTTCGATTGCATGCCCCATCGTTCGTTGGGTCAGCGTTTGCGCGCTGAACAGCTGGCTCGCCAAAAACGCGCCTGCGACCGCCCAGTTCACCACCGTGACCTTCCACTGGATGAACACGGGGTTGCGCAGAGTCAGCGTGATGCCCCCAAATACCAACACGAGGAGCGTCGACGCCACCAGAATGTTGCTGACCTTGCGATGTCGCAGCCACTGATAGGCGACGACAGCCACCATCGCAACCATCAGGGTTGCGGTGGCCACATACACGTCGAACAGCCTATAGGCGACGAAAAAGGCGATGAGGGGGATAAAGTCGAACAGTAACTGCATGAATTCGCGCTGTTTACGGGCCGAGTGGGCATCTTAACCCCCTTGGCCTGGCGTCCCAAACCGATCGTACAATGACTGAGTGAGCCAGTACTTCAAAGTCCACCCCGTCAATCCGCAGCTGCGGCTGCTTAGCCGCGCCGCCGACATCATCCGCGAAGGCGGCATCGTGGTGTACCCCACGGACTCGAGCTACGCACTCGGCTGGCACCTCGGCGACAAGGGCGCCCTCGAGCGCGTACGACGCTTGCGCGGCATCGAGCGCGATCACGACTTCACGCTCGCATGTCGTGATCTTTCGGATATCTCGATCTACGCACGGGTGGAAAATTCGGCCTATCGCTTGCTGAAGTCACTGACGCCCGGACCTTACACCTTCGTACTGAAGGCCACGCACGAGCTGCCGAAACGGCTCCAGGATCCGAAAAAACGCTCGATCGGAATCCGCGTACCCGACAACGAAATCGCGCAGATGTTGATCGGTGCGCTTGGGGAGCCACTGATGAGCTCAACCCTGCTGCTACCGGGCGACTCATTGCCGCTGACCGACGCGGAAGAGATTCGCGACCGGCTCGCGCGTCACGTGGAGCTGGTTATCGACGGCGGCCACTGCGGCGTGGAGCCAACCTCGGTCCTCGACTTGAGTGGCGATGAAACCGTTGTCGTACGCAGAGGCAAGGGCGACGTATCCGCATTCGAAAGCTGAGCGGCACGCAGCGCACGTATAATGCGGCGATGCAGGGAATGAATCTCGCTCAGCTAGTCCTCACGATCTCGGCCGCTGCGGTTCCGGGAATCTTCGCCATCACGATGCACGAAGTCGCGCATGGCTGGGCGGCAAAGAAGCTGGGCGATCCCACGGCGTTCATGTTGGGCCGGCTGACGTTGAATCCGCTGAAACATATCGACCCGCTCGGTACTGTGGTCTTGCCGCTCGCCATGCTGTGGTTCAGCGGCTCCGCGTTTGGCTGGGCTAAACCCGTGCCGGTGGCATTCCGTAACCTTCGCCACCCCAAACGCGACATGATCCTGGTAGCCGCTGCCGGCCCGGGCGCGAATCTCGCGATGGCCACGGTATGGACGCTGTTCGCGATGCTCATAGGCGCTCTGTTGTCCGACTCGAGCATAGTCAGCGCGTGGCTGCTGCTGGTCTGCCAGTTCGGCATACAGATCAATGTATTGCTGATGGTTTTTAATCTTATTCCGATCCCGCCGCTCGATGGCGGGCGCGTGCTCGCCGGCTTACTCCCGCCGCCGGCCTCGGATGTGCTCGACCGGATCGAGCCCTTTGGCATTATCATCGTGCTCGTATTGATGCTGCCGCCGGTCGGCGTGCTGTGGCGCGTCATCGAGCCATTTGTCGCGTTCTTTCTCGAGTTCTTCTTTGCCGCTGCAAGGATTCCACTAGGTTGACCGAAGAAGCCGCCAAACCGGCCAAGCCGAACCTGCGCTTGGTACCGAATACACCGCCGCCCGTGAGCCCGGAAGTCGGGCCGCCCAGCCAGGGCGAGATGCCGTTCGCCGTCGTCGAAGGGGAGCCGATTACCGAGCTGCCTCGCGACCTCTACATTCCCCCCTACGCACTATCGGTGTTTCTCGAGGCGTTCGAGGGGCCGCTCGATCTGCTGCTGTACCTGATCCGGCGACAGAACCTCGACATCCTCGACATTCCCATCGCCGAAATCTCGCGCCAGTACGTCCAGTACATCGAGCTCATGACGGAAATGCAGTTCGAGCTCGCGGGCGAATACCTCGTGATGGCCGCCACACTGGCGGAGATCAAATCGCGCATGCTGCTGCCGCGTTCCGCCGAAGGCGAGGATGACGAAGAGGATCCGCGTGCCGAATTGGTCCGCCGCCTCCAGGAATACGAACGCTTCAAGAAGGCAGCGGGCGACATCGACTTGCTCGAGCGTCTCGAGCGCGACGTACTCCAGACCAGCGCCGAGGTTACCGAGCGGCCGGTCGTGGCGAAGCTGCCTGATATTACGCTTAAGGAACTGCTCGTCGTCTTCAAAGAGGCGCTCGAGCGTTCGACGATGTTCGCGCATCACCACGTGCGCCGTGAGCCGCTATCGGTCCGCGAGCGCATGTCGAACATTCTGGTAACGCTGCAGACGGAACGTTACGTGGAGTTCCAGCGTCTCTTCGACGCGCGCGAAGGCCGGATCGGCGTCACGGTGACTTTCCTCGCGATCCTGGAGCTCATCAAAGAGATGCTGATCGACGTCGTGCAAACCGACCCTTTCGGCCCGATTCACATCCGCGCCGCGCAGGCGGCACCCGGCCCCGAAGAACTGACCGAAGATCGCGTGCAAAGCAGTGGAACGGACGATCAATACAATGGATGAAAACGAGCTCAAGCATGTAATCGAAGCGGCGCTGCTAGCAGCCGGCCGGCCGTTGACGCTGGACCGCCTGTCGGAACTGTTTGCGGCACGTGGGTCTGAGCCGGATCGCGCGACGATCAAGCGCATCATCGACACACTCTCGGCTGAATACGAAAGCCGCGGCATCGAGCTGAAGGAAGTTGCGACGGGCTATCGAATTCAGGTCAAGCGCTCCATGAGCGACTGGCTCCAGCCGCTGTGGGAAGAGCGTGCGCCGCGCTATACACGCGCGTTGCTCGAGACGCTGGCACTGATCGCTTACCGGCAACCCATCACGCGAGCCGAAATCGAAGAGGTGCGCGGGGTCGTCGTCAGCACGAACATCGTTCGCACGCTGCTCGAGCGCAACTGGGTGCGCGTGGTCGGTCATCGCGACGTACCGGGCAAGCCAGCCATGTTCGGCACTACGAAAGACTTCCTCGACTATTTCGGTTTGAAGAAGCTCGAAGAGCTACCGACGTTGGCCGATATCAAAGACGGGGTGCCCGAGCTCAGCCCACAAGCAGACCTGATCGACACGCTGGAAGCCGGGCTCGAGGCCGGCGATGTGGCGGCGCAGGCGGTGCCTGTGGCCGGCTCTACGGATGTCGGCCTGGCGCCGGCGAACGATGAAACGGCGGGTGCTGCCGATGACTCGAGCGCCGTCGGCTTCGACGACGAAGAAAGCGATGAGGACGACGGCGCGGATCTCGAAGGGCCCGACCTCATCGACACCGAGACCGAAGCGCGCGAAGCCTGAAGGTTGTCACGTGCCTGAACGCATCCAGAAGATTCTGGCGAATGCCGGTATCGGTTCGCGGCGTTCGATCGAACGCTGGGTGGCCGAAGGCCGTATCACCGTGAATGGCCGCGTGGCGAAGCTCGGCCAGCAGCTGCAGGGCCGCGAGCGCGTCTGCCTCGACGGCAAGCCCTTGCGGCTCACTGCCAGCGCGCACGCGCGGCCGGTGCATGATTTCCTCGCGTACTACAAAGCCGGTGCGACGCGAGGCGCGAGCGAGGGCAGTGCAGGGCGCGACTTGCCGCGGCCACGCCGAGGGCGGTGGATTGACGTGAGCCCTCTGGACCTCAACACGTCGGGCCTGGTCGTCTTCACCACCGACGGCGATTTGGCCTCGAAACTCATGCAAGTAAGCGCTGTAGTCGAACGCGAATATGCAGTGCGGCTACTCGGCGAGCCGAGCGAGCCGCAGACGCAACGTCTGCAAGAAGGCGTCGAGCTCGACGACGGCACCGCCAAGATCGTCGCGATCGAGGGCGGCGGCGCGAGAGGCAGCAACACGTGGTATCACATGACACTGCGCGAGACACGCCATCGCGATCTGCGGCCGGCGCTCGCGGCGGTGGGATTGGCTGTGAGCCGCGTGATCCGCATCCGCTACCATACGGTCGCGTTGGGCGAACTGTACCGGGGCGCGAACCGGCCGCTGACGCCCGCCGAGAGCCGCGATCTCTATGCTGTCGCGGGGCTCGAAAGCCGTCGCAGCGAGCCACGCGAAGCCAAAAGGTAGTCGATACATGTTGCGCAAACTGATCGCCGGCCTCGCACTGCTCTGCCTGAGCCAGATCGCGTTGGCGGCCGACAAAATCATCATCTCCGGCGCCTCGGGGCAGCTTGGCGGTCTCGTGATCGACGCGCTGCTCGCGCGCCGTGTCGCGCCGGCCGATCTCATTCTCGTGAGCCGGACGCCGGAAACCGATGCGCTAAAGGCGTATGCCAAGCGCGGCGCCAGTGTACGGTTCGGCGACTTCGCAAAGCCGGAATCACTGGACGCTGCGTTTCGCGGTGGTACGCGGCTGCTCCTGATCAGTGTGAACGGCGGCGGCGGCAATAGGCCCGAGCTGCACAAGGCCGCGATCGATGCAGCCGTTCGCGTCGGCGTCAAGCAAATCGCTTACACGTCGTACGTGAACGCCGACCGTTACACCACTTCGATGATCGGCGTAGACCACCGGCGCACCGAGATCTTCCTGCAAGACAGTGGCGTCGCGTGGACGCTGTTGCGCAATCAGATTTACGCGAACGGACTGCCGGACCAGGCCGAGCAGATCGTGCGCGACGGCAAGCTCGTGACATTCACGCCAGACGCGCGCGTCGCTTACGTCACGCGCGAAGATTGCGCAGCCGC
Source organism: uncultured Gammaproteobacteria bacterium (assembly GCA_963805435.1). GTDB lineage: Bacteria > Pseudomonadota > Gammaproteobacteria > Steroidobacterales > Rariloculaceae > FEN-1219. The sequence continues at coordinate 838,938 of CAWDUG010000002.1, forward strand.
CGCCGCGGCCGTGCTGACCAGCTCCGGCCACGACAACAAGGCCTACAACATCACGGGCCCCGATGCGATCGGGCCGCGCGAGCTCGTGGCGCTCGCGAGCGAGATCAGCGGCAAGCGTGTCGAGCTCGTCGTGCAGACTGAAGAAGAGTATCGGCGTCAGCTACAAGCCTCGGGTATGGCGGAAGCAGCGATCAACGGCGCGGTGGCGTTCGCGAGAGAGCTCGATTCACCGTACCTGCGCGAGCCGAGCACGGCGGTCGCGGACCTCACCGGCAAACCAGCTACGAGCGTCCGCAAGCTTCTCGAGGCGAACCGTGCACGGCTGCGCGCCGCCGCACAGTGAGGGGCGTAGCGCTGCGCTCGCAGCATCAGGCCGCGATGGTTGCGTGTAACATGCGCGCTCCTCGTTGAGGGCTGGAACAATGGGCCGCAAGAACTTCTCTTCGGGCTCCAAATGGGAGCCGGTCGTCGGCTACTCGCGGGCGGTGTGCGTCGGGCCATATATCCACGTGTCCGGTACCACGGCCGGTGGCGCTGACGGCAACATCGTCGGGCGTCGGCGATCTGGCCGAGCAAACACGCCAGTGCCTGCGTAACATTCAGAGCGCACTTGAAAAGGCCGGAGCCAGGATGAGCGACGTCGTGCGCACGCGCATGTTCGTGACGGACATCGGGCGATGGGAAGAAGCCGGCAAAGTACACGGCGAGTTCTTCGGCGACATTCGTCCGGTGACGACCATGGTCGAGGTCTCGAAGCTGATCAGCCCCGAGATGCTCGTCGAGATCGAAGCCGACGCGTACATCGGCACGGACTGACGCGCATCAGCGACTTGACCGACACGCCGATAGCCGGCAGGCTGCCTCGCGCCTCCTCCTCGTCGGACAGTGATGAACGCTTCCTCACAAGCCATGACCCCGGCGGCCAGCCGTTCGGGGCCGCTGATTGCGCTCGCACTTCTCGCGTTGATCTGGGGCTACAACTGGGTCGTGATGAAAGTCGCGATGCAGCTATGTGGGCCCGATGGAATTCGCGGCGCTGCGCGGTACGTTCGGCGCCGTCCTGCTGTTCGCCGTGTTGCTGGTGCTCGGCGTGCCGCTGAAGCCGCGCCACGTCGTCAAAAGCGTATTTCTCGGACTGTTCCAGACCGCGGGGTTCGTGGGCCTCATCTCCCTCGCGATCAATAGCGGCGCAGCCGGCAAGAGCTCGGTACTCGGCTACACCATGCCGTTCTGGGTCATCGTGCTCGGCTGGCCGTTCCTGCCGGATCGGCTGCGCGGCTGGCAGTGGCCGGCGGCAGGCCTGATTCTGGCGGGTCTCGTCTTGGTGCTCGAGCTGTGGAGCTCGGCCGGCGGGCTCGCGAGCAGCCTGCTAGCGCTCGGCGCCGGCATCTCGTGGGCGATCAGCGTGATCATCTTCAAAACCATCCCCATCCGCGACCGCAACGAGCTGTTGTCGATCACTGCGTGGCAAATGGTGTGGGGCATGCTGCCCTTGATCGCGGCGGCTTTGCTGATCCCGGAGCGGCCGATCGAGTGGAACGGCTATTTCATCGCCGCATTGATCTACAACGGCGTCGGCGGCATGGCCATCGCCACTTTCCTGTGGCTGTATATCCTGCAACGGCTGCCGGCTACCATCAGCGGCTTGAATGCGCTCACCGTGCCTGATCGTCGGCGTCTTCGCGGCCTGGATCCAGCTCGGTGAGCGACCGTCGTTGTCGGCCAGCATCGGTATGTTTGCGATATTGGCCGGACTCGCGCTGCTGACGACGGCACAGCGGACCGCTCAGCCCTAAGCGCGGCGTCCCACAATCGGGACGGCGGCGCCGGTTCCGGGACGTGCGCGGCCCCGCGCAGCAGGGCGGCCGCGGCGTTTGGCGCCTTTGTGTATGGCACGGCGATTGCAATCCCCTGACCATGGATATTCCTCGCCCAGAAAATAAACGTCGCAAACGGGCCCGCCAGCTCGCGATCGGTGGGGGAGCCGTGTTGCTGGTCGTCGTTGCGTCGGTCCTGGTCGCGCGCCTCGAGCCGGCGGCACCGTCGGTCGCACGCGCGTCGGTCTGGATCGACAACGTACGCCAGGGCGAAATGCTGCGACAGGTTCGCGGGCCCGGCACGCTGGTGCCGCGCGAGATCCGCTGGATCGCGGCGCAGACGGCGGGCCGCGTGGAGCGCGTCATCGTGAAACCGGGTGCGGTGGTCGAGGCCGACACAGTGCTCGTCGAAATGACGAACCCCGAGTTGCTGCGTGAGACCGACGAAGCGAAGTTCGCGCTCGACGCCGCGCGGGCGGAGTTCGAGGAGATGAAGCTCACGCTGAAGAGCCAGGCGCTCGATCAGCGCGCCGCGCTTGCAGCCGCGCGCACCGATTACGAGTCCGAGCGGCTCAAGCCGAAGCCGAGAGGGCGGCGGGCGACGTCATACCCGCGCTGCAGGTGCAGCGATCCGAGCTCATGGCCGAGCAGCTCAAGGTACGCTTCGAGATCGAAACGGATCGGGTTGCACAGTTCGCCGACACCATCAAGGCGCAGATCGCGGCACGCGAGGCGCACGTGGCGCAGGTGCGTAACGCCTACGAGCGCAAGCAGCAGCAGGTCGACTGGCTCAAAGTGCGCGCCGGTGTGGCCGGCGTGCTGCAGCAGATGCTCGCGGAAGACGGTCAGACCCTGACACTCGGTCAGAACATCGCGCGCGTCGCGCGACCCGACGATCTGCGCGCCGAGATCAACATCCCGGAGACCCAGGCGCGCGACGTTCAGATTGGTCAAACGGTGAGCGTCGACACGCGCAACGGCATCGTGCCCGGACAGGTCGTACGCATCGACCCCGCCGTCCAGCAGGGCACGGTACAAGTGGACGTCGACTTCACGGGCCCACTGCCGCAAGGCGCGCGGCCCGATCTGTCGGTCGACGGCACCATCGAGATCGAGCGCCTGCCACAGGTATTGTTCACGGGCCGTCCCGCATACGGCCAACCGAACAGCACCGTTGGTCTGTTCAAAGCTCATCGAGGATGGCCGCTACGCCGTGCGCGTGCCGGTGGAAATCGGCCGTACGTCGGTGAACGCCGTCGAGATCGTCAAAGGCCTCACTGCCGGCGACCAGGTCATTCTTTCCGACACGTCCGCCTGGGACGACAACGATCGCATTCGTCTGAACTGAGGGGCAACGCCAATGAACGAAGTAGCCAGAGCGGCTCTGATCAAGCTCGAGGATCTGAAGAAAGTCTTCTACACCGAAGAAGTCGAAACCCACGCGCTCTCCGGCGTGCACGTCGAAATCGGCACCGGCGAGTACGTGTCGATCTCCGGGCCTTCGGGTTGCGGCAAATCGACATTGCTGTCGATCCTGGGGCTGCTCGATACGCCGACGGGCGGGCGCTACCTGCTCAACGCAACGCCCGTCGAGAACCTCGACAACTCGCAGCGCGCGCACATCCGCAACAAAGAGATCGGTTTCATCTTCCAGGCGTTCAACCTGATCGGCGACCTCACGGTGTACGAGAACGTCGAGCTGCCGCTGACGTATCGCGCAGGTATGGGTGCCGCCGAGCGCAAGCAGCGCGTCATGCAATCGCTCGAACGTGTGCGCATGGCGCATCGCTTGCAGCACTATCCGTCGCAGCTCTCCGGCGGTCAGCAGCAGCGCGTTGCAGTCGCACGTGCACTGGTAGGCAGCCCGTCCGTGCTGCTCGCCGACGAGCCGACCGGCAACCTGGACTCGAAGAACGGCGAGTCGGTCATGAGCCTGTTGAGCGATCTGCACGGCGACGGCGCGACGATCGTCATCGTCACGCACGATCCGCGTTACGCCGATTACGCGGAGCGAAAAATCCATATGTTCGACGGCCGCGTCGTCGATGAAGAGACGCTGCAACGCCTGCGCGCGGAGGAAGACAAGCGCATCGCCGAGCACGCCCGACACGGTCGCGCGCCGCAGTGAGCTGGCTCCAGGACCTGCGCTACGCGCTGCGCGCATTCCGCACCCGTCCGTTGCATGCGGGCGTGACCGTGCTGGTGCTCGCGATCGCCATTGGCGCGAACACGACGGTCTTCAGCCTCATCAACGGGCTGTTCCTGCGGCCGCTGCCGTACCCGGACGGCGATCGGCTCGTGATGGTCTACAACGCGTACGAGAAACTCGGGCTGCCTAATGCCGGCATCTCGATTCCGGACTACCTGGATCGGCGCGCGCAGGCGCCGTCGCTGGCGGAGCTCGGAATCTTCCGCATCGCAGGCCGTGCGCTGGCAGGCGAAGGCCCCACCCAGGAAGTCGCGGTCGCGATGGCTTCGCCATCGCTGTTCGCCGTGCTCGGCGTTGCGCCACAACTCGGCCGCGCGTTCACGGAGCAGGAAGCCACGCCCGGCAACGACGGCGTTGCCGTGGTGAGCCACGATCTGTGGATGCAACGCTTCGGCGGTCGCACCGATATCCTCGGCAAGGAAGTCCGGCTCGACGGCCAGACGCTCCAAATCGTGGGGGTGATGCCCGCAGGGTTCAGCTTTCCGAATCGCGTCGTCGACGCGTGGGTCCCCTATGCATTCACGCCGGACCAGGCTGGCGACGCAGGTCGGCTCAGCGAGTTTTCCGTCGCGATCGGGCGATTGAAGCCGGGTGCAACAGTCGCTCAGCTGAACGCCGAGTTCGATGTCATCCTGAATCGCGTAGCGGACCGAGTGCCGTTAGTCCAAAAGGCCATCACAGTGGCTGGCTTTACAGGCCGTGCGCAACCGTGGCGCGAAGCGGTCGTCGGCGACCTGACGCAGCTGTTGCTCGTTCTTCAGGCCACCGTGCTCGCGGTCTTATTGATCGCCTGCGCAAACCTCGCGAATCTCCAGCTCGCCCGACTTACATCGCGTCACCGCGAACTCGCGCTGCGCACTACGCTCGGCGCGACACGAACACAATTGCTGCGCCTGGTGCTCGCCGAAGCCTTGGTGCTAGCGGCCGTCGGTGCGGGACGTCGGGTTCGTGGTGGCCTACGGTGGCCTCGCGCTCGTGCGCGCGCTCGGCCTCGATCGCGCGAGCCAGGGCTTCGAGTTCGGGTTCGATTGGCGCGTAGTTTGTTTCACTGCGGGCGTCGCTGTCGTCGCCGCGCTCGGTGCCGGGCTGTTGCCCGCACTCGGCGCAATCCGCGTCAGCACGGCCGGCATCGCCCATGACGCTGGGCGCCGCACAGCGGGTAGCCGTGCGGCTCGCGCCACGCGAGGCACGCTCGTCGTCGTGCAGATCGCCGCCAGCGTTGCGCTGCTCGTCGGCGCCGGGTTGCTGACGCGCAGCTTCTACGAGCTTCGCTCTGCGGGCGCGGGCTTCGCCGCCGAAGGCGTGTGGACCGCCCGCGTGGCGCTTCCAACCGGCCAATATCCGGATTCCGCGGCCGTCCGGCGCTATTTCGATCGTGCTCTACCAGAACTCGGCGCACTCCCGAGCGTGAACGCAATCGGTTACGTGTCGGACCTCCCGTTCAGCGGCGCCAACTCTCAGACGAGCATGGCTATCGACGGCTACCAGGCGCCAGAAGGAACGCCGCCACATTCATTCGAGACTTCGATCAGCGAAGGCTACTTCCCGTCACTCGGTATCCCGGTCGTCCGCGGACGCAACTTCAACGCTACGGAGCCGGAGCGCGTCGCAATCGTCGATCAGAACTTCGCGACCAAGTACTGGCCCAGGGGCAACGTCCTCGGTCAGCGCGTGCGCCGCATGCTCGACTCCGCCGACCAGTGGTACACAATCGTAGGTGTCGTGGGGGTCGTGAAGCGCGGCAGCCTTGCGGAAGATCCGCGCAAGGAATCGGTGTACTGGCACTATCAGCAGCGCCCTGATCGCAACGGTGCGTTCACGCTACGCACGACGCTGGCTCCCGATCAGCTCGCGCGTGCCGCAGAAGCGGCCGCGCTACGCCTCGATCGCGACGTTCCGTTGTTCGACACGAAGCCGATGGACACGCGCCTGCAGCAATCGCTCGGGCCGCAACGAGCGGCCATGGCGCTGACACTCGTGTTCGCGGTCACCGCCTTTGCATTGGCCGTGATCGGCATCTACGGGGTGCTGACCTGGGCCGTCACGCAACGCGTGGCTGAAATCGGACTACGCGTGGCGCTCGGCGCGGGCACGACCGACGTCGTGCGCATGGTCCTGACGCAGGGCGGGCGCCTGATCGTCCTCGGGCTCGTGATCGGCGCCGCGATCGCCGTGGCGCTCGGTCGCGTGCTCGCGGCACAGATACAGACCGTGAGCCCGCTCGACCCGGCGGTGTTCGCCGTCGCCATAGGGGGCCTCGGTGCGGCCGCATTGATTGCGAGCTGGCTGCCGGCGCGACACGCAGCGTCGGTCGATCCGATGCAGGCGCTGCGCTCGGAGTAGGGGGAAGCACGATGAGCCTGACGACCGCGCTCGACAACCTGGCTCGCGACGTCCGGTACACGGTGCGCGGTCTCGGTCGCAATCCGCTGTTCACGCTGATCGCTGTCGTGACACTGGCGATCGGCATCGGCGCCAACACCGCCGTATTCAGCGTCGTCGACGGTGTGCTGTTGAAGCCGCTGCCGTACCCGAAGGCCGACGAGCTCGTGGCCATCTGGCACGACGCACCCGGTGCGCCGGGCATCACGGCCATCGCCGGCGGGCTCAATCTCTCGCCCTCCATGTTCGTCACGTATCGCGAGGAGAATCGCTCGTTCGCGACCCTCGGTTTCTGGCAACCGACCACCGCGAGCGTCACTGGGCTCGCGGAACCGGAGCAGGTGCCTGCGGCCCTCGTGACCGGCGGGGTACTCCAGACGTACGGCGTCAAACCACTTCTCGGCCGCTGGATCGACGAATCGGACGAGAATCTCGCCAATACGCCGGTCGGGCTACTGGGATACGCGTATTGGAAGCGACGGTTCGGCGGCGATCCGAACGTCGTCGGCAAAACGATAATGGTCAACGGCTTTCAGACCGAGATCGTCGGCGTAATGCCGGATACGTTCCGCTTCGGCGACCGGGCCGCCGACGTGATCGGCGCGTATCGCTTCGACCGGTCGAGGTTGGTTCCACCGCCGTTCTTCGGCGAAGGCGTCGCACGCCTGAAGCCCGGCGTCTCGCTCGAGCAGGCCAATGCGGATCTCGCACGCCTGCTGCCGATCTGGATCGACAAGTTTCCGTTCCCAGGTGGTGTCAGCGGCAGAGACGTCTACCTCGAGAAGGGCTGGAAGATCACTCCCGCCCTGCAGACATTGAAGGCCAACGTCGTCGGCAATGTCGGCGACGTGCTGTGGGTCGTGATGGCGATGATCGGCGATCGTGCTCCTGATCGCCTGCGCGAATGTCACGAACTTGCTGCTCGTGCGTGGCGAGCGGCGTGGCCAGGAATTCGGCGTGCGCGCAGCGCTCGGTGCGGGCTCGTGGCCGATCGCGCGCGGGCTACTCGTCGAGGCGGGGCTGCTCGCGATCATCGGCGCGGTAGTCGGCATCGGGTTAGGCTACGCTGCCCTGCAGTTGTTGCTCGCGCTGGCGCCACCCCAGCTGCCGAGGCTGGCGTCGATCGCCATGGACGGCCGCGCGCTCGCGTTCGCGTCGAGCCTCACGGCCGTGGCTGCCGGCACGATCGGCGTCGTGCCGATGCTGCGAGTCGCACGAGTGCGTCTGTCGACGGCGTTGCGGGGCTCGCGTGGCGGCACGGCCGGGCGTGTGCAACAGCGTACGCAAAGTGCGTTGGTCGTGGGTCAGGTCGCGCTCGCGCTGCTGCTGCTCGTCAGTTCGGGGCTCATGATCCGCACGTTCCAGGCGTTGCGGCATGTGGAACCTGGCTTCGTCGGTGCCGAGTCGCTGCAGACGTTCAGACTGGTGTTTCCTCCGCAGGTGGTACCGGACGACTTGACCGTGCTGCAACAGCAGCGCGCGATTGCCGCCGCGGTCAAGGCGATTCCCGGTGTGACTGCCGCAGGCTGGGTGGACGGTCTGCCGATGGAGTTCGGCGGCGCGAACTGGGACGGCATCGACATCGAAGGCGCCGAATACGGCACCGGCGGAAACTTCGCGTTGCACGTCTACCGCTCGATATCGCCGGAGTATCTCGCCACGATGGGCACGCGCGTAGTCGCCGGCCGCGATATCGACTGGGCGGACATCGACGACACCCGAACCGTCACGATGATTTCGGCAAGCCTCGCCCGCGAACTGTGGGGGACACCTCAGGTGGCGCTCGGGAAAAAGATCCGTGGCGCGGGGGGCGCGAGATCAACGAACCCGTGGCGCGAGATCGTCGGCGTCGTCGAGGATGTGCGCTTGCTGGGCGCGGACCAGCCGCCACCGAAGATCATCTACTGGCCAGCCGTCATGAAGGATTTCTACCAAGCTCAATCGTATTACCTGCCGCGCGGAGTCGCGTTCGCCGTGCGTAGCTCGCTCGCGGGCTCACCGGCGCTTACGCGCCAGATCGAGCGGGCGGTGTGGTCCGTCAACGCCAGCCTGCCGGTAGCTAGCGTTCGCACGATGCAGGATCTCTATGATCGCTCGCTGGCGCGCACGTCGTTCACGCTCGTGATGCTGCTCGTGGCCGCTTCGGCAGCACTCGTGCTCGGCGTCGTGGGTCTCTACGGCGTCCTGTCCTACGTCGTGTCGCAACAGCGGCGCGAGATCGCGATTCGACTCGCGCTCGGCGCGCAGCAGCGCGACGTTCAGCGCCGCTTCGTGCGCTACGGCGTCACGCTTGCGGGGCTCGGCGTGGTTCTCGGGCTCGTGGCCGCCGCGGGCGCCACGCGCCTGATGAGCGCGTTGCTGTACGACGTGCAGCCCGTCGATCCACTGACTTACGCCGCCGTCGCAGCCGGGCTCACGCTCGTCGCGGCGCTCGCGAGCTATGTGCCGGCGCGCCGCGCGTCCGCGGTAGAGCCAGCCGAATCATTGGCCGCAGAGTAGGGGACGCAGGTTGGGAACGCTGCTTCGGGACATTCGCTACGCGTTGCGTTCCCTCGCACGGGTGCCCGTGTTCTCGCTGACAATCGTGCTCACGTTCGCGCGTGCTGCGTGAGGAGTAGCGAGGTATGAGCAAACTTCGCTACGCGTTACGGCAACTGCGACTGCGCCCCGGCTTGTCGGCAACGGTGATCGCGATGCTCGCGCTCGGTATCGGGGCCACAACCGCGATGTTTTCCCTATTTGACCGCGTTCTGCTGCAACCGATGAACGTGCCCGCGCCCGACCAGCTCGTGAATCTCGGTGCGCCCGGCCCGAAGTGGGGCAGCACGATGTGCAGCGTGGCGGGCAAGTGCGACTACACGTTCAGCTACCCGATGTTCCGCGACCTCGAGGCGCAGCAAACGGTGTTCACGGGGCTTGCCGCGCACAAGACGTTCCCGGCGAACCTCGCCTACGATCACCGCACCTCGGTCGGTAACGGACTGCTGATCTCGGGTAGCTACTTCGACGTGCTCGGCTTGAAGCCGGCGCTTGGTCGCCTGATCGGGCGCCAGGACGAGCCAAAGGTTGGCGAGGGCGCCGTCGCGGTGCTGAGCTACGACTACTGGCGCAGCTACTTCGGCGCGGATCCGAACGTCGTCGATAGAACCCTGACGGTCAACGGGCAACCTCTGGCGATCGTCGGTGTCGCACCGCAGGGGTTCGACGGCACCACGATCGGCTACCGCCCACGCGTGTACGTGCCGATCACGCTGCGCTGGCTGATGGAACCGACGGCGCAGAACGCTCCCACTGACCGCACGTCATACTGGGCGTATTTGTTCGGCCGCTTGCGTCCCGGTGTCACCATCGACGCCGCGAAGGCGGCGCTGGCGGGCCCGTATCGCGGCATCATCAATGACGTCGAGGCACCGCTGAACAGCTTCATGCCGCCCGAAGCGCTCGCTCGGTTTCGCGATCGGCAGCTCACGATCGAGCCCGGCGCGCGCGGCCAGAGTACGCTTCCGGAGCAAGCCACGACGCCCACGTCGCTGTTGCTCGGCGTGACGGGGCTGGTGCTGCTGCTGGTGTGCGCGAACATCGCGAACCTGCTGTTGGCTCGCGGTGCCGCACGCTCAGGTGAGATGGCGATTCGCGCGTCGCTTGGGGCCGATCGAGGCCGTTTGTTGAGACAGGCGCTGCTCGAAGCCGGGGTGCTCGCCGTCGCCGGTGGCGTCGCGAGCGTGCCCGTAGCGCTGGTCACGTTGCGCAGTATCCGCGCTCTGATGCCGAGCGCCGTGGAGAATCTCGACATCACGCTGAGCGGCTCCGCGCTGCTGTTCGCGGCCGGTGCAGCGCTCGTCACAGTGCTGCTGTTTGGACTTGCGCCGGCAATCAAAGCGAGCCGCGCCGATCCCGGTCTCGCCATGAAGGGACAAGCCCAGCAGGCGGTCGGTGCGCACGGCGCGCGTCGCTTTCGCTCCTCCCTCGCGACCGCGCAGATCGTAATGTCGACGGTGCTACTCGTGCTCGCCGGTCTGTTCGTACAGAGCCTCGCGAATCTCTCGCGTGTGGACCTCGGCATGAATGCAACGTCCGTCGCGACGTTCACGATATCGCCGCGGCGCAATGGCTATAGCCGAGAGCAGGCGACGCGCTTCTACGATCGGCTCGAGGCCGAGCTAGCGGCACAACCCGGCGTCGTCGACGTGGCCTCGTCCATGGTGCCGCTGCTGTCGGGCAGCAACTGGGGCGCGGGGATTGCAATAGAAGGTATGGACGTTGGGCCGCCTGGCCCCGAAAACAGCGCTTCGATGAATGCGGTCAGTACCCGGTTCTTCCACACGCTCGCGATTCCGCTGATCGCGGGCCGCGACTTCACGGCCGCCGATACCGTCGACACACCGCGCGTAACCATCGTGAACCAGGCGTTCTTGCGCCGCTTCAAGCTCGGCGACGACGCGCTCGGCAAACACATCGGCAACGGGAATCCGAAAGAGCCGCCGGACATGGAGATCGTCGGCATCGTGGGCGATGCCAAGTACGCGCAGGTTCGGGATGCTGCGCCGCCGCAGTTCTTCGTACCGCGGCAGCAGAGTGCGTTCCTCGACCAGATGACGTTCTACGTGCGCGCCGCAGTGCCTCCCGAGGCGTTGCTGACGTTGGTGCCGCGCGTCGTGACCGGTCTCGATCCCGAGCTACCGGTGGACAAACCGACGACGATGCGTCAGGTGATCGACGAAAACGTGTTCATCGAGCGCCTGGTGGCGACGCTGTCTGCCGGCTTCGCACTACTCGCGACCGTCTTAGCGGCCGTGGGCTTGTATGGCGTGCTGGCGTATTTCGTCGCGCAGCGCACGCGCGAGATCGGCCTGCGGCTCGCGCTGGGCGCCACGGCGGCGCGCTTGCGCGCCATGGTACTGAAGCAAGTTGCAGTCATGGCCGGCATCGGCGTCCCGCTGGGCCTCGTACTTGCCGTGCTCATCGGTCGCGCGGCCGAGGTGCTGCTGTTCGGACTGAAAGGGTACGACCCGCTCGTGCTCGGTGCGGCCGTGGCCGTGCTGGCGGTGGTGATAGCGCTGGCCGGGTATCTGCCGGCACGTCGCGCCGCGAGCGTCGCGCCGATGGAAGCGCTGCGTTCGGAATAGCGAAGGAATCCCTCCGCGGAGGGATTCTTTGAAAAAGAACCATTCGTATTTCGGCGCCCTGCTGGTCGTCTTCTATCTGCTGGCGCTGGTGGCGCCGTTCGTCGCGCCGTACTCCCAGGAAGACATGGACCGCCAGCGCTACTTCCACCCGCCGCAGGCGCTGCACTGGGTGGACACCGGCGGCAGGTTCCACCTCCGTCCCCTGGTCCGGCAGACCCGTCTCGCGAACCCCTCCACGTTCACCTACGAGGAGATTCCGGCCGTCGAGCGGCCGCTGCGCTTCTTCGTCCGCGGCTCGGACTACCGGATCCTCGGGTTGTTTCCGGCCAACGTGCATCTGTTCGGCGTGGAGAGCGGCCGGTTCTACCTGCTCGGCACCGACTCGTTCGGCCGTGACGAATTCTCGCGCCTGCTGTTCGGCGCGCAGGTGTCGCTCACGGTCGGCCTGATCGGCATCCTCGATCTCGTTTTCGCTCGGGCTGCTGCTCGGCGGCATCTCCGGCTACTTCGGCGGCATGACCGACTCGGCGATCATGCGCAGCACGGAACTGCTCCTGAGCATCCCTTCGCTGTACTTGATCATTGCGCTGCGCGCGGTCTTCCCCGTCGACCTCCCGAGCCAGCAGGTCTATCTCGGCATCGTGGCGATTCTCGCCTTCATCGGCTGGGCCGGGCTCGCGCGAGTCATCCGCGGGCTCGTGCTGTCGATCCGGCGCAACGAATACGTGACGGCAGCGGAGGCGCTCGGCGTCAGCCGGTTCCGCATCATCACGCGGCACATCCTCCCCAACACGTTCTCGTTCGTGATCGTCGCGGCGACGATTTCGGTGCCCGGGTACATCCTGGGCGAGGTGGTGCTGTCGTTCCTCGGGGTCGGCGTCCAGGAACCGGCCTCGTCGTGGGGGAACATGCTGAACCAGGCCCGCAGCATCCGGGCGCTCACCTCGTTCCCCGTGGCTGCTGTACGTGCCGGGCGTCGCGATCTTCCTCACGGTGATGGCCTTCAACTTCCTCGGCGACGGGCTGCGCGACGCGCTCGATCCCGGCGCGTGACGGCGGCCGGTATGAGCGAGCCGCTGCTCCGCGTCGAGAACCTGCAGACGCCTTCTTCGGCGACGCCGGCGTCGTGCGCGCGGTGCGACGGCGTCTCCTTCGAGGTCGCGCGCGGGCGAGACGCTCGGCGTCGTCGGCGAATCGGGCTGCGGCAAGAGCGTCACCGCGCTGTCGATCCTGCGGCCTGCTCGCCAGCCGCCGGGCCGGATCGTCGGCGGCCGCGTCGTGTTCAAGGGACGCGATCTGCTCGACGCTCGGCGCGGCGCGAGATGCGCAGGCATCCGCGGCAAGGAGATCTCGATGATCTTCCAGGAGCCGATGACCTCGCTCAACCCGGTCTTCACCATCGGCGAGCAGATCGTCGAGGCGATCGTGCTGCACCAGCGGCATCGCCGCAGCGCGGCGCGCGCGAGCGCGCCGTCGAGATGCTGCGACGGTGCGGCATCCCGGCGCCCGAGCGAGCGCGTCGACGAGTATCCGCACCAGATGTCGGGCGGCATGCGCCAGCGCGTGATGATCGCGATGGCGCTCGCCTGCCAGCCCGCAGCTGCTGATCGCCGACGAGCCGACGACCGCGCTCGACGTCACGATCCAGGCGCAGATCCTCGAGCTGCTCGCGCGAGCTGCAGCGCGAGCTCGGCATGGCCATCGTGCTCATCACCCACGACCTCGGCGTCGTCGCCGAGATCGCCGACCGCGTCGCCGTGATGTACGCCGGGCCGCGTGGTCGAGGAGGCGCCGTGCGCGGCGCTGTTCGACGCCCGCTGCATCCCTACACGCGCGGCCTGCTCGGCGTCGCTGCCGCGGCTCGACGGCGGACGCCGGCGCGGCTGCGCGCCATCCCCGGGCACGCGTGCCCGACCCGTGCGCGCTGCCCCCGGCTGCCGCTTCCATCCGCGCTGCGCCGCTCGCGCGAGCGCGCTGCCGCGAGCGAGCGCCGCCGCTGCGCGGCCTCGGCGGCCGGGCATCGCGTCGCGCTGCCACTGCGCCGACGAGCGCGCCTGCACGCTGACGCCGCGCGTGACGGCGCGTGACCGTGGCCGACGCGCCGCTCGCTCCGCGGTCGACGAGCCTGCGTCAAGTACTTCCCGATCGCGGCGCGGCTGCTGCTGCGGCGCACGGTCGGCCACGGTGCAGCGCGGTCGACGGCGTGTCCTTCGACGTCGCGCGCGGCGAGACGCTCGGGCTCGTCGGCGAGAGCGGCTGCGGCAAGACGACCGCCGGGCGCTGATCCTGCGGCTCGATCGAGCCGACGCGCGGCAGCGTCCGCTTCGACGGGCAGCGACATCGCCGCGCTCGACGCGGCGCGCGATGCGGCGCGCTGCGCCGCGCGCATGCAGATCGTCTTCCAGGACCCGTACGCGCTCGCTCAATCCGCGCATGACGCGTCGGCAGCATCGTCGGCGAGCCGCTGACGCATCCACGGCCTCGCGACGCGCGCCGGCGGCGCGCGAGCGCGTCGCCGAGCTGCTGGACGCGGTCGGCCTGCGCGCCGACGCACGCCGCGCGCTACCCGCACGAGTTCTCCGGCGGCCAGCGCCAGCGCATCGGCATCGCGCGCGCGCTCGCGGTCGAGCCCGAAGCTGATCGTCTGCGACGAGCCGGTGTCGGCGCTCGACGTCTCGATCCAGGCGCAGATCGTGAACCTGCTGCGCGATCTGCAGCGCGAGCTCGGGCTCGACCTACCTCTTCGTCGCGCACGACCTGTCCGTGGTGCAGCACATCAGCCGACCGGGTCGCGGTGATGTACCTCGGCGCGCATCGTCGGAGCTGGCGGCGAGCGCGGAACTCTACGCCGCGCCGCGGCACCCCTACACGCGTGGCGCTGCTGTCGGCGATGCCGGTGCCCGACCCGGACCGCGCGCCGCAACCGGATCGTCCTCAGCGGCGACGTGCCGAGCCCGGCCAGCCCGCCGCCCGGCTGCCGCTTCCACACCGCGCTGCCCCATGGCGCAGGCGGTCTGCGCGCAGGAGGTGCCGCTGCTGCGCGAGGTCGCGCCGGGCCACTGGAGTCGCCTGCCACTTCGCCGAACAGGTGCGGCCACTGGAAACGAGCACAGCGCCTGGCGAATAGGCGATGGCCCATGGGCGACAGGCGATAGGCAGTGTCGGCTCGTGTCGTCTTTTTCCACCGTGTCACGGCACGGCGGCGACGCGACCGTTCAGATCGACAGGCCGGCTGTCAGTTCGGCGCCGGCTTGGACCGTTCGCCGTGGGCGTCCACGTCGAAGGGCGGCGGTTCGTCGTCGATCAGGTACTCGAACTGCTGGCGGAACTCCTCGAGCGACATGCCCGCGGTGGCCGCGAACTTCGCGAGCTCGTGCGGGATCCTCGAAGTCGTCGCGCCGCAGGCGGATCATGTAGCGGCGCGCGATCGCGTAGCGCGTCGAGTGTGATGTCGACCAGCCGGACTCGCGTGCGGCCGGTCGCCGGGTCGAGCATCTCGCTGAACGGGATCGGCACGAAGTGCCCGCCCTGCATCGAGATCATCGCCGGCGTTGCCGCCGGCGAGCAGGTACTTCGCCGCGCAGTAGCCCGAGGTCGCGCGTGTACTCCATGTCGAACGGGATCGGATCGGCGCAGCGCAGCTCGTAGCCGATGTTCTTGGCGACGATCGTCGTCTTGATGCCGAGCTCCTTGCAGCCGCATCGTGCACCTGCGCCTTCAGGATCTCGCCGATGTTCGACCTCGGCGATGCGGAGGTGGCCGTGCGCGTCGCGCTCGACGTCGTGCGAGCTGCGTCGAGGTCCTCGGGCTCGATGCTCGAGCACGACGCCTTCGGCGATCATCGCGACGCCGTCGCGCCGGCCGTAGCTCAGCCGCTTGATGATCGCGCCGGCCAGCGTGTCGACGATGGTCCTGCAGCCGGATCGGCTGTCGCCGGAACTCCTCGGGGATCGAGCGTCAGCGTCGCGCCGGCGGCCTTGCCGATGCCGAGCGCGAGGTGGCCGGCCTTCCGTCCCATCGCGATCACGAAGTACCAGCGCGAGGTGGTCTTGGCGTCGACCATCAGGTTCTTGACGATCTCGACGCCGAGGTGGCGCGCGGTCTGGAAGCCGAAGGTGTCGACGTGCGGCGGCAGATCGAGATCGTTGTCGATCGTCTTCGGCACGTGCACGACGCGGATGCGGCCGGCGGACTTCTCCTCGAGCTTCATGCGCGGAGAACGCCGTGTCGTCGCCGCCGATCGTGATGAGCTGCGACGACGTTCAGCCGCAGCAGCGAGATGACGGTGTTCTCGAGATGCTGCGGATCGTGGTGGGGTTGGCGCGCGAGATGCCGATGTACGAGCCGCCGCGGAAATGGATCCGGCTGACCGCCTCGATGGTGAGCGGCACGACGTGCTCGATGTCGCCCTGCATGATCCACTCGAAGCCGTCGCGGATGCCGAGGACCTCGAGCCTTCGAGCTCGGCGCGGATGGTCGCGGCGCCGATGACGCTGTTGATGCCGGGGGCGGGTCCGCCGCCGACGAGGATCGCCAGGTTGCGGTGATGCTCCACGACGCCATCTTAGTCCCCACGGTGCCCGCGGCCGCTGCATTGCATCCCCTGCCGCCTGCCGCCCATCGCCTATGGCCTGCCGCCTATCGCCTGTCGCCAACCGCCGCGGGGCCGGCAGCCCAGCCTTCGCGACGACGCGCGGTGCCGTGTCCGGCCGTGCGTGCTAGCATCGGCACCGCTTCGGTCCAGCCGGCTGGACCGAACTGACGACCGCGCCAGCCGCCGGTCCCGCGAAACGAGGTCTGACATGCGCATGACTGCTCCGTTCAGGACACTCCTCCTCGTGCTCGGCGCCCTGGCCTGCGTCGCCGCAGGCATGGCTGCACAGGCCAGGATCAACCCCAGCGACCCGCAGCCGACCTGCAGCATGTGCCCCGGCACGGTCATTCCACTTGCGGAACTGGAGGCTTACACGAAGAAGGCGATCGCCGAAAGGCTCACCGACCAGCAGGTCCGCGATATCGACATCGGCAAGGCGCATGTCGGCATCGGGGTGGTCTATCGCGGCAAACTCGACAGGCCTGTGCAGCACTCGGTCGCCGAACACGATCAGGTGAGCGAGGTCTATCACATCATCGAGGCACGGCGACGCTGGTCCTGGGCCCCGACATCGTCAGCCGGCAGCGCCGACCCAACACCTTGCGCACGGTCATCGAATTCAACGGCCCCGGCAACAACGGATCCGACATCCGCAACGGCGTAGCCCACGACATCAAGGCGGGCGACGTTGTCGTCATCCCGGCCGGCACGGGGCACTGGTTCACGAAGATCGACGACCACATCAACTACCTGATGGTGCGGTTCGATCCCGACAAGGTGACACCGCTCAGGGACGAGGCGAAGTCGAGGGCGTATCTCGCGGGCCCGGCACCACGATAGACCGTATGCCGCTTCAGGCGCGGCGGCTCACGATGCGGCCGCCGACCGACGGCGGCACGCGGTTCTCCGACGGCGGAGCGGAGTCCAGCAGTTCCAGCACGCGCTCCTGTCTCACGCTCGAGAAGACCACCGCGACGACCGGGAACTCCATCGACGTCGCCGGGACACCACACCCCGCGTGCGCGAGGAGGACGGCGATGGAAACCGCCTTCAGGAACGTAGATTTGCCAGCCATATTCGGCCCGGTCAAGAAACACACGCGCACCGTGTCGTTCAAGCACAGGTCGTTGGGCACGGCGGCGGCGCCAAGGAACGGATGAACCAGGCCAACGGCTCGCAGCGTGGTCGATGGCTGCGGATAGGACCATCCGTGTTCGATCGTGGCCGTTCCAAGGCTCCACATGGCTTCGACGGTGGCCAGGAGCCGCGCGAGTGTGGACAGAACCGATCGCGCGCGGCCACGCGCAACCTGATCGAAGGCGCGCGGGTCGGCGTGCGTGGCAAGGGCGCGAACGTCACGGGCGGCAGCGCTTTCGAGCGACGTCACAAGGTCGTCGCCCAGTTCCGGAGTCGGGCGACACGCGATGTCAACAGGCGATCTGCCACGGCTCGAGCGGTGGCCAGCAGTCCGGCCACGCGTCTCTGGCCTTGAACCGCGTCGTGCAAGTACTGCCGATACCACGTCCTGAGTCGCGCCAGTCCCGGCATCGAATCCGGAAGCTGCCACGTTGCCGCGAAATACTCCTCGACGCCGTTCAGGTCAGCTCTGTCGAGAAGGCTTCGATATCCATCTCCTTCGGCCAGCATCCGGTGAGCCTGCTGGAGCGCCACGATCTCGTCAGCGGTATCGGGCGGTGCCAGGAGGCGCTGACGGAGCGCCTGCGCGCCGGCTCGCGTACGGGTGCGATCGACCATGCTCCACAGCGTCGGTCCGCGCCGACCCTGGGTCGGCACAATCTCGAGATCCTGAAGCGTGGCAGTATCGAGAAACATGCGTCCAACCCTGCAGGCGGGCCAACGGGCCGGCTCGCCGGCGCCGCGCGCCGCGGGCGACATCGTCGCATGCGATCGTCCGGTTTCAACGGCTCACGCGCCGCCTCGTGAGCCAAAGGCGCTGCGCGAATGCACGAACCCGGACGGTGGGCGAACGCCCTGGAAGAATGGCCGCTCCGCCGCCCGCCGGGCGCGACCTGCCCGACCTGCCGACTCTTACCTCAGCGCCCTCCGCACCACACCGAGCATCTGTCCGACCCGACCCACCTGCCTCACTTGCCCCCGTCTGGCCCACCCCAGCCCCACCTGCCCCACCCGCCGTGTCCCACCGCCGCCCCGCCGCCCCCGACTCCAGTTAGACTGTCGCGTGTCATTGTCCGGTATCCGTCGGCCGCCGCACGGCCGCCGACAGCCTGGAAAGAGAAAGGGCTCCTGCATGCATCGTCGATCTGTTCTTCCGGCCGTCCTCATTACGCTCATGTCGATCAGTTCGACGGCGCTCGCGCAGCGCGGCGGCGGCGCCGAACCGCCGCAGCGACCCTCGACGCCGCTGGCCCCGGCCACCGAGAAGACCGATGCGCTGAAGAAGGAAGTCGTCGCCGACGTCGAGTCGCGGCGCGTGTTCACCCAGCAGATGGTGGACCAGCTGTTCAGCTACGGCGAGCTCGGATTCCAGGAAGTCGAGACGCAGCGGCATCTGACCGACGTGCTGGTGCGCGAAGGCTTCGACGTCCAGGACGGTCGCCGGCATTCCGACGCGCCTGGGTCGCGAGCTGGGGCTCGGGCAAGCCGGTCATCGCGCTCGGCTCCGACATCGACGGCATCCCGCAGCGCGCCCAGAAGCCGGGCGTCGTCACGCGCAAGATGGTAGCCGGCGCGCCCGGCCACGGCGAAGGCCACAACGCCGGGCATGCCGCTCAACATCACCGCCGCGCTGGCGGTCAAGAAGGTCATGGAGCGCGACAGCTGCCGGGCACGCTGATGCTCTGGCCGGGCGTCGCCGAGGAGCTGCTCGGCACCAAGGCCTACTTCGTCCGCGCCGGCATGTTCAAGGACGTCGACGTCGTGCTCTTCACCCACGTCGGCAACGACCTCGGCACAGCTGGGGCGACGGCGACGGCAGCGGCCTGGTGTCGGTCGAGTACAAGTTCAAGGGCGAGAGCGCGCACGCCGCCGGCGCACCGTGGCGCGGCCGCAGCGCGCTCGACGCCGTCGAGCTGATGGACGTCGCGCTGGAACTTCCGCCGCGAGCACCTGCGCCTGCAGCAGCGCTCGCACTACGTCATCACCAACGGCGGCGACCAGCCCAACGTCGTGCCGCCCGACGCCTCGGTCTGGTACTACTTCCGCGAGACCGACTACGACGCACATCAAGGAACTGTGGGACATCGGCGACACGATGGCCGCAGGCGCGCGCCGATGATGACCGACACCGACCTGGACCTCGCGCGTGCTCGGCTCGGCCTGGCCGCGGCACTTCAACAAGCCGATCGCCGAGGCGATGTACGCCAACATCAAGGCGGTCGGCCTGCCGCAGTGGAGCGAGGCCGACCAGACGCTGGCCAAGGCCGCTGCAGCACGAGCTGAAGGTGCCGACGAGATCGGGCTGGCCACGAAGGTGCAGCCGCTCCGCGGCCGCGAGTCGATTCCGCCGAACGAGCAAGACGCGGCGGCGGCTCCGACGACATCGGCGACATCTCGTGGAACGTGCCGACCGTCACGCTGCGCTACCCGTCGAACATTCCCGGCCGGCCCCGGGCACAACTGGGCGAACGCCATCGCCATGGCCACGCCCATCGCCCACAAGGGCGTCGACGCCGGCGCCAAGGTGCTAGGCGATGACGATGCTCGACCTGCTGACGCGGCCCGAGCTCGTCGAAGGCCGCGTGGGACTACTTCCGCAACGTCCAGACCAAGGACGACGAAGTACAAGCCGCTGCTCCGTCCCGAGGACAAGCCGGCGATCTGGCTGAACAAGGAGACCATGGACAGATACCGGCCGCGAGATGAGGAAGTACTACTACGACCCGACGAAGTACAAGACCTATCTCGAACAGCTCGGCGTGGCGTACCCGCCGCCGATGCCTGAGCGGGGCGCGGACGTGCAGAAGCCGCAGTAGCACCGGCGCTGGACTCCAGGCTTCTGGCTCCCGGCCGCGTCAGCTCCGGGCCTGCGTCAGGGCACGCAGCCGGCAGCCTGGCGCCGGAAGCCCGGAGCCTGGCGTCTGGAGCCCGCCTGTCAGTTCGGCAGCGCGAACGCGAGGTATTCGCCCGAGTAGCTGCCGCCGCTGACCGCGACGACGATGTACTGCTTGCCGTCGACCATGTAGGTCATCGGCGAGCCGCTCTGCGGCGCCGGCATCCAGACCGCGCCGACTTCCTTGCCGGTCTGCCTTGTCGTAGGCGCGCAGCATCGCGCCGCGCGGATGCTCGGGCGTCGTCGTCACCTGCGGATCGCCCATGACGACCAGCGTCTTGGTCACCATCAGGCCGACGCCCGATGCCCGCCTGCCCGGTCTTCGGGATGTTCAGCCGCTTGCAGCGCCGGATGGTTGCGGACGTTGTCCGGCGTGTCGCCGTGCGGCACCTGCCAGCATGATGTCGCCGCTGATCGAGGTTGATCGCCGAGATGCACGCCGTACGGCGGCTTGAGGATCGGCAGCCCTGTCGACGGTGCAGCCGGCGTTGGCGACCGGCGCCGCCGCGCCGGCGCGGCGGCGCCGGGCGCGCGGCCGCACGCTCGTCGGCGCGATCGCTTGCCGGGCGCGTCGGCGGCGCAGCAGTCGCCGGGCCCGAGCACTTCGCGGAACGGCGGCCGCGCGATGCCCGGCGACGTAGCGGATGTCGGAGAACCCGTGCGGCGGCGCCACCAGCGACCGACGGCGCGACCGACGCGTTGTTCGCCTGCGCGTAGACGATGTGCAGTCTCGGGATCGTAGCCGCCGCCCGGCCAGTTCGTGCCGCCGCCGGCGTGCCGATGTCGATCGCGCCGAGCGGTCCGTTCGACCTTGCTCGAGCGATCGGCGGCGTGAACGGCGAGTCCCGACCTTGTAGCGCTTCAGCATCTCGAGCGCCTGCGCGCGCAGTTGCCGGCGTGAAGTCGATCAGATCGTCTCGGAACCGCAGCTAGTTGCGCGCGTAGGCCGGCGGCCTGGTCGGGAACGGCTGCGTCGGCGAGGTCTTCTCGCCCGGGCACGTCGGACTGCGGCACCGGCCGCTCCTCGATCGGCCACACCGGCTGGCCGGTGACGCGGTCGAAGACGTAGAGGAACGCCTGCTTGCTCGGCGACCGCCACGGCCTTGATCGGCGCGGCCGTTGACGGTGATGTCGGCGAGGATCGGCGCCGACGAGATGTCGTAGTTCCAGAGCGGATGGTGCACCAGCTGGAAGTGCCACTTGCGCTGGCCGGTCTGCAGGTCGACGCAGACGAGGCTTCGCGCGAACAGGTTGTTGCCCGGCCGGTGGCCGCCGTAGAAGTCGGACGTCGGCGTCTTCGACCGGCAGGTAGACGAGGCCCAGCGTCTTCGTCGACCGTGATCTGGGTCCACACGCCGGTGTTGCCGTTGACCGCCCACGAGTCGTTCTCCCACGTGTCGTTGCCGAACTCGCCCGGCCGCGGAATGGTGTTGAACGTCCACAGCAGCTTGCCGGTCCGGACGTCGAACGCGCGGACCAGCCCCTTGGTGTTGTTGTGCGTCGTCGACGGTCGTGCCCTTCCCTGAACGACGAGCCGACGATGACGATGTCGCTGGCGATGGCGGGCGTCGAGTGCAGGCCGATCTCGCCGGTCTCGAGGTCGATCGGCTGGCCGGTTGCCGTACACGACGCCTTCCTTCAGATCGACGACGCCGTTGCGTGCCGAACGAGGCGACCGGCGCGCCGGTCTTCGCGTTGAGCTCGACGAGCCGGTAGCCGGTGGTGACGTAGACGATGCGCTCGTCGCCGCGGCCGTCGGTCCAGTACGACACGCCGCGGCCGGAGAGCTGGCGCGGCGCGATCGCGGCGCGCTTGCCTTCGCGCAGGCTGTGCGCCCACATCAGCTCGCCGGTCTTGCGCGTCGAGCGCGACCACCGACCGGCGCGTGCCGGCCGGTCGTGTAGAGGACGCCCTTGACCATCAGCGGCGTGCCTTCGAGCTTGAACTCGGGGCGCGGGCCGAGGTTGTCGGTCTTGAAGCGCCACGCGACCTCGAGCTTGTTGAAGTTGGTGGCGTTGATCTGATCGAGCGGCGAATACCGGGTGCCCGTGATGTCGCCGGTGTAGGTGGGCCATTCGCCGTCTTTCGTCGAAGGCTGGGCGGTCCATGCCCCCTGAGGAGGCGGTGTGCCGAGGTAAATCTGTCCGGAGACGCCGACCGAGACTGCGGCGAGCCCGACGACGAGCCCGGCGGCAGTCATCGTCCGTGTGAGCACTCGAGGCATTGCCGACTCCTCCCTGGCGGCGGCGCTGGCGCGCCCGACGCCCAACGAATGGTCTGCCTGCGGTTGCTGATGCTTCAGCGGCGGTTGACGGGCAGAGTCTACACCGGACCTGCAGCGATGCGTCAGGTCATCCGGTATACGCCCCTGGCTGGGCTCGTCGCGAATCCTTCCGCGACCAGCGCGCGATGCCCAGTCCGGCCTCGGGGCGCGAGAGTCCGACGATGCGCGCCAGTTCGCCCGGCATGGTCAGGCCGGCGCCGGTCAGGAAGCAGCGCGCAATCTCCCGGACGGCGACGTCCCGGCTGACGCGCTGCCGGACGCGTCGGGAAACCGGCCGACCGCGAGCGTCCAGACGTAGGTGAACGTCGGTTTGTAGAGCGACGTCGCTGGGAATGACGATCATGGCCGCCTGGAGTTCGTCGAGCGCGCGGGAGAACGTCGGCGCGGTCGGTGACGCCGAGACTCGACGCGCAGGTCCGCGGTGGCCATTTCCCATTCGCGGCGCAGCACGCGCAGGATGCGCGCGGGCGTCGCCGCTGAGCCGCTGCGGCTCGTCGGACGCGCGCACGCCCCAGATCGCCGTGAAGTACGGGCAGCATCCGCGGGGCGATGAACATCGCGCGGCCGCGCGCGAGCTTGGCGTAGTAGACGCGGCCCGCGCCGGACATGTCGTCCTTCAGGTCCACGTCAGCGAGGCTCGGGGTCGGTCTGGACGTTGCGCGGCAACACGGCGTCGCGGCGGCCGCAGACCGCGACATACAGCGATGGGCCCGGCCGACGGGAGTCGGTCAGGCAGGCGGCGAAGCCGACACGCTCGATGAAGCGCTCGGCATCGAACGCCGACTCAATCCGGAGCGCATCCTCCCGGCGCCACTGGCGGTCGCGGAACTCCTCGACGTCCCCGGGGAGTTGCGCCGTTACGCGACCCGTTGCCACCGTGTGACGCTCGGCGGACCGTCCAGGAGCTCGGCGAGCTGGCGGCGAAGCGCGACGCGGTGCGCGGCGTTCGACGCGGCGTGCGCGGCCAGGGCCGCCTCGGTGGCCCAGCCCTCGTAAAAGAGGAACTCGGCGGGGTCCGCCATCGACTGATGCAAATCGTAGGCGAGACATCCGGGCTCCTCACGCGTCGGAGCGACGATGCTCTGCAGCACCTGCAACGCCTGCTGCTCGAGCCCCGGCTTGACCCGGATCCTGGCGATGACGGCCACTCTCATCTCTCCCATGCCCGCCAATCCTAGCGCCATTCCCCGTCGATGAGTTTCAGCACGAGCACGCGGCCGTCCGAATGGAACGAAGTCGCGCTCGAGATCGAGGTCCGGATCGATCCGGTGCGTGAGGCCGTTGTTGCGCCAATCGCGCTCGAAGCCGATGTCGTGCGTGGCCGCACCGACCCACACCAGGCCGCGCTCCCGCTGACGGTGAAGTCGCGCACGAGTCTCGGAGCCGCGGAGGTGGGGACAGCCGCCTGCGCCCCCGCGGCAACGGCGAGGCAGGCGAGCGCCGCCGCGACAAGCGGCAACCCCGGCCGCCTCCGTGCACGGCTGGCTGTCGTCGTGAGCGCAATCCTACGACGAGGCGAGGAAAGGTCTCAAGGCGCGGCGTCACGCGAGGTCGTGAGGTGGAGCGAGCCGCCGAATTCGAGCGTCGCGAACGCCGCGTCGTCGATGCCGTGATCGCGTCGGGCGCGCTCCAGCTCGCGCAGCGGAGCATCAATCGACTCGGTCGTGAGATGGAAGGTCCCGAAGTGCATGCCGATGCTTCGCGCGGATTCGAGGTCGAGATGGGCCTGCACCGCCTCGGACGGGTTCATGTGAATGTCCTTCATGAACCAGCGCGGCTCGTAGGCACCGATGGGCAGCAGCGCGAGGTCCACCGCGCCGAGGCGTGCGCGAATGTCGCTGAAATGGGGGGCATAGCCGCTGTCGCCGCAGAAAAACAGACGCCGCCCGTCGATCTCGACGACGAAACTCCCCCACAGGGCGCGGTTGCGATCGAAGGGCGTCCGCGCCGAGAAGTGCTGCGCCGGCGTCATGGTTATCGGCAATGGTGCGTGCCGCGCCGGCTGCCACCAGTCCAGTTGCTGAATGCGACGGTAGCCCGCGAGATGGCCGAAGTGCCCGTTGCCAATCGGCGTCACGAGAAGCGGATCGAACCGTTCGCGCAGCCGCCGCAGGCTCGGGGAGGTCGCAGTGGTCGTAGTGGTTGTGGCTGAGCAGCACGACCGAAATGCGCGGCAGCTCGTCGATCGAGACCGCTGGCTCCCGGACCCGGCGCGGACCGACAAACGACAACGGACTCGCCCGCTCGGAGAAGATGGGGTCGGTGATGAGGCAGCCGGCGTGCGTCTCGGATGAGGAACGTCGAGTGCCCGATGAAGTGAGCGTCGCCCAGGCGTCGGCCGGACGGGGTGCCGGTGGTGTGCGGCGGACGGAGACGCGCTGCGGCCACGGCGCGCGAGGCTCGGCCATCATCTTCGGCACCGCCGCGAACCAGCGGCCGTTCGAGCAGCTCGGGTTGAAGAAGCGCTCGCCGTCGAAGTGATCGTTTGGCGACCGATTCATGCGGGCGTTCCCGCGGGCACCCGGTCGATGCCGGTGCGAATCAACTTGAGCGCGGAGTGCACGCGCTCGGCCAGTGCGTCCGGCTCCAGCGCGTCCGCCCCCAGCTGACCGTTGACGGCCAGCATGGCGATGCCGTGCACGACCGCCCAGACGAACTCCGCGAGCATCCGTGTGTCGTCGGCCTTCACGAGGCCGGCAGCCGTCAACGACTCAATCGCGTCGGCGAGCACGCGGAACGCGGCGCCCGCCGACGCCTGCAGCTCCGGGTCCTTCGCGCACAGCTGCCGATAGTCGCCGAACTCACGCGGTAATGCGACGGGTTGGCGACCGCAAAGCGGACGTAGGCCACGCCCATCAGCTCGAATCCGCGGCGCGTGCCCTCGCCGTTCGACCACCCGTCCAGAAGGTCCTGCCGGAACCAATCGAACCCGTCGCGCGCCACGGCCGCCAGCAGCGCCGACTTGTTCGCGAAGTGCCGGTAGAGCGCCGTCCGGGACACGCCGAGCCGCGCGCCGACGTCGCGCAGCGTCAGCCGCTCGACGCCGTCACGGGCAATCGTGCCGACGGCTTCTTCGAGCAGGGCCCGGCGGAGGTCGCCGTGGTGGTAGCGACTCGGCGGTTTTCGCATGGTCGCGGAGACCAGAGCAGGCATGCCGCCCATGGTAACTGGCCATGTTGACCACGTCAACACCGTGGCCACTGTCAACATCGATATGTTGACATCGCTGACATCGTCTTACCTTCAGAGAAGGACGTCTCCTCCAATCAGGAGCTGATGCTCTTGCGCCGCAGCCGGCATTGTCGCCCGTCGACGCGGATCGCGCCGGGCGCGGACCAATCCGGAAGGGCGTCCAGACGGCTGTATTAACATCCTCGCTTGCTGCGTGACAAGACGACTGCCAGACGAACTGGTGAGGGGTGATGACGGCGCGCGCCCAGGGTGAACCGGAACCAAAGCCACGCCTGTTCGCGACGCTTCGCGACGACGTCCGTGTCGTGACCCAGGACGTGATGCGTCGCGGTGTCAGCCAATCGGTCGGCGGCACGCTGTCCGAGCTCGAGCGGTTCTACCTCTCGAGAGAGGATCAGCAGCGCCTGAGCCGACTGCGGCCGGTGCGCCGCACCATGCCGGCGGATCGTCTGGTTCGTCCGTGGGCTGCTGATGAAGCTGACGCCAGCCCGGCGCATCATGCTTGCGGCCGCGCTCGCCTGTTCATCTTTGGCTTCGACCGGATTGACGTCGACACCGTCCACCTGTCGCTCCGGCTCCACCTTGTCGGCGGCCTGCTGCTCTTCCTCGTGCTCATGCTCGAGCTGAAGGACAAGCTGGTTGCGCGCGACGAACTCGAGGCGGGCCGCCGCGTCCAGCTCGCGCTGATGCCGAACCGAGCCCGCCCGTGCCGGGGTGGGACGTGTGGATGTACACCGAGCCGGCCAACGACGTCGGCGGCGACCTCGTCGACCACCTGCCGCTGGACGCGCGCCGTCACGGCGATGCGCTCGGCGACGTCGCCGGCAAGGCGCTGCCGGCCGCGCTGCTGATCGGTCAAACTCCAGGCGACGCTGCGCGCGCTGGTGCCGCAATTCGACGACCTCGGCGATCTGGGCGTCGCGGTCAACCGCATCATCGTACCGCGACGGGTTGTCGAAACGATTCGCGTCGCTCGTGTACCTGGTGCTCACGCCGGATCCGGCGTCGTGCGCGCTGCTGAACGCCGGGCACATGCCGCCGCTCGTGCTGCGCGGCGGCGCGCTCGACGAACTGCCGCGCGGATCGGTGGCGCTCGGCATCATGCCGGACGCGCAGTTCTTCGAGCAGCTCGATCGACCTCGGCCCCGGCGACGTCCTCGTCGTGTACTCGGACGGCGTGAGCGAGGCGATGAACGAGGCGGGCGAGTTCTTCGGCGACGAGCGGCTGCACCGCCCTGCTGGGGGACACGGCCACGCTGCCGCGTCCGAGACTGGGAGGAGAATTCTCGCCGGCGTTGCCGCCTTCGTCGGCGACGCGGCGCCGAGCGACGACGTGTCGGTGCTGGTGGTCAGGCGGAGTTCAGGGACGCGGGTAACGCGGGAACGCGCGAACCGGGACACCGTCGGTTGACGCGGCGCGACTCGTCGACCAGCCAGGTTTGCGCCACGCTCCCGACTTCCCGACCTTCGGGCCCCTCCCGAGCGTGCCGACCAACGACCCAACGACCAACGACTACTTCAACCTGATTCGCCCGTCCGGATCCGGCCGGATGATCATGTAGTTGATGTCGGCGTCGAGGCTGCTCCACCAGTGCGGCGTCCAGCCCGGAATGATGATCAGGTCCCCCTTGCTGACGTGGCGTGAGACGCCGCCTTCGATCTTCTCGCCGCGCGGCCCGGGACTGCGGTTCGCCGGCACCGGCTTCGGATTGACGATTCGGCCGCCGGTCACGAGCGTCCCGCCGCCGTCCAGGATGTAGTAGACCTCCGAGGTCCGCGTCTCGTGCGCGATCGCGTCGCCCGGCTCGGTCTTCGGCCGGAACACGCCGAAGACGCCCACATGGTAGCCGCCGACGTCGACGACCCTGACGGGACGGTCGTTGATCTCGTTGCGCGGCAGCGCATTGAGGAACGCCTGCATGTCGGCGGCCGTGATATCGGTCGCGGGTAATGGCTCCTGCGCCCGGGCAGCAACCGTCCAGGACAGCAACAGCACCGAACAGAGCAGACCGATCGTCGCGCTGAAGCCGGCTGCGGCGACAGTCCTCACGCCGAATGCCACGACCGTCCGCACGCTGGCCGCGGCGACAGTCCTTGCTGCCGGACGCCAGGTCGATCCGGCCAATACGAGTCTTACGCATCGAGAGCCTCCACGCGACCGAGCACGCCGCCCCATCGCGACGTCCCCTCCGGCAGAGAGCCTACTCAGAAAAGACAAAAGGCAAAAGTCGAAAGGCAAGACACACGCTTCGACGGCACAAGGCAGAGGGCCCAGGCCACCGCGCACCAGCGCTCCGCGAAGGCGCCGCCTATCGCCCCGGCACCGGTACGGCGCCGCCGTCAGAGGCGCGGCGATCGGTGCCGCCCTCGAGCATGTCGTCCTTCGCGTTGTAGATGATCACCTGCGCCACGCCCTGCCCGCCGCCTCGCGCAGCGTGTGCCCGCGCCGCTCCAGTTCCCTGATCGTGTCGGGCGAGAAGCCGAACCGCTCGTAGCTGATCAGGTCGGGCAGCCACTGATGGTGGAAGCGGGCGCATCGACCGATTCCTGCGCGTTCATCCCGAAGTCGACGACGTCGACGATGGTCTCGAGCACCGTGTTGATGATGGTCCGCCCGCCCGGGCTGCCGGTGACCATGAACAGCTTGCCGTCCTTCGCCAGGATGGTCGGCGTCATGCTCGACAGCATCCGCTTGCCGGGCGCGGCCAGGTTCGGCTCGGTGCCGATCGAGCCCTTGGCGGTGGTCAGCCCGGGGCCGGCGTTGAAGTCGCCCATCTCGTTGTTCAGCAGGAAGCCGGCGCCGGGCACGACGATCTTCACGCCGTAGCCCTGCTCGAGCGTGTAGGTCATCGACACCGCGTTGCGGTCCGCGTCCACGACCGAGATGTGCGTGGTCTCGTCGCTTTCGTGCGGCCACTCGAAGGTCGTCGGCGACGACTTCGCCGCCTTGTCGAGCGATGATGGTCTTGCGCAAATCGGCGGCGTACGCCTTCGACGTCAGCCGATCCGAGCGGCATGTCGCGTGTTGAAGTCCGGGATCGCCGAGGTAGTGGGCGCGGTCGGCATAGGCGCCGCTTCATCGCCTCGGTCATCAGGTGAACGGTCGCGGCCGAGCCGGAGCCCGGCGGCCTTGAGGTCGTAGCCCTCGAGCACGTTCAGCATCTCGATCGAGCGCGACGCCGCCGGATGTAGGCGGCGGCATCGCGATGACCTCGTAGCCGCGGTAGGTGCCCGTGACCGGCGCGCGCCTGACGGCCTGTAGTTCTTCAGATCGTCGCGCGTGATCAGGCCGCCGTGCGCCGGCATCTCCTTCTCGATGCAGCAGCGCCGTCTCGCCCTCGTAGAACCCGGCCGGTCCCTGCGCCGCGATGCGCTCGAGCGTGCGCGCGAGGTCGGGCTGCTTCAGCGTCTCGCCCGCTTCGTACGGGACGCCGCTCTTCGTGAACTGCCGCGACCGACGCCGGGTACTTCTGCATCGTGCGCTGCACATTCCTTCAGCGATCGCGGCCAGCGCCGTCGCGACACCGAGGAAGCCGTCGCGCGCCAGCGCGACCGCCGGATCGACGAGCCGCTTCCATGGCAGCTTGCCTTGTTCCTTCCATGCCAGGTGCAGCCCCGCGACGGTGCCGGGCACACCGACCGCGAGATGGCTGTTGTGATGCAGCTCGTTGTCGTACTGTGCCATCCTTCAGCCACATCGTCGGGGACGCCCTGGCCGGCGCCTTTTCGCGGAAGTCGTAGGCGACCGCCGCGCCGCTCGCGGGGCGGTAGACCATGAAGCCGCCGCCGCCGATGTTGCCGGCCGTCGGATGGGTGACGGCAAGCGCGAAGGCGGTCGCGACCGCGGCATCGATGGCCGTTCCGCCGCCGCGATCGCATCGGCGCCGATGCGCGAGGCGATCTCATTCTGCGACGCGACCATGCCTGTCTTCAATCGAACGGGAACCGAGATGGCGCCGACGGCCACTCCGAACGACGCGCAGGCAAGGACAAGGGGCACGAACGTTCGCTTCATGCAAATTGCTCCTGAACGGGCCGCCGCCGACAGGCTTCGGGCCTCAGCCCCGCGCCTGGCGCCCAACCCGGCGGACACCTCAAAAAACGAACAGGGCGCCAGGAGACATCTCCCGGCGCCCTGCCTCTTTCACGTG
Source organism: uncultured Gammaproteobacteria bacterium (assembly GCA_963805435.1). Taxonomy (GTDB): domain Bacteria; phylum Pseudomonadota; class Gammaproteobacteria; order Steroidobacterales; family Rariloculaceae; genus FEN-1219. The sequence continues at coordinate 868,723 of CAWDUG010000002.1, forward strand.
CGTCGCGTGCTTAGAACTGGAACCGGACGGTGATCTGCGCCATGCGCATGTTGTTCGCCTGGTTCGTGATCTGACCGAACGACGAGTTGCCGAACGAGGTGCCGCTGGCCGAGCCGCCCACTGCACCTGATCGAACAGGTTCAGCACCTCGAGGCGGATTGACAGCGACGTGGGTCCGCCGGTCGACACGTTCTTGCTGACCGACAGATCCACATTGTTGCGCCACGGCGAACGGATGCCGGGCAGGATGCGCGGCGCGTTGCCGAACTGGTTCAGCGCCGTCGCCTGGAACGCCGCCGGGTTCAGATACAGGTTGTCGTTCGTGTTGGCGCGAATCCGGTCCGTGATGTCGCCGGGCACCATCGGATCGACCCGGGCACCAGGTTCGGGCGCAGCTGGGCGGTGTTCGAACCCGACCCGCTGAACAGGAACGGTGTCCCGCTGACGTTCTGGCTGACGCCAATCGGGAACCCGCTCTGGTAGGTGATGACCGTCGTCACCGACCAGCCGCCGAACACCGCATCGGCGACGCCGCTCGTCGCCCACTTGTGCCCTTCGCCGAACGGCAGGTTGAGGGTCGGGGCGAGCACGATCTTGTGCGGCGAGTCGGCAGGCTGGGCCCGTACTCTGCGTCCGGGTTGTAGTACGGCGAGCCGGGAACCACTTCGTAGTTGTTCTGGATGCCTGGCGCGTTCGAGTAGTAGTTGCCCTGACCGAACTGGTTGTCCTTCAGGCGGCTATAGGTGTAGCTGAAGTTTCCGCCCCACAGGCCGGTGGACCGCTTGCGCAGCTGAATGATGCCGGCGTTGTACAGCGAGTGCGCGCCGGTCGACTGCGTCATGTAGACGTCCTGGAACTGCGGGAAGGGACGCAGCAGCTGGCCGCGAGCCACGTCTTCTGGCCGGCGAACTGGCCCGGCTTCGGCGACGCCGTAGAACGGATTGGCCACCTGCTAGGGTGGTGACCCCAGCGGATACGCCTGGTACTTCGGGTCGAGCTGGTTGATATCGATCAACGTATCGCTCACGCCGCCCCAGCCCAGTTCGGACCCGGAGGCCGGTGTAGTCGAGGGTGAGGCTCATGCCCATCGGCAGCTCGCGCTGCAGGTCGGCCGAACACTGCTGAACGCGCGGCGCGCCCTTGTTCGGATCGACGAACCGCACCGTCGCCGCCGACGCCGGTGAGAGGCCGAGGCGTTCCGGTCGGCTGGACCAGCCCGTTCGGGAACGGGTCACTGAGCGACACGCGTCGGCACGCCCGGTCGACTGCGGAACGTCGGTCGTCGCCGAGAAGCCGATTGGCCCCATGTGTTGGTGCCGGGGGCGTGATAGACCCAGGGGGCGTAGTAGAGGCCCCAGCCGCCGCGCAGCACGGTCTTCTCGTTCAGGCTGTAAACGGCGCCGACGCGCGGCGCCACCTTGACCGCCGGCTGGTCGCCCTTGATGCGTCGGCGCGCCGTCTGCGCCGGCGAACACCAGGCCGCCCATGATGGTGCGACGCTCGCCGGTGATCGGATCGATCACGTTGGCCACGTCGTTCAGCGGATTCACCGCCGTCTGATCGAAGTTCACCGTGATCTGGTTGTTCTTCTCGGCCAGACCGGTTTCCCGCTCGAGCGCGGACGCCGTAATTCAGGGTGAGGCGGTCGTTGACGCGCCAGTCGTCCTGAACGTAGCCCGGCGAGTAGTCGACGTAGCCGTCAATCGGCGCATTCACCGGAATGTCTGCCGCTCTGCGGATACCCGAGCAGCAGGTCGGCGACCGCGTTGCCGCTGTAGGTTCCGGTGAAAGTGTAGGTGCCGGTCGAGTGCCGTAGTTCAGCGAGTTGACGCCGATCCGGCGGTAGTCGCCGCCGATCTTGAAGCTGTGCGAGCCCGCCAGCTTGCTCAGCGATCCGTTCGTGCCGGTACCTGGTAGTAGCCGTTGGTCTGGCGGCCGTTCCAGCCGGTGCCCTTGTATCCGGTGATGCTGGTGGTCGGGAAGCGGTTCGGCGCGACCTGGCCGGAGAGGACGACACGTTGACGAAGAGCGTGGTCGGCGTCGAAATCGTAGGGCAGGCTGTAGTCGTCGTTGAATTTGTTGTAGCCGCCGCGCAGTGTCAGCACCGTCGAGTGTTCAGCACGTAGTGTTGTTGAGCACGAAGGTCTCGATGCCGCGATCGAGCTGGTAGCTGCGCGCCAACGAACTGTTGGTCGGGTTGTAGTTGGCGTTCGCCTCGTGCGGTCACCTGCCGCAGGTAGAAGCCGCTCAGCGACACCTTGTCGTTGAAGTGATGGTCGATCTTCGTCGTCCACTGATAGGCACTGTTCGGCAGGCAGGTCGGTGTAGCTGAAATTCGTTCGACCCGTTGTCGACCTGGGAGTCTGGCGCCGGCAGAGCTTCGGCGATCGCCGGCCCCGACCGGGTTCAGGCGGTTGGCCGGAATGGCGTTGCCGGGAACGGCTGGCCCGGTAAAGCGGATCCTGATGACCTGCATCGCGCCGCCGCGCGTCGTCTCCGAGAAGTCGCCGGCCAGCTCGGCCGTCGTCGGCACCAGATACGAGTTCGCCTGCGGCTGGTCGTCCATGTATTTCTCGCCGGCGAACCAGAAGAACGTCTTGTTCTTGATGATCGGACCGCCGCCACCGCCGCCGCCGTCGCGCCAGCTACTCCGGCACGTTCGGCTGGCCCTGCAGTTCGGGATCAGCAGCTGCTCCGCCCACGATTCGGGCGGAACACCGTGTAGCCGCTCGCGCGCAACTGGTTGGTGCCGATTGCCGCATGTTCATGACGCCGCCGCCCGTGCGACCCATCTCCGCATCGTAGGTGTGGACCTGCACCTTCATTCGCTGACCGCCTCCATCTCGGGTTGGTGGAGGCGCGGTTCCGAAGGTCGGTTGACCGGGAAGCCGTCGACAGGAAGTTGTTCGACACGAACGGCGCCGCCGCCCATCGAAGCGCCGAGTTGCCCTGCTGGTCCTGCATCCGGTTCCAGTGCGCGTTCTCGTCGACTGCACCGTCGGTCGAGGTTGGCCATCAGGAACACGCTGCGGCCGGCGCGTCGGGAATCGATTCGAGCGTCTGCTGGTCGACGACGCCGCCGTCGAGGCGTTGGTCGTTCGATGAGCGGCGCCGTCAGCCGTGACCGTGATGGTCTCTTCGAGCGCGCCGACCTCGAGCGTGATGTCGAGTCCGACGTTCGCCTGGGTGTCGACGCGAACGCCCTTGCCGCTCGAACGTCCGGAAGCCCGGCACGCCACGCGCACGGTGTAGGTCGCCGGCTCGAGCGCCGGGAACGAGTACTCGCCGGACTCGTTGGTGACCGTTTCGCGCGACGTGCCGTTTGCTTCGTTGATGATCGTCACGGTCGCGCCGGGAATGACGCCCTGCGCGTCCTTCACCGTGCCACGCATGCCGCCGGTGGACGACTGCGCGCGACCGTGCGACAGCCGACAGCGATGACGAGCAGCGGCCGCAAGCGCCGCGGATCGACGTGGCGAGGAAACCTCCGCATCGTGAAATCCTCCACTGTCGTCTACACGGTCCGGCGAGCCAGCGCCGGATCGTGCCGCTGGCGCGCGAATCTGCCTCAGATGCTGTCGAAGAGATATCCGGAGCCGGTTCCCGGACCGTCGAAAGTGGCAAGTTGTGGCGACAGCGCCACAGGCGGCGCCGAACCAAGTTTGTTGGCTTCGCCTCACAGCCCAGGACGCTACGGTTGCAGCCGGAGTCGTCAGGCCTGAACGGTCCTGCGCGGCCGACCTGGCAGGCCTCAGCACGGCTGGCTCAGCGTCAGGGAGTAGCCGTTCGCCGTGGACGGTATGGATGTGCCGGGGGTTGTGCGGATCGGCCTCAATCTTCCGGCGCAGCCGGCGGATCGCGTAGTCCACGGCGCGGGTCGACCGGCTCTTCGGGAAAGCCCCAGACCTCGCGCAGCAGCTCGCTGCGCGGCACCACGCGCCCCTCGCGTTCGGCCAGGTACGACGAGCAGGTCGAACTCGCGGCGCGACAGCCGCAGATCGCGCCGTCGCGCGTCGCCTTGAAGGCGACTGAAGTCGATCACGGCCTCGCCGACCGTAGATGCCGACGGCACATGCGCCGGGCCCGCCGCAGCACGGCGCGGATGCGCGCCTGCAGCTCCTCGAAGTCGAACGGCTTGGTGACGTAGTCGTCGGCGCCGAGCTCGAGGCCCTTGAGCTTGTCCGCCTTCTGATCGCGCGCCGTCAGCATGATGACCGGCGTGCGGCCGCCCTGCCGGATCGAGTCCGCACAGCGCGAATCCGTCCTGGCCCGGCAGCATCACATCCAGCAGCACGAGGTCGGGCGCGAAGGCGCGCACGCGGGCGATCACCTCGGCCCCGTCGTCCACGCAGCTCGACCTCGAATCCGGAGAACGCGAGGTTGTCGGACAGCACCGCGCCAGCGCGCGGTCGTCTTCGACGATCAGGATGCGTTGCCTGTTCACGACTGCGGCTTGCTCGCTCATCGGCAGCGACACGCGGACCGTGGTACCGAGCCGACCTCGCTGGCAATCGTGCGACCGCCCCCGTGATCCTCGACAATGCGGCGCACGATCGCCAGGCCGAGACCGGTGCCGCGCTGCCGCGTCCCCTTGCGGCGATAGAACTTGTCGAACACGCGCGGCAAGTCGCCGGCGGGATGCCCTCGCCACGATCGGCGACTTCGACGATAGCGACAACGGCCGGTCGCTCCGTCGCGGTGACGCCCAGCCAGTGGCCGTCAGCGCCGTGCACCGATGGCGTTGTCGATCAGGTTGTCGAAGGCGTGGAGAGCATCAGGTGGTCGGCGTTCAGATCGACGCGGGTCGAGGCGGGCAGCTTCAGCTGCAGGTCGATGCGAGCGCTCCGAGAGCTGCGCTGAAACCGGTCCACCGACTCCTGAATCAGGTCGACCACTGTCGATCGGCTCGAGTGTCGTACGCCGACGCCGGCGTCGTTGATGCGCGCATAACAGAGCACGTTGTCGATAGCCGCGTCAGGTGCTGCGCCTCGACGCCGATGATGCCGGCCGTAGTCGCCAATGGCGCGTCGGCGTCGGCGTAGCGGCCGTTGGCGAGCGTATCGCTGCGCCAGCTTGATCAGCGAGAGCGGCGTCTTCATCTCGTGGCTGACGGCCGAGACGAACTCCGCCTGCACCGCCGCCAGATCGGCGGCAGCCCGCGCCGCCCGCACCGTGAACCCGAGCCCGACGATGCGTCGCCAGCGCGCCGAGCCCCGAGCAGCACCAGCGTGCGCGATGGCGCCGTGGCTCGCCGCGGCCAGGCTGGCCTCGCTGGCCGACGCCGACGCGCGCCGTCCATGGCCGGCGGGCGCTCCGTGCGCGGCAGGTCGGCGAGCAGCGCCGGGTCGGCGAAGATGAGCGCGAAACGGTCCGCGTGTGCTGCGGCGTGCGCCGACAGCGGCGGGCCCACCGCCGCCACCGGCTCGCCTGGGCGTTGAGGATCTCGATGCTGAGCGTCGGGTCGCCGATGATGCCCTGGATCTGGCGGATGAAATCTCCGAAGTAGTGCGCGCTGCACCCACTCGCAGGTTGACCAGGAAGCCGACGACGCGCGGCGAGCCGGGCCTGGGCCGCTCGCCCTCGTACATCAGGTGCGCGACGACCTGATAGCTGACGCCGCCGATCGACACCTCGAGCAGCGCGAAGCGCACGCCGCGGTCCGCCGCTTGCGCGCGCGCCAGGGCGACGACGTCGCGCAGCGGCGGCGGATCGCGCCGGAAGACGACCGGAAAGGGATCGTTCGGCGGCGGCTCCGAGTCCCAGCGCGGCGGGCGATCGGCGCGGTTGAAGACGTAGGTCGAGCCGTCGGTCCGCCGCGGTCGGTCCAGACGAAGAACGACTCGAGATAGGGAAAGCGGGCGAACCCGCGGGCGAAGCGATCGGCGAGCTCGTAGGGCGGATGTTCACGCAGCGCCTCGTTGAACGGCAGCCAGCACCGAGATCTGGCCGCCCTTCATGTCGCGCTCGAGCGCGACCGCCAGCAGCGTCACCACTTCGTTGGCGCGGGTCTCGGCGGCCTCGACGGGTGCTGTCGCTGCCACTCGCGTGTCGCGCGCAGCCCGAGCCAGAAGGTCAGACCGGTGGCCAGCGCCAGGCCCACGGCGAGCAGCAGGCGCGCGAGCGGCGTGCGAACGGCTGGATTCAGACCACATAACGGGCTTCGGGCTTCGTTGGTCATTCGGGCTTCTGGGCTTCGGGCTTCGGGCGTCAGAGGCGCAGCCTCAATTGGATTTCCCGTTCCCGGTAGTAGCGCGCGGCCCCCGGGTGAAGCGGGATCGACGCGGTCGGTCCCCGCTCGGGATCGATGGCGCTGGCCGCCTCGTGCGCTGTCTCCAGGGCGGCACCGCGTCGAACAGCGCCCTGGTCAGGCCGTAGACCAGCTCGTCCGGCAGATCCTCGCCTGCACAGCAGCAGCGACGTCCATGCCGACGGTCTGCACGTCGCTGTCCTGGTGCGGGTAGGTGCCGGCCGGGAATCGTCGTCGACTTCAGGAAATGGTGCCGCTCCTGGATGGCGCCGAGCCGCGCCCGCTCGATCGGCAGGCACGCGAACGTCGACATCCTTGCTGATGGCCGCGATGGCGCGGATGCTTGAACGCCCAGTAGAACACGCGGGCGTCGAGCGTCCCGGCCTTGAAACGGCCGAGCGTGTCGCGGTCCGGGCCGAAGACCGGTGTGATGCCCGTCGTATCCGATCCCATAGCTGTCCAGGATCACGTGGGCCGCGCGGTCGACCGAGCTGCCGCGGGGTTCCGACATCGACGCGGCGGCCGCGCAATTCATCGATATGCCTGATGCCGGTCGCTCCGGCACCGTCACCTGGACGGCGATGGAGAACAGCACCGCGATCGCGCGAAGCGCGTTGTGCGGCCTGGCGCTGCCGTGTGCCGCGTGTGAAGGCCAGGTACGCGGTCTCGGCGTCCTCGAGCGCGAGGTCGACCTTCCCTGCCTGCATCGCGTCCACCTGCGACTCCGAGGCTGTCGGCCATGACGGCCTCGGCCGACCTGCGGCAGGCGGCGGTTGTATTCCGACACAGCTCGCGCCCGATGCTTTCCCAGGCGCCGGTAAACGGAATCGACATCACCACGCGCGCGGTGCTGTGCCGCTTGCCGGGGTTGTTGGTGAAGCCGGCGACACGAGCAGGATCGCCAGGATGACGGAGGGGGCGGGGAGGATCGCGCGACGGCCGGAACGATCGGCCCATCAGCGGAAGGATACCTGAGGGAAGGGGGATCGGGGATCAGGGATCGGAGCGCGGGGAGCAGGCCGCAGGCCATCGGCCAGGGCGATAGGCGGCAGGCCGATGGGCGGAGGCGCGATGGGCCAGGCGACTGGTCAGCGACGAAGGGGGCGGATGGGGGGCTGGCTGGGGCGGGTGCGGCTGCAAGCATTGGCGCGAGCAGAAGGCCATGGGAGAGGACGGGGCGCCGCGACCAATGAGTCGCGACTAGCGCGCGGGGAACGGCGGGCGCCTGCCTTCACCGTTCCCCACGCCCCGGTTCACCTCACCAATGCACCAATTCACCAATTCTCTTCAGGGCTTCAGCACCACCTTGATGCAGTCGTCCTGCTTGTCGCGGAACATGTCCGTAGCCGTCGGGCGCGTCGTCCAGGTTGACGCGGTGGGTGATGACGAAGCTCGGGTCGATCTCGCCCTTCTGCGATCCGCTCCAGCAGCGGCTGCATGTAGCGCTGCACGTGGCGTCTGGCCCGGTCTTGATCGTGAGCGACGCGGTTCATGACCGAGCCCATCGGGAACTTGTCGATGAACCCGCCGTAGACGCCGGTCACCGAGACCGTGCCGCCGTTGCGGCAGGCCATGATCGCCTGCCGCAGCGCGATCGGCCGGTCGGTCTCGCATCATGAGCGCCTGCTTCACCCGGTCGTACGCGCCGTAGCATGCCCGGCGCGTGCGCCTCCATGCCGACCGCGTCGATGCAGGCGTCGGGGCCGCGGCCGCCGGTCATGTCCATCAGCGCGTCGTAGACGTCGCGCTCCTCGTAGTTGATCGTCTCGGCGCCGGCCCTGCTCGCGCGCCATCCGCAGCCGGTACGGGAAGCGGTCGATCGCGATGACCCGCTCGGCGCCGAGCAGGTATGCGCTCTTCGATCGCGAACTGACCGACCGGGCCGCAGCCCCAGACGGCGATGGTGTCGCCAGGCTGGATGTCGCACATCTCCGCGCCCATGTAGCCGGTCGGGAAGATGTCGGAGAGGAACAGCACCTGCTCGTCGGCGAGCCGTCCGGGGACCTTGAGCGGGCCGACGTCGGCGAACGGCACGCGCGCGTACTCGGCCTGGCCGCCGGCGTAGCCGCCGAGCATGTGCGAGTAGCCGAAGATGCCGCGCGGGCGAGTGGCCCCACAGCTTCTCGGCCATCCAGGCGTTGGGGTTCGAGTTCTCGCAGAGCGAGTACAGCTCGCGCTCGCACGGGGCAGCAGTTGCCGCAGGCGATCGGGAACGGAACGACCACCCGGTCGCCCATCTTGAGGTTCTTGACGCCGCTGGCCGACCTCGACGACCTCGCCCATGAACTCGTGCCCGAGGATGTCGCCCGTCTGCATCGTCGGGATGAAGCCGTCGTAGAGGTGCAGGTCGGAGCCGCAGATCGCGGTGGACGTGATCCGCACGATCGCGTCGCGCGGATTGAGGATCTTCGGATCGGGGACGTCGCTCCACCTCGACGTTCCGCGTGCCCATCCAGCAGGTCGCCTTCATCGGCTCACCCCCGCGCGTTTGAGAAGCGTGTCCACCCGCCTGGGCGGCTGCGCCGCGCGCCGCAGCCCGGTCCCCTCCGAGAGCGGCACCTCGCCGGTCTCCATCAGCGCCTTGAAGCGGCGCAGGTCCTCGCGAATCTGCTGCTCGGGTTCTTCTCCGAACAGCATCGCGAAGAGACGGCCGACAGCGGCCCGCCGGCGGCTCGTATTCGAGCTGCACACGCACTTCGGTGCCGCGCGCGCCGGCGCCGACGCGAACCGGACGGAACCGCTGTTCCGGATCGGCTGCCCGGCAGCGAGCGCCATGCCAGCCACTCGGCTTCGTGGTCGTGCAGGATTTCCGCGTCCCACTGCACCGACAACCCGGCCGGCGCTCTTGCCGTCCACCGGGAGCGGAGACCGTCGAGCAGTTCGACTCGCTTCAGATGCCGCATGAAATGGGGGAAGTTCTCGAAGTCGCGCCAGAAGGCGTACACCTGGTCAATCGACCGATTGACGGTGACCACCGCCTCCACGCGCACCGGGTGATCGGCCGCGCGTTGGGTGCGGGGCTGGCGGCCGAGCCGCGAAGCGGTGATCACGTCGAGCGCGGTCACACCGGCGACCGCGGCGGTTGCCATCCCCAGGCGTTCGCGCGACGCCCCGCTGCCGGCGATGGATCGGCCGAGCCAGGCGAGGTCGAGCGCATCGCCGGCGACTCGCGACCACAACCAGCGTGCGCGAGCCGGCTGCGACAGGATGCGCGATGCCGGCGATGATTTCGCGCGCGCCGAACGCGCGCAGCGTCTTGCGGGTGCTCTCGGTGTCTCGCGCGCCAATCAGCCGCGCCATGCGCGACGGGGCGGCCAGTTCGGCCGCCCCGAGACCGACGCTGAAGCAGCCGAGCGCCAGCGCAAGCGGCGCCGTGACGCTCTCCGGTGACGTTGTTATAGGCCATGACCCTCCCTTTCTGCCCGTCGGGGGTGAATTCACCCCGCCGCTGCAATCGGGCGACCAGCCGTCATGGTCGGGCTCGTCGTGTCAGGCGGCTGACGACGATCCAGCGGCGTTGTCGCCGTCGTGCATGGGCGTGGAGGGTTCCGTCACGCTCGCGCGGAACTGTTGCACGACGGTTTCGAACTGCACCCACGGATCGTCGGCGAGCGCAGCTCGTGCCGCCGAGGCGAGTTCCCGGGCATGGCCCGCCACGTCGCTGCCGCTCCGCCATGCGTCCTGGAGGCGCGTGACGAGCGCGTGCAGCTTCGCGGCGCCGTCGCACACGGGCAGCTTGCGTGCGGCATCGAGCACCTCTTCCAGCCGGGAGTCCAACGTCGTCGAATCGCTCATCGACCATGCCTCTCAGGTGTGTCGGGGTGTTGCGGGCCGTCTTCATTCGGTGATTGCACGAGCAGGTCGTGCAGGGCGGCCTGATGGCTGAGGGCGTGACTCCACGCGGACGGCCCACCGAAGGTCAACACGCGTGCACCATTCACCGTGACGCACCACTCGTCGAGTTCGCGAAGGTGAACCAGGTCGACTCGCGGTTCGGACAACTCAGACGCGGAAGAGGCAGCCACGGCAACTGCGTCTGCAATCGCTGCGCCCGAGGCCGCGCACCGGGGCGCGACCGTCGCGGAGCACGACGCGGCCGTGCAGCGCGGCATCAGGACGCCGCCGAGATGAGGACGCGAATGTGCGCCAGTTCCCCGCGACGCGCCGTGTAGTGCGTGTAGTGAGCGATTGGCCACGCGTGACCGCCGTGTCTGGCACCACGCTTGCTTTTCACGAAGCAACCGCGCTCGGCGGCCACTCTGGCCGACCGACAAGAGCCGCGAATGCTCCCCGCCACCAACGACGGGAGGCCGCACGTTGCCTCCCGACACGTCTGGTACTGCGCACCAGAAGACGCCGCGCTTCCACGCGCGCGTTGTCACACGAACGATGAAAAGGATTGACAGGCGCGGTGTAACCGGCCGCTGTGCACCACGGCGCGTCCAGGGAGATTGTGTGGGAGGCATTCAGGCGGGGGAGGTATTCAGGCAGCACACCGCATCGGGAGGTGTACCGAATCGAGACGGTGCGCGCGAGGGAATCGCCAGGACCAGAAGGGTATGCCGAGACACAAAAGGCAGCGCGCAGGAGTGCCTGCGTGCTGCCTCTTGATGTCCAACCGAGCTGGACCGGTGACGCCGGTCTTACTTGACGGCGACCTTCAGCATGGCGTTCGTCCAGCAGCACACCTCGCCGCCGCCACCCGGGCCAGAGTAGTCGTCACCGACGACCTCGAGCACGTAATCGCCGGGCTCGCTGAAGGTGGCGGTCAGAGTTGCCTTGCCGGCGTACGCTTCGCCGACCTGGCCGCCCTTGGTCGTGTCGAACTTCGGCCGGCCGTTGGCTGGCTGGAACTTCACGTCGCCGGGTCCACGGAACTTGGACCACATGGCGGTGACGGGCGGCCGCGGATTGCGCATGGGCGCGTTCGTGCCCGCTCGTGTACTTGGCATCGTCAGTGGCCCAGAGCGGCAGCTCCATCGGGGTGTTCACGGTGGCCGTGCGCGACTCCGCGTTGGCCAACTGGGCGATGGGCCCCTGAACGGTCTGGCCTGCCTCGGCGAGTTTCAGGACCGGAGGCGTATTGCCGACGGCGGCGTCGACGAACGGACTGACGTTGTAATCGGTGTGCAGTCGAAACGGAATGGCGTTGGTCATCCCGTTGACGGTGATCGTCCAGGTGAGCCGCTGCTGGCTCGTGAAGTCCTTGGGAACGGTGACGGTGAAGACCCCGACCTGTCGGCCGGGCAGGAAATGCGTGGGCTGGCCGTAGTCCGGGCCGCCGGGCTCGATGCGGTTGTTGGGGCCAATCGGGATGTCCTCGGCCTGTCCGAGGTTCCGGTTGTAGTAGCCAACGAGGAACGCGTGGCTACCGTCCTTGTTGTTGTACCACCCCTCGAAGGCTCCGGTGATGCTTCGGCCGAACTGCCCACCGGGTTCGCTGGGCAGCTGTACCTGCGCGGCAATGAGGACGCCGCATGCGAGCGTTGCGGCCACCACGCTAAGCACTGTGACTATCCGTCGATTCATTGAGGGCTCTCTCTGCACTGGGGACACCCGCGAGTCGGGTGTTCGCGACTGAGGTTATTTATACGTGACAAAGCGGAGGGCGGGCAAATGCCCGTCCTCCGCATCGAAAAGCGGCGATGAAACGCGCGGGCGTTACTGCTGTTGCTGCTGAGTCGTGCGCTCCGCCGGCTTGACGCCGTTGGTGACGCCGACGCCGTACTTGGCCACGCGATCCTGGTATTCCTGCGTCGCTCAGGTAGACGACGTTCATCCAGGCGTGCGCCATCTCGTCGACCGTGCGGTCGCCGTAGCCGACCCACTGATCCGGGTCAGGGTTGTTCTTGTTGGCCTTCGTGTTGTCGTACCACGCGCGTGACGTGGATGATCGTGCCCTTCGGGAACGCCGGCGCCGCGTCGTCGGCGTAGATGTAGTTGGTCATCCAGTTGAAGTTGAAGTTGCCGCACGTAGCTGACGATCTGGGTGCGGCCGTCGGGCAGAATCGCCTCGACCTGCATCGCCTTGCCGCGCAGATGGAAGTGCGGCTGGAAGTTGGTGATGATGGTGTTTTCCTTCAGCACCGTGAAGCCTTCGGTGTGCGCGATCGAGTTCGGCGGGATGTCGAGCGCCGTCCGTGCCGTTCTTCAGGCCGGTGAAGCCGACGAGGTAGCTGCGCTTCGTCGGCTCCTGGCCTTTCGGGTAGAGCCAGAGGCCGATCTCGGAGCCGCCGGTGATCTCCTCGCCGGCGGCGTGGATGTGCTGGTCCCAGGAGATCTTCTCGCCCGGCATGATCAGCTTGCCGGTGCCTTCGAGGTAGCGGTCGTAGCCCTTGCCGATCGCCCATTCCATCAACTGCGGGCGACGGTTGACCAGGTCGTCGGCGTTGCGGCCGACGGCGGCGCGCCGGCCGCCGATGCCGGTGTTCACCGCGGCGACGTTCTCCGGGCTGAGGATCTGGTAGGCGATCGAGTGGTGCAGGATCTTGCGGCCCTGCGATGTTGGTCGGACGGATCTCGACCATCCGCACCCAGCGCGGCTCGGTGACCGGGATGTCGCTGACCGGGCGCCACCACTCGTCCTGGTGCACGGCCGGCATCGTGTACTCGGGCGCGCTTGATGACGATGTCGGGCGGCCCGTAGCCGTCGCGCTCGGCCTGCCAGTACAGTTCCTCGGTGATCAGCGGCTTGGCGTCGGCAAGTCGGCCGGGTTGCCCTTCGGCGCGCCCTGATCGACCCAGGCGACGATCGGTGTCGACCTGCTCGTCGCTCAGCGACATGTCGTTCTTGAACTTCTGGACGCCGACGCTCGCGGTCGATGTGCCACGGCGGCATCTGGCGCGTGGCGACGCGGTCCTTGATCGACCGCGCCCACGGGCGCGCGTCCTGGTACGTGACCAGCGACATCGGCGCGATCGAGCCGGGCTCGTGGCACGACTGGCACTTGGCCTGGAAGATCGGCGCGACGTCCTTGGTGAACGTGACCTGCTTCGGCGCGTCGGCAGCGAACGCCGAACCCGCCATCGCAAACACCGCGCTGGCGGCCAACACTCCCTGAGTGAGACGCCACGTACGACCTACCATGTGCTTCCTCCTAGGCGCACCCGCCGGGGGGTGCGTGCTCACAGCTATCGTGACGCCGGCAGGCGGCACGGACACCAGGCAATACTACGCCTTGCGAGCGGAACTGTACGTATCGAAATAAGGATAGTAGGCATAAATAAAGAACAGGTACCAGGCCCGCTGAGCTCTTTTTCGTCGGTGTTCGCTCTCAAACCGACTCGTCCGGCAGGCCCATCAGGCGCTGGTGGCGCCGATCACGGTCGGATCGGCATACGCTTGGCGTTCAAACTATCATGAGGTGACCTCTGAACGTACGTGGTCGACATCGGCGGCTCCCGCGTCAAGCTCTTCGGCTTCCTCCGCCAGTGACACGGCATCGTTCAAATCGGGCGAGCACTCTCTTGGGCCAGACGAGCTCATGCGTCGGATCCGCGACCGGACCGCGCCCTGGAGTACGACGTCGTCTCCATCGGCTACCCGGGCAGCACCGGCCCCGCAGGGCCGACCGACGACGCCGGACACCTGGGGCCGGGCTGGAGCGGGTTCGAACACTCCCGCGCCGCCTTCGAGCGCCCCGTCCGCGTGGTGAACGACGCCGCGATGTACGGCGCCGGCGCCTACGAGGGCGGACGCATGCTCTTTCTGGGGCTCGGCACCGGCCTCGGATTGACCCTCATCGCCGACCGCGTCCTCATCCGGCTGGAACTGGGGTGCCTCCTCCATCCCGACGGCGACGCGCTCGGCGATTGGCTCGGAAAATAGGGCTCGAAATGAAGGGCGTCGACGCCTGGACGGCCGACGTGCACGCCGCCTGCGAACAGCTGCGGCTCGCCTGCGCCGCGGACTACGTGGTGCTCGGAGGCGGGAACGCGGAGCTCGCGGAGCCGCTGCCGCCGGACACGCGTCGCGGAAGCAACGACGATGCGTTTGCCGGAGGCGTGCGGCTGTGGGAGGAGTGGGTGGAGCTTCACGACGCGCCCCGC
>CAWDUG010000003.1:0-29924 GCA_963805435.1 uncultured Gammaproteobacteria bacterium
GACCACGAGCTATGCGCGCGGCTACTCCACGCCGCACATTCTGTTCACAGCTCACAGGCTCTGAAGAAACGCAGCAGCCGCTTGAACGCACGCTACATTGTTCCGTCCCGATACGGCCGGCGCTTGCTGTCCGGCGCCTCCATACGAAAGCTACAGTCCTTCTGCAGCACATCTTCATGGCCTCGGTGTCGGTGGATTGGAAGACTCCGCGTGCGACTTGCGTCGCGCTCGAGACCTTCAAACAGAACCACCAAGAGGAACCACAATGAAACCATTCCACGCTTCGTTGGCAATGGCGCTGCTTTTGCCGTTGACCGTCGCCAGCGCAGGGGCCGGCTCCGATGCTATCGGTGCCTTTCCGGCCCCGCGAACCGCATCGTCGGCCTCTGGAGCACGGAAGCAGTTGTTGGCCCGTGCAACGCCGCGCCGGTTAGCCCGATTCAAAACGCCCTTGTTCGAGGCCGGCGGCACCGTCGTCGAGAATCCGCGTTCCCCGCCGGGCGGTGTACCCAACGTGGCTGGCGTGCCGGGGATCTACCAGCGCGGACAAGCGCTCGGTACGTGGTCGTACGACCCCGCTGGCCGCAAGTACTTCGTGCACCTACAGTTCGACAATTTTGTCGACAACGTCTACCACGGCTACTCGACGGTCGATCGCGAGATCGTGCTCAGTAAGCACGGGCTGCTTGCTTCGGCGGTACGATCTGCCCGCTTTACAGCCGACCACCAGCTCATGATCGAGGTCTGCGGCGAGGCTATCTCCGCTCGCCTGTAAGACGCCAAGCCGGCTGGCGCCGCGAGCGAATGCCTGCGGTGCCAGCCGACGCGTACGCCACGAGCCGGTATCGGCAGCCGCTCGCCGCCGTTCGACATCCTCGAGCTGGGCACGCCCAGAACTTGAGTGCGCCGAGCCCACTTCATAGAACCTGCAGAACATCTACACGGAAGCTCCATAGCCTGGCGCGATGCTTTTGCCCCACGGTTGCCGCAACGACGTTCTTGTTCGCCACTCGAGGGACACTACCATGGGATCGAGCGACAGGAAGTCTTGTTTCCGGAGGGCCTGCCAGGCGGTCTCGTACTAGTCACGGTGACCGTGTCGGCTGGAGCCGCGCTCGGCGGCCCCGGCGGGCAGCTCGACCCCACCTTTGGTGACAACGGTCTGGTCAGGTTTGGAGCAGGTATTTCTGGCGAAGCCATCGTCCAGCAGCCAGCGGACGGCAAGCTCGTCGTTGCAGGAACCCATTTCGGACCAGACGAGTCGCAGGAACTCGCCGTCCTTCGCCTAAATCTTGACGGCTCGCTCGACGATACTTTCGGCAGCGACGGATTTACGACGATCGACTTCTTCCGGTACGCAGTAGACGTGGGAGCGCTCGCGTCACAGCCCGATGGCAAGATCATCGTCGCTGGGGCTGTGTACTCGCCAATTTTGCCGCCCCGATTCGCGTTTACCAGACTGAACCCGAATGGCGCGCTCGATACCACGTTCGGCGACGGCGGGCGCGTGACGTTGCCGATTCCTGGAAAGAGTGGATCCGTAGCGGACGTCGTTCTGGGAGAGGATGGGTCGCTGGTGGTACTCGGTGCCGTGCTCAACGATGACACCGACATCGCATTCTTCCGTCTCGACGCCAATGGTGGGTTGGATACGACTTTCGGCACTGGGGCCACTCCGGGGTTCACAGTCATCGACACCGTGGTACGTGGAACCATCCCAGTGCGCTCATTCGCCAGCCCGATGGCAAGTACGTCGCTTGCGGGACGCTTGGAACCGGCTGGGATCCACCGTCGCAGATGCTCGCTATCCGCGTGAATTCTGACGGTTCGCTCGACGGCGGCTTTGGAACCGGTGGTGTGTGGTACCTCGAAGGGGCAACGGAATCCGATTTTTCCTCGGCCAGTGATTGCCTGTCGATGCCCGATGGGTCCCTTGTGCTCGCAGGCTCGCGAGCCGGGATTGCCCTGGCCCGACTGCGGCCGGACGGTGTGCTCGACACCGCCTACTGGAATTCGGGCATCACGAGGATCGACTTGGACGGCGATTCGGAGGTGCGATCGATCGTCCTGCTCGATAGTGGTGGCCTGGGTGTCGTCGCGTCGCAACGGGCCCGCTGTTACTGGAGCTGGCGGAGCCGTGTACCCCGTAGCGGATGCTTTCTTTGCTCAAATCGATCCCGAGACAGGGTTGCTCGATCCGGCCTTCGGTGGTCGCGGTGTGACCATTGCCGACTTCGGCCACGGGGATCTGGCGGCGCAGGCCGGGCTCGGCGCACTGATTCGACAGGCAGATGGCAAGCTGGTCGCGGCCGGTCACGTCTGGTCCTACGGTGCCTGGCCCGTGCCGGAATGGTGGGATTCCAACTACGAGCTGTCGTCCATTGCGCTCGCGCGCGTCGATCCCAGCGGCGCCGGTAACGTCGGTTTTGTGGGCTTCGCCGAGGTGATCATGAGCGTGCCCGAGGACGCCGGTGAACTCGTGGCGACGGTCAGGCGGACCGGCGGCGGTTCAGGGCCCCTGCTCGTGGACTTCGACACGCTCGCAATGACCGCTGCGTCGCCCGGTGACTATACGGCCAGCAGTGGCACGCTGGTTTGGGCGAGTGGCGACATGGCGCCGAAGCAGATCACCGTGCCGATCGTGGACGACACCTTTGGCGAACCGGAAGAACGGTTTCAAATCGTGCTGTCGAATACGACGGGCACGTTGGCAGGCAGTGCGGCCACAGTGTGGATTGCGGACAACGACCCGCCCTCATTGACCGTTGGCGGCGCAGGTGGGGGAGCGGTGCCGCTCCGGGAAACTCCGGCGGTGGCGGCGCTTTCGGGCTCATCGAATGGCTGTTCTCGCGGGTGCCGGGCTCTTGAAAAAGCGCGCCAATGCCCGCGGCATAGCTGTCCACCACCGCACCCTCGGCGGACAGAGCTTATGGCGCTTCGGACGGAGGGTCTCCACCCTGCTTGCGGTCGCCTTGTCGGCCGGAGCCGCGCTCGCCAGCCCCGGTGGGAGCTCGACCCTACCTTTGGTGACAACGGTCTGCGTCGGCTCGGAGCAGGTCTACGGCGCTGCCGTCGCGCAGCAACCAGCCGACGGCAAGCTGCTGGTAGCCGGCGGATACCCGAGAGGCGGTGGGGTGGCAGGATTTGCGGTCATCCGATTCAACCCGGATGGATCGCTGGATGCCACCTTCGGTCATGACGGAGTCGCCACGATCGAGTTTGCGGGCACGGGCAACCGGGCGGCCGCGCTCGCGTTACTGCCCGACGGCAGAATCATCGTTGCGGGCGAGGCGTATCCGCAAAACGTCGCGAATGCCCCGTTTGGATTCGTGTTTGCCAGACTCAACCCGGATGGCACGCTCGACGGCACCTTTGGAAGCGGCGGTCGCGCGACGCTGCACCTTCCCAGGCCGATAGGCGCTCTCTCGCGAATCCTGCCGCTAGCCGATGGACGGCTACTCGTCAGCGGCGCCGTACTGAACAGCGACGACGATGTTGTCCTGTTGCAGCTCGACGCCACAGGTGCGCTGGACACAACTTTCGGCGCCGGATCCATTCCCGGCGTAACCATCGTGGATTCCGGCCTGTGGGATGCGCCTGCCGCGCTTATCCGCCAGCCCGACGGTAGGTACGTCATCTGCGGGGAGCGCTATGGAAAATTGCGCCCCCCGTGCTAGCTCAGATTCAGCCGGCGCATGAATGCAGCGTAGCGCGGGTCGCCGCGGATCGAATCGAACACGGGATTCCAGCGAACCAGCCAGCATCCTGCGACCGGCTGCTGGATGGCGCGGTCCAGCCACGCGAAGACCTGGTCGGCGTCGCCGAGTGCGGCGTAGATCGTCGCGATATCGTGGGCGGCGACGTTGTGTTTGCCGGACAGCGCCATGAAGTCGCTCGACCTCGGCCAGCGCTGCCGCTCGCTGCCCCGAAAGCGCATAGAGCTGACCGAGGTAACCCGCACTCCCCGGCGCCACGGAGTCGGAGCGCGAAAGGTGCTCGAGTGCTCGGTCATAGTCGCCGCGGTACATGTAAGCCACCGCTAGATAGGTATGCGCCAAGTCGAGGTTGGCATCCATCTCGAGCGTTTTTTCGAGCTGTTCGATCGCATCGTCGTAGTGACGCTGGAAAAAAAGAAACAGTCCGATCAGCGCACTGTAGCTAGGCGAGGCCGGCTCCAGTGTTTGCGCCTTGCGAATCTGGACCAGTCCTTCGTCGAGGTGGCCCATGTAAGCGAGGTAATGACCGTACCACTGTTGGGCCGGCGCGAAGTTCGGGCTGAGCTGTATCGCCCGTTGCAGCGCTTGTTCGGCCCCAGGCCAGTCGAGTTCGTATTGATCCTTTATGTGGCCCAGCGATGCGTATGCCTCGCCGAGATTCGGATCGAGCTCAAGTGCCTTGTCAACCGCGTTACGAGCGATCGGAAAGGCTTCGTGCGGGGTCATGATGCCGAAAACACCAAGCAGGGAGTAACCTTCGGCGAGACCGACATAGGCGCGCGCGAAGCCCGGGTCACGCGCTATCGCTTGTTCGAAATACTCGATCGCGCGACGCATGCCTGCTTCGTTTCGGCGAAGATAAAAACGGCCATTGGCGTAGAGCTGGTATGCCTCGGCATCGCGCGTGTCATGGACAAGCGCGGCGTTCGACTTGCCGATCAGCTCTGGCGTCAGGGCGTCTTGCACACGTGCAGCGATCGCGTCCTGCACCGAGAAGTATGCTCCGTGAAGGCTTCGTCAAAGCTCGCGCCCACAGTTGCCGGCTGTCGCTGGTGTCGAGCAGGCGCGCAGACACCCGAAGGCGGTCGTCGACTCGCTGGATGTGCCCTTCGAGCACGGCCGCGACCCCGAGTCGCCGTCCCGCCGCGGCCGCATCGATATCGGGGCCGGCAAACTGACGCACGGAGCTCAGCGGGGTCACCTGAAGCCGGCCGCCGTTATTCAGACCCGCGATCAACGTCTCCGTCATGCCGAGTTCGAGCGACTCGTTGCGGTCGGATGTCGTGAGGGCTTTGAACGGCAATACCGCCAGCCGGATCGCGTTGGTAGACACCGCCGGCGGCCCGGCGCCGACTCGACCGACGTTTGCCGTCTCAATCGTCGACCTGGCCTGCCAGAGCAGCACCGCGGCCACGGCGACCGAGAGCAATATCGCAGCCGTGAAGGGGCGCGAAAACGCCCGCGAGATGGGTCGCGGGTCGCACGTTGGGGTGTTGCGCTGATCTCCGCGACCGGCTCGACCGCGGCGATGAAGCGATAGCCGCGGCCGGGGACGGTCTCGATGAACCGCGGAGCGTCCGCGGAGTCGCCCAGTGCGTTGCGCACTTTCCTAATGAGTGTATTCAGGCCGGAGTCGAAATCGACGATGACGTTAGTCGGCCACAGCGCGGCTATGATGGCTTCACGCCCCACCAAACGGCCATGTTGGCCGACCAGCAGGATCAGCAGGTTCAGCGGTCGATGTTCGAGCTTTACCGGCTTACCGCGCAATCGCAACTGCACGGCGTCGAGGTCCAGCTCGAACTCGCCGAGAGATATTTCTGCATCAGTGCAAGATACCTCTATCAGAACAGGGTTCTTCTACTAGGCGGCCGGCGAGCAAGCTCGCCTATGCCATCTTAGGCCTCGCGATCATAGTCGCGAATCTAACGCCTGTACCTGCGGACTCCCAAGCTTTGGAGGAGGTCATCGTAACCGCCCGCAAGGTTGAGGAGCATCTGTTCGACCTTCCGATGAGCGTGAAAGCCCTCAGCGGCACCTATATCGAGGCCACGAATCTGACGAGCTTTTTCGACGCACAGTTCGATCTGCCCGGGCTCGTCGTGACCAGTGCAGGCTTCTTCGGCGGTCAGGATCGGGCTGCGCGGCGTCACGGATGAGGGCGGCGGCAGCTTGGCCATCGCCCCGCATATGGACGGCATCTATCTCGGGAACTCGAGCCTCGCGTTGTCACGCTTGTTCGACGTGGAACGCATAGAGGTGCTCAAGGGCCCACAGGGCACGCTTTATGGCCGAAACTCCACCGGCGGGTCCATCAACGTCATCAGTCGCGCGCCCGAGAATGGGTTCAGCGCAGCGGTCGAAAGCTCGCTGGGCAGTTTCGACACGGCTCGCATTCAGGGCCATGCTGCCGCTGGCGACAAAGTCGCGTTTCGTTCGGGGGTCACGGGAGCCGACGGCGACGGGTTCATCCGCAACACGGCCGACAGCCGCAGGTTCGCTGCGGAGGACTATGCCGGGCGCTCGCGCTTCGCTGCGTGTTCGACCCACCCCGAAGTTGGCGATCGATTTGAGAGCCCTGCACGTTGCAGACGACGGGGCGAGCAACGACCTTTGGCTTCCGCCGCGGAATTTCCTGGCGGATCCGAAGGACTTTCAGCTTACGACGGTGACGTTGGCGAACCCCTATCTGTCGATCGACAACGACCTCTTCGATGTCGAACTGAACTACGATTTCGAACGAGTGGCGGTACGGTCGATCAGCGGCTACGCGAACAACGTCACGCGCGGGCTGGACGACTGTGCCGGCTCGCCGCAGTTGCGGGGCTGCGTCCGCGGAGTCGATCCCGATAGCTACAAACAGCTAAGTCAGGAGATCCAGATTTCTCTGCGGAACCCCGGGCCGCTCGAGTGGATCGTCGGGCTCCTTTTCCTCAATGCGAACGCTTACAGCCACTTTCATCTCAAGCTACTTCAACCGTATCCGATCAACGATTACTCGGCGACGGCAGAGGAGACCGCTTACGCCGTTTTCGGCCAGGCAACGCGCCGAATAAACGAACGATGGAGTGCCACCGGCGGGCTGCGTTTGAGCGACGAATCGCATCGGTTGACCACTTCGGGAACCGGGATCGGCGACAGCCCCACTCCGATAAGCGCGGATGGCTCGTGGAGCGATACGTCGTGGAGTGCAGGTCTACAGTACGTCCGTGCGGACAGACTCCTGGTGTACGCCAGCGTTTCTACGGGATTGAAGAGCGGCGGATTCACGCCGGAGCGTTTGCCCACCGGCGAGCTGGACAGCTTCGATCCGGAACATCTAACGGCTTACGAGGTCGGCATCAACTTGAGAAAACCGGAGGGCCGCTGGTCGTTTCGGGGCAGCGCGTTCTCGTACGATTTTCGGGATCTCCAAGTCCGAACGTTCTCGCTGTTCGATAACGAGCCGAAGCTCGTTATCGACAATGCAGCGACCGCCAGAATCTACGGCCTGGACTTGTCCGCAACGATGAGGCTAAGCCAGAAGCTCAGCATGTCGGGCGCAATGGTCTGGTTGCCAAAGCGCGAGTTCGTCGATTTCGTCAGCGCCCTTTCTGGGGATGCCTTGTCGGGCAACAAACTGAGCCGGGCGCCGGAGCGAAGCGCGTCGGTATCGCTGGGTTACGTGTGGCCGATTCGGGGAGGCGGTAAATTTTCCGCGAACGTCGTTTACGACTACCGCTCCGCGTTCTTTTTCTCTAAGGAAAACGATCCCGGATGGGCGCAGGAAGGGTTCGGTTTGCTGAATCTCTTTTTGCGCTGGGATTCGGGCATCGAGCGGTGGTATGCGTTCGCATCGGGTCGCAACCTGCTCGATACCAACTACTTCAATCAAGCTTATCTGCAGTCGAGTCCAGGCCGCCCCGCCAATTGTGAAGTCGGTTTCGGCCTGCGCTTTTGACGGCGCGCCCGCTTGCCGCAAGGCGGTGCTCGGTGCTTCGCGCGACAACCAAGCTGCTGGTTGCTTCGGCGAGACGGATTCGGCAAAACTGAGCGTCAAGGGTCATCAGACGAGCGTCCACTTTTTCTTTTCGCGCCCCAACAAGAATGCCGAAAAACCGGTAGTTGCCTTGGTGGTCCCACGTGCCCTGAGGGATGCGCGTCAACCCCAGACCTCGGCCGCCACCTCGACGACGCGCGAAAGTTTCGCCCACTGCTCGTCCTCGGTCAGCAGGTTGCCTTCCTCGGTCGACGCGAACCCGCATTGCGGCGACAGGCACAGCTGATCCAGATCGGTGAAGCGCGCGGCCGCGTCGATGCGCCGCTTCAGCTCATCGTTGCTCTCGAGCCCACCGCGCTTGGTCGTCACGAGACCGAGCACCACGTGCTTGGCCTTGGGCAGCCATCGCAACGGCTCGAAACCACCCGAACGTTCGTCGTCGTACTCCATGAAATAGCCGTGCACGCCAATCTCGTTGAACAGCACATCCTGCACGGCTTCGTAGCCGCCTTCGCCCATGAACGTGGACTTGAAGTTGCCGCGACACAGATGCAGCGTGATCGTCATGTCTGCCGGAATGTCGGCGATCGCTTCGTTGATGAGGTCCGCATACACGCGCAGCAGCGCATCTGGATCATCGCCGCGCGCGACCATCTTCTGCCGATACGTAGGATCGCAGAGCATCGCGATGAACACCTCGTCGAGCTGCAGATAGCGACAGCCCGCGGCCGCCAACGCGTTCACGACCGCGCGATATGCGCCGCCGAGATCGGCATACAACTGCTCGCGATCAGGATACGCGGCCGCGTCGATCGGCGGCAGAACCGGCCGCCCCGTTAATGCGGACGGCGCCGGGATCGTGAGCTTGGGTGTCACGTGCGCACACTCGGCCAGGAACGCGTAGTGCGCGAGCATCGGGTGACCGCGGAATTCGATTCGACCGTCGACACGCACACCTTCGTTGCGCGGCGCGGCGCCTGCGAACGCCACGCCGGCGTTCGTCGCGTGCTTCGCGACCCCGGCGAGCCCCCACAGGAAATCGAGATGCCACCACGAGCGGCGCAGCTCGCCGTCGGTCACCGCACGGAGTCCGATCGCCTCCTGGCGCGCGACGAGCCGCGCAATCTCGCGATCCTCGACGGCAGCGAGCGCAGACGCGTCGATGGCCCCGCGCGCGAACTGCGCGCGCGCCTCCTTCAGCGCAGGCGGCCGCAGCAAGCTGCCGACGTGATCCGCGCGAAACGGCGGCGTTCGCCTGACGGACATCGTGCTCCCCGGGGAAAATGCGTATGGCGCAGCCTAGCGGCCCAGGCGTAAATTGGGCAGTCCGCTACTGAAAAAGGCTCCATAGCTATGATCCACGAGGTCGAGGGTGACATCCTGCAAACCGGCGCCGCAGCCATTGCGCAAGGCGTCGCCGCCAACGATCCAATGAAGCAGGGCCTCGCGGCGGCATTGCACGAGCAGTACCCCGCGATGCACAAGGACTTCCACCATTGGTGCCGGCAAGAGCACCCGAAGCTCGGTAGCGCGTGGATCTGGAGCGGGGCTGGAGGCGTGCGCGTCATCAACCTGCTCACCCAGGAAGGCGGCTACGAGCACGGCAGCAAACCCGCGGCGGCGAGCATCAGCAGCGTGAACCACGCGCTGCGCTCCCTGCGCAAGATCATCGCCGATGAGAACCTCGGCAGCGTGGCGCTACCGCGGCTCGCGACCGGCGTTGGCGGCCTCGACTGGGAGGAGGTGCGGCCGTTGATCTACAACCAGCTCGGCGATGTGGCCGCCCACGTTTATCTGTACAAAACCTACGTGCCGGGCAAGAAGGCCGCCGAGCCGACGCACTGACCCCGTTACCGACCGTCCCAGATCGCGGCCGGCACCAGCACTTCGCCGCGCATGATCAGGCGTGCCGTGCGCAGCAACCCGGCCTTCAGCACGCTCGGCTGCTCACGAGTGCCGCCGACTTCGAGCGTCACGGAAAACTCGCCCGTGGGGTGCTCCACGGACATCTGTTTGATCGGCCCATCCGGCACCGTCGCGATACCGGCCGTGACCGAGCCGGGCAGGATGCAGGCGGTGGCCACTGACACGGCGCCCAGCACCCCGATGGCGGCGTGCGTATCGTGCGGGATCAGCGTGCGCGTGCAGACGTGCCCACCCGCGCGCGCCGGCGCGATCAGGCTCATCTTCGGCACGACCTTGGCCTTGACGTCGCCGAGATTCATGCGCGGCCCGATCTTGAGCCGGATCGACTCCACTCTGGCCTTGAACTCCTTGTTCGCATCGAGCTCCTTCGGCGACTCGTAGCCGCTGATACCGAGATCGCGCGCGCGCATGACGACCACGGGCATGCCGTTGTCGATACAAGTGATCTCGATACCGTCGACGACATCACGCACGCTGCCGGTCGGCAGCAGGCTGCCGGTCGCGGAGCCTGCGACGTCCAAGTAGTTGCAGACGATCGGCGCGGCCGCGCCGGGTACGCCGTCGATCCTGGTCGTGCCGTCGTAGTTCACGCGCTTGCCCGGCGTCTCGATGAGCAGCTCGCAGAGATTGTCGCTGTTCAGCATGCGCACGCGCACGGGCGTCATACCGTCATGCGCGGCGACGACGCCGGTCTCGATCGCGAACGGCGCGACACCCGCGAGGATGTTGCCGCAGTTCGGCGTGGTGTCGACACGACCCTCGCCCACCACGACCTGCACGAACAGATAGTCGACGTCTGCGTCGGGCGACGTCGAGCGACTCACGACCGCGACCTTGCTCGTGAGCGGATGCGCGCCACCCGCGCCGTCGATCTGCCGCGAGTCGCTGCCCATGGCGGCGACGATCACGCGGTCGCGCAGCGCTTCGTCGGCCGGCAAGTCTTCCTTGAGGAAATACAGACCCTTCGAGCTGCCGCCGCGCATCAGGAAACATCGGATCGGTGTCTGCATGCGCATATGGTACGGCGGCGCCGCGCGCCGCTGCTACACTCCGCCGCATGCGTCCCCTCGGGAATACCGGCCTCCGCGTGCAGCCGATCGGGCTCGGCGGCATGCCCCTGTCGATCCAGGGCCGGCCCAGCGAGCGCACGGGGCACATGGTGATCGAGGCGTTCCTCGCGGGCGGCGGCAACTTCATCGATACCGCGATCAGCTACTGCCTCGACAACACCGATCTCGGTCACAACGAGCGGCTGATTGCCGCGACGCTGAAAGAGCTCGGTCGCAGCGACGTGATCGTCGCAACCAAAGGCGGGCTCACGCGGCCGAGCGGCCGGTGGGACGTCGACTGCACGCCGGCGTGGCTCCGCCGCTGCTGCGAGCAGAGCGCACGCGACCTGGGCGCGCCGATCCCGTTGTACTACCTGCACGCCGTCGACCCGAATGTGCCGTTCGCGGATTCGCTCGGCGAGCTCGTGAAGTTGCGTGACGAAGGCACGATCGCGGCAATCGGCTTGTCGAACGTCACGGCGCGGCATCTCGATCAGGCCCTCGAGCTGACGGAGGTCGCAGCCGTGCAGAATCGCTGCAACCTGCTCGAGAGGCGAGACGTCGACAGCGGTCTCGTCGCACGCTGCGGCGAGCTCGGCATCGCCTACGTGCCCTACTCGCCAGTCGGCGGTCACTGGGGCCACCGCCGGCTCGCGGCCAACGCAGACGCTCGCACGCATCGCCGCAAAGCACGGCACGTCGCCGCATGCGATCGCACTTGCGTGGCTGCTGGCCGTCGGAGCCCATGTGCTACCGATTCCCGGCGCCAGCAAGGTCGCGAGCATCGAGAACAGCCTCACGGCCGTAAACGTGCAACTCGAAGTCGCCGACCTGGCGGTCCTGGACGGGCTTGCCAAACATGCGTGAGCAGCGGGAACCCGCACGCCAGGCTCGACTCGAGCGAAAGTCCGGTGTCCCGGGCAAGTCACGCGGTCTCTCGGGCATGGGCGCACACGCCTCGCGCCGGAATACTGCCGGCCCATGGCGATACGCTCCACGAAACCCAGCAAGCACGCTCTCGCGTATACACGTGCGGAGCTTGCGTACCTGCGCGCTGCCAACGAGCGGCATGCGTCCGTGGAGCGCGCTGCTCGCAGAACATCCCGACTCCCTCGCCGGCTGGCTGCTGAAGATCGCGAAGCACGTTGCAACCAAGGACGCTGGCGCTATGCCGGCGCTCGCCGCAGCGCTGGCGGCCACCGAGCCGCTCGAAGGAGTCGCGACGAACGCGCAACGCGCGCACCTTGCAGCCGCCCGCGCGTGGCTGGCACGCAAGCCGCTGCTTGCGGCAGGCATTTATACGCAGCTCACCGAAAGCGCGCCGCACGACCTGCTGGCGGTCCGGCTCGCACAATCGTGTTGGTACTTCCTGGGTCACCGCGCGCGGGTCCGCCTGATCGCGGAACGCGCGCTGC
Source organism: uncultured Gammaproteobacteria bacterium (assembly GCA_963805435.1). Taxonomy (GTDB): domain Bacteria; phylum Pseudomonadota; class Gammaproteobacteria; order Steroidobacterales; family Rariloculaceae; genus FEN-1219. The sequence continues at coordinate 12,086 of CAWDUG010000003.1, forward strand.
GCCGCAGGTCGCCGGCCGCGCCAGACTACGACGTCGTGCTCGCAATGACCGCGTTCGGCCGCGCCGAGACGGGCGATGGTCGCGGTGCGACGGCGCTTGCAGACCGCGCACTCGCGCTCGAGCCGCGCTCACCGTTCGCTCGCCACGCGCTCGCGCACGGGCTAGCGACCGAGGGACGCATCGTCACGGCGCACCGCATGCTCGCGGACTCAGCGCCGCTGTGGCGCGTCGGTGGCCGCATGGACGCACACAACGCGTGGCACCAGGCGCTGTTCGCGCTACAGCTCGGGCAGCGCTCCGTGGCGTTAGCTGCGTTCGATCGCGAGCTCGCGACGACGCGCGACGCCAGCGCATGCGCCGACGCAACCGACCTCTTGTGGCGGCTCGATCTCGCGGGCGTCGACACCGGTTCCCGATGGCAACCACTCGCGTCGGCGTGGACCCGGCACCTGACACCGGGCTTCTGGGGCTTCCTCGACGTGCTGGCCGGGATCGCGTTTCACCGCGCGGGGCGAACGGACGAGGCGCGCGCCTTGCGCCGCGCGATCGTGGAGTCGCGAACACCCGAGGGCACCGTTGCGAACGCCGCCGCCGCGCGCACGGCACTCGCGGCGACCGAGGCCTTCACGCACGGCGACTACGCGTACGCCTCCCTGCAGCTGCGCCAAGCGCTGCCGCTGCTCGGCGGCAGTGTGCCGCAGCGAGAACTGCTCGAGTCGACGTTGTTCGCGGCGGAGAAGCGCGCCGGACACGAGTCCGAGGTGGCCGCAGCGGCGTAAGCGCGCCCCGCGCTACCGCGGCCGCCGGTGCACCGTCAGCGTCTCGACGACGAGCCACGCCATGACGGCGGAGCCCACGAGGCCAATGCCGGCGACGGCGAGGCTTGCGGCCGCGAGCCCGGCTGCATCGACGATCGTGCTCGTGAGCATGGGCGCCACGCTGATGCCCATGTCGCCGATCAGCCGCCACAAGCCTAGGAACTGCCCCTGCCGTCCGCTGGCGCGCGCGAGATCCGCGCCCATGATCATGACCACGCCGGTGCCGACGCCGTTCGCGAAGCCGAGCAGCGTCGCAACGGCCAGCAGCGAATAGAAGCCGGACGCGAGCGGCAGCAGCGCAATCCCGATCGCATACAGCAGCATGCTCGGGACCGCACTCCACTTGCGACCCCAGCGATCCGCCAACACACCGGACGGATAGAACAGCGCAATGTCGACGACAGTCGACAGCGAATAGACGGCGCCTATCATCGTGACGCCGAGGCCGACGTGCTGGCCGAACAACGGCACCAGCAGCTGCCGGGCCGTACGCATCAGCTGCAGCACGAGCGCGCCGCTGCCGGCCGTCGCGAGCACACCGCGCTGGTCGACGAGCACCGCGAGCGTGCCGGCGAGACTGGAGTCGCGGTGCTCGTGCTCCACGACGACCTCGCGCGCGAACGCCAACACCATCGCCGCCGCCAGCACGGCGCTGACGGCGCCCGCCGCAAATGCAATCGGGAAGCCGGCCGCACCGGCCAACAGTCCGCCGGCCACGGGGCCGATGAGCGCGCCTCCACGTTGCAGTCCGGCCATCGCCGCGATCGCGCGGCCGAGCTCGTTCGTACTGCAGATGTCCGCGAGATACGACTGCCGGCCGAGCATCCATGCGGCGTGGCCGGTGCCGAGCGCGACAGCCGCGACGCCGAGTAGCCATGGGTTGCTGGACGACGCGAGCAACACGAGGCTTGCGAGAATGAGGCTCAAGCCCCCGAGCAGCACGGGCTTGTCGCCGAAACGGGCTACGAGCATGCCGGCCGGCACGTCGAACAGCAGCACACCGACGCCGCGCAAGCCCGCGATCATCGCGGCGAAGGCTGCGCTCGCACCGGAATCGAGCACGTACAGTGGCAGCAGGATCGTGAGCGCTTCCTGGCTCACGGCCATCAGCAGCGACGGCACGTACACCGGCAACAGCAGTCGGTCGTAGGGGGAAGGTAGCCGCAACGAGGTCAAATCCCGCCGCCTTCGCATACGAATCGCGGCGCGTGAGTGCGCGCCCGCCGATCCTTAGCACTCGTCATGCGCGCGATTCTAGCAAGCGGTTGAAAAAGTTCGCTGGTGTGGGATGCTTGCCGGCATGCCGCCGACCGACGAACTCACGCCCGCGTTGCCGACTGACGAACCCACACCCGCGTTGCCGACCGACGAGCCCGCACCCGCGTTGCCGACCGACGAGCCCGCACGCGCGTTGCCGACCGACGAGCCCGCACCCGCGTTGCCGACCGACGAGCCGATTGGCGCCCAGCTCGAAACAGCGGTCGCGGCCGGCATCCTCGAAGAGCCTGTCGTCGTCACGGACGCCGCGGACGGACTGAGCCCTGCCGTGCGGCGCCTCGTGCGGCAGTACGACCTCGACATCACCGGCATCCACGGCACGGGCGCAGACGGCCGCATTCGCGTCGGCGACGTGATCGGCCTGCTCGGCCCGCGCGCCGAGCAGGCGGTGCGCGGCGTGACGACTCCGCGCACCGCCCCTGTCTCGGTCGACGACGGCCCCGATGAGTCGTTCACGGAAGACCCCGCCGTCGCCCCCGCACCGATGGCCGCGTCGGCCGCGGTCATCACGACCGTATTCGAATGCGAACTTGCCCGCGTGCTTGCGCATCGAAAGCGCCTGCGCGAGGAGAACGTCGAGCTGCTGCTGACGAGCTACTTTCTCGCGGCTTACGCCGAAGCGCTGGGTGCCGTGCCGGAGATCGCGCTCGCCGCGGCGCCGCGCATCGGTGTCCATCTCACTACGGCCGACGGCGACACGCGGCCACTGAAGCTCGACGCGAGCGGCAACACGACCGAGCCGCTCGGTGAGCGCGCGCGTGCGATCGACGCCGCGCTGCGGCGCAGCGTAGGCGCGGACCTCTCGGACACGCACCTGCTCTTGCACCACTATGGCGCCGGCGGCAGCTTGATCGCGACACCGACGCCGCTTGGCGCCGGCCACGTCGCGAGCTTGGGTGTTGGCCGTGTGCGGCGCGAGATCGTGCTGCGTAACGTCGACGGCGATGAAACGCCGCGCGCGACGACTCGGTGCTACCTCGGCCTGTCGTTCCTGCCCGAGCACGTTACGCTCGCGCGAGCGAATCAGTTCCTCGCGCACACGGTGCGCCTGCTCGAGCAGTGGCCTGAGTGACGAGGCAGCCGGTCTCGCGAGCTCTCGTCGATCGGATGCCCGCGCGAGCGGCACGCAAGCTCTTGCGGCGCGTCGGTGGCCTCGTCGTTATGCTGGCGTTGACCGGCTGCGCGGGCACGGCACTCACGTCCAAGCCCGGTGCGTTCGACGCACACCGCATGCGGGTCGCATTTCGCAACCGCGAGCTTCCGGTGACCTACGTGAAACCGGTCGTCGACCGCCACCCCGGCTACTTCGTCGTGTTTGCGACGGGCGACGGCGGCTGGCACGGACCCAGCGCAGCGCTGTTCTCGCACTTGGCCGAGCAGAGTTATCTCATGGCCGGCTTGAGCTCGCCCGAGGTGTTGAACAGAGCGCAAAAGCCGAGGCGCAGATTCAGTCCCACGCAGGCGACCGCCAATCTCGCGAACCTGTTTGCACGGATCCGCCACGACCTCGGCGTCGACTCGTCTGCGTCGATGATTATCGTGGGGTTCTCGCGCGGCGCGAGCATCGTCGCTTACACCGCCATGAATCAACGGCTGCGCGTCGGCGTGGCAGGCGCTGTGGCGATAGCGTTGACCCGGGAAGACGAGTACGTCCGCGCGGCCACCGGCCGCCGCCGACACGTGCAAGTCAACGATCAGGGCCAGCTGCAGATCTACCCGTCACTGGCGGGGGTCACCGGCACTCGGCTCGCCGTCATTCAGTCGACGAACGACCACTACGTGCCCGCCGCCGAATCGCGGGAACTGCTCGGTCCGGACACGTCAGAGCGCCGTTTGTATGCCGTCGAAGCACGCGGCCACGCGTTCGGCGGCGGGCGCGACGTGCTGCTGCACGATCTCGACGACGCGTTGCGCTGGATCGACACCAAGCCGCAGCGGGACGCTGCCGCACCGTAGGGGTGCAAGTGATCGATACCGATCCGGCCATCACCCTCGGCAGCAGCTTCGCGTATGATCCGCGCATCCCGACTCGACGATGTCCATGAACGAGAGTCTGCTGACCGGCTTCAAGAGCTTCATTCGGCGCAACCTCGCGCCGCGACCCACAGCATGGCCGTTCACGCGAGGTGATTTCACTGTCGTCGACGCCGGAGCGCCCACCGTAGTATTCGTCGTTGGCGCGCGCGGGTGGACCAAGGAACTCACAGCGAGCCCGCCGACCGGTCTGTGCATGGTGGCACGACTGCACTCGGCGGAGGACGCAGCCCGTCTGCTGCACGCCAGCACCGCCAATCTGGCGATCCAGAACGTGATCTGCGCAGGGGACGGTGCGCCAGAGGGGCCACTGGCGGCCGCCGTCTTGAAGCTCGGACGCGATGAAGAGATCCCCGCTGGTCCAGTCGGCTCACTGATGAACGCCATCGCGTCGCAACTGGAGCCCGAGGACCTCGCGAAGTTACGCAAGCGCGTCGACTTCATCGACATGCTCGGCTGCAGCGACGCGCGAAAGATCGCGACTCGAGTCGGGGAGGCGAAGGCGCAGACCCGTAGCGCCAACGCCGGCTTTGTCACGCGCACCACCGAATCAGGCGTCGATCGCCTGATCGTACCGACCGATGTCCGCCACGAAGTTCGTTCGGACAAGACCGGACACTTCCGCATCCGCCTCGAAGAACGGTCGATCGTCACTGAGCACTTCGACAACAAAGACCAGCTTCTGAGGATCGTCGAAGGCAAGACGGCGCGCGACATCTGCGTCACGCTGATTCGCAACGGCTGGGTCAGCAAGCTCGAGCACGCGGCTTATCTCGGCCGTGAACTGGCACGAGCCGAGCTCGCGCTGCGTCGCGACCAGCCCTTCACTCAGGACACCGCCGAACCGCGCGAAGACGACCCGCGACCCGCCACGGAACGCTGAGCGTGCCAGAGGATCGCAGCTCCGAGTCAGGGCACCAGAAGTTCGGCACGTTCGGCGGAGTGTTCACGCCGAACGTGCTCACGATTCTAGGCGTCATCATGTTCCTGCGATTCGGCCAGATCACCGGTCAGGCCGGCCTTCTCGACGCCCTGTTGATCCTGATTGCGGCGAAGCTCATTTCGGCGTTGACGGCCGTGTCGCTCGCGGCAATCGCCACCAACACACGCGTCGAAGCGGGCGGCGCGTATTACGTGATCAGTCGGAGTCTCGGCGTCGAGTTCGGCGGCGGTATCGCGTTGGTGTTTTATCTCGCTCAAGCGATATCGGTCGCGATGTACGTGATCGGCTTCGCCGAGGCCTTCGTCGCGACCTTCCCCGACCTCGGGCTGACCCAACGAGCCGTCGCCTCAGTTGCCAACGCCGCGGTGTTCGCCGTCGTAATCGTGGGCGCGGGGTGGACCATCAAGATTCAGTACGGCATCCTCGCCGTGCTCGTGGTTTCGCTGGTGTCGTTCGGCCTCGGCGCCGCCCGAACGTTCTCGCCCGAGCTGCTTACGACGAATTTGTTGCCCGCCTACGCGCCGAATCAAAACATCGTGACGATGTTCGCGCTGTTCTTCCCCGCGGCCACCGGCATCATGGCCGGGGCCAACATGTCCGGCGACCTGCGCGACCCGGGCAAGTCGCTGCCGCTAGGCACGTTTGCCGCGATCGCGGTCACGGCACTTGTATACCTGTTGCTGATCCTGGCTCTTGGCGGCAGCGTCGGGCGCACCGAACTGCTCGAGAACAACTTCGTCATGCACGAGGTGGCCATTTGGCCGAGCCTGATCGTCGCGGGAGTGTTCGCGGCCACGCTGTCGTCGGCTCTCGGCAGCCTGCTCGGCGCCCCCCGAATCCTGCAAGCGTTTGCACGCGACGGGGTGTTCAAGGGGCTCCGCTTCTTCGCGAAAGGCAGCGGTCCGTCGGACGAGCCGCGTCGCGCAATCATTCTCACGGCGCTCGTGAGCCAGGCCGCAATCACCCTCGGTGATCTGAACGCGATTGCGCCGATCATCACGATGTTCTTCATCGTGACGTACGGCACGTTGAATCTCGCATGTTTCTACGAAGGCTACTCCCACAACCCGAGCTTCCGACCGCGTTTCAAGTACAGCCACTGGACGGTCGCGCTCGCTGCTACGCTCGGTTGCGCCGCCGTCATGCTGCTCATGAATCCCCTCTGGGCGGTGGGCGCGCTGATCGCGGTGGGCTCTCTGTACGCAACGATCCGGGCCATCGGTGTTCGGGCCCGTTGGGGTGACGTTCGCAGCGGCGTCGCATTCGAGCGCGCGCGCAAGGCGCTGCTGCGTCTCGAACGCGAGCCTGTACACCCGAAGAACTGGCGACCCATCGTGCTGGCCCTACGCGGCACAGGCGGTCGCCATCAGATCGCCGAGTATGGTTACTGGCTTACGGCGGGGCGCGGCGTGCTCTCGATCGGCCAAGTCATCACCGGAGAGGTCGATGACCGACTGGAGCGCAGCTATCAAGCGGAGCGCATGCTCCGGCAATCCATCGGCAAGGAAGGCATCGAAGCGTTTCCGGCCGTGGTCATCGACAACGACTTGCTGGAAGGCGTCAAAGCGCTGCTCCAGTGCCACGGCGTGGGCAGAATCCGGCCGAACACGTTGGTGCTCGGCTGGAGCGACGATCCCGACGACTTCGAACGTTTTACCGACATACTGCGTTTGAGCGCAGATCTGCAACGCAACGTGGTCCTGGTCAAACGCGAGGAACGGCGCGAACCCTGGGCGCTTCCTGCCGGCGAGGTCCACATCTGGTGGCACGGTCGACGCAACGGCCCACTGATGCTGATCCTCGCGCATCTACTTGCGCAGAATCCAGAATTTCGCGATCGCCGCGTGTGCCTGATTCAGAACGTGCCCGAGGACTCGGCGCGCGAAGCGGCACACCAGCACCTCATTGACGTGACGCGCCGCGCGCGAGTAGGCGCCGAGCCCGTAACCGTGGTGTTCGACAGTTTGCACGAAGCGGTCGTGAACACGTCGCACGCGGCAGCCCTCGTGCTCTTCGGTTTCCACCCGCCGGAGAGGGACGAACACGTGCAATTCTTTCAAGACATCGAGGTGCTGACCGACCGCCTACCCGACGTCCTGCTCGTCCACGCCGCGCAAGAGTTCGACATCAACTCCTAAGGCCCGGCGCGGCCTCACAGGCCGTACCACGAGGGGAGCAGCCAGGAGTACACGGCGATCATGAGCACGGTCAGCGGCAGCCCCACCCGCAGAAAATCGGCAAAGCGATACCCGGCTGCGCTCATCACGATCAAATTCGTCTGATAGGCGAACGGCGTGGCGAAACAAAGATTGCAGCCGAACAGCACTGCGAGCGCGAATGGCTCGGGGGTTACGTTGAGCTCCGTGGCGACCGCGACGGCGATCGGCGTACCGATCACGGCCGCGGCGTTGTTCGAGACGAAGTTGGTCATGATCGACATCGAAGCAATGATCGCGGCGAGCACGAACCGGATCGGCAGCCCCCCGGCCACATCGAGAAACATGCTGGCCATCCACTCCGCACCGCCCGTGACGGTCAGCGCCTTACCCATCGCCAGACTCGCCGGAATCAGCAGGATGATCTCGGCGCTCACGGCCCTGCCGAGGTTGCGCGGCAGCACACAGCGTGTCAGCAGCATCAGCACCGCGCCCACCAACGCGGCGACGGCGATCGGTACGAGGCCCGTGGCCGCCGCACCCACCACGGCGACCACTATGCCGATGGCAATGGGCGCCTTGCGAGCGCGCGGCACGCTGATCGCACCATCCAGAGTCAACATTTCGGTGCCGCTTTTGGCGGCTTCGATAGCCGCCGAAGCCCCCTGTACCAACAGCACATCGCCCGCATGAATCGCCCAGCTGCGCACGTCGGGATCAGACGGCGCGTGTGGCCCGCGATGGACGGCAAGCAACTCGAGCCCGTACTCCTGCGACAACCGCAAATCACGGAATCGCTGGCCCACGAACGTGGAGTCGACGGACACGATGAGCTGCACGAGATGGTGATCGTCCTGATCCTTCTTCGCGGCCGCGTGCACGAACGGGTCCGCGTGCTCATCCGGGCCCAGCACGCCGCCGAGTAGCTTTTCGCACTCCATCAAGGCGGCCGGCGGGCCCGTCATATGCAGCTGGAAGCCCGCCAGAACCTTTGCAGTGGGAAACCGCGCCAGCACGCCGCCGCCGGCCCTTTCAATTGCTCGTAGAGTGATATCGGGGCACCGCGCGCGAATCTCGGCGACCGTTCGTCCATCGGCGTACCCGCCCGCGGTGACTCGCAACACCGAGTGGAAGCGCCGCTGCGCCGGCTCCGGCGCGCCGCCCGCGCGCTTCAGCAGGCGAGGCGCAACGATCAGGAGATAGAGCATCGCGGGCAGAGCCGCAAACAGGACCAGCGGCGTGAAGTCGAAGACGCCGAAGTGCGCCGCGCCCAAGTCCGCCGCAATCGACACCACGAGCAGATTCGTGGACGTACCGATTGCCGTTGCGGCACCGCCGAGCAGCACGGCGAAGTTCATCGGCATCAACAACGGCGCAGGAGACGACCCGGTTCGCGCAGCCAGACTCAGCAGCACGGGCGTCATGAGGACGACGATCGGCGTGTCGTTGACTACACCGCTCAGCGACACGCAGCTGAGCAACACCACGAACATTGCCAGAGTCGCACTGCGCTTCCAGATGGCTGCCAACACTCGCGCGAGCGGCTCGAGCGCACCCGTCACCACGAGCCCGCGGCCGATCACCATGAGCGAGCAGATCGCCACGAGGGCTTCGTGCCCGAAGCCTGCGAGGAAGTCGGCGGGCGCAAGCGTTCCGCGAGGCCCGTGATAGGGGAATATATGGAAGCCCAGAGCGAGGCTGGCGATGATGCCCAGGCTCACGACCGTGAGCGGCACGCGTTCGCTCACCATGATGGCGAACGCCACGACCATGGCCGCGAGCACGGCGATGGCGTGCCAGTCGAGACTCGCTGTCACACTAGATCTCCGCCCACCCCGGGGGAATCGGCGGGCATCCTTTCCGAAAGAGGCGGCGCACTAGTATCGGTGCGCCACCTATGGAGGACTCATTTAAGCACGGCGGCGATGGCGTCGGCCACGGTGTCCACGTTGGCGTGGTTGATGCCGGCGATGTTCACGCGGCTCGATTCCACCATATAGATGTGGAACTGCTCGCGCAGACGAATGACCTGCTCCTTCGTGATGCCAAGGAACGAGAACATGCCGCGCTCGTTGGCAATGAACGAGAAGTCGATCGGCGTCTTGCGCGCAGCGAGCTTGTCGACCAGCAGCTTGCGCAAACCGTTCAGCCGGTTGCGCATGTCTTTCAGCTCGTGCACCCACTGAGCGCGCAGCGCCGGGTCGTGCAGGACATAGCTCACGATCGCGGCGCCGTGATCCGGCGGCATCGAATAGATGCCGCGTGCGACGTTCGACGCGTTCGCGAGCACGAGCTTCGATGCTTCTGCGCTCGCGGACACGAAACTCGCGGCGCCCACGCGCTCGCGATAGAGCCCCAGGTTCTTCGAACACGAGGAAACGACGACTACTTCCGGCAACCGCGAAGCCATCAGTCGCGCGCCGAATGCGTCCTCGTCGAGCCCTTCGGAGAGGCCCTGATATGCGATGTCGATGAACGGCACGAGGCCGCGCCGCTCGCAAAGCTGCGTCAGTGCTTCCCACTGCTCGTGCGAGAGGTCGGCGCCGCACGGGTTGTGACAGCAGCCGTGAATCAGCACGAGCTCGCCGGCCTTCGCCTTGTCGAGCTTGCCCACCATCGCATCGAAATCAACTCGATGCCGCGCGTAGTCGTAGTATGGGTATGTCTCGAGCTCGAGGCCCGCCATTTTCAGTAGCGGAATGTGATTCGGCCACGACGGATCGCTGACGTAGACCCGCGCATTCGATTTGCTGCGCGCGAGCAGGTGCCCGGCGACGCTAAGCCCGCCGCTACCGCCCGGCGTCTGCACGGTGGCCACGCGACCGGCCTTCAGGGCCGGATGATCCTTGCCGTAGAGCAACTCGGCAACAGCGGTGTTGAAGCCCGCGTTGCCCGCGATCGCCACGTAGGTCTTGCTATCCTGCGCGTCGATGATCGCCTGTTCCGCGAGTTTGACGCTCGCAAGCACGGGCGTGTGCCCCTGCTCGTCCTGGTAGACGCCGACGGAGAGATCGATCTTGCCTGGATGCTGATCCGCACGGAACAGCGTCATTACTCCTAAGATGGCGTCTGGCGGCAGCGGCTTCAGTGTTTCGAACACGACGGGTCCTTACGGGAAGCGCGGGGTGCCCCCGCGAGCGGCCGGTATAGTATGTACATCGCCACGGCACAACAATAGGCGCGCGCTTCAAGCGCAGCGGATTTAGTGAAAGTCATCCTTCAGGACGGTAACGGCGGGCCCGAAGTGTTGCAACCGGGCACGGCCGCCGACCCGACGCCAAGCGCCGGCCGCATCCTGATCCGTGTCCACGCGACGAGCGTGAACCGGCCGGATGTCGTGCAACGGCAGGGCAACTACCCGCCGCCGCCTGGCGAATCACCGATTCTGGGACTCGAGGCCGCGGGCACGGTCGAAGCCGTGGGACCCGGCGTCACGGGCTTTGCGCCGGGCGAGCGCGTGTTCGCCCTGCTCGGCGGTGGTGGCTATGCGGAGCTCGCCGTGGCGCACGCCGGCCATGTCATGCGGATTCCGCCGAACCTGAGCTTCGAGCAGGCCGCATGCATCTGCGAGACGTACCTGACCGCGTACATGAACGTGTTCCTGTACGCACGGCTCGCCGAGGACGAGACCGTGCTGCTGCACGGCGGCGGCGGCGGGGTGACGACGGCCGCGATGCAGCTCGTGAAGGCGCTGCGGCCGCGAGCTCGCGTGCTGGTGACCGCGTCTACGGCCAAGATCGAGCGCGTCAAGGCCCTGGGGGCGGACCTCGTGATCGATTACAACGCCGAGGACTTCGCCGACGCCGTGCTGCAGTACACCGAGAAACGCGGCGTCGACGTGATTCTCGATCACCTGGGTGCGTCGTACCTCGGACAGAACGTAAAGGCGTTGGCAACGGGCGGCCGGCTCGCACTGATCGGCGTCATGGGTGGACGCAAAGCAGAGCTCGATCTCGGCCGCGTACTGCAGCAGCGGCTTTCGATCATGGGCTCGACGCTGCGGCCGCGGCCGGTCGAGGAGAAAGCCGCGATCATCCGTCAGTTCGAGGCAGACGTCATGCCGCACTTCGCGTCCGGGCGAATCGCGCCCCTGATCCATCGTGTGTACAGCCTGGAACAGGCCGCCGACGCGCATCGCGCGATGGAAGCCAGCGAGCACTTCGGCAAGCTCGTGCTGCTTATCACCGGGAGCTAGCCACGTGACGATCCTGCGCAGCCTGCTGTTCGTGCCCGGCAACAAAGCCAACATGCTCGACAAAGCGCTGGCCCTGGCGCCGGACGCATTCGTGCCGGACATGGAAGACTCCGTGCCCGCGGCCGAGAAGGCCAACGCACGCGACACCGTACGCTCCTTTCTGCCGCGGCTCGCCGCGCGCGGCGGCCTCGTGATCCCGCGCGTGAACGCGCTCGATACCGAATGGTTCGAGGCCGACGTGGCGGCCGTGGTCGGCCCCGACATTCTCGGCATCTCGATCGGCAAGGTGCGCACGGGGGCCGACATCAGCGCGATCTCGCAAGCGCTCGCGAAGCACGAGCAGCGCACGGGCTTGGCTCCGGGGCATCTAAAGCTCGTGCCGTGGATCGAGACGGCCGAAGCCATCGTGAACTGCAATGCCATCTGCCGCGCGAGCGAGCGCGTCGTGGCCGTGGCCTTCGGTGGCGAGGACTTCACGAACGACATGGGTATAGAACGGCTCGGAGACGAGTCGCAGATCGCCTATGCGCGCCAGACGCTCTGCGTCACAGCCCGCGCGGCGCACGTGCTGGCGCTCGACACGCCCTACTTCAAGCTGCGCGACCCGGATGGCCTGCGGTTGAATTGCACGCACGCGAAAAGCATCGGCTTCAAAGGCAAATTCGCGATCCACCCCGAGCAGCTCGATACGCTGAACGAATGTTTCTCGCCATCGGCCGCGGAGATCGCGCACGCGGAGCGTGTGGTCGCCGCGTTCGACGAGGCGGAGCAGCGCGGGCGCGGCTCCACGTCGCTCGACGGCTGGGTCATCGACGTGCCCGTCGTCAAACGCGCGCGTGCGTTGCTCGAGCTCGCACGCCGCATCCACGAAGACCGCGACCGCTGACAGTAACGTGGGCGATGCGCTCGGGTCTCCCCATCGACACGGCCTTAGGGCCGCTGGCCGCGGCGCTCGCGGCGGAGCGCAACGCCGTGCTCGTGGCGCCGCCGGGCGCTGGCAAGAGCACGGTGGTGCCGCTCATGCTGCTCGGGGAGGCGTGGGCGAAGGGTAGGCGAATCGTGATGCTCGAGCCGCGACGGCTCGCGGCGCGCGCGGTCGCGACGCGCATGGCCTCGACGCTACAGGAGAGCCCGGGCGAGACAGTCGGCTACCGTATGCGGCTCGAGACTCGCGTAGGCCCGAGAACTCGGCTCGAGGTCGTGACCGAAGGCGTATTCACCCACATGTTGCACGCGGACCCGGCACTGACCGGAATCGCGGCCGTGCTGTTCGACGAGTACCACGAGCGCAGCCTGCATGCGGATGCCGGTCTCGCGCTCGCGCTCGACGCGCAGCAACACGTGGCGCCCGATCTCAAGCTCCTGGCGATGTCGGCCACGCTCGACGGCGCGCGCGTCGCAGCGCTGCTCGGCGGCGCGCCCGTGATCGAATCGGAGGGCCGCATGTTCCCGGTCGAGGTCCGCTACCTCGGCACGGGGCTGCCGCCGCTGCCGGGCGGCCCGAGCCGATCGACGCCGCGGTCTCGCGCGCAGTGCAGCGTGCGTTGCGTGAGGCGCGGGCGATGCGCTGGTGTTTCTGCCAGGCGCCGGCGAGATCCGGCGCACGCAGGCACGCCTCGCCGAAGCCGCTCTCGGTTCCAACGTCGATCTGCTGCCGCTGTATGGCGAGCTCAAGCCCGGGGAACAGGACGCTGCGATCGCGCCGGCAAGACCCGGGCGTCGCAAGGTCGTGCTCGCGACGAACATCGCGGAGACGAGCCTGACGATCGATGGCGTAACGATCGTGGTCGACTCCGGTCTCGAACGCCGCAACGCATTCGATCCTGCGAGCGGCATGAGCCGGCTTACGACGCAACGCATCTCCCGGGCCTCCGCCGAGCAACGCGCCGGCCGCGCGGGCCGCACGTCACCCGGCGTCTGCTATCGGCTCTGGGGCGAAGGCGGTGAGCGCAGCCTGGCGCCGTTCGCGCCGCCGGAAATCACAACCGCGGATCTCGCGCCGCTCGCACTCGATCTCGCGGTGTGGGGCACGCCGGCCAACGAGCTGCGCTGGCTCGATCCGCCGCCGGCGGCCACGCTCGCGAGTGCGCGTGACCTGCTCGCGCGGCTCGGCGCGCTCGACGCGACGGGTCGCGTAACGCCGCACGGCCTCGCGATGCACGAGCTGGCAGCACACCCGAGGCTCGCGCACATGCTGCTCGCGGCTCGCGGGCGCGACGCAGGGGCTGCGGCGGCCGAGCTCGCGGCCTTGCTGTCGGAGCGCGACGTCCTGCGCGGCGGCACGACCGGGCCCGACGGCAGTCGCGAACGCGACACCGACATCCGCACTCGGCTCGACGCGCTGCGGCGTGGCCCCGGACGCGGCCCCCTCGAGCGCATACGCCGGGCCGAGAAGAACTTCCGCCGCGAGCTCGACGTGCCCACGGCTGCCAGGGCCAGCGACTCGCCCCTCGCAACCGGGGCGCTGCTGGCGTTCGCGTATCCCGACCGCATCGGCAAGCGCCGGGCCGGCGACGCTCCGCGCTACGCGCTCGCGAACGGTCGCGGCGCGTCGTTCGGGAACCCCGAGTCGATCGCCCGTCGAGGAATTCATCGTGGCTCTCGAGCTCGATGACCGCGACCGCGACGCGAGGATCCTGCTCGCCGCTCCGCTCGCGCGCGCCGACCTGCTCTCCGAGTTCGAGACACAGCTCGTTCAGCGCGACGAGGTCACGTGGGACGCCCGCGCCGAAGCCGTCATCGCGCGCCGTACGTTGCGGCTCGACGAGCTCGTCGTCGACGACAAGCCGCTACCGGACATTCCCCAGCATGCCGCTGCGGCGGCGTTCGCCGAAGGTCTACGCTCGCTCGGTGCGTCCGCCCTGCCGTGGGATGACGATAGCCGCGACTTCGCGGCGAGCAGCGAATTCGTGCGCGCGCTCGCGCGCAGCGATCTCGCCGACTGGCCCGATTTCTCCGCGGGCGCGCTGCTCGCGGACTTCCGTTGGCTCGAGCCGTTCCTGGCAGGTGTCACGCGCCGCTCGCACCTGTCACGCATTTCGCTGACGGAAGCGTTGCGCTCGCGACTGAGCCACGCGCAGCAACGCCGGCTCGACGAGCTCGCGCCGACACACATCGCGTTACCGACGGGCACGCAGGCGAGGATCGACTACCGAGACGACAACGCGCCGTGCGCATCGATGCGGATCCAGGAGGTCTTCGGGCTCGCGACACGCCGAAGATTGGCGGCGGGGCGGTGCCCGTCACATCAAGTTGCTGTCGCCCGCGCACGGCCGCTGCAGGTCACGCGCGACCTCGCCAGCTTCTGGAAGAACGCGTACGTCGACGTACGCAAGGACATGCGCGGCCGCTATCCACGGCATTACTGGCCCGAGAACCCGCATCATGCGGAACCGACAAAGCGCGCCAAGCCGCGCCCAAGGCGGAATTAGCCCGCGTCGTTCAGCGTGATGGGCACTTGAAAGCGCGCCCGGCGCGAAGCACGGTCAGCGTGACGCGATCGCCGAACTCGTGCATGTCGAGCACGCCAACCAGCGCCGCGAAATCCTTGACCGGCTTGCCGTCGATGGCCTCGATCACGTCGCCGATCGACGCGCGACCGGAGCACGTGACTTCCGTCGGGCGCAGCCCGGCCCGCGCGGCCGGCGAGTCCGGCGAGACGCCAAGCACCAGCACGCCGTTCGCATCGGCGTTCAAGAGCTGCCGGCTCACGTCGTCGTTGGCCGAGATGCCGAGCGTGGGCCGCACGTAGCGGCCGAAGCTGATCAGCCGGGGCACGACGCGGTTGATCATGTCGACGGGCACGGCGAAACCGATGCCGGCGTAAGCACCCGACGGGCTGTAGATCATGGTGTTGATGCCGACGAGCCGCCCCGCACTATCGATCAGCGGCCCCCCGGAGTTCCCGGGACTGATCGCAGCGTCCGTCTGAATCACGTTCTCGATCGTACCGCCCTGCTCGTTGTCGACCGTGCGGTTCAGCGCGGAAACGATGCCGGTCGTCAGCGTATCGTCCAGACCGAACGGGTTGCCGATCGCGAGCACGGCCTGGCCGACCCGCAGCTGGCCGCTCTTCGAGCGAGATCGTTTTCGGCAGATCCTTCGGGACGTCGATCTTCAACACCGCGATGTCGTGCTCGGGACTCGCGCCGACGAGTTGCGCCTGAAAGCTGCGCTGATCCCCGAGCGTGACGAGCGCTTCCTGCGCGGCCCGGATCGCGTGGAAGTTCGTGACGATGTTGGCCCTGCTCGTCCCACAGGAACCCAGACCCGTGCCCTGCGGCACACGCATGACGTTGCGGCTGAAGAAGTCGCACACATGCTGCACCGTGGTGATGTCTGTGCACGAACCGACCAGGCTCACGCTCTCGAACACGCCGATGGTGTTGCGCTCTTCGGCCGGCAGCGGGCCACGCGGCGTGACGGCGCGCGGCACGCCGTTCGCGGAGCCGGCGGGGCGCGGCTGACCCTGGGCGCCACAGACACACACGAGCGTCACGATCGACGCTGCTACTACAAAGAATGGCCGACGCAACATGAGGAACACAGCCGACTACCGACGACCCCGGCTCGAGTGCTCAGACTGCGCACCGAGCATCGCGGGCGCACCAGCTCTTCGTAGTGTCGAGCGAAGCATGTCGCGAGGCTGCGCCGCCTCGGGATCTCGTTGAGCGCGATGTACGAGATGGTTCAGGGTGGGTGAGGAGCGAGGAAGTCCCTGGTGGTACTCCTCGGCCGCGTAGAAGTTTCTGCCTTCCTCCAGCGTGGTCACGATGTCCTTCCGATACACACGCGCCGCATTCAGCTGCGCAATGTATTTCTCCGCGATCTCGCGTTGCTTCCACGTCCACGGGAAAGATCGTCGATCGATACTGCGTGCCGTAATCGGGCCCCTGCATGTTCAACTGCGTTGGATCGTGCGCCACGGAGAAGAACACCTGCAGCAGCTTGCCGTACGTGACCTTGGACGGGTCGTAGGTGATCTGCACGGTCTCCGCGTGCCCCGTGCTGCCCGTGCCGACGATCTCGTAGTGCGCGTTGGCAGCCGAGCCGCCGGCGTAGCCCGACACGGCTTTCAGCACTCCTTGCACGTGCTGATACACGCCCTGGATGCCCCAGAAGCAACCGCCCGCAAACACCGCAACCGCGGTGGCGGAAGAGCTCGAGGGCGCCTCATCGAACGCGGGGGCGGGAATTACGAAGGCGTCCTCCGCCGCTTGCGCGCAGCCGAGCAACCCAACAGACGCAGTAAGCGCCTCGCGCCGCTAAACAAGATCGAAGCGCGCTGTCTCATGCCGATTCTCCTCTCCCGCATCAAGCGAAATAGATCGTTTTCATCTCGAAATACGGATCGAGGCCTTCGATGCCACCCTCGCGGCCCGTGCCCGACTGCTTGAAGCCGCCGAACGGCAGCTCGGGGTCGACGATGAGTCCGTTGACCGTGACGCTGCCCGAACGCATGCGGCGCGCGACTTGGTAGCCGTGCTCGGGGTCCTGTGTGTAAACCGCGCCGTGCAAGCCGTAGATCGTAGCGTTGGCTTTTCGAACGGCGTCGTCGATGTCCGTATAACTGATGAACGAAACGACGGGTCCAAAGATTTCCTCTCGAGCAATCGTCATCGACGGCTGCACGTCGGCGAACACCGTGGGCTCCACATACCAGCCGCGATCGAAGCCCTTCGGCCGACCGCCGCCGAGAGCGAGCTTCGCACCTTCTTCCTTGCCCTTCGCGATGTAACCCTGCACGCGCGCGAGCTGGCGTTGCATCGCGAGCGGCCCCATCTGCGTTGCGGGATCCATCGGATCGCCCACTTTGACGGTCTTGATCGCGCCGACGTAAGCATCGAGCAATTCCTGCTTGCGCTTTTCCGGCACGAGGACGCGCGTCAGCGAGAAACACACCTGGCCCGTGATCGGCATCGAGAACTGCACGAGACTCGGCAGCACTTTCGAAACATCGGCATCTTCGAGAATGACGGCCGCCGACTTGCCACCCAGCTCGAAGCTCGTGCGCGCGAGACGCTCCGCCGCCACAGCCGCGATGTGCCGACCCGCCGCCGAGCTGCCCGTGAAGCTGATCTTGTCGATACCGGGATGACGAATCAGGTAGTCACCGGTCTCGCGCCCTGCGGGTACGAGATTGAACACGCCGGGCGGCAGGCCTGCCGCTTCGATGCATTCCGCCAGGATGTACGCATCGGCCGGCGTTTCGGGCGCCGGCTTCGCTACGATCGTGCAGCCGGCGGCAAGGCCTGCCGCGACTTTGTAGCACAGCAGCACGAGCGGCGCGTTCCACGGTGTGATTGCCGCGCAAACACCGACGGGCTCTTTTACGATCCGCGCTTTCTCTTTGTAGCTGCCGACGCGCTCGTCGATGAGCTTGTACGATTGAATGAGCGTGCCGTAATACTCGAAT
>CAWDUG010000004.1:0-390646 GCA_963805435.1 uncultured Gammaproteobacteria bacterium
GTAGGCGAATCGTGATGCTCGAGCCGCGCCGGCTCGCGGCGCGCGCGGTCGCGACGCGCATGGCCTCGACGCTGGGGGGAGCCCGGGCGAGACGGTCGGCTACCGATGCGGCTCGAGACCCGGGTAGGCCCGAAGAACCCGGCTCGAGGTGGTGACCGAAGGCGTGTTCACCCGCATGTTGCACGAAGACCCGGCGCTCGACCGGAATCGCGGCCGTGCTGTTCGACGAGTAGCACGAGCGCAGCCTGCACGCGGATGCCGGCCTCGCGCTGGCGCTCGACGCGCAGCAGCACGTGCGCCCGATCTCGATGCTGGCGATGTCGGCCACGCTCGACGGCGCGCGCGTCGCAGCGCTGCTCGGCGGCGCGCCCGTGATCGAATCGGAGGGCCGCATGTTCCCGGTCGAGGTCCGCTACCTCGGACGGGGCGGCCGCCGCTGCCGGGCGGCCCGAGCCGATCGACGCCGCGGTCTCGCGCGCCGTGCAGCGTGCGTTGCGTGAGCGAGGGCGATGCGCTGGTGTTCCTGCCCGGCGCCGGCGAGATCCGGCGCACACAAGCACGCCTCGCCGAAGCCGCTCTCGGTTCCAACGTCGACGCTGCTGCCGCTGTATGGCGAGCTCAAGCCCGGGGAACAGGACGCTGCGATCGCGCCGCAAGACCCGGGCGTCGCAAGGTCGTGCTCGCGACGAACATCGCGGAGACGAGCCTGACGATCGATGGCGTGACGATCGTGGTCGACGCCGGGCTCGAACACCGCAACGCATTCGATCCTGCGAGCGGCATGAGCCGGCTTACGACGCAACGCATCTCCGGGCCTCGCCGAGCAACGCGCCGGCCGCGCGGGCCGCACGTCACCCGGCGTGTGCTATCGGCTCTGGGGCGAAGGCGGTGAGCGCAGCCTGGCGCCGTTCACTCCGCCGGAAATCACAACCGCGGATCTCGCGCCGCTCGCACTCGATCTCGCGGTGTGGGGCACGCCGGCCAACGAGCTGCGCTGGCTCGATCCGCCGCCGGCGGCCACGCTCGCGAGTGCGCGTGACCTGCTCGCGCGGCTCGGCGCGCTCGACGCGACAGGTCGCGTAACGCCGCACGGCCTCGCAATGCACGAGCTGGCGGCACACCCGAGGCTCGCGCACATGCTGCTCGCGGCTCGCGGGCGCGACGCGGGGCTGCGGCGGCCGAGCTCGCGGCCTTGCTGTCGGAGCGCGACGTCCTGCGCGGCGGCACGACCGGGCCCGACGGCAGTCGCGAACGCGACACCGACATCCGCACTCGGCTCGACGCGCTGCGGCGCGGCCCCGGACGCGGCCCCCTTGAGCGCATACGCCGGGCCGAGAAGAACTTCCGCCGCGAGCTCGACGTGCCCACGGCTGCCAGGGCCAGCGACTCGCCCCTCGCAACCGGGGCGCTGCTGGCGTTCGCGTATCCCGACCGCATCGGCAAGCGCCGGGCCGGCGACGCTCCGCGCTACGCGCTCGCGAACGGTCGCGGCGCGTCGTTCGGGAACCCCGAGTCGATCGCCCGTGAGGAATTCATCGTGGCTCTCGAGCTCGATGACCGCGACCGCGACGCGAGGATCCTGCTCGCCGCTCCGCTCGCGCGCGCCGACCTGCTCTCCGAGTTCGAGACACAGCTCGTTCAGCGCGACGAGGTCACGTGGGACGCCCGCGCCGAAGCCGTCATCGCGCGCCGTACGTTGCGGCTCGACGAGCTCGTCGTCGACGACAAGCCGCTACCGGACATTCCTCAGCATGCCGCTGCGGCGGCGTTCGCCGAAGGTCTACGCTCGCTCGGTGCGTCCGCCCTGCCGTGGGATGACGATAGCCGCGACTTCGCGGCGCGCAGCGAATTCGTGCGCGCGCTCGAGCGCAGCGATCTCGCCGACTGGCCCGATTTCTCCGCGGGCGCGCTGCTCGCGACTCCGTTGGCTCGAGCCGTTCCTGGCAGGGGTCACGCGCCGCTCGCACCTGTCACGCATCTCGCTGACGGAAGCGTTGCGCTCGCGACTGAGCCACGCGCAGCAACGCCGGCTCGACGAGCTCGCGCCGA
The DNA here is from genome assembly GCA_963805435.1 of uncultured Gammaproteobacteria bacterium. Lineage (GTDB taxonomy): Bacteria > Pseudomonadota > Gammaproteobacteria > Steroidobacterales > Rariloculaceae > FEN-1219. Next base: position 2,050 of record CAWDUG010000004.1, read on the forward strand.
CACACATCGCGTTACCGACGGGCACGCAGGCGAGGATCGACTACCGAGACGACAACGCGCCGTGCGCATCGATGCGGATGCAGGAGGTCTTCGGGCTCGCGAGCACGCCGAAGATTGGCGGCGGCGCGGTGCCCGTCACGTTCAAGTTGCTGTCGCCCGCGCAGCGGCCGCTGCAGGTCACGCGCGACCTCGCCAGCTTCTGGAAGAACGCGTACGTCGACGTGCGCAAGGACATGCGCGGCCGCTATCCACGGCACTACTGGCCCGAGAACCCGCATCATGCGGAACCGACTAAGCGCGCCAAGCCGCGCCCAAGGCGGAATTAGCCCGCGTCGTTCAGCGTGATGGGCACTTGAACGCGCGCACCGGCGCGAAGCACGGTCAGCGTGACGCGATCGCCGAACTCGTGCATGTCGAGCACGCCAACCAGCGCCGCGAAATCCTTGACCGGCTTGCCGTCGATGGCCTCGATCACGTCGCCGATCGACGCGCGACCGGAGCGCGTGACTTCCGTCGGGCGCAGCCCGGCCCGCGCGGCCGGCGAGTCCGGCGAGACGCCAAGCACGAGCACGCCGTTCGCATCGGCGTTCAAGAGCTGCCGGCTCACGTCGTCGTTGGCCGAGATGCCGAGCGTGGGCCGCACGTAGCGGCCGAAGCTGATCAGCCGGGGCACGACGCGGTTGATCATGTCGACGGGCACGGCGAAACCGATGCCGGCGTAAGCACCCGACGGGCTGTAGATCATGGTGTTGATGCCGACGAGCCGCCCCGCACTATCGATCAGCGGCCCCCCGGAGTTCCCGGGATTGATCGCAGCGTCCGTCTGAATCACGTTCTCGATCGTACCGCCCTGCTCGTTGTCGACCGTGCGGTTCAGCGCGGAAACGATGCCGGTCGTGAGCGTATGGTCCAGACCGAACGGGTTGCCGATCGCGAGCACGGCCTGGCCGACCCGCAGCTCACCGCTGCTACCGAGCGGGATCGGTTTCGGCAGATCCTTCGGGACGTCGATCTTCAACACCGCGATGTCGTGCTCGGGACTCGCGCCGACGAGTTGCGCCTGAAAGCTGCGCTGATCCCCGAGCGTGACGAGCGCTTCCTGCGCGCCCCGGATCACGTGGAAGTTCGTGACAATGTGGCCCTGCTCGTCCCACAGGAACCCGGACCCCGTGCCCTGCGGCACACGCATGACGTTGCGGCTGAAGAAGTCGCGCACATGCTGCACCGTGGTGATGTACACGACCGACGGGCTCACGCTCTCGAACACGCCGATGGTGTTGCGCTCTTCGGCCGGCAGCGGGCCACGCGGCGTGACGGCGCGCGGCACGCCGTTCGCGGAGCCGGCGGGGCGCGGCTGACCCTGGGCGCCACAGACACACACGAGCGTCACGATCGACGCTGCTACTACAAAGAATGGCCGACGCAACATGAGGAACACAGCCGACTACTGGCCGCCCGGGCTCGAGTGCTCGGAGTTCGCACCCGGCATCACGAGCACCGGCTCTTTCTGGTAGATGTCAGCGAACATCTGCGCGAGGTTGCGCACCTTCGGGATATCGTTGAGCGCGATGTACAGATGGTTCGGGTGACGCACGAGGAAGTCCTGGTGGTACTCCTCGGCCGCGTAGAAGTTTCTGCCTTCCTCCAGCGTGGTCACGATGTCCTTCCGATACACACGCGCCGCATTCAGCTGCGCAATGTATTTCTCCGCGATCTCGCGTTGCTTCGCATCCACGGGAAAGATCGTCGATCGATACTGCGTGCCGTAATCGGGCCCCTGCATGTTCAACTGCGTTGGATCGTGCGCCACGGAGAAGAACACCTGCAGCAGCTTGCCGTACGTGACCTTGGACGGGTCGTAGGTGATCTGCACGGTCTCCGCGTGCCCCGTGCTGCCCGTGCCGACGATCTCGTAGTGCGCGTTGGCAGCCGAGCCGCCGGCGTAGCCCGACACGGCTTTCAGCACTCCTTGCACGTGCTGATACACGCCCTGGATGCCCCAGAAGCAACCGCCCGCAAACACCGCAACCGCGGTGGCGGAAGAGCTCGAGGGCGCCTCATCGAACGCGGGGGCGGGAATTACGAAGGCGTCCTCCGCCGCTTGCGCGCAGCCGAGCAACCCAACGAGCGCGGTAAGCACTGCGCCGCTAAACGAGATCGAAGCGCGCTGTCTCATGCCGATTCTCCTCTCCCGCATCAAGCGAAATAGATCGTTTTCATCTCGAAATACGGATCGAGGCCTTCGATGCCACCCTCGCGGCCCGTGCCCGACTGCTTGAAGCCGCCGAACGGCAGCTCGGGGTCGACGATGAGTCCGTTGACCGTGACGCTGCCCGAACGCATGCGGCGCGCGACTTGGTAGCCGTGCTCGGGGTCCTGTGTGTAAACCGCGCCGTGCAAGCCGTAGATCGTAGCGTTGGCTTTTCGAACGGCGTCGTCGATGTCCGTATAACTGATGAACGAAACGACGGGTCCAAAGATTTCCTCTCGAGCAATCGTCATCGACGGCTGCACGTCGGCGAACACCGTGGGCTCCACATACCAGCCGCGATCGAAGCCCTTCGGCCGACCGCCGCCGAGAGCGAGCTTCGCACCTTCTTCCTTGCCCTTCGCGATGTAACCCTGCACGCGCGCGAGCTGGCGTTGCATCGCGAGCGGCCCCATCTGCGTTGCGGGATCCATCGGATCGCCCACTTTAACGGTCTTGATCACGCCGACGTAAGCATCGAGCAATTCCTGCTTGCGCTTTTCCGGCACGAGGACGCGCGTCAGCGAGAAACACACCTGGCCCGTGATCGGCATCGAGAACTGCACGAGACTCGGCAGCACTTTCGAAACATCGGCATCTTCGAGAATGACGGCCGCCGACTTGCCACCCAGCTCGAAGCTCGTGCGCGCGAGACGCTCCGCCGCCACAGCCGCGATGTGCCGACCCGCCGCCGAGCTGCCCGTGAAGCTGATCTTGTCGATACCGGGATGACGAATCAGGTAGTCACCGGTCTCGCGCCCTGCGGGTACGAGATTGAACACGCCGGGCGGCAGGCCTGCCGCTTCGATGCATTCCGCCAGGATGTACGCATCGGCCGGCGTTTCGGGCGCCGGCTTCGCTACGATCGTGCAGCCGGCGGCAAGGCCTGCCGCGACTTTGTAGCACAGCAGCACGAGCGGCGCGTTCCACGGTGTGATTGCCGCGCAAACACCGACGGGCTCTTTTACGATCCGCGCTTTCTCTTTGTAGCTGCCGACGCGCTCGTCGATGAGCTTGTACGATTGAATGAGCGTGCCGTAATACTCGAATAGCTGCGGCGGCTGACCCGATAGATACTGCGTGAGGCTGATCGGTGCGCCGACCTGCGCCGTCCACGTCACTGCGAGCTCCGGCAACCGCGCTCTGAGCAGTTCCGCCACTTTGAGCAGCGCCTTGCCACGCTCCTGCGCCGACATTCGCGGCCAGGGACCTGTGTCGAACGCTTTGCGCGCGGCCGCCACCGCAGCATCAACGTCCGCTGTCGACGCTTCCGGAAACGTCATGACCACCTGCTCGGTGACAGGCGAGATCACGTTCAATGTGCCGCTGCCCGCAGGCTTCTGCCATTTGCCGCCGATGAACAGCGCGTTCGGATTCTTGATGGAGAACTGCGGTTTGGTCACAGCGTTCATGGCACTCTCCTTGTTGAGCGTCCGGACCTAACGATCGCACAGATCACTGACGACGCGCGACCCTAGCGGGAATCAGCGCGCTCTTGCGAGAGATCGTCCGAATTGGCCGTACCGGCGGCGGGGGCCTCCGTGCCGGAATCCTGAGCGAGCGCGACGCTGACTCAGGCTGTGTTGACCTGCAGAGGCTTGTGCGACTGCGGCCGCTTCGCGAGCGCGTTCACGATGTGATCGCGCATGATCGGTACGCGGTTGAAGTAATGACCGCCGAGCGCGTCCGAGATCGCACACACCAGCGCGGACGCACCTGCACCCATGACGGGCTCGCCGATACCCTTCGTGCCGAGCGGGCTCTGCGGATCGGGTTTGTCCACGGCGTCTGTCGTGAACGTCTGCGCCACGTCGAGGTAGCTCGCCGGTTTCGCCATATACAGGCCGACGCTGTGCGGCAGACCGTTCTGCGGATCGTAGATGTGACGCTCGAGCGTGGCGAGACCGAAGCCCATGACCGCGCCGCCCTTGATCTGCGTCGCAAGGCTTTGCGGATGGATCACGGTGCCGCAGTCGGCGACCGCCACGTAGTCCACGATGTCGAACGCGCCGGTCTCCGTGTCGAGCGAGATCTCCACGAAGCCCGCCACGAATGCCGCTGGCTGTGCCGTGAGTGGCATATTGTCCTTTGCGATACCGACCAGGCCCGTGCCGGCCAGCGACTTGGCCGCGCCCGACGTCATCGGATTCACGTCGGCCGGCGACTCGTGGCCGTCGAACTTGCCGCCGAGCTCGATCGCGCGTTGCGCCGCCTGTGCGTACGTCAGACTCTTGCTGGCATCGCCCTTGCGGAACACTTTCTCGTCGGCGATATCGTAATCCTCGGCTTTGCCGCCGAGATCCATGGCCGCAATCTCTTTGAGCTTGCCAACGGCGTCCATCGCGGCCGCATAGCTCGAGCGCGACATCGTGAACGACGTGTTGCTGCCGAATTGGCCGATGTTCCACGGCAAGCCCTTGCGGGTGTCGCCGCGCTCGACGATGCAGTTCTCCCAATTCGCCTTCAGCGCTTCAGCCGCAACGCGCTGCGTGCCGGAGTGCGAGTACGTGCCGAGATTGCCTACGCCCGTGTGCAGGTGGATCTTGCCGTCGGGGGTAATGCGAACGAGGCCGTCGAAACCGGCGAAGCCCGCGGGGTGGAACGCCTGGCCGACGCCGATGCCCGTGACCTTCTTGCCGTTCATCTGGCCACTGCGCGTCTTGCGTTCGTTGTAGTTGAACGCCGCCGCACCCTTGGCCATGGCCTCCGGCAGATAGCAGCTCGTGACCGGCCCCTGCTGCGCGCCGAGCTTCGCATCCATCTTTGGGCCGTTGATGCGTCGGATCTCGAGCCGATCGATACCGAGCTGCTTGGCAGCCTTGTCGATCAGCGGCTCGACGGCAGCCACCGTCTGGTTGTGGCCGGGTCCGCGCTGCGCGACGCGCGGGATCGTGTTCGTCATCACGCACATGCCCCGGAAACGCATCGCCGGCGGTTGGTACAGCATCGATACGGTATCGCCCGCCGACGGCCAGTCCGGGAAACCCGTGGTCGGCCCGTTCTCCTGCACGATGTACAGGTCGGCAGCAGTGACGCGGCCGGTCTTGTCGAAGCCGAGCTTGATGCGGCCCTGGAACCCGGTACGCGCGTTGCCGATGAAATACTCCTCGGCCCGGCTGATGCGCAGCATGACCGGCTTGCCGATTTTCTTGGCCATGTATGCCGGGATCGCCATCTGCGGGTACGCGGAGCCCTTCGAGCCGAAGCCGCCGCCGCAGGTCTCGGCCACATACACGAGGTCGTCCGGCTTGATGCCGATGTAGCCCGCGAGCGCCGGCACGATGAAGCTCTGGCTCTGCGTGGAGCCATACACGAAGCACTTGCCGTTTTCCCAGTACGCCATCGCGGAGCGCGGCTCCATCGAGTGGTGCGACATGGTGCCCGTCACGAACGTCTCGTCGAGCACCAGCGCGGCTTTCTTGAAGCCGGCGTCGACGTCGCCGAAGGACCACTCGAGCACGGGCTCGCCGGCCGGCAGTTGGTTTTCCTCGACCTTCGCGAAGTCTGCAGCGGTCCACTTGGCTTTCTTCAGCTGCGGTGGACCGATCAGGCGGTTGTCGATGACGTTGCCGTCGGTGCGCGCATCGGGGCCGCCGGGGAACAGGCTCTGCAGAGGATCCACTGTGAACGGCAGCTCTTCGAGGTCGAGCTTGATCTTGTCGATCGCGTCTTGCGCCGTGGTCTCATCGACGGCAGCGACGGCCAGGATCGGTTGGCCGACATACATCGGCTCGTTCGTGAGGATGGGCTCACCGGGCGGGGGCTGCGCAGGTACGTCGCTCGCGGTCAGGATGCCAAGCACGCCCGGCATGGCGAGGGCTTCCTTGGCGTCGATGTTGCGGACTCGCGCGTGCGGCATGGGGCTCAACATGAGCCGGCAGAACGCCATGCCCTCGGCGCGGAAGTCCTCGGCGTACTTCGCCTTGCCGGTGACCTTGCCGTGGACGTCGGGCGGCACGAAGTTCTTACCCAACAAGTTGTAAGCCATGGTGCAACTCCTCCGCTCTGCGACTTTCGGGTGGTGCCTTCGCGACGCCCGCATGTCTGCGCGGCGCGACGACTCCTTGATACACTGCCCTGAGCCAGACGGCCCGGAACCCGTGGACTTTATCGCCTCGGCACATAACCTACAACAACCGGGCCGCGGCACGAGAAACGATCCTCGGGCGGCGGCCTGAACCGGGCCGCACGGGGCCGCTTCCAGGCCGGCGACGGCCTGTCTCGTTCGAGGGGGATTTGCGATGAGCACGATGGAGGCGCGGACCGCCCGCGCAAGACGGCGCAGCGCGCGGTGGTGGACACTCGCGGCGGCAATGCTCGCCACGGCGACGGCGGCCGGGCAACCCGCACGCCCGGCACCGGCCTGGAAGGGCGACGCACTGGTCGCCCCGCCGACGAACGCGTGGCCCACGAACGGCGGCAACTGGTACAACCAACGTTATTCCCCCCTGGCGCAGATCGACCGCAGCAACGTCGCGAAACTCAAAGGCGTGTGGCGCACGCGGCTCGGCGGCTCCGGCGTCGGCACGAAGTACTCGGGCGAAGCGCAACCGATCGTCTACGACGGCGTGATCTACGTCGTCACGGGCGCCGACGACGTGTTCGCGATCGGTGTAGACAGTGGCGAAGTCCTCTGGAAATACGAGGCCAAGCTCGACGCCGAGAACGATGTCGTCTGCTGCGGCTGGACCAGCCGCGGCGTGGGGCTCGGCGACGGCAAGGTGTTCGTCGGCCAGCTCGACGGCAAGCTCGTGGCACTCGCGCAGAAAACCGGCAAGGTCGTGTGGCAGACGCAGGCCGAGCGTTGGCAGGACGGCTTCAGCCTCACGGCGGCGCCGCTGTACTACGCCGGGCTCGTGATCGTCGGCGTGTCGGGCGCCGAGTACGGCATCCGCGGCCGCGTCAAAGCGTTCAACGCGAAGACCGGTGAGCCGGCCTGGACCTTCCATACGGTGCCGGGCCCTGGCGAGCTCGGCCACGACACGTGGCCGCAGGACAACGACTCGTGGAAGAGCGGCGGCGGCTCGGTGTGGCAGACACCCGCGATCGACCCCAAGCTCGGGCTCCTGTATTTCTCGACCGGCAACCCCGGCCCCGACTACAGCGGCGGAGTGCGCAAGGGCGACAACCTGTTCACGGCCTCGATCGTGGCGCTCGAAGCCAAGACCGGCAAATACCGCTGGCACTTCCAGCAGGTGCATCACGACATCTGGGACTACGACGGCCCGAGCCCCGTGGTGCTGTTCGACCTCGAGTTGAACGGGACGCCACGCAAAGGCATCGCGCAGCCGAGCAAGACCGGCTGGGTCTACATTCTCGATCGCACGAACGGCACGCCGCTGATCGGCATCGACGAGCAGGCCGTGCCGCAGGAGCCGCGGCAAGCGACGGCCGCCACGCAACCGTATCCGCGCGGCGATGCATTCGTGCCGCAGTCGATCGCGATCGCGCCGGAAGGCTTTACCCTCGTGAACGGCGGCAGGATCTTCACGCCGTTCTGGACCGAGCGCGCCGTACCGATGAAGCCCGCATTCAGCGGCGGTGCGAACTGGCCCCCGAGCTCGTACGATCCCAAGACCGGCTACTTCTACGTGTGCGCGCAAGACCGCATCGGCGTGTTCCATACCGAGGACGCCGCGCCCGAGCCCGAGACCGGCAAGCGCTTCGTCGCGGGCAGCTTCGGCAGCTCGTCCGTACCGCGCCTCGGCGTGTTCGCCGCGCTCGACATGCACACGAACAAGCTCGTGTGGCAGCAACAGTGGAGCGACGAGTGCTACAGCGGCTCGACGACGACGGCCGGCGGGCTCACGTTCGTCGGCCGCAACGACGGCCGGCTCACGGCACTCGATTCACAGAGCGGCGCCAAGCTCTGGGAGTTCCAGACCGGCGCCGGCATGAACGCGCCGGTCACGGTGTTCGAGCAAGGCGGCAAACAGTATGTCGTCGCGTATTCGGCCGGCAATCTGTTCGCCGCTTCGCCGAAAGGCGACAGCGTGTGGCTGTTCGCGCTCGACGGCGCACTGGATCCGGCGCCGGCGCCAGACGCGGCCATGTTGCTGACGCTGAATACCGCCGCGCAGGGAGCGGCCGACCCGACCAAAGGTCGGCAGGTCTACGACACGGCCTGCGTGTTCTGTCACGGCGAGCAAGGCGAAGGCGGCCATGGCGGCGGCAAGCCGCTCGTGGACGCGCGCGAGCCGGTGTTCGTCGTGCAAACCGTCAGCGAAGGCCGCAAGGAAATGCCTTCGTTCAGCGGCGCGCTGACGCCCGAGCAGATCCGTGACGTCGCTGCCTACGTCGCCACCAAGCTGCCCCACTAATATATAGAGGAGTCAGGTTTTGCGTTGTTGCACAACTGCGGCGCTGGCGGCGGGCGCACTCATCGGCGCCTGCGCCACCGGCGCGCTGGCGCAACCGGTACGCGAACAGCACGTCGCCCCACCCACTGTGGGCTGGCCCACGAACGGCGGCGACTGGTACAACCGACGTTACTCCCCGCTCGCCGAGATCGATCGCAGCAATGTCGCGAAGCTCAAAGGTGTGTGGCGCGCGCGGCTCGGCGGCTCCGGCGTCGGCCCGCAGTACTCGGGCGAAGCTCAGCCGCTCGTCGTCGATGGCGTCGTGTACGTGTCGACCGGCGCGAACGACGTATTCGCGATCAGTGTCGACAGCGGCGCAACGCTGTGGGACTACCACGCGAATCTAAACCCGAACAACAAATCCGTGTGCTGTAGCTGGACGAACCGCGGCGTCGCGGCCGGCGGCGGCAGGATCTTCATCGGCCAGCTCGACGGCAGGCTCGTCGCGCTCGATGCGAAGAGCGGCAAGATCGCATGGTCGACGCAAGCGGAGAAACCGCAGGACGGGTTCACGATCACGGCCGCGCCGCTGTACTACAGCGGCCTCGTGATCGTCGGCTTCGCGGGCGCCGAGCTCGGCGTGCGCGGGCGCGTCAAAGCGTTCGATGCGCGCGACGGCAAGCTTAAGTGGACGTTCTATACGATTCCCGGCCGCGGCGAGCCCGGCAACGAGACCTGGCCGCAGGACAACGAGATCTGGCAGCACGGCGGCGCCACCGTGTGGCAGACGCCGGCCGTCGATCCCGAGCTCGGCCTGATCTTCTTCTCGACCGGCAACCCCGGCCCCGACTTCAACGGTGCGATCCGCAAGGGCGACAATCTGTACACGTCGTCGATCATGGCGCTCGACGCGAAGACCGGTAAATACCGTTGGCACTTCCAGCAGGTCCACCACGATCTGTGGGATTACGACAGCGCGAGCCCCGTCGTGCTATTCGACATCACGCTCGACGGCAAGCGACGCTTGGGGCTAGCAGAGGCCAGCAAGTCGGGCTGGGTGTACATCCTCGATCGCACCGATGGCAAACCTCTCGTCGGCATCGACGAGCGTGCCGTACCGCAGGAGCCGCGCCAGGCGACGGCCGCCACGCAGCCTATCCCAAGCGGTGACGCGTTCGTCCCGCAGTCGGTCGACATCGCGCCCGAGGGCTACACGCTGGTGAACGGCGGCAGGATATTCACGCCGTATTGGACCGACTACATGGTCGCGAAGCCGGGCATCAGCGGCGGCGCGAATTGGCCGCCGAGCGCGCTCGACGCGGCCGCCGGCCACCTGTTCGTCTGCGCGCGCGATAACGCCAGCACGTTTCGCGCGTGGGACATCGAGCCCACACGGCCACCGGCCGGCGAGCTGTACATCGGCGGCAACTTCGGCAGCAACCCGCTGCCGCCGCAGGGCACGTTCACGGCGCTCGACATGCACACGAACAAAATCGTGTGGCAGCAGCATTGGGCCAACACCTGCAACAGCGGCGCAACGGCAACGGCCGGCGGCCTCGTGTTCGTCGGTCGCAACGACGGCCGGCTCACGGCGCTCGACTCGAGCACCGGCGTGAAACTGTGGGAGTTCCAGACCGGCGCCGGCATGAACTCGACCGTCAGCGTGTTCGGCCACAACGGCAAGCAGTACGTGGTCGCTTATTCCGCGGGCGCCGTGTTCGCCAGCTCGGCAAAAGGCGACAGCGTGTGGCTGTTCGCGCTCGACGGCACGCTCGACCCCGTCGCCCCGGGCAAGTGAAGACGGTGCCAGGCATTGCACGGTTGCACAGATCAGCTCGCAGCCGAAGGGCCCAACCGATGAACATTCGCTCCTTCGTTTTGCTCGCCGCCCTATCGCTCGCGACGTCGGCGCTGGCGCAAACGATCCCGCGAGCGCCGGCGTTTCGCAACAGCGATCTCGTCGCGGTCCCCACCGACGGCTGGCCGACGAACGGCGGCAACTGGGCCAACCAGCGTTACTCGCCGCTGAAGACCATCGACCGCAGTAACGTCGCTACCCTGAAGGGCGTGTGGCGCACACATCTGCGCGGCTCGGGACTCGGCCCGCAGTATTCGGGTGAGGCGCAGCCGCTCGTGTACCGCGGTGTCATCTACGTCGGCACCGGCGCCAACGACGTGTTCGCGGTCAGCGTCGACAGCGGCGCAATTCTGTGGGAGTACCGCGCCAACCTCGACGCGAAGAACAACGCCGTGTGCTGCGGCTGGACGAGCCGCGGCGTGGGACTCGGCGATGGCAAAGTGTTCGTCGGCCAACTCGACGGCAAGCTCGTGGCGCTCGATCAGCGCAGCGGCAAAGTCGCGTGGTCCATCCAGGCCGAGCGCTGGCAAGAGGGCTATACGATCACCACCGCCCCGCTGTACTACGACGGCCTGGTGATTACCGGCTTCGCAGGCGGTGAACGCGGTATTCGCGGCCGCGTCAAAGCGTTCAACGCACGCAACGGCAAACTCGTGTGGACGTTCTACACCGTGCCCGGGCCCGGCGAAGTCGGCCACGACACCTGGCCGCAGGACAACGAAATCTGGCAGGACGGCGGCGCGCCGGTCTGGAACACGCCGGCGGTCGATCCCGAGCTCGGCCTGCTCTACTTCGCCACGGGTAATCCCGGGCCCGACTACAACGGCTCCATCCGCCGCGGCGACAACCTGTTCTCGACGTCCGTCGTGGCCGTCGACGCGAAGACCGGCAAGTACCGCTGGCACTTCCAGGAGGTGCATCACGACATCTGGGACTACGACGCGGCGTCGCCCGTCACGCTGTTCGATCTCTCGATAGACGGCACGCCACGCTTGGGGCTGGCGCAGGCCAGCAAAACCGGCTGGGTGTACGTCCTCGACCGCACGAACGGCAAACCGCTCGTCGGCATCGACGAACGACCGGTGCCACAGGAGCCGCGCCAGGGCACCGCCGCAACGCAACCGTATCCGCGCGGCGACGCGTTCATTCCGCAATCGATCGCCATCGCGCCGGAAGGCGCCACGCTAGTGAATGGCGGCAGGATCTTCACGCCGTTCTGGACCACACCGACGTTGATCAAGCCGGGGCCACCGGGCGGCGCGAACTGGCCGCCGAGCTCGTACGATCCGGCCAGCGGGCTTTTGTACGTGTGCGCCGCCGACAGGATCTGGTCGTACCTGTCGCAGGAGGTCACGGCCGAGCGGCCGGCCGAAGGCGCCGGCTATATCGCGGGTGGGATCGGCGGCTTCCACATGAACGCGCTCGGCGTGTTCGCCGCACTCGACATGCGCACGAACAAGCTCGTGTGGCAGCAGCAGTGGCCCGCACCGTGCTACAGCGGCTCGCTCGCAACGGGGGGCGGGCTCGTGTTCGTCGGCCGCAACGACGGCCGTCTGCAGGCGCTCGACTCGGCGACCGGCCTGCCGCTCTGGCAGTTCCAGACCGGCGCCGGCGTGAACGCGCCGGCCAGCACGTTCGAACGCAGCGGCAAGCAATACGTGGTCGCGTATTCGGCCGGCAACCAGTTCGCAGGCAGCCCGCGCGGCGACAGCCTGTGGCTGTTCGCGCTCGACGGCACGCTCGAGCCCGTGCCGCCGGGCGGCTCGTTGCTGACCTTCGCGCCGGGTGCCGGCGGCACGCCGGACATCGCGAACGGCGAAACCGTGTTCAATACCGCGTGCGTGTTCTGCCACGGCGAGCAGGGCGAAGGCGGCCACGGCGGCGGCCCCACCCTGCAGCAGCTGCGCAGTGCTGCCGTCGTGCTCCAGGTGGCGAGCGAAGGCCGCAACGCGATGCCGGCGTTCGGCAGCAGCCTCACGCCGGAGCAGATTCGCGACGTGGCCGCATTCGTGATCGAGCGACTCGCGAAACCCGCGGCGCGCTGAAGATCGAGCCGGCGGCTCCGTATCGACCGTAACCGGCGCCCGCCGCACGCAGCGACGGGCGCCACAGAGGACCCTCACCGCAAGTTCGACCTGACTACGGATTGATGCGCGTGGCTTTGACTTTCCCCTCAGCACCGCCCACGGCCGTCTTTCCGTCGGGCAGATACTGCGTGATGACGAACGTGCCGGTGTAGTTGTTACCCCGCCGATCGACCGTCACGGTCTCGCGAATGTTCGTCGGCCCGACGAAGTTCTTGCCCGAGTCGTCCCACGACAGTGCGAAATGGTTAAGGCTGAACGTCGCCGCACCGACCCGCTTCCACACGCCCATGCAAAAGCTGCTGGTCATTGGCGCACGCCCCGAGTTCATGATCTCGGTACCGTCGTCGTGCCAGGTAGCGAAGCCGTCGTCGACGACGAGCCCCTCCGGCGTGCCGTTGTCGACGACGAATTGGATGTGCCACATCCCGACGATCGACGCGGGATCATCCCACCGCCAGTCGGTGCGCAGGAACGTCGCGTTTGCTGCGGCTTGCACGAATTGCACCCCTTTGAAGCCGTTCACCCCTGGCGCTTGCGGCGCAGCCTGCGGCGGTGCGACGCCATTCGGCGCGGGCACTGCGTCGAACGACCCGCACCCGGCACGGGCGGCTGAGCTGAAACACGCGGCGACCATCACTGCACCAACCGCGGCAGCGATTCTTGTTTTGACGATTTGCATCTATATCTCCCTCGAGTGTTGAGCTTACGCACGGACGATCGCATTCTCGCGTCGCCCCGGCCCGCAGCCATGAAATTCCGACGAATCCGCACGCCGCGGGAGTGAACGGGCGGGTTTCGGGAGGGAAGACCGGTGGCGCAGGGACGGCATCGCGGCGCCCGCCGTCTCCGCTCTGCGCGACGGGCTATGATCGACTCCGGCAAATCGGTACCGGTGGCGATTCCCGACCCATGCGTAGCGGCGAGACACTCAGACGAATCCCGCACCGGTTCGCGCCGCCCAAGATACGCGCCGCATTCGCCGGCCTTGGACATGCGACTGCGCTGCTCGCATTCGTGATCGCCGCGACCGCCTTGAAGTTTACGGCCACGACTTTCCCGCTCCACACGTCGACGGCGGGGCTCGCCTCGTTTGCCCGCGAGAGCGCGGCACTCGGCGCGGCGCTGGCGGTGTCCGTGCCGCTGCTCGTCGCGGCATGCAATCTCGCACCCGCGTCGGGATGGCGGCGCTACGCCTGCCTCGTGTTGACGACGTCCGCCAGCATCCTTGCATGCGTCGGCTCGCCCCTGCCCGCGCTCATCGTGGGTGTCGCAATCGACTCGCTTGCACGTTGGCAGCTCGGCGTATTCGTCGTATTGCTTGCGGTCGTGCTCGAGTTCCGGCACCGCGCCCTCGCGACTGCGGGTGCACTGCTTCGCGTCGAGATCGACAGCGTCAACGCGGACGCCCGACTCCGCGACGCGAGCTTGCGCGTCCTCCAGACCCAAATTGCGCCGCACTTCCTGTTCAATACGCTCGCGAACGTGCGCCGGCTTGCGCAGCTCGACCGCAAAGCGGCGGCGGCCATGCTCGGCGATCTCGTCGAATACTTTTCGGTCACGCTCGCGCGCCGCGACGCGCCGCAGGCCACGCTCGCCGAGGAAGCCCAGCTCGTTGACGCATACCTGCGAATTCATCGCGTCCGCATGGGCAGCCGACTTGCTTACGAAATCGACGTGCCGACGAACCTCTCGCGTGCGCGGATTCCGGCAATGATGCTGCTGACGCTCGTCGAAAACGCGGTCAAGCATGGCTTGAATCCGCTCGCCGAAGGCGGCTTCGTGCGGCTGCGCGCGGAGCGGCGCGGCGCCGAGTTGCACCTCGAGGTAGCTGACAACGGTCGCGGCCTCACGGCAGCAGAGGGTCATGGCACCGGGCTGTCGAACGTGCGTGCGCGGCTCGCCATCCTCTACGGCACACGCGCTGCGCTGGACGTGGCGCCCGGCGAACCGCGCGGCTTCGTCGCGAAGGTGTCCTTGCCGCTGCTCGAGGGCGCAGCCGCATGATCCGCGCCGCGCTCGACTTCAGCCGCGGCGTTTTGCGGAGCTTCACGTGGCAGAAGCTGTTGCTCGCGCAGCTGCTCGCGGGCACCCTCGACGCGCTCTCTATCGTGCTGTTCGTGAACCAATTCACGACGCCGCCGACGTTCACGTGGTCGCGGCTCGTGATCGAGGAAACGATGGCGTTCAGCATCCTGGTCGCCGTGCTGATCGCGGACCAGGCCGTCGCGCGCGGCGCGCGTCAGTTCCGCGCCTACGCTATCGCGATTGTCGCGGCCTCCGTGCTCGCGGCGGTCACGCAGTTTCAAATCCGCGGCTGGTTCGGGATCCACACTCTGTCGGATCGGCCCGGTCTCAACGCCGCCGTACGGCGCACCCAAATGGTATACGTGGGTTGCGACACGCTGACCTACGGCGTGCTGTTCATCGTCGTGTACCTCGACTACCGCCGACGCGAGCGGCTACTGCGGCACGTGCGCGCAGCCGAGCTAGAGCGGGCGCGACGCGAGCAGCACGTCGTCCGTTCGCAGCTCGCGGCGCTTCGGACGGACGTCGACGCCGTGGAGCTACTGACGACGCTCGAGCACTTGCGGGAAGCGTTCGAACACAACAGCAACGACGCCGACACACGGCTCGATGACGTGATCGCGAGCCTGCGTAGCAAGCTCGCGCCCGTCGACCTCCGGCAGGATGCGCCCGCATGAGCGCGACCGCGTTGATCGCCGAAGACGAGCCGCTGCTGCGCGCGGAGCTACGCGAGGCGCTGACCACGCTGTGGCCCGAGCTTACGATCTGCGCCGAGACCGGCGATGGCGCCGCGACGCTGCTCGCGTTCGAGCGCCATAAGCCGACGATCCTGTTCCTCGACATCCACATGCCGGGACTCACGGGCCTCGAGATCGCGGAACAGGCGAGCGGTCGTTCGCACGTCGTATTCGTGACCGCATTCAACGAGCACGCGACTGCCGCGTTCGAGCAAGGCGCGCTGGACTACGTGGTAAAACCGTTCTCGGTCGCGCGCCTCGCGAAAACGGTCGCGCGGTTGAAAGAGCGCGTGCGCAACGCGCCGGCCGACCTCACGGGGCTCGCGGAAGCGCTTCGCGCGGCCACGCCGGCCGAGACCGCGTACGTGCGCTGGCTGACGGTGCCGCACGGCCGCGAACTGCGCGTGGTGACCACCGACGAGATCTGCTATCTGCGCGCTGCAAACAAATACACGTCGCTGTTCACGGCAAACGCGGAGTACCTGCTGACCAATACGCTGAAGGCCATGCGCGAAAAGCTCGATCCGCGGTCGTTTTGGCAAATCCACCGCAGTTTCGTCGTGAACGTGGCCGCGATCCAGACGATCCACCGCTCGTTCCACGGTTCGTTCGAGGTACAGCTGAAGCAGCGGCGCGAGCTGCTGCCCGTCAGCGAGGCGTACTCGCACCTGTTCCGTCAGCTGTGACGGCGGATCGCCGCAACCGATCGCCCCTGACCGATTACCAATAACCGATCATTCGGCCGGCTGCCGCGGCCGTGATCCAGCACGCGAGCGACGTGCCGCCCGCGGCGATCAGCGCACGGCGGTGATTCGACGCCAGCGGCTCGGCGTGACGCGCGCGCCAGGCGGGCAGGGACACCACAATCGCGACGTTCAGCAGGCCGAGCGCAATGGCCGCAAACTTGATCGGCACGAACGGATTGCCGAGGTAATCGGTCGCATTCGTCGTCAGGAGACACACGCCGCTCAGGGCCGCGCAGCAGAACCCCGCAACCGCGAGCGGAATCGTCGGCTGCTCGAGCGCCGCGAGCGGCACGCGCCGCCATGCGCCGAGCAGCTTCAGATCGAGCAGGAGCACGGAACCGAACAGCGTGGCCACACTCATGATGTGCACGAGGTTCACGACGCCGTACGCCCACACGCCCGAGCCGCGCATGAGCTCGCCGAGCAGCGAGCCCTGGAGCCAGACCAGCAACGCCTCCAAACGGCGCCGAATCGCTTACGTGCTAGGTACGATCGGGATAGACGTCGAAGTTCTTGCCGTCGTAGGTCACGCGGACGGTCTTGATCTCGAACTTCTTCAGATCGCTATTGCGATTGCCGACGATCTTCACTTTCGCCCCGACCGGGATGATGCCGGGCACGAGGCCCGCATTCTGCGTGCGCGGCGGCGGCGCCAGCGTGATGTCCCACACCTGGCCCTTGTCGTCGGTGATCTGCATCGTGGCGTGCGGGCCGGCGAGACTCACGTCGGTCTTCAACGTGCCCGAAATCTCAGTCTTGCTGGTTTGCTGGCCTCCCCAACCGTGATGCGCGAATGCAGGCGCGCCGAGCGCCAACGCGAAGGTACCGGCCAGAGCGACGAATCGTGTGTGCATGGCTGCCTCCCGAGAGGGTTCGAGGGTGGGTACAGCTGCGATGGTACGCGCCGAAGCGCGGTTCGCGAAGGCACGCCCCGCCGGCCGTGCGAAAACTTCAGCCTTCTGCGACGGCGGCTGCGGTTGCAGGCGCTGACGGGCGCGGCTCGGCCGCGAGCCGCCGCCGAAACTGCTGGCGCATCAGCAGGTAGCTGACCGTGCCCTGCAACCATACGGTCGCGACCGACAAGTACCAGACCTCGTCGAGGTGAAAGCCCTGCTGGGCCGACAACCAGACGGCGAGCGGCACGAAT
The DNA here is from genome assembly GCA_963805435.1 of uncultured Gammaproteobacteria bacterium. Classification (GTDB taxonomy): domain Bacteria; phylum Pseudomonadota; class Gammaproteobacteria; order Steroidobacterales; family Rariloculaceae; genus FEN-1219. The sequence goes on from CAWDUG010000004.1 coordinate 19,197, forward strand.
ACCGCGAGGCGCACAGCCGAGCTCAGCATGGCCGGAATCGTGTTGCCGAGCCCCTGGAACACGCCCGAGCATGTGAACACGACGCCTTGCGCGACGAACGTCCACGAGATGATGCGTAGGAACGTGGCGCCGACGGCCTGCGCTTCGGCCTCCGGTGTGAAGAACGCGACCAGCAGGTCGGGCCGCCACTGCAGGAACACGGTGACGAGCACCATCACGACGGTGTTCAAGACCAGGGCCTTGGCAAACGTCTCGCGGACGCGCACGCCGTGCCCCGCACCAAAGTTCTGGCCGGCGATCGGGCCGGCCGCAAACGCGATCGCCATGGCAGGCATGAAGATCGACTGCATGATGCGCGAGCCGATACCGAAGCCGGCCTGCGCGGCGGGCCCGTGGCCGCTGATGACCCAGTAGATGACGCCCATGTATATGAACATCAGCGCGAACTCACCGCCGGCGGGCAACCCGACCTCGAGCATCCGCTTCCAGACCTTCATCTGCGGGTGCCACAGAGTCGAGTCGAAGCCGACGTATTTCTCCAGTCGCACGAAGTACCACGCCAGGAGCACGATGCCGATCGCGATCGACACCGAGCTCGCGAGGCCCGCACCCGCGACGCCGAGCGGCACGCCCGTGCCCCACCCCGCGATCAGGATCGGCGCGAGCAACGTGTTCAAGAGCACGGTCAACGCCTGGATGGCCATGGTCGGCTTCACGATGCCGGTGCCGCGCAACGCCGAGCCCATGACGACCTGCGCGAAACCGAGCGCCAATCCCGGCAGGAACCAATACAGGTAGGTGACGCCGGCCTGCTGCGTCGCGGCGTCCGCCGCAATCGAGCCGACGTAGCCGCGCGCGAGCGTGTAGCCGCCGAGCAATGTCGCGAGCGCGCACGCGCCCGCGAACAACAGCGACTGATTGAACACGAGATTCGCGTCGCCGCGATCGCGCCGACCCACCGCCTGAGCGATGAGCGCCACGGCACCGACGCCGAGCACCTGTGTCAGCGCCATGATGACGAACATCAGCGTGCCGGCCGCGCCGACGCCCGCAACGGCCGCGTCGCCGATCCCGGCAACGAAATACAGGTCGACGAGGAAGTACAGCGTCTGAAAGATCATGCCGGCCGCCATCGGCGCCGCCATGGCGAGGATGTTGCGAACGATCGAGCCTTGGGTCAGGTCTTTCATCGGCGGGGCAAGTCTGCGCGAAAACGGTCGCCAAGAATACTCGCTGCGGCACGGGAACGCGATGGCAGAAACGCAGTCGTAGTGCGGCTTCAGGTCGACTTCGTTATGCTCCGGACGTGAGCGATTCGAGTCCCACTCCGACCCTTTCGAAGACGCGCCGACGCCCCGCCCTACTGGCGGCGGCAGCGGCCTTATGTCTCGTCGGCATCGCGTTCGCGGCACCGAAGCCGTTTCGGCAGTACCCCGGCGTCGAGTACTACGACTTCGCGCTGCCGACCGATTTTCGGAGCGCGGGCGAATGGGCGTTCGCGCGCCTGATGTACCCCACGATCGGTTGGGGCAGCGAGTGGGTATATGGCGGCACCGCCTGGACGATCGACTACCCGCGAGCCGACCGGCACGTGGCCGAAATGGTCCGCCGTCTCACGCTGATCGACGCGCGCTCGGTGGAGCAACCCGTGAGTCTCGACGATGGCGACGACGTGTTTTATTGGCCGTGGCTCTACGCCGTCGAGGTCGGCCAGTGGGACCTGACGGAGGCGCAAGCCGCGAAGCTGCGCGAGTACCTGTTGCGCGGCGGCTTCCTGATGGTCGACGACTTCCACGGCTCACGCGAGTGGAGCATTTTCATCGAGAGCATGCAGCGAGTGTTTCCCGACCGGCCGATCGTCGAGCTGCCGGACGACGACCAGATCTTCCACACCTTCTGGGATCTCGAGCATCGCGAACAGATTCCGGGCGCGCAGTTCCTGTACAGCCACCGCACCTACGAACAAGACGGCTTCACACCGCGCTGGCGGGGTATCTACGACGATCACGGCCGCGTCATGGTGGCGATCTGTCACAACATGGATCTCGGCGACTCCGTCGAGCATTCCGACACGCCGTCCTATCCCGAGAAGTACTCGGCCATGGGGATGCGGACGTACGTCAACTACATCCTGTATGCGATGACGCATTGAGCCGGCATGTCGATCGAGTTCCATCGACGCATGCTCGCGGATCGGGTCCGTCACGACGCGTTTCGCGCAGCCCTCGAGCAGGCGATACGGCCCGGGCAGAGCACCGTGGCGGACATCGGCGCCGGTACCGGCATCCTCGCGTTCTTCGCGCGGCACCTCGGTGCCCGCGAGGTGTGGCTCTACGATCCGGGCGCCGTGCTCGGGCTCGCCGAGGCCGTCGCAGCGCGTAACGGCATCGACGGCGTGCACTTCGTCCCGGCGCGGTCGCTCGACGTCCTCGATCCACCGCAGGTGGACGTGGTCGTTGCCGAGGTGCTCGGCAACTTCGCCTACGAGGAGGACGTGCTCGAGACGCTGCGCGACGCCAAGCGGTTCCTGAAGCCGGGCGGCACGCTGATCCCGCACTCGATCGTGCAGTGGGCGGCGCCGGTCACGAGCGATCGCTTCGAACGCGACCTCGCGAGCTGGCGAAGCGTCGGCTTCGACCTCGACTGGTCCGACGCCGAGCACCTGACGCGCAACAACATCTACGTGTTCGCGATCGAGCCCGCCGATCTCCTGGCGGCACCCGCGGCGACCTGGGACACGCTCGATTTCAGCGGCGTCATCGACAGCAGACGCTCGGGTACGGCCACGTGGCGTCTCGCCGCGGATGCTCCCATCTACGGGTTCGCGCTGTGGTGGGCGTGCACGCTGGCCCCGGGCATCGTGCTGACCACGAGCCCATTCAGCCCCCGCACGCACTGGGATCAGATCTATCTGCCGCTGCTTACGCCCGTCGGCGGTTGCGCGGGCGACGAGATCGTACTTCGGGTGTCGAGCGAAACCGGCGGCGCCGAAAGCGGCATCGATGTGGGTTGGACCGTTGAACAAACGCGTTCCGGCGCTGTGGTGAACACGCAAAGTCTGGCCATCGGTGAGGGCTTTCTGGAGTAGCTGGAACCCGCGTCGTTGCTGATCGGCAACGTTTTTCACACCCTACGAACAACGATAGAACCGCGCGCATCTCTTTGAGCCACGCGGCTCCAAGCTAGTCCGTGTAGTAGGATATCGCGTACCCGTTTCAAAAAAACCACACTTGATACGGATGTTGACGAAGGCTGTGTTCTTTTGCAGACTTGCGCGAACGACAGGGACAGTCAGTTCGAGTGTGTCTCGGTTGTCTGCGGCTGGACGAGGGGTCCCGCCAGTCGTGCTTAGACGCGGCCAGCGATGGAAGTCTGGGCACGGCACACGTCAATCCAACTTGAGGTAATCATGAAGTTGAACAAAGTCCACGTCGCCGTCATGGCGGCGCTCACGGGTGTAGGCGGTCTGACAGTCCAAACCGCGTCAGCCCAACAGTCCGGCGCGAATGCAGGCGGTCTCGAAGAGATCGTCGTCACGGCCACTCGCCGCTCTGAAGATCTGCAGGAAGTACCGCTCTCGATCGTAGCGATCACGGGAGACGGTCTCCAGACGCGCGGCCTCCAGAACGTCGAGAATCTGAACGCCACGATCCCGAACTTGAGCGTCATGGGCCAAGCCGGCGGCCTGGGCACCTCGGGCACGAGCTTCCGCGTGCGCGGCATTCCGAACGTCGGCACCTACGTGGACGGCGTCTGGCAGATCAGCACCAACGGCTTCTTGACCGAAGAATTCGTCGATCTCGACCGTATCGAGGTCCTGCGTGGTCCGCAGGGCACGCTGTTCGGTCGCGACTCGGTCGGCGGCGCCATCCGCATCTTCACGAAGCGCCCGACCGACGAGTTCGGCGCCACGTTCAAGGGCACGCTCGGCACGTACAACCGCCACGACGCCACGATCTCTGCCGATTTGCCGTTCAGCGACAACTTGAAGTCCAAGTGGACGTTCGCGGACTTGAACCGCGACGGCTATATCACGAGCCTCACGACGGGCAGGAAGGGCGGCGACATCAACCAGTCCAACCTGCGCGGCGATATCGTCTGGACACCGACAGACAAACTCGACATTCGGAGTCAATTCAGCCGCCAGACCAGTGAATACATCGAGCCGCGCGTCGAGGACGCCGTCTGGATAGCTTCGGGCTTCAATCCGACCGCCACCGCGGCGTTGTTGTATACGAACGCGGGTCTGCCCTTTGACCAGAACTCGCAAATGGCCGGCTGGCCGGGCGGCACGGTCGGGAAGTGGGAGAACCGCTCGGAAATCACGATTCCGAACAAGCTCACAACCGATCAGGCCTCGTTCGACGTCAAGCTCGCCCTCACGGACAAGCTTTCGGTCGATTTCCTGACCGGCTATACGAATCAGAGCGCGAAGATCTTCGTCGACTACGACAACAGCCAATATGCCTTGGTTGAAGACACGTCGAACCAACGCAATCGCATGTTCAGCCAGGAGATTCAGTTCTCCGGCGGCGGCGACCGGGTGCAATGGGTGGCCGGCGCCTTCTACTGGGACGAGTCCCGGCGCACACGCGGCGTCCGATACGCGATGCAGGAGTTCACCACCGACCCCATCACGATGGGGGACAACGCTCTGGCGCTTTCTCTCTACGCCACGCCGTACTGCCAGAATCTGCAAGCTCAGAAGACCGCAGGCACTCTTCCCGCGGGTGGAACCACTTGCGAAGCGGGCATGGCGCAGTACAAGACCAACTCGACGGTGGCCAGGTTCGGCGGCATCGGCGGAACGCTAACCGAGAACGGCACCTCGGGCATCGCGTTGTTCGGCGAGGTGACCTTGTCGCTGACCGACAAGTTCACGCTGACGCTCGGTGCGCGTGAGCACGACCAGGACAACTACAGCCAGACCATGACGCCGACAGGCATAGCGCCGCGGTACGCGAACCAGGAGTTTGCAACGGATCCGCTTGCGGGCTACTTGAGCCCGGCGCAGCAGACCGCGCGGGGGGTTGCATTGAATTCATTCAGCAAACCCACGGGCCGCGTGTCCGCGAAGTACCAGTTCACGAAGAACATCATGGGCTACACGAGCTTCTCCCAGGGCTTCAACTCCGGCAACGCTACGTACGTCACGAATCCGGAGACGGGCATTGCGGCGTTGTACCCGACCAAGCCTGAAACGCTGAACAACTTCGAAGTGGGTATGCGCTCCGATCTCGCGAACGGGCATGTGCGGTTCAACGCCACGTTGTTCGACACGAAGTGGAGCGACATCGTCATCAACACGGCACTGCGAATCTGCGACCCGAACTGCCGCGACCTGACGGCCGTCTATCCGCAGAACGTGGGTAGCGCACACGCACAAGGCGCCGAGTTCGAGCTGACCCTGGTGCCGACGAGCAACCTGCTGTTCAACATCAACCTTGGCATCCTCGACACGGGGTACGACAAGATCACGGTGTCGTCCGTGGTGCAATACGTCCCGGGCCAGACCGAGTTCAGCCAGGCGCCGAAGAAGACGATCAACCTCGGTGTCCAGCACGATGCGAGCCTGAAGAGTGGCGCCTCGCTCACGACGCGGTTCGACTACACGTACGTCAGCCAGTACTGGCGGTCGGCTGACCCGACGCTGCGTGTGGCTTACTACCCGGGCATACCGTCCAACTATAGCGACGAGAGCGGCGACTTCGGTCAGTACAACGCACGCCTGACCTACGCACCAGCGGACGGCAAGTGGGACTGGTCGTTGTTCGGCACGAACCTGACCAACGAGTACCAGCTGAACTCCGGGTTCTTCCACGGCGTCTGGGGCTACGACTTCGCAACTGTGGCGCGGCCGCGCGAGATCGGAACCACAATCACGTTCCACTTCTAATCCGGGAACGAATCGAGCCTAAGTCTCTTTAGCGAAAACCGGGCGTTGACGGGCAACCGTCAACGCCCTTTTTTTCGCCGACGCGCAGCCTCGGTTTCGGCGGCCCAGCGGCGCGAGGCCCGAGGCCTCTTCGGCTTTGCCGACGTCGCGAGACACCCTACCCCCCCGGCTTGCGGGGTGCGCGGGCGACGAGATCGCACTCCGCGTGTCCAGCCAAACCGGCAGCGCCGGAAGCGGCAGCCACGCGCGCTGGAACATTTAACAAATACGTTCCGGTGCTGGGGTGAACACGCAAAACCTGTCGTTCGCGGAGGGGTTTCTGGGTAGCCGGAACCCGCGTCGTTGCTGGCGCCTAACGACTTTGCACCGCGGCAACCCCCCCCCAAAATCACAGGCACACTGCGGGGCCAAGCCGTCCCCGATATTTTTTCCAGTAGTACCCTAGACACCCGTCTCAAAAAAACAACACTCGACGTGGGCATTGACGCGCGCTGTGTTCCTTTGCAGACTCGAAAAAACTACAGGCTTGGTTAGTTTTTCGTTCGCGGTCGGGCGGGGGCCCGGCCAGCGTGCGTTCGAGGGCGGTCAGGGACGGAAGTCAGGGCCGACACACATCCAAATGGGGGTAAATATGAAATTGAATAAAGTCCACGTTGCCGTTGTCGCGGCATTAACGGGCGTTGGCGGTCTGGCGACCCAAACCGCTTTTGCCCAACAGTCCGGCGCGAATGCAGGCGGTCTCGAAGAGATCGTCGTCACGGCCACTCGTCGAGCCCAAGATCTGCAAGAGGTTCCGCTCTCGATCGTAGCGATCACGGGAGACGGTCTCCAGATGCGCGGTCTCCAGAACGTCGAGAATCTGAACGCCACGATCCCGAACTTGAGCGTCATGGGTGGGGCCAGCGGCGCGGGCACTTCGAGCACGAGCTTCCGCGTGCGCGGCATTCCGAACGTCGGCACCTACATCGACGGCGTTTGGCAGATCAGCTCCAATGGCCTTTTGACCGAAGAATTCGTTGATCTCGACCGTGTCGAGGTTCTGCGTGGTCCGCAGGGCACGCTGTTCGGTCGCGACTCGGTCGGCGGCGCGCTGCGCATCTTCACGAAGCGCCCAACCGACGAGTTCGGCGGCACGTTCAAGGGCACGCTCGGCACCTACAATCGCCACGACGCTTCGGTCTCGGCCAACTTGCCGTTCAGCGACAAGGTAAAGTCCAAGTTCACGTTCGCGGACCTGAACCGCGACGGCTATATCACGAGCCTCACGACGGGCAGGAAGGGCGGCAACATCAACCAGTCCACCCTGCGCGGCGATATCGTCTGGACGCCGACGGACAACCTCGATATTCGAACTCAACTCAGCCGCCAGAGCAGTGAATACGTCGAGCCGCGCATCGAGGACGCCGTCTGGATATCTTCGGGCTTCAATCCGACCGCCACTGCGGCGCAGTTGTACACGAACGCCGGGCTGCCCTATGACCAGAACTCGCAAATGGCCGGCTGGCCCGGCGGCACGGTCGGGAAGTGGGAGAACCGCTCGCAAATCACGATCCCGAACAAGATCGTGACCGATCAGGCCTCGGTTGACATCAAGCTCGCCCTCACGGACAAGCTTTCGGTCGATTTCCTGACCGGCTATACGGATCAGAACGCGAAGATCCTCATCGACTACGACAACAGCCAATATGCGTTGGTTGAAGACCAGACGAACCAACACAACCGCATGTTCAGCGAGGAGATTCAGTTCTCCGGCGGCGGCGACCGGGTGCAATGGGTGGCTGGCGCCTTCTTCTGGGATGAGTCCCAGCGCGTCCGCGGTATGCGCTACGCGATGCAGGAGTTCACCGACAACCCCCTGACGATGGCGGACAACGCGCTGGCGCTTTCTCTCTACGCCACGCCGTACTGCCAGAATCTGCAAGTTCAGAAGACCGCAGGCACTCTTCCCCCGGGTGGAACCACCTGCGAAGCGGGCATGGCGCAGTACAAGACCAACTCGTGGGTGTCCAGGTTCGGCGGCATCGGCGGAACGCTGGGCGAGAACGGCACCTCGGGCATCGCGTTGTTCGGCGAAGTGACCTTGGCGCTGACCGAGAAGTTCAGCCTGACGATCGGTGCGCGTGAGCACAACCAGGACAACTACAGCCAGACCATGACGCCGACCGGCGCCGCGCCGCGGTATTCGAACCAGGAGTTTTCAACGGATCCGCTTGCGGGCTACTTGACCGCGGCGCAGCAGACCGCGAAGGATGTTGCGCTGAATTCATTCAGCAAGCCCACGGGCCGCGTGTCCGCGAAGTACCAGTTCACGAAGAACATCATGGGGTACACGAGCTTCTCGCAGGGCTTCAACTCCGGCAACGCCAGGTACGTCACGAATCCGGAGACGGGCATTGCAGCGCTGTACCCGACCAAGCCTGAAACGCTGAACAACTTCGAAGTCGGTATGCGCTCCGATCTCGCGAACGGGCATGTGCGATTCAACGCCACGTTGTTCGACACGAAGTGGGACGACATCGTCATCAACACGGCACTGCGAATCTGCGACCCGACCTGCCGCGACCTGACGGCGGTCTATCCGCAGAACGTGGGTAGCGCACACGCGAACGGCGCCGAGTTCGAGCTGACCCTGGTGCCGACGAACAAGTTGATGTTCAACGTCAACCTTGGCTTCCTCGACACGGGGTACGACAAGATCACGGCGCCGTCCATTGTGGCGTACGTCCCGGGCAAGACCGAGTTCAGCCAGGCGCCGAAGAAGACGATCAACGTCGGTGTCCAGTACGACGCGAGCACGAAGCGGGGCGGCTCGCTCACGACGCGGCTCGACTACACCTACGTCAGCCAGTACTGGCGGTCGGCTGACCCGACGCTGCGCGTGGTTTACTACCCGGGCATTCCGTCTGACTACAGCGGCGAGAGCGGCGACTTCGGTCAGGTCAACGCACGCCTGACCTACGCACCAGCGGACGGCAAGTGGGACTGGTCGTTGTTCGGCACGAACCTGACCGACGCGTACCAGCTGAACTCCGGGTTCTTCCACGGCGTCTGGGGCTACGACTTCGCGACCGTGGCGCGGCCGCGCGAGGTCGGCAGCACGATCACGTTCCACTTCTAGCCCGGGAGCGAATCGAACCTAAGTCTCTCTAGCCAAAATCGGGCGTTGACGGGCAACCGTCAACGCCCTTTTTTTTGGCGACGTGAGACCCGACGGCGAGAGGACCCAACCGACGTCGAGACATCTGCCCCCCGCTTTACGCCCGTCGCGGGTGCGCGAGCGACGAGATCGCACTCCGGGTGTCCAGCGAAACCGGCGCGCCGGGGGCGGCATCAAGTCCGCCGGACCGTTCAACAAAAGCGTTCCGGCGCTGCGGTGGATACGCAAAACCGGTCGTTCGGCGAGGAGTTTCTGAGGGAGCTGCAACCCGCGTCGTTGCTGGCACCCAACGACTTTGCACTGCGGCAACCACCCCGAAATCGTAGGCACACTGCGGGGTCGAAGCCATCCCTCTATCTTTCAGATGTAGTACTCCATATACCCGTCTCAAAAAGGCTACAGCTACGTGGACATTGACGCGCGCTGTGTTCTTTAGCAGACTCGAGAGAACTTAAGAATTATTTACTTTTTCGTTCGCGGCCAGGCTGGGGGCTTGGCCATCGGTGAATTGGGGACGGTCGGGACGGAAGTCCGGGCCTACACACATCAACTGGGGGATCCATGAAATTGAGCAAAATCCACGTTGCCGTCATTACGGCACTCACGGGCGCCGGCAGTCTGGCAACGCAAATCGCGTTCGCCCAACAAGGCGGCGCTCTCGAAGAGATCGTCGTTACGGCGACTCGCCGGTCGGAGAATCTGCAGGAAGTGCCCATCTCGATTGTCGCCATCACGGGTGACAACCTCACGATGCGCGGCCTCGACTCGCTCGAGCAGGTCAGCCAAGGCATCCCGAACGTCATCATCACAGGCGGCGGCGGCGGTACCGCCAACTCGAGCTTCCGCATGCGCGGCATTCCGAACGTCGGCACCTACATCGACGGCGTATGGCAGGTAGCCACCAACGGCATTCTCACGTCTGAGTTCGTCGACATCGACCGCGTCGAAGTGCTGCGCGGCCCGCAAGGCACGATGTTCGGCCGGGACTCCACAGGCGGCGCCATCCGTATCTGGACCAAGCGCCCGGCCGACGAGTTCGGCGGCAGCGTGTCGGCGACGACGGGCTCCAACGGCCGTCGCGACGTGAAGGCATCGATCGACCTACCGCTCACCGACAAGCTCAAGACCAAGTTTACAGGCGCGAACCTGTTCCGCGACGGCTACATCGAGAGCACTACCACCGGCCAGAAGGGCGGCAACGTCGATCAGCAGGTCTACCGCGGCGACGTCGTCTGGAGTCCGACCGAAAAGTTGAGCTTCCGCTTCGACTACCAGACCAACAGCAGCGAGTTCATCGAGCCCCGTATCCAAGACGCGATGTTCCGCACGTATGACGACCCGGCTCCGGCGTGGGGCAAGTCGATCATCGGCCTGCCCGAGATGTACACCTACGTCGGCACCGACTATCGGGGCAAAGCCGTAGAGCCGTTCTTCAATCCGGCGAATCAGGTGGCCGGCTATTCGGGTGGCAAGGTCGGCAAGTGGCAGAACCGCTCCGGCACCACACTGCCGGAACGCTTCAGCACGGACCAGGCGTCGGTCGAAATCAACTGGAACCTGTCGGACAACATGAAGCTCCAGTTCCTCACCGCGTCCACCACGGCGGATCAAAAGCAGGTCGCCGACTGGGACAACAGTCAGTATGACCTCGTGCTCGACCAGAACCTCGCCAAGACCGACGTGCGCAGCGAGGAGATCCAGCTGAGCGGCGGTCACGGCAAAATCGAGTGGCTGGGCGGCGTGTACCACTGGGATCAAACGATCAAGGCGCGCGGCCTGCGCTGGCAGGTCAACGAGTTCCAGAAGGGCTTGATGGACCCGAACCTCGTGTTCGCCAATCCGATCTGCAACATCGCGCCCCTCGAGCCGGTGCCGCAAATAGCTGGGCAACCACCCGTGAATCCGCTCAACAGGCGGTTCGTTCCGGGGTCGTCGGGCACGGTCCTCAACGGCCTGCAAGCAGGCAACGTCGTCAATGTCGGCGGCGCCGCGGGCACAGGCGCCGGTGCGTGGCAGAGCTGTCAACAGGTCTACTACGGCGCCGTTGCTGGTGCCTACGACACGCTGTCGCGTTCGGGCCAAAGCGGCTGGGCGGCGTTCGGCGAGGTGACGGTTCACCTGACCGAGAAGCTCGACCTGACAGTGGGCCTTCGCCACCACGACCAGAGCGGCTATACGGTCACCATGAATCGTACGGGCGTCACAACGGGCGCTAAGCCGTTGGATCCGACGATCTTCCCGGTCGGCGACGTCTACTTCGGCGCGGACAACACGGCGACGTACACACCGTTCCAGTTCGACAAGGACACGACGCGCCTCGTGCTGCAGCGCAAGTTCAACGATCACGTCAACGGTTACTTCAGCTACTCGGAAGGCTTCAACTCGGGCGGTGTGTCCGCGGCTAACATCAGCGGCGTGCGCACGCTGTTCCCGTACAAGCCGTCCACGCTGAAGAACACTGAAGTCGGTATGCGATCAGACCTGGCTAACGGCAAAATCCGCTTCAACGCGACCTATTTCAGCACGATCTGGGCCGACCTCCAGGCCGCCGGCGTCGTGACGGACCCAGCCACGGGTGCGCAGATCCCAACGCTGTTGACTACGAACGTGGGCGAGGCCGAAGCCAAGGGCGTCGAAATCGAGATGACCTTCGTTCCGACCGAGAGTTTGTTGATCAACTTGGGCATGGGCGTGCTCGACACGGCGTACACGAAGATCAAGCCGGGCACCTACTCGGGCCATATCCCGTTCACCACGGGCCTCACGTTCGCGGATGCGCCGGATAAGAGCTACACGATCGGCCTTCAGCACACTGCGAGCCTGAAGAATGGTGGGTCGTTCATCTCGCGTGTCGACTACAACTACCAGGGTCAGTTCTACCGCTCGGAGCCGTTCCTGCGTCTGTCCGGTTACGCGGTCGTGCCGCCGGGCCACGACGAGAGCGGCGACTGGGGCGTCATGAACCTGCGGTTCACGTACCAGCCGTCGAGCAAGAACTGGGAAGCCGCGTTCTTCGGTACCAACGTGACCGACCAGTACATGCTGAACTCGGGCTTCTTCCACGGCATCTGGGGCTACGACTTCGCGACGGTGGGTCGCCCCCGCGAGTTCGGTGCATCTCTGACGTATCGTTTCTGACGATAAGGGTGGATGGCGCGCTAGCGTCATCCACCGCTTTCGATTTCGAACTTGGGCGTTGGCGAGCAATCGCCAACGCCTTTTTCTTGCCCGTAGGAATCGAGCGATAGCGCGTCAGGGCAAGAGTGCGACGATCTCGGCCGTCCCGCCAAGTACCTCGACTTCGTCGCCGGCGGTCTTGCCGGTCAGGGTCCTACCTAGCGGCGCGGCCCAGCTCACGAGGCCACGCGCCGGATCCGCTTCGTCCTCGCCGACAACGCGAAACGCGTGCTCCGTCCCGTCTGTAAAGCGCAACGCCACCTTGACGCCAAAGCGTACGACCTGGATCGGCGCAACCGCGGCGGGTACGACCTGCGCGCTCGCGCGGCGGTGAGCCCAGTAGCGCAGGTCGCGGTTGATCCGGGCGAGCAGCGACTTGTCGTCGCCGCGACGCACCGCGCGCTGTTCCGTTTCCAGCGCTGCAACGCGTTGCTCGATCAGCGCGAGCCCCGCGGGTGTCACGAAGTTCGGGTGCGGGCTGACGACGAGCTCGGGCAACAGCTCGCCCGCGTCATCGCTCTCCTTGACGAAGGCCCGGCTCATCGCGCGTCGTGGCCGATGGCGGTGATGCGCGACACTAGGTGCCCGGCCCGCCAGTCACACGACGCACGAACTCGAGCACCGGCCCCGCCAGCGAGCGATCGCCGGTGCCAACGGCGTAGGTCTCCGAGATGTGTGAGTGCCCGAGTAGATGCACGTGCGAGATCGCCTTGCCAGCGGCCGAACGCGCGTCGACCAGCTTCTTGGTTTCCGTCTGGAACATCTCGGGATCGAGCTCCGCGTCGGTCGCGAGCAGCGGCACCGCCGTCGTCACCAGGCCGGGCAGCGACGAACGCTCGGCGTACTTGGAAACGTCGTCGCCGTAATAGACCTTCCACACGGAGACTTCCGAACCCAAGTCGTAGAAACCCGACGTCAACACCGCTCCCGCGATACCAGCGGCCGCTCCGCGCTTCGCCTGGCTCGCCACGTAGTCGCCCACGTGCGCCGCGCCCGCCGAGTGTCCCCAGAGCACGATCTTGCTCGGATCGCCGCCGTACTGCGCAATGTTGGCCTTGAGCCACGCGAGCGCGGCGCCGAGATCCTCGATGCCCGCAGGCCACGTGCTCTGCGGCGCAAGCCGGTAGTTGATCGTGACGCCGACGAACCCGTAGCTCGCGGCCCACAGGCCGATGTTGTCGTAGAACGGCGTGCCTTCCGCGCGCTTCGCGCCGCGCGCGAAGCCGCCGCCGTGCACGAACACGACCACGGGCTTGCCCGCCCCGGGCGCGGGCGACGTGAACACGTCGAGCACGTTGCGCTCGGCCGGTCCGTAACGCAGGTCGCGCGTGACTTTGAGCCAAGCGTAAGGCTCCTTCGGTTGCAGGGGCGCGTACAACGCCGTCGTCTTCTCCACTTCGATGCGCGGCCCGATCGCGCGCAGCTCGGTCGCGATTTCAGCCGGCATGCCGAGGTCTTGAGCCGGGTTCTTCATGGCGCTCGTTCGCTCCGGTGGATTTGGTTTGGCTGCGCTCGTCTGCCGGCCCGTGACCGGGTGCGGATAGTGGAACGGAATCTCGTACACCGTCGGGAACATCTGGAACACGAACGTCGGCGGCGTGTCGGGGGGATAGCTCTTGCTCGGGCCCGGCACGCCGCGGCCCGGATTGCGTGCCCAGCCGCCTTCGTAGCCCGCCGTCCACGTGTTGAAGGTGTGATCGACGCTGAACTTCCACACGCCGCCTTCCTTCACGAACTCGTTCTCGTACAGCGACGCGCCCATCGACGCGCGCTGGCCAAAGTTCAGCTGCTGCAGCATGCGCGAGCGGACCTTGGCCGCCTCGCCGTCGCCCGCGACGTGGATCACGGCCTGGTATTGGACGTGGTTGCCGAGGCGGTTCTCGCTCGGCCCTTCCTTGCCGAACACGTTGAACAGGAACCCGCGCACACGCTCCCGGCCTACGTACGAGCCGCGCTGCGCGAGCTCGATCGAGCCGTTTGCGGAGAACAGGTTCGCAAGGTCGTTCCACAGGTTCTTGTCGAGGTAGTAGCCGTACGCGCTCACGAGATTGTCGATCTCGTGGAAATCCTTCACGCGGCCGACTTGCTGTTCGGTTTCGGCCACGAGCGCCGCAACGTCGCGCACCTGCGCCTTGCGTGGCCTTGCACCCGTGGCCGCTACCGGCGCACGCACGGCCGCGATGGCCGCGGCACTGGGCCGACCGCGTGCTTCGGGGTACCGCGGCGGCGAGTCCGACACCGGATTGTCGTAGTGATACGGCGGGATATGCGCCTTGGGGTAGATCGCGTACACGCTCGTCGGCGGCCGATCGGGCGGCAGTTCCTTGCTGGCGCCGGGCGCCGGTTTCGCGTCCTTGGCCCAGCCCTGGTCGTAATCGGTGATGAACGTCGGGAAGTAACGCAGGTCCTTCAGCTTCCAGACACCGTTGTCCTTGACGAACGTGTTCTCGTAGACCCCTTCGCTCCACTCGCCGTGCTTGTTCAGCTCGCCGGTCATGTTCAGCTCGCGGCTGCGTGCTTTCGCCGTGCGACCATCCGGCGCCACGTCGACGACGACCTGGAGCTGCACGTGGTCGTTGAGCTCGCCGTCCTTGATGCCCTGCGGCCCCAGCAGATTCAGGAACTGTCGCACGCGTGTTTTGCCCACGTACACGCCCTGCTGGCCCATCTCGATCGTGCCGCTGTCGGCAAAGAGCTCGGCGACGTCGTCCCACATGCGCCGATCGAAGTAATAGCCGTAGATCTTCTGCAGGTTTTCGACTTCCTGCTCGTCCGCGAGCCGTTGCGTGCGCTGCGCGAGCGTCAGCGCGCGGTCACGCGCGGCCGGTTTGCGCCCAGTCGTCGTCGGCAGCGTGACCGTCGTCCAGACGTGGCCCGCGTCCGTGACGCCCGGATTCGTGTAGTGGAACGGTCCGACGCACGCGGCCGGGAAGCCCGGGCACGCCTCCTCACGCGGCTTGTCGGCCGGATACGGCAGGTTGCGCAGCCCCCCGCGCCCGCCACCTCCACCCGCCGCTGCCGCCGGCCGCGGCTCGGGCGGCACCCAGCCCGTCGCATAAGCGGCCCCAAAGCCGGAGTGGTAATCGAGGTTCTTGATCTTCCAGATGCCGTGGTCCTTCGCGTACGTCATCTCGTACACGCCCTCTGCCCACGTGGCGCCGCCGCCGAAGCTGCCGAACATCGCGAACGCGCGCCAACGCCCCTTCGCGGTCTGACCGCCCGCGTCGAGGTGGACGACGGGCTGGATGTTCATGTGGTTGTAGATGCGATTCTCGGGAAGACCATTTTCGCCGACCCGGCCGCCGCCGACGTTCATGTACAGGTGCTTGCGGATGCTGTCCTTGCCGATATACGTGCCGGCGGGATAGTTCGCGACGGCGTCATCGGCGTAGAGGTCGGCGACGTCCTCCCATAGTCCTTTGTCGACGTAGTAACCGTACTCGCGCTGAAGGCGCTTCAGCGCGCTCACGTCCTCGGCGGCGGTGATCTGCGCTTCAAGCGCGTCGAGGCGCGCGTCGAGCGCGGCATCCGCCTGCGCTCCGGCGTGGGCAGCGACGAGCAGCATGCTGGCGAACGCGATCGACTGAACGCGGCGGTGCGACATCGTTCTTCTCCCCCAACGTTGGTCGAGTCTGCCAGAACGGCGGTTGGTTTTGGAGCCGCAACGGGCGAGCGCGTGTCGCCGATGCTGGGAAAGGCGGAAGAATTTCTCTCGCCAAGAGCGCCAAGCACGCCAAGGAAGACAAGAAAATGAACGAGAGTCGAGAAGGCCAGGAAAACGTAGAGTTCAGCTGACGACTTTCCTCACTCTCACTGCCTCACCGTCTCCCCCGCCTCCTGCCACCTGTCTTCTTGTCTTCCTTGGCGCGCTTGGCGCTCTTGGCGAGAGATCTCTTCACGCGGCGCGCCGGAAGGTGCGCTCAGGATGCGATGCAACGATTGCGCCCCTGCAGCTTGGCCTGATACAGCGCCTGGTCAGCGCGCTCGTACACCACTGTCGGCGTGTCGTTCGCTCGAAACTCCGTGAGCCCGCACGAGATCGTCACGGACACCTGCTGGCCGTGATGCCGAAACTCGGTACGTTCGACCGCGGCGCGGAGTTTCTCCGTGACGATCTTCGCCGCCGCCAACGCTGTCATCGGCAACAGCAACACGAACTCCTCGCCGCCGATGCGCGCCAGGAAATCCTCGACCCGCTTGTAGCGCCCGAGAATGTCCGCGATCCCCCGCAGCAGGCGATCACCGGCGTCGTGGCCGCAGGTGTCGTTGACGCGTTTGAACAGATCCACGTCCCAGATCGAGAACGTCAGCGGCTGAGCGTGGCGTTGCCAGCGCTGATACTCCTCTTCGAGCCGTTGCTCGTACGCGTACCGGCTGTGCACACCGGTCAGCGAGTCGAGCATGAGCCGGTTCTCCTGATCCGCGCAGAGCCTGATGAGCTCGGTGGTTCGGCCCTTCAACTTCGTGACCTCGCGCTTGAGCTCGACCGTGCGCTGCTGGCTCTCGGCAAGCCTCCGCCCCTCGCTGTCGCGGAACGCGAGTAGCTGCTGCGCGACCGTATCGAGCCGCGACTGGACCTTGACCTTGAGTGCCGTCAGGTCACGCGAATCCTCGACCTCCTTGTGCAGCCCGCGCATCTCGGCCGTGACGGTGTGCTCGAGACCGATCGTGTCGGCTTGCCGACTCTTGGCCTGCCCTTCCTGCCATGTCGTCCAGTCCTCGAACTCGGCCAGCTGCTGCGTGACCCGCTCGAGAAACTCTTCGAGCTCTCGGTGTTGCGACTGGATGGCCGCGATGACCGCCGCGACGGAGTCGGCCACGGAGCGCAGATACGGCGCCCAGTCTGCGGCCCCGACGCCGGCATCCAGCTTGCGCTCGAGCTTGCCTGCAACATCGGCCAGCGCCGGCGTGCGCGCGAGCGCGAGGAGCAGACCGCGCAGCAAAGCCTCGACATCGACGGATGCGCTCGCGGGACTGCTTGCCTCCGCGGCAGCCGCCGGGCGCGCCGGCGGCGCAACCGTCGCGGCCGCGGGGCTCGCCACGATCGGAGCCTCCTCCGCGGGCGGAAGCTGCAGTGCGCGCACGAGGCCGCTCATGCTCGCGTCGAGATTGGCGGCGGAGAGATCCGCGCGCAGCGCCCCTAGAACGGACTCGACGGCCTTGTCGAGTGCGGCGTTCTGCCCCATGGCAGCGAACGCCAGCTTGCCGGCGGCAGCGCGCAGCGCACGCTCGAGCGTGGACCACTCACGCTCCTTAGTCTCGTAATCGCGAACGAGCTCGCGATACTTGTCTTTCCACTGCGCTTCCGCGGCGACGCCTGCCATAGACTTGAATCCGATAGCACCCAACAGGGTTTATCGGCAGCAAACGCAGAAAGTTTATGCCCCGCGAGTGGGCCGCGATTGCAGCCTGCAAAGCCGCGGTCTAGCGCGGTTGTGAGGCCGCCAGCAGCCCCTGCAGCAGCGCAGCCGTCTTGGGGTACGCTGCGGCGGGGCCGCGGCCGCGGCCGCGCAGCTTGCCCAGGGCGGCTTCGGCCGGTGTGACGCCGTCCACATCTTTGACATTCAAGTCGGCGCCGTGCTCCGCGAGCGCTTTCGCCACGTCCGTGTAGCCCGCGGCCGCCGCATAGTGCAGCGCCGTACGCCCGTTGTTGTCGCGCACGTCGATGCCGGCACCGGCCGCGAGCAACGCCTCGGCCGTGGCCAGCGATTCGAGCTCCGTGCGGAACTTGCCGCGCGTGTCGATCGGCGACGCGCCGGCGCCCACGGCCGCCATCAGCGGCGTGATGCCCGTTTGCTGCGGCAGGTCGAGCAACGCGCCCTTTGCGACGAGCCGCTCGATGGCCACGAGATCCGAGCCGCGCGCGGCGCGCAGCAGCGGCGTCGTGCCGATGTCGAGAATCGCATCCGCGCCGCGATCCATGCGCAGACTGCGGTACGGTGGGAACAGTTTCAGCTGCGCGTTGGGATTGGCGCCGGCTCTTGAGCAGGAGATCGATCATCGCCGTGCTCGTCGTCGTGTCGAGCGATAGATGGTCCGGCCGGCCACCGTGGGGCAACGTGTTGTAGTCGACGGCGAGGTACAGCGGCGTGCGGCCCCACCAGTCCCACTTGTTCGGGTTCGCACCCTTCTCGAGCAGAAACTTCGCCGTGTCGAAGTGTGCGTTCAGCAGCGCACTGATCAACGGCGTTATCCCGTCCGGATCTGTGCGATCGACGGCGGCGCCGGCACCGATCAACGCTTTCGCGCAGTCGAGACAGCCCTGGCGCGCGGCGTACAGCAGCGGCGTGAAGCCACCCGGAAAAAGGTTCTTCTGGCGCGGTTCGGCCGTGACCATGCGATCCCACTCGGTCCCGTTCGACCGAGCTTCCGCGTCCGCGCCATGTTGCAGCAAAACGGCCACCATGGCCGGCTTGCTCTGCGCGACCGCCCACATCAGCGCCGTCTGGCCCTTGCGATCCTCGCGTGCGTTGACGTTCGCGCCGCGGGCGATCAGGAGCTCCGCGGCAGCGACGTTACCGCCGCGCGCGACGACCATGAGCGCCGTCTGCCCGTCCGCGTTCGCGGATTCGACGTTCGCGCCAGCCGCGAGCAACGCCTTCAGCACATCGACGTTCGCAGTCACGGCGGCTTCCGACATCGGCGTGGCGCCGTAGTCGTTGGCCGCATTCACGTTCGCGCCGGCCGCGATCAGCTTCGCGACGAGATCGGCGTCGTTGTTGTGGATGGCCCAGTGCAGCGGCGTCGTGCCGTCCGGCTCGGCCTGATTCGGATCGGCGCGCTCGGCCAGCGCAGCGAGCGCCGCGGCATGTTGCGCATCGCGAGCCGCGCGCAGGAGCGTGCCCTGCGCGCACGGCGCGCCGCAGACGCGCGAGACCCGCGAGCAGACACCGCCAGCGCACCGCATGCGCATCGCTAGACCTCCGTGAACTCGCCGGTGCTGTCGCCGAGCGACTCTATCGGCACGCCGGCACGATTCAGCACCGTCAGCAGCAGATTCGAGACCGGCGTTCGGTCCGGATACTTCAGGTGCTGGCCGCCCTTGAGCTTGCCGCAACCGCCGCCGACCAACGCCATCGGCAACGGGAAGTGATCGTGCGCGTTGCTGTTGCTCATGTTGCTGCCGTAGACGAGGATCGAATGATCGAGCATCGAGCCGTCGCCGTCCGGCATCTCGGCCAGCTTCTTCACGAACTTCGCGAACGCCGTGCGTGTGATACGTCTGCACACGCGCCAGGCGCTCGAGCTTCGGTCCGTTGTTCTGGTGATGCGACAGCGCATGGAACGCGTCCGGCACGTTGATGTGGTTGTAGGTCATGTTGCTGACCTCGGCCGCCATCATGAAGGTGGTAATGCGCGTGAGATTCGCCTGCCACGCGAGCGCCACGGTGTCGAACATCAGATTCATCTGGTCGTCGAAGCTCGTCGGAATGCCGACCGGCGCGTCCGGCAGCTTGATGTGCGACATATCGTTGGCTTCCATCTTCTGCACGCGCCGCTCGATCTCGCGCACACTCTCGAGGTAGTCGTCGAGCATGGCGCGGTCGGACGCGCCCACGGCCTTCTTCAGCGCACCGGCCTCGTCGGCGATGACGTCGAGGATGCTCGAGTACTGCACCGCGAGCAGCTTGCGCTCTTCGGGCGTGTCGCCCTGGCCGAACAGGCGCTGGAACAGCTTGCGCGGGTTGAATTCCATCGGCAGCGGCGTGTTCGGCGTGCGGAACGAGATCGTCGCTCCGTAGCTGCAGCCGTAGTTGCGATCGCAGGCGCCGCCGCCGACGGGTTCCTCGGTGGCCACCTCCAGCGACGGCAGCGGCGTTTCCTGACCGATGTGCTGCGCCGCGATCTGGTCCGCCGTCACGCCACCGTACGGGTCGTGACTGATGCGCGGTGACACGCCCGACAGCCACGTGCCCGGCGTGATCGCGTGCGTGGGGCCGGACGCGTGCTTGTTCTCGAGACCGCTGACGATCGTGATCTTTTGCTTGAACGGCGTGAGCGGCGCCAGCAGCGGCATCAGCTCGAATGCCTTGCCTTCGGCCTCCGGCGTCCACTTGCTCATGATCGCGCCATGCGGGAAATAGATGAACCCCAGGTGCGGTACCGCCGGTGCGGCTTTCGCGGCGAACGCGGGGACCATCGCATCGAGCAGCGGCAAGGCCACGCCTACGCCCATGCCGCGCAACACCGTCCGCCGCGACAAATGTTTTCTGGTAACAAACATGGCCCTACTCCTTATTCCGTCGCAACCGCTTGCGTGTCGATCGACATCCTCGACAGCGGGTACCGTGCTGAAGCGGAACGGCTCACTCGTCGCAATGCCGGCCAAGATCGTCGAGAAACGGTAGTTGTCTCGCTTCGCATCGCGGACGATCTGCCGAACGACCGGCATGTCGTAGTATTCGACGCCGCGGCCGAGCGCGTACCCGAGCAGCTTGGCGGTCAGCGTCTGCACGAACTGCGGCGGGTCGGTCAGCAGCGCATCGCGCAGCTGCGTCGGGCCGTTGACCTTTCTGCCGTCCGCAAGCTGCCCCGAAGCATCGATGGGCGTGGCCGTCTCGGCATCGAGATCGCGCCACGCACCGACGGCGTCGAAGTTCTCGAGCGCGAAGCCGAGCGGATCCATGACGCCGTGGCAACCGATGCACGCCGGATTCTTGCGATGTTGCTCGAGCCGCTCGCGCACGGTGCGCGGCTGCTCGCCGTCCTGGTTCTCGGCCAGCGCCGGCACGTTCGGCGGCGGCGAAGCCGGTGGCGTGCCCGTGATCGACTCCAGGATCCACGCGCCGCGCAGCACGGGCGCGGTGCGGTTCGGGTACGACGTCGTCATCAGGATGCCGCCCTTGCCGAACAAACCCCAGCGATTCGGGTCCTCCAGCTCCACGCGCCGGAAGTTGTCGCCGCGCACGCCGTCGATGCCGTAGTGCAGCGCGAGCGGTTCGTTCACGAAGGTGTAGTTGCCGTTCAGCAGCTCGAGCACGCTCTTGTCCTCGAGGAACACGCTGCCGACGAACAGCTCGATCTCGCGTGCGAGCGCGTCGCCTAAATTCGGCGTGTATCCAGGGAACAGCACGGGATCGGGCACGATCTCGCGTACGTTGCGGACGTGCAGCCACTGCTGGGCAAAGCTCGTGACGAGGGCTTCTGCGCGCGGATCGGCCAGCATGCGCTTGACCTGCGCCGCGATGACCATCGGATCGCGCAGCTTGTGCTGCTCGGCCAACCCGAGCAGCTCCTCGTCAGGCACGCTGCTCCACAGGAAGAACGAGAGCCGCGACGCGAGATCGAAGTCGTCCAACGCGTAGGTCGAACCCGGCGCGAGATCGGCAGGCGGCGACGAGAACCGATACAGGAACTCGGGGCTCGCGAGCACGCACCATCAACGCGCTGCGCACGCCCTGCTCGAAGCTGCCGGTCTGACGCGCCGCAGTGGCGTAGAACTCGAGCGGCGTCTTCAGATCGCTGTCGGTCACGGGCCGGCGGAACGCTGCGCGCGTCAGCCGTTGCACGATCTCGTGCGCGCACGGCAGTTCCTCGGCCGGCAGTCTTCGGGTGGCACACGAACACGCGCTTGCGGCTCGGCGTATCGCTGACGCCACTCGCATCGAACGGGCCGTTGATCTCGAGCCGCTGTATTTTCAGCGGGCTCTCTTCGCCTTCGATGATGCCGACTTCGCCGCCGCCCGGGCACGAACGGCTGCAGCACGGCGTCGGACTCCGCCATCGTGCGCGCGACGAACGTGGCGCCGACCTTGTGCGGACCTGCAGTCACGGGCACGCGGATCCTCTCGAACCGACCGTTCAACTCCGCGACCGCGGCCGCCTGGCGCAGATCGACGGCGGCGACGTCCTCACGCCCGCCGATCTCGTTCTCGAAGACTTTGAGGCCGTCGATCGTCAGGATGAGCGTGTGCCGATACTCGAGGCCCTCGACGTAGCGCGCGCGCGCAAGCCCGCCGATGTCGAACTGGTATTGGCCATCGGCCGGGAACAGGTGCTCCACCAGCATGCCGCCACGCGTGCCGAGCGGCATGCCTTCGACGTGGTAGTTCTGGTTCGTGCCGGGCTTCATGTAGTAGACGCGGCTGTCGCGCTTGGCGTTCGCATCGCCGACGGCCATCTCGCTGATCACGCGCGCCGCCGCGATGTACTGCTCGAGAAACGACGGCGATACCTTCAGCACATTCGCGACGTTGTCGAAACCGTCGCTCTCGTCGTCCTTCGGCAGCAGCGCCTTGACGTCGATCTTCAGCGCGAGCAAGTCGTCGACGGCGTTCGCGTATTCCGTGCGATTCAGCCGGTGCAGCGCGACGCGGCCCGGCGCCGGCTTCTGCGCGGCCGCCGCGTCGAGCGTGTGCTCGAGCCAGCCGACCCACTGCCGCCGCGTACGCGACATCGAGCTGCTTCGCGCCAGGCGGCGGCATCTGGCCGCCGCGCAGCTTGCGCACCGCGGCTTCGAAGATCTCGGGCTCCGCGGCGATCGACTCCGGCGTCATCCTGTCGAACGCGATCTGCGGCGCGTGTAGTCGTCGCGGTTGTGGCAGTCGGTGCAGTATTGCCGAACAGCGCCCACTGCTCCGCCGCGTTCGGCTGCGGCTCGTGCACGTGCCACAGATAGCCGGCCCCGACCGCCACCAGGGCGGCACCAAGAGCCATCGAGACGACTACTCCAGCACGTGCCATTCTTAGATCACACCACCGAGCTCGCGCAGATGCGCAAACCCGCCTTTGTATACGAGCCTCAGAAACAGCGCAGGGTCGCCCCACTTCGCGTCGTACGCCGCTGTCGGCTGCGACGCCACGAAATCCTTCAGGCTCATGCCGTTGCGAAACGCTTCGGCGGCCTTCTCGCGCACCGCCATGCAGAGCTCGTGCTGCGCCGTGAGCTCTGCGCGGCCGGCGACTGCCCCGGCCGCCGGCACGATCCTCGTCTGCGCATCGGTTTTGTCGAGCAACGCCTTCGACGCCGCCAGCATGCCGCCGATCCAACCGCCCGTGGCATAGTCCGGCACGGGATAGCGGCCGACGGACAAGAGATCGCTCGCTACGAGCACGTTCGCATCCGGGAAGAACACCGCAACATCGCCGTCCGTGTGCGCCCGCGGCAAGTACCAGTATTCAGCACGCCGCCCGCCGAGCTCGACGCTCACCCGACACGTAGAACGTGCTGTTCGGCAGCATCCTGGCCGGCCGCGGCGCGTAGTGCTTGTTTTCCCACTCGACGTCGAAGTCGCCGCCGAGCCAGAGCTTCGTGTTCTCGTGCGCCATGACTTTGGCGCCCGCCGCGAGAGCCGACTCGTTGCCGCCGACGTGCTCGTCGCGCCAGTTCGTGTTGAACAGCACGCGGACAGGGCGGCCGGGCCAGCGCTGCGCGAGCGCGGCGGTCACCGCCGCCGAATGCTCGGCGAGCCCGCCGTCGACGAGCAGCACGCCGTCCGCGGTGCCGAGCGCGACGACATTCGCCCCCGCGCCCTCGATCAAGACGAGGTCCGTTGCCGAGATCCGTGAGCTTCGGAGCACCGGCTTTGCCGGCCTGTGCGCGGACGGAGCGGCCAGCGAAAGTGGCGACTGCCGCCGCCGTCGCAGCGGCCAGCACTCGCCGACGCGTGAACGCTCTCCCCATCCGGCAACGATACCGGGCCACCGCTCGCTGCGGAATGCTCAAACCGTCAAGAAAGCTCGCAGGGTAGTAGTTTCCGCAACCCCTTAGGGCGTACGCGGTACAGTGCACAGAGGAAGTCGAGCGCCGCCTGCGTGCCGCCGCGCCGGTGCGGAATCTCTGCAAGCGCGAGACCCATCTCGACTCCGGCCAGCGTGCCGGCCAGCGTCAGATCGTTGAAATGGCCGAGATGCCCGATCCGAAACACGCGGCCGGCGAGCTTGCCCAAGCCCGTGCCGAGCGACATGTCGAACGACTCGAGGATCACGTGCCGCAGCTTGTCGGCGTTATGTCCTTCGGGCACGAGCACGGCCGTCAGCGAGCTGCTGTACTCGGCCGGATTCGCGCACAGCACCTCGAGCTCCCACGCGGCCACCGCGCGCCGCGTGGCTTCGGCGTGCCGCGTGTGGCGCGCGAACACCTGCTCGAGCCCTTCCTCGTTCAACATCGCGATCGCTTCGCGCAGCCGTACAGCAGATTCGTGCCCGGCGTGTACGGGAAGTAGCCGTTCTTGTTGGCGGCGAGCATCTCGTCCCAGGCCCAGAACGAGCGCGGCAACTTCGCCGTCTTGCTCGCGGCCAGCGCCTTCGGCGAGATGGCGTTGAACGACAGACCCGGCGGCAGCATCAGGCCCTTCTGCGACCCCGCGACCGTCACGTCCACGCCCCATTCGTCCATGCGAAAATCGATCGACGCGAGCGACGAGATCGTGTCGACGAGCAGCAGCGCGGGATGCCCGGCGCGATCGATCGCTTTGCGGACTTCGCCGATACGGCTCGCGACGCCGGTCGAGGTCTCGTTGTGGACCACGCAAACGGCCTTGATCGCGTGATTGCGGTCCTCGCGCAGGCGAGCCTCGATCCCGGCTGGATCTGCGCCGCGGCGCCAGTCCGTCGGAATCAGCTCCGGCACGAGGCCGAGACGCGTGGCCATCTGCTGCCACAGCGTGGCGAACCACCCCGTCTCGCACATCAGCACGCGTATCGCCCGGCGACAGCGTGTTCACGAGCGCGGCTTCCCACGCGCCGGTGCCCGATGCCGGATAGATGATGACCGGCGAGCTCGTCTTGAAGATGGGTTTGAGCTCCGCGAGAACCTCGCGGCCCAGTACCCCGAACTCAGGTCCACGATGGTCGATCGTGGGCTTGGCCATGGCGCGGAGCACGCGGTCCGGCACGTTCGTCGGCCCTGGGATTTGCAAGAAGTGTCGTCCGCTGGCGTAGGTCATCGATATGTTTCCAAGCTGTTATGTCGCCCGCTCGCCTGCCACGACCGTGGCCAGAGGCCGATATCGCGTTGACAGGGCGGGCGGTAGCGCTAGATTAGTGCGAGACGCTCCGCTCAACAAGAAATCGCATGGAGCAATCGGGATGAGCGTTATCCCTACCGCTTGGCGGCGTGTGCTGTGCCTCGGCGTCATCGTCGGCACGCTCAGCGCGTGCGGCGGCGGCGGCGGAGGCGGCAGCGACCCAGCGCCGAGCTCTTCCGGCGCCGCCGCCACAGGGCTGTGGGAAGGCACCTTTGCGTCGAGCGACGGCACATCGCGCGGTTTTGGTCTGGTCATCTGGCGCCCGACGGCCGGCTCGCCGGCATCATCGCTAGCAGCGGGCTCGAACGGCCGCTTCGTCCTCGGGACCGGCGACACGCCTGCTGAACATGTTCAGCGCGACCGGCACGGTGTTCGCGCAGGCGGGCGAGGCGCTACTGCCGAACGGCCAATCCAGCGATCCGCTGAAGGTCTCGAGCGGAACGGTCGTCGCGCACACCTCACTCACCGGCACATTCTCGGGCGGCGGCGAATCCGCGTCGTTCGCGCTGACCTATCAGGGCACCACGTCGCGCGGCGCCTCGCTGCCGGCCGTCGCGGGCGTCTACTGCCGGTTATCCGCTGCTCCCTGGCAACGTCAGCACCTCCTCGTTAGTCGTCAGCGGTAACGTAGTGACGTTCGCGAACGGACGGCGGTTGCAACGGTGCGGGTACCATCGAGGTCATCGACCCGACTCTGAACATGTACTCCTGGTCGATGCTGATAGCCGCGTGCAGCGGCGTGGCCGACCACACGGTATCCGGCCTTGCAACGCTATTCGACGACCAGCGCGGCGGCGACCGGCAAGCTGGATCGAGCTCTACGGCGCCACGGCCACGGACGAGCTGCCTTTCGTGTTCAGCGGCTTCAAGTAGCCGCGCGCGCCGGGCTCGGCTCGCTAGACGTACGCGACGAACTGCAGATCGACTGCGTGCACGCCGGCCACGAGCTCGCCATCGCCGCGCGGCCTGCCGTAGCCGATAGCCTCGGACGGGCGCGGGTAAACGCCCCACATGTCGTCGATGTGCCAATCGGCGAGCGGCGCGCGCGGCGTCGTGTCGCCGGCGGGCGGCGCGCGCCACGGCGAGCGTCACCGGCAGCGCGCTCGCCGACGACCGCGGCGCCCGCGCCGACGAGGAACTCGCGCCGGTCGAGACTCGGTGTTCGTGCTCATGCGGATCGGCCTCCTGCGCTGCGAGCTCGTCGGCGGAGAACCAGTTCACGTGCGTGCCGCCGCGCAGCCGGAACGGCAGCTTCACGACGGCGACGGCGCCTTCTTCCATGCGCTGCGCGTCGACGATGTGCAGCTCCGACGCCATCTCGGCGTAGTTGCTGGCGATGCCCATGATGTAGCCGTCGCCCTCGCCCTTGCTGCCCTTGCGCGGCACGAAGCCGGATTCCTGCAGGCTCTGCACGTTGCCGACGAAGAACGTGCTCTCGGGCGCCTTCGGATTCTGCGAGGTCGAAGCGCAGGTAGCAGTTCGTGACGCGGCCGGCGCGATTGCCGCCGGCGGCCGTGTCGTAGGGCTTCGACGGATCGCGTGGCCCACGTAGCCGTAACGGTACGGCAGCGACAGATAGCGGTCGTCCATGCGCGCGAGCACGCCGTTCGACACGGAGACCACCTCCTCGTCAAACGCGTCGCTCTTCGAGTTCAGGTTGAACGTCCAGCGCTTGATCTGCGACGGCGAGCGCTCCTCGTCGGACACGGGCAGCTCCATCGTGACCTTGTTGTCGCCGTCCGACGCGTTCAGGAAGTGCAGCGTGTTGCGCGCCGGGCCTTTGAACCAGCGCACGTCCTTCGCACTCGCCGTCGCGCGGCAGCACGCCCACCATCGTCGGCAGACTTCCCGTCCCATTCCCACATCGGCTCGCCGGACTTCAGCCGCTCGAGGCTCGTCGTGCGCGCGATCACGGGAATCAGGATGTGTTTCTGCGTGATCGCGATGTCGTGGATGATGCCGAGGTACGGCGACTTGCAGCCACACCTCGTGCACGATGTGACCCTTGCGGATTGATCGTGTAGACCGCGATGTCTTTCGACAGGATGCCCTTGGCCTGGTAGCCGTAGGCGATCATCTCGCCGGTCAGCGGATCGATCTTCGGATGCGCCGACATGGTCGTGGCCTTCCACTTGCCGTGGAAGTCCCACGCGACCGAGCGTCTCGAGCGAGTGCGGATCGACTGCGTACGGCAGCGAGTCTTCTTTCAGCACGAGCATTTTGCCGCCGTGCCAATAGATGTGCGTGTTGGCGGCGCCGCGGTCGATGTTGGCGACGCTCGGGTCGTCGGTGTACGGATTGCGATACACGCCCCACAGGCGCTTGCGCGCCTTGCGCTCGGTCATCAGGCGGTCGGTCTTGACGTAGCGCGCCTTGAAGTCGACGGTGCCGTTCGTGAACCGGAACGCGCTGACGTGGCCGTCGCCGTTGAAGCCGGTGGGCCATTCGTTCTGGGCGGGCGGTACTGGAAGTCGCACTGCACGCGGTAGAACGTGCCTTCGATGTCGGACGGGATCTGTCCCCAGACCTCGCAATCGTAGACATCCGCTTCGAAGCGCGTCGGGCTGTTGAACCCGGGCGGGAACATCGGATGCCCTCTGAAATCTACGCTCATCGCGATTCCTCCTTACTTTGTAGGCCGCTGGCCGGCGTCGCCGATGTAGGGGGTCTTCCGGGAACGCTGCAAGTACGTCCCTGTAAGCTCGCGCGCACGCGTCCTGCGCGCGAGCGTCCCGGCGCGGAACGCCTTCACACGGCCGCGGCTCGCCATCTCGCCGCCGGAGAATCCGGTGATGACCATGCCGTCGTAGTACAGCGGAGCGCTCGTGATGCTGAAGCCATTCTGCCACGGCTCGGCCTCGATCGACCACACGACGGCGCCGGTCTTCTGATCGAGCGCGACGAGCCTCGCGTCGAGCTGGCCCACGAACACCTTGCCCTCGCCGAGCGCGACGCCGCGGCTCGACTTGCCCATCGGCACGCCGGCCTTCGGGTCCGGCTTGCCGTGATACGTCCAGCGGATCGCACCCGTGTCGACATCGATCGCGAACACGTCGTTCGCGCCGTTGATGACGTACAACATGCCGTCGTAGTGCAGGATTTGCGCCTGGCCCGAGTTATTCGGGTTCGCACCCGAGCCCATGCTCGTGCGCCACAACGCCTTCAAATCTTTGACGGTATCCCGATTGAGCTGCGTCAGCGGCGAGTAGCGCTGATTGAACGCATTGCCGCCGTTCGTGACCCAGTTGCCACGCGGCGCCGCGGTGAGATCGCGCGCCTTGAAAGCCGGCGCCACCGCGACTTGCTGCGCACCCGCCGGCGCTGCCGGCCCGGCGAGCAGCAGCGCGGCGGTAGCGGACGACATGAATGTGCCGACTCTCGATAGCGCTGACATCGATCCTCCCCGCCCTGCGCCCACACGGCCCTGGACCGGCGGAGCAGCCCTGAGGTTAACGCGGCGCCGGGGGAGCGGCAATCGGTGCGGCCGACGCCGGCACGGGCTCCATGCGCGGACTCAGCAGGTGGAACACGCCGAGCGCGAGCGGATAGATCAGGCCGGCCGCGACGAAGATCGGTAGGTACTGCGTCGCATCGGCATCGAGTACGCGCCCGATCGATTCAGCCGCCGCGATGCTGACCATGCCCGCCACGAAGCCGCCAAAGCCCGACACCGAGCCGACCATCCTGCTCGGAAACAGGTCCGTGGCCACGGTGAAGACCATCGTCGACCACGCTTGATGCGCGCCGCAGGCGAGGGCGATCAATGCGATCGCAAGCCGTGGATCGTCGAGCGTACCCGCCACGAACACGGTCGGCGTCATGATGCACGCAAGCAGCGCCATCGTGCCCTTGCGCGCGGCGTTGAGGCTGAAGCCGCGCTTCAGCAACACCGACGACAGCCAGCCGGCGCCAAGACAGCCGACGTCGGCCGCGACGTACACCGCCGTGAGATACGGAATCACGGCCGTGCCGCGCACATCGAACTCGGCAGCCAGATACTTCGGCAGCCAGAACAGATAGAACCACCAGATCGGGTCGCCGAGCGCTTTCGTGAGCGCATACGCCCACGTCTGCCGGAACTTCAGCAGCTCGCGCCAGCGCGGAGCGCGTTCGCGCGCCTCACCCGCAGCCGCGCGCGCCGCCGTGAGCGGCGCGTCCCGGTAGAACATCAGCCAGAACGGCAGCCAGCAGAGCCCGAGCGCCGCCGTCGCGACGAACGTCGCGCGCCAGCCGAACGCGTCTGCGAGCAATGGCACGCCCACCGACGCGAACACGATGCCGAGCGCCACGCCGCTGTTGAAGAGCCCCGTCACGAGCGCCCTCTCCCGGGCGGGAAACCACTCCGTGATCGCTTTCAGTCCAGCTGGAAAGTTGGCGGCCTCCGTCACGCCGAGCGCGAACCGCGCGAGCCCGAAGCCGAGCGGCGTGCGGGCGAACGCATGGCTGGCAGCGGCCAGCGACCACAGCACCATCGACCACGCGAGCCCGAGCTTCGCACCAACCCGATCGAGCACGCCTCCGGCGACGAGCAGCGCGAGCGCGTAGGCGAGCTGAAACGCGTTGACGATCCGGCTGTAGTCGAGCTCCGACCAGCCAATGTCCTGCTGCAGGTCGGGTGCGAGGATGCTGAACACCTGCCGATCGATGTAGTTCAGCACCGTCGCGAGGAACAGCAGCACACCGATCAACCAGCGGCGGCGCAGTAGCGGCGGCGCGCTCATGCCGACCCGGCCTCGACGAAGAACTGCCGCATGCGCTCCGGGTCGGCAGCGATCCCCGTGAATAGCCGAAACGCCTCGACGGCCTGCCACACGGCCATACCAGAGCCGTCGAGCGTGCGGCAGCCGCAGGCGCGGGCCGCCCGCAGCAGCGCGGTGTCGAGCGGGAAGTACACGAGCTCTGCGACCCAAAGACCTGCGTGCAGCCACTCCGCCGGCAGCGCCATGCCGGCATACGCCGCCATACCCATGGGCGTCGCGTGAATCAATCCGTCGGCGGTTGCGATCGCGTCACGCGTGAGCTCGGCCGCGTGGACACGGCCCGGGAAATGCGAGTCGAGCTGCCGGGCCAGCGACTGCGCTCGCGCCGGCATGGCATCGACCAGCTCGAGCTGCTCCACACCCATCGCGAGAATCGCATAGGCAGTTGCGGCTCCGGCGCCGCCCGCTCCGAGCTGCACCACGCGACCGAGCGGCGCGGCAGGTAATCCGCGCCGCATGCTTTCGCGAAACGCCCACCAGTCCGTGTTGTGACCGATTCGCGCGCCGTCGCGCAGTACCACCGTGTTCACGGCGCCGACGACACGAGCCTCGTCGGCCAGCGACGTCAGGTGTGCGAGCACGGTCTGCTTGCACGGGTGCGTGACGTTGAATCCAGCGAAGCCCGCGCGCTCGAGGGCAGCGATCAACAGCGGCAGCAGCTCGGCGCTACGACCCAGCACTTCGAGATCGAGCAGGCGGTACACGCAGCGAATGCCGTGCGCCGCCGCTTCGCGCTCGTGCATCGTCGGCGTTCGCGATGCCTGAATGTCCGCGCCGATCAAGCCGAGCAGCAACGTGGCCGGCATTTGCGGCGTAGCCGTTGCGCTAGTGGTCACGCCGCATCAGATAGCGAGAGCGGCCACGGCCGCACCCGCAAGCGCGGCACCGATCAACGGACCGATCACCGGAATCGGCGCGTAGTTCCAGCGCGAGCTGCCCTTGCCCGCGATCGGCAGCAGCGCGTGCACGATCCGCGGGCCGAGATCCCGGGCCGGATTGATCGCATAACCGGTAGGCCCACCGAGCGACAAACCAATGCCCCACACCAGCAGCCCGACAAGGAACGGACCGAAGCCCGGGCGCGAGTCCTTGCGGTGACAAGTTGTCGGAGGAGATCGCAGCCGCCACGAAGACGAGCACGAACGTGCCGATGATCTCGGCGAGCAAATTGGCCGGCACGTTGCTCACAGCTGGCGAGGTGCAGAAACACGCGCGTATGGTGGCGGCATCCCCGGTCGGCTTCCAGTGCGGCAGATAGTGCAGCCACACGAGCACTGCGCCGAGCGAGGCGCCAAGCAGCTGCGCGACAATGTAGGTCCCCGCCTGGCTCCAGTCCCCGCTCACGATGCTGACGCCGACGGTGACGGCCGGGTTCAGATGCGCGTTACTGCCGATCGCGAGCGCGACGAGCACTGCACAGAGCACGGCGAGACCCCACCCGGTCGTTATTGCGATCCAGCCGCCGCCCTGGCCGTACGAGCCTTTCAACGACACGCTCGCGACGACGCCGTTGCCTAGCAGGATCAGTGTGGCGGTGCCGATCAGCTCACCCAAGAACGCATGCACTGGAACCTCCCCGGATCTCAGCTCGGCCGCTCGACCCAATCGAACGAACGACGCACGGCCTTCTGCCATGCGCCGTACAATTTGCTGCGCTGCGCGTCGCCCATCGCGGGCTGCCAGCGCTTGTCGACGCCCCAATTGCGCTTCAAGCTCGGCGCGACTCGACCAATAGCCCACGGCGAGCCCCGCGGCGTACGCGGCGCCGAGCGCCGTCGTCTCGGTGATCCGCGGCCGCACGACCGGGACCCCCAGAAGATCGGCCTGGAACTGCATCAGAAGCTCGTTCGCCACCATGCCGCCGTCGACACGCAGCTCCTTCATCGCGATCCCGGCATCCTTCTCCATGGCCTCGAGCACGTCGCGCGTTTGGTACGCAGTGGCTTCCAGCGCGGCGCGCGCGATGTGCGCGCGATTTGCGTAGCGGGTAAGCCCTACGAGCACGCCGCGCGCGGTGTCCTGCCAGTACGGCGCGAACAAACCGGAGAAAGCAGGCACGAAATACACGTCGCCGTTGTCCTCGACCTGTCGCGCAAGTGCCTCGATGTCGGCGCTCTTGGCAATCAAGTTGAGATTGTCGCGCAGCCACTGCACGAGCGCGCCCGCGATCGCAATCGAGCCTTCGAGCGCGTAATGCGGCGGCTCGTCACCGAATTGATAGGCCGCGGTCGTGATCAGCCCCGCCGCCGACGGCACCGGGCGAGTGCCCGTGTTCAGCAACATGAAGCAACCGGTGCCGTAAGTATTCTTGGCCTCGCCGGGCTCGAAGCACGCCTGCCCGACGAGCGCCGCCTGCTGGTCGCCGAGAATGCCGGCGATCGGCACGCCGCGCAGCGCCTCGAGTTGCGCGGCGCCGTAGCTCGCGCTCGACGCCACGATGCGCGGCAGCACGGCGCGCGGGATCGTGAACGCATCGACGAGCCCGTCGTCCCAATCGAGAGTTTCGAGATCGACGAGCTGCGTGCGACTCGCGTTCGTCACGTCCGTCAGGTGCACGCCGCCCGCCGAGCCCCCCGTGAGATTCCACAGCAACCAGGTGTCGATCGTGCCGAACAGCACATCGCCGGCCTCGGCCTTCGCGCGGGCGCCCGGCACGTGGTCGAGCAGCCATTTGAGCTTGAGCCCGCTGAAATAGGTCGCGAGCGGCAAGCCCGTACGCGCGCGAAACCGATCCTGCCCCCCTGCGCGAGCGTACTCGGCGACGAGATCGGCCGTGCGCGTGTCTTGCCACACGAGCGCGTTGTGCAGCGGGCTGCCCGTGTTGCGGTCCCACAGCACGGTCGTCTCGCGCTGATTCGTGATGCCGACGGCCGCGATGTCGGTCAGGCGAACACCGCTCTGCTCGACGGCCTCCGCAATCACGGTCTCGGTATTACGCCAGATCTCGACCGCATCGTGCTCGACCCAGCCTGGCTGCGGATAGATCTGCGCGTGCTCGCGACGCGCGAGCGTGGCGATCGTGCCGTTCTCGTCGAACAGAATGAAGCGCGTGCTCGTCGTTCCCTGGTCAATGGCGCCGATGTATTTGGTCATACTGCCATCCTCGGTCTCAACGCGCAGAAATCATGGCGCGAGTGGCGGCATGAGCCCGCGATGAAACAGGTAAGCCACGCCGTACGCGATCGGCACGATGACCACGACGAGCGCGAGCCCATAGAGCAACGCCACCTTGCCCATGCCCTTGAGCTTCGTGAAATCCGTGATCGCGCCCATGGCGACGAACGTCAGCATGAACAGCATCGTGCGCATCGGCCCCTGCACGACGGCCGTCCCGCTCGCGAGCACGGGTCTCAGCGTGGGCCAGGCAGCGGCGATCGCAAGATAGCCGAGCCATGCCACGAAGTAACCGAGCACGAACTTCGGAAAACGGAACCAGATCTCCATCGGACTGATCGACACAACGCCGCTGCGCTGCTCGACCTTCTTGATCCACAGGATCGCGAGCAGGAACGCCCACACGCCGATGAAGACGTCGATCCAGATTTTCGTCAGGATCGCGGCGCTCAGGATCCAGCCGGCCTGCCAGTGCTCACCCGTCAGCTGCAGATGCCGAGCAACCATGAGTTCGTCGAGCAAGGCACCGGCCGCGGCGTCGGCCCCGTCGGTCTTGACCGTCATGCCGAGCGCCGCACCGTTCACGACGGGCGCGTCCGGGAACAACGCCGTGTAGGCACCCGGCAGCACGATCAGCTCGAGCATCGCAAAGATCACGACCACCATCGACACCGCCACCGGGATCACAGGCTTCGCGCGAATCGCACCGGCCGTCGCAATGGCCGCCGAGACGCCGCACACGGCGATGCCGGACGCGAGCACGGCTGCCACATCGCGCGGAAACCCGAACGCCCGCCGAGCGACGGCGTACACGATCGGCCAGAAGAACAGATACGCGACGAATGTCGCCGCCGCGCCGGCCAGGATCAGATCGAGCGCAAAAGCACTCGCCTGGATCGTCTGCGCGCCGAGATTCACACCGAGGAACACGATCGCGGTCTTGATGTACCACTCGGGCTTCGCGGCTTCGCCAACACGAGCCGCAAGGCCCTTCGCGAAGTTCCCGATCGCGAGCCCCGCGAGCAGCGCAAGCAGAAACGGCGCGCCTTCACCGAGCTGCAGGCCCCAGGACAGAGCGCCATCGCGATAGCGATTGCGGCCGCCGACAGCCGCGTCGACGATAGTCAGATGCAGCTCGTTGCCGAGCACCCACGCGACCCACGTGATGGCGTACAGCGCGCTGAACCCCAGCACGAACCTGCGCACCGAGAGTCGCTGGAAGTACGCGCCGATCGCGAAGAGCGCGGTGAACACCGCGTAGGCCACGAGCCACGAAATCAGCGGATGCCAGCCCGGCGTAGCCCTTGCCGGCCGCCGCGAACAGTTTGCTCCAGGAAAACGCGCCGACCGTGTCGGTCCACTCCCACGGCCGCGGTTGCGCCATCCAGCCCACGAGATCGAGCCCCGCGAACGCCACCAGGCCCGCGCCGAACAACGCGAGGCCGATCCATACGGACCACCAGTCTTCGGTCGAGAACATGCCGCTGGTCCAGCGGCGATTGGTGCTCATGCCCTGGCGCCGCGCGGCGGCACGTGCAGCACGTAGTTGCAGTAATGCCCGTGATACTGCAGCAGCCAGCGCGGCAACGCCGTCACGTCGAAGCGCAGCTCCACGGCGAGCGGCGTGCGTTCAGTCGCGAGCTGCGACGCCAGCAGTGTTTCGACTCCACGCAGCTCGGCGTGAACTACTTCGATTCCCGCGCCGCGCGCATGCCAGCGATCGTGCTCGTAACGGAGCTCGACATCGACCTTCGTCATGGCAGGATGAACTGCGTGACCGCCCAGCCCAATACGACGAGCGCGAGCACGCCGACACCGATGCTGCCGAGCACGAGCGCGGTCTCCCAAGCCTCCCAAGGCTCGGGCACGCCAGACAGCGCATCCCCGCCGCGGTTAGCACCCGGCGCCTGATCCTGCGACATGGATCCCCCCAGTTGGTCCGCAATCTCCGTTGCGTTCGAGCAGAGTATAAACACGTCGTGGCAGCGGAGTGAATCCGTGGCTTGCTACCATGCTGGCAATGAACATTCCCTGGGCTGACTCGTTGCGCGGAGGCCGCACGCTGTTACTCGACGGCGGCACCGGCACCGAGCTGCGCCGACGTGGCGCGACGCTCGACGCCACGGCCTGGACGGGCCTGGTCCCGCTCGCGAATTACGAGCTGTTGCGCACCGTCCACGCCGATTACATCGCAGCCGGCGCCGACGTCATCACGACGAGCACGTTTGGAACCGCGCGCTTCGTGCTCGAAGCCGCGGGCTACGGCGCCGACTTCGACGCCGTCAACCAGCGCGCGGTGGCCGCGGCGCGCGAAGCGCGCGACGCGGCCGGCCGCTCGGTCGCGGTCGCCGGCTCTATCTCGTGCCTGCCGCCGCGCTTCGATGTGCATGCGTACCCCGACGAAACCGTCGAGAATGCAGCGTACCGCGAGCTCGCGGACACATTGGCGAACGCCGGCGTCGATCTGTTGATCGTGGAGATGCTCCAGGAGACGCACCACGCCCCGCTCGCGCTCGCCGCCGCGCGTACGACGGGGCTGCCGGTATGGCTCGGGGTCAGCTGCCGACACGGCGCCGGGGACGCGCTCGTCGGTTTCGACTTCCCGCTCGTACCGCTCGAGGCGTGTTTAGACGCGCTGTTGCCGCTCGCGCCGGATGCCTTGGCCGTCATGCATAGCCCGGTACCGGCCGTCCTGCCCGCGCTCGACGTGCTGCGCCGCCGATTTCGCGGCCCGCTCGGCGCGTACCCCGAGATAGGCGACGGCGCGACCGCTGCCTCCGCAACCCCCGCGGAACTCTCGGCCGCGGCAGAGGGTTGGCTCGACGCCGGCGCACAGATCATCGGCGGCTGTTGCGGCACGACGCCGGAGCACATTCGTGCGCTGCGCCACGCGATCGGTGCGCACGAAGCCCGGCGCGGCGTTGCCGCCGCGCCGGACGAATCTAAAGGCTGACGACCGCCCTGGATGGCGGAAGCGCCCAGATTGCAGGATCGCGGCCTAGGGGGCCTTCGGCGCGATCACGGCCTCGTCCCAGTGCTCCTTGATGAGCCCGTTCTCGACACGAATCACGTCGAAATGACTCCACACGTATTCCTGTGACGGATCGTTCGGATCCTTGTCCTTACGATTCCACATGAACGCGACATAGGGGCCGCTCACGAGCGTGATCGCAGGCGCGCTCAGCCACTCCGGCTTGATCTCCTGTGGCGTACGCCCGGGCCGCGCGCTCATGAACTTCTTGAAGCCGTCGCGACCCTGCGGCACGTTCGGGTTGTGCTGAATGTAGCCCGGGTCCATGACCTTGTCGGCGAGCTCGAGGTGGCCGTACTGGAGCATGTCCTTCAGCTCCATGACGCCGATGTCGAGATTGCGCTTCTCGTCGGCCGTGAGCGTGCCGGTGCTGCCGCGCTCGGCGTGCGACGCCGGTTGCTCGAACGGCGCCGGCTTCGGCGCGCCTTCCGGCAGCTTCATGCGCTTCGCGCTGTCCCAATGCTCCTGCACCTTGCCGTTCTCGATGCGCAGAATCTCGAACGAGTTGCTGTGATACGTGCGCGACGCATCGTTCGGATCCTTCTGCTCGCGCTCGAACACGAGGAACACGAAGTCGCCCTTGGCGCCGGCGACGACGGGCGGCCGTGCGAGCTTGTCAGCAATCGGATCCTTCACCGGCACCTTCACGACGTTCTTGAAGAAGTTGACGAACGCCGCCTGGCCCGTCGGGATGCTCGGGTTGTGTTGGATGTAGTCGACAGCCTGGTAGTTGCCCGTCTGCTCGACATGCCCGTTCTCGATGACGATGCGCCACCAATCGAGCACCCTATCGAGATTGGCCTTTTCCTTAGCGTTCATGGCCGGGCTCGTCTGCGGCGTGGTGGGCGGATTGATCGACGCCGCAAGCGCGATCGATACCGCAAACAGTCCCGACAGCGCGGCCGCGATGGCCGTCTTCTTGTGCACGATGCTCATTGGTTCCCCCAGTGGAGTGTTGTTGTGGACACTGGGCGGCATTGTAGTACAGCGCGCCTGGGTGCGGTCGGTTGCGCTCAGGGCGGCAGTGGGATCGGCGCCACGGGGTTCGGCACGTCGTAGCCGCGCTGCACGGCGGGGCGTTTCGCAATCGAGAGATACCAACGTCGCACATTCGGGAAACGGGTGAAGTCGATGCCCTGCCATTCGTACCGCGCCACCCAAGGCCACGTGGCGATGTCCGCGATCGAGTATTCGCCTGCCAGAAACTCGGCTTCCGCGAGCCTGCGATCGAGCACAGCGTAGATGCGCTCAGCCTCGTCGCCATAGCGCCGCTCGGCGTACTCGGACCTGCCCCGGTTGAACTTCAGGAAGTGATGCGCCTGCCCGAGCATGGGGCCCACACTGCCCATCTGCAGCATGAGCCACTCGACGACCTGCCAGCCCTGCTTACCGCCGGTTGCGAGCCTGCCGGCCTTGTTCGCGAGGTACATGAGGATCGCGCCGGACTCCATCAGCGAAAAGCCGGCTTCGTGATCGACGATCGCCGGAATCTTGTTGTTCGGGCTGATCGCGAGGAACGCGGGCGCAAACTGCTCGTTCGCATTGATGTCGACGGCGATCGCACGGTACGGCAACCCGAGCTCTTCGAGCATGATCGAGACCTTGCGGCCGTTCGGCGTCGTCCACGTGTACAGATCGATCATGGCGATTGCTCGTCACCTGCAGAAGGCCGCGATTCTAATGTCTCGCGCGCTTGCCTAGAATCCGCAACGTGAACCGCGAGATTCTCGAAACGTTGCGCCGCGCGCTCGGCCCCGGGCAGGTGCTGGACGGCACCGACGCCGGCGAGCGCTACCACGTCGATTTCAGCCACGAGAACGCCTGCGTGCCGCTGGCCGTGCTGCGCCCGCGCTCGGCGGAGGACGTAGCCACGATCCTGCGCGCGTGCCACGCGGCCCGCCAGCCGGTCGTCGTGCAGGGAGGCCGCACCGGCCTCGCCGGCGGCGCGACACCGCAGCCGGGCGAGCTCGTGCTGTCGCTCGAGCGGCTGAACGGCATCGAGGAGCTCGACCGCACGGC
This sequence comes from uncultured Gammaproteobacteria bacterium, assembly GCA_963805435.1. Lineage (GTDB taxonomy): Bacteria > Pseudomonadota > Gammaproteobacteria > Steroidobacterales > Rariloculaceae > FEN-1219. Next base: position 57,319 of record CAWDUG010000004.1, read on the forward strand.
GCATACCATGACCGTGCAAGCGGGCACGCCGCTGCAAGCCGTGCAGCAAACCGCCGCGGACTCGGGCTACCTGTTCCCACTCGACCTGGGCGCGCGCGGCTCATGCACGATCGGGGGCAACATCGCGACGAATGCCGGCGGCAATCAGGTGATTCGCTTCGGCATGATGCGCAGCCTCGTGCTCGGGCTCGAGGCCGTGCTCGCCGATGGCACGGTCGTGAGCTCCATGAACAAGATGCTGAAGAACAATGCGGGCTACGACCTGAAGCAGCTCTTCATCGGCACGGAGGGCACCCTCGGTGTCGTGACGCGCGCGGTGTTGCGGCTGTATCCGCAACTGCCGAGCAAGATCACCGCGCTGTGCGCATTGCACAGCTTCGACGCGACTGTCGAGCTCCTGCGCAGCCTGCAGACGGGACTCGGCGGCGGGCTCAGCGCCTTCGAAGCCATGTGGGCCTCGTACTTCCACTACGTGCTGGCACATGCGCCCGGCGTGCAGTCGCCGTTTAATCGCGACTATCCGCTGTACGCGTTGGTCGAGATCGAAGGCACGCACGAGCCGACGGACCGCGCGCGACTGGAATCCGTGCTCGAAGCCGCGCTCGACGGCGAAGTCATCGCGGACGCGGCGATCGCGCAGTCGCTGCGCGAGACACAGGGCTTCTGGAAAATCCGCGACTCGATCGGCGAGGTCACGCCCACGCTGCAGCCGATGCTCGCATTCGACGTGAGTCTGCCGATCGACGCGATGGCCGCGTTTCTCGCACAGCTCGACACCGAGTTTGCGCGCTCCAAGGACCCGGTCACGAACCTCGTGTTCGGCCACATCGGCGACAACAACCTGCATCTCGCCGTCACCACGCACCGGCATGACGGTCTCGAGCAGTTGTGCGACACGGTGTATTCCGCCGTCGGCGCACACGGCGGCTCGATCAGCGCCGAGCACGGCATCGGCACATTGCGGCGCCAGTACCTGCACCACTCGCGCAACGCGGCCGAGCTCGACGTCATGCGACGGCTGAAAGCCGCGCTCGACCCGCACGGCATCCTGAATGCCGCGCGGGTGTTGCCCGAGTAGCGCTAACGCTTCTGCGCGCTGAGCTCCGTGATCAACCCGTTGACGAACTGCGGGATGAAGTTCGGCGGCCCGCCAACCTTTTCCTCGAATTCAGCCGTCGGCTTCGAGGCCAGGATGTCTTCCGCACTCTTGCCTTCGCGCAACATTTTCGCGACGCGGTCACGCACGGTCACGGCCATATCACGATGGAACACCAGCGCGGTCTTGTCGACCACAGGCCCGTGGCCCGGCACGACCTTCGTGTTCGGTCCGGCCATCGCAATCATTTGAGTCAGCGCCTCGATCGTGCCCAGGAAGCTGCCACCGTTCGTAACGGCCGCCGCCGGGAACCCCTGCGACCGGAACACGTCGCCCGTCATCAGCACGTCGGCCTGCTCGAACTTCACCGCCGTGTCGCCGTCGGTGTGCGCTGCGGGGAGCGGAATCATCCGAATCGTCTCGCCGTCGAGGTACACCGTGGTCGGTGCGTCGAACAGCACGACCGGCAACGCGGCCGGCGGGGCGACCGGCGGCACCGCGCCATTGCCGGGACCCGGACGCGGATTCAAGAGCTGCGTGCGCAGATTCGGCCGGCCGAGGATCGTGGCGCCGAGCTTCGCGAAGTTTTCGTTGCCGCCCGTGTGATCGCCATGCACGTGCGTGTTCACGAGGAACCTGATGGGGGAAGGCGACAGCTCCTTCAGCGCCGCGACGATCTTGTCCGTCACGCGCGCGAACTGCGCGTCGACGAGGAAGATGCCGTCGGGCCCTACGAGCGCGGCGGCGCGACCGCCCTGCCCGTCGATGCCGTATACGTTGCCGCCGAGCTTCGTAGCAACGACCTTCACCTCTTGCTGCGCGGCCGCAGGCGGCTGCGCCGGCTGCCCCTGCGCGCTCGCCACTTGACCCACCAGCAGGCATACCATCGCCACGCCGAAGCTTTTCATTGCGGAAATCTCCCGTTGTCGTAGTCGCACCGCGGCATGCGGCCGCCGCCGATTGTGAGCGGGACGCGCCGTCGGCGGCAAGCTGAACCGAGCGGCCCGGCGCCAGCGCTCAATGGGTCCGCGCTGGAGCCGCCTCCTTCCGAAACGCGTCGCTTATCGCCGACGTGCCCGCAGACTCCACTCTCGCATCGCGATTTCGGCGTGGCTCATGGCCGGCGCCGCGTTCGCGCCCGCGTAGCACCTATCGCGCAGCACCACGTCGTCGCGAGCCGCAGACAGTCTCGCCGTCGTGTGCGCAGGCAGCGCGGCTGCAACGCGTTGATTCCATAACAAAGCAATTCGCTGGCACGGCACTTGCTCCATCGCGTTTGGATCGGCGCGCCGCCGCGCGCGCCGCTCGAGCAGAAACGATTCTAACAATCCACGGATCAGGGAGAGATCAATGCACAAAGCCACCGTGCCATGGACCATGGCCGCAATCGCAGGCACTGCCCTCATCGCCGACTCCGCAAGCGCACAGACCCTGCGCGACCGGTTTCAACCTCGCGGGACTACACAGAACGAAGGACCCGCGGCCACCGACTCGGCCCGGCTACCAGCGCGCCCGTTCACCGAAGCGCCTACGGGCTTCGACGGCCTCACGAACGGTTACCTGCCGCAGGGCCCCGATTTCGCCACACTCGATGAGGATACCGTCGTGCCGGGCCGCTCGTTCAACGACAACCGTTTTATCTTCGAGGAGGTCGAGACGGCCGCAGACGGGGTCGGCCCCGTCTACAACGCACAGAGCTGCCGAGAGTGTCACCAGAACGTCACGACGGGCGGTGCCAGCCAGATCACCGAGCAACGCACAGGGCGCGTCGAGAAAGGAGTGTTCTTCGAGTCGCTCGGCGGCTCGCTCATTCATTCGCGCGCCACGGATCCAAACATCGTCGAGCGCGTCGCACCGGCAGACAGGATCCGCACCTTCCGGATCTCGACCAACACCCTCGGTGCGGGCTATGTCGAGGCGATCCCGAACGCGGCGATACACGAAGTGCGCATGGCGCAGCCGGCGGGCATGAAAGGCACGGTCGTGCCGGCGCCCGTGCTCGAAGCTGGCAGCCAGGTCCGCATTGGCCGGTTCGGCTGGAAGAGCCAGCACGCGAGCCTCGTCTCATTTTCCGCGGACGCCTATCTGAACGAGATGGGAATCACGAGCCCCTTATTGCCCAGCGAAAACACCTCGAGCGGCCTCACCGTCGGCTGGGGCACTGAGTACGACCCGGTCCAGGATCCCGAGGACGACGGTGAGGACTTGCAGGCGTTCGCGGATTTCATGCGCGCGACCAAGGCGCCGTCGCGCGGCACGGTCACGACCGACGTGCTCACGGGGGAAACCATCTTCAATAACGTCGGTTGCGGCACGTGCCACACGCCGACGTTTAGGACGGCGCAGCCGGGCACGCAGATCAACGGCGGCACCTTCACGATCCCTGCCGCGCTCGGCGACAAGATCATCCATCCCTACAGCGACTTCATGCTGCACGACGTCGGCACGGGTGACGGCATTCCCGTGCAGCCCACGCCGGAGTTCGCAACGACGGCGAACCAGATTCGCACGGCACCCCTCTGGGCCCTGCGCACGCGCAGCCGCTTGATGCACGACGGGCTCACGTTCACGTTGCGCGATGCCATTCAGCGGCACGGCGGTCAGGCGACGCGAGTGACTACGGCCTATCGAGGGCTCAGCGACGCGGACAAGAGGCTGCTCGAGGCATTTCTCGACTCGCTGTAAGAGTACGCAGAGAGCCGGCGCGCTCCGCACCGCCCCCCCGGGGGCGCGCCGGCGGCCCACCAACCACACGCTGCCGCGCAGTCGCTCCTCTCCCAGCCCGAACGCCGGCCGGCCGGCCAAGCCGGTCTCGCGGCCTGGAGGCCGCGCCGCCGCCGGGCCTAGCCGCGTGGAATCGCGGCGCTTGCATCCCTGTTTATGCCGTGTATACTGTGCATACTAGATATGCACAGTGACCTCACGATATCCCACGCCGACCGGCGCCCGATGTACCTCCAGATCATGGAGCAGATCCGGCACCGGATCGCCGTCGGCGACTGGCCGCCAGGGCACGAGCTGCCCTCGATCCGGGCGCTCGCGATCGCCACGCGCGTGAGCGTCATCACGGTCAAGCGCGCCTATCTCGAGCTCGAGCGCGGCGGCGTGATCGCGACGCGGCAAGGCAAGGGCTCGTTCGTCGCGGAGAACGTCGACATCGGCGCGCAGCTGCGACACGAGGAGCTCGACGAACACCTCGCGAAAGCAGTGGCGCTCGGGCGTCAACTCGGCGTCACGGCGGAAGAGCTGCAAGAGCGGCTGCGGGAACTCAGCGCGAACGACAACGAGGAACGGCAATGACGGAACTGGCAATCGAGCTCGAGGGCGTGGAGAAGTCTTATCGCTTCTTCGCGCTGCGCGAAGTGAGCCTCAAGCTGGCATGCGGCCAGATCATGGGGCTCGTCGGTCCCAACGGCGCCGGCAAGTCGACGATCATCCGCATTCTGCTCTCGTTGATCCGGCAAGATCGCGGCGACGTGCGCGTGTTGGGCTATCCGATGCCCGCGCAACAAGCCGCCGCGAAGCGCGACGTCGGGTTCGTGTCGGAAGACATGCGGCTCTACGGCAACGAGACGCTGGGCTGGCACATGCAGTTCGTCGCGTCGATCTATCCTGGCTGGGACGGTCCTTACGCGCAAACGCTACTCCGCCGTTTCAACTTGCGGTCGGAGCAGGTCATCAAGAATCTGTCCCACGGCGAGCGCGCCAAAGCCGTGCTGCTGCTCGTGCTCGCGCGCCGTCCCCGGCTGCTGTTGCTCGACGAACCCACGACCGGGTTCGATCCCGTCGCGCGTCACGAACTGCTGACGGAGCTCATGGACGTTTTGACCGACGATCGGCGGGCGATTCTGTTCTCCTCACACAACACGCAGGACGTCGAACAGATCTCGGATCAGATCACGTTCATAGACCGCGGCCGAATCATCGACTCGAGCGACAAGGAGACGTTCATCGATCGCTGGCGCCGCCTCCGTGTTGACGTACCGACCGGCATCGTACTGCCCGTATTGCCGAGTGTCGTCGATTTGATCGTGAACGGCCGCGTCGCGGTCGCCACGACGAACGCCTACACGCCCGATCTCGCTGCAGCCTATACACGCGCCGGCGCCACGGTGACCGAGGTGCAGAACATGACGCTCGAAGAAATCTTCGTCGCGAACGTCATGAGTAGCCGCAAGGAGGCGACGGCATGAGCCGATCCATCGTTCGCCAGCTGGTGTGGAAGGACCTCTACCTCGCTCGCTGGTTGATCCTGGGTTCGTTGACCCTCGCCGCCACGACGCTCGCGCTGACACCTTTCGGCCTGGTGCTGTTCTACGTCGGCAGCGTTTCGTTCATGTGCGTGCTGATCGTACTGAACATATTCGTGGTGACGGTGACGGTGGCGCAGGAAAAGAAGGAGAAAGTGCTGCTGTTCGCGCTGAGCCTGCCGATCTCCACCACGGAGTACACACTGGCGAAGATGACGTCGAGCCTGATCGCATTCTTCGTCCCGCTCGTTCTGATGGGGCTCGGCGCGGTGATCGTCACCGATCTGACGATTATTCCGAACGGCATGATTCCGCTCACATTGCTGGTCATGGCGTGGGTCGCCTTCTATTTCTGCGTGTTCCTGGGAGTCGCGCTGGCGACGGATTCCGGGTTCTGGAACACGATCGTGATCATCATCGGCAACGTCTCGATCAACTTCTTCGTCGCGTTCGCCTTCCAGTTGCCTTCCGTGAGCCGGAACTCCAGTGGCGAAACGGCAGTTTGGACGTCCGACATCGTCGCAATCCTTGGGATCGAGCTCGCGCTCTGCATCCTCGCGCTAGGGCTCGGCATGTTCTTCACGCTTCGCAAGAAAGACTTCATCTAGGAGCGCTGTCATGGCTACCAACGAACGTCTGCATTCCCTCGATGCCGTACGCGCCGGAGCGCTATTGCTCGGCGTCGCGTTCCACGCCGCCTTCTCGTTCATCCCGGGCATGATCGCCGGTATCTGGGCGACGGTGGACAACTCGCCGAGCAGCACGATCAGCGTCCTCGCGTTCGTGTCGCACATCTTCAGGATGTCGTTGTTCTTCTTCATTGCGGGCTTCTTCGCCCGCATGATGCTGCAGAAGAAGGGTGCACGCGGCTTCTGGGTCAATCGCTCGAAGCGCATCCTGGGGCCCATGATCGTCGGCTGGATGGTCATCTACCCGTCGGTGGTAGCCGTCTGGATCTGGGGCATCACACGGTTCTACGCGGACGCGGGCGGACCGCCCGCGCTGCCGGCCGATATGCCCGCCCCGCCGGCGCTCGCGTTTCCTCTGACGCACCTCTGGTTCCTGTACGTGCTTTTCGTGCTGTACGTGGTTGTAGTCGGCGTTCGCAGCGCAGTTGCGACGCTCGACCGTGGCGGCAAGCTGCGTGCCCGCGTCGACTCTGTAGTACGCGCACTCGTACATAGTGGCGCCGCGGCGGTAGTGCTGGCTCTGCCTGTCGCGGCCCTGCTGTACAACCAGGAACGCTGGATTGCGTTCTTCGGCGTCCCGACGCCGGACGGTTCGCTGCTCCCGCCGCTCGCTCCGTTCGTCACCTTCGCGAGCGCGTTCTCCTTCGGCTGGCTCGTGAATCGACAGACCAATCTGCTCGAGACGTGGAAACGCGTGTGGCCGCTGCACCTTGCGGTCGCCGTGCTCGCCGCCGGCGTGTGTCTCTATATCGTCGGCCCCGTTCCAGTGTGGGCGATGGCACTATCGGGCACGACCAAGCTCGTCTATGCGGCCGCCTACGCGCTCGCGCTCTGGTGCTCCGTGTTCGCAATCGTGGGTGCAGCGGTGCGGTTCCTCGCGAACGAGAGCCCCTCTCGCCGCTACGTCGCGGACGCGTCCTACTGGATCTACCTGGTGCACCTACCGATCGTCGGCTTGCTGCAGGTGCTCGTCGCGAAACTGCCGTGGCACTGGGGCATCAAATTCCCATTCGTGCTCGCAGCCAGCTTCGCGATCTTCTTCTTGAGCTATCACTGGCTCGTACGATTCACCGTCGTCGGCGAAATCCTGAACGGCCAGCGCCGTAGACGCGGCCGCAAGACTGCGGCGGCGAGTGCGCCCGCCTCGCCCTCCGCCGCCGCTCGGCTTGACACTGCGGAGGTGCTCGCGGAGCTCGTCGGCGCACGCAAGCGGTACGGCAACGTGGTAGCGCTCGACGGTCTCGACCTCACGGTGCGCCGCGGCGAGTTGCTCGCGGTGCTAGGGCCCAACGGCGCGGGCAAGACCACGGCCATCGGTGCGTGGCTCGGCCTGCTCGAGATCGACTCGGGAGAAGTCCGGCTCATGGGCCGCTCGCCGTTCGACGTCGACGCACGGCGCGAAGTCGGCATCATGATGCAGGAAGCGGCACTGTCGCCGACGCTGCGCGTGCGCGAGCTCGTCGGTCTCGCCGCGAGCTACTACCCCAATCCGCTGACCACGGATGAAGCGCTCGCGCTGACGCGCACGACGGCCATCGCGCAGCGATACGGTGCGAAGCTCTCGGGCGGCCAGAAGCGTATGGCGCAGTTCGCGGTGGCGGTGTGCGGCCGGCCGCGGCTGCTGTTCCTGGACGAGCCGACCGCGGGGCTCGACGTGCAAGCCCGCGAGGCCATGTGGGCCACGATCCGTCAGCTGCGCGCGCAGGGCTGCTCGATCGTGCTGACCACACACTACCTCGAGGAGGCTGAGGCTCTCGCCGATCGCGTGGCAGTGATCGCGAGGGGCCGCCTGGTGGCCTCGGGCACCGTCGACGAGGTTCGCTCCATCGTGAGCCGCAAGACGATCGTCTGCTCGAGCGTGATGGATCTCGAGCAGGTTCGTAGCTGGCCGCACGTCGTAGCCGCCAAGCGCGACACGCAGAAACTCGAGATCACCGCGATCGATGCGGAGTCCGTCGTACGCAGGCTGCTCGCGAGCGACAGCTCGCTCACCAACCTCGAGGTCCGCCAGGCGGGCCTCGCCGAAGCGTTCAACGAAATCACGAAGGAGGCGGCTTGAACATGAGCGCAACCATGACTCTGGTCTTCGAAGGCAAAGGCCCGATGGGCCTGGGCAGGATCCTGCGCGCGTACCTGAACGAGGCGCGCTACGAGTTCCTGCAGGCGCTGCGCGCTCCGGCGTTCGCGTTTCCGTTCCTGCTGCTGCCGGCGCCGCTGTACGCATTCTTCGGCGTGGTCATGGCGGGCCAATCGCCCGAGGCGCTCGCGAACCCGGAGTTCGCGAACTTCTCGTTCGCGGGCTGGTGCGCGTTCGCCGTCATGGGTCCCGCGATCTTCGGCGTCGGCATGGGGCTCGCGTTCGAGCGCGACTCCGGCGTATTCAAGTTGAAGCGCGCCCTGCCCGCTCCACCTGGTGCGTATCTGATTGCCAAGTTCGCGATGTCGATCGCGTTCGGCGCGCTCGCATTGGCGACGGTGACCGTGGCCGCGCTCGTCATGGGCAAGATCACGCTCTCGGCGGGCGCGCTCGCGACCATGCTGGCCGTCATGACGCTCGGCGCGATACCGTTTTGCGCGATGGGGTTCCTGATCGGCGCGTTCGCGAGCTCAGGCGCCGCACCGGCATTCGGCAATCTCGTATATCTGCCGGGCATGTGGCTGTCGGGAATCTTCATGCCGCTGCCCGAGGCCTTGCGACCCTGGGTCGTGATCTGGCCCTCGTTCCACTTGGACCAGGCGGCACTCGGCCTCGCCGGTGTCACGAAGTTCAGCTTCATGAACCCGCTGACCAGCATCGCGGTACTCGCAGGCATCACGATACTCTGCGGCGGACTCGCGCTGCGCCGTGTCACGCGCATGGGTTGAGCGGGAGGAGCGCCGGTGAAAGCTGCGGTCGCTATCGAGCTCGACGGCTGAGCGTTTACGCTGGATGCAGACGCATTCGTCGCGCTGCGCACGTATCTCGACAAGGCAGCCGAGCGACTCGGCGATCACCCGGATCGCAGCGAGGTACTGGCCGGCCTCGAACGCTCGATCGCCGCGAACCTTGGCCGCAACCGCGGCGCGCAGAATCCGATCGACAAGCGCGAGCTCACGGCGGCGCTTACCGCAGTCGGCCGCGTCGACGGGCCCGCACTCGGGGGCGCCACCCGCGGTGCCGGCGCGCGCCCACACATGCGGCGGCTCTTTCGGATCGGCGAAGGCCGGAAGATCGCCGGCGTCTGCGTAGGGCTCGCCGCGTTCGCAAGCATCGACGTGTCGCTGGTGCGCCTTGGCTTCATCCTGGGCGCCTTCTTTTCGGGTGGCATCCTGATCGTCGCGTATATCGCACTCACACTCCTGATGCCGATCGCACGTACACCGGAGGAGATCGCGGCCGCGCGTGGCGGGCCCATCAAGGAGTGAAGCGCGATCGCGCCGGCCACGGCTCCGACGGCGAGCAGAAACCCTCCCGTAGCGACGAGCCTAATCGCGGGGCGCTGCCGCTAGGGCGGCGCAGCGCTGCGGAGCGCCGCTACGCGCTTGCGAGGGCGCCGGCGTAACCGCACCGGGCGCCAACTCGTCGAAGGCGACCTGCTGCAGCGCGCTCGTTTCGGCAGTCGACAGGCCGAGTTCATACGCCGAGCATTCGCTACCGCCGAGAGAACGCGGGTCGCGACCCGTGAGGCGGCCGAAAATCACGAGCGCCTCGAGGTAGTAGCCGTACGTGCTCGCATGGTAGTGATCGTAGGTCCACAGATCGAGCTTGCCGAAGTCGATGCCGTCGTACGGATTCGTGTCGGCAACGCCCGTCTGCATCGCCCGGTTCCAGGCATCGCCGACGGGGATCACACTCGCACCCGCGGCGGCCGCGGCCTGGTCGTACGCTACGCGAACGTCTTTCGCCATCGCCTCGATGGGCCGACCCGCCCACGCGCCGTTCGGCGGATACACCTGATCCGCGCGCGACCAGGTCGCTGTCAGGTAGAGATCGACTTTCGGGTTCCGGCCGCGCAACACTTCCGCGAGCTGCCTGCTCGTCGCGATCAGCTTCGCCGGGTCACGCGGCTTGTCGGCATCGAGCGTGCTATAGCCGTGCGCGACCACTTTGTCCCACCCGCGGCCGCCGATCGCATCGAGCTTGTTCGCAAGGTGGAAGTCGAGGCCCGCACCGCCGCGTGTTTCGAGCGCCACTTCGTAGTGGAGTCCCGCCTGATCGGCAAACGACTTGAACAACGCGGGCACACCGCCGATGTGTTCCTCGTTCAAATCCTTGACGGTGTCGCTGCGGTAGAAACGGATGGGCGAACCGTGCCCGTACGTGAAGCTGTTACCAATGAACAACACGCTCTCGCCGGCGGCCGTGCCCGCGATCGCGAGGGTGAGACCCAGACTCGCCACTGCCGCCAGCGGGCTTTTCATCGTTCCCCTCCGTCGCTCAGAGTAACGCCAGGCTGATCTGCGGAAACGCCATCAGCAGAATCGTGACGGCGAGCGTGATCAAAACGAACGGCAACGCGCCGCGAAAAATGGTTGTGAGACTGATGCGCGGGTCGTTCATACTGGCCTTGATCACGAACGCGCTTAGCCCGAACGGCGGCGTCAGCAAACCGATCTCGATCGCGATCGTCGTGATCACACCGAACCAGACGAGGTTCGCGCCGAGCGCGGTGGCAACCGGTAACGCCAGCGGCAGGATGATCAGCATGATCGACGTGGAGTCGAGCAGCGTTCCAAGCACGAGCAGCAGCAGGAGATAAACGCCCAGGAACCCGAATAGTCCGAGCCCGGTGCCGCTCATGAACGCCGCCATGTCCTGCGGCAGCTCCGAGAGCGCGAGCATGCGGCTGAATGTGCTCGCCGCGATGATCAGAAACAGGATCGACACCGACACCTGGCCGGTCTCGCTTATGACTTCCCAGAGCTTCGGCCAGTCGAGTCGCCGTTTGACGAGCGCGATGATCATCGCGCCGAAGGCGCCGGCGGCGCCCGCCTCCGTGGGTGTGAACAAACCGCCGTAGATGCCGCCGAGCACGAGCACGATCAGCACGACTACGGGCACGAGCCCCGTGAGTGCCGCGAGCACGCCCTGTTGCTCGGTTGCGGCTGCGCGGCGGACGTTGCCGACGAAGCCGGGCAGCAGCCACGCCATCAGAATCACACCGACGGCGAATGCCGTGGCCAGCAGGATGCCGGGCAACACTGCGGCCAGGAACAACCGGCCGATCGACACCTCGGCCAATACGCCATAGATGATGAGCAGCAGGCTCGGCGGGATCAGCATGCCGAGCAGCGACGAGCCGGCCGTCAACCCCACGGCGAACTTCGGCGTGTAGCCGTGCCGCACCATCTCCGGCACCGCAATCTTCGTGAAGATCGCAGCGGACGCGATCGAGATGCCCGTGATGGCGGCGAACACTGCGTTCGCAGCCACGGTCGCGACGCCGAGGCCGCCGTAGATGCGCCCGAAGATTCGCTGTGCCGCGACGAACGCGTCGCGACCGATCTCCGAGACATTGACGAACAGGCCCATCAGCACGAACAACGGCACGGTTGCGAACACGTAGTCGGAAACCGTGCCGCCGGCAGCGAGTGCGAGTGTGCGCGTCGCAATGCCGAAATCGTGCTTGATCAGCGCGAGGCCGAGCAATCCGGAGAGCAGCAACGCAATCGCGAGCGGCATGCCGAACAGGATGGTCACGACTACGAAGCCGATCATCGCAAGACCGACCGTGCGCGGCTCGACGTCCGCCTGCCACAGCAGCGCGACGAGCACCGCCCCCGCCACGACTGCGAGTGGGGCGAGCCAGCGGCGCACATCGCTGGCGCCTTGCAGCGCGTGACGCGAATGAATCCAAAGTTGTCGCAGCAGCTCGAGCGCCGCGACGATCGAACCCGTGACGATCAGCAGCTTGATCGGCCACACCGGAATCGTGTACAGCCCCTCGACGCCGGCGAATTCCGCCGTGCGCCATGCGCGCGCAAACTCGGGCCATGCGCCGCGGGCGATGACGACGAGCACAGCCACGCCGACTCCCGCGAGCACGGCCTGCCACGCAGCCGCCACCGAAGGTCGGTGCTGTTCGAGCGGCTCGACGACCATCTCGACCCGCATGAGCCGGCCGCGCAACACCGCGTGGCCGAGCTGCAGGAACACACAAGCGACGAGCGACAGCGACACCATCTCGGTAACGCCCGCGATCGGGTGATCGAACGCCGCGCGGCCGATGATATCGGCCGCGATCAAGAACATCAGCGCAAAGACCCACACCACGCCGGCGCCGTTCAACCACGTCACGAGCATGGCGAACGCGCGCCCCAGGGGAGTGGAAGGTGCCTGCACACCCATGCCTGGCTACTGCGGGCGGTCCCAGTCGCGCAGCGGCCGAATACCATGCGCGCGCATGGCGTTCATGTACGCGCGCAGGATGTCGCCGGCGGGTGCGCCGCTGCGCCGTTCGGTGGCCGCGGCCCAGCGGGTTGCGATGTCCGGCATCGCCGCGAGCCACTTCTGCTTTTCCTCGAGCGGCAGCTCCGTGACGATTGCGCCCTCTTGCTGCATTCGCGTGAGGCTCGCGTCGTACCGCTTGCTGATTTCGTCGGCCACGGCCTTGCTGTATTCGGGCCCGAGGTCATCGAGCACGGCGCGCACGTCCTGCGGCAACCGGTTCCATGTGTCGAGATTGATGGCAAGCGCGCCGGTCACCTGACTGCCGAGCCCCACGAGCGTGATATACGGCGCCACCTCGTGCAGCCTGTTCGGCGCGGCGCCCGTCAAGATCGTGATCACGCCGTCCGCGACCCCCGTCTGAATCTGCTCGTAATACGTCGTGAGGCTGCCGTCGACGGCCACCGCGCCGGTGCCTTCGAGCCAGGCGGCGGACGGGCCCGGCGCGAGAATCTTGCGGCCGCGCAGATCCGCGATGCTGTGCACCGGGAACTTCGTCAGCAGGTGATACGTGTCGAGCGCGCTAGCCCCGAGGAAGTGCACGTTCTGCGCTGTCCACGCATTCGTCATGGCGGGCACCGTGCGGTGCAGCTCGTTCAGCACGTCGACGACGGTGCGGAAATCGTCGCTGACAAATGGTGCGTAATAGGTGACGTTCTGGAGCGGCAGCTTCGAGAGCTCCCATAAGGTGCCGACCCAGCCCATGTCGGCCAGGCCTATGCTGATGGCCTCGAGCGTGTCCGGGTACTTGTACAGGGCGCCGCCATAAGCCTCGGTCCAGCGGATGCGGTATGCGCTGCCGCGCGTCTCGAGGCGGCGATTCAGCTCGGGCACGATCAGCGTGTGCATCGCGCCTACCCAGGCGAGGCTCGTGGACTGGCTCGACGCGATGGTCAGCTTGATCGTGTGCTCATCACCGCCGGCGCCTCGCGCGGCGAACGCCGCGCACACGAGCGTGACCGAGACGAACAACGATCCGATAGCCTTGAACATCCGCGGCGGTCCGCAAAAAGCTGCGGCAACGGTATCATGTCGTGACGAAAGTGAGGTAGGCGCAATGGGACTGCTTGTCGACGGCACGTGGCATGACGTTTGGTACGACACGAAGGCGTCGCAGGGGCGGTTCGTCCGCAGCGAGTCGCAGTTCCGCAACTGGATCACGGCCGACGGCTCGGCCGGCGCATCCGGACGCGCCGGGTTTCGCGCGGAGCCGGGCCGCTATCACCTGTACGTAGCGTTCGCGTGCCCATGGGCACACCGCACGCTGATCATGCGCAAGCTCAAAGGCCTCGAGACACTGATCTCAGTCTCCGCAACGAGCAGCTACATGGGCGCGGAGGGTTGGACGTTCGCGCCGGGGCCCGAGACGATCGCCGACGACGTCAATCACGTGCAGCGCGTGTACGAGCTGTACACGCTCGCGGATCCGCAGTACTCCGGCCGCGCCACCGTACCGATCCTCTGGGACAAGCAACAGCGCACGATCGTGTCGAACGAGTCTGCGGAGATCGTTCGCATGCTGAACAGCGCGTTCGACAGCGTCGGCGCGAACGGCAACGACTATTACCCGGCCGCGCTGCGAGCGGAGATCGACGAGTGGAACGCGCTCATTTATCCGAATGTGAACAACGGCGTTTACCGCGCGGGGTTCGCGACGACGCAGGAAGCGTACGAGGAAGCGGCGATTGCGGTGTTTGCCGCGCTCGACAAACTCGAACGCCAGCTCTCGATGCACCGCTATCTGACGGGATCGCGCCTGACCGAGGCGGATATCCGCCTCTTCACGACGCTGATCCGCTTCGACCCCGTGTACCACACGCACTTCAAGTGCAACCTGCGGCGCGTGGTCGACTATCCGAACCTCTGGGGTTTCGTGCGCGACATCTACCAGCTACCGGGCATCGCATCGACCGTGCACATCGATTTCATCAAGGCGCACTACTACGGCAGCCACGCGAACCTGAACCCGTCGCGCATCATCCCGATCGGCCCCGCGCTCGACTACCTCGCACCGCACAACCGCAACCGCCTTCAGAGACGCCCGGCCTGGTAGTCGGCGAAAGCCTGGCGGATCTCGTCGGGTGTGTTCATGACGAACGGGCCGTAGCGCGCAACCGGCTCGTTCAACGGACGAGCAGCGACCACGATCAGCCGCGCGCCTGCGTCACCCGCTATCACCGGCAGAGATACCCCCAGCGTCAGCAGCGCGAGCTCACCGCGTACGATTGCGGTGCTCGCGGCGCCGATCTTCGCGTCGCCCTGGTACACGTACGCGAACGCGTTGTGGCCCGGCGGCAGCTCCGATGTGTAGCTCGCGCCCGGCTCCAAGTGCAGGTCGAAGTACACGGGCTCGGTCGCCACGTTGTTCACCGGACCCGATGTTCCATTCACGGTGCCGACGAGCACGCGCGCGCGGGCGCCTGCGCCGAGCTCGATCTCGGGGATCTTGTCGCCTTGCACGTCCTGATAACGGGGCTTCGTCATTTTATCGGTGCGCGGCAAATTGACCCACAGCTGGAAGCCCCACATGAGCCCTTCCTGTTGCTCGGGAAATTCGGAGTGCACGATGCCGCGGCCGGCGGTCATCCACTGGATGCTGCCGGGGCCGAGCAGACCGCTGTTGCCCTGGTTGTCGCCATGGCGCATACGGCCTGCCAACATGTACGTGACGGTCTCGAAACCGCGGTGCGGGTGGTCCGGAAAGCCGCCGATATAGTCGTTCGGGTTGTCGGATCGAAATTCGTCCAGCAGCAGGAACGGATCGAACGAATCGAGGACCTGCGAACCGATCACGCGCGTCATGCGCACACCGGCACCGTCGCTGGTCGGCTGGCCACGCACTTTGCGTGCAACCTCGCGGACGTTCTCCGTGACCTTCGCGCTTGCCGTTGCCATGGGAAACTCCTGTGATTGTGAGCCGGGTCGCCGTAGGTGGGGCCGCAGCCGCGAGCTTGCAAGCATGCTCCGCCGGTGCGATCCCGGGCAACGGCGCCGACCGCACAAGGCTGGCACCCCGCAGTGGCGCGGCTATATGATGACCGCTTCGCGTCCGCTCGAACGACAACAGATCTTTTTTGGGGGTAACGGCGTGCTCACTAACACCAAACTGCTCGGCTCCGCACTAGCCCTGGCATTCGCTGCGCCAGTCATGGCTCAGCAGGATTTCTCCGCGGTCAAGATCGAAACCGAGCAGCTGGCACCCGGCCTGTTCATGTTGATGGGCTCGGGCGGCAACATGGCGCTGTCCACGGGCCCCGACGGCGCAGTGCTGGTCGACACCGAATACGCGCCGCTGAACGCGAAGATCCTCGCGGCAGTCAAGGCGGCCGGCGGCGGCGCGATAAAATTCGTCGTCAATACACACTGGCACGGCGACCACACGGGCGGCAACGAACCGCTCGGTAAAGCCGGCGCGCAAATCATCGCGCAGAACAACGTGCGCGTGCGCATGAGCAGCGACCAATTCATGGCGGCGTTCAACCAGAAGATCCCGGCCTCGCCCGCGGCCGCACTGCCCACCGTCACGTTTCCCACCCGCGCGACGTTCCATTGGAACGGCAACGCGGTGAACGTCATTCACATGAGCCCGGCGCATACCGACGGCGATTCGATCGTGCACTTCACGAACGCGAACGTGATTCACACCGGCGACACGTTCGTGAAAGATCAGTATCCATTCATCGATTTGAGCAGCGATGGCTCATTCGACGGTTTCATCGCGGCGACGGAAGCCGTGATCGCGCGCAGCGACGCGAACACGAAGATCATCCCCGGCCACGGCGCGCTAGCGAATCGCAGCGACATCCAACGCTTCCACGACATGCTCGTGAAAGTGCGCGCCAACATCAAAACGCTGATCGATCAGGGCAAGTCCGAGGACGAAGTGCTGGCCGCGAAGCCCACGGCCGAGTTCGACGCGCAATGGGGCACGGGCTTCATGAACGCCGAGAACTTCACGCGTTTCTCGTACCAGAGCCTGAAGCGCTGATCGGGCGTTGACCCCCGCCCGGCCGCCGCGCTGGCGCTCGCGCTAGCGCGGCAGGGCGCTCGTTGCCGCACCCCCGAAAGTCCGGCGCGGAAGTGCGTTCTGGGCTATAGTGGCTTGAGCCAGGTATCTCCTGGCGTTTCCCCGCCAAAAGGAACCACGAGTGAGCACGATGCTTTTCGTGAGCAATCTGCCGATATCGGCCACGGAAGATTCGCTCGTCACGAAGTTCGCCCAGTTCGGGACGGTCGTTTCGGCGAAACTGAACCGCGATACCTCTACCGGCCACAGCAAGCGCTCGGGGTTCGTAGAGATGAAAACTTCCGCGGAGGCCCAGGTCGCGATCAACGGGCTGAACCTGGCGGATTATGACGGCCGCCTCATCTCGGTCTACAGAGCGGTCGCGGCCGCGGCGGCACCCCATTGAGCACCTCGCCTCCGAACAATCCTGCCGCCGGCAGCGGAGTCAGCGAAAGCGGATTTCGCCTCGTATCCATTCGCTCCGCTCCCGCGCCGAGCGGCAGCGCGGGCCACGACTGGTTCGCGTACTGCATCGCGCAGGGCACGAACATGATCAACGGCTATAGGCGCGGCGATCTCAAAGACGTGACCGTCGGAGTCGAGAACATCGTGGCTGCGCTCAACGAGCGGCGCGTCGGCAAGCGGGGCCGCGTAGATCTGAAACCGAGCCGGCCTGCTGCGCCCCAAAGCGGCACGTGAGCAGGAAGCTATACGTCGGCAACCTCCCGCCCTCGGCCACCGAGTCGAGACTTTCAACGAAGTTCTCGGAACTCGGCAACGTGGTGGGCGTGAAGCTCATCACCGACCGCATCACCGGATTGAGCCTCGGTTACGCGTTCGTTGAGATGGAGACGCCGGCACAGGCGACGCACGCGATCACGACGCTCGACGGCCAACCTTACGACGGCTGGCGAGTCACCGTCCGAACCGCAACACCGCAAAGAAAGTAACGCTACTGAAGGTGGCGCTCACTTTTCCGAGGCCCCGGGCGCCGCGTCGCCGGCAGACTGCGCGCGGTTTTCCTCCTTGCGCAACGCTCGCTTTTCATCCTTGGCGCGGCGCTTGTCTTGCTTGGCGAACTCGCGCTGGCGCTTTGCTTGTGTCTTCAGATTGTGCTTGGGCACTGGGCTCACCTCCGGATCACGAGATGGCTCGGCGCACGGCGGAGAGCGCCGCACGCGGATGACGAGAGAGAGTGGGGGGGGGAACGCCAGCGGCCGGGGCGCGGCGCTAAACGGCGGGCAGCGTTTGACGCTGCCCGCCGATATCGATAAGCGAAAGAGCGCGCGTGCTAGCGCTAGTAACGGCCGCCGCCACCACCGTAGCCGCCGCCGCCACCGCCACCGCCACCGTAGCCGCCGCGACCGCCGCCGCCACCGCCGCCCGAGCCCTTCGGCTTGGCTTCGTTGACCTTGATCTGGCGACCGTCGAGCATCTGGCCGTTCATCGCCTGCGTGGCGGCTTGGGCCTCCTGGTCGGTGCTCATCTCGACGAACCCAAAGCCCTTGCTCTGGCCGCTATCGCGATCGGTGATCAAGCTGACGGAATCGACCGTGCCGCTCGCAGCGAATGCTTCGCGCAGCGACTGTTCGGTCGCGGAATACGGCAAATTGCCGACGTAGAGTTTCCTGCCCATGGTTATCTCCTCAGATAGCTTTCGCCTAAAAGAGGATGAAGGCACCATGCCCGCAGGCTCGTTAGAAGCGATAGGGAACGCGGCACTATAGCCGCTTTCGGCCACCGGTGTTGAAAAACCTCGCCTAGTTCGGCTTTTGGCTCGCGCTGCGGATCATCGCATCGGCTTCGTCGGTCGCGCAGTTCAGAGACAGAATGGCGTCGAACGGGGCCAGCGTCAGCGTGCGTTTCGGCACCACCCAAGGCCCCGTCAGAACTTTGGGGTCGTTGACGGTTGCCTCGATCTGAAGCGTATTCGCGTCGACTCGGCGGTAGCGCTCGACGATGTGCAACGCATCCGAATGCGGCGAGACGCGCCCCTCCGCGGACATCCACGTGTCGTCGGTGAAGTTCGTGACATCCACGACCAACGTGTCGCCGTCCCAACGCCCGACCGCGTCGCCGCGGTAGGTCGGCGGCTGGTCGTCGCGATGCGGCCGACCGTCTGTCGGGACGAGTTGAAAATCGTGGAACGTCTCCGAGAGCAGCACGACCATCTTCGGCGTCGCAACGATCTGGCCCACGGCACCCACGTTCCAGAGCCGCACGTTCAGCGTGCCGAATGCGGTCGGTATACATTTCAGCGTCGGGTCGTCCTTGTCGCTCAGCGTGGCGGCTTTGGCGGCGAGCGACGGTTGATACAGGCTCGTGAACGTGACGGGACGCGGGGCGCCAGCTGGGGGTGGCCCGGGCGGCCGCGAACCACGCGCACCGATATCCGCCCCGCCCCACCACACACCCGAGAGATCGGGGTGGCCGTCCGCGAGGCGCGGCGCAGCGCCCGCGGCGGGTACTTTTTCCCCGTCAGGCTGAGCGAACGACACGCTGGCCACAGCAGCCAGGCACAGCACGGAGAATCGCGAGACTTTGTTTCGCATATCGGGATCTTGGCCGCGGCGCGTCATCGCGCGCTCGGCCCCTCCTGCGGTCCGAACAATCCGAACACCGTGCCGTCGGCCGTCGTGAGCTCGCGCAGCATGCCCATGTGCTGCGCCGGGTCCTTGGCGTGGAAACCCGTGATCGTGACCTCGTCGCCCTGTTTGATCACGCTGGATTTGTAGCCGTTGCGAATCATGCCGCTTGGCGTGCCCGCCTCGAACGCCCAGTGCTCGACTTCACCGGCGGCGTTCTTCGCGTCGATGTAGAACCACGAATGTGGATTGGTGAGACGCACTTGCACGATCGTGCCTTTCACAGTCACTGATTGTTTCAAGTCGTAAACGGCCGAGAACGAGTGATGCGCCCACGCGGGAGCGGCAATGCCGACCGCGAGAAGAACGCGCAAGAAGTAAGTCAATAAACAGCGCACAGCCCCTCCTTCGCGTAGCGCGTCAGCGCGAGTACGAGATCCGGTAGATCACGTTGCCGTCGTCGTCGCTAAGCAGCAACGCGCCGTCGCCGGCTACGGTCACGCTCGCGGGCCGACCCCACGGCTGCGCGTCCGCCGTGATAAAGCCTGTCAGAAAATCGACGTATTCGCCGGTCGGTACGCCGTTCTTCATCGGCACGCGCACGACCTTGTGGCCCGTGCGGTCCGCGCGGTTCCACGAGCCGTGAAACACGGCGAACGCATCGCCGACGTACTCGGTCGGGAACGCGGAGCGACCCGCCGTGGCCGTGTAGAACGCGAAGCCGACGGCAGCGGAGTGCGCTTCGTACGGCACGTCCGGCGTGATCGTCTTGCCCTTCAGATCGGGCCGCTCACCTGCGTGCCGCGGATCCTCGTGATCGCCCATGTAGTACCAGGGCCAGCCGTAAAAGCCGCCAGCGCGCACACGCGTCGAGTAATCGGGCACGAGGTTGTCGCCCAGCGCATCGCGCTCGTTGACCGTGCACCATAGATCCCCGCTGCCTGGCTGGATCGCTAGGCCCACGCAGTTGCGGATGCCTGTCGCGTACGGCTTGCCGGGTTTGTTCGAGCCGACGTCGAACACGAGCACGTCGGCGCGGTTCGCTTCGTCGCCCCACGCCGCGCCCACACCGTGTTCGGCCTCCCACGCTTTGATGTCGGCCGGTGACTTCTTCGGCCCGCCCTCGGCAACGTTGGACGCCGAGCCCACGGCAACGAACATCTTCTTGCCATCGAGCGAAAACACGAGATCGCGAGTCGAGTGGCCACCGGTCGTCCCCGCGAGCTGTGCGACCACGACCTCGGGCTCGCCGCTCGGTTTCGTGTCGCCTACTTTGTACGGGTAGCGCATCACGCGATTCACTTCGCTGATGTAGACCCACTGCGGCTGTGCGCCGGCCGGGTAGAACTGAATGCCAAACGGCTGGCTCAAGCCGCTGACAAACGTCGCCGAGCTCACGACGCTCGTGCCGTCGGCCGACGGGCGCAGCACCTTCACGCGGCCGGGCTTCTCCTCCGCGACGAAGATGTCGCCGTTCGGAGCGATCCGCATCACACGCGGGCCTTCGATGTCGCGCGTGAACACGTCGATCTTGAACCCGGGCGGCAGATGCAGCGAGGCTGCATCCGGCTTTGGCGTGATGCGCGGGAATTGCCTGGCCGATTCCGTCGCAAACGGCGCGGGCAGCTTCGCCACGTCGATGCGGTGCACTCGCCCCGGCGCATCGTCCTGCCACTTGGACTGCGCGTACGCGTGTGACAGCGCGAACGCCGCCACCACCGACAATGCCGTGGTCATCGAACGCGATCGATTCAGCATAGGACCCCCCGTCGAGCTCTGGATGTGGGCGCCGCTTCTGGAAGCTGGCGGCGCGATCAAGCCACCAGCATACCGCTAGCGCCCGTTGCCACGAAACAGCAAAGCGCTCTCGACGCCCGCCACTGCGCGCGCGTAGTCTTGAGAAAGCTCGGCAGGCACAGGGGGAGCCCCATGAGCGCACGTCGCATTGCAATCGCGCTCCTGGCAGCGGCCGCGCTGCCGTGCCCGGGCCAGGCGCAGGACGCTACGGCCGCGCTCGATGCCGCGGCCAAGGCCATGGGAACCGCGACCCTACAGTCGCTGCGCTATACGGGCACGGGCTCGAACAACTCGCTGGGGCAGGCCTACATGACGGGCGGCCCTTGGCCGCGCTTCACTGTCAAGAAGTACACGGCACTCGTGAACTACACAGCGCCCGCGATGCGACAGGAGATCGTTCGCGTCGACGATCAGAGTCCGCCGCGCGGCGGCGGCGCCGGGCCGTTCACCCCGGCCACGGGCCAGGGCGGCATCCGGCCGATCCCGGGCGACATCCTCCAGAACCAGAATGCAGACGGCCGCACCGAAATCGGCGCACTGAACATCTGGCTCACCCCGCACGGGTTCATTAAAGGTGCCGCTGCAAGCGGTAACGCCAGGATAGCGGGGAAACGGGGCCGTAAGACGCTCGTCGCCTTCACCGCGTTCGACAAGTACACCGTCACGGGAACGCTGAACGAGCGGAGCCTCGTCGAGCGCGTCGCAACGGTCATCGACGGCGGCTTCACCGGCGACACGCCGCTCGCGGTGGAATACGGCGACTACCAGAGCATCGCCGGCGTGCAGCTGCCGCGGCATATCGTGCAGAGCCAGGGCGGCTACCCGACTCTCGACATCGTCGTGGCCGAATCGGAGCCGAACAGCGCGGCGGCGCTCGAGATTCGCGGCGCCCCAAACACCCCGGTGGGTGCAGGCGCTCCGGCCGCGGCGACGCGCGCCGAGGTTCGCACGGAGAAGGTCGGCGACGGCGTCTGGTTCCTGAACCTCGGCGCACCGCAGGCGCTGCTCGTCGAGTTCAAGGATTACCTCGTGGTCATCGAAGCGCCGACCGGCGAGGAGCGCTCGCTCGCAACGATCGCCGCCGCGAAGCGGCTCGTGCCGAACAAACCGATCAAGTACCTCGTGAACACGCACCACCACTCGGATCACGCCGGCGGGTTGCGGACGTATGCCGCCATGGGCATCCCGATCATCACGCACGTGTCGCACAAAGGTTGGTATGAACGCGAGATCTTCAGGAATCCGCACACGCTGAATCCGGACCGGCTCTCGCGCACGCCGCACGCGCCGATGCTCGAAACGATGGGCGACAAGCGCGTGCTCTCCGACGGCGCGATGACGCTCGAGCTGCATCTGATGCGCGGCAACCTGCACAGCGAAGGGCTGCTGATGGCGTACGTGCCCACGTTGAAGCTGCTGATCCAGGCCGACGCGTTCGCACCGCGGCCCGGAGCCGCACCGCTGCCGAAGCCGAGCCCCTACACGACGAACCTCGTGGAGAACGTCGAGCGCTTGAAGCTCGACGTGCAGCGCGTCGCGCACGTGCACGGCGGCGTCGACGACTGGAGCGCCGTGCTCGCGGCGGCGGGCCGCCTGCCGACTAAACGCTGACGATCACTCCGCGGCGCATTGCCAGCTCGCGGCCTCCGCCTCGTCGCCGCTGCCCTTGTACTTCGGCAGCTGCGGATACGGGCAGATCGGGCGAGTGAACGCCTTCGTGGCGCCACCTGGCGCTCCCGGCGGAGCGGGAGGATGGGCGCCGGTGATCATCGCCGGTGGGGTGCCGCTCGCATCCCAGCTCTCGAGTGCGCCAAGCCAGTCGGCTGCGAACGCACCCTCGCCTCCCGCACAATGATCCATGCTCGGCACGAGATACAACGCGACGTTGTCCCTGACCTTGTCCGCACCGAGCTTCGCGACGACGCTCTTGTAGTAGTTGACCGAGTTGCCATACGGAATGAGCCCGTCCGTCGTGCCGTGGTAGGTCAGCAGCTTTCCGCCTCGACCAACGAACGCCGACAGATCGGGGTCCATCGCCTTCGCCGCACCGGCGTCCTGCGCCTCGGCGCGCGCGACATCCGTGTCCACGTCGAAGGTCGCGGGATCCCAACTCTGATCGTGCACGACCACGTTGCGGAAGTAGCTCGTGCCGATTGCGAAGCCCGGCGACGCATACGCAGCCCACAGCGGTTCGCTGCCGGGGCCGGTGCCAGGGAATAGCTGCTCGCCCGCCTTGTTCACGACGCCTGCGTAGATGCGCTTGGCCGCGGCCACTTCCGTCGGGCTCAAGCACATGCCCGTCTTGCCGGCCGCGCACTGCAACGCGGCAGGATCGAACTTGCACGCGGCCGGGCGGCCGATGACGCGATCGATCACGCCATCGGTCGCGTCGCACGCCGCAATGGCCGCCTCCTTCAGAAACCCCAGCTTGTCGACGCCGAGCGCGCCGGCGCCGGTCAGATTCTTCTGCGTCACGATGCTCGAGGACATCAGCGCGGACCAATTACTCGCAGGCGCGCCGGCGACGATCGCGTCGTAGTCGTCCGGATACCGCTGCGCCTCCTTCAGCCCCTGGCGCCCGCCTGTGGAGCAGCCGAGCCAATACGACTTCGCGGGGTCCTTGCCGTAGCGCGCCTTCGTGATCGCCTTGCCGACGACGGTGAGCTCGTGCACGGCACGGTACTGGTAGTCGGTCAGCTTCTCCGGATGCTCCGCGGCCCACGCGAAATCACCGCCGCCCGCTTGATGGCCGGTGTCCGTGTTCGCGACGGCGTAGCCGCGCGCGAGCGGGTCCGCGAGCGAAGAGTGGACGATGGAACCGGCCGCGCCGCCATTCCCCGTCTGCAAGAACTTGCCGTTCCAATTTTCGGCCGGCAACCAGATTTCGAAGCGGATGTCGGAATCCGCGGACGGCTTGATCGAGCCCGTCGCACGGCAGAACTCGGGCAGCTTCGTGAAGTCGGCCGGGAACCCCGGGGCCGCCGACTGCGGTGGCTGAAACGCGCCGGCCGCGACAGTTTCCGCCGCGAGCGTCGTATTAGGCAACGCGAGCGAGGCGAGCTCCGCACACGAACGCGGCGCAGGCATGGCCGCCGCCGCCGCGGGCTTCGATGCCGCGCTCGGCGTCTGCGCCTGGTCGCACGCCGCGAGTACAGCGACGGCGGACACCCCGAACACTACAGATCTGCACAACATGTTTCGTCCCCCCAAAAATTCGAAACCGCTTGCGGAGTCTCAATGCGTCATCGAGTACATCGCGACGTTCACGCCGAGCCTCAGCGCGAGATTCGCTTTGTCGGCCGGATAACGCGGGTCGTCGGCCCACTGCCAGCCGTCCATGACGTCGTTGTTGTACGCGATCAGGACCACGAGCCGGCCGTTCGCGTCCTCGACGCCACGCCACCGCGGCGTCCCGCGCATGCCGCGGCCACCCCAGCCAATCGAGTTCGCGTTCGGAATCTGGACTTTCGTCATTTCCGGTAAATCGAAGACGACGTGAAAGATCGGGTGGTCGTCGCTCATGTCGATGATGGGTCGGTCCGGAAAAATGCGCTTCAAGCTCTCCTCGAATACGGTCCAGTTGCGCTCGCCGAAGAAGCTGTCGCAGAACAGGAACCCGCCGCGCAACAGGTACTCGCGGATTTCCGCCGCCTGAGGGTCGGTGAGCTGCCAGGCCTGCGCGAGCCCCACGACCATGAACGGGTAGTAGTACATGTCGCCGACGTCGTCGGGATTCACGGGCTGCTCGACGCCGCGTACCTGCGTGCGCGTGAACCGCCGCAGCATCGTGACGAAGATGCGGTCGCCTTTCGGGTAGTCGTCCGTCCAGCTCGTGCCGCCGTGCGTCCAGTCGCTGCCGCGGCCGAACCGGCCGCCCGGGTACATCAGGCGCCCGACGACAAACTCCGCGGGGATGTTCCAGTCCGGCGGAATCGGTGCGGCGGCGTCCGCGCCTTCGAAGCTCTCGTATTCGCGAAACGGCATCTGCGCCGCGGCCTCGCGATGCGGCAGCAACATCCCGCGACGGCGACGGAGGCCGCGAGCAGCAACGACTTGTTCGAGGCTCGATTCATTCGCGCGAGCGAGCGATCAGAGCACGCCCGCCTCCTTTTAGGTGAGTAACCAGCCGCCGTCGATCACGAGATTAATGCCGTTCACGCCGCGGTTGGTGAACAGGAAGTCGACCGAGTGGACCACGTCGCCGGTCGTCGCCAATCGGCCACCCGGCGTCCGCTTCTCGATGTTCTTGATCGCATCGACCTTGTCGCGCCACGCCGGGCTGTCGGAAATGATGCCGGGATGGATCGCATTGAACCGCACCGGCGCGAGCTCCACGGCCAACGTGCGAATCAGGCTGCTCACGGCGCCATTCACGGTCGTGATCGAGGTGGACCCGGGATAGGGCCGCTCGCTTGCCAGGCCGCCGAACAGCACGGCCGAGGCGCCGGCACCCATGCGCGGATACAGCGTGTGCGCGACCTCGGTGTAGCCGATCAGCTTCATCGTCACGATGCGGCGGGCGCGCGCGATGTCGTACTCGCGGGCGCTGTTGTAGTCGCGCTCCACGGCGACGAGCGCGAGATAATCGATGTGCTCGAGGTCTTCGAGCGCCTTCTCGATCTGCTCCGGCTCGGCTACGTCGAGGCCGATGCCGCGCGTGTTACCGCCGACTTCCTTGGCGACGCCCGCCGTGCGTTCGGCGTCGCGCCCTGTGATCACGACCTTCGAGCCGCGGTCGGCGTAGAACTTCGCGATCGCAAAGCCGATGCCGCCCGTGCCACCGATCACGAGAACACTGGGTTTGTCGGAATCGGTTGTGTCATCGGGAGGCTCCTTGTTGTTGCTGTTGTTCGGCCACGTACTCCCAATCGCGCGCCCAGCGGTATGAATTGCGCGCGGGCGGCTGCGGCGACTGGGTTTCGAGCCAGCGGACGTTGCCGCTGCTACGGTTGTAGAACGCGTGTGTGCAGCCGACGCCGGCCCACAGGAAGTCGCCAGGCTTCATGAGGTACTTCTGGTCGTCGGCCCACGCCTCGACCTCGCCGAACATGATGTAGTAGGCCTCTTCGAGCGGGTGGTCGTGCGGATGCGCGTTCGCATTCGGCTCGTACTCGACCATGAACATGGTGTGCAGCGCGGCGTCGAGACGTTGGTCGACCAGCATCTTCAGCGAAATGCCGCTGTAGACCAGCAGGGCCGTAGCCATGCTCGCGGAAACTTTCGCCGCGTCTTTTTTCAGCCCCGTGCGCACGGAGTCGACCTTGATGTCGTCCTCGGCCATGCGGAACAGGTGCCGCGACGACGGATCGCGGATGTCGAACGGTTTGATCTGAACCTCCGGCGGCGGCCCGATGAAGTACGTGCCGTCGGCGAAGTTCTCACCTTTCGGGCATGGCGCGTTCATGTCGAGCCAGCGCGCGGTGCCGGTCGCGGGGCCGAGCCAGGCGTGCTGCATGCCCACCGGTATGACGCCGCAGGCGCCGGCCGAGAGTCGGTAGCCGCGCCCCTCGAGGATCAGTACGGGATCGCCTGCCACCACGAAGAAACTCTTTTCGAACGACTGCACGTGCAGGTCGACATGGCCGCCGGCATCGAGCTCGGCCAGCCCCCAGCCCGTATGGACGGCCCCGATCGAGCGGTCGGACAGGGCGAAACGGCGATAGCCCGCGGAGTGCTTGGGAAACGCCGGCGTGGGCTTGACGTCGGCGGCGCGGACGAAGTGATGCATCGAGGTCTCCAGTCAGGAAAGAAATGCTTGGCCGTTCACCGCCGAATGTCAACCGAGCCGCCCGCGGGGCTGCCCAGTCGACCACGACCTGCTGTACGCTAGCCACGAGCCTCGCAGCCTGCCTCAAACCAACGACAACTAACGGAGGTATCGTGGCCACCACGCCCGACTCTCTGGATCGACCCCGCTGGTCGACTGCGCGCCGTGAGCGCGTGTTCTTCGGCGGTATGACCCTCGCGATGCTGGTCACCGTTCTCGCAGGATTCGGGCCCACCTACTACTTCAGCAGCGTCTCGAGCTCGACCGTCGAGCTCACGCCGGCGCTGCACGTGCACGGCGCCGCGTTTACGACGTGGATGCTGCTGCTCGTCGTGCAAAGTACGCTGATTTCCGCCGGCCGCGCCGACGTGCACCGCCAGCTCGGAGTCGCGGGCGCCGTGCTCGGCGCGGGCATGATGGTGCTCGGCGCGTATGTCGCCGTGACACGTTTCCAGGCAGGTCTGATGGTGCCGCCTCCTGGACTTCCCGCTGGCGTGCTGCTCGCCGTCGCGCTCGCGACAATCGTGGTATTTCCGACGCTATTCGGCTCGGCGCTGGTGCTGCGTCAACGTACCGACTTCCACAAGCGGCTCGTGTTGTTGGCGACCATGGAACTCGTGACGGCCGCGGTCGCGCGACTGCCCGGCGTCACGGCGCTCGGCCCGCCCGCATTCTTCAGCCTGACCGATTTGTTCATCGTGGCGCTGGTTGTCTACGACTTGCGCACGCGCGGCAGGATTCATCCGGCGACGCTTTGGGGCGGGCTGTTTCTGCTCGCTTCGCAACCGTTGCGGCTCGCGATCGGCTTCTCCGGTCCTTGGCAGGCCTTCGCGGACTGGCTGACGAGCTGATCCGGCGAAGCCCCGCGCCGGCTTTCTCGTCTGGCACATACGAAAAAGCCCGCGGAAGCAAGCTTCCGCGGGCTTTGCGTTGAGCGCACTGCTCAGTACGGGTTGGCGATCGGCAGCTCCTCGGCCGGGAACAGCGTGATGATCTTCGCGCCTTCGGGCGTGAGCACCACCTCTTCCTCGATGCGGGCGGCCGAGATGCCGTCCGTGGCCGGGCAGTAGGTCTCCACCGCGAACACCATGCCTACCTTGAGCTCGAGCGGCTCGCGGAACGACGTGACGCGCGAGATCAGCGGCCGCTCGTGCAGCCCCAACCCCAAGCCGTGGCAGAAGTTCAAACCGAACGCATCGATCTCGTTCGCGAAGCCGATCTCGTCGGCCGTCGGCAACGCGTGCGCGACGTCGTCGCTGCCCATGCCGGGCTTCAAGAGCTCGATCGTGCGATCCATCCACTCGCGCGCTTTGCGGTAGGCAGTGCGCTGCGGGCTCGTGGCGCGCCCGACCGCAAACGTGCGGTAGTAGCACGTACGGTAACCAATGAACGACTGGATGACGTCGAAGAACGCCTGATCGCCGGGCCGGATCAACCGATCCGTGAAGTTGTGCGGGTGCGGTGAGCAACGCTCGCCGGAGATCGCGTTGATGCCCTCCACCAAGTCCGAGCCCATCTCGTACAGACGGCTGGCGGCGAGCGCGACGATCTCCGATTCCTTCACGCCGGGCTTCAGCGCCTCGGAGATGTCCTGATATACGCCGTCGACCATCGACGCCGCCATGTTCAGCAGCGTGATCTCGTCGTGGCTCTTGATCTCACGCGCGAGCAACATGGTTTGCTGACCGTCGCGTACTTCGATACCAGCCTTTTGAAGCTCGAACAACATCGGCGGCTCGACGACGTCGACCCCGAGCGGCATGTGGCCGACGCCTTCCTCATCGAGGATGGCCTTGATCTCGCGGGCCGCGTCGCGGAACAGCTTGGGGTCTGCGCCGACCGCGCCGCGCATGCCCGTCATGCCGGCGCGGCAGTGATCGGTGTGCAGCCACGGCGCGTGGAGCTTGTGGTGCTTCGCCGCGGAGCCGAAGTCCCAGATGTACGGATCGCCGTTACCCGTAAGTAAGGAGTAACGCAGCAGTTTGTCGCGCGCCCACTCGCCGATGACGGTGCTCGTGGTGTAACGAATGTTGTGCTGGTCGAACGACAGCAGAGCGCCCAGTCCGGAGCGCGCGAGCGCCTGGCGGGTTCGCGCCAGACGGTAGTTGTGCAGCCGGCGGAAATCGACGCGTTCCTCGAAGTCGACCTGCGTGTGGCCGGGCGCCTGGAGCGGCCGCTTCCACTGGTGATTCGGGTCGATATCACTACCCTTGACGACCTTCGGCTCGATGAGCTTCGACTTGTCGCCCTTTCTGATCGCCGCCGCCTTCGCCTTCGACTTAGCCTTCTTCGTTGCCATGCTGTCCTCTGTAGTAAGCGTTCCCGAACCGCTCGGTTCGCACCGATCTGGGGCGATTCGCCACTCACGATTGTACGCGGCGCGGCGCGAGTCAGACAGCCCGATGTCGAGCGGTCGTTTCACCATCCGACCCGACGCCTGCCCCGAATGCGTGCACTTCACTCCGGTCGATGCCTCCTGATCGAGCGCCCCCCGCGCTCCACCGCGGCTCAGTCACCCCGGGACACGTTGTGGCGCCACGCACGGCCGCATTCGTGAGATTTCTCGCGCGGTTGGCACAAGTTTCGCAACGTACGCTACAGGAGAGTGCGAACGTCTCGCCCAACCGGTAGAGGAGAGATGCGGACCAACGCGGACAATCTGACGATCTTCGAGCGCAGCGATAGTCGCGCCGTGCGTCCCTGGCTCGCCTTGTACCGCGACGTACCCGCTACGATTCAACCGGCGAGCGGCACGGCGCTCGCGATGTTCAAAGCCACCTGCGCACGCAGCTCCTCGACGCCCCTCGTTCACTACTTCGACAAGACGCTGACCGCGACCGACTGCGACGCCATGTCCGATGCGTTGGCGGTCGGCCTGCAAGCGCGCGGCGTCGGGCGCGGTGATCGAGTCGCCGTCTACCTGCAGAACATCCCACAGGTCGTAATTGCCGTGCTTGCGGCTTGGAAATGCGGCGCGGCCATCGTGCCCTGTAACCCCATGCTGCGGGAGCGCGAGCTGACCAAGATCCTGGCTAGTTCAGGCAGCCGCGTGCTGATCTGTCAGGACGACCTGTACCGGCAGGTTGCCAAGACCGCCGTCCCGGCGACCGCCGTCGAGCACACGATCACCACCTCGCCGCTCGAATTCCTCGATCCTGCCTTACCGCTGCCGACGATGCTGGCCGGCACGCAGCGCGTCCACGACGACGGCACGACGGACCTCTTTGCGATCTTGACCGAGAATGCCGGGCGCGCTCCTCGCTCCGTAGAGATCACGGGGGACGACGTCGCCTTCATGGTGTTCACGTCGGGCACCACGGGCGACCCGAAAGGCGCCATGAACACGCATCGCAACGTCGTGTTCGCGACCAGCGTGTACGAACGCTGGATCGGACTCACGAGCACGGACGTGATCCTGGGGCTGGCCCCGCTGTTCCACGTGACGGGGCTCATCGGCCACGTCGCGCTGACGCTGCTGACCGGGGCACCGCTCGTGCTCTTCTACCGCTTCGACGTGGCAGAAGCCTGCATGCTCGTCGAGGTCTACCGCGCCACCTTCACGGTCTCCGCGGTGACCGCGTTCATTGCCCTCTTGAACAGCGGCGAGATCGAGAAGCGCAACCTCTCGTCGCTGAAAAAGGTCTACACCGGCGGCGCCCCGACGCCCACCACCGTACTCGACGACTGGCATGCCCGCACCGGCGTACGCATTCACCCGATGTACGGCCTCACCGAGGCGACATCGCCCACTCACATGACACCGCACGGGGCGATTCCGCCCATCGATTCTCACACCGGCGCCATGTCGATCGGTGTGCCCGTGTTCAACACGCACGTGAAGGTCATCGCCGAAAACGGCGCGGAGTGTGGGCCGCGCGAGATCGGCGAGTTCGTGATCGCGGGCCCCCAGATCGTCCCGGGTTACTGGCAGAACCCGGCGGCGACGACGAAGACCATCACCGCCGACGGACTGAAGACGGGGGACGTCGGCTTCATGGACGAGAACGGCTGGTTCTACCTCGTCGATCGCTCGAAGGACATGATCGTCGCATCGGGCTTCAAGGTGTGGCCGCGCGAAGTGGAGGAGGTGCTGTACGAGCACCCGGCGGTCCGCGAGGCAGCCGTCGTCGGCGTGCCGGACGCGTATCGCGGCGAGACGATCAAGGCCGTTGTCAGCCTGAAGCCAGGGCTCAAAGTCACAACGGACGAAATCCGCGCCTTCGCGCGCGAACGCCTCGCGGCGTACAAATATCCGCGATTCGTCGAGATCATGGACGAGTTGCCGAAGACCACGAGCGGCAAGATCATGCGCCGCCTGCTGCAGCCCACGGCGCATGCAGCCGCGTTGCCCGTACAGACCGAAATCCTGAACGTCAATTATCCGCAGCTGCGCGCGGCCCTCGATGCACGCGCGGTGCTCGAGTCCGGCGCTGTGTGGCTTCGATTCAGCCGCAGCTTGATCCCGCTCGCAACGTCGGAAGCGTTCTACGAGCGGCTCGAGACCATGCTCGCGCAACTGCGTGACGGGCACACGTTCGTCGACCGAACGGCGTATCTCACCGCGAACGATAACTATCACGCTGCCGTCGTCGACCTACTCGCTAACGAGCACCTGTCGATCGGTTTCAGGAGACTGCGCCTGAAAGATCTGTTCGTGGCCGCGCTCAAGGAAACGCCCGTCGTAGCCCCGAACGCGGTGTACTTCCACGAGTACCTCACGGACTGCCTCGCGGCAGGCAATCGCGTAGGCGCGATCAAGGCCATCGTGTCGTGGAACAAGCACGCGTCGAGCGGCGTGCGGCGCGCGCTCGATGCGCGCGGCCAGACCGCCGCGCAGCGCGACGAGTTGCGGCCTGGGTACATCGTCGAGGACCTTTCCGTCGCCGTCGCGAAGGAGCAGGAAAGCCTTGCAGGCGACATCGACGCGCTCGTACAGGCGCTCGATGCGCGCGCGGCGCTCGAGATCGGCATTGCCCAGTATCTGGGCACCGCCCTATCGATCGAAGCGGAGCGCGACGCGCTCGTAGCACGCCTGCGCGCGTTTACTCCGCTAGTGCGCGGGACGTCTGCGACGCACGTGGCACGCTACATCCGCGCTGACGACGCGTTCCACCGCATCTTCATCAGCCTGCTACGGAACTCGCACCTGTTCGAGATCTACAACGCGATGGACGTGCCCGAGCTCATGCGTCGCGTGCTGTCCGTGGCGCCGCTGTCGATCCGCGAAGTGTTCGACGACCACCGCGGATTAATCGAAGCGCTGCGCGCAGGTAACGCCGACGCCACGAGCGCCGCGATCACGGAGCACATGAACCGCGTGCGCGCAGCACTGGCGGAGCTTCTCGCGGCCGCGAATACCGCGGCGGACGAGTCCACCATCCACAACGCCGCGTGAGCGCTCGCGCTCGACTGGACGACTACTTCGCGCGACCTTTGTAGCCCGAAACAGCCATCGGGATCGTGAAGATCTCGACGAACTGCTGGTTGTTGGCCACGCCGTACAACGTCTTCTTGTCGGCGCCGCCGAACGCGACCGTGATCAACGGCAATGGCGATGGGATCTCGCCTAAGTGCTTGCCCGTCTTATCGACGACCTGCACACCACCGCCACCCGTCGTGTAGATGCGGCCCTGCTCGTCCACGGCGCTGCCGTCGCCACCAACCAACGCGAACTGCCGCTCGTTCGTCAGAGAGCCGTCGGGCTGGACGTCGAAAGCCACGAGTCCACCTGGGCGTGAGCCCGGCGGTGCGCCCGCGGGCACAGGCTCGGTGGGCGTGCTCGCGAGCCGGCCCGTCACGTACAGCGTCTTCTCGTCGGGCGAGAGGATGATGCCGTTTGCGCCGGCCAGCGTGCCGTACTGGGTGACGGTGCCCTTTGCGTCCGAGTAGAAGACGCCGCCCTTCGAGAAGTACACGCCGCCCTTGCTGTCGGCGCTCATGTCGTTCAGCAACCCGCCAGCGCAATCGATCGGCTCGCCCTTGTAGTCGCTCACGAGAAGCTTCTTCGTCGGTTCGAGCTGCCAGATCTGTTGAGGCAGCGCACGCTGCAGCACGAACAGCGCACCGCTCTTGCTCATCGTCACGGAACCGCTGGTGCTCGTGCCCGTGTAGGGAAACGACTCCTTGCCGTTGGCATCGAGCTTCAGGATGCGGCTGTTGTTGTTCTGCGCGAACAGCATGCCGCCGTCGGCTGTGGCTACGGGTCCGTCGGCATTGTTGCCCGTGCCAGTCCACACGGTCTTCCACGTCTTACCGGCGTCGATGACGCCCGGGATCGCCGTGACCTTGTAGTCGCGATGCTCGGGCGCCGGAGCCGGCGGCCGCGCCGGAAACGCCGCGCCCTGCGCCGGCGGATTCTTGCAGTGGCTCGCGATGTAGGCCCCGAAATTCGCGTCGCGCGGCGCCTGCACACCCGGCCCGGATGGCGGCGCGGCGGGTTGAGCCTGCGCAAGCCCCGCGCACAGAGCGGCGCCGAGCAGTCCAAGGGTCACGGTCGTCGTTGTTCGTAAGCGCATAGTTCCTCCGGTTACTTCCACGCCGCGACCGCTTTGCCTTGCAGCGAGTCGGGCCCAATTTCCATGATCTCGAGAGGCACGCCGTCCGGATCCGAGATCCTGCCGACGCGGGCCTTCGACACACCGACCGTCGGCTCGTCGAGTGTAAATCCCTGCTTGCGCAAGTTCGCGACGCTGGCCGCGACGTCGCCGGTTTCGATGCCGACGTGCGTAATGCCGGTCGGCGCTCCTGCGGCGACGGGCAGCAGCTCGACGAACGTATCGCGGGAAAGTTGCAGATACGTGAGCCGCACGCCGCCGTCCGGGTTGCGAACCGTGAACGCCTCTTTGGCACCCAGCGTGTCTTTGTAGAACTTCAGAGCCGCGTCGTAATTCCTGGTGCTGATGCCGATGTGATTGATGCCGCGCCGCCGATTGTCCTGCGCCGTGCTGACTTGCAGCAGCAGCGCGCCGACTACGACGCCGCAGACGAACAGAATGGTGCTTTTCATATTCCCCCCGCAAACTTGCGAACGCCATACGGGCGCCATCGCAGTGGAGCCCGGTCCAACGGATTGTATGCGGCCTCGTGCGGGGCAGACAGCCCCGGTGCCGTGAGGCTCGGCGACGGACGGGGCACACCGTGCCCGACTCAGAACGACGCGTGGGCGCGAATGAACGGCAGGATGCCCGTCTCCCAACGTTGCTCCGGCCCACCGGTCGAGGTGTTACGCGCCCAGAACATGTACTTGCAGCGATTCGTGTCGACACAATGAGCGAACAGCTGGGTCGGTGTGAACGTACCGCGCGCCCCGCCGAGCTCGGGCGTTTGCACGGAGAACCCGGCTAGCATGTCGGCGCGGAAGTCCCGGCCGCCGATCTCCCCGCGATAGACCTTCTCGCCTTTGGAGCCGCCGATCGGCGGCGGAAACACGTCGGGGCCGCCGATGCCGACACCGATCGAGTCGAGCGCATCGACGAAGCTGCGGAATTCGCCATCGCTCGACCCTTGAATGAAGTTCGCGAACACGAGCACTTCGGAGCGTTGCCAGGCGGCGCGAAGTGCGCGCGCCGCCCGCGTCAGCTGCTCGATGTACGCCGCCGGCGTGTAACCCGCGGCGACGCCACTAGTCGCCGTCTCCGTGAGGATGACGCCCTCGAAATAGGGCTCGGCGTCGAAGCGTTTCGCGAGCGCCTGATGCAGTGCGATGAAGGGATCCATGACGGCGGGGTCCCAGATCTCGGCGACGTAGCCGGTCCTGGTACGCGCCAATTTGCTCTCGAGGTAGCTCGGCACGATCCCCTGCGGCTGACCCTTGAAGTTCGCGACCCAGATCTCGAGGAACAACGTCTTGTGGCACACCGCGAGGCGCTGATAAAGGTCCTCGATATCGCCGAACGTGTAGTCGCCTCTGTCGCGCTCGAGATCAGCCCAGGGGACTCGCAGCTCGAGACCCTTAAGGGCTGGCTCGCGACAGACCTCACCGACCCTATTGCGGAGCTGCTCGTGGCCGTCCCCCATATAAGGCGACAGGTAATGCCCCGGGTGAAACTTGCGCCCCGCCGCCGGATCGGCCGCGGCCGAGGTTGCGAGGACGGCGATCAAGGGCAAGAGCAGGTGTCGATATCGCATAGGCCTGTGCTCCAAAGGCGCGCCGATGATTTCGCGCGGCATCGAGCCCCTCGCGGGCTTCGGGTGCTCGCTCCGGGGCAGCAAGACACGTGCCACGGCATGGCGGATGGCGAGGCCACGCGTCCGCGCCTGAGAACGCTGCGCGCACTATGTGTTCTTTTCTCGTTGAGGTGTTGCCTATGGACGACGCATGCCGCCGAGGAAACGAGGCCAGACAAGGGCGGCATACCTCTTGCACCGCACGAGGTGAGACCACAACGGTCGGCCAACCTGGAGGTGCCGTATGAAAAAGTCTACTTTGAGACTGCTGCTTCTGTTTCTGGTGGTCGCGATTCCGAGCTTGACCCAGACAGCCTGCAAGACGCTAGCGGCCGGGGCGGCTGGCGCCGCGATCGGGGCCGCCGCACAGAAACATCACGATGACAAGGACGACGACGATCGCCGCTGAGGAGCCCGTGTCGGCTCAACGTGACTGACGCGATCGGCGGTGCGAGCGCGGGCTCGCGAAACCACGGAGGCTCGGCCGGCGCGAGCCTCGGTGAGTGCGTGTGCGCGTAGCCACCTCGGGCCCACTCGCGAACTCGCGCGACGAGGGCTAGCAGCAGGCGGCCCCGCGCTTCTGCGGTGAGGCGCGACGCCGCACGCTGAACCGGCTACCATCTGCCGGCTCGCGCCGGCACATCGCCGGCCCACCAGGGAGAAACCATGCACCGTCACCCGGGTCACCGTTTCCTTCCGCTCGCCGCCCTGCTCATGTTCGGCATGCTGGCGGCGCAGCCGCTACGCGCCGCCGATCTAGACGCGCTCGCCAAACGCGTCCAGGTGCTCGAGGATCGCGAGTCGATCCGCGCGCTGATCCTCGCGTACGGCCAGGCTCACGACCACCGCGACTACAAAACCTTCGCGAGCTTGTTCGCGACGAACGGCGAATGGGTCGGCGGCCTCGGCTCGGCCAAAGGCCCGGAAGCGATCTTCGCGTTGATGGACAAGACGATCGGCCACCATCCGATGCCGAACGGTTCGGGCACCGTCCATCTGCTGACGAACGACCAGATCGAGATCAACGGCGACCAGGCAGCCGCCGTCACGAAGTGGATCTACATCACGCCCGGCGACGACAAGGCTCCGAAGATGGTGTACGTCGGCCACTACGACGACAAGTTCATCCGTGAGAAAGGCGCGTGGAAGTTCCTGCGCCGCGAGGCGCCGGCGGATATTCCCATTCCCGAAGCAGCCGGATCGAAGAAATAAAAATGGAGCACCGCGAATGAGCGCACCACCCGTACTGACCGAGCTCAGGCTCTCGGCAGAGATGAAAGAAGCCATCAACAAGGCGTTCGAGATCCAGAAACCGATCGTCGTCGCGTACGTCGACGAAAACAGCGCGCCACAGATCTCTTACCGCGGCAGCACGCAGGCGTATGGCGACCAACAGCTTGCGATCTGGGTCCGCAACCCGGAAGGCCGTATGCTGGAATCGATCGCGAAAAACCCGGCCATGGCATTGATGTACGGCAACTTCGAGCCGACGGGACGCGCCTTCATGACGCTGCGCGGCCGCGCCCACGTCGACAGCAGCGAGACCGTTCGCGGCAAGGTGTACGACAGCGCGCACCCGTTCGAGCGCGACAAGGACAAGGACCGCAAGGGCGTCGCCATCATCATCGATCTCGACAGCGTCGACGGCTTCTTCGGCGGCGCAATGCTGAAAATGCGCCGCTGAGAGCATGGCGCTGCGTTTCGCCCGTGCACGTGCGGCGGCATTGGCCTGCGCCGTGCTGCTCGCGGCGACCGCACAGGCGGGACCGCGCGTGTCGCCGCTGCCGGAAGCCGAACGCAGCGCCGAGCAGCGCGAGCTCGCCGCGCGGTTCGTGGCGCTCGGAATGGCGAACGCCGTGGGCACGTATCTGCGCTATCCCGCGCTCGCAGCCGCGATCCTGCCCTACACCGAGTACCTCCTGACGGCATCCACGTTGCCGCCGCGGCATCGCGAGATCCTGTGGTTGCGCACGGCGTGGCTCGCGCGCTCGAATTATCTGTGGGCCCATCGCATATCCGCCGCGCGCCGCGCGGGCCTGACCGCCGCCGAGATCGAACGCATCGCGGCCGGCCCCGGCGACGCGCGCTGGGAGCCGTTCGAGGCCGCGCTGCTGCGCGCGGCTGACGAGTTGCACGTCGACGCGTTCATCAGCGAACCCACCTGGCGAACGCTGGCCGAGCGCTACGACGCGAATCAACTGACCGACCTCCTCTACGGCGTCGGCGAGATTACGCTGCACTCGGACGTGGCCAACACGCTGCGCATCGAGATCGAGCCCGGCATCGCCGACCGACTGCCGTCCGCCGTGCCCTACGCCGTGGCGGCGCACTGGACGCGGCAGCGGCTCGTCGGCGCTGAGCCACGCATCGCGCCTTTGCCCGCGGCTCCCGGCGCGCCGGGGGCGAATGTCTTCCGCACTTTCGCGCGCAATCCGCCGGCCGATGCGCTGCGCAACACCGTCGGGCGCCACATCCGCGACGAGACGTCACTGACGCCCCGTCACAGGGAGCTGCTGATCATGCGCGTGGGCGTCGTGTGCCGTTCCGAGTACGAGTGGGCGGCGCACTCGCGGATCGGCCGGCAGGTCGGCATGAACGACACCGACGTCGCACGCATCATCGCCGGCCCCACGAGCCCGGGCGACGCGCTCGAAACGCAGCTGCTGCGCGCGGTCGACGAGCTGAATCGCGACAACGCGGTCGCGGACGACACCTGGACCGCGCTCGAAGCCGCGCTGGCTCTGCCGCAGCTGCTCGACACGCTCGTCACGGTCGGCGGCTTTCGCAGCGCGACGTTCGCGATCAACAGCGCGGGCGTGCAGCTCGACAGCAACATGGCGGAGCTCCGCTTCCCCCCCGAGCTGCGCTGACCTTCGCGCGCGTCCGCGCGCAAACGCGTGCCACCTTTTTGGGCGCGCGCACTCACGACACTCCGCCTCGCACCAACCGCGACCAACCGCGCGCGTCGCGCGCACACAAAGCGAGCACTTTCGCGAGCGCTGCAACGGAGCGAGCGCGTCGCTCCACGTTTCGCGCACATGGCACAAACATTGCTCTTCGGTGTTTGGGCACAGGAGACGGCGTAACTACTAGAACGTAACAACGCCACACGGGAAAGGAGTTCCTTAGATGAAAGACTTTTGTTCGAAAGTCGCGCATTCGCTCGTCTTATTGAGCGGCGCGCTATTGGTCGCAAACGCGCAAGCGGCCGGCACGATAAAAATAGACGACACACGATCGGTCACGTTCGGAGGAGGTCTACGCGCGGGCTTCTCGATGACGGAAAACGGCGCGCCTAACGGCACGGACGATTCGAAAAACTTCAACCTGCAAAGCGCGCGGCTGTACGTCAGCGGCACCGCGTCGGACAAGATCAAGTTCACGTTCAATACCGAATGTAAGGGCTGTGTGTTCGGCTCGCAGGACACCGTTGGCTCGGGCGGCGACATCGACGTGCTCGATGCGATCGCTCAATTCGAGCTCTCGCCGAAGTTCAACGTCTGGGTCGGTCGCATGCTGACACCGGCGGACCGCATCGAGATGAACGGCCCCTACTACGGCCTGACGTGGAACCAGTACACCGTGCCGCTCCTGCCCTCGGACCAACTCGGCGACGCCGGGCTACTCGGTCGCGATGACGGCGTCACAGTCTGGGGCGGGGTCGGGAAATTCGCGTACGCGGCCGGCCTGTTCAAAGGCCTGAAAGGCGGCGCGAACCAGAAGGACAGCCCACTGTTCGCCACGCGACTCTCGTACAGCTTCCTCGGCAAGGAAGACAACCCGGCCTACTACACGAGCAGCACGTACTTCGGCACGGGCGGCGACATCGCGACGCTCGGCTTCGTGTATCAGAAGCAGAGCGACGGCACCGGCACGGCGGCGCAGCCCGGCGACTTCGACGCGACGATTCTCGACTTCCTGTACGAAAACGCGATGGACAAAGGCGCGGCGTTCACGGTCGAGGCCGAGTACAAGAAGTTCAATGCCGATCTGACGCCTGCTGCGAAGGCGAGCCCGACATGCTTCTGCCTGTTCGACGGCAAGTCGTACTTCGTCACGGTGGCGTATTTGCTCCCGAGCGCGAAGCCGCTGAAGTGGCAGCCGTACATCCGCCACACGTCGAACGATCCGAGCAGCGGCTCCTCCAGCGATCTGAACGAGCTCGGCGTGAACCTGATCATGCGCGGCCACAACG
Source organism: uncultured Gammaproteobacteria bacterium (assembly GCA_963805435.1). GTDB lineage: Bacteria > Pseudomonadota > Gammaproteobacteria > Steroidobacterales > Rariloculaceae > FEN-1219. The sequence continues at coordinate 96,297 of CAWDUG010000004.1, forward strand.
CACGCCTGAATCTGAGCTACACGGACGGCGACGCGAACCTTACCGGTACGCCGGGACCCGACGTCAGCACGCTGTCGTTCGGCGTCCAGATTCAGATTTAGCTAACCCAATACATTTTAGGAACGACAATGAAAATCACAGCCCAACCAAAGACATTGCTCGCGACGCTGGTCGCTGCGGCGGCTTTCTATGTCGGCGCCGCACAGGCGCAGGAAACGATCAAGGTCGGCATCCTGCACTCCCTGTCCGGCACGATGGCCATCAGCGAAACCACACTCAAAGACACGATGCTGATGCTGATCGCCGAGCAGAACGCCAAGGGCGGCCTGCTCGGCAAGAAGCTCGAACCGGTGGTCGTCGACCCAGCCTCCGATTGGCCGTTGTTCGCCGAGAAGGCACGCGAGCTGCTCCAGGTACAGAAGGTTGCCGCCGTGTTCGGCTGCTGGACATCGGTGAGCCGGAAGTCGGTGCTGCCGGTATTCGAGGAACTGAACGGCCTGCTTGTTCTACCCCGTGCAGTACGAAGGTGAGGAGTCGTCGAAGAACGTGTTCTACACGGGCGCAGCGCCGAACCAGCAGGCGATCCCGGCCGTCGACTACCTGATGAACGAGATCAAGGTGAAGCGCTGGGTGTTGGCCGGCACGGACTACGTGTATCCGCGCACGACCAACAAGATCCTCGAGGCATACCTGAAGGCGAAGGGCGTCGCGGATGCCGACATCATGATCAACTACACGCCGTTCGGGCACTCCGACTGGCAGTCGATCGTGGCCGAAATCAAGAAGTTCGGCTCGGCGGGCAAGAAGACCGCCGTGGTGTCGACGATCAACGGTGACGCCAACGTGCCGTTCTACAAGGAGCTGGGCAACCAGAAGATCTCGGCCGAGCAGATCCCCGTCGTGGCGTTCTCGGTCGGCGAGGAAGAGCTCTCCGGCATCGATACGACGCCGCTCGTCGGCCATCTCGCCGCGTGGAACTACTTCGAGAGCGTCAAATCGCCGGTGAACGACGCGTTCATCAAGGCCTGGAAGACGTACATCAAGAACCCGAAGCGCGTAACGAACGACCCGATGGAAGCGCACTACATCGGCTTCAACATGTGGGTCGAGGCCGTCAAGAAGGCGGGCAGCACCGATCCGAAAGCCGTGCAGGCCGCGATCATCGGCGTATCCGTGCCGAACCTGACGGGCGGTATCGCCACGATGATGCCGAACCATCACATCACGAAGCCGGTGCTGATCGGTGAGATCCAGGCCGACGGCCAGTTCGAGGTCGTCTCGAGGACCCCGGGCACCGTGGTCGGCGATGCGTGGTCGGACTTCCTGCCGGGCTCGCGCGACATCATGTCCGATTGGATGCCGCCGCTGTCCTGCGGCAACTACAACGTGAAGACGGGCATGTGCTCCGGTCAGAACTACAAGTAGTCGGCCCGACTTCAGGTCCGGCCCCGCCGGGGCCGGACCCTCTCCGAACGAGCACGAGGGATGGAGCATCGAGTGAGAAGAATCGTAAGCGTAGCCGCCCTGCTGTCGATGTGGATGCTGACGACGGCCGTGGCAGCCCCGGCCGGAGAGGAAGAGTTCACCCAGGCGCTCGCCGCGCTCGCGGCGGCTCAGTCGTACGCGGACAAGGAGGCCGCGGCCGCGCGCGATCGCGGCGAGCGCCCACCCGCGAGCCGAGACTGTGCTCGGCGCGATGTTGAAGGGAGAGTTGTACACGCGCGGCAGCGATGCGCGCGTGGTCACGACGACGGATGCGGCCGACGGATTCACACTGGTCGACGCCGTGACCGGCGAGGACTTGGGCACCGCCGGCAAGAGCGACGTGAGCCGCGTGACCCTCAACAACGCGCTGCGCAGCTCGCTGCGCGGCATGCTCGCAACATTGAAGTTGCGCCACCCCGATCCCAAACAGCGCATCGCCGCGATCCGCGAAGTCGGCGAGTCGGAAGACCTCGAGATGCGGCAGACGCTGACGGCGCTGCTCGCGACGGAGCAAAACCCGCGCGTGCGCGCCGCGATCGATAGCGCGGTCGCCACATTGAATCTCGACAGCACGGAGCCCGCCGAGCGACTGGCCGCGATCGAGCACGTGGGCGGCATCGTCAACAGCCTCGTGCGCACGAAGCTGTCGGCGCTGGCCGGCAACGACAGCATCGACGAAGCAACGAAAACGCGCGCACGCAAAGCGTTGATCGACATCGAGCGGCGCGTCGCCCTCTACGATGTTCGTGCAAACGGCGTTCTTCGGCTTGAGCCTGGGCTCGGTGCTGGTGCTCGCCGCCATCGGCCTGTCCGTCACGTTCGGCATCATGGGCGTCATCAACATGGCGCACGGCGAGCTCATGATGCTCGGCGCCTACACCACGTACGTCGTGCAGCAGCTGATGCCGAACGCATCGGCGCGTCGATGTTCGTCGCGATGCCGGCCGCATTTCTGGTCGTCGGGTCTCGTCGGCATCGCCATCGAGCGCGGCATCGTGCGTTTCCTCTACGGCCGCCCGCTCGAGACCTTGCTCGCGACGTTCGGCGTGAGCCTGGTGCTGCAGCAGGTCGTGCGCACGATCTTCTCGCCGCTGAACCGCTCCGGTCGAGACGCCGGACTGGATGAGCGGCTCCGTGCGAGATCAACGACCGGTCTCGAGATCACCTACAACCGGCTGTACATCCTCGTGTTCATCCTGCTCGTGTTCGCGGCGCTGCAGCTCGTGCTGAAGACGACGCGCCTCGGCCTCGAAGATGCGCGCCGTCGACGCAGAACCGCGCGATGGCGAGGGCGATGGGCATCCGCACGGAATGGGTCGACGCGCTGACGTTCGGTCTCGGCGCCGGCATCGCCGGCGTCGCGGGCGTGGCGCTGTGGCAGCTCACCAACGTCGGCCCGAACCTCGGCCAGGCATACATCGTCGACTCGTTCATGGTCGTGGTGTTCGGCGGCGTCGGCAATCTGTGGGGCACGCTCGTCAGCGGCCTGTCGCTCGGCGTCGTCAGCAAGCTGCTCGAGCCCGCGGCGGGCGCGGTGCTGGCCAAGATCTTCGTGCTGGTCTTCCTGATCCTGTTCATCCAGCGGCGGCCGCGCGGGCTGTTCCCGCAGAAGGGCCGCGCGGCGGAGGGCTGATGATGCGCGCGACCCATCGTCGCTGCTGCTCGATCGACGAACGCGGCGGCCGTGTTGCTCGGCGATCGTCGCCGCGCTCGCGTCGTCGTGCCGGTGCTGCAACCTGCTCGTCCCGGAAGGCTCGGCGCTGCAGCTGTCCGACTTCATGGTGACGCTGATCGGCAAGTACATGAGCTACGCGCTGCTCGCGGTGGCGCGTCGATCTGGTGTGGGGCTACTGCGGCATCCTGAGCCTGGGTCACGCCGCGTTCTTCGCGCTCGGCGGCTACGCCATGGGCATGTACCTGATGCGCCAGATCGGCGCGCGCGGCGTCTACGGCAACCCCGATGCTGCCGGACTTCATGGTGTTCCTGAACTGGACAAGGACTGCCGTGGTTCTGGCACGGCTTCGACATGTTCTGGTTCGCGCATGGCTGATGGTCGTGCTGGTGCCGGGCCTGCTGGCGCTGGTGTTCGGCTGGCTCGCGTTCCGCTCGCGCGTCACCGGCGTCTATCTGTCCATCATCACGCAGGCGCTCACCTACGCGCTGATGCTCGCGTTCTTCCGCAACGAGATGGGCTTCGGCGGCAACAACGGCCTCACCGACTTCAAGGAGATCCTCGGCTTCGACCTGCAGACGCGACGGCGACGCGCGTGGTGCTGTTCGTCGCGTCCAGCGCTCGCGCTGCGCTGGGCTACCTCGCGTGCCGCTACATCGTGACGTCGCGGCCGGCCGCGTGGTGGCGGCGATCCGCGACGCCGAGAGCCGCACGCGCTTCATCGGCTATCGACGCGAGTCACTTCAAGCTGTGGGTGTTCACGTTCTCGGCGGTGCTCGCCGGCATCGCCGGCGCGCTGTACGTGCCGCAGGTCGGCATCATCAACCCGAGCGAGTTCCAGCCGATGAATTCCATCGAGGTGGTCGATCTGGGTGGCCGTCGGCGGCCGCGGCACGCTGTACGGCGCGGCGCTCGGCGCGGCTGATCGTCAACTACGCGAAGACGACCTTCACGGCTGCTGCTGCCGGAAGTCTGGCTGTACGTGCTCGGCGCGCTGTTCGTGCGTCGTCACGCTGTTGCTGCCGCGCGGCGTCGTCGGGATCGCTGGACGCGGTTCAGGAAAGCTGCCAGCGATGCCGTGAGCCCCGCTGACCGCGAGCACGCCCATGAACGCCTCGTCGGAGCACGGCTGGCAGAAGTTCGGCCGGCGCTGCCGGAGCGGCCGATGCCCGATGCCTCGCACGGCACGATTCTGTATCTCGAAAACATCACGGTCAGCTTCGACGGCTTCCGCGCGCTGAACAATCTGCACGCTGTACATCGACGTCGGCGAGCTGCGCTGCATCATCGGGCCGAACGGCGCGGGCAAGACCACGATGATGGACGTGATCACCGGCAAGACACGCCCCGACTCGGGCAGCGCCTGGTTCGGCGTCACCACCGATCTGCTCGACGCACACCGAACCCGAAATCGCGAGGCTGGCATCGGACGCAAATTCCAGAAGCCGACGGTGTTCGAGCAATCACACGCGTCCTCGAGAACCTGGAGCTCGCGGCCTCGGGCAACAAGCGCGTGTGGCCCACGCTGTTCAAACCGAGCGCTCGCGCGCAGGAACGCGATCGCATCGACGAGATGCTGGTCACGATCGGGCTGAACGACCAGCGCGACGCTGCGCGCCGGCGCTCTGTCGCACGGCCAGAAACAGTGGCTCGAGATCGGCATGCTGCTGATGCAGAACCCGCGTGTGCTGCTGGTGGACGAGCCGGTGGCCGGCATGACGCCGCAGGAAGCGGAGGCACGGCGGAGCTGCTGGTGTCGCTCGCCGGCAAGCACTCGGTGGTCGTGGTCGAGCACGACATGGAATTCGTGCGCTCGATCGCGCGCACGCGTCACCGTGCTGCACGAGGGCACGTGCTCGCCGAAGGCACCATGGACGCGATCCAGAACGATCCCAAGGTCATCGAGGTGTACCTCGGCGAGTGATCGTTCGCCACACCGCGCCGTTTTCCGCCGCACGCCGGCGATCGACTGCGATGCCGCCAACCCCGCGCCAGGGGCCAATGGCGACGGGCTCCATTCAATGCACGGAGCGCCCGCATGCTGAGCGTGCAAGGGTCTCAACCAGTCGTACGGGCAGAGCCACACGCTCTGGGACATCGAGCTCGAGGTGCCGCGAGGCGCGTCGTAAGCCTCATCGGCCGCAACGGCGTCGGCAAGACCACGCTGCTCGGCTGCCTCATGGGGTTGCTGAAGACCGACTCCGGCAGCATCACCTTCGACGGCCGCGAGCTCGTCGGCATACGCGCCGAGCGGCGCGCTCCGCTCGGCATCGGCTTCGTGCCGCAGGGCCGAATGATCTTTCCTCTGCTGACGGTCGAGGAGAACCTGCGCATCGGTTTCCCGCACGCGCGAGCCGCGCGCCGAAAACGGAAGCACACGCTACCGTGCCCGACCTCGTCTACGAGCTGTTCCCCGTACTGAAATCATGCTCCGGCGCCGCGGCGGCGATCTCTCCGGCGGCCAGCAGCAGCAGCTCGCGATCGGCCGTGCGCTCGTGCTGAACCCGAGCCTGCTGATCCTGGATGAGCCCACCGAAGGCATTCAGCCCAGCATCGTCAACGAGATCGGCGACGTGATTCAGCGCTTGAAGCGCGAACTCGCGATGACGGTGCTCGTCGTCGAGCAGAAGCTGCCGTTCGTGCGCCGCGTATGCGATCGGTTCTGCATCATGGACAAGGGCCGAGTCGTCGGCACGGGCGCCATGCCCGAGCTCACCGACGATCTCGTGCGCAACTTCCTCTCCGTGTGACGACCGAGATCTGGTCACAGGCGGTGTTGCTTGGCGGGTGGTTCGGCCTGCTGCACGCGTTCGATGCCGATCATCTCGCGACGATCGGCGGTCTCGCGGTGCGCGATCGTTCACTACCGGCCACGGGTTATGCGCTGCGCTGGGCGCTCGGTCACGCGGTCGCGCTCGGTATCGTGGCGACGCTGGCGCTCGGCCTCGGCCTTGCCGCGGCCGACTGGACGGCGCACGGCGACGTCCTCGTAGCGCTCGCGCTGTTCGCGATCGGCCTGCAGGCACTGCGCATCGCATGGCAATGGTTGCGCGCAGCGCGCCGTGGGTTCGTGCTGCCGACGGCGGCCGCCGCGCACGCCGACCACGACGCGCGTGCGCACCTGCACTTCCTGGCACCCTGGCATTCACACGCGCCCGGCCGCACGAGCGTGCTGATCGGGCTGCTGCATGGCGGCGCTGGCTCCGCCGCGGTGCTCGCGCTGCTACCGCTCGCGCGCTTCCACAGTGGGCTCGCGGTGGTGGTCTATCTCGCGTGTTTCTCTCTCGGCGTCACCGTCGGCGCGTTCGCGTTCGCACGAATATTCGCGCTCCTGGCGCGCCGCTCTGCCGCAGCCGGCGAAAGGCTCGCCGCCGCGTTCCAGACGGCCGTCGGATCGTTCGCGCTCGTGAGCGGCGCACTTCTCTTGCACGAGATGCTGGCACGTGCGAGTTGAGGCGGCAGCAGAGCGGCATTGCAGGTGGCGCGGCTTGCTCGCGCTGCGTTTCGCTCCGCGAGGCGGACGAACCGTGCTCACCGAACGGCGACACGAGGGGCCGCTCTACATTCAGCAGCCGTTTTTCCCCGGCGACGGCGTGTGCCACGCGTACCTGCTGCATCCGCCGGGCGGCCTCGCTGGCGGCGACGAGCTGACGCTCGAGGCACATTGCGATCCCGGCGCGCGCGTGCTGTTGACGACGCCCGCTGCGACGAAGTTCTATCGCAGCGACGGCCCCACGAGTGTGCAACACCAGCATTTGCACGTGGCCGCCGGCGCGTCGCTCGAGTGGTTACCGCTCGACACAATTCTATTCGGCGGCAGTCGCGCCGCGATCAAGACCACGGTGGAGCTCGAGCGGGGCTCCCGCTTCATCGGCTGGGAGCAGCTTTCGCTCGGCCGACCATTGTCGGGCGACCGTTACGCATCCGGCACGCTCGAGCAACGCACACGGATCTCGGCGGCCGGCGAACCGCTGCTGATCGACACGCTGCGCTGGCACGCGGGCGACCGCCTGCTCGGCGCCGAATGGGGTCTTGCTGGTTTCGGGGTGTGCGGCGCTTTGCATGTATTCCCGGCAGATGCCCGTCTCCTTGCGCCCATCCGGGAGATGCTCGGCGCCGTCACCCCGTCTTACAACGAGCTGCGCTGCGCAGCGACCCTGCTCGGCGAGCTGCTCGTCGTCCGCTGCCTCGCGCATTCGGCGGAGCGCATGCGTGCACTGCTCGAAGCGCTATGGGCGCTGGTCCGCAGCACCGTGATCGGCTGCGCACCGAGCGCGCCGCGAATCTGGAGGACTTAGAGAAACCATGGATCTCACACCAAGAGAGAAAGACAAGCTGCTGATCTTCGTAGCGGCCCAGGTCGCAAGCGCGCGGCGCGCACGCGGCGTGAAGTTGAACTATCCCGAGAGCGTGGCGCTGATCTGCGCCGCGATCCTGGAAGGCGCACGTGACGGCAAGCCCGTAGCAGCGCTCATGAGCGAAGGCGCCACGATCCTCACACGCGACGAAGTCATGGACGGCATTGCGGAGCTGCTGACGGAAGTGCAGATAGAGGCGACCTTTCCAGACGGCACGAAGCTCGTGACCGTCCACAACCCGATCGTGTAGCGCGATGATTCCCGGCGAGTACTTCATCGACGAGGGCGAGATCGAGTTGAACGTGGGCCGCGCGACGCTCACGGTCACGGTCGCGAACACGGGCGACCGGCCGATCCAGGTCGGCTCGCACTATCACTTCGCGGAAACGAACGCTGCGTTGCGTTTCGATCGCGCCGCGGCGCTCGGATTTCGGCTGAACATCCCTGCCGGCACGGCCGTGCGCTTCGAGCCCGGCCAGGAACGTACGGTGGAGCTCGTGGCGTTCGCAGGCGACCGGCGCGTGTACGGGTTCCTGGGCCGCGTCATGGGTCCGCTGCCATGAGGATCTCGCGGCGCGCCTACGCCGACATGTTCGGCCCAACCACCGGCGACCGCGTGCGGCTCGGCGATACCGAGCTTGTCATCGAGGTCGAAGCCGACCACACGGTGTACGGCGACGAAGTGAAATTCGGTGGCGGCAAAGTCATCCGCGACGGCATGGGCCAGAGCCAGCGCGCTTCCGCCGACAGCCGTGGATCTCGTGATCACGAACGCGCTGATCGTCGACCACTGGGGCATCGTGAAAGCCGACGTCGGCATCAAGAACGGCCGCATCGCAGCGCTCGGCAAAGCCGGCAACCCGGACACCCAGCCCGGCGTGACGATCGTGATCGGCCCCGGTACCGAGGTCATCGCGGGCGAGGGCCAGATACTGACGGCCGGCGGCATCGACGCGCACATTCATTTCATTTGCCCGCAGCAGATCGAGGAAGCGCTGACTGTCCGGCATCACCACGATGATCGGCGGCGGCACGGGCCCGGCGACGGGCACGAACGCAACGACCTGCACGCCGGGCCCCTGGAACATCATGCGCATGCTGCAGGCGGCCGACGGCTTCGCGATGAATCTCGGTTTGCTTGGCAAAGGCAACGCGAGCCTGCCGCTGCCGCTCGAAGAGCAGATCGAGGCGGGGGTCATCGGGCTGAAACTGCACGAAGACTGGGGCACGACGCCGGCTGCGATCGACAACTGCCTCGCCGTTGCGGAAGCGTACGACGTGCAGGTTGCGATTCACACGGACACGCTGAACGAGTCGGGCTTCGTCGAGACACGCTGGCGGCGTTCAAAGACCGCACGATCCACACGTATCACACGGAAGGCGCCGGCGGCGGCCATGCGCCCGACATCATCAAGGCGTGCGGCGCGAAGAACGTGCTGCCCTCCTCCACGAACCCGACGCGGCCCTACACGGTGAACACCGTCGACGAGCATCTCGACATGCTGATGGTGTGTCATCACCTGGACCCGAGCATCCCCGAGGACGTGGCGTTCGCCGAATCGCGTATTCGTCGCGAAACCATCGCGGCCGAGGACATCCTGCACGACCTGGGAGCGTTCTCGATGATCTCGTCGGATTCCCAGGCGATGGGCCGCGTCGGCGAGGTCGTCACGCGCACGTGGCAGACGGCGCACAAAATGAAGGTGCAGCGCGGCGCGCTGCCCGAGGACAGCGCGTGCAACGACAACTTCCGCGTCAAGCGCTACGTCGCGAAGTACACGATCAACCCGGCGGTCACGCACGGCGTCGCCGAGCACGTCGGCTCCGTCGAGGTCGGCAAGCTGGCCGATCTCGTGCTCTGGCGCCCCGCGTTCTTCGGCGCGAAGCCGTCGCTGATCATCAAAGGCGGCATGATCGCGTCGGCGCCCATGGGCGACGCCAACGCGTCGATTCCGACGCCACAGCCCGTGCACTACCGGCCGATGTTCGGCGCCTTCGGGCGCGCCCTCGAACGCACGTCCGTGACGTTCGTGTCGGGCGCCGCGTTCGCGGCCTCGGTCGACCGGCGTTACGGGCTCGCGAAGTCCGTCGTACCCGTCGGCGCCACGCGTCGCCTGCGCAAAGCCGACATGCGACTAAACGCATACACACCGACGATCGAAGTCGATTCCGAAACCTACGAAGTGCGCGCCGACGGCATGCTTCTGACATGCGAACCCGCCACCTCGCTGCCGCTCGCGCAGCGCTATTTCCTGTTTTGACATGGAGCCCACCTTGCACGACCCGTTGCGCCTGTTCACCGAGCACTTCCCGATCGGCGGAGGCACCGGCCGAAGCGCCGTTGCAACGCTGAAGGCCGTGTTGCCCTTCGAACGTCGGCAGAAAGCGCGCCAGCGCACGCGCAACACGGCGGGCGAGGAAATCGGACTGCAACTGCCGCGCGGCACGATCCTGCGGGGCGGCGATCTGCTGCGCTCCACCGACGGCACGCTGCTCGAGATCGTCGCCGCGCACGAGCCCGTGTCGACCGTATTCGGCCGCGACGCGCGCGAGCTCGCACGGGTGGCCTATCACCTGGGCAACCGGCACGTGGCGTTGCAGATCGGGCCAGGCTGGGTCAGGTACCTGACCGATCACGTGCTCGACGCCATGGTGACGCAGCTCGGCCTGAACGTGCAGCACGAGCACGAGCCGTTCGAGCCGGAAGCGGGCGCCTACGGTTCCCACTCACACGCTCACGGCGACCACGAGCACCATCACGGCAGCGTGGCTTTCGGCAGCCTCCGCGCTGCGCATAGCCACGAGCAATGAACGCTGCGACGCTGAGGCTGTGGCAACTGATCAGCCCGACGCTGCCGGTCGGTGCGTACAGCTACTCGCAAGCGCTCGAGTACGTGATCGAGCGCGGCACGGTGAGCGACGAGCCGAGCACGCTCGCGTGGCTCCGCGCGCTGTTGCACCACGGGGTCGCGACGCTCGACCTGCCCGTGCTGTTGCGCGTACATCGCGCGTGGACGCGCGGCGATGCAACAGCCGTCGCGCACCACAGCCGCGAGCTCGAAGCGCGGCGCGACACGGCGGAGCTGCGCTTCGAAGACATGGCGATGGGTGGCGCGCTGACGCAGCTGCTCGCAAACCTCGGCGAGCCGTTACCGTCCGCCGCGCCGCGACTGCCATTCGCAAGTGCCTTCGCCGTGGCGTGCGCGAACTGGCGCGTATCGGAGGAAGACGCGTGCGCCGGCTTCGCGTGGGCCTGGTGCGAGTCACAGGTAGCCGCGGCCGTGAAGCTCGTGCCGCTTGGCCACACGGCCGGCCAACGCCTGCTGCTCGCGCTCGGCGCGGAGATCGGCGCTGCCGTTGCAGCGAGCGCAGCACTCGGCGACGACGACATCGGCGCCACGCTGCCCGGGCTCGCGATCGCGAGCGCGCTGCACGAAACGCAATACACCCGGCTGTTCAGATCGTGAGGAGACGAAGCCAATGCTAGACAACATTCTCAGAATCGGCGTCGGCGGCCCCGTGGGCTCCGGCAAGACGAGCCTCATCGACGCGCTGTGCAAGCAGATGCGCGAGCGTTATCACATCGCCGTGGTAACGAACGACATCTACACGCAGGAAGATGCGCAGATCCTGATCCGGTCCAAAGCGCTGGCCGAGGATCACATCATGGGCGTCGAAACCGGCGGCTGCCCGCACACGGCCATTCGCGAGGACGCATCGATGAACCTCGCCGCGATCGACACCATGGTGCAGCGCTTCCCGACGCTCGACTTCATCTTCGTCGAGAGCGGCGGCGACAACCTGAGCGCCACGTTCAGCCCCGAGCTCGCGGACATCACTCTGTACGTGATCGACGTGGCGGCCGGCGACAAGATCCCGCGCAAAGGCGGGCCCGGCATCACGCGCTCGGACCTGCTGATCATCAACAAGATCGATCTCGCGCCTATGGTCGGCGCCTCGCTCGAGATCATGCAGCGCGACACACTGAAAATGCGCGGCGACCGCCCCTGGGTGTTCACGAACATCAAGGAGCGGCTTGGCGTCGATCTCGTCGAGGAGTTCATCGTGCGGACCGGGATGCTGCAGGCCGCGTGAGGCGCGTTCGCGCGAAGTGTCCGCCACCCGACAGTCGGCGCACACAGGCGTTAGCCAATCCAGCGCGGTAGCACCAGCGACACCCACGGCACGTAGGTGACGACGACCAGCACCGCTAGCAACACGAGCAACCAGGGCGTCGCCGCGCGAACGACTTTCGTGACGGGCATCTCCGCGATACCCGCGGTCACGAACAGGTTCAGGCCGACCGGGGGCGTGATCATGCCGATCTCCATGTTGACGGTCATGACGATACCGAGATGCACGGGGTCGATGCCGAGCGAAGTCGCGATGGGCAACATGATCGGCGCGAAGATCAGAATCACGGACGTCGCTTCCATGAAGCTTCCCGCAATCAGGAGAAGCACGTTCAGCGCGAGCAGAAAGCCCCACGACGGCAGGCCGAGCTGGGCGATCCACTGCGACGCGGCCTGCGGCACCTGCTCCGTAAGCAGCACGAACGAGAACAGGTAGGCGTTCGCGATGACGAACATCAACATGCCCGTCACCTTCGCGGCCTCGGCGATCACGCGCGGCAACTCCACCAAGCGCATGTCGCGATACACGAACGTCGCGATCGAGAACGCGTAAACGGCCGCCACGGCCGCGGCTTCGGTCGGCGTGAACGCGCCGCCGTAGATGCCGCCGAGAATGATCACGACGAGCGCGAGCCCCCACACGGCTTCGCGGCCTGTGCGCAGCACGGCCCGCCAGTCCGCGCGCGGCTGGCGCGGGAACCCGCGCCGCCGTGCCACGATGGCGACCGTCGCCATCAGCACCGCCGTCAGCAGGACTCCCGGGAGCACGCCGGCCATGAACAGGCTGCCGATCGACGTTTCCGTCACTGCACCGTAAACGACCATCACGATCGACGGCGGTATCAGGATGCCGAGCGCGCCCGCGTTACAGATCAGCCCGGCCGCGAACTCGCGCGAGTAACCCGAGCGCGCCATGCCGCCGATCATGATCGTGCCCACGGCGACCACCGTGGCGGGCGAAGACCCCGACACCGCGGCGAACAACGCACACGACAGCAACGCCGCCATCGCAAGTCCACCGCGGAAGTGCCCGACGAGCGCGTTCGCGAACGCGATCATGCGTTTCGCAACGCCGCCCGTCGTCATGAACACGCCGGCCAGCACGAAGAACGGTATCGACAGCAGCTGGTATACCTGCAATGCGCTGAAGAAACGCTGCGCCAGCGCCACCAGCGACTGGTCGGCGAACAGCAATACGGTCAGAAGGCTCGATAATCCGAGAGCCACTGCAATCGGCACGCGCAGCAGTAACAGCGCGAGCAGCACGCCGAACAAGAACAAGGCAGTCATCGGTTCGCGTCACCTGCCGCTGCGCCCGGAGAGAACAGCGGCAGCGCGGACTGCACGAGCCGCAGGGCGAGCAGCGCGAACGCGATGGGCATGACACCGGTCAGCAGCCAGCGCGGTAGCGGAATGTCGCGCGCGTGGGTCCCGAGCGTCAGCAATTGATCGACGAACGACACGCTGCCATAGGCCATCAGCGCGCAGTACGCGAGCCCGCAGAGGAGCGCAACGAGCGCCGCCGCTCGCGCCGCGCGTGGTGGCAGACGGCTCGTCAGAAGATCGACTGCAATGTGCGCCTTGGTCCGCGCGCCATATGACATGCCGAGGAGCACGAGCCACGCGAACGCGTACGTTGTGGCTTCGAGCGACCACACGAGCCCCGTGCCAAACATGTAGCGCAGCACGACCTGCAGGAACGTCAGCAGCGTCATGAACGCCATTGCGAGGACCATGAACGCTTCTTCGACGCGATCTGCGGCCTTCAGCAGGCGCTGCGCGAACGACGACGCCACGGCGCTCGGCTACTTGGCCGCGGCGAGCGCGGCGTCGATCAGGTCGGCGCCGATCTTGTCGCGAAATTTGTCCCACACGGGGTGCATGACAGCCTGCCACGCCTCGAGCTGATCCGGCGTCAGCACTGTGATCTGCGAGCGTCCGGAGTCCACGATGCGTTTGCGGTCGTCGAGATTGATCTGCTCCGCTCGGGCGTTGCCCCACTGCGTGACCTCGGCGAGCACGGCTTCGAGCCCGGAGCGCAGATCGTCCGGCAACGCCTGCCAGAACTTCGCGTTCACGCCGACGAAGTAGCCGATGTAGCCGTGATTGCTCTCGGTCATGTACGGCTGCACTTCATAGAACTTCGACGAGTAGTTGTTGGACCAGGTGTTTTCCTGCGCGTCGACGGTTCCGGTCTGCAATGCCTGATACACCTCGCCGAATGCCATCTTCTGCGGGCTACCACCCACGGCCTCGATCTCTGCTTGCAGAATGTCCGACTCCATCACGCGAAACTTGAGTCCCCGCGCATCGGCAGGCGCGATCAGCGGCCGCGGTCCGGTCAACTGTTTCATGCCGTTGTGCCAGAACTGCAGACCGAGAATGCCGCGATCCTGCAACGCGCCGAGCAGCCGGTGGCCCGCGGAGCTCTTCTGGAATCTTTCTACCGCCGCGAGATCCGGGAACAGGAACGGCAGATCGAACACCTGGAACTTCGGCGTCAGACGGTCGAACAGCGACACGGAGGTGGCGATCATCTGCACCTCGCCGAATGCGAGCGCTTCGATCGACTCGGTGTCTTCCATGAGCTGCGCGGCCGGATACACCTCCACGCGTACGCGACCGGGAAACCGTTGCTCGGCCAGCTCCTTGAAGCGCTGGGCCATCTGACCTTTCGGCGTGGCAGGGGCGGTGACGTGGGGAAACTTGATGACGTACAGCGTCTGCCCGCCCGCGCCTCCGCTGCCGGAGCCCGCGCCGCTTCCACAGCCAACCAACGCCGCGAGCAGCAGCGCGAGTGCGGCTCGCACATTGGCCCGTACCCCCATGAGACCCCCCGCTATGCTCTTGGATTCGGTAAAGGAGAGTCTGGCCGAGGCGCGGCCATCTTGCTAGGCTAGGTGGCTGCAAACGAAAGGAAATCGGTCAGAGCCGGACAGTTCGCTGGCAGGGCCAACAGGACGGCCGCCACCCCGGTTCAGCTGGAACGCCCCACTCATCTATAAAAGGCACCCGCAGTGAATTCACAGACCCTGGCCAGTACGGTCACGCGTGGCCCGCAGGCCACGATCGGCACCGAGACGCGGCTGAAGCTCTACCGCTCGATGCAGGAATGCCGCGTGTTGGAAAAGCGCGCTTATGACCTGTTCATGCAAAACATGATCAAGGGCACGAGCCACCTCGCGCTCGGTCAGGAAGCCATCGCGGCGGGTTTCGGCCTCGCCATGCAAACCGGCGACTACACCTTCTGCACGTATCGCGGCCACAACCACACGCTCGTTCGCGGCGTGTCGATGACCGAGATTCTGGGCGAGCTCATGGGCAACGCGTCGGGCCTGATGCGCGGCAAGGGCGGCTCGATGCACCTCACGAGCGTCAAGCACAACGTGATGGGCTCGTACGCCATCATCGGCGCGCACCTCACGATCGCGAACGGCGCTGCATGGTCGGCGCAATACCGCGGCACCGATCAGGTGGCCGTGTGCTTCTTCGGCGATGGCACCACGAACATCGGCGCGTTCCACGAAGCGTTGAACTTCGCCGTGATCTGGAAGCTGCCGATCGTGTTCGTGTGCGAGAACAACCTCTACATGGAATACACGTCGATCTACGACGTCACGGCCGTCGAGCATCCCGCCGCGGACCGGGCGAGTGCGTACGGGCTCGAGCCCGTGCTCATCGACGGCAACGACGTGGATGTGGTGTACCGCACCGCGATGCGCGCGCTCGACCTCGCCCGCAAGGGCGGCGGCCCGAGCTTGATCGAGGCGCAAACCTATCGCCACGGCGGTCACTCGCGCGCCGACCCGGGCAAGTATCGGCCGGACGAAGAAGTTCAGGCCTGGCTCGCGAAGGACCCGCTGCCGCAATATCGCCAGCGCTTGCTGCAACTCGGCATCGGCGAAGCGGAGATCAAGAAAATCGAAGACGAAACCAAGGCGCAGGTCGATGCGGCTACGGAGACCGCGCGCAACGCGCCGCCGACGCCGCTCGAGCTCGCCGACAAGGACTTGTGGGCGGATGGAGGCTCGGCATGGCGCAACTAACTTATCGGGAGGCCGTAGCAGCCGGCATGCAGCAGGAAATGCGGCGGGACCCGAACGTCGTATTCCTCGGTGAGGACGTGGCCGCCGCCGGCGGCGTGTTCAAGACCACGGTCGGGCTGCTCGAGGAGTTCGGCCCCAAGCGCGTCCGGGACACACCGATCTCCGAGCAGGCGATCCTCGGTGCGGCGATGGGCGCCGCGATGACCGGCCTGCGGCCGATCGCCGAAATCATGTTCTCCGACTTCTTCGCCGTGTGCTGGGACATCGTCGCGAACGAGATCGCGAAGACGCGCTACATGACGGACGGCCAGGTCACGCTGCCGCTCGTCATCAAGTCGGGCAACGGCGCCGGCGCGCGCTTCGGCGCGCAGCACTCGCAGGCGGTCGAGAACTGGGCCATGGCGGTGCCTGGCCTCAAGGTCGTCGCGCCGGCGTTCCCGGCAGACGTCAAAGGGCTCATGGCCGCCGCGATCCGCGACAACGACCCCGTGCTGTTCTTCGAGTCGAAGTCACTGTATGCGGTGAAGGGCGAAGTGCCCGAGGGCGACCACATCGTCCCCCTGGGTAAAGCCAACGTGATCAGACAGGGTACGGACGTCACGATCGTCGCGCTCGCACTCATGGTACCGCGCGCCCTGAAGGCCGCGGACATGTTGAAAGAACAGCATGGCATCAATGCGACGGTCATCGACCTGCGCTCGCTGGTGCCACTCGACACGCAGACGATCCTGACCGAGGTCGCGAAGACCGGCCGGCTCGTCACGGTGGAAGAGAACCCGCGGCTATGCGGTTGGGGCGCGGAGATCTCGTCGATCGTGTCGGAAGAACTGTTCTGGGATCTCGACGGTCCGATCGTGCGCGTCACGACGCCGCACATTCCGCTGTCGGCTGCCAACAATCTGGAAGACATGCAGTTGCCGAGCCCTGAGCGCATCGTCGCCAGCGTTCGCCAACTCGTCGACTAGCCGCGGAGAAAGTCTCGATGAACGTACTGATGCCGCAGCTGGGCGAAACCGTCGCCGAGGGCACCGTCGCGAAATGGCACAAGAAGGTCGGCGACAACATCGCCGTCGACGAGCTGCTGTTCGACGTCGAAACCGACAAAGTTTCGATGGAAGTCACGGCGATCGTCGCCGGCGTCGTCACGGAGATCCGCGTGCCGGCCGGCGCGACGGTCGACGTGGGCACCGTGCTGGCGGTCATCGAGGAAAGCGCAGGCGCTACGGCCGCGGCACCCGCCGCGCAGCCGGCGGCGCTGGCGCCGGTACCCGCGCCGCCGCCTGTAGCCGCGGCTCCGGCCGAGGCCCCGCCGCCGTCGTGGTATGCCGCAATGCCGCCGTCGATGAACGAGGCCACCGAGCAGTACACGCCGCCAACCACCGCGACGGCAACGCTTCGCGCCACCGATCAAGCGCCGCAGCGCGACAGCCATCAACGTCTGTCGCCGGCCGTTCGCCGGCTCGCCGCCGAATACCGGCTCGATCTCGCGGCCGTCAACGGTTCGGGCCGTAACGGCCGCATCACGCGACGCAACGTGCTCGAGTTCATCCAGACGCGGCAATCGGCACCCACCGAGGCTGCCGCCGCACCCGTAGTTGCGAAGCCGGCGCCGGCCGCAGCTCTCGTCGCCCGCGCTCCTGCACCCGGCCCCGTGCCCGCCTCGCAGCTCGGCACGAAGGTGCCGTTCACGCGCATCCGCCGCCTCACGGCCGATCACATGGTTCGCTCGAAGGCCACGAGCCCGCACGTGCTGCAGGCCGTGGAAGTCGACTTCCACCGCGTGGACAAGGTACGCAAAGCCGTGCGTGACGCGTGGAAGACCAAGCATGGCTATTCGCTGACGTATCTGCCGTTCATCGGCAACGCCGTATGTCGCGCGCTGCAGGATTTCCCGCACTTGAACTCCAGCATCGAAGACGACGGCCTCGTGCTGCACGAGCATGTGAACCTTGCGATCGCCGTGGACCTCGGCGCCGAAGGCCTCGTGGCTCCCGTGGTGAAGGCGGCCGAGAATCTATCCGTCGCGCAGCTCGCGGATGCGATCGCGGACATCGCGCAGCGCTCGCGCTCGAATCGGCTGAAACCCGACGACTTTTCCGGCGGCACGTACACGCTGTCGAACTCAGGTACGTTCGGCACGCTGATCACGGCGCCGATCATCAATCAGCCGCAGGTTGCGATCCTGTCGACCGACGGTGTACGCAAGAAACCGGTCGTCGTGGAGACTTCGGAAGGCGACTCGATCGCGATCCGCCCCGTGGGCGTCCTCGCGCAGTCGTTCGATCACCGCGCCGTCGACGGCGCCTACTCGGCCGCATTCCTCGATCGTCTGCGCCGACTGATCGAAACGAGCAACTGGTCGGTCGAAGTTTGAGCGGACCTAAGCACACGCTCGGCTGGATCGGCGCCGGCGGGCGTATGGGTTTCGCGATGGCGAAACGCCTGCTCGCGGCAGGCCATGACGTCACGGTCTACAACCGCACGCGCAGCAAGGTCGAGCCACTCGCGGCGCTCGGCGCGAAAATCGCCGACTCGCCGCGCGCCATGCGCGGGCTCGACATCGTGTTCACGACCGTCTCCGCGTCCAACGATCTCACCGCCGTGTGCCTCGGCGCCGACGGCGTGCTCGGTAAGGACAAATCCCCGAAGCTCCTGATCGACTGCTCGAGCGTTTCGGAGGAAGCCTCGGCCGAAGTGCGTGCCGCGGCGGCCAAGCTCGGCACGGATATGCTCGCGGCACCCGTCAGCGGCAACGCGAAGGTCGTCACGGCCGGCAAGCTCACGATCGTCGCGTCGGGCCCCTCCACAGCGTTCGACCTCGCGAAACCCTACCTCGAGGCGCTCGGCGTCGGCGTCACGTACGTCGGCGAGGGTGAGCTCGCGCGCATGGTGAAGATCTGCCACAACCTGTTGCTCGGCGTCGTCGCACAGTCGCTCGCCGAGATCACGGTGCTGGCCGAGAAAGGCGGCGTGCCGCGCAGTGCATTCCTCGAGTTCATCAACAACAGTGTCATGGGCTCGATGTTTTCGCGCTACAAGACACCGGCGTTCGTGAACCTCGATTGGACGCCCACGTTCACGCCCGTGCTATTGCTCAAGGATCTCGATCTCGGGCTGAAGGCCGCCAAGCACCTCGGCGTGGAGCTGCCGGTCACGCATATCACGCGCGAGCTCGTCCACGCGGCCGTCGAGGCGGGCCATACGGACTGCGACTTCGCGATCCTGCTCGATCAGCAAGCGACAGCGGCCGGCATGAAACTCGTGCCCGAGAACATCACTGTCGACGACGGCCTGAAGAAGAAAGCGGGCTGAACCTCAGGCCTGTTCTGCGGCCGCCTTAAGACATGCGCAACGACCCGGCCACGCCCGCTGGTTGGTAGTTCTGATCGACCAATTCTGCTACGTTGTCGCCGCAACTGCGAGCCAACGCTTGCTTAGCCAAAGGACTAACTTAAGAACATGAGCCGTGAACTGATCCCCACAGCCGGTCGCTGGTACCGCGATCTGGAAAGAGACGAGACCTTCAAGGTCGTGACTGTCGACGAGGACGACGACCTGGTCGAGATTCAACACGCCGACGGCGAACTCGAAGACCTCGAGTCCGCCGAGTGGTACGAGATGGACTTGGAGCGCATCGCAGAGCCTGAAGACTGGGTGCGCGAGGACGAAAACAGCGCTGAAGAAGACGACCGCGACGACGACGTCGAAGACGAAGACGACGAGGACGAGGACGACGATGATGATGACGACGATCGCGAAGACGATGACGACGATCGCGACGACTACTAGGGCGGCGCTCTCCCGGCCCACCTGGCTCGTCGCGGCCATGGTGTCGGTCCTCTGCACCGCGAGCGCGAGCGCGCAAACCCTGATCGACGACTTCGCGTGGGCCTACGCGATCTCGCCGGGAACCGACCCACCCGCGCCCACCGACGACGGCACGCAACGCGGGCTGCCCGGCACGGACAAGACGTTCGTGCTCGATCAGATCCGCAATCGCTTTGGACCGGCCGACTGGTTCCCCGGCGACCACCCGAACATGCCAAGCATTGTGGCCCACGGCCGCGAGGCCGCCGGTATCTGGGCATGCTCGCTGTGCCATTACCCGAACGGCAAAGGCCGGCCGGAAAACGCGGGCGTCGCGGGGCTTCCGAAGGAATACTTCGCCCAGCAACTCGCCGACATGAAGCACGGGCTGCGCATGAGCGCCGACATGCGCAAACCGAACACGCCGCGCATGGTCGCTTTCGCGGCCGCCATGACCGATGAAGAGATCCAACAGGCCGCCGAGTACTTCGGCGCCATGCAATGGACGCCGTGGATCGACGTCGTCGAAACCAAGACGGTGCCGAAGACCTCGCCGCGCGGCGGCATGTACTTGAAGCTCGAAGGCGCCGAGGCCGGCATGGAGCCCCTCGGCAAACGCATCATCGAGACGCCGCGCAATACGGAGTACAGCGAAGTCCTACGCAACCCGCATTCGGATTTCATCGCCTACGTGCCGGTCGGCGCGGTGGCGCGGGGCAAGGCCCTTGCGACGGCGGGCGCGAAGACCACGCAGTGCAGCGTGTGTCACGGCGAGAACCTGAACGGATTGGCCGTGGTGCCGAGCCTCCGCGGCCGCTCGCCGAGCTACATCGCGCGCCAGCTGGTCGACTTCAAGCAGGGAACGCGGCACGGGCCATGGGCGCCGCTCATGGTGCAGGTCGTGGCGAAGCTGTCCGCGGACGACATTCTGAATCTGTCCGCGTATCTCGCGTCGTTGCCGCCGGAGCGCTGATCGCGCTAGAGACGGTCGGGAATCAAAGCCTTGACGATCGAACCAAAAGATATGGTGGCGCCCGGCTTGCCCGTGTCCCGGTAGCGCGACATCACGAGGAAGTGCGCGACCTCGCGCAGCCCGAGACCGTGGCGACCCGGCGCGGTCCATTCATCGACGCTGTCCTCGGCATCGACGAGCCAGCGATCGACTTGGGTCGCATCCACGGCCCCGCTGTGCAGTAGCACCTCGCGATACAACGCCGTGCCGGACAACTCCGGCTTGGCGGCGTGGACAGCGGCGTACGATTTCAACAGTCGCCGGACGACGCGGCGCGCGAACAGGCGCTCCCTCAGTGACACGAACCAACCCATTGCCACACGCTCCTCGATTGAAAAGGTACGCAGCGCTGACTGCACTGGGTGCCGCCATTCGTGCTGCGGGTTCAAGCCTCATGGCCGAAACTCGCGCGATTCGAGCCGCACGTCGACCACTGCCACCTCGAATCCGAGACTCTGCCGCTTCGGTCGATACTCGTCGGCCGTCACGAGCAGAGTGACGTTCGCCGGCGGCGTCTGGTCGCACACGGCCTCGGGTGCCTTCAGAGCGAAGGCGCCATCGCCACCGCTGCGCGTCATGAGCTGCTCGTCGAGGTAGGTCACTTCGACGACGGCGAACGGCACGGGCCTGCCGGCCCCGTCGTGAACCATGCCGTGCAGCTCGTATTGCGCGCAGGTAGCACGGATGATCCAGCGTTCGATGAGCCCCGTACCCGCATCCTGGCTGGCGCTGACGATCACGTTCAGCAGTACGAACATCGCCGACGCGATCACGACGCCGATCACGGCGAACAACAGATATCGCAACGCACCCACGTGCTACTCCGTCATCCCTCGATCTTCAGCAACCGACGCAGGTTGCCACCGAAGATCGCTTCCTTCTCCGCGGCTTTGAGGAACGGCGCCTGGGCGATCACGTCGATCGTATCCGGCCACACGTAGGGAATGTCGGACCCGTACACGACCTGGCTTACGCCGGTCTCGGCCACGAGGTGGCGCAGCCCTTCGGTGGAGAACACCATCGAGTCGACCAGGACCTGGTCTCTGAAGTACTCGCTCGGCTTGCGCTTGTTCGCGCACTTCGCGTCGTCGCGCACGACGCACGACGCGTCGGCACGGCCGAGATACGACGGCAGATAGCCGCCGCCGTGCGCCGCGCAAAGCTTCAGACGCGGGAACCGGTCGAGCGTGCCGTCGTAGATCATGTGGCTCAGGAACACGGTCGTCTCGAGCGGATTACCCACGATGTTCGCGAGGCTGCCGCGGCCGTCGAGCGAGCCGTCGCGCGCGATGTTCTGTGCGTTGTTCGGATGCATGAACACCGGCACGCCGAGCTCCTCGGCCTTCGCCCAGAACGCATCGTATTTCGGTGAGGACGGTGGCTCGTTGGCCACGTGCCCCCCGATCGAGGCGCCGCGGATGCCGAGGTTCTTCACAGCGTGCTCGAGCTGCTCGGCCGCGAGATCGGGGAACTGCAGCGCCGGCGAAGAGAGCCCGACGAACCGCTGCGGATGCGCCCTGCACCACGCCGCAATGCCGTCGTCGTGGATGGCGACGACCTGCTTCGCCGCGTCGCGATCGGCCGTGTACCACCAGTACGTATTCACGCTGAGCGCCTGCACGTCGATGCCGCGCTCGTCCATGATCTTGATGCGCTCAGGCCCCATGACCAGCGTCGGCGGCGCGACACGCGGCATCGTAATGCCCGGCACGCGCGCGACCTCCGGGAACATGCAATGCGCGTGCACGTCGACCACCAGTACGCGCCGGCCGCCGATCTTGAGCTCTCTGCGGGCAGGTGCCTGCGCACCCACGCCGGCCGCGCCGAGCGCTACGAGCGCGCCGCCGGCGGCGCGTAGAAATGCCCTGCGACTGTTCATGATCCTTCCCCCCTTGGCCGCGCTTTGGGCTCGAGGCCCGCCGCCGTTACGCCTCGATCACAGCGTCGCCGAATGGGGTGCGACGCGTCAAATCGCGCCACACCGCACGGGTCGGGTCGCTCGAGCCTAAGCCTTCGGGCTAAGATACCGGCCACGCTCGTCAAGGGCGTGACGAAAAGATCGATTGCGGTGCGGCTCAAGCCGCCGCGATCGGGGGCTCAGCAACTGGGGGTTTGATTCATGAAGGTTCCACCGCAATTCGGTGCGTCGATGCGTTTGCTCTTGGGCGCCACCGCGAGCGTCGGCCTCGCAGGCTCCGCGCTGGCCCAGCCACCGGGTCCTCCCGGCGAGCAGTTCAAGGTCGCTACGTTTGTCGAGGGGCTCAAGAACCCCTGGAGCATGGCCTGGCTGCCGAACGGCGACATGCTCGTCACCGAGCGCGGCGGCACGCTGCGCATCGTGCGTGGCGGCAAGCTGCTGCCCGATCCCGTGCCGGGCGTACCGAAGGTCCGGGCGCAAGGACAAGGCGGCCTCCAGGAAGTGGTCGTGCATCCGAACTACGCGCAGAACCACTACATCTATTTGAGCTACTCGAAGCCGGACGGCGATGGCAAGAAGGGCACCACTGCCCTCTCGCGCGCGAAGCTCGAGAACGACAAGCTCTCCGACGTGAAGGAAATCTTCGAGGCCAAGGCGTGGAGCGACTCGCCGGGCCACTTCGGCGCGCGCATCGCGTTCGATAAGGAGAACCACCTCTTCATGTCGGTCGGCGACCGCATGGCCGGGCTCTTCCCGCCGCGCCCCGAGGGCGGCATGGACCCGAACCTCGAAGGCCACCCCGCGCAGCACCTGAACAACCATCAGGGCAAGATCCTGCGGCTGAACGATGACGGCAGCGTTCCAAAGGACAATCCGTTCGTCGGCCAGGCCGGCGCACTCCCCGAGATCTGGAGCTACGGCCACCGCAATCCGCAGGGCCTCGCGGTGAACCCGGAGACGGGCGCGCTGTGGGAAACGGAGCACGGCCCGCAGGGTGGCGACGAGCTGAACCTGATCGAGAAGGGCAAGAACTACGGCTGGCCCGTCATCGGCTACGGCGTGAACTACACGCTCGGCACCGAGATCCACAAGACTCGCTACAAGGAAGGCATGGAGCAGCCGAAGGCGTTCTTCGTGCCGTCGATCGGCACCTCCGGCCTCGCGTTCTACGAAGGCGATAAGTTCCCGAACTGGAAGGGCAACGCATTCGTTGGCGGCATCGCCACGAACTATCGCCAGCTGGTGCGGTTCTCGCTGAACGGCCCCGTGGTCACGAACCGGGAGCCGATGCTGCAAGGCCAGTACCGCCTCCGCGACGTGCGCGTTGGCCCGGACGGCTATGTGTATCTCGCCACCGACAACATCTACGGCCAGCCGACGGCGATCCTGCGCCTCGAGCCGGACAACAAGAAGTAACGCGGGAGCCGAAACGCCATGCCAGTACTTTCGCTTTCGCGGCACCGTCACTGGCTGTGGGCGTTTGCGTTGACGACGCTCGCCGCTACCGTGGCAAGCGTCGCCGACGCCCAACCTACGACCCCTTGCGATCGCGCGTGCCTGACGGGCTTCGTCGACGCCTATTTCGCGGCGCTGGTAGCCAACGATGCGAAGAAGCTGCCGCAGGCGGCGAAAGCGCGCATCACGGAGAACGGCAGCGAGAAGCCACTTGCGGCCACGTTCTGGGACAGCGCGGCGGAAGTCGCGTACCGCTTCGACGCGGTGAACGTGCGCCGAGGCGACACAGGCACTCAGACCGTGATCCGCAACGCCGACGGCACGAAGACGATGCACATGCTGCGTCTCAAAGTGCAGAGCGGCGCCATCACCGAGATCGAAACCATCAAGACGAATCAGGGCGAAGCGGATCGGCTCTGGGACCCCGACCGCATCCTGAAAGAGCCGCCGACGAACTTTCAGCTCTCGATCCGCGAGGCCGAGCGCGATTCCTATTACGATTTGATGGGCGCCGCCGAAAGCTACTGGCGCGCGTTCCAGACGAACGGCACGCCGAGCTATAACCGCGCACGTCTGCTGCCGGACTCGCGCCGTTTCGAGAACGGCCTGCAAACCACCGGGCTCGTGCGCGACGGCGTGTTCAACGACACGGCGAAGGGCTTCGACGAGGGCCGGTTCAGTGGCCGCAACATCTGGGATCGCCGCTACCCCGTCGTCGACGAGGAGCGCGGCGTGGTCTTGGCGATCGTGCGCTTTGGACTGAAGGGCGGCGCGAAGAGCCAGAGCGTGGCCACGAGCAACGACCGCCTCGTGGCCGAGTTCTTCGCGGTGCGGCACGGCTACATCGAAGAGATCCAGGCCGTGCTTTTCAACCTGCCGGACGCAAAGTCGACGGGCTGGCCGGCCTGGTACGGCCCGGAGCGTGGCGCCACGGAATAGGGCCGGACGCGGCCACAGCCCATCGGCAAAGCGGGCACAAACGCTTCTCGCCAAACGCAGACCGCGCTTGTCATCCACTTCGGGGCTCGTGCGTTGTCTGCCTGCGTGCTGGCGCAGTTCGAACGGAGGAAAAGGATGACTTCCAATGCAGGTCTTCGGCAGGCGGCAGCGATGCTCGCCGTGCTCCTACTCGGCGGTTGCCACCACGGCGGCGGCGACAGCAGCGCACCACCCACCGGGCCGAACGTCACGGTAAGCGGCACGGTCACGTTCGATCTGGTGCCCACTGCGGACGTCGGCGGCGTCCCACAGCTCGATTACGCAAACACCCGGAGTGCGCCGGCCCGCGGCGTCGTGATCGAGGTGATCAACGGCTCGAACCTTCTCGCGAGCACGACGACCGACGACACGGGCGCCTACTCGATCGGCGTGCCGTCCAACGGGAACGTGTTCGTGCGGGCGCGGGCCGAGTTGAATCGCGTCGGATCTCCGGGCTGGCGCGTGGGCATCCTCGACAACACTCAAGGCGACGGCCTCTACGTGCTGGATTCCGATACGTTCCTGCTCGGCGCGAGCGGCGCGACGCGCGACCTGCACGCGGTTTCCGGCTGGGGCGGATCGAGCTACACGAGCGAGCGCGTGGCCGCGCCGTTCGCCATTCTCGATACCGTCTACGATGCGATGCAGTTCGTGCTTGCGAACGAGCCCGGACTTGCGTTTCCTACCCTGCAAATCCACTGGAGCGGGAACAACGTTCCGAGTGTGAGCTCGACCGGGCCGATCGCCTCGACCGGGCAGATCGGCTCGAGCTTCTACGTGTCAGGCGGCGACATCTATCTGCTCGGCGCGCAAGACCAGGACACCGACGAGTACGACCGCAACGTGATTTCGCAGGTATGGGGTCAATATCTTGCGGACGCGTTCGGCCGCGACGACGGCAAGCCCCGCCCGCACGCACCCGGCGATCAGCTCGACATGCGGGCCGCGTTCCGCGAAGGCTGGGGGGACGCGGTCGCGGCCATGGTGACCGGCGACCCCATCTACCGCAACACCCGGGGGCCGGGCCAGGCGCAGGGCTTTTCGTTCAACGTCGAGGGAGACCCCGCCACGAATCCCAATCCAACGCCGGGCTGGTTCAGCGAGAGATCTATCCGCGAGCTGATCTACAACCTCTACGACTCGAACACCAATTTCGTGCCGGAGGGTTCAACGACGCAGGACAACGTGGCGCTCGGCTTCGGGCCGATTTTCGACGCGCTGACCGGCCCGCTGAAGAACACGCCGGCTCAAACGAGCATCTTTCCGTTCATCAACGCGCTGCAAAACGCCGCGCCGCAGGACCAAGCCAACATCGATGCGCTCGTCAGAGCGGAGGGCATGGACAGCATCGTCGACGACTACGGGACCACGGAGACGCACTTCGGTACGCCCGCAACTCCCAAGCTCGTCTCAGTCTATGACAGCGTCACCGTCAACGGCGGCGCGAGTAACGTCTGTAGTCTGGACGTGTTCAAGAATGCGGGCTCTGAAGACGCACTGGGCTCGCGACGCTACGTGAGGTTTTCCGTTACAACCTCGGGCACCTATACGTTCCAGGCGGCCGCAGTCAGTCCACCCGCGGCTGCCGACCCGGACCTCGTGCTGCATCAAGTCGGGCCCATCGCCAGCTCGAAAAACCCGTCGAGCGCTTCGTGCACGCAGTCGTGGCAGACCACTCCAGGCGTATGCACCGAGAGCTTCACTGCGCCGTTGTCCCCAGGCGACTACACACTCGAGGTCTACGAATGGACCAATATCGCCAATGACCCGAGCCATCCGCCGATCGGCGAGACGTGCTTCGACGTCGCGGTGACCGGACCGTGAAGACACCAAGCCGGTGCGCAACGGGCGATCGTGCTGTCTTCGCACTCGCCCGCTAGCCCGTAATCGGCTGGCCGCGCCACCGCGGCGCGCCCGTTTCGGACTAGGCTTTGAGCCAGCCTCCGACGTTCGGCCAAAGCTCCCTGTGCGCTGCGGCGCCGAGCAACAGGCCCAAGTGAGTGGCGGGAAACACCAGGTTCGTCACGAGCTCCCGGCCGAGGCGCTCGACGAGCGCGTTGCCCGACACCGGCGGCACGAGCTTGTCGCGCTCGCCACTCACGTTCAGCACCGGGCACTCGATGTTCTCGAGCGCCGCGAGGCGGCCGCCGACCCGCAGCCGGCTCCGCGCGAGATCGCGGCTCCAGTACGCATTGCACATGGCTTCGCGAAACACTTGGCCCGTGAGTGGCACGTCGCTGTCGAGCCACGGCTGGAGCGCGCGCGCCACGCGGGCGCCCGCGGCCGTCCGGATCAAGGCCGGCTCCTCGAGCTCGTCCGCGATGTAGCGTGACAGGTGCGCCGGGCCCGGAACACCTGCGTTCAGCCACGCGCGAATCCACCAGCCGGGCACGTTGCCGAACAGCCGCACGACATACTCGACGATCGTGGGCGCGAACGACTCCATTTCTATAGGCACGGCCACGGGTACCACACGCGCCACGTTTTCCGGATGCAACGCGGCATAGAGCAACGCGAGCAACCCGCCAAAGCAGAAGCCGACGAGCGGCACGCGCTCCACGCCTTCGTGCGCGCGCACGTGGTTCACTGCACACGCGAGGTCGCCGTTCACGTACACGTCGAAGCCGCGCTCGTGGTTCTCCATCTGCGGCGGCTGCCAGTCGGTGAGATAAACAGTGAAGCCCTGCGCAAGCAGGTTGCGGACAACGCTGCGTTCGGGCAGCAGGTCGAGCACGTATGGCCGCTTGAACAGGGAGTAGACCAGCAGCACCGCCGGTCCGTTGGCTGGAAGGTTATCCGGCCGGTACCTGCGCAACCGCAGCAGCCCGCTCTCGTCGACGACGTCGAACGGCGTACACGCGGGAGGATCCACGGAGGGTTCGGGCGGCTCGTGCAGCGCGCGCTCGAACTTGAGATCGGGGAAATCCTGGCTGGGTGCGCGGCCGTAAGCGCCTTCGATCGTCATGAGCAGCTCCGTTGCAGACGCGAGTCAACATCCTGCCAACTCTTTCTGACAGTTTGCTGACAGCCTCCGGCGGCGCCAACTTAAGTTTTGTTCACCGAAACGCCGCCGTCGACGAGAAATGCGCTACCGGTAGTGAAGCTCGATGCATCCGAGGCCAGATACAACACCGAAGGCGCGATTTCCTCCGGAGTGGCGATGCGCTTCAGGGCATGCAGATTCTCGACGAACGCGAGCAGCTCCGGAAGGTGCGGGTACCCTAGCGGGCGGGCGACGGGCGCTCTATCCGTTTCTTGCGGAGGGCTGCGCAAGATTCCGATAGCATGGGGCAGTGGGCTCGCGCATTCTCGCCGCAACGCCGAAGAGGGCCCCGCCATGAGTCGCCGAACCACCAAAGACCACACGCCCGCCTCCTCGCTAACGACACTGCTCGCCGTGTGCCGCCACGTGGACGGCAACCCAACCGCACGGCACGATTTGAAGGCGCTCGGCCGCCGGGCGGGCTTGAGCACGTTCCAGCTGCATCGGTTGTTCAAGTCGTTCCTCGGCATCACGCCGCGCGAATACGTGGAGCAGGCGCGTGTGCAGGAGCTGAAACGCCGGCTGCGCTCAGGTTCGTCCGTGACGAACGCGATCTACGACGCAGGGTTCGAATCGAGCAGCGCGGTGTACGGCCGGCTGAACGTTCACCTCGGCATGACACCACGCAGCTACCGCCGCGGTGGAGCGAACGAGGCGATCTCGTTTGCGTTCGGCGCCACTCTACTGGGCCACGTGCTGATCGGCGCGACGGATCGCGGGATCTGTTATCTACAGTTCGGCGACTCGCAGGGCGAGCTGCTCGAGCAGCTCGCGGCGGAGTACCCGAACGCGAGCGTAGCGCCGTCGCCCGCAGGCTCTGGACCCGAGTTCGCGGCGTGGATGCAGGCGTTGAATGCACACCTCGAAGGCAAACCTTCAACGGCCGAGCTGCCGCTCGACATTCGGGGCACGGCGTTTCAGAAACGCGTGTGGGAGTTCCTGCGCACGATTCCCTATGGCGAAAAGACGTCGTATACCGAGGTCGCACGCGGCATCGGGGCGCCACGGTCGGTGCGCGCTGCCGCGAGCGCGTGCGCCCGTAACGCGGTCAGCGTGTTGATTCCGTGCCACCGCGTGTTGCGCAGCGGCGGCGAGCTCGGCGGCTATCGGTGGGGGCTGCCCCGCAAGCGGCGGCTGCTCGAGATGGAGGGGCGGCCGAGAGGGGCTCCCGTCGTCGTCACTCGTCGGTAGGCGTCGAGCGATCGTCGCCGAGAGTGCCCTGCGCCGCAACTGAGCCGGCCGCAGTGGGTTTACCCTTCAAAATCCATTCGAAGGCAACGCCTATGAGTGCGCCGAGCAGCGGTCCCACGACATAGATCCACGTCGTCGCGAAATCGCCGCGCACGAGGTCGGGCGCAAAGGACCGCACGGGGTTCATCGACGCGCCGCTGATCGGCGCCGCCCAAAGGCCCGCCAGCGCAATATAGCCACCGACCGCTATCGCGCCATTTGCGCCGATATTGCGCGCGCCGGCGGCAGTGCCCAGGATCGTATTCACCAAACCGGCGGTCAGAACGACTTCCGTCGCCAAGGCGGCTGCGGTGCCAAAACCATTGCCCGGCAGAGTCGCACCCAGTGTGCCAGCGGGCCCCACGAGTAATCGCAGGAACAAACTCGCCGCGATACCGCCGGCGATCTGCGCCGCGATATAGCCCGGCACCCGGCGCCAAGGGAAATTGCGCCGCGCCGCGAAGGCCAGCGTAACGGCCGGGTTCAAATGCGCTCCGCTCACCGTGCCCATGAAGTAGATGATCGCCATGACCATGAGGCCAGGTGCAACCACGATCATGCCGAGGCTGACGGCACCGCCGCTCTTGGCGGCCACCGCCCCGCCGCCGGCGGCGACGAGAACCAGCAGGAACGTACCCCAGGCTTCCGCGAATAGACGCCGCCACTCCTGTCGCCGATCCAGGAAATCTGGCGTCACCTGCCGCTGCACCATGCGCAATTGTTGCGCGGTGCGATGCTGACTATCGCGAAACGGCGTCATACGCGTTCGTTTGTGTCGTCGGTGGGTCCTGCACGGTACTCCGCGTTCGTGGCCTTTGCTATGCGATCACGGCTTCGACGAGGCCAGTAATTCCCGCGAGCGGCATCGCCCGGACCAGCTTAAAGCCGGCCTTATCGAGCAAACCGCTCCACTGGCTTTCGGTGCGTTCGCGACCCGAGGCGAACACCAACATCTCAATGTCTAAATCGATTGGGAAACTGCCCCTGGCACCCTCATCGATGACGGCCTCCGCCAACAGAAGCCTCGCGCCTGCCGGCGCATGCGCCCTGAGGTTTTTCAGGATCGCGATGGAATCCGCATCCGACCAATCGTGAATCACGGTCATCATCACGTAGAGATCGCACGGAGGAATCGAGTCCTTGAAGAAATCCCCCGCGACATAGGTGATGCGCGGGTTCGGAGTAGATTTCGCTTGTGCGATGACCTGCGGCAACTCGAACAGCACACCCTTGGCCGCCGGTGCCGTATTCAAGATTGCCGCGAGCAGGTGGCCTACTCCACCGCCTATGTCGCCGATGGTCTTGAAGGCCGTGAAGTCATAAGCACCGAGCAGAGGCCCGATTTGCCCGAAAGACTTGCCGACCATCGCCTCGTTAAAGATGCGCCCGTCTTCCGGGTGCGCGCGCAGATGTTCGAATAGCCCGCCCGGGACCGCTTTGTCCGCGGCCGACTCGCCGTTCTTCAGGCTGTGCCCAAGCTCGCGGAATACGTCCCAATGAAAATCGAGCCCCATCATTCGAGCCAGCGACCGCATAGAGGCTGGATTGTCTGAACGCAGCAGGCGGGACGCAGAATTGTGCGAAAAGCGCCCATCCTTCAACGTGAAAATCCCGTGATTGGTCAGCGCGCGCAGAACCCGATGTAACGCGTCGGGGTTCGTGCCGGTCTTGGCGGCAAGAGCCGTGGCAGGCAGCGGCTCGTCGCCTAGTGCGTCCGCGATGCCAACGTCCGCGACCAGGTGCAGACATCGAGATGCCCAATACGCCGTGGACAGCGAAAGGATCGTTTGGGCGGGATGTTCTTCACTCATTCTTGTTCTCCTAGAACCTTCGCATGACGCCGCAATGGCGCGAACTTCGACACTGAAGGTCAGACGCTAACACCCGAGCGACGGCGGCACAGCAGAAAACGGCTATTCAACGGGGAGAGTGGCGCGCCGATAGCGATGAATTGCTCTTGGTTGTCGTTTCAAAGTAATCAGCGACATTTTTCGGGGAGCAGTTCGTTGATCTCGGCCGCAAACCCTGGTGAGAACGACATACGTACCGCGCACCAAACCTGTGCGGCACCAGGCGTACTGTATGCGCGCCGCCACGCCTCTTTTTGTGCGGCGAACTCGATTTCATCGTACAAGCCAAGACGGTATTGGTAATGTACGTTTTCCTCATACCTCAATTGCGAGAGCACCAAGCGCGTGAAACGGCCGGCTTCGGTTTCGTTTAGCTCATCACCCGCGATACCCCGATTCCATAGTTCCGAGATATCGTTGTCGGCAGAAAGGCGGTAAAGAATGTCTGTCACTCCTTGCGCCAAAACAGTACGCGTCTGCGCTTGCATCATCAGACGGTTTTGATTGAGCTGGTAAACCAGCAGCAATATGCTAGCGAGGACGCTGATGTTGGCTAGTATTCCTATCCACTGGCCGACATCGATCTTCTTAGTTTTCATTATTGCTCTCGAATGGATTGAGGACGCGTGATCCCGGCGAACTCGGAAACGGCCGCATCGGGTCGAACCCGGTCCCCGGGATACTAACGCTGAATCGCCGCTTTGCAGCCGTTAATGCCCGGTTAAGAACTGAGCCTGTGGGGCACACTTCGGCCAATTGTTGTCGGTCAAGGAGCACCCAATACTCGCTCGACTTCGTCTACGAAAGAGTCATTGCCGTCCGATCTAAAAGCCTCAGAGGTGTCTTCCCAAGCAGTCTTTGAATGCCTTGGACCGACGGATGGAGCGAGTCGTGGAGCTAACGTCTGGTCTGAGCCCGCCGGTAAAGCCGAGCGCTTCCGCGCGCGTAAATGACGTCAGGTTCATGAACAAGATTTCGTTACACAGGGTCCGATAACGAGCTTTCTCCATTGCAGTCAGTTCATGACCGGCGTCTCCCTTGATCATCACCTCTTGAAGGTCGGGATTGGCCAGGAGCAGATGCCGCAGCCTGCTGTTGTTTTCGTACTGTGTATCGCGAACCGTTAACCGCGTGAGCGCATTCTGCTCACTAAGTGCGTTTTGGTTCTGGCGAATCTGTAGTGCTAAGAAGACGAGTCCGAGCAGTACGCCAACGTTCGCCAGAATTTGACTCAACTGACCGATGTCGATCTTCTTCATTTTCGTTCTCGAATCGACTGATCCACGCTGATCTTAGCGATTATGCGAACGGCGACAAAGGGTCGAACGCGGTTCCCCAGATTCTAACCGCCAACGTCCGGTTTCGGGCGTAACGCGACCCCTCTAGCGCCCAAGCAGTCCGGCCGCTTCCGACCAGATCGGGGCGTTTGCGGGCTTGCTGACTACCATGTAACTCGGAGTCTCGACGCGTTCAACGGAACCTCCGAGCTTCGCTACTCGACGAATGCGGGAATGACGTCTTGTCCGATCAGCTGTGTCGTCTGCATGGCTTCATCGAACGTCATATTTCCAAACGCAACGTCACACGTGATGTAATTCGCGCCGATGGGCTCAACGCTGTGGGCGATGAAATCTCGGAAGCCTGCCGCTGTTCCGACGAACGCTGCACCGACTTGCATCATCGGACCGATTTCGGGTGGTAGACGCAGCGGAAATTCCATGCCGCGTTGATCCCAAAGCAGTCGCATGTGCCCAAGCCAGGATGCGTAGGCGCGCTCCGCTGTGCGTAGAGCCTGAGCGTCTGTCTCGGCCAATACCACCAGCCGCATAACGCCCATCAAAGGCAGATCCCTCTCCAACCTGCCGAAACCGGCCCACTCAGACTTATAGCGATCAATCACGACGCGTGCGCCATCGGTCGGCAGCAGCGTAACCATATGTGCACTTTCCAGGGCCGCCCAGTGAGTCGCATCGGGCGAAGTCACCCCGTACCATAGTGGTGGGTACGGCTTCTGTGCCGGGCGCAGCACCATTGGGACTTTGTCGAAATTATAGAACTCGCCGCTGAAGGTCAGTTCGTCAGCCGCCAGCCCTTCTTTGATTAGCGTCAACGCCTCAGGAAACTGCCGTGGCCCCGCTTCGGCATCGACACCGTAAAAACCGACTTCTATCGGTGATACACCGCGGCCGACACCCAACTCGAATCGCCCGCCGCTCAATTGATCCAACATACAGATCTCTTCTATCAAGCGAATCGGATGATATAGCGGCAAGGAGTATGTGAGCGGCCCGAATCGCAGCCGTTTCGTACGTTGTGCAACGGCCGCCAGAAAGATGCCGGGCGACGGCGCAAGTCCCAGCGGTGTGCCGTGATGTTCAGCGAGGTGATAAGCATAGAAGCCCAAGTCGTCATAGGCCTCGACCAGCTTCAGCCGTTCTTCGAATTGTCGTTCGAGGGAAACATCGCCCTCGTCCATGTGATCAAAGACACCAAACTTCATTTCTACCCTTCTTTTTATAGCTCTCCACTCGAATAGCATCACTCTTTGCCGGTCCACTTCATCGAGGCTATTGAATCTGACGCCCCTTTCAGCCAGTGCTCGGCCAACTCGCGACTGTTCGCAACTTCGCCGCACAGCCGCTCTTGAAGGTTAACGTAATGCGCAGCTGCGTTTTGGCGCATCATTTCAGTGTTTTGGCGTAGCTGCCTGCCGACATAAACCAACGATGCTACGACAAGGCCGACGCCGACGATCTGGGCCAAGTAGGCCACCTGTTCTTCGTGGGCTAAAGCTCCATTCCGCTGAGCTATGGGCGCGGTTGCGCAGGTTAGCCGGCTGGCGGCGGCGACTCTATGAGCACGACGAACAGATTGTTCGGGTCGCGCACGATCGCGACCTTGAGTTTGTTGTTGCCGGCCGGCAGGTCGAGTGCCTTGCCCCCGGTCGAGATAACTTCACCGCCGAAGCGCTTGAACACGGCGATCGCGGCGTCGATGTCCCGCACGCGCAGCTGCATACGTGTGGACCCTGGGTCCTGGATCTTGCCCTGCACGGTTTTCCTGTCCACGCCCGAGAACTCGATGAACCGCACCTCGAAGCCCGAGGTAGGCACCTGCAACAAGCCGACGCGGTACTTGCCGCTGTCCACGCCGAGGGCTCCGAGCACCTTCTCGTCGCCACTCGGCTCACCCGGTGCACGATTTACCTTTAGCCCGAGAGCATCGCCGTAGAGGCTCATCGTTTTAGAGATGTCGTTCACCGTGAGGCGAACGGCCATCGCAACGACGTTCTGGGTCGGCGGCGCTTGCGTCTCCGGCAGCTGTGCGGGTTGCGCGATCTCGACGTAATGGCCGTCCGGGTCCTTCACGACGGCGATCCGCAAACCGCTCTGGCCAATCGCCACCGGCTTGCCACCGCGCGTGACGACCGGCGCGCCGAGGCGTTCGAGCCGCGCGAGCGTCGCGTCGAGGTCGCGCACCGTCGCTACCAACGTGACGGCGCCCGGATCCTGATTCCGTCGTTCGACGGGCTTGCCGTTCACACCGGAGAGCTCGACGATCTCGACTCCACCTGCAACAGCCGGCGTGCGAGCGATCTGCTGGCGCAGCGTCGCGTCGGGCAAGCCGAACATGTTCATCAGCGGCGCATTGCTGGTCAGGTCGCTGGGTGCGGCCTGCGCGTCGAGCCCGAGCCCGTCGCGATAGAACGCGACCGCCTTCTCGAGGTTGGCGGTGACCGGGCTGAAGTAGTTACCCGAGCCCACGACGAGGCCGGTCGGCGTTGGCCCGGTGGGCGCCGGCGCCACCGGCGCTTGAGCGTGCAGATTGTTGCAGCCGAGTGCGAGCGCCAGTAGCGCGAGCGCGGTCGTCGCAGGTCTTATCACGAGTCGTCCCCCTTGGTGCGAAGACGCTAAAGTACTGTGCCGACGGACGCGCTGTCCATCCGTGGCGGAGGCGGCTGTAGGTACAGCGCGATCAAGGGGTCCACGGCCGCGGCGCGAGTTCTGTCTTTTCCTTACTTTGCTTTTTTCTCTGACTCGCCCTTGGCAGCCTTCTTGGTTTCCTTCGCGCCGTCGCGAACTGTGTGGCCGATCGTGCGCGTGACGTCGCGCGCAGTGTGCCCCACCGCTTTCGCCGTTTTCTTCGCGCCGTGGCCGACATCGTGCGCCAGCTCGCCGACGGCGTGACCGACATCCTTGGCGTCCTGTTTTACAGAGGGGTTTTCCTCGGCGGCCATGCAAGTCATTGCGCTTGCAGCCGCGAGCCACGCCGACAAAATCAGGATTGACGATCGCATGATGTTGCTCTCAAGATTCACTTTGACTCGGAAACTCTACATCCGAACGCGCGTCCGACCAAGCGGCCGTCGCGAACGGCCGACAGGACCGGTGTGCGCTGAATTGGCGCGCCAATAGAAATGAATCTGGGCACAGGAAATGACCCCCACCATAACCGCGTTTGCTGCGTCGCCTGATCGCGGCCAGGGCCTGGCGCGCGACACGCGCGTTCGCTGGGCACTTGAAGAGGTTGGCCAACCCTACGAGGTTCGTCTCCTTTCCTTCGCCCAGATGAAGGACCCCGCGCATCTCGCGCTCAATCCTTTTGGGCAGATTCCGACCTATGAAGAAGGAGATCTCGCCCTGTTCGAGACTGGATCGATCATCCTCCATATCGCCGATCACCACGCGGGGCTGCTGCCTGGCGAGCCCAATTCGCGGGCGCGCGCAATCACCTGGATGTTTGCAGCGGTCAACACCGTGGAGCCGCCGATTCTCGAGCTTGCAACGGCCAGACTTCTTGAAGCCGACAAGCCTTGGAACAAGGAGCGCATGCCTCTGGTCGAGGATCGCGTTCGCAACCGGCTAAAGCAACTTTCCGTTTGCCTGGGCGATGCCGACTGGCTCGATGGTGCGTTCAGCGCGGGCGACCTGATGATGGTGCACGTGCTACAGAGGCTGAAACCTTCGGGACTGCTGAATGGATATCCGAACCTCTCCGCCTATATAGCCCGCGCCGAAGCGCGCCCTGCTTACGAGCGTGCTTTCGGTGCTCAGTTGGCGGTTTTCGCCGGCCAGCGACCGTCCGGCTGACAAAGGTTTGCCGCGGCTGTCTCATGCCGGGTGATGCGTTCAACGCAGATGTCGCGCACTACAGCGCGCCCGTCATATTCAGAAATACACCACGATGGTCGAAGCTCAGGTCTGTCAGGTCGTCGGAAAAGTCCGTGAAGTTATAGCCCACGCCGGCCTTCAGATGATCGCCAAGCCGGCGCGAGATAACCACGAGCGCGCCGCTCCGCTGATCCCGGACATCGGGGAGGCTCAAGATCCGGCTCTCGACCATGCCTTCCCAGTCCTCCTTGAAGCGAAAGTCGGCGCGCACGACGTACAGATCGGCGGTATTGGCGAAAAACTCCGGATTCTCCCGATCGAGGCTTACGAGGCCGCGCCGATGCGCATACTTGCCACCGATCGACCAGCGCTGCCCCACGTCATACGTGAGATCGGCAGCCACGACCTGGCTCTTCTGGATGAACTCTGCCGCCGTGTTGTTCAACGTGATCTGATCCGTCGTCGGCACGTTGTAGAAGTACGTGTACTTCACGAGCGTATTCATCCGGTTGTTGCGTACCGGCCGATAGGCGAAGCCCAGGACGGTTTCCGTGAAGCCTCCGTCGTAGAACTGTCCTAGCGAGCTCACGCTATCGGAGTGATTCAGCTTGCCGATCAGCCGCATATCCGGATTGATCTGGTACTTCAGATTGTTCCTGAACAGCCACGTCTTCCGCGTGCTGAGTGAGGTATCGAGCGCCTCGCTCTCGTCGGAGCGGAGTTCGACCCCGGTCGAGAACTGCAGGGCACTCAACCCGTAGCCGATGCGGAAAGCGGCCGCGCGGCGCTGCGTCTCGGCGCCGGTCAGCAGATTACGCAGGGTTCCGATGTCCGTGCTGGCGCCGATGTTCAGGCGTTCCGTCGGCGCCAGGCTGACGCCGGTCGCATGCGTCAGGCCCGAGGCCAGGGCGCTGCTGCGGTAACGCTCCTCGAGGTACACGCTCGTGCTGTCCGAGAAGCGTGTCTTGATGCCGGCGACGGTATTGCCCTCGGCGCCCTGCGTGCTCGTCAGCTCGCTGTCGCCACGCTCGTTCTCGAGCGCATAGTTCAGATACATGCTGGTTCTGTCGGAGTGCATGTACGTGGTGCCGAACCGGCCGCCCGCGCCGAGATCGCCGTTGGAGATCTCGGCGCTGATACGCAGCTTCTCGGAGATTCGGTACGCTCCGCCGGTGCCGACGCGCGAGTTTGCCTCGCGGTCGCCCGTGACGGACGTGGTGTCCTGGACGAAGCCATACGTGCTCCAGCGGCCCTTCGAATCGTAGCCCACCTGCACCACGGCATCCGTCCGCTCGCCCTGCTGTTGCGTGAGCGGCACGACCGGCGACTGGTCGATGCGCTCGTCCTTGCGAACGCCGGTGCTGACGCGCCAGTTGTCGTTCAGCTGGTACAGCCAGGTCGATCTCCTGCGCGTTCGCCGACAGCCCCTGGTCCTGGACGCGCCGGTCGCTCTTCGCGATCAGCGAGACCTTGTCCGTCACCGGCATCCGGAACGAGCCGCCCGAGTGCTGCGTGTCGGTCAACGTCGCGAGCGACGGTGCCGAGTAGCCCGCATCGAGACTCTGCGTATATAGCGTCAACCGGCCTTTCGCGCGCTTCAGGAAATCGCCGAGCTCGAGGCTCACGTCGGCGCGGTAACCGCCCGCATCCGCGTTCGAGAACGCGAGGGCGTCGTAGCCCGCGAAGCCGAAGCCGCCGTCCTCGGACCGCACGGCGCCCGTGATCAGGCCTTCGGTCCTCGCACCCTGCAGCTTGAACCACGAGTCGGAGCTCAAGCGCACCGTCACGTCGGTCGCACTCAGGCCGCTGCTCGTGTTGTCCACGTCGTTGCTGTTCGTCGTGAGCCCCAGCTTGACCCGCTCCTTGAACCAATAGTGCCCCTGCGCGCCCACGGACACGGCGTCGAGCTGGTCGAATCCCGGCGTGTACTCGTAGCGCACGACCAGATACGCCTCGTCGCCCTGCACCGCGTTGCTGCGGACGAGCAGATCGTCGGTTGCGGTGGCCGACAACGGCTCGGACAGCAGGATCCTGCCCTGCAGGTAGTCGATGTCGTAGTCGATCGAGGGCACTAGATTCCGCACGCCTGTCACGAGGCCCGACACGCGGTCCCGAATCTCGATACGCGCGCGCTCCGAACCCGTGAGCAGGTCCTGCCGGTGCAGGAAGTACAGCGAGCCGCCGGTACCGCGAAACTCCTCCCAGCTCGCCACGGTGCCCGGCTCGGCCGCGAACCCGTCGACGGCGAAGCGCCGCTCGCCGAAGCTCGTGGCCGTCGGCGACTCGTAGTGCAGGTTGGCGCCGTACAGACCGCGGTCGACCTGGGCCAGCTCGTTGTCCATGTAGCCGACCTTGAAGTTGCCCCAGACACCGTAGTTATCGTGGTGAGCGAGCTTCACGTAGAACTTGCCGAGCGTCGGCGCCATCTCCTCGACCGTTCCGTTGTCGCCGAACGTGGGGTAGTGATAGTCGGGATCGATGCGCCGGAACAGCGAGTCCGGCGACTTGTTCAGGAAGTTGCTGAAGAGATCCGACAGCGGCTCGTCGCGCGTATCGGCACTTGCCGCGAGCTTCCAGTCGGCACCGAACTTGCCGTTCACGTAGAAGGCCAGGCGTGCGTCGGCCGATGAGTCGAGAGCGGTGGTCGGGTTGTCGCCCTGCAGCAGGTCGATCGGTCCGGTCGTGTCGTTGTGCGACAGCGTGAGGTCCGCCATCCCGACGTAGAACCAGTCCTTCCGCTCGAGCTCGAGGTCGCGCAGATAGAGCTCGCCGTTACCCTGCTCGTCGAGCACCGCCACCTCGACGGTATGCAGCCCGGACGGCAGGATTTCCTGCGCCACGAAGTTGCCGCTCGCATCGACCGGCACCGGGTGACCGGCCACCCACACCGTGTGCCCCGGCGGAACGGCGCTGCCGCGCACGGTGACGGAGCCGCTGCCAAGTTGAATGTTCGTGACCTTCAGGGTGTTCTCGCCATACGCGAGCCGCAAAGACTCGTCGGACACATCGATCGGTGGCGCCGCCTCGGCCGTCGCGGCTGCGCCGGTCGCAGCGTCGGTGGCGGTGGCTACGTGGTCGAGCACGGAGTCAAGCACCTGCTCGGCTGGACTCTGCTCGGCGGGGCTGCCTTCGGCGCGGGCTCGTGTCCTCTTCCGGGGCCGCGTCGGGCTCGCTCGGCTCGTCCGACGCAGGCTCGGCCGCACTACGCGGCGCGTAGACGAGCGACAGGACCTGCGGCCGCGTCTCGTCGAACGTCTCCTTCGCGTAGGCGCGCACGACGTACTTCAGCTCGCGCGCACTGCTGCCAAGCAGCGTGCGCGCGGGCGACCATTCGGCGCTGCCGTCCGGACCAAGCGCCACCACGTCGATCGGTGGGCTCTCGAGTGACTGATCCCGCTCGAAGATCCGCACTTCCGCTCGCTCGATGAACGCCGAGTAGTTCGTGTACATCGTGAACCGCGCGGGCGCGGCGAGCGCCTGCTCGCCGGCACGCTGCAGCTCGAGAATCGTCGGCTTGGACGCCACGGACAGGCGCCGCGCGGCCTCGAGACCGTCGAACGCGAACTGAATCTTCGCCTGGTCGAGCGCGACGTCGGTGCAACGCTGCACGTCGGCCGAGCTGCGGCCCGGGTCGTCGAGCGGCTCGCCGTCGACGGTGATTCGCATGAGATTCAGGCCGAACGCGTTCTTGGGCGTGAGCTCTCGATTCAGCGGCGTGATCTCGACGCCGTCGTAGTCGTCGAGTTGTGCAGCCTCGTCATAGACGGCCTGCACGACGATCTTTGAGGTCTTGTCCTGCGTGAACCCTGCGTTCACGACATCGTCCGCGTAGACGTAGCCGCGGCCTTCGAACTCCGCCTGGCCAGCCGACAGCCCGAGCTCTGCGACGACGGCCTCCATGGCGCGACGCGCGCGCGCGGCCGACAGGCCGATGTCATCGCCGTAGACGAGCGCCGTGCGCCGCTCGAGTGGGTCGTTACCGGTGTAGCCGATGAAGCGCAAGCGCGGCTTCGTGCGCGCGGCGATGTCGCCGAGGGCTCGCGACAGGGCGGCCGCATAGCCGGCTGGGATCACGGGCTGGCCGTTCTCGATCGCCAGCGGCGCCGGCGCGCCCCACGGCGGGTCGTAGACGCGCGTCACGACCTCGGAGCCCGGCGCCGGACACAGTTGCGGCTCGTCCGGCAGCTCCTGCAGAGGATCGTCGTACCAGAACTCGACCTCGACGCGCCGATTCAACGCGCGTCCGGTCGCCGTCTCGTTCGCCGCCAGCGGTCGCTCCATGCCGCGGCCATCGCTGTCGATGGCGGAGGTCGGCAGCTTCAACGCTTCCTGGATCGCGAGCGCGACCCGCCGCGCGCGCGCTTTCGACAGGCCGACGTGGTCGCCGTAGATCCGCTCGTTACGCTCGCTGAGGGGCGCGTTGTCCGTGTAACCAACGAACTTGACGAGCACGTTCTGGCGATCCGTCATGCCGGCAAGCGCCTGCCGGATCTGCTCGACGAACACCGACGCGACGTCGATCGACTGATCGTCGAAATGCAGGGGTGGCACCACGTTCTGCAGCCGCGTCCGCCGCTCCTGGCCGTCGACGTACTTGAGACGACACAGCGTCTCGGTACGACATACCTTGACGCGGCGGAACGACTCCTTCACCAGCACATCCTCGAGCGCCTTCGCCGACTTCACGACGTCGTACCAGACCTCGACCTCGACGCGACGATTCTGCGCTCTGCCCTCTTCCGTCGCGTTCGACGCGAGCGGCCGCGAATCCCCGGCCCATTCGTACGAGATCGCTTCCGGCGGCAGCTGCAGCGCCCGCTTCAGGAACTCCGCGACCTCTCCGGCTCGCTCGCGCGACAGACCCTCGTTGTCGCCGAACACGGCCGCCAGCGCCGGCGACAGCGGCTGCGTGTCGGCGTGACCGACGAGGTGCAACCGCACGTTGCGCCGATCGCGCAGGCCGTCGAGCGCTTTGCGCAGCGCGGCGACTGTCGCATCCGGTATCTTCGCCACGCCCGATTCGAAATGGATCGGTGCCACGACGTTCGTGAGCTTCACGGTCTCGAGCTGCTCCGCGTCGACTTCGCGCCGCTCGAATCGATCGCCTCCCTTGGTATTCAGCGCATCCTTGTCGATCGCCCACGGCGTCAACGCACGATCGCCGGGCAACTGGCGTTCCGCCGTTCCGCCGAGCGGCGCGTCACGGAACAGCTGGGCGTGCGCCGGCGCGGCGAACGCCAGGATCACGGCGAGCGGCAAGTAGTAGCGCATCGTCATGGCCGTTTCTCGCCGCGGGCACGGCGCTCGGCGCCGTCGGGCGGCGCGCCGCGACGCCAGAACACCTCATGCTCGATCACGAGGGGGAACGGCTCCTCCTGACTGTTCCACAAGGTCTTCAGCTGCTTCTTCGTGGCCGCGACGCGCTGATCGACGAGACGGGGCTCCTCGAGGTCCGCGAGATAGGTCAGCCGTAGCACGGCCGGTGCGCGCCGCAACTCTTCTAGCAACAGATTGATGCGGGGTTGCCACAGATCACGAAGCTCGATCGAGTCGGGCTGGAACACGGGGTCGGAGATGTCGAGCCCGACGACGCGATGGATCGACGCGCCGAAGTTGAACTCGAGCGCCTTGCCGCGCGTCGCGCGCTGGATCTGCATCGGCGAGATCGACGCGCGGTAGCCGCTCGGCAGCGTGCGATCGTCGAGCTTCAGCACGAAGTTGCTGCCGCGGCCCTCGCGCGGCGTGATAGCACACGTGATGTGGAAGCGGCCGTACGCGTCCGTCGTCGCGATCAGGCCGCGCGCCGTCGCGAGCCGGGCGCCGGGGATTCCGCGCTCGTCACCGTCCTGCAGGCCGTTGCGATTCGCGTCGTCGAACACCTTGCCGATCACATCGGTGCAATCGAAGGACGGATCGGGAACGATCCGAACTGTGGCGGACGCCTCGCTCGACATCGGGTTGCCGGTGAGCGCGCTCATCGCCTGAGCGCGGTTCGTGAACTCGCCCTCGGCAACACCGGCACCCACCGCGAGCAGCAGCTTCAACGTGTGGTGCCTGTCGGCCGTAACGGACAGCCCCGTCCAGACGAGCTCGCGCCCGTTGATGGTCGGCTCCGCGGCCACACCATCGAGCCGTGCCGAGCCCGCCACGTAGCGGAAGTCGGGCGGCATCCGGTCGACGACGTTCACGTCCGCGAGAGTCACGCCGATTCCGTTCGCGACGGTGATCACGTACGGCACGAGCTGACCGCGCGTGACGTTCACGAGCGGCGTGTTCTTCGTGATCGTGACGGACTGGTCGAGGTCGAGGTCGAGCGGAATGTGGTTGTTGAAGATCTGGCTCGACCCCGGCACGAGGCTGTCGTCGAGCAGCAAATGCAGGTAGTAGCGCGTACCGGCGGAGCGCGCCGCGACGGCCGGCGCCGGCTGGAGCTCCGACGGCGCGGACTCGCAGCGCTGCGCAGTGCCCGGCACGGCGTCGTCGATGCTCGCGGGGCACGCCGGCACGGAGAACGCGGACGTCGCGTCCGACGACGCCGGCGGGATGAGCTGCGAGTAGCCCGAGATGTACAGCGCCGACGGCGGCGCCACGCGAATCAGATAGCTGCCGCCGCTCGGGCAGGCGGCGCTCGAGAAGTTCAGGTCGAACTTGTAGTAGCCGTCGGCAAGCGTGACCTGATCCTGCTGGGCCGTGTCGTAGAAGCACGCGGACGGCACCGCCGTGCCGTTCGTCGAGTCGAGCAACGTCAGTGTTGCACCGGCAATCGGCGCGCGACTCGTGGAGTCGTAGACGATGCCGTTCGGGTCGATGGGTAGGTTCAGATTGATGAGATTGCTGCCGGAGATCACGACGATGTCGCTGATCCGCTGCAGCCCGTCCGT
Source organism: uncultured Gammaproteobacteria bacterium (assembly GCA_963805435.1). Lineage (GTDB taxonomy): Bacteria > Pseudomonadota > Gammaproteobacteria > Steroidobacterales > Rariloculaceae > FEN-1219. The sequence goes on from CAWDUG010000004.1 coordinate 139,277, forward strand.
GAAGTCCGAATGCGCGCGCCCCAGCAGCGCCGTCGTCGGGCCGGCGCCGGGACGCGTGAAGCGCAGCTCGTATTGATTCGTGGTGTTGTAGTTCGGCTCGACGCCACCGATCCGATACCGCCCGTCGACGTCGGTTCTCGCCGTGTAGGCGACGCTGCCGTTCAAGTACAGCTCGACGGTCCAGCCTTCGAGCTTGCGCTCGGCGTTGTCGGGCACAGCGTCGAAGTTCGCGTCGTGCCATACCTGGCCGCTCAGGAGGCCCTCGCCCGGAATGCCGCCGACGTCGATCGATACGCTGGCCGCGGCGGTCTGGACGGGATCGTTCCAGTAGACGGTGCCCGTGTTCGTCACCCGCGTGCCGACCGCAAGATTCGGATTCAGCACAGCGCGGAACCGCAGCGCGATAGAGCGACCCGGCTGCAGCGGCCCGTACATCGTCGAGAAGTCGGCCGTGATCAGCGCGCCCGCGACCGTGATGCCGTTCGCCGACCCGTTCATCGTCGCCGATTGGTCGACGTACGCGAGATAGCCCGGGAACGGCACGTCGAGGTCGTCTCGAATCACGACCTGATAGGCCGGCAGGGTGCCGACGTTCGTGACCTGCACGATGTAGTCGAGCGTGGCGCCGGCGAGCGCCGGCCCGCCACCGACGACACTGACGGCCTTCGTTACTTTAAGCTCCTGCAGGTTGCCGACGACGACGACGGTCGGCTCGGGGCCGGTCGCGGGATTACCGTCGCCGTCGGTCAGAAGATCGGGCAACTCGGCCGTGTCGACGACCGCCTGGTTCGCGATCACGGTGCCGGGCGGCGTGCCGTCGTTCACGCGCAGATCGAATTGCACGGTGGCTACGCCGCCGCCCGACAGCGTGCCGGCCCCGGGGCCCGGCACCGGTGGCGTCAGGTCCGCCGTGCTCACGTCGAGTCCCGCGATGAGTGGCGAGACGCCGGCATCGGGCCTGCCGACGGGCTGGCCGTTCAGCGTCATCGAGTCCGCGACGTATGTCGTGTTCGCCGGAACCGCGTCGCGAAGCATCGCCTGCGTGACCGGCACCTGGGCGTTGTTGTAGATCCTGATCGTGTAGCGCAGCACGTCGCCCGGATCGACGATACCGGGCGACATGGCGTCGACTTGCAGCGCTGCCGCCTTGTCCGCGTACAGCAGCGGTACGACGGTGACGGTGTGGGCGTCCTCGTGGTCCGCCGTGCCCACCGTACCGTCGGTCACGGTGCGCGTGTAAGCGGAGCGACTCGAATTCGTGGCGTTGTCGTTGTACCACTGGGTCGCGCCGGCGACGTTCGTCAGCGTGATGCCATACTGCGTTCCGGAGTCGAGCTTCGTGCGATACGCGATCACGAGACGCTGAGCTATGCCGACCACCGAGGCGGTGGACAGCGCGTTGAAAGTGAGCTCACACGCAACGCCGTCGTAGGCGAGCGAATAGTCCACTCCCTCGACCAGAGCACCTTTGCCAGGCACCGGCGTCACGCCGTCCGCTGCGAACACGCGCGCGCTTTGCACTTGCGGCACGCTGTCGCACATGCCTCCGGTCGGGCCGCGAGGCAACCGATCGATGAGCGTCGCGTTGTACGCGGGGAAGACGCCCGTGTTCTGCGCGTCGATGACGAAGTTGCCCCACTCCACCGGATTCATCGTGGCCGGGCCCGATTTCGTGACCACGAGCTGCGGCGTACCCGGCGGCAACGTAAATTCACCCACCAGGCCCGAGCTGTTGCTGATGCCACCTTCCCGCGTGATGTACTCGGACACCGGGCTGCCGTTGACGAGAAAGCTCATCGACAACGTGTAATCCACCCCATCGACCTGGAACGTCGTGGGCTGCGCGGAGGACACGATCGTCACCCGGTCCGTGCACCCTTCCCCGGGCGGCGTCGGATAGGGACAGGGGTTCGCGTTGTTCGGAGTCTCTTCGTGGTTGAACGTGTAGGTGAACGTCAACGGACCCGTCGGGACGCCGTCGATGCTCAGCATCATGACGACGTCGAGCTGAACCGACGTCAACGAAGGATCGGAGACGGCAAAGTTCTGATGCGTGAACGTTCCCAGGGAGAAGAACGGGATGGGGCCCGGCAGCGTGAATGGAGGAGGCAATGCCGCGGTGAAGTCATAGCCGCTCTGTGGCGTGCCGGACGTCGTGCCCCACCTGATGATCGAGGTCGGTGCGCCGTTCGTGATGACGGGGTCACCCGGCTGGCTTCCCGGGACGTTGTCCGTCGGGTCATGCCAGAATCCGGTAACCGAAATGTAAGAAATCTGAGCCGCCGACGCGCTCGCGGTGAAAAGCAGCGCGACGAGTGCGGAAGCGATGGCGCCCAAGATGCTGGAGGGCTTCTTCATCGCGTCACCGTCGAAATGAACATGACGTTCCGCGACGTGGTCGAGCGAGAAACGACGACGGCACGCCGAGTGATCGAGTTCGAAAGAACTCGGAGCACCCCCGCCCCGCCCGTTCGTGCCGCCTGCCAAAACAACATCCCACTCCCTGGTTCCGTTGCTCTCTTCCAATGAACCGGAAGGAGCCAACGATCGGGCTCGATTCCGGCGGTCCCGCTGTCGTGGAGCGTCGTGCTCTTTAGACCGGTGACTTTGCGTCGCCACCTTTCGGTGGCTTTGCCTTTATCTGAATCGTTTGGGAACTGTCCCTGTTACCGTTCGTGCCGTTCAGCAATCTCCGTTGGCTTCACGCTTGTAACACCGGCCCGCACTCGCATTACGCAGCGGGCAGGAAGTCGATGGGGTAAACGATCGTGACCGCGGCCACGTCCTTGGCGCCGAAGTCGAACAGCCGCACGCGATCGAGCACCTGCTGCACGAGCTCCGGCGCGTCCATGCCGGTGGATTCGAGCTGACACAGCGACACCGAGCCATCGGGCTCGATCGTGAGCTTCAGGATTACCTGACCCTGTAGCGTCGGCGTTATGCGCAGCTCGCGGTTGTAGAGCCGGTACAGCGACGCCTTGTAGCGGTCGAACACGATCTGGATTTCCTCGTCGGTCCGTCCCGCCAGTCCGCTGCCGCCCCCCGTGCCGCGACCGGTGCCCGCGCCGCCACCTCCGCCGCCGGGACCGATCGAGCTCGCGACGCGCGTCGTCGCGACGCCCGCCATCGCGGGCCCACCGCCCTCGCCGCCACCGACGCCGCGGCTCAACGCCGCGAGATTGATGCCACCGCTCGAGCCCGGCGCCTGGGTCGTGATCATCGACCGCTCGGGCCGCCCGACCGCGGCCTCTCCCGTGTTGTTGATGCGCGCCGCTGAACCCAGCCGCGCGGCCGGTTGATCGTTCGCGAGCTTCGCGAAGCTCTCGCTGAAAGCCAGAATGCCGCTCGCGCGCGCGCGCTGTCGCGGCGCTTCCTCCGGCGGCGACGCCGGCCCGGGCGGCTTGTCTTCCGGCTTCGCCGCATCCTTCGGCGACTGCTCGGCGACTTTCTCCTCGGGCTTCGGCTCTTGCTCGGGCTCGACCTGCTTCTTCTGCTCCGACTGCCGCTCCTGTATCGCCGGCGGCGGCGGGATTCGCCGCTCCTGCCGGATCAGCTCGACGAGTCGCTCGGGCACCTCGATGATGTCCGTGGGCTGCGGAACCGGCAGCGGAATCAGCGGCGACAAGATGCCGAGCAACGCCGCCGCCAGCAACGCGGATCCCATCGACTTGCGGAAGCGCTGATCGTCCTCACCGCCGCGTGCCCACGGCATCATCGGCGGGCGGTCTGCGGCCGCCCCGACCTCGCGCTCGATGACCCACTCGTTGCGCCGTTCTTCTTCCTCTTCCTGCAGCTCGAACCAGTCGTCCTCGAGGATCGTGAGCACACCGCGGCCCTCCGCGAGCCGCTCGACGACGACCTGCCGATTTTCCGAGACGGCCTTCAGCCGCTCGTGGAAGTCTTCGATTCGCTGCCGCGCGAACCGGATCCGATCTTCGCTGGGCCCACCTTCGCCCCAGAAGAGCTCGGTGGCCCCCACGGAGTCGAGCTTCTCGAGCGAATGACACACCTGCGCGAGCGACTCGTAGCGCTCGCGCTGGATCATGAGGCTCTGCAGCTCGCCCTCGACAACCGCAAGATGCTGCTCGAGCTCGCCGAGCTGACCTTGCGCCTCGTCGATCTGCGCCTGCAGCGCCTGCTCTTTTTCCAAAGTGACAGCGTTCATGATCGTCCGCTAGATCTGGGTCCCGGATTCTTTCTGGATCACTGCGAGCGAGATCCGCTCGTAGCCCGTCGCCGTGCAGCTCGCCATCACGCGCCGCACGACATCGAACGGGACCGACTTGTCGGCGAGAATCGTGACCTCCTTGCTGGCCGCCACGGTCTGCGTGCGCAAGCCGATCACGCGGTTCTGCAGCGTCGTCAGCTGCGCCATGATCGGCTCGATGGCGTCCGTGCTGCTCGCCATGATGTCGGCGATACGCGCAACGGTCTCGCCCTGCACGATCACGTCGTCTTTGTTCACGTAGATGACGACCGTCTCACGTGGCTTCGTCTCCATCACGGACTCCGGCAGCACCATTTTCTTCGGCGTCTGCAGCAGCTCCGACTGGCCGGAGTTCACGAGCAGAAAGAACACCAGAATCGTGAACACGTCCATCAGCGACGTGAGATTCATGTTCTGGACTTTCGGCCGATAGCGAGACAGCCGTTGCATGCGGCGCGATGCCTTCATGGCGCTTCTCCTACTGCGATCGCAGTGAACAGAGCCACGCGAACGGGCTTGTTGCCACCCGCCTCGTCGGCCACCTCTGCGCTGCGCACCGTGTCCATGACGCGGATCAGGTAGTCGTACGGAATGTCGCGCTCGAGCAGCACCGACGCGGCGTCGACGTCCGGATAGTCCCGCTTCAGCGACAGCATGTACGTCGCGAGCGTATCGAGGTCGTATTCGTCATTGACGTTCGGTATGGCGGCAATGACTTCCTTGCCGTTCGTGAGCTCGATGCCGTCCTTGCGCACGATGACCTCGGGCCGGAAGCCGACTTCCGTCGGCGCCGGACCGCCCGTCGAGCTCGGCAGGTTCAGCTCGATCACGGCCATGCGGGAGAACACGGCCGTGATCAGCAGGAACGGTACCAGCACCACCATGAGGTTCATGAACGTGGTGACGCTCAGCTCGGCTTCTTCCTGGACCGCCAGCCGATAGTGATGCTGCTTCTTCATGTCGAATCCCCTATCGCAGCACGCCGGCTCAGGCCGCCACTTGGAACTGGCGCTTGGCTGTCGTGTAGATGGCGTTCAGCGTCTTCACGGAGGCCATCTCGAGTGCCGCCACGATCTGCGCGGTCTTCTGCGCGAGCACCGTATGCGTCACCATGAGAGGAATCGCGACCATGAGACCGAACGCCGTCGTGTTCATCGCGACGGAGATGCTCGCCGAGAGCAAGTCGGCCTTCTCCGCGGGGTTGGCGTTCGCGACCGCCGTGAACGCCTGGATCAAGCCCATGATGGTTCCGAGCAGACCGAGCAGCGTCGCAACGTTCGCGCTGAGCGAGACGTAAGACGTCCGTTTCTCGAGCTGCGGGATGATCTCCATCATCGCCTCTTCCATGACGACCTCGATGTCGTCGCGTCGCCGCACGGCGCCTTGCCGCTCGAGGCCCATGCTCAAGAGCTGCGCGATCGTCGATTTGTCCTTGCTCGTGAGCTCACGCGCTTTGTCGAACTCGCCGCGGGCGATCAGCGGCTGAAGCGAGTTCCACACGCCACGATTCTTGTTCGTGATCCGCGTCAACGTGACATAGCGCTCGATCGCGATGCCTGCGCCCACGGCACACACGAACAGGATCGGGTACATGAAGATCCCGCCCGAAACGAAAAACCCAACGATTCTGTATATGACATCCATGTTCCATCTCCCTCACAGCTACCGAAAACACTTCAAATCACGAGCCCCGTTAGGCTAAGCCCTCGCCAGCGGCTCGGTAGTGACCGACTCCACGCTCGGAGCCGCTGTCGCCGTTGTGGCGACCATTCGCGACTACTTTGGGCCCCCTGAACGAATGTGGTAGTAGCGCAACTCCCGTACGAACACATCCTTGTCTACCGGCCTGATCTTCGTATCGAGCGACTTCGAGACGCCGATCCCGGAGCCCATCTCGGAGGTCTTCCACGGCACGATCACGAGCGACGTAGGGGCCTCCTGGTTACCGAGCACCGACATGCCCGACATCGTCTTGACGTCATTGGCCTTCTCATCGGGCTTCGCCTTGTCCTTGGCGGGGGTCGCGGGCTCGTCGGCGAACCCGGCTCCGACCATGCCGGCCAACAAAATGACTGCCACGAGTGTCTTGTGCATGGCGCCTCCTCATGGACTCCTGCGGTTACTGAGATCGTCGACCCACAGCGTCGCGTCCTTGTCTTCCGGCGCCGCCTCGCGATACGCCTGGTAGTTGCGCAGTGCGCACGGCAGGTCGCGCAGATAGATCTCGCAGAGGATGCCGAGATTTCGCCGCGTCGGATCGAACGACGGATACACGGCAATGCCCTTCTCGTAGGTTTGGCGCGCCAGCGCCACGCGACCGAGCTTGCGATAGACGAGACCGAGCTCGTGATAGGCCAGAGGGTGCTTGGCATCGCTCTGCACCGCCTTCTCGAGCGCCGCGGCGGCCTCATCGAGCTTGCCGACGCGCTCGTAAGCCAACCCTAAGTCGATGTACGGCGCCGCGAGCTCCGGCGCTCGCTGCGTTACGCTGATGAGAATCGGAATGCCTGCCGCCGCTTGACCCGCGGTCACCATGGCCGCGGCTCGCTCGAAGTCGGCGCGCACGTCGCCTGCCGCGCGCGCGCCCTCGGTCACGGTGAAGCCGACGCCGTCGACGACCTCGAGCCCGGTGACCGGCTTCTTCGCTGCGCTCGACCTGCCTCGCTTACCCGTGTTTTCCGCATTCTCGGCGGTCGCTTCCGTCAGCGCCTCGCCGGCCGCCGGCTGCCGATAGGTGTAGGTATCGAGCGCGGCGAGCACCGGCGCGCTCCGTTCCTCCTTCGCATAGCGCCCCGGCACGAGCTGCGCCAGCTTGCCGAGGCTCTTCTCGATCCAGCCGTTGTACGCGCCGGCTGCGACGAGCTCGATATTCTTCTCATGGACGCCGATCGCGCGCTCCTCGAACGGGAACGCCTGCTCCTCGAGCGCGTCCTCGTACTCGGCGCGCTCCGCAGCGCTGAGCCCGCTCGGGCGCTCCGACTCGAGCAGCGTGCGGCTGAATGAGTAGTAGACCTCTGCCATGTAGTACGTGGCAGCCGCAGTCACATCGCCAACTTCATAATCCACAAGGCTCTCGAACGCGTGCAGCGTCTGGTTCATGGCCTCGCGTTTCTTCGCGAGACTCTTGTCGAATGGCTGCGTTAGCTTGATCTCGGCGAAACGCGGGTACAGCGGCTCCGCCATTACGAGGGCGGCATGAGCCGCAAGGTAACGCGTTCTATCGGTACGCTCGGCTCCGGCCGATGAATCCGCCGCCACGATCTGCTTCAGCTGCTGCTCGTAGCTCGCCGTATCGCCTTTCGTCTTGTACATGTCGGCGATCTTCTGGCGCGTCTCGATCGCGATGCCAGCGGGGCGCTCGAACTGTTTCACGTAGCGCAAGTAAACGGCGAGCGCTCCGTCCTGGTTGCCGGCCTGCTCGTAGAGCTCACCCGCCGCCAGCAGCGCGTCGCCACGCGTCTGGTCACCGTCGCCCGCCTCCGACGCCACCCGCTCGTATTCACCCGCCGCCAGAGAAAGCTCACCGCCCTTCTGATAGGCGATCGCCAGCTGCTTCGTCGCATCTTTCTGCAGCTCGTGGTCGGGGAACGCCGTGCGGAACGCTTCGAGCACCGCCGCCGCCGCCTTCCAGTCCTCGAGGCGCATCAACGTCGCGGCGGCATCGTACTCGGCGTTCGGGCGAATCGAGGACGTCGGCGCCGCAGTCTTCACGCGCAGGTAGTCATCCGCAGCGGCGCGATAGTCCTGCGCCGCAGCAGCCTGCTCGCCCTGCTTGTAGATCGAAGCCGCCAGATTGTCGACCAGCCCTTGTCGCGCGGGATCGTCTTCGGGCACGAGCTCGATGACGCGGGAATACGCCGGCTCGGCTGCCGTGTACTCGCCGAGCTCGAACGAAGAGTGAGCGACGACCTCCCATGCCGATCGGCGCAGCGGCCGCTCTGCACTCGGATACCGCTGGATCAAGGCCCGACCTGCGGAGACCGCGGCGGGGTAATCCTTCATCGCATAGAGATCCTCGGCCGCGGCGCCGAGCACGACTGCCGCGTACTCGTGATCGGGGAATGTATCGGCGAACCGCAACGAGCTGACAACCGTGGCGCGCTTCGCTTGCTCTTCCTGTTCCGAGCTCACCACCTTCAGGTGCTCTCGATGCGCGAAGATGGCCGCGTAACCCGCGGCTGCAGCCCGCTCGTGCAGCGGATACGCGTAGGCCGTACGCTCGTACTGGACCGCTGCCTCGGCAAAGTCCTTGTTCTCGAGCAACAGGTCGGCCAGCTGATAGTTGATGTCCGGCGACTCCGGATCCTGCGGGAAGGAGTCGAGGAACTCGCCGTACCACACCTTCGCTTCTGCGTAATGAGCCGGCTTCTCGTCGGCCAGGCTCTGGTCCTGATACAGCGAGTGGTAGTAGTTCGCGAGGTCGTGCAGATTCGTCTTCAGGTAGCCGGCGACGTCCTGTCGCTGCGCCATATCGAAGTGCTGCCAATACGCGCTCTTCACGCCATATTGGTGCGCGAAGTCCTTCTTCGACTCGACGACGAGCTTCGGGAATCCGCCGCCCTCGTAGATGCCGATCACGCGCATGCTGAACTGCGGCGACACACGGTGAAACGGATAGCGTTTGACGAACGACTCGTAGACGGTGGCCGCATCGTTATAACGAAGCTTGCCGAAGTAGAACTCGGCCAGGTTCTTGTAGATGCGGTCTTCGTACGAGCGATTGCCGTAGGTGGAGAAGTACTCCTGCAGAACCTCGTTGCCACCGAGATTCGAGAAACTCAGGCTGATGACACGGAACGTATCCGTGACGCGACGCTCGTCCTCTTCGGCGTGCGCGGCGTCGAAGTCGTAGCCGATCGACAGCTTGTAGTCGAGCAGCGCAATGTACCGCTGCAGCGCTTCCTCGTAGAAATCTTGCTTGAACAGCGCCCAGCCGAGCTTGTACAGCGCGAGCTCGTAGAACTCCGAGCCGGGGCCCATGGTGGCTACCGCCTGATACGCGCCTTCTGCATCGCGATATTTGCGCCGCGTGAAGAAGTACTCGCCGCGCCGGAACTGCACCTCGTCGGCATACTTCGAGTAGCCATACTGCTTGATCAGCCGCTCGGTCACGGCCATCGACTCCTCGGTGCGACCGATCTCGTCGTAGGCGCGCGCCATCTGATACAGGACCTGATCGCTGCGCTCGTATGAGGGGTATTCGTCCAACAGGCGCTGGTAGATCGCGATGGCCTCCAGGGGGCCGGCCTCGCTCAGCTTGTCGGCACCCGGGGCATCCAGGGCCGGAGCGGCGCTGGACACCGGTCGATACTGTTCGGTCGTGCGGCGCTCGAAGTCGGCGTCGGATTCCTGGGCTACGGCGGTCGCGGGCGCGTCCGCGGGTTTCGGCGTCGTTGACGCCACGACACCCGTGCTCGGCGCCGGCATCTCCGCGATCCGCTTGCCGGCCTCGCCACCGGTGATCCCGAACTGGCGCTCGATTTGCAGGTCCGCCAGTCGCCGCATCGCTTCCGGCGTCATCGCGCTCGTCGGCGTTTCGTCGAGGAAACGCCGATAGCTCTGCAGCGCCAGATCGAGCGTATCCTGGACCTCGACGTCCGCGACGTCCGGTTTCACGGAGTGCAGCGCCCCGAGCGTCTCCTTGTCCGGCGCGCTCGCGCAGCTCGCGAGGATCACGACGACAAACGGCACTGCATGGCGGGCGCGCATGCTAGTGCTCCGCCCCGCCGCGCTCGGCGGCCGTCGTCTGAATCTGCGCATCGGCGCGTGCCTTCGTGGCCCGGTCGTAGCTGTCGGCCAATGCGTAGCGCACCTGGTCCTGGTACTTCTGCAAATGATCGCGACGCGCCGACAGCTCGTCGATCGCCACGACTTCGAGCAGATGGGCCTGGCGCGCCAGCAGCAAATTGACTCTGCCGAGCGCATCCCCAACGCGCGTGCGCAATCGCGCGATCGGTGTATCGAAACCCTCGTAGCTGTGGACGGCCGCCTGGCGGGCGCGTACGAAGGAGTCGTACTGCGCATTCAGCACGCCGATCGCGGCTGCCAGCTCCCGGAGGTCCCCCGCGAAGACGTCGAGCCGCTCGTGGTACTCCGTTCGTAGCGTATACGTCAGCAATCCGCGCAAGCGCTCCACGCGCTCGCGAAGAGCTTGTGCCACCGGCGAGTCCATCCCCTGAAGGCTGCTCGCCGTCGCGGCCAGTTGCTCACCGTTGATGCGCTCCTCGCCCGTCGCAAGGAACTCCGGTCGCGGCGCCGTCAGCATGCCGTGCAAACGCGTGTCGAGGAGCCGGTCCTGCTCGACCCGAAGGCGCATGCGCGAATCGAGGTCTCTGAAGTCGGCATCGACGCCGGGCAGCAACGGCTCGTAGAACTGCCGCCGTAGGCCGACCATGTCGTCGAACGCGTCGAAGCTGATCTGCCACGCGGCCAGTTTCCGACGCAGGTCTTGGAGGTCCAGGAGGTTCTGAACGGCCGTCTGGAAGTCCGCGGACGCACTGAGCTCCGCCAGGTAGTACGTTTCCGGCGCGTCCGGCACGCTGCGCAGCCTGATGACCCAGTCCTCGGTTAACTTGAGCTCCTCGCGAAGCAGGGCCGTGAGGAACTTCCCTTCCCGGATGCTGGCGATCGACGCATCGATCTTCTTCAGCTCGCCGGTGAACGCCTCGAGCGCACTCGCATATAGCACCGCGGCACGACCGTACCGCTCCAGCTTGCCGTACACGTAGGGCAGCGCGAGCTTGGCCTCCTGGACCGTCGGATCGGTTGGATCGCGCTGGACGAGCAAGCTCCATGGGACGACCGCGCGCTCGAAATCTTTCTGATTGGCGGAGGCCCATCCGGAGCTCAGTAGCGCCGCGTTCGAGAATGGCCCTTCGAGCCGCACACGATCGAAGAACCTGGTCGCGTCGGCGACGTTGCCCGACTCGGTCAGCAGACTGCCGAGCGTGAAGTTCGATTTGTCGCGGATCGCGAGCACCGACTCGTCCGTCGCACTGACCTGCCCGGCCTTCTCGAGCTGCGTAAGCGCGTTTTGCTGCTGCCCTTCTTCGAGTAGCGCGACACCGAGGTTGTAGGCGGCGAAGCCGGTCAGATGTTTTGCACCCTGCAAACGCTTCAACGTGGCGACGGCGTCGTCGTAGCGCTCGAGGCCCATGTAGACGTTCGCGCGCAAGAACTCCACGTCGTCCCGAATTTGCTCGGGGACCTTGCCTTCGATCCTGTCGAGTGCCTCGAGCGCGTCATCGAGCTGGCCCTTCTGGAAGTGGATTCGCGCCAGGCGGTAGGCTGCGTCGTTACGGATCGACTCGTCGACCGCGCCCTCGAGCACGGCCTTGATCGCGCGCCCTGCGCGCAGATGCATTCGATAGTTGAGCTCGAAATCGCCCACCGAGAAATCGGCCTGATTCAGATAGTGGTACAGCGAGTCCAGCTCCGGCTCGTCGAGCGCCCGGTGCTGACCGAGCTCGGCATCGAGGCGCTGAATAGCGTTGAAGTAGTCTCCCTGTTTCGCGTAGTAGATGGCCTCGCCGAAGAAGAGGTCAGGGGCCGTCGCGTCCTTTGCACGGCGGTCGGCCAGTGGCCCGGCCACCGCGGTCGCCGCCAGCAGCGCCGCCGCGCCGAGCAACACACGCGCCCGTCTTTGGAGCACGGTGAGTTTCATCACCACTCGCCGAGTTCGAAAGTCTCCGGACCCTCGAGCTGAATTCCGAGCAACTTCGGCTCTACGCCCTTGTCGAAAGCGAACGTACGCGTAGCATTGAAGTCGCTACCGCCGTTCGTCTTGCCGCTGACGGTGACCTGCATCTGGTGCGCACCGGTCGGCACGTTGCCGGTATAGATGCGCTGTGTGCCACCGTGCTGCAGCGCATCGAGTTCTTTGAACGCGTAGATGTACCGGGTCGCGACGTGACCGTCGATGTCGATTTGCATCGAGTCCAGGCGAAACACCTCACCCTGCGCGATCGACACGAAGACCGCGAGCTGCGTGTTCGAAGGATAGAGCAGCTTCTCTTCGAGGCGGCTGAGATCGGCGGCGATCGAAAGGACGTCGGTCTTGATCTCTTGCACCTGGTCGTCGAGGCTGCGCAACTCTTCCTTCGAAGCCTCTTCGGCCCGAGTGCCTACGACGCTGAGCATCGCGAACGCGAGCACGCCGAACGAAAACAACCGCAGATATTTCTTCATGGTCATCGGTCCCCAAAGTCAGACCCCGTGGCCGCGCAGACAAGCGTGCAGGTGAAATATTGTTTTTGACGTGGCGCCATGTTCGATAAATCTCGCTGGCGTCGGTGTGACGGACAGCGCAAAACACTTTCTCTGCATCACGAGAATCCGTCTCCTTTTGGCGACGGCGATCAACGCGATTCGGGCTGGAGCCCGCGGGATTTCTGGCGCGTCGTCGAAAACCGACTCTGCGATCACGTACACACGCGTCGGCACCGCAGGTGCGTCACTTGCTCCACGTTCGGAGCGACAGGAACGACGTTATGTTGCACCGAGCGGGCGCGGAATTGGCGGGGTCAGTGTCGCCCGCGGGACGGTTAGCCGTCCGAAGTGCTGGCGAGCGCTCGGCGCTGCGCAGAAGTCGAAACGCCGACGAAAATTCTACGCCGCCGCTTTCGCTTTGCGTGCGCCGTACACGTCGTCGTACGGGAAGTCGCACCCGAGGCGTTTGAGATCCGCGCGACAGTAGTCGTCGATCTGCTTCTGCTGGGCTGGCGTGAGCAGGTCGCTCGAGCTGCCGCTCGTCCCGCTGCGCACCATCGAGCGGTCACGCGTCCACGGCAGGATCTGCCCCGGATCGAATTTCTCGCCCGCCTGTTTCATCGTCGCGAAGCTCGATTCGTGAACGACGGAGCGAAGCTCATCCGGCGTCAACGCCACACCCATGAACTCTGCGATCCGAGCGACCGCGGCCACATGGTCTCTCTTCATCTCCTCGTAGGTGAGGAACAGCACGTTGGGTTGGTCCCGCACGGCCCAATAGCTCGCCAAGTGCTCGGCCCACGAGCCCTGCCACCTGGACGCCGACATCATGGTGTCGACCCAACTCTGAACGGACGGCATCAGCGGCCCGAAGACCAACGACTTCATAAAGTGATAGCCCGAGACCACGACGTCTTTCGGGTCGCGCACGCCGGCGACATAGCGTGCCTCTGGAACGAACGGGATCTCGTCGCGTCGCAGGTGCGTCTTGATCACCCTGCGTCCCGTCGGCGAGTACGCGAGCGGCGACGGATCGGCGAGCGGGATCATGAGGCGCGCGAGCGGCGGCAGCGGTACGTCGGGCCACGGCACGACGTGGTGGATGTTGGCGAACTCCGCCTGGCCGCGAAACGCGATCTGAGTCGTCATCTGCAGCAGCCAGGTCGTCCCCGACTTGAAGTATGCACACACGATCACGTCGCTCGACGATGGCCGGTAATCGCCGAAGTCCGGACGGCGCTGATTCGGTCGACCGCGCATCGCGAACGGCCAGCGGCCGAACGCTTCGAGGCACTTCACCACCGGGAGTGCGATGCCGTAGAGCGGCACGTATGACGCATAGCGCACCCACGCCGGAAATGACGTGCGGGCCGGGCCGGCAAAATCACTCGCACGCATTCGCTGCCTTTCTTCGTCGTCGGTGCGGAATCGCCGCTAGCTTCTAACTCATTCTAGTTAGCGAGAGATCACCGTTTCGCCCAGGGCCCAACCTCGGGCACTGCCTGCGTGTTGGCCAGGTTACCGAGCTCCTCTTTGACGCCACGCACGATGGCGCCGGTCTCGCTGCCCGCCTGGAAGCACGTGAAGTCCGGCCGGTCGCGCCAGGCCAGCGGACCGCACAGTCGCACGCCCGCTTTGATCGCGGCGTCGTGGACGATATTGATCTCCCGCTCGTAGTCGGGGTCGTTCTGCTTGAAGCCCGAATGATTGCCGAGATCGCCGGACGCCGCGAAGACCGCGGTGACGCCCGGGATCTTCGCGATGCGGTCGGCGTCCTTGAGCCCTGCCAGCGTCTCGATCATCAGGATCAGCACGATGTTGTCGTTGGCGGTGGCCCGATAGCCGCCCGGCACGTCCTTGTAGAGCTGGAAGGCCTGGCCGCCGCCATTGGAACGGCGCCCCAGCGGCGGAAAGAAGGCCCAGTCGCGCGCCCTCACACCCTCCTCATAGGAACGCACCGTGGGCACCACGAGCACCAGCGCACCGGCATCGAGCGCATGCTGTTCCTCGCGCTCGTCCGTATATGCAACGCGCACGCCGGGCACGGCCGCAGCATGCGGGCATGCCGCATACATGCGCTGCGTGTCCTGCCAATCACGCGCGTCGTGCTGATGCTCGACCCAGATGAAGTCGTAGCCCGCATTGGCCATGGCGCAATAGATTTCCGGGCTGGAGGCCGAGTACAGCGTGCCGCCGGTGACCTTCTCGCCCTTCATCATCTTGAGCTTGACGGGATTCCAGATCTTGGCCCCGTCGGGGGCGTCCCAGGCAGGGCCGTACTTCCAGGTCTTGTCGTCGAACTTGCCCTGGTTGACGGCGCCTGGCGGAGCCTTGTCGATGGCGTGGCTGTCCTCCCCCGCGTGCGCCGCGAGCGGATAACGCTTCATCGCGGTAGCCACTTCGTCTTCGTTGGCCTGGCCGAAAACCGCGAGCGAGCTCATCGCGAGCACAACCCCCAGCGAACCCGAAAGCAACAGCGTTCTCATACCCAAGCTCCCCCCTCTTCAACCCAGTTTGTTCTGCCCGCGCAAAGAGCAGACCGTCGTCAGCCCATCGTAACCACGGTGACGCTGTTTCGCGAGCGGCCGGCTCGCCGCTCGGGCGCTACCGGCCTTGAACGTCTCGGTCGTCTCACACGCGCGACTTCAGGGAGTCGTCGCACCGCAGAGCGCCCCGTTCAGAGTTGCCGCCAGGCGTGCGGCCGCGAGCACGAGCCGCTCCTCGGCGATACGCTGCGCCATCTGCCGATAAGCGTCGTCCAAAACGGCAGGACCCTCGGCCGGCGCAAAACTATATACGGTCGGCCGCAGCGCGAGACTTTCGGCGGCCCACTCCGCCGGCGGATCGTGCGCGCGAGCGGCGGGCACGGCCTCGAAAGAAGCTTCGAGCTCCTCCGCGAACCGCTCCGGCGCGACGCCCCGGCGATTGAACACGCTGGTGTCCCAAAACCCATGCAGGCTTCTGACGTCATCGCCAACCCGCACCTCGACTTCGGTTCCGCCGCCATCGGCTGCGCGACTGACATGTACCGGTTGATGCACGTCGACGACGAAGTGAACGACGAAGCGCAGCGCCTCGCTGCGCTGCTCGTGCGGCTGCGAGCGATCCGCGAGCGTCGCCGTGAAATGCACGATGGCGGTGAGCACGTCGCCTTCCGGAAGGTGATGGAATGCGTCGATCGCGGCTCGAGCCTGGTCGAGCCCCGCGCCGGGTGGCAGATCGGGGAAGTTGATGTAGTGCCACGGCACGGCGCGTTCCCACGCGGGATCACCACGGACCGTGTCAGCCCAGAGCCCGAGCTCACCCAGCGACTTTCCGTCGCCGAGGTCGGCCACCTCGCTTCGCGCAGCCGGGCAGAGCTCCCGCTCGGCGAGCAGGCCCGCGGTGATATGGAAGCGCCCGCCGAACGCCAGCACCTGCGCCGGCAACACGGCAGCCGCGGCACCTAGCAGCGCGGCGGCGAGCACAGCGGCTGGGTTATTCGTCCGGGAAGCGCGCACTGGCTTCTCTAATCATTGCCCCGCCTGCTGTCGCCCGCGCGCCGCGGATCGACTTACCGGCCATGTGCCGTTTCATCTCGCGGACGCCCTTCACCAATTGATCGAAGTGTTGCTTAGCCATCGTCGCTGTCCTTCATCAACTCCCCCTATTTGGACAGCAGCAGTACCGGTATGGCCATCAGCGCGAGCAGCAGCAACACCCCGATCACCGTCAGGACCACCCGCAACGGCTCCGTGCGCAGCACGGCGACGAAGGTCTCCGCCGTCCCGTTGCGCTCCGCCTCGGCGCGTTCCGCGCGCGCACGAGCCTCACGCTCGCGCTGGTATTCGCTCATCAGCCGCTTCGCTTCCGCGACGTCGGCGTCGTGGATCCAGATGCCGCCCGAGGTGCCCCACATACTTGGCTCCGTCTCGTGGTAGCCGATTCCACTGGACTCGAGGAAGCGGCGCACGTCGTCGGCCTCGTCATCCGGCACGCCGCGCAGATTCAGCAGCCGCTTCGACATGCCCGGATGATACCTGAAGCGTTGTGGGCGCCGCGTATCGACTCGGGGTCGCCACGACGGCAGGCCCGATTCGCAAACCGCCGGAGCGCGCTACGGCACGCGAAATCAGGTTGAAGTGTCGCCGAGCTTCTCTAGCGCGGCCGCGATCACAGCGGCGTCCCCTCGTCCGCCAGCTCTGCGGCGGCGGCGGCGGGCAAGTGGGATAGCGCTAATATCCATCGGCGCGAGTTCTCAGCGGACGGATTCACGAGAATGTCGATGTCTTCGGTGAATCGACTGAAGCCGTGCGCAGCGAGCGCGTAGCCACCTACAAGCGCGTACTCGACCCCTTGCTCGTCCAGGTAGCGCGCGAGCGATTTGACGTCGTCCCAGGTCGCGGGGCGGGTGTACTCCGTCAACGGTGTCGCTCGACGACTGCGTCCACCGTCCAACGCAGGCGATCGCCGTCCATTTGCTCGGCCGACTCATAGATGAACACGCCTTTCGGCGCACGCGTTCGATAGCGAGCCATCGCATCGAATGCCGCACGATCGTCGGGGGAAAGCGCGCGACCGTAGCGCGCAACGCGGCGGCCCACGGTACGACGTATCGGCTGCTGATTGGAATCGACGGGCGCGTTTTGTACCCACGTTGAACTCGCAGCGAGCGTAGCCAATCGCGCACACGCCGGCAACCAGCCCTAGCGCGGCGCGGCGCTGCATTATTCGCGCGGCCGCGAGCGATCCGCGAGCGTCGCCGTGAAATGCGCTATGGCGGTGAGCACGTCGCCTTCCGGAACATGACGGAATGAGACCCGCTTCTAGTAGGGGTAACCCTTTAGCCTTGGCGCGTTGAGCTTGAACTCATTCGGTTTGCCGAATTCATCGCCAATCGGCATCTTGATCGTGGGCAGATTCTGCCTGTCTAGTGCCTGGTCCTCCGGAATCACGTGATTGAGGAAGAGCAGGTAGGCCGTCAACGAGTAGACCTCATCGGGCGTCAGAGTGCCCTCGAGCCCAAGTGGCATGCCGCGATGGATGAAATCCCACACCACGGTCGCGTACGGCGAGCGCAATGGCAGGATGCGTTCCTTTTTCCAGACATTAACATCCGCGCCTCGTTTCGATTGCAACGCAGGCGCCAATCCGCCAATGCCCTCTGCGCCGTGGCAGCCGATGCAGCCCTTCGTCAGGTAAAGCTGTGCCCCTTCCTTGGCGGTGCCGGTGCCGGGCGGGAGTTCCTCTCCTGTAGGGCCAATGGAGATGTCCATGCGGCCGAGCTCTTCGGCGGTCGGTGTGCGTCCTACGCCATAAGTGGGTGACTGCGCGATTGCGGGGCTCCCCAAGAGGCTCGCCAGCAGCAGCGGAATCGTCACAACCTTGAGCGGGTTGCGCACCTCGAGCCTCTTACGCAAGCCCATTGGTCACACTCCCGTCACTTGCGATCTTCCAAGGCATCACGCTGTTGTCCAGCCCGGGCACCCGGTAGTTGCGATCGAACGGTACTTTCCACCAATTGGCGATCTCCTCCCGCATTGGCTGCCTCTGCCCGATCTCGTCGATGCAGCGCGAGAGAATTTCGGTCTCGCTTCCGTCCCATCGCCACTCGTAGCCGAATCGGACGTGCGCCATGCGTTGTGGGGTGTTCTTGAACTCCGCGCGGTTCCACTTCTTCCCGCCATCGGTGGAAACTTCGACGGTTTTGACGGCGCCGCCACCGGACCAGGCGAGCCCGCTGATCTCGTAGAACCCGGGGCCCGGCAGCTGCTGCGAGCCGGAGGGGTACGTGATGACCGACTTGGGCCCGATCTGTTCGCCGAGCGCGAGCTCTTTGGCCTCGGGCCGCAGATGGCCGAATTCGTTGTAGTTCATGTAGAACCGGTCGACGACCTTGATGCGCCGCAGAAACTTGGTGTGGTAGATGCCTTCGAATCCGGGAACCATGATGCGCACTGGAAACCCTTGCTGTGGCCGCAAAGGCTCGCCGTTCTGGCCGTAGGCGATGAGGCAGTCGTCCATGCCTTTGGCGATGGGTATGCTCGACGCGCCCTTCACTTCCTCGGCGCCTTCAGCGACGAACCATTTCGCGCTGCTTTTCAGGCCGCATTCCTTGAGCAGCGTGGACAGCAGCACGCCCGTCCATTCGGAGCAGCTCGTCATGCCGTGCGTCTCCTGCACGGTTTTTTGCTGCCCATCGTGTCGGTTGCCCGCACACTCGATGAAGTGCAACCGGGTGACCGACGGGAAGCGCTTCAAGTCGTCCACGGTGAGCGTCAACGGCCGATCGACCAAACCGTGCAGCGTCAGCGTGTGCTGCGTGGGGTCGATGTCCGGCAGATACGAGCCACGAGTCGTCGCGACATAGTGCAACGACGATGGCGTGATCACGCCAACGGAATCCTGCAACGGCGTGGCCACGTGAAACACCTTGCCAAACACGTCGGGTGACGGCCTGCCGCCCATCGGGTGCGCGATGCGCACGGAGGTGACGTATTTGGAACGCTGGCCGTATTCGATCTGCTCCTTGCTGCCGTGAATCATCGGCGAGGCGTTCTCGCTGCCTGGAGTCGCCGGATGGTTGTGCTCTTGGGCTTGGGCTGTACCCCGTAGGGCCACCGTGACTCCACCGGCTAACGCGGCGCCGAACTTGAGGAGCTCTCTACGGCTGTTTCGTTTCGAATCCATGGATCCCCCTTCGCATGTGACATTAGTGAAACGACGGAGTCACGTCCCCGCACACTAGAGCATAGAAAGCCGTTCTAAGTCTGCCCCGCCAAGGCCGCCTTCACCCGCTCGGGCGTCAACGGTAGCTCGCGGATGCGCGTGCCGGTCGCGGCTGCGAACGCATTGGCGATGGCGGCCGCCGTCGGCCCTTGCGCAGCCTCGCCGGCACCGAGCGCACGTTCGTTCGGCCGGTCGATCAGCACGGTCTCGACCCTGGGCACGTCCAGCATGGTCAGGATCGGATAGTTTGACCAGTCCTGCGACACAATCCCGTTGCGGTCGAATCGCACGTGCTCGTGCAGGGTCCAGCTCGCCGACTGGATGACGCCGCCTTCGATCTGGTTGGTCAGGCCGTCGGGATTGATGATCTGCCCCGCATCGGCCGCGGTCCAGATGCGCGGCACCTTGACGATGCCGGTGGTGCGATTCACTTCAACCTCGGCTATCACCGCAGTGTAGGTGGCCACGGTTTTGTAGCGCGCGAAGCCTAAGCCGCGGCCGCGCCGGCCGTCGCCGCGCTCGCCCGGGTTCCAGGCGGCGGCCCTGGCCACGGCTTCGATCACGGCACGCTCGCGCTCATCTTTAATGTGCGCGAGGCGGAAGGCCACGGGGTCGATACCGGCGGCGGCCGCGAGCTCATCCATGAAGGACTCGATCGCGAATACGTTGGCATAGGCGCCAAGCGAGCGCAGCGCCGAGGTGCGCACCGGATTGTCCATGATCAGGTGGTGCGTGGTGCGCTGGCGCGGGAAATCGTAGAGCGTGATCGCGTTGCGGTCGCCCGCGCCATTCGGCTGTGCGGCATGGCGCGCAGATCCCTGCCGCTTCGCATCGGCGAGGTACCAGCTCCCGAGCAGGTTGATACCGTCTGGATCGCCCGGCCGGAAGTTGTGGCTCTGGCTCCAGACGTCGAAGGCCCAGTCGACTACTCGCCCGCCCGCGACGGCGCCTTTGACCTTCATGGTCATGGCAGGGCCGTAGGGCTCCCACTTGAACTCGTCGTCACGCATCCATTGCAGCCGCACCGGCCGCCCATCGACCGCGCGCGCCAGCATGGCGGCGTCGAAGGCGACATCGTCGGCGCCGTTGTGACCGTAGCAGCCGGCGCCTTCGGCGTGGATGCAGCGGACGTCGCTCGGCGGAAGTCCGAGCGCCCTGGCGAGCGTGGCACGCAGCGGGAAAACGCCCTGGCTGTGGGTCCAGACCGCAAGCTTACCGTTCTTGAACTCGGCCACCGCGCAGGAGGGCGCGATTGCGGCATGCGCCAGATAGGGCCGATGGTACGTCGCCTCGATCACCTTGGCGCCTGCCGGCACGGGCGCGTCCTTCTCGCCGATCACCCTGTCCTCGCTGCGCAGGGACATGAGCTGCTCGTACATCTTCTGCCGGATCGGGCAGCTCGGAGCCGCCCGACCACTTGGCGGACGTCGATCAGCACGAGCCGCGCATTGATGGCCTGCTCCTCGCGCCGCGCCACCACGCCGAGAAAGCTGCCGTCGCGCACTACCGCGATGACTCCCGGCATCGCCTTGACTTTGGCCTCGTCGAAGCTGTCGAGCCTGGCACCATAGCGCGGCGGTCGCACCACGCGGCCATGCAGCATGCCGGGAAGCCGCAAGTCCTGCACAAAGGCGGCACCGCCCGTCATCTTGGCTGGGATATCGCGGCGCGGGATGCTGCGCCCGACTATCCTGTGCTGCGCAGGTGGTTTCGGCTTCGCCTGGGCCGTGGCCTCGCGCTTGAGGTTCGCGTCGCGTGCGAGCTCCCAGTAAGTAACCGACCCTGAGCCGGTCACCGTTCCGTCCGCGACGGTCAGGCTGGCGACGGCGACGCCGAGCTTCGCGGCGGCCAGCTTAAGCAGGATCTGCCGCGCCTCTGCGCAGGCGAACCGCAGTGCCGTGCCGCTGTTCTCGACCGACAGGCTGCCGGCGGTCTGCCCCTCGTTGGGCGTGCGCGCGGTATCGGCCGAGACTATCTCGATGCGCTCGTACGCGACATCCAGCTCTTCGGCCGCTATCTGCGCAAGCGCCGTCAAGATGCCCTGGCCGAACTCGCATTTGCCGGTGAACACCGTGATCGTGCCGGCCGGGTTGACGCGGATCCAGCCGTCGAGCATGCGGTTGGTGCCGAGGCTGCCGGGAAGAGCGGGACGCGCGGCTTGCTGGGCGAAGACTGTCGGCACACTCCAGCTGAAGGCGACGACGACGCCGGCGGACTTGAGAAAGTCGCGGCGTCTGGTGTTCATGCCGCTCCCTTTGCTGCGCGTAGCACCGCGCGGACGATCCGGTTGTGGGTGCCGCAGCGGCAGAGATTGTCGGCGAGCGCTGCCCGCACGTCCGCCTCCTGCGGTTGCGGGTTGCGGTTGAGCAAGTCGGCCGCCGTCATGATCATGCCGCTCGCGCAATAGCCGCACTGGGCCGCTTGTTCCTCGATGAAGGCCTTCTGCAGCGGGTGCGGCTTGTCGAGCGTGCCGAGCCCTTCGAGCGTAGTCACCTCGTTGCCTTCGATGGAGCCGACCGGCGTCACGCAAGAGCGGGTTGCTGCGCCATTGACCAGCACCGTGCAGGCGCCGCATTGCGTCATGCCGCAGCCGTATTTGGCGCCGTTGAGCTCGAGATCGTTGCGCAGCACGTAGAGCAGCGGCGTGTCCGGCTCGGCATCGACCGAGTGGGTCGCCCCGTTGACCTTCAGGCTGATGGCCATTGTGGGTCTCCTCGCAGAGGGCAGCGCGCGGCTCGCGCATTTGTCCTGGAAGATTCTATCTCGAATTCTTCGAGTTGTTCGTCCGAGCTGCCGTTGCGCAGGCACGCGGCACGCGCGACGATGGCATGTCGATCTCGGGGGAGAACTCGATGCGATCGTTTCGCGCCGCGGCCGCCATGTGGCAGTTCTTCGCGCGGCACTCGCTCGAGCGCTGAGTCGGCCGAACGCTCACATAGGATCAACCGTCGATGTCGCGAAAGCTTACGAGCGGCCTTGACGGACACACACTGCGCTCCGGCCCCCCATTGATGCTGCCGCCCTCTTTCGACTTCAACAAGTTCTGGTTCAGCCGCTCCGTCTCGGTGTTCGGCTCGCAGATCAGCGTCGTGGCGCTGCCGTTGCTGGCGGTGCTGACGCTCGA
Organism: uncultured Gammaproteobacteria bacterium; assembly: GCA_963805435.1. Taxonomy (GTDB): domain Bacteria; phylum Pseudomonadota; class Gammaproteobacteria; order Steroidobacterales; family Rariloculaceae; genus FEN-1219. The sequence continues at coordinate 161,524 of CAWDUG010000004.1, forward strand.
GGCGACGCCCACGCAGATGGGATGGCTCAATGCCCTGCAGCAGCTGCCAATGGCGTTCTTCGGCCTCATGGCCGGCGTCTGGGTCGATCGCGCAAGACGCCGGCCAATGCTCGTCGTCACGAACCTCGCGCAAGGTGTGCTCGTCGCCGCGATTCCCCTCGCCGCCTACGGCGGCTGGTTGTCCCTACCGCTCGTGTACGTGGTTGCGTTCGCGGCGAACAGTTTTCGCGTCGTGGAGGGAGTCGCCGAACGCGCCTACCTGCCGTCGATTCTGCCGAAAGAGCGCCTGCTCGAGGGCAACAGCAAGATCTGGTTCAGCTACTCGCTGTCGCAAACGGTCGGTCCGGGTATCGCGGGCGCGCTGGTGACGCCGATCGGCGGACCGTCCGCGTTGGCGCTCGATGCCTGTCGTACTTCGTTTCGGGCGCGTCCATCGCGTCGATTCGCGGGCGTGAGGCGCGCGCCGCGCCAGCGGAGATGCGCGCGTGGACCGACGTGCCCCTCGGCCTCCAGCATCTCGCGCACGATCCCGCTGCGGCCACTCTGCTCTCTAGCGGCATGACTAACTCTTCACCGATGCTCATGACATCTACTTCATTGTCTCGCCCGCGAGCTCGCGCTCGCGCATTACGCTCGGCGTGAACCTGCCGCGGGCGGCGTCGCGCGAACGTGTCGTCGTCGCCCGAAGACTCGTCTGACACAGGGCTCGCCGCGGACGCCATCGCGGCGCAAATGATCACGGGTGTCGCTCGACTGTTCGTGCCGCTCGCGTTCGGTCCGTCGCTGGCTATCGTCGCCTGGCTCGGCGTGTCCGAGTTCCTGCTCGGCGGGTCGCGGTCAGTGTTCAACATCACGCTGCTCAGCGTCGCGCAAACCATCATCCCGACCGTCGATGGGCCGAGTGAACGCGAGCATCGCCTTCGTGTTCTGGGCCTTCACTCCGCTCGAACTTGGCGGCCACGGCCGTATCCGAGCGGGTCGGACCGCGAGGCGCGCTGTGGGTATCCGCGATCGGTGTGCTGCTGGCGACGGCGTGGCTGTTGCCGCGCGGCTTCCTTGGAGCTGGAACCGCCAACAGTGCCGTTCGCGTTTCAGAAATCGCTTCGTCGCTGCGGCGCACCGCACGTCGCGCGCTAGGCTTTTGTCACGAACTCCGTCTTGAGTCGCATCGCACCGATACCGTCGATGTGGCAGTCGATGTCGTGATCCCCCTCGACGAGGCGGATGTTCTGACCTGCGTTCCGCCCTTGACGACGAGCGACGAGCCTTCACTGAGGTCCTTGATCGCTATTACGCTGCGCCGTCACGAAGCACGTTACATTGCGGAAACAGCCGGGCAACGAGCTCATCGGGCCGCAACCTCGTAGAGCCAGGTTGAAGCCAACGATCACGCGCCCGCCGATCTCGAGCACCGGTCGCTTGATCATCGATGGCTGCGCGGCAAGAAAACACAGACCTTTGCGCTCGTCGAGTCGGCGGTCTCGCCCGGCGGAGATTCGAAACTCGTGCCCCCCGGTTGAGTAGGCTTCGCCGCGGCGCCCGCCCACGCTCGCGTTGATTCACATCGATGCCGCCACTTTATGTCGTGAAACGTATGCGACACCCTGGGCATCGACCCAAGCCCGCGCCTTCTTTTTCGAATTCAGCACCTTTGATTCCTCAGGATCGATCGAGGTTTACCCCATGACCGAAGTCACCGTCACACTGCCCGACAATCTTGCCCAGCGAGCGCGTAAGGCCGGCTTGCTGCGCCCAGAAGCGCTCGCCGCGCTGTTGCGCGATGCGATGCGCGAGCGGCGTATCGAACGCCTGTTCTCGACCATGGACAAGCTCGCGCAGCTCCAGCCCCCGCTCACCGAGGATGAGATTGCTGCCGAGATCGAGGCCGCTCGCGCCGAGCGGCGCGCCCGAAAGGCGCAATGACCCGCGCCGTCGTCGACACCAACATCGGCGTGTCGGCGTTTCTGTGGTCACGCAACATCTCGCGGATAATGCCAACGGCTGAGCGCGCGCCCGGTCACGCAGCCGCCGCTAGGCCGCTAAGGGTTGTGCACGATCATCCGTTATGCGAGGTGCGAGGCCGCAAGGCCGGCTCCATGAACCCCAATTGGACTAACTCTCGATGCGAGCCTTTACCGTTGGACCACGGTTAGCTAGTATTAGCTATCTTCTAGAGGTGCGACCTGTCCATGCGCAAAGTCAACATTCACGAGGCCAAGACCACGCTGTCGCAGTTGATCGAGGCTGCGGAAAACGGCGAAGACGTGCTCATTGCGCGTGCCGGTCGCCCCGTAGCCAGACTCACTCGTGTGCGCACCGGACGTAGGGGCATCAAGCTCGGTACGTTGAAGGGGATGTTCAAGAAGGTCAGCGCGAAGTTCGATGAACCGTTGCCGCAATCGGTTCTTGCCCGCTTCGGCGACGGGCCGCTCGAGCCGTGAGACTGTTGATCGATACCCACATTCTGATTTGGGCGCTCGAAGGTAGCGCGCAGCTCAGCCCGCGGGCGAAAGAGTTGCTGTTGGACCCTGAACACGAGCACTGGGTAAGTGCCGCAAGCATTTGGGAAATCGCGATCAAGGCGTCGATCCGCAAGCTGACGTTGTCCCGCCCTCTCGGAGACCTCGAGAAGGGCATTCTGGCTGCTGGGTTCCGTGTCCTGGACATCTCGATTCGTCACGCTGTAGCGGTGTCCGAGATCGAGCTGCACCACAATGATCCTTTCGATCGCATGCTCCTTGCGCAATGCGAAGTGGAAACGCTGCGACTGGTTTCCGCCGACCAAGCGTTGGCGCGGATTCCGGCTGTTATTCCGGTCTAGTGTCCCGACCCGCCGAACCTGAACGGCATCGCCGTGACCACGTGCGGCAAGAGTGCCGTGGCAGGAGTGTTCTGATACGAGAATGGTGGCCAGGTTCGCCCCGATTTCCCAGGTCGCTAGCGCCGCTAACTTCTAACTCATTGATATTGGCGCGCCCGGAGAGATTCGAACTCCCGACCCCCGGCTTCGTAGGCCGATGCTCTATCCAGCTGAGCTACGGGCGCGTTGTGGCTGATTGCCAGGTGGAGCGCTTCTTAAAGTTCGAGGCGCGCTCCGGGCCGGCATTCTACCGCAACCGGCCGCCCCCGCTTCAAGTTTTCTGGCCCTCGACGTACTGGCGAACGAGCCGCCTACCCAAACCCGTCAGAATCTCGTAGCTGATGGTCCCGGCTATCTCGGCCACCTCATCGAGGCCGACGGTAGGGCCGATCAGCTCCACGAAATCGCCCGCGCGCACCGTGTCGCGCGGCAGCGCCGAGATGTCCACGCAGATCAGGTCCATCGACACGCGGCCGACTACCGGCACGCGCAGGCCATGCACCGCCGCGGCGGCGCGATTGCCTAAGCTACGCGGATAACCGTCGGCGTAGCCGGCGCCCACCACGGCGAGCCGCGCCGGCGGCTTCGCCACGTAAGTTGCGCCGTAGCCCACGGGCACCGCGTCTTCGATCTCGCGGATCTGCAGAATCGGGGCCAGGACCGTGACGACCGCGGCCATGGGGTTCGGCCGCCCGACGAACGGGTTGCCGCCGTACAGGGCCACGCCGGGCCGCACCAGGTCGCCGCGATGCGCCGCGTCGATGAACGTCGCCGCGGAATTGCCGATCGAAGTTTTCGCCGAGGGCAACAGGCGGCGCAGCTCGTCGAAGAGTTTCAGCTGCGCGCGATTCTGCGGGTGCTCGGGCTCGTCGGCGCACGCGAGATGCGTGAGCACGTACTCGAGCTCGATACCTTCGAGCAGCTCCCGCCGGCCCGCCAGCACGCCCACGTCGGCGGCGCTCAAACCGAGCCGTGTCATACCGGTGTCGATGTGCAGCAGCGCACGGCCGTGGCCGCGCCAGCGCTCGATCTGCTCCAGCGAAGAAAGTACGGGGGTTGCGCGTAGCGCCACGAGCTCGTCGACTGCCGCGAGCACGGCGCCTTCGAGCACGTAGATCGAAACGTCGGGGGCCAGCGCGCGCAGCTCCGACACTTCGGCCAGCGTCGCGACGAAAAATTTGCGGCAGCCCTCGCGCAGCAACCGACGCACCACATCGACCGCGCCGAGCCCGTAGCTGTCCGCCTTCACGACGGCCGCGCATTCCGCCGGCGCCGCTTGCCTGCAAAGCAACCGGTAATTGTGTGCGAGCGCGTCGAGGTCGACGCGCAGCAGCGCGGCAGTGGGCGCTTCAATCTGCATACGGCGGCAGCTCCGCTTTGATCACGAGGGCCGGTTCCTCGTCGGCGACGACGCGGTACGCGCCGACACCTACGGGCACCAGCGCGGATTCGCCGCGCGCGAGACGGCCCACGACTTCGCCGTCCGTGGCGTACACGCTGACGGCGCCCGCAAGCGCGTGCAGCGTGTGCGGCGACGTAGCCGGCACATCGACGGCTACGAGCGTGGTCGGCGCCAGATGCTCGAGCCTGAAGTATTCGCTGTCGACCGAGCGCTGCACTCCGGCGCGTACGGGGCGAAGCTGCACGACGAATTCGTCGGGCCGCGTGGCGGACAGGTTCACGGCGCCGAACGTGGCGTCGATGTCGATGGGCCGGAGCGGAAAACGCACGTTGTCCCACGCGCGGTAAGTCACTCCCGGCCTGCGAATCTCGAGCGCGAGCAGCGTGCGCCCTTCGGGATTGCCGAGTGCGTGGATCTCGGCCGAGGCCGGCCGGCCACCCGCGGCGACAACGCGCGCCGGATTCGAGTTGTGCACGACAGCGCCAGCCGACACCGGCACGGCGTTCATGCTGTCGAGCGCCTGCCAGTACACGGTGCGAAGCGACGAGAGGCACGCGGCAGCGTCGGCCCATCGCAGGGACGAGATCCGCGGCCGCAGCGCACGCTCGATCGAGGTGATGGTCGCGCCGCGATTCGAGAGCCACGGCTTCAGTAGCGCTTGCAGCTGGTCGGCGGACACCGCACCCGCGCACAGATCGAGCAAGCGCTGCTGATCGCGCCGGCCCGCAGCGAACTGCGCCGCGAGCTTCTTCGCGTCCGTATCCTTGCTGAAACCGAGCCGGATCGTCGCGCCGGGATCCGCCGCCACGATCACGTACACCTCGGTTCCGCCGGGCGGATGCGCCTGCACGGACAGAAGCTCCGCGACGTCGAGAAGCTTCGGCAGCAGCGGTAGGCACGGCCCGTATCGGCGGACGAACTCGGCCCCGAGCAGCGACTCGCCGTGCGTCGAGAGCAACGCCGGCAGAGTCACGCTCGAGCCGTCATCGAGATCGATCGTACTGGGGTATTTGCGCGCCTCATCGTCGGAGTCGTCGGCCGCGAGCTCGAACGACTCGCCGATCGTGCCTTGTACCGCCGTGGCGCCGAGCCGTTTGAAGTCGCGCAGGCGATGGCCGCCCCAGGGCCGTTCGACGAGGTTGTCACGCCGCGGTTTGAGCAAGCGCGCGCCCAGCGCAGCGGCGGCCCCCCCGTCCCCCGCGATGAGCCGTTCAGCCTGGTTACTCGCCCGCGCCACCATCGGAACCCCGTGCAGACGCACTCTTTTTGCCCACGCAAAGAGCCGCGTCGCAATTCGTTTTCGAGGCAGCAGTATGCCACGGCCGTGATATGTCAAAACGTGACTGAGTACCGGGCCGATGTGGGTTCGGCGGCGTAGCCTGACGCTCACTTCTGTTCATTATGGTCCACTAATGGCTAACCCCCGGGACTTAGCCGAACAAGCGTTCGCCTTGCTGCAAGACGCGTTGCGCGACTCGGAATCGCGCGCGTCGGATCTCGACGAGCAACTGAAGCGCAAGCGTGCGCCGAAGAACAAGCTCGAGGAGCAGCTCGACGTCCTGACGCATCGTCTCGAAAAGATCGAGACCGAGCGCGCGCATTGGGAGCACCAGGCCGGCCACCTCGAAGAGGTCGCCGAGGCGGAGCGCGTGAAAGTCGCGCAGCTGAAGAAGAAGCTCGATATCGCCGAATCCGGCCCCGAGAAGCTCACTAAGAAAGAGGTCAACTACTGGCGCGAGCGCGCCGAGACCTTTGACTCCGAGACGCAAGAATATAAAGACCGGCTCGCCGGCCTGCGCCGCGAGCTGATGCAACGCGACGCCGAGCTTTCGCAGCTCCAGAACTCACCGCAGACCGCCATGGCGGCGGCCGCGGAGCCTGCTGAACAGGACGCGGGCGCGGACGCGCTGCGTCACCAGATCCAGCAACGCGACCAATGGCTGTCGGACCTGCGGCTCGAGCTGCACGACCTGCGCACACAGGCGAGCGGTACACCGGAGCCCCCTCTCGAGACGCTGGCCGAAATCGAAACATTGCGCCACCAGGTGACGAGCCTGGAGCGCGCGCTGTCCGAAGCACACAACACGCGCGCCGCGGCGCAAGCCGATTTCCACCGCGCCGAGCAGGACGTCACCGCGCGCGACCGCGCCGTTCGCGAGGCCGAAGCGGCCGGCGAGCGAGCGCAAGACCTGGTGCGCGAGCGCGATCATCGGCTCGTCGAGCTCTCGGCTCAGCTCGAGCAGCTGCGCAGTGAATCGCACCAGCGCGAACACCAGGTCCGTGCAGAGAGCGCGGAGCACACGGACCAGATCGCGTCGCTGTCGCGCGAGCTCATGGAGGTGCGCGGCCAAGCGGATCAGGACCGTCAAGCGGCGGCGAGCGCCAAGGCCGAGATCGAAGAGGCCCGCGCCGCACGTTCCGCGGCCGAGGAGCGCGTAGCGACCATCGAAGCGGCGCTCGAGCGCGCCGAGAGTGCGCTGACGGAGCGCGCACAGGAACACGGTGAAGCTACGACAGCCGTTCAGCGGCTCGAGCACGTCGTCGCGCAGCGCGAGGAAGAGGTCACGGAGCGCGCGGAGCAGCTGCGCGAGCTCGGTCAACGCCTCGCCGAGCGGGAACAGTTCGTCAACGCGCTGAATGGCGACCTCGAGCACGCCAAAGCCACGGTCGTGGCCAACGGCCGCGAGATTTCGAGCCTGCGCGAGACGCTGCAGAGCGCGACTCGTGAGCTCGACCAGGCCCGCAGCCACGTTCGCAGTCTCGAAGCCGCACACAACGACGCTCGCAACGATGCCGAAGCCTTCGCGAACGAGCTGGCCGCCACGAAAGAGCAGTTCGGGACGCTGCAGGCAGCTCAGGCGGAGGCTCGCCGTCAAGCGGACGGGTTCGCCGACGAAGTGGCCGCCGCACGCGAGCAGATCGCCGGACTCGAAGCGGAGCTGAAGGAAGAGAAGGAGCACGCCGAGAACTTGGGCGAGCTCGCCAACGAGCGCCGCGAGCATATGACGAAGCTGCAGGAGCAGCTCGAGGAAGCCGAAGAACGCTACGCCGAAGCCGACTGGCGGCTCGGCAAGGCGCTGTACTTCGAGAAGCTCGTGAAGCGCCGCAAAGGGCTTATCGGGAAACTGCTCGAAGCGTTGCGCGGGAAGATGAAGGCCAATGTGGCGCTGAAGGCCGGTCTCGACGGTCTGCGTACCTACAAGGCCTCGGCCGAAGCGAACCAGCAGAAGATGCTGCAACGCCTCGACAAGCTGAAGGCCGAGCTCACCGAAGCCGAAGACACGATCAAGAAGCACCAAGGCGCCACGCACACGAAAGACGAGCTCGCGCAGATCGAATCGCGGGCCGCCGAGCTCGAGGCTCGCCTGAATACGCAGGCCGAGATCATCCAGTCGCTCGAAGCCGAGCTGAAGACCGCGCGACTTGCCCACCACAAGGGCGACGACGACGTGAGCCAGCAGATCGAACAACTGCGTGCCGAGCTCGAGACGAAGAATCAGGTCATCAACAAGCTGCAGCAGGACACCGACGAGCAGCAGCGTAAGCTCGGCAAGCTGCGCGGCAGCGAGTCGGAGACGGTGCGCCTAAAAGCGCTGACGGAGAAAGACCGCAGCGAGATCGATACGCTCCAGCGCGAGATCGCACAACTGCGCGAAGCGCTCGCGCGCCAGACCGCCGCAGCCGCGGCTTCCGGCAGCGACAACCCGGAGCTCGCGGCCATGCTGAAGGAGCGCGACCAGACGGTCACACGCCTCATGGGCACGATCAAAGAACACGAGGGTGCGATCAAGAAGCTGAACGAAGCGGCCGAGGGCTGGAAGCGCAAGTACCAGTTCCTCGCAGCCGACGAGCCCGACGCGTACAAGTCCGCCGCAGAGCACTAGCTTCAGGCTCGCACCATGCCTACGCCGACCGGCGCGTTATCGGCACTGCTAGCCAGTCGCGGCTTGGACCTCGCCTCGTTGGGCGGTGCTTACCTCGTGGTGCTCGCTACCGTGGTACTGACTGCGGGCGCCTATGTCGCCGCCCGCCACTACCTCGTGATCGCGCCGAATCGCTGGACACGCGACCACGGGGTCTACGTCTCGTGGCTGCTCGCCACCCTCCTGATCGCCACCGTGCTCGAGAACGAAACGCTGCCGCACGGCAGCGCCACAACGCACTACGCCGCCGTGCCGCAGTTGCTCTTGCTGCTCGGCCTGAACGCGTGGATCTGGAAACGGCAGGAGCCGTGGCTGGTGGTGCTCGGCGCCGCGGCCGGCGCCGCAACAATCGCCGTCACCATAGTGCTCTCGCTCGCAAGCACGTTGATCGGGGCGGCATACGTCGCCGCGGCGCTGCTCCTCACGGCACTGCTCGCGCTGCTGTGGCGCAAGGCCGTGTCAACGAAGAGCGCGTTCGTGCACGCGAGCACGATTTACATGGTCTCGAAGGAAAATCTCGACGCGGTAGTGCCGCCGCAGAAGCCGTGGCTCGGCCTGCCGCAGTGGGCCGCGTTGGTCGCAGCCAGCGTGGGGCTCGCCGTCGGCAACTCGCTGCTGCGTGGCGCGGTGCTCGAGCAGATTCCGGCCACCGAAGTTGCGCGTGAGTCCCTGCTGCTACTCGGCGTGACGGCCGTCGTGAGCGCCGTGCCGGCCGCGACCTACTGGTTGCTGCGCAAAGCCTGGATGCCTGAGCTCACGCGACTCGTGTGGCTCGCGTGGATGGTTATCGGCTTCGCATTCACGTACGGCAACTACCTGAATCGGCTGGTGTGATCCGCGCCGTAAGCTGCGGAGTGAAGTCCGCGCGAAAGCGCTCCAAGTCGCCGATAGCGCACAGATCGCGCAACTGCGTGACTTCGAGTCCTTCGTAGCCGCACGGATTGATGCCAGCGAACGGCGCGAGATCCATTGCAACGTTCACGGCGAGGCCGTGATACGAGCAGTGGCGTTTCACACGCAGCCCGACGGCCCCCAGCTTCGCGCCCGCGTGGCTACCGCTCGCGACGTACACGCCCGGCGCGTCGCGCCGGGCTTTCGCCGAGATGCCGTAGGTGGCGACGGTGTCGATGACTGCGCCTTCCAGCGCCTGCACGAGAGCGCGCGCGGTCCAGCCCAGGCGTTTCAGATCCAGCAGCACGTAGGCCACGAGTTGGCCCGGGCCGTGATACGTGACTTGTCCGCCGCGATCGATCTGCACCACCGGAATGGCGCCGGGTGCGAGCAGATGCGAACGGTCGGCACGCATGCCGAGCGTATACACGGGCGGGTGCTCGACGAACCACACCTCGTCTCGGGTGTCGGCAGTACGCTTGGCGGTGAACGCCTGCATCTCTTCCCACACGCCAGGCAACGGCCTGAAGCCCAGATCGCGAACCAGCGGTGCGGACACGACGGTCCTATATGACCATGATGATCTCGTCGCTCGCGACGAGATCGCTGTACATGGCGTCGATCTGCATGCGGCTCTCGGCATACACCGTGATCGTGAGGCTCAGGTAGTTACCCTTCTTGCTCAGCTGCTCGACGACAGCATGCGCGTCGCCATAGTGAGCGCGCGCGATCTTCGCCGCAGCAGCGCGGAACTTCGCGTCGTTGCGGCCGAACACCTTGACCGGTACATCGGTCGGAAACTTCAGCAGCGACTCGGGCGAATCGCTCACTTCAGCGCGGACTTCAGACGCGACCAGACTCCGCCCTCCGCTACGCCGGTCAGCACGACGAGCGGCGCGCTCGCGAGCCGGCGCCCGTCGAGCGAGACGTTGACCGATCCCACGGTCGCGCCCGGAAGGAGCGGCGCCGCGAGATCCTGAAGCCTGTCCATGCTGGCCTGGAGCATTGCGAAACCGCCGCGCGGAATCGTCACGAAAATGTCAGCCGCGGGCCCCACGCCAGCGAACTCTGCGTCGCCGCCAGTCACGGGCGCCGCCTCGATTTGCTGGCCCGCGGAGTACAGCTTGCGTGTTTCATAGTTCGCGAAGCCGTAGTCCAGCAGCTTCTTCGCGCCGTCGTTGCGCTGGCGCGGGCTCTGCGCACCCAACACCACGGCGATCAGCCGCATACCCTCGCGTTCGGCCGAGCTCACGAGGCAGTAGCCGGCCGCATTCGTGTGCCCCGTCTTCATGCCGTCGACACTCGGGTCGCGCCACAGCAGCTGATTGCGGTTCTGCTGCGTGATGCCGTTGTAGCTGAATTCGCGTTCCGAATAGAGGCGGTAGTAATCCGGAAACTCCGAGATGATGGCGCGAGCCAGGATCGCGAGATCGTGCGCGGTGGTGTAGTGATCGCGCGCCGGCAACCCGTGAGGATTTCGCCACTGGGAGTTGTTCATGCCGAGCCGCTTGGCGGCTGCGTTCATCTGCGCGACGAACTCGTCGACCGAGCCGCCCACGTACTCGGCCAGCGCAACGCTCGCGTCGTTGCCGGACTGGATCAACATACCGCGCACGAGATCCTCGACCACCACGTGCGAGTTCGGTTCGATGAACATGCGCGTGCCGCCCTGCCGCCACGCCTTCACGCTCACGGGCGCCTGGTCGTCGATCTTGATGCGGCCGCTCTGCAGTGCGCCGAACACGACGTAGGCAGTCATCAGCTTCGTCAGGCTTGCAGGCGGCAGCTGCTCGTCCGCGTCGTTCGATGCGAGCACGGTGTCGGTGGCGAAATCCACGAGGTAGTACGCCTTGAAGTCGACCTTCGGCGGCGCATTCGACGGCCCATCGGCGGCGAACGCGGCTCTGGCGAACGCCGCGACCAGACATAGAACGAGTACGTTGCGGCGGCTGCCGTTCATTGCGCCCTCACCTATCGACCACGAGCTGCGGATTCGTGACCCCGGCCGCGAGCAACCGCGCTTTCACGCGATCGAATTCGCCGGAATCGTGGAGCGGGCCGAGCCGCACGCGGTGCAACGCGCGCCCGCCGCGACCAGCACTGACAATGAACGTATCCGGGAACCCGTCGGCCTTCAGGCGGGCGACGAGTCGCACGGCGTTGTCTCGCTCCGCGAACGCGCCGGCCTGCACGAACATGCGCGGGGGCGAATTCCCCTGCGGGGACGGAGTCGTCTGCAGCGACGGCAGTCCGAGCACGGACGCAGTGATCGGCGCAGGCGCGCCGGGCGCGCCCGGCACGATCACAGGCCGCGACGGAGCGACCGGCGGCGCGGCGCTCGGCGGTGGCGCAGCCGTCGGCGGTGGCGGCGCAGCCGCGACGATGGGCTGACCATACGGCGCCGCCACGGCGCGCACCTCGACGCGTGCGGTACCGTTGCGCACCATGTCGAGCCGCGTGGCCGCAGCGTACGAAAGATCGATGAGGCGATTGCCGACGAACGGCCCGCGGTCGTTCACTTTCACGACCACGCTCCTGCCGTTCTCGAGGTTCGTAACCTCGACCCACGTCGGCAACGGCAGCGTGGTATGCGCGGCCGTCATTGCGTTCATGTCGTACTGCTCGCCGCTCGAGGTAGCGAGGCCGTGGAAATCGGCGCCGTACCATGAAGCGATCCCGCGTACGCGATAGCCGGCGCTCGTCGGTAGCACGTGGTAACGCTTGCCGAGCACGTCGTAGAACGGTGGATTACCGCGATCGCTGCGCGTCTCGCCAGCGTCTTGCACGGTGCTCGAGCGAGTGGTCGCCGTCGAGTCGTCGCGCCGCCCGCCACCGGAGCACGCCGCGAGAAACGCCGCCATCACGAGCACGCTGCAGGTGTTCCACGGGCGACGCGTGGCGAACATCACCGGTCGAGGCTCCCGACGTCTCTCGCGACCGCGGTCTTGGCCTCGTAGCGCTCGCGAATGGCCTGGCTAAGCTCGTACGCCGCCAGCGCGTACTTCGGGCTGCGGTTGTAGCGCGTGATCACGCGGAAGTTGGCGTAGCCCACCCAGTACTCCGACCCGCCATTGTCCGCTTCGAGCGCGTACGGTGACGCCGGCGTCTCGTCGGGCAAATCGCTCGCGAATACATAGCCCTGCTTGCGCAGTGAGCCCACGGTCTCGTTCAGATCCATGCTGTTACGCGGCTCGGCCCCCTTGAAGCGGTCGCTGCGCATAACCTGATCCACGACAGGTTGGCCTGTCTGCCACCCGTGCATCTTGAAGTAGTTCGCCACGCTGCCGAGCGCATCGTCCCAATCGGCCCAAAGGTCGCGCTTGCCGTCGTCGTTGGCATCCACCGCATACGCTCGATAGCTCGAAGGAATAAATTGCCCAGCCCCCATCGCGCCGGCGTACGAGCCGAGCGCAGTGGTCGCATCGAGATGCTCCTCGCGTGCGAGCAGCACGAACTGCTCGAGCTCCGAGGAGAAGAACGCCGCGCGCGGCGGGTAGGCGAACGCGAGCGTCGCGAGCGCATCGAGCACGCGGTACTTGCCCATGCGCGTGCCGAAATACGTTTCGACACCGACGATCGCAACGATCATCTCGGGCGCCACGCCGTAGCGCTGCGCGACGAACTCGATATCCGTGGCGTGGTCCGTCCAGAATTGCACGCCGGTTGCGATGCGCTCCTCCGTCAGGAAGATGCGCCGATACTGGAACCACGGCACGACGCGTTCGGCCGGCTTCGACATGGTGTCGATGATGCTCTGCGTGATCTGCGCCTGGTCGAGCAGCGCCGTGAGCTCGGCGCGATCGAAATCGTGCTGCTTGACCATCTTGTCGACGAAGGCGGTCTTCGCCGCCGCAACGGCCGCGCCATTCGGCCTCGCCACCGGCGGCGGCGCTCGGGTTGGCGTCGGTTTTGATTCCGGCGCCGCTGTCGGCGCGGGTGCTTGCGTTGGTTCCTGACCTGCCGCTGCGAACGCCCACAGCGAGCAACCGACCGTCACGATCCGCCGTCCGAGGCTAATTGCCGTCATGGCGCCATCAACTTCCTGTGTCCGTGGATCGAAGCGAGCATACCGAAACCTGCCATGAGGGTCACCATGGACGTGCCGCCCGCGCTCACGAGCGGCAGCGGCACGCCGACGATGGGCATGAGCCCGGAAACCATGCCCGCATTCACGAACACGTAGAAGAAGAAAGTCAGGGACAACGCACCCGCGAGCAGGCGCGTGAACGTGTCCTGCGCCTGCATCGCGATGTACAGGCCGCGGCCCACGATCGCGAGATACAGGACGATGAGCAACAACAAACCGAGCAGCCCGAATTCCTCGCCCATGACGGCAAAGATGAAGTCCGTGGAGCGCTCGGGCAGGAACTCGAGGTGGGCCTGCGTGCCGTTCAGCCAGCCTTTGCCGAACAGGCCACCGGAGCCGATGGCGATCTTGGCCTGGATCGTGTTGTACCCCGTGCCGAGCGGATCCGACTCGGGATTCAGGAACACGAATACGCGCGCGCGCTGGTAATCGTGCATGAAATGCCACAGCACGGGCGCGGCGCATAGCCCCGCGATACCGACCGCGAGCATGATCCACACGCTGATGCCGGCGAGCAGAATTGCGAGCCCGCCGGACGCGATCACGAGCAATGCCGTGCCGAGATCCGGCTGTTCGGCGATCAAGAAGGCCGGCACGCTGACGATGAGCACCATGGCCACTGTTTGCATGAACGTGGGTGGCAACCGCCGCTCGTGCATGAACCACGCGACCATCATGGGCGCCGCCAGCTTCATGATCTCCGACGGCTGGAAGCGTACGACGCCGAGGTCGAGCCAGCGCTGCGCGCCCTTGCCGATCTCACCTTCGACCATGACGACGAGCAGCAACCCCAAACCCAGGAAGAACACCCACGGCGTGAAGATGCGCAGGTACCGCGGCGGCACCTGCGACAACACCAGGAACGCAATCAAGCCCACGCCAAAGCGCATGCCCTGGCGCATCAGCAGGCCTAAGTCGGCGCCGAGCGCGCTGTACAGCACGACGAAGCCCACGCCCGCGATCATGAAGAGCAGCACCAGCAGCGGCACGTCGATGATCAGCCCGCCGAACGGCAGCCACCGCCCGGCGCCCGTCGTGCGACCCCATTCAAGGTTGGAGAGCGACATAGCCCTCCGCAGCGAAATATGCGTCGAAGATCTTCCGCGCGACCGGCGCCGCAGCACGCGCGCCGCCGCCGCCGTTCTCGACGATGATGGCGAGCGCGATGCGCGGCGCATCGGCCGGTGCGTACGCGACGAACAAGCCGTGATCGCGCAGCCGCTCCTCGACGTCAGCCTCACGATACTTCTCGTCCTGACCCACGGTGAACACCTGCGCGGTGCCGGTCTTGCCCGCCACCTTGTAGTTGGCGCCCTGCATCGGAGCGCGCGCCGTGCCGTGCAGCTCCGACGTGACGCCGATCATCGCGTCGCGCACGAGATCCCAATGCTCCGCGGCGTGCTCGACCGGTGTCAGCGACGCCGGATCGAGGTACTTGACCTCGCGGGTGACGCCGTCTTCGACGCCGATCAGCAGACGCGGCGGATGGCCTTCGCCGCGCGCGGCCAGCGTGGCTTCCGCGTGCGCGAGCTGTAGCGGCGTCACGAGCATGTAGCCCTGGCCCACGCCCGTGTTGACGGTTTCGCCCGGAAACCAGACCTGATCCTCGCGCCGCGCGAAGCGTTTCTTCTTCCATTCCGGCGACGGCAGGATCCCCGCCTTTTCGCCGTCGATATCGAGACCGGTCGACGTGCCGAAACCGAACTCCTTCAAGCCGCTCGCGATGTCGTCGATGCCGATGGCCACCGCAAGCTGATAGAAGTACACGTCGCACGAACGCACGATGGCCTCGTGCAGATCCACCGGGCCGTGCACGCCGCCGCGGCCTTCGCGGTACTTGTGAGTCTGGCCCGGCAGGTGCCACTCGCCCGGGCAATACACCTGTTTGTGCGGATCGATGCTCTCGTGCTGGAGCGCCGTCAGGCTGATGAACGGCTTGACCGTGGAACCCGGCGGATAGACACCGGCGAGCGCGCGGTTCAACAGCGGCTTGTCGGCATCGATCGTCAACGCGTTGTAGTCGCTGCGGCTCAAGCCCTGGGCGAAGCGGTTCGGATCGAACGCCGGGGTACTGACGAGCGCCAGCACGTCGCCGCTGCGGGGATCGATGGCAACCGCGGCGCCGCGAACGTCCTTCAACGCCTCCTGCGCCGCGAGCTGCAGCCGCATATCGAGCGACAGCACGATGTTGTCGCCGGGCACCGGCGATCTGCTTTCGACGCCGCCGATGAAGTTTGCGATATTTTCCGCGTGCGCGTTGACGGTGGGATCGAACAATACGCGTCCCTGAGCGTTCACGACCTGCTGCCGGTAGCCCACTCGGCCGTGCAACGTGGCCTCGTAGGCGCGCTCGATACCGGCCTTGCCAATCTGCGACGACGCGGCGTAGTCGCTGCGATCGATGCGCTCGAGATCGGCCAAGCTGATGCTGCCGACGTAGCCGATCGCGTGGGCGCTGGCTTCGCCGAACGGGTAGTAGCGAACGAGCGCTTCCTGGATGTCGATGCCGGGGAAGCGATGCCGGCGCACAGCGAACGTGGCCGCCTGCTCTTCCGTGAGGTTGCTCAACTTCACGCGCTCGAATCCGCGATGCGAGCGGATCAGCTCGCGTAGCGTGTTGTGTTCTGAAACGTCGATCAGGTTCAGCTGTTCAAGGGCCCCCAGAGTTTCCTGGAGGTTGTCGATTTCCTCGCCGATCGCGACGAGCTCCCAGCTCGGCTGATTCTCGGCGATCACAATTCCGTTGCGGTCATAGATCAGGCCGCGGTTCGGGGGCAGCGGCTCGATGCGGTAGCGATTGCCCTGCGACAGATCGCTGAAGCGCTGGTAGTCGACGATCTGGAGCTGTACGAGCCGCAGAGCGAGGAGCCCCGTCAGCAGCACGATGACGATGCCGGCCGCGATGATGCGTGACAGGAACAGTCGCTGTTCCTGCCAGTGATCCTTCATCGCTAAAGACGGCCTGGCCACGCTCAGAGCCTCGCCTGCGCTTCGCGCTGGCCACGATCGAACAGGTACAGCATCGCGAGCCACACGAGTGTGCCCGTGAACGGCGGCACCCAGCGCTCGACGAGCGGCACGTTACGGCCAGCGATGCCGTCGATCCAGAACAGGACGAACTCGTATAAGCACAGCAGCACGAAGACCGTGATCGCGAGCTGCGACACGGGGAACACACGCAGTCGCAAGTGGAACTTGTCCGCGAGATAGACGATCACGAGCAACGCGAGCGCGTTTTGCCCGAGCAGCGCGCCGGAGAGCGTGTCGATGGCGAGGCCCATCCAGAACGCCGTGAGCAGACTGAGCTTGCGCGGCGCCATCAGCGACCAGTACAGCAGCACGACGGCCACCCAGTCAGGGCGCAGCGCCTCGATGGCATCCGGCAACGGCAACACTCCGAGCACCAGCGTCAACACGAGGCTGATCGCGGGCACCATCCAGTTGCTGCTCGTGGCCATTAGTGCACGTCCGCCACTTTCGCGCCGGCGGGCACAGCCACTGCTCCGATAGCGGGCTTGGCCTTGGCGTCACCGGGTACGGGCTGATCGTTCCACACGAGCAACACTTCGCGATCACGATCGAGCGCGGACGCCGGCTCCGCGATGACTTCGGAGAACGACTGCTCCGGCTGGAGATTTACTTCTACGACGCGCCCGACCGGATAGCCGGCAGGGTACACGCCGCCGATCCCCGACGACACGAGCAGATCGCCGACCTTGATGTCTGCGCTGTTCGTCAGATAGGGCAGCCGTAGGCGCCCGCTATCGCCGGTGCCGACTGCGATCGTGCGCAAGCCGCCTTTGCGATTCACGCTGACTGGCACCGCGGTGTCGGCGTCGGTGATCAGCACGGCTTCGGCTGTAAACGCGCCCACACGCACGATCTGGCCGACGATGCCTTGCGCGTCGAGCAATGCCTGGCCCACGAACACGCCATCCGTGAGACCGCGATTCAAATCGAAACGCTGGCGGTAGGGGTTCAAGTCCACCGACAGAATTTCGGCGACCAGCGCGCGCAACCCGACGCGCTCGGTCGAATCGAGCAATCGCCGCAGGCGCTCGTTCTCTGTCTCGAGTGCAGCGAGCCGCTGCAGACGAAACTCGGACTCGAGCCGTTCGCGCTTCAGGTGTTCGTTCTCGGCGATAAGCTGTGAGCGTTCCGTCAGGTTGATGCTGGCCGACTGCCACGCGCGAAACGGCAGATCGACGAGCACGCGCACGGGATACACGACGACGGAGAGTGCTTGGCGCACACGCTGAAGATGCTGTTGGCGCTGATCGAGCATCATGAGCGCGACGCAGACGATGCCGAGCAGCACGAACCGCACACCCAACGAGAACCCGCTTCGCCCGAATCCAGCGGGGGTTCTTCCTTGGGCACTCATGCGGTTTCGCTCCTACGCGCTTAGTGCCTTAGAGGCTCTCATTCCACGGAGAACGCGGACGGACCGTACTCATCGAGAAGCTCGAGTACTCGACCGCCGCCTCGCGCCACGCAGGTCAGCGGATCGTCCGCAATGACCACGGGGAGACCGGTTTCCTCGGTCAGCAGCTTGTCGATGTCGGTCAGCAGTGCTCCGCCACCCGTGAGCACGATGCCGCGCTCAGCGACGTCCGCGCCAAGCTCGGGCGGAGTTTGCTCGAGCGCCAGCTTCACGGCGCCGACGATGCCCTGCAGGGGTTCCTGCAACGCTTCGAGGATCTCGTTGCTGTTCAGCGTGAAGCTGCGCGGCACACCTTCCGAGAGATTGCGGCCCTTGACCGAGATCTCACGCACGTCCTGGCCCGGATACGCGGAGCCGATCTCGTGCTTGATGCGCTCGGCGGTGGCTTCGCCGATCAGAATTCCGTAGTTGCGGCGCACGTAGTTCGTGATGGCTTCGTCGAAACGATCGCCACCGATACGCACCGATGCGGCATAGACGATGCCATTCAACGAAATGACCGCGACCTCCGACGTGCCGCCACCGATGTCGAGCACCATCGAGCCGCGCGCTTCATGCACCGGCATGCCGGCACCGATCGCAGCGGCCATCGGCTCCTCGACGAGATACACCTTGCGCGCACCGGCGCCTTCGGCCGACTCGCGAATCGCGCGCCGCTCCACTTGCGTGGACCCGTACGGCACGCATATGAGCACGCGCGGGCTTGGTCGGAAGTAGCGCGAGCCGTGCGCCTTCTTGATGAAGTACTGGAGCATCTTCTCGGTGACGCTGAAGTCGGCGATGACGCCGTCTTTCAGCGGCCGAATGGCGGTAATATGCCCCGGCGTTCGGCCGAGCATGTTCTTGGCTTCCATGCCGACGGCTTCGAGTACCTTGCCGCCGCGACCGGGCTCCTCCCGGATCGCGACCACGGAGGGCTCGTTCAACACAATGCCCCGCCCCCGGACGTAAATCAGGGTGTTGGCGGTACCGAGATCGATGGATAAATCGTTGGAGAAGTACCCGAGAAAGCTCTTTAACATCGAGGCCCAAGGCCGCTTAGGGAATAGAGCGGGACTTTAACAACGGGTAGGACAATCCACAAGCGACGTGTATAGTTTAATGAGAAGTCCATCACTACGCTGTTTGCCTCGAATTTTGGTCGAAAAACCCGTGCTCGGACCCGACGACATCCGCCGCCTCTGTCGGCTCGCGCGCCTGGACATCAGCGCCACGGAAATACCCGACGTTTCGGCCAAACTTTCCAGCATCGTCGCCATGGTCGACCAGCTCCAGGCCGTCGATACCGCCGGTGTGGTGCCGATGGCGCATCCACTCGATCGACCGCAGCGGCTGCGAGCCGACGTGGTAACGGCTGTCGACCGCCACGAGCTCTACCAGCGCAACGCAGCGCAAGTGGAGCGTGACCTGTATCTCGTTCCGAAGGTCATCGAATAGCACCAACGGCTTAGGTGTAGGCGCCGCGAAGCGGCGCAGACCTGGGCGTTGTACTCGACCAGCGACTGACGCATGCACACACGCACATTGGCCCAACTCTCCGCCGACCTGCGCGCGCGGCGATTGTCGGCAACAGAGCTAACAAAGCACTTTCTGGAACGCATCGCACGGCACGACGCGACGCTGAACGCGTTCATCACCGTCACGCGCGAGCAAGCGCTCGCGGCGGCCGCCGCCGCCGACAAGCGCCTCGCGAACGGTGACGCCACGCCATTGACCGGGTTGCCGCTCGCGCACAAGGACATCTTCTGCACGGCGGGCGTGAAGACCTCGTGCGCATCGAGGATGCTGGACAACTTCGTGGCGCCGTACGACGCCACGATCGTCGAGCGCCTGCAGGGCGCCGGCGTCGTGATGCTCGGTAAAACGAACATGGACGAGTTCGCGATGGGCTCGTCGAACGAGACGAGCTTCTACGGTCCCGTGAAGAATCCGTGGGACCACGCGCTCGTACCGGGCGGCTCGTCGGGCGGCTCGGCCGCCGCGGTGGCGGCCCGCATCGCGCCCGCAGCCACGGGCACCGACACCGGCGGCTCGATCCGTCAGCCGGCGGCGCTGACGGGCATCACCGGCATCAAGCCAACGTATGGCCGCGTGTCGCGCTACGGCATGATCGCGTTCGCGTCGAGCCTCGATCAGGCTGGCGTGCTGACGCAAACCGCCGAAGATGCAGCCTTGCTACTCGAAGTGATGGCCGGCTTCGACGCACGCGACTCCACTTCGCTCGACGAGCCCGTGCCGCAATATTCCAAGCTCGTGAACGAGCCGTGGGAGCGCATCACGATCGGCGTACCCGAGAGCTTTTTCGATGCGGGGCTCGACGCGGACAACGCGAAGGCGCTGCGCACGGCGCTGAAAGATCTCGAGAAGCTCGGCGCCACCCTGAAACCCATCGAGCTCACGCACATCCATCTCTCCGTGCCCGCGTATTACGTGGTGGCGCCGGCGGAAGCCTCGTCGAATCTGTCGCGCTTCGACGGCGTGCGGTTCGGCTATCGCTCGGCCGCCAAGGCCGACGACCTGCTCGCGTTCTACATGCGCAATCGTGGCGAAGGATTCGGCGCCGAGGTCAAACGGCGAATCCTAACCGGCACCTATGTGCTGTCGGCCGGCTACTTCGACGCGTACTACCTGCAGGCACAAAAAGTCCGCAAGCTCGTCAGCGACGACTTCGCGCGCGCGTTCCGCGAAGTCGATTTCGTCGCGGGGCCTACGACGCCGTCGCCGGCGTTCGGGCTCGGTCAGAAGACCGGCGATCCGATCCAGATGTACTTGAACGACATCTACACGATCGGCGCGAACCTGGCGGGTCTGCCCGCGATGTCGTTGCCATGCGGATTCGTGCGCGGCCTGCCCGTCGGATTGCAGCTCGTCGCGCCGCCGCTGCACGAAGCCCAACTGCTGAAGGCGGGCCATTACTTCCAGCGGGCCACCGACTGGCACCAGCGCGTGCCGGCGAACTATACGTAACGCTATGAGCTGGGAAACAGTGATCGGCCTCGAGATCCACGCGCAGCTCGCGACGGCGAGCAAGATCTTTTCCGGTGCGTCCACGAAATACGGCGCGTCGCCGAATACGCAGGCCAGCCTCGTCGACCTGGGCTACCCCGGCGTACTGCCCGTACTGAACGGCGACGCCGTGACAATGGCCGTGAAGTTCGGCCTGGCGACGCATTGCGAGATCGCGCGCCGCTCCGTGTTCGCGCGCAAGAACTACTTCTACCCCGACCTGCCGAAGGGCTACCAGATCAGCCAGTACGAGTTACCGATCGTGCACGGCGGCCACGTGGACGTGCAGCTTCCGGACGGCAGCACGCGGCACGTGAGCATCGTGCGCGCGCACCTCGAGGAAGACGCAGGCAAGTCGTTGCACGAGGATTTCGCCGGCATGTCGGGCATCGACTTGAACCGCGCCGGCACCGGCCTGCTCGAGATCGTGTCCGCACCCGATATGCGCTCGGCGCAAGAAGCCGGTGCTTACATGCGCAAGATCCACGCACTCGTGCGCTACCTCGAGATCTGCGACGGCAACATGCAGGAAGGCTCGTTTCGCTGCGACGCGAACGTCTCAGTGCGCCGCTTGGGCGACACGAAGCTCGGCACGCGCACGGAGCTCAAGAATCTGAACTCGTTTCGCTTCGTCGAGAAGGCTATCGAGATCGAGCGCGACCGCCAGATCGAGCTGATCGAGAGCGGCGGCAAGGTTACGCAGGAGACGCGCCTCTACGATCCCGACCGCGAGGAAACGCGGCCGATGCGCAGCAAGGAAGAGGCGAACGACTATCGCTACTTCCCTGATCCGGATCTCTTGCCAATCGCCGTCGATGACGCACTGATCGAGCGCGTGCGCGCCGCACTGCCGGAGCTGCCGGACGCGAAGCGCGAACGCTTCACGAGCGCGTACGGCCTGCCCGCCTACGACGCCGGCGCGCTGACGACCGACAAGCGGCTCGCCGACTACTTCGAAGCGGTGGCGAAAAACACGCAGGCCGCGCCGAAGATCGCCGCCAACTGGGTCATGGGCGAGCTCGCAAGCGCGCTGAATCGCGCCGGCGTCGACATCGACGCGAGCCGCGTATCGGCCGCGGCGCTCGCCGCGCTGCTCGACAAGATCGAAGCCGGCACGATCTCCGGCAAGATCGCGAAAGAAGTGTTCGAAGCCGTATGGAACGGCGAAGGCAGCGTCGACGCCGTGATCGAGAAGCGCGGCCTCGTGCAGATCTCCGACACCGCGGCCATCGACAAGCTAGTGGCCGAAGTCATCGCGGCGAACGCCGCGCAGGTGGAGCAATTCCGCGCGGGCAAGCAGCAGGTGCTCGGCTTCCTCGTCGGCCAGGTCATGAAGGCCTCGAAGGGCAAAGCGAATCCGCAGCAGGTCAACGAAGCACTGCGCAAGCAGCTCGGCGCATGAACGAGGTTCAGGGCTTCATCTTGGAAAGCGTGGGCATTCGCGGCACCCTCGTGCGGCTCGAAGAAACCTGGCAACAGGTCGTAGCCGCGCACGACTACACCCCGGCCGTGCGCACGTTGCTCGGCGAAGGCGTGGTCGCGGCGGTACTGCTAGCAAGCGGCCTCAAGTCGACGCCTAGCGTGTCGCTGCAGCTGCAGAGCGACGGCGCGCTGAAGCTGCTGCTGATTCAGTGCACGGACGGGCAACGCGTCCGCGGTATGGCGTCGTTCAAGCCCGCGCCGCAACCGGGTCCGCTGCTCGGCGACGGCCGCATGGTCGTGAATCTCGATACCGGCAGGCCGAACGGCTTCTTCCAGGGCATCGTGCCGCTCGCGAGCACCAAGCTCGACGAGTGCCTCGAGGCGTACTTCAATCAGTCCGAGCAGCTCGACACGCGCTTGCTACTGAAGACCCACGAGGAACGCGTCGCAGGCCTGTTGCTCCAGGTGCTGCCCGGCCACGGCGAGCGTCAGAGCACGGACGACTTCGAAGCGGCCGCGGCGTG
Source organism: uncultured Gammaproteobacteria bacterium (assembly GCA_963805435.1). GTDB lineage: Bacteria > Pseudomonadota > Gammaproteobacteria > Steroidobacterales > Rariloculaceae > FEN-1219. The sequence continues at coordinate 184,083 of CAWDUG010000004.1, forward strand.
CGCGGCCACGGTGTCGGCGGAGGAACTCACGAGCCTGCCGGCCGAAGAGCTGTTGCCGAAGCTGTTCGTCGGCCACGCGATCCGGCTGTTCGGCGCGCAGCCCGTGTCGCACGACTGCCGCTGCACACCGGAACGTCTCGCCGGTGTCGTGCAGATGCTCGGCGCCGACGAAGTGAAGACCCTGCTCGCGGAACAGGGGCACGTGGAGCTCAAGTGCGAGTTCTGCAACCGCGCGTTCCGCTACGACTCCGCCCAAGCGCACGCGATCCTCGCCGGCACGCCCACAAATCTCGTCGTCCGTGCACTGACAACCCGCGCTCATTGGGGCGCGACCGGCTGGGGCGTAACGCCCAGGTTGTACATCACGAACGCGTCGACGTCGGCGGTGGTCTCGAGTTGCTTCGTGAGGCTGCTCTCACCGTGCCCGGACTTCGTCTCGATGCGGATCAGCACCGGATTGTCGCGGCTCGCGGCCGCCTGCAGTGTGGCGGCGTACTTGAACGAGTGCGCCGGCACCACGCGGTCGTCGTGATCGGCCGTCGTGATCAGCGTGGCGGGATACTTCACGCCGGCCTTGATGTTGTGCAGCGGGGAATACGCGTAGAGCGCGTTGAACTCCGCCGGATCGTCACTCGAGCCGTAGTCCGCCACCCAGTTCCAACCGATCGTGAATTTGTGGAAGCGCAGCATGTCCATCACGCCCACTTGCGGGATCGCCACGCGGAATAGCTCCGGCCGCTGATTCATCACGGCGCCCACGAGCAACCCGCCGTTCGACCTGCCCTGGATCGCGAGCTTCGCCGACGACGTGTACTTGTTCGCGATGAGCCACTCGGCCGCCGCAATGAAGTCGTCGAACACGTTCTGCTTCGCGAGCTTCATGCCCTGGCGGTGCCAGGTCTCGCCGTATTCGCCACCGCCGCGCAAGTTCGCCGAGGCGTACACGAAACCCTGCTCGAGGAGCGCGATGCGCGCGGCGCTGAACGTAGGATTCAAGACAATGTTGAAGCCGCCGTAGCCGTAGAGCAGCGTTGGGTTGTTGCCGTCGAGCTTCAAGCCCCTGCGGTACACGAGGAACATCGGGATTTGGGTGCCGTCCTTGCTCGGATAGAACACCTGCTTGGTCTCGAAGGCCGACGCGTCGTAGCCCGGCACCTTCGGAGCGCGAAACACGCTGCTCGCCTTCGTCGCAATGTCGTAGCGATAGATCGTAGGCGGCACGCTCAGCGAGTTGAACGTGTAGAACACGAACGGCGCGTCGCTGGGTCCCGCGAAGCCGCTCGCCGAGCCCGGCCCTGAGAGCGCGATCTCGTTCTCGAGCTTGCCGTCGAGCGCGTGCACGTAGACTCGGTTCGTCACGTCCTTCAGATACGACGCGAACAGCTTGCCGCCCGCCGTCGTCGCTCTGTCGAGCACCTCCGGGCGCTCGGCCAGCACAGTGCGCCAATTCGCCTCGGCGGGTTTCTTGGGATCGATCAGCACCACGCGCCAGTTCGGCGCGCCGTGGTTGGTCGCGACGAGCAGCTTGTCGCCGACATTGTCGACGACGTTGTACGAATCGTTGGTGATCTCGGTGATCACCGGGGCGAAATCGCTCGCCGCGGTCGCGAGGTCGCGCACGTAGAGCGCGTTGCCGTCCTTGCCTTTGCCGCGCTCCGACACGTAGAGCACGGCGAAGCGCTCGTCCTCCGTGGTGTCGACCGTGTGAAAGCGCTGCAGATTCGCCGCGTCCTCGTAGACCAGCGTGTCGGCCGCCTGCGTGGTGCCGAGCTTGTGGAAGAACACCTGGTGGTTCTCGTTGATCGACGCCTTCTCGTGCCCCGCGGGCGGCTCGGGATACCGGCTGTAGTAGAACCCGTCGCCGTGCCACGCCACGTCCGATATCTTTACCCAATCGATCGTGTCGGGCAGCGTGCGCTTCGACGCGAGCTCCATGACCTTGTATTGCTGCCAGTCGGAGCCGCTCTGCGACGTGCCATAGACCGCGTACTTCGCGTCCTTCGACGGCGCGAACACCGCGAGCTGCACGGTGCCGTCGGTCGACCACGCGTTCGGGTCGATGAGCACCTCGGCGGCCGCGTCGAGGCCCTTCTGCACGTAAAGCACGCTCTGGTTCTGAAGCCCCGAGTTCCTGCTGAAGAAAAAATACGGGCCCTTGCGCGACGGCGCCGAATAGCGCTCGTAGTCCACGAGCTGCGTGACACGCTCGAGCAGCGACTTACGGAACGGGATCCGCTCGAGATAAGGGAACGTGACCGCGTTCTGCGCGTCGATCCAGGCCGCCGTCTCGGGCGACGTCTCGTCTTCGAGCCAGCGGTAGGGATCGGCGACTTTGGTGCCGTGGTAATCGTCCATGTGCTCGACCTTCCTTGTGGCGGGATACGCCTTGGGCTGCGCGCCCGCCGGCGCCGCGAGCAGCGCCGCGCCCGCGATCGCCCCATACGCCGCCGCCATGACAGCAGATGTCCGCGTGCCCATGCAGGACCTCCAGAGCCGAACGGCCTCGACTTGCCCGGCGGCGATTATGCCATCGCGCCGCGCCGCCCTCTGAATCGCAGATCGAGCCGTCTCGTCTGTCGCTCATTCGAGACACCGCCGTTTGACTCGCGTCCCGGCGCGCGGACATGATTCTGCCGGCGACCTGCACGGACGCGTTGGCATCGAATTCCCATGGACGTACGCAAGACAGCTCAACCCCGTGGCCGCGAGCCGGCGAAGCCCAGCGGCACGCCACCGCGCGGCGCAAAACAGCCACCCTCGTTGTACCCGCCGAGCGAAGGCCACAAAGAGCAATGGGCGCTGGACCCCGCCGACGTCCGTCGCCACGCGAGACTCATGCGCGAGCGCGAACGCGTGGGACCGCTCGGCAAGCTCGTGCGCTACGCGGCCGTGGTGCTGTTGCTGACCGGAGCGTTCGCCGTGTACTGGAACTTCGACACGCTGCGCGGAGCTAGAGTGGACTTTTCCGGGTTCGTGGATCTGGTTGCGCGGCGCGTGAAGGACACCGTCGCAGCACCCATCGGCGGAGCCACGCAAACGGCAGTCGTCAAAGAAACCGAAGTCGCCGGGACCGCCGCTCCGAGCAGCCTCTCGAGCTCGGCGCCCGCCGCAGAGCCGGCAGCACCCGAGCCGGTAACACCCGCGCCGGCAGCTTCGAAAGCACTGCCCGCGACGCCGTTGCCCGAGTCATTGGCGCCGCTGGCCGCAAGCCCGCCGACCGCAGCCGCACCTGAGCCGCCGCCCCCGGCAGCGCCCGAACCGCCGCCCGGGCCCGAGCAGTTCTCGTTTGGGCTCGACAGGATGGAGGTCTCCGAAGCAGCCGCGAGCGCCGATCTGCTGATCGTGCGCAGCGGCGACATGCGGCGGCCCTCCACCGTGACGTGGTGGACGACGGACGGCACTGCCACCGCGGGCCAGGACTACGCAAACCTCGGCCGGGTCGTCGTGAAGTTCGCGGCGCACGAGCAGAACCGCGGTATCCACATTCCGATCATCGGCGACCGCAAGGTCGAAGGCCCCGAGAACTTCTATGTGAATCTGGCACCGGGCAACAGCCCGACTGGCGAGCCGACGGAACGGCTCGAGATCGTCATCAACGACGACGACTAGTCCCGGCGCGGCAAACTTTCGGCACGAGCCGCGATTCGGGGTTATCTTTAGCGGGTCTTGCTCTTAAGGGAGCGCCGATGATCCGCACCACGTTCCTGGTTGCCGCAGTCGCGGCAGTCGCGGCCGCCCCAGCCCGCGCCCAGCTGTTGAATCAGGACCACGGCCAATACAGCCGCACCGACATCGAAGCCGGCCAACGTCTGTACGGCCCGCAGTGCCAGGTGTGCCACGGCCCCACCGGCGACGGTGTGGCCGGCATCGATCTGCGGCTCGGCAAGTTCCGGCGCGTGACCTCAGACGAGGACATCGCGCGCATCGTGACGACCGGCATTCCGGGCGTCGGCATGCCGCCGTTCCAATTCCAGGCGGCCGAGCTCACGTCGATCGTCGCATTCATCCGCGCCGGCTTCGATCCCGGCTCCGCAGCCGTGCGCGTGGGCAACCCGGATCGCGGCCGCGCACTATTCGCCGGCAAAGCCGAGTGCGCGAGCTGTCACCGCGTCAACGGTCGCGGCCCGCGGCTCGCTCCGGACTTGAGCGACATCGGCGCGATCCGCACGCTCGCAGCGCTGCAGCGCGCAGTGCTGGAGCCGAATCAAGCGCTGCTGCCGATACACCGCCCGGTGCACGTCGTGACGAAGAGCGGCGAGGCGATTCGCGGCCGGCGCCTGAACGAAGACACGTTCACCGTGCAACTGATCGACGACAAGGAACGGCTGCGATCGCTCGTGAAAGCGGACCTGAAGCAATACACGGTCGAGACCGCGGCCTCGATGCCCTCTTCGAAGGGCAAGCTCACGGACGACGAGCTCGCGGACCTGATCGCCTATCTCGCATCGCTCAAGGGGCTGTGACATGACGCACACACGAAAAGCCCTCGCCTCGCTGGCCGGCCTGACGCTGCTCGCCGCGAACGTCGGCGCACAGAACGTCACGCCGGAACGTATTCTCAACGCCGCGCGCGAGCCGCAGAACTGGCTCACCTACGGCGGCGGCTACGCGAGCAACCGCTATTCCCCGCTCCGGGAGATCACGCCGCAGAACGTGAAGAACCTCGAGCACCAGTGGGTGCTGCAAGGCCAGGTGCTCGGCGCGTGGCAGTCCACGCCGCTCGTCGTCGACGGCATCATGTACCTGACGCAGCGGCCGAACGACGTGATTGCACTCGATGCGAAAACCGGCCGCGTGTTCTGGGTATACCACTACAACAACTCGGCCGACCAACGCGTGTGCTGCGGCGCGAACAACCGCGGCGTTGCCATCCACGGCGACACGTTGTTCATGGGCACACTCGACGCACACCTGGTCGCGATCGACGCGAAGAACGGCCAGCCGATCTGGAACACCACGGTGGCCGACTCGAAGCTCGCGTATTCGATCACGATGGCGCCGCTCGTGATCAAGGACAAAGTCATTGTCGGCGTCGGCGGTGGCGAGTACGGCATCCGCGGGTTCATCGCGGCGTACGACGTGCATACGGGCAAGGAAGTGTGGAAGTTCTACACGATCCCCGCGCCCGGCGAGCCCGGAAGCGAGACCTGGAGCGGTGACGACTGGATGCACGGCGGCGCCTCCGTATGGGTCACCGGCTCCTACGACCCCGAGCTGAACCTCACGTACTGGGGCATCGGCAACCCCGGCCCCGACTGGAACGCCGCGCAGCGCCCGGGCGACAACCTGTACAGCGACTCCGTCGTCGCGCTCGACGCCGACACCGGCAAGCTGAAGTGGCACTTCCAGTTCACGCCGAACGACAACTACGACTACGACTCGGTGCAGGTGCCCGTGCTCGCGGATCTCACGTGGCAGGGCAAACCCACGAAAGCGATGCTCTGGGCGAACCGCAACGGGTTCTTCTACGTGCTCGATCGCGTCACGGGTAAATTCCTGCTCGGCCTGCCGTTCGCGAAAGTGAACTGGGCCAGCGGCCTCGACCGGAACGGCCGGCCGATCCAGACACCGCAGCCCGTCGGCGAACCGACGTGGCCCGGCAACCAGGGCGGAACGAACTGGTACACGCCGTCCTTCAGTCCACGCACGCAGCTGTTCTACTTCTCGGCGTGGGAAGGCTACTCGTCGATCTACCGGCACGAGGAGCAGGAGTGGGTGATCGGGCGCAACTTCTCGGGCGGTGGCCACAAGGTCGTAACCCCGGTACCGGACGCGCCGGGCGTCGGCATCGGCCGACGCACGCCCATCAACAACTGGACCGACGCGGTGGGCCACGGCACGGTGATCGCGATGGACCCGCAGACGGGCCAGCGCCGCTGGGCGTTTGCGCAATACGACGTGACGGACAGCGGCATGCTGACGACGGCCACGGACCTGCTGTTCACGGGCGGGCGCGAGGGCTACTTCTACGCGCTCGACGCGCGCACGGGGAAGCAGCTGTGGCGCGCGAGCTTGGGCGGCCAGATCGTCAACGGCGCCGTCAGCTACGAGATCGACGGTCGCCAGTACATCGCCATCATCTCCGGCAACGACCTGGTCGCGTTCGCTTTGCGGCAGTAGATGCGCCCAGTGCGGCGAGTGATCCAGTTGGCGACGCGGCCTTTCCGGGCCTAAGCGAGATCGGTCCGCTAGCGCACAAAACCGATCGGAAATTCTTGGGTACTGTCCGGGTCGCGTGCTAAAGGGGGAGGGATGAAACCGATTGACTGGGCGAGCTGGTCTGCTATCGCCCAAGTGTTGGGTTCGGTCGCGATGGTAGTAACGCTGATCTATCTGGCCGCCCAGACCCGGCAAACAAACAGCGCGCTGCTGGCCAACTCGCGACAGGCCACGATGAGCGCGGAAGTTGCGATGGTCGGTACGGCGGTCGGTGCACCGCACGCGTGGACGAATCTGCATAAACCATTTGCAGAGCTCAGCCTCGAGGAGCAGGAGCAAGCGACGAACGTGCTTGCTGGACTCCTCCGAGTACGCGAGTACGCGTGGTTCCAATAAGATGAGGCTGCTTTACGCAGCTATCTGGCTCCCATGACCAGATGGTTCCGATGCGGCGATACCATGACCGTGTGGCAGGAGTTTGCTAGGGAACTCGATCCGGAGTTCGTGGCTTACGTCGATCGGATGCTACGAGAGTCCGCACCAGGGCAGCAGTAGGAGAGTCATCCGCTCTTGGTCAATTGCCGAAGCGTGCTCCAATAAGTGGTCAATGGTCGAGCTCGTAGAAGCTTGTCTATTTCCGCCGAAAAGTCGGGGTCCAGAGCCGCCTTGCCGAACGAGTTCCACCATTTCCTCGTGTACTCCGTGCCGAAGAAGATTGGGAAGACCTCCAGATACGTCTCGAAGAGCTCCTTAGGAAACACGCCGTCCTTGTGCAGTAGCCATTCCCACTCTCGTTGTCGCACAAACAGCGTGAGGAATACATGCTGCTTTAGCAGCTCATCTTCGCTGGGACTCTGTTTGTAAAAGCTCTTCGTGATGTCAAGATCGGCGAGTTGCAGTTGCAGCGTGAGGACGTCTTGATTCATCAGACTCTCGCGCGATTGCATGCGGTGCAGAATGTTGCCTTGGCGAACTTGGCGGGCCAAGTACACCAGCGTGATGAATACTGCGATCGTGGAGAGAAAACTGCCGAGGGCACCGAGGTCGCTTATTGACACAGGATGATCTCCTTGGACCGAGGATTTTCCAACGCCGGACAGTACAACATCGGTCGTACCTGCAAAGCCAACGCCGCTGTGACATGGGGAGAGACAAATCGGCCGCTCCTAGCCGAGAGCGGGCGTGCCTTCTCGCGTGAATGTCTGCTTTGCGGCACCCAGATCATCGTGTGCGAAAAGCGGACACGCCTCGGACGGTCAGGTGACCCTTTTTTCGTCGGGATATATCCATGCCCCGTGAGAACAGACAAATCGTTTGTAGCATGTTGATATAGAAGCAGATTCGTGCCACTATACTGGACGAATTACCAGTATGGAGCGCACCCCATGGACGGCAGCCTCGATACCGTAAAAACCACCCTCAACCTCGCGTCCTACACCCACCAACAGCACGCCTTCGAGCACCTCGAAGCCCAGATCACCGAGCTCTGGGGCCACCTGAACGCGGCCACGTATCGTTTCCTCACGCTCGTCGCCGAATTCGATCGCACGAAATGCTACGAGCGGCACGGTCTCGTGAACACGGCGCAGTGGCTGAACTGGCAATGTGGGATCGGCGCGGTTGCGGCGCGCGAGAAAGTGCGTGTGGCGCGCGCTCTCGAAGCTCTACCGCAAATCAGTGCCGTGTTCGCGCGCGGCGAGGTGTCGTATTCCAAAGTACGGGCAATGACGCGGGTGGCCACGGCGGCGAACGAGTCGGTGCTCGTCAGTGTCGCACTGCATGGCACGGCGGCACACGTCGAGAAGCTCGTGCGCAAGTATCGGTGGACCGAGCGGCGCGATGCCGGCAAGCTCGCGCACGCGCAGCACGAGAGCCGCGGCCTCCACTATTTCTTCGACGGCACGGGCATGCTCGTCGTGCATGGGCGGTTGCCGCCTGAGGTCGGTGCTCTGGTCCGCAAAGCACTCGACACGGCGGTCGAGGAGGTTCGGGCAAGCGAAGGCGCAGACGCTTCCGCGGAAACTTCTGCGTTCGAGCGTGAGCAGACCGCGGCCGCGTGCCGGGCCGATGCACTCGCGCTCGTGGCCGAGCGCTTCCTCGAGCATCGCGGCGACAGCAACACCGGTTCCACCGCCGATCGCTATCAGGTCGTCGTTCACGTCGACCAAGCCGTGCTCACCCAAGCCGTCGCGGCCGATCAGCGCGAGCCGCACTGCTGCGAGCTCGACGAAGGGCCCGCGCTCGCGCTGGACACTGCGCGCCGGCTCGCTTGCGACGCCACACTCGTCGGCATCACGCAAACGCGGGAGGGCGAACCGCTCGACGTGGGTCGGCGCACGCGTGCGATTCCGCCGGCGCTCGCGCGCGCACTGCGCAGCCGCGACGGCGGGTGCCGCTATCCGGGCTGCACGCGCACGCGCTTCACCGAGGGCCACCACGTGAAGCACTGGGCCGACGGCGGCGAGACGCGCCTTGGCAATCTCGTCACGCTGTGCCGTTTCCATCATCGGCTCGTGCACGAGGGCGGGTTCGGTCTGCGCGTCACCGACGACGGCGTGTTCGTATTCACGCGGCCGGATGGCGCGCGCGTCCCGGAGACCGGTGAGCAGTGTTTCCGCGGAAGCGTCGTCGTGGCCAGGGAGCCGGACGCGGGCTTCGAGGAGACCCTGCGCCTCCACGTGTTGAACCACGAGGCGGGGCTCGCGATAGATGCGAAAACCAGCCGCTGCCGCTGGCTCGGCGAGTCGATGGACTACAGCCAGGCGATCGAGGGCATGCAATACCTCCGCGACCGCGTTGCGGCGCTGCCGCGCCCCACCGCGTAGGAGGGGGCGGAGCGCGCCGGCGTGCACAGGCACGCCGGCGTCCGGAGAGAGAACTACTTCGTCAGCATCGGCAGCGAGGCTTTGCCGGCCGGAGCGTGCTCGTCGACGGCGACCGCGAAGAAGCCGCTGACGGCGTACGTGCTCATGACGGCGACGACGTCCATCGCGCCTTTGTTGCCGTAGAGCTTCGCCACTTTCGCGAACGTGTCCGAGCTCATCTTGCGCTTGCCGATCAGCTCGCGTCCGAACTGGATGACGGCCGCGTCCGCAGCGTCGAGCCCCTTCAGCGAACCACCCGTGCGAACGACCTCGAGCACCTTCGGGTCGACGCCGGCCTTCAGCGCTGCCGCCTCGTGCCCGTTCCACTCGAGGTTGTAGTTCGTCTCGCGGCACGCAGTCATGATCGCGAGCTCGCGCACGTGCGCATTCAGCGATGAGCTCTTGCCGACGGCGCCGTCGTGCAGATCAAGCAGTGCGTTCGCCACCGGCACGTTGTACGAGGCAAACGCGAGCGGCCCCGTCACCGGATCAGTGGGCTGGCCGTTGGTCTTCGGCAGGAAGATGGAGGCAAGCTTCTGCCCCGGTTCGCCGAGCTCTTGGCGCGTGACATACGGCAGCCGGGCCAGCGACTTGGCGTCGATGTCAGCCGGCAGCTTGGCGCCGGACTGCGCAAATGCCACCACGGCGACGGACGCTGCGACGAGCACGGCAGCGGCTTGGAATACAGAACGGTGAGCGGTCATGGTAGGAATCTCCCTGTCGTTGTAAGAGCAGCTATTGATATTGTCAGAACGAGCACTCGACGCCCGCCAGCGCCTTTTGTGCGCAGCGAACGTTCGCGTAACCCATGAACACGATCAGGTTCACGAGCTTGCGCCCGCCGAGCGCCGCGAGCGCCTTCGCGAACGTGTTGTCGCTGACTTCGCGCGTATTCAGCAGCTCGACCGCGAACGCCTCCGCACTCTTGAGGTCGCGCTGCACGCGGCCACGCGTGATCTCGACCGGAGCGTCGTTCCAGTGCGTCATCACGAGATTTCTGGCGATGTCGCGTAGAACAGCGGGCAACTCCTGCTCGACACTGATGCGTGTGCGCAGCTCGTCGAGCGCGCGATCGGTGTCTTCGTTCTTCAGCGCCGGCCGCGCCGTCACGGCGCCTTCCGTTTTGCGCGCCAGCGAGCGCCGCGACAACGGCTCGAGCGCCTTGGCCGCGTCCTTCGGCGCGTCGGCCGGCAGCGGATACCGATCCACGTTCAGGAGCATCGAGATGTACTCGTAGTACGCGGCGATGATGACGGTGCTCATGAGCTCGCGCTGCCCGAGCGCCGTCAGTGCTTCGTTGTACGTCGCGTCGGTGATCTGGCGCGTGTACAGCATCTCGTCCGTCACACGCCACGCGAGCGCCTCGTCGGCGGGCATTCGCCTCAAGTCCGGCGCGCGATGCGCCGCGATCGCCGCGATGACTTCGTCCGGCAAGCCTTCCTGCTTCGCGTAGCGTGCGTGCGCGTACCATTCGTAATGCGACGACCACGCGCGGCCCGCCATCAGCGTTGCGAGCTCGCGCACCTTGCCGGACAATCCCGACGAAAACCGGATCGCATTGCCGAGCGCCTGCGATAGATCGCCAATCTCGGGGCTGCGCATCAGCACGTTGAACGGACCGTTGGCCGTGGTGTTGTTGACGGAGCGCGCGCTGTTGACGGTGTGATCGAGAAATACGCGCTGCTCGGGCGTCATCTCGGCGTAGGAAAGGCCACGGAAGCGGTCGCCGCGCAGCTGGATGTTCTCGATCGGTAACTTCTGGGCGGTGGCGAGCGCCGCGAATGCGCACGCGAGCATGGTCACAGCGGTCATCGCCGCTTTCGTCAGGAACATCGGCCCTCCCCCGTTCAGCGCTTGCCGCAGACCACGCAATCCGGATCGCGCTTCAGCGCCACGCTTTGCCAATCGCCGCGTTTCGCATCCCAGAGAAGCAAGCGGTCGTGCAGCAACGAAGGCCAGCCTAGCACGAGTTTCATCGCTTCTTCGGCCATCAACGTGCCTATTACTCCGGGTACCGGGGCGAGCACGCCGTTGCCCTGACAGTCGCCGAGCCACTCGTCCTCGTCGTTGTAGAGGCACGCATAGCACGGGCCGTCGCCGCGGTACGGGAACACGGCGATTTGGCCTTCGAGCCGCACGGCGGCACCGGACACGAGCGGCACGCGACGCGTGAAGCACGCACGGTTCACGGCGAAGCGGGCGGCGAAGTTATCGGTGCCATCGAGCACAACGTCGACGCCCGCAATCGCCTCGTCGAGTGCGGCGCCATCGAGCCGTTCCGACAGGCACACGATCTCGACCTCCGGGTTCAACGCGTGCAGACGCGCCTTCGCAGCTTCGACCTTGAGCTGCCCGACGTCGCTCGGGCCGTACAGGATCTGCCGCGGCAGATTCGTCTCGTCGACGCGGTCGAAATCGTTCAACACGAGCTTGCCGACGCCGCTGGTCGCGAGAAACAGCGCTGCCGGGCAGCCGAGCCCGCCGAGTCCCACGATCAACGCGCGCGCGCTGCCGAGCTTCGCCTGGCCTTCGGCGCCGACGTCGGACAATGCGATCTGCCGAGCGTAACGATTGCTCACACCGCACCGCGCTCGAGCTCGAGCACACGCGCCCGGCCCGCGAGATCATCGAGCGCACGCACCACTCGCCAGCCGGTCGCGGCTGCGAGCCGCGTGATCGCGTCGCGCTGCTCGGCGCCGTGCTCGAGCAGCAGCACACCGCCGGGATTCAGATGCGATGGCGCCTGCGCGACCAGCACACGGTATGCGTCGAGGCCGTCGGCGCCGCCATCGAGCGCGAGGCGGGGCTCGTGCGCCAGGGCACCGACGACTTCGGCGCTGCGCACGTACGGCGGATTGCTCGCGATCATATCGAACCGCTCGTCGGCAAGCGCCGCGAACCACTTCGATTCGAGCCAGCGTACCCCGAGCCCGAGCCTGTCGCCGTTGCGCAGCGCGACCGCGAGCGCAGCCCCGCTCGCATCGATGCCGGTGACTTGCGCCTCGCGCCGCTCATGTTTGACCGCGAGTGCGATCGCGCCGCTGCCGGTGCCCACATCGAGCACACTCGGCTGCGGCAGCACCGCACAGCGCGCAAGCACGGCCTCGACCAAGAGCTCGGTCTCCGGCCGCGGCACCAGCACCGCGGCATCGACGTCGAGCCCGAGCGAGAAGAACTCGCGCATGCCGAGCAGATACGCAAGCGGCTCGCCCCGCGCGCGGCGCGCAACGAGTGCCGCGAATCGGTTCGCCGCCGCACCCGGCACCGGGCGCTCGGGAAACGCGAGCAACGACGCACGCGACCGCGCGGCCGCGAACGCAAGCAGCACCTCGGCGTCGAGCGCGGCCGAGTCGAGGGGCAGCAGCTCGCGCGCTGCGGCGGCGAGTAGCGCCGCGCTCGACGCCGGCGGCGCGGCGTCCGCGGCAGCGTCTGCGACTTGCTCGGCAGGCACGGCGTTACCCCGCGAGGCCCAGCGCGCCGAGCTGATCGGCGCGGAACTCGTTCGCGAGCGGCCCGATCACGTCCTCGAGATCGCCATCCACCACGTCGGTGAGTTTGTACAGCGTGAGGTTGATGCGGTGATCCGTGAGCCGGCCCTGCGGGAAGTTATAGGTGCGGATGCGCTCGGAGCGGTCGCCGGTGCCGACGAGGCCGCGGCGCTTCTCCGCCGTCTCGGCGTGGCGCTTCTTCTCCTCGGCATCGCGGATGCGCGCCGCGAGCAACGACATCGCACGCGCGCGGTTCTTGTGCTGCGAGCGCTCGTCCTGGCACTCGACCACGATGCCGGTCGGCAGATGCGTGATGCGCACGGCCGAGTCCGTTTTATTCACGTGCTGGCCGCCGGCGCCCGACGCGCGATAGGTGTCGACCTTCAGATCGGCCTTGTTGATCTCGACCTCTTCGAGCTCCTCGGGCTCGGGAAACACGGCCACGGTGCACGTCGACGTGTGGATGCGGCCCTGCGCTTCGGTCGCCGGCACCCGCTGCACGCGATGCACACCGGACTCGAACTTGAGTTTCGCATACGCACCCCTGCCGACGACACGCGAAATGACTTCGCGATAGCCGCCGTGCTCGCCCGCGTTCGAGCTCAGAATCTCGACGGTCCATCGCTGCCGCTCCGCGTAGCGGCTGTACATACGGAACAGATCGCCTGCAAAGATCGCGGCCTCGTCGCCGCCTGTGCCGGCGCGCACCTCGAGGAACAGGTTCGCGTCGTCGTCGGGGTCCTTCGGCACGAGGTGCAGCAGCAGCTTGCGCTCGAGCTCGGTGAGCCGCGCGACGAGCTGCTTGTGCTCATCGTCGGCCATGGACGCCATCTCCGCATCGTCGCTGTCGCGCAGCTCCCCAGCGGCCGCGATGTCACGCTCGAGCTGCTGATGCGCCATGAAGTCGCGCGTCACTTCGTCCAGGCGCGCGTACTCCTTCGAAAGCTCGCGAAAGCGCTCCTTGTCGGCGATCGTGGCGGTGTCGCCGAGCAGCCGCGCGACCTCTTCGTGTCGCTCGACGAGCTCCATCAGCTTGGTGCGCAGCGACTCCTTCACTTGGTTGCCGTCTGGAAGGGAGACGGCAGCATGCGCTGCGCGGGCGGAATGCCCAGGTTGTACTTGTCGAGAGAACGTTTGATGCGTTCGAGCAGGTCGCTGCGCACACCGCCGTAGTTCTCGCTGGCGACCCACACGCGAACGGCGAGCATGACGGCGACGGGCAGCACGTCCTGCACGACCACCTCGGGCGCTGGCTCGCGTTGAATCCGCGTTTCCGCAGCCGTAATGGCCGCAATGGCGGCCTTGGCCTGCGGAATGTCGGCGTCGTAGCCAATCGGCACGAGCAGGTCGATGCGCCGCCTCGACTCGGCGTTATAGTTCGTGATGGTGCCGCCATAGACGAGGCTGTTCGGCACCGTGATCACGCGATTGTCCGGCGTCTTCAGCGTCACGCTGAAGATGCCGATCGCGTCGACCACGCCGCCGACGCCGGCCGCTTCGATGCGATCGCCCAGCTTGAAGGGCCGGAACAGCACGAGCATGACGCCGGACGAGAAGTTGCTGAGCGAGTCCTTCAGGGCCAGGCCGATCGCGAGGCCGGCGGCGCCCAGGATGGCCAGGAAGTTCGTGGTCGGCACACCGAGCGTCGAAATCGCCGTCAGGATCACGAACACGAGCAGGCTGGTGTACACGACATTGCCGAAGAATCGGCTCAACGTTTCGTCAGGGCCCACACGTTGCATGGCGCGGCGCAGCCACGCGGCGAGCGCGCGGGCGACGATCCGGCCGATGAGGAAAATGACGAGCGCCGCAAGCACGCGGCCGCTCCATCCCATGACGAACGAGCTGACCTCGTGCGGGTCGAACCAGTCGGCAAGCAGTGCTTTCAGCTCATCCATGCGTAAATTGTCGAAGAATCAACCAGCGATCACAAGCAAGCGCCCGCCGGCGCAGCCGCGGGAAACGTGCAGCACGCAGCATGCACGAGCCTCACTCTCAGGTATATTGACGACATGAAGCGTGCTCCTCTGTGGCTGCTCGCAGCCTGCATCACGGGATGCGCAACGGCGCCCACTGCCGACGAGGGCGAACGGCAGATCGAGGTCGATTCGCACGTGCTGCTCGGCGACATTGCGGCCGAGCGGCAGGACTTCCCCACCGCCGCCGCCGAGCTTTTGGCCGCCGCGCTGCTCTCGGACGAGCCAGGAGTCGCGGAGCGCGCGACACGCATGGCGCACCAGCTCGAGCTCACGGACATGGGGCTCAAGGCCGCCGCGCGCTGGCGCGAGCTGAACCCGGACGACGAACGCCCCGCCTGGTTCGCGGGCGTGTTCGAGACGCGCGCCAATCATCTTCCGCGCGCCGTAGCCCAGTTCGAAGCGTTCATTCGCGCCATGGACGATCCCGCGACGGGGTTCGCACTCGTGCTGGAAGCGCTCGTCGACGAACCCTATCCGCGCGCAGCCACCGCGATCATGCAGGCGTTGAACACCACGTTCCCGAACGTGCCGGCGGGGCAATACGGGCTCGCGCGGCTTGCGCTGCGCTCCGGCGATTTCGAGCTGGCGCTCACCAACGCCGAAGCCGCCAGCAAATCCGATCCCGATTGGCTCGAAGCGCAGCTCCTGTACGCACGCGCACTGCTCGTGGCCGGCCGCACCGACGACAGCCTTGCGATGGCCGGCAAGCTCGCCGAGCAGCACAAGGAAGTCGAGGTGCAGCTGCAATACGCCGAGCTGTTGCTATCGGCCGGCAAACCCCGCGACGCCGAGAAGCGGCTGAACGACATCCTCGCTACGAACCCCGGGCTGCCCGAGGCGACGCGCGCGCTCGCGTATCTAGCGATGACCGAGCAGCGGGTTGCCGACGCCAAGCGTTACTTCAACGATCTGCGCGGCGAGCCGCGTTATCGCAGCGAGGCCTTCTATTACTTAGGCCGACTGGCCGAGACCGATAAGGACTACCTCACAGCCACCCGCTCCTATGCCCGCGTGACCGAGGGTACGCACGCCGTCGAGGCGCAGATGCGCACGGCGCGCATCATGTTCTCCGAGCAGGGCGACGGGGACGGCGCCATTCGTCATCTACGCGACTTCGGCGATGCAAATCCGCGCTTCGCCTCCGACATGCTGGTAGCGCAGAGCCAGCTGCTGCTGCAGATGAAGCAGCCCGACGCGGCGATGAAGCTGTTCGACGACGCGCTTCTTGCCAAACCCGACGACCCGGCGCTGCGCGCAGCCCACGTGCAGCTCTACGTAATCCTGGCGCAGGATGCGCAGGAGCGCCGCGCCTACGACCAGGCGGAGCAGCTGCTGGGCCAGGGTCTCGCGCGCTATCAGGGCAACAGCTCGCTGCGCTATTCGCTGGCGCTGGTCTACGAGGACCAGGGCAAGAATCGCAAGGCCGTCGACGTGCTCGAAAGCCTCGTGGCGAAGAGCCCGGACGACGCCGCACTCTTGAACGCCCTCGGCTACCTCCTGACCGACCAGTTCGGTCGGCACGAGGAAGCGCGCGGCTACATCCAGCGCGCGCTCGCGATGAACCCCGACAGCGCGGCCATCATCGACAGCATGGGCTGGGTGCTCTACAAGCTCGGCGACTACCGCGGGGCGCTCGACTATCTCGAACGCGCGTATCGGCTCGAGCCCGAGGCCGAGATCGCGTCGCACCTCGTGGTCACGCGCTGGCACCTGGGTCAACGCGACAGCGCGCGCGACCTGCTCCAGGAAGCGCTGAAGCAAAGCCCCGACGACCGTCACCTGAAAGAAGCCGGCGAGCAACTCCACGAATGACGCGCTGGCTCTCGCCCGCGATCGCCGTGCTCGTGCTGAGCGCCTGCGCACACCTGCCTGTCGGCAACGACGGCTTGAGCTACGACGATCGCCGCCACGCCCTGACGAGCGTCGACGCATGGGACATCCGCGGCCGACTCGCGGTCAACGCGGGCGGGCGCGGCTTTCAAGGAAGATTCGACTGGCACCAGCATGCGGATGCGCTGGACCTGACCGTGCGCGGCCCGCTCGGCGCCGGCGTCCTGCAGGTGGTCGGAACGCCGAGCCACATGACGTTCACGGCCCGCGGCGAAACCCGTACGCTGACCGACCCCGAAGCCGAGCTCTCGGGGCTGCTCGGCTGGTGGCTGCCGGTCGGCAGCCTGCACGCCTGGCTGCTGGGACTCACGGACCCGGCCTTTCGCGCCAGCGCGGAGAAGGGTGCCGACGGCACGCTCTCTGCGCTCGAACAACGGCTCTGGCGGGTCGCGTTCCCGGCCTACCAGCTCGCGGCGATACCAGGTCGTGCGGCCGGCGTGCTCGTGCCGCAGCGCATCGACCTCGCGCATGACGACATCACGCTTCGACTCACGATCGACGACTGGCGCCCGGCGAACGCAACCGAATCGCCTTGAGAGATCGCCACGCGCCCCGCAGAATAACAATGTTGGGGCGTAGCCAAGCGGTAAGGCAGCGGGTTTTGATCCCGCCATACGTAGGTTCGATTCCTACCGCCCCAGCCAGTTGCGCCACTCGTTACTCAGGAGCCGGACCTTGGACCCGATCTCTACCACCGTGTTCTCCGGCAAAGCTCACCCCGCTCTCGCTCGCGATATCGCCTATCACCTGGGTCTCTCGCTCGGTCGCATCTCGGTAGGCCGTTTCAGCGACGGCGAGATCAACGTGGAGATCATGGAGAACGTGCGCGGCCGCGACGTGTTCATCGTGCAGCCCACGTGCCCGCCGGTGAATGAAAACCTGATGGAGCTGCTGATCATCGCCGATGCCTGCCAGCGGGCTTCCGCCGCGCGCGTCACGGCGGTCATCCCGTACTTCGGCTACGGCCGGCAGGATCGACGCCGCCGCGCCGCACGCGTGCCGATCACGGCCAAGCTGGTCGCGAACCTGATCTCCACGGCCGGTATCGACCGCGTGCTGTTCGTCGACGTGCACGCCGACCAGATCACGGGCTTCTTCGACATCCCGGTCGACAACGTCTACGCCTCGCCCGTGTTGCTAGGCGATGCCTGGAAACAGAAATATCGTGACATGGT
Source organism: uncultured Gammaproteobacteria bacterium (assembly GCA_963805435.1). Classification (GTDB taxonomy): domain Bacteria; phylum Pseudomonadota; class Gammaproteobacteria; order Steroidobacterales; family Rariloculaceae; genus FEN-1219. The sequence continues at coordinate 201,638 of CAWDUG010000004.1, forward strand.
CGTGGTGTCGCCCGACGTCGGCGGCGTCGAACGGGCCCGGGCGCTCGCGAAGCGGCTCGACGACGCGGGTCTTGCGATCATCGACAAACGCCGCCCGCAACCGAACCACGCCGAGGTCATGAACGTAATCGGCGAGGTGGCCGACAAGACCTGCGTACTGATCGACGACATGGTCGATACCGCCGGCACGCTGTGCCAGGCCGCCGCGGTCTTGAAGCAGCGCGGCGCCGTGCGGGTCGTGGCCTACATTACCCACCCGGTCCTGTCCGGCCCGGCGGTGGACAGGATCAAGGCCTCCGAGCTCGACGAAATCGTGGTCACGGACACCATCCCCTTGAACGAGTCGGCCAAGGCCTGCTCCAAGATCCGCCAGCTCTCCGTGGCCGAGCTGCTGGCGGAAACCCTGCGCCGCATCAACGAGTCGGACTCCGTCAGCTCGCTGTACCTCGACTAGCGCCCCCTGCTATCATGCGCGGCTTCCTGGAGGTACCCACTCGTGAAAGCCGCATTCGAACTGGCCGGAGAGCCACGCGCGCAGCTCGGCCGCACTAGCGCCCGCCGCCTGCGCAAGGCCGGCAAAGTCCCCGCCGTCATGTATGGCGGCGGCGAAGCCCCCGAATCCCTGGTGCTCGACCACAACACGCTCAAGCATCAGATGGCCCGCGAGGCCTTCTATACGAGCATCCTGACGCTGAAGCTGGGCGCGAAAGCGCAGCAGGTCGTCGTCAAGGCCGTCGAGCGCCACCCCGCCCGGCCGATCATCATGCACATGGACTTTCAGCGCGTCCGCGAGGACGTCGAGATCACGCTGAACGTCCCGATCCACTTCCTGAACGAAGCGGAAGCGAAGGGCGTCAAGGAGCAAGGCGGCGTCGTCAACCACCTGCTGACCGACGTCGAAGTGCGCTGCTTGCCGCGCTACCTGCCCGAGTACCTCGAAATCGACGTGACAGCGCTCGAGCTGAACCAGATCTTCCACCTGTCCGACATCAAGCTGCCGGAAGGTGTGATCGCTGGTGGCGCTCGCGCACGGCGACGATCAGCCGCTCGTGGCCATCAACCCGCCGCGCGAAGAGGAAGTGGAAATCCCGGTGGAGGCAGCCGCGGCCCCGGGCGAGGTGCCCGCTACGGCGCAGGCCGAGCCGGCCGAAGGCGACGCCGCAGCCGCCGACAGCAAGGAAGCCAAGGGCGGAAAGGCCAAGGGCAAAGAAAGACTGAGGCGCATAGTCAGTTTCGCGTCACGCAAGGCCGCCCTTCGGCGGCCTTTGCGTTAACGGTGTCCTTACTATGGCTACGCCAATCGAGTTGATCGTCGGGCTCGGTAATCCAGGCGCCGATTACGCGGCCACCCGGCACAACGTCGGCTTCTGGTTCGTCGACCTGCTGGCGGCGGAGAACGGCGGCCGATTCTCGACCAACCGCAAGCTGAAGGGCGACACGGCCGAGGTCACGATCGCGGGCCACCGGCTGCGACTGCTGAAGCCGAACACGTACATGAACCTGAGCGGCGAATCGGTCGGCGCAGCGGCGAATTACTTCAAGATTCCGGCCGAGCACGTGCTCGTGGCGTACGACGAGCTCGATCTCACGGTGGGCCGCGTACAGCTGAAGTTCGAAGGTGGCGCCGCGGGCCACAACGGCGTCACGAGCGTGATCGAGCACGTGGGACCGAAGTTCTGGCGCCTGCGCTTCGGCGTGGGTCACCCGCGCGACCGCGAGCGCACGGCCGATGACCGCAAGCAAGTCGTCGACCATTTACTGAAGCGGGCCGCGGCCAGCGACGAAGCGATGATTCGCGAGACGCTGAACGAGGCGGCCGCCGTTTTGCCCGTCATGCTCGACGAGGGCGCGGAGCGCGCGAAGAATCGCCTGCACACGAAGAAGGAGACAACCTAGCTCATGGGCATCAAGTGCGGCATCGTCGGCTTACCTAACGTCGGTAAATCGACGCTCTTCAACGCGCTCACGGCAGCCGAGATTCCGGCGGAGAACTACCCGTTCTGCACGATCGATCCGAACGTCGGCGTCGTGACCGTGCCCGATCCGAAGCTCGACGCGATCGCGGCGATCGTGAAGCCGGAGAAGGTCGTGCCGACCGTGGTCGAGTTCGTCGACATCGCGGGACTCGTCGAAGGCGCGTCGCAGGGCCAGGGGCTCGGCAACCAGTTCCTCGCGCACATCCGCGAGACGCACGCGATCGCACACCTCGTGCGCTGCTTCAAGAACGACGACGTGATCCACGTCGCCGGCAAGATCGATCCGCTGCACGACATCGAGGTCATCGACACGGAGCTCATGCTGGCCGACCTCGAGACGGTGCAGAAGGTATTCCAGCGCGCCGACCGCGCAGCGAAGACGAACGAGAAGACCGCCGTCGCACGCCGCGATGCGCTGCAGAAGCTGCTCACGGCCCTCGAGAGCGGCAAGCCCGCGCGCACCGTGACGCTCGACGATCGCGAAGGCGCCGAAGTGCTGAAAGAGTTGCACCTGATCACGGCCAAGCCCGTGATGTACCTCGCCAACGTGGCCGAGGACGCGACCGAGGACAATCCGCTCGTGGCGCCCGTGCGCAAGCTCGCGGCCGAACAAGGCGCCGAGCTCGTCGTGATCTCGTGCGCGCTCGAAGCCGAGCTCGCGCAGCTGAACGAGAAGGACCGCGGCGAGTTTCTCGCGAGCCTCGGCCTCACGGAGCCCGGCTTGAACCGCGTGATCCGCGCGGCATACAAGCTGCTGGGGCTGAAGACGTTCTACACCGCGGGGCCGAAAGAAGCCCGCGCCTGGACCGTCCGCCGCGACGCGATGGCGCCCGAGGCCGCCGGCGCGATCCACACGGACTTCGAGCGCGGCTTCATTCGCGCGGAGGTCATCGGCTACGACCAATTCATTGCGCGACGCGGTGAGACCGGCGCGCGCGAGGCCGGCGAGCTACGGCTCGAGGGCAAGACCTACGTCGTCCAGGAAGGCGACGTCGTCCACTTCCGCTTCAACGTCTAGGCAGCGGACAAGACGAAGATCTAAGACGAAGATCTCTCGCAAAGGCGCGAAGGCGCTAAGCCAGATAAGAAGACTGGGAATGTTTCTGAATCAACCCAAGCCCCGTCTTCTTATCTGGCTTAGCGCCTTCGCGCCTTCGCAGAGATCTTTGCTTCTTAGCTATTCGACGGTGGCGGTTTCGATCATCGTGGGTTTGACGGGCAGCGACTCCAGGTAGGCGCCGCCGTCGGCCCAGAGCCGGCCCTGGTCGAGCCCGCCGCTTGGATCGCCAACCTTCACGAATCGATCGACGACGTCCATGCCGCTGACGACCTTACCGAACACTGTGAAGTTGTAGCGCGGATCCGCGAGCTGGTTGTTCTCTTTGTAGTTGATGAACACCTGAGTCGAGTTCGTGTTGGGGCCGGCCTTCGCGAACGCGAGCGTGCCGCGCTCGAGCGAAAACAGCGTAGGGTCGTCGTCGAAGGTGCGTTCCTGCCAGTCCTTATGCGGTGAGCGCCAGTTCACGCCGAACTGCGCGACGAACCCCGTGACCACGCGCGAGACCGGCGTGTCATCGTAGAACCCCGAGCGCACGAGCTCGATGAAGCGCTCGGCCGCGTGCGGCGCCGCCTGGGGATACACCTCGATCACGATCTCGCCGGCCGTCGTGACCATGCGAACCGTGGTCTTCTGTGTCAGCGCCGGTATCGGCGCAGTGACGTCCGGCAGCGGCGCGAGCGGCGCCATGCGAATCGTCTGCCCCCTCGCTTTGCGCCGGCAGGGCCTGGGCCGACGCCTGGTCGGCGGGCTGAGCCGGGGGTGCATTCTTCGACTGACAGGCCGCGAGTGTGCTGGACACGAACGCGACCGCAAGGCATCCAAAGGCAACGGCTTTCATCCGGCGGGTCTCCGAACATCGTGGCTCGTGTGCATTCTAACCACACCACTCCTGCCACCTAAACACCGGGGTAACTAGAACTCAGTCGACGCGCTGCAGCTGCGGCTCGATCTGCTCCGCCGGCACTGGTCGGCCGAACAAATAGCCCTGCAACGTATCGCACTTCATGAGGCGCAGCACACGCGCTTGGTCTTCGGACTCCACACCCTCAGCCACGACGTCGAGATCGAAGGAGTGAGCCAGACGAACTATCGTCGACACAAGCGTCATGCTATCGGCGTCGGTCAACATCGAGACGACGAACGATCGGTCGATCTTGAGCGTGTCGACCGGGAGTTTCGCGAGGTACCGCAGCGAAGAATAGCCTGTTCCGAAATCGTCTATCGCAATCTTGATGCCGCTTTCGTTCAGCTTTCGAAGCCGCTCCGTATTCATCTCGATGTCGCCCATCAGCACGCTTTCCGTGATTTCGATCTCGATCGGCGAATCCTTGAGCGCTGGTCCGAGAACCGCGAGTACCATGTCCGCGAAGTCACCGTAGCGCAGTTGAATGGGCGATACGTTGACGGCAATCGGCACGGCCCGCAGGCCGCGCGCCTGCCAGCTCTGATAGTCCTCGAGGGACTTCTCCATGACCCAGCGTCCGACGTCCAGGATCAGCTCGCTCTCTTCGAGCACTCTGATGAACCGGTCCGGCGACACCATGCCGCTCGGCGACTGCCACCGCAACAGCGCCTCGAGTCCAACCAGCTGCCCACTCTTGGCATCGATCTTCGGCTGGTAGTGGAGCACGAATTCGCGGCGCTCGAGCGCTGCGCGCAATTGTTGCTCGAGGGCGAGATCGTCCGCGACGCGCGAGTTCAGCTGAGGAGAATAGAACAGAAACCTCGCGCCGGAGGTGCGCGCGCCCATGAGCGCCGCCTCGGCATTGCGGAACAATGTTTCGCTCGTCGCGCCATCCGCGGGATAGATCGCAACGCCGCTCCGCGCGGACACTCGCACCTCGTGCCCATCGACGGAAAACGGCTGGACCAGGGCAGCCAGAATTCGCTCCCGCAAAATCGTGGCCGCTTCGGTGTCCGCCTTCAACGAGGATACGGCCACGGCAAAGGTGTCGGCGCCGACACGCGCCAAGTAGTTCGGCTCGGGCACGGACTTGCGAAACCGCGCAGCGACGCTCGCGAGCAGACGGTCGCCCACGTGACGCCCCAGTGAGTCGTTCAGATGCGTGAACCGGTCGAGATCAGCCAGAAACAGCGCCGCGCGCTGGGGCCGGCGATCGAGCATCTGCGCGACGCGTTCACTGAATAGCGAACTGTTCGGCAAATCGGTCAAGGGGTCGTAGTACGCGAGGTAGTTGAGCCCGCTCCTCTTTGTCGATGTACTGGAGCGCAAACGAGACGTCGCCAGCGATCTCGCCCAACAAAGACGTCTCTGCCGCATCGGACGGGTCGAGCTCCTTGCCATAAATCGCGATGATTCCGGTCAGCTCGCCGTTCGGCAGCAATGGCAGGTACGCGAACGACAGACATTGATTGTCGCGCGCCCGACTCGCCAACGGATCGAGGTCTTTGGTGTCGACCTTGCGAAGGTCTCCGTGCACGACGATCTCTTTCGACTGCCGCCACCCGGTCAGCGGACGCTGCTCGTCGGCGACTCCGCCCGCCAAGTGCGACTCCGCCGCCGCGATCGTGGCGGCGTCCAGACCTCGCGACGCTGCGATCTTTACAGCCCCGTCGGCCTGCGAGCAGCCCGATCCACGCAATCGGGAAACCGCCCTCGTCGTGCAGGATTCTGCAGGTCTCGTCGAGCAATGCCTCGCGGTTGTGAGTGCGGACGATCGTCGAATTGACGTTACTCAGCACGCGCAGTATCCGCGACAATCGTTTGATACTGAGCTCCTGCTGCTTCGACTCGCTGATGTCCTCCGCGATACCAGCGACCCGATACACGTCGCCGGACGCATCGCGGATCGGGAATCCGCGGGCCTTGATCCACCGAAGCGTTCCGTCCGGCCGTACGATGCGGAATTCATGGCTGAAGGAACCGAGACGACCAAGGTTCGCATTCGAGTCACTGACGGTCGCCCGGTCTTCCGGATACACGGATTCCATCCAGGCGTCTGTATTCCGATACAGATGCTCGACGCTGCGCTGCCAGATACGGGAATACGCAGGGCTGACGTATAGAGTGGCGGCGGTCTTCGCGTCCAGCAGAAAGAACACCTCGTTGATGTTCTCCGCGAGTTGGCGGAACCGCAGCTCGCTCTCGCGCATGCGCTCCATGGCGTCCCGACGCTCCTCGATTTCTACTTCGAGAAGTCCCGCATGTCGCCTGATGCGGTCGAACAGCATCAGGTTCTCGTAATGACTGGCGAGCTGAGCCGCGAGGATCTCCACCAGCTGCGGGTCGTTAGCCGCGACCGTCGCTCGTTTCGACGCGCGAGGCTACGTAGAACCAGCCGTAGGTACGACTACGGGTCGCGACGCGCGCGGCGAGCAGATTCGCGATTGGCGGATGACTGGCCGGGAGCCCGATGCCGACGGGGTCGACCTCGTTCTCGAGGTTGCGCACGTGCCCATCGCGCAGTAGCTCGCCGAGCAGACCTGCGACATGTCCCAGTTGCCGGCGCAATGTCGCGGTCTGCTCGGCGCTCAAGCCGTTCGCAACGAGCTCTTGGACCTTGCCCTCTTCATCCAGGATGCAGGCGACGGCCAGTTTCGCACTTAGGACGTTGCACGCCGCACGGCAGAACACCTCGAGCAGTTCAGTCGGCCGACTTCGGCCCGCGAGATCCGCGCCAAGCTCGATGACCGTCGCCAATCGCATCGCAAGCGCCTGCGCACTCAGGAACGACGCGTCGACGCGAGTCATGACGTTGTTCCACCGCTGCGCTTCGCCGTTGAACGGCGCGCCAAGCTCGCCGACGGAAGTGCGCAGCTCCGCTTGCAGATCCCCGAGCTCCCGCAGGTGGCGCACCTGGATCTCACGGGTCGGCGGTTGTACGGGCGGCGGACCGCCTTTCTCCCCGCTTCCTGACGCTGCGAACGTCACGAGCGGCAGCCCGAGCTCTCCGTGGATGGCGTCGAGCACGTGCTGCGGATCGGAGGGCTTCGGCAGGATAGTCATTACGCCGCAGGTCGAGGCAAGCTCACGCGCCTCCGACAACCGGTACGTCGCGGTATAGAAAATCACTGGGATGCCGGCGAACTCGTGGTTCGCGGTCACGCGCTTTGCGAACTCGACGCCGTCCATGCCCGGCATCAGAATGTCCGTGATCACGATGTCGGGCCGCGCTTCCCGCATGCGCTCGAGCGCCTCGGCGCCTTCGGCAGCCTCGCGTACCGTGTGTCCCGCATACCGCAGGAGTGTGGCGAGGAAATCGCGGTTTATCGGCCAGTCGTCTATAACCAGGATGTCGGCCATCGTTGCTACTCCGCCGTCCGGGGCCTGTTCACGAACGCCTCCAGCTGTCCTACAAACGTGGTCGGATCGATCGGCTTCGAAACATAGCCATCGAATCCTGCCTTCAACAGCTGTTCTCGATCACCTACCATGGCCGACGCAGTCACGGCCACAACCGGTGGTAACGCAATGTCCGTCCGGCTCCGAATCGCACCCAGGAACTGGAGACCGTCCATCTTCGGCATGTGCACGTCGCACACGATGAGATCGAAACGCTCGCGATCGACAGCGCGCACCGCGGCCTCGCCATCTGTCGCGGTTACAACCTGGTGGCCGAAGGACACCAACAGATAGCGCATCAGCTCGAGGTTCACCTCGTGGTCCTCGACTACCAGTACCCGCGCCATACGCTCACTCCGGCAACAACAGCTCGAACGTACTACCGACGCCGACCTTGCTGTCACATGTCAACCGGCCGCCGATCAGGGCGGCCAGCTTCTGCGACAGATATAACCCAAGACCCGTGCCCTCGTGGCGCCGCGTCGAGGAGGAGTCGAGCTGCGTGAAAGCCTGGAATAAACGCTGCACGTTCTCTGGGCTTATGCCGCAGCCCGTGTCTCTCACAGACACGACTCGGACGGGCGTCTTCCCGACGACTTCCCTGCGCGCCCGGACAACCACTTCGCCGGCTTCCGTGAACTTGATCGCATTGCCGACGAGGTTGATCACGATCTGGCTCAAGGCGCGGCGGTCGGTCCGCAGCGGCGGTGCATCTGCAGATCGGTCCAGATTGAAGCGTATTCCCTTCTTGTCGGCCATGGGACGCAACGAGGTCGTGACCTCCTCGACGATGGCAGCCACGTCAACGTCCTCCATCGTCACCTCGCGCTTGTCTGACTCGATTTTCGCCAGATCCAGCAAATCGTTGATCAACGACAATAGGTGTTTCGCGCTGGCCTGGATGATGCCGAGCTGCCGCTCCTGGTCCGCCGTCAACGGTCCGGCCAACCGCATCATCAAGGTTCCCGTATAACCGATGATCGCATTCATCGGCGTTCGCAATTCGTGCGACATCGTCGCCAGAAATCGATCTTTCGCGACTGCCGCACTCTGCAGCTCGAGATTCTTCTCGTGCAGTGCGCGCTCGATCACGCGGCGTTCGGTGATGTCGCGGATCGCGCTGGAGACGAGAACGCCATCCTCCGTTTCGAGCGGGCTCAAGCTGATCTCGACGGGAAACTCCGTGCCATCGCTACGCAGCCCGAACAGCTCCTGCCCCTCACCCATCGCACGAGGGCGCGGGTCGGCGAAGAACCCCGCCCGATGCGCAGGATGCCGCTCGCGGAGTCTTCCCGGGACTAGTAGGTCGACACTCTTGCCCAGTAGATACTCCTTCGTGTGGCCGAAGAGCTGCTCGGCCTGACTGTTCACGAGCACGATGACGCCCTTACGGTCGACGATGACCATGGCATCCGGCGCGGATTCGAGCAAACCGCGGAATTTTTGTTCGGCTTTCTTGCGCTCACTGATGTCGCGCACCGCACTCATCACGACCGTGCCCTCGTCCGTGGCGAGAGGGCTCAAGCTGATCTCGACCGGGAACTCGGTGCCGTCCTTACGAAGCCCGTACAGCTCGAGCCCCGCTCCCATCGCGCGCGTCCGCGGGTGCGCGAAATAGTGAGCGCGATGCCCAACGTGCGCTTTACTGAAACGGCTCGGCAACAAAGCATCGACGGATCGCCCGCGAAGCTCGCCATGCGAATACCCGAACAGACGCTCGGCCTGGCCATTCGCGAGCACGATGCGTCCGGCGGGGTTCACCATGAGGGTCGCGTCCGGGGTCGAGTCCAGCAACGCGAGGTACTTGCCCTCCACGAACTTCACGTCGCGGAGCAGTTTCAGGTCGGTGACGTCTTTGAACGCCCACAAGACCACGGTCTGCTCACCTTCGACGCGCCGCGCAGACACATCGACATTCAGGAGGGATCCGTCCTGCCGCGAATGCACTGCTTCGTAAGTCGCGGCATCGGTTTCGAGCGCCGCCGCAAGCCGCTGCCCCTCGGTGTCACGAAAGTCGACAGGCACGATGAGCGTCAGCAAGGGCTGGCCCGAAGCGCCCCCGGACGTGTAGCCGAACATTGCCGTGGCGGCGGGGCTCCAGTAGGCCACCTCACCGGTCGTCGTGGTCACGACTACGGCGTCCGGATTCTGGCTGAGGATCAGACGCTCATAGTCTGTCGCCATCTCATCCCTCCCGGTTTTCCCAGCTATTGAATGCCACATCCGTCGCGTCTTTTCCGGCGCCGGACTGGAAGAATCACGCCGTCCTCCGCGGGGCGGGCGAACGTACCAACAGGGTCTTCGACACCGCTCCCGCCTGTCGCAGTGCGCGCAGTCGTTCGACGAGCATCGGCGTCACCTCCTGACCCCGACACAACAGCAGTGGCCCGTTGCCGGCACGCACGTCCTCGTCGATGGCCATGCCGACCGCAATCTTCTCGACCTCGATGCGACTCACGACATCGCCGCGTTCGCCCTCGTTGGCCGGAAGCAAAGAGAGCAAATCCGGATCGAGAACACCCCTTCGCGATCGCAGCTCCGACACGGCATCCTGATGCTTCCAACCCGCACCGCGCAACGCATCGTACGCACTGGCGACGTGTAGCAGCCTGGCTCCGAGCGGAATGTCTTTGCCAGACGGCCCATCGGCCGGCGGGCCGCTACCGTCGAAATGCTTGAACTGCCACCGTAACACTGCCGCAACGGGCTCGAGGCGTGGGATGTCGGCCACGAGATCGGCGCCGATCTCGGCGTGACGCGCATATTCGGTTGCTTCGGGCGGGGACAACGGCTCACCGCGCGTCGCTCGCTCGAGCAGCTCCCTCGGCACACCAACACCGCCGATCGGGGACAGCCGGACGGCGGTGTCGAGAACCCAGTCCATCTCACCGCCGGAGGCGGTGACGACGTCCTCGACGATGCGCAGCAGCCGATCGACGCTACCAAAAGCCTCGGGCTGTGCGATCGACAACGCGGTGGTCATGGCCTTGATGGCGCCGCGCACCGTGCGCTCGAGCAGATCTCGCTCGGTCGTGAGCAGGTGGTGCTGCTTGATCGCATCCGTGAGTGCCTCGGTCAGCAGGTCGGGATCACAAGGCTTGGTCAAGAACCGAAAGACCTGCCCGCGATTCACGGCTTGTGCCGCAGTGGTCCGATCCGCGTCGCCGGTCAGCATCATGCGGATCGAGTCGGGTGCCTGTTGGCGCACGCGCTCGAGCAGATCGACACCGGTCATGCCGGGCATCTGCATGTCGGAAACGACCACCGCGAACGGGCCCTCCGCAGCAAGCGCCTCGAGCGCGGCGGGTCCGCTCACCGCGAAACTGCCTTCGAAACGACCGCGCAACAGACGGCGTATGGCCTCTAGCACGCGCGGCTCATCGTCGACGAACAGGACCCTGGAGGTCATACATCCTTCTCCGCGCAGAGATCCGCGACTCGCTCCTGCCACTCGGCGACGCGCCCCCCGAGGCCGTGCTCGCCGAGCCACTCGAGGTCGAGCGACGCTTGTTTCCCGGCCGTCGCAGTGGCGGTAGGCACGAGCGCACTGGCTGCGTGTACTGCAACGAGCGGGCTGAAGGGCTCCGTCTCGGCCGCGAGCGCCGGATGATGATGGTAGCCCACGGCTTCCACGACCCATCCCGGCAAGCCCCATAGGTCTAGCAGGTAAGCGCCGACGACGCCGTGATCACAGCCGATCAGGCGCTCCTCCGATTCGTGGATCGGTTCGTCGTTCGCGACTGCCGCTTCGCGCGCGCGTGCGTACAGCGCCGGCGCAACCGTGGCGAGCACCAGGTGGCCGATGTCGTGCAACAGACCAGCTTCGTAAACGGCGTGCTTGACCTGAGGGCTAGCGTTCTCGCAGTCCGCAATCACGCGCGCGGCGCGTGCAACGAGCAGCGATTCGCGCCAGAAGGCACTCATGTCGAGCGCGCTGCTCGACTGCTCGAACACGTCGAAGGCCGCACGCGACAACAACAGGGAATTGATGATCTCGACGCCGAGCAGTCCCACTGCGCGTTCGACATCGATCCCCGAATGGGGTAGTCCGAAGAACGCCGAGTTGACGAGCTGCAAGACCTTCGCACTCATCGCCGGATCGCGGTTGATGATCGCGGAGAACGACCCTGCCGTAACGTCCGGCGATCGAGCCTCTCGCGCGAGCGCGAGAAAGTTGTCGGGAAGGCTCGGGAGCCTGTCGAGGCCCGTGACGGCCGAGCGGAGCGCAGGATCCCGTAGCCGGTCCCGCAACGTGCACACGCCCGTGAGCGCCCGACGCAGCACGTCCGCATCGCACGGTTTGGCCAGAAACCGGTGCGCGGTCCCCACCGCGCGAATAGCGTCCCTGTGCTCCGTCTGACCGGACAACACTATTCGCGCCATGCCCGGGGTATCGAACGCGCACCTCTGCGAGCAGAGTCGCGCCGTCCATTCCCGGCATGCGCATATCGGACACGATGACGTCGAACTCCTCTGCTGCGAGCGCCTTCAACGCCTCCTCCGGGCTCGTGGCGAACGCAAACTTCCACTCGCCCTGCAAAGAGCGCAAGGAGCGTCGCAGCCCGCTAAGCAGGTGCGGCTCATCATCGACGAACAGCACACTTCTCACGCTGGTCTCCGATCGACGCGAGAACGAACCGCGTCGATGTGACGCGCATCACATCCCTCTTGTGGCCGGACTCAAGAATATTGCCCATGCTAACGACTAACTGGCGAAACCGCCACGCGTGCGGCTGCATTCACCCTTTGGGCAGCGCTTGATGCATTTCTGGCACTTTCTTCCGAATCACGGCGCCGGCGCCCCATTGAGCGGGTCCTACAACTATGGCTTGGTCGGCCTGTCGCTGATCGTAGCCATATTGGGCGCGTTGGCCGCGCTTTCCGTGCTCAAGCGCTTGCGACTGTTGACCTCGACGCGCGCGCGCCACCTTTGGCTTGCGGCCGGCTCGGTCGCGATGGGAAGCGGAATCTGGGCGATGCACTTCACGGGCATGCTGGCCTTCGCCCTGCCGGCGAAAGTCACTTTCGGACTGCTTCCGACCCTCGTGTCGGTGTGCCCCGCTGTCGCCGGTAGCGCCATCGCGCTGATTGCGATCGGCTCCGAAGATCCCGCACCCAGATCGATGCATCTGTCGGCCATCGCGTTCGCGGCGGCGATTGCTGCAATGCATTTCGTCGGCATGGAGGCCATGCGCGTCGAAGGGGCCACGATGACCTACGATCCGCTGCTGTTCCTGCTGTCGGTGGCGATGGCGTACGGTCTCTCGTTGACAGCTCTTTACATTCGATCCATCGTCGAGGGCTCGGGCACGTCTACGATTCGTCTGGTCCCACACGGTTGGACCGACCCGATCTCGGCGAGTGTCATGGGTTGCGCCGTGGCGGGCATGCACTACACGGCCATGGCCGCCGCGACGTTCACGCCGGATCCGGGCACGCTTCCGAATCACGTCGACTCCGTTTCACAGACGACGATGGCGCTCGCGATCGTCATCGCCTGCTCGGTCATAGCGTTCCTCACGATCCTCGGCGTCACGGTGGATCGGAAACTCAGAGAAGCATCAGAGAAGATCGACCAGAACCGGCTGGTGCATCGCGCCGTTACGGATAGCATGCGCGACGGACTCGTCGTCATAGCGGGCGACGGGGTGATTCAGTCCGTAAACCCCGCCGCAGAGACGATCTTCGGGTATGCGGTCAACGAGCTCGTCGGCAGGCCTCTGACTCGCATCCTGCCCACGGTGGACCAGGGGCTGGAGCGCTATCTGAGTTCGCACACCGATGCCGAAGGGCTGCACAAGAACGGCTCACCGGTCGCGCTGCAGATTACCGGCCACGCCATGCGCGTCGGCCGCACGTTGGCGACAACGTTGATCGTTCGAGCACGCGACGAGGTCGAGGCGCTCGAGCGTCGCCTGCGGCGCCTCGCTGCTGCCGTCGAATACACCGACGAGGCCATTGCCATCATCGATGTCGACCTCAGGGTCGTCTACGTGAACCCTGGGTTCGTGCGACAGTTCAAGGGCAATGAGCGACGGCTGCTCGGCAGCGATGCGTCCGCCGCATTCGGGATCGACGCCGACTCGGAAGCGTATCGCAACATCAAGGCTGCGCTTGCGCGCACTAGGATCTGGCAAGGGCGCCTCGTCACGACCGGCCCGGGTGGCCATAGCCGCCAGGTCGACGTGTCGATTTCGCCCGTCATGAACGATCTCGATCTCGTCACGAATTTCGTCGCATTCCTGCGCGACATGACCGACAAGCTCATGTTCGAGCGACAGCTGCACCAGGCACAGCGACTCGAGTCCATCGGGCAGCTCGCCGCGGGCGTCGCCCACGAGATCAACACGCCCGCGCAGTTCGTCTCCGACAACATCCGCTTCCTGACCGACAACTTTGGGGCCGTGCTCGAGGGGCTGCGCAGCTACCGCGACCAGCTGCGGCCGGACACTGGGCCGAAGAGCTGGGACGAACGCCGCGAGACCCTCGTTGCGCTGGAACAATCTCTCGATCTCGACTTCGTCTGCACGGAAATTCCACGTGCACTGGCCGAGGCCGAGGAAGGCGTGTCGCGCATTGCAAGCATTGTCCGCGCCATGAAGGAATTCTCGCACCCCGGCTCGGGCAACTTCGATCCGGCGGACATCAATGCCGCCATACGCAGCACGGCGACGGTTTGTCGCAACCGCTGGAAGTACGTCGCGGACCTCGAGTTCGATCTCGCCAAAGATCTGCCGCTCGTTCCGTGTCACGTTAGCGACCTGAATCAGGTGTTCCTGAACCTGATCGTGAATGCGGCCGACGCACTAGCTGACAATGCGGCCAGCGGGACCAAAGGCCGAATCGTAGTGAGCACGCGAGTGGTCGACGAGCAGGTCGAGATCGCGGTGCGCGACAATGGCCCCGGGATTCCCGAGACGCTGACCCCACGGATCTTCCAGCCATTCTTCACGACGAAGGGCGTGGGTAAAGGTACGGGCCAAGGTCTCGCAATCTCACGCGACACCGTGGTGAACAAGCACGGCGGCACGTTGACCTTCGAATCGCTGCCGGGCGTCGCCACGACGTTCCGAATCCTAATTCCACTCCGTCGGAACGAAACCAAAGCCGAGCGCCGCGCCTCCTGACCACCCGCCACCACGCGCGTGGTCTCGAGCTCGGATCCAGCCGGTTTTTTGGCTTCGCTCTAGCGCAACTCGTCGCGCACGACCTTGCCGCCCTTCATCACGAACTTCACGCGCTGCAGCTCCGTAATGTCGGCCAGCGGATCGCCGGCGACGGCGATCACGTCGGCGAACTTGCCGCGTTCGAGCGAGCCCACGCGGTCCTTGACACCCATGATCTCGGCATTGATGACGGTGCCGGCCTGCAGCGCGCGCGCCGGCGTGAGCCCGCCGCGTTTGACCAGCGCCTCGAAGTCGAGCGCCTGAGTGCCATGCACGTAGGTGCTGCCGTCCACGCCGCTGCCCATCATGATCTTCATGCCGGGCGTCTTGGCAGCCAGTGTGACTGCGCCTGCGAAGATCGAGCTCATTCGGTACTTGCCGCCCGTGTTCTTATCGTCGGTGTCGTCCATGTACGGCTCGAGGTAGCGCACGAACGTCGGGTCGTAATACAAGCCCTTCTTGACCATGAGACTCGCCTGCTCCTGGTCGAGCCCGAACGCGTGCTCCACCGTGTCGCAGCCCGCCTCGATCGCATTCTTCAGCCCCTCGCCGCCAAACACGTGGCACGCCGTCTTGCGACCGAGCTTGTGCGTCTCGTCGATCAACGCCCTCAGCACCGGCAACGGATACGTCGTGACGTACTGGGCCACGCCGTCTTGCGCAAACGAATACGCGCCGCCGGGGAACAGCTTGATCCAGTCGGCGCCGTGCCCGATCTGGTCGCGCACGGCGGCGCGCGCCTCGTCGACGTCGTGCACGATCGTCGGCCCGAGCGCGTTCGCGGGCGCTGCGGATCCCGGCTCTGCCCCAGCGAATCCCGCGCGTCGAGACCTGCGCGCGCGGGCCCTCTATCAGGCCCTTGTCGATCGCGTTGCGGATATCCACGTCGGCGTAACCGTTGCCGTGACTGCTCATGTCGCGGACGGACGTGAACCCAGCACGCAGATCGGCCTGCGTGTTCTGCGCCGCGATCAGCGCAGACAGCTCGCGCGACATGCCGGGCTTAGGGTCGTTGAACATATGCGTGTGCGCGTCGATGAGCCCTGGCAATACGGTGGCCGTGTGCAGATCGATGACTTGCGCTCCGGGTGGGATCGGCGTCTGCGCCGAAGGCCCGACAGCCGTGATGCGCTCGCCCTGGATCACGACGACCTGGTCGGCCAGCAACGTGCCCGCGTTGCTGTCGAACAGCCGGCCAGCCCGAATGGCCACGGTGCGCGCCGGCGCGGCGCATTGGATCGCGGCGCCATCGATGCCGAAGCACGGCTGCAGCCCCGCTCCGCGCCACGGCGTGCCGGGTCCGCCGGCTTGAGCGTGCACGGCGCCGGATGCCGCGCACAAAGACCCTGCCACCGCGAGCATCGCGACCGTCGAGCGCATGTGAATCCCCTCAAGGTTTGCCGCGATGCTACGCCCTTCCGGAAGCGGGGCGCCACTCTCCCGAGCCAACCTCGTCAAGGACCATCGATGCCCAGCAGTGCGAGGAACAGCAGCAACGCTACGGGCAGCAGCGCGGTCGCGAGACTCGCGGCGATGGCGCCCCTGACCGCGGCGGACAACCAACTCGATTGCTCCCCGCCGCGCCTCGCGACGGCGTAGACGATCGCCACCGACAGCCCCACAGCCAGCGCCGCTGGCAGCGCAGCCCGCAGACCATACTGGCGATAGCCAAGGGACGCGATAGCCAGCGCGCCGAACAGCCAGATCGCACCCAACAGCGCCCGAGCGGCAACCACGCCTCCTCGCCCACGTATCCGCGTTGCAACTGCACCTGCCACGCCGAAGACAACGAACGCCGCCGCGACGAAAGGCAGAAGCAGCTGGGAAGCGGATTCGACGTTCATGCCACTATTGGAACTTGCTCGCCGGCACCGGCTGATTGCCGCCGACGATAGACGCGAGATTCACTGTCGTAACGCCACCCGTAGCGTCGATCAACCCGCGGACGTAGGAGTTGGAGTTATACGTGCCGGGCACGACCGGGAACAGCGTGTACCGAAGGTCGTCGTCGTAGTTCACGTCGGCCAGCCACAACTCCGCGAAATACGCCTCCGCCGAAGGACTCTGCGGGTCGTTGACGGTCCCCAGCACCATGTTCAAGGCGGCATTGTCCGAGGGTCGGTTGGGCCTGCTGACCAAGTACGGCAGGGTACCTTCGGGGCCCGCGCTCAAGGTAGTCGTAGGCGTGTACGCACTCGTGTACTCGATGGCCGTGTGAATCGGACCGAGGCCGAACACGTGGTGCCCGGTGACGTACACGGTGCCGAACACTCTCGGCGTCTGGCTGGGCGCCTTCGTCCTCGGCACCTCCTCCGCGTCGGCGCGAGCCGCCCCAAGAATCGCCCAGAACACCTCCATCGCGCGGCGCGCGTCGGCATTCGTATGCTCGCCGGTAGCGCCGAGCACCTCCTCCATGCCCCAGCCGCCAATCGTGGTCTTGAACACGTCCTCGGCGGCGCGATCGATGGAGTCGACCGCGGCCGTCGGCGAGGTCTGGCCGTTGGCTGCCTTCGCCGCCGCATCCGATATGGCCACGGCCGCACTCGAGAACTGCGAATAGTCTTGATAATAGCCAGTCATCGCCTGATAGATCCAGAAGCAGCCCGTAATGGTGCCCCAGGAAAACACCGGATCACCGCTGACCATGCTGCCGCTACCGCACGAAGACCACGTGTAGTAAACGCTGTAATAGACGTACGGCGCACTATTCACGAAGTAGTTCTGATCGACCTCGTAGTCGAGCATGTTGCCGACGAATCGCAACAGCTCCGAGTCCACGACCCGGCTACCCTTCGGCACGACTGCGAACGGCGCGCCGGGCGAATAGACGATGAGGTTGGCGGCACCGGATATACCGAGCGCGCTCGCCATATTCTTCACGGTGACGTCGACGAAGCCGTCGACGTTGATGTCCTCCACGGCCACCTGGGCGGACGACACCGGCCACGCGGCGGCGGCGGCCGCCTGCGCTGGCGACGGCGGGGTGAGCGTATACCGCCCCGGCGTCGAAGTCTGCTGCACGATGATCTTGTCCAACACGCCGTTGTTCGCTGCGCCGCCGGACACGCGCTGAATGAACAGGTCTTTCCGACCGTCGTAATCGATGTCGCCGACGCGAGTCTGGTATTGGTAGCTCCGCTGCGTCAGCAGCGGATCCATGGGTGGAAGCGCGGCGCCCACATGCACGGTGATCTCGGCGCTGTACTCCACCGCGTAGTAAGCAAATGCGTAGTCACCGATGAGCCACGCGAGCCGGTAGGTGTATTGGCCGGCGGGTTTGCCGCTGTACGCCGCCGGCGAAGCGCTCGCCACCGCTACAAAACCGCCCGAGCCGACTCTCTCCTCGAGCCACTGCGCCAGGCAACCGCCCGTGCACTGCGTTGTCCAGCTGACGGAATAGCTGCCGTCGGCGCTCGACGTCGGCGCCGTGAGCGGCGCCGTGTACGCACTCGCGAACCGCGAGCACAGCACCGCGAGACACAACGAGACTCCGCAAACAACCTGCTTGATACGGATGGATGTCTTCACTGCCCTACTCCCTTAGGTTGGTGGACGACGTTGATTGCATCGAAGTCGAGAAATGGGTTGACGCGCGCACGAGCGCCTCGGCGGCGTCCTGGCCGACGAGACTCGCCAGCCGCTGCTGCATGTCCTGCTGAATGCCGTGCAACTCCGTGGCGGCATGCTGTGGATCGACGGATGCGAAGCGATCGGTCGCGGCTGCAAGCCTGTCCTGCGCGTCGTTGAACACGGCGTAAGCCGCGGAGATCGCGCCGGTGGCCAGGCCCTGCTGCCGCCCCTCGGCCGCAATCACGCTGAAGAGCGGATCGCGCGCGGCCCACAGCTTCGTGAATCGCGCGTCGCCCAACGCCCGACGTAACGCTTCGCGTGTGCGCGTGAACGACTGCGGATCGGCTACCGTCTCGAATTGCAGCAGCGTCGCGAATACGCTGCGAAACTCCGGAGCGGAGAGATCGATATTCGCGGATCGCAGTTGCTCGGCCAGCGGCGAGAAGCGGTAGAGGTATTGCAACGTGGCGTCCACACCGAGCACGGCGCCGAGCTCCCGCGATGCTTGCACGGTGGCGGATACGCGAGCCGCGGCAGGCTGCGCAGCGACCGCCAAGACCGGCGCAGCGGGAGCGGTTGCGACCTTGCTGCCGTTTCGCTGGCGGTCGAGCTGCAGTCTCTGCAGCGCCAGCTGTTGCTCGGACGTGAGAAACGCGTACCGGGCGTCGAGAGGCTCGAACAGCGATGCGAACACCGGATCATGGCGCGCTTGCGCGCCGTAGAGCTCGAGCAACCGCGCGCGGACGCGACCCGCTTCCGCCACGCGTCGTCGGACGTTCTCGACGGCTCCCATCGCATAGTGCGACCGCCAGTAGTCGTCGGCGCCGTTATCCCGATCGGCACGTGCGATCTCGGCCATGAGGCGGGCGAGCACGAGCGGCTTCGTCTCCTCGAGCGAAAGACCGCGCGCGAGTAACGTATCCCGATAGGCACGCACGTCGCCGGTCCGGACCACCTCCACGGGCGGCGGCGGCGGCGCCTCGAGCACCAAGGGAACGTCGACCGCGGGTGGCGCCGCGGACAGCAGGTACAACCCCGCGCCATTGGCGGCGAGCGATACGGCGAATGCGGTCCAAGCTCCGAGCTTCACGGGTGCCTCCCTGCGACGTGCGGAGACTATGCGGCGGGCATCGACCGATCGTCGCGACCTGTTTCGGCCCGTTTCAGGCGGATTCGCGACATAAGGGGCACGCGGGGCGAGCTCCGTCTGTAAACCCGGATGTGGCACGCTGCGTTCTGTCGGTAATGGAGACGCCTATGCTGAGCCCGCACGCCGCGATTGCCGCCAACCGCTTCGGCCTCGGTGCGAAACCGGCAGACGCCGCCGCGATCGGCAACGATCCGCGCGGCTGGCTCGACGCCCAGCTCACCGCCGCCACCAAAGCCACCGGAGCGGCCGAGACCGAACCAACGGCCTCTGCGGGCGTGCTCCTGAAATTCCGCGACCTGCGCGTCGCACGCCAGGCGGCCGCGCAATTCCGCGCGAGCTTCGCGCCGGGCCAGCGCGCCGCGCCGCCGACGAGCGCAAATGCAAACGACGGTGGCACCTCGCCGCCCACCAGCCCCGGCATCGACGAGCAGGCGATCAAGGAGTTTCGCGAGTTCGTGCGCGAAAACTACGTCGGCCAGGTCAACGAGCGGCACCGCCGCGCGATCGAGTCCGACACGCCGTTCGTGGAACGGCTCGTGCACTTCTGGTCGAACCATTTCGCGATCTCGGCCGACAAGCTGCTCGTGGGTCCGATCTGCGGCCTGTACGAGCAGGAGGCGATTCGCCCCCACGTGCTCGGCAGCTTCCAGGCGCTGCTGCTCTCGGCGGAACGCCATCCCGGCATGAATCTGTATCTCGACAACACGACGTCGATGGGCGCGAGCTCCGGCGCCGCAGAGCTCGCGCGCCGCCGCGGCCGCACGCTCGGCTTGAACGAAAACCTCGCGCGCGAAATCCTGGAGCTGCACACGCTCGGTGTCGACGGCGGTTACACGCAACACGACGTGACGGAGTTTGCAAAGGTGTTGACGGGCTGGTCGATCGGCGGCCAGATCGGCCAGCGCGGCTTTGGCGGCGGCCAGCGCGCCGCCGCGCTGCTCGGCGACACGGGCAAACCAGGCGAGTTCTTCTTCCGCCCGATCATGCACGAGCCCGGCGACAAGACCGTGCTCGGGCAAAAGATCAAAGAGCACGGCGCAGCGGAAGGCGAGCAGGTGCTGGCGCGGCTCGCGGTGCATCCGGCCACGGCGCATCACCTTGCGACCAAGCTCGCACGGCACTTTGTAGCCGACGAGCCGCCGGCCGCGCTCGTCGACCGGCTCGCGGCCATCTACCTGAAGAACGACGGCGAGCTCTTGCCCGTGTATCGCGCGTTGATCGCCGCGGACGAGAGCTGGAAAGAACCCGGCGCGAAGTACAAGACCCCGCAGGATTTCGTGCTGTCGACGTTCCGTGCGCTGAATTTCGTGCCCGAGCGCCCGGAGTCGCTGATCCCGTTCCTGACCGAGGCCGGGCAACGACCGTTCACGCCGGGCTCGCCCGCGGGCTGGCCCGACACCGCGGCGGCATGGGACGGTGGCGATGCGCTGTTGAAGCGCGTCGAGTGGGCGGGTGCCGTCGGTCGACGTGTCGGCGATCGCCGCAACGCCCTCGAGCTCGCCGACGCCGTGTTACCTGCGAGCGCCGACGAGCGCACGCTGGCCGGCATCCGCAACGCCGAGAGTGGCGGGCAAGCGCTCGCGCTGCTGATCGCGGCACCCGAGTTCCAGAGGAGATAGCGTCATGCTGGACCGCCGCGCGCTGCTTCGTACCTCGCTGCAACTCACGTTACTTGCGCCGTTCGCGCGGCTCGCGCATGCCGCCACGGACAAGAACTCGCGCTTCGTGCTCGTGATCCTGCGCGGCGCGCTCGACGGCCTCGCGGCCTGTGCACCGTACGCGGACGCGCAGTACCACGCGCTGCGCGGACCGCTCGCACTCGGTGTGCCGGGCACCGACGGCGGCGTGCTGAAGCTCGACGGCACCTTCGGCCTGCATCCGTCGCTCGCGAATCTGCACGCGCTGTATCAGGCACGCGAGCTCACGGTGCTGCACGCAGTCGCGACACCGTATCGCGAGCGCTCACACTTCGACGCGCAGAAAGTACTCGAAGCCGGCAAATTGACTCCAGCCGCCACGGACGGCGGTTGGCTGAATCGCGCACTCGCTGTGATGCACGGCGCCGGCGACACGCGTGGCGCAGTCGCGTTGAACGACACGGTGCCGCTCGTGCTGCGCGGCGACGTGGCCGTCAGCACGTGGGCGCCGTCGCGCTTGCCGGACGCCGACGAGGATCTGCTCGCGCGCGTGCGCCGACTGTACGAGGCCGTGGATCCGCCGCTGGCTTCGAAGTTGAACGAAGCGCTCGACGCGCGCGCAATCGCGGGCGACGCCGCGAACGGCGCGATGGGCGGCTCGCAACAGCAGGTCACCCCACTCGTGAACGCCGCGGCACGATTCCTGAAGAGCCCGGAAGGGCCGCGCATCGCCGTCATCGACGTCGGCGGCTGGGACACGCACGCAAACCAGGGCGGCGCACAGGGCAATCTCGCGCAGCGCCTGAAAGGCCTGGACGCCGGGATCCAGACGTTGAAGGCCGAGCTCGGCCCCGTGTGGGCCGACACCACGGTGCTTGTCGTGACCGAGTTCGGCCGCACCGTGGCCGTGAATGGCACGCGCGGCACCGATCACGGCACAGCCGGTGTCGCGTTCCTCGCAGGCGGCGGCGATCAAAGGCGGCCGCGTCGTGGCCGACTGGCCGGGCCTCGCGGCGCGCGAGCTGTACGAGAACCGCGACCTGAAGCCGACTACGGATCTGCGTCGCGTGTTCAAGAGCGTGCTCGCCGAACGGTTCGGTATGGCCGAATCGGCGCTCGAGCGTGCGGTGTTTCCGGACAGCGCAAACGCCGCGCCGCTCGAGCACTTGACCGCCTGACACTCAGCAGCCCGCACATTGACCTCCGGAACCGCGCCGCCGCAAGATGCGGCGTAGGGGGAAGCGTCATGCAGCGGTTACCAGCGATTGCGTTGCTCGTCGTGGCATCCGCCGTGGCAAGCGCGCAGGAATACAAAATCCCGCGCACATCGTGGGGCGAGCCGGATCTTCAAGGCACGTGGGCGAACGACAACGAGTACGCCACACCGCTCGAGCGGCCCGCGGAGTTCGACGGTAAGACGCTCGCGGACCTTACGCCGGCCGAGCTCACGGAGATTCGCAGGAAAGCCACCGAGAAAATGATCGCGAGTCTGGCGCCGGGCCCGCGTGGCCCCGATCAGTGGTGGCTCGAGAACCTCGATCTCACGAAGCGCGCACAGCCGTGGCTCATCATCGATCCGCCCGACGGCAAGATTCCTGCGTTGACACCCGAGGCTCAGGCGCGCCGCGCCGGACCGCAGCGCAGCAGCTTCCAGGGCGGCAAATTCAACAGCCCGAAAGACTTCGGCGCACTCGATCGCTGCATCAGCCGCGGCTTACCGGGCTCGATGATCCCGGTGATGTACGGCAACGTGTACGGCATCTTCCAGTCGCCGGGCTTCGTCACGATCACGTACGAGATCATTCACGAGGCGCGCGTGATACCGATCGATGGCGGCCCCCACGTCGGCAAGCCGATCCAGCTGCACATGGGCGACGCGCGCGGCCACTGGGAAGGCGACACGCTCGTCGTCGAGAGCACGAACTTCAACCCGCTGACGGTGTACCGGGGTGCAACGCCGAGTCAGCTGAAGCTGACCGAGCGCTTCAAGCGTGTCGCGCAGGACAGAGTCGCGTGGTCCGTTACGATGGACGATCCTTCCACCTGGACCGCACCGTGGACGATCGCGATGCCGCTCAGCTGGGAAGACGCAGCCGTCGCTGCCGTTCGAATGCCACGAAGGCAACTTCGGGCTGCGAAACATCCTGAGCGCGGCCCGCGCGAACGAAGCGAAGCAGAAAGCGGCCCGGAACTAGCCGGTTTGACGGGGCCTGGTTTTTTTGATAATATAATCAGGTAGTTGCACCGCACTCGGCGGTGCATCTCTGTGCCCCGGTGCTGCAATCCCGGCGCCAGGGTCCTGCCGCTGCCGCCTGCCACGATCCACGCAAGCGCCCGCGGGCTACTTCGCGCCGCCATTCTGCACGCGCGAGACAGGCAACGCGCTGCGACTCCGTTTGCGCAGCGTTCAAAGGAGCTCTACATGGAAAACTCAGAGGTCTATCACGTCGACACCGTGGAAACGGTCGACACACCGCAGGATGTCGCGCCAAGCAAATGGTGTCGTTACATCGTCGCGAATGCCCGCTCGCGCATCGTGGGCCGCTATCGAGGCAGCCTGCCGCAGGCCCGACGCAACGCCGAGCGGCTCGCGAAGGGACTCAACGAGCGCAGGCAGACCGGCAAATCGCCGTGGATCCCCAGCGGACGCCGGAAGGGCGCGAATAGCCGAACGCAGACCAAGGGCGGGCACGCATAAGCAGGCGGCGCGCCATCGCCCAAAGTAGAGGCTCCGACACGCGGCTCGATGACGGTCCGTCGTCGAGATCGTGGTGCCGTAGCTCCAATCGGCTTCGCACCACGCTCACGGGCCGCCGATAAGCCCCGGCGCCCTTGAATCCCGGTAACAAGAACGTGCAGTGGCTATGATTGGCGGAGTCGTACTCGAGCTCCGCCCACGATGCCGCAACTCCCCTCGCTGACCCCGGAAATCGCGGTCGTCTTTGCGGTCGTGGCCCTGACCGTGTTTCTGATCGCAACGGATCTTCTCCGAGTCGACCTCACGGCACTGCTGATCATGACTCTGCTGGGGCTGCTCGGGTTCGTTCCCGGTCTGCGCGCGTTGGGCGCGAACGCACTCTTCGCCGGCTTCTCGAGCAACTCGGTCATCGCTCTGATCGCAGTCATGATCATCGGCGGCGGGCTCGATCGAACAGGCGTCATGGAACAGGTTGCCCGCGTACTCCTGCGCTTGGGCGGGCGGGCAGAGAAACGCACGCTGGCGCTGGTTTGTGGAACAGCGGGACTCATGTCCTCCGTCATGATGAACGCGGGCGTGGCTGCCCTGCTGATCCCGGTTACAGCCACGATTTCCGCGCGCGCACGCGTGCCCCTCCAGCGCCTCGTGATGCCGATGGGCTTCTGCGTCATCCTGGGAGGCACCGTAACCATGGTGGGGTCGAGCCCCCTCATCATGCTGAACGACCTGCTCGACACGGCCGATCGCTCGATGCCGGGGCTGGCGCTCCCGCACTTCGGTCTGTTCTCCGTAGCGCCGATTGGCCTCGCGCTGGTCGCGGCGGGCATGGGCTACTTTCTCGTGGCTGGTCGCTACGTCCTACCGCGGGGCGGCCGGCGCTCGACGGCGCGCGGTACCGCAACGGTGCCGTACATGCGGCGACTGCACGGAATAAACGCTGCGCTGCGCGAGCTCGAAATCCCGGTCGGCAGTTCGCTGGTGGACCGCGACGTGCGCAGCATTCAACGCGAGTTCGACGCGAAGATCGTCGCGTCGCGGTATGACGGGCGGAATATCGTGTCGCCGCCAATGGAGGCCCGCCTTGCGGCGCCCGCCACCATTGCCGTGATCGCCGAACCCGCGGATTTGAAACGCTTCATCGCTGCCGGCCATCTGGTGCTGCGCCCGAAGCTCAGGGACTTCCGCTATCTGCTGGCGCGCTCCATCGCGGGTATCGCGCAAATCGTGGTCCCACCGGACTCCAACGTGATCGGCAAGACGGTGCGCGAGTTGCGGCTCCGCAAGGTGCATGGGCTCGGCCTGCTCAGCATCGTCCGTGCGGGCGAACCGATCACCAGCGGGTTGCAGACCGTTCCATTCCAGGCCGGCGATACGTTGATCTGCCACACGCGTTGGGCGGACTTGGCGCGCCTCGAGGACAATCGCGATTTCGTGATCGTGACCGCGGATTATCCGCGTACGCCGCGCGACCCTTCCAAGGCCTGGGTGGCGCTCTCGCTGCTGGCCCTGTCGCTCGGCCTGGTTCTGTTCACGCGGATCTCGCTGCCGCTCGCCTTGCTGACGGGCGCCGTCGGAATGGTCGTGGCCGGAGCGCTGACGATCGACCAGGCTTACGAGGCCGTCAGCTGGCGCACCGTATTTCTTCTGGCCGGCCTCCTGCCACTGGGCCACGCCATGCAAACCACGGGCGCCGCGAATTACGTTGCGCTGCACCTCGTCGCCGCGAGTAGCGGCGTACCGCCGATCGCGCTGCAGGCCCTGCTCGCAATCCTCGCGACGGCGCTCACGCTGGTAGTCTCGAACGTGGGCGCCACGCTACTGCTCGTTCCCATCGCGATCAACGCGGCGGTGGCTACCGGTGCCGATCCGGCCATGTTCGCCATGACCGTAGCCATTTCCACGTCGAACTCCTTCCTCATACCGACGCACCAGGTCAATGCGCTCATACTCGCACCCGGAGGCTACCGAGTGGCCGACTTCGTGCGAGCGGGTGGTCCGATGACGTTGCTGTACCTCATCGTTTCACTGTCCGCACTGAACCTCGTCTTCTGACTCTTCGCGCCGGCAGGCGCAGCCGGCATTAGCCTCCGTATGCACGCAGTGTGGGTGGCCGAGAACGACCTCTCAGCGCGTCCACGCGCATGTGATCAGCTTTGGTTCCACTCCACGAGCGCCGCATCCGGCTTCTCGCGCTCGTAGAACCATTTCAGGCCCTGCGTCTCCTCGCTCAGGATCGTGGTCTTGAAGCTGCGCCACGCCTGAATCTCGAAGTAGTCGAGCGGCCCGCCGTGCGCGCGCAACCGATGCGGCACGCCGGGCGGAAAGAACACGAGCGTGCCCGGCTCGATCTCCTGCGCCGTGTCGCCGACCTCGACCTTGCCGCGACCTTTGAACGTCATATAGACGTGCGCGGCGCCGTCGGGATTGGCCGCAGTGCCCGTGTGTTTGTGGTACGGCGATGAGCCGCCCTCGTGATAGTGCATCTCGCCGGCCTGGATCGCGTTCGTCGACGTGAGCCGGCTGCCATCCTGCAAGCGCACCGCGGACTCGGCGCAAAAGCGCCGCACACGGCCGCCGCTGGCGTCGCTCAAGCCGCGCAGCGTTTTGCGGTTGAAGAAGTAGCCCGGTCCGCCCGGCAGTCCGTCCTCGACCGCGGCCGGCGGCTTCGGCACGATGAGGTGCAGCAAGTCCAGGCTCGAGCCCGAGACCTCGATGCGTGCCGACTCGCCCGGCACGAGCAGGACTCCCGCGCCCTCCTCGGCAGTGTTCGACGTGCCTTTGTATTCCACCGTGCCCTTCTTCGGGGTCTCCATCAGATACAGCAGGTGGTAGTCGCTGCCGGCTTGCACCTCTATCTGCTTGCCGGCCTCGATCGTGCGTCGGTACACGGTGAGGTTCTTCGAGCCCGTGAGCTCGGGCCCACACACGAGCCGCTCGAGACCGGACGGCACCGGTTTGGCTTTTGCCCGGGTCGTGTCAATGATCGAAACATCGCGAATCGTAGCCATGCTCATGCCCCCTTCAGGCCTAAGACGCTCACGCGCAAACGGGTACGCTCACCCGGCAATGTCACCAGGTCAACTACGGCGTTTCCAGCGCGGATAGCTGGTAGCGTAGCACCTGCTCGGTGGCGGGCGAAACGGTGAACCGCCACGCCAGATCGCCGTATTTCTTGCGCATGGGCTTCGACGATCGATCGACTCTGGCGTCGGTGTAACGGTTGTCCACGGCGTGCCGGATCTCGACGTCGATCGGCACACTCTTGTTGTTGGCGATCTTGTGCTCGGTCATGACGATGATGCGATCTTTCCGAGCGCCGGCGTAGCCCCGGTCCGTCGTGACCTCGATCGTTACGTTCAATGCGCGCGCGATCGTGAGCTCGATGGGTAAGCCCACGGGCTTGTCGGCCATCTTGGCCTCGCCGGCGAACACCTCGCTGCCATGATAGGGCTCGAAGACGCGGACAGTGCCACTCGGCAGCGGCTCACCGAGACCGGCCCGCTGCGTGTTGTCCCACCGCACGACGAGGTTCGGAATCGATACGTCTTCGTCCGGAGGCTCCGCGAACTGCGGCAGGCGCAAACTGTAGAGCCGCTCCACGTGGACCGCGGGTTGGTCGAGGAACAGCACCTGCTTCGTCTGCCGCGCGCCCAAGTCCGTGCGCCAGGGCAGCCGGTAGAGCTGGTAATCCCCAAGCTCCTCGCGATCGACGCGTCGCGCCGCCGTGACTACGATTTCCTCAAACGCCGCGGCAGCCGGGAGCGCAAGTCGCAGCAGTCTGCCGTCGGACGCCTCACCCTTGCGCACGGCCGAAACCGGCAACTGGCGAGAGAAACAATCGCGCAACAGCGCCACGTCGCTCTCGATGTCTTCGCGCACGAGTCGCTCGCGCGCTTCGAGCTCGGTTTCCTGGTCGTGGGGATAGACGGGCTCCGCTGCGCTGCCGCCTTCCTCCGCCGCGAGGATATTCAGCTTGCCGGCCACCATCTGCACTTCCGCCTGCTCGAATGCGGTACCCGTGAAGTTCGTCAGCGTGGCCCAGCCAGCAAGGTGCATGCGATCGCTGCGCTCGTTCAAGCTCGCAATGTAGTCGGAGCTCCACGTAAAGCCGTGCGCGAGGTAGCTGACCTGCACCGTGCGCACTCCGGCATCGCCGGCGGCGAGCCTGATGGACAGTCGCGGCTTAGCGGTGAGCTCGCTCGGAAGCTTTTCGAACTCGAGCCGCTCCGGCAGGCCCGAGCAATAGAGAGCTTCGTTGCCGTCGCCGATGCGCAGCAGCACGCCGCCCTCCGCAGACAGGATCGTGGCCGGCACGCGCGTGACGGTGCCGCTCTTCGGGTTCGTGCGCGTGATCGTCACGGTCTCGCCGATCGAGCGCTCGATCAGCGACCTGGGCGTCAGGCGATCGAACGTGAAGTTACTCTCGGCCAGCGGCCGGCCGGCGCCCATGACGACGGCCGACTGCGGAAGCAGCGTGTCGACGACGCCGTCGAGCACCAACGTTACGGCCGCGGCCGGCAGATTCACGGCCCGGGTTTCGGTGATCAACGCCAAATCGTCGCGATAGATCGTGACCGCGACGGACTCGGCACGCGGCGAAACCACGGCGACATCGTCGGCAGCGAGGCAACGCGCCGAGCCGCCCGCCGCCACGAGCACGACGAATGCCAGTCGTACTCCGCTCACCAGCTTTGGCGGATCGTGAACGTGAGCTCGGTTTCGCCGTTCGCCGGCACCGGCACGTCCCACGCGAAGCTGTCGGCGTCGGTACGGCGGCCCTTGATCGACTCCGCGCGCACCTCGTTGAAGCGCGCGAGATTGTCCTGCCGGATCGTGACGGTGATGGGCGCGGCACGCGCGTTGCGCACGACATACGCCATGTCGTAATCCGTCTCGCGCCGGGAAACGCGGTTTGTTTGCCGCAGAGTCGGCTGAATCGTCACGTCGAAGGCGTCGCCGATCTTCAGCGCAAGGTCGGAGCCCGCGCTCGTGTGGCCGATACGGTCCTCACCGACGAACTGCGGCTGGCCGCGCGCATCGCGCGCGTACACGCGCACGACACCGCTCGGCAATTGGTCGCCGAGGCCGCTCACGCGTGAGTTCGAGAACCGCACGCGCACGTCGGCGGACACCGGCTCGTCCTGGGACTGAAACCCGTAGAACGTTTGTTCGTAACCCTTGTCCGCCTTGACGCGCTCGGCCGTGAGAAAGCTGACCTGCTTCGACTGGTTGTTCGCAATCGTCGTGGTGCCCGCGATCGGATAGACGTAGTAGTCCGCGAGTTGCTCGCGCGCCGACGTTTCGACGCCCGCGCGCCGCAGGGTGCTCACGTTCCCGCGGCGCTGGTTGTAGCGCAGCCACCATTCGGCTTCGCTGCCCGCCACGTTGATGTCGCCGGCCACGAGCTGCGCGTTCGCGTTCTCGAACGTGGTGCCCGAGTCGTTGCGCAACGTGATCCAGCCCTGCATCGACACGTTGCTTTGGGCTTCTTCGAACACGGCCACGTAATCGGCGCTCCAGGAAAGCCCGTGCGACAGGTAGGCGAGCCTGACGTCGGCGTTCACCGGCTGTTTCGCGTCCACCAGCACCGACAGCGTGGGGCTCGCACGCAGATTCGGCGGCACCTTGTCGAAGATCACGCGCGCCGGAATCCCGTCGTCGCGCAGCACCTCGATGCGTTCGCCGATCTTCAGCACCACACCGCCGACAGTCGACAGCACTTCTGCCGTCTCCTGAGTTTCCTGGCCGCTGCCGGGGTTCGTGCGCACGATCCGCACCGTCTGACCAACGGCTTTCTCCATGAGCTTTTGCGGCGTCAGCAGGTCGTAGTCGAAGTTTTGCTCGATCAGCTGCAACCCGGCAGCGCCGAAGCTCACGGTCTGCGACATGATCTGCGCGGACACGCCCTTGAACTCGATGCGCTGCCGGCCTGCGGCGACGCTGACCGGCCGGAGGTGCTCCACCAGCGCCAGGTCGGAGTTGTAGATCGTCAGGGAGAGACGTTTGTCGGGGTTATCCTGCGCCGCGGCCGTCGCCGCAACGAGCAAGGCCGCCAGAAACCAAGTGCGCCAACGCATGCGAACCTCCGCTCACTCTTGAGAAGGCTGCGCCGCAGCCAGCTCACACCATGACACCACCCTCAGCACGTTGCGGCAACTACGAACTGCCGAGCGGCCGCCCGGGCGTTAACGTGGCTGCAACTCAAGGGGAGGAAAACTTCATGGAACGCAACGTAGGCAGCATCGACAAGATCCTTCGGATCGTCGTCGGTCTCGGTTTGATCGCGCTGGTGTTCGTCGGGCCGCAAACGCCGTGGGGCTGGATAGGCCTCGTGCCGCTGCTGACCGTGGCGCTCGGTTGGTGCCCGCTGTACACCGTGCTCGGCCTTCGAACCGCACCCCCGGCTCCGAAACCCTGACACTGCCGTTATTTAGGCGCCGCGCACTCGAAGTTCCTCGCGTCGTTCGTGTCGCCCTTGCCTTTGTAGCGCGCGACCTGCGGATACGGGCAGAACGGCCGCGTCATGACGGTTTTGCCCTGGTCTACGCGGCGGCCTTCGAGGCTCGCCGGCGCCTTGCCCTTCTCGACCCAACCCGCCAGCGCTGCCATCCAGTCGGTCTGGTCGGGGCCCGCGCCGCCGCGGCAGTGGCCGACGCCCGGCAGCATGTAGAGGCGCACGTATTCGTCCGTGTACGCACCACCGTCGCCGCCCGTGGACTTGCCCGCGAACTCGCGCACGCTCGCCAGATAGTCGAGCGTCTGCTGCGGCATCACGCCCGGGTCGCTCCAGCCGTGGTACACGATCAGCTTGCCGCCGCGCTTCTTGAAATCGCCGAGATCGGGGTTGATGGCGTTCAGCGTGCCGAACTGCTTCGCGTCGATGAGCGCCACATCGCGGTCGAAGTCGAACGTGCGCCAGTCCCACTGGAGATTGTGGAAACCCATGCCGCCGAGCACCGGCACGTCGATCGCGAACGGCTCTTTGCCGTTCATGATCAGGCCCCAGCCGGGGTTGCCGGGCTGCGGGGCCTCACCGCCGACTTCGAGGCCGGGATAGATCTGCGCGCCCGTGCGCGGATTCACGGCGCCTTTGTAGATCATCTTCAGCGCTTCGATCTGCTCGGGTCTAAAGCCCTGCAGCGTGCCAGGATCGAACTTGCACGTGCGCGGATCGGTCAGCATCCCATCCTTCACGCCGTCGGCAGCGTCGCACTGCGCGAGCACCGCGGCGCTGACTTTCGTCAGGTCCTCGCGCGTGAGCGCCGCACCCGGCTTCTTCAGCGTGGCGTGTGCCGTCCAGAGCTGCCCCATGTGCAGGTTCGTGAAACGATTCACCGGCGCGCCGGAGATGATGCCGTTGAAGTCGTCGGGGTACCGCTGCGCTTCCATGAGACCCTGCCGGCCGCCGGTGGAGCAGCCGTTGAAGTACGAGTACTCCGGCGCCTTACCGTAGTGCGCGTCGATCACCGCTTTGGCCTTGAGGGTCATCTCGTGGATCGCGCGATAGCCGTAGTCGGTGACGCGCTGCCGATCGAGCGTCCACAGGTTCGCCGTGTCGCTCACCTCGTGGCCGGTATCGGTGGACGACGATGCGTAACCGCCGTTCACCGCCTCCGCCAGGGCCGGGTAGCTGATGATGCCCGCGAGACCGCCGCCGCCGACGGCCTGGAATCGGCCGTTCCACGCGTTGCCTTCGGGCAGCCACACCTCGAACTTGATGGCCGGCGTAACGACACCCGCCACGCGGCAGATCGCCGGGACCTTCAACGGCCGCGGCACGCCGGGCGCATTGAAGTCACCCGCCGGCACACGCTCGGCCAGCGTGATGGTGGTATTCGGCAGCTTCAGGTCCTTGAGCTCGGCGCACGCCGTGGCCGCGTTGGCGGCCGAGGTACCGAACAAGGCGGTCGCGCCGCACACAGCGGCGGCAAGCACGTCGATGCGTAGCTTCATGATTCGTATTCCTGTTGTGGTGACAGCCCGGCGATCTGGCCCCCCAATTCGCCACGGCAGCTCCAAGCATAGGTGACTTCCGACACCGGTACCACGGCGCCGCAGCGGCCGCGCTGCGCTACGATGGGTGGGCAGCGGGGGACTCAAAGGATCTGCACATGCTGAAGGGCTTCCGGGCCGATCAGTAAGGGGGGAGTCGTGTTCGCACTCACGCGTATCCTGGTGCCGACGAATCTCGGCGAACCGTCGAAAACGGCGATCAAATACGGCGTTGCTTTCGCGCGGCAATTCAACGCGCGCCTGTTCCTCGTGCACGTGCTCGGCGTCAAAGAGCTCGATGCCGCGCTCGAAACCGAGCGCGTGCTCGAAACGCTGCTGCCGGACGCGGCGACGGTACCTGCCGCGGGATTGGACCTGAGGCAGGTCGCCCACAACGCCGCGCGCGAGGATCTCGCGAAGCTGCTTTCGCCGGAAGAGGAACACGATACGCGCGTCGAGTACCTACTCCGCGGCGCACCCAGCGGCGCCGGCGACGCGATCGTGGGTTGCGCTCAGGAGCTCGCCGTCGAGCTCGTCGTGATGGGCAAACACCGCCAGGGCTTCGTCGATCACCTGGTCGCAGGCAGCGTCGCGGAAAAGGTCATTCGCCGCGCGCCGTGCCCGGTGCTCGTCGTGCATCACCCGGAGCACGACTTCGTGCAGGACGAGCGCTGAAGCGCGCCGCGCGCAGGGGTCTACGTCGAGCACCCCTGCACGCGATTCGCAGCGTCTTGATCAATGCGGGAGGTGGTCGACGCCCTTCGGCAGCTCCATCAGCTCGAGCACGTTGCCGTCCGGATCCGCCAAGGTCGCGATCTTGATCGGCGTGCCGCCGATGGGCACCGAAGCCACGTCGCCCTTCATCGTGGCGCCCGCCGCCTTCGCGGCGGCCACCGTGGCGGCGATATCCGACACGTGGAAGATCGCGTGCGCCAGCGAATCGGCCGCCTCACCGGGCTCGCGCTTCGCGACGAGAAACTCGGGCGAGTTGCCGGCCTTGGCCGCCGCGACCGTGGCGCCGTACCGCATGATGACCTCCGTCGCCGGCTGACCGACGTGGTCGATCTCCTTCAGGCCGAACGTCGCCTCGTAGAACTTCGCCAGCGCGCCGGCATCTTTCGCGCCCAGCCGAACCGCCATGACGGCGACATCCGCCTGAACCGACGTCAGGCAGGCCGCCGCAGTGAGCCCCAGTATCGCCGTGATTCCCCGTCGCATGTTTCGTTCTCCTTCGAGTGGTCTGATGACACGCGGGCGCGTTCGCCGGCGCCCCTAGAGTGTATGCCAATAGCGATCGATGCGGCGGCCGGTCCCGCAGCGGGTTAGCGGCCCACTCGCCACGCCGACACGTTCGGCCAGCCCATGAGCGTGGCTTCGGCGTCCGCCGTTGTCATGTTCGTGTGACACGTCGTGCACGGATTCGGGATCTTGTACAGGTCCGTGTGCGAAGGCGGAATGAAATTGAAGGTGTGGCTGCGCACGTTCACGTCGGCGATCGTGCGTTCGATCTTCGGCATGTGGCAGTCCACGCACTGCACGTTACCGACGCTGTGATGCGTGTGCTCGAGCGTGCCTTCGGCGGGACCGGCTGGCGTATTCGGGCCATGGCAGGTCTCGCAAAGCGAGGCTACCGGCTTGATCAACAGCGCATCGTTCTGCGTGCCATGCACGTCGTGGCAGCTCCAGCACGCAACCCCCTTCTTGTACATCTGGCTCTGCACGAAGTCGTTGCCCTGCATGCGGTTCTTGTGCGCCGTGCCGTCCGGGAAGTGCGTGAACGTTTCCTCGCCGAGCTTGTGCTCCTCGAGCTGCCAGAAGTCCGAGAGCCTGTCGCCGGGCTGGTAGCCCACGGGCCAGTCGTAGTACACGCCGTCGAGCGGCCGTTCGCGCGGCTTGCCTTGCGAGTGACACTGGATGCAGGTATCCACGCCACGCGTGTGCTCGAGCCGCGCAGGATTCACGATGTTCGTGAGCGAAGGGTTCCGCACGTGCGCTTCACCGGCGCCGTGACATTTCTCACAGCCCACGTTCCACTCCGTGACCTGCTTGGTCTTGACGTCGTAGTTCGTGGAGTGGCAGCCGTCGCAGAGCGGCCCCGTCGGCCTTTGCAGTCGGATCCGGATAGTGCTCGAGCCACCAGTCCGTGTTTTTCGCAACCACGTACGGGCGCCAGACCTTGTTCTTCACGTCCCATTGCACGGGGTAAACGAAGTAGTCGTCGCCGCGCTTGTAGAAGTACCGCTGCTTCCACTTGCTGCCGTACACGAACGCGACATCG
This sequence comes from uncultured Gammaproteobacteria bacterium, assembly GCA_963805435.1. Taxonomy (GTDB): domain Bacteria; phylum Pseudomonadota; class Gammaproteobacteria; order Steroidobacterales; family Rariloculaceae; genus FEN-1219. Next base: position 235,468 of record CAWDUG010000004.1, read on the forward strand.
CGAAGCTTGAAGGTCACGAGCTCGTTCGGCTTCTTGAAGTCGCCGACGACCACTTCGGGGTGAGCCTTGGGATCGACGACAACGTTGGCCATCAGCGTTTTCTGCCAACGATCGTACTGGCTGCGATGGCAGTCCTTGCACGCCGCCGAGCCGACGAAGCCACCGGCCGGCCGCGCTTGCTGCGCTTGCGCAGTCACGCAAAAGATCGCTGAGGCAAGCGCAATCAGGAACGACGGTAAGCGGCGGTGCAGCATGGCAGACCTACCTTGAAGGCGACGGCGACGGATGCCGAAGTATACGCGGCGCACCCGCATGGCTACTGCGCCGGCCCGACGCAGGTGTAGCTTGCGTCAGCGTTCGGATCGCCGCTGCCGTTGTAACGCGCGGCCAGCGGATACGCGCACGCAGGCCGCTGCATCACCGTCTTGCCCTGCGCGTCGGTCTTCGTCATCAACACCTGATCGGGCGCAACGCCCTTCTCCACCCACTGCTCGAGCGTCGTGAGCCAGTCCGCGCGATCCGGGCCGAGCCCGCCCGAGCAATGCGCGACGCCGGGCAAAAGGAATAGCCGCGCCGACAGGCGTACGAGCGGGTTCTGTGCCGCCACCGACGTGTAGTAATCGATCGAGCGCGTCGCCGGCAACGCCGGGTCGGACCACCCATGCCAGAGGATCAGGCGGCCACCGTGGCCCGCGAACTTGCTCAGGTTCGGATCCGTCGCATTCAGCAGCGCGGCGAGATCCGCCGTTCGGGCGCGCCAGTCGGCGAAATCGTAGCCCGCGTAACTCCAGTTGGCATCGCCGAACACGAAGTTCTTCACGAACTCCGTGCCAAACGCGTAGTGCAGGTTCGGCACGTTGGGGCCAAGCGCGGGCGGGCTCGTTTGCGTGATCCACAGATCCCAGCTACCCGGAACGTTCTCGCCACCGACCGGAAACCCCGGATACAACTTCTCGCCGCCGATCGTAAGGCCGCCGTACACGGTCTTTATCGCCCCGAGTTGCGCGTCGGTGAGGCACTCGGCCGCAGGCCCGGCCGCACACCGCGGCAGCGAAGCCGGGTCGAAGTTGCAGGTCGACGGATCGCTGATGATGCCGTCGGCCACGCCGTCCTGCACATCGCAGGTCCCCTGCAGCGCAGTCGCAATCAGCTTGCGGTTGTCGGCCGTGATGACCGGCGACGTCAACTCGTCTGGATTTGGAAAGATCGCCTGTTGATCGCGGATGAAGGCTCCCATTGCGCCGACCCAGTCGAGCACGGGTGCCGCCGCGATGATGCCGTCGAAATCGTCGGGATAGCGCTGAGCTTCGACCATGGCTTGCCCGCCGCCGCGCGAGCAGCCGAGGAAGTACGAGCGATCCACGGCGTGCTTGTAGTAGCCGGCGACGATGGCCTTCGAGACTTCGGCCGTGCGGTGCACGGCGCGGTGCGCGAAGTTCTCGCGCGCCCGTGCGTCGTCGCGCGCCCAGCTCGCGTCCGTGATGGCGCCGGTGTGGCCGGTGTCCGTGCCCACGGTCGCGTAGCCGCGCTCGAGCGGTGTGGGCCCCGTCGAGAGGCCGTCCTGCGCCTGGTTCTGCACGTTGCCGACGAAACCCCCACCGCCGCCCATCGCGAACTTGCCGTTCCAGTCGTTCGGCAGCAGCAGCTCGAAGCCGATCGAGCCATCGATCGTGCCCGTGACTTTGCAGTGCGGCACCTGCAGGCGCTGCACGCCGATGGCCGGCGGCGACGTCTGCCGATCCGTGATCTCGAGCGGAACGGCTTCGCGGATCATGACGTCGGGCCGCGGCGCGGTCAGCAACTCCACGCAGGCGTTTTCGCCTCGAGCCCGGATCCGCGTCGCCGTCTGATCGGTAGCGGGCGAACAGCCTGCGGTCAGCATCACCATGGCCGGCAACAGGTACCACGCGGCGAAGACTCGCAATTTCTTGCTCACGCATCGTCCTCCTGAGTCTTCGATCGTCGCATAGACGCGCGGTCCACGGTAGCGCCGCGGCGCGCGTGGAAAGAATGTGCGACACTCGCGCCATCGGCAGGCTGACCGAAGCGATCCGCCGCTCGCTGGAAGAATCTCGTGTCGCCCATACAAATCTTCGCGACTACGCTGCTCGCTGCGGCCCTCGTGCTCTTCGCGTGGGGGCGGTTCAGGCACGACGTCGTCGCGCTGGTGATCCTGGTGACGGCCGTACTCGGCGGCCTCGTGCCGCCGGCGGAAGCGTTTCTCGGTTTCGGCAACCAGGCTGTCATTACGGTAGCCGCTGTGCTCGTGATGAGCCGCGCGCTCGAGACGACCGGAGTCACCGGCGCATTGGCGCGACTCGTCGCAGCCGATCAGCCGTCGACGGGCCGACAGGTGGCGTTGTTCTGCGCAATCGGCGCCGTGCTGTCGGGATTCGTGAACAACGTCGGCGCGCTCGCGATGCTGATGCCTCTCGCGATCACGACTGCCCGACGCCACGGTTCGAGCCCCAGCGGCATCCTGATGCCGCTCTCGTTCGCCACGATGCTTGGCGGCATGACAACCTTGATCGGCACACCGCCGAACATCCTCGTCTCGGCCTATCGCGCCGATACGTTCGGCGCTCCATTCGGCCTTTTCGACTTCTTTCCGGTGGGCGCGGCGATTGCAGTGCTTGGGCTCGCATTCCTGATCGTGGTCGGTTGGCGTTTGATTCCGCGTGACCGCGTGCCTGTACAGGCTTTCGAGGGCGTCGACGAGTACGTCGCCGAGCTGCACCTGTCCGACGAATCGGAGCTGGTCGAACAGGCCGCCGAAGAAGCGGCAAAGAAGCTCGAGGCGCGCGGCGTCGCCATGCTCGGTATCGTGCGGAACGAACGCTGGACCCCTGGCGCCTACGGCTGGACGCGCCTCTCGAGCGGCGACGTGCTGCTCGTCGAGGGGGCGCCCGACGCACTGGCTCGCCTCCAGGGCTGGGCGGGCGTTTCGCTGGGTGCACTACCGAAACCGGACGACAAGTTAAGTCCGTCAGACACCGTGCTCGCCGAAGTCGTCTTGCGACCGGCATCGCGGCCCGTGGGCTCGACGCCCGAGGAGCTGCGACTGCGTTCGCGCTACCACGTCAACGTGCTCGGCGTATCGCGCCAGGGCGCCCGGCATTTCGGCGCGCTGAAGTCGTTTCGATTGCAACCCGGCGACGTGCTGCTGCTCCAGGGGGCGTCTGCCGACGTCGCCGAAGCGACTACGATATTCGACGCCCTACCGCTGGGCGACCGACAGCTGGTGGTGCACGACCGGCGCGCCGGCGCCATCGCCACGGCAGCGTTCGCGGGCGCGCTGCTGTTGATCGCGCTGGGCCTCGTTCCGCCCGCCGTCGCCCTGACGGCCGGAGCGGTGGTCCTGCTACTGACCCGCGTCGTTCGTGAGCGCAACGTCTATCGGTCGCTCGACGGCCCCGTGCTGGTCGTGCTCGCGGCACTGCTGCCGGTGGGGCAATCGCTCGAAGCCACCGGCGTCACGAAAATCATCAGCAATCTTCTTCTGACAGTGACCTCGGATCAATCCACCTATTTGTCGCTTGCTTTGGTGCTCGTGATCACCATGTTCGTCTCGGACATCATCAACAACGCCGCGACCGCCGTGATCATGGCGCCGATCGCCGCGACGGTGGCGACGAGCCTCGGCGCGAGCCCGGACCCCTTCCTCATGGCCGTGGCGATTGGCGCCTCGTGCGCCTTCCTGACACCGATCGGCCATCAGAACAATCTGCTCGTGATGGGCCCCGGTGGCTACCGTTTCGGCGACTACTGGCGCGTCGGGCTGCCACTCGAGATCCTGATCGTCGTCGGCGCCACGTTCCTGCTGCCGTGGCGCTGGCCGTTCTAGCGCACGCGAGTCGCTTGAAAGTGCCGCGCACACGGGTCAGAGTCTGGCTCCTTTCTCGCAGGGGACGCACATGAAAGTCGGTTTCGTCGGTCTCGGTCGCATGGGTGCCGGAATGGCGCGGCGTATTCTCGATGCAGGCCACGACCTGTGTGTGTTCGACGTGTTCGCGAAGGCCGCGGAGCCGCTGGTAGCCGCCGGCGCGCGCGCGGCGGCCTCGGTCGCGGATCTTGCAAAGCAGAGCGACGTCGTCGTCTCGATGCTCGTCGAGGATGCGGCGATCGCCGACGTTGCTCTGGGTGCGAGCGGCCTCGCCGCAAACATGCGAAAAGGCGCCGTGCACGTCGTCATGGGCACGCACGGTGTCGCGATGGTGCGGCAGCTCGACGCGAAACACCGCGAGGCGGGCCAGGTGCTCGTCGCAGCACCTGTGCTCGGCCGGCCCGACCTCGCGGCCAGCGGCCAGCTCGGCATCGTCGCGGGCGGGCCCGACGACGCCGTCGCACACGTGACCCCGCTGCTCTCGGTCATGGGCAAGCGAATCTTCCCGGCCGGCAAGAAGCCGGAATCGGCCACCGCCATCAAGCTCGCGAACAACGCCGTGCTCGGCTGCGCGATGGTCGCGATGGCCGAGGGCTTCGCACTGGTGCGCCGCTACGACGTCGTGCCGCAGGTGTTCCAGGACGTCATGGTCGAAGGCCTGTTCGGCGCGACGGCGTACAAGGTGTACGGCCAGAAGATGGTGGACCAGAGCTTCGACCAGGTAGGCTCGCCGATCACGGTCGGCTTGAAGGACGCGAACCTGATCGCCGCCGCCGCGAACATCGCGCGCGTGCCGATGCCGAGCCACAACGTGTACATCGACCGTCTACTCGGCGCCGTGGCGCACGGCGACGCCGATCGCGATCAGGCCGTGCTCGGCCGCGAGCAGGCGCGCGCGTCCGGCTTGGAATAGCGGCGCGCTGCACCTCGCCTACACACCCGCTCCCGATCCTCTAACGTGCTGAAGTTTCGCGACGTTACCCTGCGCCGCGGCGGACGTGTGCTGTTCGCGGCAGCGAGCTTCGCCGTCTTTCCCGGCCAGAAGGTCGGCATCACCGGCGCCAACGGCACCGGCAAGTCGAGTCTGTTCGCACTGTTGCGCGGCGAATTACAGGCGGATGCGGGCGACGTCGAGGTGCCCACGAAGTGGATTTTCGCGCACGTGGCGCAAGAGACGCCGGCCGTGGACCAGTCGGCACTCGACTACGTGCTCGACGGCGACCTCGAGTTGCGCGGCATCGAGAGCGACATTCGCGCCGCCGAGAATGGCAGCGACGGCGTGCGTCTCGCGACGTTGCACGGCCAGTACGACCAACACGGCGGCTACACGGCGGCCAGCCGAGCCGCGCAGCTGCTCTACGGTTTGGGCTTCGCCGCCGCGCAACACGCTACACCGGTTCGCCATTTCTCCGGCGGCTGGCGCATGCGGCTGAACCTCGCGCAAGCGCTGATGCGCCGCTCCGATGTTCTCCTGCTCGACGAGCCGACCAACCACCTCGATCTCGATGCCGTGCTATGGCTGGAAGATTATCTGCGTGCGTATCCGGGTGCGCTGCTCCTGATCTCGCACGATCGTGAGTTTCTGGATCGCGTGGTCACTGCGGTGGTGCACATCGAACACGAGACGTTGACGCTCTACAGCGGCAACTACTCGGCGTTCGAGCTGCAACGCGCCGCGCAACGGGCGGGGCAACAGGCGGAGTTCTCCCGCCAGCAACGCGAGATTGCGCACATTCGCAGCTACATCGACCGGTTCAAGACCCACGCGTCCAAAGCGCGGCAAGCCCAGAGCCGCATGAAGGCGTTGGAGCGCATGGAGCTGATTGCGCCGGCGCATGTCGATACGCCATTCCACTTCGCGTTTCGCGATCCGGCAAAGATTCCGCATCCACTGCTCTCGCTGGCGCACGTGAGCGCCGGGTATACGCAGCAAGCGGTGTTCACAGACGCCACCCTGCAGTTGGTCCCGGGCGATCGCGTAGGCTTGCTCGGCCCGAACGGCGCGGGCAAGTCGACGCTGATCAAAGTACTGGCCGGAACCCACGCCGTGATGAGCGGCGAACGAACCGAGCCGCAGGACGTACGCATCGGCTACTTCGCGCAGCATCAACTCGAGCAGCTCGACGCCGACTCGAGCCCCATACAGCATCTGCAGCGTCTCGATCCACGCGCGAGAGAGCAGGACCTGCGGAACTTCGTCGGCGGCTTCGGTTTTTCCGGCGACGCCGCGATGGGCTCCGTGGCCGTGTTTTCCGGCGGCGAGAAGGCGCGGCTGGTGCTCGCCCTACTGGTGTACCAGCGGCCGAACGTGCTGTTGCTCGACGAGCCGACCAATCACCTCGACCTCGAGATGCGCCACGCGCTCACCATGGCGTTGCAGGATTTCGGCGGCGCGATGGTGATCGTGTCGCACGACAGGTTCCTGCTGCGCAGCGTGACCGACCGCTGGCTCATGGTGGCGGACGGCACGGTGCAGGACTACGACGGCGACCTCGACGAGTACCGCGCTTACCTGAGCGACCGCCGGGCGCGACAACAACAGTCGCCGACGGCACCTGCGAAAGCCGACAGCGCGCAGCTGCGCAAGGACAAGAAGCGCACAGAGGCGCAGCAGCGGCAACGCCAGCAGCCGCTGCGCAAGAAGCTGCAGGAGCTCGAAGCACGCCTCGAAGCGTTGACGCGCCGGTGTGTCGACATCGATGCGCAGCTGGCCGGCGACGTATACGGCAACGCTAGCAAGGAGCGCCTGAAAGAACTGCTGCTCGATCAGGCGCGTGTGAAAAGCGAGCTCGGCGAAGTCGAGGAGCTGTGGCTTAGCACCAGCGAGGCGTTGCAACACGCGGCGTCCGCTTCGGATCTCGAGTAGCGCGAGGAGAGTCTTTCTTGGCATTGACGGCCACGATCTACACGTTCGACATCGAGCTTGCCGACACCGATCGTGGCGTCTACGAGACGCTGGCTTTGCGCGTCGCGCGACATCCGTCGGAAACCGAGGAGTTTCTCGTCACCCGCGTGCTCGCGTACTGCCTCGAGTACACCGATGGGCTGGCCTTCTCGAACGGCCTGAGCGATCCCGATGAACCGGCACTCGCGGTACGCGACCTCACCGGCGTGCTGCGTGCCTGGATCGAGGTGGGCGCGCCTGAAGCAGCACGCGTTCACAAAGCGAGCAAAGCAGCGCCGCGCGTTGTCGTCTACACGCACAAAGACGCTGCCAAACTGGCGGAGCGTTGGCGGGGCGAGCGCATCCATCGCGCCGACGAGCTCGAGCTCTATGCGGTCGACCACGCGCTCGTCGCCGCACTGGCGGCATGCCTGCAACGTCGCATGGCTTTCGCGCTCTCCGTTACGAGCGGCCATCTCTACGTCACGCTAGGCGAGCGCGTGATCGATGGCGCCGTGCACCGTTACCCGTGGCAGGAGCGCGCTCAGTAGCTCAGCGGCCGTACCACCTTGCCGCGGAACACGTAGTAGGAATACGCGGTATAGAAGAGCACCGCGGGGACGGCTACCGCGGCGCCGGCCAGCAGGAATTCCTGGGATTTGGCCGTGGCCGCGGCCGCCCAATACGGGATCGAATGCGGCACGATATTCGGCCACAGACTGATCGCGAGCCCCGTGTAGCCGAGCGCGAACAGTGCGAGCGTCAGCAGAAACGGCGCCGCGGTGCGCTGCGAGTGTGTCGTGCGCCAGTGAAGATAGCCCGCGATCACGGTGAACAACGGCACCTGCGACAAGAAGTAGAAGTTCGGCAGCGAGAACCAGCGCAGGCGAATGTCGTTGTCGAGGAACGGCACCCACGCGCTGATCACGGCGATGAGCGCCAGTACGAGCAGCAGCAAACGCGCGGCCGCACGCCGCCCCCACGCCTCGAGATCGCCGGGTGCCTTCATGATGAGCCAGGTCGCACCGAGCAGCGCGTAGCCCGCGATAAGCGCCACCCCGGTGACGACGCCGAACAGTGAGGCCCACGCCATGGAGCCACCGACGAAGCGCGTGCCGTCGAGGTCAAAGCCTTCGACGAACGCACCGAGCACAAGGCCCTGGCAGAACGTCGCGGCGATCGAGCCCCACTGGAACGCGCGGTCCCAGACGTGTCGGCGGCGCTTCGCCTTGAACCGAAACTCGAACGCGATGCCACGGAACACGAGCCCGAGCAACATCAGCATGAACGGCAGGTAGAGCGCCGGCAGCACGATCGAGTAAGCGAGCGGGAACGCCGCGAACAAGCCGCCCGCGCCGAGCACGAGCCACGTCTCGTTGCCGTCCCAGATGGGCGCGACCGACGTCATCAGCGTATCGCGGTCCGCGTCGCGCGGCAGGAACGAGAACAGGATGCCCGCGCCGAGCACGAAGCCGTCGAGCAGCACGTACATGAAGATCGCGAAGCCGATGACGCACAACCAGATGAGCGGCAGCACGTGGCCTTCCATCAGCGCGGCTCCTCGAACGACTCGCCGGGCATGGACAGCGGCCGCGAGGGCGTCGCCGCGGCGGTGGGTCCGACATCCGCGGGACCGCTTCGTATCAGCCGCGCCATGTAGTAGACGCCCGCCCCGAACACGCCGCCGTAGACGCCGATGAACAGCACGAGCGTCGTGAGCAGGCTCGCCCCGGGCACGGCGGACACGGCGTCGGCCGTGCGCATGAGCCCGTACACGATGTACGGTTGCCGCCCGACCTCGGTCGTGAGCCAGCCCGCCAGCAACGCGACGAATCCCGCCGGAATCATCCATGGCAGGATCTTCAGATACCAAAGCGTCGTGACGAGCTTGCCGCGCAGCAGCAGCACGAGGCCGGTCCACGCTGCCGCGAGCATCAGCATTCCGATGCCCACCATCGCACGGAAGCCGAAGAACGGAATCGGCACGGAGGGGCGGTCGCGAGGCGCGAACTCCTTGAGCCCGGTGACGGCCGCGTCGACGTCGTGGCGCAGGATCAGGCTACCGAGCTTCGGAATCGCGATCTCGAATCGGTTCTTTTCCGCAGCGCCGTCCGGCCAGGCGAACAGGATCAGCGGCGCACCCGCGCGCGATTCCCAGTGCGCCTCCATGGCGGCGATCTTCGCCGGTTGGTGCTCGAGCGTGTTGAGCCCATGCAAGTCGCCGACGACGATCTGCAGCGGCACGACGATGCTCGCGAATACCACCGCCAGCTGGAGCATGAGCTTTGCGTGTTGTGGATACTCGCCCCTCCCGCAGGTAACGCGCGGACACGCCCGCCACGACGAAGCACGTGCTCAAGTACGCGGCCAGCGTCATGTGGACGAAGCGATACGGGAACGAGGGATTGAACACGATCGCGAGCCAGCTCTCGGGGTAGTAGACGCCATCGTGGATGCTGTAGCCGGCCGGCGTGTGCATCCAGCTGCTCGCCGCGAGGATCCAGAACGCCGAGATCAGCGTGCCGAGCGCGACGAGGCAGGTGGCGAGGAAATGCACGCCGCGGCTCACGCGCTCCGCGCCGAACAACATCACGCCGAGAAACGTGGCCTCGAGGAAAAAGGCGGTCAGCACTTCGTAGCCGAGCAGCGGGCCCAGGATGTTGCCGGTGGCGGCGGAGAACTGGCTCCAGTTCGTGCCGAACTCGAAGCTCATCACGAGCCCCGACACGACGCCGAGACCGAACGAGACCGCGAAGACCTTCAGCCAGAATCGGTAGAGGGTCTGATAGGCGGCCTTGCCGGTGCGCAGCCACAGGAACTCGAGCATGACGAGCCAGCTCGCAAGTCCGATCGAGAACGCGGGGAACAGAATGTGGAACGAAATCGTGAGCCCGAACTGGATGCGCGCGAGCAGCAGGGCGGTGGGCATGCGCCTATTCTAGTGCATAACGGGGTCAGGGCTCCGGCAGAGACGCGCGCCTACTTTCCCAGAGCGCCGATATTTCTCGGCTTCGTGATGCCGAAGTGATCGGCGAGCTGCGAGCCCGTCGGCCCGTCGCTGTGGGCCGCGGGATCGAGCGGCAACATGGTGTCGTTCCACGCGCGATAGTCCGCGACGAGCCGCGCATAGATTTCGGCGTGGCGATCTTTCAGATTCGCCCGCTCGAGCGGATCTTCCACCACGTTGAACAGGAACGTGTTGTCGAGGATCTTGAGGTACTTCCAGTCGCCGTCGCGGCAGGCTTCCTGCAGCAGATTCAGGTAGCGCCAGAACAGCTTGCGCGTCACCGGCGGCGCGTTCGCCGTGAGTGTCGGCAGCAGGTTCATGCCGTCGGGCGGAAAACTCGCCTCGGGCGTGAGGCCGGCCGCGGCCAGCAGTGTCGGCAGCCAGTCCATGTGCATGATCGTCTGGTGCTCGTTCATCGAACCGGCCGGCACGTGCGTGGGCCAACGCACGATCGCGGGAATCCTCAACCCCCCCTCGAGCAACTCCGTCTTTATTCCGGTGAATGGCCAGTGGTCGCTGTAACGCTCGCCGCCGTTGTCGCTCGTGAAAATCACGATCGTGTCGTTCGCAGCACCGCCAGCCTCGAGCGCATCGAGCACTCGGCCGATCTGGTAGTCCATGCGCGTGACCATCGCGGCGTACGTCTGCATCGAGCCGCCGTCGTAGTCGAAGCGGCTTCGTCCGAGGCGCGCCAGCCGTTTCGATTCGGCCTCGTCCCCGGGCCCTTCCCAGGGCCAGTGCGGCGCGTTGAAGTGCAGGCTCAGCAGGAACGGCTTGCGGTCCGCAACGTAATCGCGAACCACCCGCACGGCGCGATCGCCGAAGAGATCCGTGAGGTAGCCAGGCTGATGCGCGAGCTCGTCTTCCGCAAAAAGTCCGCGATCGTGGTCGAAGTAGTCCGAACCGCCTTCGCGAAAACCGAAGAAGTGGTCGTAGCCGCTCTTCAAGGGACCGAAGTCGGGCAGCGGCCCCAGGTGCCACTTGCCGACGAGCGTCGTTGCGTAGCCGGCGCTGTGTAGTTGGGCCGGCAACGTGGGCAGGCCGGGCGGCAGACCGACGATCATGCCGTCATCGCGGGTAGCGATGGGCTGCTCGAGGCCTACCGGCAGGCGATCCTGATAACGGCCCGTGATGATCGCCGTGCGCGAGGCAGAGCAGACAGCCGAGTTCGCATAGGCCTGCAGGAACCGCATGCCGCCCGCCGCGATCCGGTCGATGTTCGGCGTCGCATATTCCCGGCGCCCGTAGCACGACGCATCCGCGTAGCCGAAGTCGTCCGCAACGATGAAAACGACGTTCGGTTTGGACCGCTGAGCGCGGAGCGGCGTCTGCGTCGCCAGCGCGAGCGTGCCGGCTGCGCCGGCGAGTATTACGTCGCGACGGTTAACCGGCATGCTGGCGTAAGCCTGAGCTATGGCAGCATCGCGGTGATGTTGCGCTTCGGTACCTGCCCCACCGGAATCCGCGTGACCTCGTGCACCCCGGCCATGTCCACGACGGATACGCTGTTCGACCCGGCGTTCGCCACGTACGCGGTTTTGCCATCCGGGCGTCAGCGTGACCCAATCGGGCGCGACACCGACGTCCGCACTGCCCACGAGCTTCAAGTCCGGCAGCGAGTAGACGTACACGGCACTGTTCAACCGGCTATTCACGATGAGCCGCGTGTTGTCCGCCGAGACGGCCATGCCGTGCGAAGCGTTACCGCCTTCCAAGATCTCTTTCTTGCCGGCCGCGATCTTCGGCAGCGCGATGCGCTGCATTTCCTTGTGGGTAGCGAAATCGACGACCGCGAACCCGTTGTAGTCCGTGAGCTGCACGAAGATGCGCTTCGTCGAGCCGTCCTTGTTCTGCTCGAACGCGAGCGGCCGCACGCCGAGATCGAACACCATGTCCCAGACCGGTTCCTCGGTCTTCTGATCGATGATCGTCAGGCTTTTGCCGGCCACGGAACCCGCGACCACGTACCGGCCATCGGGCGTCACGTACGTGTTGTGCCCGGCCCCCTTGATCGGAATGCTCTTGACGCGCTTCAGCGCCATGGTGTCGACCACGTCCACGACGCCCTGGCTCTCGCGAATCGCGATGTACACGCGCTTGCCGTCGTGGCTGATCGAGATGTTGTTCGGATGACCCGACAGCGGAATCCTGCTCATGACGCGCAGCGTGCGCGCGTCGACGACGTCGAGCGTGCTGTTGGCCTCGTTGCTGACGTAGAGCTTGCTACCGTCCGGCGCTGCCGCGGCGCCGTGATTGACCTCGATACCGACGACTCGGCCGACGACTTTGTTCGTCGCGGGATCGATGATCGAGACGTCGTCGCCCGCGCTGTTCGTCTGCACGATGCGCGGGTGCAGCGGTGCCGCGCTGGGCGCCGCACTCGTCAGCGTCGCGCCATTGACCCATGCCGAGAGCGTCTGCCACTCGGGGTCGCTCTTCGACGTCCAGTGCTTGCCGCCGTCGTGGTGCGGATCGCCGCCGGCCTCTTCCGCCAGTGGATGACGTAGCAGGCGGCTCTGATCGGGATTGCCCGGCACGACGCGCGCGCGGATCAGGTCGAAGTTCGCTCGCGCCTCGGCTTCCGTCCAGGTGGCCGAGCCTTCCGGCAACGGCGTGAGCTTCATCGGCGTGCCGTCGCCGTGGCAGGAAATACAGCGCGCGTTGCCCGGACGCTTCGTCGTGAAGATCGGCGCGACGCGAGCTTTGAAGAATTCGAAGTCGAGCGTTGGGGGCACCGCCGACGCCGAGCCATTGGTCGCGGGCTGCGCGACGGCCGCCGCAGCGGGCAACAACAATACACACAAGAAAAGCCGGAACCGCACCATGATCACGTCCCCCGTGGAGTCTTCTGGTTTCAGGCGATTATGCGCCGGCCTCGGGCCCGAGACCATCGCGCCACAACCTCCGAACCGCCCTGGACGGTTAGCGCAGCCCGCCGTGCTTGAACGCGAGCCGGCCACTGCCCAAGATGCGGAGCCATGCTGCAACGCCCCTTCTTGCGATGACCCGCCGCCTTGGCGTGCCGCTCGCCTGGCTCGTGGCCCTGGGGTTACCGCTCGCGGCGGCCGCGGCCGACCCGTGCGCGGGCAGCGCTGCCCGGGCACTCGTGCTCGGCAGCGGCGGCTCACGCGGCGCCTTCGAGGTCGGCGCGATCTATCACCTCGTCGTGCATCGCGACTGCGACTTCGTGGAAGTCTCCGGTACCTCGATCGGCGCGCTGAACGGTGCGTTGCTCGCGCAGGCCTCGCGCGCCAGCGATCGCACACAGTCGCTTGCCAACCTGCGAGCCGCGGCGGAAGACCTCGTGGCGCAGTGGGAATCGATCCGCAGCACACGCGATGTGATGCGCGCGCGGCCGCTCGGCAAGGTTCGCTTCGCCCTGTTCGGGCTCGACAGCCTCGAGGACTTCGAGCCGCTGCACGACTTCGTCCGTACGCGCGTGGCGCTCGACCGACTCGCGGCGGGGCGCGAGCTAAGGGTAGGCACGCTGACGTTGAACGACCGCCGCTACCGCGAGATCGCGATCAACCGCAACGGTGTTGTCGATGCGGCCACGGCGCACGATTTCATTTTCGGCAGCGCCGTCGTGCCGGTATTCGGCCGAACGTTGCTGCTGACGCCGCCCGGAGCCGACGAACCCCTGCAGCTCGGCGACGGCGGCGTGCGCCACGCCGTGCCGGTGACGAGCTACTTCCAGCGCTGCGCGAGCCCCGCGACTGGCGACAGCGCTGCCGAGTGCATCGGCCTCACGGGCGCGGACACGCCGCCGCACCCGCGGATCGAGCAGCTGTTCGTCATCGTCACGAGCCCTTACGAGCCGAACGACGAGCGGCAACGCACCGGTGCGCCCACCGAGCGAATCGACGACGGCCGTCAAGTGCTTGCGACGTTGGGCAACCTGCTCGTCGACCGGCTGCACCGCGCCGACCTCGACGACATGCTGCTGTACAACGATCTGCTCGCGTGGCAGGCAAGCTCGGCACGCGGCCCCGAATCGCCGGTGTTTCCTCTGGGTTCCTTCAATCGCGACACGGAGACTGCGGCACCGAACCCCTACGAGATTGCGGTCATTTCACCCCAGAGCGTGAATTCCGATCCGCTCAGCATCTTCGATGTGGACCCGGCGACGCAGCGACGACAGATGTTCTGCGGCTGCATTGCGGCCGACGACGTCATGCAGACGCATTTCGGACTGGCGTCGCTCGGCGAACGCTGTGCGACGCGGTTTCCCGCCGTGCCGGCGAAACGGCGTCACAGCGAGGCGGCTGCTCTCACGCCAGCGATCTGCCACGACGCGCCCAAGTAAGCGCGGCAACGGCGACGCGCACGCCGGTTCGCCCAACGAATACCGTATATGCACTTTACCAATCGCTATAGCGCGTTCGTCGCCGCAACGGGGGAAAACCGGTAGGCTTGCCGCCGTCTCGCCCGCCGCACGATAAGAACAGGAACGAAAGCCCCGTGAGCCAATTCCACCCCGACGCATGGGTCACGGTGATCGTGCTGCTCGGCATCCTCGGCCTGCTCATTGCCACGTCGTTACCCGCCGACCTCCTGATGCTGGGTGGCCTCACGATCCTGCTGCTCACCGGCGTGCTCTCGGTTTCGCAAGCCTTCGCCGGGTTCGGGAACGAGGGCATGCTGACGGTCGCGGTGCTGTACATCGTCGTGGCCGGACTGCGCGAGACGGGCGTCGTCGCGTGGATCGCGCACCGTATCTTCGGCCGTCCGAAAACGGTCATGCGCGCGCAACTGCGCATGATGCTGCCGGTTGCCGGGCTCTCGGCGCTCATGAACAACACGCCGCTCGTGGCCGCGATGCTGCCGGCCGTGACCGAGTGGGGCAAGAAGTTCAAGATTCCGCCCTCGAAGCTGCTGATGCCGCTCAGCTTCGCGGCGATCCTGGGCGGCCTCTGCACGCTGATCGGCACGAGCACGAACGTGATCGTGGCGGGCCTCATGCAGCGCTCGGTGGATGCGGGCGTGCTCAGCTCAGGGATGAGCTTCTTTACGCTGACATGGATCGGCGTCCCGTGTGCGTTGGTCGGCATCGCGTACATGGCCATCGCGGGCCGCTGGCTGCTGCCCGTGCGCCAGGCGACGCTGCGCCAGTCGGACGATCCGCGCGCGTACACGGTCGAGATGCGCGTCGCGCCACACGGCCCGATCGACGGCAAGACCATCGAGGAAGCCGGCCTGCGCCAGTTGACCGACATGTACCTCGCGGAGATCGAGCGCAACGGCGAGGTGATCCCGGCCGTGGGCCCCCAAATGCGGTTGAACGGCGGCGACCAGCTCGTCTTCGTCGGCGTAGTCGATTCAGTGGTCGAGTTGCAGCGGATTCGCGGCCTCACTCCACCCACGAATCAGGTGTTCAAGCTGCACGGCCGCCGCGACGGACGCACGTTGATCGAAGCCGTGGTCTCCGACACCTGCCCGCTGCTGGGAAAGACAATACGCGAAGGCCGCTTTCGCACGCAGTACAACGCGGTCGTGATCGCGGTCGCGCGCAACGGCGAGCGGCTGCACGGGAAAATCGGCGACATCGTGCTGCGCACCGGCGACACGCTGCTGCTGGAGGCGCGACCATCGTTCGTGCAGCAGCAACGCAACTCGCGCGACTTCTTCCTCGTGAGCCCGCTCGACGGCTCGGCGCCACCGCGTCTCGAGCGAGCGCCCGTCGCACTCGCGATCCTGATCGGCATGGTGTTTCTCGCGACGGTGTTCGAGCAGGTGCCATATTTCATCGATCGCGGCTACGGCACGCTGCATGCGGCGCTGCTCGCGGGTTGCCTCATGCTGCTGACGGGCTGCTGCTCTGCCGACAGCGTGCGCCGCACGGTCGACTGGCCCGTGCTGATCGTCATCGCCACTACGCTCGGGCTCGGCACCGCGCTCAGCACCACCGGCCTGTCCTCGGCGTTCGCGAACGGTCTCGTTGCACTGGCGGGGAAGGAGCCGATTTACCAGCTCGCGGTGATCTATCTGGTCACGATGCTGCTGACGGAAGTGCTGAGTAACACGACGTCCGCGGTACTGATGTATCCGATCGCGCTGGCCACGGCGCAACAGCTCGGCGTGAATCCGCTGCCCTTCATCGTAGCGCTCACGATCGCCGGCTCGTGCGGCTTTGCGACACCGATCGGCTACCAGACCAACTTGATGGTCTACGGCCCCGGCGGCTACAAGTTCGTCGACTATCTACGCTTCGGCATTCCGCTGAATCTGATCGTCTGCGCCGTCACCCTCGTCGTGACACCGATGGTGTATCCGTTCTGACCGACGAAATCCGTTAGCGCGTTATCGCGCGGTCCGTTTGAAGGTTACCGGCAATCCACCCTGCGCGCTGAACACGACGCCGACGAGATCGCCCTCGGCGTTCAGCTCGCCCTGGAAGCTCCACGGGTCCACGTTCGGCAGCGTGAAGCTGATCACCTTGTCCTTGATCTTGAAATTTCGGAACGGCTTGTCGATCTTGCCAAAGGTCGTGCCGATCAGCTTGCCGTTCACGGTACCGTCGCGGTTCTTCGTGAATTCGATCTCGATGTCGTCGTCGATCGTCACGATACGCGGCCGGCCGACCCAGCGCCCCGCCAGCGAGTCGGCGACGCCTGGCCCGACTTCCACGGGCGGCTGCGGCGGCTCGGCCTGCGGATGCGCGCGCTCGTAGCGATTCGTCTTCGTGTAGTTCTCGACGATCTGGTTATCCTCGTGGCACGCGTATTCCGGCATCAGGTAGCCCGGCTCGTTGCGCATCGGGTAGCGCACGGTGAACGGCCGCGTCAGGATCACCGGGTCTTCGGTTTTGATCTCGTACAGGTACCACTCGTCGTTCAGGCGCGTGATGCGCTCCGTCGTCTTCATCTGGTCGCTCATCGGGAAATGATTGCCCGGCGGTGAACCCGCGACGGCCAGGTTGATCATCGGCGGGCCTTCCCTGTAGTTCGTGGTCTCGACGACCAGCGTGTCGCCTTCCCAGTGGCCGCGCGACTCGCCCATCCACTGTTTGATCTCGCGCGGCACCGGCGGGCGGCCATCCGTGTAGATGACACGCGCTTCATGGATCATTTCGAGGCTGAAGACCACGACGCCCGGCGCCTGCATGATCTTGAACCCGCCGTTGTAGTAGTAGTGCATCATCGACGACGGCATGCCGCGCGTGATGCAGCGATCCCAGCTGTCGAAATCCTGAGGCCCGTCGAACGTCAGGTCCTCGCCCGGTAACGCCCAATCGCTGCGCATCAGAAGCCCCCGGCGCTTGGCCTCCGCCGTCAGGGCGGGCAGCAACCCGTTCGGTGGGTCCTGGATGAGATTGGTCTGTCGCTGCGGGATGCCGGGATCGGTCGCGCCCGCTTGAATCGCGCCGCCGAGATTGCCCTCCTTGAACAGCTCGCGGCTTCGGTCCGGCCGCTTGGCCGCTTCCACGCGCTGGTTGTACTCCTCCTCCGTGAGCCACCTCTTGTTCATGTCGCACGGCGCCGCACCGGGCCGGTAACTGGTACCGCACCGCTCGAGCGGCATGAAGGCCGTTTGCATCATGTTCAACGAGGACTGGATGTCGGGCTCACCCCACGGCGTCTTCGGTTGCTTCCAGCCCTTCGGCGTCGCGATGAAGTGATTGGCTTCGCTCGCCGCACCGCGAATCGAATCGTTGATTTGGGCATTCGCCGTCGCGACGAACATCGCAGTGGCCGCGGCGACGAGTAGCACGGTACGCATGGTCGACACGATCCGGTGCATGGTCACTCCCCTTCAACCCTGGCCGAAAGCCTACGCTACCGTGCGCGCCCGATGTCCGTCCATTGCGATGATTCCGCCGCCGCTCACCGGCCCTGGATGATGTTGCCGAGCACGCCCAGAGCCTTCGTCCGTGCGCAGGCCTGCCGGGCGCAGGCCTGGCGATAGTAGGGAGAAAACGCCCGGGACTCGATGCCGGGTCGTCACGAGTGATATACGATGACAGCGGCCCCCGAATTCGCGAGAATCCCTGAGCTTTCCGCAGCGCTTGGACCCCGGAGAGGACCTATGGGCGCGTCGCTCGAGCGCTATCGTTTCGCCGACCTCACGCTCGACCTGGGGCAGCACCGCCTCGCGCGCGGCGACGCGACCATCGCGCTCAGCAAGCTCACGTTCGCGCTGCTCAAGGCGCTCGTCGAAGCTGCGCCGAACATCGTCACGCACGCCGAGCTCGCGGAAAAAGTATGGGGCCCGCGCCGCATCGTGACGCCCGAGAACCTCGCGAAGCGCGTGATGCGCCTCCGAGCAGCGCTCGGCGATCGCGCGGATGCGCCGCGTTATGTCGAAGGGCTACGCGGGCAAGGCTACCGGCTGATCCCGAGCGTCGAGAGCGACGTCGGCATCGCCGATGTGGGCGCGCCCGTGCGAAGCGCCGCGCCGCGCCGTGCTTCAGCCACGCGCCGACTCGCGGCCGCGCTCGCGGTAACGATCGCGCTCGCCGCGGTAGTCGCGGCCGGCGCGTATCGCTTGCCGAGGTCGCTCGGCACGCCGGCCGAGGCCGGTGCAGTGGCGAAGCACGCGCCGAGAATCGCGGTGCTGCCATTCGCGAACCTGTCGTCCGACCCCGAGCACCGGCACTTCGCCGACGGCCTCACGGACGAGCTCATCATCAGCCTGCAGCGGCTGCCCGGCGTGAAGGTCATGAGCCGCGCGACGTCGTTCGCGCTGCGCGACTCGCACCGCGGCACAAAAGAGATCGCGGCCGATCTCGACGTGCAATACGTGCTCGAGGGCAGTGTCGGCAACGACGGCAAGCGGCTGCGCGTGCGCGCGCAGCTCACCGATGCCACCGGCTTCGGCGTGCTGCCGTACAGCTACGACGGAGTGGTCGACAACCTCTTTGCGGTGCAGGACGAAATCGTCGGCGCGATCGCGTCTGCGGTGCGCACTCCCCTCGGGCTCGAGCCGGCCGTCGCGCGAGCGGGCACGAACGACGTCGAGGCCTACGAGCTCTATCTCGCCGCGAAGCTCGAATGCACCGAAGGGCATATGACGCCCGAGGGCTTCGAACGGGCGCTGCGTCTCATCGATCGAGCGATTGCGATCGATCCGAAATTCGCGCGCGCGTGGATGTTCAAGTCGCAGGTCCACACGATGCGAGCGGGCTTCACCCCCGGCGGCGGCGCGGCCGAGATTGGGGCCGCCGAAGACGCCGCGACGCATGCGATCGGCCTCGCGCCCGACTACGGCGACGGCTACAACGCGCGCGCGCTGCTGCGCCTGGCGAGCGGGGACTGGCGCGGCTCCGCGGCCGACTACGACCGTGCGCGCACGCAAGGCAGGAGCGAGTTTCCCCACGACATTGCGTTCATTCTGTCGTCGGGCCGGTTCAACAAGGCACGCGAGCGCATCAACAATCTGCTCGACGTCGACCCGCTGAACGAGGAGTTGCTGGGCTTCCTCGTAATCGCGGACGAGGTGTTGCGAGAGCCCGATGCCGCCGACGAGGCGTTTCGGCGCGGGCGGCTCCTCTATGAGACGTGGGAATTCGGGGATCGTGTCGGGGTCTGGGTGCGCGAGGGGCGCGAACGCGTCGAGCCGCCGTACGATCAAATCGCTTTGCCTCCGCCGTGGGGAAATCTCGGCGCGCGGGGCGACTCGCACCCCGCCCGCGCGCTGCTCGAACAGGCGCTACAGGACCCCCAAAACCAGGCGCCGGCGACGATCGCCAACCTGGCGATCCGCGCCGCCGCCCTCGGCGACAAGGCGCTCGCGCTGAAGCTCCTCCGAGAGGCGATCTTCGGCTCGAAGACGAACGCGTACATCGCTTGGCTACCGGTTTTCGAGGACGTGCGTCGGCTGCCGGAGTTCAAGGTGCTGCTCGCCGACCTCGGGCTCGTCGATTACTGGCGCGCGGCCGGATGGCCCGACGTTTGCCGACCGGCAGGGGAACTCGACTTCGACTGTATCTAACGCTCACTCGAGCATTGTTCTCGGAAAATTCCGGCTTTCGGCATGCAACCGTCATGCAGGCGTGCGCTGCGTTCTCTAGCGTTCGAAGGACGCGACGATCCCCGTCGCCCCTTAAACGGAGAACAAGATGTCCCCCTTCAACCAATTGCCGGTCGCCGCCTGCGCGAGCGCCGCGCTGCTTTTGAGCTCGTTCGCCGCTAACGCCGACCCGTGGAATAGGACCCCATCCTGGACGCCGGGCGAGCTCGTGATCGCAGGCGCCGGATGCCCGATCGAGACGCCGGACGGTCTGAGCCTCATGATCGCCTCCGGGCGGGCCGGCACCTTGGGCGACCTCGACATCTGGGCGCTCGACCGGACGCAGATCGATGCGCCCTGGAGCGCTCCGAAGCACTTGCCCGCACCGATCAACTCCGAAGCCGCCGATTTTTGCCCGGCGCCGTTCGAGCGCTCGCTGTACTTCGTGTCCGCTCGCCCGAACCCCGAGGGGTGCGGCGGCGGCGACATCTATTTGTCCCGCCAGAGCCCGGCCGGCGAATGGTCCGAGCCCGTGCATCTGGCATGCGCGCCGGATGGCCCGAATACCCCCGGTGTCGAGCGCAGCCCGTCGCTCATCGAGACCTGGTACGGAACGTTCCTCTTCTACTCGACGAACGGCGGTGTTGCGGGCGCCGACGACGACATCTACGTGAGCATCATGGGCAGGGACGGCCGCTTTGGCCGTGGCTGGCGTGTGGACGCGCTCAGCACGCACGGTTTCCAGGATCAGATGCCGACGGTGCGTGCAGCCGGCGACGGCAGCTTCGCGGTCACGTTCAATTCCGACCGGCCCGACCCGAAGGCCGCTGGAATGCAGGACGCGTACTACGCGACGGCTGCGTTCCTGCCCTTCTGGTGGTCGAAGCCGCAGAACGCGGGCCCGAATGTGAACACGCCAGGTAACGAGACTCGCGCATCACTGTCTTGGGATTTGAAGCGACTGTACGTCGGCCGCGGCGACGTCTACGTGAGCAAGCGGCGCTAACGCCCCGTCGAGGGACGGTAACGCTCGGGCGCCGACCGGCACTGCGTCGGTCGGCGCTTTTCGCTCGGCCGATGACCGCGGCCCGCGCACCGCGCCCACATCTCCAGTATTGCGGGTCTCCGGCTATTCCGCCTTGAGCGTCTCCATCGGACCGATCATCGCCGCGCGGCGCGCAGGCAAGTAACTTGCGAGTGCCGCCGCCACACTCGTAACGCCTACTGCTGCGGCATACGCAATCGGGTCTAACGGGCCAACGCCGAACAACAATGAAGACATCAAGCGTCCCAATACCGTGGCCGCAACGAGGCCAACGACTGCGCCCGCGGCGCTCAAACCAAGCCCGTAGAGCAAAAACATCCTCTTGAGCTGCCGCGGCTGGGCGCCGAGCGCGGACCGAATGCCGATCTCGCGAGTCCTCTGCGAGACGACATAGGCGATGACGCCGTAGATCCCGATAACGCCGAGCAACAACGCCACGCCACCAGCGATCGCGAGCATGACGAGCGTGAACGACGTGCGCGCAAGCGAGCCGGAAGTCAGTTCTTGCATCGTGCGCTCGCGACCCACCGGGATGCTCGCGCTAACAGACGAGATCGCCTGGCGGACCTCGTCTTCGAGGCTCGCCGTCCCGGCTCTCTCGCTGCGAATAGCGAACGTGGGGGACGGCGTTCCAACGGCCGGGAGACCGAACAGGTTCTCCGCGAGCGCCGGCCAGTACACCATACCGGGCGCCGCCTCGTACAACCCATTCTCGTGGATGTCGTGTACGACGCCGATCACTTCGCGCCACGAGTCCTGCGCGAAGGTCGCGAACCGAACGCGCTTGCCAAGCGCACCGGCGGGCCCAGGCGCGAGCTCGCGGGCGAAGCTCTCGGAGATCACGACGACTCGCCCGCCCGCTTCGATGTCGCTCCAGGTGATGTTGCGGCCCGCGACGATCCGCGCGCCCATAGCCTCGAAGTAGCCGGGCGAGACGAACTTGACTCGCGGAAGCGGCTCTTCGCCCGCGGCTCGCGACTGACCGTCGATGGCCACGCCCATTCCCATCCCTGCCCACTCTATGGGAACGGCGTCAGCGAACCCGACGGCCGCGACACCCGGCAGTGCCGCGATTTTGGCGAGGATCTCGCGCTCCATGCGATTGACCTGTTTGGCATCGGGGAACGACGTCGATGGAACCCAGATTTTCGCAGTCTGAATGGTGGTGGGTTCGGAAAAACCGGGATCCACATTGCGCAACGACTGAAACGTTCGAGCCATGAGCGCGGCGCTCACAACCAGGACGAGTGCGAACGCGACCTGCGCCACGACCAAAACGCTGCGCGTCGCGCTCCGCTCGCGTCTCCCACTTGAACCGCGGGGATAAACGGTGTGAAACATCTCACCGCCCAACGAGTATTTCAGCGCCGTGATGGAGCCGAACAGGAGAGTCGACACAAGCGAGATGGCGGCCGCAACTCCGAGCACGGGTGGATAGACGGCGATCTCCTGTAATCGAGGCAAGTCGCTCGGACCCGTCGCAACGAGCATGTGCAATCCGACAAAAGCGAGCAGCAGACCGAGCACGCTCCCGGCGGCTCCGAGACACACGCTCTCGAGAAGCAGCGCTCTCGCGATTCGTCCGGGCCCAGCGCCGAGCGCCGCGCGCACGGCGAGCTCCTGCCGCCGTGCGTCGGCCCGCACTAGCATGAGGTTCGCGATGTTCACGCACGCGATCAGTAGCACAACGCCGATCGCGCCCATGACCACCCACAGCATGCTCGCGACACTGCCGACCACGTCGTCGAGCAACGGGCGCACGACCGCGCTGATGCGCATACGATCAAAGTCTTCCAGCGTACTTCCGGGAAACGGGGGCCATGCATTACGCCAGATCGGCCGCATGCGCTCGAGATCGGCACGTGCGCCGGCCAGCGTAGCCCCTGGCTTCAGGCGCGCGAGCATTTGCCATTGGTAGGCACCGTGCGCCTGCCTCGCGGGGTCGAGACGGACAGCGACGATGACGTCGGGCGCCGACCGGTCGAGGAACTTGAAGTCGGGCGGGAGGATCCCGACAACGCGCGCAGACCCGTTCGAGCGCAAAGTGCCGTTGCCGCCTGGCGCCTCGATCGATAGCTCACGATCGAGGACGGCCTCATCGCCACCGAATCGGCGTTGCCAGAACGCGTACGACAGGAGGATCGGCCATGGCCCTTGCGCTGCCGGTCCGTGCTCGGCGTCCGTAAACCATCGTCCGATCAGCGGCCGCACGTCGAGCGCCTGCAACGTACCCGCCGTCACGCGAAGTGCCCGCACCCGCTCGGATCCACCGCGGTCGCCCAGCGTTGCATCGGCCTCCTGCCAGAGACCGATGTTCGCAAACGTCCGGTTCTCCTGCTGGTAAGTCAGGTACATGTTGGAACTCGCCCCGATATCATCGAGATTGACGCCAGGGGCCGGATGCCTTATGCGTACAAGCTCGTCGGGGTTCGGGTATGGCAGTGGCTTGATCAGTACCGAGTAGACGACGCTGAGGATTGCAGTCGTCGCGCCGATTCCGAGGGCGAGCGTGAGCCCGGCGACAAATGTGAAGGTGGGGCGCCGCAGCAACGCGCGAAGGGCGTAGCGCACATCGCGACCGAACGAGTCGACGAAACCGATGATGGTCATGCAACGAGTCTCCGGCCTAACGGCATCGTCCGACTGGTT
The DNA here is from genome assembly GCA_963805435.1 of uncultured Gammaproteobacteria bacterium. Classification (GTDB taxonomy): domain Bacteria; phylum Pseudomonadota; class Gammaproteobacteria; order Steroidobacterales; family Rariloculaceae; genus FEN-1219. The sequence goes on from CAWDUG010000004.1 coordinate 258,884, forward strand.
ACTTTCTTCGTCTTTCTTGTCTATCAACACAGCCTGCTGCCATTTGCTGGGTTTCTTGTCCGTGCGATGTATGCAGCCTACCCAACAGCACGGGCGTTTTTGACCTTCTAGAAGCTCCTCCACGGCTCGTCCGATCCGCCTTGCACGAGTCTTTTCCTGCCGTGCATCTTCAACCCAGCAAATGAACTCGTTTCGTGCGATCGGCGTCAGGTTTTCCCAGAGACTCGTTATTTCTCTTGTTTGAGTCAGTGCACTGATCAAGTCAGCGGGCAATTCGTGAACAAGACCGCCGGAAATTCCTTTCGTCATCCATTCAACCTGCAAAGCTGCCCTGTCGATCGGCCGCACTGGGTGCGTTAGGGAAAGTTAGCACGAACCTCTACGAGCTAGGCGTCCGAACGCAACGTCGTTGCGGGATCGACGCTCGCGGCGCGCCATGCCGGCACGAGCGCCGCAAGCGCCGCGACGACAAGCAGCACCCCCGCCACGACGGCGGCTGTCAGAGGATCCCACGGGCTAACGCCATACAGGAACGATTCGATTGCGCGCGTGAGCACGAATGCCGCCATCAGCCCTATGCCAATCCCGAACACAGCCGTTCCGATGGCGGAGCGTACGACGAAGCCGATGACCGTCCTCCGCTCGGCGCCGAGCGCCATGCGCAGCCCGATCTCCGCCGTGCTCTGCGAGACCGTGTAGCTCAACACGCCGTACAGCCCGACGGCCGCGAGCACGAGGGCCAGCAGCGCAAATGCGCTCGTGAGCGTGAGCTGCGTGTTGCGATTGCCGAGCTCCGAGTCGAGCACGTCGCGCATCGTGCGCACGCTCGACACAGGCTGCGCGGCGTCGACGTCCCAAACCGCGCGTCGTACCGCTGCCACCAGCGCGAGCGGCTCGCCGCGCGTGCGCACAACGAGCTGCCGCGGCCACATGAATGGGCTCGTGATCTCATGGAAGGGGACGAAGAGCTCGGGATTCGGCGGCTCGTCCAGTGCCATTTGGCGGACGTCGCCGATGACACCGACGACGGTCATCCAATCACCGTCGCCCGCACCTGTCATCAAGCGTTGGCCGATGGGGTCGCGGTCCGGCCACTCGTTGCGCGCCAGCGTTTGATTGACGACTACGGCGAACGGCGCATCGGGCGCGTCGCGCGCGTCGAGCAAACGGCCGCGGATCAGCGGCACGCCGAGCGTCTCGAGGTAGCCTGAGCTCACGGCGCGATTGATCGCCATGTGGCGCATCAGCTCCTCCGGCGCGACCGGCAACTCCCCTGGAGGGGGCTGGGGGCGCTGCTCGGTGAAGAGGACAGTGCGCCCGCCCTTGAACGTGAACGGGGCGTAGTTCGTGTATCCCGCGCTCATCACGCCCGGCAGCGCGCGTACGCGTTCGAGCACACGTTGCTGGAACGCATCGCGACCGGCTTTTTCCGCGTAACGCGACGGCGGTAGCGCCGTCTCGGCGATCAACAGTCCGCTGGCCTCGAATCCCGGATCGACGGCGAGGACAGCTCGATAGCTGCGCAGCAATAGCCCGGCACCCGCGAGCAGCACGACCGTCAGCGCGATCTCGCCGACGACGAGCGCCGCGCGCAGGCGTCGCGCCTTTGCGCCGCCCGTCCCGAGAGCGCGACCGAACGCGGCGCCGAAGTCGCGGCGCGCGGCGGCGTACGCCGGCCCTACCCCGAACAAAGCGATCGTCACGAGTGCAACCGCGATCGTGGAGATCAGCACGCGCACGTCCATCGTGCTCGCCGTCGCAGGCAGCGTGTTCGGAATCAAGCGAGCGAGGTAGCCGGAGCAAATTGCCGCGATCGCGAGCCCGACCACTACGCTTGCGGAGGCGAGCACCAAGCTCTCCGTCAAAAGCTGCCGTAGCACGCGGCCGCGCGCCGCACCGAGCGCCTTGCGGATCGCGAGCTCCTTCTGCCGCACCGTGGCACGCGCGAGCATGAGGTTTGCCACATTTGCGCACGCGATGAGGAGCACGAGGCCAACGGCCCCGAGCAACGCGCCGAGCGTCGAAGTGACATCGCGTGAAAAAAGGGAAACACCGCGCGCGAGCTGCTCCCGCAGCGGCACAAGGCTCGCCCGAACGCCACGCCCGGTTTTCGGGCTTTCGCTTTCGAGCGCCGATTGCGATCGCGTTCATCTCGGCCTGCGCCGCTTCGGTAGACACGCCGGCGCGAAGCCTGGCGACGATGTACCAGTAATACGACGTGCGTCGCGCGAGCACCTCGGGTGTGAATACGGTGGGGACGAACACGTCGACTTCGCCATTCGGAAAACGAAAATCCCTCGGCACAACACCGACGATCGTGTAGGTGGAACCGTCGAGCGTGATCGAGCGACCGACGACGTTTGCATCGCCTCCCAGACGGCGTAACCAGAAGCCCTGGCCGACCACGATGGCGTTCTCGGCCGCATCCGTGGGCAGGAACGTGCGGCCGAGCAACGGCTGCAAGCCGATGGTCTCAAACAGATTCGCCGTCGTGCGCACGCCCGCGAGCCGTTCCGGCTCGCCGCTGTCGCCCGTCAAATTGAAGCTCGAGGGCTCGATCGGCGTCATCGACGCGAACGACTGGGCGCGACGCTGCCAATCGTCGTAGTTCCCGGGCGCTACCTCGACCCGCGGTGGGCCGCCGACAGGGGTGAGATCGGCCCACAACGTGACGAGCCGCTCCGCGTCGGCGAACGGCAGCGGCTTCAGCCACACCGCGCTCGCGAGGCTGAAGATCGCAGACGTGGCGCCGATACCGAGCGCGAGCACCGCAACCGTTACGACCGTGAAGCCGGGGCTGCGCGCCAATGCGCGGACGGAATGGTGCAGATCGTAGGTGACATCAGAGAGCAGGCGCATGGCCACGCGTTGCAAGACGTATGCCATCGATACACCAGCCTTCGCGCAAGGGATTGCTAACAGCTTCCGCCCGCCTCGTCCCGGAATCGGATTTGCCGTCTCGAACGTGGGACTCAGCCCACAGCAACCACATCCACCGGATGGCAGCCGTCACGCTGAAGAGTATGGACGTGAAGATCGGCTCGGTAGCGGTGGAACGCCCGCCAATGAAACAAAACCACGATATCGGCCAAACACGAACCCTCGGGCGCGCGAACTCACAAGACGGGACAGATCGAGGGGTCGCGACCCCGACAAGACTCTCGTACCTGCTCCCGTACGAGCGCATCGACGACATCGAGTAAGTCGTGAGAAGCGGTCATCGACGGATTAGTCACGTACCGGCCATTGACGCCGATAGACGGCGTAGCGCTGACGCCATACTGCCGGTTGAGTTCCACCGCGTGCTGCAATCTTGCGTGTACGTCGGGCGAATCGAATGTTTCGTCAAAGGTTTTCGCATCGACCCCGAATCGTGCGAAGAATGCCTTAATGGCGGCTTCAGTCGCCAATAGGTTGCCTCGAACGTGGATCTCTTCGTAGAACGACATCCGCATCTCGTCCAGCTTGCCTAGTGCCTCAGCCGTGTAGAAGGCCTGAGCGTGAAGCATCGCCGTCGGTTTGAAGATCGCCGGCACGCGCACGAGTTCGACGTAGCCGGGTTGGCGCTGACGCCAAGCCTCGAGCGTAGGCTCGAACGAAAAACAGGGCAGGCAATCGAATATGAAGAACTCTGAGACCTCGATCTTGTTCGCGCCTGAAACCGTTGGCACGGGAGTAGGCAGCACTCGGTAGTGCTGTCCTGCCACGATATGCGCCGCCTCTTGCGGCCCGACTGCGTCGCTGCTCGCGGCGGGTATCGCGCCGTAGCGGAACAGGCCGAAACTCGCAAGCACCGTGACCACGAGGACCGCAGCCGCCACACCAAACCGCGAAGCGAAGCGGCGGGTCGCTGTCAGCGGCCGATCAGCTACAACGTACGCGGCAATCTCACCGAACAATTCGGGCCGTGGCTCGGCAAGCGAATCACCGGCGAGTACCCGGTAACCTAGCCAGGCACTTGCGCAGCGCGCGCATGTTGCGAGGTGAGCGTCTACTTCGGAGCGCTGTGCTGCGCTCAGCGAGCGGACCGCGTGATCGTCAAGGATCGTGTCCACCTGATGGCAGTTCATGTCAACTCTCCGTTTGGGCCAGCAGCAAAGCGGCAGCCGATTCGGCTTTCATCAGTCTGCCGAGGCGTGCGCGTGCGCGGTGCAGGCGCACGCCGACAGCGTTTTTGGAAAGCCCCGTCATCGCCTCGAGCTCTGCGAGGGTGTAGCCCTCCGCATGCAGAGCCAAGAGAGCGCGTTGCTCGGGCTCAAGCTCGGGCCAAACTCGAGTCAGACGCCGTCGCATCAGACTCGCCTCCGCGAACTCCTCGGGGCTCGGGTCCGTGCTGAGGGCGAGATCGGCTTCTGTGGTATTGGCTGTCGCGACGAAGGGCGAGCGCACTCGGCGTCGCGCCGCGTCGACGAAGATTCGGTATTGCACTCGCAGCAGCCAACCGAGTGGATATTCCAGGCCTTCGAGTCGGTCAAGCGCCGGGAACGCGCGGAGACAAACCTCCTGAACGAGATCCTCAGCATCCGCGCGCGAGCGTGTCAGGCGCATCGCAGCCCGATAGAGCGCGTCGAAGTGCGGTCTTACCACCGTCTCGAAGCGTCCCGAATACCGTTTCTCGGCGCGGTCGTTCATTACTCCCTAACACGTCCGGGCGACGAATTTCTTACGCTCACAGACAGTGTGAGACATGCCCGGCCCGGGCCATTTTGACACCGTCTTAATAGCCGCTTCCGCGGAATCCGAGACGGCTGAACGCGCACACTCCCAGCCGGCTCTCGGCCGGCCAGTAGCGGAACAATTGGCCGCCGTGCGGCGTCAGTACCGTAAGGCTCTGAGCGTATCTCCCCGGCACGACGCGCTGCTTGGACTACACTTCGGACAGGTGGCAACGAAACCCCGAATCGCCGCTCTCTTGATCACCGCGCTGGGCGCGTTGTATTTCCTGCTGACCTGGAATTCGCAGCACGCTGTGTCTTCCAATCGAGGACCCTTCAACACGGCCCCCATCGAAGGGCAACCGTCCGAAGAGGTCTCCGATTCCGGAGAGCAGCCGCCAAGACCTGCCGCGGCAGCAGACGCGTCGGCTCGCGAAAGCGGTGCCAGCGATCAACCCGAACTTCAGCGTCCCGCGAAACCGGGACGAATGAGGCCGAACATTCTCGACACACTTGGCGCGCGGCTGCCTCCTATCGTCTCACCGGACTGGGCCGACGAGGTGGAAGCGAAGATCCTGGATCACATCGCCCTCTATCCCAACGTCTTAGCCAACACCGTACAGGTGCAGTGCCAGGAGGACGCGTGCACCGTGCTGATTCAAGCGGACCACCCGATCGACCCGTTCCAGTTCGAGTTCGATCGGTTCGCCGAAGCAAATGGGTTCAAGAGCGCTGTCATCCATGCAACGGACTACAACGCCAGAATCATTACCCTTCTGCGGACGCCGATGGACAAACGTTGAACTACAGGTTTGAGTTGACCGATCCGGCTTACCAGTTGGTTCCGTGCGATCCAGATGCTACGCGGCTTTTTCTCAATGACTAACCGGCTTTTCCAGAAATGATTCGCTCGGAACGTAGCCATAGGTTACGAGTGCGCGTTTCTTGATTTTCCACTGACCGTCGATCTTCACAAATTCCACATGGTCAGTCCCCTGCTCACTCGGTATGGGGGCCTTATTTGGGGCAGTGCTGGTCATGCCAGTAAAAACCGCATCCATGACCGCCGTATCGCCGGTGACGCGGATCATTGGATTACCCAATAGCATCACAAATTTGGGTCGATCTTGATTGGCCTTTTCGGGCGGACGGTACTCGGCTTGAATTGCCGCCCAACCTTTCACCACGTGGCTTCCCACGTTGAATTCGCCGTCCTCGGCCCAGTATTTCTTGATGTCGTGACCTTCCTCGGTTGAGAACGCCCAATAATATTCGATCATCAAGTCTTCAATCTGGATACGGTCCAAAAGCGTACTCTGGGTTGTCATGCCTTCGGCGGCTTTGGCCTGCGGTAATAGAGCAACTGCCAAAACCATACCAATCAGACCAGCCGTTAGTGTTCTAAAAGTCATCATCGTCTTACTCCTTATTGTTATCGGAGCGATGGAGTTCCGCACGAACAAAGCTGGCCTTGACGTCTTTTATCTTTGTTCGGCGCGCACTGCGTCTACGAGCAAGATGATCTTCCCTTCGGCATGGCCGGCCATGCTGTAGGCTCGTGCGTCGGACGCGTCCGCGAGCGGGAATGATTTGTCGATTTTGACCTCGAGCTTGCCGGCGCTCACCAGCGACGCGACTTGCTCATAGACGCGGTGCGCGACGTCGGCGGCGCTGCTATAAGGAGCGCACTTCAAGCCCGCTTGCGCGCACTGCGCATCGAGGTCGTGCGACCCCGTGCTGACAAACCAGCCGCCGCGAGGCAGCGTTTTCATCGCCCGGATAGCGGTTTCTCCGCCAACCGTATCGATCGCGACGTCTACGTGCCCCACCTGGGTTTCGAAATCGACCTTCGTGTAGTCGATCACCTGATCCACGCCGATGGAGCTTAGATACTCGTTGTGTTGTGCCGAAGCGGTGCCGATCACATAGGCGCCTCTGGCCTTGGCCGTTTGCGCCGCAGCGCTGCCGACGCCTCCCGCGACGCCGGTGATCAACACGCGTTGTCCTTTCGCGACCTCGGTGACATCGATGACTCTGACACCCGTGACGGTCGCAATGCCTAATCCGGCTGCCTGAGCATAAGTCGCGTTCGCGGGCTTCCGCATGACGTTTGCGACGGCTGCCACCGCATACTCGGCATAGGCACCGTTGAGAACACCACGACGACGAACCGCGATGCCGAATACCGGGTCACCTATGCTGAGGCCGGTCACGCCCTCACCGAGCGCGGCGACGACTCCGGCAACATCACCGCCAGGAATTTGATCATCCGCAGGCGCACCGTTCTTCCAGTCGGCCGGATTCACGGCTGCCGCGTAGATGCGGATCAAAACTTGATTGGCGGCAGGCGTGGGCACCGGCACCGTCTGAAGCTGCAGCGCGTCGCTGCCGGCCTTTTGCACGATGGCCTGCTGCTCCTTCGGCAGCGCGGCCTGGGCCAGACCCAGACAAGTAGCGAACAGACCCGCTATCCCCAGACGCGACAGCAACGAGATACGTGAGCTCATGTCCATCCTCTATCGAAAACAAAAGGCAGTAACCGAGACTCGAAGATTTGGGTCGAGAGACGAAGTTAGCACGAACGTGAAAGAAGGTCCGCTTCCGCAGAATCTGCGACGCCACCAAGACGCCCAGGTCACAATCAGAGCTCGCCGCTCAAGGTCACTTCGCGCCGAGATGATGTGCTTCGCCGGTCGCGGAGCCTACACTTTCGCCCTGGCGCCCAACAAGCGAAAGAAGGAATGGGAAACTATGGTTGACCACACAGCATCGGCCGCCAGAAGCCCGCGGGTTTTCTATGTCGGAATGTCAGTTACGCTGCTGTTTGTCGCATCGGCCGGATTTCTGCCAGGGTACCGCGCACTGCTTGCTGGCCGTACAACGATGCCACCGTTTGTCCACATCCATGCCGCCTTGTTCCTGTGTTGGATGTTGTTGTTGATTGCGCAAACCTCGCTTATCGCGCGCGGTAGCGTGGCGCTTCATCGGCGGCTCGGTGCGCTGGCCACACTGTTGATTCCGGTCGTACTCGTGCTTGGCTATCAGACGGCCATTTTTGGCGCGCAGCACGGCCATCCCATGTGGAAGGCTCCGGGTCAGTTCGTGCCACCGGGCTTTCCGTTCGCAAACAGCTTGGAATTTCTCACCGTGCCTCTCGGCGATCTAGTGGTCTTCGCGGGATTCGCGATCGCGGCGCTGTACTTCCGCAAGCGCCCGGAACTGCACAAGCGCCTGATGATTCTGGCGACCGTCGGAGGGCTGATGCCGCCTGCGGTAACGCGACTGCCGTACGGCAGCAACATTCTGCTCACATTGGCCGTCTTGCTCCTGCTGATCGCCGCCTGCCTCGCGCACGACGCCTACGAACGCGGCCGCTTGCACCGCGCCAACGTCGTGGGCGGATTGCTGATTCTGGCCTCGGTTCCCGTGCGCTTACCCATCGCGAAGACCGAAGCGTGGCATCAGATCGCGGCGTGGCTTACGCGCTAGGTACCTCAAACGCCGCGCAGAATAGGCGATTCAAGCCCCGCCGGCGGCGTCCGGTGCAGGAGCGGCCATTGATGACGAAGAATTCGACCAGCGGGTCACCTTCCATCAGTTTGGCGCCAGGATCCGTTTCACTTGATTGATGGCGTGCTGGAAACCGGCGTTCGGATCTCGCAGGAGCCGCTCGGTAGCGTCCGCATGTGCACGGACGCCAGGATCGTCGCTCGCCATCGCCCTTCGGAGCACCGGCTCGACCACCACTTCGCCCAACGAGACCAGCGCACTGCTCAGACTGAGCTGCGTGCCTCGATCGCCGCGACCGAGCTGAGTGGCCAGTTCCTCCGCGAGACCGGTCTTCTGGTCCTCGGGTACGAGGACCACGGCAGCACGCCATGCGCTCTGAGCGACGCTGTCGTCGGAGTCGCGCAACAGGGATCGCGTAATGGCGGGCCACGCGCTAGCGTCCCCAATCTTGGACAGCGTGTGTAACGCTTGACTCCGGGCCTGAACACGCTCCGAACGCAGCTCCGCGAGCAGCCGCGGCACAGTGACCTCGGGCGAGAAACGGGTCAACGCCCAAGTGAGCATGTCCCGCACGTAAAAGTCGGGCTCAATCGCGCAACGAGCTACAAGCGTGTCAACCAGACCGGGCTCGGCGTTCGATCCGGCAGCGAGAGCGGCCCTGAGCCGCGTCGACGCGTCATCGGCGGCAAGCGCGGTGATTAGATTCCTTGCCGGTGCGTTCGTGCTTGCCTTGTTCATGCTCATCCACCATCGCAGTCTCGAGTTCAGCCGCCTCGACGGAGTTCAAACCACTCCAGCGACCAAGTCCTATGGCGCCGACCGGGCCAATAGCGGCCGACCGAACCGGCCCACCGAGGAATCTCCGCTCCGGCAGGTCGCGAGACGTCCGAGCATCCGGCGCCGAGGGGGGCTATCGGTTAGGTCCAGACACTACACCAGGCGTCTTGCGTGTGGCACCAGCCGGAAAGCGATCACGTAGTCGCGCTAGTTCAACCGAGTGATCGGCACAAGGGGAAGCAGCGCGGCCGCGCGCTTGAAGCCCAACGTTCGTGCCAGATCGAGTAACCGCGTGTGTTCGTCGACGTCGCCCTGATCGACGAACGCAATGAAATCGTCGGTCACGTTTGACAGCGCCAAAAACTTCGGCAGCGCACTGCGAATGGCGTCCGCGCAAAGCATGACCATCCAGTCGGAGTACAGGCTTGGGATTTCATCGTGCTCGTCATACAAACGATCGAGCAAACCCCTTGCTCGCAACGTCCATTGCTCCCAAGGCTCGTACTCCTTGAGACGGTAGATGTAGTCGCCCTTCCAAGGGCGATTAGCATACCACTCGCCGATATGCACACGGATGAAGCTCGGATCGCCGGGTTCGCCGCGCAGCGCACTGGAACGCGCGTAGTCGGCCTGCGATGCGGCGATGGCCGTGCGCGTGCTGAACGTGGCGTCCGTACTGTGATCGGTTAGCCACAACGCGAAACCGTTGATATCGGGCGGCGCATCCGACGGCATGCCGTTCGCGATCGCCGCGAGGTAGGCCTCGAGCAGGCCGAGACCTTCGAAGTAGCCGATCTTGTTCCACAGCGAGAGCACCAGCCTGCCATCCAGTGGTACGTACACGGTCAGGCCGAGCCGCCGCTCGCAGGCGTCCACAATCTCGGCGGCCGTGGCCCGCGCCGCCGCGAGCGACTCCGCTGACTCGATACCGATGCGCAGCCAGGGATCGCCGCCGTATGGCGTGGAGGCCGTGAGCGCTACGCTAGCGCGATACGGCTGAAGCGCCTGCGCGAGTTTCTGCAGCGTGCTCTCGAGGCTATCCTTCACTCGCCCCCCCGGCGTGCCGTGCCGCATCACTCTGCCAGGCGCCGGTGCCGTTGGCGACACCATATACAAAGTCCTCGCGAAAACGGTTTTGTGCGTCCCCACTTTAATGGCCGAGCTGGGTCAGCGACTGAGGCCCCTTAAACATAGCATTGACGGCCGTTTTTTCGGTCCTGAGCCGTTCGCATGCTCACCGCCGATAGTGGCGACCGCCCAACTGCGGCTCGCCCACAATGCCTGCTGATGGAGTTACTTGACCTGCGGGAGCGGACTCGACCTCCCTGCTTGGCTTGAAGGTTCCCGCGGTCGACCTCGGGCCCTTGCACTCGGCCGGTGAGCGTAGTAGATTCACCTACAGTTGTAGTAGACAAGCCTTGCTGCCGTGACTAGCCCCCGACTTACCGCGCTCGAGCTTCAGATCATGGATGCGCTTTGGAACGCAGGCCAATGCTCGGTCCGCGAGATCCAGGAGACCTTCCCCAAAGCGGAACGCCCCGCCTACACCACCGTGCAAACCATGGTGTATCGGCTCGAGCGTAAGAAGGCGTTACGGCGCGTGAAGAAGATCAGCAACGCACACATTTTCGAAGCGGCCGTATCTAGAGACACCGCTCGGGGCCGGTTCGTGGACGAGTTGCTGCGCGCATTCGGTTGGCGCATGCAGCCGCTGATGGCGCATTTGATCGAGTCCGGCAAGCTCACGCTCAAAGATGTGAAAGAGGCGGAGGAGACGCTGCGTAAGATTGCCAAGCAGAGGAAGCCTGCTGATGAGTGACGCACTGATCGATCACGTGTGGCAGTCGACACTGTTTGCGCTGCTGGCCTCGCTCACGACGCTCGCATTCAAGCGAGACCAGGCCAAGGTGCGTTTCAACATCTGGTTGGCGGCGTCGGTGAAATTTCTGATTCCTTTCGAGTTCATCGTCTGGACGGGGAAGCAGCTTCACTTCGGGGCGAATACCGCCTTTCCCGGCAGCGCGGCGCTGACGATCGCGCTCGAGAAGATGGCTCGGCCCGCGACCGCGCTGAGGGAAAGCCTGCCGGCGGTGCCGGTCGCCGGATCATGGATCGAGCCGAGCTGGAATGCCTGGAACGTCGCGCTCGCCGTCTGGTCGGCGGGCGCTTTGCTTTTGTTTGCGCGACGCGTCTATCAGTGGCTCTATCTTCGGGTTGTCACCGACCTGTCTTCGCCTCTTTCGATCGACGCGCCGATTCCAGTTCGGGAGGCTGCAACGACGCTGGAACCAGGACTGTTCGGCATCTTCTCGCCCACGCTGCTGCTGCCACGGGGCATCATCGAGCAGCTCACGCCGACACAGCTCGCCGCGGTCCTCGAGCACGAACTCTGCCACTGGCGTCGTCGCGACAATCTGACGGCCGCCATCCACATGCTCGTGGAAGCGTTGTTCTGGTTTCATCCGCTGGTCTGGTGGGTGGGTGGCCAACTCGTGGCCGAGCGCGAACGGGCCTGCGACGAAGCCGTGATTCAATCGGGCAGCGACCCGCACGCCTATGCCGAAGGCATTCTCGAAATCTGCCGGCGCTACGTCAAAGCGTCCCTCTGCAGCGCCGGCATTTCTGGTGGCAACCTCAAGAAGCGATTGGAGGACATCATGACGACCACGATCATCGATAGACTTTCGCTCGCGAAGAAGTGTGCGTTGACCTTCACAGGCTGTGCGACTTTGGCCATCCCCCTGGGCATCGGCTTCGGCAGCGGCCCGCGGACGGCGCTGGCCGAGTCCACCGACATGGCCATGCGGCACTACAAGAGCGCGGAATGGCAGTTTGAGCTCGACGTTCCCGAGCGTTGGGTGAAGATGCCGCCGGTGTCGAGTAACAGTCCGCTCGAGGTGATGCGCTTCACCTCCCAGGAGAACGGCACCCAAGCACTGATTGTTTTCCGCAGCCCGGTCGATCCGCGCCAAAGCGTCGACGATCTGATCGCGGGCGCACAGGGCGTTCTTGCCAAGAACGGCTTCTCCAACTTCGTGCGGGGTGAGACCACGCTCGGGGCGAACCGGCGAGTGACGACGCTGGACTTCAGCCGGCTCGGGCCGAACGGCCAGCCCTGGTACTGCCACTATTTCTACTTCTTCAGCGGCACGCTCAGATACGTGCTTGCCTTCGGCACGACGTCGGACCCAGGGGAAATGCTGGGTCTCTACGATCGGATGGCGACGACCTTCGAGTTCCAGCCCTCCTAACAGGGCTAGCGACGTCCGATCTTGCTACCGAAGAATGTCGTCGACGCTGGCGTCACTCGTCCCTGATGCGTTACCGACAGCAGCTTTCTTGGGCGAGCTCGTGCGCTTCCCCACGCCGCGCGCATCCCCTCGTTCGACGAGCTGCTCCTTGGCGGTATTCGCGGCGGGGCGCGGGTCCCCCGAGGGCGCCTTGCCGGCGCCCACGTCGGAGCGCGTCATCTGTATCCGGCCGTCGAATTCAGCCCCTTCCTTGAGGCCCACCCGCGGCGCGAAGAGATTGCCGGCCACGTGTGCGGACGGCTCGATGACGATGGTATCGGTAGCGTGGATGTTCCCCACGACGCGGCCTTGCACGAGCACGCGCCGGGCCATGATGTCGGCTTTGACGTTGCCGTTTGCCCCGATGGTGAGGTGCTCCGCGCGATGCGTGATCTTGCCTTCGACGCGGCCGTCGATCAGCAGATCTTCGTCGGCCTCGAACTCGCCCTTGAAGACAACGCTCTTACCGAGCACGGAAATCTCACGGCGGCGGTCCGTGGCTTCGCCACTCTCTTGCGCCGGCGCCGGATTCTGCTTCGGAAGATATTGTTGAGGCGTACTGGCGGCGTCGCCGGAAGACTCGAGCAGCCGGCTTAGATCCTTAGCGTGAACATCGTTGTCCATGGTCACCGTCCGTTGGTGAGTAGAGCTGAACTATCGCTTATTTGCCGCCCGACGCTGCGCGCGAAGGCGGTCGCGACTCCGGAGATTCAGGGCCAGAGGTGCCTGCTGCTGCCTCCGCCTTCTTCTTCCTCATCTCGATGGTGCCGTTGAAGTTCGCACCTTCGAGCAAGCTGACCGTCGGCGAATAGATGTTACCGTCGATGTCTGCAGATTCTTTGACGGTCACCGAGCCGTTACCGTGCAAGTCGCCCTCGATGCGCCCTTCGACCGTTATGAACTTGGCCGAGACGTCGCCCAGCACGGAACCTTCTTTGCCGATTCGCACACTGGCTGTGTGCGTGATCGAACCCTCTACCCGGCCTCGCAGCATGATGTCCTCATCAGCGGACAGCTCGCCTTTGAAAACCAACGTTGGACCGAGAACGGAGATCTTCTCCGCAGAGTTATCGTAAGGATTGCTCATCGCCTCTTTCTCCCAGGACGGGTTCGAACAGATGATCGACGCCGCAGACAACGTAGCAGACGGCGAATGGCGGAACCTTGAACGCGGTCACATAAGTAGGACCACTTTCGGCACTCCCCGCCTTGACTGGCAGTGAAAGACAATTTTGTAATTTGACATTGCGGCGTCGCCTACCGCGATTGCCGCGGAGCATCGCTCACTTGATCGGCATCAAAGCCCCCAAACGAGGGTTTAGTCCCGCGAGGATGTGAAGGCTCGTCGCCGCGGGGGCGCCAGCTAGCGCAGATGACGTCCTTGCCCAACGCGCCGACGGAGCCGCAGCACGAACCTTAAGGAAGGCCCGCTTCAGCGGAATCCATGACGCTACAACGCCCAGCTACTAGGACACGAACCGGCCAGCAACGGCCGTAGAGAACTAGATGCCCATCGCCTTATCAAAGCGTTGCTTGATATCTTCCAGCGACACGTCTTCGCGTCGAGTTGCGAGTAGCCAAACATGTCCGAAGGGATCGACTAACGTTCCACGCCGATCACCGTCAAACTGATCGCTCACAGCCTTCCTCTCGGTGGCGCCCAACCTTATCGCCCGCTCAAAGATAGTGTCGACATCGTCAACATAGACCAGTAGTAAAACAGGCGATCCACCGATTGTTTCTGGGCTCGCGTAGCCTTCAGTAGGAAACTCGTCCGCTAACATTAGCGGTGATTCGCCAATCCGTATCTCGGCGTGCATGACGTGCCCCGATTGATCAGCAAGGCGAATACATTCAATTGCACCGAGTGCCTTGGTGTACCACTCGATTGCCTTCGAAGCTCCTCTAACGATCAGGTAGGCCGTTGGATTACGGTACGCGTCTGGAATCGGCTTCACAGTCATGAGTTGCTCCACCCTGCCTAGATGCGATTCGTCACTCAACCTCGGCACCGATAGCGGGCAGATCCGTCTGCGTGCCGAACACACCGGATTGTCCCCCAATGGCGAATGGGACGCGGGTTCCTTCGAACCCGGACACGCTCGAGGCAATGCCACGCGCTCTATCCGGGGGGCTTCGCGGAGCTTCCTCGGCCTTCTGCCTTGACGTTCCAGGCCTTTGCAAAAAGGCCTTCGTCAAATTCTTCCGGTACGACGCCTTCTGCCGCGTAAATGTACAAACCGCACAAGTAGACGTCATTCAGCAGCGCAGACAGATAAGCTATTGCGAGGCACAACAGGGCGGTTGCGGCAAATCCCATCACCATGTAAGGCCCAAAATATTCCTCGAAGAAATATGTACCGCTGAGAATGGTCAGCAGAGTGCCTATGAGAAACGTACCGGCAATCGCAAGGAGGCTCAGCGCACCTATGCCCACCATTCCCAGAACGCCCTCGCCCCAGGTCCTTTTGACCAGGCTGCCGGAGAGCTTGAGAAAGACAGCGGGGTTCGACTGTTTCTCTTCCCGGATGATCACGGGTACGGCAAACACGCTGGCTACGCTCCAGGAAATGCCGATGAAGGCGAGTATCCATCTACCCACGCCGCCAACGGATTCTTCCAGCTGGCGAATCAAGCCGCCCACAATGCCGCTCAACAAAGACCACACGACTATCGCTTGCAGTTTCGAAGCGGCGAACGTGATGCCTCTGGCGAGTGAGACTCTTCGGCCGTTGAAGGCGTGCAGAATTTCGCTGTAGAAGGCTACGTTCATGAACGTCATCACGAACATGATCGCGAGATAGAAAACTACGGCAAGCGCCGTCGGGTACCCGTTCTCTCGATAATCCTTCAATCGATCGAGAACCTGCGGTATGGCGAATTCAGGCAGGCCGGCGATAACGGGGACGAGAAAAAACGCGACCACAACGATGCCACCGGCGATGTGCAGCAGAGGAAACAGCAACAACTTTCTGTGTTTCCCGATGACGAGCATCGACTGGCGGATAATCTGCAGACTTGTTCTTAGTCGAGTCATGGTTTGATCCTCTTGACTAGATGCCTGAGCAGCTCCTGTTCAGTGATGTGGAAGCTCTGGGCTTCCTTGGTGATCTTCTCCAAGAGATCCTGGAGCTTCGCCTCTTTCTCTTTCGCGGAAAGTACTTGGGGTTCCTGTGGCAGGACGAAGCAGCCGGAGCCGGCTTTGCTTTCGAGAACACCCTTTAGCTCGAGCTCCCGGTAAACCCTTGCCGTCGTATTCGGGTTGATATTCAGTTGCTCAGACAATTTGCGAATGGGCGGCAATCTTTCTCCCACCCGCAGTTCGCCTGACCGCACAGCCGCGATAATCGCGTCCGTCATTTGCTTGTAGACGGGGATGCCGGAGTGGTATTCGAGCTTGATCGCAATCGTGGCGTTCAGGACTGCTACTCACGCAGAAGTGTACTAGGACACTAGTACAATTAACTAGTACAGTCAAGCGCCTTGATTCTCCGCGTAGATGGCGACTTCGGGTCGAGCCCGGCTATGCGTTAAGCATGGCAGTAACCGCCGTTTTTGCGATCAGCAACATCGGCAAGAACGACAAACTACGACGTGTAAAGCCAACCAAGCGCGACGACAAGCTCCTGGCGCGGTATCGGGCAGGCGTCGTGTACTAGCGCAAGTCGGGTTGATGCCGCGCGTGGTGCGAAACCCGCGCACGGCCAAAAGTGGCCTATCGGAGTGGCTGTGGCTTGTCCGAAGTTGTAACCAATCGACCTGCACGAAATATCGGTTCTAGGCCGCTTCCCGCAACAACTGAATAGTCGACACCCGGTACGACCTCCAAAACCACGACAGCGTTGCCCATTAGTTTTCGTTCATTAGTTTGTGTAAGGATTCCTGCGCTCCATTGACTATCTAGGCATGGGCATCACGGAAACCGACGCCGACTCCTCCGCCCCCCAGGTGGATCAAACCGACGCGGGTCGCGATGCCCTTTTTGAACGTATTGTCGCCGAGTACTCGGCGCCGATCCGGCGCCTGGCGCGCGCTCACGAAGCTGATCCCTCGCTGCAGCAGGACCTGATCCAGGAAATTCACATTGCACTCTGGCGCAGCATTCCGGCGTTCGGCGAGCGCTGCAGTCTCAGGACGTGGGTTTACCGCGTAGCTCACAACGTCGCTGCGACCCACGTGCTTCGCCAGCGGCGGCACGCGAGGAAGAACCTCGTCAACCTCGACGACATCGACATCGCCTCGGAAGCACGGGCCGTCGATACGGTCGTCGATGAGGCGCGCATGCTTGCGCGCGTGTACGCGCTCATTCAACGGCTAAAACCCCTCGATCGCGAGATCTTTGTCCTTTACCTAGAGGGTCTTTCGGTGGAAGAGATGGCCGATATCGCCGGCCTCTCGCACACAAACACCCACACCAAACTGCATCGAATCCGGATGTTGCTCGCGATGCAGCTCAACGGAGGCTGAGGATGAACGCTCAACAATTGTGGCTGGCACAGGCTACCCAGGCGCCGCGCATTTCGATCGAATACATCCGTCATCAGGCGACCAGCCACGAACGCGGGATCAGGTTTCGCACCGCAATCGGTTACGTCGCGTGTGTGCTGGCCTGCGGAATCTACGGCTGGTACGCCTGGCGTGTTTATTCGGCGAAACCGCTGATGCTGGCTGCACTGGCTTGCTACGGGCTCCTCACGGTTTACAGCATGTATCGCTTGCATAGGCACTTGGTCGCGCAGCTGAACCCGGCGGACGCTGGCGTGCTTGACACGCTGCGCTTCCACCGCGCGCAACTCGAGCGGCAACGCGACTTCCGGCGCGGGACTTGGCGCTGGGCGGCACCAGGGATCTTGCCGGGGTTGGCACTGCAGGTCGCATCGATGATCATCGACGCGGTGTCCTGGAAGGCGATTGTGCACCTAATCGTCGTGGGATCACTGGTGTTTGCAGTCGGCATCGTCGTGGGGGAATTCCGGGCGCGACAGTCTCAACGTAAAATCGACGCACTGGACTCACTCGCCGGAGACAGCTAAGTCTTTGACGCATGAGCAGCGGCAAACCGTACCGGCTATCGGCTATTCGGTTACTAGTGGGTGGCCGCATGAAAGTCGCGAATTGCGCTCCACACGCCGAGACCGATGCCGCGCATCATCTGCGGCAAGTCCACCATGTTGTGTGAGAGAAAAATCAGGACGCTCCCATCGTTCGGGTCTGCCTGCCACCAACCACCGTATGCACCAGGCCAGCCAATCGTGCCGACCCCGCCCCGGCAGCGCAGCGGATCTGCCTTCTCGGGTTCCGTTACCACAGCAACGCCCATTCCGTAACCATGCCCTTCCGCGAAGATGGCCTGACCGAACTGGCGGGCGGCGAGACGCTGCTCCGTCGTCAGCTGATTCGACGTCATCATCGCGAGAGTTTCGGGGCGGAGCAGGCACCCTCGTCCGCATCGCCAATCAGCATTCGCGCGAACACGAGGTAGTCATCGACCGTCGACCACAAACCCTGGCCACCGGACTCGAAAGTCATCGTCTCGGGCCGTTCACTGACCGCGTGCCCACCGGGCGCAGCCTGGAGCGCCGTCGGGCGACCCTCATCATCGAAACCGCACAAACCGGCGCGTCGATGTCGTGTGTCTCGCGCGACGTTGAATCCAGTGTCATGCATCCCGAGTGGCGCGAACACACGTCGCCTCAACACTTCGCCGAGCGGCATGCCTTCGAGGCGTGCAATAAGGAACCCGAGCAGATCCGTCGAAAGCCCATAGTGAAAATGCTTTCCCGGGCTGATCGACGAGCGGTAGCCTGCCCAGCCTGGCGATCCACTGGTCGGGTGTGAGCGTGTTGTCGATCTGCCCACCCAGCGTCTCGGCGGACGCGCTGCCGATCGGACCGCGATGGAAATCGCCGTACGTCAGGCCGGAGCGATGCGTCAGGAGATCGCGAAACGTGATGGGCCGTGCGGCCTCGTCAGTTGCGTCGAGCGGTCCGTCCGGATCTCGGAGCACGCGCATCCGTGCCAGCTCCGGCGCACACGTCGTGATCGGATCATCGAGATCAAACAGCCCTTGATCATGCAGCACAAGTGCCGCGACGCTCGTCACGGGCTTAGTCATGGATGCGATGCGGAAAATCGTGTCACGCTCAACCGGTCGTTCACTGGCGAGATCGCATCGGCCGATCGTCACCACGTGACGCACCTGGCCGTCGCGCCACACCAAGGCAGCTGCTCCCGCAAGGGCGCCCGCGTCGACGTAACTCGCGATGGACTCAACCAGGGGGTTCCGGCTCATGGGTTGTGACGTTGCTGCCGCACCCGGCAGTGAGCGAACGTGATGAAAATCGGTGCGAAGAATCCGTTCTGGCCGATAGGTCGGCCCGGCAATTCTACTCGGGGACAGCCTCTTTCACGCACCCGGGACGTTCAAATGCTCGCCCATGAAGCCCGTGGCCGGCGCAGGAGCAGTCATGGTCGCGCTAGCCGACTCGCGTTCTGGGCTCGTCTTCCGGCTCAGCGAAGAAAGCGAACGGAATTGCGATTGGCCCGAGAACGACAGCCATCGTGAACCAAGACGTTAGATCAGCGGACCGTCTCCAGGCGAGCAGTAGGCAACTCACGACCGATACTGCGATTAGCCCGATCCAAACTAGCATCGCTTACTCGCACCTTCAGACCGTTTCGGGTCGATAAGTCGGCTTCGTGATTCTACCCGGCAATAGCCGCCTTCACGCACCCCAGACCTTCAAACCTCCTGCCGCGCAGCCCGCGCCCGACGCAGGCGCGGTCGTCGGAGCCTCCGTGACGGCGGGCGCCTCACCGCCGCGCGGCAATCCGCGATCACAGACCGGGTCGTGCGCTCGCGCCGGCGATCTTGCCGTCTGGCGACAGCATGATTCGCCACGAGCTGATTCCCTTCTCGTGGCGAACCTCGTAAACGTCTTCCCCCTGCTGGCCGACGCCACGAAACTCGACGGACTGGACCGCGCCGAGCGGCTGCAGCCACTTGATCATGACCGGCTGCTGCGCTCGCGCGGCGTTCGCCAGCATCGGCGACATGTCGTCGTAGCTCGGCGAACCGCTGAGCACACCGGCGATGAGCTTGCGCAGCGCGGCCTCGCTGCCCGACGCCGGTGTCTGAGTCTGCACTCGGGCGGCGAGATCGGTGTTGACCTGGTGGGCGGTCGCCGCGTCGATGCGCGGGGCGTTCAAATTCGCGCCGTTCTGATGCAGCACCAGCGCGGTCACCGAGCCCTGAGTGTCCACGTCGAAATCGACGGTGGCCTTCACGACCTTGTAGAAGAAGCTCGTGGGGCTCGACGGATAGATCTCGACTGCGGGCTGCCCGGTGAGCTGCGCGGAGAGCTGCTCCCCGCTGCGAGTCACGCTGATCACCGCCGATGGGCTGACCTGATAGTCGCCGACGTAGCGGTCCAGCACCGCCGCCGACAGCGTGATCTCCACGGGATTGTCGGGCGTCCCGCCCGCATTGGGCGGGCTGACCTGGGCCGCCACCGTGAAGATTCCGAGCGACAGGGCACCAAGCGCCATGGCTGTGAGCCGGCGCCATCGAGAAGGCGTAAGTGTCATGATTCGTATCCTCTGTTCGAGAAAGGAAACCGGTTCCGCCATGGCCGCGACCGAGCCGACGAACGCAGAGCGCCGCTCGCCGACCGCCAGCAACGTTTCTCCGTACTCGGCTCTGCTGCAGCCGCTTCGCAGCACGCGCGCGTCGCAGTCGATCTCGATCGCACGCCTAAGGCGACGCAGCTGCCACCACAGAGGCAGGTTCCAAGGCATCAACACAAGCAGGCCGAGCGCAACGGTGAGCAGCCTCTGGTCGCCTGCATCGAGATGCGATTGCTCGTGCGTGAGCACGATCGAGCGCCGGCGGACGGGCGCATCGACGAGCCACTGTGGAATGACGACCCGTGGCCGCAGCAATCCGACCACCGCCGGGCCAATCTCTCGCGCGACGTAGACATCTACGCCGTCCACCGTCGCTGACCACCACTGTCGCTTGCGCCACGCGAGGTGCACCGCGCTCGCCGCGAGCGCTGCGGACAGGAGGAGCGACACCACGAGCCAGGATTGCCTGAGCCGTGGGTCGAGGGCGGGCGATGGCAGCACCATAGCCGTAGGTCCCGTCATCCAGCGCAGCGGCGACAGGCTCGACGACGTGACGGAATTCAGCGGGATTACCCTGCTCACCGCCGTCGGCGAGACGATGCTCGGAATCTGAATCGCCACGGAGGAAATGACGACCGGAAGAACCAGCGAGGCGACGATCCCGATCAGCCACACCCAGCGTGTCTGCCGGCGGGCGATACGCAGAGCCTGCTCCGCGACCAACGCCGCGGCGCTGAGCAGGATGGTCACGACGATCACGTAAACCATCCAGATCAGCATGACGGCTACTCCTCGTCCCGCTTATCGAGCAGCTGACGGATGCGTTTCCGCTGGGCGGCCGTGAGCTTTTGATCCGACACCAAGTGAGTAAACAGCAGCTCGGTCGAGCCCTTGAACAGCTTGCCCGTCAGGTGCGACAGCGCGCTCTTGCGCGCGGCTCGCTGCTCGACCTTGGCGAAGTAGCGATGGACCCGCCCTTCTTCCGCGTGCGCCACGTAGCCCTTCTGCTCGAGCGTTCGGAGGATCGTCAACACCGTGGTGTAAGCGAGCTCGTCCGTCAGGTGCTCGCGGACCTCGGCGACCACCGAGGGCCCGTGGTCCCAGAGCACCTGCATGACGTCCGCTTCGCGGTCGGTGAGCGCTATGTCCATATGGCCTTACTACTATGATTATAGTTTATGGTAGCCGGCCGTTTCAGGGCTGTCAACTATAACTCTAGTAGGTGCTGCGCCGGACGGTGCCGCGTGTGCACGCCGGTCCTCGGCGATCGAAAGGGTACCTACCGGTCACCGATTCGAAGGCGACCTTCCGATCGCGTGTCTGGAGCGACGCCCGACTTCAGCCAATACCCGATGCGGGGTGATTCTCGATCCCAGCGACTATCCCGACAGCGATGCAACGCTCCGGTACCATTTGAAGCAGTCGCTTAGCGAACTGCCGCGTTCAGAAGCCGTGCTCGAGGCGGCCGCACTTCAGATACGCCTCGAACTCTTCCTGCACGTACTGTGGCAGCGGTCGCCCCGCGGCTTCAGGCAGTTCATGCCTTGCGGCTCAGGATTAGAAGTTCATGCTCAGGGTTAGCTCGAATCGGCGTCCAAACTCGTCATAGCCAAGACCCGGATTGGTTTGGGATCCGACACGGTTGAAAGAACCCGGGATGATCGGCGGGTTCTTGTCAAACGCATTGTTGATTGCCAAGCCAATCGACCACGCCTTGCCAGCGCTTGTCGCACTACGATCGTAGCGGAACAACAGGTTTGTGAATGAGTACGACGGGATGGTGTTGTTGTCCACATCCACACCTTCCACCCAGGTGCTGTTGATCAGCTGGTCGCTGATATAGCGCTGCTGCCAGATCGCGGACCACGGGCCCACTGAATACCTGAGCGTGGCATTGGCAGAAAGTTCCGGGCGGTTGATGGCGGAATTGCCGATCTGGTTGATGGGTTGGCCCCCGGGCGGCTGGTCGTAGCGGTCCAGCAATTTACCGGCCAGCAACCTGAAGGACAGGTTTTCCGGTTTGCTTTTGAACAGGTTTACCTCCCTGTTGTAGGCCACTTCGAAATCGATACCTTTCGCATAGGACGTGGACAGGTTGAGGAAAGGCGCGTCGACACGGACCGGAACGTTGTTGGTATCACGAACGATCAGTGCACAGATCTCAGGTGGCCCGTTTTGGGCAGCACCACACTGGTTGACGATCTGCTGCTCGGTGATGCTGTCGACTGCGCCGGAGATATCGATCTCGTACCAGTCCACGCTCATGCGCAGGCCGTCTGCACGGGAAGGCTCGTACACGATTCCGAAAACCGTGGTATCCGCTTCTTCCGGTCTCAAGTTCGGGTTACCGCCTCGGTGGAAGGTCACGTTGACGTTCTTCACGCCGGTGACCGGATCGTCGATCAGAATGCCGCCGGTTTGAACGTCGAAGCGCTCCTGAAAGCTGGCTTCGCGCACGTCCCTGGAACGGGTCGCGCGGAAACGCATGTCTTTATACGCCTGCCACTCCAGGCCGATCTTCCAGGAATCCTGCGCACCACTGGTGGAATAGTCGGAGCGGCGGAAGGCCACGTTGGTACCGAGTCTGCGATTCCCGTCACCGGATGCCCAGATCGGCACGTTCAACTCACCGAACAACTCCGAGACATCGTACTTGCCGTCCAGCAGGCTGATGGTGGAGAAATGATGCAGATTGGCCGTACCGCCGGCATAGGCATTGGCGATACCACGAATGCCCAGTGACGGTACGTTGATGGGTGGACCCAGCACGTCGATCGCGACATCGGGATACTCGTCGTGGAAGCTTTGCTGACGCCACGTCACGCCGGTGGCGAAGCCGAGCGCGCCGGCGCCCCAGCCTTTGAAGGCCTCACCCTGGAGCAGCAATTCCGCATAATCCTGCTTCACCCAGGAGTCGTTCGTCTTGCTGGATTTGTGAATGTAATCCCAGGCGGCCTGGCTCATGTTGCCGGCGCCCATGGCGTTGTAAGGCACACATTCACTCACGGCGTTATCCAGGCCGATGGGTGACAGCAGCGGAGTGCCTAGATCGGTTTCGCCCCTTTTGGCAGTCTTGCCCTGGATTTCCGGCGCAGCCGCCAACTGCGCAGGCGTCGGGTTGTATAACTGGACATTACACACGATGTTGCCGGTAGCCGGGTCTATGACTGCGTCACGGGCGAGAGCTTCAAGGTCCACGCGCAGTGAATGGTACTCCCCGCCCCCCTTGCGCGATTCACCGCTCTGGTAGGAACCGCTCAGGTCCCAGTCATTGGCCAGCTTGAAATCGAAACCGATGGAAGCGGACTCGGTTTTGAACACCTGGAGGGTGTACTCGCCGGCACCCGCTTCCAGGTCGCCGGGGTAGCTACCTACTTTATCCAGACGAAACGACGTCCGTCCTTCTGCGTCCATGATGGCCGCGACACTAGCGGGTATGTACGGATTTTCCCGGTAAATGGTTTCATTCCACGGGAAAGTCATGGCAAAAGTGGACTGCTGTGAGGTGTTGTAGGATTCTGTGCGGCCGTTCAAGACCTGACCATAGACACTCAGCCTATCGGATATCTTGAACTGCAAGGCGGCAAAACCGGAACGGTTGTCCACGCCGTTCCCTGTAATAGGTGAGAGAGTGGCTTCACTGTAACGCACGGATTCCGGCCCGCCGGAGGTGTAACCGGCATTGGTGACATTGCCAAGAATGAAAGGACGCAGGGCGGTGCCGTCATCGGTAAATGTCAGGCCGTTCAGGGCGGAACCCGGAACGTTGATCACACCGGAAGGCGACACGTTTGTAGGCGTGGCCCACGGTACGGTGATACGGGCCGGGCCGTTTGGATCCGGGTTGGTGATCTGACCGTAGCGCTGGAACCAGCTGGAGTCCAGTTCACTGGGATCACGATAGATCGGGTCAATATGGACGTCGTTAAAGGAACCGATGAAGTTCCAACGGTCACCGAATTCAAATCCGCCGGCGATTCCCAGGTTGTACCTCTTGCCGTCCCCGTCCTGTTGGTTCATTCCGGTACCGAGAGACATCTTCAAACCCTGAAATTCCCGATCCAGGACGAAGTTGGTGACGCCGGCTATGGCGTCTGCACCATAGGCAGCGGATGCACCCCCGGTAATCACGTCCACCGAGCGGACGAGGGCCATAGGAAGGTTGTCGACGTTGACGGTACCGCGCTTGTCCGCCGGGACCATTCGGGAACCGTCCAGCAATACCAGCGTACGGTTACGGCCCAGGCCGCGCATGTCCAGGTAGCTACCGCCGCCGTCACCGAAGAGGGCGGGACCACCACGCTGGGCCGTACCCGTTGCGAAGAACTGTGGCAAGGCATCAAGCTGTTCAGCAACCGTTCCGCCCGGTTCGAACATTTGGAGTTCTACTGGCGTAATCGTGGTGACCGGTGTGGGTTCCGCCATTCCGTCGGTGTAACGAATGCGCGATCCGGTCACCGTCACTTCTTCGATAGGTCCGGCACTCGCGTCTTGCGCATACGATTTTGTGCCGCCGATCCCCATCGCAACGGCACACGCGGTATACAGACTTGTTCGCGTCAGCGAAAACCTTTTTTTCTTGTTCATTACCCCTGATTCTCCCCTTGGATCTTAGTTTGTATATCGTCAGCGGGGCGGTGCGCCTTGTGCTGGTGCGCGCTGCGTCGCGGTTTGGCGATTACGCGGAACCAGCGACTGGACGACTCAAACGCGTCTTGTGATCGGGCCCCCCGTTCGCCACGATAACCAGCAAACCCAAATTAGAAGCAAGAATATTATAGCGAATAACATGAAGGATACAATCCAACGCGGATATGACGACGACCGCCGTGCGGGCAACCCCGGCACGCCGGCTTGCGGGTCGGCGCGCTCGGCGATCTTCCAGCCGACGACGGCGCCGTAGAATTCGGCGGCCGCCGACGGGTCGGGGGGTCATTAGCTCGTACCAAATGAACTGCCCGGGGCGTTGCTCATTGCACAGGCGCCTTTTGGAATAGCAGGCTGAGATAGCGTTTGAGGTGGGCGATGGCGTCGAGCAAGGGCGCTCGATCGCCCTTGGCCTTCGATTGGACGACACCACCCTGGAGCACCGTCTGCGTATTCGCGAGACTGTCGGCGGTGACGGCGGATAGTAGTTTCAAACACCGGTTCGGCGAGGGGTCGACCAAGTGCCGAACTTCCGCTTCGGGTTGCGGCTGCTCGTTAAAACACGGCTAACGTCCGCTTCGGGGCGGTGGTCTCAACCGATCGACGCAACACTTTATCTTATGGAGGAAAAGTGGAGCGTGATCAAATGGGGAAGCGATATAGGCGATTACCGTCGCAAGCCGGACCGCGCAAAACCGCTCCGCTAAACGCTAGAATACGCGTCCGCCCGATCTGCTCGGGCGGCGGTTTTATTGGAAGAACGGCGTTTTATTGGAAGCGCCCCAATTTGGGGCACCAAAAGACGCGCGTAACCTTCCGATTTATAGCCGATTTCCGCGTGGTGATGTAGCTCAGATGGTTAGAGCGGCGGATTCATAACCCGCAGGTCGGTGGTTCGATCCCACCCATCACCACCATCCCGCTCGTGAACCTACACGTCACACAGCGCGACAGCCTCGCGCAGCGACGTCAGCGGATCGCGCGTCGGCACGAACTCGTGAGCCAAATAGCCGCGAAAACCGGTCTCGACGATCGCGGTGCAGATGGCGGCCCAGTTCAGCTCCTGAGTGCCGTCGAGCTCGTGGCGGCCGGGAACCCCACCCGTGTGGAAATGGCCGATGTACTCGTGGTTATCGCGAATCGTCCGAATGACGTCCCCCTCCATGATCTGCATGTGGTAGATGTCGTAGAGCAGCTTCACGCGCGGGGACGCGACGCGCTTCATGACCTCGACCCCGAACCAGGAATGATCGCCCTGGTAGTCCGGGTGGTTGACCTTGCTGTTCAGCAGCTCCACACAGACCGTAACGCCCTCGCTCTCCGCGACGCGTTTGACCCTGTTCAGACCGATGGCACAGTTCTCGATGGCCGCTTCGTCGCTGCGTCCGTTGCGGTTGCCGAAAAAGGTGATGAGATTCGGGACACCGGCTTTGGCCGCCCGCGGTAGCGTGGTCTCGAGGGCCTGCACGATGGTGTCGTGGTTGGCGCGATCGTTGAGTCCTACCGGGATCGATCCCGCGCCCGCGTAGCCCATCGAGCACGTCAGCCCGAAACCCTTCAGCGCAGGCCAGTCCTTCTCCTCGAGGAGGTCGATCGCCGTCAGTCCCATGTCGGCGACGGCGCGGGCGAACTCGGGCAATGGAATTTTAGAGTAGGGCCAACGAGACACGGATTGTTTGAGTCGACCGCGGAGTACGACAGGCTCGGCGTTCGCGAATGGCGTACGGGCTGCGAGCCACGTGACCGCGAACGCGACCGCCGACTTCTCAAGTACTGCGCGCCTGCTGAGCTTCATCCCCGGGCACCCCTGCCGCCCAATCGCCGCGTGGCGTGAGGATAGTACGTCGTCGCCGGAATGCGGTGCTACCGGTACGCCAAGGAAGAAATGCGTTCTGAAATGAGCTACTTGGCTCTTCGGCTTCTCGACTTCTTTCTCAATCTTCTTGGCGTTCTTGGCGTTCTTGGCGAGAGATCCTCTCTTCTCGATGTTTCCAGCGCCTAACGCGGCGTCAACGTGTACTTGACGACGAGGGTTCCGCTGAGCGGTTCGTTGTTGTTCTTGTAGGTGGCCGTCGCCGTGTGCTGACCCGAGATCTTGCCGCCCTGCAACACAATGGGATCATCGATCAGCACCGCGCTGCCTTCGCCGAAGGCCAGCGCTGCATCGGTCACGTTGAGCTGCCCGGGAAAACTGTCGAGCGGCCGCATCGCTGTCGAACGCTCTTCGGCCGGTGTGGATCCCGGTGGCTCCTCGATCGTCTTGACGACCTCCTCCGTGAGCTTTGCATCGGGCACCGTCGGCAATGTGGCGGGCAACATCAGAAGGAATCGTTTCGTCGCGCCGTTCACCTCGAACATGATCTGCTGCGAGCCCAGCGATACGCCGCCGGTGCCACGCAGCGTCGTGCGGACGATCTGCTTGTACGGCGAGCCCGTTTCGTTGACCAGCTTGTCGCCGCGCGTTTGCGCGCTGTAGTCGACGGTCATCGTGCCGATCGATTTTCCGGTGGAGGCCAACGCTGCAGCCCGCAACTTCTCCACCGTTATGTCGTCGCCCAGATCCGGCACTCCACGGTCGCCTATCAGCCAGCTCGCGATATTGTCGGTCTGCATCACGATGTCCATCATCGCCTTCTTCATGGTCGCGGCCGCCGCCGGATTCGCGGCGTTCCTTGTAAGCCTCTGCATCGACAGGCTCGCGCCTTGGCTGCGCAAATCGATCGTCAGCGTTTCCGTGGCGTCGAAAGCCAACGCGGTCTGGTAAGAGAGGGGTCCAGTCGGGCCCTGGCTCGTTCCCGACGACGTCGCCTTGAACATGATCTGATAGTCGAGCTGCCACGCGTTCGCGTCGAGCAGCCTCTTGAGCTCTGGGCTGACGACGACCGGCGCCTGCGCCCACGCGCTCCCGGCGACGACACTCAGCAGAATCGCGGCAAACCCGTGGAGCGGCGCGCGACGGCGCCAAAGATGCGCGAAGGCCATGGATCACCCCTTCTCCATCACCGACGACGGCTTGAAGGGTGCTCCCGCGCCGCGCGGAAGGCAACCGCGGCGCGGAACGACCGGTCAGTCGTTCAGCAGCGGGATGTCCTTCGCGGCCTTCGGCGCGGGCAGCGTCGCGAGGTATTCACGCACGTCGACGAGGTCGTCGTCGGAGAGCACGCGCGCCGACCACGCCGGCATGCCGCTCGTCACCGACCAGCCCGGCGTGCCATTGCGCACCCACGTCTGAAACGCTGCGAGCGGGATCGTGTTCGGCGCCAGTACCGCGCCGGCGCCGCCTTGGCCCACCGTGCCGTGGCAGGCCTGACAGCCGAGCTTCAAGAACACCTCCCGGCCGTGCGCGGCGGATGGCCGCCGCGCATTCGGCGCGGGCTGCTGTGCGAGCGCCGGCAACGTCGAGACGAGGACCGCCACCGCAATCGAGTATCGATTCACGTCCACCCCCTCAACGCGGCTGCGTGACGACGTCGATGAGGTACGGCTCACCGCGTTTCACGACGCCAATACCTCGCTTGATCGCCGCGGCGAGATCCTTCGGGTCCGTGATCGGCCCCGACGACCCCACACCCATGCTCGCCGCCAGTTTCGCGAAGTCGATGTTCGGATTGCCGAGCCCGAAACCCTGTTGCGTGCGGTCGACGCTGCGGCCACGCGACAGTGCCTCGCGCTGAAACCACATGACCTCCTGGTGATACGCACGATTGTTCTGCATCACGATCAGGATGGGGATCTGGTGCCGTGCCGCGGTCCACAGCGCGCCCGGCGCGACCATCAAATCGCCGTCGGGCTGGATCGAGACGCTGATGCGCCCGTGTTTCTTGTTCGCGAGCGCCGCGCCGACGGACGCGGGCGCGTGATAGCCGACGCCCTCGCCACCCGCGCGGCCGATGTACTGGTAGTGCTTGTCGAAGTCCCACAGGCGCATCGGCCACGTGACCCAGCCCGTCACGTACGACCAGTCCTCGCTCTTCAGCTGCGCCCACAGCTCCATGGACAGCCGCGCGGTGCTGACGGGGCTTGCGTCCCAACCGTTCGCTGCGTCGTTACGGGTGCGTTCGAACGCCTGTCGGTGCGCGGCCGCGAGCTTCTCGCCGCGCTGGCGAAACGCCTCGCGACGAGTGGCCGTGGTCTGCCGTTTGATCTCCTCGATCAGCGCCGGCAGCGTAGCTTCGGCATCCGCGGCCACCGACATATCCACTTCGGCGTAGCGCATGAAATCCTGGTAGTTGCTGCGCTGGAACAAGTGCCCCGAGCTCACGCTGATGACCTTCGCGTTGCGCTGCCGCGCTGCCCGGGTGAGATTCGAAATGTCTCCCGGCTCGAGCGCGAGGACCACGTCGGCTGAGGCCGTGTTGCCCCCCGCGAGCGGATGGCGCGTCGGAAAATTCATGCGCTGGCGCGTGTCGACGACGTTGGCCTGCAGCGCCTCGGCCAGCTCGACCATGTGCGCAAGCCCCGCCGGCGTCCGCGCGGCGCGGCCCGCGACGATCGTCGGGTTCTCGGCCGCCACGAGCAGGCGCGCGATCTCGGCTACCGCCGCCGAGTCGCCCGACGGCGGCGTCGGTACGGAGAGCTTCGGCACGTGCAGGTTGTTCGGCACGGGCTGATCCTGCATGTGATCGTCGACCACGAGCGCGACGGGGCCGTACGGCGGCGTCATCGCAATCTTGTACGCACGCACGGCGGACTCCGCGAAATGCGTGATCGATGCCGGGTTGTCATCCCACTTCGTGATGTCGCGTACGAGCGCAGCGGGATCCTGCGCGCTGTGCACCCAGTACACGTCGCCATTGCGCTGCGCCGCATCGTTCGTATTGCCGAGAACGAGGTACACGGGCACGCGGTCGCACCATGCGTCATACACCGCCATCACGGCGTGCTGCACGCCCACGGTCGCGTGCGCGCACACGAGCACCGGCTTGCCCTCGATCTTCGCGTAGCCGTTCGCCATGGCCACCGAGATTTCCTCGTGCGTGCAGGCGATCGCTTCCGGATTCTTGTTGCCGGCGTAGTTCAGCACGGACTCGTGGATGCCGATGAAGCTCGATGCGCACATCGAGAACATGTACTCCATGCCGAACGACTTGAAGATGTCGACCATGTAGTCCGACGCCGGGCGCGTGTTGACCTGCACGCTCGCCTCGATCACGGGTTTCGCCGTTTCCTGCGCGCCGGCGATCGACGCCTGCTGCGCAAGCACCGCCGCGGCGCCGGTCGCGGCGCCGGCCAGGAACGCGCGGCGGTTGACCGCGGAGTCTTTCGGTTCGTTTTTGTCGGTTTCTTTCGTCATGTCAGTCTCCGAGCGCGAACACGTCGCGATAGCTCGTGTAGATCGATGCGAATGTCAGAGCCGCGAGCAACAAGAGGTCGAGCAGCAGCAACAGCACGGATGCCAGACCGAGCAGCACCGAACGGGCGGCGATCGCGACGCCGAGCGGCACCACGAGAAGAATCGTGGCCAGCAATGGCGGCACGCTCCAGACGAGAAACGGCTGCATGTTCTCCATGCAGGCGGCGAGGCTCAGCTTCATCGCCGGCATGACGTCGAGCCCGCGGAGCGCAACAGCGGTACGGCGAACCACAGGGCCATGTACAGCGGAAGACTGAGCAAGAGTCACGACGAGCATCGACAACAGGAAGCGCATCATGATTCCCTGACGAGCGCGAGGTCCGGTGCGGCACCGCCGAGAAGAACACCCGGCAGCATGTCGAACAGCGCGTCGATGCCGCCAGGTCCGGCGATCAGGTCACCCAGCGTTGCCAGCAGGAAGCTCGCCACGGCGAACACGCCGGCCAGCGCCACGAGCTTCCGCCTTTGTCGCTCGAAGCCTGCGAACAGATGATCGAGCTTCAACGGCTCGCCGCGCCGCAACGCGTCGCAGCCGATGACCAGGCCGCCTGTCAACCCGAGCCGCAAGCAGCGCCGCCCGCGAACGAGCCCACGACCGGGATCGAAGTCGACCACGCCTGCCAGCACGAGGAGCGCGACGACCAAGCCGACGAACAGCGGCCGGTAGCCGGCCGTCAGCGTCCACGCCTCGACGAGCCAGTCCCAGCCGCGGCCGGCCGGCACGCTGCGTGCGGCGACGACCGAGGCGGCGTTCGTCGGCATCGCCGCGACTAACGCTTCCGTGCGTCGGCGGCGTCGGGCACGAGCATTCGGATCATGCCGTCCTGGCGCGACGTGAGGAACAGCTCGCCGTCACGGCTCTGCGAGATGTGCAGGTCCGTGCGCGTCAGCGATTTGCCCATCGTGCCTTCGACGAGCTCGCGGAACGACGTAAAGACGCGCGCGCCCCTACCGTCGCGCACGTACAGCTGAACCTCCTCGACCGGCGCCACCGTGGCCGGCACGCCATCGTCGGCCGCTTTCATGGCGGCGAGGTCCGCCACGAAGATCCGGCCGCGATTCACGTCGCCGAACACGAACTTGCCGCGGAGCTGCGGGATCTTGCCGTGATACGCGAACCCTGCGCTCACGGCTACGCCGTCGCCGTGGTCGTACATCGCCACGGGATAGGTGAACGCGTCCTTGTTCTTGCCGTTCAGCACGTCATTCGGCAGCGCGAAAACTTCGTCCAGCGCGCCGCCGCGGTAGCGGCCGTTCTCGAAGATTCCCTCGCGCGCCATCCAGCCGTAGTTCGCGCCCTCGTGGATGATGTTGATCTCCTCGACGTTGCTCATGCCGATGTCGGCGCCGAACATCGTGCCGTCGGTCAGGTCCCACGAGATGCGGTGCGTGTTGCGAAGGCCGTAGGCGTAGATCTCGCCGAGCGTGTTCGGGTCGCCGTCCGCCGCGAACTTGTTCGATGGCGGGGACCGTGTAGTCGCCGAGACCCTTCATGCCTTTCGATTCGGACGGGCTACGCGGATCGATGCGCAGGATGGCCGTGATGATCGAGTCCAGGCGCTGCGTCTGCGAGGCGTTGCTCGAGTTCGGCCCGCCGCCGTTGCTGAAGCCGAAGTCGCTGCCGCTCGTATACAGCAGCCCGTAATCCGGCGATCCGGGCTTCGCCGTGGGATTGAACCCCACGAAGCCGAGCGGGTGGCTCGAATTCGTGACGACGTGCGCGGCGCGGAACAGCTCGCGCCGCGTGCCGCTGAACGTGCTCGCCTTCGGATCCGTGGCGTGCCACTCCGTGATCACGTTGTGATACGTGACGTCTTTCGGCCCGAAGCCCGGCGGAATGAAGTTCAGCTTGCCGGGGTTGCCGGCCGCACGCTCGAGATGCACGGTGTAGAAGAGCCCGTTGCGCGCGAAGTCCGGGTGAAAGTCGAAACCGATGAAGCCGCTCTCGAGACGCGCATAGAACGACAGCGGGAATGCGGCGCCCACGTCCGCGTACACACTCGTCTTGTCGCCATCGATGAGGTACAGGAAGCCGCGCGAATCGTTCGCGAAGCGCCGGCCGTCGGCAAGCTCGTGCACGAAGCTCACGCGTGCCCAGCCGCTCGGATTCACGTCCTGATCCGCGGGCCTCAAGGCTCGCGTGTCGGGCAAGCGCACCACGTCCTTGATCTCTACGCTCAAGCCCCGCTTCTCGACGTTCGGCAGCGGATCCTTGACCTGTGCCACGCAGGTACCCGCGAGCAACGCCAATGCGGCCGCGGTCGACCACGAAGTTCGGTGCATGCAATCCCCCCGTCGTTGGTTTTCCCATTCTGGGCCGAACGGCCCGCGCTTGGCCAGCGCCGCGTGCTACAGCACGTCGCCGTCGAGCGTGCCCCGTTCGGCGGTCACGGCGAACCGCTCGCCCTCCTGCAGCGGTGTCGCGACCGCGCACGTGAGATCGTGCGTGAAAAACAGGCGCACGCCGTGCTCGATCTTGTCCGTCAGGAACCGCCGCTTCTCGTCGATCAGCCGTTCCGGATAGCGGTCGTAGCCCATGGTGACGGGCAGGTGCACCCACGGCCGCCCCGGAATCAAATCGGCGCAGAATACGACGCCGCCGTCGCCGCCTACTGTCGCGAGCGCGAGCCCCGGCGTATGCCCATCGCTGTACTCGAAACGCACGCGCGGGCCGAGACACGCAGCTTCCGGCCCGTCGACGAGCTCGAGCCGGCCGCTGGCGCTCAGCAGTTTCGGCAGCTCCGGAATGAACGACGCGCGATCGCGCGGATGCGGCGCAACCGCGCGCTGCCACGCGGTTCTGCTCACGACGAACCGCGCGTTCGGGAACAACAGCCGCGGCGGCTGCCCTTCCTCGAACGCCGAGAGCAATCCGCCCGCATGATCGAAGTGCAAATGGCTCAGCACGACGACGTCGACGTCCTCGTGCCGCAGGCCGCGTTCGGCAAGCGAACGCAGCAACACGTGCTCGTCCTCGAGCACGCCAAACCGCGCTTTCAGCTTCGGGTTGAAGAACGCGCCGATGCCAGTCTCGAACAACACCGTGGCGCCGTCGAGTTCTTCGGCGAGCAGACAGCGGCACGCGAACTCGAGCCGATTCTCTGCGTCGGGAACGAGCCACTGCTGCCACAGGGCGCGCGGCACGTTGCCGAACATGGCGCCGCCGTCGAGCCGCTGGCGGTTACCCTCGAGCGACCACAGCCGCATCGGCCGTCTCCTCGAGCACTGCGCCCGCGGCCCCGAACTGCAACTGCGCGAGCCGCGCGTACAGCGGGCTCGCCGTGAGCAGCTGCGTGTGGCTGCCGCTCGCGACGATGCGGCCGTGATTGATCACGACGATGCGATCGGCCTTCTGCACCGTAGCAAGCCGGTGCGCGATGATGATCGTCGTGCGCTCGCGCATGAGCTTTTCCAGCGCCTGCTGCACGAGCAGCTCGCTTGCGGCGTCGAGCGAGCTCGTGGCTTCATCGAGCAGCAGAATTGGTGGGTTCTTGAGAATCGCGCGCGCGATCGCGATGCGCTGCCGCTGGCCGCCCGAGAGCCGCATGCCGCGCTCGCCGAGAAATGTGTCGTAGCCCTCGGGCAGCGCCCGCAGAAACTCGTCGGCCTCCGCGGCACGCGCGGCGGCTTCGATCTCGGCGTCCGTTGCATCCGGCCTGCCGTAACGGATGTTCTCGCGCGCCGATGCGCCGAATAGCACGGTGTCCTGCGGCACGAGGCCGATCAGCTTGCGCACTTGCTCGGGGACTGCGCGCGAGATGTCCACGCCGTCGATCAAGAGGCGCCCGGACCCGGGATCGTAGAACCGCAGCAGCAGCTGGAACGTGGTGCTCTTGCCGGCGCCCGACGGGCCGACGAAAGCCACGGTCTCGCCCGACTCGATCGTCAACGTGAAATCCTCGAGTGCCGCGGCTTCGGGCCGCGACGGATAGCGGAACTTCACGTGCTCGAACTGGATGCGGCCGCGGCTCGGGCTGGGCAACGGCACGGGCACGGCAGGCGCCTTGATGTTCGGCTCGGCAGACGCGAGCTCGACGAGCCGCTCCATGGCGCCGGCGGCGCGCTGCACTTCGCCCCACATTTCCGACAGCGAGGCCGCCGAGACGCCCATGTAGCCGGCGTACAGCAGGAACTGGCTCAAGAGCCCGAACGTGAGCGTGCCGGCCAGCACCTGACGCGCGCCGATCCACAGCACGAGCGTGATCGCGCTGAACACGAGCGTCGTGGCGAGCGCCGTGAGCCAGCCGCGGATCCGGATGCGCGTCACGGCCACGTTGAACGAATGCGTCACAGCGTCGCTGAAGCGCCGGGTCTGCAATGCTTCGAGCGTAAACGCCTGCACCGTCTGCACGGCGTTGATCGTCTCGCCCGCGAGCGCGCTCGCATCCGCGACGCGATCCTGCGAGTCGCGCGAGAGCCGGCGCACGCGCCGGCCGAGCATCAGGAGCGGCACCACGATCAGCGGCATCAGCACCACGATCATCAACGTCAGTCTCGGGCTCGTCGCCACGAGCATCACGAGCGAGCCGACGAGCGTCAGCGCGGACCGCAGCGAGATCGAGATGCCGACACCGGAGATCGACTGCACGAGCGTGGTGTCCGCCGTGAGCCGCGACAGCACCTCGCCCGTGCGCGTAACCTCGAAGAACGTCGGGTCCATGCGAATGACTTTCGCGTACACGGCGTTGCGCATGTCGGCGACGACGCGTTCGCCGAGCCACGACACGAGATAGAAACGCAGCGCCGCGAACGCGCCGAAGATGACGGCTGCGGCCAGGAACGCGACGAAGTAACGGTTGACCGTGGCCGCGTCGCGCACGGCGAGCCCTTCGTCGATCAGGAACCGCAGCGCCACGGGTAACGCGAGCTGCGCAGTCGCTGCTACGAGCAAGGAGCCAAGCGCCACGGCGAGCACGCGCCAATGCGGTACGAGATACGGCGCCAGGGCGCGCAGCGGCTTCAGCGATTTGCCCTTCGGGCGGTCGGCGGGGATATCGGCCATCGCGCAAGGGTAACGGCAACGGCCGCGCGGCAACAGGGGCGCATCTGCGCGGCGGCCCGGCATGCGATACTGAATGAGGTCCGGACGATTCGAGCGACACGCATGCCGAAGCTGCCACAGGAAGTCATCACGCCGACCGTGTTCGTGCCGTTTGCGCTGTTGTATCTCGAGGAGTCGTTGAAGCTCGACTACCTCTGGGCCGCGCTATGCGTGCTCGGCGCCGTGCACTTCGTGTTCCGCAGCAGGTTCGCCGGCGCATGAACGAGCCCCTGACCGCCGAGCTGATCGCGTTGCGTGAGCACGATCTCACCGTGCGCGCGGAGCTCGCGAGCGACGGCTCGCTGTTCGACGGTTACCACCCGCGCATGGAGGCCGTGCACCGCACCAATGCCGCGCGGCTGCGTGAGATCATCGCGGAGCACGGTTGGCCCGGCACGCCGCTCGTCGGTGCGCGCGGCGCGGAGGCGGCGTTTCTCGTTGCCCAGCACGCCATCGGCGAGCCGAAGTTCATGCGCCGTTGCCGTGAGTTGCTGGCAGCCGCCGTCGCAGCCGGCGCGGCGCCCGCGTGGCAGCTCGCGTATCTCGACGATCGTATCAACGTGTTCGAAGACCGCCCGCAGCGCTACGGCACGCAACTGCGCCCTGGCGAGAGCGGCCGTCTCGAACCCTGCCCGCTCGCCGAACCTATGAGCGTCGAACAGCTGCGCCGCGACGTCGGTCTGCCGCCGCTGGCGGAGATCCTGGCGAAAGCGCAACCCGACCCGCCGCGCCCAGGCGACCGAGCCGCGAACGACGCCGCGGAGCTCCACTGGCGCCGCGAAGTGGGTTGGCTGGTCTGAGCAGCCGTCCCATCGGTCTTCGCCTCGTCAGCGGCGGCGCTGTTCGTGGTAGGCGACGTCGAAGTTATCGTGGTTCGGCATCACCACTTTCGGCAACGTCGTCGCGTTCATGACGTCGGTTTCGCCGACTACGCCGTTCAAGAACAGCAGGTACGCCGTCAGCGCGTAGACTTCGTCGGAAGTCAGCGACTGCGGCTGCGGCCACGGCATCGCTCGGCGGATGTAGTCGAACAGCGTCGTCGCGTACGGCCAGTAGCTGCCGACGGTACGCACGGGCGCCGCGTCGCGCAGCGTGCCGCTGCCGCCGACGAGCTGGTCGCTCGGCTTGCCCACGCCCTTCTCGCCGTGGCACGCGATGCACTTCGTGTTGTACACGCCCGCGCCCGCGGTCGCGGTGCCAGAGCCTTGCGGCAAACCGGCGCCGCTCGGGCCGACGCTGATGTCCCACGCGGCGATGTCCGCTGGCGACACGGGCACACCGAGGTGCGGGCCATCCTGAGCGACTGCGGAAGCGACCGGCCGAGCAGCGCAACCGCGATGACGATCGGCTTACACGTAGACATTGCCGATCTCCCCCGCTGCCGTGACGTTCCAGCTCTGGATTGCGTTGTAGTGATACCGATAATTCGGTCCGCGATCCGCCATGAGCTTCGCTCGCGTCGGCTGCACGTTGCCCGTTTCATCCGTGGCGCGGCTCATCAGCACGCTCGGGCCGCCGTCCCAGCGCCACGGCAGCCGGAAGCGCGCCACGGCCTTCGACAGCACGGGCTCGTCGAGCTTCGCGGGCGCCCACGTCTTGCCGCGATCCGCGGAGACGTCGACGCGGCGAATCTTGCCCGCGCCCGACCACGCGATGCCGGAGATCTGGTACAGCCCCGCACCCTGCATCTTCTGCGTGCCCGACGGCGACGTGATGACGGACTTCACGCCCATCGGGAACGTGAACATCTCCGCACGGCCGTTCGGCAGGAGATCGGTGTACTTCGACGTCTCGTCCTTCGTCATCGTGGGCTCGGCCGTGACCTTGATGCGCCGCAGCCATTTCACGTTCATGTTGCCTTCGTAGCCCGGCAGGAACAGCCGCACGGGGTAGCCGTTCGACGGCCGCAATCGCTCGCCGTTCTGGTACAGCGCGAGGATGGCGTCGTCGTAGGCTTTCGCGAGCGGCACGCTGCGGCTCATGCCGGCGGCGTCCGCGCCTTCGGCGAGCAACCACTTGCCTTCGGGTTTCACGCCGGCTTCCTGCAGCAGGATCGACAGCGGCACGCCGGTCCAATTGGCGCACGACACGAGACCATGCAGCGCACCCGCGCCCTGTTGCGCGGGTTCGGGCGCATTCATGCCGCCGCTGTTGCCCGAGCACTCGAGGAACTGGATGCGCGACACGAGCGGGTAGCGCGACAGCGCGTCCAAGCTGAACACGAGCGGCCGTTCGACGAGCCCGTGGATCAGCACGCGGTGCTGCTCGGGGTCGATGTCCGGAATGCCGTTGTGGTGGCGCTCGAAATGCAACCCGTTCGGCGTGATGATGCCCTCGAGATGCTCGAGCGGCGTGCGCGAACCGCCGGTGCCGGGTGTCGGCGGCGCACCGTTCGTCATGCGCTGCACCTTGGACTCGAAGTGCGAGCGCTCGCCGTAGCCGCTGGCCGGCGTGCCCGGCGTCTTCATCGTGGCAGGTACCTCGAACGGCGCCGCCGAGGCGTTGCGTGCCGTCAGCAGCGCCACACCGGTGCCGAGCACCGCCGCGCCTTGCGTCAGGAACAGCCGGCGGTGCAGCAGGCCGTTGCCGGCAACCGGCTCGAGTGCGTTCGGCGGTAATTCGTGTTTCATGTTTCGTCTCGACTAGTGAATCATTTGCCGGCCGGGATCGACGGCGCGGGTCCAATACCTTTGATTTCGACGATGGCCTCGACATCCTTCGCCCCGTCGAAGTGCACGGCGCCCGCAGGATGCATCATGTAGCTGCCGGGGCCGAGCGGCACGGTCTTGCTCCGATCGCCGTCGGCACTGGTTCCGGCCCACCACGTGCCGGAAATGACCGTCACGTGCCGGTCGGTCGGATGGTAGTGCGGCTTCGACATGACGCCGGGCTTGAAGCGCGCGCGGATGATGTAGAAGCCCTGCTTGGTCGGATCGCCGTAGACCACGGCGATGTCGGGCCCGTCCGTGCCGGGTGTCCACACGATCTCGTCCGGCTTGACGATCGTGAAGCCCTTGGCGTCGACCGCAGCGAAGCTGCTCGTCGCGCCGATCGCGGCCGCACACGCAAGCGCCGCACCGAGCAGCGACGTCCATCGATAGCCGTTCATAAGCCCCCCGTAAGGCTGCGCGCAGGTCGCGCGGCGATTCAAGCAACGCTACTCGCCCGCCCCTACCCTGGCAAGGTGCGCTACTTGCGCGTGAGGCTGGTGTACGAGCGGTTCAGGAAGGCCGCGGGGTCGCCTTTCTGTTTGTCCCACTCGGAAGTCAGCCGCGCGGCCACCACCTGCTGCAGCGTGGCGCCGCTGTCGATCAGGGCCTTCATGCGGTCCCGAATCGTCGTCAGCATCGCAACGTAATCGGCCAGCGCCTGGTAGTTCGCTACCGGGCCG
Source organism: uncultured Gammaproteobacteria bacterium (assembly GCA_963805435.1). Lineage (GTDB taxonomy): Bacteria > Pseudomonadota > Gammaproteobacteria > Steroidobacterales > Rariloculaceae > FEN-1219. The sequence continues at coordinate 297,174 of CAWDUG010000004.1, forward strand.
TGGCCGGGCACCACGATGTAGTCCGCGTCGATCTCACCGAGCACCTTCGAGCTGAACTCGATCACGCCGTTCAAGCTGCCGCCATTGTCGGCGTCGATGAAGGGGTAGCCCGCATTGTTGTAGACGTCGCCCATGTGCACGGTCTTGTGCATGCGGAACACGACGGCCGTGTCGCCCGTGGTGTGCGCCGGGCCGTAGTGCAGGAGATCGATGCGCTCACCGTTGAAATGCAAGCGCATCGAGTCGTCGTAGGTAATCACGGGTAACGCGGTCTCGGGATACTTTGGCTGCTCGCGTTTCGTCGCCACGAGATTGACGACGTTGTTCTGCGTGAGCATCTGGCGCGAGTTCTCCTGCGCCACGATCCACGTGCCCTCGGGGCCGAGCACCTGGTTGCCTTCGGAGTGATCGAAGTGCCAGTGCGTGTTGATCACGAAGTCGATCTTGCCGCCGCCGAGTTCACCGATCTTGGCTTTGTACTTCGGCACCATCTGCGGAAACTGGCCGTCGACGATCAACGTGCCGTTACCACCGATCGACACGAGGATGTTGCCGCCGACACCGAACAGCACGTGGAAGTTGTCGGCGATCTTCTGCGTCGTGATGGGCGTGGTGCGCAACTGCTCGGCGAGGTTGTCGAGCTGCGCGAACGCGGGCGTAGCACTGGCGAGTGCTGCGCCCATGAGCAATGGGCGAATGAAGGGCTTCATGGGACTCCTTGCGACTAAGCCTTGCGGACCTTCTCGGGCAGATGCGTGTCGGCCGAACGGATGATGGCCTCGGTCACAGCCGCGCCGTGCACCATCTCTTCCGTCGGGATCAGGAACTTCTCCTTGCCCTGCGCCGCGCGCGCAAACGCTTCGAGCGTGGCGCGCGTGACGTCGAGGCCTTCGGCCTGCCACACCTTCGCGGGGCCCGCGATGGGCTTGAAGATGCAGTTGCCGAACAGGCGCGAGCGGCGCTCCTCGGACGGCGCACCCGCGACGTGCGTCATGCCCTCGAGCCGCACATAACCCTTCGAGCCGTACACCTGGAAGCTGAAACCGCCACCCGTGGCCGTCATCGTGCCAAGGTACCCCGACATGCCTTCCTTCATGCGGAACAGGATCGACGTGGTGTCGTCGGCGTCGACGGAGACGACGCGCCGGAAGCTCTGGCAGTACACCTCGTCGATGGGGCCGCAGAGATCGATCATGCCGTCGATGGCGTGCACGCCCATCGGCGTGAGTCCGCCGCACGGCGTCTCGTCGCGGCTCGCGCGCCACGCATCGGCCTTCAACTGCAGCGCATTCGGGAACGTCATCGTGGCTTCGACGTGCAGGATGACGCCGAGCTCGCCGCTGTCGATCATGTTGCGCAGCTTCGTCATCTCGGGATGCCAGCGGCGGTTGTAGCCCAAGCCGAGCGTAACGCCGGCTTTCTCGATGGCTTTGACAGCCTCGCGGGCTTCCGCGCCGTGCAGCGCGAAGGGCTTTTCGCAGAACACGTGCTTGCCGGCCTGCGCGGCGACAATCGTTTGCGGCACGTGCAGCGAATGCGGCGTGGCGAGGACCACGGCGTCGAGGCCTTTGTGCTGCAGCATCTCGTCGAACGTGCCGTAGAGCTGGAAGCTGTGCTGCTTCGCGAATGTCTTCAGATCATCGGTGTGCGTGCGCGCAGAGCCCGCGACGAATTGAATCTCCTTGCTCGAACCGAAGACGCCTTCGACCAGCGTCCTGCCCCACCAACCGAGTCCGACGATACCTGCGTTGATCACTGTGCTACTCCCGAGAATCTATTTCAGACCGCTCGCGCGAGCCTGCACGCGCGCCATGACCGACCAGTCGAGGTCGCCTTCGCCGCTCGCCATGGCCGTGAGCAGACGGTCGCGATACACGTTCAGGCTCGGCAGCGGCACGTTCGCCGAGAGCGCGGCCGCGAGCATCAGATTCGTGTCCTTCAAGCCGAGCGCCGTGGTGAAGCCCGCCGTGGCGTAGGCTTCCTTCGCGATGATGTTGCCGTACACCTTGTACGCCGGCGCGTTGAACAAGCCGTCCGTCATGACTTCGAAGAACGCGGCCGGCTCGACGCCGTACTTGCGCGTGAGTGCGAAGCCTTCGCCCATGGCTTCGACCGCGCAGCCGAGCACCATGTTATTCGCGAGCTTCACGGCCGCGGCGCCTTCGGGCTTCACGCCGCAATCGAACGTGCGCCGACCGATGAGTGCGAACAGAGGCTGAACCTTCGCGACCGCGTCCTTCGGGCCCGCTGCCACGATACCGACCTGGCCCTGGGCAGCCGCTTCCGGCCGGCCAAGCACGGGCGCCGAGATGAACACCTGACCCGCCGCGGTGTGGATCGCTTCGATCTCGCGCAGCGCGGCCACACTATGCGTGCCCATCGCCACGTGGATGGCGCCCTTCGCGAGCCCCGGCACGACGCCGTCCTTCACGACCTCGTGCAGCGCCTTGTCGTCCGTCAGCATGCTGAGCACGACTTCACGGCCGCGGCACGCCTCCGTCATCGAGGCCGCGACTTTCGCGCCGGCCTTCTCGAGCTCCGCGCACTTCTCGCGCGTGCGGTTGTAGACGACGAGCTCGTGCCCACCACCGAGCACGCGCCCCGCCATGGCCTGGCCCATGCGGCCGAGCCCAAGAAATCCGACTTTCATTATTTGAACTCCAATCCAGTTAGCGGAGCTGACCTTCGACCCAGTCGAGCTCGCGCTCCACGTAGTCGACGATCGAGCCGGTCTTCATCGAATCCGGCAGCACGTCCCACGTATAGGTTTCGATCTCGAGCTGCGGCGAGCTCTTGTGCTTCTTGTGGTACTTCAGCGCATCCTCGATCGCGAAGCGCGTGGTCTCGAAGTGCTCGCCGATCTTGTCGAGGAACACGGGCACGTGTACGTGCGTGCGCCACTCACGCTTCAGCTTCGGATTCGCCTCGAACGCGGCGAACGCATCCTCGAGGTTCAAGTACCGGTTCAGCTTGTCGCCGATCTTCTCGATCGTCTGCGTGAGGTACACGGTGTCCGCGAACGGCCGCATCGCCTCGACCGTTTCCGGCGTCACGTCCGGCACGCGTAGCGCCGCGGCTTCCTGCAGCTTGAACACCGGAATGCCGGCGGCGTCCAGCATACCCAGCGACTTGCCAATGTCTTCGTACTCCACCGCCTGATGGCAGATGTCGTACACCATGCCCAAGTGCCTGCGCAGCGCAGACTCGGCCTGCGAGTTGCTCAAGCCGGTCGCGGTCACGAGCTGGCGCACGGCCTCGCTCGCGTACAGGTGGTTTTTGAAGTAGTCGATGGCCTCTTCCGTGGTCTCGAGGAAGCAGGCGGGCTCGGGCTCGAGCGCCAGCGTGACGGTGCGGCCCGTGCGCTTCTCGAGCATCACCATGTGAGCGACGGTGCTGATCACGTGGCGCGTGAATTCGTTGACGTACTCGGGGCCCTTGACGTTCGGCTTGAAGCCGAGTGGTGGGCTCTGGATGGAGGGATTGACGTTCGGCGAGGCGATCTCCGCCAGGATGTCGGCCACCTGCATCGTGTACGTGGAACGCAGGTCCGTGCTCCAGTCGGGTTCGTACACGTCCTTCTTCACGACACGATTCTTGAACGGTCCGTACGGGAACGCGTTCACCGTATACAGATACATGTCGTGCGAGTGCAGGAACTCCTTCAGGCGGTCGCGCTCTTGCGGGTCGCCCGTCAGTGTTTTTACCGACGAGGCCGAGAGCCGCAGCGACACGCCGAAAGTCTTGTCCGGCGACACGCGCGCTTTCACCTGCGGCACGTAGCGATTCAAGCTGTCCCACATCTCGGCCCAGGTATCACCCGGGTGCACGAGCGTCGAATACGTCAAATGACCGAGGCCGTTGCCCAAATCCATGAAAATGTCTCCTTTGCTTCCCGGGTCTTTAGCCGCGGCTGATCCAAGAAACTGCCTGCTTGGCGGCAGAACCCGCGGCGCGACGGAACGCACCGGCGGCTCGAGCCGTTTAGGGTTGTCGGTGAGCAGTTTCTACAATATTGTAGCCGGCTCCGAATGAAATGTCGGCTCGCGCCGGCTACTAACGATACAGAAGGGGTTACCACCAATGCTACGTGCCACGGCGAAACAGTTGTTGCCTACGACCATCACGGGGTCGCTGCCGCGGCCGAGCTGGTATACGGAGAACATGGGCCTGAAGAGCTTCCTTCAGGCGATGGTGGAGACGCGCTTTCGCGAGCAGTACGAGGACGCGCTGTCCGTGTACTTGAACGAGCAGCTGATCGCGGGGCTAGACATCGTCACCGACGGCGACGTGCGCTTTACCCAGGACATCGGCGGCCAGAGCTGGACCAGCTACCCGCCGTTTCACATGGCAGGGTTTGACGGGATCCCTAAGATGGCCCCGATCGGCGGCGGGGGCATCGGCTTCCCGCGCGGCCACATCCTGCACGACTACATCGAAGCCCGCCTGATGCCGAGCATCGTCGGACCGATCGGCCGGGGCACGATGCAGTACGCGCAGATGTGGAAGGCCGCGCAGCGCCAGACGCAAAAGCCCGTGAAGTTCGGCACCGTGACGCCGGAGCTCGTGGCCTTTGCGGTGCAGGACTTCTACTACAAGGACGTGCGCGAGCGCATCTGGGCGATCTCCGATGCCTTCAACGAGGAGCTCCACGCCCTGGCGGATGCCGGCTGCCCGGTCATCCAGATGGAGGAGCCGCAGATCCACCTGCTGGCCGCCCGCGGGGTGGTCGACAAGGTCATCAATCCGGAGTTCATGCTGGAGGTGTTCAACAACACCGTGCGGGGCTTAAGGGCCAAGACCGAGGTGTGGTGTCACACCTGCTGGGGTAACCCTTCCCAGCAGCGGATGTTCGCGCAGGTGCAAAGCTACAAGCCGGCGCTGAAGATCCTGAACAAGGTCGACGCGGACGTGATCACGTTTGAGTCGTGCAGCTCCGGGGGCATGGACCTGGAAGCCATCGGCAAAGAGATCACGGACATGAAGGTGGCGATCGGGGTGATCGATCACCACTCCCTGCAGGTCGAGACCCCCACGGAGGTCGCCGACCATATCCGCCTGGCGTTGCAGCACATTCCGGCGGAAAGGCTCGTGCTGTCCTCGGACTGCGGCATGGGTCGGGAGGGCATGGCGCGCCGCCACGCTCTGTACAAGATGGTGTCCCTCGTCCAGGGCACCAACCTCGTGCGCAAGGAGCTCGGTATCAACCAGGCCGAGTGCATCGCCGCCGACTCAAATCTGACTTTGCTGACCATCGACAAGAAATAGCCGGCCGCCCCGGCTCCAGCGACGAGGGCTTCCGGGCAATCCAGCCGCCCTCTTTCGATCGAACCCTCACTGATGCCGACCGGCGGTCTCGAAGGCCGCCGGTCGCGTGTCGGTCCCCGCGCGCGCCCGTGTTTCCCGAACCCCACGGTTCGACTTTGGTATCACTCGGCGACGCGCCAGCGCCATGCTAGATTTCGAGGCGTGCTTCCTGCACGTGCTCGTCCGTCGTACGTCTCGAGGTGAACCATGGGATGCGCCCACTTGGCGTTCGTCAAAACCGCGGAGCCCCGCACGGACGGTTGCGAGGAGTGCTTGCAGCTCGGCGACGACTGGGTTCACTTACGCATCTGTCGCGCCTGCGGTCACGTAGGCTGCTGCGACGACTCCAAGAACCGCCACGCGACGAAGCACTATCACGCCACGAAACACCCGATCATGTCCTCGATCGAGCCCGGCGAGGACTGGAGTTGGTGCTATGTGGACCGCATCGGCATGGTCCTCGAATGAGCGCCACGGAGTTTTCCTCGCCGACGATCGCGACGCGGCGGGCGCAGGCGTTTCCGGTGCTCTCCACGGAGGAAATCGAGCGGGCCGTGCACTTCGGCGAGCCGCAGGACTACGCCGACGGCGATCGACTGTTCGAGACCGGCAAGCCGAGCCCAGGAATGTTCGTGGTGCTCTCGGGCTCTGTGCGCGTCACGGGGCGCGACGGTCATGGTCACAGCCTCACGGTTGTCGACCATCACCCCGGCATGTTCTCGGGCGAGCTCGGCCAGCTTTCGGGCCGACGCTCGTTCCTCGATGGGACGGCCGTCGGACAGCTACACGCCGTGCTGATTCCGCCGGAACGCCTGCGTGCTTTACTGATCGCCGACGCCGTGTTGGGCGAGAAGATCATGCGCGCCCTGATCCTGCGGCGCGTGGCGCTCATCGAGAGCGGAGCCGGCGGCCCGCTGTTGATCGGCCCCGACGGCTCTCCCGACGTCGCGCGACTCGACAATTTCCTGACCCGCAACAGCATTCCGCACCTCGTGCTGGACCCCGTGAACGATCCCGATGCACGACTCATCGTCGAGCGCTACGCGCCGACTCCCACGGAACTGCCGATAGCGGTGTGCCCGGACGGCTCGATCCTGCGCAACCCGACGGACAACGCACTCGCGCGCTGCATCGGCATGCTCGATGCGGACGGGGCGGATAGCCGTTTACGACGTCGCGATCGTCGGCGCGGGCCCGGCCGGTCTCGGCGCCGCGGTGTACGCCGCGTCCGAGGGTCTTGCCGTCGTCGTCGTCGACGCGCGCGCGTTCGGCGGCCAGGCCGGCGCGAGCGCACGCATCGAGAACTACCTCGGGTTCCCGACCGGCATCTCGGGTCAGGCCCTGGCCGGCCGTGCGTTTACCCAAGCGCAGAAGTTCGGCGCGCGCATGGACATTCCGGCCGAGGTCGTCGGCATCGATTGCACGCGCTCTGATCCGGATGGCGCACTGGTGCTGAAGCTGGCCGACGGCACCGAACTGCGCAGCCGCACCGTCGTCATCGCGAGTGGAGCGCGTTACCGGCGGCCGGACTACCCGAGAATCCAGGAGCTCGAGGGCCGCGGAATCTGGTATTGGGCCTCGCCGATCGAAGCGAAGATGTGCGCGGGCCAGGAAGTCGTCCTCGTCGGCGGAGGTAACTCGGCGGGACAAGCCGCAGTGTATCTCTCGGGCTTCGCCGCCAAAGTCTGGATGCTCGTACGAAGCTCCGGACTAGCGGCCAGCATGTCGAAGTACCTGATCGACCGCATCGACTCGATCGCGAACATCTCGCTGCTGACCCATACGGAGATCGTCGAGCTCACGGGTTCGCACGACTTGGGCGTCGAGTCCGTGAAGTTGCGCCAGCGCGAGACTGGTCGCGAGACCGCTCTGCCGACCCGCCACGTGTTCCTGTTCCTCGGAGCGGAACCGTGCACGGAGTGGCTCGAAGGCTGTGGGGTCACCGTCGACGCTCAGGGGTTCGTGACGACCGGCGAGGCGAAACTGCCGCTGGAGACCGCCGTTCCCGGCGTCTTCGCGATCGGCGACGTGCGCTCGGGCTCCGTCAAACGCGTGGGCGGCGCGATCGGCGAAGGTGCCGCCGCGGTCGCGCAGATACACGCTCACCTCGCGAGCACACAGCACGCTCACGTTGCCGTGACTCGATAAAGAAGAACCCACGGCGGACGAGCTTCGCACCCGCGAACCGGCCGACGCCCCTACAGCGCAGTCTGCTGGAGTTCCGCCGTTCGGTCGGCCCACCGCAGCACGATCCAACCGAGTGCGGCCGCGAGAGTCGAAGCCACGATCACACTGAGCTTGCTGAGCGGCAGCAGCTCGGTACCGGTAAATGCCGCATCGGCAAAAAAGACCGACTCGCTGAAGCCGATACCGCAGACACAAGCCGCGCCGAGTAGCCGCCGCCACGTGACTCCATCGGGCAGGTCCGCGAACCCGAGGCGCACGACCACGAAGGCCGCCACGACAATCCCCAGCGGCTTGCCCAGCACGAGGCCGAGGATCGTGCCGAGGCTCACGGGGCTCCAGCAGGTTCGCGACGTGCCCTGCGAAGACCACGCCCGCGTTCGCGAGCGCCAGGAGCGGCAGCACGCAATACGCAGACCAGGGCTGCAGGTCGCGCTCCAAACGCCTCGCCGGCGACAGCAACCGCTCGAGCACGGTTTCCAAAACGTTCACCACGGCTTCGTAGCGGTTGCCCTCGGTCTGCCCGGGCAGCGGCGCCTCCAGCGCCTTGAACGCCGCGGTACTTTGCTGCAACAGGCCGCCAGGCGCCGGCGGACTCCGGGTCGGGATCACCGCGGCGAGCAAAACACCGGCCAGCGTCGCGTGCACGCCCGAGTAGAAGATGCCGAGCCAGAGCAAGGCACCGAGAATCGCGTATGGCAGAGCTCGATAGACTTTCGCCCGATTCAAAGCGTAGGCGGACAGAAAGACGCCCGCCGAGAACACCAGCGCAGGCACCGAAAGGTGGGACGTGTAGAGGACCGCAATGACGAGGATAGCGCCCACGTCATCGGCAACGGCCAGCGCGGCAACGAAAACTTTGAGGGCGAGGGGCACGCGCCGACCGAACAGCGCGAGCAGCCCGAGCGCGAAGGCCGTATCGGTGGACATCGGTACGCCCCACCCGCGTGCGCCGGGGCCGCCGGAGTTCAGCAACATGTAGAGGACCACCGGCACGATCAAGCCGCCGCCGGCGGCGACGATCGGCAGCAGTGCCCGCCTTGCGGACTTGAGCTCCCCGACCGTGATTTCCCGTTTGACCTCGAGACCCACGACGAAGAAGAACAGCGCCATGAGTCGTAGCGTCTACATAAGCAAGCCCCGTCGCGGAGGACGAATACCGTGCCTAGTTGGCGTCCGCGATGCGCCGCGCGAGCCGCGCCGCAGCCTCCGCCACCGTGCCACCCTCGAGATCCACGTGGCGGTTCGCCGCACGCATTGCCTGCGCGTCGATGGCGCCATCGAGCCCGGCAAGCGCACGCCGGACGCCGGGGTGACGCCGTTCGGCGTCGGCTCCGAGCAGCACGACGGCGTCGTAGGGCGGCAATGCGCCACGCGGGTCCTCGAGCAGAACGAGATCGAATGCCGGGATACGCCCATCGGTGGAGAAGGCCGTGATGACGTCTACCGTTCCCGCCGCGACGGCGGAGTACATGAGCGAGCTGTCCATGGTCACGAGCGCGTCGAACGAGAGGCCGTAGGCGCTCGTGAGGTCGCGCCACTCCGGTCGGCCGAAGATCTCATAGTCGCCGCCCACCTTCAGGCGCGGTGCGACTGCCACGAGGTCGTCGATGGTGTGCACACCGAGCTCCTCCGCACGGCGGCGGTCCATCGCGAGCGCATAGGCGTTCTCGAAGCCGAGCCGAGCCGCGATCTCGACCCCGTGCTCCGCGGCGAGCCACTCGCGGACTTCGCGCAGCATCGCCGCGCGCCCCGGGTTGCCGGCGCGCTTCATGTAATTGGCCCAGATCGTCCCCGTATAGTCGACGTAGCAGTCGATGCGCCCACCGACGAGCGCATCGAACGCGACCGTCGAACCCAGGCTCTGGAGTACGCGCGCGTGAAGGTCCGCAGAATCGAGTTCATCCGCAATCAGCGCGCCCAAGACGTACTGCTCCGTGAACGTCTTCGTCGCGATGATAATAGGCGGGCCGGCGGATCGAGCGAGCCCGATCAGCAACGGAGCGACACCGACGACCACGACACCCACCGTCGCAGCGACCGCTGCTATCACGCGACCGCGACTTCGCATCGCGACCGCGACCTCTACGAAGCGAACGAGTCGGTCGAGCGTGAGCGCGAGCGCAGCGGCGGCAACGCAACCGACCAGCACTGCCGTGTAGTTCTGTGTCTGTAGCCCGCTGAAAATGTAGTTGCCGAGGCTGGTCGCTCCCACGGCCGTCGACAACGTCGCCATCCCCACGACCCACACCGTCGCCGTCCGGATGCCGGCCACGATCACGGGCATCGCGAGCGGTAACTGCACCCTGAACAGCAACTGATTCGGAGTCATGCCGAGACCACGGCCGGCCTCGATGAGGTTGCCGTCGACGTTCTCGATGCCGGTCACCGCGTTGCGCAGCACAGGCAGAACGCTGTATAGCGACAGCGCAATGACCGCCGGTACAAAGCCGATCTGGCGCAGCACCGGAACCATGAGCGCGAGCAGCGCAAGACCCGGCACCGTCTGAATCCCGCTCGCGACCATCAGCACGGGATCGCGCAGCCGGCGCACGCGCAGCAGCACGAACGCCACCGGCAGGCTGAACGCGATACCGAACGCCAGCGCCACCACCGTCAAAAGCAAGTGCCGGCTCAGGTAGTCGGGCAGCAGCGCGAGCTGGTCGGCCAGTGCCGTGCTCATCGGCCGAGGGCATCGAGCTGCGCGACGCGATCGGCCTGTCGCTTCGGCATCTCCATCAGATGCCGGACGTATTCGTGCGAAGCCGAGAGCACTGCGGCAGGCGTGTCATGGGCAAGAATACGCCCGCCCTTCATCACGGCAATCTTGTCGGCCAGCAGGAACGCCTCGGTGATGTCGTGCGTCACGAGCACGACGGTGAGCTCGAGCGAGCGTTGCAGGCGTTTTACTTCCACCTGTAACTCGTCGCGCGTAATCGGATCGAGTGCCCCGAACGGCTCGTCCATGAGTAGCACCTTCGCACGCCCCGCAAGCGCTCGCGCAACACCAATCCTCTGCTGCTGCCCGCCCGAGAGAGCGCTTGGATACCGGTCGCGATACTCGTCCGGCGGGAGGCCCATTAGGTGCAGCAGCTCGTCAACGCGCATCTCGATTTCGGGCCGCGGCCAACGAAGCAGTCGCGGCACGACGGCGACGTTCTCGCCGACGGTCATGTGCGGGAACAGCCCGATGCCCTGAAACGCATAGCCGATACTGCGTCGCAGAACGATTGGATCGATCGCGCGCACGTCCGCACCATCGATCGTGATGCGTCCGGACGAGGGCTCGATGAGACGATTAATGAGCTTTAACGCGGTGGTCTTGCCGCTGCCCGACTCACCGACGAGGACGAGCACCGAGTTGGATTCGACAACGAGGTTCACGCCCGTGACCGCCGGAGCGCCGGAGCGGGAGTAGACCTTCGACACGTTCTCCAGCGTGATCACATCGTCACATGTGCGCCGTCCGATGGATCTCGCGTCACGACTAGTCCCGCGACGTGATTGCCGCCGACGCTACGAGCTCCTCGAGCAACGCGAGCGCGGCCTTGCCGGTCGTCACGAATGGATCGAGCACGGCGCGCTCGGAATAACGCAGGATCGTGCCGAGGTGGATGCGCTTCAAATCCACGGTGCCCATGCGCCAGCTGCCGAAACGCCGCTGGTCGATTTCCTCGTACGCTAACAGCGTCACGTCGCGATGCCGAGGATCGCGCACGATACTGGAGTAGAGCGCATTGACATCGCCGCGCGAGCCTTCGAGCACCTGCAAGAACGCTTCCTGGCCCTGCTGCGTACACAGCACGCCGGTGATGCCCTGCTCCGCGTTGCGCGACGAGGCGGCTTCGCAGATCGCCTTTACCAGCGCGTCGTCGATCGCGCCGGCAGCGCGGCTCGCGTAGACGAGTCGTACGAGCATGTTACTTCCCCTTGCCCGACATCAGCGCCAGGAACTCGCGGCGCAGACTCGAGTTGCGCAGGAACGCGCCGCGCATGACGCTGTTCGTCATCTTCGAGTCCATGTCTTTGACGCCGCGCCACTGCATGCAGTAGTGATCGGCCTCCATGACGAGCGCGAGCCCATCCGGCTGCATCTTGTCCTCGAGCAGATCGGCCAGGCGCGCGATCGCTTCTTCCTGGATCTGCGGCCGGTTCATCATCCATTCGACGAGGCGCGCGTACTTCGAGAGTCCGATCAGCGCCGAGCCTTCGTTCGGCATCACGCCCACCCAGATACGGCCGATGATGGGGCATAGATGATGCGAGCACGCGCTGCGCACGGTGACCGGGCCCACGATCATGAGCTCAGAGAGTCGCGACACGTTCGGGAACTCGGTCACGCGCGGTTCCGGCACGTAACGCCCGCCGAACACCTCGCGCAAATACATCTTCGCGACGCGGCGCGCCGTGTCTTGGGTGTTGTGGTCGTTCTCGGTGTCGATCACGAGCGCGTTCAGCACGCGCTTGAACTCGCCCTCGACCTCGTTGATGAGAGAGTCCATCTCACCGGGCTCGAGGTATTCCGCGATGTTGTCGTTGGCGAAGAAGCGTCCGCCCGCTTTCTGGATGCGCTCGCGTATGCGATCCGCGACCGGTGTGCGCGCCTCTTCCTTGCTGGAGCCGGACGACACCCGGGCCGATCCTTTCTCAGTGGCCATCTCGTGAAATCCCTGACCGTTTCCAGCATTCTAGGCCAGCCATCCGTCGCGTGTCCCGGCCGGTCGCGTTATGCTGACCACCGCGTCAGCAATCGCAGAGGGGGCTTTGCGCGTATGCCGGTTCGTTTCACGGCCATCGTGCTGTTGGAAGCATTGCTATGCGGTGCCACAGCGCACGCACAACCCACCAAGCCGACTCTACCGCCAGGCGCCCTGGCGCCCGAGAACCTGAAGAAATCGCGCCCCGCCGCGCCGTTCGATCTCACCGGCACGTGGCAGCACGAACTGCGCGGTGCGCAGTCCTGGAAGTTCGTGCCGGAGAAATTCGAGCTGACGCCGGAAGCGCAGAAACACTACGACGCGGGACGTAAGGCATTGGCCGAAAATAAGGTGTACCGCGACGACATCGGCCAGTGCTGGCCGCCCGGCCTGCCGCTGATCATGACGCGCGTGCATCCGTTCGTATTGCTGCAGGTGCCCACCGCCATCTACATGATCGCCGGCTTCGAAAACAGCGTCAGGATCATTTATCTCGACGGCCGCGGCCACAGCGATCCCGACATCGTCGTGCCGAGCTTCAACGGCGAGTCGATCGGGCGTTGGGAAGGTAACGCGTTGGTCGTCGACACGAAGTATTTTCCGGGCCACCACCACTGGCTCGACCAGGGCGGAGCGAGCATTCCCGCGAGCGACGCATTGCATATCGTCGAGCGCATTCGCCTGATCGAGAACGGCGAGACACTCGAGATCGCGTACACGCTGACCGACCCGAAAAGCTGGAAAGGCGATTGGAACATGACGAAGCGCTTCAATCGCAAACACGATGTCGACATCGACGAGGTGGAGTGCACACCCGACATCAACGAGAACCTGCCGGCGACGACGTCCTCGTCCCTGATCCGCTAGCGGAGGCTTTCGATGCGAAACGCACTAATCTTGGTACTCGCTGCCACCGTCATCGGCGAAGGCGTCGCGTTCGCCCATCACTCGCCGATCGTGTTCGATCAGACGCGCAAGGTGTCGATCACGGGCACCGTCACCGAATTCAAGTGGGGCAACCCGCACTCGTGGATCCACCTCGACGTGAAGGACGAGCACGGCGACGTCGGCAGCTGGGGCGTTGAGATGAACCCCGCGAATAATCTCGCGCGCGAAGGCTGGCGCGCGTCGACTCTCAAGGCCGGTGACCAGGTAACGATCGTCGTCCACCCGCTGCGCAACAACGAGAAGGGCGGGCAGTTCCTCTCGATCAAGCTGCCCGACGGCACGACGCTCGGCGGCCAGGGGCCCGGAGTGCTGTAACGCCGCTCAGATCGTGATGACGACCTTGCCGAAGTGCTGCGCGGACTTCAGGTACTTGTAAGCTTCGGGCGCCGCGTCGAACGGGAACGTCTTGTCGATGACGGGCCGCAGCTCGTTGACCGTAATGGCTTTCATTAGCCCTTCGAAGTGCTCGCGAGCGCCGACGAACACGCCGCGCACCATCGCAAACTTCGCCATCAGCGGATACGGGCTCAAATCGCCTTCCGGCCGGGTCATGACGCCGATGACACTCACGGTGCCGCCGGTGCCAACCGCCAGATACGACTTCGGCAGCGTGCCGACGCCGCCGGTGTCGATCACGTGGTCGGCGCCCTGCCCGTCCGTGAGCTCGAGCACCTTCTCGTCCCAGTTCGGCGTGCTCTTGTAGTTGATGCAGTCGTCGGCGCCGAGCGCACGCGTGCGCTCGAGCTTCGCATCGCTCGACGACGTGATGATGACGCGCGCGCCAGTCATCTTCCCGATCTGGAGCGCGAAGATCGATACGCCGCCGGTGCCGAGCGTCAGCACGGTGTCACCCGGGCGCAAGCTCTTCGGGCCGTGCATCAGCGCGTTCCACACGGTCACGCCCGCGCACGGCAGCGTGGCCGCTTCCTCGAACGACATGTACGGCGGCACGCGCAGCAGACCATCGGCCGGAAACACGGCGTACTCGGTCAGCGTGCCATCGAGCGGGGAGCCGAGTGCCTCCGCCGGATGACCTTGCGTGAACGTTGCCACCACGCGATCGCCAACGGCGAACTGCGTGACGGCGGCGCCAACGGCCGTGACCTCGCCGGCGCCGTCCGACAGCGGAATCGTGTCGTGCGTGACGGGACCGCGGATGTATTTGCCGGCGACGATCGCGAGATCGCGAAAATTCATGGACGCAGCACGCATCCGGACCAGTACCTGGCCCGCGCCCGGACTCGGCCTTTCGCGCTCGCTGGCCTTGAGCCCTTCGAGGGACGTGGTTCCCTGCGCGACGGTGAAGACTCTCATGAGCGTGCTCCCCGGAAAGTGGGGTTCGACTCTAGCCGGTTCGCTCGCCGCGAACAATTGCCCGCGGCCGTCGCACTACGGCGCACGCGCCAGGAACTCGCGAACGTGCGCCGCGATGTCGCGTTCCGCACCTTCGAGATGAAAGTGATGGCCGCCGGGCAACCGCACGACGTCGGCCGTGCGGAACAACGCCGTCGCTTCCGCGTACAGCGGCCGGCTCGAGAACGGGCTGTCTTCGGCGAACACGAGCAGCACGGGCGCGGCGACGCGGCACGCGAACACTTTCGCGTGCTCTGCCGTAAATCTGAGCTCCGACGCACCCTTCAAGCGCTGATCCGCGTGCCACTGGAAACCACCCTGCACTTCGCGCAGCGAACGTCGCGCGAGGATTTCCGCCGCGGCAGCGGTCACCTTCGTGAAACCCTGCGTTCGTTCCGCGATCGCGCGGCCGCGCTCTGCGAACACCCGCCCCTGTCGGTCGCGCAACGCACGCCGGTCGAGCAACGCGCGCGCGAGAGTATCCGGCGCGTCGCCGGCTTCGCCGGTCAGCGGCAGCCCGCCTTCGAGCAGCACGAGCTTGTCGACGTGCTGCGGAAACGCAGCTGCGAACAACATCGAGATGGCGGCGCCGCGCGAGTGACCGAGCAAGGTGCACCGCTGCCAGCCGAGCGCGTCGAGCACGTCGAGCAGATCGCCGACGTCCTGCCACAGGTTGTAGCCTGCATCGGCCGAGCGCGAGTCGCTGAAGCCGTGGCCTGCGGCATCGAGCGCGACGATCTCGCAGCCCGGCACCAGCGGAGCGAGCAAATCGAAGCTGCCAGCGTTATCGAGCCAGCCGTGCGAGGCGAGCACGGGGTACCCGCCCGGCTCGCCCCACACCTGTGCGGCGAGGCTTAGGCCCGGCAATTGGAATCGGCGTTCACTCGGCACGGGCTCAGCGGAACCGCTGTCCCCCGCCCTGGTTTTGTTGGAACGGCGTGCCGCCAAAGCGCTGCGAGACGAACTGCTGCAGCCGCTCCTGCTGCTCGTACAGGCTCGTGCTCGGCATCAGCAACACGCGATCGCCCGGAGACAGGCCCGCGACGACTTCGCTGTATTCGAGGTCCGTCAGACCGGTCTTCACGGCGACGGGAACGGACTGGTCGCCTTTCTGCATCATGACCCAGTAGTTGCCGCCGAACAGGTAGCTCGAATCCTTCGCCGTGGCCTTGGCGGGTGCGGAACCGCCTGCGCCGCCGCCGAACGCGAACCCACCGGGGAACCCGCCGCCAGGGAAACCGCCTGGCGGACCACCGCCGCCACCGCCGCCACCGCCACCGGCGCGACCCTGACCGCCGCCGGGGTTACCACCACCGCCAGCCGGGAACACGCTGCGCACGAGTGTTCGCTCTTCCGCCGTCAACTCCTGGCCGTTGCGACGTTTCGCCATGAGCTCGCGGACCTTGTTGCCATCGACGCCCGGCGGCAGCGGAATTTCGCGACCGTTCAGCGACAGCACGTTCTTGCCGCCGGCCTCCGCCCCCGATTTGTCGTCGGGCCAGATCTGCTTGCGCAGCACAGCCTCGTCGACGCCGAGCATCTGGGCCGTCATCGGCACGTCGGTTTCCGCGCGCAATGCCGCCGTCGGCACCGCAGTCACGGCGTCGCGGTTCGCAATCTGGATTTTGACGTCGGCGTTCATGCCGGGCTTGAGCAGCCCGCCGCGATTCGGAATTTTGATCAGCACAGGGAACATCGTGACGTTCTGCTCGACGACGGCCTGCGGCTCGACCTTCAGCACCTCGCCGTCGAACGGCTGATTCGGATAGGCCGTCACCGTCACCTTCGTCGGCAAGCCGGGCCGGATCTTGCCGATATCGGTCTCGTCCACACGCGTGCGAACCTGCACCGAGTTCAGATCCGCCATCTTCATGAGCACCGTGCCGCCGCTGACAGCCGTTGTCGGCGAACTGATCACGATGCCGGGTTCGACCGTCTTCTCGATGATCGTGCCCGTGATCGGCGCGCGCACATCGGTATCCTCGAGCGTGATGCGAGCGTTCTCGAGTGCCACCCTCGAGGTCACGACCTGCGCATCGGCGTTCGCGAACTCGAGCTGCGCTTTCTCGACATCGGCCTGCGTCAATGTCTGGCTCTTGAACAACACTTCGGCGCGCTTCAATTGCGTCTCGGCGATGGCCCGCCGGGCTGTCGCGGCTTTCAATGCCGACTCGGACTGCGACACGTTATTGGCGGGCGTGCGCTTGTCGATCTGCACGAGCAGAGTGCCCGCTTCGACGGTGTCGCCAGTCTCACCGTTCACCTTCAGCACTTCGCCGGAGGCTTTCGACTTGACCTCCACGGTGGACTCCGGCTCCACGACGCCCGACGCGTCGACGGAAACCTCGATATTGCGCGTCTCCACTGACGCGGCGTCGTAGGTGGTAGCGGCTGTCACCGGTTTCGGCGCCTTCTGGCAACCGAGCAGCAGGATCAGCGACGCGGCGAGGATTGCGATACGCATATCAGTGCACCGGCTCTTTGTTGGCGACGTCTTCCGCGATCTTGCCGTCGCGAAAGGTAATGATGCGGTGCGCGTGCGCCGCGATGTCGTGCTCATGCGTCACGACCACGATCGTGTGTCCGGCGGCATGCAACGCTTCGAACAGCGCCATGATGTCGCGGCTCGTGACGGAGTCCAAGTTGCCGGTCGGCTCGTCGGCCAGCAGTATGCTGGGGTCGGTCACGAGCGCACGCGCCACAGCCACGCGCTGCCGCTGGCCGCCCGACATTTCGGTGGGCTTGTGTGACATTCGCTCGCCCAAGCCCACGCGCTCGAGCGATTGGCGCGCGCGCGCAACGCGCTCCTTGCGCTTCAGGCCGGCATAGATCAGTGGCAGCTCGACGTTGTGCAGCGCATCGGCGCGCGGCAACAAATTGAACGTCTGAAAGATGAAACCGACCTCCTTGTTGCGGACGTGCGCGAGCTCGCGGTCGTTCATCGACGAGACGAGCTTACCGTTCAACCAGTACTCGCCTTCATCCGGAGTATCCAGACAGCCGATCATGTTCATCAGAGTCGACTTGCCGGAACCCGAGGGACCCATGATGGCGACATATTCGCCGCGCTGCACAGTCAAATCGACGCCGCGCAACGCATGGATGACCTCGTCGCCCATGCGGTATTGACGTTGCAGATTGTGTGTTCGGATCGTCGGTTCCATCGCGAAACGAGAGCGCATCCAAGGCGGCAGCGATTATGGCATTGCGTCGAGAGGTTGCGCGCGGCGCTCGCAGCCAACGGCTATTCCTATAGCATTCTTGAGTCGAAGATATTCCGCGAGGTGTTTGTAACAGACTGTAACTATCGGGCCAATTGCTCGTTCAGGAACTCGATCGAACGTGTGAACGCGAGTTTTGCATCGGCGGCGCTGTAGCTCGCGCGCTCGTCGCAGTTGAAGCCGTGCTGCGCACCCGGATATACGAAAAACGCGCCGTCGGGATACGCCTTCTGAATCTTCTCCACGTCCGGCATCGGAATCGAGTGGTCCTGATCGCCGAAGTGGTACAGCACGGGACAGTGCGGGTGTTTGTCGAGCATCTTCGCAACACCGCCGCCGTAGTAGGAAATGGCGGCTTCGAGTTTCAAATCGGCCGCAGCCACGTGCGCTACGGTGCCGCCCCAGCAGTAGCCGACGACTGCGGCGCTGCCGGCCGACCGCACTGCGGCTGCCGCGGCTTCGAGGTCGGCAAGCGTGTTCGGCCACTGCAGCTGCAGCATGTAGGCGACGCCCTGCTGGATCTCTGTGTAGTCGAGCGTGATGCCGCGCTTGATGCGATCGAACATCGCGGGCGCGATCGCCTTGTAGCCCGCGGCGGCGTACTGGTCCGCGACCCGCTTTACGTGATTCGTAACGCCGAAGATCTCCTGCACCACCACGATGCCGCCTTTCGGCTTGCCCGTCGGCTCCGCGACGTAGGCGTCGAGCTCGTGACCATCCGCAGCCTTCAGTCGAATCATGTTGCCCATGCCGTCCTCCAAATTCGATTAGCCGCGCATGCTACTGCGGGTATCGCGGAATGGCGACAGCCGCGCGATGCGCGGCCGGAGCGAAAAACGAACGGAGCATTACGGCGCCGAGCGGCTCAGGCGCCGATAGTACTCGGCGATAGCTTCCTCGAAGCCGGGTGCCGGCGCGGCCGGCGTTTCGGCGCGCACAGCAGCGCGTTCGGCGCCGCTCGTGCCACCTGCGAGTTTCAGCTCGAGCTGCTCGGTCAGATTCACGAGCGACCGCAGCTCCTGATCCATCATTGCCGGGTTGCCCGTGATCGAGCCGCGCAGCGCATCGCCAAGCGCGCGCACGGCCTTGATCTCTTCGTCCGACAACTTGCGATTCTGACCGTCACCTCGCAGCAGATCGGCACTGCGGGTCAGCAGATCACGCGACGCATCCTGCAGCTGCTGGCGCGCCTGCTCCACGTTCTCGGGATTGTTCCAGAACGCACGATTGCGTGGATCCCACACCCCGCCGCGACGCGGATCGTAGAAGCCGCCGCCACCGCCGCCGGGACCCAAGCTGCCGCCGTTCTGACCGAACTGCCCGCCCGGCTGATTGCCGCCGTTGGCGTTCGCCTGGCCTTGCCCTTGCCCGGCCTGTTGGCCCTGCCCCTGCTGGCCCTGCTGGCCCTGCTGGCCCTGCTGATTGCCCTGCTGATTGCCCTGCCCGTTCTGACCCGCCTGCTGCGTCAGATCCGCGAGCTGCCGACGCAGTGATTGCAATTGCGCGACGAGCTCGGCGTTCGGATCCGGCGTGCCCCCCTGACCCGCCACGGCTTCCTTGTTCGCGAGCGCCTGCGCCGCCTCGGTGCTGCGCTGCAAATCGCGGAGCGCCGACGTCGTGACGGTATCGGTCGCCGACACCTGCGCGCCTGCGCCGCGCAAGATCGCGTCCGCGCCGTACCCCAGCCGCGCGCCGGCCTGCACGGCCTGCAGATCGGCGAGGGCCTTGTTCAGCTCGGCGCTCGCATCCGGCGTCTGATTGCGGAACTGCTGCGCGACCTTCTGGATGTCTTCCTCGAGCTTCTCGAGCTCCTTCTGCAGATCGTAGCGGCGATTCGCGATGTCCTCGGCCTTCTGATCGTCGAGCGAGCGGCGGCCGTTCTGCTGCGGACCGTTGCCGAGCTGCTGAACGGCCTGCTGCAGGTCCGAGGCCACTTGCCGCTGGCCTTCGTACAGGTCCTTCGAGCGCTGCGCCAAATCCTCGAACGCCTGGCCGGCTGCGGCCTGCCGCTCGGCGGTGAGCTGCTGCAACGCCTGCTGCAATTGGCGGCGAGCCTGCTCGATCGCGCGCTGAGTTTGCTGCGGATCCGTGCGCTGGCCCTGCTGACCTTGCTGTTGCTGGCCCTGCCCGTCCGCCTGATTCATGGCCTGCAGCGCCTGGTTCAGCTGGTTGATCGTCTGCTGAAGCTGCTGCTGGCTCTCTCCACCGGCACCACCCTGGCCGTTCGCCTGACCCTGCTGGCCCTGCTGACCTTGCTGGCCCTGCTGACCTTGCTGTTGTTGCTGCTGGGCAAGCCGCTGCTGCATCTCCTCGAGCCGCTTCTTCAGCTCCTCGGTCTCACGACGCAGCGATTCCTGCTGCCAGCGCTCCTGCTCCGTCAGCCCATTGCGTCGGTTGGCCTGATTCGCGAGCTGTTCCTGCCGACGCGCGAGCTCCTGGAGCTTGCGGATCGCGTCGTCCTGCTCCTGCTGCGGTGAATCGAACGACGCGGGCGATTCGGTTTCGTACTGGTTCTTCTCGAGATCCATCTCGAGCTCGAACAGCTCGCTCAAGTCGCGGCCGGCACCACCGCCGCCGCCACCGCCCTGCTGCTGTTGGAACGCCACCTGGATGTCGGTGAACACGGCCTCGGCCCGCAGCAGGTGCTGCAGCGCGTCCTGCTCCGGCGGCACGGCCTCGTCGAGCGCCACGTTGCCGAGCTGCTCGGCCGCGGGACCCATCGCGTCGGCGGCCTGCTCGAGGCTTTCGACGAACTTCTGAATGCGCGGATCGGCACCCGTCAGCTGCCGCGCCCGCGTGCGGCTCGCCAGCGTGCGCGCCTGCTCGGCCAGTGTGCGCTGCAAGTCCGCCAGCAGCTTCGCGTTGTCGTTCAGCTGCTGCTTGTCGAGGTAGCTCGACGTGCCCTCGGTACGCTCCTTGATGAGGTTCCAGGTGGCAACCAGGATTTCCTTCTGGCGCCGCGAGATCTCGTCCTGCTGCTGGCCGCCGCCACCGCCGCCCCCACCGCCCTGCTGCGACTGCGTGAAGCTGCGATCGAACGGCTGCACCTCGACGAAGAACAAATCGGTCTGAACTTCGCGGCCGCGGTCGGTGGCGACGGCGTAGTACGAGATGACGTCGCCGGGCTCGAGCTTGCGCGTCGTGGCCACGGCGGGCGCGGGCGCCTCGACGGGCGTTGGCGCTGGGGCTTGCTCCTGCTCCTGTACCTGCGGCGGTTCGCCGCCGTTGTCGCCACCGCGCGGCCGGCGCGGGAACACGCGTATCTCGTCGATCCCGCGCTGGAACGCCTGCCCCAGCCGTTCGCGGGCCTCCTGGCGCACCTGCGCCGGCTTGACCTGCTGCGTCATGTCCTCGAGGAACAGCACCTTCTGGCCGGTCACAGCCTTGCCGCTCACCTCGATTGGCGCCTTCGTCCACTCGCCGCCGTTCACGGAGTAGCGCACTTCGACCTTGTCGAGACCGAAATCGTCGCTGGCTTCGACGCGGACCGTGACTTCCTCGATGTTGCTGGCGCGCCAGTCGCGGCCCGGCTTCAGGACCTTCACCACCGGCTTGTTGTCCGGGATCAGCGTGATCAGATAGTCGTCGGTCAGATTGACGGCGTCGCCGTTGAACAGCGTCGAGACGTGATACTGGCCGTCCTTCGTGACCGTGAGCTCGGCCTTGTTCAGCATGCCGTCGCTCGTCATCGCGATGCGCTGGCCGTCCACGACGATCTCCGAGGCCTGCAGCGGCTGATCGGTCGCGAGCTCCACGGCAACCTTCGTGCCCTCGACGGCGCGGATGTCGCTGCCCGGATCCTCGACGGTCGAATCGAGATGCGTCCAGTTGGGATAGTTGTACGTGAGCTTGAGGCTCGTGATGCGCGGCAGATCGGCCACCGCGACGGCGTACTCAGGGCTGCGCAATCCGGCCGCGGCCACGTAGTAACGCAACGGCTCGCGCACCGCGAAGAACGTGAAGTCGAAGCGACCGTCCTGCTGGCGCGTCATCGGTGCGCTTTCCCAGTCGGCGCCGGGGCGGAACTGCGCGAACACGGTCATACCCGCCGGCTCGAAGCCTTCGGCTTTCGCGTCGACCCTGAGATCTCCACCGCGGCGTACCGTGCCATCCCCGGGCTGCACGGCGAGCCGCTGCGGCGGCAGCGTGTCGGAGAGCAGCCAGCCGGCCCAAAGATTGCGTACGCCGTACCGCCAGTTGGCGGGACCCAACGCAGCGAACCACACGAGCGCCGCGACGGCGGCGATCGCGATCAGCGCCGGTGCGCGCAAATGTAACGACGGAACCTTGAGCGCAATCGGAATGCGGCGCGCGAGCTTCAGCGCGTCCTCGGCCAAAAGACCCAGAAACGGTGTGGCGCGTTCAGCGGGGCCGTGCGCAATGCCATCGTAGGTTTCCAGGCGGCCGTCGAAATCGGGCGCGCGGCGCTCGATCTCGCGAATGCCACGCGTGCGGTTGAGAACGCGCAGAGGCAACACGATCAACGTGACGACGATGGCGCCGAGTGCCAGCAGGAGCAGCACGCGGCTCGTGTAGACGATTTGCGGATCGAACGCGCGGCGGATGCCGATGTACACCGCGACCAGCGTGATCGCGAGCGCCGCGAGCGCGAGCAGGGCCGTACCCCGCGCGACGATCAGGGCGCGCAGGCGCTTGCGAAACTCGCCGAGGTAGGCTTCCAGCTGCGATTGTGCGGTCATGCGGCAATCCCTCTGCGAATCCTAAGATGCCAGTTTCCGGCAGCCGTTTCCATGACCACGAGCAGGACCAGCAGAATCACGAGCCACGGTCCGAGCGAGTTCGCCACCGCCTCTGCACCGACTGCCCCGGCACGCTGGGTCTGGTCCGCCGCACGTACGCCGAGGCCCTGCCAGCGCTCGAGGATCCCGGCATCGATCGGTGTGAGGTCCGATTCCCGCGGATCGAAGTTCACGGCCACGAGCTCGGTGGCGCCGCCGCCCACGACCTCGTAGAAGCCGACCTGGTCGAGCAGCACGTCGTCGCTGCCCGCCCCCAGGCCGAGCGCCTTCTCGCCGCGCGGGTCGAAGATCTGCCCGCCCGCGAGACCCAGGGCGCGCACGGCGAGGGTACTGCCGAGATCGGCCTCGCTGCTGAACCCAGCCCCGCCGAGCAGGTGGTTCGCAAGCCCCGCCATCAGCGGCACGAATACCGGCTGCACGGGCAGATCATTCCACTCGCGATCGAGCGACGATGTGAACAGCAGCACGCGACCGGCCCCGAGCTGGCGCTCGAGCAGCAGTGGCGTGTTGTCCGCGAGCCGGACGAGCACGCGGTCCTCGGGCGCCGGCTCGACGTTGAGGGCGCGGGCGAAGCGCGCCGAGCGCAGGTCGTCGACGCCGCGCAACGCGGGATGGGTGCTATCGACGTCCCCGATCGCCGTGTTGCGCTCGGCGCTCATCTGCGCCGTGGATGCGAGCCGCTCGCCCGTCACGGGCAGGGTCGTGAGCCCCGCCGATCGTGGCCCGGCCGCGAGCAGCAGCTTGCCGCCCTTTTCTACATAATCCTTGAGCAACGCGCCTTCGCCGGAGCCGAGCAGGCCCAAGTCGGTCACCACGACGAAGCTGTACGTCGTGAGGGGCTTCTCGC
Source organism: uncultured Gammaproteobacteria bacterium (assembly GCA_963805435.1). GTDB lineage: Bacteria > Pseudomonadota > Gammaproteobacteria > Steroidobacterales > Rariloculaceae > FEN-1219. The sequence goes on from CAWDUG010000004.1 coordinate 320,488, forward strand.
CGAGAGCGCTCGGCGCCTTGATCTCGGGCTTCAGCGAGAGCGCGGCGAGCGTCTCGAGCGCCGCACTCGTGAACAAAGCGCCACGGCCCCGCGTATCGGCCGCGACGATCAGCACGCTGCGTGGCTCGGGACGCTTCAGCGACACGTAGCGCCGGTCGTCGGCAGGCAACTCATCGGCTGGCGTGAGCGTGGCCTCGATGCGATTCGGACCCGACGAGAGATCGAGCGCCGGGAACGTGGCCTGCGCGCGACCCCCGGCCGGGACTTCGAGCGTCTGGGTTGCGACGGTGCGCCCGTTCTGCATCAGCGTCAGAGTCTTGGCGGCGGCCGTGGGCGCAAAGCTGCGCACGCTAGCCGTCAGCTCGCCCGTGAGCGCGGAGGCGGCGAAGCTATCGACGGCCCAGTTCGCGGCGGGCCCCACCGCGACGTCGTGCAGCACGATCTCGGCCGGGCGCCGCGGCGCGAGCTCGCCGAAACGCGCGGGCATGCCGGTAGCCTGCACGTCGGTCACGAGATCGAGCACGACCGGCAGCTCGGCGGTCCGCAACAAGCCGTCGAGCGAGCGCATGAGCTGCCCATATTCGACGCGGAACGAACCGGGCTTCGCGGTGTTCAGTGTCTGCTTGAGCGCGGCCACGTCGCCGGTGGCGGTGCCGAGCACCTCGAGCGTGCGGCCCGCGAGCACGAGCTGTGCGCGATCGCTGCCGCTGAGCCCACCCAAGATTTCGTTGGCCGTATCGAGCGAGCGCTGCCAGCGGTTGCCGTAGCCCATGGACGCGGAACCGTCGAGCACGATCAAGTGCAGACGCGCGCCGTTCTGGTCGCCCGCCTGCGGCACGCGCCAGAGCGCGGGCTCGGCAAACGCGAGGGCGAGCAGCACGAGCACACCGATTCTAAGTGCGAGCAGCAACAGGTACTGGACCTTCTTCGCGAGCACGCGTCTTGGCTCGCCCGGCTCCAGGAACATCAGCGAGCTGAAGCGCTGCTTGTTCGGATTGTCCGACGACAGCCGGTGCAGCCACCACGGCAGTCCAATCGCCAGCAACCCCGCCAGGAACATCGGTGCCAGCAAGCTCATGTTGCTCGGACCTTGTAGTTGGCCCGGCGTTCCGACGAGGCTGGCCGCGTATGACATCGTCCGGGACCGCCGTGAATACGTCCCTGTAGGCTGCGTCCGCGACGTCCTGTCGCGGACGCTCCCGGCCGACGCCATACGCGGCCAGCCTCGTCGGAACGCCTTATCGCAGGGTACGGGACCACCGCACTATCCAGGCCACACCTCGCCATGACTTGGGGGACCACTGCGCTCAACCAGCACACCCCACCAACAACTAGTGTTCCGTCAGCGGTCTTCGTGCAGAGAGCCCCTCGCGGGACCGTCTGCGCACAGGGATGTGCGCAGACGAGCCGCAGGGATGCGATTTCCGGCGTGTCCCGCGAGGGGCTCTCTGCACGAAGACCGCTGACGGAACACGCCCCCATCACCCGCGCCTCTGGCGGAAGAGCAGGTAGCTACGGAGCACCGAGTCAAGCGGCTCGGTGATCTCGACCAAGCGGTGGTCGGCGCCGGCGCGCAGTGCCGATTTGTGCAGAGAGTCGACGTGCGCGCCGATGCGCTCGCGGTACAGCTGGCTCATGTAGATCGGCGACACTTCCATGGACTGCCCGCTCTCCATGTCCTCCATGAGCGCCGACTCCTTCAACACCGGCTTCAGCTCCTGCGGATCGAGCAGCTGGAACAGCACCACGTCCTGTCCCTGGTACGCGAGCGGCTGCACACTCTTCAGCAGGGCTTCGGGGTCGGTGTAGAAATCCGAGATCACGGCAACCAGCCCGCGGCCACGCTCGACCTCGTGGAAACGCTCGAACGGGATGCGCATGTCGGTGCCCGTGCCGGGCTCGGTGCGATCGATCGCATGCAGCACGCTGCTCAACCGGCCGCTGCGCGTCGACGCCGGGCGATGTTCGCGGATCTTGTCGTCGAAAACGATCAGGCCCACGGCATCGTGCTGCCGCGCCGCGAGGTACGCGAGCGTGGCCGCGAGAAACTTCGCGTACTTGAGCTTCGTGATCTTGCCGCTGCCAAACCCCATCGACGCGCTCGCGTCGAGCAGGATCACGAGCCGGGTGTTGGTTTCGCCGATGTAACGCTTGATGTACGTGCGATCGGTGCGCGCGTACACATTCCAGTCGACGAACCGCGGATCGTCACCCTCGGTGTACGCACGGTACTCGGCGAACTCCTGACTGAAGCCGAAGAACGGCGAGCGGTGCAACCCCGTGAGGAAGCCGTTGACGACGGCGCGCGCAACGAGATCCAGGTTCGCGAGGCCCGCCAGCGTCTCCGGATTCAACAGGTGCTGCGGTACCGAGGCCCTCGCGGTCATTGGTTACCCCGCGCGCGCTTGCCGCTCGTCGCCGCGGACGTGCTGCACGAGGTCCGTCAGCACCTTGTCCGTGTCGATTCCGTCGGACTCCGCGAAGTAGTTCGTCAGCACGCGATGGCGCATGACGGGCAGCGCGAGCGACGCGACGTCGTCGTGCGTCACGTGGTAGCGGCCCTGCATCAGCGCGCGCGCCTTCGCCGCGAGCGTGATGAACATCGTAGCGCGCACGCTGGCGCCGTACTGCACGTACTTTTTCACCATCTCCGGGGCGTTCGGGTCGTTCGGGCGCGTGGCGCGCACGAGATCGACGGCGTAGCGAGTCACGGCGTCCGACACCGGCACCTGCCGCACGAGCCACTGGAACTTCAGGATCTGCTCGCCCGTCGTGCACGCCTTGACCTCTGGAAGATCCATGCGCGTGGTATTTTGACTGACGACGTCCACCTCGTGCTCGGCGCTCAGGTAATCGAGCAGCACGTTGAACAGGAAGCGGTCGAGCTGCGCCTCGGGCAGCGGATACGTGCCCTCGAGCTCGATCGGGTTCTGCGTGGCGAGCACGAAGAACGGCCGCTCGATCTTGTGATAATGGCCGCGCACCGTGACCGAGAACTCCTGCATGGCCTCGAGCAGCGCCGACTGCGTCTTCGGCGGCGTACGATTGATCTCGTCGGCGAGCACGACGTTCGCGAACAGCGGCCCTTCCACGAACGTCCAAGTGCGCCGGCCCGTGGACATGTCCTCTTCGAGGATGTCGGTGCCCGTAACGTCCGTCGGCATCAAGTCCGGCGTGAACTGGATGCGTTTGAACGTGAGCCCGAGCGCGCTCGCGAGCGTGCGCACGAGCAGCGTCTTGGCCGTACCCGGCATGCCTGTGATCAAACAGTGGCCGCCGACGAGCAGCGTGAGCAGCAGGTGGTCGACCACGTCGTCCTGGCCCACGATGATCTTGCGGACTTCCTGTCGGATCTCGCCGAACGTGGTGTGGAAGTTTTCAATCAGTGCTCGAGTTTCTTCCGTCTCGAGCTCGTTCTGCGCATCGCTCAACGTACGACCTCCAATAGCAGCTGTTGGGCTTCCCGGTAATGCGGGGCGATTTCCAGAGCATACAACAAATGTTCGCGGCTACTGGGTCGGTCCGAAGCCGCGAGATATGCCTTCGCGAGCCGATAGTGAGCATCGGCCATGTCCTGGGGCGCCATCGCGAGCAGCGCCTTGTACTCGGTCACCGCGTCAGCGGCGCGACCGGCCGCGAGCAGCTGGTCGCCGAGCTGTGAGTGCACTTCGGCGCGCAGCGGTGCGACCATCAGAACGTCCTCTAGCACGCCAATCGAATCGTCGCGGCGATTCGCATCGATCAGCGACTTCGCGAGCGACAGCAAAGCGTCCGGGTCGTAGCCGCCACGCTTACGGTACTCGAGCAACGTGCTCGTCATGAGCGCGGTCTCTTTCAGCTCCTTGTGCGCGCGCGCTTTGGCGAGGTACGGGCTGCCCTGGTCGACGAAGTCGGGAAACAGCTCGATGGCTTCCTCGGACCTCGCGGTCACGAGCCGCCAATCCTTCGCGCGCACGGCTTCGCTCGTTTCTGCGAGCGCGTGCTGCCACGGCTCGAACTGCGCGACGACGGCGCCGAGCTGCTGATCTACGTACACCTTGAAATCCTTGTCGAACTCGGCCGGCGCAATCTTCAGCGCCGCTTCCACGGCCTGCGCCGTGTTCTTGCCCGCGCCGAACTGATCGAGCATCGATTTCAGCCCCGCCTGGCCGAAGCGGCCCGCGATGTATTCGCACGTGAGGCCGGCCTGCATGTACGACACGATGACCTGCTGCTCGTACGTCGGCCGGATGAAGCCGCGATCGAGCTCGGCTATGGGCAAAAACTTGCCTTCCTTGATCGCCTTGAACACCGGCGGCGGAATGTGTCTGCCGTGCAGCGGACCCGTGGTCCACTCCTCGTACACGGACACGCCTTCGCTGAACCAGCGCGGCACGAGGTGCGCCGTGGCCTCGAGCGTGAACACGTGCGCCATCTCGTGCCAGAGCGTCGTGCCCCAGTGGAAGTCGCTGTCGGCGTGACGGGCCGGGCTATCCATCGCAACCAGATACCCGAACGTCACGCCCAGCAAGCCGATGCCCGGCAACCCAGACGTGCGCACGGCGAAGTCGTCGTGCTGCGGATACAGCTCGACGACCACGGGTTCCTTCAGCTCGAATCCGTAGCGGTTCGTGTACGTGGCGATCGTGCGATTCACGAGATCGAGCACGTAGGGCTCGATGACCGGCGCTTCCTTCTTGCTGAGCCGCAGGATGGACCCGTGATTAGGCGCCGCGCCCGGCTTCGAGTCGGCCTCATGGCGCGACACGACGAAATTCTTGCTGTAGCTGTCGATCAGCCGCAACGTATTCACGACGGGCGCGCTGAACGGGTCGCCGCGATACGCGATGGCCAGGTGCTGCTGCGCTTCGTCGATGAGATTCTCGCGCAGAAGATTCACACCGAGCTCTTCGTGCGCCGAATAGAGATCGGGCTCCACCTCCACGGCCTTCTTGAGCAGCGCGATGGCCTCGCGATAGCGGCGTGTGATCACGTAGAAATAGGCGGGCGTCGCATAGGCCTCGCCGTAAGCCGAGTTCAGCGCCAGCGCACGCTTCGTCCACGGGCTGTCCGGCGTACCGCGCAGCAGATCGACCGAAGCTTTGAGCGCATAAACCTCGAGCGGCGAGAGGTCGTGCTTCTTGATGAGCTCGAGGGCGCGGTCGAGCTCTTTATCGCCGGCGTCGATCGAACCGTCCTCGAGGGCAGCGCGCGCAAGCAGCAGATGCGCGCCGATCGCCTTATCCGGTGCTTCGTCGATGACCTTCTTCGCATACTCGCGCGTCTTCTCTTCGAAGCCGCTGGCCGCAACCTGCGCGAGTCCCAGCAGCGCCGGCGCGTACTTCTCGTCGAGCTCGAGCGCTTCCTGGAACAGCTTGACGGCTTCGTTGTTCTGGTGTGTGGCGACGAACAACTCGCCCCACCGCACTCGAATCGGCACGTCCTGGGGATATTCTTTCATCGCGGCCTGGAAGAACCCGTTCGCGGCACGCGCGTCGCCCGCAGCTCGCGCGGCGTCGGCCTTGATCCGCGTGTCTTTGCTCTCCGCGACCAGCTTCAGGTAACAGGCCTGCGCTTCGTTGCGCGCACCGCGATACAGCAGCTGGTCGCAGGTCACGAGCGCCGTGGGACGGTCGAGCGCGTACTCGATCGTGAACGCCTGAGCACTCGGGGCGCAGCTCGCGATCAGCACCGCGTACGCGAGCTGCCGCGGAGTCATTGGGGCTTCCCTTGTGCCGCGTCGATCTTGTCCTGCACCTCCGCGAGCTGCACGAGCAGGTTCTGGAGCTGCTCGAGGTACGCGTCGGCGGGCATTTGCTCCCGCCGTTCCTTCAGGGCCTCGATTTGACCGTCGAGCCTCTCGCGCTCGGTCGTCAGGGCCGCCACTTCCGGATTCGCCGGTGCCGTTGCCGCGCCGCCCAGCCTCGCGATGGTGAAACGCGCCGCGCCGCCGCCTTTCATCTGCGGATGCTCGGTCGCCAGCGTGCCCTGTTTCGTGAAACTCTCGGCGACGGAGCGCGACGCGTAGTCGAACGCCTCCTGCGCCGTGATGATGCCGTTCTTGTTGATGTCGGCCGCGCCCTCGGCCAGCGCGGAGGCGAACAACTCGGGGAAGCGCGTAGCGTTGCGCTCGAAGCCGCTGCGCGTCGCCGTAATCACGACGCGGTTGTCGTTGGCCCAGTCGAGCACCGCGCCGCTCGCACTCGTGGCGTCCACGAGCAGCTGCGACTTCGCGGGCACGGCGCCGAGCAGCCTCTTCAGGTCCGCACCGTCGATGTCGGGGCCGGGGAGGTTGAATTTGTAGGTGTCGCCGTCGAAGCTGCCGTGGCCCACGAGCACGACGGCTACGCTGTCAGCCGGCTTGGTGCGTGTGCGCAGCGAATCGAACGCCTTCACGACGGCCGCACGCGTCGAGGACTCGCCTTGCAGCACGATCACGCGATCGTTGCCCGTGGTCCGGCGCGCGACGGCGGCAATGTCCGTCGTGGCTTTGTCGAACTGCTCCTGATACTTCGGCTCGCCGCCGAGGCCGCCGACCACGAGGTAGTACAGCTCGGCACGCGCAGGCAGCGCGAACGCAGCGCCGAGCGTGAGGACGAACCACGCGCACGCTCGGCCGCTCACAGGCGCCCCCAGAACAGGCGCAGCAACCATTCGCCGGCCTTCAGCGCGAGCAGCAGCAAAAATACGATCGGCATGTTCCACAGATCGAGCACTTGCCGTTCGACACTGCCCGCGTCCGAGAAGCTCACCGCTTCCGGCAATCGACTCATGTCGGCCACGGGGAAGTAGCTGCCGCCGGTCGCGGCTGCCAGCCGCTCGAGCAACGGGCGGTTCTGCTGCACGTGATAGTGCTCGACGACGCCGTCCTCACGCCGCACGGCCACGCGCGCATCGCCGAGCGCTTCCTTGCCGACCTGCGCTTTGGCCTCGAACCGGAACACGCCGGTGTGCGCCGTCTCGTAGTTGGCCTCATAGACGCCGTGCTCACCGGCGACGGGTGTCATGGCGAGGGTTGTCGCGGGCCCCTGCCCGTCGCTGACGTCGACGCTCACGGTGGCGTCGTCGGCCGCCTCGAATTTCGGGTTGCGGACCTCGGCGCGCAGCTTGACGGTGCTCTCATCGCCGTAGAACACGCGGTCGGACGTCAGCGTGACCGCTTGCGGCGCGGTGGTCGCGGCGGCTTGCAGGAGCTGGCGCCAGAAGGTCTCGTGGCGTTGATCCTCGTGCGGCAGCTGCATCTGCCAACGCCACGTGCCGCCGGTGGCCAGCACGTAGACGTTGCCTAACCCAAAGCGTTGATGCACGAGCAGCGGCTCGATCTTGCCGGCGAAATCGGCGTCGAGCAGAGACTCGGCACCTGGCTTGAGCTCCCCGACATGCTGGAAGTCCGCGAGCTCGGGCATGCTGGCCCATAGCTCCGCATTCTTCTTGTCGTCGGCGTCGAGCCGCGTGACGGCCGACGTGCGGCCAGCTGCGGTCAGCTTCGGCGTGGCCGGCTCGCGTACGAAGGTCGGGCCGTCCGCCATCGGCAGCCGCACCGGCAGCACCTCGGCAACGCTGGTCGCGGCCCAGCCGCCGTCGGTGAGGCCGCGCCGGCCACCCATCATCAGCAGCGTACCGCCGCGACGGCCCACGAACTCCCGGATCAGGTCCTGCTGTGCGTCCGTCAACGCCGCGGCCTCGAAGCTGCCGATCATCAGGGCGTCGTAGTGGAACAGCGAGATCTCGTCGGTCGGGAAACCGTTCACGAGCTCGTCGGGCGTTTCCACGCCCTGGCGGTAGAACTTGTTCGGCGTAGTCTTCAGCAGGCTCGCGACCCGCACCGCCGGGTTGTCGTCGATCGCGCGGCGGATGAACTTGTACTCCCAGCGCGGCTCGCCCTCGATATATAAGATGTGTCGGCGCTGCTCCGGCACTTCCATGGGCCGCATTCGCGCGTTGTTCACGATGTCGGTCTCACCGGGCAGGGCATCGAGCACGAACTTCAGATCGCGGACGCCGGCCTTGCCGATATCGATGTCGACCAGCCGCGTCGTCACACCCGCCGAGTCTGGCAGCTGGATGGATTGCGAGGCGATGATCGCGTCGCCGTCGTAGACCTTCAGCTGCGCGAGCGCGCTGCCGCTGTGCCGAATGCTGACCTGCGCGCTCACCGTGGAGCCCGGCATGCCGACGGCCGGTAACTGCACGTCCTCGAGCTCGAGATCGTTCGGAATCGTCTCCGCGCCGACGCCCACCGTGTGCACGGGCACGCCGAAGCTCGCGATCTCCGCAATCTTGGCCGCATCGAGCTCGTTCGAGTTGTCTGCGCCGTCGGTCACGAGCACGACCGCGGCAATCGCGCCGGATTGCGCCCCGCGCAACAAACCGAGCAACGCGTCACCGATATGCGTGACGGGCCCGGGCGCCGGCACCTGGTCGAGCGAGGGCAGCTCGATCAGATCGCGTGCGAACGAAAACAGATTCACGGTGAACGACGATTTCAGTTTCGGTAGCGCGTTCGCTTCGAGACTGTCGACGGCGATCTGCAGCCGCGACTTGTTACCTTCGCCGGTCAGCATGCTGCCGGAGGTATCGAGCAGGACGGCGACCGAGTTCTCCTGCGGCCGCAGCGTCTGTGTGACGAGCGCCGGGCGCCACACGAGCACGAGGAGCGCTGCGAGCAGCACGGTCTGCAGGGCCCCAAGCGCGATCACGCGCACGAAGCCGAGCGCGGGTTGCCGGCGCCACAACCCGATGCCCACGGCAACACCCGCGAGCACGATCAGGGCGAGCAGCAGCCACACCGGCCAGCCGCTCGCGAACACGAGCTCGCCGCGTTCGAACGTGGCGCGAGAGTATTTGAAGAAGAAATCGAACAACCGCGGCTCCGCTTGCGCCAAGCGCTGGGGCGCCTAAGCGCACCCTCGCTTCACCATACCCCCGCCACTGCATCGACGCCCGGTCTGGATAAAACTCCAGACTGCCGGCCGCACGCGCCGGCGCATCGTTCTCAAAGGTCTGACCGGAGCTTACCGAAAGGGTGCCGCCGGCGCATAGACCCAAAATCCGCCGGCTTGGTGGCTGGCGCCGGCGGGGCTAGGATCGCGCGATGAACAGCGCGGACAAGAAAGCCGTGGTGGCCGATTATCTGCAGCGGTGCAACCGCTATGCCGAAGGCCAGCTCGCAAAATATCGGCAGGGCCTCGAGACCGCCGATGCCGCCGCGGCGCTCACGATTCAGGACAAGATCGGCCATTGGACCGCCTACCGCGCCTTCAACGAGCACGCACTCGGTGAGATTGGCCGCGGCGAGCTCGACGACTGGTTCGCGTGACGCCTTGGGAGGTTCGCCGTAGCATGATTCGCATCTCGATGACGCGCCGACTCTCAAGCAAGGGCCTCTTCGGTCTCGCGGCCGGGCTGTTCGCGCTCGTGGTCGCCGGCGACGATCTGAACGGCGCGCCCGACTGGCCGACGAACGAATTTCACTTCACGCGCATGTACTACCAGGGGAACTCCTACGACCGCGGCTGGCGCGGCGGCAGCTGGACCACGGACTACCCCGAGGCCGAGGTCCACTTCACGATGGGCGTGGGTCGGCTCACGCGCGTGGACATCGGCGAAGCACGGATGCTGAAGCTCACGGACGACACGATCTTCAACTATCCCTGGCTCTATGCGGTCGAGGTCGGCCGCTGGTACCTGGACGAGACGGACGCGGCGCGGTTACGCGAATACCTCGACCGCGGCGGCTTCCTGATGGTGGACGATTTCCACGGCACGCGGCAGTGGGCGAGTTTCATGGATTCGATGCAGCGCGTGTTCCCGGACCGGCCTGTCGTCGAGATCAGCGACCAGCACGAGGTCTTTCACGTGCTGTACGACCTGGACCAGCGCATCCAGATCCCGGGGATTGCCGCACTCTCGCGCGGCCAAACCTACGAGCAGGACGGCGTGCAGCCGCATTGGCGCGGTATCTACGACGACACGGGCCGGCTCGTGGTCGCGATCAACTTCAACATGGATTTGGGCGATGCGTGGGAGCACGCCGACAACCCCTACTACCCCGAGGCCATGACCACGCTCGCCTACCGGTTCGCGGTCAACTACGTCGTCTATTCGATGACGCACTGAGGCGGCCGCGCCGCACAGGGCCGCAAGCGGCTAAACTGCGCGTTTCGCGGTCGCGAGGAGACGACGATGGATGGAGCACAGGCCCGCACGAGCTCGGTGGCGGAAGGCTTACTGCGTGCGCTGAAGCGCCGCGGCATCGACCACGTGCTGGCGAATGCAGGCACGGACTTCGCACCGGTGATCGAGGGACTCGTTCGGCTGCAGGGCGATCGCGATGCCATCCCGCGGTTCATCACCGTGCCGCACGAGAACCTCGCGATGGCCATGGCGCACGGCTATTACCAGGTCGCGGGCAAGCCGGCCGGCGTCATGGTTCACGTCACCGTCGGCACCGGCAACACGATCTGCGCGCTCATGAACGCCGCGCGCGACAACGTGCCGCTGCTCTTGATGGCCGGGCGCACGCCGCTGACGCAGAGCGGCCACATCGCGTCGCGTTCGGCGCCGATTCATTGGGGCCAGGAAAATTTCGACCAGGCCGGCGTCGTGCGCGAATACACGAAGTGGGACTTCGAGCTGCGCGCGGGCCAACCCGTCGACGAGGTGGTCGGCCGCGCACTCGACGTCGCACTCGCCGAGCCACGCGGGCCCGTCTATCTGACGCTGCCGCGCGAAGTGCTGGCCGACACCGACCGCGCGCAGAACCCACTACTGCCGACCACGGAGCAAGCGACGCCGCAGCCGAGCGCGAAGCACATCGATCAGCTCGCCGACTGGATCGCCGGGGCCGAGTGGCCGATGATCCTGACCTCGAACTTAGGGCGCGACTTGAGCGCGGTCGGCGTGCTGGCGGAACTCGCGCAGCGGCACGCGATTCCTGTCGCGCAGCCGCATGCGAGCTGCGTGAACCTGCCCGCGAGCCACCCGTTCAACACGGGGCACGCGGGCACCGATCTGCTGGCCAAAGCCGACGTGATCGTCGTGGCGGACTGCGAGGTGCCGTGGTATCCGCGGTATGCGACACCGCGCGCGGACGCGAAAGTCATCCATCTCGGCGTCGACCCGTTGTGGGCGCGTTACCCCATCCGCTCGTTCCCGGCCCACCTCGCGATCCCGGGCAGCTCGAAGAGCGCGCTCGCGCTTCTCGACGAAGCGCTGCAGGCGCGGCGTCTCGACCACACCGCCGCCGAGAAGCGACGCGTCGCCGTCGCGGGTTTCAACGCGGCCGTCAGGGAGAAGCGGATGGCGACGAACGATGCGGCGCGCACCGCCAAACCGATTCGCTATTCCTACGTGGGTACGTGCATCCACGACGCGTTGCCGAAAGACGGCATCGTGATCACGGAGCTCGGCGTGGGGCTCGACGCGCTCCAACTCGAGCAACCCGGCAGTCTGCTCGGGGTCAGCATCGGCGGCGGGCTGGGTTTCGGCCTCGGCGCGTCGCTCGGCGCGAAGCTCGCCGCACCGAATCGCATGGTGATCAGCACCGTCGGCGACGGCAGCTACATGTTCGGCAACCCGACGCCGTTTCACCTCGTGGCGCGCGCTGCGAAGCTGCCGACGCTCACGATCGTGTGCAACAACGGCCGCTGGCAGGCGGTCGAGTCCGCGACGCGCGTGGTATACCCGGACGGCGCCGCAGCGCACGCCGACGAGATGCCGCTCGTGGAGCTGCAACCCTCGCCCGAGTTCACAAAAGTTGCCGAAGCGTCCGACGCCTGGGCACGCCGGGTCGACGATCCGGCCGAGCTGCCTCGGGCCATCGATGCCGCGCTGACGGCCGTCGCCGGCGGTCGGCAGGCGCTGCTCGATGTGCGCATGGAGCACGGCGTGCGGTAGGCACGATCAATGCGTGCCGCACCGAAATCTCTGACTCGCCGCGCCTGGCTCGAGCAGTGCGTGCGCCTCGGCGCACTCGGCGTTGCGGGTACCGCGATCCCGAGTTTGTTGCGCCCCAGAGTGGCCGCGGCGCAGGCCCCCGTGCCGACGCGCGGCACTCACATCGTGTTGCTCGGCACACAGGGCGGGCCGAACTTCAACACCGAACGCGCGGAGAGCGCGAACGCGCTCGTCGTCGATGGGGTGCCCTATGTCATCGATCTCGGCGAAGGCGCGCTCGCAGCGATGCGCAAGGCCGGGATCGGCTTCCGCGACGTGGGGCGCGTGTTCCTGACGCATCTGCACGACGACCACAGCGCGGAAGTCGCCTCGTTCCTGAGCCACCAGTGGTCCGACGGCCGTATCACGCCGACGGTTGTCGCAGGCCCGTTCGGCACGGCGAAGCTCGTGAAAGCGGCACTAGCAGCGACCGAAGCGAACGCAACGATTCGCCTGATCGACGAGGCGCGCAAGACGAAGCCCGCCGACATCTTCCGCGGCGAGGATCTCGCGGCGACGCGGGAGCCTACGGAGGTATACCGCGACGAGCGCGTCACGGTATCGTCGGTCGAGAACACGCACTTCCCCGAGGCGTCGAAGCGCCGGATGCCGTACCGCTCGCTGTCGTATCGTTTCGACTGCCCCGGCCGCTCCATCGTGTTCTCGGGTGACACGTCGTATTCGGCGGGGCTCGTGAAGCTCGCACGCGGCGCAGACGTATTCATCTGCGAAGCGATCGAGGTCGCGAGCATGCGGCAGGCGTTCGAGCGCATGGTGGCGAACGGCGCCTACGCCGACAACCCCGAAGGCGTCTGGGACCACATCGTCGCCACTCACACGAGCACGGCGAATGCGGGCCGCATGGCGTCGGAAGCCGGCGTGGGTCTGCTCGTTTTGAATCACCTCGTGCCGGGTGCTTTGCAGCCCATCAGCGATGAAACCTACATCGCGGGCGTGCGCCAGCACTTCCGCGGCAAGGTCATCGTCGGCAGGGATCTCATGGTGCTGTAAGCTCGGTATCAGGGTGCCAGTGTGGAGTCCGCAGAGTCGCGTATGAGCGCAGATGGAATGTCAATCGCCGCACGCGGTCGAATCAGGCAGAAGCGCAGCCAGAAGACGTATGAAGCGCTGATCGCGACCGCGTTCAAACTGCTCGAGCGACGCGAATTCGACGCTATCTCCATCGCAGAGCTCACGCAGAAGGCGGGCTATTCGGTCGGCGCCTTCTACGCGCGCTTCAAGAGCAAGGAAGAGCTGTTCGACGCCCTGGTCGTGAGCCACATGGAAGACCGTCGCGCGGCTCGCAAGAAACAATTCGCCGTCGCACCAGACACGACGTTGATCCGCGAGCTGATGGCGGAGACGGTCAACTACTACTGGGCTCGCAGACGATTCTGGCGCGCTGCATTGATCCGCAGCATGCGCGACACGGACTTCTGGGAACCGCTGCGCGAGCTGGGTCACGAGCTTGCGGACATGATGATCGAGCGAATCGCATCACGTGCGAAACGGCCGTTGACAGAGGCCGAGCAGACCAACGTACGTTTCGCCATCCAGATGGTGCTCGGCACGATCAACAACACGATCATCAATCGCCCCGGCCCAATCTTCATGGAACAGGCGCTGTTCGTGGACAATCTCGCACGCGCGTTCCGGCTCGTGTCGGGCTACGACGAGCTGGCTGTAGCGACGCCGGGCACGACGAAAACGCAGACGTAAGCGACCGTTTCGGGGCCGTCTCGCGCTCGTAACGACGCGGGCGAGTCGCTGGCTCCGGTTGCCAACGACTCGCCCGGGCCGAGGGCCGGGGAGCGGTCCCTCAAAAATCCAGAGCCACGCCCAACGTGAAACGACGGCCACGCGTATCGCCGTACACGCCGGTGCCGGTGCCCGTGCTGAAGTTGTCGCTGAACGCCGTCCCCGTCGGGAAACCGAGAAACTCCTGCGGGCCCCTGTCGAACAGATCGTTGACGGTCCCGAACAAGGTCATGCGGTTGCTTCCCTTCTCGAAGCGGTACCTGACGCTGGCATCGAACAGCACTTGGCTCTCGAGCGTGTTGTCAGCCACGTCCCATCGGGTGCTGGTGCCGTTGAAATTGAAGTTCGGATTGATCAGCACGTCGCCGGTGTAACGGGCCGACAAACTTACCGACAGGGGTCCCTTGATCAGGCTGCTGGAGACCAGACCCGTCCACTTGGGAAACATTTGAGGATTCAGCCACTGACCCTGGACCTCTGTCTTGACGCCCACACTGTTCGTGTTCGACCGCTCCTTCAGATGACTTCCCAGGAACCGGACATTCACCGCACTGCCACCGAACCAGGGCACGTTCTTGCGGTAGTTGATCTCGAGATCCACACCCTGGGCCTTGACCGACGCCTGGTTGTAATACGGCACGCCCACGAGGGCGATGGACGGCGTGCCCGGGAATGCCGGCAGGGGCGGGCCCGTGCGGGTGATGAAGTTGCAGAGATCCGCGTCGTTGTCCACGTAGCACCCGCTGACAACCTGAGCCGCGGTGATCTGGTTGATGTTGTTCGTGACCTCGATGGTGTAGGCGTCCACCGAAGCGCTGATGCCCTCGGCCCAATGCGGCTGGTAGACAAAGCCGAAGACCGTGGTTCTGGCCGTTTCGGGGAGGATGTCCGGCGTTCCGTTCGAGAACGTGGTAATGCCGTAGCTCGTAGCACCGGTCGGGTCGAGGCCATAGTCGACCACGTTGGCAACGCCGCCGGTACGGTCGAACTTCTCGCCCATCGTTGCCGCACGCACGTCCTGGGAGATGGTGGCGCGCAAACGCAGCTGATCGTTGACCGTCCAGTCGAACCCGCCTTTCCAGGAGTCGACACCGCCGACACCGGAATAGTCCGCATAGCGGTAGGCGACATCGAAGTTCAGCTGCTGGACGATGCCGCGGTCATGAACCAACGGTAATAGCAGCTCCGCGAAGGCCTCGGTGACATCCTGCGACCCACGAGCGAACGGGACGTTCGAAAACTGAATTTCCACGTGGTTACCGGAGGCCGCGTTGCCGCCGGGAACGCCGCGAATGCCGAGGGCTGCGTTGTTCGCCATAACCGGTCGGAAGGTGGGATCGGAGTTGATGTCGCCGCCGGGGCCCACCTCGACGACTTGCAGGAAGGATTCCTTGCGCCCGCCGTAACCTGCGGCCAGCGCGATCGGGCCGGCCCAGCCTTCGCCGAGTTGTCCGTCGGCCGAGATCTCCCAGACGTCTTGCTTGATCGTGACGACTCTCTGCTTGTTTTCACCGCTTATGTAGTCGTAGGGAAGCGACTCGGTCGCGGAGAGGAAGCCATCGGCATGAATCGGCACGCCGGCCTCGAACCCGGTGACCCAATCGACAGCCGCCGCCGACGCGTTGCCACGACCGAAGAGGTTCAGAGGCACACAGTCCTGGTACAGCGGATTAGCAGTGCCCCGGGTGGTCACCGCGACATTGCAGGCCGGTTGCCCGGTGCTCGGATCAATCACGACGTCGGCGGCCAGAAAGATGCGGTCGAGACGAATACCGCCCTTCTGAATCGCCTTCACTTCCGTTTCGCCAGTCTGGTAGTAGCCCTTGATGCCCCAGCTGCCTCCGAACGAGTACTCGAAGCCCGCGGTGTAGGAATCCGTCGTGGTGGTCTGCGTCGTGGCCGAGTCGGCGCCGATGTCTTCGGGCGCCCCGATTCGGCTGAACGGCACCGACGCGACGTTATTCGCCGTCATCGCCGCCTGGATTGCGGCAGGCAGGAATGGGTTGCCGCTGTAGATCGTGAAGTTCCTGCGGAAGGGCGGGACCGCCGGGTACGGGAACAGACCGGGAGTATTCCGCGACGTGAAGTCGGCCTTGCCATGAATCAGCTGGCCGTAGATGCTGAA
This sequence comes from uncultured Gammaproteobacteria bacterium, assembly GCA_963805435.1. Taxonomy (GTDB): domain Bacteria; phylum Pseudomonadota; class Gammaproteobacteria; order Steroidobacterales; family Rariloculaceae; genus FEN-1219. The sequence continues at coordinate 336,287 of CAWDUG010000004.1, forward strand.
CTTGTCCGTGAAGTCGTGCGTGACGTACAGGAACGCGTTCTCTCGACCCGAATCCGGCGTGGCAGTGATCGAGCCTAGTTGGCTGTCATGACCGGAACCGCCATTGGTAACGGAACAACCCGTCGTGCTGCAGGGATTACCGCGCACGTACGGTGACGGGGTGCCGTTCGAATCGAGAATCTGGGTACCTCCCGCCGCAGTCGGCAGATAAAAGAGTCCGTCGATGTCGTAGCCGAGCGCGCGGACATCGTTCACCGCGACGTAGAACGGGTTATTTTGCGAGCTACCGGCGCCGGCAGCCGGGTTATCGATCAAACCGCGGTTCTTGTACCAGTCGTACTTCGCGACGTCGGCACCCCAGATCGGATCCTGTCGCTCCTTTTCTACGTTGAACAGAATGTGAGTCTTCTGCCCCGCGTCGAAGCCGCCACCCGCGGACACCTTGTAGGTCCCGTTGTCCCCCTTCGAGTTCGCGCCGTACTGGACGTTGGCCTTGATGCCCTTCAGCTGCTTGTCGAGGATGAAGTTCACGACACCCGCAACCGCATCGGTGCCGTAGGCGGCCGAAGCGCCGCCGGTCACGGTCTCCACGGATTTCAGAACATTCTCGGGAAACAGGTTGATGTCCGGGCCGCCGAAGATCGTCGACGGGACGACGCGGCGACCATCCAGTAGTTGCAGCGTGCGCTTGCTCTGTAGACCACGCAGGTCCAAAGAGCCCGCGCCGGTGCTCGTGAAAAATGGCGATGGTGTTTGGGTTGTGGCGGAACCGTAGAACTGCGGCAACTCCGAGAGACCTTCGATCAAGTTCGTCGGTGCGAGCACCGACAATTCTGCGGGAGTGACAACGGTGACCGGCACCGGCGTCTCCATGCCGCTCGTGTTGGTGATACGAGATCCCGTGACGATAATTTCTTCGCTCTGCTGCTGGGCGAAGGCAGTGTGGCCGACGAGACCCATCGCGAGCATGCAGGCAAAGCAAAACGGACGGATCGGCGGCTGGCGGCGGCTCTCCGAAAACGCGCCCGATAGTAGTTCGTGTCGCATTAACTCCCCCAAATAGTTACAGATTGTTGAATTCATCTCGCGCCTATCAGCGCGACGGCCGCCAAACGAAATACCGAACTGCCGTGTGCTTGCTCGTGGCGCAAAACCGCGCCGCACGTGGCTTCGTGCTCGTCATTGGACGGGCTTCCCCCAACAGGACTCGTTACTCCCCAAGACCGATAGTGGAGAATAGCGAATCGTGATTCTCAGTCAAGCACTAGCGATGATCTAGCCTGCGAGACGGTCGTATGGGTGGGTCGCGGGCTTCAGCCCGCGGCCAGATAGGCGAAGCCGCCTTCCTTTATATAGAGCTCGCAACCATCGCTGGTGGCCGGCGAGTGCACCGCGCCGGGCGGCAATCGCAGCCACGCTTGCTCTACGAATCGCCCCTGCTCGTCTTCGAACGAGCCGCGCAGCACGAACAGCTCGGCACCGCCTGGGTAACTGCGCCGGCCAAGACTGGCTCCGGCGCCCCAGCGCTCGAGCCGCATGCTGTCGGCGAACCCGGCCTGCGAGTACAAAGAACGAACTTCGATGTCCGGGCGATCGCCCGCCTGCCAAGGTAGGCTCTGTGTAATCGCGACCACGTGCGTCCGTGTGCGGCCGGGGTACTGCCGCAGTTTCACGAACAACACGCAGCCTTCGCGCGAGAACGGCGCGTGACGGAACCCTTCCGGATTCAGCAGATAGGTGCCGGCCGGCCAGTCGCCGTGCTCGTCCGAGAACACACCCTCGAGCACGAGGATTTCCTCGCCATCCGGGTGATCGTGCGCGTGAAACTTCGAGCCCGGCTCATAACGCACGACGGACGTGACTTGCCCCGCTTCGGGGGGACCGACGAGATGTACGCGCTTGCGCCACACGGCGCCGCTCGGGCTCGGCGTCCACTGCAGCAGCGAAGTGTCGACCGCAACGCGCACGGAAAGGTCGCCGTTGATCGCGGAAGTGGGTGTCACCCGCCGATTCTAGCGCGAGGCGATGCGGCGCGGACGGTCAGGCAGGAAAGACGCGCCGTCGAATTCGGCCAGCAGCTTCGCGAATTCGTCGGCGGGCACTGCCGCGCTGACGTAGAAACCCTGGACGGCGTCACAGCCGATCTTCTGCAGGAATGCGAACTGCGCCTGGTCCTCGACGCCCTCGGCGACGACACGAAGACCGAGAATGCGCGTCATCGAAATGATGGCCTCGATGATGGACGCGGTCGTGTGGTTCGTCAGCATCTCCGCGACGAACGAACGGTCGATCTTCAGCGTGTCGATCGGGAAGCTGCGCAGATAGCTCAACGAGGAGTAGCCGGTACCGAAATCGTCGAGCGCCACTCCCACGCCGAGCTGGCGTAACCGATGCAGCAACGCGATCGCGCGCTCACGGGCCGATACGATCACCGTCTCCGTGATCTCGATGCATAGCGTCGCTGCGTCGAGCGTGCACGCAGCGAGGTTGGTACGAATGAGCTCGGCCAGGTCCTGCCGCTCGAACTGCACGCCAGACACGTTGACCGAGATCGGGATGCGCGGCAGCCCGGCACGCTGCCACGCCGCGGCCTGCTGGCACGCGCGCTCGAGCACCCACTGTCCGATCGGCAGAATCAGACCCGAGTCCTCGGCAATCGGGATGAACGTCTGCGGCGAGATGTAGCCGCGCTGCGGATGCTGCCAGCGCAGCAGCGCTTCGGCGCCTATGATCTGCCCCGTCCGGATATCGATCTGCGGCTGGTAGTGCAGCGCGAGCCCGTCGTCCTCGAGCGCACGCCGCAACCCCGTCTCGAGCGTGAGCCGCTCGACCGACGCGGCGTTCATGGCGGCCGAGTAGTACTGGAAAGCGGCTTTGCCCTCCTGCTTCGCGTGGTACATCGCGGTGTCGGCGTTGCGGATCAGGATCTCGCTCGACAGCCCGTCTTCGGGGTAGGTCGCGATGCCGATGCTCGCCGTCACGAACACCTCGTGGCCCTCGACGCGGATTGGAATCTCGAGATGGTTCAGGATGCGCCGCGCGACCGTGCCGGCCGCGAACCGATCGCGGGTATCGGGCAACAGCACAATGAATTCGTCGCCGCCCAGGCGCGACAGCACCGAGTCGCCGATCGGCTCCACGGTGATCGTGGCAGTCGCGTCGAACTTCTCGCCGGTATACAGCCCGAGCAGATCGTCGGTGCGAATCAGGGCGCTCAGCGAATCGGCCAGACTGCGCAGCACCTGGTCGGCGGCCTGATGGCCGATGGTGTCGTTGATCAACTTGAAGTTGTCGATGTCGATGAACAACACCGCGAACTCGGTGCCCTTGCGCCGCGACCGTCCAAGCACTTTCTCGAGGTGCTCGTTGAACAGACGCCGGTTCGGCAACCCCGTGAGCCCATCCTGGTACGCCAGCGCGCGAATCTGCTCATTCGACTCGCCGAGCCGGCGCAGCGCATCCTCGCGCAGCGCCGCTTCGTTTTTAAGGGCTTCGTTGGCGGCACGCAGCTCGCGCGTCTGCGCATCGATGACCGCCGTCATGTCCTGGACCTTGAGGGCCGCGAGCCGCGAGAGCTCCCAGCGGCGTTGCAGAGAGTGCGCGAGCTGCCGCACCTCGACCGTGTCGAACGGCTTCTTCAGGATCAGCACGCGGTCCGTTCTGCCGAAAGCTGCGGTCATCTCCTCCCAGCTGTGATCCGAGTAGGCCGAGCAGATCACGATGCCGACGTCTTCGTCCTCGCGCAGCAGACGGGCCGTGGTTTGAATCCCGTCGAGCCCGGGCGGCATACGCACGTCGACGAACAAAAGCGCGTAACCGCGGCCTTCCGCACGCGCGCACCGAACTTTTTCAACGGCCTCCTCACCCTGATACGCCGAGTCGAGCTCGAAGCCTTCGTCCTGCGTCGCTGCCGTCGTGCCGAACAGCTCCGCGTCGAGCGTGGCCAACTCGTCGCGTGCACCCGCCACCGGCGCAAGGATCTTGCGGAAGTCGTCATGAATCGCGCGATTGTCGTCGACGATGAGAATTCGCCGATTCTGCTCGACGAGACGCGGAGCTGCGTTCGAGTCGCTCATCGCCTGGCCCCCGCTTCCGCGAACCCGATGCGTTGCGGCAACTCCTCGGCGTACTCCAGCGGCATCCGCAACACGAAGCTCGCGCCCTGGCCAAGTCCGTCGCTGTAGACCGTGAGGCTGCCGTCCATCTGCTGGACGGCATTCGCACAGTTGTGCAGGCCGAAGCCGTGCCCCGTCTTCTTCGTCGTGAACCCGTGGCTGAAGATCTTCGGCAGGTTCTCCGGCGCAATGCCGATGCCGTTATCGCGAACTTCGATCCGTACGCCACCCTCGACGCGTGCAATCGCGACCTTCAGCTGCCGATTCTGCTGGCTCGAGTCTTCGAGCGCGTGCTTCGCGTTGGAGACCAGATTGACGACGATCTGCATGATCTGATGTCGGTCGACGAGCACGGCTGGCAACTTCTCGTAGTCGCGCACGATCTCGATGTTTGCGCCGCGCAGCGCCGCTTCGCTGATCGATAGTGCGGTCTCCACGATCTCCTCGAGCGTGCACACCTCGGTCATACCGTTGACCTTCGCGTAGGACTGCTGTGCCGCGATGATCTTTTTCATGTGCTCGAGATGCGCGGACAGCTGCTCGATGTTGCCGAGAATCGCGCGTTTCTCCTCGACCAGCGTGGCTCCGAGCTTGCGCAAGTAGTCAGGCAGCTTGCGACCCACCGGGTCGGCCGCGAGAAACTCGGCGAGCCGTGCAGAGTTCTCGTCGATCAGCCCGACGGCGCGGCTCAGCCCTTCAACCGGCAGCGCCTTCACCGTGTCGCGTGCCACACTTGCGCCGACGTTCACGCTGTTCATGACGTTGCCGACGTTGTGCAGCACGCCGGAAGCCACTTCGGCCATACCGGCTCGCCGCGACATGTCGACCAGCCGGCCCTGCGCCTTCTCGAGCTCTTTCGTGCGTTCCTTCACGAGCTCCTCGAGGTGATCGCGATAGCGACCGAGCTCCTGCTCGGCACGCGTGCGCTCGTTGATCTCGCGCGTGAGCATTTCGTTCGCCGCCTCGATCGTGCGACGCTGTTGTTCCTGCTTGCTGTACAGCGTCGCGTTTTCGATCGACACCGCAATCTGCGACATCAGGATGTTCAACGCCTCGAGCCGACCCGGCGTGAAGGCACCGGCCACCTGGTTGTTTTCGAGATAAACGGCGCCTATCAGCTTGCCCTGATGCGACACCGGCACGCACAGCACGGACTTCGACTCATGCTCGCCGACATACGGATCGTTGCGGAACTTGGCTTGTTGTGCCGCGTCATCGAGCACCACGTGCTCGGACGTGCGCAGCACGTAGTTCACGATGCTTTTCGAGCAGACGCTCGACAGGCGCAGAGGCTCGGCCATCAGCACTCGCGCTTCGGCGGCCGCCGTCTTGACGCCTTGCACCAGGAACTCACCGTCGGACTCGAGTAACAGCACGACCGACTCCGCGCCAGCGTTCTCACGCACGATGTCGAGCAACTTCGAGAGTAGCCGCTCGAGCACGATCTCGCCCGCGATTGCCTGGTTCGCCTTGAGCAGAGTCGCGAGATCGAGCGAGTCGGAGCGTTCGGCGGAAGAGCCCGCGGTCGTCGAGCCGGCGGTAATCGACACGGTCGCACCGCGCCCGGCGTTGAGGCCGTGCGTTGCCACAAGGTCGGCCACCATGCCCGTAGCGCCCCAGCTCTCGTACGCCCCTATCGCCTTCTCGAGGTATACGCGGCCGAATTCCGGCTTGCCGTCGCGGAACCAGAAGCGCCCAGCCAGATCGCAGGCGAGCGCCTCGATGTTCAGGAATGCCTGCTGCCGCGCGACCGCGATCGCCCGGTCGTACAGATCCGCCGCCTCTATCCGCGCGCCGGCCAGGCGCGCGCACTCGGCTTCGACGAGCAGGTGCATGTGCTCTAGATTCGCGGGGCAGAGATCGGCCCAGCGTTTGAGCTGCCGCCGCAACGGCGCGAGCTCGGCGTCGAAAGCCGCGCGCCGGTCGGGGGCCGCATCCACGTACAGTGCCGCGATCGCGAGCGCGTAGAACAATGCGTGCTCGCCGCGCGTGTTGTACCCGGCGCTGAACGACTGGAGGCCGGCAGCCACCTTTGCCATCTCGTACGCGCCGGGAAGATCGCCGGCGAAGTAGCGCTGCATGGTCAACACCATGTACCAGTCGGACTCTATCGAACGATTGCCGCGCGCATGGATCTCGGCGGCGAGCTTTGCTTCGTCGACACAGAGCTGGCCTCCGCCCGGCCGCTCGCCGCGCAGCCAATCTACTAAGGCCAGGCGCGCCTCGACGAACTGCTGGTTCGGTGTGTCGTTGATGCGCCGCAGCAGCTCGAGCCCACTCTCGACATCGGCCCGAAACTCGCCGAGCGGCATGCCGCGAAACTGCAGATGCGTCAACCGCCGCGCGACACTGTAGCCAGCATGCAGGTGATCACCCGTCTGCAAACCGAATTCGATCGAGCTCTCGAAGACCTTGATGCTCTGATCGATAGGCTCGACACCGTGCGAGCCGAACACTCCGTGGAGCATGTACACGCCCGACAGGATCGACGTTTCGCCGAGCTTGTGCGCGAGATCGACACCGAGCTTCGTGAACCGGTACGCGTCTTCGTATTCTCCGAGTGCCCCCGAGAGCAGTGCGCCGAACGACCCGTACGCGCGTGCCGACAACCCACAATTGCCGTGCTCGAGCGACAACCGCACCATCGCGCAGCAGAGCAACGCGTAGGACTCCTGATCGCTCTGATAGGCGGCTGGCAGACAGTGACTCAACAGCCCCATCAGCACGATCGTGCCGGGGTCCTTCATCGGCGGCCGATCGAGCAGCTTGTCGATACCGATCGCCGTCGACCGCTCGCGAATAAATCCGATCTCGCGCTGCAAGGTGGCGCGCACCTGCTCCGGCTGGTCCGGCAGGTCGATACCGAACTCGCGGGCCGCCGCGCGGCCGCACGCGAGCGCTTCGGGCAGCCTTCCCAGCATCTGCAGAACGTTCGTGCGCACGGCGCAGAGATTCGCGCGGTCGATCAGCGACGTCGCATGCTGCAACGCCGTGTCGATTACCGGGAGCGCCCCTTCGGCATCCGCCGTCAAGCCGAGCGCCTCCGCGAGCCGACGATGCGTGTCGTACTGGTCGGCGTACTCCTCCTGCCATGCACGCGGCCCGGCAAGTTCCACCGCTGTCCCGAAACTGCGTACGGCGACGCCGTAGGCTGTCGAGTCACGCGCTTTCATGCCGACGCGACGGTTCAACTCCGCGAGCTTAAGGCGTTCGGCTTCGTCGCGAATCAGCTCGCGGCCCTGATTCAGGTGGCCGACGACGTCGAACAGCCGGCTGTCGAGCTCGGCGGGTGGGGTCACCGCCAACAAAGCGCGGCCGATGCCAAGATGCAGCGTGGGGCGCTCGCTCTCGAACAGCAGTGCATACGCGGCCTGCTGCACGCGATCGTGCCTGAACGCGAACCGCCCGTAGACGAGCGGCGACTGCATCCCGTCGGCGTCGAGGCTCTCGAGCCCGGTCAGCGGCACCACGAGTCCGTCCTCGATCGCGGGACGCAGGCTCGCGTCGGTCTCCGCAGCCGATAAACCCTGTACGGTCGCGAGCACGCGCAGGTCGAAACGGCCGCCGATGACGGCAGCAGTTCTGAGCGTCGCACGCGTCGCAACGGGCAGTCGCTGCAACTTGGCAGCCAACAGATCGGCGACGTTCTCCGTGATCGCCGCTTCGCGCACGGCTGCCGCGTCATACAGGAATGCGCGCTTCGCGGCGTCGAACTTGATGAGCCCTTTGCCGTGCAGCGCCTGAAGGAACTGGCGCATGAAGAACGGGTTACCGCCGGTCTTCTGCTGAACAATTTCTGCGAGCGGAGCGGCCGTGGCACGGTCCTGATGCAGCGTGTCGGCGACGAACTCGGCCACCTCTGCAACGCCGAGCGACTTGAGCTCGATCGAGTGCACGGGCACGCCCTGTTTCGACTGCTCCTTGACGGCGAGCATGAACGGATGTGTGGCCGACACCTCGTTATCGCGATAGGTCAGCACCAGCAGCAGCGACTCCGTGGCACGCGCCGCCACGATCAACCCCACGAGATTCAAGCTGGCGGGGTCCGCCCACTGCATATCGTCGAGGAACAGCACGAGCGGATGCTCGCGCTTACAGAACACCTGCACGAAGTTCTGGAAGGCGAGGTAGAAACGGTTTTGCGCCTCGATCGCCTCAAGCTCCGGCACGCGCGGCTGCGAACCGATGATCAGCGCGAGCTCGGGCACCACGTCGACGATCAGCTGGCCGTTCGGTTCCACCGCCGCGCGTATCCGCTGACGCCACGCCGCGATCTCCTCCTCGCTCTCGGTCAGGAGCTGCTGCACGAGCTCGCGGAGCGCACCGACGAACGCACTGAACGGCACGTTCTGCTCGAGCTGCTCGAACTTGCCGGAGACGAAGTAGCCGCGCCGGCCCGTGACCGGTTGATAGATCTCCTGCACAAGCGACGTCTTACCGATGCCGGCCTGGCCCGCGATCGTGATCGTCTCGACGCCGCCGCGTGCAACCCGCCCGAAGCTCGACAGCAACGTCTTCACGTCGGCCTTTCGACCGTAGAGCTTCTGCGGCGGCTCGAAGCGGTCCACCGCGTCTTCGCTGCCGAGCGGGAACGGCGCGGCCGAACCGTCGCGATCGAGCGCCACGAGACAGCGCCGCAGGTCGGCCGCGAGGCCGCCGGCACTCTGATAGCGGGCTTGCGGCTCCTTCTGGAGCAGCTTCAGCACGATATCGGAGAGCGCTTCCGGCACACGCCGATCGCGGTCGCGCGGCGCTACGGGCTTGCCGGCGATATGAAAGTGCACCATCTCGAGCGGATCGGAACTCTCGTGCGGCAGGTCACCCGTGAAGAGCTCGTACAACGTGATGCCGAGCGAGTACAGGTCCGCGCGGTAGTCGAGGCTGCGATTCATGCGGCCGGTCTGCTCTGGCGCGATGTACGCGAGCGTCCCCTCGAGCGCGGCGGGTGCCTGGAATTTGCTCTCCTCGCTGCGCAGCCGCGTAGCAATGCCGAAGTCGACCAGCGTGCAGCGGCCACTGTCGCTGTCATAGACGACGTTATGGCTCGTAATGTCCTTGTGAATGACGTTGGCGGCGTGCACGCCGGCCACGATGTCCGCGAGCTGAATCGCCACGACCAGGCGCTCGCGGATCGGCGCACCGACCGAAGATTCGATCCAACGGCGCAGCGATACCCCTGGCACGTCCTCGAGCACCAGCGCCGCCTGCCCGTCGTGCCGCACCAGCTCGTAGGCCTTGACGACACCGGGGCACTCGAGCGAGCGCAGCAGTTCGAACTCGTTGCGGTAGCGCGTGAGCTGGCGCGCAGACACAGGGTGACTCTGCGAGCGCTTGATAGCCACGCACACGCCGTCGCTCGTGCGTCGCGCCCGATAAACGGACGACACACTGCTCTCGTGGATCGGCTCACCGTGCTGATAGCCCGGAAGCTGCGCTACCTCCACCCTCATACCCCTCGCTCGAGCCTCGCGACCACCGTCCCTCTGCCCCACGTCCGCACGCCGGCCGGGACGGCGGGCTATGCCGAACAGTCGGCTCAGGCGACGAAATCTGAAGATCGGCGCCGCGGAACGGCGTCACGGAAAAGAGCGCCGGCCGGTCTCGGCGTCCGCCGCCGCCGGCGGCGTTACCGCGCGTCCGGCTGTGCGTCCGGCGCGGCGCGCGCGAACGCGGGCTCGGCTTGCAGCCCGTCAGCGATGCGGAGGATGGTGGGGTATGGCGCGAGGTCGCAGTCGAACCGGCGCGCGTTATAGACCTGCGGCACGAGGCACACGTCGGCCACGGACACGGCATCGCCGAAGCAGTACCTGCCGCTCGTGAAGCGCCGAACGAGTGGCTCCAGACCGGCGAATCCTTCGGCGATCCAGTGCTTGTACCAGCGCGACAGCGCAGCCTCGTCGAGCTTGAGTTCGTCGCGCAGATAGTTGCGCACGCGCAGGTTATTCAGGGGATGCATCTCGCACACGATCAGCTGGGCCAGCGCCTGCACGCGCGCCCGCGCCACGGGCTCCTCCGGAATCAAGCGCGGATCCGGAAACCGCGCGTCGAGGTAATCGATGATCGCAAGCGACTGCCACAGGATCGTGCCGTCGTCGTCGATCACGGGCACCGTGGCCTGGGGATTCGTCTCGAGGAACGTCCCGTCACGATGCTCTCCCTGCGGCAGATTCACCGACACGGTCTCGTAGTCGGCGCCCTTGAGGTTCAACGCGATTCGCACGCGAAACGCCGCCGAGCTCAAGAAAAACGAATAGAGGCGCATCATCTACTCCCGTGACGCAATGGCACGCGCGGCTTCGAGCCGTTCCGGCGTGCCGACGTCGATCCACAGCCCGTCGAACACTACGCCCCGCAGCTCCGAGCGCGCGATCGCCGCATCGAGCACCGGTTTCAAAGGCCGACGGCCGAGCTCGAGCGCGGCAAACCGCGCCGGGTCGAGCAGCGCGATTCCCGCGTACGTATGAGTGCGCGGCGCGGCGCGCACACGCCCCTCGGCGTCGAGACCGAAGTCGCCGGGTGCGTTGTGCTCGGGGTTGCGCACCAGCACGATGGTCGGGCTCTGTGCAACGGCCAGCGTGCGGTAGTCGAAGTCGGTGAACACATCGGAGTTCACGAGCAGGAAGGGGGCCGCGCCGAGCAACGGTAGTGCGTGCACGATGCCACCGGCCGTCTCGAGCGGCGGCTCGCCTTCTTCGCTGTAAGTGATCCGGACACCGAATCGGCTGCCGTCGCCGAGGTAGTCGCGAATCTTCGCGCCGCGGTACGAGAGGTTGATGACGATCTCGTCGACTCCGCACGCTTTGAGCCGCGCGACGTGGCGCTCGATCAGAGCCACGCCGCCGATCGTGAGCAGCGGTTTCGGCTGCGCCGCGGTCAGCGGGCCCATGCGCTCGCCGCGCCCGGCCGCGAGGATCATCGCTCTCATTGGTAGAACCGCGGTCGATGGCCGCGCCACAGCTCAGTCATCACGTGCAACAATCCATCCAAGCCGTTGAAGCAGCGCAGTGTCTATGCCATTGTAACCGCCTCTACCTAAGCCGCACCTCGCCTCTGCAGTGAGCCTCCGTTCGATCTGCACGTTTTGGCTCGTCCTCTGTTTGGCGCAGCAGTCGGCAGCCCAGGACCTGTGCTTGCCGCCCGCACCGGAGTTCATCGAGCTGCCGCCGGAGCCCGCTGCCGAGGCTCCGCCGGTCAGCGCGGATACCTCCCGGACGATCGAAATCAACGCGAGCCACATCGACGTCGGCAGCGACCAGCAGCTGAAGGCCTCGGGCAAGGTCGAGATCAAAACGCGCGATGGCACGATCTCGGCCGAGAACGCCACCGTGGAAGACGGCAACGTCGAAGTGCTCGGCCGGGTGAGCTTCACCGGGCGCGACTTCACGGTGTACGGCGAAGACGCCGAATACAACGGCGATGCCGAGACGATTCGCCTCACGGGCGCGGGCTTCGACATACCGACGCGCCCCGCACGCGGTTCGGCGGAAGAGATCCTCGTGACCAGCACCAGCAAGATGTCGTTGATGCACGTGTTGTTCACGACGTGTCCGGCCGAGAGCCCCGCGTGGGAGCTGCGCGCCCGCGACATCAACCTCGACGTGAACGGCGGCGTCGGCACGGCGCACGGCGTGAAACTCGCGTTCAAAGGCGTGCCCATCCTGTATGCGCCGTACTTCACCTTCCCGCTGAACGACGAACGCAAGAGCGGGTTCCTGACCCCGTCGATCAGCGAGCGCGACCGCACCGGTCTCGATATTTCCGTTCCGTACTACCTGAATATCGCGCCGAACTATGACCTCACGATCGATCCGCGCTACATGAGCAAGCGCGGCATGCAACTGCGCAACGACTTTCGCTACCTGTTACCCACGAGCGATGGCACGCTCGGCTTCGAATACCTGCCGAACGACGACAAGACGCAGCGCACGCGCCGCTACGTCAAATTCAATCACGACACGCAATTTGGCGACCACAAGCAGTGGCAGATCCTGTCCGGCATCGAAGAAGTCTCGGACGACGCCTACTTCGAGGACCTCGGCAGCAGCCTGAGCATCACGAGCCAAACGCACCTGGACCGTTTCCTCGACATCAACTATTACGCGCCGAACTGGTCGGTGCTGACGCGCTTCCAAAACTACCAGACCATCGACGCGGTGCTGACTGACGACGAGCGCCCGTACGAACGCGTGCCGCAGATGCTGTTCACGGGCCGTTGGTTCGGGCGCGTGCTGGCGTTCGACTCGAACACGGAGCTGGTGAACTTCGATCGCAACGTCGGCGTCACGGGTTGGCGGTTCGACACAACGCAGGAAATCAGCCTGCGCTTTGCCCGCGGCGGCATGTACCTGACGCCGGCCGTCGCGCTCCGGGAGACCAACTACTGGCTCGATGACGAGACGCCCGGCCAAGACAGGACCCCCTCGCGCGCCGTGCCGATCACAAGCCTCGACATGGGCATGAAGTTCGAGCGCGAGACGACCGGCCGGCGCTCGTGGCTGCAGACGCTCGAGCCGCGGCTGCTCTATGTGCAGGTGCCGTACCGGGACCAGAGCGCGTTGCCTGTGTTCGACACGATCATGCCGGATTTCAACCTGATCCAGCTGTTCCGCAAGTATCAGTTCGTCGGCCCGGACCGTATCGCGGACACCGACCAATTCAGCTTCGGCGTCACGACCCGGCTGATCGACGCCGGTAGCGGTCGCGAGCGCATGACCGCAACTTTGGGCCAGACTCGCTATCTAAGAGCCCAACACGTCGCGCTGCCCGGCACGCTGCCGAACGACGCCAACGCTTCGGACTACGTGGCCGAGGTCTCGATCGGCGTTCGCGATGCCTGGGCCCTCGACGTCGGCTATCAATGGAACAGCGATACGGATGCCACGGCCCGGGTTGAAACGCGATTCGAGTACAGGCCCAAGGAAGACCGGCTATTCGGTATCAGCTACCGATACCGGCGCGGTCTGCTCGAGCAAGGCGACCTGTCGTTGGTCTGGCCGGTGGCGCAACGCTGGCGAATCATCGGCCGGTACAGCTACTCGTTCTTCGACAAGGAACCGCTGGAGCATTTCCTGGGTTGGGAGTACGAGGCGTGCTGCTGGCGCTTCCGCCTGGTGAACCGTCAGTACGTGAGCCGGACCACCGGCCAGACCGATAGCGCGATCTCCGTGCAGCTCGAGCTGAAGGGGCTGTCGAAGAGCGCGGTTACGCCTGACGAGCTACTCGACCGTGGTATTCTTGGTTACAGAAAGATCGCCCGACCGTACTGAGAAGAGCAAGTCATGATGACCCCTAAGATTGCTGCCCTTGCGTTCTGCGCCGCCACCTTGATCGCATCGGGTAAACAGGCCTGCGCGCAGGAGCGCGGCCTCGGTGCCGGCGGCGAGCTGCTCGACGGCGTGGCCGCGGTCGTCAATGACGGCGTGGTTCTGAAGAGCGAGCTCGGCGAGCGTCTCGACTTCGTCGTGGCGAGCCTGCGCAAACAGCAGGAAGAGCAGCCGGCCGACAAGCGCCGCGCACTGCCGCCTGCCGCGATCATCGAGCAGCAGGTACTCGAGCAACTCGTGCTGCGCGAGATCCAGCTGCAGCGCGCGAAGCGCGTTGGCATCAACGTAAGTGACGACATGCTGAACGAGGCGCTTGGGCGCGTTGCAACGAACCTGGGTTACACCCTCGAAGAGCTACCGACAGTGCTCGCCGCGCAGAACATCGACTATGCGGCTTATCGCGAGGACAGCCGTCAGGACATGATCATCGAGCAGCTACAACAGCGCGACGTGGTCAATCGCATCTCGATTACGCCGCGCGAGCTGGAACAGTGTCTCGCCAGCGCCAACGTGAGCGCCGCGAACGATTTCGACTACAACGTCTCGCACATCCTGATCAGCGTGCCCGCGAACGCGACCGCGCAGGACATCGAAAAGGCCAAGCAGCGCGTCGAGGAGATACACTCGCGGCTCGATAGCGGCGAGGACTTCGCACGCCTCGCGGTCGCCACGTCGCACGCGCAGACCGCGCTCGACGGCGGCAGCCTCGGCTGGCGCAAAGGCGCGCAGCTGCCGACGGTGTTCAGGGATATCGTCGTCCGTATGAAGCCCGGCGAGTACTCAGAGCCGATTCAGGCCGGCAGCGGGTTCCAGATCGTGAAGCTGAACGAGATGCGCGGCGCCGAGCGCACGATGGTCGACCAACTGCACGTACGGCACATCCTGCTGCGGCCGAACGAGATCCTCGATGACGCCGCCGTGCGACAGAAACTGCTCGGCGTTCGCGCACAGATCGTCGGCGGCGCAGAGTTCGCCACCGTGGCGCGCGCCGTGTCCGAGGACCCGCAGTCGGCCAGCGACGGCGGTGACTTGGGCTGGATATCGCCTGGCGACACCGCGCCGGATTTCGAGCAAGCGATCGCCAAGTTGCCTCTGAAGCAGCTCAGCGAGCCCATACGGTCGCGGTACGGTTGGCACCTGATCGAGGTGCTCGAGCAACGCTCGCACGACATCACCGACGAGAAGAAGCGCGAAGATTGCGGACGCCAGATTCGCGCGAGCAAATCCGAGGAAGAGCGCGAGCTATGGCTGCGCCGGCTGCGCGACCAAACCTACGTCGACCTGCGCCACTGAGCGCACCTCCCGACCGGCCACACGCCGGCTCGAGCCCGTGACCAGCGCGCTCCCCTTGATCGTCGTGAGCTCCGGCGAGCCGGCGGGCATCGGCCCGGATATTTCGCTCGCGCTCGGATCGCGCGCGTTCGCGGCGCGGCTCGCGGTGCTCGGCGATCCCGCGCTGCTCGCAACGCGCGCACGCTCGCTCGGCAGCAGCGTCCGCCTGCAGGAATGCGCGAGCGCTGCGGCCGTCGGGCCGCACACGCCGGGCCAACTGCAAGTGCTGCCCGTGCCGCTGCGAGCGCCCGTGCGCGCCGGCGAGCTCGACACCGCGAATGCCGCGTACGTGCTCGACATGCTGCGTAGCGGCACCGAACTCTGCACGGCCGGCACGGCCGCTGCGCTCGTCACGGCACCTGTCCAAAAGAGCGTGATCAGCAACTCTGGCGTGAAATTCTCGGGTCATACGGAGTTCCTGGCGGAGCTCACGGGTGCCGCACAACCCGTGATGCTGCTCGCAGGTAAGTCGCTGCGCGTGGCGCTTGCCACCACGCACTTGCCGTTGCGCGCCGTCGCCGACGCGCTCGACGTGGCCACGCTCACGAACATCATCCGCATCACGCACGACGATCTCGAGCGCCGGTTCCGCATCGCGAACCCGCGCGTACTCGTGCTCGGGATGAATCCGCACGCCGGCGAAAGCGGCACGCTCGGCACCGAGGAGCTGACGTTGATCGAGCCCGCCGTGCGCGCCCTCGCCGCCGAAGGCTTGAGCGTGATCGGGCCCGTCTCGGCCGACACGGCGTTCACACCGGAGTCGCTTGCGCGCTGCGACGTCGTGGTGGCGATGTATCACGACCAGGGGCTGCCGGTACTGAAAGCGCTGTCGTTCGGCGAAATCGTGAACGTGACGCTCGGCTTGCCGATCGTACGGACCTCGGTCGATCACGGCACGGCGCTGCCGCTGGCCGGGACCGGCCGCGCACGGGCCGACAGCCTGTTCGCAGCCGTCGAGCTCGCGCTCGATCTCGTTTGAGCGGGCCGGTGCGCGCGAACAAGAAGCTCGGCCAGCATTTCCTGCACGATCCCGGCGTCATCCGCAGGCTGATCGACGCGATACGCCCGCAGCCGGCCGACGTCATGGCCGAGATAGGCAGTGGCCCCGGTGCACTCACGGCACCGCTCGTCGAGCGGCTCGAGCGACTGCACGTGGTCGAGGTCGACCGCGATCTCGCCGCAGCGCTGCCCGCGCGCGTCGGGCATCCCGAGCGGCTCGTGGTGCACGAGGGCGACGCCCTGCGCTTCGACTTCGGTGCGCTCGCGACCGGGCCACGCACGCTGCGGGTGGTTGGCAACCTGCCCTACAACATCTCGACGCCGTTGCTGTTCCATCTGCTCGGCTTCGGCGCCGCGATCAAGGACCTGCACGTGATGCTGCAGCGCGAAGTCGTCGATCGCATGACGGCCGCTCCGGGCGGCAAAGAGTATGGGCGGCTCACGGTGATGCTCGCACTCTGGGCTAAGTGCGAAGCGCTCTTCGACGTGGGTCCAGGCGCCTTCAATCCGCCCCCCAAAGTCTGGTCGACTGTGGTGCGCCTCACGCCGCACACCGCCCCGCCGTTTCCGGTGCCGGACCACGACCGCTTCGCCAAGCTGGTCGCCCACCTCTTCTCGATGCGCCGCAAAACCCTCGGCCGCTCGCTGAAAGGCCAACTCACGCCAGCGCAGCTCGCGGCTGCCGGCATCGACCCCATAGCGCGCCCCGAAACGCTCGCGCCGGCCGATTTCGCTCTCCTCTCCTCCCTCCTGTAGAAACCATCGCCGGCGAGTGTTGCGCTGGTGTACGCCCGCGATTGAGGATGGTGCCAATCGTGAGGGTGGCGTGAGAGGGCCCTCGCGGGACACGCCGGAAATCGCCTCCCTGCGGCTCGTCTGCGCACATCCCTGTGCGCAGACGGTCCCGCGAGGGCCCTCTCACGCCACCCTCACTCGCGCAGCGTCGCGGGCGCGGGCTCGGGCTCGGGGCGTGGGCGCGGCGCGAAGGTGAGGCGGGGGTGCGGGGCATGGTTCCCGCGAAGTCTTGGCCGCCGCGCGCGTGGGGCCCCAACGACTCGATGCGTCCTCCTCGAAGCTGCGGCCACGAGCGAGACGTTGCCCAACTTCGAAGGCACACGCGGGCCCCACACCCCAGCTACGAGCGCAGCGAAAACATCGGCGGCCAAGGCTGAACGGGAACTATGCCCCGCACCCCCGCCTCGCCTTCGCACCGCCGTCACGCTGGCACCGGCCAGCGCGCGGCTAGGCAAAGCGCACGACGGTTGGTAGCGTGCAGGCATGGCAACGTACGCAATCGGTGATCTGCAGGGCTGCGCCGCAGAGTTCGACGCGCTGCTGAAAAAGATCGCGTTTCGCCCGTCGCGCGACACCCTGTGGCTCGTCGGCGACCTCGTCAACCGCGGCCCCGATTCGCTGGCCGTGCTCCGCCGCGTCATCCGCCTCGGCCGCAGCGTCGTCACCGTGCTCGGCAACCACGATCTGCACCTGCTTGCAACAGTCGCGGGCCGCCGCGAGCTCTCGCCGGCCGACACGTTCCAAGACGTGCTTGAAGCGCCTGACGCGAAAGAGCTCATCGACTGGCTACGCCACCGGCCGCTGCTGCACCACGATGCCACCGCGCACCGCGCGCTCGTGCATGCCGGCATCCCGCCCGTGTGGACCGTGCGCGAGGCGCGGACCCATGCGCGCGAGATCGAGGCGCTGCTGCGCGGCCGGCGCTGGCGCTACGCGTTGCGCGAGATGTACGGCAACGAACCCGCCGAGTGGAGCTCGAAGCTCGACCGAGAAGAGCGACGGCGCTTCACCATCAACGCGCTGACGCGTATGCGCTATTGCGATCGGCGCGGCCGGCTCGACCTGCACTACTCGGGTCCGCCGGGTACGCAGCCGAAAGGCCTGTTGCCATGGTTCGACGTGCCCGGCCGCCGAGCCGACGACGTACACGTCGTGTTCGGCCACTGGGCGGCGCTTGGACTGTTGCGCCGAGCCGACGTGACGGCACTCGACACTGGCTGCGCCTGGGGCAATCGCCTCACGGCGGTGCGTCTCGACCGACCGGAACGCGCCGTCCACGTGCGTTGCTCTACAGCCACCCTGCGCCGTGCCCGCAAGCGGCGTAAGCGGAATAAGCGGCGCAAGCGCTGAGGTTCGGAAAATCGCTACACCGCGGGCAAGCTGCTTTAGGCATAATGCCGGCCCCAGCGGGCTCGACGGCCGCTGCTCGTGACGAGGGTCCGATGACAACCACGCCGCCCTTCAAGCTGCTCGACTGGATCGA
The DNA here is from genome assembly GCA_963805435.1 of uncultured Gammaproteobacteria bacterium. GTDB lineage: Bacteria > Pseudomonadota > Gammaproteobacteria > Steroidobacterales > Rariloculaceae > FEN-1219. Next base: position 354,334 of record CAWDUG010000004.1, read on the forward strand.
CGACAACCGCGAGCACCTGAAACCGCCGGTCTGCAACAAGGAAATGTTCGCGGGCAGCGGCTTCATCGTGCAGGTCGTCGGCGGTCCGAATTCGCGCAGCGACTATCACGTGGACGAAGGCCCCGAGCTGTTCTACCAGGTCGAAGGCGAAATGCTGCTGAAGACGGTGCAGGACGGCGAGTTCGTCGACATCCCGATCGGCGAGGGCGAAATCTTCGCGCTGCCAGCCCGGATTCCGCATTCGCCGCAGAGGTTGCCGAACACCGTCGGCATCGTCGTCGAGCGGCCGCGCGAGCCGCACGAGCTCGACGGCTTCCTGTGGTTCTGCCCAAAGTGCACGAACAAGCTGCACGAGGAATACCTGCACGTGGCGGACATCGTGAAAGACCTACCGCCAGTGTTTGAACGCTTCTACGGCAGCGCGACGGCGCGCACCTGCAAGCGCTGCGGCACCATCGTCCCGCCGAGGTGAACGTGGCTCGCGCTCCGTTCGTTCCCGGCGCGGCCGGCGCCCGCGCGCTCGACGCCGCAGACGAACTCAGCGGTCTCCGGCGGCTGTTCGAGCTGCCGCGCGAGCGCGGACGTACGCTCACGTACCTCTGCGGCCACTCGCTCGGGCTGATGCCGCGCGCAGCGCGCCGCGTCGTGGGCGCAGAGCTCGACCGCTGGGGCACGCACGCCGTCGACGGCCATTTCCCGGACGAACGTCATGGCGGTTGGCTCGACTATCACAGACAGTTCGCGGCACCGCTCGCTGCGCTGGTCGGTGCGGAGCGCGGCGAAGTCGTCGCGATGAACACGCTCACGGTGAATCTGCATCTGATGCTGGCGACATTCTTCCAACCGAGCAAGAAGCGCTACAAGATACTGATCGAACACGACGCATTCTCATCGGACCGTTACGCTGTCGAGTCGCAACTGCGCTGGCACGGTCTCGACCCCAAGGACGCGCTACTCGAGATCGCACCGCGGGACGGCAGCTTCGAGCTCGACACCGATCGCTACGCCGCGTTGCTGAAAGCAGAAGGCGAGCGCATCGCGCTGGTGCTGTTACCCGGCGTGCAATACCTCTCCGGCGAACGCCTCGACCTCGCCGCGTACGCCAGTTGGGCGCAAGCCTACGGCTGCCGCGTCGGCTTCGATCTGGCGCATGCGATCGGCAACGTGCCGCTCGCGCTGCACGCCTCCGGCGCCGACTTTGCCGTGTGGTGCAGCTACAAGTACCTGAACGCCGGGCCCGGCGCCGTCGGCGGCTGTTTCGTGCACGAGCGTCACGCCGAAGCGTATAGCCTGCCCCGCTTCGCGGGCTGGTGGGGTCACGACCGTGCGCGACGGTTCCTCATGGAGCGCGAGTTTGCGCCGTTGAGAGGCGCCGAAGGGTGGCAACTCAGCAATCCGCCGATCCTGTCGCTCGCGCCGCTCGCGGCCTCGCTCGAGCTGTTTGCGAGCGCAGGACCCAGGCGCCTGCGGCGTAAGTCCGAGCGGCTCACGCGCTATCTCGAATGGCTGCTGACGACGGAGCTCGGTGACCGCGTGCGGATCCTGACGCCGCGCGACCCCGCGCGCCGCGGCTGCCACCTCGCCGTGCAGTTTGACCCGGCGCCGCGCAAGGCGCATGCATTCACGGCACGACTACGCGCGGCGGGAGTGGTGGCCGACTGGCGTCGACCGAACGTACTGCGCCTCGCGCCCGTGCCGCTGTATAACCGCTACCGCGATGTCTACGACGCCGTCGCCGCCCTGAAACGCACGCTCGACGCATGAGCCCATTGCCGCGTATCGCAATCGTGGGCGGCGGCCCGGCAGGCAGCCTGCTCGCGATTCTGCTCGCACGCCGCGGCGTTATCCCCACCGTGATCGAGCGCAGCCCGCCGTTCGCGGCCGGACAGGCAGGCGGCCGCTCGATCAACCTCGCTCTCGCGGCACGCGGCATCGCAGCACTACGCCGTGCCGGCATCGACACCGAAGTGACGCAGCTCATGACCGCAATGCGCGGCCGCATGCTGCACGAGGCTGGCGGCAAGCAACGGTTCATGCCCTACGGCCAGCGCGCGACGGAAGAAATCTATTCCGTGTCGCGGGCGACGCTGAATGCGCTGCTGTATGACATCGGCGCGAATCGCTACGGCGTGCAGTACCGTTTCGGCGAAGCCTGCGTCGGCGTGGATCTGGCAGACGGCGCGCCGCTGATCTCAGCAGCCGATGGCAGCACACGACGGCTCGACGCCGACGTCGTATTCGCGACCGACGGCGCAGGCTCCGAGGTTCGCCGTGCCCTGGCCGACGCGGGCGAGATCTCGGCCACGGAAGACCTGCTCGATCACGGCTACAAGGAGCTCACGATCCCGGCTTCGCAGGACGGCGGGTTCATGCTCGAGCCGCACGCGCTGCACATCTGGCCGCGTGGCGGGTTCATGCTGATCGCACTGCCGAACCCGAACCGGACTTTCACCGCCACACTATTCCTGCCGCACACGGGCGATCCGAGCTTCGCGAGCATCGGCCCGAACGACGTGCCGGCATTCTTCCGCCGCGAATTCGCCGACGCGGTGTCGTTGCTGCCAGCGCTCACGCGCGACTACGTGGGTCACCCAACCGGGAACCTCGGCACGGTGCGCTGTAGGCCTTGGAGCTTCAGGGATCGACTGCTGCTGGTCGGCGACGCCGCCCACGCGATCGTGCCATTCCACGGCCAGGGTATGAACGCGGCGTTCGAGGATTGCGTGGCGCTCGACGACCTGATCGGCACGCACGGCTACGACTGGCGCGCGGTGTTCGCGGCATTCGAGGCCGCGCGCGAACCGAACGTGCGCGCCATTGCCGAGATGGCGCTGGAAAACTACCTCGAGATGCGAGACGAGGTACGCGACGCAAAGTTCGAGCTGCGCGCTGCCCTGTCGTTCGAGCTCGAGCGGCGCTTCCCGGGGCACTGGGTACCGCGCTACTCGATGGTGATGTTCCACCCGGAGATCCCGTACGCGGAAGCGCAGCGGCGCGGCGGTCTCGAGTCACACGTCCTGCGCGAGCTGACCGCGCACACTGAGTCGCTCGCCGACGTCGACTTCGCGCGAGCCGCGGAGCTCGTGAAGACGTTTGTCGGGTAAGCTTGAGCGCGCACTCACAGGAGACCGATTCGATGATCGACCACATGGGCCTGACCGTCAGCGACCCCGCGCGCAGCCGCACCTTCTACGACAAAGCTCTGGCGCCGATCGGCTACGAGATGCTGATGGAGGTTCCGAGGGACTTCACTGACGGTCGCGCCGTATTCGGCTACGGCGTGGAGCCGAAGACCGATTTCTGGGTCAGCGAAGGCGCGCCGAACGAGCCGCGCCTGCACGTGGCGTTCCACGCCGATCAGCGTGAACAGGTAGATGCTTTCTACCAGGCGGCGCTCGCTGCCGGCGGCAGAGACAACGGCCCGCCGGGGCTACGGCCGCACTACCACCCGGACTATTACGGCGCGTTCGTGCTGGATCCCGACGGCCACAACATCGAGGTCGTCTGTCACGCGCCCTAGCTGCGCGACGTTAAGCGAACAGCACCCAGCAGATGATGGCGCCCACGACCGTCATGCTCATGCCCCACGCCAGGAGTTGATTGAAGAGCCGCCGGCTCGCGTCGCCGGCCGGGATACCCGCGATACAGAGCGCACCGATCGTCGATAGCGGCGACACGTCGACGAGGTGGCCGGCCACGTTCATCGTCGACGCGATGCCGAGCCCACTACTCAGACCGAGATTCTCGACCAGGCCTGGCACCGTCGGCAGAAACGCGGGCAGCACGACACCCGACGTGCTCGAATACGCCGACACGAGGCCGATGATGACAGCGAGCTCCGGCACCACCGTGGCCTGCGTCGCGACGCTCGAAAGCAGATCCGTGAAGATCTTCATGCCGCCGGTCTTCTCGAGCAGGGCGATCAGCACCGTGACGCCGCAGACCATCAGGATCGTGCTCCACGGCATGCGTTTGATCGCTTCCCCATCGTCAGCGGCGCGCAGCAGTGAGAGCAGCACGGCGCCGGCGAACGCGGCCATGCCGATGTTGAAGCCCCCGAACATCACACCGAGGATCAACATGCCGATCATGGCCAGCGTCACCACCTGATGCCGGTCGAGCGCCTGCCGCGGCTCGGCCTCGATCTCCACGCGCTCGGTGCGCATCAGCAACTTCAGGCCGCCAAACAGGAAATAGCCGCCGAACGCAACGATTGCGTGCGCGAGCAGGTTGTAGAGCCAGGTCTCGATCTCCATGCCCGGCAGGCCGATGCGATTCATCAGGCCGGTCACGATGAGCCCCGTCGGCGCGAGCGGCGACAGCGAGCCCGAGTTGCAGCCGTTACCGACCATGATCGCCATCAGGAACGGCGAAATGCGCATGCGCAGTGCCGTGGCCATGGCCACCGGCGCCAGCAGGCCGGTGGTCGCGATGTTGCCGGGGCCGGCCGACGCGATCACCGCGCCGAGCGCGAAGTACATGATCGGCACGAAACCCACTCGGCCGCGGCACAGGCGCATCGCGTTGTGGGCCACGATATCGAGCGTGCCGTTCACGTGCGCCTGGCTGAACAGCAGCGTGACACCCGCCAGCGTCAGGAACAGATCGATCGGAAACCCGGCTGTCACCTCGCGCAGCGGTAGGTGCCCTACGTACACACCGATGACCCACGCCAGCGCGATCGCGAGTAATCCGACGTTCAGCCGCGACGTGCAACTCAATATGACCGCGAGCGCAAGCGCTGCGAGAGTGACTTCCCCCAAGCTCATCGTTCTACCCCCCGGCTGCCGACCGCGACCGATTCAGGTGCGCTCGTACGCCTTCAAAGACTAACGGCAACACCGAAATCACGACGACGCCGATGACTGCGAAGCCGAAGTTCTCCTTGATGACGGGCTGACTGCCGAAGAAGTAGCCGAGCAACCCGAAGCTCCACACCCACAGGATGCCGCCGCCAACGTCAAACGCCAGGAACCGCGGATAGTGCATTCGGCCGACGCCCGCGACGAACGGCGCGAACGTCCGCACGATCGGCATGAAGCGGGCGAGCACGACCGCCTTACCACCGTGCTTCTCGTAGAAACGTTGCGTGCGAACGAGGTGCTCGTGCTTCAGGAAGCGCCTCCGCTCCGTGAACACGCGCGGACCGATGGCCCTGCCGAGAAAATAATTGGTGTTGTCGCCGATCACGGCCGCGGCAGTCAGCAGCGCAAGCACGACGGTGATGTCGATGGCGCCGGTAGCCGCCAGCGCGCCCGTGGCGAACAGCAGCGAGTCGCCGGGCAGGAACGGCGTGACGACGACGCCCGTCTCGAGAAAGACGATGAGGAACAGCAACCCGTAAACCCACGGTCCATACGCGGTTGCAACGTCGAGCAGGTGCCGATCGACGTGCAGGAACATGTCGAACGCCGTCGTCAGGAAGCCCATTTCGCCGCCTTACCTCAGCCGAAGGCTGATAGTCGTGCTGCCTCGGAAGACCATCAGTCCGAAATCTTGGGATGAGGCGTCTGCGAGACGTCCTCGTGGCCGTGGACGACGATGCCCTGTCCGAGCTTCGAGTGCCACATGCCGTACGCGAAATACAGCACGATCCCGCCGGCCAGATAAACCAGGAAGAAATTCCGGGTGCCCTCGTGGGCCATCAAGGACATCAGCAGGAAGAGACACATGACGGCGCCCAAGATCGGAGTGAACGGAAACAGCGGTGTCTTGAACGGCCGCGCCACTTCGGGGCGAGCGTAGCGCAGATACACGACCGTGATACACACGATCGCGAACGCGAACAATGTGCCGACGTTGGTGAGGTTGGCAAGCTCGTCGAGCCCCATGAAGCCGGCGAAGCCGCAGGCGAGGACGCCGACGATCAGCGTATTGATCCAGGGCGTCTTGTACTTCGCGTGTACACGCGCAAACACCGGCGGGATCAGACCGTCACGCGCCATCGTGTAGAAGATGCGCGTCTGGCCGTAAAGCAGCACGAGCATGACCGAGGACAATCCCGCGATCGCCCCGATCTTCACGAGCACCGCGAACCACGGCAGACCAATCTGGTTCACGGCCTTCGCGATGGGCGCTGCATCGTTCAAGTCCGTATAGGGCACGATCCCGACGAGCACCGCCGACGTCAGGATGTAGAGGACAGTGCAGATGATCAGGGAGCCGAGAATGCCGATCGGCATGTCTTTGGCGGGGTTCCTCGACTCGGCGCCCGCCGTCGACACCGCCTCGAACCCGATGTAGGCGAAGAAGATGGTTGCGGCCGCGGTGATGATGCCGGGGACTCCGTACCGCCCCGTGTCTTGGGCCGTCAACACGGCCCAAAGAGCCGCGCCGATCTCGCCCCACAAACCCGTGCTCGCCCCGGGTGGCGGCGGCGGTTGTGCGGCCGGTACCAGCGGCGACCACAGAGCAGGATCCACGTAGAAGGCACCGATCGCGACGAAGGCGATGACCACCGTGAGCTTCACCGCGACGATGATGTTGTTCACGAACGCCGACTCCGAGACGCCGAGCATCAGCAAGCCCGTCACGCCGGCGATTGCAATGACCGCGGGCAAATTGACGACACCGACACCCACTTGGTCGCCACTCGCGAAGTCGAGGATTGCGGTGCCAGGCGCGCCGCGCAAACCCGCGGGCAGGTCGACGCCGACATCGTGGAGGAAGCTCGCAACGTAGCCCGACCATCCGACGGCCACCGTCGAGGCCGCGAGGCCGTACTCGAGCACGAGGAGCACGCCCATGATCCACGCGACGAGTTCGCCCATCGACGCGTATGAATACGAATATGCGGAGCCCGACACAGGAATCGCAGACGCGAGCTCCGCATACGACAATGCGACGAGCGCGCACAGTGTGCCCGTGATGACGAAGGAGATCATGATCGCCGGCCCAGCGAACTGTGCGGCCGCTCGGCCCGTCAATACGAAGATACCCGTCCCGATGATGCACCCGATGCCGAGAAGCACGAGGTTGGTGGCGCCTAGAGACCGTTTGAGCTCGCCCTGCTCGTGCTCGGCGTGCATTTGCTCGACAGACTTTCGCGCGAAGATACCCGCGAGACGACGTTTGGCCATCGGACGACTCCCGAAGTTCTAACGGACTCTACACTAGCCCGAGCACTCGGGTCACCGCCGGACGATCTCGATCTCGTACAACTGCGGCCAGTTCTTGCCCGTTACGAACAGTCGTTTCGCCGCTGCGTCGTACGCGATGCCGTTCAGCACCGCTTCGCTGCTGCGCGCGCTCTTCGGGTACAACGCCGCAAGATCGACCCAGCCGAGCACCTCGCCCGTCGCTGGCGAGATGCGTGCGATCCGATCGTCGTACCAGACGTTCGACCAGATCTCGCCGTCGATGTATTCGAGCTCGTTCAACTTCGTAACAGGCTGGCCGTGATCGCGAACGTCGATCTCGCGCACGACCGCAAATGTCTGCGGATCGAGGAATCGGAGTTTCGAGGAGCCGTCGCTCAAGATCAGCTCTTTGCCGTCCTGAGTGAGACCCCAGCCTTCGCCGGTGTACTGAAACGTACGCTGCTGACTGAACGTGGCCAGGTCGTAGACTATCCCCAAGCCGTGTTGCCAGGTGAGCTGATACAAATGGCCGTCGAGGATCGCAATGCCTTCGCCGAAATACATGGCGTCGATCGGCCGCCGCTTTTCGACACGGCCGGTGGCGAGGTCGACCTTGCGGATCGTCGACTGACCATACAGCCCCGTGCCTTCGTAGAGCTGCCCGCCCGCAATCGCGAGCCCCTGCGTGAACGCGTTCGGATCGTGCGGATACACGGCCACGACCTTGAACCCGGCCACCGCCGGAACGGCGCGGCCATGCAGCTGCGCCCATGCGGCAGCGCCCACGGCGACAGCGGCGAGCGTGCAGGCCACGAGCCACTTTCGCCGCAGGTGCGGCGCGGCGGGCGTCGAAGCGGAGGGTCCACCGGCGGAGGCACTCATTGGCATGCCGCTAGCTTGGCAAAGTGCTCCGCAGCCAGCAAGCGAAAAGAAACTAGGCCTGCCGCTCGACCGCGTCGAACTCGGTGCGCAACAGCGCGTAGACGGCGTGATCCACGAATCTCCCGTAGAGGTTCTCGCGGGCGCGCATGATGCCTTCGAGCCTGAAGCCGAGCCGCTCCGGAATCGCGCGGCTTTTCAGATTCTCCGTCGCGGCTGCGATCTGGATGCGATTCAAGTCCAGAGTCAGAAAACCGTAGCGGACCACGAAGTGACAGCACTGGGTCATCATGCCGCGCCCCTGCCGGTCTTCCGCCAACCAGTAGCCGATCTCGCCCACGCGGTTCACGCGGTCGATTGGCAGGAACCCGATAACGCCTGCGAGGGCACCGTCATTCAGAATACCGAACACCGGCCCGCGCCCTTCCTTGCGTTGTTTCATCGTGGCTTTGAGATACGCGCGCGTGTCCGCTTCGCGCGTGACGACGTCGAGCCATGGTAGCCAGCGGCGCAGATGCGCACGATTGTCATCGGTGAGAAAGTACAGCTCGCGCGCGTCGTCCTCGTGCAGCACGCGCAACGCAGTCGAAGGGTCGATGACGAACATGGGGCGGCCCCGCAGGGGCGCGACTACTGACGTTGGTCGGGGCTCACGGCACGGCGATACACGACAACCTCGCGCAGGAACCCCAGGATCTCCCGCGAGCTATAGTGCCGCGAGGGTTTCAGCTCACCGCGCTGCGTGTCGCAGATCGGTTTGCCATCCGAGGAATAGAACATCGCAAGCGGGATCGTGTTCACACTCATATCGAGGTCGCGTTCGACGCGCGCACTCTTGACCGAATCGCCGACGTCGATGTTGACCATCTCGAAGTTGCGTTCGGCGTACGCATGCGTTTCCGGATCACGCAGGTTCTTCTGAAGCGTGAGGCAATCCGGACACCAGTTGGCGCCGAACGTCACCATCAGCAGTTTGCCGCTTTCGGCCGCGCGAGCTTTCCCAGCCTCGACCGCCATGCGTACGTCGACATCGGACTTGTAGGGTAGATTCGTCGCGTCGAAGCCCCACCGCCGATAGAACGCCGTGTCGTCGCTCGACTGCTCGAGCGCCAGCACCGCGACGCCGACGAGCACCGCGGTACCGAGGTATACCCACGGTCGCGCCCGGATGGCGGCGAGCACGCTGGCGATCAGGGCGGTCATTCTCATGCTGGCGACAATACACCGCCCCCTGCAGCGAAGTCATGCCGTTAGGGCCAAGAAAACCTAAGTACGCTCGACGAGCCGCTCCGTGGCCGCCCGCACGACGGGAAGCACCACGAGCAACAACGGGAACGCCACGACCCACGACAGGGCCCAGGCACCGAGCCAGAGGCGTATCAAGTCCGGGGCGAACCCGACGCTGCGCAACGTGCTGATCAGCGACACCACGCAGGTCATGACGATCGACAGTAACAGGGGCAGTACCAAGCCGGCGTAGCGCGCGGGCAGCTTGCGCCGAGAGCGGCCAGGTCCCGCGCTGGTGGCGGGACTAGACACCGCTTGGCACGCCGTCGAAGAACTCGACGACACCCGTTTCGAGCGAGTATTCGGCGCCGACCACGAGCAGGCCGTCGCGGGCAATCAGCTCCTCCAGGATGTCGGAGCCGTGCCGCAGGTGACTCGCCGACGCGAGCACGTTGGCTCGCACCGCATCGCCGATCAACGCGGGCGGATTATGTCGCAACTCCGTTGCGAGCAGCGGCTCGACCGACGGCCGCACGCGATCGACGATCGCGCGCAGATTGCGCGACTGTTTCTCACGAGGCCGGCGCAACTCGTCGAGCGTGGCGATGATCGCGCCGCAGCCGGAATGCCCGAGCACCACGACGAGGCGCGTGTTGAAACGCTCGGCTGCGAATTCCACGCTGCCGATCTGCGACGGCGCCACGATATTGCCGGCCACGCGGATCACGAACAGATCGCCGAGCCCCTGATCGAACACGAGCTCTGCGGGCACGCGCGAGTCGGAGCAACCGAGTATGATCGCGAACGGCTCTTGGCGTTCCGTGAGCTCCGAACGCCGCGTCTGCCCGATCGGAGCATCGCGGCCGCGTTCGGCAACGAAGCGCTTGTTGCCGTCCTTGAGAAGCGTGAGCGCCTGCCGCGCCGTAACCATTCGCCTAGTTCTCCACCACTACCGCACCGGGCGCGCACTCTAGCATCGTGGCCATGCTCCTGCGCTATTCCTGCTTCGGCAACGGCAGCCGTGTGATCGAGAACGCGAACCGGTTGCCCGAAGCCGCTGCCAGCTGCACCTCGGCCGTGCCCGCGCCCGGAGTCACGAGCTGCGGCTCCGCCACGAGCGCGAAGTCCCGGCCGTCGAACTCGTACATCGCGGCCCACAGCGTGACTGCGCCGTTCTCGCCCAGCGTGGGCACGAACACGGCTTTCAGCAGACCGTCCATGCGGATCTCGGCGGCCTTACCTTCCTCGGCCACAAGCCGGTTCACGCGCACGCGATCGTGATTGTTCAGCGCGATACCGACGTCGAGCGCGAGACGCTGCGCGTGCGGCGCGTCGAGCGTGACTTTGTGCGTCTGCCGGAAGTCCTCGATCAGCCGGTCGCAGGTTTCCTGCGGCGTCTCGCACAGCGCTGCGATGTCGATCATGCCGAGACCGTTCTCCTCGACTACCGTCCGCTTGATGACGGCGGGATATGCCGCGTAGGTTTCTGGCGTGAAGAACCATTCGACGGCCGCCCCGTTCTCGCGGCTCGCGAACACTGCCCAGCCTTGCTGATCGCGCGCGGCCGCTGCGGGGTCTGTGAGCAGCGCCTCGCGCGCGGCGGCGACGCTGGCGTAGCCGATCGGCGCGGCGTCGTCGGCGCTCGCGGCGCTCGCGAAGGCGAGTGCGGCGACAGCCAACACCCGCCCAATGTTCGTGCGGCTATACAAAGGTCAGCTCCCAGTAGCCCACATCGACCCAGCGGCCGAACTTGAAACCCACTTCGTCGAATATGCCGATCTTCCTAAAGCCGAGCTTCTCGTGCAATGCCACGCTGGCCTCGTTCGGGAGCGCGATGCAGCCGAGCACGCGATGCGCCTCGCACTGCCGGAGGGCGTCGAGCAAGGCGCTGTACAACATCGTACCGAGCCCGCGGCTGAGCGCGTCTGCGGCCAGGTAGATCGTGCTCTCCACTGCGAACCGGTAAGCCGACCGCGTTTTCCACAGCGACGCGTAGGCGTACCCTGCGACCGCGCCCTCGGACTCGACCACGAGCCACGGGAAGCGCTTGCGCACCTCGGCGATTCGGCGCGCCATCTCCATCACGGGAATCGCCGTGTCTTCGAACGTGACCACCGTTTCGCGAATGTAATGGTTGTAGATGTCGCAGATCCGCGGCACGTCGGCGTCGAGGCAGTCGCGGATCGTCGGTACGGTCATCGCGGCTCAGTGTGCTTGCGGGCCGATGGGGCGCGCAAGACGGTCATAGTAGCGCCTCTCCTGCCCGCGAATTACCTCAAGAGATGCCCAACTTCGTCACGCTTGTCCGTGCCCGCGGCGGTTGAGCTTCCAATCTTCCGCGAGCAACGTCCAGCGTTGATGATCCCGCCAGCGCCCGCCTATCTTCAGGTACCGCGGCGACAAGCCTTCATATCGAAACCCAAGCCCCCGGACCAGCGCGATCGATCGCAGATTCTCCGGTTGGATGTTCGCCTCGAGCCGGTGCAGCCGCAGCTTGCCGAAACAGTGCGCGATAACTCGCCGGAGACCCTGCCGCATGAGGCCCTGGCCAGCGAGCGGCTCGAACGCGTAGTAGCCCAAGTACGCCGACTGAAAATGGCCGCGCACGATCTCGCTGACGTTGACCACGCCGACGATTGCATGTGGACTCGTGACGATAAGGAATCCCTCGCGATTTTCGCGGCGAAGGCCTTTCAGGTATCGATCGAACTGGTCGCGGTCGCTCGGTGGAGAGACCCAGCCGCGATGCAGGTCGCGGCTACGGCGAGCGGCGCGCAGGAAGTCCGCGCCATGACGTGGAGAGGGCCGTTCGAGCTTCAGGGGATGTTCTCGCTAGAGCCCCGCGGCGTCACCGGACACGGTTCCAATTCGCATACGGTCGCTCCCCCGATATCCCGATGCTGCGGGGGAGTATAGCTCCCCGTTTGCCGCGGAATCAGCAGCCGGCGCGGAGTCGATTCGGGAACGACACACCGCGCGCCGGGTGCGATGATGCGTTCGGAGGTGTGCGGTGCCACGCGACAAGATCGTCTACTCAACCGGCGTCGGCCGGATAACGCCGGCCCGTGAGAAGCCCGGTGTACCGCGCGGCGATGGCATCGTGCGCGTGCGTCGCGAGACAGGCGGGCGCGGCGGCAAAACCGTCACGGTTATCTACGGAGTACCGCTGCCAGAGCCCAAGCTGAAAGACCTGGCGGGCGAGCTGAAGCGGTTGTGCGGCACGGGCGGCACGCTGAGGGAAGGGACGATCGAGATCCAGGGCGATCATCGCGACCGGATCGTCCCAGCGCTCGAGCAACGCGGCTATACGGTGAAGCTCGCGGGCGGTTGAACGATGAGCTCGTTGCGCGGTAGCGGTCATGCACCGCCTTCGTCTTCGCCCGCGCGAAGCACTTACGGCATAGCCGCGCCAACCGCCTCGCGGATGGGGATTCCGGCGGGGTCGAAGTCATGCAGGCAGTGCACGTTGACGCCCAAGTAGTCCGGGGTAACGCGCTTGCGGTGAAACGGGTAGATGCCGCAAATCTTGCAGAAGAAATGCCGCGCCACCTTCGTGTGGAACTGGTACTCGGTTAGCGACTCTGCGCCGGCGAGAAGCGCGAACTTGCTCTCGTGCACCTTGACCATGAGCGCATTCTTGCGCTTGCAGATCGAGCAGTCACACATCGTCAGCTCGGGGAAGTCCGTCTCTATTTCGAAGCGCACCGCGCCACAGTGACACGAACCTTCGTATTTCCGCATCGAGCGGTTCATTTTTTCCGACCTCAGCTCTCAGCTCTTTGACGGCTCTGTGGCCTCGCGGTCGTAGTAGTCAACCGTTGTCTCCGAGCGAAACAGCTTTCGTAGCCCAGGCGTTTCTGGCCCGTTTGCGTAGACACCGACCTTGTCGGAGTCGGGGTACTCACAAATCTCCACGTCCGCCATGTTTGACAGCGCCAGGTAGCGCATCGTCGTGCTACCGGTGTTGATGATCTGGTGGGCGACGCCGATACCACCCGTTGGGCAGGCGATGACGTCGAACCTGCGGATTTTATGCCTCTGATCTCCAAAGCGAAGCTCCCCTTCGCCCTCGAGGATGAGGAACATCTCTTCCTCTGCGCGATGGGAATGAAAAGGACACTGAGCCTTGCCTGGGGGGAGCTCGGTCAGGTTATACCCCAGCTTGCGGGCCCCGATTCCGGCGCTGAACTGAGCGCGTCTCGAGGTGTAGTACCCGTTCTCTTCGATGTCTGTGAACTCAACCTCATCGAGATTCACAAAGGGTTTCGGCATATGGCCTCCAGGGAAGACGTACGCGTCCTAGCGCAGGGCGCGGTACAGGAACGGCAGACTCCGGTCCATTCGGTAGTCGATGCCGGAGTGCGTGTCGTCGAACTCCTCGTACACGTGCGGCACGCGGTGCTCGGTCAGCCGCTTCGACAGCAGCCGGCTTCCGTAGTGGATCCGGTACTGATCGCGCCAGCCGCAGTCGATGAAGATGCCACGCAGCGTGCGCAGGTTCCGCGCGTAGCGCGCGACGAGCTGCACGGGGTCGTGCTCGAGCCAGTGCCGCCAGCGCTCGGGCAGCAGCTCGCCGGTCTCGAGGTTGTACGGCACGCGAAAGCCGTTCGGCGCGCGCGGGTCCGGGTCGTAGCTCGCAGCCATCGCGAGATTCATGAGCGCGTGTACTTCGCCGCTACCGACCTTCTCTTTCCGCCACACGTGCTCGAGAAAACGCGCGATGCGGCCGTCGTCACGGCCCGTGTAGCCCGCGGCCTTCGCTGCCCTGGCCACATTGCGCTTGCCGGCAGCAAGCTTCGGCCGACGGAACTTCGCGAGCTCGTCGAGCGTGTTCGGCCAGTCGGGGCCGTACACGTAGTCGAAGTACGCATCGCCCGAATGGTTCGCGATGGCGCCCCAGTAGCGGCTGTACTGCATGGCGTGAATCATCGAGCCGTAGCCACCGGAGGACTTTCCGAAGCAGCCACGGTGCTCGCGGCTCGCGAGCGTGCGGAACTCGCGATCGACGAATGGAATCAGCTCGCGAGTGAGGTAATCCGCATACCGGCCGATCGCGCTCGAGTTGATGTACTGGTTGCCACCGAGCGCCGTGAAGCAATCGGGAAAAACAATAATCAGCGGCCCCATCTTGCGTTCGTGCACCAGGCGCGCGGCCCGCTCGGGCACGTTCTCGTCGAACGCCCGCCACGCCGTATGCGCACTGCCACTGCCGGTGAAACCGACCAGGTCGTAGACGACGGGGAAGCGCCTGCCGCGGGAGCGCGGCTGGTCGTACTGCGGTGGGAGCCACACGTCGAGTGTCCGCACGTGCGGATCGCCGAGTGGATTGTCGGCGAGCACCTTCGACGTGTGCTCGAGCGTTACGATTCGCCCAGCCGGCCAACTCGTTCTCTTGCGCGCCACCGCGACTCCTTATCTAGAGCCGGTCGCGGAGGGCCCGGCGATTGATCTTGTTGGTGCCCGTCTTTGGCAGCGCGTCCACGAAATGCACCTCCACGGGCCGCTTGTACTTGACCATTTCGGTCTTGCAGTACTCGAAGAACTCGTCCTCCGTCAGCTTCGCGCCGGCATCGAGCACGACGAACGCGACGAGCACTTCGCCGAGCTTCGCGTCCGGCTTGCCGACGGTAGCGGCCTCACGCACCTTCGGGTGCTTGAACAGCACTTCGTCCACCTCGCGCGGGTACACGTTGTAGCCGCCGACGATGACCATGTCCTTCTTGCGGTCGACGAGGAACAGATACCCCTCCTCATCCACGTAGCCGATGTCGCCGGTGTACATCCAGCCGTCGCGCAGAGCCATCGCGGTTTCCTCTGCGCGCATGCGGTAGCCCAGCATCAATTGCGGCCCGCGCACGCGCACTTCACCACGCTCGCCCTGCGGCATGATCTTGTCGCCCGCGTCGACATCGACGATTTGTAGCTCCGTGCCTGGCACGGGCCTGCCGACGGAAAGCAGCTTGCGCTTGCCGTCGTAGAGGTTCAGGCAGAAGGGCGCGCCTTCGGTCATGCCCCAGCCTTCGAGCAGCGGCTGCCGCGCGCGCTCTAGCCACTCGCGGTGCAACTCCGCCGGGCACGGCGCGCCGCCCGACGGGCAGTAGCGCAACTGCGTTAGATCCGCCGTCTTGAACAGCGGGCTCGCGAGCAGGCCCATATAAATAGGAGCGGGTCCACCTGCGAAAATCGTGATCTTGTGGTCGGAAAGGGCTTGCACGACCTTGTCCGCGTCATAGCGCGGGATCATCACGAGCGTGCTCTGCATGTAGATCGGCACCCACGCGGCGTAGCCGAGGCCCCAGATGTGGAACATCGGCGCGACGTTCAGGAAACGTTCCTTGCCAAACGTGCCGGGCCACGTAGTGACGTGTTGCAGGATGCCCCACATCAAACCGCGGTGCGTGTGGTTCACACCCTTCGGCGTTCCCGTCGAACCGCCGGTGAAAATCAGCAGCGCGAGGTCATCTGCTTGCGGGAACGTGGCGCGATCGAGCGAGAGCGTGGCATCGCGCGTCCACGCATCGAGCGTCGTGCCGCCCTGCCCCAGCGTGATCTGCGTGCGAATGCCGAACTCGGCGGCCACGCCCTTCGCCTTCTCCGCCGAGCTCGCGTCACCGATGATCGCACACGCTTCCACGTCCACGAGCTGCTTCTTGAGCTCCGACATCGTAAGAAAAGGATTGATCGGCGACACCTGCGCGCCAGCGGCCATCGCGGCCATGAGCGCGACGTCCATCTCGATCGAGTTCGGCATGAGCAGGACCACTCGCTCGCCGCGCGCGGCGCCGGCCGCGGCGAGCTGGCGCGTGAGCCCGACCACCGCGCGCCCGAACTCGGCGTACGTGATGCGACGGTCCTCATTGATCGCGGCCGTGACTTGCGGGTGCGCGTCGACGGCGGCCGCGAACATGTGCACGAGGCTCTCGTACCGAGGCAAGTTCGGGTCGATTGGGCGCTTCGAGCGCACGTGCGAAGGGTTCGTCATGGCTGGTCACGTAGAGACGTCGACGCGGCGCAGCGTAACGCACACCGGTTCCGCGGTGAAGCGGGGCGGCGGGCGGCCCGGATCAAGTCAGCTCGATATTCGCGATTGCGAGCCAGGAAAAGAACACGAGTACGCCCAGGAGCGCGATCACGGTCGGCCAGCGGTTGCGGAACTGCCGGCCCACCCACGCGGTGCGGCCGTTCATGATGATCAGCGTGAGCGCCAGTGTCGGGAAGATGTAGGCGCCGATCACGGTATAGAGCTTCTGCACTTCGCGGAAACTCATGAAGAGCCCGATCATCGGCACGAACGCGAGTATGAGCAGGAACAGCCGGTACGGCTTCGCGCGCGTGTCTACGGTCACAGGCGCGCCGCGCTCCGTGGTCAGCAATCGCCAGCTGTCCGCGAATAAATAAGGTACGGCTTGCCACACGCCGAGCAGGCTGCTGAACACCGCGCCGAACGTGCCAATAAGGAAGACCCACCTGCCGGTCGGGCCGAGCACCACGCCGATCTGGTTCGAGAGCGACACGAGCAGGCCCGTGCCTTCGCCGCCCACATGGATCGTGCGGCCGACGATCATCATGGCAACGCCGAAGATCGCCGTGATCAGATAGCTCGCGCCGAGATCGATGCGGCATGCGCCCAAGTGCTCGCGGCCGTTGCGGCCGACCTCGCGCATCCAGTAACCGTACGACAGCACGGTCAGCGTGCCGCCGAGACCACCGATCAGTGCGACAGTCCACGTGATTGCGGTGGCATCAACGCGCGGAATGCGCGGCACAAACAAGCCCTCGAGCACCGCGCCGGTGCCGGGCCAGAAGAAGATGGCGGCGGCGATGACCATGATGAACATCGTGCCGATGCACACCCGCATCGCGATCTCGAACACGCGAAAACCGCCCCACCACACGAGTGCCACGCCGGCGAGACCGGAGATGACGCCGAACGCGATCTTGCCGTCCCGCGCATCGGCGAAGACAGGGAACATCGCGTGCAGCGTAGCGCCGTTCGCGCTCATCTGCGCCGAGCCGACGAAGAACGACCAGAGCAGCAGGTACGCGAGGAACACTCCGATCACGCCGCGGCCGAAACGATGTGCCACCCCCTCGAGCAACGTGTCACCGGTCGCAAGCTGCCAGCGCGCGAGACCTTCGGTCACGACGAATTTCAGGAACGCGGCGACGAGCGCGGCCCACAGCACCGCAGTGCCGAGCATGTCGCCGACGAAGCTGGCGGTCGCGAGATCGCCGCCGCCGACGCCAGTGGCCGCGAGCAACAGACCGGGACCGAGCAGCGCAAACAGCGATCGGGGCCTAGGTTGCTCGGACACTTGGGCGGTTTCTACCAGCGGGCGAGAGTTCGGCCGGAAGTCGATGGCCATGCGCCGCGTCGTAGTAACGCAGCGTTGCCGACCACGGCGGCGCCAGCGCGTCGAGTCGCGCCCGATCCTCGTCCGTCACGCGAACGCTCGTGGCGCCGAGGTTGTCGATCAGCTGCTCGAGCGTGCGCGGCCCGATGATCGGCGCGGTAATGCCGGGTTGCGCGGCGTTCCACGCGAGCGCGAGCTGCGACGGCGTGCAGCCCTTCTCCTTCGCAAGCGCCACGAGCCCGTCGATCACGTCAAACGCGGCCGGCGTGGCGGGTCGGCCGAAGTTGTCCTTGCCGCCGTGCCAGCGGCCTGCCGCGCTCTGATCGTTGCGGCGATATTTGCCCGTGAGCAGCCCGCCGCACAGCGGCGCCCACGGCATCAGCGCAATACCGAACGTCTGCGCGGCCGGCACGACCTCACGCTCGGCCGTGCGGTCGAGCAGGTTGTACGCCATCTGCTCGGACACGAAGCGATTCGAGACCGAATTCCTTCGCCGCCCAGAGCGCCTCGACGATCTTCCAGCTCGGGAACATGCTCGTGCCGATGTAGCGCACCTTGCCGGCGCGGATCAGATCGTCGAGCGCGCGCAACGTCTCGTCGATCGGTACGTCGGCCTGCGCGCGGTGCAGCTGGTACAGATCGATCCAATCGGTGTTCAGACGCTCGAGCGACGCGTTGCAGGCTTCGATCAGGTGCCGCCGGCTCAAGCCCCGGCCGTTCGGGTCCTTGGTATCGAGCGGGAAGAACGCTTTCGTCGCGAGCACGGCGGAGGCTCGTCGACCGTTCGCGAGCGCCTTGCCGACGAAGCGCTCGCTGGCGCCGCCGGAATACGCATTCGCGGTATCGATGAAGTTGATGCCGTGATCGAGCGCGTGCTCGATGATCGCTGGCGGAATCCTGCCTCGTTCGTGCTGCGGCCGAACATCATGGCGCCGAGGCAGAGCTGGCTGACCTTGACGCCCGTGCGACCTAGGTTGCGGTATTCCATTCCACCCCCCCTCAACGTCGTCCCGGAGGCCCACGCCGAGTGCGTGGGTCTTCCGGGACGCTCGTGCGCCAGGGATGGCGCGCCGAGCGAGCCTGCAGGGAGCGTACTTGCGGCGTTCCCGCGAGGGCCCGCGCACTCGACGCGCGCCTCCGGGACGACTGCGACTACCGACCGCCGATGAAGTCGGCCTTGCCGATCTGCACGCCGTTGTGGCGCAGGATCGCGTACGCCGTCGTGTAGTGGAAATAGAAGTTCGGCGTGACGAACTTCAGCAAGTAGTCCTTGCCCGTGAAGTTGAACGTTGCGTTCGGGAACTTGATCTCGATCGCGCGCGTCTCCGCGCCGTCGAACTGCGCGGGTTTGAACGATTTCAAATGCGCGATGGTTTTGGCAACGCGCGCATGCAGGTCGGCGAAGGTCGCTTCGTCGTCGGCCCACTTCGGCGGTTCTTGCCCGGCGAGACGGCTCGCGCCGCCCTTGACCTGGTCCGTCATGATCTGCACCTGGACCTTCAGCGGCAGCATGTCGGGCGCAAGCCGGCCGTTGATGAACACCTGCGGGTCGATCTTGCGCGCCGCGGCATCCGCCTCGGCCTTGCTGAGCACCTTGTCCAGGCTCTCGAGCATCTGGGTGAACGGGGGAACGAGCTGGTCGTAAATCGAAATAGTCACAGGTTGACCTCTTGGGAATCTTTATTGGGTGAGCTTTCACCGCCCGGACGCGCCGCGCGATGAGGGCGCCATCATAAGAGCGAAGGGCGGCCCGGGATAGAGGCGGTCCCAGGCGAAGCGCCGTCCAGGATGGGCGCGGCCGAGGGTTTGCCGCCGCGCAACGTTTCGTAGGTGTGACGCGCGAAGCCTACGCCCGCTTCGGTGTAGTAGTTGTAGCTCACGTCGCAGCCGGCCGCGATGATCGGCGCGTACTCCTCGGGGTACAGATGCGTGGCGCTCAATAGACCTTTGAAGCCGCGGGCACGCAGCGCGCGCGCCGTGGCGATCTTCGCCTCGAGGTCGGGCACCGCCAGCATGATCGCGCGCAGTCGCTCCAAGTGCAGCAGCTGCCAGAAGCTCGGATCCTCGGTGTCGGCATAGGCCACACGGCGCCCCGCGCGGATGTTCGACTCGATCTTCGCCGGGTCGCTGTCGATGCCGACGATGTTCTCGTTCTGCTGACGCAGGTACTCGTACGCGCCCGAACCGACGCGGCCCATGCCGACCACCAGGATCTCGGCGCTGCCAAGCGAGATCGGCTCGTCATCGGGGTGGCGTTTGTCGCGCTCCAGTTTTTCGAGCCACGGCGCGAGCACGCGATACAACTGCTGGGCGAACGCGTTCAACGGCGCGGCAACGACGAACGACAAGCCCACGGTCAACCCCGCAACGACGAGCCACTGCTGGGCGACGAAGTGGTTCGTGACCACCACGTCGGCGACGATCAGCGCGAACTCGCTGTAAGTCGTCAGACTCACCGCCGTCAGGAAGCTCGTGCGCGCGCGCAACCCCGAGGCCACCAGCAGCAGGAAGAACAACGCGCCCTGGATAGGCAGGAACAGCAACAACCAAAGCGCCGTCCCGAGCGCCTCCCACGTCGGCGACCCGCTGAACCCGATGTTCAAGAAGAAGCCGACGAGGAACAGCTCCTTCAAGCCCCAGAGCACGCTGGTCAGCTCCTGCGCACGCCGGTGATCGGCCAGCATGGCACCGAGCAACAACGCGCCAAGCTCGGCGCTCAAGCCAAAGTGCGCGAACAGCTCGCCGCTGCCGATCGCGAGCCCGGCGCCGAACAGCACCAGCAGCTCGCCGTGCCCGCAGTAGTCGAGCACCTTGGCGATCGCGGGTCGCGCGATCGGCAACAGCAGCAACACCAGAGCATACGGCGACGGGGTTTCGATGCTGACCGCCCCGAGCAGCACGACGGCCACGACGTCCTGCACGATCAGGATGCCGATCGCGACTCGGCCGTGAACGGATCGAGCTCGCGATTGCCCTCGAGCACCTTCGCCGCGAGCACCGTGCTCGAGAACCCCAAGGCCAGCGCCATGACGACCGCGGTGCTCCACGACTGGCTGGCCACCCAATAGATGAGCACTGCGCCAAGGACACCGGTCACGAGCAGGTGAGCCAGGGCCGAGCCCCAGACCTCGTGGCGCAGCAACGTCTTGACCCGCAGCTTGAGCCCGACGGCGAAGAGCAACAGCAAAACCCCGGCGTGCGCCAGATCGGCGAGCCATGGCGCGCGTTCCACGCCGAGGGCGCCGAACAGAAACCCGGACGCAAGAAAGCCGACGAGAGGCGGCAACCCGATCCGCCCCGCGAGCAGACCGAGCAACAAGGCTCCGCCGATTTCGATTGCGACCATGCGCCGACCTTACTTGAAGTACTTCGCCTTCGCACCCGACCGGCCGTAGGAGCATCGGCGAATCGCAAATCCACGGCTCGTGTATGCGTTTGAGAAGTCCGTCTCCCGGCGCGCACGCGAGTCGAGTAGGATGCTGTCAAAAGAAGCATCGCACGGCGCGGCGATGACGACCTCGGCGGACCGGAGCCCGGATGGATCGTTTAGAGGACTGGTGGACACAGCTCGTGGCCGTGTTCCGCGACACGCTCGCGGACGTCGTCACCTATATCCCCGTCCTGCTGACTGCCGTGGTCGTGATGCTGCTCGGCTGGGTCGCGGCGGTGCTGATTCGCCTACTGGTTCGACGGGCGCTCCAGAGCATGGATTGGGTATTCGCGCACTTTCTGGCCCGCTCGAGCGGCCGCTCGGAAGTGCTGACCCGCGCCACGAGCCAGGCGGTCGCCACCGTCGCGTTCTGGATCGTGCTGCTCGTGTTCGCGGCGAGCGCGCTGCGGATCCTGGGCGGCACGCTGTTCGAGGATTGGACCAGGAGCCTGCTCGGCTACCTGCCCTCCGCCATCGGCGGCGTGATCATCATCGTGCTCGGCTTCACGGGCGGCGCACTCGCGCGCAACGTGCTCGAGCAGGCGTCGCTCGGCTTGGGCGTCGGCCAGAGCAGCTTGCTCGGCCGGCTCGCGCAGGCCGTGCTCGTGCTGGCGGGCATCGTGATCGGCATCGATCAGCTGGGCGTCAACGTCGATTTCCTGATCCAGCTGACCACCGTCACGGCCGCGGCCGTGTTCGGCGGCATCGCGCTCGTGTTCGCGCTCGGCACGCGCCAGCACCTCGCGAACCTGATCGGCGCGCACTACGCGCGCAAGCACTACTCGCCCGGCGACCACGTGAAGATCGGCGCGTTCGAAGGTCGCGTCCTCGAGATCAGCGACGGCTGCGTGTTCATCGAGACCGAGCAGGGCGACGTGTCGGTACCCGGCGAGCACTTCACTCAGCATCCGTTCGTGAAGCTCAGGAAAGCTTCATGAGCGGCCGCGAGCAGCTCGTCGACGCGTACCTGCGCCTGCATCCCGAAAGCGCGGCGCGATTGCTCGAGTCGCTGCCGGTGGAGCAGGCCAACGCAGTGTTGGCCGCCGTCGACACGGCGGCTGCGGCGCCGGTCGTGGGCCACATGCTGCCAACGCATGCGGCGCGCTGCTTCGAGCTCCAACCACCTGCCGACAGCGCGCTCCTGCTCGAGAAGCTCGGCAGCCAGGAATCAGTCGCCGTGCTACGCCATCTGCCGAGCGAGCTGCGGGAAGCCGTACTCGGCTGCATGGGCGCGCAGTGGCTCGTGGCGTTCAGGCTGCTGCTCTCCTACCCGACGAATACCGTCGGCGCGTGGGTGGAGCCGCGCGTACTGACGCTGCCGGATGACTGCAACGTCGGCGAAGCCCGCGAGCGTATCGCGCGCAGCGACCAGGTGAACCAGGCGCGCATCTACGTGCTCGACCGGTCGCGCCGGCTGCGCGGCGCCGTCCGTGGCCTGGCGCTGCTGCAAGTACCGCACCGCAGAGCACTCGCGTCGATCCTGGAGCCCGCCGAAGCGCTGTGGGCACGCGACCTGCTCGTGACGGCGCAGGAACACGACGCGTGGGAACGCCACACCGAAGCGCCCGTCGTGAATCGCGACGAGGAATTCATCGGCGTGATCTCGTATGCCGACCTGCGCAAGGCCTACCGCCAAAGCATGCACGTGGGGAGCGTCGCGAACGAGCGTGAGATCGCGGAGGTCACGGAGTTGATCGCGATCAGCGCCGGCAGCCTGTGGAAGAGCATCGGCGAGCTCATGCGCTCGGATCGGCACCGGTAGCGGCCATGGATCAGGCCATGCGCACGTTCGCCATCGACCGCGTAAACCGGCAGTTCCTGCTCGAGCACCCGGCGCAGGCCGCTGACGTGATCGACGGCTTCGGCAAATCGGCCGCCGTGGAGTTGCTCGCCGAGAACGATCCGGACACGCTCGCACGCATCTGGCGCTACCTCTCACCCGCGCGCATCGACGAGATCGTGCCGGAGGTGCCGGAGAAGCTGCTGAAACAAGCGTTGCATTCCGTCGATCCTACGGCGCTCGCGATGTCGCTGCTGCGGATTTCCGAGAGCTCGCGCGACCGTTGTCTCGAGTTGCTGCCTAAGCGCGTGCAAACCGAGGTCCGCCGGCTCATGGATTACCCGCCGGGCTCTGCCGGCCGCGTCATGGATTCGCGCATACCGAGCTTCCGCGGCGATCAGCCGGCCGGCCTCACACTCGAGCAGCTTCGCCAGAGCAAGCCGAAAGACCTGCGGCAGCTCTTCATCGTCGACTCCGAGCGGCGCCTGCTCGGCACGGTCGATCTCCAGGACCTCCTGATCGCCGAGCCGACGGATCCGTTGAAAGCCATCGCGCGGCCGCCCACCGCCGCCGTCTCGCCATTCGACGATCGCGACGAAGTGGCCGAGAAGCTGCGCAGCTCGCACCTCGACATGTTGCCCGTCATCGACATTCACGGCCGGCTCATCGGTGCGATTCGTCACGACGCCCTGCTGAAGACCCTCGAGGAGGCGGCGTCGATCGACATCCAGATGATGGTGGGCGCCGGCCGCGAGGAGCGCGCCCTTTCCGAGCCGCTGTTCGCGATACGCAAGCGACTGCCGTGGCTCGAGATCAACCTCGCGACGGCGTTCCTCGCGGCGTCCGTCGTCGGGCTATTCCAGTCGACGATCGCGCAGTTCACCGCGCTTGCCGTGCTGTTGCCGGTCGTTGCCGGGCAATCCGGCAACTCGGGCGCACAGGCGCTCGCCGTCACGATGCGCGGCCTCGCGCTGCGCGAGATCTCGACACGGCACTGGTTTCGCGTGGTATTCAAGGAAGCGTACACAGGCCTGGTGAACGGCTGCGCCATTGCGGCGACCACTGCCATCGGCGTGCTGATCTGGAGCAAGAGCCCGGGGCTCGCGCTCGTGATCGCGATCGCGATGGTGATCTCGATGGCGATCGCAGGCATCGCGGGCGCAGTGATCCCGATCGCGCTGACGCGCATCGGTCAGGACCCGGCGCAGTCGTCGACGATCGTCCTCACGACCGTCACCGACGTGACGGGCTTCATGTCGTTCCTCGGTATCGCGACTCTCCTTTCCCAACTGTTGTAGACCCGCCGCGGATCGGTCGCATCGCTGGCGCGGGGCCGCACTGGAATAGGCCGCTCGAAACCGCCGCAAGTACCTCCCTGTAGGCTGCGTCGGGTGCTCACCCAACCGTGTGCTTGATGCGCAGCGGCCGCTGATGCATCGTGAGCAAATGCCTCGCCGCAATAACACCCGCCCGCCACGCTCTGCCAGCTCGACTCGGTTCCGGAACTTTCTGCTTGGCGCAGCCGCCGGCGGGTTCGTCCTGGCGGTGTTGTACGCCGGGTTCACGGCCATGACGGTCGGCGCACAGTTCGAAGGCCGGCGCTGGGACGTACCGGCGCAGGTCTATGCCGCACCGCTCGAGCTATACGCCGGCCGCGCGCTGGCGCAGGACGATCTCGTGGCCGAGCTCAGGCGGATCGGCTATCGCGAGGACCCGCGTCTGCCTTCGGTCGGCACGTATCGCGTCGGCCTCGGGCGCATGGAGATTTCGACGCGCGGCTTCGAGTTCGCGGGCGACAAGGAGCCTGCGCGGCTCGTGTCGATCACGTTCGCGGGCGGCCGTATCACGAGCCTGCGCGACCAGCAGGGCACCGACGCGGCCATCGTGCGCTTGAGCCCACTCCTGATCGGCAGCTTGTTCGCGGCGCACGGCGAAGATCGCCTGATCGTCGCCCCAGCGGACATTCCGCCGCTGCTGCCGGCCATGCTGAAGGCCGTCGAGGATCAGCGGTTCGACACGCACCACGGCGTCGATCCTCTCGCCGTGCTGCGTGCAATGTTCGTGAACGTCACGTCGGGCGAGATTCGCCAGGGCGCGAGCACGCTGACTCAACAGCTCGTGCGCAGCTACTTCCTGTCGAACGATCGTACGTGGGAGCGCAAGCTGCGCGAAGCGCTGATGAGCATCGCACTCGAGTTGCGCTACAGCAAAGACGAGCTGATGCACGCGTACGTCAACGAAATCTATCTTGGTCAGGACGGCGCTCGAGCGGTGCACGGCTTCGGACTCGCGAGCCAGTTCTATTTCGGTAAACCGCTCGGTGAGCTCGAGCTGCCCGAGCTCGCCCTGCTCGTCGCGGAAGTTCGCGGCCCCACCTATTACGATCCGCGCCGGCATCCGGATCGCGCACGCGAGCGCCGCAACTTCGTGTTGCAACGCATGTCGGACGAAGGCCTGGCGACGAACAAAGCCGTGCAAGCCGCGGCCGAGCACGATCTCGGGCTCGTCGACAACACACGCCGCAGCGCTACCCAGTCGGCGTTCCTGGGTTTGGTGCGCCGGCAGCTCAGCACCGAATATCAGCGCGACGATCTCGAGCGCACGGGCCTGATCGTGCTCTCGACTCTCGATCCTACGGTGCAGACCGCGGCGGAGCGCGCTCTCGACACCGGACTGACCGCGCTCGGCAAGAGAGCCGATGCTTTCGAAGGCGCCATCGTGGTCACGAACCCGCAGACCGGCGAAGTCCAGGCGATCGTCGGCGGCCGGCAAGCCGACTACGAGGGTTTCAACCGCGCGCTCGACGCGCGCCGGCCGATCGGCTCCTTGATCAAGCCGGCCGTGTACCTCGCGGCCCTCGAATCCGGGCGCTACACGCTCGCAAGCGTCATCGATGACGCGCCGATCGAAGTGAAGCTCCCGAACGGCACCACGTGGCTACCTGCCAACTACGACCAGCGCGCGCACGGCCAGGTGCCGCTCGTGCGCGCTTTGGCCGAGTCGTTGAACATGGCCACCGTGCGCCTCGGCCTCGACGTGGGGCTAGAGCCGATTGGCGACGTGCTACAACGGCTCGGGTTGCCGCAAAAACCGAAGCTATATCCCTCAGCGGCGAGCCCGGCGTGCGCTGCGCCTACTTCTCGAGCGGAACGTTTCGTTCCGAGGGCGGGCACTGCCTCGCGACGCGGCTGACCGAATCGCTGCGACGGTCCTCGACGACGTCGACGAACCGGTCGGGCGCACGTACCGCTTCCTGCGGGAGACCCGTATGACCGCCGTGGTCTGCGAGCTGGTCGGCCGCGACCAGACCGACGCCCGGACGATGCTGACCACCCGGCTGCCCGAGATGTCGCGGGCGCTGGTCGAGGGTCTGCGGCGCGGCGTCGAAGAGCCGCCCGACCGCCTCCTCTGAGCCCTCCGCGGGTTAGTCGCGGCGGTCGGGCCCTGGCTCATCGCCCGGTAGATGCGCTCGAGGTCCTCGAGGTTCGCGAAGTCGATCTGAGACCCGGCCGTGCCGGGCGCCCATCGTGATCTTGACCCGGGTCTCGAGGTAGTCGCCGAGCAGCTCCTCGAGTTCGAGCAGTCCGGGCGGGCGGAGCCGGCCCCCGGGATCCGCCGCGGCGGCCGCGACCTCGGTCTTGGCTGCGGGGGGCTCGTCGTGGTGCGGATCGCCTCTTCGACCTGGCGGACCGAGAGGTCCTCGGCGACGACGCGCTTGGCGAGCTGTTCTTGGAACGCGCGGTCGGGAGTGCCCAGCAACGCCCGCGCGTGACCCATGCGAATAGTGCCGTCCTTCAGGCTGCGCTGGATCGACGGCGGGAGCTGGAGCAGTCGCAGCGTGTTCGTGATCGTCGCCCGGCTCTTGCCGACTCGGGTCGCGACGTCGTCGTGGGTCAGCGAGAAATCCTCGATGAGCTGTTGATACGCGGCCGCTTCCTCGAGCGGGTTCAGCTCCTCGCGCTGGATGTTCTCGACGATGGCGTGCTGCAGCATCGCGGCGTCGTCGGCGACGCGGACCATCGCCGGCACCGTCTGGAGGCCGACCCGCCGCGCCGCGCGCCAGCGCCGCTCGCCCGCGATGAGCTCGTAGCCGCCGCCCTCGGCCGCGCGCACGAGGACCGGCTGCAGCAGCCCGACCTCGCGGATCGAGTCGGCCAGCGCGGCGAGCGCCTCCTCGTCGAAGTGCTGGCGCGGCTGTTGCGGGTTCGGCCGGATCTCCGCGGTCGGTATGTCGGCCAGGCCGCCCGCCTGCTCGGCGACCGTTCCGGTCGGGATCAACGCGCCCAGGCCTCTACCCAGTCCTCCGGGTCGCGCCACGGCTCACCTCCTTCGCCAGCTCGCGGTACGCGAGCGCACCCCGCGAGGTCGAATCGAACACGGTCACCGGCTGTCCGAACGAGGGCGCCTCGGAGATGCGCACCGTCCGCGGCACCACCGTGCGGTACACCTTCGCACCGAAGTGCGCCCGGACCTCGCGCTCGACCTGCTCGGCCAGCTTCGTGCGGGCGTCGTACATCGTCAGCACGATCCCGCGGACGTCGAGCGCCGGATTGAGGTTCGACTTCACCAGCGCGACATTGCGCAGAAGTTGGCCGAGACCCTCGAGCGCGTAGTACTCGCACTGGATCGGGACGATCACGTCGTCCGATGCGGCGAGCCCGTTCACGGTCAGCAGGCCGAGCGACGGCGGGCAGTCGATCAGCGTGAAGTCGTAGGAGCCCGCGATCTGCCGCGAGCGCCCGGCGCAATTTCAGCTCGCGGGAGAAGGCGGGGACGAGCTCGATCTCGGCGCCGGCGAGATCGATGTTGGCCGGGACGACGAAGAGGTTCTTGACCGTCGTCGGCTCCGTGCAGTCGTCGATCGGGGCGTCGTTCATGATGACGTCGTAGATCGAACCCTCGACGTTGCGATGGCTGATGCCCATGCCCGTCGTGGCGTTGCCCTGGGGGTCGAGGTCGATGACCAGGACCCGGTAGTCGAGCTCGGCCAGGGCCGCGCCGAGGTTCACCGCGGTCGTGGTCTTGCCGACGCCGCCTTTTTGGTTCGCGATCGAGATCACCAGCGGGAGGACGACTTCTTCCTCGGTCTCGCCGCCGCGGGCCCGCAGCGCCGCGAGCGTTTCCGGGCGGCGGCATCGGGAGGACGGCGTTCGGCGACGTCTCCTCGGTCGCCGTCGCGGGGTCGCGTCCGCCGGTCGACGCTCCGCGTCCCGGCGCGACTCGCCGGGAGCGTGGTCTCCTCGGCCGGCGCTGGATTCGGTCGAGGTGCCATATCAGCCTTCATGCTCCTGTCGGCGGCAGATCCCCGTCCGCCGAACCACGTTTCCGGCTCTGACCCTGGGCGAGCGCGTCGTCAGATGCCATTTCTCGCCTCCCCAAGCGACTGTGACCGGACCGCACAGTCCGATCCCGACTCGTCCGCAGGCCGGGCGCAATCGTTGCGGCGCCGCCGACGATCGCGCACCGTGCGAAGCCGGCGCATCGTACTCCGCGTCGCGCGCGAAAACAACAGGTCTCACGTCAATGTTTCACGTGAAACATCGCGACGGTCGTCGCAATTCGCCGACGCTTCGCGCAGATGCCCGCACAGCGTCGGCTGCGGACTCGCCGGCATCACGCCGCCGGCCTCGGTGCAATGTTTCACGTGAAACATCACCACAGCGGTCGCTTCGCCGGCCGGCCGACCCCGCGCGGGAAGCGCTCCGGGTCGGCCGGACCTTGCGGACGACGACGAAGTGCGCCCCCGACGCTCCACCGGCTCCGCCGGCCCGAAGCCCAGCTCGGCCAGCCCGGCGGCGGCCAGCGGTCGCCGGCCGGGTCCGGGGGCTCGCTCACCACCAGGACCCCGCCGACCGCGACCAGGCCCGGCCGCGATCTCGGCCGTGACCGCCGGGCTCGGCGAAGCTCCGGGCGGTCACCAGCCTCGAAGTGCTCCCGGTACTGGGCCCGGTCGACCGACGCAGCTCGGCCCGCTCCTCGACGACCTCGACCCGGTCGTCGAGACCCAGCTCGCAACCGCGGCCCGGCGAGGGCCTCGCCCGGCGGTGGTTGCTGTCGACGAAGATCCCTCGAGCCCCGGTCCAGCGCAGGGCCAGGACCAGGCCCGGGCACACCGCCGCCCGTCCCGAGGTCGGCGAAGTCGCCGGTGGCCGTCCGAGCGCGGCCTCGGCCGCGGCCGCGAAGCCCTCGGCGTGGCGGAGGTGGGTCTCGACCGGGCCCGGGCCGAGGAATCCGGCCGTCGCGGGCCCGCTTCCAGGACCTCGAGCGCAGTGCACATCCCGGATCCCCGGCACTCATGCCGAGGCCGGCGACGCCGCGGCTCACGCCGGGAAGACCACCACCCGGCGGCGCGGCTCTTCGCCCTCCGAGGTCGTGTCGACCCCGTCGATGTCGGCGACGACGTCGTGCACGACCTTGCGGTCGGCGGCGCCCATCGGCTCCATGGCCCGCTCCTCGCCGGTCTCTTTGACCTCGGCCGCGACCTGGCGCGCGAACTCGGCCAGGGCCTGGCGGCGGCGTTCCCGGTATCCGGCGACGTCGACGTGGATCCAGGCGCTGTGCCCGCCCGCGTGGTGCTGGACCACGGCCCGCACGACCTCCTGCAGCGCCTGGATCGTGACCCCCTTGGGGCCGACCAGCGCGCCGAGGCCGTCGCCCTCGATGTGGACCGTGACGTCGTCCTCGTCGATCTCGGTGCGGACGAGGCGGTGAAGCCCATCGTCCGCACGAGCTCGTCGGTGAACCTCGCCGCGTGCTCCGCCTGCTCTGCTACCGGCACCGTCTCCACATCGACCTCCGCGTTCGCTCGTTGTCGTCCGTGTCCGCTCACTGCTCGCCGGAGGACTCGGCGCGCGCGGCGCCTCCGCTCCCGGCTCCGCTCCCACGTCCCCGGCCGCCCCGGCGGCGGCGGTCGCCGCCCTGGTCCGGCCGCTCCGCGGCGCGATTGCCGGCCACGCCGCGCTGGTCGGCTCGCGGTCGAGCGTCCTCGCCCCGTCGGTCTTCGCGGCCTCGGTCCGACGGCCGCCCGCCGGGCCGCCGCCGCCCCGTCCGCCGCCACCCGCCGCCGCTCGGCCGCCGCCGCCCTGACCGCCGCCGCGGGGAGCGTTCGTTCGGGCGGCGCCGGCGCTTGCGGTCGGACGGCTTCTCCCGGGAGAGGGGCTTCACCCGGGCCCGGATGCGGGCGTCGCCCCGGCCACGCCGAACAGGCCCTTGCGGGGCTCGTCGACGACCTCGAACTCGAGCTCGTCCTCGACCACTCCCAGCCGGTCGAGCGCGAGTTCCTTGGCGTCGTCGACCGTGCGGGCGGTGACCTCGATCCAGTCCATGGTTCAGCGCTTCCGCTTCTTCTTGCGGCGCGCCGCGTTGGGTGAGGGTTTCGGAGCGCCGTTGCGCGACCCGGCCGCGTCCGGCGGGCTCGCCGGATCGATCTCCGGCTTGGGGCCGCGCCCGGACTCCCCCGGCTCGCGGCCGCTTCCTCCTCGAACATCTTGTTGAGCACGAAGTGCTGCTGGCCGATGCGCCAGAAGTTCGACACGACGAAGTAGATCGTGGTCGCCGAGTTGAACCCGTAGGAGATCACGCCGAAGAACATCGGCATGATCTTGGTGACGGCCTGCATCTGGGCGTTCGGCGGGGCGCCGCCCGACTTCTGCTGGCGCGCCTGGGTCTGGCGCACCTGGTACCAGCCCGTGAGGATCACGAGCGCGAGCAGGACGAAATACGGGCAGTGCCGTTCACGATGCCGTCGGGTATCGCGTTGGCGGCCGACAGGTTCAGGTTCAGACCCAGGAAATGCAGCGCGTTCGGCGCATGCAGCTTGACCGCTGCTGCCGCAGTCCTTCGGGCTGATCGTGGTGTTTCCACAGATGTCGACGTAGAGCTTCGAGAACGTGCCCGACCGCGGGATGTGGTACTGGATGCCCGGGCGCCGGAACGTGTCGAGCACCGCGATCCCGATGGGGAGGATCAACAGCAGCGGGAGGCAACCCGCCAGCGGGTTGATCTTGTTCTCCTGGTAGTACTTCATGCAGCTCTTCGTTTTGCTTGGCGCGATCGTCCTTGTACTTCTGCTGGATCTTCTTGATCTCCGGCTGGACCCGCTGCATCAGGATCATCGAGCGCGTCTGCTTGGCGATCAGCGGGAACTGGACGCACATCACGATCAACGTGAGCAGGATGATCGACACGCCCGAGGCTGTGCGTGGGGTAGTACAGGAGGGCGAGCAGCCATCCGACGATGCGGTAGAGCGGATCCAGGAAACTGCCGGCTAGCACGAGTGACCTCCGACGTCGGCATGCGATCGCTGCGGAACGGGATCGAAGCCCCGGCCGCCGAGGGGATGGCACCGGCTGAGCCGGCGAATCGACATCCACGCGCCCCGGAGCGCGCCGTGCGTGGTCACGGCTTCACGCGCGTACTCCGAGCACGACGGTATGAAGCGACACGGTGACGGTCGGTGGGCAGCTCAACTGTTGGTAGACGTTGATGCCACCGACCAGCGAATCGCGCGGAGCGTGACTGATTCATCGGCCTCCGTCGGAAAAGTCGGTCAGAATCGCGCGCGCAGCGTGCTCGAAAGCTCCGCGTACGGCGCTGTCGGCCGCGCCGGGCGTCGGCGCGGACGAGGTACGCCGGTGCCCGGGACAGGAGCCGCGGCGGTGCTCACGCACCGCGGCGCGCAGTCGGCGGCGCACCCGGTTGCGCGTGACGGCTCCGCCCACGGAGCGTCCGACCGAGAACGCGACCCGCGGCGGCTCGCCGCTCGACCCGAGCACGGCGGCTCTCACCTCGAGATTCCCCGCGCGACGGCGCCGACCGCGCGCCAGCGCCCGAAACGACGATTGACCACGAACGCGCCAGATCAGGCCGAGAGCTTCGAGCGGCCCTTGGTGCGGCGACGTCGGATCACCGCACGGCCTGCTCGGTTGCGCATCCGGAGCCGGAACCCGTGCTTCTTCTTCCGTCTCCGGTTGTTCGGTTGGAATGTGCGTTTCACCCATGGCCTCCTCGAACGCCCGGGCCGAGGTAGGGCCCCTGGGGCGGCTGCGCGCCGTGCTCACAGGCGCACGCGCGCACAAGTGGATCGCCGAGTGTACGGCCGGATCAGGAATACCGGCAATCCACCGCCATTTCGGCACGGCGGACGCGCGCCCGCGGATCTCGCCGGAGTCGACCGGTGGCGCACTCTCGCGAAGAGGCGATAGCGTGCCGCTCCCCCGGCGGACCGGCTGGCCCCGGCCTTCCGGCGAATTTCCCCGTGGCCGCGCCGTCGCCCAGTGCGGCGGACGCACCAACCAGGCCAGGAGCAGCGCCGACCGCGTAGGCGGACGGGCGTCTTCTCCACATTGTGTGGACATAGCTGTGGACAATCGGGGAGTCGGCATGGGCACTCCAGCGGCAGATGATCTCTGGGCGAAGGTCGCGGCCGCGGTGCGGGCCCAGCTGTCCGAGGCCACCTGGAACACCTGGTTCCAGGGCGTGCACGCCCTCGACTGCACCGACGAGACCCTGCTGCTCGGCGTTCCGAGCTCCGTGGCCGTCGAACGGATGCGCACCAGCTACCTGGGGATGCTGGCCGACGCCGTCCAGGCCCTCACGGGCGTCCCGCACGCGATCGAGCTCGTCGTCGACACCGCGCCCCGGGCCGACGCCGACGACGACCTCGAGCTCCCGCCCGACGCCCCCGTCGACGTCGTCGTCGAACGGACCCGCACGCCCGAACCCGAGCCGCGCCAACGCCTGGCCCGGTACCCAGCTGAATCCCCGCTACACGTTCGACCAGTTCGTCATCGGTGCGTCGAACCGCTTCGCCCACGCCGCCGCGCTGAGCGTCGCCGAGAGCCCGGCCCGTTCGTACAACCCGCTGTTCATCTACGGCCCGGCGGGGCTGGGCAAGACCCACTTGCTGCACGCGATCGGCCACCACGTGCGCGAGCTCTTTTCGAGCAAGCGCATCCGCTACGTCTCGACCGAGACGATGATGAACGAATTCGTCGACGCGATGCGCTCGAAGGGCATGCCCGGCTTCAAACGCCGCTACCGCGAGGTCGACGTGCTGCTCGTCGACGACATCCAGTTCCTCGAGCGCACCGAGCAACTCCAAGAGGAGTTCTTCTACACGTTCAACGACCTGCACGGCCGGGGCAGCCAGATCGTCATCTCGTCCGACCGGCCCCCGAAGTCGATCGCGACCATCGAAGACCGCCTCCGGAGCCGGTTCGAATGGGGCCTGATCACCGACATCCAGCCCCCGAGTTCGAGACCCGCCTCGCCATCTTGCGCAAGAAGGCCGAGGCCGAGCACCTCGACGGCATCCCCGACGCGGTCCTGGCGTTCATCGCCGACAACGTCGTCGACAACGTCCGTGAGCTCGAGGGCTCGCTCATTCGTGTCGCGGCCTACTCCAGCCTGCACCGCGTCCCGCTGAGCGAAGAGCGTCGCCAAGGAGATCCTCTCCGACCTGCTGCCGGCGGCCCGGCCCCGGGTGATCACGCCCGCACCTGATCCTCGAGACCACCGCCAAGATGTTCGGCTGGACGGTCGACGACCTCTGCGGCAAGAGCCGGCGCCGGCCGCTCGTCACCGCCCGCCAGATCGGCATGTACGTCTTCCGCGAGCTCACCGACTACAGCTATCCGAAGATCGCCGAGGAGTTCGGCGGCCGTGATCACACCACCGTGATGCACGCGTGCGAGAAGATTCGGGGCCAGATGGCGGAAAAGCGCGTCGTGTTCGAGCAGGTCAACGACCTCATCAGCCGGATCAAGCACGGCGCGAGTGGATAACCCTGTGGAGAACCGCGCGGAATCACGTCGCACGCCGGGGAGAACTCCGACCGTGCACGACGCGGTCACCGCGCCTGTGCACAGCGGTGGACAACGCGGTGGGGACGCGTCGCCGGGTACACCTGCGACGACGCGCCGTTGTCCACAATCCACAGGCCCTACTACTACTAAGACCAAGAATTCAGATTCAAAAGCATCGAGGAGGACCGTGTGAAGTTCCGGTGCGAGCGAGACACCCTTGCGGATGCCGTCGCGACCGCGCAGCGGACGGTGGCGAGCCGGAGCGGGGCACTGCCCGTGCTCCAGGATCTCCGGATCTCGGCCGGCCGCCGACGGTTTGGAGCTGATCGGCTCCGACCTCGAGATCACCAACCGCGTGCAGGTCCCGGCCGAGGTCGAGGAACCCGGCGTCGCGGTCGTGCCCAAGCTGCTGGGCGAGATCGTGCGCAAGCTCGAGCCCGGGCCCGGTCACCGTCGCGGTAACCGGTGACGAAGCCGTGATCACGGCCGGGCGTTTCTCGACGTCGTTGCGGTTGAAGCCGGCCGAGGACTATCCGCGACTCGCGTCGAGCGAAGGCCAGGGCGTTCGGGTCGACTCGGCGGCGTTCGCCGCCGCGCTGCGCCAGGTCGTGCGGGCCGCGTCGAAGGACGATCTCCGCCCGATCCTCACGGGTGTGCTCATGACCGCGCACGCCGGCGGGCTGCGGCTCGTTGCGACCGACTCGTACCGTCTCGCCGTACGCGACCTGAAGGGCGTGAGCATGCTCGACGAAGGCCAGCGGGTGCTCGTCGCCGCCAAGGGTCTGGCGGAGGTCCAGCGGCTCGCGGGCGACGGCGAGATCGAGGTCGTGCTGCGCGAGCGCGACGTCGTGTTCCGCACGTCGCGCGCCGAAGTCACGGCGCGGCTGATCGAGGGCGACTTCCCGAACTACGAGCAGCTGATTCCGGCGGGCTACCCGAACCGGCTGACGGTGGCGCGCGAAGCGCTGATGGACGCGCTCGACCGGGTGCAGATCGTCGGGCAGAACCGCGACAACGCCGCGGTCCGGCTGTCGATGAGCGGTGACGGGCCTCGAATGGCGATGTCGGCCCAAGACGTCGGCAACGCGCAGGAGTCGCTCGACGCGAAGTTCGAGGGCACCGAACTCACGGTTGCGTTCAATCCGGTGTTCCTGCGCGACGGCGTCGAGGCGATCACAGCCGAGGAAGTCGCGCTCGACACCATCGACCCACTGAAGCCGGCCACGCTGCGTGCCGCGGGCGGCGACGACTTCCTGTACCTGCTGATGCCCGTCCGCACGTCCTGACCGGCGTGCTCGTGACGGCCGACGCCGGGCCCGCGACGAGCGTCGGGCATCTGTGGCTGACCGATTTCCGGCTCCTTCGTGAGATCGACGTCGAGCTCGCGCCGGGCTGACGGTGTTGTAGGGCGCGAACGGGCAAGGAAAAACGAGCCTGCTCGAGGCGATCGGATGGGTGGCGCGGGCCCGGTCGTTTCGGCGGCGTGACCGACGCGATGCTCGTGCGCGCGGGCGCGACCAGGCGATCGTGCGGGCCGAAGTCACGACCGGCGAGCGCCCGCAGCTGTTCGAGGCCGAGATCCGGGTCGCGGGCCGCAACCGGATCCAGTGCAACCGGCAGACCGGTCACGCGGGCACGCGATCTGCACGGCCTGTTGCGTGTCACGGTGTTCGCGCCCGACGATCTCGCACTGGTCAAGGCGGGCCCGCCGAACGGCGCGAGTTCCTCGACGAACTGCTGGCCATGTTGGCCGCGCGCTACGACGCGGCGCGTACCGACTACGAGCGGGTGCTGAAACAGCGCAACGCGTTGTTGCGGTCCGGGATGCGCGACGACGACGCGCGCTTCACCCTCGACGTGTTCGACGAACAACTCGTGCAAGCCGGCGCGGAGCTCGTCCGTGGTCGCTTGCGGCTCCTGGAACGTCTCGTGCCCGCCGTTGCCGCGCGTACGCATCGCTGGCGCCGACGCGCGGCCCGTCACGGCGAATACATGAGCGAGGGCTCGGCGGTGCCGCTCACGCCCGCGGATGCTGACGCGGTCGAAGAGCGGCTTCGGGCGGCGCTCGCGCGGCGCCGGCGGGCGGAGATCGACCGTGGCCTCACGCTTGTCGGCCCGCACCGCGACGAGCTGCGCCTGATGATCGGGGGCCTCGACGCGCGGCATCAGGCGTCGCAGGGCGAACAACGGACGCTCGCGCTGGCGCTGCGGCTCGCCGGGCCACTGGTGGTGCGCGAACTGACGGTGCGGCGCCCGTCCTGTTGTTGGACGACGTGTTCAGCGAACTCGACGCCGACCGGTCGGCGGCGCTCGTTCACAATCTCCCCCCCGGCCAGACCTTGCTCACGACCGCGGGCGCGCTCCGCCGGACGTCGTCGCGCAACGCATCTGGCGGTGCCGCCCGCACGGTCGGTCGTCGAGGCGGAACGCGCCGTACCCGGCGCGAGGAACCCGTGCCGCTGGGCGACGCGATCGAAGCGGTCGGGAGAGAGCTCGGCCTGCCCGCCTGCTGATGTCGTCTCGACGCTGGTCGAGCAGTGGGAGAGACATCGTCGGGCCCGCGATCGTGCAGCACGCGGACGTGCGCTCCGTACGCGATCCGCGAGTGCACGATCGTGGTCGACGGACCGGCCTGGGCGACCCAGTTGCGGTACGGATCCGCCGACCTCGTGAGCCGGGTCAACGAGCGCTGCGGTGAGGGCTCGGTGACCTCGGTGCGGGTGGTCGTTTCCGGGCCGCGCCAGACCCATGAACGCCT
>CAWDUG010000005.1:0-355000 GCA_963805435.1 uncultured Gammaproteobacteria bacterium
TCGATTCCGGCCCTGGCCACCACTTCCTTCCGTCTGGAGCCGTTGGACTTCATTCGCTAGCCTGGCGGCGCTGGTGCTGCGCGTCGGGCGTGTGTAGGCGTTGAAATTCTGCCGCGAACTGCGGTGCAGCGCCGATTCGCCATCGCGACCCGCTGGTGGCTTCGACACAGTGCATACGGCGCCAACAAGAAGACGACAAACAGGTCCGGCATTTCAGCGGCTACAACCGCCGCGCAAGCAAGGACAATCAGCGTCGAGCGCGTCGACAGCACGATATTGACGTAGCATTCACCTCTACTATGAACACCACACTCCTCGAGAATCGAATCGCCCTCGTCACCGGCGGCGGTCGTGGCATCGGCAAAGCCATATCCCTGGCGCTGGCCGCCGCGGGCTGCGACGTCGCTGTGAACTATGTGAGCCGCGAGACCGACGCTGCAAAAACGGCCGATGCCATTAGGGCCATGGGCCGCCGTGCCATTGTCGTGAAGGGCGATGTCGCCAAGAGCGCGGAGGTCGACGAGCTCGTGGCCGCCGTGCAAGCGGAGCTTGGCCCCGTCGATGTCCTCGTCAATAACGCCGGGAGCGCCAAGTTCGAGGGTATAGAGCAAATGACCGAAGCGAGCTGGAACGAGACGCTACAGCTCAACCTCACGTCCGTGTTCTTGCTAACCCAGGCTGTCTTGCCCGGCATGCGCGCGCGCAAGTGGGGCCGCATCATCAACATGACGTCCGTGGCCGCGCAGGCGGGCAGCACGTTCGCCGTGCACTACTCGGCCGCTAAAGCCGGTGTTGTCGCCGCGACGAAGAGCTATGCGCGGCTGCTGGCGCGCGAAGGCGTCACCGTCAACGCGATCGCGCCCGCGCTGATCGGCACCGAGATGGTGGCCTCGAACCCGAAAGTGAAGCCCGACATCATTCCCGTCGGCCGATTCGGCCGCGTGGAGGAGTGCGCCGACGTGGCCGTGCTGCTCGCCAGCAACGGCTACCTCACCGGGCAGACGATCGGCGTGAACGGTGGGCTGTACCTCACGTCGTAGTCGCCATGCCGCCGAGCCGCGCGAGCGGCTTGATGCGCGGAAGGTCGAGCAAGCCCTCGGGCGTCAGTGCGTCGTCGTCGTCTGCTTTAGCTATCCCACATCACAGCGGTCTTGTGTGCGGCGGCGGCACGGAGCAGCTCGAGCAGCGGTCCCGCGCGTGTCGACAGGGAAACTTGGCGCGTCGAGTCATCGTCGTGGCCGCTTTCCTCCGCGGTCCCGCCTGCTTTGCTCAGTGCGAGTGCGGCTTCGAGCCGCGCAAGTACAGCCGGCACATCGTCGGCTTTGATCGCGCTCGGAACCGTGCCGCTGTGCCCCATGAGGTCCAACAACTGCTTCGCAACGTCGCCGAACATTGTGATGTCCGCGTACGACTTCGTGTGGAACGTGACGAGCATTCGCTAGGTCCTCGTGATGACACCCTCGATCGCTACGGGGACGGAGCGGGCGTCGGAACGATCGTCGCCGGCAACGGCCAGTTGCCGCTGTACGGCGGCCAGTTCGGGACGGCGAGCGTCGGCGGCGGGTAGAACATCGCGGTGTAGACCGTGCGAATTCTCGCTTCGTCGACTACGAACCACTCGCTGAAGACGAGACGCGGCGTAGTCGAGCCCGGCCGGCGGATGAACACACCGAGGGAGAGCACCACCTGCGCCTCCTCGTCGACGAGCGGGGTGCGGCGAGCCGTCACCATCGAGAGGTCGAAATTTTCGAGACCCGCCAGGCAGTCGGGGCTGCCTGCTCCCGGCTGCCCGGTCTGTGCGCCCGCCGCGGGCGAATCCGCTCGCGGCAGCGGCGGCAGGAACGCGCCGCCCGGTGCCGGCGAACCGTTCTCCGCGCGACCGCAGCCCTCGTGCACGAGCGCGACGGAACGATCGTGCGAGGTGATCGCGTCGAAGTAACTGTCGGCGATGCGGCTTAGGCTGGCGCGGTCGACGCGCTCGCTGCGCGGCACGACGCGTTGCGGCGGCGGATGCTGTTCGAGGTACTCGGGGTTATGCAGGTTGGCCGGCGGCCGGCCGGGCTCGCGCTGGCCGCGCATCCCGGGATCGTTCGCGCGTGCGATGTACCACTCGGCTTCGGTGAGCTCGCGGTTTTCGATGCGTACGCGCACCGTCACGACCGCGGTTTCGCTACCTTCTTTGACCGTGCCGTAGTAGCCGGCTTGCCCGCTCACGGGGTCGAAGTACCGGCGCTGGACGTTGCCGAGTGCGGTCACGCTCTTCCAAACACCTATGCCGGGCGCAACGTTGACTGCATTTTCCGTCTGGCGGAATCCGACGACGAGCGGCGCCCTGCCCGGATCGTGTGCGACGACCGCATCGAGGTAGCGATCAAGTGTCGAACGAAGGCATACGCGATCGCACGCGGCTTGCGCGAACGCGGTCTCGTTGTTGCCGATGGTGGCGAGAGCGGCGCACGCCGCCCATTGAATGAACCGTGACATCGATTTCTCCCCCGATCCTCTCTCTGTGCGATGGCAGCATAGCCAAAATAATTGGCCGTCGCGCCTAGAGCTACCTCAGCCGTAGCGCTCCTTCGCGCGTTCCTTCGCCTTCGCGGCTTCCACCTCTCGGTTGCGGGTTCGCTCGACGTCTCGAGCGCAAAGATGAGACGCGATGCGGCAGCGGTAACTTCGACCACAGCTCGGTTGAACGCGTCCTCGTTATCCGCGGCGGTCCCACGCGGCGGCCGGCGAGCGGCCGGCTGACGCGAACGCGGGATGACGGCCATCCGCCGGGACGTCGAAC
The DNA here is from genome assembly GCA_963805435.1 of uncultured Gammaproteobacteria bacterium. GTDB lineage: Bacteria > Pseudomonadota > Gammaproteobacteria > Steroidobacterales > Rariloculaceae > FEN-1219. The sequence continues at coordinate 2,789 of CAWDUG010000005.1, forward strand.
TCAACGGCCTGCTCTGGGACCTGGCGGCGGAGGTGTTGGCGGCCTGACCGGGTCGGCTGCGGTTCGATGGGAGAGGGCGTCGCGTTGGCGCCTTCTCCCTTTTTCCTGTTGTGCCCGCCGCGAGGCCGGCTTTCATCCGGCGATTCACCGCGACATTTGTAAGACAATTTGTCTCGGGGACGTTTTCGGCAGTAGGCTGTCGCTGGGCCGACGCCTGATACAACGAAAAATTCACTTGCTGGCACAACCTTGGGGGGGGAGCTATGAACAAGCGAATTCGAATCGGCACGCTCAGCGCGGCCGTTGCAGCCGCCTGTGTCTTTCAGGCGCCGCAAGTCGGTGCGCAGCAGCGGGGTACGGCGGGTCTCGAGGAGATCGTCGTCACAGCCAGGCGCCGCGAGGAGAACCTCCAAAAAGTGCCGCTCGCGATCACCGCGTTCTCGGCCGCCGATATCGAGGCACGCAACATCGAGAACACCGAGAATCTGAACGTTCTCCTCCCCAACGTCGACATTCGCGGCGGTGGCGTCTCGAACGGCACGAGCAGCTTCGCCGTGCGCGGCATTCCGGGCGTCGCGCGCTACATGGACGGTGTCGTGCTCGGCACGACGATCGCAGGCCTCGAGAGCATCGTCGAGCTCGAGCGCATCGAGGTGCTGCGCGGACCACAGGGCACCTATTTCGGCAAGAACGCGATCGGCGGCGCGATTCAGTACATCACGCAGAAGCCCCGGGACGAGTTCGGCGCGCGGATTCGGGCCACGCTCGGCGACTTCAACCGTACGGACATCGTTGCGAACGTCGACATTCCGCTGAGCGACAAGATCAAGACTAAGGTCACGGCGGCGCAGCTCACGCGCGACGGTTTCGTCGACAGCGTGGTGGTCGATGAAGCCTATGGCGCGCAAAACGACCAGATCATTCGTGCCATGCTGCAATGGCAGCCGAGCGATCGCTTCACGGCGTTGTTCACGCTGTCGAAGTCGAGCACCGACACGAACATGCAAGGCGCCGTGCTCTTCGACTCCGTCGACAATGCCGGAATCGGGCGCAACCTGCCCGGCACCTACACACTGGCGGGCATCCCATTCAACGACGATCTCTACGCGTACGGCTTGCGCAAGGAGTGGAAGAACGCGGCCGACTATCAGGGGCCGGGCTCGTTGATCGACATCGGTTCCACGACCGTGGACTTGACCTGGGATATCAGCGACCGGATCACGTTCCGCTCAATCACGAACGGCCGCGGCGTGACGCGCGGCAGCATGGCGGATTCCGACGCGACGTTCTACCACATGTTCGACTGGTGGTATTACGACGACCTCGCGGAGCAGACGCAGGAATTTCAGCTGCTCGGCACGCGCGATCGGCTGAACTGGGTCGCGGGCGTTTACTACAACAATCAGGACCTCAGTCAGACTACACGTTTCTGGCAGGGCGTCGAGCTCGCGGCCTATTGCGCTGCGAATCCGGTTCCGGCGGGCCGCAACTGCCCGAACTTGAGCAACAGCTCGCAGCGCACGGTCACGACCGATACTGCCGTCTTCGCCGAGGCGTCGATCAAGCTGACCGATAGTCTCACGCTGACGGTGGGCGGCCGGTCGTCCAAAGAGGACTTCCGCGCGGAGGCCTATGTGCCGCTCGAGCCCCAAGGTGCCCCACAGACCCCGAACACGAACATCTTCAATCGCACGATTCGGCTCGTAGGCGGCGTGCCCGTGATTCAGAACGCTTCGTTCAGCGCGTTCACGCCGCGCGCCGTGCTGCAGAAGCAGTTCACCGATTCCATCATGGGGTACATCAGCTATTCGCAGGGCTTCGACGGCGGCGGCATCAATGCGCGTTTCGAGCCGACGTTGCCGAACAACGGCATCCAGCCCTACAACGGTGAGATCCTCTCCAACAACGAGATCGGGGTGCGCGCCGACCTGCTCGACCGCAAGCTGCGTTTGAATGCCACGTACTTCGACGGCACGTGGGAGGACATCCAGGTCGCGGAAGTGCTCGTGATCTCGACGACCACGACGACGAACGCGGGCCAAGCCAAGATCTCCGGCCTCGAGATCGAGGGTGAGTACCGACCGTCGGAGCATTTCGCGCTGAACTTCACGGCCGGCACGCTCGATACCCGCTATACGGACGTCGGCAAGGCAACCACGATCTCGCTCAACTCGCGCTTCCCGTTCGCGCCGGAGCGGTCTTACTCCGTCGGCCTGCAGTTCGACAACGACCTGCGCAAGGGCGGCGGCCTGACGACCCGCTTCGACTATGGCTGGATCTCGGACTTCGAGACCTTCCGCGACGATCGTTTCGTGTCCTCCGGCGGTGCCAATGACGCTTACGGCCTGCTCAGTGCGCGTTTCACCTACACGCCGCGGGCCGCTAACTGGGACATCGCGGTGTTCGGTACGAACTTGACCAACGAGTTCTATCGAATGGGCGGGTTCAGCGCGGTCCTGGCTGGCGTCGACCAAGGCTACGTGGGGCACCCGCGGGAGTTTGGGGTGACGTTGAGCGTGCGACTCTAGGGTGCGCTAGCGTCGGCCGCGTCGCGCTGCACTTCGAAGGAACCTAGGTCACCTTGAAGCGCGGGAACAAGCGCTCCGCGTTGCCGCGCAGCATCATCTGCTCGAACGACCGCGAGAGCTTGAGTGCGGGCAGTGGCCCCACGGTCGACTCGATGGGCTCTGGAGCATAGTCGGTGCCGAAGAGGATTTGCGACTCGGGCATGAACGCCTTCATGGCGGCGTACGGCCACGGAAACGTTGCATGGGCAACGTCGAAATACCACTTGCGCAGCTCGGCATAGAGCCCGTTCGGCAAGTACTGCTCGGCGCCTCGCGGGATCCGGTCGTTCATCCGGCCGGCGAGCATCGGCACCGTGCCGCCTGAGTGCACCGTGATGAAGCGGATGTTCGGATAACGGAACATCACGCCATTGACCACGAGGCTGACGACGCCTCGTGTCACATCGAAATCGTATTCCACCATGCTGGCCGCGGCGCCGTATTTGAGATCGGTGCAACACGTCGGCGCCAACGGATGCATGTAAACGATTGCGTTGCGCCGATTGAGCTCCTGCCACAGCGGCTCGAAGTAAGGATCGCCGGGCCACCGTCCCCGGTTGTCGTTGGTGTAGATGCCGATCGCATCGACCTTCAGAACGTCGTAGGCATACTCGACCTCTCGCAACGAGCCTTCGAGGTCGGGCATGGGAATGCCGCCCATCAGGCCGAACCGATTGGGGTATCGCTGCATCAGCTCGGCGCCGTACTCGTTGCCGGCCCGTACGGCCGAGCGCCCCTTCGCGCCGCCGTTGTAGAGCAGCTCACCGTTCTGCGTCATGGAAAGAATGGCAACGCCGATGCCGAACTTGTCCATCTGCTCGAGCGACATCTGCGGCGACCAGGGCCGGTTGGAGGCCCCGCCGGGCGGCACGAAGTGGTGATGTACGTCGATGGCTCCGCCGCGGACGTTGAGCTTCACTACGCGGCTCTGACCGAATACGTCGGCCAACGGAGTGAGCGATGCTGCTCCGGCGGCGGCCAGCGCCGCAACGAAACGGCGTCTGGAATAGCTACCCGCTGCAAACTCTCCGTACACCGTTGTCATTTCCGCCGTCCCCCCAAGGTTGCGACCAAGTCTGCCGTTCCGGGCTCGAACGCTCGGTCGAAGATCGCGCTGCGCGCGGCGCTATCCGCCCGCGACAACTATTCAGGGCGCCGGCAGACCATCTTTGACAGCGCCATTCCCTCGCCTTCCACGCGCATGCAGACCGGACGATAGGCTTCGCGCACGTAGTAGGCGTTTTCGAAGTCCTCCTGCCGGGGATTCTCCATGCAGTCGTACTCGAAGGGATGGCGTGCGGGGCTCTTCTTCCAGGAACGCTTGATGGTGAAGGGCTGCGTGTAGTACTCGGGATCCTCGATCGTCGTGTCGATGTCGATGCTGGTGCCGTCGGCGGATGGCGTGAAGCGCTCGATGGTGTGCAGCTTCGCGCTCGTTGGCTGGCCGCGCGCATCGAGCTCGGCATAGCCGTTGAAGCCCATGGTGTCGACGACCAGCGTGGCGCCTTCCCAGCGCCCGATGGAGTCACCCACGTAACCCGGCTCGATTTGCTCCGGGTGCGAAGCGTTCATGCGAATGCGCCGGACCATGCGCGGCATTTCGAAGAGGATCGTCACCTCGTCAGCCGATTCGAGAACGACGATCTTCTCGCGCGGCATCGTCATCGTGGATACCGCGCCGGGGCGACACGAGACCCAGGCCGTCTGCATGATCTTGCCGCTTTGCATGGCCGCCGCATTGCGCTTCACGATGTCCTCGCCTGCGGCGGACAGCGGCGCATTGGGAACCATGAAGCCGAAGGTCTTGGGCTCCCACACTCCGGCAAGATGCGCCACCTGTGCGGCAGGCTTTGCTGCGACTGCTTCCGCCGGTGGCACACCGCGTTTCGCGCGCCGTGACTTCATCTGCGGGTTTGGAGCCTGCTCGGCCCGCTCGCCGCGCGCCAGGCGATCGGGGCACACGTCGTCCGTCACACGCGCCGCCGCGTCGCGATGGAAGGTCAGCACCGTCTCCCAGGGCTCCGTGTAGTTCTCCGGATCCTCGATGGTGATGCGATCCTCGAGGCGGCCATCCTTGAGGACCCGCAGCCGCTCCGTGAGCGCGAGCTCCTCCGAATGCGGCAGTCCCGATGCATCCATCACGGTGGTGTCGATCAATCCGCCGGTGTGTATGACGAGGGTATTCCCCTCCCAGTGCCCCACAGGGAATCCCATCGTCAGCGGCAGCGGCGGGTCCGCTGTACCGGCGCCCATGTCCACGATGCGGAACCATCGATACCAGCCATGGATGAAGGCCATGCGGCTCGCGTCGCCCCGGATCTCGAGCGGATACTGCATGGTGAGGATGCGAGGCATGCCCGGGCCCGCGCACCAAGTCGTGGGGTCGAACGCCGCATCGCCCTTGGCGAGTCGTTCGCGCCGTTCGGCATACAGCTTCGATGCCTCGGCGGTAAGCGGGGGTGTCTTGCCGCGGGAGGTCAGCAGGGCTCGCGGCGCAGTATCCGGCACCCAGATACCGGCCAGTCCCCCAGAACCCGGCGCGGCGCCACCGGTCTCGTCGGCCGCGGTGGAAGCGCTCGCGGCAAGTGCGGCAACGCAGAGCAGCAATCTCGACCGACGCAGGCGGAGCATGTCACGGCTCCTTCGCTGCCGACTGCGGAGCGGTTGACGGCGGTGCGGGCGGTGCACCGCCGGGCCCGGCTCCCACTCTGGCGGCCACGCCTTCGAGCTGCTTGCCATCGGCAAACGTGAGCACGCGCAGCGTGCCGTATGGCTTGCCATTGCGCGCGGGCGAGAGGTTCATCGTCACCACGTCACCCGCCTTGACGCTGTTCTTGCGCCAACCCATGTTGACGTTCAGGCTCGGTGAGCCGATCTCGACCGACCACTGCATCTTCTCGGCACCCTGACCGTCCACGAGCATCTGAATGTAGGAGTGGGGATTGGTCCACTGCACTTCCTTGACGATGCCCTTGATCGTGACCTGCTTCGTGTAGTCGAATTCAGCAGTGGAGTGATGCGCGGCTGCCGCACGAGCGAAACAGGCCACCACGATCCACGGCAGCATCGACTTCATCTGCATACCTGCTCGCACGGCTCGATCCCCCTTTTATTCTTGCTTCAACCTTAGCGCAGGAGCATCCAATTGAAAATTCCCACTCCTCGGATTTCGATCGCCCTGCTGCTCTTGGCCGCCCCCACCTTGCTTCCTGCCGCCGATTCCCTGCAGGCGATAGCCGAGCGTACGCTGATCCGGGAGCTGATGGACCGATATGGCATCGTGCACGACTCGGGCAGCCCCGAGGAGTACGCGGATCTGTTCACCGCAGACGGCGAGATTGCCGTCGCGCCCGGCGCTCCTGCCATCGTGAAGGGTAGACAGGCTTTGATAGCGCAAGCCCGCCGGGATCACGAGCGCTTCGGCACGGAGCCCGCGGCAAACGGCGAGACGACGTCCATCATGCGGCATCTGATCAGCAACTCGCAGATCACCCTCACCGGCGAGGACACGGCCACCGGTACTTGTTACGTGACGACGGTGGTGAAGAAGGGCGACGTCGGGCCTGCCATCCTGAGTGTCTCCCGCTATACCGATCGCTATGCGAAACAGAACGGGGAATGGCGCATTCGGCGGCGCGAAATCACCCTCGAATTCGGCAATCAGGAGCTCGGCAAACAGCTCGGCTTCGGCGGCCGCTGACTCGATCTGATTCCGTTTGGTTTCGCCGATATCGCGTCCGGCGCCAGCGAGCGCTGAGCACGCGCTCGTTCGAAGTACGCGGGCCGCGGTCGATCCGCCTCAGCCTTTTCCGAGCGATTCGGCCATCTCTAGGTGCTTCCTCAAGATCGGGAGCGTGGTCTGCGCGAGCATGGCAACCTGCTGCTCGTCGGCGTCGGCGTCGGCGTGCTGCTCGTACTTGGCGATGGTCTTGCGATGCGCTTCGATCGCGTGGTCGAGAAATGCACGGTCGAAGGCGCTCCCGGACTTCTTCTCCAGCGATGCGTATTCGTCTTGCGCTTCGTCGGATGGCTGCGTCGGGATTGTTACGCCGAGCGATTGGGCGGTCTGATTGGCCCTCCGCATCGCTTGCTGATGGTCGTCGACGAGCATTCGCCCAAAGTCGCGAATGTCCTCGCGCTCGGCCTTCTGCGCAACCAGCGTGCCAAGTTTGATCTCGCCGAGATCACCCTGAATCGCATCGCGCAGAAACGCCTGTCGATCACTCTGACCGGCGCAGCCAGCAAGCGCGAGCAGTAGCGTCGCGCCAGCGAGAGAAATTACGTTGCTAGTCGTAGTCATGGTCATATCCTCCTGGCAAGAAAACCTCCCGGGCGATTTCGCAAAACGGGCAGGCCAAGGCGCTCGCGATGTCGGTCGCGCCGCTAAGCCAAGTTGGCGTCGAACCCGATCTGGGCAAGAGTCAAGGGACGTGCCATCGACCGCCCGCCGGAGGTCCCGCCGATGGCACATCGACCCCAGCGCCTAACCTCGTTCGCGCGCTTGATCCGGCTGCCGCCGGTCGGCCTGGCCAGCTTCGCGCGGCTGCGAACCCGGCGTCGCCGCATTGGCCGAGAGAACGCCGTCAATCGGGTAAACGCGGACGCTCTCGGTCAGGGCGATACCCTGCGCGTCCACGACCTTGGCGCCGCCAACCATCAGGCTGCCGTTCTCGTTGTCGAGGTCAACCGTTCCGCCGTCGATCGTTTCGGCCCGAGCGAGCTGTTTCACTTGTTGTGGACCGACGTCGTCGGCAACGATATGCGCCCGTAGCAAGCTCACGAGCTCATCGCGATTTTCGGATTTCATGAGTTCGTCCGTGCTCTTACCACTCATCGATTCGAAGGCCTGGTTGGTTGGCGCGAAGACTGTGTAGTCGGTGCCATCCGTGAGCGAACCTTCGAGGCCCGCTGTTTCGATCGCGTGCACGAACGTGGTGAGATCCGCGTGCTGTTGCGCAAGCTTGTCGAAGTCTTGCTTGCCGTCCTGCCGCGTTTGCGACTGTTGCCGCCGCGACTCTTGCGACTGCGACTGCTGCTGATGCTGCGCAATCGGGCCTTCATCGCGCTGACTTTGTTGCGCAAAGCCGGTCGCGGACCCCAGGGCGAGCCCGACCGCCGCGCCTATCGTCACGAGCTTCAACTGCGTTGTGGTTGCGTGCTTCATCTGTCCTCCTTGCATCTCATATCGGCTTGGTCAAAGCGATCTTTGCAAGACACGTGCCAGCCATCACGTAACTGAGGCGTTACCGAGAATCCACGATTCGGCGGCGGATTCGCAGATCGGCCTGTAAAAAATACTTACAAGAGGTACAAATTTGTATTGGGCAGCGGTTGTATCGACCGTGGCGGTCGTCGCGGGCCGCTAGGCTCGACGGATAGCGCCGGCCAGACACCGAACATCACGTGGGCGGTCGGATCGGCGCCTGGTGCCGCGGCGCGCGTCAGCGGACGCCGACACGATCACGCGGCAGCCGGCGATTCTCACCAACACCGTACGCCGGCACATTTTTAAGCCATGAGGAGTGTGGCTTTGCCCGCGGACCCCGCAACGAGCGCGCGCTCGTGTGTCGTTCGTGTGTTCACGCTCAATGTTCACAAAGGCTTCAACTTGTTTCGCCGCCGCCTGGTGCTCGCCGAAATGCGCGACGCCGTGCGGCAGGTGGGCGCCGATTTGGTGTTCTTGCAGGAGGTCATCGGCGCTCAACGCCCTTCGCTGTCGCAGGCCGTCCCGCTCGCGAGCGCTGGAGCCCAATACGAGTATCTGGCCGACACGATCTGGTCGGCACACGCTTACGGCCGCAATGCCGTATCGCCGACAGGGCAAGAACATGGCAACGCGCTGCTAAGCAAGTTTCCCATCATCGAGCACCGCAACGTAGACGTGACGACCGGTCAGGGCGAGCGCCGCGGGCTGCTGCATTGCGTGCTGGACGTACCGTTCCTCGCCGAGCCGATGCACGCGATATGCGTGCATCTCTCGCTGCGCGAATCGCAGCGCCAGCGGCAGATTGATCGCCTGCGCGCACTGCTCGAGGACCGCGTCGCGCCGTCGTCTACGCTCGTCGTGGCCGGTGACTTCAACGACTGGCGCGGTCGCTCGCACCGCCGATTGGTCGCAGAGTGCGCGCTCGATGAGGTGCATGCCGCGGCGCACGGCCGCACCGCGAGAACTTATCCGGCCGCACACCCCCTGCTGCGCCTCGACCGCATCTACGTTCGCTGCGCGCGGCACCACCGGCCGATGGCGCTGCCGCGGCGGCCCTGGTGGCACCTCTCGGATCATGCACCGCTCGCCGGGGAGGTCGTGCCATGAAGCTCGACCGGCGCCCCGGCAACCGCATCGACCTGCTCGAGAACGGCGAACGGTTCTATCCGGCCGTGTTTTGGGAGATCGAGCACGCGCGCGATTTTGTGCTCATCGAGACCTTCATCCTATTCGACGATCCCGTGGGCCGACAGCTCCAGTCGGTGCTCATCGACGCGGCGCGTCGCGGCGTGCGGGTAGACGTCACCGTCGACGGCTGGGGCTCGCCGGATCTCGGGCCGGACTTCATCGCGGCGCTCACTTCCGTCGGCGCGCGCGTACACGTTTTCGACCCGGCGCCGCGCTGGCTCGGGTTTCGAAGCAACCCGCTGCGCCGCATGCACCGCAAGATCGTCGTCGTCGACGGCCGCATGGCGTTCGTCGGCGGCATCAACTACTCGTCAGATCATTTGATGAGCTTCGGCGCGCGTGCCAAGCAAGACTACGCCGTGCGCATAGAGGGGCCACTCGTCGCGGACATCGAGCGCCTCGCGCGCTCGAGCCTCGCGTCGAGGCCGCGGCGCCGCTGGCGCCCGCGCGCGTTGCCGCGACGCGGTCCCGTGGGGGCGCCGCCCGACGGTGGACCGTGGGCCGCGCTCGTCACGCGCGACAACCAGCGGCATCGGAAAGACATCGAGCTCTGCTATCGGGCCGCGATCCGGGCCGCACGAAAAGAGATCATCCTCGCCAACGCATATTTCTTCCCAGGCTACCATCTCATGCGCGAGTTGCGCCGCGCGGCACGGCGCGGCGTCGCCGTGCGCCTAATCCTGCAGGGCGAGCCCGACATGGCCATCGTCCGAGTAGCGGAGCACCTGCTCCAGCACGCGCTCGTCAAGGACGGCGTCGAGATCCACAAGTACTGCCGGCGGCCGCTGCATGGGAAAGTGGCCGTCATCGACGGCGCGTGGGCCACGGTAGGATCGAGCAACCTCGACCCGATGAGCTTGGCGCTGAATCTCGAAGCGAACGTCGTCATGCACGACGTCGTTTTCGCCGCCCACTTGCGAGACCGGCTACTTGATCTCATGCGCAACGATTGCGAGCTCGTCGCGAGCGACGAAGGGCCGACGTTCTGGCCATGGCGCTACGTCATCAGTGCATTGGCGTATCACCTCATGCGGCGCTTCCCGCTCTGGCTGCGCGCGCTACCGGAGCACCGCCCGCACATCGAGACGTTCGAGCCCGGCTCGCGGCCCAAGCTTCGAGCGATCGCCGAATGAAGCGCCGGGCACGGCGGTAGCGCGATCCATGGCTTTCGTGACCTCCCGAACAATGCCGCATTGGGCACTCCGTCTCGTCGCGACCTGGCCCGTCTGGCGCCCCTACCTGTACCCGGTGGCCGCGCTCGCCGTCGTGGGACTCATCGCACTTCAGGCGAGATCGCTCGACTGGCCGGCCGCGTGGCGTGCTGTGCGCGCCTACGATTTGCAGACTCTCGCGATTGCGGCCGCGTTTGCCGCCGCGGCGCATTTGCTCTACACGGGTTTCGACCAGCTCGGACGCGCCTATGTCGGCCACCGGCTCGCCCGGTGGCGCGTCTCGGTCGTCGCCTTCGTGAGCTATGCATTCAATCTTAATCTCGGCACGCTCGTCGGCGCCGTGGGCATGCGCATGCGGCTGTATCTGCTCCATGGATTGAGAGCCGAGGACGTGGCCCGCGTGATCGGGTTCAGCGTCGTCACGAACTGGGTGGGTTATGCGGCCCTCACCGGTGCGGTGTTGGCATCGGGCCTCGCCGATTTCCCCGAGGGCGCGGCGCCTTCCGCCACGACGTTGCGCCTCGCAGGCATCGCCTTGCTCACGCTACCGGCGTTTTATCTGCTCGAGTGCGTCTTCGCCAAACGTCGATCGGTGAGCCTCTACGGCCACCATATCGAGCTGCCGCCCACGCGCATCGCGCTCCTTCAGATCGCCATCGCGATGCTTGAATGGTCGGCCATTGCTGCGATTCCCTACGCGCTGCTCGGTGAACAGCTCAGCTACGCCACGGTGCTCGCGACATCGCTAATCGCCGCCGTCGCCGGCGTCGTCACGCGCGTGCCGGCGGGCCTGGGTGTCATCGAGTTCGTCTTCCTGTGGTTGCTCGCGGGCGCGCGTACGCAGGGTGAACTGCTCGCTGCGCTGTTGACATACCGGATTGTTTTCTACTGGGCGCCCTTGGCGCTCGCGGCGGCAACCTACCTCGGTTTGGAGGCCGCCGCGCACAACCGTCGCGCGACGACTTGAAAGCTCAGTCACGCCAGACTCCGCAGGTCGATACAGCGCCGTACAGCCCCGATCAACGCAGAGCCGCTAGAGTTTTCTAGGCGCTGCGCTCGATTGCGTAACCGCTCGAGATCTCGGAGTGACGCGCGTCGCTCAAATTTGATTCCCGGGTCGGCACGTCGGTCGCGCGTGCGCCAAGCGCCCCAGCACCGGCGCCAGCCCTCGCGCAGCGGCGTGAGCGGGCGAGCAGGCTGCGCCGAGGGCCGCGCTTCGCCGCTGCCGCGAGCCGCAGCTCAGCCGCGTTCCTTGTTTTTCGCCGGAGCCACGCGCGCACTCTGGATCGCTAGCGGAGCCTTGCGCCGACCCATCACTTCGAGCAGCGCATCGACCGCGACGGGCTTCGTGAGGTGGTGATTGAATCCCGCGCGCGCGGTACGCATCCGGTCACTTTCTTGAGCCCAGCCCGTCAGGGCTACGAGCGTGCAGTCGAGCGTGCCGTTCGCGGCCGCGCCGTGGAACCGCCGCGCGACTTCGTAGCCGTCCATCCCGGGCATACCGATGTCGAGGAACACGACGTCAGGCGCGAATGTCTCGCAGACGCGCAGCGCCCCGGGTCCATCGTAAGCGATCTGCACTTCGGCACCGAGCGCGCCGAGTATCATCGCGAGGCTGTCCGCGGCATCTCGGTTGTCGTCAACGACGAGCACGCGCTGCGCAGCGACCCCGGTGTCCGTCGCCCCGTGGTCCGGCGCACGCTGGGCCGAGTCCTCGCTCAGCGGCAATCGCACGATGAACTCGCTGCCGTGCCCCAATCCATCGCTCGTCGCTTCGAGCGTGCCGCCGTGCAAGTCGACGAAGTTCTTGGCAAGCGTGAGACCGATCCCGAGGCCGCCGGCCTTCGCGCGATCGACTTGCATGAACATCTCGAACACCTTCGTGAGCATGTCTGGCGCAATTCCGACGCCGTCATCGCGAACGCAGATCACGGCGTGCTCGTCGTCGCGCCCAAGCTTGAGCCAGATCGTTCCATTCTTCTCGGTGTAGCTCGCCGCATTGTTCAGCAGGTTGATGACGACCTGCGCGAGCCGCACCGCGTCGGCGCGGACGAAGACCGGCTTATCCGGCAGCTCAGCCGAGAGCCGCCGCCCCCCCGCTTCGATCCGCGGCAAGGTCGTCTCCAATGCGGTGCGTACCACGTTCGTCACGTCGAGCACTTCCATCCTGAGCTCGATGAATCCGCGAGAGATGCGCGCCAAATCGAGAAGATCGTCGACGAGGCGCACCAGATGCGCGAGCTGGCGCTCCATCATCGCGTACATGCGCTCGCGGGTCGCAGGATCATCGGGGGATCTGCGCAGGAATTGAATCGCCGTCGTAATCGGCGCGAGCGGATTGCGCAGCTCGTGCGCGAGGGTGGCGAGAAACTCGTCCTTGCGCCGGTCGCCTTCCGCGATCGTTTCCTCGGCGCGCTTGTGGCTCGTGACGTCGATGCAGAACTCCACCGCCGTGCCATCGTCGAGGCCGGCGCCCGCCACCATGAGCCACATGCGGCTGCCGTCCTTGCGGAAGTATTCCTTCTCGTAAGGGCCCACCCGTCCGGTGGTCGCGAGGCGCTTCAGCTGATTCGACGTCGCGACGATATGCTCCGCCGGCGTGAGCCGCTGCAAGCTCAGGGAGCGCGACTCGACCTCCGCCCGTCCGAAGCCCGTCATCTGCAGGAACTTCTCGTTCGCGTCGAGGATCGTGCCCTCGTTGTCGAAGAACAGTACACCGACGGCGTCGTTCTCGATCACGCGGCGCAGCCGCCGCTCCCCGGCGCGCAGCGCGTCGTCGTGCCCCTTGCGCTCGGTGATGTCTTCGATGACGAGCAGAATCAGCTGCAAGTCGTTGATCGGCTGCGCGCTCAACAGCATCGTGCGCTGGCCCAAGCGCTCGAACGTCGCTGTAATCTCCACGCCGTCGAACGCTCGGCGGTCGCGGAGAACCCTAGCGAGAGCCGCCAGCAGCTCCGGAATGTTGAAAACCCCTGCGTTGAGCTCGATCAACCCCCGATGCAAGACCTCGATGTGTTCCATGCCGAATATGTCGAGGTAAGCCGCGTTGACGCGCTGCACCTTATACGAGGAATCGAGCACGAGCATGGGATGGCCCACCGTGTCGATGATCTTCTCCGCGAGCTCCTTGGCGTCGTAAACAGCCTGCTGGTCTCGCTTGCGCTGGCTGACGTCGATGAACGTGATCACGACTCCGCCGATCCGATTGTCCGTACGATAAGGGGTCACGCGGCGGAGGAAGACGCGGCCGTCGTTGCAGGCGACTTCGTCCTCGGTCAACGTCAGCTTGCGCAGGACGGTCTCGGCGGCTGCCACGAGATCGTCCCGCGCGAAATCGTGCGCGAAATCGGAAATTGGCCGGCCCACATCGGCGCGTTTCAGGCGGATGACGCTGGCGGCGGAGGGCGTCAACCAGCGCAGCCGCAGCTCCGTGTCGAGGCAAATCGTCGCGATATCGGTCGCAGCCTGAAGATTCTCCAGATCGGAATTCTTCGATTCGAGCTCGCCGAGCTTGGTGGCGAGCTGATCGTTGACGGTGTGCAGCTCCTCGTTCAACGACTGCAGCTCTTCCTTGCTCGTTTCCAACTCTTCGTTGGTCGAGCGCAGCTCCTCGTTGATCGACATTACCTCTTCGGTAGAAGCCCTGAACTCTTCGCTCGACGACTCGAGTTGAGCGATCGTGCTGCGCAATTCGCCGCGCGTCGCCGCCAGCTCGTCCTCGAGTTGCTGCACGACGTCCAGCGCGTGCGCGTCGCCGTCCGTGGCACCCTCTTTGTCGTCGGCCGCGGTCGCGCCCACCGTGGAATCTCTCGCCGGCTGAGCCGCGCCGTCACGGAACACCACCAGCAAGTGATCGACCTCTTCGCTGCCGGACGGCACAGGACGCACGGCGACCGACACGGGAACGGATGCACCGTGCCGCCGAATGCGCGCGCTCACTGTGATTGTTCGTCGTTCCTCGGTGGCGCGTCGCACCGCCCCACGCAGCTTGGCGGAGATGCCCTTGCGCAGGTTCGCGAGCAAGTCGTCCGAGGGCGCGCCGGAACCGCGCGCGAGATACCCGTCGAGGTCGCCGGAAATATGCAGAATTCGCCACTTGCTGTTGATCAACACCGCGGACGGCGCAAGCCAATCGAGCAACCAGCGTTCCGCCAGGCGTACGGCCTGTTGTGCGCCGCCGAGCGAGACCGACGGTGAGTTGCGCTGTGAGTAGCCCGCCGCCGTGGCCACGGGAAAATCGACTCGGCCGTGCTGCGTTGGACCGATGCGCCGGTAAATTCGCCAACGCTTAGACAGCGTTGCGAAACTGTCGTCGTAGCTTCCCACCGTCTCGGCACTGCCGAGGAATAGCGCGCCATCGTGCGCAAGTGCGAAGTGAAACAGCGCGATGATGTTCTGCTGCACGTCCGGCTTGAGATAGATCAGCAGATTGCGGCAGCACACGAGATCCAGACGCGAAAACGGTGGGTCTGCGAGTACGTCCTGGCTCGAGAAAACAATCGCCTCGCGCAAACCCTTACCGACGTGATAATAATGGCCGTCGTTGCGCTGAACGAAATAGCGGCTCAAAAGATGCGGCGGTACGTCCGCCTCGATCGACTGGGGATAGCGGCCGCTGCGCGCCAGGTCGAGCGCGTGGCTCGCGACGTCCGTTGCGAATATTTGCAGCGGGCACAGTTTTCCTGCGCGGCGCAGATGCTCCATCAACAGCAATGCGATCGAATACGCTTCCTCGCCCGTGGCACAGCCCGGGACCCAGACGCGAATCGGTTCGTCGTCGCCTTTGCGAGCGACGAGCGGCTCGAGAACGAGGCGCTCCAAGTCCGCCCAAGCATCGCCGTCGCGAAAAAACCTAGTGACGTTGATCAGCAAGTCTCTCGCGAGCAGCCCGACCTCTTCGCCGTCCTTGGCGAGGTAGTCGACATACTCGTCCAAGTTTGCGAATCGCCGCAGCGCCGCGCGGCGGCGCGCACGACGCAGCAGCGTCGCTTCCTTGTAGGCGCGAAAGTCGCGTTGTCCGCGAGTGCGCAACAGATGCACGAGCCTGCGCAGGTGCTCGGAATGCTCGGCTTCTTCGCGGTCGTTGGCGTCCTCGGGGGGAATCGCGAGCGCGAACCGCGCGTAGGCCGACAGCTCCTCGCCAATCCGCTCCGGTGGCGCGATGATGTCGACGACACCGATGTCGATGGTCGCGCGCGGCATCCCGTCGTGCTCCGCGCTGCGTGGGTCTTGCGCGATCACGAGCCCGCCTGCCTCTTTGACCGCCTGTGCACCGAGCGCGCCGTCGGTGCCGCTGCCGGACAAAATGACCGCAGCCGCGAGCTCGCCGCGCGCTTCGGCGAGCGAGCGCAGAAAAAAGTCCACGGCCATCCGCGAGCCGCGAGGCTGGGCGGGCTCACTAAGGTGCAACTCGCCGTCGACAATACTCAGATATTTGCCGGGCGGGATCACATAGATGCGGTTGCACTTGATCGTCGGCTCGTCATGAATCTGCACGACGCGCATCTTGGAATACCGAGCGAGAATCTCCGCGGTCAGGCTCTCGCGCGTCGGATCGAGGTGTTGAACGATCACGAACGCCATGCTGGGCTCTTCGGGTAGGGCGCCGCACAGCTCCTTGAGTGCTTGGAGCCCCCCCGCGGATGCGCCGACGCCTACGATCGGAAATGCCGGCGGCGAAGGGCGATCGACGATTGTCGTAGACTGATCTCGAGTCGCGGCACGATCTTCAGAGCCGCGCTTTTTCTTCTTCGCTGCCATACCCCACTGATCGCTGATGGTCGCCGCAACACGCCATTTGCACCTATGTTTTACACCAATCCGATATTCCGTGACAGTCCGAAGCTGACGGTCCGAATCGCGAGGAAGCAAATGCAATTGGGTTGCACGAAATGCCGGGCCTGCTTGTCGTTTTTCTCCTGGCATCGTAGGCACGAATGCACGCCGGGGAGCGCCGCTCGGCGGGCTTCGGGAATCGGCTCGCCGCAGTGTTTGCAAACCATTGCGCTCTTGCCGTGCGGAAGCCGGGTTTGGGCAGCGCGGACACCGTCAGTGACGGTGTCGTCGATCTGTTCTTTGTACGGCGCCTTCGCGCGCCCAACCGGTCGCCATGATAGTGGTTCGAGTGAAGGTAGACAGGCGCGCAAGCCCGCCGGGATCACGAGCGCTTCGGCACGGAGCCCGCGGCAAACGGCGAGACCACGCCCGTCATGCGGCATCTGATCAGCAACTCGCAGATCGCTCTCACCGGCGAGGACACGGCCACCGGTACTTGTTACGTGACGACGGTGGTGAACGCTGGGTTTGCGGTAAGCTTCGTCGCGCAGAGACCTGCAGTCGCCGTCGGGTCGCGGCTTTCAATGCTTGGGGGGAACAGGTATGCAGATGAGGCGTGTCATTCTTCCTGCGCTGGCAGCAGCAGCGTTGTCGTTGCCCCTTGCGCATCGGGCCGATGCGCAAATGAATGCGTTCATCACGCTCGGGACCCATGGAGGCCCCGTTCCCGACGCCAAGCGCAGCGAGCCGGCCAACGCGCTCGTCGTCGATCGCGCGGTCTACCTCGTCGATGCCGGCGACGGCGCCGCCGAGCAACTCGCGAAAGCCGGGTTCTCTCTGCAGGGGCTCAGGGGCGTGTTCATCAGCCATCTGCATTTCGACCACACGGGCGGCCTTTTCGCGGTGCTCGGGCTCCGCCATCAGACCAATGCGCAGGGCAAGCTCAAGATCTATGGACCACCCGGGATCAAGGAGACGGTGGACGGGCTTTTGGCCGCCATTCGGCCGGGCGGCGTGTCGGGCTACGGCATCCCGGGCGAAGAATTCATCCCGCCCGAGAACGGCGTGGAGGTGATCGAGATCCGTGACGGCGCTCATTTGAGCCTCGACGGCTTCACGGTAACCGCCGCCGAGAACACGCACTACAGCTTCCCGCGCGGCAGCGACATGGACAAGCGTTTCGACTCGCTGTCTTTCCGTTTCGACCTACCGGACCGCTCGATCGTCTACACGGGCGACACGGGACCGAGCGACGCAGTCACCGCGTTGGCGAAGGGCGCGGATATGCTCGTGAGCGAGCTCATTGACGCGCAGGTGGCCGGGTCGGGGTCCGCGGCTCCGCCGCCGGCCAACGCGACCGAGGCGCAGAAGAGAGTGGCCGAAGTGATGAGGCAACATCTGAGCACTCACCACCTCACTCCCGAACAGGTCGGCAAGATGGCTTCCGACGCCAAGGTGGGCCGAGTCGTGATCACCCATCTCGTCGCGAGCCGAAGGCCGAATGTCTCGACCGATTCCTACGTCGCCGAGATCCGCAAGACGTACGGCGGTCCCGTCGAAATCGCGAACGATCTGGATCGCTACTGACGCGCTGTCGCCGCGCCGCGGCTGACCCACGTGCTCGCCATCGTCTATGGGACGCATGCGTAGGGATCCACGCCGTTCGACTGGCGGTAAGGCATGTTTTTCGCGATGCACCCGCCGGTTCGAAAGCGGAGACGATTGCGCTGCCCGTGCCCCTCAGCGCCGGTAGGCCAGCTGGATGCCAATTTGCCGCGGTATGGGCGCTGCCACGGTAGCCCCGTAGGTGTAGCTGTTGTAGGCGGAGCAGTCGGCGTTGGTGCACTGAGACCGACCTCCGAAGCGCTGCCCTTGCTTCTCGTCCGTTACGTTCAGGGCGAACAGGTTCACGTCGAATCCGCCGCGCTCGAACCCGAGGCGCAGGTTGATGCTCTTCTGCGCCGGAACGTCGCTGGAGTCGGGGGAATAGGCGCCGCTGCTGCGCGCGACGGTTGCGTAGCCGTCCTGCCAGAGATAGTCGATGCGCGCATAGGCTGGCGTGGAGCCGAATGAAAAGTCGAAGCGCGCGCCTAAGTCCAGCGTCCTTGGCGGCTGGGCAAACTCCTGCCCTTCTTGCGCAACGACCAGATCGCCGCCGCGCGTGGCGGGTCCGCCGGGAATGACCAGGGAAGAGCGGTACTCCGCCTTGGTGTTGCTGAGTGCGGCATTGAGCGTGAGCAGCGGGATGGGACGGAACTCCCCTTCGATCTCGAAGCCGCGGCTGCGCGCCTTGGGAACATTGAAGACGGCGCCATCGCCCAGGAACAGGAAGGTCTGGACGTCTTTCCATTCCAGATCGTAGATGGCCGTGTTGATCTGGGCGCGGCCGTCGAGCAGGCGGATCTTGCCGCCGAGCTCGTAGCTCAAGACGGTATCCGATCCATAGGTCCTCGGCAGCACCGCGGTGGTGAGGTCGTACTGGGCCAGGGAGCCTTGCGCGGCGGAAGTCAGCACCTGGTTCACACCGCCGGCGCGAAACCCTTTGGCTGCGGTGAGATACAGCAGGTCGTCGGAATTGAAGAAGTATTGCAGCGAGAATTTGGGCGTTACCGGGGTCTCGGAGATCTGCCCCGTGACCAACGCCTGCGAGGAATCGGAGGTGCCGCCATTCGGGCCGTAGTTGGATTGCTCGAACGAGGTTTTGACGCGCGTGACGCGAATGCCTGCGCTGGCGCGCAAGTGGTCGCTGAAGCGTGCGGTGACGTCCCCGAACAAGGCTGTCTCGGTGTCTTCATCGGACTCGTAGATGTTGGCGAAGAACCCGTTGAACGGCACTCCATACCGCTGCTGAATCGTCATGCCCGAGAGCTCCAGGAACGCCTCGTTCGTGGTTTCCGCGATCTGGCGGACGTCGGCGTGGGTGTTGGCGAAATACGCGCCCACGACGTAGCTGACACGCTGATCCGGCGAGGACGCCAGTCGGAACTCGTGCGAAGTAGCGCGGCGCTTGTTCTGGTATTGGTTTCGATCAGTGCGCCCAGACCCAGCCCGTTCGGAACCGTGACGATGTTCGGATTGAATCCGGAGCCGGTCGGAACCTGCACCGTCGGCGCGCCTGGCGTGACGATCTGCGCAGTGCCCGGGTAGACGAACAAGGTGGCCGGAAAATTCTGCGGGCTCTGGCCGCGATTCAAGTCATAGGTAGACGAGGCGATGTAGGTCAGCGCCAGGTTGTCGTTGATGTCCCACTGGAAGTTCGCGCTGGCGATTTCCATGTCGGTGCGCGTGGGCGTCGGACCGAGCGCGAGCGACTGGAAGCGGTCGAGATCGAAGGGCCCGACGGTATAACCCGGAGCCACATAGGCGCCCGTGCTGGCATTGCATCCCGGGTTCGGCGGCAGCACGGCGGGCGGAACCAGGAACGCGCGTGCTGCAACCGGCTGGGACAGGATGTAGGGGATGTTGAAGCAAAGCGCTCCGACCTGAAGCTGTCCCGGCTCGGACAAGTTGTACGAGCTGGTCAGATTGTCCGTCTCGTCCCGCGACTTCAGGTACGAAACCGTCAGCCTGGTGTTGTCGGAGGGTGCCCACGTGAGCGCCCCGCGGACGGCAGCAACCTGACCCTCATTGGAATTCTTGTCGTAGACGGTGCCGTCGCGGTAGTCGGTGAGGTCGATGTAGCCGCCGGTGTTGCGGCGGAACAGGCTGGCCCGGAAGCCGAGCTTGTCCTCGATGATCGGCCCGCCGAAGGCGAAGCCCGCCTCGTATCCCGAGTCGCCGCCCTTCGTGGAAAGCACTTGTGCACGGCCGTATGACGAGTAGTCGGTGAGGCTCGGCGCCGTCTGGATGTAGCGGATCGTGCCGCCTTCCGAACCGCCGCCGAACAGCGTGCCCTGCGGTCCCCGCAGCACTTCGATGCGCTCCAGATCGAACAGCGGCGGCACCGGCGTGCCGTTCTGCGAGCCGAAGCCGCCCGCGGAACGTTTCTGCAGCGAGGTTTCGTCCAGATAGAAGCCGGTGGTCGCAGCGGTTGCGCTTTGCTGGCGAATGCCACGGATGGCCACGGTCGCATTGCCGGATGCTTCGCGGCCGGACAGCCTCAGTCCAGGCACTAGCGTCTGCAGATCCGCGATGGTCTGCACGCCCCGCTGGTCCAGATCCCGCTGGGTCTCGGCAGTCACGGCTAGCGCAACGCGATTGACGCTGCTGCTCTGCCGCGTGGCCGTCACGACGATTTCTTCAAGCGCGCCGTCTCCGGCTCCCGCGGCGAACACCGGCGCCTGCAACATTGAGACTAGAGCGCCGCACGCAATTCCGGCGCGGCCAGCAAACTGGATTGTACGCACACTCCCCCCCATGCGCTTTGGTGCGCCGTATTCTTGCTTTGCCCCCATCGCGGCCGATTGCAGAGTGCTTCGGCCACTAATTCCCATGCGACGGTAATTTATAGCACCGCTCTGCCGGGAACGGCAAACACGTCGATTCGCGCTCCAGGCCGTGGGGAACTCGATGCCGAGCTCGGCATCACCAGCCGCCGCTGGATCCAAGACGAGCCGCCGCCGCTCGCCATGAGTTAAAGTGAGGCCCGTTTTCGCGCACGACCGAGGCCTTTCCTTGCCCCGCCAGCCCCCTTTAAAGCCGCAGCGCGACAGGCGCGCGCGGCGCAAACCTGGGCGCCCGCAGGCGCGAGGCAGCAAACGCGTCGGCTCGGATACGATCGTGCTAGAGGTCTGCGCGCTGCTGCGCGAGTTCGCGCCGCGTGATGTGACGCTGCTACGCGTCGCCGAGCACGCCGGTGTGGACCGCTCCCTGATCCGCTACTACTTCAAGAACCGCTCGAGCTTGCTCCTTGCTGCCGCGCGGCATCTCTTCACCGAGTTGCAATGCGGGCTCGAAGCGGCCGGCCAAGCCGCTCCTGCGGACCCCGAGGCGCAGATTCGCGCGAACGCGGTCGCGTTGCTGCGCTTTCAGCTCGAGCATCCGTACTTCCATCGGCTGATGATCGATGAAATCTTCGTGTCGGATGAGCCCGAAGCGAAAGCGTTCTTCGAGTCCCTCACGTCGGTCGCCGTTGCGGCGCTGCGCGGGGCGACGCGCGCCGCTGCCCGTGAAGGCGACACGAGGGCCGTCGACGGGGCATTCCTGTACATCGCGATGATCGGTATGTGCGAGTTCTTCGTCATGGGGGCGCCGATTCTCAAGGTGGCCTTCGGCAAGGATTACGACGCTGAAGCGGTCGCCCGCGAGTACGAGAAGTTCATCCGCGACTACGTCGTCGACGGCCTACGCAAGCGCTGAAGGAAGCGGCCCAACGGCTGGCCGCGCCGGAACGTGCTTGACAATTCCCACTACTGGGGAATATCGTCTCGGGACGCCGCTTCCGCGCGGCGGGGGGGTTCCATGGCTACGATTCGAACCATGCCGAAGCGAGCCGCTCGCGTGTTGAATGGGCGGGGCTTGACCATCGCGATTGGCCTGCTCGCCTGCGCTTCGCCCTACGGCGTCGGTGCACAGCAGGCGGGAGGCCAGCAGTCGCCCGACGCCGCCTCCCATGTCGCACGCGCCCGCGAGTTCGCCCAAACCGACGCGCGCGCGCCGTTCGACTTCTTCTGTGTGCCGGGCAACGCGCGGCCCAACGACCGGGCCGCTCCCACTTTGCAGCCCGTGCAGCTGTTCGACAATCTCTACGCTCTCGGCAACTCGGAGACGGTGGTCTACGCGCTCACCACCACCGCGGGCATCGTGTTGATCGACTCGGGCTATCCCGGGGAGGCCGAGACCGTCATCGTGCCGGGGCTCCGCGAGGCGGGGCTCGACCCCGCAAACGTGAAGTTCGTGCTGCTCGGTCACGGTCACAGCGATCACTACGGCGGCGCCGCCTATTTCCAGAAGCGTTACGGCGCACACGTCGTGTCGACGGCGGAGGACTGGCAAACGATGGCCGCGAGCGCTCAAAGCCCCGCACCGGGCGGGAGCGGCGCAAACGCGCCGCCACCGACGCGCGACATGGCTCTCACCGACGGCGAGGTCTTCGCCGTCGGCGATACGCGCATCACCGCGGTCGCGGTCCCGGGCCACACGCCGGGCGCGCTCGCGTTCATATTTCCGGTGCTCGACCGTGGCACGCGTCACGTCGCGGGGCTATTCGGCGGAACCGTGCTCGCAGCGAGCTTTGTAAAGACTCCGGGCTTGCGGCAGTACGTCGACTCGATCGCGCACTATGTCGACGTGGCGGGGCGCATGGGCGTCGATGTCGAAGTGCAGAACCATCCGCTCTTCGACGAGACCCCGGCGCGACTCGCTGCGCTCGCGGCGCGTCGCCCCGGCGAGCCGCATCCGTTCGTCATGGGCACGGACACTTACTTGCGTTTCTGGAAGGTGGTGTCGGAATGCGCGCAGGCAGACATCGCCAGACGCGCCGACGCCAAATAGGCACACGGAGTAGAGAACCATGAAATCGAGATGGCTCCCGATAGTCTTGGCCCTGACGGCGACGGCGCTCACGGCGCCGGCCGGCGCTCATCACTCGTTCTCGGCGATCTACCGCGCCGACCAAAAAATCGAGATCAAGGGCGAGGTCGTGCAGCTCCTGTTCAGAAACCCGCATTCGATCCTGCACGTGCTCGCGCCGGACGAGTCCGGCGCAATGACGCGCTGGGCCGTCGAGTGGCAAGGCGCGACGCAGCTCGGTGCCGGCGGTATCAACGCGCAGTCGTTGCGGCCCGGCGATCCCGTGATCGTGACGGGCAACCCGGGTCGCGATCCGGCCGAGCACCGCATCAGGATGCTCTCGATCAAGCGCACCACGGACGGCTTTGGCTGGGGCACGGCGCCCGGCGAGGTGGTCAACTGATGCACGGGACTATGTCGAGAGTCTGGCCGCGCGCGGCCGCGTTGCTCGCGCTGACGTGCGTCGGCGGCGTCGTGCTCGCGCAGCCCGGCCCCCCGGGCAGGCCGCCCGCCCCGCCGAAACCGCCGCGCGAGTCGGCACAGATCGATCTCACCGGTTACTGGGTGGCGTTGGTCACGGAAGACTGGGCCTGGCGCATGATCACTGCGCCGAAGGGCGATGCGACGAGCGTGCCGCTGAATCCGGCGGGTCGACGCGTGACCGCGGAATGGGATCCCGAGCGCGACGCAGCGAACGGCGAGGCGTGCCGGCCGTTCGGGGCCGCGGCGCTGATGCGCATGCCGCTGCGGTTGCACGTCACCTGGCAGGACGACCAGACGCTCAAGATTGAAACCGACGCGGGTCAGCAGACGCGCCTGCTGCATTTCGCGGCGAATGCCGCACCGAATGCGCCGGCGAGCGCCGAACGCTCCTGGCAGGGATTCTCGACGGCCGAATGGACGCACCCTGTCGGCGGCTTCAATCCGTTTGCGGCGTTCGTGGCCGGCGCCGCGGTGCCGACGCAAACGGGCGCCCCGCCGAAGGGAGCGCTCAAAGTCGTCACAACCAATCTGCGCGCGGGGTACCTGCGCAAGAACGGCGTTCCTTATAGCGAAAACGCCCTCTTGACCGAGTACTTCTCGCGGTTCTCCGCGGTCGGCAACGATTACCTGACGGTGCTCACGGTCGTGCACGACCCCGCCTATTTAGCGGGCGATTTCATCACGTCGTCGCAGTTCAAACGCGAGCCCGACGCGGCGAAGTGGAATCCCACGCCTTGCAGCACGGCGCCGCCACGCGCGCCTGCCGCGGAGTAAGACGATGAAGCGGTTTGCCTTTTATGCACTCATCGCCACTCTGCCGAGCCTCGGGGCGCTCGCCCAAGTGGACTTCTCCGGCGAATGGGACCATCCGGGCGTGTTCGGCCAGGAGGACATCACCGATCGCGGCGGCGGCCCGGAAATCGGCGATTACCTCGGTCTGCCGCTCAATGAAGCGGGGCTGCGCAAAGCCGAAACCTACTCAGGATCGTGGCTCAGCGTGCCCGAGCATCAGTGCACCCCGCATCCCGCTGCATATCAGACCTGGGGCCCGGACACGCTCAGCGTAAACAAGGTGTACGACCGGATCCGGCGCGTCGTGATCGGGATAAGGCTCGACGGCACGTTTGGCTTGGACCGCGTCGTCTGGCTGGACGGCCGGCAACCGCCGCCCGAGGAAGCGCTACACACGTTCAACGGCTTCTCGACCGGGCACTGGGAAGGCGACACGTTGGTCGTCGAGACGAGCCACATGAAGCTCGGCTGGCTCAGGCGTAACGGCACTCCGACGAGCGAGCGCGCGCGGATGACGGAGTACTACACGCGCTTCGACGACTACCTGCTCGTCACCACCGTCGTCGACGACCCCGTCTATCTCGCGGAGCCGTTCGTACGGACCACGGAGTACGTGCTGAATCGGCGGCCGCCGCCCGTCATCGGGTTCCCGCTGCAGCGCAACGACGGCCCGATCTTCTACAAGTGCTTCCCGGCGGAGGAAACCACGGCCGACAAGCACCACGTTCCGCACTACCTGCCCGGCGAGAACGAGTTGCTCGACGAGTTCTCGGCGAAGTACCGCATCCCGCGCTGGGCGATGGAAGCCGGCGGCGCCACGATGTATCCGGAATTCGCCGCGCGGCTCGTGCGCGAGGACGGCCGCGGCGTGCGCGCGACACCGGCCGTCGTGCCGCCGCGCGCGGCGGCCGCCGACGAGGTGCGCTCGATGCACGTGCGGGGCCGCATCTGGCTCATCACGGGCGCGGGCGGCAACGTCACGGTTCAAGTCGGCGACGAGGGCGTGCTCGTCGTGGACACCGGCACGGCCGAGAAGGCACCGCGTGTTCGCGAGGAGATCCGCAAGATCGCCGGTGATCAACCGATCCGCTACGTCATCAACACGCATTGGCACGCCGATCACACGGGCGGCAACGTGGTGCTCTCGGATGAGCCGCTGCAGCGCGCCGCCATTCTGGCGCACGAGAACGTCGGCCTGCGCCTCGCCGAGTCGAACGCCGAAGCCGGCAAGCTCGTCATGGACACGTTCTTCGGCGACTCGAAGACGATCTACTTCAACGGCGAGGCGATCGAGATCATCCACGCGCCGGCCGCGCATACGGATGGCGACTCGATCGTGTTCTTCCGCGGCTCCGACGTGGTGAGCGCCGGGGGCGTGATCTCGACGCAGAGCTTGCCGAGCTTCGACACGGCCCAAGGCGGCTCGGTCAACGGCGTGATCGACGCGCTGAACCGGATCCTCGACATCACGGTGGCCGAGACGCGCGGTCAGGGCGGCACGATCGTGATTCCGGGTCATGGCCGCCTCTACGACGAGGCCGACGTCGCCGAGTACCGCGACATGACGGTCATCCTCAGAGATCGCGTGCAGAGCGCGCTCGCCGGGAGCAAGTCGCTGCGCCAGCTTACGCAGAGCCGGCCGACGCTCGAGTACGACGGCGTGTTCGGCGGCGAGGGCGGCCCCTGGACGAGCGCGATGTTCGTCGAGGCCGCGTTTCGGAGCTTGAGCGGGAAGTGAAGGTTTCGACGCGTTCGGACGCGAAGGGGTGGCGACGATGAACAACACACGTAGCAGATCGACGACGGGCGGCAAGCTCTGCGCGCTCGTCGCGGGGCTCGTTTTGATGGTGGGCTCCGTCTCGGCGCATCACGGCAGCAGCATCTCGTACGATACGACCAGGCTCTGGACCACCTGGGGCACCGTCACGCGCTTCAATTACATGAACCCGCACCCGACGATGACCTTCGACCGCAAGGTCGACGGCGGGAAGGTCGAGCACTGGGCCGCCGAGCTCCTCACGAACCCTTCGATGATGGCGCGCCAAGGGTGGACGAAGGGCCGCACCTTGGAGGCGTTGCGCCCGGGGAACCGCGTGAAGCTCTACCTCGCGACCGCGCGCGCCGGCGGCTTCAGCGCGATCGTCATGAAGATCGAGGACGAAAGCGGGCAAACCGTCGGGGGCGCGGGCCGCGATCTCAAGGGCGTCGATTTGGACGGCAAGCCAGACGGCCTGCAGCCCGAGGGCAACGTAGTGCTGCCGGGACAAGAGAGCCAGTAGCGGCGAGCGGACTATAACGGCAAGGCCAGGCGCGACCGCGGGCGCTCCGCGAACGCGGCCGAGCAGTGCCCCGGGGGAGGAACGATGAGCAACACGTACACGACGATGGGCAAAGGCGCGAGACCTGGGCAGCTTTTGGCTGTCGTGGCGCTACTCGCCGCCGCCGGGCTATTGGCGACCGCCGAGAAAGCAGCGGCTCAGCGAAGCGACGCACGCCCCAGCGGCATCGGCTCGTCCGACACCGACACGCGCGCGTACGACAAGCACGAATTCAGCGGCCTCTGGAGCCGGTCCCCTCAGCAGCTCGATCAGCCGGCCTGCCCCGAGTGCAACGATTCCCCGAGTGGCCTCTTCCCGGGCTATGGCTTCTTTGGGACCCCGCCGCCGCGCACGGCCGAGGGCGAGCGGCGCTTCAACCTCAACAAGCCCGCGCGCGGCCTCGAGCTCGGCAGCGAGGCGGCGCGCAAGCGCCCGGACCTCGACATCGGCTTCCGCCGCGCGGTGCTGCCGGCCTTCGGCAACGACCCCGAGATGCGCTGCGACCCGCTCGGGCTCGCGCGCTTGATTACGTTCTCGGGCGGCGGCGCGAACATGGAGATGGTGCAGACGAAGGACCGCATCCTCCAGCTCTTCGAGTGGACCTGGGAGTTCCGCGACATCTGGATGGACGGGCGCAAGCTGCCGAACGTGGACGACTACCTGCCGCGCTTCAACGGCTATTCGGTCGGCAAGTGGGAGGGCGACACGCTCGTCGTCACCTCGGTCGGGTTCGACGACCGCCAGTGGCTCGACCAGTTCGGCTTTCCGATCAGCGACCAGGCCGTGCTCGAGGAGCGCTGGGACCGGCCGAGCCCGAACCGGCTCCGCGCACGGCTGAAGCTGACCGACCCGGTCAACTACACCGCGCCATGGGAGAGCAGCCCCAAGGTCTGGGCGCTGATCCCGAAGGAGGCGATGGCAATTGGCGGATGGTCCGGCCTGCTCGAAGACCGCTGCGTGCCGAGCGACGAGTCGCTGTTCAACCAGTTCCGCGATCGCGCGGCCGGCGTCGGCAAGGCAGAGCCCGAGCAGAAGTAATCCGCCGTGCTGCGATCTGAAGTCCGTTGCTTAGCCAGCGTCGCCGCGGGTGGGTTGGGATCGATCTTGCTGGCGTCGAGCCTCGCGGCTCAGGAGGGCCCACTGCCCATGGGCCGCAGCATCGGCGCCGCGTGCACGCGCAGCGTGACCGTGCCCCCAGCTGCAGGCGCACCCGGGCCGGGCGCGGCGCCTGCACGAGGGCCCGGGCAAGGGCCGCGACCGGGCGCGGGGCCGGGGGCCAGGTCCGGGCGCCGGACAGGGCCCGCCGCCGTTTGCGTCGAACCTCAAGCCCGCGGAAGCCACGAAGCTCGTCAAGGTACGCGACGACGTCTATGCGATCGTCAACGTCAACGATGCGGTGATTCCCGACATCCCGCTCTTCGGCGGCAACGTCGGAATCTACCTCACCGACGGCGGCGTGGTGCTCGTCGATTCGAAGAACGAGCGCATGCACGACGACCTGATCGCGAAGGTGCGATCGCTCACGGACGCCCCGATCGCGTACGTCGTGCTGACCCACAATCACGCCGATCACAGTGCCGGTGCCGCGCAGCTCCGCGCGCTCGGCGCGACGGTGATCATGTCGGCCGCCGACCGCCAGCGCATGGGCGGCGTCGGCGAGCCGGGCCTGCCACAGGTGGGTTACGAGGGGCACGCCGAGATCGTGCTTGGCGGCAAGCGCATCGAGCTCCTCGAGTTTTGCGGCCACACGAGCGGCGACACGGTCGTGTATCTGCCCGACGCGCGCGTCGTCGTCGCCGGCGATCTCGTCGCAACGCCCGACTCGATTCCGCAGGTCACGAACTACGCCGACGGCGGCAGCTGGACCGACATGGTCAGAAGCCTCGACACGCTCGCGGCGCTCGACTTCGACGTCATGATCGCGGGGCACGGCCCGGTGCTCACGAAGGCCGAGTTCCTCGTGCACCGCGCCAAGATGGCGGCGATTCGCACACGCGCCGAGCAGCTCGTGCACGCTCACAAGTCCCAGAGCGAGATTTCTCAGGCCCTCGCGGCGGAGTTCAACTGGGGCGTCGGTCCGGGCCTCGCCGCAGGGAACGTCGCGGGCATGCTCGTCGAATTCGCAGCCGATTGAGCGCAGAGCACAGCCCGGCCGTCTAGCGCAGTGCGCGCGCTGCGGCGCGCAGGCTAAGGGTCTTGCGGGGGTATCAGCGGACGCGGTCGCCCGCGAGCCCCTTGAGCCGGCGTGGGTCGTTGCCGGGCGGCCGCATCTCGAACTGCTTGTCCACGTAGGTATAGTTGAAATAGCCGAGCCGCGCGAGCGGCTTGATGCGCGGAATGTCGAGCAAGCCCTCGGGCGTCAGTGCGTCGTCGTGGATGTGGATCTTCACGACGCGGCCGAGCACGATGTCGGCCGAGCCCATGTCGCCGTTGCCGGGAACGCGCACCGTCTGCAAATGCTTGCACTCGAACTGCACGGGCGAGGCCGCCACGCGCGGCGGCTTCACGATGAGCGACGGCGCCTTCTCCAACCCCGCGGCTTCGAACTCGTCGACCTCGGGAGGAAACTCGCGCGATGTGAGGTTGACGGCTTCGCGCAGATCGTACGTGGCCATGTTCCACACGAATTCGCCCGTGGCTTCCACATTCACGACGGTGTCTTTGCGTTGCGCCGTCGTGTTCTGGTTGGCGGCGAACATCACGATCGGCGGGTCGTAGGTGATGTTCTGGAATTGGCTGAACGGCGCAAGATTCGCGATGCCGCTTTTGCTCAGCGTCGAGATCCAACCGATGGGCCGCGGCACGACGCACGATTTGAACGGGCTGTGCTTGAAACCGTGATTCTCGAGGTCCGGATCGTAGTGCATCTGTTTTCCTTCGTTACTGGCCCATCCAGGCGATCAACACGCTCAGCGCAGCGGCCGCTGCAATTTGCGTGAGCCCTGCGGCGCGCGCTCCAGGCCCCGCTGCGAGACCGCGTGCGAGCAACACCGTTGCAATGACGAGCAGGGTAGCCGCAGCCGCGATCTGCGCGGCCGTACCGTCGAACACGATGGCGGGATTGTAGACCCACAGAAACGGCAGCACGTAGGCCGTCACCGCGAGTTTCAGCGCTACGGCGCTCGTGCGCCAGAAGCTCGCTTCGGCCATGCCTGCGGCGACGAAGCTCGCGACGGCCACCGGCGGCGTGAGCATGCTGAGCGCGCCGAAGTAGAACAGGAACAGATGCGCCGCGAGCGGGTGCACGCCGAACTCGACCAGCGCGGGCGCGAGCACGACGGAAAGCACGAGGTAGACGGCGGCCGTCGGCATGCCCATGCCGAGCACGATCGAGAGCACGGCGGTAAGCCCGAGCATCGGCAGCAAGCCGAGTGAGCGACCGAGCTCCGCGAGGGCGAGCGACAGCTGAAAGCCCAGGCCCGTGCTGTTCAGCACGCCCACGATGACGCCGGCGGCGGCGCCTATCAGGAGAATCGGCAGCAGATTCGCGCCGCTGCCGCACAAGAACTCCTGCAGCTGGCGCGGCGCGAGCAGCGCACGGTTGCGCAGTGCCGCGAGCGCGAGCAGCACGCCGGCCGAGACGAGCGCGGCGCGCGCGGCATCCGTTTCGAACGCAAACAGCAGCACGAGCAGCAATACGAGAGGCAGCACGAGCGACCAGTTTGCCTTGAGCAGTGAGGTGAGCGGGGGCCCCGATTGCTTCGGCAGCGGTGCGAGCCCCAGCCGGCGCGCAATGCCGTCCACCTGCACGAACAGTACGGCGAAATAGAGCGCCGCCGGTAATGCAGCCGCGATTGCCACTTGCGCGTAATCGATTTCGAGGAACTCGGCGATCAGGAACGCCGTTGCGCCCATGACGGGTGGCGCGAGCTGCCCGCCGTTCGATGCAACGGCCTCGACGGCGGCTGCCACGCTCGCCGGAAAGCCCGAGCGCTTCATGAGCGGAATCGTCACGAGTCCCGTGCTCATCACGTTACTCACGGTCGAGCCGTTGATCATGCCGAACGCGCCGCTCGCGACGATCGCCACCTTGGCCGCACCGCCGCGCCGGTGCGCCATGAGCCGCATCGCGACATCCGTGAAGAACTGCGTCGAACCGCTGATCTCCATGAGCTTGCCCAATACGACGAACGCGAGCACGAGCGTGACGACGACGTTTACGATCGAGCCCGGCACGCCCTGCGAATCTGCGTACAGATACATCACGACTTCGGCAGCCGATTGCGGCGCCGCGCTGAGCGTGCCGCCGAACGCGCTACCAAACAGCGCGTACGCGACGAACGTCCAGACGAGCACCGTGATCGTGTTGCCGCACGTTTTGCGTAGGGCTTCGAGCATGAGCAGCAGCGCGAGCGCGCCCGGTACCCACTGCGCGAGGCTGCGATCCGCGAACGCGATGAGCCAGTCGTCGTAGTTCCACGCCGACCAGGCCCAGCACGCCAGTGCAGCCAGGCCGAGTGCGGCATCGAGCGGCGAGGCGCGCGGGCCGTACGGCTTCTCGATCAGTGCGGCCGCCGTGCCGAGCCCGATGAAGAGCGGCAGCAGCTGGCCGTCGAGCCACGTGGTGCCGAGCCATTGCGGCACGCCGACGACCCACAGGAGGCCGAGCAGCACGATGGCCGCGAGGTAGAGCTGGCCGAGCCCTTTTATCGCTCGCTCGGCCAAATACCACGCTCGGCGTAGGCGCGCAGCGCGCCGGGGTGAAACGGAATGTCCGTGTCGGGCACGAACAAAGCGGCCGTAGCGACGGCGCGCAGTGCGGGATAGTCGCGCTGCAGCGCCTCCCACTGCGCAATGAGCGTGCTCGTAATGGCGTAGGCATCGGCTTCGCTCATGGCGGTGCTCGCGGCGAGGTAGGTGTCGTAGCCTGCCACGAGCGTCGGTGCGGCTACGCCGGCGCGGCCGGGAGCGGGTGTTGCTACGGCCGTGCGTGCGCCCGCCATGTGCGCGCGCATGAATGCGTCCGATGCCTTGCTGCCGAGCGCGAGCGCGCGAATGCCGCCCGAGATCGATGCGTTGGCGCGCTGCGAGGCCGCCGTG
The DNA here is from genome assembly GCA_963805435.1 of uncultured Gammaproteobacteria bacterium. Classification (GTDB taxonomy): domain Bacteria; phylum Pseudomonadota; class Gammaproteobacteria; order Steroidobacterales; family Rariloculaceae; genus FEN-1219. The sequence continues at coordinate 33,780 of CAWDUG010000005.1, forward strand.
CCGAGCGCCGACATGGCAACGTCCACGCGGCCTTCGATGAGCGCGTCGATGCTCTCCACGACGTGCGCTGCGGCCACGGGCACGATGTCGTCACGCGTGAGACCGCCCGTTGCGAGCACTGCATCCGCGAGCAGCGTTTGCGCGTGGCTACCGCGAATCTCGTAGATCATGCGCGCGCCACGGATGTCGTCGATGCTCTGGTACGGCGAATCGGCGCGTACGAAGTAGCCGTTCATGAGCGGCATCACGCGGGCGAGCACGCGCACGTTGGCGTTCGGCTTGGGGTAAGGGAGCAAGCCCGCGTATGCGCGGCCGGCATCGAGGCTCGAGACGAGTGCGAGCGGGACGTCGTCGCGGTTCAAGAGCGGCAGACAGCGCGAGGGGCTGCCGTACGGCCGCGGCGAGGTGCGCACGCCAAGCGAATCCTGCAGCACACGCGCCATGCCGCCGCCGATCGAGAAGAAGATGGTGCCCGCCGGGGTCGTGGCGATCGTGAGCTCGCTGCGCTCGAACGCGTGGGCGGGGTACGGCGCGACGGCGCCGAAGCCGAGCAGCAGTGCCGCGAACTTAAGCGGGCGCGCGAGCGGTAGCATGAAGAAGTGTCGCCCCATCGGCCCTCCCCGAGGCCAAAGCGAGCGACATTCTAGCGGTTCCAGACGAATGCGCGATCCGCCTCCGTGAAGGACAATCAGTCGCTCTGATCTAGCCCATGCTCAAGTTCGCGGCACTGCTGCTCGGCTTCGGCGCCCTCGCGTCCGCGGTCACTTCTTGCTGAAGTCGAACAAGTCCTTGGGCTCCGGCCTGCTCATGCCTTGCTCGTAATACTCTTCCCAGACGTGAGCCCACGGGCGGCCGAACATGTCCGGCATCTCGAACTCGATCTTCGCACCCGGCACCAGCGGCTCGTTCAAACCGTCCTTTAAGTAGATCGTCTGAATGCAGTGGCTCGACACGAACGGCGTCTCGGCCTTGTCATCGTATTGATTGATCTTGATGAAGTTGCGGACGATGCGCAGCGGCTGCACGAGCGCCTCGTCGTCGTAGAAGACGGCTTCATGGTTCAAGCCAATGAATTTGCCGTTCTCGCGGATTGGCGTGTACATCTCGACTGACTGCATCTTGTTCGAGAACTCGAACTCCGAGTGCGACTTCCAGCCCTGGATGTTGCTCGTCCAGGTGATCAACACGTCCTTGTCCCAGAAGCCGATCGTCTCACCGTACCAACGCGGCACCGGCGGCCCGAGGCGCGGAACACCGCCCGCGGCCACATCGGTCATGTCGAACTGGCGCCCGATGTGGATATCCTGGTCGAAGTTCTCGATGCGACCCGTCCGCACCTGTACAAAGCCGGGCGTGGCGACCACGTAGTGCTCGGCGACGGCCGCCGGATACCAGCGCCGCATGAACCCTTCCGGCCAGCAGAACGTCGAGGGCCACATCGCCTGCCCGCGCATCTGGTGATACGCCTCCTGCACCGTGCGCTGCTGGTACTCGGGTTTCAGCAGCGACACCACTGTCGCAATCTGCGTGTGCGCACCCCAGTACCAGTTCTGTTGCTCGGGCGCGCCTCCCGCGACTCGTGCGTAGCGCGGGGCCCCGTACACGCCGTTCCACTCGGCCGCCGGAAAGTCCTTGAACGTGTATAGGTTCGGGCCGCCACGGCCTTGCGTCTCCTTCAATAGCGCTTCGTAGTGCTCCTGCGCGCTCTTGAACGGGTAGGGACTGACGATGGCCTCACGCGGCAAGTCGCGGTCGCAATGACCCCATGGGGCGTCCTCATCCTTGCCGGTATTCAGCGGATTCGGGCTCAGGATGCCGCGCTGAACTTCGCTCGCCTGCGGACTATTGCAGCGGAAGTAGCGCTTGTCGGTCCACAGCGCCTTGTCCTTATAGAAGTCCTTACTCGTGAAGATATCTACGGCCAACGGTTGGATGTCCTTCGGCGGGGTACGGGAGCCATCGAGCTGCTGATTCGGGCTGGGCCCCCGCCTCCCGAACGCGCCGCCCACCCAGGCCGGCCCCACGATCGGCCGGTTCTGAACGCTGGCCGCGAGCGGCCAGCCGCGGCCAACGCTCTTGAAGCCCGTGGAAGGCACGACCTGCGCTATCGCGGGCACAGCGACAAGCAAGGCGCAGAACAGCAGCAACGGTTTGTTCAACCCAATTTTCATTCGCGTTTCCTTCGTCGACAGAAAAGGCATCAGGACCGGCAGCCTATTTGCAGCGGTTGTCGGCCACCCTCGGCCGCCACTTTCGATGGCAGTGGACGCAAGCATCGTTTATCGGTTCTGAAAGCTCGATCATCTTGTCCCGATCTTTCGCTTGCGCCGCGGCATAGGCCTGCAGTCCGGCATCACGAAGCTCCGCCACGAACATCGACCACGCCGGGTCGTTGATTGGAGCGGGCACGCCGTTCGAACAGACGCGGCCGGGGACCAACAGTAAATTGGCGGACTCCGGCGAGAGCCAACGCCGAGTTCTCGATCGCCTGCCAGCCGCCGAAAACGCTCACGAGCGGGTCTGTTGCCATCGCCGGGTCTTTGACCGGGGGGCGCTCCAGGGCTGCTGGATCTTCGGTTTGTGCGGAGAACAGAACATTGGCCTCGGGATAGACGACGCCCTGCATGAGTTGGTTCAAATTGGCGTGAACCTTCAGACGCGATCGGGGGCGATGTCTGCGCGGTGCACGACAGCAATATCGCGGGTGCGAGGAAGGCAATCAGCAGCGTCTTACGCATGCGCGCAGCGCGGGGTGAGCGGTGTGACGGGTGCAACGGACGCTGGAGCGAGACATCTTACGACCCCATCGGTTTCGATTGATCGCGCCCTCCGGCCGCAAGCCACGGGTAACGAGCCGTGTCGCGACCGGCGTAGTCCGGGTCGAGATAGATGAAGCAGCGCTGGATCAGAAAGTCGCGCACCTCGAACACATCGCACCAGCGGCCCGCATGCGTGACGCCGGCACGCCAGGCGCCATCCACGTGGACGCCCGCGCTCGTGCCCTCGCAGGCGAACGTGTCCGTGCCGGTCATGATCCAGTTGAAAGCTGCGTAGTCGTGGAGGATGCCCTTCAGAAGGCCGCCGAAATCGGTGAACAGCTGCGCGATCTGCGTCTTGCCGGTGGCAAGGCCCCACTTCGGGAAGAACACCTGCGCATCGTCGGCGAACAGATCGAGAATGCTGCCGCCCGTGGACGTGACCCCCTTGTTGTCGAAAGCCTTCAGGTATTCCAGCGCCAAGGACTTGCGCTGCTCATCGGTCATCGTGAGTCGGCTGATCGCCATGTCAGGACGCTCCTCGAAGCGCAATATTGATGGAAGAGGGAAGGTCCGCCGGACTCTACGGGGCGGTCTCCGACGGTGTCAACGCGGATGCAGGGCGCCTGCATTCGCAGGCCCCGAGCCGCCTCCGGAATCGGAGCAGCGGATCTGCGCTCTCGATTCGCCGAAGCGCGTGCCCTCTCGGCCGCTTGCAGTCGTCTTCGGAGAGGACGAGGATTCTGCGCACCAGGCTTTCGTTCAGGGGAACCGACCATGTTGAAGCAGATCATCGTCACCGCGAGCGCTCTTGTTCTATTCGCGGTCGCCGGCTTGGGTCTCGCCCAGCCGCCGTTCGCCAACGTGACGATGGACATGATCCGCACCTCGTTGCCGGTGGAAGGCGCGCCGCTCGCCGAGATGGGCGCGTACGAAGTCACGTCCGAGCCCGCGTTCGGCGCGCCGGGCCACGTCATCGTTCGTCCGGCGAATCTCGACGCGGTCCCGAAGAAAGACACGTTGCCTGTGATTGCGTGGGGCAACGGCGGCTGCGCGATCGACAGTAAGTCCTTCATGGGTTTCATGCAGACGGTGGCGTCGCATGGCTTCCTGGTGATCGGCACGGCGCCGATCGAGGGCGCGGCGCGGCGGCAAGCGAACGTCGACGATCTCCGCGCTGCGCTCAACTGGGCGAGCAAGGAAAACTCGCGCGACGGCTCACCGCTCAAGGGCAAGATCGCGGTGAACAAAATGGCCGCGATGGGCAGCTCGTGCGGCGGCTTCCTCTCGATCGAGGTGGGCGCCGACCCGCGCGTCAAGACGATCGGCGTGTTCAACTCGGGCGTGATGCACCTCGATCCGAAGAATCCGCCGCCGTTTCCGATCCCGGACGTGGCAACACTCGCGAAGCTGCACGGGCCCGTGCTGCTCGTGAACGGCAACAAGACCGACTTCATGATGGAGACGTCGAAGTCCACGTACGATTGGCTCGAAAAGAAGCCGGCGTTCTACGGCTCGCGGCACGGCGCGGGGCACAGCGCGACGTTCTTCCACCCGGGCGGCGGCGAGTTCGCGAACGTCGCGTGGAGCTGGGCCGCATGGCAGCTCAAGGGCGACAAGAAAGCGGGTGCGATGTTCGTGGGGAAGGACTGCGGGCTTTGTAGGAATTCGAACTGGGACGTGGAGGCGAAGGGGTTGAAATAACGAGCCGTCCGGGCCGGTTACCGGCGAGAGCCCGATATCGCGACACTCTCCCGCGCCCGTTTGTTTGGACTGAATCGCGGACGATCGAGCAAAGCCTGCAGACGTTCGGCGAAAGCGCATTCGCCCGCCGCGCCGACAATAAGCTCCCCAACGGCGCAAGCCGGGCCACGTGTTAGGAGGAGCTATGACAACGGTCGCGAAGACTTCCATGTCGCAAATAGTCACCAACTCTACGGCGATCGATGCCGGTCCCGGGCGCGGTGTTGCGCTCGTCACATACTCGTTGGTTTCTTATCTCGTCGGCGTTGCCGGTCTCGGCCTGTTGATACTCGCGACAGCGGGCGTGGTACCGCTTGGCGTGCTTGGTCTTGCCGATAGTCCGTCGAGCGCGACCGTGATCGACGTCGGTCTATTGCTGCTGTTCGGCGTGCAGCACAGTGTGATGGCCCGCGAATCGTTCAAGAAGCGCCTGCACCGAATCCTGCCGGCGGCATTGGAGCGCAGCACGTTCGTCTGGACCAGCGGCGCGGCGATGGGTGCGACCGTGCTGCTGTGGCAGCCCATAGACGGCCTGGTTTGGCAAACCAGCGGCCTCGCGAGCTGGCTGCTGCTCGGCGGCGGTGTGCTCGGCTGGGCCTATCTGTTCGGCGCGACCTTTGCGATCAATCATTGGGATCTGTTTGGATTGCGGCAGAGCTGGCTTGCCGCACGCGGCGAGGAGTACACGAACATCGCGTTCAAGGAACGGTGGATGTATCGCTACAGCCGACATCCGATCATGCTCGGTGTGCTCATCGGCATCTGGTCGGTGCCCACGATGACCGCGACGCAGTTCTTTCTGAGCGCCGGACTGACCTTGTATGTCGCGATTGGCGTGTACTTCGAGGAACGCGACCTGATACGCCAGTGGGGACGGAGCTACCTGGATTACAAGCGGCGCGTCGGCGCGCTGTTCTCCATGCCTCGGCAGTAGATCGCGGTGGTCGGCAGCTAACACGGCACCGGCAGAGCGCCTCGGCGCGCCGCCGCTGTCGACAATCTCGACGGACTTAACGGAACGCGCGCTCCGCCGTAGCTATCGTTCGTTTTCGACGTGGGTAAGCGAGCTTGCCGCGTGGCGAAAGACGGTTCGGTAGGCAGGGGAGATCGACGTGAGCGCAGGAGGGCAAGCCCCGAAAGACTCGCAAAAGCCGCTAACACCCCGCGGTCGCCTGTTCTTCGGCCTGTGTTTCGTCGCGATGGGCATCGCGCCCGCACTCGCCACTTTCAACGTCGGCCCACTCGGCACGGCCGACATCAATGGGCCTGCGTGGCTGGGCGTCGTGGCGGGTGGCATTTTCGTCGTCGCCGGATTGGCCGTCATCGTCGGCCCGGGCAGACCGATACTCAACGGTCTGCTCGCGTTTGTCGTGCTGGCTGGGCTGGCCGCGCTCGGCAACTGGATCGCCTTCGGTACGGGTGAGCGGGTCTGCGGTGGCTCCATCCTGTTCTGGACGGACAACGAGATAGGCGGATGGGGCTGTCGTATTCCCTTCGGAATAGGGGCTGTCATCACCAACGCCATCGTCTTGCTGTCGGCGATCCTCGCGCTGCAGCACATGCTGGGAGGCCCGCCAAAGCTGGCCGGCCTGCGAAGACTTGCGGAGAACCTGCTGCTGGTGACGCTGGCCCCCATCCTGCTACCCGTGGTGCTGCTTCTCTTCGGGCGCATCGCCATCGACGTCGTCAAGTCCCGACTGAGTAGCACTACGCCGCGATCGTGACTTCTGCCGTCAGAACCGACTGCGCCTTCAACGAGTTCGTGATTAGGCAAGTCTTTTCTGCCTTCTCGAGCAAGCGTTTCCCGCGCTCGATATCCCCGCCTTCGGGCAACGTGAGGCGAGCGTGCAAGCGCACCTCGGTGAAGCGGGAGACGCCGTCGGCGCGATCGAGTACGCCTTGGGCGCTACAAGCGAGGTCGAGCCACGACAGGTTCGACGCCCTCGCCAGAGCGCGAAACGTGAGGATCAGACAGTCTGCAACGGCTGCCACGAGCATGGTCTCGGGCGACCATTGATCGCCCGGGCCGCCGAACTGGAGCGGTGGCGCGGACGATAGGTTCGGCAGACGCTCCGAAGCGATGGTCACGCTGCCCTCGGCCTTTGCGGCGGCCTGCACTTCGTAGTAGTGCGGATACGCGGTCACGCTGGATGCTCCTCATGCTCAACGCGAGAAGCATGGTGCGGTGACGCGCGAAGACCAAGTCCGGAAACTACCTATCGCACCGCATTCAGCGCCCGAAGTCTGGCTCAATTGCCCGCCCGAACGAACCCCTTCGTCTGCAGGTTCATGAACGTGACCATGGCCCAGAGATCGATCTGGATGTCTGGGTTGACGTCCTTCGGCTCGATCTTTCTGCCCACGACCGCTTGACCGCATGCACGGAACTCGACGCCCGCTTTGCCGAGCGCCGAGATGAGCGCGACATTGGGGTTGTCCTTCCCGTACTTCGCTTTGAACGCGTCATTGGTCATCACGATGTCGAAGTCCGGGCTGCGCTGATGGAACATCACGATGATGTGACGCTTCGCCTCCGGCACGCCCCATTTCGCCAGCGTATTGACGTAGCGCGCGAGGGTCGGCAGCGCCGGGTTGACCTCCGTGGTGGGGTCGCTCGCACCTTGGCCGATGCCCCAGGCGATTTTGTAGTCCAGCGTCGGGTCCGGGAGTTCGTGGGCACCCTCGACGTCGACGGCCACCGGGTAGCCGGGCACGGCGAGCTCGCCGGAGGCCTGGGCGGCATGCGCAGTCGCGCTCACCAGCGCCACGATTGCGATCAGAGGTAAAGTCAACGCGACGGATTTCATGAGGCAGCCTCCTGTTTCAACGCCCCTAATCTACACCGATCGCCATGCAAACAACGCCGCGGCCGCGGCTTCTGGCCGAAGCGCCAGCTAGCGAGCGAGGGCGACAGTGCCTGTTTCGAGCGCCGCCGGCCCGGGTTCCTCTAGCGGCGTCAGCAGCGCTACGGGAAAGCGTGCGAGCACCTCGGCGAGGCGCAATTCGCCGTCGTGCGTGAGCGGCGCATGCCGCGCGCCCGTCAGCACGCATCGCCATGCACCGGGCGCGAGTTTCGCGGGCAGCGCGAGGCGCGTGTCGCGCCAGGCGGGCTCGCCCAGTGGTGGAAATCCGAGGCGCGCGGTGAGCCGTGGAACGATCGTGAGCGCAATATGCTCGCCGTCAGCGCGCACGAACGCGCACACGTGCGAGGCGGCGGCGCCGGTCGCGTATACCGGTGTGTAGGCGCCGTCGCGGAACAAGGTGGCGTGCCGTCGGCGGAAAGCGAGCGTGTGCGCGACGACGAACAGCTTCGCGCTGCCCTCGCCGAGATCCGCGAGCAACGCATCGAGCACGTGTGCCGGCGCCGGCGCTCCGAACGGGCACCGGCGTTCCTGCTCGGCCAGGAGGCGGCGCCGGTAGATATAGTCGACCGGGCGGCGATTGTCCGGGTCGACCAGCGACAGGTCGAGCAGCTCGTTGCCCTGGTAGATGTCCGGGACGCCCGGGGACGTCAGCTTGCACAAGGTCATCGCCAGGCTATTGACCAGGCCGATGCGGGCCACTTGCTGCGCAAACGCGCTCACCTCCTGCACGAAGGCGCTGCCGTCGGCACGCTCGAGCGCCCCGCGGATGAACTGGCGCAAGGCTTCCTCGTACTCCTCGTTGACGTTGAGCCAGCTGGTGCGACGCTTCGCTTCGCGCATCGCCTTGATCATGTAGTCCTCGATGCGCACCCGGTACGCGGCAAGACCCGCATCGTCGAAAGGGGCGACGGGCCATGTTCCGAGCAGCGTCTGGTAGAGCAGGTGCTCGGCGTGGGGCCCCGGCGCCGGCAGGTCGTCGATGATGCGGCGGCGCGCGCGATTCATGCGGCTCCAGCGCGCCAGTGAGCGGCGCCACTGGCGCGGCCATTCGCTGAGAACGTCGATGCGTGCCCGCACGTCCTCGGAACGTTTGGTGTCGTGCGTCGAGGTCGCGAGCATCTCGTGTGGCCAGTCGCGGGCGCGCTCCCGCGACTCGCGATGGAACTGGCGCACCGTCACGCCGAAGGCGTCCGGCTCGCCGCCCACGTCGTTGAGCGAGGTGAGGCGCGTGAAGCGGTACAACGCCGTGTCCTCCACACCCTTGGCGGTGACCGGCGACGTGACCTGCTGAAAACGTCGCGAGAACGCCTGCACGTCGGCGTACACACCGCCCCGTGCTGCGCCGGGCTCCGCCAGCAGTGCGCTGCGCACGAAATCGAACAGCCCGGGCGCTGCGGTGGGACCGCGGCGGCGCACGCGCGCCAGCGCCCAGTCGATGTAGTGGCGATCGGCGTCGGAGACGCTCGTGCCGACATAGGTGCGATACACCGGGAACCAGGCGATGGTCTCGATGAGCGCGGCGCGCAACGTGTTCAGCGTGAAGTCGCGCGTGTGACGATCATGTTGCGCGATGCGCAGCAGCTGATTGGCGAGCACGTTGATCTCGGCCGCCAGCGCGGTGCGCATGATCAGCGTCTTGGATTCGTACACCACATCCGGCCAATCAGCATAGTCGCCGATGAATGCGCGATAGGTCCGGTCGAGCGCGAGGCGCGCGCGCCCGTCGACGAACAGGCCGTTGACCAGATTCGCGAAGCGGTAACCGGTGGTGCCGTGAATCAGCCACTCGCGCGGCAGCCGCTCGAAACGTGCCGTGATCTTTTCCGCTAGCAGGTAGAACGGCAACGCCGCGCCGCGCTGGCGTGCGCCGCGCGCGCTCGAGAGCGCGGCCGACAGTTTCGCGGGGCCGCCGGCGACGCCCTCGTGCAGCCGCCGAAAATACTGCGCCGGATCGTACAGGCCGTCGGGGTGATCGACGCGCAGGCCATCGACCTCGCCGCTGCTCACCAGGTGCAGAGCGAAGCCGCTGGTGGCCGCGAACACCTCGGGATCCTCGACGCGCATCGCGGCCAGCTCGTTGACGTCGAAGAAGCGCCGGTAGTTGATGTCGTCGGACGCCGTGCGCCAGTGGGCCAGCCGATATGCCTGCTGCTCGAGCAGCGCGTGCAGAGCGTCGAACGACGCGGCGTCGCCGGGCGCGCCGTTGAGCTCACGCAGCGCTCCGTCGAGTGCCGCGCGCGCCGCCGCGTCCTCGCTCGCGAGCCGAGCCAGCTGCCTGCGGGCACGGCCCGATTCCGCTTCGCGCACCTCCGTGAGATCCGCGGCGTCGCTCATGCGATCGGGCAGCGCTGCGAAGGTAGCGCGCAGCGCACCCAGTTCCGCCGCCGCCGGCTCGCTCGCCGCACACTCTGCCAACGCACGCTCGAGCACCAACGGGTAGGTGTGGGGATCGAGCGGGAACCGGTGCTCGTGGTAGAAGACGGCGAATCCTCCGGTGTCCGGCTCGAAGCGCAGCACCAGCTCGCCCTGCTCGAGCACGTCGCCGTAGGCCGCGCCGAGCACCGGCACCAGCAGTCGCCCCGCGAGCACTGGGTTCGGCGGATACCAATCGATGTCGAAGACGCGCGCGTGACGCGCGGCCGGCCCGTTCTCGAGCACGTCCATCCACTGCACGTTCTGTGCGCCCATCACGCCCACGTGGTTCGGGACCACGTCGAGCAGCACGCCCATGCCGCGCGCGCGCAGCGCGGCGACAAACTGCGTGAACTCCTCGGCGCGGAGGATCTCGGGATTGAAAGCGCCGTGATCCACCACGTCGTAGCCGTGCAGGCTTCCAGCCCGCGCCTTGAACAGCGGCGAGCAGTAGACGTGGCTGATGCCGAGCTCGTCGAGGTACGGGACGAGATCCAGGGCCTCGCGCAGTTTGAACCCGGCGTGCAGTTGCAGGCGATACGTCGCCCGTGGGATCACCGCTCGCCGCGGCGTGTCAGGGGCCAGTTGGGCCGCTTCCATCACGCGCTTCCAACCGCCAGCTCACGCTCCAGGGCGGCCACTCGTCTTCCGGGCCGCTCGCGGCCGCGGTGTGCGGCGTCGCGAACAGCAGGCGCCCGGCGTCGCTCGGCGATGCGCGCACCGGTGTGGCCGAGAGGTTGGCATCGAGCGCCAGTGCCACGCCGTCGCGCGTGCTCCAGCGCACCCGCAGCAGCGAGCCCCCGCCGCTCGTCGTTGCGTGGGTGATGCGCGGGACCAGCGGCACGATCTCGCGGGCGCGGAGGGTGAGCAGCGCGCGGTAGTACTCGAGCCAGTGAACGTGCGGCGGCTGCTCGAGGCGCGCCCAGTCGAGGGTCGCGGCGCGAAATGTGGCCGGATCGTTGGCGTCCGGTAGTGCGGCGCTGCCGCGGAAGCGCGTGAAGCGCTCGAATTCGCGCAGCCGGCCCTCGCGTACCTGGCGCGCCAGCTCGGGACCGAAGTCGCAGAAGAACGGAAACGGTTCGGGCGCGCCCCATTCCTCGCCCATGAACATGAGCGGCGGCGCCGGTGCCAGCAGCAGGATGGCTACCGCAGCACGCAGGGCCGACGGGTCGCGCACCAGGCTCGACAGCCGGTCGCCCTGCGCGCGATTGCCGATCTGGTCGTGGTTCTGCAGGAAACAGACGAACGCCGTAGGCGGCAGGTGCGCGCTCGATTCGCCGCGCGGACGGCCGCCGCGATACCGCGAGTTTTCGCCCTGGAAGCTGAACCCCTCTGCCAGCGAGCGGCCCAGCAGCTCATGCGGGCGTTTCGCGAAATCGATGTAGTAGCCGTCGTCCTCGCCCGTGAGCAGGACGTGTAGGCAATGATGAAAGTCGTCGTTCCACTGTGCATCGTAGCGTTCGGCATCGCCGGGGGCGCCGAGTAGCGTCGCCTGGTTGCGCACGTTCTCGACTACCAGGTGCACGTGGCGTTCGCGGCCAGGCCCGGCGCGCACGCGGCGCGCAAGCTCGGTCAGGATGTGCGGCGAGGAGCTGTCGCACAGCGCGTGAACGGCGTCGAGCCGCAAACCGTCGAAATGAAACTCCGCGATCCAGTACAGCGCGTTCCGGATCACGAATTCGCGCACCGTGCCGCACGCCTCGCCGTCGAAGTTGATGGCCGCGCCCCAGGGAGTGTGGTGGTTGGCGTTGAAGAATTCCGGCGCGTAAGCATGCAGCCAGTTGCCGTCGGGTCCGAAGTGGTTGTAGACCACGTCGAGCAGCATTCCCAGGCCGCGCGCGTGCGCCGCGTCGACCAGGGCTTTGAGGTCCTCCGGCGTGCCGTACGCGGACTCGGGCGCGAACCACAATACGCCGTCGTAACCCCAGCCGCGCGCGCCGGGAAATTCCGCGACCGGCATGAGCTCGACGAAAGTCACGCCGAGGGAGACGAGGTGATCGAGCCGTTCGATCGCGGCGCGAAACGTGCCGCCGGCGTGAACGTGCCGACGTGCACCTCGTAGATCACCGCCTCGTGCCACGGCCGGCCGCGCCAGCCGTCGTCGCGCCAGACGTAGGCGCGTGCATCGACCAGCCGGCTCGCACCGTGGACGTCGTCGTTGCCTCGCGCGGCCGGGTCGGGGACTTCGATGCGATCGTCGATGCGAAAGCTGTAGGAAGTGCCGACGGCCACCTGTTCGCGCGTGACGAACCAGCCGCCGTCTTCGCGCACCATCGGGCAAGAACGTGTCGGGCCGTGTGCTCCGGCTGGCAGGATCAGCGCCACGTTGGTCGCGCTCGGGGCCCAGAGCCTGAAAGCCACGCGCCCGTCCGCGCCGATTGCGGCACCGAAGGGCAGGGGGCAGCCGTCGTCCTCGCTCACGGGCTCGCTCCCAGGTTCGGCGCGGGCGCCGCGGCGTCACCTTCCGCGGCAGGCGCAGCGCGCAATTTGAGCGCCGGATCGACCGCGTCGATGACACACAACAACGTCAACGAGCGGCCGGCGAGCGGATAGGGCGCGCCGGTCGCGTGGACGCGCTCGCCGGCGGCCGCAGCGGTCTCGGCCGTATCGACGTCCACCCGCCAGCGAGCCGGAGCCTCGAACTCGGGCAGCGTGAAAGGAATGACCTCGTGATGCGCGTTGCACAACAGCAGAAAACTCTCGTCGCGGACCGGCTGGCCGCGCGCGGTCACGCGCTGGATGGCCGAGCCCGAAACATATACGCCGAGGCAACGCGCGAACCCCTGGTGCCATTCCGTGTCGCTCATCTCGGTGCCGTCGGGCTTGAGCCAGGCGACCTCGCGCGCGCCGTCCTCGAGTGCCTGGCTGCGCAAGAATCGCCGCCGGCTGAACACCGGGTGGGCGCGCCGCAGACCGATCATCCGCACGACGAACTCGCAGAATTCGCGCTCTGGCGCCGTCAATTCCCAGTCGAGCCAGGTGATCTCGTTGTCCTGGCAGTAGGCGTTGTTGTTGCCGCGCTGAGTGTGGCCGAGTTCGTCGCCGGCGAGCAGCATCGGCACGCCCTGCGACAGGAGCAGCGTGGCGATGAAGATTCCGTTTCTGGCGCGCGCGCAGTGCCAGCACGTGCGCGTCGGTCGTCGGACCTTCCGCGCCGCAGTTCCACGACGAGATTGTTGATTGTGACCGTCGCGATTTTCTTCGCCATTGGCCTCGTTGTGCTTCTCGTTGTAGCTCACCAGGTCATCGAGCGTGAAGCCGTCGTGCGCGGTGATGAAGTTGATGCTGGCGTGCGGCTTGCGGCCGCTCGCCTCGTACAGATCTGCCGGAGCCCGTGAAACGGCGCGCGAAATCGCCGATGACGCCCGCCATCGCCCTTCCAGTAGGCGCGCATGGTGTCGCGATACTTGTCGTTCCATTCATTCCAGCCGGGCGGAAAATTGCCGACCTGGTAGCCGCCGGCGCCCGACGTCCCAGGGCTCGGCGATCAGTTTCACCTGCGACAGCACCGGGTCTTGGCGCATGGTGTCGAAGAACGAGCCGAGTCGGTCCACCTCGAAGAGCTCGCGCGCCAGCGCTGAGGCGAGATCGAAGCGGAATCCGTCGACGTGCATCTCGAGCACCCAGTAGCGCAGGCTATCCATCAGCAGCTGCAGCACCTGCGGGTGCTGCATGATTCAGCGTGTTGCCGCAGCCGGTGAAATCCATGTAGTACCGTGGATTGTCGGGTACCAGCCGGTAGTAAGATGCGTTGTCGACTCCGCGGAAGCACAGTGTCGGCCCGAGCTGGTTGCCCTCGGCGGTGTGGTTGTAGACGACGTCGAGGATCACCTCGATACCGGCCGAGTGCAGCGATTTCACCATCGTCTTGAATTCGTTGACATGGCCGGTGGCGCGAGTAGCGCATGTCGGGCGCGAAGAAACCAATGGAGTTGTAGCCCCAGTAGTTGCGCAGACCGCGCTCGAGCAGGTGGCGATCATCACGAACGTGTGCACCGGCATGCAGCTCGACCGCGGTGACGCCGAGGCGCAACAGATGGTCGATCACCGGTGCGGTGGCGAGGCCGGCATACGTGCCGCGCAGCGCGGGCGGCACGTCTTGATGGCGCATCGTGTAACCGCGTACGTGCAACTCGTAGATGATGGTGTCGTGCAGCGGGGTACGCGGTGGGCGGTCGTCACCCCAGGTGAAGGCCGGGTCGATCACGCTGCACTTGGGCATGCCGGGCGCGTTGTCCCGCCGGTCGAGTGACAGGTCCGCGCGCGAATGCCCGATGCGGTAGCCGAAGTGCGCGTCGCTCCAGCGTACGTCGCCGCGAATGTGCTTGGCGTACGGCTCGAGCAGCAGCTTGTGAGGATTGAAGCGGTGCCCGCGTTCCGGATCGTAGGGCCCATGCACGCGGTAGCCGTACAGCATCCCGGGGCGTGCTTCCGGCAGATAACAATGCCAGTTGTCGTTGGTGCGTTCGGTGAGCTCGACGCGTTGCAGCTCGTTGCGGCCGGTATCGTCGAAGACGCACAACTCGACGCGTGTAGCGTTCGCGGAGAACAGGGAGAAGTTCACGCCTTCGCCGTCCCAGCTGGCGCCTCGCGGGTAATGGCGTCCAGGCCACACCGCCGTGATCGGCCGTAATTCGGAGGCGCGCTGCGACTTGCTCATGCCTCGCGCCTGATCACGTCAGGTGTGCCAGCAGATCGTTGAGGGGCAGTGCGACCCAATCGGGCCGGTTGCGCAATTCGTAGCGCAGCTCGTACAGCGCTTTCTCGATCTCGAACAGCCGGAGCAGTGGCAGGCGCGGCGCGAGCGTATCCATGAGACCCGCCTCGCGCGCCGCGACCTCGTAGGCGGTGAGGAACGTAGCGCGCGTCGCGGACTCCCAACTGGCCAGTGCCGACTCCCAGCCGGCGCGTTCCTCGTCGGTGCTGTCCACGCGGCCCTCGAGCACCGCGCGTCGCGCGTACGCGAACGAGCGGAGCAAGCCGGCGACATCGCGCAGCGCCGAGGACTTCTCGCGCCGCTCGGACTGCGGGCGCGCCGGTTCACCCTCGAAATCGACAATCACGAAATCGTTGCGACGCACGAGCACCTGGCCGAGGTGAATGTCCCCATGATGTCGCTGCTTCACGCCGAGCGACGCGGCCTCGAGGTCCGTGAGCTCGTCGATCCGGGTCGCGAGCGCCGCGGCGCGGGCCAGCAGCGCGTCGCGCGCGGTGCGCAGCGCATCCGAGGCGAGTGCGGCCGTGCCGAGCAGCGCCAGGCTTTCGTCGGCCTCGCGCCGCACGCGCGCGCGCCAGGCAAGCAGATCCGCCGGGTCGATGGGCTCGGCTTTGAACGCTGGCAGGTCCGTGGGCGTGAGCAACGCGGCGTGCAGCTGCGCCACCCGCGTCGCGAGTACGCCGACCAGCGCCAGATACGCGCCGTGGCTTTCTTCGGCGGGTACGTCCACCGCGGGCCGATCCTCGAGGAAACGCGAGAGATAGTTGATGGTGAAGTCCCAGCCGTCACCCTGGTTCGTGACGAACGACTGCAGCAAGCCCACGGTGAAGACGTTGCCGTCGTCGGCGCTGAATTCGACCGCGCCGGCGACCGGCACGACGTGGGCAAATTGTGCGACCTCCGTGAGGAAGCGTCCGATCTCGAGCTCGACGCTTTCGCCCGGCTGCAGGCGGCGGTAGACCTTGAGGAACAGGCGCTCGCCGATGCGCAGTGTCGTGTTGCTGCCCTGCTGCTTGGGCAGGCTTGCGGCGGCGTCCGCCGCGGCATCGCCGCGCAGCTCGGTAAACGAACGCGTGGCGCTGAACACGAAGGTGCCGGTGTGTGCGCGAAGGGTGGAGCCCGCGCCCACGGCTTCGAGTATTGCGCGGCCGAAATGCTCGTCGGCCGTCGCGTCGGCGAGCACGCCGACGACCGCCTGTTGTCGCACTCGCGCGATCAACGCGGTCTGCAGCCGGCTGAGACGCGCCTCGTCGGTTTCGAATGCCAGCAGCAGCGGCATGAAGTAGCGTTCGGTGCCGTTGGCAGTGGCGATGTCGAACAGCCCCAACATCCAGCTGCCCTCGGCCGTTCGCCACTCGACGCCGTCGGCGAGCGTCGTGCTCTCGATCCTGTCGCCCTTGCCCGCAAACCAACGCTGTGTGGCGATGTAGTTGGGTAGGATGTCCCGCTCGAGGTGGCCGCGCGTCTTGTTGGCAATCGCGCCGCGCCACGCGGCCACGCGTGTCGGCCAGAAGCTGTTTAGGCCCTCGATCAGCACCAGCACCGGTGCCTCGTCGCGCACGTGGTCGTGCCAGGTTGGCGGCGGCGCCTCGCGGCTCAGCTTGAACCAGTAGAACGCATAGCCCGGCAGCGTGAGCATATACGGCAGTTCGCCGATCGGCGGGAACGACGTGCGCCCGAGCAGCTCGACCGGAACGGTGCCCTTGAATCTCGCCAAGTCGATCTCGACCGGCTGGGCCGAGCGCGACAGGTTGGCGACGCACAGGATCACGTCGTCACCGTACTCGCGCAGACAGACGAAGATCCGGCGGTTGGCGGGACGGAGAAAGCGCATGGTGCCTCGACCGAAGGCCTGCGAGGTTTTGCGCACCTGCAGCATGCGCTTCATCCAGTTGAGCAGCGACGAGCGGTCGCGTAACTGTGCCTCGACGTTCACCGCTTCGTAGCCGTAGATCGGATCCATGATCGGCGGCAGGTACAGCTGCTGTGGATCGGCGCGCGAGAAACCCGCGTTGCGATCCGGGCTCCACTGCATCGGTGTGCGCACGCCGTTGCGGTCGCCGAGGTAGAAGTTGTCGCCCATGCCGATTTCGTCGCCGTAGTAAATGATGGGCGAACCCGGCATCGACAGCAGCAGGCTGTTCATGAGCTTGACGCGCTCCAGGTCGTTCTCCATGAGCGGCGCCAGCCGCCGGCGGATGCCGAGATTGAGCCGTGCACGCGGATCGGCGGCATACATTTGGTACATGTAGTCGCGCTCGCGGCTGGTGACCATCTCGAGCGTGAGCTCGTCGTGGTTGCGCAGAAAGATGGCCCACTGGCAGTTGTCCGGGATGTCGGGCGTCTGGTCGATGATCTCGACGATGGGATGTCGGTCCTCCTGCGCGATCGCCATGTACATGCGCGGCATCAGGGGGAAGTGGTATGCCATGTGGCACTCGTCGCCGTCCGCGAAGTAGTCGCGCACGTCCTCCGGCCACATGTTGGCCTCGCCCAGCAGCATGCGGTCGGAGTAGTGCTGGTCGATCACGCCGCGAATACGCCGCACCACCTCGTGCGTTTCGCGCAAGTTCTCATTGCTGGTGCCCTCGCGCTCGATCAGATAGGGAATGGCGTCGAGCCGCAGTCCGTCGACGCCTTGGTCGAGCCAGAAGCGCATGATGCGCAGCACGGCGCGTTCGACCCGCGGGTTGTCGAAGTTCAAATCCGGCTGGTGACTGAAGAAGCGGTGCCAGTAATACGACTTCGCGATCGGGTCGAACGCCCAGTTGGACGTTTCGGTGTCGGTGAAGATGATGCGCGTGCCCGAGTATTTCTTCGGATCGTCGCTCCATACGTAGTAGTTGCGCTTGCTCGAGCCGGGCGGTGCGCGCCGCGCGGTGTCGAACCAGGGATGCTGGTCGGAGGTGTGGTTGATGACCAGCTCCGTGATCACTCGCAGGTTGCGTCGGTGCGCCTCGCGCACGAATTGCTTGAAGTCGGCGCGCGTGCCGTATTGCGGATGGATGTTGCGGTAGTCGGCGATGTCGTAACCGTCGTCGCGGCCGGGCGATGGATAGAACGGCAGCAGCCAGATGGTGTTGACGCCGAGATCCTGGATGTAGTCGAGTTTACGGATCAGGCCGCGAAAGTCGCCGATACCGTCGTCGTTGCCGTCGAAGAACGCACGCACGTGCACTTCGTAGACGACTGCGTCCTTGTACCAAAGCGGGTCCCCTGCGAGCGCGATATTGGGCGGCGTGCTCACTGCACGCCCTAGAGGTAATAGTCGAAGTCGTGCTCCGTGCGTACGCGGCGCCGGACGCGGAACACGTGTGCCGGCAGCGCGTGCGGGTCGAGCTCGACGTAGTTGCGTACCCCGTGCCACAGGAAACGCTCGTCGGTGAGCAGGTCGTGCACTTGAAAGGACTGTTCGGGCGCGAGATCGAAGGCGGGAAGGTCGAGCTCGATCCACCCGGATTGCCGGTGGCGGGTATCGAGATTAACCGCGACCAGGATGATCTCTCCCTCGTCGGTCGATTTGCTGTAAGCGATGATGGCTTCGTTGTCGACGCGGTGGAACCGCAGGCTGTCGTTGGACTGCAGCGCGCGGTGCTCGCGCCGGATTCGATTCACGCGCGTGATCAGATCGCGCAGACTGTCGGGGCGTTCGAGATCCCATTGGCGCAGCTGGTATTTCTCCGAGTCGCGATACTCCTCGCTGCCCGGCTCGCGCGGCGTGCGCTCCAGCAGTTCGAACGCCGGGCCGTATATGCCGTAGTTCGGCGCCGAGCGTAGCGGCCAGCACGAGCCGCGCCATGAACGCGGGGCGGCCGCCGAACTGCAAGTATTCGGGCAGGATGTCCGGCGTGTTCGGCCAGAGATTTGGGCGGAAGAAGTCGGATACCGGCGGCCGCATGACCTCGCCAAGGTACTGCTCGATCTCTTGCCGCGTATTGCGCCACGTAAAGTAGGTATACGACTGCGAGAAGCCGAGCTTGGCGAGCCGATACATGACCTTGGGGCGCGTGAACGCCTCCGCCAGAAAGAGGGCCTCGGGGTGCGCGCGGCGCACTTCGCGGATCAGCCACTCCCAGAACGCAAACGGCTTGGTGTGCGGGTTGTCGACACGAAACACACGCACCCCCGCGTCGATCCAGAAGTCGACGACGCTCTTGAGCTCATCCCACAGGGCGCGCCACGCGTCGGTTTCGAAGTGAAATGGATAAATGTCCTGGTACTTCTTGGGAGGATTTTCCGCGTACTGGATCGTGCCGTCGGCGCGTTTCAAGAACCACTCCGGGTGCTCGCGCACGTAGGGGTGGTCGGGACTGCATTGATACGCGATGTCGATGGCCAGCTCGATACCGAGGTCCGCGGCCTGGCGGCGCAGCAGGGCGAAATCCTCGAGCGAGCCAAGCTCGGTCAGGATGGCCTTGTGGCCGCCGCCCGCAGCGCCGATGGCCCAGGGGCTGCCGACGTCGCCGTTGGCGGCGCCCACCTGGTTGTTGGGACCTTTGCGTTCCGTCGCTCCGATGGGATGAATCGGCGGCAGGTACAACACGTCGAAGCCCATCTGCGCAACGTAGGGCAGCTGCGCGATACAGTCGGCAAAGGTGCCGTGCACGCCGGGTTTGCCGGCGGTGGAACGCGGGAATAGCTCGTACCAGCTCGAGAAGCGCGCCAGCTCACGCTCCACGTCTACCGCCAGCGGCGGCTCGTGGCACGCCACGATCTCGGGATCGATGCCGGCGCGTTCCAGCTCCGCGCCGCGCAATTCGTCGACGCGCGTGTCCTGCCCGGCGGAGCGCTTCTTGGCGATGTCGCGCTTCCAGGTCGCGAGGTGATCGACCCAGGCTTCCACGGTGAACTCGTGACGTCCGAGGTCGGTCACCGGGAATTCCGCGCCGAAGCGGTCGTTGCCCAGGGGGCGCATGGCGACGCGTTGCCATTCGCCCTGTGCGCCGCGCCGGTGGAGCAACCTGCATGCCACCATGTCGTGACCGTCGGTGAACACGTCCGCGGTAACGCTCACGCTGTCGCCGCGGATGCGTTTGACCGCGAATCGCCCGCCGTCGATCTGCGGCGCGATGTTCTCGATGACGACGCGGGCGCGGGTCACGTAGCGGCCTCCGGGGTGAAAACCAGCGCCGCGAGCGGCGGCAGCTGCAGGCTGAGCGAATGAAACCGTCCGTGGGAGGCGACCGGCGCGGCTTCGACACCGCCGAGATTGCCGCGCCCGCTGCCGCCGTACAGCGGCGCGTCGCTGTTCAACCGTTCCACCCAGCGTCCGCCGCGTGGGACGCCGACCCGGTAGTGGGTGCGCGGTACCGGCGTGAAGTTGCAGACGACGAGCGCAAGGTCGTTGGCGCCCGGGCCGCGCCGAAGGAACGAGAGGACACTCGCTTCGCTGTCGTTGCAGTCGACCCATTCGAAGCCGTCGGGCGCGAAATCGCGCGCGTGCAGCGCGGGCAGCTCCCGGTACAGCCGGTTCAAATCGCGAAGCCAGTGCTGCACGCCCGCGTGCAGCGGGTATTGCAGCACGTGCCATTCGAGGCTCTCGTCGTGCGGCCCATTCGCGCTTCTGGCCAAACTCTCCGCCCATGAACAGCAGCTGCTTGCCCGGATGCGCCCACATGTAGCCGTACAGCAGGCGCAGGTTGGCGAACTGCTGCCACTCGTCGCCCGGCATCTTGCCGAGGAGCGAGCCTTTGCCGTGCACGACTTCGTCATGCGACAGCGGCAACACGAAATTCTCCGTGTAGGCGTACCACAGCCCGAAAGTGAGCTGGTTGTGGCGATACTTGCGGTGGATCGGGTCCTGCCGGAAGTACTCGAGCGTGTCGTGCATCCAGCCCATGTTCCACTTCAGACCGAAGCCGAGCCCGCCGAGATGAGTCGGGCGCGAGACCATCGGCCAGGCGGTCGATTCCTCGGCGATGGTTTGGGTATCCGCGTGATCGCGATATACGGCCTCATTGAAGCTGCGCAGGAACGACACGGCCTCGAGGTTCTCGTTGCCGCCGTGTCGATTCGGGACCCACTCGCCGGGTTTGCGCGCGTAGTCGAGATAGAGCATCGAGGCGACGGCGTCCACGCGTAGTGCGTCGATGTGATACTTCTCCAGCCAGAACAGCCCGTTCGAGGCGAGGAAGTTGCGCACTTCGGCGCGCCCGTAGTTGAAGATCGAGCTGCCCCACTCCGGGTGGAACCCCTGGCGCGGGTCGGCGTGCTCATACAAATGCGTGCCGTCGAAGAAGGCGAGCCCATGCTCGTCGCTGGGGAAGTGGGACGGCACCCAGTCGAGAATCACGCCGATGCCGCGCGAGTGCAGGTGATCGACGAAGTACATGAAATCCTGCGGCGTGCCGTAGCGCGCGGTCGGCGCGAAGTAGCCTGTGACCTGGTAGCCCCACGACCCATAGAACGGATGCTCCATCACGGGCAGCAATTCCACGTGCGTGAAACCGAGGTCGGCCAGGTAGTCGGCCAGCGCGTGCGCGGCTTCGCGGTAGTTCAGCGGCCGGTTGCCCTCCTCGGGTATGCGGCGCCACGAACCGAGATGCACCTCGTAGATCGACATGGGTGCGGCGAGCGCGTTGCGTCCGGCGCGCTGGCTCATCCACGCCGCGTCGCGCCATTCATAGGCGAGGTCGGCGACGATCGACGCGGTGCGCGGCGGCTTTTCGCACTGGAATGCAAACGGATCGCTTTTGTCGACCTGGTAGCCGCCGTGGCGCGACTCGATGTGAAACTTGTATAACGTCCCGGCGCCGATGCCGGGTACCACCCCCGACCAGATGCCGGAATCGTCAGACACGGCCTCGAGCGCGTGTGCATGCACGTCCCAGGCGTTGAAGTCGCCCACGACCGATACGTGCGCAGCGTTAGGCGCCCAGACTCCGAAGTAAGTACCCGCATCCTCGGTCGTTTCGCGCTCGCGTGAGCCGACCACGTGCGCGCCGAGCTTCTCGTACGCGCGAAAATGCGTGCCTTCCCGGAAATGATAGATGTCGCGCTCAGTGAGCAGGCGAGTCATCATTGCTATGCCCTGCCGGGGACAGTGTGGCCTTCGCCCCGAAACTAACACGTCACAGCGCCGATGGCACGTCCGTTCTCCGCCGGTCGTTGTCCCACAGCGGCGCGCGAAAAAGGTGAACGTTCGTCTCGCTCAGGCACCGAGCAGATTCGGATCCCGCCACGCCCGTTCGAACGGCAGCCGCCACGCGTACGGCGCGATGAGCTGGTGGATCGCGTTCGGCCCCCACGAGCCGGGCGCATAGGGCCGCACGGGCGGCAACGCCTCGAGCAACGGCATCGAGACTTCCCAGAGCCGCTCGATGCCGGCGGATGTGGTAAACAGCGTGCGGTCGCCGCGCATCGCATCGAGTATCAGCCGCTCGTAAGCTTCGAGCACGTCGCCCACACGGTCCGTGTCGCGCATGGCGAACTGCAGGCTCAGCTTGTCGAGATACATGCCGGGGCCCGGGCGCTTGCCGTAGAACGACAGCGACATCTTCGAGGCATCCGCGAGATCGAAAGTCAGGTGATCCGGTCCGTGCGCGCCCACACCCGAGTGCGCCGGAAACATGCTCTTCGGTGGCTCGCGGTACGCAATCGAAATGATGCGCTGCCCCTCGGCCAACCGTTTGCCGGTGCGCAGGAAGAACGGCACGCCGGCCCAACGCCAATTGTCGATGTAGCACTTCAAGGCGATGAACGTTTCGGTCTCGGACTCTTCGTCCACACCGTCCTCTTCGCGGTAGCCCGTGTATTGGCCGCGCACCACGTCGCTCGGCTGGATCGGCAGCATGCTCCGGAAGACCTTGTTCTTCTCCTCGCTGATGGGGATCGGTTCCAGCGCGGTCGGCGGCTCCATGGCGACGAAGGCCAGGATCTGGAACAGGTGCGTCACCACCATGTCGCGATACGCACCCGTGTGCTCGTAGAAACCGGCGCGCGTGCCAAGGCCCAGCGTCTCCGGCACGTCGATCTGAATGTGATCGATGAAGTTGCGATTCCAGATCGGCTCGAACAGGCCGTTGGCGAAGCGGAACGCCAGAATGTTCTGCGCGGGCTCTTTGCCTAAGAAGTGATCGATGCGAAAGATCTGCTCCTCCGCGAACACTTCGTGCAGGCTGGCGTTCAACGACACGGCGCTCTTCAAGTCCGTGCCGAACGGTTTCTCCATGACGATGCGCGAACCCTCGACGAGGCGCGCCTCGCCCAGCGCATGCACCGCCGCCAACGCGGCCTTGGGCGGCACGCTCAGGTAGTGCAGGCGCCGGCACTCGGCGCCGATGGCGCTCTCCGCGTTCGCCACTGCGGCGCGCAGAGCCTCGGGGCCTGCGGTGAGCGGCACGTAGTCGAGCGTGCCCGCAAAAGCGTCGAAATCCGCGCCGTCGAGCTTGCGTGCGGAGAACTCGTTGACGGCGCGGCGAGCGATCTCGCGAAACTCGCCGGCGTCGATCTGATCGAGCGACACCCCGATGATGCGGCAGCCGGGAATGAAGCCTGCGGTCGCAAGATGAAACAAACCCGGTAACAGTTTGCGGCGCGCCAAATCCCCCGTTGCGCCGAACAGCACTACCACCTGCGGAAACTTGGGGCCGACTCCTGGAGGCACTTTGGGCACGCTGACACTTCCCTTTAGTCGAGCGATGCTCCGATCATGGCATAGCGCATCCGCGTCTCGTAGCGGTCGCGAAGACTCGCATCGCCGCCGCCGCCGATTGCACCAACTTATCGCGTTCGGCGGCGGCTTCAGTGCTCCTATTTGGTGCTCGCCCGTTGCGCCGCGTTACGCCGCGGCTCAGCCCAAGTCGAACAGCCGCTCGGCGTTAGCGCTGCGCAGGCCATCGCGCTGCACGGGCGGCAGCGCGTCCACGCGCGCAAGAACACCTTTCATGTCGCCGATCGTGAACGGGTAGTCCGAGCCGTACAGCACGCGGTCGGCGCCGACGCGCTCGACCAGGAACTTGAGCGTGGCTTGATCGTAGACGATCGAGTCGTACCAGAACCGCTTCAGGTACGTCGACGGCGGCGCCTTGTTCTTGTGCCCGCTCGCAGTGACCTCCCACATCCTGTCGAAGCGCGCGGCGAGGAACGGAAACGCGCCGCCGCCATGGCAAGCGATGAGCTGCAGATTCGCCACCTCGTCGAGCATGCCTTCGAGGATGACGCGCGACATGAACAGGCTCGTCTCCGAAGTAAAGCCGATCGTGTTGCCGAGGCCGAAGTCCGCAAGCCCCATGCCGTCTGTGAACGGCGTCGTCGGATGCACGAACACGGGCAGCTGCATGGCGGCGCACTCGCGGAAGATGCGCCGGAACTGCGGCGCCGTGAGCGGCACGCCGAGAATGTTCGTGAGCGTGCACACGCCGATCGCGCCGTTGTCCTTGGCGCGGCGCAGCTCTGCAAGCGCCTCGTCCTCGTGCTGGAACGGCAGCGATGCGAACCAGCGGATGCGGCCGTCGTACTTGCGTTGCGCCGCGGCATAGTCGTCGTTGATGCTGCGTGCCGCGGCGACGCTCTGCGCGCGCGTTCCCCAGTAGACGTTCGGTGCCGTGAGGCTGATGAGTCCAAGATCGACCTTCGCGGCGTCCATGTCCTTGATGCGCAGGTCCCAGTCGAGCATCGGTGGCGTCATACGGCCGATCGAGCCGCCGCGATAGATCAACGCGTTGTTCTCGCCGATCCGAAAGTTCGGGTCCGCGGCGTCGTTGACGGCCTTCACCCACCCGGGCGAGTACATGTGCGTGTGCACGTCGATGACCCTGGCGCGCGACGGCTGCGCCGCCGCTCGGCCGGCGAGTGCCGCCGCGACGCCCACCGCGCCCGCACCAAGCAGCAAGTCTCTGCGATCGATCGTCATGTAGTCCTCCTAAGGTGCCGTGTCCCAGTCTGCCGCAGACATTAAAGCAAACAGGTGCCGCCTTTCGGCAATGTTTCGTCGGCCCTGCCGCGTACAATCTACTTCACGACCTCAATCGAGTAGGAGGCAACTACCATGCGCTCGGCATTCTTTACCATCCTCGCACTGATTTCCTCGTCCGCGCTCGCGCAGTTCGGCCCGCCACCGAGCCCACTGCAGCAGGCGGTCATGCAAGTGATGAAGAGCGAAATCCGCACGGACGAGGAGCGCGGCCGGGATCGCGAACGCCAGCCGGCGCAGATGCTCGAGTTCTTTCGGTTGCGGCAGGACATGCGCGTCATCGAGATTCTGCCGTTCAGCGGCTGGTACACGAAGATTCTGGCGCCGCTCCTCCGGGAGCGCGGCAAGCTGTATGTGACCCACCCGAGCCCGACGTTCTACAGCGATGCTTTCAAGCCCGTAACGGCAATCGCGGGGCTCGACAGAGTCGAGGAGATTCCATGGGGCGCGGCGGCCAGTGGTGACACGCCGTTTTTCGCTTCCGGGCCCTGGAAGGTGCAGCCGGTCGATCTCGTCCTGACTTTTCGCAACTATCACAACTTCACGCCGGCTGCCCGTATGGCCGTGAACAAGTCGTCGTTCGATGCGCTGAAGCCGGGCGGCCTCTACGGCATCGTGGATCACACTCGCCGCCACATGGAACCGGACAACCCGGAAAACGGCCGGCGCATGGATCCCGTGCTCGTCATCAAAGAAGTGCAGGAAGCGGGTTTCAAGCTGCTCGATTACAGCCCCACGCTGCGCAGGCCCGATGACGAGCTGCGCTACGAGGTCGGCCGCGCTTCCGTGACCGGGAACTCGGATCGTTTCGCGCTACTGTTCGTGAAGCCTTAGCCCGGCGAGCGGAGCCGCGGATCCCGCGTAGATCAGGGCGCAGAGGCGTCACGCTCTGCGTGCTTCCGCCGGCGCTTCGTGCTGCATGTGCACGGTATGCGTTGGAAAGGCGATCTCGGCGCCGTGGCGCGCGATGATCTCGCCGATCCGCAGCAGCACGTCCTGTTTGACCTCGTGGTACTCGACCCAAACCGTGGTCTTGGTGAAGGTGTAGATCAAGAGATCCAGTGACGACGCGCCGAACTGATTGAAGTTGACGATCAACGTCTGCGTCGAGTCGATGTCCGGGTGCTCACGCAGCATCGTCTTGATGTCGGCGACGATCGGGGCAACGACGGCGAAGTCGTCGTAGCGCAGCCCGATCGTCTCCTTGATGCGCCGATGGCTCATGCGCGACGGATTCTCGACCACGATGGTGGTGAACACCGAGTTCGGCACATAGATCGGGTTCTTGTTGAACGCGCGGACTCGCGTATGGCGCCAGCTGATGTATTCGACCGTCCCTTCGATACTCTTGTCGGGTGATCGGATCCACTCTCCTACACCGAAGGGTCGATCCAGATAGATGGTGAGCCCGCCGAAAAAGTTGGCCAGCAGATCCTTGGCCGCAAAACCTACCGCGATGCCGCCCACGCCACCGAGCGCGAGC
Organism: uncultured Gammaproteobacteria bacterium; assembly: GCA_963805435.1. GTDB lineage: Bacteria > Pseudomonadota > Gammaproteobacteria > Steroidobacterales > Rariloculaceae > FEN-1219. The sequence continues at coordinate 59,668 of CAWDUG010000005.1, forward strand.
AGGCCGCTGATCTGAAAGCCCAGCGTCTGCGCAGCCATCAGCACCGCTACGATCAACGTCACCAGCCGCGCGAGTTTGCCCAACGCGTCGACCGTCGTGCGGTCCACCTCGTCGCCACGGGATTCGCGGGCGGCCGCAATGTTGTGACACGCCCGGCCAACGAAGCGAAGAGCAAACCAGGCAACGCAAGTGATCAACGCGACGTCGCGCGCCACCAGGACCTGTTCGATGAACGGCAGTTCGATCTGGCGCTGCAGCACCCGTGCCATGAAGCTGGCGCCGATGACCCAAATGGCGGTCAGCAGCGGGCGGCCGGCCGTCTCGAACAGCGTCTGGTCCCAGACGGTGGCGGTGGTTTTGGATACCTTGACGGCATGTCGCAGCAGCCTCAAGGCAACCTGATTCAGGATGATCGTGACCAGCGCAATCGCGATCAACGACAACACCCACGACTCGATGCCGGTGGTCTGGCCCAGCCATTCGCTCATTCGGTTCATACCATGTCGATGGTACGTTCAAAGCGGCCGAAGTGCATGGGCAACTCCGCCCAGAACATCGTCGAGTAATCCCTGCGCCATCTGCGCGTTAGAACCGCTCGCGCGCCGCGCACGTCATCTTCTCCTCATCCAGGTGTCACGAGAGCGCAATGTTGCGCTTCTACCCTCCCGCTACACCTGTTCCGTCACACGTCTCCGAGGAGTGGATTTACGCCCATGACACACAAGAACCTTCTTTCAGCGCTGATCGGCGCGATGCTCGCTCCGGCCGCCGCGCACGCAGGCGTCGATCTGATTGCCACGGGTGAGATCAGCGGCGCGTACGCAGACCTCGCTGCGAACACTGCGGCGCCGCTCGAAAACGGCATTGCCGGCAACCGTTTCGGCGGTATCGGCTCGGGCCTCGCCTATGCCGGCGGCACCACGTTCCTCGGGCTGCCAGATCGTGGGCCGAATGCCAACGCATACAACGCGCTCGTGGACGACACCGTGTCCTATATCGCGCGGTTCCAGACGTTGAGCCTGAGTCTCTCGCCAAGCGATCCGGGTTCGGCTCTGCCGTTCACTCTGACTCCTCTATTGAGGGCCACGACTCTTCTGTCGAGCCGCTCGCCGCTCGTCTACGGCAGCGGCGTCGGACTCGGCTACCGGGCCGACGGAACTACTCCGCTCGGCTCCGGCGCGCCGGCGCTGAATCGGATCGACCACACCAACTACTTCAGCGGCCGATCCGACAATTTCGATCCCACGCGGCCGTCCACCAACCCGCGCGACGCCAGGCTCGATCCGGAAGGAATCCGCGTTTCGCCGGACGGCCGCAGCGTCTTCATCTCGGACGAGTATGGCCCGTACGTCTATCAGTTCGATCGTAGATCCGGCCAGCGAATCAGGTCCTACGTGCTGCCCGATGAGCTCGCTATCACGGTGCTGAGCTCACAGAAAGACGTAGAGATCGCCTCGAACACGGTGGGGCGCGTCACGAACAAGGGTATGGAGGGCCTCGCCATCACGCCCGACGGCAAGACGCTAGTCGGCGTCATGCAAGCGAATCTCGAACAGGATGCGAAGAAGAGCTTGCGTCTCGTCACTATCGACGTGGCGACCGGCGCCACGCACCAATACGCGTACAAGCTCACGAAGGGCTCGGGTGTCAGCGAGATTCTCGCGGTCAACGACCACCAGTTTCTGGTCGACGAGCGCGATGGCAGTGGCATGGCCGACACGCCGCTGGCTACCGACGTGGCGTCACCGGCTGGCGTAAAGCAGCTCTATCTCATCGATCTCACCGACGCCCAGGAAGTGACGGGTCTGAGCGGCGATCTCTCGAGCTACGCCGTGCCGAAGACGTTGTTCCTCGACATCGTGAGCAAGCTCAACGCCGCCGGAATCGATAGCTACCTGATCCCCTCGAAGATCGAGGGTATCGCTTTCGGCCAAGACGTCGTCATCGATGGCACGACGAAACACACGTTGTTCGTGGCCAACGACAACGACTTCCTTGCGACGATCGCGGATCCCTTCAAACAGCCCGGCGATCCGACGCGCGGAACCATAGCCAACCCGAACACGTTCTACGTGTTTGCGTTTGGCGATGCGGATCTCCCCGGCCTCGTGCCCGAGCGAATCCGCGAGCAGGGTGCAGATCGCGAGTGTTTCATCGACGATCGAGACGATCGCGACCAGCGCCACGACCGCTAAACGCATAGGTAGTCCCGAAGGCAGCGGGTGGCTGCGCCGGCATGATCGTCGCGGCTGGCACCGCCAGCCGCGGCGGGCTCGCGGACGTCAGCCGAAGTCGAATGCCGGCATTCTCAGGCTTTGGGGATGAGTCCGCCGGGCGTCATCTCGTCGATCGCCTGCGGCAGAATCTGCGCGAGCTTCTGCGTGAGCTCGGCCACGGGCATCCCCGTCTTCGTCGACATCTGCTGCAGCAGATCCGCGCCCAGCACTTGTTGCACGTGCTCCGCGCCGATCGATTGATTCGGGCCGGTGCTCACCCACGAGCGCACCGCGGGCCCGAACCCCTTGCTCTCGAACTGGCTCACCATACCTTGCACGCCGCCGTTGCGACGGATGACGTCCGTCACCACCGCGCCCACGACGCCGCCCAAGACACCATCCAACAATCCCATCGCCATCTCCCCGGTGGAGCCCTTCGCACTGATGCAGACATTAGAGCAAAGCGGTATCGCGCGCGATTGCTTTTGCGCGGTTACGGCACCTCGGTATAGGCGAGATCGCCATGCCGAACTAGGCTATGCGGTACGAGTGCTGAGGGGAGTGGCGTTTTGACGCGTTTCGTCGACGAACAAGGTCGCACCGACTTCGACGCCCTCGCGGGGGACCGAAAGGACCTCGACGAGTTCGTGGCCTTGGTCGCGCGCGTGAGCCCGGCCACATCGCCCGCGCTCTTCCCGCGCAGCGCCGACGTACTCGCGTACCACTTGAACGCCTACAACGCGCTTGCCATGAAAGGCGTCATCGACGAGGCGTCACTGACGGCTTCACGGGTTTTTTCAAGCGCCAGCTGTTCTTCAGGTTTCGCAGAGTCACCGTCGGCGGCCGGTCGGATGTCTCTTTCGACCTACGAGAACGACGTCATTCGGCCGCTCGGCGAGCCGCGTGTGCATTTCGCGTTGAACTGCATGGCGCGCAGCTGTCCGCGTTTGCCCCAGGCGGCGTTCAGCGCCGACGAGCTCGAGGCGCAGCTCAAGCCGCGGCGCGGGAGTTCTTGAACGATCCGCGCAACGTTCGCGTCGACTGCTGCGGCGCGCGAAGTCTGGCTGTCGTCCATTCTTCGATTTCTACACGAAGGATTTCGCCGCCGACGGTACAACGCGAGAGCCTGATCGCGTACGTGAATCGTTATCGGGACGAGCCCATCGATCCAGCGTCTCGCCGTGAAGTTCATTCCCTACGATTGGACGTTGAATCGCCAGCCTTGAGCCGACGCTTTCGTCAGCGATCGATCTCACTGCACGAAGAGCCGTAGGCGAAACAGCTGTAGCAGCGGTGATGCTGCAAGGTGACGCGTTTCGGCAGGCTTTCCGTCGAGCGTGCCACCCAGGTCATAGGCGGGATCGTCGTCGACGAGCGTGCAGGCGTAGACGCGCATGCGGCCGTCCTTCTTGACGACCATCTTCGAGAACGCGCACATGAACGCGCGGCGCGTCTCCGCGGATTGATACGTCGTCATGCAGTGCTCGGTAACGGCCGGCACCTCTGCCTGCGCTCCGGGAAGCAGGAAATCGGGAAACCCCACGAGCGTCGTCGTCCTCGGCAATCCGTGCTCCGCGAGCAGGGCGGCGTAGGCCTCGCCGACTGCGGCGGCGTTCTCGCCCTTCTCGATCTGCCGTCGCGATCGACACCTTGAAGCCAAGCGCGTGCAGCTTCGCGAGCGCGCGCCACGATTGCTCGAACGTGCCGGCGCCGCGGCCGGCGTCGTGCCGATCGCGGTCCGGATAATCGATGCTGACGCGAAACGCGATCGGTTGCGGCTGCGCGCGCAGTAGCGCGATCTGGTGCAGGCGCTTCAGCAACGGCTCCGTGCCGTTCGTCAGCACCAGGCACGGCCGAAACTGCGACGCGTAGCGCAGGATGTTGACGAAGTCCTTTGACGATGAACGGCTCGCCGCCCGTGAACGAAAACTGCTCGACGCCGAGCGCGACGGCCTCGTCGATGAGACGGCTTCGCGTCGGCGAGCGTGATGCGGCCGAGCCGCCCGTCGCCGGGCTTCGAGCCCTCGAGGCAGAACGGGCACGCCAGGTTGCAGGCCGTGCCCGTGTGAAACCAGAGCTCGCGCAACGCGTGCGGCTCGATGTAGCCGCGCGGCTCGCCGGCCGCGGTGAAATGCAGCGATCGTGGCTCTGCGTTCATCTGCTCGTGCTCCGCGTCCGAGCGTAGCAGCGCCCGGTAGCTTGCGGCCAGCGCCTCGGGCCGGCCGCCGAGCGCGAAACGCAGCGCGAGCCACCGATTGTGCAGCGTGCGCTTGAGCCAGCCGTCCCGGTCCCAGCGCCGCGTGGCCACTGCGAGCGCGCGGGGCAGCATGCGGAACGTGCCGCGTGCGCGCAGCCGCCGCACGAGGCGTACTTCCTCGAACAGCGGCCACTCGGCAAATCCGCCGACCGCAAAGTAAACGTCGCGGCGCGCGAAGATGCCCTGATCGCCGTACACCATGCCGCCGCAGCGAATTCGCAGCGCGACGAGCTGCGCGAGCAGGCGCTTGTACCACGTCGTCGGCCCCTGGAACGCGAACCGAAAGCAGCCGCTCTCCGCGCCGTCGCGAACGGCCGCGGCGATGGCTTGCGAGCGCGTCGGCTCGGCGGCTCTGCATCCGCATGCACGAACCACAGCACGGCGGCGCTCGCCCGCCGTGCGCCCGGCGTCGAGCTGCGTGCCGCGATTGGCCGCGGCTTCGACGTACTCGCAGCCGTGCCGCGCGCACACGGCTGCCACGGCCGTGTCTGCGCTTCCCGAGACCACGATGACCTCGCTCGGGCCGCTGCGCCTTCGAGCTGTGCGAGCAGCGCATCGAGCTCGGCCGCATCGCCGAGCACGGGGATCACGACGCCGATGCCGTTACCCTGGAGCTCATTTCGCGCGGTCCGGCGGCGGCGCGCATGCTCGGCCGCGAGGCGCTCGCGCAAGAGGCGCGTCGCGCGGCGCGTGACCAGCACCGTCAGCGCCACTGTGGCCGCGAAGCCAATCGCGAGCAACGCGTACGCCGCCCAGCTCGGCGCGCTGCCGGCATTCGCCAGCGTCGTGACACTCTTCGCGAGCGAGCCCGCGTACACGTAGAGCACCGTGGCCGGCAGCATGCCGATCCACGTCGCCAGCAGGTAGTCCCGAAATCGCGCCGCAGTGAGCGCCAATGCGTAGTTCAGGAGGTTGTAGGGAATCAGCGGCGACAGCCTCGCGAGCAGCACGATCGCAAAAGCCGTCATGGCGCAGCGCCGCGGCGAACGCGCCAAACCGCGGCCACGTGGCGACGCGGTGCGCAACCCAATCGCGCGCGACGAATCGCCCGACGACGAATGCCGCCGTCGCGCCGAGCACGCTGCCGACGGACGTGAGCGCCACGCCGAGCGGCAAGCCGAACAGATAGCCCTGCCGACAGCGTCAGTATCGAGCCCGGCACGACGAGCACGGCGGCCAGCGCGTACACGCCGATGAACAGCGCGCCCGCGGCCTCGCGGTGGCTGCTGCGACCAGGTTGCGGCGCCGGTCGATCCACGACGCGAGCGGCAACGCCGATGGCGACCGCGACGATCGCCGCCAGCAGCAGCGCGGCCACCGTGACGCGCAGCGCGGTCATCGGCCGAGATCCGTCTGCGCTGTGAGCCAGCGCACGAGCGCGCGGCGCGCGGGCCGCGCGTCGCCGAGAAGCTCGGTGCGCAGCGCGAGCAGATCGCCGAGCGTGTCGACGTCGTGCAAGCGCGGCAGCGTCGCGGCGCTCGAGCCGCGCGCCGCGCAGGCCGCGCGCAGCGACTCGAACAGCGCGCTCGTGCTCCAGGGCAGCGCGGCCGAGCGGGGGCCAACGACCGCGCACGCCCATGAGCACCACGCCGCCGTCGGCGGCCGGGCCGAGCACGCGTGTCGTGATCGTCGAGCGCGGCGGCCGCGCGCTCGAGGTACGCGACGTCGAGGCCGGGCAATCGATGCCGATGAACAGCTGCCGCTCGAAGCCGCGCCGGACGAGCTCCGTCGTTCACGTGATTGATGCGCTCGCCGAGGTTGCCGCCGCGCTGCACCACGACGGCGTCGGCCGGTGACGCGTCGATGCGTTCGTCGGCGGCAGAGGGCGCGACGCACACGGGGCCGGGCCACGCCGCAAGGTCCTCGCAGGCGCAGTCGAGCAAGACATTGCGCGGCTTGCGTGGCGCGCTGCGCACCGATGTGCTCCGCCAAGCGCCGTTTCGAGCGCGCGGCCGATTTCATCATCAGCACCACGCAGCAGCCGGTGCTGCGGCCGCCCTGCGTCGACGGCGTTTCCATGGCGCCATGGTACACGCGGCGCGCGCGCCGCCCGCGGCGCTGCGCGTTGCGGGACGGCGAGCGTATGATCGGGGTCAATCCACCCGAGAGCATGGGGAGGCCATATGACGCAGCGCGACCGCAAACTCGATGCCCTTCGTCGACCGGAGCTTACGCGCTGGCAAGGCCTTGAGCCGCCGCTCGTTTCATCGCTCGCACCACGGCCGCCGCCGCTGCGGCAGCGCTGCCGGCAGCCGCATGGGCCGCCGTCGATTACAGCCAGTTCAAACGCGTGCCGACGCAGTACATCGCCGCGCTCGCCGCCGCCGAACGCCACCTCGGGCGACAACGCCGAAACGTGGGGCCTATGGCGCCAGGATCCCGGGCCGCGCGGCGTGCGGCTCAGCGCGTACGAGCGCCTCGAAGAACGGCGTCGCTCCGGCCGGTTGGCATCTCGACAAGAACGCGTGGTGGCTCGAGGAGCACGGCTTGATCATGGAATCGCCCGACTTCCCGATGCCCGCCGGCCAGTACGTGGTGACCGGCGATCGCGAGGTCACGAGCGTGCTCACCGTCCATGCCGCCAACGCCGACGGCAAGCAACGTTGGGAGCTCGCGGACGGCGCTACGCTCTACGACGTGACACACCTGCGCTGCCGCTCGGCGCTCTACACGCCGGCGAAGGCCGGTGGCGCGTGCTCGCCGAAGGCGGCGCGCGAGAGCGACTTCCCCGTGTCGCCCGGCGCGGCCATGCCTCCGGTGGCCGACTGCGCCAAGCAGGACTACCAAGTGCTGATCGTGATCGGCGCGCCGAAGAGCGTTTGAAGCGAAGTCGCGTCGGAGCCTAGAAGTCAGTGCGCCGGTAGGCCGAGCTGCTGGCGCAACTGCGCCGCCGTCAGCACCTTCACGTACACCGGCGTGCCGACGTCGAAACTCCGCGCGGCCGACAGGGGTCCCACCATCACGGGCTCGAAGCCGGCGTCGCGCACGAGCTGGCTCGTGACGGCGACCGCGTGCTCGTCGTCGCCGGCCACTGCGATGGCCGCGGGTTCGCCCGCGCGGTGCGCCTGGCTGCGCAGATCCGTCCAGATGATCGAGTTGAAGGCACGCACGAGATGGGCGCCGGGCAGGTACTTCGGATTCGCGACGCCCGTGGTCTCCTTGCGCGCCTGCTCCGCCATCGGGCCATCGCGGTCCGGGTACGGATTGGTCAGATCCATGACGGTCTTGCCGACGGTCTCCGACTTGATCTCCTCGCTGATCTGCGGCCATTGCCCGTAGGGCATCGCGATCAGCACCACCGGGCCGAACGCTGCGGCTTCGCGCGGCGTGCCGACGTGCACGTTCGGCCCGATCGCCTGGGCTTGCGCCTTCAGTGCCTCGGGATGGCGCGAGGAGATCATGACCTCGTGGCCGGCCTTCGCCCACAGCTCGGCGAGCGCACCGCCCATTTTGCCGGCGCCGACGATGCCGATCTTCGTTGGCTCCGCCGCGTGAGTCACGGCTGGTGGGCCGGCGAGCAGGAGGCCGCACACCGCGAGAAGCCCGGCGCGCAGGCAGGTCAGTAGCCGTCGTCGAGAAGGGAGGGAGCTGTTTTCCATGAGGAGCCACCGTACGGATCAGGTCTGCCGAGTATCGGTCGGCACGGGGTGGCCTTTCAATCGACGTTCAGCGCCACCGCACTCCGGATCAGCGCCTTGAACGCACGTTCGTCGAGCGTCTCGCCTTCGTGAATGTCGATGGCGCGCCGCACGTTACCTTCGAGGCTCGAGTTGAAGAGCGCCGAAGGGTCCTTCAGTTGGGCGCCTTTGGCGAACGTCAGCTTCACGACCTTCTTGTACGTCTCGCCCGTGCAGAGGATTCCGGCGTGAGACCAGACCGGGACGTCCCACTTCCATTCTTCGACGACCCCGGGATCGGCTTCCTTGATCAGCGCGCGCATGCGGGCCAGCGTGGCGCCGCGCCAGTCGCCGAGCTCCTTGATCCTCGCGTCGATCAGGTGCGCGGGTGGTACCGACTTCTGCGCCGCGCCGCTGTGCTTCGATTTCTTCTTCACGCCCTACGCTCGAAGCGCGGTGGCCACCGGCACGCGCACGGCGCGCAACGCCGGTAACGAAGCGCCGATGAGCCCGATCACGAGCGCCCACACGGTGGCTTGCCACACGACGTGCGGCGTCACCGTGAGTTTGAAGATCAGACCGGCGGGGCTCACCACGTTGCCGTTGAACAGCGCCCACGCGATCGCGGAGCCTATGAACGCGCCCGGCAGAGCAAGCGCCATGCCTTCGATCAGCACGGAGAGCACGATCGGCAGGCCGTTGAAACCGATGGCGCGCAGCGTCGCGATCTCTCGGCGCCGCGAATCGACCGACGCGTACAGACTGTTCAGCGCTCCGAAGACAGCGCCGCTCGCCATGACGACGCCGACAAAGTAGGCGAGAAAGTCGATCAGCAGGTTCAGCTGTCCGAACCCCGCCTTGAACGTCTCGGCAACGGTTTTCACGTCGACGGCGATGGCGGGGTTTTCCTCGACCGCCTGTTTGAACGCCGGCATGTCGGCTTCCGACTCCAGGATCGCGAGCACCTGTTGATAGGTCGTGCGGCCGAACGTCGACATGACGGTATCGGCGTCGGCGCGCAGCACGCTGTCGCCGAGCGAGTCGCTGCCGGCGAATACGCCGACGATCGTCCATTCCGTGTTGCGCAACGTGATGCGGTCGCCGACGTCCATTCCCCTGTACATTTTGCGAATCGGGTCGGACACGACGACCTCGTGCACCGCGGGCTCGTAGTTGCGCCCTTCTATGATCTTGACCTCCGGTTGCACCAGTGCAACGCCGGGCGTCCAGCCGACGAGGAAGATCCGGCTCCGCGAGCCGTTCTTCTTGATGGCGTCCACGTTCACCATGCTCGACGCCGTGGTGTACGGCGAGCCGTCGGGCGCGTGCTTCACGTACGGCGCGTTGCTCACCGTGAGCAGCGCGTCCGGCTCAGCACGCTTTGCGGCGCCGAGGCGGCGCCCCGCCCGAGCACGGCCACTTCGTCGCGGCGCACATTATCTGCCGGTAAAGATCGATGCGCCCTCGCTCATGGCGAGCAGCGCCACGAGCACCGCTACGACGGTGGTGACGCCGACGACCGTCACGAGCGACGACCCGCGCCGCTGGTTGATTCCGCGCAGCCCGGTGACCGTCAGCGCGAACGTTTGCTTGAAGAAGCTCATGGCAATTCTCCTATCGGACCGCGAGCGCGTCGGCAACCTCGAGCCGCATACCGCGCCACGCGGGCACGGCGGCCGCCGATCAGCCCGAAGAGGACGGCGAAGACGATGCCCACGACCAGCACGGCGGTCGGCATCGGCACGTTTCCCACCAGCTGCCTCGCCAGCGGCAACAGGAACGACGCGGCCGCGAGTCCCACGCCTGCCGAGAAGACACAGAACGTGACCGCCTCGCTGATGATCAGCCCCACGACCAGGCGATCGGAGAAGCCCACGGTCTTCAGCACAGCGAGCTCGGGCATTCGCTCGCGTATCGACTGCATCATCAGCGCGCCGGTCGCGAACAGCAGCGCGAAGAACACCGCCGCCATGATGGCGCGGGCAATGTAGTCGAGATCGCCGATCTGCTGAACCTGTGATGCGGACAGGTCGGCCTCGGACTGCGTAGCGCGTCTCGTGATCGGAGTTCGCGAACGCGGCGTCGATGGCGGAGGCGATGGCGCTGGCATTTGCGGGGCTGTCGATTTCGCGACGAACAACTGTGTCGTGTCGCGCTCCGTGAGGCGCGATTCGTTGATGTACACGAAGTTGCAGATCAATTGCTGTGCACTGGGCGGGTCGTCGGGTCGTTTCGTACGTGCCGACGATGTCGAACGCCCAGTCGCGCGAGCCGTCGATCTTCGGCACCGGCGACTGGAAGGCGACGCGATCGCCGACCTTCCAGCCGTACTTCTGCATGGTGGCGCTGCCGACGATCACGCCGGTGCGTGTCTTCTCGAGCGCGTCGATCGCCTCCTGCGAGGCCTTGAACTCGTCGTAGATGACGAAGTACGCCTTGGCGTCGGCGCCGATGATCGGTACGGGTTGCGTGGGGCTTTGGTAGACCGCGGGCAGGGCCGATCGTGATGTGACTGCTACGACGCCGGGCGTGGCGCCGATGCGTGCCAGCAGGTTGATCGGCAACGGTACCCCGCCGATCGACACGTTGCTGCCGATGTACAGGCGGTCGCCCCTGGCAGCGGCGATGGCCTGCTTGATTCCGGAGTTGAACCCTTCGAGCAGCCCGAACAGGGCGAACGCGCTTGCGATCTGCAGCAGCATCAGCAACGCCCGACTGCGCTTGCGCCAGATGCCTGCCCAGACCAACGGCAAGTATTTCAGATACGTCATGGCTTCCACTCTCCCAAAACGAGCGGTTGCCTCCCCGAACGGCGCAAATCATAGCGCGATTCGCGGCGCGTGCGCGGCAAAGGCAAGCCGCGATGACCCGCGGCTACCGCTTGACGGCGTCTCCGTAGACTTCGATTCGGCCCACGTTCACGTAACCCCCCGGGCCGTGGCCGCTGCCCGGCATCAAATCGGCGAAGCCGACTTCGTCGACCTTCGCGAGGTTCGGGTGCTCGACCCACGTTCCGACCGAGACGACGCGATCGATGTCGAGCGTAAGCCACCGCACGTCCGCGATCGAGACGTCGCTCTCGTTGAAGTCTGCCGCGGGTCCCGTCGTGTGGTCGCCGACGAGCCAGGTGCCGTCGGCGAGCTTCAGCACGGGCCGAATCTGGTGGAAGCCGGACGTGCGCACGACCCAGCGGATCTTCGCGAACGGACTCGATAGATCGACGAAACGGCTGCGATCGCGCAGCGTTGCGGCGCTCGGCGACGTCGTCGTTCCGGTCCAGAGATTCAGCGGATAGACGTCGGTCGATCCGCGCACGGCGACGAGCTGGATGTCCTTACCCGAAGCGCCGTGCAACGTGAGCGTGAGGTTCGGGGTTGCGACGCCGCTTTGGGACGCGGGCCAGGCGCCGTGATCGTCGGGCGGAGTCACCAGCGCTTTCCAGCCTTCGCTGAAAAACACGGGCGGCCGAGCGGGTGGGGCGGCGCGCGTCGGGGCGCTGCTTTGCGCAAGCACGCTCGAAGCCAGACACCACGAGACCAAAGCGCCGCCGATCGTGATTCGTCGGATCATTTCCTTCTCCGTCCCTATCTTCGCGCGAGGTACGACACCGTGGCTCGCGTGCCTGGCGGGCTGTCGATTTGCTTCGGGGGAGACGGCGCAAGCTCGTCGACTTGCAGGAGCGCGCCCACGATCCGGGCCGTAGCCCGGCGCTCGGTCGCCGGCTCCAACACCTCGAGGCGGCAAACGGTCGTCCTGCACTCCACGCGCAGATCCAGCGCCTTGAGGCCGGTTTGCGAAATCTTCTCCAGGATCTGCGCCTCGGCGCGGGATGCCCATGCTCGATCGACGGGCTCGGATTCGTACTGCTGCGCGCGTCGCTCTGCGAGCTGCACCGGTGACTGAGGCTTGAGGCTCGCGCGCAGCGCCTCCCAGCGTTGCTGCTCCTCGTCACGGGCGGCGGCCAACGCTTCATCCCGGGCTTCGTCCATCAGAGCTTGGGCGCGTGCTGCCAAGAAATCGGTGGTGAGGTCTTCGGGCGGCAGAGGTTCGTCGACAGCGCTAGTCGGCTCCGCTGCACCGACTGCGGCCGTCTGCATCGGCGGGCGGTGCAGCGCGACTGCAATCGCAAGCCCCAATGCTGCGAGCAGTGCGCCGCCGAGAATCCGCTTTGCGCTCATTCCCGTCAGTCCTTCGCAATTCGCGCCGCGAGGTTGGCTTTGTACTCGAGCTCGATGATGAACACGGTGCGACCTCAGCGCGGCACGGACCGGCCGTAAACTTCGATCTTGCCGACGTTCACGAAGCCGCCCCAACCGTGTCCGCTGCCGGGCGTGAGATCCGCGAACCCGATCTCATCGACCTTCGAGAGATCCGGGTGCGCGAAGCTCTGGCCGACGGTGACGACGCGCGCCATATCGAGCGGCAGCCAGCGCACTTGCGACACCGCGAATTCCGCTTCGAGGAACAGCGTGGAGTTCGCCGACGCCGCGCCCTCGCCATAGTCGCCGACAAACCAGTTCCCGGCCGCGAGTTTCACGACCGGTCGTACCACGTGGAATCCCGACACGCGCGTGACCCAGCGGATCCGCGCGAGGCCGGTGAGATCGACGTAGCTCGTTCGATGCCGCAGTGTCACGGCGACGGGTGTCTGGCACACGCCGGTCCACAGATTCGGTGCGTCGGTCGGCTGGCCTGCGGCTACTTTCTGCGGCGGCGGGTTTTGGTTGTAGCCCGCGAGCTGAATACACGAAGTGCCGGCCCAGTCGCCGGCGCGGGTGCGCGGCGGAGGCTGGTCGCGATATGCGGCGACGCTCGACGCGTTCGGATCGTAGATTTCGAGCTCCAGCGTGGCGTTCGTCACTGCGGCGGGTGTCACGCCGCCTTCGAGCACGAGGTCGGCCGCTGCGTTCGGCGGCAACGTCTTCTGCCGCCACTCTTCCTTGAAGAATAGCGGCGGCAGAGTGGGTGGCGCCGCGCCTGTTTGCGGCGGCTGCGCCCATGCGAGCCCTGCGGCGACAGCGAGCGCCGCGGCGGCGGCGAGCCCGACCCGATGCGCGCTACATCGAATGGCCATGCGTTCCCCCTCCCATTGCCGCCATGACAATACCACTCCGGCGTGGCAGAACCTTCATCGACTCAGCGCTCGATGGTCACGCCCCGGCGCCGCGCTACGGCTCGAACATTCGCCATTCCGGCATGTACGCCAGGCCGAGTTGCACGATGCGATTGACGAGCGCCGTGTAGCTGGTGCCCGCGGCTTTTGCCGACTCGGCGAGGTCCTCGCCCTTGCTCAGGTTCGGGTTCGCGTTGGCCTCGAGGAGGAATATGTTGCCGTCGCTGCGCATGCGGAAGTCCATGCGCGCAAAGCCGCTCATGTAGAGCGCGCGATACGTCCGTTTCGCGAGCCGGCCGAGTTGCTCGCGCTGCTCGCCGCTCAACTCCTGGGCCGCGCCGGTTTTGATGCCGTGCTTCGTCTGGTAGTTACGGTCCCACTTCACCTTGCGTGTGGCGATGCGCGTCTGGGCGTGCGACAGCGTGCCGAAGTTCATTTCCCAGGGCGGCAGTGTGACGAGCCGCGTATTGCCGAGCACGCCGACGTAGATTTCGCGGCCGTCGACATATTCCTCGACCAGCGCGTCGCTTTGCACCTGCTCGTGGATGAATTGCACGCGCTCGCGTAACCCCGTCATGTCCTCGACCAGCGACGCCTGCGCGATGCCGAGCGACGCGTCCTCCGTGGCGGATTTGACGAACAACGGAAAGGTCAATCGGCTCGGCTCGCGAAAGCGACGGCCGAAGGGGAAGACTCTGAAAGCCGGCGTTGCGACGCGATGCGTGGCGAGCACGCGCTTCGTCAACACCTTGTCCCGCGACAGCATCATGCCGCGCGGGTTGCAGCCCGTGTAACGCTGTCGAATGAGCTCGAGGTAAGCGACGACATAGTGGTCGTAGGAGATGATGCCCGAGAACTCGTCCAGCAGATTGAAGACGACATGAGGCTTCCACTCATCGATCGTCTCGCGCAGCTCCGTCAGGTGATCGCCCACCCCCACTACACGAACCTCGTGCCCTGGGCGGCGCAGCGTATGCAAGATGTCGTACTCGGTTCGAAACTCGTCGATCTGCGCCTCGCTCAAGCCGCTGATATCCTCCGGCGGCACGAGGGTCTCGTGCACCATCAACAGGATTCGATACTTCTTCTTCATAAGAAATACGTTTCCTCATTGCGACGCAGGAAGTCCGCAAGTATGCGTTCGTGCAGCTGTGTTACCCGCTGTACGACTTCGCGCTTTGGGCCGCTGAACTTGAGATCGAGGTGCCGCGTGCGCCGCCGCACGGCGCGCAGCACCTGGAACACCACATAGGGATGAGCTCGCGAGTGGCGCAGCAGCGCGCGCATCAGCTGGGGCTTCAGATCGATCAACAAGCCCTCGGCCGAACGAGTGGCCGAGCGCGTGATGCGGTGGAAAGACTCGCAGGAGCCACGAGTCGTAGCGTTGCTCTCCGCTCTCGCTGAGATGCACGCGACGCCGATAGTGCTCGCCCAACGTTCGATGGTTGTCCGTCAACGGCTCGATCAGCGAGCGGTCGCGTTTCGCCGGCACGCGCCCTGCGAGCTCGGTCATGAGCCTGTCGACGAATTCGAGCTTGGCCAGCGCCGGCCAACCGGCGTATTCGGCGCGCCAAAGGCCCTTCGGCCGCAGCCATACCGCGAAGGTCTCTGCGAAGTCCTCCGTCGGGTGGCTCTGCGCATACCAGTGCTCGAGATGGAGCACGTGGCTCCTGCTGCGCGGCCGAGCCGTATAGTCGCGGGAGTAGAGCGCCGACGCGGTGCCGAAGACCTGTCGCCAGTCGCCGCGGCGGCGCAGCCCGAACGCCGTGTCGACCGCGTGACCGAGCTCGTGGCGCAGCAGCCGCAAACGCCACCGGCGATTGCCGCCTTCGGCTTCGCCCATCATGCTGCGCTCGAGACGTACGAGACGCGGGTGCCCTAGAAAGAACGGTACGGCGATGCCCGGCACGCCGTCGGGCGAGAACCACTCGGTAGAAAACCAGAAGTGCGGCTTGAAGCGAATGTCACGCCGCTCGAGTTGTGCGACGAGCCGCGCTGCGTCGGCGCCTATCGGGCTGCTCCGCGATCCTGAGGCCTAAATCGCGGAAACGCAGGCGCAGCAACGCGTCGTCGTCGAACCGTTCCCAGCGATAGGCAGGGGCGGGCTTGCGCGCGCGGGCGCTCAACGGATCGACGGGCGTTGGTTCACGGCCGAAGTATGCCGCAGACGGCCGCTCGTTGGTCGGCCGGCATGGGCCATCGCCCGCGCCTGTTAAGATCGATGGCATGACATGGTCGGCGGCATGGAATGCCAGGACGCGATGGAAGCGACGGGTCGTCTGGCTCGCGCTTCTCGTCGCCTCGCATGCAAGCGCGCAGCCGTCTCCAGGCGATGCGCCGCAGGCCGTCAGGGCCGAGTTCTTCGAAGCCTACTCCGCGGCGCAGCTCGGGCTTGGGAGTGCGGAGAGCGACAGCCCTGCGCTCGAGAAATACGCGCTCTACCCGTATGTGCGTGCGGCTCGGCTGGTCTACGCGCTCCAGCGCGCGAGCGCCGGTGCAGACGAGGCCGATCGGCTCACCGAGGGTTTCCTGAAAGTTCACGGCCGCGAGGTCGTGGCGGGGCCGCTGCGTCGCGCGTGGCTCGAGAGCCTCGCGCGCCGTGCGCAATGGCAGCAGCTGCTCGATCACTACGATGCAGCGAGCGCGACGGAGACGCTCGCATGCGCGCAGCTGAACGCAAGGATCGCCCTCGACGCAAACCTCCGGGCTCGAGGCGGCGATCACGGAGCGCTGGCTCGCGCCGTACAGGCTGCCGCCGGAGTGCGAGCCGGTCTTTCAGTGGTTGCGGGAGCGGGGCGGCATCGACGATGCGCTCGTCGCCGAGCGCGCGCGTCGTTTGCTCGGCAACGGCCAGGCGAGCTTCGCGCGCGTCGTGGCGCAGCGCCTTCCCGGCGCGCAGGCCGCGCCGCTCCTCAAGTGGGCCGACCTCATCGAGAAACCGCTGGAGTCGATCGATGCGCTGCTTGCCGATTCCACGGCCGGCGTGGAAACGAAGCAGCTGCTCGACGGCTTCGCGCGGCTTGCGCGCAACGCGCCGCGCGAAGCGTTGAAGCGGTTCGACGCGCTGCGCCGCACGCGGCTCACGAGCCCCGAGGCGGCGAGCAAGGCGTCGCGCGCTCTCGCGCTCGGGCTGGCCTGGGATCGCGACCCGGAGGCGCTTGGCATTTTCGCGGATGTGGCGTCAGCCGATCTCGACGACGATACCCTCGAGTGGCTCGTGCGTGCGGCGCTCTGGAAACAGGACTGGAACGCGGCGCGCAGCGGCCTTGCCGGCATGTCGGCGGCAAGGCAGAACGAAGCCGCCTGGCGTTACTGGACGGGCCGCACGGCCGAAGCCGGCGGCGAGGACGCGCTGGCGCGCGAGCGCTACGGCTCGCTCGCGGAGGACGACAACTACTACACAGCCATGGCCGCCGCCCGACTCGGCAAGCGTGTCGAGCCGCATGTCGAACGTCTGCCGGCCGATGACGAAGCGATCGAGCGAATCGCGCGCGAGGCGCCGTTCGTGCGCGCGCACGAGTTGCTGCTCACGCGGGCTGCGCCCGCTCGCAACGCTCGAGTGGCGTGCGGGTTACGCCGCCCTGGAGAGACGCTCTGAAGCCGCAGGCCGTGCATCTCGCCGCGCGCTGGGGGCTGCACGATGTGGCGGTCGCCACGGCGACGAGCCAGGGCGTGTTCAACGACTACGAGCTGCTGTATCCGCGTCCGTTTCGCAAGGAAGTGACGGCGGCCGTCGGGCTCACGCGGGTCGATGAGCCCCTGCTCTATGGCGTGCTGCGCCAGGAGAGCCTGTTCCGGCCGGACGCCACCTCGCTGGCCGGTGCGATCGGGCTCGCCCAGCTCGGGTACTCGACCGCGGAGCTCACGGCGAGCCGCTGGCAGCTGCCGCGGCCGAGTCGCGCCGATCTCTACGATCCCGAGACGAGCATCCGTTTGGGTGCCGCGCGGCTCGCGACGTTGATCGAGAAGTATTCGGGGCAGCTACCCGTGGCGCTCGCGGCCTACAACGCCGGCGAGAGCGCGGCGGAGCGGTGGTTGCCCGAGCGGGCGATGGACAGCGACGTCTGGACGGAGAACATTCCGTACAACGAGACGCGCGCCTACGTTCGTCGCGTGCTGTGGCACAGCCTCGTGTTCGACTGGATCGAGGATGGTCGTCCGAAGAGCACGAAGGGTTGGCTTGGTTCCAGTATCGAAGGGGGAGTGAAGTCATGCGTTACTTGGTGTCCGCCGTGTTCGCGTTCAGCCTCGTGGTACCGCTCGCGACCGGCCGCGCGCAGACTCTCGAAGGCGCCATCGACATGCACGCGCATGCGGCGCCCGACGGCACGCCGCGCAAGATCGACGTGCTCGAGCTCGCGAGAGTGGCCAAAGCGGCCGGCATGCGGGCCATCGTCATCAAGAATCACTACGAGCCGACGGCGTCGCTCGCTTACGTCGTGCGCAAGGTCGTGCCCGGAATCGAAGTGTTCGGCGGAATCTCGCTCGATCTCACGGTCGGCGGCGTGAATCCCGCGGCCGTCGAGTGGATGACGAAGGTCGAGGGCGGCTACGGCAAGGTGGTGTGGCTGCCCACGTTCGACTCTGAAGCGCAGGTCAAGCTCACCGGCGAGAAACGCCCGTTTGCGCCTGTCACGCGCGACGGCAAGGTGTTGCCCGAGGTGCTCGCGGTCATCGCGCTCGCGGCGAAACACGACCTCGTGCTCGAGACGGGGCACTCAGGGCCTCAGGAATCGCTGCTGATCATCGCCGAGGCGAAACGGCAGGGCGTGAAACACGTGGCCGTGACGCACGCGATGGCGAGCCCGGGTGGATCGATGACGCTGGACCAGATGCGCGAAGCGGCGAAGTTAGGCGCGCTGCTCGAGCTCGTGTACTCGCCGATCACCGACGAGCAGCTGCGCGCTGAAGCGGATGCGATCAGAACGATCGGCGCCGCGTCGTTCGTTCTCTCGAGCGATCTTGGCCAGCCGCCGAATCCGCTGCACACGGACGGCCTGCTTGCCCTCTACAAGGGCCTCATGGGGCAGGGCATCTCGGCCGCCGACATCGACGTCATGTCGCGCAAGAACCCGGCGCGGCTCCTGGGGCTGCAACCCTAACGACCAGGCCGCGAACGACCGCTCGGCGCCGCGCTACTGCGCCTTCCGCGGGCCGGAGCGCTCCGCTGCGCGCGCACCGGCGAGGATGCCGATCATGCCGGAATTGCCTTCGTGGCATGCGTACTCGAAGACCTCGTCGGGCGAGCGCCGCAGCGGAATCATCAGGGTCCAGGGCTTCGCCCACGTTCCGGGGTCGTCGATGGTGATCTCGTAGTGCAGTGTGTCGGGCCCGACTCGAGTCAAGCGCTCCACGAGGTGCAAGCGCTCGCTGGCGTTCTGGAAACTTCTGGGCTTGAAGTTCGTGGTGTCGATCACGAGCGTGTCGCCTTCCCAGTGGCCGCGGGAATCGCCGAGCCACTGTCTAATCGCCGGCGGCAGGTGCGGGCTGCCGTCGAGCGGCACGACGCGCGCTTCGTGAATCATTTCCGTCGCGATGACGACAGCGTCGCGCGATTGCGTGAACCGATAGTAGGCCTGGTAGCCGGCGAGCAGTTGCGGGATGCCGTACGTGATGCATCGCTCGGACAACGTTCGGTCTTGAGGACCGGTCGCCGGCCGCGCGAGCGCTGCGCCGACGGCTGCAGCTCGTGCACGGGCTTCGGGAGTCAACGGCGGAATCCTGCCGTCGGGAGGATCGGTGACCAGCGACGTCCTGTTGTCCCAATCTCTCGCCACGGTCCATACCGAGCTGTAGTCCCCGGTGTCCGCGTCGAAGTCCGTTGCGCCCTTTTCGTGAGGGCCCGTGTTCGAGCCGCTCAAGCTCGCAAAAACCGTTTTGAACACCTCGTCGCCGAAAGCGGCGTCGCCGGTGCCGTCGAAGAGCCTGGCCGCGCGTCGCTTCATGGCTTCGACTTCCGCGTCCGTCAGGCGATCCCGGCCCTCGAGCTCCTTCGGGCGTTCGAGCGGCGTGGCGTTGTTGTTGGCCCACACGCCCTGAAAATCCGGCTGGCCAGCGACGGAACGAGGTACCTTCCACGCCGTTGTCTCGGCCGCCGGCCCGGTCGTTTGAGCCGGCAGCCGTGCGGACGTAAGGCAGGCGGCGCCGCTGAGCGCCGCGGCGAAGATCGTGGCCAGAATTCTCATGGCGTCACTCCTTCGATGGCCGCGAGATCGCAGTCTCTGCGGCGCCCAGGATCGCGAGACTGGCCGTGTCTTGTAGCAGCGCAACGACGCGCATTTGCCCGACGTTCCAGTCTGCGTCGATCGGGAGAGATCGCTCGATGTCCCGAGTGCTCGCGCCCGCGCGTACGTCAGCCACGGTGTCGATCCAACGCACGACCCGATCGTGGCTAAGCGTGCGACCGCCGTTCTCGCCGCGTTGCACGGCGGTCGTCAAGCCGTCTTCGACTGCGACGAGCACGATGGCGGCTCGCCGCTCCGTGACTCCATCAACGCTCACGGCGACGCTGACGCTGCCGGCGGTACTCGCCGCGCGCACGCGCAGCGGTAATTTGGTGCGCTGCGAGGCTTTCGAGACGGCTTCGCGCACCGCCAGCGGATTGCTGCCGAGCGCTTCGGCGACGCCATCGACGACCACCTGCGGCGTGTAGACCACGCCGCGCGGAAAGGCGCGCTCGTGGTAGCGCATCTGACGCGTCGAGAAAATCGGCGCGGAGAAGCGATCGATCCAGCCCAGGTAGTTCCAGTAGTCGACATGCTCACCAAGGGCAATGATCTCGACACCCTGCATGGGCTGTTCGCGCTCGAGCCGACGCAGCACCGCGTCCGCCGGCGGGCAGCTCGAGCAGCCCTCGGACGTGAAGAGCTCGACGACGACGGGCGTGCGATCCGGCGCCGCCGGATCGAGTTTCGGCGGCAACACCTGTTCCGCAGGTCCGCTCGAGGCCGCCGTTGCGATCGCGCTGAGCAGAGCGACGAGGACGATGCGGTTCATGTGCCGAGGGTCCGGGCAGTGGAGCTCGACGTCAACGTCGGCGGTGAGGCGGGGCCAACGTCTGCGCTCGCCTCGTCCGGATAGTCTTGGACGCTTACCTTAGCCTTGAGATCGGTCTTGCAGAACGCGTGCAGGAAGCAGGTCTGCTCGCCCATATCCAACGCGGTGCGCGCAAAGTCGTCGTCCTCGTGCGTGTCGAGGTAGACATGCGTCTCGATCGGATCCGCGGTTCCCGCTGCACCGGTGCCGGCGGATGCGCCACCGAGCGACAGGTGTGCGTCCTGCACGATGCGGTAACGCTCGAGGCGCTTGCCTGCGATCTTCGCGTAGCGACCGAGCTGTGTCATGAAACAGAAGCCGATACCGGCAGCGATGTAGCTCGCGGCGTCGGGCGCGCGCCCACCGCCGCCGTTGGCGGGCGCTTCGTCGCAGAGAACGCGGAAGATCGAGCCGTGCGGGTTGTACAGCTGCAGCTCGATCTCTTTGACGCCGTCGTCGCGCAGCGTGCAGATACCGCGAATGTGCAGCAGACGGCTTTGCTGATCGGCCAGGCTGTCGTTGGCCAGCGTGACCGTGTGCGCGGCCTTCGGCGTCAGGCCACCGCGCCGAACCATGGGCGACCAGTCGCCGGGCGCGGGTCCGGCCTCGTCGAACATGGCGTCGGGGTCACGCTCGGCTGGCCGGCCAACGCGCAGCGCGCGCGCAGGGGCAATCTCGCGGCCGTTGTGCGTCAGCGTGAACAGGCTCGGCTTGGAGCCGCGCATGAGGCCGTTGAGCGGAGAGGCGGCCGTCGCGTCGAGCACGAGCTGCGTTAGCGTGGCGCGGTCGGCGCTGCCCGCAATCTGCGCCGTCAGCTCGACGTTCTTGGCGCCTCCGGTCATCGTGCCCTTCAGGGCCGAGCCGACCATCGTGTAGTAGTTGTCCTGCACGAGCCGAATCCGGTCGATGCGGATGCGGCGCTGCCTGGCAAGCGCGAGCACTTCCGTCATGTAGCTGCTCACCATGCCGGTCGTCAGGAACGAGAGCGGGCAGGGGGCCTCATCGAGGCCCGCGAGATAGGCCCCTTCGTCACTCGCAAGGCGCCACACCGCTCCGGTCCGCGCGGCCACGACGAGCGCCTCTTTTTGCATCGCACTCAATGAGCGCACGCACAAACGTACCGCCTCGCCGAGGCGTATCTCAGGCGCTGCCAAGCCCACCTCGTCGGGATTGGCGACTCTGAAGAACAGCGGCTTGCCGCTGCGGATGAGCGGGTTGTCGGGTACGTCCGTCATCATCGACCTCTTATGGCAGACACTAGCACTCGCACGTCGGCACGTCGCGTGCGTTACCCTGACCGAAGTCACATGAACCCGGGGAGTGACGCGTACGCATGGCCGCAAAGCCCACTGCGGGGGCGCTCGCGAAACAGTTCTTCTCGTTCACACTGGTCGGATTGGCCGGCCTTGCGGTGGACGCAGGAACGTTCGTGTTTCTGACGCGCGGCTTCCTGTGGCCCATCGCGCTCGCGCGAACGGTGTCCGTGTGCGGCATGGTGTTGATCACCTGGATACTGAACCGCGCAGTCACGTTCGCGGCGCATCGCTCGCCGCGGCGCGGCGCTGAGTTCGTGCGCTACGCAGCCGTGCAGGCGGGCGGTCTCGTCGTGAACATAGGCGTGTTCGCGCTGTGCCTGTGGCTCGTGCCGGCGCTGCGTCAGGTGCCGCTCGTACCGCTGGTGTTCGGCGCGGCCGCGGGTTTTGCCTTCAACTTCACCGTGCTGCGGACGCTGGTGTTCCGCGGTCGAGCGGCGCCCTGAGCCGCGCGGTCCGACACGCCCGCTACCCGTCGTTGCACGCGTTGATCAGTTGAATTCCACGAACGAGAACGTCGTCTCGCGTTTGGCAGCGACGGTCAGCGTGCACGCGCCCCAGTCTTGCGGAAGCGTCCACTCGACGTCGTCCTGAAAGTCGAGTTTGCCTCCGCCGTTGTCGCACCGGACTCGCAGCTGCGTATATGGCCGGAGACGGCTCCGAGCGTGAATGTGTGCGAGGTCAGTCGTTGGATCCACGGGTCCGACTCCCACGCGCACCTGGAGGAGCCGATGTGCGCCGAACGGTAGCCCGTTCTCCCCGGGGGCACGTCCCGGTAGAGCGTATGGAGGGCGCGTTGCCGGTCACTGCCTCGTACGCCGCGTAGGTCTGGCCGAGCCGCACCATGGCCTCGTGGAGCGCCGGGTCTTCCACGGTGAGCCGGCGCATTTCATCGACGAGCCGGTGCTGCAGATCTGCTGCTTGGCCAGGTATTGCTGGGGATTGCAGCCGTACTCCTGCCTTGCAGTTGCGCTACCCACGCCTGAGCGAAGTTCGCGTCTTGCTTCTCGCCACGAATTGGACATGCAGAGGCGTTGCTCGATGTGACTCCCGGCGACGCGCGCATGTAGCAGTGAATGTCGAAACGATCGTCGCTATTGATCTCGTTGAAGCGCGCGAAGACGGCGTCTTCCGCGAGTCGAATACGCAACCTGAATTGGGCGATCGCTCTGACCTCTGACGATCATTTCGTCGGCGGGAGGGCTCGAACTTGCGAGGTCGCGAATTGTCCGCCGCGGCGGCCGCGCCAGCCGTTGCCGTGCAGCACAGGGAGATCATGGCCAGGACCACTCCCGAAAACGGATTCAGGCCGCCGATACCGAATGTGCGTCGCATGGTCGTGACACCCGTGGTAGGCCTGCGGTTCGCGGGATAGAGTGTCCCGCCTTTGGCGAAGGCCAACAAACGAAGGGAAAGGCAAGAATGACAACGTCCGGCGAAAGCTGTTGGTGTCCGCGCAACCCAGCCGCGCGCCGCAGGCTCGCCGTGTGCGTAGTGCTCGTAGGCGCCGCGTTGTCTACTGCGGCGCGCGCGGCGGATTCGTGCCCCGGCGGCCGCGACCTCGTGTTGACCAACGGCACGATCCTGACGGTCGATGCGGCCGACCGCACCGTGAGCACCGTCCGCATCCGCGACAAACGCATTCTCACGGTCGGCGAGTCGGTCAACCGCAAGGAGCCGTGCGTCCAGATCGTCGACCTCGGCGGGCGCACCGTGATCCCGGGGCTCATCGACAACCACACGCACTTCGTGCGCACCGCGCAGGCGCCGGGGCCGTTCGTCGAGGGTCTCGAATCGGCCGAGTTCCATCAAGGAGCTTCAGGACGCGCTGGCCACCGCAGCCAGGAAAGCCGAGCCCGGCGAATGGGTGACGGCCATCGGCGGGTTCACGCCGATTCAGTTCGCGGAGCGCAGATTGCCGACGCGCCAGGAGTTGAGCGCTGCGGTGCCCGACCATCCCGTGTACATGCAAGTCGGGTACTCGACGCGCGGCATCGTCAACGACGCCGGCCGGCGCGTGCTCGAAGCCGCCGGCATTCCCATTTCCGAAGCCGGTGACGTGAAGCCCGACGGCGACGGGCTCACGTTCGTTCTCAAGTCCACGAACGAAGAGCGAATGAAGCGCCGCTTCCCGGATTACATGAATTACGCGGTTTCACTAGGCCTGACGACCGTGGTCGATCACGCGTGCTGCGATTGGCTCGGCGCGCATCTGACTGCGGCCGATCGGCCGAACATGGCCATCGCGGATTACTTCTGGCGCGCAGGCAAGTGGCCTTTGCGACTGCGCTTTCAATACGACCACCGCGACACGCGCGACCAGAGCAACATTCGCTCGGCCGCCGCGCGCATCGCGAACTCCACGCAAGGGCTCGGCGACGACATGTACAAGGCCGTGCGCTTCGGCGAGCAGGTCATCGCCGGCAGCGCCACGGATCCAGGAGGTGGAAGACGTATATCAGCGCATCGCCGACGCGGGATGGGCGCTGTCGCAACACACGATTCGCGAAGCAGGAGATCGAACGCTACCTTCGAAGATCATGGAGCAGGTGGCCGCCAAGACTCCGGTCAGCTCGCTACGCTGGACGCTCGAGCACGTGTTCGAGATCACGCCGCCGCAGATAGAGCGGTTGAAGAAGATCGGCGTCGGAGTTCGCGTGCAGGATCACGATTACATTCGCAACCAGTATTCCGCGTGGAAGGCTGGGCCGCCGTATCGCACGCTGCTCGAGAGCGGTATCAAGATGGGCGCGGGGTCGGACTCCGCTGTCGTCGGTGCGCTGAATCCATGGCTCGGCATCTATTTCATGGTGACGGGCAAGGACGCTGGCGGCGAAGCTTCTGCTTCCCGGCCAGCAGATCGGGCGCAAAGACGCGCTACGGCTCTACACCGCCGCGAACGCCTGGTTCAACTTCGAAGAGAACGAGATGGGCTCGATAGAAGCCGGCAAGCTGGCCGATCTCGTGGTGCTCGACCAGCCTTTTCTCACGATCGGCGACGAGGACCTCAAGCACATGCGGCCGCTGCTGACGTTGGTGGGCGGTCGCGTGGTCCACGCCCGAGCGCCGTTCGACGCGCTCGGGAAATGACGGCGCGCTAACGCCCCGGCGCGATCATCGCGGCCGCTGCGCCGCGATCCAGTCGTCGACGCGGCGCTCGAGAATCGACAGCGGCAGCGAGCCGCCGCCGAGCACGGTGTCGTGGAACGCGCGAATATCGAAGCTACTCCCAAGCGTTTTTTGCGCGCGTGCGCGCAGCTCGAGGATCTTCAGCATGCCGATCTTGTACGCCGTCGCCTGGCCGGGCATCACGAGGTACCGCTCGACCTCGGCGCGGACCTGGCCTTCCGATGTCGGGACCGTTCGCGAGGAAGTAGTCGACGGCCTGTTGCTCGGTCCAGCCCTTCGAGTGCAAACCGGTGTCGACGACGAGTCGAATCGCGCGCCAGATCTCGGCGCCCAGCCGCCCGAAGTCGGAGTACGGATCCTGGTAGGCGCCCATCTCCTTCGCGAGCTGTTCGGCATACAGACCCCAACCCTCCACATACGCCGTGTGGAATACCTGCGTGCGGAACTTCGGCAACCCAGTGAGCTCCTGCGCGATCGACACCTGCATGTGGTGGCCCGGGATGCCTTCGTGATACGCGACACTTTCCATCTCGGTTTTCGGCATCGAGCTCATATCGATCAGATGCACGTAGTACGTGCCGGGTCTCGACCCGTCGGGAGTCCCTTGCACGTAGTGCTGCGCCGCGCCCGGTTGCTCGCGGAAGGCCTCGACGCGTCTTGACGATGAGCCCGGCCTTCGGGAGCAAACCGAAGTACTCCGGCAACTTCGCCTCGATGGCGGCATAGAAGTCGCGCGAGGCTTGCAGATAGCCTTCGCGGCCCTCGTCGGTGTTCGGGAACAGAAACTTCGGATCGTCACGCAGGGACGCGAAGAACTGCTGCAGCGTGCCGTTGAAACCGACCTGGCGCTTGATCACTTCCATCTGCGCGTGAATGCGCTCGACCTCGGCAAGGCCAAGCGCGTGGATCTCGTCCGCCGTCATCGAGGTCGTTGTATTCGCCGCGAGCTGCTGTTTGTAGAACGCCACGCCGTCGGGCAGTTTGCCAACGCCCGGTAGCGATCTCGTCGCTGTTCGCGCGATCCTTCTCGACCCACGCGATCAGGGCCTCGTACGCGGGCTTGAAGCGTTGCGTCAACGCGGCAGACGTGGCCGCGCGTAGCTCGTCTGCACGCTTGGCCTCGATCTTGCCGTTCATGACCAGCGCCGCGAGCTTCGCATTCGCATCGGCATAAATCGGTGACTGGCCTGCACCGGCGAACGGTGCCCCGGTGATCAGCGCGCGCGCTTGCTCGGCCACGGCGTCATAGGCGAACCGCGGCGCGTGTACGCCTTCGCCGGCCGCGAGCTGCGCGCGCTCGAGAGCCTGACCGAGTAGCGCGCCCGACTTCGCCGATACGCGTGACGTACGCAACCATGTCGGCTTCGTCGTCCACGCGGTGGAAGTTGATCAGCGCCTGCGGCAGGTCGGTGTGCGGACCACCCATCTGATGGAACATGTAGAAACGCCGCCGAAACGGTTCCGCTGCCTCGGCCTGCTCCAGGGCATACCGCCACAGGTCGTACGACGTTTGCCCTTCGCGTGTCAGTCCGCTGCGATCGAAGTTGCGCTCGAGGTCGCGAACGGTGCCGCGCCGCCATTCGAGCTGCGCTTCCTCGCCGGCTTCCGAGAGATCGTCGATCTTGTCGTAGTCATCCTTGCGGCCGAGCGCCGTCTTCTCGAGGGGGCTGAACGCGAGCTCTTCTTCGTAGCGCGCGTCGAGCCAGTCGGTCAAGCGCGCGGTCTCGAGGTTTTGAGCTTGATCAGCGCTGGCCGCGGCGAGGGCCGACGTTTCCGGTGGCGCCGCGCGATCGCACCCCGCGGCTAAGACTGAGACGGCGAGTAGTACGTGCGACGCACGCATGGGAGTGTCCTCTACGCTGTTGGCTTTCCGTGTTGCGGGTGAATCTAGTGCACGATCACAGGCTTCACTGTTACGCCAGCGTGCATGTCGTGCGCCGCCTGATCAAGCTGATCGAGCCGATAATGCTTCGTCAGCCGTTGTAGAGGCAACTGCCCTTGCATCACGAGCTCCGCGAGCTGCGGGATCAGCACCTGTGGCGTCGCGTCGCCCATCGTTACGCCGCTCAGCATTTTGCCCGTGAGGATACCCTGGAAGTCCACGGGGATCTCCGTGCCCGGCGGCGGCGCGGCGCACGTCGCGAGATGCCCGCGCGCGCCGAGTGCGTCGATCGCATGGCGCGCAACCGCTGCGACACCCGTGGTGTCGAGGGCGGCCGTCAGGCCGGTGTTTCGCGTGATCTCGCGAATGCGCTCCACGACGTTGTCCGTCCTGGCGTTCACGACGTGCGTCGCGCCGAGCTCGAGCGCGAGCGCCAGTCGCTCGGGCACCACGTCGACGGCGATGATCACTTCCGGCTTCCGCAGCTTCGCCGCGATCAGTGCCGCCATTCCGACGGCGCCTGCGCCGAACACGGCCATGCGCGCGCCGGGCTGCAGATCGAGCACGTACCACACCGCGCCGAAGCCGGTCATGACCCCGCAACCGAGTGGTGCAAGCTGCACGAGATCGGCGTCGGGGCGCACCACGACGACGTTGCTCTGCTCCGCGATACCGTGATTCGCGAATGACGATTGTGCGAAGAAGTGGCCGCCGATGGGTTTGCCGCCCGACGTGATCGTAGGGGAGCCGTCCTCGCGTGCGCCCTTGAAGAGGTTGCGTGGCAGCCAGGTGGAGCAGTATGCCGGGTGCCCGCCCCGACACGCGCCACAGTCGCCGCACGAGGCGTAGCTCAGCACGACCTTGTCGCCTGCCTTGACTCCGGTGACATTGGCACCGACCTGCTCGACGACACCCGCGCCTTCGTGCCCCAAAACGCCGGGCAGCGGGAACGGCACGCCGCCGGCCCAGACGCTGAGATCGGTGTGGCAGAGCCCCGTAGCGACCATGCGGACGAGCACTTCGTTGGCGCGCACGTCGGCGAGCTCTACGTCCTCCACTTTGAACGACGCGCGGGGCGCCGAGAGCACGGCGGCTTTGGTCGATGTCGGCATTGTTGTTCCTTTTGATGCGCGATTCTTTACCATTACACCACGCCGGCTGGGCACTCAATTGGACGGATGCGAAGTGCGGTAGAGTGTCGAAGCAGCCGAATTCCGGCGTAGACTCTTGGCCAACGACCGCGCGCACGGTGAACGCCAATGCCCTCTGGCTCGGACCCGAAGATTCGCTCGATCAAAGACAGCCCCGTCGGCAAAGTCGTGGCCGACGCGGAGGGCAACCGCTGGCAGTGGGATTCCAACGACGAGACCGCCGTACAGCTGAAGAAGCTGAACAACGACGAGCTCGCGATCGAACGCACGGACATCCATCCGCGTCCGACACCCCCCGGTCGGGCTGCAGCCGCCGCGAAACCGAAGACCGAACCGGCAAAACCGCTGGCGAAGCGGCGTGATGCCGGCGGCGGCTTCAATCCGTACGACAACCCAGGCAAGTCGCGGCGGCGCTGATCCAGTCTTGGAGCACGGATGCAGAAGCGCAAGCTCGGTAGCAGCGGACTAGAAGTCTCAGCCGTCGGCTTCGGCTGCATGGGTTTGAGCTTCGCTTATGGCCCACCGGTCGACAGACAGGACGGCATCGCGTTGTTGCGCGCCGCCGTCGATCTTGGCGTCACGTTCTTCGACACCGCGGAGATCTACGGCCCGTTCACGAACGAAGAGCTCGTCGGCGAAGCGCTGGCGCCGGTGCGTGATCGCGTAGTCATTGCGACGAAATTCGGGTTCAAGTTCGACCCCGAGGGCGGACCCTCGCGCGGCTTGGACAGCCGGCCTGCGCATATCCGGGAAGTCACCGAAGCCTCGCTGCGCCGGCTCAGGATTGACGTCATCGATCTCCTGTACCAGCACCGCGTGGATCCCGACGTGCCGATCGAAGACGTTGCGGGTACCGTCAAGGATCTGATTGGCGAAGGGAAGGTGCGGCACTTCGGCCTCTCCGAGCCCGGTGTGCAGACGATTCGACGCGCGCATGCGGTTCAGCCCGTGGCGGCCGTGCAGAGCGAGTACTCGCTGTGGTGGCGTGAGCCCGAGCGCGACGTGCTGCCCGTGCTCGAGGAGCTGGGCATCGGCTTCGTGCCGTTCAGCCCGCTCGGGAAAGGCTTTCTCACGGGTGCCATCGACGAGAACACCAAATTCGACAGCACGGACTTTCGCAACGTGGTGCCGCGGTTCACGCCGGAGGCGCGCAAGGCGAACCTGGCGCTGGTCGAGTTGCTCGGCACGATCGCCGCGCGGAAGAACGTGACGGCAGCGCAGATCGCGATCGCGTGGCTGCTGGCGCAGAAGCCGTGGATCGTGCCGATCCCGGGTACGACGAAGCTGCACAGGCTCGAGGAGAATCTGGCCGCGGCGGCGATCGAGCTCACCGCCGCGGACTTGCGTGACATGGACGACGCAGTTTCGAAGGTCACGGTGCAGGGTGCGCGCTACCCGGAGAACCTGCAGCGCATGGTGGGGCGCTGACGCTACACCAGGGTGGCGGCTGCCAACACCACGGCCAGCACCAGACCCAACGCCACGAGCAGCAGTGCAAGCGGAATCGCATCGAAGATCTGCCCCGTGCGTACGGCGTAACTGAACGTGAGCCGCTCGATCCAGGCGATGCCGGAGACGATCCACACGCCGTGAGCGAGCACGAACGTCGCCACCGCAGCGAGCGGCGGGCCCGTCCAGCCCCATGGCTTCCACAGCTCCGTGATCGCGACGTAGGTGACGAAACCACCCACCGCGAACGCCGTCGCGATGCCCACCGCGAGCAGCGCCAGCGTCAGTCCGACATTGTGGCGCTCGGGCGTGCGCGCTCCCCAGCGCGCACGCAGCCAGCCGGTGATTCCGATGGCGCCCCCAAGCGACAACAGGAAGAACGCCAGGTCGCCGGCGCCAGGCTCCATGACCGATGCGACAAGGGCAATGGGGGACAGAAGCAGACCGAGCGCCAGCACCGGCAGAACCATGAGCCCCGACAACAGCAGCAGGATTCGAAACGCCGTCGTGTCGGCCATCCGATCGATCAGCTGTCTACGCATGGCAGTTCTCCCGAGGATCACGCGGCGATGGCATGCGCCGCGCGCTTGCCCCACTTCGCGATCACGAACACGTTGAAGAAGTGCATCGCGCCGAGCACGAGCAGCACGAGCCCGACCTTCGTGCTCAGGAACTCGATCGCGCTTTGTGTCGACGTGGGCTTGTCGCCGAGCTTCAGTGCCAGCGTCACATAGCCCATGTTGATCAGGTAGAAGCCGACGACGAGCAGATGGTTGATCGAGTCGGCAAGCCGCTCGTTGCTTGCGAAGCTGTCGATCAGGAACACACGGCCGTTCTTGCTGAGCGTCCGCGCAACCCACACCGTCAACGCGATGCTGATTACGAGATAGAGCACATACGTGGTTTCGATAATCATGACGTTCTCCTTTTGCGGTTACAGTTCTTTCTGTCCATACAGAAACACACAGGCAAAAAAAGGCCTCTTAGGTTTCCTTCGCACTTTTTGGCACCAAGCTCGCGATCTTGCTGCCGAGCTTCATCAGCGTCGTGAGCGTCGTGCGCGGCAGCAGCAGCATTTGATCGAACCAGGTCGTGACATTGGTCAGGAAGCCAAGCATGTTCTCGATGCGCGCCTTGACCTCTTTCGGCGTGTCGCGATCTTTCTCGATCTCGCGTACGCACTCGCGCAGCACATGCAGCGTGGGCTCGATCTCCCGCCGTTTGCGCTGCTCCATGATCGTGATCAGCATGTCCCACGGATCCGAGCGCGCCGTGAAATGGTCGCGGCGGTCGCCCATCACGTGGGTCACGCTCACGAGCCCCCAGCCCTGGAGCTCCTTCAGGCTGTTGCTGACGTTCGAGCGCGCCACGGTAAGCGTCTCCGCAATCTCCTCGGCCGGTACCGGCCCCGGCGCGAGATACAGCAGCGCATGGATCTGAGCGACCGTGCGGTTGACGCCCCAGCGGGCACCCATCTCGCCCCAGTGGAGAACGAATCGAGTCATGACCGGCGTGAGCTGCATATGTCCGTTATTTCTGTTCTTACAGAAATTAAGATACGCGCGGGTCGGTGCCGAGTCAACGGCTGGAACGTCGCCGCTGTGCGCGACTCGCGGCACACTACACGCCTCGATTGTCTGGAGTAACGAAACCATGAACGAAGTGGTGCTGATCGTGGGGGCGGGCGACGGGCTCAGTGCGTCGCTCGCACGCCGGTTCGCGCGCGAGGGCGCGCACATCGTGCTCGCAGCACGCACGCCGGCGAAGTTGGGCGACGTCGTCGCCGCTACGCGCGCGCAGGTCGTGCGATGCGACGCCACGGTGCGCGCGGATGTCGACGCGCTGTTCGCGGAGTGCGAAGCCGGCCCCGGCGCGCCCGACGTCGTCATTTACAACGCGAGCGGGCGGTCACGCGGCCCGTTCGTCGATCTCGACGCCGAGGCGGTGAGACAGGCGCTCGACGTGTCGGCCTACGGCGGCTTCCTCGTTGCGCAGGCGGCCGCGAAGCGCATGCTGCGCAAAGGGCGCGGCACGATCCTGCTGACCGGTGCGTCGGCGAGCGTCAAGGGCTACGCGCAGTCGGCGCCGTTCGCGATGGGTAAGTTCGCATTACGCGGTCTCGCGCAGAGCATGGCGCGCGAGCTCCAGCCGCAGAACATCCACGTCGCGCATTTCGTGATCGACGGTGCGATTCGGTCTGCAAGCCGGCCGGTGCCGGCGGAGAGCCCCGACTCGCTGCTCGATCCCGACGCGATCGCCGACACCTATTTCCACGTGGCACGACAGGCGCGTAGCGCATGGACGTCGGAGGTCGAGCTGCGCCCGTGGGTCGAGAAGTTCTAGAAGACCGCCGGTTCAGGCGACAAGCCAGGACCAACGCCAAACAAAAAAACCGGGGACGGCCATTCTGGCGGGTCCCCGGTAACGGGGGGGGGGACGGCTACTCCTTCGCGAGATCCTTGCGCGCATCGTCGACACCGTCGCGGACGTCGTCCACGGCGTCGTCGATCTTCCGCCCGGCCTTCTGGGCGTCCGCGTCGGCGCTGTCATTCACCGCATCGACGCGCTTTCCCAACTGCTCGGCAGGGCCCGGTTGGTGGCAGGCCCAAAGACCCAGCGAGAGCAAACACACACCGAGAATTTTCTGAGCTTTCATCTTCATCTCCTGTGGCTCAACAGCCGTTACGGTTGTCCTGCACTTTCTTCTGGATCTGATTGCCGGCGTACGCGCCCGCCGCCGCGCCAACGGCTGTGGTGATGTCGCGATTGCCGACGTCTTTGCCTACGGCGCCGCCGACCAGAGCACCGGCCACGGTGCCCGCGATCCGGTTCTTGTCGCGCGGCTGATTCGGCACACACGCGGGCTGCGCCGGTTCCGCCGAAGCGACGTGAGCCGCCACGGGCTCGGCCTCGTCCGTGCGCAGCATCTTGTACCCCGCGAAGACGCCGCCTGCGGTGGCCACCGCAACTCCCAGCACCGTGCCCATGAGTAGTTGCTTGTTCATGATTGCTTCCTCCTCGTAGCGGGTTTCAGCGACGGAACAGCAAAGCGCAGACGACGGCACCCGTCGCGAACGCGATGCCGAGGCCAGTCAGCGGGTTGCGGCGCACATAGCCGGTCGTCCTCTTGACCTCTGAGCGCAGCGCGGCGCGCGCCCGCTTGTTTTGTCTGCGGGCCTGCACCTTGAGCCGCGCGATGCGTGTGCCCAATTCCTCTCGGGCGTCGCGCGTGCTCGTGGCGATGCGGTCCGCGGCCTCGCGTGCCGTTGCCGTCAATCGCTCGGCCGTGCGGCCCGCGAGCTCGGCGCCAAAATCGGTCGGGGCAAATGTCGTTTCGTTCTTCATGACCATCTCCATGGTGTGTTGAGTATTCGGGGCCGTTTCACAGCGAAGGGCGTCTGCCGCGGATCGCGTAGACCACCGCGAGCGTTAGCCCGACGATGAACAGAATCCATGCGATCTGGATGGCGATGCCCGCGATGCCCGACAGTCCGAGCACCGCTGCGATCAGAGCCAGGATGAGAAACGTTGCGGCCCAGGAAATCATGACTGCTACCTCCCGGAGAAAACGCGCCGGTCGTGTTTGCAACCGGCGCAAACGCCTTCTCCGATAACCAGTTGCCTATGGGTTACGACGGGTCGACAACGAGGTTGTTGTGCACCGTCTTCACTTCGCCCGTGTTACGCGCGATCTGCTCCGCCAGAGCCTTTTCCGGCTTCGACGCGACACGGCCGGACAGCGTTACGACGTGGTCCTTCGTATCGACGTCGATCTTCAAGGCATGGACGTTGTCGTTCCCAATGAGCCGTGACTTGACCCGGGCCGTGGTCGTCGCATCGGAAACCCACGACCCGAAGTCGCGGTGGTCCGCCTTGTGCGCGCGCTCCGCCGCATCGTTCGCGGCCTTCTCGTCGATCTTGAGATCGTTTTTGACGGAGACCACGCCATCGACGCCGCGCGCCACCTCGCCGGCGAGGTCGCGGTCGATACCGTCCTTGACCATGCCGGTCAAATGAACCACGCCGCCGTCGACATCGGTCGTGATGGCGAATGGGTTCAAGTGCGCGTTCAAGACGAAGGCCGTTTCCACCTTGCCCGTGATCCAGGCGTCTTTAGTGGCTCCCGAGAACGTCGCCGCGTGGGCGACCGTTATCGAGGTCGCGAGCACCAAAGTCGCCGCGAGCGCGGTCGTGATTGCAGTCTTGTTCATGGCGTCCTCCAAAGTGGGTGAGTACGCCGCAAAGGGAGCAAGTCCTATGCCAGCCGGCAGAAAGCCAGGCGGGCCGCGGATCGCGCGCGAATTCACGCAGCGCGCAGCGGCGCGAATTCCAAAGTTTGGGATCCGAATCGCAGGACTTGCGAGTGGCTACGGAGTTTCGGGCCCGCGGTAGGTGTTCAAACGGTTGTACAGCGTGTTGAGGCTGATGCCGAGCGTCTCGGCCGCCGCCTTCTTATCCCCGGCGAAGTGCTCGAGCGTTACCTCGATGAGCTGGCGTTCCACGTCGCGAATCGAGCGCCCTGCTTCGAGGCCCTGCTGCGCGGCAATACCGCCGAACGGACTCTCGAAACGCTTCGGCAGTGTGAGCTCCGCGGCGGCCGCGTCGCTCATGACGAGCGCGCGCTGCACGACGTGCCGAAGCTCGCGCACGTTGCCCGGCCAGTGATAGGCCGCGAGACGCTGCATCGCGTCGTCGTTGAACATTCGTTCGCGCCCGTCAGTCACGAGCTCGCCCAAGAAGTGCTTCACGAGCAGCGGAATGTCGCTCGGCCGAGCGCGCAGTGGCGGCATCGCGATCGGTAGAACGCTCAAGCGGAAGTACAGGTCAGGCCGCAGGAGCTTGCTCGCGATCGCCTGTTCCGGATCGCGGTTCGTCGCCGCCACGATACGAGCATCGACGGCCACCTCCTGCTCGCTGCCGACGGGCTGAACCTCGGCCGTCTCCAGCACGCGCAGGAAGTGAGGTTGCAAGCCGATCGGCATCTCGGCGAGCTCGTCGAGGAACAGCGTGCCGCCCTTGGCGCGCTCGAACGCGCCGACGTGCCGGCGCAGCGCACCCGTAAAGCTGCCCTTCTCGTGACCGAACAGCTCGCTCGCGGCAAGCTCTGCCGATAGGGAGCCGCAGTTCACGGGCACGAATGATCCTTTGCGTCCGCTGGCTCGATGAATCGACTCAGCCACGAGTTCCTTGCCCGTGCCGGTTTCGCCGACGATCAGCACCGGCATTTCCGTGCCTGCGACCCGCTCGATCTGGTCGTACACCGTGCGCATCGTCTCGTGCTCGCCCACGATCAAGCCGAAGTGGCTGCCCTGTGCCTCGGCCGGCTCGTCGTCCACGGCGCGTACCGCGTCGATGAGCTCGCGCGCGGTGATCGGCTTCGTCAGATAGCTCATCGACGGGCCGCTCAGGCTGCTGATGTGCGATTTGATGCCGGGGTGGCCGGTGATCAGGACGATCCGCCGCAAGCCGTCGTTCACGACCTCGTCGAGAAGCTCGAGGCCGTTCCCATCCGGCAGCATCAGATCGAGCAGCAACACGTCGGGCAGGTCGACACCGATCTGTGCGCGGGCGCCCGCGAGTGTGTCCGCCGTGACGACAGTGTGGCCGGCGGACGCGAGAATGTCTCTCGCGGCTTCCAGAGAGTCGAGATCGTCGTCGACGAGCAGTACGCGCGCCATGGAGTGGTTCTTGAGTTTTCAGGCGACGAATCCATTCTATAACGACGGCCGCGCGCCGCCGCTGCAGATTGTTTGACGGCTTCGCCGCGCGCTCGGCAGAATCGGGTCGCATGCAAGGCTTGTTGCGCCGAACCCTCCTACCCGCGGCCATCGCGATCGCTGCCGCGGCGGCCGTGGTCTTGCTGTGGCAGGAGTTGCGCAGCGATTCCCAGGCGCGCATCGCGAGCGTGGTCGACGCTACGTCGTATGCGACACGCAGCGAGCTCGCTCGGCGCCTGAGCCTTCAGTTTCAATCCCTCGACGTGCTCGCGGATTCCTGGATGTCGGCGGACGAGGCCAATCAGCCGCCCGCCGAGCTGCCGGTCGAGGTCGTTCGCCTGGAGGGGATCGATGCGATCGCCTGGGCCACCGATGACGGCCGCCGGCTGCTCGCCACGCGCGACAAGCCCGCCGGCGGCGCCGTTCCGTCCGACCGCGAATGGGCTCCGTTCGTCGGCTGGGCGGCGGAAGCTATCGCTGCGCCCGCTGCCACGGCACGCGGTCCATTCATCGATGGCGACGGCCACGGGATCTTCCGCTACTACGTGCCGATTCAACGAGGCACACGCCGCGGCGCGCTCGTGACGATCATCGATTCACAAGACTTGTTGAAGGGGTTGCTGGCCGACGAAGCGGCGGGGTACGCGTTGCGGGTTACCTGCTGTGGCAGCGCGGAGCTGTACAAGCGAGGCACTGCCGACGAAGCGCTGCCTCAGGGTTGGCGTCGCAACGGCTGGATCGCGCCGGCTCCGGGGATCCGCTGGAACGTGGCCCACGCGCCGACGCGCGACCTTGTGGGCGCTTTCCGGACGACGGCCGTCGATTCGGTACTCATCGTCGGCTTGGCGCTCGCGATGCTGCTGGGCGGGCTCGTATTCGAGACGCGCCGCGCGAACGAGCGCGCCGCCGCGGCGGACGCTGCCGAACAGCGAGTGCGCAAACTGAATCGCGAACTGGAGGAGCGTGTGGTGGCACGCACGCAGAAGCTGCAGGACGTGTTGCGCGACATGAACACCATCAATCTGTCCGTGTCGCATGATCTGCGCTCGCCGTTGAACACGATCAGCCTGGCCGCGGGTCAGCTCCAAGCCGAAAATCGGGACGAGGCCGCGGGGCGTCGGTTCGACAAAATCGCCGCGGGCATCTCGCGCATGGCGGGAATGCTGGATCGCCTGCTCGGTTATGCGCGGACGTCTGCATTCGAATCGGATCTGGAAGAGGTCGACATGCGCGCCCTCGCAGCGCAGGCCGTCCGCGAGCAGTCACTCAATGAACGTTGGGTATCTATCGGGCCGTTGCCTTCTGCCCGAGTCGATCGGGTCATTACCCACATTCTGCTCAGCAATCTGATCGCCAACGCCGCGCGGCACGGTCGCAGCGGCCATGGCCTTGCGATCGAGATCGGCAGTCGCGACACGGAGGCCAGTGGGCCGGTGTACTTCGTGCGCGACCATGGGCCGGGGCTGGACCCGGCAATGGCCGAACAGCTGTTTCGGCCGCTGCCCGACCGGCCGATCGACGGCGGCAAGCCAGGCTTGGGCCTGGGCCTTGCGATCGCAGCGCGCGCAGTGGAACGACACGGAGGCAAGATCTGGGTCGAGAGCACGCCGGGGCAGGGAACGACTTTCCTGTTCACGCTTAGGCCGGCCGCCGACGCAGAGTCGAGCGAAACGGACGGCGACGGCGAGGCGGCGGACTGACGCGGTGCGAGGGGCCTATTTCTGGAACAGCTGCGGCGTGAACTTGCTCAAGTACTCGCGCCAGTTGATCCACGTGTGCGCGCCGGCCGATTGCTCGTAGGTGCACGGCGAAGCCGTGCTTCTTCAGTAGATCGACGGTCGCGACCGTCGTATCGAGCAGGAAGTCGTCGTGACCGGTCGAGAACCACACGAGCGAGAGGCCGCGCTTCGCCGCAGCGTCGTCGAGCTGCGCGCGATGCGTGGGTTTCCCAGTCCGAGCTGTCGCGCACGTTGAACACGCCGGAGCTGAACACGCCGACGTACGCATACTTCGAGAGATCGCCGAACGCGATGTCGAGCGTTTGCACGCCGCCCATCGAGAGCCCCGCGATGGCCGTCGAGCGGCGGTCGGTCAGCGCGCGATAGTGCGCCTCGACGTAGGGCTTGATGTCGGCGTTGAACTCGCGGACGAAGTCGTCGACGTTCAGGCCGCCGGGGCCGCCGCGGCCGCTGGGCGAAAAGCGGCTCGTGTGCCCGTCAGGCATGACGACGATCATCGGTTTCGCGGCGCCGGACGCGATCAGGTTGTCGATGATGAACCCCGCACGGCCCACGGTAGACCACGAGTCGTCACTGTCGAACGCGCCGTGCAGCAGATAGAACACCGGGTACGAAGTGCGGCCGCGCTCGTAGCCCGGCGGCAAGTACACGTGCATGCGCCGATCTTTGCCGAGCGCTCCGGAGTAGTAGTGCACGACCGAGATCGCGCCGTGCGCAACACGCTGCTCGTCCATGAACTTTGCGCCCGGCACGTAGAACAGGCTCCAGGCGTTGCCGTTCGATTGGCTCACGGCCGGGTTCACCGGGATCGGACGTCGGCACGCCGTCGACGTTGAAGCGATACCGGTACGCGCCGGAAGTCGAGCTTCGGCAAGCTCACCTGCCAGACACCGTCGGCGCCTTTGGTCAGCGGCAGTCCGCCCTGCACCGGAATCGCCGGAATGTCGCCGCCGCTGACGACGTCGACCTTGCCCGCCTGCGGCGCGCGCAGCCGCAGCGTGACGTCGCCGTTCGCGGCAATCTCAGGCGATACGACGGCGGGCGGGGGAGGTGCCGTCGCCGAGGCGGGTTGCGCGGCGACGTGGCCGGTGCAAAGAGCAGCGCCAACAGCGTGGCGGCGGCGTGCTGAAGTTTCGGTTGACGGCTTCACGGTGCGTCCCCTCGGGCGGCGCGAGTATCGGGCCGCGCCGTCTATTCTTTCAGTGTGGCGTCGAGCGTGATCTGCAGCCCGTTGCGCAGCAGATTCGAGACAGGGCACTTCTTCTCGGCCTCGGCCGCGTACTGCTTGAACGCCTCGGCCTTCATGCCCGGCACCTGGCCTTCGGTCACGAGATGCATCTTGCCGATCACGCCGTTCTCGAGCGAGACCGTGGCCTTCGTGCTGATCGACGAGCGGCCGGTGGCCCTGCGTGCTCGAGATAGTTCGCGAACGCCATGCTGAAGCAGGCGGCGTGCGCGGCCGCGATCAGTTCTTCGGGATTCGTGCCCTTGGCGTTCTCGAATCGCGTGGCGTAGGTGAACGGCGTGTCGCGCAGCACGCCGCTCGTCGCGCTGATCGTGCCGATGCCGGTCTTGAGGTCGCCGCGCCAGGTTCCGGAGGACGTACGTTCTATGGCTGCCATGTCGCTACTCCTTCAACATTCGAGACAGAAACGATCGCCGCGCGCCCGCCGGTGCGCGGCGATTCCAGTCCTAGACGCTCTTCGTGCGCCAGCTGTCGGCGTAGTGCTCGCGCGCCTCGCGCGCGTACGGCGTGGGCGCCACGCGCACGCGGATCTCGGCCTGCTTGTGCGGCTCGGTCGAGGTCTTGCCCGTGGTTTCCGGCTCGCCCCAGATCAGCGTCAGCTGGTCGCCGATTTTGCACGTCGTCGTTCACGACGCCGAGCGACAGCATGCAGCGCTCGTTGTACGAGTAGCCGTTGAACATCGACATGCCGACCATCTTGCCGCCGCGCATGCAGCGTGTCGGCGTTCGTCGAGGCGTAGTTCGGCTGCGGGAAGTCGATCCACTTGTACGCCACGCCTTCCTCGAAGCCGGACGCCACGACCTTCAGCAGATCGTCGCGATTCCATTCGAGCGTGACCTTCTTGCGGTTCTTCTGGTCCTTCATCTTCGTCGAGCGCCGGCTTGCCGATGAAGTCTTTCTTCCAGCCGATGTAGAAGCCGTAGCCGAGCTCGAACGGATTGACGTAGTAGTCCTCGATCTTGTCGCTGACGAAGCTGCCGCCGATCGAGCCCACCGCCTCGTAGCTGTCGGCGCCGAGCCAGTCACGGTAGTCCTGCATCATGCCGTCGCCGGTGTAGATGCCGGGCAGCGGCGAGGGGATCCAGCCGGACTCGAGCGTGTTCGTCGAGTACGCGCGGCTGCCGACGAGGCGCAGATCGACGCCCGCGTCGCGAGCGGCTTCGATAATCGTCGACTGGATGTAGTGCTTGTCGGCGTAGGGCCCGAACACCTCGAGCCCGGGCGCGCCGGCCATGCCGTGGCGCAGCGCCTGCACGCGCCGCGAGCCGATCTTGATCCAGTCGACGTGGAAGAACTTGATGTCGGGGACCGGGCCGCCGTTGATCTTGTCGAAGATCTTGTTCGCGTCCGGGCCCTGGATCTGGAACCGGTAGTGCGTGCGATAGATCGCCTTGCCGTCGGGGCGGCTGTCGGAGCGCGGGTCGTGCGTGAGGCGCACGCGGTACTTGCCGATCGCGGCCTGGAACTTGACCCAGTTCGCCGTCGGCGCGCGGCCGACGAGCACGAACTTATCCTCGCGCTCGCGGAAGATGATCATGTCGCCGATCACGTGGCCGGCCGGCGTCACGGGCACGAAGTGCTTGGCGCGGTTCAAGTCGAAGTTCGCGAAGCTGTTGATGCCGACGTGCTCGAGGAAGGCCGCCGCGTCCGGGCCCTCGACGATCAGCTCGTCCATGTGGTGGGTCTGGTCGAACAGCACGGCCGAATGGCGCCACGCCATCTGCTCGCTGCGCCAGTTCGAAAACTCCGGCGCCACGACGGGATACACGTACATGCCGATTTTCGAATTGCGCAACAGCTTGACGGCATTGCCGTGCGCCTTGAGCACGGCGCTCAGGTTATTTGCAGCCATGATTTCCTCTCAAAGGGGACGAGTCAGAAGGGATCTAGAAATGGTTTGCGCAAATGATCTCACATTCGCGTCGGTATTTCTCCCGAGCAGTGGCTGCTGCGGGGCGGGGCGGATGGCCGCTCGGCCGCCAGGAGTCACCGTGTGCCGCCGCGCCCGACACGAGGTCGGCGTGAGCGCGCACCTCACGGTGCGCACCCCGGTATCGACCCGCGCCTCCGTGCTATTTCGGCCGATACGCCGTGCGTGCCGTCTCGCCGTACGGCGCCGGTTGCACCGTCGCGCGGATCTTCACTTGCTTGTGGCGCTCGACGGTGGGCTTCGTCGAGCCGCCGTCTTCCTCGCCCCAGATCACGTGAACCTTCGTGCCGGGCTTCGCGTATTTGATGTCCACGCACGCGAGCGACAGCATCGAGCGCTCGTTGAAGCTGTAGCCCGTGTAGGTCGAAACGCCGACGAGCTTGCCGCCTTTCTCGACGCGATCGAATGGCAGCGTCGAGTAGTTTGCGAGCGGCAGGTCGATGTACTTGCGGAACTTGCCGGCATGGAACAGCGTCGTGAAGACCTTGTCGACGTCGTCGCCGTCCCAGACGAGCGTGACCTTCTGCTTCTTCGGCTTCTTCGCGATCTTCTCGAGCGCTTTGCGGCCGACGAACTCGTGGTCGAATCTTCACGAAGCCGCCGTAGCCCATGTCGTAGGGCGTGAGGTAGTAGTCGTCGATCTTCTTCGCGCAGGTAGCTGCCGCCGAGCGACGCGGTGGTCTCGTAACCCGTGCCCGCGAGCCATTGGCGATACGGTTTCATTGGTTCGCCGCTGTAAACGGCGGGCAGCGGCGACGGAATCCAGCCCGACTCGAGCGTGCTGGTCGGGTACGTGCGAGCGCCGACTCGGCGAATGCCGAACTCCGCGCCGGCCGCGACGATGGCGTCGCGCACCTTCTCGCCGTCGGCCCACGGGCCGAAGATCTCCCAGCCGAGCTGGCCCACCATGCCGTGGCGCAGCGCGCGGACCTTGCAGCCCGCGATGTCGATCGTGCTCATGTGGAAGAACTTGATGTCGGGCATCGGCTTGCCCGTGACTTTGTCCATGACCTTCTTCGCGTTCGGCCCCTGCACCTGATAGCGGTACACGCGCCGCCCACCGGTCTTGTTCACGAACGAGCGCTCGTCGCGTTCGGCCTTGGCGTTGTATTTGCCCGCGACGAGGTTGTACTCCACCCAGTTCAACGCCGGCGGGCGGCCGACGAACACGAAGCTGTTCGGCGCCAGGTGGAACAGGATCGCGTCGCCGATCACGTAGCCGTCGTGGTTACACGCGACGAATTGCTTCGCGGTATCGACGCGAAAGTTATTGAAGGTGTTCACGCCGAGCGACGAGATCAGCTTCAGCGCATCCGGACCCTCGAGATAGAGGTCCGTCATGTGATGCGACTGGTCGAACAGCGCGCACGTCTCGCGCCACGAACGTTGCTCGTCGCGCCAGTTCGTGAATTCGCTTGGCACGACCGGAAAGGCGTACGGTCCGATTTGCGAGTTGCGCAGCATCTCGACCGGGCTGCGCGCAGAGTCCAATGCCTGTTGCAGGTTCTGGTAGCTCATAAAGTCCTTTGAATCTCCCCTTCGAAGACGACTCGCTCATGCGAGCCCGCGTATGCTTCGTGACCGAAGGAACCTCGGTCCGAGCGTCGCGCCCCTAAAACACCCTAGAACAACAATCGCTCTTAGCGCCAGTTGACCGGCCGACCCGAACCGTCTCGTTCGCGCCGCTCGCCGCGCAAAAAAAATGGGCGGGCGTCGTTACCGACTGCCCGCCCGTTTGCAGCGGAGCGGAAAGGGACTCCCGATCAGCCGGCCTTACCGGTGCGCCAGCCCTCGGCGTATGTCTCGCGGACGAACTTCGAGTACGGAACCGCGCTCACGGTCGCGCGGATGTTCAACTGCTTGTGGCGCTCGACCGTGGTCTTGCGCGTGCCGCCGTTCGGCTCGCCCCACACCAAGCTGACTTCGCTGCCGAGCTCCACTTCGGGGTCGACGATGCCGAGCGACAGCATCGACTTCTCGTTGTAGCTGTAGCCCGCGAACATCGAAGCGCCGACCACCTTGCCGTTCTTGTCGACGATCTTGTCGAACGACGACGAAGCGTAGTTCGATAGCGGCAGATCGATGTACTTGTAGTGATCGTCCGTGCCCGCGACCATCGACGCGAACACCTTTGCGACATCGTCGCCGTTCCACGCGAACGTGACTTTCTTGCGGTGCGGCTTCTTCGCGATCTTCTCGAGCGCCTCGCGGCCGATGAAGTCGTGGTCGAACTTCACGAACGGACCGTAGCCGATCTCGTACGGCGTGACGTAGTAGTCCTCGATGTTGTTCGAGACGAAGCTACCCGCCAGGCTGCCGGTGGCCTCGTAGCTGTTCGCCGGCAGCCACTTGCGATACTTCTTCATGCGCTCGTCGGTGTACACGGCCGGCAGCGGCGAGGGGATCCAGCCGGACTCGAGCGTGTTCGTGGCGTAGGCGCGGGAGCCGACCTGCGCGAGGCCAAACTCTTCGCCGGCGCGCACGATCTCGTCGCGAATTTTCTCGCGGTCTTTGTACGGGCCCCAGATCTCGAGACCCGGCGCGCCGGCCATGCCGTGGCGCAGCGCGCGGATTTTCTGGCCCTTGATGCGGATCTTGTCCATCCAGAAGAACTTGATGTCCGGCACCTTCTTGCCGTTCAGCTTCTCGATGAGCGCCCAGGCGTTCGGGCCCTGGATCTGGAAGCGGTAGGAGATGCGCTTGACGGCCTGGCCCTTCGGGTTACCCGGCGAGCGGTCGTCCTTCTTGATCTTGACCTTGTAGTTGCCGGTCTCGGCGTGGAACTGGATCCAGTTGGCCGACGGCGCGCGGCCGACGAACACGAGCTCGTTCTTGTCGAGGTGGAACAGGATGCCGTCGCCGATCACGTGGCCGCTGTGGCTGCACGGAATGAACTGCTTGGCGCGGTTGATCGGGAAATTCTCGAAGCTGTTGATCGCGAGGTCCGACGCCAGCTTGATGGCGTGCGGGCCCTTGATATAGAGGTCGACCATGTGGTGCGACTGATCGAACAGCACGCACGACTTGCGCCATGCGGCCTGCTCGTCGCGCCAGTTCGAAAACTCGGCTGGGACGACAGGGTAGACGTAGGCTCCAATCCGGGAATTGCGTAGCAGGTCGACGGGGTTGCGGGCGGCTTTCAGCACGTCCTCTAGGTTTTTATGAGCCATGGCTACTGATGTCCTCCTACAGCGAAATGCTCTTGTTATGCGGGAAAAGGCGCGCAGTGTACCACCGGCGTGCAGAAATCCGCTCACCCTCGATACGATCGTCGGGCCGGTCGCGGGGGGCGCGGCGCGCTGCTGCGAATGCCGGCGGGACCGCGTCTACTTCAGGACCGCGCCCTCATGGACCGGCGTCACCACGTGCTGGTAGACGCCGAGCCAGCCGCGTTGGCCCTGCGCGCCGAACGTCTTCGGCACGCGTCGGCGCTCGGCCAGCACGGCCTCCGGCACCTCGAGGTCGACTGCCTTGCGGCGGACGTCGATCGAGATGACGTCGCCGTTCTCGACATAAGCCAGCGGTCCGCCGGCCGCCGCTTCCGGTGACGCCTCGCCGACGACGAGGCCGTCGTTCACGAGGCCCGACAGCTGCCCTTCCGTGATGGCCGCTACCTGGTTGATCAGGCCCGCGCCATCGAGCGCGAACACAACGGCCGAGGTCATGGCCATGCCGGGCCCGCCGATGACGCCGAGGCCGCGGAGCACCACGACCTCGCCGGCTTGACGCGCCCTTCCTTTATTCCTGCGAGCGCCTCGTCGCGGGAATGGAAAATGTTCGCAGGGCCGCGGAATGCAAGCATGCGTTCGCCGGTGCCGCCGAGCCGCACGATGCCGCCGCCCGGCAGCAGGCTGCCGCGCACGATCACGATCGCGGGCCGGTTCGACAACGGCTGCTCGAGCGTCGCGATCACGCGCTCGTCCGGCACCGTGGTCCCGGCCAGAATCTCGCGCAGCGTGGCGCCGGCCACCGAGCGGGCTTCGACGTCGAGCTGGCGCTCGAGCCGCTTCAGCACCGCCCGTGCGCCGCCGGCCGCCTCGAACTCCTCGATGAGCGTAGGGCCGTTAGGCCGCACGGCCGCCAGCAGCGGCACGCGGTCCGAGTAATCGGCGAATGCCTGATAGACGTCGAGGTCCAACTCCGCCTCGCTCGCGATGGCCTGGAGGTGCTTCACGCAGTTGATGGAGCCGCTGAGTGCGAGCACGACCTGCACTGCGTTGCGCACGGCGCCTGCGGTCATGATGTCGCGCGGCTTCAGGTCCTGCCACACCATCTCGACGATTCGCCCGC
Source organism: uncultured Gammaproteobacteria bacterium (assembly GCA_963805435.1). Taxonomy (GTDB): domain Bacteria; phylum Pseudomonadota; class Gammaproteobacteria; order Steroidobacterales; family Rariloculaceae; genus FEN-1219. Next base: position 103,753 of record CAWDUG010000005.1, read on the forward strand.
CGGCCGCGCGCAGGTGTGCCTGCATTTCGGGCTGCCGGCCGCGACCGGCGCGCTGCCGGGCAGCGCCATGCCGAGCGCCTCACACACGATGTGCATCGAGTTCGCCGTGCCCATGCCGGCGCACACGCCGGGGCTCTGCACGGCCACGTCGGCCATGCCTTTGAGCTCGTCCAGCGTGATGCGGCCCGAGGCGATGTAGCCGGACTTCAGGAACACGTCTTCGATGTCGATGTGCTCGCCGCGATAGCGGCCGCTCTTCTGGTAGCCGCACACGACCACGATCGTCGGGATGTTCAGCCGGCCGGCGGCCATCAGTTGCCCGGGCGTGGTCTTGTCGCACGACGCGAGACACACCATGCCGTCGAGCAGTGCGCCTTCGACCTGCACCTCGATGTCGGCGGCGATCAGGTCGCGGGTAGGCAGGATGTATGCGCCGCGGCGGCCCGCGCTCGTGATGAAGTCGCTCGGTGCCGCGGTGCGGATCTCGAATGGCACGCCGCCCGCAGCCCGGATCGCTCCTTTCAGCTCGTCGGCCAGGCCATCGAGGTGGCTGAAGCAGCTCGACAGCTCCGACGATGAGTTCACGATCGCGATCTTTGGCTTCGCCATGTCCTCGTCGGTGAGTCCCAGCGCGCGCCACTGCGCTCGGCGGCCGGCCCAGAGCGCGGTGCCGGGCTCGAGGTTGCTGCGTAGTGTGCGTTGCATCGCGTGAAGCTCCTGGTGCCGTCGACGGCAGTACTGGACGTGCTTGCTGGCGCGAGCGCAACGATAACTCCTGGGCCTGGAGAAATCGCCTGCGCGTTGCCCTGGCGCACGCGCCCACCTAGTATTCGAGCGGTCTACCGGGGGTGAGATAAAAATGACTACACGCACGCTGCGCGCGGCGCTGACCGGATTCGCGCTTGCCGCCAGTTTCTCGTTCCACGCGGGGAGCCACGCGCAAACCACGGGCAACGGCGAATGGCCGAGCTATGGCGGCGATCTTGCGCACACGCGCTACGCGCCGTTCGACCAGATCAATGCGAGCAACTTCGGCTCGCTCGAAGTCGCGTGGCGGTTCAGCACCGTGAACCTGGGGCCCACACCCGAGTATCGATTCCAGAGCACGCCCGTGATGGTCGACGGCGTGCTGTATACGACGGGCGGTTCGCGGCGCGCGGTCACGGCGCTCGATGCCGCCACGGGCGAGCAGCTCTGGGTCTACAGCCTGAACGAAGGCGAGCGCGGCGCCGAACGCGGCGCGGCGGTTGTCGGGTCGCGGGCTCGCGTTCTGGAGCAAGGGCCGCGACAAGCGCGTGCTGTACGTGACGCCGGGCTATCAACTCGTCGCGCTGAATGCCGAAACCGGCCGCCCGGTCGAGAGCTTCGGCAAGCGCGGCGTCGTCGATCTCTTCGAGACGCTCGATCAGGGCGGCGACTGGGACAAGCGCCAGATCGGTCTGCACTCGCCGCCGACGATCGCGAACGGTGTCGTGATCGTCGGCGCCGCGCACACGCCGCTCGCGCCGGCGAACCAGGCCAAGCAACGTGATCGGCTACATCCGCGGCTTCGACGTCGTGAGCGGCAAGCTGCTGTGGACGTTCCACACTGTGCCGCGGCGCGGCGAGCCGGGCTACGAGACATGGCTCAACGCGTCGGCTGAAAAAGGCGGCGGCAACACGGGTGTCTGGGCCGCGATCTCGGCCGACGAGCAGCTCGGGCCTGACGTACCTGCCGGTCGAATCCCCGTACGGCGACATGTACGGCGGCTTGCGGCCCGGCGCGAATCTGTACGGCGAGAGCATCGTCGCCGTCGACACGCGCACGGGCGCGCGGCGCTGGCACTTCCAAACCTCGCATCATCCGCTATGGGATTACGACATCCCGACCGCGCCGATTCTCGTGGACGCCGTGAAGGACGGCAAAACGATCAAGGCACTCGCGCAGGCGACGAAGCAGGGGCTGCTGTTCGTGCTGAACCGCGAGACCGGCGAGCCGATCTGGCCGATCCCGGAAACACCGGTGCCGCAGGGCAACGTGCCGGGCGAATGGTATTCGCCGACGCAGCCGATCCCCTCGCTGCGCTATGGCCATCAGGGCGTCGCGAGCGACGACCTCATCGACTTCACGCCGCAGTTACGCGCCGAAGCGGAAGCGCTCGTCGCGAAGCACAAGATCGGACCGATCTACACGCCGGCCGTGCCCTACAACCCGAACGGCCCGATATCCACGCTGATGGTCATGGGCGGCAGCAACTGGCCCGGCGGCGCGTACGACCCCGACACGCACATGGTGTACGTGACGGCGAGCGTCGGCGTGAACAGCATGACGATCTGCCGCTACGCAGAAGGCTCGGTCATGCCGCACGGCATTTGCCTCGGGCCCGACGCCGGATCGTTCGGCGGTTTGCGCAACGTCGACGTGCAAGGGCTGCCGCTGCTGAAGCCGCCGTACGGCACGATCGCCGCGTTCGATCTCTCGAAGGGTGCGATGCGCTGGGAGGTTCCGAACGGCGAGACGCCGACCGCGATCAAGAACAACCCGGCGCTGAAGGGCGTGGACATCGGCCGCACGGGCCGCGCGGGACAACCGCCGGGCGCGCTCGCGACGAAGTCGCTGCTTGATCGTCGCCGAGCCCGGCTACGGGCCCACGCCCGACGGCAAGCCGGGATCCATGCTGCGCGCGTACGACAAGAGCACCGGCCGCGAGCTCGCGGCGTTGCAGTTGCCAGCGCCGCAGAGCGGCTCGCCGATGACCTACATGAAAGACGGCCGGCAGTTCCTCGTGATTGCCGTCAGCGGCAATAACTATCCCGGCGAGCTCATCGCGTACAGCTTGCCGCAGCCGAAGGCGCAGCAGCGGCGGCCAGCGGCCGCGGAGTAGGCGCGCCTCAGTAGAGGAAGGTGTGCAGGGCGCCGGGGCCGCGTTCAAGCCCGGTGAAGCTGACCATCGCCGGTTCGGGCGTCCAGCCGAACGGTCCGCCGGTGTACGGATCGCGCACGGCGGCCAGCGGGATCATGGCGCCGGCGAGTGCCGCCGGTATCTTCAGTATGCGCAGATCGACCGTCAGCACGGCCGCGCGCCGCGCGCCTTCGAGGTCGGCAATGCGCGCACCGTAGTCGGCCAGCACCTCAGTTTCGGGTGTCGCGAGCGCGTTCCCGAGCAGGTTGTAGGTGACGGCGAACACGCCGGTTGGCGGTTCGTCGAGATCCGGCGCGTGGGCGAGCGCCGCGCCGAGCTCTGCGTACGGCACGTTCGCGACGCTTTCGAGCTTTGCGAACACGGCGGCGTAGCGATTCGCAGTGGCCTGCGGTTGCAAAAGCGCGAGCTCGAGCCGCGCCGCCGCGCGTTCGAATGCGGACCGCGGATCCGCCGCCTTCGCCGGTAGCGGGATGGCGAGCCCGTATGCCTTCATGGACTGAATCGAGCTGTTCACGACTCGCCACTCGTTCGCGAGCGTGCGTCGCATCGAACGTTCAGCGGTGGTGAGCGTCTTGCGCCACGCTTCGGGCACGCCATCGGCGCGCCGTTCCTCTGGCAACCGGCGCAGGACCAGATTTCCCCACGCGAAATGTTGGCGGACGTAGGCCGCGGCGATGATCTTGCTATACAACGAATCGGACTCGGCGAGCACGAGGCGCCACAGCGCAAGATCGGCCCCGAGCCGTACGCGAACCTCGTCCGCGTCGCCGGTGGCGGCCCGCAGCCAGGTGTCGAGCAGGAACAGTCGACGCGCGTAACCGACCTCGGCGTACGACGCCAGCGGTCCGCGTACGTCGCCGGTCGTGATGTCCCGCCACGCGCGGTAGCCGAGGAACGTACGGTACCGATCGATCAGTGGGCGTTGGGCGTCCAGCTGCTCACGTAGGTTACCGGCCGCCGCTTCGAATGCGGCCACACAGCCGGCGTCCGGAGTGCTGCACGGGGTGAGCACGGCCGCCAGCGGTTCTGGGATCTGCTGAAAGTCGGGAGCGCTGCCGGGATAGGGGTCGGAAGTGCGGTCGATCTCGGTGTCGGCGGCCAACGCGCGTATCCACTCCGCGCGCGTGGCGCCGACGAGAGCAGGGTCGCCCACCCGCGGCACGGCAAAGCCGAGCAAGTAGACATAGGCGTTCGCGGAATCCGGTATCGGTTCGGGTGTGGCGGCCGCCGCGAGCTCGAGCGCTTCGGCGTTCGGCGGCTGGTCGCGCCAGTTCACGGCCACCGCGAACAGGTACAACACGACGGGCACGGCGACGACCGCGATCGTCGTCCAGATCAGCCAACGCAGGGTGGTCCGCAACGCACTCATGCGGAAAACGCTAGCACATCGACGTTGGCTCGAGGACAGAGCGCCGTAAAGTCGGCGTTTCCACGTGATTTGTGCGTCGCGGTGTCGCCGTTGGGGGAGCGATGCTGCGGTTCCGGCCAGGGTTGACAGCGCGCTTTGCGCAGGACGTATGATCGATGGCGATGCAGGTGGAATCGCTCGAGGTACTGGAGAAGGCCGACGTCGCGGCGACACAGGCGCGGGCCATCGTGCGTGCGATCGAAATCGAGATCGCCGGTGCGAGAGATACGCTCGCCACGAAGCACGACCTCCTCGCGCTGAAGCAAGATGTCCTCGCGGTGAAACACGAACTGCGACAGGAGATAGCGGAGCTGCGGGGTGAGATGACGGCAGAGATTCACTCGGCCGTAGGCGGTGCCACCCGCCAGATGTACATGGCGATTCTGGGTCAAATGGCAGTGATGCTCGGCTTCGCTTACTTCTTTGCCACGCACTTGCGCTGATCGCCGCGGCTCGCGCGATGCGCGGGAATCAGCACTGCGGCAGCGGCGATGAGCGCGAGCACGGCCGGAACCGTCACGAACACCAGCGTGTCGCACGGCTCAACGCCAGCGCGTAGCGGATGTCCTGCATCAGCGTTGCCACGACTGGCCCCCCGCGTGCACTGGCCAGAACTTACGCGAACGGCGTTCAACCTTCCATGTGACGCCGCCCGGATTTCTGTAACCCCTGCGCGCCGATCTCCGGCACGGTAAGATCGGAACGCCACCGTTTTCGGTGGCCGGGGGGCACACCAATGAGACGCAGGGCACTGCTCTGTGCAACGGCCGTCATCGCCGTGGGCTTGAGCGCCCGCGCGAGCGCGCAGCACGCAACGGCATTCGACATTCGAGGACGGCAAACGCGTGTTCGAGAGCTCGTGCGCGAACTGCCACGGGCCGGACGGCAACCTGATCGCCGGCATCGATTTCGGCCGCGGCGTGTTCCGCCGGCCGTTCACGAACGACGAGCTCGCGGCCACGATCATCGGCGGCATTCCGAACACGCCGATGCCGCCGAACCCCGGCATGAGCAAGGAGCAGGCGCTGCGCATCGTCGACTACCTGCGCTCGATGTCCGAGGGGCGCGCCGCGCCGCGCGAACGGCGATGCGCGCCGCGGCCGCACGCTGTTCGAGGGCAAGGGCGAGTGCACCGACTGCCACGCCGTGCACGGCGTGGGCTCGCGAGTGGGGCCGGATCTCACGCGCATAGGCGCGGTGCGCCGCGCGGCCGAGCTCGAGCGTTCGTTGCTCGATCCCAAAGCCGAGGTGCAGCCCGAGAACCGCTTCTACAAAGTCACGCCGAAGAACGGCAAACCGGTCAAAGGACGGCTGTTGAATCGCGACACGTTCACGGTGCAGCTGCTCGACACCGACGAGCATTTGCGCTCGTTCCGAATCGCCGATCTGCGCCGAGCACGGCTTCGACGAAACACCGATGCCGGCCGCGACGCAAGAAGCTCAACTCGCAGCGAGATCGCGGACGTCGTGACCTATCTATCTTCGCTGCGCGGTGAGGCCACGCCATGAAAACGCTGCTCCGCACGCTCGCTCTCGCAACCCTCGTCGCGGGCGCACCGCTCGCACGCGCAGGTCACGTTCGACCGGCTACTGAACGCCGACCGCGAGCCGCAGAACTGGTTGAGCTACTCGGCCACGGTGTCGAACCAGCGTTTCAGCCGGCTCGACCAGATCGACACGAAGACCGTGAGATCGCTCGAGCTGCAATGGGTGTGGCAGGCGCGCTCGCTCGAGAAGTTCGAGGCCACGCCGCTCGTCGTCGACGGCGTTCTGTACACGGTGCAGGCGCCGAACGACGTCGTCGCGCTCGACGCTGCCACGGGCCGCGTGTTCTGGACGTATCACCACGAGCCCGCGCCCGATGCGCGCCCGTGCTGCGGCCGCGTGAACCGCGGCCTCGCGATCCTGGGCGACACCTTGTACATGGGCACGATCGATGCGCACCTGCTCGCGATCGACGCGAAGAGCGGCCAGCTCGTGTGGGACACGAAGGTCGGCGACTCCGCGCAGATGTACGCGATCACGATGGCGCCGAACGTCATCAAGGACAAAGTCATCGTCGGCACGGCCGGCGGCGACATGGGCATTCGCGGCTACATCGCGGCGTTCAACGCGAAGACGGGCAAGGAAGTCTGGCGGTTCTACACGATCCCGGCGCCCGGTGAGCCCGGCAGCGAAACGTGGTCCGGCGACTCGTGGCGCGCGGGCGGCGTCGCCGTGTGGAACGCCGGCGCCTACGATCCGCAGACGAACCTCGCGTTCTGGGGCACCGGCAACCCCGGGCCCGATTGGGACGGCAGGGAGCGGCTCGGCGACAATCTGTACAGCGACTCCGTCGTCGCGCTCGACGTCGATACCGGCAAGCTGAAGTGGCACTACCAGTTCACGCCGCACGATGAGCTCGACTACGACGCGACGCAGGTGCCCGTGCTGGCCGACATCGATTGGCGCGGTACGCCGCGCAAGGTCATGCTCTGGGCCAATCGCAACGGCGTCATGTACGTGCTCGACCGCGTGACGGGCGAGTTTCTCACCGGCAAGGCGTACGTGAAGAACAACTGGTTGGCCGGCTTCGACGCGAAGGGCCGACCGCAGCGCGTGCCGGGCATGGACGTCACGAGCGAGCCGAAGCTCTTTCGGCCGCACGTGCACGGCGCCATCAATTGGGCGCCGACGTCGTTCTCGCCGCGCACGGGCCTGTACTACGTAGCGCACTGGGAGAACTCCGGAATCATGGCGTCGGAAGGGGTGTTCCCGCAGCCCGTCGGCGTGAATCGGCGCCAGACCGCGATGGGGCAGGTCAATCTCGACCCGTTCTTCAACAACGACGACGAAGCGTACGGCGTGATCCGTGCGTACGATCCGAACACGCTCGACGCCGAAGTGGGAGTACCGCATGGCGGACATCACGTGGGGCGGCGTGCTGTCGACGGCTGGCGATCTCGTGTTCGGCGGCGGCCGCGAGGGCTATCTGCTCGCGCTCGACGCGCGCACTGGCGAGCTCCTGTGGCGTTCCTCGCTCGGCGGGCAGATCAACGCGGCGCCGATGAGCTTCGCCGTCAACGGCCGGCAGTACATTGCCATCGCAGCGGGTAGCGCGCTGTTCGCTTTTGCTTTGCCGGAAAAATAGTCACGCGTCAGCGGTCGATCTCGTCCGCGCCGATGACTTCGAGCACGAACGGCTCGCCGTCGGGCACGAGAAAGCTCTTAGCGCTTTCGATTTCGCGGTTCACGCGCTACGCTGGCGGCGCGCAAACGTGCGGCGTCCGTGTCGACGGACATCACTACCAACCCCGGGGGTTCTCGATGAAACTGCTGGTCTCACTGTTCGCGGCGCTGCTGATAACCGCGTCGCCGCTACCAAGCTTCGCGCAAACCGACCTCGCGTCGATTCTCGCAAGCCCGGCGCGCCCGCAGGCGCAGCGCGACGATGACGGACGCCGGCATCCGGCGGAAGTAATCAAGTTCTTCGGCATCAAGTCCGGCGACCACGTCGCGGACCTGCTAACCGGCGGTGGCTACTGGACGCGCATCCTCGTGCCGCTCGTTGGCCCGAGCGGCAAGGTATACGCGGGCAACAACCCGTTCTTCGCCCGGTTCTATGCCGATACATTCAACGCGCTGTTGGCCGAGCCCGCGTTCAAAGGTGTCGTGCGCATCGACGGCCCCGTGGACAAGATCGCGCTGCCCACCGACGGTTCGCTCGACGTCGTGCTCATGGTGATGGCGTACCACGACATCTTCCTGACGGACGAGGATCGCGGCGCGCTGAACAAGAAGGTGTTCGCGGCGCTGAAGCCAGGTGGGGTGTACGGCATCATCGATCACGAAGCGGGTGCCGGCGCGGGGGCGACCAAGATTCAGGCGCTGCACCGCATCGAGAAGAAGGTAGTCGTCGACGAGATCCAGGCAGCCGGATTCAAGCTGGCCGGAGAAGCCGGCTTCCTCGCCAATCCCGCCGACGATCACTCGGCGAAGATCTTCGATCCCAGCATCAGCGGCAAGACCGACCGCTTCGTGCTGCGTTTCGAAAAGCCGCAGAAGTAGCGTTCGATATCAGGCGTACGGAACCGCGAGCAGCCGCTCGCCGTTGCGCATGTCCTTGTCGAGTAGATCGAGCAACACGCGAGCGGCCGGGCCGGGCTTGCCATCGCGGATCGGCCGACCGTCCCACTCGACGATCGGCGCCACCTTGATGGAGCTACCGAGGAGCAGCATCTCGTGTGCGGCGCGGCCGTCCGCGACCGGGATATCGCAAACTTCGACACCCGTCAGCACGCCACGCCCGACGACCGAACGCGCGAGTTCGAGCAGCCGCAACGACGTGCACCCCGGCAACACGTGCTCGAACTTCGGGTGGCGCAGCACACCGTCGCGCGTCACGAACGCGAGGTTCATGTTCGAGCTCTCGCCGACGTTGCCGGCCTCGTCGACGAATACGCCGTTGTCGAGACCGGCTGCTTTCGCTTCCATTTGCATCAGCACGTTCGGCAGGTAGTTCGTGGCTTTGGTGATGGCGTACAGCGGCGGTTTGATCGGGTACGTGGTCGTCATCACGCGTAGCCCGTGCGTGTACCACCGCTCGGGATACACGAGGCCGGCGAATACCATCACGAAGAAGCCTGGCTCGGCGTTCGCCGCCGGCACCAGCTCGAAGCTGCCGGGGCCGGACGATAGCCAATAGCGGATCGCCCCGTCGCGCACGCCGCTCACGGCCGCGGTGCGCACGATGAGGTCGCGCAGCGCGGAGCGCGAAACCGGCATCGTGAGGCGCGAGCGCTCGGCCGAGCCGAAGAACCGGTCGAGGTGTGCCTCGAGGTCGTAGATCTTGCCGCCGAGGAGCGCGGCCGTGTCGAAGATGCCGTGGCCGCGATGCACCATGTGGTCGTCGAACGGGATCACCATGAGTGCGGGATCCGTCACGATGCCGCCGAGCTGGCTCGAGTAGAACGCGGCGAATTTCACCGGCTGGCGCTCGCGCAGCTGGCGTAACGCGGCTAACGCTGCCGCGGCGTCGAGCGATCTGACGTTCGACTCGGAATGCGCCATGGGCGCACTCTAGCACTCTAGGCGGAAGCGGCGCGCTGCTCGCCGGTCTCGTTGAACTTGCGGATCCATTGGTAGCAGTCGTCGGCCGCCATCGGCCGCGCGAACCAGAATCCCTGACCGACGTCGTAGCCGATCGAGCGCAGATAGCTCTCCACCCACTCCGACTCGACGCCCTCTGCAACCACCTCGAGCCCGAGCGCGTGCGCCATCTGCACCGTGGATTCCACGATCACGCGGTTCTGGCTACGGCTCTCGAGATCGACGACGAACGATTTGTCGAGCTTTAGGGCATGTGCCCGCAGATCACGAAGGTAGCCGAGCGACGAGAAGCCCGTGCCGTAGTCGTCGATCGATATCAGAAAGCCGAGCGTGTGCAAATCCTTCACGATCCGGCGCGCGCGTTCCGGATCCACGAGCATTGCGCTCTCAGTAATCTCGAGCTCGACTTGCTTCGGTCGGACCGACGACGCACGCAGCAGCTCATCCAGCCGACGCGGCAGCTCGACATCCTGGAGCACGCGTGCGGACACGTTGATCGCGACGCGTATCGAGAGACCTCGTTTGCTCCACGCCGTGATATCCGCCAATGCCTGACGGATCGTCCAGTCCGTGAGCGGCCGGATCAGGTCCGTAGACTCCGCCAACGTGACGAACTCGGTGGGGCCGATGTTGCCGTGGATCGCGTGCTGCCAGCGCACCAGCGCTTCGGCGCTTTCGACGCGCCGCGTCTTCAGGTTCACCTGGGGCTGGTAGTGAAGCCGGATTCCGCCGTTTTCGATGGCGCTACGAAGCTCGCTCAGCATGCTCAGGCGCCGCACTGTGTGCTGATCGTCGCCGCGTTCGTAATACTCGAATGCCGTGCCGTTGCGCTTCGCCACGTACATCGCCACGTCGGCGTGCCGCAGTAACTCCTTCGCGTCGCGCGCGTGATCCGGTGCGATCGCGATGCCGATGTTGACACCCACTTCGATGGCAATGCCGCGCGCGTCGATCGGCGTTCGCAGGCTCTCGACGAGACGCTGCGCCACCTCGTCCACGGTGGTGCGACGTTCGACGCCACGGAGCACAACCGTGAATTCGTCGCCACCGATTCGGCTGATGAAGCCCGCGCCGCCGAGTTGCGTCGAGAACCGCCGCGCGACCTCGCGTAGCACCTCGTCGCCGACGTCGTGACCGAGCGTGTCGTTGACTTCCTTGAACCGTGTGAGATCCAACATCAGCAGCGCCACGCGCTGCTGCTGCACAGCGCCGCCGAGAGTCTCTGTCAGATGCGTCGTGAGCGCGGTTCGGTTCGGCAGCGCCGTCAGCGGATCGTGAGTGGCCTGATGCTCGAGGGCCTGCCGTTGAGCGTGCCGTTCGCTGACGTCTCGCACGATCACCGTGTAAAGGCGCTCCTCGGTGGCGACGCGGCTCACGGAGGTCTCGACGGGCACGCGGGCGCCTGCCGCCGTATCGGCGTTTTGCTCGACGACCGAGTCGACGAAGTGGTCGAGCGTGCGCGTCGGCGGCTCGAGCAGGTTCGGCAGGAAGTGGCCGAGGGGGCTGCCCACCAATGTCGAGCGTGGCGTGGCGAACAGACGAGATGCTGCGGCATTCGCGGTTTTGATCACGCCATGATCGTCCACACAGAGAATGGAGTCCGCTGACGATTCGACGACGCTGCGGAGCAGGGCGTCGCGGCGCCGGATACCGACCGCGTTCGCGAGTGCGCGCCAGGTTTCCTGGTCGAGGGAGCGCACCGTCGCGACGACAAAGGCACCGAGCACGACGAGGGCGAACGGCACGACGTCGAAGATCACGCGCGATTCGGCGTACAAGACCAATGTCGCGGCGGCGAGGGCGGTCAGCAGCGCGCCGCCGACCATTGCGTTGCGTCGCCACGATCGGCGGTCGAACGTCGCGCAGCACGCGGCTGCGAGCGCCGCGAGCAGCCCGATCAACGCCCATTCCGGTACCGCACGTAGCACCCCCGCCCGCGCGGACTCGGTTGCGAGCGCCTGCACGACCACGCCGGGCAGCGCACGGTAGACGGGCACCGTCAGCACGTCGCCTAACTCGAGCGCGGTCGGGCCGACGTAGACGGTTTTGCCGCGCAGTGCTGCCGGGTCGACACTGCCGTTCAGCACGTCGATGAACGAAACGAAGCCGAACGACGGGATAGCGATCGAGAAGTCGATCGGCATCGCAGAGTTCGCGGGCACGCCCGGCTCGCTGGCGAAGATGGACGCCAGTCGTTCGCCGTTGATGTCCCACGTGCTGCGCATCTCGCGCACGAGGCCGTCGTCGCTCGGCTCGAGGATCACGGACGCTTGATGCGCATGTTGCGCAAGCTGGGGTAGCGGGCGGGTGATCGTGAGCTGGCTCTCTGCACCGCTTCGCGTCTGGAAGTGGGCTGCGAGGTACACGGGCGCGTCGCTCCAGTCGGCCAGCGCGCGTTCGAGCAACGCGTCGTCCTGCTCCGATGCGTGCGAGCTGAAGTCGATGTCGAGGAACACGCGCTGCGGCGCGCTGCGTCGGAGCTGCTGTAAGAGCCGTGCGTGATGCCGTCGCGGCCATGGCCACTCGTTCAGCGCCTGCAGGCTCTTCGAATCGATGCCGACGATCACGATATCGGAGCGGCGTTCGTGCTGCAGCACGCTCGCGCGCGCATCGGCAACGGCGTGCTCGATGCGCGACAACCGGCCGCTCGCATGTAATAGCGCCGTGACCGTGAAGATGGCGACGGCCGCTGCCGGCCAGAACACCTCGAATCGGCGTTTCACGAGATGCTACGGCCGGCGCACGAGTCCGCCCAGCAGTCCGCCGAGCGTCGGCGCCGGGGGAGCAGGCGGCGCGGGCGCCACGGGCGCAGCCGTGCTAACCGTGGTCGGCGTGGTAGTGCCGGCCGTGAGCCCGAGATCGACGCCGAGCGTGGGTGTCGTGGCTACCGTTGCGCCGACGGCGACCGTGCCCACCGTCAGCGTCGTGCCGAGCGAAATGCCGGTCGCGGGCGTCGACACAGGTGCAGTGCTGATCACCGAGCTCAGGTCGACCGCCGGCGCGACGGGTGTGGCCGTCGACGTGCTGCCGAGGCTGACGCCGGCGCCGAGGCTCGTGCTGGTCGAACCGGTGCTGGCGGTGACGCCTAGACCGACATCGACCGTGGGTGTCGTGGCGGTCGTCGCCGTGGCGGCGACCGGGCTGATGGGCAGCGATGCGCCGAGCGAGACGCTCGCCGTCACGCCTGACGTCGGCGTACTGCTGGTCAGCGCGCTCAGGTCGACAGCCGCGCTGACCGTTGGTGCTGCGGTGGCGCCGCCCAGGCTGACGCCGGCGCCGAGGTCTACGCCGACGGAACCCGTGCCGAGATTGGCGGAGGCACCGACGCCAGCGCTGACCGAGGCGCTGCCCAAGCTGATACCAGTGTCGACGCTGGCGCTGACGGCGCCTGTGTCGAGGTTGGTGCCTGCGCCGACGCTGACAGTCGCACTACCGCCCGCGAGGTTGGCCGTCGTGGCCACGTTGGCACTTACGCTACCCGTGCCGAGGCTTGCTCCGCCATCGATCGCCAGGCTCGTATTGCCGGCATCCAGCGCGGTCTTCGTCGATAGGGCGACGCGCTCGCCGAGGCTGGCATCTACACTGGCGGTGACGTCGGGGGTCAATGCCACGGCGGCGGTCAGGCGCGAGCCCGCATCAGTGGTCGTTGCACCGGTACTGACTGAAACGCCGGGGGCGGCGCCGGCCGCGACCTCGGCCGCGACTGTCGCGACACGCCCGTCGGCGGCGGGCAAAGGAATCTCCGCGCGGCGTCCCGGCTGCGCCGGCACCGGTACGCGGTTGTCGTTCATGCCGATCACGCGGATCGTGCCGTCGGCCCGCGAGCGCAACGCGATCTCGCCGGCGTTCAACTGGATGACGCTGCGGTCGTCCGGAGTGCGGATCTCGAGCTGGCCTTGAAACAGCGAGATCGTCGTGCTGTCCGGTTGCGCGGCGACATTGAATTGCGTGCCCTTGACGATCGCGACGAGAAACGGCGTCTCGACGCGCAGGCGACCCACGTCGCGATGCTCGACGTCGTAGAACACGTTGCCGCGATTCTGGACGAGGCGGGCGATCAGTTGGCCGTCGGTGGCCTCGGGCGGAATCTCGACGTCGCTGTCGGCCGCGATGGTGATCGACGTGCGGCCTTGCGCGAGCCCGAGCGTGCCGTTGTTGCCTGTCACGATGTGCGCCGGGAGACCGACCGTCGAGTCGACACTGACGTTCGCACGCTCTCCCGCCATCGTGACGGAGACGTCGCCGGATACAGCGGTGACGGAGATGCGGTGTTGTTGGTCGTGACGGGCGGCTGCTGAACCCGCTGCGAGCGCATAGCCCGCGTAGCAAGCTAGTGTCGCGACCGTGAGGCTGATCGACAGCGTTGCTATTCTTTTCATCGCCCGACGCTCCGTGTCGTGGAACGGAGACATGATAGTCATGCGCAGGTGCGAGTGGCGTGACCAAGGTCACGGCAAACGCCCCGCGCGTTGTCCATAATCCGCGGTCCCTACGCCAACACCGAAAGCCCGAGGATGGCTCTGCGTCGAGCAGCAAACGGTCCAGAAGGCCGTATTCGCAAATTCAACTCGCGCAGAACAACCGCTCCCTTCGCACTTGGCATAATCGCGGTCGTCTTTGAATTAATCTCGGGCGCTGCGCATGCGGCTCCGATCTTGACGTCCGTCGTCATCCGCGGCTCGAGCGTCTACTCGCCGCCGCAGTTGTTTGCGGTGTATCGCGAGGAGCTCGGCAAAGAGATCTCCGTCGAGAGTGCTCGCGCGGTCGTGAGTGCGCTCGTCGCGCGCTACGAAGCCGACGGCTACGCGCAGCCCCAGATCAAGGTCGACGATTCGTTGACAGGCGCTGGCGTCTTGCGGCTCGACGTGTTCGAGGCGCGGATCATGGCCGTCAATGTCAGCGGCGATCCGGGTCCGCACCGGGAGCGGCTCGAAGAGCTCGGCTCCCGCCTTCGCGCCCTGGGTCCGGTGACGCCGGCTGCAATGCAGACCGCTCTGCGCCATATGCGCGATCTGCCGGGCCTGCGCGTTTCCGCGACGACTCAGGCCGATCCGTCTGCCCCGAACACGTACGCGCTCGATCTCGACACGCAGTTCGACCCCATCAGCGGAGCCGTAAGGCTCAGCAACCGCGGCACGGGAGAAGTCGGCCCCGAATTCGTGATGGGCCAGTTCATGGTGAACGGCCTGTTCGGCGGCCGCACGAGTCTGGGGTCGATGTTCGGAGCGGCCACGGACTACGGCGAGTATCACGGCGCCGGTGTGCTGGCCAACGTGGCCCTCGGGGACGCGGGCTCGAACCTGTCGTTCAGCGCCTTCAATTCGCGCTCCAATCCGCACGAACGCGCCGGCGACCTCGACGATCTGTACGTGCGGGACCGGCTGACGATTGGCGGTGCGCTACCGTTGCGGCGCAAAGAGCGATCGTCCCTGACGCTGAATCTCACGCTCGATCTCGACGACCTGAACATCGCGCGCCGCGGCGTTGAGTTGCGCGACGAGCGGCTGCGGATGTTGGACGCCGGTTCGACCTGGACCTGGCAGCAGGGCGCCACGGCGCAGTCCCTCGCATCCGTAGATCTGGTCAAAGGGCTGAACGGACTCGGCAGTGGGCTCGTGGCCTTCGATCTCGTGAACGATCCGCGCCGCCGCGACTTCTCCCTCTCCCGAGCCACGTACGTGCGGCTCGCGCGTCTGAACGATGCGTGGACGCTGCGCCTCGATGCGCTCGCCCAGCAAAGCGTATCCGTGTTGCCGGACGACCAGCGCTTCAAGATTGGCGGCGACCGCCTCGGGCGTGGGTTCGAGGTGGCCGAGATCGCGGGCGATTCAGGCGCCGGCGCCAAGGTCGAAGGTCGCCGCCGCCTTGCCGCGGCGCCGAAAGTGCTGGGGCAGGCGTCGATATACGGCTACTACGACATCGCAGCGGTATGGAAGAACGACCGGCCGGGGCGCGAGTCCGCCGCCACCGCCGGTGTGGGGTTCTCGTTGCAGACGTCGCACGTCGCGGCGTCGTTCGAGCTCGCCCAGCCGTTGACGCACCCGGACGTCGAGGGCAGAACCGACCTGTCGTTGTTCGCCGAGCTCACGGTCCCGTTCTAAGCTCTCCGCGGCCGCTACCTCTCCGACCGCGTCTGCGTGCAGCATATGGGGGTCCTTTGGAGGATCCCGGTATGCAACCACTGCTGGAAGACGCCGCGCAACGTGCGAGCCGCTATCTCGAATCGCTCGCCGAGCGGGCCGTTCGGCCGGATCCCGCTGCCGTGCAGCGGCTCGCGGAGCTCGACATCGTGCTGCCGGCGGAGGGCGTGCCAGGCGCAGAAATCCTGCAGCTGCTCGACGAGCGCGTTGGGCCCGCGACGATGGCCATGGCGGGCCCGCGGTTCTTTGGGTTCGTGATCGGTGGCGCGCTGCCCGTGACGCGTCGCTGCGAATTGGCTCGCGACGGCGTGGGACCAGAATACCGGTTTGTATCGCTCGACTCCCGGCGCGAGCCACCTCGAACAGGTTGCGCTCGCGTGGCTCAAACAGCTGTTCGGTTTCCCGGCGAGCACCGCGGGTGCGTTCGTGACGGGTGGAACGATGGCGAACTTCACGGCCCTCGCAGCCGCCCGCCGCGCGGTTTTGCAGCGCGCGGGCTGGGCTGTCGACGCCGACGGGCTGTTCGGCGCGCCGCCGATCACGGTGCTGGTGGGGGCGGAGGCGCATCCGACGCTGCTGAAGTCGCTGGGCTTGCTCGGCTTGGGGCGCAACCGTGTCGTGCACGTGCCGGTCGACGCGCAGGGCCGCATGCGCGCCGACGCGCTCCCAAAGATTACGGGGCCAGCCATCGTCTGCCTGCAAGCCGGCAACGTGAACACGGGCGCGTTCGATCCGCTGGAGCCGCTGATTGCTGCGGCGAAGGACGCCGGCGCGTGGGTGCACGTCGACGGTGCGTTCGGGTTGTGGGCTGTCGTGGCGCCGAGTCGCGCTCATCTGACTGCGGGAATCGCGCGCGCCGACTCCTGGGCCACCGACGCGCACAAGTGGCTCAACGTCCCCTACGACTGCGGACTCGCGTTCGTGGCCGACGCGGACGCGCTGCGCGGCGCGATGGCGATCAGCGCGGAGTACTTGCCGACCGATTCGCCGCAACGCAACCCGTCGGACTTCACGCCGGAGCTGTCGCGGCGCGCCCGCGGTGTCGAGGTGTGGACGGCGCTGCTGTCGCTGGGACAGAAGGGCGTAACGGAACTCATCGAGCGCAATTGCCGGCAGGCTCGACGGTTCGCCGAAGCCTTGGCGAACGCAGGCCATCGCATCCTGAACGACGTGGTGTTGAATCAGGTATTGGTTTCGTTCGGTTCCGCCGCGACGACGCTGCGCGTCATCGACGCGATCCAGGAGGACGGTACCTGCTGGGCCGGCAGCACGGTATGGCAGGGCGCCACCGCCATGCGCATCAGCGTGTGCAGCGCCGCGACGACCGACGCCGACGTCGAGCGCAGCGTTGCGGCCATGCTCGCGGCCGCCGAGGGTACGGGCGCGCGCTGACTCCGCCCTCAAGTCTCGCGAGTCATGGCCGACATAGTGTCGCCCTCTTGACATATTGCGAGCGGAACATGGACACGAGCAGCATCGGTTCGGTGGCGAATCTTCTTTCTTTTTCGCAAGTTACGGGTTCTCCTGCGCCCCCCACGCGGGGTCCGGCGCACGGCCACCACTGCCATGGCGGCGCGCCCCAGTGCTCGCAGACGGCCGACGATTCGGCGGCCACGCTGAGTTACCGGCGCACGGAGCGGGCGGGGCTGTACATCGTTACGCAGGAGGGCGACGTCGTGCGCCTGCGCATCAAGGTGCGCGACGCGATGGACGCAACGGCGTCGAGCGGCACTGACAGTGGCACGGAAGTCGCGCAGCTGGCGGTCGATGCGCGCAGCAGCGTGAAGATCTCGTTCCACGTAGACGGTGACTTGAACGCCGACGAGCTCGCTGCGATTCGGAATGTCGTCGAGCAAGTGGGTGCGCTGGCCGATCAGTTTTTCGCCGGTGACGTGCCCGCGGCTTTCGCCGCTGCCCAGGACCTGAATATCGACGGCGCGCAGCTCGCGAAGGTGGGCCTGCGTTTGAGCGTGCGCCAGAGCGTCACATACAGCGGCCCGGCGCTCGCCGTTGCTGCGAAACCGGCGCCGGCTCCGGAGCAGACGCCGGCGCTACCGGTGTCGACCCCGCCGAGCTCGACCGCGGGCAACGACACGTCGCCGGTCGCGACGGAGCCCGTCGCCAGCGCGCCCGACGCATCGACCTCGACAGCCGATGTGCCCGCCGCGATCGACGACGCGCCAACGCCGCCGTCGACGGACTCCGCGCCGACGACCGCCCCTCCGGCTGCTACCTCGGTCGCGGGCAGCGCGCTCACGACGATCGCCGATTTCCTGCACCAGCTGCTCGGGGCGCTCGGGGCCCCCGCGCCTTCGGCCGACAGCACGTCGCAGCTTTCGGTCAGCTTGTCGTTGAAGCTGCGGATCTTCGCCGCGACGGTCGCGCACTTGACGATCGTGGCGCCACCGGCCGCCGACGGCACCGAGCAGAAGGCGGCGCCGCTCGTGGGCGACACGCTCGACGCGTTGGCCGCGGCGCACGACCCGCCGCTCAGCGCGAGCGCTTAGCCGGCGCCGATTCCCCGCCGTTCGCGGCTCGCGGCCGGCTCGCTCGCGAGCAGGAACGCGAGTGCGTCCGCGCAGTGCTGCATGACCTTCAGCGACAAGCAAGTCGTCGGCGCGCGTCTTGCCGAGATTCACGGCGGCGATCGGCTTGCCGGCTTCGGCCATGGCTCTCGCGAAGCGATAGCCCGACAGCACCATCAGCGACGAGCCCACGATCAGCATCGCGTCCGCGCTCTCGAGCGCACTGAACGCAAGTTGAACGCGCTCGCGCGGTACGTTTTCGCCGAAGAACACAACGTCGGGCTTCAGTAATCCGCCGCACGTGCTGCACGCGGGCACGTCGAACGCCGCGAAGTCGATGCCATCGAGATCGGCGTCGCCGTCCGGCGCCGCGAGCGCGTCGAGCGTGGCGAAGCGCGGGTTCCGGCGCAGCATCTCGGCTTGCAGCTCCGTGCGCGGCGAACGGCGCTCGCACTTCAGGCAGCGCACGACGTCGGCGCGGCCGTGCAGATCGATCACGTTACGGCTGCCGGCCGCCTGGTGCAGTCCGTCCACGTTTTGCGTGACGAGTTGCTCGATTCGGCCGCGGTACTCGAGTGCTGCGAGCGAGCGGTGGGCCGCGTTCGGCTGTGCCGCCCGCAGGCGCTGCCAGCCGATGAGGCCGCGCGCCCAGTAGCGTTTGCGCGTGTGCTCGCTGGCCACGAAATCCTGGAAAGTGACGGGCTGGGCACGCTTCCATTCGCCGTCGGCATTGCGGTAGTCCGGAATTCCGGAGCCGGTGCTGCAGCCCGCCCCCGTGAGCACGAACAGCCGCTCGTGATGATCTATGAATTCGTGCAGTGCAGTGAGCATCGGACTCGCATTCTCGCGCAGTCCGAGCGCGCAAAAAAAGAGGCCGCCACAACCGTGGCGGCCTCTGGGGGTGCGACGCGGGTTACGGCGTCGCGGGGGGTGTCGCGCGTTCGTGCTCGACGCTCACGTCCTTCGTGAACGTCTTCGTGGCCGGGTCGTAGGTGGCGTCGACGTCGCGAGTCGTCGTCGCGCCGTTCGCGTTCGTTCGCACCGTTTCGCGCGTGTAGCCGCCGTCGGTCCGCTGAACGTCGTCATTGACCGTACGCGTCTTGCCGTTCGGGCCGGTCGTCACAACGTCGCGGTTCACTGTGCCCGCATCCTTGTTGCGGGATACCGTGGCGTCGCGCGTGGCGGTCTTGCCATTCGGGCCCGTGAACGTGCTGTCGCGCGTGTAGCCGTCGGCCGTGCGTTGCGTGACATCCTCACGCGTTGCAGTTTTGCCGTTTGGCCCTTGCCAGTTCACGTCGCGGGTGCGCGTGCCGTTGTCGCGATCGTTGACGACCGTTGCATCGCGCGTCGCGGTTTTGCCATTTGCCTTGGTCCAGTCGTCGTGACGCGTGCGACCGTTCGCCGTGCGTTGACCTTCCGTGTGGTGCATGGTGTTGCCGCGCTGTGCGCCGCCGGCCCTGCTGCGAACGCCGGCCGCCTCCGCCGAGGCCGCCGCGAGCGTCAAAGTGACGATGCCTGCCAAGCCTGCGAGCGCAAAGCGCTCGGTGAATCCTTTCCTGAACATTGACCACTCCCTTTTCGACCGCGGCGCCTCGAAGCGCCCATTGCCTGAACTCGAGGGGAAACAACGCGGGGTGCATGATCGCGTTGACGGGGTGATGGCGCACGGTTGCGGATCACAAAGCGCCGCGTGGTGTGCGGCCATATGGACGCAGTGGCTCTGCGTTTACAGAACGAACGAAGCGGCGTCACAGACTGCCGCGTTATGCCAAGCGGGCACTCGAATCGGTCGCGCGCACGCTGCGCTCCGATCGTGCCTCCAAGAGGCGGCCTCTAGGCCTCTGCGGGGATACCGAGCAGGAGGACGGCGGCGGCAAGGACCGCTGCGGCCACGAATACGGCGGCCATCCGGCGCTGCGCCGCGCCGCCATGCTTTGCGCTGAGGTACGCCGCCAGCAGGCATTGCAGCCCGTAGTAAAGCGCGAAGGCCCTGGACGCGTAGCTGATGATCTCGTAGATATCGGCGAGCCACGTGAGTGCGAGCGCGGCGAGGGCCGTGAGCGAGAGGCCGACCCGCATCGACACCCGGCCGCGAAACGCATTGCCGAGTAGCCCACCGGAGCCGCTCAAATCGGCGACGGCCGCCGATAGTTGCGAGGCGAGTGCCGCGACCACGATGAACGACCCGACGAACGAGCTCACGCGTGCGACGGTATCGAGGATATGCGTTTCGCCGCCCGCTGCCGGAAGGGCGCCGTCGGAAAAGGGCGTCACGAGCAGGACGAATCCGACATAGATGGCGGAAGCCAGGACCTGGGCCATTCGCATGGTTTTGATGCGAGTTTCGGCGTCGTACTCGGAGCCCAAGTAGCGCGAGGTCTCGAACCCCTGCACGAGAATGACGAGGCCGAGTAGCACGCGGACCTCATGCGCGCCGCCGACGCTCGGCATGGCGGTGAGCACGAGACCGCCGTCGCGCAGCTGTGCCGCGACGGCCACCCCCAGGGCCGCCAGCAGGCCCGCGATGACCGACAGTTTGATGCCGACCGCAATGGTCTCTATCCGCTCCAGCGCCGCGAAGCCGCGCCACACGCCCACCGTTCCGAGCGCGACGATCACGGCCGAGGCCACCACGCGGATGGCTTGCGGATCCACGACGTTGCCAATGCGCAGCGCGAACGCGGCCAGCAGGTTCAGGTAGAACGCCACGGAGACGAAATACGCGAACGCGAGCGCGGCCTCCGACCAACGCTCGAGCGAGACGATCGGTTGCGAAGGCTCGCGCTCCAACAACGGTTCGGCGTGCCGAATGTTGTAACGGACTGCGGCGCCGAACAGATAACCGGCGGCACACAGTCCCAACATTGCGAGCCAGGCCCAGTGACCCGCGGTGTAGCTCAGGATGGGTGCGGCAACCAGGAATCCCGAGCCGATGATCGATGCCAGCGGCGTTACCGTTGCCCGCCACAGCGGCAGTCGCACCAAGCGCGGCTGCAGGAGAACCGTGAGGCCGAGCAGGGTCGCGGCGCTGAATGCGATGTCGGGCCAGCGCACTTATCGGGTTCTCGCAACGGTGCCGTTGGAACCGGTGCTGGCTAGCGAACGACCCATTCCGGTCAACCGGGATTCGTGCGGCACGGTAGAACGCCGCCGCCTACGGTGTGCGTTGCGGCCTACTTCGCGCGGCCCATGTACCCCTGCGCCAGCAACGGGATCGCGACCAGCTGGTTGCGCGCGCTCGGCGTGCCCCAGCCGCCATAGAACACGATGCCGAACAGCGTCTTCTTGTCCTTGCCGCCGAACGCCACGCCGTGCATGCCTTTCGGACCGGGGATCGAGCCCAGGAATTCGCCACTCGGCGAGAACACGTCGGCCGACTGGCCGGTGGCTACGTACACGCGGCCTTCCGCGTCGACTGCCGAGCCGTCGCCGCCCTGGCCGCCGCGCAGCTTGCCGAAGTCGCGCTGGTTCTTGAGAGAGCCGTCTGCCTGCACGTCGAATGCGACCAGCGACGCCGCCGTTCGTCACGTACAGCACCTTCTCGTCCGGGCTCAGGATGATGCCGTTGGCTCCAGGCACGTCGCCGTACTTCGTGAACACGCCCTGCGGGTTCGCGTAGAAACACGCCGGAGCCGCTCACCGCGAGGTATACGCCGCCGCGCGCGTCGGCCATGAGGTCGTTCACGACGCCGCCGGCGCATTCGAACGGCTCGCCCTGGAACGTGTTCGCGAACATCTTGCGTTGCGGCTCGAGCTGCTCGATGCCGCCGCCCAAGCCGCGCACGGCGAGGAACAGCGCGCCGTTCTTGCTCCGCGACAGCGCGCCGCCGGTATTCGTCTTGTCGAACAGCACGGTCGCGAGGCCCGTGGCCGGGTCGAGCTTCATGACGTTGCCCGCGTCGTTGTTCGCGAACAGGATCGAGCCGTCGTCGCCGGCGATCGGGCCGTCGACGTTGTTGCCTTCCCACGCCCACACCACCTTCCAGCTTTGTCCCGCAGCGATCACGCCGGGGATCGCGGCCGGGGCGCGGCAGTGCGGGAGCGGGGGAGGGCCGTGCTGGCCGTGTCGCCGCGCCGCCGCCGATCGAGGGCGCCTTCGGCGGCGTCTTGCACTTGGCCGCGACGGCCGCGTATCCGGAGTTTTGCCAAGCCTGTTGGCCGTGCCCGCGATCGAACGCGGACGAGGGCTTCTGCGCGACCGCGGTGGCGGCCGCGCAGCCCAAGAACACAGCGGCGGCGAGCGTGAGTTTCATCGTGATACCCCCCAAGGGTTCGCGTTTTTCGGCGTGCGCGGGAGTGTAGCGTAGCGGTCGGGGCACCCCCTATGGGTGTCCGCGCTACCCGTCTGGCATTCGCGGCAACCCATGTAGAATCCTGGTTGTTCTAACAACTCGGACTGTTAGGGGGAATCGCCGTGCTAAAGAAAATCACCTGGGGTCGCCGTCTGTGCGTTCGCGCTCAGCGCGACCGCGATGGCGCAGGACGCCAAGACCGTCATCGCGAACGCCCAAGCAAGCGTTGGGTAACGTCAGGTCCATCACGTACTCGGGCTCGGCGCGCGACGTCGCGTTCCAGCAGTGCGGTGCGAACGCCGCCGAGCTGGTCTGCCACGGCACGCACGATCCGATGCGGCCGATCACGAACTACGTGCGCGTCATCGATCTCGCCGCGCCGACCTCGCGTCACACGGGTACCACGATGAACATCGGTCCCGGCGGCTCGACGACGATCAGCCAGGGCACGTTCTTCCAGCAGGTCACGGCGCAGCAGGCGGATGTGTCGCAGCCCTGGGCCGCAGTCGCTCGAGCTGTACATCACGCCGTGGGGCTTTCTGAAAGGCGCGGCCGAGAACAGTGCCACCGCGAGCCGCAAGGCCGAGGGCGGCAAGAGCTACACGATGCTCTCCTGGAGCCCGAAGGTGAAGGCGCCGTCCGGTAAGAGCTACGTCGTGAACGGCTACGTGAACGGCGACAACCTCGTCGAGCGCGTCGAGACGTGGCTCGGCGATAACATCATGGGCGACATGCACGTCGTCGCCACGTACACCGACTGGCGCGACTTCGGCGGCGCGATGGCGCCGGCGGAGATCAAGCAGACGCGCGGCGGCTGGCCGTTCTTCGAGGTGGACGTCACGAACGCTCGCGGCTAACCCGTCCGATCTCGCGGCGCTCGCGCCGGCGCCCGCCAATGCGCCCGCCGGTCCTCCGGGCGGCGGCCAAGCGCCGGCGCTGACCGTCACGACCGAGAAGCTCGGCGACGGCGTGTACCGGCTCACGACGGGCCCCGGCAGCTACGACTCGGTGGTCGTCGAGTTCAAGAACTACGTCATGATGCTCGAGGCCGGCCAGAGCATCGCGCGCGGCTCGGCTTACGTCGCGGAGACGAAGAAGCTGTTCCCGGGCAAGCCGATCCGCTACGTCATGAACACGCATCCGCACTCCGATCACACGGGCGGGCTGCCGGCGCTCGTGGCCGAAGGCGCGACGATCATCACGCAGGCGAACAACGGGAGTTCCTCGAGCGCGCGCTGAACACGCCGCGAACGCTGCTCGACGACGTGCTGGCGAAGAATCCGAAGCGCGCGAAGGTCGAGACCGTGGACGAGAAGCGCGTGTACACGGACGGCACGCGGACGGTCGAGATGTACCACATCTATCCGGCGCCGCACTCGAATGGCTTGATGATCGCGTACATGCCGAAGGAGAAGATCCTGTTCCAGGGCGACTTCTCGGTGAACCCGGGCGAGCCGGCCAACGATCACGTCCGCGCGCTGGTGCCGGCGCTCGAGAAGCTGAAGCTCACGGATTTCGATCGCTACATCAACGTCCATGTCTCCGCGGCTCCGCAGCACAAAGCGGATGTCTGGCAGGCGATGGGCAGAAGTAGAACGACCGCGCCGAGCGGATTCAGAACCATCACTGGAGGGAGGCACAACATGTGCGACCAAGATCATTTTGAAGAGGACCTGAAGAAGTACTCGCGCCGCGACATGGGCGTGCTCGCGGCCGCCGTCGGCGTCGCGTTCGCGCTGCCGCGCGCGGCGAACGCGATGGACGTCAAGGAAAGCGAAGTCATGATCAAGACGCCGGATGGCGAGTGCGATGCGTACTTCGCGGCGCCGGCGAGCGGAGCGCATGCGGCGGTGCTCGTGTGGCCGGACATCTTCGGCCTGCGCCCGGCGTTCCGGCAGATGGGCAAGCGCCTTGCCGAATCCGGGCTACAGCGTGCTCGTCATCAATCCGTTCTACCGTACGAAGAAGGCGCCGACGGCAGCGAACGGTGCGCAGACGCCGATCCCGGACGTCCTGCCGCTTGCGCAGACGCTGAGTGCCGACGACGCACATGACGACGCGAAGGCGTTCGTTGCGTGGCTCGATCGGCCGCGCTGAAGTCGACAAGAGCAAGAAGGTCGGCACGACCGGCTACTGCATGGGCGGCCCGCAGGTGTTTCGCACGGCGGCCGCAGTGCCGAACCGCGTCGGCGCGGCCTGCACGTTCCACGGCGGCGGCCTCGTCACGAAGGCCCCGGACAGCCCGCATCTGCTGATTCCGCAGATGAAGGCGAGCTTCCTGTTCGCCGTCGCCGAGAACGACGACATGCGCGAGCCGGACGCGAAGAACGTGCTGAAGGAAGAGTTCGCGAAGGCGAAGCTTGCCGCCGAGGTCGAGGTGTACCCGGCCGCGCACGGCTGGTGCCCGCCGGACACGACGGTCTACAACAAGGACGCGGCCGAGAAGGCGCTGCCTGCTGAGGCCGGCGATGCTGGCTCCTGTTCTCGAAAGGCGTCTGAGCCTGTGAGATCGTCGCAACACGCGGTCCCGCGTACCGGCCACACCGGGGCGCCTGCGCATGTACCGCGCTCCCCGTATTGCGTTATGGCGCCGAGTACGGTTCAGCGAATCGATCAGTGTCAAGACCGTGGTTTGATTCCGCGCCCATCGGCAGCTCGTGAGCGGTTTGGCCTGCAGCTCGCATCTCGGAGCCACGACGAGTCGACACGCCGGTCCGCGAGCTCGTCGACGTCGACTCGCGCGCGCATGGCTCGCTGTGCCGGCCTACACGGCGTGCCGCGCGCCTGGCCGGACAAGCTGACACCGGACGTACTCCGGCGCCTTGACGTACCGAGCCTTCCACGACGTGCAAGTAGTCCACGGTAGTGTCGTTCGGCACTTCCTTGAACCAGTGCGGGATGCCGGCCGGGATCACCATGACGTCGCCCTTGACGAGTTTCTGTGCCGTGCCGCCCGGTGATAGTCGGAGCCGCGTTGCTGGCCCGGCGCCGTCACGCTGCCGCCGATCCATCGTGCCGCCGGTCACGATCGTGGCGGAGCCGTCGAGGACGTAGAGCGTGTCGGTCTCCTTGTCGTGCACCTCGACCATGCCCGGTTTGTCGCGGTGCGCGACGGTGACGAGAAGCTCGGCGCCGTCGCGAGACTGCCGCCCTTGGCGACCTGCTCGTGGCTCACGAACTTGACTTTGGAATCGTCGGCGGCGCTCACGAGCACGGCAGACAGCAGCAGCGCTGCCGCAAGGATCAAACGTTTCACGGTCACCCCCCGTTCGTTAGTGATGCGGGGATCATACGCCGCGGCCTGCGGCCTGCCGAGACAGCGAGCGTAGGCGACTAGTGCGCTGCGGCCGGCGACTCGACGAGCGACCCCTTGTCCATGTAGAGCCGCCGCGAAGCATGATCCGCGGCGCGCGGGTCGTGCGTGACCATGACGATCGTCTTGCCCTGTTTCTGGTTCAACAGTTGCAACAGGCTCAGGATCGACTCCGAAGTCTCGCGATCGAGGTCGCCCGTCGGTTCGTCGCACACGAGCAGCGTCGGGTCCGCGACGATCGCCCGCGCGATCGCGACGCGCTGCTGCTGGCCGCCCGAGAGCTCGGCGGGTTTGTGCTTCGCGCGATCGGAAAGGCCCACGAGCTCGAGTGCGGCCTGCACGTTGCGTTTGCGCTCGCGGCCCGACAGCTTCGTCAGCAACAGCGGCACCTCGACGTTGCGCTCGGCCGAGAGCACGGGCAGCAGGTTGTAGAACTGAAAGATGAAGCCCACGTTCCGCGCGCGCCACTTCGCGAGCTGCCCCGACGATAGCTTATCGAGCCGCTGGCCGGCCACCGTCAGCTCGCCGGCATCGCACTTGTCGAGGCCGCCGATCAGGTTCAGCAGTGTGGTCTTGCCGGAGCCCGACGGCCCCATGAGCGCCAGGAACTGGCCGGCCTCCACTTCCAGATTCAGCGAGTGCAGCACCTCGACGCGCTGTTTGCCGCGCACATAGTTCTTGACGACGTTCTTGATCGAAACCAACGCGCTCATGTTTGTTCTCCCCTTCAGTTCGCGATGCGGACCTTGGCGCCGTCCGTGAGCTTTTCGATATCGCCCGTCGCGAGCCTCGCGCCTGCCGTGAGGCCGGACAGCACGATTTGCCCGGCGGACGTTCGTGCGCCGAGCCGCACGCTGCGCCGCTCGACGTGGTCTTCGTTCAGCACGAACACGACGCCAGTATCGCCGCTGGCCTGCACGGCGCTCGTCGGCACGATCAGCGCGCGCTGGCCGCCGCTCGACTCCGCGGGCGGCTCGTTCTTGTCGCCGTCTCAGAAATGCCACGCGCACGCCCATCTCCGGCAGGATGCGATCGTCGCGTTGCATCGAAACCGACGCGCACTTTGACGGTAGCCTTGGCCCGGTCGGCCGTCGGGATGATCGCGATCACGTGCGCCGGGATGCTCCAGTCGGGATACGCGTTGAGTTTCGCGGTGACCGGTTGGTCGGCGTGCACGCGATTGATGAAGTTCTCGCTGACGTCCACTTCGATCTCGAGCGAATCCATGTCCACGATCGTGCCGATGCCGGTACGCGTAAAACCGCCACCGGCGGAGACCGGCGACACCATCTCGCCGGGTTGCGCGGCCTTGACCGTCACAATGCCTGCGAACGGCGCGCGGACCACGGTGTCCTCGAGATTGCGCTCGGCGGCCGCGAGGTTTGCTGCGGCGACCCCCACCGCACGCTGCGCGACGTCGACGCTGGTGCGCGCCGCGTCGTACGCGGCTTTGGCCGTGTCGAACGTCTGCGCGCTGATGACGGCTTTCGCGAGCTGTTGCTCGTTGCGCTCGGAACGTCGGGACGGCGTTGTCGAGCGCGACGCGCGCGGCCGTGAGGCTCGCCTCGGCCTGCGCGCGCTGCGCGCGCGTCTGCTCGACGGCCGCGCGCGCGTTCGTGTCGTCGAGCCGCGCGATGACCTCGTCACGCGCGACGCGCTGGCCTTCCTCGATCGACACCTCCACAACTTTGCCCGTGAGCTTCGACGATACGGTGGCCTGGCGCCGCGCCACGACGTAACCGGACGCGTCGAGGATCGTGCCTGGCCCCACGACCGTGTCGGTTGGCGCGCGCGGCGGCCGTCGCGACGCCGACGGGAATGCCGCGCGGCAGGAACCACCAGACGGCGACGCCGGCGAGCACGATTACGACAGCCACGATCGCCGCCCATATCGGCCAGCGCCGTTCGGACTCGATCTCCGCGGGCCTATCGATTTTCAGCTGATTGATGAGTGCCGATCTGTCTTCCACGAGCTCGGTTCTCCGTCGTCAGCTGTCGCGCAGGCCGATGGTGATCGGGTAGGCGCGCGGCACGCAAACGCTCGGCAGCAGCCCGCCGACGAAACCGAGCACCAGGGCGTAGAGCAGCGCTTGCCCGAGCAGCGCAGGCGTTACCGTGAACGCGAACGTGATCTGGCTGAACGACGACCAGTTCATCGTCGAGCGCGCACGCCGTTCAGGCCGACGTAGGCGATCAGCCCGCCGATGGCGCCGCCCGAGGAGACCGAGCGCAGCGCCTCGGCCAGCACCGAAGTGACGACGGGCGCGGCGCTGAAGCCGATCGCCCGCAACGTCGCGATCTCGCGCGTGCGGCTCGCGACGGCCGAGTACATCGTGTTCAACGCGCCGAACACCGCGGCCAGGCCCATCAGTACGGCGATCACGCGGCCTAAGATCGTCACAAGCGTCACGAGCGAGCGCGACTGCTGGGCGTAGTAGTCCTTCTCCGTGAACACGCGGACGTTGACGCGCGGATCGCTCGTCAAGCGCGTCCTTGAATGTCTGCAGTGCGTCGGCGCTCTCGAGCTGCACGCGCGCCGACTGATAGCTCGTCCCGCGGTTGTAAGCGCCTTGCAGCACGATCGCGTCGCTCCAGATCTCGGACTCGGCGACGCTGCCTGCATCCGCGAAGCTGCCGACGATGTTCCACACCCGCGTCGCCCTTACGCAGCTCCGCGCCGACGTCGAGGCCTTCGTACGCGAGCGCGGCGCCGCGGCCGACGATGACCTCGTTCGTGCCCGGCGTGAACATCCGGCCTTCGAGCAGGCGGAAGCCGCGACGCAGGCTCGCCGCTTTCGGGCCGACCCCGCGCAGCGGTACGTTTGCCGGCGTCCCTGTGCTCTTC
Organism: uncultured Gammaproteobacteria bacterium; assembly: GCA_963805435.1. GTDB lineage: Bacteria > Pseudomonadota > Gammaproteobacteria > Steroidobacterales > Rariloculaceae > FEN-1219. Next base: position 132,267 of record CAWDUG010000005.1, read on the forward strand.
AGCGGCACGTCGACGATCACGTAGAGCTCAGCGGACGCCACGGGCTCCCCGTCCACCCGTGCGACACCCGCCGCGTCGCCAATGATGCGGGTCTGCGTCTGCGAAAGCCCGCTCGTCATCTCGTCCGTGCCGCCGCCGCGCAGCACGATCGCGACGTCGTCGGAGCCTGCGAGCTGCAGCACCGAGCGGAATCCTTCGTTGATCGAGAAGATGCCGATCAGCACGGCCACGACGCCGGCGATACCGACGACCGCGACGAGTGACGTGCCTTTTCGTTCTTTCACGCTGCGCAGATTCATCGCAGTTACGGCCAGCGTCTGTTGCAACGGCGACATCGAGAATGCTCCGGTGACGGCTCAGGCGCGCCGCAACTGGTCGACGACTTCGAGTCGTGACACCTGCAGGCACGGAATCGCGCACGACAAGACGCCGAGGCCGACGGCCAGGATCAAGCCGGCGAGGTACGAGTTCGGCGGCGTCATCATCAGCGGCAAGAACTGCTGCATCTGTTTGCCGACTGATTTCGCCAGGGCATCGCCGAACCAGAGGCCGACCACACTGCCGAGCACGGTGATCACGAGCCCTTCGACCAGCACGAGGGTCACGATGGAGCCGTTCGAGAAGCCAAGTGTCCGCATAACGGCGATGTCGCGCACGCGCTCGCGAACCGACTGCGCCATTGCGTTCGCCGTGACGAGCAGCATCGTGAAGAACACGGCCGCGGCGACGATCGTCACGATCCGGCCGATGTTACCCATCTGGTTTGCGAACCCCTGCAGGAACGCGCTCTCGGTCGTCGTGCGGGTTTCTGTCGAAGAGTTCGCGAACAGTGTGTCGATTGTGCTCTCGATCGTCGCTGCGCGGTTGGGATCGTCGATGCGCAGGATGATCCAGCCGACCTCGTCGTGGCCGAACGTGCGCGCCTCGTTCAGGTAGTCGTACTGCAGGAACACGTTCGTGTTGTCGCCGTTCTCCACGTGAGTAGATGCCGACGATGTCGAGGTCCCACGTATCGCTGCCGTCGCGCTTGCGGAAAATGTTCGAGCGCAGCGGCACCTTGTCGCCCACCTTCCAGCCGAAACGCTCGGCGACGTCACGGCCCACGATCGCGGCCGTGCGCGTCGAGTGCCAGATCTTCATCTGCTCCGGCGATACGGCGAATTCGGGATACACCTCGAAGAACGTGTCCGGATCGACGGCCGTGGCCGTGATCTGGTTGCGGTCGTCGCGATAGATGCCGCCGAACCAATCCTGGGACGTGGCCACCTTGACGCCTTCGAGGCCGCGAATGCGGTCCAGATAGTTCCTGGGCAGGTACTGGATCAACGAGACGCGGTGCTGCGTGACGAGCCGGTCCTGGCCTGCGAGCTCGGCGCCGCCCGTCAGCGCGTAGCTGACGGCCTCGAGCAACCCGAACAGCAGAAACGCCACGACCACGGACAGGAACGTCAGCAGAGTGCGCACGCGCTTGCGGCGCAAATTGGCCCACAGCAGCGGCAGATATTTCATGGGCTGCGCTCGATTACCGGATAGTTCAGCGGGTCGGGAACGACAAGGATCATAGCCGAGATGGTGGGCGATCGTACCCTCGCGGTCCGACACGTAGCGTCAGGTTTGGCAGGTTTGCTCTTTCCCTCGGCCAGCAACGTCAGCGTTTTCGGCTCGGTGGAGAAACGTCTCCTCGAGGAATGACGACGAGATCGGTCGGCGAAATCGAACGATCGCAGTATAGTTTCGCAATTCGAGGCATCGAAGCCCGTGGAGTTGACTGGGAACTCCCCGAACCGATGCCCAATTTTGGGGCAACGGTAGTCATGCAACGCTACGACCAAGAAGTGCCGTTCGTCGCGAATCCCGACGCGACGCATTGCTATCAGGCGGCCATAAAGATGCTCGTGCAGCGGTTTCGACCGCCGCACGATCAGTCGTGGGCGGCGCTCGACCGGATCACGGGTAAGGTCGCCGGATACGGCACGTGGCCGTTCGCCGGTCTCACGTGGCTCCGCGAGCTCGGGCTCGACGTGACCAACCTAGAGCTCATGGACAACCGGCGATTCGCCGCGGAGGGCCGAGCCTACATCGCGGAGGTCACCGGCCAGGAGTTCGCGGAATCGCTCGATCGCGGCCTCGACCTGTCGCGCGTGCAGGCGGAGGCCGCGATCTTTGTCGAGAAGATCCGGTGCGAAGTCCGGATCCCGACCATCGATGACATTCGCAGCGCGGTGACAACGGGCGGCCTGGTCGTCTGCAACGTCAACTCGCGAGCCTTGAACGACCGCGACGGTTACCTCGGGCACTTCGTGGTCGTGAAGGGGTTCGACGAGCACGGCTTGATCGTTCACGACCCGGGGCCGCCGGGCCAGGAGAACCGCAGGGTATCGTTCGATGCGTTCGAAAGAGCCTGGGCGTATCCCAAGGAGTCGGTCAAGTGGTTGGCGGTCGTCCGTGACGCGGGCCAACCACCGGTTGAGGTCCGCGATTGACCGCCTAGCGAACGCGGCCGGCGTGATGCGCGGCGGTGCTTTGAGCCGAAGCTAGCGGCCCGCGGTCGGAGCGCCGGTTGGTGTGAGGTCCTCGCACGCCTCGGGCGCGTACGGTACGTTCGATGGCGCGACCGTGTCCGAACCCTTGAACTCCGCCGCGAGATACGCGGGGTCGCTCGCCGTGTACTCGCGCTTCAACGTCATCGTCGCGGCATCGAGCGTGAACCGTTCGACGACGTGCAGCCTGTTGCTGTTCGGCGTTACGCCGGTCAGTGTTCCGGGCAGGAAGCCGACGGTGTCGACGACGAGCACGTCGTCCTCCCACTTGCCGATCGAGTGCCCCGCGCGGCTCGGCGCCACGTTCGCGGGGTGCGCCGCGGCCTTCATGTCGATCGTGCGCTCGAGCCCGAGCCGGCCGTACTGAAGAGTGATGGTATCGGCGCCCTGCGTGATGCGGTTGACCGGCTCGCCGCCCCAATCGGAGACGATGCTCCCCTGCATGCACGAACGCGCGGCGCGCGGTAGTGCGGCGAGCTTGTCCATCGCGGCCTTGCCGGCGTCGGTGAGTGCGACCGCGCTGCGCGGCGCGGGCCGATTCAATGGCAGCCCGCCTGCGTTCGCTTCCGCCGTGCCGCGCGCGCCCGGGATCTCGCGCTGCCCTTCGGGCACGCCGCCCGGCGCGTACTTGCCAACCTGCGAGAGCGGCACGAGCGTCCCGTTCAAGCCTTTCGAGTCCGTCATCACGAGCTGCTCCTGCGCCCAGTCGCCCGCGAGGTTCGGTTCGCCGCTCGGCGTCCGAGCGGCGCGTTCGACAGGTGCCTTCGCCTCGATACGTTGGCCGTAGCGATCGAGCTGCGTGCCGTCGGCGAGCACCAGCGAGCTCACGTAGCACGCATGCGGGTCCACGCGATCCGGTGCGCCTTGCACCGTCACGCCGGTGCCGGGTGCGAACATCTCGAGCGTCCAGCCGGAGCGGCGCAGCGTCGTGGCCGAGCGCATCTCGCACTTGTACTCGGAGGTCTTACCGTCGGGTCCGGTCGCGGTGAGATGCAGCCAGGAGTGCGGATTCACGTAGTCGAGCTTCGTGACGGTGCCCTTGAGCTCGATGTTCTCGTTCATCAGGAACGTGCCGAAGCTGTGGTGCGCGGCGGCCGAGCCTGCGACCAGCACGCTTGCGGCGAGCGACCCGCAAAAGAACCTTCTCATCCTGCTCTCCCCCCAACCGATGCCGCGCAAGGTACTACAATCGTGCTGGTTTCAAAACGCCCGTCATGAGCGATACCACAGAACCCCAAGTCCCCGAGGACGTGCTGCCGGATGTTCGCGACGGGCTCACGCGCGAGGAGCGCGTCGTGCTGTACGTGTTGCACGAAACGCAGAAAGAGCGCGGTGGCCGCAACGTGCCGACTGCGATGTTGTGGGGTCGTGTCTGCGAGCACTTCTACGTAAGCCCGGAACATCTCTCGGAGCTGCTCGCACGGCTCGGCGCGCGCAAATAGCGCTGCCGTACGGTTGACGCTCCCACCCCGCGGCATCCATTGTTCCTGGGCCCTGGACCGCGCCTCGGACCCTTCATTCGCGGAATGGGCCGTCCTGTGGCGCAGGTCACAGGTCGTAACGTATTCGGCCCGGCAAAATACCGACCCATGAGCAGCACGACGTCGTTGACGCCTGATCGAGCATCTACCGTACGGCCAGTGCCACGTTGGCTCGCCATCAGCCGCGGCAGGGCGTTCGTGACGCATCTTCTGTCGAGCACCGTGATCGTAAGCGCCGTTTGCGTCCTCGTGTTCTTCGTGTGGTACCCGCACCCGTATTTCCAGATCTCCGGAGCGTGGCACCCCCTGCGCGTATTGATCGGCGTCGATTTGGTGTTGGGGCCGCTACTCACGCTGCTGCTCTTCAAGCCGGGCAAGAAAGGGCTGTGGTTCGATCTGTGCTTCATCCTCAGCGTGCAGCTGGTCGCATTCGTCTACGGAGTGACAGTCATTTACGGCGAGCGGCCGTACTTCACCGTATTCGCTGTGGACCGCTTCACCGTTCTGACCCAGTCGGAAGTCGATCAGTCCGAGTGGAACAAAGCCCGCGAGCGGCTCGGAGCCAAGCCGCTCGTGGGCCCTGTCTTGGCCGTCGCGATGCGCCCCACGGATACCGCCGCTCAACAACGTTTGCTCGATGAAACGTTGTTCGCCGGCAAGCCCGATATCGACCACCGCCCGGGGTCGTGGTCGCCCTACCGGGAGCAGGTGGGCCAGGTCGTGGCGAGCGCGAGATCCCTAAGCATGTTGCATAGCTCGCGGCCCGACGTTCGTGCGCAGATCGAGCGCTTACCCGGCCGACTCGGGCTGCCTGCGCAGCGCTTGGGCTTTGTGCCGATCGTTGCGCGGGAGCGCTATCTGGCGCTCGTCATTGACACCGCCACCGGCGTGCCGCTCGAAGCCATCGAACAGGATCCTTGGGCGGAGGACTAGAGACGCTCGTGGCGGCAAAAAAAAATGGGGCGGCGCTGCAAGCGCCGCCCCCAGGCCGTGACGAATCTTTAGTTGACGGACGCGACCGTGCTGGGGGAAGCAGGGTTCGTAACCACGTCGTAGATCGTCACGATCGCCCGTGGATAGGCGAGCGCTGGAGAAACCGGGTCCTCGATCGTCACGACACCGCGCTGCGTGCTGCGGCTGCCCGCCAGGGTTTGCGCCTCGCCGTGCGACAGCGCCGCGCCGACGATCGACCCCTGCGCATCGCGCACGAAATCGACGCGCACCGCGCCGTCGAGCGTGACGAAGGTGTCCACGCTGCTGGCGCACAGCTCGAGCGAGCCGTGCTCCCACGCCTCAGGGGCCTCGAGTGTCAGATGATCGTCGTCGCGAGTGATCACGAACGCCTCGCCCTCGGGTGACGCGTACAAACCCGCATAGCTCTCGAGCGATGCGTTGGCGGGCGCGATGCGTGCGTTACCGGTGTCTGCGAGTGCGATGACCTGGCGCTCATCGGCGCGCGGGCTCCCAACGAACACGGTGGAAGCGATTGACAGCGCCGCGACTGCTGCGATGCCGTTGACGAAGTTCATCGAACTGATCTCCCTGTGGGTGACGGACGCGTACTCCAAAGCAAGGAGCGTGCCGTCGCCGGAAAACGCGGCGAACTCGTTGTTCCATTGGAGAAACGGGGGAGGGGAGCTGCAAGCTCGCGGTGTCGCGGGTGGGACGCGCCGTGTCGCTAGTGGTGAAAATCACCAATCATTGCGCAGCAGCACCACGCCAACTTGTGGGCGGCTCCCCAAGGTGAGCGATTGCGCGTCCCCTCTACGGGTTTCTGTGCGCCGTAGCTCTGCGGGCCGGCTACTTCAGCAGCTTCGCCTGTGTGTCCCAATTCGAATTGGTGCAGAGCGAGCAGCTCTTGCCGACGAACATTTTCGAAGCCTGCTTGTCGCCCTTGAATTGCCAGAGCACCCAGTTCGAAGCGACGTTCGCGTACTCGCCGCCGCCCGGGTGGAACACGGTGGCCGTGTGCCCGGCGCCGTGGCGCGAGCCGTAGAACACGGGCAGCTTGTCGATCGCGTCGAACGTGCCCTTCGACGTCGGCGTCATGAAGTCGCGCTCCGCGCCGTTGATCAGCAGCACGGGGCCGTGCAGCTTCGTCAGCGTGTCCATGGTGGGCACGAGCCCTGGCGGCAGGTTCGGGTTAGCGTTCTGTGCGCCCGAGTTGAATACCCCGATGGTGCCGACGCGCGGATCCGCGCCGATCCTGATCGACATGAAACCGCCGCACGACTGGCCCATTGCGGCGATCTTATTCGTCGCGATCTTGCCCTTCAGTGGTGAGTCCGCGCGCAGGTTTTCTTTCTCGGCCCAGTCGATCATGGCGCGCATGTCGTCGGCATTGGCCTGACGGCGCGCGTCGCCTTCCTTCGGCACCGTGCCGATCACGAGGAAGCCGTGCGACGCGATCGTCGAGAGGAAGCCGGAGTAGCGCGTGCTGTCGATCGCGCAGCCGCCGTTGCCCCACAGAACCACTGGCAGCGTGTCGCGCTTTGGAAAGCTCTCGAGGTCCGTCGGGTGGAATGCCCTGAGGCCCGGTGCGCCGAACGCCGCTTCGGAGGTGACGGCGTATGGGCCGGGCACCGCCTTCGGCGCGCCTTCTTCGGGCAGCGTGGTGTTGACCATCTCCGGCGTAATGCCGCCGGGTGGCCCCTGCGCGACGCAAACGCCCGCGAATGCCAGCAGCGCGAATGCGGCTGCGGCTGCGGAAATGCGAGTTACCTTCGACATGAGGCCGTCTCCCCCGAGCGGAACCTTCGAACGACCATCCTCGCGCGCCTCGGCAGCTGCCGCAAGCGTTACCGTAGCGTCGACCTTGGCGACTCGTCTGCCGCCAATGCTCGACCGTCAGATCGTCAGCGGCAATGCCACGACCGCACCCGTTCGGGCGCTGCGATGAATGGCCTCCGTCCACTCCATGTAGCGCACGCCGATCTCGAACGTGTTCAGCTTGACCGGCTCGACGCCCCGGATCGCGTTGATGAACTCCTCCTCCACGCGATGTTTCGCCTGCGCCTCGGGTGGATTCGGATACACCGCGAGCTCCTTGTCGCCGCGGCGGCCAATGAAGATGTTCTGCTCGTTGTCGATGCGGATCGTGCCTTCGCTGCCGTGGATCCAGATGTCGTTGCCGCGCGAGAGCCCCGTGGTCTCGCTGAACCGCATGTGCACCGGTGCGCCATTGCCAAGCTCGTACAGCACCTCGACGTGATCGGGGATCGACGCCGCGTGCTCCGCGCCTTTCTCGTCGCGCCGCTTCGGTATCTGGATGCGCGTCTTGCCGACCACCCGATTGCCGGGACCGAGCCAGCGCATCATCGTTTCGTACGTGCCGCCCACGTTCAGCGCATTGATGCCGCTGTAGCGCGCGTCGTGGCGCCAGTCGAGCTCGCCGCTGAAGTTCGCGAAGCCGCGTTGCAGCATTTGCGCTTCCACGGAGAGCACTTCGCCGATGCCGCCGTTCGCGAGCAGCCCCTGGACGGCGCGATCGATGCGGTAGCTCTGCGAAGTGGGCACGAGCTGGCACACCAGATTCGAGTGGCGCTTCGACGCCGCGAGCATGTCGCGCGCCTCGGCCGAGTCGTTCGCCATGCGGGCCTGGCAGAGTACGTGCCGCCCGCTGTCGAGTGCGGCGAGTGTCATTTCGCGGTGCGTGTAAGGCCAGGTACCGATCAGCACGGCATCGATGCCGTCGGCTTTCAACAGCTGCTGCCAGTCCGCGTACGCGCGCGGAATGTTCAACTCCTTCGCGGCGCGCTGGCTCGACTCGAGCGAGCGGTTCGCGACGGCCACGATCTCGACGCCCGGCATCCTGCGCAGCCCCGGCGCGTGCACGGTGTTGACGATGCCGCCGGCGCCGATGATGCCGACGCGAATCCGTTTCGGCGCGCTGGACCGCTGCGTGCGGCGCTCCTGCGCGAGCAGCGCGGACGGTGCGAGCGCCGCGGCCACGGGCAGGCTCGCCGCAGCCAGAATCTCGCGTCGGTTGATCTTTGGCTGGTCGGAGTCGTTGCTCATCGATCGATCCCCCACGGGTTGGTTACAGCGAAGCGTGCGTCGCGGGGCGGCACAGCACAAGCCCGAGTGAGAATGGGCCGCGCGGGGGTGTTGCGCTAGTATGGTCCGCGTTTTCCTCGGGGGAGGGATCGTCATGAATCTGCTGCGCAGTGTGCTCGGCGTGGTCGTCGGCGCCGTCGTGTGGATGGTTGTGTTCTTGTGCGTTACGGTTTCCCTCGCGCAGCTCTGGCCGGAGTACGCGGCGCATGGGCGGGTCTGGTTCCAGCAACACGTCTACGAGTTCACGACCGGAATGTCCGCAGTGAACGCCTCGTTCTGGGTGATCGCGGAAATCGTCGCGGGCGGGCTCGCGGTTCTGATCGCCGCTCGCCGTCAGGCGGGTTGGGTGCTCGCGGCCGTGATTGGTCTGTATCTCGCCTACGAGCACCTGTATGTCGAGTGGTCGAACTTGCCGTGGGCGTACAACCTCGCGGTCGCGATCCCGGCTGTGCCCGCGGTGGTGTTCGGCGCGTGGCTCGCACGCGGCAGACATCGACCCGCGTGAGGCACGCGCTGTAACGGTACACGCGCCACCCGGTAGCGCTCGCTCGCGCGAGGTTCGCCGCACGACTCGTGCTACGCTCCCAGCGCGTTTTTCGTCCACCGGGGGGGCTTCGAATGTCGCGCACTCAAGGTACGCCAGCGCGTAGCTGGCAATGGTTGGCATTGGTCGGCGCGCTAGCCGTCGGAACGTCGCTCCAAGCGCAGCAGCCGCCACAACCAGCACCCGCGGGCGACGTCGTCGGCGTCGGCAACTTCGCGCACATCGTCGCAGACCTCGACAGGTCCGTCGGCTTCTATCGCGATGTGCTCGGTCTCACGGTGTCCGGCAACATTCCGTTCGGCCCGAACGATGCCGTCGCCAAGTTCGGGCACACGGAAGGCGGCCAGTCGCGCGTCGCCGTGTTGAAGGTGCCGGGCATTGCGATGGGCATCGAGCTCATCGAATACAAGGACATCGAGCGCAAGGCGCAGAACCCGCGCTTCTACGATCCCGGTGCCGCGAACATGTCGCTGCGCGTGCATGGCCTCGAGGCGCTGTTCCCGAAGATTGCCGCGTACCCCGGCGTGAAGATCCTGACGAAGGGCGGCCAGCCCGCCACGCTCACGACGCCGAACGGCACACTGCACGCGGTGTTCCTGCAGGACCCGGACGGCTTCGTCGTCGAGATGCTCGACGTTGCGAATCCGCCACCCGACGCGCCGCCCGGGTTCGTCCTCGGCGGCGGTAGCTTCGAGCCGGCTGTGCGGAGCAGCGAGGCGAGCGTGAAGTTCTACAACGAGCTGCTCGGCTTCGACTTCAAGCTCGGCGCTTCCTTCAACGACAACCAGGAAATGGCGAGCACCGCCGGCGCGCCGGGCGCGAGCTTTCGGCAGAGCACGGCGCGCATTCCGGGCACGTCGATGCCGATGACGCTGATCGAGTTCAAGAACATCGAGCGCAAGGAGCTCTCGGGCCGCACGCAGGACCCGGGCACCGCGGTGCTGCAGCTGATCGTGAAGGACGTGGCCGCGCTGTCGGCCAAGCTCAAGGCCGCGGGCGTACCGTTCGTGACGACGGGTGCCGCGCCCGTGCAAGTAGCGCCCGGCCTCAAGATCGTGATCGTGAAAGACCCCAACAACCTGCTGCTCGAGCTCGCCGAGCGCGGGCAGCGCTGAGGAACGGAACATGAACAAGACACTAGGCTTTGCGTTGATTCTGTCGGCTGCGTTCGCGGCCATCCTGCCGGCGCTCGCCGCCGACGACACCGCGCCCGTGAAGCTCGATCCCGAGAAGAGGGCCGGGCTGAATCTCACGGCGATCCCGCCTGATGCCTACAAGGACATCCTGGTGGCGGGCGAGCTCAACATGCGCGTCGCGAGTTTGTTCGAGGGTAAAGAGCTGCGCGTGTCGATCTTCGAGTCGACTCCGGCCAAGACCAACCACCGCACGCGGCCGAACGACCAGGACGAGTTCGTCTACGTGCTGAGCGGCAAGCTGATACTCACGGAGCCGAACGGCAAAGCACACGAATACCTGCCCGGCGATTCGCTCGTGCTGCCGGTCGGCTACACGGGCACGTGGGAGATGCAGGGCAACTATCGCGAGATCGCGGTGGTGCCGCAGAAGCCGAAGCGACCCTAGATCCGGCGAACGCCGCTTCCCCGCCACGGCGTTCGTGCCGCTGAAAACGACCGTCTCCCCGTCCGGCTTCGCCCGGGCGTTTCTGGTCGTGTCGATTTCGCTCCACCTCGTTCGACGTACTGGTAGAGCCGAAAGAAAATAGGCCGTCCCGGCCTCCCGGCTCGAGCAGGAGCAATTTCATGCGCGTCATGGTGATGGTCAAGGCAACGAAGAACTCCGAAGCCGGTGCGCTGCCGAGCCAGGAGCTGATCAATGCGATGGGCGAATTCAACACGGAGCTGATCAAGGCCGGCGTCATGCTGGCAGGTGACGGGCTGAAGCCGAGCAAGCTCGGCAAGCGCGTGCGGTTCACGGGCACGGGCGGCAAGAAGACGATCGTCGATGGGCCGTTCGCCGAGACGAAGGAGCTCGTGGCGGGGTACTGGGTGTGGCAGGTCAAGTCGGTCGACGAGGCGCTCGCGTGGGTTCGTCGCTGTCCCGATCCGATGCCGGGTGAGGAGTCCGAGATCGAGATTCGCCCGCTGTACGAGGCGGAAGATTTCGCAGTGGAGGCCGCACGATGAAATTCATGTTCATGCACAGAACCAATGCCCACTGGGAATCCGGCGCCGCGCCGACAATGGAGCTCGTGCGCAAGGTGGGCGAAATGGTGGGCGAAGCGGTCAGGAGCGGCCGGTTGGTGGCGGCCGACGGCCTACGCGCGAGCTCCCAGGGCGTGCGCCTCCAGTTCGTGAATGGCCGGCGCACGGTGACCAAGGGTCCGCTCGTCGGTTACAACGAGCTGATTGCCGGGTTCGCCGTCATGAAGGTTGGCTCGCTCGATGAAGCGATCGAGTGGTCCACGAAGTTCGCCGACGCGATCGGCGACGTCGAAATCGACATCCGGCCGGCCACGGAGCCGTGGGACATCGGTCTCGGCGCGAAGCCCGAAGGCATCACGACGCGTCGCTACATCGCCATGCACAAGGCTACGGCGCAGTCGGAAGCCGGTGCGCCGCCGACCGAAGCGCAGATGCAGCGCGTCGGCGCGCTGCTTGCAGAGATGACGAAGGCCGGCGTGCTGTTGTCCACGGCCGGAATCGCGCCGAGCCGCACGGCCGTGCGCGTGCGCAACTTCGGCGGTAAAAAAAACGTGGTCGACGGCCCGTTTGCGGAGTCAAAGGAGCTCGTCGGCGGCTTCGCGATCATCGAGCTCGACTCGAAGGCCGCTGCGATCGACTGGGCGCGGCGCTACGTCGACGTGCTCGGTGAGGTCGAGCTCGACATTCTGCAGGTACAGGGGTAACCAAGCGTGCGCGGCGCCGCGAGGACCGATCCGGATACACGGCGCGCGATCGACGCCGTGTTCCGGATCGAGTCCGCGAAAATCATCGCCGGCCTCGCGAAGATCGTGCGTGACGTGGGTGTGGCCGAGGAGTTGGCGCACGACGCGCTCGTCGCAGCGCTCGAGCAATGGCCGGACGAGGGCATCCCGGACAAGCCCGCGGCCTGGCTCATGGCCACCGCAAAACATCGCGCGCTCGATCTGCTACGCCACCGCAAGCTCGTCGTGCGCAAGCACGACGAGATCGGGCAGGACATCGAGGCGGGCGGCGGCGAGCGCAGCGACGACCACGAGGCCATGCTCGCCGCCGCAGACGACGACATAGGTGACGAAGTGCTGACGCTGATCTTCACCGCCTGTCATCCCGTGCTGACGACCGAAGCGCGCGCGGCGCTGACGCTCAAGCTGATCTGCGGCCTCACGACACCGGAGATAGCGCGCGCGTTCTTACAGCCAGAGCCCACGATCGCACAACGCGTCGTGCGCGCGAAGCGCACGCTTTCGGAGGCGCGCGTGCCGTTCGAAGCCGCCGCGCGGCGACGAGCTGCAAGAGCGGCTCGCGTCCGTGCTCGAGGTCGTCTACCTCGTGTTTAACGAAGGCTATTCGGCGACGGCCGGCGACGATTGGCTGCGGCCCGGGTTGTGCGACGACGCGCTGCGGCTCGGCCGCATGCTTGCCGAGCTCGCGCCGGGCGAACCGGAGGTGCACGGCCTCGTGGCGCTCATGGAGATCCAGGCGTCGAGGTTGGGGGCTCGCGTGGCGCCGTCTGGCGAGCCGATCCTGCTGCTCGATCAGGACCGCGGCCGCTGGAATCAGCTGCTGATTCGGCGCGGTCTCGCGGCCCTGGCACGCGCCGAGCAACTCGGCGGTGCGCTGGGCCCGTATGCGTTGCAAGCCGCCATCGCCGCATGCCACGCGCGAGCGCGCGTCGCCGCCGACACGGACTGGACGCGTATCGTCGCGCTGTACGACGCACTGGCTGCGCTTTCGCCTTCGCCCGTCGTGTTGCTGAATCGCGCCGTGGCCGTGGGTATGGCATTCGGCCCGGCGGAGGCGCTTGCGCTCGTCGACGAGCTACGCGACGAGCCTGCGCTCGCGTCCTATCACCTACTGCAGGCCGTGCGCGGTGATCTGCTCGTGAAACTCGGTCGCCACGCCGAAGCTCGGGAAGAGTTCGAGCACGCCGCCGCGCTGACGCAGAACGTACGCGAGCGCGAGCTGCTCACGCGTCGCGCGCTGGGGTGCACGCGCTAGGCCGATCGTTCCTCGAGCAGGGATTGCCCTTGGTTTTCTCGCGTCAGCAACAGTGCGCACTGCGGTGCTTCCACAGGCTCGTGCAAGAAGAAACCCTGACCTGTGTCACAGCCGAGGCTCACTAGCTGTTGAAGATGTTGCGGCGACTCGACGCCTTCGGCGAGTACGTCGATGCTCAAGCTCTTGCCGATTCCGATGATGGCGGACACGATCCCGGCGTCGCGCTCATCGTCGATCATGTCGCGAACGAAGCTGTGGTCTATTTTCAGGCCGTCGATCGCGAGGTTTTTGAGATGATTGAGGCTGGAAAAACCGATACCGAAGTCGTCGATCAGGATCTTCACGCCGAGCTCGCGTAGTCGTTGCAGCGTAGCGCTGACCTCGCCGGTGTCCTTCATGAGCGCAGTTTCGGTGATCTCGATCTGCAGCAGGCTCAGCGGAATCTGGTGTTCGTGCGCAGTCGTCAGCATGGACTCCACGAGCACGCCGCGCTCGAATTGGATGGGCGAGACGTTGATCGCAACCGGTAGCAGCGGTACACCGGCGCGCTGCCAGTCGCGCAGCGTCCCGCAAACCATTCGCAGCACTTCCGCGCCGATCGCTTCGATCAAACCGCAGTGCTCGGCAATCGATATGAAGATTTTCGGTGGCACCAATCCGCGGTCGGGATGGCGCCAACGCAACAGGGCCTCGAGGCCCGTCAATCGTCCCGAGGACAAGTCGACCAACGGCTGGTACTCGACGTAGAGTTGCTCGGTACCCACGGCTCGCGCCAGCTCCTGCTCGAGAAAGATCCGCTCTCGAAGCGCCACGCTCATCTCGTCGGCGAAGAACCGGTGGCTGCTCTTGCCGGCGGCCTTGGCCTGATACAACGCGATGTCGGCGTTCTTGAGGAGTTGCTCGGTATCGGTGCCATGCTCGGGATACACCGCGATTCCCATGCACCCGCTCGTCTTGAGTATCTCACCCTCGTATAGCAACGGTAGCTCGAGGCTCGTGGTGAGACGTTCGGCCAGCGCGACGATTTGCGCAATCTGATGTGCGTCGGTCGTTGCGACAATGAATTCGTCACCGCCCATGCGCGCCACCAAGTCGGTGGCGCGTACGCAGTCGCGTAGGCGACGCGCAGTGCACTGCAGCAACGCGTCCCCGCACCGGTGACCGCGCAGATCGTTGATGTCCTTGAAGCGGTCGAGATCGATGTAGATCACCGCTACTTTGCATCCGTCTGCTGCGGCCTGCACCAGCAGTTCCGGCATGCGAACCTGGAGGGACAGCCGATTCGGCAGCCCTGTCAACGTGTCGTGGTGCGCCAGGGTGCGGTAGCGCGTTTCCTCGTCTTTCAACTGCTGCTCGCGCCGTGTGCTGTCGAGCTGCCTGTGGATTGCGGCCACTGCGTTGCGATGCATTCGGTTGGTCCACATCGCCATGAAGAGCGTGTAGAGCAGCGCGGAGAATCCCATCGCCTGATACGTTGTGTCGCCGCGGCTCATTAGCAGATGAAGCGACAGCATCGCAAAGATCGTGAACTGAAACGCGAGCGCCGCGACGAGCTCCGACGCCATTGCGGTTGCGCCGCCGGCCGTGACACCCGCAAGTACGAACGCAACGAACAGCGGAGTGTCGAGGTCCTCCGGCGCGAACGGAAGCAGCGCGAGCAAGCCCCAGAGCAAGCCCGCAGCGGTACAGCCCACCTGTATTGCCGGTGCAAGCCGCATCGCGGCCATGACGTCCGTTTGCTGAAGGCGCCGGAAGCGTCGCAGCACCGCCAATCGCCACAGATTCAGGCTCACATGTGCTGCGAACCAGACGAGCAGGGTCCCGGTGGGCTGCGTTCGCCACAGCACAGCGACGACCGTCAACGCGAGTACGGCGCCGAACGAGATCGACTGCGGCAGCGTTTGCTGCAGGAGGCGGAACTTCTCCAGCCGTACCTGCTGGTCGGCTGTTTGTTGTTGTTGCATCTCGGAGGAGGGGGTTACCGACCTGGCGTTGGAACGATCGCGATCCGGTTACCGCGGAACGATCCCACCCAGAGCGTGTCGCCGACCTCGGCGACCGCGGTGCCCGCGTTGAACTCCGGCGTGTCCTTCTGTGCGACGACCTCGCGCACGGCGAGCGTCTGCGGATCGATCTTCACGGCTTTCCACCCACCGTCGGTTTGCCCCGTGCCCCAGAGTGACCCGTCACGCGCCCAGTGGATGTTGTCGATGCGAAAGCCGAGCGGGATCTCGTCGCGCTTCGGCGGATTCACCCCGCGCGTCACTCGAAAGAACGACTGAGTGCCCCATGCAGCCACGTACAACGTCTTGCCGTCGGCCGAGAGCTCTACGCCGTTCGCGCCGGCGGCCTCGCTGCCGGGGACCTTCTGCCAGCCGCTCGCGGTGTGCCATTCCCATAGCTCGCCGTTCTTGGCGCCGGCCAGCATCTGCTGCGTGGCCTCGGGCGTGCCGCCGCGCGGCAGGAAATTCGTCGTGATGAAGCCGCCGTCGGGCAAACCGCGTACGGAGTTCAGGCCGATCGGATCCGGCGCGACTACGCAGCCGAGCCAGGTGGCCGTGGGCGTCGCCGTGCTCGCGTCGATCTCGAATACCTCGATTGCCTCCCGGTCCCCATGGCCTACCGCGAACAACTTGTGGCGTGGGCCGTTGCCGGGTTCGACATAGACGCCGTGCGTCTGGAATTTCGCCGTCGGCGGCCCGGGACAGCCGGGATAGGTCTTCTTGTCGGGTTGGTCTTTCGCGCTCGCGGCCGGATACACCATGAACGGCATGCGGTCCCGCACGCGAATCACCATGACGCCGCCCATACCGCTGGCGGCATACGATGACGCCACGACCCAGTCGGCACCGAGTGTCATCAGATCCTCCGGCGCCTGCTGGCCGCACACGACGTTCGTGCCCGGCACGCAGGGCGGCGGTGGCGGCGCTGGCGGCGGCTGGGCATACAGCGGCGTGGTGCCGAGACAGACGAGTGCGGCAACGGACAGCGTTGAGGCTTTCACGTTCGATCCCCCCGGAACGAGTTTGGCGATAACGATGCTGGCAACCGTAGGGCCGTGCGGCCGGCGCGTCAACTGCGCTTCAGTCAGCCGGTGTCGGTGGGTAAGCTAACGCTCCGCACCGATCGCGACCACACGCCAACTGGGGGATACATGCACGCTCGGATCCGTCTCTCGATGAATCTTTGGTTCGCCGCGACCGTCATGGCGCTCGGCGCGTTTTCAATGCCGCGCGCGCATGCAGCCGATCTCGAGTCGCTCGCGAAGCGCGTGCAGATACTCGAGGACCGGGAGGAGATCCGCGCGTTGATCCTGGCCTACGGGCAGGCCCACGACCACCGCGATTACAAGATGTTCGCCAGTCTGTTCGCGACGAACGGCGAGTGGATCGGCGGACTGGGAACGGCCAAAGGGCCCGAGGCGATCTTCGCGCTGATGGACAAGAGCATCGGCCATCATCCGCTGCCGGAGGGCTCCGGCACGATCCACGTGTTGACGAACGATCAGATTGTGCTCGCCGGCGACCGCGCGTCCTCGGTGACGAAGTGGCTATACCTCACGCCGGGCGAAGACAAGGCGCCGAAGGCGACGTACCTGGGCCATTACGACGATCAGTTCATCCGCGAGAACGGTCACTGGAAATTCCTGCGGCGCCAGTCGGTTTCCGATATCTCGCCGCTGCGCAAATAGCGGGTCGCACCGGCATCGGTGCGACTAAGGTCGATTCCAGATGCTGGCCACGAGCGGCACGAGCAGCGCCGCGGCGATCGCGGCCGCCAGCGCTGTCCAAAGAACCCTCCTGCCGTCCTGACCGGCGGGCACGGTACTACTCGGGATGGCCGCCGCACGCGCGGCTTCGGTCGCGTAGGCCGGCAGGAACTCCGTCACGACGGCGTTCTGAAACGCTGCGTCGCGCCGTAGTGTGCGGGCCGCCGCGCGCTGGTCGTCGGTGGCGCGGGGCGGATCGAGGCGCGCGATCGTGCGCCGGTAGTCGGTCTGGCGTTCGAGCGCGAGCGGTGATTTGTCCTCGGTCTTGAACTGCAACAGGTCGAGCAGCACGGCGAGGGCCGCGAGCCGCTCGGGGTCGCTGGGGTACTCGCGAGTGACCGCGTCGGCGGTGGGGAACGCGGTGGCGTTCAATGCGCTGGGGGGTGGCTCCGAGCTCGACTGGGGCTGGGCGCAGGCGGTCGCAGAGCTGAATAACGCCAGCCACCCCAAAGCTCGCACAATTCCCGCGCGCCGCATACCGCGGAGTCTAACGCGCGCCCGCGCGTTCTGGTTGACGCGGCCAGGCCTGCCTAGCGCGCGGGCTCGACGAATTCAACGAGCACGCCGTCGGGGTCGATGGCGAAGACGAACCGGCCGAACGCCCGCTCGATCGGCTTCGCGCCGACGCTCAGGAAGCGATAGCCGGCGCGCGTCGTGCGCTCGAGCAGCGCATCCAGACCGGTGACCTGAAGTTGGAATTGCGGTGCGCCCACGTCCTGGATCCGCCATTGGTACGGCTTCGGCGAGGGCGCCGTACCCGCTGGCACGCGGAAGGTAGCCAGCATCACGGAGATCGCCGTGCCAGGAATCGTGGTCTCGGTTTCGACCAGCTCGCCTTCCGCGAGGCCGTTCAGCCGGAGCTCCGCGGTCGTCACGGCTCGCGAGTCGTGTACCGTGAAGCCGAGCAGTCCCGCGTAGAAGGCGAGCGCGGTCTTTGTGTCGGCGACTGAGATGCCGATCGCCGTGCTGATGACTTGCCCGCCGGATTTGGCCCCGGCAATTTCGGCCGGTGACGCCTGAGTCAGCTGCACCAGCGAGCCATCCGGGTCGCGAACCAGCAGTGAATGGCCGGCCGGTGTATCGACCGGTGCGCCGCCGAGCGTCACGACGGGCGCTGCACGCGTTCGCAGCTCGGCGACGACGGCGGCGAGGTCGCGGACGCGGAAGATCAGCTTCGCGGCGCCCGGGTCCCAAGGGTTCGGGGCGCGCTCGCTGCGCGGGATGTCGAAGAACTCGGAGAGCTCGAGCCCGAAGGGTGTGTTGCTCGCGTGCGTGAATACGGTGCGGAAGCGGGCGCCCTGTGTGTTCGTCAGATTCCAGACCAGCGGGTCGGAGCCGGCCGCGGACCTGGGGCGAATCCGCTCGGCCGGCCCAGCGGCCGCCGGCGGCCCGGCGAACGGCGAGCGCGCGAGCTCGATGCCGAGCACCTCGTGGTAGAACGGGAATGCGCGCTCCGCGTCGCCGGTCGTGTGTACCCAGTTGTAGATGCCGCGGACCACGGTCGGCGGCGCAACCACCCCGGTGGGGCCGCGGCTGAGCGAACGCAGGCGCAAGCGTCGTGAGCGCGAGCAGCACGCCCACTACAACTGGTTGGGCCAGGCGAGCGCTGGTGAAATCCGGGTTACTTTGCAGCATGACTGCCTCCATATTTTCGTGCGACCAGACCGACGCTGCGTTGGGGCCATGTGACGGCCCGAACTATAGCGAATAGCGCTGTCCCAACTTCGGCATGTCTACCTCAGTGTCGGGCAGCAACTTGGCAAACGTGGCCATCGTCTCTTCCTCGCCGTGAACCAGAAACGTACGGGCCGGCCGGCCGAGCTTCCCGTGCCAGGCGAGGAGCTCGGCCTGGTCGGCATGGGCCGAGAAGCCGTTGACCGTGTGAATGCTCGCGCGCACCGGTGTCGGCTCGCCGAAGATCCGCACCTCCCGCGCGCCGTCGATGATCTGGCGGGCGAGCGTGCCTCGGGCGGCGAAGCCGACGAACACGATGCTCGACTCGCGGCGCCACAGGTTTTGCTTCAGGTGATGGCGCACGCGCCCGCCCGTGCACATGCCCGAACCGGCGAGAATCACGGCGCCGCCCGTGATGCGGTTCAAGGCAATCGATTCGGCGGTTTCGCGCGTGAAGTGCAGTCCCGACAGCTGGAACGGATCGCTACCCTCCCGAAACAACCGGGCGACGGCAGGCTCATAGCAGTCGGGATAACGCCGGAAGATCTCCGTCGCCGAGATCGCCATGGGCGAGTCGAGAAACACCTGTAACGAGCCTGGCAGACGGTCCTTTGCAACACCGTCACGCAGGTAGAACAAGATCTCCTGCGCTCGTTCGAGAGCAAACGTCGGGATGATGACGTTGCCGCCGCGCTTGAAGGTGGCGGTGATCGCGCTGTAGAGCTCCTCGACCGAGGGCTCGAGCGCCTTGTGTTGGCGGTCGCCGTAGGTGGTTTCCATGACGACGACGTCGGCATGCTTCGGTGTGACGGGGTCGCGCAGCAGCGGCCGGCCGGCATTGCCGAGGTCGCCCGAGAACAGCACCGTCCGTCGTTCGGTGCCCTCCTCGAGCTCGAGCAGGACGCTGGCGGAGCCCAGGATGTGCCCGGCATCGAGGAACGTGGCACGGACGCCGGGCGTCAGTTGCAGCGGCTGGTTGTAATGGGCGGGCCGGCCGAACAGCTCGGTGCTGTTCAGCGCATCGAGCACGGAGTAGAGCGGCTGGGTGTCGGAGTGCTCGCCGCGCCGCGCCTGGTGACGTTTCTGGTAGCGCGCTTCCTCCTCCTGCAGGTTTGCCGCGTCGAGCATCACGAGCCGTGCGAGCTCGCGGGACGCGCCTGTCGCGATGATCTCGCCACGAAAGCCGCGTTTCGCGAGCAGCGGTATGCGGCCGCAATGATCGAGATGCGCGTGTGTCAGCAGCAGGAAATCGACGCTCGCCGCGTCGAAGCCGAAGTCCTCGGCGTTCTCTTCCGTGAGCTCGCGTCCGCCTTGGTAGAGACCGCAATCGATCAAGAATCGGTGGCCGTCACATTCGATCATGTGGCAGGAGCCGGTCACACCGCGGTCCGCACCGTGAAACGAGATTTCCATCTTCAATCCTCGCGCAGTGCTGCTGCTAGCAGTTGATCCAGGTTCATGCCGTTGCTTACATGCGGCACGCTGTCGGTGCTGCAGATTTCGCCGACGCCCGTGCTCTTCAGCGCAGCGAGCGCGTCCCCGACGAACAACGCGTGCGTTACGAGCACCGCGATCGACGCGGCGCCCTTGATTGCCAGCTGCTCCGCAGCCGCCGTCAGGCTCCGGCCCGTGCTCGCCACGTCGTCGATGAGCACGATATGGCGGCCGGCAAACTCGAGCGCCGGCAGCTCGACGCTTACCCGGCGATCGCCGAAACGCTGCTTGCGCGATGCGCCGTGCTCGAGTCCGCACGCGGCGGCAATTGCGCCGACCCATTGCTCGGATTCCTCGTCCGGGCCTATCAGGAGCGGCCGCTCGGCGCGGTTGCGCAGCCAGGCCGCCATGAGAGGTGCGGCGGTGAGCGCGACTGCGCGGCGCACCGGCACCGCCGCATGGAGGTCATGGGTGCGATGCAGATGCGGATCGACGGTGATCAGCGTATCGAAGTGCCGTGCGAGCAGGTGGCCGACGATCCGCTGGCTCACGGCTTCGCCCGGGTGAAAGGTCGTGTCCTGCCGCATGTAGCCCAAATACGGTGCTACGAGCGTCATGCGTTTGGCGCCGAGTGTGATGGCAGTGGCGGCAGCGAGCTCGAGCTCGACGAGCTTGTCGTTCGGTTCGTTCAGGCTCAGGCACAGCACGACATGTTCCGGCAACTGCGCCGGCAGGCGTACGAGGCTCTCCCCGTCGGGAAAACGGTGAATCGCAACGTCGGCATAGTCGAGCCCGGCCGCCCGGGCTAGGCGCTCGGCAGGCTCCCGGTACGACGGGAATCCGAGCACGAGACTCGCCGCACCGGCGTTGCTCATGTCTCGTACTTAAGAACTATCACGACACGATCACGAAGCCGCTGTCTTGCTGCGCGGCTTCCGTCGCGAACGAGAAGTCTGCGTCAAACTCGGCATGAATACCGTAGAGCGGCTCTCCGCGCCGCACGTGGTCGCCAAGCTTCTTGTAGAGATCGACGCCCGCGGCCCGGTCCATCGGCGCGCCGGCGAGTCTCGCGATGCGCGCCATCTGCACGTTGTCGATCGCGTCGACGGTGCCATCCTGGTGGGCCGTGATCTTGGTGCACAGACGACCGGGCACCAATGACGCTTTGTTCGCGCCCTGCGCTGCGATGATCGCGCGCATCTTCTCGAGGGCGCGACCTGACTCGAGGATGTCGCGAGCGAGCGTGTAGCCCTCGCCGCCGCGAACGTCGGGGTCGAACTCGAGGATCCGGCTCGCGAGCTGTAGCGCCTTTTCGCGCAGATCGCGCGGTTGATCCGGGTCGTTTTCCAGCACCTGCATGACGTCGCGAGCCTCGAGCACAGGGCCGATGCCGCGCCCGATCGGTTGGCGCCCGTCTGTGATGACGACGTCTATCTGCAGGCCAACGCGATCGCCGACGAACTCGAACAGCTTCCGCAACCTCAGCGCGGCCGACTGGCTGCGTACCTTGGCTGTCGGGCCCATCGGGATGTCGATCAGGAGGTGCGTAGCGCCGGCGGCGATCTTCTTCGCGAGAATCGATGCGACCAGCTGGCCGGGAGAGTCGAGGGATAGGGGGCGCTCGACGGAGATCAGGATGTCGTCGACGGGCGCGAGGCGTGCCGTGCCGCCCCAAGCGATGCAGCCGCGCTCGCTGCGAACGATCTCGTTCAACTTGTCGGGCGAGAGCTCGACGTGTGCGAGCACCTCCATCGTATCGGCTGTGCCCGCCGGCGAGGTGATCGCGCGACTCGACGTCTTCGGAATGAACATGCCGTGCGAGGCGACGATCGGCACCACGAGCATGCTCGTGCGATTTCCCGGAATGCCGCCGATGCAGTGCTTGTCAGCCACGAGCGGCTCTTTCCAGTCGAGCCGTTCGCCGCTTTCGGCCATGGCGCGCGTCAGGTGTAGCACCTCGTCCCGCTCCATGCCGGTTTCGCTGCAGGCCACGAGGAACGCCGCCATTTCGATCTTCGCGTAACGATAGTCGACGATGTCGCGTGTGATCGCGACGTAGTCACTGTAGGCGAGGCGCTCGCCGGCAATCTTGCGGTGGACGGCGCTCAGCGAGCTGGGCGGCTTCGCATGCGCAACCGTGACCGCGGAGCTCTCGGGTTGGCCGAGTTGCTGGAACGCTTCTATGCTCAGCCCGAGCTGCCCCGGCGCCGTGATACTCGCATCGTCGACCACGTTCAGTACCGCGAGCACGGAGGGCTTGCCGGTGACCGCGGTGATTTCCACTTTCGCGAGCGCCTGGAAGCCCTCCGAGCGGTAGATCTGACAGTCGCGGTGCAGGTAGGCGACGTTCTCTTTGTACGTGTCGATCGCGACGCGCCGCAGTCCCAGCGTGTGTTTCGGTTTCTTCTTCACGCGCGGCCGTGGCGGTGACACCGCTTGCCGCCGAAGAAGGGATCGAGCGCCAGCGGCGAGAGGCGCGGCAAAGTCGGCTCTAGTTACCGCGGCGGGGTGCGGGTCTTCGCCGCGGCGTCGCGTTCCGCTTTACGCTCGCCGGCCAGGATGTTCGCCATGCCGTAGTTGCCTTCCGTGCAGGCATACTCGAACAGCAGCCCGTCCATCCTGGTGAGCGGATACACGCCGCTCCATGGCTCGGTCCACGTGTCGGGGTCGACGACGGTGAACGAGTACTCGAGCGATTTGTCGTCGACGCGCTTGATACGCTCCGTCACGCGCAGGTTCTCCGTCGAGTTGCGCCATGCGGTCTCGGGATTGAAACCGGCTGTCTCGACGACGAACGTATCGCCTTCCCAGTGGCCGATCGACGTGCCGTTCCATTGCGGCAGATTGTCCTTCGGCCGCGCGCGGCCGTCGGTCGGAATCATGCGCGGGTCGCCCATCTCGCCCTGGATGATCACGTAGCCGGGGCTCTGGAAGATCTGCAGGTTGCTGTTGTAGCCGCGCGGCAGGATCGGCGCCAGCGTGCTCGGCCATACAACGCAGCGCTCGGTCAGCGAGCGGTTCTCGGGGCCATCGAATTCGTGACCTTTGCGTGCAGCCGCTGCGGCGTCTCGTCTCGCGGCCGCCGCCTGAGTCAAAGGCGGAATACGGCCGTTCTTTGGCAGCATGACGATCGACGTCCGCATGTTTAAGCGACGTGCTGCCCTCGTTCTCCGAGAGCTGGAAAGTGCCCATGTCGTAGTGCACGTCTTCCTGCGTGCCGGGAACGGTATCGACATCCTGGTCGACTTCCTTGAGGCGTTTCTCGGCGTAGGTTTGCCACTGGTCCCGCGAGGAGAAGAACTCCTGGGTACCAAGCTCGGCAGGCCGCTCGAGTGGCGCCGTCGTGAATTCCGCGTAGACCCCCGTGATGTCGGGATCGCCCCAGGCGGTCTTCGGCACGCTCTTCGCCTTGGTCTGCGCATCGGCATGCGGCGAAGCGATCAGCGCTGCGATGCTCGCCGCAGCTGCGGCGGCGATCAGGTATGGTCGAACGTTCATGGCTTCGATCCTCCGGAGGCCGGCGGCACCGGCTTGCGCAGATGCCCGTAGATCTTCTCTTCGGCGAACGGCTCGCATTTGAATTCGAGCATTCGGTAGTTGTCGTCGACGATGCGGTACAGCGGCATGCGGATCGTCCACGGCCGCGAGAACACTGTCGGGTCCTCGATCGTGGCTTCGTAGCGCAGGTGGTTCGGGCCCATCGGCGTGTAGCGTTCGACGACCTTCGCGTTGTCGCTGAAGTAATTGCCGGCGCGATCGAGCCAGGTCTGGCCGTTCAAGCCCGTGACCTCGACGACGAACGTGTCGCCTTCCCAATGCGCGTTCGACCAGCCCATCCACGCGTTCAGCGGCGCCTCGTCCTTGCCGTCGACGTAGATGCGGCGAAAGCCCGTGGCGTACTGGTACACGATGATGACGTCGCGCTTCCCCTGGAAGATCTGAAACGGGTAGGGCATGTACGTGGAGCGCGGCACGCCGCCGAGATAGCACTTGCCCTCCGGATCGTCGGCGAGCCGGTTCGCGAAGTGCTGGTCGCGTTCGGCACGTGCTGCGGGCAGGTACGGAATCGTGCCGCCGTCCACGACGCCGAGCCCTGGTGGCACCGCGAATTGCGCGCCGAGCTCGACCACCACGGGATAGGCCGACGTGTGCGGCTCGAGGTTCCAGTGCGCGGTGTTCAGCGCCTGCCACACGCCGGAAAGATCCGGATGGCCGTCGGCGGCCTTGGGAGTTTGCGTGAGCGGGCCGGCCACGGCCGGCAGCGTGAGGAGCAGCGCCGCGGCTACGGGGATGAGCTTCATTGTGCGGGCGCGCCGCCGTCCGGGTGCGAGCCTTCGAAGAACAGCGCTCGGCCGTCGGCAAACTAATGTCTCGGCCTACGGCCTTGTTCGAGCCGTCACGCGTGCCGTAGCCGCGGATCACGAGCTCGGAGCCGATCGGAATCGAGTTCTTGTTGATGCCCTTGCGCACCAGCGCGTTGGGGCTACCGCCCTCGACCATCCACTCGACCGCGTTGCCTTTCTCGTCGACCACGCTGATATGGATCCACGAGTGTGGGTTGATGAGCTCGACCTTCGTGACCTTGCCCTGCAGCGTGATGGGCCGGTTCACGTCGAACTCGGTAGAGAACGCGTGATGGGCCTGCGCCCCCGCGGCTGTGAGCAGGCCCGCGAGCGTAAGGCCGATCGCTATGGTGAAACGCATGACTACTCCCCCTGGCGGCTTGAGCCCGCCCTCCTGATGATGCCCGATTCAGGGGGGTGCGCCTAGCACACGCGGCTGCTATCGCTGCCGCTGCTAGCGCGCCGACGGCCCAAGATGCGCGCCGGCCGTGCGCAGGCGTTGCTGCAGCGTCGCAACGTCGATCGCGCGCGGCGCAACGCCCATGCCAAGCGCCAGGTCGGCGGCCGTGCCCGCGGCCTGCCCCATGACGAAGCAAGGGCCCGACACGCGCGCCGACGACTGACCCTCGTGCGACATCGAGGCACAGCGCCCGGCCACGAGCAGGTTGTCGACTCTCTGCGGCACGATGATGCGGTACGGGATCTCGTTGAAGCCGCGCGCGCCGGGTGGGGTGAACACGAACTTCACGTCGCCTTTGATGTGCGCCTCCACCGGCCAGCCCTGAATGCCGATCGTGTCGGCGAAGTCGCGGCAGCCCAGGATGTCCTGATCGGTCAGCGTGTACTCGCCGTGGATCCGGCGCGTCTCGCGGATGCCGAGCTGCGGCGCGATCTCCACGATGTACGCCTGCTCGAACCCCGGCGTGTTGTCTTTGATGAACTGGAACACGTCCCAGCATTGGCGGCGCCCCTCGACCTCGCCGTAGGAGAGCTCGCGGGCGTCGATGCCGCTGACGGCTGTGCCGCTCGGGTTCTTGATCTGCGTGAGATTCGCGCGCCACTCGATCGGATTGCGCTGCGGCCGCACGATCGGTTTCTTGCGTGGGAACCTGCGGCCCTGCTTCTCGGCGGCCTCCATGAGCCCGGGGATGATCTCCCACGCGCGGCCGGCTTGGTCCGGGTTCACGCCGTTGATGCGGAACATCGTCGAGGGGTACAGCATGTTGCCGGCGCCGTCGCCGACGTCGTAGGGCACGCCGGCCCACGCCGCGAGGTCGCCGTCGCCGGAGCCGTCGACGAAGACCCTGCCTCGAACCGCGAATCGACCCGACTTCGTCTCCACGAACACGGCGTCGATGTGGCGCTCGTCCGCCATCGCGACGCCGGTGCCGAACGCGTGAAAGAGCACCTCCACGCGTGCGTCGGCCATCAAGTCGTCGGCCGCGATCTTGAACGCCGAGATGTCGTACGACAGCGCCGTGATCTGGTTCTGCACGGTGAGGTGCGGTTTGTTGAGCCCGTCCATCGCCGCGAGCCGCGCGAGGACGTCGTCGGCAATGCCGTGCACGACCTGCTCATGCTTACCGTGCACGACCGCGTGCAGGCCGCAGAACGTGCTCAAGCCCGCGGCGGTACCCGCGCCGCCGAAGAAGCCGTAGCGCTCGATGATGATGGTCGAGCGGCCGGCGCGGGCGGCCGCCAGTGCCGCGGCGAGGCCTGCCGGGCCACCCCCGAGCACGACGACTTCATACTCGCCCCAGAGCGGGGTCTGGCGGCTCTGTTCCGTGATTGAGTTGGCCTGCATGACGCCCCCCAAATGCGCTGCGCGTTAAGTGTGCCGAAGCACGGCGCCAGCATTCAACGCGAACGCAGCGCCGCGTCGCGCGCGATCTGCTGGGCCGTCATGGCGTCGCTGCGTGCCTGGCTCGCATCGCGCGCCGCGTTGTCCGCCTGCCGTTCGATGCGCTGTAGATCTGTGCCGAGCCGATCGAGCATGCGCTCGAGACTCGCGACGCGGGCGGTCAAAGCCGCATCGGCCGAGGCACTGCCGGTGAGGTTGTCGCGCACGCCCATGCGTGTATCGAGGCTCGCGACTCGCTTTTCGAGTGCGGCGACGCGCTCTTCGACGGGCGGCGGTTTGATCGGCGGTTGGGCTCCAGCCTGCGCGAGTAGAACGAGCGCTATGAGCCCGACGGCCGCGCGGCGGAAGGTGTTGACCATGGTCTCTCCCTGGCTTCGGCTATTCTGCAAACAGCCTACTCGCCAAGGGCGGGCCCAGGAAGGCGCTTCAGGTCGCGTCGATGATCGCGTTCAGAGTCGGGCTCGGCCGCATCGCGCGGGCCGTGAGCTTGGGATCGGGGCGGTAGTAACCGCCGACATCGACCGGCTTGCCCTGCACGCCATTGAGCTCCGCAACGATCTTGCTCTCGTTGCGCTCCAGTTCGTCGGCGATCTTTGCAAACCGCTGCGCGAGAGCCAAGTCCTTCTTCTGATCCGCCAGCGCGCGTGCCCAGTACATCGCGAGATAGAAGTGGCTGCCGCGATTGTCGATGCCGCCGACCGCACGCGAAGGCGACTTGTCGCTCTCGAGGAACTGGCCGTTCGCGACGTCGAGCGCCTCGGCCATGAGGACGGCGCGCGGGTTGGCGGTCTTGGTGCCGTAGTCCTCGAGGGACACCGCGAGCGCCAGGAACTCGCCAAGCGAGTCCCAACGCAGATAGTTTTCCTTGAGGAACTGCTGCACGTGCTTCGGTGCCGAGCCGCCTGCGCCTGTCTCATATAGACCGCCGCCCGCTAGCAGCGGCACGATCGACAACATCTTCGCGCTCGTGCCGAGCTCCAGGATCGGAAACAGGTCCGTCAGATAGTCGCGCAGCACGTTGCCGGTGACGGAGATGGTGTCCTGGCCGTTGCGTACGCGCTTCAGCGTCGCGCGCGTGGCGTTCACCGGCGACATGATGCGGATGTCGAGGTCCGTCGTATCGTGGTCGCGCAGATAGCGGCCCACCTTGTCGATGACGCTGCGGTCGTATGCGCGGTTCTCGTCGAGCCAGAAGATCGCTGTCTGGCCCGTGGCGCGCGCGCGATTCACGGCGAGTTTGACCCAGTCGCGGATCGCGACGTCCTTCGTCTGGCACATGCGCCAGATGTCGCCTTCTTCGACGCGCTGCTCCATCAGCGTCTTGCCGTCGGCGTCGAGCACGCGCACGGTGCCGCTGGTCTTCATCTCGAAGGTCTTGTCGTGCGAGCCGTACTCCTCGGCCGACTGCGCCATCAGGCCCACATTCGACACGGTGCCCATGGTCGGTACGTCGAACGCGCCATGCTTCTTGCAGTCCTCGATGGTCTCCTGATAGACGCCCGCGTAGCAGCGGTCCGGGATCATCGCCTTCATGTCGTGCAACTTGCCGTCCGGGCCCCACATCTGGCCCGACGTGCGGATCGCGGCCGGCATCGACGCGTCGATGATCACATCGCTCGGCACGTGCAGGTTCGTGATGCCCTTGTTCGAGTCGACCATCGCGAGTGGTGGACGTGACTGGTAGACGGCCGCGACGTCGGCCTCGATCGCGGCTCGTTCGGAATCGGGAAGCGTCTTGATTTTCGAGTACAGGTCGCCGATGCCATTGTTCGGCGCGACGCCGAGCTTCTTCAGCACGGCCGCGTCTTTCTCGAACACGTCCTGGTAGTACACCTCGACGGCGTGGCCGAACATGATCGGGTCCGACACCTTCATCATCGTGGCTTTGAGGTGCAGCGACAGCAGCACGCCTTTCGCCTTTGCGTCGGCGATCTGCTTCGCGTAGAAGTCGCGCAGACGCGCGGCGGCTCATCGACGAAGCGCCGAGCACTTCGCCGTCCTTCACGTTGATGCCTTCCTTCAGCACGGTCTTTTCGCCGCGGTTGCTCGTGAACTCGATCGACACCTTGCCGGCCTTCGGGATCACGACCGACTGCTCGCTCGAGTAGAAATCGCCGCCGCTCATCGACGCGACGTGTGTTTTCGAATCCTTACTCCACGCACCCATCGAATGCGGGTGCTTCCTCGCGTACTGCTTCACGGAAGATGCGACGCGGCGATCCGAGTTGCCCTCGCGCAGAACCGGGTTCACCGCGCTGCCGAGCACTTTCGCGTAGCGAGTCTTGATCGCTTTATCCGCCTCGGTACTTCGGGTCCTCGGGGTAGTCCGGAACCTTGTAGCCTTGCTGTTGCAGCTCCTTGATCGCGGCTTTGAGCTGCGGCACCGATGCGCTGATGTTGGGTAGCTTGATGATGTTGGCTTCGGGCGTCGTTGCGATACGGCCGAGCTCGGCCAGGTCGTCGTTCTGGCGCTGCGCCGGCGTCAAGGCCGTCCGGGAAGTTCGCCAGGATCCGGCCCGCGAGCGAGATGTCGCGCGTCGTCACGTTGCTGTCGGCGGCTTTCGCAAAGGCCTGCACGATAGGCAGCAGCGAGTAGGTGGCTAGCGCGGGTGCTTCGTCCGTGAGCGTGTAGATGATCGTGGCGTTACCCATGTTCCGGTCCAGAAAGGGTCGGCCTCGCGGCCTTGAGTCGCGGCGGTTCCGCTGGCTATGCGTTCCGTGTCAGGTGATCGACGCGCGGTAGATGCTTTCCACCGAGGCGTCGAGCGCCTTGTTGAACTCTGCGTCCGACTGCTGCGCCGTGAGCCCTTCGGCCAGCGCGCGGGAGAAACTCGCCGTCATGCCGTGGTTGCGAGCGAGCCTTTCGTTGGCTTCTGCGCGGCTGTAGCCGCCCGACAGGGCGACCACGCGCAGCACGTTCTTGTGCGTCGTCAGGTCTGCGTAGAGGTCGTCCTTCGTCGGGATCGTGAGCTTCAGCATGACACGTTGATCGGGCTTCAGTGCGTTCAGCTCCTTCACGAGCGCGGCCTTCAAGCAGCTCCTCGGCCTGGTCCTTGTTCGGGGTCTTGATGTCGACCTCGGGCTCGATGATGGGGATGAGGCCCGCGGCCACGATCTGCTTGCCGATCTCGAACTGTTGCTTGACGACAGCGTCGATGCCGGCGGCGTTCGCCTGCTTGATGACGGAGCGCATCTTCGTTCCGAACACGTGCTTCGCCTTCGCCTTCTTCAGCAGCGCGTCGAGATCTGGCATCGGCTTCATGACCTGCACGCCGTCTTTCTCATCGGCGAGGCCTTTGTCTACCTTCAGGAACGGCACCACGCCTTTGACTTCCCAGAGGTAGGTCGGCGTCGGCTTGCCGGCAATGTCGCGATCCATCGTGTTCTCGAACAGGATGGCGCCGATCAGGCGCTTGCCCGAGAACGCCGGGCTCGCGACGATGCGCGTACGCATCGCGTGGACGACGTCGTACATGCCTTTCTCGTCCGTCCAGGCGTCTTCGTTGACGCCGTAGAGCTTCAGCGCTTTCGGGGTGCTGCCGCCGCTTTGGTCGAGGGCCGCGATGAAGCCTTTGTCGTTCTTGATCTTCTTCAGCTGGTCGTCGAATGTGCTCATCAGGGCTCCTTAACGATGCGATCGCCTTGCAGCGAAAGGCAGCGGTGCCAAACCAAAACGGGCATTTTAGCTCAGCGGCTGCCCGAGCACTGCGTTTAAGGCGCCGGCTTTTTGTTGCCCCAACACGGTGCTCTCAACGCGGGCGCTGGTCTATGATCGTGCTGATGCAAGGTCCCGACGAACAGATGCTGGCTGCCTTCGGCGAGTTCGTGCGCGCCCAGCGCCGCCTCGCTCAGGTATCGCAACGGAATCTGGCCAAGATGTCGGGGGTATCGGATTCGTACCTGAGCCAGATCGAGCGCGGCAACTACCGACCCTCGCCTCAGGTCGTGAAAGCGCTGGCCCAGGCATTCGGTCTCGAGCCACGGCAGCTCTATACAATGCTGGGGTTCATCGACGACGAGGAAGGCGGCGGCGCGCCCACCGTCGAGCAGGCGATTCAGGTCGACCCGCGGCTCGATCCGTCGCAGAAAGAGGCCCTGATCCGGATCTACAAGTCGTTCGTCAAAGAAGGCTAGACGAAAAAGGCCTGACCAGCGAGGTTCCATGACCGATTCGCCACCGCGCCCGTGGCTCGACCTCTACCAGGGCGTGCCGTCGACGATCGAGCCGCCCTTCGCCACGGCGCTCGACATGTTCCGCGCGACCCTGCAGCGTCGCCCTGGCGCACCGCTCGTGCACTACTTCGACCGTTCGATCACGGCCGAGCAATGCGACTGCGATGTCGGACGCGGTCGCGGTCGCGCTCCAAGCGCGTGGCGTCGAACCGGGCCACCGCATCGCGATGTACTTGCAGAACGTGCCGCAGGTGATCGTCACGGTGCTCGCGGCGTGGAAATGCGGCGCGGTGATCGTGCCGTGCAACCCCATGCTGCGCGAACGCGAGCTCACGAAAATCCTTACAGGTTCCGGCTGCCGCGTGC
Source organism: uncultured Gammaproteobacteria bacterium (assembly GCA_963805435.1). Classification (GTDB taxonomy): domain Bacteria; phylum Pseudomonadota; class Gammaproteobacteria; order Steroidobacterales; family Rariloculaceae; genus FEN-1219. Next base: position 162,668 of record CAWDUG010000005.1, read on the forward strand.
TCGTGTGCCAGGAGGATCTGTATGCGGACGTGGCGCAGGCCGCGATTCCGTCGACGGCCGTCGCGCACGTGATCACGACGTCGCCGCTCGAGTTTCTCGATCCCGAGGCGCCGCTGCCGACCGTGCTCTCGGGCATGACGCGCATGCCGAATCCGCGCACGGCCGATTTGCTGACCCTCGCCGCGGAGCACGCCGGGCAGGCGCCGAAGCCGGTTGACATCGACGGCGACGACGTCGCGTTCATGGTCTACACGTCGGGCACGACCGGCGATCCGAAAGGCGCCATGAACACGCACCGCAACGTCGTGTTCGCGACGTCCGTGTATCGGCACTGGATCGGGCTCGAGGAGGCCGACACGATCTTGGGCCTTGCGCCGCTGTTCCATGTCACGGGCCTGATCGGCCACGTCACGCTCGCGATGCTCACGGGCGCGCCGCTCACGCTGTTCTATCGCTTCGACGCGAACGAGGCGTGCCGGCTCGCCGAGCGTCACAAGGCCACGTTCACGGTGTCGGCTATCACCGCGTTCATCGCTCTTTTGAACAGCGACGCCATGAAGACGCGCAACCTGAAGTCGCTGACGAAGGTTTACACGGGTGGCGCGCCGACGCCGCCCGGCGTGCTGGCGGATTGGCACGAGCGCACGGGTACTCGCATCCAGCCGATGTACGGGTTGACCGAGGCTACGTCGCCGACCCACATGACGCCGCACGGTCTGTCGCCGCCGATCGATCCGCATACGGGCGCGATGGCCGTCGGCGTGCCGGTGTTCAATACCTACGCCAAGGTCGTTACCGACGCCGGTTACGACGCGGCACCGGGCGAGATCGGCGAGTTCGTGATCGCGGGCCCGCAGATCGTGCCCGGCTACTGGCAGAAGCCGGAGGAGACCGCGAAGGCGCTCGGGCCCGATGGGCTGCGTACGGGCGATGTCGGCTTCATGGACGACAAGGGATGGTTCTATCTCGTCGACCGCTCGAAAGACATGATCGTTGCGTCGGGCTTCAAAGTCTGGCCGCGCGAGGTGGAGGAGGTGCTGTATCAGCACCCTGCCGTGCGCGAAGCCGCCGTCGTGGGCGTTCCCGATCCGTATCGCGGTGAAACGATCAAGGCCGTGATCAGCCTGAAAGCCGGGCAGTCGGTCACGCCGGAGGAGATCAAGGCGTTCACGCGCGAACGCATGGCCGCCTACAAGTACCCGCGCATCGTCGAGATCATGGACGAGCTGCCGAAGACCACGAGCGGCAAGATCATGCGCCGGCTGCTGCAGCCGACCGCGCGCGCCGCGTCGTTACAGATGCAGACCCTCGAGTCGGAGCTCGCGACGGTGTCGTATCCGCAGGTGCGCGCGGCCGTGGAAGCGCGTGCCGTTCTCGAGGCAGGTGGCGTGTGGCTGCGACTCGCGCGCGGGCCGCTGCCGTTGTCGGTGACGGAGGGGCTGTATCAGCGACTGCACAAGATGCTGTCGTATCTGCACGAGGATGGGCGGTTCACGGACCGAGATGCGTTCCTCGCCGCCAACAAGGCGTACCACGAAGCGATCGTGGGGCTTGCGCAGAACGAGCATCTCTCGAACGGGTTCGAACAGCTGCGGCTGCGGCGGCTGTACGCGGCGGCGTTGAAGGACACGCAGGCCTCGGTCGAGAACGTCGTGTACTTTCACGAGTTCCTGACCGACGCGCTGGCGGCGGGCGACACGCAGGGCGCGCTGAAGGCCATCATGTCGTGGAGCAAGGTCACGTCGGCCGGCGTGCGGAAGATCGTGGGCTACGACGCGGAGCAGGCGCCCACGCGCGATGAGCTGCGGCTCGGCGGCGTGATCGAGGATCTGTCGCTCGGTGTGGCGAAGGAACAGGAAAGTCTCGCGGGCGACGTCGACTCGCTCGTGCAGGCGCTCGATGCGCGCGCGGCGATCGAGATCGGCATCACTCAGTCGCTTGGTACCGCGTTATCGATCGAAGCCGAGCGTGATGCGCTCGTCGCCCGCTTGCGCGCATTCACGCCACTCGTGCGCGGTGCGGGTCCCGCGCACGTCGCGCGCTACATCCGCGCGGACGACGCGTTCCACCGCGTGTTCTTAAGTCTGCTGCGCAATCCTTGCCTGTTCGAGATCTACAACGCGATGGATTTGCCCGAGCTCATGCGGCGCGTGCTAACCGCTGCGCCCGCCTCGATCCGCGAGGTGTTCGACGACCACAAGGGCCTCACGAACGCCCTGCGGTCCGGCAGTGCGGACGCCACGAGCGCCGCCATCACGGAGCACGTGAACCGGGTGCGGGCCGCGCTGGCCGTCTTGCTGCAGACCGCCGCGCCGGTGGCAGAGACCGCTAAACACGTGGCTTGACAGGTGGTTAGGCCCGCCGGCGCCCTGTCGGCGGCTCGGTGCTTGACATGATCCGCAGATGCGTTGCATACTACGCACACGTTCTAAGCCACCCCAGTCACATAGAGGAAACGTCCATGTCGAAACCGAGTTATCTGAAGCTGGCCACCGACGCCGGCGACCAGTTTCTGTCCACGCTGGCCGAGGGCCAGGAGTCGTTCCTGAAGTCGCTCGCGACGATGAGCACGCCGCCGCCGCGCTCCGGCGATCCCGGCCTTCACGCCCGCGCTGCCGACGATCCAGGAAGTTACCGAAGCGAACTTCTCGTTCGCGCAGAAGCTGCTGAAGCAGCAGAAAGAGTTCATCGAGAAGCTGGTCGCGGCGAGCACGCCTGCCAGCCACTAAAGGTCCCCCCCAGTCGGTGGTCGCGGCACTCCCCCCCATGCCGCGACCACCGCAATTTCCCCTTTCGATCACCGAGCGCGGCCGGTAGCATGAAGTTACCGCGCTAAACGCCGCCTTAAGCTGAGAGCTTTGTGGTCGAAGAACAACCCAAACCGGAACCCACGCTCGTCGACCGTTGGCTCGAAGAGCAGCAGCAGTGGCAGAAGACGCTGCTGACCTACGTCGACTCCCTCTCGAAGAACGAGGACTTTCTCGTCAACCTCGGCAACGCCATGCGCGGCTCGCTGCTCGCCGGTAAGCCCTATCCGCGGCCCGAGGCCGCGTCTGCGGCCGCGCCCGAGACGGCCGCCGACGACCGACTCGACCGCATTCTGCACGCCCTGCACCAGATCGAAGGGCAGCTGACCGACCTCAAACTGTCCGTCGCCGAGCTCAAAGCGAGCGTCAAGAAGCGCAAGGACAAGAAGAAGCATAAGGACAGGGACGAGGACGACGAGTGAGCGAGCAGCCGCCCGAGCCCGCATCGGTCGAGGACCGAGAGCGCGAGCTCGAGGCCATGCTCGCGCTGTCGCGGCGTAGCCGCGCGCGGTTCGAGCGGCTCCACGAAGTCCTGAACTCGCCCGGGCACTACGGTGCCGGCGCGAGTCCGACGACGGTCGTCTATCGCGAGAACAAGCTCCGTCTCCTGCGCCTGCTGGACGCGCAGGGCCAGCCGCGGACCGGGCCGCCGGTGTTGTTCGTGCCGGCCCCGGTGAGCCGCTACTTCATCATCGATCTTCTGCCGGGGCGTTCCTTCGCGGGCCACGTCGCGGCCGCCGGCTTCGACGTGTTCATCGCCGACTTCGGCACGCCGACGCGCGAGGATCGTTTCTGCGACCTCGAGTACTACGTCGAAGGGCTCGTGCACCGCTGCGTGCGAACCGTGTCCGCGTTGACCGAACGTCCCGCGATCAACATCGTCGGTTACTGCTTAGGCGGCACGCTGTCGCTGCTCTATTCCGCGTTGCATCCCGAGACCGTGGCCCGGCTCGTCCTGCTGACGACCACGGTCGACGGCGATGTCGAAGGCGGCATCGCGTGGGTTGCACATAAGATGGGTATGGCCGGCGAGAGCTACGACGAGCCGCGGCTCGTGCCGGCCGCCGAGGTCAAGAGCTGGTTCGAGATGCTATCGCCGGGATCGAACAGCATGCTCGGCCGTGTGCGCGACCTCTGGGAGCGCCTCGACGATCCTCCCGAGCGCCTGCGTGACGTGCGCACGATGGCGAGCTGGGTCGACGACGTGGTGCCCGCGCCGGGCCGGCTGCTCGCCGAGCTGTATCAGAAGCTCGGCCCCGGCAAGAACGGCCTTATGGCTGGCACGCTCACCATCGGCAGCCAGCTGATAGACTCGACGAAAATAACCATGCCCGTGATGTCCGTCTCGGCCGAGAAGGACACGATCTCGCCTCCCGATGGTGTCGATGCAATTCGGCGAATCGTGCCGCATGCGGACATCGTTCGGCTGCCCGGGGGGCATGTCGGCATCGTGGCGGGGCGTGCGGCGTCCGGGCTGTGGAAGCGAACAGTCGAGTTTCTGGCTGCGGGGAGTGGAGCGGTTGAAGGGACCTGAACTCTTGAGTTGGCGCGGTCATCGGATCCACGTCTCGGATACCGGTGATGGTGAGCCGCTGCTGCTCGTCAGCGGCCTCGGCTGCGATGCCGACATGTGGGCGCCGTTCGTGGAGCAGTTCGCGGGCCGCCGCATCATCCGCTTCGACGCGCCGGGCACGGGCCGTTCGAGCTCGCCGTTGTTTCCGGTGTCGATCGGGGCGCTTGCGGAGCTCGCGGCTACCGTGCTCGATCTGCACGACATCATTTCCGCGGACGTGGTCGGGTTCTCGTATGGCGGCGCCGTGGCGCAGCAGTTTGCCTACGATCATCCGGACCGCATTCGACGGCTGGTGCTTGCGGCCACGACGTGCGGGCTCGGCTCGGTGCCAGGCTCGCTGCAGGCGATGGCCGCGCTCGCGAATACGCTGCGGTTCTATTCGCCGGCGTATTTCGACCGCATGGCGCCCACGCTGTACGGCGGCGTGACGGGCCGCGACGCGAACGCTGCGAACGAAACGATCAAAGGCACTGCGAGCTCGCCGTCGTCGTACGGCTACGCGATGCAATTGCTTGGCGCCGCCGGCTGGACGAGCCTGCCGTTCCTCGACCGTATCCGGCACGAGACGCTCGTCATCAACGGCGACGACGACCCGCTCGTGCCGGTCGCGAATGCGCAAATGCTGGCGGAGCGCATCCCTCGCGCCCAGCTCGAGATCGTCGAGCAGGCCGGCCATCTGTTCCTCTGCGACGACGCGGCAAACCTCGGCCCGCGTATCGGCCGTTTCGTCAACGCGCCGCGCGCGAACTGACGGCACCGCTGGTTCGGCGACACGCCGATCGGGCAGAATCCTCGCTTATGAGGATCGTGGCATTGCTTCTGGCCTGTTGCGTCGCGGGCACAGCCGCGGCGGAGCTGCCGCCCGAGATCGCACGCCTGTTGGCGGCGCTCAAGATCCCGCAGGAGGACGTCAGCATCGTCGTGCAGGCGGTCGACGCGCCTGAGCCCATCCTGGCCCACCTGGCGGACACGCCGCGAAGTCCCGCGTCGGTCATGAAGATCGTCACGACGTGGAGCGCGCTCGAGTACCTCGGTCCCGCTTACACGTGGCCGACGGAGGTTTACTACCTGGGCTCGTTCGACGGCCGCAAGCTCGACGGCGATTTGGCGCTGAAGGGCTACGGCGATCCATACCTGGTGGTCGAAGAGCTGTGGAAGCTGCTGCGCGCGCTGCGCCGCCAGGGGCTGACCGAGATCGGTGGCAACCTGGTGCTCGACGACAGCTTCTTCGCGGTCGACGAGCCCGACCCCGGCGAGTTCGACGGCCAACCGTATCGCACGTACAACGTCGTGCCGAACGCGCTGCTGGTGAACTTCAAGGCGGTGCAGTTTCAGTTCACGCCGGATTCCGCGCACGGCCGCGTGCAGGTCGCCACCGATCCGCTGCTGCCGAATCTCGAGATCCGCAACAACCTGCAGCTCGTCGACGGCGCGTGCCAGGGGTTTCAGGCTGGCATCGAGTTCAATCATGCCGATCCGCTGACGCTGGCCGAAGTCGAATTGAACGGCAAATTCTCGCGGCGCTGCAATCCGTACGGCATGGGGCGTACGGCGCTGCAGCACGATACCTATGCGTTCGGTCTGTTCACCGAGCTCTGGCAAGAGGTCGGCGGCGTGTTTCGTGGCCAGCTGCGCAAGGCAGCGATTGCCGCCGACCAGACACCGGTGCTCACGTGGCGGTCGCGGCCGTTCGGCGAGATCATCCGCAGTATCAACAAGAACAGTAATAACGTGATGACGCGCCAGCTTTTGTACACGCTCGGTGCGGAGTCGGCCGGGCCGCCCGGCACGCGCGCAAACGGCATCGCCGCCGTGCGGTCGCTTCTCACGTCGCGTGGGCTCGACATCGGTTCCCTGCAGCTCACGAACGGCGCGGGTCTCGCGCGCGACGAGCGGGCTTCGATGCGCCTGCTGACGGACATTCTGCGGCTTGCGTACAAGAGTCCGTTCGCGCCGGAGTTCCTGGCGTCGTTGTCGCTCGGCGGGCTCGACGGCACGACGCGCGGCCGTTTCGGCGCGCGCGACAGCGACAGCCTCATGCACGTGAAGACGGGGCGCCTCGATCACGTATCGGCGCTGGCGGGCTACGTACACACGCCGACGCGCACGTACACGGTCGCAATCGTCATGAACTCCGAGGACGCTCACCGCGGCCCGGGTCAGGAGCTCGAAGAAGCCGTCGTGCGCTGGACTCAATCCCAAAAATAGCGATGTCGCTCGGAGGTGGGCGCCACGAGGACCCGTCGAGCATCCCTCCCGGGACACGCCGGAAATCGCATCCGTGCGGCTCGTCTGCGCACATCCCTGTGCGCAGACGGTCCCGGGCGGGACGCTCGACGGGTCCTCGCGGCGGGTGCCAGGGTCGAACGCAGCGCGTTATTGCGCGGTGAAGCCGCCGTCGAGTGCCAAGGTGTGGGCTGTAATGAAGGACGACTGGTCGCTGCAGAGCCAGAGGACGGCGTTCGCGGCGTCGGCGACGGTACCGACGCGTCCCGACGGGTTGCCTTTCGCGAAGTCGGCGATCGTTATTTTGAGATCGGCCGCGAACTGCGAGCCCATGTCGGTTTCGATGACATACGGGGCGATCGCGTTGACGCGGATGCCGCGCCGCGCGTTCTCGAGTGCTGCGGACTTCGTCAGCCCCAGCACCGCGTGCTTCGAGGCCGAGTAGTGGGCCGCACCGCGACCCGAGCCCGTGATACCGCTGACCGACGAGTTGTTGACGATTGCGCCGCCGCCTTGCGCCAGCATCTGCTTGATCTCGTATTTCATCGAAAGCCAGACACCTTTGACGTTGGTGGCCATCACCTGATCGAAGTCGACTTCGGACTGGTCTTCGATGAGGCTCAGGCTCGTCATCGTGCCGGCGTTGTTGAACGCACAGTCGAGGCGATCGAACTTTTCGACCGCGAGCGCGATCAGCGCCGCGACGTCGGCCGCCACCGTCACGTCGGTGCGGCGGAACGCGGCCGTACCGCCGAGCTTCTCGATCAACGCGACGGTTTCTTTGCCGCGCTCGACGTTGCGATTGCCGATCACGACGCGCGCGCCCTCGCGGGCGAACGCGAGCGCCGTCTCGCGGCCGATACCTGCGCCGCCGCCGGTCACGAGAGCCGTCTTACCGCTGAATTTGCCGCCGGTCATCGCCGTTGCCCCGCCTGCCTCAATGGACCGGATGATCGTCGCCGCGGCGCCGCAACTCAACCGGGCTGGTGCAGCATGGCGCTCCTAACTCGCTATCCAGGCGGCGCGGAAACAACGATTCTTGCCAGGACGCGAGCGGCTCTGTGCTGTCGCCTGTGTTAGCGCTCAAGTTGGCAACCGTCTGCAGGGAGGGGCAGAATCGCGCCCATCGAAACGGGCAAGGTGCGCCATGCAACTCACGGTGATTCGGTGCCGCACGCGCGTAGCCGCGATGCTGGCCTGGCTCGCGCTATTCGGCGCGCTACCGGCCGCGGCTCAGTCGGGTATCACGGTATCGCGGCCGCCGGTCGTCTCCGGCTACCTCAATCCCGAGCAGCGGCCCGACCACACGGCTTACCTGCCGCCGCCGCCGGCGCCGGAGTCGGTGCTCGGCGTCGCGGACATGGCGGTGTACCGCGCCACGCGCGCTCTGGAAGGCAGTGCGCGCTGGCAGCTCGCCGCGCACGATGCCGACCTCGCCCAGCGCGATCTCTACGGCGACTTCAAGTGCTCGCTCGGCGTCGATCTCGGCACCGTACAGGCGCCTGCGGCAACGAGGCTGCTCACGCGCGCGAGCGCGGATCTGTTCCCGTTGATCGGTGCCTCGAAGGAGTACTACAAACGCCCGCGGCCCTACCTCGTCGAGAAGGCGCCGCTTTGCGTCGTGCCGTCGGAAGAACTTTCGCGCGGCGGTGCCTATCCGTCGGGCCACGCGGCGTTGGGTTGGCTGTATGCGTTGTTGCTTGCCGAAGCCGCTCCGGACCACACCGCCGCAATCTTAGGACGCGGCCGCGCTTTCGGCGAGAGCCGCGTCGTGTGCGGTGTGCACTACTTGAGCGACATCGAAGGCGGCCGCACACTCGCGACCGCGCTGGTCGCGGCGCTTTCCGGCAACGCGGAGTTCGGGGCAGATCTCACGGCCGCACGCAGCGAGCTCGGCGCGTTGCGTGCGAATGGCGCGCACGGCGACGCGGCGGTTTGTGCGAACGAGGCGAACGAGCTCAAGACGCCGTGGTGAGCGCCGCTACGGCGGCGGGCACGTCGGCAGCGCCCCTGCGGCGGCTCGGTGTGTGGCACGCGGTCGCCGTCTGCATCGGCATGGTCATCGGTGCCGGCATCTTCAAGTCGTCGCCGGTCGCTGCCTCGAACCTGCCTTCTGCCGACGTGCTGCTTGCCGTGTGGATATTCGGCGGGGTGATGTCGCTCGCGGGCGCCATGTGCTTCGCAGAGATGGCCGCGGCGTTTCCCGATCAGGGCGGCGACTATAACTTTCTGCGCCAGGCGTACGGCGACGGCATGGCATTTCTCTTTGCGTGGTCGCGGTTCGCGGTCATTCACACGGGCTCGATGGCATTGCTCGCATTCACCTTCGGCGACTACTTGGCGGCGACCTTCGATCTCGGTACGTACGGCGGCGCGTGGCTCGCAGCTGCGACGATCGTAGTGCTCGCGGCGGTGAACCTGGCCGGCCTGCGCTTCGGCATCGGCGCGCAAGTGTGGCTCATGGTGCTCGTGGTCGTCGGGCTCGTCGCCTTGATCGCGGCTGGCGCGTGGGTTGCGTTGACACCTGGGCTCGCGAGCGTCGCTCCGGTCGGCACTACGCATCGGCTCGACGTGGGCGCGGCGCTCGTGTTCGTGTTCCTCGCCTACGGCGGCTGGAGTGACACGGCCACGTTGTCGGCGGAGATGCGCGATACGACGCACGGCATCAAACGCGCGTTGATTCTAGGCATGGGCGTAGTGACGACGTTGTACGTGCTCGCGAACTGGGCGTTCGAGCGCGGGCTTGGGCATGCCGGGCTCGCGGCCAGCGACGCACCTGCGGCTGATCTCATGCGGGTCGCGTTCGGCCGGCCGGGGCAGCTCGCGATCGTCGGCGTCGTGGCCATCACGTCGATCACGTCGATGAACGCGATCCTGATCGCCGGCGCGCGTACCACCTATGCCGCCGCGCGCGACACCGCGCTCGGGCACCTGGGTCGGTGGCACGTGGCGCGCGGCACTCCGCCGGCCGCAATCGTGGCGATCTCCGCGGTAGCGCTCGGGCTCGTCGGCTTTGGCGCGTATACGCGCGGCGGCTTCTCGACGATGGTCGACTACCTTTCGCCCGTGTATTGGTCGTTCCTGACATTGAGCGGCATCGCGTTGTTCGTATTGCGCCGCCGGTTCCCAAGTGCGCCGCGGCCTTTCCGCGTGCCGTGGTACCCGCTCGTACCGTTCGCGTTCATCGCGAGCAGCGTCTACGTTCTGTATTCGAGCCTCGTGTACGTCCGGGCCGGCGCCGTGGCGGGCGTCGGTGTGGTGCTCGTCGGTGGGCTGCTGTTGCTCGGGCTACGCTGGCGCGCCGGCCGCGTTCAACCCTGATCGCGTTGCACGTCGAACGGCGCTACGGAACGGAAGCCGCCGAGCAGCGCGACGATATTGCTCGGGAAGCGGCCGACCCTGACGTTGTTCTGCTGCGCCGCCTCGTTGAAGATCGCACGCCGCTCGTTGAGCCCCGCTTCCATGGACGCGAGCCGCTTGCGCAGCGCGAGGAGCGTGCCGTCGGCTTCGAGCGCAGGGCGCGCCTCGATGAGTGTGACGAGCCGGCCGAGCGCTGCTGCCAGCTCGCGGTCCGCGCGCCCGAGCGCCGCCGTGTCGCGCATCTGCCGCGCACCAAATACGGCATCGCGCGCCGCAAGAATCTCGTCGACCAGGGCCTGCTCGTGCGCCACGTGCGGTTGGCAAGCGGCGAGAAAACGCGACAGCTCGTCGTGGCGCTGGCGCAGCAACGCATCGACGTTGCCCCAGGCTTGTGCCGTGCGCTGAGCGGCCGCGTCGAGGTTGTTGTACGCCATGACGAACCAGACCCCCGCAATCACGATGAGCGCGAACGCCAAAACGCCGTCGAGCAGATTGTTGCCAGTGATCAACGCGCCTCCACGGGTAAGGCGTCGAGCAGCCCCGCGACTCTCTGCGCGAGCGCGTGCGCGAGCAAAAGGTGCTGATCGGCGTCGAGGTGCACGCCGTCCACGGCGCTCGTGCTGACGACTCTGCCCGCATCGACGAACGGGCAGCCTAGCTCAGCCGCAGTCTTCTCGAGCTCCGCCGCCAGATCTTTGCCTTTCGCGGCTGCACCGTCGAATTTCGGCGCGATCGTACCTTTCGGCGTGCGTACGGGCGGTGGCGCCACGATCAGCACCGCCGGCACCGGCATGCCGGGCTCGATCGGCGCGCCGCGGATCGCGCGCACGAGTGCGGCCGTGCCCTGGGCGGAGTGCCACGCGTTGAACGCATGCATCGACTGCAGGTCGTTCGTGCCGAGCAGCACGATCACGAGCGCCAGCGGCGAGTTGATTTCGATTCGCTGCTCGAGTCCCGCAAGCCCATTACGCCCGGGCTTGAACGGATCGTTCCACACCGTGCGACGGCCGTTCAGGCAGTCTTCGATCACGCGTACGGAGCGGCCTGCTCGGATCAGCTGATCCTCCATCGCGCCCGGCCAACGCTCGACGAAGTTCAGGCGGCGGCGCGTGTTCGGGATGATGCCCCAGGATAGAGAGTCGCCAAAGACCAGGATCTGTTGCATGGCCGCCGGCTGCGGTCAGATCGGCACCTTGCGGTCCGGGAACGCCTTCTGCCAGCGATTGATGCGGACACTGGCGCGCATGCCGTTGGTCCAGAAGGGATCGTCCTTGAAGATGTCGCGAACGTCGGCTTCGTCCTTGGCTTCGACGAGCCAGAGCCCGCCCAGCGGCTTGTCGCTTGGCACTTCGCGCACGGAACCCGGCACGAGCACGCGATCCTTCATGCGGTCGAGAAACTCGACGTGTGACTTGAATAGCTTATCCCGCAGCTCGCCCATGTTGGGCTTGTCCTCGAATTGCACGATGTAGAGCATGGTCGTTCCTTTTCCGCTGGTTCTTGCTGGCCGCTGTGCGGCCCAACGTTAGGGTAGCGTGTCGGCGCGCTCGGCGCACGCCGGCAACGGCAGCGTCAGATCTCGACGTCGGTCGCGAGCACGACGACGCGTTTGGTCGGCATGCGGAAGAACTCCGCGGCCTGCGCGCTGCGTCGTTGCAGGTAGGCGAATACGCGGGCTTTGAGTCCGGCTATGCCGGGGCGCGGGATGGCGCGAACCAGGTGCCAGCCGAGGAAATAGGTGCAGTCCGCCGGATCGATGCGCAGCCCACGTTGACGCGCGCCGCGCAAGCGCTTCGGTAACGTCCGGTGTCTCCATGAAACCGAACCGTGCGCTCACCGAATGCACGTTCGGCATCAGCTCTTCGACCCACGCGCGCGCGGCGCGATCCTGGCGCGGCGTGCGCAGGATCTCGAGGTTCAGGATCACGATGCGCTCGTGGCACACATGGTTGTGCTCGAGATTGCGCAGCAGCGCGGTGGGTACGAAGCCGCTGTGGCTCACGAGGAACACGGCCGTGCCTGGCACACGCGTGGCGTTCGCGAGCAGGTTGGTGAGCTCGCTCCACGGAACGGCGCGCTGGCGCAGCTCGCGACGCAAGCGCGCGCGGCCGTCGCGCCAGGTGATGAAGCCAGCGAACATGATCAGCTGCGAGCGTCAGCGGCACCCAGCCGCCGTGCACGATCTTGGTGGCGTTGCCGGCTGCGAACGTGAGATCGACGACCAGAAACACGCCGAATACGGCGACGATTCGCGGCAATGACCAGTGCCACGACGTACGCGCGACGATCGAACCGAGAAAAGTGGTGATCAGCATCGCGCCGACGACCGACGCGCCGTACGCGGCGGACAGTGCATCCGACGAGCCAAAACCGACCACGAAGCCGACCACTGCGACGAACATGGCCATGTTGGCCGCCGGCACGTAGATCTGGCCGCGCTCGTCGGCCGCCGTCTGCATGATTTTCACGCGTGGCAGCAGGTCGAGTTGCACCGCCTGGCGCGTGACGGAGAACGCGCCCGAGATCGTGGCCTGCGAGGCGATGATCGTCGCCATGCGTGGCCAGTACCACAAATGCCGGCAGCAGCCCGACAGGCGCCAGCGCGAAGAACGGATTCACGATGCGCTCGGTGCTGTGCAGCAGCATCGCACCCTGACCGAAATAGCTGAGCAGTAGGCCCGGCCATACGAGGATGAACCAGGCGAGGCGCACGGGCTGTTTGCCGAAGTGGCCCATGTCCGCGTACAGCGCCTCGGCGCCCGTCAGCACCAGGAACACCGCGCCGAGAATCGTCAATGCCACGCTCGGGTGGGTCGCGAGCAGCGCGATGCCGTAGCCGGGATACACGGCCGCGAGCACTTCAGGGGCCTCCACGATCGCGATGCTGCCGAGGGTGCCGAGCGTGCAGAACCACACCACCATGATCGGGCCGAACAGGCCGCCGACGCGCGCCGTGCCGCGCCGCTGCAATGCGAACAGCACGGCGATGATGGCCAACGTGACGGGCACCACGGCTCGCGCGAAGCTGCGGATCGAGCAGCTCGAGACCTTCGACCGCGCTCAACACGGAGATCGCGGGTGTGATCAGGGCCTCGCAGTAAAACATCGCCGTGCCGAGCGCGGCGAGCATGACCAGGCGCCCGGCCCACACGCCGGTCGCGCCGATCTTCTGCTGCACCAGCGCAAGCAGCGACAGCGTGCCGCCTTCGCCGGCGTTGTCGGCGCGCAGGATCAGCACGATGTACTTCATCGAAACAACGATGAACAGGCTCCAGAAGATCAGCGACAGCACGCCTAGCACGGCGGCCGGATCCGAGCTGCCGCCCGCGGCGGCCGTGGCTTCCTTCAGCGCGTACAACGGGCTGGTGCCGATGTCGCCATAGACGACTCCGAGTGCGCCTAGAGTGGCGCGCGCCAGGGAGCGTTGTTCAGTCATGGGGGAAGGGTGGCGGGTCGTGTGTGCGGTATGAGTAGGGGCGAATTCTACTCCCGCGGGCTACGCGCGGTCATTGTCTGTCGTGACGCAATCGAGTTTTCAATCTCAGGAGCGCTCTCGTGCCCACACTTGGAACGCGTTAGTCTCTGCAGCGAGATCTGCGGTCACCGCAGCCAGAGGAATCAAACGCATGACTTTTGTCGTACTTGAAAGTTGTATCAAGTGTAAGTACACGGACTGCGTAGAGGTTTGCCCCGTCGACTGCTTCCACGAGGGGCCGAATATGCTCGTGATAGACGCGGCGGAATGCATCGATTGCACACTCTGCGAGCCTGAATGCCCGGTAGATGCTATCGTCTCAGAGGACGATATCCCTGAAGATCAGAAGCGATTCCTCGAGCTTAATGCCGAGCTCTCCAAATCCTGGCCGGTGCTTACCAAGGCAAAGTCCGCCCCGGACGATGCCGATGACTGGAAAGAGGTCAAAGGCAAGTTGCAGTACTTGGAGCGTTGACGCGCGGAACGCCTATCTCGAACCTTCCGCCAGTGCCGAACCCGCCGGCAACGTCAACACGCCCGTTCCGGGTTTTGGAACAGATTCGATTGGTCTTCGTCGTCCCGGGGCGATATGCATCTGAAGTCCTTTTCGACGAGTAGCTTCAACTGACCCCCGAGAGGTAACGTCAACTCGTCGTGCAACGAAACGGCCGTGTCGTCTTTGGCCCAAGCAGAAATCTTCACTGCCGGAAGCTTCACGACGAGACGATCACTTGCGTAGGAGGCACTCGCATGCGAGCTGTTCTTGAGCGACTCCAGCGCGAACCTGAACACGGAGCCGTCGGGGAAGCGCGTCTGGCCTTCAACGATACCGTGCTCGTCTGCCGCGATGACTTCGTCACGCGACAACCGCAATCTAATCGAGTCGTCTAGCAAGCGGAGCTTCATTCGGAGTCACCCGCGCGATTCCGGCTCATCAAGCTGCTAGATCGATTCTGCCAAGGTAGACGCTCTTTCTCAGCTCGACGTCGAGCCGCTTGGTTTCGCGACCGTCGACCTCAATGACGACTCGATAGCGTCCACTGTCTGGCGCAAGGCCCTCGATCTTGAACTCGCCGTAAGCGTCGGTGACTGCTTCGCCGACGACGGCACCCGAGCTCTCGAGTTTGATCCTCGCATCGGCAACGCAGTCTGTTATTCCATTGACGGTCTCGATGATCGTGCCGCCGACAAACTCGTGTGTGTAACGATCGAGATTCTTGTAATGGACCCTAGGGTTGGTTGCCCACTCCGGGTGCAGCTCGTTCAAGCCCTCCCGGGATTTGATCGCGGCCATTTCCTCGTCCGTGACCTTGACCGACTTGAGCGCCCCCGTGGCGCATACCGTAACGCAGCGGGGTTCCGCCCAGCCGCGGTCGAGCAAGTGCGCGTCGAAGAACCAGTGTTGGGGAAGCTGAAGGTCCTCATTCCATTTCACTGCGCCATAGGGACAAGCGTCGGCAATCGCCTTCTGTCCCTTGGCCTTGACGGGATCGATATGCACGATTCCGTCTGCGCGTTTTGTGACCGCTCCGTTCTTGGCCGCCGCGATGCACGGCGCGTCGTCGCAGTGCTGGCACATGACGGGCAGGTAGGCGACGTCCATGACGGGCCCTGAACCGCGCTCTTTGGATCGAATATCGATCCAACGATGGCCGTGCCTGGGCATCGGCGCTGAATAGCCTTCGAACTCGTTGTCGACGTGTTCGTCCTGACTGGCCAACGTGCACAGATTGCAGTTGGTGCACTTGGCAACATCGACGATTAGGTTCCACTTCTTCATGCAAGTCGCCCAGTCCGAATCCGCTGAATCATCACGCCACTTTCACCTTCACTGCGGGAACCGGAACGGAGATCTCCCCAACGCTCCACTTTTCGACTTCGATCAGGCAACAGCTCGCGCCCATCGAGTGCGCCTGCTTGATTTGCGACTTGCTCGACGACAACAGGTTCACGCACCCGCCGCGGTCGGCCGACTTCCCCGGCTCGCCGACGGGATCGTAGACGCCCGAAGAGCTGTAGGCGTGCACGACACCCTTCAGTATGCGGTGGGTGACCTTGGCCGCGCAGACCACGGAGCCGCGCGCGTTGTGCAAGCGGACGAGATCGTTGTCGCGGACGCCGCGTGCTTTCGCGTCGTCCGGATGGATGCGTAGTACCCAATAGTAGTAGCCATCCACGAGCACGCGATGATCGGGGATGTCGTTTAAGAAACTGTCCTTGCCGTCCATCTGTGTGTGGAACGAGAACCGCGGGTGCGGTGAGATGAGCTGTAACGGAAAGTCCTCGTAGCCCTTCGCATTCGGGCTCTCCTCGGGTCGCTGGTACTTTGCGATGGGCGGCCGGTCCACGCTGTCCGGATCGAAGCGCTTCAGGCTCTCGCAATCGAACTCGATCTTGCCGCTCTGGGTTTGCAGTCCTTTCAAGTACTCTCCCGAGTAGTCCGACGGTAGCGGCATCGGCTCGGGCACGTCCTTCTTTCTGTTTTCATAGAACCAGTTCCACGAGAGCGGCGCGCGCTGCTCCTCTTTCTCCGTCGGAACCACGAAGTAACCCTTGCGAATGAACTCCTTCCACGAAATGTACTTCGGCAGATCTGACCCATCGAACTGCCGTTTCACCCAGCCGAGCTCGCCGACTCCTTCGGTGAAATAGGCTGCGAGCCCGAGCCGCTCGCAGACCTTCTGGAAGATCCAGAAATCCGACTTCGATTCGCCGAGGGGCTCGATGCACTTGTGCTGGAACGTGATGACGCGATGATTGAGCTGCTGCTCGCCATGATGAGCGTAGCCGCCGAGGCCCGCCCACTCGCTGATGTCGAACCGCTCGAAGTTCGTGCAGGCCGGCAGGATGATGTCGGCGAACTCGGTATCGCCCTGCATCCAGATGTTCTGACTCACCAGGAACTCGAGATTCGGGTGCCGGAACATGTTGATGTAGCGGCTGCTGTTCGGCATCGACGCGATCAGCGAGCCGCCGTATTTCCAGAGCATGTGAACCGGCGAGAACCCGGGCTTCGGATAGGTGATCTTCTGGAATTGTGCTTCGATGCTCGAGCCGTTCCACACGTAGCCTTCCGCTTTGCCGTCGATGATGGCCTCGGGCAGCTGCATGCGCGGAATGATCTGCGTGTTGGTGTTGATCGACGGCAACTGCGGCATGCGCTGGTAGAGCGTCACACCCATGGCGGTGTGGCTGTAGTCGCCCGACATGCCGCCTTCGGCATACCCCGGGAAATAGAAGTTGAAATCGAGCGGCGTGCCCCACTGGAGGTTGCCCATGTTGACGCCGGGTTTGCCGAGCCCTTGCATCGCGATCAGGCAGACCATCGTGCGCGCCCACTGAATGCCGGTCGCGTTGCGGCACGCACCGCCGTGACCGTTACCCCACGCTCCCGCGCCGAGATAGGTCTTCTTGCTGGCCCATTCGCGTGCGAGTGCGCGCACGTCGCTGGCCGGCACGCCCGTCTCGCTTGCCTGCCACTCGGGCGACTTCGGGATGCCGTCCGAGTGCCCAAGCACGTAGTCGCGCCACTTCTCGAATCCGTGCGTGTGCGTCTCGACGTACTTCTTGTCGTACGTTCCCTCGGTCATCCAGACATACGCGATCGCAATCGCGAGCGCCGGGCTCGACGTGGGACGCGGCGCGATCCATTTGCCGCCCAAGAGCTGAATCGAGTCGTTGTAGTAGGGGTCGATGTGGACGAGCTTGATGCCGGCGTCCTTCAGCCACTGCCGCCGGATCGTGCCTTCGAGCGCGCCGTATGCGCCGCTGTTCGATTCGGGGTTGCTCGACCAGAACACGACCATCTCCGCCTCTTTGAGGCAGTCCTCGACCGTGCCGTAGGTCTCCGACTGGCCGACTCGCATCGAGCCGCCCCAGTGGTGCGTCGCCCCCCAGTACCAGCCCTCCCAGCTGTCCGGGTTGTGATGCACCTCGGTCATGCCGACCGCGTTCTCGAACTTGCGAAGCGCGCTCAAGTAATAGCCGATGTTGCCCCACGCGTGATGGGACGGATGGCTGCACGCGATGGCGCCGTTACCATGCACCGTCTTCTGGCGTTTGATCTCATTCGCCACGATATCGAGCGCTTCGTCCCAGCTGATGCGCTCGTAGCCCGAGACACCGCGGTTCTGTGGGTTCCGCTCGCCGTTCGGATCGAAGTCGACGCGCTTCATCGGATACAGGATCCGGTCGGGCGAGTAGATCGTCGACTTGACGGTCTGGCCGTGCGGGGCGAGCGACGTCTTGCGCGGCGGCGTGAACTCTTTGCCTTTCGCTTTGATGGTCCACGGTTGCGGGTCGCGATCGTCGAATTCGATCGGCGTCATGCGAACGATCTTGCCGTTCTTGACGTAGACGTACAGCGGTCCGCCGTTCGCCATGTTCGCGTAGCGCGTCTCGCCTTTCCCTAAATCGACGCCGTAGCGCCAACCAGCTTGCATCATCGACTCGAGCGTGAACATGAACCAAATGGCTTTGTCTTGCGGTCCGTCGAGCGTCATGCTGAAGGACTTGGCCGCATTGATCCTGCCGAGCTGATCGTTCGGATGCGTGAAGATTCTTAGCCCCAAGCGAGCGCTCTTGAGTGCGACGACAACGTCAGGGTTTGGGTGGATGCCATGTCGCGACGAGATCTTGCCGTTCGCTATGCGAAAGTAGCGGCCGGTCCCTGCCTTGACTCGGATCTGAGCGGTCAGGTTCTGTTCTTTGAGCCTTGCTCGGAAGGCCGGGTGGCGCCAGGAGGTATATTTCATCGCGAGCGCGATGCCATATAGCAGCGCCGAAAACGCCAGCGTAGTGAGTCTTTCCATTCGGTCGGCCATCCCCAGGGTCTAGTTGACGTTATTGACAGAATGGCGAGCTTGGGCGCCGCCGAGAAACCGGCCCTAGGGTACGGTCTCGGCCGACAGCCGTAAAGGTCGAGCCGGCCGCGAATTCGCCACGTCGATAAGCCCGGGAGGGTTCTGTTAAGCTTCGAGAAAACGCCGCGTAGCACCTTCAGAACCGGATGAGGAAACGACCTTGAGCGCAACGAAACTATCTGCCAGGGCGACGACCGAGGTGCCCGAAAACGTCAAGGTATTGAAGAGCGTTTGCCGGAGCTGCCACGGCGGCTGTAGCACGCTGATGCACGTCCAAGACGGCAAGCTCACCAAAGTCGAAGGCGATCCCGAAGGTCCGCTGAATCACGGCTACCTCTGTCCGATCGGCGCGGCGACCACGCAGCTCGTCTACCACCCGGATCGCTTGAAATACCCGCAGCGCCGTGTCGGGCCGCGCGGCTCCGGCAAGTGGGAGCGCATCTCATGGGACGAGGCGCTCGACGAGATCACGGAAAAAGTTCTGAAGATTCGCGCGGAAAGCGGACCCGAGTCGATCGCAATGGGCACGGGCACGGGCCGTCATCACATCCGCTGGGTGTCGCGCTTCGGTAACGCGCTCGGCACGCCGAACTGGTGCGAGCCCGGGTTTGCCCAGTGTTTCCACCCGCGCGTCAACACCTGCATCCAGACGATGGGCGACCTGCCGGTGTGCGATTTCACGGGCGGCACGCCGCCGGCGCTCATCATGTACTGGGGGCACAACCCCCCGCATTCGGGCCCCGACGGCGAGACGCGGTTCAATGTCCGCGAAGCGTTGCTGACCAAACCGCGACTCATCACGATCGATCCGCGCGAGACGGTCCTCGCAAAGAAATCCGAGGTCTGGCTGCAGCTTCGCCCCGGCACCGACGACGCGCTCGGTCTCGCGTTCCTCAACGTGATCATCGAGGAAGATCTCTACGATCACGACTTCTGCGAGAAGTACACGCACGGGTTCAAGGAGCTTGCCGAGCACGTCCACAAATTCACGCCGGAGTGGGCCGAGCCCATCACGTGGGTGCCGGCGGACAAGATCCGGGCGGCCGCGCGCCTGTTCGCGACGGTCAAGCCCGCGATGCTCGAGTGGGGCTGCGCGATCGAGCACACGCCCAACACGATCCAGACGATCCGCGCGCTGTCGATGATCCCGGCGATCACCGGCAACATCGACGTGCCCGGCGGTTGGATCTTCGGCATGCATGGCGCCGGCAAATTCCCTAGCCTGATTGAGAATCTGGATCCGGAAGTGGAGAAGAAGAGGCTTGGCTACGAGAAGTACAAGATGCTCTGCGGCGAAGGGGCCGACTTACCCGCCTGCCATATCCCGACGCTGATCGACGCGATGCTCAAAGGGGACCCTTATCGCGTCCGGGCGTTCCTCGTGTTCGGCAACAACACGCTGACGACGTACGCGAACACGAACATGGTCTACAAGGCGCTGATGAAGCTCGACTTCATGGTCTGCGCCGATCTGTTCATGACGCCGACGGCCCAACTTGCCGACATCGTGTTGCCCGCCGCGTCTTGGCCCGAGCTCAACCAGATCTGCGCGCTGCCCACGATTGCGGGCAACGTGGTCATGAGCAACCAGCAAACGGTGCGCATGGGTGAATGCAAGTCGGACGAGGAGATCTTCGTCGAGCTCGCCCGGCGCATGAATCTTCCCGTGGGCCAGGAGGCGGTCGAGGACGTGCTCGACAAAATGCTGAAGAACGGTGGGCAAAAGGTCGACTTCAGGGGCCTGACCGAACAAGGTTGGATCCACATGAAGCAGGAATACCGGAAGTACGAGACAAAGGGATTCAAGACCCCGACCGGCAAGCTCGAGCTCTACTCGACGCGTCTCGAGGCGATGGGTTACGCGCCGCTGCCGTACTACGAGGAGCCGCCGGAGAGCCCGCTCTCCACGCCCGAGGTAGCCGCAGAGTTTCCTCTGGTGCTCACAACGGGTGGACGGATCCCGACCTTCTTCAACTCGGAGCACCGGCAGCTGCCGCTGTGCCGCAAAGGCCACCCCGATCCGCTCTGCGAGATCCACCCGGACACGGCTGCGGAGCACGGGATCGAGGACGGCGAATGGATGTTCATCGAGACGCGCCGCGGCCGGATCAAACAGATCGCGCACGTGACACACAAGATCGATCCGCGCGTGATCCATTGCGAGCACGGTTGGTGGTTCCCGGAGAGGGAGGGCCCTGACTACGGAATCTGGGAGTCGAACGCCAACCTTCTGACCGACAACCAGGGGCCGTTCGATCCGCAGATGGGCACCTATCAGCTGCGCGGGCTCTTGTGCCGCGTCGGGAAGATCACGCCGGAGAACGACGTGTTCGGGCCTCCGGAGTTGGAAGCGGCGACCGCTTAAAGCAAGACACCGCGGCCGGCCTGACGCGAGTGGTCGGAGAAGAAAGGGATCACTCGCATCGATGGATGACAGGCACGATAACGAACAACAAGGCCTGACTCTCGGTATCGCCGGATTTCGCTACGAAGACCTTTCGAGACCCGAAGGGCTGAAGCGCCTCCACGATACGTTCGTCGCGGAGCTCGCTGAAACGTCCGCGGGCCTGCACCGCGAGTATCAGGACTATCACCGCTGCCTTGGCGAAGGCATGGCTCCTGTCGCCGTGTCCGATCTCCTCGTCAGATTGGCGCCACGTGTCGGTGAATTCGTCGCCCGGCTCTTTGGCGTGTCGGCGGAGCGGGAGCGTCAGCGCGAAGCGATTCAGCGCGAGCTCGATTCGGTCTTCGTGTTTCGTAAGGAGATCGTCGGCGGTCTAGCGAAGCACTTCAAAGGCGTCGATATCGGCGCCTGGCACGCAGCCGCTGTGCAGGCTGAGCTCGAGCTCCTGATCCATTGCGGCTTTCCGGATCTAGCCGACGACCCGGACGAGGAACGGCGTGTCGCGGCAGCGGCCGCGCGACTGTGGCGCTGGGCGAACCCGTTTGCCGGTGATGATGCAGACACTACCCGTGCAGCCGTTCGTGAGCTGCGCGATCGAGTCGGTGCCGACGACCAAGCCGCCAAAATCTTTGCTACAGCGAACAAGCTCACGGATGGCGAGTTCGTAACGGCCCTGCTGGAGGTCGTCCGGCGCTGGTCGTATCTGGCGCAAGTCGATCCGGACTTGGTTAGAACCGTCGCGAACTGGGTCAGCTTCAAGGAACCCGAAAAGACTCATTTCGACGCGTTGGTGCCGCACGAGATCGAGACGCGCGACGGCTATGCGGTCTGGAAGGGGCGTGCGGTGTCGCGCCGTCGGCGCGACGGCTTCGCGTTGACCGACGAGCGTTACGACGAGCGGCATGTCCTCTATGAGATCGAGCACTGCATCTACTGCCACGACCGCGATACGGATTCGTGCTCCAAAGGTATGCGCAATCGCAAGGACGGCACCTATAAGGTCAATCCGCTGGGCGTCAACATCACGGGTTGCCCCCTCGAAGAGAAGATCTCCGAAATGCATCTGGTCAAACGGCAGGGCGACAACATCGGCGCGCTGGCGCTGATCATCATCGACAATCCGATGTGCCCAGGCACCGGCCATCGAATCTGCAACGACTGCATGAAGGGATGTATTTATCAGAAGACCCAGCCCGTCGACATCCCGCAGATCGAGACCAGCGTCCTGACCGACGTCTTATTCATGCCCTATGGGTTCGAAATCTACAGCCTGCTGACTCGCTGGAATCCCCTGAACGTGCGCCGTCCCTATGCGTTGCCGTATCACGGCACGAACGCGTTGGTCGTGGGTCTCGGGCCGGCCGGCTACACGCTGGCTCACTATCTTCTGAACGAAGGGTTCGGTGTCGTCGGCGTCGATGCGCTGAAGATCGAGCCGTTGCCTGCCGACCTCGTCGGCGACGGCGAGCACCCGGTGAAGCCGATCAGAGACTTCAAAGCACTCTACGACGATCTCGACAAACGCATGCTCGCCGGATTCGGCGGCGTCGCCGAGTACGGGATTACGGTCCGCTGGGACAAGAATTTCCTGAAGGTCATCTACTTGAACCTCGCGCGACGCGCGAGCTTCCGCTGCTATGGCGGCGTGCGTTTCGGCGGGACCGTGACGATCGAGGACGCCTGGGCGCTCGGATTCGATCACATCGCGATCGCGACGGGTGCCGGCAAACCGACGATCATCGACCTCAAGAACAATCTGATTCGCGGCATCCGCAAGGCGTCGGATTTTCTGATGGCGTTGCAGTTGACCGGTGCCGCGAAGGTTTCGTCGCTGGCCAACCTGCAGGTACGCCTGCCGGCCGGCGTCGTCGGCGGCGGTTTGACCGCGATGGATACGGCGACAGAGCTCATGGCCTACTACCCGATTCAAGTCGAAAAACTGCTGAATCGCTACGAGCAGATCTGCGCCAACGGCGCACGAAGCGGAGCTGCGCCAGGGTTTCGACGAGGAAGAATCGGAGATCCTCGATGAGTTCCTCGGGCACGGACGCGAAATTCGCAAAGAACGTCTGCGGGCCTCCTCGAGCGGCGAAGAGCCGAACTTTCAGCCGCTGATCGATCGCTGGGGCGGCGTCACGCTCTTCTACCGCAAGGGCATCGATCAAGCGCCCGCCTATCGACAGAACCACGAGGAGATCGTCAAGGCCCTCGAAGAAGGCATCGGATTGGCCGAAGGCATGAACCCGCTCGTGGCCATCGCCGACGAGTACGGCCACCTGCGTGCGATGCGGTTCGAGAAGCAAGCGAAATCCGCCGAGCATGGGATCGCCGCCGCCGATGAAGTCGACGTGCCGTTGCGCAGCCTGTTCGTCGCCGCCGGGACGTCGCCGAACACCATCTATGAACAGGAGCACCCGGGCACGTTCCAGATGGACGGCAAGTTCTTCCAGCGTTACGAGCCGCGCTGGATCGACCGCGAAGTCGTGCTGGAGCCGATGCACGACACGCGCTGGCCCAAGATCGGCAGGCCGGCGCCGCTGACGTCTTATGCGAAGGACGGCAAATACATCAGCGTCTACGGCGACAACCATCCGGTCTATGCCGGCAATGTCGTCAAGGCTATGGCCAGCGCCAAAGACGGCTACTCATGGGTCGTCAAACTGCACCAGGCCAACATCAGCGCGGCGGATCCGCATCGGCAGCTAGAGCGCGATGCCTCGCTGCGCGCTCTTTTTTCCCGCCTGGACGACCTCCTGACCGCAACCGTCGTCGCAATCAACCGGCTGACGCCGACGATCGTCGAGGTCGTCGCTCGTGCTCCGACGGCTGCGAAGGGTTTCGCGCCGGGCCGCTTCTACCGAGTTCAGAGTTTCGAGAGCGGCGCGCCCAAGATCGACGACACGGTCCTCGTGACCGAGGGCCTTGCGCTGACGGGCGCATGGGTCGACAAAGAACGAGGGCTCATCTCGCTGATCGCACTCGAGATGGGAACGTCGTCGCGCCTCTGCGCGGAGTGGCAGCCCGGCGACCGGATCATCGTCATGGGGGCCACGGGTACTCCGACGGAGATTCCGTCAGGCAAGACGGTGCTCCTCGCCGGCGGCGGCCTCGGTAATGCGGTGCTTTTCTCGATCGGTAAGGCGATGCGTGCGGCAGGCAACCGCGTGATCTATTTTGCGGGCTACCGCGATGCCGGCGGCCTGTTCAAAGCCGAGGAGGTCGAGGCCGCGGCAGACGTCGTCGTCTGGGCCGTCGATCCAGCGCCCGGCGTGCAGGCTATAGCGACGCATCGGCCGCAGGATTTCAGCTGCGTAGGAAATATTTTGGACGCGATGGAAGCCTATGCGAAGGGCGCGCTCGGGCCGCCGTCGATTCAGCTCAGTGAGGTCGATCATCTAATCGCGATCGGATCGGACCGCATGATGGCTGCGGTCAAGGCGGCCCGCCACGGGCGCCTGAAACCATATTTGAAGTCCGGGCACACGGCGATTGGCTCGATCAACTCGCCCATGCAATGCATGATGAAAGGCATCTGTGCGCAATGCCTCTGCAAGCAGATAGACCCGGTGAGCGGCGAAGAATGCTTCGTCTATTCCTGTTACAACCAGGACCAGGCGCTCGATCGCGTCGACTTTGAGAATCTGAGCGCGCGGCTGCGCCAAAACACTGTTCAGGAAAAGCTTTCCAACCGGTGGCTGGATTTGCTGCTCACGCGCGACAGGATCGGTCGGGCTCCGCGCGCCTAGCTCTGGTTCCACTCCACCAGGGGCGCATTCGTATCCTCGCGCTCGTAGTACCACTTGAGCCCCGACGCAGCTTCCTTGCTCAAAACTGTCGTCTTGAAGCTTCGCCACGCCTGTATCTCGAAGTAGTCGAGCGTACCGCCATGCGCATTGAGCCGATGTGGCACGCCGGGCGGGAAGTAGACGAGCGTTCCAGGTTCGATTTCCTGTGAGGTTTCGCCCACATCGACTTTGCCGCGGCCCTTGAACGTCATGTAGACGTGATCCGCACCGCCCGGGTTCGGATCCGTGCCGCTGTGCAGGTGATAAGGAGATGCTCCGCCCTCGTTGTAGTGCATCTCGCCGGCCTGGATGGCGTTGGTCGACGTGAGTCGGCTGCCGTCCAGCAGCCGGACGCTCGATTCGGCGCAAAAGCGGCGCACACGGCCGCCGCTTGCATCGCTCAAGGCACGGAGTTTCTGCCGGTTGAAGAAGTATCCCGGACCGCCGGGCAGCCCGTCTTCAATGGCCGCCGGCGGTTTCGGAGTGACCGTGTGCAAGAGCTCGAGATCCGCCCCCGCGGCTTCGAGTCGAGCCGCTTCGCCCGGTACTAGCAGCACGCCCGCCCCGTCCTCAGCGGCGTGGGTTTCGTTCTTGAAAAGAACGCGTCCGCTCGACGAGCCCTGCATGACGTAGACGATGTGGTAGTTCTGACCCGCATCGACAGCGAATTGTCGACCCTTCAGGATCGTTCGCCTGTAGATGGTCAGGTTCTTCGAGCCGCACAAACTCGGGCTGCAAATCGTCCGTTCCAGCCCGGAGTCGACGCGTTTGGCCTCGGCAGTATTCGAGTCAATGATCGAGACATCACTGATCGTCGGCATTCTTTCTGCTCCTCATGGGCGCCCGGCTCGATTTAGCGGATCGTAACTTCAGACGGCCGCCACACGCGTCGCGTGTCCGATCACGAATTTTTCGGACGACGTTTAGCCGCCGATTCTTTATCGGCTTTGGGTTTATGCGTGCCGGCCACGGAGTAAAGCACGGCGTTCTTGCGCGTCTTCTGAAAGTCTTCGAGCGACTCGCCGCGCATGGCTGCGTAGATGTGCTGATTCGTCGTGCCGACGGCCGCGCCGAGTTTCTCCAGGATGAAGAAGATGACGCCATAGCGAATGAGGGCGCGCCAATCGAGCCGTCGGAGCATGTCCTTTTCTTCTTCGGTCAGTTCGCCCCGTACGTACGAGCCTTCTCGATCGTAGAGGAACCGGCCACGGAGCTCGGGTTGGATGATGCCGTGGAGGTACCGGTTCAAGCGATAGGCCCTGCTGCTGCGATCGAACGTAAACGGGTAAGAGCCTTCGATCTCCGCGACACCGGCGTATTCCCGCTGAGCTCTCGCGAGATGGGCCTCGACACCCTGTGTTTCGTCAGCCTCCGGTACGTCTTCGTAGATGACTGTTGCGGTTGCGGTCATCGACGGCAGGCAATACGACTGATGAACCTTGCGCACTTTCGGTGTCAGGGCGCCACGCATGATCAGCCACATGACGATTTCGGCGCCCTCGATGCCGCCGCGCTTCGCATAGTCCGCAACGGACAATTCGGTGAGTTTTCGGGGGTCTTTTTCCAGGAGCTCCAGAAACTCCATGTCCCAGTCCGTGTTGTTGAACCCTGCGCGCTCGCCGCTAACCTGATGGGAGAGCCCTCCCGAACCGACCACCGCAACCTTGATGTCCTCGGGATAGCTCAGGATCGCTTTGCGCAACGAACGCCCGAGAGCGAAACACCGCCGCGCCGTCGGGATCGGAAACTCCAGCACACCGACCTGCAACGGCACCATGGCCACGGGCCACTCCTGTTCGTGCGGCAACATGATGGACAGCGGAGAGAAGACGCCGTGGTCGAGACCTTTCGCCTGAAAGAACGACAGATCGAACTCGTCCGCGACGAGCCCGTTCGCGATGTGCTGCGCGAGGGCCGGATGTCCTTTGATGGCGGGAAGCGGTCTCGGCCCACCGCCTTCGTCCGCCACCGCAAACGTATCCGCGAAACCCAGCGCAAAGTTCGAATAGTGGTCGAAGAAGAACGACGTAACGTGATCGTTGTAGATGTAGAAGAGCACGTCCGGCGCCTTCTGCTCGAGCCACGTACGCACGGGCGCGAAGCCCTCGAATATCGGCGCCCAGACCGGATCGCTGGCCTTGTCTGTGTCGACCGCAAAAGCGATCGAAGGGGTATGAGAGGTTGCGATTCCGCCGACGATCTTCGCCAAACGAGGAGCTCCGGTGAACGTAGCGGTTTATTGTAGCGTACTCGGGGCGCCCCGAATTCGACGCGCGGCGAGGTCGAACGGCGCGCGGCTGCGCTGCGCCGACTCCTTTGCCGAGGGGCGCGGTTTCGGCGTCAGGTGTCGTGGTCGGCGAGCGCCGGGGCGTTGCGCAGCATCAGCGTGGCGCCTGCGCCGATCAGCATCAGCACGCCGAGGAACGCGAGCCCCGCGCCGAACCCGCCGGTCCACGTCCGCAGCAGCCCCACGGCATAGGGGCCCACGAGGCCGCCGAGCGAAGCCAGTGTGTTGATCAACGCGATACCGCCGGCCGCGGCGGTGCCCGTCAGAAAACGCGTGGGCAGGGCCCAGAACGGTCCGCGCGTGCTCGTGTTGCCGACGGCCGCAATCGCCAGCATGCCGAGACTCAGTATGGGTGATGTCAGGAAAGCGATTGCGATGAAGGCCAGCGCGCCCACGGCCGTCGGAATCGCGAGGTGCAGGAAGCGCTCACCGGTGCGATCCGAGCTGGCGCCGATCATAACCATGCCGATCGACGCGGCGATGTAGGGCACCGCCGAAAGCATGGTGGACGCGAGGTTCCCCAGGCCGGACACGCTCTTCACCATCTGCGGGATCCACAGTTGGAGGCCATAGCTGCCGGTCTGGGCCGCGAACAGAACCAGCGCGAGCAACCACACGGTGGGATGCACCAGCGCCTTGCCGAGCCCGATGCCGTGACGCGTATGCGCGGCGCGCTGCTCGGCGCCGATTCGCTCCGCGAGCCAGCGTCGCTGCTCCGGCAAGAGCCACGTGGCCTTTTCCGGCGTGTCGGTGAGGTAGAACAGCACGACGACGCCGAGGATCACGGCGGGCACCCCCTCGACGAGAAACAGCCATTGCCAGCCGGTCAGTCCGTGCCAGCCGTCGAGCTCGAGGAGCAGGCCCGCCAACGGGTTGCCCACGACGCTCGATAGCGGAATCGCCAGCATGAACCACGACACGGCGCGTGCCCGCTCCGCGGACGGAAACCACTGGCCGAGGTAATACAGGACTCCGGGCAGGAAGCCCGCTTCCGCGGCACCGAGCAGAAAGCGCACGGTGTAGAAACTCCATGGGCCGTTCACGTACATCATCGCGACCGATAGCACGCCCCACGTGATCATGATCCGCGCGATCCAGACCCGCGCGCCGATGCGCGCCAGGATCAGATTGCTCGGTACCTCGCAGAGCGCATAGCCGACGAAGAACACGCCCGCGCCGAAGCCGTACACCGCGCTGCTGAACCCGAGATCCTTGTTCATCGTGAGCGCGGCGGCGCTGATGTTCACGCGATCGAACCAGGCGACGACATACAGCAAGAGCACGAAGGGCAGGATCCGCCGTCCCACTTTGGCGAGCGTCGTCCGGCCGATCTCGGCCGGCGTCGGCCGCGATACGTGCTGCGTCTTGCATGCGGAGCCCCCCGGGTAGGAGACCGCATCCTACGGGTGCGGAGCGGAGCGCGGCAACCGCGAGCGGCGCGTTGCCGTGGCTCGGCTGCCGATTCCCCCGTAAGCTTCCGCGCAAAAGGAGAACTTTCTTTGAACGCAGCGACGGCACCGGGCCCGGCCCATCACTACCGCTTCTACGATCTGATTCTCGCCGGCTTCGTGGCCGTGCTGCTGTGCTCGAACCTGATCGGCACCGCCAAGGTCGCCGTGCTCGCGCTGCCCGTCGTCGGTGGCGCGTTCGTGTTCGGTGTCGGCAACATCTTCTTCCCGATCAGCTATATCTTCGGCGACGTGCTGACCGAGGTGTACGGCTATGCGCGTGCCCGGCGAGTGATCTGGTCGGGCTTCGGCGCGATGCTGTTCGCGAGCGTCATGGCCTGGGTCGTGATCCACCTCCCCGCGGCGCCGACCGAGCCGAACAACGCGACCCTGCAGCCCGCGCTCGAGGTCGTGTTCGGCAGCACCTGGCGCATCGTCGCGGCGTCGATCGTCGCCTTCTGGGCCGGCGATTTCGTGAATGCCTACGTGCTGGCGCGCATGAAGGTCTGGACACGCGGCCGCTGGCTGTGGACGCGCACCATTGGTTCCACGCTCTTCGGGCAGGCCGTGGACAGCGTCATCTTCTATCCGCTGGCGTTCGCCGGCATTTGGGCCGGCGAGACGCTGTTCGAGGTGATCGCGTTCAACTGGTTCTTCAAGGTCATGGTCGAGGTCGTCATGACGCCGGCGACCTATGCGATCGTCGGCTTTCTCAAACGCCACGAGCACGAAGACTTCTACGACACGAACACGAATTTCACGCCGTTTTCGCTCGAGGACTGAACGCCGTCGACGGGCCCCTAGGCGTGGCCGCGTTTGCACCGCGGGCGCGGTTCTAGGATGATCGCCGCCCCCATGACCGAACCAACCCCAGTAATGCCCGCCCGACGGCTTCGAGACGCTCGGCCTCGCGGCCGCCGTGCTCGCGGCCGTGCGCGAGGTCGGCTACGAGACCCCCTCGCCCATCCAGACGCGCCGCGATCCCGCCGCTGCTCGAAGGGAGGGACCTGCTCGGCCAGGCGCAAACGGGCACGGGCAAGACGGCGGCCTTCGCCCTGCCGCTGCTGTCCCGGCTCGATCTGAAGCGCGCCGAGCCGCAGCTCCTGGTGCTGACGCCGACGCGCGAGCTCGCGATCCAGGTGGCCGAGGCCATGCAGACCTACGCGCGGCACCTGAAAGGCTTCCACGTGCTGCCGATCTACGGTGGGCAGGGCATGGATTTTCAGCTGAAGCAGTTGCGCCGCGGCGTGCACGCCGTGGTCGGCACGCCTGGGCGGATTCAGGATCACCTGCGACGCAAGACACTGAAGCTCGGCGCACTCAAGGCGGTCGTCATCGACGAGGCCGACGAGATGTTGCGCATGGGGTTCATCGACGACGTCGAGGGCATCCTTCAGCAGATGCCCGAGGAGAAGCAGGTGGTGCTGTTCTCCGCGACCTTGCCCGATCGGATTCGCAAGGTCGTGCAGCACCACCTGTCCGACCCCGTCGAGATCAAGATCAAGGCGAAGACCGCGACGGTAGCGTCGGTGGACCAGCGGTACGTCGAGGTCCGTGGTTTCGACAAGCTCGAGGCGCTGACGCGCATCCTCGAGGTCGAGGATTTCGACGCGATGCTGATTTTCGTGCGCACGCGGCAGGCGACGGCCGAGCTCAGCCAGAAACTCGAGGCGCGCGGCCTCGCGAGCGCGGCGCTCAGCGGAGAGATGACGCAGGCGTTGCGGGAACGCACGGTCGAGCGCTTGAAGAGCGGCAAGCTCGACATCGTCGTGGCCACGGATGTCGCGGCGCGCGGGCTCGACGTCGAACGCATCACGCACGTCGTCAACTACGACATCCCACACGACGTCGAAGGCTATATCCACCGAATCGGGCGTACGGGCAGGGCCGGGCGTGCGGGGCACGCGATCCTGTTCGTGATGCCGCGCGAGCGGCGCATGCTCGCGGCGATCGAGCGTGCGACGCGCCAGACCGTGACGCCGATGTATACTGCCGACGCGCGAGGCAGTGGTGGATCGGCGGACGGCGCAGTTCAAGCAGCGGATCACCGACGTGTTCGGCAGCGAGGATCTCGCCTTTTTCGAGCGGCTCGTCGCCGGTTATGCGGCCGAGCACGGCAAGGAGCCGCAGGAGATCGCGGCGGCGCTCGCGTATCTCGCCCAGAAAGATCGGCCGCTGCAGCCGCCCGCGGATAGCCCGCGGCGACGCGAGGAGCTGGCGCGCGGACCGGAGCGCGAGGAGCGGGCGCGAGGACCGGCGGCGCCCAGCGCGCGCCAAGCATCGCGCCGCGGAAAATCACTCGCCGGCCGCTGAGCGGCCGTCCAGGCCGCGTCAGCGCGACGATGGACCGCCGCAAGGGATCGTGCGTTATCGGATCGAGGTCGGTCACGAGCACGGCGTGCAGCCGGGCAACATCGTCGGCGCGATCGCCAATGAAGCCGGCATCGACGCTGCGCACATCGGTCGCATCAACATCTTCGATGCGTACTCGACCGTCGACCTGCCCGACGGCATGCCGCGGGACATCCAACAGCGCCTGCGTAAGGCCTGGGTCTGCGGACAGCAGCTTGCGATCAGTGTAGATTCCGGCGGCGACGGGCCGCCGAAACGGCCGCCGCCGGGTGTCAAAGCCGCGCGGCCGCGCGAGCGTCCACAACGCCCCCACCGCAAGCGGAGTCACGAATGACCGAGCAGTTGAAGAGCATCGCCGACGACACGGTCGTCACATTTCACTACAAACTCCGCGACGCAGAAGACTCGTTCAACGAGAGCTCGGACGGAGCGAGTCCTGTGGTCTACCTGCATGGTCGCAACAACATCGTGCCGGGGCTCGAGACCGAAATGGTCGGCAAGCAGAGCGGCGACAAGTTCACGGCGACGGTTGCGCCGGCGCAGGGTTACGGCGAACGGAATCCGGACGCCGTGCAGCGCGTGCCGGTGAAGCACCTTGCGACGCGCGGGCCGTACGTGGTCGGGCAGAGGGTGGCCGTCCAGACGCGCGACGGCCTGCGGCAGGGGCAAGTCGTGAAGGTTGGCCACTTCAACGTGGACCTGGATCTCAATCATCCGCTGGCGGGCAAGACGCTCGTGTTCGACATCGAGATCGTCGACGTGCGCGACGCGACCGGCGAGGAGCTCGCGCACGGTCATGCGCACGGGCCGGAAGGCCACGGGCATGACCACGATCACGGCCATGATCACGACCACGGCGACCACGGGCACCACGATCATTGAGTGCGGCCTGCCAGCCGTAGACGCGGTTTGACCGCGGCTTCTAGCCGCCGATGATTTCCTTCAGGCCATCGACGATGTGGTTGAGCTCCGCGACGTCGATTCGAGCGATTGCTTTGCCGACTCGCTCGGTCGAGAGCGTTCGAATCTGGCTGATCTTGACCCACGAGCGCCTGGGCAATCTGCTGTGTGATAGCTCGTGAGTCAACGGGAACCCGGCACGCTGCTCTTGGCTGGTCAGCGCCATGGCGATCACGGTACCCGAGCGCGCGTTGAACACGTCATGGCTGAGAATCAGCACCGGCCGCAGACCCGATTGTTCATGGCCGATCGTAGGATTCAAATCGGCCCAGCGGATTTCTCCTCTCAATATTTTGGCCACGCGGCCAACTCCTCGGACAGCCCTTCGTCCGCTATGGCGCGTTCGAACGAAGGATCGAGCTTCGCGCACTCTTCGGCCAGCCGATTTCGGTCCATGCGCTCAAGCTTCTCCCGCACGGCTTCCTGAATCGCGCGGCTCCGATTGCTGAAGACTTTGCGTCTCACCAATGCATCCACCTTGGCGAGTATCTGCTCGTCAATCGTGATGGCAACTTTCGTTTGGCTCATGGCGGGCCGCCTCATCGTATGACAAATCATCATACCTAGAGCAACGGTTTCGTCGCAATGAGCAACGTGGCTCAGCATGCGTGCGCACGGCGGGGAACGCGACATCAGAATCCACCCTTTAGCGCGTGAATCGAAACGTTTGCTGCGGCCCGGTTGAGGAACGGCTGTTTCTTCTGCCTATACTCTCTCCTAGGAGCGCGGCCGGCGCGGGGGGTGGGTATGGCGTTCGATCTCGAGGTGAACGGCAAGCGGCATTCGGTTGAGGCGGATGCGACGACGCCGTTGCTGTGGGTCATCCGGGACCAGGTGGGTCTCACCGGCACCAAGTTCAGCTGCGGTATCGGTCAGTGCGGCGCGTGCACGGTGCACGTCGATGGCCAGCCGATTCGCTCGTGCAGCTTCCCCGTTGCGGGCGCAGTCGGTAAATCGATCGCGACGATCGAAGGTCTGTCGCGCGACGGCAGTCATCCCCTACAACTCGCGTGGCTCGAGCTCGACGCGCCGCAGTGCGGCTACTGTCAGTCCGGCATGATCATGAGCGCGCTCGCGCTGCTCGCGCGCAATCCGAACCCGACCGATGCGGACATCGACGCGGCCGTGACGAACGCGTGCCGTTGCAGCAGCTACCACCGCGTGCGCAAAGCAATCCACCGCGCGGCCGAGCTCATGCAGGCGCAGAGGGCGCGAGCATGAAGCGCGACAACGAGTCCGCGCGTGACGGGGAGCGCGAACAAGCACGGCTCGATCGCCGCGAGTTCCTGGCCGCCGCCGGCAGTGCCGTGTTCGTGCTCGGTTTCTGGGTACCGCCCAAAGCTGCGGCCGCCGACGTTCCCGGCGCCGTGTGGTACGAAGACCCGGCCGTGCCGGAGATCAACGCGTGGATCGTGATCGCGCCGGACGACACCGTGACGATCCGCATCGCCCAGACCGAGCTCGGCCAGGGCGTGTGGACGTCGAACGCGATGATGGTTGCCGAAGAGTTGCAGTGCGACTGGAGCAAGGTCGTGTCGCAGTACGCCTCGGCGAATCGCGACGCGCGTGAAATGGCCCCCGCGTGGACGCTGAGCGTCACGGGCAACGGGGGCACCGACCCGAAGGGTGGCGGCACGCCCGAGTTCGGCAACCGCGCACGCACGGGCGGCTTCGGCATTCCAGACAGCGTGTACCGGCGCATGCGCACGAATGCGGCGTCGTCCGTCAAGGACGGCCGGTATTACCTGCAGCTGGCCGGTGCCGAGGCGCGCGAGCGGCTGCTGCTGGCCGCGGCTAACGACTGGCACGTGCCGGTCGGCGGAACTCGCGGCCAAAGACAGCGTGATCACGCACGCGAAGAGCGGCCGCACGACCACGTACGGCAAGATCGCACACCTCGCGGCTGGCACACCGCATCCGCACCCCGAAGCCATCGCGATCAAGTCGCCGGATCAGTGGACGCTGATGGGCACGGAGCAGAAGAACCGCGACCTGCCGGCCAAGGTCCGGGGTGAGACGGTGTACGCCATCGACGTGCGCATGCCCGGCATGAAGTGGGCGGCCGTGAAGTCCTGCCCCGTCTATGGCGGCGACGTGAAGAGCTACGACTTCGATGCCGTGCGCAACCGGCCCGGTGTGCGCTCGGCCGTGCGCTTCCCGATCCCCGATCCGAAGCTCACGCGCGGCCGCGTATTCAGCGGCGGCGTGGCCGTGATCGCGGACAGCTGGTATCAGGCGAAACAGGCGCTCGACGCAATGCCGATCGAGTGGTCGATTCCGCCGGAGCGTGCGGCATTCAACACCCGGAACATGCACGCGGCGTTGATTGCCGCCCTCGATCAGCCGGGCAAAGTGCGCGTGAACGAAGGCGATGTCGATGCCGTGTTCGCGGGCGCCAAGCGCATCGTGGAGGCCACGTATTCGACGCCCTACCTGCCGCGTGCACGCATGGAGCCCGGCAACGCCACGGTGCTCGTCACGAACGATCGCGTCGACATCTGGATGGGCGATCAGAGCCCGCAGGAGACGCGCTTTTCTGCCGCGCAGATCACGGGCGTCCCCGAGCAGAACGTGTACTTGCACATGTGCCATTTGGGCGGCGGTTTCGGGCGCAACGGCAATGGTCCCCAGGCCGAGCACGCGCTCATGATCGCGAAC
This sequence comes from uncultured Gammaproteobacteria bacterium, assembly GCA_963805435.1. GTDB lineage: Bacteria > Pseudomonadota > Gammaproteobacteria > Steroidobacterales > Rariloculaceae > FEN-1219. The sequence continues at coordinate 196,865 of CAWDUG010000005.1, forward strand.
GCGAATCGGGGCACGCCGATTCACCTGCTCTGGACGCGCGAGGAAGACTTCATCGGCACGACGTACCGCGCGATGGGCGTGGCACGACTCAAGGCCGCGCTCGACGACGACGGCTGGCCGCTCGCGCTCGAGGTGCGCACGGGCATGCAGAAGGACGGGTTCGGACCCGATGCGTCGTTCGACGTCGCTTCGCGGTATTTCGTGCCGAACTACAGATTCAGCAATCACACAACCGACTTCCACGTGCCGGTCGGCACGCGGCGGGGCGTGGGCCAGGCGGCGCACGAGTTCTATCGCGAGAGCTTCATCGACGAGCTCGCGCACGCCGCGGGCAAGGACCCGTATCGCTACCGGCGCGAGTTGCTGGCGCGGACGAAACTACCGTTCAAGAACGACATGATCAAAGCGCTCGACATGGCGGCCGAGATGGCCGGCTGGGGCACGCCGCTGCCACAGGGCACGGCGCGCGCGATCGCGCTCGAAGAGCGAGGCGCCGAGCTCGGCGGCTCCGCCACGATCAGCGCGATGGTGCACACGGTGTCCGTGAGCCGCCAGGGCAAGGTCAAGCTCGAGCGCGTCGACGTCGCGCACGACAAAGGCTTCGGGCTCGTGAATCCGCTGTCGGTCAAGAAGCAGATCGAAGGGCAGATCACCTGGTTCTACAACGATGCGATGCATCAGGCGTGCACGATTGCCGACGGCCGCATCGTGGAAAACAACTTCGACCGCTTCCCGCTGTCGCGCATCGACGAAGACCCACCGGAGATCAATATCCGTTTCTTCGAGACGGGACACTGGTTGATCGGCATGGGCCACGATCGTGGCACCTCGGTTCAATCGGCAATCGGCGACGCGCTGTTCCAGATCACCGGCAACCGCCTTCGCGACTTGCCGTACGCCAAGCACGATCTGCGCTGGGGCTGAGGCGCGCGGCCGGCAAGCGGCGCGAAAGACCTCGATAAGAAAAAGGGCGTTGGCGATCGCTCGCCAACGCCCCCGTCTTCAGAGATCGAGACTAGGTCGTGCCTTACTTCAGCTTGAAGTTCATCTGCACGCCGAATTCACGCGGCCGACCGACGGTCGCGAAGTCGAACGCCCAGATGCCGTGGAAGAAGCCCGAGTTGATCAGCTGCTCGTTCGAGAGGTTCGTGCCGAACACGGCCAGGCTCCAGTTGGCATCGCCGCCCGGCTCGTAGGTGAGGCGGAGGTTCGTAATGCCCTGGCCGCCGCTCTCGTCGAAGCCCGCCGGAACCGCCGGCGCCCAGAACGACGTGCGCAGGAACGTGAGCGACCGCCAGAACTGCGACTGGTACAGGTAGTCCAGACGCGTGATCAGCTGCGCACCCTTGTTCAGGCTCGCATTGTACTGAACGCCCACGCTGCCCGTGTTCTTCGGGGCCCCCTGAAACTCGCTGCTGGTGTTCAGCAGGAACGCGGTCTGCACGATGTTCGTGTAGGCCGTGTCGAGGTAGCCCAAGTTCACGTTGAACAGCAGCTTCTCGGTCGGCACGATCGTCATCTCGAGCTCGGCACCTTGCGCGAGCGCCTGGCCGACATTCGAGGTCACGAGTGCCGGCAACTGGCGGCCCGCCGCGTCAAACACTGGACCGAGCGCCTGGATGTCCTTCCACACGGTGTGGAACAACGTGGCGTTCAGTCGCAGGTGCTTGTTCGCGAGGTCGGAGCGGATGCCGATCTCCGTGTTCTGCAACGTCTGCGGCTGCCATTGGGACTTCAGGCGGCTGCCGTCGGCCGGATTGATGAACGTCGACGCACCGCCCGAGTTGAAGCCTTCCGAGTAGCTGACATAGCCCATGACGTTTTCCCTGAACTGCTTCTGCAGCGACACCTTGGCCGTGTTCTTGTCGAAGCTGAACGGCGTGTTCACGTTGCCGGCAGTGGAGCCCAGCAGGAAGTCGCCTTCCCAGCCGAGGTTCGGGCTGTTCGGGCGCGCGTTCGCGACCGTCAGGGGCTGGTCGTTGCCGTTCTGCTTGTGATGGCGCAGACCCACGGTCAGATCGAGCGTCTTCGTGAGGCTGAACGTCGCCTCGCCGAACAGGGCGTACCCGTCCTGAGTGGACTGTGACAGCGTGTCGAAACGACCGCCGGGCCCGACCGCTCCGTCGTACACGTCCTGGCAGTCGGCCAAGGTGCCAAACGCTGGCGGATGCGGGTCCGGATGAGCCGCCGCCTGGCAAGTCGGGCTATTCAAGGCCGTCTGGATGTTGTACAGGCCCGAGACGAACTCCTCGAGCTGGTAGCGCGTGACGCGCACGCGGTTCGTCTGGTTCCAGTAGTACAAGCCACCGACCCACTTCACGCGATCGGTGCCGCCGGAGAGCTGAATTTCCTGACTGAACACGCGCAGGCGGTTCAGGTCAACGTCCGTGACGACAGCGTACTGGCTGTTGTCCCAGTCGATGACGTCGTGGACCTCCTGCACGGTATTAGCCGTGATGAATTGCAGCTTCATCGCTTTGCCGAAGCTCACCGTCACGTCGGATGAGAACTGGTTCGTGTCGATGGTGTTCGGCAACGTGATCTCGGAACGGCCGCACCAGCTGCAGACCTGTCCACCCGGGTAGCCCGCCGTCTGGGTTGCGGCGTTGAACGGGGCTTGGCCCGCCAAACCGTAGAAGTCGATCGAGCCGACGTCATTGTTGCCGGCTTCGAGGAGCGTGCCGTGGAACACGGCATCCTGGACGCGGGGTTCGGTGTAGGCGTTGTGGTCGGTCTGATAGTTGAAACGCCAGCTGATGTTGTCGGTCGGCGTCCAGAGGATGTCGCCGTGGAAGAGCTGCTGGTTGATGCCACCGTTGTTCAGATTGGTGGTGATGTCATGCACGTAGCCGTCGCGGTAGAGGTTCGCAACCGTCCACCGCGTCAGCAGCTTGTCGGTGATGGGTACGTCTACGGACGCTTTCACGTCCCGCCGGTCCAGGCTGCCCAGGGTGCCGGTCAAGTCGGCGCCGAACTCGTGGCCTGGCTTTTTCGTCCAGATGCGAATTGCGCCACCCGTGGAGTCGCGGCCGAACGTGGTGCCCTGCGGGCCGCGCAGCACTTCGATGCGGTCGATGTCGACGAATCCCTGGTTCAGCAAGCCCGCCGTGCCGACCTGCCAAATGCCGTCCACGTAAGTGCCCACGTTGGGAATTCCGCGGACCGTGAAACCTGGCTGCACGGTGCCACCACCGCTACCGGTCACGAGCAGGTTCGGAATGGATTGGCTGACGCGCTCGAGTGAGTCGAGGCCCTTCATTTCCAGGCCTTCGCCAGTAATGGCGACGATCGAGATGGGCACCTGCTGAAGGCTCGCTTCGCGGCGCGTTGCCGTGACGACGATTTCCTCGAGGCCGCCACTGGGGGCGGCGCCCGCTTGTTGAGAATAGGCAACAGGCGCGTTGCCTGCGGCATAGCCCGCGAGCAAAGCGGCGATCGCCACGTGTAATGACTGCTTCTTCATGCTGTCCCCCTCTGGACCGTATGTATCGAACGATGCAAGTGACCAAAAAGTCGAACGCTAGCGATTCTGCGCCCAACCAGACCGAAACGGAAGTCTCGGGCGCGGGAATGTAGCGCGCTGAGCAACACTTTCCTGTTCGGGGAGAAAGATTGAGAAGAGTGGACCCGCAGTGGCTCGCTGAGCCGAGGAGTCGCTGTTTCCCGCGGGCCAAAACGCACGCGAGGCCCGTTGCCGGGCCTCGCGAGTGGGTAGGGAAGGCAGGGCCTCTAGGCGAAGATTTCTTCGTCCGTCGGCACCTTCTTGTTGGCGATGACTTTGCCGATCCGCGACACGTTCATCAGGTGCTTGTAGTCGAGGTTCTCGGAAATCGAGTTACCGCCCCACGAGCCGCAGCCCAGGGTCGTAGTCGGTGCGAAGCCGTTGGTCAGCGAGCCGCCGGCCGTCAACGAGCTCGCCTGGTTCACGACCAGGCGGCTGATCGGCAGCTCGAGGCCCGCCTCGCGGATGTTGCCCTCGTTGTTCGAGTGCACGGCGGCGGAGTGGCCCGCGCCTTCGACGAGCAGGTTCGCCTTGGCCTTCGCCACGGCATCGTGGAACGTCTTGTACGGCAGGATCGCGACGACCGGGCACAGCTTTTCCTTCGCGAGCAGGTCGGCCGTGCCCGCGCCCTTCGCGGGCAGCAGGATGATGCGCGCGCTCGCCGGGACGTCGATGCCCGCCATCGCGCCAATCTCGCGTGCCGACCTGCCGACGGCGTCCTTATTCAGGTGACCGTCGGGGAACACGATCTCGCGCAGCTTCTGAATCTCTTTCTCGTCGGCCGTGAACCAGACCTTGCCCGTGTCCGTGAACAGCTTGACGGTTTCGTCGTAGCTCTCTTCCGGCGTCAGCACGAACTGCTCGTGCGAGCAGATGATGCCGTTGTCGAATGCCGCGCCGGTCACGATCTTGCCGACCGCGTCCTTCATGTCGACGCCGCGATCGATGATCACGGGCACGTTGCCCGCGCCGACGCCGTACGACGGCTTGCCGGACGAATACGCGGACTTGACCATCGCGCCGCCGCCGGTCGCCACCACCACATCGGCCGCGCGCATGAGCTCCTGCGTCTTCTCGACCGAGCCCTTCTTGATCGATTGAATCAGGTTGTCGGGGCCGCCGTGCGACTTCACGATCTTCATGAATTCGTTCGTCAGGAAGTCGGTGCACTTCTGCGCTTTCGGATGCGGCGCGAAGATCACGGCGTTGCCGGTCTTCAGTGCGAACATGCCGTTGCACATCGGTGTCGCGATCGGGTTCGTGACCGGGCACACCGCGCCACCACGCCCATCGGCTTCGCGACGAACACCAGATTGTTCTCTTCGTCCTCGCCGATGATGCCGCGCGACTTCTTGCCCTTCAGGCTGTTCCAGATCACTCGGGCCTTGCCCTTCTTCTTCAGCACCTTGTCTTCGTAGTTGCCGATGCCGGTCTCGTCGACGGCCATACGCGCGAGCTTCTCGGCGTTGTCGTAGACGAACTTGGCCATGTCCCGGACGATCGCGTCGACCTGCTCCTGCGAGAAAGCCTCGTAGGTGGCCTGCGCGATGCGAGCCTTCGCCATCAATTCCTGGACTTCATTGTCCGCTGTGACGGCGCGTTCGGGTCTGCTCATGCAGGTCTCCTTACAAGAGCGGAAAAGATGGGTGCGATCGAACATTATCCAAGGTTGACGCCGTTTCGAGCAACCAGCAGGATGCGGCCCAGGCCGACATAACCGAAGGGAAAGCCGCGTGCGGAGCGGGTTCTGGCAGGACTGCACCACGACGGACTTCGCCCGCATCGACGCCGAAGCAGACCGTGGCGCTGCTGCCGGTCGCAGCCGTCGAGCAGCACGGGCCGCACCTGCCGCTCGCCACCGACGCCCTCATCAACGACGGCCTCGTGCAGGCCGCCCTGGCGCTGCTGCCGGCCAGGCCCGCGTTGCTCGTGCTGCCGGCCATGAACGATTGGCTTGAGCACGGAGCACGTGGCGTTCCCGGGCACGCTCACTGTTGCGGATCACACGCTGGCCGACGCCTGGACCGATGTCGGCCGCAGCGTCGCGCGCGCCGGGGTCCGCAAACTGATCATTCTTAACACTCACGGTGGCCAGAAGACCCTCGTCGACCTCGTCGCGGTCCGTTTGCGCGCGGAACTGAAGATGCTGGCCGTTCGCGCCACGTACTTCGCTTTCGGCTCGCCGCCGGGGCTGTTCGCAGGTCAACGAGCTCGCGCACGACATTCACGGCGGCGAGGTCGAGACCTCGCTGCTGCTGCACTTGCGCCCCGACCTCGTGCGCATAGCCGCGCTCGCCGATTTTCGCGGTTTGCCGCAGGAGCTCGCGGAGCGCCATCAGTGGCTCGGCGCAGAGAAGCCGGTCGGGATCGGCTGGCTCTCCGGCGATCTGCACAGCCAAGGCGCGTGCGGCAACGCGGCGCGCGCGGATGCGAACCGCGGTGCGGTACAGCTCGCGCATCTCGCGGCGGCGCTCGCGCGCCTCGTCGGTGAGGTGGCGGCCACGCCGCTGTCGATCCTGCGCTGAGCGCCGTGGCGCGGCGACCGCAAGCCTCGCGCGCCTCAGTCGACGAACAGCTCGCGGCGCTCGACGCATTGCCGGCCACCGCCGCCGAGCGGCGCGAGCTGCTCGCGAAGTCGCTCGGGGCTCGGAACGCCCGCGTCGTCGCGAAAGCCGCGCGCCTCGCCGAGGACTCGCTGGCCTACGACCTCGTGCCGCAGCTGCTCGGGGCGTGGCCGCGTTTCGTCGACCAGCCAGCGAAGACCGACCCGAGCTGCATCGCGAAGAAAGCGCTGGCTCGTGCGCTGGTCGCGCTCGACTGCTCCGACGCCGAGTTTTTCCTGCGCGCGGTTAGCACTCGTCAGCCCGAGCCCGTGTGGGGCGGCACCGTGGACACTGCCGTCGACGTGCGCTGCAGCTGCGCGATGGGGCTCGTCGCGAGCGGTTACTACGCGCGCGCTCGTCGAACTCGCGACGCTGCTGAACGACGAGGAAGCCGAGGCGCGCGCGGGCGCGGTGCGCGCGGTCGCGTGCGGCAATCCGCGCGAGGCGGAGCTCGTGCTGCGCATGAAGCTGAGCTCCGGCGATTCCGCGCCCGGCGTGCTGGGGGAGTGCTTCGCCGGCTTGCTCGCGGTGGCGCCTGAAGAGTCCCTCGCCGTCGTCGCCGCGCATCTCGACGCGCGCCGAGGACGCCGTTCGCGAGCTTGCGGCGCTCGCCCTGGGCGAGTCGCGCCTCGGCTTAGCGCTGCCTCCGCTGCTCGCCGCGTGGCAGCAGCCGCTGCAGAGCCGCGACGTGCGCCGCGCGCTGCTGCGCGCGGCCGTGGCGCATCGCTCGGAAGCGGCCCTTGCGTGGCTGCTGTCGCTCGCGGCCGAAGCGCGTATCGAAACGGCGCTGGAAGTCGTCGAAGCGCTCGCACTCTACAAGCACAACTCGACACTCGCGACCCGCCTCAGCGCCGTGCTCGCAGACCGCGGCGAAGCGAGCTTGAGTGCTCGCTACGCCGAGCTGTGGCACGGCGGGAATCCCGGCAGGAGCTGACGCCGCGTTTTGACAAACGTTCCCTTGTGAACTGCGTCACATGTGCCGCTTAAAGAAGCGCACGCCAGCGTCCGACATACCCATGTAGGAATCTGTTTTCGCTGGCCGCCGGGTAATCCAAAGTGACGAACAACGCGCGCGACCAGCGAACGGCCACGGTGGCTGCGGGATGACGACCGGCGCCGGTCTCGACACAGTCGATTTCAACGCCTACCGCACGTTGCTCGAAGGGGTATTGCCCGCGGGTTCGTTGTGCGCGTTGAGCGACGCGGCAGGCCGAATTCAGCATGCCGACGAGACCTTCCAGCAAGCCATCGTTGCCAGGGTGCTCGGGCGGCTCGCGAGTGAACCTACCGAGAATCTGCGCAGCCAGCCGAAGATCATCCGCGTGCGTATTCCGCCGCACGCCTGGCTCGCGGCGCCTTTGCGCGGCGAGGATAAGCAGACGCTCGGGTTTCTGTGGGCCTGCGTGCCGGTGGCCGAGGACTCGAAGGCCGTCGGCCGCCGCCTCGTCGCCGTGGCCTCCGTGCTGGCGCAAACGGCGCGGCTGACGGCGCGGCTCGGCGACCTCTCGGCGGAGCTCGCGGAGCGCTGCGAAGAGCTGAACCTCGTGCTGTACACCGAGGATCAGGTCAACGCCTTCGCCGAGGGGCGGCATGCGCTCGACGAGCTGGTGCGCAACTGCCACGACTACCTCGGCGTGCGGTTTGCCGCGCTGCTGATGCGCGACAAGGGAATCCTGATCGCGCACGACAGTAACGGTAGCGATGCCGCGGCGATGCCGGCACGGCAACGCGACGCACTGCGGACGACGATCTACGATCATGTCGCGCAAACCGGCGACGCGGTGCTCGTGAACGATCCCCACGACCCGTTGCTCGCGGAGTTCCGCCCGTGCCGACTGCTGGCGACGCCGATCGTCGACGGCAAGGCCGAGGTCATCGGCATGCTCGCGATCAGCAACGATGCCGAGCAGCGCGAGTTCTCGGACAACGACAAGAACCTGCTGCGCGTGATGGCGCAAAAGGCCGTCAAGATCGTGCAGGTGGGCTACGACTCGCTGACCGGTCTCGTGAATCGCGAGGCCTTCGAGTTCCTCGTGGGGCAGCAGTTGAACGACGCGCAGCAGCGGGCGACGGAGCACTCCGTCCTGTTCCTGGACATCGACCAGCTGGAGCTGATCAACGACACCGTTGCGCACGATGCCGGCGATGGCGTGATCAAGTCGCTCGCGGCCCTGCTGCAACGTACCGTTCGCGGTGCGGACGTCGTGGCCCGCCTCGGCGGCGACGAGTTCGGCGTGCTGCTCGTGGGCTGCCCGATGCAGCGCGCCGAGGAGATCGCGGCCGAGTTGCGCACGAACATCGCGGCGCTCGTCGTGCCGTGGGCCGATCGCTCGTTGTCGGTGACCGTAAGCGTCGGTGTCGCGCCCCTCGACTCGAGCGCCGAGACCGCGCAGGCGGCCGTCGCGGCGGCCGAGCTCGCCTGCGACGTTGCGAAGGAGCTCGGCAAGAACCGCGTGCACAGCTACCAGCCGACGGACACGCGCCTGCTGAAACGCCATCACGAGATGGATGCTGCCGGCCAGATCCAGATGGCGCTGCACCAGGATCGGTTCGAGCTATACGGGCAGTCGATCGAGGCGCTCGACGACGCCAGCGCGCCATTGCACGTCGAAGTACTGCTGCGTATGAAGGACGACGACGGTGAGCTCGTGTCGCCCGCCGTGTTTCTGCCCGCCGCCGAACGCTACCACCTGATGCCGGCCGTGGACCGATGGGTCGTCACGCGCGCCGTGCAATTCCTGAACGCGCACGGCGCACAGTTTGGCGCCGGCCGCGGTCTGCTCGCGATCAACCTGTCGGGCCAGTCCCTGAGCGAGCCGTCGTTCCGAACGTTCCTCGAGGAGCGCCTGGCCGAGCTCAAGGTGCCGCTGGCACGCATCTGCTTCGAGATCACCGAGACGGCCGTGGTCAGCGATCTGAAACGCGCGCGCGCCTTCATGAGCGAGCTCAAGAGCCGCGGCTGCAAGTTCGCGCTCGACGACTTCGGATCGGGCTTGAGCTCGTTCGGCTATCTGCGTTCGCTGCCGGTCGATTACCTCAAGATCGACGGCAGCCTCGTGCGCGAGATCGGCGAGGATCCGATCGCGGCCTCGATGGTCGCCGCGGTACAGCAGGTGGCGCAGGTCATGCACCTGAAAACCGTGGCCGAGTTCGTCGAGAACGACGCGATACGGGCCGTGGCGAGGAAGATGGGCGTGTCGTTTGCGCAGGGTTATGCGATCGGCAGGCCGCAGCCGCTCGATTCCTTCGTCTTGGCTCAGGTCGTGCGCCTCGAGGTCGTCGCCAGCCGCTGAGTCGTCCGGCGCCTGCAACGGCGGTTTCGCTCACCGGCGATCTTGCCGTTCACGATGCGGAAAGATGTCGATGTGGTCCGTGCGCGGCGATCTCTCTATCATTCGGTTCTTTCCTCTCCGAGCGCGCCCCATCGTGAATAAAATCCACACCGCCGCCGACGCACTGGCGGCCGCTCGCTCACTCGGTCCGGCCCTGCGCGAACGGGCGGCGCGCTGCGACACGCTCCGCAACGTTCCCGAAGAAACCATCGAGGACTTGCAGCAGTCCGGGCTGTTCCAGCTCATGGTTCCCCGCAAGTTCGGTGGAGCCGAGTTGGGGTTCACGGAGCTGGTATCGACCGGCGCGGAGATCGCCGCGGTATGCGGGTCGAGCGGCTGGGTTTACTGCGTGCTGGCGGGCCACAACTGGTGCGTGGCTCTGCTACCGGAGCAGGCGCAGGCGGAGGTCTTCGCGGATGCGCGCACGCTGACCGCGTCCATCTTTCGCTACCCGGCGGAGGTCAAACCCGTAGAGGGGGGTTACCGTCTGACTAACGGACGCGGCCGCTTTTCGAGCGGCATCGACCACGCCGACTGGGTGCTGCTGGGTGTGACGGTGGAGCGTGGGGCCGGATCGCCGGAAGCCCGCATGGTACTGGTGCCGAAAGCGGACATCGAAGTCGTCGACGATTGGCACACCGTCGGCATGCGCGGCACCGGCAGCCGCAGCGTGCAGATCGCCGAAGCGTTCATTCCCGAGCATCGATCGTGCCCGATGGCAGATCTCGCCCGCGGCACGTCACCAGGAGCCAGGCTGCACCCCGACACGCGCACGCTCCGAGTGCCGTTCTCCGTCGGTGCGGCCTGGTGCCTCGTGGGTGCTCCGCTCGGTATGGCTCGAGGCGCGTACGCCACGTTCACCTCCGGCAGCGCCGGCAAGCTGCGCGACCTGCGTGCCGAGCAGATCGCGGAAAGAGGACCGCTGTTCGCGCGGCTCTCCGCGGCCGCAGCCGAGATCGATGCGAGCGTCGCCCTCATTCTCGCGGACAGCGCCTTGCTCGACGGTGTCGGCGCGGCAGAGCTCGATCTTCCGGCGCGGGCTCGGCTGCGACGCGATCTCGCGTTTGCGGTCGGTCGCTGCCGGCATGCCGTCAACAGCCTCTTCGAGGCGGCCGGCGGCGGCGCCATCTACGACGGCGAGGCGCTGCAGCGCGTGTGGCGGGACTTGAACGCCGCGGGCGCCCACGTGGCGTTCGGCTGGGACGACGCTGTCAACGATTTCGCCAGAGCCAGCCTCGGGCTGCCACCGAGCCCCTACTCGCGCGTGTAGTCGGCGCCGGCGCAACGCGCGCCCTCGTCAGGACTTCAGCATGTGCTCGTAGTTGCCGCCGAGCACCTCGCTGACACGCGCGCCGGATTTCAGCGCGCGCGCCATGGCGGCCTCGCGTGCTGCGATGGCGTCGGCGGCGGCCAGCACCGCTTCGATGTCGGCACGGCGGATGAACGCCACGCCGCTGCCGTCGGCGACGACGAAATCCCCGTTCTCGACCGGCACGTCGCCGATGGTCACGGGCACGCCCGTCGCCTTCTCGACGATCCTGCCACGCGCGGTGCGGGCCGTGAGCCCGCGGGAGAACACGGGAAAGGCGAGCGCGCGAGCCTCGTCGACGTCGCGCAGGAGGCCCTCCGCGACGACACCCGCGACGTGCTTGGCGCGCGCCGCCAGCGTCAGCAGCCCGCCCCAGCATCCGGCCTCGATGCCGGTGCGTTGCTCGATCACGATGACCGAGCAGTCGTCGGCCGCTTCGATCGCGGCCGCGCACAGATGCCGCGGCGGTCCCGGCGGCGGCTCCCCGGCGCCGAGGCGTACAGTGACGGCCTTACCCGCTATTCGCCCGTCGCCCGAACGCTGCGTGAGGCCCGAGACCACGCCGTGGAGCTTCAGGCGATCCAGCGCGTCGGAGATCGTGCAGACGTCGAACGCTCGCAGCCTCTCGATCCAGCTGCGCTCGCCCGTTTCGGTCGACATCGATCGCCACTCCCCACTCGGCGCCACCGCCGCGTGCGCGGATTATGGTCCGCGCCGGACACGGCGTCATGGCCCCCTCCCTGGGATCGCGCAGCCACCTTCGCGGCGAACGAAGGCCATTTCGCGGATCGCGGCTATTGAGGAACCGGGCCGCCGCTGTAGGTTTCTGCATCCGCGAGGCGCTACCACTAAAGAGTGCTCGATGACGAACAGGCTCACGACGCTGTTGCCGACGACGCTCGTAGGCAGCTATCCGCAACCGGAGTGGCTCATCGATCGGCAGAAACTCGCCGCGCGCTTTCCGCCGCGCGTACGCGCCCGCGAGTTGTGGCGCATCCCTGCGCAGTTCCTGGCCGAAGCGCAGGACGACGCCACGCTCGTCGCGATCAAAGCGCAGGAGGACGCAGGCCTCGACATCGTCACGGATGGTGAGATCCGCCGCGAGAGCTACTCGAATCATTTCGCCACGGCGCTCGAATGCGTCGACATCGACAATCCCGGCACCGCGCTCGATCGCAGCGGCCATCCGAATCCGGTGCCGCGCGTCACGGGGCGGATTCGTCGCAAGCATGCGGTGGCCGTGAAGGATCTCGAGTTCCTGAAACGGCATACCGATCGCAAGGTGAAGATCACGCTGCCGGGGCCGTTCACGATGTCCCAGCAGGCGCAGATCGACGCGTACGGCGGCAGCCGGGAAGCGGCTGCGATGGACTACGCCATTGCGGTCAACCAGGAGATTCGCGATCTGTTTGCCGCCGGCGCGGACATCGTTCAGATCGATGAACCGTACCTGCAGGCGCGGCCGAACGACGCGCGGCAGTACGGAGTGAAAGCGCTCGACGCCGCGCTCGACGGCATTACCGGCACCACGGCCGTGCATCTGTGCTTCGGCTACGCGGCCATCATCCACGAACGGCCCGAGGCGTATTCCTTCCTCGGCGAGCTCGGCCAATGCCGCTGCCGGCAGGTGTCGATCGAGACCGCGCAGTCGAACCTCGATTGCTCGGTGCTGCGTCAGCTGCCGGGCAAGAAGGTCATTCTCGGCGTGATCGACTTGAGCGACATGACCGTCGAAACGCCCGCCTTGGTCGCCGCAGCGCATTCGCCGCGCGCTGCCCTTCGTGAACGCGGAGGACCTCGTCATCGCGCCGGATTGCGGCATGAAGTATCTGCCGCGCGACGTCGCCTATGCGAAGCTCGAGTCGATGGTGGAAGGCACGAAGATCGTGCGCGCCGAGCTCGCGCGGTAGTCGTACCCGATGCGGGGAGCCACGAAACACGGAGCGAACTCATGAAGCGAGCGATCACGATTGCAGTTGCACTGGCGGTGCTCGGAGTCGCTGCAGCGAACGTACGCGCCGACGAAGCAGCCGACGCGCTGGCGAAAGCCAGAACGGAGGAAGCCAACCGCCGCGTCGTCGTGACGATGTACAACCTGCTGATGAACGAGCACAAGGTGGACGAAGCGCTCGAGTACATCGACCCCGGCTACCGGCAGCACAATGTGCGTGCGCCCGACGGCAAGGAATTCCTGCGCGGCGCATTCAAGGCGCGCTTCGCCGAGAACCCGAAGTTCCGCTCGGACATCAAGCGCACGGTCGCCGACGGCGACCTCGTCGTGGTGCACACGAACGAGCGTTACAACCCGGACGACGCGAACGATCTCGGCAACATCATCATGGACATCTACCGCGTCAAGAACGGGCTCATCATCGAGCACTGGGACGCCTACATGCCCGTGCCGCCGAAGGATCAGTGGCTGCACGGCAACGGCTCGTTCTGAACCCAGAACGAGCCGCAGCCGAAAACCCAGGTCGGGTCAGTACCCTCGGATCGGCCCCAGCATCGTGATTTCGATCGGCTTCGAAGGTCGGCGGCTCGTAGCTCGGGATCACCCACATGTGCAGCTCGTTTTGCGAGATGCTGGCACGTGCGTCATTGCTGAACGGCCCTTTGTCGTAGAAGGCTTTCGCGTTGTTCTCGTGCACGATGCTGAAGCGCAGCGTCGTGCCGTCGATCGACATCCGGTCGAGCGGCGCCATGTTGGTCGAGTCGTCGCACGGGCCGCAGGCAAGGCCGAAGAGCTCGGATCCGTTCGCTTTGAACATGAAGTGCTGCTTGCCCGGACCTTCGCCGAACATCCAGAGCCCCGCCACCTTGGCAGGCGTGAGCATTTCCGCCGGCCCCGGCGACACGTAAGCGGGCTTGGGCGGCGGCGCGCCTCCGGGAGGCGGCGGTGGCGGCACGGCCGGCTTGCCCGTGGAGCGGTGCAGCACGATCTTCGTCGGCGCGGCGGTTGCGCCCTGGCGCTGGCGCATGACCTCGAGCCCGTCGCCCACAAGCTTGGCGGTGACCGTATCGTGGTACGCCGCGGGCCCCGGATTCACGATCTCGAACTTGAGCCCGTCCGCCGCCAGTACACCGTTCTGGATCAGCGCGAGATTCGCGACGTCGCCGCAGTCGACGCAGTAAGTGCCAGTGACGGCCGTGCCGCGCACCGTGAGCATATAGATGTGCCGTACGCCGCCGACGTCGGCCACCCAACCGCCGCGCACGGCGTCTGCGTTCTGCGCGAACGCGGGCGCCGCGAACAGCGTCATCAGTACCAGCAAAGTGTTCTTCATGTTTCCCCCGGACTTCTACTTGCGACTCAAACGCGAGCCGAAGACTTCGGCTCGCCACGTTTCGATGCTCGACTGTAGCGAGGCCGGCAGCGGACCTTTGGCGACGCTCGCCACCGCCTCTTCCACCTGCGCCACACTCGAAAACCCGATCAGGGCCGTGGCCACTTCCGGTCGCGACAACGCGAAGCGCAGCGCGACCTCGTTCAGCGGCTGGCGACCGAGCAACGCGGCCAGCGAGTCGCGGTCCGCGGCGCTCGCTTCACCCTCCGCCACGAGCTTGATCGGGCCCTGCGCGCGATCCGTGAGCAACCCCGCCTCGAGCACACGCAAAGCTACCACGCCGAGGCCGGCCGCGGCGGCACGCGCCGCGATGCCCTGGTAATCGCGAAGCCTGGAGCCGCGTGGATCGGGCTGCCAGGCGCTCGCGTTCAGCACGCTGTAATGCACCTGTATGCAGTCGAACGCACCGCTGTCCACCACCTGCCCGACGGCGTCCATGTCGCCGCCGTAGGCGGAGCAGCCGAAAAACTCGACGACGCCCTGCGCAGCGCAGGCTCGCGAACGTCTCCGCCACTCCGCGTGCGCCGAGCACGTCGTCGACACACAGCAGGGCACCCGAGCCGAACGCGGCCTTGGCAGCGCGCTCGGTGCCGACGCGATTGTGCAGATGCAGCACGGCGATGCGCGGCAGTTTGAGCCGCGCAAGACTGTTCTCGACGGAGCGCAGGATCGCCGCCGCGAATGTCGCCGAAGTCCGCCTGCTCGAGCGCTACCTTCGTAGCGACTCGCGGCGCGACGCCGAGATCATGGAGCACCGCGCCAAGGTTGCGTTCGGACTCACCGGCGGCGTAAACCGGCGCGGTGTCGAAGTAATCGATGCCGAGTTCGAGCGCGCGCTCGACAGCCGCGCGTTGCGCGTCGCGCTGTCCTGCGGCAATGAGGCCCGCCGTGGGTCCACAGCCGAAGCCGATTTCCGAAATGGCGAGACCGGTGCGTCCCAGAACGCGCCGGCTCACCGCGAAAGGCTCACTCGGCGCCGGCACCGCTGGCACGGGCAGTCTGCACTTTCTCTGCCTGCCGATAGAGCTCGAGGATCAGCTCCCGGTCGGGACAGAACCCGTCTACGTCCTCGTCGATGTAGAGTCCGCCGTCCGGCGCCTGCTTGTGATAAGCGTCGCGGTAGCGAATCGAGCGGCCGAGCACGGTGCTGCGCGTCGGCGCCGTGCCGCCCTTCTCGTTGCCCGGAATACGCAGCTCAGGGCTTTCGATCTTCGTCGGGTCGCGAAACACGTTCATAGGCTCGCCGCCGCTGCCCACGATCTCGATCTGCTTCCGCAGCATCTGCCGGTACGCGACGATCAGGCGGTCGCTGTAGCCAAGGTTCTCCTGCGTGCGATCCGTGACCTCACCCTGCTGGTACCACGCGGCCATGTCCTGCGCGAGCACGTAGTCCATGATGAGCTCGCCGCGCTCGTCGGTAATCGGCAGCTCGCGATACGGGATCGCGTCCTGCTTCGGCACGTCCACGCCGTCCGGAAACACGTAGCAGCAATACTGCAGATGCCACGTGTGCGTGTCGTCGATCGGCACGCCGATCTGGTAGAGCCGGCGGATGCGCGCATCCCCTTCCTGGGGACCGAATGCCAGGAGGTACGGGAACAGGATCGGGTTCTGACCAATGGTCCAGCTGCGCGACTCCTCGCTTTTGTCCGACTCCATGCTGCCCTTCGTGAAGCCGAACTCGTTGTAGATGGGCTTCCACTTCACGTACGCGCCGCGGGCGCGCATCGCATCGAAATCGGCGCCCGTCGCGTTGTAACGCGCACTCGGGTCGTCGTGCGACAGCCCCTTGCGCTCGCGCGCATACCGGAACGTCGCACCGTGCAGATAGACAGAGTGGCCGAGGTCGCCGCGGTTCTCCATGGCCTGCAGCCAGTTGCACGGCAACTGATGCGCAAGGATCTGGCGGAACCCGTCCGGGCGCACGAACAGATTCCAGCGCGGCAACAGCGGGGCCGGCGCAGGCCCGAGATAGGCCCAGATGAGGCCACCCATCTCCTGCACCGGATACGCTTTGATCCTGATCTTGTCCTTGAGCTCAAGCGCCGGCGGCTCGAGCGGCTGATCGAGGCAACGGCCCTCTGCATCGTACAACCAGCCGTGATAGCAGCAGCGCAAACCGCGCTCGTCGGGAATGCCGAGATGCAGGCTCACGCAGCGATGCGCGCAGCGCTCCTGAATGAGGCCGAGCTTGCCGCTGCGGTCGCGGAACAGCGTGAGGTCCTCGCAGAGAATGCGCACCTTGCGCACCGGGTTCTCCCGTAGCAGTGCCTCGGGATAGATCGGATGCCAATAGCGGCGCAGCAGCTCCCCACACGGAGTGCCGGGGCCTACGCGCGTGAGCAGTTCGTTCTCTTCCTGGCTGATCATGTCGGCGGTCCGTCCTCTGCGGGCTCACGGGGCAGCCACGGCAACGAGCCCCGGCCGGCGTAAAAGGCTACCACCGCGCCCACTGTGCAGTCGCCGCGATTCGAGGAGCGCGCTTCGTGCGCTGCGAAACCAGCCGCCCGTCACCGGTCGCCGCTCAAGTAGCGCACGAGGAGCCGCGCCGCATCGCGCAACGTCGCCTCGTCCCGATATCCCAGGAACAGACGCCGCTTCGCCCACGCTTCGTCGATGGTCACGCTGCGAAGGCCCATGCGATCTAGGTAGCGCTTCGCGGCGGCTTCCGGAACGATCCCGATGCCGAGCCCGGCGGCGACCATCCTGCACAGCGTTTCGACGCCGCGCACCTGGATCTTGAAGTTCGGTGTGCTGCCGAGGCGGCTGCTCTCGTAGTCGACGCGCGCGGCGAGCGGCGTGCCGGACTGCAGGCCGACGAAATCGTACGTCAGCGCCTCCGCCAGGGTCGTGGCACTCGACTTCGCCAGCGGATGGTCCGCCGGCACGATCACCACGAGCTCCTCCTCGCAATACACGCGCGTCTGCAGCCCATTGCTGTTCATCGCATCGACGAAGATGCCGATGTCGGCGCGGTTCTCGCGCACGGCCTTGATGATCTCGGAGCTGTCGCGCTCCTCGAGCTCTACCGTGACGTCCTTGTGGGCCTGCAGGAAGCTCGAGAGCTCCTCCGGAATCCGCTCGCTGATGGCGGCCGGGCTGACCCAGATCCGCACGTGGCTGTGGCCACCCGCACCTATGTCTTCGATGTTGCGGTGCAGCTGCTCGACGTTCTCGAGGATGCTCAGGATGTTGTGAAAGATCGCGCGGCCGGCGTCGGTGAGCTCTACGCCTTGCGGCAGCCGCGAGAATATCGCAACACCCACGTAACTCTCGAAGTCAGCGATCCGCTTGCTCGCGGCAGCGAGCGCCAAGTTCATCGATCTGGCGCCCGCGGAGATGCTGCCCGCGCGCACGACGCTCGCGATCAGCGCGAGCGTCACGAAATTGAATCGTGAAGGATTGAGCTCGCGAAACCGCGTGCGCGATCGCCGAGATTGGGAAGCGGACGACACAGCTAGGTCAGGTACTTGGCGTGTACGGATTTCGAAACCGGTGCGAGGCCCGTCGCGATCAGCTTCCAGCTGGCACCTTCGTCGCCGCTCGTATAGACCTCACCGTCAGTGTTGGCGACGAACAGGTCGTAGCGGTCGCCGGCGATCGCCACGCTCATGGCCTCGATGGCGGCGCGGCCGCCGACGGGCAACCCGCTGGCGGCGGTGGCCCAGTGCGCGCCGCCGTCGCGCGTACACATCACGACGGACTTCGCGGCGTGCGTCTCGCGCCAGACGTTCGGCGAAGTGGACGCGCCGGCGACGAAGACCGTCTCCGCGTCGCGGGGCGACACGATCAGGTGATCGGGGTAGCCGATCGGGAAGTCCGTGGCGGTCAGCTTCCGCCACGAGTCGGCGCCGTCGTCGCTGCGGTAGACCCCGACGCCCGTGCTCATGTATAGGCGCCGCGGGTTCGACGCGACGGGCACCACCTTGTGAATGTCGCGATACCAACGGTCGTCCGGGTGAACGTACGTGGTGATCTCGCGCCAGGTATTGCCCGCATCCGTCGACTTCAGCAGCGCGCCCTGCTCGATGCAGGCGTAATAGACGTCGGGCTCTGCCGGGTGAACCGCGATCGACTTCAGATGTGCGACGTGAGGTGGCGCGGGAAAGGTCCACTTCTCGCGTCCCGCGAGCTCGCCGATCGCCGGATGCGCATGCCACGATCGCCCGTAGTCGGCGCTGCTGAACAGCATGACGGGCTCCGTTCCTGCGAGCAGCGTGACTTCCGCGCCGCGCGCGACACATTGCAGGGAGAATACGTTTCGCAGGGACAGTCCTTCCGCCGCCGCAGTCCAGGTCTGCCCCCGGTCAGGGCTGAAGAAGAGCCCCTCGCCGTGCGTGCCGGCGAACACACCGCCGCGCGACGGCTCGAACAGCAGCGCGCTCACGTGACGACCCGCGAGCGTCACGTCGCTGACCGTCCAGCGGTTCGCTTTGCGATCGAAGTCGAGGACCGCAACACCGCGCATCGTGCCGACCAGCAGACGCGACGCGGCGGTCGAATGGACCATTGGACCGTTCGGCGACAGGCACGTAACCATTGCGCGTCTCCCCCGTGGGCTGTTCCGGTCCGCGGCGTCAGCCGGGACTGTGCTCGGCTGCCTGCCGCACTCGTAGCTTCGTGCGGTCGATCCGGGGGAACACCTTCAAGGGATTATGATGCACGATGTCGATCTTCGCTGCGTCGGTCAGGAATTCGAAGCTGTCGAGCAGCGCCAGCACGTTGTCCGAGCCCTTGCCCGTCCGCGGGTTCAAGAGGTCCGAGCCGCTGCCGGGCACTTCGGTGCCGAATATCATGCGATGCGCGCCGCGTTGCTTGATCGACGCCGTAAGGAAGTGCGGATCGTAGGCACACGTGTCGAAGAACAGGTTGGCGTCGAAATTCGGCGGCGGGCGCTTCTCCTTGCGGAACAGACTGCCGACCTGCCCGCCGGCTACCTCGCCGCTGTCGCCCACCATGTTGTCGGCAGCGCGCGACGGGTTCGTGTGATCGAGCGGAGTGCCGAACTCGAGCATCCGGCGCGGCGCTCCGCCGCAGTGGCACACGACGATCCGCAGACGCGGGAAGCGCTCGAAGACGGCGCTCTTCTCCAGCAGTAACGTAGCCAGCGTTTCTTCGGTGAGGTTGTTGTACTGATACGCGTTCGGAATGCCGTCGAGCCGCGGATCGCGCGTCATGGACGGGTGCACGACGAGCGTCATATCGAGCTTCTCGGCGCGCTCGTACAGCGGATACCAATATGCGTCGTTGACGCCGGGTGAGCCGCGGTCACCGCCCGGATCGGGGTTCAGAATGGCGCCGACGAAACCGTGCTCGGTCGCGCAGCGCTCGAGCTCGTCTGCGCAGCGCGCCATGTCGCAGCCGCGAGTCTGCGGCAGCTGGGCGACGCCCTGGAAGCGGTCGGGGTGCAGCTTGCACTGACGCGCGATGAGGTCGTTCGTGACCCGCGTCCACTGATCGACGAGGAATTGCCGCTCCCAATGCATCATCGCGACGGGGCGCGGCGAGAGCAGCTGCAGATCGATGCCCTGCGCGTCGAGCAGTCGCAGGTGCCGCTCGAGCGCCGGACGCATGGCTTCGTCCGGAATGACGAGCGGCTCCTTGGCGTTGCGCAGCACGATCAGGTTGTACGCATACGCTCGAAACTGCGGCGGTGTGGAAATGTGGCCGTGGGTGTCGATGACGACGTGGCTCTTATACATGATCGATTCAGCTCCCAAGATTCCAGTACGCGAAACCGGCGCCCACGGGCGAAGCGTTGATATCCACGTAGTCGACGACCGTCCCCGGCGTTCCGTCGACGACTGCGCTCGCGGCAATCCAGTTGCGGATCTCGCCGCTGCCGCTGCCCATGCCGAGCACCATCCCCGTGCCGCCGCTGACGCGCGCCACGTGCTCCGCGTCGTCCGGATCGACCTCGGGCCGACGCGAATCGAAAACTTCCGCCATCGCGCGGGCATCCCCGCGGCTGAGCGCCGCGAGGATCTCGCGGTCGAAGGCCTGGTCGATGTACGACTTGGCGCGCCATGGGCGTGTGCCACAGGCCACCGGAGCCGATGACACCGACCCGCAGGTCCGCTGGCCACGCGTCGACTATCTCACGAACGGCGCGCCCGAGCTCATAGCACCGTTGCGCCGTGGGCTGGGGGCCGTAGTAGCAGTTGATATAGAAAGGCACGACCGGAATCGTGCCGCCGGGCGCGAGCGACTCGAGCGGACGCGTGAACGCGTGCCCGATGCCGCTGCTCGCCGGCACTCGCGCTGAACGCCATGTCGAAGCGTCGCGCGACGAGCTCCGTTACGAGCCGGCGCGCCAGCGGCGGATGGCCCTGCAGCGTCACCCAGTGCTCGGGAGTTTTGGGCCGCGACGGCCGCTCGCGGCCGACCGGCAAGCCGAAGAACGGCGAAATCCGGTAGCCGGAGATGCTGTCGCCTATGAACACGCAAAACGCCGGCAGGTTGCCGAAGTTGAACTGCTCGAGCTGATCGTCCCCGAAGATCAGCAGCACGTCCGGACGTGCCTCGCGAAGGCGCTCTCTCAGAATCTCGAAGGCGCGAGTGCAGCGCGCGTGTTTGGCGTTGTTCTCGTCCCGCGAGTCTTGCGGCAGATCCGGCGCGAACGCATCGGACGCACTGCGCGAAATCCGCGCGGCTTCCCATTCTTCCGGAGCCGCGTACAGGAAGGGGGAATGCGAAGCACAGATGACTGCGCAAATCGTCGCCACGTGAGCCCGCAATTCCAGTGAACGATCGGTCGTTTAGTCTACGAGGCGCCTTCGCCGCGGGAAACCGTGATCGGCGAACCACGCTTCGTTTCCCGCGAAGTGCGGGATGGCGCGCGTTTCGGCAACAATTGAGCGCACATCGACTCGACGCATGCAACGCAGCACCGACCGCATACTCACGACGCACACCGGCAGCATCCCGCGGCCGCCGGGCTGCTCGCGCTGTCGAGCTCGAAAACCGGCCCGCCAAAAGACCCGGCCCTGTACGCGGCGCGGTTGCGCGAGTGCGTCGCCCAGGTCGTAGCGGCAGCAGGCAAAAGTCGGCATCGACATCGTGGGCGACGGCGAGTTCGGCAAGGACAGCTGGGGCGCCTACATTCTGTCGCGCATCAGCGGCTTCGAGCGGCGACCGGATCAGTTGCGCGCGGCCGAGTGGCTCGGCCGCGAGCGCGAGACGTTCGCCGAGTTTCTTGCCGAGGCGTTTCCGCGCGCCATCCACGGCGTGCCGACCGAGGCCTGCGTCGGGCCCATCGAATATCGCGGCCACGCGAGCCTCGAGCTCGCGATCTCGAGCCTCAAGGACGCGCTGCGCGACGTTGCCGTAGAGGAAGCGTTCATGACGGCCGTGGCCCCGGGCAGCACGGCCTACGACGGCGTCAACGAGTTCTATGCGAGCGAGCGCGAGTACCTGTTCGCGATCGCCGATGCGCTCCGCGAGGAGTACCTGGCCATCCACGCCGCCGGGCTGATCGTGCACGTGGACGACCCCGTCATCGCGAACATGTACGACGCATTGACGTCGCAGAGCCCCGCGCGCTATCGCGCAGTGGGCGCAACTGCGTGTCGAAGCGCTGAATCACGCGCTACGCGACATCCCTGTCGATCGCGTTCGCTACCACGTCTGCTTCGGCAGCTGGCACGTGCCCCACACCTGCGACGCGCCGCTCGACGAGATCATCGACCTCGTGCTCGAGGTCAACGCCGGCGCCTATCTGATCGAGGCGGCGAACCCCCGCCACGAGCACGAGTGGCGCGCCTGGGAGAAAGTCGGGCTGCCCGAGGGCAGGATCCTGATTCCCGGCGTCATCACGCATCACACGGTCACCGTGGAGCACCCGCGCGTGGTCGCGGACCGGATCGTCCGCTTCGCGAAGATCGTCGGCCGCGAAAACGTCATCGCCGGAACGGACTGCGGATTCGCCCAGGTCGACACGCTGCAGCGCGTGCACCCGAGCGTCATGTGGGCGAAGTTCGCGGCGCTGGTCGAAGGCGCACGGCTCGCCAGCCGCGAGCTGTGGGGACACAGCGCGGACTGAGCGTGCCGCGTCGGCACGGGCCGGCGGCGGCGCGCTTGCCGACCGTGCGCCCGGGCTCGAGCGGACCGTCGACCATGGAGTGTCCCGCCAGGCTGAACTCCGGGATCGGCTGCACCACGTCCCAGTGCTCCACGATCTTGCCGGCCTGAACGCGGTACAGATCGACGCGCGCCACGCCACGGGCATCCGCGTTCGTCGTCACGCGGCCGTGCGTGAGCACGAGGTTGCCGTCGGCAAGGGTCCGCGCGATCGCGGACTTCCTGCCTTCGCGACGCGTGCCTCCGCGTGGCTTCGCTCGTAGGCGACCAGGGCGGCTTTGCCTTGGGCGACGTCGGGGCTGTGCTGCACGAAGTCGTCGGCGAAATACCGCTCGACCGCTTCGGCAGCCTTGCGCGGGTCCTGCGCCATGCCTGTGTAGGCTGCGACTGTGGCGAGCGCGGCGTCCCGGTTCGCGGCGGGCCCGGAGAGACCGCAGCCTGGACGCGCGACAGTGTCGCCGACCTTGTCCGCGTCGGCCCAGTTGCCGGCGCCACCGCACCACGAAGTGGCGTCATTCAGCGGCGCCGTCGGCACCGGCTGCACGACGTCCCAGTGCTCGACGAACGTGCCGCCGGCTACGCGCCAGATGTCGACGAACACGCGACCCGGATCCCGCGGATTGGTGTAGACGTGCGACTTCACGGCGATCAGGTCGCCATCCGCGAGGAGATTGTCGACGACGGTGTGATACTGATTCTCCGCGAGAAACTGTTCCGGATGTTCCTTGCGGCGGTTCGAAAGAAATTCCTCGTCGCCGTGCCCGCCGTCGCCGATCTCCGCATCGTGCTGGATCAGCTTCGCGTCGAAATACCGCGCCATCGCCCCATCCACATCGCGTTTCACCATGAGCAGGTACGCGTAGTCCGTGAGCGCTCGACGCGACGGCTCGGTCTGCGCACCGGCGGGTGCGGAGCCGAGACACACGCCGAGAGTCAACACGATCGCCAAGCTCGGGAGGGGCGAACTCGTCATGGCTGCGCGTGCTCCTGTTCTGGCCGAAGGTTCCCTGCGCATGGTAAACGCCCGGCGACGTGCCTGCCATTTCGACACACTGTTGCGTGCGCGTGCTGCAGTCCAAGCCGGTTTCAGCGATCATGGATTGCGAAAGCATCCGAACAGGAAAGAGTATGGCCGAAACGATCGTCGAAGAGTTCCTCTCGATGTCCACCGCGACCGTCTCCGACGCGATGGACCGTCTTGGCATCCCCGGCCAGTGCTTGGGGCTAAAGCCGCTCGATCCGCGCACGATGCGGCTCTGCGGCCGCGCCTTCACCGTCCGCATGATTCCGGCGGAGACGCCAGCCGGCTCGGTCGGCGACTACATCGACGACGTGCAGCCGGGCCAAGTCGTCGTGCTCGACAACCAGGGGCGCCAGAACGCGACCGTGTGGGGCGACATTCTCACCGCGATCGCCAACCGCATGGGCGTCGCCGGTACCGTCATCGACGGCAACTGCCGCGACGCGCACCTCGCGCTCGAACTGAACTACCCCATGTTCACGCGTGGCTGGTCGATGCGCACCGGCAAGGATCGCGTGCAGCTGAAGAGCGTGAACGAGCCGGTCAACATCGGCGACGCACTGGTCGACGCAGGCGACATCATGTTCGGCGATGCCGACGGCGTGCTGTGCATCCCGAAGAACCACGAGCAACGGATCCTCAAGATCAGCCGCGAGATCGAAACGGCGGAGAACGCGATCCGCAAAGCGGTCGAGGGCGGCATGACGCTGCGCGAGGCGCGCACGAAGTTCAACTATCACTCGCTCCAGACGCGGCAGAAGTGAATGCACGCGGTCCCGGCGCGAACGCCCGCCGCTCACGCGCGCGCCGGACGCGGCACTCACGCAAGTGAGCGCTACGGAGCCAGCACCCCGAGCACGTCCGCAGCGAACTGCGCGATTTTGAAGCCCGACGCCTCGTCGATCCCGCGACGAACGACCACCACGTTCCGCGACGGGATGATCATCGCGTACTGGCCCTGGCCGCCGTTCGGGCTGTAGGCATCCGCCGGCAGACCGGCCTGGCCGCCGTAGAGCCAGAACTGGGCGCCGTAGCGCGGACCATTGCCCGCCGGCTGCACCGGACTCGGCGTCGCGACGTATTTCGCCCAGCCTTCGGGCAGGATGCGCTCGCCGTTCCACACCCCGTCGGCGAGATAGAACAGACCGAAGCGCGCGAAATCCCGTGCCGTGCTGTAGGTCTGGCCGGACATCAGGAAGTCGCCGTTCCAGTCGCTCGACGTGGTCGTGCGGGTCATCCCGAGCTTCCAGAACAGTTCCTCGAAGGGGTAGGCGAGGTACTTCCTGTCGTCGTGCACCGCCTGCCGCACCGCTCGCATCAGGAGCATCGTGTCCGGCGGGTTATAGAGGAAACGCGTGCCGGGCAGGCTGTCGAGGTGATTCGTCGCCGCCCGGCCCTCCACCGTGGCGCCCTGGAAGTAGATGTCCGATTGCGGGCTGCCGCCACCCTCGCCGTACAGGCCACTCGACATGTGCAGCAGGTGCTCGGCGGTGATCCGCCCGCGCGGGTCGCCGGGCCTGCGCCACTCTTCGAGTGCGCCGGGACGTTTGATGTCGAGCCGGTACTTCTTCGTCGCAATGCCGACCATGCTGGCGGCGAAGCTCTTGGCCGCCGAATGGGTCTGGTGGCCGACATGCACGCCGAAGTCTGCGTCGTAGCGCTCGGCGACGATCTTGCCGCCCTGCACCACGATCACGCCCCAGGTGATGCCGCCGTAGGTCTTGCCGTCGAACGCAGCGTCTACCAGCCGACCGAGCGCAAGACTTCTCGGCCGACGGAAGCTCGACCGTGGCATCCCGATCGCCCGTGGGCCATGGCCGGTCGTCGAGATCCGGCGCCTTAAGGCGCTGCGAAACCTGCGGCAGGTATTTGGCGTCGTCCAGCGTTGCGCCCGCGGGCAGCTGCGCGCAGCCGAGCACGTTGCGCCAAACCACGATGCGCGGCGGCATGGTCGCGGAGTAACTCACCTGCACGATCACGGCGGCTCTCGTCGATCTCGGTCTTCAGATCGCCCGCCGGGGGCAGGATGCGCCTCTCGATCAGCTCCCGCGTCTGGCCGCCGGACCAGAGGCCGCTGCACAGGGCGACCGCGCGCAGCGAAGCGTTGGCTGAGGCGACATAGCTGTCGGTGTCCTCCGACCGCACGCCGACGGGCGCTGCGAGCCGCTGCTGCGCCACGGCTGGCGCGGCGACGAAGACGATGGCGAACACGATGCTCGAGACGAGATTTCTCATCGGCAGCCCCCCAGGCTGAACGCGAGTCGAGTCAGCTGCTACTTCACAACGGGAGCATGCATTGCCGCAAGGCCGTCGGCTCGACGCGCGTCGTCGACCTCGGCTACTCGTTGACGCTGACCCCCGCGCTCCATTGACGTGGTGACGGTGCCGGCCGACCCTAGCACTTTGCACGCGACTTTCCGGGGGGAACATGCGAGCGGAACGATTCGTTTGGCTGGCGGCGGCACTCGTCGGTGCCTCGAGCATGGCAACTCAACTAGCGGCCCAGGCCGTGTCGGCCAGAACGCTGGTCGAACAGGCCGCGGCCGCCATGGGCGGCCTCGAGCGCCTGCGTAGCATCGACAATTTCGTGCTGACGGGTTTTGGCATGTACGTGAACCAGCAGGGCGGCAGCGCGCTGTCCCCCGATCCTCACGCGCCCCTGAAGATGCAGCTCGCGACCGACGCGGAGCGTGTGTTCGACTTGAAGAACGCGCGTGCCGTGAGCCGCGATCGACGCGCCTCGACGTTCCCGTTCGCGATCGACCGGCCGCTCGACCGCACCGCACGCCTCGAGACCGGCGCCGCGCTGCTCGATCATCCCTTGCCGGCCGTGCTGGCGGCCTTGGACCCGAAAACGCGGCTCGGCCCCGTGCATACGGAAGACGGCTTGAACGTGGTCGAGTTCACGACCGAGCAGGGCGATACGCGCTGGCTCGCGCTCGACCCCGTCACGAAGCTGCCGGCCTGGGTGCGCTGGATCAGCCCCAGCACGACACTCGGCGACCTCGTGAATACCGCGCACTTCACGGGCTATCTGCCGTTCGACGACGTGTGGTTGCCGGTAGGCCTCACGGCCACGATCGATTGGCGCAACCTCACGCTGGCTTCGTTCGACGTCGATTCGTATCGGCTGAACGTCAAGAACCTCGAGCCGTTTCCGGCGCCGCGCCCGCCGAACACGCAGCCGCGCCGCGCCGTTGCGACCAAGCTCGCGGATCACGTGTGGGACGTGAGAGTCGACGCGTCGGAGGATGGCGGCGCCGTGATCGAGTTCGCCGATCACCTGACGATGTTCGAGGCTTACAACAACGAGGCCGATACGTTCGCACGCATCGACCTCGCGAACACACTCGTGCCGGGCAAGCAGGTCACGCAGCTGATCGTGACGCATCACCACTTCGATCACAGCGGCGGCCTGCGCGCCGCGGTGTCGCGCGGGCTCACCGTCATCGCGCGGCGCGGCAACGAAGAAATCTTCCGCGACATGGTGGCGCGACCCGCGCCGAACTTCCCGGATGCACTCGCACGCAATCCACAGCCTCTGAAGTTCGTGCCCGTCGACGAGCATCTCGTGCTCGAGGACAGCCTCATGCGTGTCGACGTTTACCACGTCGTCGGGCACCTGCACATGGCGGAAGCCGTGTTCGGCTACATCCCGGCCCCAAGGATCCTCATGGAAGGCGACTTCACGACGTACAACTGGGACTGGAACTGGTGGGCCGGCGCGTATCTCGACAACGTCGACCGCTACCACTTGGACCCGGCGATCAACGTGCCCGTGCACGGTAAGGTCACGACGTTCAAGGAGACGATCGCAACGCTCGAGAAGCAGGTGGGCAACGCGCGCGCGTATTGCGCGAAGCAGTTCAAAGCCGGTGTGTACCCGCCCGGTTGCCCGGTGCAGTACTCGCGCGAAAAGAAGTGACGCGCCGCTAGCCGCTCGACTCTTCGGCCAAGTGCCCGGCGCGCTCGTGTTTGGCGCGGAGATATCGCTCGTTGTGCGTGTTGCTCGTGGTCACGAGCGGCATGCGGCCGACGACTTCGATGCCGTGGTCGCGCAGCGAGCTGATCTTTTGCGGATTGTTCGTCAGCAGGCGAATGCGGCGCACGCCGAGCTCGTGCAACAGCGCAGCGGCCACGTCGTACGTGCGCTCGTCGGCGAGGAATCCCAGGTGCTGATCGGCATCGACAGTGTCGAGACCGCCGTCCTGCAATACGTAAGCCCGCAATTTGTTTGGCAGGCCGATGCCGCGACCTTCCTGGTCGAGATACAGCAGCACTCCGCCGCCGAGTGCGGCGATCCGCGCGACTGCGGTTCGGAGCTGCTCGCCGCAATCGCAGCGCAGGCTGCCGAGCAAGTCGCCCGTGAGGCACGCCGAGTGTAGACGCACCGGCACGGCGCTCGCCGGATCCGGTTTACCGATCACGACCGCCACGTGCTCCGCGAGACTGTGCTCGTCGCGGAACACGGCGATCTCGCTCTCGAGTGCGTCGGCGAGCGGCACACGTGCGCGGCTCAGGAGCTGTAACGCGTGATGGCCAAACCGCGGTGCGTGGTGCGCGACGTCGTCGGCCGGAATGCCGAGCACTCCGGCCGCTTCGGCGCCGTCCGTCGGGAAGCCAATCAATGCCGGCACGAGCTGGCCGGCTTTGGCCAACTGCAACGCGGCGGACGCCAACGGGGTGCACGCCGGTGCTGCGTCGACTTCGAATGCGGCACCGTCCACGCTGCCCGTGTTACTGATGCCGGCCACCGCACGCAGCTGGTCGAGGCCGGAACCCGGGGGCGCCGTCACGGCCACCGGGCCGCTCAACTGACGCGTGAGCCCCGCCGCGAGCGCGCGCTCGGCAGTCATGAACAGCAACATCGAACCGCCGGCGGCGGCCTTGAGTCGCGCGAACTGCAGCTCCTGCAGCGTCTCGACGGCGGCGACCAGCAGGCCGCGCGTCGCCGCCGTCACCTGGATGACGCGGCCGCGGCGCAGCTCGGCAACCGCGCGATCGAACGCCAGCGCGGCCGGATTGCCATTGATTGCAGGGGTTTCGACGGGGGACATTCGCAGGAGGGATGCTCGTTACCTGAATGTTAGGATACCAGCTTAGGTCCCGGCGTTCCGTGCCACGCGGATTTCGTTCAATGTGTCCCCACTCCCTAGCCGCTGATTCTGCTACCGATCTGGTGCAGCGCGCATGGTGTCTGCTGCTGGCGACGGCCGCGCTGCGGCGCGGCGCCGGGAGCCAGGCGGCCAGCACCCGCGTGGAAACCACCGACCCATGGCTCACTTGGCACGGTTCCGGTGCACCCACCGTGGCGGCACCCGCGCCGGCCGCGGTGCGGCCGTTGCTCGAGCTGTACGCCCCGCTGTGTGCGGCGGCGCCGGGTCGGCCGCTGACGCTCGCGCACCTGGGGCAGAGCCTCGATGGGCACATCGCGACGGGCTCCGGCGACTCCTATTACGTCACAGGCCCCGACAACGTGCGCCATCTGCACCGGCTGCGCGCGCTGTGCGACGCCGTGATCGTCGGCGCGGGCACCGTCGCGCGCGATGACCCGCAGCTCACGGTGCGGCACGTCGACGGCGCGAATCCAGTGCGCGTGGTTCTCGATCCGCGCGGCCAACTGTCGGCGCGGCACCGCGTGTTCACCGACGGCTTGGCGCGCACGCTCGTCGTGTACGGGCAGGGCGTTGCCGCCGCGGCGCCCGGTAACGCCGAAGTGCTCGCAGTGCCGTACACCGACGGACGGCTCGATCTGCCCGTGCTTCTCGCTGCGTTGCACGCGCGCGGTCTCGTGGCCGTGTTCGTCGAAGGCGGTGGCGCCACGGTGTCCGGCTTCCTCGAAGCTGGACTGCTCGACCGATTGCACGTGGCGATCGCACCGCTCGTGACGGGCAGCGGGCGTCCAGGGCTTTCGCTGCCCGCCCGCGACAAGATCGCGGACTGCCTGCGGCCCGCGCATCGTGTGTTCACGATGGGCGGCGACGTGCTGTTCGACTGCGATCTGCGCGCGGCGGCGGTGCCCGTCGAGTCGCGAGACGGTATCGAGCGCGCGTTCTAGTCGGCGGCGCGCTAGCGCCCGGGCGGCAGAGTTTCTTCGGTGACACCCAACGCGCGGAGTCGATCGATGAATCCGTCGACGATCGGGTTCGGCCGACCGGCCAGGATCGGTGTGCGCGCGACGCTCTGCTTGTACGTAAGCAGCGTCCGAAGGGCCTCGGCGTATTGGTGACGCGCGAAATAGAGGTTCGCGAGCGCCAAGGAGGTCGTCTGCCACGGAACCCCTGCGCGTGCATACGCTGCAAGTGCGGTCTCGTACGCGTCGATGGCCCGATCGTAGTTGCCTTGCACCAGGTACAGATACGCGTAAATGTCCCAGACCTCGCCTGTCTGGAAGGCGCTGAGCTGATAGCGCGCGTGTAGCTCGTCGAGCCCGAGCTCAGCGCCCCGGAAGTCGTCCGCGGCGGTTCTATCCAAGGCCACTTTCATGGCGGCCTCGAACGTTTGCGCGTCGGCCGCCAGATACGGGTCGCCAGGGGACGCCGGTCGGGGGATCATGGGTGGTGCGCTTCCCGGCGTGTCGAGCTGAAACCGAATCGTCGTTTCCACGTTCTTGCTGGCTGCGCGTTTCCCTTCGGCGAGTCGCGGGAGATACCTCCACCGCGTCAGTGCAACGAGAGCGGCGGCGTCGAATACGGCGTCCGTCGACATTATGACGCTGGCGTTCTCGACGACACCGCGGGCCGTGACGTCGAATTTCAAAGTCACGCTGCCTTCGAGGCCGTTCTTCAGCGCGTCCGGCGGATACTCCGGCGGCACCCGAATGACGGGCATGATCGCGAGTGCGATCGCGGTCGTGTCGATGGCCCGGTTGCCGGGGTCGCGGGGGGTGGGCGCAGGGGCGCCGGTCGCCACGTCCGCCGACGAGGCGGGCGCCGACGCGGCAGACGCGCCCGTGGCCGAAGTCGCGTTTTGCTCCGACGGCCGCCCGGGAAATTGGGCGATCGTGATCGCGGCCAAGGCCGCGCCCGCGACCAACATTGGGATCAGCATCACGATTCGGTGCGACGTACGTTGGGCGCGTGCCCGCGCGTCGATCGCCATGAGCACGCGGCTGGCCAGCGCGGGCGCCGCGGCGGGCACCGTGATCGCGAGCAGCTCGGCGTGCGCGTGCCAGGCTGCCGCGCAGTCCGCGCAGCCGAGCAGGTGACCGTCGACCGCGCTGCGCTCGGCGGCCGTGAGCTGCGCGTCGCGGTGCTCGTCCATGATCGCGTTGACGTCTGCGCAGTTCATGCTATTTCTCCAGTGCGAACGTGTCTGGTGCGTGCGCGGTCGCGAGCAGCTTGCCGAGGCGCACGCGGGCGCGATACAGCCGCGCTTTCAGCACGTCTGTCGTGAGGTCCGTGATCGCTTCGAGCTCCGCCAAACCGTAGCCCTCGACGTGAAGAGCGAGCAGTGCTCGTTGTTCTTTGTCGAGTTGGCGCCACGCGTCGAGTACGCGCTGCTCGGCCAGCGAGCCCTCGGCCGCGTCCTCGGGGCTCGGCACGTCGCTCGGTCGCGTGGCGTCGAAGTCCTCGCCAGTCGCGAGCGGCGAGTGTTTGCGCCGGCGGATGCCGTCGACGAACGTTCGGTACTGAACTTTCAGCAGCCACGCTTTCGGCCGCGTTGCGGATTTCAGCGCGGTGACGTTCGCGTGCGCGCGAACGCACACATCTTGGACGAGATCTTCGGCGTCGGGCCGATTGCCCGTGAGCCGATACGCGGCGCGGAACAGCGCGGGCAGATGCGGCGCGATCAGGGCGGCGAACTCGTCGTTTTGCGGCTGCTTCATTGCCGAAAATCCG
Source organism: uncultured Gammaproteobacteria bacterium (assembly GCA_963805435.1). Lineage (GTDB taxonomy): Bacteria > Pseudomonadota > Gammaproteobacteria > Steroidobacterales > Rariloculaceae > FEN-1219. The sequence goes on from CAWDUG010000005.1 coordinate 227,896, forward strand.
TTGTCCTACGAGCTAAGACGCCGGCGAACCGGTTTGGTAACGGCCAAGACGGAGTCAGGTTTTGCGCAATGGCGCGCCAGCGGCGGGGTTGCAGGGGCCAATCCGATGCGCACACCTCCGCGGAGGGATTTCGCACCAGCGTGGGGCAGAATCCCTCACGTGAGCTCACGTGAGGGGTTTACCCGTCGACTATCCGAGTCCTCAACTCACAGCCAGCCAACGAGGTCGACGTGGCCCACCACGAGCCGCGACCGACCGCCCTCGACGTGCGCCCGGCGGCGGCGATGCCAGGCGGTCAGCGGCGCCGTCTGCTCTGGTGCGATTTCGAGGGCGGCAGCGAGCCAGCCGTCGAGCAGCGCGTACTGCATCGCGGTGTGCTGCGGCCCGATGTGCCAATCGCTGTGCTCGGTCAACACGCGATACCCGTGTGTCGCGAGCACCTCTTCCGTCACGCCGCCTGCTGTGGGGCCGAGCGCGGGGCCAAAGCCTTTGTCGAGTCGCTGGTGGTGGTTGAATAGGTCGAGCGCCAGCGCGTCCTCGGGCTCGTTCGGCGTGCAGACCGTGCGGCCGTCGTAAGTCAGCGCGAAGCAGACGGCGGCGCCTGCCGCCTTGCAGTGTGCCGCCAGCGTTTCGAGCCAGGGTCGCGACCCGAGGTCGAGCAGCGCGGCAGCGGTCACGAGCCCGCCGGGAGGCAGCGCGAGGCTCGCGAGTGCGGTGCCCATGAGGTTGCGCGGCTCGCCGCTGAGCCGACACGCGAAGTCCTCCGCGCGCAACGCCAGCGTCGCGCCGGCCGGCGACACGACCGCATTGCGCGACACTGCCCACGCGCGCGTCGCGACTACGGCGCCGTGGAGCAGAGCGCGATCGCGGTCGATGAGCCGCCACCGTTGCTGACCGCCGAGCTGCGGCGCCAGATAGCGCAAGTTCGAGCCGGCGCCGGCGCCGAGATCGACGATTTCGAGCGGCGCCGCGGACATGCCGCGCGGGATGTGTCGACGTAGCTCCGCGACGAGCGGCGCCGCGCGCGCCGCGGCGTCGAACGGTTCGCGCATCGAGAGCCATTCGGCGGAGAACCCGCTCATGCCGTCGCGCCGTCGAGCGCGGCCGCGAACTTCTTCGCGGCACTCTTCCAGGTGGGTAACGACGCGCGAGCGGTGCGCGCGTTGGCGGCGAGCGTTGCGCGTTTGTCTGGATCGTCCATGAGGCTCGCGAGTGCCGCAGCGAGCGCGCGGCTGTCGCCGGGCGGAACGAGCACGCTGGCCGCGGCCGGGACGGTTTCGGGAATCGCGCCACCGGTCGTGCTGATCACGGGCAGGCCGTGCGCTACGGCCTCGGCCAATGCCATGCCGTAGCCTTCGAGATACGAGGGCAGCACGAACACGTCGGCGCGCTCGTACTGGCGTTCGAGCGCTTCGTTGTCGAGGTCGCCGAGCAGGCTCACGCGACTCATGAGCCGCAGCCGGTCTATCTGATGCTCGAGCGCCGCGACGTGTGTGGGGTCCCGCAGCAGGCTGCCGGCGCAATTCAGATGCCAGCGCCGCTCGCGCAGCTCCCCGAGCGCTTCGAACAGCAGAGCGTGCCCCTTGCGCGGCGTCAGCGTCGCGACGCAGAGCAGATTCAACGACTGATGTTGCCCCGTCGGCGCGGGTGCCGCGCCGCGTGGATCCGTGCTGCCGTGCATCGTGCGGCGATCGACGCCGGGCTCCACGACGCGCAGCGTGCTGACGTCCACGTCGTAGCGCGCGAGCGCGCGCGCCGTCCACTGGCTCGTCGTGATCACGCGGCGCACGAGCGCGAGCGAACGGCGCTCGGCGTCCTCGAAGCGGTGCGCGGTCGCGGCGTCGAGCCCGGTCTCGAGCGCGACTGGGTGATGCACGAGTGCGACGAGGCGCAGGCGGCGTTGCTCGTCGGCGAGCACGCGCTCGAGCCCCGGCAACGCGAGCCCGTCGATCACGACGAGGCCGCCGTCTGGAATCGCGGCGAACGTGGCGCGTGCTGCACGCACGGCGGCAGGTGTCGGCTGCGGAAAGCTCGCATCGAGCGAGTGGACCGCGGTTCGCCAACGCAACGCGCGCAAGCCCGCGAGGATTTCGCGGTCGTAGATGTAGCCGCCCGTCGGTGTGTCGATGTTGCCCGGGACCACGAGGTCGATTGCGCTCATGGTCCTGGTGCCGCTAACCGCGAAGCGGTGCCTCGTAGGCCGCCCACGCGACGTGCGATTCGTGCAGCGTGACCTTCAGCGCCGTGAGGCCCGCGGCGTTCGGGCCGAGCGATCCGGCCCCGATCTCCCCGGCCATGCGCTCGAAGATCGTGAACGCGAGGAACTCAGTCGTTGTGTTCTTGCCGCGGAACGCGGGCTCTTCGTCGAGATTGCGGAAGTTCAGCGCGCCGAGCACGCTGCGCAGCGTTTCGCCGGCGAGACCGATGTCGACCACGATGCCGTCGGCATCGAGCGCCTCGCGCCGAAACTCGAGGTCGACGACGTACGTTGCGCCGTGCATTTTCTGCGCGGGGCCGAACACCTTGCCCGTGAAACTGTGAGCAATCATGAAGTGGTCGCGGACGCAGACGCTGAACATTCGCTTCGCTCGTTAGTAGACGATACGGTGGGTCAAAGTGTAACCGGGCGCGGTCGCGAGTTGTGCGAGTACCGCGGGCAAATCGTCGAATCTGCTCTCGCCGCTGATCAGCGCGTCGAGCTCCGCGTGCGCGAGCAGCTTCAGCACCAGCGCCATGCGCCGCTCATGGCTCCACCGCGCGCGTTGCGCGTTTGCGATGCTGCCAACCTGCGATGACTTCAACGTGAGCCGCCGGCTGTGGAAAGCTTCACCGAGGGGCACGGCCGGCGCGGTACTGCCGTACCACGACATCTCGAGCACGGTGGCCTCGAACCCTGCGATCGCGAGCGCCGTTGCGAGACCGGCCGCTGCAGCCGCTGGTATGGACCGCAACGTCGACGTCGCGCGCGGCGTTTTCAGGCGCCCGGAACGGCACGCCGAGCGCGGCGGCGGCTTTCGACTTGCGCGCGTCTATGTCGATGAGCTGCACCTCGCAACCGCCGATGCGGGATGCGAGCCACGCCACGAGGCAGCCGACGGTGCCCGCGCCAACGACCGCCAGGCGATCGCCGACGCGCGGCGCTGCATCCCATAGTCCGTTGACTGCGGTCTCGAGATTCGCGGCGAGCACGGCTCGGGCCGCTGGCACCTCGTCCGGCAGCGGCGTGAGCGCGGCGGCCGGCACCACATAACGCGTCTGATGCGGATACAGGCAGAACACGTTGCGGCCCCGCAGCGTAGCCGGCCCCTGCTCGACGACGCCGACGTTGCAGTAGCCGTACTTCACGGGCGCCGGAAACTCGCCGGTCTGAAACGGCGCGCGCATGCGCGCGTGCTCGCTCGGCGGCACGTGGCCGCCGAACACGAGCGTCTCCGTGCCCCGGCTGATCCCCGTGTAAAGAGTGCGCACGAGCGCTTGCTCGGCCGTGGGCGAGGGCAGCGCCTCCACGCGGATTTCGCCGCGGTTCGGTGCCGTGATCCAGAAAGCGCGCGCCTGTTCGACCATCGGCCGATACTTGCAACAGGTCGGTAAACATGCAAGCGTCACCGGCCATGTCGAGCCCTGCCGCAGTCACCGAGCAAGAGCGCGCCGCGCGCAGCGCGCAGCGCGTGCCCGCGGGTGCCACGTTGGCCGTAGCGTTCGGCGGGGCGGCGGCCGTTCTTGCTGCTTTCGCGCTCGCGCGTGGGCTCTCGCTCGGTAATGCCGTGGTGTGGCGCGCCGCGGCCGGCGTGCTGGTGTGCGGCGGACTCTTGCTCGCGATGACATCGCAGCATCTGCGAGCTCGATCGTTCGGCGCGGCGAACGGCGTAACGCTCATACGCGGCGCGTTGACGGTGCTGCTTGCCGCACTGATCGGCGCGCCTGACGGCGACGCTCTCGGCTGGACCGTCGTCGCAGTGGCCGTGATCGCCGTGGCGCTCGACGGAGTCGATGGCCGCCTCGCGCGCAGCCGCAACGAAGCCACTGCGTTTGGCGCACGCTTCGACATGGAGACGGACGCGCTGCTGATCCTCGTGCTCGCGGCGCTGGTGTGGCAGTTCGATCGGGCCGGCATCTGGATTCTCGCGGCCGGCCTGCTGCGCTACGCATTCGTCGTCGCGAGCTATCCGCTGCCGTGGATGGAACGCGCGCTGCCGCCGAGCCGACGGCGGCAAGCCGTGTGCGTGCTACAGATCGCGTCGCTGATCGGCGCGCTCGTGCCCGGCGTTCTGCCACCATGGAGCAGCGCGGTAGCGCTCGTGGGGCTCGCGCTGCTCGTGTGGTCGTTCGCCCTCGACGTCGTGTGGCTCGCGCGCCGCGCGCACGCCTGAGTCGCTATGTCTTTGCGAAGCACGCTGACGCGGATGCAGTGGCTCGTGCTCGCGCTCGCCGTGTTGCTGTTGAACGCGGCGCTGACGTTCCACAACGTGTGGCCAACTCCGTGGATCAAGCCCACCGCGGAGTTGTCGGTCGAGCTCGGCGTTCTGCTCCTCGTCGTGGTCGCGTACGCTGCCTGGCGAGGCGCCGTGCCGCGTGGGCTGCGAGTCGCGCTCGCCCTGCTGCTGCTGGTGCTCGTGATCGGGCGGTATGCCGAGGTCACGGCGCCGGCGCTGTACGGCCGGCCCGTGAATTTCTACTGGGACGCGCAGCACCTGCCCGCGGTCGGAGCAATGCTCACAAAGGTGGCGCCGTGGTGGATGATCGCGGCGCTCGTGCTCGGTCTCGTGGCGTTGCTCGGGGGTATCACGCTGCTGCTCGCGTTCGCGCTGGCGCGCATCACCGCCGCCGCCGAGCTCGTTACGCCGCGTCGCGCGCTCGGCGTCGTCGGCGTCGTGCTCGTCGGCGGCTACGTGTTGTCGACGGCCCTCGGCTGGACGCTGCGGTATAGGTATTCGTTTCCGGCCTATGCCACGTATCTGCAGCAAGGCAGATTTCTGCTGGACGCGTACGCGGCCAGCACCGATCGCAAGCTGCCCGCCGTGCCGCTACCCGCGTCGGATCTGCACGCGCTGGAGGGCGCCGACGTGTTGCTCGTGTTTCTCGAGTCCTACGGCGCCGTGACATACGACGAACCCGAAATCGCGGCGGTCGTCGCGCCCGCCCGCACGGGATTCGCGGACGCCGCGCGTACCACGGGGCGGCGCGTGCTCTCGACCTACGTCGAGTCGCCGACGTTCGGCGGCGGTTCGTGGCTCGCGCACATCTCGTTGATGAGTGGCATGGAGATCCGCGACCCGGGCGACTACGCCGTGCTGATGACGCAGCAACGCGAGACGTTACCAAAGGCTTTCGAGGCCGCGGGCTATCACGCGATCGCCGTGATGCCGGGAACGCGCAACGCGTGGCCGGAGGGTGCGTTCTACGGCTTCGATGCGATCTACGGCGAGCGCGAGGTCGACTATCGCGGCCCGGACATCGGCTGGTGGCGCATCCCGGATCAATTCACGCTGGCGCGCGTCGAAGCACTCGCCGCGGAGAGCGGCACGCAGCGGCCGCTGTTCCTGTTTCTGCCGACGATCAACACGCACATTCCGTTCCTGCCGATTCCGCCTTACCAGGCCGATTGGCAGCGGCTCTTGAGCAGCGAACCGTTTCCGCCGACGGCTGTCGAGGCGAGCCTCGCGCGGACGCCGGACTGGACCAGCTTGAGGCGGCCCTATGCCGACTCGTTCGCGTATACGTTCACTTACCTCGCGGGCTATCTGCGCGAACGCATGCCTGAGAACGCCGTGCTGATCCTGCTCGGCGACCACCAGCCGGCGGCCACCGTGACGGGCGAGGGCGCGCGCTGGGACGTGCCGGTGCACGTCGTCACGCGCAATCCAGGCGTGGCCGCCGCGCTGCTCGCTGCCGGTTTCGTCGAAGGCGTGGACCTGCCCGCCGGCGGCCGCGCTTCGCGCAAGATGCACGAGCTGACGCCGGTTCTGTTGCGCGCCTTCGACGCGCCTCACTGATCGCGGAACGGTGCGCTGTGGCCCCGCGACCGGCCGTCAGCGCTGGTCGGAGACGATGACGCCGCCCTTCAGCACGAGCTTCGTGTTCAGCAGGTTCCAGTAGCCGTCGAGCGGGTTGCCATCGACGAGCACGATGTCGGCGAGCTTGCCGGCCTCGAGCGTGCCCAGCTGATCATTCATTTCGAGGTACGACGCCGTGTTCGGCCCCATGAGCTTCACGATGTCCGCCATCGAGAACATGAGGTTCAGCGACTTCAGCTCGTGCTCGAGCCCGGCCTTCGGGTCGTAGTTCGTGTCCGTGCCGTAGCCGTAGATCACACCCGCATCCCACGACGTGCGCGCGTTCACGGCCTTGTAGCCGGCCTCCTGGCCCCGTCCGTCGCCCTGCAGAATCGATTCCGGCCACGGCTTGCCGTCGCGGAAGCGTGGGTTGTTGTCGTTCGCGAACACGCCGAACACCGGCACACCGAAACCGATCGTCGAGAGCTGCTTCACGCCCGAGGCGGCCTCGCGCTTCGCGTCGTCGAAAGCGAGCCAACCGAAGTGCGGCGTGTGGACGAGGTATTTCACGCCCGCGTCGACGGCGGCCATCATCGCTTGCGGGCTCACGGCGTGGATCTGCACGCGCGCGCCCGTCTTCTTCGCCTCGTCGAGCAGTACGCGCAGGTTCGCCATTTCCTTCGGCGTGGGGCCGGGCTTCGGCGTCAACGCGATCTCGCCGATCCACTTCACGCCGAGCTTCGCGATGGCCTGAGTTTCCGCACGGACTTTCTCGGGCGTGTTGTCCGCGAGATCGAGACGTGCCGACGGAATGATGCGCGGGCCGCGGATCTTGCCGGAATCGATGTGATCGCGCAGCGTGATGTTGCCTTCGGCCGGGCCGCCGCCCGACAGGATCGTCGTGTAGCCGGCGTCGAGCAGGGCCTGCATTTCCTTCTGCTCGTTCGGGCCCGTGTTCACGTGCCGGTGCGCGTCGATGAATCCCGGCAGCGCGCTCATGCCGTTTGCGTCGATGGCCGTGCGTCCGGCCACATTCGCGGCGCTCGTGCCGATCGAGGCGATCTTGCCGCCGCTGATGACGATCGAGCCGCGCTCGATGAACCAGGCCGTTGCCGACGACGATGCGTGCGTTGTTGATGACGAGGTCCTGCGCGTAGAGCGTGCCCCCACCGCAAATACACGAGAGCAGCCCAAGCGAAAGAGCGACGGCCGGACGTTGCATGGTTTTCCCCCGTTTCGAATCGTTGCCGTGGCGAACGGCGTCGATCATAACGGCGGCGCGCAGGCAGTGGTGAGACCGGGTGGTTCGGGGCGTTCCCGAAATCAGGGCCCCGAGTCCCGGACGGCGTATACGTCGCCGGAAGGGCTGTCGGCGGGCAGCCCCGCGAGCCATGTGCGCATGCTTGCGGAGTTGCGCCAGCGCGGCTCGTCGAGTTTGTGGGTTTCACCCGGCGACCAGTTGTAGCGGTAGGAACCGAGTTCCGCGAGCCGATCGATGCACTCGAGCGCGACGGCGCGCGCGGCAGGCAAGTACTCGAACGACAGTCCACGCACGGGCGTCGTGAGACCCGCCAGAACTTCGGCCTCGAAGCCTTCGACGTCGATCTTCACGAACTCGGGCACGCCGAAGCGTTCGATCAGTTGCTGGAGCGTTCGCAGCTCCACGCGTTGGCCCGGCGTCCACTCGACGCCTGCGAAACGCGGGTCGCGGCTCACGCCGAAGGCCCACTCGCGCGACAGCGTCGTCACCGTGGGCGTGCGCTCGCTGACATAGAGGTCCGCGTGACCCGCTTCTCGACCGAGCGCGACGGGCACGATCGCGACGTGGCGGTCGCGGCCGTAGAGCCAGGTGAGCAAACGCACGAAATCGGGTTGCGGTTCGATCGCCACGACCCGCGCGCCGAGCTGCCGCCAACAGCGCACGCGATTGCCGGCGTGGGCGCCGACGTCGAAGCACAGCGAGCCGCGCGTGACGAACTGCGAGTAGAAGCGGCGCAGCCGCCGCGCGCGCAGCGGAATGCCGTAATACATCGCCACCGAGCGCGCGACGCCGAAGGTTCTCGCGGCGATGCTCATAGGCTAGGCCGCCGCGCGGTTCTGGCGGCGTTTTGGATCGACATCGCGGTTCTCCGTCGTTGTGGACGCGCGAGGACGCCAACGACGCGCGAATTCTGAGCCGGCCGTGGAGCCGTTGCAACGCGCCGCGGCGCCCGGCACTGTGTGAACCAGTACCCTCGAGCGCCTCAAGCTCGACGCGCGCAGGCCGATACTCAATCTATGTGCCGCCTGATGCTCTACCTCGGTCCCGAGACGCGCCTCTCGTCGCTGATCATCGAGCCGACCCATTCGCTGATTCGCCAGAGCACACACAGCCGGGAACGCGAGGAACCGCTGAACGGCGACGGCTTCGGCATCGGCTGGTACTCCCCGGATCACACCACCGAGCCCGCGGTGTTCCGCTCGATCACGCCGGCCTGGAACAACCGTAATCTGCAGAACCTCGCGCGCGTGGTCGCGAGCGACTGCGTGCTCGCCCACGTGCGTGCGGCGACGCAGTCGAGCGGCGTCAACGAGGCGAACTGCCATCCGTTCCGCTGGCGCCAGTACCTGTGCATGCACAACGGCGACGTCGGCGACTTTCGGCTCGTGCGCCGCAAGCTGCTGGAATCGGTATGCGACGAGGCGTTCGACAACGTCTACGGCAGCACGGACTCGGAGCATTTCTTCGCGCTGTTCATCGATTCGCTGCTCGAGTCGGTGGAAATCGACCCGGCGCTGCGCATGGCGCGTGCACTTGCGCGCGCGATCAGCCGCACGCTCGATCTCGTGCACGCTGCCGGCAGCGCCGAAGCCAGCTATCTAACGTCGCGATCGCGGACGGCGACTGCGCCGTCGTCTCGCGGTTCACCGACGAGAAGGACGGCACGCCGGAATCGCTGTATTACTTCGCGGGCGAGATCTATCCGGCGGTGCAGTCGCTGCGCCGCACCGACGGCAAGCGCGGCGGGCACGCCGTGACCGTCAGCTCGGAGCGGCTTACGGCGGACTCGGATTGGGCCGAGGTACCGTCAGGGCAGATCATCATCCTGCGCCGCGACCGCCCGCCGGAGTTCGTCGACGCCCGCACCGGCGCGGCGCGAACGGCGCCGGCCTCGACACGCAAGGCCTCCTAGCACCCGAGCGTCTAGCGCCCCGCGCGGCGGCCGAGCTCCGCAAGCAGCTCGCGGTTCGCGTCATTGGCGCGCGCGACGAGCTGTTCGTAGCTCTCGACCAGCGTCTCGCCGAATTTCGTCAGCGATGCGCCGCCTTTCGATTTGCCGCCCTGCCATTTGGCGACCGCCGGCTGGTCGAAGAGCTTGTTCAGCTCGTCGACGAGCAGCCATGCGCGCCGGTACGACATGTCCATCGCGCGCGCTGCAGCAGAGATCGACTGCAGCTCGGCGATTTTGCGCAGCAGCTCGATCTTGCCGGGGCCGATCTGGCCGATGCCCGGCAGGGTCAGCTTGACCCACAACGCAGCGCCGGCAGTCTTTGCCATGGGGATCGAGCTCAGCTCGCGACGGTGCCGAACAGCGCGCCGACGCCCGCGGTCACGGCCATGGCGATCGCGCCCCAGAACGTCACGCGAGCGGCGGCGGTGACCATGTTCGCGCCACCGGCACGGGCAGCGAAGCTGCCGAGCAGGGCGAGGAACACGAGCGCCGCGGCCGGCACGGCCACCAACACCTGTGATAGCGGGGTCAGTGCCGCCACCAACAGAGGCAATAGGGCGCCGACCGCGAAGCTGCCTGCCGACGCCGCCGCCGCCTGCAGCGGCCGCGCGGTCGAGCGCTCGGTGATGCCGAGCTCGTCGCGTGCATGCGCGCCGAGCGCGTCGTGCGCCATCAGCTGATCGGAGACCTGGCGCGCGAGATCTGGCGTCAGTCCGCGGCCGATATAGATGGCCATCAGCTCGCGCCGCTCGCCTGCGTCGTCGGTCTCGAGCTCGCGCCGTTCGCGGTCGAGGTCGGCCTTCTCCGTGTCGAGCCTGCGAGTGCACGGACACGTATTCGCCAGCCGCCATCGACATGGCCCCAGCCACGACCGCGGCAACACCGGCGGCGAGCAACGCAGTCTCGCTTGCCTCGGCGGCTGCGACGCCGACGAGCAGGCTAGCCGTCGACACGATGCCGTCGTTCGCGCCGAGCACGGCGGCACGCAGCCAGCTGATACGCGCCGCGCGATGTCTTTCGAGATGTCGCATGACCATAGGGGCGCCAGTCTAGCAGCGACAAGCTCGCGGCTCAGCCGAACCCGGCAAACAGGGCGAGCGCCGACAGCAGCACGACCACGATCACGAAGATGCGCACGAACGCAGCCCCGTGCTTGATCGCGACGCGCGCGGCCACCCATGCGCCGGCCGCCTGACCCGCGCCGAGTAACAGGCCGAGCGTCCACTGCACCTGGTCGTGCAACACGAACACGGGGATCGCCACCAGGGTTACTGCGAGGACGATCAGATTCTTCACGCCATTCGCGCCGACCAGATTGAAGCCCGCGCCGAGCACGAGCGCGGCCAGCAGGAAGATGCCGACGCCGGCCTGTAAGAATCCGCCGTACACGCCGATCGCGAAGAGCAGCGGTACTTCGATCAGCAGTCGCGGTGTGCGGGGTGACGTGTGCCCGGCGATCCAGCGTTCCGGCTTCAGCAGCATGATGCCGAGCATCACGAGCATCAGCACGCCGATCACGTTGCGCATCAAATGTTGATCGATGTCCACGGCGAGCCGTGCGCCGAGCACCGAGCCGACGACGGCCGGCACCACGAGCTTCCACGTACCCTCGATTTCGAGTGCGCCGCGATTGCGGAACGTAGCCACGGCCACGACGTTCTGCATCAACACGCCGATCCGGTTCGTGCCGTTCGCGACGGTGGCCGGCAGCCCGAGCAGGATCAGCACCGGCAGAGTGATCAGCGAGCCGCGTGCCGGCCAACGTGTTGATGAAGCCGGCGACAAAGCCCGCGACCGGCACGGCGGCCAGCAGCACGTTCTGGTTCATTGAGCCTCTTAAGCCGCGCCGCGGCCTTCGCCCGCACTCTAAGCCACGCCGCGGCGGCCGCGCTACGCGGCGCCCGCATCAATGGACCGAGACTTCAATCACTGCCTCCGGGCGGCAGATCGGGAAAATTACGCGCATGGGCGAGGCACGCAAGCTTGGGCAGGATCAACGTCTCACGTTCCGCGTCTCCGTCAGGGGCAACGCGGACTTCGACGCGTGGTTGCTGCTCGGCGGCAAGAAGCTGGCGGCCGTCGTCGGCGACATCAGCGCCGAAGGCATGTTCGTGACGCTCGCGCGTGGCCCGATCGGTGCGCTGAAAGTCGACGGCAAAGTCGACGTGATCATGGAATTCGAGGGCGAGACGATGCTGCTGCACGGCGTGATCCGCTCGGAGCGCGCCGGCGGCTACGGCATCTTCTTCCCCGAGCGCGATGCGCGCGGTCGCGCCAATCCGCTCAGTCGCTTCGGCCGGATCTCCGCGGCACTGCAACGCACTTCGTTGTCGCAGCGGCTCAAGGTTCTGAAGCTCCCCGAGTAGCGTCTCTCGTCGGCCGTCGGCTTGCCGCCGGTGCGTCCGGCAGTCGTGCCGCGCGTGGTACCATCGCGTCTCGCTCATCTTCACCGACAAGACCCTTTGGGAGGATCTTTCCATGGGCAATAAATTCTTCGTGCTCGTGGCTTCGGGGCTCGTGCTCGCCGCCGGATGCACGCCGTCAGAGGCGCCGAAGACTGCGCAGCGCCGCCGCCGCCGGCGAAACCGGCGGGCGATGTCATCACCGCGCAGCGCGGCGGCTTCATTCCGGAAGGCGTCGAGTACGATCAGGCGAACGGCCGGTTCCTGACGGGCTCGCTGGCCGAAGGCACGATCTTCGAGTTGAAGCGCGACGGCAGCGTCGTGCCGTTCGTCACCGATCCGGAGCTCAAGTCCTCGGTCGGCATCGAAGTCGACGAGCCCCGCGACCGGTTGCTCGTGGCGAATTCCGATAGCGCCGCGTTCCAGCCCGGCAACGTGGGCCAGGCGAAGCTCGGCGTATACAGCCTGACCAGCGGCGAGCGCATCGCGATGGTCGATCTCGCGGCCGTGATCGGCACGCCGAAAGATCCGCCCCAGTACTTCGCGAACGACGTCACGGTCGATGGTGGCGGCACCGTATACGTGACCGACACGATGAATAACGTCGTCTTCAAAGTAACGCCCGACTACCAGGCTTCGGTGCTGCACCGGTTCACGGGGCTGCCGGAAGGCGTGGCCGTGAACGGCATCGTGTACCACGACGGCGGGTATCTGCTCGTCGTCGCAAACGAGCACATTTATAAGGTGCCCGTGGCGAACCCCGACGCGACCAGTGAGGTCAAGGTCAGCGAGCCCGTGCCAGGCCAGGACGGCGCCGTGTGGGCGGCCGACGGCCATCTCGTCGTCATCAGCAACAGCGCCGACGCGCCGCGCGCGGTCGCGCTGACGAGCAGCGACGACTGGGCCACGGCATCGCGCGCCGCGGTGGCGACGCTCGTCGGCCAGGCGACGACGGCCGCCGCCGTCGGCAACGACATCTGGGCCGTGCACCCGCACTTCGGCGACGCAGATCCGCCGAGCCTCGAGCAGGCCGTCTTCAGGTAAGGGATTTGCCCGTGACGCCCGGGATGGCGAGAGCTGTCCCGGGCGTTTGCGTTTCTTTGGAGCGCGGCTAACGCCCGGGCTCGAGCACGATGTGCGAGACGGCCGGCCCCGCGAGGAATGGCGACGGTGCGCCCTCGAGCCAGTCCTGCTGCTGATCGCGGAACTGTGCCGACAGGAAGTGGCCGCTCTGCCCGCCGGCCATCTCGAGGACGCCGTCCTGGGGCGCCGCCGGCGACACGGACATGCGGATCAGTGCGCCGTAGTTCGGCGCGGCCACGCGCAGCGACACCGTCGAGCCGGGCAGTGGCGCGGGCGGCAGCCGTAGCCACGGCGCGAGCGGTGCCAGCGCGCCCAACCCCGCGAATGGGTGCGCCACGTCGAGCACGTTGAATGCGCCCCACGGCAGCGTCGATGCCGGGTCGCGTTCGGTCGGCGTCGATCTCGCGCAACGCGTCGAGCAACACCTGTCGCAGGAACTGGTCCCAGTTCGCATATTCGCGCGTCAGCAGATTCGGCGGCCGCTCGTCGAGCAGCCGGCGCAACACCTCGTCCGCGAGCGGCCAGCGATACACGTAGCTCGGATCCGCGGCAATCGCGGGCGCGAGCAGCGGTGCGATCGCGCGTTCGACCAGCTTGCGGTAGTACACGTGCAGGATACGAAACCCGGGTTGGTCGACATCGGCGCGGCCGTTCCAGCGCTCGACATGACCGCGCGCACGCTTGAGCAGCGGCTCGGGATCGTCCGCTGGCACGACCGCGAGCAGCGTGTCGCGAATCTGGTCGTACCCGTCAGCCTGCGTGTCGAGCTGCATCGCGAGAAACTCGGGCGCGCCGAATGTGTTTCGCGCGCGCAGCAGTTCGTCGATGCGTTTCGCGCGCAACGGCCGCATCCACATTCGGCTGACGGCGTCGGCCTGCTCGGGCGGCAGCGTGCGGTTGTTCGCGGTGAACAGCGCCCCGTCGCGGCCGCCGATCTGCTGCGGGCGTTCGATCTCTCCTGCCCATGCGCGACTGCCGTCGGCCCAGGATTCCGGGCGCGAGCCGTCGAAGCCGACACGTCGCGGCAGCGGGCCGTTCACGATCCAGCCGATTTCGCCGCCGCTGTCGGCCAGCATCCAGTTCAGCGACGGCCCGGCCCAGCGCTCGAGCATGGAGATTCCGTCGCCGACGCTGATCGCGCGCGCGAGCTCGAGCACGGCGAGGTTCACGCCGTGCGGCTCGAGCCATGCTGCGTGCAGCGCGAGCGGCCGGCCGTGTCCATCGTGCGCGACGATCGGGCCCCAGCGCGTGGTTTGAATGGTGACGTGCTCAGGTTGTGCGCGACTCGCGACGTCGACGTCGACGGTATGCGCGCCGAACGCCTCGAACCCTTCGGGTGTGCGATAGCGGCTCGCGTCCGCAGGGTCGGATTCGACGACGACCCAATCGGCCTGATCCGCGTTGCTGACCGTCGCGCCCCACGCGAGCTCGGCGTTCGCGCCGATCAGGATGCCGGGCAATCCCGGAATGCCGACTCCGCGCACGACACCGCCCGGCCATTCGAGCTCGCTGCGGTAGAACATACTCGGCACGCGCAACCCGAGATGCGGATCGTTCGCGAGCCACGCGTGTCCGCCCGCGCCACGCGACTGGTCGACCGCCCACTGGTTCGACGCGGGGCCGAGTAATGGCGGGTCTACGCGCGGCGTGCGGCTTTCGGCCGGTTCGGCGCTGCCGCGCAAATCGATCGTGTCGCTCGTCGGAATGGCGAGCGGCCTGTATCCGCCGGTCGGATCGGCGTCGCTCGCACCGACAAGCGGCCGGTCGAACCGCGAGGTCGACGGCGTCAGGAACTCGTACAGGGCCGCGGGTACGGCGTCGTGCAGCAATCCCTGCGTCCGCTCGAACGCATCGTTGTTCGACAGCATCGTGTAGAACGCGAACACGACGAGCAGGCTGTCTTCGTTCCGCCACGCCGCGGGTTGTGCGCCGAACAGCCAGTACTCGGGCGGGCGGGCGCGCAGGTCCAAAAGCCCCGCGTTGACGCCGGCCGTGTACGCGTCGAGCCACTCGACGTGCTCGGCCGGCAGCTCGGCCAGCAACGCGCGTGCGCGCGTCGCGAAACTCGAACGGCTTCTGAGCGAGATCGCTTGCGAGTGCGCGTTCGCCGAACAGCGCGGCCAGCTCGCCGGACGGAGCGCGGCGCAGCAGGTCCATCTCGAAGAACCGCTCCTGCGCGTGCATGTAGCCCTGCGCCCGCAGCGCGTCGGTGAACGACGCCGCGTGGATCGACGGAATGGCATGCGCGTCGAGATCGATCGACAGCCGCGCAGCAAGCCCCGGAACCGCCGCTTCGCCAGTACGCCGCGGCAACGACGCCGCGAGCAGCGCGTAGATGCCGAGCGAGACCGCCAGCACCAGGATCGATACCGCGACGCCGAGCCGTTTCGCCAAGATGAGTCTCCTTCGGCTTTATCTTGCCGACCCTAGCGGGGCATTATGGCGATTGGAACGGCGCCGGGCGCGGCGACTCCAAGCTGGCGAGTCGCCCGGCATTCGGCCCCGGGCGTCGGAGGAGCGAAAAATGCGGAAGGTGTTGCTGCTCGTAGTCACGGGCGTCGGCATAGGGCTCGCGGTGGCGCTCTGGGTGCAAACCACGAGTGCGCCGCCGGGCGCTGCTGACGGACCGCCGCTCACGAACACTGCGGGCGCTGCACGCGACAGCGGCGCGAGCGAGGCACGGCTGGCCGCGCTCGAGACGGCGCTCACAACGGAAGTCGAGCAGCGCGCGGCGCTCGAGGCGCGGGTGACGGAGCTCAGTGACGAGCTCGCAGCGCTGCGAGATCCCCGCGCGGCCGGTCGCGACGGCACACCGAGCCCGCGCGACGGCAATCCGCAGGCGACCGCCGACGCCGGCCCGCCACGGTTCGCCCGCGGTGGCCCGTTTCGCCGCGACGCGCAGGGGAGCCAGGTCGATGCGCTGGTCGCCGCCGGCTTCCCGCCCGATCGCGCTGCGTGGATCGAGCAGCGCACGTCTGAGCTGCGCATGCAGGCGCTGCAGGCGCAGTACGACGCTCAGCGGGAGGGCAAGCCGTTCGATCCGGCCCAGGGATTCAACGGCGACGGCACGTTGCGCTCGGAGCTCGGTGACGACGACTACGAGCGCTATCTGAAAGCCGTGGGTCGGCCGACGAGCGTCGGCATCCAAGGCGTGCTCGCGAGCTCGCCGGGCGAGCGCGCGGGAATCAAGCCCGGTGACGAGGTCGTGGCCTACGACGGCAAGCGCGTGTTCGACCTGCGCGAGCTGAACACGCTGACGTTGGAGGGCACGGCGGGCGAGTCCGTGACCGTCAGCGTGCGACGCGACGGTCAAACCGTGCACCTCACGATGCCGCGCGGGCCACTCGGTATCGTCGGCGGCGGATTCCGCGGCCGCTAGCAGCTACAGATTCGTCCTGGCTTTGCGCGGCACGCGCTGGCTAGAATGGCGAGCTTTAGTCTTGGCCCAAGTTCATGTCGTTACAAGAAAAGTTCGGGAAGCTCGAGGCACATCTGAAAGGCCTCGTCGTCGGCCAGGAACGGCTGCTGAATCGAATGCTCGTGGCGTTGCTCTCCGACGGCCACCTGCTCGTCGAAGGCGCGCCGGGTCTCGCGAAGACTCGTGCGATCAAAGTCTTGAGCCACAGCGTCGAAGGCGATTTCCACCGCCTGCAGTTCACGCCGGATCTCCTGCCCGCCGATCTCACGGGCACTGAGATCTATCGGCCGCAGGACGGCTCGTTCGTGTTTCGCGAAGGCCCGCTGTTCCACAACCTCGTGCTGGCGGACGAAGTGAACCGCGCGCCCGCCAAGGTGCAGTCGGCACTGCTCGAAGCCATGGGCGAGCGGCAGATCACGGTCGGCGCCGTGACGTATCCGCTGCCCACGCTGTTCATGGTCATGGCCACGCAGAACCCGATCGAGCAGGAAGGTACGTATCCGTTGCCGGAAGCGCAGCTCGATCGGTTCCTGCTGCACGTGTTCGTGACCTATCCCGACGCAGCCGGCGAGCACGCGATCCTCGAGCTGAACCGCAACGAGCAGCGCCGGTCCGCGACCGATGCCGCGCTGTTCACGGCGCCCGAAGTGCTGACGCAGAAGGAAGTGATGGCCGCGCGCCTGCAGGTGCTCGATCAGCACCTGTCGCAGCCGCTCGAGGAATACATCGTGCAGATCGTGCTCGCGACGCGCGCGCCCGAACGGTACGGCGACGACTTGAAAGGCGTGCTCCAGTACGGCGCGAGCCCGCGCGCGACGATCGCGCTCGATCGCTGCGCGCGCGCGCATGCCTGGCTCGCGGGCCGCGACTACGTCACGCCCGAGGACATTCAGGCCATGGCGCACGACGTGCTGCGCCATCGCATCATAGTCGGCTTCGAAGCCGAAGCTTCCGGCCGCACGCCGAACGAGATCATCGACACGCTGCTCGCGAGGATCGGAGTGCCGTAATGGCGTTCTCCGCCGCGCGCACAACGCAGTCGCCGGCGCGAGTCGAGCTCGCCGATCTGGTCAGGTTGCGTGCTGCGGGCGAAGCCATCCAGCTGACCTCGCCGCGCGTGCGTGTCGTGACCTCCGGCGGGCATCTGTCGCCGTACAAAGGCCGCGGCGTCGAGTTCGACGAGTCGCGGCCCTATCAGCCCGGCGACGATCTGCGCACGATCGACTGGCGTGTCACGGCGCGCACCGGCAAGCCGCACACGAAGGTGTTCCGCGAGGAGCGCAATCGTCCCGTATTCGTGTGGCTCGACCTGCGGCGGCCGATGCTGTTCGCCACGCGCGGCGAGTTCAAAGGCGTGCGCGCTGCGGAGATGGCTGCGCTGATCGCGTGGAGCGCCGTCGCGCACGGCGACCGGCTCGGCGGGCTCGTGTTCTCCGAGAGCGAGCACCACGAGCTGCGGCCGGCGCTCGGCTCAGCGTGCTGCGCTGCGCCTGCTGCAGGCGGTGTGCACGAACTCGTTCTGGCAGCCGCCGGAGTCCGCGGCCGAGCGTCGAGAGCGACGCCGAGCGCGCGCTGCAACGGCTGGCGCGGGTCGCGCGGCCCGGCAGCCTGATCTTTCTTCTCAGTGACTTTCGGCGGCTCGGCCCCGAGGCGGACCGGCATCTGCGCCAGCTCGCGGGCCACTGCGATCTCTCGCTCGTGCAGTTCTTCGATCCTCTGGAGGCTGAACTTCCACCGCCGGGCCGCTATCGAATCCAGAGCGCCGGACGCTCGTTCTCGATCGACACCGCGGATGCGGGGTCGCGACAGCGTTATCACGAGCGGTTCGAGGCGCGGCGCGCGGCGCTCAAGGCGCTGGCCCGAGTGCCCGGGATCCGCTCTGATCGACTGCGCGACGGACGCCGATCCGCGCAGCGTGTCTGGCACAACAGTTTCGACTGCGATGAATCCGAACGACGTGAGCTCACTGCCGCTGCGCGACATCCATTTGCCGGGGCCGATCGGCTGGTGGCCGCCCGCGGTCGGCTGGTGGCTGCTCGCCGCGCTGGTGCTCGTCGGGCTCGCGCTGTACGCGCTGCGTTACTACCAGAGCCGACATCGGCGTGTGGCGTTGAAGAGCTTGCGGCGCGTGCGCGCGGCGCTCGAGCAGGGCGTGGAGCCCGTCGTCTGCTTGCAGAACGTCTCGACCGTGCTGCGCCGCTTCGCGATGACGACGGCCGCGCGCGACCGCAGCGCCGAGATCGCCGCCGACCAAGACGTGCCGGGCCTGATCGGCCACGCTGGCTCGCCTATCTCGACAGCCGCTGGCAGCGCGACACGTTCGTGAGTGGGCGCGGGCCGCACGCTGCTCGCGGCGCCGTACGCGCGGCCGAACAGCGTCGAGCGCGGCACTGCGCTCGAGCTCACGGCGCTCTGCGCCGAATGGCTCAGCGCGCAACCGGCTCCAGGCGCGAACTCGCAAACGCGCGGGCAGAGGCTGACGGCGATGTGGACGCTGGCATGGTGGTGGATGTTGCTCGCGCTGCCGCTGCCGTGGCTCGTGCGGTGGCTCGTGCCGCCGGAGCCGATCGATCGCGACGCGGCGCTGAACGTGCCGTTCGGCGCGGAGTTCAACGACCTCGCCGGCCTGCGCGCGCCCGCGGTCTCGCGCCGCGTGGCGGCTCGCGGTGCTCGCGGTGGCGTGGGTTCTGGCGGTGCTCGCGGCCGCACGGCCGCAGTTCGTCGGCGAGCCCGTGGCGCTGCCGATGACGGGCCGCGACCTGCTGCTCGCCGTAGATCTCTCGGGCAGCATGGAGGAGCAGGACTTCCAGTTGAACGGGCAGTGGGTCGATCGACTTACGGCGCTGAAGTCCGTGGCGACGGACTTCATCAACCACCGCGTCGGCGACCGCGTCGGCCTGATCCTGTTCGGGCGCGAAGCGTATCTGCAGTCGCCGCTGACCTTCGATCGTCCGACCGTCAATACGCTGTTGAACGAAGCCGTGATCGGCCTCGCTGGCAAGGAGACTGCGATCGGCGACGCGATCGGGCTCGCGATTCGCACGCTCGAGGACGCGAAGGTGCAGCAGGGCCGGCGCGTGCTCGTGTTGCTGACGGACGGCGCGAACACGGCCGGCGCCGTCGAGCCGCGCAAAGCGGCCGAGCTCGCAGCGCAGCGTAAGGTCGTGATCTATCCGGTCGGTATCGGCGCCGATGCGTTGACCGTGCGCTCGCTGTTCGGGTTGCGGCAGATCAATCCGTCAGCCGATCTCGACGAGGGGACGCTGACGGCGATCGCGGAAATGACCGGCGGGCGATACTTCCGCGCGCGCGACACGCAGGAGTTCCAGCAGATCTACAAGATCCTGGACGAGCTCGAGCCGGCCGCGTCCGACGAGCGTGGCTTCCGGCCGATCAAGGAATTGTTCTACTGGCCGTTCGGTGCAGCGTTGGTGCTGGCCGCGCTTGCCGCCGCCGCGGCGTGGGTCGCGGCGCGGTTGCCGACGCGCGCTCCGGCCGCGCCATGGCGCGCGGAGGCTTCGCGTGGCTGACCTGCATTTCCTAAGGCCCGAGTGGTTCGTGGCGTTGCCCATCGGCGCGTGGCTGCTATGGCAATTGCTGCGCGGGCGCGCCGAGACCGGCGGCTGGCGCCACATCGTCGAAGCGAAGCTGCGCCGCTACGTGCTTCTCGAGCCCGAGGTGTTGCGCGACAACCGACTCGCGCTCGTCGTCGCGCTGCTCGCCTGGCTCGTCGCGGTCGTCGCGATGGCCGGGCCGGCATGGGAACGGTTGCCGGTGCCGGCGTTCCGCTCCGACGAAGCGCTCGTCGTCGCGCTCGATCTATCGCGCTCGATGGATGCCGGAGACGTCGAGCCGTC
Organism: uncultured Gammaproteobacteria bacterium; assembly: GCA_963805435.1. Lineage (GTDB taxonomy): Bacteria > Pseudomonadota > Gammaproteobacteria > Steroidobacterales > Rariloculaceae > FEN-1219. The sequence goes on from CAWDUG010000005.1 coordinate 247,861, forward strand.
GCGCCTCGCGCGCGCGAAGCTGAAGCTGCTCGATCTGCTCGAGCGGCGTGCCGTCCGGGCAGACGGCGCTCCTCGTGTTCACGACGCACGCGTTCACGGTGACGCCGCTGACGACGGACACGCGCACGATCTCGTCGCTGGTCGGCGCCATCTCGACCGATATCATGCCGACGCGCGGCGGCTCGCTGGCTGCCGGCCTCGACAAAGCTCGCGCGCTGCTGCGCCAGACGGGCGTGCGTAACGGTGATGTGCTGTTGATCACGGACTCCGAGGTCGCAGACGACGACGTGAGCCGCGTACGCGATCTGGCCAGCGAGGGTTATCGCACGAGCGTGCTCGCGGTTGGCACCGAACAGGGCGCGCCGATCCCGCAGCCCGAGGGCGGCTTCGTGAACGACAGCAACGGCCAGGTCGTGATTCCGCAGGTCGACATCGGGGGCTTGCGGCGGCTCGCGAGCGCGGGCCGCGGTCGGTTCGCGCGGCTCGCGCCCGACGATCGCGATCTCGAGGCGTTGTTCCCGGCGGCGACCGGCGGGCCACTCGACGTGGCGCTCGCGGGCGGCGACGAGCAGAAGTACGAAGCCGACGTCTGGCGCGATCGCGGCGCGTGGCTGGTGCTCGCCGTGTTGCCGCTGTTGGCACTGCTGTTCCGCCGCGGCTGGATCTGCGCCTGGCTGCTCGTGTTGCTGCTGCCGATGCCGCGTGCTGAAGCGTTCGAATGGAGCGATCTGTGGCTGCGTCGCGATCAGCGCGCGTATGAGGCGCTTCAAGACAAGCAGCCTGCGCGCGCCGCGACTCTGTTCGAGAACCCGGAGTGGCGCGGCGCGGCACAATTTCGTTCCGGCGAGTTCGAAGCCAGCGCGGCGACGCTCTCGCCGGTCGACTCGGCCGACGGCCAGTACAACCGCGGCAATGCGCTCGCAAAGGGCGGCAAAGTCGAACCCGCGATCGAAGCGTACGATCGCGCGCTCGCGCTGAACCCGGAACACGAGGATGCGCGCTTCAACCGCGATCTCCTGAAGAAGTTTCTCGAGGACCATCCAGAGCAGAAACAGCAACAACAACAGCAACAGCAGCAACAGGACCAGAACAAGGGCCAGGACGATCAGGGCAAGCCCGGCGACTCGAAGGACTCCTCCGGCGACGGCGAGCAGCGCGACGGCAAACAGTCCGGCGCCCGACAAGGCCAGCAGGGCGACAAAGGCAAGAGCGGCGACAGCCAGGCCGACGGCGACACCGAGGAGCAACGCGACAAGGACGGCGAGCAGCAGGAGCAGAACGCTGCGAACGCCGCGCAGCAAGGCGAGAAGGGCCCGGATTCGCCGAACAAGGCGCCGGGCCCCGAGGACGTCGAGAAGTGGGCGTCCGAGCAGGCGGCCGAACAGTGGCTGCGACGCGTGCCGCAAGACCCAGGTGGGCTGTTGCGGCGCAAGTTCCTGTATCAGTACCAGCGTTTGGGCGTGGATCAGGACGGCAAGCCCGTGCTCCAGAATGGACCGGAGCGCAAGCCGTGGTGAAGACCGGAACGTCGTGCGCGCTCGCGGCAGTGCTCGCGCTCGGCTACGCCATGCTCGCCGCTGGGCAGGCGCCGGCGCTGAACGCAAGCGTCGACAGACCGGTCGTGCGCGACGGCGAATCGTTCACGTATGTCTTGCGCGCCGATGGCGCCGTACGCGGCGAACCCGACGATGGATTGCTGACGCGCGACTTCGACGTGCTGCAGCGCTCGAGCAGCTCACGCGTGCAGATATTGAACGGCCAGACCTCGCAGGTCACGGAGTGGCAGTTCCAGCTCATGGCGAAAAAGCCGGGTGAGTTGACGATTCCCTCGGTGCACGTCGGCGATCGCCAGTCCAACGCGGTTGCGGTGCGCGTGTTGCCACCGGATACGAGTGCTGGCGCGGCCAGCGACATCTTCATGGAGCTCGACGCGCAGCCGAAGACGGTCTACGTGCAGTCGCAGGTGCTGTTCACGCTGCGCCTCTACATCGGCGTCAGCACGGGGCGCGCTACGCTGACGCCGCCCGAGGTCAGCGGCGGCGAAGCGATCGTCGAGCGGCTCGGCGAGGACAGCCAGTACCAAACCATGCGGGGCGGGCGCACGTTCATCGTGCGCGAGCGGCGTTTCGCCGTGTTCCCGCAGGCGGCTGGCAAGCTCACGATCGGCCCCGCGTCGTTCGAGGCCATGGTGATTCCGGATCGCGGGTTTTCGCGCGTGCAGCGATTCCGTTCCGGTGTGATCGAGGTCGACGTGCAGCCGGCGGTGGCGCCGCCCCCCGCGTTGGCGGGCGCAGCCTGGCTTCCCGCGCAGCGCGTCACGTTGTCGGAGGAGTGGAGCGATCCGTCGACCGAGCTCGCCGTCGGCGTGCCGCGCACACGCAAGATCGTCATCGAAGGCCTCGGGTTGCTCGAGACACAACTACCTGAGATCGCGATCACGCAGCAAACCGGCATTCGCCAGTACGCCGATCAGCCCGAGCTCACCCACGAGGTCACGGCCGACGGTTGAAGAGCCGCCGCAGCGTGGGATTCGCAGTCATCGCGCAGCAGCCTGGCGAGATCATGTTGGCCGGCCGTGCAGGTGCCGTGGTGGAACGTCACCGCGCAACGCTGGGAAGTGGCGGAGCTGCCGCCGCGAACGTTGACGATCGAGCCGAGCAGCGAGGTCGCGCCGGTGGAAACCGCGGCCGCGCCGGCCGCAACGACGGCACCGCTCGTCGCATCGGCGCGGAGTTGGTGGCCGGTTGCCACCGCCGTGCTCGCGCTCGCGTGGCTCGCCACGCTCGCGCTCTGGTGGCGATCGCGCGGCGCGCGTGCGTCGCGCTCGCGTTGAAGGCCGTGAAGGGACGACCCCATTGCGGCCGCAGCCGCTGCGCAAGATCTTGCGCGATCTCGACAGCGCCTGCGCCGTCGGTGACGCGGATGCGGCGCGGCGGTCGCTGCTCGCCTTCGCAGAGGCGAAGTTCGGCGCCGCCGAGGGCCCTCGCAGCTTGGGCGCGCTGGCCGCCGTGCTACCCGACCGCGTGGGCCACGAGGTGCTGGCGCTCGAGGCGAGCATCTACGGCGCGACGCCCGGAGCCTGGCAGGGCGAGGGGCTGAGAGGCGTGCTACCCGAGCTCGAGAAGCTCGGCCAGGCGGACCCGCAAGCAAAGACTGAGCCACTCTTGCCGCTGTATCGTTGAGGGAACGCCGGCCTTTGTGACCTGAGTTCAGGAAAGCAGACCCCTCTCGCGCGCAGAGTGTGATGCTCGGAGAGTGCTTGCCCCATGGACTTGAAGAAACTCGACACTGAGGAACTCGGCTCGCCGTACGCGGACCAGTTGCGGCGCGGTTACTCGAACCTGCGCTTCATGGATGCGCTCGAGAAGGATTTCCGCGAGTTCTATGTCGCGCAGAACCTGTCGCGTGCGCGTCTGTCGGGCTTGATAGCGCTCGTGCTGGTGCTCGCCATCACCAGCATCGACCTCGTTTTCGGCCCGCCGGCCACCGACAAACTGAACGCCCTGCGTCTGGGCGTGCTGTGTCCGCTGCTGCTGCTGCTCGCCGCAGCGGTATCGCTGCCCATAGCCCGGCGCTACTACACCGAGATCGTTTCCGTTGGCGTCACGCTCGTGGGATTCGTCGTGACCTACATCACGCACGCAGCCGCGCTCGCCGGCGCGTCGTACGTGCTTGCGGGCCTCGTCCTCGTGGTGCTGTTCGGCTGTCTGTTCCTCGGCCTGCTGTTCAACGTGGCGATGGGCGTTGCAGCGCTCCTGATCGGCGCGCACTTCGTCAGCGGGTTCGTGATCGGTTTGCCGATCGACGTGCTGAGCTACATGGCCGCGATTCTCGGCGCCGCGGCCGTGATCGGCGGCATCGCAACCTACAACCTCGAGTACGCGCTGCGCACGAACTTCCTCGAGACGCGGCAATTGAACGAGCTCGCCGAGCGTGACGGCATGACGGGACTCTACAATCGCCGTATCTTCGACGACTACATTCACCGGATCTGGCGGCAGTCGCGGCGCGAGGACGTGGATGTAGCGATCGTGTTCGTCGACATCGACTTCTTCAAGATCTTCAACGATCTCTACGGCCATCAGGCCGGTGACGATTGCTTGAAGAAAGTCGCGAACTGCATCGCGCGCGGCGCCAAGCGGCCGTTCGACTTCTCGGCGCGCTACGGCGGAGAGGAGTTCGTGCTGGTGCTGTACGGTCCGCCGGATGACTATGCGCGCGGCATACCCGAGCAGATTCGGCGCGACGTGCTCGACCTCGCGATTCCCCACGCGGGTTCGCAGGCCGCGAAGTTCGTGACGGTCAGTGTCGGGTTATCGATGGCGCGGCCCAACTCGACGCGCAGCCTCGCCGGCGCGATCCAGATGGCCGACGAAGCGCTGTATCAGGCCAAGCGCGAAGGCCGCAACCGCGTGATCTGCAAGGACTCCGAGGATTCCGAGGTCGAGACCGGCAACTTCCGCGTCGTCAACCGCGATCTGCGCTAGCTCTTTACCACGACCCCGTGTTCGGCATCGACGCCCACGGCTCGGCCTTCGGCAGCGCGTCGCCCTTCTGGAGCAGCTCCACGGAGATGTCGTCCGGCGAGCGGACGAACGCCATTCTGCCGTCGCGCGGCGGCCGATTGATCGTGACGCCGGCCTGCATGAGCTTGCTGCACAGCCCATAAATGTCGTCGACCTCGTACGCGACGTGGCCGAAGTTGCGGCCGCCCGGGTACTGCTCCGGATCCCAGTTGTACGTGAGCTCGATCGCGCAATCTTCCTGACCAGCTGCGGCGACGAACACGAGCGTGAAGCGTCCCGCTTGATGTTCTATCCGGTGGACTTCTTTGAGGCCGAGTTTCTCGCAGTAGAAGTCGAGCGACTGCTCGAGATTGCTGACGCGCACCATTGTATGCAGATACCGCACGACCTATTCTCCCGAATCGCCAATCAGTGAGCGCGGACTATACCGCGACGGTGCGACAGGTCCCAGGCGGCTCGTGAATTGACTGCTCCACGCATCATCTTCGTCCCGGGGCTGAACCCGAAGCCGCCGCCCGACCTGTACCGCCCGCAGCTGATGCGCGTGTTGACGGCGGGGCTCGCGCGACCGCGGCCGCGATGCCGCCGCCTGGCTCGGGGCCAATCCCGATGCGATGCGGCTCGTAGCGTGGACCTATCTGTTCTACGGCGCGTATCGCGACATCACGGTCGACATGCCGGGTATCGAGCGATTGCTGGCGCACCCGACGCCGAGCGCCGATGACCTAGGCGAACTGCACACGTTGCCGCGAGCGCTGAAGCGTTGGTCGTACGTGCTCGGCGACGCGTGGCCCCTGTTGGGCCGCTGGTTGGCCCCGCCCGCTACGCGCCGGCTCATGCACGAGGCGAACCGGTATCTCAAGAATCGCAACGGCATCGGCAGCTCTATTCGCGCGATCCTGCGCGCGGAGCTCGATTCGACGTGGCAGTCCGGCGCGCCGGTGCTGCTGATCGGCCACAGTTTAGGATCCGTGATCGCCTACGACACGCTGTGGGAGCTCTCGCGCGAGCGCGGGTCGGCGCAGAGAATCGATCTATTCGTCACGATGGGGAGCCCGCTCGCGACGCACTTCATCCAGCGCAAGGTACGCGGCTCGCGCGAGCACGGCGCGGCTCGTTATCCCTCGAACATTCGGCGCTGGGCGAACTTCACCGCGCACGGCGACACGACGGCGCTGCGGCCGCGTCTGCAGCCAACCTTCGCGGAGATGCTCACGCTCGGACTCGTCGAGTCGATCGACGACGTGGTCGATTTCGACAACTACTTCCGCGGCGAGCTCGGCTTGAACGCGCACGAGGCTTACGGGTATCTCTCCCAGCCCAGCGTTGGTGCGTTGATCGGCGACTGGCTCGAGAAGAACGCTGGAGCTTGAGCGTAAGTGGAAGTTCTGCGCCGGCGGGCGTGCGAGGCGCATCATGTTTTGCGAGGGGTACTCGAGAGGTCCTCGCCGCCTCGCAGAACACACTGAGATGCGGAGCGTCGTCTGCGTGGCGTTACTGAGCGGGAGCGGGGGCGGGAGCGGGGGCGGGAGCGGACTCGAGTTGGGGTTCGATGATGATGTCGATGCGGCGGTTGCGCGCGCGGCCCTGTTCAGTGTCATTGTTCGCGATCGGCTGCGTCTCGCCGTAGCCGACAGCGCTCATGCGCAACGCCGGTACGCCGAGCTGTGCGAGATAAGCATTGACCGCTTCCGCGCGTCGCCGCGACAACGCCAGGTTCGTCTCGTCGCTGCCGTACGAATCCGTGTGCCCTTCGATCACGATCTGCGAGCGCGGAAACACCTCCGTCGCCGCCTTCACTTTCTCGAGCAGCCCGCGTGACGCCGGCGGCACCTCGGCCTGGCCGCTCTGGAACGTGAGCCCCACGAGCCGAATCACCATGCGATTGCCTTCGCGCGACACGCGCGCTTGGTCGCGGTCGAACATGTTTTCGATCGAAGTGAACTGCCCGCGGATTCGCGCCTCGGCTTCGAGGCGCTGCACGAGCGCCACGCGCTCCTGCGACACGCCGCCGAGCCGCTGGTCGAGCTCGCGAATCTCTTCCTCGAGATCACCAACGCGCTGGCGTGTGTCGGTGAGATCACGCTGGCTCTGCGAGCTTTGCTCGCGCAGCGCTTCGATGTAGGTCACGAGTTCCATGACGACGGGGTCGATGCCCTTATCGAATTGGGCGACGCGATCTGCGGCGGCGCTGATCTGCGTGACCGGCTCCTCGTAACGCAGGATCACGTCCTCGAGCGTGTCTCCGTCGTCGCGCATCTGACCGATCAGCTTGGCGAGGTAGATCGCGTGGCGGGCTTCGTAGTTCGCCTGCTGCGCGAGGCTGCGCGGCAGGTCGGTGTCGTAGCGGTTCTCGTTCAGCTCGCGTCTCGGCTTGTGCGAGCAGCGAGCGCGCCTTTTCGTAAGTCGTTGGCGCGAGGCGCGGCACACGCTGCTGCTCGGCTTCGGCGAGCAGCGCGCGCGTCTGGCTCAGGTACTGCGCTTTGATGGCCGTGAGCTCGGCGTCGCGGTACAGCCCCTCGGCCTGATCCGCTCGCGTGCGTGCGCCGCGGATGTCGCCTGTCTCGAGCCGGCGCGCGGCGGAGTCGAACGCAGCTTCCGCATTGCGCCAGCCGTCGGCCGCGAACGTAGCGGCGTTCGCTCGTGTCGCGTCGCCGCGCGTTTTCATGACGGCGGCCAGCGTGACGTTCGCGATCTCGGCTGCTTGAGCGGCGTCGTTGAACGCCTTCGTCGCGGTCGCGAGCGTGCTCTTGATTCGATCGAGGTTGCGGCCGCGCGTCAGATCGGCATCGGCAGCCATATAGGCTTCGACGCCGCGGCCGAACGTGGCCGGTGCGAGCAGCTCGGCGTTCATGGCCTTGGCGGCCGTCTGCGCGCGGTCCGCTTCCACGAACAACGTCGCGCGCAAGTCCTGCTGTGAATGGCTGGGCCCGGCGAACAAGGCAACGGCCAGCAAGCAGGTCAGTGCCGATAGGGGCCGAATGAAGGTCATGCAAACGCGCTCCGCCAGATCGAACCCCCTCTATAGGCTGTCAGAAAAATATGTCAAGAGCAGCGGCCCCGCCGCGTTTCAGAACAGATCCGCGAGTTTTGTCGCGTGCTGTTCCGCGGCGCGACGCCAAAATGTGGAAGCAATCACAGACGCCCCGTCTGGGCGGTGTCCTAGAGTTTCGAACCATGGGCGTCAAGTACTACACCCACTTCGTTTTGACCGGTGAAGCTGCCGAGGGCAAGGACCAGGAGTTCAGCGGAGTAGTGGAAGTGAACCAGCCCACCGAATACCGCTACGAGACCAAAGAGATCGAAGCGCTGCTGGCCAGGAACTTCGATCTCAAGTCTGCCGATGTACGACTACTGAACTGGGCACGTTTGCAGTAGCCGACCAAGTTTCCCCCTGTGACTCGCCCGGCTTCGGCCGGGCATTTTTTTTGCGCGCGGCTTTGGCTCACCGGTAACGCACGCGCACGAGCTCGTAGCTCTGTTCGCCTTCGGGCGTGCCCACGGTCACGGCTGCGCCGATCGCCTTGCCGAGCACTGCGCGGCCAAGCGGCGACTCGATGCTGACGTACTCGGGCGCGAAGTCGAACTCGTCCGGACCTACGAGCCGGTACTCACGCTCGCCGCCGTCTTCACCGCGGAGCACGAACCATGCGCCGAAGTACGCCTTGCCGGTATCGTCCGGCGGCTGATCGACGACGCGAATGCCCGTGAGACGTTTGCGCAGGAATCGCACGCGCCGGTCGATTTCCGCGAGCTGTTTCTTGCCGTAGATGTACTCGGCGTTCTCCGACCGATCGCCTTGCGCAGCCGCTTCCGACACGGCCCGCGTGACGGCAGGCCGTTTGACGCGCCACAGCTCGTCGAGCTCGCGGCGCAGCGAAGCGGCGCCTTCGGGCGTGATGTATTTCGCGCTCTCAGGGCGCGGAGGGCGGTAGCGGGCCATTCGCCGTGCTCCGGATACGTGCGATACTTGAGGCAAATATCCGTCGATCTTAACAGGCACGATGAACGAGTTTCGCGGCATCCCCGTCGTCACGACCGGCTCGAAGTATCAAACCGAGCAGGGCTTCGCCGCGATCAAGAACGGCGTGAAGACGCGCGCCGATCGGCAAGCCGCGCCGCGCGAGCCAAAGCCCGCGTGGCTGAAGGCGCGAATCCCGGGCGGCGAGCGGTTCGAAGCGCTGCGCAAGACGGTCCGCGAGCATCGGCTCGCCACGGTTTGCGAGGAGTCGATCTGCCCGAACATCGGCGAGTGCTGGAACAACGGCACCGCCACGTTGATGCTGATGGGTAAAGTGTGCACGCGCGCATGCCAGTTTTGCGCGGTCGACACGGGCAATCCGCGCGGCTGGCTCGACGCGGACGAAATCGAGAACTCCGCGCGCACCGTGCAGCTCATGAACCTGAAGTACGTCGTGCTGACATCGGTCGATCGCGACGATCTGCCCGACGGCGGCGCCAAGCATTATGCCGACTGCATTCGTGCGATCAAAGCGCTGTGCCCCGGCACCGCGGTCGAGGCCTTGACGCCGGACTTCTCGGGCAACGTGAGTGACGTGGCCACGGTCGTCGATTCGGGTCTCGACGTATTCGCGCAGAATCTCGAGACGGTGCGCCGGCTCACGCACAGAGTTCGCGACGCGCGCGCCGGCTACGACCAGACGCTCGACGTGCTCGCGTTCGCGAAACGTCATCGGCCCGCGGTGTTGACGAAGTCGAGCCTGATGCTCGGTCTTGGCGAGACGGACGAAGAGATTGCCGCCACGCTCGACGACCTGAAGCGCGCCGCCGTCGACATCGTCACTTTCGGTCAGTACCTGCGGCCCACCGCGAATCACTTGGCCGTCGAGCGCTACGTGACTCCGCTGCAGTTCGAGGAGTACCGGCAGTGGGGCCTCGCGCGCGGCTTCCTCGAGGTCGTGGCCGGGCCGCTCGTGCGCTCGAGCTATCGCGCCGATCGCGTGTTCGAGAAGAACAACGTAGGGCTCAACGGCGAGTGAGCGAGTTCTTCGCTGCGTACGGATTGTTCCTGGCCGAGCTCGCGACGCTGGCGGTGCTTCTCATCGGGTTGGTCGGTGATCGTCGTCGCGTTGCGCCGTGGCGGTCGGGCCGAGGGGCTCGTCGTACAGCACCTGAACCGCAGCTTCGAAGACTCGGCCGACGAACTGAAGCTCGCGATCGACGGCAAAGGCCGCCACAAGAAAGAGGCCAAAGCCCGCAGCAAGGAACGCAAACGCGCGGACAAGGCGCGCGACAAGCAGGGGCAAACGAAACCGCGCACGTTCGTGCTCGATTTCAAGGGCGACTTGCGCGCGAGCGCCGTGGCCTCGCTGCGCGAGGAAGTTTCCGCGGTGCTCGCAGGTCGCGAAGCCCGGCGACGACGTGTTGCTGAAGCTCGAGAACCCCGGCGGCACCGTGCACGAGCACGGGCTCGCGGCGTCGCAGCTGCTGCGCTTGAAGCAGCGCGGCTTCCCGCTCGCGGTCGCGGTCGACAAGGTCGCGGCGAGCGGCGGCTATCTCATGGCATGCGTGGCGGACCGGCTGATCGCCGCGCCGTTCGCGATCATCGGCTCGATCGGCGTGCTGGCGCAGCTGCCGAACTTCCACCGCCTGCTCGAGGAGAAGGGCGTCGACTTCGAGCAGGTCACGGCCGGGCGCTACAAGCGCACGCTAACGATGTTCGGCAAGAACACGGACGAAGGTCGCGAGAAGCTGCGTCAGGAAGTCGAGGACGTGCACGAGCTGTTCAAGGCGCAGATCCGGGCGTATCGGCCGCAGGTGGATCTCGAGCCGGTGGCCACCGGCGAGCACTGGTACGGCATTCGCGCGCTCGAGCTCAAGCTCGTCGACGAGCTGCGCACGAGCGACGACGTGCTTCTCGAAGCGGCCAAGCAGCGCGACCTGTACCACATCGCGTACAAGCGCCGGCGCGCCCTGTCGGAGCGCATGCTGGGTGGCGTAGAGAGCCTGCTCGAACGTCTCGGCTAGAGTTATGTAGAAGCCCGTCCCCGGGCCAACGCCCGGTGCGGCATACTCTCTTCGTCATCCGCTAACAACAACAAGAACGAGGATGAAGCCATTGGTCCTGACCGTGGCGCCGCTACGCGGCTCCCGGTCGTTCGCTTGGAGCTTTTCGCAGCGCTGCTGGCCGCCACCGCATCGGCAGGGCCGCCGCGTGTCGGACTCGCCGGCCGGCGACGCACTGGGGCCAGCGGCGAGCCTCGTTGCGCCCAGCCGGCGGCGCACGCACGCCGCGCGAGTGGCCGCGCTCGCTGTTCGACCACGTTGCCAGGCGCCTGGTCCGCAGCCATGAGCCGTCAGGACATTCGGCTCGGCAGCGTCGATGCGCACCACGACGATGCCTACCGGTACCACCTGCCCTACGGCGAGGGCGTCAGCTACCCGATCATCCAGGGGTACGGCGCGAAGTTGAGCCATCGGGGCGCGGAACAATTCACGCTCGACTTCGGCATGCCAATGGGCACGGCGGTGCACGCCGCACGCGACGGCGTCGTCGTGCTGTTCGAGGACTCTCACGACGGCGGCTGCCTGCGCGAGGAGTGCAGCCGGCTCGCGAACTTCGTCGTCGTGCTGCACGGCGACGGGACCACGGGCGAATACTTCCACCTTCAGCGCGGCAGTGTGCAGGTGGCGCTCGGCGACCGCGTCCAGCGCGGGCAGCTGCTCGCGTTCTCAGGCAACACGGGCTACAGCAGCGTCCCGCATCTGCACTTCGGCGTGTATCGCACGCTGGCCGACGGGCACACGCAGTCCGTAGCGGTGCGCTTCGAGACGCGCCTCGGTGCGATCATCGCGCCGCGCAGCGGCGCCCGCTACGTGAACCTTGCGCAGCGTTGAGCTCGCCCCGCCGGGGTTCGCAGCGCGCCCCGGTTCGGTATACTCCGGTCCGATGCCACACCGTTCCCACCCGTCGGCACACCTTGTTTCATTGCGCCGTACGCTTGCGTTCGTCGCGCTCGCGTGCGCGCTTCCGGGCTGTTCCCTGCTGACGCCGAATGGCGCAGCCACGCCGCCGCCGCCGATCGCCGCCGCGCCTACCCAGCCGGATCCGAACGCGCCGCGGCTCGCGGCGCTCGAGACGCGGCAGGTCACGCTCGACGCCGGCCAGGAGCTCGTGGGCGAAACCCAGGTTCTCTTCGCGCGCTACGAGAACACGTTCTCGGCCGATGGGCCGCGAGTACGACTTGGGTTACGAGGAAATGCGCAGCGCGAACCCCGGCGTCGATCAGTGGTTGCCGGGCGAGGGCACCCCGATCTACCTGCCGACGCAGTCGATTCTGCCGGACGCGGAACACAAAGGCATCGTCATCAACGTGCCGGCGATGCGGCTCTATTACTTCACGACCGAGAAATCACCGGGCACGCCGGATAAATCAGCCGGCACGCCCGAGAAACCGGCTGCCAGCCCGGTTGCGGTGACAACGGTCGTCACGACGTATCCGATCGGCATCGGCGCGGAAGGTTGGGCCACGCCGTTCGGAGAAGCGAAGGTCACGCAGAAGGCGCGCGATCCCGCCTGGTACGTGCCGGCCTCGGTGCGCAAGGAGCACCTCGAGCGCGGCGACAAGTTGCCGCGCGTCGTGCCGCCGGGCCCCGACAACCCGCTCGGCGCGTTCGCGATGACGCTGTCGCATCCCGAGCTACCTGATCCACGGCACGAACAAGCCCGACGGCGTCGGCATGCGCTCGAGCCACGGCTGCATTCGCCTGTATCCCGAGGACATCGAAGCGCTGTTCGGCCGCGTGCCGAAGGGCACGCCGGTGCGCATCGTGAACCAGCCGTTGCTCGCAGCCTGGCGCGACGGGCAGCTGTATCTCGAGGTGCATCCGCCGCTCGCGGAGGAGAAGCACGATCTCGTGGCCGAAGCGCGAAGCGGCGCTGAAGCGCGCGCTCGAGCGCGCCGGCCCGGCGGCGGCCGGTGTCGAGATCGATTCGCGCCGTGGTGCAGCGCATCGTGACCGAGCAGCGCGGCATACCGCTGCCGGTGCTGCGATCGAACCGTTCGCTCGAGCAGTACCTCGCCGCCTCGCGCATCGTCGTGAACACGGTGCCCGTGGCGGTGGCCGAAGAGGGCCGTCAGGCCGCCAGCGGCGCCGCGAGCGCTAGCCGCTAGCCGCGCCGCTAGCCGCAGACGCATGCAGCGCCGCGCGCCGGCCCGGCCCGGCCGATGATCCCGCTACGCGACGACAACCCGATTCGAACTCGACCAGTCGTCACGGTCGCGTCTGATCGCGCTGTGCACGCTCGTGTTCCTCTGGCAGCTGTCGTTGTCGCGCGAACGGCCAGCAGCAGGCGGCCTATCTTTTCGGGTTCATTCCCGCGGTGCTGTTCGGCAACGCGACAGCTCGAGGGCGCAGTGGATACCGGCCGGCGCGACGATCATCACGTCGATGTTCCTGCACGGCGGTTGGCTGCACCTGCTCGGCAACATGCTGTATCTATGGATCTTCGGCGACAACATCGAGGATCGAATCGGCCGGGGCCGCTTCGTCGCGTTCTATCTCGCTGTGCGGCGCCGTGGCCGCGCTCGGCCAGGGCGCTGGCCGATCCGCGCTCGAAGGTGCCGATGATCGGCGCCAGCGGCGCGATCTCCGGCGTGCTCGGTGCGTACCTCGTGCTGTATCCGCGCGCCAAGGTTCTCGTGCTGCTGCCGTTGCTGATCTTCTTCACCACCGTGCGCGTGCCGGCGCTCGTCGTGCTCGGCATTTGGTTCGCGGCGCAGCTCTTGAGCTCGCTCGCGGCCGCGCCCGGCTCCGGCGGCGGTGTCGCCTTCGCCGCTCACGTCGGCGGGTTCGTCGCGGGCGTCGTGTTGATTCGCCTGTTCCTGCGCGATCGACGTCGACCGCGTCGGCGAGCGTGAATGCAACGTACATGCTGCAACCAATCACGCTGCGGGCTAAGATAGGTTTTTCGTGAACCGCGGGCAGAATGGCGACCGAACCTCTCGACCTCTCGCCGGAGTCGGCCGAAGGCCAGCACGGTGAAGAAGTCATACCGCTAGTCGCAGCCACCGTCGTCGCGTTCATCGGCCGCACGGAACGGGGGCCGTTGAACGAGCCCGTCGCCATCCGCAGCTTCGAAGACTACCGCCGCATCTTCGGCGGCCACTCCGGGTTCAGTTTCGTATCGTTCGCCGTGCAGCATTTCTTCCTGCATGGCGGCGACTCCGCCGTGGTCGTTCGGGTGGCGAATCGCGCGACGCGCGCGACGATCGACATTCCGGCCGGCCGCGAGACGCTGCGCCTGCAGGCTCGCCAGCCGGGCGGTCGCGAGCTGTTGCGAGTCTCGATCGACTACGACCGCGTCGAGCGTGCGCCCGCGAAGTTCAATCTCGTCGTGCAGCGACTGAACCGCCTCGGCTCCGAGCTCGTAGCCGATCAGGAGCTGTTCGAAGCGCTGTCGATGGACCCGACCGACGAGCGTTTCGTCGTCGACGCGTTGCACGATTCGGAGCTCGTACGGCTCGTCGGCCCGCTGCCGAAATATCGGCCCGACGCCACGCGGCCGACGTTCCCCGGGCAGCCGATTCCGTACATCAACGTCACCGGCGCGGGCTCGGACGGCGACGAGCTCACGGACTACGACATCATCGGCTCGAACAGCGAAGGCACCGGGCTGTTCGCCCTCGATCGCTGCCCGCAGGTCGACTTCATCTGCGTGCCGTCGCAACCCGGGCGCGACATCGGCAGCACGAGCTTTCTGGCGGCGACGCGCTACTGCGAGCGCCGACGCGCGCTGCTGATCTGGGATCCGCCGTGGTCGTGGTCCACCGTGGACGCGGCCATGCTCGGACTGCGCGGCTCGGGCCAGCTGAGCCGGCACGCGCTCACCTATTTTCCGCGCGTGCGCGCGCGCGGCGACATCGGCCGTCACGTCGCCGGAATGCCGGCATGCGGCGTCGTGGCCGGCATGCTCGCTCGCTGCGATCGGCGCGGTGTGTGGCACGACATGCCGCCGGTCGACACGACGCTGAAGGGCAGTCTGGCGCCGGTTGTCGACATCGGCCTGAAGCAGGCCGCTACGTTGCAGCGCATGGGCGCGAACACGTTCGTGCGCTTGCAGCCCGGCATCGCCGCGTTGCAGGGCAACGTCAGCTTTGCGGGCGGCACAGCGATCGAGGCGCTGGCGCAGGATCTGTCCGTCGAGCGCCTGACGGCGTTCGTGCTGCGCTCGATCGAGCAGCACACGCGCTGGGTGTTCGCCGCGCAGCGCACGCCGGAGCTCGCGGCCGCGCTCGAGCGGCAGGTCTGGATCTTCCTCGCGCGCCTGAAGCAACGCGAGGCGCTGGCCGGCAGCGGGACAGGAGCAGGCATTCTTCGTGCGCACGAGCGCCGCCGCAGCTCGCGCCGAGACGCCGAGCGCGACGTCGCGATCACGCTGCGCGTCGGGTTCGCGCCGCGCCGGCCGAACGAGTTCCTGACCTACGACTTCCGCTACCACGCTCTGAGCCTCACGACCGAGGTGGTGCTGGTGCGCGAAGCGGAACGGCATCTCGGCTGAGCCACACCCATGCCGACGGATTTCGATACTCGCGCCGAAACCTGGGACGACGAGAGCAAGGTACGCCGCGCCGAAGCCGTTGCGTCCGGCATGCGCCGGGCGATGCCGCTGCGCCGCTCGATGACGGCGCTCGAGTACGGCGCGGGCACCGGCCTGCTGTCGTTTTGCCTGCGCGATACGCTCGGGGCGATCACGTTGGCCGACAGCTCGGCTGGCATGCGCGCCGTGGCCGAGAGGAAGATCGCGGCGGCCAACGAGAAGCAGATGCGCGTCATCGATCTGGACCTGATGCGCGACGCTGTCCCCAGCGAGCGCTACGACCTCGTGTTCAGCATGATGACGCTGCATCACGTGCCGGACCTTCGCGCGCGGGCTTGCGGCGTTCCACGAGCTGCTGAACGGGGCGGTTACCTCTGCATCGCCGACCTCGATGCGGAGGACGGCTCGTTCCACGGGCCCGAGGTCGACGTGCACCACGGCTTCGAGCGCAGCGCGTTGGGCAAGGCGCTCTGCGACCGTCGGGTTCGTCGACGTCGCGATCGGCGACTGTTTCATCGTCGAGCACGGGCCGCGCAAGTATCCGATGTTTCTCGCCACCTGTTGGAAGCCGTAGGGTCGGTGGGCGGCGGTTGCTCCGCTGCGAACTGCTGATCTGGCTTCTAGCCGCGTTGAGCCAGGCGAGCGTTAGCCCGGCGCGCCGTAGCCGCCGCCGCCCGGGCGTCTCGATCACGAACCGGTCGCCGGCGGCCAACTCCACCGCCGCCGTCGCGGGCAGTTCTTCGATGCGCCCGTCGCGCGCGGACGACGTAGTTGCGCCCGCATCCTCCCGGCTCGCCGCCGTGCAGACCGAACGGCGGCACGCGCCGACGGTTCGCGAGGATCGCGGCCTGCATCGGCTCGCGGAACTCGATATCGCGCACGATGCCGTCGCCGCCGCGGTGCCGGCCGCGCCCGCCGGAGCCGCGGCGGATCGCGAATCGGCGCACGCGCACCGGGTAGCGCTGCTCGAGCACTTCGGGGTCCGTCAGGCGGGAGTTCGTCATGTGCGTGTGCACGGCGCTCGCGCCATCGAACGTGGGCCCGGCGCCGGCGCCGCCGCACAAGGTCTCGTAGTACTGGTGGCGGTCGTTGCCGAACGTGAAGTTATTCATAGTGCCCTGCGCAGCCGCGCAGGCGTCGAGCGCGCCGAGCAGCGCATCGGTGATGCACTGCGAGGTCTCGACGTTGCCGGCGACCACGGCTGCGGGATACGTCGGGGTTCAACAGGCTCGCGGTCCGGCAGCCGTATCGTCAGAGGCTCGAGGCAGCCCGCATTTAGCGGAATGCTCTCGCGCACGAGCGTGCGGAATACGTACAGCACGGCGGCACGAACGATCGCGGCGGGCGCGTTGAAGTTGCCGGCGCTCTGCGCCGACGTGCCGGCGAAGTCGATCACGGCCTCGCGCGCGGCGCGATCGATCGTTACGCGTACCTCGATTCGCTCGCCGCCGTCGAGCTCGACGCGGAACGCGCCGTCGTGGAGGCGGTCGATGGCCGCGCGCACGCATTCGGCAGCGTTGCGTTGCACGTGGCGCATGTAGCGCGTGACCGTGCGTACGCCGAAGCGCTGCGTCAGCCGATCGAGCTCGAGCGCGCCCCGCGCATTCGCGGCGAGCTGCGCTTTGAGATCCGCCAGGTTCTGATCCGGATTGCGCGCGGGATACCGGCCGCTGGCGAGCAGCGCGCGCACGTCGGCTTCGAGGAACTCGCCGGCCGCAACGATCCGTGCGCCGTCCACGAGCACGCCTTCCTCGTCGATGCTGCGGCTGTCGGGCGGCATCGAGCCCGGCGTGCGACCGCCGACGTCGGCGTGGTGCGCGCGGCTCGCCACCAGATAGCGCAGCCGTTTGCCCCGCGCGTCGAATACGGGAGTGATGACGGTCATGTCCGGCAAATGCGTGCCGCCGGCGTACGGGCTATTCAGCAGGTACGAATCCCCGGGCGCGGGCCGGTAGTGTGCGCAGGATGCTCTGCACGCTGTCGCCCATCGAGCCCAGGTGCACGGGGATGTGCGGCGCGTTCGCGATCAACGCGCCGTCTGCGGCGAACACGGCGCACGAGAAGTCGAGACGCTCCTTGATGTTGACCGAGTGCGCCGTGTGCTCGAGCACGATGCCCATCTCCTCCGCCACGTGCATGAAGAGGTTGTTGAACACTTCGAGCATGATCGGATCGCGCTTCGGCCGCGACGGTTTCGCGCCGATCGCGCCGGCGCGTGCGGGTCAGGATCAGCGTGCCGCTCGCGTGCATGGTGGCGCGCCAGCCGGGCTCGACGACAGTCGTCGCGTGCGTCTCGACGATCAGGGCCGGGCCGCGGACCGTGGCGCCGGCGAGTAGCGCGTCGCGACGGTACACCGGGGCGGTCGCGCCAACCGTCGGCGCACCAGACGCGGCGCGTGCCGAGCCTTTGGCGGCGCGCCGCTCGCGCGCGGCAACGGCGCGGGCTGCGCCGAGTCGCCACGGTTTGCGACCACGGCCTCGAGCTCGAGGGATTCCGCCACGAGCGCCGCCTCCGCGTCGGCCCGAAAGCCGAAGTGCCGCGCATGCAGCTCGTCGAACCCGCGGCGCAAGTGCCTGGCGCGTCGCGTCGGGCTCCCAGGCCACGGCGAGGCTCGTGTCGGCGCCCGCGACTTTGAGTCGCACGCGGCGCTCGATGGCGCGCCCGCGAGGCATCGCCGCCCTGCGCACGCAGCTCGGCCAGCGCCGTGCCCGCGAGCGCGTCGAAGTCGGCCGCGAGTGCTGGCAAGCAGCGCGGCGTCGAGCTGCGCCTCCACGCTGCGCTGCTGCACGACGCGCACGTCCGCGACGCCGATGCCGTACGCGGACAACACGCCGGCGAGCGGATGAATCAACACGGTGCCGCACGCCGAGCGCGTCCGCCACCTGCGCTGCGTGCTGGCCGCCGGCGCCGCCGAAGCAACACAGCGCGAAACGCGTGACGTCGTGGCCGCGCTGCACGGAGATCTGCTTGATCGCGTTCGCCATGCGCTCCACCGCGATCTTGAGGAACCCGGCCGCGAGCTCGTCCGCGCCGCGGCGCTCGCCGGTGGCCTCCGCGACGCTCGCGGCGAGGGCGGCAGAACGCGTGTGGCCGTGGCCGCTGCGTCGAGCGGCTCGTCGCCCGCCGGGCCGAACACGCGCGGGAAGAACTCGGGCTGGATTCGGCCGAGCAGCACGTTCGCGTCGGTCACGGTCAGCGGCCCGCCGTTGCGGTAGCACGCGGGGCCGGGCTGCGCGCCGGCGGATCGCGGGCCCACACGCAGCCGGCCGTTGCCGAAAGTCAGGATCGAGCCGCCGCCGGCGGCGACGGTGTTGATCGTGAGCATCGGTGCGCTGACGCGCACGGCTGCGATCACGGCGTCGGTGGTGCGCTCGAGCTCGCCGGCATACAGCGCCACGTCGGTGGAGGTGCCGCCCATGTCGAAGCCGATGACCTCGCTGATGCCCACGGCGCGCGCCGCGTGCACCATGCCGATCGACGCCGCCCGCCGGCCCCGATAGCAGGCTGTCCTTGCCGCGGAAGTGGTCGGCCGCGGCCAGGCCGCCGTGGCTCTGCATGAACAGGAGCGGCGCGCCGCCGAGCACGGGCTCGAGGCCGCGCCGCACGCTCGCGACGTAGCGGTCGAGCACGGGCGACAAGTACGCGTCGGCGAGCGTCGTGTCGCCGCGCACGCACGAGCTTCGGCAGCGGCAACACGCGGTGCGACACGCTGATCTGCGCAAAGCCGAGCTCGCGCGCGATCGCCTCCGCCGCGGCCTCGTGCTGCGGGAAGCGATAGCCGTGCAGCAGCACGATCGCGACGCTGCGAGCCCCGCGTCACGCGCGTCGCTCGAGCTCGCGCGTCAGGTGCGCCGCGTCGAGCGGCGTTTCGACGGCGCCTTGCGCGGTGATGCGCTCCGTGGCGCCGATCACGCGCGTGTACAGCATCTCGGGCAGACGGATGTCGAGCGCGAAGATGTCGGGGCGCTGCTGGCCGCCGATCCGGATCGCGTCCTCGAGCCCTGCGGTGATGACGAGCACCGTCGGCTCGCCGCGCCGCTCGAGCAGCGCATTCGTCGCCACGGTGGTGCCCATCTTGACCGCCTCGATGCGGCGCTCGCCGGCCGGCGCGGCGGCCAGCAGCCGCTCGATGCCGGCCACCGCGGCGTCCTCGTAGCGGCCGGGGTTCGCGGACAGCAGCTTCAGCGTCTTCGAGCCGCCGCGCGGCGTGCGCGCGACGATGTCCGTGAACGTGCCGCCGCGATCGATCCAGAACTCCCAGCCGCGGTCGACATTCATGTTGGCGAGGCCGGTGGGGCAACGCGGCGTAGCCGGTGGATGCAACGGCGTTTCTGACGTAAGTCGCACTTTTTCGCTACGCGCCTGCCAGTGGCGGACGGAAAACTGCGAACCGGCTCTCACCGGTGTTGCCCGCCGCGGCATTAAGTTCAATGGCGGCGACGTGTGACCGAAGCCCGCGCCGGGCGTGCGCGCGCGTCGGAGCTGAAGAGATAACAGAATGTCGGTGATTCATGCTGTCGCTATTTAAGCGCGGCGGCGGTGCCGGTAGCCAGATCGGCGTCTTCGTGACGGCCGAGGGCGTGGCCGCCGCCCAGCTGTCGCACCACCGGTGCGAAGCCGCGTCTCGAGCGCTGCGTCTACGAACGCAAGAGGCGACAGCTGATCCGGTCGCGCGCGTGCTGGCGCGGTTGCCGAATCGCCGTGCACCGACGGTCAGTGTGCTCGATCCCGGCGGTTACCGGCTGCTGCTCGTCGAAGCGCCCGACGTGCCGGCCGACGAGCTGCGCGCGGCCGTGCGGTGGCGCATCAAGGATTTGATCGATTTCCACGTCGACGACGCAGTCATCGACGTGTTCGAGATGCCGCCGCACGCGCGCGGCGGCCGCAACCGCATGATGTACGCGGTCACGGCCAAGGCCGACTACGTCAAGCAGCAGATCGACTTGATCGAAGGCGCGGGCCTGAATCTCGACGTCATCGACATCAGCGAGCTCAGCCTGCGCAACGTCGCGACGCTGTTCGAGACGGAGGCAGCGCGGCACCGCGTTCCTGTACCTCGGGCGAACGGCAGAG
The DNA here is from genome assembly GCA_963805435.1 of uncultured Gammaproteobacteria bacterium. Classification (GTDB taxonomy): domain Bacteria; phylum Pseudomonadota; class Gammaproteobacteria; order Steroidobacterales; family Rariloculaceae; genus FEN-1219. Next base: position 268,022 of record CAWDUG010000005.1, read on the forward strand.
CACGCTGTTACTCGTGCGTCAGGGCGTGCTGTATCTCGCGCGCCACGTCGAAACCGGCGTGGCCACGCTGGCGGAGGCCGGCGAGCTGCGGCCGGAGCTCGTCGGCGGGCTCGCGCTCGAAGTGCGGCGCTCACTCGACTATTTCGAGAGCCACTACGAGCAGACCTCGATTCCTCAACTGCACACCTGTGGCCTCGAGGCTCAAGACCGCGAGCAGATCGCGCGCGAGCTCGGTATCGCCGTGCGCGACGTGGATCTCAAGAGCCTGCTCGAGATGGACGACGCGTTGTCCCCCGAGCTGCAACGGCTGTGTCTGCCGGCGATTGGCGCTGCGCTGCGCAGGGACCCGGTGACGCTGTGACGCCATGTACCAGCAGATCAATCTGTACCAGCCGATCTTCCGCAAACAGCGGCAGATCTTCTCTGCGACGACGCTGGCGCAGCTGCTCGGTATCGTGGCCGCGGCGCTGCTCCTGATCTACGGCTACGGCCTGCTCCAGGTGCGCGGCCTCGAAGGCGAAGTCGTGCAGCTCGAGGGCCGCGAGAAGGCGTTGACCACGCAGCTCGCGCGGCATCGACCCGACGCCAGAACCAGCATCGGCGCGCAGAGGTCGAGGAAGAGCTCAAGAAACTCAACGCCGCGCTCGTGACGCAGCAGCGTCTGATCGACGTGCTGCGCGACCGGCCGCTCGGCAGTCAGGCCGGGTTTTCGGGTTACCTGGCCGCGCTCGGCCGCGAGCGCACGCCGGAGCTCTGGCTCACGCAGTTCGCGATCAACGGCAGCACGGGCGCGCTCGAGCTCGCGGGCCGCAGCACGCGGCCGGAGCTGGTGCCCGAATACCTGCAGCGTCTCGGCCGCGAGCAGGCGCTCGCCGGCCAGCGGTTCGACGCGCTCGAGATCGAGCACGACGCCGACGAACGGCGAAGCCGTGTTTCGCGCCACGAGCCAGGCGGCGGCGCTGACCGCGGCCGACCGCGATGCGAGGCGCCGGCCATGAAAGAGCGAATCACCAAGCTCACCGAGATCGTCGATCGCCTGAGCCTGCGCGAGCGGCTGTTCGTGTTCGCCGCGGGGCTCGTGATCCTCGGCGGGCTGTGGGAGGCCGCGCTCGCCAGCCCGCTCGACGCCCGCAAGCTAGAGGCCGCGGCCAAAGTCGAGGCGCTGAAGGACCGGCTCCAGGTGCTCGACACGGCGCTCGCCTCCGCAGCCACGGGCATGACCGAGGGAATGCCTGCGCAGATCTCACAGCTGACGGCGCTGCGCGACCGCGTTGCGGCCGGCGACCAGGAAGTACGCGTGTTCACCTCCGACCTCGTCGACCCGAAAGAGATGCGGCTCGTGCTCGAAGAGCTGCTGAGTCGCCAGAGCGGGTTGAAGCTCGTCAGCGCGACGAACCTGCCGGCCAAGCCGCTCGTCGAGCGCGACGCCGAACCGACTGGCGCGAAGGACGACAGCGCGAAGACGAAGGCAAAGGAGCCGCAACTGTATCGCCACGCGCTCGTACTGACGCTCGAGGGCAGCTACCTCGATTGCCTCGCGTACCTTACGGCCGTGGAACGCCTGCCCTGGCATCTGTACTGGAGCCGCATCGAATTCAAGGAAGACGGCTACCCGCGCAACGCTATCGTGCTCGAGCTGCGCACGCTGTCGCTCGACAAGGAGTGGATCGGTGTTTAGGCGCTGCGTGCCGATCGTTGTCGGCCTGCTCGCCGTGGCCGCAGCTGCGCGAGCCGAGGACGCGCCCGTACGCGATCCGATGCAGCCGTATCGTTTCGTCGCCGGTCCCGGCGGCAGCGTTGCCGCGCCGCGATTCGCGTTGACTGCCGTGCTGATCTCACCGACGCGGCGCGTCGCGATCGTGAACGGCAAGTCGTACGAGCGCGGCGAGAGCGTCAGCGGCGCCGAAATCGTTCGCATCGACGCCGATGCCGTGCATTTGCGCGAGCACGGCAACGAGCTCGTCGTGCCGCTCGGCCACGCCGCCGCCGGCAAGCCCAGTCAAGGAGAGACCGCCCCATGAGTGTGCCCATTGATTTTCGTCGTGCGTGGCGCCCGCCGGCGCTGACGCTCGTCGTGCTGGCCGCGGTGCTGCTGGCCGGGTGCGCGAACGAGCGCGGCGTCGCGACGCGAGACGCGATCACGAGCGCAATGCAGGAGGCGGTGCAACCACCGGCGCAGCGCCGTTCGCCGTCCCGCCACCGCCCCAGCCGACCCCGCCCGTGTCGTCGGCGGCCGAGGAGCGGTTCGACGTCAACGTCGTCGACGCCGATGCGCGGGATTTCTTCATGGGGCTCGTGAAAGGCACGAGCCGCAATCTGATCGTGCACCCCGACGTCAAAGGCCGGATCACGCTCGCCCTGAAGCAGGTCACGCTGCCCGAGGTGCTCGACACGGTGCGCGACGTCTATGGTTACGACTATCGTCGCAGCGCCGGGGGCTACGTCGTGCTGCCGGCAACGCTGCAGAGCCGCATGTTCGAGATCGATTATCTGAACCTGATCCGTGGCGGCATGTCGCGAACGCGCGTGAGCTCCGGGCAGGTGACACAGTCGCGCAACGATCGGCAGGGCTCGTCCGGCGATAGCGGCAACGGGCTCGTCGGTCCCGAGGGCGGCGGAGCAGAGCAGCGGTCGCGGCGGCCAAACCACAGGCTCTGTCATCGACACGATCACGAACTCGGACTTCTGGAGCGAGCTGCAGTCGACGCTCACGGCGATTCTGGGTACCGGCGAGGGTCGGCAGATCGTCGTGAACGCCCAGTCGGGCGTCGTATTCGCGCGCGGCATGCCGGAAGAGCTGCGCGCCGTGGGCGACTACCTGCAACGCATCCACGCCGCCTCCAAGCGCCAGGTGGTGCTCGAGGCCAAGATCATCGAGGTCACGTTGAACGACGGCTTCCAGTCCGGCGTGAACTGGGCCGCAGTGAAGCAGAAGGCGAACGGCGACACGCTGACCGGCGGCAATCTGTCCGGCGGCCGGCAGCATCGGCGACAACCTGCCGCTCGGCGGCGATCCGCTCACGGTCGGCCCCGGCAATCCGGTCACGCAGCTTCGCCAGCGAAACCGTCGGCGCCGCATTCGCGCTGGCGCTGGACATCGGCGACTTCAACGCATTCGTCGAGCTGCTCCAGACGCAGGGCGACACGCGCGTGCTGTCGAGCCCGCGCGTCGCGACCCTGAACAACCAGAAAGCCGTGATCAAGGCCGGTACGGACGAGTTCTTCGTGACCGACGTGCGCAGCAACACCGTCACGGGCACGGCAGCGACGACGAGCCGCGACGTGACGTTGACGCCGTTCTTCTCCGGCATCGCGCTCGACGTGACGCCGCAGATCAGCGCGGCCGGCGAGGTCATCCTGCACATCCATCCGACCGTCAGCGACGTGACGGACCAGAAGAAGGATCTCACGGTATCGGGTCGAGACCGACTCGTTGCCGCTGGCGTTCAGCGAGGTCCGCGAGTCGGACAGCATCGTGAAAGCCAAGAGCGGGCAGATCATCGCGATCGGCGGCCTGATGCGCAACTCGTCGAAGAAGCTCGATTTCTCGACGCCGTGGTTCGGCAAGATACCGGGGTTGAAGCGCCTGTTCGGCAGCAGCCGCGAGCAGGAGACGAAGACCGAGCTCGTGATCCTGCTGCGGCCGATCGTCGTCGACGACGATGACGATTGGCCGAAGATCATCCAACCGGCCGCCGATCGCCTGACCGCGCTCGGCGCGGCGGCGCATCAGTAAGGAGCGTTCGTGGCACCAGAGCCGCGCAAGCGCGTTCGCCTGGGCGACCTGCTGCTCGAGAAGAAGCTGATCTCGGAGCAGCAGCTCAAGGAAGCGCTCGAGGAGCAGCGCGCGAGCGGCCGCAAGCTCGGCCGCGTGCTGATCGACATCGGCGCGGTCTCCGAGGCCGATCTGCACGGCACGCTCGCGACGGCGTTGAACATTCCGTACGTCGACCTCGCGCACATGGCGCTCGATCCGAAGATCGTCGCCAAACTGCCGGAGACCCACGCGCGGCGGCATCGCGCGCTCGTGCTCAAAGAGGATGCGCGCGGTTACCTCGTCGGCATGGCCGACCCTACCGATCTGTTTGCGTTCGACGAGCTCGCGCGCCTGCTCGGCAAGCCCATCCGGCTGGCGCTCGCGAAGGAAGCCGCGCTGCTGCGGACGATCGATCTCGTGTACCGGCGCACCGAGGAGATCGTGCTCGCTGGCCGAGGAGCTCAACGAGGAGCTCGTCCGAAGTCGGACGTCGATCTGCAGGCGCTGGCGGCCGAGGAAGGCTCGCCCGACGCACCGGTCATCAAGCTGATTCAGTCGATGTTCCAGGATGCCGTGCGCGTCATGGCCTCGGACATCCACATCGAGCCCGACGAGCGCTGTCTGCGCATTCGCTTGCGCGTCGACGGCCTGCTGCAGGAACAGGTCATCGAGGGCAATCGCGTGGGTCAGGCGCTCGTCACGCGCCTGAAGCTCATGTGCGGCCTCGACATCGCCGAGAAGCGCAAGCCGCAGGACGGCCGCTTCAGCATCAAGGTGGACGACAAATGGTTCGACGTCCGCGTGTCGACGATGCCGATCTACCACGGCGAGGCCGATCGTGCTGCGGCTGCTCGACCACTCGGCGAGCCAGAAGAGCTTCGCCGACCTCGGCATGCCCGACGACATCATCGCGCGCTTCACGCCGTTGATCGAGCGCGGCGCCGGGCTGGTGCTCGTGACCGGGCCCGACGGGCAGCGGCAAGACGACGACGCTGTATGCGGCGCTGCAGCACCTGAACACGCCGGACACGAAGATCATCACGGCCGAGGACCCGGTCGAGTACCGCCTCGAGCGCATCAACCAGGTGCAGGTGAACCCGAAGATCGGGCTCACGTTCGCCGCGATTCTGCGCACGGCGTTGCGCCACGACCCCGACATCGTGCTGGTCGGCGAGATGCGCGACCAGGAGACGGCCGAGATCGGGCTCCGCGCCGCGATGACGGGCCACATGGTGTTCTCGACGCTGCACACGCAGGACGCGGTTTCGACCGTGAGCCGGCTACTCGACATGGGCACGCAGGGCTATCTGATCGCTGCCGCGCTCGACGGCATCCTCGCGCAGCGGCTGCTGCGCCGCCTCTGCGACAACTGCGCGCACGCGGTCGAGCCGGGCGTGCACCAGGCGGCGTGGCTGTCGCGGTATCTGACGGCCGAGCAGATCGCGGCCACGAAGTTCGCCGAAGGCATGGGCTGCACCTACTGCAACATGACGGGTTACCGCGGCCGAGTCGGCGTCGTACGAGCTGCTCGAGATCGATGCCGATATCGCCGACGCGATTCGCCGCACCGATCTCGCGGCGCTCGATCGGCTCGTCGCGCGGCTGCCGAACTTCATCCCGCTCGTGCAGCGCGCGCTGCAGTTTGCGATCGACGGCGTGACGTCGGTCGACGAGGTCATGCGCTCGATGTCCGGGCTCGAGGAGCCCGAGCGGCGCTCGAGCCTGCGTCGACGACGTGCTGCGCAGCGCGGCCGCCGCCGCGGCGAGCCGACCGGCCGACGGCGCGGCGGCGGGCTAAGCCATGCCCGCGTTCCGCTACAACGGCCGAACCGCGCGCGGCGAAGCCGTGGCCGGGCTCGCTCGAGTCCGAGTCGGCCGAAGCGCTCGCGACGCATCTGTTCGCGCGCGGCATCACGCCGATCGACATCAAGCCCGTCGCCGAGACGCACGACGTGCTCGCCGAGCTCTGGCAGCGGCTCGGCGGCGGCCGGCCGACGCATCACGGATCTGATCCTGTTCTCGCGGCAGATGTACTCGATCACGAAGGCCGGCGTGCCGCTGCTGCGCGGCATGCAGAGCATCGCGGCCTCGACGGCGAATCCCGTCATGCGCGCGACGTTGCAGGCGGTCATCGAGAGCCTGCAAGGCGGCCGCGACCTGTCGTTCGCGTTCGGCCGTTTTCCCGACGTGTTCTCGAAGTTCTATTTGAGCGTGATCAAGGTCGGCGAGAGCTCCGGCACGCTCGAGACTGGCGTTCCTGCGCATGTACGAGTACCTCGGCATGCAGAAGCGGATTCGCGACAAGGTCAAAGCTGCGTTGCGCTATCCCGGCCACCGTGATCGTCGCGATCGCGATCGCGATGGGCGTGATCACGATGTTCGTATTGCCGAAGTTCGCGCCGATCTTCGCGGCGCTCGGTAACAACCTGCCGTGGGCCACGCGCGTGCTGCTCGGCGTGTCGTCGTTCACATCGAACTACTGGTATCTGGTGCATCGGCGCCGCCGTGGTGGCTACGCTTGCGTTCAGGCTCTGGGTCGGCGAGCCCGCTGGTCGCTACCAGTGGGACAAGATTCAAGCTGCGTGCGCCGATCGTCGGCGGCATCGTCCGCTGCGCGAGTCTGGCGCAGATCTGCCGCTCGTTCGCGCTGACGCTGGAATCGGGCATGCCGATGATTCAGTCGCTGAACACGATCGCGCGCGCGTCCGGCAACGATTACCTGAACGAGCGCGTGCTCGCGCTGCGCGACGGCGTCGAGCGCGGCGAAGGTCTGTACCGCACCGCGCAAACCATCGATCTCTTCACGCCCCTTGCGTTGCAGATGATCGCGATCGGCGAGGAGACCGGTGCGCTCGGCGAGATGCTGGCCGAAGTGGCCGAGTTCTACGAACGCGAGGTGGACTACGACCTCGAGAACCTGAGTGCCGCGATCGAGCCGGTCTTGATCGTCGGCGTCGGCGGCATGGTGCTCGTGCTCGCGCTCGGCGTGTTCCTGCCGCTGTGGGACATGGCCGCGAAGGGCACGGGGCTCGGCTGAGGACGCGCCCATGCACAGGTCGCGCGGGTTTTCGCTCGTCGAGTTGCTGGTGGTGGTGATCGCGGTCGGCATCCTCGCGGGTGCACTGCTCGAACGCGTGCTGCCGCTGATCGGGCGCGCCCAGAGGGCCGCGTTCGTGCAGGTTCGAGTCGACTTGCAAACTGCGTTGCTGCTCGAAGCTGCGGAACGGATCACGCGCGGCGAGGCCGCCACGTTGCCGAGCCTTGCGGCTGCGAATCCGATGACGCTGTTGCTGAGCCCGCCCGCCAATTATCTCGGGTCGTTTGCGTCGCCCCCGGAGAACGTGCCGGCCGCGACCTGGTACTTCGACGAGCATTCCCATCGACTCGTGTATCGCGTGGGCCGCTACGCGCGCTTCGACCCGCTCGGCGGTCCGCCGCAGCGCATCGAGCTTGCGACCGAATTCGTGTTCGAGGATCGCGACGGCAGCGGCAGCTTCGAGCCCGTGCGCGACGATTTCGAAGGCCTGCGGCTGACGCCCGTGCACGCTTTTGCCTGGCAGGACTGAGCGGCCTGGACGAGGGGCAGAAGTTGCGACACTCGTCACGCCGGCACCCGGGGTTGTTGTGGGACCGGTCACAGTGCCAACGCGTTCTGTCAATTAGAGTTTTCCACAGGATTTCGGATTTCGTCGTGGCCCCTAAATGGAAAGGAATGGTTCGATGAGCAACAACGTCAAGCAGGGCGGTTTCACCCTGATCGAGCTCGTGGTGGTCATCACGATTCTCGGCATTCTCGCCGCGTTTGCGGTACCGCGGTTTGCATCGCTCGAAGGCCAGGCGCGCCTCGCGGCGACTCAGTCGATCGGCGGCAGCGTGCGCTCCGGCGCGGCGCTCGCACACGCGCTGTGGCTTGCGCAGGGCGACCCGACCAGCACAACGGTGACGATGGAAGGTAACGCGATCACGATGTCGAACGGCTACCCGAATGCCGCGACGATCGCGAGCACGCTGGCGGAGAACCCGCCCTCGGGTTTCGTCGTGACGCCAGGCGCCACCACGACGTTCGCGAAGGCGAACTCGTCGGGCGTGGCGATCGCGAATTGCCTCGTGACCTACACGCCCGCAGCCGCGAACAGCGCCCCGCGCGTGGTTGCGACGACCACCGGCTGCTAACGCGTCGCTCGGTCTGATCGGATCCATAGAGGGCGCCTACGGGCGCCCTCTGTCTCTAGAGAGGATGAAATGGGCCAGCAGTCGCGAGCCGGCCTGCCGGGAGCCGGGGGTTTCACGCTCGTGGAGCTCGTCGTGGTGCTCGTCATCCTTGGTATCCTCGCCGCCATAGCCGCACCTCGGTTCTTCGACAGCCGCACGTTCTTGCAGCGTGGCTACTACGAAGAGCTCGCCTCCGCACTCAAATATTCGCAGAAGCTCGCCGTCGCGAGCGGTTGCCCCGTGCGTGTGGCGATCGCTGCGGGCAGCTACCAGGTTCGGCAGCAGGCCGCCCAGGGCGGCAGCTGTAATCTCTCCGACACGACGTGGCCCACCGCGGTGCAGCTCGCCGACGGGCAGACGCTCGCGGGCACGAGCCCGAGCGGCGTCACGGCGTCGCCGGCCGTGACCATGACGTTCGACGCACTTGGCCGCACGGATCTCGGCGGCGCCCAAGTCATCAGCATCGGCCCGTTCGCGCTGACAGTGCAGGCCGACAGCGGCTTCGTGCAGGCGCCTTGAGCATGCTCGGCCACAAGCAAAGCGGCGTGACGTTGATCGAGCTGTGCGTGTCGATCGTCGTGATCGCGATCGCGGCAGGCGCGGTGCTCGGCGTGTTGTCGCGCAGCGTAGGCCGCAGCGCCGACGCCATGATCATGAGCCAGGCGGTCTCCATTGCCGAGGCGTATCTCGAGGAGATCACGTTGAAGCCGTTCGTCGATCCCGACGGCGTGGACGGCGAGGCTCTTAGGACCGACTTCGACGACGTAGACGACTACAACGGCCTCGTCGACCTCGGTGCTCGCGATCAGTTCGGTAACGCGCCGGCCGCGCTCTCGCGCTACACCGTGTCCGTGACCGTCACGCCGAGCTCGGCGCTTACGAGCGTGCCGAGCGCGGACGCCGAGCGCGTGGACGTGCGTGTGACCTACGCGCCGAACGTCACGGTCGCGCTGACCGGCTACCGGATGAGGTACTAGCCGTGCGCGGATACCGGCAACGAGGCTTCACGCTGATCGAGCTCGTCGTCACGCTCGTGATCAGCGCGGTCGTTGTGTCCTTCGTTTCCATGTTCATCAGCGGCCCGGTACGCGGCTTCGCCGATCAGGCGCGCCGTGCTCGGCTCGTGGATGCCGCGGACGCGGCACTACAGCGCATCGGCCGCGACGTGCGGCGGTCCCTTCCGAACAGCGTGCGTACTACGGCGGCGGCCGGCGTCGTCGCGCTCGAGATGCTGAGCACCGTCGACGGCGCGCGCTATCGTGCGCAGCCGCCGGGCACCACGGCGCAGATCCTCGATTTCGCGACGGCCGATGGCTCGTTCAACGTGCTGGGGCCGTTTACGCAGCTGACGAAGCCCTGGAGCTCCACGACCAGCTATCTCGCGATCTACAACGTCGGCGTACCGGGCGCGGAGGCCTACGAGCTTGCGAATGTGATCACGCCGGCAGGCACGACCATCTCGATCGCGGCCGACGGCGCCACGGGCGAGGACCGTGTGACGCTGACGCCGGCGTTCAAGTTCAGCTACAGCTCGCCGACCCAACGCGTGTTTCTCGTCGATGGGCCGGTCACCTATCTGTGCGACACGCGTGGCGGGCACGTTGCTGCGCTATTCGGGTTACGCGATCGACGCGACCCAGGCGAACCGCGATTCGGCCGGCGAGCTGCTCGGTGCCGGCGCCACGCAGAGCCTCATGGCGAATCAGATCGCGGCCTGCACGTTCGCGTACACGGCTGGCACTGCAGAGCGCGCAGGCCTCGTGACGCTTTCGATCACGATCCGCTCGCAGGGCGAATCGGTGTCGCTGTTGCAGCAGGTTCACGTGGACAACGTGCCATGACGCGCGCGCGCGCAACCCGGCAGCAGGGCTTCTCGCTGGTGTCGACGATATTCCTGCTCGTCGTGCTGGCCGGGCTCGGCGTCTACGCCGTGCGCATGAACACGCTGCAGCAGCAGACCGTGACGGCGGGGCTGCGAGGTGCGCAGGCCTACCAGGCCGCGCGGACGGGCGTCGCGTGGGGCGCGTATCGCGCGTTGAATGCCAGTGCGTGCGCGGCCAGCACCACGCTGAATCTGACCGAGGGCGCGGCCAGCGGTTTTCGCGTCGCGGTGCAGTGCACGCAGCGCACGCACACGGAAGGGGCGGGCACGGTGCACGTGTACGTGTTCGACGTGAAGGCCGAGGGCGGCACGTACGGCGGCCCCGACTACGTGTCGCGGCGCCTGCAGACCAAGATCACGGACGCGACCTAGCCATGAACGCGCAACACACTCGAGGCAATGGCTACCGCAGGTCATGGCATTTCCTGCTGCTCGGGCTCGCACTGTTGCTTGCGGCGCCGTTGCATGCGCAGATCACCTTCGTCGGCGCCGGGGCGCAGGTCGTGTCGTCCAGCAGCGGCACCATTACGCCGGCCCTGCCGGTTGGCACTGCGCCGGGCGACGTGGCGGTGCTCATCGTTGCGGGGCGCCCGAGCGACACGAGCGAGCCGGCAGCGCCGAGCGGCTGGACCTTGCGCACGTCTGTGTTCCAGAACGTGTCGTCTACCGATCTGAAGATCATGACGTTCTACCGCGTGCTGACGGGCGGCGACACGAATCCCGTGATCACACTGCCTTCGGTCTGGACGGGTTCGTCGGCAGGCATGTCGGGCCAGATCGCGGTGTGGCGCGGTGTCGATACCGCGACGCCGTTCGACACGGCAGACACGACGGACACTTCAAATCCGAGTGCTTCGTTCACCGTGCCCGCGATTACCACGACCACGGCTGGAGCCATGGTGGTTTCCGCGGTCGCGACCAGCGACGAGAACGATCTCGGTCTGAGTAACGCGGCGGGGTTCACGGCGCGCATGTCCGGCACGAACTACGACACGAATGTCGGCGGCGACCACGCCGTGGGCGTCGCAGACACGATCAAAGCCACGGCCGGTGCGGTCAGCATGCCCACCTGGCAACAGAACAACGTCGCGCCGGACCGTTGGGCCGTGATCACTTTCGCCCTGCGGTCATTCGCCTCGTCGACGGGTACGCGGCTCTCGATGAGTTTCGAGGAAACTTCGTGGAACGGCACGGCCGGCGAAGTCAAAGACGACGGGCGCCTATGGCCTGAACGGCGTCTCCGTCGGTGGTGCGACTACCGCGAATACGACGCCGGCGACCGCGACGAACCCAGGGACGTGCCGCTACGGTACTCTCAGCGGTTCCGGTCAATACGTCGAGATCGCCGACAATCCCGCGCTGAACATCACGACACAGCTCACCGTGACGGCGTGGATCTACTTGCGCGCCACGCCGTCCGAGCTCCAAACGATCGCGTCGAAAGACACGAACTACGAGTTTCACATCGATAGCGGCCGCCACGTGTACTGGTGGTGGAACGACAGCAGCGGCAACACGCGCTCGATCACGACCACGAACCAGATCTCGCTGAACGCGTGGCACCACATCGCCATCACGTATCAGTCCGGTGCACAGCGCATCTACATCGACGGTGTCGTGCAAGGTACGACCGGCAGCTACACAGGCACGCTGGCGCAGAACGCGCTGCCGTTCTACATCGGCGAGGACTGGAACTTCCTCGCGCGCGTATTCAACGGCTACATCGACGAGGTACGCGTGATTGCGCGCTATCTCTCGGCGTCGGAAATCCAGGCGATGCGCGATGAGACCCATCCCTGCGCGAGTACCGCTAAATTCACGATCAATCACAACGGGTTCGGCATCAACTGCGTGGCGCAGACGATTACCGTCAACGTCGTCGATTCCGTGGCCGGCACGCCGCTGTTGAACTACAACGCGCAGGTGCAGCTCGACACGCAGTCGGGCTACGGCACGTGGGCGCTGGTGACGGGCGCGGGCACGTTCAGCGACGGCACACCGAACGACGGTGTGGCGACCTACAACTGGCCGCTCGGCCAATCGAGCGCCACGTTCACGCTGTATTACCCGCAAGGGCCGCCATCGATCGACGTCGACGTGTTCCAGGTCAGTAACACCGGCATTCGCGATACGGACGCGGAGGGGCCGCTCGTGTTCTCGCCGAACGGCTTCACGGTCACGGCCGCGGCGCTGTCGAATCCGCCGCCCGGGTCCATCACGACGTTTGCGACCAACCAGACTGCAGGCACGAATTTCTCGCTGTACCTGACAGCATTCGGCCAGACGCCCAACGACGCGACCTGCGGCGTCATCGAGACCTACACGGGGACCAAGAGCCTGAAGTTCTGGTCGACCTACGTGAACCCCGCCACGGGTACGCGCAACGTCACGATCAACACCGTGAGCGCCGCGACCGCCGAAGGCGCTTCCGTCGCGCAGAACGTGACGTTCACGAACGGGCAAGCCGTGGTCACGGCCAAGTACAAGGACGCCGGCCGCATCGGCATCGGCATGAAGGACGACACCACGACGAACGCCGTGTTGCCGAACGGCATTCGCGGCGCGACCGCCAACTTCGTGGTGAAACCGTACGACTTCGTGCTGAGCGGCATTCAGAACGCCGCGGGCTCCGTCACGAATCCGCAGGCCTCGACCGCGACGGGCACCGTGTTCATCGCCGCCGGAGCGCCGTTCCGAGCGACGGTCACCGTGCGGGATGCCGAGGGAAGCACGACGCCGAACTACGGCCGCGAGACGCCGGCCGAAAGCGTGCGGCTCGTCCCCACGCTGTTCTTGCCGGCGAGCGGCGCGAACCCCGCCGTCGGCATGACGACCGGCTTCGGCGGGTTCACGAACGGTGTGGCGACGGGCACCGACTTCACGTGGTCAGAGGTCGGCATCATCACGGCGCGCGGCGGCATCGCCGATGCGGACTATCTCGGCGCCGGCGACGTCCTCGGCCCCACATCGAGCGAGCGGATCGGGCGTTTCATTCCGAGCCGGTTCGTCGTGGCGCTGAATTCCCCGCTGTTCAACACCGGCTGCACGGCCGGCAATTTCACGTACCAGGGCCAGCCCTTCACCTACTCGACCGCGCCGATCATCACTGCGACGGCCGTCTCGGTGAGCGGGGCGACGACGACGAACTACACCGGCGCCTTCTTCAAGCTCACGAACTCGACGCTGACCGGCCGCACTTACGCGAGCGCGGCCGGCACACTCGACACCGCAGGCCTGCCTGCGACGACCACGGACCCCACGATCGCCTCACCAGGCGGCGGCGTGGCCACGCTGACGTTCGGCGGCGGCAGCGGGTTGAATTTCACGAAGACACTGCTCGCGCCGTTCAACGCCGGCATCCAGCTCGCGATCAACGTGCTCGACAGCGATGGCGTGGTGGCTGTGGGCAGTGCGCCGCTCGGCAATCCCGTGACTTTCGGCGTGTCGACCGGTATTCCGTTTACGGCCACGGACAGATTCGCTACGGCCGCGTCCGCGTGGGCACCGCCATCGGCTCCGAGCGCGTGAACCTGCCGGTGCCGATGCGCGCCGAGTACTACGCGAGCTCGGCCGCCGGCTTCGTGACGAACACCGCCGACACGTGCACGACGGGCGTGTCGCTCGCGTTCTCGAACTACACGGAGAGCCTGAACCCCGGCGAAACCTGCGTGCACCGACACGGGCTCCCCGGGCGTAAGCGGCATGGGGTGCGCGGCGGCGGCGCCAGCCGCGGAGCGGTTCCGGCTGCCGCCGACCGTCGCGGCCGGCGGCGACTTCAACCTGCGACTCGAAGCGCCCGGCGTCGGCAATCAGGGCAGCGTGGTGATCACGGCGACGGTGCCAAGCTGGCTCCGCTACGACTGGAACACCGCGACGCCGGGCGACGAGAACCCGAGCGGGCAGGCCACGTTCGGTATCTTCGGCGGCGAAACCCGCCAGATCTACACGCGCGAGATGTACTGAACGGCCTTCGGTGCGTCGACTTCGGCGCGCTGCTTCGCCGCGCGGAATCGCCCTCGAACCTGCGGCCGAGCCACCAGCCGACGACGGCCCAGGCGGCCGCGATCCCCGCGCCGACCGCCATCATGCCGTTCGGCGAGACGCCGAGGTTCGTGAGCGCCACGGTAACCTGGCCGCCGACGTAGTCGGCGCCGCGGTACACGGGCACGTCGATCGTGCTCTTGGCTTTGTACTTGGTTTCCTTGTCGAGCGGGCTCCACAGCATCTCGCGGCCCGGTCGCACGAACGCGTACTCGCCGGCGCGGCGCAGAATGAACACCGCCGCAAACAGCGTGAACGTGGTGTAGCCGGCGAGGCCCGCGAACGCCGCGACCATCAGGATCGGCACGAGCGTCAGCAACGTCGTGACGCCGAAACGTGCGGCGACTCGACCTGTCAGGAACACCTGCGTCACCACCGTCAGGCTCTGCACGATCCAGTCGATGCGCGCGAACACGCGCGTGCGCTCGGTGGGAGTAGCGAACGTGTCGGCCACGATGCGTAGTTGCTCGAAGTACAGGACCGTGCTGACGGCGGAGATGCCGACGATGAACAGCGCGATGCCGAGCAGATACGGCGACTTCAGGATCAGCGTAACGCCCGCGAACACGTTGCCGCCGATCGGCCGATCGTCGGCCGCTTCGGTGCCGGGCTGGCGCGCCCAGCCGCTGAGCAGGATGCGTTGGCACACGATCGCCATCACGAACATCGCGGCCGCGACGAACAGGATGCCGGCTTCGCCGATCGTCGTCACCGTGAGGTCCGACAGCAGCGGTCCGGCCAGCGCGCCTGCGCTGCCGCCGGCCGCGATCACGCCGAACAGGCGTTTCGTCTGGGCTTTGTCGAAGATCTCGAGCAGGAAGCTCCAGAACATCGACAACAGGAACAGGTTCACGACGCTGATGAAGACGTAGAACGCCTTGCCGAGCGCCGGATTGAACTGCGTCGGATCGAGCAGCAGGCCCACGCCCGCGAGCGCGACCGCGACGATGCCGTAGGTCCATGGCAGGAACGTGCTGCGCTTGAAACGCGCGACCACGGCACCGTAGACCGGGATGATCAGGATCGAGAACGCGCTCGTGTACAGCCACAGGTCGGCGACCGCCTGGCGGCCGAGCAGCGTGCCGACGGTTTCGCGCACCGGCCGGACCGAGAAATAGCCGGCCCACATGAAGAAGAACAGGAAGAAGGCGGCGACCACCGCGCCGATTTCGCGGGGTTCTACGGGTGCTACGCGGGTCAGGAGACGGCCGAGCGGCGGAGTTTGTTGTTGTATTCATCGGCCGGAGAATACACCGCCCCGCGCGAGGCTTGGAATCGGGGTTGCCGGCGCCGAACGTCGACCGCGTCTCGGTATTTCTAAAGCGTTGGCGTAACGTTACGCCGAGTCGATAGCCGTTCGGAGAGGCAGTCATGACCTTCAAAACGTCGTTGTTACTGGTGGCACTGGCGGTGATGCTCACGGCGTGCGGCAGTTCGCAGCCGCCGCCGCAGGAACAGAAGCCGCAGCGCAAAGAGACGGTGTTCGATCCGTTGACGAGCACGATCGATCGCGCGAAGGCCGTGCAACAGACCGTCGACGATCAGGCCGCCGAGCAGCGCAAGCAGATCGAAGCCGCGGAGAAGTAGCCGCTTCAGCGATAGCCGAGCAGGTACTTCAGCCCGCGAAACGCGGGCAGCGCCGCCGTGATCACGTAGGTCGGAATCGCGGCCATGTAGTCGCGGTAGCGGCCCTTCGTTTCGAAGCGCGCACGAAACTCGGACTGGGCGAGCGTGTCGAGGACGC
This sequence comes from uncultured Gammaproteobacteria bacterium, assembly GCA_963805435.1. Classification (GTDB taxonomy): domain Bacteria; phylum Pseudomonadota; class Gammaproteobacteria; order Steroidobacterales; family Rariloculaceae; genus FEN-1219. The sequence goes on from CAWDUG010000005.1 coordinate 283,658, forward strand.
GCGGTACGATGCCGCCCGCGACGTACACGCCGCCCAATGCGCCGGTCGTCAGCGCGAGGTCACCGGCCACGGTGCCGAGCATCGCGAAGAACATCTGAGCGTCTTGCGTGCGAGCGGCTCGCGTTGGCTCGCGAGTCGCGTGACGTCCTCGGGCGTCACCGTCGGTTGGCCGCGGCCCGCGAGCTCGGCGAGCGCGACGTACAGATTCACGAGCCCCTGGCCCGACAGCACGCGCTCGGCGGAGCAGTGACCGAAGCGCTCGCGCAGCATCGCGATCACCTCCTGCTCCTCGCTCGTGAGCGCCGGCAGCGACACGTGGCCGCCTTCGCCCGTCATCACGGTCCAACCGTCGGCCGAGGGCACGCAGTGCCGACACGCCGATGCCCGAGCCTGGTCCCAACGCCGCCATCGTCGCGCGCGCTGCGCGGCGTGCCGCCGCCGATTTGCCTGCGGTCAGTGGCCGTCGAGGTGGGGCAGGCCCCACGCGATCGCGGCGAAATCGTTGCACACGGTCAGTCGCTGCAGGCCGAGCTCGTGCCTTGAGCTCGGTCTGCGAGAAGTGCCAGCCGATATTGGTCATCCGTACTTCGTCGCCGAGCATCGGGGCGGCGATGGCGAGCGCCGCGCGCTTCGGCCGATCGCTCGAGCGGCGATGATCGAGGTAGACGGTCAGGATGCCGACGAGGCCAGTGAAGTCGACGTTGTCGAAGACCTCCGGAGCGACTTCGTTGCCCTGGTCGTCGAGGAGTGCGCAGCGCGTATGCGTTGCGCCAATGTCCGCCATCAAATCCATGCGGCGTCTACGCGTTCAGGTCTGGAATGCGCGCGCTCTCGAGCTGCGTGATCATGTCTTTCAGAATGAGCTTGCGTTTTTTCAGCCGCTTCAGCATCAGTTGATCGACGTGCGGATCGCTGACGAGTCGAGCGATGACCAGATCGAGGTCGCGGTGCTCGACGCGCAGCTGTTTGAGTCGCTCCACGCTGCGAAAGGTGTCAGTTTCTATCTTGTCGTCCACGGCTGCTTCGGATCGGCGCCAACCAATCGCGCCGCTGGTCGCCAAAGGCCAGAAAATGAGGGTTCAGCAGGTCGTCTTTGGAGTTGTAGCGCAGCGGCTGGCCGGCCGAATCGATCATACGCCCGCCGGCGCTCTCGAGGATAGCCTGCGCGGCCGCGGTGTCCCATTCGGACGTGGGGCCGAGCCGCGGGTACAGATCCGCCGCGCCCTCGGCAATGAGACATATTTTCAGCGAGCTGCCCATCGGGCGTGACTGCGTGTGGCCCCAGCGCGCGCAGGTAGTCGGCGAGCGCGCCGGTCTCGTGGCTGCGGCTTCCGACTACGCGCGGCGGAGTCTTCGCGGTTCGCTCGACATGAGATCGGTTCCGGCAGTTCGTTGCCGTCCTGTCGCCAGGCGCCGAGCCCAAGCGCGCCGAAGTACAAGCGATCCAGCACCGGTGCGAGCACGACGCCGAGCTCGGCCTGATGCCCGACCACGAGCGCGATGTTCACGGTGAACTCGCCGTTGCGCTTCAGGAACTCCTTCGTGCCGTCGAGCGGGTCGACGAGCCAGAACCGCGGCCAGCTGCGCCGTTCCGTGCTCTGCTCCGGGCGCCGCTTCTTCCGACAGCACCGGAATGGCGGGTCGAGCGCGCGCAAGCCCGCGTCGATGATCGTCGTGCGCGCGCTTGTCGGCTTCGGTCAGCGGCGAGCGGTCGTCCTTCAGCGTGACGGTGAAGTCGGTGCCGTACACCTCGAGAATGGCGCGGCCCGCATCGCGGGCGATGCCGGCGATCGCGTCGAGCAGGCGGCGTTTTTCGGTCAGGTCGATCACGGCGCCTCTTGTATCATAGAGCCATGGCGCAAGCAGCCACTTTCGCCGTCGATTGGAACGCGATCGATACCGTGCTCGTCGACATGGACGGCACGTTGCTCGATCTCGCGTTCGACAACTTCTTCTGGCTCGAGCTCGTGCCGCGAGCGCTATGCGCGCAGGCACGGCGTGAGCCGTCGCGGACGTCGCAGAGCGGCGCTAGCGCCGCGCTTCGCTGCCAAGGCCGGCACGCTCGAGTGGTACTGCCTCGATCATTGGACGCGGGATCTCGGTCTCGATCTCAAGACGCTGAAGCGCGAGCACCGCGAGCACATTCGTTTCCTACCGGGCGCGCGCGAGTTCCTCGCTGCGGTTCGCGGCAGGCGCAAGCGACTCTGCATCGTGACCAATGCGCATCGCGATACGTTCGAGGTCAAGGCCGAGCACACCGGCATAGACCGACTCGTCGACGGCGTCGTGTGCTCGCACGACTTCGCCGCTCCGAAGGAAAGCGCGAGCGTTCTGGCAAGCGCTCGAGCGCCATGAGCCGTTCGATCGCGGCCGAACGCTTGCTGATCGAGGACAGTCTCGCCGTGCTCGCGGCTGCGCGCTCGCACGGCGTGCGAGCACACGCGTCGCGATTCGTCGGCCCGACTCGCGCCAGCCGCCGCGCGCGATCGACGGTTCGCGGCCATCGACGGCGTGGCCGATCTGGTCTAGATCAGCGACGCGCGCATTCGCAGGCGCTGTGCGGCCGCCACGGGCGGCGCCTCGGCCGCCCGCCGGCGGCGCTGGCCGCCGCCGCGGTCGGTGGCGCGGCGGCCGATGGCTCGGGGTGTGTGGCAGCCCGCTCATCAGTGCGTTGTGGTCGAACGAGGCGACCGGAATCTTGCGGCCGATGAACGCCTCGATCTCGGGCAACGAGATCGCGTAGGCCTCGCAGCCGAAGCTGATGGCGTCGCCCGTGGCGCCGGCGCGCGCCGTGCGGCCAATCCGGTGCACGTAGTCTTCTGCATCCTGCGGCAGATCGTAGTTGAACACGTGGCTCACGCCTGGCACGTGCAATCCGCGCGACGCTACGTCGGTGCCGATCAGCACGTCGAGCTGTCCGGCCTGGAAGTCCTTCAGCATGCGCAAGCGTTTGCGCTGCGGCACGTCACCGGACAGCGCTTCCGCTTTGATGCCGTTGTGTTGCAGGCGCTCGCTCAAGCGATCGGCCTCGCGCCGCGTGTTCACGAAGATCATCGTGCGGTGCGGATCACGATCGCGCAGTAACGTCAGCAGCAGCGGGAACTTCTCTTCGTTCGCCGGGAAGTAGATGCTCTGCGTGACGCGATCGACGGTCATCTTGTCGGGCTCGATACGCACGAGCTCCGGATCGTTCATGTGCTCGTACGCGAGCTCGAGCACGCGGTGCGACAGCGTGGCGGAGAACAACAGGTTCAGTCGTTGGCCATGCTCGGGCAGCCGTCGCAGCACGAAGCGGATGTCCTTGATGAAGCCGAGATCGAACATCCGATCGGCCTCGTCGAGGATCAGCACCTGAATTCCGCGCAGCCCGAACACGCGTTGCTTGTAGAAATCGATGATGCGCCCTGGCGTGCCGATCAGCACGTCGACGCCGGCGGCGAGCTCGTCGCGCTGTTTGTCGTAATCCGTGCCGCCGAACGCAAGCCCGAGCTTGAAGGGCAGGTGTTTGCCGAGCACCACCGCGTCCGCGTGTACCTGCACCGCCAGCTCCCGCGTCGGCGCGAGAATCAGCGCACGCGGTGCCGGGGGGCCGGGCTCGATGTCGATCGGCGGCGAGTGCTCGAGCCGATGGTACATGGCGACCAGGAATGCGGCGGTCTTGCCCGTTCCGGTCTGTGCCTGGCCGGCCACATCCTGCCCGTCGATCGCGATCGGCAGGGTCTTACTCTGAATCGGCGTGCACTGGACGAACCCGGCTTCGGCGATGCTCTGTTGCAACGCGGCCGATAAAGGTAAATCGGCGAACCGAAGGTCGGTAAGGTGGTGTGCTCGATGGCGTGTCGGTTTCTATTGCGGGCCTCAATACTTGCAAATTGGCTTCTCGACGGTTAAAAATACCGGTACGCCCTCCCAGATATCCACAGTAGTCCTGCAAGCCCCGAAGGAAGCACCAGCCGCCACATTGTGCCTGACCCGCCAGGCGGCGTCACTTTCGGCTTAGCTCATCCGGGCGTTATTCGACGTTCGCCATACCGCTCCCGGGGTTCACGGGGAGCGAGTGGTACCTAGAGGAAACTTCATATCGTGAGTGATCAGATCGTACACACGACCGATGCGGCATTCGAGCAAGACGTAGTCAAATCTTCTCAACCGGTACTGCTCGACTTCTGGGCCGAATGGTGCGGCCCCTGCAAGATGATCGCACCCATCCTCGACACCATCGCCACCCAATACAAAGACAAGCTCCGCGTCGTCAAGCTCAACATCGACGAGAATCCGAAAACGCCGCCGAAGTACAACATTCGCGGTATTCCCACCTTGCTGTTGTTCCGCGACGGCACAGTCGCCGCCCAACAGGTCGGCGCAGTTTCCAAAGCACAACTCGAATCGTTTTTAGAGACACATCTCAATGGCACACGCACTCAATCGACTTCCAGTAACGGGTAAGAACATCGTGAGGGGATATTTAGGCAATTCGGCACGCGCCCGGATGAAGGACGGCCCGCGGCAGCCTGGCGACAATAACAACAACAATAACAATAACAACGGCAAACGCGAGCGCGGTGGGCGCCGCAATCGTCCGCCGATGCGCGAAGAGTTTCCGGACGACGAAGAGTTCGACGTCATACCGGCAGCGGAGCTCGAGCAAACCAAGAATGCGATGAATCTGTCCGAGCTGAAGACGCGCCCGGTCGCGGCGCTCGTGACGCTCGGCGAGTCGATGGGCATCGAGAACCTGGCCCGCTCGCGCAAGCAGGACATCATCTTCTCGGTCCTGAAGGCCCACGCCAAGAACGGCGAGAGCATCTTCGGCGAAGGCGTGCTCGAGATCCTGCAGGACGGTTTCGGCTTCCTGCGCTCCTCGGACGGTTCCTACCTCGCGGGGCCCGACGACATCTACGTGAGCCCGAGCCAGATCCGACGCTTCAACCTGCGCACGGGTGATACGGTTTCCGGCTTGATTCGCCCGCCGAAGGACGGCGAGCGGTACTTCGCGCTGCTGAAGGTCGGCGAGATCAATCTCGACGCACCGGAAGCCGCGAAGAGCAAGGTGCTGTTCGAGAACCTGACGCCGCTGTTCCCGAGGAAGCGGCTCAAGCTCGAGCAGGGCAACGGCAGTACGGAAGATCTCACCGCGCGCATCATCGACATGTGCGCGCCTATTGGCAAAGGCCAGCGCGGCCTGATCGTCTCTCCGCCGAAAGCCGGTAAGACCATGTTGCTGCAGAACATTGCGGCATCGATTTCCGCGAACCATCCGGACGTGCAGCTCATCGTGCTGCTGATCGACGAGCGCCCGGAAGAAGTTACGGAGATGGAGCGCACCGTCCGCGGCGAGGTCGTGTCGAGCACGTTCGACGAGCCTGCCACGCGCCACGTGCAGGTGGCCGAGATGGTCATCGAGAAGGCCAAGCGCCTCACGGAGCACAAGCAGGATGTCGTGATCCTGCTCGACTCGATCACGCGCCTCGCGCGCGCCTACAACACCGTGGTGCCGTCGTCGGGCAAGGTGCTGACGGGCGGTGTCGACGCGAATGCGTTGCAGCGCCCGAAGCGCTTTTTCGGCGCCGCGCGCAACATCGAGGAGGGCGGCTCCCTCACGATCATCGCCACGGCACTGATCGACACCGGCTCGAAGATGGACGACGTCATCTACGAGGAGTTCAAGGGCACGGGCAACATGGAGATCCACCTGGATCGCCGTATCGCGGAGAAGCGCGTGTTCCCGGCCATCAACATCAATCGCTCGGGTACTCGTAAGGAAGAGCTGCTGACGGCGCCTGACGAGCTGCAGAAGATGTGGGTGCTGCGCAAGGTGCTGCACCCGATGGACGAGCTGGCGGCCATCGAGTTCCTGCTTTCGAAGCTGCAGGACACGAAGACGAACGCCGACTTCTTCGAGTCGATGAAGCGCTAAACAGCCACCAAGCGCTACGCAGTGTTCCGGCGGCACCGCAGAGAGCGGTGGCCGGGACGCTCGCGCACAGGATGTGCGCGCGCGAGCCTACAGGGATGTATTCACGGCGGTCCCGGCCACTGCTCTCTGCGGTGCCGCCGGAACGCGGAAAAAGAGCAGCCTCCGTCAGCTGGCTTCTTCGCGCTGGATGGCGCGGTAGCCGATATCGGTGCGATAGAACGCGCCGTCCCACGTGATCTCGCGAACACCCGCGTAGGCTGCGTCACAGGCGCCGCGGACGCTCGTGCCGGCACCCACGACACACAATACTCTGCCACCGTCCGTCAGCACTGTGCCGTTCTCTAGCCGCGTGCCGGCGTGGAAGACCTTCACGTCGCTGCCCGTGGCTCGGTCGAGACCTCTGATCGGCTTGCCCCTGTCGTACGCATCGGGGTAGCCACGGCTCGCCATGACCACGCCGACCGTGGCGCGGGAATCCCACTCGATCGGCTTGGTGCCGAGCGTGCCGTCGAAGCAAGACAGGCACACGTCCGCGAGATCGGCGTGCAGGCGAAACAGGATCGGTTGCGTCTCCGGATCGCCGAGCCGGCAGTTGAACTCGATGACGAACGGTCTGCCTGCGTCATCGATCATGAGGCCGGCGTACAGAAAGCCGCGGTAATGGATGCCGTCCGCCATGAGGCCGCGCACGGTGGGCAGCATGATCTCGCGCATCACCCGGTCGTGGACCGCCGGCGTGACGACCGGCGCCGGCGAGTAGGCGCCCATGCCGCCCGTGTTCGGGCCGCGATCGCCGTCGTCGCGCGTCTTGTGGTCCTGCGAGCTTGCCAGCGGCACGACGCGCGTGCCGTCGACGATTGCGATGAAGCTGGCTTCCTCGCCGCGCAGGAAGTCCTCGATCACGACTTTCGCACCCGCCGCACCGAATACGCCCTGACGTAGCACCCGGTCGAGTGCGTCTTCTGCGTCCGCGAGCGTCGCCGCGATGATCACGCCTTTGCCGGCGGCCAAGCCGTCCGCTTTGATGACGACGGGTGGCGCGAGGGTACGCACGTAGTCGCGCGCTGAGGCGAAGTCTGTGAACTCCCGGTAGGCGGCGGTCGGAATCCTATGCCGGCTCAGGAACTCTTTGGTGAAGGCCTTCGAGCCCTCCAGCTGCGCGCCCGCCGCGCGCGGACCGAAGCATTTGAGACTCTGCTGCTCGAAACGATCGACAACGCCGCCGACGAGCGGAATCTCAGGGCCCACGATCGTGAGGTCGACGCGCTCGCGCTTGGCCAGCTCCACGAGCCCGTCGAAATCCGTGACGGGAATCGGCACATTGCGGACCTTGGGCTCGCGTAGCCGTGCCGGCGTTACCCGGCGCGACGAAAACCTCGGTCACCTTCGTCGATTGGGCCAGCTTCCAGGCGATCGCATGCTCGCGGCCGCCGTTACCGATGACGAGGACTTTCACGTTCCGCTCCGTTACGCGTCAATGCCGGAAATGCCGCATGTCAGTGAAGACCATCGTCATGCCGTGCTCGTCGGCAGCTTTCACGACCTCGTTGTCGCGCATCGACCCGCCGGGTTGCACGACCGCGCGGATGCCGCGCTCCGCCGCGGCGTCGATCCCGTCGCGGAACGGGAAGAACGCGTCTGACGCCATGACGGAGCCGGGGAGAGCGAGCCCGGCTTCTTCGGCCTTCAACGCCGCGATGCGCGCGCTCATGACGCGGCTCGGCTGGCCCGCGCCGATCCCGAGCGTTGCGCCGCCACGCGTGTAGACGATGGCATTGGACTTCACGAACTTCACGACGGTCCAGGCGAACTGCAGATCGCGCAACTCCTCGCCCGTCGGGGCGCGGCTCGTGACGATCTTGGCCGCTGCGAGATCGACGTGGCCGCGGTCCGAGTCCTGGAGCAATGCGCCGCCCTCGATCGTCTTGATCTCGAGGCTGCGATCGCCCGCGGCCGATGCGGTTGGCCAACCGGCTTCGAGCACGCGGATGGCCGGCTTCCTCGCGAGCGCCGTGCGCGCAGACTTCGTGACTTCCGGCGCGACGATGACCTCGGCGAACTGCTGGGCGAGGATAGCCTCGGCCGAAGCCTGGTCGAGCGGCCGGTTGAATGCGATCACGCCGCCATACGCCGAAGTGGGATCCGTACGATACGCGAGCTGATAAGCCGCGGACGGCGTTGCGGCGACGGCCACGCCGCACGGATTCGCGTGCTTCACGATCACGCAGGCCGCGGCCTCGAACGCTTTCACCGCCTGGAAGGCGGCGTCGGCGTCGACGAGATTGTTGAATGAAAGCTCCTTCCCCTGCACGCTGCGTCGCATGCGCGACGGTACCGGGCACGTGCTCGGCCGCACGATACAATGCCGCGCGCTGGTGCGGGTTTTCGCCGTAGCGCAGCGCCTGTGCGAGACGCCAGCTGCGCAGCAGCGGATCGGGCCAAGCTTCGGGCGCCGCGCTGTGAGTGCGCAGGTACGAGCTGATCGCGGCGTCGTAGCGTGACGTGTGGCTGAACGCTTTGATCGCGAGCTCGCGACGCAGGCCGGTCGGAACGTTGTCTTCCTCGAGTGCTGCGAGCACCGGCGCATAGTCGGCGGGGTCTACTACCACGAGGATGTGCTCGTGATTCTTCGCCGCCGCACGCAGCATGGCGGGGCCGCCGACATCGATGTTCTCGATGGCTTCTGCGTCGGTGCAGTCGGGTCTCGCCGTCGTCGCTTCGAATGGGTACAGATTCACGACCAGAAGATCGATGACGCCGATGCCGTGCTCGGCGAGCACCGCGTCGTCGATGCCGCGGCGCGCGAGCAGACCACCGTGAATGTGCGGATGCAGCGTCTTTACGCGGCCATCCATGATTTCGGGAAAGCCCGTGATCGTTGCGACCTCGGTCACGTCGACGCCGGTCTTGCGCAGCGCTTTGGCCGTACCACCCGTGGAGACGAGCTCGTAGCCGAGCGCCGCAAGGCCCTGGGCGAGCGGTTCCAAGCCTTGCTTGTCGGCCACGCTGAGTAGCGCGCGCCGCCGCCGTGGGGCGGTTTCTAGGTCGGTGGCGCGGCGGCGTGGCGTGGCTCGCCGTTTCTGCCGCGCAGGGCTCATCTGCCCGGGAGCTTGTAGGCTTTGAGCTTCTTTCGCAGCGTGCCGCGATTGATCCCGAGGATCTCGGCGGCCTCGCTTTGATTGCCGTGCGTGTAGGTCAGCACAGCGCGCAATAGCGGCTTCTCGACCTCGCCGATGACCAGCTGGTAGAGATCGCCTGGCTTGTGCCCGTTCAGGTTCTCGAAGTAGCTGTTCAGGCACTCGTCCGTCAGGCTACTGAGCGGCTTGTGGCGTACTCCGACCGAAGTCGGGTGGCTCGAGGTGCGTCTAGTTTTCTTGCGTGAGGTTTTCTTTATGCTCGGCGTCGCGATCACGACGTTCTCCCCTGCAGAACGTAACCACAATCACCGCTGAATCGGTTCTAAGCCAGTTCTCTTCTTAGCGTCACGCATGCTGTCAGCGAAAGCAGTTTCGCCCCGGTACGCAGCCAGGTGTGCACTCGTTGACGCTAACCCCGTTTTTCTAGCAGTAGAAAACCGATTCAGGGTACGAGAATCATACACGCAGCGCGCGAGTTTTGCCTAGCACGTTTGTCCGCGCGCGCGCGTCAGAGAAATACTTTGTCGGTACGGCACGTTAGTCTGTTTGCTTCGACCTCGATGCAAACATCGAGCTCGAAACCGTATGCATCGGGACCGGGATCGACGACTTCGATCTCCGCGCGCGCGGTCTCGCCAGCCGCCATCAGTTGTGCGTGTGGCGCATCGCGCGACAGATATTCGTCCGGCCCGAAAATACGGCTACGGACGGCTTTCTCCCAGCGATCTTTTAGACGCAGTTGCAAACGCGGATACGGTTGTTGCTGCGGGCCGCGATTCTGGATGCGCGCGCTGATCTTCAAGCTACCCACGCCACGAGTGTTCGGTTCGGCGGTTGCGACCCAATCGAGAATCTCGTACTGGCGCACGTCCCAGCGTGGCGTCACGGTCACGCCGACGAACGCGTAAGCCTGCTGCGCCCACGAACCGAAAATCGGGTGGCCCGCGAGCGTGGCGCGGAAGTGATTTGCGATCTGCACGCCGAGCAGGACGAGGGCGAACGCTACCGCGAAGCCCCACCGGCGGCTTGAACGCGGGGTCGCGGCGTTGAGCGGTCGCCACGGCGGCTCAGTGGAGAGCAACGGCGTGTCCGCCGTGGTGTCCAGCACCTCGTCGACGCGCTCCGCGCTGATCGGCGTCGCATCATCGCGCGCGCTCGTCGGGGGCGCGACCGACGGTTCGTGGTCATGGCTCGCGAGCTCGGCTTCGGCCACGACCTCGGCGATCGAGCCGACTCCAATGCTCGCGGCGGTCGGCTCCGCTGGCTCGGTCGCGCGATGTGGCAGTGGTGTGGGCTCGAAGTCGGCAGGCGTCGCTTCGATGCATGCCTCGGATTCTGCCGATTGCGCCGCGGCTGGTGCAGCGGCGGGCGCCGTCGTCTGCGCCTCACGACTTGCGACGTCCGCCGTGTGTGGGTCGCCGTCGACCTGCTCGGCGATCGCGTTGAACACGCTCGCGCAGCGGCCGCAGCGAACCTGCCCATTGGCTTTCCGCAGGGCTTCGTCAGAGACCCGGAAAGTCGTGGTGCATTCGGGGCAGCGCGTGAACAACATGCGACGGTCGCTCCTCGCGGCCGATTCTAACGGTTCGCCGGCGTATTAACTCGCGCTCGCGCCGCGGCGAATCGCCGCGAGCCGCACCCAGCCCTGCTCGACGGTCTGCGCAAAGTCGGTGCAGTAGGGTGCATAGGCTTGCGTCACCTGGGCCGCTTGAGTCGACAGGATGCCAGCGAGCACGACACGCCCACCCGGCCGAACGTACGCTGCCAAACGCGGCGCGAGCGCGATCAGCGGGCCAGCCAGAATGTTGGCCGCGACGATATCGACCGCCACGGCCGGCAATGCTTCGGGCGCTGTGACCGCTGACCTGTGGCGCGACGCCGTTCAGCTCGGCATTTGCACGTGTGGCTGCGAGCGCCTGCGGGTCGTTGTCCGTGGCCCACGCGTGGCTCGCGCCGAGCGCCAGGGCTGCGATCGCGAGCACGCCCGAACCACAGCCGTAGTCGAGTACCGTCGTGCCCGCGCGGACATGGCGTGTCGAGCCAGTCGAGGCACAGGGCCGTCGTCGGGTGCTCGCCCGTGCCGAAGGCAAGGCCCATGTGCAGGCGGATTCCGACCCGGCCAGCGGGTACTGCTGCGTCGTCGGCCGGCGCGAGCCAGATACGCCGGCCGAACGCTCGGGCTTTGAACACCTGACGAATGGCCGCCTGCCAATCGGCGTCGCGCAACACCGTGATCTTGATCTCGCTCGCGGCGCACACGCTCTGCAGCAGCCCTCCGACGCTTGCGAGCTCCGCGTCGGCCGGGAACACGGCGCGCAGCGCCACGTGCGGCCACAGCGGCGTAGTTTCCGGCAGTGGCTCGAGCACAGGGTCGTCGCCCGCGTCGGCGAGTGCGATCGACTCCGCGCCTGCGAGCTCGAGCAACGCTTCGGCTGTCGGTACCGCGGCGGCGTCGAGCTGCAGCGTGAGTTGCTGACGCACCCGCTCGCGGCCGCTATTTCAGGCCGAGCCGGCGCTCGAGATAGTGAATGTCCGTACCACCGGCCTTGAACGCGGCGTGCTGGAAGATTTCCTGGTGCAACGGGATGTTCGTGCTGATCCCGTCGACGACGACCTCGTGCAACGCGGTGTTCATACGCGCGATCGCCGCACCGCGGTGCTCGCCGTGGGCGATGATCTTCGCGATCAGCGAATCGTAGTACGGCGGCACGGCGTAGCCGCTATACATGTGACTGTCTACGCGGATCCCGGGGCCGCCCGGCGGATGCCACAGGCTCACGGTGCCCGGAGACGGCACGAAGGTCTTCGGGTCCTCGGCGCACACGCGGCACTCGATCGCGTGGCCGCGCCAGCGAATGTCCGGCTGGCGGAACGGCAGCTGCTCGCCTGCCGCGATCGCGAGCTGGGCCTTGACGATGTCGATGCCCGTCACGAGCTCGGTCACCGGATGCTCGACCTGGACGCGCGTGTTCATCTCGATGAAGAAGAACTCGCCGTCCTGGTACAGGAACTCGAACGTGCCGGCGCCGCGATAGCCGATCTGCAGGCACGCGTCGACGCAGCGTTGCCCCATCTTCTGGCGCTCCTCATCGCTCAAGCCCGGCGCCGGCGATTCCTCGATGACCTTCTGGTGGCGGCGCTGCATCGAGCAGTCGCGCTCGCCCAAGTGCACCGCGTTGCCGTGGCTGTCGGCCAGCACCTGGAACTCGATGTGTCGCGGATGTTCGAGGAACTTCTCCATGTAGACTTGTTCGTTGCCGAACGCGGACAGCGCTTCTGCGCGCGTGATCGCCACAGCGTTGAACAACGCCGCGTCGCTGTGCACGACGCGCATGCCGCGGCCGCCGCCGCCGGCCGCCGCCTTGATGATGACCGGGTAGCCGATCTCGCGTGCAAGCCGCGCGTTCTCCTGCGGGTCGTCGGTCAGCGGCCCGTCGGAGCCCGGCACGCACGGTACGCCGGCAGCGCGCATGGTCTTGATGGCCGACACCTTGTCGCCCATCAGGCGAATCGTCTCGGGTTTCGGTCCGATGAAGATGAAGCCGCTCTCTTCGACGCGCTCGGCGAAGTCCGCGTTCTCGGACAGGAAACCGTAGCCTGGATGGATCGCCACCGCGTCCGTGACCTCGGCCGCGGCGATGATGGCCGGCATGTTCAGGTAGCTTTGCTGCGAGCGCGGCGGACCAATGCAGACCGTTTCGTCGGCCAACAGCACGTGCTTCAACGTGGTGTCGGCTGTCGAATGCACGGCCACGGTCTTGATGCCGAGCTCACGGCAGGCGCGAAGGATGCGAAGTGCGATCTCGCCGCGATTGGCGATCAGAACTTTGTCGAGCATCGTGGTGCGCCCGTGCGCGGTTATTCTTCGATGACGAACAACGGCTGGCCGAACTCGACCGGGTTGCCGTTCTCGACCAGCACGCTGACGACGCGGCCCGCGAACTCCGACTCGATCTGGTTCATCATCTTCATGGCTTCGATGACGCAGAGCGTGTCGCCGGGCTTCACTTCGCTGCCGATCTCGACGAACGGCTTCGCGCCGGGCGCCGGGCCGCTATAGAACGTGCCGACCATGGGAGCCGTGACCTGCTGGCCGCGCGACGCGGGTGTCGGCAGCGGAGCTCGCGCTTGCGGCGGCGGGCGCCGCGGCGGCGGCCGTTTGCGGGGCGAGGGCGCATTGGCGCGGCTGTGACGCTGACCGTGCCCGGCTGCGGATAGCGGCTGATCCTCACGGATTCCTCGCCCTCGGAGATCTCGATCTCCGAAATTCCCGATTCTTCGAGCAGCTCGATCAGTTTTTTTACTTTTCTTATGTCCACTATTTCCCCTCCTTGGGACACGTGGCGGATCGCCGCGGTGAGCGCGAGCTCGTAGCTGGTCGGTGCCGAAGCCCGCGATCGTTCCGAGCGCGACGTCGGCGAAGAAACGACTTGTGGCGGAACGGCTCGCGGGCGGCGACGTTCGACAGGTGCAGCTCGATGAACGGGATCTGCACCGCCAGCAACGCGTCGCGCAGCGCGACGCTCGTGTGAGTGAAGGCGGCCGGATTGAAGAGGATCACCGCAATTCGCTGCGTCGCGAGCCTCATGAATGCGCTTGATGAGGTCGGGCTCGGAGTCGCTCTGGAAGGCGTCGAGCTCGTGCCCGGCCGCGCCGGCCTGGGCCCGGAGCCGATGCTCGATCTCCGTCAGCGTCGTACTGCCGTAGATCCCGGGCTCCCGCACGCCGAGCTGCCCCAGATTGGGGCCGTTCAACAATAAGAACCGGGCCATGGCAACCCACCTGCCGTAGCGTTGGCAGCGAGTTTACCCGTTTTCGCCGCAGTTAGCGGCACTATGTCGATGTTTTCGGCTGAACTGACCTACATTCGGCCCGCGATACGGCTCCGAGCTTCCTGAACGCCGATCTTCGCTGCCTGCAGATCGTCGATGACGGCCTGGAACTCGGCCAGATGCTCGGCATGCAGTTCGCCCGTGTGGACGCCAAGCAGGGCGCCGTCCGCCCCGGCGAAGACGGTGAACGGCAGGGCGTAGACGTCGACGCCGAGCGCCGCGGCCGCTTCCCAGGCCTCGCTTTGCCCCACGAGGATCGGGTAGTTGAAGGCCTGTTCGGCGGCGAACTTCTCCACCGGCTCGCGCCTGTCGATCGCGATGCCCACGATCTGGATGTCGGGCCGCGCGGCCTGCAGCTCCTTCAGCATCGGGATCTCACGCAGGCACGGGCCGCACCAGGTCGCCCAGAAGTTGATGAGCATGGGCTTGCCGGCCGAAGGCTCTTGATCGATTGTGGTTCGCCGGCGAGGTTCGCGAGCGTGAAGTCGGGCAGCGTGTCGGCAAGCTGGCGCGCCGGCGCTTGCTCCTGCTCCTCTGTCAGCGCTCGCTTGCAGGTGGCGCCTCGGCCGCCGTCGGCACGAGCAACCGGTAGGTTACATACCCGAGTACCGCGGCGGCGCTCAGGCCCAAGGTCAGGAGGGCGGGCCGCGACCTAGCCACGGCGGCAGTCCTCAGAGAGCGGCCAGGCTCGTGACGTGCTTGGCGAAGTCTGCGGGCGGAACGAATCCGACGAGCTTGAAGTTCTCGCGCTCGGTGCCGGCCGCGTCGAAGAACGCGATCGTCGGGGGTCCGAAGCTGCGGAAGCGTTGCAGTAGCGCTTGGTCATCTTTGTCGTTCGCGGTTACGTCGGCACGCAACAACATAAACGGTTTCAGCGCGCCGATCACCCCTTCGTTGGGGAAGGTGTTGTGTTCCATCTCCTTGCAGGAGATACACCACTCCGCCGTGAAGTCTAGCATCACGGGTTGGTGAGTCTGGCGCGCTTCCGCCAGCGCCTGATCGAGCGCTGCCACGCTCTCGATCGGACGGAACTCGAGTGCCGGCTTGGCCACCGCCATGGCGCCGCCCGGTGCCGGCGCGCGCCACGGCAGCCTGCGGGATCGGGCGGAGCGGATCTTCGCCGCCCAGCGTGGCGCCGATCAGCATCAGGGCGCCGTACAGGCACGCCAGCACGCCGACGCCTTTGGCCAGTCGGCGCACGGCACTCGGGTTCAGCCGGGAGTGGCTCGAATGCTCCGAGAAACACGCCGGTCAGGAACACGAGCAACGACCAGAGGACCAACGTGACCGGCCCCGGCAGTACGCGCTGCATCATCCAGATAGCCATGCCGAGCATCAGCACGCCGAACGCGGCTTTGACCGTGTTCATCCACGGGCCGACCCGAGGCAGCAACTGCCCGGCCGAGGCGCCCACCACCAGCAACGGCGAGCCCATCCCGATGCTGAGCGCAAACAGTGCGCCGGAGCCGCGCGCGACGTCGCCGGTTTGGCCGATGACGGCGAGCGCACCGACGAGCGGCGGCGCTACGCAGGTCGTGACGATCAACGCCGTGAGGGCGCCGATCACCGCGGTGCCGAGGAACGTGCCCGCCTTCTGTTTGTTGGCCATGTTGGCGAGCCGCGTCTGCAAGGCGGTCGGCATTTGCAGCTCGAACAAGCCGAACATGCTCAACGCGAGCACGGCGAACAGACCGGCGAACAGCGTGATGATCCAGGGCTTCTGGAACAGCGCCTGGATCTGGCCGCCGGCGAGCGCGGCGAGTGCGCCAGCGCCCGTGTAGGTGGCAGCCATGCCGAGGACGTAAGACAACGACAGAAGGAAGCCGCGGCGCGACGACACGGCGCCCTGGCCGGCGATGATGCTCGACAGGATCGGCACCATTGGCAGCACGCACGGGGTCAGCGACAGTGCGAGGCCCGCGACGTAGAACCAACCGAGCAGGCTGAGCCACGACCCGTTGATGATTCGCGCCGCCCATTGGTCCTGCTCCGACACAGGTCCCTCCGCCGACGCGCCGGTCGTCGCTGCGGGGAACTCGCTCGTCGCCGGCAGCACCATCGGCATCGTCTGCTGGCCGGGCGGGTAACAGATGCTGTTGTCCTTGCAGCCCTGGAAGCCCGCGATCACCACGACATCGATGGCGTTCGGGCTTGCGCGCGCGAACGGCACTTTCGCCTCGACGAAATCGCGGAATATCTGCACGTCGCCGAAGTTGTCGTCCTTGTGCGGCTTGCCGGCCGGCAGGCTCGCGGCGCCGATGTCGATCTTGCCGTTGACAGTGACCGTGAGCTTGTCGCGGTACAGGTAGTAGCCCGGCGCGATCTGCCAGGCCACGGTCAGTTCGTTTGGTTTGTCGAACCGCGCGTTCATCGCGAACGCCTGGTCGGCCGGCAGCAGGTCATCGGTGGCCGCGCTCGCCGCCGAAGCCGGGCCGGCCTCGAACAAGCTCGGACGCGCCGCGCCGCTCGCGGCCGCCGCGGGTAATGCGATTGTGGCCGTCCACTCCTGCGGCAAATAGCACAGGCCGAAGTCGGCGCAGCCCTGAAGCTGCAAATTCAAATCGAGGGCTTTGGCCGCCCCGGTGCGTTGGTACGGAATCGCGATCGCGAATTTGCCGCGATAGATCTCCTGCTCGCCAAAGAACTCATCCTTGTGCGTCTCGCCACGCGGGAACAAAGTCGCGCCGAGGGCGACGCCGTCGGTGCCGCTGTCGAACCCGAACCGCGCGCGGTACAGGTAGAAGCCGTCGAGGATCGAGAAGTCGAGATATATGCGCTCCGCATCCGCGCGCGTCGAATACTGGAACACCTTTTGCGGTGGCGGCGGATCTTGCGACTGCGCCTGACAAGCGCTGCTCGCGATCGCGAGCAAGGCGCATGCGGGAAGCAGGAGTCGGCGGCGGAAGCGCGTCATGCGTATTAGTCCTCGTTCCCTGCGACGGATTCCCGGACCCAGTCGAGATATGCGCTCGAGCCTGCCGACACCGGGATCGCCAGGACCTCGGGCAGCTCGTATTTCGAGTGCGCGCGGATCGCCTGCTCGACGGCCGGGTAACGCGCAACGGTGGTCTTTATGACCAACAGCGTCTCCTGATCCTGCTGCACCAGGCCCTGCCAGCGATAGGTCGAAGTAACCTGGTCCAGGGCGTTGACGCAGGCCGCGAGCCGTTGCTCCACGAGCAGTGCCGCGAGGCTCCCGGCATCTGCGGCGTTACCGCAGGTCGTCAGGACGAGCAATGTTTGTGAGCTCACCGCGGCGCTGCACCCCGTCAAATCCGACGCAGCATACCGGCGCATTCGGACCGCTGTCATGACTTTGATCTCAAAAAGCCTTGAAATCGGCCGGCCGATCCATATGATTGGCACTCACTCAGACCGAGTGCTAACGAAAAAGCCACCGGTCAGAAAATCCGACATCAATTCAAATGCTTGAATAAGGGAGAGCATTCATGAAACTTCGTCCCCTGCACGATCGCGTCGTGGTTCGGCGTACCGAAGAGGAGCGCAAGTCACCGGGCGGCATCGTGATCCCGGACACAGCCACCGAGAAGCCGAGCAAGGGCGAGGTGATCGCGGTCGGCAAAGGCAAGCTGCTCGAGAACGGCGAAATTCGCCCGCTCGATCTGAAGAAAGGCGACAAGGTGCTGTTTGGTAAGTACTCCGGCACCGAGGTCAAGATCGATGGCGAAGACCTGCTGGTCATGCGCGAAGACGACGTCATGGCGGTCATCGAGAAGTAAACGAATTCGACCCATTCCATAGCTAGTTCAAAATTTTTCAGGAGACAGAGTCATGGCGACTCCGAAAGAAGTCCGTTTTTCCGATGATGCCCGCCAGCGAATGATGAAGGGCGTCAACGTTCTCGCGAACGCAGTCAAAGTCACACTCGGCCCGAAGGGCCGCAATGTCGTGCTCGAGAAGAGCTTCGGCGCCCCGACCGTCACGAAGGACGGTGTCTCGGTCGCGAAGGAGATCGAGCTCGAGGACAAGTTCGAGAACATGGGCGTGCAGATGGTGAAGGAGGTCGCTTCGCAGACTTCCGATGCCGCCGGCGACGGCACCACGACGGCCACCGTGTTGGCCCAGGCGATTCTCCGCGAGGGCCTAAAGTCGGTCTCCGCGGGCTTCAACCCGATGGATCTGAAGCGCGGCATCGACAAGGCCACCATCGCGATCATCGACGAGCTGAAGAAGCTGTCGCAGCCGTGTAAGGACGACAAGTCGATTGCCCAGGTCGGCACGATCTCCGCCAACTCTGACGAAGAGATCGGCAAGATCATCGCCCAGGCGATGACCAAGGTCGGCAAGGAAGGCGTGATCACGGTCGAGGAAGGGTCGGGTCTTTCGAACGAGCTCGACGTCGTCGAGGGCATGCAGTTCGACCGCGGCTACCTGTCGCTTTACTTCATCAACGACCAGGCGAGCCAGTCGGTCAACCTCGAGAACCCGCTGATCCTGATCCACGACAAGAAGATCTCGAACATCCGCGAGCTGCTGCCGCTGCTCGAGGCCGTGGCGAAGTCGGGTCGACCGCTGTTGATCATCGCCGAGGACCTCGAAGGCGAGGCGCTCGCGACGTTGGTCGTCAATAACATCCGCGGCATCGTGAAGGTCGCGGCGGTCAAAGCGCCGGGCTTCGGCGACCGTCGCAAGGCCATGCTGCAGGACATCGCGACTCTGACCGGCGGCCAGGTCATCTCCGAAGAGGTGGGCCTGTCGCTCGAGAAGGCCACGTTGAACGATCTCGGCGAAGCCAAGAAGGTGCAGGTCTCTAAGGAGAACACCACGATCGTCGACGGCCACGGTAAGAAGGCCGACATCAAGGGCCGCATCGATCAGATCAACAAGGAGATCGAAGAGTCCACGTCCGACTACGACCGCGAGAAGCTCCAGGAGCGCGTCGCGAAGTTGGCCGGCGGTGTCGCGGTCATCAAGGTCGGCGCTGCGACGGAAGTCGAGATGAAGGAGAAGAAGGCTCGCGTCGAGGATGCGCTGCACGCGACGCGCGCGGCCGTCGAGGAAGGCGTGGTGCCGGGCGGTGGCGTGGCGCTGCTGCGTGCGCTGAAGGGCATTACCAGCCTCCAGGGCGCCAACGACGACCAGACCGTCGGCATCAACATCCTGCGCAAGGCCATCGAAGAGCCGCTGCGCCAGATCGTCGGTAATGCCGGCGCGGATGCATCCGTGGTCCTGAACGCCGTCATGGGCGGCAAGGGCAACTACGGCTTCAACGCGGCCAACGGCGAGTACGGTGACATGGTGAAGTTCGGCATCATCGACCCAACGAAAGTCACGCGTCTCGCGTTGCAGAATGCGACGTCGGTGGCGGGTCTTCTGCTCACGACCGAGGCGATGATCGCCGAGGCGCCGAAGCAGGAGAAGGACGCGGCGGGCGGCGGTGGTCATGGCCATGGCATGGAAGGCATGATGTAAACCTTCGCGAGCTCTTTGGCTCGAATCGAAAGCCCCGCTCCGTGCGGGGCTTTCTTTTTTCGGCGCTTCCACAAACGCTCGGGACAGTGTGGAATGCCTCGGCACGGGCGGGGATTCGCGGGCGGCACCGGAGGACCGTATGAACACTTGCAAGGCCGTTGTGGCGGTGGTCATCGCCTTCACTGTGTCCGTGTCCGTCCGTGTCCGTGGCAGCGGCACAAATCGCTGCCGGTCGATCGCTTCGACTGACCCCAGGCATTGATGCTGCAACCTCCGCCGGATCTGCCCGCGACCCTGACCGAACGCTACGAACGCGTGGCCGCACGGCTGGCCGATCTCGCCGTGCCGCTGCCGACCGAGTTCGCGGAGTCCGCCGTGCGTGTCGCCGTGGTCAGCGACTTCGTGCTCGGCGCGCTGCTGCGCTATCCGCAGGAGTTACTCGAACGTCTTCGCGATTCCGCGCCACTCGAAGCTGCCGCCATCCGCGCACGCCTGCGTCTGGAATCTGCCACTGAAGCGCAGGCCATGACGGCCCTGCGGCGAACGCGCCAGATCGAGATGGCGCGCATCGCGTGGCGCGACATCGCCGGGCTCGCGAGTCTCGACGCCACGTTGGCAGACGTGTCGTTATTGGCTGAGTGCCTGATCGATACAGCAGCGACCTTTGCTGCGGCGCAGCTCGAGCCCCGTTTCGGCAGGCCGCGCGATCCGACTGGTCGCGAGCTGCCGTTGCTCGTTCTCGGCATGGGCAAGCTCGGCGGCAACGAGCTGAATTTTTCCTCCGACGTCGATCTCGTGTTCGTGTACCCGGACACTGCGGAGGAGCTCGCCGCGGGCCTGAAAGTCGAGCCCGAGACCTACTTTCTGCGCGTCGCTCAGCTGCTGATACGGCTACTCGATCAGCGCACCGAGGACGGCTTCGTGTATCGCGTCGATACCCGGTTGCGGCCGTTCGGTGCCAGCGGGCCGCTGGCGGTGAGCCTCGCAGCGCTCGAGTCGTATCTCGTGGAGCACGGCCGGGACTGGGAACGCTACGCGTACGTAAAGGCTCGGCTGATCACCGGCCACGAGTTCGCCCACGACGTATTCGATCTCGTGCTGACGCCGTTCGTCTATCGCCGTTATCTCGACTACGGTGTGTTCGATGCATTGCGGCAGATGAAGCGCTTGATCAGCCGGGAAGTTGCGCGCAAGGACATGGCTGAGAACATCAAGCTCGGCCCCGGCGGTATCCGCGAGATCGAGTTCATCGCGCAGGCGTTCCAAATCGTGCGCGGCGGCCGTCGGCCGGAGCTCCGTGAACGGTCGTTGCTGCGCGTCCTTTCACTGCTCGTCGGCGACCGGCAGCTGCCGGAGAGCACGGTAGCGGCGCTCGGCGGCGCGTATCGGCTGCTGCGCATTGTCGAGAACCGCCTCCAGGCGTTCGCCGACGAACAAACGCACACGCTGCCAACCGCTACCGAGGAGCGCGAGCGGCTCGCATACGCGCTTGGCGAGCCGAGCTGGGGCGCACTGGACGAACGGATCGCCCGTCAACGAGCCGTCGTCGAAGTGGAGTTCAAGAGCGTCGCGTGGGAAGCGGAAGGCGCAGCCGGTCGCGCCGCCGATCCCGTCGGAGCGGCTTGGGAAACTGGTGACGTCGGGGCGATGCTCGCGAACACGCCGCTGGCTGAGGACGACCAGGCGCACGCGTTGCTGAAAGAGCTGCGTCACGGCGGCTTGTATCAGCGCATGGAGGAGATCGGTCGCCAGCGGCTCGCCGCAGTCATGAGCCGCACGGTGCAGCTGATCGGCCGACATGCCGCGCCGGCAAAATCCCTCGAACGAGTGTTGCCGGTATTCCGCGCCGTGTGTCGCCGCAGCGCCTATCTCGCGCTGCTGAACGAGAACCCCGCCGCGCTCGAGCGTTTGCTGAAGCTCGTCGTCGACAGCGCATGGCTTGCGCGGCAACTTGCCGAGCAGCCGCTGCTATTCGACGAACTGCTGGACGAACGCGTGTTCGACACGCCGCCCTCGCGTGCCGAGCTCGCGGCATTGCTCGAGCGGACCACGCACGACGTGGCGCCCGGCGATACCGAGGCCGCGCTCGACGCGATCCGCGTGTTCCAGCGCACGGCGATGTTCCGCATCACGATCGCGGATCGCCTCGGTTCGCTGCCTATCATGAAAGTCAGCGACCGATTGACGGACACGGCCGAGCTCGTGCTCGACTATTCGCTCGGCATGGCGCGCGCCGAGCTCGTGGCGAAGTACGGCACGCCGCGCTGCGGCCCGCCGCCGCGCGAGGCCGGCTTTGCGATCGTCGGCTACGGCAAGCTCGGCGGCCTCGAGCTCGGCTACGGCTCGGATCTGGATCTCGTGTTCCTGCACGATTCGCGCGGCGAGCAGCAGGAGACAGACGGCTCG
Organism: uncultured Gammaproteobacteria bacterium; assembly: GCA_963805435.1. Classification (GTDB taxonomy): domain Bacteria; phylum Pseudomonadota; class Gammaproteobacteria; order Steroidobacterales; family Rariloculaceae; genus FEN-1219. The sequence continues at coordinate 305,383 of CAWDUG010000005.1, forward strand.
CCGCCGCTCGACAACGAGCGTTTCTTCGCGCGGCTCGTGCAGCGCCTCATACACTTCCTCTCGATTCAGACGAGCTCGGGCAAGCTGTACGAGATCGATACGCGGTTGCGGCCGAGCGGTCGCGCCGGGCTGCTCGTAACGAGCCTCGACGGTTTCCGCCGCTACCAGGAGTCCGAGGCCTGGGTGTGGGAGCATCAGGCGCTGCTGCGCAGCCGCGCGCTCGCCGGCTCGCGTGACGTCTGCGACGCGTTCGAGCGGACTCGACGCGAGATACTCGTGGCGCACGTCGATCGCGACGAAACTGCGATCCGAAGTCGTGAAGATGCGCCAGCGCATGCGAACCGAGCTCTCGCAGGCGAAGCCGGGTGAGTTCGACGTCAAGCAGGACGCCGGCGGGATCGCGGACATCGAGTTCCTGGTCGACTACTGGGTTCTGGCGCGTTCGGCCGAGTACCCTGACGCTCGTCGAGTTTCCGGACAACGTGCGCCAGCTCGAGGCGCTCGAGCACGCGGCCTCGTGCCGGCGGAGCGTTGCCGGCAGCTCAAGGACGCTTATCTCGCGTTGCGCCAGTGCGTACACGAGCTCGCGCTCGACGAGCGTCGGCGCGTGGTGGCCGGAACCGAGTTCGTGGCGGTTCGGGCATTCGTGGCCGACGTATGGAACGAGGTGTTCGCCGGCGTTGCCGGTGAATGATGCGGCCGCACGGGTATAATCCCGCGGCACGGAGTAGGAGGTCACGAGTGCGCGAACGTCACGGCAGGGTACAGGAACAGCTCGAAGCGGCGAACGCCGAGCGCGTCTATGAAGTCACGCGCGCGGATCTGCCGCTGCACTGCCCGCAACCGAGCATGTACCTCTGGAACTCCCACCCGAAGGTCTATTTGCCGATCGAGGTGACGGGCGAGGCCAAGTGCCCGTACTGCAGCTCGACGTACCGCCTGGTCGGCGACCGCCCGCGATGACGGGCTAGCGCTCGCCCCCATGATCGTAGTCACCGGCGGCGCCGGCTTCATTGGCAGCAACGTCGTCCGCGAGCTGCACCGTCGCGGGCACGACGACGTGGTCGTCGTCGACGACATGACGGACGGCCGGAAGTTCGTGAATCTCGTCGGCTGCGACATCGCCGACTACTTCGACAAGGACGATTTCCTGGCGCGCTTGAAGAGGCGCGGCCTCGGGAAGATCGACGCGATCTTCCATCAGGGTGCGTGCGCCGTCACCACGGAGTGGGACGGTCGCTACATGCTGGAGACGAACTATCGCTACTCCGTCGATCTGCTCGACTACTGTCTTGCGAACGGCGTGCCGCTGATCTACGCGTCATCGGCGGCGGTCTACGGTGCGAGCAATACGTTCAAGGAGGACGACGCGAGCGTCGAGCGGCCACTGAACGTCTACGGTTACTCGAAGTTGCTGTTCGATCAGCACGTGCGCCGGCGCTGCGCGCGAGGCGCGCGCGCCGATCGTCGGGCTGCGGTACTTCAACGTGTACGGTCCGGGCGAGGCGCACAAGGGCTCGATGGCGAGCGTCGCCTTCCACCTGCACGAGTCAGGTCGCCGCGACGGGCGAGGCGCGGTCTGTTCGAAGGCAGCGGCGGGTATGCCGCCGGCGAGCAGCGCCGCGACTTCGTATACGTGGGCGACGTGGCCGCCGTGAACCTGTGGTTCTACGAGCAGCGCCGCGATGTCCGGCAGTATTCAACGTCGGCACGGGCGCGAGCGCCACGTTCAACGATGTGGCGAACGCCATCATCGCGTGGCACGGCAAAGGCGCGATCCGCTACATCCCGTTTCCGGCCGAGCTTCAGAGCCGCTATCAGAGCTTCACCGAGGCAGACATCGGCGCGCTGCGTGCGGCGGGCTACACAGCGCCGTTTCGCGACGTGCGCGCCGGGGTCAAGGCGTATCTCGACGCGATCCGGCCAGCAGACGTGACGGCGCCCGACAAGGTGCTCGTCGTCGGACCCTCGTGGGTCGGCGACATGGTCATGGCGCAGGCACTCTATCGGTTGTTGAAGCAGCGCAGTGCGGCTGCCGAAATTCACGTCGTGGCTCCGCCATGGTCGTTGCCCGTGCTCGAGCGCATGCCGGAAGTCGCGCGTGGAATAGAGCTCGCGGTGGACCACGGCGAGCTCGGTCTCGGCCGCCGCCGCGCGCTCGGCCGGGACCTGCGCGGCGAGCGCTACTGCGCGCGCCATCGTGCTGCCGCGTTCCGCGAAGGCCGCGCTCGTGCCGTGGTTTGCGCGCGTGCCGCGGCGCATCGGATTTCGCGGCGAATGGCGCTACGGGCTTCTGAACGACATGCGTGTGCAGGCGGCGTCGCTCGATCAAACAGTCAAGCGCTTCGTCGCGCTCGGGCGCGAGCGATGACGAGCCCGTCGAGCCGTTGCCCGCGGAGCTGTACCCGCGTCTGCGCGTCAGCGCGGCGAACCAGGAGCGGCTGCGTATCGAAGCACGGGCTCGATGCGCGCGAACCGCTGATCGCGCTGATGCCGGGTGCGGAATACGGCCCGGCGAAACGGTGGCCCGCGACGCGCTTCGGCGAGCTCGCGCGCTGGCTCGCCGGCGCCGGCACGAACGTCATCGTGCTCGGTTCGGCAAAGGAGCAGGTCGCTCGGGCGATGAGATCGTGGCCGCGGCCGGGCGACCGCGCGTGCGCAATCTTTGCGGTCGCACGTCGTTGGCCGACGTCATCGATCTCGCCGCCGCGGCCGATGCGGCCGTCAGCAACGATTCCGGGCTGCTGCACGTCGCGGCTGCGAGCGGCACGCCGGTCGTTGCGATCTACGGCTCGTCGTCGCCCGCAGTTCACGCCGCCGCTGACCGACGTCCGCGGCCGTCGTGTACCTCGGCATCGAATGCAGCCCGTGCTTTCAAGCGCGAGTGCCCGCTAGGCCACCTCCGCTGCCTGACGGAGATCCCGGTCGAGCGCGTGGAAGCGGCGCTGGCGCAGCTCAGGCGGGCGCGCGAGCCCGCAGCGCGAGGCCGCGCCGATGGCTGACGCGCAGATCGTGCGCGACGGCCGGCACGCGATGTTGGCCGCTGCCGCGCTCGGTGAAGCGCCGGTGCCGGCGTGGTTCGATGCCGGCGAATGGCAGCGAGCCGGCGCCGTGGCGCTCGAGACTTCCGGGCGCGGCGAGGTGCTGATCGTCGCGCGCGGCGACGACAAGTGGGTGCTGCGGCATTACCACCGCGGCGGGCTCGTCGCGCGTTTCGTCGAGGATCACTACCTATGGCTCGGGCTCGAGCGCACGCGCGCGTTCCGCGAGTGGCGAATGCTGCGCGGCCTGCGCGAGGCCGGGTTGCCGGTGCCGAGCCCGTGGCCGCGCACGTTTATCGCACGGGTGCGATCTACACGGCCGACATCATCACGTCCTATCTGCCGAATACGCGGAAGCTGTCGTGGTTCATCGCGCAAGGGCAGGTGCCGGCGCAGTGCTGGCGCAAGATCGGCGGCATGGTGCGATCAGTGCACGATCACGGCGTCGATCATCCGGATGTGACGGCGCACAACATCTTGGTCGACGATCGCGGCGATGTGTTCCTCGTCGACTTCGACAACGCGCGCTTGAAACCGGCCGGCGACTGGCAGCGGCTCGGCGTCGAACGACTGCAGCGCTCGCTGCGCAAGGTTGCGCTCGAGACGGGCACGGCGTTCGATGCCGAAGCGTGGCGCGAGCTCAAGCGCAGCTACCGACGAGCCCGCCGTTAGTCGCGCGCGTAGACGTCGGGGTGCGGCGCAGGCCGACCTTTGAATTTCTTGTACAGCCAGAGGTACTGCTCTGGTGCCAAGCGAATGTAGCTCTCGAGCGCGCCGAACAGCCGCGCGCGTATCTGCATTGGCATCGTCGGTCGGCAACTCCGCCAGCGGTGGGCCGATATCGATGCGATAGCGGCCGTCCGGCAGCCGTCGAAAGAAGTACGGCAGCACGGCGGCGCCGCTGATTTTCGCGAGCTTGCTGGTTGCCGTGTTGGTCACCGCTGGCTCGCCGAAGAACGGCAGCAGCTCGCTCTGTTTGCCGAGATACGTCTGGTCGGGCAGATAGACTACGGCGTAGTTGTCGCGCAAGTTGCGTAGCAGCAGGCGCACGTTGTCGCGCGGAATCTGATCCTTCGCGAACCTGCTGCGGCCGCGCAGGATCATCATGTCCATCATCGCGTTGCGCTGCGGCCGATACATGCAGCTCGCGCGCGGCGCCAGCCGTTCGAAGTACGGCGACCCCGACCTCGAGCGTCGTGAAATGCGCGGTGAACAGAAGCGCGCCCTTGCCCGCGGCGAGCGCGCGGTCGAGATGCTCGCGGCCCACGATCTCGACGCGCGCCAGCAGCCGTTCGATCGGCGTGAACCAGCCGACGCCCATCTCGACGAACGACATGCCGACCGCTTCGAAGTGTCGCGTCAACAGCGTGCGCCGTTCCTCCGCGGAGAGCTCTGGAAAACACAACTCGAGATTACGGCGGGCGACGCGCCGTTGACGCGGGTTCAGTGGCAGCAGGAAACGGCCGAGCCCGTAGCCGAGCTTCAGCTGCCAACGAACGGGTAGGCGCGCGCCGAGATGCAGCGCGCCGAGCAGCAGCCACGTAGGCCAGTAGCGCGGTGTCCAGAACGGCGCCAGCGAAAGCTCGGGCGGCATGCGCGGCCGCGCGTCTCGGTTCACGCCGATGCTCGCGGTGCGGCGTACAGATCCGGCAGCGGCGCGGGCCGTCCCTTGAAACGCCGGTGAATCCACCAGTACTGCTCGGGGCAGAGGCGAATGTAGCTCTCGAGCACCTGCGTCAGTCGGCGCGTGTCCTGCACTTCGTCGCCGCTCGGCAGATCGGGCAGCGGTGCGCCGATGCTCATGACGTAGGTGTCGTCCGGCAGGCGGCGGCAGAAGTACGGCAGTACAGCAGCGCCGCTGGCTTTCGCGATACGGCTGATCGCCGTGTTCGTCATGGCCGGCTCGTTGAAGAACGGAATCAGTGCGCTGCTCTTGCCGCCGTAGCTCTGATCGGAGGCATACCACACCACGGCGTTCTCACGCAGGTTACGCAGCATTTCCCGAAGGCTGTCCTTCGCGAACAGCGTGTCGTAGAAGCGGCCGCGACCTTCGTTCATGATGCGGTTCATGACGGGGTTGCGCTGCGCCTTGTACATGCCGCAGAGCCGCGTGCAGAGCGGCGCGAGCGCCGGCCAGAAGAACTCGAATGTCGTGAAGTGGGCCGAGAACAGAATCACGCCGCGGCTCTTCGCAAGCGCGGCCGCAAGATGCTCGCGGCCCTCCACGTGGCACGAGGTTGCGGACCGTATCCGGCGAACCGAACCAGCCCATGCCCATTTCAATCAGCGACGCGCCGAGTGCCTCGAAGTGCTTCGCGGACACGCGCTCGCGCTCCTCGGCCGACATCGTCGGGAAAGCACGCCTCGAGGTTTCGTGCGACGACGCGTCGACGGGCCGGCGCAACAAGCCACAGCAAGCGGCCGAGGCCGCGGCCGAGTGCCAGCTGCCAGCGCGAACGGCAGGTGCGTGATGGCCCGCATCCACGCATAGCCGAGCCAGACAACGGCATAGCGTAGCGCGGCGAACTTCACGTTCCAGAATCGGTCCGAGGCCATGTCTCTTGGGTTCGGTAGTAACGGTGAGGAATCTTAACAGTTGCACGGTGCGGTCCGGCTGCCGCTTGAAAGCATCGTTCCGCGACACTATTACGGAACCCGGTTTCTCGGGTTCCGAGAATCATTGGAGAGAAGATGAAGAGGGTGTTTCTGTTCGCCGCCACTAACGTGGCCGCTCGATGGCCGTCATCTACGTCGTGTTGAACATCTTCGGCGTCGACCAGGTGCTGGCGCGCAACGGCAGCTCGCTGAACCTCGGCAATCTGCTCGTCTTCTCGGCCGTAGTGGGCTTCTCCGGTTCGCTGATCTCGCTCGCGATATCGAAGTGGATGGCCAAGATATCGACGGGCGCGCGTGTTATCGACACACCCGCGTCTCGTCCGCGCTGCGACTTCCTGCGTTGCTATTTTCGAAGCGGTTGATCTAGAGTCTTGCCGGATGAACAAAGTCCGGCGAATTTCTGCGCTTCTGTGCATGTTTGTGTTGTTGCCTCTGGGCCCGCAGCGCGACCGCAGACGGCTTGGTGGCCATGCCCGATCTGGCGGATCTGGTGCTGGTCGTGAAGTCGGAGCGCAAGCTCTACCTGATGAAGGCCGGCCAGCGTGTTGCGAGCGATCGATATCGCGCTCGGTCTTTTTCCCAAGGGTCCCAAACGGCGCGAAGGCGATTTCCGCACGCCCGAGGGTCGATATCGCCTCGAGACCCGTAACGCGAACAGCGACTACTTCCTCTCGATCCAGATCTCCTACCCCTCCGACGGCGATCGGGCGCAGGCGGCCAAGTCACGAGTCGATCCGGGCGGTCTGATCATGATTCACGGCTGGCCGAACGAGCCGCACTACGAGCTGGGCCATTACGACGGAGACTGGACCGACGGCTGCATCGGCGTCAGAAACGCCGACATGGTCGATATCTGGCTCATGACGCGCGAGTCGACGCCGATAGAGATTCGGCCTTAGCGCCGCGCGAGATCAACTTCATGGATGCGCTGATTGCCCCGGAAGGCAGCCTGGAGATTCTCTCGCGGGCCGAAACGAGCCAGCTCCGCGATGCCGGCGAAGGTGGCCTGTACGGCCTGTGGCGTCAGTGCTCGCTGGCGGTACTCAACTCGGGTTCGCCAGGACGACGACGTGCGGCAGCTCCTGCGCCGCTATCAGAGTTTTCGGATCGCCGTCGTGCAGTACGAGGGCGGCATCGCGATCGAGCTCAAGAACGCACCGGACGCGGCCTTCGTGGGCAGGCAGATGATCCGCGGCATCCGGGAGCATTTGTTCGCAGTGTTGCGCGATCTGCTGTTCGCGCACGACGACGTGCTGAACAACCCACGGTTCGATCTCACGAGCTCCGCAGGCATCACCGACGGGGTGTTCCACATCCTGCGCAACGCGCGTGTGCTACGCGCGCACGAGGAGCCGCGGCTCGTCGTGTGCTGGGGCGGCCACGCGATCGAGCGCGAGGAATACGACTACACGAAGGTCGTGGGCTACGAGCTCGGGCTCGGGGGCCTCGACATCTGTACGGGTTGCGGTGCCGGCGCGATGAAGGGCCCGATGAAGGGCGCCACGGTCGGTCACGCGAAGCAACGCATCCGCACGGGTCGTTATCTCGGGCTCACCGAGCCGACGATCATCGCCGCCGAGTCGCCAAACGCGATCGTCAACGAGCTCGTGATTTTGCCCGACATGGAGAAGCGTCTCGAAGCGTTCGTGCGCATGGCGCACGCGATCGTCGTGTTCCCCGGCGGCGTCGGCACTGCGGAAGAGATTCTGTATCTGCTCGGCGATTTTGCTGAGCCCGGAGAACGAGCACGTGCATCTGCCGCTCGTGTTCACGGGCCCGCGTCGAGCAGGCGGTATTTCGAGCGGATGCAGCGACTTCATCGGCAAGACGCTGGGGCCCAAGGCCCAGCAACGCTACAAGCTGATACTCGGCGATCCGGCGGCCGTAGCGGCCGAAGTCGCGCTGCGGCCTCGAGAAGGTCAAAGAGCGGCGCGCCGCCGAGGACACCGCGTACTTCTTCAACTGGGCGCTGAACGTGGGGCTCGATTTTCAGCGGCCGTTCGACGCCACGCACGAGTCGATGCGCAGCCTCGAGTTGCATCGTGATCAGTCGGCGGACAGGCTCGCGCTGAATCTGCGTCGCGCGTTCTCCGGCATCGTCGCGGGCAACGTTCGCGCTGCCGGCATCGCGCAAGTAGAGAAGCACGGACCCGTTCGAGCTACATGGCGATCCCGTACGTGATCGGCGAGCTCGGCACGTTGCTGAAGGAGTTCGTTGCCGCCGGGCGCATGCGTCTCACGGGCGCCTACGTGCCCTGCTACCGTATCGCGGTGTGATGCGCCGCCACTTCGCGCGGCAGCATTATCGTAAAACGCGCGCAGTGCATTGTTTCACAAGCACAACTCGCGAGGGTGTTTGTGATTCAGTTCCTTAGGGTCGAAACCTTTTCGGCGTAGCCTTGCTGCAACTCGACAAGGGATTGTCAGCAGGCGATGAGCGAGCACAAACCCCATCAGTTCCGTCCCGCCGTTGTACACGAAGGACAGTGGCTCCGGAGACTCGCAGCGCAGCGGCACCGACGAGCAGCAGGGCTGGGACGCGTACCGCAAGTGGCTGTCGCGCGTGAGCCCTAAAGCCACCGCGGAACGCACGCCACTCGACCACTCGATCTACAGCTGGCGCGGTTACCACACGCTGGGCGGACAAGGTTCGCCAGAGCTGGAAGGACAGCTGAGCCAAGAGCTTAAGGTCGCGCACCCGCGGCGGCGACGCCGAACGGTGTGCCAATGGCCGCTGCCGATTCCCTACGTTCGATCGCACCCACACTCTCCGCGGCCGCCGCCGGCTGTTGGCCGCGCTGCCGATCCGCGGCGAGCCAGGTCAATAGCGGTTGCCAATGCTCGAGATCCTGTTGAACCTGCCAGCGCGGCATCTCGCACACGCCGATGCCCGCCTCCGCGGAGCGGATGTAGTTCTGCGTGTCGCGCAACGTGGTCACGAGCGGGATGTCGAGACTGGCGAGAAAACGCATCAACGACTGCGATACGAGCGTATTGACGCGCACGCGATTAGCGATGATGCCGATGCGGTTCTCGGAGCGGCGGATCTTCGCCACGAGCAGCAGATCTGCGATGCACTTGGCCGTTGCGTGAATGTCGATCTCGGAAGGCATGACGGGCACGAGCACGGCGTCGGCGCCGCGCGTGATCTCCGGCAACGCCTGCGGCTCGATGGCAGCCGGCGTGTCGACGACCACAACCCCGCATTCGGCCGGAATCCGCAGCTGCCAGCTGCGCGTGACGGCGCCCGTGCGCTCGAATCCGGCGATGCCGTGGATCGACGCGCTATCGTCCGGACGCTTCCGCAGCCAGCGCATGCTCGAGCCCTGAGGGTCCAGGTCGAGCAACGCAGGTCGCTGGCCGCCGACCGCGAAGCACGCGGCGAGGTTGCTCGCGATGGTCGTCTTGCCGGAGCCGCCTTTAGGGTTGAGAACGATGATTCGTTGCATGTGTAACTGTGAGCTCGAGCAACATCTGCCGCTCGCGCCATCGCATCAACTTACAATAAGTCAAACTCTTTGTCGCCTCGGCGCGGGTTCTTGAGAAAACCCTCACAGCCAAGGCCGCGAGAGCGCGCTATGTTTCCGGCCAGTCACGGCGCAGATCTTCTAGCAATGGACGCAAAAGATCACCGCGAGCAGCCAGAGACGGAGAACGGCATCTGCCGCCTGGAGTGGATTGCGTGGGCCATCGAGGCCGCGCGTCGCCACAAAGAGGGCGAGCAGCCGCGGCCCGCGCCGCCGCACCGTACCGATCCGTTCGAGTCCGACGAAGAGTAGGCCGGCCTGTGGAAGTCGTACTGCTCTGGCTGGACGATCTCGACGATCTCGTCTTCGGCCTGGCGCTGAAATGGGAGCAACTGCGCCGTGCGGTGCTCAGAGTGGGCTTGCTCGCCGCGCTGGCGGTGGCTACCTGCGAGCTATCTTTGATCGCGACCGAGCTGACGCCGGCTCTGTCGGTCGTGCGCGGCCATGAGCGTCGCGGCTTGGTTCGTTCGGCGCCGCCCTGCGCATTGCCTATTACCGTGAATTACCCGCCTAGCGGCCAGGGCCGCTTGAAAAAACTCGCGCGACGCCTAACCTAGCGCCCATCCATTCGGCTGGATGAGGTAGCCGCGTCGATGGAAAGTAGCGGGTCGGCCACGTTTGCGTTCCAGGCCGAGATCAAGCAGCTGCTGCACCTCATGGTGCATTCCCTGTACAGCGACAGGGAGATCTTCCTGCGCGAGCTGATATCGAATGCGTCCGACGCGAACGACCGGCTGCGTTTCGAGAGCCTGGCGCTGCCCGAGCTGCTCGGCACGGACACCGAGCTCACGATCCGCGTGAGCCTCGAGCCCGAAACGCGGCTCCTGACCGATCACCGACAACGGCATCGGTATGAGCCGTGACGAGGTCATCGAGCACCTCGGCACGATCGCGCGCTCCGGCACGGGCCAGTTCCTCGCGCGATTGACCGGCGATCAGCGCAAGGACGCGCAGCTGATCGGGCAGTTCGGCGTCGGGTTCTACTCCGCGTTCATCGTTGCGGACGAAGTCACGGTGTCGAGCCGCAGGGCCGATGCGCCGGCCGAGCAGGGCGTGCGCTGGGTCTCGGACGGCCACGGCGAGTACAGCGTCGCCGCGATCGATCGCGCCGGAGCGGGGCACGTCCGTGCAGCTGAAGCTCAAAGCGGACGCCGAGGAATTCCTTCGACCCGAGCGACTGCGCGCACTGATTCGCAAGTACTCCGACCACATTGCGTTCCCCGTACGTTTGACCGCGGCCGGTGCAGACGAGACCGTAAATCGCGCGAAGGCGCTGTGGACCCGCCCGCGGACCGAGATAACGGACGCCGAGTACGTCGAGTTCTACAAGCATCTCACGCACGATATCGAAGAGCCGCTGATCTGGGCGCACAACCGCGTCGAGGGCAAGCGCGAGTACACGAGCCTGTTGTACGTGCCTTCGGCGGCGCCGTTCGATCTGTGGAACCGCGAGTCGCCGAAGGGCGTGAAGCTGTACGTGCAGCGCGTGTTCATCACGGATCAGGCCACACAGTTTCTGCCGTTGTATCTGCGTTTCGTGCGCGGTGTCGTCGATTCGAGCGAGCTGTCGCTGAACGTCTCGCGCGAGTTGCTGCAGCAGGACGAAGCGATCGGTGCAATGCGGGCCGCGCTCACGCGCCGCGTGCTCGATCTGCTCGATCGCCTGGCCGAGGACGGCGACAAGTACGCGAGGTTCTGGCGCGAATTTGGCGCGCTCGTGAAGGAAGGCCTCGTCGAGGATCCCGCGAACCGCGAGCGGCTCGTGAAGTTGCTGCGCTTCAACACGACGCGCTCGACCGGCGCTGAGCAGAACCGGAGCCTGAAGGACTATCTGGCCGATGCAAAGCCAGAGCAGACCGCCATCTATTTTCTGATCGCCGAATCGCCGACTGCGGCGCGCAGCAGCCCGCACCTCGAAGCGTTCAAGGAGCGCGGCGTCGAGGTGCTGCTGCTGACGGATCGCCTCGACGAATGGGTCATGCAGCACCTCACCACGCACGAAGGCAAGACATTCAAGGACGTGCGGCGCGGCGCGCTCGACCTGCCTGCCGAGAGCGCCGACAAAGCCGGCGCCGGAAGAGCGCGAGCAGAAGCAGCTCCTGAAACGCGTGAAGCAGGTGCTGCGCGAGCGCGTGGACGAGGTCCGCGTCGGGCGAGAGACTGCGGCAATCCGCGGCGTGCCTCGTGCTCGGCGAGCACGATCTCGGCTATCAGATGCGCGAGATGCTGACCGCCGCGGGTCACGAGGCGCCTGCGATCGTGCCGAGCCTCGAGCTGAATCCGGAGCACGCGCTCGTGCGGCGGCTCGACCGCGAGAACGATCCGGCGCGATTCGAGCGGCTCGCCCTGCTAGTATTCGAGCAAGCCGTGCTGGCCGAGGGCCGGCAGCTCGAGGATCCCGCGGCGTTCGTCGCGCGGTTGAACGAGCTGCTGGCGGATCTCGAGCCCGCGGCCGACGGGGCGTCGTGAAGCGTGCAGTTGCCTCGACCCCCGTCGAGATTGCCGGCCCCGGCGGGCGGATCGAGGCCGCGCTCGACGACGTAGGCGGCGCGGCCGCTGCTGTTGCGGTGATCTGTCATCCGCATCCTTTGCAACAAGGCACCATGCAGAACAAGGTCGTGACGACTCTGGCGAGAACATTTGCGAACCTTGGCGCTGTGGCCGTGCGCTTCAATTTTCGCGGCGTGGGCGCGTCGGCGGGTGTTTACGCGGCGGCGAAGGCGAGCGCGACGACGTGCTGGCCGTCGTAGCGCTGGAGTCGTGCGCGTTGGCCGGGGCTGCGCGTGTATCTCGGCGGATTCTCGTTCGGCGCTGCCATGGCGCTTGGCGTTGCGGCGCGGGCCGCGCCGACGCGGCCTCGTGACCGTCGCGCCGCCGGTGACACGACTGCCCGCGGAGTTCGAGCCACCGCGATGCCCGTGGTTGCTCGTGCACGGTTCGGCAGACGACGTCGTCCCGGCCGCTCCGGTGATCGAGTGGGCGAACGCGCTGGAGGTGCCGCCGCGCGTGCTGCTCGTCGACGGCGTAGGGCACTACTTTCACGGGCACCTGAACGTGCTCGGTAACGCGGTGGCCGAGTTCTTCGGCGCCGACTTCGGGCGCAAGGCTTAGCTCGCAGGCCCGCCGTGTTCGGCAAGCTGAACGGTCTGTTCGATCGCGCCTTCGGAGGCGAGCGGGAGGCGTCTGCCGCCGAGCGCGAGCATGCGCTGCGAGTGGCGACGGCACTGCTCCTGATCGAGGTGGCGCGCGCCGACTACGCCGACGACCTGGCGGAGGACGCGGCGATGCTCCGGTCGCTGGAGGAGTTCTTTTCCCTCGAGGCCGCGGACGCGAAACTGTTGCTCGAAGAGGCCCGGCGCGAGGCCGATCACGCCGTGGAGCTGCAGCAATTCACGCGACGGCTGCACGAGCAGCTATCCGTGGCCGAGAAACATCGCGTGGTGGAGATGCTGTGGCAGGTGGCTTTCGCCGATCGCCGGCTCGATAAACACGAGGATAACCTCGTGGGCAGGATCGCGGGGTTGTTGTACGTGCCGCGCAGCGACTTGATCCGCATCCGCAATCGCGTGCGCGGCGACAGTTGAGCGCAGCGTTACTGTTCGACGTAGAACTGCTTTTTGAAGCGCACCGTGAAACGGCTCGGATCGTTGCCCGGCGTGACGTCGATCGTATAGATCAGCACCTCGCCGTCGGTGATGGGGAGCTCGCCGATGTAGTAGATCGCCTTGTCCTCGCGTATCTCGCGCAACGTCATCGACTTCAGCTGGCCATTCAGGTTCACAGCCGACGCGGTGACGGCGCCGGTGACGGCCTCCGTGCCGCCGCCCTGTAGCTTGCGATGGATGCTGACGTTCAGCATGGCCTGGCTCTTGCTGCGGACGATGCCGTACTGCTTGGCGATGTCGGGCGTCAGCTGGTCGGTATTGATCGCGTTGAAGTACACGACGTAGTCGCCGAAATCCTTCTGGCTTTCGGTGGCCGGCAGCGGGTCGTCCTGCTTGCTCGCCGAGGTGACTTTGACGCCGGAATCGCACGCCGAGAGCAAGACTGCGGATCCCAGCAGTGCCAGAACGCGCGCGCGCATGACCATGCTACCCCCTACCGACAAGCCAACCTCATCTTCGACGCTGCATTGCGACGCGCAGCCTCTGCTACCTGACGCTACCGACATTACGCGCGTGCAGGAAGACTGTCTAGCGAAGGAACAAGGGTAGTGCGAGCGCGATGAGTCCGGCCTGACACACGAGCATCACGAGCAGCGGCTGACAGATCGAGCCCTGCGATCGGCGGCAGCACGCGGCGCACGGGCCGGAGCAAAGGCTCGACGATCTCGGCGAGCACACTGCCCATCGGTCCGCCGCCCCGATCGCCGAACCAGCTGAGCAGCACGTAGACGAACAACGCCACGGTGTAAAACCACAGCGTCAGCGAGACGAGTCGCAACATGACCAGAACCAGAAAGCTCGATATGGATACCGGATAATTCGCGATGGCGATCAGCAGAAACGTCACGATGCCCTCGAGCACTATCAGCACGATCAGCGTCGGCAGGTCGAGCCCGGCGACACTCGGCAGCACGCGGCGCGCCGGCACGACGAGCGGCGACGTGGCTCTCTGCACGAGTTGCGCCAGCGGATTGCGGTAGCTCGCCCGGACCCACTGCAAAATGAACCGCAGCAGGAACATGAGCAGGTATAGGTCTGCCAGCGTTCTGACGAGAAATATCAGTGCACTCTTCATCGGCGACTACTCGCTGATTCCTCGGCAAGATATCACGCCGCGTCGTTCGTATGCCGCGCGCTAGTTCGGATCGCGAGCACCGAAGATCGCGGTGCCGATGCGGACGAAGTTCGCGCCCTGCCGCGATGGCAATCTCGAAGTCGGCCGACATGCCCATCGACAACGTGTCGAGTGGAATTCCCGCGGACGCGAGCCGGTCACGCAGCGCCGCGAGCGACGCGAACCATGCGCCGGCGCTCTTCACCGCGTTGCGGCGGCAGGGTCATGAGCCCGCGCAGAGCGAGCCTTGGCAGAGCCGCGATTCCGCGCGCGAGCGCATCGGCATCCTGCTCGAGCGCGCCAGCCTTCTGCTGTTCGCCGCCCTGATTGATCTGAATCAGCACGTTCAAAGGTGGCGCGAAGTGGGGGCGCTGCTCGTTCAGGCGTTCCGCGATGCGCAGCCGATCGACGGTGTGCACCCAGTCGAAGTGCTCCGCCACGGCGCGAGTCTTGTTCGCCTGCAGTCGGCCGACGAAGTGCCATGTGATGTCGAGCTCTTCGAGCTGCGCCATCTTCGGCAGGGCCTCCTGGACGTAGCTTTCGCCGAAGTGGCGCAGGCCCGCTGCGTAGGCTGCCGCGATCGCGGACGCTGATTGTTGTTTGCTGACGGCGATGATCTGGACGCTGTCCGGAGTGCGTTGCGCGCGCTCTGTCGCGCGAGCGACGCGCTCGACGATATCCGCGAGATGAGCCGTGATTTCAGTCACGCTTTGCTGGCAGCCCTTGGCTATACTGTCAATCACTTATGTAGCCCCGTATCAGGAGGGGCTCGAGGGCCCGCTTATAAGGAGCGCCATGGCCGCAGTAGATATTGCGCAGTTGCTTGCGTTCGCCGTCAAGAACAACGCTTCCGACCTGCACTTGTCGTCCGGTGTACCACCGATCATTCGCGTTGACGGCGACGTCAAGCGAATCAACATGCCAGCGCTGAAGCACAAAGAAGTGCACAGTATGGTGTACGACATCATGAACGACAAGCAGCGGAAGGACTTCGAAGAGTTCTTCGAAACCGACTTCTCGTTCGAAATTCCGAAGCTCGCGCGCTTCCGTGTCAACGCGTTCAACCAGAACCGCGGCTGCGCCGCAGTGTTCCGCACGATTCCGTCGCAGATCCTGAGCCTCGACGATCTCGGTGCGCCACGCATCTTCAAAGACATCTCGATGCATCCGCGCGGTCTCGTGCTCGTCACGGGCCCCACAGGTAGCGGTAAGTCGACGACGCTCGCGGGCATGGTCGATTACGTGAACGACAATCGGCCCGATCACATCATCACGATCGAAGATCCGATCGAGTTCGTGCACGAAAGCAAGCGTTGCTTGATCAATCAGCGCGAAGTGCATCGCGACACGCTCGGTTTCAGCGAGGCGCTGCGCTCGGCGTTGCGCGAAGACCCGGACGTCATTCTTGTCGGCGAAATGCGCGACCTCGAGACGATTCGCCTCGCGCTCACTGCCGCAGAGACCGGTCACCTCGTGTTCGGCACGCTGCACACCAGCTCTGCTGCAAAGACGATCGACCGTATCGTCGACGTGTTCCCGGCCACGGAAAAAGAAATGGTGCGCAGCATGCTCTCCGAGTCGCTGCGCGCCGTAATTTCGCAGACGTTGTTGAAGCGCGTCGGCGGTGGGCGTGTCGCGGCACACGAGATCATGATCGGCTCGCCAGCCATCCGGAACCTCATCCGCGAGGGCAAGATCGCGCAGATGTATTCCGCGATCCAGACCGGCCAGGCGCAGGGCATGCAGACTCTCGACCAGAATCTGCAGGAATTGATGATGAAGGGGCTGATCACGAAGGAAGAGGCTCGCTTCAAGGCCGTCAACAAAGAGAGCTTTTGACGCCTTGACCGAATGTATAGGAGCGGGTCGTAATGGAACGCGATCAAGCAGTACGACTGACGCAGAATCTTCTGAAGAAGATGGTCGAGAACAACGGTTCCGACCTCTTCATCACCGCAGATTTTCCGCCGGCCATCAAGATCGACGGCACGATTCGCCCGTTCGCCGATCGCCCGCTGACGCCCGCGCAGAGCTCGCTGATCGTTCGCTCGATCATGAACGACAAGCAGGCGAAAGAATTCGACGCGACGAAGGAGTGCAACTTCGCGATCGCGCCACAGGGCATCGGCCGGTTCCGCGTGAGCGCGTTCGTCCAGCAAGGCAACGTCGGCGCGGTGATTCGAACGATCGTCACGAAGATTCCGACCTTCGAGGATCTCGACCTGCCGGCGCAGCTGAAAGAAGTCGCGATGACGAAGCGCGGCCTATGCCTCGTCGTCGGCGGCACCGGTTCCGGTAAGTCGACTACGCTGGCCGCCATGATCGGCTATCGCAACGAGAACAGCCGCGGCCACATCATCACGATCGAGGATCCAGTCGAGTACGTACATCCGCACCGCGGCTGTGTCGTCACGCATCGCGAGGTCGGCGTCGATACGGACAGCTGGCACAACGCACTGAAGAACACGCTGCGCCAGGCGCCGGACGTCATCATGATCGGCGAGATCCGCGATCGCGAGACGATGCAATACGGTATTCAGTTCGCGGAGACGGGCCACTTGTGCGTGGCTACGTTGCATGCGAACAGCGCGAACCAGGCACTGGACCGCATCATCAATTTCTTCCCGGAGGAGCGACGGCATCAGCTGTTGATGGACCTGTCGCTGAACATCACGGCCATGATCTCGCAGCGGTTGTTACCGCGCGAGAACAAGATGGGTCGCGTGCGCGGCCATGGAGATCATGCTGGCTTCGCCGCTGATCAGCGACCTGATTTTCCGCGGCGAGGTGGCCATGATCAAAGACATCATGGCGAAATCGAATCGATTGGGCATGCAGACGTTCGATCAGGCGCTGTTCCAGCTCTACGAAGACGGTGTCATTGCTTACGACGAAGCGATTCGCAACGCGGACTCGAAGAACGAGCTGCGCCTCAAGATCAAGCTGCAGAGCAAGCGCGAAGGTGCTGCGCAACGCCGAGCACGAGGAGAGCCTCCAGCTCGCCGACGAAGAGAAGGAGTCCCGGTTCTAACGGCCGGCTCGCTGACCCTCTGCCATGAACGTCAAACCGCTATTCAAATTGATGGTGGACAAGAACGCGTCCGACCTGTTCTTCACCACGTTTTCTCCGGTCATGATCAAGATCGACGGCAAGATCATGCCCGTGAACCAGGTCGAGCTCTCGCCGAAGATGGTCCGTCAGGCTGCGCTCGAGCTCATGAACGAGCAGCAGCTCGAGCAATTCACGCGCGATCTCGAGATCGATTTCGCGATCTCGGAGGCCGGGCTCGGCCGGTTCCGCGTCAACGTTTTCCACCAGCGCGGCAACGTCGCGATGGTGCTGCGCTTCATCACGCCGGAGCTGCCGACGCTGGACGGGCCTCGGCATGCCGGACGTGCTGAAGGACATGATCATGCTGCGGCGCGGCCTGATCCTGATGGTCGGCGCCAGCGGCTCCGGCAAGTCGACGACGCTGGCCGCGATGATCGACCATCGCAACAGGAACTCGGCGTCGCACATCGTTACGATCGAAGATCCGATCGAGTTCCTGCACAGCAACCAGAAATCGATCGTGAATCAACGCGAGGTGGGGCTCGACACGCTGTCGTACCACCGCGCGCTGCGCAGCGCGATGCGCGAAGCGCCGGACGTGATTCTGATCGGCGAGATCCGCGATCGCGAGACGATGCAGGCCGCCATCGACCTCGCCGGCACCGGCCACCTCGCGATCGCGACTCTGCATGCGAACAACTCGCCCGAGACACTCGACCGCATCATCAACATGTACCCGAACGATCAGCACAAGCAGGTGCTGATGGATCTGTCGCAGTACGTGCGCGTGATCATCTCGCAGCGGCTCGTGCGCTCGAAGGAAGGCAAGCGCCTGGCGGCCGTGGAGGTCATGCTGAACACGCCGCACATCTCCGAGCTGATCTTGAAGGGCGACATCAGCAACGTGAAGGAAGCCTTCAAGGACACGAAGGAGCCCGGCATGCAGAGCTTCGACCAGGCGCTGTTCGATCTGTACCGCCGGGGCGGCATCAGCATGGAAGAGGCGCTCTCGAACGCCGATTCGCGCTCCAACCTCGAAGCCAAGATCAACTTCGGCTGAGTCGCTGCGTTGCCCTCAGCGCAACGGCTGCCGGCGCGTGTTCGTACCCGCGAGGGGCCGCCGCAAGTACGTCCCTGTAGGCTGCGGCGGCGCCATCCATGGCGCCGACGCCCCCTCGCGGGTACGAACACGCACCAGCAGCCGCTCCTGCTCATCGAAGATGCGCACCTCTTCCTCTTTCATTTCCCTTAGCGCGACGGCCGCGCGACTCGGCGTTCAGTTTTGGGGGGATTGGTGAAGAGAAGAGGTGCGCTGCGAGCCCGAGCGATGCGGCTAGCCCCGTAACGCCTCGATACGCCCAGCGAGCGGTTCGCGTGCAGCCGCACTCGCGGGAGCGTCAGCGACAGGACGTCGCTGACGCAGCCTACAGGGACGTATTCACGGCGGTCCCGCGAGTGTGGCTGCACGCGAGCCGCTGTGCGACCAGCGGAACCGGTCGTCTAGGGGTAAACGTCGCGAGCGTCGAAGACGGGGCCGTCCACGCAGACGCGCTTCATCGCGGGGCCGTCGGGCGTCACCACGCGCACGTTGCAGCCCGCGCAACCGCCGATGCCGCACGCCATGAATTCCTCGAGCGCCACCTGACACGGCAAGTCGAATTCGCGCGCCAGCTTGGCCACGGCCTTCAGCATGGGCGTCGGTCCGCACGCGAATACCTGTGTTGCGCGCCGCTCCGTCGGTGAAATTGCGTCGAGCCACGCACGTGCCAGATCCGTGATGTAACCGCGATGCGCGCCGGCGAATCCCGCATTGCTCGCGAGACGCGATGGCACGCCCCATTGCTCGAGCAGGGTGACGGCATGCGTCGCGGTGCCGCCGACGCCCGGCACCTCGAGCCGCGACTCCACGAGCTCGAACGGGAACGGGACCTCGGAGCCCATCAGCACCAGCGGCTTGAGCTCCGTGCGTCGCGCGAACCTGGTCGGCCAGGAAGATCATCGGCGGGATGCCGACACCGCCGCCGAGCGCGAGCAGCCGCGGTCGTTCGGGGTCCACCGTGAAGCCTCGGCCAATCGGCGCGAGCACGCTCAAGCGTTCGCCTGGACGGTGTGTCGACAGCTTCGTGAGCCCCGCGCCGCGCGGCTTGTACAGGAACTCGAGCCAGCCGGCGTCCGGGTCGGCGCGCATGATCGACAGCGGCCGGCGCAGCGGCACCGAAGGGTCGCAGGAGATGTGCGCGAAACTGCCAGGCGCGGCGCGGCGCGCGGCGCGCGGGGCCTCCACGCGCAGAATGAATTGCTGGCCCGCATGGGCTTCGAGGGCCAGGATGCGTGCGTCCTCGAGAAACACGCTTCCGCGGTTGGCTTGATAACTCAAGTGTACTGCTCGTTCATCCACTGTTCGGCGATCAGGCACGCGGCGGCACGATCCACCCGGCCTCGGCCCACGCGGCGGCGAAGATACCCGGATCGGCGGTTCGCTGCGAGCGTCGTCTCCGCTTCGACGGACGTCAGCGTCTCGTCCACCGTGCCCACCGGCAGCGCGTAGCGATTGCCGATCGCGGCGGCGAACACGCCGTGCACGTCGCGCCACCGCGGCGGCGCCGTCACCTTCCGGAACTCCCACGACGAGCTGGGTGGGTCGCCAGTCGGCAACGATGCGATCGAGGTCGGCCCAAGGAGGGTCGTGGTCCACGCGCAACGTAGTGAGAGGAGAGGCCGTGCGCGTTTCGAAGTTGGCCGTGGCGACGCCTATGCGCCGCAAGCCGAAGTCGAACGCGAGCACGATGCGCCGCTCGTTAGGCAGCGCCACGCCGCCGTCCCTGCCGCGCCTTATGCGTGACCGGCATAGTTCGTGATGCGACGAATGTCCACACCGGGCAGGCCGAGCGCCGCGGCCCAGCGTTGCTCGAACGGAGTATCGAAAATGATGGCGGGGTCGGCAGGCACCGTAAGCCAGGAGCTCTGCTGAATTTCCGCATCGAGCTGGCCCCGGCCCCAGCCGGCATACCCGAGCACGACGAGCGAGGGTTCGGGGCCTTCGCCGCGACCGAGCGCCGCCAGGATGTCGAGCGAAACCGTAACCTTCATGTCGCCGCCGGGCGCGAGGGTGCCTCCGTAGTTCTGCGTCGAGCGGTGCAGGACGAAGCCACGCTCCGGCTCGACGGGCCCGCCCACGAGCACGGGGCTGTCCAACCGGCTGCGGTTCGTCAGCGGGATTGCGAGCTGGCCCAGCATCTCCGCGAGCGAGAGGTCGCCGGGGCGGTTCACGATGACGCCGAAGGCGCCGTCCTCATCGTGCTTGCAGATGTAGGTGACCGTCTCGCTGAAGTTGCGGGTCGGCCATCGCAGGCATCGCGATCAGGAAGTGATCTTGCAACGACCGCATGTCATGCGCTCGCCCTCTCAAGAGAAGTGTCGCTATCGTAGCAAGGCTTGGGGGCGGTTCAGCGATTGCGCTCGGCGCTGGCCTGGCGGCGGGCGCTGTCGAAGAAGTCCCAATCGTAGGCGAACCGCAGCACGTCGTAATCCTTGCGGATGACTTGCGGTAAGGGTTCGAACGGCGACGCGAGGCGGAGGATTTTCAGAGCCGCCTGATCGAGCGCTTTGTCCCCAGAGGACTGGCGTACGACGATGTCCACGAGCTGCCCGTCCTTGCCGATCACGACCTCGAGCGTCGGTCGCCCGGCGTTCGGGTCGCCGAGCAGCTCCACGGGATAGTTGGCCGTGCCGATGCGCTCGACGCGCCGACGCCAGCCGTCCAGATACTCGGCGAGACCGGATTGCCGGGTGCTCGGCGTCGCGAGCAGCGTTCGCGCATCGTCGGAGCCGTTTGGCAGCTCGGCGCGCAGGCCGAGCTCCATGGCGGTCGTCTGCGGCCCGGTTTGTTGGAACAGGGACGCGGATCGTTGCCGCGTCGGTGCCGGGTCGTCGGTGGGCTGCGGTTGCGCGGCCACCTGCTCCGGGCTCTCGACCGCGAGTGACGATCTGCTCGGCGCTCTGGGTCGAATCACGCGGCGTGCCATCCGTCAGGTCGGCGCCCTGCGGGTCTCCCGCCTGGGTCAATGGTTGCGCGGCGGACAGCGCTGTGGTCGGCCGCTTGCCTTTGGCCGCCTGGCCTGCGGCGCTCTGGTTGCGATTGGAAAGAAAGTCGGCCGTGTCGACCGCGAGCTCTTCCTTGCCGGTGTCGACCACGAGCGTGACATTCAGCGAGGGCACCTTCTTGTCGTCGAACGAGGTGACCGTGAACGTGACGCCCAGGATCACGATGCCGTGAATCAGCGCCGCGACGAACAACGTCGAGCCGAGTCGGTCGTTGGATGGCGGTGGTGGTGCGATCGTCGGCACGGAAGTCCCACTCCGAGCGAACTGTCGAGAAGTATACGCGCGTCAGCGCGTTCTGGCCGAAAGCTTGCGGTCGATGGCCGCGATCAGCTTAGCAGCGATGTCGATGTTGAATTGCCGATCGAGTTCACGGATTCCCGTGGGGCTCGTCACGTTGATCTCGGTCAGATAGTCGCCGATCACGTCGAGACCGGCGAACAGCACGCCCTTGCGGGCCAGCGTCGGGCCCCACCTGCGCGCACAGCCAGCGGTCGCGCTCGGTCAGCGGGCGGCCTTCGCCCCTGGCGCCCATGACGAGGTTGCCGCGGCTCTCGCCGGGCGCCGGAATTCGCGCTAGCGCGTAGTCGATGGGCTCGCCGTCGATCAGCAGCACGCGTTTGTCGCCGTCCACGATCTCGGGGAGGTAGCGCTGGGCCAGCGTGAACTTCGCGCCGTTGTCCGTCAGCGTCTCGATGATGACGTTGACGTTCAGGTCGCCCGGCGCCACCACGAAGATCGAGCGGCCGCCCATGCCGTCGAGCGGCTTCAGCACGATCTTGCCGTGCTCTTTCAGGAACTCGTGCAGGGCCGATCGCGATCGCGTCACGAGGCTCGGCGGCGCGCACTGCGGGAACCAGGCCGTGTAGGCCTTCTCGTTGATGTCGCGCAGGCTCGCGGGCTTGTTCACGACCAGCACGCCGCGGTTCTTCAGCGAGCTCCAGGATGTACGTCGTGTAGATGTACTCCATGTCGAACGGCGGATCCTTGCGCATCAGCAGCGCGTCGAGCTGCTCCGAGCCTGCCGACCCAGGGCGCGCCGAGCTCGAACCAGCGCTCCGGGTCGTCGCGAACCGTGAGCCAGGAGCCGTGGCCGTGGGGCACGCCGTCGCGAACCGACAGGTCCTGCTGGCGGAAATAGACGATGTTCCAGCCGTGCCGCTGCGCCGCCAGCAGCATCGCGAGCGTCGAATCCTTCTTCGGTTTGATCGACTCGATCGGGTCCATGACGACGCCGAGCAGCCGGCGGGACTGACTCATTCGTGTTCCTCGGTTCTTGCGGTGGTTCGCAGTTTGGGCAAAGCGCGCAACGCTACCATAACTCGCTTTTCACGGGCGCTATGGCCACCTGGGCGGCGCCTTGCGGCGCGTCGCCCACCGTCGATCGCACTGTTGCCGCGAGTCGCGACTCAGTCGATGGAAGGCCTGACGCCAATATGTTAAAAGGCGCGTTGAGTCCGAGAGTTACGCTCTCGAAACGAGCGCGGGGGTACGCCGAGCGGTCCGCGGGAGGGAGACCAAGTGTCCGGTACCAGTGCAGTGAACCCGAAGAGCTCCTTGCAGGGCCTCAAGATTCTCGTCATCGACGACAGCAAAACCATTCGCCGCACCGCGGAGACGCTGCTCGCCAAGGAAGGCTGCGAGGTGTTCACCGCCGTGGACGGTTTCGACGCGCTGTCGAAGATCGCCGACCACCGCCCGGACATCATTTTCGTCGACATCATGATGCCGCGGCTCGACGGCTATCAGACCTGCTCGCTGATCAAGCACAACAAGGTATTCAAGGACACTCCGGTCATCATGCTGTCGAGCAAGGACGGCCTGTTCGATCGGGCTCGGGGCCGGCTGGTCGGCTCGGAGCAGTACCTGACCAAGCCCTTCACGAAGGACGAGCTGCTCGGCGCGATCGAGAGCCACGTGGCGAAGTAGCCGGTCGCAAAGGATAGCGGTATGGCCCTGATCATGATCGTCGACGACTCGCCCACCGAGGTGCACGTGTTGAAGACCGCGCTCGAGAAGCATGGCTTCGACACCGTGTCGGCGGCCGACGGCTCCGAGTGCCTGAGCCTCGCTCGCGAGGTGCGGCCGGATCTGATCTTCATGGACGTCGTGATGCCGCGCGTGAACGGCTTCCAGGCCACGCGCACGCTTGACGCGGGACCCGCAGACGAAGTCGATTCCCGTGGTCATGATCACGACCAAGGACCAGGAGACGGATCGCATCTGGGGCATGCGCCAGGGCGCGGTCGACTATCTCGTCAAGCCGGTCACCGAAGCGGTGCTGGTCGCCAAGGCGCAGGAAGTTCTCGACCGAGGGCCGAACGCTTGAATCTGCAGGCGCTGGCCGAGCAGCCCTTCGAGCTGCTGCTCGAGCTCGAGCGGCGCGCGCGCGCGGCAATTGCCGCGCGGGACGGCGCGCCCGCGGCCGCCGACGAATGGGTCGGCATCGGCTTTCGGCTTGGCGCCGAGCGATTCGTCACGAGCCGCGCAGAGGTTCGCGAAGTGCTGCCGGTCCCCGAGCAGGTCACGCGTGTCCCGGGCGCGAAACCGTGGTTGCGCGGCATCGCAAATTTGCGCGGGCAGCTCCTGACGGTCGTTGATCTGAAGTCGTTTCTGGGCGCGGGCGGGGCGGGCTCCGAACGGCAGGCGCGCGTGCTGATCGTCGCGAGCCGCGACGTGCCGACCGGGCTCATCGTCGACGAGGTGCTTGGCTTCCGCCGCTTCGCCGCCGACGACTATCGCGATGAAGCGCCGCCCGGCGTGATCCGCTGCGAGCACTATCTCGAAGGGTGTTATCGCCGCAACGCCGAGGTGTGGCCCAAGTTCAGCCTGCTGAAGCTGCTCGAGGATGAGCAGTTCCTCACGGCCGGTGAGGCGTGTACGCGCGTGACCACCTCGATCAAATCGGGCCCCTGGCCGAAGCTGCTGCCGCCGCTCGGCATCGCTGCTCGCGATGGTGTTGCTGGCCGCGGCCGGTGCCGTGTGGTGGACAGGCGCGGCTGCGCCGGCCAGTGATGCCGGCATGGGCGAGCTCGTCGCGCTCACACAGGCCACGCGTTCGCAGACGCGCGCGGCGCTCATAGGGGGTGCCGAGCAATTCGATTCGCTGGCGGCACGCCGCGCGGAGCTCGCGAGCATGCGCACCGCGCTCGCGAACAACGAGGCGGCCAGCGACAGCGCGCGCCGCCTCGCGGGTGACACTGCCTCGTGGCAGCCGCTCGAGGGGAGCCTCGACGGCTTGGTCGGTGCGCGCGAGCGGTTATTGGCTCTGAACAAGGCACGCGCGGACGTGCTCGATCTCGCGCCGCGCCTGCTCATCGCAATGGGCAACCTCGCGAGTGCGCTGTCGCCGGCCGATCTGGAGACCGATCAGCCGTTCCTCGCGCGGTTCGAAGTGACGGTCGAGGGGTTGCAGCAGAATCTGCGCTCGCTCGGCGCAGGTAGTGGCGCCGACGACGCCGCACGCCGCATAGGCGACGCAGGCCAATATCTGGAGCAGGTCGTTCGCGGTTTGCGCGGCGAGGACAGCAGCCTCGGCGTGGTGCCGGTGCGCGGCCCGGGGGCGCAAAGCCAATCTCGACTCGGCCGAGCAGGCTGTTCGAGCAGGCGCGCGCCGGCATCGCAACGATCACGGCCAGCGCCGCCGAGCTGGCGGCTGCGGCCGCCGAGGTCGACGCGTTCGATACCGCGGCCGATGCGTTGTTGACGCGCTATCGTGGCACGAGCTTCGGCGTGGTCGCTGCACCGTCCCGGTCTCACGAGCCGACTGCCGTTGCTGCTCGTCGTGGCCGCGCTCGTGATCGCGGCCCTGATGGGCTTCGTCTTCTACCGCGCGCGCGACTTCCGTCGCTCCGCCGAGCTTCAGGCCGAGCAGAACGAGCGCAACCAGCAGGCGATCCTGCGGTTGCTCGACGAGCTGTCGAGCCTCGCCGACGGCGATCTGACCGTGCAGGCGACGGTCACCGAGGACATCACGGGCGCGATCGCGGACTCGATCAACTATGCGATCGAGGCGCTGCGCGGGCTCGTCGCCACGATCAACGACTCGTCGATCCTGGTCGACGCCGCGGCCAAGCAGACCGAGGGCACGTCGCGCCACCTCGTGCGCTCGGCCGAGACGCAGGCCAAGCAGGCCGCGGCGGCGTCGGAGTCGATGGCGCGCATGGCGACGTCGATCGAGGAAGTCTCCGGTAACGCCGAGCGCTGCTCGGACGTCGCGCGCCATTCCGTCGAAGTCGCGCACAAGGGCGGCGAGGCCGTGCGGCGCACGATCGCCGGCATGAACACGATCCGCGAGACGATCCAGGACACGTCGAAGCGCATCAAGCGGCTCGGCGAGAGCTCGCAGGAGATCGGCAACATCGTCGAGCTCATCGAGGAGATCGCCGAGCAGACCAACATCCTCGCGCTGAACGCTTCGATCGAAGCGTCGCGCGCCGGCGAGGCCAGCCGCGGCTTCGCCGTCGTGGCCGACGAGGTGCAGAAGCTCGCGGAGCGCTCGACGATGGCCACGAAGAAGATCGAGGTGCTCGTCAGCACGATCCAGTCCGATACGAACGAGGCCGTCATGTCGATGGAGCGCAGCACCACCGACGTCGTCGGCGGCGCGCTGCTCGCCGAGAACGCCGGCGCCGCGCTCGACGAGATCGAGCAGGTGTCGCACCAGATCGCGAGCCTCGTGCAGAACATCTCGGGCTCGTCGAAGGAGCAGACGAGCGTCGCGGGTGCCATCACGAAGAACATGCACGTGCTGCGCGAGATCAGCTCGAAGACCACGGAGTCGACGACTGCGACCTCGAGCGCGATCAGCAAGCTGTCGGAGCTTGCGTCGCAGCTGCGCAAGACCGTCGCGGGCTTCACGTTGCCCGATCAGGGCGGCAGCACCGGTGTGCTGAGCGCCGCGCGCGTGGCGGCGAGTCTCGGAGCAGCCGGCGCCTGCCGGATGCCCGTCGAACCCGCGCCCGGTCGTGCCTCGGCGTCGCCAGTCGGGGTAACGCCGCGTGGCAGTCGACAGCATGGACGATCTGGCTTCCCATTCGTTCGAGCTCGTCAATCGCGAGCTCGTGAACACGCTCGACGGTGCGCGACGCGAGCTCGAGGAATACGTCGACGGTCATGCCGGCAAGGACGCTTTGCTGCGCACGGCGGAGATGCTGCATATCGCGCGCGGCGCTCTGAAGATCGTCGAGATCCACGGCGCCGCGTTGCTCGCCGAAGAAATGGAGCTCACGTGCCGCCGCCTTGCGGAGACCGACGATCCGCAGAAGTCCGAGCAGGCGGTGGAAGCGCTGACCCGGGCCATGGTGCAGTTGCCCGCGTATCTCGAGCGGTTGCTCGGCGGCGGCAAGGACGTCGCGCTCGTGCTGCTGCCGCTGCTGAACGATCTGCGGCAGGCGCGCGACAAGCCGTCGCTGTCGGAAGGCACGCTCGTGCTGCTGAATTCCGGGCCATTCGAGCGCCACGTCGAGGCGCGTTCCGCGACGGACCCCGATCGCGACCGACGTCGGTCGCGGGTTCGACAAGGTGGCGCAGCGTTTGCGGCCCGCGTTCCAGGCTTCGCTGCTCGGCTGGATCAAGGGCGCCGAGTCGCCACGGCACCTCGACGAGCTGCTGCGTGTCAGCACGAATCTCGAGCGCGTTGCCGCGAGCGAGCAGGTCAAGCAACTCTGGGCCGTGCATGACCGCGGTGCTGACGGCGATTCGCAGCGGCGGCCTCGAGGCGACCGTCACGCTGAAGCGGCTGATCGGTCAGGCCGACCGCCAGCTGAAACGACTGATCGATGGCGGCGAATCGGCGCTCGTCAGCGCGCCGCCCGTCGATCTCGTCAACAGCCTGCTGTACTACGTCGCCCGCGCCGACGTCGAACGATCCGCGAATCATGGCGCTGCGCGAGAAATACAACCTGAGCGAGATGCTGCCCGGCGAGGAGCAGCTCGAGCAGGCGCGCGAAGGGCTCGCCGGCCCGAGCGTCAAGCTCATGCGCACCGTCGCGCAGGCGATCAAGGAGGATCTCGTCCGCCGTCAAAGACGCGCTCGATATCTTCGTGCGTACGGGCATGCAGGAGATCGACAAGCTCGCGCCGCAGCTCGAGATGCTGAAGAAGATCGGCGACACGCTCGGGGTGCTCGGTCTCGACAAAGCGCGCAGTGCGATACAGCGCGAGACTCAAGAGCTGACAGGCATCGTCGCGAGCCGCAAGACGATCGATCGCGCCGTGCTCGAGAAGATGGCGGCGACGCTGCTCGCGGTAGAGGACACACTGGATCGCGAGCTCGTGCGCGTCGCGGCCCCGGGCGACGGCGAGCCGCACGCGGGCGAGGCGTCGGGCGAGACCCAGCAGCGCCAGGTGACCCAGGCCGTCATGGGCGAGTGCACCGTGAACCTCGCCAAGATCAAGGAAGCCGTGATCCAGCTCGTGGAGCACCCGGGGGACCTCCGGCCGCTCGAGCTCGTGAAGCCGCAGCTGCGCGGCATCGTGGCCGGCCTCCTGATGCTGAACAAAACGAAGGCCGTGAAGGTCGTCGAGCGCATCGGCGGCGTGATCGCGACCCGGCTCGCGCCTTCGGGCACGAAGCTGAAGCCGGATTATCTCGAGCGGCTCGCGGACTCGATCGTGAGCGTCGAGTATTACCTCGAGACCGTCAGCGCGGGCCGCGCCGATCCGTGGTACATGCTCGACAACGCCGAGCGGTGCCTCGACCTTCTCGAGAGGCTGCCCGAGGTCAAGGTTGCGCCGGCGGCGCCGGCGTCCGCTGCCACTCGCCCGGCTGCTCCGCCGCCGCCGCCTGCCGCCGCCAAGAAACCTGCGGCTCGCCCAGCGGTCATGCAGGTCGCCGGTGAGCGGTCGGATCCGGAACTCGTCGAGGTCTTCATCGAGGAGGCCAAGGAAGAGATCGCGAGCATCGAGCGGAATCTGCCGCTCTGGGCCGCCGACCTCCGAGAATTCCGAGGCACTGATCACCATCCGCCGTTCGTTCCACACGCTGAAGGGCAGCGGGCGAATGGTCGGCGCGCAACTGATCGGCGAGTTCTCGTGGAGCATCGAGAACCTTCTGAACCGGCTCATCAATCAGACGCTTGCGCCGACGCCTGCCATGGTGGCGTTCATCCAGGGGGCCAGCACAGCGTTGCCGCAGCTGATCGAGCAGCTCGAGATCGGGCTCGCGCCTAAGGCGGACGTGCAGCTGCTCATGAAACAGGCCGAGGCGTTCGCCGAAGGCGATCCCGATGCCGAGAGCCTGACATCGCAGTCGCTGCGCACACCCGCGCTGGTCGTGCCGCCTGCGCCGGATTCCGACCCCGCGCCGAGCATGGACCCCGTGCTGGCCGATATCTTCGTCAAGGAGATGCGCGGCCACCTCGCGGTCATGCGCGACTTTCTCGCGGCCACCGCGAAGCAGCCGGCGCCGTATACGGTCGTGGAGCCGCTGTACCGCGCGTGTCACACGCTGCTCGGCAGCGCACGCATGGCGGGATTTGCACCGGTAATGACGCTCGCGGCGCCTCTCGCCGAGCATCTCGGTCGCCACTTCGAAGCCGGTTCCGGGCTCACCGCCAAGGGTATCGATGCGCTGCGAGCAGCGGCCGGCGAGATCGAGCGATTGACGGAAGGCCTGGCCGGCGGCAGGCAGCTCGCCGTCGATCTTGCGGTGCCGAAGGCGCTCGACGCTCTCGCCGTCGCGCCGCCCGCGGCTCCGGCCGCCGTCATGGCCACGGCCGAGTCAGCCGCCGCTGCGCCGCCCGCCGCGTTCGACCCCGAGATCGCGGCCATTTTCGCGGAGGAAGCTGCCGAGATTCTCGATCAGTCCGAGACCGCGCTGCAGTCCGTACGTCAGAACGGCGACGCGGCCGCCATCGTCGCGCTGCAACGCTACTTGCACACGCTGAAGGGCGGCGCGCGCATGGCCGGGATCATGGCCATGGGCGATCTCTCGCATGCGCTCGAGACGTTGCTCGCGCGCGTCGCCGGCGGCAAGAGCCAACCGATCGCCGCCGCCATCGATCTCGTGCAGCGCGGACTCGATCGGCTGCAACAGATGCGTGACGCGATCGACGCTGGCCGCGGCGTCGAGGCAGCCGTGGATCTCGTGGCTCAGCTCGAAGGATTCGAGGCGCCCGCCGCGCCCGTCGGCGCCGCACCCGCTGAACCCGCTGTCTCTGCGCCGACTGCGCGCGCACCCGTCGCGCCGCCCGCGCCACCGGTGGAACCGGCAGCCATCGAGGCGACAAACATCATCGAGGTCGCGGACCTGGCCGAGGTCGGCCCGCTACCGGGTGCTGCCGACCTCGACGTTCGTGCGGCGGCCGAGGTCGTCGACGAGCCGACCATCAATGAGCCGTTCCCCGTTGCCGAGGAGCCTCGCGAAGAGCCCACGATCGTGGAGCCTCGGATGCCCACGGAGCCGCCCCATGTTGCGGAACCGGTGGTGATGCTCGCCACGCCAGCGGCTGCCAGCCGGCCGCGCCGCCGGTCGAGCAGCGCAGCGCGGAGCGGGCCGAGACGGCGCGCGTCGACGCGGGGTTGCTCGACGCGCTTTTGAATGGTGCGGGCGAGATCAATATCTTCCAGTCGCGGCTGAGCCAGCAGCTGAACTCGACCGAGTTCCACCTTGGCGAGCTCGGTGCCACCGTATCGCGGCTGCGCGAGCAGTTGCGCAAGCTCGAGGCGGAGACGGAAGCTCAGATCCTGCATCGGCACGAGGACGACGAGGATGTTCAGAGCGGCTTCGACCCGCTCGAGCTCGACCGCTACTCCACGATTCAACAGCTGTCGCGCGGCCTGGCCGAAACGGCCAACGACGTGGCGAGCATCAACGAGCTCCTGAACGGGCTCACGAACGAAACGAACACGCTGTTGACGCAGCAGGCGCGGGTCACGGCCGAGCTACAGAACGGCCTCATGCAGACGCGCATGGTGCCGTTCCAGAGGCACGTCGCCCGGCTCGCGCGCATCGTGCGGCAAGCGTGTGCCGACACCGGCAAGCTCGCCGATCTCGTCGTCGAAGGCGAGAACAGCGAGATCGACCGGCAGGTGCTCGAATCGATGCTGCCGCCGCTCGAGCACTTGCTGCGCAATGCGGTGGCGCACGGCATCGAGCTGCCCGCGTTGCGTAAGCAGCGCAACAAACCGGAAGCCGGTAAGGTTGCGCTGAAGATCAGGCGCGAAGGCTCCGAGGTCATCGTCGATGTCGGCGACGACGGCGGCGGCCTCGACCTGGCGGCCATTCGGAGGAAAGGCTACGAGAAGGGCTTCATCGCCGAGAACCAGAAGCTGACCGACGAGCAGGCCGTCGAGATGATTCTGCGGCCGGGGTTCAGCACGGCGAGCGAGCTGACGCAGGCGGCCGGCCGCGGTGTCGGCATGGACGTCGTCGATAACGAGGTCAAGAAGCTCGGCGGCTCGATGCGGATCGAGACCACCGCCGGGCAGGGCACGCGGTTCCTGATCAGGCTGCCGTACACGCTCGCGATCACGCACGCGCTGATCGTGAACGTCGGCGACGAGACTTTCGCGCTGCCGTTGCCCACGGTGGAAGGCATCACGCGGTTGTCGCGCGAGAAGATCCTGAAGCACCTGACTGAGGACGAACCGAAACTCGACTACGGCGGCATCGCCTATCGGATCCAGCATCTCGGCAGTCTCGTGGGCGCCGCGCCGTCGGCTTTGCCCGAGGACGAGAACGCAGTGTCACTCGTGCTGATCCGCGCCGGCGAGAACTCCACGGCCCTGTTGACCGACTCGCTCGAAGGCAGCCGCGAGATCGTCGTCAAGACGCTCGGGCCGCACATTGCCAGCGTGCCGGGGGTCACCGGCGCCACGATCTTGGGCGACGGCCGCGTGATCATGATCCTCGATGCCGGCACGCTCGTGCGGGCGCAGAAGAGTCCGGAGCGGGCCGCAGTGGAGCCGCAGCCGCAAACGACGGCGGCCCCGACGCTCACGGCCCTCGTAGTCGACGACTCGATTACGATGCGGCGCGTAACGCAGCGCCTGCTCGAGCGACGCGGCGCCAAGGTGTTCACGGCGCGCGACGGCCTCGATGCGATCACGGTACTCCAGGAGCACCCGGTCGACATCATCCTGCTCGATGTCGAGATGCCGCGCATGGATGGCTATCAACTCGCTACGCACGTGCGCAACGATGCGAAGCTGAAGCACCTGCCGATCATCATGATCACGTCGCGCTCGGGCGAAAAGCATCGCGCGAAGGCCATCGAGATCGGCGTCAACGACTACTTGAGCAAGCCGTACCAGGAAAGCCAGCTCGTCGCGGCCATAGAAGCGCTGCTAGGCAAGGAGCTGTAAGCCGATGACCGAACCCGAGCCGAAAGAGCTCTACAGCCTGCTGATCCCGCTGCGCGGCGAGCGGCTGCTCGTACCACGCATGTGCGTGGCGGAGGTCATCGCGTTCGCCGACGCAGCCCGCAATCGAGACGCGGCGGCGCCCGAGTGGTTTCTGGGCTCGATCGAGTGGAACAACCGGCGCCTTCCAGTCGTGTCTTTCGACGGACCGACGACCGACGAGCGCAAGTCGAAACGGTCGCGCGCGCGCGTCGTCGTGTTTCACGCGATCACGCGTGAGCTGAAAGGCGGCTACTACGGCATCCTGACGCAGGGCTTCCCGCAGCTCGTGCGAGTAAATCCCGACGTGCTGGGCTTCGATGCCGAGCAGGGAGTGCCCGACGGGTTTCCCGCGCTGTGCCGGGCTCGCATGATCCACGAGTATCCGCTGATACCGGACGTGGAGCGGCTCGAGCAGATGATCGCGGACCTGCCGGCCGCGCTCTAGCGTTTCAGAGATCTCCCCACTGCGCCTGCGCTATCGCGCAGGCTGTGATCGCGGCCGTCTCGGCGCGCAGCACGCGGGGGCCCAGCGTCGCGCGCGCGAAGCCCGAGGCGTCAAGCTGTCGCCAGTCGGACGGAGCGAAGCCGCCTTCGGGGCCTACTGCAACGACGATGCCGCTCGCAGGGCGGGGCACTGCCGCAAACCGCTCGTCTGCGGCGCGATCGAGCGCCAGCTTTGAGGCGTCGAGCGGCAACTCGCGAACGCCGTCGTGCAATGGCACCGGCACGACGATTTTCGGGGGCGTGTGCCGACCGCATTGCTCGCAGGCGCTCCGCGCGATACGGCGCCAGTGCTCGACGCGGCGGTCGAGTCTTTCGCCATCTATGCGGACCACGCTGAACTCGGCATACACGGGCACGATCGTGCGTGCACCGAGCTCCGTGGCCTTCTGCACGATTAGATCCATTGCATCGGCCTTCGGCAGCGCCTGCACGAGCGTCAGATCGAGACGCGACTCCGGCAGCGCAGCGTGGACCGCGCGCAGCTCGAGCACGGCGGCGCGCCGTTGCAGCGTGCCGACGAGCGCGTGACGCTCCTCGCCGCGGCCGTTGAACGCGATCAGCTCGTCGCCGCGCTGGAGTCGCAGGACGTGCCCGAGATAGTGAACTTCGCCCTCGTCGAGCGGCAGTGTGTCGCCGCCCAGGTCGTGGTCGACGAAGAGTCGCGTGATCTTAAGTTTGCGCGAGCTCATGAACGTGATGGAGGTGCCGCGACCTTGGTGTGTGGGCTGCTATATTGTGGGCATCGCCGTTGCTGCGGCGCACTTTAGCAGCCGTTTCGAGCGACCGTGAACATCGATTCAACCACAGGCTGGCTCCGAGGCGTGCGCCGCGTCGTCTCGCCCAACTGCGACGACCGGCCTCCGGGCGCCGAAATCGGGTTGATCGTGGTGCACGGCATCAGCCTGCCGCCCGGGCAATTCGGCAACGGCTGGATCGAACGATTCTTCCGCAACGACTTGCCCGCGGACGCAGACCCGTATTTCGCGACGGTCTGCGGTCTCGAGGTCTCGGCGCACATGTTGGTGGGTCGTGACGGGGCGCTGACGCAGTTCGTACCGTTTCACAAGCGTGCCTGGCATGCGGGGCGATCGGAGTACTGCGGGCGTGCGGCCTGCAACGACTTCTCGGTCGGCATCGAGCTCGAGGGCTCCGACGATGTCCCATATGCGGTGGCGCAGTATCGGGCGCTCACGTCGGTGATCTGCGCGCTGCGCCGAGCCTACCCATCGCTTCAGATGGCCGAGGTGGTCGGGCACAGCGACATTGCGCCGGGCCGAAAGACCGATCCCGGGCCCGCGTTCGACTGGGCGGAACTGAAGCGAATGCTCGCGGCGGGTCCGAGGGCGTCCTAGCCTAGCGCTTCCACAGGGTTTCCTGGCCGCCGTTGTGCCGGGCGAGAACCCGTGCGATGACGAACAGCAGATCGGACAGGCGATTCAGATAGCGCAGCAACTCGGGATTCACCGTTGCTTGCTTGGCCGTGGCCCACGCGCGGCGTTCCGCGCGGCGGCACACGGTGCGCGCGACGTGGCAAGCCGCGGCCGCGCGATTGCCTCCCGGCAGCACGAACTCTTTGAGCGGCGGCAGCGCGGCGTTCAACTCGTCGAGGTCGCGCTCGAGCGCGAGCACGTGGCTGGCCGCTATGCGGGTGAATCCGGGAAGCGCGAACTCGGCGCCGAGGTCGAACAGCTCGTGCTGCAGGCGCGTGAGGCATTCGCGAACTTCCGCGGGTAGCGTGGGCTCCGCGAGAACAAGGCCGATCGCGCTGTTGGTCTCGTCAACATCGCCGAATGCCTCGACCCGCTCGTCGCACTTGTCGATGCGCTCGCCGTTTGCGAGGCCCGTCGTGCCATCGTCGCCAGTGCGCGTGTAGATCTTGCTGAGTCGGTGGCCCACCGCAGTGCGTAACCGTAGCTGTTCCTCGCGGCATCATACGGTTCGGCGGGTGATCGCGTCAGGGGTTCGGCCAGCCGACCTCGCGCGCGGTCGCGGGTCCGATCACGACTTGGCGAAGGCTGGTCGGGATTTCGGCGCGCTGTGCGTCGAGCGGGATGCGGCCCGCCATGAGCTCGGCCTTCGTCTGCGGCAGCAGCGGTTTGGCTGCGGGCGCCGCGTATCCATCCGGAAACCGCGGTACGTTCGTGCCCGGCGCGTATTTGTCGGTGGCGCCGAGTGTGTGCAGCAATTCGTGCGCGAACACCATCTGGTTCGAGCCACGCGCGCTCACGTCGGCAAACAGATTTGCGACCGCGATCATGCCCTTCTGGAGCGCGGTGGAACGGTCGAGCGCGACTTCGGCGGCGGGCTCGTAAAACACGGCGAACACGAGGATGTCGCCGCTGGGCACAGCGCTGCGCCACTGCAGTTGCATCGCGAGCCAACGCATGCGCAGGCTCCACCACAGCGTGCCCAGGGCGCCAGCGTCCGCCGCGAGTGCCGGTAATCCGCCGTGGTACTCGCCGACGATTCGCAACCGGAATGGTTGATCGAGACTCACGCCGTGACGCCGTGCTTCCGCCGCCAGAAACTTTTCCACGTCGCTGAACTCGGTCGACGAGAGGCTGTCGATATAGCTGCGAGTGGCGCTGCGATCGTCGCCGTCGACCGTGTAGACGTTGACCCACAGCGGAGTGTCCCACGCCGTGCTGCGGCGCGTAGTCAAGAACTGTGCGACCGCGATGAACGCGAGGATGTACAGCAACACGGCAATGCGCAGACGACGGAACATGCTCGCGGGCCGGACGAAAACGTTTGCTTAGTGAATCATTCGCGAAGGCCGGACACCCGGCGATCGATCACGTTTTCAGCGGGAGAAGGCGAGCTTTCGGCTGCCAGAAAAAGAAAACCCGGCGGTGGGAACGCCGGGTCAGACTTTTTTTGTTATCGGAGTTTACGGTTTCAAGTATGCGGCCTGGCTGGTGCTCGTGACACTCGAAGGTGCTGAGCAGGTTGTTCTTTTTTTCCAGCCGATTTCTTTTCTTGTTCTTCTACTTTCTTGTTCTTCTACAACGTTTTCAAATTTAACAGAACCCCCTGCGACTTCGCAGCGTTTTCTGTTGGTTTGCGCACTCACATGTCCCTCACGGGGACGTCCAGTATTAAGCAAGACGTATGCCACGGGGGGATTGAGTAGGAGAATCAGCGGATTAGCCCAACAAGCTGGGCGGGACACCCAGGAGTAACAGCCTGTTTGTAAAAGGCTCCGACGATCAGCTTACATAACGTCCTTCGTGCGATTACACAAGAGAGACGTCTAACTATTTGTTTCATAAAGCCGCGCAAATTTTCGTGCCCCGGATGGACCGCCGACGCGGTCCGCGAGCGCGCACGTAAAGGCTTCTGACAGCGTCACGGATGTTGCAGCAACGCTGCCCGCTCGTACCACACACCGCCCTTGGCAACGGCCACGATTCTCAGCGTGTCGTCCAGGCGGCTCAGCGGATCGCCGTCGAGCACCACGAAGTCCGCCAACTTACCCTCCTCGAGCGTCCCGACGTCGCGTTCGATGCCGAGTGCGAGCGCACCCTCCGCGGTTGCCAGGCGCAGTACCTGATCGTTGCTCAAACCCGCAGCGCCAAGCAACGCCAGTTCTAGATGTAGTCCAAGTCCATACGGAATCGTGGGCGCATCCGAACCTACGGCCACGCGGCCGCCGGCGCGAATCAAACGGGCCACCGTGTTCTGAAGGGCGGGTAGGGCGGCGGGCAGCCCGTCGCGCGACCAGGCCGCCCGTTCGACGGGCGTGAACAGTGCCGCGTAGGCGTTATCGCGTTGCCAGGGCTGCGTGCGACCGGGCCAGCCCGTCAAGCCGGCCCACACTCCGAGGCCGGGGGAGAACACAGCCCCGGCCGCGAGCAGCCGGCTGAAGCCGTCCTGGTAGGCGCTGAAGCCCGGCGAAAGCTCGAGCTCGTAGGGCGTGAGCGGCGATTCGAGCGCCACGCGGTCTTGCCGCCGGACGCCCATCAGCCGCGGTAACGCCGCGCTGTCGCTCTGTTTGGCCAGGCTGTGGGCGAAACCGTTTGCGATGCCGGGCAGCGCCCGCACCGGTGCGCGCGGATCGCTGGGCACGGACTCGGGCGGCACACCGGCCGCCGGCGTCACGATCAGGTGCGGACCCGGGGTGCGGCCCGTCGCCCAAACCTCCGCGCGCTCCAGCGCTTCAGGCACGTCCGCGGCCACCTCGCGGACGGTCGTGACTCCGTACGCGAGCCACGCGCGGCCGAGCCTTTCGCCGGCGAGCGAGTTTTGGTGCGCGTGGACGTCAATCAGACCGGGGATCACCGTTGCATCCGGCAGCGTGATTACTTTGCCTTGCGGCGGCACGATGCCGCGTGCGCTGATGGCGGCAATGCGTCCAGCGCGCACGTGCACGTCGACGTGGCGTCGATAGTCGGCGTGGACGCCGTCGAAAAGGCGATCGACCTCGAGCACGAAATCGTCGGGCGGTGCCGGCGGCTGCCACTGCATCGCGATCGTCGGTGCCGCGCCGCGCCCCGGTGCGAAGCCGGCTCGTTCGGGTACGAGGTCGCGAATCAATTCGACGTGCAGGCTCGTCGCGGGCCGGTCGATCGTCTGCGCGGCCGAGGCGTGAATCCGCAGAGTTGTGCCGTCTTGCGACCATTGCGGTGCGCTGGCGCCAATCAAGCCTGTCGCGACGGTGATGGCCTGGCCGCCCGGTGTCGCCAACACCTTGAGTCGCAGAGGCGCCCACGGCTCGAGGCTGTCCGCTTCGAGGAACGCGATCTGCTTGCCGTCGGGGCTGACTGCAGGTGCGTGCGGTTTTAGTGCGCCGAAGGTCAGCTGCGTGACCCGGCGATCGCGCAGGGCGTATCGCCACAGCTCGAACTGTCCGGAGCGCTCGCTCGCGAATACCAGCGATTCGCCGTCCGGCGCGAAGGTTGGATCGAGCTCCACGTAAACGTCATTCGTCAGCCGCTCGGGCTCGCCGCGTTCGACAAGCCACAAATCGCCGAGTGCTGTGAATGCGACACGCCGGCCGTCGCGCGAGCGAACGGCGCCGGCGATGCCGAACACGGGTCGCGGTCCCCGTTCGTCGAAAGGCCGCATGTCGTTCGGCGGTGGGAACGCGTTCACTGCGACTGCGGCGAAAAGGTGGATCGGCTGCCGCGTCGGGTGCGCCAGCGCGCGCCGCCACAGTTGGCCGTCTGCCGCGTAAACAAACTCATTGCCCGATATCCACGCTGGGCGTGACGCGAACACGTCCTCGTTCTCGATCAGCGGCTTCACCACGCGTGGATCGCCTAGTAGTAGCATGCGCAACTCATTCGTGAGGGGCGCCGTCTGCTCGGCGAACACGAGTACACCGCTGCCTGGGCGCCAGGACGGTGCGGTCAGATGGCCGTCGCCCGTGTACACCGTCATTGCGGCGCCGTCGGGGCCAAGCACGCGCAAGGCGGACTCGCTGCCGCGGTCGAGCACATAAGCAATGAGTCCCTGCTCGGACACGGTCGGGAAGGATGCGTCGCCGGCCTCTTCCGTGAGTTGCGTTTCGACGCGGCCATCGAGCGCGATCGACCACAGACAATAGTGGCCGGTGCGATTGGTCGCGAAGACTACCGATCGGCCGTCGGCCGAGAAGTCCGGGTCGCGCTCGTCATCGACCGTCACCGTCAGCGCCTGTTGCTCGCGTGTTGTGAGGTCGAGCAACCAGAGGTCCCAATGGTCCCCCACGAGGCGCTGGTACACGACGCGGCGGCCATCCGGGCTCACACGCGGGTTGCGCACCTGCTCGCCGGGCTCGGTCAACGGCTCGGCGCCGCCACCCGTCACCGGCAGGCGCCACAGCTGGCCAAGCAGATCGATCACGAGCGTCGCGCCGTCGGGCGCGATTGCGACGGTCAGATTCGTGCCTTGGCGGACGTCGGCAATCACGGGCTGCGCCGCGAGCGGCGCCGTTGCGAAGCACGTCAACGCGACTAAGGCGCTCTGCGTGGCTTTCGCCAGGAAGGAGACCGCTCGATGTAGCCACGG
Source organism: uncultured Gammaproteobacteria bacterium (assembly GCA_963805435.1). GTDB lineage: Bacteria > Pseudomonadota > Gammaproteobacteria > Steroidobacterales > Rariloculaceae > FEN-1219. The sequence continues at coordinate 343,341 of CAWDUG010000005.1, forward strand.
CACTGAACTTCCTACGCTCACTACGGTTGCAACCGCTGCCAGCTCCATGGGCCGGGGCGGAATTCCTGCGCTTGCTCGGCGCCGAGCTCGCGACGGTAGCTGAGCCGCTCGTGAAACCGGTCCGCGCCCTCGGCCCATAGTTCGACGGCGTCGAACCACAATCGGTAACCGCCCCAGAACTCGGGGCGGACCAGGCGTCGGCCAGATGCCGGTGATTCGCCCGGTGCCATGACGCCGAGCTCGCGAGCTTTGGCAGTCGCGCGCCGCTCGAGTTCTAGCGGATCGTCGATGGGACGGCTCTGTTCGCTGCTCCACGCGTTCACCTGGCTGCGCCACGCGCGACTGGCGAAATAGGCGTCGCTCTCGGCAACCGGCGAACGTACGATCGCGCCCTCGAAACGCAGCTGGCGGCCAAGCTCGTCCCAGTAGAGCACCGCGGCGGCGCGGCGCGTGGATTCGAGCTCGCCGGCCTTGCGTGAGGCGTAGTTCGTATAGAAGACCGCGTAGCCCGCAGGGGCGAGCTCCTTCAGCAACACCATCCGCGCGGACGGGCGGCCAGCGGTGTCGACCGTGGCGAGCGCCATGGCGTTCGGGTTACGGCGCGCGCCGGCAGTGGCTTCGGCGAGCCAGCGCATCGCGACCGGCAGGGGATCGTTCGGCGGCGGTGCCGGTAGCAGGGGTGTCACGATGGGTCTCGTTCAGCGCAGCGCGTTCGCATGAAACGACAAGTGCTCCGCGATGAACGTGCTGACGAAGTAGTAGCCGTGGTCATAGCCGGGCCGCTCGCGGTACGTGAGTCGTTGTCCTGATTCGCGGCAGGCCTGTTGCAGCACGTCGGGTCGCAGCTGTTCGAGATAGGGGTCGCCGCCGCCCTGGTCGACGAGTAGCTCGTGGCGACTCGGTTGCGCGCGAATCACGGCCGCGGCGTCGTAGGCGAGCCAGCTCTGCCGATCCATGCCGAGGTACGCCGTCAACGCGTGCTGACCCCATGCGGATAGGCTACTGGAGCAGATCGGCGCGAACGCGGATACGGAACGGTAGCGCTCGGGGTTGCCGACGCCGATCAGCAAAGCGCCGTGCCCGCCCATCGAGTGGCCGCTGATCGATTTGCGCGCCGGATCGACGGGCAGGTTCGCATTCACGACGTCGACGAGCTCGTCGCGGATGTAGTCGTACATGCGATAGTGGGCCAGCCACGGCGCCTGTGTGGCGTTCAGGTAGAACCCGGCGCCCGTGCCGACGTCGATCGATGCGTCCTCGCCCGGGATGTTCACACCGCGCGGGCTCGTGTCCGGAATGATCAACGCCAGCCCCAACTCCGCCGCATATCGTTGCGCGCCGGCCTTCACGCTGAAGTTTTCCTCGGTGCAGGTCAGGCCCGAAAGCCAGTACAGGGCCGGCACCGGGCCTTTCGCTGCGGCGGGTGGCAGGTACACAGCGAACCGCATCGTGCACGCGCAGGCCGCGGATGCGTGTCGGTAAACCAGCTGGCGGCCGTCGAAGCACCGCGACTCGCTCACGAGCTCCAGGGTGGGGTTCGTCATTCGAATCCTTTTTGTTGTGACGGCAGCGGCCTGTCGAGCTTGCACCTGGCCGTCACGGGGGGTACAAAACCGCCCTCACGAGGTGGCCATGACGCTCGAAGAATTACGTAAACGCTTGTCCGAAGTCGATCGCGATCTGATCGGCCTGGTGGCTGCCAGGCAAAAGATCGTAGCCGAGATCGGCACCCACAAAATCCAGAACTCCGTGCCGACGCGAGATTATGAGCGCGAGCGCGAGGTGTTGAAAGCCGCGCACGCACGCGCCAGCGAGCTCGGTCTCCCGCCCGACCTCGCGGGCGAGATCATGGGCCTCTTGATTCGCGCTTCGTTGGCTTACCAGGAACGTACACGTGTCGCGGCACAGACCAGCGGTGCCGGCAAACGCGTCCTGATCATCGGCGGTGCGGGCAAGATGGGTGCGTGGTTCGGCCAGTTCCTGAGCTCGCAGGGGTTCGCAGTCGAGATCGCGGACACGGGTCAGGCGCCGTCACCGTTCGCGCGGGTGGAGGATTGGCGCGCCTGCCCGCTCGATTACGACATAGTGATCGTGGCGACGCCGATGCAGGTCGCCGGCGAGGTTCTAGCGCAGCTCGCGGCGCTGCGGCCACGCGGGGTCGTGATCGACATCGGTTCGCTGAAGAGTCCGCTGAAGTTTGGGCTCAAACGACTTGTGGAGGCCGGTTGCAAGGTCACGTCGATCCACCCGATGTTCGGGCCGGACGCGCACCTGTTGTCGGGGCGGCACGTCGTGTTCTGCGACGTGGGGGTGCCGGAAGCGACCCGGGCGGCGCGCGCGTTGTTCGCGCCGACGATGGCCGAGCAGCACGAGATGAGCATCGATGACCACGACCGGCTCATGGCGTACGTGCTCGGGTTGTCGCATGCACTGAACCTGGCGTTCTTCACTGCGCTCGCGGACAGCGGTGAGCTCGTGCCGCGCTTACAGAAGATGTCGAGTACGACGTTCGACGCACAATTGCGCGTCGCCAGCCTCGTCGCGACCGACAACCCGCATCTGTATTTCGACATTCAGACGCTGAACGACTACGGTGCCGCTTCACTAAAGGCGTTACGAACCGCGATCGAGCGAATTCAGCGGCTCGTCGAAACCGGCGACAAGGCCGGGTTCGTGGAGCTCATGGCGGCCGGACGCCGCTATCTCGAGAAGCGCACCTAGCCCGCGCTGCGATGCCAACGCGGTGGCCCGTGGCGCTAAGGCTGGCGGTCTCGCGGCCCCGACCGCTACCTGGGTCACAGCTTCGACGTGCGTGCTTTGGAACCCATACCGGGGATATGAAAGAATCGATCGGTCATGGACTTCATCGATGAGCAAGGCTTTCGCGCCAACGTCGGCATCATCCTGACCGACGGTGGCGGCCGCGTGCTGATCGCGGGTCGACGTGGTCGTGGCGGGTGGCAGTTTCCGCAGGGCGGCATCCATCTGGAAGAAAGCGCCGAAGCTGCGTTGTTTCGAGAGCTACACGAGGAGGTGGGGCTCGAGCGAAGCGACGTCGAAATCATCGGCTCGACCGAGGGCTGGTTGCGTTATCGTTTGCCGGACCGCTACATCCGCCGGGAGAAGGTCCCTTTGTGCATTGGTCAGAAGCAACGTTGGTTTCTGCTCCACATGACGTCCGCGGTCGAGCGCGTGCGCTTCGATCTCGGCCCCGAGCCAGAATTCGATCGCTGCCGCTGGGTAGACTACTGGCGGCCCGTCAAAGAAGTCGTCTACTTCAAGCGTCCGGTGTATGTACGTGCGCTGCACGAGCTCGGGCCATTCGCGTTCCCCGCCAACGGTCCGCCGCCGCCCCCGTCTTGGTGGCCGCGTCGGTGGCAGCGACCGCTGAAGGATGAAGCCGAAGCCAGTGAGTAAGCGCGCGCGCCTAATTGACCGGCAGTTGTGGCTGTACGCGCTCGCGGCAGCAGTGGCGGTCGCTGTCTTGTATCTCGCGTTCGAGCTCGGGCGGTTGCGCGCGGGGTTCTCGGTCATCGATCACCGGCGCGAGGTTTCGGCGCTGACGCAACGCATCGACGAGGAGCGGGCCGCAGGGGACGAGCTGCGTCGGCAGATCGCCATCGCCCAGACCTCGGGCGAGATCGATCGCGAGACGTACTCCCAGGTCGAATCGAACCTGAGCAACCTCCAGGCCAAGATCCAGGCGCAGGAGGAAGAGCTCGTCTTCTATCGCGGCATCGTGTCCCCGCAGGACGGTGTAGCCGGGCTGCGCATACAGAGCCTCGAGGTTCTGCCAGCGGACGGCGAGCGCCGCTACGTGGTCCGGCTGGTGCTGGTGCAGGCTATCGTGCACAGCCGGAAGCTCACGGGGCAGATCAAGCTGCAACTCGAGGGTGTGCGGGACGGTCAAACGGTCTCGCTGGAAGGTTCGCAGGTGGCCGCGGGCGATGGTCGGTATGATATGTCTTACGACTTCCGTTACTTTCAGGGGCTCGAGACTGAGCTCGACTTGCCAGTGGGATTCGAGCCACAGCGCATCAATGTAGAGATCTGGCCCAACGAAACGAAGGCCGAAAAGGTCTATCAGAGCTTCGATTGGTCCGTAACTTCGGCCGGTTGAGGCCGTCGAGGGTTCGAGGAATGCTGGGTAAGAAATCGCGCAGTCAGCCACCGATTGGCACGCTTGTGGGCGCCGATACACGGGTCCACGGCGACATTGAATTCTCCGGCGGATTCCACGTGGACGGTTACGTCAAAGGCAACGTAAAAGCCACGAAGGACGAGCGTTCCGTGCTCAGCATCAGCGAGCGCGGTTGTGTGGAGGGGACCGTCGTCGTGCCGCACGTCGTGCTGAACGGAACGGTCAAAGGTGACGTTCGGGCTACCGAGCGCGTCGAGTTGGGGCCGAAGGCCCGGGTCATAGGTAACGTACAATATAAGCTGATCGAGATGTCGATAGGCGCCGAGGTCAACGGCAAGCTGATCCATGAAAGCGAGAGCGGCGCTGCGGGCAAGGGCCCGGGCCGCGCGCAGATCGAGCCCGTCCGACCGGTGAGCGCCACTGGAGAATGAATTATGAGCGAGCCACGTTTTGATGAATCGCCGCCGCTGAGTTTCACGGATGCGGCGGCGCACAAGGTCGGCCAACTGATCGAACAGGAAGGCAATTCGTTGCTGAAGCTGCGCGTCTACGTGCAGGGCGGCGGTTGCTCGGGGTTCCAGTACGGGTTCACGTTCGACGAGGAGATCCAGGAGGGCGATACGGAGATCGCGAACGGTGGCGTGACGCTGCTCGTCGATCCGATGAGCGTGCAATACCTCACGGGCGCCGAGATCGACTACCGCGAGGATTTGTCGGGCGCGCAGTTCATCATCCGCAACCCGAATGCCACGACCACCTGCGGCTGCGGTTCGTCGTTCTCGGTATAAGCTGATACGCTCGGGCCGTGGTGCTGCCCGCCTCCAACTCCGCGCCCGCGGTTGATTCTGCGGATGTCCTTGCTGCGGTCGATCTCGGCTCCAACAGCTTCCACATGGTGGTGGCCCGTACCCAACAAGGACACCCATCCATCGTCGATCGCTTGCGCGAGATGGTACGGCTCGCATCTGGGCTCGACGAGCACGGGTACCTCGACGAAGCGAGTCAGGAACGAGCGCTCAGCTGCCTGCGGCGCTTCGGGCAACGGTTGCGCGACATGCATGCGCACCAGGTCCGAGTCGTCGGCACGAATACCCTGCGCCGCGCCCGCAACGCCGACGCCTTTCTCGCCAAGGCCGGAGAAGCGTTGGGGCATCCCGTCGAGGTTATCTCCGGAATGGAGGAGGCGCGCCTGATCTATCTCGGGGTGTCGCACCACCTCGATTCGACAGACGGCCGGAATATGGTCGTCGATATCGGCGGCGGCAGCACGGAGCTGATCGTGGGCGAGGGCCTCGAACCGAAGCACCTCGAGAGCCTGTACATCGGCTGTGTGGGACTCAGCAAGGAACACTTCGAGGACGGCAAGCTGAGCCAGAAGCGCTTCGACCGCGCGCGGTTGGCGGCGCGCCTCGAGCTTACCCCGGTAGTCGCCGCGTTTCGTCGCTTCGGTTGGGCACGGGCAATCGGTTCCTCTGGAACCGTGCGTGCGGCCCACGACGTCGCACACGGGCTCAAGCTCGTCGACAGCGGCATCAGTCTCCCGGCGCTCGAGACGATCATCACCGAGTTGATTGCCGCGCGGCGCATCGAGGACGCGAAGCTGCCGGGTCTCGCCGCCGACCGTGCACCCGTGTTTGCGGGTGGCGTCGCGATTCTCGCTGAGGTCATGAGCGCGCTCAAGATCGAGCACCTGCAGATCAGCGGCGGTGCGCTGCGCGATGGTTTGCTGTACGACATGCTCGGGCGCCTGCAGGACGAAGACGCGCGCGAGCGGTCGATTCAGGCCATGCAACGGCGTTATCACGTGGACGTGGAGCAGGCAGCGCGCGTCGAGGCTACCGCGGCTGCTCTTCTCGGCGAAGTGGCGCACAACTGGCAGCTGAGCGACGAGCGCTACCTGCAGTTGCTGGTGTGGGCCGCGCGCCTGCACGAGGTCGGGCTCGATATCGCTCATGCCCGCTACCATCACCACGGCGGCTATCTGCTGGCGAACTCCGATCTTCCCGGGTTCGTGCGTCTCGAGCAGCGATTGCTGGCTGCGCTCGTGACGCTGCACCGACGCAAGCTCGACGATCCGTTCGTCGACGAGTTGCCCGTCGGATGGCGTGCGCCTGCGTTCAGGCTGACTGTGCTCCTGCGGCTCGCTGTTCTGCTGAATCGAACCCGCAGCCCGTCCGATCTGCCGCCGATGGCGTTGCAGGCCGGCAAGGATTCGCTGGAGCTGCACTTCCCATCGGGCTGGCTCGACATGAACCCGCTGACCGCCGCCGACCTCGAGCAGGAACGCGATTGGCTACGGGCGCGCGGCTTCGAGCTGCGCATCGCGAACGCGGCGACTTAGCTCGCTTCGGCCAGCTGGCGTAGCAACGTCACTTGCGCGGCCGAGGGTGGCGTATCGCCACTGCGCAGTAGGCTCCGGTACTCACCGTCGGGACAGAGTTCCCACGCCTGTGCGTTGTCGGCCAGATAGGTGTCGAGGTCGGCCATTACGCGCGCTTTCAGCCCCTCGTCGAGGATCGGGAACATGAGCTCGATGCGACGGAAGAAGTTTCGGTCCATCCAGTCAGCGCTCGCGCAATAGAGCGCCTCGTTGCCGCCGTTGTGGAAGTAGTAGACACGGCTATGTTCCAGGAACCGGCCGACGATCGAGCGCACGCGGATGTTGTCCGATACGCCCGGGACGCCAGGACGCAGGCAGCAGATGCCGCGGACGATCAGGTCCACGTACACGCCGGCGCTGGATGCCTCGTAAAGCGCGCGGATGACCTCCGGCTCCACGAGGGCGTTGAGCTTCGCAATGATGTGGCCCGTGCCGCCGCTACTCGCGTTGCGCGTCTCGCGTCGGATCAGGCCCGAACAACCGCTCGTGCAGGTTGAACGGGGACTGCGACAGGAGATGCAGCGGGGGGGTGCGCATGAGGCTCGTGAGCTGCATGAACACCTGGTGCACGTCCTCGCCGAGCTGCACGTTGGCCGTTAGCAGGCCGTAGTCGGTATACGCGCGCGCCGTGCGCGGGTGGTAGTTGCCCGTGCCGAGGTGGACATAGCGGCGCAACCGGCCACCTTCGCGACGCACGACCAGAGCCATTTTGCAGTGGGTCTTGTAGCCAACCACGCCATACACGACGTGCGCGCCGGCTTCCTGCAGCTTGCTCGCGAGTTCGATGTTGGCGGCTTCGTCGAAGCGTGCGCGCAGCTCGATCAGCACCGTGACTTCCTTGCCCGCCCGAGCAGCCGACATCAAGCTTTCGGCCAGCATCGAGTCGGGCGTCGTGCGGTAGAGCGTCTGTTTGATAGCCAGCACAGCGGGATCGTTGGCGGCCCGGTAGAGGAAGTCGACGACCGGTGCGAACGACTCATACGGGTGATGCAACAAGATGTCGTGCTTGGCGATTGCCTCGAAGATATTCGTCTTGACGAGGGACTTCGGCACCCCGGGCGTGAACGGCGGGTACTTCAGCTCCGGTCGATCGACGAGATCGTACACGGCCAGCAGCCGGTTCAGATTTACGGGGCCCGGAACGCGATATAGATCCGACGGCGTCAGCTGGAACTGCTCGAGCAGGTAGTCGGCGAGCTCCTCGGGGCAATCGTGCGCGATTTCCAGGCGCACGGCGCCGCCGTAACGGCTCTCGAGCAGCTCGCCTTCGAGCGCGGTCACCAGGTCGTCGACTTCTTCGTCGTCGACAAACAGGTCGCTGTTGCGCGTGACGCGGAACTGGTAGCAGCCGTCGATCTCCATGCCGGTGAACAGCCGGTCCACGAACGCATGGATCACCGATGACAGGAACACGAAGTCGGCCGCGCCGGTTCCTTCGAGTATCGTGGGCAATCGGATCAGTCGCGGCAACTAGCGCGGCGCCTGCACGATCGCGCGATGACACGGGCGGCCGAACGCATCTCGGCCGTCGAGGCTCACGATGAAGTTGAGGCTCTTGTTCAGGATTCGCGGGAACGGCCGCGTCGGGTCGAGCGTCGTGGGGCTCAACACAGGCACGATCTCGGTGAAGAAGTACTGCTCGAGCCACGCGCGGTGATCGCTCGTCCAATCGTCGCGGCGGACGAACCGGATGCCGGCGTCCCGCAGGGACGGGATCAGGTCGTCGTTCAACACGCGGTACTGCTCGGCTACGAGCTTCACGGTCTGTTCCGTGACCGTGCGCAACGCTTCGGCCGAGCTCATGTTGTCTGGGCCCGCCGGGCCTGCGTTTGCGGCAAGACGGTGCTTCAGGCCAGACACGCGGATCTCGAAGAACTCGTCGAGGTTCGTCGAGGAGATGCACAAGAACTTCAGACGCTCGAGCAATGGAAGACTGGTGTCTTTCGCCTGCTGTAGGACGCGAACATTGAATGCGAGCTGCGACAGCTCGCGGTTGATGTAGTAGTCGGGCAGTTTGAGATTCAGCGTGTCCACAGGGACGACGCCGAATGTTTCAGGAATGCTTCGGCGCCGAACTCAAGTATACGCCGCCGAGTACTGCCGGACGGCGGGCACCGGTCACAGTCGGCACGTTACCCGCTTCGCTTCGCAGGCGGGCCCGTGCCAGCCACGCGAAGGCCGCGCCTTCAACCCAATCCGGTGCAATGCCGAACGCGGCCGTCGTGTCCACGCTGCCTCCGCTCAAGCGCCGGAGGCGGGCCATGAGGTCCGCGTTGTGAGCGCCGCCGCCGCAAACGACCAGCCGTTTGCAGTCGCTCAGAGAGTCGTCGACGCTCGTTACGATCGTCCTTGCCGTGAGCTCCGCCAGCGTCGCTTGTACGTCTGCCGGGGCGGTCGTTGTGTGGTGCGACAGGTGTGCGTCGAGCCAGCTCGTGTTGAACAGCTCTCTGCCGGTCGACTTCGGTGCTGCCGCAGCGAAATAGGGCTCCGTTAGCAGTGCCGCGAGCAACGCCGCATCCACCTTGCCGCTCGCCGCCCACCCACCGTCGCGATCGTAATCCGCGCCGCGATGGCGGCGCACCCACAAATCGAGCAGCGTGTTCCCTGGGCCCGTGTCGAAACCGGTCGCTGGGCGGTCCGGCTGCAGTACGGTGATGTTGGCGATGCCACCGATGTTCACGACCGCGCGCGCCTCGTTGGCGACGCCGAAGCACCATGCATGGAATGCGGGCACGAGCGGTGCTCCCTGGCCGCCGAACGCCATATCGAGACGACGAAAATCCGCGACCGTGCAGATCCCTGTGGTTGCGGCGACGACGTTCGGATCGCCGATCTGCATGCTGAACGGCTCGTCACCGCTGGGCTCGTGGAAGATGGTCTGCCCGTGGTGACCGATCGCGCGTACGGCATCGTGTGTGACGCCCGCTCGAGCGATGAGATCGAGTGCACAGCCGGCGAAGAATCCGCCGACGGCGTGGTCGAGTGCGCCGAGCTCGCATAGCTCCGCCTGCGGGACTTCCACGATGCGCCGCAGCCGCGCGAGCAGGCGTGGCGGGAACGGCGTGGTCGCCGCCTCGATGATACGGCAGTTGCGATCGCCAAAGTCGACGAGGACGGCATCGACGCCATCGATGCTCGTGCCCGATATCATTCCGAGATAAAGCTCGCTCATGGCTCAGGGTTCATGCGGACAGCGACATTCGCTCCCCGGGAGCGCGCCACGCTCAATTGGCCGCCGTAGTTGCCGCGCTCTGCGGAAACACGTCGAGCTCGCGCCACAGCGGTTCCGTAGCGAGGCGGAATTCCGCCTGATGCTCGGCGGGCACGGGCTCGGCCGGAGGCAATACGACGGTACGCGGATTCCGATGCACGCCGTTGACCCGATATTCGTAGTGCAGGTGCGGGCCAGTCGCGAGACCCGTCATGCCGACGTAGCCGATCACGTCGCCCTGTTGCACGCGCGCGCCGACGCGCGCACTGGCGAAGCGGGACAGGTGGCCGTACAGCGTCGTGATGTTGCCGCCGTGCTGCAGAATCAGCACGTTGCCATAGCCGCCTTGCACGCCGCGGAACAGCACCTTGCCCGTACCGGCAGCGCGCACGGGCGTGCCGGTGGGTGCGGCGTAGTCGACGCCTTGGTGAGCCCGAATCGTGTTCAGTAATGGGTGGCGGCGATTCGGGTTGAAGTTCGAGCTGATCCGAGTGAAGTTCAGTGGCGCACGGATGAACGCTTTGCGCAGGCTCCGGCCTTCTGGCGTGAAGTAGTCGACGCGCCCGTCGCTGTCGCGAAATCGTGCAGCCCGATACGACTTGCCTTGATTGATGAACTCCGCGGCGACGACGTCGCCGTCGCGCAGCTTGACGCCGTCGCGCCACAGCTCTTCGTAGATCACCGAGAATTGATCGCCTTCGCGTACGTCCTGAATGAAGTCGATATCCCATTCGAAGATGCCGGCCATGTCCATCACGAGCCGGTCGGCGATACCGGCGGCGGTGCCGGCCTCGAACAGCGAACTCTGTATTACGCCGTGTGCTCCGGTCGTTCGCACGTCTACCTGGCGCTCGATTGTGCGGAGCGCGAAGCCGCTGTCGGCGCGAGCAATCGACAGCACCTTTACTTCGTCGAGTTCGCGCTGCAACGACACGACCTGGCCGTCGCGATGCGCGATCTCGAGTCGGTCGCCGGGCCTCAGCACCTTCAGGGCGCGGCCGGCGCCGGGGAGGGAGACGATGGCTGCCAGATCGGAAAGGCTTAGACCATTGCGGCGAAACAGCAGCTCCAGACTGTCGCCGGGCCGCACCAGCAGGTTCAGCATGGTGCTCGTCGGATCGATAACGGGTTGCGTGACGGCGGTCAGCGTCGACTCGAGGGGTTGCAGCGGGTCCTCTGCAACGGCGTTGGCAACAAGGCTGGGCGGCGCTTCTGCCGGTGCTTGCAGCGCCGCTTCGGTGCGTGTGGGCGGCACGGGCTCGCGGGGTGTGCCGAGCACCAGAAGTACCGCGCCGATCGGTGGCAACGACAAGCCTAGGATGAATAGCGCCCAGCGGCGCCGACGACGGTCGGTAGGGCCGGCTCCGGTGTCTTTGTAGTCGTGGCGAACGCCACCCGTATAACGTGTCACCCAACACCCAGTGCGAAGGCGGCTGGTACTGTAACCGCTGCAGACTTAACGGTCAAAATTATTCTCTTTAAACTCAGTGAGCTACGCTGCGAAGGATGTCGTCGATGTGATGGTCGCAATGATCGGCTACTCGCAGACGAAATCGCTGCGGTGACGAGCGTCGACCACGGTTACGCGCTTGGTCTATTCTTCGCACCCTTCACTGTGCGGGCGGACGATGGCAGCAACTAAGAAACCCGGCGGGGCGGAATCTCTAGCCGAGCTGTGTCGCGGAGCCGAGGAGATCCTCGTCGAATCGGAGCTTGCGGCTCGCTTGGGCCTTGGCAGGCCGTTGCGCGTCAAAGCCGGGTTCGACCCGACGGCCCCCGACCTCCACCTGGGCCACGTAGTACTGCTGAATAAGATGCGGCAGTTCCAGGACTTTGGCCACGAGGTCATCTTCCTGATCGGCGATTTCACCGGAATGATCGGCGACCCGACGGGCAAGTCGGCCACTCGGCCGCCGCTGACGCGCGAT
>CAWDUG010000005.1:362500-580002 GCA_963805435.1 uncultured Gammaproteobacteria bacterium
GCAGGAAACGCCAGGGGTCGCGGCTCGTTGGCCTTCGCGAACCCTGGCGTCGTCCTCCCCGCGCAGGTAACGGAGGCCGATATTCGTGCTCGGCTGTAGTGCGTTGCCGCTCGCGCCCTCGCGCGAGCACGCGCGATCAGCAACAACGACAGCGCGAGCACCAGGCGCACGCTCATTCCTCGCGTAGCGCCGTGCCCAGCACCACGCGGCTCGCTCGCCACGACGGATACACGCCCGCGAGCAGTGCCGCGCCAATGGCCAGCGCAAGCCCCGCATGCAAGCGGCCCCAAGGTTGGGGCGAAGTCCATCGTCCACCCGAACGATCGCCGATTGATCACGTGCACGAGCAGGGCCGCGAGACCCGTGCCGAGCGGAACGGCCACGAGCCCGGCTGCGAGGCCTAGCAGTCCCGTCTGCGTCAGCAGGCTTGTCGCCAGATCGCGAGGTGCAAAACCGAGCGCGCGCAGCACTGCCGAGCTCGTGACCTCGCTCGAGCTCAATCGCGAGCAGCGCGCTCAATACCCCGAGGAACGCTACGACTGCCGCTAGAAGTCGCAGTACTTCCGTGATCCGGAAGGTTCGATCGAACACCTGCAGCGACAGCTCCTCGATACCGCTGCTGGACCGGACGCGCACGCCCGCGCCACGCCCGAGCACGGCGCGCACGGCCGCTTCGACGCCCGCGGCGTCCGCGCCCGTCTCGCAGATCAACGCCTAGCCCCGTGATCGTCGAGTCGTTCCAACTCGCCCGATACCGCTCGAGCGCCATCACGATCGCGTAATTGCCTGTGTTGAAATCCCGATACGCTCCGACAATGGGCAGGCGTTGCGGCCCGGACGGGCTCGGGAGCGTCAGCTCATCGCCGACGTTGAGACCGCGTGCAAACATCAGCCGTTCCGACGCCACGACACCCCGCCCAGCCGCCAGCGCGGCGAGAGCGCCTTCTGGCGTACCGCCAACGATCGTGAGACCAAAGCCGCGTGCGCCCGGACGAAACGCGCGAACGGAGATCTCGCCGACCGATGTCGGGACGACCAGCACACGCGCGAGGCTCACGTCTGCTACGCCAGGCACGCGCTGCAGTGTCGCTAGCAGGTCGGAGTCAATGACCAACGGAGTTGCCGGATCGGCCGTCACATACAGGTCGGCCGTCAGCGTGGTCTCGAGCCAGCTGCCCAGGCTCGTGCGGAAGCTGCCGATCATCAGGCCCACACCGTTGACGGTAGCCACCGCTACCGCGAGCGCCGCGGTCGCGACACCGGCTCGACTCAGCGATGCGCTGACGCCACGTATCGCGATCACGGCGGGCACCCCGAGGAAGCGGCCGAACGCGCGGTCGAGCACTGCCATCAACGTGACAGTTGCCAAAGGCGTCAAAAGAGCTCCGGCCGCCAGCACAGCAAAAAGACTACCGAATGCCGCAACGAGATTTTTCGGTCCGAGCGCGAGAAACCCTGCGCCGACCAGAAGCAGCGGCGCCGCCAGCCACGCCGCTCGCACGGCGCCGATTTTCGCCCCGCGCTCGAGTGCCGCGCGCCCGAGCAGGGCCGCGGGCGCGGCGCGTGCCGCGTCGAGCGCAGGTTTCAACCCCGCCAGCAGAGTTGCAGCTGTGCCGAGCGCAGCCCCATGCACGTAGATCCACGGCGAGGGCCGGACGGCCTCGACCACGCCACTGAAGTAGATGTCCCCGATCGTCCGCAGCACCAGATCGACGAGGCCGCTGGCCAGACCCCGGCCGAGCAGCAGACCCAATCCCGTCGCGACGACGGCTAGTACGAGCGCTTCGACAAGTACGCTGCCGAGCAGCTCGTGCGGTGTGACACCGATCGCCCGCAGTACTCCGAGCGTCGCGCGCCGCTGCAGGATCGCGAATGACATCGTGCTGTAGATCAGGAACGTGCCGACGACGAGTGCGAGCAACCCGAGCGCCGTGAGGTTAGTTCGAAATGCGGTTGCCAGCTCGTCGAACGCGGCTCGCTGCGCTCCGGCAGGCACGAGAAGGGTTCCCGGCGGCGGGTTCGCGGCGAGTGCTGCGGCTTCGCGTTCGGTCAGGCGCAGATCAATGCGCGTGATTCGCCCCGCGATCCCAAGCAGCTCCTGCGCCGTGGCGATGTCGGCGAGCAGCGGAGGTTCGGCCTGCACGTCGCTCGCCAGATTCCCTACGACGCCGAGCACGTGCACGACGACTTCGCGGCCCGCGATCTCCAGCGTCAGTACCGCTCCGGCTTCCGCACCGAGCTCGGCGGCGAGGGCGGCCGGTAGCAGCACGGTATCGGGCTCCGTCATCAAACGCGTCAGGTCTCCGCCGGCGCGCCCCGGTGTGAATGCGGCGAAGCTGCGCAGGTTGCCTTCCTGGCTCGGGTCTACGCCAAGCAGCGGCACGCGCAGCCCCGGATGCCCAGCGATGCCAACGTCGGCCTCGATGACGGGCGCTGCGCTAGCGATGTTCCGGTCGATCACAATGTCGCGATACACCGCTTCGTCGAGGTTGGCGCCAATCGGCACGAGACGATGGCTCGTGCTGCCGCGCACGAGCGCGGCGGAGAGATCGAAGGCGCGTGCGGCACTGTCGGTCGCGAGCTCTACGCCCACGAACACGCCAACGCCGAGACTGATGCCGGCGACTGCGAGTCCCAGCTGCCACGGGTGGCGCAGATAGAAACGCAGCGACGCGAGATTCAGGAGCCGTATCATGACGCCCGCTCCTCGATGCGGCCGCCGCGAATCGCGATGGTTCGCGTTGCCTGCGCTGCTACGTCAGCGCTGTGCGTCGCAATCACGAGCGTCGTCCCGCGCCGCTCGCAGGTCTCGCGCAGCAGCGAGAGAACCTGACCCGCGGTTTCGAGATCGAGGTTGCCCGTCGGCTCGTCGGCGAGCACGAGCTGCGGTTCGTGCACGACTGCACGCGCGATGGCGACGCGCTGCTGCTCGCCGCCGGAGAGCTCCTCCGGGAAGCGTTCGGCGCAAGTGGCGAGCCCTAGCTCCTCAAGCAGTGCGCGGCTGCGGCGCCGTGCTTCCTGCGCGGCCACCGCATTCAGTGCAAGCGGCAGCTCCACGTTCTCGGCCACGGTCAGTGTCGGCAACAGATTGAAGAATTGAAATACGAAGCCCAGGTCGCGGCGGCGCCACGCAGCGCGCTCGGCCTCCGAATACGCGCCCAGGTCTGCGCCGCCGACACGAACCGTGCCGGCATCCGCGGGTTCGAGGCCGCCGATCAGGCGCAGTAGCGTCGACTTACCCGAGCCGCTGCGGCCCATGACCGCGATAAGGGCGCCGCGATCGATCGTGAGCGACGCGCGGTCGAGCACGGTCTGCGCACCGTACGCCTTCGAGACTTCGCGAACCTCGATCCATGCTTGTGTGGTCATTCAGTGCCGAAATCGTACGTGGTTCACTCGCGAGACGAGCGCCGTGTGAGATTCGACGTCGATTATGTCAAAGCCGCTCTTAAGATATCTGTTTCGAATGCCGACTCTGGGTCGTAGCCAGTGGAAGTGCCGCGTTGAGAGCGGACGCGCTGTTGCAACTCGATCCATATTGCGTAGGGGTGTCGGTCTTGCTAACGCCGGAACTAAGAAAAAGAATCGAGAGCTGCAACAACTTACCGAGTCCGCCGGGGGTCGCGACCAAGATCATACGGCTCGCGAACGATCCGGAAGCCGACATGGCCCGAATCGCAGAAGTGCTGGCCCTCGATCCCGCCATTACCGCCAAGATTCTGAGGATCGCGAATTCCCCGATGTACGCGCGCCAGCGTAAGACCGAGAACCTGCGCCAGGCGCTCATGGTCATCGGTCTGAACGCCACCATTTCGCTTGCCCTTTCGTTCTCGCTACTGAAGTCGTGGGGCAAGGAGAACGGCACCGGCGGCCTCGACTATCCGCTGTACTGGCGCCGGGCGCTGCTCTCCGCCACGGCCAGTCACGTGCTCGCGCGCGTGATAGCAGTCAAGGACGCGGAAGAGCTGTTCCTGGCGTGCCTGATCCAGGACATCGGGATGATGGCACTCGATCGTGCGGTGCCGGAATTGTACGGCGAGCTCGGGCCGAGCCAGGTGCGCCAGGCGGTGGCGATCAAACGTGAGCAGGAGCAGCTCGGCGTGGATCACGCCGCAGTCAGCGGCTGGTTGCTCGATCGTTGGCAATTTCCAGAGCGGACCCAGCAGGTTGTCGCGGCGAGCCACGAGCCCGAGAACGTGCCGAAACAGAGCCCGAACGGCGTCTTCGCGCGGTGCGTCGCGCTCGCGAGCGCCATCGCGGAGACCTTCCTCGACACCACCGGGGATCGCGGTTTCGCCGAGTTGGCTGAACGCGCCAAGCGCTACTTCGACATCGACAAGGCAGGCCTGGGCGAGCTGTTGGCCGAGATCCGGGACATGATCCCGGACGCCGAGAACATCTTCGAGACACAGATCCTGTCGACGGCGCACTCAGACGAAATTCTCGACGAAGCGCGCGATGCGTTGATGTTGCGCAACCTGCAGGCGCTGCAGGCTGTCGACAACCTGAAGAGCACCGCGGAGTCCCTCGAGCAACGGACGAAGCGGCTCGAGGAATCGAACAAGCGCGATCCGCTGACGAACCTGTTCAATCGAGCCTATCTCGACGAGTTCATGCGCGACGCGTTCAACGCAAGCGTGAGCCACGGTACACCGCTCAGTGTCGCATTCGCCGATCTCGACAAGTTCAAGTCCGTGAACGACACCTATGGCCACGCCATGGGCGATCAGATCCTCGTCACGACCGCGAACATTCTGAGAGCCAACGTGCGTGCCGCTGACATCGTCGCCCGCTATGGCGGCGAAGAGTTCATCCTCGTGTTCCCGAACACGGAATATCCGCTGCTGAAGACGATCTGTGAGCGCATCGTGCGGGCGTTCCGCGAGGCACGCCACGACGTGGGCACGCGCCGCGACCTCAACGTCACGATCTCGATTGGCATGGCCACCCACAACGACGGGCGCAAGTTCCGCAGCGTCGACGAGCTGTTGAAGGCGGCCGACAAGGCGCTGTACACGGCGAAGCTGCAGGGCCGTAATCGCAGCGTGCCGTTCGACCTCGTCGCGAACAGCCAGCTGGCTTACATGTAGCTGCGCTCGGCGGCGCGGGGCTTGCGAGACGCCGCACCGCGCGCGTCCGCCGCGATCACGTCCCAGGCGTTTGCGCGCGCAACGCGCAGCAGCTTCTTATCCGGCCGCACGGCCACGGGCGAGCCCACGGCCTCGAGCAGTTCAAGATCGTGCGCGGAGTCGGCGTACGCGGTGGCACCCCGCAACCCCGTGCCCAGCCGCGCCGCGAGCTCCGCTGCCAAGCCCACTTTGCGTGCACCGAACGGATGCAAGACGGGCGGCTGCGCCAGATAACGGCCATCGCGCTCCGCGCACACTGTCGCGGTGACGTGCTGGACGCCGAGATGCTGTGCGAGCGCGCGCGCAATCGGTTCGAGCGTGCCGGACAACAGTGCGACCGTATCACCGCCCCTGCAGGTGCTGATGCAGCCGCTCGACAGCCGGCTCGTAAAGCCGCGGCACCGCCTCGCGCGCCACGAAGTCTGCCGCCAGCGCCGCGATATCGGTGGTTGTGAGCCCGACGAGATAGGCTTTGTTCTTCTTCGCGACGTGAAGGCCGTAGTGGGGCAGGAATCGCACCATGAACCAGGCGCAAGCCAGGATTTGCCGCGGCCCCAGATGGCGCCGCGCAAACAGGTAGCGCCAGAACTTCCGCTCCGTGCTGCCGCGCACCAGGGTGCCGTCGATGTCGAAGATCGCGAGGGTCATTGCTTCTTGCCCGGGCGCCGCAGGATATCGTTCTTCTGCGAATAGAAAAATTCGGCGATCACGGGTGCTCCTCGCGCCACGCATAGCAGCACGGCCAGGTATACGAAGGAGTACGTGAGCGCCGTCAGCACGCCGCCGACGTAGCCCCACAGCCCGGGTAGGTAGTGCGGAAACGGCCGCTGTAGCGCGAGGCCGGCGAACGCCGACGCTTTGACCACGGCGTACAGCACGCGCACGAACTTGCTCGCCACGACGAACTTGCCGAACGGCGAGCGCATTAGGGCGAACGGCGCCATACCCTGCGCCACGGCGTGGGTCGAGCGAATCGTGTCGACGATCACACCACGCCAGATGAACACGAGCGGCACCCAGGCGCGAACGAGGTCCGTGTCGGCGGCCACGAGCCACAGCGTGAGCTCGACGATCCGATCTCCCGCGATGTCGAACAATGCGCCAAACAGGCTCGTTTCGTTGCGTTTGCGGGCAACGTAGCCGTCGAGACCATCGCTCACGAAGATCACGATGATCAGGAAGAAGCTCGCGAACTGCCACGGCGTGGGCGGCAGGTAGGACAGTGCCACGACCACGAGCAGTAACAGCAGCCGGCTCAGCGTGACCAGGTTGGCCATGAGGCGATTATACGAGGCAGTTTCGCGCTGCGCTGCGCGTAAACTGGAGAAATAGCCCACACCTTCGGTGCGCCATGAAGTTCTACGATTACCGCTCCGCGCCGAGCCCGCGGAAGGTCCGCCTGTTCATCGCCGAGAAGGGTCTCGACGTGCCTACCGTCGAGGTGGACTTGAGGGCGCGTGCACAACAGGAGCCCGCGTTTCTCGCGAAGAATGCCGGCGCCACGGTACCGGTGCTAGAGCTCGACGACGGCACTTGCCTCACCGAGAGTCTCGCGATCTGCCACTACCTCGAGCAGCAGCAGCCGGAGCCGAACCTCATGGGTAATGGCGCGCTCGAGCAGGCCCAGGTGCTGATGTGGAACGACATTCTGACGCTCGAGGGGTACCTCCCTCTGCAGGAATCTCTGCGCAACGGCAACGAGGCGTTCAAACGGCGCGCGCTGCCGGGGACCGTGGCGTGGGAGCAGATCCCCGCGCTCGCCGAGCGTGGCGGGCGCCGTGCGGCGATCTTCTTCGACAAGCTCGAGGCGCGGCTCCGCGAGAGTGAATTCGTGGCCGGCGCGCGATTCACGTACGCGGACATCGTCGCGTTCGTGTATCTCGGATTCGCGCCGCGCGCCACGGGCGTGAACCCAATCGACGGCCGGCCGGCGCTGCAGCAGTGGAGGGAGGCCGTCGCGGCCCGACCGGCGATTCAGCGCGCGGGCTAGTCTCGCGGGCTCGGTGCGCCGCCGCCGAGCGACCGCCACGGCACGATCACGGGCTGGCCATCGTGCTCTGCGACATAGGGCTCGACGTGATAGTGCCGCCGCACGTTGTCCGCGCTCAAAGTGGCGGCCGGCGCGCCGTCCTCGACCACGCGGCCGTCGGTCATCAACAGAACACGGCTGCAGAAGCGTGCGGCCAGCGTCAGATCATGCAACACAGCCACGACGAGCGCCGGCGCGCCGCCGGCGACGCCGCGCGCATAGCGCGCGAGCACGCCCATGATCTCGAGCTGATGGAATGGATCGAGCATGGCGATCGGCTCGTCGACGAGCAACACGGGAGCGCGCACGGCCAACGCGCGCGCCAGCAGTACACGAGCTCGCTCGCCCACCGAGAGTGCGCTGACGCTGCGATCCGCGAGCTCGACCGTCGCCGTCTGCGCGAGCGCCCACTCCACCGCCTCCCGATCGGCCGGGCTCGACGCCGTGGCGTAGCTGCCGTGCGCGAGTCGCCCGAGCGTCACGACGTCGCGGGCGGAGAGGGGCCAGTGCACGGTCGAAGTCTGAGCCAGGTACGCGATCGTGCGTGCGCGCTCGCGCGGAGCGAGCGCCTCCACGGATCGGCCCTGCCACGTAATCGTGCCGCTGTGCACAGCGAGCCCCGCGAGCGCTTTTATGAGGCTGCTCTTGCCGGCGCCGTTCGGGCCTACGAGCGCAACGAACCCGCTCGGTTCGAGCGCAAGCGAAGTCGCGCGCACGGCGCAACGCGCCCCGTAGCGTACCTCGACCGTGTCGGTCACGAGCGCCATCGTCATCGCCTCAGCCGGTCGCGGAGGCACGCGACGAGATCACGAGCCGCAGGAAGAAAGGTGCGCCGAGTAAGGCCGTCACGACGCCGAGCTTCAGCTCCGGCCCCGGCGGCATCAGCCGGATCGCGCTGTCGGCGAGTGTTGTGAGCAACGCACCGCCCAGGAAACTCGGCAGCAGCAGCCGGCTCGGATGATGGCCGACCCAGGGCCGCAGCAGGTGCGGCACGACGAGGCCGACGAAGCCCACGACGCCGGTGACGGCGACCGCGCCGCCTACCGCGAGCGCCGTGCCCGTCACGACGAGCCACTGCGTGCGCCGCGGATCCAGTCCCAAGCTCGCGGCCGTTTCCTCGCCGAGCGTGAGCGCGTCGAGGCCGCGGGCCGCGGCCATCACGAGCAACCAGCCGGGAATCATCAGCGGCAATGCGAGGCCCACGTGCACGAGGCTGCGGTCGGCGAGCGAGCCCAGCATCCAGAACAGGATCTCGAGTGCGGCGTAGGGACTCGGCGCGAAGTTCAGCACGAGCGAGGTCAGCGCCGCGGTGAACGCGTTGATCGCGATGCCTGCGAGCACGACGGTCAGGAGGTCGCTGCGCTTGCCGGCCAGCGCGTACAGCAGCGCGAGCGCGAGCAGCGAGCCGGCCACGGCGCCGATCGGCAGTAGCAGCGACTCGCCGCCCGCGAACCCGAAATAGAACACGAGCACCGCGCCGAGCGCCGCGCCGCTCGATGCGCCGAGCAGCCCCGGCTCGGCGAGCGGGTTGCGCAGCAAGCCTTGCAGCGCCGCGCCGCATAGCCCGAGCGTGCCGCCGACGAGCAGAGCGAGCAGCGTGCGCGGCAGCCGGATCTCGCGCAGGATCACGGCGCCGAGCTCGGGCCCACCGAAGCCGAGCGTGGGCCCGCCGCTGCTGCGGCCGAGCAGCAGCGACAGGGCGGCGGCCAGCCAACGCGAGCGCGCCGAGCGTGGCGCAGAGTCGCCACTGGCGGCCCGCGCTTGGGCAGCGCGCTCATCGCGCGGCCGCGCGCTGTAGTAAGCGCGGCGGACTCGAGGCTCTGCGGCAGCCCGCAAGCCCAGTAGGCCGCGGGAATCGTCGTCGTCGGGCGCTCGGCGCGAAGACGCGCCAGCGCCGGATGCTCGAGCACCATGTTCGCGAGCGACGGCTGCGCGAGCCGATAGCCGGTCAGCACGAGCAGCTCCGGCGCGCTGCGCAGCAGCGTCTCCATCGACAGGCTGCCCCACCGGTCGAGCCCTTGTTCGGCGGCGACGTTGCGGATGCCGGCGAGCGTCATCAGCTCGTCGGCCAGCGAGTGCTTGCCGACCGTGAAGCCGCCGGGCCTTACCACCACGGTGGCCAGCGCGCGCGCGGGGCGGTGGGCGTCGAGCACACGCGACTCGGTCGCGGATCGTGGCGACAAGCTGCTCGCCGCGCTCGGGATGGCCCACGGTGCTCGCTACACTGCGCAGATTGCTCTCGATCTCCGCTACGGTCGTCTTCGGGTGTCAGCTCGACGACGCGGTAGCCGAGCCGAATCAGCAGAGCGCGCGTGAACGAGTTCGTGTAGGCGCCGGCGATCACGACGTCCGGATGGAACCGCAGAAGCTCCTCGGCCGTACCGTAGTTCAGCGGATGTCGCGCGGCCGCAGTCGCGAACAACGATTCCTCGGGATCGGCCGAGAGCCAGCTCACCGTCTCAGTATCTGTTCCGGATCCGCGAGCGCGAGCACGAGTTGGTCGGCGCACAGGTTGATCGAGGCGACGGTTGGCGGCGCCGCGTGCGTGCAGTTGCCGCCGAGGCCGAGCAGCGCAGAGCGCGATGCAGAGCGCAAGCCTGCGCGCGCGCGGTAACGCGGTGCGATTCGATCGTTGCGGCTGTCGTGGCATCGCGGCTCTCAGCGTTGCGCCGGAGTCCGCGATGCAAGAGTGCGCGGCTCCGGCTCGTTGTCCGAGCGTCGCCACGACGGAGTTCCGCTCCGCGCGCTTTCCCGGCACACGGTAGGACGACAGGGGCGGCAGGTCTCCTGGCTCGCGGCTTCCGCGGTTTCGCGCGCCTTCCCGAGAGTTACCTCAGTGGCCTTCAGCGCGAAACCTCGCCGCTCACAGTTGCGGGAACAGCCGCAGTTTCTACTGCGTTCCCTCTTAGCCCTCTTGGGGCACCGCCTTCCGGCAACCTTAGCACAGTGCGGCTGTGCGACAATGCGCGCGCCTGAATTCGGGCGCGCTGCCCGCGCGCGGAGGGCTTGGCTCTGATCCGCTATCGCGTTCGTATCGCCGACCTCGATCGGCACCACTTCGAAGTCGAGTGCCGCATCGACGAGCCCGCCGCCGAGCAGCGGTTCTCGTTGCCGGCGTGGATCCCCGGCAGCTATCTGTTGCGCGATTTCGCACGCCACGTCGTGCACGTCGAGGCTCGCAGCGGCCGCGAGCCGCTGCCCGTCGAGAAAGTCGGCGCGGCCACGTGGGTCGTGCGCGGCGCCGGGCGCACGCTGACGTTCACGATCACCGTCTACGCGCTGGATCAGTCGGTGCGCGGCGCCTGGCTCGACCGCCAGCGCGGGTATTTCAACGGCCCGTGCCTGTTCGTGTTGCCGGAAGGCCGTGACGCGGAGCCGATCGAGGTCACGCTCGAGCCGCCGCCCCACTCGCGCGTGCGAGGACTGGCGCGTGGCCACGGCGCTAACACGCGAAACTATCGACGAGGGCGGCTTCGGCGCATACACGGCGTTGGACTATGACGAACTGCTGGATCATCCGGTCGAGATCGGCGACTTCGAGAGCGTGCGAGTTCATCGCGTGCGGCGTGCCCCATCACCTCGTCGTCGCCGGGCGGTTCGAATCCGATCTCGAGCGGGTAGCCGCGGATCTCGCACAGATCTGCACGGCGCAGATCGAGTTTTTCGGGCGGCCGGCGCCGTTCGACCACTACTGGTTCCTGTGCCTCGCCGTGGGCGAGGGGTACGGCGGTCTCGAGCACCGCGCGTCGACGAGTCTGATGTTCAACCGCGACGAATTGCCGAAGCCCGGCGAGCAGGGGCAGCCGCGCGAGTACCAGCGCTTCCTCGCGCTCGCGAGCCACGAGTACTTCCATACCTGGCACGTCAAGCGCAGCAAACCGGCCGCGTTCGTGCCGTACCGGCTCGATCAACGCAACTACACGCGCCTGTTGTGGGTGTTCGAAGGTATCACGAGCTATTACCAGGAGTTGCTGCTACTGCGTAGCGGTGTGCTCAGCGTCGCGGCGCTGTTGCAGCGCTTCGGCGAGCTCTTGACGCGCGTCTATCGCACGCCGGGCCGGTTCAAGCAGAGCCTTGCGGAGTCGAGCTTCGACGCGTGGGACATCTTGTACCGCCCGGAGCCCAATCACCCGAACACGAGTATCAGCTACTACACGAAAGGCGCGCTCGTCGCACTCGCGCTCGATCTCAAGCTGCGTGTCGGAGACGGCCGGTCGCACGTCGCTCGACGACGTCATGCGTGCACTGTGGCAGCGCTACGGCGCGCGTGGCATTGGCGTGCCGGAGGACGGTTTCGAGCAGCTCGCGGCCGAGATCAGCGGCCTGAATCTCGCGCCGTTCTTCGACGCCGCGATCCGCGGCACCGAAGATCTGCCGCTGGCCGAGCTGCTCGCGAAGTTCGGCGTGGCGCTCGAGCTGCGCGCGTCGACAGGCAGCGACGATTTGGGCGGCACGCCGCGCGCCGGCAACGGCGAAGTGCTGGCGCTCGGCGCCGGCTATCGCGCGCGCGAGGGCGGTCTCGAGCTCACGACGATCCTCGACGGCGGCTCCGCGCAGCGCGCGGGCCTGCATCCCGGCGACGTGCTCGTCGCGCTCGATCGGCTGCGCGTCAACGAACGCAATCTGCGCCGCCGGCTCGCGCGGTTCGAGTCCGGCGAACGCGTTACGGCCACGGCATTTCGCGGCGACGAGCTGCTCGAGGTGGGGCTCGTGCTGAAAGCCGCGCCGCTCGACACCTGCTATCTCGTCCAGCAGGAGCAGGTCGACGCCGAAACGGCGAAACGCCGCGAAGCATGGCTCAAGCAAGTCGCTGCGCCGTAACATGAGAGCCGTCTAGGCCCGAGAGTACGCCCTGAATGCTGGAGCTTGGCCTGAAGTTCACGCTCGCGTACCTGCTCGGTGGGGTGCTCGGCAGCCTGTGGTGGGGTATTTCCGCGGCGTGGATATCCGCAAGGTAGGCAGCGGCAATCCCGGCGGCACGAACGCGCTGCGCACGCAGGGCAAGATGTTCGCGTTACTCGTCATGATCATCGACGTCGGCAAAGGAATTCTCGCCGCCACGCTGATCCCGCCACTCGTGTTGCCGTTCGTCGGCCTCGATCCCGGCGTCGAGCGCTCGACGGTGCTGTACGCCGTCGCGTTCGGTGCAATCGTCGGGCACGTGTTCCCGGTGTGGTTCGGGTTTCGCGGCGGCAAAGGCGGTGCGACGGCGGCGGGGCTCCTCCTGTATCTCGCGCCGGCATGGCGGGAGCCGTGATGCTCGGCGGCGTGGCTGCTGATCGTGCTGCTGACGGGGTTCGTCGGCCTCGCGACGGTCGGCGCCGCGCTCGTAGCCGCTCGTGTTCGTCGGCTTCACGGCGCTGCCGGAGCAGGCCGGGCTGCTTCTTTTCGCGTGCGCCACCGCCGTGCTCGTGATCTTCGCGCACCGCGGCAATATCCGCCGCATGCTGAACGGCACCGAGTCGCGATTCTCGCGGCCCGGTCGTCGGCCGCCTGTTCGGCGGCAAGTGAGTGCGCGTGGACGCGGAACAGCTACTCGCGGCACTGGCCGACGGTCAAGCTCACTCGGGCGAGGATCTCGCGCGCGCGTTCGGCGTGACGCGTGCCGCCGTGTGGAAGCAGATCGCGAAGCTCGCGGACTGGGGCCTCGCAGTCGACGCCGTGCCTGGCGTCGGCTACCAGCTGCGGCCGCGGCATCGATCTGCTCGATGCCGGCGCGTTGCGCTGCGGCGCTTGCGCCTCAACGTCGCAGCGCGGGTCGCAACGCTCGACGTCTTCACGGAGCTCGAGTCGACGAATCGGCAGCTGCTTGCGGCGCCGCCGCCGCCGTCCGGGCATGCTGCGTGCGTGCATCGCCGAGTATCAGACCGCGGGCCGCGGTCGGCGCGGCCGCCGCTGGAGCACGCCGCTCGGCGCGGGCCTGTGCCTTTCCGTCGGTTGGCAGTTCGCCGACGCGCCGGCCGAGCTCTCCGCGCTGACGCTCGCGGTCGGCGTCGTCGTGCGCCGCGCGCTCGCGCGCGTGGCCGGCGTGGAAATCGCGCTCAAATGGCCGAACGATCTCGTGTGGGACGAGCGCAAGCTCGGCGGCATCCTGCTCGAGCTCACGGCCGAGGGGCAGGGCGGGTGCCACGTCGTGGCCGGCATCGGCATCAACGTCGCGCTGCCGCCCGAGGTGCTTGCCGTCGCTCAGCGACTGGCCGCGCGGCGCCGTCGATCTCGAACCGCGGCGCACGCGCGGCGCACCGCCGCCGCGCGCGCGTGCGTCGCGATCGGGCTGCATCGAAGAGCTCACCGAGCTGTTCGCGAGCGTATGCGGAGACGGGTTTTCGCCCGTATCGCGACGATTGGCGCGCGGCCGATTATTTGCGCGGCCGCGCGGTGACGACTCGACGAAGCGGCCGGCCACGTCACGGGCACGGCGCTCGGCATCGAGGCCGACGGCGCGCTGCTGATCGAGACCGCAACCGGCGCGCGCCGGCGCGTCGTCGCCGGCGACGTCAGCGTGCGGAGCGCCTGATGCAAGCCCTCGTCGACATCGGCAACACGCGCATCAAGTGGGCGCTGCTACGACGGCAAGCGGCTTGGCCAGCACGGCAACGCCGTGCACCGCGAGGCTCGCGACGCGGCGTTGCAAACGTTCGTCCGCACGTTGCCTCCCGAAGTCACGCGGCTGGTCGTCGCGAACGTCGCCGGCGACGCGATGGCGCAAGGGCTTGCGCGCCGTCATCGGCAGCCGCGCCGTCATCGAGTTCGTCGCCACGAGCGCCGAGCGCTTCGGCGTGCGCTGCGCGTACGCGGATCCGCAACGGCTCGGCGTCGATCGATGGTTGGCGCGTGCTCGCGGCGCATCGCTCGCGCCGCCGGCGCCGCATGCGTGATCAGCTCCGGCACGGCGGTGACGTTCGACGCGGTTGCTGCCGACGGCGCGCATCTCGGCGGGTTGATCCTGCCCGGCGCGCGGCTGTTCGCGGCCGCGCTCGATAGCAACACGAGCGATATAGGCGCAACGCCTGCGCCTGTCGGGAGCGCCGAAGGGCTTGGCGCTGCTCGGTCGTGACACGGCCACGGCGGTCGGTCACGGCGCCATGCTCGCGATCTGGCGGCCGCGCTCGATCGTGCCGTGCGTCACCGTGGCGGCGGCGCTGCGGCGCTGCGCCGCGCGTATACCTCACGGGCGGCGACGCCGCGCAGCCTGCGCGCCTGGCTGGAAACGAAGGTCGAACCGCGCGCAGACTTGGTGCTCGAGGGTCTCGCGTTGTTCGCCGCCGAGCACGCGTCGCCGCAAAGAAGGGCCGTTGATGCGCAATCTGTTCCTCGTGCTCGTGCTCGCGAACTTAGCGTTCGCTGCGTGGCACATGTGGTATGCCCCGCTGACGCCGGTGCTGCACGCGGCCGATTCGACGCTTGCCGAGCATCACGCTCGTGAGCGAGGTGCCGGTGGATCTGCACAGCGCTGGCAGCGTCAACGACGCGCAACTCGAACGCCACGGCCGCAGGGCCTGCGCCCGCGGGCGAAGCGCCGAGCGCGCCGACGAGTGGCCGCCGCGCGCCGACGACTGCGCCTGTGCCTGTGGTCGTCACGCCGCCGCCGAACGAGACCGACGGTCGCCGCCGCAACGGCGGCTGGCGGCAGCGGCGCGGCGGGCCGGTGCACGACGATCGGCCCGTTCCGCGAGCTGTCGCAGGCCGCGACGGCGGCCTCGACTCTGCGCGCGGCCGGCTTCGAGCCCGAGCAACGTGTCGCCGAGGGCGATATCTGGATCGGCTACTGGGTCTACATCCAGGCGATTCCGTCGATGGACGAAGCGAACAAGATTCTCGCGAAAGTTCGCGAAAGTGGCATCGCCGATTCGTACGTGATCCCGAATAGCGACAGCGGCAATCTCGTGTCGCTTGGCGTGTTCAGCGAGATCAGCGGCGTGAGCCGGCGGCGCGACGAAGTGCGCGCGCTCGGCTTCGAGCCGCACGTCGTCGATCGCACGCGCCGTGCGACGGTCTACTGGGTCGAAGTGGCGTTGCGCGGCGACCAGAGCCATCGACTTCGAAAGCCTGCAGCCGCCGGGCCGCATCATGCGGCTCGAGCAGCAGCCGTGCGGATCCGTCGCAGGTTAGCGACACAGATTTCTTCAGTCGGCAACGGTTTGGCGTGGCCAAACGCTTTCAGTTATGGTGGGTGGGTTCCGAGGGGACCCATCAGGAGCTATGACATGAGATTCGCAAGACAAGCCGCGTGGACACTCGCACTCTGCGTATTCGGTGCCGCGCTCGGTACCGTGGCGCAGGCACAGGATGAGCAAGCCACGCGCATGAAAGACCGCACTCGCGTCGCCGGACCGTCCGCAGGCGGACAAGGATCGCGACGCAGCTCGCAAGCCGATCGAGACCGTGCAGTTTCTCGGCATCAAGACCGGCCAGACCGTCATCGACGTGATCGCGTTCGGCGGTTGGTTCACCGAGGTGCTGTCGTCGGCCGTCGGCCCGAGCGGCAAGGTCTACGGGCAGAATCCCGAGTTCTTCACGTCGCGCGAAGGGTTCGCGGCGGCGGAGAAGGCGCAGCGACGATCGGCTCGGTAACGTCATGCGGTGCACGGCGAGCTCGCCGCTGCCGGCGTCAAGGGCGCGGACGCCGCGATCACGGCGCTGAACCTGCACGACATCTACAACAGCGGCGGTGAGGCCGGTGCCGTCGCAGTTCGCCAAAGGCGTGTTCGACGCGTTGAAGCCAGGCGGTGTGTTCGGCGTGATCGATCACGTCAGGTATCGCGGGCCAGGACAACGCGAAGTTCCATCGCATTCAGATCGCAGCAGGCGAAGGACGTGCTGACGAAGGCCGGTTTCAAGATCGAAGCCGAGTCGAAGATTCTCGCCAATCCGGCCGATGATCACACGAAGGGCGTGCGCGACCCGTCGGTCGCGGGGCATACCGATCAGTTCATCATCCGGGCCCGCAAGCCCGGCTGATAGCTGGATCGACATCGAAGTGAAAGCGGGGCCGGCACTGCCGGCCCCGCTCGTTTCTGCGGGGGTTGCCGCAGTAGCCGTCGCTAATACGGGGCTTGTCTCCGCGTCGCTCGCGCTCACGGCACAAACTTCGCTTACGTCGCGCCGATCGTGGCCACGCGTGCATTGCGGTTCGCGCTCGCGATCGAGCGGGTATGCGACGTCACGCTCACGTCTGTCAGTTTCGTTTCGGTCGCGTACTCCCTGAATCTCGCCACGGCATTCGACTCGGACTTCGTTGACCCTCGCGTCGGCAAGCCCCTAGTATGGAATCCAGTTCTCGAGGGGAATCTCGTGGCCGATAGCGCGCTTTAACTCGAGTGTCCGCGTCGACGTCGCCAAATCTTCTCGCGTCGGCAACCGGCCGGCGCTGGTTGTTTGCTCTGCTGTACCTCAGCGAGGGCGCGCCGATCGGGTTCGTATGGTGGGCATTGCCCACGCTGCTGCGCGCTCGCGGCGTAGGCCTCGAAGCAATCACCACGCTGACGACCCTCGCGACCGTCCCGTGGATACTGAAGTTCTTCGTGGCGCCCGCGATCGACTTCGGGCTGCGACGCCGAATCCCGCTGCGCCGTTGGATCGTCGCCTGCCAACTCGCGATGTCGGCAACCTTGCTGCCGCTCGCCTTCATCGATTGGAGCACGCAGTTCGAGATTTTGCTGGGCGTCGTAGTCTTTCACGCGCTGTTCGCGGCCGTGCAGGACGTCAGCATCGACACACTGGCGATCCACACCGTGCCGGCGGCCGAGCTCGGCCGCGTCAATGGCTGGA
This sequence comes from uncultured Gammaproteobacteria bacterium, assembly GCA_963805435.1. Lineage (GTDB taxonomy): Bacteria > Pseudomonadota > Gammaproteobacteria > Steroidobacterales > Rariloculaceae > FEN-1219. The sequence goes on from CAWDUG010000005.1 coordinate 379,430, forward strand.
TGCAGGCTGGCATGCTGACCGGCCGCGCGGGTGTCGCGGCGGGCAGCACCTTGCTTGCGACGAGGTTCGAGCATCCGGCGGCAGCCGTTGTCGTTCTCGCAGTGCTGATTGCGTTGCCGCTGCTCGTATTGGTCGTCGCCGTCAAGGAACCTGTAATCGACGCCGTCCGGTCCCGATCAGGCGGCTTGGCAAAGCGAGTGCTCAGCCGGAACGGTATCGCAGGCTTGGGTATCGCGCTGCTCGTCGGCGGCGGGTTCGAGTTTTTCGGCGTCAGCGCCGGCCCGAGACTCACGGACGCCGGCGCCTCCTCGCAGGCTTTGGCTATCTTCTACGGGCTGCTCGCACCGGGCGGGCTCGCGGTCGGCGCGCTGGCCGGAGGCGCGTTGAGCGATCGGATCGGCTCGCTGCGCGCGACCGGCTGCTCGCTAGCGTTTGTGACCGCGGTGCTAGTCTCGATCGCGGTCGCCGACTTGACCGGGCTCGACAGTGCGAGGCTCGCCTGGTTCGCCGTCGCATATCTCGCGATCGGCGGACTGACTTCGAGTTCTTACGCACTGCTGATGAGCTTGTCGCGCGGCGAATTCGCCGCAACGCGGTTCAGTCTGTTCATGGCAATGACGAACGCATGCGAGGCCTGGTCGGGCTTCGTCGGCGGGCGCTTTGCCAGCTACAGTTATGGATTGACGCTGCTGACGCTCGCGCTCGTCGCCTGCATCGCGGCGCTGCCGTTGTTCGTTTTGTCACGTCGACCGGCTAACGAGGGACCCCATGAGCGAAGACGAATCGCAGCTTAACGTCCGCGAAGCGGATCTCAGTGACGTTCCTGCAATCGTCGCGCTCGTGGCGCGCGCGTATCCGGGCATGGTGCCGTATGTTCCCGGCAAGGTGACTGGACAAATTAACGCCTTCCCCAGCGGTGTGTGGGTCGCGACGCTGGGCACGCGGGTCGTCGGCTATTGCGCATCGATCCGGCTGCGCGAGAAGCTTGCGCTCGCCGCGCACACGTGGGCCGAGGCCACGGGGGCGGGATACGGATCGACGCACGATCCCGACGGGGAATACCTCTACGGTTACGAGGTCTGCGTCGACCCCGATGTGCGTCGCTATCGCATCGGACGGCGCTTTTATCGCGCACGCCGGCGGCTCGCGGAGCGGCTCAGGCTGAAGGGAATCGTGATCGCAGGACGGATGCCGAGTTATGCGAAGAGAGCGAAGGATTTGAAGACACCCGAGGCTTATCTCGAAGCCGTAGTCGCCCGCAAGATTCGCGATCAAGTGATCGGGTTCCAGATTCGCAACGGTTTCGAGCCCCTCGGCGTGCTGCACGACTATTTGCCGTCGGACCTCGAGTCGCTCGGCAATGCAGCGCACATGATTTGGCGCAATCCGCAATACCAGGAAGAAAACGCGCAGCCGAGACGCAATGCATCGTTGCAAGGAGATCGCGTTCGCGTCGCCTCCGTGCAATACGGACAGCGGCGGATTCGCTCGTTCGACGAGTTCCGACAGCAGGTGCTCTATTTCATCGATGTTTGCTCGGACTACAACGCCGACTTCGTGGTGTTTCCGGAGCTCTTCACGCTACAGCTGCTATCGATCTTGAATGAACCGGCGTCGCCCAGCGACGCTATACGCCACATCACCGAACACGAGCCTGCGATCATGGATTTGTTCCACGATGCGGCGTTGAAGCACAACGTGAACATCGTCGCGGGCAGCACGCCCTCCCTGCGCGGCGGGTCCGTTTACAACGTAGCGCATGTATTCAAACGCGACGGCACGCATCAGAGCCAAGACAAGATCCACCCGACACCGAACGAGATCTATTGGTGGAACGTCGTCGGCGGAAACGATGTCGCGCTCGTGGATACGGACTGCGGCCCCGTCGCCGTCTTGATCTGCTACGACGTCGAGTTCCCGGAACTCTGCCGGTATCTGACGGACCAGGGCATCTACACTTTATTCGTGCCGTTCCTCACCGACGAGCGCCAAAGCTATTGCAGAGTGCGGTACTGCGCGCAGGCGCGCGCCGTCGAGAATCAGATCTATGTCGCGATGGCGGGAAGCTGTGGCAACTTGCCGAATGTTCATAATATGGACATCCACTACGCGCAAAGCTGCATCCTCACGCCGTGCGATTTCCCATTCGCGCGGGACGGGATCGCGGCGGACACGACGCCGAACGCAGAGACCGTGGCGTTCGCCGACTTGAGCTTGCGCGCGCTGCGCGGCGCGCGGCACAACGGGACGGTGCGCAACCTCAAGGACCGCCGCCACGACCTGTACGGCGTCGTGTGGCACACTCAGACTCCCCCAGGCTGAACGCGGGTTCTGTGCTGACGCCTAGATCGGCGAGGCGATCGGCCTACGATCAAGCGCAAGCCGCGCCAGAGGGGGCCGCAAGCTACGTCTACACGTCTGCGGCGGCCTCTGACCGCCCTACAGCCGGCAGTGCGGGGATATAATGCGCTGTCACTCGTCCACGAGCCGGCTTAGCACAGTTGGTAGTGCACCTGATTTGTAATCAGGGGGTCGGGGGTTCGATTCCCTCAGCCGGCACCAGCCCTATCAGAGCGTGACTGCGTAACAACGTCACGCGTATCGGCGAATTGCTCGGCGACTAGCATTACGCGCGATCGGCGATGTGCAAATGCTGCTCGTGAAACCCGACTGCCGGCGTGCGCCGCTTCGTTCAGGCAGGCTCGACACGCCGCTGCGGGCGGGTGAGTAGCAAGGCCAGCACGAAGTTTGCGACCACGCCGATTGTGATCGGCACGCCGATCGAGCGCAGCACCGGCAGCTCCGAAACCGCGAGCAGCGCGAAGACCATGAACGTCGAGGCCGCGGAGACGAGGATCGCGTGCAGCGTGCGCCCTTGCTCGGCGGGATCGTCAGCTGCGTGCTCGAAGAACAGCGCGTAGTCGAGGCCCAGGCCTGCCGCGAGAATCAGCGAAATCAGGTGGAACAGGTTCAGCGACACGCCCGCAGCGTGTAGCGCAGCGACAATGATCAGCGTCGTCAGCGCCATCGGCGCCAGCACGCGCAGCACGCGTGCGCGCTGCCGCAGAGCGACCGCGACGATTCCGATCAGGAGCAGCGCGCCTACGCCCAAGCTCGCGAGCATTCGCGTCCGCTGTTTTTCGACCAGGCCGGCCGACGCTTCCCGAAGATCCAGCAGCGTGACGGAGTCCGTGGTGGCCAACGAGCGCAGCGCCGCCGCGTCCCGAACGCCGCTGAAGGTCACGAGCGCTGCGTAGGAGTCTCCGCGGTCGATCAACAATGCATCGATTTGGGGCCCAAGCGGAGTCGCGCGCGCGGGCTCGAGTGTGAGCGGCGGCAGCGTGCGCGCGCGTTCGACGTCGGCCAGAAACGGCGCAAAGGCGTCGGGTCGAAACGCCGTACCGGCTTGCGCGGCTTCGAGCGCGGTCCGCAGCGTCGCGGCATCCGGCAGCTCCACGCGCCGTGACTGTTGTGCGGTGAGCGACGGCAGAAACCTCGCGGCGTGCGTGTACGAGCCGATGGCCCCTTGCGCCACGAGCGCTTGTAAGGGACCGTCGAGCGCCTCGAGTCGGGTCAGGGCTGCGTCGGCATCCGGAGCCTCGACGACGATCAAATACCTCGCGTCCGCCGTGCCGAGCTGCTCGCGGAGCTCCCGATCGCGTTCGAGTAGGGCGCGCGGAACCGGAGTCAGCCCACCCAAGTCGTTTTCCCAGAAAGGTTGAGGCGCGAGCAGTATTGCGGCTACGCACACGAGGATCGTGATCGGCGCCGCCCAGCGTGGTCGGGGCAGGCTTGCGATCGCGTTCCAGACGCGGCGCAGCAAAGCCGAGCGCCCGTAGTCCCGCCGGCCCTCCGCCATCAGTGTGGGTACGATGAACCGCGTCGTGAGTCCGGCGACCGCGAGCCCGACGACGGCGAAGCACGCGAGCTGCGCGAGCCCGGTCACGCCGCTGAACCAGAACGTCAAATACGCGACGCTCGTGCTCGCAACGCCGGTCGCGAGCGTCGGCCACAACTGTTTCGCGATGTGCGCAGGCGCTACGCCCGGCCGGCTGTGACTCAAGAGATGAATCGGGTAGTCCTGCGCTACGCCGATCAGCGTGAAGCCGAACGCGAGTGTGATGCCGTGCACCGTGCCGAACGCTGCGCTCACGGCGGCGAGCCCGGCGAGCGCCGCGCTCGCGAGCGGCAACGAGCTCAAGACGATGGCGCCGATGCTGCGGTAGGCAACGAGCAGCACGAGCAGCATGCCGAGGGTCGCCCACTGTGCGAGCGACTGAGTCGCGGCGCGCGTGCGCCCCTCCATCAGCACCGAGAAGGCGCCGACTCCGCTCGCCGTCAGCGTGACGCCGCTCGGCGCTGGGATGCTCGCCAGCGTCCGCTGCAACGTGTCGAGCGCGAGACGCTCCTCGGTGGGGTCGAATGCGGCAGCTCGTGTTTCGGCGACGAGCAACGCGCGTTCGCCGGCCGTGTCGAACCACACGTCGAACTCCCGGCGGGGCTCGCGCGTGGGTTGCCACTCGCTGAGCAGCGTAAGCAACGTCAGCGTCGGGTCTCGAGGCAGCAGGGGCTCGAGCGCGAAGCCGCCGGGCGAAGCGAGGTCCTGTGTCCGGGCCTCGAGCGCCATGCGCAGATGTTCACGGTCGAAAGCTCGCGTATCCGCGTTGGCGGACATCAAGTACCGATACGGCAGCAGGTCTTCGGGCAAAGTGTCGAGCGCGACGTCGCCGTTCGTGATGAAGCGGAAATGCTCGTCGCCGCTTAGCGTTTCGGTCAGCGTGCGGGAGATCTCGGCGAGCGTTGCCGGCTCGGCTCCTTCGAGCGTGATGACGAGCAGCCGTGACGCCGGCCCTTCGCCAATCGCGTCGAGCAGCAGCCTTTGCGCGGCCGTGACGGGGGCGGGCAGGAACAACCGTAGATCCGAGCCGACCTTGAGGTGTTGGTCCACGAACATGCCCGCGCCGACGAGCACGATGACCCAGGCGCCCAGCGACAAAAGCGCCCTGAGACTGTATTTCATTCGGCCGCGCAGGCGCCGAGCAGATCCGCGAGTGTGGTCGTAGGCGACGGCTTGTTCGCCACGGCGCCGAGCAGCATGACGCTGGCTCCGCCCTGCGTGTCTCGAATCACGAAGCAATGCGGCTCGCCGCCGGCGCCCGTGACTGTGATACCTCGGAGCCGTTTCTGGATCTTGCCGTCCGTAGGTGCGAGATCGATGCGCCACGTGTCGTCGGGCGCGGTCTTAGTCGTCACCTCGAAGTGCTCTGCGATCAGCTTGTCGTTGCCGGCCAGAAGTCCCGTCATTCCCGTGACCAGGCCGCGCAGCTCGGGTGCGCGGTGCAGCGAAAATGTGCGCGGCGGCTGTCCGGCGCGCTCGACGCGAACGGCTTCGCTGCGAATCGTCGTGGTCTCCTGGTATGGCTCGGTGACGCGACGGTTCAGACTCTCGGCGCCCTCGTAGTCAAGCTCGCCGCTGACCACGAGTGGTGCAACGAGCAGCGTAGAGAATCGCACCTCGACGAACGCGACGCTGGCGGGAGAAGGGCGTGCGAGGCGCTTGATGATGTCGGCGTCGTCCGGTGCGCCAAACGCTCCCGCGGCGGGCAACAGTGCGCCGAGCAACGTTGCGCGCCATAGCGAATCGAAGCGGATACTGCGCCGGGCTTGAGGGCTCATACTGCGGGCCAACCGATCGCAGGGGATGAGCCTACAGTATATAGTCTCGCGGAATACGCGCTTTCGCAGCGCTGGCGCGATGTCGAGGAAACGACCAGTGGCTCCGCAACCTGAGGACCTCGATGCTCTGGCGCATGGCACAGTGGTGGGGCCGCCGAGAGTCGTTTCGTGCCGGGCGGCCTAGAGATCCTGCGCTGGGTGTTCTGGTCGCCCGAGACAGCCGATCCGCGGCAATGGCCGTCAGCGCCGAAATCCGCCGCAGACAAGGTCCCGGATAGCGCCATCCCCGCTTTGCACCGGCGGCGCATGAGCACGCTGTCCAAAATGGCCGTGCAGGTCGCACTGGAGGCCACGGGCGACGAGCGCCCGGACTTTCTGATTTTTTGCTCGCAGCATGGCGAGCTCTCGCGCACGCACGAGCTGCTCGGCAGCATCGTCGATGGCAACGAGCTGTCGCCCACCGCTTTCAGTCAATCGGTGCACAACACCAGCGCGGGGCTGTACACGATCATCACGCAAAGCCACGTGCCGGCCACATCGTTGGCCGCAGGCGTGTCCACGTTCGCCTACGGCTGGCTGGAAGCCGAGTCGTTTCTGACCCTGAACCCGGGCAAGACGGCGTTGCTCGTGAGTTACGACGAAGTGTTGCCGGTCGAGTATCAACCGTATAGCCGGCAGGTACAGCGCAGCTTCGCGCTGGCTCTGTTGCTACGTGTCTCGGCAGCAGGCGGGATCAAGCTGCAAGAGTCGCCCGCCCGGACGGAAGATCTGCGGCCCATCACACCGCTGTTCATGGCATGGGCATTATCGACCGACTCGGTGTTGCGTCTGACCGCAGGTGGTCAGGGTTGGGAGTGGCAGCGGCTCGACGCGTAGCGGGTGGCTCTTCCTTGCCTTGCGGCGAGCGTGAGTGCTAGCGTACGCGCGCGCGACTTTCTCCGCGGTAAGGGAGCGGAGAAGCGTCGCTGCGAGACACCTTACGCAAGCGCCACCGCGCCAGCTGTCCATGGGGGTTCAGCCAGATGCACGAGCTGGAACGGGAGCTCAAACAGCTTCTCATTGATGTCCTGAATCTCGAGGATGTCAGCGTTGAGCAGATCGACAGCGAAGCGCCGTTGTTTGGCGAGGGGTTGGGCCTCGATTCCATCGACGCCCTCGAGCTTGGCGTTGCGGTTCGCAAGCGTTACGACGTGAAGATCGACGCCGATTCGGAAACGACGCGTGAGCATTTCGGCTCCATCGCAAACCTGGCGCGCTTCATCAGCGGCAGTCAGAGTAACGCTAACGGCCTGCCCGATGATGCGGTCGGGCAGATGGCGTCGTAGCCGCCGGCGCGCAGCGTTCTGAGGCTTCGATGGCCGCTACCCGCACCATCGCCGGCTGGTTCTCCGCCGCTGTCGCCGGGGTTCTGGTGTTGTATCCGATCCTCGTCTACGTCGGTATCGGGCGTTTCGGGCCGAGCGCCGTTGCCGTCTTGCTGATCGCCGTGTGCCTGCTGCGGTTGCTCGTGCTGCGCGTTCGCGGCGACCGCACGTTGGTGGCCAAGCAAACAGCCCTGATCAGCGTCGGCGGGGTTGCCCTCGCAGCCGCGAGTCTGCTGCTCGGTAAGGCAGACGCCATGCTTTACTACCCGGTGCTCGTCAACGCGACTTTGTGTTTTCTGTTCTCGTGGAGCCTGGTCAGTCCGCCGTCGGCCATCGAGCGTCTGGCGCGTCTGCGGGAGCCGGATTTGTCGCCGGCGGGCGTCCGTTACACGCGTCGCGTCACGATCGCCTGGATCTTCTTCTTCGTGGCGAACGGCGGTATCGCGCTCTACACGGCGACGCTGGCGCCGCTTGCGACCTGGGCCCTCTATAACGGCTTCATCGCATATCTCCTGATCGGCGCAATGTTCGGCGCAGAGTTCCTCGTGCGCTCCGTGGTCTTGCGGGGCCGGTCGTGACCGCGAGCCGACTCACTGGATTGCTGACGCAGACGGGCGACTGGACCGTCTGTTTCGGCGATGACGGCGTGCAGCATGGGTGGCGGGCGTTGCTCGCTCAGGCGGCCGGTGTTCAGGCCCGTCTGCTCGAGCTCGACGGGGAGCGCTGGGCCGTGAACCTCGACGACACCTACTGCTTCACGGCGGCGTTGCTCGGCTGCCTCGCGGCGGGCAGAACGCCCGTGCTCGCGCCGGCGCCCATGCTCGGCGCCGCGGCAAATGCCCTGGCGCTCGACGGCGTCATCGAGCCGGACTCGGCCGCCACGCAGGTGCCGCAACGTCTCGTGTGGCAGCAGCTCGAGCCGGTTCCGGCGGCACTTGCGGCCATCGATCCGCTCGCGTCTCTCGTTCTGTTCACGTCCGGCTCCACCGGCGTTCCGAAGGAAGTCGGTCGCCGTGTCCGCAATCTCGAGGCCGAGCTCACGGTGCTCGAGAAGTTGTGGGGCGACGGCCTGAGGGGCTGCCGAGTGTTCTCGACCGTGTCGCACCGGCACGTGTATGGCCTGCTGTTTCGCGTGCTGTGGCCACTGCTCGAACGCCGACCGTTCGCGACGTTCGATCTCGAGTACCCCGAACAACTGCTGGGTGCGACAGGAGCGGGCAACGCTCTCATATCGAGCCCGGCACTATTGAAGCGCGTTGGACATCTGCCGTCTGCGTCCGGCCAGTGGCGCGCGGTGTTCTCCTCGGGTGGGGTGCTGGCCGGCGAAGCCGTTGCCGACGCGACACGAGTGCTCGGCGTGTGTCCGACTCAGATTCTCGGCAGCACCGAAACCAGCGGTGTCGGTTGGCGATCGCAGGCGTCGGGGTTCAGGGCGCTGCCGGGCGTCGAGGCGCGGACGACCGCCGACGACTTGCTCGAGGTGCGCTCGGAGTTTTCGGGTCAAGACGGCTGGGTGCCACTCGGCGATCGCGTTCGGTTCAACGACGACGGCAGCTTCGCGCTGCTCGGTCGAGCCGACTACGTGGCCAAGATCGAGGACAAACGCGTCTCGTTGACGGAGATTGGGCGTTGCCTGCTCGAGCACGCGTGGGTCAAGGACGCAGCCGCGGTCGCGCTCGAAGACCGCGCTCGCCAATACGTAGGAGCCGCAGTGCAACTCAGCGATGCTGGCCGCGCCGCGCTGGCAAAGCGCGGTCGCGCCGCGGTGACGTTGGCGCTCAAGGCCGCGGTGCGCGGCCGAGTCGATCCCGTCGCCGTGCCGCGGACGTTCCGTTTTCCGGATGCTCTGCCGGTCGATGCCCAGGGCAAGAGCCAGGTGGCCAGGCTCAAAGAGCTGTTCGCGCGCAAGCCATGAGCACCGAGCCGATCGTGGATGCGGAAAGTGTCGACGCGCCGAACGCGGAGCTGCAACTGACGATTCCGCACGATCTCGTTTACTTCCGCGGTCATTTTCCCGCGGCGCCGATCGTGCCCGGCGTAGTGCAAATCAAATGGGCCATCGAGTTCGCCGGCCGCTATCTCGGCGCGGGCGGCACGTTTGTGGGAATGGATGTGCTGAAGTTCCAGCACGTGATGACCCCCGGGATCAGCGTCACGCTGTCGCTGCGCTGGGCCAAGTCCGACGGCAAGCTGCACTTCGCGTATCAAAGCGGCGGCGCACGCTACGGCAGCGGCCGTCTGCGCTTCCGGCAGGTGCCATGAAGTTCGGCGCCGGGTTGCACTGGGCTAAGGTCGGCGAGCGCGGCGGCGTTTGGGGCATGCGGTTCCTGTTCGCGGCGTATCGACTCCTCGGCCGCGGGGTTTTCACGGTGCTGCTCTATCCCGTCGTCGCCTACTTCTATATCACTTCAGCTAGTGCGCGCCACGCATCGCACACTTACCTCGAGGCCGTGCGAACGCGGCTCGCTGCAGCGCGACGCCCCATCCCGCCCGGCATGAACGGATTTCATCACGTTGTCGCCTTTGGCAACGCGTTGCTCGACAAACTGGCCATGTGGGCCGGAGCGCTACCCGCGAGCAGCCTCGAGTTCGCGGACGCGCCGGTGCTCGAGCAGTTCACCAATGGTCGCGGGGTGCTATTCATCGGTTCGCACCATGGCAACCTCGAAGTGCTGCGCGCGTTCGGCGAGCAGGTCCAGGGACTCAAGGTGAATGCCCTCGTTTCCACGCGCAATTCACCGAACTTCATTCGTGTCATGGAGGCCGTGAGCCCACAGACGCTCGAGCACATGATTCAGGTCGATTCGCTCGGGCCCGAAACCGTCATCATGTTGCGCGACAAGCTGGCGGCCGGTGAGCACGTGGCGGTCCTCGCCGATCGCGTGTCCGTCAAGCACAAGGAACGCTCGATTCGCGCGCCGTTCCTGGGTCGGCCCGCGCCGTTCCCCGAGGGGTTGTTCATACTCGCGAGCCTGCTCGAGTGCCCCGTGTATTTGCTGTTCTGCCTGAAGATCGGCGGCAAGTACCGCGTGTCGGTCGAGCCGTTCGCCGACCCGCTCGTATTGCCGCGGGCTGAACGCCGCGCTGCGCTCGAGCGCGCGATTGTCCGTTATGCTGAACGACTCGAAGCGCATTGCTTGCTGGCTCCTATGCAATGGTTTAACTTTTTCGACTTCTGGGGGCAGGCGGGAAGCGAGTGAGCGGCCTGCGACGTTCACCGCAGGAGGTCGAACGCGTGCTGCAGTCGGAAGTCGAGGTCGAAGTTCCGTTTCACGACTCCGATCCGATGGGCGTCACGTGGCACGGCAACTACTTCCGCTATATAGAAACGGCGCGGTCCGCGCTGCTGAATAGCATCGGCTACAACTACAGGCAGATGGTGGACTCGGGCTACCTCTGGCCCGTCGCCGATGCGCGCATCAAATACATCCGACCCACGACTTTCGGGCAACGCCTCCGCGTCACGGCCACGCTCGCGGAGTATGAGAATCGGCTGAAGATCGCGTATACGATCACGGATGTGGCTTCCGGCGACGTGGTGACGGAAGCCACCACCACGCAAGTGGCTGTGCATCGCCAGAGCGGTGAGATGAGCTTCGTATCCCCGCCCGTGTTGATCGACAAGGTGCAGGCCGCGCTCGAGGCGGCCACCGAGCGTAAAGGGCGCGCGACGTGAACTTGTATCTGAACGACATGGGAGTGATCGGGCCGATCGGCGCAGGCAAAGCGGACGTGCTCGCGCGTTTGCTTGCGGCCGATGGTTCGGGCATGGAGCCGTACGTCGGACTACTGACGGGGCGCTCGACCGTGATCGGTCGCGTGCGTGACCGCCTGCCGGCCACGCGGTCAGATCTGGCAGAGCTCGATTGCCGGAACAATCGCTTGCTCGCTCGCGCTCTCGATCAGATCGCCGAGCCAATTGCGGATCTGCGCGACACTTTCGGCGCCGATCGTATCGCCGTCGTGCTCGGCACCAGTACCTCGGGAATATCCGCCGGCGAAGATGCACTCGCAGCACGTGCGCGCGAAGGCCGCATGCCCGAGACCTACCATTACCGCCAGCAGGAGATCGGCACGGCCGCCGAATTCGCATCACGCTACCTGAAGTTGACCGGACTGCGTTATACGATTTCCACGGCGTGCTCGTCGTCTGCCAAGGCATTCGCGTCCGCGTGGCGGCTGCTCGCCACGGGCCGCTGCGATGCCGCGATCGTTGGTGGCGTCGACAGCCTGTGCAAGTTGACGCTGAACGGATTCGATGCGCTCGAGTCGTTGGCGCCCGATCGCTGCAACCCGTTCAGCGCGAATCGTCGCGGCATCAACATCGGTGAGGGCGCGTGCGTCTTCGTCGTGTCGAAGGTGCCCGCCGCCGTGCGTCTCGCCGGCGTCGGCGAGTCTTCCGATGCCTACCACATCTCCGCGCCGGACCCGAGCGGCCGCGGCGCCGAGGCCGCGATCCGCGCCGCGTTGGCACAGGCGGGAGCGCTGCCTGCGGCCGTCGGCTACATGAATCTGCATGGCACGGCCACGCCGAAGAACGATGAGATGGAGAGTCAGGTCATGGCGCGCGTGTTCGGTCCTGACGGTGCCATGCAGCTCCACGAAGTCGCTGATCGGCCATACTCTCGGCGCGGCGGGTGCACTGGAGCTCGGGTTCTGCTGGTTGCTGCTCGGCGATGCGAACGCTCTGCGCCGTCTTCCCGCGCACGGGTGGGACGGCGCTCCCGATCAGCGTCTGCCGCCGATCAACCTCATTGGCGACGGCGCTCGCTGGGAGCGCGATCTCTTCGTGTCGAACTCGTTCGCGTTCGGCGGCAGTAACGCCGCCGTCGCGGTGGGACGCGCTTGAGCATGGACTGCAGCAGCGTCCCGATCGGCGAGCTGCTTCCGCACGGTCCCGAAATGACCGTGATCGATCGGCTCGTCGAGTACAGTCCGCAGCGCTCGATCGCGACCGTGGCCGTGACCGAAGAGAGCCCGTTCTGTCTCCGCTCCGGAGTGCCTGCCTGGGTCGGTATCGAATACATGGCGCAAACAATCGCCGCGCATGCGGGTTTCGAGGCGCGGCTTCGCGGCGAGCGGCCCGCCGTTGGCTTTCTGCTCGGCACTCGCGCTTACGAGAGCGAGGTTTGCGAGTTTGCGCTCGGCAGCACGCTGACGATCACGGTTGAGCCCATCGTCGTGGAAGCACGCCTCGCCGCGTTCCAGTGCTCGATCGCGACCGATCATGTGGTGGCGAAAGCGGTCGTCAACACGTATCAGCCCGAGGTGCATGAATTGGCCGGTTTCCGTGGCGAGGCGTCGCCAACATGATGCGCTCCGTTCTCGTCACCGGCGCGAGCAAGGGAATCGGTGCAGCGATTGCGCTGCTGCTCGGCCGGCAAGGCTACGAGATCGTGGTGCACTATCGCAGCGACGAAGCCGGGGCCGAGCGGACGGCTGCGGGTATTCGTGCAGAGCGGAGGCGCGTGTCGGCTGATCGGGTTCGATGTCGCCGACCGCGCTGCGTGCCGTGCAGCTCTCGAGGCCGATATCGCGACTCACGGCGCCTACTATGGCGTCGTCAACAACGCCGGCGTGCATCGCGACAACGCGTTTCCGCTGTTGACGGGAGAGGACTGGGACGAGGTCATCCGCACGGATCTCGACGGCTTCTTCAACGTTTTGCAGCCGTGTGTCATGCCCATGATCCAGGCGAAACAAGGCGGGCGGATCGTGACGATGTCCTCGGTGTCCGGCGTAATCGGCAATCGAGGCCAGGTGAACTACAGCGCCGCCAAGAGCGGAATCATCGGTGCCACGAAGGCGCTGGCGCTCGAGCTGGCGAAACGCAACATCACCGTCAACTGCGTCGCGCCCGGTCTGATCGAAAACACGGGGATGGTCGCCGAGGACAAGGAACGTATCCTGGAGACGATTCCGGTGCGGCGTCTGGGTACGACCGAGGAGGTAGCGGGGCTGGTCGGCTACCTCATGTCCGATCTTGCGGCCTACGTGACGCGTCAGGTCATTTCGATCGACGGCGGCCTCTCGTGAAGGTTCGTCGCGCGCCGTGATGGGCGGCGACGGCGCACTCCATCTCTATTACGCCGATCGGCGTCACCTCGCCGACGAGCTCGTCGCCACGCTGGTCACGGCCGCAGACCAGGAACGCTGCGCGGCACTGTCGCTACCGCGCCGGCGCGCCGAGTACCTCGCCGGGCGCGCATTGCTGCGGCATGCGCTGGAGCAATTCACCGGCCGCAGCGGATACTCGCACGAGCTGCGTGCCACGCCCGAGGGCAAGCCGGAGTGCGTGGCCGGGCCCGCGATCAGTCTCTCGCACAGTGGCGAGATCGTGGTGTGTGCCGTGGCCAGCGGCGGCGCGATCGGCGTCGACGTCGAGACGCGCAAGCCGCGCACGCCAGCTGGCACGATCGCGGCGCAATACTTCTCGCCCTTCGAAGCAGCGTGGATCGCAGGCGATCCGGATCGCCGCTTCCAGATGCTGTGGGTGCTCAAGGAGGCGCATCTAAAGGCCCTCGGCGTCGGGCTCGCCGGCGGGCTTGGCTCGCTCGAATGCCGGATAGAGCCGCCGTCGATCGAGGCCCGAGTCGCCGCAGGCGCGGCGGCCCCGAATCTCGGACTGTACTCTGGGCGCGGCTGCTACTTCGGTGTTGCCTGGCTGGGCGAGCCGGTGCGCACAGTAAACGTGACCGGCTGGGTTCCCACCGGTGCCGAGGACGCGCTCGGGCCTCTCGAAAGGATTGCCGCGACAGCGTGACGGCGAGTTACCGTTGCACGCTTTGGAACTGGCGCGCCGTATGTTTGAAGAGCGTCGGGGCACTAACAGTTAAGCGACTGTTATTAACGCCATTCAATGAGTCGTGCGCGCGTAGACTCGAGCGCTACTGTTCAAGGAGCGCCCCATGCGTCACGACGACCGCCGTTCTCCACGCCACCCAATGCGATCCATTGTCATTTGTGCGCTCGGACTGGCCGCGCTCGGCGCGGGCGCGGGGCTTTACGCGCAGGCGAGCGGCGACTTCAATCCCAAGATCACGGTCGTCGAGATCATGGACGCGATGGTCATGCCGAGTGCGCAGGTCGTCTGGGACGCCGTGTCCTACGACGTCACCGAAAAGGGCGAGAAAATCACGGGCCCGAAAACGGATGAGGATTGGCAGAAAGTCCGCTGGGCGGCCGTCACGCTGGCGGAATCGGCCAACAACCTCATGGTGCCAGGCCGCGCCGTCAATCACCCCGGCGTGAAACCGGGAGAAGGCGAACTCGCCCCCGCAGAGATCCAGAAATTGATCGTCGCCAACCGCGGGGCCTGGGTCGCGCACGCGAAGGTCTTGTACGCGGCCGTCACGGAGGCCATCAATGCCGTCGACGCCAAGGACACCGAGAAGGTGTCCGACGCGGGCGGCACGATCGACGAGGCCTGCGAAAGCTGCCATCTCCAGTTCTGGTATCCCGAGCAGAACAAGAAGAAGTAGCTAAACGGCGGCGTCGGCCCTTCCGCGGGCCTAGTTGCCGCGCCCCGCTTCGCACGGCGGCGCAGCGTTGCGCCCGTGCTACAGGTCTCGTCCTCCCAGCTTGCGCACGTGGGGTAAACTACACGCCTCACCACGAGTGAAGCCCTATGCGGATCGGCGCACGGCCGTCGGCCGGCCTCATTGTCACTCTCATACTGTCGTCCGCGTCGACGCCGGCCTTTGCCCAGCGCGGCCCGGCGCTGCCCCTCGTGCGCGTGGAGGCGCCGCCCGGAACCACGGGACCTATGATCCTCCTGCTCTCCGGCGACGGCGATTGGGCGCCGTTCCCGCGGCAGCTCGGCGAGCTCGCCGCGGCGCATGGCTCGCCGGTGCTCGGCTTGAAAATGCGGTCGTACCTGTCGCAGCGCCGCACACCCGACGAGATGGCGGCCGCGCTCGCTCCCGTCGTGCGCGGGCAGTTGGGCGACTGGGGCCGCTCCGAGCTCATGGTCGTCGGCTATTCTCGCGGCGCTGACATAGCACCGTTCGTCGTCAATCGCTGGCCCGAGGATCTGCGCGCCCAGATCGCAGGCATCGCGTTCGTGGGGCTGAGCGAAAGCGCGAGCTTCGAGTTTCACTATAACGATCTGGTGTTCGACGTCGAACGGCCCGCCGATTTGCCGACGCGCCCCGAAGTCGAAAAGCTCGTCGGCATGCCGATGTGGTGCGTACGGGGCGCCGACGAAAAGCAGTCGTTTTGCGATCGCCCCGTGACCGGAATGCAAGTTGCGACACATGCCGGCAGCCACCGCGCGAGCGGGGACGACGGCACCGCGCAACTCGTGCTGCACGAACTCGGGCTCGACCGGTAGCTTCGTGAAGCAGGTGCTCGCGGACAGAGTCCAGTGGCTCGGCCCGATTGCGGCGCTGCTGGTGTTCGGCGTGGCGGCCGTCGTACTGCATCGCGAATTTTCCCATTTCAAAGTCGCCGACGTTCTCGCCTACCTCAGTGCGATTCCGCGCGCCTCCGTGGCCGGGGCATTGGTCCTGACGGTCGTCAGCTACTGGTGGCTCGGCTTCTACGACGCACTGGCGCAGCGCTATGCGCGCAAGGTCGTCGGCTACGGCCGAACGGTGCTCGCGGCGTTCGTGGCGTACGCGTTCGGCCACAATCTGGCGCTCGCGGGGTTCACCGCCGCCGCGGTGCGGCTGCGGCTGTACGGCGCGAGCGGGCTCACCGCGATCGAAGTCGCGACCGTGTCGGCGTTCTGCTCGGTCACCTCGATGCTTGGACTTGCGACGCTCGCGAGCGTTTCGTTGCTGTTCGAGCCCCAGCAGATCGCGATGGCGCTGCACATAGACTCACGTCTGCCGACCGCGCTCGGTGCCGTGTTGTTCGCAATCGTGTTCACGTACTTCGTCTGGGCTGCGTTCGCGCGCAAGCCGCTCGAGTTCCGCGGCTGGGCGCTGCGCCAGCCCGGGCCCAGGATCGCAGCCGCGCAGCTTGCGCTCGGCGTCACGGACTTCTCGCTGGCGGGTCTCGTGCTCTGGGTGCTGCTCCCACCGGAAGCGCACATCGGCTACTTCGCGTTCACCGGCATGTACGCGGGCGCGATCGCGGCCGGCTTGCTGAGCCACGTGCCCGGCGGCCTCGGAGTGTTCGAAGCCGCGATCGTGCTGATGCTGCCCGAGGTGCCGACCGACCGGCTGCTCGGCGCGCTCGTCGCGTACCGCGCCATCTACTACATCGTGCCGCTGCTTGCGGGTGCGCTGACGCTGTTGACCTTCGAGGTGCGGCCGCGCCTTTTGCGTTGGGTCCGGGCGTCCACCTACATCGCGCCGCTCGTGCCGCAGGTGGCCGCGACGCTGACGTTTGTCGCGGGCGCGGTGCTGCTCCTGTCCGGCGCCACGCCGAGCGTCGACGCACGCATCGAGGTGCTGGCGCGCCTGCTGCCGCTCGTGATCGTCGAAGGCTCGCATCTGATCGGCAGCCTGGTCGGCCTGGGTCTCGTCGTGCTGGCGGCGGCGTTACACCGGCGCGTGCGGGCCGCGTATCACATCGCGGTCGTGCTGCTCCTGGCGGGCATCGCGGCGTCCCTGCTGAAAGGTCTCGACGTCGAAGAGGCGCTGCTGCTCGCGGTCGTCACGGGCGTGCTGCTGCTCGGCCGCGACGCCTTTTACCGCCCGGCGTCGATTCTGTCCGAGCGGTTCACGCCTGTCTGGGTCGTCAGCATCGTGGGCGTCGTAGCGGTGACCGTGTGGGTGGGGCTGCTTGCGTACCGCAACGTCGATTATTCCGGCGATCTGTGGTGGACGTTCGCGTTCAAAGCCGATGCGCCGCGCATGCTGCGTGCTGCCGTCGTCGTCGGTGTGATCGGTGCCGGCGTGCTGCTCGCGAACCTGTTGCGGCCGGCGCGGCCCGAGCCGCAAATCGCGAGCCGCGAGGATCTCGGCCGCGCGCGCGCCGTGATCGCGAGCTCGGATCAGACGCTCGGCAACGCGGCATTGATGGGCGACAAACGCCTGCTGTTCAGCGACGACGAGAGCGCGTTCCTGATGTACCAGGTCACGGGGCGCAGCTGGGTTGCACTCGGCGATCCGATCGGCCCCAGCAACGGCGTCGACGATCTGCTCTGGCGGTTCCGCGAACTCGCCGATCTGCACGGCGGTTGGAGCGTGTTCTATCAGGCGAGCCGCGAGCGGCTGGCACAGTACGTCGATTTGGGGCTTGCCGCGTTCAAGATCGGCGAGGAAGCGCGCGTGCCCCTGCCGACGTTCTCCCTCGAAGGCAGCGAGCGCGCGGACCTGCGTCAGGACCATCGCCGCTGCGTGCGCGACGGCGCCCTGTTCGAGGTCGTGCCCGCGAGGGACGTGCCCGCGCTGCTGCCGCAGCTGAAGGGCATCTCGGACTCGTGGCTCGGCGACAAGTCCACGGCGGAAAAGCACTTCTCGGTCGGCTCGTTCGATAACGAGTACCTGTCCCAGTTCGACGTCGCGCTCGTGCGCCGCGCCGGGGAGATCGTCGCGTTCGCGAACCTGTGGACCACGGGGACGAAGCGCGAGCTGTCGGTCGATCTCATGCGCTTCGGCCCGAGCTCGCCCCGCAGCGCGATGGACTTCCTGTTCACGGAGCTCATGCTCTGGGGCCGCGCGCAGGGCTACGGCGCGTTCAACTTGGGTATGGCGCCGCTCGCGGGGCTCGAGCAGCATCCGCTGGCGCCCGTGTGGCACCGGGTTGGCAATTTCGTGTTCCGCTACGGCGAGCATTTCTACAATTTCGAGGGACTCCGCCGCTACAAGGCGAAGTTCCGGCCGGAGTGGGAGCCGAAGTATCTGGTCGCGCCCGGCGGCATCGCGCTGCCGCGCATCATGTTCGACGTGTCGGCGCTGATTGCCGGCGGCGTCAAAGAGCTGTTCGCGAAATAGCCGCCGCACGCCCACGTATCACGGTCACGCGTGCTATCGGCCAAAGACGCGAGCATTAGGAAGCCATCGATGCAGCCGCTACAACCGGAAACGATTAGTTGTCCCTACTGCGGCGAGCAGATCGACGTGCTCGTCGACTGTTCGGCTGGGAGTCAGGAATACGTCGAGGACTGCAGTGTCTGCTGCCGTCCGATCCTCATCCGCCTCGCGGTAGAGGACGGCGAACTCGTCGGCCTCGAGGGCCGCGCGGAAAATGACTAATAGGGTCGCCCGCCGCGGCCCCCCCGCTGCGTGCGCAACCGCACCGAGCCGGAAGCAACGATACGGCACTATGGCTACCGGCCGCGAGCCGCGAGGTTCCGGCACGCATTGCCCGCAACCGATGAGAGCGCACACCTATGAACATTCAGCTGAGTCTTGCCCCACTGGTGTCACTGATCGCCGGGATCCTCATCCTGGTGGTGCCTAGGCTGCTGAACTATATCGTTGCCATTTATCTGATCGTCATTGGATTGATCGGGCTTTTCGGTACGGGCAATCTCAGACTCTGAGCGCTCGACAACCTGCTCAGGCGCCGTGAGCAGGGTCCCTAAAGTGTCGGTCGTCAAGAACGGCGCTCTGAGCACGTAGAAGGTCGTGCGCATTCCCACACCGCGCGCGTCGGCAGGTGAGGTGCCGCGGCGTGCTCGCCCCGCACGCCGCGCTGGGAGCGGCGGTCACAGCTGGTTCTGAATGCTCCGCTACGGCCGCGATATCGGAGCCTAAAGGCTTTGCTCGGTTTAGCGGTTCCCGCGCCCATAAACACGTATGCTTACGCCAATCCAAATCTCGGTCCGTTCGAGCGATGCCCGTTACGGCTTTAAGCCCGTCGAAATCTGTCGCGACTCGCCTGTCGGCCGATCGGTCGCGGCGGCCTCGGGGCTTCCACCGCTTTGCACCTGCAATCGGGATCCTCCTGCTCGTCCCGCATGCAGTGTTCGCGCTCGAGCTCGGCGAGGCGTCCATCAAGAACGGACTGGGTGAATCGCTGCTGGTCGAAATTCCGTATCGGCTCGCGGGCAATGAGCAAGTTGTGTCGGCATGCGTAGGGGTCGCGCCAGCACGCGCCGCCGACGACTTGCCGACCTACGCGCGCGTCAGTCGTATCTCTGTCACGCCGACCCACATCCAGATCTTCGACGACCGCAGGGTCCTCGAGCCGCTAATCGGTCTCAATGTGGAGATCCACTGCGCGGGCGCTCCGCATTTCGTACGCAGCTACCAACTGTTCGTCGATCCGCCCGCCCAGCTACCGACGCCGCTGTCCAATGGCCCCGTCGTCGCGGCCGCCCAGGCACAATTGGCGATCGCCGCCACCACGGATTCGACGGCGACCGCTGCGCTCGCGAAACCCGCGAGCGCGCCCGGGAACGCGTCGGCGCGCGCACGCGGGCTAGAAGGCGGCAACCTGCCGCAGGGGCAAACGTATCGCGTGGTTCGCGGCGACACGCTATCCGGCATTGCCGCGCGAATCGCGGGAAGACCGGTGACGATCCTTGAAGCCGCGGACGCAATCTTCGCGGCGAACCCGGTGGCGTTCATTCGCGGCAACCCCGATCTGATCGAGGAAGGGCGATCGATCACGATTCCGAACCTGATGCCTTCGCAGGCCGCGCTCGCCGGCCTCTCGGCGCCAGCTCCGGCCGCGGTCCGCGAGGCCGCGTTGCCTGCCGCTGCGCCTGTGGCGGCCGTAGAGTCGGAGCTTTCGCCGTCGAACGCAGCCCCGCCGTTGCAGGCGAATGCTGCAGCGAGCGTCGCCGTTCCGGATGCAATCCGACCGCTTTCCGCGGCCACTAACGCCGTTGCGCAACCGGGCGCGGCGCCGGTGGCGGCACCGACTTCCGCCGACGTTGCGCCTGAAGCGCCAAGCCCCGCGGTGCCAAGCCCCGCAGCGACGGCAAGGTTCTCGACCTCGTTCCTCGCGCTGCTCGCTCTGGCCGCCCTCGTCCTGGTGTCGGCCGCTGTGGCATTCATGCGCCGGCGACGCAAACAGCAGGCCGCCGCGCAGGCCAACCGCAAGGTTCAGGAGCCGATTCGGCGCCGACCCATTGAGCTCGCGAGCCGCATGGACGTGGTAGAAGGGTCACTGACCGGCACGCACGCGGCTGCACTGCGCGGCGCAGAAATCGCACCGGTTGCCGTTTCCAGCGCCGCCGTACCGCCCGACCTCGACGACGTTGCGGTGGCGATCGGTCCGACCGACGCCGTGGATTTCAATGTGGGAGCGCCGGTCGTGACGAACGAGCGCGTCGATGAGTCGGATCGAGCCTACATAATCGATGCCCGCGACGATACGCTGGAAGAAAGCTTCCCCACGGCGCGGATACCGGCTGTTGCTGCCGAGCCCACCGTTCGCCAGCAGGCACCGACCTCCGAGCCCGGTGATTCGGAGCCACCGATCGACGACGAGCAGCACACCCTGACGATCGTCGGGCTCGACATGCTTCGCCAGGACTACGAAGCGGAGCATACGTTGACGCAACAGGCGAGCCAGGAGTTGCGCGATGCCGTCGCAGACCTGCAAGCGACCAAAGCGGGTCGTGCTGCCACCGCCGAAACAGCCACGCTGGAATCGCCGCAGGTGGCGCAAGAAGACGCGACCGCTGACTCGCCCACTGCACGCGTCCGGGCGAAATAGCAGCCGACATCCGTCGCCCGCGGCGACTCACGCGCCGCCTCAGCCGGCGGACGAAACGCACGAGTTGTGCGGGCCGTGCCGCCGTCGGCACAATGGCGGACCGAATGACCATCGAGCCGCGATGACCGGATCCAGCACGTTCGCCCCTCTCCTGCGCGCGCTGGCATTCGCCGCGGTGATCCTCATGCACACCACACCTGCCTCTACTGAAACGGTTGCAGACGCGGCGTTTCGGCAGCGATTCGGCGACGGCTTCCTCGACCGCTTCTGGCAGCTGAATCCGGGCTTCGCGATCGCGAACGGCTACTACAAGTACGCCGACCGGCTCATCGTGCCGGACGCGCGCGCGCGCAAAACGTACCTCGCACAAACCGAGCGCTGGGCGACCGAGCTGCACCGGATCGATCCAAACAAACTGTCGGCGAACGTGCGCGCGGACTGGGAGTTGCTCGACAACGAGTTCGCCGAGACGCGCTGGTCGCTCACGGAGCTGCGAGATTGGCAGTGGGACCCGGCCGCATACAACGTCGCAGACCCGTTCGCGCTGTTGACGACACTCGAGTACGCGCCGCTCGAGACGCGGCTGCGCACGTTCCTCGAGCGGCTCAAGAACGTGCCCGCGTATTATGCGGCCGCGAAGGCGAGCGTCGCGAATCCGACGCGCGAGCACACGCGGCTCGCGATCGAGCAGAACCGCGGCGCGCTCGCGGTGTTCGGCGCGGAGCTCGAGTCGCAGATCGCGGGCTCGAAGCTCACGGCCGCCGAGCGCACGGTGTTTGCGCAGCGGCTCGCGGCCACGCGTGCCGCGATCGACGACTACGTCGCCTGGCTCGAAGCGCTCGACGCAAAGCTCGCAAGCGGCGAGATCGAGGCGCGCTCGTTCCGTCTCGGGCGCGAGTTGTACGCGCAGAAGTTCGCGTTCGACATCCAGTCGGGCGACACGGCCGAGGCTTTATACGAGCGCGCTCTCGCGGAGAAGGAGACGCTCCTCACTCGCATGGCGCAGCTCTCCGACCTGCTGTGGCCCAAGTATTTTCCAAACGCGCCGCCGCCCGCTGATCGGTTGGACAAGATCGGCCGTGTCATCGCGAGGCTCTCGGAGCAGCACGTCGCGCGCGACAATCTCGTCGCGGCCGTGAAGGCGCAGATACCGGAGCTCGAGCGCTGGGTGCGCGAGCATGACCTCGTCACGCTCGACGCAACCAAACCGCTAAAGGTCCGCGAGACGCCGGCGCACCAGCGGGGTATCGCGGGCGCTGGCATCGAGGCCCCGGGCCCGTACGACCCCGGCGCGCCGACCTATTACGACGTGACGCCGCTCGACGATCTGTCGCCCGAGCGCGCGGAGAGCTGGCTGCGCGAGTACAACGACTGGATGCTGCCGATTCTCAACATTCACGAGGCGGTGCCGGGCCACTACGTACAGCTGATCTACGCGAACAGGTCACCGAGCTTGATCAAGAGCATCTTCGGCAATGGCGCGATGATCGAAGGCTGGGCCGTGTACGCCGAGCGAATGATGCTCGAGTCGGGCTACGGCGACTCGAAAGCCGAGGCGTGGCTGATCTACTCGAAGTGGAACCTGCGCACGGTCTGCAACACCATTCTCGATTACGGCGTGCACGTGCTCGGGATGAGCGAGGCGGACGTCATGAGCCTGCTCACTCGCGAAGCGTTCCAGACCGAGCAGGAGGCCGCCGACAAGTGGAAGCGCGTGACACGCACGAGCGTGCAGCTCACGAGCTACTTCTCGGGCTACGCGGCGATCCTCGACCTGCGCGAGAGCTTGAAGCGAAAGCAGGGCGACCAGTTCGACCTGAAGCGCTTCCACGAACAGTTTTTGAGCTACGGCAGCGCGCCCGTGAAGGTGATCCGCGACCTCATGGAACCGCGCTGACCGGCGGCCCGGCGGAGAAATACACATGTAACATGTTGATCCAGATGCACAATCGTGTCACTATACTGGACGAATTAAAGGGCTATCCACTTAGCTCCACCGACGACTACATGTTGTGGTTACCCGGTTGCGGTGATCGCTTGGTAGGTCACGGGGTCGGTGATCACGGCTTGTTCGAGAAGCCGGTAAAACAGCAATCCGCGAGAGCGAGACGAGCGGCGGTTGAAGCGGAAGGTGAACTCGTCAAGGTAAGCGTCGAGCTGATGAGGCTGGACCGACCCTTGATGGGTACCTAACAGCCAACGCTTCAGCAACGCCGCGACGCGGTGCACGGCGGGCAGCGACACATGAGCGGGATCCTCGGAGCCGAGGAGCACCGTCTTGTCGCGAACGTAACCGCGTTCTTGCAGCGATCGGTACGCCCACGAACCGTCCGTGTGCACTGTGGAACCCGGCTCGATTGAGTCCAGCACGAAGGGCAGCAAGCTGTCCTCCGAGGCGTCGGGCACGCGGCGCAACCGCACGCGTCCAAATCCCTTCGGCTGCAGAACCTCAACGGCGACCGCCACGATGGCCTTCTTGCTAGGTGCCGTGGGAGGCTTGGTTTTAGCCGCTCGGCGACGTCTACGCGGGCGCGCCTCCCGCCCGCCCACGTAGGTCTCATCCACCTCGACGATCCCCGATAGCCGTTCACGGCCGGGTCTGATCATGGCGCGACGCAGCCGATGCAGCATCATCCAAGCCGTCTGATAACTGCCCAGCCCTAATACTCGCTGTAGCCCCAGCGCGCTGACACCATGTTTTTGATTGGTCGCGTACCACACCGCGGCAAACCAACTGCGCAGCGGCGTGCGTGTCTTGTCAAACACCGTTCCGGCGGTCACCGAGCCCTGAGCTCGGCAGACCCGACACATCAAGCGGTGACGCGTGGCCCGATAGGGCTCGCCGCGCTCGCCGCAGCGCCAACAGACAAATCCCTCCGGCCAGCGCAGTCGTTCCAGGTACTGAAAACACGCCGCCTCATCCGGAAACCAGTCCGCAAACTGCGCCCACGTCCGCGGGTAGTCTCGGCCAGCAGCCAACGACAGCGATGAACGGCTCATCGCTATATATTGATCGAGGTGGAGCTAAGTGGATAGCCCTTACGAATTACCAGTATGGAGCGCACCCCATGGACGGCAGCCTCGATACCGTAAAAACCACCCTCAACCTCGCGTCCTACACCCACCAACAGCACGCCTTCGAGCACCTCGAAGCCCAGATCACCGAGCTCTGGGGCCACCTGAACGCGGCCACGTATCGTTTCCTCACGCTCGTCGCCGAATTCGATCGCACGAAGTGTTACGAGCGGCACGGCCTCGTGAACACGGCGCAGTGGCTGAACTGGCAATGTGGGATCGGCGCGGTTGCGGCGCGCGAGAAAGTGCGTGTGGCGCGCGCTCTCGAAGCTCTACCGCAAATCAGTGCCGTGTTCGCGCGCGGCGAGGTGTCGTATTCCAAAGTACGGGCAATGACGCGGGTGGCCACGGCGGCGAACGAGTCGGTGCTCGTCAGTGTCGCACTGCATGGCACGGCGGCACACGTCGAGAAGCTCGTGCGCAAGTATCGGTGGACCGAGCGGCGCGATGCCGGCAAGCTCGCGCACGCGCAGCACGAGAGCCGCGGCCTCCACTATTTCTTCGACGGCACGGGCATGCTCGTCGTGCATGGGCGGTTGCCGCCCGAGGTGGGTGCCGTGGTCCGCAAGGCCCTAGACGCCGCGGTCGAGGAGCTGCGCGCGAGCGAGCACGGTAACGCGGACGCTTCCGCGGAAACATCGGCGTTCGAGCGTGAGCGAACCGCGGCCGCTTGCAGGGCGGATGCCCTCGCGCTCGTGGCCGAGCGCTTCCTCGAGCATCGCGGTGGCGACGATACCGGTTCCACGGCCGATCGCTATCAGGTCATTGTGCACGTCGATCAAGCCGTGCTCACGCAGGCGGTCGCGGCCGACGACAAAGAGCCGCACTGCTGCGAGCTCGACGAGGGCCCGGCGCTCGCACTCGACACAGCGCGTCGGCTCGCGTGCGACGCCACGCTCGTCGGCATCGCACAAATGGCGCAAGGCGAGCCGCTGAACGTAGGTCGCCGCACGCGCGCGATTCCGCCGGCGCTTGCACGTGCGCTGCGCTGCCGCGACGGCGGTTGCCGCTTCCCGGGTTGCGCGCGCACGCGCTTCACGGAGGGCCACCACGTGAAGCACTGGGCCGACGGCGGCGAGACGCGCCTCGGCAATCTCGTCACCCTGTGCCGTTTTCATCATCGGCTCGTGCACGAGGGTGGTTTTGGTCTCCGCATCACGGACGACGGCGTGTTCGTGTTCACGAGGCCCGACGGCACGCGCCTGGCGGAGAACGGAGAGCGATGTTTCCGCGGAAGCGTCCCTGTCGGGGAGCCAGACGCAAGTTTCGAGGAAACGCTACGCATCCATGTGCTGAACCTAGAGGCCGGGCTCTCTATCGACGCCAAGACGAGCCGCTGCCGCTGGCTCGGCGAGTCGATGGACTACAGCCAGGCGATCGAAGGCATGCAATTCCTGCGCGACGGCGACGCGACGCTGCGCCTCCAGCGGGCGTCGCCTTAGCGGGCCTTCAAATCGCTGTTGACGAAATTGCGGTCGTGCGCTCGACGAAGCCGAGCAGCACGAGCAAGTTCAGAACCGTCGACGTCGCGAGGCCGCCGAGCACCGTAATGGCCATCGGCGCCTCGATCTCGTAGCCCGCGCTTCCTAAGCCGAACGCGAGGGGCGCGAGACCCAGCCCCGTCACGAGCGCCGTCATCAGGATGGGCACGAGCCGCTCGGACGCGCCGCGCAACGCTGTCGCGCGGCCCCACGTCTGCCCTTCCGCGTCGAGCAAGTGTTCGTAGTGCGCGAGCAGCAGGATCGAGTTGCGCGCGCTGATGCCGAACACCGTTACGAGGCCCACGAGCGTGCCGATCGACAGGCCGATGCCGGAGAAACCGATCGCGGCGATGCTGCCGACCAGGCTGAAGGGTAAGTTCACGAGCACGAGCCACGGATACGCGCGCCGGCGGAAGCAGACGGTGAGCAGCATCACGACGGCGAGCACCGCGGCCGCGCCGAACAACACGAGCTCGATCTGGGCCGAGCGCTCGGCTTCGGCCTGGCCGGCAAATCTCACGAATGTTCCGGTGGGTAGTGGCTCGAGCGCCGCGATGCGCGTTCGTGCTTCGGCCACCGTGGCCTGGAGGTCGCGGCCCGCGACGTTGAACGTGATCGCAACGCGGCGCTGGCCGTCCAAGTGCCGCACCTGCGATCGGCCGACGCCCGCCTGCACGTCGGCCAGCTGCGAAACGGCCACGGGCCCGAACGGCGACTTCACGTTCAGAGCGCCGATCGTCTCGACGCGATCGCGAGCGCTCGGCGGCAGGATCAGCACGGCGTCGATCGTGCGATTGCCCACAAACGTCTGGCCCACGCGCAATCCCGCGAACGCCGTCTGCACCACGTCGAGCAGCTCGCGACGCTGCACGCCATGAGCCGCGAGCGCTTCTGGCCGCGGTCGCAGCATCACGGTTGGCGTCGCGCTCTGCCGCTCGTACTGTAGATCTGTCACCCCCGGCGTGCCGCCCAGCGCCGCTGCGACACGCGCGCCGGTTTGATCCAACACGTCCAAGTCGTCGCCGAACACGTTGACGACGACGGCCGCCGTTTCGCCGGTCAAGCTCTCGCTGAACCGGTCGCCTAAGAACGTCACGACCTCGGTGCGGAGTCCCGGGTAGCTCTCGACGATATCGCGGATCGCTGCCCGTGCAGCGCCCTGATCGATGCCGGGATCGGCCTTGAGCTCCACGTGCAGCTCGCTGCGGTTCGGCCCCCACGTGTCCTCGCCGAGCTCCGCGCGGCCGATCTGCTGCTCGACGGTGGCGACGTAGGGCAGGGCCAGGATGTCGGCGCTCAAACGTCGGCCGATGCCGAGCATCTCGTCGAAGCCCGTGCCCGGCAACGCGCTGCTGGCCTGCACGACGAAATGGCCTTCTTCGAAGTCCGGCATGAATTGGCCGCCCAGCCGTGGCAGCCAGAGCAGGGCCGCAGCGACGGCAACGCCACGAGCACTACGGCTACGGCCGTGAACCGCTCGCTGAGCCACACTGCCGCGGCGGCCTGCCGTCCCTTCAGCCGCGTGATCCACGTCGCTTCGGTGTGTGTGGACCCGGCGCCCAGCGCGAGCGCGGACAGCGCCGGCGTGACGGTCAGCGCCACGAGCTAACGACGCAAGCACCGCGACCACGAACGCCAGCGCGAGCGGGCCGATGAACTTGCCCTGTACGCCGGAGATGAAATACACGGGCACGAACAACGCGACGACGGCCAGCGTGGCGAACAGCACCGGCGCGCGAATCTCTAGCGACGCATCGCGTACGACTTCGAGCCGCGGCCGCGGACTCGCCAATGCCACGTTCTCGCGCAGGCGACGCAGAATGTTCTCGATGTCGATGATCGCGTCGTCGACGAGCACGCCGACGGCCACGGCGAAGCCGCCCAGTGTCATGGCGTTCAGCGTGAGACCGAATTCGCGCAGCACGAGCGTGGCTGCGAGCAGCGACAACGGAATCGTGACGAACGAGATCAGTGCCGCGCGCACGTTGCGTAAGAAAACGAAGAGAACGATCAGCACGAACAGCGCGGCCACGGCGAGACCCGAACGCAGATTCGAGAGCGCGCGCTCGATGAACGTGGCGGGCCGATGCAGCGCGGGGTACACCGTGACGCCCTCGGCCGCGAGCCGCGGGGTAAGGTCAGCGAGCGCGGCTTCGAGCGCGCGAGTGACGTCGAGGGTGTTGGCGCCGAACTGGCTCGACAGCGTCAGCAGCACGCCGTCGCGGCCCATGATCGTGGCGTCGCCGGCGCGCACGGCCGCGGCTACGGTCACTGTCGCGAAGTCGCCTAGCTTCAGCGGCACGCCGTTGCGTACCGTGACGACAGCCGCCGCGAGCGCGGCGGTGTCCGGTTCCGGCACGGGCGACTCGATCAGCAGTCGCTGCGCCGCCGTGTCGACGAAGCCGGCGCCGCGCAGTGCGAGCGCGGCGCGCGCCGCCTCGGCGAGATCGGCGAGCGTCACGTCGTAGGCCGCGAGCTTCGCTACGTCCGGTGCGATCTGAAGCTGGCGGATCGCACCGCCGAACACGTTCACGCGCGCGACGCCGGGTACGGCCAGCAGCTGCGGCTTCAGATTCCACTCCGCGAGATCGCGCAGCGCGAACGCGTCGAGCCGGTCGGACACGAGCCCTATCTTCAGCACGTCCATCGTGCTCGAGGTCAGCGGCGAGAGTTTCGGTGCGGCTGTGCCTTCCGGCAGAGCGGCAATGCCCGAGAGTCGTTCGGCGATGTCCTGATGCGCGCGTTGCGGGTTGGTACCCGGCGCGAAAGTGATGTCGATCACCGACAGACCGGGGACCGATTCCGAGCGCAGTGACGCGAGCGCGGGTGCGCCGTTCACGGCGGCTTCGATCGGCCGCGTCACGAGCGCCTCGACTTGGTCCGGCGTGAATCCCGGCGCCTCCGTCTGGATCGAGACCTGCGCCGGCACGAACTCGGGGAACACGTCGATCGGCGTCAGGCGCGCGCGCAAGCCGCCGAGCACGAGGAACGCGAGCGCCAGCGTCGCGACCACGCCGCGCCGCCGTACCGACCAGGCAACGAGCCACTGCATGCGCGACTATTCTTCCGCCGGGGCGCCGCCGAGCTCGCGCGCGAGCAGCAGGCCGGCGCCTGCCGTCACGACCTTGTCGCCCGCGGCGATGGCGTGCTGCTGGAAGTAGCCCGAGTCGACGGGCCGGTCGATCTCGATCGCGCGGCGCGCGAATTCGTTCTCGCCGGACTGCACGTAGCACCACGCCTGGCCGCCCGCGAGCACCATGGCCGAAGCAGGCACCACGGCGCCGCTCTCCGCGTCGCCCGCAGGCACCGTGGCCGTCAACCGCTCGCCGAATCCCAAACCGTTGTTGCCCGGCAGCAGTGCGAGAAGCGTGGGTCCCGGCACGCTCGGATCGGCCGGTGCGGACCAGACTTCGCTGGCCGTCCAACTGTCGCCGCCGCCCACGCGGCGCAGGTTGAGTGCAGTCGGCTTGCCGCTCGGCAACCCGCCGGGGAAGCTCGCGCGCACGAGCAGCGTGGTGCCGCGAGCGAGCGCGCCGAGGACCGCGTCGTGGCGGCTTGCGACGAGCCACGGCGCGCCACTGCCGAACCCGAGCGCGGCGCGCGCGCGCGCGATTTCGAGCTGTGCCAAGTCGGCGGATGCTTGCCGCTCGGCCGTTTCCAGCGTCGCGGCCGAGACCGCGGTGTCGGCACCGAACAGATCGTGCGCGCGTTTGCGCGCGGCTTCGCTCGTGCGCGCTTCGGCCTCGGCTTTGGCCTGTTCGGCCATCGCGGTCACGAGCTCCTGCGGATCGAGCACCTGCGCCGGCCCGGCGACGCTCGGCTGCCACGTGGCCGCAGCCGCCGCTTCGGTCGTGACGCCGAGCTTCCCCTGTTGCTCCGCGTCGAGCTCGACGCCGAGCAGCGGCGCTTCGCTTTCCGCGTGCGCGCCCGCGACTTCAGGCGCGGGCGCGCCGCAGCCACCAAGCAAAGCGACGAACGTTGCAGCAGCGATTCCAGGGAACAGTAGCTTCATTGCGAAGACCCCAATAGCTCGCGCAGCGAGGCGGCGGGTGCGAGCTGCGATGCTGGAAACAGCGGTTGCTCCACGCCGTCCTCGAGTGTGGTGAGCGCGTCGAGCACCGCGCGCCGCGCGTCGAGCGCGCTGCGCCTCAAGCCCGCAAGCGCGATCTGCTCGGTCAACAGCTCGCCGCGATCGGCCGCGCCGGCGGCGAGTCGCCGCTGCATCGAAGCCTCCGCGTCGGCGGCAGCGTTGCTCGCGAGCTCGGCCGCGTCGAGCGCCGCGCGTGCGGACTGAAGGCGCGCCGCGCCGATGTCGATGGCCGCGAGGGCGCCCGCCTGCACTTCGTCGAACTTGGCGGCCGCCACGGCGCGCTGCGCAATGGCCTGGCGAATCGCGGGCCGCGCGTTGTGGAACAGCGGCACCGGCAGGTCGAGGCCGAGCGTGATCTTGTGGTCGGCCTGGTCGTGCAGGTAACCGGGCGCGAGCGTCAGGTCCGGGTATTGCAAGGCGACCGCCGTGCGCAGCTCCTGTTCGGCCACCTGGTACTCCGCCAGCGCGCGGCGGACGTCGAGTCGATTCACGAGCGCGCCGTCGCGCGCCGCGGCGATGTCGGCGGCCGCGAGCGTTGGCAGTGCTGCGAGCGGCAAGGGCTCGAGCGCCGGGAGCTCACCGAGGCCACGCCGATCGCAGCTGCGAGCTCGGCGCGCGCGGAGGCGAGCGCGGCGCCGTCCTGCGCGAGCCGGCTGCGGCTCTCGTTCGCGGCCTGCAGCGCGGCGAGGCGCTCGGGCGTGGTGCCCGCGCCGAGCCGCAAGCGCGTCTCGACCCAGGTCAGGAAGCCCTGGCGCAGCGCCGCTTCCTCGGTGTCGAGTGCGACGAGCTCGCGGTTCAGGGTGAGATTGAGCCACGCGCGGCGGACTTCAGCGCGGGCGGCCCACAATGCTTCGCCGAACTGCCACTCGGCGGCGGCTTCCGTCGCGAGCGCGCGCTCGCGGCGGATCTCGCGTTTGCCGCCGAGCTCGAACGTCATCGCGAGTGCGGCGCCGACAACCCAGGGATTCGTCGCGCCGGAATCCGTGACCTTCTCATTGGTTGCGTTGACCGTTGGGTTCGGCCGCTGCGCTTGCACGCCGGTCGCGGCACGCGCGGCCTCGACCTCGGCGCGGGCCGTCGCGAGATCGGTGCGCAACTGCCACGCCGCAAGCGTCAGCTGATCGAGCGACCACGCGTTGTCGGCGGGTGCGGCCATGCCGCGCGCAGCCAACGCGTCACGAACGGTCGGCTCCGTCAACGAGCGTGTCGAGAGGCGTACGCCGTTCGCGGCTGCGTCGATCGGTGCCGGCGGCACGTGCTGGCAGCCGGCGCACAGCAAGACGAGCGCTACGCAGCGGGCCGTCGCGCTGGCCTCGCGCGCCACGTCGAAACTCCGTACGAAGAACTGGTCTCGGTCTAGGCCCATTGAGAATTCGCGTGAGCGGCTGCGGGCGGTGACCGTATCTTACCCGCATCCGTGCCGGCTCGATCAATGCGGCACAAGCCAACAAGACCATGAACGACCTGCATGCCGTGGGCACTCGCTGGAGTGCGTGGGCAGACAAAAACAAGCTGACCGACTGCACCGCTTTTATCGTGACCCCGATGCTGCACGGCGCGGATCGCAAGGACGAGGTGCTGTGGCTCGGTGCCTGGCCGAATGGCGCGGCGATGGGCACGGATGAGGCGCTGTACGCGTCGCAGGACCGCGAGATCGACGCGGCGTTCGGCAGCGTCGTGAACTGCGAGAGCCACGCGCAATATTCAAGTCCGTCGAAGGCTTCGACTCCATGCAGGCGTATGGCAAATACCTGGACGTGTACACCGCCGGCGGTTTCATGCGCGCCGAGGAACTGCTCGACCGGGTGTTCGACTGCAACAGCGCGCGTATACGGCCTCGAGCGTGTGAGGCTGGCGGCGCAAGCGCCGTAGACCCCTTCCTCACGAAAAAAAGAGGGGCGGTGGAATACACCGCCCCTCGTTCCGCTCGGCCGCACCCCGTGGCGCGGCGGTGGCCGCGCTATCGCCAGCCCGTGACCTTCACGATCACGCCGTGGCCCGTGATGTTGTGCTGGACGCTGAAGTAGTACGTCTTGCCCGTGGCGTCGAAGATGCCGCCCGTCGACTCCGCAGTGAGGTCGTTCAGCGTCATGACCCGCACGCATGCATCCGCGAGGTTGTCCTGGTCCGCGCCGTCGTCGAGGCAGTCCCAGATGTCGTTGTTGCGTGCTGGCGTGTACGTCGCGCCCTCGCCGTCCTCGTGGATGAGCCAGTTGCCGCGACCGGGCTGGTACGCGATGTTGTCCATCATCGCGAACTCGACGTTACCGATCATCAGCGGCTGGTACTCCGGCACGGACGTGAGCGCGCCGGCTTCGTCGACGGTGCCATCCGTCACGCAGTAGATCTCGCCGAAGTGGTTGTCGCCGGCGGTCGCGCTCGGTGCCGTGTCCTCGCCTGTGTTGTTACCGCAGAACCGCACGTTGCCTGCGGCCAGCGCTTTCAGGTCGACGTCCATGTCTTCCGGACGGTAGTAGCTCGTCAGCTTCAGCGTCGGTGGCGGCGGCGCGCAGATTGATGGGCGCCGTGCCGGTGACGGGCACCCACGTGCCGCGGCCGAACTCGTTGCCCTGGCCGTAGTCGGTGTTGCCGCTGCGTAGGCCCGCGCGAAAGCCGTACAGAGAGCCCGCCATGAGCGGTGACTGATCGAGATTCACGATCGGCGCCGTGCCCGTCCAGAGTGTTGCGGGCACGAACTTGAAGATCGCGCCGCCGGGGTTGCCGTTGCCTGGCCGGTTCTCGTCCTGGCTGTACATGACGCCGTTCGGCAGAAACGCCGTGCCTTCGAACGACAGCTGGCCCAGGGCGGGGCGATAGGCCACATGCGTCGGATCGGACGTCGTGGTCGGCGGCACCCGCGCCGCTGACATTCACGCCGCTCGTCTTGAGCGGATCCAGGATCTCGAACGTACGGCCATTCGCGCCGTTCTCCTCGCCGACGGTGATTGTGCCCCAGGGCGTGATGCGCACCGGGTCGCAGGAGGTCAGGCCGGAGGCGACGATCGTCTCGGGAACGCCCGTCGCGAGGTTGATGCGCTGCACGCCGATCTGCGCCGCGCCTTGCTCGTTGCACGCGATCAGATGCGTCGGATGCTCTTTCGGCCACAGCACCAGCATGTCGATGTTCGGGCCGAGCGCCGCATCGGCGCTCACGACGCTGACGCGCAGGCCGCGCGCAACGGTCACGAGCGCGGCCGGATTCGCGTTCGCCTGGTCCGCCGTCAAGCTCTTCGTGGATGATTCTTCGAGCGTGCCGAGTGTGCCGAACAGCAGCGGGGCGGCGACTTTCGCGAGCGTTTCGACGGCTCGGCCGAAGTCGGTGGCCGATGCGGTGCCGGTAGCGGCTGCACACAGAGCAGCGCAGAGTAGTTGTTTCTTCACGAGACCTCCTAGACGTGAGTGACGAGTTGGGGCGTGGATCCACGCGCTGCGTTACGTTAGGAGGTGCAGATGTGATTTCGATGAAGAGGCGAAGACAAATTCGTGACACGTCGTTGCCCGAACTGCACACGTCACGCGGCTGTCATCTGCGGCTGTTGAACTGCGCGCGTGCGAAGACCGATCCTCGTTGTACTGGCATTAGTGGCCACCGCTGCCGTAGCCAATCTCGGCTTCAAGCTTTTCGGTGCGCTGCGCCAGATCGACACGCTTGCCGGAGCGAGTGCTGGCATCGCCAACTCCATGCCTTCCGAAGCGCGGCACTCGACACGGGTAGAGCCTGCGCCGTTCGTGCTGCCCGCTCCGAGCGCGGCGGCGGTCGAGCAAACGGCAGCGACAATCCAGTCGCCCGTATCCGAGGGCGAGCCGCAGGCGCCGTTCGACACCGAGGCCGCCTTGCGCGAGGCTGGCGATCGCGACCCGAACGTCGCCGAGTTCCTGAGCGACCCCGATCCCGCCGTCGGCGGCGCCGTCCGGGACTTCATCACGAGTCTCGCTCCGCCGGCCGGCCGCTAGGCGATCGCTACCGGCTTGACCCTGACGCAAGGTGAGCCCGTACAGTGCTCACCATGGCGACACGGCGGACCTATCTCGTCAAAGAAGTAGCGGCGCTCTCCGGCGTGACTGTGCGCGCGCTGCACCACTACGACGAGCTCGGCCTGCTGACGCCAAGCGCGCGGACTGCCGCCGGCTATCGCCTGTACAGCGACGACGATCTGCTGCGCTTGCAGCAGATCCTGATCGGCCGCGAGCTCGGGCTGTCGCTGGAAGCGATTCGCCGCTCGCTCGACGACCCGGGCTTCGATCGCCGCACGGCGCTGATCGCGCAGCGCGCGGAGCTCGCGGCGCGGGCGGAGCGAGCGGAGGACATGGTCCGCGCGATCGACGCCGCGCTCGCGGCGCTCGAGGAGGCAGAAGATAAGGAGGCTACGAACGTGGGCGCGAAAGTGGACTTGAAGAAAATCTTCGACGGTTTCGATCACGAGCAGTACGAGCCCGAGGTGCAGCAGCGTTGGGGCAACACGGAGGGCTACAAAGTTGCCGAAAAACGCTGGAAGTCGTACACGGAAGCGGACTGGGTGCGGTGCAAAGAGGAGCAGGGCGCGATCTACGCCGCTGCGTTCGCGATGCTGAAGGCCGGCGTGGCGCCCGACGACGCGCGCGCGATGGACGTGGCCGAGCGTCACCGGTTGTCGTTCGATCGCTGGTTCTATCCGTGCAGCCATAAGATGCACGCGGCTCTTGCCGACATGTGGGAAACCGACACGCGGTACGCGACGAGCATCGACAAGCACGGCGGTGAGGGCCTCACGACGTTCCTCGCCGCGGCTGTGCGTGCCAATGCGGCACGCTCGCCGGGTGCTTGACGACCACTGTCGCCAACGCCTAGCATCGATCGCGAATTGAGGCCCGCCCTGCGTCCGCAGCGCGGGCCTCACCTTTTTTCCGTGTCCCAAATGTTTCAAGGAGACGGAAATGACGACTTCGACCCCACGCATCGACGAAGGCGCGTTCGTGGACATCCACGGCATGCCGCAGTGGCTCACGCTGCGCGGCGACGATCGCGCGAACCCAGCACTCTTGATTGTGGGCGGGCCCGGCTTCGGGTACGCGGCGCTCGCGCCGTTCTTCGCGACCTTCGAACGCTCCTTCACGCTCGTGCAGTGGGACCAACCCGGCGCGGGATTCACGTTCGGCAGGAACGGAGATGCCGGCGAGCTCACGCTGGAGCGGCTCGTGCGCGACGGCGTGCGCGTCGCCGAAGTCGCGTGCGCGCGGCTCGGAGTGTCGCGGCTCGCACTGCTGTGCGCCTCCGCTGGCACCGTCGTCGGGTTGCGCATGGTGCAGCGGCGGCCCGAGCTGTTCTCCGCGTACGTGGGTGCGGGCCAGTTCGTCGACTGGCGGCGGCAGGATGCGCAGAGCTACGCGCTATTGCTCCAGCGAGCGCGCGAGCGCGGGGACGGGGCGACGCTCGCGGAGCTCGAGGCGCTCGGTCCGCCGCCGTACGCGGATGCCGAGAGCGATGCGCGCAAGTCGAAGTACGCGGGGGCGCCGACGACGCGTGAGGGTGCGGTCTTCGCCGAGCTGCTGCCGCTCATGGCCGCGGCAAGCGTGGGCGAACCGCTGGGCGCGAAGTACCTCGCTCGCGGCGTGGCGTGGCCGGAGCCGCGCCCGCGTTCGTTCGCGGCGTACATCGCGTTGCGTGGCGACCTCGTTGCGTTCGACGCGCGCAAGCTCGCCCCGCGTTTCGCCGTGCCGATGTTCTTCGTGCAAGGCGCCGACGATCTCTACAGCGTGACTGCGGAGGTGCAGCGCTATGCGACGGAGATCGAGGCGCCGCACGTGGAGTTCGTGACGATCGACGGTGCGGGGCACTCCGTCATGTTTCTTCGCGCCGAGTTTCTGGCCGCGCTCGATCGTCGCGTGCGGCCGTGGCTTGCACGGGGCCGGGCCGGCAGCTAGCAAGAAATATGGGAGAAGATCTCTCGCGAAGGCGCGAAGGCGCAAAGCCAGATAAGAAGAGATAGAGACTGGACCAGAGATCGGATCTCTCAGACTCGCGAACCTGTTGTTGGACTTCTCGACGTCTTTGTCTTCTTATCTGGCTTTGCGTCTTCGCGCCTTCGCGAGAGCTCTTCTTTTCGTCTTACGCCCAATCGTGCGCAGTTGGTTTGCTGGCGACAAGGGTGCGGACTAGAGTGAACGATTCGCCGGGATGCTGGAGGGCGCCACACTGACAACCAGACGTTGCGAACGGTTCCCATGACCGCGATCGGCGTATTCGATTCCGGCGTCGGCGGCCTTTCCGTCCTGAAACACATTCGTGCCGCGTTGCCGCGTCACGATCTCCTCTACGTGGCCGACTCGGGCCACGTGCCGTACGGCCACAAGACGCCGGAGTACATTCGTGAGCGCTCGCTCGCTCTCACGCAGTTTCTGGTCGATGAAGGCGCCGCCACCGTCGTGATCGCATGCAACACGGCGACCGCGGCCGCGGCTGCGTTCCTGCGCGAGCGAGTCACGTTACCGATCGTCGCGATGGAGCCGGCCGTGAAGCCGGCCGTGACTGCGACGCGCAGCGGCGTGGTGGGGGTGCTCGCGACCGTCGGCACGCTCGAGAGCGCACGCTTCGCGGCATTGCTCGAGCAGTACGCCGGCGACGTCGAGATCGTAACGCAGGCATGCCCCGGCCTCGTGGAACAGGTGGAAGCCGGTGAGCTGGACAATCCAGCGACGCGCGCGCTCGTCGAGCGCTACACGAGGCCTCTCATCGCACGCGGCGCCGATACGCTGGTGCTCGGCTGCACGCACTACCCGTTCCTGAAGCCCGTGATCGCGGATGTCGTCGGCCCGGACGTACGGCTCATCGACACCGGCGAGGCCGTGGCGCGGCAGGTCGTACGCAGATTGCCGGCCGCAGCGCCCGCAGGGGGAGCGCCGACCGAGCGCTTCTGGTCCACGGGCGATCTCGCGGCGGCGCGCCGCATCGTGAGCCAGCTCTGGGGCCGGCCGGTGGCGGTCGACGCGCCGTAGGCGTCGCCGATAACGCTCCGCCGATCGAACGGCTGCTTAAACGTCGGGGGCGTCCGTGTGCGCGAACATACCCAGCTCCGCTATCGTGGCCGCCGGAGTCGAACCGGAGAAATCGCGGAAGTCGTGCACCATGTGCATTTGATCGTGGTAGCCGACGTCCTGGGCGACGTCCGCCCAGCGCGCGCCGGGCTGTTCGTTCCTTCTCTTCAACGCCGCCTCGAACCGTGCGATCCGCGCGTACAACTTCGGCGCAAGGCCGATCTCCGTGACGAAGCGGCGCTCGAGCTGGCGCAGGCTGAGTCCTGTGCGAGCGGCGAGATCCGACATCCGCACGCCGCCGTTTCGCAGCTCCAGGTCCTTTGCCACCGCGGCAATGTACGTGGGGGCGCTCCCGACCGGGCAACGCTTCAGCAGGTAGCGATCAACAGTGCCAGCGCGCTCTGCGAAAGACGAGCACTCGCCCAGGCGGCCCGCAAGCTCGTCGACGGTGCGTCCGAGCACTGCGACACCGTCGAAGTGGCAGTTCGTCAGCACTCGAGGCGGAATGGAAAACAGCCGAGCCAGCCCGCCCGGTTGAAAGACGACAACGAAGCTCTCGACCTGACCTCGCATGGCGAGCTCCACGCGACGGAAGGTTTGCGGCCCGATCACCGCAACCGGATGGGCGCGCTCGCTGCCCGACTTCCCGGTCAGCGCAACTTCGTACGGATCGCCGAACGTGAACTCGACCACGGGTGCCGTGCGCGCCGACACGGGCTGAATCACGGTGCGATCGAGCAGTCGGTCTTCGAAATGCGCGTAGAAGCGAACGAACTCGCGTAGCGCCGGGGCTGGCTTGAGCATGCAGATCATTGCAGCGAGAGTAGCCGATATTGCTGCCGACGCAACTGCACCAAGTGTCGCGTTCCTACTATCGGATCCATGCGCGACCCATAGACTGACGCTCCCCGACTTTGCGGAGCACTCAGGTGAAAACATCCTGTCAAACGGAAGACGAGCTAGCTGTTCTCGCCGCGATCCGTACGTTCGAGACGGGGTGGAATCATCACGACATGGACGTCATGTTCGAGGCGTTCACAGCGGACACCGAATGGGTCAACGTCGTCGGCATGTGGTGGCGCGGACTCGCGGACGTCAAGCGTGCGCACGGTGCGTATCACGCTACGATGTTCGCGAACACGCCGTTCACGATCGACGAGATACACGTGCGCTTCGTGACCACGGACGCGGCAGTCGCGGTCGTCAGGTGGAACAAGGGCGCGTTCATGCCGCCCGATGGAAGGCTGCGCCCGGCGGGGCGCGACATGATGTCGGTGTTCCTCGTCAAGCAACAAGGACGCTGGCTCATCGCGGGCGGGCACAACACCCCCATCGACGAAGAGGCGCTGCCGTTCGACCCCACCAAATGAGAAGCCGAACGCGCGTCGCTCGT
The DNA here is from genome assembly GCA_963805435.1 of uncultured Gammaproteobacteria bacterium. GTDB lineage: Bacteria > Pseudomonadota > Gammaproteobacteria > Steroidobacterales > Rariloculaceae > FEN-1219. The sequence goes on from CAWDUG010000005.1 coordinate 417,083, forward strand.
CGCATCTGGTCTGGCGGCGGCTACGGTATCGTCTTGCTCGCCGAGTTCGATCGCGAACTCTCCGTTCCGGTCGCGCTGAAGGACGTCACCACGAAGAAGTAGGTTCCGGACGCCAGATTGCCGACGACGTAGGTTGCAAGCCCCGGGTTGTTGAGCGTCACCGAGTTCGGATAGGTGCCCTGCGAAGGGCCCCAGTACACCTTGAATCCTGCGAGATTGGTCAGCGGAGAGCCATCCGTATTTTGCGTCGGCGGTTGCCAACTCAGCGTGGCGGAACCGTTCGCGCTCGCCTGCACGGTGAGATTGAATGCGGCGAGCGCGGCGCTGGCCTTGCCGTCGGTCACCGTGATCACGATGCTGCTTGTCGTGCCGACGTCGCCGGCACCGGGTGTGCCTTGCAAGCGGCCGGTCGAAGTCGTGAACGTCGCCCAGGCTGGTTTGTTCGCGATGCTGAAGGTGAGCACGTCGCCGTTGACGTCGTTTGCCGTCGGCTGAAACGCGTATTGCGTGCCTTGCACGACCGAGGTTGGTGGCACACCGCTGATCGTTGGCGCTGTGTTCGGTGCGGCGCTCACCGTGACCGAGAAGGCGGGAAGCTGCGTCGAAGTCTGCCCGTCGCTCACGCTGATGACGATGCTGCCGAAGGTGCCAACGTTCGCCGCCGCGGGGGTGCCCTGCAGCCGACCCGTGCTGGCGGTGAACGACGCCCACGTGGGCCTATTGGCGATGCTGAACGTCAAGGTGTCGCCGTTGGCATCGCTCGCGCTCGGACTGAATGCGTACTGGGTGCCGACCGTCGCCGTTGTCGGCGGCGTGCCTGTGATCGCAGGCGGTGTATTGGCAGCCGCGACCGTAATGGCGAACGCGGGAAGCGACGCCGACAGCTTACCGTCGCTGACGCCGATCACGATGTTGCCGAAGGTGCCGACGGATGTTGCGCTGGGCGTACCGACCAATGCGCCGGTGCTGGCATTGAAGGTCGTCCACGCCGGGCGGTTGGCGATCGTGAAGGTCAGGGGATCGCCGTTGGCGTCCGCCGCGGTCGGTTGAAATACGTACTGCGTGCCTTGCTTCGCCGAGGACGACGGAGCACCGCTGATCGTCGGAGCCGTATTTGTGGGCGTCGCTGCGGCTACGGTGATCGAGAACGCTGGCAGCGCGGCGCTCGCGACGCCGTCGCTCACGCTGATCACGATGTTGCCGAACACGCCGGCGGTGCCGACAGGCGGAGTGCCCGCGAGCCGTCCGGTTTTCGTGTCGAACGTGGCCCACGTCGGCCGGCCCGAGATGTCGAACGTCAACGCGTTGTTGTCGGCATCGCTGGCGGTTGGCACGAACGCGTACGCGCTGCCGGCTACGATCGAAGGCGGCGGCACGCCCGAGATGACCGGCGCCGAATTGCCGCCGGGCCGCGTGACGACGATGCTGAACGGCGCGAGCGACGCAGTTCTCCGCCCGTCGCTCACCGTAATGACGATGTTGCCGTAGGTCCCGGCGCTGGCGGCCTGCGGCGTGCCCTGCAGCCGGCCGTTCGCGGCGCTGAACGTGGCCCACGCCGGACGATTGCGGATCGTGAAGGTGAGCGCGCTGCCTTCGGGATCGCTCGCGGCCGGTGTGAAGGTGTACACGCTGCCCGCGACGACCGCGGTCGCCGGTATGCCGGAGATCGCTGGCGGCCGATTGCGCCAGTTTTTCCAGTTGGTCGGTCCTGGTTGTGCGAGCGAGAGGGTGGGTGTGCCGACGATCGTGAGTGCAATCACTAACCATTGAAGGTGTCTGTAACCGACGGTCATCCGTGAACCCCCGCTTCCTTGAATTGTTCTTCGCGCCGATACACCCTTCGTGCCATCGAGTGGAGACTGAGGCAGCGCACGGCTGTCGTGGGTTGTGGCTGCAAACAGCGACAGTGCAAAGTGTCCGGGTTCGCAGACAGTGAGACGTCGATTCGAATGAAAGTCTCAACGGTTGCGCGCGAATCGAGGGTCGGCGGATAGAGACAAGGCGAGTGGCAAAACGCGGGCGAAATTTCTCGGCGCCTCGTGCCGGCGCTGCAGGTGGCGACAACGGCTGCGCTGGGAGCCTGGACGTGATCCGAGATGACGGTCGGCGTTTGGAGACTTGACCCCGCGATCTCATGACGAGTAACGCCGCGAGTCGCGGGTCGGCGTCGATAGCTAATCGCTAACCCCCGACGAGCTTGCCAACGCAAAGCAGCGCAATGTGCTTCTCTTTGCGTGCAATCCGACGTCGGCGGCTACCTTCGCTTCAACACCATGGCGGCCTTCGCGGCGGCGTAGGCCATCTGCTCGCCGCCGGCCGACGTTGTTGCGGGCGCGCCACAGCCAATCACCCAGGCGGGAGTGGCGAAACCTTTCGCTGTTGTGAGTAACCCACCTGAGGAATAAAGTACGTCCGCTACAAATGTTTTGGGGGGCTCATGATCGCATCACAACGACGTTACTTGTCCGTCCGCAGCGTTTTGCTCGCTTCGCCATTCCTGGCGGGTCCGGTACTCGCTCAACAGGCGCTCGAGGAAATCGTAGTCACCGCCCGCATGCGCTCGGAAGCCGCCCAAACGGCACCCGCTTCGATCAAAGCGTTCACGGCGACCGAGATCGAGGCGGCGGGCATCAACAAGCCGCACGACTTCATCGCAGCTGACGCCGAACGTCACGATCGTGCAGACGCAGAATCCCGGCAACTCGTTCATCACGATTCGCGGCATCTCGCAGGCCCGCAACAGCGACATGCCCGTGGCCGTCGTCGTCGACGGCGTGCTGATGACGAATCCTGCGCAGTTCAATCAGCAGCTGTTCGACGTCGAGCAGATCGAAGTGCTGAAGGGGCCGCAAGGCGCGCTCTACGGACGAAACGCCATCGGCGGCGCGGTCACGATCGTGACGAAGCAGCCGACCGATACCTTCGAGAGCAAGTTGCGCGTCGGCGTCGACTCCGGTCCCGGCTACGAGTTCCAGGGTGCGATCAGCGGCCCGCTCGGCGACAGCAAAGCGTGGAAATACCGCGCGTCGCTGTCGTATAGCGACACGGACGGGTTCCTCGAGAACGAATACCTCCACCAGAAAGCGGATCCGTACAAAGACGTCTCGGGCCGCGTGCGGTTCACCTGGGAGCCGAACGACCGCGTGAAGGGCGACTTCCGCTACGCCCACTCGGGTATCACGACGACCGCGCTCTACTTCGTCATCAACGACGATCAAAGGACTCTCGGCAGCTTCGTCGGCGTACCGAATGCGAACGTGTTGAGCGGCGTGACGGTGGCGCCCGCCGACGTCAACAACTCGAACTACACGGGTTTGCCGATCCTCGTCAACAATCCCGGCGAAGGTTTGAAGGACATGGACGAGCTGGCCATGCGCTTCGACATCAAGGGGGACAAGGGCACGTTCACGTCGATCACGGCCTGGGACAGCTTGAAGGAGCTGCTGACCGGCGATGCGTTCGACTTCCGTCCCATCGGTCGCTCGTTCAACGAGATTTTCTTCCCGGTGTTCAACGGTTCCCCGCCGCTGACACCAAACCCGTATTGGCAGGACTGGAATCAGAGCCAATACCTCGAAGTGAGCACCTTGAGCCAGGAATTCCGCTTCGCGTCGCCAGAGACCGATCGGCTGCGCTGGAGCGCGGGCGCTTACCTGCTCTCGACGGACCGGTTCATCGGCACCGGCAACCTGCTCGACACGGGCACCGGCGTGAGCCGCGTGTACAAGACACCGCGCACGACGACCGGTTTCCCGTTCGACCTGTCGATCTCGAATCCGCAGGTCACGTATCTGTCGGACTCGCAGAACAACTTCGCGTGGGCGTTGTTCGGATCGTTGGCGTACGACTTCAGCGACAAGTGGGACGGAACGTTCTCGCTGCGCTATGACGAGGACACGCGCGAGCAGACGACGGAAACCCCGCCGGGCTTCATCCCGGCCGTCCTCGCGAGCGACCTCGTCACGGGCCAGAAGCGCAAGGTGACCTGGGACGCGATGCAGCCCAAGTTCACGGTTCGCTTTCGGCCGAGCGACGGCGTCACGCTGTACGGCGACTTGAGCCGCGGCTTTCGCAGCGGCGGATTCAACCAGTCAGGCGTTGCGTTGGCGGGCGTCGCGGGCGTGTTCAACACCTTCGATCAGCAGATCGCCGATACGATCGAGTTCGGCGTGAAGACGCAGCTCGCGAACAAGCGAATCAACCTGAACGCGGCCGTCTACTCGACCGAACTTACCGGCGCGTACTACTTCATCTTCCTCGTGGCCTCGAGCACGCAGAACTTGGGCAGCCTCGACAAGGTGCACTACAACGGCATCGAGTTCGAAATGAACGCGCTGCTCACCGATAGGTTGGATTTGAACGTCGGCCTGGCGGTGACCGACAGCAAGATCAAGGCGGACGCCCAGATCCCGTACGTCGTCGGGCAACACGCGCCGCTCTCGTCGGACTACACCTTCAATCTCGGCGCGACGTGGACCAAGCCGACGCGTGCATTCGGCGGCGCGGACCTGGTGCTGCGCGGCGACTACCGGATCATCGGCAAGACCTACTGGGGGCCGGGCGATCCCAGCGTAACGCCGCTGGCGTGGGACACCTCGCCGCGGGACCCGGTCAACTTGCTCGACATGCGCCTGGGCTTCAAAGGCAAGGACTGGTCCGCGACGCTGTGGGGCAGGAACGTGCTCGACGAGAAGTACAACGACGAGTATTCGCACCCGTTCGTGTGGAAAGCCTTGCCGTCGCGCTTCGGCATCGAGTACACGAAGAACTTCTGATCGGCGGTCGCGGCTTCGCCGCGGCGGGCGAGTCGTGAATGCGGCCGGTGTCGGTGACGACACCGGCCTTTTTTGTGCGCCCGGCAGGGCGCACTCTCTTGGAGGTGAAAGTCCTCTACACACCTGGCAAGGGGAAGTGTTAGCTGAGCGGCAAGGGTGTCCCGGGTGACTGGGAATCCGGAGGAAGCTGTGGGCAAAGCGCTGGCCTGACGAACAGGAAGCGGATTTCAGGCGACGCATCGGGGTGAGATGGCAAAGAGCATCAAAGCCCAAAACTTGCACGGAACGATGCGGCGTAAATCCGACAGGCATAAGCGTGAAGGAGAGTGCGCAATACCCGGGGAGATCTGACGGCGTGCCGCTGTGCTACGCAGATCGAGAGGTCTGCGGAGGCGCTGTCAGAAGTCAGCCGAGGCCGTAATAGTCGCGCGAGCGATGAAGGGCCGAACGACGACACCGAGAGTAGGACGGATGATCTCGTGAGGACTGCGGAAGCAGAAGCGCTCGCAAGGGCGGCCGAGTCGCGAGGTGCGGAGCGGAACTCCGGCACTGCGCCGCTCGGTGCTGAGGTCTGCACGGCGACATCCGAGCGAACGAAATCGGAGAGCCACGAGCCACCGGAGCGACAGCTCATGGAGCGAGTGGTTGAACGCAGCAACCTGCGGCTGGCGTATCAACGAGTAGTCGAGAACAAGGGCGCGGCCGGCGTCGACGAGATGCCGGTGTCCGAGCTCAAAGACTGGCTCGTGATGCACTGGCCGAGCGTGAAGAGGGCGTTGTTGGATGGCCGATACGTGCCGCAGCTGGTGCGACGAGTGGACATACCGAAGCCGAACGGCGGAGTACGGACGCTTGGCGTGCCGACGGTAGTGGATCGACTGATCCAGCAAGCGCTGCACCAAGTGCTGCAACCGCTGTTCGAGCCAACGTTCTCGGAGGGGAGCTACGGCTTCCGGCCGGGGCGCGGGGCGCATCAAGCGGTACGGCAAGCGCAGGCGTACATCCGTGAAGGTAAGCGCTGGGTGGTGGACATCGATCTGGAGAAGTTCTTCGATCGAGTCAATCACGATGTGCTGATGGCGCGGGTGGCGCGGCGAGTCGGTGATGCACGAGTGCTGAAGTTGATTCGCCGGTTCTTGGAAGCCGGGATGATGCGAGCAGGGGTGGTCGAGGCGCGCACAGAAGGCACACCGCAAGGCGGGCCGCTGTCGCCGTTGTTATCGAACGTCCTGCTCGACGATCTGGATCGTGGAACTGGAACGACGGAGCCTCGCGTTCTGCCGCTATGCAGACGACTGCAACATCTACGTCGGCAGTCGCGTAGCGGGCGAGCGAGTGATGAGCGGGATCAAGGTGTTCCTCGAGGATACCTTGCGCCTGAGTATCAATGCTCAAAAGAGCGCGGTGGCGCGGCCGTGGGAGCGGAAGTTCCTGGGGTTCAGCGTTACGGCGCATCGCGAGAGTCGTCTGCGGATCGCGCTTGAGAGCGTGCGTCGGTTGACTGGACGAGTCCGAGAGCTGCTGCGCGCAGGGCGTGGCCGCTCGCTTGCTCACACGATCGAAACTCTCAATCCGCTGCTGCGAGGCTGGATCAATTACTTCCAGCTCACGCAGAGCAAAGGCGTATTGGCAGAGCTCGACGGGTGGATGCGGCGACGGCTGCGCTGTCTGTTGTGGCGGCAGTGGAAGCGGCCTGCGACTCGAGCGCGGCACCTGCGCGCCTTGGGACTGGACGCGGCTCGGGCCCGCTACAGCAACAACCATGGCCCGTGGTGGAACGCGGGTGCGTGCCATCTGCATCAGGCTTTGCCCGCCGCCTACTTCACGCGCTTGGGGCTGGTCTCGTTGCTGCGCGAGCAGCAGCGGCTCCAGAGTGTTCGTTGAACCGCCGGATGCGGAACCGCACGTCCGGTGGTGTGGGAGGGCGGCGAGCGTAAGCTCGCCCCCTACCCGATTCCGCCTACACCAGACCAATCGCGTCGATTTGAAATAGCGCGTGCGGGATCATCGCCAATCGCCGGCACCTGCATGAACGTGCTGGCCGGCGGGTAGTCGACGAGACTCGGCGCATGCTGCCGGTAGTAGGCGAGCTCGGTCGCGCGCATCGCCGCATAGTCGTCAAGATCGCGCAGCATCAGTGTGGTCTTGACGACTTTGCTCATCGAACTGCCGGCGCGCTGCATCGCAGCCCTGACGCTTGTCGAGCGCTGCGACGACTTGCTCTTCGATGGAGCGTGACACGGCCTCTCCGCCGGCCGACCCGTCGCAACCGGAAAGAAACAACAGGTTGCCCGCGGATGCGGCGCTGGGGTAGTAGCGGGTAGCCCATCCCGGCGCCTTCGCGTCGGCGACGCCCAAGGCTTCGACCTCGATCAGGAACTCGCGGCGCGGCAGCTCGGTCATCACGAATACCGTGCTTGCGGGCGGGCGATCCACGAACGCGGGCGCGTGCGCGCGGAAGAACGCCCGCTCTACGTCGCGGTAGCGGCGCAGCATGGCCGCATCCTTGACGAACACGTTGGTCTTGACGACGTTCGCGAGTGTGCCGCCGGTCTCCTCCATCGCGAGCTTGACCTTCTCGAGCACGATGCGTGACTGCGCGTCGAAGCTGCTGGTCTCGACCTTGACCGTGTCGTGGTCGAGCGCCTGACAGCCGGAGACGATCAGAAGGTTGCCCACCGACTGGCTGCGCGCAAATTTCGCGTGCTCTTTCGGCACGTGCGGATAGGCGAGCTCACGGCCGCCCCAGAACTCAGGATGGTATTTGACCGCCCAATCCGCACGGCCGCGGTCTGCCGCGCCGATCGCTTCGTACTGGACCTTGAGCTCCGGGCTTGCCAGTGACGGCACCACCATCAACGTCGCGGCCGGCGGTGTCGTTACCAGTTGCGGCGCATATTTTTCGTAGTACTCCGTCTCCGTCTTGCGGACGCGCGCGTAGTCATCGAGGCTCGTGATCAGGAAAAACGTCTTGACGATGTTCGCCATCGAACCGCCCGCCGTCTCCATGGCGAGCCGCGCTTTTTCAAGCGCCGCCACCACCTGGTCCTCGACGCGCACCGAGTTGGGATTGCCGGTGCAGCCGGACAGGAACACGACATTACCAACGACGACGCAGCGCGCGGGCTCAGCAACGTATCGAACAGTCCAGTCCACGATGCCGGCCCCTTCTCGCGGTGTCATCGCCGCGCTCGATTCACTCAGGCGATCAGTACCATAGAAACGAACGACTGGACGGCTGCGCGACTCCACCTTAGCCTTCCGATAACGCCATTCAATCGCAAGGACCCCAACAATGAAAGCCACCACTGCACCGCAGATCGACATCGGTATCTCGGCCAAGGAACGCAGGCGCATCGCGGACGGGCTCGCGAAAGTGTTGGCCGACACGTACACGCTGTATCTGAAGACGCACAACTTCCACTGGAACGTCACCGGCCCGATGTTCAACACGCTGCACCTGATGTTCGAGGCGCAGTACAACGAGCTCGCGCTCGCGGTCGACCTCGTCGCCGAGCGCATTCGCGCGCTGGGTTTTCCGGCGCCGGGCAGCTACTCGGCGTACGCGAAGCTGTCGTCGATCAAGAGGCCGAAGGCGTGCCCGCGGCCGAGGACATGGTCGCGCAGCTCGTCAAAGGTCACGAAGCCGTGGCGCGCACGGCGCGCGGCGTGTTCCGCGCTGCCGAGAAAGCGAGCGATCAGCCGACCGCCGACCTGCTGACACAACGTATGCAGGTACACGAGAAGACGGCGTGGATGTTGCGCGCGCTTCTCCAGCAATAGCGGCAAGCCCACCGGCCGGAGCCGCGCGGCGCGATTTCAACGATCCAGCACGCCCTGAAGCCGCTGGCGGATCGCGGCCTTCGGCATGGCGCCGACGATGCGGTCGACCTCACGGCCATTCACCATCACGAGCAACGTCGGGATGCTACGCACGTCGAAACGCGCAGCGGTCGCGGGGCTGTCGTCGACGTTGAGCTTCGCCACGCGGATCTTGCCCGCGAGCTCCGTTGCGAGCTCGTCCACGATTGGGCCCACCATGCGGCAGGGACCGCACCATGGCGCCCACGCATCCACGAGCACCGGCAGGGGCGAGCGCTCGACCTCCGTCGCAAACGTCGCGTCCGTCACGGTCACGGGCCCGGCAGCGACGAGTGGCGCCTTGCATTGCCCGCACTTCGGCGCGAGCCCCTGCGCGAGCTTGTCCTGTGGCACACGGTTGTTGGCGCCGCAGTGCGAGCAGCGGATAAGAGCGGCATCGGTCATAGAACATCTCCGGCGGTGTTCAAACTGAAGTGGGGCTGAGCGCCCCCGGCATCAAGCACGGATCGTCCGGGGGCCCGAGGTGCCATAATCCGCGATGATGCACCGAACCCAGATCCGCGCCGTCCTCGCGGGATTGTTGCTCGCGATTGGGGGAGTCACGCCTGCTGCCGCGCTCCCACCAACCGCCTCGCGCGCCGAGCTGCAACGTTGGTTCGAGTCGATACCGAACGGGCGGGTCGTCATGGCGTCGCCGCACGACTGGCAGTATTCGTTCGTCGCGTCCAACGGGCGGACGCTCGAGGCGTTGTCCGAGGCCCTGGTACACGACGGTTATCGAATCATCACGCTCGAAGGGGCCCCGACGCCCAAGCTGCGCATGGCCAAGGTCGAGTTGCATTCACCGGTGACGCTGCTGAGGCGCAACCAGTCGTTGGCCAGGATCGCCCGCAGCTACGGCGCCGCGTACGAGCAGTGCAGTGTCGTCCTCTAGCGAGCTTCACGTGCGATCGCCAGCGCTTCCTCGAACTCTGGCGCGGACGGGCCCGACAGGCGACCGGCAAGCGACATCTTGCCGAGCATAAGGATCGTCTGCGGGGACGCTCAACAGCAACCCGGCGTAGTAGAGGCGCGTCAGCTGGCGCCGGGCGGGCGGACTTCGTCGACGTCGACTTCGCGCAGGCCGCGTACGACGCGCAGATTCTGGCGCTGGGGGCTCGCGGCCTATAATCTTTCGTATTGACCGGGGAGATTGCGATGCTGGATACGCTGAAAAGAACTGTATGGCTCGGCACCGTCGTGGTTGGTTTCGCCGCCGGCGGCCCACTCGCGGCCGTAGAGCAGGGTGACGTGGCGCCGCCTTGGGTCGCGCGCGATTTCGCTGGCCACGCCGTCGAATTTCCGTCCGTGGCGCAGAGTAAACCCAGCATCGTCGTGTTCTGGGCTACGTGGTGTCCGTACTGCAAAGCGTTCATGCCGTACCTGAAGAGCATCGAGGCCGATTACGCAAAGCAGGGCGTGAAGGTCATCGTGATCAACGCCAAGGAAGACGGTCGCGGCGATCCGAAGGCATACGTACAGGGCTTGGGCTTCTCGCCGATCGCCGTGGCGAACGGCGACGAGATCGCGAAGGCCTACGGTATCCAGTACATCCCGGGTCTCTTGATCGTCGACGGGAAAGGCCAGGTGGCGTACCGGCGGCCGTGGACCGATCTGCCCGCCGGCAAGACGGTGGCCGAGCTCTGGGACGGTCAGGTGCGCACCGCGCTCGACGCGCTCGTCCGCCGCTAGCGCAGGAAGGGAGATGAGCTCCATCGATCGGCGCAGCTTCATCGCGAACAGCACGCTCCTCGCGCTCGCCGCCTACGCGGGCCGCGCGAGCGCGCAGGACGTGCCGCGCAGCTCGTTCGCCGCGGGAGCCACGGCAGAGGAAGTCACGGCAGGCATCGACCTGGCCGGCAAGACCATCGTCGTCACGGGCTGCAACTCAGGGCTAGGCCTCGAGACGATGCGCGTGCTCGCGCTGCGCGGCGCGCACGTGATCGGCACCGCGCGCACGATCGAACGTGGCCGCGAAGCGTGTTCGAGCGTGCAGGGCAAAGCCACACCCGTGGTGCTCGAACTCTCCGACTTCGACTCAGTCGTCGCGTGCGCGACCGCGATCCGTGCGATGAATACGCCCGTCGATGCGCTCGTGTGCAACGCCGGTGTGCTGCTGACGGACCTGCAGCAAGTCCGCGGCCTCGAGCTGCAGTTCGTCGTGAACCATCTCGGCCACTTCATTCTCGTGAACCGGTTGCTCGAGCGTGTGACGGCCGCGCCGCAGGGGCGTGTGGTGGTCGTCGGCAGCGTGGCGCACCAGCCAGGCGCCGCAGGGCGGCATCCAGTTCGATAATCTTTCGGGAAAAGGTTGGGAGCGTCAGGCTTACGGTCACTCGAAGCTCGCGAACGGGTTGTTCTCGCTGGAGCTGTCGAAGCGCCTCGCGGGCACGCGCGCGACGTCGAACTCGCTGCACCCCGGCGTGGTGGCGACGAACATCATGCGCAACATGAATTTCCGGCTGCCGGCGGGCGGTGGCGGTGGTGGCGGCTTCAATTTCGAGACGCCCGCGCAGGGCGCGGCCACGAGCTGCTACCTCGCGAGCAATCCCGCGCTGGCGCGCGTCACCGGGCTCTACTTCGCAGACTGCAATCCGGCCCCGCAGAGTAACTACCAGAAGGATCCCGCCATGGCGGCGAAGCTGTGGCAGGTGTCGGAAGAGCTCACGCGAAAGTACCTGGCCTAGCGAGATCGCCATCGCTTCCGGTGGCGCCTACCGCAAGCCTCCAGCCGCAGCGCAGCGACGAGCACTCCTCGACCCGTACGCCGGAACCCGCTACGCTCGTGCGGCGACTTTCCCGCGCTAGATATCGAGTCTTCCCCATGCAGTATTCGCGCCTCGGCGGCACCGGCCTCATCGTCTCCAAATTCGCACTCGGCAGCATGACATTCGGTTCCGATCCGACCGGGCCGTTCGCGAGCACGTACAAGGTCGACCAGGCGGCCGCGAACGAGCTCGTCGCGCGCGCAATCGACGCGGGTGTGAACTACTTCAACTCGGCCGACGTATATGCCAGCGGCGATTCGGAGCGAATCCTCGGCAAGGCGATAGGCGCGAAACGCCAGCAGGTCGTGATCGCGACCAAGGTCGGCAACCGCATGGGCCCGGGACTCGTTGAGGCCGGACTGTCGCGGCGGCACATCCTGGCGGCGGCGGACGCGAGCCTCGAGCGGCTCGGCACGGATTACATTGACGTGTACCTCGTGCACAAAGTCGACGCACTGACGCCGATCGAGGAGACCGTCGAAGCGCTCGAGGATCTAGTCCGAGCGGGCAAGGTTCGCTACGTGGGTTTCTCGAACTGGCCTGCTTGGCTGGCCGCGAAGGCCGTCGGTATCCAATGTGCGCGCGGCTACCAGCAGTTCCGCGGCGCGGAGATGTACTACTCGCTCGTGGGCCGCGACCTCGAGCACGAGGTCGCGCCGTTCTGCGTGGACGCCGGCATCGGGGTCATGGTGTGGAGCCCGCTGGCTGGCGGCTTCCTGAGTGGCAAGTACACGCGCGCGAAGCCGAAAGGCGAGAGCGGCGATCGTCTCGGCGGCTTCGAGTTCCTACCGTACGACCGCGAGCAAGGGTACCGGCTGATCGATCTGTTGCAGTCGATCGGCGCGAAGCGCGGTGCGACACCGGCGCAAGCGTCGCTCGCGTGGCTGCTGACGCGGCCCGACAGTGGCGTCGATCCTGGTCGGCGCGTCGAACCGCAAGCAGCTCGACGAGAACCTGAAGGCTGCCGACGTGCAGCTCACCGCCGAGGACCTGGCGGCGCTCGACACGGCCACGAAGCCCACCGCCATCTACCCGAACTGGTTCAACGAGCGTGTCGTCGACGGCAAGCAGTACAAGGCGCTGGGTCTGCCGCTGGCGGTTCCGCCTGTGCGCTGAGTCGCGCTATACGGTTTCTTGGCGAACCGCGCAGCGACGGGCGCGTCTAACGGATCTGGCTAGCTACCACTGGGTTCGATGTGCACAAATCCTCGGCTCTAACTTCCGCGCGGCGACATAGGGGGCACCGCCGGTGGCTGCTCGGCGCCGCACTCGTGGCCTCGTGCGTAATCGGCATCGCCGCCGCGGCGCCGCGACCGTTCCGCCTCTACCCCGGCGTCGAACACGAGAACGATCCGCTGCCACCGGATTACAGGGTGCCGGCCGAATGGACGTTCGCGCGCTTGATGTATCCGCCGTGGGGTGGCCGCTTCGGCAGCGATTGGCAAAACGGCCGAAGCAACTGGACGATCGACTATCCGACGGCGGATCGGCACGTGGCGGTCATGGTGCGGCGCCTGACGTCGATCGACACGCGCTCTGTCGAGCAGCCCGTGAACCTGGACGACGGCGACGACGTGTTCGACTGGCCGTGGCTGTATGCCGTTGAGGTGGGGCACTGGGACCTCACGGACTCCCAGGCTTTGAAGCTGCGCGAATACCTCGACCGTGGCGGCTTCTTGATGGTTGACGACTTCCACGGCAGCCAGGAATGGGAAGTTTTCGTCGAGAGCATGCGGCGCGTGTTCCCGGACCGGCCGATCGTCGAGATTCCGAACGAAGATCAGATCTTCCACATGTTCTGGGATCTCGACGACCGCGTGCAGGTGCCGGGTGCGCAGTTCCTCTACAGCCACCGAATATACGAGAAGGACGGCGTGATTCCGCGCTGGCGCGCGATCTACGACGACAAAGGGCGGATCGTGGTCGCGATCTGCCACAACATGGATCTCGGCGATTCGGTCGAGCACTCCGACAATCCGCAGTACCCCGAGAAATACTCCGCGCAGGGCATGCGGACGTATATCAACTACATCCTGTACGCGATGACCCACTAATCCGGGGGAGAGATCTTCTCTTTCTTCTGCCGCCACCCGGAACGCGGGCTCGCTACTCAGAGGGGTTTTTCGCCGATGTACTTCGCGCGCGGCCGGATGACGGCGCCGTGTGCGTACTGCTCGATCGCGTGGCCGATCCACCCCATCGCGCGACCGAGCGCGAACAACGTGAGCGCCGCACCGTTCGGCAGGCCGAGCGCTTTGGTGAATGCCACGAGCGCGAAATCCACGTTCGGCGGTTCGCCGAGCACCGCGGTGATGGCCGCCGTCAGCTCGCGCGCGAACGCGGCGTTCTTCCGCCTAGGCAGCATCGCGAGCAGTACCGTCGCGCGCGGATCGCCGCCCAAGTAGAGCGGGTGACCGAAGCCCTCGATGCGCTCGCCGCGGCGTAGCCATTCCGCCAGTGCGGCGCGAAGGTCTGGCGAACGGCGCAACGAATCCCACAGCGCTTCGATGCGCCCGGTTGTGCCGCCGTGCTTCACGCCTTCGAGCGCCGCGAGGCTGGCGATCACGACGCCGTACGGCGATGCGCCGGCCGACGCGACGCAGCGCGCGGTGAACGTTGAAACGTTCAGCTCGTGATCGGCGCACAGGATCAGCGCGGCCCGCAGCAGCGGCGCAGCGGCCGGCACGCCCCAGGACTTCGCGAGTGTGGCTTCGACCGTGGGCTCCGGTGTGGTGCCTTCGGCCGCAATGGTCGCGAGCAGCTGCAGGATTCGCCAACCGGTTTGAGCGACGGCGCGCGGCCGCAGGTCGTAGGCGAGTGGATCCTTCGCGGCCGCGAGCGCAAGGGTGGCATGGGCCCGCGCGACGAATGGTAAGTCGCCGCCGCCCTTTCTGGCAGGCGCCTTCGGGCAGGCGCCGAACTGCGCACCGTCGGCTGTTCCGGTCCAGAGCAACGCGGCGACATCGGCCAGCGAGCTCGTGCGCGCGAGCTCCGCCGCGTCGCGGCCACGGTAATAGACGTGACCTTCGGCGATCAGCGTGATCGCGGACTCCAAGATCGGTAGCCCCCAGTGCAACGCCCGCCCGGCGGCTTTCTCGGGATTACGCCGCTCGTCCGTGCGTGCGCGCATGCGCTCGATGTCGTCGCGCGCGTAGCGGCGGTTGCGCGTCTTGCCGGCCGTAGCCTCCGAGCGGATTCGGCCGCGGCTCACGTAGGCGTACAACGTGGCGCGACTCACTCCGAGCAGGTGGGTGGCTTCGTTTGCGTTGACCCAGACGCCGTTCATGGCTTTCATATTGATTGTATAATCAATGTTGACCGAATACTCACTACAACATACGGTAGCCGCCATGAATGCGCAAACTGACATCGCCGCTTCGACCGGCCTCGAGGGCGTCGTCGCAGCGGCCACGCGTCTCAGCCTGGTCGACGGCGAGCGCGGCGAGCTCGTGATCGCAGGTCTACGGCTCGAGGAACTCGCAGCCAAGCCGTTCGAGGACGTCGTCGCAGCGTTGTGGGATGCGGCCGGCGTTTGCGGTGCCGCGCGCGTCGCGGCCACGCCGGTGTCCGCGTCGACGATCGCGCTGCTGCGGGATGCCGCGCACCGTCGCGTCGAGCCGATGGACGCTCTGCGCATGGCGGCCGGCACGTTGACGGCGGCCAACGATCTCGACGCCGCGCAACTGCTGGTCGGCTCGCTGCCGACGATCGTCTCGGCCTATTCGCGGTTGCTGCGCGGCGCCGAGCCGCTCGCGCCGCGCGCGAACTTGAGCCTCGCTGCAAACTATCTGTACATGCTGAATGGCGTGGAACCGCATGCGGAGCTCGTGCGCGGCCTCGATACGTATCTCGCGACAGTGTCTGACCACGGGCTCAACGCGTCGACGTTCACCGCTCGCGTGATCGTATCGACGGGCTCGGATTTCGTGTCGGCGGCCACGGGTGCGATCGGCGCGTTGAAGGGCCCGCTGCACGGCGGCGCGCCGGGGCCTGCGCTCGACATGGTCTTCGAGATTGGCGACGCCGCGCGTGCGGAGCAGGTGCTTCGGCAGAAAATCGAGCGCGGCGAGCGCCTCATGGGCTTCGGCCACCGCGTATACAAGGTCCGCGACCCGCGCGCCGACGTGCTCGCCGCGGCCGCAGCACGGATGTTCGCGGGTGCGGGCGACGCGAAACTCTACGATCTCGCGCGCGCCGTCGAAGCCACGGCACTGAAGCTGCTGGAAGAGTACAAGCCGGGTCGACGCCTGAAGACGAACGTCGAGTTCTATACGGCTCTGCTGCTGCACGGGCTGAACCTCGACACGGCGCTGTTCACACCGACGTTTGCGATCGGCCGCATCGCGGGGTGGACCGCGCACTGCTTCGAGCAGCGCGCCATCGGCCGGTTGATCCGGCCGCAGAGCGTGTACGTCGGCCGTATGCCGGCGTAGCCGTCGGCTGCGCGGCCTCCAGTGCTCTGGGTTGTTACCACGCTGGTAGCCGCGGTCGCTCAAACGGCGCGCAACGCAATGCAGAGCAGCCTGACGGCCACGCTCGGCACGCTCGGCGCGACGCAGGTGCGGTTCGTCTACGGCTTGCCGTTTGCGCTCGTGTTCTTGGGTCTGGTGGCGGGTTTCGCGCACGCGCACGTGCCGCCGCCGACGCCCGCGTTCCTCGGATTCATAAGCTCGGGCGCGCTCGCGCAGATCGGCGGCACTGCTCTTCTGCTCGCCGCCATGCAGGCGCGGTCTTTCTCCGTGGCCACGGCCCTGAGTAAGACCGAGGCGGTGCAGGTGGCGCTATTCGGTTTCGCCGTGCTCGGCGACGTACTGACGTGGTCGCGCGCGGTCGCGATCCTGATCGCTACGACCGGTGTCGTCATCGTGGCCGTTAGACCCAAGCAGAAGTGGGACCGCCAGACTCTGAAGCCGGCCGTACTCGGCGTCGCGTCGGGCGCGTTCTTCGCGCTCGCATCGGTGAGTTTTCGTGGCGCGATTCTCGCGCTGCCGGAAGGCGTCTATTTCCTGCGCGCGTCGACGGCGCTCGTGTGGTCGCTCGGTATCCAGGTCGCGGTGCTCGGTGCGTGGCTCGCGATCATGAACCGCGAAGCGCTGCTGCGTAGCTTGGCGGCGTGGCGTCAGTCGTTGTTCGCCGGCTTCATGAGCGCGTTCGCGTCGCAGCTCTGGTTCGTGGGCTTCTCGCTGACCGCGGCCGCGAACGTGCGCACGCTGGCGCTCGTCGAGGTGCTGCTCGCACAGGCCGTGGCGAAGCGCTTGTTCGGTCAGCGCGCGGCGCCGCGTGAGCTCGTCGGCATGGCGCTCGTCGTGATTGGAGTTGCGTTCCTGCTGGCGGCGGTCTAGAGCTTCAGCTGCGTTTGCGCCAGAGGCGCGCGGAGGCGAGCGCCGCGCCTTCGGCCAGTGCGCCGAGCTTCTTGTAGGCGATGGCCGGGTCCACACGCGAGTAACCGGCGAACGAGCCGAAGCCGCAGTCCGTCCCCGCGATCACGCGCTCGCGCCCCACGATGTCTGCATACTGGCAGAGCTGTTCCGCGATCAGCCGCGGATGCTCCACGTAGTTCGACGTCGACATGATGCAGCCCGGGATCAGCACCTTATCCTCCGGTAGTTTCGCGTCCTGCCACACTTCGAGCTCGTGGCGATGCCGCGGATTCGCAGCTTCGAACAGGATGCCTGCTGGTTTCGCCTTGAGAATCAGCTGAAGAACCTTCTCGAGCGCGATGTCGCAATCGTGCGGGCCTTCGTAGTTGCCCCAGCAGATGTGCATGCGCATGCGTTCGGCCGGGATGTCGCGCACGGCGTGATTCAGCGCTTCGACCTGATAGGCCGCACGCTTCAGGAACTCCGCTTCGTCGAGCTCCTGGAAACCCGTATGCCGCGCCATCGCGAGATCGGGGCAGTCGAGCTGGAGCACGAAACCGGCGGCGACGATGGCGTCGTACTCGGGCTTCATCGCCGCGACGATCGCGTCGACGTACGCCTCGTGGGTCGGGTAGTAGCGGTTTGACTGGAACGACGAAATGACGCCCGGCGACGCTGCGTTCATGAACGCCTCGACCGGTGGATGGGCTTGCACACCGAAGCGCAGGTTCGCGACGTCCGTTTTCATCGCGTCGCGATCGACGAGCTCGATAGGGCCTACGCACGCCGCGCGTTTGAACGACTGCTTGCCCAGCATGCGCGCCATCGCTTCGCGAAACTCGGGGTAAGGCGCGAGGTCCTTGTGCGGCGGGCGCGGAACGTGGCCCGCGAAACCGGACAAGCGGTCTTTGATGTACGTGGCGTAACCGATCTTGCTGGTTTCGCCGTCGCTAACGACGTCGATGCCGGTGGCATGCTGTTTCGCGACGGATTCGGCTACGCCGGCCTGCATCGCGGCTGCGAACGCGGCGTGGTCGTACGGCTCGCCGTTCTCTTTTTTGTAGAGAAAGTCGACGACCGCCGCGCTGCGGGGCAGGCTGCCGACGTGCGTGGTCAGGATCCGTTCGGTCGAGAGTTTCATCGTCACCTCGTTCGCGGCGCGTGCTGCGCAGCGGAAGGGCGCCATTGTGGCTCACGGCCAGGGCGAAATTCGAGCGGCCGCCGCGATTGACGCCCCCGCGAGTGGCGTGGTCTAGTGGCTGCGAGTGCGAAATTCGGTGGGGGAGCAGTGAAAGGCGTGGGCGGAATGCTGTCGGGGCTCATCAAAGACCTGGTCGAGCGCTGGCGCGCGCCCGGTAGCCAGCACGCGGGGGGCACGAGCGACAGCGCGCGTTACCAAATCCTGCTCGAGGAGATCGAGCCGCTCGATCGCTGGATGCTGTGCACCGTGTGCCTGAACGTCGATCGCGACGCAGCCGTGGTGCGCCGCCGCTGGCGGTGCTCGGACTGTGGTGTGGATACGAGCAACGATACGCAGCAGCCGCTGAAAACGTATCTGATTGCCACGCCGGCGGAGACGATCGAGAAGAATCTGCGCGAGTGGATGAACGTGAAGGGTGCGCGCGTGGCGTATAGGACGCTCCGCGCCGCACGCTACAAGTGCCTGCTGGTGCTGCAGAGGCGCGTGCAGGGTCAAGGCTGAACGCATGCCGCTGCTGGCCGATCGCATCGATCACATCGTGTTGACCGTGGCCGACATCGAGGCTACGACACAGTTCTACGAGCGTGCGCTGGGATTCACGCGCGAATTCTTTCACGGCCCGGGTGGTGCTGCCGCGTTACGCGCTGAAGTTCGGCCAACAGAAGATCAACCTCCAGGATCGCGACACGCAAACGCCCACGAAGGCGCGGCGGCCGACGTTCGGCTCAGGCGATTTCTGCCTGCTCGCGGCCGTGCCGCTCGACGAAGTCATCGCGCATTTGAAATCCGCGAACATCGCGCTCGAGGCCGGGCCCGTGCCGCGGCGCGGCGCCGTCGGTGCGCTGCGCTCGATCTACTTCCGCGATCCCGACGGCAACCTCGTCGAGGTGGCCGAGTACGTGCCGGAGTAGCGCTCGCTAGCGTTCGATGTAGCCGGCGTGGCCGACGTGCGAGTGCGGTGTCGCGACCGGGGCGGTCGGCGCGTTCGGATCGCGTACCACGAGGTGTCCCATCATGCCGGCCTCGGCGTGATCGAGAATGTGGCAGTGGAACATCCAGGTGCCGGGGCGCTCGTCGAAGCGCACGGCGAGCGTGAGCTCGGACTTCGTCGGCACGTTCACGGTGTCCTTCCACTCCGGCACGCGCTCGGGGTCGAGCACCTGGAAGAAGTAGCCATGCAGGTGGAACGGGTGCGCGAAAATCGAGTCGTTCTTTACGTGCCAGACCTGCGTCTCGCCGATCTTGGCTTCGAGCGGTGCCGCCTTCCAGAACGGAATGCCGTTGATCGCCCATCTCGACCTCGTTGTTGCTGATCGCGATGGTCAGATCCAGCGTCACGCTCGCGTGGCGCCGGTGACGTCGATCGGCTCGATCGTCCGCAACTCGGTCGGGATCGGCTCGGGCGTGACAGCCGCGTCGGCGACGGTCTCGATCTTCAGCATGTCGACCGACGCGCGGTTGAACGTGCTGCCGTAGCCGCGCTCCGTCGGGACCCAGCGCAGCACGTTGCTGCTGTACCGGGGTCGCTCGCGGGCGTGAAGACGGCGTCGGCTCGTCTCGCCCGGCGTGACGAGCAGCGCGTAGGTGTCGGTGGAGCGTGCGGCGAGGCCGTTGTCGCCGCCGAGCCTCATGAAACGATGATCGCGCAGCCGCACGTTGTAGTAGCGTGCGCGCGTTGCGTTGATGATGCGCCAGCGCTGCTGCTTGCCCGCGCGTACTTTCAGTGTGGGCAGCACCTTGCCGTTCACGAGCAGCACCGAGCCCTCGCGGCCGAACAGGTCGCCGAAATTGCCGCCGCTGTCGGCGGGCAGCATTTCGCCGTCGTCGTCGAGGCTCATATCGGACAGGAGCAGCACGAGGTCGTCGCCGAACGCCTTCGGATCGTTCGGGTCCTCAACGAGGATAGCGCCATACAAGCCGCGCCCGACCTGCGCCGACGAATCGACGTGCGGGTGGTACCAGTACGTGCCGGCGTCGCGGAGCGTGAAGTCGTACGTGAATTCGCCGCCGGGCGGGATCGGGTCCTGCGTGGCGCCTGGCGCGCCGTCCATATTGTTCGGCAGGCGTAGCCCGTGCCAGTGGATCGTCGTTGCCTCGGGCAGCGAGTTCTTGAAGTGTACGATCACCCGGTCACCTACCTGGCCGCGGATCAACGGCCCGGGGATGTTGCCGTTGTATGTCCACACGGTGGTCTTGTGGCCGGGCACGATTTCGAGCTCGACTATTTTGGCTTCGAGGTTGAACTCGAGCACGTGCGGGTCGGGGTTCACGTCCAAAGGTTGCGGCATCGCGAGGTCGTCGGCCCAGCCCTTGGGTTGGCCGACTTCGTGGGCCGCCTGTGGCACGGGCGGTGGCGGTCGCTCGCAGGCCACCAGCAGCGCCAGTGCCGCGCAACCGCCTGCCAATGCAGCCGCCTTTCGCAAACGAACCCCCACGCTCGGGCAACCCAACGAATCTTACCGGCGGCTCGCGCCGCGGCCAGTCGTAATAGTACGTGCCGGCTGCGTGCGGGTACCGACCGCCCGGTTGCCGGCGTAGACTCCGGGCGGACCAGGCGCCACCGCGGGCGTTTCCGTGTGGGTGCAGAATCAGTGTCGGTCACGTGGGGCCGTTCGCTCACGGGGGTAGGAACATGACTTGGTGGAGTTGGTGCATCTTCGGCGTCGTGCTGCTCGGCCTAGAGCTGCTCGCCATCGATGCGCAGTTCTATCTCGTGTTTACAGGCGTGGCGGCGATCGTCGTCGGCTTGCTCGGGCTCGTAGGCATTGCGTTGCCGGAGTGGGCGCAGTGGATCGCATTTGGCGTGCTGTCGCTGGTCGCCATGTTCACGATCAGGCGGCAGATCTATGAGAAGTTGCTGAGCAAACCGGGTGGCAAGGTCAACACGGACATTCACCAGCACGTGGTCGTTGCACAGGTGCTCGAGCCGGGCACGTCGTGCCGAATCGAGTACCGCGGCACCGGTTGGACGGCCATCAACGTCGGCAAGGAAACGATTCCGGCCGGCGGTGAAGCTCGGATCGAATCGATCGATGGGCTCACGCTGCAAGTCCGGGCGCTCTGAGAGCGGGATCAAAGGGGAAACGCATGGATCAGGGTGTATTGCTGTTGGCGCTCGTCATTGCGGTGGTCGCGATCACGGTCATCGTCAGGACCGCGGTCGTCGTCCCGCAGCAGAGCGCGTACATCGTCGAGCGGCTCGGCAGGTATAGCGTCACGCTGCAAGCGGGATTCCACATTCTGATCCCGTTCGTCGAGCGCGTGGCCTACCGCCACAGCTTGAAGGAAGACGCGCTCGACATTCCGGAGCAGGTTTGCATCACGAGGGACAACGTGCAGGTCGGCATCGACGGCGTGTTGTATCTGCAGGTGCTCGACGCGGCACGTGCTTCGTACGGCATCTCGAACTACCACTTCGCGATCTCGCAGCTCGCGCAGACCACGTTACGCAGCGAGATCGGCAAGATCGATCTCGATCGCACGTTCGAGGAGCGCTCCACGATCAATTCGAACATCGTGAACGAGCTCGACAAAGCCACCGAGCCGTGGGGCGTGAAGGTGCTGCGCTACGAGATCAAGAACATCAATCCCCCGCGCGACATCATCCAGGCCATGGAAAAACAGATGCGTGCCGAGCGGGAGAAGCGCGCCGTGATTCTCGCTTCCGAAGGCGATCGTGACGCCAAGATCAACCAGGCCGAAGGCGAAAAGCAGCGCGTGATCAAGGAGTCCGAGGCCAAGCGCCAGCAGCAGATCAACGAGGCAGCGGGCCAAGCCGAGGCGATTCTGGCCGTCGCCATCGCGACGGCCGAGGGCTTGCGGCGCGTGGCCGAATCCGTCAGCTCGCAGGGCGGCCGCGAAGCCATGCAGCTACGCGTGGCCGAGGAATACGTCCGACAGTTCGGCAACCTCGCACGCAGCGGCAACACGCTCGTGGTGCCGGCCAATCTGAGCGATATAGCGAGCATGGTCGCGCTCGCCACCAAGGTGTTCGATCAGGCCCGGCCGGCGGCCGGAACGCAGCCGGTGCGCTAGCGGGCGGGCCCCTGCGACCTTCGACCACCGCGGTGACACGCCGCAGCGCTTGGCCCTGACGCACACCGATGCGCATCGCAAAGTTCACGGTTGCATACGTCGTCACGGTCTTTGCGGTCGGGTTCGTGCTCGGCGCGCTGCGCGTGATGCTCGTCGTGCCTGCGCTCGGTGAACGCATTGCCGAGCTCGCGGAAATGCCTTTCATGATCGCGGCCAGCCTATTCTTCGCTTGGCGGTTCGTACGGCGCTGGCGGCTCGGCGTCGGTGCAGCGTTGGCCGGCGGGGCGCTCGCGCTCGCGTTACTGCTCGGCGCCGAGCTCGCGCTCGTGGCTGGTTTGCGAGGTCTCACGCTCGAACAATATCTGGCCAACCACGATCCCGTGAGCGGCGCGGCCTATGTCGCGGCACTCATCGTGTTCATGCTTGCCCCGGCCGTCGTCGCGTGGCGGCTGCACGCGACCGGCCGCGTGTGACGACCTTGCTTTCGAGATACGCGCGTCGCGTTGCGGCCGGTAACTTTTCGATCGCGTAGCGCAGCATCGTGCGGGGCATACGCCGATGATGCCGGTTCAGGAATCGCGCTGCCGCTTTGGCGTCGCGATTGCCGGCCTCGCGCAGCATCCAGCCGACAGCCTTGTGGATCAGATCGTGCTCGTCGGTGAGCATTAGCTCGGCAATCGCGAACGTATCGGCGAAGTCGTTGCGCCGAATGAACCAGAACGTGGCCAAGATTGCCACGCGGCGTTCCCAGAGGTCGCTCGACCGCGCGAGCACGTACAACGGCTCCCGGCTCCGGTGTTCGAGAAAGTGCCCCACGATGTGCGGCGCCGACGTGTCGACGAGATCCCAGTTGTTCACGTAACGGCGGATCGCGCGCGCGTAGCCGCGGTAGATCCGCTCGCGGCCGCGCTCATCGGTGTGCCTGAAGGCGGCGACGAGCAGCAGCAGCGCGAGCAGGCGCTCCTCGTGTAGCGGCGAGCGCAGCAGGGCGAACATCGTCGTAACGCTGGCGGCGCGACGCTCGCGCGCCACTCGGCGCAACACCGGTACACGAATGCCGAGGAAGCGGTCGCCTTCGCCGTAATCACCGGGGCCGGTCTTGAAGAACCGAATCGCCTGGGCGGCGATGGTGGGATTCGCGAGCGCCCGCAGCCGGGCACGAATTGCCGCGAGATCGTTCACCGCCGTGCTCGCCATTGCCGTCCAGCCCCGGAGTCGTGTCGCCGCCGATGGTATGCTGCGCGTTGATGAAAATCCTACGCCGGCTGCGTCGCTGGTTCGGGCCGGAGCCGAACCGATTCCTGCGCTCCGCGCGCGGCGTGATCCACGTGGGCGCCAACGTTGGCCAGGAACGGGCGCTGTATGCACGCCACGGCCTCGACGTTTTGTGGATCGAGCCGCTTCCAGAAGTGTTCGCGACGCTGCGCGCGAACGTGGCGACGTTCCCGAGGCAGCGAGCGCTACAAGCCCTAGTCACGGATCGAGACGACCACGAGTACGACTTTCACGTCGCGAACAACGCCGGCGAATCGTCGTCACTTTTCGAGCTCAAACAGCACAAAGACGTGTGGCCGAAAGTCGCGTTTACCGGCTCGATCAAGCTGCGCAGCGTGACGTTGCGGACGCTGCTTACGCGTGAGGGCGTGGACATAACGCGTTACGACGCGCTCGTCATGGATACGCAGGGGTCGGAACTGCTGGTGCTGAAGGGGGCGGAGAGCTTGCTGCCCGGGTTCGCGCACATCAAGACGGAAGCGCCGGATTTTGAGGCGTACGAAGGCTGCGCGCAGCTCGTCGATCTCGAGGCATTCCTGGCTGCCCGGGGCTTTGCCGAGCTCGTACGGAACCGGTTTGCGAGTCGGGCAGCCGGTGGTCACTACTACGACGTGGTCTATCGGCGCGCGGAATCCTGACCGCGACCGCAAGCACCATTCGGGAGCGCGCCGACCCGCAGAGCCTGTGACGCGTGTCTTAGCTGGAACCGCCGGATGCGCCTATGATTTTCACAAAATCGGCGCAAGGAAAGCGGTTTTTCGATCATGGGCATGAAGTCGACTCTGGTGATCAATGCCAAGGGCGGTGTGGGTAAGACCACGATCACCACGAATCTCGCCAGCTACTTCGCTTCTCACGGCGTTGTAACTACGATCGCCGACTACGATCCCCAGAGTTCGAGTCTCAACTGGCTTGCGCAACGCTCGGTAGAAGTGCCGACCATTCATGGCGCGGATCTCGCGCTGCGCGCGGGCCTTTCGTTGCAGAACGGTCGACGGCAGATCCCACTGTCCACTCGTCAGCTGGTCATCGACGCGCCGGCCGGACCGTCGCGTCTCCTGCTGCAGGATCTGATGCAGCGTACGCAGTCGATCCTGATTCCCGTCGCGCCTTCGGCAATCGACATCCACGCAACGGCGAACTTCATCAAAGAGTTGTTGCTCATCGGCCAGATTCGCTTCCGTCACATTCGCGTGGCCGTGATCGCGAACCGCGTGCGCAACGCGCGGCCGGTGTACGAGCCGCTCGAGCGTTTCGTATCGTCGCTCGGCATCGCGTTCCTCACGCGCGTCAGCGATTCGGATGTATACGTCGATGCGGCGGAGAAAGGCCTCGGCATCTTCGACCTGCCGCCCGAGCAGTGCGCAGCCGAGCTGCGCGAATTTCAGCCCATCGTGCAGTGGCTGACGGGCGAGGCGCCGCTCGCGAGTGAAGGCGCTGCGCCCAGCAACGTCATTCAGCTGAACATCGCGCGCGCTTAGCCTCCACGCGTCTTTCGCGGCTGGGCCTTCGCCAATGCCGCAACCTGCACGCCTGGCGCTCAGCGCACGTGTTGCGTGCGAAACGGCTTGTGTTTGCCCTTCGCGCCGCGCTTGCCCTCGGGTGCGTTTGGGCGGCCTACGCCTCTCGGCTGGAAGCGCGGAACGAGTTGGTGCTTGCCGTTGCCGATCAAGTCGTCGCGACCCATGTGCTTCAACGCCGCGCGCAGCATCGGCCAGTTGTTCGCGTCGTGGTAGCGCAGGAACGCTTTGTGCAGTCGACGTACTTTTAGACCTCGCGGAATCACGACCTCTTCCGACGTGCGCGTCACGCGCTTGAGCGGGTTCTTGCCCGAGTAGTACATCGCCGTGGCGGTGGCCATCGGCCCTGGCAGGAACGCCTGCACCTGGTCGGCGCGATAGCCGTTCTTCTTCAGCCACAGCGCGAGCTCGAGCATGTCCTGGTCCGTGGTGCCTGGATGCGCCGCAATGAAATACGGAATCAGGTACTGCTCTTTGCCTGCGGATTGCGAGTAACGGTCGAACATCTGCTTGAACTTGTGGTACGTGCCGACGCCGGGTTTCATCATCTTCGACAGCGGCCCCTCGCCGATCGCTTCGGGCGCGATCTTGAGATACCCACCGACGTGATGTTGGGCGAGCTCCTTGACGTACTCCGGTGATTCGATCGCGAGGTCGTAGCGGACGCCGGATGCAATCAGCACTTTCTTGATGCCGGGCAGCTCACGCGCTCGCCGGTACAGCTTGATCAACGGCGCATGGTTCGTGTTCAGGTTCGGGCACACGGCGGGGTACACGCACGAGGGTCGTCGGCACGCCGCCTCGATCTCGCGGCTCTTGCACGCAATGCGGTACATGTTCGCGGTGGGGCCGCCCAGATCGGAAATCACACCCGTGAAGCCTGGCACGGAGTCGCGAATGCTCTCGATCTCGCGCAATACCGAGTCTTCGCTGCGGTTCTGGATGATGCGGCCTTCGTGCTCCGTGATCGAGCAGAACGTGCAGCCGCCGAAACAGCCGCGCTGGATCGTGACGGAGAACCGGATCATTTCGTACGCCGGGATCTTCGCGTCGGCGTATGCCGGGTGCGGCACGCGCGCGTACGGCAGCTCGTAGATGCGGTCCATCTCGGGGCTGGTGAGCGGGATCGGCGGCGGATTCAGCCACACGTCGCTCTGCCCGTGCCTCTGCACGAGCGCGCGCGCATTGCCGGGGTTCGACTCCATGTGCAGGATGCGCGACGCGTGCGCGTACAGCACCGGATCGTCCTGGACCTGCTCGTAGCTCGGCAGCCGGATGTAGCTGCGTTCGCGATCGGCGGTCGGCACGCGGCGCGCGAAACGCACGACGTTCACGCCGGGCTCTTTCGCCGCAGTGTCGCGCGCGGCGGCCGCGATCTCGGACTCCATCGCGTACGGATTCGGGGGCGCGTCGATACGGCCCGGCAAATCGAGATGCGTCGAGTCGATCTCCGTCCAGTCGGCGCCGGCGGCGCTGCCGAGCAGCGCGGTGCCGCGCACGTTGCGAATCTGCGCCGGCTCCTCGCCGGCAGCGAGCCGGTGCGCGATCTCGACGATCTGGCGTTCGCCGTTGCCGAACACGAGCAAGTCCGCGCGCGAGTCGAGCAGGATCGAGCGGCGAACTTTCTCCTGCCAGTAGTCGTAGTGCGCGATACGCCGCAAGCTCGCTTCGATGCCGCCGATCACGATCGGCGTCTCGCCGAACGCTTCGCGCACGCGTTGCGCATAAACAATGACGCTGCGGTCCGGCCGTTGCCCGCCCGCGCCGCCGGGCGTGTACGCGTCGTCGCTGCGGACGCGTTTGTCGGCCGTGTAGCGGTTCACCATCGAGTCCATGTTGCCGGCGGTGATGCCGAAGAAGAGGTGGGGCGTGCCGAGCCGCTCGAAGTCGGCCGTCGACCGCCAGTCGGGCTGCGAGATGATGCCGACGCGAAAGCCCTGCGCCTCGAGCACGCGGCCGACGACAGCCATGCCGAAGCTCGGATGATCGACGTACGCGTCGCCGGTCACGAGGATCACGTCGCATTGATCCCAGCCGAGCGCGTCCATCTCGTCGCGCGACATCGGCAGGAACGGCGCCGGCGTCAGGCGGTGCGCCCAATACTTGCGGTACCCGAACAGATCGGGCGCCGTCGCGCGGGTGAGGGCAGACGTGGAGCTCATGGGGCGAGATGGTTGAATTCAGTAGGTTTTCCGCGCGACAGAGTACCACTAGGCCCGGCCCGCCGCGCTCGCTAACGCGGTCCCCGAAGGGCGACGAGGAAATTCTCGTAGCTATCAAGCACCTTGGGGTCGTCCGCGACGATGGCGACCAGCTGGCGCGGAATGGCTTTCAGGTGATCGATCATGCCGTCGGGGTCGGCGCCCAACGACCGCGCGAAGACGCGGAAGATCTCGTAGGAGCGACGCTCGTAGGCGGAGGCGTCGACTCGGCGTCTGGCGCGCAGCATCTCGACGCTGAGCGCATAGAACTCGACCATGTGAGGGTTCTGGAACCACTCGGGGTAGTCGCCGCCTTGGGCGTCGAGCGTGATGGTCTCGGGCGCCGAAGCGCTGTCCGTGTGTTGCGCCAATGCCGTTCCGGACGCTAGACCTGCGAGGGTGAGGGTCAGCAACCTTTTTCTTGAGCTCATGGTGGCTTCCTGTTTGCGTGGGTCGAACTCGACCGGGGCCTAAAATGTAATAAATAGTCGACGCGATGTACAGAAAAATAGACATAAAGGCGAAAATACTTCACGATATGTCGAACAAACCGTACATGGAGCCGCCCGTCATGTCGTTCCGCGAAAAGAGCGCCTGGATCTCCTTCTTCTGCCTGTTGCTGCTGACGGCCGCGTACTTCGCCGGGATGCACCATCCCGCACTCGGCGCGGAAGGTCACTTGCACCTGGCGCTCGCGGTCTTCGGGGCGTTCCTGCTGCTACAGGTCGTGCTGCACCTGATCGTGGTCGCTCAGGCTCCGAAGGAGGCGCGCACACCGAAAGACGAGCGCGAGCTGCTGATCGAGCTGCGCGCTGCCCGCGTCGGGTTCTATGCGCTCGTGATCGGCGAGCTGCTTGCGATGGGCGGCGTGCACGTGCACGGTCAATGGCCTACGTTCATGGGCACCGTGCTGCTCGCGATCTTGATCGCGTGGCTGATCAAGCTTGGAACCGAGGTCACGCTGTACCGGCGGGGCGGCTGACATGGCGATCTTGCCGATCGACAACCAGATCCGCCGCATGCGGTTCGAGCACGGCGAGATGACGCAACAGCAACTCGCGGAACGCATCGGCGTGACTCGCCAGACCGTCAACGCGATCGAGCTCGGCAAATACTCGCCGTCGCTCGAAGTCGCGTTCCGGATCGCGACGGTGTTCAACGTGCCGCTGGAGCAGGTGTTCCAGTACCGCCGGAGCGGCTAGCTGGCGCGCGCCCGGGAAGGCTCGTACTGTTGCGTCTCGCGGGTTGACCACAGACGGGTCGCAATGACGGTTTTCATATCGATGCTGCGCGCCGTCAACGTAGGCGGCACCAGCCGAATCAAGATGGAGCCGCTGCGTGCGGCGTACGAAGGGCTGGGCTTCAAGGATGTGCGCTCGTTGCTCCAGAGCGGCAACGTTGTGTTCCGCAGCGGCGTCAAGGACTCGCGCCAGCTCGCGCGGCGAATCAAGCAGGAGCTCGAGCGGAAGTTCAGCCTGCAGATCGAAGTCATGATCCGCACGCTGCCGGAGCTTGCGAGCATTTTCGAGCGCAGCCCGGTGCTCTCGCCGCGCGCCGATCTCGCGAAGCTGCTGGTGATGTTCCTCGCAGGCGTGCCCGACGCGCAGGGGCAGGCGCGGCTCGTGAAAACGCACAAAGGCCCCGAGATGCTGGAGATCCGCGGCCCCGAGGTTTACCTCTACTATCCCGACGGCGTCGGCCGCTCGAAGCTGACGACGGCCGTTCTCGAACGCCACCTTGGGACGATGGGCACGGCTCGCAACTGGAACACGTTGACGAAACTCGTCGAGGCGGCGCGCGAGATCGAACGGGGCGATAGCGGAGCGGAGTAAGTAAGATGGTGGAACGATCGACTGCAAGGAGCTCGGATCATGGTCGGTGAGCCAGGTGACGATTCGTCCGAGAAGCAGAGCGATCTGGAACAGAACCTGCGCGCACGTTCCACGTGGCTGCGTCTGGTGTTCATGATCGTGATCGCGATCTGCAACGAGCTCGCGCGGCTGGTCGGTTCCGCGATCGTGCTGCTGCAGTTCCTGCACGTGCTGTTCACGGGCAAGCCCAACGAGCGTCTAAAGGACGTCGGCTTGTCGCTCGCGCAGTACGTTTATCAGGTCGTGGAGTACCTGACGTTCAACACCGAAGTGCGGCCGTTCCCGTTCGACGCGGAATGGCCCGCGCCGCGACGCCAGTAGCGGCATCGTGCACTCAGAGCCGGTCGAGCAAGCGACCCGTCAGCGTTTCTCGACTACGATCGAACGCTGCCACCGCGGCGTGCGTATAAGGTGTGAGCTGTCGCACGCCGTAGCGCACGAAGCCGACGGCGCGCAACTCGCGCAGCGACTGCGCGGTAGTGATCGAGCAATGCGCCCGACAGCGCCGTGCCGCCGTGTTTCAGGACGATGCCTGCCGCGCGTGAAAGCACACGCGCCCGCTCGGGAAGCTCGCTGACGGCGGACACCGCGAGCAACGACGACACCGCGAACACCGAACGGCCTTCGCTGTCGGCGGTCGATCGCAGCTCCTTCCACAAACCCGTGACCGCAGTGGGGGCCGGCAATTGAGGCGCCGGCAGCTGGCGTGTCTCTGTGACGAACCGCGACCATTCGCGCCGCAATCCCGCAATGTCGAGCGGCGGCGTGTTGACTGTGCTTGCGAGCTGCGCCGCGCTGCCGTTCGAGCCCCTCGAGCAACTGCTCCATCGTCGCGAACGAGTTGCCGGGGCTGAGCAGGCCTTCGCGCTGCAGTTCGGCCGCGATGCCGGGAATGATGCGGCGACCGAATCCGCACACGTCTGCCAGCGCGGCAAGCACCCACACAGGCGATGCGCGGAACGCGAGGATGCCCATGATCTCGATTCCGTTGCCGGCGGCACGGCGCAGCAGGAAGTTCTCGCCGAGCTGCTCGTCGGTTGGGGCGCCGCCGCGAACCTGACCGACGTCGGTAATCAGGAATGTGAGCGGCACGTCGACGAGATTGCGGTACAGCTTGCCGCGGCGCAGGCCGAGCGGCAGTGCCACGGTAGCTATCTCATGCACGACGCCCGCGCTCAGGGCCGAAGCCGAACGCACGAGACGTTCGGGCAGCGATGCCACATAGCGAACGCCAGTGCGCTTACTCAAGCGGCGCAGCCGATCTTTGACTGGCATGCGGCCAACGTAACACAGCGCAAACTTGTCGCTCCGTGCACTTGCGTTTTTCGTCGCTCTTAGAGACTCTTGCTGCAGGTCCAACAGCCAAAAGGAGGTGATCCCATGTCTAGTGAGATTCTTGGGGTTTCAGTACGTTGTGAGTGCCGCCCGCCTAGCGAGGTACTTAGCAACTGACCCTCAGGGTTGGAGACCCAGTCTCACGGAGGGCCGCCGAGTGCGGCCCTCTTTATTTTCAGCATGATTGGGAACGCGGTGTGCTTGCGCGCGATCGCACACCGTTACGTTTTTCGACCAACATCTGGTGGGATCAACCACCCGCGCCCCGCCGCAACCTCGACGTTGGCGCCATGTACGTTCGACGGCACAAGGCTTTTCATGGCGCACGTACCGCTGGCACGAAACCTGCTACCTAGCATCGGGTTTCCCGTCGAGCGCTCTGCGGAGGTCTGACCAACCGAACCGAGCCGCCTGCTGTGTTTCCTCCCCGATTCGCAACGGCAGCCGGCGGGAAACCCACATTCAACGCGGTCGCGAATCCGGGACGCGGAGTCCCATTCCAGGCAAGCTGAACCAACTCGCGGCTTCGAGGGTCAATATGTCGTGTGGCCCCGGTCCGCCTGGCCGGAGCTGGCCAATCGTGACGGAAGTCCGCGCTCGGGTTGGCAATTTCCGCTGGTGACGAGCAAAATACGATTTTGGGCGCGCGTCTGCCGTGGCGCGCCAACGGAGAGGGATCTATGGGCTTGGCAATGAGCGTCCCGCAGCTGTTGATCATCTCTGGTCATCGTCGCGCTGATTTTCGGCACGAAACGGCTGAAAGAAGTCGGTGGCGACTTGGGCAGCGCCGTGAAGAGCTTTCGCAAAGCGATGAACACCGTGGAAGACCACGAAGACGAAGCCGCGGGTCCGCCGAAGCAGCTGACGAGCGAACAGCAGCAGCAAGAAAAGAAGTAAACTCCCTGCCCGGCACGGGTGGCGGCCGCTTTGGCTGCGCGCCAGCGCTTGATTCCTGCCCCGCGAACTTCCGTCTATGCAGTGGCGCACGCCTAACTTCAATTTCATCAAATGGCGCCGAGTCGCGATGATCGGCTCGACCGTCGCAAACCTCATTGCGATTGCGGCTATCATCTATGGCATGAACTACGGCGTCGACTTCACCGGCGGCGTGGTCGTGGAGGCCAGCTACAGCGCGCCGGCCAATCTCGACGCGATTCGAACGGGCCTCGAAGGCGCCGGATTCCGATCCGTGCAGGTGCAGAACTTCGGCTCGACCTCGGACGTCATGATCCGGCTTGCCGCCGATCGCGCAGGGTAGCACCGCCGCCACCGTGCAGGACCAGGTCGTGAGTGTCCTGCGTTCGACGGGCCCCGACGTCCAGGTAAAGCGGCTCGAGGCCATCGGCCCGCAGGTGGGTGAAGAGCTCGCGCAGCAGGGTGTCCTCGCGATGGTCTTCGCCCTCGCGATGGTGTTCGTCTACGTCATGATTCGCTTCCGCTGGAAGCTGGCTCTCGGCGCCATCGTTGCGACGCTGCACGACGTGCTGATCACCGTCGGCGCCTTTGCGGTGTTTCGCTGGCAGTTCGATCTGACTGTGCTCGGCTCGGTGCTTGCGGTGCTCGGTTATTCGCTGAACGACACGATCGTCATCTACGATCGAATCAGGGACAACTTCCGACTCATGCGTCGCGGAACATCCGGATGCCATCGTGAACGCGTCCGTCAACCAAACACTATCGCGCACGATCATCACGGGCGGCACGACGATGCTGACCGTCGTCGCTTTGTTTCTTTTCGGCGGCGACGCGCTGTGGGGGTTCGCGCTCGCGCTGATCATTGGCATCGCCGTCGGCACTTATTCGTCGGTATACGTGGCGAGCTCCATGGCGCTCGTGCTGAACATCTCGCCGCAAGACTTCGTCGAAACGAAGACCGAACGCGTCGACGAGCTGCCGTAGGCAACGACCCCCGCAGTCTGCGCGCGCCAGTGACCCGCGAGCGCTGATCGAGCGCCTGGGATTTCGCCGCGGCTGCGTATCACCCTTGCCGTTGAAGATCGGCTCGCGATGGCGCGACCACGAGCGCTGGACTCTGCTGCGCACCGACTGGCTCGGGGTCGACCGTCAGGAGTTCGCAGCTCGAGCGTAACCGAGCGGTAGCGCCGTCGTGTCGACGGCTTGCCGGAGCACGAACGACGAGTGCACGCCGATCACGCCTTCGATGCGCGTGATCTTCGTCAGCAGGAACCGCTGGTACTCGTCCATGTTCGGCACCGTGATCTTGAGCTGGTAGTCGGCCTCCTGCCCCGTGATCAGGTAGCACTCCTGCACCTCGGGGTAGCCGCGCACGGCGCTCTCGAACTGCGCGAAGCGTTCCGGCGTGTGCCGGTCCATGCGGATGTGGATCAGCACCGTGAGATCGAGGCCGAGCGCGCGCGGCTCGAGCCGCACGACGCGCTCGCGGATCACGCCCGCGGTTTCCAGGCGATGAATGCGCCGCGAGCACGGCGAGGCCGAGAGGCCTACGCGGTCCGCGACTTCCTGATTGCTGAGGCCGCCGTTGGCCTGCAGCTCCGCGAGAATCTTGAGGTCGAATGAGTCGAGTTTTTCGGTCATTGCGCAATATCTAAATCGAAAATGGGCGTACTATGACGCATGAATCATGCTAAAAAGCAGTGCTAGATGCGAGCAGAAATAGACCGATTCTGCCGCTGCAACGCAGCCTAGAATGGCGACTTCATTTACGCGGCGGCACGTATGGCCGCCGTGTCCGGCCCGAAGTAAGGACCCGTCATGAGCCAGTTCGACTACCGCAAGTACCGTTCCTACCGACCGATCGCGCTTAGCAGATCGGCGCTGGCCCGATCGCACGATCGAGCGCGCGCCCGACTGGTGCAGCGTCGATCTGCGCGACGGCAACCAGGCACTCGTGCAGCCGATGTCGGTCGCGAAGAAGCTCGAGCTCTTCGCGTTGCTGGTCGAGCTCGGTTTCAAGGAAATCGAGATCGGCTTCCCGTCGGCATCGCAGACGGAATACGACTTCGCGCGCCGGCTCATCGAGCGCGACTTGATTCCCGCCGACGTGACCGTGCAGGTGCTCACGCAGGCGCGCCGCGAACTGATCGAGCGAACGTTCGAGGCGCTGCGCGGCGTGAAGCGCGCCGTCGTGCACGTCTACAACTCCACGTCACCCGTCCAGCGCGAGCAGGTATTCCGCGCGAGCAGAGGAAGAGATCATGGCCATCGCGGTCAACGGCGCGCGGTTGCTCGAGGAAGGCGCGGCGAAGCATCCGAACGCCGAGTGGCTGTTCGAGTACTCGCCGGAGAGTTTCTCCGGCACCGAGCCCGAATTCGCCGTCGAGGTCAGCAACGCCGTGCTCGACGTATGGCAGCCGCAGCGCGGCCGCAAGGTCGTCATCAATCTGCCGGCCACGGTCGAAATGACGACGCCGAACGTGTTCGCCGATCAGATCGAGTATTTCTGCCGCAACGTGAAGTATCGCGAGCACATTCGCGTGAGCCTGCACACGCACAACGATCGCGGGTGCGCCGTCGCGGCCGCCGAGCTCGGCCTCCTGGCCGGCGCCGATCGCATCGAGGGCACGCTGTTCGGCAACGGCGAGCGCACCGGCAACATGGACATCGTCACGATGGCCATGAACCTGTACTCGCAGGGCATCGATCCGCGGCTCGACTTTCGCCGACATGGGCAGGATCATCGAGGTGTACAAGCGCTGTACGGACATGCCCGTGCATCCGCGGCATCCGTGGGCCGGCGATCTCGTGTATGCCGCGTTCTCCGGTAGCCATCAGGACGCGATTCGAAAGTCGATGGCGTACCACCGCGAGCAGGAGCTTCCGCATTGGTCGGTGGCGTATCTGCCGATCGATCCGCGCGATCTCGGCCGCCGCTACGAGGAGGTCGTCCGCATCAATAGCCAGTCGGGCAAGGGCGGCGTCGCGCTCGTGCTCGAGCGCGATCACGGCATCACGGTGCCGAAGTGGCTGCACCCGGCCGTAAGCCGTGTGGTGCAGGCGCAGGCCGATGCGAGCGGCGAGGAAGTGTCGTCACGGCAGGTGTTGAGCCTGTTCCAAAAGGAGTTCCTGTCGATACCGGATGGCTGGAAGCTCCAGGGCTACGATCTGCATTCCGAGGCGCAGCGCACGCACGGCAAGTTCCGGCTCGCGAAGGCCGGCACGGAGCTCGCGTTGAGCGGCGACGGGCAGGGGCTGATCGAGGCTTTGATCGATGCGGTGAACCGGCGGTTCGGCGTGGCCGTGGCAGTAGCCGAGTTCGACGAGCACGCCATGGCGCCCGGCACGGAGGCCAAGGCCCTGGCCTCGGTCACGGTCGAAGCCGGCGGCAAACAGGCCAGCGCCTGCTGCATCGACGAGGACACTTCGCTCGCATCGCTGCAGGCCACGCTGTCGGCTATCGGCCGCGTGCTTGCCGCGCAATCGCTGCGCGAAGCCATCTGACCGCGGTCGCGTGAGCGCCGCCGCGTCCGCCGAGATCGTGTTTCTCGACGCGCGGCGGCTCGCTGCGCTGCTCGCTCGGCGCGAGCTGTCGGCCGTCGAAGTGCTCGACGCCTTCTTGGGGCAGATCGAGCGCGCTGAACGATCGAGTCAACGCGATCGTCACGCTGAGGTCGGCCGCCGAGCTGCGCGCCGAAGCGGCCGCGGCCGATCGGCGCCTCGCGTCGGGCGAGGCAGGTCGGCGCGCTGCACGGCCTGCCGATGGCGATCAAGGACCTGAGCCTTACGCGCGGCCTGCGCACGACGTTCGGCTCGCTCGCGTATCGCGACTTCGTGCCGACCACCGACGAGCTGTACGTCGAGCGCTGCCGGCGCGCCGGCGCAATCATCATCGGCAAGACCAACACGCCGGAATTCGGCGCCGGCTCGCAGACTTTCAACGCGGTGTTCGGCGCGACGCGCAATCCGTACGATCTGAACAAGACGAGCGGCGGCAGCACCGGCGGCGGCGCGGCCGCGCTCGCCTGCGGCATGCTGCCGATAGCCGACGGCACCGATCTCGGCGGCTCGCTGCGCAATCCCGCGAGCTTCTGCAACGTGGTCGGCTTCCGGCCATCGCCGGGGCGTGTGCCGCGGTTGAATGCGCGGGCCGGCGATACCCTCGGCGTACACGGACCGATGGGGCGCAGCGTCGGCGATGTCGCGCGGTTGCTCGCGGTCATGGCGGGCCCGGATCCGCGCGATCCGCTGTCGCTGCCCGAGCCCGGCTGCAACGTTTCTCGCGCCGCTCGAACGAGACTTTCGCGGTACCCGCGTTGCCTGGAGCGAGAATCTCGGGCGCTACCCCGTCGAGGCCGCCGTCACGCGAGTCTGCAATGCGGCGCGACCGCGTGCTGGTCGCAGCTCGGTTGCGAGGTTGCGAACGCCGAGCCCGATCTCGACGGCGTGGACGAGCTGTTCCAGACATTGCGCGCGCAGGGTTACGCAGCGAGTCATCGTCGCGATCTCGAGCGGCATCGATCGCTGCTGAAGGACACGGTCGTCTGGAACATCGAACGCGGTCTGGCGCTGACCAGCGACGATCATCGCGCGCGCTGCCGCGATCAAGACGGCGCTCGACGCGCGCGTGGCCGAGTTCTTCGAGCGCTACGACTTCCTCGCGCTGCCCGTCGTGCAGGTCGCGCCTTTCGCCGTGGAGACGCAGTGGGTGCGCGAGATCGAGAGGCGTGCCCATGCCGACCTACATCGACTGGATGGCGACGTGCTACGCGATCAGCTGCACGGGTCTGCCGGCGATCAGCGTGCCGTGCGGTTTCACGCCGGACGGGTTGCCGATCGGGTTACAGATCGTCGGCCGCCGCGGCCGCGACTTCGAGGTGCTGCAGCTCGCGCATGCGTTCGAGCAGGCCACGCACCACGCTTTGCGCCGCCCGCCGCTCTAGGCGGCGAAATCCTGAGCAAAAAAAAGCCCGGCCATAGGCCGGGCGAGTCTTTGGGGGAAACCGTCAGGAGCAAGTCTCCGAAACTTGACTGACAGTATCCGCGCGTAGCGGGGCACGGCCTGTGAACCAGGTCACAGCTTTGACATAACCGCGCGCGACGTGGGTTGTACCTGGGAGCGCTAGCCTACGGGATAGGGCTTCGCGAGCCGGTACTGGGGGTTCTGCTTGAGCCAGACGGCCAGTCGATCCTTGCGGCTGATGGCCGTTGGGATGAAGGCCAACGCCTGCTGCAGGCGGTCGTTCGGTTCCGCGCAGCTGAAGCGCAGGAAGCCGGCGCCCGCCTGGCCGAAGCACTCGCCGCCGAGGCAGGCGATGCCGAATTGCTCGTCGGCGCCCTGCAGCATGTACAGCGCCAGGCCGTGGCTCGTGACGCCGAGCTCGTTGCAGACGGGCGCCACGTTCGGGAACACGTAGAACGTGGCGGTCGGATCGAGCGTGCGTGAACCCCTCGATGCGGTTCAGACCCTCGGTCAGCAGCACGACCTTCTCGCGGAACTTCAGCATCACGTCGTCGCGCTCCTTGCGGTCACGCTTCAAGGCGCGGCCGTGCCGGCGAGCTGCACGATCGGCGGCGTGCACGACAACGTGGTGTTGATCATCTTGCCGATCGCGTCGGCCACTTCGGGCGAGGCCACGGCGAACCCGAGCCGCCAGCCGCTCATGCTGTACGACTTGCTGAACGTGTAGGCGGCCACGCACTGCTCGAGCATGTCCGGGCTGGCTCAGGATCGAGTGGTGGCTGCCGCGCCAGACCATGTGGCAGTACGGCTCGTCGCTGAAGACGGCGACGTTGCGGCCGCGAACGACGTCGGCGATGCGTTTCAGGTCGTCTTCCGTCGTGACGCCGCCGGTCGGGTTGTGCGGCGAGTTCAGGAAGATCGCGCGCGGCGCGGGATCGTCCTTCAGGAACCGTTCGATGTCGGCGACCTCGGGGCGGAAGCCGTTCGATTGCTTCAGCGGCGTGAGCACCGTGCGCGCGCGCCGCGGCGTTCGATGTTCGGCAGGTAAGTCGGAAAGTACGGGCTGAAGACGAGCACGCCGTCGCCGGGATTCAGGAACGCCTCGCAGAAGAACTGCTCGAACACCTTCGCGCCGGGACCCGCGACGATGTTGCGGGCCTCGGCCGGGATGTCGAACTCGGTTCGCACGAATTCGGCCGCGGCTTCGCGGAACTCCGGGATGCCCGGCGACGGGCAGTAGTGCGACTGATTGTTCTTGATGGCGTCCATGCCGCCGGCACGCGCCGAGGCCGTGCTGTCGAACGGGCTGTCGCCGATCTCGAGCTCGACGACGTCCTTGCCGGCCGCTTTCAGCGAGCGGGCCATGGCGAGCACGGTGAACGCGGTTTCGACAGTCAGGGAACGGGCGAAAACACTCAGTTGAGCGGACACGATGGCACCTTCACGGTTGGGGGCAGACGGGAAGTTTTTCCGGCTCCGTGGCGCGTCATTGTGGTGCTCTGGATCGCGCCGGCTTCGAGCCCGCGCCAGCATAGCACCGCGGGCGGTTCCCTTCGACCCGGTGCGCGGAGGCTGGTAGCTTATGTGCCCGCGTTCAGCGAGGCATAATGCCGCCTCGTTTCGGTGGAGAGGAAGTTCCAATGATCGGTTACGTAACGCTCGGCACGAACGATCTCGCTCGCGCCTCGAAATTCTATGACGCACTGCTTGCCGAGATCGGCGGCAAACGCATGATGGAGTCTGATCGCTTCGTCTCGTGGTCTGCGGGCGAGCACAGCCCCGGCCTCGGTGTGATCAAGCCTTTCGACGGCAATACTGCGACGGGTGGCAATGGCACGATGGTGGCGCTCGTCGTCGACTCGCGTGAGAAGGTCGACGCGCTGTACAACAAGGCCATGAAGCTCGGTGCCAAAGACGAAGGCCCGCCCGGGCTGCGCTTGGGTAATTTCTACGTCGGGTATTTCCGCGATCTCGACGGCAACAAGCTGAACTGCTTTCTGCATGGGCTGATCCACGAGTCGCCAGCCGGCGCGCGCGGCCAACTGGCCGCGCGTAGCCGCGCTCCGACGAACCGGCGCGTCGTTTCGGTCCCTCTTATGCTCATAGTTCTCCGAACGCTCGGTCTGCTGTTGCTCGCGTTCGGCGCGACGCTCGTGCTGCCGATGGCGATTTCGCTGCTCTACGGCGACGGTGAGTTCCAGCACTTCGCCGCGGCGTGCGTCGTGGGCGTCGTCGCCGGGGCTCGTGCTGTGGCTGCCGTTCCGGCGCCGTGCGGTGGTGCTACGCAGCCGCGACGGCTTCGTGATCGTGGCGCTCGTGTGGGCGGTCATGGGCCTGCTCGGCGCCGTGCCGTTCATGCTGACGCTGGGCCTCGACTTTCCCGCCGCGTTTTTCGAATCGGTCGTCGGGCTACACGACGACGGGCTCGACCACGCTCGTCGGCCTGGACGCCCTGCCGCCGTCGATTCTGCTGTATCGCCAGCAGATCCAGTGGCTCGGCGGCCTCGGCGTCATCGTGCTCGCGGTCGCGCTGTTGCCGATGCTCGGCATCGGCGGCATGCAGCTCTACAAGGGCGATACCCCGGGGCCGTTCAAGGACGAGAGAATCACGCCGCGAGTCACGCGCTCGGCGCGCAGCCTGTGCTTCGTATACGTGGTGCTGACGCTGGTCTGTGCTGCGGCCTTCTGGTTCTCCGGCATGAGCCTGTTCGACGCCGTGGGCCACAGCTTCTCGACGTTGTCGACGGGCGGGTACTCCACGCACGACGACAGCATCGGGTATTTCAACAGCGTTCCGATAGAGATCGTGACGATCGTGTTCTCGCTGATCGGCGGCATCAGCTTCAACGAGCACTTCCTGGCTCTGCGGACGCTGCAGCTGCAGCGCTACCAGCGCGACACGCAGACGCGTGTGTTTCTGGTCATCGTTGCCGTGCTCACGATCGTGACCACGGCCGTGCTTTACGTGCAGGGCACGTATCCGTCGCTGCTGACTGCGCTCCGACACGGCCTGTTCGCATCCGTGGCTTCGGTGTCCTCGAGCGGTTTCGCGATCGCGGACTTCGCGTTGTGGCCGCTCGGCGCTGCCGGCGTTGCTGATCTTCTCGATGTTCGTGGGCGGTTGCGCGGGCTCGAGTGCGGGCGGCATGAAGGTCATCCGCTACGTCGTGCTTGTTCAAGCAGGTCGGCGTGCACATTCACCGCCTGATTCACCCGCAGGCGATTCGCCGCATGAAGCTCGACGGTCAGCCGGTGCCGGATTCCGTGGTCGAGGCTATCGGCGGATTCTTCGCCGTCTACGTCGTGGTGTTCGTGATCTTCATGGTCCTCGCGATGATGGACGGCATGGATCAGGTCACGGCGTTCGGCGCCGTTGCGACTTCGATCAACAACGCGGGGCCGGGCTTGGGGTCGGTGGCGATGACGTTCGCGGACGTGAGCCCGCAGGGCAAGATCATGTTCGCGATTCGCGATGCTGTTCGGCCGGCTCGAGATCTTCACGTTCCTCGTGCTG
This sequence comes from uncultured Gammaproteobacteria bacterium, assembly GCA_963805435.1. Lineage (GTDB taxonomy): Bacteria > Pseudomonadota > Gammaproteobacteria > Steroidobacterales > Rariloculaceae > FEN-1219. The sequence continues at coordinate 456,677 of CAWDUG010000005.1, forward strand.
TTGACGCCGGCGTTCTGGAAGCGCTGACGCGGCGCGCGGCGCGCCGCGAGGCGGCACTGTGCGGGCCGGCGCGCAGCTCCAATGGCAGGCCGAAATCGTCGCCGCCGAGCGCATGGATACAGCGGCGCAGGTAATCCGAGAACGCCGTCATCTCCGCGGAGTCGAACGACGCGAGCATCTTCGTGAACACGGACGTGCCCACGCTGTGGGCACGCTCGAGCTCGACGAGCCCGGCCTCGGTCAAAGACCAGCTGTCGGCGCGGCGGCTGTCAGGATGCGGCCGCCGGTCGATCAACCCGTCGAGCTCGAGATGCCGCAACACGGAATTCATGGTTTGCGCCGAGACGAAGCCCGGCGCGCCAGCTTGGCGCCCGTGATGCCCGGTTCGAAGTGCAGGCCGAACAGCGCCACGACGGCCGCAAACGACAGCTCCACACCCTGTTTGCGCAGCGCGTCGTCCATGGCCTGCCGCAGGGTGTGCTGCAATAGGCGCAGCAGGAACCCGACGGTATGCTTGGGTTCTACGACGGGGCCGGCTTTAGGATTCTTGGGCATCGCTCCGTGATTGCTCGTTATCAGCGAACTGATATCATATCAGCAACCTGATGGTTATCAAGGACGACTTCTCGATGCAACTACGAAGACTCGTACGGACGACGCTGGGCCCAGGCGACGGGTTCTCGCCGCGTTGCTGGTTGTCGTGGGCCTGACGGTTCTCGTCGGTTGCTCGCGTGGTGGCAACGGTCAGCGCGGCGCGCGGCGCCGCTGCGCCCGCGCGCGCCGCTGTCATGACCGTGACCGCCGCGCCGCTCGAGCGCACGGAGCTTGCGCGCACGATCGCGATGAACGGCTCGGTGTATGCCTGGCAGGACGTCATTATCGCGCCCGAAGTCGGCGGCTATCGTGTGGCGCGAGGTACTCGTCGACGTTGGCGATCACGTGAAGGCTGGGCAGAAGCTCGTCGCGCTATCCACTTCGTTGCTCGAGGCCGAGGTGGCTACGAAACAGGCGATGGTCAATCAGCGCCAGGCCGAGCTCGACAACGCCGAAGCGGCGTTGCACCGCGGCCAGATGCTGGCCGAGACGCACGTGCTGTCGGAAGCAGATCTCGACAAGTTGACCGCGGATCAGCTCGCGAAGCGCGCGGCGTTGGCATCGGCGCGTGCGGATCTCGACACTTCGCAGTTGCGCCTGAAGTTCACGTCGGTGACGGCGCCCGACGACGGCGTCATCACGTCGCGTACGGTCACGGTCGGACAGATCGCGCAGGCGGGCGGAGAAATGCTGCGACTGTTGCGCAATGGCCGCATCGAATGGCGCGGTGAGGCGCCGGAGATGCAGCTCGGCGAGCTCGCGCCCGGACAGGAGGTGACGGTCACTACGGTCGAAGGGCTCGTCGTGCAGGGCAAGATCCGCGCGGTGGCGCCGACCATTGCGAGCGCCAACCGGACGGCACTCGTATACGTGGACCTGCCGCCGGACGAGCGTATTCGACCGGGCATGTTCGCGCGCGGCGAGATCGAAATCGGCCGCGGCCCCGGTTTCACGGTGCCGCTCGAGAGCATCGTGAGCTCCGACGGCTACAGCTACGTGTTCGTGGTGCGGTTCGGAAAACACGGTCGAGCGGCGGCGCGTCGAGACCGGCGCCGTACTCGGCGATTCGATCGAAGATCGTCAGCGGCGTGCAAGGCAACGAGACGGTCGTGAACAAGGGCGCCGGGTTCCTGAAGGACGGCGATCTCGTCAACGTCGGCACGGTGAGCGGCTCATGAACTTCGTCACCTGGTCCATCCGAAATCCGGTTCCCGTCATCGTCATGTTCGTCGGGCTGACGCTCGCGGGCCTGCTCAGCTTCCCGAAGCTCGGCGTCCAGGACCGGCCGGACATCGAGTTTCCAGCGGTGATCGTCACCGTGACGTACGCCGGCGTTGCGCCGACGCAGATGGAGTCGGAGATCACGCGCAAGGTCGAAGACGCCGTCGCGAAGATCGCCGGCATCGAGCAGATGACGTCGACCGTCGACGAAGGCGCGTCTACCACGAACATCGAGTTCCGGTTCGGCACGGATCTCTCCGCCGCGCTCGACGACGTGCGCGACGCCATGACGCGCATCCGCTCCGATCTGCCGCCGGACGCCAACGAGCCGATCGTGTCACGCGTGAACACAGCCGGCGGCTCGCTCGTCACCTGGAGCGTGTCGTCCGACAACATGAGCGACACCGAGCTGTCGTGGTTCGTGGACCTCATCGTGACGCGCGAGCTCTCCTCGGTGCAGGGCATGGGCAAGATCACGCGCGTCGGCGGCGTGTCGCGCGAGATCCGCGTCGACCTCGATCCGGACCGCATGGCTTCGCTCGGCGCCACTGCCAGCGACGTATCGCGGCAGCTGCGGCGCATCCAGGCCGAATACCCGGGCGGCGAGGGCCGCGTCGGCGGTCTCGAGCAGACGGTTCGGACGACGGGCATCATCAACTCCGTCTAGGATCTGCGCGCTTTGCCGATCGCGCTGACGGACGGGCGCAGCGTGCGCCTCGATACCATCGCCGACGTGCGCGACCAGGCCAGCGAGCAACGCGCTGCCGCTCTGCTCGACGGCAAGCCGGTGATCGGCTTCGAGATCGTTCGCTCCTGGGGCGCGAGCGCGCTCGATGTCGCGAAGGACTCGCGTAAGGTGGTCGAGCGGCTCGCCAAGGAATATCCGCGCATCCGGTTCGCCGAGGCGAGCTCGACGGTCGGCTACATCCAGACCTCGTACGACGCATCGATGGAGATGCTGATCGAGGGCGCGCTCCTCGCGATCCTCGTGGTCTGGCTGTTCCTGCGCGACTGGCGCGCCACGGCCGTGTCGGCCATGGCGCTGCCGCTGTCGATCATCCCGACCTTCTGGGCGATCTACGTGCTCGGCTTCACGATGAACATTCTGACGATGCTCGCGCTGACGCTGGTCGTCGGCATCCTCGTCGACGACGCGATCGTCGAAGTCGAGAACATCGTGCGGCACCTGCGTATGGGCAAGAAGCCGCGGGCGGCCGCCATGGACGCCGCCATCGAGATCGGTCTCGCGGTCGTCGCGACCACGCTCACGATCTGCGCCGTGTTCATTCCGGTCGCGTTCATGAGCGGCATCGCCGGCCAGTTCTTCCGGCCGTTCGGCTTCACCGTCACCATGGCCGTGCTGTTCTCGTTGCTCGTCGCGCGGACGCTGACGCCGATGATGGCCGCGTACTTCCTGAAACCGCACGAGGAGCGGGTGAAGCGTAAGGCCATCATCATGCCCTGGTATTTGGGGCGCGTGCGCTGGTGCCTCGAGAATCGCTGGAAGACGCTCGGTGTCGCGACCCTGATAATCGGCGGAATGCTGGCGGTGTTCCCGCTGCTGTCGACGGCCTTCTCGCCGGCCGGCGACAACGGCTTCACGCGCTTGAGCGTGGAGCTCGCGCCGGGGTCCTCACTCGAGGACACGGTCGCCATGGCGGAGACCGTGCGCAAACGGCTCGCGACGATGCCCGATGTCGGCAGCGTCTACACGGCAGTCGGCACGCAGGGCCGCAGCGCCGGCTTCGGTGGTGGCGGCTCGGCGGGTTCCGTGCGCCGGGCTACGCTGACGATTCAGATCAACAACCCGACGGGCACGCGCGGTGCGCAGCAGGCGTTCGAGCGTAAGGCCACGGTCCTGTTGCGCGAAATTCCCGGCGCGCGAATCCAGTTCGACGGTAGTGACGCCGACCGTCTGAGTGTGACGCTCTCGGGCGACGACGGCGGCCGGCTGGCGTTCGCGGCCGCCAATGTCGAGCGCGAGATGCGGCAGCTGCCGGGGCTCGGTACGATCACGAGCAGCGCGGCGCTCCAGAAGCCGGAGATCGTGATTCGCCCCGATCCCGAGCGGGCCGCCGATCTCGGCGTGACGACCGAGACCTTGAGCCTCGTCACGCGCATCGCGACCACCGGCGACGTCGACACGGGCCTCTCGAAGTTCAATCTCGACAACCGCCAGATCCCGATCCGCGTACGCTTGAACGACGCGTCGCGCGGCGATCTCGAGCGCATCAGGCTGTTGTCCGTGCCCTCGAAGACTGGCCCGGTGCCGCTCATCAACGTAGCCGACGTTACGCTCGGCGCCGGCCCGGTGCAGATCACGCGCATCGACCGGAGCCGCAACATCAATTTGAACGTCAGCCTGGCGGGCATGGCGCTCGGCGATGCGCTGAACACGGTCGAGGCGTTGCCGTCCATGCGCAACCTGCCGGAAGGCGTGCGCCACATGCGCACCGGCAACGCGCGCTGGCTGACGGAGATCTTCAGCCAGTTCGCGCTCGCGATGGGGATCGGCGTGCTGTCGATCTACGCCGTGCTCGTGATGCTGTTCCACAAGTTCATCCAACCCGTGACGATCCTGACTGCGCTGCCGCCGTCGGTGGCGGGGGCGCTCGTCGCACTGCTGATCACTGGCAACGGCCTCGCGATCAACTCGCTGATCGGTTTGCTGATGCTGATGGGCATCGTGTCGAAGAACTCGATCCTGCTGGTCGAGTACGCAATCATGGCGCAGCGCGATCAGGGCCTGTCGCGGTTCGACGCGCTGGTCGATTCCTGCTCGAAGCGTGCGCGGCCCATCGTCATGACCACGATCGCGATGGGGGCCGGCATGATGCCGGTCGCGCTGGGCTGGGCGGGCGATCCGAGCTTCCGCGCGCCAATGGGCATCGCGGTCATCGGGGGTCTCGTCGTATCGACGGTCATGAGCCTCTTCATCGTGCCGGCGATGTTCTCCGTGTTCGACGACTTCCAGGGCTGGCTCGCGCGCAAGTGGAGCCGGCCGGCGGAAGAGGATCGCACCGGTACGGCGGAACCCACGGGCGCCGCGCTCTAGTCGGGTTCTAGCGCCGCGCGTTTCCTGTAGCATCCGGGGGCTTCCAACAGGGGAGTCCTGCGTCTGCCCATGTCGCCGCGACTGCGCCTCGCCGTCGTCCTGTCGGTGGTCTACATCGACATGCTTGGGCTAGGTCTCGCGTTCCCCGTGCTGCCGCGCCTGATCGAGGAGTTCGAGGGCGGCAGTGTGTCGCGCGCGTCGTACATCTACGGTGGACTTGCAGCGGCGTATTCGCTGATGCAATTCCTGCTGGCGCCGCTGCTCGGGTCGCTGTCGGATCGCTACGGCCGACGGCCCGTGATCCTGCTCGCACTCGTGGGCATGGGCATCAACTACGTGTTGCTCGCGTTCGCGCCGACGCTATGGCTGTTCGCGCTCGGCCGAATGATCGCGGGCGCGTTCGGCGCCACGTTCACGGCGGCCGGCGCGTATCTGGCCGACGTCACGCCGCCCGAGAAGCGCGCGCAGAGTTTCGGCTTGATCGGCGCCGCGTTCGGCGTGGGCTTCATCACGGGCCCCGCGCTCGGCGGCGTGCTCGGCGACGTGGACCTGCGGCTGCCGTTCGTCGTGGCAGCCGGCCTGAGCCTGGCCGACTTCGTGTTCGCATATTTCGCGTTGCCCGAGTCGCTGGCCGCCGAGAACCGGCGCGCGCTCGACTGGCGGCGTTGCAACCCGGTCGGTGCGCTGCGCGAGATCGGGCGCTACGGCTCGGTGCTCGGGCTCATGCTCGTATTCGTGCTCGCGGTGTTCGCGAACCGCGTCGCGGAGATGACGTGGGTGCTGTTCACGGGCTACCGCTTCGGTTGGGGCCCTACCGAAACCGGCCTGTCGCTTGCGATGGTCGGCGTCATGTTCGTCGTGGGGCAGGGCGGGCTCGTGCGAGTGATCGTGCCGCGGATCGGCGAACGCCGCGCCGTTTTGATCGGGCTCGCGGTCAGCGCTGTCGTCTGCACGTTGTATGGCCTCGTGCCGAAGGGCTGGATGGTGTTCCCCGTCATGGCCGTCGGCATTTTCGGTTGGACCATCGCGCAGCCGGCCGTGCAGGCGCTGATGTCACAGGCGGTGCCCGCGAACGAGCAGGGGTTGCTACAGGGCGCGCTCGCGAGCATGACGAACCTGACGTCTATCGCGGGGCCGCCGATCTGGACCGGGCTCTTCGGCTACTTCGTCTCGCCGGCCGCGCCCGTGATCGTGCCGGGCGCGGCGTTCTTCGCCGCGTCGCTCGTGTTCCTTATCGCGCTGGTACTTGCCTCGCGCTGGTTCGCGGGCAGCGATTAGCGCCTGCAATCGCTGCACTCCCGCCACCCATGTCGGTCGCGCCTAGGGCGCGCGGCACTCGAAGTTCGCGGCGTCGTCCGTGCTGCCCTGGCCTTTGTAGCGCGCGACCTGCGGGTACGGGCACAACGGCCGCGACCGCGCGACCGCACCGTTCACGAGCTTGCGCGCCACGATCTTCTCGGGCGCCGCGCCTTTCTCGACCCAATCGATCACGGCACTGACGGCGTCGTTCTGATCGGGGCCGATGCCGCCGGCGCAGTGCGCCATGCCGGGCACCATGAACAGGCGCATGAACTCGGGCGCATTCGGCGCGTTCGCCTTGCTCGCCTGCTCGTAGTAGTTCACGCCCATCAGCGGCTGCAGGATCGTGTCGGCCCAGCCGTACGTCATGATCAGCTTGCCGCCGCGCGCACGGAACGCTTTCAGGTTCGTGTCGGTGGCGTTGGCGATCTTGCCCCAGCGCTCGAGCAGCGGCGGGTCGCGGTCGAAGTCGAATGTCTTGTAGTCGTAGTCCGGCTGCGGCGGCTGGAACACGAGGTAGCGCATCGTGTTTTCGGCGAGGTTGAAGTCCGCGGGCTTGGCGTCGGCCTGCGCCGGCGGCAGGATCAGGTTCGCCCACAGGCTGTTCGTCGCGCCGTTCGGGCCGGCTGCCAGCGCCTTCGCTGCCGAGCATGTAGCCCGGGAACAACTGCTTGCCGTTGGCCCTGCGGGCCGTCGTAGACCTTTTGGATGGCGGCTGCCTGCGCGGGCGTCAAACACGTCGCGGCGTCGTTGCCGGCCGGGCAGCTCGCGACGTCCTTCGCGACCTTGAACGAGCAGCGGCGCGGGTCGTCGATGAGCCCGTCCTTCAGGCCGTCGACGGCGTCGCACTTCGCCATGACGGCGTTCGCGACGAGCGCGATCTTCTCCGCCGACACGGGCGTCTCGGCAAGCGCGCGCTGGTTCCATAGCGCGCCGATCGTGAAGCCCGTCTGATCGACCCACGGCGCGTTCGCGACGATGCCGTCGAAGTCGTCCGGGTAGCGCTGCGCTTCGAGCAGGCCCTGGCGGCCGCCGTTGCTGCACGAGTTCCAGTACGAATGCGCGACGGCCTGGCCGTAGTAGCGGCGCGCGATTTCCTTCGCGGTCGTCGCCGTCATATGCACGGCGCGATACGCGTAGTCGATGGCCTTCTGCGGATTGCTGAGCACGAACGTGCCGCCTGGCTCTTTGCTCGCGTAGTGGCCCGTGTTGGTGCCGGCCATGACGAAGCCATGCGTCAGAGCGCCTGGTCGCGTTGCGCCGCGCGACCCGGACCGTCCAGCGCTTCGCCGGCGTGGCCGCCGTTGCCGATCATGTAGAAACGGCCGTTCCACGCCGCAGGCAGGTTCACCTCGAACGCGACCTCGGGCGACAGCACGCCACTCACCCGGCAGTACGCGGGCACGTCACCGGCCGCCGGCACCGTGCTGGCCTTGATCTCGACGAGCTCGTCGAGCTTCGCCGTAGCGAGCGCGTCGCAAGCGCTCTTCGGCGCGATCACGCCGCCGGAATAGCCACTCCGCGCGGTCTTCGCTTCCGCGAACGGCTGCGCGTGCGCCGTGCCGACAGAATCCCATGATCGCGGCCGCAGCCGCCAGTGCCTGCACGCTACGCATGTCGTGGTCCCCCCGAAATCGGTGCTTGAAGATTGAGCACCTCGCGATAGCCCAAGTCAACCGCGAGTGGCGGCGCGGCAACTGCGCGCTAAGCCCTCGCGGTGCTCGGCGATGAATTTGCCGAGCGTGCGGAACTCGTCGGCGCGAGCGCTGCCGCGACGCCAGATCAGAGCGACGGTGCGGTAACTCTTGTCGCTGAGCGGATAGGTACGCACCTGCGTGTTGTGCAGCAGCGCGGAGCCTTCGGCCATCTCCGGCAGGAACGTAACGCCCAAGTCCGCGTCGACCATCTCGATCAGCGTCAGCAGGCTCGAAGCGGAGAAACGGCTGGTCTTGCGCGTGTCGCGCAGCTTGCACGCTTCGATCGCGTGGTCGCGCATGCAGTGCCCTTCGCGCAGCAGCAGCACGGTGCCCTCGTTCAGGCGATTGAACCGGTAGGTAGTGGGCTCGACGAGTTTCGTGCCGGCCCGCGCCGCGAGCCGGAACCGATCGTTGAACAGTGGCAGCTGCTCCACTCCGGTCAGGTCGTACGGCAGCGCCAGAGTCGCAACGTCCAGCGTGCCTTCGAGCAGCTGCCGATGCAGGCTTTCGGTCATGTCCTCGTGCAGGAACAGCTTGAGCTTCGGGAAGCTTCGCCGCAGTGCGGGCAGCACGCGCGGCAGCAGGAACGGCGCGATCGTGGGAATGATGCCGAGTTGCAGCGCCCCCTGTAGCGGTTGCCGTGGCCGCGCGCGTGCTCGACGAGTGCCGTCAGATCCTGCAGGCAGAGTTTCGCGAGCGAGGCAATCTCGCGGCCGGTGGCCGTGATCGTCACGCGGCGATTCGTGCGGTCGACGAGGTTTGCGCCGAGCAGCGTCTCGAGCTCCTGAATCGCGATGCTGAAAGCCGACTGCGATACGAAGCATTGTGCCGCCGCGCGGCCGAAGTGCTTCAACTCCGCGAGCGCGACGAAGTAGCGCAGCTGCTTGACCGTGGGCAGATGAGTGGCGGGACGATCCGCAGCCGGCATGCAGCGGCTACTCGCGAGCTGCGGAGAGTGCGTTTGCCGAAACGCATGCGGAACAGCTCGATGTAGCCGTGGCGTCTGCCACTCCGCCGGGGCGAGCAGCATTTCGTCGCGTTGCGGCGGCCGGCTCGGATCGTAGAGCGGCATGAAGGTCACGTGGAAACGGCCGGTGTCCTCCGCTTCTTCCTGTTTCTTGCGCCACTCGCTGCCGAGGTCGGGCAGCCGCCAGCCCTGGCCGATCACGATGATCTCGTCGGGCTTGTCGGTCGCGATCCTCGGGCAGCGGCGCGAGCGTGGCGGCATTCGGCGGCCGCAGAGAGCCCTGGATTGGCGGGGGCGTGCGGTTCGAGGTCGCGGCGACCGGCGCCGGGAGGCTCGTTGTGGCGCGGCGCCGTTTCGGCGCGACGCTCGATGCGCGGTGGTAGAGGCACGGCAGTCGCTCTGCGCAACGACCGTGCCCGGCAGCGCGGCCGCGACCAGCGCGGCGCAGCCGAGCGGCAGCCTGTCAGCGCGTGGACGCATTGCCGAGGCGCTCCCGCCAGCGCAGCGACTTGAACCAGTAGCTCGTCGTTGCCGGGCAGCCACGTGTCGGCCTCGTGCGCGACGATCCACGCATTCAAAAGGCGAGGAAGTCGGGGTCGCCCTTGTTGACCGCGAATGCCGAGCGGCTCGCGAGCAACGGCCGCGCGAGCGGCACGTCGATCACGCCGGGGTTTTCGAGAGCCAGGAACGTTGGCACCGGCTCGTCCTCGAGGTAGCCGTCGACCTCGCCGGCGATCAGCGCGCGGCTAGCGGCGTCGGGCGACGCGATCAGCTTCAGCTTCGCGCGCGGCAGCAGGCGCTTTGCAAGCTGCGCGGCCGCCGAGCCATCGACGGCGGCGATCGTGTGATTCTCGCCGTCGAGATCCTCGAGTTTCTTGATGCTCGGCGGTGCGCGCGACGTGGGTGGCGAGACCGATGCCGCCTTCCGCGTACGGTTGGCTGAAATTCACGTGCAGCGCGCGGGCCGGCGTGATCGCGAGGCCGGCTGCGATCAGATCGATCTCGCCCGCTTCGAGCGCCGGGATCAACCGTTCGACGTCGTACGCGCGCAGGTCCACTTTGACTTTGAGGTCGGTCGCGAGCTGCTTCGCCACATCGACCTCGAACCCGATCAGGTCGCCGCTCGCGGCGCGCGCCGCCCACGGCGGATACAGCGTAACGCCGACGCGCAAAGTGCCCGTGTTCAGTACCTGCTGGAGGTCGCGCGCCTCGGCTCCCGGCAACCGTGCGAAACCGAGAATCAGAAGGATCGCGATCGCGGTGCGTGTCATCGTTCGTTTAGCCCGTCGCCCCATCTTGAGACCCGCGCCGCCGTGTTTGGTGCCGCGCCTTCGGATGCAGCGCGAGTGCGTGCAGCGGTATGATCGGGGCTTACCCATCCTAACCGATCTGACTTCGCAAGCCGATCCGTCGCATGCCCGAGCCGACCACCGAGAGAACGCAACCACCGAGCGCCGCTCCGCCGACGCCTTGGCAACGCATCTCGGCGTTCGCTTTCCTGGGTGCTTTCGGCCTTACGATCCTGACCGTGATTCTGACCGGGCTCGAGGTCCGCAGCCCGGCCGCGCGGCGCGCGCCGGAAACACCGGTCGTCACGTTTGCGCTCGCTGAGCCACACGCCGTAAATCTGTTGTTCACGTCGCGAACGCAGGTCGACGACGTTCGTTTCACGGTCGATCTGCCCACGGGCATCGAATTCGACGGCAAGCCCGGCGTCCGCCGGATCTCGTGGAGCGCCCCGCTCGCAGTGGGCAACAATCTGCTGCCGCTGACGCTCGTCGCGCGCGCGGGCGGTGGGGGACAGCTCGCGGCGCGGTTGCAGCATAGCGGTACGCACAAGACGTTCGTGGTCGACCTCGCCGTCGGCCCGCACTGAAGGTCGACGGATGAAAGGTCAGCTCAGAATACTGCGTTGCTTGATGTTGCTGGCGATGGCCGGTGTCGCTGGCGCGCAGAGCGATTTCGACGTCACGATGCGCGTCGTCGACGACACAGTCGGCCTGAACGCCGTCGTGATCGTGATTGGCGCCGATGCCATCGAAATTCGATCTGAGCAAGCGCCGCGGGACGGCGCGGCAGCGCCCGCTCAGTAGGAACGGGCGACCGTGACCGGGCTGCGGTCCTGAGGATCGACGCTCCCGTCCTGACCGTTGACGGCCCGCGTCCACTGGCGCGCCTCGCCGCGGCAAACAGCGTCGCTCTCGAGGCACGCCACCCACCAGTACTCGGAGTTCGGCGCGCGGGTGACCGACAAGCTGTCGGTGTACGTGTACATGCGAACGGCTGACGGCATCGCCGGCCGCGTAGTGTTTGCCGATGCGCTGATCGCCGGCGCCGACGAGCACCTCGCCGCGCTCCTCGGACGTGCTGCAAACCCACCGGCCGACGTTGCGGCCGGTTCCCTGCGCGCAACCGAACACCACGAGCGGGTCGTCGCAGGCGTTGATCAGGCCGACGTCGACCATTTCGCCATAGTTATAGACGGCGTCCTGCCGCACGCATTGATTGCGCGGGCCCGGGGCTACTGGCGCCGCTGCTGCGGCTTGCGACGCGCGGCGGTTGGAAGTCGAGGCGCTCTTGGACGATCTGCGGCGCGCGCGTGGGGTCTTCGGCGTAGCGTCGACGCGCAACGGCCGCAAGCGCTGCCGAATCGAATACGCCTTTGGGCTCGGCCGCCACGACACGGCGCCTTCTCAACGCGACCTGCGGAATTGACGGTGAACTCTACATCGACGTGGCCTTTGAGCCCACGCACGAGCGCACCGGCCGGATACTCCGGCGCCACCGCGATCAGAGGCTCGAGGCCGGTGTCGCCGTTGCCATCGGCAGGCGACTGCGCGGCGGCCGCGGGCGGCGGCGCGCGCGTAACAGGTGCGGCGGCGCTGGCGCCGTTGTCGCGGCAAACTTGGCAGCTTTGCACGAGGATTTTGGGATTCGCCGTGCGCGCGGGCCAGTTCTGGCGGTCCTCGCCGTCGACTACCACGGACACGAACGGCTGACCGTCGACGAAGTAGTCGACGCGTGCGCACTGCGGGCGATCGGTCTTGACCTCGAGGAAGCTGCCGCGGGCCGCGACATTCGCGGTGCATGTATCGACGACGCTCGTGCAGTCGCAACGGTATTGGCCGTGGGCTGCGCCGCCGCAAGCGAGTAGCAGCGCGAGCGCGAGGATGTTGCACCTCTTCATATCAGCTCGTCTTCTTCGAGAGACCTTGCCCAGATCTTAGCCGAATCGGCGCACCAATGTGATTGGCGGCCCGAAACCGCGATTATGTTCAATGAGAGACGAAGCCGCGGCGCGACGCGACTGCGTAGCGGCGGCGCCCGGGTTACTGGACGAAGCGGATGCGCGTGAAGCAGCGTTGGTCGATCGTGCGGTTCATGAACACGCGTGGCTCGAACTGCCACTGTTTGACCGCTTCCGTGGCCTCGCGCCGGAACAGGCTGTCGCTGGAGGCGTCGGCGATGGTGATATCGCGGGTCTTGCCGTCGACGCCGACCGTGAATTCGAGATCGACCCAGCCTTCCAGGCCACGGTCGAGGGCTCGCGTCGGGTACACCGGCGCCACATACGAGACGACCTTCAATGCGGACGCAGGAATCGGCTTCGTCGATTCACGCGCGATCTGGCGCTCGACGAGCGCGTCGCGTGCCTTGCGTACGCTGTCGGCGTTCGCGCCGACCGATTCCGCTTCGTTGATCCAGACGACCGCGCCTTCGTCATCGAGCGCTTCGATCGACTGCGCCGCGCGCGATAACAGCTCGCGCGACAGCGTTTGACGCGCGCGCTGCGTGAGCTCGCTCTCGCGGTTCGTCGCGATCAGGACGTTCAGATAGTGCTTCGCGCTGGCGTCGACCGGCGTCAGCAGCCGGCCTGGCGCGCATCGCCGCGTTGAACTGGTCGCTGGCCTGGACCAGCGGGTCGACGGCCGGCTTGGCCGGCGCAGCCGGCGCGAGCTCGACGCGGGTGACGCGCGGCGTCTCCGCTTGCGATTTCTCGGGTGCCGGCAGTTGTGGTGCCACCGCGGGCCAGATCTTCGCGCCAAGCGCCTTTGCGCCCGGGTGGGCGGGCAGTACCGCTCGGATGCGCTCGACGACGCGACGCGCGTCGTCGAAGCGCCCCTGCTCGAGCGCAGTCTCGCCGCGCCGAACGAGGTCATCGGCCACTTTCGTGAGGCCCGCCACTGCGTCCGGATTGTTCGGCTGCGCTTTCGCGGCGCGCGCGTACAAGGTCCACGCGCTGTACTCTTCGGGCTCGATAAGCATGCCCGCGTCGTACGCCAGCTGCGCCATACGAAGCGGATTGTCGAGCGTTGCGTCTCCGGCCGCCGCAGCGTCGGCTTCCGCAGCGTCCGACGCGGAAATGTCCGCCGTCGGAGCGTCGGGAGCTGCGGGCGGCTTGCTGCCATCAGCCATTGCCAGATTTACGGCGGGCGGGGCGGCGTGCGCCTGCGGGCCTGGGTCGGCGCCCGCCCACGGTTTCATGATCATGAGCCAAGCGACCCCGACAGCTGCAATCGCGCCGCCGGCGACCCACAACAGGATGTCGCTTTGGTTCTTGATTGGCTTTTGCGGTGCGCTCACGGGCTCGCCCACAGCATGCTCTTGAGCTTCGCCAGCACCCCGTCCATGACGCCGGACTCGCTGGTCCGGTTGGCATCGACCTCGTGGCGCTTCACGAGCTCGGGGTTCTTCAACAGCAGCCGGTGATGCTGCAGCGCGGCTTGCAGACTGATGGCGCAGCGACCCGCGGACAGCGGCTTACGCAGGAAGCGGAAGATCTGCCCGTGATTGATCAACCACACCATATCGAGCACGTCGCGGTGCTGCGAAACAGCGATCGTCACGAGTTGCGGCAGGTGCTCTTTCAGCCGCGCGGTCATCGATTGGATCGTGGCCTTGTCCTCGGACACGTCGGTCACGAGCACGCCGGGCCGGTGCTCCGTCAGGATCTTGACGACCTGAACGATGTTGCCGGCCGAGTGCACAGGCAGCCGGCCGCGCACGGCCTTCTGCACGGTGTCGATGACTTCAGCGTCGCTGGAGAAGACGACGACGCCGAGCCCCGTTGCCAGCTTCTGGCGCGAGGCGGTGTCCGCGATTTTGGGGGGCGTCTTTTCCGGCGCTGCTGGGGGCGATGCGCCGAACTTCGGTTTTTCCATTACATCGGTGCGCGCAACGCGCGGTGGCTGCGGCATTGCTGACGACGGGCCAACCTCGCGAACCGTATCGGCCTCCATGATGATCTCTAGCGTGTCGTTCGGCGAAAGCTCGGCGCTCCGGCACCGGGCGCCTCGCGAGCCAGCTTCGCCGCGAGCTCTATCGTCTCGCGCAACTGCTTCGGCGCGCACGGCTTGGTCAAGAAGCGGAACACCTCGCTCTCGTTGATAGAGCCTTCGACGGCGTCGAGATCGGCGTAACCGGTGAGCAGAATTCGCACGGTGCGCGGCGACATCGTGCGCACCTTCGACAACACCTCGACGCCAGTCATCTTTGGCATGCGGTGATCGGCAACGATCACGTCGATGTCTTTGTGCTTGACGATGTCGAGCGCTTCGGCGCCGTGCGAGGCGAGATACAGGTCGAATTGCCGGCGGAACATGATCCGCATCGAGTTCAGCACGCGCTGCTCGTCATCGACGAACAGCAGGCGAGGGCGATCGGCCGTGGTGATTGCCTCGACGGACACCGTTTAGACCGCCTCCGCGAGCGGGAACGGCGCGGCCTCGTCTTCGTACTCGCGGACCTCCGGTGCGGGCGCTGCGGTGCCGGTCGGGCGCTTGATCGGCAGCACCACCGTGAATGCCGAGCCCTTGCCGACTTCCGACTCCACGAGCAACTCGCCATGGTGGCTGCGGATGATCTCGTCGACGATCGACAGGCCGAGGCCTGTGCCGGTGCCGACTTCCTTCGTCGTGAAGAACGGGTCGCGGATCTTGCTCAGATTCTCGTCCGAGATGCCGCAGCCGGTGTCTTCGATGCGAATCGCGACGTTGTTCGGATCGTACACACGCGTCGTGATCGTGATCGTGCCCTGGCCCTCGATGGCCTGCGCGGCGTTCGTGACGATGTTCAGGAACACCTGGTTGATCTGCGATGGTGAGCATTCGATCTCGGGCAGCTGGCCGTAGTGCTTCACGACCGTGGCTTTGTGCTTCACGACGTTCTTCGCGATCACCAGCGTCTTGTCGAGGCCGCCATTCACATCGAAGCTCGCGATCGGTGAGCGGTCGAGACGGCTGAAGTCCTTCAGGCTCTGCGCCATCTCCGTGAGGTCGTTGAGCCCCGCAATGTTGTCGCGCGTGAGATCCTGAATTTCATCGATCGCGGCCTCGAGCTCCTCTTCGCGCAATAGCGTCTTCACGTCCTTCAGCGCGTTGACGAACTGCGTCTGATACGCCGTACGGTCTGCGAAGTCCTCGGACTTGATCGAAAATGCGGCCGCGCTGCGAGCGACGAACTCGCGCAGCGTGCCGAGCCGTTCCTGCACGAGTTCCGCGTTGTTGGCGAGGTACAGCAACGGAGTATTGATTTCATGGCTGATGCCCGCCACGAGCTGGCCGAGCGATGACATCTTCTCGGCCTGGACAAGCTGCACCTGCGATTCCTTGAGGTCTCCCAGCGCGCTGCTGAGCTCGTGCGTGCGCTCGGCAACGCGTTGCTCGAGCGATTCGTTCAGCACCGCGAGCTCGGTGTTCGCGCTGTTGATCTCGCGGTAGCTCGCGTGCAACCGCAACGCAACGAAACCCACAGCCATCAGCAGCACGACGGCGTAGACGGATAGCATCAACCGAGCCTGGTCGACGCGAGTAACAGCGCCGGCATACATGTCCGCGGCCGCTGCGCCGAGCGCGACACCGAACTCGGCGACCGGCGCGCCGACGAGCTGCTTCTGCTTGCTGTCGATCAACGCCTTCTTCTTCAGGATCGTGCTGACGGAATTGCGGAGCCGATCGAGATCGCCCGGCATGTTGTCCACCTTCTGATCCCGGCCGAGCGACACGAGCAGCCGTTCGAGCTCGGCAGGGCGCACCGAGGCGCGTTGCCCCGAGAAGCTCAACGTGCCGACCACCAACTGGAAGGTGTCCGCGGCGGCGCGATCGAAACCTCCGTCGCGGAGCTTCTGAATGACGCCGGCGCCGGATTCGCGCAGGAAGCTCGACGCTCGCCGCGTACTCCGTCTCGTCGTCGATCAATTCACCGGCGAGCGCAGCGGCCGAATTGACCGTGGCGACGAACGTATCGTGACTGTTCGTAAGCCGCGCTTCCTGGCCGGCGTTGCCTCGCATCGCGAACAAGGCTGTCGGCAGCTGCGTCGGCGCGGCTGTAACGCGTGTGAGCAGCGCGCGTGCGCCTTCGCCCGGCGGTTGCTGCTCCTGCCACGCTTTCTCGAGTGCATCGACGAGCGAACGGAAGTCTTCGTCGATACGTTTCAGATCCGCGTCGATCGTGTACTGCGCGACGTGGGTTTCGACCGGGAGCGGACGGGATTCGAGCGCGAGCGACACCAGCAGGGCCAGGGCCGCCAGCGCGAGAACGAGTGCGATGACTGCACGCTTCATTGGCCGACCGATTTACGTAATCGAGTGCACCAACACTAGGCAAATTGCGGAAACGTTGCAGTGATAGGCTTCACAGAGCCCGGGCATCGTCGCTACCCGGCGACTCGCCGTTATGTCAGGTGCGGGCCGCAGGGAGGCGGCTTTCCGCGACGTCGCTCGCCGAAGCCGGTGACTCGCTGGATGTAGCGTTGCCGGGCCTTGCAGGGCCGAAGCCGTGTCCGTGCCGCCACGAGTTCGTTATCATGGCGCCGCCTCGGCTTACCGGACGGTGACGTGCACCCGATTTCGCCCCTGCGGCCCCTTCTCGACCCGCCCGCCGCGATCGACCCCGATCGCGACGCTGCGTTGGCCGAGCCTTCGGGCCGCTGGAAGAAGCTGCAGGCTGAGCTGCGCGGCCTGGTTGGCAAGGCGATCGGCGACTATCGGATGATCGAGGAAGGCGACCGCGTCATGGTGTGCCTGTCGGGCGGCAAAGACTCGTACACGCTGCTCGATGTGCTGTTGTCGCTGCAACGCAAGGCGCCCGTGAGCTTCGAGCTCGTGGCTGTGAATCTCGATCAGAAGCAGCCGGGGTTCCCGGCCGAGGTGCTGCCGAACTACCTCACGAGCCTCGGCGTGCCGCACCGGATCGTGAGCCGAGGATACGTACTCGATCGTCACGCGCGTGATCGAACCCGGCAAGACGATGTGCGGTCTCTGCTCGCGGCTGCGGCGCGGCATCCTGTACCGCGTGGCCGATGAGATCGGCGCGACGAAGATCGCACTCGGTCATCACCGCGACGACATCGTCGAAACACTGTTCCTGAACATGTTCTATGGCGCACGTCTGAAAGCGATGCCGCCGAAGCTGAAGAGCGATGACGGCAAGCACGTCGTGATTCGGCCGCTGGCGTACTGTGCCGAGCGCGACATCGCGCGTTATTCGCGCGGCCGCGAGTTCCCGATCATCCCGTGCAACCTCTGCGGCTCGCAGGAAAACATGAAGCGGCGCGAGATCAAGGCCATGCTCGCGGCGTGGGAGCAGGAAGACCCGGGGCGCAGCGATCGGCTGTTCCGCAGCCTGCAGAACGTCACGGCGTCGCATCTGGCCGATCCCAAGCTGTTCGACTTCGAGAGCCTCGCGGTCGCCGACGACTAAGGCCGCCGCTCTAGCCCACGACCACGGCCGGCAGCGGCGGGTCCGCGAGCTTGGGCGTTGCGCTGACCATGAGATCGATCGTTTCCGTCACTTCCCGCGCGTTCGCGAGCCGTTGCGCGGCGTCCTTCGCGAGCAGCTTGTCGAGCAACGACTGATACGCCGCGAGCTGTGGCGGCAGCCGCGGCACAGCGGCACTGCGGTGCTGGTCGAGGATGGCTTCCGTCGTGTCGCCCGTGAACGGCTTTTCGCCCGTGAGCATCTGGTACAGGATCACGCCGAGTGCATAAAGGTCGGTGCGCTCGTCGGTCGGCGCCCCAAGCGCCTGCTCCGGGCTAATGTAGTACGGCGTGCCCGCGATCGGTTGATCGGCGGCGGCGCTCAGCATGTCCTCGATCTGGTGCGAGATGCCGAAGTCGATCAGCGCCACGGTGCCGTCGTCGCGCAGCATGATGTTCCCGGGCTTCAAGTCTCGATGCACTACGCCGGCCGTGTGGATGATCGAGAGCGCATGTGCGATCTCGGCCGTGTGCTTCAGCGCCAGCTCCGGCTCGAGTGCCTGCTCCAGCTGGGTGCCGAGGTGTCCGAGCGGGAAATACTCCATGGCGATGTAGGAGTACTGGCTCGTGACTCGGAAGTCGTAGATCTCGGCAACCGCCCGATCCGCGATGTCGTACAGCAGCTTGAATTCGGTCACGAGGCGATCGAAATTGTCGTCGCGCGACAGGGAGCCGCGGCCGCGGTGCAGTACCTTCAGTACCACTTCCTTGCCGCGCTCGGCGCTGAATGCGACATGCACGGAGACGTTCTCCCGGTTCGCGAGGCACCGGCGCATGTCGTATCCGAACAGCCGGACCATGCCGGCGACCCCACTGTCACGGCTGCCGAGCGGGCCCTTGCGCGTCAGCAGCGCGCGTTGCACGGCGCCGAGCACCTGCTCGCGGCCGAGCAGCGCTTTCGGGATGTAGTCGAAGGCGCCGGCTTTGATCGCCTGTACGGCCGAGTACTCGCTGCCCTTCGTCGTCAGCAGGATCACGGCCGGATTGTTCGGATCAGCCGCGATTGCGCGCAGTGCGCGCAGCGTCGGATTGTCGGCCGTGCCGTCCTTGGCGAAGTCGCAGCCGACGAGCAACACGTCGAAGCTCTGCAACCGCGTATGCTCGCCGAGCACGTCATCGAGTGTGCCGCTCGTCGATTGGACGGAGGAGCCCTCGAAGCCTTTGACGATGAAACGCAGCACCTGCGACCGGACTTTCGCGTCTGGCTCGACGATCAGGATGCGCGGCTCGTTGTTGATGGGCTGTTCCACAGCGGAACACCGTAACAAACCGGCTTCGGGTCAGCGGTGACCGGGGTCACAGCGCCCCGGGTGTGCTCGGCGACGCCGGCGCGCGTGCGTTGAAGCCGCGTGGCCGTTCGGGCTACGCTGCGCCTCGTGCCCAGTGCCTCCCCCGTGCAACCCCCCAAACCCGCTGAGGTGCTCACGGCTGGCGAGGACGTTGCCGCCGCCGATTGGGACCGGCTGGCGGCCCTCGCGGACTTCAGGGCACTGCTCGCGGCAAAACGCCGGTTCATCGTTCCCGCCACCGTTTTCTTCGTCGTCTACTACTTCGCGCTGCCCGTGCTCGTCGGCTACGCGCCGCGTTTGATGGCGGCGAAGGTTTTCGGCGTCATCAACGTGGCGTACCTCTTCGCGCTGTCGCAGTTCTTCATGGCGTGGATCGTCGCGGTGCTCTACGTGCGCGCCGCGAGCCGCTTCGACACGATGGCGCGTGCCATTGTCGACCAATACAAGGCCAGGCAGCGTTGATATCGCCGTCGCTCGCGATGTTCCTGGGCTTCATCGCGATCACGCTGTGGATCACGTGGTGGGCGGCGCGCCGGAACACGGGCTCGAGCGCCTATTTCGCCGCGGGCCGTTCGCTCACTGCCTGGCAGAACGGCATCGCAGTCGCCGGCGACTACATGAGCGCGGCATCGTTCCTCGGTATCGCCGGCATCATTGCGTTTCAGGGCTACGACGGCTTCATGTACTCCGTCGGCTGGCTCGTCGCGTACCTCACGGTGTTACTGATCGTGGCCGAACCGCTACGCAACGCCGGCAAGTACACGATGGCCGATGTGCTTGCGTATCGCTTGAGCCCGCGCCCCGTACGTGCGATGGGCGCGTTATCGACGCTCACGGTCAGCACGTTCTATATGATCGCGCAGATGGTGGGCGCCGGCGCGCTCGTATCGCTGTTGCTCAGGGACGCAGGTCTTGGCTACGAGACGGCCGTGATCGGCATCGGCGTGCTCATGATCGTGTACGTGGTCTTTGGCGGCATGCTCGCGACCACCTGGGTACAGATCGTCAAGGCTATTCTGCTGATGGCCGGTACATTGCTGCTCAGCGTGCTCGTGCTGCGGCACTTCAACTACGATCTCGGCGCGTTCTTCGACGCGATTGGCCAGGTCAGCTACACGGACGCCGCGGGCAATCCCGTTACGCAGGACTTCATGACGCCGGGGCTCCGGTACAAGCCGCCGTACGGCGCGCTCGATCTGATCTCACTCGGTATGGCGTTGATCTTCGGCACGGCTGGCCTGCCGCACATTCTCGTGCGGTTCTATACGGTGCCGGACGCGCGCACGGCTCGGAAGAGCGTTGTCTGGGCCATGGGGATCATCGGCGGGTTCTACATTCTCACGACGTTCTTGGGCTTCGGCGCGGCGACCATCGTCGGCCGCGACTTCATCGCGAGCAACGGCGGCACGAACATGAGCGCGCCGCTGTTGGCGCAAGCGCTCGCCGGCGATCTATTCTTTGCGTTCATCTCCGCTGTGGCCTTCGCGACGATCCTCGCGGTGGTGGCGGGCCTCACGATTTCGGCCTCGACCTCGTTCGCACACGACTTCTGGACCAACGTGCTGCATCACGGGCGAGAGCGCCGCGAAGGCGAGGAGGTCCGCGTGGCTCGCGTGACGGCGTTCTTTGTCGGGGCGATCTCGATTGGCATTGCGATAGTGCTGGGACCGAACGCCAACGTCGCGTTCCTGGTCGCACTGGCGTTTGCGGTGGCGGCTTCGGCCAACCTGCCCGTCATCGTGCTCTCGTTGTTCTGGCGCCGCTTCAACACGGCCGGCGCCGTCTGCGGTTTGGGCACCGGTCTCGCGTCGTCGCTGGCACTCATCATCTTGAGTCCGAGCATCATGCGGGCCCAGGCGATTTTCCCGCTGGAGAACCCGGGTATCGTCAGCATTCCGCTCGGTTTCCTCGGTGCCGTGCTCGGCACGCTGCTGACGCGCGAGCCGGAAGCCGAGCGCAAGTTCACCGAGCTCAGCGTCCGGGCCAACACGGGCCTCGGCTCCGAGCGCGCTGCTGGGCACTGACGCGCGGCACTCGCGTGCCGCTCTAGCGGCGAGCTTCGGCGCGTTCGCGCACGGCCGCCAGAACTTTCGGCAAATCGCGTTTCAGCGTCGCGCGGACGAAGAATCGCGGGATCGGGAAACCGGGGTCGAGTGCCAGGTCGTAGACCACCAACGTGTGGCCGTCTTGCTGGGGCAGTAGCCACCACGTCCCGTCCATGTGTGCAATCGGGCCGCTGACGCGGTGCACGTCGATGCGCGTGTAGGGCGTGTAGTCGAGCCTGAACACGTGCTCGAACGCGGGGATGAAGAACGCCGGTTTGATGACTTGCACGAACAGGTCTGCGCGGCCGTCGTCGAGAACCTCGAGTTTGCGGCAGCTCTGAACGTTCGGCACGTACTCAGGCGCGATCTGACACGCCGTCAGCACGTCCCATATCGCCCGAGGCGGCGCGGCCACGTCGACCGCGAGTTTGATCAGGACGACTTGCGGGCGCTCACCGCGCTCCGCTTGGTAGAACACCATTCCCGAGGCTACCGCCTGGCGGTCGATCCAGCTCAAGTCGGGCTCCGGCTCTTCGCCCAGGAGCCGCGTGGCGAACAGAAGAATCGGTAGCACGGCAATGGCGCACCGCCACCGTCGCACGATTCTGCAAGACGGCGCGGGAGGCATCAGTGCACGGCGATCAGGCGGTTTCGGCTACGACCGAATTGCGAAGCACGCCGATGCCGCTGATCTCGACCTCCACGTTGTCGCCACTCTTCATCCACAGAGGCGGTGTGCGGCCGGCACCGACGCCGCCGGGGGTACCCGTCACGATCACGTCACCGGGTTGGAGCTCCGCCCACGTCGAGCAGTACTCGATCAGCTGAGGAATGTCGAAGCACAGCTCGCCGACGCTCTCGTGCTGCACGACCTGGCCGTTCAAACGCGTGGTCAGCGTGAGGCTGCGCGGATCCGGCAGCTCGTCGCTCGTGACGAGCCATGGACCGAACGACCCGCTGTGATGGAAATTCTTGCCGGGCGTGAACTGCGGCGAGTGCCGCTGAAAGTCGCGGATGCTGCCATCGTTGAAACAAGCGTAACCGGCGACGTGGTCGAGCGCCTGTTCCTTGCGAACCCTGCGCGCGCGCTTGCCGATCACGACCGCAAGCTCGCCCTCGTAGTCGAACTGCACCGACGACGGCGGCAGCAACAGCGGCTGGCCGTGACCCACGATGCTGTCGTGGAAACGCACGAACAGCACCGGATGGCTGGGGCGTTCGCGGCCCATCTCCTTGATGTGCGGCATGTAGTTCACGCCGACGCACAGCAGCTTCGCCGCCGGGTCGTCGATAACCGGGGCGAACGTGACGTCGCTGAGTGCCACGTCCGGCTTCTCCGCCGCGAGCCCGCGCAGGTCCGGCAACGCGCCGGCGAGCAGTGCATCGCGCAGCGTGCGGGGGCTTCCCGGCAGGCGCCCGCTCGCATCGACGACGCCGTCGCCGACCACCACGCCGAAGCCGGCGCGTCCATTTCTTTCGAAGCTCATCAACCGCATGAGTACCTCTCCGCTCGCCGCCAGTTCAGCGTCGCAGCACGCTTCAGCTCGCGGCCGCGGCGGCGGGCGCCGCCGGCCTGCCGCGCTCGGCGGCTTCGGCACGCAGCTGCTCGATCGCCGCCGCGAGCGTGAGGCTCGACTGGCCTTGTTGACCGAGGCGGCGCAACGCGACGGTGTTTTCCGCCACCTCGCGTTTGCCGGCGGCGAGAATCACCGGAATCTTCGCGAGGCTGTGCTCGCGCACTTTGTAGTTGATTTTCTCGTTGCGCACGTCGGCCTCGGCGCGCAATCCCGCGGCGCGCAGTTGCTCGACCACCTGCGCGGCGTACGCGTCGGCGTCGGACGTAATCGTCGTGACCATGATCTGCACGGGGGAGAGCCAGAACGGCAGCGCGCCCGAGTAGTTTTCGAGCAGGATGCCAATGAATCGCTCGAGCGAGCCGAAGATCGCGCGGTGAAGCATCACGGGCGTATGCCGATTGCCGTCTTCGCCGATGTAGGTGGCGCCGAGCCGGCCCGGCATGTTCAGGTCTACCTGCAGCGTGCCGCATTGCCAATCGCGGCCGATGGCGTCGCGTAACACGAACTCGATTTTCGGGCCGTAGAACGCGCCTTCGCCGCGGTTGTAAGTGAAGTGCAGCCCGAGCGAACGCATCGCGTTCTCGAGCGCGCTCTCGGCTTTGTCCCACACTTCGTCGCTGCCGACGCGCTTCGGTGGGCGATCGGCGAGCTTCATGATGACGTCGTCGAAGCCGAAGTCGCGGTAGATGTCGAGCAGCAGCCGGCATACGTTACCGGCCTCGGCGGTGATCTGCTCTTCCGTGCAGAACACGTGAGCGTCGTCTTGAGTGAATGCGCGTACGCGCATTAGCCCGTGCAGAGCGCCCGACGGCTCGAAGCGATGCACTTTACCGAACTCCGCGACGCGATACGGCAGGTCGCGGTAGCTGCGCAGATCGCTCTTGAACACCTGGATGTGGCCCGGGCAGTTCATCGGCTTCACGACCAACGTGTGTTCGTCGCGAGTCTCGCTCGTGAACATGTTCTCGCCGAACGTGTGCCAGTGGCCGGACGCCTCCCACAGCGACCGCGACATCAGCTCCGGGGTGTTGACCTCCGTGTAACCTGCCGCCGTCTGCTTCGCGCGCAAATACTCGACGAGCGTGCGGAACAACGCCCAGCCCTTCGCGTGCCAGAACACGGCGCCGACGGCCTCTTCCTGGAAGTGGAACAGATCCATCTGCTTGCCAAGCTTGCGATGGTCGCGGCGCTCCGCTTCCTCGAGCCGATCGAGATAGCTCTTCAGATCCTTCGCGTCGGCCCACGCGGTGCCGTAGATGCGTTGCAGCATCTCGTT
Source organism: uncultured Gammaproteobacteria bacterium (assembly GCA_963805435.1). Taxonomy (GTDB): domain Bacteria; phylum Pseudomonadota; class Gammaproteobacteria; order Steroidobacterales; family Rariloculaceae; genus FEN-1219. Next base: position 480,453 of record CAWDUG010000005.1, read on the forward strand.
GCGCGAGTCGCCGCGCCAATACGCGCCCGCGAGCTTCAACAGCTTGAAGCCTGCGCCGAGCCGGCCCGTGTTCGGCAGGTGCGGGCCACGGCACAGATCGATGAATGCGCCTTGCCGGTACAGAGTGATCGGCTCGCCGGCCGGGATGGCGGCGATGATCTCGGCCTTGTACCGTTCGCCCGAGTCGAGGAAAAACTTCACGGCGGCGTCGCGGTCCCAGACTTCGCGCACGACTTTCTCGTCGCGCGTCACGATCTCGTGCATTCGCGCTTCGATGCGTCCGAGATCCTCGGGCGTGAACGGCTCCTGGCGGGCGAAGTCATAGAAGAAGCCGTTCTCGATGGCCGGTCCGATCGTGACCTGGGTTTCGGGGTACAGCTCCTTCACGGCTTCCGCCATCACGTGCGCGGCGTCATGCCGCAACAGTTCAAGACCGTCCGGCGTGCTGCGGGTGACGATTTCGATGGCGGCGTCGCTTTCGATGGGCCGCGTGAGATCGCGCAGCTCACCGTCGACGCGAATGGCGACGGCGTCGCGCTCGAGGCGTGAGCCGATGCTGCGTGCGACGGCCAGACCGTCAACGGGACTCGGGAAAGCTCGCTCGGAGCCGTCTGGGAGCTTGATTGTGGGCATGTCGAACCGGTTCTAAAAAGGGCGGCGAAGCAGGGGCGGAAGGCCCCTGCATTGTACGACAACCGTGGGAATCGTCGTTCCGGAGTGGAGATCAGTCCGTCAGCGAGTGCCCGTGGGCCGCCGCGTCGTAGGCGCGGCGAATCGCATCGACGACGACGGCCGGCTCGTCGTCCTGGATCATGTGATTACTGTTTTTGGCCACGATGAACCGACTGTTCGTCGAGAGTGCCGCGAGCCGCTGCTGACCGGCGCCCCAGTGCCGTTCCACCGTCGCGAGCGGCCCCGGGAACGGTTGGCCGTGCGTGACGACCACGAGCGGCAGCGCCCCGAAGGTCCCGGCCGGCCATGATTGGCGTTGTGCATCGGGAAGGCGGGCCAGGGATCGAAAGTCGTCGCGCATGCCGCGATACATCGTCGGCCGAAGACTCAAATGCGCGAGCGCGACGCTGCGTGGGTCGGGTGCGGCGTTGCCGCCGAATACGCTGTGCCACAGGCGCGGCAGACCGAGCGCCTGCACGAACGCAACGAGCGACAGAATTACGCCGAAGCGTGCATAGAGCTTCATCACCTTCGGGCGGAAGAACGCCGCTTCCTCGAGCGTGTCGACGAGCACGAGCGCGGCGGTTCGGTCGGGATACCTGCGCGCGAACTGCCGCACGATCAGGCCGCCGTAGGAATGAGCGACGAGCACGTAGGGTTTCGGCATTCGCGCGATCTCGAGCAGCTCGCGTAGCTCCTCGACTCGCTGCTCGATGCTGCGTTTCGCCGTTGCATCGTCGCTCCAGCCTAAGCCAAGCCGGTCGTAGGTCAGCACGGGTGCGAACTCGGCGACCGCGTCCTGCACGGCCCACCAGAGCGCCCCGACGCCGCCGGCGCCTTGCTCGACGACCACGCTCAGGCCCGAGCCCGCGCCTTTCAGGCGGATGTGGCGCCGCGCGCCGGCGGGGCCGACGAGCGTGGCGGGCGGTGGTTGTCGCCGCTCGCGCGCTTGCCCGACGATTTGCAGGACGATGGCGATCGCCAGCACCGCGGCGAGGACGCCTGCAACGACGAGAGACCAGGCCATCCGCTTTTCCCGTTCCTTGAGCGACTGGCGTAGAATATACGCGGCTGTATAAAATACAAGCGTGTATTTTCAGGAGTGCGAATGGAGAAGCCTCAACGGGCGGGGGGCGAGGCGCGCGGGCAAACGTGCGCGCACGCGCGCCGCGCTGATCGAAGCCGCCGCCGCGGTCATCGGCGAGAAGGGCTACGACCGCACGACGCTCGAAGACGTCGCACAGCGCGCGGGCATGAGCCGCGGCGCGATCTACGGCAACTTCAAAGACAAGGAGGACCTGTTCCTTGCGCTCGTGGCGACGCGTTGGCAGCCGATTCTGCCGGAGTTCCAGCCGGGGCTTGGGCTGCGCGAACAGCTCCGCCTGCTGGGGAAGCTCGTCGCGCGGGTGGCGGAGGAGCGTATCGGGTTGGCGGCCGCGGTCGCGTCGTTTCAGCTCTACGCGTTGACCCACGAGCACATGCGCGAGCGCATGCAGAGCGAGAACGCGCGGGTGTATCGCGAGATGGCTAAGCAGCTGACGGAGCATGTTACCCGGCGGACCTGCCGATGCCTGCGCTGCAATTCGTCAAGGTGCTGGACGCCGTGACAACGGGACTGCTTTTCACGTACTTCCAGACGCCGCGGCTGATCCGCGAGGAGGACTTCATCGCGGCGTTCGAGGCGCTCGCCCCAGCGCACGTTGTACGATAGTGCGATGAGCGAGCTCACGATCCACATGTTCCCGTGCCTCGCGGACAACTACGGCTACCTGTTGCACGACGCCGATTCGGGCACTACGGCCGCGGTCGACACTCCGGACGCGAAGGCGATTCTGGCGCAGCTCGCCGCCAAGGGTTGGCGGCTGACGCACATCCTGAACACCCACCACCACGCCGATCACGCGGGCGGCAACCTCGAGCTCAAGCGGCAGACCGGCTGCTCGATCGTCGGGCCGCGCGCCGATGCGGCGCGTATTCCAGGCATCGACGTTGAAGTGGGCGAGGGCGACGTGGTCGAGCTGGGCGCTCACCGGGCGATGGTGTTCGACACCCCAGGCCACACGCGCGGCCACATCGTGTACCACTTCCCGGAAGCGCACGTCGCGTTCGTCGGCGATACGCTGTTTGCCATGGGTTGCGGCCGTCTGTTCGAAGGCACGCCGGCGCAAATGTGGAGCTCGTTGCAGAAGATTCTGCGCTGGCCGGACGACACCCGTCTGTACTGCGCGCACGAGTACACGCAGAACAACGCGCGTTTCGCATTGACGGTTGAGCCCGACAACGCGGCGCTGCGTGAGCGTGCGGCAGAGGTCACCAGGCGCCGCGCGGCGAATCTGCCGACCGTGCCTTCGACGCTGGCGGAGGAACGAGCGACGAACCCGTTCCTGCGTGCCACGAGCCGTGGGCTCAGGGAAACGATCGGTTTGCCGCAGGGCGGCCGAGGTCGACGTGTTCGCAAAGACGCGCGCGCTCAAAGACGCGTTCTGACGCGTCGATTTACAGGCGCGCGCAGAGTCGGGTCAGGCGCTCGGTCGCAGCTGTGAGCGGCCCTGCATCATGAGGCCCGCGCCGCGCTCCGAGACGTGCGCGAGCACGGCCTTGCGTCGATGCAGCCGAATCGTCTCGCCCAGGTTCACGGCGAACACGAGATTCACGACGGTGCCGGCCGGCAGGCCCAGGGCTTTGATCTCGAGGAACACGCCCATCGCGGAGAGGTTCCGGGCGCGGCAGCGATGATAGCGGCCACCGGGGACAGACAAGTAAACGGTCGTCGAGACCTTGTTTCTCTCGAGCAGGCGTCGTTCCATCTGAGGATCCTTGTTCTTCTAATAGCCCCGACGATGTAGAGAATGCCCGCGAGACGCTGGAAATCCAAGCCCCGGCCTTGGGGTTCGCGGCGAACCCTGATTGCCTGCGGTGGGGCCGGTGCCGCTGCCCATTATGTACTGCGCCCAGCGCGGGCGCGGCGGCTGGTCGGTTCAGTCGGGTTTGTCGACTCGCAGGATCGTGAGCTCGGGCGGCGCAGCAATGCCCATTTTCACGCGCCGGCCGTTGCCGCCAAGTAACGTGATCTCGATCGGGCCCTTGGCGAACAGGTCCTTCAGCGTCAGCGTGGTGTCGACGCCGTCCGCGAGCTTGATTTGGATCGACTCATCTGCGCGCCTGCTCACGACCAACATGTCGCTCTCCCGTTTAGGCGGTGCCGAGCGAGCGAGGGTCGGCGGTTGCCGGCGCCAGGCCGCTGCGGCCATAGAGGTCGGGTTCCGTGCCGCGCAGCGTGCGCAGCGCGACTCGCACCTGCTCGCTGCGCGCCTTCACGAGCGCACCGTTGCGCTCGTTCTGTTGCTTGCACTCCGTTATCAGGTCGAGCAGCCGCACCCACTCGGCGGGCTGCGTGGCGCCGGCTGCGGCGGTTGCCATTTCCGTCGCGACGGCGTCCGTGAGACTGCGGCGCTGGCGCTCGAGCGCATCGAGCGTCTCGACGAGGTGCGCCTTGTCCGCGCCAGCCGCATTCAGCTGCTCCGCGTCGCCGCTCGTGAGAGCGTGGTTCTCGCGGCCGAGCGTCTCGAGCATCGCTTCGGCGCAGAGAATCTGCTCCTGCAAGACGGCGATCAGACCTTCGCTGACGTGCTGCATGACGTCGTCTTCAGCCGTGCAGGTTGCGCTCGTAGCGCAACAGCTTGTCGGCGGTCTTCTGATCGTCGATCTCGTAGCTGCCGGAAGACACAGCGTTCTTCAGGGTGGCGACACGCTGCGTGTCGACGGCCGGGGTGTTGTGCACCACTTCCTGGAGCCGGCTCATCAAGAGGCCAGACCGGCTAACGTTGACGGTGTCGCCCGAGCCCGCGCCGGTGGTGCCGTGCGCGGCTTCTTTGGCGGACTCGTGCCGCGCGGCCTTGCTCGCTTCCGAGCGTCGGGTGCCGGCGGTGTCCGTCGGTCGCGGTCCGTGGTTGCTGATCTTCTCTGTCATAACGTACTCCGGCGCCTTGACGCCTTCATAGGCTGCTTATCGGCGGGCAGTTCGATAACTTTAGCCCGTCATTTAACTAAAACCCTACACGCACCTGGCCCGGTGCCTCGACGACACCCTCCACCACGCGGCCCGAAGCGCTGCGGACCCGCACACGTTCCTTCAGCCGGCCCGGTTCGAGGGCTACGCCCTCGGCTTTGACCTCGACGGTCCCGCTGGTTGCGATCAGCGTAACCAGCGCTCCGCGCTCCACTCCCTGCGGCTGCTCGAGAGCGGATGCCAGCAGCACGGCGCCGGCCGGCTGACTGCGGCGCACGGTCTGGCCCACCGCCAGATCCGTTTTGCCGAGGTAATCGAACGGCAGCGCGGCCGCTGCTTGCTGGCGCACTTCGAGGTCGTCGGCGGCCAGCACTTCGCCTGGCTGAACGCCGCGACGCAGCACGACGACGGGCAGCTGCTCCGTCGCGCGCACGGGTACGAACAGTCGCCACGGTTCCGGGCCCTTGCAGCTCACAGCCACGGTCCCCGAGCCCCGCTGCATCACGCGCTGCATCTCCGTCTTCAGGGCGTCACCGCACGCGGGTAGCTTCAGCCGGTCATCGACGGCTACGGCTTCCACGTTCGATGCGCCGTTTTGCAGCGCTGCGGTACGCGCGGCCGCACGAATGCTTTCGGGCGACTGCCAGCCGGCGGCACGCACCGTCAAGCTGCCGGCGGCGAACGTCAAAATGCCGACGAGCGCTGCGCGTGCGATGCGGCCAAACCCTTTGGCTTCGAGCGTCATGAGACTTCCGTTAGTAGCTGCCGACGGTAGGTGCAAGACGTATGCCACGCGCTCGACGCACGAGGGCGGCCGCGCATCGCACGCGAGCGGCAACTGCTCGCCGCGATGGCGATCCCCGCCGGCAAGAGTTCTCCGGTCCGATTGCCGCGCCGCGAGCGAAATCGAGCGCCTTTGCGGATTCCGTATGCCTGGCACGGTTGTTGCTAACTCCGGCTGCGGCCCTTTGCCGTGCTTGGAACGCAACGACGATGGAATCGATTCTCGGGATCCACGAAGCCGCGCTGCTCTATCGCGCACAGCGCATGGACGTGCTCGCGGCGAATCTCGCGAATGCGGACACGCCGAACTATCAGGCGCGTGACCTCGACTTTTCGAGCGCTCTCGACGGCGCGTTCGCTGCGGCGACGCGCTTGAAAGTCACAGACCCGCGGCACATCGCGCTCGATCCGCTGTCGCATGGCGACGCATTGAAGTATCGCGTGCCGCACCAGCCCTCGCTCGATGGCAACACCGTCGAAGCCGATCTCGAGTCCGCGCGTTACGCGGAGAACGCCGTTTCGTACCAGGCGAGCTTGCTGTTTGCGGGTAGCCGCATCAGCACGCTGCGCGCCGCTCTCACCGGAGGCCGTTGATGAACACCTTCAGCACGTTCGATATCGCAGGCTCCGCGCTCGCCGCCCAGTCGCTGCGGTTGAATCTCACGGCGAGCAACCTCGCCAACATGCACGACGTGACCGGCGACCCGGCCACGGTCTATCGCGCGCGCCACGCCATGTTTCGCGCTGCGAGCCAGCCGTTCAGCGACACGCTCGCGGGCGTGGACGTTGTCGGGGTCGTCGAGAGCACGGCGGCACCGACCGAACGCTTCGACCCGGGCAACCCCGAGGCGAACGCCGAGGGCATGGTGTACGCCCCGAGCGTCAACGCGATGGAGGAGATGGCCAACATGATCTCCGCGTCGCGCTCGTATCAGAGCAACCTCGAAGTCATCAACACCGCGAAGCAGCTGCTGATGCGGACGTTGTCACTCGGTCAAGGCTAGGAGCTGCACCCATGGTAGATGCAGTCAACGGTACCGACTACAGCAAGCTCGGCCTCGGCGCGCCGCAGGCGAGCGCGAAGAAATCGGATCTCGGGCAGCAGGACTTTCTGCACCTGATGCTCACGCAATTGAAGAATCAAGACCCGTTCAAGCCGCTCGACAGTGGCGAGTTTCTGGGTCAGCTCGCACAGTTCGGCACGGTGTCCGGTCTCGCCGGGCTCCAGACGTCGTTCGATTCGTTGAGTACGTCGCTCATCTCGAACCAGGCGCTGCAGGCGGCGAGTCTCGTCGGCCGCTCGGCCCTCGTCGAAACTTCCACGATGGCGATCGCCGCCGGCCAGCCGGTCGCGGGCGCGGTGGATCTGCCGGCATCGACGAGCGCGCTGACCGTCACAGTGCGCGACAGCACGGGTCAGGTAGTGCGCACGATCCCGCTCGGTGCGAATCCGGAGGGCCAGGCGTCGTTCGTCTGGGACGGCACAACGGACTCCGGCGGGACAGCCCCGGCGGGGCGCTACACATTCGGCGCGGAGTTCCGCTCCGGCAGCACGATCGAGGCCGGTACGACGTTGCTCGCCGCCCCGATCGACAGCGTCAAACTCGACAGCACCGGCTTCAGCGTGGAGCTGCGCGGCGTCGGCGAGATTCCGTTCTCGTCCGTGCGCGAGATCAGCAACAACATCGGTAACTAACGGCTTCACCAAGAGGTAACCACCATGCCATTTGCAGTAGCTTTGAGCGGCCTGAACGCGGCGTCTTCGGACCTGAGCGTGACGGCCAACAATATCGCGAACGCCAATACGACGGGCTTCAAGGCCTCGCGCGCGGAGTTCGCGGACGTGTTCGCCGTCGGCGCGCAGGACATCGGCAACGGTGTCGGGATATCGTCCGTATCGCAGCAGTTCTCGCAGGGGGGTGTCGACTTCACCGACCGCGGACTCGATCTTGCGATCAGCGGCGACGGCTTCTTCACGATGCGGGATCGCGGCGTCGTATCGTACTCGCGCGCTGGCGCATTCGGCGTCGATCGCGATGGCTTCGTCGTCAACGCTCAGAACCAGCGCTTACAAATCTTCCCAATCGCGGGCAACGGCACGTTTCAACACTGGCACGCTGTCGGATCTGCAACTCGCAACCGTCGACTCGCCGCCGCAGGCCACGACGCGCGCGGAGTTCGGCATCAATCTGCCGGCAAACGCCGCAGTGCCGGCCGTGCCCGTGTTCGACCCGACGAACGCGTCGAGCTACAACCACTCGACGGCCGTGACGATCTATGACTCACTCGGCGCTACGCACACCGCCACGGCGTACTTCGTCAAGACCGCAACCCCGAATCAGTGGGACGCGCGGTTCTACGTCGACGGCGCCGCCGTTGGGGGCGCGAACACGCTAACGTACTCAAGCCTCGGCGTGCTGACGACACCGGCGGGCGGCGCCATCGCGCTGCCGGCGTATACGCCGACCACCGGCGCCGCGCCGATCACGCTGACGACGGATCTCCTGAACTCGACGCAGTACGGCTCGACCTTCGGCGTGAACCAGCTGAATCAGGACGGCTTCGCGTCGGGCCGACTGTCGAACATCGACGTCGACTCGACGGGCGTCATCTTCGCGCGGTTCACGAACGGCCGTTCGAACCCGCTTGGTCAGGTGGCGCTGTCGAACTTCGCGAATCCGCAGGGTCTGCGGCAGCTCGGTAACACGTCGTGGGGCGAAACATTCACCTCGGGTGACGCCGTACGGGGCTCGCCGGGCACCGGCAGCCTCGGCCTGATCCAGTCGGGTGCGCTCGAGTCGTCGAACGTCGACCTGACGCAGCAGCTCGTCAACATGATCACCGCGCAGCGCAACTTCCAGGCGAACGCGCAGATGATCTCGACGGCCGACCAGGTTACTCAAACGATCATCAATATCCGGTAGTACGGCGAGCTTAGGAGAGTCCGAACATGGATCGCATGGTGTATGTAGCGATGACCGGCGCCAAGCAGCTGATGCAGGCGCAGGCGCTCGTCGCGAACAACCTCGCGAACGTGTCGACGACCGGCTTTCGCGCCGATCTCGCGCGGTTCGAAGCGGAGCAGGTACAGGGCCCGGGCTATCCGAGCCGGATCAACACCGTGGCCGCGGGCGTCGGCTTCGACCGCACGCAAGGCACGCTGGTGCAGACCGGCTCGGTGCTCGACGTCGCGATCGACGGCGACGGTTGGCTCGCGGTGCAGGCGCGCGACGGCAGCCAAGCGTACTCGCGCGGCGGCAGCCTGAAAGTCAACGCGCTCGGCCAGCTCATGACCGAGCGCGGCGAAGCCGTGCTCGGCGACAACGGCCCGCTGGCCGTTCCGCCCTATACGCAGATCGCGCTGGCCGCGGACGGCACGATTTCGATCGTGCCGCAGGGCCAGGGCCCCGAGACGATGGCGCAGGTCGGACGGCTGAAGCTCGTGAACCCGCCGGCGCAGCAACTCGAGAAGCGCGCCGACGGGCTCGTTCAAGTGAAAGGCGGCGCCCCCGCCGCGGCCGACGCGAACGTGCGCGTGGTCTCCGGCGCGATCGAAACCAGCAACGTGAACACCGCCGCGACGCTCGTCGACATGATCGAGTACGCGCGGCAGTTCGATCTCGCCGTACGAATGATGCAGACCGCGGATCAGAACGCCACGCGCGCCGCGAGCCTCGCGAGCCTCAACTAGGAGTATTGAGCCATGGAATCCCTCTGGGTAGCGAAAACCGGCCTCGAAGCGCAGCAGACGCGCATGACGGTGGTGTCGCAGAACCTCGCGAACGTCAACACGACGGGCTACAAGCGCCAGCGCGCGATGTTCGAGGACCTGCTGTATCAGAACGTCGTGCAGAGCGGCGGTGCGACTTCGCAGCAGACGCAGTCGCCAACCGGTTTGAATCTCGGTACCGGCGTTCACGTGGTCGCCACCGATCATCAGTTCCAGCAGGGCAATCTCGTGACGACGGGCAACCAGTTCGACCTCGCGATCCAGGGTCGTGGCTTCTTCGAGATCCTGCTGCCCGACGGCACGCAGGCCTACACGCGCGACGGCACGTTCCAGGTCAACTCCGACGGCGCGCTCGTGACGTCGAGCGGCTACGCCGTGCAGCCGGCCATCACGGTTCCGCCCGGCACGCAATCGGTGACGATCGGTACGGATGGCTCGGTGACGGCGCTGCTGCCGGGCCAGTCGAACGCGACGCAGGTCGGCACGCTGCAGCTGACCGACTTCGTGAATCCGGCCGGTCTTCAGTCCCGCGGCCAGAACCTGTTCCGCGAAACCGTGGCCAGCGGCCCGCCGCAGCCCGGTACGCCGGGTCTGAACGGCTTGGGCACGATCGGTCAGGGCTCGCTCGAGACCTCGAACGTCAACGTCGTCGAGGAGCTCGTCAACATGATCGAGACGCAGCGCGCGTACGAGATGAACTCGCGCGCGATCGAGACGGCCGATCAGATGCTGCAGCACCTGACGAACAGCCTGTAGGAGCCATGTCGTGAGCAAGATTGCCGTCTATTCGCTGACACTGCTCCTGCTGCTCCAGGGCTGCGCGCAGGCCGGACGACGAGCGTCCGACGCCGAGGAAGCGCGCGACCCGCGCTATGCGCCGCCCGTCGAAACGTACAAGGCGCCGCCTGCAGAGCTCGGCACGATCTACAACCCCGCGAGCGGCTTCGGCCTGTTCATGGATCTGCGAGCGCGGGCCGTCGGCGACATCCTGCAGGTGCTGCTCGTCGAGAAGACAGACGCCTCGAAGGAGTCGAGCACGGCGACCGCCAAGACCGGAACGGTCGCTGCGGATACGCCCACCCTCGCGGGGCGCGGCATTACCTTCAAAGGTTCACCGCTGCTGAACAACGAGCTTTCGGGCGACCGGTCGTTCGACGGCAAATCCGATTCGAGCCAGAGCAACAAGCTCGAGGGCAGCATCACCGTGACCGTGGCCGAACGCCTGCCGAACGGCAATCTGCTCGTGCGCGGCGAAAAACGCATCACGATCAACCAGGGCCAGGAGTTCATCCGCGTGCAGGGTATCGTGCGCCCCGTCGACATCGGCCCAGCGAACACCGTGCCGTCGACGAAGATCGCCGACGCAACGATTACGTACACCGGCAAGGGCACGTTGGCCGACAGTAACCGTCAGGGATGGCTCTCACGTTTCTTCAACTCGCCGTGGTTCCCGTTCTGATCGGCCGAGGTATGCCAATGACTTCGAAAATTGCCCGTTTGTTGCTCGGCGCCGTCATCGGCGCCGTGCTGTTCATGCCGCTTGCGAGCCACGCGGAGCGGATCAAGGACCTCGCGACCGTTGCCGGCGTGCGCGGCAACCAGCTGATCGGCTATGGCCTCGTCGTGGGCCTCGACGGCACCGGCGACCAGACCAGCCAGACGCCGTTCACGATCCAGGCGTTGAAGAACATGCTGGCGCAGCTCGGCGTGCTCGTGCCGGCCAACGTGAACCCGCAGCTGCGCAACGTCGCGGCCGTGACCGTGCAGGCCAACTTACCGCCGTTCGCGAAGCCCGGCCAGACGATCGACATTACCGTGTCCTCGATCGGTAACGCGCAGAGCCTGCGCGGCGGCAGCTTGCTGATGACGAAACTGATCGGCGCCGACGGCGAGACCTACGCCATGGCGCAAGGCAATCTCGTGGTGGGTGGCCTCGGCATCTCGGGTAGCGACGGCTCGCGCGTGTCCGTCAACATCCCGAGCACGGGCCGCGTGCCGAATGGCGCCACCGTCGAGCGGCTCGTGCCGTCGGCGCTCGGCACAGCCGAAGCGCTCGTGCTGAATCTGAACACCTCCGATTTCACGACCGCGGCGCGGCTCGCCGAGTCGATCAATGCGTCGCTCGGCGCCGGTACGGCGGAGACGATCGATCCGATATCCGTGCGCGTGCGGGCGCCGGCCGATGCGTCGCAACGCGTCGCGTATATCGCCCACATCGAGAGCCTCGAAGTGCAACCGGGTGATGCAGCCGCCAAGGTCATCGTGAACTCGCGCACCGGCACCGTCGTGATCGGCGCGAACGTGCGCGTGTCGCCGGCGGCGGTCGCGCACGGCTCGTTGGTAGTGAAGATCACGGAGACGGCGCTCGTGAGCCAGCCGAACGCGTTGGCGCAAGGCCAGACCGTGGTCGTCGGTCAATCAGACATCAACGTCGATCAGGGCACCGCCCGCATGTTCGTATTCGAACCCGGCACGAGCCTGAACTCGATCGTCGAGGCCGTGAACCAGGTGGGTGCAGCGCCCGGCGACCTCGTGGCGATTCTCGAAGCATTGCGTGAAGCGGGCGCTCTGCGCGCGCAACTGATCGTGATCTAGGACTCGTAGTGAGCACGCCGCCGATTTCACCGAACGCAGTCGATCTCACCGGGCTCGAGCAGCTCCGGCGAAGCGCTGCGCGCGACGACAAGTCTGCCGTGGCCGAGGTGGCCGTGCAGTTCGAGGCGTTGTTCATCGGCATGATGCTCGACAGTGCGCGTAAGGCAAACTTGGGCGACGGGCTGTTCGACGGCCAGCAAACGCAGCAGTACCTCGAGCTCATGGACCGGCAGGTCGCACTCGACATGGCGCGCCATGGCGGGCTCGGCTTCGGCAAGATGCTGCTGCAGCAGTTGACTCCGGGAGCGCAGATGCTGCCGGGCGCGGTGCGCGCGCCGCTGCCTGGTACGGGCCCGGCACCCCTCGGCGCCGCCCAGTGTCGAAGCGCAGTCGCCGACCGAGGCGCTGCCAGCGGCTACGGCCGCGTCGCAAGCCACGGCCGAATTCCCCGCGGCGCTGCCGCAGAGCATGGCGGCACTCGGCGGTACGACCAGCGAAGATGCCACCGCATCGCCGGCAGAGGATTTCGTCGCGCAGCTTCTGCCGCACGCGACCGCTGCTGCGACGGCGCTTGGCGTCGAGCCGCGCCTGTTGCTCGCGCAGGCAGCGCTCGAGACTGGCTGGGGCGGCGCCGTGCCGCAACACGCCGACGGCGCGTCGGCCAACAACCTGTTCGGCATCAAGGCCGGCGGTACGTGGAGCGGCGCGCGGACCGCTCAATGGACCCTCGAGCACGAGGACGGCGTCGCTGTGGGCCGCCGCGCGAATTTCCGCGCTTACCCGAGCTCGGCTGCGAGTTTCGCTGACTACGCCGATCTGATCGGCAACACGCCGCGCTACGCCGCTGCGCTCGCGAACGCAGACAACCCGGAAGCGTACGCTCACGCCGTGCAGGCTGCGGGCTATGCCACGGATCCCAGCTACGCCGACAAGTGGCTCGCGATCTACCACGGCCAACGGCTCGACGGAGCACTGCGCCGCGCGGAGCTCGCGACGCCGGCGCCGACGGGCGCGGCTACCGGTCCATCCAGCGATTTGGCACTGTAACGAGCTGAGTACATCGCATGGCAGACCTACTGAACATCGGCCTCTCCGCTCTGATATCGCAGCAGCGGGCCTTGACCACTACGTCGAACAACATCGCGAATGCGAACACGCCGGGCTACACGCGCCAACGCGTCGAGCTAGTTGAGCGGCAGGCCCAGCGCCTCGGCTCGACCTTCATTGGCGCCGGGGTCGACATCTCGACCGTGCGCCGGGTGTCGGACGATCTTCTCGCGGGGCAGCTGCGTAGTGCTTCCGGCAGCTTCAGCAGAGCGGACGCGTTCGTTTCGCTTGCCGAATCGCTCGACAACATGCTGGCCGATTCCGACACTGGTTTGACGGCTACTATGCAGTCGTTCGTAAATTCGTTGCAGAATGTCGCGAACGATCCGTCGTCGAGCTCGAGCCGCCAAGCGCTGTTGGCCGAAGCGAGAAATCTGGTTTCTCGGTTCAAGACCATGGACCAGCAGCTCACCGAGCTCAGCGACGAAGTTCGCACGCGACTTACGGCGGCTGCCGACAACGTGAGCACGATCGGCAAACAGCTTGCCGACATCAACAAACGGCTTGTCGAAGCCGGTTCGGCGTCGGGCAAGGCCGTGCCTTCGGACTTGCTCGACAAGCGCGACCAACTGCTCGAGCAGCTATCCGGTCTCGTGCAGGTTTCCACGGCCCAGCAGGGCGACGGCACCATGTCGGTGTTCATCGGCTCGGGTCAGGTGCTCGTGCTCGGCTCGGACTCGGCCACCCTGAAGGTGACGCCTGGGAATGCCGATCCTTTGCAGCCGCAGATCGTGCTGACCGGTCTCGGCAACGACGTCAACGTGACGCAGTTCATGGCGGGCGGCGAGCTTGGCGGCACGCTCGACTTCAGCCGCGAGATGCTGGCGCCGGCGCGCTCCCAGGTCGGTCGGATCGTCGTCGGCCTGGTCGACACCGTGAATCAGGTGCATCGCAGCGGTATGGACGCGGAAGGCCAGATGGGCGGCGATTTCTTCTCCATCGCCGGGCCACAAGCGTTCTCCTCGGCAGGGAATACCGGCACCGGCAGTCTCGCGGTCACGATCACAGGCGTCGCCGCGCTCCAGCCGACGAATTACAAGCTGACCTACGACGGCACGAGCTACACGTTACAGCGCGTCGACAATGGCGCCGTCGTGCCGATGACGGGCGCCGGCACGGGCGCGAACCCGTTCGTGGCGGACGGCTTGAGCATGGTCGTAAGCGGGGCGCCCGCGGCCAATGATCAGTTCCTCATGAAACCGCTCGAGAACGTGGCGGGGACGATACAGCTGCTCGTGACGCGGCCGGCCGACATCGCCGCCGCCGCCCCCACCCGTACGAATACCGCGCTCGGCAACGCCGGGACGGCGTCGATATCTGCGGGGCAGGTCATCGACGCCACGAACGTGAATCTGCTGTTGACCACGACGATCCAGTTCATCAACGCTACGACGTACAGCGTGAACGGCGCCGGTGCCTTTGCGTACACGCCCGGCGCGAACATCGACTTGAACGGCACGCGTGTGCAGATCGCGGGCACGCCGGCCGCGGGTGATCAGTTTGTGATCGAGGCGAACGCCGGCGGAACGGGCGACAACCGCAACATGCAGGCCATGATTGATCGTCTCGGCCAAGGCGTTTTCAGTGGCAATATGAACCTGCAGACCGCGACGGCGGCCCTGATCACCGACGTTGGCTCGCGTACAGCCGAGATCACCACGCAGCGCGACGTGCAGCAATCCGTGCTCAACCAGAGCAAGGATCGGCTCGAGTCGGTGCGGGGCGTTAATCTCGATGAAGAAGCCGCTGACATGCTGAAGTTCCAACAGCTTTACCAGGCGGCAGCGAAAATGATGGCCGTCGCCGACACACTGTTCCAGACGGTCCTTGCAGCGCTGCGAGCCTGAGCCATGCGAGTCAGCAACGACACACTACGTTCGGCTTTCCTGGCGGCGCTCGAAACGGCCCAGCGCCGGATCATCGACACGCAGGAAAAGGTGTCGAGCGGACAGCGAGTCAACAGGCCGTCCGACGACCCCGTGGCCGCGGCGCGCATTGCGCACCTCGATGCATCGCTGTCGCGCCTCGACCAGTACAGGTCGAATTCCGACTTTGCGCGTAATCAGCTCGGGCTGGAGGAATCGTCGTTGACCAGTGTCGTCGACAGCTTGGAGCGGGTCCGTGAGCTCGCCTTGCAGGCTAACAACAGCACGGCGAGCGACAGCGACCGCGTAACCATCGCGGCCGAGATCCGCCAAGCACGCGACGGTCTGTTGGCGCTGGCGAACACCACCGACGTAGACGGACGGCATCTGTTCGGCGGTTACAACGAGGCGGCTACCCCGTTCACCGCGACGGCCACGGGCAGCATCGTTTACAACGGCGATCAGGGCCAGCGCACGTTGCAGATCAGCGATAGCCGTTTCGTCGCGATCAACGACTCCGGCTCCGATGTGTTTCAGAAGATTCCGCAGGGCAACGGCACATTCGCGCTGGCAGTGAACCCGGCCAATACCGGCTCTGGCGTTCTCGGTGCCAGCAGCCTTGCGAACCCGCCTGCCTGGGTTCGCGACACCTACCGGATCAACTTCCTGACGCCCACGACCTACGAGGTGCGTGACAGCGCCAACGCGGTCGTTTCCTCCGGCACGTTCACGTCGGGGCAATCGATCACGTTTCGCGGCGTGGATATTCGTATCGACGGCGATCCCGCGTCCGGCGATTCGTTCACCGTAGCCCCAGCCGGTAATCGCGACGTGTTCGCAATGCTGGACGACATGATTGCGGCGCTCGAGACACCGGTCCCGAGCGGCGCACAACGCGCGCAGCTGCACAGCAACATCGGGCAGCGGATCGGCGATCTCGACAGCGCGCTGTCGCACATCGTCGACGTGCGCGGCGAAATCGGCGCGCGCGTGCGAGCGCTCGATCAGCAGGACTCGTTGAGCGCCGATTTCGCGCTGCATCTGAATACGACTCTGTCGTCCGTGCGCGACCTCGACTATGCCGACGCGCTGAGCCGGCTGCAGCAGCAGCTGTTCGGGCTCGATGCGGCGCAGCAGACGTTCGCGCGCACGCAAGACCTCTCCTTATTCAAATACATCTAGGCCGGTTCCTGTTTGTGTCCCGGCGCCCCCGAGGGGGCGCCGGGACGTGAACCGCGTCTCACAACCTCTCCTCAAGGATTCCACCGTGGGCCCGATAAAGGTGGGCATGACGACAGAGCTCTAGCCGGACGGCGGCTCGGTCGTAAGAGGCCAATAACGGCCGTCTGGCAACCACGGATACCTTTAGGAGAGTACGAACATGGCTCAAGTCATCAACACGAACGTGCTGTCGCTGAACGCGCAGCGCAACCTGACGACCTCGCAGTCGGCCCTGGCGACGTCGCTCCAGCGGCTGTCGTCCGGCTTGCGCATCAACAGCGCGAAGGACGACGCCGCCGGTCTCGCGATCAGCAATCGGTTCACGACGCAGATTCGCGGCCTGAACCAGGCTGTGCGTAACGCGAGCGACGGTATTTCGCTGTCGCAGACCGCGGAAAGCGCGCTCGGCGAGCTCACGAACAACCTGCAGCGCATCCGCGAGATCGCGGTGCAGTCGGCCAACGCGACCAACAGCGCCTCGGACCGCGCCGCGTTGGACCAGGAAGTCCAGCAGCGCCTCGCTGAAATCGAGCGCATCGCCACGCAGACGTCGTTCAACGGCCAGAAGGTGCTCGACGGCACGTTCGGCACCGCGACGTTCCAGGTCGGCGCGAACGTCGGCGAGACGATCAACGTGAATCTGGCGGGTGGCGTGAAGGCTAGCCAGATCGGGCAGATCGCGACGCGGCACGTCCACCGTTGAAACCACGGTCGCCAATCTGAGCGGCTCGGGCACGATCCAAGTGGGCTCGACCGCCGCGAAGACCATCGGGCTTGCGACGCAGGGTGCGCAGGCGGGCCAGTCCATCGGCAGCGCCGAAGCGAAGGCTCGCGCGATCAATGCGGCCAGCGTGCCAGGTTTGACGGTCTTGGCCACGAACAACGTTGAGTTCGTTGGTGCTGCAACGACCGGCACGGCTGTCGGCGACGCCTACAGCCTGCGGATCAACGGCCAGGACATCTTCGCGAGCTACAACCAGAACACGAACGGCGTGTTGACGGCCCAGCAGATCACCGACGCGATCAACACCCAGACGAGCACCACGGGCGTGACGGCGACCCTGACAGGCACGGACTTGCGCTTGAGCGCGGCCGACGGCCGGGACATCAACATCGCGCAGGTCTTCGCCGGCGCGGCCGCGGGCGGCATCTCTGCCGGCGCCGGCGGTGCTTCGACCGTGAATGGCGTGACGTACCGCGACGGTACGTTGACGGCGACGATCACCGACGCTTCCGCGTACAGCGTCGTTGCGGGCGCGGTCAACGGCGGCACGCTGACGCTCACGGCCACGGAGAACATCATCGCGACCGGCGACGGCGCGATCATGGGCTTCGCAACCGCGAACTTCACGATCGCGAAGGACACGACCACGCTGGCGGCCGCCAACGTGTTGACCGTGTCCGGTGCGAACAACGTGATGAATCGCGTCGATGCCGCCTTGACGACGGTCAGCAATCTGCGCAGCACGTTCGGCGCAATCCAGAACCGCTTCGAGTCGACGATCGCGAGCTTGTCGGCCGTCAGCGAGAACCTCCAGGCATCGCGCAGCCGAATTCTCGACGCGGACTTCGCGGCCGAGACGGCGAACCTGACCCGCGCGCAGATCCTGCAGCAGGCCGGTACCGCGATTCTGGCGCAGGCCAATGCGGCGCCGCAGAGCGTCCTGGCGCTCCTTCGGTAAGGGAGCAGCGAAAACGCGGGACGGAACCCGCGCTATGAGTAGTTGAAGATCGCGGGGCGGCGTGCGGAGCGTGCCGCCCCGTTTTCCGAGGGCGCGGTGGCCATCCATGGGCCCCGCGATCCGAGGGGACGACGATGGTAGGTAACGTGACAGCAGTTACCGCGGCTCCCGCAAGGACGTCGGAGCCGTCGGGTCAGAATTCGGCAGCCTCCGTGGTGGTCGGCCGGCAAAGCCGCGTCGCACAGCGGCGAAGATTTGCCGGCGGCGCCGAGCGGCGGCGGACGTACAGGATCTCGAGCGCGCGCTGCGCAAGCTCAACGACGCGATGGCAGCGGCGCAACGGAACTTGAGCTTCCGCATCGACGAAGGCAGCGGCAGGACGGTGATTACCGTCGTCGACGCCGCCACCAAGGAAGTCATACGGCAGATCCCGTCCGAGGAGGTGCTCGTCAGTGTCGCGAGCGCTCGAAGTCTCCGGCGCCTTGCTCGATGCCCAAGCCTGAGCGTGGCATGCATCTTGCTAATGGTTTGTGGGCGGCAGTGAGCCGCTTCGCTTTAGGGCAGGCAGGGATCCGTATATGGGCACCATCGCTACATCGGGCGTCGGCTCCGGTCTCGACGTCGCCGGGCTCGTCCAGAAGCTCGTCAGCTGCCGAGGGCGCGCCGAAGAGTGCGCGCTTGACTCAGCAAGAAGCCAAGGTTCAGGGCAAGCTCTCGGCGCTCGGCACGTTGCGCGCGGCGCTGGCCAAATTCCAGGACACGGTCGCCGCGCTGAAGAGCCTCGACAAATTCCAGGGTCGCCAGGCCGCGCTTTCAGTCGGCGGATTTCCTGACTGCGACGACTGACGGCACGGCCGTCCCGGGCAGCTACGCGGTCGAAGTACAGCAGCTCGCGAGCGCGCAGAAGCTGCAGTCCAGGCTCGTTCGCGTCGAGCTCCACGGCTGTCGGCACCGGCACGCTGCAGATCACAGCAGGCGGTCAGATCTACGAGATCGACATCGACGACACGCAACAACACGCTGGCCGGGATCGCCAAGGCCATCAATTCGTCGGCCGCCGGCAGCAAGGTCATGGCGACTGTGATCACCGGCGCCAGCGAGGCGCGGCTCACGATCACGGCGTCGCGATACCGGGCTCGCAAACGCCATAACCATTACGCAGAGCGGTGGCGACGGCGGCCTCGTGGAGCTCGAGTATCCGCCTTCGGGCACCGGAATGACGCAGCTCAGTCGGGCGCTCGATGCGCACGTGCTCGTGGACGGCGTGCTTGCCACCAGCGCGACGAACTCGATCAGCGGCGCGATAACCGGCGTCACGCTGGATTTGCAGGAGGCGAACGCGACGGGCGAGACCACGACGCTCAGCGTCGACTACAACCGCACCGCCACGCGCAAGACGGTCGGCGACTTCGTCACTAGTTACAACGCCATCGTCGACGCTATCAAGAGCGTCGCGAGTTACAACGCGACCACGAAGCAGGGCGGTCCGCTGTTCGGCGATACCGGTGTGCTGAACATTGCGGATCAGCTGCGTCGCGTGCTCGTCCTCCACCGTTCCCGGCGTCAACGAGTCGACCAACATGCTGGCGCAGATCGGCATCAGCGCCGGAGCTCGACGGCAAGTTGTCGATCAACAGCACGCAGCTCGATGCGGCGTTCAACACGAATTTCGATGGCGTCGGCCAGCTGTTCGCGGCGGACAAGGTCGGCGTCGCAGTCAAGCTCGGCGATCTGCTCGATCAGTACGTCGGCGCCGAGCGGCCTGTTCGACAAACGCACCCAGACGCTGAACGCCACGATCAAAGACATCGGCGACCAGCGCGCGGCACGCTGACCGATCGACTCACGGCGTTGCAGGCACGCTACACGAAGCAATTCAATGCCCTCGATACGCTGCTCGCGAAGCTGCAGAGCACGAGCAACTATCTGACGCAACAACTCGCCAACTTGCCGGGATTACACAATAGCACCCGCTGATCGACAGAGGATCAGGTCCATGAGCCATTCCGGATTGCAGAACTACCGAACGATGGGCGCCTACGGCAACCTGGCCGAGGCCACGCCTTACCAGGTCGTGCAGGTCATGCTCGACGCCGTGCTGGCGCGGGTCGCGGAGGCGACCGGCCACCTCGAGCGCGGCGAGGTCTCGGCCAA
The DNA here is from genome assembly GCA_963805435.1 of uncultured Gammaproteobacteria bacterium. Classification (GTDB taxonomy): domain Bacteria; phylum Pseudomonadota; class Gammaproteobacteria; order Steroidobacterales; family Rariloculaceae; genus FEN-1219. The sequence continues at coordinate 500,271 of CAWDUG010000005.1, forward strand.
GGGTGAGAAGATCGGCAAGGCGCTCGGCATCATCGAGGCGTTGACGCTCGGGCTCGACAAGGCCGGCGGCGGCGAGATCGCGGCGAATCTCGAGCGGTTATACGACTACGTGTCGCGGACGTTGCTTCGCGCGCAGCTCGAGAATCGCAGCGAGCTGCTTGAAGGAAGTCGGCTCGCTGTTGCGCGAGATCAAGCTCGGCTGGGACGGCATCGCGCCGGCGGCCAAGGCCTAGACCGTGACGACCGCTCTCGACACGTTGCTCGAGCTGACCGATCGCGTGCAGGCCGCGATCGACGCCGGCGATTGGCAGCAGGCGAGCGAGCCTCGAGACCGAGCGCCGCGCGCAGCTCGAAAAGCTCGTCGCCGAGCAGACCGCCATGGACGTCCGGTCGGTGCTGGACGCGGTCGCGCAACGAACGCACCGGCTGATCGGCCTCGTCGAGCACCATCGCCGGCGCGTGCTGCGGGAGGCCACCACGGTCACCGCCGGGCACGCTGCTGCGGCGCGCTACGTCGAAAACAGGTAGTAGCGAGTCGCTCGATCGCGTCTGCAATTACCAACTGCTTCAGGCCACGCAACTATAAAAATTGCGAGCCACTGCACATATTTTTTGCGCGGGCTGCATAACATAACCAGCCATGGCAGACGCTCCGTGCTTTGCGGGCGGTGCCACCCGGAGGCGGACTTCAACGCCTGCCAAAAACTGTAATGAAACAGTTGGTTGCGTGACGCGAAGTCACATGGGGTTGGTCGGGTCATCGCCGGTGGATGGGCGGGACCCGCGCAGCGGCAAGAGGCCGCGAAGGTGCAGTCAATGATCGATGCGAGCGTCAGCGCCCAAGCTTTTCCCGGTAGGCCCCTCGGCCGCCATTCACGATCTCGACCGGCTCATGCGCCAGGTCGCGGGCTACGACAGCACGGTGCTGATCCGCGGCGAGTCCGGTTGCGGCAAAGAACTCGTCGCGCGCCGCATCCACGAGCTTTCCGGACGCGCGCAGGCGCGCCCGTTCGTTCCCGTCAATTGCGGCGCGATTCCGCGCGATCTGCTCGAGAGCGAGCTGTTCGGTCACGAAAAGGGCGCGTTCACCGGCGCACTGACTGCGCGCGTCGGGCGCTTCGAGCTCGCCGACGGCGGCACGCTGTTCCTCGACGAGATCGGCGACATGAGCGTCGACATGCAGGTCAAGTTGCTGCGCGTGCTCCAGGAGCGCAGCTTCGAGCGAGTCGGCAGCGCCGAGACGCGCCGCTCGAACGTCCGGATCCTGGCCGCCACGCATCGCGATCTCGAAGCGCGCACCGGCGTCGGCGAGTTTCGCGAGGACCTGTTCTTCCGCCTCAACGTATTTCCCGATCATCGTGCCGCCGCTGCGCGACCGGCTCGATGACTTGCCCGAGCTCGTCGCCGACCTCGTGAAGCGCGGCGAAGCGGAAGGCCGGCCGTCGATCCAATTCACCGCCACGGCGCTCGACTGCATGCGCAGCTATTCGTGGCCGGGCAACATCCGCGAGCTGCAGAATCTCGTCGAGCGGCTGTCGATCCTGTATCCCGGCAAGACCATCGACCGCGAGCATCTGCCAGCCGCGATCGGCGAGCGCCGCAAGGCGGCAGCCCCGGCGGCCACCGTGCTGCCGAGCACGGGGCTCGACTTGCGCGAGCATCTCGGCAACATCGAAAAGCAGCTGATCTCGAGCGCGCTCGCGCAGACGGACGGCACCGTCGCGCACGCCGCGCGCCTGCTGAACCTGCGTCGCACGACTCTCGTCGAAAAGCTCCGCAAGTACGATCTGCACGCGCACGCGTAGCAGAGCGCAGATCTCACATGACCACGGCCCCGCGCGCTGCGCCATTCGCCGCGCGGTCGCGAGCGCGTGTCGACACAGTTCTCCCGCCATGAAGCCGATTTTCCGGCCGCGAGCGTCAATCGGTTGACGCCGAGCGCCCGTCCGCTCAGCCGCAGGCCGCGCCGTTGCTCGGTTTCGGCTCTCGGCACGGAACTTGCTCCAGCGCGTTGCGAGGTACTGAAATGGCCGATCAACAGTTTGGCAATCGAATCGCGCCCCGCTCGGCGAGCTCGAGAAGGCGTTCAGCGTCTTCAACAAGCTTTCGGCGGAGCTGCAGAGCTCGTATCAGGTGCTGCAGCAACGCGCTGCGGCGCTGACGACCGAGCTCGAGGACGCGCGCGGCGCGCGCGAGCGCGCCAGCGCACGAGGCGGAACGAACGGCCGAGCGGCTGCGCTCGCTGCTCGGCACGCTGCCGGCCGGTGTGATCGTCGTCGACGAGGCCGGCCTGATCCAGGAATACAACCGCGGCGCCGAGGAGTTGCTCGGCGTCGGGTCTCGCCGGAACCCCATGGCAAAACGTCGCCCGCGCAATGCTGGAGCATCCGCTGTCGGCCGGCGGCGACTGGCTGACGCGTGCGGGTCGCCGAGTGTCGCTCGCGACGAGCCTGCTGCCGCAGCAATCCGCCGCGCATCATTCTGCTCACCGACGTCACCGAGACGCGCGCGCTCCAGGAGCTCGTGAGCCGCAATCAGCGGCTGTCGGCGATCGGCAAGATGGCCGCGAGCCTCGCGCACCAGATCCGTACGCCGCTCGCCGGCGCGCTGCTGTATCTGTCGCAGTGCCGTTCGCGGCGCGACGAGGCACAGCGATCCACGTTGCTCGAGAAGGGCATCGACCGGCTGCGGCACCTCGATCTGCTCGTGCAGGACATGCTCGTGTTCGCGCGCGGCAAAGGTCCGGGCGAGCGCGTGCGAGTGGCCGACCTGTTCAGGGCCGTGCACGACGCGGCGACGGCCGTGAAACCGCACGGCGCGCACCTCGTCATCGACGGCACCGATACGCTCGTCGAGCTCGACGGCAACCGCACCGCGTTGACCGCGGCGCTGACGAATCTGATCAACAACGCTTTCGAGTCTGCGCCGAACGTCGTCGTGACGCTGAAAGCGCGGCTTGCACGGCGATCGCATGGAGTTCACGGTGAAAGACAACGGCCCCGGCATCGCGCCGAGCATTCAGTCGCGCGTGTTCGAGCCGTTCTTCTCGACTCGCGCCGCCGGCACGGGTCTTGGGCTCGCGGTCGTGAAGACCGTGGCCGAAGCGCACGGCGGCGAGCTCGTGCTGCATTCGACGCCGGAGCGCGGCACGAGCATCGAGCTCGATCTGCCGCGCGTCGCCGCGGTCGATCCGCCGCTCCCGCCCGCCAGCGGAAGTGCGGGAGGTCGCATGACCAATCACGCCACGGTGCTGGTCGTCGAAGACGATCGGCCGCTGCAGGACGCGCTCGTAAGCACGCTCGAGACCGCGGGCTTCAACGTGCTCGCCGCCGCGGATGGCGGCGAGGCGCTCAAGGTTCTGAACGACACCGCCGTCGATCTCGATCGTGAGCGACGTGCAGATGCAGCCGGTCGACGGCCGCGAGCTGCTGCGCCGCTTGCAGCAGCGCCCGTCGGCGCCGCCCGTGCTGCTCATGACCGCTTACGGCACGATCGACCAGGCGGTCGCCGCGATGCGCGACGGCGCCGTCGACTATCTCGTGAAGCCGTTCGAGGCCGAGGAGCTCGAGCGCCGCGTCGCGCGCTACGCGCGGCCCGCGGCCGCGCGAGCGCGCAGGCTCGCGAGCCGGTGGCCGAGGATCCGCGCAGCCGTCGCGCTGCTCGCGCTCGCGCTGCGCGTGGCGCAGGGCGACGTGACGGTGCTGCTGCACGGCGAAAGCGGCACCGGCAAGGAAGTGCTGGCGCGCTTCATCCATACGCATTCGAAGCGCAACGCAGGCCCGTTCGTCGCCGTGAACTGCGCGGCGATCCCGGAGCAGATGCTCGAGGCGCTGTTGTTCGGCTACGAGAAGGGCGCTTTCACCGGCGCTCAGGCTCGCAGCGTCGGCAAGTTCGTGCAGGCCAACGGCGGCACGCTGCTGCTCGACGAAGTCACCGAAATGGACCTGGCGCTGCAGGCCAAGCTGCTGCGCGTGCTGCAGGAGCGCGAGGTCGAGCCGCTCGGCGCCAGCAAGCCGTTGCCGCTCGACGTGCGCGTGATCGCGACCAGCAATCGCGATCTCGAGCAGGCCGTGCGCGAAGGCGACTTTCCGCGAAGACCTCTATTACCGCTTGAGCGTGTTTCCCGCTGAAGATTCCGCCGCTGCGTGAGCGGACCGGTGACGTGGCCGCGCTCGCGCAGCGTTTCATCGAAGCGCGCAGCACGCGCCCGCGGCCGCTGTCCGCCGGAAGCCGTGGCACGGCTCGCGGCTCATCGCTGGCCGGGCAACGTGCGCGAGCTCGAGAACGTCATGCAGCGCGCGTTGCTGCTGTCGGAAGGCGAGCCGCAGATCGAAGCTCATCATCTTGGCCTCGTCGAGCGGCCCGCTACGCGATGCGGCAGCACGCGACGCGCGCTCTCGGCTGCCGACCTCGCCGGCGAGCTCTGGGAAGAAGAGACGCGGCGCATCGTGACGGCGCTCGAGATGAACCACGGCGTGCGCACGAAGGCGGCCGAGCAGCTCGGCCTCAAGGATCGCACGCTGCGTTACAAGCTCCAGAAGATGCGCGCCGCCGGCCTGCGAGTGCCGGGCGATCGCGTCTGAAGACCAGAGGAGTGACAGCGATGAGTGGAGTCGAGATGACCCGTCTTCTGGCCGAGATGCAACGGCTCGGAGCCGTTGCCGACCGGCGGCCGGAGACGACCGTGACGCAGGAGACCGGCGGGTTCGCCGAGCTGCTGCAGTCGTCGATCGACGCCGTCAATCGCGCGCAGAACACTGCGACCGACATGGCCGCGTCGCTCGAGCGCGGCGACAAGTCCGTCACGTTGCCCGAAGTCATGATCGCGCTGCAGAAGGCGAGCCTGTCGTTCCAGGCGATGACCGAGGTGCGTAACCGCCTCGTCAACGCTTACCAAGAAGTCATGAACATGCCGATCTAGCGATCGGTGACCGAGGATACTTATGGCAGACATTGAAACTACCGCACAACCCGCCGCCGCGCCGCTGTACACGCTGCTGCCGCCCGCGATCAGGCAGATCCTGCTGTTCGTCGGCGTTGCCGCGGCCGTGGCCGTCGGTGTCGCGATGGCGCTGTGGTCGCAGGGCGAGAACTACACGCCGCTGTATTCCGGCCTGGGCGACCGCGATCTCGGCGAGATCACGGCGCAACTCGATAGCGCGAAGGTGCCGTACAAGCTCGACTCGGGCAACGGCAGTCTGCTCGTACCGGCCGACCGCAAGTACCAGGTCCGCATGCAGCTCGCGAGCTCCGGCTTGCCGCACGGCACCGGCCTCGGCGTCGAGGAAATGTCGGGGCGTACCTCGTTCGGCCAGACGCCGTTCATGGAGAATGCGCTGTACGTGCGCGCCGTGGAGAATGAGCTCGCGCGCACGATCGGCGCCATGCAACCGGTCGAGATGGCGCGCGTGCACCTCGCGCTGCCGCCGCAATCGGCATTCGTAAGACAGAAGCGGGAGCCGAGCGCATCGGTGATGCTGAAATTGTTCGCGGGTCGTCGGCTCGACGACGCGCAGGTTCAGGCCGTCGTGCACCTCGTGGCTTCGAGCGTGCCGGATCTGACGCCGTCGCACGTCACGGTCGTCGATCAGAGTGCCGGCCTCTTGACCAGCACGAACGACGACTCCACGTCGGGCATGACCACCTCGCAGTTCGAATACCGCAGGCAGATCGAGGAAGGGTACGCGCAGCGCATCACGAATCTCGTCGGCTCGATCGTCGGCGCGGAGCGCGTGCGAGCGAGCGTGACCGCCGAGGTCGATTTCACGCAGAGTTGAGCAGACGCGCGAGAGCTTCGATCCGAACGTGCAGATGGTCCGCAGCGAGCAGACCAGCGAGGACACCCGGCACGGTGACGGTGTGCAAGGCGTGCCCGGCGCGCTCAGCAATCAGCCGGCGCAAGTCGCGCGGCCACCGGCCGCTGCGCAGACGGCGACCACTCCGGAGACGCCCGTGAGCTCGACGAAGTCGCAGGTCCGCAATTTCGAGCTCGACAAGACCGTAAGCCACACGCGCCAGGCCGTCGGCGCGGTCAAACGCCTGTCGATCGGCGTGCTCGTCGACAACAGGCCGCCTGCGCAAGCGCGCGGCGCGTCGACACCGCTGACGGAGCAGGAGATCACGTCGTTGACGACGCTCGTCAAGCAGGCCGTCGGCTTCGATGAAATGCGCGGTGACACGATCTCCGTCATCAATTCGGCGTTCCAGCAGACGCCGCAGGTCGCGGCTCCGCCGGCGACGCCGATGTGGCAGAACCCGCAGATCTGGAGCATCGCGCGACAGGTGCTCGGCGCGATGCTCGTGCTCGCGCTCGCGTACTTCGTGCTGCGGCCGATGATGCAGATGTTGACCCGTCCGCAACCGATCGCGCCGGCGCCCATGGGCGGCGAGTACGCCGCGCAGTTGCAGCCCGTCCTGGTCGGCGGCCGGCCGATGGCGCTGCCGATGGGATATGACGACCGAATGGCCGCGGCGCGCAGCGTCGCCGGTCAGGATCCGCGCCAGGTGGCGCAAGTAGTCCGTACGTGGGTAGGCGAAGACAATGGCTGAAGCAGCGACGATCGGCGGGACGCAGCGTGCCGCAATCCTGTTGATGACGCTCGGCGAGCAGACGGCCGCAGCCGTGCTGCGCCACATGGATGTCGAGGAAGTGCACAAGCTGGGTACCGCGATGGCCGGGCTCGCCGACGTGCCGCGCGAACGCGTGACCGACGTGCTCGGTCAGCTGCTCGTGGCCGTGCAGGGCAAGACCGCCATCGGCATCGGCAGTAACGACTATCTGCGCAAGGTGCTGACGGAGTCGCTCGGCGAGCGGCGCGCGGGCGCGCTGCTCGGCCGCATCGTGAAGGGGCGCGATTCGACTGGCATCGATGCGTTGAAATGGATGGACCCGCGCGCGGTGGCCGAGGTCATCAAGGACGAGCATCCGCAGATCGTGGCGACGATCCTCGCGCATCTATCGAGCCAGCAGGCCGCCGACGTGCTGCGCACGTTCGAGCAGGCGCAGCAGGCGGACATCGCACTGCGGGTGGCGCGACTCGACGAGGTGCCCGAAACGGCATTGCAGGAGCTCGACGCGATCGTCGAGCGGCAGACCAAGGAAGCCGCGTCGGTCAAGACTGCGCGGCTTGGCGGCGTGAAGGCCGCTGCCGAGATGATCAACCTGCTCGGCGCCGGCGCGCAGACCGCGATGATCGACACGATCAAGAGCGAGGACGCAGAGCTCGGCGAGCTGATCAAGGATGCGCTGTTCGTGTTCGAGAACCTGCTGAAGGTCGACGACCGCGGTATGCAGGCCATCCTGCGCGAAGTGCAGGCAGATACGTTGGCGACGGCGTTGAAAGGCGCCGACGAGGAGATTTGCGAGAAGGTCTTCAAGAACATGTCGAGTCGCGCGGCCGAAATTCTGCGTGACGACATTTCGACGAAGGGCCCCGTTCGCTTGAGCGAGGTGGAGCAGGCGCAGAAGGAAGTGCTCGCCGTTGCACTGCGGCTCGCCGAGGAAGGCACGATCATGCTCGCGAGCGGCGGTGAGGAATTCGTTTGAGTCGCTCACGGATCATCAGCAAGGACCAGGCGGGCGACGCTGCGAGCTTCGACTTTCCGCCCGTGGATTCGACGGCTGCCGATGCATTGCGCGGCGCAGCCAAAGGCGGCGCCCATCTGCTCACGGCCGGCCAGCTCGACACGCTGCAGCGGCAGGCGCAGGACGAGGCGCGACAGCGTGGCTTCGAGGAAGGGCTCGCGGCCGGCAAAGCCGAGCTCGCGTCGCGCGTCGCGCGACTGACGGCGCTCGGCCAGGCGTTCACTCAGCCGTTTCAGGCGCTCGAGCAGGCCGTAGAAGAGGAGGTCGTCGCGTTGGGCGTGCAGCTGGCCTGCCATCTCGTGCGGCGCGAGATCGAGCGCGATCCGGTTGCGCTGCAAGCCGCCGTCCACGACTGTCTTGCCGTGCTCGCGCCGAGCGTACGCGACGTGACGTTGTACATGAACACTGAGGATGCGGCGCTGTTCCGCGGCCAATTGCCGCCGCAGGCGGAGCTGAAGTTCAAGCTTGCGATCGATGCCGCGCTCGCGCGCGGGGATCTGCGTGTTGTCGAGCGGAAGCTCGCTCGTCGACGGCAGCCTGGCTGCGCGCTGCGCCGAGATCATTGCCGCGACGCGCGTCGGCGGTAGTGCACCGGAGCGGCGCGGGTGAGCCAGATACCAGACCCCGCAGAACTCGGTCCACGGCTCGCCGCGCGGCTCTCCGCGCTCCGCAATACGCCCGCACCGCTCGCGCGGTTTCGTGGCGCACGGCGTGTTGCGTCGCCTGGCCGGCATGACGCTCGAAGCCACGGGCTGCGAAGCGCCGGTCGGCAGTCGCTGTCTCATCGTCGACACCGACGGCAGCACGGCAGAAACCGAAGTCGTGGGCTTTTCCGGAGAATCGCTGCTGCTCGTCGCCACCGACGAGCTCGGCGGTGTGAAGCCGGGTGCACGCGTGATTCCGAGCCACAAGGTATTCGAGGCTTGGGCCGGCCCTGCGCTGCTCGGTCGTGTGATCGACGGTGCGGGTGAACCGCTCGACGGCGCCGGGCCGCTGCGCTGCGAGGACCGCATCAGACTCACGCCGCGCCCCATGAATCCGCTCGATCGACGGCCGATTCGCGAGCCGCTCGACGTGGGCGTGCGCTCGATCAATGCGTTGCTGACGGTCGGGCGCGGTCAGCGCTTGGGGCTCTTCGCCGGCAGCGGCGTAGGCAAGAGCGTGCTGCTCGGCATGATGACGCGGTTCACGACCGCGGACGTGATCGTCGTTGGGTTGATCGGCGAGCGCGGCCGCGAGGTGCAGGATTTCGTGTCGCAGTATCTGACGCACGGTCACGCGCCGCCGTGCCGTGATCATTGCTACGCCGGCCGACAGGCCGCCGCTGGTCCGCGTCCACAGCGCGTTGCTCGCGACCAGCATCGCGGAGTACTTCCGCGATCAGGGCAAGAACGTGCTGCTCCTCATGGATTCGCTGACGCGCGTGGCGCAGGCACAGCGCGAGATCGCCCTCGCGATCGGCGAGCCTCCCGTTACAAAAGGCTATCCCGTGTCGGTGTTCGCGAAACTGCCGCAGCTCGTGGAGCGTGCAGGCAATGGCGGCCCGAACGGCGGCTCCATCACGGCGATCTACACCGTGCTGACGGAAGGCGACGACCCGAACGACCCCATCGCCGACTCGGCGCGCGCGGTGCTCGACGGCCACATCGTGCTGTCGCGCCGGATCGCGGAGACCGGTGTGTATCCCGCGATCGACGTCGAAGCGTCGATCAGTCGGTTGATGCCGATGATCACTTCGCCTGAACATCAGGCACTGATCCGGCGGTTCCGGCAGCTGAATTCCGCGTATAGCCAGAACCGCGACTTGATCACGATCGGCGCCTACGCCAAGGGCAGCGATCCGCGCGTCGACGAGGCCATCCACTACTGGCCGGCGGTCCAGAAGTTCCTGCAGCAGGACGGCAACGAATCGATTCCATTCCCGAATAGTGTCGAAGGTTTGAAAGCGTTGTTCCGTCCGGAGCCGACGCGTGAGGTCAACAAATGAACCGTGCAGTTAGGCTCGAGCCGATCGCCGAATTCGCCGGCAGGGTCGAGGACGAAGCGGCGCGTCGCCTGGCCGCCACTGCGAGCGCCATCCAGAACAAGGAGCAGGAGCTTACGCAGCTGCGCAGCTATCTCGCCGAATACCGCCAGCGGCTCGAGGCCGAGCAATCCACGGAAAGCATGCGTTGGCAAAATGGCCGCGCGTTCCTTTCACGGCTCTGCGCCGCGGTAGCCGGGCAGGAAGCCGAGCTGCAGAAGATCGTCGAACGCTATCGGCTCGAGGCGGAAAGCTGGCGCGAGTCGTACCGCCGCTCGAAGTCGCTCGATCAGGTTGTCGAACGCGGGCACCGCGAGGCGCGTCAGGAGCTGCAGAAACGCACCCAGGCCGAGCTCGACGAGCAGGCGCTGCGACGCTCGCTCGGAGGACATTAGCCGCCGCTTGCCTGGCACACCTGTTGCACTAGTCCCTGCATGATCGACTCTGTCTTTCAGCAGGGCCCATGGAGCTCGTAGCTTCCCTGCCGCCCAGCTTGGCTGCGATCGCGGACCCGACGGCCCGCGCCGCCGCGCCGCCCTTGCGGCCGACGGACCAGGACGATGCGGCAGCGACCGCGGCCGTGCCCTTCGAGTGGCTGCTCGGTCTGTTGGCGGCGCCGTTGCCGGGCGGTGAAAGCTTGCCGGCCACCGGCAACGGGCTGCCTGCCGCGGCCGTCGACGCGGCCTGCGATTCGACCGCGCCGTCGAGCGCGCTTGCGCGGCCCGTCACATCTGCGCCGCTGCAAGGCGCCGACCTGCTCACACAGCTGAAGCTTGCGGCGGCGCCCGCCCCGAGCGCCCAGGATTCCGCGCCGCCTGGCGCAACCGGCCGACGCCGCGACTACGCCGCTTTGCCGATCTCGACTTGGCTTCCGCCGGCGGATGTCGCCGCCACCAAACCGCCCGCGGGGGCCTCGACGCCGCCGGCCGCGGCAGCTCAGGCGCTGGTCGCGCCTGGCCCCGAAGTAGCCGCAGCGCTCGAAGCGGCGCTGCCGCAAACGCCCGCCCAGGATGCGTCGCCGAAATCGCCGCGGGCAGGCCAGGCGCGCGCCCCCGAGCAGACAGTCGCGAGGCCATCGGCGGCCGTGGCCATGGATCTGCGCTCGAGCCGGTGAACGCGTCGGCCGCGCCGACGCCCGTCGCTGAAATCGCCGACGCCGCTGCCCGACCCGTGCACCGCGAGGCAACGCTCGATGCTTTTGCGCTGCCGGCGACCGCGGCGTCTGGCAGACACCGCCGCTGCGTCGACGGGCACGACGCCGGCGCTCTCGCCCACGCAGCCGCATGTCGCGACCGCAGCCGCGGCCGCGCCAACGGCCGACGCGTCCGCGCTGGCGGGGCAGGGCGCTGCCGATCGACACGCGTGCCGAGCACTGGCACGACGCGCTCGCGAGCCGCGTGCAAGTGCTCGTCGACCAGCACGTCGGCGAAGCGCACATCAAGCTGAATCCACCCGAGCTCGGCTCCGTCGATATCAAGATTTCGCTCGTCGACGACAAAACGTTCGTGCAGCTCACGGCCGGCAACTCTGCCGCCCGCGACGAGCTGACGCAGAGCCTGCCGCGGCTGCGCGAGCTGCTGTCCTCGAACGGCCTGTCGTTCGGCGGCGCGAGCGTGCACGGCGGCAGCACCGGGCAGAGCGGGCAGGAGAGTGCGCCGCGCGTCGTGGTGCCGAAGTATTCGCCGTTCGCCGTTGCGGACGACGACGCGCGCGAGCCGGTTCGGGCCGCGGCCCGTGCGCGGCGGGCGCATCGACCTGTTCGCCTGAGCCGGCGGCGGCGGACCGTCACCGCGCCGTCGAAACGCCAATTTTCCGGCGCTCCCGTGGCGCCCAGCCCATCCCTAACACGTTGTTCTGGCTGAACAAAGCGTCCGGGACGCGCCGCTGGCACGGAACTTGGAAACTGACTGGCGAGTTCAGTTTCTGCAGGAGTTCTGCGATGGCCGGGATCGGACAAGCATGCGGATACGGAGGGCCAGCCGGACGGCAAGGGCAAGGCGAAGGACAAACCCCAGTCGAGCGGCCCGGGCCACATGAAGCTCGTGATCGTCGGTGCGGTAGCGCTGTTCGTCGCGGTGCTGGGTGCCCAGGTCGCGGCGCCCCTGTTGAATCGGATCATCGAGGGCCACGCGGCAAGCAGCGCCCCCCGCCGCAGAAGGCGAGCAGGCTGCGGACGAGGAAGCCGCGCCGATCGAGCTCGCAGCGCGGCGGAGCCCGAGAAAGCGGAGCCGCTCGCGCCGGCGCAATACGTGCCGCTCGATCCGCCGTTCGTAGTCAGCTTCGACGAGGAAGACGGCACGCGGTACGTGCAGCTGCAGGTCCAGGCGATGGCGCGCAGCGAGAAGACGATCGAAGAGATCAAGAAGCACGCTCCGGCGCTGCGCAACGCGTTTCTGTTCCTGCTTGGCAGCTACAAGCTCGAGGAGCTCACGACGCTCGCGGGCAAAGAGAAGCTGCGCGCCGACCTGACGGCCAAGGCCAACGAAGTGCTGGCGAAGAACGGCAGCGAAGGCGAGATCGAAGAGCTGTACTTCACGAACTTCGTGATTCAGTAGAGGCAACGCCGCGCCATGGCCGCGAATCCCCCCACCTGCCGACACGCCCGCGCGCGCCGACATCAGCAACGACGAGGTCGAGGCGTTGCTCGACAAGAGCGGCGCCGCTGCGCCCGCGCCCGGAGTGCCGCAGCCGTTCGATCTGGTGGCCGACGACCGGATCGTGCGCGGCCGAATGCCGACGCTCGATCGTCTGAACGAGCGCTGGGTTACGGAGTTCCAACGCAAGCTCGGCGATCTGATCCACCAGCCACTCGAGGTCACGCTGCAGGAAGTCCAGCTCGCGCCGTACGGCAAGTGGCTCGCCGCATTGCCGGTGCCGACGAGCTTCAATCTGTTTTCGATCAAGCCGTGGCCGCGCAACGCGCTCGTTGCCGTCGACGGCAAGCTGCTGTTCGCGCTCGTCGAGCGCTACTACGGCGGCGGCGGCCGTGCGGCCGCGAACCCGGCGCGAGATCGCTGACGCCGACCGAGCAGCGCCTGAACAGAGTCATCGTGGACCTCTTGACCGATCACTTCCGCCGCGCGCTCGCGCCGGTGGCGGCGCTCGAGTTTCAGCACGCGCAGACCGAAGTCAACGCGAGCTATCTGAACATGGCCACGCCGAGCGAGACCGTCGTCGTCACTCGCGTCGAGGTCACGCTGAACGCCGTTGGCGGATCGATCTGCCTGATCCTGCCGTTGTCGTCGTTCGAGCCGGTGCGCGACAAGCTGGCCGAAGGGTTGAAGACGGTGTCGCCCGAAACGCGTCAGCGCTGGCGCCAGGGTCTGCGCTCGCAGCTCGAGAACACGCTACCTCGATCTCACGACTGTGTTTCTCGAGGCCGACATCAGCATGCGCGAGCTGCTGCAGATGAAGCCCGGCGACATCCTGCCAATCGAGATGCCGAAGACCGCGCTGTTGCGGTCCGGCGCGCGGCCGCTGCTGCGCGGCAAGTTCGGCCGCTCGCGCGGCTACAACGCCGTCAGCGTGCTCGAGGCCGTCAAGAGCACTGCGAACCCTTCCTGAGGAGACCCTTCGATGAGCACCCCCGAGAACCAGGTTGCAGCGGCCGACTTCGCCGAGCTGCCGCGCACTGCTGGCGGCGGCGCCGGCCAGCTGAACCTCGATCTGATCATGGACGTGCGGCTCGTGCTGACGCTCGAAGTGGGCCGCACGCGGATCAGCGTCCGCAACCTGCTTGCGCTGACGCAGGGCTCGGTCGTCGAGCTCGACAAGCTCGCGGGCGAGCCGCTCGACGTGCTCGTGAACGGCACGCTCGTGGCGCATGGCGAGGTGGTGGTCGTGAACGACAAGTTCGGTATCCGGTTGCTCGACGTCGTGAGCCCGGAGAAGCGCGTGGAGTCGCTGAAGGAATGAAGCGCCTGCTCGCGAGCGCCGCGTTGCTGCTGACGGCCGATGTCGCGTTCGCGGCGCCGGGTGTCGCAGCTCGCGGATCTGTCGAGCGTGATCCTGAGCCTGACGCTCGTGATCGGTTTCATCTTCGGCGCGGCCTGGCTCGTGCGGCGCGCGCCGTTCTCGATCGGCCGCGGCAACGGTCCGTTGAAGGTGCTTGCGGCGCTGCCGCTCGGTGCGAAGGAACGTCTGCTGCTCGTCGAAGCGCGCGGCACGGAGCTCTTGATCGCCGTGAGCCCGGCCGGTGTGTTCAACGTCGGCACGCCGTCGGCGCAGCCGCAGGCTACGCGCGCACGCCGCCCGAGCCGACATTCACGCTGCCGGAGCAGCCATGAGGATCGTGCGCTACGCGTTGGTCGTCGCGCTGCTGCTCGTGCTCGGTCACGACGCGTTCGCGCAGTCGCTGCCGGCCGTGACTGTAAGCCAGCTCGGTAACGGTCAGCAGACCTACTCGCTCAGCATCCAGGTGCTGGCGTTGATGACGGCGCTGACGGTTTTGCCGGCGCTGCTGCTGTCGATGACCGCGTTCACGCGCATCGTGATCGTGCTCGCGATTCTGCGCCAGGCGCTCGGCACGCCGCAGACGCCGCCGAACCAGGTGCTGATCGGCCTTTCGCTGTTTCTCACGTTCTTCGTGATGTCGCCTGTCTTTACGCGCGCTTACGACGAAGCCGTGGTGCCGTACATGGCGGGCGAGCAGGACGCGATGACGGCCGCGAAGAATGCGATCGTGCCGCTGCGCGGTTTCATGATGGATCAGGTGCGCGAGAACGACCTGAAACTGTTCGTCGATCTGTCCGGCCACGAGCCGTACGCGGGCCCGGAAGAAGTGCCGCTGGCGGTGCGTGATCCCGAGCTTCATCACGAGCGAGCTGAAAACCGCGTTTCAGATCGGCTTCCTGATCTTCATTCCGTTCCTGATCATCGATCTCGTCGTCGCGAGCGTGCTGATGTCGATGGGCATGATGATGCTCTCGCCGATGCTGATCTCGCTGCCGTTCAAGATCATGTTGTTCGTGCTCGTCGACGGCTGGTCGCTGCTCGTCGGCACGTTGGCGTCGAGCTTCTTTGCCTGAGGTAAACCATGACGCCAGAATCCGTCATCATCATCGGTCAGCAGGCACTCGTCGTGACGGCGATGCTCGCCGCGCCGATGCTGCTCGCCGCGCTGGCCGCCGGTCTGCTGATCGGCGTCTTTCAGGCCGCTACGCAGATCAACGAAGTGACTCTGAGCTTCATTCCGAAGCTGCTCGTGCTCGCCGCCGCGCTGTACGTCGGCGGCGGCTGGATGCTGAAAGTCCTGATCGGGCTACTCGGAATCGCTGATCAAGAGCATTCCGCAACTCATAGGGTGACCATGCTGATTCCGCTCGATATGCTGGAAGCGATGCTGACGCGTGAGCTCGGGTTCACCGTCTGGCCGTTCTTCCGCATTGCCGGCGTCATGATGGTGGCGCCGATCTTCGGCGCGCGCCTCGTGCCGAAGCGCGTGCGGCTTGCGTTGGCCGTTGCGACCACGGTGGTCGTGGCGCCGATGCTGCCGCCGACGCCAGCCTTCGAGCTCTCGCTGGCGACCGGCTTCGTCGTGGCGCAGGAAGTTCTGATTGGCGCCGCGATCGGTTTCTGTCTGCAGATGATTTTCGACGCGTTGATCGTCGCCGGCCAAACCATCGCGATGAGCATGGGGCTCGGCCTCGCGATGATGGTCGACCCGCAGCGCGGTATTTCGGTGCCCGTGATCAGCCAGTTCTTCGTGATCCTGGGCACGCTGATCTTTCTTTCGCTCGGCGGGCACTTGGCGACTTTGCGGCTGCTCTCCGACAGTTTCTCGGCGCTGCCGGTTGGGCACTCGCTGTCGGCGAACGGCCTGTTCATGCTCGCGAACTGGGGCGGTCAGCTGTTTGCCGGCGCGCTGCGGATCGCGCTGCCGGCGGCCACGGCTTTGCTGATCGCGAACATCGCGTTCGGCATCATGAGTCGCGCCGCGCCGACGTTGAATCTGTTCGCGGTCGGCTTGCCTGCCGGCCTGCTGATCGGCTTCCTGCTGCTGCTGCTGAACATCGGGCACCTCACCACGCTGCTGGCCGAATTCCTGGCCACCACGCTGACGTTCCTGACGCAGGTACTCGTCGCCTGAGACAGCCATGGCAGACAACGAGACACAACAACACGACCGCACAGAACAACCGAGCGCCAAACGGCTCGACGACGCGCGTGCGCGTGGCCAGGTGCCGCGTTCACGCGAGCTCGCTGCCACGGCCGTCGTGATCTCCGGCGCGCTTGCGCTGCTGATCGGGCGGGACTACTACGCAACCAATCTTGCTCGGTTGTTCGAGCGGCGGTCTCAGTCTGCCGCGGGCCGCGCTGTTCGACTCCGATGCGCTTCCGGGGGCGCTCGTCGGCGCCCTCGCGAATGGTCTGCAACTGTTGGCGCCGGTGGCGGTGGCGACGATCGGTGCGGCGGTCCTGGGCACGATTGCGCTCGGGGGTTGGGCTTTCAGCACCGAAGCGTTGGTGCCCGATTTCTCGCGGCTGAATCCCGTCACGGGCCTGAAGCGCGTGCTGAGCGTGAGCGGCCTGATCGAGCTCCTAAAGGCGCTCGCGAAGTTCGCCGTCGTCGCCGTGATTGCGGGGCTTCTCTTGTGGCGGCTCGGCGACGACTTTCTCTCGCTCGGCACCTTGACGCTCCAGGTGGCGATCGGCCGTGCGGCGTGGCTCGCCGGCATCTCGCTGGCGGGCTCGCGGCGAGCCTCATGCTCATCGCGGCCGTGGACGTGCCGTTCCAGTTCTGGCATCACCACCGACAGTTGCGCATGACGAAGCAGGAAACTCGCGACGAGCTGAAGGAGACCGAAGGCCGGCCCGAGGTGCGGTCGCGCATTCGCAATCTGCAACGCTCGATCGCGACGCGCCGAATGATGGCCGACGTGCCGAAGGCAGACGTCGTGGCCATGAACCCATCGCACTACGCCGTCGCGCTGCGCTACGACGCCGGCAAGATGAAGGCGCCGCGCGTCGTCGCGAAAGGCGCGGACTTGATGGCGTTGCAGATTCGCCGCGTGGCCGAAGCGCACAACGTGCCGATCTTCGAGCACCCGCAGTTCGCGCGTGCGCTGTATTTCACGAGCGACGTCGGCAAGGAGATCTCGCCGCGGCTGTACGTGGCCGTCGCGCAGGTGCTGACTTACATCTACCAGCTCACCGGGCGCACCGCGCCCGGCGGTAAGCCGCGCTCGACGGCCCCCAGAGGCGCGAAAGTCGCGCCGAAGAAGCCGGTGCTCGATATCGACCACGGACCTCTCGGAGCCCCGCGGGAGCTGACGCGTGAGCGCGGTCATGACGCAACGTCTGGCGGTGGTCGGCCGGCTCGGCCTCGGCGTGCCGCTGCTCGTGGTGGCGCTGCTCGCGATGGTGGTCGTGCCGCTGCCACCGTTCCTGCTCGACCTGTTCTTCACGTTCAACATCACGCTGTCGCTCGTGATCATGCTGGCCGTGATCTACGTGCGTCGGCCGCTCGAGTTCTCCGTGTTCCCGACCGTACTGCTCGGCATCACGTTGCTGCGCCTGGCGTTGAACGTCGCCTCCACGCGCGTGGTGCTGCTGCACGGGCACACAGGCCCCGACGCCGCCGGCCGTGTGATCGAAGCGTTCGGCCAATTCGTGATCGGCGGCAATTACGCCGTCGGCATCGTGGTGTTCGTGATTCTCGTAGTCATCAACTTCATGGTCGTGACGAAGGGTGCTGGCCGCGTGTCGGAAGTCACTGCGCGTTTCACGTTGGACGCGATGCCCGGCAAGCAGATGGCGATCGACGCGGACCTGAACGCGGGCCTGATCACGCAGGAGCAGGCCGTTGCGCGGCGCTCCGAGGTGGCCCAGGAGGCGGACTTCTACGGCGCGATGGACGGCGCCAGCAAGTTCGTGCGTGGCGACGCGGTCGCCGGTATTTTGATTCTTGCGATCAACGTCATCGGCGGAATCGTGATCGGCACGTTCGATCACGGCATGGCCATCGGCGATGCGGGCCGCGTGTACACGCTGCTGACGATCGGCGACGGCCTCGTTGCGCAGCTCCCGGCGTTGCTCGCGTCGACTGCCGTGGCCGTGATCGTGACGCGCATGTCGCGTGCCTCGACGTTGAGCGAACAGGTCGTACGCCAGCTCGTGCAGTATCCGCGCGCGCTGACGGTCGCGGGCGGCGTGCTTGCGGTGCTCGGCGTCCTGCCCGGCATGCCGAACGTCGTGTTCCTGCTGCTGGCCGCCGCGACGATCGCCGCGGGCTACTGGCTCGAGAAGCGCGCCCGCGTGGCCGCGAATGCCCGCCAAGACCGAAGCCGCGCCGCAGCCGGCGCCGGTGCCGCCGTCGCCGATCGCGAGCTCGGCTGGGAAGACGTCAGCGCCGTCGATCTGATCGGGCTCGAGGTCGGTTACCGGTTGATTCCGCTCGTCGACCGCAATCAATCCGGGCCTCTGCTCGGCCGCATCAAGGCAGTGCGCCGCAAGCTGTCCGAGGAGCTCGGCTTCCTCGTTCAGTCCGTGCACATTCGCGATAACCTCGAGCTGAAGCCGAACGCCTACCGGATCTCCGTGCTCGGCGTGCCGGTCGGCGAGGGCGAGATTCAGACGGAACGCGATCTCGCGATCAACCCGGGCGGCGTGACAGCGCAGCTCGTGGGCGTGCGTGCGAAGGACCCGGCGTTCGGCCTCGATGCATACTGGATCGAGCCGGCGGCGAAGGAGCACGCGCAGTCGCTCGGCTTCACGGTCGTCGATCCGGCCACCGTCGTCGCCACGCATCTTAGCGAGCTGCTGAAGCGCCATGCGCATCAGCTGCTCGGCCACGAGGAAGTTCAGCAGCTGCTCGACCGCCTGGCCAAGAGCTGCGCCGAAGCTCGTCGAGAATCTGACGCCGGGCGCGCTCGCGCTCGGCGTGGTCGTCAAGGTCATGCAGGAGCTGCTCGTCGATCGCGTGCCGGTGCGCAACATCCGCACGATCGCCGAGACGCTCGCGGAGCACGCGGGACGCACGCAAGACCCCATCGTGTTGCTCGCACACGTGCGCGAGGCGCTCGGCGGCTCGATCGTCCAGGGCATCTACGGCCTGCGCGACGAGCTGCCTGTGATCACGCTCGACCCGTCGCTCGAGCATGCTGCTGCGCGACGGGTTCAAAGGGCGGCGAAGGCGGCCCGACGTTCGAGCCGAGCCTCGCGGATCGTCTGCACGGCGCGTTGCTCGACGCGGCGGGCCAGCAGGAGCTGCGCGCCGAGCCGGCCGTGCTGCTCGTGCCGACTCAATTGCGGCCGTGGCTCGCGCGGTTTACGCGCCACGGCGTGCCGAATCTCGCGGTGCTCGCGTACGGCGAGGTGCCGCACAACAAATCGCTGCGCGTGGTCGCGAGCGTCGGTAGCCCGAACGGTGGCACCGCGCGCGCGTCTGCTGCCCCGCGCGAATGCTGCGTAGCTTACGGAGGAATGACAGATGAACATCAGACGATTCGTGGCCACTGACATGCGTGCGGCGCTGGCCGCGATCCGCGGCGAGCTCGGTCCGGATGCCGTGATGCTGTCGAGCCGCAAGCTGCCGGAAGGCGTCGAGGTCATCGCAGCCATCGACTACGACGACAGCCTGCTCGGCAACGCGGGGAGAAGCTGCGGAGCTCGCCGGCAGCCGCGGTCGATGACCTCGGCGTCTCGCAGCTCGACGACTATCAGCGAGTCGGCCGCGCCGCAGCCGGTCACGATCGAACGCGAAGTAACGCTCGCCAAGCCGCCGCCGCCCGAGCAGTCCGACCCGCTCCGGCGACTCTGCGGTGGCGCTCGAGATCAAGGACCTACGCCGGCTGCTCGAAACGCAGCTCGCGAGCCTGGCCTGGAACGACATGAATCGTCAGGCGCCGGTCCGCGCGCGCCTGTTGCGCGAGCTCTCCAAGCTCGGCGTCGACTCCACGCTCGCTACGGAGCTGGCCGACGAGGTGCCGAACGATGTCGGCTCGCAGGAGGCCATGCGGTTCATCGTGCGGCGCTTCGGCGAACGCCTACCGCTCGTCGACGTGGGACATGGCCGAGACCGGCGGCATCTTTGCGATCGTCGGGCCTACCGGCGTCGGCAAGACCACGAGCCTCGCCAAGATTGCGGCGCGATTCGTGCTTCGACACAGCGTCGACGAGCTCGGGCTCGTCAGCACCGATACGTACCGCATCGGCGCGCGCCAGCAGCTCGCGAATTTCGCCCGGATCCTGCGTGCGCCGATGCAGGTGGCCGAGAGCGCCCAGGACTTGCGGCAGCGTGCTCGATGGGTTCGCGCAACAAGAAGCTCGTGCTGATCGATACGGCGGGCATGAGCCAGCGCGACGTTCGGCTCGCGAATCAGTTCACGACGCTGAACGTCGATGGCTACGACGTGCGCACCGTGCTGGCGTTGTCCGCCGGCGCCGACCGCGGCTGCCTGGCGGAAGCCATGAACGTGTTCAAGGCGGCAAAGCCGGAAGCGCTGATCGTCACGAAGCTCGACGAGGCGGTCGGCGCTCGGCGGCGTGCTGTCGCTGGCGATCAGGCACGCTCTGCCCCTCGCCTATCTCTCCGACGGCCAACGCGTGCCGGAGGACCTGCATTGCGCGGCGCCGAAACGGTTCTGGCTGCTGCACAACGCGCTGAAGCTGTCGGCGAATGCGCCGACGCGCGCCCGACGAGCACGAGCTCGCGGAACGCTTCGGTCACATGGGGTTTGCCGCCAATGCGTGATTTGAAGCTCGATCAGGCTGCGGGCTTGCGGCGTCTCGGCGCGCGGCGCAATGCGAAGGTCATTGCGATCACGGGCGGTAAAGGCGGCGTGGGCAAGACGCTGACGGCGGTGAATCTCGGTGCCGCGCTCGCGGGCCTCGGCCGCAGCACGATGTTGCTCGACGCCGATCTCGGCATGGCGAACGTCGACG
Organism: uncultured Gammaproteobacteria bacterium; assembly: GCA_963805435.1. Taxonomy (GTDB): domain Bacteria; phylum Pseudomonadota; class Gammaproteobacteria; order Steroidobacterales; family Rariloculaceae; genus FEN-1219. Next base: position 520,763 of record CAWDUG010000005.1, read on the forward strand.
TGCTGCTCGGTTTGCGCGCGCGGTTGAATCTCGAGCACGTCGTCAATGGCGAATGCGGGCTCGAGGATGTGATTCTGAACGCGCCCGTCGGGTCTGCAAGATCGTTCCCGCGAGCTCGGGCAGCTTCAACATGGCGACGCTCGGCCGTGCTCAGCATGCCGGTCTGATCCACGCGTTCAGCCAACTGCTCGAGCCGCTCGACGTGCTGCTCGTCGATACCGGCGCGGGTGTCGGCGACGGCGTCGTAACGTTCACCGAGGCCGCGCAGCGGGTCGTCGTGCTCGTCTGTGACGAGCCCGCGTCGCTGACCGACGCCTACGGATTGATCAAGGTGCTGACGCGTCGGCGTGCCGGACTGCAAGTTCGAGATCGTGGCGAACATGGTCGAGACGCCGGCCCAGGGACGCGAGCTATACGACGAAGCTGATGCGCGTGTGCCACCGGTTCCTCGGGATCACGCCCGCGTACTTCGGGTATGTGCCGAACGACGACTATCTGCGCCAGGCCATTCGGGCCCAGGCGACCGTCGTCGAGGCGTTCCCGGGCAGCCCGTCCGCGCGCGCCTTCCAGCGCCTCGCGCTGGCGGTCGACGGTTGGACGTCGCCGGACCAGGCGCGCGGCGGCGTGGAGTTCTTCGTCGAGCGGCTCGTGGGGCGCGAGTCGCCGCGGGCCGTGGGGGCGCAATGACGCCGGGCTACAAAAACGCAGTCATGGCCGCGGACTTGCCGCCGGTCGACGAGCTCGTGCTGAAGCACGGCGAGCTCGTCAAGCGGATTGCTTACCACGTGGTGAGCCGACTGCCGGCGCACATCGAGGTCGACGACCTGATTCAGGCCGGCATGATCGGCCTCCTGAACGCTGCCCAGAATTTCACGCCGACCAAAGGCGCGAACTTCGAGACCTACGCCGGCATCAGGATTCGCGGCGCGATGCTCGACGAGGCGCGACGCTCGAACTGGACCCCGCGCTCGACTTTCCGCAACGCCAAGCAGGTGTCGCAGGCCATTCGCCAGATCGAGAACCAGACAGGGCGCGATGCCAAGGGCCAGGAGATCGCGGCCGCGCTCGGCGTGAGCCTCGACGAGTACCACCGAATGGTCGAGAGCGCCGCGTCGAGCCGGATCTTGAGCTACGAGCAGCTCGCGGGCGATCCCGAGCGGGCCTCGATGCTGCCCGATGCGCCGGAGGACGGCCCCGAGACGATGCTCGAGGAGGACCAGTTCCGCGAGGCCGTGGCGGAGGCCATCGCGTCGCTGCCGGAGCGCGAGCGGCTCGTGCTTGTCGCTGTACTACGACCAGGAGCTGAATCTGCGCGAGATCGGTCAGGTGCTCGAAGTCAGCGAGTCGCGCGTCTGCCAGATCCATGGGCAGGCCGTGATCCGGATTCGGGCCCGGCTCGAGAATTGGTTCAACGAGGAATGACGTGGATTAGCGCAACCGCGGTCACCATAACGTGGAGTCGACCATGGCAGACGTTGAACGTATCAAACCGCCGCTGCCGACCTTGCCGCCGATCGGGCGAGGTATCGGCGCCCCGGGGCGGCCGCCGCCGCAGCCGCGGAAGCCGCCGCCGAAGCCCGGTTCGCCGGCGCGGCACGATGACGATCCCCTTCCGACCACATAGACGAGTACGCGTGATGTTAGAGAACTTCCCCTGGCCGCAAACGATTCTCGGGCTCGCGGCCGCCCTAGCGATCCTCGTGATCTACGACGTCGTGTACGTCTGGCCAATCCACCGGCGGATTTCCACGCTCACCGACCGCTGCAACGTGCTCGAGCGCACCCTGGGCGGCGTGTTGGACAGCCTGGCTGCGCGCGTGGCGACGCTCGACCAGCGCAGTCGCGAGGATCTCGGGCGACTCGTCGAACGCGTGGGCCAGCTCGAGCTCGCGACGGACTCGCGCTCCTACGAGCAGGCTATCACATCGGCTGAGCATGGCGACGAGACGGCGCGACTGATAGCCTGTTTCGGTCTGACTGAAGGCGAGGCCGATCTCGTGAAGTTGCTGCACGGCGATCGCTCGCGAAGGACGTCGCTTACGAAAACCGCGTGATGCCCGTTGACACCCCCGCACTCTGACCAGACAATAGCCGGCTTATGTCCGCGGAGGGGTACCCAAGCGGCCAACGGGGGCAGACTGTAAATCTGCTGGTTTATACCTTCGTAGGTTCGAATCCTACCCCCTCCACCACATTGGATGAGGTAGGCGAGAACAGGCGGGTGTAGTTCAACGGTAGAACCTCAGCCTTCCAAGCTGATGGTGGCGGTTCGATTCCGCTCACCCGCTCCACTTTCGGAGAGTGAGCTTGTGGTCGAGGTCGAACAGTGGAGTCTGTTCCCGGTTTGCTTCCCGCCCACATAGCTCAGTCGGTAGAGCACTTCCTTGGTAAGGAAGAGGTCACCGGTTCAAATCCGGTTGTGGGCTCCATGGATAGCAGCGCTGCACCATGGTGGTGCATGAGTCGGGTACACATTTAATAATAGAGGCGCCGCGGCCGCAGATGGGCCGCACGCCAGTCGAAGCCAAAGCCAGGAGTCCGGAAATGTCCAAAGAGAAATTCGAACGTAAGAAGCCGCATGTAAACGTGGGGACGATTGGGCATGTGGACCACGGTAAGACGACGTTGACGGCGGCGTTGACGAAGGTGATGGCGGCGAAGCATGGCGGTACGTTCATGGCGTACGACCAGATTGATAAGGCGCCGGAAGAGAAGGCGCGCGGCATCACGATTGCGACGGCGCACGTGGAGTATGAGAGCGATGCGCGGCATTACGCGCACGTGGACTGTCCGGGGCACGCGGACTACGTGAAGAACATGATCACGGGTGCGGCGCAGATGGACGGGGCGATTTTGGTGGTATCGGCGGCGGATGGCCCGATGCCCCAGACGCGGGAGCACATTTTGCTGGCCCGCCAGGTGGGGGTGCCGTACATCGTGGTGTACCTGAACAAGGCGGACATGGTGGATGATGCGGAGCTTCTGGAGCTGGTGGAGCTTGAAGTTCGCGATCTGCTGACGACGTACGAGTTTCCGGGGGACAAGACCCCGATCGTGACGGGGAGCGCGTTGAAGGCGCTGGAAGGGGATGCGTCGGCGATTGGGGTGCCGAGCGTGGAGAAGCTGGTGGCGGAGATGGACAAGTACATTCCGGTGCCGGAGCGTCTGATTGACGGACCGTTCCTGATGCCGATCGAGGACGTGTTTTCGATTTCCGGTCGCGGCACGGTGGTGACGGGTCGAATCGACCGCGGCATCGTGAAGGTGGGCGACGAGGTGGAGATCGTTGGGATCAAGGCGACGACGAAGACGATCTGCACGGGTGTGGAGATGTTCCGCAAGCTGCTGGACGAAGGTCGGGCAGGAGACAACGTTGGGGTGCTGTTGCGCGGCACGAAGCGCGAAGAGGTGGAGCGAGGGCAGGTGTTGGCGAAGCCCGGCTCGATCAATCCGCACACGAAGTTTGAGTGTGAGGTGTACATTCTGACGAAGGAAGAGGGCGGGCGGCACACGCCGTTCTTCAAGGGGTATCGGCCGCAGTTTTACTTCCGCACGACGGACGTGACGGGGGCGGTGGAGCTGCCGGAGGCCACGGAGATGGTGATGCCTGGGGACAACATCCAGATGAAGGTGGAGCTGATTTCCCCGATTGCGATGGAAGAGGGCTTGCGGTTTGCCATCCGCGAGGGTGGGCGTACCGTGGGCGCCGGCGTCGTCGCAAAGATCATTCAGTAACCGCGTCGAGCGTACGGAAGGCCAGTAGCTCAATTGGTAGAGCAGCGGTCTCCAAAACCGCAGGTTGGGGGTTCGAGACCCTCCTGGCCTGCCAACTCCGCGAGCGGAGTTGGGCGCTTCGGACGTTCTTTGAACACAGGGCATGGAAACAAAAGTCGAAGAACAAGCGACGTTCGTCGATACGGTGAAGCTCGCGCTCGCCGTATTGATCCTGTTGGCGGGGCTGGTTGGCTACTACTACTTCGCCAGCTCGGCGGTGCTGCTGCGCGCTTTTGGCGTGATCGTCGCCGTGGCCGCCGGGCTCGGCGTGGTGTTCACGTCATTCCAAGGCCAGCATGCTCTGGAAGTTCATCCAGGGGGCGCGGGTCGAGTTGCGAAAGGTCGTATGGCCTACGCGCGAGGAGACGATCCAGACCACGTTGGTCGTGCTGGTTTTCGCGTTGATCGGCGGCGTGTTTTTCTGGTTGCTCGATCTGGTGTTGCTGTTCGCGACGAAGCAGGATCACTGGACAGGGGGGCTTGTAGAGCTATGGCCCTGCAGTGGTATGTGGTTCACGCGTACTCGAACTTCGAGCACAAGGTGAAAGAGTCGTTGATCGAGCGCGTGCGGCGCGCCGGGTCTGCAGGAACGCTTCGGCGAGGTTCTCGTGCCCACCGAAGAAGTCGTCGAGATGCGCGACGGCCAGCGCCGCAAGAGCGAGCGCAAATTCTTCCCGGGCTACGTGCTCGTGCAGATGGAGATGGACGAAGAGACCTGGCACCTGTGAAGGAAGTGCCGAAGGTGCTTGGTTTCATCGGCGGCAGCAGCGATCGACCTGCGCCGATCAGCGACAAAGAGGCTCAGGCGATTCTGAACCGGGTCCAGGAAGGCGCGGACAAGCCGCGGCCGAAGGTCCTGTTCGAGCCGGGCGAAGTGGTGCGCGTGACCGAAGGGCCGTTCAACGACTTCAGCGGCGTCGTCGAGCACGTCAACTACGACAAGAGCAAGGTGCGGGTGGCCGTCCAGATTCTCGGCCGGTCGACGCCCGTCGAGCTGGATTTCGGCCAGGTCGAAAAAGCATAACGGATTAGGCATATGGCACGAAAAATCGAAACGTACATCAAGCTTCAGGTGCCGGCTGGCAAGGCCAACCCGAGCCCGCCCGTCGGGCCGGCGCTCGGCCAGCACGGCGTGAACATCATGGAGTTCTGCAAGGCGTTCAACGCCGCGACGCAGGGCATGGAAGTAGGAATTCCCATGCCGGTCGTGATCTCGGTCTACAACGACCGCAGCTTCACGTTCGTCACGAAGACGCCGCCGGCAACCGTGTTGCTGAAGAAGGCCGCGGGCATCGACAAGGGCAGCGGCACGCCGAATTCGAACAAGGTCGGCAAGGTCACGCGGAAGCAGCTCGAGGAGATCGCCAAGGTCAAGGCGCCAGACTTGAATTCCGCGGACCTCGAAGCGGCTGTGAAGATCATCGCCGGCAGCGCCCGCAGCATGGGCCTCGAAGTGGAGGGTTGAGTCGTGACGAAAATGACCAAAGCGCAGAAGGCCGCCGAAGGCAAGGTCCAGCCGGGTAAGGCCTATCCGGCCGACGAGGCGCTGAAGCTCGTGAAGGAGCTCGCGCACGCCAAGTTCTCCGAGTCCGTCGACGTTGCGATCAACTTGGGGATAGACCCCGCGAAGTCCGATCAGGTCGTCCGCGGCTCCACCGTGCTGCCGAACGGCAGCGGCAAGAAGGTGCGTGTTGCGGTGTTTGCGCAGGGCGCGAACGCCGAAGCTGCGAAGCAGGCGGGCGCCGACGCGGTGGGCATGGACGATCTCGCCGAGCGCATGCAGGGCGGTGAGCTCGATTACAACGTCGTGATCGCGATCTCCCGATGCGATGCGCGTCGTCGGCAAGCTCGGTCAGTTGCTCGGTCCGCGCGGCCTGATGCCGAACCCGAAGGTCGGTACGGTATCGCCCGACGTCGCGGGCGCCGTGCGCAACGCCAAGGCCGGTCAGGTGCGGTATCGCGCCGACAAGGGCGGCACCGTGCATTGCGTGATCGGCAGCGTGAAGTTCGAAGTCAACGCGTTGAAGCAGAATCTCGTGGCGCTCGTGGCCGACCTGAACAAGGCGAAGCCCGCGTCCGCCAAGGGCGTGTACCTGCAGAAGAGTTTCCGTGTCCTCGACCATGGGTCCCGGCGTGCTCGTCGATCACTCGACGCTCGTGGAACCGGCCGGGGAAGAAGCGTAGCGAAGTTTGTTTCTGGACGGACCGAGCGATCGGTCGACATCGAAGACCGTAGGCCCCCGCACGTCGCTGACGTCGGAGTTAATGGCAAGGCCGCCTACGCAGATGGTGTTACCTGACTCGGCAATGACCGGTGAGGCGCACCGTCACGTGAGCCGCGGAGCGAGCAATCGTTCTACGGCGTGTGAGCAGGGCCCCTTCGGGGGCGGGTTGGTTGGTCTCCGCCGGGAGTAGTCGGGAGTTCAAATGTCGGCAAATGTCGAAGCAAAGCAGGCGGTAGTAGCCGAGGTGGCCGCAGTGGCCAAGACGGCGCAATCCGCGGTTGCAGCACAGTATCGCGGCCTCACCGTGGCCGAGATGACGAAGTTCAGGGTGGCGGCCCGCAAGGCGGGTGTGTACGTGCGCGTGGTCAAGAACACGCTCGCGCGCCGCGCCATCGAAGGTACGAGCTTCGAGTGCATGAAGGGCAGTCTCAAAGGGCCGTTGGTGCTCGCGTTCTCGCGCGAGGATCCGGGCGCTGCAGCACGCGTCGTCAAAGGCTTTGCCAAGGAGCACGACAAGCTCGTGACCGTGGCGTTGTCGATTGGCGGCGAGCTGTACCCGGCTTCGGACCTCGACCGCGTGGCGTCGCTGCCGACGCTCGAGGAAGCGCGCACGAGCTTCGTGCGTCTGCTGAATGCGCCGATGTCGCAGCTCGTGCGACTGCTCGCCGAGCCCGCGTCGATGTTGGCGCGGACGTTGAAGGCACGCAGCGAGCAATCGGCCGAGTAGGCCTTTAGTAGTTAAGTCTAATTCAGGTATCACCGTCAGGAGTAGATCGTCATGTCGTTGTCCAATGCAGAATTGATCGAAGCGCTTTCCGCCAAGCCGATCATGGAGATCGTGGAGCTCGTGAAGGCGCTCGAAGAGAAGTGGGGCGTTTCCGCCGCCGCGCCGGTGGCCGTCGCTGCCGCCGCCGGTGCCGCTGGTGGCGCTGCCGCCGCCGTCGAGGAGCAGACCGAGTTCGCCGTTGTCATGAGCTCCTTCGGCGAAAACAAAGTCGCCGTCATCAAGGTGGTCCGCACGGTCACCGGTCTCGGTTTGAAGGAAGCCAAGGACCTCGTCGAAGGTGCGCCGAGCACTGTCAAGGACGGCGTCAAGAAGGACGAGGCCGAAACCATCAAGAAGCAGCTCGAGGACGCAGGCGCCAAAGCCACCATCAAGTGATGGGGCGTTTGCGGTTCGGGAGCTCGCCGGCTCGTCTCGCATGAGACGAGCTGGATGCTGTTCTTTTCGCGCGAGCTCATGGACAGTGCTGGTCGCGTCCCGCGCGGACGGCACGCTGTCGTCGAAGTTTGTCGCTAGCTCACCCTAACTCGGAGTAGCAGGCATGGCCTATTCGTTCACTGAGAAGAAGCGTATCCGGAAGGACTTCGGGAAGCTGCCCGGCATCCTGGGCGTTCCCTATCTCCTTTCGATCCAGATCGATTCTTATCAGAAGTTCCTGCAACAGGAGGTTGCGACCACCGATCGGGCCGAAATGGGCCTGCACGCGGCGTTTCGCAGCGTGTTTCCGATCGTGAGCTACTCCGGTAACGCCGCCCTCGAGTACGTGAGCTATCGTCTCGGCGATCCGGTGTTCGACGTCAAGGAGTGCCAGCTGCGCGGCCTCACGTATGCGGCGCCGCTGCGCGTGCTCGTGCGCCTCATGATCTACGACAAGGAAACGCCGGGCCCGAAGAAGAAGGTCAAGGACATCCGCGAGCAGGAGGTCTATCTCGGCGAAATGCCGCTGATGACCGAGCACGGCACCTTCGTGATCAACGGCACCGAGCGCGTGATCGTGTCGCAGTTGCATCGCTCGCCCGGCGTGTTCTTCGATCACGACAAGGGCAAGACGCACTCGAGCGGCAAGCTGCTGTTCTCAGCACGCGTGATTCCGTATCGCGGCTCGTGGCTCGACTTCGAGTTCGATCCGAAGGACTGCGTGTTCGTGCGCATCGACCGACGGCGCAAGCTGCCGGTCAGCATCATCCTGCGCGCGCTCGAGTTCACGAACGAGCAAGTCCTCGACCTGTTCTTCGAGAAGAACGAGTTCAAGATCTCTGCCGACGGCGTGCAGCTGAAGCTCGTGCCCGAGCGGCTGCGCGGTGAAACCGCGAGCTTCGACATCAAGGTGGGCCGCAAGGTCATCGTCGAGAAGGACCGGCGCATCACGATGCGCCACGTGCGCGAGATCGAGCAGGCGAAGGTCAAGGAGCTCGATGTGCCGACGGAATACCTCGAAGGCAAAATCCTGGCGCACGACATCGTCGACACGTCGTCGGGCGAGTTGATCGCGACCGCGAACGACGAGATCACGAAGCAGATCATCGAAAAGCTGATCGCGGCCGGCATCAAGAAGATCCAGACGTTGTTCGTCAACGATCTCGATCGCGGCGCGTTCATCTCGAACACGCTGAAGATCGATTCGACGTCGACGAAGCTCGAAGCGCTGGTCGAGATCTATCGCATGATGCGTCCCGGCGAGCCGCCGACGAAGGAGGCCGCCGAGAATCTGTTCCAGAACCTGTTCTTCAACACCGAGCGCTACGACTTGTCGGCGGTCGGCCGCATGAAGTTCAACCGCCGCGTCGGCCGTTCGGAGTCCGAAGGCCCTGGCGTGTTGAGCAAGGACGACATCATCGCGGTGCTGAAGACGCTGATCGACATCCGCAACGGCAACGGCACGGTGGACGACATCGACCACCTCGGCAACCGCCGCGTGCGCAGCGTTGGCGAAATGGCGGAGAACGCGTTCCGCATCGGTCTCGTGCGCGTGGAGCGCGCGGTCAAGGAGCGTCTGACGCTCGCCGAGTCCGAAGGCTTGATGCCGCAGGAGATGATCAACGCGAAGCCCGTGGCCGCGGCCGTGAAGGAATTCTTCGGCTCGAGCCAGCTGTCGCAGTTCATGGACCAGAACAATCCGCTGTCCGAAGTCACGCACAAGCGGCGCGTGTCGGCGCTCGGCCCAGGCGGCTTGACGCGCGAACGCGCCGGATTCGAGGTCCGCGACGTGCATCCGACGCACTACGGCCGCGTGTGCCCGATCGAAACGCCTGAAGGTCCGAACATCGGGCTCATCAATTCGCTGTCCGTGTACGCGCGTACCAACGAGTACGGTTTCCTCGAGACTCCGTACCGGCGTGTCGCCGACGGTCGCGTGACTGCGCACATCGACTACCTGTCGGCGATCGAGGAAGGCCAGTACGTGATCGCGCAGGCGAACGCGGTCCTGTCACCGAAAGGCGAGTTCACGGAAGACCTCGTCTCGAGCCGCCATCAGAACGAGTTCGCGCTGCTGCCGGCCGAGCAGATCCAGTACATGGACGTGTCGCCGAAGCAGATCGTCTCGGTGGCCGCGTCGCTGATTCCGTTCCTCGAGCACGACGACGCGAACCGCGCGTTGATGGGCTCGAACATGCAGCGCCAGGCCGTGCCCACGCTCCGTACCGAGACGCCGCTCGTCGGCACCGGTATGGAACGCGCCGTGGCCACGGACTCGGGCGTATGCGTGGTCGCGCGCCGCGGTGGCATCGTCGACTCCGTCGATGCGTCGCGCATCGTCGTTCGCGTCAAGGACGAAGAGACGAAGGCCGGCGAGGCTGGCGTCGACATCTACAACCTGACGAAGTACACGCGCTCGAACCAGAACACCTGCATCAATCAGCGGCCGCTCGTGAAAGCTGGCAACCAGATCGAGAAGGGCGACGTGCTGGCCGACGGCCCGTCGACGAGCATGGGCGAGCTCGCGCTCGGCCAGAACCTGCTCGTGGCGTTCATGCCGTGGAACGGCTACAACTTCGAGGACTCGATTCTGATCTCCGAGCGCGTCGTCGAGGAAGATCGCTTCACGACGATTCACATCGAAGAGCTGACCTGCGTCGCTCGCGATACGAAGCTCGGCCCCGAAGAGGTCACCGCCGACATTCCGAACGTCGGCGACGCCGCTCTGACGAAGCTCGACGAATCCGGCATCGCGTTCATCGGCGCGGAAGTCAGCGCGGGCGACATCCTGGTCGGCAAGGTCACGCCGAAGGGCGAGACGCAACTGACTCCGGAGGAGAAGTTGCTGCGCGCGATCTTCGGCGAGAAGGCGTCCGACGTGAAGGACACCTCCTTGCGGGTTCCGCCCGGAATGGACGGCACCGTCATCGACGTGCGCGTGTTCACGCGCGATGGCGTCGAGAAGGACGGTCGCGCTCTGTCGATCGAGCGCCAGGAGCTCGAGTCGGTTCGCAAGGACTTGGACGACCAGCAACGCATCCTCGAGGACGACATCTACCAGCGGGTCGAGAAAGCGCTGATCAACAAGGTGGCGGCGGGCGGTCCGGAAGGGCTCGCGGCGGGCGCCAAGATCACGAAGGCGTACCTCGATGCGCTGCCGCGCGAGCAGTGGTTCCAGGTGCGCGTGAAGAGCGACGAGACGAACGCGCTGCTCGAGCAGGCCGCGGAGCGTTTGCGCTCGCAGCGCGCGCTGTTCGACAAGCGCTTCGAGGAGAAGAAGCAGAAGATCACGGCGGGCGACGACTTGGCGCCGGGCGTGCTGAAGATGGTCAAGGTCTACCTGGCCGTCAAACGCCGCGTGCAACCGGGCGACAAGATGGCCGGCCGCCACGGCAACAAGGGCGTGATCTCGACGATCGTGCCGGTGGAAGACATGCCGTACATGGCCGACGGCACCCCCGTCGACATCGTGCTGAATCCGCTCGGCGTGCCGTCGCGAATGAACGTGGGTCAGGTGCTCGAGACGCATTTGGGCTGGGCCGCGAAGGGCCTGGGGCTCAAGATCGGCGAGATGATCCGCACGGGCAGCGAAACCAAGGAGCTGCGCGGGTTCATCGACAAGATCTACAACCAAACGGGTGGTCAGGGAGCCGACATCGACTCGCTGAGCGACCCGGAGGTCGTGGAGCTGGCGGCGAACTTGAGCCACGGCGTGCCGATTGCGACGCCGGTGTTCGACGGCGCGAACGAGGAAGAGATCAAGCAGCTCCTGAAGATCGCAGATCTGCCGGAGACGGGCCAGACGGTGTTGTACGACGGCCGCACGGGAGAGCGTTTCGATCGCTCCGATTACCGTGGGCTACATGTACATGCTGAAGCTGAACCACTTGGTCGACGACAAGATGCATGCGCGCTCGACTGGGCCTTACAGCCTCGTCACGCAGCAGCCGCTCGGCGGCAAGGCGCAGTTCGGCGGCCAACGCTTCGGCGAGATGGAGGTGTGGGCGCTCGAAGCGTACGGCGCGGCGTACACACTCCAGGAGATGCTGACGGTCAAGTCGGACGACGTGCAGGGCCGTACGAAGATGTACAAGAACATCGTCGACGGTACGCACGAGATGCAAGCCGGCATGCCCGAGTCGTTCAACGTGCTGGTCAAGGAAATCCGATCGCTCGCCATCAACATCGAGCTCGATACGGGGCGTTGATCCGACTCATGGCGAATCGATTGGAAATTGCTACGCACCAACACTTAGTAGTAGGTGGTAATAGATGAAAGATCTACTGAGGCTATTCAGGCAGCAGGGCGCGGTGGAGGACTTCGATCTGATCCGGATCGGCCTCGCTTCCCCGGACATGATTCGCTCGTGGTCGTACGGCGAAGTCAAAAAGCCGGAAACCATCAACTACCGGACGTTCAAGCCGGAGCGTGATGGCCTGTTCTGCGCGAAGATCTTCGGGCCGATCAAGGACTACGAGTGCTTGTGCGGCAAGTACAAGCGCTTGAAGCACCGCGGCGTTGTCTGCGAGAAGTGCGGCGTCGAGGTTACGCAGACCAAGGTGCGCCGCGAGCGCATGGGACACATCGAGCTCGCGAGCCCGGTGGCCCACATCTGGTTCCTGAAGTCGCTGCCGTCGCGCATCGGCCTCATGCTCGACATGACGCTGCGCGAGATCGAGCGGATTCTCTATTTCGAAGCTTTCGTCGTCGTCGACGCGGGCATGACGCCGCTCCAGAAGGGCCAGCTCATGTCCGACGAGGCGTACCTCGAGGCCATCGAGCAGTACGGCGATGAGTTCGACGCCCGCATGGGCGCCGAGGCCATTCGCGACCTGCTCGCGGCCATGAACCTCGGCATCGAGGTCAACAAGGTTCGCGACGACATCTCGGGCACGAACTCCGAGACCAAGATCAAGCGCCTGTCGAAGCGGCTGAAGCTGCTCGAGTCCTTCCTGGAGTCGAACAACAAGCCCGAGTGGATGGTCATGACGGTGTTGCCCGTGCTGCCGCCGGACTTGCGTCCGCTCGTGCCGCTCGATGGCGGCCGGTTCGCGACGTCGGACTTGAACGATCTGTACCGCCGCGTCATCAACCGCAACAACCGCCTGCGCCGCCTGCTCGAGTTGAACGCGCCCGACATCATCGTGCGCAACGAGAAGCGCATGCTGCAGGAGTCGGTCGACGCGCTGCTCGACAACGGCCGCCGCGGCCGCGCGATCACGGGCACGAATAAGCGCCCGCTGAAGTCGCTGGCCGACATGATCAAGGGTAAGCAGGGCCGGTTCCGCCAGAACCTGCTCGGCAAGCGCGTGGACTACTCCGGTCGCTCGGTGATCGTGGTCGGCCCGACGCTGAAGCTGCATCAGTGCGGTCTGCCGAAGAAGCTCGCGCTGGAGCTTTTCAAGCCGTTCATCTTCTCGAAGCTGCAGCTGCGCGGTGAAGCCACGACGATCAAGGCCGCGAAGCGGCTCGTCGAGCGCGAAGGCCCGGAAGTCTGGGACATCCTGGAGCAGGTCATCCGCGAGCATCCCGTGATGCTGAATCGCGCGCCGACGCTGCACCGTCTCGGTATCCAGGCGTTCGAGCCCGTGCTGATCGAGGGTAAGGCCATCCAGCTGCACCCGCTCGTCTGCACGGCATTCAACGCCGACTTCGACGGCGACCAGATGGCCGTGCACGTGCCGCTATCGATCGAGGCACAGCTCGAAGCGCGCGCATTGATGATGTCTTCGAACAACATCCTGTCGCCGGCGAACGGCGAGCCGATCATCGTGCCGTCGCAGGACGTCGTGCTCGGTATCTACTACATGACGCGCGAACGCGCCAACGCTCGCGGCGAGGGCATGTTCTTCTCCGACGTGGAAGAGGTGCACCGCGCGTACGAATCGGGCGGCGTCGAGCTGCACGCCAAGATCCGCGTGCGCATTCGCGAGAAGCTCAACGGTGTCCCCACGGCCAAGCTGACGGCGACGACGGTCGGCCGGGCGCTGCTGTCGGAGATTCTGCCGGCCGGCATGGCGTTCGAGCAGATCAATCGGGCGATGAACAAGCGTGCGATCTCGGCCACGATCAATCTGTGCTATCGCCAGCTGGGTCTGAAGGAGACCGTGGTCTTCGCCGACCAGCTGATGTACACGGGCTTCCATTACGCGACCCGCTCCGGCGTCTCGTTCGGTGTCAACGACATGGTCGTGCCGAAGGAGAAGCAAGCGATCCTCGCTGGCGCCGAAACCGAGGTCAAAGACATCCAGGACCAGTACGGGGCCGGTCTCGTGACCGATGGCGAGCGCTACAACAAGGTCGTCGACATCTGGTCGCGTACGAACGACCAGGTAGCCAAGGCCATGATGGAGAAGCTCGGCGTCGAGCTCGTGACCGAGGGCCCGGGCAAGGGCGCGCAGCAGGAGTCCTTCAATTCCATCTACATGATGGCCGACTCCGGCGCGCGCGGTTCCGCCGCGCAGATTCGCCAGCTGGCCGGCATGCGCGGCCTCATGGCGAAGCCCGACGGCTCGATCATCGAGACGCCGATCACGGCGAACTTCCGTGAAGGCCTCGACGTGTTGCAGTACTTCATCTCGACGCACGGCGCCCGCAAGGGTTTGGCCGACACGGCGTTGAAGACCGCGAACTCGGGCTATCTGACGCGTCGTCTCGTCGACGTGGCGCAGGACCTCGTCGTGACGGAGCTCGACTGTGGCACGACCACGGGTCTTTTGATGACGCCGCTCGTCGAAGGCGGCGACATCGTCGAGCCGCTGCGCGAGCGCGTGCTCGGTCGAGCCGTGGCCGTCGACGTTACGGCGCCCAGGCTCGGACAAGATCGTGCTGACGGCCGGTACGTTACTCGACGAGCACGCTGTCAAACAGCTCGAGGCTTACTCGATCGACCAGGTGCTGGTCCGCTCGCCAATCACCTGCGCAACGAAGTACGGCGTGTGTGCTCAGTGTTACGGCCGCGACCTCGCTCGCGGTCACCGCGTGAATCGTGGCGAGGCAGTCGGCGTCATCGCGGCGCAGTCGATCGGCGAGCCCGGCACGCAGCTCACGATGCGCACGTTCCACATCGGCGGCGCGGCATCGCGCTCGGCGGCAGTGAACAGCGTCGAGGTCAAGAGCGCGGGAACGATCCGCTTCATCAACGTGAAGACCGTGACGCACGAGCAGAAAGGTCATCGCATTACGACCTCGCGCTCCGGTGAGCTTGCGCTGGTCGACGAGTTCGGTCGCGAGCGCGAGCGCTACAAGGTGCCTTACGGTGCGTCGCTCAGCATCAAGGACGGCGAAGCCGTGCAGCCTGGCCAGCTCATTGCGAGCTGGGACCCGCACACCCATCCGGTCGTGACGGAGGTCAGCGGCTACCTCAAGTTCGAGGACTTCATCGACGGCGTGACCGTCACGTCCGAGGTCGACGAGATCACCGGCCTGACCAGCATCGTCGTTCTCGACGCGGCGCAGCGCAGCGCCGATTACCGGCCGACGGCGAAGCTCGTCGACGGTAACGGCAAGGCCATTACGTTCCCGAACACCGACATCCCGGCCGCCTATGCGCTGCCGTCAGGTGCGGTGCTCAGCATGGAAAACGGCGCCCGCGTGGTCGTAGGCGACGTGCTCGCGCGGTTGCCGCAGGAGAGCTCGAAGACCCGCGACATCACGGGCGGTCTGCCGCGCGTCGCGGATCTGTTCGAAGCGCGTCGGCCGAAGGATCCAGCGATCCTCGCCGAGTATTCGGGCACGGTCAGCTTCGGCAAGGAAACCAAGGGCAAGCGCCGGCTCGTCATCACGGACGAAGAGGGTGAGGAGCACGAGGAGCTGATTCCGAAGTGGCGCCACCTGAACGCGTTCGAGGGCGAGAAGGTGCTGCGCGGCGAAATCATCGCCGACGGCGAGCCGAACCCGCACGACATCCTGCGGCTGCAGGGCGTCGAGCGGCTTGCGGACTACCTCGTGCGCGAGATCCAGGACGTGTATCGCCTGCAGGGCGTCAAGATCAACGACAAGCACATCGAGGTGATCATTCGCCAGATGCTGCGCAAGGTCGAGATCACGGGCACGGGCGACACGCGCCTCTTGCGCGGCGAGCAGGTCGACCGGCATCGCGTGGTCGACGCCAACCGCGAGGCCGAGTCGAAGAAAGGCGTAGGCGCCACCTTCGACCCCGTGCTGCTCGGCATCACGAAGGCCTCGCTCGCGACCGAGTCGTTCATCTCGGCGGCGTCGTTCCAGGAAACCACGCGGGTTCTCACCGAGGCGGCGGTGCGCGGCATGAAGGACGACCTGCGCGGCCTGAAGGAGAACGTGATCGTGGGCCGGCTGATTCCGGCCGGTACGGGCTATGCCCACCACGAGGAGCGGCGGCGGACGCAGGAGGACATCCTGTCGGCCGAGCTGAAGGAGCTCGAGATGCAGCAGCGGCTGCGGGCGGAAGCGGCCGAGGCAGCCGCGGCGGCCGCAGAGGCCGCGGCGCTCGAAGAAGCGGCGCCGAAGACAGCGGTGGAGGAGACTCCAGCCGAGCTGATCCGAAGCGCAGGAACCGACTTTGGTTGACGCTGGTAAGGCCGGGAGCCTAGAATTCCGGGCTTTTCTGGCGCCACCTAAGCCGGTTCCTGCGAACCAAACTCTTTTCAGAGTCCGGCGCGGCGCGGATTCTCAAGGCCCGGATGCCGAACTGAATATCGGTAACGGGCCAAACTTTATTTGGAAACACTGAATGGCGACGACCAACCAACTCGTTCGTAAGGCGCGCTCGCGCGCAGAAGACCAAGAGCAGCCGTGCCGGCGTTGAACGCTTCGCCGCAGAAGCGCGGCGTGTGCACCCGCGTCTATACGACGACGCCAAAGAAGCCGAACTCGGCCATGCGCAAGGTGGCGCGCGTGCGGCTCACGAACGGGTTCGAGGTCACGAGCTACATCGGTGGTGAAGGCCACAATCTCCAGGAGCACTCGGTCGTGCTGATCCGTGGTGGCCGCGTGAAAGACCTGCCCGGCGTGCGCTACCACGTTGTACGCGGCACGCTCGACTGCGGCGGCGTCGGCGATCGTCGCCAGGGTCGGTCGAAGTACGGCGCTAAACGGCCGAAGGGTTAATCATGTCGAGACGAGCACAAGCCCCCCGCCGCAGTTCGCTGCCGGATCCGAAGTTCGGTAACGCGATGCTGGCCAAGTTCATCAACATGGTGATGAAGAGCGGCAAGAAGTCGGTCGCCGAGAAGATCGTCTACGGCGCGATCGATCGCATGTCGGAGCGAGTCGGCCAGGACCAGACGCCGCGCCATCGAGATGCTGAGCCAGGCGCTCGACAACATCAAACCGGCCGTCGAGGTGAAGTCTCGCCGCGTCGGCGGCGCCACCTATCAGGTGCCGGTCGAAGTCCGGGCCACTCGTCGCGAGACGCTCGCGATGCGTTGGGCCATCGACGCTGCCCGTTCCCGCTCCGAGAAGAGCATGGCCATGCGTCTGGCGCACGAGCTCATCGACGCGGCGGAGAACCGCGGTGCCGCCGTGAAGAAGCGCGAAGACACGCACCGCATGGCGGACGCCAATCGCGCCTTCGCGCACTACCGCTGGTAGGGATGGCCTTGAGGCCTAGCAGTGGCAAGGAAGACCCCCCTCGCGAGGTATCGGAACATCGGCATCATGGCCCACATCGATGCCGGCAAAACGACGACCACCGAGCGCATCCTGTTCTACACGGGGGTCTCCGAGCGGTTGGGTGAGGTTCACGATGGCGCGGCCATCATGGACTGGATGGAGCAGGAGCAAGAGCGCGGCATCACGATCACGTCGGCCGCCACGACCTGCTTCTGGAAGGGCATGGATCAGCGCCTGCCCGAGCACCGCATCAACATTATCGACACGCCGGGCCACATCGATTTCACGATCGAGGTGCAGCGCAGCCTGCGCGTTCTCGACGGCGCCGTAGCAATCTTCTGCGCGGTCGGCGGCGTGGAGCCGCAATCCGAGACCGTGTGGCGGCAGGCCGATCAATACGGCGTGCCGCGCGTGGTGTTCGTGAACAAGATGGATCGGCCCGGCGCGGACTTCTTTCGCGTGCTGCGCCAGATCGAGGAGCGCCTCGGCGCTCCCCGGTCGCGGTGGCAACTGCCGATCGGCGCCGAGGAAGAGTTCAAGGGCGTCGTCGATCTCGTCACGATGCAAGGCCATCGAATGGGACGACAGCACGCTCGGCATGCGTTTCGTCGACGCGTGCGATTCCGGCCGAGCTGGCCGTCCGAGGCGGCAGCAGTACCGCGACAAGCTGATCGAGGCGGCGGTCGAGGGCGACGAGCAGCTGCTCGCGAAATTTCTGGGCGGCGGTACGCTGACGGCGGACGAGATCCGCGGCGGACTACGTGCGCGCTGTCTGAAGGGCGAGATCGTTCCGGTGCTGTGCGGGTCCGCGTTCCGCAACAAGGGCGTGCAGGCGTTGCTCGATGCCGTCGTGCACTATCTGCCGGCGCCGGCAGATCGTCCGGCCGTGCGGGGCGTGCTCGCGGACGGCAGCGAAGGCGTGCGCGCGCCGAGCGACAAAGGGCCGTTCGCGGCACTGGCGTTCAAGATTGCGACCGACCCGGTGGTCGGCCAGCTGACGTTCATCCGCGTGTACTCGGGTGTGCTGAAGGCCGGCGATACCGTCTACAACCCGGCGAAACGGACGACGGAGACCGTGGCCGGGCTGTGGCAAATGCACGCCAACGAGCGCACGTCGATCAAAGAAGTTCGCGCCGGCGATATCGCGGCCGTCGAAGGCTTGCCGTCGGTCACGACCGGCGACAGCCTCACGGCAGTGGAGCACGCCATCGCGTTCGAGCGCATGGAGTTTCCGGCGCCCGTGATTGCCGCGGCGATCGAGCCGAAGACCGCCGCCGATCAGGCGCGGCTGGGGCCCGCATTGGCGGCGTTGGTCCGCGAGGATCCGACTTTTCGCGTGCACACGGACTCCGAGTCCGGTCAGACAATCATCAGCGGCATGGGCGAGCTGCACCTCGACGATCATCGTGGAGCGGCTGAAGCGCGAGTTCGGTATCGAGGCCAACGTCGGCAAGCCGCAGGTTGCGTACCGCGAAACCATTCGCAAAGCCGTCGAGCAGGAAGGCAAGTTCGTTCGGCCTGGCGCGCCCGCGGGTGAGGCTACACGTCGTGCGGCTCAAGCTCGAGCCCGTCGAAGGCCAGCGGTGCGTGCACGTTTACCGCGGACGCCGTCGTTGCGGTGTCGGCCAGCCTTCGTAGCGGCGGTCGAGCAGGGCGTCAGCGAGCAGGCCGCGAGCGGCGTCGTCGCGGGGTATCCCGTGGTGGATGTGAAAGTCACGTTGCTGGGCGCGGCTTGCACGCGACGCCGAGCCGAGCGAGGCCGCGTTCCGCGCGGCGGGTGCGGCGGCGTTCCGGGAGGGTGCGCGCAAAGCGCGGCCGGTGCTGCTCGAGCCGATCATGACCGTCACGGTCGTGACGCCGGACACCTACATGGGCGCCGTCACCGGCGATCTCGCCCGGCGGCGCGGTGTCGTCGAGAGTCTCGAGGATTCGCCGGCGGGCAAAGTCGTACGAGCGCGGGTGCCGCTGGCCGAGATGTTCGGCTACTCGACGACGCGTGCGCTCGATGAGCCAGGGTCGCGCAACTTATACGATGGAGTTTGCGCAGTACGCGGAAGTGCCCGCGAACGTCAGTCAGTTTGTCATCAGGGATCGTGCCGCCTAGTGTCGGCCCCGAACGCGTTACCAGCCTAGGAAAGGAAAGAGGTAGCAGCCGTGTCCAAAGAGAAATTCGAACGTAAGAAGCCGCATGTAAACGTGGGGACGATTGGGCATGTGGACCACGGTAAGACGACGTTGACGGCGGCGTTGACGAAGGTGATGGCGGCGAAGCATGGCGGTACGTTCATGGCGTACGACCAGATTGATAAGGCGCCGGAAGAGAAGGCGCGCGGCATCACGATTGCGACGGCGCACGTGGAGTATGAGAGCGATGCGCGGCATTACGCGCACGTGGACTGTCCTGGGCACGCGGACTACGTGAAGAACATGATCACGGGTGCGGCGCAGATGGACGGGGCGATTTTGGTGGTATCGGCGGCGGACGGCCCGATGCCGCAGACGCGGGAGCACATTTTGCTGGCGCGCCAGGTAGGGGTGCCGTACATCGTGGTGTACCTGAACAAGGCGGACATGGTGGATGATGCGGAGCTTCTGGAGCTGGTGGAGCTTGAAGTTCGCGATCTGCTGACGACGTACGAGTTTCCGGGGGACAAGACCCCGATCGTGACGGGGAGCGCGTTGAAGGCGCTGGAAGGGGATGCGTCGCCGATTGGGGTGCCGAGCGTTGAGAAGCTGGTGGCGGAGATGGACAAGTACATTCCGGTGCCGGAGCGGCTGATTGACGGACCGTTCCTGATGCCGATCGAGGACGTGTTTTCGATTTCCGGTCGCGGCACGGTGGTGACGGGTCGAATCGACCGCGGGATCGTGAAGGTGGGCGACGAGGTGGAGATCGTTGGGATCAAGGCGACGACGAAGACGATCTGCACGGGTGTGGAGATGTTCCGCAAGCTGCTGGACGAAGGTCGGGCAGGAGACAACGTTGGGGTGCTGTTGCGCGGCACGAAGCGCGAAGAAGTGGAGCGAGGGCAGGTGTTGGCGAAGCCCGGCTCGATCAATCCGCACACGAAGTTTGAGTGTGAGGTGTACATCCTGACGAAGGAAGAGGGCGGGCGGCACACGCCGTTCTTCAAGGGGTATCGGCCGCAGTTTTACTTCCGCACGACGGACGTGACGGGGGCGGTGGAGCTGCCGGAGGCCACGGAGATGGTGATGCCTGGGGACAACATCCAGATGAAGGTGGAGCTGATTTCCCCGATTGCGATGGAAGAGGGCTTGCGGTTTGCCATCCGCGAGGGTGGGCGTACCGTGGGCGCCGGCGTCGTCGCAAAGATCATTCAATAAACGGATTGCGGTAGAAAAATCATGGCAAATCAGAATATTAGAATTCGGCTGAAAGCGTTCGATCACCGGTTGATCGACAAGTCGGCCCGCGAAATCGTCGAAACGGCCAAGCGCACCGGGGCCACCGTGCGCGGGCCGGTGCCCCTGCCGACCAAGATCGAGCGCTACACCATCCTGGTCTCGCCGCATGCGGATAAGGACGCGCGGGACCAGTACGAGCTCCTGACCCACAAGCGGCTCATGGATATCGTGGATCCCACGGACAAGACCGTGGACGCCCTCATGAAGCTCGAGCTGCCGGCCGGCGTGGACGTGCAGATCAAGCTCAATTGAGTCGTTGAACTACAGGCTAGGCAGTGGCTATAATGCCGGGCTCTTTCACGGCCCGGCTGTTTTAACCAGCGACCGGGCCGTTGTTTTCGACTTAGGGGGTGGCCGCGGGTTCTAGCGGTCACTTTCCAAACAATAGACGCGAACGGCCTAGCCGGAAGCGTCATAGGTGCCAGGCCGCGCTGGTCGCAGCCCTGGCTGAAGCGTCGGCCGTAGTAGTCGGCGCGGATACAGAGGAAGAAACATGTCAGTCGGTTTAGTGGGCCGAAAATGCGGCATGAGCCGCGTTTTCCGGGAAAACGGTGACTCCGTACCTGTCACCGTCATCGAAGCCCTTCCCAATCGCATCACGACGCTGAAGACCGAGGAGCGCGATGGCTATCGCGCCATCCAGGTCACCGTCGGTGCGGCACCGAAGGCCGGCCGCCTGACGAAGGCCGAAGCGGGTCACTTCGCGCAGACGAAGGTCGACGCCGGCCGCGGCCTGTATGAGTTCCGGCTCGAGCAGGGCGAGGGCAGCGACTTCGCGCCGGGCGCCGAGCTGAAGGTCGATCTGTTCAAGGTGGGCCAGCTCGTAGACGTTAGCGGAATCACCAAGGGCAAGGGCTACGCCGGCGTCATCAAGCGCCACCACTTCTCGAAGCAGCCCATGTCGCACGGCAACTCGCTGTCGCACCGTGCGCCGGGCTCCATCGGTCAACGCCAGACGCCGGGCCGCGTGTTTCCGGGCAAGCGCATGGCGGGCCACCTCGGTGTCGACAAGGTCACGGTGAGTCTGCTCGAAGTCGTGCGCATCGACGCCGAGCGCAATCTGCTGCTGATCAAGGGTGCGGTTCCGGGCAGCGAGAACGGCCAGGTCGTCGTACGTCCGGCCGCCAAGGCCCCGGCGGCTAAAGCCCGGCGACAAAGCCAAGTAACGCAAGCGCGAGATCGGGCGATGAAAGTGAAGATGCAAGGTAGTGGTGGAACGCTCGAGCTCGCGGACGCGACGTTCGGCGCCGCCTTCAATGGGCCGCTCGTGCACCAGGTCGTGACTGCGCACCTTGCGGGCGCGCGCGCCGGCACGAAGGCGCAGAAGACCCGCTGCGGAAGTCAGCGGCAGCGGCAAGAAGCCGTGGAAGCAGAAAGGCACTGGCCGCGCGCGTGTGGGCTCGATTCGCAGCCCGATCTGGGTCGGCGGCGGCAGAGCGTTCGCGGCGCGGCCGCGTAGCTTCGAGCAGAAGATCAACCGCAAGATGTATCGCGGCGCCATGCGCTCGGTTTGGTCCGAGCTGCTGCGCCAGGAGCGGCTCGTCGTAACGCCGGAATTCGGCGTGGCGGCGCCGAAGACGAAAGAGCTGCGCGAGAAGCTCACCAAGCTCGGATTCACGAACGGCCTCATCATCGTCGAGGCGTTCGACATGAACCTCTGGCTCGCGGCGCGCAACATTCCGAACGTCGACGTGCTCGAGGCCCAGCTGATCGATCCCGTGAGCCTCGTGGGCGCCGACAAGGTGATCATCACCGCCGGTGCGCTGAAGAGTGTGGAGGAGCGGCTCAAATGAGCAACGAGGCCGACCGCGAACGACTGATGCAGGTGCTGCTCGGTCCGCACGTCTCCGAGAAAGCCACCGCGCTTGCCGAAAGAGGCAATCAGGTGGTCTTCAAGGTACGTAGCGACGCCACCAAGGCCGACGTGCGCCGGGCGGTGGAGCTGCTGTTCGAGGTCAAGGTCGAGCGCGTCGCCGTGCTGCGCATGCCGGCGAAGACCAAGCGCTTCGGCCAGCGGGAAGGCACGCGCGGCAGCTGGAAGAAGGCCTACGTGCGGCTTGCGCCGGGCCAAGACATCAACTTCATGGGCACCGAGTAGCGGGGCCCGCGGGGAAGCATCGTGGCGTTACGTAAACTCAAACCGACATCGCCGGGCCAACGGTTCGTCGTCCGGGTCGTCAAGGAAGGCGTCCATAAGGGCGATCCGTACGAGCCGCTGCTGCGGCCGCTGCCGAAGCGCGGCGGGCGCAACAACAATGGCCGCATCACGACTCGGCACCAGGGCGGTGGGCACAAGCGCTCCTACCGCGTCATCGATTTCAAACGCGACAAGGATGGTGTGGCCGGTCGCGTCGAGCGGCTCGAATACGATCCGAATCGCACCTCGTATCTTGCGCTCGTGCTGTATTCCGACGGCGAGCGGCGTTACATCCTCGCGCCGAAGCACGTGCAGCCGGGCGACCCAATCATGTCGGGCGTCGATGCCCCGATCAAACCGGGCAACGCACTGCCGCTGAAGAACATTCCGATCGGTTCGCTCGTGCATTGCATCGAGATGAAGCCAGGCAAAGGCGCACAGCTCGCGCGCAGCGCCGGCGGCTCGGTGCAGGTCGTCGCGCGCGAAGGCGAGTACGTCACGGTCCGTTTGCGCTCCGGCGAGATGCGCAAGGTGCACGTGAACTGTCGCGCCACGATCGGCGAGGTCGGCAACGACGAGCACAACCTGCGCAAGATCGGCAAAGCCGGTGCGCAACGTTGGCGCGGTATTCGTCCGACGGTTCGCGGTGTTGTGATGAACCCGGTCGATCACCCGCACGGCGGTGGCGAAGGCAAGTCCGGCCAGGGCAATCCGCATCCGGTTACGCCGTGGGGCCAGAAGACCAAGGGCTACAAGACGCGGCGCAACAAGCGCACGCAGGTCATGATCGTGCGCGATCGCCGGCAGAAATAGTTAGAGAGACCCTATGTCACGTTCGATCAAGAAAGGTCCTTTCGTCGATACGCACCTGCTCGACAAGGTGGCGAAGGCTGCTGCTACGAGCGACCGTCGGCCGATCAAGACATGGTCGCGGCGTTCGATGGTCGTGCCTGACATGGTAGGGCTCACGATTGCCGTGCATAACGGCAGGCAGCACATGCCCGTGCTGGTGTCCGAAAACATGGTCGGCCACAAGCTCGGTGAGTTTGCCGCCACCCGCACCTTCCGCGGCCACTCGGGCGATCGCAAGGCCGCCGCCGCCGCGGCCGGCGCGCCAGGTGCGTCCGGCGCGGCCCCCGGTGGCGCACCGCCTGCCAAGGGCGGCGGTGAGAAGTAGAGAGGCACTGGTCATGCAAGTTGTTGCCAAGCTCCGTCATGCGCGCATCTCGCCGCAGAAGTGCCGTCTGGTCGCCGACCAGATCCGCGGCCAGACCGTGGCCAGCGCGCTGAAGATTCTCGCGTTCAGCCGCAAGAAGGCGGCCCGCATGATGCACAAGGTGCTCGAATCCGCGATTGCCAATGCCGAGCACAACCACGGCGCCGACATCGACGAGCTCAAGGTCTCGAACGTGCAGGTCGACGGTGCGCCGTTCTTGGCGCGCTACGCGGCCCGCGCCAAGGGCCGCGGCGATCGCATTCTGAAGCGCAACAGTCACATCACCGTTCGGGTAGGCGACGAGTAACGTATGGGTCAAAAGGTTCATCCGGTCGGCATTCGCCTCGGGATCACGAAAGAGTGGTCGTCGAAGTGGTATGCGAATTCGCAGACGTTCCCCCACTACGTCGAACAGGATCATCGCATCCGCGAGTTCCTACGCAAGAAGCTCAAGGAAGCGTCGATCAGCCGCATCCACATCGAACGTCAAGCGAAGAAGGCCAACATCACGATTCATACGGCGCGGCCGGGTGTCGTGATTGGCAAGAAGGGCGAAGACATCGAGAAGCTGCGCGGTGAAGTCTCGAGGTTGCTCGGTATGCCGCTTCAGGACGTGCGCCTGAACATTGCCGAGATTCGCAAGCCCGAGCTCGATGCGTTGCTCGTGGCCGAAGGCATTGCACAGCAGCTCGAGCGCCGCGTTCAGTTCCGCCGCGCCATGCGGCGCGCCGTCACGAACACGATGCGCATCGGTGCCGAGGGCATCAAGGTGCGCGTGTCCGGCCGTTTGAACGGCGCCGAGATCGCGCGGTCCGAGTGGTATCGCGAGGGTCGCGTGCCGCTGCACACCTTCCGCGCGGACATCGACTACGGCTTGGCCGAGGCCAAGACCACGTACGGCGTGATCGGCGTGAAAGTTTGGGTGTTCCGCGGCGAAGTCCGCGAAGCCGTCGAAGCCACGACCACAGCCACAGCCACAGCCACAACCACGACAGAGACGACCGAGGCCGGTCGTCCGCAGGCGCCACAGGCGTAGCATCATGCTGCAACCGAAACGAACCAAGTTCAGAAAACAATTCAAAGGCCGCAACCGCGGCTTGGCGCAACGCGGCAATAGCGTCGCGTTCGGCGACTTCGGCTTGAAGTCTCTCGACCGCGGCCAGCTGACGGCCCGGCAGATCGAGGCGGCACGGCGCGCGATGACGCGCTTCGTGAAACGCGGCGGCAAGATCTGGATTCGGGTGTTCCCGGATAAACCGATCACGAAGAAGCCGCTCGAAGTCCGACAGGGTAAAGGTAAGGGCAACGTCGAGTACTGGGTCGCGCAGATCCAGCCCGGCCGGGTGCTGTACGAGATCGCCGGCGTGACGGAAACCGTCGCGCGCGAGGCGTTTGCCCTGGCAGCAGCGAAGCTTCCCCTCGGCACCACACTCGTCGAACGGCATTCAGTCTGATGAAGACCAAAGAGTTGAGAGACCTGACGGACGAGCAGCTCGGCGAGGAATTGCTGAAGCTGCGTCGCGAGCAGTTCAACCTGCGAATGCAGGCCGCCACGGGTCAGGGCGCCAAGCCCGATCAGCACGGCAAGGTGCGCAGATCGATCGCGCGTTTGAAGACAGTGCGACACGAGCGCGCCAAGAAGTAACGGGAACGACCTATGAGCGAAACTGCGAGCAATGAAAAAACCGGCGGCCGCCGCACGATCGGTCGTGTCGATCAGCAGCAAGATGCAAAAGAGCGTGACCGTCGCGGTCGAGCGGCTCGTCAAGCATCCGGCCTACGGCAAATTCATTCGCCGGACGACCAAGATCATGGCTCACGACGAGGAAGGTACCTGTCGCGAGGGCGACACCGTCGTAATCGTCGAGTGCCGGCCGATCAGCAAGAACAAATCCTGGCGCGTCGTCGAGGTGATCGGGCGCGCGTCTGTGGATACGGCCGAGGCCGCGGTGTAACTGCCATGATTCAGACGCAAACAATACTGAATGCAGCCGATAACAGCGGTGCGCGCAGCATGATGTGCATCAGGGTGTTCGGTGGCTCGAAGCGCCGCTACGCGCGCATCGGCGACGTCATCAAGGTCACGATCAAGGATGCGATTCCGCGCGGCCGCGTGAAGAAGGGCGAGGTGTACCATGCCGTCGTCGTACGCACGCGCAGCGGACTCCGGCGCCCCGACGGCTCGCTGATCCGCTTCGACGGCAATGCCGCCGTGCTACTGACGAACAAGCTCGAGCCGATCGGCACCCGTATCTTCGGGCCGGTCACTCGCGAGCTGCGCACCACGCAGTTCATGAAGATCATCTCGCTGGCTCCGGAAGTGCTCTAGGAACGAGACCATGCACCGCATCAAGAAAGGCGATGAAGTCATCGTGATTGCCGGCAAAGACAAAGGCCGGCGCGGCTCCGTGTTGCGCATCGACGGCAACGGTGGCGTCGTAGTCGAGAATCTGAACGTAGCGCATAAACACCAGCGGCCGAATCCGAACGCTGGCGTTCCGGGCGGCATCGTCGACCGCGAGCTCGCGCTCGATCCGTCGAAGGTCATGTTGTTCAACCCCACCACGCAGAAAGGCGATCGCGTGGGTTTCCGCCAATTGGCCGATGGCCGCAAGGTGCGGTTCTTCAAGTCCAACGGCGAAGTCGTGGATACCTGATATGGCACGTTTACAAGAGTTCTACCGCAAGGAAGTCGTGCCGCAGCTGATGAAGCGGCTCGGTGTCGCGAACCCGATGGCGGTGCCGCGCATCGTCAAGATCACCATCAACATGGGGGTCGGCGAAGCGTTGGCGGACCGCAAGGTGCTCGACAGTGCGATGAGCGATCTTGCGAAGCTCAGTGGCCAGAAACCCGTGCAGTGCAAGGCCCGGGTGTCGGTCGCGAGCTTCAAGGTTCGCGACGGGGTTCCGATTGGCTGCAAGGTCACACTGCGTAAGACGCGCATGTACGAGTTCCTCGACCGTCTGATCAGCGTCGCCATGCCGCGCATTCGCGACTTCCGCGGTGTTTCGCGCCGCGCGTTCGACGGCCGTGGCAACTACAACATGGGCGTCAAAGAGCAGATTATTTTTCCGGAAATCAACTACGACCAGGTCGACGCGATCCGCGGTATGGACATCTCGATCACGACGACGGCGCGTGATGACGATGCCGGCCGCGCGCTGCTTGAAGCTTTCAAGTTCCCGATGCGGGGTGAACGTTAATGGCCAAGAAATCCATGCTCATGCGCCAGCGTCACCGCGAAGCCGCGGTCAAGCGCTTCGCGGCCAAACGTGCCGAGCTCAAGGAGCAGATCCGCGACCCGAAGACTTCGGAAGAGGCGCGCGTCGATGCCCAGAAGAGGCTGCAGAAACTGCCGCGCGATGCGAACCCCGTCCGGCTGCGCAACCGTTGCGCACTGACTGGCCGACCGCACGGTTACTACCGCAAGTTCGGTCTGGCGCGTACGAAACTCCGCGAGACCACCATGCGCGGCGAGATTCCGGGTTTGCGCAAGGCCAGCTGGTAAGGACGCCATCATGAGTATGACCGACCCGATCGCCGACATGCTGACGCAGATCCGCAATGCGCAGACGGCCCGTAAGCCGTCGCTGACGTTGCCGGCGTCGAAGCAGAAGCTAGCCGTGGCGAAGGTGCTGCAGCAGGAAGGCTACTTGGCGGCTGTCTCGGAAGAGAACGTCGACGGCAAGGATTTCCTGACGCTCGAGCTGAAGTATTACCAGGACCGTCCGGTTATCGAACGCATTCAGCGTGTAAGCCGTCCGGGCCTTCGGGTCTTCAAGCCCGTCGATCAGCTGCCGGTGGTCCAGGGCGGCCTCGGCGTCGCGATCGTGTCTACCTCGAAGGGTGTCATGACGAACCGCCAGGCGAAGGCGGAAGGCCATGGCGGCGAAGTCCTGTGCATCGTCCTCTGATCCACCACGAATTCACTGAGTCATAGCGATGTCGAGAGTAGGCAAAAAACCCGTCGAGCTCGGTAAGGATGTTACCGCCGAGGTTCAGGGCCAGTCCGTCACGATCAAGGGCAAGAAGGGCAGCCTCACGTTGGCCATCAACTCCGAGATCGAGGTCAAGGTCGAGGACAACCTCGTGAAGATTGCGCCGCGCTCCGGCAGCCGGTTCGCCAATGCGATGGCCGGTACGACGCGCGCGCACATCGCGAACATGGTGGTAGGGATAGCGACCGGCTTCCAGAAGAAACTCGAGCTCGTGGGCGTCGGCTACCGCGCCTCCGTGCAAGGCCAGAAGCTGAACCTGACGCTCGGTTTCTCGCACCCTGTCGAGTATCCGATTCCGAAGGGCATCACGATCGAAACGCCGAGCCAGACCGAAATCATCGTCAAGGGCATGGATCGGCAACAGGTTGGGCAGGTCGCGGCCGACATTCGCGACTACCGCCCGCCCGAGCCTTACAAGGGCAAGGGCGTCCGTTACACGAGCGAGCAGATCGTTCTGAAAGAAGCGAAGAAGAAGTAGCCATGTCGATCGACAAAAAGATCAGCCGACAGCGCCGCGCGCGGCGCGCCAGAGCGCGCATCGCGTTGCAGGGAGTTCACCGGCTGTGCGTGCACCGCACACCGCAGCACATCTACGCGCAGATCATCGCGCCAGAAGGCAATCGCGTGGTCGCGAGCGCCTCGACACTCACGAAGGATCTGCGCGGCAGCCTGAAGGGCACCGGCAACATCGCCGCGGCCGCCGCTGTCGGCAAGCAGATCGCCGAGCGCGCGAAGCAGGCCGGCGTCGAAGCCGTCGCGTTCGATCGCTCGGGTTTCAAGTATCACGGTCGCGTCAAGGCGCTGGCCGATGCCGCCCGCGAAGCGGGCCTCAAGTTCTAACGGCCCCCGGAATATATCAAGCGGATAACGATGGCAAACGCTGACGAGTTTCAAGAAAAGTTGGTCGCGGTGAACCGCGTTGCCAAGGTCGTCAAGGGCGGCCGGCAATTCGGGTTTACGGCGCTGACGGTGGTCGGCGACGGCAACGGCCGCGTCGGGTTCGGCTACGGCAAGGCGCGCGAGCTGCCGCTCGCGATCCAGAAAGCGATGCAGGCCGCGCGCAAGAATCTGTACACCGTGAACCTGAAGAAGGACACGTTGCAGTACGAGCTGCGCGGCAGCCACGGCGCCACTCGCGTGTTCATGCAGCCGGCCTCGGAGGGTACGGGCGTCATCGCCGGCGGCGCGATGCGCGCAGTGCTCGAGTGTGCTGGCGTGCGTAACGTGCTCGCCAAGAGCTACGGCTCGCGTAATCCGATCAACGTGGTCCGCGCGACCATGAACGCGCTGGAGCGCATGCGGTCCCCGGCGCAGATTGCGGCCAAGCGTGGCAAGACGATCGAAGAGATCTTGGGCTGAGGAATTACGCGTGGCGAAAGGTAACAAGCAGTTCCGGCTCACGCTGATGCGCAGCAGATTCGGCCGTACGCCCGGGCACGCGCAGTGCGCCCAGGGGCTCGGTCTGCGTCACCGTCACCAGAGCGTGGTCGTGAAGGACACGCCGGAAAATCGCGGCATGATCGACAAGATCCGCTACATGCTGCTCGTCGAGGAGACTTGAAATGCGGTTGAACGATCTGCACCCGGCGGCGGGCAGCAAGCACGACCACAAGCGCCGCGGACGCGGCATCGGCTCGGGGCTGGGCAAGACCGGCGGTCGCGGTGTCAAGGGTCAGCGCGCACGCGCGGGCGGTTACCACAAGGTCGGCTTCGAAGGCGGCCAGAGCCCAATGCAGCGCCGCTTGCCGAAGATCGGTTTCGTGTCGCAGACGCCGAACAAAACCGGCGAAGTGCGGGTGCATGAGCTCGCTCGGTTTGCCGGCAAGACCGCGGATCTGGCGGCCTTGAAAGCGGCGCATATCGTCGGGAAGCAGGCCGAGGCTGCGAAGGTCATCGCATCCGGCACGCTCGACAAGGCTGTCACGGTCGGTGGTCCCGGCGTCAAGGTGACGGCCGGCGCCCGCAAGATCATCGAAGCCGCGGGCGGCAAGGTAGTGGAGTAAGGGCGCATGGCGAAGGCGGGTACAGTCAATCCGGCTACCCTGCTCGGCGACGCGACGCGTTCCGCCGATCTCCGCCATCGCCTGTTATTTTTGATCGGCGCGCTGATCGTGTACCGCATCGGCACCTACATTCCCGTGCCCGGCATCGACCCCGTTGCATTGCAACGGTTCTTCGATCAACAGTCCGGCACGATCCTGAGCATGTTCAACATGTTCTCGGGCGGCGCGCTGCGGCGTTGGTCGATCTTTGCGCTCGGCATCATGCCGTACATCTCCGCGTCCATCATTTTGCAGATGGGCACGCACATCGTCCCGTCGCTCGGGCAGCTGCGGAAAGAGGGCGAGTCCGGCCGGCGCAAGATCACTCAATACACGCGCTATGGCACCGTCGTGCTGTCAACGTTCCAATCCGTCGCGGCGGCCAGCGCGCTGCAGACGCAGGGCGTCGTGCTGAACCCGGGTCCGGCGTTCGTCATGACGGCTTCCATCACGCTCGTGACCGGCACGATGTTCCTGATGTGGCTCGGCGAGCAGATCACGGAGCGCGGCGTCGGCAACGGCATCTCGATGATCATTCTGTCGAGCATCATGTCGGGGCTGCCGTCGGCCATCGGCGGCACGCTCGAGCTCGTGAACACGGGGGGCATGAACCAGGCGATGCCGTTCGTGCTGGCGTTCCTGATCCTGGGCGTTACCGGCATCGTCGTGTTCATGGAGCGTGCACAACGACGCATCGCCGTGAACTACGCGAAGCGCCAACAGGGCCGGCGTATGTACGCGGGCCAAACGAGCCACCTGCCGTTCAAGATCAACATGTCGGGCGTCATCCCGCCGATCTTCGCCTCGAGCTTGATCCTGTTCCCGGCCACGATCGCGACGTGGTTCGGCTCGAGCCAGGCGGTGCCGTGGCTGCAGCGCGTCGCCGCAAGCCTGTCGCCGGGCCAGCCCGTGTACATCATTCTGTATGCGTCGCTGATCATGTTCTTCTGCTTCTTCTACACGGCGCTCGTGTTCAACTCGCGCGAGACGGCCGACAACCTGCGCCGCTCGGGCGCGTTTATTCCGGGTATTCGTCCGGGTCAGCAGACCGCCGAGTACATCGACAAGGTGCTCACGCGCCTCACGTTCTGGGGAGCGCTCTACATCACGGCGGTCTGTCTGTTGCCGGAGTTCATGATTCTGGAGTTCAGCGTGCCGTTCTATTTCGGCGGCACGTCGCTGCTGATCATCGTCGTAGTCACGATGGACTTCATGGCGCAGCTCCAGGCTCACATGATGACTCACCAATACGAAGGGCTGCTGAAGAAGGCGAACCTCCGTGGGTACGGAAAGAACGCCTCCTAGGCACCAGGCTGGAGTTTAGAGATGAAAGTCAGAGCATCGGTGCGCAAGATCTGTCGGAAGTGCAAGATAGTCCGCCGTCGCGGCGTCGTACGCGTGATCTGCGAGGATCCGCGCCACAAGCAGCGGCAGGGCTGAGCGCGCGCAGCGCAAGAGGTTAGAACGCAATGGCACGTATAGCGGGCATCAACATCCCCACCAACAAGCACGTTGGCATCGCGCTGACGCATATCTTCGGCATTGGCCGTAGCCGTGCGCTCATCACGTGCAAAGCCGCGGACATCGATCCGACCACGCAGGTCAAGGATCTCACCGATGCCGAGGTGACGCGGTTGCGTGAAGTCATCGCGAAGTTCCCGGTCGAAGGCGACCTACGCCGCGAAGTATCGATGAACATCAAGCGCCTCATGGACCTGGGTGTTTATCGCGGCATCCGTCACCGCCGCGGGTTGCCGCTGCGAGGCCAGCGCACTCGGACCAACGCGCGCACGCGCAAGGGTCCGCGGCGCGGCGTGAAGAAGCTTTAAGGAGTCAGCATGTCAGCTACACCCCCAGCCGCAGCAGCACCGAAGGCTCGCAAGAAAGCCAGGCGGCAGATTCTCGACGCAGTGGCGCACGTTCACGCGTCCTTCAACAACACGATCATCAGCATCACGGACCGGCAGGGCAACACGCTCGCGTGGGCCACGGCCGGCAATTGCGGCTTCAAGGGCTCGCGCAAGAGCACGCCGTTCGCGGCGCAGGTTGCCGCGGAGAAGGCGGGTAATAACGCCAAGGAGTACGGAGTGAAGAACCTCGAGGTCCGCGTTAAGGGTCCGGGCCCAGGCCGCGAGTCGGCCGTGCGCGCGCTGAACTCCGTCGGGTTCCGGATTACGCAGATCGAAGATGTGACTCCCATTCCTCACAACGGCTGCCGTCCGCCGAAGAAGCGGCGGGTCTAACCGGAATACACCATGGCACGATACAGAGGTCCAACCTGCAAGCTTGCCCGTCGAGAGGGCACCGACCTGTTCTTGAAGAGCGGGCTGAAGCCGCTCGAGTCGAAGTGCAAGCTCGAAGTTCCCCCGGGCGGCGTCAAGACGCAGCGGCGTCAGCGACTGTCCGACTACGGCGTGCAGCTGCGCGAAAAGCAGAAGCTGCGCCGTATGTACGGCGTGCTCGAGCGGCAGTTCCACATCTATTACAAGAAGGCTTCGCAGATCAAAGGCTCCACGGGTGAGAACCTGCTGCGGATGCTCGAAGCCCGGCTCGATAACGTGGTCTATCGTATGGGGTTTGCTTCGACGCGTGCCGAGGCACGCCAGCTCGTGAGCCACCGCGGCATCAAGGTCAACGAGCAGATCGTGAACATCCCGTCGTACCAGTTGAAAGCGGGCGACAAGATCGCAGTTCGCGATCGTGCGAAGGATCAACTTCGCATCAAGTCGGCACTCACCGTTGCGGGCCAGGTTGGCTTCCCGGAGTGGGTAGAGGTCGACGACCAGAACATGCAGGGGCTGTTGAAGAACCTGCCAGAGCGAGACGAGATTCTGCCGGACATCAACGAGAATCTGGTCGTCGAGCTGTACTCGAAATAATGAGAGGACACCTTTAGATGCAAGAATCAGCAACGGAATTCTTGCGGCCGCGAGCCGTCAAGGTTCAGCCGCTCGGCACCAAT
Source organism: uncultured Gammaproteobacteria bacterium (assembly GCA_963805435.1). Lineage (GTDB taxonomy): Bacteria > Pseudomonadota > Gammaproteobacteria > Steroidobacterales > Rariloculaceae > FEN-1219. The sequence goes on from CAWDUG010000005.1 coordinate 553,337, forward strand.
CGCGCCCGTGTCACGGTCGAGCCGTTCGAGCGTGGGTTTGGTCATACCTTAGGCAACGCGCTGCGACGCGTGCTGCTGTCGTCCATGCCTGGCGCAGCGATCGTCGAGGCGGAGATCGAGGGCGTGCTTCACGAGTACACCAGCATCGAGGGCGTTCAGGAAGACGTCGTCGACATCCTGCTCAATCTGAAGTCGGTCGCCATCAAGATGCATACGCGCGACGAGGTCGAGCTGCGTCTGGCGAAGAAGGGCCCGGGGCCGGTGCGCGCCGGCGACATCGTCACGGATCACGGCATCGAGATCGTGAACCCCGACCTCGTGATTGCGAATCTCACGAGCGCCGGCGAGCTGCGTGCGTTCCTGAAGGTCGTGCGCGGCCGCGGTTACCGTGCGGCCGTGCAGGCTGCGCGGTTCGAGGAGCAGAGCCGGCCCATCGGTCGCCTGCAGCTCGATGCGTCGTTCAGCCCGGTCCGTCGCGTCACCTACACAGTGGAGCGCGCCCGCGTCGAGCAGCGCACGGATCTCGACAAGCTGATCGTGGACATCGAGACGAACGGCACCATCGACGCCGAAGAGGCTATTCGCCGCGCGGGCTCTATCCTGAAGAGCCAACTCGACGTGTTCGTCGATCTGCAGGGTGAAGACGAGATTGGCTTCGGTCGCACGGAGACGCAGGTCGATCCGATCCTGCTGCGCCCGGTCGACGAGCTCGAGCTCACGGTGCGTTCTGCCAACTGCCTGAAGGCCGAGAACATCAACTACATTGGCGACCTCGTGCAGCGCACGGAAGTCGAGTTGCTGCGCACGCCGAACTTGGGCAAGAAGTCGCTGACCGAGATCAAGGAAGTGCTCGAGCAGCACGGTCTGGCGCTCGGCATGCGCCTCGACAACTGGCCTCCGCCGGGCCTGCGCGGTGAAGAGCCGCCGGCGCCTTCGACTCCTTCGTCGATCGCGTCGTTCTGACAAGAACGGAGTTTTGCAACGATGCGTCACAAGAAATCCGGCCGCAGGCTTGGTAGGAACTCGCCGCACCGGCGCGCGATGTACCGCAATATGGCGGCGTCGCTCGTCATGCACGAGACCATCCGCACCACGTTGCCAAAGGCAAAGGAACTGCGCCGCGTCGTGGAGCCGTTGATCACGCTCGCGAAGCTGGACGGCGTGAGCCGTCGGCGTCTGGCTTTCGACCGGTTGCGCGACGACGCGGCCGTCGGTCGGTTGTTCACCGAGCTCGGCCCGCGCTTCAAGAGCCGACCGGGCGGCTATCTGCGGATATTGAAGACCGGGTTCCGTGCTGGCGATTCCGCGCCGATGGCGATCGTGCAACTGCTCGATCAGCCCGAGAAGCCGGCCGAGGCGAAGGAGCCGCGCACCACGGCGTAGCGCGGCAGATCGAGGACACCCGTGGCCCGCCGGCGAGTCGTTACCGACGCGCAGATCACGCGGGCCGCCCGCAAAGTCTTCCTCGAGCATGGTACGCGTGCGCCTGTTTCCTGGATCGCGCGCGAGCTCGGGGTTTCCCCCGCCACGGTATTCGTGCGGATGGGTTCCAAGATGGGGCTCATCAACGCGGCGTTGTGGCCGCCCGATCCGCCCGTGCTCGGGCACCTCGAGCAGGGTTTTCAACGCGGCGCGCCCGCGGCACAACAGTTGCGCGAGATCGTCGTCGAGCTCATGGGTTATGTCGACAACGAGATCCCCGCCACATTCACGTTGTATGCGGCCGGACTGCGCGCGCGCCCGGGCGAGGATTTCAGCGACGTGACGCCCGCGAGGCTGCGCCGCGCGCTCACCAAGTGGCTGCGACAGGCGGTTCGCGCCGGCGAGCTCCACTGCGCGCCGCGCACCGCGACCGAGCTGATCTTGGGAGTGCTCGAGGCGCGCGCGATGCACGCGTTCCTGGCCAGGCGGGCCGTACCGGCGCGCGAGCAGGCGGCGTTCGTTCGCGTCCTGCTCGCGAGCGTCTTGAAGTAGGAAACCAGATTGACGCCCTTGCCGCCAGACGCTTATAACTGACGCTGGAGTTAATAACGGCGAATGGCGCGCACGCGCCCGGCGCTTCTTTGGGGGGCAGAGCATGCAAGCGTTTCGCGGGTTCCATACGGGGTTGTGGCGGGCCGTTTACACGGCCTCCGCCGCGCGTGTCCCAGGCTTGGGCGTAGGGCTCATGGTGGCCGCGCTTTCCACGGCGCCACACGCGCTCGCCCAGCAGAGCGTCGGTCGCGGCGCGCGCGATCCGCTGCACGTCGACGTGATCGTCGGTTCGGAAGGGAAGGGCATGTACGCGGGTGCGGGTGTACCTGCCGACAACATGCCGATCTATGCGACGAAGGACGGTGCGGTGCCGAAGGGCATCACACCGCTGCCGCACGACATTTTCTCTACTAAGGATTTCTACAAGGATCAGGCTCTGTGGTCCGACCCCCGGTACTACCGCTGCAACTCGCCCGTGGGGCTCGAGCAGATCTGGGGCGCGTACATGTACCCGCTGATCGGCGACGACCCGCCGCGAACGGCCGCGTGGGGGTTCTGCGACCGCGACTATCCCCGCAAGGAGATCGTAAGCCCATATCCGTTCAAGACGGCGAAGGAGCACTACCAGGCGTTATTGAAGGAAGCACGCTCGCACGGCGGCCCGACGGTACACACGCAGGCGACGGTGCCGAACTGGAGCGGGCAGTACGCGCGCGCGCGCGCGAAGACCGACACGTGGTACTTCGGCGCCATCCTGCAGGTCCCCACGTACCTCTCTCTGCTCACGCCGGAGTATCAGCGGCGTTTCGTGCAGGAGATGTACCACTACGCGGGAAGCAACGCGGCGCAATGGCCGGGGTCGTATTGCTGGCCCGAAGGCTTCATGCGCCGCTTCGCGCAGTACGGCGGCGGGTCGGTCAACTTCGTCGTAACTCCTGACCTCGTGCTCGATATGCGCAACGCCGCGAAAACCATAATCACGCAGATTCACATCGGCCGCGAGTTCACGGAAGACAAGGATGGTCCGCCGCGGCTCGGCGCCGCCGTGCCTCAATGGACCGGCGAGTCGATCGGGTTCTGGGACGGCGAGGCGTTGATCAGCTGGACGTCGAACCTTCAGGGCTGGATCAACCATGGCGGCGCTGAGTACAGCAACAACCTGCAGTCGATCGAGATTTACACACCGCGCAAGGATGCGGGCGGCAAGTTCATCGGCATCAAGCATGAGACGGTGCTGTACGACCGTGATTCGTTGGTTGACCCCGTTCGTATCGTTCAGAACTGGAACAAACGGGGCAACCTGAACGACAACGACCCCTTCGTCATCATGGAATGCATTCCCCAGATCTTTCCCATCAACGGCATTGCCACCCCCGTATCGCCGGGAACTGTATTCCCGCACGAGTTCCTCGATATTCTCGGCCGCCCCTGGGCGCAAATCTGGGAGAAGTACCACGAGAAAGGCATGGAGCGGCCGGAGGCCGAGGACATCTTCTCGTTCAAGTGACGGCGCGATCGAGGAACAGAGTCGGTGCCCTAGGCTCATGATCGTGTTGCGAAGAGAAGATCTCTCGCGAAGGCGCAAAGGCGCCGAGCCAGATAAGGAAGAAAGTAGTTGAATTGAATCGACTATTCTTCGCCTTCCTTATCTGGCTTGGCGCCTTTGCGCCTTCGCGAGAGATCTTAGTCTTCTACCCGCGCGTTACTTCTTGCTGAAGTCGAACAGGCTCTCGAGATTCTCGTCCGGCTTGCCGCTCATGCCTTGCTCGAAGTACTCGCGCCAGATCTTGTCCCACGGCCGGCCGTACATGTCCGGGTACTCGTACTGGATCGTGTCGCCGGGGTGGACGGGAGTGTTCACGCCCTTGACCGAGAAGATCGTCGGCACGCATTCGATGAACGGGTACGGCTCTTCCGTCGCGTCCGTGTAGTCGTTGATCTTGTGCAGGTTGCGCACGATGCGGATTGGCTCGACCAGCGCCTCGGGGTCGTACAGGACCGCCTCGTGGTTCAAGCCGATGAACTTGCCGTCCTTGCGGATCGGCGTGTAGATCTCGACCGACTGCATCTTGTTCGACCATTCGAACGACGAGTGCGACTTCCAGCCCTGGATGTTGCTGGTCCACGTAATCAGCACGTCGCCGTCCCAGAAGCCGATCGTCTCGCCGTACCAGCGAGGTACCGCAGCCCCCAGGCGAGGAGCGCCGCCGCTCGCCACGTCCTCCATGTCGAACTGGCGTCCGACGTTGATGTCCGTGATGAAGTTGCGCGCGACGCCCGCCCGGATCTCCACCAGGTTGGGCGTGGCGATAACGTAGTGCTCCCACACCGAGAACGGGTAGAAGCGGCGCATGAAACCTTCGGGCCAGCAGAAGGTCGAGGGCCAGATCGCGTGCCCGCGCATCTGGTGATAAGCCTCCTGCACGGTGCGCTGCTGGTACTTCGGTGTCAGCAGCGACACGATGGTCGAGATCTGCGTGTGCGCGCCCCAGTACCAGTTCATCTGGTTCTGCGGCGCCAACGCCGGCCGCTCGTACACGCCGTTCCACTCGGCGGCCGGGAAGTCCTTGAACGAATAGACGCTCGGGCCGCCGCGCTTCTTCGTTTCGGCGAGTAGCGCCGCGTAGTGTTCCTGCGCGGTCTTGAAGCCGTAAGGGCTCACGATGGCCTCGCGCGGCAGGTCCCGGTCGCAATGACCCCACGGGGCGTCTTCGTCCTTGCCCGTGTTCAGCGGATTCGGGCTCAAGATGCCGCGCTGCACCTCGCTCGCCATCGGGCTGTTGCAGCGGAAGTAGCGTTTGTCGGTCCACAGCGCTTTGTCGAGGTAGAAGTCCTTGCTGGTGAAGATGTCGACCGGCAGGGGCTTCACGTCCTTCGGCGGCGCGCTGGCGGGGAAGCCGTCGAGCTGCTGTTTGACTCCGGGGCGCGGCGGGGCGAACCCACCCCCGACCCAGGCCGGCCCCACGGCCGGGCGAGTCAGCACGCTCGCGGCCAGCGGCCGGCCGCGGCCGACACTCTTGAAGCCGATGTCCGGCATTTCCTGAGCCGAAGACTGCCGTGGTGGTCAGAATCGTCGCCAGCAGCCAAAATTTGGTCGGTCCGTGTCTCATAAGCGCTCCTTGATTGGAGGCGACTTTACATCGGCGTGCTCACCATGTCTCCCGAGCTGCCGCGGCGCGGCACGCGTCGGCGGCCCGCGAGCCCGCCCCACGGCGGGTCGAAGCGGTAGGGCATGCCCGGGGCGGATCATCGGGTCGCGCACGCGCCAAGCAGCTCCGCCGGGCAAGGATTGCATGTGCCATAGTTCCCCTCGCGAAAATCGGGCTGATATATTCGGAATCCATACATGGGCTGGCGAATTCGGACGGCGCAGTGAAGAGGAACGTTTCGACTCGCGGCCGCGCGTCGCGCATTGCCGGGCTCGCGCGGGTGCTCTGGGTGTCGCTCTGGCTGCTCGCACTCCTCGGCGGCGCTTCGACTGCGACCGCGCACCACTCCTGGGCCCGCTACGACAGCGACCACGTGTTCACGATCGAAGGCACTCTCACGTCGGTCGAGTTTTCGAATCCGCACGTCATCATGCATTTCATGGCCGCGGCGGAAGGGGAGGCGCGGACCGAGTGGACCATGGAGATGGATCCGCCCACGCTGCTGATCCGCTTCGGCCTGAAGCACGATACGTTCGCCGCCGGCATGGCGGTGAAGATCACGGGCGTGCGTGCGCGCACCGGCGTGCCGGTGATGCGGGCGCTCACGATCGAGACGCAGGACGGCACGATCTATCGCGTTTCGAGCCGCATATGAGCGCGGCACGATCCATGTCGAGGCTGGCCTGCGCGGTCGCCGGCGCGCTGATTCTGTATGCGGTGCGCGCCCAGGCACCGCGGTCTCCGGCGGGTTTTCCGGGCGCCGCGCCGCGCGGCGCGCCAGCGTTGATCCGCGCGTTCGACGCCGAGCCTGCGGCCATCGAACCGGGCCAGGCAGCGGCGCTGCACTGGGAAGTGCTGAACGCGTACGCGGTCTCGATCGCTCCCGATCCCGGCAAGGTGGCGTTGCGCGGCACGCAGCGTCTGACGCCGAATGCCACGACGACGTACACGTTGACCGCCACGGGTGCCAGCGGTGAAGTCACTCGCGCTGTGACGGTCACGGTGCGCGGCACGGTGGCCGCAGCGCCGACGGCGGTGTCCAGGCAAGAGCCGCCGGTGCCGAAGCTCGCCGACGGCAAACCCGATCTGTCCGGCCTCTACATGGCCGAGAAGGGCGTTCGCCTCGTCGGCGCGGTGCAGCCGACGCCTGGCGCCGAGAAGTTTCGCGTCGAGACCCGCGCCGACGATCTCGGTACCGGCATCCAGTGCCTTCCGCCCGGCGTGCCCGCCGCCGCGATGCTGCCGTTCCCGCTGCAGATCGTGCACACGCCGAGCGTGCTCGCGATCATGTACGAGGCCTATCACCAGTTCCGCATCGTGCCCGTGGGTCGGTGAGCAGGCCGAATACCTGGCGCCGGCGTACATGGGCCACTCCGTCGCTCGCTGGGACGGCGACACCTTGGTCGTCGACGTCCGCGGTTTCAACGCGAAGACCGTGATCGCCGGCTACCGCCACACGGAGGACCTGCGCGTCGTGGAGCGTTATCGGCGCACCGGCTTCGGCACCCTCGCGTACGAGGCCACGGTCACCGACCCGCACGTGTTCGCTGCGCCACTGAAATTTGCGGGCACGCTCGAGCTGCATCCGGAGTGGGAGATCGGTGAGTACGTATGCACGGAGAACAATCAGGACTACGACACGCTTTTCGAGGCCAAGCCGCGCGACCGAAGTGAGGGCGGGGACCTCGGTTGACACTGCTTGTACGGCCGGTGCTTAACTGATTCGGCGATCACAAATAAGTCTGGGGCGAAGCGCCATGACGAATCGCAGGCAGGTGCTGAAGTGGGCCGCCGCCGCATCCGCTGCCGCGACGGGTGCGCTGTCGCTACGTACTTCGGCCGCCGCGTCTCGCCAGTCGTCACTGCCGATCGAGCTGTTCGTGTTCGATAGCAGATTCGCGGACGCGCGCGCGGCAGCGGCGCGCCGTGCCGCGAACGGGGTGGAGGCCGCGGCGTTCGAGGGCGACCTCACGCAGCTCTGGTACCAGCGCCTCGATCTGCGCTGGCGGCGCGCGCCGATGACGCTCGCGGGAGTCACGACCGCGGGCGGGCTGTTCGTGCTCGAAACGCTGGCGAATGATCGTGGCATGCGCGTCGTCGAACGCGCCGAGCTGCCGGTCGACGCAGCGTCCGCCGAGCCGCTGTACTCCTGGACCATCGCGCCGCGCGCGCGCAGCCTAGCCGAACTTCAGGACATAGGGGATCTCGCATGGCGGTACTGCCACCAGGCGTCAGCGCGGCAACCTTTGCCGCAGCCATCAAGGAATTCGAGGCGGCCGTCGGTAAGGAGTGGGTGTTCACGAGCGACGAGGATCTCGCTTCGTATCGCGATCACTTCTCCTACATCAAGAACCAGCCGAACGAGCTCGATGCCGTCAGCGGCTCTCGGCCCGGACTCCACGGAGCAGGTGCAGGCGATCGTGCTCGCGCGGCCAACAAGTACAAGATTCCGCTGTACGCGATCTCGACCGGCAAGAACTTCGCCTACGGCGGACCGTCGCCGAACGTGCGCGGCAGCGTCACCGTCGACTTGAAGCGAATGAACCGCGTGCTCGAGGTCAACGACAAGCGCTACTACGCGGTTGTCGAGCCGGGCGTGTCGTACATCGATCTGTACCGCCACATCCAGGATCACGGACTGAAGGTATGGGTGGATACGCCGGATCCGGGCTGGGGCAGTCCGATCGGTAACGCGCTCGATCACGGCATCGGCTACACGATGGGCTATCTATCGCGATCACTTCGGCGCGCACTGCGGCATGGAAGTGGTGCTGCCGAGCGGCGAGATCATGCGCACCGGCATGGGCGCGCTGCCGGCGTCGAAGAGCTGGCACGAGTACAAGCACGGTTTCGGGCCGGATCCCGCGGGTCTCTTCGGTCAGGGTAACTTCGGCATCGTCACGAAGATGGGCTTTCGGCTGCATGCCGCAGCCCGAGCACTGGCGCACGGGCGCCGTCATGGTGCCAAAGCGCCAGGACCTGATCCCGCTCGTCGACACCGTCAATTACCTCACGGATCTGTCGATCATCGGCGAGCCGTGGTACGGCAACGGTCTGGCGCCTCTAATGGGGAACACCGAGTTCCGTGATGCGGCCAGACGCTTCAACGAGACCGCGATGGACGCCCAAGCCGCGGCCGCGAACGTCCACTCGTGGCAGGTGGAGTTGCAATTCTACGGCTCCGAGCGCACGACGCTCAGTAACTGGGAGTATGCGAAAGAGCTCATGGCGCGCGCGATTCCGAGCGCTCGATTCATGGACGGCGAGTCGTTCAAGGTGCCGCTCACGCGCGAGCAAATTTCGAAGTCGACCACGCCGTACCGCTCGAACATGCGGCGCAACATCACCCAGGGCGTGCCGGGTCTCGGCATCTGGTGGATGCCGAGCCGCTCCGAGCAGAACCCGAACGCCTGGGACGAGACCCACATCGGTCTGTTCTCGCTGATCGGCCGCAGCGGCGAAGCCATATTTCAGGCGCAGAAGGATTTCGCGGCGGTCTCGAAGAAGCTCGGGATGCCGAGCCTGTTCCCGAATGCGATTCAGACGCCGGTCAACTGGTATCAGTTCGCGTTCATCATGGGCAACGGCTTCGGTCTTGGTCGGGGCGACACGAGCCCGGAAGGCAAGAAGGCAGGCAGCGGTGATGCTGCGTCGCGGTGCTCGCGGAGAACGCGAAGCTCGGTTACGGCGACTATCGCGCGCCGCCGATGCTGCAAGACGACGTCGCGGACCAGTACTCGTTCAACAACCACGTTCTGCGCCGCTTCAACGAAACGCTGAAAGACGCCATCGACCCGAACGGCATCATCATGCCGGGCCGTGCCGGAGTCTGGCCGGCAGCGTACCGATCGCTGCGAGGGTCGCTGCGATGAGCCGCGGCACGGTTCGCGTGGGCGCGGCGCGGTCGCGGGGTTGCTGCTCGGGATTGCCGGTCGCGGTCATGGCGCAGCGACCGGCGGCTGCAGCGCGGCGATGCCAAGTTCCAGCACTCGTGCGCGCCGTGCCACGGGGCCGGCGTGGGCGACGATGGCCACGCGATGCTGCCCGGCACGGATGCGCTGCGCATCAAGTACAAAGGCGCGGTGCCGCCGGTGCCCGCGCTGCTCGAGCAGAGAACCGACCTCACGGCCCCCGTGCTGAAGGTATTTCTGCGGCACGGCTCGTTCTCGATGCCGCCGTTCCGGCCAACGGAGCTGACCGACGCGGAGATCGGCGACATCGCGGCCTACCTCGCGGTCAGCTCGAAGCGGGCGGCGAAGTAACGAACCTCAGTGCTGGGTGGCGCGCAGACGCGCGAGCCACGCGTCGAAGGTGCCGATCCAGGTGGCTGTCGGCGAGCCGGGGTAGCCTGACGCAAACGCGTGCCCCCCTTCCTGCAGCAGATGCGCCTCGACGGGGCGGTTCGCCGCGCGCATCGCGGTGAGCAGGTCGATGCTGTTCGCGACCGGCACTGCGCCGTCGTCGAGCGCGTGCACGAGGAACACCGGCGGCGTGTCGGCCGTCACGTGCAGCTGCGCCGAGCGGCGCGCGACCTGCGACGGCGTCGGATTCGGGCCGAGCAGCAGCTCGCGCGATACGGCGTGCGTGCCCGGCAGCGCCATCGTGACGACGGGGTAGATCAGCGCCGCCGCGAACGGCCGCGCGCTGCCGGAATCCGCCGCGTCGACGGGCGCGTACACCGGTTGCGCGAAGTCGGTCGCGAGCGTGGCCGCGACGTGGCCGCCGGCCGAGAAGCCGACGATGCTGAGCGTCGTGGCGTCGATGGACCAGCGCGCGGCGTTCGCGCGGATCACGCGCATCGCGCGCTGTGCATCCTGCAGCGGCACGTCTTCGCCCTGCTGCCAGCCTTCGCCCGGCAGCCGGTACACGAGCACGAACACGGTGTAGCCGCGCTCCGTGAGCTTCGCCGCGAAGTCCGCGCCTTCGTTCTGCACCGACACGAACTGGTAGCCGCCGCCCGGGATTGCGAGCACGGCCTGGCCGTTCGCGCGCTGCGGCTTGAAGACGCGGAGCTCCGGTGTGGCCACGTTCGCGACGAACGGCGCGGGCCAGCCAGCCGGCAAGGTCGCACCCACGAACGTTCCGCCCGGCGGTGCGGAGGGCCACAGCGGTAGCGTCGGCGCGGACGTCCAGGCGTTGGCGCTCTTCGGCGGCGTGGGCGGCGGAGCCAGCGCGTTCGGCGGGCGTTGCTGAGTGCGTGCGGAAGCCACCGACGTCGCGACGCTCGCGAGCAACTCCTCGCGGCGTGCGAGCGACGGTCGCGCGCCGGCGTTGGCCGTCGTGCGCTCGAGCGCTTCCGCGATCGCCCGCTCCGTGAGCGGCCGCATGCGCGCGTAGCCGACGCGGTTCGGATGCACGCCGTCGTTGCCGAGATCCTGGCGCAGCCCGCCTTCGGCATCGGCGAGCACGGGGGCGTAATCGACCCACACATAGCCGTTGTTGAACGCCACGCCGCGCAGCCAGGCGTTCAACTCGCGGATCTGCGGCCGCGGGTCGAGGTCGCCGCGCCAGAAGAGCTTGCGCGACGGCGGAATTCCCGCGAGCACCACGGCGATGTCGTTCGCGCGCGCGAGGTCGATCATCGCGAGGATGTTGCTCTGGTAATCGGCGAGCGTCGTGGGCCCCGTGTTACCCGCGATGTCGTTCGTGCCGGCCATGATGTGCACGACGCGCGGATGCAGCGCGACCACGTCCTGGCGGAAGCGCGCCAGCATCTGCGGGCTCGTCTGCCCGCCGATGCCGCGCCCGATCACGCCGTTCGTGAAGAGTGCAGGGTCGCCGCGCGTCCAGTTGTCGGTGATCGAGTCGCCCATGAGCACGGCGCGCGGGCGCGCGCCTAGCCCAAGCGCCGCGTTGTCGGCTTTGTAGCGGCACAGATTCGGCCAGTCGCGCGCGCGTTGCGCCTCGGCTTCGCCCGGCGGGGTGGGCGGCAGGCTGGCCTGCCACGCCTCGAACGCCTTGCGGAACGCTTCCGGCGACGCGGCGGGGGTCATGAATAGCTCGTCGACGGGCCCGAGCCGCGCAGCGGCTTCCGGGTCGGCCGGCGGGCAGGGCGAGGCGACGAGCCCCGGCGTCGGCGCCTGCGCGAATACGGTGGACGTGGCGCCGATCAGCAGCGCGGCGGACAATGCGGAGGCTGTGCGGTGACGCATCGGACGTTCCTGCGGTTGCCGCGCTTAGGCGCAATGCTCGAGTGCGGCGCTGTTTTGGTTGGTCGATCTTCCGTCGCTGCACGCGATATTGCAATCGATTGCCGGAAAGTGGACGCGCACGCCGCCTCATGACCTCGAACGAATCCGTCGCCTGCGTCGGCGAGCTGCTGTGGGACGTGCTGCCGGAGGGCCGCACGCTCGGCGGCGCGCCGGCCAACGTGGCGTATCACCTCGCGCGTTTGGGCCGCGCCGTCACGCTCGTCACGCGCGTCGGCCGCGATGAGCTGGGCGCCGCGGCGCTCGCCGAGCTCGCCGCGCGCGGAGTGCCGGTCGCGGACGTGCAGGTCGATGCGCTGCCGACGGGGGCCGCGCACGTCACGCTCGACGCGCACGGTCACGCAGCGTATCGCTTCGTAACGCCTGCGGCGTTCGACGCGCTCGCGCCGCCGGCGCATGCGCCGCGTGTCGTCGTGTTCGGCACGCTCGGGCAGCGCGATCCGCGCGCGGCCGCTACGATCCGCCGGCTCGCGTCTGGGGCGCGCGTCGCGGCCTACGACGTGAACCTGCGGCCGCCGCACACGCCGATTGAAACCGTGATCGCGAGCCTGCCGCTCGCGACGCTCGTGAAGTTGAGCCAGGAGGAGGCGGACACGCTTGCGGCGGCGCTCGGTGCGCCGGTCGCGCCCGCTGCGTTCGCGCGGTTCGTGAACGAGCGATTCGGCGCCCGCCTCGTGTGCATCACGCGCGGGGCGAGCGGTGCCGGGCTCTGGACGGGTGGTGAGTGGCACGACGTTGCAGGTATTGCGGCGAACGCCATCGACACTGTCGGTGCGGGTGACGCGTTCGTCGCGGCGCTGCTCGACGGCTGGCTCGAGGGCCGCGCGCCCGCCGAGTTGCTCGAGCGCGCGAATCGTCTCGGCGCCTACGTCGCGACGCAGCGCGGCGCGATGCCAGCATACGACGCGCGAGCGCTCGACCTCGCGTGAGCTAACGACGTACCGTGCGCACCGAACGCCGTACTACGGCCGGCGCCGCGCTCGACTCGCGCACGACGAGCTCCGCCGGTAGCACGACGGAACCCGTGTCCTCGCCCGCGATGCGCCGGAACACGAGATCGACGAGCAGCTTCGCCCCCTGCGCGAGATCCTGGCGCACGGTCGTGAGCGGCGGGTTCGCATGCGCCGCGAGCGTGATGTCGTCGAAACCGACCACTGCGACGTCGTGCGGCACCGAGCGGCCCGCGTCGGCCAGCGCGCGGATCGCGCTGATCGCGATCACGTCGGATGCCGCGAAGATCGCGTCGAAGCTTGCGCTGCCCGCCGCGAGGTCGTGCACGGTCCGATACGCGGCTTCTGCCGTCAGATGCGCGGGCACTTCGTGCTGCGGAGCCAGGCCCGCGGCCTCGAGCGCGCTGTTGTAGCCGGCGTAGCGCTGGCCGATCTCGGGAATCTTGGGGTCGCCGAGGAAGAGAATCCGCTTGCGCCCTGTCTGCACCAGGTGCGCGACGGCGTCGGCCGCGCCCGCGCGATTGTCCGAGCCGACGGTGCAGTACTGCTGGCCGCTGACTCCGGCGCCCCACACGACGAGCGGGCGATATGTCTTGGCCGCCGCGTTCAGCGTCGCGTGCTCCGTGCTCTGGCCGATCACGATGATGCCGTCCGCGCGGCCGACCGCGATCAGGCGCGGCAGCCAGTCCGCCATCGGCGGCAGCACCTTCGTGAGGAACATGCCGTAGCCGCGCAGCGTGATCTCCTCCGCGAGCCTGCCCAGCATCTCGACGAAGAACGGATCGGTGAGCGGCTGGCTCGATTCGTGGCCGAGCGGGATGACGACGGAGATCGTCTCCGTGCGCTTCAGGCGCAGGCTGCGCGCGGCCGCGTTCACGACGTAGCCGCGCTCGCGCGCGAGGAGGAGGATCTGCTCGCGCGTTTTCGCGTTCACGAGCGGGCTGCCGGCGATCGCGCGCGATACCGTCGCGGCGGACACGCCGACGAGCGCGCCGAGCTCGGCCATCGTCCTTGGTTCGCCGTGTTTACGCATGCGTCGAGAATACTCGATCGAGTGCTTCGGCCGTCAGCTGACAGGGGATGCCGGCGCGTGCGTCTGCGCTTCCATGCGCGCGAGCCGCGGCCCCGCGGGGTCGCGCAGCCAGTTGTAGACGAGCCCCGCCGCGAGCAGCGCGGCCCACGCGGCCGCGAGCGCGAAGCCCGCGCGGACGCCGCCGAACGCGTCGCCGACGGCGCCCATCGCGAGCGGCGCGACGGCCGCGGCCACGGCCGTGAAGAACAGGATGATGCCGGCTACCGCGCCGTGCTCGTGCAACGGAAAGCCGCTGATGCCCTTCGAGTTCAGACTGGGATAGAGCACGGACATGAAGAGTCCGGACAGCGGCAGCAGATACACGGCGAGCGTGGCGCTGCCGAGCAGGCTGCCCGCGAAGCAGGCGAAGATCGCGAGGCCGAACAGCGCCAGCACGCGCCGCCACGGCTGATAGTCGAGCAGCCACGCGCCGAGGAAGCGGCCGGCCGCCCGGAACACGAAGAACAGCGTGAGTGCGGACGCGGCGAGCCAGCCGCCCACCGCCGACTCCTCGAGCAGCGTGGGCATCCACACGTAGACGGCCGTCTCGGTGCCGACGTAGAGCATGATGAGCGCCGAGAAGCCGAGCGCGTGGCGGTCGCAAGCGAGCAGGAGCGTGCGCTTGAATGTCGCGCGCTGCGCATCGTCGCGGCGCACGGGCGGAAACTTCAAGGGCAACGCGACGACGATGAGCGCCACGCAGATCGCCGCCGCTAGCGCGTACAGCCACTTCCACGACCAGCCGGCCGTGAGCAGCACGGCCACGATCGCGGGCCCGACGATCGAGCCCACGCCGAAGCAGCCCTCGATGATGTTCATCGTCACCGTGTGTTGGCGCACGGACGTGGACACGTCGCCGAGCAGCGCGAGTGCGCCGATCTTGAACACGCTGATGCCGGCTCCCGAGACGACGAGCAGCGCCACGAACACGCCGAACGTGTCACCGGCAAGGAATGCGACCGACGCCGCCGCGTACGCCGCGAGGCCGATCACGATCGTGGCCTTGCGGCCGATGCGGTCCGCGAGGAGACCGAAAGCGATCGCGCCGCCCGCGATCGCGGCCATGGTCGCGTAGTGGAACGCGCTCGCCTGGCTCAGCGAGAGCCTGAACTCGTCGATGAGCTTCGGGATGATGCTGCCGACGGCATCCGTGGTCATGGCGAACACGAAGAACATGGCGCCGAGCAGCGCGCGCAGCAGCGTGGCGCGGATCTCTGCAGTCTGTCGCGTCATGGCGCCTCCCGCGGGGGTCGGCGCGACTGTACACCGCCTACAATCGTTTGCATAATCGGGACGAATTGGGGGGTACACCATGAAATCCACGCTCGCACCTCTGCGCCTCGCGGCGCTCCCGCTCCTGATCGCTCTTGCGGCGCACGCGCATGCGCAGACGGCCGCGTGCGACGTCGCGACATTCACGAAGCTCGGCTTGCCGGCCACGCGCATCATCTCGGCGACGACAGTCAGCGACGACAAGCGCGTGCCCGCGGCGCAGTGCGTGCTGCGCGCCGCCGTCAACGAGCGCACGGGCACCGACGGCAAGCCGTACGCCATCGGCTTCGAGATGCGTTTGCCTGCGAACTGGAACGGCGGTTACGTCGATCAGTTGAACGGCGGCAACGACGGCGCCGTGGTGCCGGCCTACGGCATGCTGCCGGGCGGTACGCCCGACACCGCGCTCGCGCGCGGCTACGCGGTGTTGAGCTCGGACTCCGGTCACGACGGTCAGGCGAATCCGCAGGCCGGGCTCGTCGGCGGCAACCTGTTCGGTTTCGACGAGCAGGCGCGGCTCGACTACGGCTACACGGCCAACGTCACGCTCACACCGATCGCGAAGAAGATCATCGAGGGCTATTACGGCCGCAGACCGCAGCGCTCGTACATGGTCGGCTGCAGCAACGGCGGCCGGCACGCGTTCGTCGGCGCGACGCGGCTCGCGAAGGAGTTCGACGGTTTCCTGGCGGGCGCGCCCGGCTACAACCTGCCGATGGTGTCGCTGCAACATGCGTGGGACCTGCAGAGCTTCGAGAAGGCCGGCGGCGACATCCGCAAGGCGCTGTCGCGCGCGGACATGCAGCTGCTGGGCGATGCGGTGCGGCAGCAGTGCGACGCGCTCGATGGCGCAGCCGACGGGATGGTCGGCGCGATCGCACAATGTCAGAAGACGTTCGACATCAAGAAGCTGCGTTGCGAAGCCAGCGGCGGCAAGGCCTGCCTGAGCGACGCGCAGATCGCGGCGGTCGAGCGCTCGTTTGGGGGGCCGAAGGACAAGACCGGCAAGGCGCTGTATTCGTCGTGGCCGTATGACGCGGGCCTGGGCAGCGACGGCTGGCGCACGTGGAAGCTCGAGAGCCCGATCCCGGGCTTCGAGGGCTTGCCGTTGATCGCCACACTCGGCGCCGGCTCGCTCGCGCAGGTCTTCACGACGCCGCCGACGCCGCTCGATGGCACGCCGGCCGGCATGGTCGAGTTCCTGCGGAAGTTCGACTTCGATCGCGACGCGCCGAAGATTCTTGCCGTCACGAAGGACTATCCGGTCTCCGCCATGGACTTCATGGCGCCGACCGATTGGCGCCAGCCGAAGCTCGCGGAGCTCAAGGCCGCGGGCGGCAAGGTCATCGTGTATCACGGCGCGGCCGACGGCGCGTTCTCGCTGCAAGCCACGATCGACTGGTACGAGAAGGTGCGCGCGAACAATGGCGGCGACGTCAGCGGCTTCGCGCGCTTCTATCCGGTGCCGGGCATGACGCATTGCGGCGGCGGGCCGTCGACGGACCGCTTCGACTTGTTCGGCGCGCTGGTCGACTGGGTCGAGCACGGCAAAGCGCCGACGACCGTGGTCGCGACGGCGCGCGCCGACAACCGCGAGCTGCCGCCGGACTGGAGCAAGACGCGCACGCGACCGCTCTGCGACTGGCCGCAGGTGGCGCGCTACAAAGGCGGTGACATCGAGTCGGCCGCAAGCTTTCGCTGCGAGTGACGCATGAGCCGTAACGGCTCGAGGGGGGTGCGTATGTTCCGTTGTCTGTCGATCACGGTGGCAACGATTGCCGCGGCGTATGCCTGTGGGGCCAGTGCCGCCGATCCGCCGCGAGTCGGTATCGCCGCCGATGGCACCGTGTCCGTTCCCGCACAGTCCGTGCCGATGACTCCGTATCTGAGCCCCGAGGCGCGCGCGTATGTGACGCAGCACCTGTTCGACATGCAGGCGCCGGAGCGGCTCGTGCAGGACAACGGCGTGCCGCGGTTCATGACGGGGTATCTTGCCCGCCAGCGCGAGCTGTATCCGCACACGCGCACGGACACCAGGATCGGTGGCGTGCACGTGTACGACTACACGCCGCAGTCCGGCATCGCGACGGCCAATCGCAAGCGCGTGCTGATCAACCTGCACGGCGGTGGCTTCTCGGGTTGCTGGCCCGGCTGCGCGGAGCTCGAGTCGATTCCGATCGCCTCGGTCGCGAAGATTCGCGTCGTGAGCGTGGACTACCGCGAAGGGCCGGAGCACAAGCACCCTGCGGCCAGCGAGGACGTCGCGGCCGTGTATCGCGAGCTGCTGAAGACCTATCGCGCCGAGAACATCGGCATCTTCGGCTGCTCGGCCGGCGGCATGCTGACCGCGATGTCGGTCGCGTGGTTCCAGCAGCACGGCTTGCCGCGCCCCGGCGCGGTCGGCATCTTCTGCGCGGGTGCGGGAGCACCTAAAGGTATCAGCACGTTCGAGGGCGATGCCGCGTACACGGCAGGGCCGCTCGGCGAGTTGCGGGTGCCGCAGGGCGGTAGCGCGCCTCCGCCCGCCGGCTATTTCGCCGGGACGGACGCGGCCGATCCGCTCGTGGCACCGATCAACTCGCCGCAGGTGCTTGCGAAATTCCCGCCCACGCTCCTGATCACGGGCACGCGCGGGTTCGAGCTGAGCTCCGCCATCTACACGCACACCCAGCTCGTCAAGAACGGCGTGGACGCCCGGCTGCACGTGTGGGAAGGGTTGTTCCACGGGTTTTTCTACAACGCCGACGTGCCCGAGTCGCAGGACTGCTATCGCGTGATCGCCGATTTTTTCGCACGCAATCTCGGCAAGCGCTCCTAACCGAAACGGCTGGCGCTCAGGCTCGTCCGCTCTCGCTTGCGCGCACGGCGAACGAGGGCCGACGCACGTCCACTTCGAGCTCCGCGAAGTCCGCGCCTGCCGACCAGCGCACGCGCAGCACATGAGGTGCGCTCTCGAGCAGCTCGAACTCGCCACCGAAGGCCGGATGCGAATTGCGCATTCGGATCAGCTCGCAGAGCCGTTGCACGAGCGGGGTGTCGAGCGCGCGCTGCACTTCGGCGGGCGTGTAATAGTGGCGGTTGATGTCACGGCCCACGCCCGTGCGCTCGAGCAGGTCCATGTCGTTCGTGCCGCCGAGCAGCCCGACGTAGTAGATCTGCGGCACGCCCGGCAGGAACAGCTGCAACGCGCGCGCCGCGAGGTACGCGTTTGGGTCGCGCCCGCAGGCGTCGAAGTACGTGCAATTGACCTGATACAGGTCGAGGTTCGATGCCTGGGCGCCCGTCGCGCGCCGGCTCTGGCCGCCGCTGCGCTCGTGGATATAGTCCACGAGCCGGTCGAGCTCAGCGGGCGGGACGAGGCCGGCCCGCGCGCCGTCGGCGCCGATGTCGACGATGCCGATGCCGTCGTGCGTGTCGAGCACGGTAAAACAGTTCGTGGGGCGCACACGGATCCAGCGCTTTAGTGCGTCGGCTGTGCCGTGGCAGAACGCGTGCAGCACGAGCGGCGGCAGAGCGAAATCGTAGACCCAGTCGACCTGTGCGGCGATCGCGATCTGCGTCTCGAAGTGCGAGTGAATTTCCACGAGCACGTCGATCCCGAGCGTGTGCGCGTGGTTCGCGGTGTCGCGAATGAACGCGAATGTCTCGGGCAGCATGAAGCAGGTCGTACCGCGCTTCTTGATCGCGTAGCCGGCCGCGTCGAGACGGATCGTTCGCACGCCGGCCGCGCAGAAGCGGTCGAGAATCGACTCGAGGTAGTTGCGTCCGGCCGGGTGGTTGACGTCGATATCGATCTGGTTCGGCGTGAACGTGGTCCACATCGCGCGCGTAGCGCCGGTCGCCAAGCGCACGTCGGTGAACGGCAAGCCTGGGCGCGGACGGTAGATCATCGAGAGCTCGCCCGGCGTGGCGCCGCCCGGAAACACCGAGTCGCGCGTCAGGAACAGGCCCGCCCAGTCGGAGTCGTCGCCGTGGGCGATGAAGTCCAGGAACTGCGGCGACTGCGCGGACATGTGATTGACGATCAGGTCTGCCATGACGTCCGTGCGCTCGGCGAGCGCGCGCACGTCGGACCAGTCGCCCAGGCGCGGATCGACGCGTGTGTGGTCGATCGGATCGAACCCGGCATCGTCGCCGTCGATCGGGGGAAAGAATGGGAGCAGGTGCACGCCGCCGAACAGCCCGGCGAGCGGTCCCTCGAGCAGCGTCGCGAGATCGCGAAGCCCGCCGCTGCCGAGCCGGTCGATGTAAGCAATCAGTTGGACGCGCCGGCGCTGCATCTCGCGATCTCGTTATTGTTTGCGCCCGGCGCGCCAACGCTGCCGCGGCCGGCGCAGCGTGACGATCTGCCAAGGTACGCGCACCGCACGCGCGAGCCGCTCGATCAAGAGTGGCCGGTACAGCGCGGCGTCCGCGTCCGACAGCGCACCGGGCTCGGCGACGGGATCGATGCGCCGGCCGTACTTCAGCTTCAGCCAGGCATTCAAGTCCATCTGCTTGAACATCGGGAACACCCAGCGGTTCCAGAGCCCGTCGCGCGTGTCGCGCCGGCACGCGATGCCGAAGTCGATCAGGTACGGCTGCTCGCCGGCCCCCACGATCACGTTGTGCTTACGCTTCAAGTCGCCATGCGCAACGCCGGCGGAGTGCATGGCATGGACGGTGTCGAGCAGCCGAGCGAAGAAGTGTTCGCGGTCCGTGAGAAGCGAGTCGTGCTCGCGCAGCGACGGGCCCGCGATGTACTCGAGCGCGAGTGCCTCGTCGTCGACGAGGCCGTAAGCGTGCGGGATGCCCGCAATGCCGTCGAGCTGCGCGTAGACCGAGCACTCGCGACGGAGTAGATAGCGCCAGAGCCCTGCGAGCGCACCGCCGTGCGGTTGTTTCACGACTACGTCGCCGAATGGCGTTGTCACGAGGCGTGTAGTGGCCTGGTAGCCGCTGCCGAGCTCGCGTGCCGGCGCTGCCGCGAGCGCCGCAGCGAGCTGCTCGGGCGACGGCTCGGCGTCGGTCACGGCCGGGCGCGGATCAGGCGAATGCCCGCCACGCGACCCACGCGACGCAGCCCACACAAAGCAGGATGAACACGATCTCGCCGTTGCGTGCACTGCTCACACCCATCGACCAGCGTCGATCGCCCGCGCCGGCCGGCGCAATCGAACCGAAGCGCGGCACCAGTGCCGGTGTGCGCGCGGCCCATTGTTCCCACGCCGCGCCGAAGATGCCGCGCAGCTTACGGTCTTCGTATTCAACGGCCGCCGGGTAGTAGAACCAGAAGAACAAAACGGCCAGAGGCAGTGCCCACCAGCGCGAGCCCGCTACGCCCAGCCCCACGACGAGCAGGATGTTGCCGCTGTACAGCGGGTGGCGTACGAACCGGTACGGGCCATCCGTTGCAAGCTGCTGGTTTTTCACGATGAAGCCGCTCGCGTAGGCGCGCACGAAGCCGCCGATCAGTGCGATCGGCAAGCCGATCGCCGCCAGCACGGGCAGCGGGGCGGCGGTATACGCGTAGACCAGGATCAGTAGCACGGCAAGGCCCTGACGCGCCGGCTCGACGTAGCGCAGGTCGCGAATGATCCTAAGCGGCCCCGTCAGTGGTGGAAGATCCCGAGTGCGGTGTGACATCAGTCCCTGGTTCCTAAAGGCAAGCGGCGCTACTTGCGACCGCGATTCTGCGACGTCGCGGCGGCGAACGCTTCACGAGTCAGATTTCGATGACCGTCCTGCGTGACCTCGACGTCGTCCTCGACGCGAATGCCGCCGAACGGCAGGAGTCTCTCGATGATAGCGCGATTCACCTTGTCTTCGTGGCGCTCGAGCAGCGCGCGCAGCAGCGACGGAATGAAATACATGCCGGGCTCGATCGTGACGACGAAGCCGGCTTCCAGCGTGCGTGTGAGTCGCAGGGATTGGTGGGTGGCAGGCGGCTCGCGTTTCTTCCCTGTGATATCCACGAGCCGGCCGCCTGCGTCGTGCACCTGGAGCCCCAGCAAATGGCCGAGCCCGTGCGGCAGAAATGCGCGGGTGATGCCGGTGGCGACCGCCTCGTCGCTGCCGCATTTCACGATACCCGCTTCGCGCAGCAGTCCCGCAACCTGGCGGTGCGTCAGTGCGTGTAGCACCACGAAGTCCACGCCGGGCCGCACCTCGCCGCAGATGCGCTGCTGCAGCGCATCCATTGCGGCGATCAGCGCCGAGAAGTCGTCGTTCTCGGAGGCGGAGTACGAGCGCGTGATGTCGGCCGCGTAGCCGTTCCACTGCGCGCCGGCGTCGATCAGAAGCGTGCGGTTCACGCCGTTCGGCTGCGCGCGCAGCCGCGTGTGGTGCAGCGTGGCCGCGTGCTCGTTCAGCGCGATGATGTTTGGATACGGCAGATCGACTTCGCGCTGCCCGGTGGCGGCGAGATACGCATGATGCAGCTCGAGCTCGGTCACGCTCGGGCCGAATGCGGCCGCGACCGCGAGATGGCCACGCACCGCAATCGCCTGCGCTGCGCGCATGCACGCGACCTCGTAGGTCGTCTTCGTCGCACGCATGAAATCCATGTGCGCGAGAAAGCGCGCATCGTTCACGGCGGGCTGTGTGGCGGCCGAGCCTCGGTGCGCAAGTTCCGCGGCCGAGCCAATCGCGACCCAGCGCGGTCCGCTGCCCGACAGCTTGCGCGCCTCGGCGTCGCTGCGCACGACCCGGATGTCGAAGTGCTGCGTCCAATAGCCTTCGGGATCGCGCGGTGGCTCGTGCCAGTAGTCCTCGACCTGCTTGTACACGAGCATCGGCCGCTGCCCGGGCACGAGCCGCAGGAACGAGCCCGGTGCCTGCGTCAGCGGCACCCAGGCTTTGAAGTACGGCTCGACCCAGAACGGGTACGTCTGGTCGTCACGGAACACGAGCCGCTCGTCGCCTGCGAAGATCACGGCGCCGTCGAATCCCGTGGCATGCAGCGCTTCCTCGAGACGGCGGTCGAGAATGGCGAGATGCGCCCCGTACTCGCTCGCGAGCTCGCTTACGAGCTCCTCGGGCGGACCTAAGCTGCCCGTGAAGGCCGCGGGACCGATGGTCTTGATGGTGTGCAAGCGCTGCTCGTCAGGCGATCCGCGGTGAGAACCGTGGAATCATAGACGGCTTGGCCGGCCCACGCACTCAAACAAGGGCCGCGACGCTTGACCGTCGCGGGCACGCCGCAGAGACTGCCGTCTCGCCATTCGGGAGGGCAACGCCCATGCAACAGGCCGTCGACGATCTGCTGCGTCACTACGAGACCGGCCGCGTGAGCCGCCGCGACCTCGTCGCGATGCTGGCCGCGCTGGCCGCGGTACCGTCCCTGCCGGCCGTGGCGCAACCCACGGTTTTGAAGGCGCACACGTTGAATCACGCGAGCCTGATCGTGTCGAATCTCGACCGCTCGCTGGCCTTCTACCAGAACACGTTCGGCCTCTCGGTGAAGAGCACGGGCACCGGTGGCGCCAACTTGAGTCTCGGCGACGCCTTCCTCGGCGTGTATCAGGGCGGCGCGAACTCGAAACCCGAGATCAACCACGTGTGCTTCGGCTTGAAGGATTTCGATGCGCAGCGCACGGTGAGCGCGCTTACGGCCGCCGGCCTCAAAGCCGAGGCTCGCGACCGCGACGGCGTCACGCAGGTCTACACCGCCGACCCGGACAACCTGCGCGTGCAGCTCCAGGACGTGAGCTTCTGCGGCGGCAGCGGCGCGCTCGGCAACGTGTGTCGCTGACGGAGCCCCGCATTCGCATGGATATCGTTCTGACCGGCATCAAGCCCACGGGCACTCCGCACATCGGCAACTACGTCGGCGCGATCAAGCCCGCCGTGGTCGCCGAGCACGAACAGCCAAGTCCACTCCTATTTCTTCCTGGCCGACTACCACGCGATCGGTGGCGAGGCCGACGCCGTCGCGCGCACGACGCTCGAGATCGCCGCAAGCTGGCTGGCACTCGGGCTCGATCCGGACAAGGTCGTGTTCTACCGCCAGTCCGACGTGCCGGAGATTCTCGAGCTCGCGTGGATTCTGCACAGCGTGACGGCCAAAGGGCTCATGAACCGCGGGCACGCCTACAAAGCCGCGGTCGCCGAGAACGAGGCCACGCCGGGGCGCGATCCGGACCAGGCCATCATGATGAACCTGTACTCCTATCCCGTGCTGATGGCCGCCGACATCCTGATGTTCAAGGCCACGAAGGTGCCGGTCGGCAGGGATCAGAAGCAGCACGTCGAGATGGCGCGCGACATCGCCCAGCGCTTCAACCACAACTTCGGCGAGACGTTCGTGCTGCCCGAGCCCGTGATCGGCGAGCACATCGCCACGTTGCCAGGCTTGGACGGCCGCAAGATGAGCAAGAGCTACGGCAATGTGATTCCGCTGTTCGCCGGCGAGAAGGAGCTGCGCAAGATCGTCATGAAGATCAAGACGAACTCGCTCGAGCCGGGGCAGCCGAAGGATACCGGCGACAGCGCGTCTGTTCGAGATCTATCGCGCGTTCGCGACCGACGCGGAAGCCGCCGCTATCCGCGAGCGCTACGCGGCCGGCATCGGCTGGGGAGAGATGAAGCAGGTGCTGTTCGAGCGCATCAACGCCGAGCTCGCGCCTGCGCGCGCCGAGTACGAGCGCTTGATCGCGGCGCCGGGCGAAGTCGAGCGCCTCCTGCAAGCGGGCGCGGACAAAGCGCGCGCGGTGAGCAAGCCGTTCCTCGCCGAGATCCGCGACCGCGTCGGCATCCGGCCGCTCGCGCGCTAATCGATATGGCCGCCGCAGGTGCGGCGCTGCCCGGCCGTGACGCCGCCACGCACGAGCTGCGCATAACCGCCCGGCGGCAAATCGTCGAGCCGTGCCGCCGCGAGCGCGTAGTAACTGCACGCCTCGTGCGTGCGGCCGAGCTGCTCCAGCGAGTGCGCGTAGTTCAGATACAGCGACGGGAGGAAATCGCGCACGCGGTCGTCGCCGACGGCTTCGCGCGCGGTGCAACGCGCGTTCGTTCCATGTCGAACGTCGCCTCCGGCGTCGCCTGATGCCGGGCGACATAGTGCGCCGCGATGCAGGCTTCGAAGTCGTCGCGGCTGGTGTTCCCAGGCCTCGTCGAACAGCGCTTTGGCCTCGACGCCGCGGCCTTCGCCCTCGGCCGCCATTCCCGCGGCGCAGAGCTTCACGACGGGGTTTTCCGCATCCATCATTCGTGAGGCTGTCTCAGGCCTGCAGAACACCGGAATCGTGAACGACCTTGCCGCCGAGAAGCGTCAGCACGGAGCGAATCTTCTTGATGTCCGCGTCGGGAATCGTGAAGTAGTCGCGATCGAGCACCGTGAGGTCCGCGAGCTTGCCGGGCTCGATCGAGCCGATCCGCTCTTCCATGCGGAGGAACCAGCTGTTCGAGCGCGTGAACAGCGACAACGCCTCGTCGCGCGTGAGCTGCTGGCCCGGGTTCACGGCTGGCCGAACGAATTCACTCCCGTCGTCGCGTAATAGATGTGCGGCCACGGATTCAGCGGCGCGATGTGGACGCCGTCGCCGTGGATGCCGGCCTGGATGCCGTGATCGACGATCGTCCGGAATTGCGGGCCGACGACCTGATTCGGATCGTTCGACGTGACCCAGCGGAACGCGGCCATTTCCACGCCGCATCCCAGGGCCTTCAGCCGCGACAGGAGCTCGGGCGTCACTTCCGGCACGTGGTGCACGACCCAGCGCAGCTCCTTGATGCCGAACTCCGCGTCCATCTTCTCGTAGGCGTCGACCACCTGCGCGAGCTGCCGCGAGGTTCTGGACGCTGTTCTCGTTGCGCCACTGCTTCGCCGCCACGAGGCGCTGTGCTTCGAACCACGTGGCGCCGGCCGAGATCGGCGCCGCCCATTCGCCGATGGCTCCGGTGCGGACCATGTCGTCGCCGAAGAACTGGAACTGATTCCGAAGCCGCTCGTGCAGCTCCGGCAACGCGGGGTCGGCCTGGTTGCTCAGGAAGTTGATCTGCAGCCGAACGGTGGCCTTGCCTTCGCGGTTGAGCTCGAGCCACGGGTCGTACATCGTGTACTGGTCGAGGTTCGACAGGATCTGCGCGGGGTGCAGCGGACCTGGCGTCGGGAACAGCACCTGATCGAGATGCGTCGTGAGGCCCACGCTCGTCGAGTAGCTCATCGCGTCGAGCGCGCTGCGCTTGCGGTCCGCGTAGCGTCTGCAGGCGACGCAAGAGAAACAGCGCCGAGGCCGACGGACCGCCGGTGCCGAAGCCCGCCGGCCCGATCACGCCCGAGTCGCTCACGTTGATCTTGACGATCGCCGGATGGGCGGGCTCGCCGGCATCGGCCGCGTCGAAGAACTTCTTCGCGAGGCTGTTGACGGCGCACGGGCCCGTGAAGCGCTCATAGAGGAACACCGGCCGGTCGGGCACGGCTTCGTCGAGCTCCGCGAGCGTCGGGTGGCGGTGCTCGGCCCACTGGTTCGGGTGCCAACCGCCCATCGACGTGATCCATTGCCCTTCGGGAACGCCCTTGCGCCGCTCGGCCAGCGCTTCCTGCACTTCCTTGATCGACGTCGTGTTCTCGAGGATCGTGTGATAGCCCGGGCGGTTCGCGAGACTCACGCTGTGAATGTGCGGCTCGATGAGCCCGGGGACGACGGTGCGTCCGCCGAGATCGATGACGCGCGCGCCCGCGGGCGCCGCGGCGCCGCCGACGCCCGCGAACACGCCGTTGCGAATCACGACGCTGTCGGCCACCGTGCCGCGCCCGTCGATCGTATGGATCTTGCCCGTTCACGAGCGCGACGACCGCGTCCGCGCCGGGGCCGGTGGCGGGCGCCTGCGGCTGGCGGAGTGCAGGCCGAGCCGGCGACGGCCGTCGCGCCCGCGGCGCCCAAGGTCTTCAGGAATCCGCGCCGCGACGTGCCGTCGCGCTGGTTGGTATCGCTCATGCTAGTTCCCCCGATCCGTATCTGTTCTCGATGGGGCCAAGCCGGCTCGGTGAGCCGGCTCGAGCGGTTCGATCATACTCGCCGCTGCTGGCGGGCGTCTTTCGCCCCTGCGAAGTGGCCGGGTCACGGTGTAGCATCGACGGATTCGTATCGTCACTCATTGGGGGGAGCGAACAATGACCAGGGTTACGCGGCGGGTATTCGTCAAAGTATCGAGTGCGCTCGCCGCGGCGCCGGCTCTCGCGGCCGTCACCGCCCGGGCTCAGCCGCCGGGGCCGCCGCCCGCACCGGACATCGGCAAGCTCAGAGCCGAGAAGGACATCGTGTTCGGCAAGGGCGGCGACATCGATCTCACGCTCGACGTCTATCGCCCGCCGGAAGGCGTCACGTCGAAGCGTCTGGCCATCATTCATCTCTTCGGCGGCGGGTTCTTCGTCGGCAACAAGAACGCCGGCTACATCATCAACGACGCGAAAGCGCTCGGGAATCGCGGTTACACGAGCATCTCGGCGAACTATCGGCTGCAGAGCCAGGGCAAGTGGCCCGCGCAGATTCACGACGTGAAGGCGGCGATCCGCTGGACGCGCGCGAACGCCGCGAAGCTCGGCGTCGACGCCGACAAGATCGTCATCGCCGGCTATTCCGCGGGCGGCATGCTGTCGCTGATGGCGGCCGGCACGAACGGCAAGGCGGAGTTCGAGGGCACCGGCGGCACGCCCGGCGTGAGCTCGGACGTGAACGCATCGATCGGCGTGTATCCGCTCGCGAGCGCCGCGAATGCGAAGGGCTTGTTCGCCGACGGCCAGGCCACGCCGGAGGCCATCGCGGCCGCGTCGCCGACGAGTTACATCACCGCGAAGTTCGCGCCGACGATCTTCGTGCACGGCACCGGCGACAAGACGGTGCCGCTCGCGTCGAGTCTCGACTTCTTCAACAAGCTGAATGCGCCTTGGCGTGCCGACGGCGCTGACCGCGATTCAGGGCGCCGCGCATGCGTTCGACGTGGCCGCGCTCGATGCCGTCGAGACCATGGCGCAGTCGATCGATCTGTTTCTCGACCGGTTGCTCGTGAATCCGAAGCCGTATCCGGCGTTCGGCCCGCCGCCCGGGGGGCGGCCTGG
>CAWDUG010000006.1:0-329792 GCA_963805435.1 uncultured Gammaproteobacteria bacterium
CACGGCTGGCAATACAGGTAACCGGGGTCCTGCAACGGATCGAACGGCGGCGGCGCAAGTGCTGCCTCCGTCAAGCGCGGGCGGACATACTCGCTTACCTGATAGTTGCCCGCCTCTTTGAAGAGCGCGAGAGAGGGCCGAGCGTCGTTGCTCGGGTCGTCGAGCAGCGCCCCGAGACGCTCGAGCCCGGTTTGCGTGCACAGGAAGAAGCAGAACGTGTCGAGGGCCGTCGACGGCGGATCGCTCCACATGCCGGCGAGGCCCGGCGGCGGCGGTTGTGACACCGCCGCCGGAGGGGGCGGCCCGCTGCACGCCGCGAGAGCGAGCACGGAGATCGTCAGCAACCGAGGTGTGAGGCGAGCCATGCGTTCGTCTTGTGATTGTGGGGAGCTCGGGGGCACAGGCTAATGCCTATCCCACGAGATTGATATGTACGGGCCCGGCAATTTTCTTGCCCCGCGCGACGCGGTAGAGTGGGTGGTGCATCGGAATCCGCGGGGGAAACGTTGATGCGGCGACTCCTACTGGCGATCTACGTCCTATCTGGCCCCTTGTCGTTGGCGAGTACGACCGTGTCGGCTGCCGAGCCCGAGCACCCGGACTTCACGGGGCTCTGGACGAGCTACCGCGCGCCGGGCCAGGAACGCGTCTCGGGCTTCGGTCGCCCGCGCGCCGATCTCCCGCTGACCGCGGAAGGCAAGCGCCGTACCGAGGAATACGGCAAGTTGCTCGGGCCGGAGCGCGCGAATCCGGCAGCCTACTGCGTCGACTACGGCGTGCCAACGATGATGGAGCTGCCGGGCGGCTACCCGCTCGAGTTCATCCAGAAGCCCACGCAGCTGACCATCATCTACGAGGTCGAAAACGAAACGCGACGCGTCTACATCGGCGACCGACAACTCCCGGTCGAGCGACGGCTGCCGAGCCGGGGCGGCTACTCGGCGGGCCACTGGGAGGGTAACGTCCTGGTCGTCAAGACCACGGACCTGATGGACGGCGAGGACCAGGGGAATCACCCGCACAGCGATCAGGCCACCATTGAAGAACGCTTCTCACTTGGCAAAGACGCCAAGGGCACGAGCGTGCTGACCTACGATGCGACAATTACGGATCCCGTTTACTACACCGCGCCGGTCACAATTCAACGTAAGTACGAGCCGCTCGTGGACGGTTTCATGCTGCCTTACCGTTGTCCCGATGAATTCTGGTACGCGTTAGTCGAAATGCGGCGCAAGCAACTCAAGGCGGGCCAGCCTGTCGAAGCACGTATGAGCGACGTCTACAAAGCACGCGAGGCGAAGCAGTAAGCGTTCTAAAGGCATGTGCGCGCCAAGGCGCGTCACAGGCAAGGAGACTCACATGTCCAAACTCATGAGAAATTTGGCGATCACGTTCAGCGCGCCGGCACTCACGCTGTGTGCGACGGTGGCGACGGCGCACCACTCGGCCGCGCAGTTCGACTTCAGCCAACGCGTCACGGTCCAGGGCACGATCAAAGAGTTCAACGTCACGAATCCGCACACAGCTGCGGTCGTCGAGGTGACCGATGCGAAAGGCACCCGCGATGTCGAGTTCGAAGGCCACAGCGCGAGTCACTTCTATCGCGCCGGCTATACGCGCGACATGCTGAAGGTCGGCGACAAGATCTCGGTTCTGATCGCACCGCGGCACGACGGTAAGGACGGCGGCTTCATCCAGGCCTTCACCGTGAACGGCAAGACGGTCGGGTTCGGCGGCCTGTCGCCGGAGAGCGGTAAAGCCGCGGACACGCCTGCGAAGTGACCCGCGACTCCTGAGGCCTGTGCCTCGGACATGTCAGCGCGATACCTAGCGACCGCGGCCTCTGCGCTCGCGCTCTTTGCATACGGCGCTGCGGGGCAGTCGCCGAGCTCGGCGCATCGCCGATTGAGCGACGTCGCTGCGAACCCCGTCACCGACGCGATGCTCCGCGCCCCCGATCCGGCCGACTGGCTGATGTACAGCCGCACATACGACGCCCAGCGTTTCAGTCCGCTCGATCAGATCAACCGCGGCAATGTCGGCACCCTGCAACGCGCCTGGACGAAAGCGTTGCCGGAAGGCCCGATCGAAGTCATCCCCGTCGTGCATCGCGGCGTGCTGTACCTCACGACACCTGGCAGCCGCGAAGGCTCGAGCAAGGTGTGGGCACTCGACGCGGCGACGGGCGAGCTGCTGTGGGAGTACGCGCCGCCCGGTAATGCATCGACGCGCGTAAAAGCCCTCGCGATCTACGCCGACATGCTGTACTACACCGCGCCGGCGGCGGCGGGCCAGCCGAGCCCCGTCGTCGCGCTCGACGCCGCGACCGGCAAAGTCCGCTGGCAGACGCCGGCGTCGATCGAGACGCACACCTCCGGCGCTATCGTCGTCGAGGGCAAGGTAATCTCCGGGCGCACGTGCAACAGCGCGCGCGGTAACTGTTTCATCGCCGCGCACGACGCGCGCACCGGACAAGAGGTATGGCGTTTCTACACGACGCCGGGCAGCGGCGAACCCGGCGATGCGTCGTGGGGCGGCGCGCCCGTCGACGGCCGCCGAGCTGCCGCGTGGGGGCTACCGGGCACTTACGATCCGGTGCGGCATCTTTTGTACTGGGGCATCTCGAACCCGATGCCGAACACGCGCGCCGAGCGCCACGGCGGCAACGCGGACGCGATCCCCACGCAGGCGCCGGCCGATCTCTACAGCAACTCCACCGTCGCGCTGAATCCGGACACCGGCAAGCTCGTCTGGTACTACCAGCATCTGCCGGGCGACGACTGGGACATGGACATCAACCACGAGAAGACCCTGATCCGCACCGTCGTCGCGCCCGATCCCAAACACGTGAAGTGGATCAATCCCGCGGTGCGGCGCGGCCGCGAGCGCGATGTCGCGATCACCGTCGGCGAAGGCGGCGGTCTCTGGGTCAACGATCGCGCGACCGGCGAATTCCTGTGGGCCAGACCGTTCCCGTTCGACACGCCGAACTGGATTCTGTCCGGCATCGACGTGAAGACCGGTGTCGCGACGCTGAATCGCGAGCTCGTGCTCGACACGCCGGGCAAGCGCAGCCTCGTGTGCTACTGGAACACGCGCAGCTTCTGGCCAACGGCGTACTCGCCACTCACGAACTCACTGTATGTGCCCTACGTGAATCACTGCCTCGACATGGCGCGTGCTGACACCGACGGCCAGGGCCAGCAACGCGGCGGCGTGCTGCGGCCAGGTGCGGACCCCGCGCGCTTCGCGGGCCTCGCGAAGATCGACATGCGCACGGGCGAGATGAAGGTCCTGTACGAAGGCCGTGCGGCCGGCAATGGCGCGGTGCTCGCGACGGCCGGCGGGCTCGTGTTCTGGGGCGACATCGCGCAGGTGCTGCGCGCGTTCGACGCCGAAACGGGCGAGATCCTGTGGCAGTCCGAGCCGCTCGGAGCCACCGTGCAGACCAGCACGATCACGTACGCGGTCGACGGCCGGCAGTACGTGGCCGTGATCGATGCCGAGGGGCTGCTCGGGCCTCGCGCGCTGGCGAACACCGCCGGGCTCACGCTACCGGAGCACCGCGGCAATTCGATCAACGTGTTCGCGTTGCCGCGTTAGGAACGAGCCCCCCGCTCGATCTCTCCCGCCCACTGAACGATCCACTTCGGCTAGAGCGGAAATGAGACGCGCGTCATCGAACGCTCGATGGCCGGCCGCAGATATTTGCACAAAGCCGCGGACGCGCGGCACGGGCAACGGTCGCGGAGGATCGGGCAGCGTGGGGGATGACGCCAACGAATCGATCGAGCTGCGCCGGCGGCTCGGGGCACTGACCGAGGAAGCCCGGCGGAACGAAGACGCGTGGCAACGCGCTCATCAACGCGAGATGTCGCTGCTGGAGGCCAGCAGTGTCGGCGAGTTGCTCGAGCGGCTCACCGACGGGCTGCGCACGAGCTATCGGCTTGCGGCGGCGACGCTCGTGCTCGCCGACCCGGAACACGAAATTCGGCGCCTGCTGTTGGCGCAGGGACTTAGACTCGACCAATATCCCAACGTGCTGTTCGTCGACTCCGCGCATGCGCTGGCGCCGCAACTCGCGGCCGGGCAGCCCTGGCTCGGAGCGTTTTCGCACGGGGATCACGGGCTGCTGTTCCCCGCGAATCTGCGGCTTCGCACCGTCGCGCTGCTGCCGCTGCGGCGCGAGCGGCGTCTGATCGGCAGCATCAACCTTGGTAGCGACGACCGCGAGCGCTTCACGCCCGCGCACGCAACCGATTTCCTGCACCACGTCGCAGTCATCGCGGCGTTCTGTCTCGAGAACGCAGTCAATCGGGCGCGTCTGTTTCTGAGCGGCTCTACGGACGTGCTGACGGGGTGGCACAACCGCCGCTACCTGCAGAGCCGGCTGCGCGAGGAGCTGGCGCGTTGCCGCCGCGACCGAACCGCGTTGACCTGCCTCATGATCGACGTCGACCACTTCAAGCGGATCAACGACGGCCACGGACACCTCGCAGGCGACGACGTTCTGCGCCAGGTCGCCCACCGCATCGAAGGCCAAGTGCGCGACAGCGACATCGCGGCGCGCTACGGCGGCGAGGAGTTCGTGATTCTGCTGCCCGCCACGCGACGCGACGCGGGGGGATTGCTCGCAGAGCGCATTCGTCGTGCGGTCTCCGAAAAGACCTTCACGATCCCGGAAACTTCCAACGAACAGCTGTCCGTCACGGTGTCGATAGGCGTCGCAGAGCACCGTTCTGGTGGCGGCAACGAAGACTTCCAGATCGCCAGCGAACGGCTGATCGCGCTTGCCGACCGCGCGCTGTACGACGCCAAGGCCGGCGGGCGCAACACCGTCGCGCACGCGGCCTAGGCTAGGAGCCTCGCGAGCCGCGCGGTTTCTTGAGCGCGGCCCAGCACCGTGAGCAACGCGAACGAGAGCACGAACGCGAGCGCTGCGCGATACAACGGCAGACCGCCGACTTCACCGTGCCACGCGTCGTACACCAACGAGCCGATTGCGAGACCGAGAGCCGTACCGAGCTCCTGTTTCATTGTTGTTCTTCTTTAGAGCCGACGTTGCCATGCTACTCCGGGGACGCGGCCTTCGAGCCCGATCGGGACATAATGCCCGTCGTCAGCGAGATCGCCTCGGTGCGACCGCGGCGTCATGCGCGACCCAGATGTGATGCCGTGGCCCCTTGCCCGGGCGGTGCGGACGCACCACGTGCTCGCGCACGGTGAACTTCGCCTGACGTAGTCGAATGCTGAAGATGCGGTCAGGGCTCGCCGACCAAACCGCCAATACGCCGCCGGGCCGCAGTGCTGCGCGTGTGGCTTCAAGGCCCGGCGCTGCGTAGAGCCAATTGTTCTCGCGACGCACGAGTGCCTCGGGCCCGTTGTCGACGTCCATCAAGATGGCGTCGAAGCCCCGCGGCTCGCGCCGGATCAAGTCGGCCACGTCTCCGACGTAGACCTTGCTACGCGCGTCGGCGAGCGGATGCCCCGCCGGAGCGCCGATCAGGGTGCGATTCCACTCCACGACCTCCGGCACGAGCTCCGCCACGACGATCCTCGCGGCGGGCCCGAGCATGTCGAGTGCCGCAGCCAACGTGAATCCCATGCCGAGCCCGCCGATCAGAAGCCGCGGGTTGGCGATTCCCTGTAAACGCTCGCAAGCGAGCTTGGCGAGCGCCTTCTCCGAGCCATGCACACGGCTATTCATGAGATCACCACGACCCGGGATCTTGATCGAAAAGAGATCGCCCGACTGGTAGAGCCGCAACTCGACCTTGGTGTCGGGAATCAACGCGGTGCGAAGTAGGATGCGTGGAAGCATTCAGAAGCGGAACGTGTACGCGAACTTCACGGTGACGTCGGACAACGCGGAGTGGAACACGTCGTCCTTGTCGAAATCCTGCAGGTTGTGGTTCAACACGATGAAGCCTTCGCGGCCAGCCTTCGGAATCCACTGTAGCCGGCTGTTCACGCCGAGCACTTCCGACCCGTTGTCGTACTGGATCAGATTGATCCATGTCAGGTTCAGCCGGATGGCCATCTCGGTGACCACACCCACGAGCCGGCTCGTGAACTGACCCTGCGACAGCTCGATGTCGTTCCAGTCGTAGCGGAACGTGAGATTGAACCGCGGCGACGGCTTCCAGGTGACGTCGCCGCTCACGTTCGTGCGATGGCCGTCGTAGAAGTCGCCGTCGCGGTAATGGAAGCTCGCGGACAGCGTCCGTTGCGACCCCGAGCCCACGTCGAAGCCCGCGCGATCGAACGAGTAACGGCCCACGCCGACGCCGACCTGCCGTGTCAGATCCGAGTACAACGTGAACGGCTGCGTCACGACTTCTTCGCTCGCCTGGTATACGACGCGGAATGTGTCGCGCGCACGGCTCTCGAGATCGAGCAAGCGCACGAACAGCGCCTGCGTCTCGAGTCCACCCGTCAGAAAATTCGCCCGCTCCGCATCGACCCCCGCCGCCACGGACTGCAGGAATCTGCGGCCTTTGACGAAGTGCGTGTAGCCGACTTGACCGAGATAGTCGCGCACACCCGTTCGGCTCACGAAGCCGAGCGCGGGATAGAAGTTCTGCCCGAACTCCTTGACGGACATTCCGCCTTTCCAACCTGCTGCGTTCGGAATGTCGAAGCCGACCGCGTACGCCGCGTCGTCGCCCTCTTTGCCCGGCGTGCTCGACTGCTGGTACCAGGCCGTGGCTTCGAGCGTGCGGCCGCCGGCGAAGCGCGTGTTCAGGTATTGGAAGTCGACGCCCGCGACGGAGTTGTCGGCATTCGTGGCGGGATCGCCGTCGGTGAAGATCATGCCCACCGAGGACTCGGCCAGCACGTCGGCGGCCACGCGACCGATCAGCAGATTCTTGTCCTCGACGCTGCCGAATTCGCCCTGATGCAGCGCGAACGTGCCGATGCTGAACCGCCCCACGCGACCGCTCAGCTTGCCGCCGTACTTCAGATCCACGGGCTGACCCGTGGCGCTCAGCCCCACACGACGCGAGAAGAAAGGCCGGCCGTTCTGCATGCCGGCGAGCGTCGTCGACTCGTTGTTGCCGCGGCCGATGCGGCCGAACTCGAACAGGTCCGAGTCGTTCAGGAAAAAATCGCGCTTTTCGGGAAAGAACAGGTTGAAGCGTGTCAGATTGACCTGGCGATCGTCGATCTCGGTCGCCGAGAAGTCCGTGTTGATCGTCAGCGACGCATTCAACGACGGCGTGATGCGATAGTACAGGTCGAGCGACGGCTCGTAGCTCGTGTCCGTGCTACCCGGCGCGAACGTCTGCCGTCTGCCGGCCGACATCGACGGCACGATGTCGAGCCCCACGCCCTGATCCATGCTGGTGAAACCGGAAACGTGCCCCACGATGTTCGGGTTGTAGGTGCGGTTGCGCGACACCCACACGAGCTCCTCGCCGCGGCGCCGGATACCGCGCGCGAAGTTGAAGCCCCAGGTTTCGATGTTCGGGTTGAAGGGCAGCGACTTGAACGGAATCGCCATCTCGAACGACCAGCCGCGCTCGTCGACGGAGCTCTGCGTCTCCCAGATCACCGTCCAGTCGCGCTGTAGCTCGTTGACGTTCTTGTACAGCATGTCGTTGCGCACACCGTTCGCGTTCGTCTCGAACCGATAGCCGTTGCGGCCCGTGTTGAATGGATCGATCACGACCGCAAGCCGGTCGTCCTGACCAAGCCCGTTGCCGTGGCGCATGACGTTGCGCGTGATCTTGTCGGGCTCGCTGTCGTACAGACGCGCGGCGATGTAGAGGTAGTCGTCGTCGTAGAGCAGCAGAACCTCGGTGCGTTCGGATGGCGCCCCGCCATCGCTCGGGCGCACCTGGTGGAAATCGTCGATCACCGGTGCCGTGGCCCACACGGCTTCGTCGACCTTACCGTCGATGATGGGGGGCGTCGCGGTGCGCACGATCCGCACCGTCTTGTCTTCTGCGCCGCCACTTTGCGCTGCCGCGTCGAGCACGAGGCCGCCGCCCACGAACGCGAGGCAAGCGGCAGCGCTCATACGACGCCAACCGAAGACTCGGGTACACGCCATCGGCAACGGGCCTCCTGGAAAACGAGGCGCGTAGTCTACCCGCAGATTTTCCGAGTGTGGTCCGACCGCAAGAAACCTTCATCGCCGACACCGCATCGCCCGACCCTGCGCGTCGACCCACGCCCTCCTAAGGTGCGAGCGGCGCAACTAGGCCTGCGTGCGCAGCATCAGGTTGGCAACATCCAAGCCGTCGACTTCAACTTCCCAGGTTTCGCCGGCGGAGATCGGCTGCGCCTCCGTGAGCGTGCCCGAGCTCACGAGCTCGCCCGCCGTGAGCGGCTCCTCGCCGGGGCGCTTCGCGATCGCGGACGCGAGCTCACCCAAACACAGGGCGGGGCTGCGCAGCGAGTTGCGCCCGGACCCTGCGGCTACCGGCGCTCCGTTGCGAAGCACGCGAACCTGGAACTGCGCAAGCTTGTCGACCCACGCCGGCAGGCTGCTCGCATCGAGCCGCTGCGGCTCACCCACTACCAGCGCGGCGTGCAGACCGAAAGCCGCCACGAAGTCGGTGGGCTGAAACTTCCAGTCGGCAAATACGCTGTCGACGATCTCGAAGCCGATCGCGAGCCATTCCACGCAGCCAAGCACGGCAGCAGCGTCGAGGTTGCCGAGGTCGATGGGCCTCGCGAGCTTGAAGACGATCTCGGGCTCGATCCTCGGCGCGCACATCCGGCCGACCGACACGCTGGCGCGTCCGTCGTCCGCGTAACTGACGGTGTCGTCGTACATGTGGGCCCACACAAGCGTGTCGAGCTTGAGCGCACGCCACATCGCCTTGTTGGCGTAGCCGACTTTGCGCCCGACCGTGGTGTGACCGCTCGCGCGTCGCAGTCGAGTCAGCTCTGCTTCAACCGCGTACGCGGTGGGCAAATCGAGAGGCGGGTCGCGTGCGGAGAGCGGAATCGGCAGGACGCCCTTGTTCTCGTACGCGCTCATCAGCTCCCGCGCCAGTGCAGCTACGTCCACGTCGACTCCCCACCGCCAAACCCCGCGAGACCGTTGGCGTGCGCGTCGGCGACCACGGCGTTCAAGTCGTGGCCGCGGCCACCGCCGCTTCGGCTTTGATCGATGCCGCCGTGGTCCGCAACCGGAACGCGATTGCGGCCGCGACGAGCGCCATCACCGCGCTGCCGTAGAAGCCCAGCGCCCAGCTCTGGGACTGCTCGAAAAGGAGGGCGCCGAACCAGCGGGCCGATGACCGCCGCCACGCCCTTGGCGGTGTAAAGAACGGCGTAGTTCGAGGTGGCGTGGCGCGTGCCGAAGTAATCGCCGGCGGTCGATGGGAAGAGCGAGTAGATCTGGCCCCAGGTGAAATAGACGGCCACGAGCGCCGCGACGAACCACGCACCGGACAGCTGGCCGAGCGTCACGGCGAGACACAGGCACCCGGCCTGCAGGAGAAACGTGAGGACCATCGTGTTCTCCCGGCCCAGCCGATCGGACGCCCAGCCCCAGAAGATTCGACTGCCGCCGTTGGCGAGCGGGCTCAGCGTCGCCGCGATCGTCAGCGCTGCCGCCGACACGCCCCACGAACGCGCCATCGAGCCGGCATTGGCGGTCACGAGCAAGCCGCCCGTCGACATCAGCACGAACGCGGCATACAGCCAGTAGAACTGCGGCGTGCGCAGCACCTCGAGCGTCGTGAAGTGGCGCCGTCCGATTTGCGACGAGGGGCTCACCGCTGCCGCAATCTTGGTCGCCGGTTCCGGTGGCGGATGCCTGAGGAACTGCGCGAGGACGAAGATCACGCCTCCCTGAAACAGCCCGGTCGCGATGAACGTGTACTGGTAGCCGCGCGTGGCAATCAACCACGAGATGACGGGAATGAACAGCGCCGTGCCGCCCCCGTACCCCGCGGCGATGATCCCGGCCGCGAGGCCGCGCCGGCCTTTGAACCACTTCAGCGCCGACCCGATCGAGCAGCTATAGACGAAGGCCGCGCCGATTCCTGCGATGCAATACATGCCGTACAGCATCGGCAGCGACGTTGCATAGCCGAGCCCGGCCCAGCCGAGCCCGCACAAGAGACCCGCGGCGCTGATGAAGCCGCGCGGCCCGAGCCGGTCGACGAGCCAACCGTCCAACGGCTGGACCCACGTTTGACACAGAATGAACAGCGCGAACGCGAATTGAATGTCGGAGCGCATCCAGCCCGACTGCGCCTGCATCGGCTCGACGAACAGCAACCACGCATATTGCAGGTTGGCGATCATGATCATCGCCACGAGCGAGGCACACAGCTGAAACCAGCGATTGTTGATGCTCACGATGCGTCTCCCCGTCATTCGTTCCGCGGCCTTGCGCCTCGTGCGCTCATCGAGCAGCTTCACGCACGCATACACGGCTCTTGTGCCTGGCATGGGCACGCCGAGTCGCTCGCCCAACTCGACGACGGCGCCTACGATCGCCTCGATCTCCATTGGGCGACCTGCCTCGTAGTCCTGCAACATCGATGTCTTGTGCGCGCCCACCTTCTGCGCACCGGCCAGGCGCTGCTCGATGGAGATCGGCAGCTCGATACCGAGCTTCCCAGCCACCGTCTCGGTTTCGACCATGAGCCCCCGAATCACGTGATTGGTTTCGGGATAGGACACGAGCTCCTCGAGCGTGCCGCCGGTCAATGCGCTGATCGGATTGAAGGCGACGTTGCCGAGCAACTTGACCCAAACCTCGTGGCGAAAGCGCGTAGTTACGGGGCAGCGGAAGCCGGCGGCAATGAGCGCGTCGGCGATCGCCTTCACGCGCTCGGACTTCGTGCCGTCAGGTTCGCCGAAGCTGATGCGGTTGCCCTCGGTGTGATGAATCACGCCGGGCGCGACGACATCGGTGGCGAAATACGCCAAGGAGCCCACGACGCGACGCGGCTCGATCGCGGCGGCGATGACGCCGCCGGGATCCACGCGCTCGAGCCGCAGCCCGTCGAGCTCGGCGTTGCCGTAGTTTTGGAAGTACCACCACGGGATGCCGTTTTGAGTGCTCACCACGACGGTATCCGGCCCGAACAGCGGGCCCAATTGCGGCGCCAGCGCGGTCAGGCCATGCGCTTTGACGCCGAGGAACACGACGTCGGCCTTGCCGACGGTGGCGAGGTCGGCCGTGACCTGCGGCCGCACCTCGAAATCGCCTTCCGTCGCTCGTGACGCGCAGCCCGGCCGTCTGCATGGCGTGCAAGTGCGGACCGCGGGCAAACAACACCACGTCGGCGCCGGCGCGTGCGAGTCGCGCGCCGATGTAGCCGCCGATGGCGCCGGCGCCGGCGATGACGATTTTCATGACGCCTGCGGTGCGAACGTCTGCGCCACGATGCGCCGTTGAATCTTGCCGGTGGCCGTGCGCGGAATGGCGTCGACGATGTGGATTTGCTTCGGGCGTTTGTATTCGGCCAGCCGCTCTTTGCAATAGGCGAGCAGAGCCGCCTCTGTCGTTGCTTCGCGCACGACTACGGCGGCCGCGACTTCTTCGCCCCAAGTACGGTGCGGAGTTGCGAAGCAGACGGCCTCGGCGACGGCGGGATGAGCCAGCAGCACTTCGTCGATCTCGCGCGGCGAGATCTTTTCGCCGCCGCGGTTGATCATTTCCTTGAGCCGACCCGTGAGCGTGAGATAGCCGTTCGCATCGAGAAAGCCCTGGTCGCCGGTTCTGAACCACCCGTCGGTAAACGACGTCGCGTTCGCCTCCGGATTGTTGTCGTAGCCGCTGACGACATTCGGCCCCTGAATGACGACTTCGCCGCGTTCGCCGGCGGGCAGGTGCTTGCCGCTGCTCGTCCATGATGCTGATCCGGACGTCGGTTCCGGGTCCCACGGACCCCGGAACGCGCGCCGCGGGCGGCAGTGGGTTCGAGGTCATTTGGTGCGCGGCTTCCGTCATGCCGTACGCCTCGAGCACCGGCGCTCCAAACGCAGCCTCGAGATCGTGCATGACCTGCGGTGGCAGCGACGCGCTGCACGAGCGGATGAAGCGCAGCTTTTCCGCCCCGGCCGGCTTCGCGCCGCCCTTCTCGCTTCGGGCCAGCAGGAGCTGATGGATCGTCGGTACCGCCGAGTACCAGGTGGCCCCGTGCTCGCGCGCGATGCGCCAGAACGACAGCGGGTTGAACTTCTGCGGCACGACGACGGTGCCGCCGGTAGCGAGTGTGGCGAGCGTCGAGGCCACCAGGCCATGCACGTGGAACAAAGGCATCACGCACACCGAGACGTCGTCTTCGGAGAGCGCATAGCTGCGCGCTACGTTACGCGCCGAGATCGACAGATTGGCGTGC
Organism: uncultured Gammaproteobacteria bacterium; assembly: GCA_963805435.1. Taxonomy (GTDB): domain Bacteria; phylum Pseudomonadota; class Gammaproteobacteria; order Steroidobacterales; family Rariloculaceae; genus FEN-1219. Next base: position 12,318 of record CAWDUG010000006.1, read on the forward strand.
GTCAGCGGCACGCGCTTGGGGCGGCCCGTGCTGCCGCTCGTGTGCAGAATCAGCGCCGTGTCGTTGGGAGATGGCGTGGTTACGGCGCGCCTGGCGCTGGTGCCAGATAACGCAACGGCCCCCGCGGCATCCGTGTCGACCGTCAGAATGGGGATGTTCGCCCCGGCCGCTCGACGCGCGTCGTCGACCCCCTCCGGCGGCAGAAGCAGCACGCGAGCGTTCGTGTCTTCCAAGTAGAAGCGGAACTCGTCCTCCTTGTAGGCCGGGTTCAGCGGGGCAGCGACGCCGGCCGTGGAGGCCGCGAGAAACGTGACGATGTTCGGCGCGCCGTTCGCCAGCGCGATACCCACGCGATCGCCTCTGCCGACACCGGCGGCCGCCAGCGACTCCGCGACGGCCTGCACTTGGCGCTTGAGTGCGCCATACGAGACGCGAACGTTGCGCTCCGGCTCGATGATGGCGATGCGTTCGTCCGGAACGTGGCTCAGCAGCCCAAGCAGCGTCGTCGGCGCGGCAGCGGTAGTCATGCGGTGGGTCTCCCCCGAGGTCCCGAAGCCGCTAGTCTACCGTGTCGTTTCGCCGCGGTGTGGCGCTGGAAAACTTCAGCGCGATTCGAACCGTTCTATTGCGGGGGCAGCAATTCGCGCTGCGGGATACTGGCGTTGCGGGTAAGGCTACTCGCGGAGTCGCCGCAGCAGGCCGGTGTCACTGACCCGCTCGTTTACGTCCACCACATGGACGCTGTTGCGGCCGGCATTCTTGGCGGCATAGCAAGCCGCATCGGCCAGTCGCAGCAGGGACTGGCCGTCCTCGACGGAGTCGCTTGCGGCAACCCCTATGCTCGCGCCAACGGAATAGACACGCCCGCCCCACAGCAGCTTGAAACTCTCCACCTGCCGACGGATGCGCTCCGCGATCTGGGTCGCCATGTCCATTTCGCAGTCGATCAGCAGCATACAAAACTCGTCCCCGCCGAGACGCGCGCACAGGTCGTTGTCGCGTAGGTTGCATTTGACGACGCGCGCGATCTCCTTCAGCAGGCGGTCCCCGGCCGCGTGGCCGGCGTTGTCGTTCACGTGCTTGAAGCGGTCGAGGTCCATATACATGAGAACGTGGCCCGTGCGGGCTCGCGCCGACGGTGTCGAGTATTCGCTGCTCGATGCCCGCCCGGTTCATCAACCCGTCAGGTGATCATGCGTCGCGCGCTGTTCCAACTCTTCGCGGGCCCGATGCAGCGAGTTGAGCAGCCCGTACATGTACCCCGGCACCACTACCAGGATCGAGGCAATGTAGAAACTGAGCGTCGGATTCGACTGCCAGTAGGGGCTCAGCTCATGCACGAGGCCGAAACCGAGCATCGAGCAGGCCGTGGCATACGCCATGTACGGCGCTCCGAAGCGAAAGCCGTTGCCGACGATCACCACGAGATACACAACCCCGAAGGTGGCGTTGGCATCCACGCCGAGAAACATCGCGATGGAGATGGCAAGCGTGTCGTGGGTGATGCCGACCAGGCGCCTGAAAACAGAAGAAGCCGGCGACCGTACCGTCCACAGCAGTATCAGCGTGGCCACGCAGCCTGCCAGCACGGACACAAATTTGCTGATGGCGACGTTGTCGAGCGTCGGGGAGTGCGTGAGGCAATAGTCGGAAAACGCGTAGGCGATGGCGCAACCGACGATCGCGAGGCGTGCAACGGCCTGGACGAACTCCGGGTTGGACCAGTTCAGAAAGCGGCTGCTTGGATTTGCGGGCGTGTCGATGGCCATTGCGGTGCGGCCCCCATGGGGACGTTCGCAAGGTATGTCGACCGGGGACCGTCAAAACTTGAGGCGACGGAGCCTCCGGCCACCGCGCGGCGCCCCGCACGCCGTGCCGCGAGCGGCGATCGACGGGTGCGCGTCGCACAGACACGGCCCCTGACGCTGCGGACGCGCCCGGAACCGAAAGCGAACTAAAACTGCGGCGCCGCGCTAACCCTTGCAGGGGCGCGGCGCCCGCTCGCGGGCTTGACCGACTTCGCTGCCGTTCGAAGATGGCGCGCTAGCGCTCCGCGGCCGCGCGTGCCGCGGCCATCGCGCGGCGCTCGTCGCCTCTCGGGTCGTCAACGGCGCGCACCTCGCGGCCGAAAACCATCGTGGGCCAGCGGTTCGGGTTCCATGGATCCCAGCGCGGGATGCCGGCATGATTCGGATCGCCGCTGCGCGCGAACGCCACCCATGACGCACTCATTCGCTGCGCGAGCTCATAGCGATCCTCGCCCATGCCCGTCATGAACTGCACGAGGTCAGGGTGCGCGAACACGAACGGCAGCTCCATGCCGTGCATCGAGCGCAACTTGCCGCCGCGCGCGGGCGAGTACCAGTCGAAGTAGTAGAGGTACACAGGTGCCGCGCGCTGCGCGTATTTGCGCTCGGCGATCGCATACGCCGACTGGCGCAGTAGCGAGGCGTCGCCGGCCATGATCGCGGCGATATCGCTGGGCGTCGCCGCGGGGCGGTGCGAGCGGTAGAGCGCGATCATGCGGTCCGCGTTCGCATCGCTCATTGCCACGAGTTTCGTCAGCGCGTTGTGCAGCTCGGCATCGTTCGTGAGCTCGCGCGTCCAGTAAGGATCCATGGGGTTGCCGTAAGGCACGCCCTCGCACTCGTTCGAGCCCGTGAGGATCGGAATTCCGGCTGAGAGCGGCGAAGCGGCGGGCTCGAACGGATGCGCGGGCAACGTTTTGCCGTCGACGACCGGCGCATAGCGCGTCGAGAGATCGGGTGCGTTGCCGTTGCTCTGGAGCGCCGCCACTATCGCTTCGGGTGCCAGCGTTTCGAGTTGCGCCGCGGCCGTGGGCGCGATGCCGAGGCGCGCGAGTAGCAGCTCCGCAGCCTCGACGGCGCGCGCCGGTTCGAGGCCCGTCAGCGCCGTGTCCGAAAGAGTGCTCATGATAATCGCACGGTGAAACAGCCCACGAGCCGCGGGGAAGCCCGTGAGCATCGCCGTCTTGCCGCCGCCGCCCGATTGCCCGAACAGCGTGACGTTGCGCGGGTCGCCGCCGAACGCGCCGATGTTGTCGCGCACCCACTGAAGCGCGAGCACGAGGTCGCGGAGACCCAAGTTCGTCGAATCGGCGAACCGTTCGCCCGTGCCCGGCAGGCCCGCGAGCCAGAGGTAGGCGAACGCGTTCAACCGGTGCGTGACCGTCACGACTACGGCGTCGTGCCGGCGCGCGAGCTCGGTGCCGTCATAGAAGATCGAGTTGCCCGAGCCCGTGCGCTGCCCGCCGCCGTGGAACCAGACCATGACGGGCCGCCGACCGCGTCCGGTTTCCGGCGTCCACACGTTGAGCTTGAGGCAGTCCTCGCTCATCGGGCCGCTGCCCGTCAGCGCGTCGCCGATCTCGGGAATCATGGGGCGCGAAGCTTGGGTTGCGCGCAGGCCGAAATCGATGGCGTCGCGGACGCCCGTCCACGGCTCCGGCGCGCGCGACGGCTTGAACCGGTGGGTGCCACCCGTGGGCGCTCCGTACGGGAGCCCTCTGAAGGTGTGCACGCCGAGTTGCGTACGGCCGCGCACGCGGCCGGTAGCGGTTTCGACGACAGGCCCCGGTGCCGCGGCCGGCTGTGCGAGCAGCGGTGCCAGGCGTGTCAGCGCGGCGGCCCCGAGCGTTGCGGCACCGCCGCGCAATAGCGTTCTTCGGTCCACGGTTCCCCCCGGACGGGCCGAGCGCCCATCCTCTGCTTGGACTAGCCCTTGCAGGGGCGCGGCGCCCACTTCGCACCGTTCGGCTCGCGCCTGAAGTTCGAGCTGATCACGAGCCGCTCCGTCAGGTACTTTGGGTCATCGACCATCGTCGTCACGACGAACCACTGCTCGGCACCCTCGCTGAACCAGTCGAAGTACTCGGTCACGACCGCGTCTTCACTCACGGGCACGCCATTCGGCCGCAGCCAGGCCGCCGTCAGATTCGTCGTCGTGACCTTGAGCGGCGTCCACAAACCTTCCGCCACGCGCGCGCTCGACTCCCCACCTTCGTTGCCGCGCGCGCGCACGACACCGGCCTGCTGCCACGCCGCCGCAGACGTGCCCTGCAGCGAGCGCGGCGCGGCGCTGCGCGACGGGGCGGCCGCGTCGAAGTGGAACAAGCGCGTCTGCTGGCCGTTATCCGTCTCGAGCTTCAGCGTGCGCTCGTCTTGCCACGTGAAGTGCACGCGCGTCGGCATCCGCAGCACAGCGGCGGCGCCGAACGCGAGGCACGACCCGTCTTGCGCAGCGGTCCAGGTGTCGGCTACACGTTTGCCTTCGGCTTTGAGCGGCAGACTCGCGTAGTCGCCGTGCACCGGTGTGTGCATACGCCACGGCCAGTCCTCGGTGACGACCGAGGCCCAATAGCCCGTCGGATCGAGGGGTGCATCGGCGCGGCCCGTCTGCGCGGACGCGGCATGCGCAGCGGCGGCGAGCGCCGTGACGAGCGCCAACAATTTCGGGCTCATCGCACGTCCTCCCGTAAGCTGGCGATCACGGCATCGACGAACATGGCCGTCGTCCATTCGCCCGCCTCCGCGCCGTAGCGCGCGTCCCAGTCGAACGTCGGGCGTGCAGCCTGGATTTGCGCCGGCGTAAGGCCGCGATCGAGCATGTCCTGCACGCGGTCGCGCACGATCGTCAGCATGTCGCGATACTCCGCTACGTCGAACTCGTCGCTGAGATAGCCGTGCCCCGGCACGATCATCGTGCCGCCCTCGTGGTCGCCGTCTGGGATCGCGAGCTCGATGATCGTGTCGAGCGCCGCGAGCAGGCCCTGCACCGAGCCGCCGCGGGCGCGGTCGATGACGGGTAGCTCTCCGTGCTGTAGAGGTCGCCCGTGGCGATCACGTCGGCGCGATGGAAATAGACGATGGTATCGCCGTCCGTATGCGCGTTCGGGAAGTGCCGCAGCTCGACGCCATCGCCGTTGACGCTGAATTCGCGGCGCGTGCCGTAGAACGTGTCGGACGGCCAGGAGTGCTGCGGCCGCGCGTCGGGGCCCGCCTGCCGAGACGCGCGTAAGCACGTTCTCGTGCGCGACGATCGCGGCGGCCTCGGCGATTTCCGCGCCGATCGTGCGCACTACAACGCCGCCCGTGCGCGTGGCGCCGGCGGCTGCGATCGCCTCGTTGCCGCCGCTGGCGTCCGCGTGCACGTGCGTATCGATGACGAAGCGGATCGGCTTCGTGCTCAGCGAGCGGATCGCGGCGAGCAGTTGCGTGCTCGCGCCCGCGAGCTTCGTGTCGACGACCACGACGCCGTCGTCGCCGACATGCACGGTGCTGTTCGCGCCCGCGCCGACGAGCATGTAGACGTTGGCGCGGATCGGCCAGATCTCGATCGCGTCGCTTGGCTTGGCCGCGACTCGCGGCGGCGCCTGTTCGACGCGGCGGCGCGGCACAGCCGCGGCATCCGGCCGGTTCGCCGGCGTGGCGGCCGTGGCTGCGACGGTCGGCGCGAACTCCGGCAACAACGTTGCGGCGCCGCCGCCGGCGCCGGGTACGTCGAGATGCACCTCGGCCCGGTACTCCGCCATGTAAGGGTTCTTGCCCGGCAAGTAGTGCGGTACGTAGTTCGCGGCGCGGTCCACTTCCTCGACCACGGTGCACGGCCAGAGCCAGGCGTTAGCCGGCAGCGCGCGCGGCATGATCTCGAAGTGCTGCGTTTTCACCCAGGGCTCCGTGAGGTACACGGGGTCGCGAATCACGGCGATGTGCGTAAACGTGTTCTCGTGTGGCACGAGGTATTCGGTCATCGTCGTCTGATCGCTCATCGGCACGCCGTTGCGGCGGTGCCAACCGGGCTTGATGTGCGTCGTCTCTACGACGAGGCGGTCGCCGTTCCAGTGGCCTGTCGAGAAGCCCATCCAGGTGTGCGGCGCGTACGCCGGCGGATGCGGCCGGCCGTCCATCCAGATCGTGCGCGTTTGCTCGTAGGTGCTGATGTAGTGCTTATAGGCGACGACTTCCTGCGTGCGCGGATCGCGTTCCGGCCAAATGCGCAGGTTCAGCGGCCCGCGGTAGCTGTAGGGGGAGACGTGCACGCGGCATTGCTGCTGCGGCATGCTGAGCCGTGCCGCGTCCCAGCTCTCGGCGAATTGCCGCGCAGCGTCGGTCAGCGGAATGCCCGCGTAGTCGCCGAGCCCCACGCCCGGCCCACGGTCCGGCAGGTCTTCGTGACGAATCGAGCGCCAATCGCCTTCGAGATTGGGCTGTGCGGCAGCGGGCAATGCGCAAACGAACGCACATGCGAGCGCCGCGGCCGCTATGGCCAAGCGTCTCATCACCAGTTCCCCCCAATGGTTTTATCGGCTCGGTGTCAGAAGCTTTTGTAGCAGATCGGCCGGGCGTTTGCCTTATCCCGCCGTTGACTGAGTCCCGCCCCCTCGTCCTGCCGGCGTGATCGCCGCTCGCAGTGCGGCATGCGGGGCGAACGTCAGCGCAGGCGCGCTCGACCACTGGACTCCGGGCGGCCTCATTCGTTATATGGACCATAGCAATCGTCGAGGGGGACTCAATGCTCGTGCGCGTGGTGTTCGTGATGCTGGCACTGGGTGCGAGCGCAGTTTCTTTTGGCCAGGCCGTGCCGCGCACGCCGAGCGGCAAGCCCGACCTGCAAGGCATCTGGCGCGTGCAGAGCCGCGCGGCCTACGACCTTCGCTCTCACGTCGCGCGACACGACATGCCCGCGGGGCAAAGCGTGATCGAAGGCGACGAGATCCCGTATCAACCCTGGGCCGCGGCGAAACAGCGCAAGAACTTCGCGAATCGCGCGACCGAGGATCCGCTGAACTCGTGCTACATGCCGGGCGTGCCCCGCATCATGTACCTCGAGTTTCCGTTCCAGATCTTCCAGACGAACGATCACGTCGCCATCACGTTCGAGTGGTCGCAGGTCTATCGGCTCATCTACACGAACGGCCAAGCCACGCTGCACGAGGGCATCGAGTCGTGGATGGGCAACTCGCGCGGCCATTGGGAGGGGGACGTGCTCGTGGTGCAGGTCACTGATCACAACGACCGCACCTGGTTCGACGCCGCCGGTGACTTTCATAGCGACGCGCTGAAGGTCACGGAGCGGTACGCGCTGCGTGACGCGAACACGATCGACTACGAAGCCACGATCGAGGATCCGAAGGTCTTCACGCGGCCGTGGAAGATCCGCACGCCGCTGCATCGGCAGACCGACACGAGCCGCCTGCTCGAGTACCAGTGCCAGGCTGAAAAGGAAGAGCAGAGCGGCGCGTTCGAGCGCGACACGCGCACGTGGTACCCCGCCGCACCGCCGGCGGGCAACGCTGCGTTCGATGCTCGCGCGGGCGCGCGGCTGCCGCGGCCCGCGGTGACCGGCGAGATCGCGCGGCTAGCCGACGGCAAGCCCGATATCTCGGGCTGGTACGAACCCGATGCCGGCGGCGCAAACTACGGCCTCGAGACGCGCGCGCAGAATTTCCTCACCCCCGCAAGTCGCGGCGTCGTCGTGGATCCGAAGGACGGCACGCTGCCGTATCAGCGCTGGGCCCGCGCAGAGGCCATCGACCGCGCGTTGCCGCACCGCGGCTACGACGACCCGACCGCGCATTGCTTCGTCGGCGGCGTGCCGCGCTCGCAGTACGTGCCGGCGCCGGTGCACATCCTGCAGCCGCCGGGGTACATCGTGATGCTGTTCGAGCGCATGTCGTGGCGGCAGATCCCGCTGACACCGCGTGCACCGTTGCCCGATCACGTGCGACTCTGGCAGGGCGACTCGGCCGGCCACTGGGACGGCGACACGCTCGTCGTCGAGAGCAGCAACTTCAACGGCAAGGCATGGCTCAACGAAGTCGGCGACGTGATCACGCACGCGCAAAAGGTCGTCGAGACGTTCACGCCGGTCGGGCCCGACCGGGTCATCTACCGCGCCACGGTGTCGGACCCGATCGCGTACACGCGGCCATGGACGATCGAGGTGCCGCTGAACAAGAAGGCCGACGAGTTGCTCGAGGTCGCCTGTCACGAAGACAATGGCGATCTCACGCACCTGAAAGAGATTCGCGACGAATACCGTGCCACGCACAAGGAGAATTAGCTTGGGACCCAAGATTCTTCGCGCCGCTGTCGCCACCGCCGCGCTGGTCGCTGCAGGCGCCGCCGTCGCGCATCACTCGTTCTCCGCCGAGTTCAATCCGGATAAACCCTTGAAGCTGACCGGCAAGGTGACGGAGATGAAGTGGTCGAATCCGCACGCGTGGATCTATCTCGACGTGACGGGCGCCGACGGCAAAGTGGAGAACTGGGCGTGCGAGACCAATGGCGCGAACGGGTTGTTTCGGCGTGGGTGGCGCAAGGAAGACCTGCCGGCCGGCACGACGCTCGTCGTCGATGGTTGGCAGGCGCGGAACGGCTCGCTGACGGTCAATGTCGGCACCGTCACATTCCAGGACGGCAAGCGACTGTTCGCGGGCTCGTCCAACCCCACGGTTCCAGCAACAGAACTAGACGACGAAACAAAGAGAGGATCTCTCGCCAAGAGCGCCAAGAACGCCAAGGGAGAAATGCTTGGCCATAATGCCTTTTCTCGCTCCTTGGCGTTCTTGGCGTTCTTGGCGAGAGAATCTTTCTCTTCCGGGGTGTGAACGCGTCGACTTGTGAGCGCGCGCGCCTCGGCATAGCGTTCGCTGTTAAATGAGCGCGCCACCCGACTACTACCGCATTCTGCATGTCCAGCCGGACGCACCCGCCTCGGTGATACACGCGATCTACCGGACGTTGCTGCAGCGCCTGCAGACCTCGGCGACGTTCGCCGGCGAGGCCGATGCCGGATTGATCGAAGAGGCCTACGGCGTGCTCGGCAATGCGCAGCGTCGCGCCGCTTACGACACGCGGCGGCGCGCGGCCGCCAATGCGCAAGCAGCCTCGCCTCGCGAAATGCACGTGGTGGCTGAGGACACCGACACCTCGTCATCAACGTGTGCTTGTTCTGCAATGCACCACATGGCTTGCAGCGGAGGCTCGAGCGCGACGATGAGTGCGGCCGCTGCGGCAGCCCACTGTGCCCCGCCGAACGGCACCGGCTCGAATACTCGGGCCAGCGCATGCTGAGCCGGATCCCGAAGCGCGCACGCCATCGATATCTACGTCACGTGGCCGCAGGCCGCACCCAGTGTCGGGGAGATGCGCGACCTGTCGTTGAACGGCATGCAGTTCACGTGCGTGACCCGACTGCAGCCGAACCAGATCGTGAAGATCATCTGCAGCGAGCTGCACGCGCTCGCCCGGGTGGCCCACACGAATCGCGACATCGACACCGCGGATCGCTGGATCACGGGCGTCGAGTTCCTGACGCTGCGGTTCCATAAGGTCCGCGGCAGTTTCGTCTCGGCCGAAGTCTAGCTGCCCCGTCGCCGTGACGGCTCGCGGCAAATAGAGCATCATTGCCATACGGCGCCGCTATAAGACGGCGCGTCATACGATTTACGGGGGTTACATGCTACGCATCGACTTGAAGCGCGTGCTCGGCGCCGTCCTCGCTCTCCTCGCGGCTGCCACGGTCAATGCGCAAGGCGCTCGCCCGGCGGTCAAGACGCCGCGCATCTACGTTTTCGACGGCGGCGTGCTCGCATCCGAAACTGCGCGCTACCGGCTCACGGATGCGGACGTGCAGGAAGTATCCATATCGGTCGCGTCGTTCCTGATCGTGCATCCGCGCGGCGTGCTGCTGTGGGACGCCGGCGCCGTGGCCGATCACGAACGCGGCGGCGATGTCGGCTTCGAGCAGCGCCTGGTACGTCGCGACGGTTCGGAGCGCTTCGTGAAGCTCGGCAAGACGCTGACTTCGCAGCTTGCGGCCGCCGGCTACAAACCGAGCGACGTGACGCATCTCGCGCTATCGCATTACCACTGGGACCACACGGCCGACGCGAACCTGTTCGCCGGCGCGCAGTGGCTCGTGTCGAAAGTCGAGCACGACGCGATGTTCTCGGCCGATCCGCCCGGCGGCTCGCGACCCGAGACGTTCTCGGCGCTGAAGAACGCGAAGACTACGCTCATCACGACAGCGGACTACGACGTGTTCGGCGACGGCACGGTCATCATCAAGCAGGCGCCGGGCCACACCGAGGGTCACTCGGTGCTGTACGTGAAGCTCGCGAACACGGGCGGCGTGGTGTTATCGGGCGACCTGTATCACTACCCGGCCGAGCGCACCCTGCACCGGCTGCCGACGTTCGAAGTCAGCGAGGCGCAGACCGAGGCGTCGCGCGCGAAGATCGAAAAATTCATCGCCGACACGCACGCGCAGCTGTGGATCCAGCACGACCTCGCGAGCCACCGCAAGCTGAAGAAATCGCCCGAGTTCTACGACTGAGCTTCAGCTCGGGACGCGCTCGGGCTCTGGCCACGTGAGGCGCTCCCATAGACGCTCGAAGCGCTGGCCTTCGCCCCCCGCGGCCGCGAGCGACACGAGACCCGTGTCGTCATCGAGGCGGTCTGCGGTCTTCAGCATGCTGAGTGCGCCGGCCGTGAGCCCGAAACGCAGCGAGCGGCCGAGCGCTGACTGCGGCCGCGTGATCTTCTCCGGCCGCTGGTCGTCGAGCGCTTCGAGCACTTGAGTGGAGAGCTCCCAGCTCGACGCCACGCGGTGCGCGACCTCAGCGGCGTGCTCGTCGAGCAGCGATGCGAGCGCGGTCGCATCCGGTACCAGCCGCCGTGACGCGTACTGATCGAGCGCGACTCGATACACGACGATCATCGCGAGCCCCATGACGAGCGCGAGCAGCTGCGCGGCGAACGCATCGGCGTTCTCGACAGCGGACGCGTGCAACTCCGCAGCCGCGGCCGAGCGGTACGTGTACTCCCAGACCACCTCCGGGAACTGCCCGGCGTCACCCGCCGCCGTGCGAAACACGGGTTGCACGAGCGCCGCAGCCGCCAGGGACCGCACACCCTGCGTGCCGAGCACCGCGAGTGCGCGCTCTACGCCTTCGATCGGCTGCGAGCCGCGGCGATACAACGGGCTGTTCGATAGCTTGAGCAGGCTGCCGACGAGCGCAGGGTCGCGTGCGATCATCATCGCGAGCTCCTTGCGCGTCGTGTCGCTGTCGTTCACCGCGCGCAGCAGCTGCGGCAACAGCATGGGGCGGCGCGGCGCGTATTTCGGGTCGGTGGCCGCCGCATGCAGCGCGCCGGCCACGGCGCTGACGACCTTCACGTGCTCCGCCGGCACGCTGGCCGCGAGCGACCCGCCGAACGCCAGTTCATACAACTTCTGCCGCGTCGCTTCGCGCCCCAGCGCGTGCGTGGTCTTCGGCGGCAACAGCGCGCGCACCCTCCCTGTCTCCTCGGCGGAACGGTCGGTCGGGGTCTTCGGCGAGCGCCTCAGAACCGACAGCACCATGCCCGCGAGCGCGCCGATGATGACGACGAACAGCAGTACGCGAAGCACGCGTCAGCGGCGCCCGCGGTCGGCGCGCTTCGGGTAGGCCATGATGAACCCGTCGCGATTCGGCATCTTCACTTGCGGCAGCGTCTGCGCATTCATGGTGTCGCCGGCCTTGATGATCCCGTTCTCTGCCAACAGATAGGCGGTGAGCGCGTACACCTGATCGTTCGTCAGCGACTCCGGTGCCGGGAACGGCATCGCGCGACGAATGTAATCGAAGATTGTCGTCGCGTACGGCCAGTAGCTGCCGACGGTGCGCACCTGCTGCAGCTGGGTCAGCGTGCCCTGCCCGCCCACGAGCTTGTCGTTCGGTTGGCCCACGCCGCCCACGCCGTGGCACGCGACGCACTGTGTCGCGAACAGCTGCGCGCCCGTGGCCGCCGAGCCTGAACCTGCCGGCAAGCCCGTGCCGTCCGGCTGGATGCTCAAGTCCCATGCGGCGACATCGGTTACGGAGACCGGCTGACCGAGCCCCGGCCCGCCGGCCTGCGCGACAGCCGTCATCGACCACCCTGCGGCGCAGATCGTCACCGCCAACAATCCGATACGAGAGTTATGCGTAGACATTGCTGACCTCGCCGCTGCTCGCGACCGCCCAAGCCTGGATGCCGTTGTTGTGATAGTTCTGCCGCTCGCCGCGTTCCGCGACGATGCTCGCGCGTGTCGGCTGCACGGCGCCGGTCTCGTCGATGGCGCGGCTCATCAGCGTCGCTGCGCCGCCGTCCCAGCGCCACGCCATGCGGAAACGCGTGAACGACTTCGACAGCACAGGATCGTTCAGCGCCGCCTGTGCCCATGTCTTGCCGCCGTCGGCCGACACTTCGACGCGGCGGATCTTGCCGAGGCCGCTCCACGCGAGACCCGTAACCTCGTAGACGCCCGCGCCCTTCATCGCTAGCCCCGTCGACGGGCTGGTGATGACGGACTTCACTTCCATCGGATACGTCAGGATCAGCGCTTTGCCGTTCAGCAGCACGTCGGTGTAATGCGACGTCTCGTCGCGCGTCATCGTGGGCTCGCGCACGACCTTCAACCGGCGCAGCCACTTCACGTTCATGTTGCCTTCGTACCCCGGCAGGAAGAGGCGCATCGGGTAGCCGTTCTCCGGCCGTAGTCGCTCGCCGTTCTGATAGAGCGCGATGAACGCGTCGTCCATGAGCTTCGCGAGCGGCACGCTTCGGCTCATGGCGGCGGCATCCGCGCCTTCGGCCAGCACCCAGTCGTTGCCCTTCTCGACGCCCGCTTCTTCCAGCAGGGTCGACAGCGGCACGCCCGTCCATTCGCTGCACGACATGAGCCCGTGGATCACGCCGCAGGGCGCCTGCGGCGGCTGCGGGCTCAGGTTGCCACCGCTGTTGCCGGCGCACTCGAGGAACTGGATCCGCGTCACCGTCGGATACCGCAGCAGCGCGTCCACCGTGAATGTCAGCGACCGGCGCACGGCACCATGGATCAGCAGCTTGTGCGCCGCCGGATCGATATCGGGAACACCGCTGTGATGGCGCTCGAAGTGCAGGCTGTTCGGCGTGATCGTGCCGTGCAGCTTGTGATGCGGCGTGAACGACACGCCGTTGCCGACGACGTTCGGCGTACCGCCGACCACGCGTTGCGTAGCCGCTTCGTATTTCGAAGGAGAACCATAGGCGCTCATGTGCGTGCCAGGCGCTTTCATCCACGCCGGCACGGCGAGCGGCTCGGCATCTATCGGCTGTGCCGCGAGCAGCGACAATCCGCCCGCACCCACCAGCGCCGCGCCTTGCGTCAGGAACAGCCGTCGATGCAGCAGTCCGTTGCCGGCCACGACTTCGAGCGCCGGATTCGTCGTTGTGTTCTTCATACTTCCCCCGGCGTCGAGGTTCGACGCTCAGCATACGGACTCTAGAGCCCCGGCGGTCCGCTGTAAAACGTTTCGTGACGCGCTAGTCCACGTGCTCCGAGCCCGTGATCAACCGTGCGCCCCGACTGTACGTCAGGTACTCCCACAACCAGCGTAGCGATACCAGCAGCGGGCTCGGCACGCCGAGTAGAAAGTAAATGTGTGCGACGCCCCAGATCCACCACGCGAGCCAGCCGCGCAACGTCAGGAACGGAAGCTCGATCACGGCGCACGCGCGCCCGACCGTCGCGAAGTTGCCGGTGTTGCGATACTCGAACGGTGGCGGCGCTGCGCTGCGCGCGAGCCGCCGTGCGATAACACGGGCAACGTAACGCCCCTGCTGCTTCGCGGCGGGCGCCACTCCGGGCACGCGCCCGGCCGCCGTCTCGACGAGCGCGGAGTCGCCAACGACGAAGATCGCGGGATCGGTGGGCAGGGCCAAGTCGGGCCCCACTTTCACGCGGCCTGCACGGTCGGTAGCGGCGCCGAGCCAAGCGCCGACCGGCGCCGCTGCGACGCCGGCGGCCCAGATCACCGTGGCCGTCGCCACGCGCTCGGTTCCGATCGTGATGCCCGTCGCATCGCAGGCAGTGACCGCCGAGTTCACGCGCACCTCGACGCCGAGCTTCTCGAGCGCGCGCTGCGCGTACTGCGACTGTCGCGGCGCGAACGCCGCCAGCACGCGCGGCCCCGCCTCGACGAGCGTGACTTTGGCACTGCGCGGATCGATGCGGCGAAAATCGGCCGCGAGCGTGAAACGCGCGAGCTCGGCGATGGTGCCCGCGAGCTCCACGCCGGTGGGCCCCGCGCCGACGATCGTGAAGCGCAGCAGCCGCGCGCGCCGCTCGGCGTCCGGCTCCATCTCGGCCGCCTCGAACGCCATCAGGATGCGTCTTCGAATCAGCGTCGCGTCGTCGACACTCTTGAGCCCTGGCGCGTGCGGCCGCCAGTCGTCGTGACCGAAGTACGCGTGCGTAGCGCCGGCCGCGACGATCAGGTAGTCGAACGGAATCTCGCTGTCGCGCAACCGCACGCGACGCGCGTCGACATCAACGCCGACGACTTCGCCCAGCAGGACGACCGCGTTGCGCTGCCGTTGCAGCAGCGAGCGGATGGGCCACGCGATGTCCGATGGCGGCAGGCCGGCCGTCGCCACCTGGTACAGCAGCGGTTGAAACAAATGATAGTTGTGACGATCGATGACCGTGACATCGCAGTCGCCGCGCGCGAGGCCTGCCGCAGCCGAAAGCCCGCCGAAACCGGCGCCCACGATGACTACCTGCGGCCGCGCCGCCGTCAAGCACTCACCACGTGCAGGCTCAGCCACTCCGCCACTAGCGCCGGTTTGTCTTCACCTTCGATCTCGACCGTGACGTCGACGCGCAGCTGTATCTGCCCGGGCTTGCGCTCCTCCACTGCACCGAGAACGCCGCGCGCGCGGATACGCTTGCCCACGCGCACGGGCGCGACGAAACGAATCTTGTCGAAACCGTAGTTCACGACGAGCTGACGGTTCTCGGGTTCCGGTATGAACGGCAGGCACAGGTGCACCAATAACGACAGCGTCAGGAAGCCGTGGGCGATGGTGGCCCCGAACGGCGTCGCGCGTGCGCGCACCGGATCGACATGGATGAACTGATGATCGAGCGTGACGTCGGCGAAGGCGTTCACACGCTGCTGGTCGATATCGAACCAGTCCGAAACGCCGAGCTCCTTGCCCACGAGCGCTGCGAGCTGCTGACGGGTCACGGTAGCGGTCATGGCGATGCGCTCCTTTGTTGCCGGCGCCGCGAATCCTAACTCACCGAGGGTTCGGCCGGTGCCGCGTGGGGTTTGCGGTAGCGCCAGAAGGCCGGTAGGCCGGGCACGCATGCGGCCACGCAGCCGACGCAGAGCAATCCGCCCCACATGATCGAGCGGGCGAGACCGAACCGTTCCGCCGCGAAGCCCGCGCGCGCGTTGCCGAGCAGCGGACCCGTCATATAGGAAAGCTGCTCGATGCCCGCCATGCGGCCGCGGAGCGTGGACGGAATCGTCTCGTTCCAGATCGTCGCGCGGAACAAAGCGCTGACCATGTCGGCAGCTCCCGCCGCGACGAGACACGCGACGGCGACGGGCAGCGACCGCGCGAAACCGAGTGCGACGATCGCGACGCCCCACAACATCGCCGCGATGATGACGGCGGCACCGTGCCGCTCGACGCGCCGCGTCCACGCGCTGAACACGGTGGTCAGCAGCGCCCCGACGCTCATCGCCGAGTACAGGTACCCCACCGCGTGCGCGCCGCCGAACTGTTCCGCGAGCGCTGGAAAGATAGCCGTCGGCATCGCGAAGGTCATCGCGACGATGTCGACCGCGTACGTACCGAGCAGCTCCGACCGGCTCGCCGCATAGCGCAGACCTTCGAGAATCGTTTTGAGCCCCGCGGGTTGCGCGTGCTCGGCCGGCGGCATCGAGCGAATCGCGGCGATCGCCACGAGCGAGATCACGAACGTCGCCACCTCCACGATGTACGTAGCCGCTAGCCCGAACGCCGCGATGCATATGCCTGCGAGCGCGGGCCCCGCGATCGCGGCCGTCGTGCCGCGCAACGAGGTCAGCGCCGAGACCGCACGCAGCTCGTCGAACGCGACGAGCTTCTGCGTGATGGCCTCGAGCGCCGGACGATGAAAGCCGTTGACGGCCGACAGGAACGCCGCGGCGACGAAAATCACGGTCACGCTCGGATGCGGCAGCAGCGCGTTGACGACGAGCGCGAGCGAGCCGCAGGTCATCAGCGCTTCGGCGCGCAGCAGCAACGTGCGCCGGTCGAGCGCATCGGCGAATGCGCCGCCCCACAGCGCCGCGACGGCGAGCGGCACGAGCTGCGCAGTGCCAAGCAACCCAACGACCGCCGACGAGCCCGTCAGCTGATAGATCTGAACGGGTATCGCAACGTACGTGAAAAAGCTGCCGAACGCGCTGACGAGCTGGCCGATGAACACGAGCCGGAAATCGCGGTGCCTGCGGAGCGGCGAGAAATCGAGGAACACCCGGCTAACTCTTCTGCGCGACGGTCGGCAGCAACGAGATCGCGTCGGCAAACCGCGCGCTCGACTGCGGAAAAAATTCGTGGCTCACCCAGCCCGCCGCAACGCCGAGAACGAGGGCGACGACGATGACCGCGGTCAGGTAACTGCCTCGGCCGGGGGCGGTCGCTGTCGCGGGTTCAAGTAGGTGGTCGGAGCCCATCTCACGGTGCGGGAATGCAGACGACGCCGGATCATAACAGCGGCCACGACCGTCTGCGCCCGCTGCATGGACCGCTGACACCGTGGTGGCCCACCCTCTCGTGCCGCGATCGCGCGCCCGCTTCATACCGTCGCCCAGGCGACATGCGAAGTTGCGTTTTGGGCCGGTGCGTGGCGCAATAGCGCCCCCGCGCGAGCGCCGCGACCCACTTAGCCACACACCGTGCCCCGAGCCGCCACCAAAACCAAAGCGCCGAAAGTCGGCTTCGTGAGCTTAGGCTGCCCGAAGGCGCTCGTTGATTCGGAGCGAATCCTGTCGCAACTGCGCGCCGAGGGCTACGAGACGGCGGCCGACTACGCCGGCGCCGACGTCGTCGTCGTGAACACGTGCGGCTTCCTCGACAGCGCGCGCGCCGAGTCGCTCGACGCGATCGGCGAAGCGCTGGCGGAAAACGGCCGCGTGATCGTGACAGGCTGCCTCGGCGCTGAAGCGAAGACGATCCGCGACGTGCATCCGAACGTGCTGGCGATCACCGGGCCGCACCAGTACGAGGCGGTGGTCAGCGCCGTGCACGACGCCGTGCCCGCGCCGCACGATCCGTTCGTGAACCTCGTGCCGCCACAGGGCGTAAAGCTCACACCGCGGCACTACGCGTATTTGAAGATCTCGGAGGGCTGCAACCACCGCTGCAGCTTCTGCATCATCCCGCGCCTGCGCGGCGACCTCGTGAGCCGGCCCGCCGCCGACGTGCTCGGCGAAGCCGAGCGGCTCGTGCGCGCCGGTGTTCGCGAGCTGCTCGTGATCTCGCAAGACACGAGCGCGTATGGCGTCGACGTGAAATACAAGGAGTCGGAGTGGCGCGGCCGCAGCGTGCCGGCTCGCATCACCGATCTCGCCGCGGCGCTCGGCGAGCTTGGCGCGTGGGTGCGGCTGCACTATGTGTATCCCTATCCGCACGTCGATCAACTGATTCCGCTGATGGCGGAAGGCAAGGTGCTGCCGTATCTCGACGTGCCGTTCCAGCACGCGAGCCCGAAAATACTCAAAGCCATGAAACGACCCGCGGCCGAAGCGAAAACGCTTGCAACGAATCCGCGACTGGCGCACGGCCGTACCGGAGCTCACGATCCGCTCGACGTTCATCGTCGGTTTCCCCGGCGAAACCGAACAGGATTTCAAGCTGTTGCTCGACTGGCTCGAGGAAGCGGAGCTCGACCGCGTCGGCTGCTTCCGCTACGAACCCGTACAGGACGCGGCTGCAAACGCGCTGCCGAACGCCGTGCCGGAGGAAGTCAAAGAGGAACGCTGGCACCGCTTCATGGCTGCGCAGCAGAAAATCAGCGCGCGGCGCCTGCAGCAGCGAGTTGGCAAGGACATCGCCGTGATCGTCGACGAGCTCGACGGCGAACAGGCGCTCGGCCGGTCGATGGCCGATGCACCGGAGATCGACGGCCGCGTCTATCTGCCCGCGGGCAAAGGCGCGAAGAAGCTCAAGGCCGGCGACGTCATCACGGCGCGCGTGACCGAAGCCGACGAGTACGACCTCTGGGCCGAGCCCACCTAGCCGCTCCACCGTAGCGCAACCCGCCGCCCCGCCTGCCAGATCGTGGTGCAGCGCGAGCTGCGGAACCGCGCCGCTGCGTGTGCGCACGCTTCTTGCAGTCCGCCAGCACCGAACGACGCGGCGACCCGGTGTGAGCCAGAAACCTCTGCGCATATTGATCATCGACGAGAACGCGGTCCGCGCCGCGATTCTCGAAGAGGGTCTGCGCGACTGCGTTGCGCCCCCGCCCCTGGTCGTGCACAAGATCGGGCACGAGGCCGCGGACCTGCTGCCGCGAATCGCGGCCATCGATCCCGACGTGATCCTGATCGATCTCGAGAACCCCAGCCGGGACACGCTCGAGCAGATGTTCCAGGTATCGCGCCTGGCAAAGCGGCCGATCGCGATGTTCGTGGATCAATCCGACAGAGCCACCGTGGATGCCGCGATCGACGCCGGCGTGTCGGCTTACGTCGTCGACGGCCTGCGCCGCGAGCGAGTGAAATCCATTCTCGACCTCACGATCAGCCGATTTCGCGCCTTCGACCGCCTGCAGCGAGAGCTGAACGACGCCAAGTCCGCTCTCGAGGACCGCAAGGTGCTCGAGCAAGCGAAAACCATCGTGATGAAGCAGAAAGGCATCGACGAACAGAGTGCATACGCATTGCTGCGCCGCACTGCCATGAACCAGAACCGCAAAATCGCCGACCTCGCGCGTGCGCTGGTGGCGGCAGCCGCGCTGCTCGGCGCCGGAGACACCGATGGCTAAGCGCATCGTCGCGGGATTCGTGCCACTCGTCGACAGCGCCGTGCTGATCGTGGCGCGCGAGCTCGGCTTTGCCAGGGAGCACGGCATCGAGCTCGAGTTGAAGAAAGAGCCCTCGTGGGCCAGCCTCCGCGATCACCTGAACTTGGGCTATCTCGACTGTGCGCACGCGCTCGCACCGTTGCCGATTGCCTCGGCCATCGGTGCGGGCCAGGTGCGCGTCGAATGCGCGGTGCCGTTCGTGCTCGGACGCGGCGGCAACGCGATCACGCTCGCCACGCAGCTGTTCGACGAAATGTGCTGGGCGGCCGGCGAGAAGCTCGCGGCGGAACCGAGCGCGACGGGCGCCGCGCTCGCCCGCGTCGTCCACAAGCGCCGCGAGCCGCTGACACTCGGTATGGTGTTTCCGTTCTCGACACACAACTTCGATCTGCGTCTCTGGCTGGCGGCGGCCGGCATTCATCCCGACCAGGATGTGCGGCTCGTCGCGATCCCACCCCCGCTGATGGTCGAGAGCCTGCGTGCGGGTCACGTCGACGGCTTCTGCGTCGGTGAGCCCTGGAACAGCGTCGCGGTCGCGCAGAGACTCGGCCGGATCGTCGCGACGAAATCGCAGATTCTGCCGCGCAGCGTGGAAAAAGTACTGGCCGTGCCGCCTGCCATCGCGGACGATGCCACCACGCTCGGCCCACTGCTACGTGCGCTCGCCGGGGCCGCCGCTTGGGCCGACGAACGCGCGAACGCCGCGGAGCTGGCGCACTTGCTCGCGCAACCGACGTACCTTGGCGTCCCGGCCGAGCTGATCGAGGACGCCCTGCTCGGCGGCCTGGCGATCGGTGGCGACCAGCGCCTCGACGATCCGGATTTCCTGTTCTTTCATCGGTACGAGGCCAACGCGCCGCAGGCCAGCGAAGCGCTGTGGCTGTACGCGCAGATGGTTCGCTGGGGACAGGTCCCCGCACGCACCGGCAGCCGCGAAACCGCGGCACGGATCTTCCGTCGGGATCTGTTCGAGCTACACCTGGGCGAGGGCTCCGCGAGCTCGGTGCCGCAGCCGTTCGACGAGGTGCACTTCGATCCTGGCGACGTGGACGCGTACCTGGAACAGCTGTCGATTCACACGCCGTTCGTCGCAGCGACGCGTGCGGCCGACGGCTGAAGCCGCACCACTTCGTATCACGCTTCGACGGTGTCTGCGCCATCATGAAGCAAGCCACGACCGCGCTCGCAGAGGTCGAGCGCCACAGACCCGCATAGCGCCGCGTTTTCAGACGGTTCCGTGCCACGCAGGAGATTGGCACGACATTTGTATTCTCCTAGCTGAGAACGTCGAGCATGCAGTGCCCGACGCAGCGGACCCAACGACGGGTACCGCGCCCCCCGCAGCAACGCCGCTGTAGCACTTCGAAGACCGAAGCGCGCAGCGGCGTTTTTTTTCGCCCGAATTTCGCACGGAGGACGACTGAATGTGGACCACTAAGATAGCTCGGCTCGCCGCGACAGCTGCGGCCCTGCTCGGCACTGGCCACGCCCTTGCCGACACGCTTCCGCTCGAGAAAGACGAGCTCACGCTCGGTTTCATCAAGCTCACCGACATGGCGCCGCTCGCGGTCGCGTACGAGCTCGGCTACTTCGAGGACGAAGGGCTGTTCGTCACGCTCGAGCCCCAGGCGAACTGGAAGGTGTTGCTCGACCGCGTGCTGACGGGCGAGCTCGATGGCGCGCACATGCTGGCCGGTCAGCCGCTCGGCGCCTCGATCGGCATCGGCACCTCGGGCCAGGTGGTGACCGCATTCTCGATGGACTTGAACGGCAACGGCATCACCGTCGCCAAAGAGGTCTGGGAGAAGATGAAGGCGCACGTGCCGAAGGGACCGGACGGCAAACCGGTGCATCCGATCCGCGCCGACGCGCTGAAGCCGGTCGTCGACGCGTACCGCGCCGCCGGCAAGCCGTTCAACATGGGCATGGTCTTCCCCGTGTCCACGCACAACTACGAGCTGCGCTACTGGCTCGCGGCTGGCGGCATCAATCCCGGGTTGTATTCCGCGGCCGACGTGACGGGTCAAACGGGCGCCGAGGTACTTCTGTCTGTAACCCCGCCGCCGCAAATGCCGGCCACGCTCGAGGCGGGCACGATCTACGGCTACTGCGTCGGCGAGCCCTGGAACCAGCAAGCCGTGATCAAGGGCATCGGCGTGCCGGTCGTCACCGACTACGAGATCTGGAAGAACAACCCCGAGAAGGTGTTCGGGGTGACGGAAGAATGGGCGCGCAAGTATCCGAACACGCACCTTGCGCTCATCAAGGCGTTGATTCGCGCCGCGATCTGGCTCGACGCCGACGACAACGCTAACCGCGCGAAGGCCGTGGAGATTCTCGCGAGACCGGAGTACGTCGGCGCCGACAAGCAGGTCCTTGCGAACTCGATGACGGGAACGTTCGAGTACGAGCGCGGCGACAAGCGCTCGGTGCCGGACTTCAACGTGTTCTTCCGCTACAACGCCACCTACCCGTTCTACTCCGACGCGATCTGGTACCTGACGCAGATGCGCCGCTGGGGCCAGATCGGCGAGGCGAAACCTGATCAGTGGTACGCCGACACGGCGAAGCGCGTGTATCGACCGGACATCTATCTGCAGGCCGCGAAGCTGCTGGTTGCGGAAGGTCGAGCTCGCGAGCAGGACTTCCCCTGGACCAGCGACGGGTACCACGCGCCGCAGACCGAATTCATCGACGGCATCGTGTACGACGGCCACAAGCCGAACGCGTATCTCGCAAGCTTCGCGATCGGCCTCCAGGGCAAGACCACCCGCGCGCACTGACGCTACGAGGGAGAGAGCCATGACGACCCCCGCCAACGTTGTCGAAGTCGCCGCGCGGCGCCAGGCGCCGAAGCGCGCCCACCGGCTGCAACGCATGCTGACCCGCTCGAGCGGTCACCTCGCGCTCGTCGGCCTGGGCTGGCTCGTGCCGCTGATCAAGCTCGCGATGGGCGACGAGCCGCGCCGCCAGCTCACCGAGCTGTGGCAGGAGCTCGTCGTGCCGCTGCTCGCGCTCGGCGTCATGCTGCTCGCGTGGGCCGCGGTCGCGCCGCGCATCGAGACCAGCCTCGGCACGGTTCCCACGCCCGGGGCCGTGTGGGGCGAGGCGCGCAACCTCGTGACCGAGTACTACGCCGAGCGTGAGCGGCGCGAAGAGTTCTACGCGCGCCAACGCGAGCGCAACGTAACGCGCCTCGCGGACAACCCGGACGCCGACGTGCGCATCCGCCAGTACACCGGCAAGCCTACGTTCCTCGATCAGATCTTTACGAGCCTGCGCACGGTGTTCGCCGGGTTCGTGCTTGCGACGTTGATCGCCGTGCCTGTCGGCGTGCTGGCCGGCCTCTCGAAAACCGTCAACGCCGCTGTGAACCCCCTCGTCCAGCTGTTCAAGCCCGTGTCCCCGCTCGCCTGGCTGCCGATCGTGACCATGGTTGTCAGCGCGCTGTACGTGAGCTCGGACCCGTGGTTCGCCGAAGTCGTTCGTGAACTCGGCGATCACAGTAACGCTGTGCTCACTGTGGCCCGCATTGATCAACACCACGCTCGGCGTCGCGAGCATAGATCGCGACCTGATGAACGTGGGCCGCGTGCTGCAGCTCGGCTGGTTCGCACGCGTCACGAAGATCGTGCTGCCGTCGGCGTTGCCGCTGATCTTCACGGGCCTCCGGCTTTCGCTCGGCGTGGGCTGGATGGTGCTGATCGCGGCCGAGATGCTCGCGCAGAACCCGGGGCTCGGCAAATTCGTGTGGGACGAGTTCCAGAACGGGTCGGCGAGCTCGCTCGCACGGATCCTGGTGGCGGTGTTCACGATCGGCATCATCGGCTTCCTGCTCGATCGCGTGATGTTGGCGCTGCAGACCGCGTTCACGCACGGCAACGCGCTGGCACCATGAACGCACAAGTACACAGCGTCTTGCAGGCCCTCCCCGCCGCGACCATCCCGGCGCTGGAGCTGCGCGGCGTCGCGAAAAGCTACGGCCAGGCACCCCACGCCACCGAGGTGCTGGCCGGCGTCGACCTGCGCGTTGCGCCCGGCGAGTTCGTCGCAATCGTGGGGTTCTCGGGCTCCGGCAAATCCACGCTTGTCTCATTGCTCGCCGGACTGACGCAGCCTACCGCGGGCAGCGTGCTCGCAAACGGCGCCGAGGTGAACGGCCCCGGCCCCGACCGCGGCGTCGTGTTCCAGAGCTACGCGCTGATGCCCTGGCTGTCGGTCCGCGCCAACATCGCTCTCGCGGTCGATGCCGTGCAGGCGATCAAGCCGAAGGTCGAGCGCCGCGCTCTCGTCGAGCGCTACATCGAGATGGTCGGTCTGACGCCACGCGGCCGACCGCCGCCCGGCGGAGCTGTCGGGCGGGATGCGCCAGCGTGTGGCCGTCGCGCGCGCGCTCGCGATGTCGCCCGAGGTATTACTGCTCGACGAGCCGCTGTCGGCGCTCGACGCCCTGACACGCGCCAAATTGCAGGACGAGATCGAAGTCATCTGGGCGCGTGACAAGAAGACGGTCGTGCTCGTCACCAACGACGTTGACGAAGCCATCCTGCTCGCCGACCGCATCGTGCCGTTGACACCGGGGCCACGTGCGACGCTGGGGCCCGAGTTCCGCGTCGACATTCCGCGACCCCGCGATCGCACCAGCATCAACGACGACTCCGAGTTCCGCCGGCTGCGCGGAGCCGTTACGCGCTACCTGTTGGATGCGAACCGCAGAACTTCCGCCGCCGCGGTGGCCTCGCTGCCGAACGTAGAGACGCCGAAGCACGAGCCGCCACGTGCGTATCTGAAGGCCGGCGGCTACACGAGCGACCGCTACGTCGAATTCTTCAACGTGACGAAGACTTTCGCGACACCGCGCGGACCGTTGACCGTCGTCGACGGGTTCGATCTGCGACTCGACAAGGGTGAGTGCGTCGCGTTGATCGGCCATTCGGGTTGCGGCAAGTCGACCGTGCTGTCGATGGTCGCCGGCCTGCTGCCGATCAGCAGCGGCGGCATCGTTCTCGATCACCGCGAGGTGGCGACGGCAGGCCCGGACCGCGCCGTGGTGTTTCAGGCCCCGAGCCTGTTTCCGTGGTTGACGGCGGCGCAGAACGTGGCGCTCGGCGTCGACCGCGTGTATCCGCACGCGACGCGCGCCGAACGACGCGACATCGTGAACTACTACCTCGCGCGCGTGGGCCTGCACGACGATCGCAACAAACGTGCGGGCGAGCTCTCGAACGGCATGCGGCAGCGAGTAGGCATCGCGCGAGCGTTCGCATTGAGTCCGAAGCTGCTGCTCCTCGACGAGCCGTTCGGAATGCTCGATTCGCTGACGCGCTGGGAGCTGCAGGAGCTGCTGATGGAGGTGTGGGCGCGCACGCGCGTGACCACCATCTGCGTCACGCACGACGTGGACGAGGCCATTCTGCTCGCCGATCGCGTCGTGATGATGACGAACGGCCCGCACGCCCGCATCGGCCGCGTCATGCGCGTAGACCTGCCGCGACCACGGACGCGCAAGGCGTTGCTCGAGCATCCCGACTACTACGCCTACCGCCAGGAGATTCTGACGTTTCTCGAAAGTTGCGAGCATGGCCCCGCCGCGCCTGCGGCATCGACCCACTAGCAGCCGGATTCTTGAACCAGGGAGGTTCATCGTGTTGAGGAAGATTGCGCAAACAAGTCTGGCGTTGGCCACCGTCTCGGCCGCTGGATTCGTCTCCGCCGCGGAGACGCTGGGACAGGCCCTTCGCGAATCGGATTTCATCGTCGATTGGCGGCTACGCTACGAGTCGGTCGATCAAACCGGCATGGCCGAAACGGCCGAGGCGCTGACCGGCCGCCTGCGGTTCGGCTTCCAGACGGCGCCCTTGCGAAGACGCGCCTGCTCGTGGAGGGGGTCTGGATCGGCGCGGGCATCGACGACTACAACAGCACCACCAACGGCCACACGCTGTATCCCGTTGTAGCCGACCCCGCCAATTTCACCGCGTTGAATCGATTCGCCTTGAGTAACAAGTCGCTCGAGCACACGACGCTCACGCTCGGTAGGCAGCGCATCGTGCTCGACGACACGCGCTTCGTCGGTAACGTGGCCTGGCGGCAGAACGAACAGACGTTCGACGGGCTGCGCGCACAGATCGACGGCAGTGCGGTCAAGGTCGATGTCAGCTGGTCGAACCAGGTCAACCGTGTCTTCGGGCCCGACTCGCCCGTCGGCCGCTGGCACGGCGACGTTGTACTGGCGAACGTGGCGCATCCGTTCAAGGCCGGCACGCTGACCGCGTTCGACTACTACGTCGACCTGGTCGATGCGGCCGCAGCATCGAGCAACACGCTCGGCCTCAAATTCAGCGGCTCGAAGCCGCTGGGGAAACTGGGCTCGAACTACGCGCTGTCGTACGCGCGCCAGGCAAATGCCGGCGCGAACGCGGCGACTTTCAGCCTGCCGTACTACCTGGCCGAGGGCGGCCTCACGTTCAACAAGAAGCCGAACGTCACGCTCGGCTACGAGCGGCTCGGCAGTAACGGCGCGGTGGGCTTCGGCACGCCGCTCGCGACGTCGCACGCGTTCCAGGGCTGGGACGATAAGTTCCTGGCCACGCCCGCGGCCGGCATCGAAGACAAGTACGTGAAGTTCGGCTATCCGTTCGGCAAACACGGGGCGTTCACGACCTTGAGCGCACTTGCGTGGTATCACGACTTTACCGCCGAACAGGGTTCGACCCATTTCGGCAGCGAGATGGATCTGCAGCTCGTCGCGCGCACGAAGAAGATCACACTGACTCTGAAGTACGCGACGTACAACGCGGATCTGCTGTTCACCGATACCGACAAGCTGTGGCTGTCCGTGGACTACACGCTATGACGTTGGCGCTCGAAACCACGGGGCCGGCAGCGGCGCGCCGCAAGAAGCTCGTGCTCATCGGCAACGGCATGGCCGGAATGCGCGCGATCGAGGAGCTGCTGGCGCTCGCACCCGATCTCTACGAAATCACGGTCTTCGGCGCGGAGCCGCACGGTAACTACAACCGGATCCTGCTCTCGCCGGTGCTCGCGGCCGAGAAGACGATCGGCGACATCATGCTGAACACGCGCGAGTGGTACACCGAGCACGGCATCACGCTGCACGCCGGCGACGCGGTCACGCGCATCGACCGCGCGCGCCGGCGGGTAGTGACGGCCAGCGGATTCGAAGCGCCGTACGATCGCCTGATCCTGGCGACGGGCTCCACGCCGGTGGTGCTGCCGCTGCCGGGCAAGGACCTGCCCGGCGTGCTCGCGTACCGGGACATCGCCGACGTGGATCGAATGATCGAGGCGGCGCAGAGCCATCGCCACGCCGTCGTGATCGGCGGCGGGCTGCTCGGCCTCGAGGCGGCATACGGCTTGCAGAAGCGCGGCATGGACGTCACGGTCGTGCATCTCCTGCCGACGCTGATGGACCGGCAGCTCGACGCGAACGCCGCGGGACTGTTGCGACGCTCGCTCGAGCAGCGCGGACTCAAGTTCCACATGCCTGCGCAGACCAGCGCATTGATGGGGGACACGCGCGTACAGGCCGTGCGCTTCGCCGACGGCACGGAGCTGCCGGCGGATCTTGTGGTCATGGCGGTCGGCATCCGGCCGAGCGTCGCGCTCGCGAAGGCGAGCGGCATCACGACCGAACGCGGCGTGCTCGTCAATGACACGCTGCAGACGTTCGACCCACGGATCTACGCGGTCGGCGAATGTGTGCAACACCGCGGCGCGTGCTACGGCCTCGTTGCACCGCTGTTCGAGCAGGCCAAGGTCGTGGCGAACCACCTGGCCGAGTTCGGCATCGGCCGTTACACGGGCTCGCAGACGTCGACGAAACTGAAGGTCACCGGCATCGACCTGTTTTCTGCAGGCGACTTCACGGGCGGCCCCGAGACCGAAGAACTGCTGTTCCAGGACGCCGCGCGCGGCGTATACAAGAAAGTGGTCGTCAAGGACGACAGGATTACGGGCGCCGTGCTGTACGGCGACACGGTCGACGGCGCCTGGTACTTCCAGCTGTTGCGCGATGGCACGCCGATCGCCGACTTTCGCGACAACCTTCTGTTCGGCCAGGCGCACGTCGGCGACTCCGGGGTCGCGGGCGCTGCGGCGGTCACGAGTCTCCCGGACAAAGCCGAGATCTGCGGCTGCAACGGCGTGTGCAAGGGCGACATCGTGCGGGCCATCACGACGAAGAAGCTGTTCACGCTCGACGACGTGCGGGCGCACACGAAGGCGTCATCGTCGTGCGGCTCGTGCACGGGCTTAGTCGAGCAGCTGCTCGCGAGCACGCTCGGTGGGGACTACTCCGAATCGCCGGCCAAGAAACCCATGTGCCCGTGCACGACCTACACGCACGAGGAAGTTCGAACGACGATCACGCGCCACCAGCTGAAGACGATTCCGGCCGTCATGGCGTTCACCGAGTGGAAGACTCCGGACGGCTGCCACAAGTGCCGGCCCGCGTTGAACTTCTACCTCCTGTGCGCCTGGCCCGGCGAGTACCAGGACGACAAGCAGTCGCGCTTCATCAACGAGCGTGCGCACGGCAACATCCAGCGCGACGGTACCTACTCCGTCGTACCGCGCATCTGGGGCGGCGTCACGTCACCGCACGAGCTGCGCGCGATCGCCGAAGTGGCGGAGAAGTACCGCGTGCCCACCGTGAAGTTCACGGGCGGCCAGCGTCTCGATCTGCTCGGCGTGCAGAAGGAGGACCTGCCGAAAATCTGGGGCGATCTCTCGGCGGCCGGTTTCGTGTCCGGTCACGCGTACGGGAAAGCGTTGCGCACCGTGAAGACCTGCGTCGGGAAGCAGTGGTGCCGGTTCGGCACGCAGGATTCCACGGGACTCGGCATCAAGCTCGAGCGCACGACGTGGGGATCGTGGCATCCGCACAAGGTCAAGCTGGCCGTATCGGGCTGCCCACGCAACTGCGCCGAGGCCACGATCAAAGACTTGGGCGTCGTGTGCGTGGACTCGGGCTACGAGTTGCATGTCGGCGGCAACGGCGGCATCAAGATTCGCGCGACGGATTTCCTCTGCAAGGTGGCGACCGAGGAAGAGGTCATCGAGTACTGCTGCGCGTTCCTGCAGCTGTACCGCGAGGAAGCGCGCTATCTCGAGCGCACGGCACCCTGGATCGAGCGCACGGGTCTGACGCACGTGCGGTCGCGGATCGTCGACGACGCGGACGGGCGCCGCGTGCTGTACGAACGCTTCCTCGAATCGCAACGTCATTCCCAGGTGGACCCGTGGGCCGAACGCGCGAAAGGCAAAGACGCGGAAGAATTCCTGCCTCTGCGCGCGGCAGCCGGCGCGGCCGGCGAGCGAGCGGCGCCATGAGCTGGATCGACGTGGGCCCTGAGTGCGCGCTGCCCCCCCGCGGCGCGCGCGTGTTGAAGATCGGCAGCCTCGAGATCGCCGTGTTTCGCACGGGTGACGGCGAGGTGTTCGCGTTGCGCGATCGCTGCCCGCATCGTGGCGGACCGCTATCGCAGGGCATCGTTCACGGGGCGCGGGTCACCTGCCCGTTGCACGACTGGGTCATCGACTTGAAGACCGGCCGCGCGACCGGCGTCGACGAAGGCTGCACGCCAACGTACCCGGCGCGCATCGTCGACGGGCGTGTCGAGATCGACCTGCCGGCCAGCGCCGAGGTGCGCGTGGCCGCGCTCGGCCCTCCCGCGTTCGTGGTCGCCGAGCGTGCCTGACGGCCCACCCGGCAGACCCAACGTCCGCACGACGTGCCCGTACTGCGGCGTCGGCTGCGGCCTCCTCGTCGCGGCGCCGGTAGCGGGTGCGCCCGCCGCGATCCGCGGCGACCCGCAGCACCCCGCGAACCTGGGGCGCATCTGCTCGAAAGGCGCGGCGCTCGGCGACACGCTCGATCTCGACGGCCGTCTGTTGCATGCCGAGATCCGTGGCCAGCGCGCGAGCCTGGACGAAGCGCTCGACGTGGTCGCACGCGGCTTCATGGACGTCGTCGCGAAACACGGACCCGACGCCGTGGCGTTCTACGTGTCCGGGCAGCTTCTGACGGAGGACTACTATGTCGCGAACAAGCTGATGAAGGGCTTCGTCGGCAGCGCGAACATCGACACGAACTCGCGCCTATGCATGGCGTCGGCCGTCGCGGGCTACAAGCGCGCGTTCGGCGCCGACGCCGTGCCGAACGACTACACGGATCTCGAGTGCGCGGAGCTCATCGTGCTGGTCGGCTCGAACCTCGCGTGGTGCCATCCGGTGCTGTTCCAACGCGTGTCCGCAGCCAAAGCCGCGAACCCGCAGCTGCGCGTGGTCGTGATCGATCCGCGCCGCACCGTGACCTGCGACGCCGCCGATCTGTTCCTGCCCGTCAAGCCCGGTACCGACGTGGTGCTGTTCAACGGGCTTCTGAATTACCTGCGCCGCGAGGACGGGCTCGACTTCGAGTTTATCGACACGCACACGAGCGGCATCGGAGCCGCGATGCGCGCGGCGAAGGACAGCGCGCCGTCGATTCCGGCCGTCGCGCGCGCGTGCGGGCTCGACGCTGGCGACGTCGCTGAGTTTTATCGCTGGTTCGCAGCGACGCCGCGCGCGGTCACTGCGTTCTCGCAGGGCGTGAATCAATCGTCGGCCGGCACGGACAAGGTCAACGCCATCGTGAATGTGCATCTCGCGACGGGCCGCATCGGCAAACCGGGCGCGGGCCCGTTCTCGATCACGGGCCAGCCGAACGCGATGGGCGGTCGCGAGGTGGGTGGCCTCGCGAATCAGCTCGCCGCGCACATGGACTTCGCGCCCGAGCACGTGGATCGCCTGCGGCGTTTCTGGAACGCGCCGGCCGTCGCGACGAAGCCCGGTCTCAAAGCCGTCGATCTTTTCGCGGCCATCGAGACCGGCGCGGTGAAGGCGGTGTGGATCATGGCCACGAATCCTGTCGTCAGCATGCCGGATGCCGACCGCGTGCGCCGCGCGCTCGAGCGCTGCGAGTTCCTGGTCGTGTCGGATTCCGTCCGCGACACAGACACCACGGCCTATGCGCACGTGTTATTGCCCGCGGCCGCCTGGGGCGAGAAATCCGGCACCGTCACGAACTCGGAACGGAGGATCTCGCGGCAGCGCACGTTCCTCGCCGCGCCCGGGGATGCCAAGCCCGACTGGTGGCTGGTGACCGAAGTAGCGCGGCGCATGGGCTTCGGCGCCGCCTTTTCGTATAGCGGCGCCGCCGACATCTTCCGCGAGCACGCGCGGCTCTCCGCGTTCGAGAATGACGGCACGCGCGCGTTCGACATCGGCGCAGCGGCCGAGATCGGCGACGCCGACTACGACACGCTCACGCCCGTGCAGTGGCCGCTGCCGGCGGGCGGAAGCAAACCGCAGCGGCTGTTCGCCGACGGGCGTTTCTTCACGCCCGACGGCAAGGCGCGCTTCGTGGCGACGGAGCCGCGCGCGCCGCAACGGCTGCCGACCGCGGACCTGCCGCTGGTGTTGAACACCGGCCGCATTCGCGATCAGTGGCACACGATGACGCGCACCGGCAAGTCACCGCGACTCACGGGTCACAACCCGGAGCCGTTCGTGCAGATCCACCCCGCCGACGCGGCACGCTGCAGCGTCGCAGCCGGCGATCTTGCGGAAGTCAGCGCGGAAGGCGGGCGAGTGCTTGCGCGCGTCGAAGTCACGGCCGACGTGCGCGCGGGAACGGTGTTCGTGCCGATGCACTGGAGCGCGCAGTTCGCGAGCACCGCGCGCGTGGGTGCGTTGATCGCGCCCATCACCGACCCCGTCTCGGGCCAGCCCGAGCTCAAGCACACGCCGGTGCGGGTGCGGCGGTACGCGCCGGCGTGGTACGGCTTTGCGCTGCTGCGCGGGCCGCTCGACACGCGCGCCTGCACGTACTTCGCCCGTACTCGGGGTGACGGCTTCTGGCGGTACGAACTCGCCGGCGACAGCCTGCCGGCAGCGTGGCCAGACTGGGCCAACACCGTGCTCGGCCCGCGCGCCGAACGCATCGAGCTGCACGATCGAGCCGGCGGCCGCTATCGCGGCGCGCGCCTCTCGGGCGGCCGGCTCGAGGCATGCCTGTTCGTCGCGCCGACGAAAGCGCTGCCATCGCGCTCGTGGCTCGCCGGCCTGTTCGCGCACGAGGCGCTCGACGACACCGCTCGCGCCGCAATCCTCGCAGGCCGCCCCGCCAAAGCCGGCGAAGAATCCGGCCCGATCGTATGCTCCTGCTTCTCGGTGGGTCGCTCGACACTCCTGCGCGCGATCCGCACCCAGGAGCTCGTGACGGCCGAGCAGATCGGCGCAGCGCTGCGCGCCGGCACGAACTGCGGCTCGTGCGTGCCCGAGCTCAAAGCCTTGCTCGCGGAGGCGAGCCAGGCGCTTGCGTGACGTGACGCTAGGTCAGGCGAAGGACCCGATATGCCCCGGCGGCTTCGCGAACCTCGTCGCGCGGTGGCTGCACCGTCGCGGTGCGAAATCCCTCACGTGAGGGACCTTCGTCCGTGAAGTCCTCGAGGCAATAGCCACCGCGCGGCATCGTGCGCCCGTCGGGTCGCACGAAACGCAACGCCCCGCCGTCCTCGCGCTCGATCTTGAACCCGCCCTCGTGCAGGCCCCGATGATGGTGCGTGCAGAGAAGAGTCAGGTTCTCGAGGCTCGTGTCCCCGCCGTCGGCCCAGTGATGCAGATGATGCGCATCGAGATAGCGCTGGCGATGGCAACCCGGAAAGGAGCAGCCGCGATCGCGAGCGTAGAGCGCGCGTCGCAGCGAAGTCGACACCGTCCGCTGCTTGCGCCCGACATCGAGCGGGTTCCCCGCTTCGTCCTCGACGACGGTCAATACGGTCCCATCGCAGGCGAGGCGCCGTAGCGTGTCGATCGGCAGATCCGAGCGACCAGCCTCTGCTCGTAGACCAGACTCATCGACGTGCACGACAACCTGGTAATGATCGGCCGTGCCGCTGTGTTCTCCTCCGGCACCGGCGCCTTCCAGGTAGGCCTTCGCAACTGCGACGAGTGCATCGGCTTGCTGCGCCCGCCATGTGACGCCCTTGGTCTCGCCGTTGATGTCGGGCTCGATGCCGATGCTGATCTCGCCGCTAGCGACGGCACAGTCGATCGCTTTGGCGATGAGCTCTCCTTCCTCGATCGGCAGCTCGACGGTGAGCCGCAACGTGCCGTGGGCGTCATCACGCCAAACCGACAGCGACCGCCGCTCCCACGCGCGACGCACTCCATTCACCGAGTCCGGCTGCACGTTACGTATCTGCCGGCAGCGCTGTTCGACCTGCGCCGCTGACGCGTCGAGCGCATACGCAAGCAGGAGATCCTCGTCGTGCTCACGAGCTACTCGCGTCAGGGCCCGCACCTTGGAGTACGACAGCCTTCCGTCCGCAAACGCCGCGGCAATCGCCGGCAGCTGCCGCAGCGCGTGTGCTGTACGCACCTTCTCGCGCGCCGCTGAGAGCGAGATACCCGAGCGCCACGCGAGCCACTCGGCGCAAGTCTTGAATGACCACTTCGTGTAGCCGAAACGGTCGTCGAACTCGCGCACCAGCACGAGCATGCGATAACACTCGGCGTTGAGTTGTCGCACGAGTCGCCAGATCGCGGTATCGATCTCGTCCACAGACAGCTGATGGTTCGACCAATTAGAGCCCACTGGATCGAAGGCAGGATGCGGCATGACGGCGCTCATGGCAGGCTCCTCGCTGGGGTGGATCAGGTAACTGGTATTATATCCAGCTATGCGCCGCTTTGCTAAGGATAATCAGCTATTTACAGCTGATACAGGTCTGGCCTTCCGGGGTATAGATATATCCCGCGGAAAAGTCGCGCAGGGTCCTGCCCTCAGCGCTCCGCACTCTTGCCCGCGTCGGCGCTCAGAAAGCGGCGCGCGAGCGCGTGATAGATGCCGTCCGGGCACACGAGCCGCGCCGTGCCGTGGGCGATCAACGCCGTCAGCATCAGCGGCATCAGCATCGCGCGGTCGTTGGTCAGCTCCGTGACGATCACGAACGCCGTGATCGGCGCCTGCACGACACCGGAGAGGTAGGCCACCATGCCGAGCAGCATCATCGCGCCCACGTCCACCGTCGAGAACAGCCGCGCGATATCCGCGCCAAGACCTGCGCCGATCGCGAGCGAAGGCGAGAAGATACCGCCCGGAATTCCGCTCAACGTCGACGTGAGCGTCGCAACGAACTTCAGCGGCATGAACAGCAAGCCGACCGGCGCCGTGCCATCGAGCGCGGCTTTGACCTGGCTGTAACCGGTGCCGTACGTCGAATTGCCGGCCGCGATGCCGACGAGCGCGACGACGAGGCCGCACACACCGGCCAGCACGATCGGCCGGCTTCGCGCCCACCGGCCGAGCACGCTGGCGCCCGAGACGCCGATCACGAGCCGGCTGAATGCGCCGCCCAGCAGGCCGCCCGACACGCCGCACAGAGGTATGCCGAGCCACAGCGCAATGCCGTGCAGCGCTCCGGTGCTCGTACCGAAGTACGTGTAGTTGCCGACGAGCAGCAGGGAAACGGAGCCGGCAGCCACGACGGTCGCGAGTATCAGGCCGCTGGTGCGCCGCTCGAACGTCCGCGTGAGCTCCTCGATGCCGAAGATGATGCCGGCGATCGGGGTGTTGAACGCAGCCGCGATGCCGGCCGCGGCCCCGGCGACGATGAGGCCGGATTGCTTGCGTGGCGATAAACGGCCCACGGCGAACATCAGCGCTGCGCCGACCTGCACGGTCGGACCTTCGCGTCCCGTCGATGCGCCACACAGCAAGCCGAACGCCGTGAGCAGGATCTTGCCCGGCGGCGACGCGCAACGACACGAGCTTCTGTCTTACCGCCGTCGTGCCGATGCGGTGAGCGGCGATGACCTGCGGAATGCCGCTCCCCTGCGAGCCGCTGAAGAAGCGAGTCGTCGCCAGCGCCGCCAGCACGAAACCGAGCGGCGTCACCAGCAACGGCCAAAACCTGCCGAGCGCGAGCAGTTTCGCGAACTCGCCCTGCGCCCGGTCGGCCAGCATCGTGAATGCCACGGCCGTCGCGCCGACGGCGATACCGCCGAGCACGAACAGGGCGCGCTGCTGCCAGCGAATCCGCGTCGCGCGAAGCAGACGCGTGCGGTGCCGCTCCTGCGTCAACCGATCGAACTGCCGCCCAGTCAACATGCCCAACACCGGCCCTCGAGACTCGCGTCCATGCGTGAACCTTACGCGACGTGGAGTCGCTATTCGCCTTTGTTGACGTCGAACACGTGCTGGCCTTCGACCGGCACGCCGTTGCGGATCTGGTCGTGCTCGACCGCACGCGCCGGAATCGGCAGACCTTTGGCCTTCGCAGCGGCCACCTGGCGCTCGTACGCGCGCTCGCCCGAGAGCGCGTGGTGCACGGCGCCGTTGCCTTCGTGGCACGAGTACTCGAGCACCTCATAGCCCGGCCGCGACGTGATCATGAGCCTGATCGTGAACGGTGCGGTATACGCGCCGGGGTCGTCGATCGTGGCGCGGTACTCGATCATTTCGGGATCCACACGCTTGAAGCGCTCCGTGAGTTTCAGGCGCTCGCTGTTCGGCGGCCCGCCGCCGTTCACACCGATGCCCGTGAGATCCGTGAAGTTCGTGGTCTCGATCACGAGCGTGTCGCCCTCGAAGTGGCCGCGCGCACTGCCCAAGTATTGGCGGATGCCGGCGTCGAGCCGGGACCGGCCGTCGAGAGGGATGACCCGCGTGTCGTGGATCATTTCGTAGCTGATCGCGACCGAATCCGGGTTCTGCGTGATGCGCAACCCGTTGCCGTAGATCACGGGCAGCAGCGAGCCGAGCACGCCGCGCGTGATGCAGCGGTCGTACAGCGAAAAGTCGGTCAGACCATCGAACGGGCCGGGCCCGAACGTGCCGCGCGTGCGCTTCGCCGCGAGCTCTTCGCCATGCGCCGTCAGCTTCGGCATCTGTCCGTTCGGGGGATCGACGACGAACGACGTATAGCCGAAGCTCCGGATACCGGACTCGTGCTGGAGAAACGTGCCGACGTTGACGTCGAAATCGCGCGTGCCCTCGTCGCTCGACGCCCGTTTCTTGAATTCCTCGGGCGTCAGGGACTCGCGGCCCGGCCTGGCTGGCCGGCCGGTTCATCGGCACGCCGCGCAGGTCGTCGGTGCTCCACACGCCCTCGAAGCTCGGCTGCCCCCACGACGTGCGCGGCGCCTTCCAGCTCTTGTCGACATGGGCCGCGGCCAGCGTCTCCGCCGGCACGGACCGCAGCGACGGCGGTGCTGTTGGCGGCTTCGTCTGAGCCCCGGCTAGCGCCGCCACACCACTCCCGATCGCCGCCGTCAACACGGTGCGGAATCTGGTCTTGGCCATGACTTCCCCTTACGAGTGTAGTAGCGAGGCCACCCGCCGCACATGCCGCGGAACGGTTCCTCCAGCGCGGATAGTACGGGGCCGCCGGCGTGCTTGGCCAACCGCGAGGTTTTCAGCAAACTTCAGACACTGGGACCGGCACGCGGGCTCGTGACGCGCGCGAAGCTCTTATACTCGGGAACCGGTCGCGATCAGCATAACTATGGAACAACCCGATCAGGTCATCCAGGCCACGGGTGCAGGTGTCGCTCGATCCAAGCGAGCGAAGTGGGTCTTAGGCGGCAGCGCGCTGCTCGCGGCGCTCGCCACCTTCGCCTATATCAATCGCACGGGCCCGAGCCGACAGCGAGCACCGCGCTCCACGGCGGCGCCGGTACGCGTGGCCATCGCGACGCGCCGCGACATGCCCGTCGTCGAACGCACGATCGGCACGGTGCTGGCCAACACGGCCGTGCAGGTGACCTCACGCGTGCAGGGCGTCATCGACGCTGCGCACTTTCAGGAGGGCGACTTCGTGAAGACCGGCGATCTGCTGTTCCAGATCGACCCGCGCCCGTATCAGGCGGCGCTCGCGCAGGCGCGCGCCCAGCTCGCGAAGGATCAAGCCCAGCTGCAGAACGCCGTGAACAGCGAGAAGCGCCTATCGCATCGCTGTTCGAGCAACACCTGTCGTCGTCGGAGAATCTCGATGCTGCTATCGCGACGACCGGGCAGCGCCCGCGCGACGATCGAGGCCGATCAGGCCGACGATAGCGCTCGCGCAGCTGAATCTCGACTACACGCGGATCCGCTCGCCGATCGATGGCAAGACGGGGCCCATCCTCGTGCAGCCCGGCAACATGGTCGCCGCCAACAGCACGACGCCGCTCGTGACGATCAATCAGATTCAACCGATCAAGGTCTCGTTCGCGCTGCCGCAATCCGATTTGCCGCGCATCCAGGCGCGCGCGCGGGCTGGCGGGCTCGACCGCGACCATCGATCAACGCGACGAGGGCGGCCGAACGTTCGCGGCGCCCGTCGACTTCATCAGCAATCACGTCGACGAGACGAGCGGCACGATCGAGCTGCGAGCCACGTTTCCGAACGCAGATGTCTCGCTCGTGCCCGGGCAGCTCGTGGACGTGACCGTCGAGCTGGCCGAGATCGCCAATGCGACGGTCGTGCCGCGCGAGGCCGTGAACACGGGGCCGGACGGCCTGTTCGTCTACGTCGTAACGGCCGCCAATCGCGCCGATCAGCGTGACGTCAAAGTGCTGTTCGACGACGGCGCGGCGACGCGATCGAGGGCGACGTCGAACCGGGCGAACAGGTCATCGTCGACGGCCAGCTGCGCGTCGTGCCGAACGCGGAAGTGCTCGTCGACGAGCCGACGCACCTGCGACGCGCGGCAGACCCGACAGCCGACGCCGGCGGCAATCGCTGACGGCGATCATGAACATCTCGCGCCGCTTCATCGATTACCCCGTGATGACCACGCTGGTCATGGCCGCGCTCGTGATCTTCGGCATGGTCGGCTACTCCACGCTGCCCGTCAGCGAGTTGCCGAACGTGGACTTCCCGACGATCCAGGTGTCGGCGAACCTCGCCGGCGCCGATCCCGAGACCATGGCGTCGGCCGTCGCGGCGCCGCTCGAGAACGTGTTCTCGACGGTGCCGGGCATCGACTCGATGACTTCCTCGAGCAGCCAGGGCTCGACCACCATCACGCTGCAGTTCAAGCTCGACCGCAACATCGACGCCGCCGCGCAGGACGTGCAGGCGGCGATCTCGGAGGCCGCGCGCCGGCTGCCGCAGGACGATGGTCGAACCCGCCGACGTTCCGCAAGGAGAACCCGGCGGACTCGCCCGATCCTGTTTCTCGCGCTGAGCTCGAAGACGCTGCCGCTGACGACGGTCGACCGCTACGCCGAGACGCTGCTCGCGCGCCAGCTCTCGACGCTGGACGGCGTCGCGCAGGTCAACGTCTTCGGCGCGGCGCACTACGCCGTGCGCATCCAGGCCGATCCCGCGGCGCTCGCCGCGCGCGGCATCGGCATCGACAGCTCGCGCAGGCCGCGCAAGCCGCCAACGTCAATCAGGCGACCGGCGCGCTGAACGGCCTCGACGAGGCGAAGATCATCCACACCGAAGGCCAACTGCACAGCGCCGCCGCGTTCCGCCGCCAGATCATCGCCTACCGCAACGGCGCGCCGGTGCGCATGGCAGGACGTCGCGAACGTCATCGACAGCGTCGACAGCGTTCGCGAGGGCAACTGGTGTCGCGGCGAGCCGCGCCATCACGGTCGCGATCATGCGCCAGCCGGGCTCGAACACGATCGCCGTGGTGGACGCGCGTCAAGGCCG
The DNA here is from genome assembly GCA_963805435.1 of uncultured Gammaproteobacteria bacterium. Classification (GTDB taxonomy): domain Bacteria; phylum Pseudomonadota; class Gammaproteobacteria; order Steroidobacterales; family Rariloculaceae; genus FEN-1219. The sequence continues at coordinate 49,925 of CAWDUG010000006.1, forward strand.
TGCTGCCGAGCTTCCAGGCAGCGTTGCCGGCCGGCATCGACCTCGCGATTCGCCACGATCGCAGCGAAACGATCCGCGCCTCGGTCGACGACGTGCAGAGCACGCTGTTGATCGCCGGCGTGCTCGTCGTCGGCGTGATCTTCCTGTTCTTGCGGCGCGGTGTCGGCGACGATCATTCCGTCGCTCGCGCTGCCCATCGCGGTCATCGGCACGTTCGCCGGCATGGCCGTGCTCGGCTACAACCTCGACAACCTGTCGCTGATGGCGCTGACGTTGTCGGTGGGCTTCGTCGTCGACGACGCCATCGTGATGCTCGAGAACATCGTGCGGCACATCGAGAAGGGCGAGAAGCCCTACGCGGCCGCGCTGCCGGCTCGTCGCGAGATCGGCTTCACGATTCTGTCGATGACCGTGTCGCTCGCCGCCGTGTTCATCCCGATCGTGTTCATGGGCGGCATCGTCGGCCGGCTGCTGCACGAGTTCGCCGTCACGATCATCATCGCGGTGCTGTTCTCCGGCGTCGTCTCGATCACGCTGACGCCGATGCTGTGCGCGCGCGCGCTCAAGCAGGAGCACGGCCGCAAGCACAACGTCTTCTACCGCGCGAGCGAGCGCGCGTTCGACGCGCTTCAGAGCGCCTATCACCGCAGCCTGCTCTGGAGCCTCGCTCACAAGCCCACGATCATCGGGCCTGTTCGTCGCGAGCATCGCCGCGAGCGTCGGTTTGTTCATGGTCATGCCGCAGGATTTCCTGCCGAGCGACGATATCGGCATGCTCGGCGTGAACGTTCAGGCGGCCAACGGCACGTCATACGAGCGCATGGTGGACTACGGCAGACAGCGTCGCGGACATCGTCAATGCAGACCCCAACGTCGCCGGCGCCATGCTGCAAGTGGGCTCCAACGGCGCAGGCTCGAACAGCGCGAACGTGCGGATCATGCTGAAGCCGCTCGAGGAGCGCGCGCTCTCGGCCGAGGAGGTCGCGCGCGAGCTGCGACCGCAAGCTCGCCAATCTCACGGGCGTTAACGTGTTCATCACGAACCCTCCGTCGATCCGCATCGGCGGCCGTAACTCACGCTCGAGCTATCAATACACGCTGCAAGGCATCGACCTGACTCAGTTGCAGCGCGTCTCGACGGAGCTCGTTGACGAAGCTGCAGACCGACGCGCGGGCTTCGTCGGCGTCAACAGCGACTTCGAACGCGCGGCACCGTCGCTCGAGGTGGACATCGACCGCGATCGGGCCGCGGCGCTCGGCGTCTCGGCCGCCGCAGATCGAGGCTGCCATGGGCTACGCGTTCGGCGGTCAGCAGGTCTCGCAGATCTACGCCTCGAACGACCAATATCAGGTCATTCTCGAGCTGTTACCGGAGTTCCAGCGCAACGCCGCTGCGCTGAAAACCCTGTATGTCACGGCGAGCGGGCGGCAAGCTCGTGCCGCTCAGCGCGGTAACGCGGGCGACCACGAGCACGATTCCGCTCAGCGTGAATCATTCCGGCTCGCTGCCCGCCGTGACCATCTCGTTCGACCTGGCCGAGGGCTATGCGCTCAGCGACGCCGTGGCCGGCATCGAGCAGTGCGAGTGCGGAGATCGGCATGCCGGCCACGGTCACAGGCAACTTCCAGGGTACGGCCGGCGCATTCCAGACGGCGACTCAGAACATGGGCCTGCTGCTCTTGATCGCGATCGTCGTGGTCTACATCGTCCTCGGGATTCTCTACGAGAGCTTCATCCACCCGTTGACGATTTTGTCGGGACTCCCGTCGGCGGCCGTCGGTGCGTTGCTGACGCTCTACATCGCCGGGCTGCCGCTCACGCTATACGCCTTCGTCGGCATGATCATGCTGATCGGCATCGTCAAGAAGAACGCCATCATGATGGTCGACTTCGCGCTGCAAAAACGGCGCTCCGATTCGGGCGTCTCGCCGGAGCATGCGATCTACGAGGCCGCCGTGATCCGCTTTCGACCCATCATGATGACGACGATGGCTGCGATGATGGGCACGCTGCCGATCGCGCTCGGCACCGGCATGGGCGCGGATTCGCGGCGACCGCTCGGCCTGTGCGTCGCCGGCGGGTTGCTGCTCTCGCAGCTGCTGACGCTGTACATCACGCCCGTGATCTACGTCTATCTCGACAGGCTCGGGGCCCGCGTGCTGAACCGCGAGCTGCCTGTCGTCGCACGGCACGAGCTAGAGCCTCAGCGCTGAGCTTTCGGCACTTAGGGTTCTAGGCGACAAACGGGCTCAGTCGAGTGGCTGCGGCTGGTACGCTCGGAACAGCGCCGCGAACTCGACTGGCGTAACCGGCGTGCTGAAGTAGTAGCCCTGCATCTCGTCGCAGGAGCGCTCGCGCAGGAACGCCTGTTGTTCCGGCGTCTCGACACCTTCGGCGACGACCGTGAGACTCAGCGTCTTGCCCATCGCGATGATCGCTTCGGTAATCGCACGATCCTCCGGGTCCCTGGCTACCTCGCGGATGAACGAGCGGTCGACCTTCAACGTGTCGATCGGGAATCGCTTCAAATGCGCCAGCGACGAGTACCCCGTGCCGAAATCGTCGATCGCGAGCCGCACGCCCAGCGCCTTGATCGCGGTGAGAACCATGACCGCCCGCTCGGAGTTCTGCATGATCGTGCTCTCGGTGACCTCGAGCTCCAGCAGGTAGGGCGGCATTCCAGTATCGCGCAACACTTTCTCGATCTCTTCGATGAGGTCGTCGTCGTTCATCTGTCGCATCGACAGGTTCACCGACATGCGAATCGCCGGCAGCCCCTCGCGCTGCCACGCCATATTCTGGGCGCAGGCTTCATGTAGCACCCACTTACCGATCGGCACGATGAGGCCGGTCTCCTCGGCAAGCGGAATGAACTGGGCAGGTGACACCGACCCGAGTTCCGGAGTGTGCCAACGCAGCAGCGCCTCGACTCCCGTGATGCTGCCGGTGCGGAAATCGACCTTGGCTTGATAGTGGAGCGAAAACTCGTTGTTCTCGAGCGCGCGGCGCAGGTTGGTCTCGAGCGTGAGCCGCTCGATCGAGTGCGCCTGCATATCGTCGGTGTAGAACTGGTAGTTGTTCTTGCCCTCCTCTTTGGCCAAATACATCGCCATGTCCGCGTACTTCATGACGGCGTGTTCGTCCTGGCCTTGCCCCGGGTGCATGCAGACACCGATGCTGGCCGTCACGCGGCATTCGTGGCCCAGGATCACGACCGGTTTCATGACGGCGGAGAGGATGCTGCGCGCGATCGTACCGACCTGGGTTTCGCTGTTGACTTCCTGCAGCAGCACGACGAACTCGTCGCCGCCGAGCCGCGCCACGACGTCGCTGGCACGCACACAGTCCTTCAGGCGCGCCGCGATCTCGCGCAACAGCACGTCGCCCGCCTCGTGGCCGAGCGTGTCGTTGATGATCTTGAACCGGTCGAGGTCCACGAACAGCACCGCGAACTCGCGCTTGTAGCGGCGCACCGTTTCGGTGGCGAGCGCCAGCAGCTCCATGAACATGGCGCGATTCGGCAGGCCCGTGAGCCCGTCATGAGTGGCGAGGTACTGGATCTTCTCTTCGGCACGCCTGCGATCGGAGATGTCCTCGACGATCGACACGTCGTACGCCGGTCGGCCGCGACGATCACGTTTGACCGCGATCGTCAGGCCCACCCACAGCGGCGCTCCGTCCCTGCGCAGGTAGCGCTTCTCGACCTTGAACGACTTGATCGCGCCGGACCGTAGCTGCTCGCGCAGATCGTCCGTCATGCCAGCGTCGTCGGGATGCGTGATCTGCGCGACCGTGAGCTCGAGCATCTCAGGCTCACCGTACCCCAACATCTCGCAGAGCTGAGGGTTTGCGTAGATGAAACGACCGTGGTCGCCGACGTGTGCGATCCCGATGGCTGCGAGCTCCATGGTGGAGGAGAAACGTTGTTCGCTTTCGCGCAGGTCCTCGATGTCGACGGCGCGCTGATAGAAGTGGCCGACCTCCGCCGCCGCGACTCGTAGCACGCGGACCAGGCCCTGATCGGGCGGTGCAATCCGGGGCGCGTAGAACTCGAGCACGCCGAGGACGGCGCCACGCGAACGAACCGCGACGAACAATCCGGAAGACCAATCCACGTCGGCCAACAGCGGTGTGCCGGCCGTTCGCGGGTCCGTCTTTAGCTCGGCGATCCACACGGGCTCACCATGGGCGGGGAGCCAGCTCGGAGCTTCCTGCAGCGCGCCGATGATCGATTGACCGCTACTGTTTGCACCCGGCGCGATCGAGTGCGTGGCGGGAGTGCCCCAACCGCCACACCAACGCAGCCGATCCTGCTGCTCGTCGTGCCCCCAGAATGCGCCCGCGGCCCACCCTTGTAGCTCGCAGATCGAGTGCACGAGAACCTTTAGCGCCCCCGCCACGCCATCAGTCTCGGCGAGGATCCGCGCGATCGTGTGCTCGAGCTGCTGGAGACGTTCGGCGCGCATTACGACGCTGACGTCCTGCGCGATGCCACGGTAGCCGCAGAAGCCGAGTTCAGCGTCGAAGATCGGCTGACCGCTGAAGCTCACGAAACGCGTCGCCCCGTGACCGTCGGTCAGAGGCAGGATCAGGTCGCGAAAGGCCTGGCGCTCGGCGAACCGCTCGCGCTGTGTATTCCAATCGTTGGCACCGACAGGCGCGGCGCACAGATCGGCCATGGTCTTGCCGCTGAGCTGCTCGAAGCAACCCGCGACTTCAGCCGGCTGGCGCGCCTGGCATAGCGTGAAACGCAGGGCGTCGTCCTGCTCCCAGTAGCAATCCGCCGCGAGCTCGACGACGCATTGCAGCCGGGCCTGCGCCTGGCGCAGCGCTTCCCCCCGCGCTGCTACACCGCTCTCCGGTTTGCGCGCGGCAGCTCCCTTCCTGGCGCTCATGAAGGCTTCCTAAGGCAGACGAGACCCTAGCTCCCCCCGGAGCCCGCGGGCTGCGACTGAAGAATGACGAGCAATCGTATGCAGACGCTAACAATCCCCACGTTGAGCACGTCTCACTTCCACACCCGCATCCGCGACGCAGTTCACGACTGGGCCGTTTTGGTGCGGCGAGCGCCGGCCGCGGAGGCTGGGACGACTACGCCCGCGTCAGAACAGTCTCTCGATGTTCTCAGGCGGCCGGCCGAGGACCGCACGCTTGTCGACGACCACGATCGGCCTCTCGATCAGGATCGGGTGGCGTACCATCGCCGCGATCCACTGCTCGGCCGACAGTGTCTTGCCGGCATAGTGCTGCTTGTAGACGGCCTCGCCCTTGCGCACGAGATGCGCGGGCTCGATGCCGAGCTTGGCGACGAGCGCAGCAAGCTCGGCGGCAGTCGGCGGCGTTTTCAGATACTCGACGACGACTATGTCGACACCGCGTTTTCCCAGCAGCTCCAGCGTTGCGCGGCTCTTGCTGCACTTCGGGTTGTGGTAGATCGTGACCTGTTGCACGCCGTCGCTCCATCCGACTGATGAAGCGCCGATTATCGCAAAGCGCGCGGGCTTTCGCGGCAAAGCGACGTGGGTCGCAATTTCGCTCGGCGCCGCTGGTCATCGCCGCGAGCGGGCGTCAGGCTTGCTCAACGATCTCGTGACCCACGTCTATGGACCGGCCCGCAGACTCCACCACCACCGCTAACCCGACCGCGTCGAACGGCACGGTCAGGACGCTCGTCGAGCGCCGCGTCAGTCAAGTCGACCGTCGGCGTTTGAGCGTACGCAGCATCCTGCGGGGAGCGTTCAGTCCGCGCCGGCGCGCCGGGCGACGAACCAGCGACGAAGACACGCCGATCGACTGGCATCGTCCGCACCTGATGTTCCTATCGCTCGTCATGCTGGGGCTCAGCGTCGCCGACGCGTTCTTGACCGTCACGTTGCTGAACAGCGGCGCGGAGGAAGCCAACCCGCTGCTCGCCCTGTTCGTGACCTTGCACCCATCGCTGTTTGCGGCCGTCAAAATGGCGTTGACCGGCGTCAGCATCGTGCTGCTCGTGGCCGTCGCACAGAGCCGACTGTTCCGTGTGATTTCGGGCAGGCTCGTGTTTCAGAGCCTCGTGCTCGCCTACCTCGCGCTCGTGCTCTACGAGTCGTGGCTGCTGCGAGTGATGGGCTAGAACGGCGGCTAGAACCTGCAGTTCGACGGCAGATACTGTGGCGGAACCGTGGGCGCAACATACACGGCAGCGTTACCGCCGCCAGCCGTGCCGAGCGGGTTCAAACCGACCGGCGCCACCGACGTGCCACACCGCCACACGACTGTCCCATCCGCCGACTCATATGGCATCAGCGTCAGCGTCATGCCGGTCACGACCGCGCTCGCGGCGTTGCCGTACGTGATCACGATGACCCCGTTCGCAACGTCGATCGACGCGACGTAGTTGCCGCTCGAATCCGTGGCACTCGCCGACAGTCCGGCCGTCACGCGGTTCGCCGGCGCCTGGCCGCGCTCGAGGAACGACGTCGCAATCGGCGGCTTTGCCGCCGAGGCAAGCTGCAGACCTTCCGCCACTTGCGCGCGGATCGTGTAGCTCTGGTACGCGGGAATAGCCATCGACGCGAGGATGCCGATGATCGCAACGACGATCATGAGCTCGATCAGCGTGAAACCGGCGGCGAAGCGGCGCTGTCGCGGCGCGGCCTGCAGTCCGTCTGCTCTATCCAACATGACCTGCTCCAAACTCAGAGTAATTCGGGCCGCTCACGCGGCAGCGCCGGCATCCGCGTCGGCGTAGACGACCGCGATGTGCTTACGCATGGCGTAGCTCATCGCGAGCGTCAGGACGGCGTCCACCGGCATCGGGCGGCGCGCCACGAGGGTCTTGATCCGCTGCGTGACCGCCTCGCCCGGTTTGGCGCGATCGGTCACACGTTCGATCGTCGCGAGCACGACCGTGTCGTCGAACGGCTCGGGCTCCGTGTGCACGCGCACGTAGTCCGGTTCAGAAGAGCCGGGCGACGGCGGTGCGTTCAGCACTTTCACTTCCATGCTCGTGTCCATTTCGTCGCGCCCGCGGGCAACCCACGCGGGCTCCGGCATGAATGGAGCAAGAGCCATGCCACGCAAGCCGGCAGGCCGCGGCGGCCCGCCGTGACAACGTTATGTCGCGAGCGGTTGACGTGAATCGTCAGATAGTGACGGCAAGGCGTGTTGACGTAACAGCGACAGTGAGCCCGACAGGGCGGCTCGGAGCGTTTCAGTGTGGGGTCGCGTGCTCTGCGGTTTGCAACGCGCCGACAAATCCTTCTCGCCACGCGCGGATGTCGTTGCGGCGCAGTACTTCGAGCATCGCAGCCTGGCGAGTCCGCCGTTCGTCGAGAGACATGGAGAGCGCACGGCGGATGCCAGCCGCGACAGCATCGACGTCGTGAGGATTGACGAGTACCGCCTGCCGCAACTCCTCCGCCGCACCGGCCATCGTCGACAACACGAGCACGCCCGGATCCTCGGGGTCCTGCGCCGCCACGTACTCCTTGGCAACGAGGTTCATCCCGTCGCGGATGGGTGTGACGAGCCCCACGCGCGCGAGGCGAAACATGGACATGAGCACGCCCCTCTCCACCGCGCGATTCAGATACCGAACCGGCGCCCAGTCCACCTCGCCGAACCGGCCGTTGATGTGCCCGCCCATGCGCTCGAGCTCGTGGCGAATCTCGATATAGGCCCTCACACCGGAACGCGTGGGCGCCGCGATCTGCATGAACACGACCTCCCGCCGAAACTCCGGGTAGTGCTCGAGGAACGCCTGATAGGCCTCGAAACGTTTCGGTAACCCCTTGCTGTAGTCGAGACGATCCACACCGATCAACAGCCGGCGCCCTTGCAGGCTCGCACGAATTCCCTGTAATTGGCGCGACTGCACTTGCGCCGCCGCACGGGCCCCGCAGTCGTCGACATCGATGCCAATCGGAAAGACCTGCGCCCGAATCGTGCGTTCCGCATACCGCAGCGTGCCATCCGCAAGCAGCTTGGCACCGATCTCGGGCTGGGTGACGGCGTCGCGGAACGCGTGCAGATCGCGTCCCGTCTGAAAGCCCACGACGTCGTAGCTGCACAGATCCCGCAGGAGCTGCGCGTGAACCGGCAAGGCTCGCCATACCTCGAAAGGCGGGAAAGGCGTGTGTAAAAAAAATCCCACGGGCTGGGTGACACCCGCCAGCCGCAACTGCGCGGCAAGCGGAATCAGATGGAAGTCATGGACCCACACGAGATCGTCGGCCTGCAGGAGCGGCCGCAGCTTCGCGGCGAACAATTCGTTTATGCCGAGGTAGCTCTCGAACTGCGAACGGTCGTACTCGAAGAGACCGAGGCGATAGTGGAACAGCGGCCAGAGCGTGTTATTGCAAAAGCCGTTGTAATATCGGTCAAACTGCACCTCGTTGAGCGCGATGGTGGCGTACGTGATTCCGTGCCGGACGTGAGTCTGCGGGCTTTGCGGCTCGCCCGCAGTCAACTCGCCGTTCCAGCCGAACCAGATGCCGCCCCCCTCCTGGAGCGCCCCCAGCACGCCCACCGCCAACCCGCCGGCGGACGCTTTGTGTTTGGGGTCCGCCACGCGATTGGAGACGGCTACGATTCGGCTCAAACCGCATCCTCCCAGGACCGGCTGAGCCGCATCGCCGAATTGACGATTCCAACCATGCTATAGGTCTGCGGGAAATTGCCCCACAGCTCGTTCGTCCGCGGGTCGATGTCCTCGGACAAGAGCCCGAGGGACGTGCGGCACGCCAGCATGTTCTCGAAGATCTCCCGCGCCTCCTCGCGCCGACCGGTCGTTGCCAGGGCGTCGATGTACCAGAACGTGCAGATGTTGAACGCGTTCTCGGGCGCACCGAAATCGTCGGGTGAAATGTAGCGGCGCAGATGCTTGCCGGAGCGCAGCGCATCGCCGACCACGCGGACGGTGCTGGCGAAACGCGGATCGTTCGCGGGCAGAAAGCCAAGCGTCGGCAGCAGCAGCACGCTGGCGTCTAAGTCCGGCGCGACCGAAACTCTCGGTGAAACAGCCAAGCTGCTCGTTCCAGGCGGCACGCTCGATCTCGGCATGCATCCGGTCAGCCGTCGTGCGCCAATGGAACGCGCGGTCGGCGGCGCCGAGATGCTGTGCGATGCGTGCGAGGCGGTCTGCTGCAACCCAGCACATCGCGCTCGAGAACGTGTGCACGCTCTGCCGCCCCCGATACTCCCAAAGACCCGCGTCGGGCGCGTTGAACTGTTGCACGGCCCGCTCGCCCAGCCGCTCCAGCCGCTCGAGCATTCCAAGATCGCCGCGCGCGACGATCCGTTGATCGAAGAACCCCTGCATCGCGGCGCCCACGACGGAGCCATACACGTCGTTCTGGCGCTGCTCGTACGCCTGGTTGCCTACCCGCACGGGGCCCATGCCCCGATACCCGGGGAGTGTCGCGACGACGCGCTCGGGCAGACGCGCTTCGCCGGAGATGCCGTAGACGGGCTGGAGATTGTCGCCCATTCGCGTCGCTGACGACGTTGGTCACGTAACGCAGGTACTGCTCCATCGTCGTCGTCGCACCCAGCCGGTTCAACGCTTGCACGACGAAGAACGAATCGCGCAGCCAGCAGTACCGGTAGTCCCAGTTACGGCCGCTGTTCGGAGCTTCCGGGATCGAGCTCGTGACGCCCGCGATCACGGCGCCCGTATCCTCGAAGGTGCAGAGCTTGAGAGTAATCGCCGCGCGAATGACGGCGTCCTGCCACTCGTACGGAATGGAGAGGCCATGCGTCCACGATTCCCAGTTGTTTCTTCGTCTCCCCGAGGAAGTGACGGGCCACCGCCGCCGGCGCGTCCGGCAACGTTTCGTCGGGGCCGAGAACGAGCGCAACCGGGTGGTCGAGCACGAATGTCCGTTCCTCCAGTACCGCCGTGATCGACGCATCCGTCGTCAGACGCATGACGAGATCCGGCAGGACATAGCGGATGTGATTGCTGCCGTACGTCAACGTGGGATGCACGGCCCCATAATCGCCGAGCGGCCGCAATCGAATGCGCACGCGCGGGCTGCCAGCCAACGGCATCAGGATGCGCACCAGCGTCATGGGCCGAAAGAATCGCCGATGCTGCTGGAACCGCGGGGCGAAATCGAGAATCTTGACGGCACCGCCGCTTGCATCGTGGAGCACGGTCTCGACGATGGCCGTGTTCGGTAGATAGCGCTGCTCGCTGCGGGCGCAGCCGAGCAACTCACATCATAGTAACCGGCGGTCGGCTCGCCTTCGCCGGCGAACAAAGAGCAGAACACCGGATCGCCATCGAGACGCGGCAGGCACGCCCAGACGACCCTCGCGCGGCGATCGAGCAACGCTGCGATCTGACAGTTGCCGATTAGCGCAAGATCGAGGTCAGACATCAGGCCCCTCCCGCTGGCGTCGGACGTTCGAGCCAACTCAACACGTCTCGTTCACTCCCTATCCGCCAACGGGCGACGGTCTTGCGATCGAGACCGACGCCGATGGAATGTCCGCCGAGGCGGTTGACGAAGTCGAAGCCGTCCTCGTCGGTCAGATCATCGCCGATGAAGACGGGAACACGGCCGTGGAACGGCGGCTCCCGCATGAACGCCTCGATCGCGTGCCCTTGCCGTTCGATTTGGTTTTGATCTCGAGCACCTTCTTCCCTTCCTGGATGCGGAACGCCGGCCCCACGGCTGCGAGCGCTTGGGCGGCGATCCGTCGAGCAGCCGTTTCGAGCTCCGGTGCGCCGCGATAGTGCAACGCCAACGCCACGCCCTTGTCTTCCAGCAGCACTCCGGCGTGAGCCGAGCTCCAAGCCGCGAGAAGCTGCCGAGCTGGCGCGAGCGCTGCGCCGTCCGCGCGGCGATACATCCTGCCCGAGGCGTCTCGCCGCTCCGCCCCGTGGACACCGGCTGTGGGCAATCGCAGCGGCACGAATAAGCCGTCGAGCTCCGCGATGCTGCGCCCGGACACGAGCGCGACGGCTCCATGAAGCCGCCGTTGCAACCCCGCGAGCACGCGAGTCGCTTGTTCGGGCACGTCGGACGGCTGTAGGCGTCTCTGCGATCTCTAGGAGCGTGCCGTCGACATCCAGGAACAGCGCCCAGTCGTCGCGCCACTCTGGCAGCAACGCCTCGCTCATGAGTCAACCTTACTGGGCTCGATTGGATATGCCAAGGTTTCTCGTCGCTCCAATTGCAAGGGTGTTCGTCGCCACGGACGCTCGCTACACTGCATATACACCCGAATCCAGACTTCGCGCGGCGCAGACCGAGGATCATTCGTCTGCGTCGCCAGGAGACGAGAACGACGGAAGGAGACTACATGAACCCGCTCGAATGGCTCGACTATACCGTCCTGGGCAACTCGGTCCTCACCTGGGCCACGAGCGCTGCAGCGTTCGTCGTCGTGTACGTGATGCTCGCCACCGTGCGGCGAGTGCTTCGCAAGCGCCTGGCCCCGTTCGCCGAGGAGGAAGCTCCCGCCGCGATGCAGATCGCGTGGCACATCGTTGCCGAAACCTCGGCGTGGTTCGTAGCGTTGGTCGCGCTGCTGGTTGCCTCGCAGCTCCTGGGCTCGAGATACTGGACCGAGACGCTGATTCCGCGCATCGCAACGATCGGACTGTTGCTGCAGATCGGCCTCTGGGCGACGGCCGCACTCACGACGTTCATCGGGCTTCGCCGTGAACGTCAGCTCTCGGCAGATCCCGGCGCCGTGGCCGCCCTCGACCTGCTCGCGTTCGTGCTGCGGCTGGTGGTTTGGGCCGCGGTCCTGCTCGTCATGCTCGACAACCTCGGCGTCAACATCACCGCGCTGGTCGCGGGGTTGGGCGTCGGCGGCGTGGCGGTCGCACTGGCGGCGCAGGCCATTCTTGGCGACCTGTTCGCGTCGCTGTCGATCGTGCTCGACAAGCCGTTCGTGGTCGGTGATTTCCTCGTAATCGGTGACATTCTCGGCACAGTTGAAAACGTGGGGCTCAAAACCACGCGACTGCGCAGCCTGTCGGGCGAACAGATCGTGTTCGCCAACGCCGATCTCTTGAATAGCCGGATCCGCAACTACGGACGCATGTTCGAGCGCCGTGTCGTACTGTCTCTCGGCGTGACCTATCAGACCGCGGCGGCGAAATTGAAGCAGATTCCCGTGCTCGTCCGCGCCGCGATCGAGGCGCAAGAGCACGTCCGTTTCGATCGCGCACACTTTCAGGGGTTTGGCGACTCCGCGCTGCAGTTCGAGACGGTTTATTTCGTGCTCTCGCCTGACTACAACCTCTACATGGACATTCAGCAGAACATCAATATGACCATCCTCGAGCGGTTCGCAGCGGAAGGCATCGAGTTCGCCTATCCGACCCAGACCCTGTTCGTTGCCGCGACCTCACCCGCGCCCGCCTAAGCCGCGCCGTGGACGGCCGATAACGCCACGCTGCTCGAGCGAATGTGCACGTCGCGCTGCGGATACGGCACCTCCACGTTCTGTTGTTGGAACAGCTGCCAGATCCGCAACAGAACCTCGCTCTTGACGTTCTGCACGCCGTTCTGCGCATCGGCAATCCAGAACCGTACCTGGAGCTTGAGCGCGCTGTCGCCGAACTCAATGAACAGGCACTTCGGCGCGGGCTCGCTAGCACGCGCGTCGTTACACGCGCCGCCTCCTCGCAGATCGCGATGACCTTGTCCAGATCCGAGCTTGTAGTGAACGCCGACATCGACCTTGAGCCGCGTTCGACTGTTCGTATGAGTCCAGTTCTCCACGCGCTCGGAGATCAATGTCTCGTTCGGTATCAGGTGCTCGACTCCGTCACGCGTGATGACGGAGACATAGCGGCCGCCGAGCGCCGTGACCCACCCATAGGTTCCAGAGACGGCGATGACGTCCCCGGGTTTGATCGACTTATCGATCAGCAGAATGACGCCGCTGATCAGGTTGCTGACGATCTTCTGCAAACCGAAGCCAACGCCCAGGCCGAGAGCGCCGCCGACCACGGCCAGCGCCGTGAGATCGACGCCGACGCTACGGATGGCGATCAGCACGGCCAAAGCGACGAGCACCGTCCGCAGCGATTTCGCGAACAGGACCTGCACAGTGGGTGACAACGCACGACTCGTGCGAATCCGCGACTCGAGCAGGCCGGTCAAATACAACGCGACGGACAGCAACACCGCCAGGGCGACCGTCGACTTGGCCACGGTGTAGATCGGAGATCCGCAGTTGCCCGATCTGGATGACCGGCGGAATCGAGCACGGCGATCGTCGGCTCGAGCAAGTCGACGATGCTGAGCGCGGCGATCGACCAGGCCGCCCAGGTGATCAACTTCGCCCAAACCGGATTCTTCACCACCTGGGATAGCAGGTGGATCGCGATCCAGGCGGCCAGCAGCGTCGCGGCCGTGCTGACGAGGCCCCGAGGCCGACCCATCGTCGTCGCTACCGACAGCGCCAACCAAAGCAGCAACAGCCAGACTACGGGCGTTACGAGAGGCATGGCCATATGGACGCTGCGAGCGGCGCCCGGATACGCCTTGTACCGATCGAGCCACGCCCGCAAACGGCCCGAAACGAGTATCGCGATGCCGAGCGTCACGACAATGACCGCAAACTGCACCGCGTTGTCGAGCATGAAGACTTCGTTTCGAACCCACGTCGTAGACGACGTTCCAAAGCTCGAGAAGCCCACCGGCCGAAAGCAGCGTTTCCATGGTGCGAACCTCCTGCACCCTACAGTTCAGTGAGCAGTCTAGCCTTCTTGCGAGCCGGCGTAGTTGATCGTGCAGCGCAAGCGTCGGGTAAGATGCCAGTCGCAGCAACTGGGATAGGTCCCTCATGCCCGGCGCGCATACGATTCTGCTCATCGTCGTGACGATCGCGGCGTTCTATCTATACACGCGGCCGTGGATCCGGATCGAGCTCGTGTCGCTGCTGCTGCTCGTGACGCTGCTGCTGATTTTCTATCTGTTTCCGTACGACGGGCCGGGCACGCGGCTCACGGAAATCGAGATCTTCCAGTCGTTCGGCCACCCCGCGCTGATCGCGATCTGCAGCCTCATGATTCTCGTCGCGCGGGCTCACGATGACGGGCGCCATGGAGCCCGTCGTCCGCGTGTTGAGCCGGCTGTGGAAGCTGAACCGTGGCTCGGATTTCTCTGCACGCTGGTCATCGCCGGTGCGGCCAGCGCGTTCATCAACGACACGCCGGTGCTCGTGCTCGATGTTGCCGCTGCTGCTGTCGCTGGCCGAGCGAACCGAGTATCCGGCGTCGAAAACCCTGATGCCGGTGAATTTCGCGATCCTGGCCGGCGGCATGCTGACGAGCGTGGGCACATCCACCAATCTGCTCGTGCTTCGGATCGCCGAGGACCTCGGCATGGCGCGCATGGGGCTGTTCGACTTCACGGGCACCGCGGTGATCGCTTTCCTGTCTGGCCCTGCCGTACCTGTGGCTCGTGGCGCCGCGTCTCCTGCCGAGCACGGATCGAGCCAGCACGCGCTCGAACCGACGCTACGAGGCGCGCGTCGCGGTCACGGCCGAGAACAGCGCGAAGCTCAAGGGCCGCAAGCTCGCGGACCTGGCGCGCACACTCGGCCGCCAGCTGCCGGCTTTCGGCCTGCTGCGGGACGGGCAGGAGATCGCGGCCGAGCCGGCAACTCGAGCTCGCTGGCCGGCGACGCGCTGCTGCTGCGCGACACGCCCGGAGGGCCTGCGCGAGTTCGCGTCGACGTTCGCCGTCGATCTGTTCGAGCGGGCCGGCACTGAGCGCTTCATGAGACGAGGACGGCCACGCGCCGATACGCGGCTGGCCGAGATCGTCGATCGGCAACGACTCGGAGCTGCAACGGCCGAACGCTGCGCGAGGCCCGCTTCGCCGAGCAGCACGAGGTCGTCGTCGTGGGACTGAGCCGCGGCACCGGCGGGTTGTTGCACGCGGACCACGGACATCGCCGACACGCCGCTCAGCGCCGGCGACATGCTGCTCGTGCAGGGCGACGGCCGACCGAGTCGAGCGACTGCGCGGCCAGGCGCGACCTGATGTTGCTCGACGCGAACCTCGTCCTGCCGCACTCGCCGCTCGCGCCGGTGGCGCTCGCGATCATGGCGAGCGTGCTGCTGGTGGCGGCGCTGCAGTTGCTGCCGATCCATGTCGCGGGCTTCCTCGGCGTCATCGCCATGCTCGTGACGGGTTGCGTGCGTTTCGAAGGCATCGGCCGCGCGCTCAGCCTCGAGGTGGTGCTGCTGATCGCGTCGAGCGTCGCGCTCGGTCAGAGCCTCGTCGCCACCGGGGCGGCGGGTTGGGTCGCCGAGGGCATCGCGGCGCGTCGTGCAGCATCTGCCACCCGCGGCGCAGATCGCCGTCTTCATGGCGTTCGCGGCGGTGCTGACGAACTTCGTGTCGAACGCCGCGGCCGCCGCCGTCGGCACGCCGATCGCGATTGCGACGGCCACCAGCTCGGGCCTGCCGCTCGAGCCGTTCGTGCTCGCGATCCTGTTCGGCGCGAACTTGAGCTATGCGACCCCATGGCGTATCAGACCAATCTGCTGATCATGAATGCGGCAGGCTACCGCTTCAGCGACTTCGTCGAGGTCGGCGGGCCGCTCGTCGCGTTGATGCTCGTGGTGCTGTCGATGCTGCTCGCGAACCGCTACGGACTCTGAACGTCCGCGCATGGAACGCCCCACCGAATCGCGCGCGCCCGCCTCGACCACGTCGTCGCCGCGGCTCGCCCAACGCCTCCGGGAGATCTTGCGCGCAGAGCCGACGGGCGGCGTGGTGCTGTTCGCCGCCGCGGTGCTCGGCCTCATCGTCGCGAACTCACCGTTCCGCGACGCTTACGAGACTCTGCTGGCGCTCGACGGCGAGGTCCGTGTCGGCGCACTGACGGTCGCCAAGCCGCTGCTGCTCTGGGTCAACGACCTGTGGATGGCGGTGTTCTTTTTCTTCGTCTCGATGGAAATCAAACAGGAGACGATCGACGGCTATCTGGCTGATCGTCGCGGCCTGATCCTGCCGGCGGTGGCCGCCGCGGGAGGCATCGCGGTACCCGCGGCGATCTTCGTGGCCCTGAATTCCGGCGACCCCGGCGCCCTCGCGGGCTGGGCGATTCCGACGGCTACGGACATCGCCTTCGCCATCGGCGTGCTCGCTCTACTCGGCCCGGCCGTACCGCCGGCGCTCAAGATGTCTCTGCTGACGCTCGCCGTGCTCGACGACCTCGCGGCGATCGTCATCATCGCGCTGTTCTACTCCGCTCACCTCGCGCCGGCATCACTGGCGCTTGCGGCGCTCGGCCTTGCCGCATTGTTCGCCATGAATCGCCTCGGCATCAGGCGCCTGGCGCCCTATGTGCTCGTGGGGATTGCGCTCTGGGTCTTCGTGCTGAAGTCCGGAGTACACGCGACACTTGCGGGCGTCGCCCTGGGCTTCGCAATCCCGGGCGGCCGTGGGCCAAGCGGCGAGCCTGCGCCGCTCAAACCGTTGATTCACGCACTGCATCCCTGGGTTGCGTTCGCCATCCTGCCGGCGTTCGCGTTCGTGAATTCCGGAATCGATCTCGGCGCCATCGACGTGCGCGCCCTACTGAGCGATGTGCCCATAGGCATCGCGCTCGGCCTGTTCGTCGGCAAACCGCTCGGCATATTCGCACTGACATGGCTAACGGTGAAGCTCGGCCTGGCGCCGCTGCCACCGCAGACGACCTGGCTGCAGACCTTCGGGATGGCAGCGCTCTGCGGCATCGGCTTCACGATGAGTCTGTTCATCGCCTCGTTGGCCTACGAAGACGGCGGAATGCGCTTTTCCGGCGTCGATCGCCTCGGCGTGATCGCAGGCTCGCTCGCGTCGGGAGTGCTGGGTTACCTGATACTGAGACGGGCGACGGCCCGCTAGGAGCAATGCATGACCTCTACGGGCATTCCAACTCTTCGCTACTTCTCCGCCCGCGGCCGCGCGCAGTTCCTGCGCTACTACTTCCGCACTCGAAACATCGACTTCATCGACGAAGAAGTGGCTTTGAGCGCCGACTTCGCCGCGTGGGCGGCCGATCCGCAGCGACCGCGCGCTGTCCGGCCCGTTCCACAAGCTGCCGGTGCTGCACTGCGACGGGCAGCTGATCGCCGAGACGCCCGTGATCGCCGCGTTCGTGCATCGCCGCTTCGGCGACGAGCAACGGCTGTCGCCCGCCGAGAACCTGCAGCACGCGATGCTGCTGTCGAGCCTGTTCATCGACGTCATGACGCCAATCGGTCTGCTGATCTGGCTCGACGCGGCCTACGTGGGTGTCGATGTGCACTGCCGCCGCGAAGCGTACGCTCGAGCGCGTGAACGCCCAGATGCACAACATCGAGCGCACGCTGATCGAGTGGCAGTGGTTCGCTCACATGGGCAATCGGCCGATCATGGTCGCCGACTGCCTGCTATGGGAGGAGCTCAGCGTGCTTCAGCACGTGTTCGGGGCTCACGTGCCGCTCGGCTCGTGGCCGGAGCTCGCGCGCTTCTACGCCGAGTTCGCGGGCCGCGCCGTGTGCGAGCGCGAGCTGGCCGCGAAACCGCGGCCCGTCACGGGTAGACCCGCCGAGCCCGAAGCGATCGCGCAGCTGCAGCAGGCGCTCGCGGCACCCGTGAAGTGAAGCTGCCGTCGCGCTCGCGGCGGCCTCTATAATTCGCCGATGACCCACAAGACCCTCGTTCGTCCGTTCGCCGCGTTGCGCCCCACACCGGAGCACGCCGCAGACGTGATCGCCCCGCCCTACGACGTCGTGAATACCGAAGAAGCTCGTGCGCTGGCCGCGGGCCATCCGCAGAGCTTCCTGCACATCTCGCGGCCCGAGATCGATCTGCCCCCCGGCAGCTCGCCCTACTCCGACGCCGCCTACGCGCAGGGCGCGGCGAGCCTCGCAAAGCTCGTCGACGACGGAGTCCTCGTGCGGGAGCGCGAGCCGTCGTTCTATGTCTACCGCATGACGATGCGCGGCCGCACGCAGACAGGCATCGCGTTCGTCGGCTCCGTGGCCGCCTACGAGCAGCACGGGATCCGCCGTCACGAACTGACGCGCCCGGACAAAGAGAACGACCGCGTTCGCAACATCGCGACACTGAACGCACAGACCGGGCCCGTGCTGCTCGCGTATCGCGCCAACGCCGCGGTCGCCGCGCTGGTCGCATTCGGCCGCGGCGGCGGCGCCGCTGTTCAGCGTCGCGGGGCCGAACGACGTCCAGCACACGCTGTGGCGCGTCGGCGCGCCACGCGACGTCGCCGCGTTCTCTGCGGCGCTGAACGCACTCGACGCGTTGTACATCGCGGACGGTCATCACCGCTCGGCCGCAGCGGCGCGCGTAGCCGCGCAGCGGCGCGGCAACCCGGAGGCGAGTCATGAGTATTTTCTCGCTGTGGCGTTTCCGCACGACGAGATGCGGATTCTCGACTACAACCGCGTCGTCCGCGATCTGCACGGTCTGACCGCGGAGGCGTTCCTCGCTCGAATCCGCGAGTCGTTCGTCGTGGCCGCGGGCACCGAACCTGTGACGCCCGCACGCACCGAGACCTTCGGCATGTATCTCACTGGCCACTGGTACGCGCTCGCGATCAAGCCCGAGCTCGTGCCACGCGCGGATCCGGTCGCGAGCCTGGACGTGAGCCTGCTGCAGGATCGGTTGCTCACTCCCGTGCTCGGTATCGGCGACCCACGCATGGACTCGCGCATCGATTTCGTCGGCGGCATCCGCGGCCTGGCCGAGCTCGAGAAGCGCGTCGACTCCGGCAGCGCGGCCGTCGCGTTCGCGTTGCATCCCACGCGCATGGAGCAACTCATGGCCGTGGCCGACGCCGGCAAACTGATGCCGCCGAAGTCGACGTGGTTCGAGCCGAAGCTCGCCGACGGGTTACTGTCGCACGTGCTCGACTAACAAGGAGCAGAAAAGATCTCTCGCGAAGGCGCAAAGACGCCAAGCCAGATAAGAAGACAGGACTATGGCCAGAAGGATCTCGACAGTCAAAGCCGACGTCTGAGGCCGGCGTCGACACTACCTGTCATGCCCTCTTCTTATCCGGCTTGGCGTCTTTGCGCCTTTGCGAGAGATCTTAGTCTTATCTTTCAGAGCAGCGGGAACGCGCTCAAAACGCCCGGCGGCGTGACGTGCGCAGCGGGTTGCAGATACGTGCCGTCGAGCTCCGCAATACTCGTCAGCCCGAGCAGCTTCATGGTCACCGTGAGCTCGGTCTCGAGCAACTCGAGCAGCCGCACCACGCCGCGCTCGCCGCCGGCGCCAAGCGCGAGCGCCTGGATCTTGCCGAGCCCCACCATCGCGGCCCCGCGCGCGAGTCCCTTCAGCACGTCCGTACCGCGCACGAAGCCGCCGTCGACCACGAACTCCGCTTTGCCGCGCGCCACGCTGACGACTTCGGGCACGAGATCGATCGCGCCGCGGCCCTGGTCGAGCTGCCGGCCGCCGTGGTTCGACACGTAGATCACGTCGACGCCGTGCTGCACGGCCAGGTCCGCGTCTTCAGCCGTCTGGATGCCCTTCAGCATCAGCGGCACCTTGACCGTTCGCTTCAACTTCTCGACGAGGCTCCAGTCCGTACGGCCGCGATTCGCCTCGCCGGCGCGCAGGGACCCGAACGGCCGGCCCGCCATGGCCGCTCGGCGGTGGATGTGGCGCTCGCGCCGGCCGAATGTCGGCACGTCCACCGTGAGACAGACGGCTTTCGCGCCGATGTCGACCGCGCGCTTCGCCGTGTCGAGCAACCAACGCTCGTCGCCGTCGGGGTAGATCTGGAACAGGAACTGTTCGCGGGCCGCGCGCGCGACTTCTTCGAAGCCGGGTTGGGTCACGCTGCTCACGAGCATCAGGCAGCCGAACTCCGCCGCCGCGCGCGCTACGGGCAATGCGCCCTCGGGGTCGATGTCGGTCAGGCTCGCGATCGGCGCGAGCAACACCGGCAGGCGCTGCTTGCACTTCAGGAAAGTGGTCGCGGGAATCGCGCCTTCCACGTTGCGCAGCACGCGCGGCCGGAACGCGATGCCGTCGAGCGAGTGGCGGTTGCGCAGCATCGTGGTCTCGGTCTCGGCGCCGCCGCAGATGAAGTCCCAGGTCTCCGCCGAGAGGCGTTTCTTCGCCTGCGCGATGAGCTCCGTGGTCGTCAGCAGCTCGGCGGTCGGATTTGCGGTCTTCGCAGCGCGTTGCTTCTTCTTGGTTCGTTTCGTTGCCATCGCGGCGCGTCTCCGGGCGTCGTCAGGTCGCGCCAGAGTGTACGGCCTGGCGCAGCCATTCGACAGCGGTCAAAGCGAGCATACGTCGTGTTCGCCCTGCCGAAACGTTGAGTCTGTGGCGGCAGGACCGTAGGGCGAGCAACGCCTGGCGAGGCTTAGTTGACACTGGTGCACGACAAGGCGCACGTTGCGTTACCCGTAACGCGCCGGCGGCGGCGCATGGGTAACGCACAGTTCCTCGACCCTAACCCGAACAACTAACGAGGGCTTCCCATGAAACACAAATCCCTGTTGACGATTGCGGCATCCGCACTGCTAGTGACAACGGCGAGCAGTATCTATCCGGCGGGCGGCAGTTTGGGCCGTTCACGTCCAAGAACTTGACCCCGGACCAGTACGGTCGACCGGCCGGTCTGACGTTCGAGGAATTCAAGAACGTGATACGCACCGGTCAGGACCCTGACGTGCCGAATTACACGCTTCAGGTCATGCCCTGGCCGGTCTACAAGAACATGACCGATCTCGATTTGCGGGCGATCTACGAGTATCTCCGGGCGATCCCCTCGCTGCCGAACAACCCGAATCCGACGCCCTGACTTAACGCTCGATGGCTGGCCGGGCCTTGCGCCCGGCCAGCCGTCGAGCAACCCTGATTGCACTTGCGCGTGGCCGGTGACTTGTAACTCTGGAATAGCGAATGAACGAAGTACTTCACGAGGGGGGTTGCCTGTGCGGAGCCGTGCGGTATTCAACGCGCGGCGATCCGGTCCTCGTCAACGTGTGTCATTGCACGTTTTGTCAGCGCCGAACCGGCAGCGCGTTCGGCATCAGCGTCATCTTCAACGAGGCGGATGTCGAGATCTCGGGCAAGCGGAGCGTGTACGAGCACCGGTCCGACGAAAGCCATCGTTGGCTCCGCAACGAGTTCTGCCCGGCGTGCGGAACCACGGTGGGTTGGACCGCGGAAATGCGACCGGGCATGCGCGTGATCGCCGGCGGAACGTTCGACGATCCGAAGTGGTTCAAGATCAACCGGTTCATCTGGGCACGTTCGGCGCACTCATGGATAGAGCCGCCGCCCGGCATGGAGGTGTTCGAAACGGCCGTGCCATCGCCTCCGGCGAAGGGGTAGCCGCGCCGACCCCTGCGGTCTCGCGAAGCGGGCCAGCGGCCGCTGGCATCGAGTAGACTGGCGGCCATCAAGTCTGAAAAGGGGCCTCGCGATGCGCCGACTCTATCTCTCCATCGTTTCGATGCTGCTGGTGCTCACCGCAACGGCGCCGGCCTCGGCGCAAACCATCACCGCGGAAGGCCCGGTGGTCTACGGCCACCATCATTTCAACACGACGGACATGGCCGCGCAGCGGCGCTTCTTCGTCGACACGCTGGGCGGCACCGCGGCGAAGATCGGCACCAACAACACCGAAGTCATCGAGTTCCCGAATGTCTTCCTGTTCTTCCGGCCGATGCAGGCTCCGACCGGCGGCACGATCGGCAGCACGGTGAACCACGTCGGCTTCTCGGTGCCGGACCTGAAACCGGTGGTCGCCAGGTTGAAGGCCAACGGCTACAAGATGATCACGAGCGAATCCGTGGCCGCGACCGTGAAGATCACCGACGACATCGCCGCCGCAAGTCCGACGACGAACATCGCGTTCACGCTGGGCCCGGAGGACATCAAGGTCGAGCTCGTCGAGGTCAAGACGCAAGCTGCGCCGATCCAGCTGCACCACGTG
This sequence comes from uncultured Gammaproteobacteria bacterium, assembly GCA_963805435.1. Lineage (GTDB taxonomy): Bacteria > Pseudomonadota > Gammaproteobacteria > Steroidobacterales > Rariloculaceae > FEN-1219. Next base: position 71,838 of record CAWDUG010000006.1, read on the forward strand.
CATTTTTTCGGCGAGCATCGCGAAGAGATGCAGGCCTGGTACGCGAAGGTGTTCGGCGCGACGCTGAACCCGGCTGCACCGGGCCAGGCGTTCGTGACGGATTCGCTGCCGGGCGTTACTTTGAGCTTCTCGCCTTCGGCGACACCGACCGTGGCGACTCAGGGCCGTGCGCTCGACCACATCGGCTTCGAGATCAAGAACCTCGAGGCGTTCACGAAGAAGCTCGAGGCCGACGGCATTCCGCTGACCGTCGCGTATCGGACGGTGCCCGCGCTCGGGCTGGCCATCGCGTTCATCAAGGATCCCTGGGGCACGAACATCGAGATGACCGAAGGGCTCGCAAGCATCAAGTAGGTTTGGAGTTTCACATGCACCGTCGCATCGCGCGGCTCGCGCCGCTGCTCGGATTCTCGTTGCTGGTCTCAACAGCGGCACTCGCGCAGGACGCATCGCAGTGGGGCTACTACTCCGGCAACAGCGCCACGATGCGCTACTCGCCGCTCGCTCAGATCGACCGCACGAACGTTCGGAATCTCAAAATCGCGTGGCGCCACCCGCACGCCGATCCCGCAATCGTCGCGGAGGACCCCGACCTCACGTTCTCGAATCGCTACATGTCGACGCCGATCTACGTCGACGGCCTTCTCTACGTGCCGAACGCGTTCGGCCTCGTCGAGGCGCTCGATCCCAAGACGGGCAAAGCCCGCGTGGACGCAGAAACCTCTGATCGAGGGGCCGGAAGGCCTGCCGGCACTGATGATCAGCAAGGGCGTCGCGTACTGGGGCCGCGGCGCCGACGCGCGGATTCTGACCGTGCGCCAGCAGCAGCTATTCGCGCTGAACCCGAAGACGGGCGCGCCCATCGCCGGTTTCGGCGACGGCGGCAAGGTCGAGCTCTCGACGGAGCAGTTTCACTACAAGTGGGCCGGCGTGCCCGTCGTCGCAGGCGACGTCGTGCTCATCGGCGCGTCGATGCTCGAGCAGGATTCCGCCGTGTACAAGGATGGGCCGCCCGGCCTCGTGCGCGCATTCGACGTGCGCACCGGCAAGCCACGCTGGAGCTTCAGCCCGATTCCGCGCGACGCGGGCGATCCCGCAGCGGCCACGTGGAAGGACGACTGCCTGGAAGTACTCCGGCGCGGGCAATACATGGTCGACGTTCAGCGTCGACGAGGCGCTCGGACTCGTCTACGTGCCGACCTCGGCGGGACGAACGACATGTACGGCGGCGCCCGCATCGGCGACAACCTGTACACGAGCTCGGTCGTCGCGCTCGACATGAAGACAGGCCAGCGCAAGTGGCACTTCCAGACCGTGCATCACGACCTCTTCGACTACGACTTGCCCGCGGCGCCGATCCTCGTCGACATCACCGTCGACGGCAAGACCGATCAAGGCGCTCGCGCAGCTGACGAAACAAGGATTCGTGTTCGTGCTCGACCGCGTGACCGGCAAGCCCGTGTGGCCAATCGAGGAACGGCCCGCGCCGAAGTCGACGGTGCCGGGCGAGTCCACGTCGCCCACGCAACCCGTGCCGACCAAGCCGCCGCCATACGAGAGCCAGAGCTTGACGACGGACGACCTCATCGACTTCACGCCCGAGCTGCGCGCGCAGGCGATTGAGATCGTGAAGCGCTACATCACGGGCCCGATGTTCACGCCGCCTTCCGTCATCGGCAAAGGGCCGAACGACACGCTCGGCACGATCCAGGTGCCCGGCGCCTCCGGCGGCGCGAATTGGAACGGCGGCGCGTTCGATCCCGAGACGGGCATGCTGTACGTCGGCTCGCGCTCCGTCGCGTTCGTCGCCGATCTCTTCGCGCCCGATCCCGCGCGCTCGGATCTGCGCTACCGCGCCGGCATGCGCGAGATGATGAACGGCCCGCAGGGGCTACCGCTGATGAAGCCGCCCTACGGCCGGATCACCGCGTACGACTTGAACCGCGGCGACATCGCGTGGGTGGTGCCGAACGGCGACGGTCCGCGCAACCATCCCGCGCTGAAGGGCCTGAACCTGCCGCCGCTCGGCGACGCCGACACCCTCGGCCGTCATCGCGACGAAGACGCTGCTTTTCGTCACGCAGGCTGACAAGAGCACGCCGCGCTCGCCAGCCAACGTCGGCGGCACGAAGTTCCGCGCGCTCGACAAGGCGACTGGTGCGACGCTATCGGAGATCGACCTCGGCGTCGGGCAGAACAACACGCCGATGACGTTCATGCATGAAGGCAAGCAATACGTCGTCGTGTCCATCGGTGGCACGGATCATCCGGCCGAACTCGTGGCGCTCGCCCTGCCCTAGCTCGCGACCGCAGCACTCCCGTGCCTGCGTACAAACGTGCGCTGTCACCCGAGCCTTGGGCTCCCGACTCGCGAAGAACTCCGCAAGCGCCTTCGCGGTATGCGAGCGCGCTCGCGCCTCACGAGCTGCTCGGGAGTGCCCTGCGCCACGATCTTGCCGCCGCCATCGCCGCCCTCGGGCCCGAGATCGACGATCCAGTCGGCCTCGGCCATCACGTCGAGATTGTGCTCGATCACGATCACGCTGTTGCCGGCGTCGACGAGCCGGTGCAGCACACGCGTGAGCTTCTCGACGTCGGCGATGTGCAGACCGATCGTCGGCTCGTCGAGCACGTACAGCGTCGATTCGCTCGCGCGTGCGCGCAGGTGCTCGGGCCGCACCTTCGCGAGCTCGGTCACGAGCTTCACGCGCTGCGCTTCGCCGCCGGATAGCGTCGGGCTCTGCTGACCGAGCGTGAGGTACCCCAAGCCCACGTCGCGCAGCAGGCCGAGCGTGTGGTGGATCTTCGGATGCGCCGCGAAGAAGTCGACCGCTTCGTCAACCGTCATGCCGAGCACGTCGCCGACGCTCTTGCCGCGAAACTCGATCGCGAGCGTCTCGCTGTTGAAGCGCTTGCCGCCGCAGCGTTCGCAGGTCACGCGCACGTCGGGCAGAAAGCTCATCTCGATCTTCTTGAGCCCCTGCCCTTCGCAGCCCTCGCAGCGGCCGCCCCGGCGTTGAACGAGAACCGGCTGGCGTCGTAGCCGCGCAGGCGCGCCTCGGTCGTTTGCGCGTAGAGCTTCCGCACCTCGTCCCAGATGCCGACGTACGTTGCGGGGCACGAGCGCGGCGTCTTGCCGATCGGTGTCTGATCGACCTCGAGCACGCGGCCGACGCCCTGCCAACCGGTGAGGCTCTTCAGGTTCGCGAGCGCCGCCGTCTTGCCGCGGCGCGCGGCGACGAGCCGCGCGAGATTCTCGTGCAGCACGTCGCGCACGAGCGTGCTCTTGCCGCTGCCGCTGACACCGGTCACGCACACGAAGCGTTTCAACGGCAATGCGACGTCGAGCTTCTTCAGGTTGTGGCGCGACACGCCGGTCAGCGTGAGCCACTCGACGCCCTGGGCGCCGTTGGGTTTTGCTCGCGCGCGTTCTTGTCGCGCGCGCCGGCACCGCGCGCCGCTTCTGCAGCGGATGCTGCGGCGGCGACGCGAGCATGCGACCCGTGATCGAGCGCTCGCTCGCGAGCAGATCGGCGAGCGTGCCGTTCACGATGACCTCGCCGCCATCGCGACCCGCGCCTGGGCCCGAGATCGACGACGTGCTCGGCGCGGCGGATCGTCTCCTCGTCGTGCTCGACGACGACGATCGTGTTGCCTTTGGCCGCGAGCTTCTCGATCGTGTCGAGCAGCAGCGCGTTGTCGCGCGGATGCAGGCCGATCGTCGGCTCGTCCAGGATGTAGCAGACGCCGCGCAGATTCGAGCCGAGCTGGGCCGCAAGCCGAATGCGTTGCGCCTCGCCGCCCGAGAGCGTCGGCGCTCGCACGGTCGAGCGACAGATAGCCCAAGCCCACGAGGTCGAGGAAGCCGAGCCGGCTCGCGAGCTCCGGCACCACGTCGCGCGCGATCTCGCGCTCGCGCGCCGCGAGACTCAGCTTCTTGAAGTGCGCGAGCGATTCGGCCACCGACCGCGCCGTGACGGCCGCGATGTTCTCTGCCGTGGAACTGCACGGCGCGCGCTTCGGGCTTCAGGCGCTGCCCGTGGCAGGCCTCGCACGTGTCCGGATCGGCGTCGGCCTCGGCCCACCACGCCTCCTCGCCCGTTTGCTCCACGTCGAAGCCGGCGAGCTGGACGCCCGTGCCGTAGCATTCGGGGCACCAGCCGTAGCGCGAGTTGTACGAGAACAGGCGCGGATCGAGCGGCTCGAAGCTGCGCGCGCACTTCGGGCACGCACGCTCGGTCGAGTACAGCTCGCCCACCGAGGGACGCAGCTCCACGCCGCGCATCTTTGCAACGGCCTTCGCCGCCTTGCGAGCCGGGCCTCGGGCCCTGTAATCTCGACGACGCGCACCATGTTGCGGCCGAGATCGAGCGCCTGCGCGAGCGCAGCCATGAGCTCGCGATCGGCGGCCGGAGTAACGGCGAGCTCGGCCACCGGCAGCTCGATGTCGTGCTCCTTGAACCGATCGAGCCGCGGCCACGCGTCGGTCGGCGTCGCGACGCCGTCGACCCGCAGCGTCGCGTAGCCGCGCCTGGACGCCCAGTCCGCGAGCTCGGTGTAGTAGCCCTTGCGGCCGATCACGAGCGGCGACAAGCAGCGCGATGCGCTTGCCGCGATAGCGCTTCATGATTTTCGCATGGATCGACTCGACGCTCTGCGCGTCGATCGGCACGCCGCAGTCGGGGCAGTGCTGCACGCCGAGCTTCACGAACAGCAGGCGCAGGAAGTGGTAGATCTCGGTCAGCGTCGCGACGGTGCTCTTGCGGCCGCCGCGGCTCGTGCGCTGCTCGATCGCGACGGTCGGCGGAATGCCGTAGACGGCATCGACGTCGGCGCGGCCGGCGGGCTCGACGAACTGGCGCGCGTACGCGTTCAGCGACTCGAGATAGCGGCGCTGGCCCTTCGGCGAACAGGATGTCGAACGCGACGGTGCTCTTGCCGCTGCCGCTGACGCCGGTGATGACGACGAACTTGTCGCGCGGAATCGTGAGGTTGACGTCGCGCAGGTTGTGCTCTCTTGCGCGCACGATTTCGATCTCGTTTCGGCTTATCGCAGGCGGAGTCGGGCCCGGCGGGGCAGGTGTCGATAGCCCCTGGCGGGACACGCCGGAAATCGCATCCCTGCGGCGGGGAGCCATCTGCGCCTCCGCCTCCGTCCCTGGCACTGAGCCATCTCGCGCGCGCTCGTAGTCGCACAAAGCGGCGCCGGTGTGGCTAGCGGCGACCGCGCGAATGTCGTCAGGGGTGCCGATGGCGACGACGAAGCCGCCAGCGTCGCCGCCTTCGGGGCCGAGATCGACGACCCAGTCGCAAGCGGCGACTACGTCCAGGTTGTGCTCGATCACCACGACGCTGTGGCCCGCCGCCACGAGGCGCTCGAGCGCGTTCACGAGCTTCTCGACATCGGCGAAGTGCAGGCCCGTCGTCGGCTCGTCGAAGAGATAGAGCGTCGGGCCCTTCGTGCCGGACTCGGCGAGCTCGCCCGCGAGCTTCAGGCGCTGCGCCTCGCCGCCCGACAGCGTCGGCACTGCTTGCCCAAGCGTGAGGTACTCGAGACCGACGTCGACGAGCGGCTGCAGGCGCGCACGAACTTCCTTGTGCTCCGCGAAGTACGCGAGCGCCTCGTCGACGGTCATGTCGAGCACGTCCGCGATCGACTTCGACGCACCGCCGCGCAGACGAAGCTTCACGTCGAGCACTTCGTTGCGGTAGCGGCGGCCGTTGCAGTCGGCGCAGCGCAGGTAGATGTCGCTTAAGAACTGCATCTCGACGTGCTCGAACCCGTTGCCCGAGCATGTCGGACACCGGCCGTTACCGCTGTTGAAGCTGAACGTGCCGGCCGTGTATTTGCGCTCGCGCGCCAACGGCTCCTTCACGAACAGCTGTCGGATCGGCTCGAGCACGCCGACGAAGCTCGCGGGATTGCTCCGCGTCGTGCGGCCGATCGGCGATTGGTCGACGAGCACGACGTCGGCGATCTCTCCGGCGCCCTCGAGCGCGCGGTGAGCGCCGGCCGCGTCCTTCGGCTTGCCGAGCGCGTTCAGCAAGCCGTTGTAGAGCACGTCCTGCACGAGCGTCGACTTGCCGGAGCCGCTAACCCCGCTGATCGCGACGAGCCGCCGCAGCGGAATCTCTACGTCGATATTCTTCAGGTTGTGCTCGGTCACGCCGCGAATCGCGAGCCGCGCGTCGCCCGCCGTCGTCTTGCGGCGCGCGCGCGCCGCGCCGACGCGCAGATCGCCGCGCAGGTAGCGTGCGGTGAGCGTGTCGCCGTTCGCGAGCAGCTCACTGCCCGGTCCGTTGAACACAACCGAACCGCCGGCGCGCCCGGGCCCCGGGCCCATGTCGATGATGCGGTCCGCGGCGAGCATGACCTGTGCATCGTGCTCGACGACCAGCAGCGTGTTGCCCGCGTCGCGCAGCCGTGTGAGCACGCCGACGACGCGGTCAAGATCGCGCGGATGCAGACCGATGCTGGGTTCGTCGAGCACGAACAACGTGTTCACGAGCGAGGTACCGAGCGCCGTCGTGAGGTTGATTCGTTGCACCTCGCCGCCCGACAGCGTGCGCGACTGGCGATCGAGCGTGAGGTACGCCAGGCCCACGTCGCCGAGGTAACGCAGCCGGGTCCGGATCTCACCAAGCACCAGCTCGGCCGCCTCGTCCATGCGGTGGCGGCAACTTCAGTCGCTCGAAGAACGCGAGTGAGCGCTCGACGGGTAACAGCATGAGATCGTGGATCGTGAGCCCGCGGCAAGCGCCGCAAACGCGGCGTCGACCGCCGAGCGCATCGTCGAGCGTACCGAGCCGCCAAAGCAGCGACTCGGGCTTGAGGCGCGCTCCGCCGCACGCCCCGCACGCATCATACGAGCGGTACTTCGACAGCAGCACGCGCACATGCATCTTGTAGGCTTTCGACTCGAGCCAGGCGAAGAACCGCGCAACGCCGTACCACTTGCGCTGCCGCCACGAGCCTTCGCCGTCGATGACCCACGCGCGTTGCTCGGCCGTGAGATCGCGCCATGGCACGTCGACGGGCACGCCGCGCTGCTTCGCGAAACGCATGAGGTCGCCCTGGCATTCCTTGTTCGACTTCGTCTGCCATGGCTTGATCGCGCCGTCGGCCAGCGACTTGCCTTCGTCCGGGATCACGAGCCGGTAATCGATGCCGATCGTGCGGCCGAAGCCGCGGCACTGCTCGCACGCGCCGACCGGCGAGTTGAACGAGAAGCTGTTCGGCACGCAGTCCCCGTACGCAATGTCGCACTGCGCGCAGTGCCGGTGCGCGGAGAACCTGAACGCGCGCGCGGGCTCGTCCGCGAGCCGGACGGTCACGTGGCCGCCGCCCACCTTCAAGGCGGTCTCGAGCGCCTCGATCAGCCGCGCTCGGTTGTCGGCCGTGCAGGCGAGCCGGTCCTGGATGACCTCGATGCGGCCCTTCGTGCGCGCGTGGATACGCGTGTAGCCCTGGCGCGTCAGGAACGTCTCGATCTCCGCCGCGCTGAAGTTGTCGGGCACGGCCACCGTGAACGTCACGAGCACACGGCCGGCCGCACCGGCGACCGCGGGGTCGCGAGAGAGCTCCGCGTAGATCGAATCGGCGTCGTCGCGACGCACCTCGCGGCCGCAGTTGCGGCAATACAGGCGTGCGGCGCGCGCATACAGCAGCTTCAGGTGATCGTTGAGCTCGGTCATCGTGCCGACGGTCGAGCGCGACGTGCGGACCGGGTTCGTCTGGTCGATCGCGATGGCGGGGGGGATGCCTTCGATCCGGTCGACCTGCGGCTTGTCCATGCGGTCCAAGAACTGCCGCGCGTACGGCGAGAATGTCTCGACGTAGCGGCGCTGGCCTTCGGAGTACACGGTATCGAACGCAAGCGACGACTTGCCCGAACCGCTGACGCCGGTCACGACAATCAGCTCGTTCAGGGGCAGATCGAGGTCGACGCTCTGGAGATTGTTCTGCCGAGCGCCGCGGATGCGGATGATGTGGTCGGTCATAGGAGAACGCGCATTGTGCCGCAAAAACCCGCCGCGGGCGGGCCCTGCATGACGAAGCCGCCGGAACACGCTAGAGTGCGGTCTTTGCGAAAACAGAATCTGTATTCTGGAGTAGACCATGGCAACAATCTCGCGACGTGGGGTGCTCGGAGGCGCGGCGGCGCTCACCGCGCTCGGGCTGGTACCACGTATCGTCCGTGCACAGAACAACCGGGACGGAGCCGCCAAACCGCCGCCATCTAAAGGCACGAAGCTCGTGATGCTCGGCACGCGGGGCGGGCCGGGGATCGATCTGAACCGCGGCGAGACGGCCTGCGCGCTGGTCGTCGACGGTGTGCCCTACCTGCTCGACTGCGGCTACGGCACGCTGCGCGCGCTCCTGGCGTCCGGCATCGGCTTCCAGAAAGTCGACACGTTGTTCTTCTCGCACCTGCACAACGACCATACCGCGGACCTCGCTGCATTCCTGTCCCATCAATGGACCAGCAGTAAGAAGACTCCCACGAACATTTACGGGCCCTACGCGACAGCCGCGACGGTCGCGGGCGCGCTGCAGTTCATGCGCGCCGACGTCGAGATCCGCGTCATCGACGAGGGCCGCACGGTGCTGCCGGAAGCGCTGTTCTTCGGCCATGACGTCGACGTCGGCGCCGACCCGGTGCGCATCTTCGCCGACGAGCGCGTGGTCGTGACCGCCGTGACGAACACGCACTTCCCCGAGCGCGCCGTCGCCCGCATGGCGCATCGCTCGCTCGGCTACCGGTTCGAAACGGCCGGGCGCACGATCGCGTTCTCGGGCGATACGGCGTACTCGGCCAACGTCGTAAAGCTCGCGCGCGGCGCGGACGTGTTCGTGTGCGAGGTCATGGACCACGGCGTCTACACAGACTCCGTTGCGCGGGCAAAAGCGGCAGCCGAAGCCGGCAACCCCGAGAATATCTGGCGGCACGTCTCGGAAACGCACTCGACACCGGCCGACGTAGGCCGTATGGCGAGCGAGGCGAAGGTCAAGACCGTGGTACTGAACCACCAGCTACGCGGCCCGGGCCAGCCTGGCGGCGGAGGCTTTCAGATCTCCGCGTTCATCGACGGCGTGCGCTCCGCCTTCAACGGCGAAGTCATCGTCGGCGAAGACCAGCTCGTGATCTGAAGACTGCGCCCCTCGGCGGAGGGATTTCGCACCATCGTGGGGCACAATCCCTCACGTGAGGGAGCGGCCATCAGTAGGCCGACCGGTCGACTTTCTCGCCGCGCAGATACACGTCGCGAATCTTCCGCGTGTTCGTGATGTCGTCGAGCGGGTTGGCCTCGAGCACGATGAAGCTGCCGATCTTGCCGGCCGCCACGGTGCCTGCGTCGTCGAGCTTCAGGAACGCGGCCGAGTTCCTGGTCGCGGAGACGATGACGTCGCTCGGCGACATCCCCGTCGCGACCATGTCCGCCATCTCGAGGTGCGGGCCCCAGGGCGTGTTGCCGTCCGTGCCCATCGAGATCGTCACGCCCTCCCGACTCAGGCGTTCGAGGTTGCGCGCCTGGATCGCGAAGAACGCCTGCGCTTGGGCATTGTCGACCGCCGCCGCCTGCAGCGGGTCAAGCTGCGCCGGCGGCAACGCCCCCTTGAGCCAGCTCAAGTCCGTCGCCACGCCGCGATCCGGCAGATTCGGGATCACGACGAAGCCCGGGTGCGCTTTGAGCATGGCTACGAACTCGTCGTCGACGTCCATGTCGCGCACGCCGTGCGCGAACGCGTCGATGCCGCGCCGCACGAGTTCCTTCGCGTCGCTCAAGTAGTACTCGTGCGCGATCGCGCGCAGGCCGTGCATGTGCGCCTCGTCGATCGCCGCACCGTACAGATCGGGCGCGAGCTTCGGGTACTTGCCGAGGCGGTCGTCGACCCAGACCTTGATGATGTCGACGCCGAGCGCGGCCTGCTCGCGCACGGCGGCGCGTGCGTCGTCGGCCGTCGTGACCCAGTACGGAATGTCGCTGCGGCCCGGCTCCGGCGCCGTGATGCCGCGGCCCGCGAGCCGATACAACGCTGCGCCGGGGATGACCTCTTTGCGCACCGCGAACACGTCGGCGCCATTGTCCTGGCCGAGTGACAGCGCGGCACTGACGCCGAAGTACGCGCGCTGCTTGAGATCGGCGATGAGCGCGTCCCGCTCGCGCGACAGGTGCGTGTGCGAGTCGACGATCGCGGGCATCACGGTGAGCCCCGTGAGATCCACCGTGGTGGCGCCGGCCGGCACCGTGACCGCCGCACTGCTGCCAACGATGCCGAAGTGATGGTCCGGCCCAAGCGTGAACGTCGCGTTGTCGATCATCGTGCCGTCACCGATGATCAGCCGAGCGCCGGTGAACGCGGTAACTCCGGCGCCCGCCGCAGGGGCGCTCGGCGCCGCAGGAGTGCCTGCCTCCCTTCCCGAGCATGCCGCCAAGACGAGCAGCACGAAGGCCGCAATGCTGCGACCAAGTCCGTGAACAATGGATTTGCGCATGCTGCCCCCCAGTTGAATCGCCACGTGCAGCGATCTTAGCGCAGTGCCGGCGCGGGGGCTCACACGGCGGCGCGTGCCTCGCGGGGCGAGCGGCGCACGGCAGCCACCGCCGACCGGTCTGGTTCGAGGCTCACGAGCAGCTTGCGCAGCAGCTGGGCCAGGCGCTCCTGCTCGCGATCGCTCAAGGTCGAAAGCAGCGCGCTGTCGAAGCGCCGCACCGCCTGTTGCACGGCCGTGATCTTGCTGCGGCCCTTGGCCGTCAGCTGTACGAGGTTGCGCCGCTTGTCGGCGGCGTCGGCAGTGCGCAAGACGAGATCTTTGGTTTCGAGCTGCTTCAAGATCTTCGTCATGCCGCCCGGGCTCATGACGAGCGTCTCGTGCAACGAGCTCGGCGTCATGACATGCGGCGACGGTTCGCGGCGCAGAACGCGCAGCGTGACGAACTCAGCCGTCGAGAGATCGAACTGCGCGAGGAAGCGTTGCATTTCCTCGGTGTGCCGCAACGCCGCATGGTAGAGCCTGAGCATCACCTCTTCCGCGGAAGAATAGCCTTCCGGCCAATTCTTCTTGAAGAGGTGCAGCAGCTCTTCCGACGTGCGGCGAGGCGGCATGTGGAACCACCAACGAAACGTTCGCTATTCGAACGTCTCGCCCTTCTGGCCCCAACCGAAACCGTCCGAAGGACGCAGCAGGCTGCGCATGCGCAGGCGATGATCGGCGGGATTGCGGCCCGGGTTGCCCGTGATGACGACCTTATCGCCCGGCTTCAGCGACTCGCGCGTGACACCCTGGCCGGCCAGCGCACCCGCGCCGCCCCACTCCACGCCCCAACGCTGCATCTCGCCGTTCTCGTCCGGTGCCATCACATGCACGAACGCATGCGGATTGCGGAACATGAACTGCACGAGCGTGCCCTCGATCTTGATCTCTTTGTTTTCGTCGTACGTGGCCGTAAACGAGTGATGCGCGTACAACGGCGCAGCCAACGCGAACGAGCCCAGCAACAACCCCAAGTACCTAGCCTTCATAGTCGGACCCTCCAAGTCGCCGAGGCAGATAATTTACTAGAAAAACAACTCCACGGTCAGTTTCCGTCCAAATTCTTCTCTGTTCACTGCACGATGGCACGGCCATCGCGCTCGGTCCCATCGGTAAGTACGTACGCTACATAGGATTTCGTGAACGCAGTCTGAATGCCGAGGCGCGAACCAGGAGGGCCATGCTTCGTTTTGTCGTTGCCGCAGCGGCGCCCGCGCTCTCGGCACACTCGTGTCGTGGGCGCGCCCGCTCGCTACGGCGAGCGTGTCGGCACGTCCTTGAAGAATGGGTTGCCGAAGTCGTCCTTGAGCTCGAGGAGAAACTGGTTGTTCTCCTGGCAGATGTACTCGGCGAGCTCTCCGCCGTCGAGCCACGGGATGTCCCACGCGACGGTCCACGGCTGCGAATACGCGCCCGGGTCGTTGATCGTGGCTTCGTAGTGCAGCGTGTCCCGGTTCGGCCGCGAGATCCGCTCGACGGTCGTGAGCTCGTCGGTATGCATCGTGCCGTTGAAGTTCAGCCACGTCTTCTCGTTGAACCCCGTGGTCTCGACGACGAGCGTGTCGTGGTCCCAATGGCCGACGGAGTAGCCGAAGTAGGTCGGGTTCAACTCATCGCGCTTCGGCAGCGGCCGCCCGTCCATGTGGATCTCGCGCCATACGTGCGCGCCGCCCTCGAAGATCACGACGATGCGGTCCGGCTGCTGGATGAACTGCGAGGGATAAGGCGTGCCGAACATGCGCGGCCCGCCCGGCGGCAGGCAGAAGCCCTGCGGGTCGTAGGCGACCTTGTTCGTCTTGTTGTACTCGTACATCGCCTTCGTCCACGGCAGGAACGGGATCTGCGCGTCGGGCCCGCCGACGAGCTGCTTGCCGAAGTCGGTGATCCAGGGTTGCTCCCAAATGCCGTGACCGCCGAGATCGACCGTGCCATCGGCCAGCCGCGGCGTCGGCGGCGACACCTTGTGGGACTCCGTCGCCTTCGCGGGTCGTTGCGCCAATGCAGGCACCGAAGCCGCGAGAAGCGTGGCAGCGACTGCCAACGTCGCGAGTCTCATGGATTGGGATGGAGGCACGGCGGTTCTCCTCGTCGAACAGCGTAGGAAGCGGCGCGACTCACTTGCTTTCGCCGGCCTCTTGGCTCGACCCCGCGAATAGCTTGCGCCCCGTGGACAACGTCACCGAACGTGCGTTGCCCTTCGGGCTACCGTCCTTGGCTCGCCACCCCGTCACCGTGACGGTGTCGCCAATCTTCATCGAGTCGCGCGTCCAGCCGCGGCGCATCAAGCCGTTCGGGCTGCCCATTTCGAGCGCCCAGCTCTCGACCTCACCCTTCGGACTCGTGACGTCGAGGTGGAAGTACGTGTGCGGGTTCGCCCAGTCGACCTTCGTCACCGTGCCGGTGAGCTCGACGGGCACGTTGGCGTCGAATTCGGCCGCGAACGAATGGTGAGCCCGTGCGTTGGTCGTGCCGAGTGCCGCGGCGAGCGCGACGGCTGCCGCCCATGACTTCGTCTGCATGCGAACGCCCCCCTCTCGAAACGTCAGCTCAGTTCAAGGTTACCGTGAATCGGCCCTTCTCCGCGCCGAAGACATAGGTGCCGGAATACGTGCGGTTGGTCCAGGAACCCAGATTCGTGAGACGGCCGGTCGTGAGAAACGGCAGCTTCCGGCCGCTCGCATCCGGCATCGACGCGGCGAGATTTAGCGTCCACGTCTCGACGTCCAACTCCGCTTTGTCGATCTTCACTGCGTTCGGGCCGGGATTCAGCGTGCCGATGATCTCGCGGTTCCGCCAATCGAGCACTAGGAGAACGCGGTGCTTATCCGCGTCGCCCGTGCCCCAGTAGCCGCTCCAGGAGCCCTTGACCGGATGCCCGACCTGGGCCGCGGCGATGCCCGCGACTGTCAGGGCAACCGCCGTGATCCACACACGTCTGAACATCATCACCCAGCGCTCCAACGGGCCCGGCCATGGACGAGGAACAGTAGCATCGTACAAACCAGGACAACGCTGCAAATGACGCGCTGCGGTGCTAGTCGTTGCCGAAGCGGCGCGTGATGTCGCCGTAGGCGTCGATGCGCCGGTCGCGGAAGAACGGCCAGCCCGCACGCACCGCGTCGATCTCGGCCAGGTCGACCGTCTCGACCAGCACGGCTTCGCGGTCCTGCGGCGCGCGCACGAGCACGCGCCCGTCCGGCGCAGCGATGAAGCTCTGCCCCCAGAACTCGATGCCGCCCGAGCCGCTCGGGTCGGGTTCGAAGCCGGTGCGGTTCACGGCCACGACGAAGCAGCCGTTCGCGACCGCGTGCCCGCGCTGCACGGTCTCCCACGCACCGTGCTGACGTTCGCCGTACTGCGCCTTTTCCTCAGGATGCCAGCCGATCGCGGTCGGGTAGATCAGGAGCTCGGCGCCCTGCATGGCCGTCAGACGCGCGGCCTCCGGGTACCACTGATCCCAGCACACGAGCACGCCGAGCTGTGCGGGCGCAGTGTTGAACACCTTGAAGCCCAGATCGCCGGGCGTGAAGTAATACTTCTCGTAATACCGCGGGTCGTCCGGGATGTGCATCTTGCGGTACTTGCCGAGATAGCCACCGTTCGCGTCCAGCACTGCGGCCGTGTTGTGATACAGGCCGGCCGCGCGCTTCTCGAACAGGCTGGCCACGAGAACCACCTTCAGCTCACGAGCGAGCGCGCCGAGCGTCTCGGTGCTCGGCCCCGGCACCGCTTCTGCGAGCGCGAACTGCGCGGCGTCCTCGCTCTGACAGAAGTAGCGCGAGCGAAACAGTTCCGGCAGCACGACCACCGCAGCGCCGCCGCGCGCCGCCTCGCGGATGCCCGCGATCGCGCGCTTCAGGTTGTCGCCCGCGTCGGCGCCCATCGCAAGCTGGACGAGTCCGACCTTGAGCGGGCGCGCCGCCGTCATCGCAGCGTTTCTCGTTCTATCCGCGTGTCGCAGTACGTGGTCTGCGGGAAGCACGCCATGTACTGATCGAGAATCTCCATGGCCTGCGTGGGACGCACGATGTTCTGCTGGATTTTCGCGCGCACGAGTTCGCTCATGCGCCGATGCAGATCGTTCGGGAAGTACTGCACCTGCGCCAGCATGTCCTGCACGGCCGTGCCGGGGATGATCTTCTCGATCCAGAAGTTGTCGGGCTCCTCGTGATCGGCATACACGTGCGCTTCGGATACGCGGCCAAACAGGTTATGCGCGTCGCCGATGATGTCTTCGTACGCACCCATCAGGAAGAAACCGAGCACGTACGGCTCGCTGGCGCGGGGCGTATGCAGCGGCAGGAATCGGTTGTCGCGCGACGATACGTAGTGCACGACCTTGCCGTCCGAGTCGCAGGTCAGGTCCACGAGCACGGCGCGCCGCTCGGGCTGCTCCTCCAGCCGGTCGATCGGCAGGATCGGGAACGGCTGGCCGATGGCCCAATGATCGAGCATGGACTGGAAAACCGAGAAGTCGCACAGGTATTGATCCGTGAGCTTGTCCTCGAGCTCGACGATTTCCGGTCGCGACGAATCCGGATTGCGCTTCAACGCACGCAACAGGTTGCTGCAGATACGCCAGTAGATGCTCTCGCGCCAGCCCGCGCTGCTCGATCGGCAGATAGCCGAGCGTGAACAGCTGCGTAACTTCATCGAGCCGCTCGTTCGCGTCGTGGAACGCCTCGAGCAGCTCCGACTGCTTGCGCGTCTTCGGTAGTGCGGTCAGGATCGCGTTCAGCGCATGCACGGGCTCGGCCGCGTTCTCCTCGACGGTCAGCGCCTGGTTCGGATCGTCCTTCGAATGCGCGCCGAGCACGGGCACGATGAGTACCGAGTGATGCGCCGTCAATGCGCGGCCGCTCTCGGTCACGAGCACGGGCGTCTTGCACCCCGGCCGCATCGCAAACCTCCTTGATGGTGAAGATCACGGCGTTCGCGTACTCCTCGAGGCTGTAGTTGATGCCGGCGTCCTCCTCCATGTGCCCCTTGTCGTAGTTCACGCCGAGGCCACCGCCGACGTCGAGGTACTTGAGCCCGATGCCGCGCTTCATGAGCGCACAGTAGATCTGCGTGACTTCCTTCGTGGCCTGCTTCAGCACCTGGATGTCGGCCACCTGGCTGCCGATGTGGCAATGCAGCAGCACGAGCTTGGCCTGCTGGCCGCTCGCCTCGAGCTCATTGACCATCTTCATGAGCTCGCTGACGTTCAAGCCGAACTTCGAGTTCGTGCCCGAGGATTCGGACCAGCGACCGGAGCCGCGCGTCGCGAGCCGGACGCGTACGCCGAGCTGCGACATGTAGCCCGTCGAGAACGCGAGCCCTTTCACATCGACGAACTCCGAGTACTTCTCCATGACGGGCACGATGTTCTGGCCGAGCCTCTGGCCCGCGATCATCAGCGACAGCATCGTGCGGTCCTTGACGCCGTTGCACACGAGCAGCGTCTCGCCATCGATCTGCGGCAGGCAGGCGATCAACTCGGCTTTCGAGCCGCACTCGAGCCCCATGCCGTACGGCCGGCCGGCGTCGAGCAACTCGTCGACGACCTCGTGCAACTGGTTGACCTTGATCGGGTAGATGCCGCGGTAGTCGTTGCCGTAGTTCGCCTCCGCGATGGCGCCGCGGAACGCTTCGTTGATGCGCCGCACCTGCGCCCGCAGCACGTCCTGGAACCGGATCAGAAACGGGAACTGCACGCCGCGCCTGCGCAGCTCGGCCACGATCTTGACCATGTCCATCGTCGTGCCGTGCTCGTCGAGCGCGCGAATGCCGACGTGGCCCTGCTCGTTGATGAAGAAGTACGGTTCACCCCAGCTCTGGACGCGATACAGCTCGATCGCGTCGGCGATGCTCCACTCCTGGGGCGCCGGCTGTTTCTTCGGTTGTGACGACATTTCGTTACTCTCCCAGCACGTGAGCGAAGATCAGCGGCGCGACGATCGTCGCGTCGGATTCGATGATGAACTTCGGCGTCGACGCCGACAGCTTGCCCCAGGTGATTTTCTCGTTCGGCACGGCGCCCGAGTACGAGCCGTAGCTCGTGGTCGAGTCGCTGATCTGGCAGAAGTAACCCCAGCGCGGGATATCGCTGAATCTGCAAGATCCTGCTCGAGCATCGGCACTACGCAGATCGGGAAATCGCCGGCAATGCCGCCGCCGATCTGGAAGAAGCCGATCGAAGACTGGCGGCAGGTCTTCTGGTACCAGTCCGCCAACAGCATCATGTACTCGATTCCGGTGCGCACCGTGTGCACGTTCTTGATGTCGCCCGAGATGCAGTGGCTCGCGAAGATGTTGCCGAGCGTCGAGTCCTCCCAGCCCGGCACGATCATCGGCAGGTTGCGCTCGGCCGCCGCCAGCAGCCAGCTGTCCTTCGGGTCGATCTGATAGGACGCCTTCAGCGTGCCCGACAACAGGATCTTGTACATGAACTCGTGCGGAAAGAACTGCTGTTTGGCATTGTCCGCGCGCTGCCACTCTTCGAGCACCGCGCCCTCGATACGGCGGATGGCCTCGAACTCGGGGATGCAGGTATCCGTCACGCGGTTCAGGTGCCGCGCGAGCAGCCCTTCCTCCTGCTCCGCCGTGAGGTGCCGGTAGTTCGGGATCCGCACGTAGTGGTCGTGGGCCACCAGGTTGAACACGTCTTCCTCGAGGTTCGCGCCGGTGCAGCAGATCGCGTGGACCTTGCCACGGCGGATCATCTCGGCCAGCGACAGGCCGAGCTCGGCCGTGCTCATGGCGCCCGCGAGCGTGACCAGCATCTGCCCGCCGTCCGCAAGGTGCTTCACGTAGGCGTCGGCCGCATCTACGAGCGCCGCACCGTTGAAATGCCGGTAGTGATGACGAATGAAATCGGAAATTGCGCCCACGGATCCAGTACCTCAGGCGCCTCGGCGCCCGTCAAAGCGTTGAAGATTAGGAAATCGCGCCCCGCGCCACAATAGCGCGGCCGAAATCAAAGCTCATCGCCGCAGCACCGGCACCGCCGGCACCTGCTGCGTGAGGCAGTGCAGCGCACCGAGCCCGGCGATCAGCACGCGGCAATCGATGGGCACGACGCGCCGACGCGGGAAGCACTCCCGCAGGATCGCCGCACGCCGCATCGTCCTGCGGGCAGCCGAAGACCGGCACGAGCACAGCGCCGTTCGCGACGTAGAAGTTCGCGTAGCTGGCCGGCAGGCGCTGGTCCGCAAGGTACTGCGGCTCCGGCATCGGCAGCTCGACCACCGTGAGCGGCCGGCCGCCGACGCGCAGCGTGTCGAGCAGCCGCCGGTTCGCGGCCAATGGCGCGTGGTTCGGGTCGGCGCGGTTCGGCTCGACGACCGTCACCACGGTCTCGCGGGCGACGAACCGCGTGAGGTCGTCGATATGGCCGTCGGTGTCGTCGCCTTCGATACCTTCGCCGAGCCACAGAATCTCGTCGACCCCGAACGCGTCGCGCAGCAAGCGTTCGATGTCGGCGCGCGTTAAGGTTGGGTTACGGTTCGGGTTCAGCAGGCACTGCTCGGTGGTCAGCAGCGCGCCCTCGCCGTTGACCTCGATCGAGCCGCCCTCGAGCACGATGCCTGGCCGTGCAAACCGCGGCACGCCGAGCGCCTCGGCCATCTGCCGGCCGATCTGCCGGTCGAGATCGAACGGCGGGTACTTGCCGCCCCAGGCGTTGTAGTCGAAGTCGACGGCGAGCCGCGGTGCCTCGGGCGTCGCGCGCGTGACGAAGATCGGCGCCGTGGTCGCGTGCCCACGCGTCGTTGGTCGGGAACCGATGCAGGCGCAGACGCTCCGGCGGCGCCGCCGCCGCGAGCAGCTCGCGTACGTGCCGCTCGTGCTCGGCGTGCAGCACGTTGATGTGGACGGGCTCGCACTCCGCGAGCGCGCGCACGAACTCGACCATGGCCGGCTCGACGCCGGCGAACACGCCAGGCCAGCTGTCCCGATTGTGCGGCCACGACAGCCACGTCGCTTCGTGCGGCGCCCACTCCGCCGGCAAGCGATAGCCTAGGGCAGCTCGGCCAAATGTCCTGATCGGAAGTCAAACGAGCTCCACGCGTGAGACAACCACCGCGCGCATCGCCTGGGCGCGCGCAGCGGGCGCGCATCATAACTGCTACGCCCCATCGCTGAAACACCTGCCGCGAGCCGAAACCGGTATGATGCGGCGATGCTCGAAACAGCCGGCAACGGAACGGCGTCCACACGCGGCGCGCGGCGTGGCTCGCGGTGGTTGCGCTCGCGCTGCTCGGCAGCGCGGGGCCGGCGCCCGCGGCCGGCGTTGCGGATGGGACGCTGCTGATCGCCTCGCCGGATCTCGCCGATCCGAACTTCGCCCACACCGTCGTGCTCGTGCTTCGCAGCGACACGAACGGCACGATCGGCGTGATTCTGAACCGCCCCACGACGCTCGTGCCGGCGAAGATCTTCCCGGAGCTCGCGGCCAGCGTCGGCGCGTATACGGGCAAGCTGTTCCGCGGCGGGCCTGTGGCGCCGTCTCGACTCCTGTTCCTGGTCCGCGGCCTCGCGGCAGCCACCGTGCAGGGGCCCGAGGTCGTCGAGAAGGTGTTCCTGGCGGGCGACCCGGAGGCACTGCCCGACATCGTGCGGCTCGCCGACGGCACCAAGGAGCTACGGATGTACGCCGGGCCACGCCGAGTGGATGCCGGGCCAGCTCGACCGCGAGATCGCAGCCGGTGGCTGGCAGACGCAGATCGCCACTGCCGAGATCGTGTTCCACGCGAGCCCGACCGCGCTCTGGGACGAGCTTACGAAGCGCAGCGGCGAGACCGTCGCGGCAGCCGGCACGCGCTAACGCCGGAGCGGCGGTTCAGCCGTTGACCGCGGCGCGGCGCTTCGGAATCCGCTCGAGATCGGCGTTCAGGTACACGACGCCGACCTCTCCGCGCTTGGCGATCGCAATGGTTTTGTCGAGTGCGGCCTGCGGCTCGAGGTCGAGATCCGGTATCAGCTCTTTGACGACGTAGTCCGTGGGGCCGGGTCGGACCATGAACAGCGTGGCGCGAGTGCGCACGTTCTTGCCTTCGCCGACCCGCAGCAGCCTAAGGAACAGCGTCGGGCGGGTAATGGGCTGCGGTGGGCGTGCCCTGGATGACCTGCACGCCGTCCTTGACCGTCTTCGCTCCCTGCTGCGCCATCGTCGGAGCCCTGCCGTCGACCATCCCTGGCCACTCGGTAGTCTCACCGCGCCCGCCTTCGTTCGGCTGTGACCGGAGTCTCGGAGTCAGGTTTTGCGCGGTTGCGCAGAACGCAGCGAGTACGAGCCCGCCCACGACGTTCAATGAGTGCCGTCGACGTGAGATAGCCCTTTCGGCAGCGTCAGCGACAGGACGTCGCTGACGCAGCCTACAGGGACGTACTTGCGGCGGTGCCGAAAGGGCTATCTCACGGCGGCGGCACGTCTGGCACCGCTGCTGAACGCGGGCTCCCCTGCGACGGATCTGCGCAACTGCGCAAAACCTGACTCCGGGACTCCGGGCTCAGTGGACGGAGCGGACGCGGTAGTTGCCGCGCTGCTCGTCGAGCTCGAGGGCGATCAGGCCCTCTTTGGCGGCGTGCTCGAGCAGGTCGGAGAAGTTGCGGTAGCCGTAGTAGCTCTCGTCGAAGCCGGGGTACACGCGCTTGACGGTCTGCTTCAGGAGCGAGCCCCACACCGTCGTGTAGTCCTTCTCGAGCGACGCCAACAGTGGCGAGCAGCCGATCGAAGGCTTCCTGTTGCTTGCTGTCCTGCGCCTTCTTCGGCTTCGGCCGCTGGCGTTCCGACACGCGGATCAGGTCGTCGTAGAAGATGAACTCGTCACAGTTGTTGGCGAGCAGGTCCGACGTCGAGCTGCGCACGCCGCAGCCGACCACGCGCTTGTTGTTTTCCTTGAGCTTCGATACCAGCGGCGAGAAATCGCTGTCGCCGGTCAGCAGAACGAACGTGTCGATGTGCGACTTCGAATAACACAGATCGATCGCATCGACGACCATCCGAATGTCGGCGCTGTTCTTGCCCGACGCTTTGGAGCTCGGGATGTCGACCATCTCGAAACCGTGCATGTGGAACTCGCGCATGAAGTTCTGGAACCGGCTCCAGTCGCAATAGGCGCGCTTGAACACGATGCGGCCCCGCTCGAGCAGGCGTTTCAGCACGAGCTCGATCTCGAAACGGCCTTTTTTGTCCTGCTCCACGCCGAGAGCCAGATTTTCGAAATCGACGAACACGGCCGTCGTTAGCACACTGCGTAGCGAAGGATCTGCGGACATGAAGTACCTTGATCGTGAAAAGTGAAGTAGCGAGCCGCGTCAAACAGCGGGAATTACGGCATCTTGAGCGTTGCGGTAGAGCGTGGCAAGCCGAACGCGCTAGGCACTCACGGCCATCGCCAACGTCGTCGTCAGCATCGAGACCAGCATGCGCCAACCGCGACTGCCGACGTGCTTCTGGTTCACTTCGAGCTCGACGCCGGCGTACGTGCGCTCGCCGTGCCGGCGGCGCAGGTGCGTGACGAGCCCGTCGGAGGTGCCCCGATACGGATAGTTGCGCCGCAGAACGAGCTCGGGCGCAGCGGCACGCACGGCCTCGTACCACGCATCGATGAAACGCACCTCGCCCGACCGTGCCGGGTCGTAGAGGAACCCGAGGTCGCAATTGCGCACCTCGCCGCGCAACACCGGCGTGAAGCTGTGCGCCGACACGTGCAACACGGTACGGCCGGCCGTAATCGCGTCGTCGACGGCGCCTTCGACCGCATTGCGGTACGGCCAGTAGTGCGCCGCCATCGCGGCCGCGCGCTGCTCGCGAGTGAGCACCCGCGTGTACTCGGAAACTACGTTGCGATGGTACGACGAGCGATTCAGATCGACGACGAGCCGCGTCGTCGTAGCCGTGAACGGCGCGACACCGAGCCGCCGGCCGAACGCGCGTGCGACCTCGAGCGCGCCGTAGTCGAGTCCGCGGTGCGAGTCGAGCACGCCCGCGGCGCCTGCGAACAGGTGCGCGTACCGTGCGGGTACGCGATTGCCGCCGTGCTCGCAGCTAACGAGGAGCTGGCGGTGGCGCGGCGACGAACGGCTCGCTGTCGGCGAGCGCTTCGCAGAGCTTCTCATAGACCCTCGTGAGCTTGGCGCGCGTCGGCAGCAGGCCCACGGCCTTGCCGATCCGCGTCGCGAGCGTGCCGTGGCGCAGATAGTGCTCGAGCAGCCGGCCGGTCTCCGCGTCGAGCGCACCGCGCGCGGACACGGCTTCGATCAAATGCTCCCACAGCCCTTTGAGCTCGGTGGAGCCGCCGGGGAAGCCAAGCGCGCGCAAGATAGCGCTTGTCGCCCACGCCTGCGCCCTCGCCTTGCCGCTCCGCGAGCCTGCAACAGCTTGCCGAGCTCGGCCGTGCCCCATTCGTTCATGCCGCGGCTGTCCAGCCATTGCTCGGTGGTGAGCAGCCTCAGCACTTCGACGATCAGCGCCGCGTAGGCCACGTCCATCAGCGGCGTCTCCTGCACGTCGAGCACGCGGATCTCGATGGCCATGCGGTCGAAGCGCGCTATGGCGCCGCGCGCGTTGACCCATTCGTTGCGCAACACGCCCTCGGGATCGTGCGGGGCGAGGTCGCGGTAGATCGGCTCGAGCACGCGCTCGTGGTATTCGCCGATCGAGCCGACTGGCTCCGGCACCACGTCCCCCGTGACCGACGGAATCTTCGCGCAGTTGGTGCGGTATGCGACCAGCCGATTGTCGAGAATGCCGTTACGCTCGCCGTCGATGATCGGCGAGCTCGCGGCCAAACCCGGCAAGATCGGCAACAGGAACCTGATCGCGGCATGCAGCCGCGCGAATTCCTCGTCGCCATGAAACGGCAGGTTGATGTGCATGCTCTGCAGATTCGCCCAGCCGTGCCCCTTGCACGAGAAGATCCGGTCGAACGTGTCGTAGATCTCGCGCGTGCCGTGCGGCCACAGCTCGACGTCGTTCGGGTCCATCCACGGATGCATCGCGGTCGGCATGAGCCGCATGCCCTCGCGGCCGAGCGTGTCGTTCGCGAGCCTGGACGTTCGCTGCGAACTCCGCGCCCAAACCCGAGAGCGAGCGCCGCGGCCCGTTGCACTTGAACTCGATGACATGCAGCGCGAGCTCGTTGTTCCAGGCGACGGCGCCATTGTCGAACTCGTCCGTGTGCTCGCCGGCCACGGACTCGAGCAGCTGATCGGCCGCCGGCGCCACGTCGAGGCGCTCGCCGTCGACGATCATGTACTCGACTTCGAGCCCATACGCGTCGAAGAGACGCAGCGGTGCGTCAACCGGCGGGCTTGAACTGTTTTCCGGCATCGACCCGCGTCTTGAAGACTTTCATGATTCGATCGTACAGCTCGTCGCCGAGCACGGCGTCCTCGACACCGCGATCGATGTTCGGGTTGTCGTTGACCTCGATCAGCACGTGCCGGCCATTGACCGTCTTGATGTCGACGCCGTAAAGCCCGTCGCCGATCGCGTTGGCGGCGTTCAGCGCGAGCTGAATGACCTCGCGCGGCGCATGCTGCACGGCGATGGTCTCCGACTCGCCTTCCTTCGTGCGCTGCTGGCCGTGGTGATAGATCTGCCAGTGACCGTCGGCCATGTAGTAGCGGCAGGCGAACAGCGGCTGGCGGTCGAAGACGCCGACGCGCCAGTCGAACTCCGTCGGCATGAACGATTGCACGACGACGAGATCGCTGCGCGACAGGAGGCGTTGCAGCCCCGCCGCGAGATCCGCCTGGGTGTCGGCGCGGAACACGCCCTCGGAGAACGCGCTGTCGGGCTGCTTCAGCACACACGGCAGTCCGAGCTCGCGGATGATGTCGTCCGTCTTCGCGCTGCTGACCACCATCGTGGGCGGAATCGCGAGACCGAGTCGCCGCGCAAGCTCGAACAGGTACACCTTGTTGCCGCAGCGGATGATCGATTCGGGGTCGTCGACGACCACGAGGTCTTCCGCCCTGGCCCGGCTCGCGAACCGGTACGTGTGGTGGTTCACGCTCGTGGTCTCGCGGATGAACAACGCGTCGAACTCGGCGATCCGGCCGTAGTCGTCGCGGGTCAGGAACTCGACGTCGAAGCCGTTCGCGCGCGCCGCGCGCTCGAAGCGTTTCAGGGCCTCGCGGTTCGACGGCGGCGAGCGCTCGCCGTCGTTGGTCAGGATCGCAAGGTCGTGCTCGTACTGCACGGTGCGCCCGGGCCGGCCGGCCGGCCCACGCCGCGCGAAGTGATTCTCGATGACCCCGCGCAGGAAGTCGCGATGGCTCGCGGGCAGATCGCCGACAGGCAGCGGCGCAATGCTCGACGGCCGCCACTTGCCCGTTGTCGAGGACTTCGAGAACGACGCCCGCATCAACGGCACTGGAAACAGGTTGAACAACGCGCGACTCAAGTCCGCATGCCGTTCGGCCAGGTTACAGCCGAAGTAGATGCTGAGCTCGAAGCGTTTCGAGACGATCGTATGCAGCGAGCGCTGAATCAACTCCTCGAGTTCGTCGTCGGCGCGCAGCAGCGAACGCACCTTCATGTCCTGGATCGTGGCCACGCTCGGCATCGTGCGATGCCCGCGCGCGGCCGCCAGCAGCGACACGTAGTAGCCCGCCGTCTGGTAACCGTAGGAGTCGCAGAGGTTGTAGACCCGCGCCTGGCGGATTCCGCTCGAGCGCTCGTCGCGCAAATAGGCGTCGGCACTGATGACCTCGGCGCCCGGAAACTGCAGCGGCCACTGTTCGGGATGGTCGACGACGATGAAAGCCGTCATCGGCTGCCGGGCTTCGGCTCGATCACGAGCAGGTTCGCGTCGTACGTCATGATACCGAGCAAGATCGCGCCGATGAGTCGCTGCACGTTGACGGCATAATAGCGCGAACGCACAAGCGGGTTGGTCGCGAGCGGGTCGGCGATCAGGATTTCGCGCGTGTCACGTCGGTAACCCGTCAGCACGACGAAGTGCCCGACCGGCTCGCCGCGTATGTCGTCGTCGACATTAGTCTCCCCTACCTCGCGGCAGGCGCGATACAGGTAGGTCGCACTCAAGCCGGTGATGAGCGGCGTGCCGCGGTTCAGGAACTTGCGCAGCAGCGACGGCTCGAGATCGCGGAGCTTCAGCTTCCCGCCGAGCCGCAGAAACTCGTCGTAGCCGCGCGTCGCGCTCTGCACACGTCGCCACTGCTTCTGCTTGGCCTGAGCTTTCAGGCGCGCGCGGATCTCGTCGTTCGGCAGCCCGAACCAGGTGGGGTCGAACAAGTGCAGGTTGTATGTGTACAGCGTGACGTCGTAACCCCGCGCGAGCGCGTGATTCGCGAGAAACACGCCGAGCGTGCCGCCCCGATCGAGCATACGAGTCTCGGCGGCCACGCTCGCGAGAGACACCGTATCGCCATAGAACCGGTAGATGCCATGCAGGCATGCCGGGCCGCAGGTGACGTCGTCGGGCTGTCGTTCGAGAACGAAGCCAAGCCCGGGCTTGGCCGGACGTGCAGGGAGCCGTTTCCGTTTTCGTTTCAAGATCACGCGGTCGTCGGGGGCGGGTCGGAAGCCGTGCACCATTCTAGTTCAGTCGCGAGCAATGTCGGGCCGCGCCCGACGCGCTCGGTCGGCAGGCGTATTCCCGACATTGAAACGCTGGCCGCGATCAGCGCACGGGCGGGCGCGGCGCTCGACTACAACTTGACGTCGATGTCGTCCTGTTCGTAGTCGTCCCAGTCGGACAGTTGTCGCTGCAGGTTCTGTTGCTCGGTCCGCAGCTCTACGCGCTGGCGGGCGGGCTTCTTCTGCCGGCGCGCGTCGCGACTCACGGAACGGTCATCGGAATCGTCGGCATCGTCGCTGGACTCCGAATCTTCGAAGAAGTGGGCTTCGTTGCCTTCCTCCTCGACCTGCTCTTTGGGCTTACGCATCGTAACCCTCCTTGACTGTCATCACCGTCTCCGGGTCTTGCGCCCGGTTTGCCGCGTCTCCCGCGAACGTACACCGCCGCCGGAGCGCCGGGCGGCGATGAGCTGCGCACTATAAGCCGTTGGCGAACTCTGTCAAGACAAGAAATGCCTAGGTAAATCCGGTGGTTATTAGACTTCTTTAGGTTCGAATCGGGATCTGGCGGACAGCCGAAATGGCAGGCTTACGCCGGCCCGATCGTCTTACAGAACACAACCTTATGATCGCCAATTGCGTAGAAGTCGCGGAGCTGCGCCACCTGTCGGTACCCCGCATCCCGGTAGAACCGCCGCGTCCGGGCGTAGACAGCCCGTGATGAGGTCTCAATATACAGTCCCCCGCCGCCGCGTCGGGCCACCGCCGCCTCGGCGAGCTTCATGAGCTGCTGACCGATACCCCGGCCCTGGGCTACGGGCGCCACGGCGATCCAGTACAGGTCGTAGCTCTGCCGAGTCAGCGGCACGTTGCCCCAGGCGCAATAGCCGATGAGCTGCCCCGCAAGTTCTGCGAACAAGAACTCGTAGCCGCTCTTCGCGCCCCTTCGGAGCCGCTCCTCGAGCAACTCGAGCGCAATCTGCCGCTCCTCGGGGTAGAACACACGGGTCGCAGCCACGAGCCGGCGCAAAGCCGGCAGGTCTGCCGGCCGCGGGCGCCGCCGGTAACGCACCTTGGTGCCCGCCGCACCGCTCACTCGAACCTCCGAGGGGTGACGGCCGTTCGGCGCAATGCGTCGTCCACCAGCCAGGCAATAGCCGTTCGATACTCGATGCCTGCGGTCGCAAGCGCAGCGGCAAACCCGGCGTCGGGCGACAGGCACGGGTTTGCGTTCACCTCGAGCACCCAGGGCGTGCCGTTGGCGTCGACGCGCAAGTCGACACGCGCGTACCCCGTGAGCCCAAACAGCCGCCAGCAGTCATGGGCCAGGCGCTCGGCGCGTACC
The DNA here is from genome assembly GCA_963805435.1 of uncultured Gammaproteobacteria bacterium. Lineage (GTDB taxonomy): Bacteria > Pseudomonadota > Gammaproteobacteria > Steroidobacterales > Rariloculaceae > FEN-1219. Next base: position 98,254 of record CAWDUG010000006.1, read on the forward strand.
GCGAGCCCAGGCTCCAGCGCAAAGCTGCGCACCGTATTGCGGTACTCGAAGCTATCGGTGTGCCACTTGGCCGCGTAGCCGACGATCGCCGGTTTCTCCGGCGGAAAGCCCTCGAAGCGGATCTCCGCCACCGGCAACGCGTGCACTCCGTCGGCCGCCTCGATCAGGCCAACGTTCAGCTCGCGACCGGGTACGAAGCGCTCGGCGAACCAGTCGCCGCCGAACTCGGCGCGGCGCATCTCCAGCAGGCGCGGCACGCCGGCGGCGCCGCGCACGACGGAGGAATCGTCGATGCCCAAGGACGCATGCTCCCACACCGACTTCACGATCCACGGCCCATCGTCGGCGCCGGCGCCGAACACCGCGGGCGTCGGCACACCGGCGCGAAGCAACTGCTGCTTCGCCGAGAGCTTGTCCGAGGTGGCGCCGAGCGCGCTCGCCGAACACCCGGTGAATGGCACGCCGAGCGACTCGAGCAGCGCGGGCACGACGTGGATCAGCCGCCCGCTGCCGTCGAAGGACTCGACGAGATTCACGACCAGACGAGGCCCGACCTCCGCGAGCAACGGCTCGAGGCGCGTCAGGTCGAGCCCGACGGGCGCGATGCTCGCGTCGTAACCGAGCTCCCTCAGCGTGCGGGCGATGACCTCCGCTTCGAGCAGTGTGTCGCCTGCATCGGGGCGGTCGGCGGTCGCGAACGCATCGTGGAGCAGCAGGATTCGCGGGCGCATGGGGGCAATCGGCGGCGGCGCGGTGCGCCGTCAGGCCGCGGCCTGCGCGGTTTCGGCGGCCAGGCGCTCGATCGTGCAACGCAGAATCTCACCGATCAATGTGCGGTAGTCCATGCCGGACAGCGCCGCCATGATCGGTAGGTCCGAGTGATCCGGCGTGAGGCCCGCGAGCGGATTGACCTCGAGCATCTGGGGCCTGCCCGCGCCGTCGAGCCGCACGTCGACGCGGCCCGCATCGCGACAGCCGAGGCAGCGCCAGGCCGCGAGCGCCACATCCTCGACATCGCGGCGCAGCGGGCCGGTAGCGAGCAGCCTGTACTCCACGAGCTCGCGCCAGTTCGCCTTGTTACGGTACGAATACGTTCCTTCGTCGGCGCCGGCACGCATCGTGACCTCGAGTGGCGCGAGGGCGTGCGCCGCGGCGCCGGTGCCTAAGATGCCGACCGTGAACTCGCGACCGCAGAGGTATTCCTCGACGAGCACAGGCTGGCGGTACTCCGTAAGCAGCTCGGTGCAAACGGTCAGCAGCTGGGGCCGCGACTCGACACGCGACCGCTCGGTCACGCCCTTGCTCGAGCCCTCGCCGGCGGGTTTCACGAACAGCGGCAACGCCAGATCGATGGCGGCCACGTCGGCCGGCGTCGCGACCAGCGCGAAGCTCGGTGTCGGCACGCCACAGCCGCGGGCGACGTGCTTGGCCATGCCCTTGTGCAACGTCAGCGCGCAGACCAGCGGGTCCGAGAATGTGTACGGCACCCCGTACGCCTCGAGCAACGCCGGCACCTGCGACTCGCGGCCGAAGCCGGCAATGCCTTCTGCGATGTTGAACACGAGGTCCCACCGCTCCCCGGCCACGAGCCGCGCCGCGAGTGCGCGCACGTGGCCGATCCGCTCGACGGAGTGGCCCAGCGATTCGAGGGCGCCGGCGATGGCGTCGATGGTAACCAAAGAATCGAACTCGGCGACGGCTTGCGTCATCGAAGCCAAGCGCCAAATAGTCGTCCTTCAGATCGTAGGCGAACCCGATCCGCACGTTGCGTCCCTTGAGTTGCGCGTGACCGCGCCGGGTATCAGTGATTGCCGGGGCTGCTGTTGCCGGGTTTCTTGCCGAGTGTACCGCCCGGATCCGGATACCGACACTCGGCGCCGCGGAAGTTACGCAACAGCAGGTCGTCGCCGTCGCGGCCGATCACGGCATCGGGCAGCATCGCGATCTTGCCGCCGCCGCCGGGGGCATCGACCACATAGTTCGGCACCGCATAACCCGTCGTATAGCCGCGAATCTGCGAGATCAGATCGAGGCCTTTGTCGACCGAGGTGCGGAAGTGGCTCGAGCCGCTGATCGGGTCGCACTGATACAGGTAATAGGGTCGCACGCGGATCTTCAGTAACCCGTGGAACAGTTCTTTCAACGTGGCGACGTCGTCGTTCACGCCTTTCAGCAGCACCGTCTGGCTACCGAGCGGGATGCCGGCATCGGCCAGCCGAGCGCAGGCCTCGGCGACCTCCGGTGTGATCTCGTCGGGATGCGTGAAATGCAGGCTCATCCACAGCGGGTGGTAGCGCCGCAGCATTTTTGTCAGCGTCGGCGTGACGCGCATCGGCTGCACGACCGGCTGTTTGCTGCCGATCCGGATGAATTCGAGATGCGGGATCGCGCGCAGCCGCGACAGCACGTACTCGAGCCGGTCCTCGTCGAGCGACAGGGGGTCGCCGCCGGAAATCAGGCAGTCGCGGACGGCCGGCGTGGCCGCAATGTACTCGATCGCCCGGTCGATGTCGGCCTTACGCAGCGCGCGTTCGCCGCTCGCGCCTACGAGCCGGGCCCGGGTGCAGTAGCGGCAATACACGGAGCAGAAATTGGTGACCAGCAGCAGCACACGATCGGGATAACGATGCACGAGACCCGGCACGGGGCTGTGGCCGTCCTCGCCGAGCGGGTCCTCTTCCTCACCCGGGCTACGGTCGAATTCCGCCAGGGTCGGGATCGTCGTCCGCCGCAACCCCTGGCGCGGGTCGACCGGATCGATGAGGCTCATGTAGTACGGCGTAACGCCGATCGGCAGGGGGCCATGGTGCCGCGCGATGGCCGCGCGCTCCTCGTCGGTCACCTCGATCATGCGCTCGAGTTGCTCGAGGCTGCGGACGCGGTTGCGGTTTTGCCAGCGCCAGTCGTTCCACTCGGCGCTCTTCACTCCAGGGAAATGACGCTTGCGGAACTCGTTGCTGGCCGGACTCACGACGAAACGAGCGCGGGCCGCGCGGGCCAGCTGTACCGGCGGCGTCAGACCGTTGGCGTTGAGATCGCGGAGGCTAGCTGCGGGGTTTCGAACGAGGGACTGCTCGGCTTGCGCCAAACTCGGAGGCTCTTCCTCCAGAGACAGGACTTTGCTCACCTGGGGTAACAGTCCATAGGCTCGGCGCCCGTCATTTTTTGTCGCCCGGCAATTCCGTCGTTACCAGGCTGGGCAGACCACCTGCCCGCGACATGAAAACGGGCGTAAATATAAAACGCTCCGCATGGATTGCAAGTGTTTTCTTCGCTGGTCGCGATCCAGTCGACTGCTCCTCGTCGCACCGAAATGTCGCCCTCGCAATCACACTTGGGAACTAACCCCAGCGTAGAATACCCGCACGAGTCGGAGGCTTCCCCATGACCAACAACGCTACTCTGAGTTACGACGGCAAGAGCTATGAAATGCCGGTCGTCATCGGCACTGAAGCCGAAGCGGCCGTCGATATCTCGCAATTGCGTGCCAAATCCGGGCTCATCACCCTCGACAGCGGCTACGGCAACACGGGCGCGTGCCAAAGCAAGATCACCTTCATCGATGGCGAGAAGGGCATCCTGCGCTATCGCGGTTACCCAGTCGAGGAGCTGGCCGAACGGTCGAGCTTCGTGGAGTCGTCGTACCTCCTGATCTTCGGCGAGCTGCCGACGGCGGCGCAGCTCGCGGAATTCCGGCGGTTGCTCGGCGACCACGAGTACATCCACGAGGACATGCTGCATCACTTCGACGGCTTCCCCGCGAATGCACCGCCGATGGCGATCCTGTCGGCCATGATCAACGCCCTGGGGTGCTTCCAGCCGGCGTTCATGCTGACGGATGACAGCGATCACTTCCTCGAGCCCGCGGCCCGGATCATGAGCAAGGTCCGGACGATTGCCGCTGCGAGCTACCGCAAGACCATTGGCCGGCCGGTCAACTATCCACGCAACGAGCTGCGTTACACGGCCAACCTCTTGCACATGATGTTCTCCCGGCCGCACAAGCTCTATCAGCCGGACGACGTCACCGTCCGGGCGCTCGACCAGCTGCTGTTGCTGCATGCCGACCACGAGCAGAACTGCTCCACGTCGACAGTGCGCATGGTCGGCTCGTCGCAGGCCAACCTGTATGCCTCCGTGGCGGCCGGCGTCTGCGCCCTGTGGGGCCCGCTGCACGGCGGTGCGAACGTGGCCGTGATGGAGATGCTGACGCAGCTGAAGGACAGCGGCCAGAAGCTCGACACATTCATTGCTCGCGTGAAAGACAAGGGCGGCCACGAGCGGCTCATGGGGTTCGGCCACCGCGTCTACAAGAACTTCGACCCGCGCGCGAAGATCATCAAAGAAGCCTGCCACGCGCTGCTGAACAAGCTCGGCATCAACGATCCCCTGCTCGAAATCGCGATGCGGCTCGAGGAAGTGGCGCTGCACGACGAGTATTTCGTGCAACGCAAGCTGTACCCGAACGTCGACTACTACAGCGGCATCATCATGCGGGCGCTCGGCATCCCAACGAACATGTTCACCGTCATGTTTGCGATCGGCCGGCTGCCGGGCTGGATCGCGCACTGGCGCGAGGTGCGGATGGGCACCGCGCGCATCGATCGCCCGCGGCAGGTCTACACGGGCGCCACGAAGCGCGCATACGTGCCGATGGACCAACGCAAGTAGCGCGATGAACGTCCTGATGGTCTGCTCGGAATTCGCTCCGTGGGCGAAGACCGGGGGGCTTGCCGATGCGGTCACGGGGCTCTGCAACGCCCTCGCGGCGCGGGGGCATGATGTGCGCGTGCTGCTGCCGCGCTACGCCCATCTGCCCGGAGCCGGTGCGACGTTGCGACGCCTTACTGCAGGCAGCCATCGCTTCGGCGAGATCGAAGCCGCAGCCGCCGACCGCCCCACACCGCGCGTGTACCTGCTCGAGCTGGACGAGCTCACGGCAGACAGCATCTACACGGCCGACGCGCGCGACGCGGGCCGCTTCATTAGGCTCGCGGCTGCAGCGCTCGAGCTGCCGTCGGCACTGAACTGGCGCCCCGACATCCTGCACTGCCACGACTGGCACGCCGCACTGACTCCCGTCCTGAATCGGGCCGGCAGTGGCGCACCTCTGGCGCCCACAGTGTTGACCCTGCACAACGTCGGCTACCAGGGCGTGTTCGCGGCCGGCGTGCTGGAGCGGTACGCGCCGCCGCAGCTGCGCCCGGCGATCGCCGCCGACGCACTTGCCGACGGCGACGTGAATTTCCTGCGAGCCGGCGTGCACGCCGCCGACGTCGTCACCACCGTGAGCCCGACCTACGCCGCTGAGATCCGCACGCCGCAGTTCGGTATGGGGCTCGAGGACGTGCTGAACGCGCGCGGGGCGGCACTCGTCGGAATCCTGAACGGTGTCGACTACGACATGTGGGACCCGCGCAGCGATCCGTTCCTCTCGGTGCACTTCGATGCAACGAATCTCGCACCGAAGCGGCAGCTCAAGAGCACGCTGACCGCGCGTCTCGGTTTGCAGGCGGACGCCACCACGCCGGTGGTCGGGATCGTGACACGACTCGCGCCGCAGAAAGGCATCGACCTCGTCACAGCCATCCTGCCGGCGCTGCTGCGCGAGACCCGCGCCGCGTTCGCGGTGCTCGGCAGCGGCGACGTGGCGCTCACGAGCGCTCTCGCGGGCTTCGCTCGCGAGCAACCGCGGCGTGTCGCATTCACCAAGGGTCACGACGAGGCGCTCGCGCACCTGATCTTCGCCGCCAGCGATCTGACGGTCGTACCCTCGCGTTACGAACCGTGCGGGCTCACGCAGATGTACGCGCTGCGCTACGGCACGATTCCCGTCGTCCGCGCGACGGGCGGTCTCGCGGACACGATCGAGCACTTCGACCCGGCGACCGGCACGGGCAACGGCAGTGTGTTCCGAGACGCGGACTCGGGCGGCCTCTCGTGGGGCCTGCGCACTGCGCTCGGCTGGTTCGACGATCGCGCTGCCTGGTCGCGCCTCGTCGCCAACGCCATGGCCGCCGATTTCTCCTGGCGCAACCAAGTGCCCCACTACGAGCGGCTCTACCGCAGCCTGTTCTAAGACGGAGTCGGGCGGAGCGCGCGGCGCGGGCGCGGCAGGCCGCGGACAGGGGGCGGAACGATCTCCAACGCTGCCCGCAGCCGACAGCGGCGATTCTGTGCAACTACGCGAAACCTGACTCCCTCTTGGGGAGGCGGGCGGAGCGCGCGGCGCGGGCGCGGCAGGTCGCGGGCAGCGATGGCGGCACCTGGCTCCACGAGAAGCGCCACCGCCAATTGCCGACGACGGTGCCGGGCGAGTTCATGCGCGCGGAAGAATCGAGCGCGAGCACGTCCTGCATGGGCACTACGGCGAGTGCCGCGTTCGACGCGTAGACCGCGTCGATCAGGAAGTCCGGCACCACCGGATGCTCGGGTGCGTCGAGCATCCGTGCCACGACGCTGCGCGACTCCGCGTCGAGGCCCGCGTACCAGCCGACCGTCGTATCGTTGTCGTGGGTACCCGTGTACGCGACGGCGTTGCGCCGATGCTGTTGCGGCAGATGCGGATTGTCAGCCGAGCCATCGAATCCGAACTGCAGCACGACCATGCCGGGCAGTCCGAACTGGTCGCGCAGAGCGCGCACTTCGTCGGTGATCATGCCGAGGTCTTCGGCCACGAGCGGCAGCTCGCCATAAGCCGAACGCAGCGCCGTCAGCAGCTCGGCCCCGCGTCCGTGGCGCCACGCACCGGTACGCGCCGTCGTCGCGTCGGCCGGCACCGCCCAGTACGACTCGAGCGCACGGAAGTGGTCGATCCGCACGAAATCGAACCGCGCGAACTGCGCGCGCAAGCGGTCGAGCCACCAGCGGAAGCCCGTGCGCTGCATCGCGTCCCAGTCGTAGAGCGGGTTACCCCACAGCTGTCCGTCGGCATTGAAATAGTCCGGCGGCACGCCGGCCACTTCGCTCGGCTCGCCGTGCGCGTCGAGCGCGAACAACCCGCGCCGCCACCAGACTTCCACGCTGTTGCGATCGACGTAAAACGGCAGATCGCCGAAGAGCAGCACGCCGCGATCGTTCGCGTAGCGCTTCAGCGCCGACCACTGCAGGTCGAACAGGTACTGCTCGAGCACGATGCCACGGAACCGCGCGCGCTGCTCGTGTGCGAGCCGCCGCAGCGCGTGCAAGTCGCGATCACGAATTTCGCGCGGCCACTGCCACCACGGCGCCGCCTCGAACTGCTTGCTACAGAGCTCGAACAGCCCGTACGGTAGAAGCCAGCGCTGCGCCCGCGTGTAGCGCGCGAAGTCGCGTCGCTGCGTGTCGGTCGCGAGCTCCGCGAACGACCGATACAGCGCGTCGTGACGCCCATCGAGCGCGGCGAGATCGAGACCGCGCGGCAGTTGACGCAGCGTCGCGAGATGCTCGCGATCGAGCAGCCGGGGGTTGCCGGCGTATGCCGAGCGCAGGCAGTACGGCGAGCCGTAGTCGTCCGGCGGGCCGAGTGGCAACGTCTGCCACACGCTGAAACCGCCGGCGGCAAGCCAGTCGACGAACGCCCACGCCTCGCGGCCGAGCGTGCCCTGTGCAGCCGGCCCCGGCAGCGAGGTCGGATGGAGCAACACCCCGGCGCGGCGCGCGGCAAGGACGGGGTTCATCGGCCGCTCAGCGCGCAGATCCGCGGCGTAGCCCGGCCAGCATAGCGCGCGTCACGAGCACGATGCCGTTGTCGGTGACGTGGAAGTGCTGAGTGTCGAACTGGCGGTTGCGGCCGATCACAGTGCCGTGCGGGATGACGCAGCCTTCGTCGATGATCGCGTTTTGAATGAAACAGCTGCGGCCGATCTCCACGCGCGGCAGGACCACGGTGCGGACCAATTCCGAGCTCTCGTCGACCATGACGCTCGAGAACAGCAGCGATTCGCGCACCAGAGCGCCGGAGATGATGCAGCCGCCGGAGATCATCGAGTTGATCGCGAGGCCGCGGCGCCGTTCCTCGTCGAGGATGAACTTTGCGGCCGGCACCTGCTCCTGATATGTCCAGATAGGCCACGCTTCGTCGTACAGATTCAGCTCGGGGCTCACGTGGATGAGCTCCATGTTCGCGTTGTAGTAGGCGTCCACAGTACCCACGTCGCGCCAGTAGCGTTGTGCCTTCGTTTCGACGTCCTCGAACGGATATGCGAACACGCGGCGATTGGCCACGGCAGCCGGGATGACGTTGCGCCCGAAGTCGTGCCGCGACTCGGGATCGGCGGCATCGCGTTGGAGCGTTTCGCGCAGGAATTCGGGATTGATCACGTAGATGCCCATCGACGCGAGCGCCACGCCGTCGCGGCCCGGCATCGGTCGCGGCTCTTTCGATTTCTCGTCGAAAGCCACGACGCGGTGATCGGCGCCGAGCGCCATGACGCCGAACTCGTGCGCCTGCGCCAGCGGCACCTGCACGCCGCCGATCGTGATGTCGGCGCCGCTCTCCTTGTGGAATGCGATCAGCGGGCCGTAGTCCATTTTGTAAACGTGGTCGCCCGCGAGGATCAGCACCGTTTCCGGGCGCTGCTGATCGATGATGTCGAGGTTCTGAAAAACGGCGTCTGCCGTGCCGCGGTACCACGCTTCGCCGAGCTGCTGCTGCGCCGGCACGATGTCGATGAACTCGCCAAGCTCGCCGTGCAGATAGCCCCAGCCGCGTTGCACATGCTGAATCAGGGACTGGGCCTTATACTGGGTCAAGATGAAAATCTGCCGGATACCGGAATTCACGCAGTTCGACAACGAAAAGTCGATGATCCGGTATTTGCCGCCGAACGGCGTCGCGGGCTTGGCACGATTGTCCGTGAGCTGCATCAGCCGCTGGCCGCGCCCACCTGCCATCACTACCGCGATGGCCGAACGCGTCAGGTGGCTGACCAATCGACGCCGAGGAATCTGCCGCATAGGAAGCCAACTTACTCCGACCGCGTAGCCCGTGTCTAACCACCAAATTACAGACGGCGAGCGCCCGATTCCGCCCGCCGGCACTCCCGTCGCAGCCGCGACAACGGGCGATCACGACGTCGAGCTGCTGGTCAACGGTCGGCTGCACGACCCTCGCCGCGTGCTCGGCGTGCACCCGCGCGGTACGAAGGACGTTCGCGTCCGTGTGCTGCTGCCGAGCGCACGCCGCGTCCGACTCGTGGAGCCCGCGGTCGAGCTCGATCGCGTGCCCGGTACCGCGCTGTTCGAGTGGACCGGACCCAAGCGGCTCGTGAAATCGCCGTACCGGCTGCGCTTCGAGACGCACGACGGCGTGTGGCACGAGGGCTACGATCCGTACTCTTTCCCGCTACACATCGACGCGAGCGATCTCGCACGCTTCGCTTCGGGCACCCACATGCACGCGCACCGGTTCCTCGGCGCGCACGCGCTGACGATCGACGGCGTGCCCGGCGTCCGTTTCGCCGTGTGGGCGCCGAACGCGGAACGCGTCAGCGTCGTCGGCACCTTCAATCATTGGGACGGCCGCTATCACCCGATGACCGTGCGCGGCGACTCCGGAGTCTGGGAGCTGTTCCTGCCCGAGCTCGGCCCCGGTGAGCTGTACAAGTACGAGATCTTCACGCGCGACAGGCGCGAGCTGAAGCTCAAGACCGATCCGTACGGCGCCGCGTTCGAGAACCGCCCGGCCACCGCGGCGGTGACGACCGCCGATTCGGGGTTCCGCTGGGACGATGGCGAGTGGCTGAGCCGCCGCCGCTCGCGCGATTGGCTGCGCGAGCCGATCTCGATCTACGAGGTGCACGTCGGCTCCTGGCGGCGCAGCGCGAGCGGACAGTTTCTGACGTACGCCGAGCTCGCGCGCCAGCTCGGCGCGTATGCCAGCGATCTCGGCTTCACGCACGTGGAGCTGCTGCCGATCACGGAGCATCCGCTCGACGACTCGTGGGGTTATCAGTGCACGGGCTACTTCGCGCCGACGCGCCGCCACGGCACGCCGGACGAGTTGCGCGAGTTCGTCGCCGAGCTGCACAAGCTCGGACTCGGCGTGCTGCTCGACTGGGTGCCGGCGCATTTTCCGAAGGACGATCACGCGCTCGCCCGTTTCGACGGTACGCCGCTGTACGAGTACGGCGACCGGCACAAAGGCGAGCACCCGGACTGGGATACGCTGGTCTTCAACTACTCGCGCAACGAGGTGCAGAGCTTCCTGCTGTCGAGTGCCGCGTGCTGGCTCGAGGACTTCCATTTCGACGGGTTACGCGTCGACGCGGTCGCTTCGATGCTGTACCTCGACTACTCGCGCAAGCAGGGCGAATGGACGCCGAACGTCCACGGCGGCAACGAGAATCTCGAGGCGATCGCGCTCGTCAAACGCCTGAACGAGACGACGCACGCCCTCTGCCCGGGCACGCTGATGATCGCCGAGGAATCGACGGCTTGGCCGCAGGTGTCGCGCCCCACGTACACGGGCGGCCTCGGCTTCACGTTCAAGTGGAACATGGGCTGGATGCACGACACGCTTCGCTACGTGAGCACGGATCCCGTGCACCGGAAGTTCCACCACGCTCTGTTGACGTTCGGGCCGATCTACGCGTTCACGGAAAACTTCGTGCTGCCGCTGTCGCACGACGAGGTCGTGCACGGGAAACGCTCGTTGCTCGACAAGCTGCCTGGCGACGACTGGCAGCGGTTCGCGAACTCTGCGGTTGCTACTGACGTACCAGTGGACTTATCCGGGCAAGAAGCTGCTGTTCATGGGTGGGGAGTTCGGTCAGCCGCGCGAGTGGAATCACCACGAATCGCTGCCGTGGCATCTGGCCGACGAGCCGCGCAACGCAGGCGTGAGCGCGCTCGTGCGCGACCTGAACCGCGTGTACCGCAGCATCCCGGCACTGCACCGGCGCGACCACGACGCCGACGGCTTCGCGTGGCTCTCGTGGCAAGACGACCCGAACTCCGTACTGAGTTATCTGCGGCGTGACGGCGACGACCACGTGGTGGTGCTCCTGAATTTCACGCCGGTGCCACGGCACGGCTATCGCGTGGGTGTGCCGATGCCGGGGCGCTACCGCGAGGTGCTGAACTCGGACTCCCAGCACTACGGCGGCTCGAACATCGGCAATACCCTCGTCGATACCGAGCACGTGGCCTGCATGGGCCACCCGCACTCGATCGTCGTCTCGCTGCCGCCGCTTGCGGGCCTGATCTTCGCCCCCGCCTGAAGACGGAGTCCTACCGTCCTAGCCAGCTCGGGAGGGAGCGGACCTTGACGCGGGTGCCGGCGGCGGGGTGCTGGAAGGACAGCGCGGCGGCGTGCAGCAGATAGCCACCCACGCCGGGCGGCGCATCGCTCTTTGGAGTACCGCCCGGGCCGAACAGCGGATCGCCGACGATCGGGGCGCCCGCGGCCGCGAGATGGATACGGATCTGGTCGGGACGCCCGGTAATCGGCTGTGCGGCGACCAGCGTGCGGTCGGTCTCGCGGCGCAACACACGCACTCGCGTGCGTGACGCACGGCCGTGCTCCGCCGCCACGTGAATCGATAGCGGGCCATGCGCCACACGCGCGATCGGCTGCGTCGCGACGAACGAATCGGGGAGCGTCGCGCCCTCGACCCACGCAAAATAGGTCTTGGTCGGCACGAATTCCCGGAACTGGCGAGCGAGCGACGCACGCGCGAGCGCCGTCTTGCCGAACGCCATGAGCCCCGACGTGCCGCGCCCGAGCCGGTGCGCGGGCGCGGCCGTCGCACGAGCGGGGTCGCTCGCGCGCACCAGCGCGAGCAGCGTGCGCGCCGAGAACGGCCCGGCCGGTAACACCTGCAAGCCGGCGGGCTTCGCAACCACGAGCACGTGCTCGTCCTCGAACGCGACCGTGAACGACTCCGGCGCGTCCGGCTCTTGCCACGGCGGCCGGTGGAATTCCAGCGCGTCGCCGGCCGCGAGCGGCTCGTCGGCCACTGCGAGGCGGCCGTTCACGAACACGCGCCCGAGGGCGATCGCGGCGCGCCACTGGGCTTCGTCGGAGTGACGAAACCGGCTCACGTGGAACGCAAGCACGCTCTGCCCCGCATCTTTCGCGGCCACGTACGCGCGATAGATGAAGCCGTCGTTCGGGCTCACGCCTCGAACACCGCGATACCGTGCGGACTCAGCCAGTAGTGCCGCTCGATGACCGGCAAGCCCGCGGGCACCATATCGTCGGGCGCGGTGAGCGTGGTGTCGACGATGCGCCGCCACTCGCGCGTCGCGACCTGTGGCAACGGCAGCAACCGGCCCGTCGAAGCCATGTTGATCATCACGTGTAGCGCCGGTTCGTCCGGGGCGAGGCCCGCCACCGTGAAGCACAGGACGCGCGCGTCGGGATCGGTCCAGTTCGGCGGCGCGAGATCGCGGCCGTACCACTGAATCTCGGCCGGCTGTCCGTCGCCAGGCCCATCCAGGAACCGCGTACGTTTCAGGCTCGGGTGCCGCTGCCGCAGCGCAATCAGCTCACGCGTGAACCGCTGCATCGCGCGCGCGGCGGGTGTGAACGACCAGTCGAGCCAATTGAGGGCGCTGTCCTGACAGTACGCGTTGTTGTTGCCGCGCTGCGTGCGCAGCACTTCGTCGCCGGCCGCAAACATCGGCACACCCTGGCTCAGCAGCAGCACGGCCATGAAGTTGCGCGCCCGTTGCGCGCGCAACTGCTGCACGTCGGGGTCGTCGGTGGCGCCCTCCACACCGGAGTTCCAGCTGAAGTTGTCGTCGCGGCCGTCCCGGTTCTCCTCGGCATTCGCCTCGTTGTGCTTGCGGTCGTAGCTCACCAGGTCGTACAGCGTGAAGCCGTCGTGGCACGTCACGAAGTTGATGCTGTTCTGCGGCGTCTTGTTCGCGGGCCCGTACATGTCGCTGCTGCCTGCGATCCGCGTCGCGATCTCGCCCAGCAGGCCTGCTTCGCCGCGCAGGAATCGACGCATGGCATCGCGATAGGGGCCGTTCCATTCGGCCCAGCGGAAGCCCGGGAACGAGCCGACCTGGTACAACCCCCCGGCGTCCCAGGCTTCGGCGATCAGATGTACGCTGCCGAGCGCTTCGGCGAACTCGATGCTCGCGAGCGCGGGCGAATGCGCGAGCGGTTTACCGTCCTCGCCGCGCGACAGCACGCTCGCGAGATCGAGCCTGAAGCCATCGACGTGCATGTCGCGAGCCCAGTACGTCAGACACTCGAGCAGATACTGCGCGACCAACGGATGGTTGCCATTGACCGTGTTGCCGCAGCCCGTGAAGTCGAAATACCGGCTTTTGTCCTGCGGGTCCAGAATGTAGAACATCTCGTTGACGAGCCCCTTGAAGCCGAAGACCGGCCCATCCGCGTCGCCCTCGGCCGTGTGATTCAGCACGACGTCGAGGATCACGCCGATACCCGCGGCATGCAGCGCTTTCACGAGATCGCGGAACTCGCGGCGTGGATCCTCGTCGGCCGCGTAGTGCGCGTGCGGCGCGAAAAAAGCGAACGGGCTGTAGCCCCAATAGTTCGACAAGCCGAGCGCAGCCCCTGCTGGCGGCACATCCTGCCGATCGAACGCGAACATCGGCATGAGCTCGACATCGGTGACACCGAGCGACTTCAAGTACGGAATCTTCTCGATGAGGCCGCGGAACGTACCCGGATGCGCCACACCCGAGGACGGGTGACGCGTGAACCCCGCGACATGCAGCTCGTAGATCACCGACTCGGCGAGCGGCCGCCTCAGCGGCGCGTCTCCCTGCCAGTCGTAGTCGTCGGGCGGAGCGATCTGCGCTCGCACGTGCGACTCGCGGCTACCGGCCATCGCTTCCTCACGCCGCCACGTTGCGTCGCTGACGAGCCGTGCCCACGGGTCGAGCAGCTCGCGCCGCGGATCGAACTCGATGCCCGCCGCCGGTTCCTGCGGGCCGTCGGCGCGCCACGTGTAGTACCAGCCGGGTTTCGCTCCACTGACGAACGCGTGCCAGAAGTTGTACGTGCGATGGCGTTTGCGGATCGAGCTCGAACTCGACGATCGGTTCCGCATCGGTCGCGCCGCGGTACAGCTTGAGCCACAGCCGCGTCGCGTGCCGGCTGTAGATCGCGAAGTTGACGCCGTCCGCCTCCGCGGTGGCGCCGAGCGGCAAGCGCGAGCCCGCACGCAGCACGAGTCTCGTGACCACAGGTTTCGGTTTGGCGTCGCTCAAAGGTGTCGCAACAAGCCGAGCTCGTACGGGTGCGACAGGTGCGGATGTTGCGGCACGGCTCGGATCTCGTATTCCAGCGTCCCGGCCCAGGGCGGTTGCATCTCGAGCCGGTAACGACACACGCCGGCGTCGTCGACCACGCCGGGCACGAACGGCTCGAGCAGATTCGGCTGGCCCTCGCGATAGAACGCGCCGTGCTCGGGCCGGCCGCTCTCGGCGTAGCCCTGCACGGGCACCACGAGCTCGGAGCCCAGCATGCGGCGCACGACGCATTCGACGCGTACGTCCGCCGGTACCAGGCCGTTCAACGTCACGTCGACCTCGAGCGCGGCACGCTGCCCGAACCCGATCTCCGCGGGGGCTTGGCCGACGAGCGTCAACGCCACGCCAGGCCAGGCCGCACGCACGCGGCTCTTCCACGCGCCGAGATCGCGCGCCACGCGGAAGTCGTCGGCGGCCGTGATCCGCCCTTGTCGCGCGGCCGGCGCGTAGAACGCGCGCACGTAGTCGTGCAGCACACGCTCGCTGTTGAACGCAGGTAACACGCTGGCCATCGAGCGTTTGCACAGTTGCACCCACTCCTGCGAATAGCCGCGCTCCCCGTCGCGCGCGTAGTACAGCGGCAAGACCTCGTCCTGCAGCGTTTCGTACAGCGTCGTCGAGTCCTGGCGGTCGCGATCCGCGGCGCCCTGCTCGTCGAACGACGGCGGAATGCCCCAACCGTTCTTGAATTCCTTGCGGCCGTCGTAGGCCTCGGCCCACCAGCCATCGAGCACGCTCAGGTTCACGGTGCCGTTGATCGCCGCCTTCATGCCCGACGTCCCGCTCGCTTCGTAAGGGTGGACGGGCGTGTTGAGCCACACGTCGACGCCGGACGTCAGCACGCGACTGATGCCCATGTCGTAACCTTCGACGAGCAGGATCTTGCCGATGAAGGGCGGCAGATTCGAGATCCGCTGGATTTCGCGCATCATCCACTGCGCCGGCTCGTCAGCCGGGTGCGCCTTGCCCGAGAACACGAAGACGACGGGCTTGTCCCCAGCCGCGACAAGCTGCTCCAGCCAATGCAAGTCGGCCAGCAGCAGCGTGGCGCGCTTGTAGGTTGCGAAGCGGCGCCCGAACCCGATGGTCAGCACGCTCGGATCATCGGGGTCGACGAGCCGCAGCAGCCGATGCACATGCGCTTCGCTCAGCCCGTTGCGCTGGTACTGCCGCGACAGCCGCTCGCGCAGCACGCGCAGCATCTGGCTCTTGACCTTCTGGTTCGTTTGCCAGAACAGCTCGTCCGGGAATGTCCAGGATGCGGTTCATCAGCGAGCGGTCCATGAGCCGCTCGCGCCAGTCCTGACCCGAGATGCCGGTCGAACAGCGCTCGCCCAGGTGTTGCGCAGGAACGTGGCCACATGAACGCCGTTCGTCACGTAGCCGACCGGGTTTTCGGCCGGCGGCACGTCGGGCCATACGCTCTGGCACAGCCGCGACGACACCCGACCGTGGATCTTGCTGACGCCGTTCACGGCGCCCGAGCCACTGATCGCGAGCCGCGTCATGTTGAAGCGGTCGCCCTGGTCCGCCGCGCGGCCGAGATCGAGCAACTGGTCGACCGGGACTCCGAGCTCCCCCGAGAAACTCTGGAACTGGCGCACGACGCGGTCGAGCGGAAACCGGTCGTGGCCGGCGCTGACCGGTGTATGCGTCGTGAACACCGTGCTGGCCACGACGGCCTCGAGCGCCGCCGCGAACGGCACGCCGCCCGTCGTGTGCTCGCGCAGCCGCTCGAGCACCGAGAACGCCGCATGGCCCTCGTTGATGTGCCACACGGTCGGCGCGAGATTCAGCGCGCGGAGCGCACGCACGCCCGCCACGCCGAGCACGGCTTCCTGCTGCACGCGCAGCTCCTCGTCGCCGCCGTACAGACGGTACGTGATCTTGCGATCCTCGGGGCTGTTCTCGGGCACGTCGGTGTCGAGCAGCAGCACCGTCACGCGACCGACCGGCGCTTTCCACACGCGCACGTTGATCGTGCGCTCGGGCCCCGGGCACGTCACGCGGACTTCCTGGCCGTCGGCGCCGAGCGCGCAGCACCAGTGGCGTATTGCGCGGATCGATCGAGGAATAGTCCGGCAACTGCTGGCCGCTGCGGTCGATGCGTTGATTGAAGTAGCCCTGCCGATACAGCAGGCCCACGCCGACGAACGGCAACCCGAGATCGCTGGCCGTCTTGCAGTGATCGCCGGCCAACACTCCCAAGCCACCCGAGTAGATGGGGAAGCTCTCGTGCCAGCCGTACTCGGCGCAGAAGTACGCGATCAGGTCGCCCGGCACGAGCCCGTCCGGCAGCGGCGGGGCGACTCCCAAGATAACGGTCGAACGCCGCGAGCACGGCGTCGTACTCGCGGATGAACTCCGGATTCTCCGCCGCGCTGTCGAGGATGCTCTGGTCGACGCTGCGGAGGAACAGCCGCGGGCTGCTGCCGACTCCTCGCCACAGCACCGGATCGAGCTTGCGAAACAGTTGCCCGGTGCCGGGATACCAGCTGAACCAGAAGTTGCCGGCAAGATCGTCGAGGCGCCGCAGTGCCGCTGGAAGGCTCGGGCTCACCTGCAAGCGCGAACAACGTACTGCGACATCGGTTAGTCCTTCTCGACCGTGTACAAGAAGATCCATCGACTTCTGGTCCCCAGAGCGCGTCTCGATACTCAGACGCTCGTTGAACTTAAAGCGCAGCAGCAGGCCACCTATTCTATTGAACAGCCCGTAGCTGTAGCGAATGTACAGCTTCGGGCTCAGGTATCTTGCCCGCCATCAGTGCGCCGGCATCCGCAGTCGTCGTCTGCACCGACAGCTCGTCGAGCCCCAGCGTCGCCCCGAGCCGCTGAACCACCGGCAGCGCCTGATTCAGGCCCATGGCGAGCGCCGCAGTCTGCAGGGTCGCCGTCTCCTCCGTGCCCGTGCCGGTCACGGGCCGGCCGAGAAGCAGATACGAGAGCGCGTCGGCCTCGCTCATGGAGGGTGTCGAGAACACGCGCGTGCGCGGCGATTTCACCGTGCCGGCGAGCTCCACGCCGACCCGCGTCGTATCGATCACGCGCACGGCGCGCACGTCGACTCCGGGATCGTCGAGCGGCCCCGAGAACAGCAACTGGCCACGCTCGAGCGTCAGCCGTTGGCCGTACGCATTGTATGTGCCCGCGAGCGTGAGCGTGCCCGTCGCAGTGGCGGAGCGATTGGGCTCCGCGTCGATGTGCAGTGCGCCGGTCACCTTCGTGTCGAGGTCGAGCCCCGCATAGTGAACGTCGTCGCCAAGCATCAGGTCGACAGCCGCATGCAGCTGCAACCGGCGCGCGCTGCGCGGACCCTCACGCCCGTGCACGACGGCATCGGCCGACGGCACGACGGCCTGCGCGGGCAACGCGCTCAAGCCGAGCATCGCGCGCGGCACTTTGACGGTGCCGGTCACGCGCACGTCCGGCCAGGCCACGGCCGCGGCGAGATCGGGCGTGACGAAGATCTCCGCTTCCGGCAGCTGCACGGCACGCACGGAATCACCGCGCAACGTGAATTGCGTGGGCCAGCCGGCCTGCGGGTCGAGCTCCGTCTTGCCGTTCAATGTCACCTGGCCGTCGCCGACATTGCCCTTGGCGTCGAACGCGAGCGCGCGATCGCCGCGGCTCGCACGCCATCGCCTCGATGCCGTCGATCACGAGACCCCACTCGGGCACGGCCACGCGGCCGCCCTGCCACTCGGCGCGGCCGTCGAGGTCGGGCTCGTCGACCGTACCGGTGACGGTCAGCTGCCCGTCAGGCTGCCGCCGAGCTGCGCGAGCTCCGGTGCGAACAGCGCGAGGAATCCGACGTCGGGCCATGCGAGCGCTCAATTCGCCCTCGATGGCCGAGTCCGGCAGACGCGCGTCGCGGATCGCAGCCGTGAGATCGAGCTTGCCCGCGTCACCGCTGCGCAGCGCCGCGAGCAGGTCGAGCCGGCCGTTGCGTAGCGTGACCGCCGCGCGCAGCTCGTCCAAGTCGGTCGCGTAGCTCTGTTGTTCGCCCGTCGTTGCACGCATGCGCGTCTTTTCGCCGGACAAGACAAGCGCACCACGCGCGTTGCCGGTCACGTCGAACAACGACGCCGAGAGCTGGTAGACGCCCTCGAGCGAGAGCGCCGGCGGCAACAGCGGCCGCAGCGTCTTGAGCTCGAAGTTCTGCGCCGACAGAGCGATAGCGGTCGCCCGGCTGCCCTCGCACATCGAGCTCGCCGCACCACCGCCCGGCGGACTCGTGTTCGAAACAGGTCGTCGCCAGGGAGGCCTGCCGTGCCCCGATTGCAACGGCGGAGGGCTCCACGAGCTGCCAGCGACCGAGCAAATTTTCGTCGAACTCGGCCTGCGTCAGCGTGCCGCGCCACAGGCGCGACGAGAGCGCGCCGTCGCCGGCCGCGTGCGCGTGCCATTCCTCGGCGTCGAAATCGAGTGTCACGCGATGCGCGGCCATGGTGCCGTTCGCAGCACCGATCAGCCGCTCGACACGAAGCGTGCCGCGCGCCGCGCCGGTGGCCTCGACACGCAGCGCGAGTGGTGTAGCCGGCGCACCGCCGAGCTCGCCCTCGATCACGACCTGCGCGAGCGTGTACTCGCCAAGTACGAGCTCGTGGCCCACGAGCCTCCCGCGACCGCTCGGCTGGTCGAAGCTGCCACCGAGGGTGACCTTGCCCGCAGCCGCGCCGCGCAGGCCCGGCCACAACAAATCGAGGTTCGCGATGTCGGCGTCGGCCGTAAGCTCGAGGCTCGTCGCGGTCAGCCCGCCGTCGATCGCGACGCGGTTTGCGCCTGAGGCGAGCCGCACGCCGGCAAGCCGCCAGCGACCTCCCGCCGTGTATTCCGCGGCACCGCGCAACGTGAGCGGGTAGCCGCGCAACGCTCCAGCGATATCGAGCGAGTCGAACGCGACCCCGACGGGGGCGAGACCGGCCCGGACGACGGCTGTGCCGCGCAGCCGTCCAGGCCAGTCGGCTTGCCACCACGCCGGATTTGCGTCGGTGGCCGTCACGGCGAGGCTCGTCGTGCCCGCCGCGAGATCCACGTTGCCGTTGGCGACGAGCACGCCGGCGCCGGCAGCCCCGGTGCGCGGGTCGAGCTCGAGACGCTCGAGCGCGAGCTGCAGGCCTGCACCGGTGCCGCGCGCGGCAAACTCGGCCTCGCGACCGTCGATCACCAGCATGCCGGCGCCGTCGTAGCGAAAATCGGAGAGCGTGCCGACCAGGGACAGGCGGCCGCTCGGGCTCGCGAGCCCGGCGCTGCCGGGCCATGCGAGGTCGCGCCAGTCGATCGCGAGCTCCGTTCGCGGCTCTTCGGCGAAGTCGAGGGTACCTTCGGCGCGCGCTGCGAACGGCGCCGTGAGCTCGTGCTGCACGCGCAGCGTGGGCCACGTCCCGCTCAGCGTTGCGCTGCCGGCGGCCGGCGTGGCTGCGATCGGACCGGACCACTGCACGGTCGCGTCCAGAGTGAGTGCGGCGGAGAGCCCGAGGTCGGCGCTGCCGGTTAGCGTGAACCCGGCGCTCGAGCTCGCGACGCGATCCACGGCGAGCTTGAGACCGCGGAGCGTAGCCCCGAGCTCGGTGGGGCCGAACGCGACCGTCTCGCCACCAACGCTGACCGTCAGCGCATCGACCGTCGCCACGCTCACTCGTACGGCGAACGGCAGCTCCGGCCACTGCCCCGTATCGGCTGTGGTTCCCGCAACGCGTCGGTACGCGGCGGTGGTCGCCGCCGCGCGCCGGAACGCGAGCGTGCCGCCGAGCGCAGCGGCGGGATCCCAGTCGAGCGCGAGCCGCGCGATGTCGAGCTCGTCGTGCGGCAGCCGTACCCGCACGTCCTCGACCACGAGGCCGCCAAGCAACGAGCCGTGTGTGCGGCCGACCGTGATGACCGGCACGCGCGCGAGCCAGCGCTCGAGCGCCCACGCCGTGCCCGATTCGGTGCCGAGCAGCCACAGCCCCGCTGCAGCACCGAGCGCAGCCAGAACGCCGAGGCCGAGCACAACGAACAGACTGCGGCGCAGCCAGATCATAGGTCGGGCCCCAGGCTGACGTGCACGCGCCAGCGCGTCGCCGGATCGTCGAACGGATGCGCGAGATCGATCCGGATCGGCCCGAGAGGCGATTGCCAGCGGCCACCGATGCCGGCCGCCGATTTCGCATCGATATGCGAGCCTTCGAACGCGTTGCCCGCGTCGACGAACCATGCGAGCGACCAGCGCGCACGCAGCGGCTGCTCGAACTCGAAGCTGCCTTCCGCCAAGGACGACCCGCCGATGACTTTGCCCGTCGCGTCGACCGGACCGAGCGACTTGAAGTCGTAGCCACGCACGCTGCTGTCGCCGCCCGCGAAAAACCGCACCGACGGCGGCAGCTCGGCGAGCGAGTTTTTCGCCGTCATGCCGACGTGCCCGCGCACGATCAACCGGGCGCCGCGGGGCAGCGACCAGATCCATTTGCCTGCTGCACTCACCTGGACGAACGTCGTGTCGGAGAACACGGCGTCGGTCGCGCCGCGCACGTCGAGCTGGAGCTTCGAGCCCGCGTGCGGCCGGATCGGGCTGTCGGCGCGCACGCGCGTCCAGTCGATGCCCGGCATCAGCAGGTTCGACCGCCCGCGTTCATCGGCGACGACGAAGTCCTCGATCTGCAGCATGAGCATCTGTGTGCGCGTCCAGTCGCCTGGCCGTTCGCGCACGCGGCGCGCGCCAAACTCGAAACTCTTGCTCGTGGAAGTGTCCGTCTCCTCGCGTTTCACTCCCGTATCGAAATTGAGCCACTCGCTTCGCGACGCGGCGATCGGGAAGCGGTAATTGGCCGTGACCTCCGAAACGACGGGCGACAGCTGCGCCGCAACGCTGAATTGATGGCCGTCCTCGTTGAAGCGGCGATTGTTGCGGCTGAACTTCAACCGCGGACCCGTGTCGGTCGAGAAGCCCACGCCGTAGCTGATCTGCAGCCGGGTGCCGGGCGTCAGCGCAATCTCGACGGGGATCGTGCGACTGTCGCGATCGGGCTCGAGCGGCATGCACGTCGATATTGCGGAAGAACCCGCTGTCGGCCAGCGCGACGTACAGCGCCGTGAGCTTGCGCGCGTCATACGGCTCGCCCGCATGAAACGGCACGTAGGAGCGCACGAGCGGCTCCATCAGCACGTCCTGGTGAATGTCGACGGCGCCGAACGCGTAGCGGCCGCCCGAGTCGAAGTGCAACACCACGTCGGCCGCATGCTGCTCGGGGTAAACGTCGATCCGATTCGCGACGAACTTCGCATCCGCGTAGCCGCGCTCGCGCGCCAAATCCGACCAGCGCGCCTTCAGCTTCTCGTACGCGCCTTGCCGCAGCACGCCGCCGTTCTTCAGGTCGGCCGCCGCCTGCGCCGCCGCGAACTCCGGGTCCGCCATGGCTTCGCCCGTGAGCTCGACGTCGAGACCGCGGATCCGAACGGGCTCGCCGGGCGCGATCGTGAACGTCACGTGCCAGCAGTCGCGCACGGTATCGATCTGCGATTCGACGCGCGGCTCGTAGTAGCCGAAGGCCTCGAGCGCCTGGCGCATCGAGCGGGCGCCGCCGCGCGTTGTTGCTCGACGCGCGCCAGCGGTCGCGTCGCAGGGCTCCTCGTCGAGCGTCAAATACGCGAGCACGTTGGCCGCCATCGGGCCGTCGACACCCTTCAGCTCGACGGTCGCACGCGCCTGCATCGCCACCCCGAGCGCCAGAAGCGCGAGCCATGGGGCCGCGGGCATCCTTGCCGAAATATCGATCATGGAGAGGTTGGTGTTGGCATCCTGGGCGCTCACGTGCCGCGCTCGCGGCCTGCCCAGTGTAGCCGCGAGATGTCGCCGGCCCTACGGCCCCACCGTAGCTTGGTCCGTCAGCGAACCGTCATTTGCGCTACGGTACAGCCCACGGCGAAGATCGGGATCGGGGCGTAGAAGAGCAGTTCGCCGCCAGCGCCCTCGGTCGCGCCGGCGACCGTGAGGAACGTACGGATCTCGAAGCCGCCCTGCCCCGCGTCGCGCAACGTCTCCTCGTCCGTGTAGGCGACGAGCTCGTCGCGCCGGTTGGCGAGAAAACGCTCGAGAAACTGGCGGTCCCAGGCTTCGTTGATCGTGCCGGAGTCCGGCGTGGCGGGCCAATGCGAGATGCCGCCCGTGCCGATCAGGGCGATACGCTCCGGCTGCGCGTCGCAGGCGCGGCGCAATACGCGGCCGAACTCGTACGCTCGTTTGAGCGGCGTCAGCGGCGGTCCCTGGCAGTTCACATTGACCGGAATCACGGCGAGGTCGTAGCGCGGCGTGAGGAAGTGCAGCGGCACCATGATGCCGTGATCGAACTTCCACTCCTCGGCGTACGCCGTATCGATGTCGGGCAGCACGCTTTCGATGATGCGGCGGGACAGATCCGGCGTTGCCGGGCACGCGGTGGCGCTTGATCGCGAGCCACTGCTCGTCCTCGATAGGGCCGTCGTAGTGATCGCCCATGCCGATGCAGTACGCGGGCATGTTGTTCATGAAGAAATTGGCGAAATGCTCGGCCGCGACGACAATCAACGCATCCGGCTTGGTGGCTTCGAGCCGCAAGCGCATCTCGTCGAGCTTTGCGTAAAATGCGTCGCGCACGCTCGCATCGGCACGCGCCGCTCGGCCCGTGATGCCCGGCGCGTGGCTGCAAACGCCTGCGAATACGAGACTCATCGCTGGCGGTCCTTCAACATGCTGTACAGCCCGGCGCGCACGGGTCCGTGCTTGCGCACGCCCTCGCGCATCGCGTTGATGTATACGTCCCACGGCTGTCCGAGCAGCGCCGCGTAGTGCATCAGGATCTGCCCGTTGACGCCCATGACATACAGCAAGCCGATGTCGCCGCCCATGATGGCGGCGCGCTCCTCGGCCGTGAGCTCGTACTCCGTCAGCAACGACGCACGGTCGGAGTCGAAGCGTTTGCGTACGGCGGCGTCGCGGTTCAGCTGGTACATCAGCTTCTGCACGTAGTAGAGGCTCATGCGGCTAGCGACCGAGCGTAGGCACGCGATGCGTGCCGTACGCGATGCAGATGTTCTTCGTTTCCATGTAGAACTCGAAGCTGTAGTCGCCACCGTCGCGGCCGATGCCGCTGGCCTTCATACCGCCAAAGGGCGTCGGCAAATGCCGGTTGTTCTCCGAGTTCACCCACACCATGCCGGCCTCGAGGGCGCGCGCGAAGCGGTGGGCGCGGCCCACGTCGTTGGTCCACAGATATCCGGCGAGCCCGTACCGCACGTCGTTGGCCAGCTTCAAGCGCCTCGGCTTCATCGGCAAACGGAATCACGGTGAGCACCGGTCCGAAAATTTCTTCCTGCGCCACGCGTAGCGAATTCTGCGCGCCGGCGAATACCGTCGGCTGTACGTAGTTGCCGCCGGCCGCGGCGCGAGCGCCACCCACAGGAATCGCGACCCCCTCGGCCTGCGCCAACTCGAAGTAACCGAGCACCTTCTGCACGTGCGCGGATGGATCAGCGGGCCGACTTCCGTCGCCGGATCGAGTGGATGGCCGACTTTGATCTTGCGCACGCGCGCCACGAGCCGCTCCGAGAACTCGCGCTCGATCGATTTCTGCACGAGCAGCCGGCTCGACGACGTGCAGCGCTCGCCGTTCAAGCTGTAGATCATGAATACGACGGCGTCGAGCGCGCGCTCCAAGTCGGCGTCATCGAACACGACGACGGGATTCTTGCCGCCGAGCTCGAAGTGCAGGCGCTTCAGGGTGGGTGCCGCCTGCGCCATGATCGCGCTGCCCGTGGCCGATTCGCCGACGAACGCGACCGCGCGGATAGCCGGGTGCTGCGTAACGGCTTTGCCTGCTGTCTCGCCGAAACCGTGCACGGTATTCAGTACTCCGCGCGGCAGACCCGCCGAGGTGCAGATCTCGGCCAGCAGCGTGGCCGTGATCGGGCTCCACTCGGCCGGCTTGTGCACCACCGTGCAGCCCGCCGCGAGCGCGGGCGCGATCTTCCACGTCGACAGCATGAACGGCGTGTTCCAGGGCGTGATGGCCGTGACCGGCCCGAGCGGCGCACGGAGCGTGTAGTTCAGGTGCTCGCGAGCCGGAAGCGACAGGCCGGCATCCGCCTCAGGCGCCTTGTCGGCGAAGAACCGGAAGTTCTCGGCACCGCGTTTGGCAGCCGCCGACATGAAGCGGATCGGTTGACCGGTGTCCAGCGATTCGAGCAGCGCGATCTCCTCTGCGCGCGCCTCGATCGCGTCGGCGATCCCGTGAAGCAGCGCACGCCGATCCGAGCCCGGCAGATCGCGCCACGCGGGGAACGCGCGCTCGGCGGCGCGCGCGGCAGCATCGACGTCGGCTGCATCGCCGGCCGCCACCTGGGCCAGCACGCGATCGTCGATCGGCGTGCGCGTCTCGAACGTGTGGCCCGAAGCCGCCGCTCGCGCCGCGCCGTCGATGAAGTGCTGCACGCCGCTCTCGGTGTAACGCGCGAGATAGCTCTCGGCCTTGGCGACGTTGGTTTCGAACGATTGACTCTGACTCATGGTTTGCCGCCGCGACGTTTGACGTACTCGTGCAGATTGTTCTTCTTGAAGTTCAGGAGTGGATGGAACTCCTGAACGTTCAGCGAGATCGCAAGCGGACTCTGCTCGTACAGTGGCGTCAGGTGCGCCGCGAGCGCGGCGAACAACTGCTCACCCGCACGCTGCTGCACATCGAGCGGCCGGCCGTGGCCGATGAGCGCCGTCACGTGCACGAAGCCGTTGTCCGGCGCCTTGTCCGCGATGCGGTACGCATCGGCGCGATATGCGCGCACGCGCAGCCCGCCGAGCGGGAATACGCCCGTCGTGAGCGCACAGGCATGCAGCTTGTCCAGCAGCTCACCGAGCGCGATTCGATCCTCGACGTTTGCGGAGTACTCGATGACCAGGTGAGGCAAGGTGATTCCCGTCGCAGCTTGACGTACACTCGAAAATCTCTCGACCACCGTAAATGACCGCTGCGACGGCTGTCAATTTCGTTACCGTCAAGCACCCCGCGAAAATCACCATGCCGCACCGCACCGCCGATCTGGCCGCTTCTCGTATGCACCCACTTAGTTCCCTACGCGGCTCGATCCCACCGCTGATCACGCCATTCAAGCGTGGTGAAGTGGATTACGACGAAATACGCCGAGCTCGTGAACTTCCAGATCGAGCAGGGTTCGCACGGCATCCTCGTGAATGGCACGACGGCCGAACCGTCGACGCTGACGACCGCCGAACGCAACCGTCTCGTAACGATTGCGATCGAGACCGCGGCAGACCGCGTGCCGATCGTGGCGGCCACGGGCTCGCAATCGCTCGCCGAAAGCCGCGTGCTGACAGACCACGCGCTCGCCGAGGGCGCCGACGCGCTGCTGATCGTGACGCCGTACTACATCCGGCCGCCGCAGCGCGGGCTGATCGCTTACTACCTCGAGCTCGCGGCCGGCCATAACGTGCCGTGGATGGTCTACCACATCCCCGGCCGTACGGCCGTCAGCGTCACGCTCGACACGCTGAAGGCCCTCAAGGACAAGTCGCCACACTTCGTCGGCATCAAACAGGCCGTCAACGATCTCGGCTTCGTATCGGAGTGCCTGCATGAGCTTGGGCCAGACTTCAAAGTGTTCGTGGGCCTCGAGGAGCTCAGCTTCCCAATGATGGCCGTGGGCGCCTGCGGCCTCATGAACGCGGTCGGCAACCTGCGCCCCGGCGTGCTCGCGCAGATGTGCGAGGCCATGTTCGCGAACGATATGGCGACGGCGCGCCGCCTGCACGATCAGTTGCTCGAGATCAACAAAGCCGTGTTCTTCGACACGAACCCGATCCCGATGAAGTACATGATGAAGAAACTCGGCCTGCTGGCGGAGAACGAACACCGACTGCCGATGGTGCCGGCCACTGCCGAGCTCGCGGCGAAGCTCGACGGCGTGCTCGCGCGCGCCGGCCTGTAGCGACACATGCGCTTCGTCAGCTTCGCAGTCGGCGGTTATACGAGCTTCGGTGTCGTCAAAGGCGATGCCGTCGTCGACCTCGGCACCTCGCTCGGCAGAGTTTGCCCCACGTTCGGCGCCCTGCTGCGCGCCGGCGAGCTACCGCGCGCCATCGAGCTCGCCACCCAACGCGAGCCGAGCGTCGCGCTCGACACGATCCGCTACCTGCCGCCGGTGCCCGACCCCGAGAAGATCATCTGCATCGGCATCAATTACGGCAATCGCAACGAGGAATACAAGGACGGCGCCGAAGCGCCGAAGTATCCCAGCGTGTTCATGCGCACGCCGGGCAGCCTCGTGGGCCACCTCGAGCCGATCTGGAATCCGCCCGAATCCGAGCAGCTCGACTACGAGGGCGAGATCGTACTCGTGATCGGCCGCGCCGGCCGGCGCATCGCCGAGCAGGACGCGTGGCGGCACGTGGCCGGGCTGACGCTGATGAACGAGGGGTCGGTCCGCGACTGGCTGCGGCATTCGAAGTTCAACGTGACGCCGGGCAAGAACTTCGAGCGCTCCGGCAGCTTCGGGCCGTGGCTCGTGACGACGGACGAGATCGCGGCGGATGCGGACTTACATCTCACGACACACGTGAACGGCGAGCTGCGCCAGGACGACACGACGGCGAACCTGATCTTTCCGTTCGCGCGGCTGATCGCTTACCTCTCGAGCTTCATGCGCCTTGCACCGGGCGACATCATCGCGACCGGCACGCCGACCGGCGCGGGCGCGCGCTTCGACCCTCCCAAGTACCTGCGCGACGGCGACGTGGTCGAAGTCCACGTGCCGCAGCTCGGCACACTCCGCAACCCCATCATCACCGAACCCCGCTGAGGTATCGCGCGCGGGCGTTCAAGTTTGGTGCCAACCCGTGGTGGCTGCGCGGCGCCGCGTGAGGCCGCCTTCGGCACCGCCGCAAGTACGTCCCTGTAGGCTGCGTCAGCGACGTCCTGTCGCTGACGCTGCCGAAGGCGGCCTCACGCGTCACCACACAGCCACCACTCCGAACGGTTTCGGCCCGCGAGCGAAGCGCTGCGCACCGCTCCCAACGCACCAGCCTCACCGCGAATAGCGTCGCGCGCAGCGCACGCGGGCCCACTTAGTTGGAAGTGGCGGCTGAGTGCCGAGGGCCCCTCGCGGGACCGTCCACGCACAGGGATGTGCGTGGACGAGCCGGAGGGACCCGATTTCCGGCGTGTCCCGCGAGGGGCCCTCGGCGCTCGGCCGCCACGGTTGGCACCACGGCAAAAGCCCGCGCCGCGATACGCGGCACCGGTCGCTTCGGAGGCTCAGCCGGGCGAGACCTCGGTGCGCATCGTGGCGAGGCGATGGGCGATCGCGTTGGGCGAGCCCGTGTGGCGCGCGAGCAGGTTGTAGACCGAGGGGACGATGAAGAGCGTGAAAAGAGTCGCGAGGCTCACGCCGGAGAAGATCACCACGCCGAGCGCCTGACGACTCACCGATCCCGGGCCGTGCGCGAGAATCAGCGGCACCGAACCCATGACCGCCGAAAACGCCGTCATGACGACCGGGCGCAGGCGGATGCGCGACGCCTCGACGATCGCCTCCTTGAACTCCATACCGCGATCGCGCAGCTGGTTGATGAACTCGACGATCAGCACGCCGTTCTTCGCCGCGATACCCACCAGCATGATGATGCCGATCTGACTATAGATGTTCAGCGTCTTGCCCGTGATCGCGAGCCCGAGCAGCCCGCCGGCTACGGCCAGCGGCACCGTGACCATGATCACGAGCGGATGGATGAAGCTCTCGAACTGCGCCGCGAGCACGAGGAACACCACGAACAGCGCGATGCCGAACGTGAAATACAGCGCACCCGACGCCTCTTTGTAGTCGAGCGACTCGCCGCGGTAGCTGATCTGTGCCGTGGCCGGCAGGTCCTTGTGAATCAAGTCCTCGAGCCAGGTCAGCGCCTCGCCGAGCGTATAGCCGTTCACCAGATTCGCCGTAATCGTCACGGCACGCATGCGGTTGTGGCGGTTCAGCTGGCTCGGGCCCGCCATGTCCTCGAGCTTCGTCAGGTTCGACAGCGGGATCAAATCCCCGCTGCGTTCCGAGCGCACGAAGATGTTCGAGAGATCGGCGTATGTCGCGCGTTGCTTCGGCTCGGCCATCAGCACGACGTCGTACTCCTCGCCGTCGACGACGTACGTCGTGATCTGCCGCTCGCTCATCAGCGTCTGAAGCGTCGAGCCGATGCTCCGCGCGCTCACGCCCAGGCTCGCCGCACGATCGGTGTCGACGCGCACCAGCACCTGGGGCTGGGTTTCGCGCAGATCCGAATCGAGGCGCGTGAGGCCCGGGTTTGCCGCCCCGCCGGCGATGATGATGTCGCGCCAGCGTGCGAGCTCTTCGTAATTCGAGCCGCCGAGCACGATCTGCACGGGCTGACCGCCGCCACCGCCGCCACCGCCGCGATTGCCGTTGTTGACGAACGCCGTGATCCGCATGTCCGGGATGTCTTCCCAGCCCTTGTTCAGGATCGCGAGCAAATCAGTGGTCGCGATCTTGCGCTCGCCCCACGGCTTCAGCGTGACGTTGACGTTGCCCGACTGGCCCGGCTGGAAGCCCGGAACACTGACGACGCCGCGCTGAATCGTGCCGTCGTCGAAGTACGGCTGGAGGTACGACTCGACTTTCTGCGCGGACTCCTGAAGGCGCGCGTAGCTCGTGCCCTCGGGCGCCTGTAAGGACGCGTTGAACTGGCCGCGATCCTCCTGCGGCGCGTACTCGCGCGGAATCTTCTGGAGCAACAGGTACGCGCCGAAACCAATCGCGACACTCACAACGACGGCGGCCCAGGGCGCGCGCAAGCTCGCGCGCAACAGGTTCTGATAGCGGTTCGACAGCCACTCGAAGGCCTGATCCAGTTTGTGCGTGAGCCGATTGTCACCGGAGCGGCGCAACAGCTTCGAGCACATCATCGGCGACAAGCGACAACGCCAGCACTGCGGAGAACGTCACTGCAGCGGCGATCGTCACAGCCAACTCAGCGAATACGCGGCCGATGCTGTCCTTCAGGAAAGCCACCGGAGCGAATACCGACACCAGCACGACCGTCGTGGCAATCACGGCGAACGCCACCTGCCGCGTGCCGTTGTACGCCGCGAGCAGCGGTGCTTCGCCGGTTTCGATGCGTCGATGCGTGTTCTCCAGCACGACGATCGAGTCGTCGACGACGAGACCGATGGACAGCGCCATCGCCAGCAACGTGATGAGATTGATCGAATAGCCGAACAGCGACAGCACCGAGAACGTCGCAATCAGGCACACGGGGATCGTGACGAGCGGAATCAACGTGGCTCGCAACGATCCGAGGAACACGAAGATCACGAAGCCCACGAGCGCCGTCGTGATTGCGATGGTGAAATAGATCTCGCGGATCGCGGCGCGGATATACAGCGAGTCGTCGCCGCTCGTGATTAGCTGCATGCCCTCGGGCAAGTCGTGATTTACGCGTGCGACCTCCGCCTTCACGGCGTCGAGCACCTCGACGACGTTCGCGGTCGACTGCTTGATGATGCCGAAGCCCGTCGTAGTCCTGCCGTTCGTGCGGAACCAGCGCTGATTCTCGCGCGGACCGACCTGCACGCGTGCGACCTCGCCAAGGCGAATCAGGTGGCCGTCTTTGCCCTGCGCGAGCACGAGATCGCGGAACTGATCCGCCGTCTGGTAGTTGCGCCCGATGCGTACCTGGAAGTCACGATCCTTCGACTGGATCTTGCCGGCCGGCAGCTCGAGGTTCTCGCGGTTCAGTGCGCCCTCGATGTCGGTGACCGTCAGATTGCGAGCGGCCAGCGCGAGGCGATCGATCCAGACGCGCATCGACGGGCCGCCGGAGCCGAAGATGTTGATCTGCGAGACGCCCGGGAATCGTCGCGAAGCGATCCAGCAGATACCGCTTCATGTAGTCGGTGAGCTCCATCATGCTCATGCTGTCGCCGGCGAGCGTGAGCCACATGACGGGTTGCTGGTCGGCGTCGGCCTTCTGCACGCTGATGTTGTCGATGTCGTCCGGCAGCCGTCGCGTCACGCGGGACACGCGGTCGCGCACGTCGTTCGCGGCTTCGTCGAGCTTGCGGGTCAGGTTGAATTCGACAGTGATCGACGACTGGCCGTCACGCGATGACGATCGGATGGTCTTGACGCCCTCGATGCCGGAGAGCTCGCCCTCGAGCACCTGCGTCACGCGCGTCTCGACGATCTCCGACGACGCGCCGGGGTAGTTGACCTGCACCTGGACGGTCGGCGCGACGGTGTCGGGGTACTCGCGCACCGTCAGATCGCGGAACGCCAACGCGCCGAGCGCGATCGAGCATGAGGCTCAGCACGGTCGCGAAGACCGGCCGTTTGACGGAGGTATCTGACAGCCACATGGCGCGCGATCCTCGCCGACTAACCGCGCACGCGTGGAGCCGGGAGGGCCCGATGGATCTTTCGAGCGCTCGCTGACGGCGCCGCTCGGCCTCATCGAATCGCACCTGAACGCCGTCGCGCAGCTTCACGATGCCTTCGACGACGATCGAGTCGCCCTCTTGCGAGACCGCTCTTGCACCTCGACGGTGCCGAATCGGCGGCCACCGATTTCGATCTGCTGCTGCCGTGCCGTCTGGCCATCGAGTCGATACACGTACGCGCGATTCTGCACCTGGAAGATCGCGCCTTCCGGAATCGACGAGCGCCTCGTGCTGCGCTGTCACGACGTCGACGGTGAGCAGCATGCCGGGGCGCAGCGCGCGGTCCTGGTTCGGCACGTGCGCACGAATCGTGACCGCGCGAGTAACGGGATCGACGCGCGAGCCGACTGTGCGCACGACGCCTTCGAACTCGCGGCCCGGGAAGCTCACGCTCTTCGCGATCGACCTTCGCGCCGGGCTTCATCGACCCCAGACACCGTCTCGGGCACCGTGAAGTCGAGCTTGATGGTGGAGATGTCGTCGATCGACGTGATCGTCGTGGTTGGGCGTCACGAGCGTGCCGGGGCTCACGCTGCGAAAGCCGAGCAGACCGCTGAATGGCGCCAGAACGATCCGGTCTTTCAAACGCGCCACGACGCGGTTCAGCTGCGCCTGCATGGCATCGGCGCGCGATTTCGCGATGTCGAGCTGCTGCACGGCCGACAAACCGCGGCTTGCTCAGGTCCTCGAGGCGCCGCAACTGGTTCTGCGCGTCGTCGAGATTGGCGCGCGCTTCCGCGAGCGCCGCCTCTTCTTCCTGATTCGTGAGCTCGATCAGCACGGCGCCCTTCTCGACGTAGTCGCCGTCCTCGAAATTCACGC
The DNA here is from genome assembly GCA_963805435.1 of uncultured Gammaproteobacteria bacterium. Lineage (GTDB taxonomy): Bacteria > Pseudomonadota > Gammaproteobacteria > Steroidobacterales > Rariloculaceae > FEN-1219. Next base: position 129,762 of record CAWDUG010000006.1, read on the forward strand.
GCCGTACCGTATCGCTGACTTTGGCCGTCAGCGTCACCGATTCATTGGCTTGAGCGGTGCCGAGCGCTTCGACCACGTCGTACACCTGATCTCGGCTCACCGTGCCGGCCGTGACGAGCGGCGCCTGCTGCGCGGGACGGCCCGCGAAGCCGCCGGGCGCACCACCCGCGGGGCGCCCGCCACGCCGGCGCCCGCGCGCAGGACCGCCGCGCTGGGCCGCGCCGCCATCGCTGCGGTTGCCGTTGAAGTACCACACGGCTCCGGCGCCGAGCGCGAAGGCAACCACAACGAGCAACGCGTTTTTCATTGGCGTTCGATCCTTGGTCCGTTTGCTTGGGTGCAGCTCCGCTTCCGTTGCGGAGCATCGAGCGGGGCGGCGCGGCGAGGCAAGACCGGAAAATTATGCCACGCGGCCCGGCGCCGACCCGAGCCACGCGATTCCGCAATGTCTCATTTTTTCTCAAGGTCCGCGGGGTTACGCGCGTATCGGCCCGCCTCGGCGCCACTCGCGAAGGGGCGCCGCCGACGCTAACATAAGGCCATGAGCACCTCAGTCATCACCAGGCAACGTCGGAACCGACGCAATGGTGTCGATCACCGCCCACGTGCCCGACGACGCCATGAGCGCCGGCCTGCTCGGCACCGAGCGCTCGGGTCATGGCGTGCGGATTCGCGAAGACGGCCTCATCGTCACGATCGGTTACGTGGTGCACGAGGCCGAGAGCCTCTGGATCGGCACCGGCAACACCGTGGTGCCGGGCTTCGTCGTCGGCTATGACTTCGACAGCGGCCTCGCGCTCGTGAAGCCGTCGCTGCCTCTGCAGGGGCCGAGCATGGAGCTCGGCCGCGCGGACTCGCTCAACGTAGGCGACAACGTCTCGGTCATGAGCAGCGGCGGCCGGGCGCAGGTCATCGAAGCGCGCGTTGTGGCGAAGCAGGAATTCGCGGGTCGCTGGGAATACGTGCTCGATCAAGCCGTATTCACGTCGCCGCCGCACGAAAGCTGGTCCGGCGCGGCGCTCGTCGACAGCGACGGCAGGCTCTGCGGGCTGGGCTCGCTCGTGATTCAGGGGTTCGAGGTGCGCGGCGCGACCACGACGGTCAACATGTTCGTGCCGATCGAGCTTCTGGCGCCCATCGTCGACGAGATCATCGCGCACGGGCGCCGGCTGTCGCCGCCGCGGCCGTGGCTCGGCATGCTGGTGCACGACGACCAGCATGACCTCACGGTCGTCGGGCGTGTATCGGAACTGCCCGGCCGACAAGGCGGGACTGCGGCCCGGCGACGTGATCGTCGGCATCGACGACGAGCCGGTGAACGGCCTCGCGAACATGTTCCGCCTCATGTGGAGCCTCGGAAGCGCGGGCGTCGACGTGCCGCTGAACGTGCTGCGCAACGCCGAACGCATGCAGCTGAAAGTGCGCTCGGGCGATCGCGCGGGCTTCCAGCGCAAAGGCACGCTGCAGTAGCGCTGCGCCGATTTACGCAGGAAAACGAAAACGGCGGCCACTTGGGCCGCCGTTTTGCTTTGACCGAAGGTCGCTGGGCTACTCTTGGCGCTTGCGATACGGACGGTGGCACCCGCCGCAGCTCTTGCCCACGGCATCCACCAAGCCCTTCGACGCTTCGAAGCCGTTCTGGTCCGCGGCATCGGCGAGCGCCTGCGCCGCGTTCTGAAGATCCGTGGCCTTCTGCGTGAAATCCGGGAAGTTCATCCAGATCTCGGGCGTAGCCGCACTGCCCTGCACGATGCTGTTCGGGATGAAGCCTTCCGTGATCATGCCCGCCAGCGTGGCGACGTCATGCGCGCTCTTCTTGAAGAACGCTTCGTCGACAGGCACTTCTCCCTGCGCCATGCCGCGCAGCTTGCCGACTTTCCAAGCGATCGACTTCATGAGGCCATCGCGATAGTTGAACGCCGCTGTTTCCGGCGTGTCTGGCGCCGCTGCACCTGGGGCGTTCTGGCCACCGCACGAGACGACGAGCATCGGGACGAGCGCGGCGGACAGCAACGTGATGGCAAGCTTCTTCATGGCTCAAACCTTCGTGTAATTGCGCGGGAGTACTGGGCAGCATAGCCAATCCGCTCCCGCGCTCGCAAGTCGCGCTCAATACGTCAGCGCGCCGGCCGGCTCATCGCAACTCTTCGGATACGCGGAACGCAGCAGTTGCATGACGTTCGCGGCCGACGTCGCCGGCCGCGGATTCTGCACGAACCGCGCCAGCCCAAGCGGGTGCGGCTCGGCCGCCGACGTCGGCTTCGAGCCGCCACGTGCTGTTCAGCACGTCGGGCGTGAATCCGTAGCGCAGATCCGCGAGAAACACGTGGCGGTCGTCGGCGTATGCGACCGTGAGCCCTTGGGCGAACCACTCGAAGACGCGGCCGCCGTAGGTCGCTCGCAGCTCCCCGGCCATCGCGGTGTCGTCGCGCACGCGATGGCTCCACGTGATCGGACACGGATGCGCCATCGACACGAACCCCACCCAGTCCTCGCCGGCCGTGCGTGCGACGACGCGCCGATACGGGAGCTGCAACAGCGTCGGGAATGCGTAGACGACGGCCACGTCTGCGCTGTGGCCGGCGAGATCCTTTCGCGCCCAGTTGACGGCGTCGGCGTTGAGCTTGAGTCCGTACAACAGGTAACCCGTCGAAACCGCCAACGTCAGCACACAGGCGAGCACCGCGCCCCGCGCTCGGTTGCGCCGCACGAGCCACGCTGCGATCGCAAGCCCGACGCCGAAGATGGCGGTATAGGTCGGCTCGACGATCGGTAGCGCCGGCAGAGCGAACCGCCGATCGGAGAACGGCGCGAGGAGCTGCGTGCCATAGTGCGTGCAGACGTCGAGCAACGGATGCGACAGCAGCGCCGCCGTGAACAGCAGCACCCACGTCCACGGGCTCGCGCGCGACTGCAGCGAGAATCGGGATACGAGAAACCCCGAAAGTAGGCCGACGACGGGCGGAAACCATAGCGAGTGAGTCGTGCCGCGATGGCGCACGAGCATGTCGAGCGCGTCGTCGGCCGCCACCGCGGAGACCAACACGTCCATGTCCGGCAACTCGGCGGCGATCGCTCCCCAGCACGCCGCCTGTACGAAACCAAGCTTGCGGCCGGCCACCGCCTGGCCGACTACGGCGCCGACCAGCAGATGCGTGACCGGATCCATGGCTCGCGGGTAGCCGTCAGCCCCGGGCCTGGGGTGGCCTTAGCGCCTCGTCGACGACGAACAGATCCGTCAGCAGGGCGCGCAGGTGAATCGACGCGTTCACGTTGTCGATCAGCTGCGAGCTGATGTCGGAACGCGCGAGCACGAGGCGCAGCGCCGCAAGCGCCACGCGCGCGTCGTTGTCCAGGGCGGCGAAGAACGCCTGACCGGCATTCGGCAGCTCACGATCGACGGCCGCGGCCGCGGCCGTGGCCACGGCGCCAAGCCCGTCGAGGGCTACGGCCATGCCGTTCAAGTGCTCGCGCACCTTGCTGCCCGAGCCACCGCCTTTGTCCGTCTGGCGCCCCTGCGCGGCGTACGCGAGCATGAACTCGTAGCCGGTCTCGATCGCCTCGATACGCTGTTTGAGATCGTCGCTACTCATCGTTCCACCTGCCAACGCTCCGGATCGTGATGTTCGGTATATTCCGCGCGCGTGATCCAGCCGCGCAGCATCGCACGCGTGAACAGTAGTTTTTCCGGGCGCAGCGCGAAATAGACGTGCAGCATCACCATCGTGATCAGAGTCAACGCGGCGAGACCGTGCAGCACGTAGACGACGCCCCATGTGGCGTCGGAAAGCAGATACGGATTGCGCTTCCACCACGGCGTGTCGATGCGCACGAGCATGGCGCCGCCGGTGCCGACGCCCGTCAGCACGACAACCGCGAATGCATGATGAATGAGTTTTTGCGCAAACGAGTATTTGCCAGGCTTCGGCAGGGCGCCCGCATCGCGTCGCAGCGTGGCTCGAACGATGGCAGCCGCGTCGCCAAGATCCTTGCCGCCGATCCACATCGCACCGAAGCCCTGCTTCAGCAGCACGCGCAGGATGTGGAACAACACGGCCGCGATCAGTACCAGACCCGTGACCCAGTGGATGCCGAGCCAACTGAAGGTGAGGCCCAAAATCGGCAGAAACGCGGTGGCCATGAGCGTAAGCACGCACACGGCGGTGACCCAGTGGAATATGCGATCTATCCTCAAGTGGCGGGTGACTCTGCCCGCGACCGAAGACATGCCGTGGCTTGCGGCGCTGGGATCCGTCACGACTTGGCTATCTCTGCTTCGGCGCGAGCAACTTTCGATACAGGGCGTGACCCACGATCAACGCGCATCCCACGACAAAGAACACCCAGATCAGATCCCACGACATGCCTTGCAGCACTTCGCGGCCATAGATATCGCGGCTGACTCGGAATAGCTCCACGCGCCGAGCTCGGTGACTGCAGGACTACAACCGACTCAATCTACGCGTCGCGGATCGCGCGCGTGACCAGGTTCTGCAGCAGCGGAATCTTGAAGTGGTTGAAGTTCAACGGCGTAGCGCCGCGTACCGCGCTCTGCCCCGCCAGCGAGGCCGTCTCTGCTGTCTTCGGCTGACCCGTCACGACCTCTTCCACGACCGTAAGGCGCCGCGGCACGCACTGCACCGCGCCGGCCGCGATCCGGATCGCGTCGATCTTCTCCGAGCCCGCCGCACCGCTGACTTTCATGGCGGCCGCGACGTTCACGAGCGCGAAGTCCCACGTGTTGCGATCGGCCACTTTCTCGAAGTAGAACCGCGCCCCACTCCATTCGGCAGGCAATCGGATCGCGGTCAGCACTTCGCCCTTCTCGAGCACCGTCATGCGCTCGATGTCGATGTTCGGGCCGATGAAGAACTCTTCCGCCTTGACCTCTTTCTGGCCTTTGGGGCCCAAGACCACCATCGTCGCGTCGAGCGCGACCAGGGCCGGCGCCGTATCCGAGGGGCTCACGGCCACGCAGCGCGAGGCACCGAACAGACAGTGCTCGCGATTCTGCCCTTGCGGCGTGTCGGCAAAACACGTGTTGCCGCCGGCGCGATAGCAGTTCACGCCGTAGCGGTAGTACCAGCAACGGGCGTCCTGGCTCACGTTGCCGCCGAGCGTGCCGGCATTTCTGATCTGGGGACTCGCCACTCGACGAGCCGCGTCTGCCAGCAGTTTATATTTGCCCTGGATCACCGGGCTGCGCTCGATGTCCGTCAGCGTCGTCAGCGCGCCGATCTCGACGCCGCCATCCGGCGTTTCGCGGATGCCCTTGAGGGCCGCGATGCCACCGAGATCGACGACGTACTTCGGCCGTTTGATGCGGTCTTTGAACCAGTCGAAGCTGTCGTTGCCGCCCGCCAACACCCAGCCGTCCTTGCCGAATTTCGACAGGAGCTCGACGGCCCCTTCAACGCTATCGGGCTGGTAGAGCTCGAAGGCACCCATCATGTCTCTGGACATTGCCGCAGCTCCTTAAATATGTAGGGCCGTTTAGGCCTGGCTCACGCGGTCGCCGCCCGTGGCCGCGCGCATGACTGCGTTCAAGTAATGGTCGTACGCGCCGCAGCGGCACAGGTTACCCGACAGCGCGTGGCGAACCTCGTCGCGCGTAGGCTGCGGATTCGCATCGAGCAGGGCGACGGCCGACATGATCTGCCCCGGCGTACAGAACCCGCACTGCGGGCCGAGCTCGTCGATCATGGCCTGCTGCACCTTGTGCAACTCGCCGTTCGCGCCTTCCAGGCCTTCGATGGTCATGATCTTGCGACCGCGTACGCTGTGCGTCAGCGTCGAGCACGAATAGCTCGCCACGCCGTCGATGACGACGGTGCAGGCGCCGCACTCGCCGCGATCGCAGCCGAGCTTCGTGCCGGTGAGGCCAAGCTTGTAACGCAGCGTCATGGCGAGCGTTTCGTTCGGCAGAACGTCGACCGGGCGCATCTGCCCGTTCACGTTCAGCGTCAGTAGACGCTCGACCCCGCCCGCGGACTTCTGCTCGCGCGAGCAGCCGGCCAGAGTGAACAGATAGCCCGACGCCGAGACTGCGGCGCCGGAGGCAATGACACCTTTAATGAACGTGCGCCTCGACGTGGCCTTAGAAACGAACTGGTCGAGTTGCGGCTCTGGAAAGTCGCGACCGTTGGTGTTGTCAGCCATGAGGTCTCCCCCTGGAGCGCCGAAGACATGGGAAATCGGATCGATGCTAGGGGAAAAGCAGTCACCGCTCAAGATATATGAGTGGGTACAACGGGCTTTCTGTTTGCAGGCCGGGCACCCGGGCGCCGGCTGGCAGACGGGGCCGCCGGCACGCCGGCCCGCCGCGGACGCGTTGGCCGGCCGCCCCGCTGGCCTGGAGCCCGCGCCGCGCGGGCCGGCCGGGGGCGCGCGGACTTCCGCGGGCTGCTGCCGGAGCTGCTCGACGGCGAGGACCTCGAGTTCGGCAACTACATCCGCGGACTCGCGGCTACGACGGTCGGCTAACCGTCAGCGGCGCGTGGCCGCGCGGTCGCGGACCCGACCGGCGCGTAATGCATTCGGCAGCGCCAGGTTACCTTCCTGGCAGGCGTACTCGAACATCTGGTAGTGCTCGTCGCGATTCAGCGGCAACGCCACGGTCCACGGCTGCGTGTACACCTTCGGATCGGTGACCGTGACCGAGTAGTTGATCGTGTCCGCGTCGATGCGCGTGAAGCGCTCGACGATCGAGAGCTCTTCGCTCTGCGGGATACCGCGCATGCGGCCGGTCGCAGCGCTCGTCGCAATCGAGCCTTTGTCGTTGAAATTCGTCGTCTCGACGATCAGCGTGTTGCCCTCGAAGTGACCGCGCGGATCGCCGTTCCACATTCGGATGTCGCCGCCGAGATGCGGTCGACCGTCAAGGGGAATGATGCGCGTGTCGTGAATCATCTCGAACGCGATCACCACGTAGCCCGGAGTCTGGATGATCTGGTACGCGTTGTTGTAGCCGGCCGGAAACATGCCCGCCGGCACGCCGCGCGTGATGCAGCGGACCCACGGCGTCTCGTGCCACGGCGCATCCTGAAGATGCGCAAGATCGTAGTCGCGCTTTTCCTCTGCCCACTTCATGACCGGCACGCGACCGTCGGGCGGCTCGACGACCATCGATCGACGCTTCGGGCTCATCGGGCTGTCGTGGTCGGTCCAGTGCGACGGCGGATTCACGTCGGACTGCGCCAGCGAGGTGTCGGCCTCGAACGGCGTGCCGTCGAAGTTGACCCACGTGCCCTGCAGATCCGGTTGGCCGTCCGGCGTCCGCGCCGGCGTCCAGGTAGTCTTTTCTGCGGGCGGCTGCTGCGCGACCGCACAGCCGAGCAGCAACACGAGCGCCGTCGCTTGAATCGGCCGCAGACGCATAGCTCCCCCCGCCATCGTTGCACGACGAGTTCAGCATACGGCAGGTCGACCGTACCGCGTAAGCGTTCCGGCGGGCGGCGAACGAGGGCCCCCTCGCGGGACACGCCGGAAATCGCATCCCTGCGGCTCGTCTGCGCACATCCCTGTGCGCAGACGGTCCCGCGAGGGGGCCCTCGTTCGCCGCCCGCCGGAACGCTTACGCGCAACTCAGGGCACGCGGATGCGGAACTCGATCGTGAAGCTCGGCTGCGAGGCGCCGCTGGCGGCGGCCAGCGTCCCGGTCGGCGCGATGCGGACGGCAGTGACGTTTGCGTCGAAGCCGTTCGCGTCAGGCACGGGCACGTAGGTGTACGGCGCCGCACCACCCGGCAGGTTCGTGTAGCTCACGTTCGCCGCGTAGTTGAACGCCAGATTGCTCGACACGCTGCCGTCGATGAACTGCACCGGATTGCCGGCGGCCGTCGAGACGTACATCGCCGCGCCCGAAGGAACCGGATCGACGATCACGAGCGTGCTCGCGTCGACAGTGCCCGACCCCAAGTTCGTGACCGCGACCTGATAGCGCTGAACGCTGCCCGGAATCTGGTGCGGGTTCGTCGAGCCGCGCACGGGGTCGGTCAGCACCGCCACCGTCTTCTGCACGCGCAACGCCGGCAGCCGCGGCGCAACCACGAAGCCGCCGGTGCGCGTGTGCGTGACGACACCTTCCGTACCCTCGACACCGGTCACGCGCGCCGACCACCCGCCAAGCGGTCCGCCGGCCGGCACCGCGTACGCGAGCTCGTACAGCCGGGTCGCAGTCGTCGGGCTCGCAACGGCGGTCATCGCCGCGTTGCTGAGCCGCACCGTACCCGCACTATCGACGATCGATACGCGCGCCGACGAGATATCGAAGTTGCCGAATGGGTCGCTGATCGTGGCGCGCACGAACACGGTGTCGCCAGGGTAGAAATTCGCGAGTGCCGCGCCGCCGTTGTAGGCAGCGCTCCAGGTCTGCACGCTGTCGACGTTGATGACGGTGGCACTCGGCAGCGACACACGGCTGTAGTCTCCCGCCGCAGCGCCGACGGGATACAACAGCGTCGGCCGGTTCACGACCGTCGGCGAGGTCTGCGTCAGGTTTACGCTGAAGGTTGACCCGACCGGAAACGTGCGCGTCACGGCGTTCGCAATCACGAACGTCGCCAGTGAGGGCGAGCCGGTATTCAGGTTGATCGTCTGCGTCGCCGCACCGATCGTGCCCGTCGCACTGTTCGCGAGTGTCACGCCGACCGTGCGCGTGCCGCCGCCACCGCTGCGCGCCAGCCACAGCGGCACCGCGATGTTGCCGGCGGGTAATGTCAGCGGTAACGCGAGGGCCGGTGTCAGCGTCCACGTCACCGGCGCGCCGAACGCCACGGTCACATCGGCGTCGGCGGTTGGCGGCGTGCGCGACAACGCCACCGACGGCGAGCTGCGCAGATACAAGGGCTTTGTACCGGACGACGGAATCGCCGACGGCGACACGATCAACTGCGGCGCAGCCGGTGTCGCGCCGGGTCCGCCCGGATTCGTGACCATGGCCGAATTGTTCAGCGGCGTGCCGGGCGCCGTGCCGGCCGCTATCCGCACGTCGAACACGATCGTCGCGCTGCCGTTGGCCGGCACCGCGATGCCACGGACGTCGACGCGACCGGTGCCGTTGGCGCCCGTGCCGGCACCCGTCGAGAGGTTCGTCGCGCCGGCCGGCACGCTCACGACGCTGAGCGATCCGAATTCGGCGGCCAGGTCGTCGACGATGGACACGCCACTGGCGGCGATGCCGTTCGTCTCGAGCAGCGTGATCGTGTAGCGCAACGTGTCGCCGGGATCCGGATCGCCGCCGTTCGTATCGACGACGGTCTTCGTAGACGTCGAAAGGTTCGGGCCCGCGACAACCGTTGCGTCGCTGGCCGAGTTGTTCGCTGCATTGACGTCGTAACTCGCGCTCGCGACCGTGGCCGTGTTCGTCACGCTCGGCACCGCGGCGCCGGTGGCCGTGACCGTCAACGTCAGCTGCGGCAGCGACGCGCCGGGATTGAGCGGCGGCGGATGGCTACAGGTCACGTTCTGCCCGGACGCCGAGCAGCTCCAGCCCGTGCCCGCGCCCGATACGAAGCCGAGGCCCGCCGGCAGCGCGTCGGTCACGGTGACCGTGTTGTCCTCACGTTGCCCGCCTGCCGCGTTCGATACGGTCAGGCGATAGGTGTTGTTCGCGCCGACGGTGAAGTTGCCGGTGTGCGTTTTGGCCAGCGAAAGATCGACCACCGGTTCGCTGGTGACGCTGACGACCTGCGCCGTGAGCAACACGAGATCGCCGCCCGAGGAGAACTGAGTCGTGGCCGATGTCTGGCCCGGCGCAAGCAGTGTGGACACGTCGAACGTATCGACGTCCACGCCGTACGTGTCCGCCGCGCCCACGGAGTTCACCGTCCCGTCGTACGGCTGGATCGGAGGGTCGCTGCCTGGAACCACGATGCCGTCGTCGACCGTGGTGCCGTTGAAGCTCAACGCCTCGCTGAAGCCGTTCAGTGCCGTCGAATTGCCGGGGTCGCCTTCCCACGCAACGATCGCCATGCGGCCGTCGATGTTCGAATTCGGAATTCTGAAGCCGTCGGGGCTCAGCGTCACGGCGCTGCCGCGAAAGTAGTCGAGACCGTCGAACACGTTCACGGCGCGCAACCGCTCGCTCGGCGAACCGTAAATCGCGATCACGGCCCAGCCCGCGGCCACGGCGCTGCTCGCGCAGTGCGGCGCACCGGTGTTGACCGTGAGCCCGCCGAACGTGAACGTGCCGTTGCCCGTAATGCGCGAAGTGACATCGGCGAACCCGCCGAAATACGGGTAGCTCGTGCCGCCGTTCACGAACGTGGACGAAAAGGTGCGCTGCGCGGCGATGGTTGCGCCGTTCAGCGTGACGCTCGTGTCCGCGGTGGAGCCCGAGCCTCCCCAGTACAGATACGCAGCCACGATCGATGCGCCGGCCGGAATGCCCGTCAGCGCCTGCGAGCTCGTGGCGCCAACGGCGCACGAGTCGCCGTTGTTCGATTGCGTGCGCAGCGACCCGCCGGTCGCGACGAAATTGATGTTGCCCGTGAACCGGGCGTAACGCGTGATCGGTTGCGCCACGGCGAACGCGGGCGCGAGCAGCAGAGCCAGGAGGCCCCACGCTGGAAAAAGGCGATTCATTTCGTCTTTCTGTCGCTTACCGTGCCGAACGACGCGCAGTGTCGGCCATGGAACATAACAATTCGCGAACCGCTCGACAGTTTCGCCGGAAACTTGAGTCGCGTTTGACGAAACCTAGACCGGCATCACAAGGCCCCGCCTCGCGACTTTGCAGAATGCGCGCCGGACTACTCGCTGGTATCGATCGCAAGGATGAGATCTACGCCTGCGCCTCTCCGTTGGCCGCAAGACGCGCGCCACCGGTTATGGCAACTCTTCGTCGTGTCGCTGACGGCCGCACTGCCGCTTCGCGTGCACGCGGCCGGGACGACGGCCGGAACGACGATTCAGAGCACCGCCACCGTCGACTACACGGTGGGCGGCTCGCCCGTATCGACGAACTCGAACACCGCGACGGTCATCGTGGCCGAGATCCTGAACGTGGCCGTTACGCTGCAGAGCCCGACCGTCACGGCGATCGCCGGCGCGACGAACAAAGCGCTCGTGTTCCGCGTCACGAATACCGGCAACAGCAACGAAACGTTCGCGCTCGCAGGCTTGAGCGCTCTCGTGGGCGACGACTTCGATCCCGTACCGTCCACACCGTTCCTCTATATCGACACCGACGGCAGCGGCGACTTGTCCGCGGCCGACACACCATACGTCGCGGGCAGTAACGACCCGACGCTCGCTGCGGATGCCAACGTCGGCGTGATCGTCTTGAACGACATTCCCGCCGGCCTGGCCGACGGCACGCGCGGCCGCAGCCAACTGCACGCCGCGGCGCGCACCGGCACCGGCACGCCCGGCACCGTGTTCGCGGGGCAGGGCTCGGGCGGCGTCGACGCAATCGCGGGCACGAGCGGAGGCCAGGCCCAGATCTACGGCGAGTACCTCATCGGCGCGGTGAATGTCTCCGCTGTGAAATCACAGACCGTGACGAACGCGTTCGGCAGCAGCGAGCCGGTGCCCGGCGCGACAATTGCGTACCGCGTCGTGGTGACCGCGACGGGCAGCGGCACCGCTGTCGGCGCGGCCTTCCGCGACGCGATCCCCGCGAATACGACTTACGTGGCCGGAAGCTTGAAGCGTAACGGCGCGGCGCTGACCGACGCGGCGGACGCGGACACGGGCGCGTACGTGGTGGCACCCGCGCCCGCGGTCACGGTGGCGCTCGGCGATCTCACGTCCGCCAGCGGCGCCCAAACCATCGACTTCGCAGTGACGATCAACTAGGCACGCAGGAGAACCCATGCGCAATCGAATCGTTTGGCACCTGGCCGCCGCCATCGGCGCGACCGCGATCGTCGCCGGAACAGCCGCGGCGCAGTCGACCGAGCGCGGCTGTATCGAGCTCAAAACCACGGCCGAGCTCACGCAGTCGTACGTGGACGACAGCGGCAAGAACGCGACGCGGCTCGTGCCTGCAGCCAAGGTCGTGCCCGGCGACCAGGTCGTGTGGACGATCGTTGCAAGCAACGTCTGCGCGAAACCCGCGGCCGACATCGCGATCACGAACGCCGTGCCGGAGCACATGCACTACCTCGGCGACACGGCATTCGGCCCCGGTGCCGCGATCGAGTTCTCGCTCGACGGCAAGTCGTTTGCCGCGCCGCAAGCCCTCACGGTTCCTGCCGCCGACGGCAGCAAGCGCGCCGCGCGCGCCGACGAGTACTTGGCGATCCGCTGGGTGCTCGGCCGCCCCATCGGCCCGAGCGAGACGCTGATGGTGCGGTATCGCGCCGTCGTTCTGTAGCCCGCTTTCGCATGCACGGCCGCATCGGATGCGGCCGTCGGTTAGTCAGTAGCAAGGAGAAGTGAAATGACGACCCTCGCCCGCCTTGGTTTGCGGGTTACGCTCGCGAGCGCGCTGGCCCTCGGCGGCTCGCTCTGGAACACCGCGTACGCGCAGTTGACGCCCGCCGGCGTCTCGATCCAGAACCGCGCCACGGTGAACTACTCGGTCGGCGGCGTGCCGCAGACGTTGATCGAGAGCTCGCCGACGGGTAACACGGCGCCCGGCGTCAACGCTGGCGCGAACACGACGTTCGTGGTCGACAACCTGATCGACCTCACGGTCGCGGAGTTGTCCGGCAACGCCACGATCACGGCGCCCGGCGCGACGAACGCGGTGCTCGCGTTCACTGTGACAAACACCGGCAACGCGCCCGAAGGTTATCAGCTGTCACTCAGCGAGGAAGTCGCCACGGTGCTGTTCGGCAACACCGACTCCTTCAACGTTGGCCTGCCGAATCTGCAGATCCGCGTCGATGAAGACCCGAGCGGCGGTAACGCGACCGGCAACGGTACGTACGACGGCACCGAAACCGCGACCGCGGTGAACCGGCTCGTGCCCGGCGCGACAATCACGGTGTTCGTGCTCGGCAACGTTCCGCTGTCCGCGCTGAACGGCGCGTTCGCGAACGTGCGCCTGCAGGCCCGCACCGCAGCGCCCGCCACCAACGGCGCGACGCTCGAAGTGCAGTCACCCGGCGCCAACAACCCGGCTACGGTCGAGATCGTGTTCGGCGACGCCGGCAACGACGCGACCGAGAGCGCGGCGGACCAGTACGCGGTTCGCTCTGCAGCGTTGACGGTCACGAAGGCCGCGACGGTCGTGAGTGACCCGTTCGGCAGCGCGAGCCCGCGCGCCGTGCCCGGCGCCGTGGTCGAGTATGCGATCACGATCGCGAACGGCGGTCTGACGCCCGCGACGGGCGTCGGGGTCAACGATCCGCTGCCTGCGAACACGACGTTCGTGAGCGGCGCCTACGGCGGCTCGAACAGCGTGCAGATCGTGGGCGGCGCCACCGCCGCGTGCGTCGTGGAGACGCCGACCGACACGAACGGCGACGGCTGCTTCAACAACGGCACGGCACTGATCGTGAACGCCACGGCCATCGGCAACATCGCGGCGGGTGGCAATGCGATCGTGCGGTTCCGCGTGCAGATCAACTAGCGCCCTTCGCTGACGACGATGGGTGCGGCCGCAGCGGCGCGGCCACGCGAAACTCGCGGCACCGCGCCGCCCCCGACAGTCAGGAGCTCGCAACGAGAGGGCGGAGCAGCGCAAAGCTGCTCCGCCCGCGCCGTTTCTCCGCGCCCCGATTTCCTTCTTCCCTTGCTTCGTCTTCTTGGCGTCCTTGGCGCTCTTTGCGAGAGAACTCTTGCATTCCTCTTTGCCTTCCTCCTAGCGACCACCGCGTTCGCGGCCACTGCGCCCGGTACTCCGATCACGAATCACGCGACGCTCGACTTCGTCGGCCCGGCCGGCGCGGCGACGGTGCAAAGCAACGAGGTCTCGCTGCTGGCGGCCCCGGCGCCCTCGCGCGCCGTGCTGTCGTTGCTGCGCACCGACCCCGCTCGCGGCAGCGCATTGATCGCGTCGACGACCGAGTGCCGTAACACGGCGGGACAAACGCCGCTGCCGCCACCGCTCGCGAGCAACGGCGCCGTCCTGCCACTCGGCCAGGCGCTGCCACTCAGCATCACGAGCACGGTGCACGGCGGCGAAGCCGTGTTCCTGGACGTGCTCGACTTGGACCGCAATCGCGACTCTACGAAGATCGATCACATCGAGCTCACGTTGACGGCGGCCGGCGGCGACACCGAGACAGTCGTGCTCGAGGAAACCGCGGTCGACTCCGGCCGCTTCGTCGGCTACGTGCAGACGCGCGCGACCGCGGCGACGCCCGGCGACTGCGTGCTTCAGGTACAGCGCGACAGCGAGCTCGCCGCGAGCTACACCGATCCCCAGAACGCGGCCGACACGACCACGGCGATCGCGCTCGTCGATCCGTTCAGCCGCGTGTTCGACTCGCGCACGGGCGCGGCCGTGACCGGCGCGCGCGTACGCCTCGTCGACGCCGCGACCGGTACCGCGGCCAGCGTGCTCGGCGACGATGGCACCAGTCGCTTCCCCGCCGAGCTCGTCACAGGCCAGCCCGTGACGGACTCCGGCGGCACGGTGTACTCGTTCGCGGCCGGCGTGTTCCGCTTCCCGATCGTGGCGCCGGGCGACTACCGACTCGAGGTCGAACCACCGCAGCGCTACGGCTATCCGTCGCAGGTGGCGGAGGCCGACCTGCAGACGTTGCCGAGCGCGCCGTACCGACTCGCGCCCGCATCATTCGGCGGCGCACTGCCGGTGACGGCAACCGCAGCAACCGCCGTCGACATTCCGCTCGATCCCGTCGGCAGCGTGCTGCAGCTCGACAAGACGACGCAGGCGAAGTACGCGGCCGTCGGCGACTTCGTGCCGTACGTGGTCGCCGCACGCAACGCCAGCGATGCGCCGCTCAACGACGTCGTCGTCACGGACCGGCTGCCGCCGAACATGCGTTACCAGAAAGGCTCGGCCCGGCTCGAATCGGGCGCGCCGCGGGAGCCTGAGATCTCGGCCGACGGCCGCACGCTGACGTTCCGCCTCGGCACGTTCGGCGCCGGGCTTCGGCTCGCCGTGCACTACGTGGCCGTGGTCGCCACCACCAGTGCGGAGCCGAAGGTCGTGAACCGTGCGACGGCCACGGCAAACAACGGCGTCGAGTCGAACGAGGCCACGGCCACCGTACTGCTGCGCGAAGATCTGTTTCAGAGCAAAGCCGTGCTGCTCGGCCGCGTGGTCGAGGGGGCGTGCGACGCGCCGCTCGAAGGCGCGGCCGGCGTGCCTGGCGTGCGCGTGTATCTCGAGGACGGCCGTTACGCCGTCACCGACAACGAGGGCAAGTACCATTTCGAAGGGCTCGCGCCGGGTTCACACGTGGCGCAGCTCGACACGATCACGTTGCCAGTGGAGCTCGAGCCGCTGCGCTGCGGCGCGCCCGTGCGCCGCGCCGGCAACGCGATCTCGCAGTTCGTCGATGCGCGTGGCGGCGGGCTCGCGACGGCCAACTTCGTGCTCGCGCACCGCACCGCACCGACCGGCAACACCCGGCTCGGGCTCACCACGAACGCCGCGACCGAAGGCTTCGTTCACGCCGCGACGGTAACCGCGAGCGGCGTGCCGCTCTCTTCCGCCGAGCTGCTCGTGCTGTTGCCCGTCGGGCTCGAGTACGTGACTGGCAGCGCGCGCCTCGGCGATGCACCGGTCGCCGATCCCGAGCTCGTGGCCGGGGCGTTGCGCTTCACGCTCGGCGCGTTCGGTGCCGATACTGCCGCGACGCTCTCGTTCGCAACGCGGCAAGCCGGCGCGCCGGCCGGCGTGTCCGACCTGCCCGTGCGGGCCGTGCTGCGTTTCGCGACACCCACCGAGCCGTCGCAGCAGACGGCGCCCGTCGTCAACGTCGTGCATCGCAACGCCGCCCAGCGCGAGAACGAACACCGCACGTTCTCGCCGCGCTTCAATGCGCTTGCGACCGAGATCGACGCAGCCGACCGCGCGGAGCTCGAGCGCATCGCCGCGAATTGGCGCGACGTGGCCGACGTCTCGATCGAGGTGGTCGGCCATTCGGATCAGACACCGATCGCTGCGAAGAACCGCGCGCGCTTCGCGGACAATTACGCGCTGTCGCGCGCCCGCGCACAGGTCGTGGCGGACGACCTGCGCACAACGTTGCCGAACGCCACGTTCGTCGTCGAAGGCCGCGGCGCCGAGGAGCCGATCGCGCTCGGCACGGACGCTGCGAGCCTCGCACGCAATCGGCGCGTCGAAATCGAGATCACGGGCACCCGGACCGTGGCCGCCGAGACGTTCGCCGTGGCGACGGGCGCGGCGGAGACCGCGCCGGTCGCGACCGCGGGCTCGCTCGATGCAGGCGCTCGCAAGACCGTGCCGCCGGCGACGAACGACTCGACCGTGCGCGGCGACGAGCGACCGGTGCCCATCGATTTCTCCACGCTGGAACCGAAAATCGCGTGGCTGCAACCGCGCGGAAGGCTTCACGCCGGCAGTGCCGAGCATCCGCATCGCGATTGCGCATCTGCCCGACCAGACCGTGACGCTCGCCGGTGAACGGCCGCCCCGTCAGCGAGCTGAATTTCGAAGGTGTGGAGACGAATGCGGCGAACTCGGTCGCGCTCAGCCGCTGGCGCGGCGTCGATCTCGTCGACGGCGACAACAGGCTCGTCGCGAGCGTGCACGCGGCCGACGGCAGCGTGGCGGCCGAGCTGACGCGCATCGTGCGCTACGGCAGCGGCGGCGTGCGCGCGGAGCTCGTCGCAGAAGAATCGCTGCTGACGGCCGACGGCCGCGCCGAGCCCGTGCTCGCGCTGCGCGTGTTCGACGCGTCGGGCCAACCCGCGCGGCCCGGCACGCTCGGCGCGTACAAGGTGGATCCGCCGTATCGCACCGCGTTCGAAGTCGCGACGCTGCGCGACAACCCGCTGCTCTCCGCAAACCGCGCGAGCCGACGTTCGCGGTCGGCGACGACGGCCTCGTGCGGATTGCGCTCGAGCCCACGGTGCAGACCGGCGCCGTAATCTTGAGGTTGCAGCTTCAACGAGCGTCAGGAGCAGGAGATTCGCGCCTGGCTCACGCCCGAGCAACGCGACTGGATCCTCGTCGGCATCGCCGAAGGCACAGCCGCGTACACGAAACTGAACGCGTCGCTGGAGCCCGCGGACGTCGAGGACGGGTATTCGCGCGATGGCCGCGATCGCATTCTTCGCGAAGGGCCGCGTCAAAGGCTCGACACTGCTGACGATCGCATACGACTCGGCGCGCGATCGCGCCGAAGCCGAGCAGCGCCTTTTCGGCGCAATCGAGCCGAACCGCTACTACACGCTGTACGGCGACGCGGTGGAACAGCGCTTCGAAGCCGCGTCCACGCGCAAGCTTTACTTGAAGATCGAGCGCCGCGCGCTGAGTGCGATGTTCGGCGATTTCAGACCGGCTTCACGCTCACGGAGCTCGGCCGCTACAGCCGCAGCCTGACCGGTCTCAAGACCGACTTCGCCGGTAAGCGCGTGCAAGTCAGCGCGTTCGCGGCGGACAACCGCGAGACTTACGGCCGCGACGAGTTCCTCGGCGACGGCACGTCGGGCCCCTACCAGCTCTCGCGCGCCGATCTCGTCGCGAACAGCGACCGGCTGCGCATCGAAGTGCGCGATCGGATCCGCAGCGAGGTCGTCGTCGAGACGCAGCAGCTCGCGCGGTTCATCGACTACAGCATCGACTATCTGACAGGCATCGTGACGTTCGCGCGGCCCGTGCCGGGCCGCGACCCTGCGTTCAACCCGGTCTACGTGGTCGCCGAGTACGAAACCCTGACCCGCAACGACGGCGGCACGACGGCGGGCGCGCGCGCAACGACGCGGCTCGCCGACGACAAGCTCGAGCTCGGCGCCACGCTCGTCGAGGAAGGCTCGGCCACCGGCGACACGCGACTCACGGGCACCGACCTGCGCTACCGCCCGAACGGCGCGCTCGAGCTGCGCGCCGAGGTGGCGCAGACGGATTCCGCGAATCCCGCACGCGGCGCAGCCGGCGCGTATCTCGCCGAGGTCAAGCGGGTGACCGAGCGTCTGGATCTCAAGGCCTACGCGCGCGAGCAGGAGCCGGGCTTCGGCGTGGGGCAACAGCTCTCGACCGAAGCTGGCACGCACAAAGTCGGCGTGGATGCGCACGCCAAGCTTGCGGGCCGTTGGACCGCGCGCGGCGAAGCGTACCGCCAGGAGAACCTCACGACGGGCGCCGATCGCGAGCTCGTCGAGCGCCGAGGCTCGCCACGAGAGCGACGACGCCACGGAGAGCTTCGGTGTGCGCCGCGTCGTCGACAACTTGCCTTCGGCGGGGCCGCAGAGCGGCGAGAAACTGAGCGAGCTCGTGTCGATCGGCGGCAGCCGCGACTTGGCGAACGACCGCATCACGCTGCGGGCGCTGACGGAACAGGCCTTGGGTCAGCGCGACGAGAGCCTCGACTTCCCCGAGCGAACGACGCTCGGCCTCGACTACCACGTGAACGCCGCAACCACGCTGTTCGGCGAAGTCGAGGATGCGAACGGGGCGAACATCGACGCACGCATGACGCGCATTGGCGTACGCAGCACCCCGTGGGCCGGCACGCAGCTCGCGTCGAGCGTGAGCCACGAGTTCAGCGAGTACGGCCCGCGCGTGTTCGCAAACTTGGGGCTCACGCAGTCGTGGCGCATCGGCCCGAACTGGGCCATGGACGCAGGCGCTCGACCAGAGCCAGACGCTGACGGGCGCGAATACCGCGGCCGCGCGCCCGAACCCGGCCGTGCCGCTCGTCACCGGCAATCTCGGCGAGGACTACACGGCTACCTTCGTCGGTGGCCAGTATCGCGCCGAGCTCTGGACGTTCACGTCGCGGCTCGAGCGCCGCGACGCGCAGAGCGCAGACCGCTGGGCGCTCCTGACGGGTTTTTTCCGCGAGCCTGTAGCGGGGCGCGCACTGTCGCTGACGGCGCACTGGCTCGACAACGATACGACGTCGGCTGCGAGCCGCACGGCCGACACGCGCTTCTCCTACGCGTACCGGCCCGTCGACAGCCGTCTCGTGATGCTCGAGCGGCTCGATCTCGAGAGCAACGACAGCGTGAGCTCTCTCTCGACCATCGCGACAGCGCGTCTCGTGAACAACCTGAACGTGCACCTGCAGATCGGCCAGAAGCTCGAGATCGGCACGCAGGTCGGCGCGCGATTCGCCCGCAGCACGATCGACGGCGAGCGCTACTCGGGCTGGACTTCGTTGCTCGGCATCGATCTGCGCCGCGACCTGACCAAAACGCTCGACATCGGCCTGCACGCGACGGAGCTGCATTCGTTCGCGGCCGGCACGCGCGAGCAGTCGATCGGCGTCGATGTCGGCATCAACGCAGCGAAGAATCTGTGGTTGTCGGTCGGCTACAACTTCCGCGGCTTCCGTGACGATACGTTCGACGCGAGCCGCTACACGGCGACGGGGCCGTATATCCGCTTCCGATTCAAGACCGATCAGGATTCGCTGCGCGATCTCGATCTGTCGCGGCTACGCCCGGGCAGCCGCTAGCAGCCGACGACCGCGTCGCCGATGCGGTGCACGGAGAACTCCCGCAGCGCCGTGACGGCGGAGCGCAGCTCGCCCGTCGGGGAATCGAGCGTGGTCGTCCACTTGCTCAACACCACCCGATCGCAAGTCGCACCGCGCTCGAGGCTCGCGAGAGTCAGCGTATGCGCGAGGCCGCTCGTCACAGGCTCCGCTGCGCTCGCGACCACCGCGTGATTCACGTTGTCGTACTCGCTGAACTCCCACAGATATTCGGCCAGGCCGCCCAACGCGGCAGCGTCGAGCGGCCGCACGTTCAGCGTCCCGGCGAAGTCGCCTGTCGAATCGAGATCCACGCCGGTGCGGTCGAGGTAGCTGCAGCGGAACACGCGCATGCGCTCGTAACGTTGCGGGTCGCCGTGCGGCACGCGGTCGAATTCGTAGTAACGCTCGGTCGACGTGTTGCCGACGAGGTCGAGATACGTCGGCGCCTGCTGCGCCACGGTTTCGGACCATGCGAGCGCTTCGGTCCAGTCGTCGGTACAAAGCTCGTGCTGCGTGGGCGCGTTCGAGTCGATCTCACGAGCTTTGAGGTGATACGTCGCGACCTGCGAAAACGACGGCGGCGCGGCATCGGCAAGAAACCCTGGCGGCGTACGGGGCGCCCCGGCGTAAAGTTGCGCCGCGAGCACCGCGTCGTCGCTCGACACGGCCGCCGCCGCGCCGTCGCTCTCCGGCGGCACCGTACAAGCCCCGGTCGCGAACAGCGTCGCCACGACCGCAAGCCAGCCGCACAACCTTCCGAGCATGCAAAACCTCGTCCCGGCACCCGTGTGCCGCAACCGAGTTATCGGCCGTGCAGTGGCGGACTTGAGGCCGTGGGATCAGCGGCTCCGGTGCGCTGCTTGAAGTCGGCGATGAACCGGTTCACGGGCACGACCTGCGGCTCGATGCGCTGGTACTCGCCGAGCCATTGAAACGTGACCTGCGCGTGTTGCACGGTCACGACCCTGCACGTCTGCTCCGGGTAGAGCTGCGACTCGTAGATATCGCCGGGTTGTGGGTATTTCGGCATCGCCGGGACTCGGTTCCTCGAGTCCGCTGTCGGCCGGTCGCCTCAGTTCTTGACCACCCGAGCCGGGCGGCTGTGACGCGCTGCTCAAACAAGCACTGCAAGCGGCGGCTCGTCGAGCACCGCGCGTTGCTCGAGCAGCGCCTGCACGTGCTCCTCCCAATAGCGCGGTTCGGCAAACCACGGGAACGCCCGCGGAAACGCGGGGTCGTGCCAACGACGCGCGATCCATGCGGTGTAGTGCATCAAGCGCAGGGCACGCAGCGCTTCGATCAATTGCAGCTCGCGGTAGTCGAACTGGCAGAACTGGCCGTAGCCTTCGAGCAAGTCGCCGAGCTGCGCGGCCATCTCGTCACGCGAGCCCGCGAGGAACAGCCAGAGATCCTGCACGGCCGGGCCGTTCACGCAGTCGTCCAGGTCCACGAAGTGCGGGCCGGCGTCGGTCCACAGCACGTTGTTGCGGTGGCAGTCGCCGTGAATCCGCAGCTCGCGATACCGGCCCACGTCCGTAAAGCACGCGTCGATCGCTTCCATCAGCTGCTCTGTCACGTTCTCGTAGCTCTCGACGAGATGCGGCGGCAACCAGTCGCCCCCGAGCACCTGCTCCGCGGCGCGCGTGCCGAGCTCCTCGCGATCGAGCGTCTGCCGCGCGCGGAACCGCCGCGTGCCGCCCACGGCGTGCATTCGGCCCAGGAACCGGCCGAGCCACTCACGATCCTCGCTCGTGCCAAGCTCCGGCCAACGCCCGCCCCGCCGCTCGGACAGCGCGAACCGATAGCCCTCGTGCTCGTGCAGCGTCTTGCCTGCATGCTTGATCGGCGGCACGACAGGAATCTCCTGCGCCGCCAGCTCGAGCGCGAATTCGTGCTCCTCTAAGATCGCGGCGTTCGACCAGCGGCCGGGCCTGATAGAACTTCGCCACGACGAAGCCTTCGGCTACGCCAATCTGGTACACGCGGTTCTCGTAGCTCGCGAGCCCCAGGATGCTGCCGGTGCACTCGTAGCCGAAGGTCTCGGTCGCGCCGATGATGACGTCGGGCGTCAGGCCCTCGTACGGGACCGCATCCTGGTTTGCCGATTCCGCCCGAGCGCGGCCGCCGCGTTTACGTGTCAACGTGTCATCCTCCGGCCACGACGGCCACCCGCTCGCTCGCCATCCATTGGCTCACCGCGCAGCTACCACTGCAGTATGATCGGCAACGGCGGATTGATCCAAGGAGCGATGAAATGATTGCAGTATTCGGCGCGACGGGTAACACGGGGCGAGCGACGGTCAAGGAGCTGCTGACGCTCGGCGAGAGCCCGCTGTGTATCGTGCGCAACTCGGACAAGGCCCTCGAAGTGCTGGGCGCCGACGTGCCGACCGCCCTCGCCGACATCACCGATCGTTCGGCGATGGAGAAGGCGCTGAAGGGCGTCAAGAGCGTGTTCGTGGTGACCGGGCACAACCCGGAGGCGGACAAACAGCAGATCAACATTCTCGAAGCGGCCAAAGCGGCGGGCGTGAACTACTTCGTCAAGGTGTCGGGCGGCAAGGCCATCGTCGGCCCGGACGCGGAATCCGTCGTGGGCCGCGGCCACCACGCTGTCGAAGAGGCCGTCAAGCGCAGCGGCCTGCGCTGGGCGATCCTGCGCCCCGGCTTGTTCATGCAGAACACGTTCGGGCAGGCGACGGCAATCAAGAACGACGGCAAGATGGTCATGCCGTTCCCGGCGCAGCTGCCGCTGGCCTTCATCGACGTGCGCGACACCGGCGCTCTCGGCGCACGCGTGCTGCGCGATCCCGACAAGTACGCGGGCAAGGTCTATGAGTTCACAGGTGTGCTGACCAATCTCGACGAGTTCGCCAAGGTCTTCTCGCAGGTGCTCGGCAAGCCCGTCACCTACGTCGCCGCGACGCTTGAGCAGGCCGAGAAAGGAATGCGTGCACGCAACCTGCCGGACTGGCTCGTGACGCACCTGCTGGCCGTGTCGCGCGCCGCCGAGAAAGGCGCGTTCTCGACCGAAGCCACGCAGCCGATCCGGGACATCGTGGGCCGAGCTCCGTTGACGACGAAGCAGTTCGTCGAGGCTTACCAGAGCATGTTCAGCTGAGCGCTGACACGCGCTCGCGCCGATTTCGGTTGCGGCTCTGTGCCGCAGGGGTTAGTGTCCCCTAGCGCGCCAGCGCCGCAGGCACGACCGTGCCGTGTCATCAACCTGGGGATCCAACTATGGCGATCGGCGTCTACTTTTCGCCCGCGGCCCTGTCTGCGGAGCAATACGACGAATCCATCAAGCGGTTGCGACAGGCAGGCGCAGGTCATCCGCCGGGACGGCTTTACCATGCCTCATTCGGCAGCCCTGCCAAGCTGTCCGTGTTCGACGTCTGGACGTCGCAGGCGGCCTTCGACAAGTTCGGCAAGACGCTGACGCCAATCGCGAAGCAGCTCGGCGTCGATCTCGGGCCGCCACAAATCATCCCGATCCACAAAGTCGTTGCGCGGCCGAAGGCCGCACCCGCCAAGAAAAAGCGCTCGTCGGCCAAACCCGCCGCACGTCGGAAAGCAAAAAAGAAGCGCTGAGCCGTAGGCGACGCGCGCCTTAGTCGGCGTTTCTCGCGCAGACTTCGCAGATAGGACTCGTGGGCCCAGCCGCAGTGCTCGGCTGCCACGTGAACTCGACGCGGCTTCCCTCGGGCAGGCTGCGGGTCGGGAGCACGGCGGAATGGACGCCCGGTAAACCGGCCGCCGTGGCAGCCTCTCGCCACTCGCCGCTCTGATCGGCACGCCAGCGGACCACCGACTCCGAGTGCAAGTTCACGCACAGATCGCGACCACGGATGAAGTCGGCGACAGGCGCCCTTTCGCTCCAGACGGTGGCGCGCGGCACCGGCATTCGGCCGCCGTAACGCGCAAAGACCGCGCGGGGGCAATCGCAGCTCGTGCCAAGTTGCATCGACAACACGAGCTTGACGAACTCGGCGTGGGTCCACGCGAGCGGCATCGCAGAGCCCGTCGGTTTGCCGGGATACAGCCGCCGCGCTGGAATCGGTGCGTCGTCCCACACCTGCTCGGGCAACATGCCGCTCGGGCCGGCCATCGCGCTCATCGCGAGCAGGAACGGCACCGCGTCGTTGCCCGCCAGGAGCTCGTAGTGGCCGCGCTCCCCCGTCAGTAGCGGCCACGCACGACCGACGCCCGTGCCATCGAACTCGCGGCCATCCGCGTGCTCGCCGTAGCCATCGCCGTTGTAGCGGTGCCAGGCCGGTCCCGTCGGCGTGACGACGCGCAGCAGCGCATCCGCCACGGCGACGGAGCTCCGCACACGAGGGTCGTCGGGCGTCCGCAATCCGTAACGGACGAGCTGCAGGAAATCGGTGGAGACCTGCGCGTCCGCGTTCCACTCCGCGTCCTGCTCGCGGTTCTTGATCGTCACCGGTTGGCGCAACGCAGCCGGATCCACGAGCATCTCGGGCGGCGCCGTGCGGACGTAGTGCCCTGCAACACCCGCCTGCTCGGCCAGCGGCGTGTGCTGCGCGTACAGCCACGACTCGATGCGCAGGTTCCAGTTGTCGGCAAGCTCGATCGCAGCGTGCCGCTCGTCACCCGTCAGAAGCTCCGCGCCCGCGACCAGCGCGGCGATGGTCGCCGCGAGCGTGAACGCGTTGATGCCACGATCCTCCTCCCACCGATCCTGATCGGTGACCGGGCCCATGCGGGCGATGAAGCCCAATGCCCTGCGAACCATACTTGCCACTTCGATCCGGTCGAGAGCGCCGCGTTCGTGCAGCAGAGCGGCGAGGATGACGGGCAACGCAGTCTCATCGAGCTGCACGCCCTGCCAGAACGGCGTTCCACCGAGCCACTGGTTCTGGTTCCAATGACCGTCCTCGTGCTGCGTCGCGATGAGATAGCGCAGAACGTCTCGCGCTTCGGTCTCGCCACCCACGCCGAGCAGCGCCGTGGCACATTCGACCAGATCGCGCGGCCACACGAGGTGATAGCCGCCGCGATCGTCCTTCGCGTTGCCCCAGGGCACGCTCAGGCTGGCGACCATCGCGCCCGGGTAGGTCTTGTCGAGATGGCAGCGCAGCACCATGCGCGAGATCGAGACTTGCGCGTCGATCTCCGGTCGAACAGTCGCAACCGGGGCATTGCTTTGGCAGCTCGCATGCCAGCCGTCCCAGGCGCCGACATGCTCCGCCCAAACGGCGTCGAACGGTTGCGCGAGCGCGGCGCTCGCGAGCGTGGCGGCGGCGCCGCGCGAGGATCCAAAACCCAACGCCAGCACGCACTCGCGCGCGAGCTCGCCGAGGAGCGCCACGTTGCCGGGACCCGCACGTGCATGCGTCCACTCCATGGCGCCGTTCGCGGCGAAGTCCTGCCAGCCGTCACTGAATCCCACATAGCCCGCGCTTCGCCGGCCGAGCGCGTCGCCCTGCGCGGCGTCGGCCGCCGCCAGCGCCAAACCGAACGGCCCCTGCTCCGCCCACAGGACCTTCCGGCCGTAGTGAGTGCCGGCGGCGGCCAGGTTGTCCCAGCCGGTGCCGCCGAGATGGGGCGCGAGCAGCACGTAGGGTTTGAGGTCCGCGTCGCCGCGCAGCGCGAGTTCTATGAGCAACACGTCGCGCCGCGGATCGGGCGCAATGCGCAGTGAGAGCTCGAACCGCGCATGTCGGTGCACGATGGTCGGCGCCGGGATGCCGGGCTTCGGCAGCCGCAGCTCATAGGCATCGAGGCGTTTGACCTCGCACCAGAATCCTTTGCCGTCGGCAACGATGAAACCGAGATCGCGAATCTGCGGAACATCGATGCGCGGATAGTAGACCTCGTTGACGATGCCGTGCCCAAGCGTGAACCAGACTCGACTCCGCCCGAGGCTCGCGCCGATGAGGTCTTTGTTGCTCGACGTCCACGTCGGTGGAATGCCCGGCCCGCCGGGCGCGTCGTCGGCGGGCCACCCTTCCTGCTCACCCGGCATGCTCACCCGCCTCCGGGGGCGCGAAGCTCGGTTCGCATCAGGTCGTGGCCGGCGCGCGCCAGCGCGGCTCCGACTGGCCGAGTCGATCGGCTTCTTCCGGGCCCCAGCTGCCCTGCGCGTAGCGATGCAGCGGCGTATGCATCCGCGTCAGCGGATCGATGATCCGCCAACTTTCGATGACCGCGTCCTCGCGCGTGAACAAGGTCGTGTCGCCGATGATCGCGTCGCCAATCAGGCGCTCGTACGCGCCCATCTCGTCGTCGCCGCTGTTGCACACATACAGCTCGACGTCCCGGCCGACGAGCTCGACACCGGGCTTCTTGGCGCGAGCGCCAATGGCAATGGCAATGCGATCGGGGCCGAGCCTGAAGCGCAGATAGTTGCTGCCGTCCACGTTCTGCTCGGCGAACACCTGCTTTGGCGGATGTTTGAACTCGACGAGCGCTTCGGTCGCCGTGGCTGCCAGGCGCTTGCCGGCACGGATGTAGAACGGGACGTCCGCCCAGCGCCAGGAGTCGAGGTGCAGCCGCATCGCCGCATACGTCTCGACATCGGAGTCCGCGGCCACGCCCGGCTCCTCGCGGTAGCCGGCGTACTGACCGCGGACGAGGCTGTTTCCGGTCACGGTGCGAATGGACTCGAGCACGCGGTTCTTCTCGTCCCGCAGCCCGTCGACGCCGCGGCCGACAGGCGGGTCCATCGCCAAGTGGGTAACGACTTGCAGCAGATGGTTCTGGACCACATCGCGAATCGCGCCCACCTCCTCGTAGAATCGGCCGCGGCCCTCCATTCCGAGCGTTTCCGCCATGGTGATGGTCACGCTGCGGACGTAGTCGCGGTTCCAGAGAGGTTCCAGAAAGGCGTTGGCGAAGCGAAAGTACAGCAGGTTCTGCACCGATTCCTTGCCGAGATAGTGATCGATCCGAAACACCGCCGACTCTGCGAACGCGCTGTGCAGTACGCGATTCAGCTCCTTGGCCGACTCCAGATCGCGCCCGAAAGGTTTTTCGACCACGACGCGCGCGCCGTCGGAGATGCCGGCCGCTTTGAGGGCCAGGATCACCGTCTCGAAGAGGCTCGGTGGAATCGCGAGGTAATAGAGCGGGTGCTTGCTCTCGCCGAGCGCCTCTTTCAGGCGCTCGAAGGTCGCCGCGTCGCGGTAGTCTCCGTCGACGTATCGCAGGTTCTCGAAGAGCTTGAGCTTGGCGGCGGAATCCTTGGGGTCGCCGAAGCGTGCCAGGCCGTCGGCCACGCGCTCGACAAGCGAAGCCTTGTTCATGCCTGCCCTGGCGATCGCGACGATCGGCAGGTCGACTCCCCGTTCGATCAGCGCCTGAACGGCGGGGAAAATCTTGCGGTGCGCAAGGTCGCCCGTTGCGCCGAATAGCACGAGAGCGTCTGCACGTTTATTGGCCATGAGCTACTTCTTCTCGACGTGGCCGCCGAACCCGTAGCGCATGGCCGACAGCAGCTTGTCCTGAAACTCCGCGCCGCCGCGCGAGCTGAAGCGCGCGTACAGCGCCGTCGTCAGCACGGGCGCCGGCACCGACTCGTCGATGGCGGCCTTGATGGTCCAGCGTCCTTCGCCCGAGTCCGAGACCCGCCCCGCGAAAGTCTCGAGCTGCGGGTCCTTGGTCAGCGCCGCAGCGGTCAGATCGAGCAACCAGGATTCGATGACGCTGCCGCGCCGCCAGACTTCAGCGATTTCGTCGAGAGCGAACTCGTACCGGTAATGATCCGGGTCGCGCAGCGGCGTCGTCTCGGCGTCGAGGTCGTGGCCATGATTGCCGATGTTGGCCGCACGCAGGATTCCGAATCCCTCGGCATAGGCCGCCATCAAACCATATTCGATGCCGTTGTGGACCATCTTCACGAAGTGCCCGGCGCCATGCGTACCACAGTGCAGGTAACCGCGCTCCGCGGTCCCGTTCGCCGCTTCACGGCCCGGCGTGCGTGCCTTCGAGCCGATGCCGGGCGCGAGCGCGGCGAAAATCGGGTCGAGGCGCGCCACGGGGCCAGTCTCGCCGCCGATCATCATGCAGTAACCGCGCTCGAGGCCCCAGACACCGCCGCTCGTGCCAACGTCGACGTAGTGGATGCCACGCGCCGAAAGCTCGGCGGCTCGGCGGATGTCATCGATGTAGTACGAGTTGCCGCCATCGATCAGAACGTCGCCGGACTCGAGCAACGGCAGCAGATCGGCCATCGTCGAGTCCACGGCCGCCGCCGGCACCATGAGCCAGATCGAACGCGGCGTGGCGAGCTTGCCGACGAAGTCCACGAGCGACGCCGCGCCCGTCGCATGCTCTTCGGTCAGCGCCGCGACGGCCTGCGCGGACCTGTCGAACACCACACAGTCGTGGCCGCTCCTGGTGAGTCGGCGCACCATGTTGGCGCCCATGCGCCCGAGCCCAATCATCCCGAGTTGCATCGCGGCCTCCTACGGCTTCGATCGTGCGGCGGCAGGGTGCCACAGACGGAAGCCCCCCGCGAACGCGTCCGCGTTGTCACCGCGCCGACAGCTCGGCGGAAGCTCTTCGAGCTTCGTCGCATTGCCGCCGCCGATCAAGTATCTCGTCGGGCTCGAGCGCGGCGCGCAAGCTGCTCGATCACCTCGAGCACATGCTCGCGTCCATTTCTTCTTGCCGAGCCGCTCGAGCCCACGCGCGCCGACATAGTCTTCGTACGTAGCCTTGCCGGTACGGCAGGTGCCCGAGCTCCATCGGCTCGGCGATGCCGGCCACGATGAATGCGGTTCCGAGACCCGTGCCGAGCCCCAGGAACAGCATGCGCCCGTTGCGATAGCCGCCGAGCGCCTGCATCGCGGCATCATTGATCACCTTACCGGGCACCCGAACGGCGCCTCGAAGTCGAACGCAACCCAGCCTTTGCCAAGATTGAGACGGCTCGGTGGCGACGCGCCCGTGCAGCACGGGGCCGGGATAGCCGATCGGTGACCGCGTCGTACTGCCAATCGGCTGCGGCGCGTTTCGTCTTCGCCACCATTTTCGCCGCGCGTCGAGCTTTCGGACCGGATGGAATCTTCTGGATTCGCTCGCCGGTGACCAGCATCTTGACGTGCGTGCCGCCGACGTCGAGGACGAGCACGTTCATCCGTATACCGGACCTTACAAGACTACAAACCAAACGTCATCGCAACAAAACGCGCAACCCTGGACATCGTGAACCTCCTTGCAGCAAGAGCGCGAGACCACAATAGCGGGTCGCCAACCTGCCCGCATCAGACTGCGGCTTCGGTTTTCCGAACTCCTCGCCGAAAACAAATGTCGCTAGGACTGGGGCACGTGAGCGAGCGCCGCGACGTACACCGCGAGCGCTGCGTCGAGCGAACGCTCGCGCGGTTGCGTCGCACGCGTCTCGGCTGCGAACGGTGTAGTGGCGACGAGTGCATAGAGCCACTCCGCGCCGCGATGGAACGCCGGCGTCACGCCCACGCCCTCGTACGTGGCCGCGATCTCGGCCATCTCGGGCGCGTAGCGCGCGGCGGTGGCACCGAGGAACGGTACGCGCGCGCGCATGCGCATGAGCGCTTCGGCCTGGCTGCCCGCGAGCTCGCGCATGAGCGCCGGCCGCACGCCGAGCCGCTCGGCCGCGAGCAGTACGGCTGTGAACAACGCGTCGGTGCCTTTGTTCAGCGACGAGTAGGCCATCTTGAGCGCCGACGCGGTACCGATATCCGCGCCCAAATCGATCAGCTCGAGCTCGGGCACCGCAAGCTCGAGCACGGCGGTGCGCGCGGCGCCCGACACGTAGAATCGCGTGCGCTCGCCGCCGGGGCCGGGCCCTCGACCTACGATGCCGACGTCGACGAACGGGGCGCCGGTGGGCGCAACGATCGCCTGCACCTCATGCACGGTTTGCGGCGCCACGGCGTTGCACTCGACGAACGTCGGCCGCGCACCGGTTTCGCGCATCGCAAGCGCGGTCTCGGCCGCAAAGCCACGCGCCGCGGCTGGCGGCACGATCGACAGCACGAGCGCGGCGGCGCGAACGGCGGTCGCGAGCGTGCCCACATCCTCGATGCCGGCGCGCTCTGCGAGCGAGCGCGAGGCGGCACTGCGCCCCTGGCCGGCCGTCACGACGCGATAACCGGCCCGCACGAGTGCGCCCCCAACGGCGCTGCCCATGTCGCCCGTACCAACGACCGCGATCGTCATGCCTGCGTTACTCATCGGCCACTCTCCTGCAACGGACCGGCGTAGAATTCCACTCATCATAATCGCCGCTGGTTTCGCCGCGGCCGGCCGTTTCGGAGCATCGCATGCCGCTATCCCGTCGTTCGCTCGTCGGCGCCGGCGTCGGCCTCGCCGCCGCCGGGTTGCTGAAGCCGTTCGCAGGCCGCGCGGCCGAGCCGCGTTTTGCAACGGATCCGTTCACGCTCGGTGTCGCGTCCGGCTTCCCGGAACCGAACGCCGTGGTGCTCTGGACGCGACTCGCGCCCGAGCCGTTCGCACCGGGCGGCGGCATGCCGAGTGCACCGGTAGAAGTCCATTGGGAAATCGCGGGCGACGACGGCTTCAAGCAGATCGAGCGTAGCGGCACCGCGTACGCAACGCCTGAGTGGGCGCACTCGGTGCACGTGGAAGCCACGGGGCTCTCACCCGGCCGCGACTACTGGTACCGCTTCACGAGCGGCGGCGCACGCAGCCCCGTGGGCCGCACCCGCACCGCGCCCGCGCGCGACGCAACGCCGGCGGAACTGAAGATCGCGGTCGCGAGCTGCCAGCACTACGAGCAAGGCACGTACGCGGCCTACCGCGCGATGGCGGCGGAACGGCCCGACCTCATCGTGCACGTGGGCGACTACATCTACGAAGGCCGCGGCCAACGCATCGTGCGCTCGCACGACGCGCCCGAGGCCATCACGCTCGAGGACTACCGGCTGCGCTACGCGATCTACAAATCCGATCCGCATTTGAAGGCCGCGCACGCCGGGAGCCCGTGGATGCTGGTCGGCGACGACCACGAAGTCGCCAACGACTACGCCGGCGATCACTACCTGGACTTCGAGCCCGCGCTGTTCCACTCGCGCCGAACCGCGGCCTACCAGGCGCACTACGAGCACCTGCCGCTGCCGCATCGATTCGTGCCGCTCGACGGCCGCCAACGGCACTACACGACGCGAGCGTTCGGCACGCTCGTGAACCTGATCATGCTCGATGGCCGCCAGTACCGTTCGACGCAGGCCTGCGACGGCGGCTCTCTCGTGCTGCCGTGCGCGGAGCTCTACGCCGGCGAACGCACGATGCTCGGCGCCACGCAGGAACAGTGGCTCAAGGGCGCACTCGGTGCGAGCCGTGCGCGCTGGAACCTGCTCGGCCAGCAGACGCTATTCGCGCACGTGGACGAGAGCCCCGACAACGAGCCCCGCTACTGGGCCGACAACTGGAACGGCTATCCGGCGGCACGCGCGCGGCTCGTCGACTTCCTCGCGGAGCGCAAAGTCCGCAATCCCGTGATCTTGAGCGGCGACATCCACGCGTTCCTCGTCAACGATGTGAACACGCGCGCCGGCGAGGCCGACTCCGGCATCGTCGCCACGGAGCTCGTGACGACGTCGATCAGCTCGAACGGCCGGCCGCAGCAGGGCTTCGACGCGTGGCGGCCGAGGAACCCGAACGTGCATCTCGCGCGCAGCGACACGCGCGGCTATCTGCGGCTTTCGGTGACGCCCGAGCGGCTGCACGCGGATCTCGTGGCCGTGGACGACATCAAGCGCGAGGACTCACCGACCCACGTGCTCGCGGCGTTCGACGTCGAGAACGGCAAGCCGGGCGTCGTACGCTAGGTCAAAAAAAACGCTTGTTGCGCCTCGATCGCGGCAACGGCCCATTCAGACGGGCGTCTTGCGCTCAGAGTCTGACAAAGTAAGGAACGCCCATGAGCACCACCCCAATTGCGACGAGCAAAAGGGTGTTGGAAACAAAGTAGGGAAAAATCATGAGAGCCAACCCGCATACGAGCGGGACTACCGCTCTCTGCTTCTTGCCGTACAGAAAGAACCCGAGCCCGACCGAGCCGAATAGCAACCCCCAAAGAAGCCACGACTCGCTCAATGTCGCGTCCACCGCCGCGCTCGAGCACCGCAGAAGGTCGCGTTGCTAAATCTCATCGGGCACACCGGACTTTCGCCACACGCTTGCAAGCCAGGGCTGTTGCTCCAAGGGTAACCCCGGTGGACGATAGTAGTGCTCCAACTCCTCGAACGAGGCCGTCGTCATGAAGGTTCGCCACGTTTCGAGGTCGTGATACGCCCCATAGCGCCCGCGATTCCAGCCTTCTTCATTATTGCCCCGTGGGTTCGAGGCGAAGAGCACGCCATCGGGCCTGAGTGCGGCGCGCAATTCTCCCAACACCCGCGGCAACTCCTGGCCTGGCACGTGGAACAGCGACGCATTGGCGAAGATACCGTCGAAGCGGCCGGGCGGAAGCTTCAGCGCGAGGAAATCCTGCTCCAGGACCTCGCAGCCACTGTGCTGGCGTGCCATGGCGGCAAGCGGCGCGGAACCCTCGAGGCCGATCGCCTCGTGACCCAGAGCACGAAACGCTGCCAAGTCACGCCCAGGGCCGCAGCCAAAATCGAGGATGCAGAACGGGGGCGTGCCGCGTATATGCCGCAGCAGCGCATCGATGTTCTGCTTCACATCGTGGTCGCGAGTGCCGATCCAGAACTCGGCTGCGCGCCCGCTGTAGTGCGCGAGCGTCTTCGCGGTAACGAGATTCAGATCCTCCGGCACGCTACCTCTCTAGTCGCAGAAGGTCATTCTTGTAACGCCAGACGCTCCGCGTCCAGCGGGTGAGTCACAAGCTCGCGAAGCACGTCTAGTGTAAACGTCTCCCACCCTTCGGCCGACAAAGCGATGCGGCGCAAGCGTCTGACTTGGCCTCGCGTTCATTGTTGCCCTTCGACCATGAGCTTGAGCGACGCTACTTCCTGAGCGAGGTACCGCCTGGTAGTGGAGCGGAAGAGCCAGCCAATCGGCGCTCCCAGCACGCCGGCGAAGGAGAAACTCAGCGTCACATGCGAATCCCGAGCGGGACCCTCTTCGATTGTGTGGGCCGCGGTCATCAGAAGACCTGGAGATCGCGCTTGCCACACGAAACAACGGGGTGGTTCGAGCTCCGTGACGACCCAGGTGGCCGGGCGCAGTTTGGGCTGACGGACCGCGTATCGGGACCCCATTTTCAGCGGCTCGCCATCGAGCGGCTGAACGCTGCTGACCGTTGGAAGCCACTCCGGCCACGCTGCGACCGCTGCGAGTACGCGCCAAACGGACTCGCGTGGAGCCGCAATGGAGATAGATGCCTCGTAGGCGGGCATGCGCGAGCCTGTCATAGAACCCCAGGATTAAGCCTCCAGATGCTGAACGTCAACGCCGAAGCGAAAGTGGCCCACGCCAAATACGGGTACAGCAAGACCGCAGCGAGAATGCTGATGCGTTGAAACGAAACGATGGTCGCGACGATGAGGCACCACAAAACCACGACCTCTGCGAATGCCAGATCTCCCTGGTGCCACGCAAAGAACAGCCAGCTCCACAGTGCATTGGCGGCAAGCTGCACAATGAACACGACGAGCGCCATCCGTGCGCCCGCGAAGCCACGGTCCCGCCACACCAACCATGCCGCTGCAGCCATCAAGGCATATAGAACGGACCAGACGGGGCCAAATAGCCAGGCGGGTGGCGCCCAATATGGTCGAGCGAGTTCCGCGTAGAACGCACTGGCGTCCGCTGCCGCGAATGCGCCAAGAGCCGCCGCAGCGAACGTAAGTGACGCCCAACCAAGAAGACCGAGAATCTGCCGCGATTTCAAGAGAGCCTACTCAGGGCGATCATGTGGGCCCGCCGCAGTTGAGCCACCGCGCGGTGCGCGCCCGCGATGCCGTATCACGGTCCGCTGCAACTGCTTGTTCGGCAGCTGGCACAACGCCTCATCTTTTCCCCCATCGCCAACGCAGCGGCCGCTCGCCTTTCAGCGCAATGACTGCGACCAACACGACTGTTAGAACAACGAGGTAGACCACCAGGCTCGGGACATCTCGCCGCGGCTTGAAGTAGTAAGTGCCGCCGTAGAGCAGCGCCAAATACGCGGCCAGCACGGCCCAACCCTGCCACCTGACGGGCAACCCCCAACCGTAGCCATACCGTTTCACCGCGAACCAGAACGTCGATTGATCGTTCACCACGACATCCTCCCACGATGGCGACAAGCAGTGCGTCAACTACGCGAGACTTCGCGAATACCCGGACCGTCGCGGCAAACCATTGTAGCGCCTTGGCTCGCGAAACCTTCCTCGCGCCTGGCTACTTGCCTCGAGACTTCGCCTCTAGCGCCACGTCGTACAAGGGTACGATCTTTGCTGACTCGGCTAAGCACTCCCGCATCACTTCTCGATGCTCGGCATCGATCGTGTGGCGCGATGCCGCGTACGCTTTCAGGCCTCGGTCGAAGTCCTCGGCTTCCATCACGTAAACGAGGAGCGGCCCTTGGTCTCCCGCTACGATGTACGCTTGCTCGGCTCGTACAGTTTCACCTCGAAACGTTTCGCGAACTTCGTCAGCTCGCGAATTGAGCTCCGCCAGCCATGCACGAAGCCGAGGCTCCTTCTCAGGACGAATACGTCTTATCGTGACTCGAAGCATGGCGCAATCCTCGAAAGAGGGCGGCCGCTCAAACGCGGCGCATCAGCGACGCGCCGATGACCTAAGCGCAGAACAAATGCATCCTCAATGCGCGCTCGCTGGCCGCCCCAAACGAGTCCGAGCGCGACGAAGAACTTCAGCGACGTCACGGTTGCCGCCTAACGCTCGAGTTGAGCAACGCGCTGCTGCGGCCAACCCAGAACCAATTTATCCATCCCGCGTTCGCTCCAAGGAGTCGTCAGGCGGCCGGCACAACGCTCGTCTCCTTCCATACTACCTGCACACCTCATTTCGCCACTCCGCGAACACCCATTTTCCGGAGACTCGCCGGAGGATCATCTCCCCAGCGCAGCAGCATTGATTGCCTCGGCCGTCCCCAGGAACCCGCGCGAGATCTACGCTGAGGGTTACGGTCGCATCGTTGTCGCTGACACGAACTTGCACCGTGCGAACGTACCGGGTCCATTCATCAGTCTGCGACGCCAGCTTACGAAGTTGGTCCTCATCGACGAGCCGAAACTTCACACTCGTCGACTTAGGCAGCACCGTGTTATCGACCCTGCACGAGGGTTCCTCTACGTAGTCACGCACGGCGATCTCGCTACTACGCCGCAGAACCCAGTAGTCGATGATCATGCTAGGGGAGTAGCCCCCGACGTCTCCGACGGCATACTCCATCGCCGCAGCCAGCGCCTCCATTAACGGACTTGGACACGCCTGAGACCCTACGTCACCCTGCGCCCACGCTTGCGCCGGAGCGAGTCCGGGCAGCAGCGCGACAAACACAGCGAAATGCGCGATGAGCCGCATAGTGTCGCCTAGACAGTATGACTTTCGCTGAACGAAGCGCTGACCTCCGAGAGGCCATATTCGCGGGTTAGCCGGAGGCCAGAGCCGCAGGAGCGTCGGTTGTGTACGCTCAAATCGGTTTCCTCAAGCGGAGGTCAGCATGCCTAACGATACCACCGTCTTCGTCGGGCTCGATGTCCACAAAGACTCCATTGCCGTGGCCTGTGTGGGGAGTGACTCGGCCGACACACCCGTTGACGTCGGCACCCTAGGGACTCAGCAGTACGCGCTCGACCGACTCATCAAGAAACTCTCCGGGCGCGGTCCGCTGAGATTTGTCTACGAGGCCGGGCCGTGCGGCTTCTGGCTGCAGCGGTATCTGCGTTCGGTCGGCCAGGACTGTATGGTCGCGGCACCGTCGTTGATCCCGCGCCGGCCTGGCGTGCGCATCAAGACCGATCGGCTCGATGCGCGCAATCTCGCTCTGGCGCTGCGCGCCGGCACGCTTACGGCGGTGCACATCCCAGCGCCCGAAGAGGAGGCGTTTCGCGATGTCGTGCGTGCCTGGCAGCAGTGCAAACGCGATGTCACGGCCGCCAAGCAGCGCCTGAAAGCGTTCTTGCTGCGTGCGCCGATGCGCATAACCAAGAACAAATTTATGGTCGGTGCGCGCTCGCTGCATTTGCTTGTTAGCCGACATCGGTGCGGAGTAACAGGTTGCTGAGTGGTCCTGTTCGAATCCTCGTCCAGGCTACGGAACTGCGCGCTCAAAGGCCATGATTCGCACAGCGGCGATGCGCCAGCCAGCCACAGTGCGATTCACGACCCAGGTCATGCGCTCCGCGATGCGATCGACGCCTATGGTGACTGCGCCTGACGACTCCACGACAGCCACGTCCGTACCGAGAAAGCGAATCGCGTCAACGGACGTGGTCCAGGCCTGAAAACCCGGTGCGCTTACGGCCCGTTCTTCGTTCCGCCGGATCGCCTCGATGCCTACGACTCTGTTGTAACCGACGATCCAGACATCGGCGTCCGGCGAGTAGGCCGCGATCGCGGCCTCTACATCACGGCGGTTGATCGCCGCTTCGTAGCTTTGAATGAGCGCTCGGATGGCGGATGAATCAGCCTGCCCTTCCACAACGTGGAGCCTGGCACAGGCTGGAAGTATGAGCAACGTGAGGAGGACAAGATCTCGCGCTTTCACCGGTGGAGTCTTTGTCGGCTAACGAGCCTGTAGAAAAACCCGGTTGCGCGAACGCGCATCGAGGTTCGTTGTTCGAAAAACGCAGTAGCCGATCTGGCGATCAGCGAGGGTGACAGCGTAGATGTTGTTGATCATCTGCTTGTCTCTTTAGCGACGGCCCGATTCGCTTCGAACTGTGCGTATCGCTGCACCTTGCCGATGTTGTGCACCAAACAGTAGAGCTGCCACTGCGTTGTCACCTTGCGCCGGCCGCGATGACTGAACCGGTCGAGTCGATGCGTGCTGCGCAGGTTCGCGAACACCGGTTCCACGATCCCCAGTCGCTGACTGTATCGATGCCGCCCGATCTCGCTGTCGATCTTACGCTTCATCCGCGCGCTGTAGGTTTCAGGTTTACCCTTCGCTCGGCCGATAAACAGCGCCACTTGGCGTTCGACGGTTCGGTCGGGGTGGCGCAGGCATTTCGCCTGCAGTGCGCAGTCCCGACAATCGCTTTTGTTTCCGCGGAAGCGGATCGCCTCATACCCCTGTAGATCTCGGTGCCGGCCGTTGCGATAGAGGCGCTTGCCGGCCGGACAAATCGCGTGGCTGCGGTCCGGCGCGATCGCAAAATCTTTCGGCTGGAACCGCAGCGTTCGCTTCGGCTTGGCAAAGGGCTCATCGGGACGCGTTGGCTTGTGCCGAACTGCATCGGCAAAACGCGGATCGCGCTTCCTGAACATCGGGTCCGCCAGATAGCCGTCGATGTGTTCGTCGCTCAGATACTTCGCGTTCTCTTCACTGCAGTAGCCCGCGTCAGCGAGAACGCCGGCGTCCTTGAACAGGTCGGTCGGGAAGTGCTGTCGCGCTCCTTCGATCATTGGGATCAGTTCGTACGCCGGCGCTCCACCGTCGTCGTTGCGGTACCGGGCCTCGAACACTGCCAGATCGATCGACTTGTCGATCAGCCCGTTCAGCGTGTGCTCGAACGTCCCCGGAAGAATTTGCTCTTCGAACCGCACCGGCAGCATCTTCGTCTGCCGGTAGTCGTAATGCTTGAAGCGCGCCATCGCATCTCCATCCAGCGGCCTTCAGCTCCGCTCAATGCGATCACACCTCACAACGACAAGCACTTCAAGAGTTTTTCTACAGGCTCAACGCCGCAAATCAGCGACGCGCCGATGCCCTAAACGCAGAACGAATTTATCCACAATGCGCGCTCGCTGCATGCTTGTTAGGCGATTCCTGCAACGCTTCACGCGAAAGGATCGTTGTGCGCGTAAATCGCGCGCTGTATGGCTCGACCCCACACCTCAGTAGCATAGAACCATTGTCCGGCCGTGGGCAGTGCGACTGTGCCCACGTTCCTCCGGTACCACGCGTCGCTCGGGCCCGGGAAATAAACCAAACCACGCCGTTCCGAGTTATCCCAAACGAAGTAGACCACGTACATCATCTTGACGCCTTGATCCTGAAGGTCGACGAAGAATTGGATTTGATACGGACTAACGGGACTCGCGGAACTTCGATTCTGAGGACTCCGGTCTCGCTCGATGAACGTGGCGCCGTAGACGACCACATCAAGGGCTTCGGGATCTGTCACCTCGATGGGCTGAGCCAGATCTGGCCCCGACACCACTAGCTTTACCACCGGCCCTTTCGCACTAGCAGGTGCAGTGAACAAACTGGAGACGGAAAGGACACTCAACGCCAAAATAGAACGAAAGCTCATATTGGCACCTCCGTTAATGAATCAACGCTCCGCGCATCAGCGACGCGCCGATGCCCTAAAACGCAGAACACATTTATCCACAATGCGCGCTCGCTGCATGCGCTTGTTATGCGCTTGCACTACGCTAACGAATTCGCACTCGGTCACGCTCAATGATCCACAGTCGCCGATGAGATGATTCACTGGCATGCAGAGCAAGTCCGCCGCGAAGAAGGCTGAGCAGTTCCTCAACGGTTTGCGACACAGCGCGCAGAACCCAGACTCCACAGTGCGTCTGCGGTGGGTACTGCCGTATGTCCGCGAAATCGAGATCAAGGGTAACGAGTATTCGCTGTTCCTGTTGGCAGGCGTCGAACACTCTGGCGTCGGGCTCGCCTCCAAGGCCCTCCTCCAAAACCGTTGTCGCGTCGTGACCGGCGTCCTTGAATAGAGCTGTTGCGTCTTGGGGCAGGTTCTCATCGAGCTTGAACCAAGACATTGCAGAAGACTACGCTGGAATCGAAACGATCCGCTCCCGTGCAAGCTCGGCTGCATAGGCGAGCGCCGCCGGAATGTGCTCCGGCTTGAGAGATGGGTATTGCTCAAGGATTCGGGCAACGGGCTCGTTTGCCGCAAGGTTGTCGAGAACGACCGATACAGGTATGCGAGTTCCGCGGAAGCAGACCGCTCCGTGCAACACCTGCGGGTCAACGGCGATGTAGGTCGTCCAATCCACTGCGGTCTCCGACTAGCGTCGAAAATATAGCACCCGCTGGAGCCGGCGCATAACGTCGCAGTTCAGCGGCGGCGCGCTGCTGCAATGAAGCGCGCCGCGTGTGCACAATGAAATGACGCACATGCGGCACGCCGTGATGCCGTTGAACCGTCCGCTGCAACTGCTTGTTAGGCGGCTGGCACCACGCTAATGAGGGTTCAATAACGAACATAGGCTTCGGAGGCGGCACCGTGGTTTCAGTGGCGGCCCGATTGTGACGCATCTGACGTTTCCAAAGATGCAACTGGGTCCATGATGCGCACCGCGCTCTCAACGAGCCGCACTACAAGATGTGCCGGGGTATCATAGTCGTCGTACTCGGACCAGAATGCCTCGCGCGAACCATCGTGAATCTGAGCGCCGTCTCCGTGGAGATATACGATAGCGTTCGTGCCGGGCAACTTACCGCACAGGTACTTCTCGCGGTCGCCACGCACTTCAAATTGAATGCCGTCACACGAGTTGATGAGAGCATCGCGAGCGAGGTGTATGAATGCCGACAGCCCGTCTGATGTTGTGGTGATGGCAGGCAACCAGGCACGATCATGCGCCTCCCGCCGTTCCTTTCGCTCCCTGCTCCAATTCAAGAATCGCTGAAGCATGATGTGTCGCCTAACGCCGCAAATCAGCGACGCGCCGATGCGCGCAACCCAGAACAAATTTATGGTTGGCGCGCGCTCGCTGCATTTGCTTGTTAGGCGCTTGGCACCGACCCGCCCTAGCTACGTTTGGCTTCCCATTCATCCCAGTAATCCTTTGAGGCTTGCCAGAGTTCCTGGTACGGGAGAACGCGCCCTGTGTCTAAGGCGATCTCGATCGACTGAAAATCGAGCGCCATGGAACCCATCGTTAGTTGCACAATGATAGGTAGCCCTTCAGATTCCGTGGAAAGGATCTCATAACCGCCCTCCGACAGATCAGCAGGGTTCGTGCTCTCAACCTTGCCGTCGAGGTTGGAGAGAGCAAAAGAACGAAGACCCAGCAATCTAACAACGAAAGAGTCTCCGAGCGGCTCCAAGCGAGCCCGAAGATACGGAATGTTCACGAACATCGTCAGCACATTGTCAGCCACGGCAGAGACCGTGATTTCGCCATCGTGCAGCGCGTTCCAGATGTCGATGCGCGGATCCATTGGCGCCTAACGCCGCAAAACAGCGACGCGCCGATGTGCTACACCAAGAACACATTTATGGTAGGTGCGCGTTCGCTGCATTTGCTTGTTATACGCTTGCGATGCCATTTGACATGACCTACCGATTCCACCTGAAGAGCGGCGCAAGAATCTTCTCGTAATCGCGCGAGAGCGCTGTTAGGAACGTGAAACCAAAAAGCTGAATCAAGTAGGGCTCGACGTTGCTGTCAGGCGCAAATATTCGCACCCCGAGCAGAACCAGCAAACTGCCTGCGCCTGCCCAGCCAAAGATGGCTGTCACTGTTTCCCAACGAAGTGACCCATGGCGACCACTCAACAAGTTTGCGAGGAGCATGATTAGGGCGGGAACTATTTGGCTCGACAGATCCATGCGTCTGCTCCTGACCGGTCGTGGCTCAGCGCTCGAAGACCGCGCACCGTCGCCGCGGGGATGGCGTATAACGCCGCAGTTCAGCGGCCGCGCGCTGCCGTGTGATGCGCGGCGCGAGCGCATAATGAAATGGAGCGCTCGCGGCGACGCCGCGATGCCGCACGGCGGTCCGCTGCAACTGCTTGTTATACGGCATGCGCATCGGCCCATTCATAGCGCTTCACGCGCGGAACGCTACTGGAGTTGTCCGTTGGATGCATCGAGGTGGTCTCGGGCGACGTAAGCCAGAGAGCTCGGCGTGCCGTAACGGTCCACAGCTGTCATTATCCAGAGAGGTTGTTGATCCAACCCGAGCACAAGTCGTCCAAAGGCAGCGTTAGCGGGCAAAATGCGACCCGGTTCCAGCTGCCCGCGCTCCGCCAGCTCGATACGGCACATAGTCGTGCGACATTGCACTTGGACCGTTAGCGCCTCTAGGCCCGTGATCTGCGCGATTTCGCCAAGAATGCGCCCCTCCGTCGGCAGCGACCAAAGTGAATCTACGCTCTCTGCGTCGAACGCGCGCTCAGTTTTCCTAAGCGCCGCATCCATCGAACGTTCAACGGTGCCCGAAGAATCCATAGATGCTGTAGTGCGACTTACAATTGCGCGACTGGAAGCGTCTTCCGCGGCCCCGGCATCGGATGGCGTGGATTGGGGCAACGCGGCTGTCGGCTGTTTACTTGTTGCGCGGCCGATCGGCGCTTCGTTGAGTTCGGAGTTAGGCGGGTTGTGGGACCAGAAAAAGTGCACTCCAAGCGCCGCGAACATGATTGCGGCGACCGTCAGGATAGAGATTCTCTTGCCGGGCACTAGTGAGCCTCCGTCAAAGGCGCTGCGCCTTCTCTGCCGTATAACTTTGATATATCGGACAGAAGTGTCGCTTTAGCATCTGGACGAATCCGTCGAATAATCCGGGAACGGTCTGCAACGCCCGCAGGAGCTGGGTCGAGTGTCCGATATTCCCGCCAGCAAGAAAAGACGCGGGGGCACCCCCCGCGCGCCTCGCACTGATCCGTGGCTCGCGCCCGTCGCGCTGTGGTCTAATCGGGCCGATGCGAACCCGCCTCACCTCTCCAGGCCGCCTCGCCGCCGCGCTGCTCGCGTGCGGCCCGCTCCTGGGCGCGCCGAGCTTCAGCCAAGAGACCCCCGCCGTGAAACCGATCATTCCGTATCCCTACCGAGACGCGCACGCTGCGCGAACGGCCTCAAGGTCATCGTGATGCCGATGCCGAGCGACGGCCTCGTCGCGTACTGGACGGTCGTGCGCACGGGCTCGCGCGACGAGTACGAGCCCGGCCGCACCGGCTTCGCGCACTTCTTCGAGCACATGATGTTCCGCGGCACCGAGCGCTTTCCGACGGAGGCGTACAACCGCATCGTCACGACGATCGGCGCCGACACGAATGCGTACACGACGGACGACCACACGGCGTATCACTTCGCGATGGCGGCCGAAGACCTCGAGCGCGTCATGGAGCTCGAGAGCGATCGCTTCCAGAACCTGAAGTACGCCGAGAGCGCGTTCCAAACCGAGGCCGGCGCCGTGTACGGCGAGTACCGCAAGGACCGCACCGAACCCCGACTTCGCGCTCGACGAGCAGCTGGTGGCCACCGCGTTCGAGAAGCACCCGTACGGCCACACGACGATGGGCTACGAGCGCGACATCGCCGCCATGCCGAAGATGTACGACTACTCGCGCACGTTCTTCGCGCGCTACTACCGGCCCGACAACGCGGTGCTGTTCATCGCGGGCGCGGTGACACCGGAGCAGGTGTTCCCGCTCGTCGAGAAGTACTACGGCGGCTGGCAACGCGGCTACGTGCCGCCGCAGATTCCCGTGGAGCCCGAGCAAAAGGCCGAGCGCCGCGTCGACGTGCAGTACGACGGCCAGACGCTGCCGCAGCTTCGCGTGGCTTACAAGCTGCCGGCGTACGACCCGGCCGACAAGATCGGTCGTCGCGATCGGCCTCTTCGCCGATCTCGCGTTCGGCGAGACCAGCGCGACGTACCGCAAGCTCGTGCTCGAGGAGCAGGTCGTGGATCACCTCGACGCCGTACGGCTCGTTCCACCGCGACCCGTACCTGCTCGACATCCACACGCGCGTCAAGGATCCCGCCAAGATCGACTACGTGCTCGGTGTGATCGACGCCACCGTGGCGGAGTACCGCGCCGCGCCGCCGGACGCCGCACGCCTCGCGGCGCTGCAGCAGCGCCTGAAGTACGGCTTCCTGATGGGCCTGCAGACGCCGGAGTCCGTCGCGGCGCGCGTCGCGCAGTTCCTCGCCGCTGAGCGGCGATCTCGACCGGCATCGATCAGCTCTACGCCACCTACGCCGCCATCACGCCGGCCGACGTGCAGGCGGCCGCGCAGCGCTATCTCGAGCCGGCGCGGCGCACGGTCGGCGTGCTGCGGCCGCGGCCAGTGACCGCGCAGCCGCTCATTACCGGCGCCGTATGCGCAGCGCTGGCGCTCGCCGGCTGCGGCCGCGCGCCGCCGTCCGCCGCCGCTTCAACCGAGGATTCGCCCGTGGTACTGATGCCCGTTCCCGCCGACCCGACGATTTCGTTCTCCGTGCAGTTCGCGGTCGGCTCGCAGAACGACCCGCCCGGCAAGGAGGGGCTCGCCTTCCTGACGGGCCAGATGCTGACCGACGCCGCGACCGAAGCGCGCTCGCTCGACCAGATCCTCGCCGCGCTGTACCCGCTCGCCGCGAGCTACAGCGATGCGCGTCGACCGCGAGCGCAGCACGCTCACGGGCCGCGTGCATCGCGACAATCTCGACGCCTATCTCGAGCTCTTCACCGACGCGTTCCTGCACCCGAAGTTCGCGGCCGTCGGATTTCGAGCGCGTGCGCAGCGACGCCGTCAACGAGCTCGAGAACACGCTGCGCTACTCCTCCGACGAGGAGCTCGGCAAAGCGGCGCTGAACGCGTTCGCGTTCCGCGGCACGCCGTACGCGCACCCTACCGAAGGCACCGTCGCGGGACTCAAGGCGATCACGCTCGACGACGTGCGCGCGTTCTACCGCCAGCACTACACGGCCGGCAACGTGCTGCTCGGAGTCGGCGGCGGCTTCGACGACGCGATCGTGGCGCGCGTGAAGGCGGCGCTGAAGCGCCTGCCGGCCGGCGGCGCCACCGCGCCGCCCGCCGATCTCGCCCGCCACGATCGACCGATCGTTCCGCGCGTGCTGATCGACAAGCCGGGCGCCGACGCTTCGATCAGCTTCGGCTTTCCGCATCGACGTGCATCGCGGCGAGCGTGACTTCTACGCGCTGTGGATCGCGAACTCCTGGCTCGGCGAGCACCGCAACCAGTCGAGCCACCTCTTCCACGTGATCCGCGAGGTGCGCGGCCTGAACTACGGCGACTACTCGTACATCGAGGCGTTCCCCGAAGGCGGCGAGCGCTCGATGCCGCCCGTGAACGTGCCGCGCCGCGAGCAGCTGTTCGAGATCTGGATCCGCACGCTGCCGAACGCCAACGCGCCGTTCGCGCTGCGCGCCGCACTGCGCGAGCTCAAGAGCCTCGTCGACAACGGCATGACGGCCGAGGACTTCGAGCTCACGCGCACGTTTCTGAAGAAGTACTCGCTGCACTTCGCCGAGACGACGTCCGCGCGGCTCGGCTACGCCATGGACGACAAGTTCTATGGCATCGAGGGCGAAGGCCATCTGGCGCGCTTCCGCCGCATGATGGACGAGCTCACGCTCGAGGACGTCAACGCGGCGATCAAGAAGCACCTGCAATACAAGGACCTGAAGATCGCGATCGTGACCGGCGACGCGGCAGGCCTGCGCGCCGCGCTCACGAGCGACGCGCCGACGCCGGTCACTTACACGACGCCGAAGTCCGACGACGTTCTGAAGGAGGACCGCGAGATCGCCGCCGTGCCGTTCGCGATCTCGGCCGAGCGCATCGGCTCGGTGCCCGTGACGGAAGCGTTCGAGCGCTGACGGCCGCTACCTTCAGGCCCAGCTGCGCGAAAGCCGCGAAGACCTGGGTGTCAGCGCTGCGGCTCAATCGATCGAGCGGCACGAGACTGCGGTCCGGCGGACCGACGCTCGCCCGATCTCGACCGAGCGCTGCGGGCCCACGGAGTCGAAATAGTCGAGGGTCGGCTCGACCGCGAGCTCGCCCGCGTCGGCGACGCGTAGGTAGTAAGCGCGGCTGTCGCGGCACCGAGCACGCCACGCGGGCACGTCGGCACTCTGCATAGACGTCCACGACGTCCTCGCACATGAAGCCTGCGGCACGAATCGCGATCACGAACGTGCTGTTGCGAACGCTCTCGG
This sequence comes from uncultured Gammaproteobacteria bacterium, assembly GCA_963805435.1. GTDB lineage: Bacteria > Pseudomonadota > Gammaproteobacteria > Steroidobacterales > Rariloculaceae > FEN-1219. The sequence goes on from CAWDUG010000006.1 coordinate 174,274, forward strand.
ACATCATGCGCAGCTCGTCGAGCTTGCGGCTTGCGGGCGAGACGGCGGGCGGCCGGTGGCGCCGCTGGAGCCTCGGCGACTCGCGAGCACGCGCGGCTGTTCGGGCGGCAGGCGCCACTTCGGCTGGTTCGTGCGCCAACCACACTGCACCCACCACCGCCGCGGCCGCTACGCCGAGCGCGACCGCGAGGCGTTTCATGGCTTCATGCTCGGCGTGCGCGAGCGTGCGCTCGATGCGAGGGTCCGGCACGAGCCAGATGAGCGGCAACGGCTACGTATAGCGCCTCTGCGACCCACGGCACGATGAACGTCGAAGCGATGCCGGCCACGATAGCCGACCAGCGACACTTTGCCCTTCCAGTCGTCTGCCGACAGCCGTCTGCAGCAGCGAGTCCTTGCCCTGCGCGCGAATGATCGCCATGCTGCAGGATCGTGTATGCGATCGGCCGCACCGAGCAGCACGACGCCGTACAGCGCCGACGGCGTCTGCGGCGAAGTGGTTCTCGCCCATGAACCCCGTGGCGAACGGGAACAGCGAGAGCCAGAACAGAGATGCAGATTCGCTCCACAGCACGCCGCCGGACACCGTCTGCACCGTGTGCAGCATGTGGTGATGGTTGTTCCAGTAGATGCCGACGTAGATGAAGCTCAGCACGTAGCTGAAGAACACCGGGCACGAGCGGCACAGCGCGGCGAGATCCTCGCCGTGCGGCACTTTCAGCTCGAGCACCATGATCGTGATGACGATTGCGAGGACACCGTCGCTGAATGCTTCGAGCCGAGCCTTACCCATTGTGCCTCCGCCTTCGCTCAGGCGGACTATAGCTCAAGGCCAAGGCACGCGAGCACCGCGTCGCGGTCACGGAAATCGTCGAAACGCACGTCGTGCTCGACCTTGCGGCCGATGGCGATGAAACGGTAACCAAGCTCGGCGCAGGCGCGCTTGTCCCACGCGCCGTCGCCGAAGTACGTGCGGCTCGGCGGGCACGCGCCGCCCAGCGCACGCTGCTCCGCGGCGAGCTGCATGATCCGCGTGCGCTCTGAGCGATCCGAGGACGTCGCGAGCGCCACCGGAGTCCGGATCGATGCCGATGGCCGCAAGCTTCAGCCGCGCGGTCTCCGCCCAGCCGCCGGTCGCAATCGCCACACGCACGCCGGGCAGCTCGATGTGAGATGATCGAACAGCGCCTTCGCGCCCGCGATCTCGCGCACGGCGTAGCGGGCTCGCGCGCGAAGTGCGCGCGAACGGCCTCGACGAACTCGTGTTTCGCCGCCGTGCGCAGCTCGTCGATGCGGCCGGTCGAACTCGCGGCTCGCGAGCAGCTCCTCGAGGATGCCGCTGTCGGTGACGTGCTTGTACGGCCGCCAGGTATCGTCGATCTCGACGTTCAGCACGCTGCGCACGGCGTCGGCGTAGTAACGACTGTCGAAGCCCACCGAATCGACGAGCGTGCCGTCGATGTCGAACATGACGAGGTGCGTCACTGCCGCACGGCGGTGATCCGCACCATGCCGCGCGCGCCCGGCAGCGACGGTCGGCTCGAGCCCGCGTAGCGCAGCACCTCGGCCACCGCTGCCGGCGCCAGCCTGAGCTTCGGGTAGCTGCTGACCTTCATGCGCCACGTGGCGCCGTCGCGCTCATGCACGATGTCGTGCACGAGCATGTGATCGGGCTGCTCTTCGAGGAAGCAGGTGTGAATGCGATTCGCGTCGCTGCGCACGGGGATGAAGCGCGCGTACGCCCGCGGCCGGGTGCGTGTAGTCGCGGAACGTGGCGACGAAGCGCCCGCCGGGCCGCAGGCTCGTGGCCACGTCGCGCACGAGACGCTCGACGTCGTCGGTCGATTCGAGATGCGTGAGCGTGTCGCCGAGGCACACGATCAACGACTGCGGCGTGGTGCACGTGCCGCCGGAAGTCGAGCAGATCGGCTTCGACGGTGCGGATAGCCAAGTCCCTCGCTGTTCGCCCGCAGCACGTCGAGCAGCTCGCGCGACGTGTCGAGCGCGACGACTTCGTAGCCTGCGCGCGCAAGCGGAATCGCGTGCATGCCGAAGCCCGCACCAAGATCGATCGCGAGGCCGCCGCCCGGCACGAGCGGTGCGACATCCTGCGCGCCCGCCGCGAGCGCGGACTCGACACCGCCGGCCATCCAGACGTAGATCGGCGCCAGCAGCTGCTCGTAATGTTGCTGTGCCGTGGCCACAAATGAGGTCTTCGTGCGTGAGCACAAACACCGCGGCAAAGCTCTCCGAGCCAGGCGCCGAAGACGAGCGCCATCCGCACGAGGTTCGCCGCAGCCCATTGTTTCGCCGCAGTCTCCGGTTTCGCCGCATCGGTAACGAACTCTCTCAGCACGGGTATTCTCAGAACTTGATCTTGTCGAGGAACGCCGTGAGCTGCCGGTTGAACTCGGCGGGCTTCTCGAGCATCAGGAAGTGGCCGGTGCCCGCGACCTGCGACGCGTCGAAATTCGGCAGCACCTCGCGCGTCTTCTGCACGTCGGGAACCTGCCCGGTGCCGGCAACAACTTCGAGCGCTCGGCGCCTTGATCGCGTCCGTCCAGTGAAGCGATGGGTCGAACATCGCAGCCATCGCACCCGCGGCCGTCGCTTCCGATGCGCCAAGCATCATTTTCAGCACGTGGTCCTGGATCGCGGGTGACGTGGTCGGGACGAACATCCCGCGGATCATGGTCTCGCGCGTCTTCAACCCCTCGGCGCCGGCAAGCGACGGCGGCGCGCTGAAGTTCGGCGGCGGGAAGCCGCGCATGTCGAGCGGACCGTCGACGGCGACGAGCCCCGCCACGTGGCCCGGGAACATGTGCGCGTACTGCCGGATCACCGGCGCGCCCATGCTGTGACCGACGAGCACGATCTTGTCGGCCTTGTCCTCCGCGCGCACGGCTTCTACCGCACGCGCGAACAGGTTCATCGAGAGCTTGCCGTCCTTCGGTAACTGGCTCTTGCCGTGGCCCGGCAGATCGAGCGTGACGACGTGGTACTTTTTCGAGAAGACCGGCACCTGCTGCTCCCACGACGAGCTGTCGCAGGTCCAACCGTGCACGAACACGATCGTCGGGCCGGAGCCGATGGACGACGAATTGATCGAGAGACCGTCTACCGTGGCCGCGCGACAGCGGCCCTGCGAGCGGGATGACGAGCAGCAGAGCAAGCACGAAGCGGCGCATGGTCTCCCCCAAATCCCAGTAACCCGGGCTAGCGTACGGCCCGGGCGCGGCGCTAGCAATCGGCGGTCTCGCCATGCGCGCGCAAGCGGCTTCGAAGCAACGAGCTCATGGCTCTCCCTCCCAGTAGTCGAGGTTCGAATCTGTTCGCTGAATGGCCTCGAACCGCCGTCCATCGCCTACCGAAACGATGGAAGCGAATTTCCCCGAGTCTGGGTACAGGCAAACCTCGGGCGTCTCGCGGGTGCTCACCGACAAATACTTCAGTGGCTCGAGGGAAGTGTTGACGATTTGATGGGGGTAATCAGGCCCCGCCGGGATAAAAATCACGTCACCTGCCCGGATGGGCAGCATCTCGTCCGCGACGCGCAGGGACCCCGCGCCTTCCAGAACCACGAACATCTCTTCCTGCGCGTAATGGAAGTGATACGGACAGGAGCGTTTTCCCGGCGCGACCGTGTCGATCGAAGCGCCCAGTTTCTGCGCCGCCGTGCCTGGCGCGAGGCGCGCCGACAGACTGTCGTATAGCGGCTCTCGTATCTGCCGCTCGAGGTGCACGTCGTTAAAGTTTCGGATCAGCCGCGCGTAGAGCGATTTCGCTACATCGTTCATCACAAAGACACCGCCTTTGCTGTGCTGTCATACGCTGCCGAACGCTTCGTCGTAGAGAGCAACGCCGGAAACACCGCGTAGCGCCCTCACACGGCTATCGGCGCCTTGATCGCTGCGTGCGCCTGGTAACCCAGGAGCTCGAAGTCCTCGAACTGGTAGTCGAACAGGCTCGGCGGCTTGCGTTTGATCACGAGCTTCGGCAGCGGCAACGGCACACGTGCGAGCTGCAGCTCCACCTGTTCGAGGTGGTTCAGATACAGATGGCAGTCGCCGCCGGTCCACACGAGCTCGCCCGGCGCGAGATCCGTCTGCTGCGCGAGCATGTGGAGCAAGAGCGCGTACGAAGCGATGTTGAAAGGCACCCCGAGGAACACGTCGGCGCTGCGCTGATACAGCTGGCAACTGAGCCGCCCGTTCGCGACGTAGAACTGGAACATCGCATGGCACGGCGCCAGCGCCATCTGCTCGAGCTCGCCCACGTTCCACGCGCTGACGATGTTGCGGCGCGAATTCGGATCCTTGCGCAGCAAGATCGAGCGCGCGCTGCATCTGGTCTACGTGCCCGCCGTCGGCCGTGCGCCACGTGCGCCACTGCGCGCCATACACGGGCCCCAAATCGCCGCGCTCGTCGGCCCATTCGTCCCAGATCGAGACGCCCTGCTCGTGCAGGTACGCGACGTTCGTATCGCCTTTGAGGAACCACAGGAGCTCGTGAACGATCGAGCGGATGTGCAGTTTCTTCGTGGTGACGACCGGGAAGCCCGCCGCCGAGATCGAAGCGCATCTGGTAACCGAACAACGACAGCGTGCCGGTGCCCGTGCGATCTTCCTTACGCACGCCGTGGTCGCGGATCGCGCGCACGAGCTCGAGATACTGGCGCATCGATCAGCGGGCGCGCTTCGCTGCTGGCGCGCTCGGGGTAGGTGTATGGGCGGGCGCAATGCTGCCGCGCCGATAGGCGAGCCACAGCAGCACGAGGCCCGCAATCATGAGCGGTACGGAGAGTATCTGCCCCATCGTGACCCAGCCGAGCGCAAGATAGCCGAGCTGGATGTCCGGCACGCGCACGAACTCGACCACGCTACGGAACACTCCGTACCCCAGCAGAAACACGCCCGACGCCGCCATCGTGGGCCGCGGCTTGCGCGTGTACACCCACACGATCAGGAATAGCACGAGACCTTCGAGAAACGCTTCGTACAGCTGGCTCGCGTGCCGCGCCTGGCCGTGATAGACCACGCCCCACATCGAGTCGGTGGGCTTGCCCCACAACTCGCCGTTGATGAAGTTGCCGATGCGGCCGAGCATCAGGCCCGCCGGCGCCCACGGCGCGATGAAATCCGTCAGCACGAAGAACCGCTGGCCGATGTACCGGCCATAGATCCACATGGCGATCAGCACGCCGCTGAGCCCGCCGTGGAACGACATGCCGCCCTGCCACACGCGGTAGATGCTGCGCGGATCGGCGAGCAGTTCCTGCGTGCCGTACACGAGCATGTAGCCAATGCGGCCGCCGAGGATGGCGCCGAGCGCCGCGTAGAACACGACGTCGTCGACCTGCTCGGCCTTGATCGGGCTCCACGGCTTTTGCGCGCGCGAACGCATACCGAGCCACGCCGCGACAAAGCCGGCGAGGTACATGAGGCCGTACCAACGCACCTGTAACGGGCCTAAGCTGATCGCGACGGGATCGAATTCAGGGTACTGGAACAAGCGGCGTTCACCGACTGCAACGCAAGCGCGACGACGTTCGCTAGTGTAGCCGCGCCTCCGCGGTGCGGCCAGCGTGAAACGGCCGCGAACCACCGCACGCAGAAGGCGACGCTGGTGTGAGAGAGCCCTTTCGGCAGCGTCGGCGCCATGGACGGCGCCGCCGCAGCCTACAGGGACGTACTTGCGGCGGTGCCGAAAGGGCTCTCTCACGCCGGCGTCGCCCACCGCCACGCTCAACTCGCGGCCGCGCGTTGCGGCATGTCGCGCCGTCACGGATAGTGCCGGCATGCGCAACCGACTGGATGACGAGACGAGTCCGTACCTGAAGCAGCACGCGGCGAACCCCGTGCAATGGCAGCCGTGGGACGCTACGGCGCTCGAGGCCGCGCGCGACGAGCGGTAGGCCCATCCTGCTGTCGATCGGCTACTCAGCGTGCCACTGGTGCCACGTGATGGCGCACGAGAGCTTCGAGGACGACGAAACGGCGCGGCTCATGAACGAGCTCTACGTGAACATCAAGGTCGACCGCGAGGAGCGCCCCGACCTCGACAAGATCTACCAGACGGCGCATCACCTTTACACCGGCCGGCCGGGCGGTTGGCCACTAACGGTGTTCCTGACGCCCGACACGCACATTCCGATCTTCACCGGCACTTACTTCCCGAAGGACCGCCGTTACGGCATGCCGGCGTTCCGCGAGGTACTCGCGGCTGTCGACAGCTACTTCCGCACGCAGGGCGACGAGATTCGTCGCCGTGGCGCAGGCCTGATCGACGCGCTCCACCAGGTCGACACGCACAGCGGCGACGATTTCGGCGCGCTGACGCGCACGCCGCTACAGCACGCGCGCACGCGGCTCGAGCAGAGCTTCGACGACGAGCACGGCGGCTTCGGAGACGCGCCGAAGTTTCCGCACCCGAGCAACCTCGAGCTCCTGCTCGCGCACTGGCACGCGAGCCTCGAGAAGGAAGCCGACGAGCACGGGCTCAGGATGATCGCGCACACGCTGAACTGCATGGCCGAAGGCGGGTTGTACGACCAGCTCGGCGGCGGCTTCTATCGTTACAGCGTCGATCGCGAATGGGCCATCCCGCATTTCGAGAAGATGCTGTACGACAACGCGCAGCTGCTCGCCGTGTACGCGAACGCGTACGCCGCGACCGGCACGCCGCTGTATGCGCGCGTGGCGGCTGAAACGGCGGATTGGGTCCGACGCGACATGCAAGACGCGGGCGGCGGCTACTACTCGACGCTCGATGCCGATTCGGAGCATGAGGAAGGCAAGTTCTACGTGTGGACGCCAGCCGAGTTCGACGCACTACTGACGCCCGCGGAGAGCCGGGTCGCGAAGGCGGTCTATGGTCTTGATCGGCCGCCGAATTTCGAGGGCAAGCACTGGCATTTGTGCGCCGCGGCGCCCGCGGCCGATGCAGACGCCGCCACGCTCGCGAGCGCGCGCGCGAAGCTGCTTGCGGCACGCGAGAAACGCGTGTGGCCGGGCCGCGACGACAAGCTGCTCGTGAGCTGGAACGGCCTGATGATCGGCGCGATGGCGCGCGCCGCGCGCGTGCTCGGCCGCGCGGATCTGGCGGAATCCGCAACTCGCGCCGTCGACTTCATCCGCGCGGAGCTCTGGTCCGGCGGCCGCCTGAAAGCCACCTACAAGGACGGCCGTGCGCGGCTCGCAGGCTACCTCGACGATTACGCGTTCCTCGCGCATGGGCTGCTCGAGCTGCTTGCAGTGCCGCTGGCGCTCGAGCGACCTCGCGTTCGCGTGCGAGCTCGTGGATGTGCTGCTCGAACACTTCGCGGACGAGCGCGGCGGCTTCTTCTTCACGGCGGACGATCACGAGCAGCTGATCCACAAGCCGAAGCCGTTCGCCGACGAGGCCGTACCGGCCGGCAACGGCGTGGCCGCCGTGACACTCGTGCGGCTCGGCCACCTGCTCGGCGAGCAGCGCTACCTCGACGCAGCCAACGCCACCGTCCGCGCAGCGCTCCATGCGATCGACCGCTACCCCGAAGGCCACGCGACGTTGCTTCGCGCCCTCGACGAGCTCGTCACCCCGCCGGAGCTCGTCGTCGTACGCGGCACGCCGGCCGAGCTCACCGCATGGCAGCGGACACTCGACGCCGGCTACCACCCGCACCGCCTCGCGTTCGCGATCCCGAACGACGCCGCCCTCCCCGGCTTACTGGCGGAGCGCGCACCGCGCACCACGCCCGTGGCCTACGTCTGCGCCGGCATGACCTGCCGTGCGCCGATGACCTCCCTCACCGACCTCGCCGCCGCGTTGAGCCCGTAATCCGTCTTAGCGCGCGGTATAGCTTTCGCGGCTGTGGACGGCGGTCGGCGCACCGCCCGGTCCCGTGAACTCGATGGGTATCGACACCAGCGCGCCGCCGCGATTGCGCTGCACCACGAAGTGCAGGTGCGGGCCCGTCGTGAAGCCCGTGTTGCCCGAGTCCGCGAGGTATTCCCCGCGCGCCACGTGTTGACCGGGCACCACGCGAATCGAGTTCCAGTTCAGGTGGCCGTACAGGGACATCGTGCCGTCGTCGTGCAGCACGCGCACGACGTTCGCGCGCGGCCCGTCCTCCTTCAAGTTCGTGCCGTGCTCGAAGAAGTCGCTCGCGACCTCGATCACGACGCCCTCGCGCGCAGCGAACACATGCGTGCCCACCGGCATCACGAAGTCGATCGCGTATTGGCTCGACGGATCGCCGTGCGTGATGACGTCCGGGAATGCCTGCGACACCGGAACGGTGGTCGAGAGCGCGAACGGCAGCCGGTACGGCTGCTGCGGATGGTGCTCGGCGCCCGGCTCGCCCGGCAGGGACTGGAACTCGTATTCGAACCTGAGCTCCTCGTTCTGTATGGCCTTGGTGACGACGAGTAGCTCGGTCTCGCTGCGCGGCGGCAAGCGTCTTGTAGCCGTCGCGCGGCGTGCTCGACGAGACGTTCTGCATCTGCGACAGCCGGTACGCGAGCTGGATCGGCGCGTAGAACGTGTTCTGCGCGATCAAGCTGATGCCGGCGTCACCCGTGCGCTGGAACAACCGCACCTCGGGCGGTTCGAACCGCTTCGTGAGCTTCGACTGCTCGAAAGCTTGCGCCGAGTCCGGCTGGCGGTCCGTGTACACCCAGACGCCGTTCGCGTCTTTGTACTTGAAGAGCTTTTGCCCCCCGGCCGTGGACGCGAGCGCGAACCACGCCAGCGCGAGCAACGCACCGAGAGCTCGAACGACTGCGGGAACAGCGCTGCGCATTCGAATCCGCTAGAGCCCGGATGGTCGCCCACTGTGCCCTCAGCCGGGTTACGGGCCAAGGGCACGAGTCACAGGCACCTCGCAACGCAAAGCGCCGCGCCGAATTTAACCGTGGTGATCGACCTCGTCGACCGTGGCCTGACCCGACCAGCGCGCGCGCAGATGCGCCCATGACATGCCGGCCGCGAGGATCGCGGCGAGCAGCACGAGCACGATCCACGCAATCAGACGCGTACTGCCGGTGTCGACCAGGTGATAGAAAAACAGAATCCACAGCACGACGACCGCAAGCCCGGTGCACAGCAAGAGGCCCAGCACGCCGAGCGAGCGCACGGTAGTGCGCAGGAAGAAGATCCAGCCCATCAGCATGATGATGCCGGCGAAGGCCACGAGGGGCCCCATGGCCGACCACTGCGACAACGCCCACGCGACGTAGTTGTAGCGCGTGGGATTCCAGGTGAGGCATACGAGCGCAAGCGCGAAGGCGAATCGCAAACCAATGCCGCCCATGCCGATGCCACCGGACTCTTTCGCCACGCGTCCCCCTCAAGACTCTCGCGCTGTTATCGTTATTTGAGCTCGAGGCGCCGCCACTCGAAGCCGTCGCGCCGCAACTCGTAGCTCGGCCAGTACACCGGATCGAGCTTCATCGTAATGACTTCCGGCACGTCGTTGAACGACATCGTGTTCAGCCGCACCGACTCCTTGTCGGCGACCGCCGTCGCAGCTTTCACGAAGGCATCCAGGTCCGGCGTCGGCTGCCCGTCGACGGCCACGACGCGGCGCCCCGCGAACAGTCCCGAGCGGCTCGCAGGCGAGCCGAAGTTGAAGTAGCTGACGTACACACCGTTCAACGCCACGCCCCGCTGCACGGCGAGCTCGCGATGCGGCGCCTGCACGAGTGCGCCGGCCCAGCTCACCACGCGCTCGATGCCGAGGCCGTCGAGCGCAACCGTGTTCACGCGGCCCGCGACTTCCTTGCCGTTACGCAGCACCGTGCACCTCGACGGTCGGCTGCTGCACGGCCCGCTCGACTTCGCGAAACGTGTTCGCGAGCTTGTCCGTCGATGCTGAGCAGCAGGTCGCCCGCGCTGGAAGAAATCCGCGGCAGGCGAGCCGCGCGACGCTGGTCGAGACCGCCAGCACCTCGCGCTTCTCGGGGTTGTGGGCCTCGTAGCGCGCGACCCAGGCGTCCGGCAGGTCCACCTTGCGCGCCGTCGCGAGCGGCATCTGCGCCCACTCGACCTCGATCGAGCGCAGCGACTCGCCGCGACGCATGCTGTCGAGCATGTCGACGATCACGTCGGCCTGGATGCCCATGTTGACCTGCGTCAGATCGCGGCCGGTCTGGTACGCGAAACTGGCCCACATGCCGAGCACGCGGCCCTGGAAGTCGACCAGCGCGCCGTCGAAATCGGCGGGCGCGTTCACGAGCGACACCGCGTCGAGGTTCGTGTCGCGGAACCGCAGCGTGCGCGACAACGGGAACGCGGCGGCCGCGACACTGGCCACGGCGCTCGACTGCGACTGCGTGCTGGAAGTCAGGGCTTGAGTCCCACGACGGCCACCTGCTGGCCGGCCACGATCGGCTTCGTCACGAACGTGGCGCTCTTGACCGGCGTGCTGCCGAGCAGCTTCGGGTCGTAGGAGACGACCGCGAGGTTGTGCAGCGGGTGGATGTACTCGACGCGGCCGGGGATCTCGATGGTGCCCGCGAACGTGAGCCGCACGTCGCCCATCGAGACCGGCACGGTGTTGCGATCGACGACGACCCAGCCGCGCTCGGCGTCCGCGACGAGCCCGGTGCCGTAGTAGTAGCGGTCGGCAACGCCCGACACCGTGTACGGCATGTCGAAATTCACGAGCACGAGCGACGGCGAGATCGCCTGCACGTGCTTCTCGCCCTGGCGCGGGAACGTGGTGCCCGCGCTCGCCGTGAGCGGCTCGGGCGGCGGGCTCGCCGCAAGCGCGGCGCACGGCCAGATGCCTTGGCTGTCGTCGCGATGGCAGCGGCTGCGCCGGGAACCAGCTGCGATCGTTCCTCACGATGCGCTGCCGCTCGTTCTGCGGCTCGTCGAACGTCACGAAGCGCACGCGTCATCTGGCTGTCGGCCGGCGCGGCTTCGATCACCTGCTGGAAGTCGTTCAGGTCGTTGATCGGCTTGCCGTCGACGGCCGTCACGATGCTGCCGCGCGGAATCGCGGCCTTGCCGAACACGTAGCCGGGATTGGCGACGTACACGCCCGCCACGGGGCGATAGAAGTGCCGCGCCTGCTGGTACGACAGTTTGTGGAACACGCCGTCGCCGAATTCGACGTACTCGTCGGGCGTGATGTCGTGCAAGTTCGTCACGGGCAGCTGAGCGCTCGAGCCGCTGCCCGCCGCGCTCGACGACCAACTTGATCTCGTGACCGACGGCGTCGTCGAGCGCGGCCGCCAGCGGCACGAACTCGGCGATCAGCTTGCCGCCGACTTCGACCAGGATGTCGCCGGGCTGCAGCGCGCTGGCGGCGGGCGATGCGGAATGACCTGCTCGACGACGAGCATGCCGGTCTGCTTCGGGTACGCCTGTCGCACGCGCGCTTCGGTGTCGCGCGCCAAGCCCAGGCGCCGCAGCTCGGCGAAGGGCTTGTGCACGAACTCGGTCTCGAGCTCGCCGCGCGGCACGGGCTGGCCGGCGCGGATCTTCGCGAGCGCCACCTGCACGCGATCGAGCGGCAGGAAGAAGCTCGACGACGCCTGCGTGTTGGCGCCCGCGTTCAACGCCACGACGCGGCCTTCGATGTCGACCACCGGCGAGCCCGACGAGCCGCCCGAAGTGCCGGACGCGGCTTGCAGATAGAACGTATTGAAGTCGTTGTAGTTGCCGCGGCCGTAGTTCGGCGCCTGGCGGTCGAGGCGCGCGATGGTGCCCGCGAGGATCGAGAGCTGCTCGCCCGCGTCGTTGCCGACGACGCGGATGTCGCGGCCGATCTGCGCGGCTTCCGGCACGAGCTTGAGCTCGGTCGGCTTGATGAACTGGAGCTGCTTCGGGTCGTAGCGGAAGAAGCCGAAGTCGTGGATCGGGTCGCGATACACCGGGATCAGATCCACTTCTTCCTGGTTGAGGAACATGGCCTGCGCGCGGACCGGGCCCGGCGTGACGACGTGGCGGTTGGTGAGGATCAGGCCGTGCTCGGCGTCGACGACGAAGCCGGTGGCCTGCGCCGACTGAGTTGCGCTCGGTGTCGAACGCGCGCGTGCTGTCGATCTGGATCGACACGACGCCCGAAGCGATGCGCTCGAGCGTCTTATTCCACGTGGGTTCCTGTGCTGCAAGCGGGCGGCCGCCGAGCGCGGCGGCGGTCAGCAGCACGCCGAGCAGCAGAGGCTCTAATGTGCGTCATGATCGTCGATTCTATGCTTGCGACTCTGCGTGTGACCAGCGGCGCCGGTTTTTGCTCCCGGCGTCAGTCCCAGCGCCTGGCGCATCAGCAGCCGCTTCGCGGGCGCCGTGGCATTCACCGCGCGCAAACCGAGCACGCGCAGCGGCGCCGCCCAGCTCGGCAGACGGAACAGTCGATTCAAGGCGTCGAACGCCGCGAGCATCTTCAGGTTGTCGCCCTTGCGCGCGCGCTCGTAGCGGCGCAGCACTCTGGCGTCGCCGGGGTCCTCGCCCGCGAGCACGGCGTCCTCGATGACGGCAGCGAGCGCCGCCGCATCGAGCAAACCTAGGTTCATGCCCTGCCCCGCGAGCGGATGCACGGTGTGCGCAGCGTCGCCGACGAGCGCTGCGCGCGCGGTCGTATAGCGCAGTGCGTGCAACGCGTGCAACGCGAACCCCGCACGCGCGCGAACACGCGGTAAGCGCGCCGAGCACGCCGGCGCTCGCGACTTGAAGCTCGGCGAGGAATCCGCTGTCGGTCGCGGCGAGCAGCCGCTCTGCGTCAGCCGTCGGCAGCGACCACACGATCGAGCTGCGGCCGTCCGCGAGCGGCAGGAACGCGAGCGGCCCGCCCGGCAGAAAACGCTGCCACGCGGTCGAGCGATGCGGCGCCTCGGTCGTGACGTGCGCGACGATCGCCGTCTGGCCATAGCCGTGGCCCGTCGACGGGCAGATCGAGCAGCCGGCGCACGGCCGAGTCACTGCCGTCGGCGGCGACGCAGCAGCGTGCCGGCCACGCTGCCGCCGTTCGCGAAGCGCACGCGTCACGCCGCGCGCGCCGACGTCGATCGATTCGAGCGCGGCGCCGACGCCGATCTCGACGTTTGGCGCCGTCGCGAGCGCGTCCGCGAGCACGCTGCGCAGCAGGCTGTCCTCGACGATGTGACCGAGATCGGGCTCACCGATATCGGCCGAATCGAACTCGAGCGCGCCCGCCGCGAACCGGCTGCTCGCCTTCCCACACGTGCATGCGCCGATACGGCGACGCGCGCATGCCGAGCACGCGCGGCCACACGCCGACCTGCTCGAGCAACTGCTGCGATGCGCGCGACAGCGCGTACACGCGCAGATGCACGTCGTCGGCGCGCCAGCGCGGCAGGGGTTTCGCGTCGAGCACGTGCACGGCGAGCCGATCGGCTGCGCGGCCCGTCGCGAGCAGCGCCGCCACGGCGAGGCCCACGGTGCCGGCGCCCGCAATGATGATCCTCGTCGTGTCCGCGCGCGCTCACGAGAGCGGCAACCCGCGCGCGAGCCGCGGCAGGCGGCCGGCCTTGCCCATCGTCTGACGCGCGAGCAGCGCTTTGGCGCCCGGCAAGAGATCGAAGGCGACGAGCCCGATGCCGCGGCCGAGCCCCACGCCGGGCAGCGACTCGCCGAAAAGCTGGATCAGGCCGTGCGTGAACGTCGACACGCGTTCGCGGTCGGCCGCGCGCCACGCAGCGTAGCGGTCGAGCGGCTCGGCGCACCGACGTCCGCGTCTGGCCGCCGCCGGACTGCAGCGCGTCCGCAAGCACCTCCGCCAGGGTCGCAACATCGCGCAGCGCCAGGTTGAAACCTTGCCCCGCCACCGGATGCAGGCGCAGCGCGGCATCGCCGATCAGCACCGCGCGCGGGCCGTGCACCGCGCCGCTCGCGATGCGCACGAGCGTATGCAGATGCCGCGCGCCGATCCGCGTGAAGCGCCCGAGCCGATAACCGAAGGCCGCCTGCAGCTCCGCGCGAAACGCGTCGTCGGGCAGCGCTGCGATGTCCTCGCGCCACCGCGGCCGGCAGCGTCCAGATCACGGCCGTTCGTCCGCCCGTGAGCGGCAGCAACGCGATCGGCCCGCGCTGCGTGAAGCGCTCGAATGCGCGGCCTGCGGGCGGCGCCTCGGTGGCGCAGTTGAAGATCACCGCGCGCTGCTCGTAGTCGTGCTCGAGCGCGTCGAAGCCGAGCGCCGTGCGGACCGCGGAGCGCGCGCCGTCGGCGGCAACGACGAGCTTCGCGCGCAGCTCGCGCTTTTCGCCGGCCTGCTCGATCGTAGCGGTGACGTGCCGCTCATCGCGTTCCACGCCCAGGACTTTCGCCGGCGCGAGCGCCGTGAACCGCGGCGCGCTGCGCAACCGCTCCCAGAGCACACTTCCCAGCGCCTGGTTCTCGACCGTGTAGCCGAGCGCCGGCACGCGCTCCTCGGCGGCGGAAATCCGCGCGGCGCCGAACCGGCCACGCTCGGAGATGTGAATCGTGCGAATGGCCTCGGTATAGCCCTTGAGCTCCGCCCAGAGGCCCAGGCTCGCGAGGATCTGCTGCGAGCCGTTCGCGAGCGCCGTGACGCGCGTATCGAAGCTGGGCTGCTCGAGCAGGCGCACCTCCTGCGCTTCGACGAGCACGGTGTCGAGCGGCAGCTCCGCGAGCGCGCAGCGCGAGCGCCGACCCCACAGCGCCACCGCCGACGATCAGCACGTCGCAGTCGCGGCGCGCAGGCTCGGTCACGCGGCGCCCGCCATGTGCCGCTCGATCTCGGCCACGGTGGCCGGCAGGTCCGCTCGTCAGCACGTCGGGGCCATCGCGCGTCACGTGCACGTCGTCCTCGATCCGGATGCCGATGCCGCGCCAGCGCTTGTCGACGGTCTTGTCGCCGGGCGGCACATAGATGCCAGGCTCGATCGTCATGACCATGCCGGGCTCGAGCAAGCGCCACTGCTCGTCGAGCTTGTAGTCGCCGACGTCGTGCACGTCGAGGCCGAGCCAGTGGCCGGTCCGATGCATGAAGTAGCGCTTGTAGGCCAGCGACTTCACGAGCTGCGGCACGCGGCCCTCGAGCAGGCCGAGCTCCTTCAGGCCGCGCGTGATGACGTCGACGGCGACGTCGTGCGGGTCGTTCCAATGGTTGCCCGGCCGCGGCCTTCGTCGGTGGCCGCTTGATTGGCTTCGAGCACGAGCTCGTACAGCTCGCGCTGCGGCTCGCTGAACCGGCCGTTGACGGGGAACGTGCGCGTGATGTCCGACGCGTACATGCCGTGCTCGCAGCCGGCGTCGATCAGCACGAGGTCGCCGTCGGCGAGCTCCGCGTCGTTCGCGCGGTAGTGCAGCACGCAGGCGTTGCTGCCGCCGGCCACGATCGGCGGGTACGAGCAGTCGGCGCCGTGGCGGCGGAACTCGTGCAGGAACTCGGCCTCGAGCTCGTACTCCTTCACGCCGGGCCGCGTGGCGAGCATCGCCCGCTTGTGCGCGGCTACCGCGATCTTGCGCCGACTGCCGCATCACGGCCACCTCGGCGCGGCTCTTGAAAAGGCGCATCTCGTGCAGCAGGTGATCGAGCGCCACGAGCTCGCTCGGCGCGTGGCCGCTCTGCCGCTTCGAGTTCAGCGTCTGGATGAACGCCAGCAGGCGCTGGTCGAACTCGTGCGCGCCAAGCGAGTAGTAGACGCGGTCGCTGCGCTCGAGCAGCCCCGGCAGGATGTCGTCGAGATCCGCTGATCGGGAACGCGTCGTCGGCGCCGAACTCCGCGACGGCGCCCTCGGGGCCCGCACGCGGCCCGTCCCAGAGCTCGCGCTCGGGATTGCGCTCGCGGCAGAACACGAGGAACTCGCCCTGCGCGCGGCCCGGCATGAGCACGGCCACGGCTTCGGGCTCGATGAACCCCGTGAGGTAGTAGAAATCGCTGTCGGCGCGGTAGATGTGCAGCGTGTCGCGGCTGCGGACGCGCTCGGGCGCGGCAGCCAGCACCGCGATGCCGTTCGCACCGATCAGCTCCATCAGATGTTTGCGGCGGCGCGCGAATTCCTTGCTGTTCACGACGGGGGTAGCCTCGCTAGTCAATGCCTGTCCTGGGCGGCCTCGCGCCGCGGCGCGAGTTCCTCGAACACCATCTGCACGCCGGCGCGCACGTACTCGCGCAGCTCTGCCAGCGCGAAATCGGCCTGATCCTGCGCCGGCCGCCTCTTCCTCGCTCAAGCCCACGCGGCTGATCTCGGTGAAGTCGCCGACGACCTCCGTAACGGCGCCGGCACTTCGCCGGTTCCGGCGCGCGGATGCCGCGCGTCGCGAACTCCGGCGCGTTCGCGCCGAGGCCGGTCACGAAGCCGTGGCACCAGAGCGCCAGCGCCTGCACCTGCTCCTCGAGCGGCGCGTCGTCGTCCGGCAACAGCGGCTCGAACTCGAACTCTGTCTCCTCGAGCATGCGCGAGCTCGCCGCGACGACATTCGCGAGCGAACGCTCGAGCTCCTCGGTTGCGTCGAGCTCTTGATCTTCCAGGCAATCTTCGAGCCAATACGCGGCGGCGGGCACGCCACCTGCGCACAGCGCGCCGCACACGCCGCCATGCAATTCCGCGAGCGTGACGACGGCGCCGGCCTGTGCGAGGGAATCGCGCAGCGTGTCGTAGTCGAGCGGCGTGATGGCGGGTTCGTTCGTCACTTGGATCCGCACCTGGTGCGCACTCGCATGCTAACACCGGCGTCGTCGTTATTGACCGTCAAGGGGGCCGGTTCTATTCTGTTCAATATGACGACCGAACAAACCAACCACCGCTTCGACCTCGAGCTGCGGCGCCTCGAGAAGCGATTAGAAGAACTCGTCGTGCTCTGCCGGCAGCTCCAGGAAGAAAACCAGTCGCTGCGGCACCGCCAGGACATCCTGACGTCCGAGCGTGCCTCACTGCTGCACAAGAACGAGCAGGTGCGCGGCCGCGTGGAGGCCATGATCGGCCGCCTGAAAGGCATGGAGCAGGCCTCGTGAGCGACACCTTCGCCCAGGTCACGATCCGTATATTAGAGAAGGAATATCAGGTCGCCTGCCCGGCTGAGGAGAAGCCCGTCACTGGTGGCTTCCGCGGAGCTGCTGAACGCGCAAGATGCGCGAAATTCGCGACAGCGGCAAAGTCGTCGGGCTCGACCGTGTCGCCGTCATGGCGGCCCTGAACCTCGCCAACGAGCTGCATCAAGGCCCAGGGCCAAGACGAAGAGCTGAAGCACATCGTGGGCGGTCAGGATTCGCGCCATGCGCGAGCATTTGGACTCAGCACTCGGCCCGGCGAAGCAGCTCACTCTATAATCGCTTCGGTGCTCCCTGCGGTGTACGACGCGGACAAAGTCTCTCGGACCCTAAATCATGGCTCAGGGGTTAAGCTCTGTCGGCGGCCGTGTGCATATCCGGGTCTAACCGGAAAGCCTTAAGCCTCGACGGCCTACCCCACTTGTTGCTCCGGTTCGAGAGCAACAGTTCGTGACGGCACAGGCGGGGAGCATCTCCTCTTCAGCTGCAGGCAGAGCGCCGACAGCTGCGCCAGCGAATTCGCGCCGCGCGGCGCGACAATCGCCGGCTGCCAGGGCGCGCCGCCGCCGACCGCGCGATTGCGCAGCCACGTTCTGCAGATCGCCTGAATTTCGTAGCGCGCAACGCATCGCGCTGTTTCTCGCCTTCGACGGCGAGCCGTCCATGCGCAGCCGTGATCGCCGCGGCCGCCGCGCGCGGCAAACACGTATACGCGCCAGTGCTCGCGGGCGGCGCCATGCACTTCGCCGAACTCGATACCGGCGGCGCGCTCGCGACGAACTTCTTCGGCATTCTGGAGCCGCGCGTCGGATTGCGCGTCGATGCGCGCCAGCTCGACCTCGTGCTGACGCCGCTCGTGGCCTTCGACGACCGTGGCGTGCGCGTCGGCGTCGGCCGCGGCTACTACGATCGCTGCTTCCGCTTCCTGCTGAACCGCCGCCACTGGCGTCACCCCAAGCTGCTGGGCGTGGCCTACGAGCTGCAGCGCGCGCCGCAGCTGGCCCGCCAGCCATGGGACGTGCTGCTGGCGGGGGCCGTCACCGAGGCTGGAGTCCGCCGCTTTGGAGACGTCAAGCCATGAACTACTGGCTGATGAAGTCCGAGCCCGAGACCTTCGGGATAGACGCGCTGGCAGCCCGCCCGCGCCGCACCACGCACTGGGACGGAGTGCGCAATTTCCAGGCCCGCAACTTCATGCGCGACCAGATGCGCGTCGGCGACCTCGCGTTCTTCTATCACAGCAACTGCGCCGAGCCCGGCATCGTCGGCATCGTAAAGATCGTGAAGGAAGGCTACCCCGACGACTCCGCGTTCGATCGGAAGGATACGCACTACGACGCGGAGAGTGATCCGAACAAGCCGCGCTGGTACATGGTAGACGTGCAGTTGCAGCGCAAACTGAAAGCTACGATCAGGCTTGCAACGCTGCGCGAACACAGCAACGGCGCGCTACGCGGCATGTTGTTGCTCAAACGCGGCAATCGTCTGTCGATCACGCCGGTGAGCGCCGCACACTGGCGATTCATCCTCGATCTCGAGTGAGCGATGCGCTCGTGTGCGCACTGCGTCGCACAGCATCACGCGTGTTCAAGATTGTGCAGCGAATCACACTCTGCACATCGCTCGCGCGCGACAAAGATGCGCAAATTTTTCTAACATGCTGGAAATCTTGATTGTTTTATATATACTCAACGCCGTCTATCCCGACAACGGAGACTACCCATGGCTAAGAAACGTAAAGTGAAGCGCAAAGTAGGCAAGAAGAAAGCAGCGAAGAAGAGCCGGCGAAGAAGACCCGCCGCAAAAAGAAGTAACTCGTTCGAGCCGAATTCTTAAGGCTCTAACAAGTGTAGTGCCCGCAAAATTGCGGGCACTCTCTTTTTGGGAGGGGCACTTTGATGACGCAAGACGCAAACAAGAGACAAGCCGCCACTGAAGCGTTGTCCTTCATCAAAGACGGGATGGCTCTCGGCATCGGCACGGGCAGCACCGTCGACATCTTCATCGAATTGCTCGCGCCTCTCGCCAAAGAGCTCGGCGCGGTCGTGTCGAGCTCCGAGCGCAGCACGCGCAAGCTCGCCGGCGTCGGCATCCCCACCGTCGAGCTGAACTCAGCCGGCGACCTCGACCTGTACGTCGACGGCGCCGACGAAGCCACGAAGCACCGGCATTTGATCAAGGGCGGCGGCGGCGCGCTGACGCGCGAGAAGATCGTGGCCGCCGCTTCGCGCCGCTTCCTCTGCATCATCGACGAAACGAAACTCGTCGCAACGCTCGGCCGATTCCCGTTGCCGGTCGAAGTAATTCCGATGGCGCAGTCCTACGTCGCGCGCCAGATGGTCAAGGCCGGCGGTCAGCCGATCTGGCGCCAGGACTTCGTGACGGACAACGGCAACCACATCATCGACGTGCACAACCTGAAGATCATGAATCCGATCGAGCTCGAAACCCGTTTCAACCAGATCGCCGGCGTCGTCTCCGTCGGCATCTTCGCGAACCGCCCGGCCGACATCCTGCTGATCGGCGGCGCCGCCGGCGTCAAAACGATCAAGTAGCGCCGGCTGACGCCGCAGCGTTCGTCGCCGACGCGGCCGGCGCACGCTCGAGAGTCGGGGCAAAAGAGTTCATGCATCGCCCTATCAGAGCGCCAAGCACGCCTAAGGAAGAACACTCCCGGTCATGACCTGTAAGAAGGCTCGCCAGCCCCAAGTACGCCAGGAAGATATTCCTCCTCCATCGGCCTATTCTTCCGTTTCTCCTTGGCGTGCTTGGCGCTCTTGGCGAGAGCACTCTTCATTTTCGTCCTCGACATTGGCAACGCCAAGAGCGGCGTCACCGCTTGGACACGCGGGCTGTCGACGGAGAGAAGAGGTTTCGCCGGGCGGGGGCCGCGGCGAAACGGAAGAGATGGCTGGGGGACTAGGATTCGAACCTAGGTTCTCGGAGTCAGAGTCCGATGTCCTACCGCTGGACGATCCCCCAATCCTGGAATCGCGGACACGCCGCTCCCCGCCGCGCTCGCCGGCGGGAGTCGACCTAGCGCTTCGAGTACTGCGGGCGGCGACGCGCCTTGCGTAAGCCCACCTTCTTGCGCTCGACCTCGCGCGCATCGCGCGTCACGAAACCGGCCTTGCGCAGCGTCTTGCGGAGCCCTTCGTCGTAGTCCATCAGCGCCCGCGTGATGCCGTGGCGGATGGCGCCGGCCTGGCCCGTCGTGCCGCCGCCGCTGACCGTGACGTGAAAGTCGAACTTGCCCTCGGCCTCGGCCACCGTCAACGGCTGGCGCACGATCATGCGCGCCGTCTCGCGGCCGAAGAACTGGTCGAGCGGACGACCGTTCACGACGATCTCGCCGTTGCCCGGCTTCATGAAAACGCGGGCGGCGGCAGACTTGCGACGGCCCGTGCCGTAGTTGATTTCGGTGGCCATCGGCTTAGAGCTCCAGGGGTTTCGGCTGCTGCGCGGCATGCGGATGTTCCGCGCCACGTACGACCTTGAGTTTCTTGAACATTTGCCGGCCGAGCGGGTTCTTCGGCAGCATGCCCTTCACGGCGATCTCGATGGCGCGCTCGGGGTGCGTCGGCGAGCATCTTCTCGAGCGGCTCGGACTTCATGTTGCCGATCGTGCCGGTGTGCCGGTAGTAGATCTTGTCCTTCAGCTTGCGGCCGGTGACGCGGATCTTCTCGGCGTTGATCACGACGATGAAGTCGCCGGTATCGACGTGCGGGGTGTAGATGGGCTTGTGCTTGCCGCGCAGCCGATGGGCCAAGGCCGTGGCCAGGCGGCCCAGCGTCTTGCCTTCGGCGTTCACGAGGTACCAGTCACGCCGGACGGAATCCGGCTTGGCGGAGAATGTTTTCATGCTATCGGGCCTAGATGGAGCCGGTGCGACCGGCCAAAGAGGCGGAATCTTACTGACGGCCGGCAGCCCACGCAAGCCGAGAGACCGGCCGGCGGCAACCTTCTCTATAATGTCCGGCAATGCCCACCCCGCCGCCTCGCATGCCATTGGGCCCGCGCGCCCTCGCCGACCTGGGCCGACCGACTGATCGGCGCGCTCGACCAGGGGCTCCGGGCGCTCGCCGCCCCGGCGGCCGCGACCCGCCCCTCGCCCGCGGCCGGCCTCGCCCGAGTCCGAGCTGACGGCCGACGAACGCCGGCAGAGCGCGGCGCTGATGCGGGTGAATCATGCCGGCGAGATCGCGGCGCAGGCCTTGTACACCGGCCAGGCCCTGCTGGCGCGCGACGAAGCGACGCGAAATCTGCTCGAAACGGCGGCCCGGGAGGAACGCGACCACCTCGCCTGGTGCGCGGAACGGATCGCCGAGCTCGGCGGCCGACCGAGCGCGCTCGACCCGCTCTGGTACGCCGGCAGCTTCGTGATCGGCATGCTGGCGGCCACTCGCAGCGACGCCGCGAGCCTCGGGCTTCGTGAACGAAACGGAGCGCCAGGTCGAAGCGCACCTGCGCGATCACTTGCAGCGGTTGCCCGCGCAAGATCGCGAAGAGCGCGGCCATACTGCGCCAGATGGCCGCGGACGAAGCGCATCACGGCACGACCGCCTCGCTCGCCGGCGGGCATCGAGCTGCCGGAGCCGATTCGGCGCTGCATGAGCTTCGGCGGCGAAGTGTTACGGCGAGTCGCACTGCGCGTGTGACCGTTGTCACACATCCAAAGAGTTCTCGCTTTCCTTGTGACAGTTGTCACACATCCGGCCACTTCTCCCTTGCCTGTTCGAGGGGAATTGATTAAATACAGCGTTAAGTCAAACCGGAGTTCCGTTGTATGGAAGAAGCCCTACGGCCACTGAGCGATGTCCCGGCAATCAATCGTTTCTTGAGCTACTGCCGGGTCAGAACGATCCCCGGCAAGACGGTCATGATTCATGCCGGCGATCTTCCCGACGTTCTCTACTACATCGTCGACGGCTCCGTCGAAGTGATGATCGAGGACGAAGACGGCAACGAGATGGTGCTGGCCTACCTGAACAAGGGCCAGTTCTTCGGCGAGATGGGGCTGTTCTACGAACAGCCCACGCGCAGCGCCTGGGTACGCACCCGGTCGGAGAGCGAGATCGCCGAGATGACGTATCCGCGATTCCGGCAGATCGCCGCCGAGAGTCCCGGCCTCGTGTTCGAGCTCGCGACCCAGCTCGCCACGCGCCTCGATCGCACGAACAGAAAGCTCGGCGACCTCGCGTTCGTCGACGTCACGGGCCGAGTCGCGCACGCGATCATGGATCTGTGCCGCGAGCCGGATGCCATGACGCACCCCGAAGGCATGCAGATCAAAGTGTCGCGACAGGAGCTGTCGCGGCTCGTCGGCTGCTCGCGCGAAATGGCCGGCCGCGTGCTGAAAGTGCTCGAAGATCAAGGTCTGGTCCGCGCCAGCGGCAAGACCATCGTCGTATTCAACGCTCGCCGCGAGCTGCCGAAGATGCGCGCCAAGCGCCGAAGGCACTGCGCCGCGCTTGATCTCTTCGTTCAACGCAGCGCGGGCTACTTCAGCCCGCGCTGCGCTTTGATCGTCTCGTAGGCGGCGCGCACTTCCTGCGTCTTCTGCTCCGCCACGCTTTTCATCGATTCCGGCAACCCGCGAGCGACGAGCTTGTCGGGATGGTGCTGACTCATGAGCCGGCGATACGCAGTCTTGACTTCGTCGTCACCGGCCGTCGCGCTCGACTCCGAGCACGCGATACGCCTCTGCCAGCGCTTCGGCCGACGTGGGGCCGCCTCTCTGCCGGCCGAAAGCGCGCACGAGCGCTTCGATCTGCGCCACTTCCGCGCGGCTGACGCCGAGCGCCTTCGCCACGCGCTCGAGCAGCTCGCGCTTGCCCGTCTCGATCGCACCCGCACCGACCGCTGCCTGGAGCTGTAGCTGCACGAACGCTCGCGCGAGATCGATGCGATCGCCGATCTGCGCCGCGAGCGCGTTGAGCCGATCGGTCAATGGGTACTTCGCAGCTCTTGCCGCGTGTGAAGCAGTCGATCGCTGCGTTCGTGAGCTCGGGCGTGAGCTTCATGCCTTGCATGATCTGCCGCACGACGCGGATTTCGTCTTCCGACACGCGTCCGTCGACCTTCGCGACGCGCCCCATGATCTCGAACGCGACCTCGAAGAACAGCTGGCTGATCGAGTGCGACGGACGGACGGCGTTTCCGCGCTTCGGCCTGTAGGTCCATCTGATGGCCGACAAACAGCCCGGCCGCCGCGCCCCACGGACCGGCCAGCGCACCTAATCAGTCCACCGATCGCTTTACCGAACCACTGCATCGAGCTCCGCCGTCCCTGCCATCCACGCCCTGGAACCGCCGCCGCGGTTGCCGAGGGGCGCCTCGTCGCCTCATTATCGTGGCTTTGGGCGGCAGCGCAAACGAAATGGCAGCGGCAATGGAAGCCTTGTTCGAGTCGAATTTGAAGAGCCTCACGCTGGTCGCACGAGGCAAGGTGCGTGACATCTATCGCGTCGACCCCAAGCGTCTGCTCATTCTGGCGACCGACCGGATCTCGGCCTTCGACGTCGTACTACCGGACCCGATCCCAGGCAAAGGCGTGGTGCTTGACGGCGATCTCGAATTTCTGGTTCGAGAAGCTCGCGGGCGTGCTCCCGAACCACCTGACCGGCGTGGACCCAGCCAGCGTGCTCGGCGGATCCTCGCGACCACGCCGTCGTCAAAGACCGCGCTGTCGTCGTACACGACTTGAAGGCATTGCCGATCGAAGCCGTGGTGCGCGGCTACCTGATCGGCTCGGGCTGGAAAGACTACTGCAAGACAGGCGGCGTGTCCGGCGTACCTCTGCCGCCCGGCCTCGAGCTCGCCGAACAGCTACGCGAGCCGATCTTCACGCCGAGCACGAAAGCCGCGCGCGGCGAGCACGACGAGAACATCTCGATGGCCGAGGCACGCAACCTGCTCGGCGCCGAGCTCGCACGTAAGGTCAGCGGAGAAATCTCTGCAGCTGTATGCGCGCGCCACTGAATTCGCCCGCGAGCGCGGCATCATCATCGCCGACACGAAGTTCGAGTTCGGGCTCGACGAGGGCGGCGACGCTGCGCGTCATGGACGAGGTGCTGACGCCCGACTCGTCGCGTTTCTGGCCGGCCGACAGCTACAAGCGCGGTTCGTCGCCGCAGAGCTTCGACAAGCAGTACGTTCGCGACTACCTGGAGACGCTCGACTGGAACAAGACGGCACCCGGTCCGCATCTGCCTGCCGTCGTGATCGAACGCACGCGCGCGAAATACGTAGAAGCGCTGCAGCGACTCATGGGCAATCCGCCGCAGTGACCCGCGCGGAGCCGACACACGCGGCGCGCAGCGCCGACACCCCGTGCAGCTCCTGATCCAATACCTCGAACGCCGCCTGTGGCCGCACGCACGCGTCGGGCTACGAGGCCGCACCGCGGTGGTTGACAGCGGCTCGCTACTCTTTCGCGCTGTTGCGCGATTACTTGCACGGCGAGATCTCCCTGCGCGCGATGAGCCTCGTCTACACGACGATGCTCACGATCGTGCCGCTGCTCGCATTCGCGTTTGCGGTGCTCAAAGGCCTCGGGTTCCACCGCGACCTCGAGCCACTGCTCCAGAACTTCATGGCGCCGCTCGGGCCGCGTGGCGCGGAGATCACGACGCGTATCGTGGGATTCGTCGACAACGTCAGCGGCTCGGCGCTCGCCAGCGTCAGCGTCGATCGTGCTCCTGCTCTCGGCGCTCGTCGCTCGCGCAGAAGGTCGAAGGCAGCTTCAACTTCGTGTGGCGCGTGGATCGGCCGCGCAGCTTCGCGCGTCGCTTCAGCGAGTATCTGAGCGTGATCTTCGTCGGTCCGTTGCTCATGAGCGTCGCGATGGGCATCTTCGCCACGCTCGCGAGCGCAACCGCCACGAGCTGGATTCGTTCCATCGAGCCGTTCGGCACGTGGATCGCGAGCCTGCGCTCATTGACGCCATACGTCATGGTGATCGCAGGCTTCACGTTCCTGTATGTCGTCGTGCCCAACACGCGCGTGCGTCTGAAGCCCGCACTGATCGGCGGCATATTCGGCGGCGTGCTCTGGGCCGGCAGCGGCAGCCTGTTCACGACGTTCGTGGTCTCGGTCAGCCGCACCGAAGCCATCTACTCGGGCTTTGCGGTCGTGATCGTCGCGATGTTGTGGCTGCACCTGTCGTGGGTCGTACTGCTGCTCGGCGCGCAACTCTCGTTCTACGCTCAGAATCCCGACTATCTGCGCCTCGGCCAACGCGCCGAAAGCCTCGCGAACGCGCTGCGCGAGCGACTCGCGCTCTCGGCCATGCTGCTCGTGGGCCGCGACTTCTCAACGCCGGGGCACGGCTGGCGAATCGAGAGCCTCGCGGCGCGAATCCGCGTGCCGCGCCACCTGCTTGCGCCCGTGATCGGGTCGCTGACGGACGCGGGCCTCCTGGCCCGCACGAGCGAGCAACGGCTGATCCCCGCGAAAGATCCGCGAAACATCGAGGTCACGGCCATCCTCGACGCGATACGCCGCGCCGACGTCGATTCGCACGCGAGCGACGAGTGGAACCCTACGGTCGGTGCGCTGGCAGACGGCATCGAACGCGCGATTCGCGACGCGGTAGGCCCACGCTCGCTGGCCGACTTGGTCGACGCCGACGTGCAACGAGAAACGGCCGAGGCGGAAGCCGCAGCCGCGCCGCCCGCCGCGAATCCGAGCGGACCGCGAATCGTGTCGCGACGCTAGCCGCCGCCGGCCAGCGTGAGGCCGTCGACGAGCACCGAGCCGCAACGCACCGTACCGCGCACGTCGATGTCCGAGCCCACGGCCTGGATTTGTTGGAACAGCTCCGCGAGATTGCCGGCAATCGTGACCTCGTTGACCGGGTGCGCAATCGCGCCGCGCTCGACCCAGAAACCCGCCGCGCCGCGCGAGTAGTCGCCCGTCACGGTGTTCACGCCCTGACCGAGCAACTCACCGACCACGAACGCCTGGTCGGAGGCCGCGATCAGCTCCGCGAGCGAGCCCGCCGTCGGTTTCACGAGCAGGTTGTGTACGCCGCCCGCATTCGCCGTGGTCTGCAAGCTGAAGCCGGCGCGCGGAGTAGCTCGACAGCACGTAACCTTGCAGCACACCGCCGGCCACGAGCGGGCGCTGGCGCGTGGTAACGCCCTCGGCGTCGAACGGCGCGCTCGCGAGCCCGCGCGGAATCCACGGGTCCTCGTCGATGTCGATGAACTTCGGCAGCACCTGCTGCCCCACGGCGTCGAGCAGGAACGACGCGCGCCGATACTGGGCCGTGCCACGAATCGCGGCAGATCAGGTGCCCGAACAATCCCTTCGCGAGCTCGGCGGGATACAGCACAGGCACCTTGCGCGTCGACAACGGCCGGGCGTCGAGCCGCTGCACGGCGCGGCGCGCAGCCTCCTCGCCCACGTGCTCCGGGCGCTTCGAGATCGTCGGGGCTGCGGCTCACGGTGTACCAGTAGTCGCGCTCGAGCGAACCGTTCGATTTCGCGACGACGCTGCAGCTCGTGGAGTAGCTGCTCGTGGGATAGCCGCCGACGAATCCGTGCGAGTTCGCGTACACGCGGTGGCCGACGCCGCCGGACACGGATGCGCCTTCGGAGTTCGCGATTCGCGCGTCGAACCCGCGCGCCGCATTCTCCGCGCGCAGCGCCATCGCCGTCGCGTGATCGACGTCGAGATCCCACGGGAAGTACAGATCGAGATCGCGCGGCGCAGCCGCCATCAAGTTCGCGTCCGCGAGCCCGGCGTATTCATCGGCAGCCGTGAAACTGCCGATGCTGAGCGCCTTGCGAACGGTGTCCTCGACGCTGCTCGGCGAGAAATCGGTCGTGCTCGCACTGCCTTTGCGCGTGCCACTGTACACGGTCACGGCAAGACCACGATCGCGCTGACGCTCGACCGATTCCACCTCGCCCATGCGCACCGTGACGGACAGACCCTTCTTCGTAGCTGGCCCCGGCTTCCGCCTGATCGGCACCGTGACGACGTGCGATTTCGACCGCTTGCGCGGCGACCGCTCCGAGTGTTTTCGCAACCGCGTTTGAGTCCATGCCGGCTATTCTAACTGCTGTACAATGCGCCGATGAAACCATTGGTCGGCGTCATCATGGGGTCCAAGTCGGACTGGGCGACGATGACGCACGCCACCGAGACGCTGACCGAGCTCGGCATCCCGTTCGAGACGCGGGTCGTATCGGCTCACCGCACTCCCGATCTGCTGTTCGAGTACGCCGGCACCGCTGTCGAGCGCGGCCTCGAGGTCCTGATCGCCGGGGCCGGCGGCGCCGCCCATCTGCCCGGCATGACGGCCGCCAAGACACGCTTGCCGGTCATCGGCGTGCCCGTGAAGTCGCGCGTCGCTGTCGGGCATGGACTCGCTGCTGTCGATCGTGCAGATGCCGCGCGGCATCCCCGTCGCGACGGTGGCCATCGGCAAGTCCGGCGCCGACCAACGCCGCGTTGCTCGCGGCCGCCATCCTGGCGACGAAGTACCCGGACATCGCGCGTACGCTCGATCAGTACCGCGCCGCGCAAACGCGGCAGGTGCTCGAGCATCCCGATCCACGCGACGCGTCGTAGCGCCCCGGCCGTCGCTCGCAACCCCCGTGCATGAGAAGACCCCGCGTAGGCATCGTCGGCGCCGGCCAACTCGGCCGCATGCTCGCGCTCGCAGGGTACCCGCTCGGCATCGACTGCACCGTGCTCGATCGGGCCGCCGACGCGCCCGGTGCGCAGGTCGCTGCGTCGGTGCAAGGCGCGCTCGACGATCCGGCTGCGCTCGCGAAGCTCGCCGCCGCCGTCGACGTCGTGACGCTCGAAATCGAGAACGTCGCCGTCGCGCCGCTCGAGGCGCTGCGCAAGAGCATCGACGTGTTTCCGCCACCGCAGCGCGGTAGCCGCCACGCAGGACCGGCTTGCGGAAAAGACCTTGTTCCGCTCGCTCGGTA
Organism: uncultured Gammaproteobacteria bacterium; assembly: GCA_963805435.1. Taxonomy (GTDB): domain Bacteria; phylum Pseudomonadota; class Gammaproteobacteria; order Steroidobacterales; family Rariloculaceae; genus FEN-1219. The sequence goes on from CAWDUG010000006.1 coordinate 202,190, forward strand.
TCCCGACGGCAGAGTTCGTCGGCCATAGATTCAGAAGCCGACGCGGCTGCCGCGACTCGCCTCGGCTGGCCGGTCGTGCTCAAGACGCGTCGCATGGGTTACGACGGCCGCGGCCAACGCGTCGTGCGCTCGGAGCAGGAACTGGCCGCCGCGTGGCGCGACCTCGGGCAGGTGCCGTCGATTGCAGAGGCCTGGGTCGAATTCGAGCGCGAGGTGTCGTTGATCGGCGTGCAAGGCGCGGGCGCGGAGCGCGCGTTCTATCCGCTCGCCGAGAACGTCACATCGCAACGGCATTCTGGCGACGACGGTCGCACCGTATGCGGATGCCGAATTGCAGCGGCAAGCGGAAGCCTGGCTCGCCGCGATCATGACGAAGCTCGACTACCGCGGCGTGCTGACGGTCGAGTTCTTCCACACGTCGCGCGGGCTGGTCGCCAACGAGATGGCGCCGCGCGTCCACAACTCGGGACACTGGACCATCGAAGGCGCCGAGACGAGTCAATTCGAGAATCACCTGCGCGCAGTGCTCGGCTGGCCGCTCGGCGACACCCGGCCGCGCGGGCATGCGGCGATGCTGAACCTGATCGGCGCGCTGCCGCCACGTGATGCCGTGCTCGCGATCCCCGGGGCGCATCTGCACGCGTATGGTAAGGACTCGCGCCCGGGCCGTAAGGTCGGTCACTGCACGCTCGTCGATACCGACCGTGCACGCCTGCTGCAACGGCTGGAAGCCCTGCGGGCCCTGGTGCCGGTAAAAGGGGATTCGTACCTCGTAACGCCGGGGGCCTTTCGGTTAGGCTTCGGAGCTTCATATGGCCGAGCGCGACTCGACGGGGATGTACTGCGAGCTCTTCCAACTCAAGGAACCGCCGTTTCGGCTGACCCCCGATCCTCAATTCCTGTTCGCCAGTAAACAGCATGCACGCGCCAAGGCGTACATGGAGTCGACGATCTGGCTCGCCGACGGTTTCGTCGTCATCACGGGCGAGATCGGCTCCGGCAAGACCACACTGATCGAGAGCTTCCTCGCCGAGCTGCCGGAAGACATCGTGCTGGCTCAGATCAACCAGACGCAGCTGACGCCCGTGGAGTTCCTCCAGGCGCTGCTCGTCGAGTTCGGCTTCAAGCCGTTCCGCAAGCCGAAGGTCGAACTGCTCGCGATGCTGAAGGACTACATGGTCGAGCAATACGCGGCGGGCAAGAAGATCCTGCTCGTGATCGACGAGGCGCAGAATCTGTCGCGCCAGGTGCTCGAGGAAGTCCGCATGCTGTCGGGCCTCGAGACGAAGAAGGAAAAGCTGCTCCGCATCATCATCGCGGGCCAGCCCGAGCTATCGCGCAAACTCGACTCGCCGCGGCTGCAGCAACTCACGCAGCGCGTGCGGCTGCGCTTCCACCTGGCCGCGCTCTCGAAGCGCGAAACTCACGAATACATCGAGCATCGTCTGCAAGTCGCGGGCGCGGAAGGCCGCACGATCTTCGATTCCGCCGCGTGTGACGTCGTGTTCCGCTTCACGGGCGGTGTACCGCGACTCATCAACGTGCTGTGCGATACGGCTATGCTGTGCGCGTTCGCCGAGGAGCGAATGTCGGTGGACGACCAGCTCGTGCGCGCGGCTGTCGAAGAGCTCCAGTGGGTGGAGTACGCCGAACGCATCCGCCATGACCAGAACCCAAGCAGCACGGGCCGCTTTTCGGCATCCGGCAACGCGGCCACCGCGAAACTCGAGGTGCTGCTGCACGATCAGCTCGTCGCCGAGTTCATGCTGCCGCAAGGCCGTGCGATCATCGGGCGCACGACCGACAACGACGTGCAAATCCGCAGCAAGTTCATCTCGCGACACCACGCTCAAATCGTCTCGGACCACACGCAATCCGTCGTCGAAGATCTGAACAGCACCAATGGCGTGTTCATCCGCTCGGAGCGGATCAAGCATCACGCGCTCGCGGACGGCGACATCATTCAACTCGGCGAGCACAAGCTGCTGTATCGCGACCTGCGCACGATGCCGGGCCAACGCCCGGCGCTGGTGGACGCAGAGGGTGAAGAACTCGGCGATGAGCCGGGCGACGACGCGGAGCCCGAAGAACGACCGTTCGACGAGGATGAGGCGCTGGAAGAGGAGACGCCGCGCTAGCGTTCGCTACTCGCGCGGTGGTCGCGGCGCTTGAGCCACACGAACGAGCCCGCAATCAAGCTGCCGATACCCACCACCGTGCAGATCCCGGGCCAGTACCAGTAGTTGACGTAAAGCCGCGCAATCAGCGCGATCAAACCGATCGCGACGTAGTAGAACGGCAGAGCCTCATAGAGAGGTTTCGACAGCCACATGCACGGGTAGTCTACGCCGACTTTCTGGCGCCGCCAGACACCACACGCAGTAGCCAGCTCAAGAGCGAATCCTTGAGCCCTTCCACGTTCAGATCGACGCCGCCGCGAGCCTCGCGAGCGAGGCGTTCTTCCGTCGCATCGAGCAACGGTTTCTTGAACTCTGCTTCGGTCATCGTCGTTTCGAAGTTGATGGCCATGAGGCACTCGCTGTTGTGGACTTCGAATAGCCTAGCGGCTCGCGGCCGCGAGTGCGGTGAACCCATTCACGACGATGGTTTGACTTAACCGGCCGCCCCAGCTTTTTCGCGTCTCTCCCGGGCGACAACAGAAGAAAGATCTCTCGCGAAGGCGCGAAGGCGCCAAGCCAGATAAGGAAGATCTGAATTTGGATTATCCAGATTCCGTTCTTCTTATCTGGCTTGGCGCCTTCGCGCCTTCGCGAGAGATCTTCGTCTTATCCGGTTTGGGTGCCGCCGACGGTCATCGAATCGACGCGAATGGTCGGCTGGCCCACGCCGACAGGCACGGACTGGCCTTCTTTGCCGCACGTGCCCACACCGTCGTCGAGCGTGAGGTCGTTGCCGACCATCGATACGCGTGTCAGGACTTCGGGCCCACTGCCGATCAGCATCGCGCCTTTGACCGGCACCGTCTTCTTGCCGTTCTCGATCAGATACGCCTCGCTCGCCGAGAAGACGAACTTGCCCGACGTGATGTCGACCTGGCCGCCACCGAAGTTCGGCGCGTACAGACCGCGATCCACCGACGCGATGATCTCTTCCGGATCGTACTTGCCCGGCAGCATGTAGGTGTTCGTCATTCGCGGCATCGGCGCGTGCGCGAAGGACTCACGCCGGCCGTTGCCGGTGGAGTGCGTGCCCATGAGCCGCGCGTTGAGCTTGTCGAACATATAGCCTTTCAGCACGCCCCGCTCGATCAGCGTGTTGCACTGTGTCGGTGTTCCCTCGTCGTCGACGTTCAGTGAGCCGCGCCGCCCGGGGAGCGTGCCGTCGTCGACGACCGTGCACTGGTCGGTCGCCACGCGTTCGCCGATCCGGCCGGTGAAGGCGGACGTGCCTTTGCGGTTGAAGTCGCCCTCGAGACCGTGGCCGATAGCTTCGTGCAGCAGAATGCCGGGCCAGCCGGCGCTCGAGCACGACCGGCATGTTGCCGGCCGGCGATGGCATCGCGCCCATGTTCACGCCGGCGAGGCGCACGGCTTCCGCCGCGATCTCGAGGGGGCGCCCGTTGCCGGTCACCACGCTGTAGTCGCCGCGGCCGCCGCCGCCCGCATAACCCTGCTCGCGGCGGCCGTCCTTTTCCAGGATGACGGAGACATTCATGCGCACGAGCGGCCGCACGTCGGCGGCCAGCGTGCCGTCCGATGCTTGCAGCAGCACGATCTCGTAGACGCCCGCGAGGCTCGCCATGACCTGGATGACGCGGCTGTCCATCGCTCGCGTGCGCTGATCGATGTCGGCCAGCAGCTGCACCTTGTCGCTATCGCTCATGCTGCCGAGCGGATCGATGCCGGCGTACAGCGGCCGGTAGCTTACGGGCCGCGCGACCTTGATCTTGCCGCTGCCCTGCGCGCGTGCAATGCCGCGTGCAGCGGCTACGGCATCCTGCAACGACTCCTCATCGAGCTGATCGGAATACGCAAACCCCGTGCGCTCGCCCGTCACGGCGCGCACGCCGACACCCTGATCGATGCTGTACGCGCCTTCTTTGACGATGCCGTCCTCGACCGTCCAGGTCTCGTAGCGCGTGAGCTGCAGATACAGATCCGCGTAATCGAGCTGACGCGACAGCGCCGCCCCGAGCGCACGATCGAGCGCCGCCAGGCTCAACCCGTTAGCGACGAGCAGATGCTCGCGGGCGGTGGCCAGCGAATCGACATCACCTATGTCGGACTGTTGCGGCTCCAGCATCGAAGATTCTCCTAAAGCTCGCGACGGTGCTGCACCGTCGGGAAGCGCTGCCGCAATTCTGCCAGCCGGGCCATGTCGAGGTCGACGCACAATACGCCGGTACCGTCACGCAACTCGCCTAAGATCTCGCCCCACGGACCGATGACCATCGAATGCCCGTAAGTCTTGCGCCCCCCGGCGTGCTCGCCCCATTGGCCTGCGGCCACGACGTAGACGAGCGACTCGATGGCACGCGCCTGTAGCAGCGGCTGCCAGTGCACCTGGCCGGTCGGCACCGTGAAGGCAGCCGGCACCACGAGCACGTCCGTGCCGAGCACGCTCAGGCGATGGAAGAGCGCGGGGAAGCGGATGTCGTAGCAGACGGTCTGGCCGATACGGCCGATCGGCGTTTTCGTGGCCACGACGCGCGTACCCGCCAACGTCGTGTCCGATTCGCGGTAGCGTTCCGCCGCGCGGCCCGGCACATCGACGTCGAACAGATGGATCTTGTCGTAGTGCGCCGCGATCTGCCCGGTCGGGCCGATCAGCAGCGAGCGCGACGAAGCACGCTGCGCGCCGTCGCGAATTGGAATCGTGCCGCCCACGAGCCAGATGCCGTGGCGCCTGGCCGCCGTTGCCAGGAAGTGCTGCGCCGGGCCGTCGCCGAACACCTCCGTCGCCGCGACGCGATCCGCGTCGGTGGCGCCGAGGAAGGAAAAATTTTCCGGCAACACGACCAGCTCCGCGCCGCGCGCGACGGCGTCCGCGACGAGCCGGTCGGCCTCCACCAGGTTGGCTTGCACGTCACGCGTGCTCGTCATCTGGATGGCGGCAGCTTTCATCGCTGAGCTACTCCCGGGCGCTGCGCGAGGCCGCCTGGCGGCAGCTCGGCGCACGGCGCACCCTTCTGCATCTCTTCTTCCGACAATTTTTCGACCATCGGCTCGGCCCAGGTACCGCTCACACAGTACGAGGCGCGGCCGATGCCGCTCAAGGGCTTCTTGAAGATCTTCTGGAAGATCAGCAGCGCGGCCGCGCCGACCGGCCCGCGCGATCAGCGCACCCACCGTCGGCAGCATCTTGCTGGGCTCGGCCGTGACGATGGCCTGCTGGCGATAATCGTGGTCGCGCAGCCCCGTGCGGCCGACCATACCGACGTCGGCAACGGGACCCGTGAGCTTCAAGTTGTCCGTGTACGCGTTGCCGTCGATGAGCACGAAATCGGCCGTGATCTCGTCGAACACGAAACCCTGTTGAACACGTCGCGGAAATCGAGCGCGAGCCGCCGCGGCAGCGCGCCGAAGCTCAAGAGCCCGGCCATGCGGCCGGCGCCACCCGGCTCGACGTCGATCAGGCTGCCCTTCTTCGTCTTCAGCGACAGATCGCCGCCGATGTGATCGAGCCAGGCACCCGACGGTGGGCCGGGCCAGTGAACGCTCGCAGTGATCTCGCCGCTCTCTGCCGCAACGAACGTCGAGAAGCCGAGCTGCTCCAGCATCTTGCCGACATTCGTCGAGGTGACCGTCGCAGCGAGCCGCGTGGTATCGCCGTCCGCGCCGTCGGCGCCGACGAACCAGCCGCCGCTGCCCTGTGCGCCGAAGCTTTCCGTGGCGCTTTCGAACGACACGAGGCGCAGCCCCAGCGGATCGGACAGGATCTCGGCGTCGAGGCGCCCGAGCTGACGCTGACCGAAGCCGAAAGCGTCGGCGTGCAGCTGCACGCCCGGCAGCTCGCGCGGGTCGAGCGTGCTCACCGTGGCGCTGCTGGCACCGGCGCCGCCCCCGCTGCCAGTGTTCAGGTACAGCCGCTTCATGACGGCGACGACCTGCGGGTCCTTCGCGAGATCCATCGGGACCAGGATCGTGCCCGCGATCGCGTCGCTGTCGATCTCGAACTGCCAATCGTCGGTGCGCCGCCGCGCGCTGACCTTGGACCTGCCGAGCTGCTGGCCGAACACGTAGAAATCCGCGACGTCGAGATCGGCACCCGCGAACGCACCGCTCCAGTGCGAGCGCCGCGATGCGTCGCCACCGCCAGCGGATAACGCCATCCAGTCGTCGACGCGCAGCAAGGGCAAGCTGCCGTCGAGCGTCACGCCCTGCTCGGCGCGAAACTCCGGCAGCGCACCGCCGAACCTGAGCGCCGCACGGCGGAATATGAACTTGCCTTCGGTATCCGAATCGGTGTCGAAGTCGAGCGCGAACCGACGCGCCGGCCCGACGTTACCCCGCATCTCCATGCCCCTCTCGGGGAACTCCATCTCGACCTGCAAGTTGGTCGGTTCGCCGGGCGCTTTCGCGAACGGCTCCGGGAAGCGCAGTGCGACGCCCGCCAGATTCGACTCGACCGTGATCCGCCCTGGCGCGGTAGCTGCGCCGGCGGCGGCCGGGATGAACAGGCTGCCTTGCCAGCGTGTCTGGCCCGCGAGCCGCTCACCCTGTGGCAGATTGAACGCACGCACGACGGCGTCGATCGTGACCTCGCCGTCGAAGTCGATGCGGGCGTGATAACCCGGCGTGTCGACCGTTTGCACGGCGGCCGTCACGGGGCCATCCATGAAGATTCCCTGGATACCTTCGCCATGCAGCATGCCGTCCGCAAGCGACAGCCCGCCGTCGATCTCCGTCCAATGCGGCCCGAAGCCGCGGAACGCGAGCTCGCCGTCCTTGACCTTGAGTCCGGCCGTCAGCTCGTACGCTTTCATGTCGCGCAGGGGTAGCTTGAGATCGAAGCTCACGTCGCCAGTCGCCGGCGAGCGCCTGAAGCCGTTTGAATCGATCGCCCAGGTAGCTGCGAGATCAGCGGCGCGCCGTCCAGGAACGCGAGCACCTGGTCCAGCTTGCCCGTCGTGTCGGCCGCAATGCTGAGCTCGCCCGTGCGCAAGTCCGGGATCGCCACGCGTACTTCGTCGGTGTGGTTGCCGAGCACGCGGCCGCTGCCATGCGCCGCGAAACTCGCGTTCACGAACTCCACGGTGCCATGCAGATCCTCCGCGACCGGCCAGTCGTTCACGAACGCGAGCTGCGTCTGATCGAGCTGCACCGTCGCGCGGAACTCGCCTTCGCCGCCGTCGAACGGGAACGCCCACAGGGGTCCGACGAAGCTAACGTCCGCGCTCTCCGCGTGCCCGCCGCGCAGCGCGGCGTCGAGCCACTCGACGACGTTGGTCGGCATCACGCCCACGGGGAAATAGTGCGGCGCGACGGCGATGTCGAAGCCGGACACCGCGCTGCGCAGATCGAGGCGCGGCGAGCTGCCGTCCATCGGCAGCGTGAGCTCGAGGTTCGTGCGCAGCGTCGCGTCGCGGGTTCGCGACCACGAGATCGTCGCTGACCACGCGCACGGCATCCTGTCCAGCGCGCCAAACCACGATGCCGCGCAGATCCGTGACGTCGAGCCGCGAACGTAAGAGCCCCGGCCAATCGAGCGTGGCGCCGGAGGTATCGAGCTCGAGGCGGCCACTGCGCGCGTCGGCGCGCACGTCACCCGCCAGCGCCGTGACACCGGGCCATTGCCGATACGGCAGCAGGCGCGAGCCCGGAGAACTCGCCCGCCACGGTGTATTCGGGCTGCGCGTCGGCGGTTCTTGGCCGACTCTGAGCTCGAAATTGCGCAAGTCACCGCGCGGCGCCAAGCGCGAGCCACGCCTCCCGCCACGGCGCGTCCGGCAGCGGGGTGACGAACGGCGTCAGATCCTCGAGCCGCAGAAAACTGCCCTTGAGACCAACACGCTCGACACCCTCGGCGGCGAGCGTGACATCGATTCGAGGCTGGCGTCGACGGGCCACGCGCGTGTCGCATGCGTGACATTCACATCCTTCAGCGCCACGTGCCAAACGTCGCCGTCGCGCTGCCAGTCGCCGTGCAGCGCGACGCGCTCGAAACGCGGGTCGGAGTAGCCGGGCGCGCTCGAAATGGACACGTCCGCAAGCTTCACGTCGACGTTGCCGCCGACGAGTTCCTTGGCGCGCCACTCGAGCCACAGGCCGACGTCGCCGTGGCCGCTGCGCGGCGCGAGTGCCGTGGGTGGCAACAGCTGCGCTGCAACCGCGAGATCCACGCCTTCGATGTCGGTGGAGAGCCGCCAGTCACCGGTGAACACCGCGCCGGGCGCGTCGTCATCGGCGATGACGGCCTGCATCGTCACGTCGATGCGGTTCGCGAATTCCGCCGGCGGCTTGGCGCTGGCCTGCACCTTCAGCACGTCACCGTCGCGGCGCATGCTGGCGGCGACGCCCTCAAACGCCCATGCGACACTGCGTGCGGGGTCCAGATACAGCACTCGGCTGTCGCGCACGAGCACGTCGATGTCGGGCAGGTCCGGAAACGTCGCTTGATCGCCGGCTGGACGCGCCCTCGAGCCGGTAGCCTCCGGCCTCTGTCTTCACGAGCGTAAGGTCGGTGCCTTCGAACGTGAGCCGGTCGACGCCGACTTCGCGCCCCGTGAGCAACTGAAACGCCAGGCGGAACGGATTGAAGCCGACGTTCGCAGCACGCGCGGTGATGAACGGCGCTGTCCGCGCCGAGCGCCTTGACGCTCGCGTCGCCGAACTCGAGCTCCGGCCCGCGCCAGCTCCAGCCCGCGTCGAGGTGCGCGAACTTGAGCTCGAGGCCGAGCTCGCTCGCGACCCAGGCCTTGACCTCGTCCTGATGCGCCGGCAGCTGGCGCAGCAGCAGCTGCGAGCCGCCGATCACGAGCACGACGAGCGCCACGATCACGGCCTTGGCGATCAGCGTGCGGCGAACGATTTTGCGGAACAGCGTCGGCATATTCGATACGGGTTCGGCGATTGCAGGTTCTCGGCTACATCAATACGACGTCGAATTGGTCCGGCGCAGTACAACGCCTCGCTCTGGAGCCGAATGGGCTTGCCCGTGACTTCCTCGAGCTCCGCGATGCTGGCCGAGTCCTCATCGAGCAGCCGCTCGATCACGTTCGGCCGCGCAAGCACCAGCAGCTCCTGGAAGTCGAACTGGCGGTGCTGGCGCAGGATCTCGCGGAAAATCTCGTGGCACACGGTCTCGGCGGTCTTCACGAACCCGCGCCCCTCACAACTAGGACACGGCAGGCATAGCAGGTGTTCCAGGCTCTCGCGGTTGCGCTTGCGGGTCATCTCCACGAGCCCCAGCGGGGACACGTTCATGATGTGCGTCTTCGCGTGGTCGCCGGCCAGCCGGTCGGTCAGGGTCTGCAGGACCTGCCGCCGGTGCTCCTCTTCGGCCATGTCGATGAAGTCGATGATGATGATGCCGCCTAGATTGCGCAGCTTCAGCTGCCGCGCGATCGCCGCCGCCGCCTCTAGATTGGTGCGGAAGATCGTTTCTTCCAGGTTCCGGTGGCCAACGTAGGCGCCCGTGTTCACGTCGATCGTCGTCATGGCTTCGGTCTGGTCGAATACCACGTGCCCGCCGGATTTCAGCGGCACCTTGCGGTGCAACGCACGATCGATGTCGTCGTCGATGCCGTACGTGTCGAAAATCGGCCGGTTCTCGCTGTACAGCTCGATCAGGGGGGCCAGCCGCGGCACGAAGTTCTCTGCGAACTCCTTCAACTTCAGCAGCGTGGCCTCCGAGTCCACGCGCACACGCGCGATATCGGGGCTCGACGAATCCCGCAGCACGCGCAGCGGCAGCGGCAGATCTTCGTACACGAGCGCACCCGGCGGCGTGCGCGTGGCCGTCTCCTCGATCGATTTCCAGAGCTTGTGCAGGAACGCGAGATCGGCCTGTAGCGCCTCGCGCGTAGCGCCTTCGGCCGCCGTGCGGATGATGTAGCCGGCCTGGGGCGCCGTGGCGCGCAGCTCTTCGACCAGCGAGCGCAGCCGTTCGCGCTCCGCGTCATCCTCGATGCGCGACGACACGCCGATGCCGGCGCTCGCCGGCGTCAGCACGAGGTAGCGCGACGGGATCGCGATGTACGTCGTCAGGCGCGCGCCCTTGGTGCCGAGCGGCTCCTTCAGCACCTGTACGAGCAGCTCCTGGCCCTCGCGCACGGACTTGCGGATGTCGGGCTCGCCGCCGTCCTCGGGCGACTCCACCTGCGGGCTGCGCGCGATGTCGGACGCATGCAGGAACGCCGTGCGCTCGAGGCCGAGCTCGATGAACGCCGCCTGCATGCCGGGCAGCACGCGCGACACCTTGCCCTTGTAGATGTTGCTGATGACGCCGCGGCGGCTCGCACGCTCGATCTGCACTTCCTGCAGCACGCCGCTCTCGACGAGCGCGGCGCGGACCTCGCTCGCGGTGGCGTTGATCAGGATTTCCTCGCGCTTCATGCGGCGGCCACTGCCTTCTGCCAGAACGAGATGCCGTGGCGAGCCAGCAGAACAGCGGTCTCGTACAGCGGCAAGCCCGACGACACCCGAATAGCTGCCACGCAGGTGCTCGACGAACACAGCCGCGCGACCCTGGATGCCGTAGCCGCCCGCCTTGTCGAACGGCTCGCCGGTGGCACAATAAGCTCGGCGCTCGGCGGGCGTCGTGGCACGAAATCTCACTTCGCTCTCGCAAAGCAGCGTGTCGTCACCGGCCGAGGTCTTGAGCGCGATGGCGGTCAACACGCGATGCGCCTGGCCTGACAGCGCCGCGAGCATGGCCTCGGCCTCGGCGGCATCGGCCGGCTTGCCGAGCACCTGGCCGTCGAGCACGACCGCGGTATCGGCCGCGAGCACGGGCCGCGCCTCCTCGCCGCTGTGCTCGAGCGCGCTCCAAACGGCGGCGGCCTTGGCCGCCGCGAGCCGCAGCACGTACGCGCCGGGCGCCTCGCCCGGCGCCTGTGCCTCCGGAATGGCGGCGGGCCGCACCTGAAACGGCACGCCGATTTGGCGCAGCAGCTCGCTGCGCCGCGGCGACGCCGAGGCCAGGTACACGAAATCCTTTCTCATTCAAAGAACTATACGCGAGACGCGACGCGAGGCAGTCTCGCGCACGGCCTCGGCGCGATCGCGTGAGTGCCAACGTGGCGCCGGCGTGAGGCCCTCCGGACACGCCGAAATCAGGCGCCGGTGGTAGGGGTGGTGCTCGAGCAGGGACCACGCGCGGTACGAGCGCCTCCGCCGACGATGCACCTTTGGGCCAGGCCGTGCGGGAGCGTCAGCGGCGAGAGGGCGACCAGCGACGTCCGAGGCGCGCGCGATGCACGCCGGGGCGAGAGCCGTCGGGGCCGCCGACCAGGAAGAAGACCGGTGCGCCGACGCGCATCCAGCCGTCGAGCTTCGCCGCCAGGTCCTTCGTGCTCCAGGGCTTGCCGCGCTCGTCGAGCGCCACGACGTGTGCGCCTGCGGGCACGGCCGCGAGCAGGCGCTCGCCTTCGTCGGCGATCGCGCGCTCGACCGGAGTGCTGGCCGTGCGGCGAGCGAGCGGCAGCGTTTTGATTTCGAGCGTGCAGCGGCCGCGCAAGCGCTTGGCGTAGTCGGCGGCGCCGTCGTCGACCCAATCGGGCTGGCGGTTGCTGGCCGTGAGCAGCGACAACCGCAGCATGCGATAGCGCGCGTGCTACGCGCCGGCCTCGGCCATCTTCGTCGCGCGCCGAGATGTCCCAGAGCTTCTCGAGGTTATAGAACTCGCGCACGCGCGGCAGCATGACGTGCACGACGAGCTCGCCCAAATCCACGAGCACCCACTCGCCGGCGTTCGCGCCTTCGACACCGATCGGCCTGTAGCCCGCTTGCTTGCTCTGCTCCACCACCGCCTGCGCGATCGCGCGCACGTGCCGGTCGGAGCGGCCGCTCGCGATCGCCATCGCATCGGTGACGGTCGTCAGGTGACGCACGTCGAGGAACGTCGTCTCCAACGCTTTCAGATCGTCGAGCGCGTGAGCGACGACCTGGGCAACGGTCTGACGACTCTTCGCGCTTTGCGTGCGCTTGCCGGCCGGACTGCGACGCCGTCTCGAGGGCGCCTTCTGTGGCGTGTGGCGGGGGAATCGAGGGCGCTATCGGTCTGACCTGCTTTCTTCCTAGGCGGTTTCGGCATAACACTCCGTTTCGAGGATGATCTGCCGGACGCTGTCCGGCACCAGGAACTTCGGGTCGACACCGGCGCGCAGCGATGCGCGCAGATCGGTCGACGCAATCTCGAGCTGCGTGACGGGCTGAACATGGATGCGCCCCGCGAGACTCGAAGTCAGCTCGTGCGCCTGCACGGTCCGGCGCTCGAGATACAGCTCGCCGAGCGAGCCGCCGCGCGGCGCCTCCCAGCCCGGCCGCTGCGCGACGACCACGTGCGCGAGGTCGAGCAGCTCGCGCCACTTGTTCCAGTACGGCAGATTCAGGAACGCGTCCATACCGAGCAGCAGGCACAGCGGCCGGTCGGGAAATTCCGCGCGGAAGCTCGTCGAGCGTATCGAACGTATATGACAGTCCGGGGCGCTTCAGCTCGCGGTCGTCGGCAAAGAAGCCGGGCTCGTCCGCGATCGCGGCCTGCACCATGCGCAGGCGGAGCGCAGCGTCGGTCGACGGCGCCGTGCGATGCGGCGGCGCAGCGGCCGGCACGAAGTGCACGCGCGCGAGATCGAGCGCGCGCTTCAGCTCGAGCGCCGTGCGCAAGTGCCCATAGTGAATCGGATCGAAGGTTCCGCCGAAAATGCCGATGGGTTGCATGCGCTAGCGGGCCCGCGCGCCCTCTGGGGGGCGCAACAGTGAAATCAACAGGTCCGTCAGCGTAGTCCAAGGCTCCGCCGGGAACACGCCTTTGAGCGAGGCATCGACCCGCGCGGCTTCGACGATCAACGCGCGCAGCCGCGACGCCTTGAAGCGGCGCAGCGCCGCTTTCACGAGCGGCTGGCGACGCTGCCACACGCCGGTCTTCAGCAGCGCGCCGTCGACGTTGTCGCCGTGGCGCACGGCGTATTCGAGCCGCGCGAGCAGGCTGATGTCGCGGTTCAGCACCCAGCTGATCTGCACCGGGTGCACGCCCTCGGCGCGCAGCCCGTGCAGGATCTTGAACACGCGGCCCGTCTCGCCCGCGAGCACCGCGTCGGCGAGGCCGAAGATGTCGAAGCGGCTGTTGTTCGCGACGAACTCGAGCACCTCGCGCTTCGTCCACCTCGCGCCCCGCGGCCGCGAGCGCGAGCCGTTTGATCTCCTGGTCCGCCGCGAGCAGGTTGCCTTCCACGCGCTCGGCAAGCGACTGCGCGGCGGCGGTCGTGAGCTTGAGCTTCGCTGCCTGTGCGCGCTGCTGAATCCAGCGCGGCAGCTCGCCGCGCTGGATCGGCCAGATCTCGACCACGACGCCGTGCTTTTCGATCGCCTTGACCCACGCCGAGCGGCTCGCGGCCGAGTCGAGCTTTTCGCCCACCGCGACGATCAGCAGCGTGTCCGGGTCGTTCACGCTCGGCGAGCGCCGCGATCGTGCGGCTGCCTTCGTCGCCGGGCTTCGGGCTGCTCAGCCGGACCTCGACGATCTTGCGCGTCGCGAACAGCGACAAGATTGTCGGTGCCGGCCGCGAGCCCGCCCCAGCGGAAGCTGCGATCGGCCGCGTGCAACTCGCGCATCGTGAAATCCGCGCGCTTGGCCGCGGCGCGAATCTGCTCGAGCGCCTCATCGACGAGCAGCGTCTCGTCGCCGGCGACGAGATAGACCTTGGCCAGACCGTCGGTCAGGTGCCTCTCGAGTTGCCGCAACGGTAGCTTCAAGCGCGCGCCTACGGCCCTTCGAGCTGCGCGAGCGGCATGGCCTGATCCTCGAGCAGCACCGGCACGCCGTCGCGCACGGGATACACGAGCTTGCCGCTGCGGGTCACGAGCGCTTCCGCCAGCGGCTCGGCCACGACGATGTCTTCGCGATTCCGGATGCGCTGCGCAGCGATGCGCTCGTTCAGCGAGCGCGAGCTCGCGCTCCGGCAGCAGCTCGAGCGACGAGCGGGTCACGGGGCAACACAGGATGTCGAGCAACGTTCGATCCAAGACTCAACTACTCCGACCGTCGGGCCGCGGCACCGGATCGTACCCGGACCCGCCCCACGGATGACAACGGCCGATGCGTTTGGCCGCGAGCCACACGCCGCGGCGCACCCCGAACGCTCGCGAATCGCCTCGGCCGCATACGCCGAGCACGTGGGCTCGTAGCGGCACCGCCGGCCGAGCCAGGGCGACAGCGTGAGCTGATAGAGCCGAATGGCGCCGAGCAGCAGGCTGCGGGCCACCGCGGAGGGAAGCCGGCCGAACTCAACGCGTGCGCCGCCAACGGGCGCCTCCGGCCACGTCTTCGATCACGATGCCGCGTGCGGCGAGCTCCTGGCGAATGCGGTCGGCCTCCTTGAAATTCCGGTCGCGCCGTAAAGCGTCGCGCTGTGCGACCAAGGAGTCAATCTCCGCGTCTTCGCCACCCTTCGGTCTTGCCCGACCGGCGAACCAGTGCCGCCGGGTCGGCGGAGAGCAGGCCGAGCAGCCAGCCGCCGGCGCGCAGCGACTCGCCCAGCGCGCGCTTCTCGGCGCCGTCCGTGGCGCGGTTCGCGGCCCGCACGAGGCCGAACAGCTCGGCGACGGCCTCCGGCGTATTCAGGTCGTCCTCGAGCGCTGCGAGCACGCCGGCCGGCGGCTCGCCCGGCGGCGCGGCCGTCGAGCGCACCCGTGATTCCGGCGTCGCGCAGCGCGCCGTACATGCGGTCGAGCTTCTGCGCGCGTCTCGCCCACGAGCTGGTCCGTCCAGTCGAGCGGCTGGCGATAGTGCGCCGTCAGCAGCGCGAGCCGAATGGTCTCGCCGCCGTGCTCGGCCAGGAGATCCTTGATCAGCTTCACGTTGCCGAGCGACTTCGACATCTTCTCGCCGTTCGCCTGCACGAGACCGTTGTGCATCCAGTAGCGCGCGAAGCGCGCGCCGCCGTGCGCACACGTGCTCTGCGCGACTTCGTTCTCGTGATGCGGGAACACGAGATCGACGCCGCCGCCGTGAATGTCGATCGTGTCGCCGAGATGCGTCTCCGCCATGGCCGAGCACTCGATGTGCCAGCCGGGCCGGCCGCGCCCCCACGGGCTGTCCCAGCCGACGATCTCCGGCGGCGACGGCTTCCACAGCACGAAATCGGCCGGGCTCTTCTTGTACGGCGCCACCTCGACGCGCGCGCCGGCGATCATCTCTTCCGGATCGCGGCCGGACAGGTGGCCGTAGTCCGCGTATTTCGGCACGTCGAACAGCACGTGGCCTTCGGCCGCGTACGCATGCCCCGCGGCGATCAGACGTTCGATCATCCGGACGATCTGCGGGATCGTCTGCGTGACGCGCGGCTCGATGTCGGGCGGCGCTACACCGAGCACGTCGAGATCGGCGTGGAACGCTTCGAGGTACCGCTCCGTGATCGACGCCGATCGGCGCGCCCTCGGCCGCCGCGGCGTCGTTGATCTTGTCGTCGACGTCCGTGACATTGCGCGCATACGTCAGCGTGATAGTTCCGGCGCAGCAGCCGCGCCAGCACGTCGAACACCACGTACGGCCGCGCATTGCCGACGTGCGCGTAGTTGTAGACCGTGGGTCCGCAGACGTACATCGTCACGCGGCCCGGCAGCGGCCGGCTCGAACGGCTCGCGGGTGCGGCTCAGCGTGTTATGGAGAACTAGCGCCATTGCAGAGCAAGGCTTGGGAACTGCAATCACTGCCGCCATGATACCAAGCCGGCCGCGGTGGCCGGGTGGCGGACGGCGATTCCGCCTATAATTTCGCCCAACAACGACACGGATTTCCGCCATGGCCAACGAATTCGCGACGCGAACCAGCGTCGAGCAAGTCGAGGAAGGCGCCGAGCTCGCGCCGAAGTTCGACGCCGACGGCCTGATCCCGGCCGTCACCACCGATGCCACCAGCGGCGAGCTGCTGATGGTCGGCTACATGAACGCCGAAGCGCTGCGCAAGACGATCGAAACCGGCGAAGCGCACTACTGGAGCCGCAGCCGCCAGGTGCTCTGGCACAAAGGCGCGACCAGCGGCCTCGTGCAGAAAGTCACGGAGCTCATGATCGACGACGATCAGGACTGCGTCTGGCTCAAGGTCGACGTCGCAGGCGGCGCGAGCTGCCACGTGGGCTACCGCACCTGCTTCTACCGGCGCATTCCGCTCGGTAAGGGCACACGGGCGCTCGAGTTCACCGAGACCGCGAAAGTGTTCGACCCGCAGGTCGTCTACGGCGACGTGCCGAATCCGACGAAGCTCTGAGTCGGCAAACGGTCACTGCGGGCTGAGGGTCCCGCCGCAAGAACTCCGCTCGGCGCGTTGTCGCGCCGAGCGGATGCAACTTCAGTTCGGGCGTGGTCGCGGCGGGCTCTTCTGGGCCGCATCCCAGTGCTCCTGGATCATGCCGTTCTCGACACGAACCATGTCGAACCAGTACGCCGGATACACGCTGTTCGGGCGATCGGGGTCCTTGCGCATTTGCTTGACCACGTACAGCACGTACGGCCCGCTCGCAATGATCAGACTGGGTTTGTTGCGCCACTCACCCGTAAGCGGCTGAGGCTTCGCGAACCGGCCGAAAAAGTCGACAAACGCCGCGCGACCGGTCGGCACATTCGGGTTGTGCTGGATGTAACCCGGTGCCATCACCTTCTCGGCAAGCTCGAGGTGCCCGTACTGGAGAATGTCGCGCATCTCGACGTTCGCAGTCTCGATGTTTTTCTTCTCCTGTTCGGTGAAGTTGAACTTCACGGCATCGTAGTCGGTCCCGTCGGGGCCGGCTCCGCGCGGCGCTCCGGGCATCTTCTCGGCGTAATCCCAATGCTCCTGAACCTTGCCGTTCTCGAAGCGCAGCAGATCGTAAGTATTGTACTTGTAGGTTTTCGAAGCATCGGCAGGATCCTTGCCCTCGCGCTCCCACACGAGCACGACGAAGTCGTCCTTCGCGAACTTCACCACCGGCTCGCTTGCGAGCTTCTCCGGGATCGGATTGATCGGCGGTCCGAGCCGTCCAAAGAACGACACGAACCCCTGTCGCCCCGTCGGCACGTTGATGTTGTGCTGGATGTAGTTGTCGTCCTGGTATTTGGACGTGAGGTCGAGATGCCGCGCCTGGATGCACTCGCGCCACCAGTCGAGCACGCGCTGAAGATTGGCTTGCTCTTGCGCGTTCATCGCGGACTGAGCAGCCACCGGTACTACCACCGCTATCGTGGCTCCGAGAGCCACTGCAAGTCGCGTTAGCTTCGATACTGTCATCGCTCCTCCCAACCGTTGAAAATCCAGCTGCCGCCCGGACGCACACGCACCTGGCGCATCACGTCAGGATACGCCGCACATCGCCTTCGGGATCGTTCACCATCCCGCACTCGTTGTCGAACACCATCGTCTGCATGTTGACGGGATCCGTTGGCGTCCATTCCAGCTCCGGCTGGCTCGGGTTTCCGGTGTGCGCAAAAGCCGCCCACGCCGCCGCCATCCTGGTCGCGAGCGTGCGGGCCTCCGGCGTATCGCCCGTGCCCTGCTCGCAGCGCTGCGTGTTGTCGAAGCAGAAGGCCAACTCGGCCGTGTGCCACGCACCTGGTAGACCATCGAGCTGCGGAGATTGCCATTGAAAATGGTACTGGTAGACGGGCGCGCCCTTCAGCGCATGCTTCATGTTGGCCATCGCGACTGCGCGGTTACGCATGAACAAGCCCCCGACACCATAGGACAAAGTGCGGATCGCCTTCTCCGGGTGCGCCTTCTTCATCGCCGCGACCAGCTGATCGGCCTTGCCTTCGCCGAGCACGCCCGCAAGCTCCTTACGCCACTCCACCTCGGTCGGGTTTCGGCTCCACTGCGTGCCCTCTTCGCTCACGCCGCCGATGATCAACGGAACATTCTTCGACACTTCGGGAGCGCCCGCCTGGAAGGAGCGCACATCGACGATCTTGCCGTCGACGGTCGGGGTCCAACCGACCCGCGGCTTACCGTCCGTAGGCGGGCCGACGAAGACACTCGGGCGTGCCGGGCCGTTGATACGCTGGGCCACGCGATTGCCCGCGTCGTTGAGCTTGGCCCAGTCCATCTTCTGCAGCGCCCCAATGTCGCGGGGGCCCACGCCGAGCTCGCGAACCAGCTCGCGGGCAAACTCGCGCGACTGCTCGGCGTCGGGGCTGTTGCCACCGCCGCCCGACTGGACGATCGCGCGATGAATGAGTCCCTTGGCGGACGCCATGCCGAGGAGCGTGGTGACCTTCGAGCCGCCGCCCGACTGCCCGTAGATCAAAACCCGGTCGGGGTCGCCACCGAAGTTGGCGATGTTGTCGCGAACCCAGCGGAGCGAAGCCACGAGGTCGGTCATGGAGACGTTCACCGAGCCCTCATAGGCCGCGCCGCCGACCTCGGTCAGGTCGAAGAAGCCCAGCACATTCAGGCGATGGTTCACCGAGACCTGAACGACGTCGTGATTGCGCGCCATCTGCGCGCCGTCCTGGGAGGCGAGCTCATAGGCGGAGCCGAAGCTGAAGCCGCCGCCGTGGAAGTAGACCATCACGGGCCGGCTGCCGGAGAGCGAGGGCGTCCAGACGTTGAGCTTCAGCATGTCCTCGCCGACAAAGCCGTCCGTCCATTGCTGGAGGAACGTGTGCTCCTTGGCGCGGAAGTTGTGCAGGCTCTGCGGGCAGTTCGCGCCATAAGCCAGCGCCGGATACTCACCGTCCCAGGGCTTGGGCGGCTTGGCGGGCAGCCAGCGGTTCTCCCCGCCGGTATCGTCGCCATAGGGAATGCCCTTGAAGTGGAAGACGTCCCCAGCGACGTAGCCGCGTACCTTCCCATACTGGGTCTTCACGATCGCCGAGCGTGGCGTCGAGCAACCACGCGAGCGGTCGTGCGGGCTGTTCTCCACTTCGTAGAGCTGCCCCTGGCTCGGCAGCGCCAACCCGAGCCCCGCCGTCGAAGCGGCCAGCAAGGCCCCGCGACGCGTCAACCGCCCACCAGCGCGAGAATTGGATGTCATTGTTCTGCCTCCATCCTGGCTTGCGTTCTTGTTCTTAGCCCCCGCGACACCTGCGCCAGTCCGGCGCGAGCGAGATGGAGAATCTTTCTCCGAGGCGCGCTTCCAGGCAATTTGTCATACAAATTGCACAACGCGGCGAATCTACCATAGACCGCGCGCAGCGGGCGCTACTGCGAGCCCGCGCCGACGAAGCCGATGCACGTGGCTTGAGAGGCGCCCGGCACCGTCTGCATGTATTCCTGCATGGTGGGCACATCCGCGTTGCAGCGCATGCCCACGGTGAGGGAGACCACTTCGATGCCGTTACCGGCGGCCATGCTTTCGAACATCTTTAGCTGCGGTCCCATTTGCCGCATGATCATGTCGCGCTGCGCTTGTGGCATCTTGGCGAGCTGCAACTTCATCTCCGCGAGCTTCCCCTGCGCTTCGTCCATTTGCTTCTGTTCCTTCGGGCTCAGGATGCCAGCGATGCGCATGACGCTGCGTTGCGGCTCGTACATCGAGCCACAGCCCTCCACCGTGCGATACGCCATGTTCTCGCGTTCGATCCGCAGCGGGCGGGTTTGGCCACCCTGGGCTGCGACGCCTTCCATCTGCATCTTGAGCGGCACGTAATGTTCTTCATCCACCCACAGGTGTAGCGTGTCGAGCGTGAACTGCCCGCCGTCGGCGGCCTGCGTGTAACCCAGATTCTCTGCAACGAGGTGAATCGCCGGCCGGTCGCGCAGCATTTCGCGCCCTACGACTCTCGTGCGATCGGCCGCTGCGGCGAGCGGATCCGTTTGTGCCTCGGTTTGCGCGGCGGCCGCGTCCCTCGCGTTTTGCCGTTTTCCGGCCGCAACGCCGTCGAGCATCGTGGCGTAGTTGCTCATCATGTCGCCGGGTTTCGGCGACAACCACGGTTTGCCCGGGGGCGGATTCATCAGCAGATTGCCGAGACCGCCCGGGAGGCCCGTCTTCTGCAGCTCGGCTTCCATTTCGCGGTCGAGCCCAGGCCCAATGGCCCGCAAGTCAATCGCGGCGGCTTCCAGCTGTTGCGGAGTGGCCTGAGTTAGCGGCGAACCCGGCGAGCCCCGTTCCATGACTTCGGTGATCGGCACCAGCCGCAGGTATTCCACGGTGCCCCGGCCATCCGCCGATGCGGTGGATTCCTTCTCGAAATGCTCCAGCGTGCACATGCCCAATTGGGTTTTCATTTCGCTGAGGTTGTCGATGCCCTCGAGGCTCGCGCGTTTGCGGCTATCCATCTCTTGGAAGATTTCGGCCGGAGTCTGAGCGATGGCGCCTGCGGACAGAGTGACGACCGTGCCGCACAGTGCGACTTTGAGCAGTGCTCGCATGGGGTGTGCCTCCGTAGGGTGAGTGCCAGTGAGTCACCCCGATGATAACGGCATCGGTTGCGCATGACACCCCGAGCGCCGCGGCGGCGAGCAGCATCGAGCCGAGCGCTTCCGCCGCGAGGCGGCGCGCCAATGTCACGTCGGGTCGTTCACGCGTGCGTTACCGATCGCGTCGAGCTTTTCCTGCAGCTTCAGCTGAGCTCACACGCGCAGCCGCAGCGTCGGCAGCCCAGCCGCGTCGACGAGGCCGTGCGCGGTGAGCCACGCGCGGGCAGACGCGCCATCGCCGTCGAACCACGCACGCGCCGAGCCCTCGCGGAACGTGTAGCCCCACGTGTCCATGTCGCGCAGGCACTGCGGCCCGCCGAAGCCGTCGAGCCGCTCGGCGAGCAGCACCTGCAGATAGCACACGCCGCACTCCTCGTCGTCCGTGCCGCCGGCATCTGTCGCGAGCGCAGCACGGCGCGCGGCGTCCATGCAGATGAAGTGAGCGAGCTCGTGCAGGAGCGAATGCGCGGGCGTGTCGGCACGCACGTACACGGTGTCGCCGATCAACCCGGCTTCCGTCTCGCCCCAGTACGAGCCCGGGATCGCGACACCGGCAGGCACGCGCTCGAGGCTCGCGCCGTAGGCCGCAAGCAGCGCATCGATCGGCGCACTGTCGAGGTCGGCCAGCAACACGACGGGCGCGCTCGGCGAACGGGCGGCAACGGCGGACATCGCGCCCTCAGGTCTTCGGTGCGACGGCCGGCGCACTGGCCGGCGCCGCGCCGGCCGTTTCGATGCGGCTCATCACGCGGCGCGCGAGGTCCTCGGCGAGCGCGCGCCGCAGGACTTCCTCCTCGGCGGCCTTCGCGAGCACCTGCGTCTCGTCGAACGTGTAGCTTCGCGTAACGACCAGCGTCTCTTGATCGATGACGTTCTTGCCGGCCACCTTCAACGAAAACGTGACCGAGTAGAACACTTCGTACTCGCGCGGAATGTTGCGCGCCGAGACCGACAGCACGCGCTGCCCACTTTCGTCAGCCGCGATGTCGAGCAGGGCGGCGCCCTCGTCCGGCGCTCGCAGCACCTCCGCTCCCCGCTGGCGCAACGTATCGGTCAGCGCCAACAGGAAATCCGAGTGCGCACTCCGCGTGGCGACGTAGGTCTTGCCCATCGCTGGCGGCAACGAGCCGGCGCCCTGCAGATGGAAACCGCAGCCGGCGAGTGCCGAAATGCCGAGCACGAGCACGCCGCGCAGACAGCGCTTGCGGAAAAAGGCGAGGCGTGAGTGTCGCATCCGACGCACCGACGGTAGGCTCATGGCAGAATAGCACCGAGCATTAAGGACTTACACCGCGCATGGCGTATCCGTTCAAAGACATCGAGGCGAAGTGGCAGGCCTATTGGGACAGCCATGCGACGTTTCGCGTGCCGGCCAAGGTCGACATGTCGAAGCCGAAATACTACGTGCTCGACATGTTCCCCTACCCATCGGGCGAAGGCCTGCACGTGGGGCACCCCGAGGGCTACACGGCGTCGGACATCGTTGCGCGCTACAAGCGCATGCGCGGGTTCAACGTGCTGCACCCGATGGGCTGGGACGCGTTCGGCCTGCCGGCCGAACAGTACGCCGTGCGCACGGGCACGCACCCGCGCATCACGACCGAGCGCAATGTGCAGCGGTTCCGCGCACAGCTGAAGTCGCTCGGCTTCTCGTACGACTGGCAGCGGGAGATCAACACCACCGATCCCAACTACTACAAGTGGACGCAGTGGATCGTGAAGCAGATGTTCGACCGCGGGCTTGCGTATCAGAGCGAGCTGCCCGTGTGGTGGTGCCCAGAGCTCGGCACCACGCTCGCGAACGAGGAAGTCATCGACGGCAAATCGGAAGTCGGCGGCTTCCCGTGCGTGCGCCGACCGTTGCGCCAGTGGGTGCTGAAGATTACGCAGTACGCCGACGAATTGCTGAAAGGCTTGGACGACCTCGACTGGCCGAACAGCACGAAGGAAATGCAGCGCAACTGGATCGGCCGCAGCGAAGGCGCGGAGATCGACTTCGCCGTCGACGGCCACCCGGGTGTCGTACTGCGCGCGTTCACGACGCGGCCCGACACGCTGTTCGGCGCCACCTACATGGTGCTGGCGCCCGAGCACGAGCTCGTCACGCGCCTCGCCGGCGCTAGCCAGCGCGTCGAGATCGATCAATACCGCGAGCAGGCCGCGCGCAAGAGCGAGCTCGAGCGCACCGAGCTGCAGAAAGACAAGTCCGGCGTGTTCACGGGCGCCTACGCTGTGAACCCCGCCACGGGCGGCAAGATCCCGATCTGGATCGCCGACTACGTGCTCGCGGGCTACGGCACCGGCGCGATCATGGCCGTGCCGGCGCAGGATCAGCGCGACTTCGAGTTTGCGGCCGCCCACGGCCTGCCCGTGATCCGCACGGTGCAGCCGCCGCCGGACTTCGACGGCAACAGCGCGTGGCTCGGCGACGGCATCGCGATCAACAGCGGTTTCTTGAACGGCAAGAATGTCGGTGAAGCCAAGGCCGCGATGATCGATTGGCTCGAGCGCGAACGCAAAGGCGAGCGCCGCGTGAACTACAAGCTGCGCGACTGGCTGTTCTCGCGCCAACGCTACTGGGGCGAGCCGTTCCCGATCGTATTCGTAGACGGCAAGCCGCGCAGCGTGGCGGACGCCGAGCTGCCCGTCTTGCTGCCGGAGCTCGACGACTTCAAACCCAGCGGTTCGCCCGAGGGCCCGCTCGCGAAGGCCGGCGCGTGGCTCGACACGACAACGGCCGACGGCAAGCGCGCACGCCGCGAGACGAACACGATGCCGCAGTGGGCGGGCTCGTGCTGGTACTACCTGCGCTTCGTCGACCCGGATAACCAGGAACAGCTGATCGATCCCAAGCTCGAGAAGTACTGGCTGCCCGTCGATCTGTACATCGGCGGCTCGGAGCACAGCCGTGTTGCACCTGCTGTACGCGCGTTTCTGGCACAAGGTGCTGTACGACGCCGGCGTGGCGTCGACGCCCGAGCCGTTCGCGAAACTCGTGCACCAGGGCATGATCCTGGGCGAGCTCGAGTTCACGGTCGACGGCAAGCGCGTCGATGAGGGGCTCGTCGAGAAACGTGGCGACCGTTTCGTGCTGAAGACCGACCCCGACATCACCGTCGAGGCGCGAGCGTTCAAAATGAGCAAGAGCCGCGGCAACGTCGTGAACCCGGACGATATCGTCACGCACTATGGCGCAGACGCGTTCCGGCTCTATGAGATGTTCATGGGCCCGCTCGAGCAGGTGAAGCCGTGGAACACGCGCGGGGTCGAGGGCACGCATCGGTTCCTGAATCGTGCGTGGCGACTCGTGGCCGGCGCCGGCGCCGACGAAGGTGGCAACGCACCGCCGCTCGCCGACGCGCCGCTCACGCGCGAGCAGGCTCGAGTGCTGCACCAGACGATCGCGAAGGTTACCGAGGACATCGAGGGGCTGCGCTTCAACACGGCCATCAGCACGCTGATGGAGTTCACGAATGCGGCGTACAAGTGGCCGAGCGTGCCGCGCGAAGCGGCCTCCGCGTTCGTGCGGTTGCTCTCGCCGCTCGCGCCGCACTTGGGCGAGGAGCTGTGGCAACGGCTCGGACACGCGCAGTCGCTCGCGTATCACGCGTGGCCCGTGGCCGACCCCGCGCTGCTCAAGGCCGACGTGCTCGAGATCCCCGTGCAGGTCAACGGCAAGGTCCGCGGCAAGATCCAGGTGCCGGCAGAAGCCGCCGAAGCCGAAGTCATCGAGATCGCGAAGGCCGATCAGAACGTGGGCAAGCATCTCGCTGGCCAGAGCGTGAAGCGCGCGATCTACGTGCACGGCCGTATCGTGAATTTCGTCGTCGCGGCCAACTAGGCTACGCCGCCGGCGATGACGTCGAAGCGCATCGTCATCACGTGCTGGGGCTCGCACGGCGATCTGTTTCCGTACATCGGGCTCGCGCTGGCGCTGAAGAACCGCGGCCACGCGCCCGTGGTCGCGACGCTGCCGCTGTATCAACCGAACGTCGAGCAGGAAGGCCTCGAGTTCTCGGCCGTGGGCCCGACCGTGGACCCGACCGATCTCGACCTGATGGCGCGCGTCATGGACCCCGGCAGGGGCAGCGAAGTCATCATCCGCGAGCTGCTGTTGCCGAAGCTCCGGGCTACGTACGAGCAGCTTCAACACGCGGCCGTCGGCGCCGATTTCATCGTGAGCCACCCGATCTGCTATGCGACGCCGCTCTTCGCCGAGCGCGAACGATTGCCGTGGGTGTCGACCACGCTCGCGCCGATGCTGTTCTTCTCGCGGTGGGATCCGTCGGTGATGCCCATGCTGCCGCGCCTGAACGGCATCCCACTCATCGGTGGCTGGCTCGCGCGTCACGGCACCGATCTCGCACGCCGGGTGACGCGCCAGTGGGTGGCGCCCATCCTTGAGTTTCGCGCCGAGCTCGGTCTTCCGCCCGGCCAGCACCCCCTGTTCGAAGGCCAGTTCTCGCCGTTCGGCACGCTCGCGCTGCACTCGCGCCTGCTCGCCGAGCCACAACCGGATTGGCCGGCGAACGTCACGGTCACGGGCTGCGTCTTCTACAACGGGCCCGAAGGGCTCGACCCGAAGCTCGAGGAGTTCCTCGACTCCGGACCGCCGCCCGTCGTGTTCACGCTGGGTACTTCGGCCGTCGGCGCGGCCGGGCGCTTCTACCATGAGAGCGTGGCGGCCGTTCAGCGGCTCGGCGTGCGCGCCGTGCTGCTGACCGGTGGCATCGAGCAGAACACACCCGAGGGCCCATTGCCGGACAGCGTACTGCTCGTCGATCGCGCACCGCACCAGCTGCTTTTCCCGCGCGCCGCGGCCATCGTGCATCAGGTCGGTGCCGGCACGCTCGGCCAGGGAATGCGCAGCGGCAAGCCGATGCTCCTGGTCCCGCACGGCCACGATCAATTCGACAACGCGTCACGCGCCACGAGGCTCGGTGTTGCGCGCACCGTGTTTGCGAAGCAGTACACGGCGGCACGAGTCGCGCGGGAGCTCACATTGCTGCTGGACGCGCGCTACAGGCAGCGTGCGGAAGAAGTGGCGGCGATTGTGCGGCAGGAAGGCGGTGCCGACGCGGCCGCAGCCGCGATCGAGATGCTTTCTTAGGTCGAGCGACGCGTCGCTGCGTAGCATGCGACGAGCACGAGCACGATCAACCCCAGTACCGCGTAGTTGCCCACGCGTGCATACGGCGTAGCACCGGTATAGCCGCGCACAGTGTGCTTCAGCACGGCGGCCTCGAACTGCGGCACGGTCGCGAGCACGTGGCCCAGCGGATCCACGACGGCCGTGATGCCGGTGTTCGCCGCGCGCAGCAGGTAGCGGCCGGCTTCGGCCGCGCGCACGCGCGCGATCTGCAGGTGCTGGTGCGGCGCGATCGAGTCGCCGAACCACGCGTCATTGGTCACGTTCACGAGCAACGTGGCGTCCGGCAGATAGTGCAGCTGCTCGGCGCCGAACACGTCCTCGTAGCAGATCGTCATCGCCACGCGCTCGCCGGCGGCATCGAGCGGCGGTTGATCGGCCGCGCCCGACACGGCGTCGCCGGTCGGCAGGTTCATGTACCGCATCCAGTCGCGGATGAAGCCCGGCACCGGAAAGTATTCGCCGAACGGTACGAGATGGCGCTTCACGTACGTTTGCACCGGATCGGTCAACGCCACGACGATGTTCTGGAACGACTCGCTCGACTCCTTGGCGCCGGGTGGTAGCCGCAGGATGCCGAGCAGCACGGTGCTGCCGCTCTTCGCAACGGTTTTGCGCAGGCTCGCGAGATAGTTGGGCACGTACTCGATCAGCGTCGGGATGGCCGCTTCGGGCCAGACGATCAGCCCCGTGCCGGCGTTCTGTTCCGTGAGGCCGCCGTACAGCGCGAGCGTGCCCCGCAGCTGCTCCGGCTTCCACTTCAGATCCTGCGTGATCGCGCCCTGCACGAGCGCGACGCTGACGGTGCTCTGCTTCGGCTGCGTGAACTCCCGGTCATGCGCGGCGAGGCCAATGCCCCACACCGCGATCGCCACGGCGACAGCCACAGCGCGCTCGCGGTTCGTGCCGAGCGCGAGCGTCGACGATAGCGCCCGACGTCAGCAGCACTGCATAGCTCATCGTGTGCAGGCCGGCGAGCGGCGCGTACCCCATGAGCCACGAATCCGTCTGGCTGTAGCCGGCCGAGAGCCAACCGAAGCCGGAGAACATGAAGCCGCGCAGCCATTCCGTCAGCACGAACAGCGCGGGCAGCACGCCGAGCCATGCAATCGCGCCGCGCGTGCGAAACATCTTTGCCGCGACGTAGCCCGCAGGCGCGATGAAGGCAGCGAGCACGACGGTGAGGCCCGCAGTCAGGAATACGGCCACCGGCAACGGCGCCTCGCCGATGATGCGCACGGCGATGTAGGTCCAATACGTGCCGAAGCCAAAGCTCCCGCAGCCGTAGACGAAGCCGATCCGGGCCGCGCGCCACGGCCGGGCGTCGCGCCACAGATAAAGGAGTGCCGCGTACGACAGCGGCGCGATCCAGAACTGCCCGAACGGCGCGAACGCGAGCGGTAGCACCGCTCCGGCCAACGCAGCGAGCAGGTAGTCCCTCACCGCGCGAGCCCGCGGTTACTCGGTGGCGGGCGGCCGGAGCCGCGTGACTTCGAGGGTGTGCAGGCGCCGGCGATCGCCGCGCAGCACCTTGAAACGCAGACCGGAGTAGTCGAGCTGCTCGCCGCGGCGCGGCAAGCGGCCGAGCTCGTGCATCACGAGGCCGCCGACCGTGTCGTAGTCGGCGTCGGAGATCTCGGTGTTGAAGAATTCGTTGAATTCCTGGATGCGCGTGAGCGCCTGCACGACGAACCGGCCGCCGTCCTGCGGCTGGATGGGCGGCGCCGCATCGGCGTCGTGCTCATCGTCGATTTCGCCAACAATCTGCTCGAGCACGTCCTCGATCGTCGCGAGCCCTGCCACGCCACCGTACTCATCGACGACGATCGCCATGTGGTTGCGACTCTCACGGAACTCAGCGAGCAGCGTGTTCAACCGCTTGCTCTCCGGAATGAACACGGCCGGGCGCATCAGAGTCTGAAGTTTGAACGCGGCGGGATCGCGGATGTACTGCTTCAGTGCGTCCTTCGCGAGCACGATGCCGACGACTTCGTCGCGGTCGTCGCCAATCACCGGGAAGCGCGAGTGATTCGATTCGCTGATGACCTTGAGGATCTCTTCGGGCGATTGATCCTTCGACACGACCACCATGTGGCTGCGCGGTATCATGATGTCGCGCGTGTGTGCGTCCGCGACGTCGAGCACGCCCTGTAGCATTGCGAGCTCATCCGGCGCCAGCACGCCGCGCTCGACGAACCCTGCCAGGAACTCGATGATCTGCCCGCGATCTTTGACGTCCCCGCGACCTTGAACGAGCCTGGCCCACCAGCCGGATACGCCTGTGTCGCTTGGGGTTGAATCGTCTGACATCGAACGGATTTTAACCTGAATACGGGTCGGGAAACCCGAGCGTGGCCAGCAACTCGCGCTCGCGCGCTTCCATCGCCGCCGCCTCGGCGCTCGTCTCGTGATCGTAGCCTTGAAGGTGCAGCACGCCGTGCACGACCATGTGCGCCCAATGCGCAGGGGCGGACTTGCCCTGCTCGCGCGCCTCGCGCTGCACCACGGCGGCGCAGACGACCAGATCGCCGAGCGGCAGCAATTCGGCGTCGTCAGCGCCGGGCGGCCGATCCGCCCCGAACGACAGTACGTTCGTGGGTCCACGCTTGCCGCGGTAACGGGAGTTCAGTGCCGCGCTCTCCTCTTCATCGACGATTCGTAACGTCAGCTCGCCGCGCGCGGTCGAGCCCAGCGCGTGACGAGCCCAGGCGCGCAGCTTCTGCGGCGAAGGTGTGGCCTGTACGCCTGCTGCATCCTGCACCGTCACGGCGAGCCGGCGCGTGCGCGCCATCACTCGCCCTCGGGTCTTGAACTCTGCGCTTGCTGCTTCTTCGCGCGCGTACGCGGAAACGATCTTCTGCACGAGCGGGTGGCGCACGACATCCTCCGCCCCGAAGTAGATGAACGCGATGCCTTCGACGCCGCCGAGTATGCGCCCGACCTGTTTCAGACCCGACTCCTTGCCGCGCGGCAAGTCCGTCTGCGTGATGTCGCCCGTGACCACGGCGCGCGAGCCGTAACCGATGCGCGTGAGAAACATCTTCATCTGCTCGGGCGTCGTGTTCTGGGCTTCGTCGAGAATCACGAACGACTCGTTCAACGTGCGGCCGCGCATGAACGCGAGTGGCGCAATCTCGATGACGTGCCGTTCGATCAGGCGCCCGACCTTGTCGAAGCCCATCATCTCGTATAGCGCGTCGTACATTGGACGCAGATACGGATCGATCTTCTGCGTGAGGTCACCAGGCAGGAAGCCGAGCCGTTCGCCGGCTTCGACGGCTGGACGCACGAGCACGATCCTGCGCACCGAGTCGCTCGCGAGCGCTTCGACGGCGGCGGCGACGGCGAGATAGGTCTTGCCGGTGCCGGCCGGACCGATGCCGAACGTGAGGTCGGACTCGCGCATAGCCTTCGTGTACGCGACCTGATGCGGGCCGCGCGCACGCACCGCGCGCCGGCGGGTGTTGATCACGAGCGCAGGGTCGGCGCCGACGTCGGCACCGGCGTCTGCGCGCACGTGCTCCGCGAGCGCCATGTGCACGCGCTCGGGGTCCACCTCTTCCGTCTCGGCAATGTCGAACAAGTCCTCGAGCACGCGGCGGCCGCGTTCGGCAGCGGAATCGGGGCCCGCGAGCTCGAAGCGATTGCCGCGGCTGTTGATGCGGATGCCGAGCTGGCGCTCGATCTGGCGCAGGTGCTCGTCGAACTGGCCGCCCACGCGCGCGAGCCGACGCGGGTCGTCCGGTGTCAGCACGACGGTCAGCGACGGTTCGGACTTGTGCTGATCAGGCAACGGACTTCTGTGCCGCACTGGAAACGAGGCGACCCCTCAAACTGTTGCGCAGCGGCTCCGTAATGAGCACGTCGGCAAACCGGCCGACGAGCTCGCTCGGGCCGACGAAGTTGACCCAACGCTGGTTCTCGGTGCGCCCCGCGAGCTCGCGCTCGTTCTTGACCGAGGTCTTCTCGACGAGGATCCGCTGCACGGTGCGGACCATGCCGGCGCTGATCGCTGCGGCCTGCGCGTTCACGAGAGACTGTAGCCGCTCGAGCCGATTCTGCTTGATCTCGTACGCCAGGTCCTTAAGCTCCGCTGCCGGTGTGCCGGGCCGCGGGCTGTAGATGAAACTGAACGACTGATCGAAACCCACGGTTCGGATCAACGTCAGCGTCTGTTCGAAATCCTCTTCCGTCTCGCCGGGATAGCCGACGATGAAGTCTGTCGAGATCGAGATGCCGGGCCGTACCGCCTTCAGCTTGTCGATCTTCGCGACGTACTTATCCGCCGTGTAGCCGCGCTTCATGAGTTTCAACACTCTGTCCGAGCCACTTTGCACCGGCAGGTGCAGGAAGCTCGCGAGCTTGCCCACCGTGGCGTACGCGCCGACGAGCGCGTCGTTGAACTGCGCCGGGTGCGACGTGGTGAACCGAATGCGCTCGACACTATCGATCTTTGCGACCTCGCGGATCAGCGCGGCGAGGTCGGCTTTCCTGCCGCCGCCGGCCGTCGGGCCGCGATACGCGTTCACGTTCTGGCCGAGCAGCGTGATCTCGCGCGCGCCGAGCGCGGCCAGGTGCTGCGCTTCGGCGAGCACGTCGGCGAGCGGCCGGCTGATCTCTTTGCCGCGCGTGGTCGGCACGATGCAGTACGAGCACGCTTTGCTGCAGCCTTCCATGACAGAAAGGAATGCCGTGCTCAGCGAGGTCTTGGCCTGCGGAATCTTGTCGAACTTCTCGATCTCGGGGAACGACACATCGACGACGCGCGGCGTACCGGTGCGAACCTTGCCGATCAGCTCCGGCAAGCGGTGCAGCGTCTGCGGGCCGAACACGATGTCGACCCACGGCGCGCGCTTCATGATCGCGGCGCCTTCCTGGCTCGCCACACAACCGCCCACACCGATGATGAGGTTCGGGTTCTGTTCTTTCAGCTCGCGCCAACGGCCAAGCAGCGAGAACACTTTATCCTCTGCCTTCTCGCGCACGGAGCACGTGTTGACGAGCAGGATGTCCGCTTCTTCCACACCACCCGCTTTGGTCGCGGACAACGCACTGCCGAGCACGTCCGCCATCTTGGCGGAGTCGTACTCGTTCATCTGGCAGCCGTAGGTCTGGATGAAGTAGCGCTCGGCCACGTCAGAACGGAATGTCGTCGTCGAAATCGCCGGGCGGGCCGCTGTCTACGCTGTCGTTGACTGCCGCAGGGCGTTGTTGGCTGGCGCTGGCCGCCGGAGCAGCACTCGCGCCGCCGCCGCCGCCCTTGCTGCCCAACATCTGCATCTCGTCGGCCACGATCTCGGTCGTGTAGCGGTCCTTGCCTTCCTTGTCCTGCCACTTGCGCGTGCGGAGCTTGCCTTCGATGTACACCTGCGAGCCTTTGCGCAGGTACTCGGCAGCGATCTCGGCCAGGCGGCCGAACATGGCCACGGCATGCCACTCGGTGCGCTCCTGCTGGTCACCGGTTTGCTTGTCCTTCCACGCTTCCGTGGTCGCAATGCGCAAGTTCGTGACGGCGCTGCCGCTCGGCATATAGCGAGTCTCGGGGTCTTTGCCGAGATTGCCGACGATGATGACCTTGTTGACGCCTCGTGCCATGCAAGCTCCTGTTTGGACGAGCCTCTTGGGGCTCTTCGGCCGCGCCTTCCGACGCTCGGCCAGGGGGAGCCATTCTACACCGCGTGCCCCGCAAAACACCCCGCCAACCTGGGTCGTTCGCGCAGAAACGGTGGCGCGCAGCGCGTCCGCGCCGCGCCCCGAGCACTGCCGCAAACGGCCTGGCGCGGAACTTGCTCTCTGCAGCTCAGGCTCGTTCACCACTACGGGAGGACCCCGGTGCCGACCAAGATTTGGACAGGGACGTTGCTGGTTGCGGTTGCAGCCTCGATCCTGCTGCAGCTCGCTGCGCCGGGCTCCGCCGCCGTGGCCGGAACCGCGGGTTTCGTGCTGGTGGCATGCGGTACCCTGCTCGTGGCGCGGCTCTCCCACACACCCGCCGGGCTGCGCGCATTGCGCACGACGTTGCGGGAACTGCGCCAGGCACGCCGATCGCCCCACGACGGCGAGTTGCAGCTGCACTGGTTCCTGCAGGCGGCGAATTTCTTCCGCTACGGCAACATTCGGCCGGCCGAGGAAGCCGCGCGGCAGATTCCGGATCCCGTGCTGCGGCGCGGTTGCGAGCTCGTGCTCGACGGCTTTCAGCGCCCGCAACTCGCGCTGGCGTTGCAACGGCAGGTTGCCGAGCGGCGCGAGCGGCTCGTGCGGCCCGTCGAACTGCTGCGGGCGATGGCCGGGTACGCACCGTCGCTCGGCATGTTCGGCACGTTGCTCGGCCTGCTGCAGATGCTGTTCGGCACCAGCAACGGCGACATCAGCCACATGGGCGCGGCCATGGGCTTCGCGATGATGACCACAGTGTACGGCCTCGTGCTCTCGAACCTGGTGCTGAAGCCGCTCGCGACGAAGCTCGAGCAACGCAATCGCCGTTACCTCACGCAGAGCCTCGTGGCCATGCAAGCCGTGATGCTGCTGTACGAACGCCAGCATCCCGAATACATCCGCGACGTGATCAACGACGTGCGCGTCCCGCGTGCGTCGGCACACCCCGCGTTCGCCGCCGCCGGCATGGCGCAATGATCTTCGCGCACCGCACTGAACGCGACGCCGCCGAGCTCATGCCGGCGCTGCTCGAGCTCGACTGGGAAACGGAAGACCGCGACGACTCGTGGCTCGTGTCGTTCGCCGACTTGATCAGCACGACGCTCGCGATGGTCGTGCTGCTGCTCGGCCGCAGCGCGATGACGATGCCGGCGGATGCGGTAGCCCTTGCGCCGCCACCGCAAATCGCCACGCCCGCGCCCGCGGTGACGGTGCCTACTCCCGTTGTGGTGACGGCGGCTCCAGCGGCCGAAGCACCCGTGGCCGACAGTGACCCCACGCCGGAGAGCCGGCTCGCAGCGCTCGTCACGGCACGGTTCGCCGGCCGCATCTCCGCCGAGCAGCGCAAGGAAGGAGTCGTGCTGACGATTCCGGAGGTGGCGCTGTTCGACTCCGCACGCGCCGAGCTTCACCCGTCCGCGCTACCGTTGTTAAGCGAGCTCGCGGCCACGCTGCGCGAAGTCGGCGAAACGCAGATCTCGATCGAGGGCCACACGGACAATCGGCCCGTGCTCGGTGGCGAATTCCGCTCGAACTGGGACCTCGCGTCCGCGCGCGCCAACGCCGTGACGGAATTCTTCCTGGCACACGACTTCGCGCCGCAGCGGCTGCACTCCGTGAGCTACGCCGACACGCGGCCCGTGGCCGACAACGGCACCGCCGACGGGCGCGCCGCGAATCGCCGCGTGGAGCTCGCGATAGAGTTCGCACCGGCAGCGCGCGGCTAACGAACGCGCGAGTTGCGGTTCTTCAGTGCAGCGGCGGCGTCCGGCGGGGGCGAATGTCGGGGCTGCGCTTCAGCGCCCAGGGTCCAATCAAAGCGCCGAGAACCGCCGTCAACGCGATGGGTAGAAGATGATGGGTGAGAATGTGCTCGGGCACATACATACAGCCGAACTGCATGAGCTCGCCGGGGATAGCGGCGGCGGCGGCACCCGCCAAAAAGCCCGTGAGCCGCGGCCGCAGCGGAAACTGCCGCCGCGCCACCAAGAGCATGAGACTGAGCGCCGGCAGACTGAACAGCACCACCTGCCACAGACATTCGTAACGCCCACCGAGGCTCGAGTAGTAAACGGGCGGGTAGCGCAGCTCCACGACGTACAGCGCCACCCAGGCGGCGAGCGGTAGCAACCAGACGAGCCAGCGCAACGAACGGGCCGCGCCCGGGATCGCGGAACGCAGGGTCACCAGCGCCAACGTGGCGATCGCGAACGCCGCGAGCACGGTCTCTGCGACGAAGGGTAGATGCGTGGCCAAGTCCGCGAGCGCCCCCGGCCGCAATGGGCCCGTACCGAGCAGGATCGCGATGCCATAGACCGTCGCAGCGAGCAACCAGAGCGCCGCCGGACGGCCCACGCGGCCCGGTCGCTTCACGCTCTTCAGGTCCCTCGCGAGATCGTCGATGAGTTGTCGGTGTCCCTCGGTCACTCGTTGCTCCTTTCTTCCCGAAGCAGCAGCTCGGCGGCCCGGATCGCCCGGCTCACGCGCGACTTCATGGCCGTCGCCGAGATGCCGCTGCGCTCCGCTGCTTCATTGATGGAGTAGCCGATGATCTTGGTCAACGTCAGCGCGTTCCTGAACTCGGGTTTGAGTCCCGCAAGAATCTCGCCGGCCTCGAGCTCGGCGCGCGGATCGGGCGCAACCGCGTGTGGGTCGCCGGCGTTCTCACGCACGCGTTGGCTCGTGTAGGAGCGGCGCAGAAGGTCCACGGTCTTGTTGCGGACGATGGCGAAAAACCACGGCCGAAACGGCCGCCTTGGATCGTACGTGTGCCGTGCGTTGTGGATGGCGATCAGGCACTCCTGAACGCAATCCTCCGTATAGAACAAGGTTCCGAAGCGGCTGCGCACGTAGGCCGTCGTGACGGAGGCGAGCTCGTGCAGCAGCCGCTCATAGAGGCGGGAATCGCCCCGATGAGCGGCTGCCATGTACTCAGACCAGCGTCGCTCGTCTGCGTCGACGTCTATCATCCGGTCTCCAGGTTCGCGAACGCGTGTGCGCGCCAGGGCTAGAAGTCGCGGGAGGCAATCCCCTGCAGCCCCGCTGACGCCGGCAAGCCTCCCTGGGTCTCGACCCGCTTGAGCCCGCCGTCGTGTGGTGAGATCGCGAAGCCGGAGATGCTACCCGAGCCCGCATCGAGCGAGTACAGAAAGCCGCCCCCGTTGGCGAGCGTGAGGTCGATGGGCGCCCCGCTCGCGGTTGCGGCCGCGCCGGCCACGAGCGCGAGTTGGCCCGTGCGCGTCCAGGTATAGAGACCGAGTGTGTTCGACCCCGTGTTGCTCACATACGCGTAGCCGTCGTCGTGCACGACGATCCAACAGGTGGCCGCCTGCCCCGTCGGCACGGCCGACGCCGTCGCAATCAGCGGATCGGCGCCCGCGGGTGGGTCGAAGGCCGAAACGGAGCCCGAGGCCGCTTCCGCGACCAGCACGGTCCCGTAGCGCGTCACACCGAAAGCGAAAGGCGCCGCGCCCGGCGTCGTGGTCGACGTGATAGGACCGCTCGGCACGCCCGCGTCGTCGAGCTTTGCGGTGAGCACCTCCTGCCCGCCCGCGTGGGTCACGACGAGATGTCGAGCCAGCGCGTCGATGCCCACCTGGTTCGGCGCGCCAACCTGATCGAACGGAATCGAGGTCGCGACCGGCGGCAGGTTCAAATCGAACGCACCGATCTGCGTGAGGCCGCCGTGGTCGATCGCGAACGTCGCGACCGAGCCTGTGCCGCCTGCGTTCAAAACATAGAGGCGGTTCTCGCTGACGGCGAGGCTCACCGGGATGAAGCCGCCCGAAGGCACGACCCTCCGCAGCATCGGCCGCAGGCCGTAGCCATCCGCGTCGAACGCAGCAACGGTGTTGTCGCCGGCGTTGACGGCAAACAGCATGTGCGTCGCATCGTCGTACGCGAGCGCACCCTGCGAGCCCAGGGGATCGATCGGCGCGTTCGAGCTGCCGCCGTGGCCGCCGGTTGAAACGGCGCCGTTGCGCAGCGGCGATAGACGGCCGTGACGATCGCGGAGGTAAACGACGATCTCGTTACCTGCGGCAGCATTGGTCATGACGTAGACCAAACCGCCGAGGTCGTAGCGGCCGAAATACCTGCCGAAATACGCACCGTCTGCGGCCGCGCCGTGGGTTGCCAGCAACGCACCGGCGGCCAGCGCGGCTGTCGCCAGCACGCGGGCGGTGCGCGAGGCGCGCGCCGCGGTTCCAAATAGGGTGGGCATGAGCGGAGTCTCCTTGAATGCGTGTTTACGTCCTCCCAATACGCATCCGCTGCCGCCGAAGTTGCAGGGATCGGAAGAAAATCTTCGTGGGGGCGAGGCTGGCTGATCGTGCGCTAGGTGGCTTCCGGCCAGGCGACTCGCGCCTCGAGCCCGCCTTCCGGGTGATTGCGCAACACCAGCGTGGCGCCGCTCTTGAGCGCCAGCGTGCGCGCGATCGTGAGGCCGAGCCCCGTGCCCCCGGTCTCGCGCGAGCGCGAGTCTTCCGCGCGCACGAACGGATCGAATGCGCGCTCGAGCAGTGCGTCGGGCAGCCCGGGTCCGCGATCGCGGATCAGCACCGTGACCTCGCCGTTCGCGCGCGCGGCGCTTACTACTGCCGAGCCGCCGTGCTTCAACGCGTTGTCGATCAAGTTCGCGAACATGCGGCGCGTCGCGAGCGGCCGCAGCTGCAACACAGCGCCGCAGCCGGCCGTGAACTCCGCGGCGCCGCCCGAGTCCACGGCATCTTCGACCAGGCTCTCGAGCAGCGAATCGAGATCGAGCAACACGCGTGGTTCCGCCGTCTCCGCGGTGCGGGCAAGCTCGAGTCCCTCGTCGATCAACGCGCGCATCGCTTGCAGGTCCGCGACGAGCCGCTCGCGCAACTCCTCGTCCTCGACGCGCTCGAGGCGCAGCCGCAGGCGAGTGAGCGGCGTCTGCAAATCGTGCGTGATGGCGGCCAGCATCTGCGTGCGCTCGGCGAAGTGGCTCTGGAGCCGGGACTGCATCGCGTTGAACGCCGCCGCGGCCTGACGCACTTCGCTCGGGCCCTTGACCGGCAGTGGCGGGCGATCCAGATCCTGGCCGAGCTGCGCGGAAGCTTCTGCCATGCGCCGCAGGGGCGCGCTCGCGAATCGCGCAACCGCGTACGCCAGCAACGCAATGCCGAGCCCGAAGAGCCCGAGGAACGCCGGGTCGAGCAGCCGGCTACGCAGCCGCTGCACCCACGGCGTGCTGAGACTGAAATGCAATAGCGTGCCGTCGCGCAGCTGCAGCGAAACCAGACGGCATTGCGGCGGCACGAACGACGCACCGCCCGCGACCAAGAGACCCCGCACCCTCTGCAGTGCTTCCGCCATATCGGCGATCGGCAGGTTGCGAATCTCGGGGAAGCAGACGTCGAGGCGCGCTGTTTGCGCCGTGGCGCCGGCGAGCAATCCGCCGCGTGTAGTCACGACCGCCTGGAACCGAGTGTCGGTGATGCCGCCGACGGCGTCTGGCTGATGGTGGATCCCCGGGCCGCCGTCGCGCAGCATGCGCCCCCGCACATCGGGCGGCGCGGCGTCGAGAAACTCCGTGTACGCCTGCAGCAGATCCGCCGTGCGCTCGTCGAGCTGCCGCTCGAACTCGCGGTTGCTGTAGAGATTCGTGACTGCGGTCGCGATCAGGGCCGACGCCGCCATGCCGAGCGCCAACAGGGCGAACAGCCGCCCGCCCATCGACGAAAAAAACGTGCGCAGGTAGCTCATGTCGTGGTCACGATGGCGGCCAGCACGTAACCCTCGTTGCGCACCGTCTTGATGAGCGGCGACTCGGCCTGATCGTCACCGAGCTTGTGGCGCAGCCGGCTAATCTGCAGATCGATGGCGCGTTGTTGCGACGCGTAGGGCCTACCGCTGCTGCGCGCGACGAGATACTCGCGCGACAGCACGCGATTAGGCTCGGCGACGAAGGCGCGCAACAATCGATACTCGGCCCCCGAGAGCGACACGACGCGGCCCGTTCCATCCACGAGGTGCCGTTTCTCGAGATCGAACGTCCAACCGCCAAACTCGGCACGACCCGAGTTGGTCGGTTCGAGCGGCAACGGCGAGGCGCTCGTGCGCCGCAAAACGTTGCGGATGCGCGCGACGAGCTCGCGCGGCTCGAACGGTTTCGGCACATAGTCGTCGGCGCCCATCTCGAGGCCCACGATGCGGTCGATTGGGCCGCTGCGCGCGGTCAGCATGATGACGGGCAGGCCCGAACGTGCACGCAGATCGCGGCACAACGTGAGCCCATCCTCGCGCGGCAGATTCAAATCGAGGACGACCAGATCGATACGCTCACGCTCGAGTACCTGTCGCATCTCGCCGCCGTTTGCAGCCGTGCTGACCGCAAAGCCGGCCTTGCCGAGCTGCTCGGCAAGCAGCGTGCGGATATCGGCATCGTCGTCGACGATCAGCAGCGTTTGTGGCGCGTCGGTTTGGGTCACGAAGCGATGATCCACGTTCGGGCGCCCGTTTGCGCGCGTTTCTGCGTACCGAAATGTATCAGACGGCGGCGCTGTTACGCGGCGATACATTCAGGCCGGGCCTCGTTACGCAGTGACAGATTCCGTGTGTTGTGGCCGCCGGCACTACTCGCCAGACTGCTCCGCACGCCCCACGCATGCTGTCAGGACGACACGATGCCCACGCATGGCCACTCTTCCCGCGCCCGCGGCGCAGCGTTCGCCGTGCTGGCCGGCGTGCTCGTCGGCGGCTGCTCGTTCATCCCTGCGTACGAGCGCCCCGCCCTGCCCGTGCCAACGGCATTTCCCGGCTCGGACGCACCGGTGCCCGGCCAAACACCCGCTGCCGACATCGCCTGGCGCGACTTCATCGCCGAGCCGCGCCTGACGCGGCTCGTCGAGCTCGCGCTCGACAACAATCGCGACCTGCGCGTCGCGGCCTTGCGTGTCGAGCAGAGCCAGGCGCAGTACCGGGGCACGCGCTCGAGCTTGTTCCCGAGCCTCGATCTGCGCGCCTCGAGCAGCCGGCAGCGCACGAGCGGCGGCCCGGGTGGCGCCGACGTGACGAGCACCGCGGCCAGCCTCTCCACCGGCGTGAGCGCCTATGAGCTCGACTTCTTTGGGCGCGTGCGCAGCTCGAACGAGCAAGCGCTACAGCAGTATTTTGGAACCGAAGAAGCCAAGCGCAGCGCGCAGCTCGGTCTCGTGGCAGAGGTCGCCGCCCAGTACTTCGCGCTGCGCGAAGCCGAGGAGCAGCTTGCGCTCGCGCGACAAACGGTCGAACTCGTCGGCGAGTCGTATCGCTTGAACAAGGCGTCGTTCGACGTAGGCGAAATCGACGAGCTCGACTTGAGCACGGCCGAAGGCCAATTGAAGAACGCCGAGGTCAACGTAATCACCTTCGAGCGCCAGGCTACACAAGCCGAGAACCAGCTCGTGCTGCTGCTCGGCGCGGCGCTGCCGGTCGATCTGCCGCAGCCTGCACCGTTCGGCGCCGGCGATGTGCTGGCCGACATCCCCGCCGGTCTACCCGCCGACCTCGTGCAACGCCGCCCCGACATTCTCGAGGCCGAGCACGCGCTGCTCGCGGCCAACGCCAACATCGGCGTGGCGCGCGCGGCGTTCTTTCCGTCGATCAGCCTCACGGGCTCGGTCGGCAAGACGAGCGATGCGCTCGGTTCGCTGCTCGGCTCCGGCACCGGTATATGGAGCTTCGGGCCGCAGCTGTCGCTGCCGCTGTTCAACGCCGGCAGCAACCGCGCAAATCTCGACGCCGCGCAGGCCGCGGAACAGATCGAGGTGGCCAACTACGAGCGCGCGATTCAAACCGCGTTTCGCGAAGTGGCCGACGCGCTGATCGCGGCCAGCACCTATGCGCTCGAGATCGACGCACAGCGAGTCGCGATCGATGCTCAGACGCGCAGGCTCACGTTGGCCAACGCACGCTACCGACAGGGCGAGGATCGGTACCTGACGGTGCTGGCGGCGCAGCAGGATCTGTACTCGGCGCAGCAAGCGCGCCTGCGGGCGTTCGGTAACCGCGCCTCGAGCCAGATCGCGCTCTATCGTGCGCTGGGCGGCGGTTGGCAATGACGTATGGCAAGGAGCAGTTCACGATGACGATTCAGAGCAGGCATGCACGCGCGCTCTTCTTGGCGCTCGCCGCGCTGATGGCCGTCGGCTGCGCGCGGCCCAACGCGGCAGGCTCCGGCTATACCACGGCGCCCGTCGCGCGCGGGCCAATCGCGCAGCGCGTCACGGCCGTCGGCACGCTGAGCGCCGTGGTCAGCGTCGAGGTCGGCAGCCAAGTGTCGGGCAAGATCGCCGCGCTCCACGTCGACTTCAACTCGGCCGTGACCAAGGGTCAGCTGATTGCCGAGATCGACCCCACCGTCTATGCCGCTACGCTGCGCCAGGCCGAGGGCGAGCTCGCGAGCGCCGAGGCCACGGCGGTGCTGAAGCGTCAGAACCTGGAGCGGAAGAAGATCCTCGCGCCGCAACGCGCCGCGTCGCAACTCGACCTCGACGTGGCCACGGCCGAGCTCGCGCAGGCCGAGGCCAGCGTGATCGTGCGCCGTGCCGCGGTGGAGAGCTCGCGCGCGAATCTCGGCTACTGCAAGATCACCTCACCCGTCGACGGCACCGTCATCTCGCGCAAAGTGGACGTGGGCCAGACGGTCGTCGCCGCGATGACGACGCCGGTTCTGTTCACAATCGCGCAGGACATCACGGCCATGCACATCAGCGCGGCCGTGTCCGAAGCCGACGTGGGCCAAGTGCACGTGGGGCAGACGGTCGAGTTCGGTGTCGATGCGTTTCCGGACGAAGTGTTCACGGGCATCGTCGCACAGGTGCGCCGCGCGCCGACTACGACGTCGAACGTGGTCACGTACGAAACCATCATCGAAGTCGCGAACCCGGAGCAGAAGCTGTTTCCCGGCATGACGGCCGCCGTCTCGATCCTTGTCGCCGAGCAGCCGAATGCGCTCAAGGTGCCGAACGCCGCGTTGCGCGTAACACCACCGCAGGGCGTGACGTTCGAATCGACGCCGCCGGCGCGACTCGCCCGCAACGAGCGGCTCGTCTACAGCTTGGGCGGCACGGCCGCCGCGTTGCGGCCGATCGTTTGCCGCATCGGCATCACGGATGGGATCGAAACCGAAGTGCTGAACTGTCTCGCCGACGGCGCGAGCGTGGTCACGTCCGCTCCGATCACAGCGCCTAGCGGCGGCTTCAGGCCACCCGGCGGCCCACCTCCGGCTCTATGAGTGTCACGCTAAACTCCGTCGCCGAGGCGCCGGTCATCGAGCTACGCGCGCTGAATCGCACGTATCGCACCGAAGATGTCGAAGTGCGAGCCGTGCGCGACGTGTCGCTGGCCATCGAGCGCGGCGAGTTCGTCGCCATCATGGGCGCGAGCGGCTCCGGCAAGTCGACGCTGATGAACGTGCTCGGTTGCCTCGACAAGCCGACCAGCGGCGAATATCGGCTCGCCGGCGACGGGGTCGCTGCGTTCAACCGCGCGCAACTCGCACTGCTGCGCAATCGCAAGATCGGCTTCGTTTTCCAGAGCTTCAATCTGTTGGCGCGCACCACGGCACTCGAGAACGTCGAGCTGCCTCTGCTCTACAGCGTGCCGCTCGTACCGCACCGCGAGCGCCGCGCCCGCGCCACCCATGCGCTCGAATCCGTCGGCCTCGCCGCGCGCCTGCACCACGTGCCGAGCCAACTCTCGGGCGGCCAGCAACAACGCGTCGCGATCGCCCGCGCGCTCGTCGCCGAACCCGAGCTGCTGCTGGCCGACGAGCCCACCGGCAACCTCGACAGCCGCACGAGCATCGAGATCATGGGCCTGCTGCAAACGCAGAACGATGCGGGGCTCACGGTGGTCATGGTCACGCACGAGCTCGATATCGCCGCGTATTGCAAGCGCATCGTCGTCATGCGCGACGGGCAAATCATCCGCGACGAGCGCAATGCCGACCGCCGCCTGGCCTCCGCGGAGCTCGCCTCGCTCGACGCGGCCGAGCAGCAAGCGAGTCTCGCGTGAGCGCGCCCTCGGCATTCGGCACGCATCTCGCCCGCACCTGGCTCGTCGCGGCCATCGCGCTGCGCGCGCTGCGGCGCAACAAGCTGCGCTCGGGCCTCACGAGCCTCGGCATCATCATCGGCGTGGCGTCCGTCGTCGCGATGCTGGCCGTCGGCAACGGCGCCCGCGCCAGTATCGAAGGCCAGGTCGCCTCGCTCGGCCAGCATCTGCTCGCGGTATTCGCCGGCAGCAGCCGCACCGGCGGCATCAACGCCGGCGCCGGTAGTGCCAGCACGCTCACGGTCCAGGACGCCGAGGCCGTGGTGCGCGAAGTAGCGGACATCGTGGCCGTGAGCCCCGAGGTCACGAAGCCCGCGCAAGCCGTGGCGAACGGCCGTAACTGGTCGACCACCTTGGCCGGCGAGTCGGAGGACTACCTGACGATTCGCGACTGGCCGCTCGCCGCCGGCGCCATGTTCACGGACCGTGACGTGCGCACCGCCGCCAAGGTGGCCGTGCTCGGCTCGAAGACGGCTAACGAGCTGTTCGGCCCGCTCGACCCCGTCGGCCAGAGCGTACGCATCGGTACGATCCCGTTCGTCATCACCGGCGTGCTGACCTCCAAAGGGGCCGGCATCGGCGGCGGCGGCCAGAACCAGGACGACCGCATCGTCGTGCCATACACCACGGCCATGCGCCGCATCACGGGCGATCAGTACTTGCGCTCGTTCAACGTGCAGGTGGCCGACACGGCCGACACGAAGGTCGTGCAGCGCGAGATCGTGGCGTTGCTGCGCCAGCGGCACAGGCTCTCCGCCGATCACGCCGACGATTTCAATATCTTCAACCAGCAGGAAATCGCCGACACGGCCAACACGATCACCGGCATCATCACGCTGCTGCTGGGCTCGATCGGCAGCATCTCGCTGCTCGTGGGCGGCATCGGCATCATGAACATCATGCTCGTGAG
This sequence comes from uncultured Gammaproteobacteria bacterium, assembly GCA_963805435.1. Taxonomy (GTDB): domain Bacteria; phylum Pseudomonadota; class Gammaproteobacteria; order Steroidobacterales; family Rariloculaceae; genus FEN-1219. Next base: position 244,480 of record CAWDUG010000006.1, read on the forward strand.
CGTGACCGAGCGGACGCGCGAAATCGGCATCCGCATGGCCGTGGGCGCGCGGCCCGCGATCGTGCAGCTACAGTTCCTGCTCGAAGCGATGCTGCTGAGCGTGCTCGGCGGCGCGATCGGCGTGTTGATCGGCGTGGGCATCGCCCGGCTCGTGCAGGCATTGGCCAATTTCACGCCCGTGGTGTCGGCGAGCTCGATCGTGCTCGCGTTCGGCGTGAGCTGCGCGATCGGCGTGTTCTTCGGTTTCTACCCGGCACGCAAGGCCGCGCGCCTCGATCCTATCGAGGCGCTGCGCTACGAGTGACGGACACCGTCCGTAGCGCCGGGCACTGCGGCACTTAGTTCTTCGTGCATTGCGCCATCAGCGCCGGCGCTTGCACAGCGTAGTCCGCGCCGATCTTGGCGTTCTCTTCGTTCGTGAGCCACGTCATGAACCGGTAGGGTTGCGCGGGATCGACGGCCGCGGGCTGCCCGCCTTTTTCAGCGGCCGCACGCAGGGCTTGGATGTCGGCTTCGACATCGGTGCGCTGCTGGGCGGTGAGCGCAGAGCCGCCCGACAAGTGCTCCTGCATCTTGTCGGCCATCATTTTCCAGCGCAGGCCGGCCATCTGCAGCGTGCAGCCCGAGATCCGTGACACGGATGCCTGCGACTGCGCCATCGCGGCCCTGCTCTGCGCAATGGTGGGCGCGAGCTTCTGCTCCTCGGAAAGTTCGGGCTTCGGGAACGGGCTCGGCAGGGCCTGCAGCGGCAGCGTGCCGATGTCGACGGGCTGCGCCATCTTCGCGCGCAGGCCGGCCTCGTAACGTGCCTGGCTCTCCGTCGTCTCGCCCACTTTCTTGCGCGCGATGTCGCCGTAGAGCTGCTCGCAGGTCAGATTCACCTCTTGACTGAACCGCGTGCTCATCAACTGAATGGCGCGAAACTCCTCCTTGGTGAAGCCATCCAGGTACTGATCCGGCCTCTTGGCGTCCGGCGCTCTGTAGGCAATGTGCTTGCTGATCACTGCGCGAAGTGCATCGATGTCGTCCTGCCAGACCTTGCGCTCATCCGCGTTCAGCGCACTCGAAATCCCGAGCTTTTTCTCGAGGCGATCGGCCATCAGCGTTTCGCGCATGCCGCGCGCCTTGTTCTGGCAATCGGTGTAGGTCCTCAACCCGTCGAGCTTGTAGGCACCGAGCCAGTACGAAAGCGGCTGCGCGAACACAGCCTGCGGACCGAACAAGATGCCCAGGGCCGCGAGGACGATCTTCCGGCGGTGCGGAGTAGACATGCGAGGCTCCTCGTGGACGATTGCCGGGCTGGATCGTCGCGCGCCGCCCAAAACCTTGTCAATGGACACGCGTCAGTATCTTGCGCGCCCGCGGCGCGCGCTCGACGCGCATCACTCGTAGCGCAGCGCGTCGAGCGGATCGACGCGGCTCGCGCGTTGCGCCGCAATCGCCACGGCCGCGAACGCCGCGGCGCCGAGCACGAGCGGCACGCCGACGAACACGGCCACGTCCCGCGCCGCCACGCCGAACAGAACGGAGGCCAGCAGCCTCGCGAGGAAGAACGCCACGACGATGCCCACCGCGACACCGATGCCGACGAGCACCATGCCCTGGCCGATCACGCTCGCTCGCACCCGCGCGGGCAGCGCCCCGAGCGCCAGGCGAATTCCGATCTCCTGCGTCCGCTGCTGCACGGAATACGCCATGAGGCCGTAGATGCCGATGGCCGCCAGCGCGAGCGCCGCGACGCCGAACGTCGTCATCAGCAGCATGTTCAAACGTTGGCGCGAGATCGACACCGATACGATGTGATCCATGTTCTGAACGGCGGTGACGGGTACGCCCGTCTCCTGCCGCACGATGTTCTGCACGGTGGCCGACACTGTTTCCGGCGCGCCGCTCGTGCGCACGACCCACGCCATCGCACCCGAGGCCTGCATCAGTGCGTTCAGGCCATCGGGTTCCTGCACCTGCGGCATGTACATCGTCGGGCCAGGATCGTTGCCGATTCCGCCGGCGCGCACGTCGCCAACCACGCCCACGATCTCGCGGACCGGCTCGGTCGTGAGCTCCTTCATGTTCGCCGCACCGCCGCCGACCAGGATGCGCTCGCCGAGCGGATCGCCGTCCTTGAAGTACTGCTTGACCCAGGCCTGATTCACGATGATGACGGGCGGGGAGCTGCCCGTGTCGCGGTCGTCGAAAGCGCGCCCGCGCACGACGGGGATGTTGAACGCGTCGAAATAGCCGGAAGCGGCGTAGCTGATGCCGCCGCCGCCCGTGAACGGCCCCTCGTGCGGCTTGCCGATGATGTTGAACGGCAATCCGTAGCCACCCTGCAGCGGCAGGCAACAGGTCATGCGTGGCCGCGATCACGCCCGGAACCTGCCGGATACGCTCGAGCGCCGACTGCGCCGTTTGCGCGACGCCGCTCGACGTTCGATATTGCGGGCTCGACAGTGACGTGCGCATCGTGAGCACGTTCTTCGCCTGGAATCCGGGGTCGACCGTAGCGAGCGCGAACGACGTGCGGATCAGCAACGCCGCGCCCACGAGCAGTACTACGGCCAGGCTGACCTCCACGAGCACGAGCGCCGAGCGCGTCTTGTTCTGGCGGAAACCGCTGCCCGAGCGGCCGCTCGAGTCCTTGATGACGCTGTTCAGGTCGGCGCGCGACGCGATCAGCGCCGGAATCAGCCCGAACAGCAGACCGGTCAGGAGCGACAACCCGAGACCGAACAACGCCACGCGCCAGTCCATGCCGAGCAGCGAGCCCGGCCTCGCCGAGGCGCGGCAGACCCGCGGTGTTGACCGTCAACAGCAGCCGCATGCCGATGTAGCCGAGCAGCACGCCCAGCACGCCGCCGAGCAGCGACAGCAGCACGCTCTCCGTCAGCAGCTGGCGCACGATGCGCCAGCGCCCCGCGCCGAGCGCCACGCGCACGGCTATTTCGCGGCGCCGGCCCGTGGCCCGGATCAAGAGCAGGTTGGCGACGTTGGCGCAGGCGATCAACAAGACGAAGCCCACGGCGCCGAGGGCGACGTACAACGTGTTGCGGGCTTGGCCGACGATGGTGTCCTGATAACTGAGCGCGCTGAAGCCGCCCTTTGGCCCCATCGCCGCCGGGAACCGCTCGCGATAGCCGGCGGCCGATGCCGTGAGCCGCGCCTGTGCCTGCTCGAGCGTGACGCCGGGCTTCAGCCGGCCGGCGGACAGGAAGTAATGGCCCTGATCCGCCGTATTCGGATCGAACTGGAACGGCACATAGATATCGCCGGCGCCGAAATCGCCGAACTCGAAGCCGCGCGCAACGACGCCGACGACCGTGTACGGATTACCTGAGAGCGTGATGCTCTGGCCCACGATGCCGGGATCGGCGCCGAGACGCTGCCGCCAGAAATTCTCGCCGAGAACCACGGTCCGCTCCGCGTTCGGCAGATCTTCCTCGGCCGTGAAGGCGCGTCCCGTGAGCAGCGGCGGTCGAAACGCGTCGAAAAATTCGGCCGTCACCTGATGCACCTGGATGCTCTCGAGCACGTCGCCGCGCTCGAAGTTCAGGGCGATGGATCGAAACGCCGTCACATGCTCGAGTACATCGCTCTGCGCGCGGTAGTGCATGTACTTCGCCGGCGACGCGCCCGGCCCGGCGATCGCACCGTCGTTCGTGTTCATCGGCATGACGAGCGTGTCGGGCGCGGCGTACGGAATCGGCTTCAGCAGTACGGCGTTGACGACGGAGAAGATCGCGATGTTGACGCCGATGCCGAGCGTGAGCGCCAGCACCGCGGTGCCCGTAAACACGGGGTTCTCGCGGAAACCGCGCCACGCCTGTTTGATGTCCTTGCCGATGGTGTTCATGGTGCAGCGAGCCCCCTTCTCGACCACAGCTTTGACCCACCGGGCGGGCCGGCAGGCCCCTGGATCATACGCCCCTCTGACGGACACCATTTCCTGACACCCCGTGACAGGTTCGACGCGCATACTCCGGCACCCTCGAATCCGGCCCGCGCCGCGCTTTGCACTGCGGTTTGGATGGGGCTTATAGTTTCCGGTCCGGCCGACCCCTACTCCACGCCCGCTCAAATACCGACGCATGAAAACCATCCAGATTCGCGGCGCGCGCACGCACAACCTGAAGAACATCGATCTCGACCTGCCGCGGGACAAGCTCGTCGTGCTGACCGGGCCTTTCGGGCTCCGGCAAGTCGAGCCTCGCGTTCGACACGCTGTACGCCGAAGGCCAGCGTCGCTACGTCGAGTCGCTGTCCGCGTACGCGCGGCAGTTCCTGTCGATGATGGAGAAGCCGGACGTCGATCACATCGAAGGCCTCTCGCCTGCGATCTCGATCGAGCAGAAGAGCACGTCGCACAACCCACGCTCCACGGTCGGCACCGTCACCGAGATCTACGATTACCTGCGGCTGCTCTACGCACGCGCAGGTATTCCGCGTTGCCCCGACCACGGCGAGCCGCTCGAGGCGCAGAACGTCTCGCAGATGGTCGACAGCGTGCTGGCACTCCAGGAAGGCACGAAGGTCATGCTGCTCGCACCCGTCGTGCAGGAGCGCAAAGGCGAGTACAAGGCGCAGCTCGACGAGCTGAAGTCGCAGGGTTTTCTGCGCGCGCGCATCGACGGCAAGGTGATCGAGCTCGACGACCCGCCGGCGCTCGACAAGCGCAAGAAGCACAGCATCGAGGTCGTAATCGACCGGCTCGCCGTCAAGCCCGACATTCAGCTGCGACTGGCCGAGAGCGTTCGAGACCGCGCTCCACATGGCCGACGGCGTGGCGCTGATCGCGTTCATGGATCAGCCGAAGAAGGCGGCGCTGGCGTTCTCGAACAAGTTCGCGTGCCCGATCTGCGGCTACAGCATCCCGGAGCTCGAGCCGCGCCTCTTCTCGTTCAACAACCCGAGCGGCGCCTGCGCCGACTGCGACGGCTTGGGCGTGCGCATGTTCTTCGATCCCACGCGCATCGTCGCGCACCCGCACCTGTCGCTCGCGGGCGGCGCGATCGCAGGCTGGGACAGCCGCAGTCACTTCTACTGGGGAATGATCAAGGCGCTCGCGAAGCACTACAAATTCGACGTCACGATGCCGTTCCAGGATCTCGCCGAGAAGCACCGCAACATCGTGCTGTATGGCAGCGGCGGCGAGAAGATCCAGTTCAAGTACGACAACGAGAAGAAGGGCAACCACTGGGAGTGGAAGCACGCGTTCGAGGGCATCATCCCGAACATGCAGCGCCGCTACACGGAGACCGAGAGTCAGGCCGTGCGCGAGACACTCGCGAAGTACCAGAGCACGCAAACGTGCAAGACCTGCGGCGGCACGCGCCTGAACGCCGCCGCGCGCAACGTGTTCGTGCAGGAGAAGCCGCTGCACGAGATCACGAATCTGAGCGTGACTGGCCGCGCTCGACTTCTTCCGCAAGTTGAACCTGGCCGGCTGGCGCGGCGAGATCGCCGACAAGATCGTCAAGGAGATCGGCAATCGCCTGAAGTTCCTGGCCGACGTGGGGCTCGGCTACCTCTCGCTCGACCGCAGCGCGGATTCGCTCTCCGGCGGCGAGGCGCAACGCATTCGGCTCGCGAGCCAGATCGGCTCCGGGCTCGTCGGCGTCATGTACATCCTGGACGAACCTTCGATCGGCCTGCACCAGCGCGACAACCAGCGCCTGCTCGACACGCTGCTGAACCTGCGCGACTTGGGCAACACCGTGCTCGTGGTGGAGCACGACCAGGAAGCGATCATGGCGGCCGACTACGTCGTCGATCTCGGCCCCGGCGCCGGCGTGCACGGCGGTCAGATCGTGGCGCAAGGCACGCCGAAGCAGATCCTGGAGAACGCGGCGTCGCTCACGGGCCAGTACCTCTCTGGCCGACGCGAGATTCCGCTGCCGAAAGAGCGGCGTCCATTCGATCCCAAGCGGACGCTGAAGATCAGCGGCGCGCGCGGCAACAATCTGAAGGGCGTCGACGTCGAGATCCCCGTCGGGGCTCATCACCTGCGTGACCGGCGTGTCGGGCAGCGGCAAGAGCACGCTCGTCAACGACACGCTCTACCGGCTCGCGGCGCAGCGCATCAACGGCAGCAGCGACGAGCCGGCGCCGTTCCATGCCGTGAAGGGCATCGAGCACTTCGACTACGTGATCGATATTTCGCAGGACCCGATCGGCCGCACGCCGCGCAGCAACCCGGCCACGTACAGCGGCGTGCTGACGCCGATCCGCGAGCTGTTCGCGCAGGTGCCGGAAGCGCGCGCGCGCGGCTACGAGCCGGGGCGCTTCAGCTTCAACGTGAAGGGCGGCCGCTGCGAGACGTGCCAGGGCGACGGCGTGATCAAGGTGGAGATGCACTTCCTGCCGGACGTCTACGTGCCGTGCGACACGTGCACCGGCAAGCGCTTCAACCGCGAGACGCTCGACATCCGCTACAAGGGCAAGAACATCTCCGAGGTGTTGAAGCTCACGGTCGAGGACGCGCTCGAGCTCTTCCGCAACGTGCCGATGGTGGCGCACAAGCTCGAGACTCTGATGGCGGTGGGCCTCGGCTACATCGAGCTCGGCCAGAACGCGACGACGCTTTCCGGCGGCGAAGCGCAGCGCGTGAAGCTCGCGAAGGAGCTCTCGAAGCGCGCGACCGGGTCTACCTTATATGTATTGGACGAGCCGACCACGGGCCTGCACTTCCACGACATCGCGCAGCTCTCGAAGTGCTGTACAAGCTGCGCGACCAGGGCAACACGATCGTGATCATCGAGCACAACCTGGACGTGATCAAAACGGCCGATTGGGTCGTCGATCTCGGGCCCGAAGGCGGCGCCGGCGGCGGCGAGCTGATCGTGGCGGGCACGCCCGAGCAGATCGCGGCGGAGCCACGGTCGTACACGGGGCAGGCGCTGCGCGCCACCCTGCCGGCGCAGCGTCGGTCGCGCGACCGCGCACGCGCCAATACCTAACCGGCGCGGAGCCTCACTATTGGGGGTTGGGGCAGTCGCCGACGCGCTTGCCTTCGAGCTGGATCGTCATCGCGAAACCGTCACCCATGAGCTTGATCGTGCCCTGGTAGTGATCGTCGCTGTCGCGCGTGACTTCGCCTTGGCCTGCCATGGCTTGCTGGCCCGTGCAGGTGGTTGTCCACTTGACCGTGTTCCCCGAGCTGACCAGGTTCGAGGTCGTGCAACCTTCGCGCTCGCCACCCGGCGGTTTCGTCCACTGCTTGGCCGCGCAAACCTTCAGCGTGGTCGCCGGCATTTTCATCGGCATGCCTTCCATCGACATCTGCTGAGTCACTTCCCATAGATCGCCGGCCGCCTGCGCGCGGGCGGTCGGCGCGTGTGCAAGCAGGGGCATGAGCCCCGAGGCAACGAACGCCGCGGCTACGCGGCACATTCCTGACTTCGTCATTGCGATACTCCTCAATGGGTAGACGACATGGCGGAAGAAACGACGCGGCCCGGTTCGGCCGGCGAATTCGCGAATGCAGAATTGAAACGGGATTCGAACGTCGGGCGACGGTCGCTCGTAGTTTTTTATGACCGGCGTCGAAACTGCACAACCTTGGTCGAAGACGCTCACACGAGACTGCTCCGAAAACAGCCCGAACGACTCTGCTTCGAGTATAGGCAGTCCCCAATGCAGCCGCCAGCGCTTGCCCCGCGGCTAGATTCCCGCTCCTGGCCGGCATACCCTGCTGCGGAAGGGGTCCCTATCTTCACGGCCGCGGGAACATGCGCACATCGAACGGACTCGCGCTCACTCTGCTCCTCGGAACCGTCGCCTCCTCGGCCCAGGCGGCGGCCAGCGCCTCGGCGTGCTTCAGCCGCGCGAGCCTCGAGCAGCGGTTCCTGCTCCAGGTCAATTACTCAGAGGAGCAGGACGGGCCCCAGAGCTTCACGACGAGCCGTAGCCGCATCGTCAGGTTCGAGCGCGACGGCGCGGTGCTCTTGATGATCGACGATTCCGCCATGGGCGCGACCGCTTCAGCGGCGCCGCTGGCGACGATTCCGATTCTCGGTGAAAGGGAAGCCGTGCTCGAGCTCGACATCAACGCGGGCTTCGATCGGATTGCTGTCGAGGAAGACCGCACGGGGGAAGACTACTACGGCCGGGTCGACAAGCACGATGAGCGCGCGTTCCCGCTGTTCGACACCAAAGCCAAGGCCCTCTCGTGCCGAAACGCGTCGCTCGTCTTCGATCAGGAGGCCAGGAAAGAAGACGGCACGCCGATCGAAGCGCACTACTACCTGAGCCCGTATCGCCCCGATCCCGACTTCCGGCCGTTCGAGATGACGAGCCTAAAGCATTTCGGGTTCTATGAAACGTATCCGCAGCAGCGCGCGGACAAGTGGGTGCTGTATGCGATGAAGTTCGGCATCCGCGAGCCGATCGTGTTCGCGCTGTCGGCCACGATCCCCGAGCGTTACCGGGACGCCGTGCGCGACGGCGTGCGGTACTGGAACCGCGCGCTCGGCCGCCCTCTGCTAAGCGTGATCGACGCGCCGGCGGATGTCCGGGCGCCGAGCCCCGACTACAACGTCATCGAGTGGGTCACGTCCGGCGAGTACGCGTCCACCTCCTACATACAGAGCGATCCGTTGACGGGGCAGATTCTGCACGCACACGTCTTCGTGCTGCGCGAGACGATGATGGACGGCAATCTCGAGCAACAGAGCGATCACCTCCGCTACATCGTCGCGCACGAGATCGGCCACGCGCTCGGCTTGCGGCACAATTTCGCGCCGCGCCGCGTGACGACGGTCATGGACTACTTCAACCTGACGCAGATTTTGAAGATCGGCCGCGACATCCGTACCGGCACGGACGCGCTCCCCTACGACCGCGAGGTCATTCGCCACGTCTACTTGGGCGAGCCGCTCGATGTCGCCGCGTTGCCGCGATTCTGCACCGACGGCCAGAGAGGCTGCATGCCGTTCCCGAGACCGCCGCCCGAGCTGCTCGGCATGAAGGGCGATTCGCCGGCCGACGACTGAGCGCCACGCTGTCGCGTCACGAGCTCGGTGCCGCTTCCCACCCGCCGCCGAGCGCCTTGTAGATCATCACGACCGACGTGTTCAGATCCGTTTCGACGGCGGCCAACGCGTCTTCGGCCTGCAACAGCGTGCGTTCCGCGTCGAGCAGGCGCAGAAAATCCACGGCGCCCTCGCGGTAACGCACGCGCGCGAGCTCGGCCGCCTCGCGCGACGCCGCGGCCTGGTCAATCAAAGACGAGAGACGCTGGCGTTGCGCGCCGTAGACGGAGAAGGCGTTCTCGGTTTCCTCGAGCGCGCGCAGCACGGTGCTCTCGTAGGTCGCGAACGCGGCATCCGTGCGCGCCTCGGCCACCGCCACGCGCGCGCGGCCGCCGCTGCCGAAGCCGGCCCACGACAGCGCAGGCGTGAGGCTCCACGCGCGGCTCTGCGATTCGCCGAGATCACCCGCGTTACCGGCTATGAAGCCGATGAAGCCCGTGAGCGTGAGCCGCGGGAACAGATCCGCCTTCGCAAGCCCGATGCGCGCCGTGGCGGCCGCGAGGTCGCGCTCGGCGGCGCGAATGTCGGGCCGGCGCTTCAGCAAATCCTCGGGCGCACCAACGGCGAGCGTGGTCAGATGCGGCGCGATCTCGCGGGGTGCGAGCTCGGCTGCGAGTGCGCCCGGTCGCAGCCCGAGCAGCACGGCGATGCGATTCGCTGCAACAGACTCGGCCGCCACGAATGCCGGGATGTCCGCCTCGGTGGCGGAGAACCGCGCGCCGGCGCTCGCCACGTCGAGTTGCGTGCCACGACCCAAGCCGTAACGCACCTTCGTCAGCTCGAACGTCTCGCGTTGATAGTCGAGGTTGGCGCGTGCCACCGCGAGCCGCTTCTGCGCGCCGCGCAGCTCCAAATAGTTGCGCGCTACTTCGGCCGCGACGAGGACTTGCGCGTCGCGCAGGCGCGCGTCGGCCGCGCCGGCGTCGGCGCCCGCGGCTTCGACACCGCGGCGCACTCGGCCGAAGAGATCGAGCTCCCACAGCGACGCAAAGCCCGCATCGTTGCTCTTGATGTCGAGCCGGTCGTCACCGAACGCGGGCTGTTGCCCGTGACTTTCGCTATGCGCAATCTCCGCGGTCACGTCGGGCCAGCGCGTGCGCTTCGCCGCGCCGAGCAACGCGCGCGACTCGTTGACGCGCGCGGCCGCGACCTTCAGATCGAGGTCGCCCTGCAAAGCGCGAGCGACGAGATCGTCGAGCACGGGGTCGCCGAACTGACCCCACCACTTGGCCTCGAACGGTTGCTCGGCGACGCCGGCGCCGCTCGCCGAAACGAATTCCGCGGGCACCGTCTCTGGCGCGCGGTAGTTGGGGCCCACAGCGCACGCTGCGAGCAGCAGCGCGAGGGGCGAAACGTAAGCGAGTCTCATTGTGTTACTCCGAAAATCGTTCAGTGTTACGGCACGAGAGCCGCGTGCGGGAGCTGGTCGACCACCGTGGGCTTGTGCACCGCCGTCACGAGCCGGCGCACGCTGTAGTAGAAGACCGGCGTCAGCAGCAACCCGAACAGCGTCACTCCGAGCATGCCTGCGAACACCGCCACGCCCATCGCGTTGCGCATCTCCGCACCCGCTCCGGTTGCCAGCACGAGCGGCACCACGCCCATGATGAAAGCGATCGACGTCATCAGGATCGGCCGCAATCGCAGGCGGCACGCTTCGAGCACGGCGTCCCAGGTGCTCGCGCCCGCATCCTCACGCGTGCGCGCGAACTCGACGATCAGAATCGCGTTCTTGCACGCGAGGCCCACGAGCACGAGCAGGCCGATCTGCGTGAACACGTTGTTGTCGCCACCCGAGATCCACACGCCCGCAATTGCGGAGAGCAGCGTCATCGGCACGATCAGGATCACGACGAGCGGCAGCGTCAGGCTCTCGTACTGTGCAGCCAGCACCAGGAACGCGAGCAGCACGCAGAGCGGGAACACCCACACGGCCGTGTTGCCGGCCAAGATCTGCTGGTACGTGAGATCCGTCCACTCGTACGTCATGCCGTTCGGCAACTGCTTCTGCGCGATACCCGCGAGCAGCCCCTCGGCCTGCCCCGACGAGAAACCCGGCGCAGGGCCGCCGTTGATCTCGGCCGTCGGATAGCCGTTGTAGTGCTGCACGATGCTCGGGCCCGAGCTTTGCTCGAGCTTCACGAACGCGCCGAGCGGCACCATCTTGTCGTCCGAGCTCCGCACCTGCAGACGCAACAGGTCTTCGGGCTCGAGACGGAATTTCGTGTCCGCCTGCGCGTTGACCTGGTAGGTGCGGCCGAAACGGTTGAAGTCGTTGACGTACAGCGAGCCCAAATACACCTGCATCGTTTCGAAGATGCGGTCGAGCGACACGCCCTGCGCCTTCGCCTTGTCACGATCGACATTGGCACGCACTTGCGGCGCGCTGATCTGGAAGCCCGAGAAGACTCCGGCGAGCCCCGGGGTCTGGTAGCTCTGACCGACGATCTTCTGCGTCTCGGCGTACAGCGTGTCGAAGCCGAGGCCGCTCCGGTCCTCGATCTGCATCTTGAAGCCGCCGACGGTGCCGAGGCCCTGGATCGCGGGCGGCGGGAACACGCCGATGTACGCATCCTGGATACCTGCGAACTTGCGGTTCAGCGCGGCCGCGATGTCCCCCGCGGAACGCTGCCTTTGTTTCGCCCCGGGCGAATAGTCGTTCAGCACGACGAACGCGATGCCCACATTCGGGCTGTTCACGAGGCCGTTCACCGACAATCCCGCGAACGACACCGTGTGCGTGACGCCGGTTTCCTCGAGCGCGATGCGCTCCATGTCGCGGATGACGCGCTCGGTGCGATCGAGCGTAGCCGCCTCGGGCAACTGCGCGAACGCGACAAGGTACTGCTTGTCCTGCTGCGGGATGAAGCCGTGCGGCACGGTCGCGAAACCGACCCACGCGAGCCCCGCCAGCCCGGCATACACCGCAACCGCGATCCCCGCGCGGCGCAACACGCCGCCCGTGAGCCACACGTAGCGCTGCGCGAGACGCTCGAAGAAGCGATTGAACGGGTTCAGCACCCACCCGAACGCCGCGTCGATGCCGCGCTGCAGCCGATCCGGCGGCGCGCCGTGCGGACGCAGCAGCGCCGCGGCCAGCGCCGGCGACAGCGTCAGCGAGTTGAACGCGCTGATGGCCGTGCTGATCGCGATCGTGAGCGCGAACTGCTTGTAGAACTGTCCCGTGAGACCGCTGATGAACGCGGCCGGCACGAACACCGCGATCAGCACGAGCGCCGTGGCGATGATCGGGCTCGTGACCTCGCGCATCGCCTGGAACGCGGCCGCCATCGGCGCCAATCCGCGCTCGATGTTGCGCTCCACGTTCTCGACTACGACGATCGCGTCGTCCACGACGATGCCGATCGCGAGCACGAGGCCGAACAGCGACAGCGCGTTCAGCGAGAAGCCGAAGGCGTGCATGACGGCCACCGTGCCGACGAGCGACACCGGCACGGCCGCGAGCGGAATGACCGACGCGCGCCACGTGCGCAGGAACAGGAGCACCACGAGCACGACGAGCGCCAGCGCCTCGAACAGCGTGTGCACCACGGCGTCGATCGACTGGCGCACGAACACGGTCGGGTCGTAGACGATCTCGTAGCTCACGCCCTCGGGGAAGTCCTTCGCGAGCTCCGCCATCTTGGCGCGCACGTTGTCGGACACTTCAATCGCGTTGCTCCCCGGCAACTGGAAGATGGCAAGCGCCGCGGCGGGCTTGCCGTCGAGCAGCGCGCGCAGCGCGTAGCTGCTGGCGCCGAGCTCGACACGCGCCACGTCCCTGAGGCGCGTGATCTGGCCCGCATCGCCGGTTTTCACGACGATGTTCTCGAACTCGTCCTCCGTGACGAGCCGTCCTCGCGTATCGATCAGAAGCTGGAAGTCGGCCGCGTTCGGCGCGGGCGGCGCGCCGAGCTGGCCCGCGGCCACCTGCACGTTCTGCTCGCGGATGGCGCGCACCACGTCGGACGCCGTGAGGTTCAGCGCCGCGACCTTGTCCGGGTCGAGCCACACGCGCATCGCGTACTCGCCGGCGCCCACGGCGCGCGCCTCACCCACGCCCTTGATGCGCGCGAGCTCGTCGCGCACGCGCAGCGTCGCGTAGTTCGAGAGATAGAGGCCGTCGTAGCGTTGGTCGGGCGAGATCAGGTGCACGACCATCGTGAGGTCCGGCGACGACTTCTGCGTGACGACGCCGAGCCGTTGCGTGACTTCCGGCAGCTTCGGCAGCGTTTGCGACACGCGGTTCTGCACCAGCACCTGCGCCTTGTCGAGGTCGGTGCCGAGCGCGAACGTGACGGTCAGCGTCACGACGCCGTCGCTTGTCGACTGCGACGACGTGTACAGCATGTCTTCCACGCCATTGATGGCCTGCTCGAGCGGCGACGCCACCGTCTCGGCGATGACCTGCGGGTTCGCACCCGGGTACAGGGCGCGCACCACGACCGTCGGGGGCACGACCTCCGGATACTCGCTGATCGGCAGCAGTTTCAGCGAGATCGCGCCGGCGATGAAAATGATCGCCGACAGTACGCCGGCGAAAATCGGCCGCTTGACGAAGAAGTTTGAGAAGTTCACGGGTAGTCCTCTAGCGAACGTTCAAAGCCACCGGCCCGGCGTCACGACCGGCGTCGAGCTGCGCGAGCACGCGCTCGCCGCGGTCCATGGCCACCTGCGTGGCCGCCACGGTGACGCCGGGGCGCACGCGCTGCAGGCCGTTGACGATCACGACGTCGTTCGCGGTAAGCCCGCTGGTCACGACGCGCAAGCCGTCGATCTGCCGCCCCGTCTCGATCGGGCGGTAACGAACCACGTTCTTATCGTCGACGACGAACACGAACTTGCGCCCGAGATCGGTGCCGACCGCGCGGTCGTCGACGAACGCCGCGGTGAATTGCAGCGGGCTCACGAGCCTGATGCGAGCGAACAGGCCCGGGGTAAACCGCCCGTCCGCGTTATCGAGCACGGCCCGCGCGCGAATCGTGCCGTGGTTCGCGTCTACGCTGTTGTCGACGAAGTCGAGCTTCGCGCGGTGCGGGTAGCCTTCCTCGTCGATGAGGCCCACGCGCACGTCGGCGCTACCGTTCTGGCTCACGTGCTTCAGATACGTTTGCTCGTCGATGTCGAAGTACGCATAGACGGGCGAGACGGATACGAGCGAGGTCAGCACGGTCGACGGCTCGACGAGATTGCCGGCCGTGACGACGGCGCGCGACACACGGCCCGTGATCGGCGCCGTCACGTGCGTGAACGAGAGGTCGAGTGCCGCCGCATCGAGCGCCGCGCCGACCGAAGCGAGCTTCGCGTCGGCCACGGTGACATCGGACACACGCTGCTCGAGCTCCTCTTGCGAGATCGCGCGCTGATCGAGCAGACGCTGCGCGCGATCCGCAGTGGAATGCGCGAGCTTCAGTTCGGCGGCCGCGCGGTCGCGGTCGGCGCGCAAGCGATCGACGGCGGCCTTGAACGGCCTTGGGTCGATCTGGAACAACAGCTGGCCCTGCTTCACTTGCGCGCCTTCGACGAAGGCCACGCTTTCGACGTAGCCACCAACGCGCGGCCGGACGTCGACGTGCTCTACGGGCTCGAGCCGCCCGGTGAAGTCGGCCCAATCGCGGACCTCATTGAAAAGGACCTTGGCGGCAGTGACTTCGGGCGCCGGGGGGGAAGGGGGCGCGCTGCCAGCCTGGCCGGACGAGCATCCAGCCGCCGCCAAGGTCGCAAAACTAAGTGCCAGGACGGGCAAACCGCTGCGAGAGTTCATAACATTCCTTTGTATTCTTAACGGGTTAGCCAAAGTAGTCAGCGTCCGCGAGGTCCGTTTCGAAAGGCTCCCAAGGCCTCGCTTCGCTCCCCGAACGGTGTTACTATACCGTTCAGTTACGCGGCATGGTACTTACCGGTTAGTTACATGTCAACACCACAAAAGCACGTTCCCGGCATCTCGCCGTTCGAGCCCGACGCGGAATGCGACGACAGCGCGTGTGCGCGCGATCGGATCTTCGAAGCTGCGAAGAAACTCTTCTATAAGTCCGGTATCCGCGGCGTCAGCGTCGACGCGATCGCGGCCGAGGCGAACACTACAAAGGTCACGCTGTACCGCGTGTACTCGTCGAAGGACGAGCTGATCGTCAAAGTGCTCGAGGAGCAGGCGCACCGCTGGTCGCAGTGGTTCGACGAGATCGTGGCGCGCCACCCGGGCAAACCGCGCAAGCAAATCGAAGCGCTGTTCGAATCCTTCCGCGACGAGCTCACGAGCGACGCCGCCGAGCGCGGCTGCGCCATGGCGAACGCCGCCGTCGAGCTCGAGGAAGATCACCCCGCAAAGCGCGTGATCCGCGAGCACAAGCAGGAAATGGGCAAACGCATGCGAGCGCTCTGTCGCGAGATGGGCGCGAAGCACCCCGACCAGCTCGGTGACTCGTTGATGCTGCTGTTTCGCGGCGCGTTCTCCGCGCGCCTCGTGCACGAGGGTCGCGAGCAGATCGCCGTGGTCTACGCCGCTGCGAAAGCGCTGCTCGATTCAGCCTCGCTCGGCGACAACACGTCCCACTAGCGCCGTACGAATCGGCTAGAGCGCGCGAACCAGGCGTTTGACGAGCCCGGGGCCGCGGTACACGAGCCCCGTATAGATCTGGATCAGGTCCGCACCCGCGTCACGCATCGCCAGCGCCTTCGCCACGGAATCGATACCGCCGACGCCGATGATCGGGAAGCCGGGGCCGAGCAGCGCGCGCAACGCCGCAACCGTTTCGAGCGAGAGCGCGTGCAGCGGAGCCCCACTCAAGCCCCCACTCTGAGTCGCGGACGCATCGAGCGCGCCGCCGCGTTGCAGCGTGGTGTTCGTCGCCACGATGCCATCGATGCGCACGCCAGCCGCGACGCGCGCAACGTGCTCCAGCGCGGCGCGGCCGAGATCCGGCGACACTTTCAACAGCAGCGGCAACCGGCGCACCTGGCCGAGCAGCAGTCGGTCGCGCTCGCGTAGCAAACCGTGGAGCAGCGGCTCGAGCCGCTCCGGCGCATGCAGATCGCGCAGTGCCGCCGTGTTCGGCGACGAGATGTTCACCGTGATGTAGTCGGCCACCGAACATAGCGCGCGCAGGCACACGACGTAGTCGTCGAGCGCGCGGTCGATCGGCGTATCCGCGTTCTTGCCGATGTTCACGCCGAGCACACCGCGGTAGTGCCGCTGCTTGAGCCGCTTCGCGACCGCCGTCGCACCGTCGTTCGGGAACCCGAGCCGGTTCACCAGCGCGTTCGCGCTCGCGTGCCGAAACAGCCGCGGGCGCGGCTGACCGCCCTGCGCTCTCGGCGTGACGGTGCCCACCTCGATGAAGCCGAAGCCGAGACGGCCGAGCCCATCCACGGCTTCAGCATTCTTGTCGAAACCCGCGGCGAGACCCACGCGGTTCGGAAAGCGGGTACCGAAGAGCTCTACGGGGGCGCCGGCGATTCGCCGGCTCGGCAGGCCGCTCGCCAACCGCGCGGCCTCCAGCGCGAGCCGGTGCGCGTGCTCCGGGTCGAGCGTGAAGAACAGCGGGCGCAGCGTCGAGTACAGCATGCAGCGCGGACTATACCGCCCGCCAGCACGCTCTCGCCGGACCCGGCCGGCGATGTCCCGGGCACGGGCCGGGCGTACAATAGGCCATCAATCTCTTTGTGGAGAACGGCCATGGATCTAGGTCGAAATTTGCGCTCGCTCGAGACGGCGGCCAGCGGCGCCCTCGCGGAAGAGCGTGTTACGAGCTTCCTGAAACGCGTCTACGGTTGGATGTTCGTGGGCTTGCTGGTGACGGCGACGGTCGCGATGTTCGTATCGGGGCAGCCCGCGCTCGTGCAAGCCATCGCACGCACCGGCTTCCTGTTCTTCGGCTTGATCATCGCGCAGCTCGGCCTGGTGTGGTGGATCTCCGCGCGCCAGGCCACGCTCGCCCCTTCCACGGCGGCCAGCCTCTTCCTGCTGTATGCCGGTCTGAACGGCGTCATCTTCTCGATGATCCTGCTCGCGTACACGGGCGAGTCGATCGCGACGGCGTTCCTCACCACGGCCGGCATGTTCGGCGCGCTGGCCCTGTTCGGCACCGTGACCAAGCGCAGCCTCGCGGGCGTCGGTCAGTTCGCGTTCATGGGCCTGATCGGCATCATCATCGCGTCGGTGATCGGATTGTTCTGGCACAACGATGCGCTGCAATTCCTGATCTCCGCCGTCGGCGTCATCGTATTCACGGGTCTCACGGCCTGGGACGCACAGCGGCTGAAGGCCATGGCGCTGCAGGTCGAGGGGCCGCAAGCGGGCTCGTATGCGATCGGCGGTGCGCTTGCGCTGTACCTCGACTTCGTGAACCTGTTCCTGATGATCCTGCGGCTGCTCGGCGGCCGGCGCGGCTGATCCCCGCCCGCCCGCATCCGTCGCCGCCCGCTCAGGCCGTCGTGGCCGAGGTCGGCGGCGGCAGGCCGTCGCCCGACGACATCTCGATGCGTCGCGAAGCCAGCGACCGATAAACGAGCAGCAGCGGCCACAGCAGCCAGGTCGCGACGATCACGTAGATCACGTCGAGCCAGACGCTGAAGAAGAACACCGCGCCTGCGGCCGCTGCGACGACAGCCGCGCTGATCACGGCCGCAACGATCGCGAGCGACCGCGCCGTTCGGCGTTGAGAAGCAAACAACGCGAGGACGTAGCACGCCGCGAACACGGCGAATGCGGAAACCCACGACGGCGGCCGGATCAAGAAGTGATTGCGTAGCAGCGAATCGACTGCGAACGCGTGAATCACGGTTCCCGGCAAGGGCCCGAACGGCGTCTGGAACGTGTCCGTGTCGGAGCGCTCGCCCACCAGCACGAACCGGTCTTTCAGCACCGATGGATTTCTCTCGAGCGCATCGAGCTGTTGCGGCAAGTAGATGCCCTGCTCGTCCTCCGGCCGCTGCAGAAACCGGAGCGGCGGGGCGCCCGGCCCCGGGAGCTTCGCGCCCTCGCCCAGCATGGCCCGCGCCACGCGCAGGCTGAGAGCCGGCGCGCCGGCGTTGCCGTCCCAGTACAACGGAATCATTCGCACGCGCCTGTCCGACTCGGCGAGGCTCATGGCGTGACCCTGATTGCTCAACGGCAGGCACGAGAGTTGTTGCTCTGCCGGCGTAGGCACGTACTCCTTCAGCACGGGCTCAAAGCTGTACGCGTACGCCGAGAGCACCGTGAGCCCACTGCGCTGCACTTCGTCGCAGAAACGCGCGTCGATGAGCGATGAACCATTGAACGCGACGTCGAAGGCAACTCCGGTGGCTCCACCCGCGTGGGCCAGCAACACCATTCGCCGGTCTTGCCAACGCCGCTCCTCGCGCGTCGCCGCCGCACTGTGCTCCATGAGGATCACCACGGGGCCTTTCGGCTGCGCCGGAGCCTGGCGCGTGAACCAATAATGCCAATCGCCGAGCGTCACTGGCAGGATCCACCCGCGGCTGGCAGCCTCGTACCCCTGCGGCATGCGCTTCCACACCAGAAGGTCGGTCGCGCTCGCGAGCGCGAACACGCTGCCGTAGATCGAGAGAAACACGGCCAGCCGCCAATCGAGCCGTGCCGCTCCAGGTTGACGCAGAAGATACCAAGTGAGCCACGCGGCACCGACCAGGGGCGCCACGATCCAGAGCACCTTCCAGGGTTCATCGAAGTAGCTCGCCTGAATCCAGGCGCTCGCGTTCGAAATCAAGGCGAGCGGAACACTGAGCGCCGCCGCATCGACGACCTTCTCGCGCCAACGCGCGAATTGCGCGCTGGCCGGCTTCGCCTCTGGGTTGCTGGCCACGGCCGTGCGTCAGTGGGTGCAGGTCACGCTGGCGAATCCGTCGCAGTAGGCGGCGGCACAGACCTTGTTGTCGCCGATAACGACAGTGGGTGTCGCCGCACCAATGTCCCACGCGGGCGTCCAGACGCTCGCGCGTTGGAAACCCCGGTTTCGGCACCAGGTGTCTACCGCGGGCTGGCCGCACTGCGTGCCCCACTTCAGGCAGTAGTCCACGCGGTACTTGCCCTGTTTCGGATTGGCGAAGGTAGCGGTGGTGGGCTGAGGCACGGCCGCGAACACCTGGGGCCTGTCGACGACCGGCGTGGGCGGGGCCGGAACCGCGCGCGCCACCTGGTACCTCGCGATTTGCGTGCCGGCGAGCTGCAAGCTCCTGTGTGTGGCGGCAAGCGCATTGCGCACGCCCGTATCGGCGGGATGCTCGAGTACGGCGGCCCATTTCTGAGTCAGCACGGTTTCGGCGTGAGGGTTATCCGTCGAGGCAAGCCTCGACACATCGAGCCGCGCGTAGGTGACCGCGAGTCGGGACAGCTCAGTCGTCTGCGATAGCGCCGTGACTCGGTTGTCTCGGTAGCTCAAAAGCTGCCCCGCCGCGAGAGCGGCGCCGGCCGCAGAACGGGCGCCCTTGACCTCGACCGAGCCTTCGATCACGAAGGCATCGACCCCTTCGGGGTCACCCGCCGGTACCGTCAATCCGAACTGCGTGTGCGTTGCGATCATGGCGAGCGGCCCCCCGTCGATCGACGCCTGCGGCGTGGCCGCCTCCGACAGCACCGACGCGACGGCCGTGCCCTCCTTGAGGTTGATCGCACACGCCGTCGGTGCGCCGACCGCGTTGATGATCGCGTGGAAACTCTCGCTCAACGTCTGCGTTGCGTTGGGGCAGTCGAGCTGGACTCTGGACTCCGGCGTAACGGCTTCCAGTTCGTCGCCGTCGTTCAACACGGCTCCCATCTCGAGACTCTCCGCCAGGAGCTGACCGTCGCGGATCAACTTGACGGGCGAAACGAGGGCGCTGACGGTGACGGTTTGAGCAAATGCGTGCGCGGAAAATCCGCAGGCAATCAGCAGCGCAATGGCGGGTTTCATGTTGAGCTCCTGACGGCAGCGACAACAACGAAGACGGCGGGCGGCCGGCGCTCATGCCGGCCGCTTGCGCCGAGCTTAGCGCCAGTACCCAACGCCGTCTGTCAGCTACCGGACACAACTGGAGCGAAAGGCCGCAGACGGCCGCGGCCCGCACACGAACGGGTTGGCGGAGTACACGCGGCCGGCGATACTCTGGCTGGGCCACTCGGGCGCCCAGAGGGAGACTCCATGCGTTACGTTCTTGCGATCCTCGCGCTCACGTTCGCGGCCGCGAGCGGCGCGCAAGTCGACCACACGACGATCAACCGCATCATCGACGAAGCCCTGAACCACAGCGAGCTGCCGCAGACGGCCGAGTACCTGACCGACCGCATCGGCGGCCGCATGACGAACTCGCCGCAGATGCGCGCAGCCGAGAAGTGGACGCAGGAGAAGTTCCGCGGCTTCGGCCTGAAGAACGTGCGAACCGAAGGCTTCGACTTCGGCCGTGGCTGGTCCATCGAACGCATCGAGGCGCGCATGGTCACCCCGCGCGTGCTGCCGATGCGGGCGATTCCCGTCGCGTGGACGCCGTCCACGAACGGTGCGATCAGCGCCACCGTCATCGTGGCGCCCATGCGCCGCGAGCGCGACTTCGACAAGTACAAGGGCCAGCTCAAAGGCAAAATCGTGCTCGTCGGCGAGCCCGGCGACGGCTCGGAGCCGGACCAGGCGCCCTTCAAACGCCAGTCCGACGAAGACCTGGCCAAGCTCGACACGTTCGTGCAGCCCACGCGCTCGGAAACCGCCATCGCACGCGGCCTGAAGCGCTCCGCGTTCACGGCAAAGCTCGACGCCTTCCTGGCCGGGGAAGGCGCGCTGGCGTGGCTGCGTCCGTCATACCGCGACGGCGGCCTGCTGCACGGCGAAGGCTACGCCTACCGCGTGGGCGAGACGCCCAAAGTGCCGGGTGTCGAGCTCGCCGCCGAGGACTATCGCCGGCTCGCGCGTCTCGCGAAGACCGACGCGCCGCCGACGGTGGAGCTCACGAGCACCGTCCGCTACGACGACACGGACGTGAACGCGTACAACGTCATCGCCGAGATTCCGGGTCGCGACCCGAAGGCCGGCTACGTGATGGCCGGCGCGCATCTCGACAGCTGGGTGGCCGCCGACGGCGCCAGCGACAACGGCGCGGGCTCCGTCACCGTGCTGGAAATCGCCCGCGTGCTCTCGAAGCTCGGCGTGAAACCGCGGCGCACGATCCGCTTCGTGCTGTGGGCCGGCGAGGAGCAAGGCCTGCTCGGCTCGATGGCGTACGTCGAGCAGCATCTCGCGACGCGCCCGCCCGTCACGGACCCCGAACTCAAGAATCTCTCCCCGTACAACCTCTGGAACACGCGCTGGCCCATCACGCCGCTGCCGGGCCACGCCGAGCTCGCGGCGTATTTCAACCTCGACAACGGCTCGGGGAAGATTCGCGGCATCTACACCGAGGGCAACCCGGCCGTCGCGCCGATCTTCCGCGAGTGGCTCGCGCCGTTCGCCAGCCTGGGGGCGACCACGGTCGCAGCGCGGCCGACGGGCGGCACCGACCACGTGTTCATGCAGTCGGTCGGCATTCCCGCGTTCCAGTTCATCCAGGACCCGCTCGACTACGGCAGCCGCGTGCACCACAGCAACGTGGACACCTACGACCACATGAAGATTGCGGACTTGAAGCAGGCCACGATCGTCATGGCGTCGTTCCTGTGGCAAGCGGCGGAGCGCGCGGAACCGCTGCCGCGCATGCCGGTGGTGACGAAACCGGCGCAGACCAACCCGTTCGCGTACGAAGACGACGACGATTGACCGGGCACGCTAGGATGAGCCCGCGGCGGCGGAGCCGCAGACGTGAGGAACGGTTTCGATGAGTAGTGTTTCCGGCGGCCAGGCCGCTCCGGTTCGGGATCTGCGGGTCGCCGTCACGGGTGCGGCCAGCGGCATCGGCGCCGCAACGGCGCGGCACCTCAAAGCCCTGGGCTGGCGAGTGGCGTGCCTCGATCGCAACCTCGACGGCGCGCGCGCAACGGCCGGCGCCGAGGGCGTCGCCATCGAGCTCGACGTAGCCGATGAAGCCTCGACCATTCGCGCGTTCCAGGAAGCCGGCGCCGCCTGGGGCGGCCTCGATGCCCTCGTCACGGCCGCGGGCGTGATCGAGACCACGCCGTTCTTCGAGACCACGGTCGCGCAGTTCCGCCGCCTGTTCGACATCAACGTCATCGGCTCGTTCTTGAGCGTGCGCGAAGGGGCCAAGCAGATGCAGCGCGGCGCGCGCATCTGCATGCTCGCGAGCATCTCGAGCTACACGGGCGGCGGCTACGTCGCGCGAGGCGCCTACGCCACGAGCAAGGGCGCGGTGCTCACGATGATGAAGAGCTGCGCGCGCGAGCTCGGCCCCAAAGGCATTGCGGTGAACGCCGTAGCCCCGGGCTTCATCGACACGCCGTTCGTGGCCTCCGCCATGAGCGACCCCGTGCGGCGCAAGGAAGTGGAAGCCGCGGTCGGCAAGGTGGGCACGGCGGAGCAGATCGCCGAATGCTGCGCCTGGCTCGTCTCCCCGGCCGCGGACTTCGTGCACGGCTCCACGCTGATCGCCGACGGCGGCATTCTCATGCGCTGATCATGTTGTGCGCTCGCACGAGCCGGACTAGGCTTCGCCCGTGCACCGCGCATCCCAGCTGTCGCTACTGATCTGCCTTGCGGCGGCGTGCGCGGTGGCCGGCTGCGGGGGGCACGAGACCGGCGCTGACGCCGGGGGAGCCGCCGCTTCACTCCGCACGAATGGCGCGCTGAAGACCGCGGCCGAGCGTGGCTTCACCGGCGTGTGGGTGCCGACCGGCTCGCTCGAGGATCCGGCCGGCCCCGCGCCGTGGCAGAACACACCGTGGCCGAAGGAGCCACCGTTCACCCCCGCCGGCGCGGCCGAATCGCAACGCCTCAACGATCACAGCCAGTTCACGGCCTGCACGCCCGGCGGCCCGGTGTTCCACATGTGGGAGATCGGGCTGTTCCCGATCCAGCTGCTCGAATCACCCGGCGAGCTTGTGATGCTGCGCGAGGCGAGCGGCATCCCGCGGCGCATCTATCTCGACGGCCGCGGCCACCCGCCGGACGACGAGATCGTGGCAACGTGGAACGGGCACTCCGTCGGCACCTGGGACGGCGACGTGCTCGTTGTCGATACGGTTGGGACGAACGGCCGCGCACGCGCCGCGAACGGCGTGGGCTCGAACGCGAAGCCGAGCAGCCTAGACGCCGACCCGCGCTTGCCTTTGAGCGACGCGCTGCATCTCGTCGAGCGCTTGCGGCTCGTGGCGAACAACGAGCTGCTCGAGGACGAGCTCACGATCGAGGATGCGAAGTACTACACGGAGAAGGTGGTGCTGAAGCATTACTTCCAGCGCCGGCCCGATATCGACATGCTCGAGTACTTCTGCGGCGACAACCCGCGGCACGACTGACGCAAGGGACCAATCATGCGAAGTCCACTCCGTTTATCGCTTGCACTCGTGCTACTGACGACGACGGGTGCTGCACTCGCCCACCATTCGTTCGCAGTGTTCGACCGCACGAAGAAGGTCACGCTGACGGGCACGGTGAAGGATTTTCAGTGGACGAACCCGCACGCGTGGATTCAGGTGGACGTGCCCGGTGACAAAGGGCAAACCACCGAATGGGGTGTGGAGTGCGGCAGCCCGAACATGATGGCGCGCACGGGCTGGAAGAAGACGACGCTGAAACCCGGTGACCGCATCACGGTGGTCGTGAACCCGCTGCTCGACGGCCGCACGAACGGCTCACTCGTGACGGCCACGCTCGCGGACGGCACGGTGCTCGGCCCGGGCGACGCGCCGCCGCCGAAACCGCTTGGTTCGCCGTAGCGGCAAGCCGTTGACAACGGCGAGCAGAGGCCTAGGCTAAACCGCACGCAGCGGCCGATGTTCGGCGCGCGCGAGGGAGGTCAACGTGATTACTCTGCGAATCAACGGGAAGTCCGTCGAAGTCGACGCCGCTCCCGATACCCCGCTGCTCTGGGTCGTTAGAGATACGCTCGGCCTGCAAGGCACGAAGTTCGGCTGCGGTGTCGGCCTCTGCGGCGCCTGCACCGTGCACCTGGCCGGCTCAGCCCGTGCGCTCGTGCCAAACGCCGGTCGGCGCCGTCGGCGATAACGCCATCACGACAGTCGAAGGCCTGTCCGCCGACAGCAGCCACCCCGTGCAGCGCGCGTGGCTCGAGATCGACGTGCCGCAGTGCGGTTACTGCCAGTCCGGCCAGCTCATGTCCGCCGCCGCGCTGATCGCGAACAACAAGGCGCCCACCGACGCGGACATCGACGACGCCATGAAAGGCAACATCTGCCGCTGCGGCACCTACGACCGCATTCGCACCGCCATCAAACGCGCCGCCGACCTGGCCGGAGGTGGAAAATGAACACGCGTCGCGAATTCCTGAAGACATCCGCCGTCGCAGGCGGCGGCCTGCTGATCGCCATCCAGCTGCCGGGCTGCGCGGCGAAGCCGGCCGCAGTGGCGCAGCTCGGCAACCCCACAGCACCCGTCGAGGCCAGCGCCTGGCTGCGCATCGGCACCGACGGCAGCATCACGTTCCTCGTCGACAAGTCCGAGATGGGCCAGGGTGTGTACACCTCGCTCACGATGCTCGTCGCCGAGGAGCTCGACGTTCCCGCAGAGTCCGTCCGTTTCGAAGCGGCGCCGCCCGGCGACGTCTACGTGAACGGCCTGCTCGGCGGGCAGATCACCGGCGGCAGCACCAGCGTGCGCGAAGGCTGGGACAAGATCCGCAAGACCGGCGCCGAAGTGCGCGCGCGTCTCGTGCAGGCGGCCGCGGAGCACTGGAAAGTCGACGCGGCCCAGCTGCGCACCGAGAACGGCGCCGTCGTGAACAGCGACGGCACGCGCCTCACCTACGGCCAGCTGGCGACGGCGGCAGCCGCATTGCCGGCGCCCGCCAACGTCACGCCGAAGGCGGTCAGCGAATTCACCCAGGTAGGCAAGCCGACCAGGCGGTTCGACACGCCGCTGAAGGTGAACGGCACCGCGCCGTATGGCATCGACCAGCGCTTCCCGAACATGCTGTTCGGCGCGCTGGCACAAAGCCCCGTGCTCGGCGGCAGCGTGCGCAGCTTCGACGACGCGAAGGCGAGCGCAATGCCCGGCGTGCAGAAGGTCGTGCAGACGTCGACCGGCGTGGTCGTGCTCGCCAATTCGTGGTGGCAGGCGCGCCAGGCGCGCGATGCGCTCGACATCCAGTGGGACGCGGGCCCGAACGCCAAGCTCAGCACCGCGAGCATCTCGGCCGGATTGGCCGACGCGCTCGCCAAGCGCAGCAACGAAGCCAAAGTCGCGCGTAACGACGGCGACGCCGACGCGGCGCTCGCGAAATCGAAGAAGAAAGTCGAGGCCGTGTACGAGCTGCCGCTGCTCGCGCACGCCACGCTCGAGCCGCAGAACTGCACGGCCGTGCCCGACGGCGACTCCATGCACATCTACGCACCCACGCAGGTGCAGCAGACCGCGCAGAACGCCGTCGCGAAGGCCGCCGGCATTCCGCTCGAGAAGGCGTTCGTGCACACCACGTATCTCGGCGGCGGCTTCGGCCGGCGGCTCGAGGTGGACTTCATCCCCGCCGCGGTGGAAGCCGCGCGCGCCGTGAACCGGCCCGTGAAGGTGCTGTGGACCCGCGAGGATGACACCACGCACGACTACTACCGGCCGCCGTACCGGCACCGTTGCTCCGCGGCGTTGAACCCCGACGGCAAGCTCGCCGCCTGGAAGTTCGAGATCTGCGGGCCGTCCATCACGAGCCGTTGGGCGCCCGCCGCCGTCGAGAAGCAGATCGATCCGTTCGTGCTCGAGGCGGCCACGAACTATCCGTACGACGCCGACAACGTGAAGGTGAGCTTCCTGCAGCACGAGATCGGCATCAACGTGGGCTACATGCGCTCGGTGAGCCACGCCACGAATTGCTTCGCGGCCGAGTGCTTCATGGACGAGCTCGCGTACGCGGCAGGCAAGGACCCGTACGAGTTCCGGCTGGCCATGCTCGAGAAGCAATCCGAGCCGCGCTGGCGGCAGGTGCTCGAGCGAGCGGCCGCGCGCGCGGGCTGGGGCAAGGCGCCGGCCGGCCGGTTCCAGGGCATTGCGCTCATGGAGGGCTACGACACGTATCTGGCGCTCGTCGCCGAGATCTCGCTCGAGAACGGCAAGGTTCGCGTGCACAAGCTCAGCGGCGCCGTCGACCTCGGGCGCATGGTGAATCCGTCGATCGTCGACGCGCAGATCCGCGGCGGCATCATCTTCGGGCTCTCCACCACGCTCTGGGGCGACATCACATCAAGGACGGCGTCGTGCAGCAAAAGACGTTCGACACTTACCGGCTCGTGCGCATGAACGAGGCGCCGGAGATCGACGTGGAGATCATTGCCAGCACGGCAACGCCGGGCGGCATTGGCGAACCGTCGGTGGCGCTGGTCGCGCCGGCCATCTGCAACGCGATCTACGCGGCAACGAAGCAGCGCATCCGCTCGCTGCCCGTCGCGAAGCACGGCTTCGCCTGAGGCTCGCGCAGAGCCGGCCGCGTTAACGCAACGCGGTCGGCTCCTTGCGAAACTTTGCGCCGGTGGTGAACGCAAGCAGATTCGCGATCAACGACGCGACGAACATCGTGATGACCATCGGCCGCAACGTGTTGTCGAAGTAGATACCCGAGACGGCGCCGAACACCGCTCCCGACGAGAACAGCAGCGTCGTGTATAGCGACGACGCGCTACCCGCCAGCGAGCCGAAATGGCTCATATAGAGCGACGTGCCGGATGGTCCGATGAGGCCGAAGCACGACACGATCACGGCCACCGGCAGCACCACGAGCCAAATGGAAGGCGCACCCGCAAGCACACCGAGCAGCAAGACCGTGGCTGAACAGATCTGAATCAACAGACCGTAGCGAAAGAACTGCGGAGCGGTGTTCGAATTCAGCTTGCGCATGGCGAGAAAATTCGTCGCCACCATGCCGATAACGCCAACGCCGAAATACGCCGGAAACATCTGCGGCGACACGCCGAAGTAGTCGATGTACGCGAATGAGGCGTTCGTGATGAACGTCATGAACACGGCTGCGCTGAACGAACCCGTGAATGCAAACGTGAACGGATGGCTGCCATCGCTCGGCTTGTAGACGATGACCTGCCAGCACTGCTTCAACGTGGAGACGATCGAGAGCTTCTGCCATGAGCCGGGGCGCGTCTCGGGCACTGCCAGCGCGTAGTAGACGACAAGCGCGGCAGCGTACACGGCCTTGAAGAAGAAGATCGAGTGCCAGCCGAAGCGCAGCAGCAACGCGCCGAGCGAGGGAGCTATCGCCGGCGAAGCCAGCATCACGAGCGTGACCATGGCCATGCGCTTGCCGAGCTCTTGCACGGGGTACACGTCGCGCACGATCGCCCAGCAAATCACCGTGGCGAACCCGGCGCCGATGGCTTGCACGAAACGGAGCCACTGCACCTGCTCCACCGTGGTCGACACGCCGATCGCGACGGAAGCGAGCACGAAGATCACAAGGCCGATGATGCCGATGCGCTTGCGGCCGATCTGGTCCGAGAACGCGCCGCCGAAGAACTGGCCGATGCCATAGCCGACGAGGTACGTGCTGAGCGTGGCGCTCATCCGCACGATGCCGACGTCGAACGCCTTCGCCATCGTGGGCATCGCCGGCAGGTACATGTCGATGCTCAAAGGGCCGATCGCGACCAGCGCGCCGACGAACAGGATCAAGTACGGCGGCGCGGCGATACGGTGCGCCGCGGCGGCGTGGGTGGAGGTAGAGCTCATGGGGACGTCGACTTGGGGCGGGAAACGCAGCCGCTATTGTACGGCCTCCGAACGCCGCGCGGCGAGGCTCGTCAGAGCGCGCCCCCTTCCAGAGCGCTGTCTGTCTCCACCCCGGCGTAGTACACCCAGACGTTCTCCTCGCCGGTCAGTAGCTCGATGTACTTCGGATGTACGAACAACGACTCGCGCCCCGTGCTGATCTCCCGCAGCACGCCGATGTCCACGAGCGACTTCAGGTACACCGAGGCGGTTTGCCGCTTCGCGAGATCCGCCTCGACCACGTTCGCGATGCGGCAGTACGGCTGATTGAACAACAGCTCGACGAGCTCCCAGGTGTAGATCTTCGGCGCCCGACGGTGGATGAATTCACCCGTGTGCCGCATCAGGTCGCGAATGGCCTTGATCTTGTCCGTGGTCCACACGCAGGTGTTCTCGATGCTGTCGAGCATGAACGAGATCCACGGGCCCCACGCCTGCTGCGTGGTGACCTCGAGCAGCAGGCGGTAGTAATCCACCTTGTTGCGAATGATGAAGCGGCTCAGGTACAGGATGGGCGTATCGAGCAGGCCCTGCTGCACGAGATACAGAATGTTGAGGATGCGGCCCGTGCGGCCGTTGCCGTCCATGAACGGGTGAATCGCCTCGAACTGGTAGTGCTGCACCGCGCAGCGAATCAGCGGATCGAGATCGTTGCGCGCCGTGAGGAAGTCCTGCCAGTTCTGCAGCTTCGCGCGAATGACGTCCTGGCCCGTGGGCGGCGTGTAGATCACGGCGCCCGTCGCGATGTTCTTCAGCGTGGTGCCGGGCTTCGCGCGAAGGTCAAACGGCTCGTCCTTGATCGTGCGGCACACGTCGATCGCCGTCTCGATCGTGAGCTTCCCCGTTTGCACCTTGCGCGTGCCTTCGAACAACGCGCGCCTGTAGCGCAGCGCTTCCTTCGTGGCGGGATCCGCCGCGCGATGCTCCGGCACGTCCATGTACTCGAGCAGCTTGTCCGTGGTCGTGACGATGTTTTCGATTTCGGAGCTCGCCTGCGCTTCGAGCAGCGGCAGCGCGTTCACGAGCACGGTGGCGTTGGGGATCAGCTCGGCGGCTTGCTTGAGCTCGGCCAGCGCGACCCGCGCACCGATGCATTTCTTCAGGATCGCGGGTGTTTCGAGGCTTGCCAGAGGCGGCGGCAGCGGCGGGAGCTCGTTATAAGGTGTGGTCGGATCGAACGCCATGTACGAATCTCCCCCCGGGATCGACTTAGGGCGGTGACGTGTCGATCCTATCGACAAGCCCCGGATATATGTCGAAATTCCTACTGTTTTTCGACATGACCAGCCGATTCGTCGATGCGATCGACACGTTCCTAGCAATATGTCGAAAAACTAGGTTGATTTCGACACGAAGTATAGGCCCGCGACTGCGGGGGCTTCTGTGACGGGCCTCTCAAAAGGCGGGCGGGAGACGGCGGCGCGGGCGGCGCTATTTCGGCGCCGGCGCGGGCGGCCAGTTGCCGTCGAACGGGGGCCAGTTCGGGACCATCGCGTCCTGGTCCGGGTAGAACATGGCCGCGTACACCTCACGGATCTTGCCCTGCTCGATGAAGAACCATTCGCCGAGCAGATTGCGGCGCATCAGCACGCCCGGCTTGCGCTGGAACAGCGCGAGCGCGAGCACGGCGCCGGCCTCTTCGTCGACGACGGGGTAACGGCGCGCCGTCACCGCGAAGATGTTCGTCATCGGGCCTTCGGCCGTGCAGTCGGTTTGGCCGCCCGCAGGAATCGGCCGCTGCGTCGTGAGGTTGCCGTTCTCGATTCGCACGCAGCCTGGGTGCGCGATGATGATCTTGCCGTCGTGCGCCGAGAGCCCGTCGAAGTAGCTGTTCGTGATCGCGACGAGGTCCGTGCGCGAGAGCCGCTGCGCTTTCGGGATCATGCGCTCGGGCGGCGCGTGCGCGATGAGGTAGTCGGGGTCGTAGAACGCCGCATTCGCCTGCGCGCCGGCGTTCGGCCCGATGCCGGGATCGCCCTTGCGATTGATGACCCACTCCGCTTCCGTGATTTTGCGGTCTTCCACCTTCAGTCGCAGCGTGACGATGGCGGGGCCGGCGGCTTCGTCGAGCGTGCCGAAATACGCGGCTTGTTCCGTGGCGGCATCGTAATAGCGGCGCTGGAGCTTGCCGAGCGCGGTCGCGGATTGCCAGAGGCCGGTGCCGGCGTTGCGCACCACTGCGTTCTCGGTCTGGCGGAAGCCGAGCGAGAGCGGCGCGGCTTTGGGGTCGTGCTTCACTAGCGCCGTGAGATAGGCGTCGAGCGTGGACTTCAGACAGGCGCGGTCGCACGTGGCCGCGGCGTTGGCGCTGGCCCCGACGAGGGCGAGCGCGGCGAGAAGTAGTGGTTTGATCATCCGAGCAGAGTAGCAAGCGGGCTTCGCCGCCGCCAATAGCGCCGAATACCTGGGTTAATTCTGCGCGTTCCGACAGGATTTCAGTATTCTGAGAAGATGGCGACCCGTTTCCGCCCTCTACGAGTCGCGTGGATTACGTCGAGGTGGCGGCCTGATCCAGATGCGAAGTTCGGGAGTAGGCACTGTGGCAAAACACCGGATCTATACCACGAGCTTCGCCAGCGTCTATCCGCTCTACATTGCCAAGGCGGAGAAGAAGGGCCGCACGAAAGCAGAAGTCGACGAAGTCGTTCGTTGGCTGACGGGATACAGCCAGAAAAAGCTGGAAGCCCAAATCGAAAAACGCACGGACTTCGAGACGTTCTTTGCCGAAGCTCCAAAACTCAATCCGTCGCGGACGCTGATCAAGGGTGTGGTTTGCGGTGTCCGAGTGGAAGACATCGAGGAGCCGACCATGCGCGAGATTCGCTATCTGGATAAGCTCATCGACGAGCTGGCCAAAGGCAAAGCGATGGAGAAGATCCTGCGAACCGCAAACTCATAGGACCACACGCTCGTGGCATGGGAGTTCCGGGTGGATCGGTTTGAAGTCCTCGAAGTTCGGTTCCCGCGGAGCTCCGGTGTGTGCGTGCACACCTGTACCTGGCGATTGGAAGGGTACCTACCGATCACGTAACGATCGGTAGGTGACCTTCCGATCGCGTGAGACCATCCATCGCACGCTCGGCCGGCTGATTCGCGACCGCACCACTTACTCCGCCTTCAGCGTCTCCACCGGATCGATGGCCGCCGCGCGCCGCGCCGGCAGCCAACTTGCCAGCGCCGCCGCCGCGAAAATCACGACGAGCGCCACGGCGTAGGCCGCGGGATCCGTCGGCGCAATGCCGACGAGCAGCGACGACAAAAGCCGCGTCACGCCGAGCGCCGCGACGAGCCCGATCGCTGCTCCGCAGCCCGCAAGCACCAGTCCGTGCCGCAGGAACAGCGTGCGCACCTCGTGCGGCTGCGCGCCGAGCGCGAGCCTGATCCCGATCTCGCGCGAGCGCTGCGCGACCACGTACGCGAGCACACCGTAGATGCCGAGCAGCCCGAGTGCCAGCGCCATCGCGCCCGCGATCGCGAGCATCACGAGCGCGAACGACGTGCGCGCGAGCGACGCGCCGTACAGGGTCTGCATCGTGCGCTCGAGCGCGACGGGCGCATTCGCGTTGACGGACCACACGGCGTTGCGGATCTCGGTGACGAAGCTGGCCGTACCCGCGCGCGAGCTGCGGACGATGTACGCGGCGGGCACAACCCCGACCAGCGGCCCGCCGAACGCGTTTTCCATCAGGGCCGGCAAGTAGACGAGGCTCGGTGCGTCCGCGTAGAGCCCGTTGTCCTTCAGGTTCTGCACCACGCCGATCACCTCGCGCCAGGCGTCGGTCGCGGCCGGCGTGCGCACGCGCATGCCGAGCGCGGCCGCGGGCTCGCCCGCCATCTCGCGCGCGAAGCTCTCGGAGACGAGCGCCACACGGCCGCCCGCGTCGATGTCGGCCCACGTGAGGTCGCGCCCCGCGACGAGCCGTGAGCCCATCGCCTCGAAGTAACCCGGCGACACGAGCTTCATGCGGCGCGGCGGCGGCGTGGCGTTGCCCGCAAGCGGCTTGCCTTCGACAGCCACGGGCCCGTCGATGGTGAACGGCGCGCCCTCCATCGGCAGCGTGCTCGTGAAGGCCGCGGCCTGCACGCCCGGCAGCGCCGCGATCTTGTCGAGCACGTCGTGCTGCACGCGCGTGAACGCCTTCGGCTCGCGAATCAGCTCGCTTGGCGCCCAGGTGCGTACGGTCTGGATCGTGCCCGGATCCACGAAGCCTGCGTCGACGCTGCGCAGATGCTCGAACGTGCGAATCATCAGCACGGCGCTCACCACGAGCACGAGCGCGAGTGCCACCTGCACCACGACGAGCGTGTTGCGCGCCCGTGCGCGCTCGCGGCCTGCGCTCGCGCCGCGCGCAGCGCCCAATGCGCCGGTCTCGGCGTGCACCGCGTGCTTCAGCGCCGTGACGGTGCCGAACACGAGCGTCGAGGCCAGCGCCACGGCCGCGGTGAACAGCAGCACGGGTGGATACACGGCGATCTCACCGAGCCGCGGCAGGTTGCTCGGGCCGAGCGCCACCAACCCTTGTATTCCCGCGTAAGCGAGCGCCAGGCCGAGCGCGCCGCCGAGCACCGCGATCACAAAACTCTCGATGAACAGCTCGCGCGCGAGCCGCGCCGGCACGGCGCCGAGCGCCGCACGGACGGCGAATTCCTGCCGCCGCGCGTCGGCGCGCACGAGCATCAGGTTCGCGATGTTGGCGCAGGCCACGAGCAGCACGGCACCAATCGCGCCCATCAACACCCACAGCGTGCTCGCGATGTTGCCGACGAGGTCGTCCTTCAACGGAACCACCGCGGGCGCGACGCGCCAGTTCTCGACGACCTCGCGCGTCACGCCCGGTGCCATGGGCCACGCGGCGCTCCAGATCGGCAGCATGCGTTCGAGGTCCGCGCGCGCCTCGTCCGGCGTGACGCCGGGCTTCAGCCGCGCGAGCGCGTTGAACCCGCTGAAGGTGTTGATGTCGGCTCGCGCGGGGTCGAACGGCGTGGGGACGATGATGTCCGGCTGCGAGTTCATGAAGTCGAAGCGAAACTCCGGCGGCATGATGCCGACCACCTGCGTCGGGCGGCCGTCGACGACGAGCGCGCGGCCGAGCGCCGTCTCGTCGCCGCCGAAGCGGCTGTGCCAAAACGCATACGAGAGGATCACGGGCGCCGGCCCCTCCGCCGCGGGCCCCTGCTCCTGCTCCGTGAACCAGCGGCCGCGCATCGGCTGCACGCCGAGCGCCTGCAGCAGCCCGTGCGCGGCGCGCAGCGAGCGGATGCGCGTGGTCTCGCCTGCGCTCGTCAGCGTCTGGCCGCCGTCGCTCCACAAACCGAGCTCCGCGAGCGTGCGGTTCTCTTTGCGGTACGTGAAGTACATGGCGGGCGACACGCCGAGGTCGGAGCCGCCTAGGCCCGTGGCCGGCTGATGGATGCGCACGAGCTCGCCGGCGTTCGGGTACGGCAGCGGCTTCAAGAGCACGGAGTAGACGACGCTGAAGATCGCCGTCGTGGCGCCGAGGCCGAGTGCCAGCGTGAGGACCGCGGCGACGGTGAAGGCCGGGCGGCGCGGCAGGCCGCGCAGCGCGTGGCGCAGGTCGCGGCCGATGGATTCGAGGTAGCCGGTGACGTTCATGCAGCGGATCTCCGAGCGCGCGGTCGCCCCCTGGTCGTAGTTAGCGACATTCGTGCCAACCGCAGGCGGGAAGCAACCCTTTGATTTGGCATGCTCCGGTCAACCACCCGTGCAACATCGCTGGCGTGTTCGTCGCAGTTTCGGGTTGGGCCGTCCCATCCGCGGGACGGCGTGGGCTCGCGGGCGAAGATCGCGGGTTCCGGCGGTTGAGAAGTGAAACGTCGTGGCGTAGCGTCGCCGTAACGCCCCCCCGAACGGAGCACGTCATGATCCGCAAGACCTGCCTCTTCGCGATACTGGGTTTCAGCGCCTCACTCCTGTTCGTCGCGGTACCCACCGCGGCCCAAGCAGCAAAGCCGGCGGCGCAACACGCCTCTGCCAGGGACGCGAAAGTCGTCTGCCACAGAGTGAAGAAATCGGGCGCGAGCACCCGCGAGCGCGAATGCATGGCGCGTGCGCAATGGCGCGCAGCTCGGGATGCGGAGATCGTGTGCCATGCGGGCAAGCGACCCGGCTCACAGATCAAGGAGCAGTTCTGCATGACGGCTGCGGAGTGGCGCACCTTGGCAGCTCGCGCCAGCGCGGCATTCACGCGGGGGGGCTTTGAAGGCACTTCACCGCCTGTCCCGGACGGCTCGAACTTTGGGACGGTGGCGAACCAGTCCTCGTTTCAGCGCTAACTCGAGCGAGCGAATTCGCCATGGCAACCCTCACGATCAGGAACGTCCCTGCCCGAATCGTCCGCGGCTTGAAGGCGCTCGCGAAACGTCGCAATACGTCGATGGAGCAGGAAGTCCGCGAGCTGCTGGAAGAGCACGTGGCGGAACGTTCGTCGCTGCTCAAGCAGATCGAAGCGGGGTGGGAACGCCAGCCGCGCCGGCCCAGCGCTCGGGAGATCGACGACTGGATCAACGCCGGCCGCGAATGAGGGCGGGTTGCGCCGCACTCGCCCTTCGCGACACGGTTTCTCGTCGCGATCTACGCGTGACCCCCGCGCCGGCGCCAGCGCCGCACGACGCGGTTCCACCACATGATGGCGCCCGTCACGAACATCGCCGCCGGTATGGCGCCGACGATGGCCCACGTCGCCTTCGTCGCCTGGTCGCAGAGCCCGGGGCCATTGCACGGAATGCCGATGCCGTTGATGCGGCCG
Source organism: uncultured Gammaproteobacteria bacterium (assembly GCA_963805435.1). Classification (GTDB taxonomy): domain Bacteria; phylum Pseudomonadota; class Gammaproteobacteria; order Steroidobacterales; family Rariloculaceae; genus FEN-1219. The sequence continues at coordinate 279,073 of CAWDUG010000006.1, forward strand.
AAGTGCAGGTACGCGAGCCAGTAGAGCGCACTGTCCACGAAACGCGTGCCGGCGTTTTCATTCGTCGGCGGCTGAAGCCAATCGGCCGCCGCGCCGAACTGATCGGGGAAGCACAGGTACATTCCGCTCGCGGCCAGCACCAGCAGGAACGCGAAGCTCCAGAAGCCGAAGACGCCGTGCAGCTCCCACGTGAAGCGCTTCCAGCCGACGCGCCGATGCAGCGTGAGGTGCGCTCGCCAGCGCGCGATGCCGGGCCACCAGATCACCGCACCCGTGAGGCACATCAGCACCACGGCGATGGCGCCGAAGCCGTTCACCTTGCGGCCCGTGGGGCCCGAGAGCAGGTTGTCGTGCAGGTCGATCAGACCGTCGACGAGCCAGATGCCGAGCGGCACGTTGGCTTGCGCTTCCAACGGTGAAACGCCCGGCGTGTTCACGTCCGGTGTCGCCGCCACGTAGAGCTCGTTGCGATACACCAGCACGCTGCCCGTCACGCTGATGAAGAACACGTAGAGCCCCAGGCCGATGCCGCTCCACAGATGCACCTGGAAGATCGCGCGGCGCAGCCACACCTTCTGCGGCTGACGGACCCAGCGCTGCCAGGCGGTCCGCTGCTCGGCGTTCGCCAGGTCTAGATCCCCGCGTACCACGACCAACCGTTCTGGATCATGCCGTACGGGCCGTTGTCGTCGAACTCGCTCGTCACGACGAGCCCGCGCAGGAACTTCATGCTCTTGTAGCCGAGCTGCCGCTCCACGCGCACGCGCAGCGGCGCGCCATGCGCAATCGGCAGCTCGCGGCCGTTCATGCCGTACGCGAGGATCGTCTGCGGGTGCAGCGCGTCGAGCATGTCGATGCCGTCGACGAACGCGTCGTAGCAGTGGAACTGCACGAACCGCGCGTCGGGCCGAATGCCGGCGGCCTCGAGCACGGCGCGCAGCGGCACGCCCGTCCACTGCATGATGGCCGACCAGCCTTCCTCGCACGCGTGGCGCGTGATCTGCGTGCGCGAGCGCATGCGCTGCAAGTCGCTCGAGCGAGAAGCTGGTGGGTTTCGCGACGGCGCCCTCCACCGTGAGCCGCCAGTCGCCGAAGCCGTCGTGCAGGAAGCGCGCGTAGTCCTCCGCGTACTCCGCGATGAAACCGGGCTGGCTCGAGTCGGAAGGGTCCGTGGTGCCGATCGCCGGCGCCGCCGAGATGTCGCTGAGCTCGTATTCGCGCGCCAGCGACTGCCGCGGCAACAGCAGCCGATGCGCGTTGTACGTGAGCCAGTCGCCCATGCGCAGCACGTTGCCGTACGTGGGCGGCTCGCTCGTGGAGCAGCCGGCGAGCGTGACGGCGGCCGACGAGGCCAGGCCCTTCAGCACCGCGCGACGCGTTGTGGATGGCGTGTTCATGTCACCTGCCCACGATCATCGCGCGCATGTGCCGACCGAAACCGGTGAGCACCACCATCGCCAAGTGCCCGACCGTGAACGCGACGAGCACTGCGAAGCCGAAGAAGTGCAGCGTGCGCGCGGACTGATGACCGCCGAAGACGTCGAGCAGCACGGGAAACGCGGCGACGACCCGCGGCGACATCGCGAGCCCCGCGAGCACCATGAACGGCAGCACGACGAACGCGACGCCCGTGTAGGCCCACCGCTGCAACTGCGAGTACGCGCCCGCGCGCCCCGGCCAGAGATCGCGCGACGCGTGCCGCGTGACGACGCCGAGCGCGAAGTACGCCGCGCCCGCGACCACGAGAAACCAGCCCGCCAGGAAATGCAGGCTGCGGGCCCAGCTGTTCTCGTTGAAGATCTCGATCGTGCGACTGGCGCTGATGGGCTTGTTCGGCAGCGCCTCGAAGGTGACGGTTTGCTGCCACGCTTCGGGCCGATGGTTGTCGTTGAGCGGTAGCTCGAGCCACGCCGGCGTGAGGTCGTTACCGACCTCGCCCCAGTACAGCCGCGGGTGCGCCATCAGGACATAGAAGCCGCTGTAGGCGAGCGTGAGGACGGAGAGCGCGAGCACCCAGTGGCACGCGCGCACCCACAACGCGTGGCGTTGCGGCGGGGGCGGCTCGATGGCGTTGCTCGCGGCGTCGCTCACACGATTCACGCATCCGGCGCCAGCAGGTGTTCCGCCAGAAGGTCTACTTTGGGCATGCCGATAATGTAGGTGGCGCCGGCTGGAGTCTTGGCCGAATGCACCGTGAATGCCGGGAGGTCGAGCTTGTCTCCGGGGTTCAGGCGATAGGTGTTCGCGCCGACTCCCAACTCCATGAAGCCTGCGACCAGGTAGAGCGTCTGATCCGCATCGTGCTTATGCGGTGCATAGACTTCTCCCGCAGCATCGCGCCACGAGATCGGCCACCAGCCCGCGTCCGAGATTTCTCGGATGGCTTCGCGTTTGTCTTTGAAGTGGCCGGTCGTGACCTTCAGTTCCATGTGTTCTACCTCGACTGGCGGGCAGCCTTCGCAACATCATGACTCCGATGGAGCGCGCAGGGCTAGCGCCCTCGCGTTGTCGCGAAAAGAGGTGCCACTCGGCGAGCGCGGGCCGCCAGTCGCGTGAACGGCTTCACTGTTCGGAGAAGAGAACGTGCGGCGAGTTGCGCGCGTGGCACGACCTGCCACGACCGCCGATCACTTCATGCCCAGGGCATCCACAGAGAGGCCCGCTTTCTGCAACTCGTTCAGGGGACAACTTTCGTTCTGAGGGCTGCGCGCTCCGGCGACGAGGGTAAGGTCTTGCAGCACAGACTTTGCTCCGGACTTGTCCAAGGCCTGCTCCATCGCGAGCAGATTCTCCGAGAACGGTCGGTTCCTGCTCTCCGCATCGGCCCGCGATTCGTTCAGCAGGCACGTTACAAAGCCATGCATGAACTCACGGATAGTGCGCTCAGCATCCTGTGCAGAGAGGCCTTTGGCGATGAGGGCTTGCTCCATTGCGCGATCGGCGCCACGAAGCTCATACATGCCCTCGACGAGCCTCTGCGCGATCCGCTCCACGCGCTCGGGTTGAGCGAGTAGCGGCATCGCACATATCACGGCGAATATTCCGAGAGCGATCGCGCGCACGCTACACCTCCGAATATCTTTGCGCATCACGGCTGCGTTCAACGGCGCACCGCGGCAACCGGTTGGTTAGGCGACGCTCTGCATGCGGTCGGCAAAGTCGCGCCCCGAGGTCGCCGGCGGGAGAGGTTTTCCGTCCCTCTCGTAGAGTTCGATCGCTTCCTCAACGATCCGACAAAGTTCTTCGAACACCGCCCGTTCGTTATCGCCGTGGCACCCGCCGAGAATCAGTCCCGGCGCGCTGCCGACGTAGCAATTGTCTTCGTCAGACCATTCGACGATCTTTGCGTATCTAGCGCTCGCCTTCATTGGTGAAGCTCCGCGATTGCATTCCCGACCGCGCGCTGGCGTCATCGCCAAGTTTGCCGGAGACCGTGACCGGTTTCGATACCCGGGGATGGACATAATTGCGATGGCTGCCCTTTCCACCGCGATTCTCGAATCCCGCTTGCTCCAGCTGAGCGACAAGTTCTCGGATCTTTGGCGGCATCGGCACGGCTTGGGCTGTTCCCAATCCGAGCCTGCGCGCCCCTCACTTCAAGTAGAACAATCGAAAATGCCCACGGCCGGCAGAATCTCGCTCTCGCTTATGAGCGCTTCGGCGTCCTGCGCCTCGGGCCGCCATTACCTTGAGCGTCTAACATTCCCGCTGTCGCGAAAAGAGGCGCCACTCGGCCGGCGCGGGCCGGTGTGTGTGGTACCCCTTCGCGGGATCGGAAGGGTGCCTAACAAACCTACCGAGATCGATAGGCACCCTTACGATCTCCGGGGAGGGGTACGCATGCGCTCACCGTCGCGGGCGCCGAGTGGCCCGTCCGCCGTCGGGGGCCAGAACTTGCGAACAACCGTGTCGCCGAGTCATTGCGTCGGCCCGGGCGGCATTGTCGATGCGAAGTGCGCCGCAGTGACAGGAGACTATGTAGGGCCGCTGAATTGTCATCGCTCAGACCTATACCGGGGATACGCGAGACCCGGCGCTGCTCCAAAACGCCGACCACCGGAGCGAGGCGAACCGCCGGGCGCGTCAGCTCGAGCGCAACGCCGCAGCCACCGGCCCCCTCGCCGCCCGCAGCGCCGGAAAGAGCCCGCCGAGCACGCCCACGGCGCACGCCGCGCCCACGCCTGCAAAAACGAGCAGCGGCGTGATCTTCAGCTCGAACACTGCCGTGCCGACTGCCGCCTTCCATCGCGATTCTGTTGCCGCCGAAGAACAGCCACGCCAAGCCGGCGCCGAGCACGGCACCGAGCAGCGCCAGCACGAGCGCCTCGCTCAGCACCGAGACGACGACGCCCGTCGAGCCGAAGCCGATCGCGCGCAGCGTCGCGATCTCCTTCGCGCGTGCACCGACGGCGGAGTGCATGGTGTTCAACGCGGCGAACAGCGCGCCCACGGCCATGATGCCGCCGACGAACCAGATGATGGCGTTCAATATCCCGCGCATCTGCTGCGACTGCTGCGCGTAGTACGCGCGCTCGCTCGTGACGTCCACCTGCAACGCCGGGTCCGTCGTCACGGCGTCGGCGAACGTGCGGTAGGCGGCCTCGGACTCGAGCTGCACGGTCACGCTGCTCGGGCCCGGGCGCTCGTACGCCGAGAGCACCGCGTCCACGTCGGCGAGCAGCGAGGACTCGAACGCGTCGCCGCTGACGAACGTGCCGACCACGGTCCACGGGCTGTTCTGCAGCGTGACGGTGTCGCCCAACCCCAGGCCCACGAACTCCTCCTGCGCCCCCTGGCCGACGATGAGCTCGCGCAACCCGCGCGCGAACAGGCGGCCCGCCACGAGCTTGATCTCGGGGCGCATGGCGAACGTCTGCAGCGAGGTGCCGCGGATCACGAGGCTGGCCGGCGCGCCGTCCACTTTGCGGACGAGGTTGATGCCGCGGATCATGTCGCGCGTGGCGAGCGCGTCGCCTTTGGCGTCGTGCGCCACGCCGGGCTTCGCCATGATCGCGAGCGCCTCGTCCGGATTCAGCACGCTCGACACCTCCACGCCGGCGCCCTTGCGCAGCACGATGGCCCGGTCCGCGCGGCCGGTGCTGGCCACGGACGCCGAGAGGCTCATGGCGAGCGCCAGCACCGCCACGAGCACGCCCACGACGCCGGCAATGCCGATGACGATGACGGACGAGTTCGCGACCCGGTGCGGAATGCTGCGCAGGCTCATGCCTGTGACGGCGCCAATTTCTCTCAGCATCGGCATGGCGGCTCCTAGCGCACCGCGAGCGCGTCGACGATCTTCAGGCGCCCGGCGAGCCACGCCGGCGGCAGCGCACTGACGAGCGCGAGCAGAGCCGCAAAGCCCAAGCCAATCGCGAACACGGAGAACGGCAGCGGCAGGGAGCCGATGCCGAGGCTGCTCAACACCCTGGGGAAGAACGTGGCCGTGATGCCGATGCCGACGGCCGCGGAGCACACGCACAGCACCAGAGACTCGGCCAGCACGAGCAGCACGACCAGGCGGTTGGAGAAGCCGTAGGTCTTCAGCACCGCGAGCTCCGGAATTCGCTCGTGCACGGACTGGCGCATGGTATTGCCCGTCACGAACAGCAGCGTGAAGAACACCGCCGAAATGATCGCCTTGACCAGGAAATTGATGTTGCCGAGCCGTTTGAGGTTGGTCCGCAGCGAATCGCGCTCGTTCATCGTCTGCGTGGGCGACGGCGAGTTCGCGAACATGGCGTCGATGCGCTGCGACGTGGCGGCGGCAACCGCCGGGTTGTCGACATTCGCGAAGAACAGCAGCACGTAGCTCTTCTTGCGGGTTTTGCGCTCCTCGTCGAAGTAGTCCCAATTGATCCACATCTCGTCGGAGTTGATGTTCTCGAAGCCCTTCGTGTAGTCGTAGATAGCGACGATGTCGAAGGCCCAGTCGTAGCTGCCGTCCTGTTTCGGGAAGACGCGGGACTTGATCGGCACGCGGTCGCCGATCTTCCAGCCGTATTTCTCGGCCAGCTGGCGGCCCACGATGGCGCCCGTGCGATTCGTGCGCATGGCCTCGCGCTGCTCCGCGGGAACGACGATCTCCGGATAGATATCGAGGAAATCGTCGACGCCGATGGCGCCGACGTTGATGCCGTTCTTCGGGTCCTGGTAGTAGCCCACCATCGTCTGGTAGTAGGCCACCTTGTTGACGCCCGGCAGCGCCTCGATCTGCGCCTTGTACGCCAGCGGCATGCTGTCGATGGCGTTCACGCGGTTCATCACGCGCAGCCGCGTAGCGCTCATCTTGCCGATGACCTCATCGAGCCCCGCCGTGACGCCGTGCAGCGTGCCGTACAGCACGAACGCGGCCACGATGCACAGCATCGTGAGCACGGTGCGGGCGCGTTTGCGCCAGAAGCCGGCCCAGATCAGAGGGACATACTTCATGCGGCTACCTCGATCGCGGCTGTCACGAGAGTTCGCACGTGCCCGCTAACTCTCCATGCAAATGCGGCCATCGGCAAGTGCCAGGCAGCCGAGTCCGATCCATGAAGATGCGCGAGACTCCATGGCCGGATTCAGGGCGTCCAAGCTTTCGGCGGCGCGCGCCTAGAGCCACGCTACGACGTTGGCGCGACTCACGCAGCTCCGCGAACGAGATACACGCCGCGCTCCTCCCGCACCTCCGCGGAGGGCTCGTCGTCATCGCGCATGTCCGCCAGCCGGTAGCCGAACCGCGGGATCACGCGCCCATCCGGCCGTTGGAAGTACGAGCCGGTCCTGCGCATCGCGATGGATCCGGAATCCGCCCTCGTGCAACAGCCGGTGATGGTGCGAGCAGAGCAGCGTGAGGTTGTCGAGCGTGGTGGCGCCGCCGTCGGCCCAGTGCTCGATGTGGTGCGCGTCCACGTAGTGCTTGTGGTCGCAGCCCGGGAACGAGCAGCCGCGGTCGCGCGCCCAGAGCGCGCGCTTGAGCAGCGTCGACACCGTGCGCTGCTTGCGCCCCACGTCGAGCGGCGTGCCTTCTTCGTCTTCCGTGACCGTGACGACGCTGCCGTCGCAGCGCGAGCCGCTTCACGCGTATCGATCGGCAGATCCGCGCGGCCGATCCCTCCGCGGAGGGAGTTTTCGTCGACGTGCACGACGACCTGATAGCGATCGGCCGCAGACCGAGCTCGCGGCTTCGCCGCCCGCGAGATACTGCTTCGCGATCGCGACCAGCGCATCGGCCTGCTGCGCGCGCCACGCCGTCGCGTCGAACTCCACACCGGCCGGCGCCTCGCCGGCCGCGACCGCGCGATCGAGCGCCTGCGCAATGACTTCGCCCTCCTCGATCGGCACCTCGACGCTCATGCGCATCACGCCGCGCGCGGCGTCGCGAAACAGCGTGACCGCGCGCCGCTCCCAGGCGTGCTGCGCGATGCTCGCCGACTCCGGCCGGCCGTTACGGATCTGGCGGCAGCGCTCCTCGACCTGCGCGGCCGTGGACTCGAGCGCGTAGCCGAGCAGCAAGTCCTCGTCGCGCCACTCGACGACGCGCGTGAGCGCACGCACCTTCGAGTACGACAAGCGCCCCTCGGCGAACGCCGCGCCGATCGACGGGAGACTCCGCAGCGCCTGCGCGGTGCGCACCTTCTCGCGCGCCGCCGAGAGCGAGATGCCGCAGCGCCACGCGAGCCACTCCGCGCAGTTACGAAAGCTCCATTTGGCCCAGCCCATGCGGTCGTCGAACTCGCGCACGAGCGTGAGCAGGCGATGCGTTTCGGCGTTCAGCGTGGCCGCGAGCGTGCAGATGGCGGCGTCGAGATCGTCGATGCTTTGGGCCGGGAAATGCGCGGGTCGTGGTGGGCGCGCATGGCGGGCTCCCTGGCTGGTTTTCGTGTACTGGTATTATACCCAGTAGTCAGGGAAAACCAAATAACAAACAGTTAGTTAGACGACTAACGCGCTGCGAGCCGGGCAGTCGGAGGTGAGCCTTTTTCGGGTTATCGGTCGATTCATTGGCGGCGCTCGACCATTTCAACCGCGTTCTTGTAGTCCAGGTCCAATATCACTTCGAGTGAAGCATCCTTTTGGATGAACGATCGCTTGTATTTGAGCGTGTCACGACGACTCAAGGCGCCGTACGACCAAGTGCAACGCATCAGAATCAACCGATTGGGGCCGTCGCTCGAACAGGATTCACTGGGTGGCGAGTCCACATTCAGATGGTAGAAGGTTCCGCCGTAGGAGAGATACGGCACGCCCGGATCTTGCAGCGTCACACGAAGCACGCTGGCGTCCGACTGAAAGGCCGAGTGAAGCCTTGCGATCTCTGTTTGACGTTGAGCGTCATCGTCAATGTTCAGCAGCGCGATAACCTGATCGAGTCGCTCGCCGTACAACGCTTCTAATGCCACCGGGTCTACGCTGCGAGCGATGTCGCGACTCGGAAATGCGTACCGATAGATGCCGGCGACGAGAACTAGCGCAAGGATCGATAGCGCTGTGCTTGTCCACCCCAATTTCAAAGGCGCGGAGCTTACGACCCACCTGCCAACGAACCAAAAGACCGCCGCGGTGGCCAAAAACGAGGGAACGACATAGCGCGCTAGACGAATGTAGTAACCGACATCGGGTTCGGCCAACAAGAGGAAGTGCGGTACCCAAGCGACGAAGATTGTCCCGGCCGGCACGAGCATCGGCGCGAACACGAGGGCACCGAGTACTCCGAAAAGCACGCGACGCGCCCCTAAGCCAAGCTCGATCAGCCTGGTGAGACGCCAAAGCACCCAGAAACCGAGTGCGCCGACCGCTGCGGGAACGATGTAGAAACCGGCGAATAGCCAAGTCATCTTCCGCAAAGCCTACGCCGGCCGACAAGCGAATCGCCAACGCCGCGTGAGCCGTTGTGTCCGCTACCGGACAGCGCTTCGATCTGGGCCTTGTACGCGCGCGTGCAGCGAGGGACAGGCGTCGCGGAACGCGCACAAATCAGAGCCCCATGTATGTGCACCCCCCTGCGGCGATCGGAAGGGTAGCTATCGATCACCGGCCGATTCGAAGGCGACCTTCCGTTCTCGCAACCGGGCGAATCGCACAGCGCATCGGCCAGAGGGGTAGGTTGGCGGTGACGGCCGGCGTCGTGGCTGCCTACTCGGTGCGGAGCGCTTCCACGGGATCGAGCCGCGTGGCGCGGCGCGCCGGAAGGAAGCAGGCCAGAAGTGTGACGACGGCGAGAAGGACAGAAATCGAGACGTATGTGATCGGGTCCGTCGCAGTCACGTTCGTGAGCCCGGACTGCAAGATGCGGCTCACGCCAAAGGCCGCCGCCAATGAATCCCATAACCCTCCCGTTGTGCCTATTCCTGCCGCAACACGGTCATCGGATCGATCGCCGTCGCGCGCCGCGCCGGCACGATGCTCGCGAGCAACCCGGCGAGCAGCAGCACGCCGACGCCGATCGACGAGCGACAGCGGATCGAACGCCGCCACATACAGCAACGGCTGGACGAGCCGCCCGAGCATCACGGAGCCGGCGGTACCGATCAGCAGCCCCACGCCGACCAGCGCGAACGCGCGGCCCGCGACGAGACGCAGCACGGAAGCCCGCCCCGCGCCGAGCGCGATGCGCAGCCCGATCTCGCGCGTGCGGCGGCTGACCCAGTACACGATGAGCCCCGACAGCCCGAGCACGGCCAGAAACAACGCCACCGAGCCGAGGCACGCGGCCGCGATGCTGCCCGCGCTCAGCGGTAGCAGCAGCAAGTCGCGCATGCGCGTCATGGTGGTGGACTGGAACACGAGCGCGTTCGGCGCTTCGGTCCTCGCCGCTGCCACCACGCGGTCGAGCAGGCGCTCCGGCGCGCCGGACGAGCGAAACGCGATGCTGCCGCCGGTGTGCGGCCGCTGGTTCCAGGCGAAGTGCACCATGGGCCGCGGGGTTTCGCCCGGCGTGCGGATCTTGTAGTCGCGCACCACGCCGACGACTTCCGCTTCGGGGCCATCGCTGGCGCCCACGCGGAACCGCTTGCCGAGGCCGGACTCGCCGGGCCAGAAGCGGCGCACCATCGCTTCCGTCACCACCGCCACGGGCGGCGTATCCGGCGTGTCGCGCGCGTCGATCGCGCGCCCGGCCACGATGTTCAGGCCGAGCGTGGCGAAGTAATGCTCGTCGACGTTCGTGGTGTCGAGATGGATGGGCGGATCGGCCTCCGTATCGTTGTAGCCCGGAATGAAGAAGTCGTTGCCGCTCAGAATGATGCCGAGCGGCATTCGCGACGCGAGCGCCACCGCTTCGACACCCGGCAGCGCGGCCACGCGCTCCTCGATGCGCCGCCACAGCGCCGGCAGCTCGGCCGGCGGGACTTCGGCGCCGGGCTGCAACGTCACGTTGCCGAGCCGCTCCACTTCGAAGCCCACGTCCACGCTGCGCGCGACACCCACACTGCGGAACATCAGCCCCGCCACCACGACGAGTATCAGGCTCATGGCCACCTGCCCGATCACGAGCAGCTGCGTGGGGCTCCACCACCGGCCGGGGTGCGTGCCCGCGCCGGCGGAGCGCAGCAGCGGCACCAGCGAGAGGCGGCTCGCGTGCCGCGCCGGGATCAGGCCGAACAGCAGCGTGGTGGCCAGCGAGATGCCAAGCGTGAACGCCAGCACCGGCGGATCGAGCCGCAACGAAAGGTGCGGCTGGAACGGCAGATCGAGCTCGACGGAGCCGACGAGCCGGATCGCGAACGCCGCGACGAGCAGCCCCACACCGCCGCACACGAGGCCGTAGAGCGCGCTCTCGACGAGCAGCTGGCGCAGGATCTGCGCGCGGCTCGCGCCGAGCGCGGTGCGCAGCGCCATCTCCCCGCCGCGCGCCTGCGCCTTCGCGAGCATGAGATTCGCCACGTTGGCGCACGCCACCACGAGCACGAGGGCCACGAGCACCAGCGCGAACATCGCGAGGGGCACCAGCGCGCCGTCCAGATCCGGATCGAAGCGCACGCTGCGCGTCTCCCGCAGCGCGGCGCCGCGCGACAGGTTGCTCTCCGGGTAGTCGGCCGCTAGAGAGCGCGCCAGCGCATTCGCTTCGCCTTCCACCTGCGCGAGCGTGGCGCCGGGCGCCCGCCGCCCGGTGATCGTCAGAAAACGGTAACCGCGCGAATCGATGAGCGCGCGGCCGTTCGCGCTGCCGTCGACCACGATCTCGCCCATCGGCTGAACGTCGGCGAGCTGCGTGATCGGCACGAAGATGTCCGGCACCAGACCACGCGAGAAGCCGATGAAATCCTCCGGCAGCACACCGACGACGTCGAACAACCGGCCGCCGATGCGGATGGGGCTGCCGACCGCACCCGGCGAAGCGCCGAGCTCGTCGCGCCAGAAGCGATGGCTCACGACGACCACGGGCGCTCGCGCGGCGAAGTCTTCGTCCTGGAAGAGCCGCCCCAATCCCGGACGCGTCTGAAGCAGATCGAAGTAGCCGCTCGTGACGACGCTGCCGACTTGCAGCGCGGGCACGCCGCGGCGCTCGTAGTTGACCATCGCGAGCGCGTAACCCACGAGCGAATCGACGCTGCGCAGACGCTCTCGCATGTCGAGAAAGTCGGGGTACGAGCTCGGCTGAAGGTCGCGGACGCCCTCTTTTGCCGAATAGATATTCACGAGATCGTTGGCGCGCTCGACGCCGGGACCCCGGAACAACAAGGAGTGGACCGCGCTGAACACAGTCACGTTCAGCCCGATGCCGAGACCGAGCGACAGGCTCGCCACGATCAGCAGCAGGGAGTTCTTGCGCAGCATCCGAAGGCCGAAGACCAGGTCGCGCGGCAGGCTCATGGCGGATCCCCTGATGTCCCGCGGTTTGCGATGCACCGGGCGTGCCAGGGGCTCGGCTCCGCGGCTGCAATGGCGCCCTACGCCAGAAAGGGTGCGGGTGATTCCGAAAATGGAACCGTGCGTCCCAGGCGCGGAATCGAAGATCCTGTGTTGGCGCAGTCAGGCCGGCGCTAACGCATCCCTGGAACCGCAGCGCTGTTCTCGCGCCGTCATTCCCCAGAACAACCATTCACGGGAGAGTGCGACCGACGGAGGGGCATCGGCATGACGCCTCGCGTTCCAGAGAATAAAAAGCCAAGTCACCAGAAAGGAACGCGGACAGATACGACAAAGCGCTTCAGTTCTTGCGAGCGTTCAAGGTCGATACCAGGAACGTTGCCATGGTTCCAGCGAGGTTTACCGCGAGTTCTGCGTGTCGCGGTTGCGGCTTGACGTGGCGCTTGCCTTGCCCGTGGGCATCACTCAGTTTGTTGCGCAAGCCGGCGAGGTTTCCGACGACAGACTGGCAGTTGCCGAGGATGCTCTTGAACACGGTTTCGCTATGCTGACTAGGCGCAAGATTCAGGTGGTCGGCGGCATTTGCGTAGAGCTTGGGCAAGTCATCGGTCTCGCCATAGGTACCGGCGACGTCATCGATGACGTGCTTGCACACGGTTTCAAGTAAAGTCCTCGCGGCAGTAATTGCGCCTGCCGGATCGGTTTGTCGGCGCTCAAGAGCCTTTTGCCAAGCGTCGTGAACGCCCTGAGCATCGAACGAAACGAGAACCTTCGATATCAGCTCATCGGCAGGCTGAGCTCCAACCTGCGCTGTCCCGCGAACTCGGTACACGGGATAACCGGAAATCGGAGCGCCCGGAACAAGGCAGTAGCCGTCTCGGCGCAGAATGGGATCGAGCTTGGTAACAAGATTCTGCTGCTCGTCGTGATCGCGACGGACCGGATGGAGGATCTCTTCAACAAGTTCGAAAAGCTTAGCCTGGGAACAAGTGAGGAATCCAAGCTGCTCAAGGACGTATGAGTTGGTCCAATCGTTGTTGCGCACGGCATGCTGGATGATGTCGTCCGCGAACGTCTCGTCCAAGACGCGACGATACGAGGCCTTGTGGTCGATAAAGGGCCAGTACTTTCGCAGCAGATCGAGCAAATCGCGCTTTCCGCCAAGTTCAGGCCCGTCCAGCGCTTCAGCGACGTGACGACGCGTAATCTCTGAGAGCAGCCGTCCGTTCCCCAGTTGCTCCACCGCTGCGCGCAACTCATCGTCGTCGACGTCGGCAGCGACTAGTCTGGCGATCTGAAGGACGCGCTGATCTGAGAGCGTCTTTAGACGGCGCAATACATATTGCTTTTTGCTCGCGAACGCCTCGCTTTCTTCCCCTGGCTCGAGTCCGTAGCTCTCGCATAGGGCAGGCAGGTCATACGCCTTCGTTGGATAGAGTGCCCCCGCGACAAGGTTACGAAGCTGCGTCTTCATCGGGGTCACTCGTCATGGGGAGCTAGGTGCGAGCCGCTCGCTGGCGCAGCACATCGAGACTCGTCCAACCGGGATCGCCGGGACGCTTGATGTGCCAGTACTTCCACCCATCGAGACTCGGGCGGCGTCCGTCCTTGGTGGTTGCAACGCCCCCAGCCGCGGCAGACGGACTCTTGAAGCGGTGGCCTTCGATAATCCAGCAGGACTCTTGGATTTCACCGCGGTGCTCTTTGCCGCGATACTGCATGCGCAGTTGAGTGCCCACCGGCAGATTCACGCCCTTCCCTGTCCATGCTCCCGCCGAGAATTCGCTTGCGAGGGCGCCTGGGGCCAAACCGCCCAGCTTGAGAAGACGACGCAGCACTGTATTCGGCGGTTCGGAAAAGCTAAGGCGCTGGGCTTCGATGAGTTTATGGACTTCTAAGTCGATTTCGATGGTTCGTAACTCTGACATTGGCGATACTCCGGGTCTGCTCGCTTCAGCATAATAATAGAATTAAGCATATTTTTAAGCAAGCGTGCGGCCTGGGACCCGACGCGAACGTCTCTGGGGGAAGCCTGAGCTCGGCGGCGACAGATTGAACGACGCGGCAACAAGAGCAGCAACGGAGCGGCTAGAAAATGGGCCCTCGCGTATCACCACGACGGTCGCCTCGGGCCTATCAAACTGCACGCAACTCGTGACGCCGCCACCCGCCTCGTACGCGGGGGCGTTGGCCGTCTTTCCCGTTAACCTTTCTCGGGAACGTTACTCCAACACACCTGAGGTCATCGAAGTGATCCCCACGTACTCCCCCAACCTCCGATAACTCTCCCACTGCGCCTCATCAAAAAACTGATCCGCCGTAGTCTCGTGCGGAAAGTCCGGATGCTCGGCGTGGTACTGCAGCACATCGGCCGGCTCGCGCCCCGTGAGCGAAGCCTTCACGTACACGATCCGCCCGAGCGAGCCATCGCGATACTTCACGCTCGCGAGCGCCGCATGCGCGTGCGAGTACTCGCGCCGGTCGCTCTCGGCCGAGAGCGCCGCGCGCGCCTTCGCGTCCGAGTTCCACTTGCCGCGCCGCAACCGCTCGAGCGTCGTGAACACGGGCGGCGATTCTTTGGCGAACCCTTCCTTCGCGAGCGTCTCCTCGTCGAGAAACGTAATCTCCGCGCCGAAGTCGAGCCGCGCTTTGCGAATCAGCTCGCTTAGGCCCGGAAACTCGAAATCCGGATCCGCCTCCGCATCGATCAACACAATCAGCGGCAACTTCCGCCGAATCAGCTCGTAGCCGCCCAAGTTCTCGAAGTGCCCGCCGTCCGTCAGGTTCCACAACCGAATGCCGGTGCCGCGTAGGCGCGCCAGGCACTCGGAGAGCAAGCCGCGGTACACGGGCAGCAGCGGCCCAGTCCAGCCGCTGCCCAAGCCGCTGTCCCACCAGTAGCCGAGCCGCACGTTCGCGAACGTGGCGAGCAGCGCCAGCGGCACGGACGTGCGCGCGCCGAGCGCGGACGAGAACGCGGCGCCGGAAAGGCTTACCCAGCGGCCGAGCGTCATCACTTCGGGCGCTTCGCGCAGGCGCTTCAAGTCGAACACGGCGTGGCCGTCGCCGGCCGGCAGCGCGACGAAACCGGCGCGCTCGTCGGCGAGCAGATGATGGCGCACGCCTACGCTCAAGCCCCCGGGGCCCACGGCCAGCGGCACGCCCTTTCTGTCCTGGATCTGCACGCCGGTGCGGCCGTCCACGGTTTCGTTGATGGTCACGTTCACGAGGTGCAGCGGCGCGCCCTTCGCGGCCTGCGTGCGCGCCGGCGACGCGGGCGGCGTGTGCGCCGCGAGCGATTGACTCGTGAACATCGCGAGCAGGCCGTGCAGGCTGCGCGCGAAGAACGCACGCACGCGCTCCGCGGCGCCGGGCTCGTGCGGCAGCCGCGGCCAGTTCCAGTAGCGGTCGGCCGGCACGTCGTCGCCTTCGATCACTTCCGTGACGTGCGCCTTGTCGTCGTCGAGGCGCCTCCTGTTGCTCGCGCCGAGATACGCGCGCGTGAGCCGAGACGAATAGAACGTGTGCAGGCTCGACGCGTTCAGCAGCGTGCGCACGCTGCCCACCGCGAGCACGACAAGAAGGAGCAGCAACAGCACACGGCCTGCGAAGGTGGGGCCTCTTTCGGCCGCGGTGGTCGGGGTGGCCACGGGCTGCTGTTGCTGCTCGGAGAGTGGCCGCACGATCTGCCGGCCGCCGCCTTCCGCGGTCAGCACGATGGCATTGGCGTTCGCCAGCTTCGTGGGCGCGGGCGCGAACAACGCTTCGGCGTAGTCGGGCTTCGTGCCCTCCCAGGCGATGGCATGCGAGACGGCGTTCCACGTCACGAGCCAGGCGCCGAGCACGAGTGCCGCCACGGCCCAGCTCACCACGCTCATCGGCACGCCTGCGCCGGCGCCGCGGCCTTTGCCGCCGCCGAGGAACACGAGCAGCTGCCGGCCGAACGCGGCCACGCCGCCGAACGTGCCGAGCACGGCGGCGAGCGCGGCCGTGAGCCGTGTGAAGCCGCCTTCGGCGCGGAACAGCGCGTACGCCGTGGCGCCGAGGCTATCCACCGCGCCCACCACGGCCACGACGGCCACGACGACGAGCGCGCGCTTCAGCCAGCGGGTGAGCCGGTTGCGCGAGCGGCTGGCGTCCGCCACCTGCTTCTCGATGCTGCCGATGTGCAGCAGGGCCAGCAGCCAGTTCAGCGAAGCTTTCGGGTTCGTGGCGAACGCCCACAGCGCGGCCGCGACGGCGACCAGCAGGATGACGGCGCCCGTCACCGTCGGCGCCGGCCACTGGCCCGCCGCCGGCGGGGGCGGAATCCAGCCGCGCGCGAATGCGGCGCCCACCAGCACGAACACCACCAGATCCGTGCGCCGGAACACCTGCCGCTTCGACAGCGGCATCGCAATCACCCAGTACGCCCACGCGCTCGGCAGCACCCACAGCGCGAACACCGGCGTCAGCCACAGGAACCACGGGCTCGCGACGACGCCGGTGGGAATGTACGCGTCGCTGGCCGTGCCGCAGAACGGCATGAACTTGCACAGCGTGGCGTACACCGGCGTGAGGCGCATGTCCGCGTACTGCAGCGCGACGAATACCGTCAGCACGAACAGCGAGAGCACGGTCTGCACCGCGAGCCAGTTACGCATCGTCACGGTGATGAGCGCCAGCAAGTCGCCGGAGCCACGCGGTGCGAGATAGCGGCCGTTGTCGCGCAGGAAGCGGAACGTGCTCTGGCCTTTCAGTGGGCGCTCGGCGCCGGTGATCACGGTGGCCACGTCGGCCACGCCTTTGATGTGCGCGCGCGAGAAGAGTCGCCCCAGAAAGCTGCCGAAGTAGCCGCCGCCGGACACCGTGGAGAGAAAATCGACGCGGCCGAGCAGGCCGCCGGGCTTACCGGTGTTCGCTTTCGCGAGCGCCTGGAAGATGCCGAGGCAGAACGTGGCGCTGCGAATGCCGCCGCCGGAGAGGCCGAAGCCGATGCGCGGGCCTTGCGTGTCGACGCCGCACGCCACGCGACGCTGGCGCACCAGCTCCGCCTCGAAGCGTTCCAGCTCCGGCGGGTACGCGGCGTCGGCGCCGGCCGCGGCCGGCGGTTGATCGTTCATGGCGGCACCCCTTCTCTAGAAAGTCTAGCCGTGCCGAACCGCCCCGTCTGTCATCTAGCGGACAGTTCGTGCGCTTTCGTGCTCCGCGGCGCGCGCGTCGATGATAAGAATTGCGGATGACACTCGACGAGCTCATTGATTCCGGCGCCACCATCGCGTTGCCCATGATCGGCGCGGACGCGGCCCTCGCCACCGACGTGCAGACGCGGCTCGCCGCGATCGGCTTGCTGGACCCACCGGCCGATGGCGCGTTCGGCCCCGTATCGCACTGGGCATTGACGCAGGTGCAAAAGCGCCTCGGCGTGAAGGGCCCGCCGGCGCTCGACCGCTGGCTCGCGAAAGCGCTCGTCGACGCCGCCGCGAGCGGCACGCTGTTCCCCTTGAAGACGCCGCGCTCGCTCGCGGGCCGGCTCGTGAGCGCCATGCTCGCGGCGGGGCATTGGGTGGCGCGCCACCCGAGCTGCGTAAACGTGGTGTACGTCGAGGGCATGGATGCGAGCGGCGCTGCGAACGACGACGCGCCGAACGTGTTCAACGACCTGCGCGTGGTCTTGCGCGTAGGCCGCGCCGGCAATCCGCGCATCGTCGGCAGCTGGGACGCAACCACGGAGCCCGGCAAGTACTACACGGCGGTGGAGAAGATCGACCCGCGCGGCGCCGCGCGCATCGCGTTCGGCCAGTACAAGGCGTGGTCCGTCGGCACGCACCGCGCGGGTTCGCCGACGGCGCACGAGGCGCTGGTGCAGACGGCACCGATCCGCGTGTTCCGCGACTTGAACGAGGACTTCGAGCGCCAGGGCGACGCGGAATTCAAGGGCCTCTTCGGCGTGAACCAGCACTGGGGCTACGACCTGCCGAAGTCGGACATCGGCCGCGCGAGCGCGGGCTGCCTCGTGGGCCGCACGAAGACCGGGCACAGGGAGTTCATGGCGCTCGTGAAGAAGGACCCGCGCTACGTCGCGAACAACAGCTACCGATTCATGACCGCGGTGCTGCCTGCGGCGGACGTGCGCTAGCGCCTACGCGCGACGGTGCACTTCACGCAGGCGTGAGCGCCGGCGCCACGAGATCCCAGAACTCCGCGCGATTGTTGGTCCGCGGGAACGGCCCGTCGGGCACGGCCGCGCTCAGGTGCTCGCACAGCGGGCCCCAGCCTTCCTTCACCTCGTACACGAGCAGTTGCCGCGCCGGGATCAGCGCCTTCACGGCTTCGTTGTGCGCGATGAACGCTTTGCGTAGCGCAGGCACGTCGAGACCGTCGGCGAACCCGGTCCTGCGAATCACGGCAATCGTCATGTCGATCCAGGGCTGCAGCTCCGCGCGAGCTCGCGTGCGCTCGACGATGAACTTGCGGATGGTTGCCGAAAAACTCTCGGCCCAGCTCTCGGGCGTGCGCACGGTCAGGATGAATTGTGCCGTGGGGTATTGCACAAAGAGCTCGCGTGCGAATCCGGCCGTCGGCCAATCGGTGGCGCTCTGGTAGCCGGCGTAGATCGCGCGCCAGTCGGCGTGCCCCTTCGTCGCTGCGGCCCACAGCGGCACTTGCGTGCGCCCGTTCTGCAGCACCTCTTCCATGTGGTGGCAGGGGCCGAACCCGAGCTGCTCCAGTGCGAGCTTCAGCGAGAACGTACCCGTTCGCCCTACGCCCAGGCTGATGACCTTCACGGACGCATTCCTTACTGACCGAAGGCGCAGCGTACGCTGGCCTTCGGTGCGTGGCCAACGGCCGCGAGCATCTTACGTTTCCCGCGTTTTTCGACGAGTTCACCGCAGGCCGTCGCAGTTCCCTCTGCGAGACACTGAAGGTCCTTCCCCGCATGTATCCCATAGGCTACACTGGATGCGTTTCCACGTCACCCGGGTCTATCTGGACTGGATCGACTCACTTCGAGACTCGATCGCGCGCGCCCGGATCCAAGCTCGAGTCGACCGCTTGGTACACGGCAATCCCGGCGCACATCGATATCTCGGCGGCGGAGTCAGCGAATTGAAGATCGACTTTGGTCCTGGATATCGCGTGTATTACACGATACGTGCGACCGAGCTCGTCGTATTGCTCGCCGGCGGCGACAAATCGAGCCAACAGCAGGACATTGAAACGGCGATGGCGCTAGCTCGTGCGTTGTAGGAGCACAGATGAAGAAACATGCGAACAAACGGGCCAAGAGAACTAAAATGTTTCCATACGACGTCGCGGCGCAACTGCGGACGCCGGCAGAGATGGCTGCCTACCTCGACGCGTGGCTGACAGACTTTCCAGACGACGTCGCCGGCATCCAGCGCGCATTGGGCGATATCGCTCGCGCCAAAGGCATGTCGCAGGTGGCGCGCGACTCTGGCCTCAGCCGCGAGAGCCTATACAAAGCCTTGAGCGCAACCGGCAATCCGAGCCTCGAGACCGTGCTCAAGGTCGCAAAGGCGCTAGGCCTTCGTCTCCGCGCCCGAGCCGCGTGACGCTCGTGCCGGGCGCGGGCTCGTGTACACGGTGTGCCCTTGCCGAATCGTAAGGGTACCTATCGATCGGCCCGAGATTGTTAGGCACCCTTACGATCGCGCGCGAGGGACCCACACACTACGCCCGCTCGCCGGTGGCACCGGTGCGCACGCAGAGCTAACGCCGGGCGTCGATCGCGCGCGGATCGAGATAGTCGGCCAGCGCAGCGCCGAGCCCCGCCGACATCGCGTCGCAGCCGTTCGATGCGATGCGTGCACCTGGCGTCCGCAGCCAGCGCTTCGTGAGCACGAGCGGCCGACCGGTCTTGTCGGTGCTCGCCAGCGCCAGCCTGAGCTCGAGCCAGCGCCCGTCGGCGCTGACCGAGTAGCGTTCCGTCGCACTCGCGCCGGCGCCGCGCGTCTCGACCACGAGCGCGTCGCGCTCGTAGCGCCCCGTCGACGTGCCGAGCCGCGCCTCGCCGGCCGGTGAAGCGTGCTCCCCGCCGTCGAGGTCGATCCTGCGCACGGCGCCGCGCTCCTCGTAGCGCAGCACGAGCGAGCCACCCTCGCGCCGGATCGAAAGCGGCAGCGGCGATTCGGCCTGCGCCGCAAGATCGAGCGCGTCGCACCCGAACCGCAGCTCGCGCGCATTCAATGCGGCGAGCGCCGGCAGCAGCTGCGCCGTAGGCGTGCGCCGGTCGGCGAGCAGCGCCGCGGCGCGCGCCCGCGCCTCGGCCGTGCAGGCCGTCACGCACGCGAAGTCCGCGAGCGTCCAGCCCGCATCGGCCGGCGCCGTCAGCGCCGTGCTCCAGGTGCCCTCGAACGGCAAGGGCGCAATCTGCGACAAGCAGCCCGGGCACTCGGTGTCGGACTGCGTATCGGGAAACTGCGCGTACGCCGGCAGCCCCGATAGGCCGACCAGGATCGCCTCCGCGATGAGCAGCGCCGCCAGCCGCAGCCAAAGTCGCGCTCGTACACTCATGGCCAGTCTCCTTGCGCTTCCGGTCCGATCGACCGTTCGCTACTCTTGTCCGGCCGGCTCCACCCGGTCTTTGCCGTTCCCCGGATACTTTTCGGAATAAATTCGGCTCACCTCCCCTTGGCCCACCACCCTGCAATCCTCGAATTCGGCGGCTTTCGTCTGAATCCCGCCGAGCGCTCGCTCGCGGGCGCGGACGGCGCGCCGATTCAGCTCACGCGCCGGCTGTACGACACGCTGCTGTACATGGTCGAACGCCCGGGCCGCCTGCTCGAGAAGCAGGCGCTCATGGACGCCGTGTGGAAGGGCGCCGTGGTCGAGGAGAACACGCTCTCGCGCACCGTCTCGAACCTGCGGCAACTGCTCGGCGAGCGCGGCGGCGAGCACCGTTACATCGAGACGGTATCGGGGCTTGGCTACCGCTTCATTCAGGCGGTCACGACGAGAGCCGCGAGCGGCGGCGAACCGAACGCCCAGGCGCGCCGCGAACCGTCGATCGCGGTGCTGCCGTTCGAGGACCTCTCCCGCGAGCGCGACCAGGGCTACTTCGCCGATGGCATCGCGGAAGACGCGCTGAACCGGCTCGTCAGCGTGCCCGGGCTGCGCGTGATCGCGAAAAGCTCGTCGTTCCGCTTCCGCGACAGCGCGGAGAGTGCGCAAGCGATCGGCCGCGCGCTAGGCGCCGACTATCTCCTCAGCGGCTCGGTGCGCAAAGACGGCCGCAGCCTGCGCGTCAACGCGCAGCTCATCGAGGCCGGCACGGACACGCAGCGCTGGTCCGAGCGCTTCGACCGCGCGGCCGAGATCGAGGACATCTTCGCGGTGCAGGACGAGATCGCGCGTGCGGTCGCGCGTGCGCTCAGCGACACGCTGGGCGTCGGCGAGCCGTCGGCTCCCCGCCGCACGACGCACGACCTCGAGGCGTACGACTTGTTCCTGCGCGGTCGCGCGCTCGCGGAGCAAGGCGGCGCGCATGGCGCGCTTCGTTCCGCGGAGCTATTTCGAGCGGCAGTCGTGCGCGACCCGAAATTCGCGGCTGCGTGGCTCTGGCTCGCGAGCTCGTGCCGCTCGCAGCTGATCTTCGCGCCCGAGCGCGCACCGCGGGCCGCGGCCGATCTCGAAGAGGCTGCGGCGAAGGTTCTCGAAGTCGCGCCGCACTGGTGGGCCGCTCACCTCGTGCAGAGCTGGTGCCACCACCTGCGGCGCGACTGGCTCGCGCTCGACGCCGCACTGACGAAAGCGCGCGAGCTGGCGCCGCCGACGCCACGCGATCTCGAGTTCAACCTCGGAATTCTCGACGCGAACCTGAACCGCTCGCGCGAAGCCATCGAGCACCTGCGCGCGGCCGTGCGCATCGACCCGCTGTCACTGCTGACGTCCGGGCTGCTGCAGATGCAGTTGATCTGCGCGGCGCAGTTCGACGAGGCGGCCACGGAATACGAGCGCAGCCTCGACCTGCCCGGCGACCGCGAGATGGTCGAGCACCTCATACTGCACGGCCACTGGGCCCGCGGCGAGCAGCATACGGAGGCGTTTCATCGGCAGTTTCGCCGTTACCTCGACCTCACCCAGACGAAGCCGGCCCCCGTGCTCGAAGAGGTGTACCCCGTGTGGAACCAGCCGGCGCTCGCGCTCGAAAAACTGCGCGCCGCGATCGCCGCGCCCGAGTACCAGAACCCGATGCGCCAGCTCGTGCTCTCGTGGTGGCTCGCCGCGTACGGCGACGTGGACGGCGCTTTCGCCGCCGTGTGGCGCGGGTATATCGACTTCGACTTCGCGACTACGTCGTGGCTCTGGTTCCCGGTGCTCGCGCGAGTGCGCGAGCATGCGCGCTTCCCGGAGCTGCTCGAGCGCGTCGGCCTCGCCGGCTACTGGCGCGCGAAGAAGGCGAACTAGCGGCGCGCGCCCCAGAGCCGCTCGTCGAAGCTGAAGGCCTCCGTGTTCGCCACGCGCACGTGCGCGAACTGCGCGTGCGCCACGTTCAGCACGTAGTTCTTCTCCTGCGGCACGAGCACGGAGGGCACGACGAGCGCGAGCCCCTCGCCGCCGTCGAGCCATGCCCCGCCCACGTCCTGGCTCGCGGCAAAGTCGCGCGGCGGCCGTGCCGCCGCGTGGCGCTGCAGCTTCGCTCGCGCCGGCAGCTCGAGCGTGATGAGCACGAAGCGCATGGCGCGCGCCTCGAGCGCGAGATGCACGATGGTCTCGAGCACAGCCAGCGCGCGCGACTCGGCGGCGTAGACGACGGCGGCGCTGGGCGGATTCCAGCGCCCGCCGTAGCGGCGCGCGCCCTCGCCCGACAGCGCTTCGGCCGCACGCTCGTGGCGCACGAGGCGATAGACGTTCACGTGTAGACCCCGTAGTCGATGCGGCGCAGCAGCGTCTCCACTTCGTCGGCGCCGGCCTGGGTGACGAGCAGGTCGAGCGGCACCTGGCCGCCCAGGCCCGGCTGCGCCCGGCGCAGCCACGTCATCGCGTGACCGGCGTCCGCGAGCACCTCCTCGGCCACGGCGAGGACTTTCGACAGCCGGTAGAGGCGATCGCTCGTCGCGGAGTCGAGAGCGCCGCCAGCCGCGCGCGCCCGCCGCAGCGTGGCTTCGCTGATGCCGAGCAGCCGCGCGAGCTCCGGGTCCGTGAGCGCCGCGTGGGCTTTGAGCTTGTCGACCGCTTTGAACTCGAGCCCCGCGAGAATCCGCTCGTGCCAACGGCCGAGCTCGCGCACGCCGTCGGTGCGGGCCAGCAGAGACTCGAGGCGATACCTGTAGGCGCGCTTTTTCCCACTCATTTGAGCGTCATACTACGCTCATTTGAGCGGAGACCGAAGACGGTGTTCCGCTAGCGCTTGGTGACGCCGGTTGCCGTGAAGACGCCGGTCTGCAGCGCCTGGTGCGCGCTCTGGTCCAGCAGCTCGACGCGGTTGCGGCCTTTGACCTTCGCGCGGTACAGCGCCTGGTCTGCGAGCTGCAGCCCACCGCTCGCCCTGCGCTCCTGGCTCGGCTCCACCACGGCCACGCCCACGCTGATCGTCACGGCCGAAGCCGCGGCGTCGCCCAGGTTGTCGAGTGCGAGCGCGCCGACGGCGCGGCGCATGCGTTGCGCGACATCCTCCGCGTCGAACGATTCGATGTCGTAGAACACGGCGACGAACTCCTCGCCGCCGTAGCGCGCCAGCACGTCTTCCGGCTGCGTCACGAAAGTTTGCAGCGTCGCGGCCACGCGCTGCAGCGCATGGTCACCGGCCTGGTGACCGTACCGATCGTTGTACGCTTTGAAGTGATCGACGTCGACGATCAGGATCGTCAACAGACGCGCTTCCGCACACGCGCGGGTCCAGAGGGTTTCGAGGTACTCGTCGAACACGCGACGGTTTTTCAGTCCTGTCAGCGCGTCGCGCTGCGCGAGGTCCGCGATCATGTGGCCCTCGAGGAAGCTGCGGCGCGACGCGCGCTCGAGATGCAGCGCCACGATGCCGCAGGCGGCGCCCACCATCAGCATGAGCAGGCACGCCCTCACGATCAACAGCGCGGGAAGCCCGAACCCGATCGCGGCGCTGACAAAAACCGCCACGGTTACCGCCACCGCGAACATCGCGGCACGAAACCGCAGCCCGTGGACGAAGAACGGCCCGATGACGAGCAGCGGGAGCAGCATCAGCGCCTCGAGCTGCCCCACCGCCGTGGTGCTGGCCACCGTGACCGCCACGAGCGGGTTGCGGACAGGTACCAGCACTTGCGCCATCGGCATGTAGATGCGCTGAAACCAGGGACTGAACGCAACGGCCGTGAGCACCGCGGACACGCCGAGCGCGACCGCGAACTGCGCGATCTCGGCGACGCTCCACACGTGGCCCATGATCTGCTCCGTGCCACGCATGCCGGCGAGCACGAGCACGAGCACAGACGCGACGCGGATCAACGTGCGGTCTTCCGCAAGCCGCGAACGCCGATACTCGGCCTCGAGCGGCGCGTCGAACGAGCCGCTCGCGACGCCGCGCGCGAGCTCTTCCGAATACGGTGAGCTCGGTAGGGACGCCGCGTTGGACGAAGGTTCCGCCATCGCGCGACGATAGGTGGAAACCCGAGGTTGGGATGTGATCCGGTGCGCGAAACCCCGGGGTCAGTGGCCGCCCGTCAGCAGGTCCCAGTGCCGGCCTGCGCGGTCCATCACGGCGGGCAGGTCCTCGGGTAGCAGGTAGCGCTCGGCCACGAGCTTGGCGCCGGCGGCCTGAACCTTGCCGAGGTACGTCTGTTTCGAGGCATAGCGCTCGGCAATCGCGGCGCGCGGATCTTTCGCCGCCGTGCGCGCGGCGGCCGTCGCGGGGAACGGAATGTACGAGCCGAGCAGCGGGTACAGCGTGTCCTCGCCGCCAATAGCGGGGTTGCGGAAGTTCCAGCCCGTGTATGTGGCGAGCGGTACTTCGATGTCGGGCAAACGCACGCCGGCCAGCTCGATGCCGTCCTTGTCCGTCTGCGGCACGAGGTACGGCAGCGCGGCGCCGGCGCCGCCGTCTTTCGCGACGAGCGGGTTCGGCATGCGCGGCCCGGCCGGCAACTGCTGCGGCGCGCGCACGTCGGGCAACGCCGGGAACGCGACTTTCGGCGCGGGCACCAGCGTGCCGTTCGCGAGCTGCGGGTAGCGGCTCGGCGGCGGCGCCTTGCCCGTGCGCAACCAGTCGTCCATTGCGACTAGCAGCGCGCGCATCGCGAGCCAGTAGTCGTTCGGGTTCTCGCGCTGCGCGCCCAAGCGCGCGGCGGCGGGCGGGAAACGCGTCGGGCCGTGCTGCGAGCCCGTGAGGAAGTACACGCGCTCGTTGTCCGGCAGCGCGAGATCTTTCGCGCCGTCGGGTGTGGTGTGGATCAGCGCCGCGGAGCGCGCGCCGCCCCAGTACTCGACGCCGGTGTTCGTGTAGAAGATCTTCGGCTTGAAGTCTTTCGCGCGCGGGTTGTCGAGCGCGCCCTCTTCCGCGCCGGTGACGGGATCGCGCAGCGCCACGTCCGCAAACGGAAACGACGTGGCATTGAACTGGCCCAAGTTGGTGGGCGTCGCCCAGCGATGGTTCAGATCGAGCCGCGACGCGCCCGCGATGTGCGCCATCACGCCGTCGAACACCTGGCGGCGCTGCTCGTCGCCGTTGAAACCGTAGTACAGGAAGGTGCGCAGGAACCGGCCGCTCTGCGACGAGCCGAACGCGAGCGCGCGCTGCGCTTTGACCGGCGCGTCCGTCGCGTGCTTGAGCCATGCCACGGTATCGCGCACGGCCGCGAAGCCGAGGCCCGCGACGGGCGGGTTCGCGGCCTCGTACGCGAGCTCGTACGTGCGGCCGGCCTGGAAGCCGCCCTCGAGCGACACGTTGTTGCCGTCGAGCGTGAACTCGCTGCGCTTGAACGCCGCCGGTGTGCCGAGCGCGCCGTCGCGCACGGACAGCGTGGCGCTCGCGGCGGCGGCATCGGCCGGCGCATAGCGAACGAGATCCGTGAACGTGGCGGTCGGCGTGGACGACGTCGGCGTCAACATCGCGCGCACGCGGCCTTTGACGCCGGCGGCCGCGGGCACGTCGATGCGCACTGCGCCGGCGCGCTCCGGGACGTCGAACTCCCACCCCACCCACACGACCGTGAAGCCGTGGCGCAGCAACAGGCCGTCGCCGACGTCGGTGGGCGACGCGCGATCGAAGCTGCCGAGCACGGTCTTGTTGCCGCGGTTCACGACGTCGAGCAGCAGCGTGCCGTTGCCCTTCGTCGCGTCCTTCGGCTTCAGTATCGACAGATCCGCCGAGAGCTCGACCTTGCCCGCGGCGTTGCGCGGCGCTTTGTCGAGATCGACGATGATCTGGTTGCGCGGGTTCTTCGGATCGACCGCGAATATGGATGCGGCCTGAGAGCAGCTCGTACGCACCGGCATCGCCGAACGCGGCGCCGTTCTGCACATCCGTGCGCGTCGCAATGTCGACGCCGACGACTTCGGCCGTGGCGAGCGTTGGCCCGACGCAGACGGCAGCGGCAGCGAAAGCCCAGCGGCGAACCGACCTCATGCGCATGTTTGCTCCCCCCGGAGTACCCCGAAGGATCATACCGCAGGGCCCGCGCGGCGCTGTTATTCCGGCACGCACTCGGCATAGAGTTGACGCCGACCGCCACGCCGCCCGAGCACGATGAACCAGCGTTTCGCCCCACCTCTGCAGTACGTCAAGACCCGCGACGGCGTGAACATCGCGTTCCTCACTGTCGGCGAGGGCCCCACCCTCGTGTTCGCGTCGAATATCTGGGGCGACGCCCACGAGTACCGGCAGCTCGACTGGCACTACGCCCGCGGCCTCGCGGATGGGCTCGCGGCCCGTGGCTGGCGGGTCGTTCTCTACGACGTGCGCGGAATGGGCTCGTCCGACCGGCCGCCCGTCGACTGGAGCCTCGACGGTCGCGTGCAGGATCTCGAGGCCGTGGTGGAGCGTATCGGCATCGAGCGGTTCGCGCTCGCGGCCGCGGATATCGGCGCCCCCGCGGCATTCGCGTATGCAGCGCGCCATCCGGAGCGAGTGACGCATCTCGCCGTCTTGAGCCCCTGGGTCTCGGGCGCGGAGATGTTCGACCTGCCGGACCTGAAAGTCGCCGCGCGAGCGATGATGAACGGCGAGCGCGAATGGCACGTGTTCACCACGGTGCTCGCCAACGTGGCGACCGGGTTCCAGGACTCCGAGCGCAGCCGCGAGCTCGCGGCGTCGATGCGGCTCTCTTCGACGCCCGAGGGCTTGGCCGAGTACTACCGGACGTCGGCCGAAATCGATCTTGCGAGCCTGCTACCGCAGATCGATGTGCCGACCCTCGTGGTGCACTTTCCAGCGTTTCCGTTCGGCTCGCTCGCGCTGTGTCAGCAGGTCGCAAAGACCATTCGTAACGCCCAGCTCGTCGTCATAGACGACAGCTCGATCGGCGGCCCCACGCACGAAGGAACGTTGCGCGTGCTCGATGCCTTCGTCCGGGGTGGCGCCCCGGCTGCGCAGTCGCGAGCGGCGACGGGCTCGGGCGAGCCGCTGACCGACCGCGAGACCGAAGTCCTGGGCCGTCTGGCCGCGGGGCTCACGAACAAGGAGATCGCCACGGCGCTCGGCATCTCCGTGCCGACCGTCGAACGCCACCTCGCGAACCTGTATTCGAAGATCGGCGCGCGCCACCGCGTCGACGCCACCACCTACGCGCTGCGTCACGGGCTCGTCGCGCAGCCATAGACGCACTACAAGGTTCCATCGCCGCGTCTGCACGGTTTCCACGATGCGGCGGCCGCGCCGGCCCCGTTAGGGTTGTTCCATCAACCTCGGGAGATCGGCCATGAGAAGGTTCGTCGCGTTCGGCTGTTGGGTGTTCTGCGGTTTGGCCCAGGGCGCACCGTTCAACGGCGAGATCGCCGGCATCGTGAGCTCGAACGGCGCGCCCGTCGCAGGCGCGCCGGTGCAGGCGAAGCTCGACGCATCGGGCGCCACGTTTCGCGTATTCAGCGACGCGGATGGCGGCTACGCGCTCGAGCAGTTGCCGCCGGGCAGCTACACGCTGTCCGTACGCGTACCCGGTTACAAATTCCTGCCGTTCGCGCAAACCGTGACGTTGAACGAGCTTGAGCCGCGGCAGCCGATCGAGGTTGCGCTTGCCATCGGCAACCTCGACACACTGGGCGACGACCCCTATACCTATCTGAAGGAGCTCCGGGCGCCCGCGGCCGCGCTGACGGGGCCCGTGCCACGCACGGCGGACGGGCATCCGGACCTCACGGGCGTGTGGTTCGGTAACGATGACCTCTTCCCGGAGGACCCGGAACTGCAGCCCTGGGCCGCGCAGCGCGTGCAGCAGCGGTTCGCAGCCGACTTGCAGGACCTGCCGCGCGGTCAATGCCTGCCGGCCGGCGTCTTGCCCGTCGGCCCGTTCTTCCGCAAGTTCGTGCAAACGCCCACGTTGCTTGTTCTGCTGAACGAAGACGACGTGCTCGGCTTCCGGCAGGTCTTTCTCGACGGCCGCAACCACCCGACGAATCCCGTACCCAACTGGCAAGGGCATTCGGTCGGCCGCTGGGACGGCGACGTGCTCGTCGTCGACTCGACGGGATTCAACGATTCGTCCGTGATGGGCGTCTTCCCG
Organism: uncultured Gammaproteobacteria bacterium; assembly: GCA_963805435.1. GTDB lineage: Bacteria > Pseudomonadota > Gammaproteobacteria > Steroidobacterales > Rariloculaceae > FEN-1219. The sequence continues at coordinate 307,500 of CAWDUG010000006.1, forward strand.
CACTCGGAACAACTCCACGTGACCGAGCGCTACCACCGGCGCGACTACGGGCACATGGACGTTCGGCTCACGGTCGAAGACGAAGGCGCGCTCGCGCGCGCGTGGAGCGTCAATATGGTGTGGGATCTGACGCCGGATCAGGAGCTGATCGAGTTCGTGTGCGCCGAGAGCATCCTGAACATGCATCTCGAGTGGCGCACCGACTTCCACGAGCTGCGCGACCAGATCTTGAGAACGGCGCGCTAGTCGGCCGCCGCACAGGACGATCGCCGCCCGGCACGGATGCGCCGGGCGGCGGTGGGGCGGGTTATTTCTCCGCCATGTCCTTCATGGCCTTAGACCCGCTTCGAAGCGCGTGCGCCGGCCCGCGATGTCGGCATCCTTCGCGGCCTTGTCGGCTTTGTCGGAGACGTCGTACGTCAGCGTGTAGAGGAGCTTCGAGGTCGTGGCCGTCACCGGCTTCGCTTCGAGGAAGCCGTGGTAGAGGTTGTAGAACTTGCCTTCGGGCGCGGGCTGCGTGTAGCCGTAGGAGAGATCGGTCTTCGCGACGAGGATCTCCGTGACGCGGCCCATGGCCAGCACGCGCACCGTGCCCATGTCGCCGTTGCCGGACGTGATCTTGCAATCGACGTTGAACCACTTCGAGATGTCGCAGTAGCCGCCCACCTTGGCCCAGACTTCCTTGGCCGGTTTCGCGACGTCGATTTCCATCTTGATCGTGGTGTATTCCGGCTCCGCGGCGCTGGCGGCAATCGCAGAGCTCGTGGCAGCCAGCGCACCGAGCGCGGCCAAAGTCAGCAAACGTTGCATGCGGATTCTCCCCCTGCGGTCTTGGTGCGCAGTGGGCGGCATTATGCGCCCGGAACGCCGCGCCGTCGTCACCGGGCTGGCCGGCCCCGGCGGCGCATCTCCTTTTCGTAGCGCGCGAGCCGGGCGCTCAGTACGCGCAGGACGTGATCGGCCGACTTCATGGTTGCCGGTGCAAGGCCGTTCAGCAGCGTGAAGAGCCAGCCGAGGGCCGGCAACCGCTGCGCTTCGAGCACGCGCCGGCCCGCCGGTGTAAGCGCCACCTGAATCAGCCGTCGGTCGTCCGGGCACGGGAAGATCTCAACGACACCCGCCGCGACCGCCGCAAGCGCGCGCTCCCGCGCCGACGGCGGCGAGACGCGCAGCAGCCGTGCAAGATCGGCGAACGACGGCGCGCCGCCGCAACGCTCGATCGCGCGCAAGAGGTCGGAGCGCGCGTCGAGAGGCAGCGCGCGCGAACCGTCGAACGCGCGCGCCTCGCGCAGCCGGTCGGCCGCTTCGATGATGGCGTACAGGAACGCGGCTGCGGCGACGTGCTCGGCGCGGCCGACGCACTTCCTGGTGGTGGCGCGGGCGGCCGCCGGAGCGGCGGTGGTCGGGGGTGGGTTCATGCACGCAGTGTCCCCGCGCGCACTCAGAAGGTCGCCTACCGAAACTCGTGACTTCGAAAGGTAACCTTCCGATCCTGCGCGAAGACTGGCGATGAACCGCGCGCAATCGCGCCGACCCGACAAGGGCGGGCCATGACGTGCCCCCTCGCCGAAAGATCGAAAGGGCGGCTACGGATCTGCACCCGATCAGTAGGCGCCCTTCCGATGGCGCGCGGGGGTACACCACACACACGGGCGTCGCCGCCGCTCGTGGCGCTCGCCCAGGCGGCCGAATCGGTTACGCTTGGCGCTCCGAACAGAACGGGGGCGAACGATGCAACGATGGACCACGCTCGCGCGAGCGAGCACCACGGCGGCGGCCACGGCCGCGATCACACTGGCGGCGAGCCTCGCGAGCGCACAAGCGCCCGCCCCCGCGAACCCCGACCTGCCCGAGCAGCAGCGGCTGCGCGCGTTCAGCCCCGGCGGTCCGTTGACGACGGGCGTCGAGTTGCCGCGCTGGAACGCGCCCGCGAACCCGCTCGCGAACGCCGCGCCCGTCACGGACACCACACTCGCGAACCCCTCGCCGAACGACTGGCTCTCCTGGCGGCGTACGCTCGACGACTTGGGCTTCTCGCCGCTGACCAACATCACAAAAGACAACGTCGCGCAGCTCCAGCTCGTGTGGTCGCTGGGGCTGCCGCCGGGTCCGAACGGGGCCACACCGCTCGTGCACGACGGCGTGATCTACGTGCACGCGTTCGGCGATCATGTGCAGGCGCTAGACGCCGCCACCGGCAGCGAGCTCTGGCACTACGCGCGGCAGCTGCCCGACACCGCGCGGCCCACGCTGAAACGCAACATCGCGCTGTATGGCGACAAGGTGTACCTCGGTACGTCCGACGTGCACGTCGTCGCGCTGAACGCCAAGACCGGCGCCGTCGTGTGGGACACGCCGATCACGGAGCCCGGCAGCGGTTTCGGCTTGTCGGGCGGCCCGCTCGTCGCGCACGGCAAAGTCATGCAGGGCGTGAACGGTCAGGCGCCGGGCGGCGCCTACATCGTGGGCCTCGACGCCGAGACCGGCAAAGAGGCGTGGCGGTTCTATTCGATCGCGCGGCCCGGCGAACCGGGCGGCGACAGCTGGAACGGCGTGCCGCTCGACAAGCGCAGCGGCGGCTCGGTGTGGACGGCCGGCAGCTACGACTCAAGCGCAATCTCGCGTTCTTCGGCCCGGCGCCGACCTACGACACGGGGCCCCTGCGCGACCCGATCGCGAAACGCGGGGTCACGAACGACGCGCTGTACACGAACGCCACGATCGCGTTGAACCCCGATACCGGCAAGCTCGCGTGGTTCTTCCAGCACGTGCCGAACGACCAGTGGGACTTCGACTGGGCGTTCGAGCGCCAGCTGCTGACGCTGCCGGTGAACGGCCGCGACCGCGAAGTGCTCGTGACGTCGGGCAAAGAAGCGCTGTACGACGCGCTCGAGCTCGACGGCGGGCGCTACGCGTTCTCGATGGACCTCGGTCTCCAGAACATCATCACGGCCGTCGACCCGAAGACCGGCGCGAAGCAGATCGATCCGAAGCTCGTGCCGTCGCGCGAGAAGGCGATCATCGTGTGCCCGCACGCGGGCGGAGCCAAGAGCTGGATCCCGGCGTCGATCAATCCGCAGACGAAGGTCCTGTACGTGCCGCTCGTCGAGTCGTGCATCAGACCTGACGCCGGTGCCGGCGGATCAGCGCGGCAGCCTGTCGACCGGCGTGCGCTGGAGCATTCGCCCGCGCCTCGACAGCGACGGCCGCTACGGCAGGATCCAGGCCGTCGATCTCGCGACGCGTAAGACGCTGTGGACCGAACGGCAACGCGCGCCGCAAACGACGGGTGTGCTCGCCACCGCCGGCGGCCTCGTGTTCGCAGGCGCACTCGACCGCTACTTCACGGCCTACGACGCCGCCAACGGCAAGGCGCTGTGGCGCTCGCGCCTGACCGACGTGCCGAGCGGCGCGCCGATCACGTATTCCGTGAACGGCCGCCAGTACGTCGCGATGGTCGTCGGCTACGGCTCACCGCAAACCACGACGTTCCCGATGCTGACGCCCGAGATCGACCTGCCGATCGTGCGCAGCTCGGCGATCGCGGTGTTCGCGCTGCCGGCGCGCTAGCGGCTACCGGCCGCTGAAGAACGTCGCGAGCGACTGCTGCTCGCACTGCGCCGCGGCCGCGAACTCCCGGTCCGCAACGTGCAGCGCGCCGTACGCGAGCCGGCGCGCGAGCAACGCCAGCTCGAGCTTGTATGGCAGCGCGATGATTCGATTGCGTTCAGAGGACGACAGCTCGCGCGCGTCGGCGAGCTTCGCATCGGCGGCGTGGTTCGCGTCGACGTAGCCCGTCAGCGGCAATTTCGAGATCTCGGAGCCAAACCCGCCGTCAGCGTCGTGGCCGCCTCGGCCTCCGCGCGCGGGGCCGTGCGCGCCGCCTCGAGAATCTGCGCCACGGTCAGCGCGGCCGGCAGCTTGTCCGGGTTCGCCGCGAAGTAGTCATCGATCAGCGCATCCGTGGTCGTGTAGCTCAACTGGTGATCCTCGAGCCGCGTCGAGGCATACCAATGCGCGTCGTACAGCGTCGGCGCCGGAGCGCTGCGGCCGCGTGCCGCAGTCGTGCGCGGTGTCGCGGCGCTGAAAAAGAACCGCAGGTAGTCGTCGGACGTTTCGAGTGCGGCTGGCGACAGCTGGCAGCCGGATGCACGCACGTCCGGGTGCGCGGCGAAGAAGCCGCACTGCGCAACCTTCGCGAACATGCCGCCGTTGCACGCTCCGCTGACCATGACGAGCTTGCCGGCCGCGCTTTTCAGCGGCTCCAGGTCCGCGGGCGTCACCGGAAGGCCATGGCCCCACAGCGGCGAGCCCACCGGGCCCGAGTGGCCCACCTGCACGAGCAGCGTACGTGCGCGTTCGGCGTGCAAAACGCCGGTCAGCACGCTGTTCAACCCCGCGCGCGTCTGCCGCGTAGTCGGATCGAATGTCCGCGCGTTTGAATTGCGTGCGGCCGTCCACGATGTAGCTCGTGTCGTTGCCTTCCACGCCGGGGCCGTGGCCGAACAGCGTGACGTAGCGCAGCGAGCCGAGCTTCTGCGTGTCGAGCGCCGCGCGAATCTCCGCCATGCGCGTCGGGATGAACAGCGCGTTCCCGAGCGGCGTGCCGGCGGAGCCCCACAGCACGACGTTGCGCGGCCCGAGCGCTGCGGGTGCGGGCGATGCGAGATCGACGAGCTTCGCAGGTATGCGCTTCGGCCGTTTGCCGAGCGCCACGTCGACGAAGTACTCGAGGTTCCAGTGGCTCAGGAAGAATTCGTTGTACAGACTCTGGCCGCCTCAGCGCGGCGTCGCCGTCGGCCGGCGCGGCCGGAGGGAACATCACGGCTCGTGGTTGTTGCAGCTCGCTGTTGTCGGCCGACTCGGCGATTTTGCCGGCCGCGAGCACGCGGCCCGCGTCGACGACGAGCACGGTCAGCGTCACGTCCCAGTTCGGGCTGTCGGGCCCCTCGCCCGGCGGCAGCTGCGCCAGCATGTCCTGTGCGAGCACGTTCTTGCCGATCGCGAGAATCGGAATCCGGGAGTTGCCGCCGTCCGCGTACCGCAGCGCACTGCCGTAGCCGCGTTGCTGCGCGACGCGCTCGTACAGCGCACAGCTGTTGCAGTTCTCCGAGCTCGCGAGCCACACCTCGAGCGCCTCGGCACTGCTCGCGAGCGCGCACAACACAACCCCGGTCATCACCCAACGCATACGCAAAGCCTAACAGGACGGGCTACACTCCGCCCATGGGCACAGACGACCGAGAGTTGCGCGACCTGCTCGCGAAGTTACACGATCGGCTCCACCACGCCGCGACGGTCGATCCCGACGCACGCAACCTGCTCGCCACGGTGGCCGGCGACATCGAGGACGCGCTCGGGCGCAAGCCCGCCCGGCCGATCCAGGTCGAAGCGAAGCTCGAGGAGCTGGCGGCGAAGTTCGAGGTCGAGCACCCGGCACTCGCGGAAGCCGTGCGCGGAGTCATCGACGCGCTCGGCAAGGCCGGGATCTGAAGAGCGGGAACCGGTCTACTGGCCGAAGTTCAGATCGAGATCGACGTTGTCGGGAATCGAGAAGTCGTAGCCCTTCGTGAAGCCGATCCAGCGTGCGACGAATAGCACGCTGACCCAGATCACGAGCGACAGGGCGCCCGCAAGACGCGCCGAGGGTGGGGTGGGGCCTTTGTCCCAGGCGGCCACGCTGCGACCCGTCACGCGTTCGAACACGAACATGTTCACGCCCGCGAACACGAGCGCCAGCATCTTCAAACGGAACGCCGTGTTGCCGTAGTACGTCACGGAGTTCACGACGAACAGCAGCACGCCCGTGATGACCGAAATCACGAACGCGCCCCACGTCCAGCGCAACAGCTCGCCGTGCAGCCGGGAGAACGAGCGCTGCGTGCTCGGCCAGCCGAGCAACCGCAGATCTACGACCAGGATCGTGCCGAACACGGTGGCGGCGGTCATCACATGGATGGCCTCGATGATCGGCATGGCCTTCAGCGAGCTACGCAGCCACTCGCTCAAAGCCGAGTCGTGAATGAGCTGAACGATTCCGGGAAGATCCACGCCGATTACCTTTGAGTGCGCTCAACCAAGGTGCAGGGAGCCCCAGACTTCGACGTCGTAGGCAATCGCACGGCCAAGGAAGATGATGAACAGCCAGAGCACTACCGTTCCCGCCGCGACGAGCTTCGCGCCGCCGGAGAATTGCGTTCCCCCGAGATAGGCGACGGGCCGCAGCGTGCGGCCGAAAGCCAGGGCGCTCAGGATGCCGACGACGATGAGGCACATCTTGAGCCAGAACGACAACGCGGACGCCTCGCGCACGGGCTCGCCTATCCCCAGCACCGTGCCCGTGAGCGCCATCACGCCGATACCGCCCCACATCCAGGGGGAGAACCGGCTCCAAACGACGGCGAACGTCTCGTCGGTACCGACCTGACCCAGTACCCGGAGGGTAATCATCAGGATCGCGACGAACACCACACCGATCATGACGATGTGGATCGACTGGAGCAGCGGCGTCACCCAGAGGTGCGACTGCACCCAGATGCTGAGCGGCGAGCCGCCCAGCGCCTTCGCAAACTCCAGAAACACGGCCGGTTACCCGATCAGTTCTTCGTCTGCGCAGGCGGAACGACGTCGCCGCCGATCATCTCGTGCCCCGTGACGCTGTCGCAGTTCTTGCCAGCCGCCGGTGGCGTCTTGGCCGGGCACTTGTACAGCACACCCTGGCGTGCACCGGCCGGATCGCCGTTACGCAGCGGGTGCAGCGATACGGTGAAGATCGTGCCGGGCGGGAACGCGTTGACCGAGATGCCGTCCTTCGCCGACTGCGCCGAGCCTGCCATTTCGACGGCCCACACGACGGGCTTGCCGTCCGGCGTACGCTCGACGTTCTTGCGCTCCTCGTTCATCGGCGCGAAGAAGATCTGCAAGTGGTTCGCATCCGGGTTCACGCGTGTGACAACACCGGTAAACGTCTTGGTCTGCTCTGCGTCGAAGATCGAGAACGAGTGATGCGCCCACGCTGGCACGGCCGCCACCAAGGCGGCGGTGACCAGAACGCTGGCGACTTTGCTCTGGGTACTCATATCGCTACTCCTCAAATTGCTCCAAACCGAAGTCTTGTCTCATATATACGGCCCGGGGGGCGGCTCTGCATTTCGGCATCTTCGTATTGCACTAGCTTACGTCTTCGCCCCTGAACCGCGCCTAAATCCCGGGAGGCGCAGTATAAATTCTAATTTGAAGGCGTTCGACACGCGACTGGCGCTCGCACTGATAGAAGACCGTCCCCCAGCCAGGCAGGCGCAGTGTTGGCGCGGCTTTCAGGCCGTTCCGGGCCCCGCGCCTGCGGGACCCGGCCGACCTTATGTATCCGAAGATTTACTTGGCGAAGACTACTTGGCGGGCGGCGGCGCGGCTGATCGTCGCCGGATCCCAGTGCTCGTCGGCCTTGCCGTCGACGAAGCGCCAGGTGTCGAACCACGACGTGTTGTACTTCTTGCCCGGGGTTGTTCGGATCGTCCATCTCGCGGTCCCGTCATCACGGTCACATAGTCGCCCTCGGCCATGACGGCCACGACCGGCGCCGTCAGCGCGCCGCAGTTGGCCATCGCGCTTCTGCTTCAGCACCTGCGTGAAGAAGAACACGACGCCCTTCAGTCCCGACGCCGCGTTCGGGTTGTGCTGATGGTAGGCGTCCGTCAGCCACTCGCTGGCGCGGTCCCATTGGCCGCACTGCAGCAGCTCGCGCTCGATATGCAGCGCCGCCTGCTTGTTGCGGTTCAGCTTCGGCATCGCTGGACTTGAACAGCGACTCCGGATCCTTGACGCCCATGACCGGCTCCGCCAGCGCGAACGCAACGCCCGCCGCAAACAGAGAAACCAGACCCAATGACGATGCGTGTTTTCATTTCGTGCCCCCTAAGGCTTGTGGTGCGCATGATCGACAATAACTGACCCGCGAGTCAATTGGCGCGCGAGCCTCGTGCCAACGGGCACTGCCAGTACCCCGAGCGTGCGCCGTGGCGTTAGCGTTTCGGCAGCTTGAACGCCAGCAGCTCGCCCGCGTACTGCGCCCCGCTGATCGCCACGACCACGTACTGCTCGCCGCCCCAGGCGTACGTCATCGGCGAGCCGCTCTGCGGCGCCGGCATGTATACCGCGCCGACCTCGCGGCCCGTGGCCTTGTCGTACGCACGCAGCATCGCGCCGAGCTCGCCCGTCGAAGTGGTCGTATAGAGCCGCTCGCCCGAGATCAGCAGGGTCTTCGTCACGAGCGTGCCCTGCGAGCCGGCCTGCCCCGTACGCGGAATGCTCAGGCCCTTCAGGGCCGGATTGTTCTTGATGTCGTCCGGCGTCTCGCCGTGCGGCACGCGCCACAGGATCTGCCCGCGATCCATGTCGATGGCGCTGAGGGTGCCGTACGGCGGCTTCAACAGCGGCAGCCCCTGCACGTTCAGCGCCGCACGCGGGGGCCCGCGCGAAGCGTCGGCCGGCTTCGCCGCCTGCCGCTCCGCGCCCTGGAAATCGCTGCGCCCGCCGCCCGCGGCCGAGCCCGAGCCGCCGGTCGTGCGAGCCCCGCTCACAGCGTTGCCCTCGACGTACGCCATCTCGGATTGGCCGGGGTACGGCGGCACGAGACCTTTGCTGACGACCGTGGAGCCCGACGGCACATACAGAATGTGCGTCTCGGGGTCGAACGAGCCGCCCTGCCAATTCGTGCCGCCGTCCTGGCTCGGCGCCATGAGCGTGCCGAGCGGGCCGTTGATGTTGCTGACCACGGGTGGGGTGAACAGCGGCCCCAGCTTGTGCCAGGCCACGATGTCGAGCGCTTCTTTGCGCAGCGCCGGCGTGAAGTCGATCAGGTCGTTCTCGGTCACGCCCTGCCGGTCGTAGGCCGGCGGCTTGGTCGGAAACGGCTGCGTGGGCGAGTACCACTCGCCCGGCACGTCGCCCTTCGGCACGGGCTTCTCGACGATCGGCCAGATCGGCTTGCCCGTCGCGCGGTCGAACACGTACAGGAACGCCTGCTTCGTCGGCTGCGCGACGGCCTTCACGCGCTTGCCGTCGACCGTCACGTCGAGCAGGATCGGCGCGCACGGAATGTCGTTGTCCCAGATGCCGTGATGCACGAGCTGGTAGTGCCACTTGCGCTTGCCGGTGTACAGATCGACGGCGAGCAGGGTCTCGCCGAACAAACCGTCGCCGGGGCGATTCGCGCCGAAGTAGTCGCCGGTCGGTTCCTCGACCGGCAGGTACACCGTCTCGAGATCCTCGTCGACGGAGATCTGCGCCCACACGCCCGTGTTGCCGGTGTATTCGGCCGAGCCCTTGAGCCAGCTCTCGGTGCCGAACTCGCCGGGCTTGGGGATCGTGTGGAAGATCCACAGCCGCTCGCCCGTACGCACGTCGAAGCCGCGCACGTAACCCTTCACGTTGCGAATCGTCTTCGGATTCGCGCCGGTGCGGTGCGCGGCGCCCACGATCACGACGTCCTTCGCCACGACCGGGGTCGCGTGCAGGCCCACCTCGCCGTTCACCAGATCGATGTCCTGATCGTCGTTCTGCTTCAGGTCGACGATGCCGCCGTTGCCGAACGTCGGGATCTTAAGCCCCGTGTGCGCGTCGAGCGCGACGAGCTGATAGCCGGGCGTCACGTACAGGATTCGCGCGTCGTTGCCGCTCTTCCAGTACGCGAGGCCGCGGCCCGAGAGCTGCCGCGGCGCGGCCTTACCCCGCGCGCCTTCGTCGAGCCGATGGATCCAGAGCAGCTCCCCTGTGCCGGCATCGAGCGCGACCACGGCGCGCCGCGAGCCGGCCGTCGAGTACACGACGCCATCGACCATGAGCGGCGTGGATTCGAAGGTGTACTCGCGCGTGGGCCCGAGACTGTCGGTCTTGAACCGCCAGGCAATCTCTAATTTGCTGAAGTTCGCGGCGTCGATCTGATCGAGCGGCGAGTAGCGCGTGTTGCCGAGATCGCCGCCGTACGTTTTCCATTCGCCGTTCGTCGCGCCGTGCTGCGCGGCAGCAGGTTGCGCGGCGGCTGCAATCGAAAGACCGACTATCAGCGCGACCCTTGGAAACACGCGGAGGCGTGTGGCGATTGAACGCAAGCGCATGGCAACCTCGGCGGTGGACCCCGCCGCGGATTATAGCCCTCGCGCCGCCGGTTACCGGGCCGGTGTACTATCGAAGCTGCCGTCGTTGCCGTGTCCCGCACAATCGAAGGCCAGCCTGCCCGCCGACAAGCCGACATTACCGCCGCTGAAACGCTGATCTACCTTTGCTATGGAGCTCGCAGTGAACCAAATCCGCTTCCGCACATTCTTCCGCCGCCTCGTCACCGCTGTCGCCGCAACCGCCGCGGTGTCCCAAGTGCCCGCCGCTCTCGCGCAAAAGGCGCCGAGCACCGACAAGATCATCGTCTCAGGCGCGTCCGGCAACCTGGGCGGCCTCACGATCAAGGAACTGCTCGCGCGCGGGGTGCCGGCCGATCATCTGATCCTCGTGAGCCGCACGCCGGAGAAGGAAGCCGAGTACGCGAAGCTCGGCGCGAGCGTGCGCTTCGGCGACTTCACGAAACCCGAGTCGCTAGCCGCGGCGTACGCCGGCGGCACGCGCATGTTGCTGATCAGCGTCGGCGGCTCGAAGACGGAGCCCTCGACCGTACTGCTGAAGCGCGCCATCGACGCGGCCAAGGCCGCGGGCGTGAAGCAGATCGCGTACACGTCGTACATCGGCATCACCCGCGGCGACCTCGAAGGCCTCGCGGCGAACCACCAGCAAACCGAGAATGACTTGAAGGCCAGCGGCGTGGCGTGGACCATGCTGCGCAACTCGATCTACATGGACGGCTTACTGCGCCAGGCCGCGCAGATGGTGGCCACCGGCAAGGCCGTGATCCCGCCGAACGAATCGCCCATCGGCTACATCACGCGCGCCGACTGCGCCGCGGCCGCGGCCGCCGTGCTCACGACGCCGGGCCACGAGAACAAGGCCTACGACGTCACGGGGCCCGAGCTGCTCGGCGTACGCGAGGTGGCCGCCGCCGCGGCGGCCGTGACCGGCAAGGCCATCGAGGTGGTGCAAGGCGACGCGAGCGCGCGGCCCGGCTTCGGCCGGCCGGCGATGGCGTTCACGACCACGCACTTCAAGGAGCTCACGGGGCGCGAGCCGACGAGCGTGCGCGCGCTGTTCACGGCCAACAAGGACAAGCTGCTCACGCCGCCCGCGGCGCGGTAGCGCGAGATGCCGGCGATGCGAGCATGCTTCAGAGCACTCGCACCGCCGGTCGCGGCGCTCGTCGCCGTTGCGTTCTTCGCCGGCGCGGCGCATGCGCAGATTCGCGTCGCGACCTCGGGCACATTCACGGCCGCATACCTGAAGCTCAAGCCTGAGCTCGAGCGAGTGACGCACGAGACCGTGGTGACCGTTGCCACGTCGATCGGCGCCGCCGAGGACTCGATCCCGAGCAGGCTGGCACGCGGCGAAGCCATCGACGTCGTGATCGTGGCCGACACGGTGCTGCAGCAGTTGATCGACGCCAAGCTCGTGCTCGCGGATAGCCGCGCGGACCTCGTGCGCTCGACGATCGGCATCGCGGTGCGCGCGGGTGCGCCGAAGCCGGACATCAGCAGCGTGGCGGCCCTGCGCTCGACCCTGCTCGCCGCCAAATCGATCGCCTATTCCGGCAGCGTCAGCGGCACGTACGTCTCGACCGAGCTGTTCCAAAGGCTCGGCATCGCGGAGCAAGTGGCGGCCAAGAGCCACAAGATCGAGCGCGAACGTGTGGGCGCCGTCGTCGCGCGCGGCGATGCCGAGCTGGGCTTTCAGCAGTTGAGCGAGCTTCAACCCATCGAAGGCATAGAGATCGTCGGGCCGCTGCCGGCCGAGGTGCAGAAGGCGAGTGTGTTCTCGGCCGCTGTGATTGCGAGCTCGCAGCACGCAGCCGCGGCACGCGCGCTGATTCGCTACCTCGCGTCGCCGGAAGCGGCGAATACGATTGCGGCCACCGGCCTCTCGCCGCTGCACGCGCGCTGACGCATGCTGACGCACGTCGCACGCTTCGCCCTCGCCTGCTGGCTATTCGGCACAGCGTGCGCGGCGAGTGCGCAACAACTCTGGCGCGAATATCCGAGCATCGAGGGCGGCTGGTCGCGCAGCAACCCTGAGGTACCGCCGGATCCGGACCGACACGCGGAGTTCGTGGTCGGCCGATTGATGTTTCCGCAGACACGCACCGGCTGGATGCTCGGTGCCGGCGGTGGCGATTGGCACCGTGGCGGCACGGCGTGGACCGTCGACTACCCCGACGCGGACCGCACCCTCGCCCGCATCCTCGGGCGCTTGAGCACCATCGATGTCCGGCTCACCGAGCAGCCCGTGAATCTCGACGACGACATCGACGCCTACTACTGGCCGTTCCTGATTTCCGGTCTCGTGGGCGCCTGGGACCTGACCGATGCCCAGGCGAACAAGCTGCGCGAGTACCTGCTGCGCGGCGGGTTCCTGCTCTGCGACAGCTTCTACGGCACCGTGGAGTGGGAGGGCTTCGTCGCAAGCATCAAGCGGGTGTTCCCCGACCGGCCCATCATCGAGCTGCCGGACGACCACCCGATCTTTCACGTCGTCTACGACCTGAAGGACCGGCCGCGGATTCCAACGTTGCAGCACCTGCCGCGTGGGTATCGAAACGACGGCGCCGTGCCGCACTGGCGCGCGATCCTCGACGACGACAACCGCGTCATGGTCATGATCACGTACAACAACGACATCGCTGACGGCTGGCAGCACGCCGACAAGGCCTACTACCCGCACGAAGCCGCGAACCTCGCGCTGCGCATGGGCGTCAACTTCGCCATCTACACGCTGACGCATTGAATCCAGACGGCGCTTGGCGGAACGGCAGGTGATGCCGACGCGAGAGAGCGTCCCTCGCGGGACACGCCGGAAGGGACGTTCGACGTGCGCCCCGTCGCGCGCGACGGGCCACATAGCGCTCGGCGCATTGCGTCGATCGCGCGCCGGAAACAAAATCGGGGCCGACGCGTTTCCACGTCGGCCCCGACTGTGCTCGCGAATCTAAGTCGGCGCTTAGTAGCGACCGCCGCCGCCACCGCCGTAGCCGCCACGGCCACCGCCGCCGCCAGCCGCCGTAACCGCCACCGCCACCGCTACGGCCACCGCCGCCACCGCCGCTGGTCTTCGGCTTGGCTTCGTTGACCTTGATCTGGCGACCGTCGATCGTCTGCCCGTTCATGGCCTGCGTGGCGGCTTGCGCCTCCGCATCCGTGGACATCTCGACGAAGCCGAAGCCCTTGCTCTGGCCCGTGTCGCGATCCGTGATCACGGTGGCGGAATCCACCGTGCCGCTGGCGCTGAATGCATCGCGCAGCGTCTGCTCAGTGGCCGAATACGGCAAATTGCCGACGTAAAGTTTCCTGCCCATGGTTACCTCCTCAGGTAGCGTTTTCGCCTTCAGAGGATGTAGGCACCATGCCTGCAGGCTCATCGGAAGCGATAGGGAGGCGGCAGTATAGACTTTCTGCCTCTCCGCTGGAATACCCGTGGGTGCCCGCCAGCTAGCGCTTCTCGATTACGACCTTGCCGCCCTTCACGACAACCTTGGTTTTGAGCCAGTTCCAGTAGCCTTCGAGGGGGTTGCCGTCGAGCAGGATGAGGTCGGCCAGCTTGCCCGCCTCGAGCGTCCCGAGCTGGTCCTGCATGTCGAGATACGTGGCCGTGTTCGGGCCCATGATCTTGACCATGTCCTGCGTCGAGAACACCACGTTCATCGACTTCAGCTCGTGCTCGAGGCCTGCGACCGCGTCGTAGACCGTGTCGGTGCAGTAGCCGATGAGCGCGCCCGCATCGAACAGCGTGCGGGCGTTGACGATCATGTAGCCGGCTTCCTCGCCGAGGCGTACGCCGTCGACGATGCCCTGCGGCCACGGCTTGCCGTCGCGGAAGCGCGGGTTGTTGTCGTTCGCGAACACGCCGAATACCGGCGCGCCGAAGCCGATCGTAATGAGCGACTTTGCCCCCGAGGCGGCGACCTTCTGCGCGTCCTCCTTGCTGACCCAGTCCTTGTTCGGGATGTGCACGAGATATTTGATGCCGGCGTTGACGGCGGCCATCATCGCGGGCGAGCTCACGGCGTGAACCTGTACCTTCACGCCGACCTTGTTGCCTTCGTCGAGGATCGCCTTCAGCGTCTCGATCTCCTTCTCGCTCGGGCCAGGCACGGGCGTGAGCGCGATCTCACCCGTCCATTTGATGCCCATGGCGGCCATCTTGCGGACTTCCGCGCGCGCCGATTCCGGCGTGTGCTGATTGAGCCGAATGCCGCCCGACGGAATGATGCGCGGGCCGTTGATGAGCCCCTGCTCGATGTGATCGCGCAGCGTGATGTTGCCCTCGGCCGGGCCGCCGCCGGACAGCACCGTCGTGTAGCCGGCCTCGAGCAGCCGCTGCATCTGCTCCTTCTCCATGGGCCCGGTGTTCACGTGCTTGTGCGCGTCGATGAAGCCGGCCATCGCCGACATGCCATGCGCGTCGATCGTGCGGCCGGCTTTCGACTTCGGCGCACCCGCGGCGACGGATTCGATCTTGCCGCCGCGCACGACGATCGAACCCTTGTCGATCACCGTGCCGTTGCCGACGATGATGCGGGCGTTCGTGATCGTGAGGTCCTGAGCCGCCAGCGGCGCGGCGGCCGCGAGCGCGAACGACAGGGCGAGTGCGGGCAACGCAAGCAGCTTCATGTGATATTCCCCCGAAGGTAGACGACCAATTGCCGTCATCATAGCGATGGCGCCAGTCGCAAGCACCCCCGTATGACTCCAACGCTGGCTCGCGCAACGGAGCCAGGCGCGCTAACCATCCCTGGCTGCGGTCAGCGTTTCGCCTTCTTCTTCAACACGTCGATGTGCGAGAGGATCTCGCCGCCGACGATCAGCTCGTAGGCGTCGTGCTGCGAATAGCCTTCTTCGAGCAGGTGCTCGAGCTGCGCGTGGCGTTTGCGCGTCAGCGGGAACGAGAAGTTCAGCTCGACGTCGGCGTTGCCGTCCGCATCGTGGATCGTAAACCGATGCGAGACCGGTTCTGCGCCGTGCACGTCGAGGCCGGCGGCCGGGCACGTATTCGCATGGACTCCTCCGGCATCTGCCGCTCACCCGGCGGACGTCATCGCAGTGACGTAGCGTCCGCCACCGGCAGCCCTCGGCCGATACTCATATAATGAGCGTCGACCGTCCCGGGGGACCTCAAGATTCCGCACTGCCCTCGTCCGCGCCTGCCTGCTGGCGCTCGCGCTGCCGTTGGCGATACCGGCGGGCGCGCAGCCGCTCGTCAAGGAGCTGCACCTGGTCGCGCCGGCCGCACCGGGCGGCGGCTGGGACCAGACGGCGCGCGCGATGCAGCAGGTGCTGCAGCGCACGGGCCTCGTGACGACACCCATCGTCGACAACGTCCCGGGCGCTGCGGGCACGATCGGCCTCGCGCGCTTCGTGGGCGCGGAGCACGGCCGCGGCGACGCGCTGCTGATCTCGGGCCTGATCATGCTCGGCGGCATCGTCATGCACGACTCGCCCATCACGACGGCGGACGCCGTGCCGCTCGCGCGCCTGACGGGCGAGTACGAAGTCATCACCGTGCCGACGGCGTCGCCGTTTCGCACGCTCGACGATCTGATCGCCGCTTTTCGGACAAACCCGGAAGCGATCTCGTGGGGCGGCGGCTCTGCGGGCGGCAGCGACCAGATCCTGGCGGGACTGTTCGCCGAAGCCGTGGGCGTCGCGCCGCGGCGCGTGAACTACATCGCGTTCTCGGGCGGCGGCGAATCGCTGGCCGCGATCTTGGGCGGGCAAGTGTCCGTCGGCATCAACGGGCTCGCGGAATTCCTGCCGCAGATGGAAGCCGGCACCGTGCGCGTGCTCGCGATCTCGAGCGCGGAGCGGCTGCCCGGCATCGACGTGCCGACGCTGCGCGAGCAGGGCGTGAACGTCGAGTTCGAGAACTGGCGCTCCGTGCTGGCGCCGCCCGGCATCGACGCCGCCGACCGTGCGCGTCTCACGACGTTGCTCGAGCGCATGGTGCAATCGCCCGAGTGGCGCGAGATGCTCGATCGCTATCGCTGGCTCGACCGCTACCTTGCGGGCGAGGAGTTCACGCGCTTCGCCGCGAGCGAAGAGCGACGCGTGCGCAGCGTTCTGCGCGAGCTCGGCACCGGTGACGACACCGTGCACTCGCTGCGCGACAGCGGCCCGTATCCGCTGTTCGTGCTCGCGGGGCTCGCGCTGTTCGCCGCCGCGGCCGCGGTAAGCGTCGTGCGCGAGCGACTGCGACGGCGCGGTACCGCGCAGCGCGGCCACTGGCGGCCGCTCGCGTGGATCGCGGCCGGCGTGCTGCTCGACCTGCTGCTCGCCGAGAGCGCGGGGTTCGTGCTGGCGAGCGCCGCATTGTTCTGGCTCGTGGCGCGCGCGTTCGACGCACGGCGTCCGTGGCGCGACCTGGGCGTGGCCTTCGGCGTCGCGATCGGCGCCTATCTGCTGTTCGCGGACCTGCTGCAAGTCCAGCTGCCGGCCGGCGTGCTTGCGGGTTGGCTGTGAGCACGCTCGACGCACTGGGTCAGGGCTTCGCGGGCGCGCTGTCTGCGACGAATCTGTTCTGGGCCTTCCTCGGCACCACGCTCGGCACCGCGATCGGCGTACTGCCCGGCATCGGCCCCGCGCTCACGGTGGCCGTGCTGCTGCCGGTGACGTTCGGCCTCGACCCGACGTCCGCGTTCATCATGTTCGGCGGCATCTACTACGGCGCGATGTACGGCGGGTCGACGACGAGCATTCTGCTGAACACGCCGGGCGAAACCGGCTCGATCGCCACCGCGCTCGACGGCTACCAGATGGCGCGCCAGGGGCGCGCGGCGGCCGCGCTCGCGACGGCCGCGATCGGCTCGTTCGTGGCCGGCACGCTCGCGACGCTCGGCCTCACGTTCGCCGCACCCGTGCTCGCCTCCGCCGCGCTCGAAGTTCGGCCCCGCGGACTACTTCGCGCTGACGGTGCTCGCGTTCTCCGCCGTCACTGCCCTGCTCGGCGCGAGTCTCGTGCGCGGCCTGTTCAGCCTGTTCCTGGGGTTGGCCCTCGGCCTGGTCGGCATCGACGCGCTGACCGGCAACGCACGTTTCGCATTCGGCATTCCGCAGCTGCTCGACGGCATCGACGTCGTGATCCTCGTCATCGGGCTCTTCGCCGTGGGCGAGACGCTGCACCAGGCGTGGCAACACGGCCGCCAGGATGCGGCGCCCATCGAGCTCACGCGGCGCGCCGGCATGAATCGCGAGGAGTGGCGGCGCTCGTGGAAGCCATGGCTGCGCGGCACGCTGATCGGTTTTCCGCTCGGCATCCTGCCGGTCGGCGGCACGGTGATCCCGACGTTCTTGTCCTACATTACGGAGAAGCGCCTCTCCCGCAGGCCCGAGGAATTCGGCCACGGCGCCATCGAAGGCGTGGCAGGCCCGGAAGCCGCGAACAACGCGGCGGCGGCCGGTGTGCTCGTGCCGCTGCTGACGCTCGGAGTGCCTTCGTCCGCCACGGCCGCGATCATGCTCGCGGCGTTCCAGCAATACGGCCTGCAACCGGGGCCGCTGTTGTTCCAGACGCGGCCCGATCTCGTGTGGACGCTGATCGCGAGCCTGTACGTCGGCAACACGATGCTGCTGGTGCTGAACCTGCCGCTCGCGGGTCTCTGGGCGCGCGTGATGCTCGTGCCGCGGCCGTTGCTGTTCGCCGGCGTGCTCGTGCTGGCGTCGATCGGCGCGTACAGCTTGAACCGGTCGCTGGTCGACGTGGGCCTCATGTACGCGGTCGGTGTCATCGGCCTCGGCATGCGCGTGCTCGACCTGCCGCTCGTGCCGGCCGTGCTCGGGCTCGTGCTGGGCCCGATGGCGGAGCAGCAATTCCGCCGCGCCATCGCCATCAGCGACGGCGACTTGAGCGTATTCGTCACGCGGCCGATCTCCGCCACGCTGCTCGCGACCGCGGTCGCAATGCTCGTGGCGCCGTGGCTGCTGCGGCGCTGGTGGCGGCGCCCCCACGAGGCGGCGGACGAATGAGCGCGACGCGCGCGTACGACGTCGCGGTCGTCGGCGGCGGCAACGCCGGGCTCACGGCCGCGCTCGTGGCGCGCGAGCTAGGCGCGAGCGTGCTCGTGCTCGACTGTGCGCCGCGCGCGCTGCGCGGCGGCAACAGCCGCCACACACGTAATTTGCGTTGCGCACACGCGGCGCCGACCGACGTGCTGACCGAGAGCTACCCCGAGCACGAGCTCATGGCCGATATCGAGCGCGTGAACGGCGGTGAGACAGACGCAAAGCTCACGCAGCTCGTCGTCGAACGTTCGGCCGAGTGCTCCTGCGTGGATGCAGCAACTTCGGCGCACGCTTCCAGACGTCGCTGCGCGGCACACTGCAGCTGTCGCGCACGAACGCGTTCTTCCTCGGCGGCGGCACGGCGCTCATGAACAGCTACTACGCCGCGGCCGAACGGCTCGGCATCGACGTGCGCTACGACGCCGAGGTCGTGGGGCTCGAGCTGCGCGACGGCGCGTGCAGTGCACTCGACCGTGCGAGCGCGCGATCACGCCGAGCGGATCGGCGCAAACGCCGTCGTGCTCGCGGCCGGCGGCTTCGAAGCGAATCTCGACTGGCTGCGCGCGGCGTGGGGCGACGCGGCGCGCAACTTCATCGTCCGCGGCACGCCGCACAACACCGGCACGGTCCTGCGACTGCATGCTCGACGCCGGCGCGGCGCCGATCGGCGACCCAGCCGAATGCCACGCCGTGGCCGTCGACGGCCGCGCGCCGCAGTTCGACGGCGGCATCGTCACGCGGCTCGACTCGCTGCCGCTCGGTATCGTCGTGAACCGCGCGGCGGAGCGGTTCTACGACGAGGGCGAGGACATCTGGCCGAAGCGCTACGCGATCTGGGGCAAGCTGATCGCGCGTGAAGCAGGGCCAGATCGCGTACTCGATCGTCGACGCGAAGGTGCGCAGCCGGTTCATGCCGTCCGTGTTTCCGCCCATCGAGGCCGGCTCGATCCGTGAGCTCGCGACGCTGCTCGGGCTCAACGCAGACGGGCTCGAGGCGACCGTGCAGCGCTTCAACGCGGCCGTACGCCCCGGCACGTTCGACACCAGCTCGCTCGACGACTGCCGCACGGTGGGTCTCGCGCCGGACAAGACGCATTGGGCACAGCGGCTCGACACACCGCCTTTCTGGGGGTATCCGCTGAAACCCGGCATCACGTTCACGTATCTCGGCGTGCGCGTCGACTCCGACGCGCGCGTGCTGGCCGCGAGCGGCTCCAGGTTCGCGAACGTGTACGCGGCCGGCGAGATCATGGCCGGCAACGTGCTGCGGCGCGGCTACGTGGCCGGTATCGGCATGACGATCGGAACAGTGTTCGGCCGCATCGCGGGCCGTAGCGCAGCGCAACATGCAAGCCGCTGAGGAGACGCTGCGAAGCCGCACGCGTGCTCGCGGTCTGCAACGCGTGCCGCTACTGCGAGCAGTACTGCCCCGCGTTCCAGGCGCTCGAGCAGCGGCTGACGTTCGCGAGCGCCGACGTGAACTATCTCGCGAACCTGTGTCATGGCTGCGGTGAGTGTCTGTACGCGTGCCAGTACGCGCCGCCGCACGAGTTCGCGATCAACGTGCCGCAGACGCTCGCCGCCGCGCGCGTCGTGTCCTACGAGCAGTACGCGTGGCCGCCGGCTTTCGCGGGCGCGTTCCGCGCACAGAGCGTGGGCACCGCACTGCTGCTGGCGCTCTTTTTCACTGTCGCGTTGCTCGGCGCCACCTTCGCGCTGAACGGCAGCGCGCTCCACGCGCCGGGCGGGGATTTCTACGCTGTGATTCCGCACGCCGTGCTCGTCACGTTGTTTGGCGGCGTCGGGCTGTTCGTGCTGGTAGCGCTCGCGATGGGAGCCGCGCGCTGCCGGCGCGACTTCGCCGCGGCGGCCGCGCGCCCGACGACCCTCGCGCCGCGCGGCGGAGTCGCCGGCGCACTGCACGATGCGTTCACGCTGCGGCATCTGCACGTCGGCGCTGCGGAGTGCGTGACTGCGCTCGAGGTCCGCACGCCGTGGCGCAAGCGCATGCATCACCTCACGCTGTATGGCTTCGCGCTGTGTTTCGCTTCGACCTGTGTGGCCGCGCTGTACCACTTCGCGGGCAGCCTGGCGCCCTACGCGTACACGAGCCTGCCTGTGGTGCTCGGCACGCTCGGCGGTGGCGCCCTTGCGATCGGCACGGCCGGGCTACTGTGGCTGCGCCGCGCGCGCGACCCCAAGCTGTCGCACGAGAGTGAGGACAGGCTCGATGGGGCTTTCATCGCGTTGCTGCTGCTCACGAGCGGCACCGGACTGGCGTTGCTCGCGCTGCGCGGGCACACGGCCATGGGCGTGCTGCTGATCGTGCATCTTGGCATCGTGCTCGCGCTGTTCGTCACGCTGCCGTACGGCAAGTTCGTGCACGGGCTGTACCGGCTCGCGGCGCTCGTGAAATACCGCCGCGAAAAGGCCTGACGCCGCTGCCTAACGACGTTTGCCGCGCGCTTTCTTCGCGGGTTTGCGCTTCGACTTCGCCGCTTGCTTCTTCGCAACCTTCTTCGCCGGCTTCTTGGCGGCTTTCTTCGGCGCCTTCTTCGGCGCCTTCTTCGCTACTTTCTTTGTCTTCTTGGCGTTCTTGGCGCTCTTGGCGAGATTCTTTGCCTTCTTCTTGATCGCTTTCGGCGCCGGCGTCGCAGCGGGCTTGGGCTTGGCAGCCGCTTTGGCGACCGGCTTCGTCGCCGCGGGCTTCGCCCGGACCTGCGCGGCGGGCGTGCTCGCGGACCAGTGCATCGCGAAGAACGCGCCGTGCGGATCCATGAGCTGCGCGATCTTGTCGCCGCCCGGCACGTCCGCCGGCCCGTGCACCAAGGAGCCGCGGCCGGCCTTCACGTGCTCGACCGCCTCGTCGAGGTTCGGCACGCTCACGTAGCAGACCCAATACGCGGGCCCCGGTCTGCCCATGTCGCCCTTGTTGAACATGCCGCCGAGCTGCATGCCGTTGCGCCCGAAGATCAGGTACGTGCCCATCGCGCCCATCTCGTGGCGAAGCATTTCCTCCCAGCCGAACAACTGGGCGTAGAACGGAAACACCAGCGTCGGATCGACCGTAGTCGCGAGCTCGTGCCACGAGAACTCACCGTGCGAAGGTGCACGTTCCGGCGACGGGGGCATCGCGGAACTGTGCACGGCGAACGCGCCGCCCTGCGGGTCTGCGAGCGCGGCATGCCGGCCCGCGTTCGGAATGTCCGTCGGCGGCGTCAGCACTTTCGCTCCGAGCCGCACGGCAGTGGCCACTGCGGCATCGACGTTCGGCACGCCGATGTAGGCCAGCCAGTGCGGAACGGCGCTGCGATTTTCGACGGCGGCACCAAGCGGTCCGGCGGACCCGACGAACATCGAGTACGACTTGTCCTGCTCCCACGCCTGCTGCTTCCAGCCGACGGCCTTCGAGTAGAACTCGTGAGCACCCGCCGCGTTTGGCGTGATGAGCTCGTGCCAAACGAATCGGCCTCTTGCAGTCGTGTCTGCCATGTCGTGTTCCTCGTTGTGGGTGGGTTGCTCGATCAGTGGGCCGCGTTCCCGATCGAAGTCGCGACCACCGAAATCTCTGCGATCGGGGCGACATGCGCCTCCATGACATGGCCCGCCTTCGTGCTGCCGTCGGCGAACGCGACCACGGCGTGCAGATGCACGTACGGTTTGCCGTCGCGTTCCGCGATGTCGCCGACGAGCGAGACGAGCTCGCACTTGTCGGTGATCGGAATCTTTCTGAACGCATTGACCTTCGGGTCGCCGAAGGCGAGCAGCGCGCCGGACAGTCCACCCAGGCCCGTGACGTAGCCGCTCTTGATGTGGTGCTTCAGCATGAGGTCGGTGAGCCCGGACACGATCTCGTCGCCGGCGCCGAAGTTGGCCTGAAACACGTGCGCGCCCGCCGTCGTTTCGTGCACCTGCATCTTGGGTGCGAGGCCGGGCGCGACGGCCGGCGCGCGCATGTAACCGTCCGGCAACGGCGGCGGTGGTGGTTGCGCGTTTGCGCTCACCGCTACCAGCGCGGCGACGATCAGGCCCAAGGTCACTCGGCTACCGCCCATGACTCGTCCCCCGAAACTACACCGTGCTCATCCTAAGCCCGGATCGCCGGCGACCGCCATGGATGGCTGCCTAGCCCGGGGGCCGTGGACCGCCG
>CAWDUG010000007.1:0-18150 GCA_963805435.1 uncultured Gammaproteobacteria bacterium
GGCGGCGCGACGGTTCACCCGGCTCCGGGTCTGACCGGCGCCGGGCGGCACTCCCGCGGACGCCCCCGCTACTGCCGATCGCCGCAAGGTTGTGCACTGCGTCGCTCTCGGCACGTCGGTTCGGCTACGCCCGACACTCCGGTCAGGGCGTAGCCGAATCGCCGCTGTGCGTTATTGCGCTACCTGCGAGGCGTCGACGCCAAGCGCACCGATCTGCCCCAGTAACTGAAGCTCGTTGATGTGCAACCACGTTTCCGCAATGAGCCCATCTTGGAAGCGATAGAGCACCATGCCATCGAACGTGACGCGCCGGCCGTCCGCCTTCACGCCGCCGAACTCGCCGGAGTGCGTGGCCCAGATCTGCCAGCGCGCCGAAACGTAGTTCTCGTCGGCGACCAGCGCGTGGATCTTCCAGTCCATATCCGAGAACGACTGCCGAAAAACGCGGAAGAAGTTCTTGTAGGTTTCCTTGTCCCGGATCGTCATGCCGGGGAACCCATGGCAAACGATTCCAGGCGAAACCGTGTCGTCGATCACCGAGACGTCACCAAGGTTCTTCGAGTGCGTGCCGTTGAGAAAACGCTCGGCCGTGCGCCGGTTGCGTTCGATCTTTTCCGTGAGAGTCATGATGGATCTCCTGGCTCATTTCCAGTGAACACCGCTGTTCACCTGAAACAAAGGTTAGCCACCGGACGTGCCCTTGTCAACAGTTAAGTGAACATATATGTTCATCCAATGAGAAGGAAGCGCCGGTACCGCATGACAGGCCGCGCGGAGTCCCAAGACGCGACCCGCCGAAAGATCATCGAAGCGACGATGCGCCTGCACGAGGAGGTCGGGCCGCGCGCGACGACGATCAGCGCGATCGCGAGCAAGGCCGGCGTGCAGCGGCTGACGGTCTACCGCCACTTCCCCGACGAGCAAGCGATCTTCGAAGCGTGCACGTCGCACTGGCTAGAGTTGAACCCGCCGCCGCAACCCGAGGTGTGGGCTTCTGTCGCGGACGCAACGGAGCGTGCGAAGGCCGCGCTCCGCGCGTTCTTCCACTACTATTCGTCGACGCAGCGAATGTGGCGGAGCTCGCACCGGGATGCCGCCGACGTGCCGGCGCTCGCGCGGCCGATGGCGCAGTTCTCGGCGTTCGTGGCTTCGGTGGGCAGCGGCCTGGCCGCCGAGATGGGCGCCGAGCGCGCGGCCACCGCCAGCAGGGTCGCGACGACCCTGCAGCACGCGCTCGCGTTCTCGACGTGGGAGGATCTGGAGGGACGTGGCCTCGAGGACGAGGAGAAAACGGAACTCGTCGCGCACTGGATCGAAGGCGCACGGGACGCAGCGAGATAGCTCCCATGTCTAGTTATCGAGCGCTCAGCCGTCGCCGCGTTCGTGGAAGCGCGCGGCTCGCCGGCAGCGGCGGGCCGGTCATTCGGGCGGCGTTATCTTCGTGATCTTGATCCGGGATTGATCGCTCTCGGCGAGCGCTCGAGCCGCTGCCCTGTTGGTTACGCGGTCGATCGTCAGAATCGGGCAGGTCGCCTCGTGGCCGGCCGTGCGATAGACGAAATACGAGCCATCGCTCTGGCAGACGCGGCCGCCATACGGGACGAGCTGGACCTCGCCGCGGATGTAGCTCTGCTTGAGATCTCTGCATTCGCCCGTGGTTAGCAGATAGTGATTGCGACCGCGAGTTTGGACATACACGTGCGCGTCGCTCAGGACCGAAAGATCGAGGGGCGGCATCGTGACGCACTTGTCCAACGCCACATTCACGACGTCGTCATCCGCGGTTTTCCGCGCCGAATCGGATTTTCGGGAATCGGGCTTCGACTCTTGGGTCGACGCTGAGCCGGCCACGATTGCCAAGGCAGTCCAGGCGGCCACTCTACACGTTTGACGCATCACGTCTGGCCTCCTTTGATGACACAGGCCCTCGCCGTTTGCCAAGGTGGCTCGGGTAACCCTGATCGCTCGAATACCGTATGTTAACCCTCAATGGACGAGCGGCGACGCGCACTTCGGCTCCACATCGCGCGGTTCAGCATCCTGTGCGGCGTGACGCGCGCTTTAGCACTATGACCCATCGACGATCTGCCGCATCAAAACAGCAACGGCTGCGGCGGCGCTCGCGGCCCGAGCGAGGCCATCGGCGTCCCCTCCTCGCCCCACTCACGCCGGTGCGCCAGAATGCGTTCGATCAGCCGTCGTCCCGTCGCGGTACGGCGGCTTGCGCTATGATCTCGGCAACATGGCCGCGTACGGCCGGACGCAGGAACGCCAACGCGCCAGCGTTTCCGGAGCCACGTCAATGAAAAAATGGTTCGCATACGTCCTTGGGGCTTCGCTGCTGGCCTGTCTCGGCGTCGCGCACGCGCATCATTCGTTCCCCGCCGTGTTCGACGGCACGAAACCTGTGGCCATCAGCGGCAAGATCGTTCGCGTCGAGTGGACGAACCCGCACATCTGGTTCTTCGTCCAGACGGCGGAACCGGACGGCAACCCGGCGGAATGGGGGTTCTCCGGCGCGCCGCCCGGCGTGCTCATGAGGCGCGGCATCAACAAGGACGTGCTGAAGATCGGCGCCGACGTGAAGGTGGAGGGCTTCCGCGCCCGCGACGGGTCGAACCACGCGTCGGCCGGCCGCGTCACGTTCCCGGACGGCCGCAATGTGTTCACTGCGTCGAGCGAGGACGCAACACCGAAGTGAATCGACTCCGGCAGAGGTACGCGATGAAGCACCGTTGGCGCCACTGGTCGATCGTCTGCGTGATCGTTCTCGGCTGGTCGCAGACCGGGCTGGCACAAGCCGGCGGCGCAACCTGGCAAACGCCGCGAACGCCGAACGGCAAACCCGACTTTTCCGGCTTCTGGTCCCAACCGCGGCAGGCGGCGCCCCCGCCGGGCGCCGGCGCCACCACATTCACGAAGCAGAACTTTGCCGCTTTCACGCCGGGCGGCGAACGGCAGTTCTACAAGCCGCGCACCGGTGACGCGTTCGTCGACGAGCCGCGCGCGTTCTGCATGCCGTCCGGGTTTCCCTCGGCGTTCTTCGGGCCCTATCCCGTGCAGATCGTGCAAACGGGCGATTGGCTCGTGATGGTGACGGAATACGAGCGCGCCACGCGCCTGATCCCCCTCGACGGGCGAGCCCACCGCGAGGGCCTCGAGCCCACCTTCTACGGCGACTCGGTCGCGCATTGGGAAGGCGACACGCTCGTCATCGACAGCCGCAACTTCAAGCGCTGGACGCTCGACGACTACTACTACGTGAATCCCCAGGAATATCGGATGCACAGCGATGCGTTCCGCACGATCGAGCGGCTCCGCCGCGTGGATGCCGATACCTTGTCCTACGAGTTCACGGTCGATGACCCGAAGATCTTCACCAAACCGTGGACCGAAGCTCTACAGATGAAGCTGCATCCGGAGTGGGAAAAGGTCGGGCTTTACGAGTTCTTCTGCCTCGAGAACAACCGCTGCCCGGGCGGCGACTGCAGCGCGCCCGCCGGCAAGTAGCCGGCCTCGATCTCCGGACGAATGCGCCCGCGTCCGGGCTCGACTGCAGTTACGGCGCCCGCCTGCCAGGCAGCATGCGTCGCAGCACGTCGTCCTTTTGTACGAAGTGATGGTAAATCACCGCGCCAACGTGCGCGGCGATCAGGGCGGGAAACAGATAGGGACCTGTAATTCCGTAATGGATCGTGTCGAAGAAAACATCCCACTGCTGCATGGTGATGCCGAGCACTTCGAACAGCCGAGCGGCTGACTCGCTGCGCATGAAGGGAGGGATCTGAAAAATGCCGTAGTCCACTCCGCCGCCGTTGCCGAGGTAACCCGTCACCGGCATGACGACCATGACCAGATAAAGCAGCCCGTGGCTGATGTGTGAAGCCCGCGCCTGCCAGCGCGGCACGGTTGGCGGCAACTGCGGGGGAGGATCCGAAAGGCGCCACAACAGACGCAGCGCATAGGGAAGCAGGATCGAGAAGCCCACGACCTTGTGGTAGTTGAGACCGGGGATGGGGAATTTCGTGTTGTTCCACTTGAGGTAAATGATGATCGCGTAGGCCACGACAAACCACAGCGCCATGAGCCAGTGCAGGAATTTGGCAACGCTGCCGTAGGATGAGGCTGTGTTACGCAGCATGGATGGTGCGGATAGTACGGATAAACGGCGTTTTGTTTTAGTTTGGGCTACTTCTGCCGTGCCGAGTGGAGCAGAAGCTCGAGCGCTGCTCTCGTATCGCGCCCGAAGGCGACGCACTCAATGAACGGCGGTGGATCGCCCTCCTCGAAACCTGAGAGCCGCTGGTAGTTGCGCACGATGCGGATCGGCTCGACGAGTGCGTCCGCGTCGTAGAAAACGGATTCGTGGTTCAGCGCCGTAACGTTGCCCGCCTTGTCACGCACCGGCGTGTAGATCTCGATCGTCTGCAGCTTGCTCGAGAACTCGAACACGCCGTGACCCGCCCATCCCTGGATGTTCGACGTCCACGTGATCAACGCATCCTTGTCCCAGAAGCCGATGGTCTCGCCATACCACCGCGGCACAGCGGCCAGCGATCATGCCGATCTAGCGTCTCGCCTTCCTTGCCGACCACTTCGCCCAGCCATTTGCGGATTTCGGGGCTGTTGACGTTGTCGTTGTAGACCCAGCCCTCGTTGCCGGTGTTATACGGCGGCTCGATGTATATGCATTTCACCTGGCCCGCGTAGCGCGGTAGCAGTGCCTTCAGCGCGTGCAGGTTGTCACCCTGTACGATCAGGTTGCCGCTCTCGGCGTCGCCGCAAGAGAGCTGGGAGACAGGCTCCAACAAACGGAACGGCACTTCTTTGTGGTGTTTGATGACGGCTTCTTTGCCGATCCAGTTCAACGTAGGCATTCGCGCTCCCGAGAGTCCTTCTATTCGTCTGACGTTGGTGGTTGTTGATCGAGGCGGATCCACTTGGCGCCTCGGCCCTTGCCCGTCGGTGCGATCAGTCCTTCACGCTTCATCGTGCGCGGCACCAGCCGCACCATGTCGCGGCTAACGCCGGGGCAGGCTGCTTCGATATCCGAGATCGAAAAGGGCAGGTTGCGCTTGAGGATCTCGGCTCGCACGCGGTCGCCCTTGGCCCCGCGCCCGCGCGCGAGGGTGCCGACGCGCTCCTCGAATTCCTTGTAGGCGCGCAGCAGTACACCCCAAAAGTAGTCGAGCCAGGGCGCGCTATCGTGTGCTCCTTCGTGCCAGCCCTGCGAGCCGGTTTCGAGCGTTTCGTAGTAGCTGTCCTTCGATTCCTCGAAGATGCGTTCCAAGCTGATGAAACGGCCCACGGCGTAATCGAAGTGATAGAGCAATTGCAGTGTGAGCAGCCGCGCCATGCGGCCGTTGCCGTCCGTGAACGGATGAATGCACAGGAAGTCGAGAACGACCAACGGCACTAGGACCAACGGGTCGGCCAGGTGCTGGTCCAGCGCGTTGCGATAACGCCCGATCAGGTCGGTCATCGCCATCGGTGTGAGATGCGCGGCGACTGGGCGGAAGCGAATGCGCGAACTCCCGTCAGGGTGCCGTTCGAGAATGTCGTTATTGGTGGCTTTCCAGTCACCACCGGGTTGCGGCATGTAGCGGTACAGGATGCCGTGTAGCTGGCGTACCGTGCCCTCGGAGAAGTGCATCTGTGCGCCGCTTTCGTGGATAAGCGCCAGGGCGTCGCGGTAGCCAGCGACCTCCTGCTCGGAGCGGCTTTTGGGGGCGGCGTTCTTCAGCACCAGCGATTTGAGCCGGGCTGCCGCGACGACTACCCCTTCGAGGCGGTTGGAGGATTCGGTAGATTCGACCGCGGCCACTTGCCGCAGATCGCTCAGGACCTCGGGCGACTGTGCGATGTACAGCCGCTGCTTGCCTCGGCACTCTCCAAGGGCACGCAGTGTTGCCAGTTGCTGAGCGTCAAAGCGCTGGCTCGCAAGGTAGTCGGGCGCCAGTGAGTGCATGGCTCACCGCAGTCGGTTTGAATGGGGTAATCCTAACGAAGAACGGGGTATTTAGATACCAAATTACCCCGATAAACGACCGTCCAGTAGACGATGCCGAGCACGCGCGTCGAGCCTCCCGCACTTCAGGTACTTCTCGAACTTCTGCTGCACGTAGGCAGGCAGCGGCCGCCCCGCGGCCTCGCGCGCGGCGAGAAATGCGGGATAGTGTTGCTCGACCAGCTGGTACAGGAGCGTCTGCTCCGGCCGATGCTGCGCATATCCCGGCGGGTCGGCGGATAGGAATTTTGAACCGCCCTCCTGCGCCGGCAGCGGTGCGCGTAACCGCCATTGTGTCAAAGCCGCAGGCGGGTCGCGACGCTGATCTGGCGTCACGCCCCACGTCGGCGCAGAGTTTGAAGGCGCGGACGCTCCCGGCGGCCGCCGTTCGCCTCACCGGGCACAGCGCCGCCCGTCGCCCGCGCCGCAGCACACGAGCCCGTCGACGATCTGCCGAATCAAAACAGCAACGGCTGCGGCGGCGCTCGCGGCCCGAGCGAGGCCTCGGCGTCCCCTCCTCGCCCCACTCACGCCAGTGCGTGAGAGTGATGCGCCGCGCCGACGACGCGCTCGGTGCGTTGCTCGCCGCGCTCGTCTAAGAGCTCGGCGTAGTCGAGCTCCGGCGACGTAAGCAAAGCCAGCGAGCGGTCATCGAGGCAGGCCGCTCACGGAGTGACGGCCCCAAGGTACTTGTCGTACCAGCCGAGGGTCTCTTTCAGCGCTTCGCTGCGCGGAGGTGAGCCATGTCCGGACTCGAGTATCACGTGCCGCTTCTGCCCCGGCGCCGAACCCAGCAGCCTGAACAAAGGCAACTGCGAGGTTTCGACCGGGCTGTACTCGTCATACCGACCGCTCACCATTAGCACCGGGATCTTGACTCGCGGCGCGTAGTTGATGATGTCGATGAATGGCGTCGTCCCTTGATAATCAGGCAAGCCGCCCGACAGCCATACCGCCGCCTTGATGCGCGACTCGACCGCAACCAGCGGCACCGCGATCTGCCCACCCGTGCTGAGTCCAGCATAGCCGATCTTCGCAGCATCGACGTCCGGCCGTGTTTCGAGGTAATCGAGCGCTCGACCGAGATCCCAGCGCCACTCGATCAACGTGCGCGTCATTCGAACCGGGTCATTGAAGTCGATTGGCGTCTTGAAGCGCTCGAGACTGCCCTGGAAGACCGGCTGCACGATCATTCTTCCGGACTTGACGATGTAATCCACGGGGAGGGCTGCAAACCCCGGCTCCAGCGTCTCCACCGTTCCCGGAAATAGGAAGACTTGTGCGCCGGAAAAAAGGATGACGGGTTGAAATGGAGGACGTGCTCGCCGCGGCACGAACAGGATGACGTCCATGCGCTCTTGGTTGTACCCCGTATTGATCGTCACCCGCTCTTTGGTCCAGTCGTCCGTGGTTGCCATTTTGACCGGCGCGGTTGCGTCCAGTAGGCCGGAGGTATAGGCAAACTGCTGCACCAACGTGGCAAAGGTCTCATCGGAGACTGGCTTCAAAGAACTGAGATCTGCGCGACCGCGAGTCGCGAGGTCAAGGGTCGCGCGCAATGCGGGCCCATTCGTCGGTTCGCTCAAGCTCTGAACGAGCCTGAAGCCATTGAGACGTGATCGCTCGATCAGCGCCGCCGGCGCGGTGGTGGAATAGGAATACCAAGGATCTTCCCAGCTTCCCCCAACGACCCAGCCTCCACCGCTCGGCGCGGTGTTCAGGATCCACTCGCGAACATTGCCGAAGAGGTCGCTGGTGCCATAGGGGCCCGCACCCTGAAACTGGCCGACCGACGCCGGTCCCGACGTTCCGAGATTCGAGAGGGGCGCCGTCGAGGCCGCGAGCGAACCATCTGCCAGCGATGCGGCGTGCGCCCAGTGGTAGAGGGTCGGCAAGCTCTTGCCACGGTATCGCGCGTAAGCCATCGCCTCGTACCAACTGATTCCAGCAACAGGGAAATCGCCTTGGCCGTCCGGGTAGCTGCCGAGCTCCCACGATGCCGGCCCGGCACGCCCCGTGCCATCGACGAACAACCGCATCGCGGCCTCGAAGGGCAGCGACTCGCCGTCTTTCTCGATACGGAGGCCGTCCCACCAGGAACGCCGCTCATAGCCGCCGGCCTGAACGAACTCTTTGTACTCCGCGTTCGTGACCTCGTGGCGATCGATCAGGAAGGCCGGGACTTGCTGAGGAGGCAAACGCTGGAGGATGAACGCCGTCGATCCGCCAGGCACAAAGACCATATCGGCCGGTTGCTCGCCAACTGCGGACATCGTGATATTCAGCTGGCCGGCATCCTGCGTCAGGTATCCGCCGATACCGCTCCGATATCCGAGTGCAGTATTCGCGCGCTCCACGGTTTCGAAGCCCGCCTTTTCGAATCGCCATCGCATGGCGCGCCGTGGCAACTCGACGCGAGCCAGAGGCGTGCGCCCCATGTGTTGCCACTCGTCCTTCACATCGTCGTAACCGCGCGCAAACACGTCAGCTCCCGAGGGAGTGGACGTGATGGCGTAGACCGTCGTGAACAGCGGCATCAGCGAGTTGAGCAGCGAGTCGTCCGGAATGACGCTGCGGACTTCCTGCGCACGCGCGAACGCCGCCGCGTAATTCCCGGTATCGGTCAGGGTCGCGATCTCCGCTACGGCCGAGTGCGCGGCCTTCAAACGTTGCACGCGCTGCCAGCCGAAATAGCTCGCCGCCAGGACGCCGATCACCGTTGCGACGACTGCGCCGATCGACAGTACACGCCGCGAACCGCGCGCGGGTGCCGTTAACCGGCTCACCGATGCGGCTGTCTGAGCGGATTCGGATGCAACGCTCATGGGCGCGACGTCCTGCAACGACTCGCCGGCCTCGTCGCCGAGGCTCGTGTAGCCTTGTGGACCCCGTCGTGTCGGGTCGGTGACACCCGTTCGCTCGGCCGTCGCAACGCGCGCCTCGGTCTTGCGCGCCACTCGCTTCAGATCTACGACGAGGTCCGGCATCGATTGATAGCGCTCGGCCGGATCCTTCTCGATTGCCTTCGCAACGATCGTCCGCAAGGCCTCCGGTAGGCCGGCCGGCAACGCGGTCGGCTCCGCGTGCACGACGGCATGCATTAGATCGACCTCGGTCATTGCGTCGAACGGCCGACGGTTCGTGAGCATCTCGTAGAGCACGACGCCGAACGCAAACACGTCGCTGCGCGCGTCGAGCGCGCGGCCCGATATTTGCTCGGGCGACATGTAGGCGGGCGTGCCGATGATCGCGCCCGCACGCGTGGACGACTGCGCAGCTACGGGCTCCGCCGCGCTCTCGCGCACGCTCTTCGCCAAGCCGAAGTCGCCGAGCTTCGCGTAACCCGAGCTGCTGACGAGGATATTCCCGGGCTTCACGTCGCGATGCAGGACGTTCGCCGCGTGCGCCGTCGCGAGCGCGTCGGCGACGCCGATCAACAGCTCCACAACCTGCCGCCAGGTGCGCGGCTGCATCTGCCGCCATTCCTCGAGCGTGCCGCCGTCGACGACTTCCGTCACGAGGTATTGGGACCCCGCGTAGTCGCCGACGTCGTACACCGTGACGATGTGCGGATGATTCAGCGCCGACGCCATTTGGGCTTCGCGCTGAAAACGACGGGCTGCGCTCGCGTCGAGCAGCGTGCTCGACAAGAACTTGATCGCGACCGGGCGGTTGAGCCGCGTGTCGGTCGCGCGAAAGACGATGCCCATGCCGCCTTTGCCGAGCACGCCGTCGACGCGGTAGCTGCCGATGAGCACACCCGGCCCGATCGCGTCGGAGCTCCCGGATTCGGTTGTGCGCTGTCGAAGCTCCGTGGCGGTACCATGCGACAGGAGCGCCTCGACGGCCCGTTTGAGCTCGACGTCTCCGGCGCAGCACGCCTCGATGAACGACATTCGCTCGTAGCCGGGTCGGGTCAGCGCCTCGCGGCAGATTTTCTCGGCACGTTGCGATTCGAGCGACATATCGGGCCCTAGCTGGAAAGAGACGGATCGAATCGGCGCTGCGTCGGCAGCGAGCCCGCGGTGATCACCGTCCATGCCGCGGTTAGTGTCAACTCGATCGGGTGCAGGCCGTCCTACATCGTCGCGAGCCGGCCACCCGCCAAGCGCCACTCGATATTCGCGATGGGTTCCTTACTCTTCCGACCACGCTGGCATCGCCGAGATGATACTACGTTACGCCGGGGCGGCCGTTTGCGACGTTGCAAAGTCTGTTCGTCGGAATTGGGTTCAGGGACTTTGAGCTCGGACTAGTGCCTTGGCGAGTCGTCGTGCACGCCGGCAAGACCGCCAGTCTTGGAGAAATGAGCTCCTGCCCGTTCGTCTGCCCGCCGGCGGGATAGGAAGCGGATAGGAATTTCGAAGCCCCCCCTGCTCCGCGAGCGGTGCGCGTAACCGCCATTGTGTCAAAGCCGCAGGCGGGTCGCGACGCTGATCTGGCGTCACGCCTCACGTCGGCGCAGAGTTTGAAAGCGCGGACACGTCCGGCGGCCGCCGTTCGCCTCACCGGGCACAGCACCGCCCGTCGCCCGCGCTTTAGCACTCGGACCCATCGACGATCTGCCGCATCAAAACAGCAACGGCTGCGGCGACGCTCGCGGCCCGAGCGCGGCCATCGGCGTCCCCTCCTCGCCCCACTCACGCCGGTGCGCCAGAACGACCCGCGTTTCGCGGACCTGGTTGCCCGCGTCTGGCGCCACCCGGGCCGCTAACGCGGGCAGACTCTCGGCGGCTCCTCGTCCTTGAAGGATGCGAGCGACCCCGTCATGCCGAAATGCAGCGTGAGCCAGCCGCCATCGTCGAGGCGAGCGAGCAGGTGCTTGCCGTGCCGGCGCACGGCGACGAAGCGGCGCCCGCGCATGCGTCGGCGTAGCCGCTCGGCGGAGAGGGCGCGCAGCACCCGCCTGTCGCGGACGCTGACGCCTTCGATCACGCGCCCGAGCGCATGGTCGCGGAAATAACGACCGAAATTCTCGACGTCCGGAAGCTCGGGCATTCGTGGCCTCGCCGCTCGCCGCGTGCTCGGAGGAACGCGAGGATCATGCCACGGCCGGGAAAGCGCGCGTCGAGAGGCCGGGAATGGCCCTTGCGTGTCCGGCTGGAAGCTCATGTTCCATCAGCAGACGCCGCTCGAGTAGACGAACGAGCCGAAGCTCAGACCGAGCGGATCTCGGCCGTCAGGGTCGGCTCGGCCCTCAGCGAGCTCGTGACGAGGCAGGTCTTCTCTGCCTTCTCGAGCAGCCGCCGGCCGCGCTCCTCGTCGGCGCCCGCAGGCACCGTGAGCCGCGCGCGCAACGCAATCGCCGTGAATCGAACGACGCCGTCGGCGCGATCGAGCGTGCCCTGGGCGTCGCACGTGAGCTCGCGCCAGTCGAACTTCGAAGCTCGGGCGATCGCGCGGAACGTGAGGACGAAGCAGTCGGCCACCGCAGCGACGAGCAGCGTCTCGGGAGACCACTGCCCGCCGGGGCCGCCGAACTGCGGCGGCGGTACGCTTGCGAGGTCAGGCAAGCCCTCCGCTCCGAGAGTGACGCTGCCTTCGGTCACGGCCGCGGCGTGCACCTGGTAATGATGTGGATATCCCTGCATGCGAGTCTCCGCTGTCGCTCGAGATCACAGAGTGCCTCGACGTCGGACTACTGGGCAATATCGGAAGATAACAGTGGCGACGGCGCCCGCCGACCCTCGCCTTCGTCCGTGCGTGCGGGCCCGCGCCCTGTATGACGCCTCAGCTCACCTGGCCGACGCGCGTCCGAACTAGGCTCGCCACTCGGTTGCACCGTCTCGGGCCGTTCATTCTCGTGTCGATCCCGTTTCTCGCTACGCTCGAGGAGATTGGCTGGCGCGGCTACGCATTGCCGCGAATGCTCACGCGTAGGTCGCGGCTCTTCGCGAGCCTCCTGCTCGGCGTCTTCTGGGCGCTCTGGCACGGGCCCACCTTCTTTATCGACGGCTCGCCGCAGCAAAATGCGCCGATTTTGTTCTACGTGGCAACCGTCGCGATTTTTAGTATTCCGATGACTTGGCTCTATCAGAACACCTGCAGCGTGCTGCTCACGTCCGTGCTGCACATGTCCAACAACTTCACGTTGTTCCCTCCCACGACGCGCTCGCCCGGCGTGATGGCGATCTTCGGCGGCATCGGCTTGCTGATGACGATTGGAGTGATCGTCGCAGGCCGTATGTACCGGTGCCCCGACATGGCGCCAGGCGACGCGCTGCTGCCCGCGTAACGTCGGCGCGGTAGTGCGTTCGCGGGCACCCGCGCCCATTGCCGCTCGCAGCATCGGCGTGCTTTCCGGAATCCCGCCGAGCGATGAGCTACTGCGGCGCCACCACGAGCATGCAATACGTCATGCACATGAAACCGCCGCCGCAGTCCATCGGTACGAAAACGCGATCGGTATACGACTTACCGTCTATCCACTCGCAGCACTGCTGGCCCGCCTGGGCCATGGTGCCGTAGAGCTTATAGGGGATGTTGGGATCGCCGGTGAGGTTGCTGCACCATTCGTTGGGCTGGCCGGTTCTTGGTGGAAACGTGTATCGAGTGAGCCACCAGACGGGGTCAACCTCGATGCGACCGCGAAGAATGTCGGACTCCACGACGAACGCCGGCCCAAACCCTTCTGCACACGCTGTCGCGAGGAGCACCGAGCATTGAGCGTTGCCGTTGCACTGCGGTGAGCTCACGGTGTACCGGTAGCTCTCCTTGCCGGGCCGTTCGAGCGTGCGCATGCGCGCGATGCTCTCCGCGGTGGGAGCGTCGATGACGTTTTGCAGCGTCCACGTGGGGCACTGGCGAACGGCGCGCTCGGGAAATCGCCTGATGAACGTGCTCCAGCGCCTCACGTAGTGCGGACCGAGCCCGTCGATGATCCCTTGAATAGAATCCTGCGCACCGAGCAACTCGTCGATCTGATCCAGCGCTGCGGGGTCTTGCGTGCACGAGTCGAAATTGCGCGCAAGCCTTCCGCCGTTCGCCGAATACAGTGTCGGCCCTACAGTGCCAAGACAATCGAGAGTCAATTTTCCGAGTGCGGCTAGAGGCAAGTCGCGGTAGTTACTCGGAAGTCCGAAAGACTCGGGACTTCCAGACCGTTGAGCCGATGCCGTCGTCGCGACGAGCATCAATACGCAAGCGATTGCTGTACGCATCGTTTCTCCGTCAGATTGCTCACCCCGGGTCAACCTAATCCCGGCCTGCGCGCCGGTCAAGCTGCGCGCTCCAAACCCGCACCGACGCCATCGGAAAACCCGCGGCCGGTTGTCTGGCCGGCGGTGGCGTCGATGCCCATGAGCTTGAAGCTCGCAGCCATGATGTAGAGCGCAGCGAAAAGCGAGCCGGCTGACGAGAACGCCGACTGTGGACCACGCCGGACGAGCCGAAATCTCGCTTATGGTTAATCCCTGCTGCGCGAAAGCGACGGGCTGCGCGCCGGCGACGCGGACCGCGCCGCTGCCGTCAGCGCCGAGGTGGGGGCGGCAGATCGGGCGGCCGCGTCATCATATCGAAACGTTGCTTGCCGGAACTCGGTTCGATCGAGCGATCGAACTCCGTGCAGAACATAATCTCATTCGCCACGATGCGGATAGGAATTTTGAAGCCCCCTGCTCCGCGGGCAGCGGTGCGCGTAACCGCCATTGTGTCAAAGCCGCGGGCGGGTCGCGACGCTGATCTGGCGTCACGCTCCACGTCGGCGCCGAGTTTGAAGGCGCGGACGCTCCCGGCAGCCGCCGTTCGCCTCACCGGGCACATCGCCGCCCGGCGCCCGCGCTTTAGCACTCGAGACCCGTCGACGATCTGCCGCATCAAAACAGCAACGGCTGCGGCGGCGCTCGCGGCCCGAGCGCGGCCATCGGCGTCCCCTCCTCGCCCCACTCACGCCGGTGCGCCAGAATGCGTTCGATCAGCTGCGGCTCCTCGATGCTCGCAATCACTCTCAAGCGCCCGCCGCAGCGCGCGCACTGCTCGATCTCTATCCCAAACACCCGTTTAGGCGCCGTGCCCAGTTCATGCGAATGTCCTTCGACGCTCGCCGCTGCGGCGCCGCGGATCGCTTCTGTGCCCCTGTGCCTCTTCCTCCCGGGGTGATCGCCGCTCGCAACGCCGCGTGCGCCGCGAACACGCCGTGATACCTGGTTAGGTGCACCCGCGGCGGCGGCACCAGCGCTGCAAGGCGAGCGATGAAGTCCAAGGGTTCGAGCACGATGTGCGTCGTCCCGTCGCGGTACGCAGTCTTCAGTCGGTAGCGAACCTGTCCCTGCGCCGTGAGATCGAGCCGCTCGATGGCCACCGGCGGGCGGCTCACGTAGCGCGTGAGCCGCTCGAGCTTCTCTCGCTGCTCGGCCTCTACGCCAATCCCCGCATGCAGCGAGAACTGCCGCTTCGCGCGCGGCGACGAACTCCGGGTAATGCCGCTCGACGAGCCGATAGAGCAACGTTGCTTCGGGCCGATGGCGTGCGTAGCCCGGCGGATCGATGAAGGGTGGGGCACGCGGCCGCGACGCCGACCCGCTCTCCATAGCCTCGCATCCTTGCGACGAATGGCGGGATCGACGTTACGCCCCCGCACGCGCAAAGCGATGGCGGATTTGTGGCTACGAACCCAAGAAATTCATTTGATCACAACGCGAGATGCGTTGCCGGTTGGGGTGATTCAGCAACCATGCTCAGGCAGGCTCGACGGCGACACCCAGCTCTTTGGCCGCTTCGCGCACGCGCTCGTCGAGGCTCAGCAGTCGGAGGCCAACAACCGCGGAACGCGCGACGAGAAGTGATGCCAAGTGGATGGCATCGAGTGTCCGAATCGGGTCACCCGGAAACGGCTGACGCGCGCGATCGACTATCTCGGCCGCGATTCGCAGGACTTGCCAATGAGCAGCAGCCGAGGTGAGGTGCGCCCGACGGTCGGCGGCTTCGGCCTCCGTCAGTTCCTTGAGCGCCACCGCCCGCAGCAACACGCGATCACACTCGATCAGGGTCAGGTCAGACGAGACGATGACTTCGGCATCGCCGAGTAGGCGGCGCACTGCGGGGGCGGTCGGCTCGTCAAGCAGCCATGCCAGCACCGCACTCGACTCCGCGTAGAGATTCACCGAGTGCCGCGCTCTTCGTCGAGCAATTGGGCGACGCTCCGCCGACGTTTGCCTTGCTTACGCAGCAGCGCAGGATACAGGTCCGTTGTAGCCGGAGCACCCAGGGTGAGGAGGCCCCGTCTCGCCAGCGCCTGAAGGCCCGGCGGTACCGACGGATCGCCGTGTGCTTGCCCCGGCGGCAGGAGCTCAGCCACGACCTCTCCCCGATCGGTGACCAAGACGCCCTCCCCCAGCCGCACGCGGCGAAGATATTCGCTCAGCTTGTTCTTGAGGTCACGGACGCCGACGGTTTTCATACAGACGCATTGTAGCTACTTGTGGCTACATGATCAACGAAATGCGCCGACCCGGGCGCCGGGTTCGCCATCCCGAACGTACGGCTACGCCCCCAACAATAGAGCGTGTTTCACGCCGCTCCCCGCCGTGTTCCTGCCCGTGAAGAGCGTGGGCGTGATGGGCGACGGCCGCCGCTGCGCAAATCGAGCGCTGTCGGCGCTTCTCGCTCGCGTCGCTACTGGTCGCGGATCGGGCCAATGAAGGTCATGTGGGCCTCGTTCTCCCCGGGCATGCCGTCGAGGTGGCTGTCGATACGCAACTGGTGCTTGGCGACGGCGCCGACGATGTCGTTGCGATAGCGCCCGTACTGGGCGATCCTGCCGTTGTCTTCGTGCACGGTGAAGATTTCCACACGTGTGCCGTCGACTGAGCCGTCCTCGATTGGGGCCATCGTGACGGGCGAGTCGCATGGGCCGCAGATGAGCCCCACGAGTTGCCCGTTGAGTACCTTGAGCGTCGCGATCTGGGCGCGCGCACCCGTGCCCGAGATCCAGGTACCCGCCATCGATTCGAGTGTCTGCGGCTCCGGCGGTCCCGGCGCGACGTAGGGCGCGGGCGGTGGCGCCGCAGCCGCAGGTGCGGCGGCCGGTGCGGGCGCCGCGGGCTCGACGCGCACGAGGCGCTGCGTTGCGGCCTCGCCGCCCATACGGCGTAACAGGATTTGGCCGTCGCCGATCTCGCCTTCGAAGCGCTGCTCGCGCCACTGGCCGCCGCCATCCGACAGCAGCGAGAACGATAGGCGTGCACCCGAGATGCGGCCGTTGCGCACGATCGAGAGGTCGTCGCGCTCGTCGCAGCGGGTGCAGTGCGTGCCCGTGAAGGCCTCGTCGCGCACTTTGAAAACATAAATGTGTCGCACGCCGTCGACGTCGGCAATCCAACCGCCGCGTATGCTCGGCTGGGAGAACGCCGGCGCGGCGCACCCCAGAAATAGAGCTACGAGCCCGCGGATCGCGGTTCTCTTTCTCGCCATCGCTTCCCCCGTCGAGACTCGCCGTGAGTGGCCGGTCGCCGGCCTTAGACTAGCGCACACGCACGTCGCGCGTATCGCCCCCGGACGGGCGATCAGATCATCATCCGAGCCGCTCGAACTTTCAGCGTGCGAAGCCGAGCGCTTGTTTCACCGCAACGTTCGACAGGGGGTGCACGCCGTTGCGATCGAGGCGCCACTTGTCCATGTACTGTTCGGGAACGATGAGGTTGACGCCGGCACTGCGCAGGACTGCGGCGAGTGCTGCATCGGAATACGGCGCAGGCACGCCGGATTCGAAGGCACCGTACAGTCCATCCCAATGCACGGGTAGGTATGCCTTGGGATTCAGCACAGGTAGGACCAGCCGAGCGATGGCCTGGCCGCCCGTGCCGATCCAAAGATCCACTGAACTCAAGCCCGCGTCCTGCATTGCCATCCGCAGGTTCTCGAGCGGCGCTCCGTAGTTGACGCCGTCGACGATAATCGGCTTCTCAAGGTCGATGGCGCTCGCGGAATTCTGGAAGAACCAGCTGATCTCTCCCTCCGGCGCCTCCACCACGAATAGGAAAGCGCGGTTGCCACCGCCGTTCGGAAAGTCCTCCGCCACCCCGACGCGAAGCCCGCCCGTCTGCCGATCGCGAGTTGGCACGCGCGAGAGCTCCACAGGATCGTGCTGTTCGGGGTTCACCGCGGGATCGCCGCTGTGGTTCCAGCGCACTACGCGCATCGTGACGCCAGGCGCGATCGTAATCCGCTCGCCACCTACCACAGCGGTACAACGATTGGCAGGAATGTCCACGGCTTCCGCCTGCAGACAAGTGGTCCGCGCGCCGATGATCGGCGCGCCGGTTAGTCGGGACCACGTGGGTGTGTCGAGTGAGTGATCGAAGTGGCTATGGCCCGTCAGAAGCAACTTGACTCGATCGGGCCCGCCGATTGCGTTGAGCACCCGCTTTACCGCGCGGGCATCCGATGCGTATGGCATACGAGTCTCAGCGAGCCCACCGCCGCCACCAAAGAACGCGCTTTGCGGCACTCGGCTGATGTAGCCATCGGTTACGACGCCGGTTGAGCCGATCTCGTAATACATATTGGAGATCGACATCCACGTGATGTCCACCGAATCGGGCCCCGTCGCGGGTGTTTGGGCGAAGGCAGTGGCCGCTCGGGCCATGATCGCCAGCGCAATCGCGCAAAATCGAGTCATTCGGTGCTCCCCGGCGCCGCTTCCTGCACCATCCGATCCACGTAAGCTACGAACTCCGGGTCCACTTCCTTGGCGAACACTTGCCATACGAGCCGTGTATCGCCCCAGGCAATCCAGCGAACCATGGGTGCCATATAGCTGTGTAGAGCGGCTTCGTCCATAACGCCGTTCTTGTACTGGAACCACGCGTACTCACGCACGCGGATCAGGGCAGCGACAACGTTGCCGACCTGCTCCTGTTCTTCCAGGCTCATCTCCGCGAACGGCTTATGCAAGTTCGTAAACGCCCGTGGCGTTTGGATCAGCGCAGCCAACGTCGCCACGTCGGCAGCCATGGTGGCCTGCCGCGAGTTGGCAAGCAGCGCGTTATTCGTCTGGCGCGTCTGGACGGCGAGATAGCCCAATGTCACCACGACTGCGATCGAGCCGATGATCTCGGCGAGGACGGCAATCCTTTCGAGCTTCATACGATTCTCCCGAGTTGAGACATACCGAGAGCCTATGAAACGCCATGAGAGCGAGAAAC
>CAWDUG010000008.1:0-159501 GCA_963805435.1 uncultured Gammaproteobacteria bacterium
TTCGCGTAGAACGCGGGCGTCTGCTGGCCGAGATAGATGTAGCCGTCGACCTCACCGAGCCCACCGACGACCGCGAGGTCGGATATGGTGTGCGAATTGGCAAGCGCCCAGAGCGGCGTGTCGAACCCGAGAGAACGCACTCGTCCTGCGAGGCCCCTCGCCCCGTCCCGTCGAACTCCGTCGACGCACGCGATGTACGCGCCGACCGACGCATCTTCGTCCACGTCGCGGTCGAACGAATCCGTTATCTCGACTTCGAAATTCTCGGATGCAATCAGGTCGAGCAGTTCCTTCGTCTGCGCGTTGGCCGTATCGACGATCGCTACGACCTTGAGCAGGCGATGAAACGGAATCGGGATCGTCGGCGCTTGTACGGACCGGGGGATCACGGTCAGCCTCTCCCCTTGCGCTGCGTCGCTTTCTTCGGCGCGACGTCCTTCTTCAGAACCTGCATGTACAGTTTGCCGTCGCGGTTCTCGACGCCATGCGTGTCGTGGCCGAAACCCGGGAACCGCGCATCCCATCCCTGCAACGCGCGCAGATAACTCAGATACGGTCCGTCATCCGGTCCGGTGCTCTCGCCGGGCATCAGCATCGGAATGCCAGGCGGATACGGCACGACGCTGGTCGCAAGCACGCGATCGGCCAGCTTTTCGAGCGGCACATGTTCGATGTTGTCGAGCACGAGTTCACGGTACGCATCTGCCGGTGTCATCTTCGCTTCCGGCAGGGTCGAGAACGCTTTCGACAGCCACTGCGTCTGCTTGGCGGACTTCAGCTGATCGAACATTTCGTCGGCGAGATCGCGCAAGCCCATTGCGCGATAGCGCTCCGGATTCGACGCCGTCAGCCGCGGGATCGTCTGCTCGAGTGGCGCGTTTGCGTCGTAGTCTTTTTTGAGATCGAGCAGCGCGGTGACGAGCGTGCCCCACTTGCCCTTCGTGACGCCGAACGAGAACAGGAACAGCACCGTGAAGTCAGTCGTTTTCTCAACCTGAATGCCGAGTCGATCGAGGTACGCGGTGACGAGCGTCGCCGGAATGCCGGACTTTTCCAGTTCGCCGCTCTTGCCGACGCCTGGCGTGACGATCGACACCTTGACCGGATCGAGCATGCAGTAGTCGTCGGGCAACGTGTCGAAGCCGTGCCAGTCATCGCCCGGATGCATGACCCACGCTTGCGGGTCGCTGGTCAGGACGTCGGCCGGCGCCTCGTGGAATGCAACGCGCTTCTTGCTGCCCGGCACCACGACCTCATCCGCGTTCCACGTATTGAAGAACCAGTCGCGTGCTTTGCCGAAGTGCGCATGCAGCCGGCCCATGGTCTGCCGGAACGCCACCGCCTCCTCGATGGCCTCGTTAGTCAGCGTCTGGCCGCCGAGCCCGTCCATCATCGCCGACGTGATGTCGTTCGACGCGATGATCGTGTACAGCGGCGACGTCGAGGCGTGCATCATGAACGATTCGTTGAAGCGCCCGTGCGGAATCGCGCCGCGTCCGTCGCGGATGTGCAGGAACGATGCCTGCGACAACGCCACCAGCAGTTTGTGCGTGGAATGCGTCGCGAACACCGTGGGTCCCGTATGGTCCTTCGGATCACCGCGCATGCCGTGCCGGTTGCGATAGATCGCATTGAAGCGCGCGTAGCCGTACCACGCTTCGTCCCAATGCACGCGATCGACCGTGCCGTCGAGCCGCTTCTCGACCTCAACCGCGTTGTAGCAGAGCCCGTCGTAGGTCGAGTTCGTAACGACACTGTAGACCGGCGTACGGTCGACACCGTCGTGGACGAGCGGATTCGACGCGATCGCTTTTTCGATCGACCCCTTCGTGAACTGATCCGGATGAATGGGACCGATGATTCCCCAGCGGTTGCGAAGAGGCACGTAGTAGGTCGGTATCGCACCGGTCAACGTCAACCCGTGCTCGATCGACTTGTGGCAATTGCGGTCGCACAACGCGATCTGGTCGCGTGTGACCGCCGCCGTGAAGATCAGCCGGTTCGCCGTAGACGTTCCATTGGTGACGCAATAACTGCGATGCGCACCGAACACCCGCGCGGCGTATCGCTCCGACTCGCCGATCGGCCCGGAATGATCGAGCAGTGAACCGAGTTCGCCGACGCTGATGGACAGGTCCGAGCGCAGCATGTTCTCGCCGAAATAGTCGAAAAAAACCCGGCCGACCGGCGACTTCAGGAACGCGGTCCCGCCGGTATGGCCCGGCGTGTGCCAGGAATATTCATGGACGCGCGCGAAGCGGCCGAGTGCGGCGATGAATGGCGGCAACAGTTCTTCGATATAGCGTCGGGCGGCGGCTTCGACGCGGCCGCTGACGAACGAGGCGGTGTCTTCGAGCGTCCAGATGAACTCGTCGACACTCTGCATGACTTCGATCGGCAGTTGCGAAAAGTCGCGGCGCTCGGCCATGAGGAAGACCGGGATCCGGTTGTTGCGGCCGCGGATGTAATTCAGCAGGCCGCGCGCTTTTTCGTGTGTCTTCGCATCGTCGTCGTCGAGCGTCCAGTCCATCAGCACCGCGTGAATGGCCGCATCCGACGTCACGACGGCCATACCGTCGGCAGCGGAGATGGCTTGAACGACATCGACGTTGCGCCGCTCGATGTCGGTCACCAGTAGCCGGGCCGCGCGGCCCTCTGCGGTGTCGTGGGTCAACTCGTCATCCACAACCAGCACGCGCAGGCGCAGCGGCGCGAATCTTCCCTCGAGCATGGCCCCCCCATACTTCGACGAACCGGCCCATGTTCTGCCGGTCGGACCGTCATTCGCCTGTCCGAATGAGCCAGACCGTCAGTCAGAATAGGCCGATCGTGCGAGCGACCCGTTGCACTCGCACGACCGATGACGTTCGCTCCGAGCGGACTCACACGGATCGCGCAACGGTGACCCGACATGGCTCTCACTGACCTCTTCGCCCGCCTCGGCACCGCATTGTTCGGTGGACCCGCCGTCGATCCTGCCGACGAGACGGACGAGATTTCCAATGAGCACCGGCGGCACCTGCTTCCTTTTGAGTGTTCGCACTCGCCCCTTGGGGTCGGCCGAAAATTAGATCAGATGGCATGACGACGCAAGGGCGAAGTGTCATGCAAGTGACACTTCTCGACAAACTTAGTCTCTCCAGATGCTGATCTAGCCCGTCTCCCGGAGACGACCCCCAGTCTACGGGATATCGCGCGCACTACCCTCTACGCGCGCTTCCCAGGAAGCGGCGTCGTCCATGAGGCACGCCCAACCGTAGCTACGACCCCCAACAGCCCCCCTATGAAGAGCCCGGCCAGCGAAATCAGGGACCGGTTTGGCCTGAGCCGCTTCTTTGGCACGACGGCAGGATCGATCGTCCTCAGAGCAAACTCGTCCCCACCCTTCCCACCATCATCTGCTTGAGTTGTTCTTCCACGAGGCCGTACAACGCCTGTACGAGCTCAACCTGACCAATCTGCTGCGCTTGTGCCTCCAAGTACGCGAGATTCTTTTCCCCTTCTTGGATCGCGCGCTCTTTCAG
Organism: uncultured Gammaproteobacteria bacterium; assembly: GCA_963805435.1. Taxonomy (GTDB): domain Bacteria; phylum Pseudomonadota; class Gammaproteobacteria; order Steroidobacterales; family Rariloculaceae; genus FEN-1219. Next base: position 3,525 of record CAWDUG010000008.1, read on the forward strand.
CTGGGAGTTGGTGCGTGCGACGAGTTCGGTGACCCACTGCTGGGCTTCCTCGGGATTGGTCGACTCCACACCAAGGGTTACGAGACCCGTCTTTCTGTCCTCCGAGATCTTCAGCACGTCCTTCGTGAAATCGTTGTATGCCTGCCAGACCGTCGACTTGCTACCGGCGTCGAAATCCCACAAAGCTCCGGCTTTGCCATACCACTTGTATTCATAGATCCTCGGTAGCAGCTTGTTCTCCGTGATGAATGCTTCCACCACCGTGCGTGAACGAAGCGTAGCGATCGCGACATCTCTTTCCGTACCGCCAGAAAGCGCCAGCCCACCCCCACCTGCAACACCGCCAAACTCCGCAGCGAGCGAGGCGAGCCCGCCCAGCTTGCCCAGCGATCCAGACTGTTGCCGTACTTGGAGAAGGGCCTCCGCCCGAAAGACATCCGGCTGAATGAGCGCGTAGCCAACCGCGGCAATCAAACCGAGCAATGCCAGGGTTCCGATTAGCCGCCTGCCTCGCCAGAGAACTTTCGCAAGGGCTCCGACGCTGACGTCTGACGAAGCTAGCTTTGATTCGTTCATGTATACCTGCCGAAAGGGACGGAGCGAGCTCGGACTTCGAGAGATGTGGCCCAGTCTACTAGACCCCAACGTGTAATCGGTCAGCGATCCACAGCAGCGCGGCCCGCTATACGGCCGCGGTAGGGCTCCGCGCGCTTCGCAACAATCGATCAAGGCCTGCTCAAACTCTGACAGAATACGCGACAGGTCGAGGTTCTCGACCGCATAGGCTCGCGCAATCCTTCCAAGACTCTGCCTCTTCGCGGGTCGGCGCCCAGCCGCGAAGCGACCCGCGAGCGCGTTGGCGTCGCCGGGACAAACATTGATTCCGCAATGTGCCACCACCTCCGCAATCTGCGTTCCGACCGCCGCGGTGGCGACGACCGGGCGCCCGCTTGCCAGCATCCCCGTGAGCTTGGACGGCATCACCAAATCTGCAACACCGGCGATCTGCAGCAGCACATGAACGTCCGCGAGATTGAGCAGGTCGTTTAGTCGAGAGGCGGGTTGCAGCGGAAGCCACGCAACGTTTCGCAGGCCCGCGAAATCTTGTTGGAGCTTTTCCCGTGCGGCCCCGTTTCCGCACAAGACGAAGTGCAGCCGAATCGTTGCCCTCCTGGAGGCGGGTCGCGGCTTCGAGCAGGGTCTCCAGCCCCTGTTTGGCGTTCATGTTGCCGGAGTACAGGACGACAACTGCGCTGTCCGAGATCCCCAACTCTTTTCTGAAGGAAGCGGCACTTTCCAGGGATAAATCGCCTGCACGTCCACCCAGTTGCGGAACAGGACGCTCCGCGCTCTGGGAACACCGCGCGCCCCAAGACCGTCCAACATTCGCGCTGAAATCGTTGAAACCCGATCGAACGAGCGCAGAATCCGGGGCTCTATGAACGAAGCAATCTTGCGAAGCAGCGGCGACCGCATCAGGCCGGTCTCTATTGCGGCGGCGACCTCGAAGTCCTGCACATGCAGCCACGACCGCGCCCCCGACAGCTTCGCCGCCAGGAGCGCAGCGGGAGCACACATGATCGTTGGCGCAACGACAAAAACGACGTCGGGCTTCCATAAAACCTGTCGCAAGACGATCGGCGAACTGCTCAGGGCGATGCTGACGTAGTGAAGTATCCGCTTCATCCCCGAGGGACGCCGCGGAACCCAAACTGGACAGCGCCAGACGGTCGCGCCCTCCCATTGCGCCCGAGTGTACTGAGTACCTTTGTATCCGGGCATCACGCGCCAATTTGGGTAGGAAGGCTGGGGCGCGACGACCCGGACCTGATGCCCTCGCCTCGCGAGCCAGGCGACCATCTCACCGCTGAACTTTCCAACGCCGATAGGCTCCGGTGGGAAGTGGGTTCCGTAGATCAGAATTCGCATCTATGAGTTGCCGGAAGATCTCACGAATAGCGCATCCATCTGCAAAATTTCGTCATTGCGCGGATCTTCCAGCCATCCCACGGGACGCGAAAACTCGAACCCTCTGTCCGACAGCATGTTCAAGATGTCGATGAAAGTTTTCTCACCGTCGTACAATGGACGGAACGAAGATTCCAGCAGAACGTAGTCGACATTGAGTAGGGTATCGGAGGCGCCCTGGAGGACCTGTGGCTCAAACCCCTGCACATCAAGCTTGAGCAACACAGGCCTTCTAAGAGGTGTAGAGCCCATTTGCTGGTCGAGTGTCGATATCGGAACGTCGACAGTCCCAACCTCACGCGCTGTTGGGAAAGCCTGACGATGCCGCTCTCCAAGAGAGAGGACGGAGCTCGAATGGCGGTGAGAGTTCACGTGCATCGATACGTCGCCGGTCCGATCTCCCAAGGCCACCGGATAGACGCGAATCGACGTGATTTTCGCAGCGCATTTCCTCAATTGAGCCACGCACTCTGGAAGCGGCTCGAAAGAATGTACCGACGCTTCCGGGAACATCTTTGCGCAGGCAACGGCGAATTGGCCTACGTTGGCACCCACATCGATGATGGTTCCGGGAGCCAAACCTTGTCGTTTCAAAGACGATACGATTCGATAGGAACTGAGAGAGAACTTGGGCCACAGGACCAGCGCACGCCAAACTTCCGCGCGAGTGAGCAAATGGAACATACTCGAACTCACTGGGGCGCGCCGCAAATTCTCGGTGGTTTGATTGAAGACAACCGGCGACCAAGCTCCACGGCAACGACCGGGATGCCACGTGCCTGAAAGGCCGTCATGATGACGGGAGCTGCATGGCAGGCAGAGTGCGTTGGCAATAGCGTTAGACGCAAGTCGGCCACGTCCGGAAGGTTGGAAGGAACAATCGCTGCCAGTGGTCCACGGCAGGCTTTCTCGATTACGGATCGCATTCTCTCATACCGAAGGCGCCACTCGTATATCGGACCACGCTTAGCCTTGGTGCCCATTCAGGAGACGATCTTCACCCAGAAGCGTTTCGACGATGGTCGCAAACGACCGGTTGAACTGCGGCACCCCCCAGGCAGCGCTGCGCGCGTGGCCGCGCACGCGAAGCTGATTACGCAGCGCGTCGTCAGTCCACAGGCGGCGGAGGACATCGGCGATTTGGTCCACCGATAGCGGGTCAAAGAACAGCGCGGCATCTCCGAGTTGCTCAGGCATTCCATAAATGCGCGACGCCGCTACGGGACAACCGGCCACGAACGCTTCGAGCGGCGGGATGTTCGTCGGGCCGAAAAAAGTAGGCAGAACCAACGCGACTGCGCAGCGATACAACATCGCCAGGTCGGTCTCGGGCACGAAGCCCAGGAAGGTAACGATGGTCTCGAGTCCGTCGGACTTTACCTTGCGCTCGACGGCCGCGTAGCCGCTCTTCTTCGACCCAGCTAGCACCAGTCGGAGATCGGGAAGCTCGGCGCGCAACCTCCGCACGGCCTCGACCAGTCGCAAATGGTTCTTGTGCTCCCAGAACTGTGCCGGAAAAAAGATGAAGCGTTCGGGGAGGTCGTAAGCTCTGGTGAGGCTCGCATTCGGGTCGTGCTCGTGCTCGTGCATGTAGCGCGGCGCGATGTACGGCAGAGAAAAAATCGCCTCATTCGGATAGCCGTACGCGTCATGGACGTGACGGCGGCCGACCGCCGAGTCGACGAGCAGCCCGCACGCACAGGCGCATACCCGCACGAAGTGCCGGTCGCGATGACGCGAACGGCCGTACGCCGAGACCTCGGGGAAACTGCTCTCATAGCGGTGCATGAGATCATGGATCGCCCACATCGAAGGGACGTCCACAAGGTAGCCCCAAAACGTCTCCTGAGACGGAAAGACGCATAGATCGGGCCGCTCTTCCTCGAGGGCACAGACCACCGGCTGGCGTTTGACGAGCCGGCGGATCCAGGATAGCGGAACAGGACCGGCCAGGAGCGCCCGGAGCAAGTGTCGTGTATGACGCCCAAACGGCGTGAACCGTTTTCGCGGCGCGGCCCCGAGATAGGGGTCCCAAGACTCATGAGTATAGAGAACCACGACATCGAACCTGTCGCGCGGCAGTGCGAGCACCGCATCGAGCAGGGCTTGGCTGTACTGAAAGACACCACCGGAGCCGGGCTCGCAATCGAGGTAGAGGAGTATCCTCTTCATCCCTCAGAGTCGTTCACACACGAACACGACACCCCAGGTGCCGAGACCAGGCGGGTCACCGGTGAGCCACTCCTCGCTCGTTAGTAGCCTCATCCCCGCCGCCGTGGCGAAGGCCTCGATCTCTGGCGTGAAGAAATAGCGCATCGTGTGCTGCTCGGTGATACGCGATATAGCGCCGTTGATGCGATCGCGGATTAGCACGTCGAAGTTGACGTCGACCGTGTTGCGGTTGGCGTGAAGCGTCGGTTCAGCGATGCGGACGATCTCCACTTGCTCGTCGCCAAGCCTTTTGACTCGCACCGTTGGTCGGGCGGATAGGACGGCCGGGCCGTACCAGACATCGAAGACGAGCAGGCCGCCCTCACTGAGATGGGTGTGTGCGGTGGCAAAAGCGGCTGACAGTGCCGCATTGGTCGCCTGATAGCTGAAGACGTGGAACAACGACGACACGACATCGAACTGTTTCCCCAATCGCACGGTCCCGAGATCGCCTTCGAAGAAGCTGACGTTGGCTACCGGGGTCCGGCGGGCGACCGCAACCATGTCGGAGCTGCGGTCGACGCCAGTGACGCGGAAACCGGATGAGGCCAGCTCGCGGGCATGCCGCCCCGTGCCACAGCCGAGATCGAGGACACTCTTGGCGGCGGGCCGCACGGCACGAATAAGCCTGGCCACATAGGCCGCCTCCCCGGCGTAGTCTTTGTCGCGTAGAGGAGGTCGTAGTATCGCGAGTAGTCGCCGAAAACCGTCACCTCAAGGCCTCCATGAGAATGGAGCGGACCGCGCCGGCGACGCGCTGCTGCCTGCTCCGGCCGAAGTGCCAGACCGCTCGGCAGGTAGAAGCCCCGCCGGGCCATCCGTTCGGCGACCGGGTAGCGCTCGCCCTCGAACAGCCCCAGGCGGCGAAGCACCGGCTGCTCGTGCATCGGCCAGAAGAACGGCCGAGTGCCGATCTCCAGCGCTGCCGAGGCGCTGCATCGCCTCGCGGCGTCGAAGGGCACGCGCGTCCTCGAGCACCACGCCGTAGACCCAGTAGATGTTCTCCGCATACGTCGGTGGCTGCGAGCGGCAGCTGCAACCCGGCGATCCGGCCAGGAGCTCGTCGTATAGCGCGCCCATGGCCCGCTTGCGCGCGACCGACTCCGTCCAGCCGTTCGAGCTGCGCCACGCCCAGGGCCGCCTGCAGGTTGGTCATGCGCAGGTTCCAGCCAAGCTCCTCGTGGACGAAACGTCGCTCCGGCTGGAAGCACAGATTGCGCAGCGACGCGGCAGCGCTCGGCGAGCCGCTCGTCGTCGGTGACGATCATGCCACCTTCGCCGGTGGTGACGTGCTTGTTGGGGTAGAAGCTGAAAGTGCTGAGGTCGCCAAAGCTGCCGCAGGGCCGGCCGCGGTAGGTCTGCCCGTGCATCTCGGCGGCATCCTCGATGATCGTCGAGCCCGTGCCGCCGGGCCAGCTCCAGCACCGGGTCCATATCGACCGGCAAGCCATAGATATGCACGACCATGATGGCCCGCGTCGTGGCGGTGATCCGGTCTTCGATCTGGCTGACGTCCATGTTCCAGGTGACGGGGTCGCTGTCGACCAGCACCGGCATGGCGCCCGCAGCGAACGATCTGCCGCGGCGCAGGAGATGATAGTGAAGGTCGGCATGATGACTTCGTCGCCCGGGCCCGAGATCCAAGCGCCGCGACGGCCGCATCGAGCGCCGCGGTGCCGTTGCATACCGCAATGCCATACGCTGCGCCCCACTGTGCCGCGAACTCTCTCCTCGAACCGGCGTGACGAACGGCCCTTCCGACGAGATCCAGCCGGTGTCGATGCATTCGAGCAGGTATTTCTTTTCGTTGCCGTCGAGCAGCGGCTCGTTTACGGGGATCGGCTCGCTCACGAACGACGGTTCTGCGCCAGACGCACGGCCGCGTCGAACCGGCTTGAAGCGTGTCTTGTCGGAGTCGCCGGCGTAGGGCCCCTGCTTCACCTCGATCATCTCGATCTCTTCGAGCACCTCGAAGCCATGGCCGCCCGTTGCGAGGAGAATGACGTCGCCGGCTTCGAGCACCCGGCTGGTGAGATAGGCGCGGACTCCGAATAGAAGTCTACGCGCAGCTTGCCACGCTTGATGAAGAGAACTTCCTGAGTGTAGTGGACTTCCCGCCGAACTGGATTGTGAACGTGCGGTTGGATCACCCGACCGGTTGGATGGCGCATGTACGCGAGCTGCTGCGAAAGATCGTTGCTCGTGAAAAAATGAATGCCTTCCGCATTGAACCGATGCGAGACGACGATCGCGAGGAGCTTCTGCTCCTCCATGATCTTTTCTACGAGCGGTACGCTGTCTCCGTTCGACATGGCATCCTCAAGGGCTCAGGCAAAGCTCGCCGGGAAAGTGGTCATACCTTCCGTGCGTTGGATCGTCTTGCGTCTCTAAGTTTACCCGTTTTCACGGCCGGTTTTCGACGTTCCTGCGGGCCGCAGGGGCATCTGCTAGAGATCGACGACTGCCCCCGGGACCAATCGAACACTGATAACGGTGCACATCATCCTAGTCTCGGCCAGGTGCCACGGGGCGAAATTCGCTCAAAGTTGTTGACGTTGAGAGGCCCACACGTATCATCGCCACGCCCAAAATGAAATTCTTGGTCGACATCGTCAACTTCAACGCGGATGCCTCGTGCCTTTCGGCACAGCGTTGGTTGGAGGCGCTCAGGGGCGGTGCGGAATCAGAGCTGTGCGCGTGGCTCGGCGGCTATGTCGAAACCAAGAGCCGCGTGACACTTGGGTTCATCGGCGGCACGCTCGCCGATATCGCCATCCTAAACCACGAGGCCGTCGATCTCATCAATGCGCATCCGACACCTTCGAGGTGCTCTTCCGCCCCTTCGCGCACGATATTGCGCTTATGCGCACCGACGCCGGATTCCGGATGAATCTCGACTACGGTCAGGCCGCGATTCGTCGCGAGTTTCGGCAGACGGTGAACTGGTACTTGCCGCCCGAGTTCATGCTCACGAACCGGCAGCTGGCTGTCTTGCCGGAGTTCGGCGTCGAAGGTGTGTTCATTAATTCCGGACGCTACGAGACCGAGGTGCAGCACCGGCTGTCGCGCGTACCCTACTTACGTCACGGGCGTCTCGGGCACCAAGCTTGCCTGCATCCCCTTCGAGAGCCGCCTCACCGGGGCGTACCTGCACACGATCCAGCGTTTTTCCGAAGATTCCTGGATCGACAGCTGCAAGCTGGTCGGCGATGACATCGGGTATGTTTGGCGCGATGGCGAGAGCGCATTCCTATTGCCCGACAGCGTCGAGCGGGAAAAATATTGGCTCGGCGTCGCTAAGCGCACTGAGCGGCTGTCGCTGGCCTCCGCGACCCGGACGACGCGCTTTCGCGAGCCAGCAGAGCTGGCGTCGGATGCGTATCGCTCTTATCCAGTACACTCCTTCGCAGCGTGGATGAAAGAGTTTCGCATGCTCGGCTACCTGCGCGCTCTCGAGAAGATCGAGGACCGCTTGGAGTCGATGGAGCCCATCGCCCGTCTCCTGTGGCTGCAGGCGATAAACTCCGACGTACTCTCCGCGGTCGAGAAGGCCTCGCCGTCCGTTCGCCTACGCGCCAATCCTCGCACGAACCGCCGGAAGAATATTTCGACTATCAAATCCTGCGTACAGAGCGTGGGTTCGAAGGGGAAGAGTACGTGCACCTGCTCGAAACTCTCGATTCGCCACAAACACGCCGCCATCTGCGCGAAAGCGACGCACCGCATATGGTGAAGATCCGGGCACGGCTGACATACTCCGGCATCGCGAACACTTAAATTGAAGACGAACGCCGCCAAAATTCGGCAGCTGATGAACTGGGTTGTCCCGAAGAACGTCGAGGGCCTGCTCGGCCTGGGCTGGGACGCCATCGCCCACTCGAGGATCGCCGCTAACGCCGAACTCAAGAACCGCCACCAGGGCAACCGCTGTTTCGTCCTTGGCAACGGGCCATCGCTCGCCAAGACCGATCTTGCCCCACTGGCCAACGAATACACCATCGGCGCGAACAGTTTCTACCGCCACCCGCAGGCAGACATGGTCGGGCTCAAGTATCTGTGTGTCGGCGATCCCTACTTCATGATCGAGCGCCCGACGACCATCACCTGGCACAAAACGCTCTGCGAAAAGATGCCGGAGACGACCTTTGTCCTGCACCGTGACGCGCTGCCCCTGGTACGAAAAAACGGCCTCTACAAGGACCGTGAAGTGTACTTCGTACGTACCGGACTGCCGACCTCGATCGCATCGCTTGCCCGCATCGATTTCACTCGCTCGTTGAACATCGGCATGACCACAGGCACGCTCGTCGCTATCCCGTTGGCAATGTATCTCGGCTTCACGGAAATCTACCTCGTTGGGTTCGATGCCAACTGGCTCGACAACTACGACGGCAGTTACCATTTCTACGATAAGCATGAGCTCTTTCCGGAGTTTGACGCTGTGGCCACCGACGGGCGTGGAGCCAAGTACGAGGACGAGGTGATGGCGGTGCTACGCGAATATCAGAGCCACCGCATGCTGCAACAGATCGCGCAAGCGCGCGGCATCAAGCTGGCAAACGCGACGCTCGGCGGCCGGCTCGACATGCATCCACGCGTCGATTATGGGTCGCTGTTCCATGCCTGACGTACTCGCCATCATCCCAGCCCGCGGCGGCTCGAAGGGGATCCGCCGCAAGAACCTCGTCGCCATCGCGGGCGTGCCGCTGGTGGCACACTCGATTCGCCACGCGTTAGCGTCGAAGCGCGTCACGCGCGTGATCGTCTCGACCGAGGACGAAGAAATCGCGGAGGCAGCTCGCCGGGCCGGCGCCGAAGTGCCGTTTCTGCGCCCCATGGAGTTGGCGCTCGACCACGTACTCGACTGGCCGGTGTTCGAGCACGTTTAACGGCGCTCGCCGAACGCGAGGGCTATCGTCCCGATACGGTTGTCCACCTGCGCCCAACGACGCCGAAGCGCGAGCCCGGCTGGATCGACGCCTGCATCGAGCTCCTCGAGACACACGCGGACGCCGATTCAGTTCGTTCTGTATCGAAGGTTGAGCAGCACCCCTATCGCGTGTTCCGCATCGACGCTGCATCGGGGTTATTGGACCCGATCATGAAGCACGAACATCCGCAGCCCTACCTTCTCCGTCGCCAGGATCTGCCACCCCTCTACTATTACAACTGCGTCATCGACGTCACACGCCCGGCAACCATCTTCAACAAGCAATCCATGACTGGCGATCGTATCTTCCCGTACTTGATGGACGCGAACGACGTGCTCGACATCGACACACCGCGCGATCTGGAGTTTGCCCGTTTCGTCCTGGAGAGCTGAACAATGAAAGTGCTAGTTGTCGGCGCTGGCATGTACGTCACCGGACGGCACGGGACAGGGGCCGGCACCATCCTCGCATCGCTTGCCCAGGCCTCGCGGCACCAAGCCATCGACGAGGTGCTCGTGGTGGCGCGCAATCCCGAAAACGCCAAGCACGTCGCCGACGCCGCACGGCGTATCGACGAACTCCTCGGCACTCGGCTCGCGGTGCGCTACCAGCCGCTCGCCGAAGGACGAACCTTGAACGACCAGCTTCGCCTCGATGATTTCGATTGCGCCGTTGTCTCGGTTCCCGACCATGCTCATTTCGAAGTCGCCGCCGAGCTGCTCGAACGCGGTGTCGCCACGCTAGTGGTGAAGCCGCTTGTGCCAACGACGGCCGAGGCACGGAAGCTCATCAGCGATCCAGCAGAGGTCGGGGACCTATGGCGCCGTCGAATTCCACAAGCGCTGGGACCAAGGCAACCTCCTTGCCAAGCGCTACATCGCGGAGGGGCGGCTGGGCAGCCTCGTCTATGGCGTTGTCGAATACAGCCAGCGCATCTCGATTCCGACGGTCGTGTTTCGCGGCTGGACGGAGCACACCAACATCTTTCAATACTTGGGCTGCCATTACGTCGATCTCTTCTACTATTTGACCGACCTACGTCCGCTCGCCGCCATGGCAGTCGGTACCCGGGGCGCGTTGTGGCGGCGCGGCATACAAGACCTTCGACTCGGTGCACGCCCACGTATTGTGGAGCGCAGGCGGCACTGGCGATCACACCTTCACTACCCAGCTCGTTATCAGCTGGATCGACCCGACAACCACCAGCGCACTATCGGACCAACGCATCAAGATCATCGGCGAGAAGGGGCGGATCGAGCTCGACCAGAAAGACCGTGGCATCGAGCTCGTCACCGAGGACTCTGCGGTGCAGCATCCCAACCCCTACTTCGCCGAGTTCTTGCCCGACGAAGCTGGCGGTCATACGTTTCAGGGATACGGATACGAGAGCGTCGCCTGCTTTCTTCGAGATGTGACCGACCTGCGCCGTGGCGCAACGACGCTGGAGGCTCTCGAGGCGCTGCGTCCGACGTTCAAACAATCGCTAGTCTCGACGGCGATCGTCGAAGCGGTGAACGACAGCCTGGCAAAAGACTTTTCCTGGAGAAAGATCCAATGCTCCGTTTGAATGGGCGCGACATCGAGCGCCTGATGCGAGAGACACTCGAGGCGCGTAGCGTCTGCGCAGAATCGGCGCAACACGTCGCCGCGTCGCTGGCGCAGACCTCGTTGCGCGGCGTCGACTCGCACGGCATACAACTATTTCCGCACTACTGCCGGGCTGTCGACGCCGGACGCATCAACCAGAACCCGCGTTTCGCCTTTACTGAAACGTCGGCAACCACCGCCATTCTCGATGCCGACGATGCCTTCGGACATCACGCCGGGATCGTCGCGGTAGACCGTGCCGTCGCACTTGCCAAGGCCGCGGGCATAGGCGCGGTGCCTGTGAAGAACTCCTCGCATTTCGGTGCGGCCGCGTACTTCGGTCTGCACGCCGCAGCCAACGGCTGCATCGGACTGGCGTTCACCAACGCCGATGCGCTCATCAAGGCGCACGGTTCCAAACAGGCATTCACGGGCACCAACCCGATCTGCTTCACGGCGCCTATCGACGGCGAGGAGCCTTTTTGCCTCGACATGGCGACATCGCTGGTGTCGTGGAACAAAGTGGTGAACCACCGTCGTACGGGCGATCCGCTCCCAGAGAATTGGGCGTGCGACGCCGAAGGCCGGCCCGTCATCGATCCTGATGCGGCGCGCTCGCTGCAACCGGCCGGGCTGTATAAGGGCTACGGTCTATCGCTCGTCGTCGATATCCTTTGCGCACTGCTGTCCGGCGGACCGATCAGCAAAGACCTCTTGCCGATGTATCAGCAAATCGAAGTGCGAAGGAAGATCAGCCATTTCTTCATGGCGCTCGACATCTCGCGCTTCTGTTTGCCAGCTGATTTCGGGCGGCGGATGCGGGATCTCGTTCAGCGCGCACGCGGTTTGCCGGCGCTCGATGCAAATGTCCCGGTAATGGTTCCCGGGGATCCTGAGAAGGAGACCTTCAAGGCACGCAGCACAAGGGGTATCCCGATCGACGACGTTAAGTTCGCCGAGTTTCTGGGCGTCTCGGGAGGCTTCAAAGACGCACTGATGTGATCAACCGGTGCGGAGCGGCGGCTGATCGACCTGCGTCGCGGGCGATGGCATCACTCCGTCGTACTGCTTGACGCAGCAATAGAGCGCGATGAAATACCACAGCTCAAACCGGATGTATTGCCCGGTGCGCAAGCTGTAGGTGAGAAAGAACACAATGCACATGTTCTGCAGGAGCTTGCGCTCAGGATCCGGCCCCCTCACGCGATAGATGTAGAACAACGCAAAAATCAGTACGACGCCGATAAGGCCGAACTCGGTAAGCACCCGAAAGTACATCGTCATTCCGTCGGCGAAATTGACGTCCCCGAGCTCCTGAGACGACATGAAAGTGAGGAAACCGTCGGGGAGACCCATTCGGTCCAATGTGCCGAGTGCCGTAGACATGAACGAATCGTATCCCGAGCCGATGAGTGGCCGCTCCATCAAGTTTTGGCGAGTGATCTCGGCGTTCATCGCGTAGGTCAGGGCGCTGGCGTTCTCAAAGCCGGTGACCTCCTGCGTAACCAGTGCACTCCACAGGCCTTCGGCCCGTGATCGGAAGAAATCCACCGAGGTCACAGCCCACCATCCGACTGCGCTGCAGACCACTATGGGCATCACGGCGCGCCTTAACTGCCGCCAGTGCAAGTGAAACATCACCGAAAGCCCAATTCCGCAGTAGCCGATGGAAGAGAATGTGAGGAATAGAGCGCACAGGACCATGATTGCCTGGGCGCGAGTGAAGTAGGTCTGGTTGCCGAACGCGATGCAATTGACCGCCAAGAATCCAGCCGGACTCAGCGCCGCGGCGAGATAACCGGGCTCCGAAAAGAATGACGAGACGCGCATGACTGGCCCTCCTCCGGACAGGCTCACCAACGTGTCGTGGTTGAGCTGTCCAATCAGGAGCCACGACAGATCCCACCCAGGTTCAAAGCCAACGACGTAGGAGGCTTCTTGGAATATCCCAACGGCGGCCACCAGCCGGGCAATGATGAGATAGTGACGAAACAGGGGGTGATAGTCGTAGCGGTAGTAGGCGAAGTAGGAGAACAGGATCAACTGGAGGAGGATCAAGCCACTGAACGAACGTAGGACGAGCGCGAGATCAGCCTGACCATTGGCGACAGAAATGAACGAGCAGCCCAGAAGCAAAAACAGCCCAATGGTGACGTGTCTGTTGAAGACGATGGCTCTCTGGAGAGCGAAGTACAAGAAGAGGCCCATGTAGACCACATACGCGAATCTGTGCAACAAGGCCTCTGCCGCCGGGACCGACATGGCGGTCGTCAAGAAACCGAGGTAAACCCACAGGTGGGGGAACCAATCGGTTCTCGCTGAGGGTTGCTGGTGTTCAAATTGATTCAAGAGAGTGTTCGCCTATCTACTGCTCCGGAGCACCAGCTGACGCACTTGCTGTTTGGCCCTAACCAGATCTTCCGTGGACACCACCTTGAGCAACCACAGGACTATGAGAAAGCCACCAAACAGTGCGCTCTTCGCCAGAACCTGGAGGGCTAGACCATCACCGGTGATGACGAACGACAAGGAAAAGATGCCAATCGCCGCAACCAGCACCATGACCATGGTCCTTAGCGGATACGGAATGGGATAAGCGCGCTGCGCTGCTCGATAGGCCACGACGATCAGGCCGACGTAGGCGAACAACTGCGCGATAGCAGCACCAACGATGCCAATACGCGGAATGAGTGCCACGCTGGACATGATACCGATGACTCCAGAGACGATCGTCAACCACGGCAGACGTCGTGTCTCCTTGGCGTACACGATGGGCGTGACCATCAATATCCAGAAGCCATTGCCGAACACGTAGGAAAGGAGGATCACCGGTATGATGCCCTCGGCCGCTGCATACTGCGTCGATACCAAACTGAGGAAGGCGTGAGCGCACAGGCTCATGAGCAGCGCGAGCGCCGCAACCAGGCCAATCAGTCGCAGGCCGAATTTGGCAAAGCGATCTGGGGCGCCGGACTGCTTGGCTGTCTCGAAGAAGATCGGCGTCCATGCCATGCTGATCGCGGTCACCACCACGATCAATCCCGATGCGTACTGCAGCGCGAGATTGAAAACGCCGAGATCGGCGAGCGTGGCGAATCGCTCGACGAAGTAGCGCGCCGCCATCTCGGTGGCGGCGCCCGAAACTGTATAGGCCATGACCGGAAACCCAAAGGTCAACGCCACCCTTAGGTCCGCAGTCGACACGGTCTTCAGGCCTTCGTTCCAGATGTAGTACACGCATACGCCGCCCATCACGACGCCCGAGATCAAAGAGGCATAGAGGACGCCGAGGACGCCCTGCTGCAATACCACCACCATGGTCAGGGTGCAGCCAGCGAGAAAGAGGAATGAAACAGTGGTGTAGGCACGGTAGACCAGTACCTTTTGCTTGGCTTGGAGCAGCGCCAAGGCGATGACGGGAATGACCCCCAGATAGCCCACCAGTACGGCCAGTCTGAGGTAGGGATCGAAGCGCACAGACTTGAAGACGGGATCGAGCAACGGCTCACCGAACAGCGCCAATAGTAAGGCGACCACCAACCCGAAGCCGATGACGAACGTGGAAATGGTGCCAAAGAACAATCGCCAGCGATCGCGATCGGTGAAATCGTAGTAGTACCGAATGACGATTCCGTTGATGCCGAAGCCGAGCACTGCAATCAACATGGTGTTGAAAACCGTGAGACTGCCCCAGATGCCATACTCGGCGGGGCTCAAATATCGCGCGTACACCGGTACGAGCAGGAAGTTGCCGCCGTTTACTAGCAGGCTTCCGAGCGTGTAGATCAGCGAGTGAGTGACTAACCTCTTGCCACTCACGCCTTTGCCGCTTCGACATAGAGAGAGACGAACTTCCTGTCTTCTTCGTCCTGATCGACGAGAAGCGCTTTGTCGCCCCCCTGCATGAAGCCGCAACGGACGATATCAACGAAGCCACTGTTTTGGAGATGGTTTGAAAGCGTCTCGAGATCCCAGCACGATTGGTGGCCGTATTCCTGGGTCACGAAGCTCAATGCCTCGAGGGGCGAGCCGAGCCGCCGTCGTTTGCGCCCCGCATCGGGGCTATTGGTGAAATAGAGTTCTCCCACCTCGAAAACCACGCGCCGTTCCTTTCGCAGTAATTTGCGATGAATAGCGACACGTCAGGCACGACGATGCGAATGCGCGCGCCCGACTTCATGATGCGACAGCACTCGCCGAGCAACTGGTCGGCGTGGGGGTAGGCGAGATGCTCGAGGGTATGCTCGCTGAAAATGCCGTCCACCGAAGCGCTCTCGATTTTCAGCGGGTAGCGAAGGTCCGCGGCATAGTCGATGCCCTTGGCGGCATAGAAATCGATGTTGATCCAACCGCTGACTAGGTGGGGCCCGCAGCCGAGGTTCACGTAGTTCTTGTCGGGGCGCAACGCTAGTTGCTTCGAGAAAACTCTACCAAAGTAGGAAAAGGCTTCGAAGCCGATGGTTCGTACGACGGATTCTGGCAAGAAGAATAGCGCCGCACTCAATGTCTTCTGTAGTGATTTCAACATGACCTAACCAGGTTCGTTCGAATTGCAATTGGCGCGGCGGGCGGCGTCGGATGCACCCCAGACGGGGCGCGTCGATGCCGGCCCCGACTCTCGGGGGACGACCTCGCCGACGACGGGTGCAAGCGAGATTGTGAGGGTCGTGCAGAAGCCCGTCCATACGAAGCTACCTGCGACGTCAGATAGGCCTCTCAGAACCGCGTCACGGCCGTCGCCGCAATCGCCAGGTTGTAGATGATCTGCGTAATCTGGCTCCACCGCGCCAACGGCTGATCCACCTTCAGCGGCACGACCACCGTATCACCCGGCTCGATTCCACCCGCAGCTTCACGCTGGAACCAGCGCGCCCTCGCCTCCGACACTACGGCCCCATTCGCGCGCACAACGTAGGTCCGCTTGCCATCCGCCCGCTGGCTCAATCCGCCGCTCTTGCCGATGTAGTCGTCTCGCTTCAACCCGCCTCGAATACGTGCGACGTCGGATACTGCACCTCGCCGAGCACCGTCACTTCCTGGCGCCGCCCCGGCACGATCAGCTGGTCGCCATCGTCCAGCACCACGTCGGCCTCCTTCGCACCCGCGACGAGGTCGTCGAGTTTGATCACCAACCGCCCGGTGGCCACGGCGTTGCGCAGCTGGCTGATCAGCGACTGTCCCGTCGTGATCGTCGCGGCGGCACTCGGCTCGGAAATCGAGATCGCGGCCAAGTCGCGCTCGATGCGCCGCGCGAGCGTATCGAGCTGCTCCTTCTCCCGCTCGCGCAACTCGATGCGCGTGAATACGCTGCCCTTCGGGAACGCCTGATCGGTGAGCCCGCCAGCACGCCGCAGCACGGAGGAAAGAGTCTCGCCACGCCGGATCGGATACTTGCCGGGGAACACCACCTCGCCGCGCAGCGTCACGGATTCCGCACCGCGCCAACGCGACACCTCTTTGATGCTCAGGTAGTCGTACGGCGCCAGCACGAGATCCGCAGCCGTGTCGCCGCGCAACAGCCCGGCCATGTTCACGGTCACGAGCTCCGTCTCGCGGTACTCGCCGTTCACGACGGCATAGCGCGTGAGCTCCGCATCGGTCGCGTACGCCGCTTCGCTCAAGCCCCCACCGGCGCGCAACAGATCGCTGACGCGCATGCCAGGCTCGAGCGGGTACTCGCCCTTCTGCGCGCACCTGACCGGCTACGCGCACGATCGGCACGGGCGCATTCGGCGCGGCCTGCGCCTTCATCTCGGCGACGATCGGCTCGATGATCTGCTGCCGCCCCGTCTCGATGTTGAACACGTACACGGTGTCGCGCGGCTGCAGCGCCACGTTCGCAGCGCTCGCGGGATTCCGCCACGCGGCCTGCAGGTCCGCAGACACCACCTGCACGTTGACGTTCGGCGCCACCTCGCGGCGGATCAGCACGTAGTTCAAATCCGACAGCGGCTTCACGAGCTCCGGCGCCGCGATCAGGTCGCGAAGGCGCATGCCGTCGCGCCACTGGTAGAGCCCCGGCTGGAACACGTTGCCTGCGAGCCGCACGGAGCTCTCGAGCTGCTGGAGATTCGGCGGCACGCGCAGCACGTCGCCGTCGCGCACCGCGGACTGCGCAGCCGCGCCGCCGAGATCGATGTCTTGCACCGTCGTACCGCGATTCGCTACCACGCGCTCGAGCTTCACAGCCGCGCGATTCGCGTTCGCGTTCAACCCGCCGGCGAGCGCTACGAGCTGGGCGACCGACTCCTCGTTCTTCACCTCGTAGATGGCGGGCCGCCGCACCTCGCCATCCACGGTTATCCTGGGGCCGATCGGCGGCACGAAGATGGCGTCGCCGGCCTGAAGCCGCAGGTCGCCGCGCGTATCGCCGCGCAGCAGCAGGTCGTACAGATCGAGCGTGCCGACGGTCGCACCGTTGCGACGCAGCGCGATGTTGCGCAACGAGCCGATCGGCTTCACACCGCCGCTCGTCACCAACGCGCTCGTGATCGTGGCGAGCCCGCGCACGGTGTACGAGCCCGGCCGAACCACGTCGCCGAGCACGAACACGCCGATCGAGCGCAGCTCGCCGAGCGTGATGCTGGCCCGCACGCCGATCATCTGCTGCGACACGCGCTGATTGATCGTGTCGCGCATCTGCGTGAACGTCTGGCCGCTCACGTTCACCGGCCCGAGGTCCGGGAAGTTGACCGTCCCCTCGCGGCTCACTGTCAGGAAATATTCGCTGTTCTGATTGCCGAACAGCTGCACGTTGATCGTGTCGCCAGGGCCGATCACGTAGTCGGCGGGCACCGGAATCTCGCTCTCGGACGAGAACGTATTCGGCCTGTTCTTCGCGTCGAACAGGTCGTAGCCGAAAGGTTTCAGCGCGGCCGTGCCAACGGGCTCTAGCGGCAGGAACGTGAGAATCACGTCGAACGGCTTCAGTGCCGTCTCGGCGTGCACGCGAACGGTCGCCTCGTCGACGTTCAGGCCGGCCAACGCCATGGCCGGCACACCCGGTAAGTACAGCGTGCCGGTGCCGTCGAGCTGATACGGATTGCCTTTCGCGAGGCGCTCGCGAAACTCGTCGAGCTTCTGCTGTGTCGTCCTGCGTTCGCGCGTTAGCGCGCGGGATCTTCCTTGACGGGCTCGAAGTCGAATGACCAGCGAATCCCGCGGCTTCAATCGCGGTTCGCGGGTCGGCCCTTGAGAACCCGGCGCCGCTTGCTTGTCGAGCGCCTCCTGCAGCGCCGCTGCCGCGGTGGGATCGAGATCCTGCGTCGCTCCGGCCTGCCCCCGGCCCTGCCCTTGCAGCATGTTGACGAATCGAATCGCGCTGCGCCGGCGGGAGCTGCCGCTGCAGCTCGCGAATCAACGACTGCTGCTGCGCGGGCGGCAGCGAGTTGAAGACCCGCACCTGCTCCTGCACGGGAATCGGCACCTGCGCGAGCGCGCCGCCGATGAAGATGACGGCCGCGAGGCCGGCAACCCGAGTGATCCAGACGCGAGTGAATGCAGCGCCGAGGCGGTTCATCGCGTGGTTGGCGATAGGAACGATCGCGCGAGCAACAACCTTACGTTCGACCGACGCGCCGTTCGTACCGACATCAATGAGGGCCTCAGCGGAAAGACCGCATGATATCGACGCGGGTACGGAGCGACAAGGCAAACGGAGCGCTCACTCTGTCGGGCGGCGGACAGATCGCGCGTGACGATGAGAGTGAAACTGGCCCGAGCAAGCGGATATCGCATGTCGACGAGCTCGATCGGGCTCGTCGAGAATGCTGCATCACTTGATCAGGCATCCGTTGTGGATCGCCGCTGGGCGGCCTAGGATATCCGCAGGATATCCCACGAGGTCGCACCTGATGCGCGCGCAAATCACCCGCTGGGGCAATAGCTTAGGTCTAAGAGTGCCAAAGGAAATCGCCGCGCAAGTCGGGCTAAAAGCCGGCGCCCGTGTCGAGATCACGGCTGAAGACGGTCGCATCATCGTGTCCGCAGCTCGCCCGGTCTACTCGCTCGACGAGCTGCTCGCGGGGATGACGCCGAACGCGATGCACAGCGCCTACGACTGGGGAACGGAGCTGGGGCGCGAGGTAGTGGAGTGACGGACTACGAACCCGAAGCTGGCGATCTGATCTGGACTGATTTCGATCCAACGCTCGGTCGTGAACAAGGAGGCAGCCGACCGGCACTCGTCGTATCGCCGACAGCGTTCTATCGGGCGAGTCGCTTTGTGATCGTCTGTCCGATTACGTCCCGTGTCCGGCCGTTTCGGACGAGCGTGGTTCTCCCGGAAGGATTGCCAGTGGCGGGGGAAGTGCTGACGAGCCACATTCGCAGCATCGACACGCAAGCTCGGCCGATCCGGTACGCTGCAGCGTCCGTTCCCGTTGCGCTGCTCGCCGAGGCACGCGCCAAACTCGCGGCACTAATCGGCTTGTGAGGAGGAGCACGATGAAGTCTGCTGACACCGATAAGCAGCCCGCTGCCGCAAAGACCGCTACGTCGAACGACTACGACGACGCTCAGCGAAGAGCGTTCGCGCTCCTCGACAGCGGCTTTCACATAGGCGGAAACGTGATAACGACCCGCGACGAACTGCACGAGCGGTTCGATCGGCTGCAAGACCCGTTGGGTCCACGCCTGATCGACGCCCTCCAAACGGCTCAGCATCAGCCGCTCGCGCTGTTGCCTCAACGCAGCGAGCGCACCGGCAATGGCCGTCGGATCCGCGCCACCACCCGCCCCGCTCACCGCACCCGTGAGCTGCGACGCCAACCGCTTCCCGAGCTGCACGCCCCACTGATCGAAGCTGTTCACGTCCCAGATCACGCCCTGCACGAACACCTTGTGCTCGTAGAGCGCCACGAGCTTGCCGAGCGTCGCCGCGTCGAGCCGCTCGAAGAGCAGCAGCGAGCTTGGCCGGCTGCCGGGATACCGCTGGTGCGGGCTACGGCCCGAGCCCGGCTGATCGCTGGGATCGCCCTCGGCCAGCGCCCACGCCTGCGCGAGGCAGTTCGCGGCCGCCAGATCCTGCTGCGCCTGCCGCCCCACGGCCGAGCGGGCCGGCAACAGAAAATCGACCGACACCGTCTCCGTGCCCTGGTGCAGCAACTGATAAAAGGAGTGCTGCGCGTTGGAACCGGGCTCGCCCCAGATCACGGGGCACGTGGCGCACTCCACCGGCTCGCCGCTGCGGCGCACCGATTTGCCGTTGCTCTCCATCTCGAGCTGCTGGAGGTACGCCGGGAAGCGCGCGAGGTGGTCGTCGTACGGCAGCACGGCATGCGTCGGCGCGCCTAGGAAATTGCGGTTCCAGATGCCGACCAGCGCAAGCAGCACGGGCAGATTGCGCGCGAGCGGCGCACGGCGGAAGTGCTCGTCCATGGCGGCGCCACCTGCGAGGAACTCGGCGAACTTCGGCCAGCCGATCGCGAGCGCCACGGTGAGGCCCACCGCCGACCACACGGAGTAGCGCCCGCCGACCCAGTCCCACATCGCGAGGCGGCGATCCGGCGCGATGCCGAACTCGTCCATCGCCGTCTCGTTCGTCGACACGGCCACGCATTGCGCCGCCACGGCCTTCGCACCGCCGGCCGCGAGCAGCCACTCGCGCACGGCCTGCGCGTTCACGAGCGTCTCCTGCGTCGTGAAGCTCTTCGAGCAGATCACGAACAGCGTCGTGGCGGGGTTCACGCGCTTCAGCACGTGCGTCAGCGCCACACCGTCGACGTTCGACACGTAGTGCACGCCAAGCCCCGGCTTCACGTCCTCGGCCAGCGCGTGCACGGCCATGACGATGCCGAGATCCGAGCCGCCAATGCCGATGTTCACGACGTCGGTGATCGGTTTGCCGGTGTAGCCCAGGAGCTTGCCCGCGTGCAGCGCTTCGGCGAGCGCGCGCATCTTGCGCCGCTCCGCTTCGACGAGCGGCATCACGTCCTCGCCGTAGGCCGTGAGCGGTTTATCGGCGGCACGGCGCAACGCCACGTGCAGCGCCGGCCGGTCTTCGGTGTTGTTGATCGGGTGCCCCGTGAACATCAGCTCGATCCAGCGTGGCACTTCGGTCTGCTCGGCGAGCTCGAGAAGCGCTGCCAGCGCGCCAGGATCGAGCCGCTGGCGACTGAAGTCGAGCAGCAGGCCCTCGGCATCGAGCGACAGATGCTCGAACCGGTCAGGTTCGTCGGCGAACAGCTGTTGGATCGACCGAGTGCGAAGCCTCGTTGCCTGCTGCGTCAGCGCGCGCCACGCGGCGGTGCGCGGCCCGTACGTTTCGTGTGTCATGACCAGAGATTACCGCAGAACCGTATCGGGAATCGCCGCATTCCGGCCCATTTCTTGGCTGCCCAGGGGCGCCCGGCCGCGTTACGTTGATCGCACTGTTGCAGCCGCCCGAGCACGGTTTATAGTGGTTTCATGTCGCAGATCACAGTCGACCCACCCCGCCGTCATCGCCTGTCGGTGGCGGACTATTACCACATGGCCGAGGTCGGCATCCTGCGGTCCGATGAACGCGTCGAGCTGATCGACGGCGAGATCATCGACATGCCGCCACCTGGCAGCCTACACGCCGGAACCGTGGACTTACTGGTTGAACGTTTCCGGTCAGCCGTGGGCAGCGCGGCAATCGTGCGCGTGCAGAACCCGATCGATCTCGACGCGTTCTCCGAACCGCAACCTGATATCACTCTGCTGCGGCCACGAGCGGACTACTACCGCACCGGGCATCCGGACCGCCCGACGTGCTGCTCGTCGTCGAGGTCGCAGACTCTTCCCTTCGCTTCGATCGCGACACCAAGGTGGGGTTGTATGCACGCCATGGCATACACGAAGTCTGGCTCGTCGACGTACGCACCAAGCAACTGACGTGCTACCGCAACCCGGAGCAAGACGCGTACGCCAGCATCCAACGGCCGGACATCGACACGCCTGTCGGAATCGAGGCGCTCCCAGGCATCGCCATCGAGCTCGAAGGCTTGTTCGCGGACGACTGAGCCCGCTCGGCGCAACCCATGCGCGCTCAGAGCTCGACCTTGTAATAGTCGAGATACCAGTCGACGAAGTTGCGCACGCCCACCTCGACCGGCGTGCTCGGCCGGTAACCCACATCGGCTACCAGGTCCTCGACGTCGGCCCACGTATCGGGCACATCGCCGAGCTGCAGCGGCAGCAGGTTCTTCTGCGCCTTGCGGCCCAGGCACTCCTCGAGCACCTCGATGTAGCGCAGGAGCTCCACGGGCTGCTGGTTGCCGATGTTGTAGAGCCGGTACGGCGCCTTGCTCGTGCCGGGATCCGGCTGGTCGCCGCTCCACGCGGAATTCGGCTGCGCGACGTGGTCCATCGCATGCACCACGCCCTGCACGATGTCGCCGACGTACGTGAAGTCGCGCTTGTGGTGCCCGTAGTTGAAGACGTCGATCGGCTTGCCCGCCAGGATGTTCTTCGTGAACAGGAACAGCGCCATGTCGGGCCGCCCGAACGGCCCGTACACGGTGAAGAAGCGCAGCCCGGTGACCGGCAGGCCATACAGGTTCGCGTACGTGTGCGCCATCAGCTCGTTGGCCTTCTTCGTCGCCGCATACAGCGTCAGCGGATGGTCCACGTTCTGGTGCACGGAGAACGGCATCTTCGTGTTCGCGCCGTACACGGAGCTCGTGGACGCGAACACGAGGTGCTGCACGCGGTTGTGGCGGCAGCCTTCGAGCACCGTCATCGTGCCTTGCACGTTGCTGTCGATGTACGCGAACGGGTTCTCGATGCTGTAGCGCACGCCGGCCTGCGCGCCGAGGTGAATCACGCGCTCGAACTTCTCGGCGGCGAACAGCTCCGCCATGCCCTGGCGGTCGGCGAGATCGAGCTTCACGAACTTGAACGCGGGTAGCGCGCGAGCACCGCGAGCCGCGCGTGCTTCAGCGTGACGTCGTAGTACTCGTTCAGGTTGTCGAGGCCGACGACTTCGTCGCCGCGCTCGAGCAGCAGCTTGCTGGTGTGAAAGCCGATGAAGCCGGCCGCGCCGGTAACCAATAGTCTTCAACGCATGTCTCCGCCATGGCGCTCGGGCGCTTCGATGCTGCAGGCTGTTCCGAGCCCGCAACTGCTCAGCGCGCACTCAGTGAACGTCGGCCATACAATAAGACAGCACCGCAGCAGCCCCGTCACCGTCATCGTCACGGCATACGGCAACGCCATCACCACCATCCGCACGTACGACAAGCCGCATCAGCGGCGCCAGCGACGACGTCAGCAGGAACAGGAACGCCGCCTGCCCGTTCGGCGTGGCCACGCTCGGGATGTTCGTGCCGGTGTTGATGGCCACGGCCAGGTGATCGAACTGCTCGCGCGTGATCTCGCCGCGCGCGAGCGCTTCGGCCACCTGGCTGATGTAGACCGTCGCGACGAACACGTTGTCGCTGATCGCCGAGAGCACGCCGTTCGCGACGTAGAACGTGGCCGGCTGCACGCCGGCGGCAGCGTCAGCACGTAGTGCACGAGCGGCGCGAACAGATGCTGATCGTGGATCACGGCCACGACGGCGAAGAACACGGCGAGCAACGCGGTGAACGGCAACGCCTCCTGGAACGCATGGCCGATCCGGTGCTCGTCCGTGACGCCCGTGAACGCCGTCGCGAGCACGATGACCCCGAGGCCGATCAGGCCCACGGCCGCCGCGTGCAGCGCCGAGCGCCACGACGAGCGCCACGGCCACGACCGCCTGCACGACCAGCACGGCCCGATCGTGCGGCGTGCGGTTCGCGGTCTCGGCGCGATCGAAATCCTCGAGCACTGCGCGCACGGGCTCCGGCAACTCGGCGCCGTAACCGAACCAGCGTAGCTTCTCGAGCAGCACGCAGGTCGCGAAACCCACGGCCAGCACCGGCAGCGACACCGGCGCCATGCGCAGGAAGAACTCGACGAATTCCCAGCCGGCCACGGTGCCGATCAGAAGGTTCTGCGGCTCGCCGACCAGCGTCGTGACGCCGCCGAGCGCCGTGCCCACGGCCGCGTGCATCACGAGGCTGCGCAGAAACAAGCGGAACTGCTGCAGGTCCTCGCGGCTGCAGCTCGAGCACCTCGTCGTCGTTCGACGGATCGTGGTCGGCGTGGTTGTAGTGCTTGCCCGAGGCCGCCCGGTGATACACGCCGTAGAATCCGGCGGCGACCGCGATCACGACGGCCGTCACGGTGAGCGCGTCGAGGAACGCGGACAGCACCGCCGCTATGGCGCAGAACAGCAGCGCGAGCAGCGCCTTCGCGCGCACCTTCAGCAGCACGTTCGTGAACACGTACAGCAGCAACTGCTTCAGGAAGTAGATGCCCGCGACCATGAACACGAGCAGCAGCACCACGTCGATGCCCTTGATCACCTCGTCGTACACGGCGGCCGGCGTCGTCATGCCGATGAACAAAGCTTCGAGCGCGAGCAGCCCGCCGGGCTGCAGCGGATAGCAGCGCAGCGCCATCGCGAGCGTGAAGATGAACTCGAACACCAGCGCCCAGCCCGCGAGCATGCGGGCTTACCGCGAACAGCGCCGGGTTCAAGACCAGGAACGCGACGATCGTGCGCTTGTACCAGGCCGGCGAGTGGCCCAGGAAATTGGCCGCCAGCGCTGCGGCCACGCTTGCCGGTGCGCCGGAGCTCACGCGGCGGCTGCCGGCGCTGCGGCGGCGCGTGCAGCGTCGGCGGCTTGCTGCTCGAGCTCACGCCAGATCGGCTTGCCGCGCTTGGCCATGGCGGCCAACAGCACCTCGTGACCGCGCTGCTCCTCGGCCGTGGCCGGCTGCACCGTCAGCGTCGAGCCCGCGCCGGTCGAGGCGCTGCTCGGTCGCCGGCGGCCGCCACGGCGCCGGACTCGCTGCTCTCGAGCGACAGGCTGGCTCTGGCCGCCCGTCATCGCGAGGTAGATCTCGGCCAGGATCTGCGCGTCGAGCAACGCGCCGTGGAACTCGCGCTTGCTGTTGTCGACGCTGTAGCGCTTCGCGAGCGCGTCCAGGCTGTTGCGCTGGCCGGGATGCAGCTGGCGCGCGAGGGCGAGCGTGTCGAGCACGCCGCAGCACTCGCGCAAGTCCTGCGGCATGCCCGGCAGGCGGCGCAGCTCGTGGTTCAGGAACTCCACGTCGAACTCGGCGTTGTGGATCACGAGCTCGGCGCCGTTCACGAACTGCGAGGAACTCCTGCGCCACCTCCGCGAACTTCGGTTGCGTGCGCGAGAAACTCGTTCTCGATGCCGTGCACCTCGAGCGCGCCGCGATCGACTTCGCGCTCGGGGTTGACGTAGCGGTGGAAGCGGTTGGCCGTGGGCCGCCGATTCACGAGCTCGACGCAGCCGATCTCGATGACGCGATGGCCGGCGGCGGGCTCGAGCCCCGTGGTTTCCGTGTCGAGAACGACTTGACGCATCAGCGGTGAGGAACCTGCGCGAGTGTGGATTCGTCAGAGGAGGTATCTTGCCGCACGCATCGCGAAAATTCACGCCCGCGAGAGGCGCGCCTCCAAACCCTGGTTCGCGAGCTCGTCGGCGCGCTCGTTCTCGGGGTGGCCGGCGTGGCCCTTGACCCAGTGCCAGCTGACCTCGTGGCGCTCGGCCTGCGCCGCGAGCGCCTGCCACAGAGTCCTGATTCTTGACC
Organism: uncultured Gammaproteobacteria bacterium; assembly: GCA_963805435.1. GTDB lineage: Bacteria > Pseudomonadota > Gammaproteobacteria > Steroidobacterales > Rariloculaceae > FEN-1219. The sequence continues at coordinate 28,838 of CAWDUG010000008.1, forward strand.
GGCTTGCGGCTCGCCGTGCGCCAGCCGCGCGCGCGCCACGCGGGCAACCACTCGGTGATGCCGCTGCGGACGTAGGTGGAATCGGTGTACAGCGCCACACGGCAGCGCTGCTTCAGAGCTGCGAGCGCCTCGATCGCCGCCATGAGCTCCATGCGATTGTTCGTCGTGTCGAGCTCGCCGCCGTGGAGCTCCTTGACGTGCGCCGCCCGAGCGCAGCAGAGCGCCCCAGCCGCCGGGGCCGGGGTTGCCGCGACAGGCCCCGTCCGTGAACGCCTCGACGTCTTTCATCAGCGCTTGGGAGGCTCGGTGACCGGGTGCGCGCACGATGCGCACGGGCGCGCGCGTCGTCGGCTCGACGAGGCCGCCCACCACGCGCAGCCGCGGCTGGCGGCGGAACGTGCGCACAGGGCGTGAGCGGCTGGACGCGCTTCTGCGCCTTCAGCAGGTAGCCGCCGCTGAAGACCGGCAGCCAGCGCTGCGCCCATTCCTCGCGCGGCAGCACTCGCAGCTGGTTGAAGCGCTCGATCGGCAGCGTGTGGCAATAGCGCGTCGCGGCGGGCACGTCGAACGACAGCAGCTCGAGCCAGTCGCGCAAGCGCCCCTCGCGGATCATGCGCTCGCGGCCGGCGGGGTAGCCGCTGCGCCGACAGCAGGTGCCGCAGGCCCCAGAAGCCGCCAGGGCGCGAAGCTCGAGCACGATCAGGTGGCCGTCGGGGCGCAGCACGCGATCGACCTCGCGCAGCAGCGCGTGCGGCGACGGCGTGCGCTCGAGCGTATGCGGCAACAGCACCACGTCGACCGAATCGGTGGCGATCGCGAGCTGCTCGGGGCTGCTCAGGATGTCGGCCGCGACGCCGGCGCGCCAGTCGAGCAGCGCTCGACGCTGCGTGCGGGCGTAGCGCAGGAACGAGTTGCGCGCGCCCCAGGCGCCGATCTGGAGGAACTGCTCGCCGAACACGCGTTCGAGCGCCTGGCGGGTCAGCCGCTGCTCGTTGGCCAGGCAGCGCCGGCCGAGCGGCGTCGCCAACCATTCAGTGACCGCGGGGGACTCGCCGTGCATGCGTCCGATCGTGCCTGAGAGAGCCATCACAATTCAATGCAAGGGATCACGCCGCCGCGGCCACCGCCCTTGCACCCTCCACGAGCATCTGTTGGGATACGGCCATTCCCGCCACATAACGCCCGGCCGCCTATGAAAAAAATAAACGACGACGGTGCGCGCCGGCGGAGGCTCTCGGCTGCGGCCGTGCTCCTGGCCAGCGCCACGCTGGCCGCCTGTCAATCCTTCGCGCCGGTCGCCGATTCGCCGCCGCCGGTTGCGCCAACGGCCACGCCCATCGACGCGACGGCGCTCACGCCGGTCGAGCTGCCGAGCGTCGACTACCGCGAGCGCATCGCGGAACCCGATCTGTTGGCCCGCGTGCGCGCGAGCTTCGGGCTACCGCTCGCGCGAAGACCCGGCCATCGTCCGCGAACGCGACTGGTATGCGCGCAACCAGGCGTACCTCGACCGCGTGTTCACGCGCGCGGAGCCGTATCTCTTCTACATCGTCCAGGCCCTCGAGCAGCGTGGCATGCCCACGGAGCTCGCGCTGTTGCCCGTCGTCGAGAGCGCGTTCGATCCGTTCGCCTACTCGCACGGTCGCGCGGCGGGCCTCTGGCAGATCATTCCGGGCACGGGCCGCCGCCTGGAGCTCGAGCAGAACTGGTGGTTCGACGGCCGCCGCGACGTGCTCGAATCGACGCGTGCGGCGCTCGACTACCTGCAGGAGCTGCACGAGGAATTCAACGGCGACTGGCTGCTCGCCGTGGCGGGCTACAACTCCGGCGAGGGCAACGTCGAGCGGGCCATCCGCGCCGCGGCGGCCGCGGGCCGGCCGATCGACTTCTGGGGTGTCAAAAGCTACCTGCCGGCCGAGACGCGCACCTACGTGCCACGGCTGCTCGCCATTGCGAGCCTCGTCGCGAGCCCCGACGATTACGGCATCGTGCTGCCGCCGCTGGCGAACGAGCCGCGGTTTGCCGTCGTCGACACCGGCGGTCAGATCGACATGGCGCTGGCGGCCAAGCTGGCCGGCATCGACACGGACCAGCTCTACAGCCTGAACGCGGGCGTGAACCGCTGGGCCACGGATCCGGACGGCCCGCACCGGCTGCTGCTGCCGACCGACCAGGCGGCGCAGTTCGCGTCGGCGCTCGCCGAGCTCGGCGAGCGCGACCGCGTGCAGTGGACGCGCCACCGCGTGGCCCAGGGCGAGACGATCGGCACGATCGCCCAGCACTACGACACGACGCCCGCCGTCATTCGCGAGGTCAACAAGCTGCGCGGCAATACGCTGCGCGCCGGCGACTACCTGACGATCCCGCATGCCACGCAGTCGCTCGCGAGCTACACGCAGAGCGCGGACCTGCGCGCCGAGCGCCAGAAGAGCCAGGCGCGCAACGGCCTCCGCAAGGAGCACGTCGTGGGCAGCGGCGAGAGCCTGTGGTCGATCGCGGGCAAATACAAAGTCGACGTGCGCGCACTCGCGAGCTGGAACGCCATGGCGCCGGGCGACGTGTTGAAGCGTCGGCCGTTCGCTGGTGGTATGGACCGACGCGCCGGCTACGGGCGAACCAGAACACGGCGCAGGCGCGAGTGGCGCGTACCGACTCGGTGGCCGGCTTCGCGCTGAACGATCGCATCCGCCAGGTGACCTACGTCGTACGCTCCGGTGACTCGCTATCGTCGATCGCGCGGCGCTTCCACGTGACGGTGCCGAAACTCGTCGAGCTGAACGCCGGCGCCGCCGACAAGTACCTGCAGCCTGGCCAGCGGCTCACGATGTTCGTCGACGTCACCGAACAGAGCAACTAGCATGGGATTTCTCGCCGGCAAACGCGCCGTCATCATCGGCCTCGCGAGCAGCCGTTCGATCGCCTGGGGCATCGCCCAGGCCATGCGACGCGAAGGCGCCGAGCTCGCGCTCGAGCTACCAGAGCGACAAGCTCAAGAGCCGCGTCGAAGACATGGCGGCAGAGCTCGGCAGCGACTTCACGTTGCCGCTCGACGTGGCCGACGACGGGCAGATCGACGCTTTCTTCACCGGCCTCGCGCAGCGCTGGGACGGGTTCGACATTCTGGTGCACTCCGTGGCGTTCGCTCCGGCGGACCAGCTCGAGGGGCGCTATCTCGACTCGGTCTCGCGCGAGGGCTTTCGCATCGCCCACGACGTCTCGAGCTACAGCCTCGCGGCCCTCGCCAGGAAGTCGGAGCCGCTGATGCGCGGGCGTGCCGGCGCGCTGCTGACGCTGAGCTACCTGGGCGCGGTGCGCACGCTGCCGAACTACAACGTCATGGGGCTCGCCAAAGCCAGCCTCGAAGCCAACGTGCGGTTCCTGGCGGCCGATCTCGGCGGCAGCGGCATCAGGATCAACGCCATCTCGGCCGGGCCCATACGCACGCTGGCGGCGTCCGGAATCAAAGGCATTCGGCAGATGATCGCGCAGGTCGGAGCGGCGTCGCCGCTGAAGCGCAATGTGACGATCGAGGACGTGGGCAACGCGGCCGCGTTCCTGTGCTCCGATCTCGCGGCCGGCATCACGGGCCAGGTCGTCTACGTGGACGGCGGCTACAACATCGTGGGCATGGCGTTTCCCGACGCCGAGGCCGGCGCGGACGCCACGAAGCCTCAGTAGGCCGGCGGCTCGAGCACCTCGGGCGGAATCTTGATGTTGGCCTCGTCACGCACGCTGTCGATGTAGGCGGTGAGCTCGGCCCGCGCTGACTGATCCGACAGCTGTTTCTGACGTTGATCGCGCTCCGCCTGCGTCAGGCCCGACGGCTCGCCGGCCTGAACGCCGGACAACACGACGACGGCATGACTGCCGTTCGCGAGCGCAATCGCCTCGCGCTGCGGCGTACCCGCCTCGCCCTTGCGCATCGCAAAGGCCGCCGATAGCACCTCGGTGGGCACCATATTGTCGGTGCGCATGACCCACGCAGCCGGGTGCCACGTGCCACCGCCCTTGGTGGCCAGCGCGGCCGGGTCGCCGCCCTTCTCGATGTCCGTCAGGAACGCCGCAGCGGCCGCTTCCGCGAGCTCTTGCGTGCGCTCGCGTACGAGCTCTGCGCGAATCTGGTCGCGCACTTCCTCGAGCGGCTTCGTCTTCGGCAGGTTATGGGCCGTCACGCGTAACACCAACACCTGGTCGTCGGCGAGCTCGACCAGCTTGCTGTTCCTGCCACTGTCGACGACCTCGTCACCGAACGCCGCCTGAACGACGGGCGCGCTGTTGGGGAACAGAGTCGGGTCGCCGGTGCGCGGAAAGTCCTTCACGGTCTTGACGGGCAGATCCATGCGCCGAGGCAACAGTGGCCAGCTCGTTGTATGCGTCGAAGGCTTTCTCACCGAGCAGGTTGGACTTGTCGTAGAACTGCATCTCGGCGCGGCGCGTCTTCGTTTCCGACGCGAGCTCGTCGCTTTACGGCGTCGAACGGCTGCAGATCGCCGGAACGCACCTCGTCGACCCGAATGACGTGGATGCCATCGTCGGTGCGCACCGGCGCGCTGACCTCCCCGGCCTTCAGCGCGAACAACGTGTCCTCGAAAGGCCCCGTCAGCGTGCCGCGACTGATCCAGCCGAGATCGCCGCCCTGGTCCTTGGAGCCGGCATCCGTGGAGACTTCCTTCGCGATCTTTGCGAAGTCCTCGCCCTTCTTCAGCCGCTCCTCGACGGCGTCGGCCTGCTTGCGGGCCGCGTCTTCCTGGCCGTCGGCCACGCTGATCAGGATGTGCCGTGCCTTGCGTTCCTCGGTGGTCTGGAAACGCTGCTTCTCTTCCTCGTAGGCCGCGCGCAGATCCTCGTCGGTTACCTGCACACCGGCGGCGATGTCGGCCAACGCGAGCTCCACGTACTCGAAATCGACGGTTTCCGTCGTCTGGTAGCTGGCCTGGTTGCTCTCGTAACGCGCGGCGATAGCCGCGTCGTCGATCGTGACCTTTGGCGCGAACGCCGTCGCATCGAACAATGCGAACGCGAGCTCGCGACGCTGATTGTAGAGCTCGATGTAGCGCCGGAACTCCGCCGGCGTCAGAAACGTGGAGTCCACGATGCCGAGCTGCAGGTCGCGCTCCTCGAGGTTCTGGCGCTGGAGCGCGCGGAACCCGGCGACGGTCAATCCCTGGCTCGTGAGGACCTGCAAGGCCGCCTGATCGGAGAACTCGCCGCCCACCTGAAACGCGGTGATCTCGCGAATCGCCGCGTCGACGCGTCCGTCCGATGCGCGGTAGCCCTGACTCGCGACGCGCTGCTTCAATGCCGCATCGCGCACCATGCCCTCGAGCACCGAGCGCCTGAGCTCGCGGCGCAGGTCTTCGTTCAGTTCCGTCTTGTAGAGACGCTGGTACTCGTTCTGGCGGTTCTGTAACTCACGATCGAACTCGCTGATCGTGATGTTCTCGCCATTGACCTTCGCGGCGAAACTGGCCGAGCCGGTCGTGCCGCGCTCGACGCCCCAGAAAATGAACCCGGCACTGACGAGCCCGAGTACCAGCGCGGCAACCCAGCGGCCGAGAGAGTCGTGGATTCGTTGCAGCATAGTTCAGCAGATCTAAAAAAAATCGGAGGACAGACGCACTACGAGCTCACGTCACGTGCAGCCCGGAGCGTATCTGTCCTCGACTTCAGTTATCTGGCGGAGTGGACGGGACTCGAACCCGCGACCCCCGGCGTGACAGGCCGGTATTCTAACCAGCTGAACTACCACTCCGGCTCATTTCTGGTGGGTGCTGAGGGGATCGAACCCCCGACATTCGCCGTGTAAAAGCGACGCTCTACCAGCTGAGCTAAGCACCCTAGGGACAGAGCCGGTCAGTTTACGGCATCCTTCAATGCCTTGCCAGCCTTGAACCCGGGGACGTTGCTGGCGGCAATCGCGATGGTCTCGCCGGTACGCGGGTTACGACCGCTGCGCGCTGCCCGGTGTTTGACACCGAACGTACCGAAACCGACCACGGAGACCTGCTGCCCTTTCTTCAGCGCCGCCGTGACGCTATTGACGACGGCGTCTACGGCGCGACCAGCATCCGCTTTCGACAGATTGGCTGCACTCGCTACCGCATCGATCAGTTCTGCTTTGTTCATTACTATCCCTTACGCTCGTGCGCAATTTAAGAACGTTGTTCCGAGACGTGCGGATGCACGCCACCCGTGAGGTTGGTCTCGAAGTCTTGGCCGCGCCCCCGAAACTCGCGAACCTTATACCAAGGCCGATTTTCGTGTGTCAACTTAACCTGCCGGCATCAGTGCGGCAGAGTCGCTTCGCTTGATTCGTCGTCGTCCACGCTAGTGTCTCTTTGTGGCGTCACTACGACTTCGCTGCGCATCGGACGCGGAGTCTGTTGCAACGCCAACTCGAAGACCTCATCGATCCACTTGACGGGAACAATATTCAACTTGTCTTTGATGTTCTTCGGTATTTCAGCGAGGTCCTTCTCGTTGTCCGAAGGAATCAGCACGGTCTCGATGCCGCCTCGATGTGCAGCGAGCAGCTTTTCCTTCAAGCCACCGATCGGCAACACTTCGCCACGCAGCGTGATCTCGCCTGTCATCGCAACACTCGAGCGCGCAGGGATCCGCGTCAACGCCGACACGAGCGCCGCGCACATGCCGATGCCTGCCGACGGTCCGTCCTTCGGCGTTGCGCCCTCGGGAACGTGGATGTGCACGTCCGTCTTCGTGTGGAACCCTTCGTCGAGCCCAAGCACGGCGGCGCGGCTGCGCACGACCGTCATCGCGGCCTGAATCGACTCCTGCATGACGTCGCCGAGCTGGCCCGTGTGGATCAGCTTGCCTTTGCCGGGCACGATCGCGGCCTCGATCGTCAGCAGCTCGCCGCCGACCTCGGTCCACGCCAGCCCAGTGACCTGTCCGACCTGATCGTTTTCCTCGGCGCGGCCGTAGCGGAAGCGCCGCACGCCAATCAGCCTCGACAAGTTGTCGTGGCCGACGTGCACGGTGCCCTTGCGCGGTTTCAGCAGCAGCTGCTTGACCACCTTGCGGCCAATGTTCGCGATCTCGCGCTCGAGATTGCGAACGCCGGCTTCACGCGTGTAGTAGCGAATGATGTCGAGGATCGCCGGATCGGAAATCTTGAGCTCGTTTTCCTTCAAACCGTTCTGCCGCATCTGTTTCGGAATCAGATAGCGGCGCGCGATGTTGAGCTTCTCGTCTTCTGTATAGCCCGGCAGCCGGATGACCTCCATGCGGTCGAGCAGCGGCGCGGGGATGTTCAGGCTGTTCGCGGTGCACACGAACATGACCTCCGACAGATCGAAGTCGACCTCGAGGTAGTGATCGTTGAACGTGGCGTTCTGCTCGGGGTCGAGCACCTCGAGCAGCGCGGACGACGGATCGCCCCGGAAGTCCATCGACATCTTGTCGACTTCGTCGAGAAGAAACAGGGGATTGCGAACCTTCACCTTGCCCAGGTTCTGCACGATCTTGCCGGGCATCGAACCGATGTAGGTGCGGCGATGGCCCCGGATCTCCGCCTCGTCGCGCACGCCGCCGAGCGACATGCGCACGAACTTGCGGTTCGTGGCGCGCGCGATGCTCTGCCCGAGCGACGTCTTGCCCACGCCGGGCGGCCCCACGAGGCACAGGATCGGCCCCTTCAGGGCCTTCACGCGCTGCTGCACGGCAAGGTACTCGAGAATGCGTTCTTTGACCTTCTCGAGACCGTAGTGATCTTCTTCGAGCACGGTCTCCGCGGCCGCGAGGTCCTGGTGCACCTTCGTGCGTTTCTTCCACGGCACCTTCACGAGCCAGTCGATGTAGTTGCGGACCACCGTGGCTTCCGCCGACATCGGTGACATCAGCTTCAGCTTGTTGAGCTCGGAGGTGGCCTTTTCCTTGGCCTCCTTCGCCATGCCGGCGGCCTTGATCTTCTGCTCGAGCTCGGCCAACTCGTTCGGCGCGTCTTCCATCTCGCCGAGCTCTTTCTGAATGGCCTTCATCTGCTCGTTCAAGTAGTACTCGCGCTGGCTCTTCTCCATCTGCTGCTTGACGCGCCCACGGATCCGCTTCTCGATCCGCAGCATGTCGATCTCGGCGTCGATGAGGCCGAGCACGTGCTCGAGACGCTGCCGCACCGCGGAAATCTCGAGCACCTTCTGCTTCTCGGACAGCTTCAGCGTCATCTGCGCCGCAACGGTATCCGCCAGACGGCTTGGGGCATCGATGCCCGACAGCGAGGTCAGGATCTCCGGCGGGATCTTCTTGTTCAGTTTCACGTACTGCTCGAACCGCGACATCACGGAACGCGTCAGCACGTCGAGCTCGCGTCGATCGCTCTCGACGCCCTCGGGCAGGTCTTCGACCTCGGCGCTGAAGATGTCGCCCACCTCGAGATTGCGCAGACGCGCGCGCTTGACGCCTTCCATCAGCACCTTCACGGTGCCGTCGGGCAGCTTCAGCAACTGCAGGATCGTCGCAACGGTGCCGATCTCATATAGATCCTTGGCGCCGGGGTCGTCGATGTCCGGCTGCGTCTGGGCGACGAGCAGGATCTCGCGGTTGCCGGCCATCGCCTGATCGAGCGCGGCCACCGACCGCTCGCGACCGACGAACAGTGGGATTACCGTGTGCGGATAGATCACGACATCGCGCAGCGGCAGGATCGGCAAGCGCTTCGACGGTGAGTTCGGCGGTGTCTGTCATGAGTGTGGTCTCTCAGTGCAAGGAGGCCGGTGAGGCCACGATTCGTGGCGGCCGGGCGGCGCAGGACAGTTGACGCGACGCGAACGACGCGTCCCGCGCTTTCGGTCGCGCCGAGGCTGGGAAACGGAGCGAGCGGAACCTAGCGACGCTCGTCTCCCACCGCTGCAGGCTCGTCAGCCTCGTAAATGACATACGGCTTGGTCTCGCCCGTGACGACGCTGTCGTCGACCACTACCTTGGTCGCATTGGTCATGGCCGGCAGGTCGTACATGGTATCGAGCAGCACGTTTTCGAGGATCGTGCGGAGCCCTCGCGCCCCGGTCTTACGCTGCATGGCCTTGCGGGCCACGGCGCGCAGCGCGTCCTCGCGGAACTCGAGCTCCACGCCTTCCATGTCGAAGAGCTTCTGGTACTGCTTGGTCAGCGCGTTGCGCGGCTCCGTCAGGATCTGGACAAGCGCTTCCTCGTCGAGCTCCTCGAGCGTCGCAACGACTGGCAGCCGGCCGACGAACTCGGGGATCAAGCCGTACTTGATCAGGTCCTCGGGCTCCACGTCGCCTAAGAGGTCGTTGATATGCTGGCCGCCGTCCGGTGGCCGAACCTCGGCGACGAAGCCGATACCGCTCTTCTTCGAGCGGTTCAGGATGATCTTGTCCAGGCCCGAAAACGCGCCACCGCAGATGAACAGGATGTTCGACGTATCCACCTGCAGGAACTCCTGCTGCGGATGTTTGCGACCGCCCTGCGGCGGCACGGACGCGATCGTACCTTCGATCAGCTTCAGCAACGCCTGCTGCACGCCCTCGCCCGAAACGTCGCGCGTGATCGACGGGTTGTCCGACTTGCGCGAGATCTTGTCGATCTCGTCGATGTAGACGATACCGGTTTGCGCTTTCTCGACGTCGTACTCGCACTTCTGAAGCAGCTTCTGAATGATGTTCTCGACGTCCTCGCCAACGTAACCGGCTTCGGTCAACGTGGTCGCGTCCGCGATCGTGAACGGTACGTTCAAGAGGCGCGCCAGCGTTTCGGCGAGCAGCGTCTTGCCGCAGCCCGTCGGGCCGATCAGCAGGATGTTGCTCTTCGCGAGCTCGACCTCCGTCTTGCTCTTGTCGCGCGCGCGCGTCTCGAGCCGCTTGTAGTGATTGTAGACGGCCACCGCGAGAACCTTCTTCGCGGTCTGCTGGCCGATTACGTATTCATCGAGGACCGACTTGATCTCGGACGGCTTCGGCAGCTTGTCGCGACCGCGCTCCGCGCGCTCGTCGAGCTCCTCGCGAATGATGTCATTGCACAGCTCGACGCATTCGTCACAGATGAAAACGGACGGGCCGGCAATGAGCTTGCGTACCTCATGCTGACTCTTGCCGCAGAACGAGCAATACAACAGCTTGCCGTCGTCCCCCTTGCTGCGAGAATCGTCACTCATGGTCAGCGCACCTCATACCGGCAGTCCCGGTTCATGGCCTTATAGCACTTGTCAAAAACCTCTGCAAAGCAGGGTTTGGCAGATTCGGATCTGGGTCACAGGAATGCGCCAACACCGCGACGCGGGCGTCACCCGCTATGGCTTGGCGGCGATGTCCGCCCTCTTATCGAGCACCGTGTCGACGAGGCCGTATTCCACTGCTTTCGCCGCTTCCATGAAGTTGTCGCGGTCGCTGTCCAGCGCAATGCGTTCGACCGTCTGGCCTGTGTGCTTCGCCAGAATTTCGTTCAGCCGCTGCTTGGTGTTCAGGATCTCGCGAGCGTGGATGTGGATGTCGGACGCCTGGCCTTCGAAGCCGCCGCTCGGCTGATGGATCATGACGCGCGAGTGCGGCAGGCAATACCGCTTGCCTTTCGCGCCGCCCGCGAGCAGCAACGAGCCCATGCTCGCGGCCTGGCCGAGACAGGTCGTGGTGACATCGGGCTTGATGAACTGCATCGTGTCGTAGATCGCGAGACCCGAGGTCACGACGCCGCCGGGCGAGTTGATGTACAGGTGCACGTCCTTGTCGGGGTTCTCGGACTCGAGGAACAGCAGCTGCGCGACGACGAGATTCGCGACCTGGTCGTCGATGGGGCCGACGATGAACACCAGCCGGTCTTTCAGCAGTCGCGAGTAGATGTCGTAGGCTCGCTCGCCGCGCGCGGTCTGCTCGACGACCATCGGCACCAGATTCAACGCTGTCTCAATCACATTCGCTCTCCGTCACCGTAGGCCCGCCCATCAGGCGCCCATGAATTCCTTGAAGCTCAAGGTCTGCGTCTTGCGCATGGCATGTTCGACGATGAAGTCCACAACCTGATCTTCGAGCACTTGCAGCTTCGATCTGGGCCATCATGCCACGATTGCCCCGGTAGTATTGTGCGGCCTCGTCGGGCTTCTCGTACGGCGCTGCGATCTCTTTCACGCGCTGCTCGACTCGAGCCTGGTCGAGTTTGATCTTATGTTGTTTCAAGAGTTCTTGAATCAAGAGACCGATCGCCACGCGTCGCCGTGCGAGCGTCTCGAAGCGCTCGCGCGCCGGCGCCTGTTTCGGGTCCTTGCTGCCCATCTGGCGTAGCGCATCGGCTTGCAGCGTGCTGATCTCCTCGTCGATCAACGCACGGGGAACCGCCACTTCGTTCGTGTTGATCAAGGCATCGAAGGTTCGACGTCTTCGTTTCCGCGCGGATGCGCTCGGCCAGCTCGCGCTCCATGTTTTTCCGCACCTCACTGCGCAACAACGCGGCGCCGCCTGCGAGCCCGAAGCTGCTCGCAAACGCGTCATCGAGCTCAGGCAGCTGTTGCTCTTCTACGCGGTGCACGCTGATGTCGAACGCCGCGTGCTTGCCGGCCAGATTCTCGGCCGGATAGTCGGCCGGAAAGTTCACGGCCGCGGTTGTCTTGCCGCCGGCCGCGACGCCGCGCAACGCCTGATCGAACTCGGCGAGCACCTGCCCGCCACCGACGACGATCGACACGTCCTTGCCCTCGCCGCCCTGAAAGGGTTCGCCGTCGATCGTGCCCACGAAGTCGACGACCACGCGGTCGCGCTCGGCTGCGGGGCGCTCGACCGTGTGCCACGTGATGCGCTGCGCACGCAGCCTCTCGATCATCGCGTCGAGGTCGGACTCCCCGATCTCCACCGCAGGCACCTCGAGCGACAGATTGCCGAGGGGCTGCAGGGTGATGTCGGGATATACCTCGAACGTGGCCTGATAGCTGAAGTGCTCCGCGCCCGCGTCCGGTGCGGCCAGGGGCTCGATGCGCGGCCCACCGGCCGGGTTCAGGTTCTGGTCGGCGATGGCGCGCGAATAAGTGGAGCGAACGACGTCGTTCAGCACTTCCTCACGCACCTGGCCGCCGTAGTACTGGCGAACCACCTTCCGCGGCACCTTGCCCGGCCGGAACCCCTTCAGTTTCGCCGTTCGCCCGACTTTGACGAGACGCGCATCGATCTCGCGCTCGATGTCGACGGCCGGCACCCGGATCGTCATGCGCCGCATGAGCCCGTCTGCGGTCTCCACTTTGGCCTCGTAACTCTTTGAAGTTGCTACGTTCATCCCACAGCTCACGTTGGTTGGTGCGAAAGGGGAGACTCGAACTCCCACGGGTTGCCCCACTGGATTCTAAGTCCAGCGCGTCTACCAGTTCCGCCACTCTCGCCCGGGCGGCGACCCGGCACGCATTATAGACGGGGCCGGCAGGCGAATCCCAAGTCTCGACCCGGCAGCGGTGTCGTTCGTCGTCGCAACGAGGTCGCCGGCCGTTAAAAAGAGGCCCGGCGCGACGCGATGACGCCGGCCGGGCCTCGAGGGGGGATGGGAGGGAGCTACGGAATGGTCTTGCTGGCGGTCCCCGACAACGCGCTTTCGACGCCGGACGCATTCAGGGCGGAAGCGGCGAAAAAGTACGTGCCGGGCACCAGGCTGTCGACCACGTAGGTGCTCAGCCCGGGGTTGTTGACCGTCACGGAGTTCGGATAATTGCCGGCCGTCGGGCCCCAATAGATCTTGTAGCCGGCGAGGTTGGTCAGTGGCGAACCGTCGGTGTTCTGCGTGGGCGGCGTCCACGACAGCGTGGCCGAGCCCGTCGCCACCGCTTGCACCGTCAGGCTAAAGGCCGCCAGCGACGCCGTCAGGCTGCCGTCGCTGACGCTGATGACGATGCCGCTCGACGTGCCGACGTTGCCGGCCGTGGGCGTGCCGGTCAAAGCGCCCGTGCTGGTGTTGAACGATGCCCAGGCTGGTTTGTTCGCAATGCTGAACGTCAGCGAGTTGCCATCCGGATCGCTGGCCGTCGGCGTGAAGGCATACGCCGTTCCCTGCATGACGGCCGTCGACGGCGAGCCGCTGATGGTCGGCGCGCGATTCGGCGGCGCGCTGACCGTGATCGAGAACGCGGGCAACGACGCCGTCAAGGTGCCGTCGCTGACGGTGATGACGATGCCGCCCGACGTGCCAACGTTGACGGCCGCGGGCGTGCCGGTCAGCGCCCCCGTACTCGTGCTGAACGCGGCCCAGATCGGCTTGTTCGCGATGCTGAAGGTCAGTGAGTTGCCGTCCGGGTCGCTGGCGGTGGGCGTGAACGTGTAAGCGCTGCCCTGCGTCACCGCCGTGGGCGGCGTACCGCTGATCGTGGGCGGGCGATTCGGCAGGGCGCTGACGACAATCGAGAACGCCGTGAGCGACGCCGTGTCCTTGCCATCGCCGACACTGATCACGATGTTGCCAAACGTGCCGACGTTGCTCGCGCCGGGCGTGCCCTGCAGCTGCCCCGTGTTGGCGTTGAACGTCGCCCACGTCGGCCGGTTCGCGATCGAAAACGTCAGCGGATCGGAGTCGGCGTCGGCGGCCGTCGGCTGGAAGTTGTACGCCGTGCCTTGGGTGGCCGTCGTCGCGGGCGACCCGCTGATCGTCGGCGCATGATTCGGCACCGCACTGACGGTGACCGAGAAGGCCGCCAGCGACGCGTTCAAAGTGCCGTCGCTGACACTGATCGCGATGCCGCCCGTTGCGCCGACGTCGCCGGCCGCCGGCGTGCCCTGCAGACGTCCCGTCGTCGTGCTGAAGGTCGCCCAGCTCGGCTTGTTCGTGATGCTGAACGTCAGCGTGTCCCCGTCGGGATCGTTGGCCGTCGGCGTGAAGGTATAGGCGCTGCCCTGCGTTACCGTCGCGGGCGGCGTGCCGCTGATCGTCGGTGCCCGATTGGGCGCCGCGCTGACCGCGATCGAGAAGGCCGGCAGTTGCGCCGAGTCCTGGCCGTCGCTGACCCGGACCACGATGTTCGCGAACGTGCCTATGTTCGCGGTCACCGGCGTGCCCTGCAGGCGTCCCGTTGTCGTGCTGAAGGTCGCCCAGCTCGGCTTGTTCGTGATGCTGAACGTCAGCGTGCCGCCGTTCGCGTCGCTCGCGGTCGGCGTGAACGTGTACTGCGTGCCCACCGTCGCGGTCGTGGGCGGCGTGCCGGAGATCACGGGCGGCGTATTCGACGACGCAACGGTGATCGAGAACGCGGGCAACGGAGTCGAGGCCTTGCCATCGCTGACGCTGATCACGATGTTGTTGAACGTGCCGATGTTGCTCGCGCCGGGCGTGCCTTGCAGCCGGCCCGTGCTGACGCTGAAGGTCGCCCATGTCGGCCGGTTGGCAATCGAGAACGTCAGCGGATCGGAGTCGGCGTCGGCCGCCGTCGGCTGGAAGCTGTACGCCGTGCCTTGCGTAGCCGTCGTCGAGGGCGAGCCGCTGATCGTCGGCGGGCGATTCGTCGTGGGCGCCGTGACCGTGATCGAGAACGGCGGCAACGACGCCGTCGCCATACCATCGCTGACCGAGATCACGATGCCAGCGACCGTGCCCGTGGTACCCGTGGGTGGCGTTCCGGAGAGTCGGCCGGTGGCCGTGCTGAACGAAGCCCAGCTCGGCAGCCCCGGCACGCCCGGCGCCGTCACGCTGAAGGTCAGCGGATTGCCGTCCGCGTCGCTGGCCGACGGCACGAACGAGTAGGCCGTGCCGGCCGCTACGCTCGTCAGCGGCGCGCCGGAGATGACGGGCGGCGTGTTGGCCGCGGGCGGCGTTACGACCAGGGTGAACGCCGGCAACGACACCGCGGATTGACCATCGCTGACCGAGATCACGATGTCCGCGTACGTGTTGACGTTGGCGACGAGCGGCGTGCCGCTCAACGTACCATCGGCGGTGTTGAAGCTGGCCCAGGTCGGGCGGTTGCGGATGGAGAACGTCAACGCATTGCCGTCCGGATCGCTCGCGGTTGGCCTAAACGTGTATGCGGAGCCAGCGACCACCGACGCCATCGGTGTGCCCGAAATCGTCGGCGCGCGATTTGGCGACGACGTGCTCGAGGACACCGTCAGATCAAACGCCGGCAGTAGGGTTTGCGACTGGCCGTCCGACACCCACACGACAATGCCGCGATAGGTGCCTACGTCGGCGGCCGTCGGTGTGCCACTGATCTGCCCCGTGCTCGTGTTGAACATCGCCCAGACGGGCTTGGCGTCGACACCGAAGATCAACGGGTCGTTGTCGGAGTCGGCCGCGGCCGGCGTGAACGAGTAGGCCACGTCCTGCGTCACTGCCGTCCCCGGCGTGCCGCTGATCGTCGGCGCGTGATTCGTACCGTCGGCCAAACTCGCCGCGTCTTCCTGAGTGCAAGCCGAAAGCATCGCGGCGAATACGACGATCCCCCACAAGACAATCCCGTGTCGCGCGCGCGCCATCCCTGAACCCACATGGACGAGTGCCGTGCACCAATCCAAGTTGCGTGCCACGTGCTCGCGCCCCAACAGCAGCGCCGATCACAGCGACACTGACGGCAATCGGCGACAGTCGAATGTGTCCTCGTTTGCCGACAGATAACGAGTGAACGAACCGAAGCGGCGGCAACCCTCGTCGGCGGATGCCGACAACATCATCGAGATCCGGAGCGAGCGCACTGCCTACGCCTGCGCGGGGACGGCCCCGGCGTTGAGCGCGGGCTTCCCGTCGCTCGCGAATCGAATCGGTCGCCAGTTGGCGACGGAAGACATAACGACGCGGAATTGTCAGCGCTGGCGACGATGCGCACGGTAATCGCCGTGCGCGATGCGCGCGCGCTGCGCCGGGTTGCGTTGATAGACGTATACCCACGCTGCGCGCTGCCGGCGGGCGACCGAAACGACGCACGCAGAGCGAACGAAGCGCGGCCCACCGGCACGCGTGCCAGCCTCGTAGCTGTCGAGCTCGCGCACGACGAACGGATCGCGTACTTCGTACAGATCGCCGCAGACCCATTCGCGCGTGCGGCGTGCCGGCTTGAGCCCGGGGTACGGCCCGAGATCGTAGAGCCGGCCGCGCGTCTTCGCGGGCCCGACGTAGCGGGCGACGCGTTGCAGCCAGCGGGCCATCGGAATGTCGACGAACGGCCGCAAGGTGCCGTACACGAACAGCAGCGAATCGCGTTGCGAGAACCTAGACGATATGATGCGGGCCACGTTTCACCCGGTGCGGCTCGGGGCTCGATTGTCGGCGAGAAGAATAACAACACCTACGGCTTTGACATCGCTCGCAACGTGGCTGGCCGTGGCGTCGTCGATCTGTGCCACGCCCGCGCAGGCGCGCGGCGTGAGCCCGTACTTGCCGCTGCACCAGTCGCCGGAGATCGAACGCAAGATCGAACGGCTGCTGATTCTCGCGGATCGCCCGATCCTCACGCGGCCGATCGCGGCCGCAACCGTGCTCGATGCGTTGCCGAAAGCGTGCGAGCGCGATGCGCAGCTGTGCGACGACGTGCGCGAGTACCTCGCCGGTTTCATGCGCACCGCGGGCATCAGCTATCTCTCCGCCGCGGTCGGCGGCGGCTCGGGCGTCAGCACGCCCTTGCCGAACCGGCACGGCATGTCGAGCGACAGCGGCTACGAGATCACGGGCGCCGTGTTCTGGCAGCCCAGCGACTACCTGCTCGTCAGCGGCGGCGTTCAGGCTTACGACGGCGACGTTACGCCGACGGGAACGATGCTCAGCTACGGCCGCGAGTTCCTGCAGATCGACATCGGCTATCGCGACCATTGGCTGTCGCCTCTGAGCGAGAGCGCGATGCTGCTGAGCACCGAGGCGGCGACGATGCCGTCGGTCACGATTTCCAACTACCAGCTGTTCACGCGCTTCAACATCCACTACGAAGCATTCGTGGCGCAGATGAGCGGCTCGGATCGTATTGCGTTTCAGGGCGGCCTGATCTCCGGCCGGCCGCTGCTGGCGGGCATGCATCTGTCGATCGAGCCGTTCCCGGGCTGGTCGTTCGGCGTGAACCGGTTGCTGCAGTTCGGCGGCGGCGACCGGCCCCACTCCGTCAGCGACCTGTTCAACGCGTTCGTCAAACCGTCGTCGGACAACACCAGCACTGGCAGCGATCCGAACGCGGAATTCGGCAACCAGGCGGCGTCGTTCACGTCTCGCTTCCTCGTGCCGGCGACCATCCCGGTGGCGGTCTACCTCGAGTATGCCGGCGAAGACACATCGACCCACAATAGCTTCCGCCTCGGCAATTCCGCGCTCGCGGCCGGCGTCGAGCTGCCGCAGATCAAAGGCCGGTTCGCGCTGACGTTCGAGATCAGCGAATGGCAGAACGCCTGGTACGAGCACCACATTTATCAGGACGGGCTGCGCAACGACGGCCGCGTGATCGGCCACTGGGGCGCCGACTGGCGCGTGACCGGCAACGACGTCGGGGCGCGCAGCTGGCTCGCGCGCGTCGGCTTTCGCGCGCGCGGCGGCGCCGAGATCGAAGCCACGTATCGAACGCTCGAGAACCAGACCTACGGCGGCATCGACTACGAGCGCGCGCATCTACTCGACGTCCGCTACAGTCGGCGTTGGCGGCAGTTCACCGTCGGCGCCGAAGCCAACGCGGGCCGCGACAGCTTCGGGGAATCGTTCGGCCGCTTGAGCGCGTTCATTCGGTATTGATGGCGAGAGCACGCAGCATGCACACACCCACGCAGCACTCCCTATGCCTCGCACTCGCGTGCTGCGCAGCGCTCGCTTTGCACGCGACCACCGCGCTCGCCGAGCCGTTCGTGGATCTCGGGCTCAACTCCTCGCGCGTCGGCGCCAAGATCGCGAATCAGCAGGCGCGAATCACCACGAGCACGACGGGCCTGCACTTGGGCGTTGGGCGTGCGCCGGGAGCTGCCGAAGGGCGGCAACATCGGCGTGCGGCTCGAGCTCGACGAGTCGACTCGAACCTGTTGCTCGCGATTCGCGCGCTCGACTATCGCTTCAACCTCTCGCAGCGCTTGGCCCTGAACGCGTTCGCGGGCGCCGCACGCCTCGACCTCGCGACGCCGGCTTACGGCTACTACTTCGGCGGTGGCGTGCAATTCAAGGATCTGCGGCCGAAGTGGGACCTCAGCATCGACGTTCGTTACGGCGACAAGATCGCCCGCGACAATCTGCTGCCCACGGACCCACAAGGCGGCAGCCCCGACAACTTCTACGACCTGACCGGAATCAGCGTCTACTTGAGCCGGCGCTTCTGAGCGAGGATCGTGGCGGCGGTCTCGACCCCGTAACGGCGCGCGTCCTTCCCTGCCGCGGCACGACGTGCCGGCGGCGGCGAGTTGCGCTCGCGCAGGGGCGTCACGCAATAGCGTCAGCGTGCGCTCGGCGAACTCATCGGCCTCCGGCGCTGCGCTAAGCCAGCGCGCGTACTCGGGCGGCAGGCACTCGGCGGCGCCCACGCGCCGCGACGTCACGACGGGCACGCCGAGCGCGGCGGCCTCGAGCACCACCATGCCAAATTCCTCGTAGCGCGCGGGGTAGACGAACAGATCGAGCGCGGCCATCCAGAGTTCGGGCCAGTGGTTCTTCGGCCGATATCGCGCCTTGCCGCTAGCGAACAACGCGTGCTGCCCTGCTTCCTTCGGCAGATCGCGCGCGCCGACGATCAAGAACCGTGTTTCGGGCTCCTCGGCGGCAATGCGTTCCGCGGCCGACAGCAGCAGGTCGAGACCGCGTTTGCGAAAATTGCCGGACGTGACGAAACCCACGACGGGCGTGGAGTCGCTCCACCCGAGCCGCCGCCGCGCCCGCGCGCGCAACGCCTGCCGCGAGCCCGGCGCGAACCGGTCGGCCTCGTGCCCCGGGTGGTGCACGACGACGCGCTCGGGCGATAACGCGAAATGCTCGACGAGCGCCGCTTTGACGAGCGCGGAGTTTGCGATCAGGGGCGTGCCTTCGGGCAGCGCGAGAAAGAACTCGCGCTCGGCCGCCGCGCTGCGCAGATCGGGCGCCGGCAGAAATCGATTCGCGTCGGTTGCGAGGTTGTGCACGAATACCGCGTCGGCTTCCGGAATCGCGAGATTGTGATCGACGATCAACGCGTCCGGATTGCCGGCGCGCGCGCGCAGCGCGGCCACGGAAGTTCGCTTCACCCTGATGCCCGTGCGCAGGAAGTAACGCAGCCCGCCGCGCTCGCACGCGAGCGTCGTATCGACGCCCTCGGCGCGCAGCGCCTGCACCTGCGTGCGAAGCAACTGCCCCGTGCCGCTGTAGAGATCGAGTTTCTTCAGGAAGAGCTGCGCTCGCATGGGTGGATGCTGCAGGTGGCCTCGTCAAACAGCTCGGCCACATGCGTCGCTCGCGACGCGCCGTGCGGATCCGCACGGGGTGGTGGGCCGTGTAGGACTCGAACCTACAACCAATGGATTAAGAGTCCACTGCTCTACCAATTGAGCTAACGGCCCAATGCTTTTGTGCTGCCCCAAGAGTTGGGGTGGACGATGGGACTCGAACCCACGACGGCCGGAATCACAATCCGGGGCTCTACCAACTGAGCTACGTCCACCAGCGTCTTGGCATTGTATAGCATCGGTCATGGCGCGCCCGGCAGGATTCGAACCTGCAACCCCCGGCTTAGAAGGCCGATGCTCTATCCCTTGAGCTACGGGCGCCGTTCTTTACTCGAGGAAATGGTCGGGGCAGCAGGATTTGAACCTGCGACCCTCTGCTCCCAAAGCAGATGCGCTACCAGACTGCGCCATGCCCCGCTGCTACGGCCGGCATCTTATGCGCGCCGGCGCAGGACCGCAAACCAAGCGGCGCCGAGCCTTGAGGCCCCAAAGAAGCTCGTGCGAGAATCCGCGTCCCGCGCTTAAACCAGAGAATCCCCGTGACCGCGACCCTCTTAGACGGCAAAGCCGTGGCCAAGCAAATCCGCGACGAGCTCAACGTCCGCGTTGCCAACGTCAGAACCAAGCTCGGGCGGCCGCCGGCGCTCGCCATCATCCTCGTCGGCGACGATCCGGCGTCGGAAGTCTACGTCCGCAACAAGCTGAAAACGGCAGAAGACGCCGGCATGGGCGTGCATCTCGAGCGGTTGCCGAGCGCAACTACGCTCGCTGCGTTGCTGGGCACCGTGGAGCGCTTCAACCACGACTCGCATTTCGACGGCATCCTCGTGCAATCGCCTCTGCCGAAATCGCTCGGCGCGGACGCCGAGCAGCAGGTGTTCGACACGATCGATCCCTCCAAAGACGTCGACGGCTTCAGCCCGATTTCGGCGGGCCGCGTCGTGCAGAATCGCGAAGGATTCGCACCCTGCACGCCGGCAGGCGTCATCGAGCTCCTGGTCCGCGCGAAGATCGAGACCGAAGGCAAGCACGCCGTCGTGATCGGCCGCTCGGACATCGTGGGCAAGCCGATGGCCGCGCTGCTGTTGCACAAGAACGCCACCGTCACCATCTGCCATTCGCGCACGCGCGACTTGCCGGCGATGGCGCGCCAGGGCGACATTCTGGTCGCTGCGATTGGGCGGCCCGCGTTCGTGACGCCGGAGTTCGTCAAGCCGGGCGCGGTCGTGATCGACGTCGGCATCAATTCCGTGACCAAGCCTGAGGAGGCGCAACGGATCTTCGCGCACTACCCCGATCGGCTCGAGGTGTTCCGCAAGCGCGGCTCGGTGCTGGTCGGCGACGTGCACCCCGACGTGGCCGCCACGGCCGGCGCCCTGACGCCCGTACCGGGCGGCGTCGGGCCGCTGACGATCGCGATGCTGATGGCCAACACCGTGAGGGCGGCCGAGCTACGCGCCCGTTGAGCATGCAGGCCGCGGCGGACGTCGGCTATGATCACGGCTGACGCTTGCGAGGCTTACACTCATGCGACTGGCGAGTTCCCTGCTATGCCTGCTGCTGGTGCCCGCGCTCGGCTCCACTCAGGAGTCCGGCGCCACGGCCCCACGTGTACGAGTGCAAACGTCGGTCGGCAGCTTCGTGATCGAGCTCGACCGCGGCCGTGCTCCGTTGACCGTCGATGCCTTCCTGAAGTACGCGAAGGAGGGCTTCTACTCAGGGCTCATCTTCCACCGCGTCGTCGCGGGATTCATCGCGCAGGCGGGTGGCTACACGGCGGACATGCAGCAGAAGCCCGTCACGGCGAACGTACCGAACGAGTCCGGCAACGGCTTGAGCAACCTGCGCGGCACCGTCGGGTTCGCGCGCTCGAACGACCCCCATTCCGGCACCAGCCAGTTCTACATCAACCTCGCCGACAATCTCGACCTGAATCCGCGGCCCACGCGATGGGGCTATGCCGTGTTCGGCAAAGTGGTCGAGGGCATGGAAGTCGTCGACGACATCGGTCACCGCCCGACCGGACCCGGCGGGCCGTTCGATCGCAACGTCCCGGTAGAGCCGATCACGATCGAGAGCATGGAGGTCGTCAGCGAGTGACGGCCCCGTGACCGTGCTGTTCATCTCCGACCTGCATCTCGATGCGGGGCATCCGGAGACGATTCGGCGTTTTACGACGTTCATGCAGCGCGAGGCGCGCAGGCGCCAGCGAGCTTTACATCCTGGGCGATCTGTTCGAAGCCTGGATCGGCGACGACGACGACGATCCGCGTCTCACGCCGATCGTCACCGCGCTACGCGAGGTCACGCGCAGCGGCGTGCCCTGCGCCGTCATGCACGGCAACCGTGACTTCCTGATCGGCGAACGGTTCTGCGCCGCCACCGGTTGCCGGTTGCTCGGCGATTACGAGCGCATCGAGATCAACGGCGAGCCGGTGCTGCTGACCCACGGCGATCTGCTGTGCACGGACGACACGCGCTATCAGTCGTTGCGCAATCAGTTGCGCAGCCCTGACTGGCAGCGCGACTTCCTCGCGAAGACCGTGGCCGAGCGCCGCGAAATCGCGAACGATCTGCGCCGCCTGAGCGCCGCCGAGATCGCGGCCAAGTCGGAATACATCATGGACGTGAACCAGGGCGCCGTGGAACGCACTATGCGCGAGTTCGACGTGCGGCTGCTGCTGCATGGCCATACGCACCGCCCCGCCGTCCACCGCTTCACGCTCGACGGGCGCGCCGCGCAGCGCATAGTGCTCGGCGCGTGGTACGAGCAGGCGAGCTTCGTGCGCTGGGACGAGCGCGGCCGCGCTCATCTAACCTGACATGCGATCTTCAGCGCCGCAGAGCAGCTCGGCCGCAGACTGAAAGCGCTCGAGACGCTCGACGGCGAGCAACCGATCGAGCACGGGCTGGAAGCCCGTCAGCGCACGCACGAGACGCGGCCGCGGCGCGTGCGCGTGCCGGTAGATCACGCCCATCGGCGAGCTTGCCGTGAACGGCCGCCGCCCGTCAGCATCTCGTACAGAATGCACCCAAAGCTGTAGAGATCGCTGCGCTCGTCCGTGGGCTCCGCATGGCCTTGCTCGGGGCTCATGTAGAACGGCGTGCCGAAAATCTGCCCCGTACCCGTGATCGCGGCGTGTAGCCGCATCTGCTTCGCGAGCCCGAAATCGATCAGCGCGAGACTGCCGTCGTCGCGGAACATGATGTTGCCGGGCTTCAAGTCGCGGTGCAGCACGCCGGCGCCGTGAATCGCCTGCAGTGCGCCGCCGATCTGGCGCGCGTAGCCGAGCGCCGTCGCGGGCTCGAGCGGCCGCGACGAGCCGCTCCGCGAGGCTGCCGGCGCCGAGATATTCCATCGCAAGGTACGCGTGATCGTCGGCGACGCCGAGATCGAAGATCCGCACGACGTTCGGATGGTCGACGACGAGCGATGACCTCGTACTCCTGCAGAAAACGGTCGAACAGTCTGCCGCCGCCCGCGTCGGGCACGTGGCGCAGAACCTTCAGCGCGAGCCGCTCGGTCCCATCCTCCGACTCCGCGAGATAGACGACGACAGGTCGCTCGCATACAGCTTCGCGACGACGCGCCGTTTGCGCGCGCCGTTCAGCACGCGGTGGTTCGCGAGCAGCACGCCCGCCGGATCCAGGCGATCGACCTTCAGCTCGGCGCTCACGGCGGCAATCAGCCGCTGGTGCTTCACGCGATCTTTCGGGAAGAAGTTCGCGGCGCCGGCCTTCAGTGCATCCACGGCCAGGAATTCGTCGCTCTCGGCCGCGAACAGCAGCACGGGCGGACAATCCGCGCGCTTGCGCAAGCGCTCGAGGAACTCGAGGCCATCGTCGGCCGCGATCGGGTGGCCGAGCAGGACGAGATCTACGCCGGCGAGCGCCAGGCTCGCAGGGCAGCGGCCCGGCCGAGCTCGGCTGATATTCGTCGATGACCGCATCGGGCCACTCGACCTCGAGGTGATAGCGCAGCAGCTGCCGGTAGTCGGCGTCGTCATCAATGATCAGGAAGCGCAAGGCTCTAGAGGCCGCTCGCTACTTGCATCGTGTCGTCGTCGAGCTCTTCGGCGCGGATCTTTGCGTCGCGCCGCGCCTTGGCCGAGTTCGAGCGGATGACCTCGAGCGCGTCGAGATACGCGCGGCTCACGTCGCCCGTTACGTACTCGCCCGAGAAGCACGAGGTGTCGAAGCCGTCGATGTCGGCCTTCTCGTGGCGCACGGCCTGCACGAGATCGTCGAGATCCTGATACACGAGCCAATCGGCGCCGATCTTCCGCTGCACCTGCTCGACGGTGCGCCCGGCCGCGACGAGCTCGCCGGCGGCCGGCATGTCGATGCCGTACACGTTCGGGTAACGCACCGGCGGCGCGGCAGAGGCGAAGTAGACCTTCTTCGCACCGGCCTCGCGGGCCATGTCGATGATCTGCTGCGACGTGGTGCCGCGCACCACGGAATCGTCGACGAGCATGACGTTCTTGCCCTGGAACTCGAGGCCGATCGCGTTCAACTTGCGCCGCACGGACGCTTTGCGCTCCGACTGCTCGGGCATGATGAACGTGCGACCGATGTAGCGATTCTTGATGAAACCCTCGCGGTATTTCACGCCGAGGCCCTGCGCGACCTGCATCGCGGCGGTACGCGACGTGTCGGGAATCGGAATCACGACGTCGATGTCGTGGTCGGGGCGCTCGCGCAGGATCTTCGCGGCGAGACTCTCGCCCATGCGCATGCGTGCCTTGTAGACCGACAGATTGTCGATGATCGAGTCCGGCCGTGCGAAGTACACGAACTCGAAGATGCACGGCGTGTAGCCGACGCGGGCCGCGGTCTGGCGGCTGTGCAGATAGCCGCGCTTGTCGATGAACACGGCCTCGCCCGGCAGGATGTCGCGCTCGAGCTCGAAGCCGACGGCGTCGAGCGCCACGCTCTCGGAAGCCACCATGTGCTCCACGCCGTTCGGCGTCTCGCGAATGCCGAGCACGAGCGGGCGAATGCCGTGCGGGTCGCGGAACGCCACGATGCCGTAGCCGATGATCATCGCAACGACCGCGTAGCCGCCGGAGCAACGTTTGTACAGCGCTTCGACGGCGTCGAGGATCTGCTGCGGCTTCACGCCGTTCGCGGCGTGCTTGCCGAGCTCGTGCGCGAACACGTTCAGCAGGACTTCGGAATCGGAGTTCGTGTTCAGGTGGCGGTGATCGTGCTGCTCGACGAGACGCTTGAGCTCGTCCATATTCACGAGATTGCCGTTGTGCGCGAGGCAGATGCCGTACGGCGAGTTCACGTAGAACGGCTGTGCTTCGGACAGGCTCGCGCTGCCGGCCGTCGGGTAGCGCACGTGGCCGAGCCCCACGTTGCCCGCGAGCTTCAGCATGTGCCGCTCCTGGAACACGTCGCGGACCAGGCCGTTGCCCTTGCGAACCCGCAACCGCCCCCCGTCGTCGGTCATGATGCCCGCGGCGTCCTGGCCGCGATGCTGCAACACCGTCAGCGCATCGTAGAGCGCCTGGTTCACGGGTTCATGGCCGACGATTCCGACAAGTCCACACATGTGCGAGTACCTGAGGTGAGAACGCCGCGACTCTGACCAGCGACGGCCTTAGGCCGAGGCCGCTGGCCGCTCTTCGAGACTCTGCAAATACCGATTGCCGAGCTCTGCGTAGTACTTGACTGCTGCCGCCGCACGCTCGGCGTACGGCTTAAGCCGCGACTCCTGCCACCAGGGCTCCTGCTGCAGCCCCAGAAATTCCATCACGATGACGGCGAGGCCGATCAGCACCACGGCGCGCAGGACACCGAAGGCCGCGCCGAGCACCCGATCGAGCCCGCTCAGGCCCGTGTGGCGAATCAATTTTCGCGCAAGCCACGAGATGAGGCCACCCACCAGCAATGCAAGCACGAACAAGATGACCCGCGCAGCCCAGATCCGGACCTCCGGCGACGCGCCGACCCAGCTGCCGAGCACGGTCTCGAAGCTGCCCGGCGAACGCCCACGCCAGCCAAATCGACACGAGCAACGTCAAAAGCGACAGCGCTTCGGCCGTGAATCCGCGCCACACGCCGATCACGGCCGACGCTACGCACAGAAACAGCATCACGTAGTCGGCGGGTGTCATCGGTGTCTAGTCGGCCGCCACGACCTTCGCGGTGAGCCCGTGAGCGCCGAGCGCCGAAGCCGTGGCCTCGGCCTGCGCTCTCGAGCCGTACGCGCCAACGCGGACCCGATACATCGTCTTGCCACTGGCCTTGTAGTTCGCGACGTTGGCCTTGTATCCGAACGTTGACGCGCGGTCGGCCAGACGCCGCGCGTTGTTCTCGTCGCCGAAACTGCCAAGTTGCACGGTCCAGTCACCTTTGGCCGCGCTCGTCGCCGCGGCGGTGGGCGGGGCCGCAACGGGCTTGCGTGGCGTCTCGGTCGCAGCCGGCTTCGGCGTCGGTGCGGCAGCCGCCGGTGGCGTGGCCACGCTCGCGGTGCGGCGGTCGTGGGCGCGGGCGGCGTGGGCTCCGGTGCTGGCGGCAGCGACAACGGTCTCTGCCGGCGCCTCGGTGCTCTCGGTCGCTGGAGCCGCGGGTTGGGCGGCCGCGGGCGGCTCGCCGAGCGTCAGCGTCTGGGTCCGCATCGGCACCGGCTCCTGCGCGGCCGGCAACTGCAGAGAAGCGGGACCGGTCTCGACCGGCTTTTCGGGGCCGTCGAGCACCCAGGGAATCAGCCACACGCCGATCGCGACGAGCACCGCTGCGCCAACGAGTCGTTCCTTCAAACCCTGGTCCATGTGGCGGGTCGGTCAACCAAAGGGGAGGTGGCGCAGTATAGCCGAAGCGCCTCGGTCGCGGCGCCTACCGTGACGAACGAGCCGAACACGAGTACGCGATCCAAAGGTGCGCGGCAGCGCGCGCGGCGGCGCACGCGGCGGCCACAGTCGGCGCCGTCGACACGCGCGGCGCACCGGCATTCGTGAGCAACGCCGCGAGCTCCGCGGCGGTCGCGCCGCGATCGGCGCTGCCCTGCGTGACGAACCAGCGCTCCGCAAGCGGCACGAACGGCCCGACGACGCCGGCGACATCCTTGTCGCGCATCGCCGCGAACACCACGAACGTGCGTCGCGCCGGCGGCAGCCGCTCGAGCGAAGCGAGCAGGAGCTCGGCCGCGGCCGGATTGTGGCCCACATCGAACACCCACTCGACGCCGTCGATTGTGTGCCGCTCGAGGCGACCGCGCAGGTAGGCGCGCTCGATGCCGGCCGCGAGCGCCGCGTCGCTCACGGCAAAGCGCCGGCCATGCACTCGACGACGGCGGCGCAGGCCGCAGCGTTGCCGAACTGCTCGTCACCGCCGAACGGCGGCAGCGGCAGCACGGGCGCCGTGTCGGGATCGCCGCTCCGACGCCAGCCCGTGCCGGCGCGGCGCAGGTCGAACTCGCGCCCGAGCACATAGGGCACAGCGCCCTCGGCGGCGGCGTGCGCGAGCACGCTCTCTGGAATCGCGCGATCGGCGATCACGACCGGCTTGCCGCGGCGGACGATACCGGCCTTCTCGCGACCGATCGCGTCACGCGTGTCGCCGAGCCACTCCCGATGGTCGAGATCGATACTCACGATCAGCGCGCAATCGGCATCCAGCGTATTCGTGGCATCGAGCCGGCCACCCATGCCGACCTCGAGAATCGCGACATCCACCTCGCGGCGCGTGAAGTACATGAACGCCGCCAACGCGGACGACTCGAAATACGACAGCGTGATCGAGCCGAGCGCCGAGTCGATCTCGCGAAACAGCTCGACGAGCTCGCCGTCGGTCGCATCGGCGCCGTTGCAGCGAATCCGCTCGTTGAAGCGCCACAGGTGCGGCGACGTGAAGGTGCCGACGTCGAAGCCGGCGTGCCAATAGATGCTCTCGAGCATCGCGACGCACGACCCTTTGCCGTTGGTGCCCGCAACCGTGATGACTTTGTACGCCGGCGGCTTGCAGCTTCAGCCGCTCGAGCATCGCCGAGCATGCGATCGAGAGTCAGGTCGATCTTCTTCGGATGCAGCGTCTCGAACCACGAGAGCCAGCGCTCGAGCGTGAAGTCGCGCCGCGACGACGAAGTCACTGCCGCTGGCCCTTCGGCTCAGGACAGCGCCGGTTTGGCCAGCAGCTTGGCGAGCAGTGCCGCAATCTGATCGCGCGCCTGGCGCCGATCCAGGATCATGTCGATGGCGCCCTTCTCGAGCAGGAACTCGGCGCGTTGGAAGCCCTCGGGCAACGTCTCGCCCGTGGTCTGCTCGATTACGCGCGGACCGGCGAAACAGATCAGCGCGCCGGGCTCCGCGATGTTGATGTCGCCGAGCAGCGCGAGGCTTGCCGATACGCCGCCGGTGGTGGGGTCCGTCATGACGGAGATGTATGGCAACCCCGCGGCCGCGAGCTGCGCCAACGCCGCGCTCGTCTTAGCCATTTGCAGCAGCGAGTACAGGCCCTCCTGCATGCGCGCACCGCCGCTGGCTGCGAAGCACACGAGCGGCCGGCGGTGCTGGATGCAATACGCCACGGCCCGCGCGAACCGTTCGCCCACGACCGAGCCCATCGACCCGCCGAGAAACCGGAACTCGAACGCCGCCGCCACCAGCGGCATGCCCTTCAGCGTGCCGGCCATGACGACCAGCGCGTCGCGCTCGTCGGTATCGCGCTGAGCTTCGTTGACGCGCTCGCGGTAGCGCTTGCTGTCCTTGAAGCGCAGTGGATCCTGCGGCTCGAGGTTGCCGGCCAGCTCGTAGCCGGACTCGGGATCGAGGAACATCTCGAGGCGCTCGCGCGCGCCGATCCGCAAGTGATGGCCGCACTTCGGGCAGACGTGCAGGTTGCGGTTCAGCTCGGCGCGATACAGCTGCGCGGCGCAGCCCGAGCACTTGACCCACAGGCCTTCGGGTACCGAGTGCTTGCGCTTCTCGGTCCGAATCCGCGACGGCATCAACTTATCGAACCAGCTCATACCCATCCGCTGACCTCCGACCGGCGAATCATAGCCGAAAGCGCTTGCCCGGCATCACGCCTCGTCGGCGTAGCGCGGCAGCTCGTAGTGCGGTGAATACAACACCTCGACCAACGCGAGCCCTGCGGGTGGCGCCGCCACACCGGCCTCGGTACGGTCGCGGCGCGCGAGGATTTCCGCGGCCGCGCTGGGCGGCAGCGCACCTTGGCCGATCGCGACCAGCGTGCCTACGAGATTGCGCACCATGTGTTGCAGAAACGCGTTCGCCGTGAACTCGCAGGTCACGAGCGTGCCCGAGCCGTACGGCCGCTGCGCGATCTGCACGGCCATCAGCCGGCGATTCGGCGAACGCGCCTGACAGCCCGCGGCGCGAAACGACGAGAAGTCATGCTCCCCGAGCCAACTCGTGGCGGCGGCCGTCATCGCCGCGCAGTCGAGCGGTTCCCGAACCCACCAGACACGCCGGTGCGCGACCGCGGGTCGCGACCCCTGCTGCAGAATCGAGTAGCGATACCTGCGCGACAGCGCCGAGCGGCGCGCGTCGAAGTCGGGCGGCACTTCGCGCACCCAACGCACCGCAGCATCGGAGGGCAGATTCGAGTTGATACCGAGCAACCATTGGCGCTGCGTACGCGACGCAGCTGCATCGAAGTGCGCCACCTGGTGCAGCGCGTGCACGCCGGCGTCGGTGCGCCCGGAGCCGTGCACGTTCACGGCCTCGCCGGCCACCTGGCCGACGGCGGCGACGAGCACGCCTTCCACGCTGCGCCCGGCCTGCTGGATCTGCCAGCCGACGAAATCGGTGCCGTCGTACTCGAGGCCCAATGCGATTCTTGGCATATGCGAAGGTCGAAAGCCTGCAACCCGCCGCCCAAATACAACGGCCGCCACGCGGCGGCCGTGCATCGAGACCGATTACGAGACTTAGGCCGTCAATACATCGATCAGACTCTGCGCCTCTCGGCGTTGAGTCGGGTCGCCCTCGTCGAGGACTTCCTCGAGGATGCTACGCGCACCCTCGGGGTCGCCCATGTCGATGTAGGCGCGAGCGAGGTCGAGCTTGGTGCCCACCTCGGTCATCGTCTGCGGATCGAGCGGGCTCGCCGCTTCCGTACCCGTCGGGTCCTCGTCGGCCAGCAGCGGATCGCTGCCGACATCGAGATCGAGCGGGGTGTCGCCGCCGCCGAACACATCACGCGAGAAGGTCTGCGCGCGCGGCTGCTCGACGGTGTCGGCGCCGTGCAGCGCCTGCGTCAGGTCCGCCAGGTCGAGATCGATGCCGTCGTCCTTGCCGAGCGACCTCACGAGCGAGGTGTCGCCGGACTCATCGTCGGTTTCGAACCGGCCTGTGAGCACTTCCGTACCCGTCAACGTACCGTCGCCGAACCCCGGCGCAAGCATCGTCGCGTCGCCGTCGCCCAGCACGGACGTCTTGCTTTGTTCGAGGTCTTCGTCCTCGGCGTCGCTATCGCGAAGCACCTTCGTCACACCTGTCGCCGACAACAACTCGTCGTCGACGCGCAGCGCAGGTTGCTGGCGGGTATCCGTCTCACGGTCCGCGGCGGTCGGCAAATCGCCGAGGTCCTGCGGCAAGCCTTCGATGTCCTTCACGTCGAGACCGAGGTCGTCGAGATCGATCTCGGCCGTGAACTCGCCCGAACCCGAGCCAGCGCCGAGCGCCGGTTGCTCGACAGTGGGCGTCTCGCCGCGACGGAACGGGGTTTCGACCGTCTCGATCAACGTCGACGAACCCGCCATCGGACTTTCGATCGTGGGCGTCTCGACGGTCGGTGCGTCGACGGAGAAACTGAGATCCTCCGGACGCGCTCGCTCGATGGTCGGCGACTCCTGCGTGATCGAGAGCGCATCGCCGATGTCGGTATCCGCGCCTTCGACCTCGACCGTCTCTCCCTCAGGCGCGAACAGGGCCGCCTCGAGACCCGCCGCCGTTTGCGCACCGATATCGAGCGAGTCGCCGCCGAGATCGCGCGAGGGTATCGGCTTCGCGGCCGGCTTGGGCGCCGCCTTCAGCGCTGGCCGCTCGTCCGAGGCTTCGAGCTGGAAGTCGAGCGCTGCGCCGATGTCGTCCGTCGTGGAGCCCTCACCGCCCTCGGCCACATCGTCGAATGCGAGATCGAGCGGCGAGTCGCCAGCCTCGAGATCCACGTCGACGTGACCGGTCGCAGTCGTCGCCTCCGTGAACAGCTTCTCGCCGGGGCAAATCTGGCGGCCCATGATGACCACCTTGTCCCAGTCGGCGTCGGCACCCTGGCCGATTTCGCTGCGCAGACTCTGCGCGGCCTTCAGGAACGAATCCTTGTTGCCCCAGACGAAAAAGACCTCGAGCAATTTCAGCTTCAGGTCGCGGCGGTTCGGCGAGACTTCCAGAGCCTTCTGCACGAGCTCGGCGGCCTGATCGTAGAGGCCGTAGGCCATGTGGAAGTCAGCTTCCGCGACGGCGTCGGCCTGGTCGAGGTTGATGACCGTCTGGTTCGACAACGTCTCCTCGACGGCGGCCACGGACGCAGCGGCAGGCGGTGCCGGCCGCTCGGCACGACCGGGCTTCGCGGGAGCGCGTCGCGGTTCCTCGGGCTCGTCGCGTTGCGGACGCTCCGCGCGTTGTTCTTCGACGACGATCGTCTGCTCGGGTACCTGCCGGCGCATGCGCGCAGTGGCTTCCCGCACCTGATCGTCGTCGACTTCGGACTCGAGCTGTTCCCAGCGGCCCGTGATGCCTTCGGGCTCCCCCTGTTCCTGACGTCGTCTGCGGACGAACCAGAGGGCGGTCAGCAGCAGCGCCGCGACGCCAAGGCTAATCCAAAGCAGCGGCGACATGACCCAGTCGAGCGCCTGCGACAGCAGTGACGGTCCCGTCGCGACAGGTGCGGGTGCCGGGAACTGCAGCCGCAGGCGGCGCCGGTGTCGGGGCCGCGTCCTCCGGCTTGTCGTCGGCGAACACCTGTTCCTTCTCGAGATCGACACCGACTGCGCCGCCGGCAGCGGCGGCAGGCGGCGCTGTTGCAGCCGCCGCTTGCTGCTGCAGATTCTGCAGCGCCGGGCTACTGACCTCGACCGGCCGTTGGGTCGACGTGGTCGGCGCGGGCGCCGGGCTCGTTGCCGCCGCGGCGGCCGTGTTCGTGCTGCTCGTGCTCGGCGCAGCGCTCGCACCTGCGCCAGTGCTCGGCACGCGCGTCGGTGCCGGGGCGCTCGCAACGTCGGGCGCGGCAGGAGGCAATAGACGCAGCTGCCCGCCGGACGCACGGCGCGACGACCATTCGTCGGTCTGACGCTGTACCTCGGCGTTGGCGGCCGTCCGCGTGAGCTGGTCGAAATCGGTAGCTTCCGGCAGATGCAAAGAGGCGCCGGCGCGCAGCAGATTGATGTTGTCGCCGAACGCATTCGGGTTCGCGCGATAGACGGCCACCATCATCTGATTGATGGTCACGCCTTCGGGACGGAAACGGTCCGCAATGACCCACAGCGTGTCACCACGCTGCACGGGTCCATAGGCACCTCCCGCGACGCTCTCGGGTGCCCGTGGCGGAGCGGAACGCGATACCGCTGGCCCTGCCTCCGGCTCCGTGCGCGACACGGGCGCCGGCGAGGCCTGCGGCGCGGGCTCGCGAGCGGGCTGTTGCGGCACCGGCCGATTGATGGCTCCCCCAGACGAGCTACCGGCGGCCGGCCGGGTCTCTGCGGGCTGCACAGCTTGCGGCGTAGCGGGCGCCGGCAACAGAACCGGCGGATCGAGCAATACGGTGTACTCGCGAAGCACGCGGCCGCGCGGCCAGGTGGCTTCGACGAGCAAGGTCACGAACGGTTCGGCAATCGACTGGGCGGACGTCACCTGAACGACGCCGCGGCCGCTACGATCAGTGACGATGCGAAACTCCAGGTTCTGCAGGAATGCGGGGCGGTCGAGACCGTAACGCTCGAACATCTCGGGCGGGGCCAGGGCAACCTTGAGCCCCAGGAGCTCATCGGCCGCCGCGGAGACGACCTCGATCTGTGCCTGGAATGGCTGATTCAGCGCGGACTTGAGCTCGATGTTGCCCAGTCCCAGCGCCCATGCCCCTACGGGAGCGGCCAGCAGCGGCGTGATGCCCCAACGTGCCAGTGCTCTCATGCAATCTCCCTAACTACTCGGCCATCCGTCCGCGGCCAAAGGCCCCGCGCCACAGGGGCGCAAAACTCCTCGACCGAGCCGAACATACCTTACATAAAAATCAGATTTACCAAAATCTCTGGGGTCACGGCCGCCCCCCTCGCAAGGGAAGCAACGAGACCCATCCGCCGCCGAATTTAACAATTTCCGGATTCAGGCATCTGTGATGTTTGTTCGAGTTTCGACATGGAATCGGGCCCGCGCCCCGGATCGGGGAAAGATTTACCATAATACCCTCGGCGACCAACGACTTGCGAGCCTCGTAATGATTCGTTCGCCGTCAGCCCTCGCGCGCTCGCGGCCGGCTCGGAAGGAACGGTCGGGGGCTACTTCGACAGGTGCTGACGGCCGAGCACCGGCACCGCCGACTGCACATCGGCGTTTTGGGCTCGATGGCGCAGATAGTGGTCCATCAGGGTCAGCGCCAGCATCGCCTCGCCGATCGGCGTCGCGCGCAGCCCCACGCACGGATCGTGGCGGCCCGTCGTCTCGATCTCCGTCGCGTGTCCTTCCTTGTCGATCGTTGCACCGGCCTTCGGGATGCTCGACGTGGGCTTCAACGCGATACTGACGAGGATGTCTTGACCGCTCGAGATGCCGCCGAGCGTGCCGCCCGAGGAGTTCTTCTTGAATCCGTCAGGCGTCAGCTCGTCGCGATGCTCGCTGCCGCGCTGGCGCACGCACTCGAAGCCGTCGCCAAACTCGACGCCTTTGACGGCGTTGATGCTCATGAGCCCCTTCGCGATTTCGCCCTCGAGCTTGTCGAACACCGGCTCGCCCAAGCCCACGGGCACTCCGGACGCGACCAGGTTGATGCGCGCGCCGATGGAATCGCCGGCCGCACGCAGCTCGTCGAGAAACATTTCGAGCTGCGGAACCATTGCCGGATCGGCGCAGAAAAATGGATTCTCGTCGACCTGATCGAGATCGAGCGCCCGCAGCTTGAACGGGCCGATCTCGGCGAGATACCCGCGAATCTTCACGCCGAGATGCAGGGCGAGATACTTGCGCGCAATCGCGCCGGCCGCGACGCGCATGACCGTCTCACGCGCCGACGAACGACCGCCACCGCGGTAATCGCGGATGCCGTATTTTTGCTGGTACGTGTAGTCGGCGTGACCCGGCCGGAACTTGTCCTTGATCTTCGAGTAGTCGCCGCTGCGCTGGTCCTGATTCTCGACGATGAGGCCGATGGCGGTGCCGGTCGTCTGCCCCTCGAACACACCGGACAGTATCTTCACCTGGTCCGGTTCCTTCCGCTGCGTCACGTACGGCGATCGCCCCGGCCGGCGCCGCTCGAGATCCTTCTGAATGTCGGCTTCGGTCAGCGCGAGCCCCGGCGGGCAACCGTCGACCACACAGCCGAGCGCTGGCCCGTGGCTCTCGCCGAACGTCGTGACCGTGAACAATCGCCCGTAGGTGTCGCCTGCCATGTCGCTTCCCTGGTTCCGGGTCCGGCCGGCCCCCTCTATTAATAGAGTAGCCAATGATGCGCGCTTAGCCGCTGTGAAGGAATTCCTCGATCTCGGCGGCGGTCGTCACGAACACCCCGTCCCCGCCGTGCTCGAACTCGATCGCGATCAACGGCAGCCGCGGGTGCGCCGCCGCAAACGCTTCGGCGCCGGCCCCGACCTCGAGGAACAACACGCCGTCCGGCGTCAGCCGAGCGGCCGCCCCACGCACGATGCGTTCGGCGGCATCGAACCCGGTCTCGCCGCTTGCAAGGCCGATCTCGGGCTCGTGCCGATATTCCGGTGGCAGCGCCGCGACCTCTGCGGCCGGCACGTAGGGCGGATTCGACACAATCACGCGATAGCGCTGATCGCCGGGCGGGAACAGATCCGCGCGGACGAACCGCACACGCTCCGCCACCCCGTGGCGTTCGACGTTCGCCGCCGCGACCTCGAGCGCGTCCGGCGAGACGTCGGTGGCATCGACATGCACGTCGGGACAATAGTGTGAGACGGCGATCGCGATGCAGCCGCTGCCTGTTCCGATGTCGAGCACGCGGTCGCCTGCATTCAATGCGCACCACGGGGCGAAGCCGCGCTCGATGACTTCCGCGAGCGGCGAGCGCGGCACGAGCACGCGCTCGTCGACCGTGAACTCGAGCCCGGCGAACCAGGCCGACTTGAGCAGATACGCGAGCGGCTTGCGCGAAGTCGCTCTCTGCGTCGCAAGCTCGACCGCTCGCTGCACCACGTCCGGCGGCGGTGCGCGCCAATCGATGTCGCGCCAGCCCGTCAAATGCCGCAGCAGCCAGTACGCTTCGTCGCGGGCGTTGTCGGTGCCGTGGCCGAACACGAGCCCGTGCGCCGCGAAAAATTCCGCGACTACGGCGATCCATGCATCGCAATCGCGTGCCGCGCGCAACCGGCGCTCGAGCTCTGTGTTCCGCATGCGGCGCGCATCATACCCCCTTGTGCGATAATCCGGCCGTGCTTGCCGGCATGATGAGAATTCTGGTCGTCGCATTGGTCGTGCTCGTCGCGGCCATGGTCATGTTTCCGCGCGGCGATCGCGGCGCGCTGCGTGCCGCCACCCTGCTACCCGAGCCACGCGCGCTGCCGGAGGTGACGCTCGTCGACAGCCAGGGACAAGCGTTGCATCTTCGCGATCTGCGCGGCCGGTTCACGCTGCTGTTCTTCGGGTTCACGAATTGCCCGGACGTCTGCCCGCTCACGTTGAAGGCGCTGGCCGACGCGCGTGCGGAGCTCGCCCGCCGCGCGCCGCGCATCGTGCCGCCGCAGGTCGTTTTCGTCAGCGTCGATCCGCGGCGTGACAGCGCCAAGCGCATCGCAGCGTACGTGGCACAGTTCGACCCAACTTTCATCGGCGCCACGGCGCCGGACCGGGCGCTGGAGCCGCTGCTCGCGACCCTCGGCGTCACGGTGGAGAAACACGCCCTTGGCGACGCGTCATACAACGTCGATGCACAGCTCGACGGTCTACGTACTGGATCCCGAGGGGCAGTGGATCGCCGTGGCCAATGGCCCGCACGATCCCGTCGTCGTCGCAACGGACTACCTCAAGATCCGCCAGCGCCGCCCCGCCGCATGACAGCCGCCAAATGGGTGTGGCTCTCGCAACACCTGATACCAAAGAATCTGTCCTCGACCGTGGTGTACCACGCGACGCGGTCGCGACAGCGCTGGCTCAAACGGTCGCTGATTCGGTGGTTCGCCCGCGCGTATCGCGTCGATCTGCGCGACGCGGCCGACCCCGATCTCGACAGCTACGCCACATTCAACGAGTTCTTCACGCGCGCTCTGCGGCCCGGTAGCCGGCCGATCGAAGGCGGGGCTCGCACGCTCGTGGCCGCGGCAGACGGCGTGCTGACGGAGCACGGCGCGATCGACAGCGATCGTTTGCTGCAAGCGAAGGGCCGCGACTATTCGCTGGCGGAGCTGCTCGGCGAGACCGGCGCGTCGGTCGAAGCGCTGCACGGCGGCAGCTATCTCACGATCTACCTCGCACCGCACAACTACCATCGCGTGCACGTACCGCTCGCGGGCACGCTCGTCCGTGCGCGCTACATCCCAGGCGAACGCTTCAGCGTGAGCCGCGCGACGGCCGCGGCGATCGGCCGACTGTTCTGCCGCAACGAGCGCGTCGTCTGCTGGTTCGACACGGCGCATGGACCATTGGTCGTGGTGCTCGTGGGCGCCCTGAATGTCTCGAGTATCAGCACGATTGCTCAGGGCGAGATCGCGAGCGGCGCGGCGCGCGAATGGCGCGAGCCACAGCCGCGTTCGTTTGCACAGGGCGAGGAGATCGGGCGTTTCAACATGGGGTCGACGGTGATCGTGCTGCTCGGCGCAGGCGCCGCCTGGCGGCCCGGCGCCACGCTCGGCGCCGCGGTGCAGGTCGGCGCAGCCCTGGCCGACCTTGGCCCGCAGCAGGACGGGCCGCAGTGACGTACGTCGCGACGGCCTCACACGACACGCTGCGCAAACGCGCAAGGATTCTCGCCGCGATCCGCGAGTTCTTTGCGGAGCGCGGCGTGCTCGAGGTCGAAACGCCGGCGTTGTCGTCAGCGGGCGTGACGGACCCGGCGCTCGAGAACGTCCGCGCGCTCGTTCAAAGCCTCGGCGCGGGGCCACAATATCTGCACACGTCGCCGGAGTTCGCGATGAAACGGTTGCTCGCAGCCGGCTGCGGCGACATCTACCAGATC
Source organism: uncultured Gammaproteobacteria bacterium (assembly GCA_963805435.1). GTDB lineage: Bacteria > Pseudomonadota > Gammaproteobacteria > Steroidobacterales > Rariloculaceae > FEN-1219. The sequence goes on from CAWDUG010000008.1 coordinate 65,455, forward strand.
TGCCGCGTATTTCGCGACGACGAGCTCGGCCGCTGGCATCAACCCGAGTTCACACTGCTCGAGTGGTATCGCGTCGGCTGGGACGAGCAGCAGCTCATGACCGACGTGGAAGCGTTGCTCGCGACCACGCTCGCGATAAACGGGGGCTCGGGGCCGCACCGCAGCATCCGTATCCGCTACAGCGATGCGATCGGGTCCGCACTCGGTGTCGGCGCGGATGCGCCGACCGCCGAGATCGTCGCACGCCTGTCGGCCACCGGTATCGACGTGCCTCGGGATCTGCCCCACGACGCCGTGCTCGATCTCGCTCTCTCCACTGTCGTACTCGGCAGCTTCGACGCGGCAGCGCTGGTATTCGTTTACGACTACCCGGCGAGCCAGGCGGCGCTCGCGCGCGTAAAACCCGGCCACCCGCCGGTCGCGGCGCGGTTCGAGGTCTTCAGCCGCGGCATCGAGCTTGCGAACGGTTTCCATGAGCTCGGCGATGCGACGGAGCAACGGCGGCGCTTCACGGCGGATCTGGACGCACGGCGCCGCGCAGGCCGCGACGTGCCGCCACTCGACGAAGACTTGCTCGCCGCGCTCGCGGCAGGGCTACCGGATTGCGCCGGCGTGGCTGTAGGGCTCGATCGCTTGATGGCGCTCGCGACCGGACAGACCGACGTCGCGTCGGTCGTGAGCTTCGCTCACGCGCGGCCGAGCTGAACTAGGACTGCTTGACGCGCGAGACGTAGAAGACCCGTACGCGTGTCGACGCGAATGACTTCGCCTTCGTTGATGAACAGCGGCACGCGCACGACCGCGCCCGTTTCGAGCTTGGCGGGCTTCTGACCGCCGGTGGCCGTATCGCCACGCACACCGGGGTCGGTCTCGACGATCTTCAGCTCGACCTGTTTCGGCGCCAGCACGTACAGCGGCACGCCGTTCCACAAGGTCACGATGCAATTCTCCTGCTCCTTCATCCACGGCTTCGCGTCCGCCACCGCAGCTTCGCCCGCGGCAACTTGCTCGAATGTGTCCGGCACCATGAAGTAGAAGAATTGGTCGTCGGAGTACAGGTACTGCATGTCCGTATCGACGACGTCGGCCGCTTCTGCCGTATCGCCCGATTTGAAGTTTCTCTCGAGAACGCGGCCGGTCTTCAGATTGCGCACTTTGACGCGGTTGAACGCCTGGCCCTTGCCCGGCTTCACGTATTCGTTCTCGAGGATCGCGTACGGATCGCCATCGAGCAGAATCTTCATTCCGCTCTTGAATTCGTTGGTGCTGTAAACTGCCATGCGAATCGCGCCTCAAGAAACTGAGCGCGGCATCATACTCGGAAAGCGCAGCGGAGCCCAACGAGAAGGCGCTATGAGACCCACGATCGACAGCCAGGGGGCGGCAGGCCCGGCGCACGCACTCGCCGCAGTGGAATCAGCCGCCGAGCCGCTCGGATTGCCCGCGTGGCAGGCCGCGGTCCGCGACGCCGTGCGTGACGCGGACGAGCTGGCGCAGCTGCTGGATCTGCCGCCAGGGGCGCTCCACGCGTTGGCCGACTCGAAGTTTCCGCTGCTCGTACCGCGCGGCTTCGTAGCGCGCATGCGACGCGGCGACCCGAACGACCCGTTGCTGAAGCAGATCCTGCCGCGGCCGGCCGAGCTTACGCCCGCACAGGGCTTCACCGCCGACCCCGTGCGTGAGCAAGGGCTGGCCGAGCACGGACTCCTCCGCAAGTACGCCGGCCGCGCGCTGCTGATCGCAAGCGGCACGTGTCCGGTCCACTGCCGTTACTGCTTCCGTCGCGAGTTTCCGTATCAGATGCAGCTCGCGGCGCGCGATGGGTGGGAGCCCGCGATTGCGGAGCTGCGCAGCAACCCCGACATCGGCGAAGTGATTTTGAGCGGCGGCGATCCGCTGTCGCTGTCGAACCGCCGGCTCGGCGAGCTGCTCGCCAAACTCGCGGACACCGCCGCCACGACGGTCCGCATCCACACGCGATTCCCGATCGTGATCCCGGAGCGCATCGACGCCGAGCTCGTGCGATTGTTCGACACCGTACGTCTACGCACGGTCGTCGTCGTGCACAGCAACCATCCCAACGAGCTCGACGCCAGTGTAGCGGGTGCGCTGTCGATGCTGCGGCCGCATGTCGCGGCGCTGTTGAACCAGGCCGTGCTGCTGGCGGGCATCAACGACGACGCGGGTACGCTCACCGCGCTAAGCAAGCGGCTGTTCGACTGCGGGGTCCTGCCCTATTACCTGCACGCGCTCGATCCCGTGACCGGTGCCGCGCACTTCGACGTGGCCGAACGCCGGGGCACGGAGCTCATCGGCGAGCTGCGCGCCCGGCTGCCGGGATATCTCGTGCCGCGCTTCGTTCGAGAAGTGCCAGGCGAGTTAAGTAAAACGCCGATCGCCTGAGGTAGGTAACTCCCGTAACGGTGTTTGTGACTCGCGTCCCTCTGAGCGTTCCCGCGGCTGCTTACACTGCGCTCACCGCTCCACGAGTTCCCGTTCCGATAATGACCCAAGCTCCGGTGCCGTTAATCGTTCTGAGCGGTCGCCAAGACGACGTCGAGCTCGTCAACCGCACCCTGCGGGACGGGGGTCATCCGGTACGCTGCCACTGGGTTGCGAAACTCGAGTCGCTGGCCGAGACCATCGACGCCGAGCAGCCGCAGCTGCTTTGCTTCTTCCCCGACAGCTTGCCGGCGGCGGTTCGCGACGTCGTAAAGCTCAAGCAGCAGGCGTCGCGCGCGGTGCCGCTCATCGTCATCAGCAAGAGCGTTGAGGAGACCGAAATAGCCGACGCTCTGCTCGCCGGCGCGCAGGACATGGTATCGCTCGGCCAGACGCAGCGCCTGCTGAGCATCGCGGAACGTGAGTTGCGAGCGTTTCGACTCGAAACCGCGCTGAATCAGACGTTGACCTCTGCCAGTCAGTACAAGAAGCAGTTGAAGGCATTCATGGCCGGCTCGGTCGACGCGATTGCCCACGTGCAGGAAGGAATCCTCGTCGACGCGAACCAGGCGTGGGCGGGGCTTTTCGGTTACGAACAGCCGGATGAGCTACTCGGCGTGCCGATGATGGACATGTTCGAGCCTGCGAGCCAGGCGGCGCTCAAGGGTGCGTTGATCGCATGCACCAAGGGCCAGTGGAAGAACGAGCCGATCAGGTTGCTCGGGCGCACGGGCAAGGGCTCGCTGCCACTCGACCTGCAACTCGAGCACACCGCCGTCGACGGTGAGCCCGCCATCAAGCTCAGCGTGCCGCGGCCGCAGCTCGAGGCGCGCGAGCCGGAAGAGCTCGTCGAGCAGGTCGTGCACAAGGACCCGGCCACGGGCTTCTTCCACCGGCGCCGATTCCTCGAGGTGCTGACGGATCGGCTCGACACCACACCGCGCAGCGGCGTTCGCGCGCTCATCTATCTTCGGCCCGACAAGTTCGGCGAGCTCGAGGACCAGATCGGTCCGCTCGCGACCGAAGACGTGCTGATCCAGATCGCGGAACAGCTGCGCGAGCTCACGCAACCCCAGGACTTCTACGGCCGGTTCGGCGGCCAGGTGTTCACGCTGTTTCTCGAGCGCGGCTCGCTTGCGCGACGTCGAAGCCTGGGCGCAGAACGCGCTCACGGCCATTGCGGGCCGCGTCTTCGAGAGCGCTCACAACACGGTTTCCATTACCTGCACGATCGGCATAGCCGAGGTCGGGCCGAGCACCGATCGGCTCGACGGACTGCTCGCGAGCGCCAAGCGCGCGAATCAGCTAGGCCGCGATCAGGGTGGCAATCGCGTCACGCTGGAGCAAACGTCCGACGAGAGCACACGCGTGCAGCGCTTCGACGAAATCTGGGTGCAGCAGATCAAAACGGCGCTCATGGAGAACCGCTTCCGTCTCGTGCATCTGCCGATCGCAGAGCTTGAACGGCGCGCCCAAGGTCATGTACGACACGCTGGTGCGCATGATCGACCCGCAGGGCGAGGAAGTCGCGGCGGCCGAGTTCATGCCGGCGGCGTTCCGCAACCGCTTGCTGCGGGCCATCGATCGGTGGGTCATCGGTGCGAGCCTGTCGTTCTGCGCAGCGACACCGCTCGACTGCGTGTTCATCAAGCTCTCGAGCGAGTCGCTCGTCGACAAGACGCTGCTCGAGTGGCTCGTCAAAGCCGTCGAGAGCGCGGGAGCGAAGCCGGCGCAGCTGTGCTTCCAGGTCAGCGAGGACGACGCGACTCAGTACCTGACGCAGACGCAGGAACTGGCCCAGCAGCTGAACGCGCGCGGCTACCTGTTCGCCGTCGAGCACTTCGGCGCCGGCCGCGACTCGGCTCGCGTGCTGTTGAACACACCGATGCAATACATGAAGCTCGACGGGTCGCTGATGGAGAACCTCGCGACCGATCAAGCGCTGCAGGACAAGGTGAAGGTCTTTATTGCCGCCGCCGGCAAACGCGCGATTCCCACGATCGCGGAGCGCGTGGAGAACGCGAACACGATGGCCGTGTTATTCCAGCTCGGCGCAGCCTACATTCAAGGCCACTACGTGCACGAACCCGAGGTCGTGCTCGGCGAAGTGGCTACAGCTCGACGCTGAGCCGGTCCACCGTTCGCCAGCCGCGCGGTAAGACCATGCCGCGGCGCGCGCGCTCGCCGGCATAGTGCGCGAGGTCCGCCGCCTTGATCACCATGTGGCGCGTACCCGAGTCGATCCGCAGCGACTGTTCCTTGCGCAGCACGCAGATGCCGGCCAAAACGACGCCGTCCTTGCTTGGAACGGACAGGATCTTGTTGCCTTTGCCCTTGCTGAGCTCCGGTAGCTGCGAAAGGGGGAACACGAGCAGCCTGCCGTCGCTCGAAGCGGCTGCGAGCCGCACACCCTTCAAATCGCCGCCGCCAACTGGCGACGCGGGCACGACGGTTGCGCCCTCCGGGACGCGCAGCGCCGTCTTACCGGCCTTCTTGTTCGAGTGCAACTCAGCGAGTTGCACGACAAAGCCGTAACCCGCCGACGACGCGACGACCCACCGCTCCTCCGGCGCGCCGATCAGCACCGCGCGGAAGTTCGCGCCGTCCGGCGGATTGAAATATCCCGACAGCGGCTCGCCCTGGCCACGCGCCGACGGCAACGTATGCGCACCCACGCTGTAGGCGCGACCCGTGCTGTCGATGAACACCGCGAGCTGATTGCTCTTGCCGCGTGCGGCGGCAAGAAACTGGTCGCCCGAGCGATACGCGAGTCCAGTCACGTCGATCTCGTGGCCCTTCGCTGCGCGCGCGGTGCCGCGTTCGGATAGCACGACAGTGACAGGCTCGCTCGTCACGAGCTCCGACTCGGCTATCGCCTGCGCGGCCTCGCGCTCCACGATGACAGTGCGACGTTTGTCGCCATGCTTCTCGGCGAGCTCCGCGAGCTCCGTCTTGATCAGCTTCGTGAGCTTGGCCTTGGACTTCAGCGTCTGCTCGAGATCGGCGCGCTCGTCGGCCAGCGCCTTTTGCTCGCCGCGGATCTGCATCTCTTCGAGCTTGGCCAGGTGCCGCAGCTTCAGCTCGAGAATCGCCTCCGCCTGTATGTCCGTGATCTTGAAGCGCTTCATGAGGACGGGTTTCGGCTCGTCCTCCGTGCGAATGATCTTGATGACCGCGTCGATGTTCAGGTACGCGACCAGCAGGCCGTCGAGAATGTGCAGGCGCTGCGTGACGCGCTCGAGCCGATACTCCAGCCGGCGCTTCACGGTGGCCGTACGGAAGGTCAACCACTCTTCGAGCAGCGGCTTCAGGGCGTAGACCGCGGGCCGACCGTCCATGCCGATCACGTTGATGTTCACGCGCACCGTTCGCTCGAGATCCGTGGTCGCGAACAGGTGATTCATCAACGCTTCGAGATCGATCTTGCCGGACTTCGGCGCGAGCACGAGGCGTGTCGGGTTCTCGTGGTCGGACTCGTCGCGCAGGTCCTCCATCATCGGCAGCTTCTTGGCGGTCATCTGCGCCGCGATCTGCTCGAGCACCTTCGCGCCGGACGTTTGGAACGGCAGTTCGGTGATCACGATCTCGCCGTCCTCGACCTCGTAACGCGCGCGCAGGCGCAGCGTGCCGTTGCCGGTCTTGTAGATTTCCACGAGATCCGCGCGGCTCGAGACCAGCTCGCCGCCGGTCGGGAAGTCGGGCCCCTTGATGTGTCTCATGAGGTCGCCCAGCGTCGCGTCCGGCGCGTCGAGCAACTTGCTCAGCGCGGCCGACAACCTCGCGCAGGTTGTGCGGCGGCACGTCGGTCGACATGCCGACCGCGATACCGCTCGTGCCGTTCAACAGCAGGTTCGGCAGCTGCGCCGGCATCAGCTTCGGCTCGGAGAGCGTGCCGTCGAAGTTCGGTTGCCAGTCGACGGTGCCCTGCTCGAGCTCGTTCAACAGCACCGACGCGTAGCGTGTGAGGCGCGCCTCGGTGTAGCGCATGGCGGCGAACGACTTCGGGTCGTCCTGTGAGCCCCAGTTGCCCTGGCCGTCGACGAGCGGATATCTGAAGCTGAACGGCTGCGCGATGTGCACCATGGCTTCGTAGCACGCGCTGTCGCCGTGCGGATGGAACTTGCCGATGACGTCGCCGATGGTGCGCGCGGACTTCTTCGGCTTCTGCCCAGCGGAGAGGCCCAGGTCGCTCATCGCGTACACGATGCGCCGCTGCACGGGTTTGAGTCCGTCGCCGATGTGCGGCAGCGCGCGATCGAGAATCACGTACATCGAGTAGTCGAGGTACGCCTTCTCCGTGAACACCGCGAGCGGTACGCGCTCGATGCCGTCGAAGTTCAACTCCTGCTCTCTCATTCCCATTCTCCTAACCGCGTCGCGCGTTCGGCGGCGCGTTGAGCGTCACGAGGCGAGGTGGTGCAGCTGCGTGTGAGGGGCGCCTTCGGCACCGCCGCAAGTACGTCCCTGTAGGCTGCGTCGGCGACGTCCTGTCGCCGACGCTGCCGAAGGCCCCTCTCACACTCAGCGGCACCACCTCTTTTCATTTCATCAGCGCGCCGAGGGCAACGCACTCGACGCTGGCACACGCTGTCGGTGTCGTGGCGGTGGTCGAGGGCCCCTCGCGGGACCGTCTGCGCACAGGGACGTGCGCAGACGAGCCGCTTAGGATGCGATTTCCGGCGTGTCCCGCGAGGGGCCCTCGGCCGCCGTCACGACACCTGGCACCACTACGCTCAAACGTCCGCAAGGTTGCCTTTCGCCTGCAGCCAGTCGCGCCTATCACCCGCGCGCTTCTTGCCAAGCAGCATGTCCATGATGTCGTCGGTCGCCGCCCTCGAGGCAGCGTCGATGCCGAGCTGCACGAGGCGGCGCGTATCCGCCGCCATCGTCGTCTCGCGCAACTGCGACGGGTTCATTTCGCCCAGGCCCTTGAAGCGGGTGACCGTGATCTTCGCGCCCTTCTTCTCCGCCTCGATGCGATCGATGATCACGTCACGCTCGGATTCGTCGAGCGCGTAGTGCACTTCCTTGCCGACGTCGATGCGGTACAGCGGCGGCATGGCGACGAACACGTGCCCGGCCTCGACGAGCGGGCCGAAGTGCTTCAGGAACAGCGCGCATAGCAGCGTCGCGATGTGCTGGCCGTCGGAATCGGCGTCCGCGAGGATGCAGACCTTGTGATAGCGCAGGCCGTCGAGTTTCGTCGAGCCGGGATCCACACCGAGCGCGACGCTGATGTTGTGAACTTCCTGAGAGGCCAGCAGCTCGGCCGGATCCACTTCCCAGGTGTTCAGGATCTTGCCGCGCAGCGGCATGACCGCCTGCGTCTCGCGGTCGCGCGCCTGCTTCGCGGAGCCGCCGGCGGAATCGCCCTCGACGAGGAACAGCTCCGCCAGGCTCGGCTCCTGGATCGTGCAGTCGGCCAGCTTGCCGGGCAAGGCGGGTCCCGCGACCACGCGCTTGCGGACGACGGTCTTGGCGGCCTTGAGCCGGTGCTGCGCGTTCTCGATCGCGAACTGCGCGATCGCGTCCCCGGTCTCCGGATGCTGATTCAGCCACAGCGCGAAGTGGTCCTTGATGAGGCCGCCGACGAGCGTGGCGCACTCACGCGACGAGAGCCGCTCCTTGGTCTGGCCCGAGAACTGCGGCTCCTCGATCTTGACCGAGAGCACGAAGCTCACGCCTTCCCAGACATCCTCGGGTGCGAGCTTGATGCCGCGCGGCATGAGATTGCGGAACTCGCAGAACTCGCGCAGCGCGTCGGTCAGGCCCGTACGCAGGCCGTTCACGTGCGTACCGCCCTGCGGCGTCGGGATCAGGTTGACATAGCTTTCGAGCAGAGCTTCGGCGCCGTCGCGCCGCCAGACGATGGCCCACTCGACGGCCTCGCGCTTACCGGTCATCTTCCCCGCGAACGGCTGCTCCGGGAGAAAGTCGCCGTCCCCCAGCGACTCCTTCAAATACTGTTCGAGCCCGCCCGTGTAGACCCAGCGCTCCGTTTCCTCCGGTTTCTCGACCTCGAGGGTGACCGTAAGACCGGGGCACAGCACGGCCTTCGCGCGCAGCACGTGCTTCAACCGCGGCAGCGAGATCTGCGGCGAGTCGAAGTACTTCGGATTCGGCCAGAACCGGACCGTGGTCCCCGTCGTAGTCTTGGCCACCTTGCCCACGACATCGAGCTTGCCGCGACGCTCGCCGTCGACGAAGCTCATGTTGTATTCCTTGCCGTCGCGACGAACCCAGACCTCGAGGTTCTTCGATAGGGCGTTCACCACCGACACGCCGACGCCGTGCAAGCCGCCCGAAAACTGGTAGTTCTTGTTCGAGAACTTGCCGCCGGCGTGCAGGCGCGTGAGGATCAGCTCGACGCCCGGCACCTTCTCCTCGGGATGGATGTCGACCGGCATGCCGCGGCCGTCGTCGGCCACTTGCAGCGAACCGTCGGCGAACAGCGTCACGTCGATCTTCTTGCAGTGGCCGGCAACCGCCTCGTCGACGCTGTTGTCGACGACCTCGTGGGCCAGGTGATTCGGCCGGCTCGTGTCCGTGTACATGCCGGGGCGCCGGCGTACGGGCTCGAGGCCGCTCAGTACTTCGATGTCAGCAGCGCGATAGTTGCTACTCATTGGTGCGGTTTCGCACTCGCGCAGCGGAAGAGCCCGAGTTACGGCGAAAGCCGGCGCGATTGTAGCGCGTTCGGGTGCTCGCGCGACAAATGCGTTTCAGGAGAATCAGTCGAGATCGGCGGTGAGCGATGCGCGCACCGCAGCGGGCGCCTCGACCTCTTGCCGATACTGCGCGTGGTCGACGCCGAGCGAAAGCGGAGCACCGGCTTTGAGCGCCGCGCACATTGCCGAGTCGAGCTCGAAGCGCAGGAAGTGGACGGCCGACGTCTTGTCGGCTTCGGTACGCGGCATATCCTCGTCGGCATGGGCGAAAACACGCCCGAGCGCACCGACCTCGACGTAGGTGGCGTGCTCGATGCCGCCGAGCCGCGCGAGCGCCACCCTGCGCTCGGCCACGTCGAGGTACTCGAGCATCATCGTGGCCTTCAGGTTCGTGCCGTCCGGAATCAACGGGTTGTACGCTGCAAGCTCCTCCGCGATCGCTTCGCTCTCGAAGATGCGCTCGACTCGCAGCATCTCCTGGACCTGGTAGCGCATCGTGAGCCGGTCTTCGAAATACAGCGTGACGTTCGGGCCGATACCCACCTGCCGGTTGCGCTTGTGCGCCAGCACCTCGGCACGCAGGCGCGCGCGCTCCTTGTGGTAGGCCTCGAGGGACAGCAGGTCTGCGGGGGTCAGCTTGTTCATGGGGTGGGCACGCAGGCGTCACAGGCCGTATGCGCGGCGCAGCAACTGGATCGGATGGGTCGCCTCAATGTTGGATTCCGCCACGATTGCGATCTGTTCGGCCGCCATCGGGCAATCGCTCGTGAAGTGCTGAGCGGCGGCGGCGTCGACCTGCCGCGCAACCGGGCGTGCGATCTTGCGCGACACGGCGGCGTATTCCTTCTTCACGCCGTAAGTGCCGTCGTGACCGGAGCAGCGCTCGATGGCGTGCACTTCGGTGCCCGGAACGAGCTCAAGCACTTCGCGCGTTTTCAGTCCGATGTTCTGCACGCGCAAATGGCACGGCACCTGATAGCTGATCTTGCCAAGACTCGTTGAAAAATCCGTCTTCAGCTTGCCCGCGCGGTGTCGCAGCATCAGGTACTCGAACGGGTCGTAGAACGCGTTCGCGACGCGCTGCACGCGCTCGTCGTCGGGAAACAGCAGCGGCAACTCCTGCTTGAACATCAGCACGCACGACGGCACGACGGCCGTGAGATCCCAGCCGTCGCGCGCAAAAGCGTCCAACTCGTCGATGTTGGCATCCTTGAGTTTCTCGATGGACTCGAGATCGCCGAGCTCGAGCTTCGGCATGCCGCAGCAGCGTTCGCTGCGGGTCAACGCCGTGCCTATGCCGTTGTGATCGAGCACCGCGACGAGGTCTTCGACGAGGCCCGGGTGATTGCGGTTGCCGTAGCAGGTCGCAAACACGACGACCCTGCCTTGCGTCTCGCCGGCCGGGCTTGGCTCGGCCTGGCGGCCGATTCGATCCTTGAGGCGTTTGCGCGCGCTGCGCGAGTGGTACTTCGGCACCGGCGACTCCGGATCGACGCCGAGCACCTTCTCGAGCACGCTGCGGCCGACGGCCGATGCGTTCAGCGCATTGACGGCCTCCGCGACGACCGGGATGCCGGCTAGCGCGCCGACGGCGTCGGTCGAGCTCAATACCTTGTCGCGCAGGCTGGCCTTGCCGTCCTGAAAGCTCTTGGCTTTGGCGCGCAACATCAGGTGCGGGAAATCGACGTTCCACTCGTGCGGAGGCACGTATGGGCATTTCGTCATGTAGCACATGTCGCAGAGATAACAGTGCTCGACCACTTGCCAATACGCGGTCTTCGGCACTTCGTGGACTTCGCCGCTGGCGGTTGCGTCGACGGCATCGAACAACGTCGGGAACGAGTTGCAGAGGCTGAAGCAACGGCGGCAGCCGTGGCAGATGTCGAACACGCGTGCGAGCTCGGCGTCGAGCGCGGCCGGGTCGCTGAACTCGCGGGAGCGCCAATCGATCGCATGGCGCGTCGGCGCTTCCAGGCTGCCCTCGCGACGTGGATCGGGTGTGTCAGTCATGGCGCGGGGCGTGCGCTGTGCCGCCCGGAGGATTCCGGGCAGCACGTCGCGACGGATTGCGCGTTACTTGCCGAGCGTATCGAGAGCCTTCTGGAATCGGTTGGCGTGCGAGCGCTCCGCCTTCGCAAGCGTCTCGAACCAGTCGGCGATCTCTTCAAAGCCTTCGGTACGCGCTTGCTTCGCCATGCCGGGATACATGTCGGTGTACTCGTGCGTTTCACCGGCGATCGCGGCTTTCAGGTTCGCGTTCGTGGCGCCGATCGGCAACCCCGTCGCCGGGTCGCCAACCACTGCGAGGTAGTCCAGGTGGCCGTGCGCATGGCCGGTCTCGCCCTCCGCCGTCGAGCGGAAGACGGCCGATACGTCGTTGAAGCCCTCGACGTCCGCCTTGTTGGCGAAATACAAATAACGCCGATTCGCCTGCGATTCGCCTGCGAACGCGTCCTTCAAATTCTGTTCCGTCTTACTGCCCTTGAGCTGCATGGATCCTCCGAAAACCTAGTCATTGCAAAGGTTGCCGGTCTTAGCGGCATTTCTTAGACTTTGTCTAATACACCCCTCGCAATCTATTCCGGGGCTCACTGCCTGTCAACCGCGGCGCGTTTGACCGTCGCGAGCACGCTGTGTACCGTGGCGCCTCCGTAGTCGGTCCCACCCACATGAGCACATCCGAGAACAGCGCCCTCGGCGGTCTCGAGAAATCCCTCGAGGAGCTCGAAGCGCTGGTCACGCGCATGGAGAGTGGCGATCTGCCGCTCGAGCAGGCGTTGAAGGAGTTCGAGCGCGGCGTGAAGCTCACGCGTCAGTGCCAGGCGGCACTGCAGGAAGCCGAACAGAAGGTGGAGATCCTGCTGCGTAAGAGTGAGCAGGCCGAGCCGATCCCATTTACGCCGTCAGCCGACGGCGAGTAACCGTTCTCAGGTCGCGGCGGGCGCCACACCCTGCAGACGCTCGATCAGCGAGCGCAGGAACACCTTGTTGAAACGCAGCTGGCACGCCGAGGAGGCCTGCTCCAGCAGCGTCGAGCTCACGCGCACGAGCGTGACCGGCGTGGTCGCCTTGATCGTAGCCGTACGGCGCGCGCCGCGAACGTAGCTGGTCTCGCCGAAGCAATCGCCCTCGGTCAGCTCGCCGATCTGGCGGCGTCCCGACTGCACACTGACCGTGCCGGTCACGATGATGTAGAACCGGTCGTCGAGCTCGCCTTCGCGAATGATCTCGTCGTCCATTGAATAGTTGCACCATTCGCTCGCACGCAGCACTTCCCAGATCTCGCCGTGCGAGAAGTCATGAAAGAAGCGCAACTTGCGCAACTGGTCGAACTGTTCCTGCTGGTCGACTCGATCGTTTGCGCTGCGCAGCTTCTGGTGCAGCTTGGTCAGCGCGCCGGCGAAATCGATCGCGCTGGCGTAGCGGTTCTCGGGCTCTTTGCGCAGCGCGGTCATGACGACTTCTTCGAGCTCTTCCGGAATGCCGGCGCGCAGCGTGTGAATCGGCGGCGGCGTAGCGTAAACGATCTGATGCAGCAGCTTGCTCAAGCTGTTGGCCCGAAACGGCCGATATCCCGTGAGCAGCTCGTACATCACGGCGCCGAGGGAGTAGATGTCGGAGCGGTGCGTAATCTCGGCCGACTGCACCTGCTCCGGCGACATGTAGCTCGGGCTGCCGGCGATGCCTTCGATGCGCGAGACGTCGGAGTCCTTGATCAACGCGATGCCAAAGTCGATCACGCGGACGTCGTTGTCGAGCGTCAGCATGATGTTGCTCGGTTTGATGTCGCGATGGACCACGCCGCGGCCGTGAGCGTAGTGCAGGCCCTTGGCGCACTTGAACATGATCTCGACGACGTCGTCGATGCGCAGCAGGTTGTCGGGCCGGCAATACGCGGCAAGTGTCCGCGCGCCGTGCACATGCTCCGTCACGACGTAGTAGCTGCCGTTCTCTTCGCCGGCGTCGTAGATCGGCAGAATGTTGGGGTGCTGGAGGCGCCCCATCATCTGCGCCTCGTTGAAGAACATCTTGCGAGTGACGCGCGCTTTCTGCTCGTCGTCGTCGCTCTCGATGTTGTACAGCTTGATCGCGACGTCGCGGCCGTAATACGGGTCGTGCGACAGGAACACGCGCCCCGTGCTGCCCTGCCCAACCTCGTTGATGATCACGTACTTGCCGATTCGGTCCGGCACGTCGCGTGTGCCGCGTCTCTCGGACGCGGCTTGAGCTTTGGGCTGCACCATGCTGGCTAGAGTGTTGGCAACAGGACTCGGATCGCTGCGAGACAAGCCGCCGCAAAAAGCGCGGCTATCAGGTCGTCAAGCATAATTCCGAGCCCACCGCCCAATCTGTGATCCACATCGCGGATCGGCCAGGGCTTGGCGATATCGAAAATCCTAAACAAAACAAACAGTAAGAAAAGGGCTGGAAAGCTCCTTTCCGCCATCACGAGTGCCGCCGCCAACACCGCAACGATCTCATCCAGCACGATGCCCGGATGGTCGTGCGAGTTCAGCCGCCGGGCGCTTTCACCGCACACCCAGATGCCGGCGGCAGTGGCCCCGAGCACGATCGCGGCCCGCACCAGAAACGGCAGCGGCAGAAGCCACCAGGCGATGACCGCGCCCACGACGCTGCCCGCCGTGCCCGGCGCGCGCGGCGCGAGCCCGGCACCGAAGCCGAACGCGACGAAGTGGACGGGGTCGCGCAGCGTTCTTAAGGTGACGCGCAAGGCGCCGACTCAGAAGTGACGGTAGCCGTGCACGGCCGGCGCATACAACTCGCCGTCGCGCGTACACGTGACGGCCTGGCCCGGCACCAGCTGACCCACGCGCCGCAGGAGCGTGCCGGATGCCTCGAGCGCGGCTTCGATGGCCTCGGCCTGCGACGGCGGCGCAGTGAAACACAGCTCGTAGTCATCGCCGCCGCCGAGCGCATGCGCTAGCGCATCCTGCGGCGGAAACAACGACAGCAGCTCCGCGGAAAGCGGCACACGCTCGACGTCGATCACCGCACCGCAGCCGCTCATCTCGGCATATGTGCCCGAGATCGGCCAGCAGACCGTCAGAGACGTCAATGGCCGCCGACGCGAGCCCGCGGAGCGCGAGCCCAGCGCCGACGCGCGGCACCGGCCGGTAGAACCGCTGCTCGAGCGCCGCGACCGCCGAGCCGGCCGGCGCGGCGACCCGCTCCATGATCAGCGCGATGCCGGCCGAGCTGTCGCCAAGCGTGCCGGTGACGTAAATGTCGTCGCCGACCTCGCCGCCGCTGCGCGTCAGCACGCGCCCGCGTTCCACGCGCCCGATCAGTTGCAACGTCGCGGTGAGCGGCCCACGCGTGAGGTCACCGCCGACGAGGCTCACGCCGTAGCGCTCCGCGAGCTCGAACAGGCCGCGACTGAAGTCCTCGAGCCACGCTTCCTCGGCCGAGGGCAGCGTCAATGCGAGCGTGCACCAACGCGGTTGCGCGCCCATGGCGGCGAGATCGCTCAAGTTGACGGCCATGAGCCGATAGCCCAGGTGCTGAGCCGACATGCCATCCGGAAAGTGCACGCCGGCAACCAGCGTATCGACCGTGACGGCGGCGAGCCCGTCGATCTCGAGCACGGCCGCGTCGTCGCCGACACCGAGCACGACGTCCCGATCGCCGCCGTTACGGGTGAAAAAGCGATCGATGATGTCGAACTCACCGATCACGATTTCGCCTCCAGCGCCTTAGGCGCGGGTCGGAGATCCCGGGCGGATTTGTCGAGCACCGCGTTCACGAACTTGTGGCTGTCGGTAGTACCGTACCGTTTCGTGAGCTCGATGGCTTCGTTGATCACGACCTTGGTCGGAATGTCGGCGCGGTGCTTGAGCTCGGCGAGACCGAGCCACATCACGGCGCGACCCACGGCGTCGAGCTGCTCGATCGACCGCACGGCGTACCGCGAAATCAACACGTCGAGGGCCGGCGCGTCGCCTATGATCGTCGTCAGCAATTCATCGAAGTAGTCGGCGTCGCAGCGCTCGAAGTCTTCCGCCGCCAGGAACTGGGACTTGAGCTCGTGGACGCTGTGCCCGGCGATCTGCCACTGATACAGCGCCTTGACGAGCAGTTCTCGCGCGAAATGCCGCGCTCGCGTCGCGCGATCGCGGGCCAAGGTCTATTGCTCCAGCTGGCGAAGGACGTTCGCCATCTGGATCGCGGCGAGCGCAGCGTCGACACCCTTGTTCCCGGCCTTCGTGCCAGCGCGCTCGATCGCCTGCTCGATCGTGTCGACCGTCAGGATGCCGAAGCCGACTGGGATCTCGTCCGTCAGGCTTACGTGCCCAATGCCGCGGCTCGCTTCGCCAGCCACATAGTCGAAATGCGCCGTCGCGCCGCGGATCACGCAACCGAGCGCGATCAAAGCCTGATAACGGCGGCTCGCCGCCAGCTTTTTGATGGCCAGCGGCGTTTCGAATGCGCCGGGCACGCGCACGACCTCGATATCGGTCGGCGCGACGCCGTGCTTCGTCAGACGTGGCAACGGCCGCGTCGAGCAGCCGGTCGACGATGAAATCGTTGAACCGCGAGGCGACGATGCCGAAGCGCAGCCCGCGCGTGCTGAAATCGCCTTCGATCGTCTTGATGCGGTCATCCATGAACGTTGCCCCGCTCGGCCGGAGGATCCGCCGACACATATTCGGTGATCTCGAGACCGAACCCCGACAGCGCATGCAGTTGCTTTGGCGCACCCAGCACGCGCATCCGGCGGACGCCGAGTGCGCGCAGGATCTGGGCGCCAATGCCGAACATCCGGAAATCCATCTGACGGTCCCGGCACTTGTCGGGCTCGGGCTCGGTATGGCTCAGCGACTGCACCGCGCGCATGAGGTCTCGCGCCGATTCCTCGAGCCGCAGCAACACGACCACACCGCGCTCCTCCGCTGCGATCACGGCGAGCGCATCGCGCAACGGCCGATGCAAAGACGGGTCCTGCATGCCGATCACGTCGGCCAGCGTGTCCTGCCGATGCACGCGCACGAGAATCGGCGTCTTCGGATCGATCTTGCCGCGGACCAACGCGAGATGCACCGCCCGATTCACGTGGTCCTCGACGCACACGAGCCGAAACTCGCCGAACTGCGTCGCGACCGTCGACTCGCTGATGATCTCGACCGACTGCTCCGTTCGCAAGCGGTACTCGATCAGATCGGCGATCGTGCCGATCTTCAGATTGTGCTGGCGCGCGAACTGCAGGAGATCGTCGCGCCGCGCCATGCCACCGTCGTCGTTCAGAATCTCGACGATCAGGGCCGCGGGCTCGAGCCCCGCGAGGCGCGCAAGGTCGCAGCCGGCTTCAGTGTGGCCGGCCCGCGTCAGCACCCCGCCCGGCTGCGCCATCAGCGGGAAGATGTGGCCCGGCTGGCGCAAGTCGTCGGGCCGCGCTTCCGCCGCCACCGCGGCCTGCACCGTGCGCGCGCGATCGTGCGCCGAGATGCCGGTCGTAACGCCTTCGGCCGCTTCGATCGAGACGGTGAAGTTCGTGGTACGCCGTACGTCGGTATTGCTGACCATCAGCGGCAACCGCAGCTGCTCGCAGCGCTGCCGCGTCAACGTGAGGCAGATCAGGCCGCGCCCGTAGCGCGCCATGAAGTTGACGTCCTCGGCCCGCACCTTGGTGGCGGCCATGATCAGGTCGCCTTCGTTCTCGCGATCCTCGTCGTCGAGAATCACGACCATATCGCCGGCCCCGATGGCCGCGACGATGTCCTCGATCGAGTCGAGCCCGGACCAGGCCCTGTCAGTCGTTACGCGCGTAGCCATGTTTTTTCAGGAAGCTCAAATCGATGCTCTCGTCGCCTCGTGCCTGCACGAGGCGCTCGAGATATCGGGCCAATCAGGTCGACCTCAATATTAACAGCGGTGCCGGCCTGGTAGTGGCCGATCACGGTTTTCTCCTGCGTGTGCGGGATGATGTTGACGGTAAAACGGGAGCCGTGCACGGAGTTCACGGTCAGGCTCACACCGTCCACGGCCACGGAGCCCTTCATGGCCACATAACGCGCGAGCGGGGCCGGCACCTCGATCGCGACCGTCAACGAACGGCCGGCGGGCTCTACGGCCACCACCTCGCCGACGCCGTCGACGTGACCGCTCACGATGTGCCCGTCGAGCGGGTCGCCGGCGCGCAGCGGCGATTCGAGATTCACGCGCGAGCCGACCGCGAGGCCGCCCAGCGTCGTGACAGCCAGCGTTTCGCCCGACACGTCGGCCGTGAACCGGTCACCGCCTGCCGTGATGACCGTGAGGCACACGCCGTTCACGGCGACGCTGGCGCCGACAGTAAGCGGCGGCAGCGCGGCGCTGCCGAGCTCGATGACGAACCGTTGGTCCTTGCCGAGATCGGTGCGGGCCGCGACCCGGCCAACACCCTTTACCAAGCCTGAAAACACGTTGTCCTCCGCCCTCGCGCCCGAAACCCTACGCACGCGTCCCGCGATCCGCAAGTCGCGCCGAACCTCGCTCTTCGGGGCAGCGGCGCTTCTACAGAAAATCCACATGGATTCATCGGCTGTTCTTTAGGACTCACGCGGCGCGATACGCGAGGCTGACCAGCAACGAAGACGCCTGGGAGGCCACCGGATGAACGCAAAGACGCTGACCCAATCACGCACGCCAGCCAACCCCGGCGAGCCCGGTCCGCGCCCTGCGGCGGGGGACGCAGCCGCCCGTTGGCAGATGCTCGGTGCCGCACCCCAGGTACGCGACACGCTGCTCGATCCCGGCGCCCTGACGACCGCAGCCTGTTACGAACATAACATCGAGAACTTCATCGGTACGGCGAAGGTCCCGGTAGGCCTCGTGGGTCCGCTCCGCATCGCGGGGGCGCACGCGGCGGGCGACTATTTCCTGCCCCTCGCCACGACCGAAGCCGCGCTGGTGGCTTCTTACTCTCGAGGGGCAAAGCTACTTTCAGCCGCGGGCGGCTGCTCCAGCAGAGTGCTGGACGAGGGCGTCACTCGCTCGCCCGCGTTCGCGTTTGCGAATCTCGATGAAGCCTGCCGGTTCGTCGCCTGGATACGTGAGGCCCAGGGCGCGATCGAGCGCATCACTGCCACTACGACTCGGCACGGCCAGCTGATCCGGCTCCACCCCACCGTCGAGGGGAACCACGTGTACCTCGACTTGGTATTCACGACCGGCGATGCGTCCGGACAGAACATCGTCACGATCGCGACCCACGCCGCGTGCCGTTACATCCTCGAATTCTCGCCCGTACGCCCGCAGTACCATTTCATCGAGTCCAATCACTCCGGCGACAAGAAAGCGAGCGCCCGCTCGCTGTTCTCCGTGCGCGGCCGACGCGTGAGCGCAGAGGCCACGATTGCCGCGCGGCTGGTCCGAGATTACCTGCACGTGGATGTGGCCGACATGTGCACGTACTGGCGCACGGCCGTGATCGGCGGCGTGCTCTCGGGAACCGTAGGCGTCCAAGGGCACTATGCCAATGGACTCGCAGCGTTGTTCATTGCCTGCGGCCAGGACGTCGCCTGCGTCGCCGAGGCGGCCATCGGCGTCACGCGGTTCGAGATGGACCGCAACGGCGATCTGTACGCCGCGGTGACGCTACCGAACGTGATCGTCGGGACGGTGGGCGGGGGCACAGGTCTTCCCAGTCAGCGCGCGTGCCTCGAGCTGATCGGCGTGAGCGCGCAGGGAGGTGCAGCAGCCCTCGCGGAGCTGTGCGCGGGGCTCGCTTTGGCGGGTGAGCTGTCCATCATCGCGGCGATCTGCGCCGACCAGTTCGCCGCGGCCCACGAGCGGCTCGCGCGGCGACCGAGCGCAACAAGCGCGCCGGGGGTGCAATCGTGAACGCTTCGTGGCGGGTCGTAGCGCTCGTCGTTGTACTCCTCGTCGGTTCGATGGCCGGCCTGTCCTTCGCCCACAACGCCCGCAGGCTCTCGCCCGAGGTCGCACGCAAAGCGTTTCACGTGGCGATGGGTCTCGCGACCCTGCCATTTCCTTGGCTGTTCGCTGAATCGACGCCTGTGCTGGTGCTTGCCGTGCTGGCGTGTGCCTGGTTCGAAGCGGTGCGCCACTGCGCCGCACTGCAAAAGCACTGCGGCTCGGTACTGTCCGCCGTGGCGCGCCGCGGGCGAGGCGAAGTCCACTACGCCATCGGCACAGCTCTGACGTTTCTGCTCGCCGATGGGGGCCCCGCGAGCTTCTGCGTGCCCATCGCGACTCTCGCGCTTGCCGACGCGGCCGCGGCGTTGGTCGGGCGCCGATTCGGCGCCCGCCCCGGTGCCGTGCGTTTCGGGGCCAAGAGTCTCGCGGGTAGCGCGGCCTTCTTCGTCGTCGCGTTCGCGGTCTGCCTGCTGGGACTAGCGATCGCGGATTGCCCGTTCCCACAGGCTTTGGCCATTGCGCTCGTCCTCGCCTGCACCACCGCGGTATTGGAAGGAGTCGCAAAAAACGGCGCCGACAACCTCCTGATTCCGTTAGGGGCGGCGCTCGTGCTACAGGGCACGAAACTCGCTCCCGAAACGACGGCGCTGCTCGCTCTGATGTGCGCGATCTCGGTCGCCGTGTTCGCCTTGGTCGGCGCATCGATGACCCCGCCGGTCGCGAAGCTCGCCGCATGACGCCGGCGTTCGCAGACCTCGGCACCTGGGTGGCGCGTCGCCCATGGCGCGTCGTCGCCCTCTGGCTGCTGGCGATTGTCGCCGGTGCCTGGATGGCCCGGCAGCTACCCGCCGCGGTGATCGGCGGCTCGGGCGGATTGGCGGGGAGCCCGTCGGAACGGGTGGCGACAATCCTGCGCAACGAGTTCAGCGAGCCGCTGATCGAGCCCTTGATCGTAGCGCTGTCGAGCACGCGCTATGGCATCGACGATCCTGCCTATCGCATGTGGATCGCCACCGCGACCGAGCTACTGCGCTCACTGCCGGAAGTGTCGGCAGTCATCGACTACACCGCTGACGGCTTGCGACCGCGCTCCGCGGAGGGTCACGTTGCGCTGCTACTGGTCGCACTTCGTGCCGCGGACACGAGCGGCCGTGAGCGCGCGGTGCCCCGGGTCCGGGCAGCCTTGGTCGAGCTGAAGACGCGAATCCGCGGCATCGATCCGAGCGCCCGAGTGGTCGTCACCGGGCAGGCGGCCATGACGGTCGATATCAACGAGATCAATCGTCACGACGGTGATCTCGCCGAGCGGCGCGCGCTGCCTCTTACGCTGGCGATCCTGCTGCTCTGCTTCGGCGCTCTGGCGGCCGCCTGTCTGCCGGTGGCCATGGGTCTCGCGACCACCACCATGGCCCTTGGCCTCGCCTGGTGCCTGGCCTTCGTCCTGCCGGTATCGAATCTGCTGGAGAACGTAGTCAGCATGCTCGGGCTCGCTCTCGGGATCGACTATTCGCTGCTCATGGTCAGCCGCTTCCGCCTCGCGTCGGCCGGGCGCCGCCCCGAGATCGCGGTGGCGATCGTAATGGGCGAATGCGGACCCACCATTGTCGCGTCGGGGCTGGCCGTGATCGTCGGGCTGCTGGGACTGCTGTTCAGCCCATTGTTGGAAACACGCAGCGTCGGTATCGGCGGTGCGTTGGTCGTCGTCGTGTCGATCGTCGCCGCCCTGACGTTATTGCCGGCGCTGCTCGCGTTGCTCGGCTCGAACGTCGACTGGCCGGCGTCGCTCGCGCGCCCTCTTGCGCGTTGCCGAGGCGCCAACTTGTGGCCAGCAGTTGCCGCGGCAGTCGTACACAGACCGTGGGCTGCGCTGCTGGGGTCCACGGCGCTGACGGTCGCGATAGCGCTGCCGGGACTGCTGGCGCGCAGCGGGTTCGACAACGATTCCGCGGCGTTCCCCGTCGACATGGAATCGCGAATCGGCGCCGACCTTCTGACCGAGATCGGCGAACCGAATCTGCTGCTGCCGATTTACGTCGTGCTGCGTGCCAGTAACGGCCGCCAGCTGCTCGACCCGGACCTCTCGCCACAGCTCGACGACTTTGTCGGCAGACTCGCAGCCGACCCACGAATCGCGCGCGTCGGCGCACCAACGCCCGACCATTCTATGAGCCATGACGGCACCGCGGGACTGTTCCAGATCATCGCCGCTCGTCAACTGGATCTCGCCGGCGTGCAGGCACTCGCGCACCACCTGGTCGCTACGGATCCCGGTCGCGGCCTTGAAGTCGAGGCTGGCGGCCCGGCCGTTTACTACAACGACTATGCACTGCTCATGGCGGAAAGCTTCACGCGAGCGCTCTGTTTCGTAATCGCAGCGACGTTGATCGTGCTATTCGTGGTCTTCCGCTCCTGGCTGTTGCCGGTCAAGGCTGTCCTGACCAACCTGCTCGCCGTCGCCGCCGGCTTTGGCGCCGTCGTCGCAGTCTTCCAGCTCGGCTGGTTTGCTTCGTGGATCGGACTTGTGCATACGCAGCACGCGATCCCGCTGGTCGTCCCACTGCTCTGCTTCTGCCTTTGCTTCGGCCTGTCGATGGACTACGAGGTGTTCCTGCTGCGGCGAATCCAGGCGGACTACGCACGGTGTGGGGACAACCGGGCCGCGACGGCGGCCGGACTCGCCAGTACTGGCCCCGTCATCACGGGCGCCGCCGCGGTCATGGTCGCGGTGTTCGGGGCATTCGTGGCGACGGACCTGGTACTGCTGAAGATGATCGGCTTCGGCCTCGCGGTCACGGTCCTGATCGACGCAACCTTGATCCGCTGCCTGCTGGTCCCGGCCGCGATGTGCCTGGCGGGGCGCTGGAACTGGGCGCCTGGCGCGATGGGGGCACGCGCATGATCACCGAGGGGTTCGTGACAGCCACGGCCGGCGACCTGCGGCCACTCGCCGTCAGACTGTGGATCTACCAGGCAGAGCGCTTTCCGCTGCTGAAGCACGGCGTCGTCATCGGTGCCTTTGTCTCGTCCGCCGTATGCGTGTCGACTCTGCTGGCCGGTACTCGGCAGCCGCCGTCTGCGACGATCTTCTGCGTGGCGTTTGCCGTGGTGCTCGGCATGTTCCTGCTGTTGCGCATTGCTGACGAATTCAAAGACGCAGCGTGCGATGCGCAGTATCGGCCCGAGAGGCCGGTGCCACGCGGCCTGGTCAGCTTGCAGGTGCTTGCCGGCGCCGCTCTCGTCGTCGTGCTGCTGCAAGCGACGATCGTCATGCTGTACCTCCCCGCCTTGCTGGTGCTGCTCGCGCTCGTCTGGGGCTACCAGCTGCTGATGAGCTGCGAGTTTTTCGTCCCCGAATGGCTGCGCGAACGACCGCTGATCTACATGGGCAGCCACATGCTGGTCATGCCGCTGATCGATCTCTTCGCTACGGCCTGCGTGTGGTGGTCGACGACAACGGCGCCGGTGGGGCTCGGGTGGTTCCTGGCGCTTAGCTTCTGCAACGGCATCGTGCTCGAAATCGGCCGCAAGACCTGGGCGCCCGAGATGGAGCGCACCGGCGTCGAAAGTTATTCCTCCGCGTGGGGCATACCGCGGGCGCTAGCCGCATGGCTGACCGCTACGGCCTGCGCGCTGGCCCTGCTGGTGATGGTCGCCACGTGCATCGACTTCGTCTGGCCGGCCGCAGCGGCCATGAGTCTGATCGCGCTACGAATGCTGCAGACGGCAGCCCAGACGGCACGCCGTCCGACCCAAGCGCTCGCCGTGCGACTGGAACGGCTGTCGGGAATCTGGGTCCTCGCGAGTTACCTGTTGCTCGGCGCAATCCCCATGGTGCTGCGATGATCCTCGGCCCCGGCGACGCCCCGGATCGCGCCCGCATGGGCGGCAAGGCCTGCGCCCTCGCCGCGCTCGGGCCAACGTTTCCGATTCCGACTTGGCGCGTCGTCACGCCGGAAACCGTGCTGGGCGACGACGACATCGTGTCGAGCGTGCTCGCCGAGCTCGGGCCCGGGCCCTTCGCCGTGCGCTCGTCGGCGGTCGAGGAAGACCAAAGCACTCAGTCTTTCGCCGGACAGCTCTGCACGTTTCTGAACGTGAGGGCCGATGAGCTCTTGATCCGCATGCGCGCGGTGCGCGATTCCGCGCGCAGCGAATCGGTTCTGGCATATCGGCGCTTGCACGGCCTACCGGGACTGCCACCGGTACCCGCGGTGATCGTGCAGCAAATGGTAGCCGCCGAATGCGCGGGCGTGGCGTTCAGTGTCGATCCAATCGATGGTCGCCACGTCGCAGTGATGGCCACGCACGGCCTTGCCGAAGAGCTCGTCAGCGGTAAGGTCAACGGCGATACGTATCGACTTACCCGCGACGGCGCAACGGTGTCGGTCACGCTAAGCGGAGCCACTGCGGTCGTCGACGACGTGCAACGCAAGCTCGTGGCGGATCTCGCGCTGCGGGCGGAGGCGCATTTCGGCGCGCCGCAAGACATCGAGTGGGCTTTCGCCCGTGACGAATTGTTTCTTCTGCAGTCGCGCCCAATCACTGGCCTGGGCGATGCCACGCTCTGGGACAACTCGAACATCGTAGAGAGCTACAGTGGTGTAACCGCACCGCTGACTTTTTCCTTCGCACGCCACGTCTACTCGCAGGTCTATCAGGCGTTCTGCCGCGTGCTTGGCGTTTCTGCGCAGGCAATCGCCCACCGCAAACCAGCGTTCGACAACCTTCTCGGGTACGTCGATCAACACGTGTACTACAACCTGCTCAACTGGTATCGGATCCTCGCTTTGCTGCCGGGTTTCGACATCAATCGTCGCTTCATGGAGCAGATGATGGGCGTCTCCGCCGCGCTCCCAGAAGAGCTCGCGAACCGCCTCGCGCCGAAAGCCGGAGGAGTAGCCGCATGGTTGCGCGTGGGCTTTTGTCTTGTTCGGCTGGGCGTGCAGGCCATCCGCCTGCCACGCACGATCGCCGAATTCCGCCACCGCTTGAACGCAGCGCTGGACGACTGCCCACCGGTGGGCGATCTGAAGACTCTGGCCAGTCGGTATCGGCAGCTCGAAACCTCGCTACTGGACCGCTGGGACGCGCCACTCATCAATGATTTCCTCTGCATGGTCGCGTTTGGCGCCTCGCGCATGCTGCTGCGCCGTTGGTGTGGCAACGACGAGCTACACAACGATCTGATGGTCGGCCAGGGCGACATCGTTTCCACGGAGCCGATTCGCCGAATTCGGCAGATGGCAGACATGATTCGCGACGATCCCGCCCTGATTGCGGCGTTGCGTGCCGGCGACCTCGAGACAGCCCAAACGCGGCCGGATCTGCGGGCGGGCATTGCCGACTACCTGCGAATCTTCGGCGATCGCTGCGCGCAGGAACTGAAACTGGAAAGCGTCACCCTGCACGACGACCCGACTGCGCTGCTCCAGGCGATTGGCTACACGGCCGGCAGCCATCCCGCGCGTGCGCCGATCCGCGGCAGCCTGCGCCAGGCGCTCGTCGGCAGGCCGCTGCGGCTCGCCGTCGCCACTCGCGTCGTCGCCTGGGCCAGGGCTCGAGTGCGTGATCGCGAAAACCTGCGTTTCGAGCGCACGCGGGTCTTCGGCAGGGTCAGAAGCCTGTTCCTGGAGATGGGTCGCCGGCTGGCGGCCGCCGGTTTGCTCGCGCAACCGCGCGACGTCTTCTACCTCGAGGTCGGCGAGGTGCTGGGCCTGATCGACGGCACGGCCACGACCAACAACCCCGCCGGTCTGGCGGCGCTCCGGCGCGAAACGGTGGCAGCAGCTGCGCCACCGAACCGCTTCTGGACCCACGGCGCCGTCTGCCTCTCGCGTCACCGGCCGAGCGAGTCCGCCGCTCCCAACGAATCCACATGCCGTCAGGGCCTCGGCTGCTGCCCGGGGCGAGTGCGGGCGAAGGTACGCATCATCCATGACCCGCGACGCGAGGCCATGCGCCCTGGCGAGATCCTCGTTGCCCGACACACCGACCCGGGATGGATTGCGCTGTTCAGCAATGCCGCCGGCATCGTCGTTGAACGGGGCAGCTTGCTGTCGCACTCGGCGATCGTCGCACGGGAGATGAACATTCCCGCCGTGGTGGCGGTACCCGGCCTGATGGAGTGGCTCACGACAGGCGACATCGTGCAGATGGATGGACGCTTGGGAACCGTCACGAGGATCTGCGATGACGAGCGCGGTTGAGAACTCTTCCGCCGCAGGCACGATTCGTTATGCCCAGTGCTGGGAGGACGCCGACGTGCTGCTCGAAGCCCTGAACGTTGGCCCCGGCGACACCTGTCTCTCGATCGCATCGGCCGGCGACAACAGCCTCGCGCTGTTGACGCGCAATCCGCGACGGGTCATCGCGATCGATCTCTCGAGCGCGCAGCTGCACTGCCTGGCCCTGCGCGTGGCGGCTTACCGCCGTCTGGAGCATGGGCAGCTGCTCGAGCTCGTCGGGTCGCGCAGGAGTCTCGGCAGACGCGTGCTATTCGAGCGCTGCCGACCGGAATTGCCACCCGAGACGGTCGCGTTCTGGGAACAGCGCTGGGGCGAGGTCGAACGGTGGGGGATCGGTGGTGTCGGCCGGCTCGAACGTTACTTCCGCTGCTTTCGCCGCTGGATCCTTCCGCGGATTCACGGCGCGGAGACAGTCGAGGAGCTCTTGCAGAAAAAACCAATCGAGGCTCGGACTCGCTTCTATACGCGACGTTGGCACACGCCGGCGTGGCGTGCGTTGCTGGGAGTTTTTTTCAGTCGCTTCGTGATGTCCCGTCTCGGCCGTGATCCCGCCTTCTTCCGATATGCCGCAGGCAATGTCGCCGCCCATGTCGCGACCAGAATCGCGCACGCGCTGCAGCAGCTCGACCCGGCCGACAACCCGTACCTGCACTGGATCCTGACGGGAGAGCATGGAACCGCGCTCCCTCTGGCCTTGCGGCCGCAGCACTTCGAAACCATTCGTGCCAACCTCGATCGTCTGGAATGGCGCCGACAGTCGTTGCAGGACTTCGCGCGCGGCGGCGAACTCGTGGACGCGTACAACCTGAGCGACGTCTTCGAATACCTGTCTGCAGCGGCTCACGAACAGCTGTACGGCGGCCTCCTCGACTGTGCGCGGCCGGGCACGCGCCTCGCATACTGGAACTGGATGGTTCCGCGTAGCGCACCCGAGGCGTTCCGCAGCAGGATCGACTCGCTGACATCGCTGGGCGACCGGCTGGGCCGCTGTGACAAGGCGTTCTTCTATTCCCGCTTCGTCGTGGAGGCCGTGCGGTGAGCGAAGCCGCGTCGATCCGCATGGACAACGGGCGCGCCGCCTGCCGACTCTGGCTTGCGAATTGCCCGCGCTACCTGGGTCTCGCGACCGCGTGCGTCGGGGAGTTCCGCTGCGACGACGCGGACGCCGGCAGAGCGCTGCTCGATGACGCGATCGAGCGGCTCGCGAGAATGGGGTTCGAGTACGTGATCGGACCCATGGATGGCGACACCTGGCACCCGTATCGTCTCGTCGTCGACAGCGACGGCAGCGCGCCGTTTCCGCTGGAGCCATCGAACCCCATCTGGCATGTGGGGGCGTTCGCGGACTTCGAGACGGTCGCCCGCTACACGTCGGCGCGCGCGGACACTTGGCGGCAACGCGACCTCGCCGCATATGCGCGGCGAGTCCACGACGCGGGCATTCGCGTCCGCTCGTTCGACCGCACACGCGCCGAAGCGGATCTGCGGGCGATATACCGTCTCTCCGCGGCCACGTTCGAACGGAATTTTCTGTATACGCCGATCAGCGAGGCCGCGTTCATGGAACTGTATCGACCGCTGGTCGAGCGCGTGGATCCGCGACTGATCCTGATGGCCGAGGACGATTCGCTGCAGGCTTTCCTATTCGCGTACGTCAACGCACGAACTGCAATCGTCAAGACCTACGCGAGCCAGCGCCCGGGGCTTGGCGCTTACCTGATCGAGCAGTTCCAGGCGGGCCCGGCGGCGGGCTGCGACGCGATCGTTCATGCCCTCATGCACGAGGACAACATTTCCCAGAACAACAGCCGCAAATCCGCGCGCACCTTTCGCCGTTACGCGCTGTACGGGAAGCGGTTGTGAACCTCATCCATCTGTTCCTCGAACAGGCCGCGCGGCATCCGGAGCGAATCGCGCTGATCGATCGCAGGACGAGCATCCGCTATTCGCAATTACTGGAGCGCAGCGAGACGCTCGCGCGCGGGCTCGAGGCGGGCGGCCTGCAGCCGGGCAACGCGGTGCTGCCGATTCTCGACGTCGGCATCGACCTGTATGCGACCTTGCTGGCGGTATTCAGGCTCGGCGCCACGGCGGTGTTTCCGGAGCCCGCCTCCGGGCTGTCGGGCCTACGGGCCGCGGCGCGCTCGACGCCCATTCATGCCCTGGTCGGGGACTGGCGCCGCGCCGTCCTTCACCGTCTAGTGCCGGAACTTCGCGCCGTGCCTCTGTCCATTTCGCCCGCCGCGTCGCACTCCGGTCACGCGCCGGCTCCGGCGGAGCTCCCCGCTGACGCGCCGGCGCTGCTCACCTTTACGAGCGGTTCCACCGGCCGCCCCAAAGGGATCGTGCGCAGCCACGCCTTTCTGCTGGCGCAACACCGCGCCGTCAGCGCTGTCCTGCAACCGCGGGCGGAAGACGTCGCACTCGTATCCTTGCCGATGTTCATGCTGTGCAACCTCGCCAATGGCGTAACCAGTGTGATTCCGGACTGCAACTGGCGAAATCCGGGCGCCAGCGATCCAGGGCCGTTGATTCGCCAAATCCTTCGCCACCGTGTCACTCGGCTCGTGTTGCCGCCCGCACTGTGCGAGCGCTTCGTGGCGACCCGCGTACAACTGCCGTCGATCAAAGAGATCTTCACCGGCGGCGGCCCCGTGTTTCCGGACTTGCTGCGCAAGCTGGCGCGGTTCGCACCCGGCGCCGAAGATCACGGCCGTGTACGGCTCGAGCGAAGCCGAGCCGATCGCTCACGTCACGACGAACGAGATCACCAGGGCGGACCTCGAGGAGATGCATCTCGGCGGCGGCCTGCTGGCGGGGGTGCCCGTCGGCGGTATCGATCTCAGAATCGAAGACGATGAAATCTGGGTGAGCGGCTCTCACGTCGTCAGTGGCTACGAGAATCCGGCGGACGATCGCGACACGAAGCAGTTACGCGACGGGAGGATTTGGCATCGAACGGGAGATGCCGGGCGTATCGATGAACGGGGTCGATTGTGGCTACTGGGTCGGCACGAAGCCCGCAGCGGCACTCTGTTCCCGTTCTGCGTGGAAACCGCGGCCCGCAGCATGCAAGGGGTGCGCAACGCCGCATTGCTCCGGGTCGGGACAACGCCGATTCTCACACTGGAGTGCGATCAGAGCGCCGTCTCGGCACTGGCTCGGGGCGTCGCGAAACGGTGGTCGGAAAGTCTTCGCGTCGTGCGGCTACGGCGCATACCCATGGATCGACGACATCACTCCAAGATCGACTACGCAAAGCTGCGGCAGCTCCTGCTCGATCGCGGCTATGCCTGATCGACCTTCGGGGCCGCCTTAGCGACTCGTGCCGTGATCCGCAAGTCGGGCCCGATCCGACGAACGTCGTCGAACGCAAGGCTCCAAGCGTCCGCAAGCTCCGTCAGCGACGGCACGCTGAACATTCCGCGTGCCGAGTCGCCGAGCAAGCGCGGCGCCACATAAACAATGAGCTCGTCGATGAGCCCCGCCTTCAGCATCGCACCGTTGAAACCCGCGCCGGCTTCGACCCAGACGTCGTTGATCTCGTGCTCGGCCAGGCGCACGAGCACCGCGCGCAGATCGCAGTGCTCGGCGTCGCCGGCAACGGTCTCGACGCGTGCGCCGGCCTTCTGCAGCGCGACGGCGGCAGGGTACGCGACGCTCCGGCTCGTCAGCACGAGCACTTGACCCGGCAAGCGCAGAGTCTTTGCGGTTACGGGCGTGCGCAGCCGCGCGTCGACGATGACACGCAGCGGTTGCTTGATGCCGATTGCAGCGTCGATGCCGGCTTCCTCGCGACGCGCGTTCAACGCCGGATCGTCGTCGACGATCGTTCCGCTGCCGGTGACCACCGCGCTCGAGCGCGCTCGCCAGCAGTGCACGTCGCTGCGCGCAGCTGCGCTCGTGATCCATTGGCTCACGCCGTTTGCGAGCGCGGTGCGCCCGTCGAGGGAGATCGCGAGTTTGCTGCGAACCCACGGCAGCCCGGTGCGCATGCGCGTGAAGAAGCCGCGGTTCAGCGGCTCGGCCGCCTGCTCGAGCACGCCGCCTTCCACCGCAATGCCGGCGGCGGCAAGCTCCTTCGCACCGCCACCGCTCACGCGCGGATTCGGATCGTGGCCAGCGAACACGACGCGTGCGACGCCAGCCTCGATCAGCGCACGCGTGCACGGGCCCGTGCGGCCCGTGTGGCAACACGGCTCCAGCGTGACATATGCGGTCGCACCCCGCGCGTGCGCGCCTGCCGCCGCGAGCGCGACGCGCTCCGCGTGCGGGCCGCCGGCCGGCGCGGTCCAGCCCGTGCCGACGACCCTGCCCGTCCTTCACGAGCACGCAGCCCACGGCCGGGTTCGGCGCAGTGTCGTACTGCCCGTTGGCCGCGAGCTGCAGCGCTTCGGTCATGTAACGGTGATCGTCGGCATCAGCCACGCGACGTGGTCCCCCGGGCGCTCATTTCTTTTTTGTCTCTTCGATCGGCAGCGGCATCTGCTCGCGGCTCTGAAGCAGGCTCGGCAGCGACTGCAGCCGCTCGATCTCCTGCTGGAACTCGGTGACGTCCTGGAAGCTGCGATACACGGAAGCGAACCGCACGTACGCCACCTCGTCGAGGCGGCGCAGCTCCTCCATGACGAGATCGCCGACGAGCCTGCTCGGCACTTCGCGCTCGCCGAGCGTCTGGAGCGCGTGCACGACGTGCTCGATGCTGCGCTCGATGTCCTCACGCTGCACGGGGCGCTTCTGCAGCGCATTCAAGAATCCGCTGCGCAGCTTGTTCACATCGAACGGCTCGCGCCGGTCGTCGCGCTTGATCACGTACGGCATGACGAGCTCTGGCTGCTCGAACGTGGTGAAGCGCTCGCCGCAGGACAGGCACTCGCGACGGCGGCGCACTTGGCGGCCTTCGCCGGCCAACCGCGAGTCGATGACCTTGGTGTCCTCGAAACTACAAAAAGGGCAGTGCACGGCTGATTCTACCTTGGGGCAATCGACCGTGTGCCAACCGACGCCACCGAGCCAACGCATCGCCGTGGCGCCGCGACGACGACCCATGCGCTGCCCGTCACCGAGTCGGTGCCTCGAGGCCCGACCGGGAGCGTCGGCGCCAGGACGGCGCCGACGCAGCCTACAGGGACGTATTCACGGCGGTCCCGGGCGGGCCTCGAGGCGCCGGCTCGGTGACGCGACCTGGCACTCGCCTACTCCCCGCCGTAGACGGGGAAAGCGCTGCAGAGGTCGAGCACCTTCGTGCGCACGACGGCAACTGCGGCGTCGCTGCCGCGCGCGTCGAACAGGTCGGCGATCCAGCCCGCGAGCGCGCGGGTCTCCGGCGCGCCCAAGCCGCGCGTCGTGATCGCCGGCGTGCCGAGCCGCAGGCCGCCGCTGCCCTGGGTCGGCTCGTTGCCGGTCTCGCCCGGCAACGATGCGCGGTTCACCGCGACGTGCGCCGCGTGCAGCGCGCGCTCCGCACGCACGGCATCGAGCGGCGCGCGGCGCAGGTCGACGAGCAGCATGTGGTTGTCGGTGCCGCCGGTCAGCACGGGGTAGCCGCGCTCGATCAGCACCGCGCAGAGTTGGCGTGCGTTCGCGAGCACTTGCCGCTGGTACGCCAGGAACTCCGGTTCGAGGGCTTCGGCGAACGCCACGGCTTTCGCCGCGATCACGTGCATCAGCGGGCCGCCCTGCGTGCCGGGGAACACCGCCGCGTCGACGCGCTCCGTCAAAGCCGACTTGCGCGCCGCGAGGATCATACCGCCGCGCGGGCCGCGCAGCGTTTTGTGCGTCGTCGTGGTCGTGAGGTCGGCGAGCGGCACGGGGTTTGGATAGAGCCCGGCGACGATGAGGCCTGCCACGTGTGCGATGTCGGCCAGGAGCAGCGCGCCGACAGCGTCGGCAATCGCGCGAAACCGCGCCCAATCGACGACGCGCGAGTACGCCGAGAACCCTGCGACGATCAGCTTCGGCCGATGCGCGCGAGCGAGCGAGTCCACCTGGTCGTAGTCGATGAGAGCCGTCGCAGCATCGACGTCGTACAGCACGACGTTGTACAGGCTGCCCGATTGATTGTCGGCGGCGCCGTGCGTGCGATGGCCGCCGTGCGCCGGACGCATGCCGAGCAGCGTGTCGCCGGGCGCTAGCAACGCGAGATACGCCGCGAGATTCGCCTGCGAGCCCGAGTACGGCTGGACGTTCGCGTAAGCCGCGCCGAACAATCGCCCCGCCCTCTCGATCGCGAGACTCTCGGCGACATCGGCCTGCTCGCAGCCCGCGTAGTGGCGATCCCCTGGGTAGCCATCGGCGTACTTGTTCGTCAGCAGCGAGCCCTGCGCCTCGAGCACGCGTGGGCTCACGTAGTTCTCCGAGGCGATCAGCTCGAGGTAAGTCTCCTGCCGGACGCGCTCCGCATTCAGCGCGGTTGCGAGCTGCGGATCGACCGCGGCGAGGCTGCGTGCGTCGAACATCGCTACGCCGCCAGCTCTTCGACGACGCGCGTCCACGCGCGCGCGAGATTCGCACGGTTGTAGCCGCCGCCGCCCATACCGAGCACGCGGCCGCCGCCATAGCGCTCGGCCAGCACGCAGAGCCGCTGCGCCGCGTGCGCGTGCGCTTCGGCGGTGAGTTTGAGATGCGTGATCGGATCGCCGCCGACCGAATCGGCGCCGCATTGCAGCAGGATCAATTCCGGTTTCGCGGCCTCGAGATAGCGCTCCACTTCGTCCCAGGCCTTCCGGAAAACCGTATCGTCGGCGCCCGGCGGCAACGGAATGTTCAACTTCGTGCCCTCGGCCGCGCCGCGACCCGTCTCGCTGCGGCTGCCGGTGCCGGGATACAGGAACCGACCGTCCTCGTGCAGATCGGCGTCGAGCACATCGGGGTCTTCCTCGAACGCGTAGAACACGCCGTCACCATGGTGAGCGTCGATGTCGACATAGGCCACACGCCGAATGTCGTAGAGGCGGCGCGCCGCCTCGATGGCGATGCCGCAATCGTTGAACACGCAGAAGCCGGCGGCGCTGTCGCGCGTGGCGTGATGCAGGCCGCCGATGGGAATGAACGCATGCCGCACCGGCCCGGCGACGATGGCCGCAAGCGCCTCGAGCGTACCGCCTACTACGGTCGCGGCCGCTTCGTACACACCGGGGAACGCCGGCGTGTCGCCAGCGTCGAGCAGACCGCTGCCGTGTTCCGACAGCTGCATCACGCGATCGACGTACCGTGGCGTGTGGAAGTACTCGAGCTCCGCGCGCGTGGCAC
The DNA here is from genome assembly GCA_963805435.1 of uncultured Gammaproteobacteria bacterium. Lineage (GTDB taxonomy): Bacteria > Pseudomonadota > Gammaproteobacteria > Steroidobacterales > Rariloculaceae > FEN-1219. The sequence continues at coordinate 97,937 of CAWDUG010000008.1, forward strand.
GGCGCGGCGGCCGGCGCTCGAGCTTCGGCACGGCCGCAGAGCGTTCGAGCTCTGCCATGAACGCAGCATAGCGATCCGTGCCGAACGGGTGACCGCCCGGAAACCCGTAAGCGGCCAGCTCGGAGCCGGCGATCAGTACGACGGAGGCTGACATCTCGCAGTTGCCGACGGTGGGCACGGCACCGATAATCCCTGCCCCCGCTCGCTTACCTTTGGGCCTATGGCACAGTACATCTATACCATGAACCGGGTCGGCAAGATCGTTCCGCCGAAGCGGTACATCCTGCGCGACATCAGCTTGAGTTTCTTCCCCGGCGCGAAGATCGGCGTGCTTGGATTGAACGGCTCGGGCAAATCGACGCTACTGAAAATCATGGCCGGCGTCGACACGGAGTTCGAAGGCGAAGCGCGGCCGCAGGCGGGCATCAAGATCGGCTATCTCGCGCAGGAACCCGCGCTGGATCCGGCCAAGAACGTGCGCGCGATCGTCGAGGAGGCCGTGGCCGACCAGTTGAAGCTCATCCAGCGTTTCAACGAAATCAGCGACAAGTTCGCGGAGCCGCTCGAGGACGACGAGATGAATCGCCTGCTCGAAGAGCAGGGCAAGCTGCAGGACGCGATCGATTCGTCCGGTGGCTGGGAGCTCGAGCGCAAGCTCGACGTCGCAGCCGACGCGCTGCGGCTGCCGCCCTGGGATTCGAGCGTGCAGACGTTGTCGGGTGGCGAGCGCCGCCGCGTGGCGCTCTGCCGGCTGCTGCTGTCGAATCCCGACATGCTGCTGCTCGACGAGCCCACGAACCATCTCGACGCGGAGTCCGTCGCGTGGCTCGAGCGGTTCTTGAAGGAATTCCCCGGCACCGTGATCGCCGTCACCCACGATCGCTACTTCCTCGACAACGTCGCGGGCTGGATCCTGGAGCTCGATCGGGGCCACGGCATCCCGTGGCAAGGCAACTACACCTCGTGGCTCGAGCAGAAAGATGCTCGACTCAAGCTCGAGGAGAAGCAGGAGATCGCGCGCCAGCGCACGATCAAAACCGAGCTCGAATGGGTGCGCACCAACCCGGGCGCACGCCGCGCGAAGGCGAAGGCGCGACTCGCGCGCTTCGAGGAGCTCACGTCGAAGGAATTTCAGACGCGCAACGAGACGAACGAGATCTACATCCCGCCCGGCCCGCGCTTGGGCGAGCTCGTGATCGAAGCCGACAAGATCGGCAAGGCGTTCGGCGAGCGCGTGCTGTTCGAGAACCTGTCGTTCAGCCTGCCGGCCGGCGGCATCGTGGGCGTGATCGGCCCGAACGGCGCGGGCAAGACCACGCTGTTCCGCATCATGGCCGGCCAGGAGAAGCCGGGCGCAGGCTCGATCCGCGCCGGCGACACGGTCCAGCTCGCCTATGTGGACCAGAGCCGCGACACGCTGAACAACGACAAGACCGTGTGGGAAGAGATCAGCGAGGGCCAGGACATTCTGAAGATCGGCACCTACGAAACACCGTCGCGCGCGTATTGCGGCCGCTTCAACTTCCGCGGCACGGACCAGCAGAAGAAGATCGGCATGCTGTCGGGCGGCGAGCGCAACCGCGTGCATCTCGCGAAAGTGCTGCGCTCGGGCGGCAACCTGCTGCTGCTGGACGAGCCGACGAACGACCTCGACGTGGAGACGTTGCGCGCGCTCGAGGAGGCGTTGCTCGCGTTCCCGGGCAGCGCGGTGGTGATCTCGCACGATCGCTGGTTCCTGGACCGCATCGCCACGCACATCCTGGCGTTCGAGGGGAACAGCGAAGTGCTGTTTTTCCAGGGCAACTACGCCGACTACGCCGAGGACCTGCGGCGGCGCAAAGGCGACGATGCCGACCAACCGCACCGCATCCGCTACAAAAAGCTCGGCTGACGCTCGTTTCCCCAGAATCGCGCGAGCCCGCGGTTGACGTCATCGAAAGTGACGTCGGTGTCACGGAGCCCCTCGCGGGACACGCCGGAAATCGCATCCCTGCGGCTCGTCTGCGCACGTCCCTGTGCGCAGACGGTCCCGCGAGGGGCTCCGCGACACCGACGTCACCTTGAGCGCAGCGGGCGGGCTCGTCCGTGCGCGGCCAACGCTCCGTTGCCGGTGGTGGCGGCGTCGCTGTGAGGGCGGCCTTTCGGGGGCGTCGGCGACAGGACGTCGCCGCCGCAGCCTACAGGGACGTACTTGCGGCGGCCCCGAAAGGCCGCCCTCGCGGCGACGCCGCGTGCGATGCGCGAAACCCACCGTGAGACGCGATGCGGTCTGGTTGGGGTAGACTGAAAAGAAAGGTGTGACGTGGCGATTTATGTAAACAAGAGCGGGGGCTTCGAACAGGCGGAGCCGATCGCGCGCGAGTGCCCGCACTGCGGCGCACACGCACAACTGTTGCCCGTCGCCGTGCCGTCGTTCGCCGAGCTCACGCGCACGCAGCCCAAGAACGTGGGCCTCGTATTCCGCTGTGCCGCCTGCGGCGAGCCGCGATTCGTGCGCGCCACCGTACGTTCGATCGGCGCGGAGCGCGTAGAGCTCGCCGCCCATCTCGTCGAGATCGAGCGGCCGCGCGAGCGCTTCCAGTTCGGCTATCTGCCAGCCAGCGTCGAGCAGCTACTGCGCGAGACGTTGGACTGCTACACCGCCGGCACGCACAACGCGTTCGCGTCGATGTGCCGCCGCACCGTGCGCGCGGCGCTGACGCTGGCCGAAGAGGATGCGCCACAACGCTGGCGCGACGCGCGTTGCCGACGTGCTGCGTCTCGCGCGAGATCGACGCGGGCACGGCAGCGACACGTCGATGGAAGTGCTGTTCGGCGAGCAAGGCGAACCGCCAACGATCGGCGCCGACCAAGTCCGCCGTGCTGATCGAGGTCGTGAAGGACCTGTTCTACCAGCGCTACGTGCGAACCGCGAAGCTGCGCGCCGCGCTGAAGATGCGGCGCTTCTTCGCCAGCGAGAGCAACGTCACGCCGATCGACCGCGGCCGGCGCGAGCTCGCCTGAGACGTTACTTCTGCTCGGGCGGCGTCAGCCCACTCGAGTACGTGACCTTGCCGTTCGATTCGACGATGATCGTCTCGTAGTCCGGGATAGCGCTTGATCAGCTTCATCCCCTCTTCCACGCCGAGCACGAAAATCGCCGTTTCGAGGCTGTCGGTCATCGTGCCGCTCGGGCCGATGACCGTCACCGTCAGAATGCCTTCCGTCGGCTCGCCGGTCGCCGGATTGATGACATGGTGATAGCGCCGGCCGTTCTCCTCGAAGAACCGCTCGTAGTCGCCGCCGGTCGAGATCGCTTCGTCGACCAGCGGTAGCCTCGTGACGATCTCGCCCTTCACGCGCGGATTGCGGATGCCCATGAGCCACGGCTGACCGCGCCGATCGCCGATCACGCGCGTGTCACCGCCGGCATTCAGCAGCGCGTGCTCGACGCCTTGCGCGCGCAACATGTCGGCCGCGTGTTGAACGACATAGCCCTTCGCGATGCCGCCGAGATTGATCCGCACACCGGGCACCGTGAAGTAGATCGTGTGCTTCGCGGGATCGAGCACGACGTGCCGGTAGCTGACGGCCGGCAGGTGCTCCTTGATCTGCGCGTCCGTCGGGTGCTGGTGCGCATGGAAGTCGTAGAGATAGCCGACGCTCTCGTAAGTGATGTCGAACGCCCCGTGACTCGCGGCGGACATTTCCTGCGAAACCTGCACCAGCTCGAATAGCTCATCGCTGATTTGCATCGGCGCCTCGTGAGCGTGCGCGTTGACCCGCGAGATCTCGCTGTCGGGCTTGTACGTGCTCATCGTGTCGTCGATGCGGCGGTAGTAGCTCATGACCGCCGCGACGAGATCGTGGCCATGCAGCTCGTCGTCGGCCCAAAGATCGACAGACACGCGCGTGCCCATCATGTCGGTCGCTTCGCCGACCCAGTCGGCGCGTGCAGGCGCCGCGAACAGCAGCGCCGAGCACGACGCACGCCGCGGCCGCGAATGCCGCGCCGCGATGGCGTGCCGCGAACCGGGGGCGTATTCTCCGCAGGCCCGCGTTCCAGAAGGAGGTTATCGATGGGAATCGATCATCACGCTCGTCATCGTGGTCGCCGTCGTGTTGTCCGTGATCGCCATGTACAACAATCTCGTGAGCTCGCGCAACCGCGTGCGTAACGCTTTCTCACAAATCGATGTGCAGCTCACGCGCCGCTACGACCTGATCCCGAATCTGATCGAGGCCGTCAAAGGCTACATGAGCCACGAGCGCGGCACGCTCGAAGCCGTGATCACAGCCCGCAATGCTGCGCAGGCCGGGCTCAAAGCGGGCCGCCGCGGACCCCTCCGACGCGGAGGCCATCAAGGCGCTCGCCGCGGCCGAAACGACCCTCGGCGGCACGCTCGGCCGACTCTTCGCGCTCGCAGAGGCCTATCCGGATCTGAAGGCCAGCCAGAACATGCAGCAGTTCCAGGAGGAGCTCACGTCCACCGAGAACAAGGTCGCGTTCGCGCGCCAGGCGTTCAACGACGCCGTGCTCGGCTACAACAACTCCTGCCAGAGCTTCCCCGGCAACCTGATCGCGAACAACTTCGGCTTCAAGGCTGCCGAGTACCTCGAGATCGAGCAGGCCGAAAAACGCGCGGTACCGAAGGTCTCCTTCAACTGAGCTCGCGCTTGGCGTAGCCCGTGGACTTCTTCGCGCGCCAGGATCAGTCGCGACGGACGAGCCGCGTGCTCGTGGCGCTGTTCCTGCTCGCATTCCTGGCGTGTGCCGTCGCTACCACCGTCGTCGTGGGCGCGGGGCTGCGCCTGTACTTGAACAGCAATGCGCTGTTCCTCGGCGACCAGAGCTGGCCGCAGTGGGTTGGCGCGCATGCCGGGCTCGTAGCCATGCTGATCGGCGGCACGCTCGCGGTCATGGGTCTCGCGAGCCTGTATCGCGCGGCGACGATCGCACGCGGCGGCGGCCAGGTCGCGCGCCTGCTCGGCGCCACCGAAGTCAGCGGCGAAGGCACCGATCCACTGCAACGGCGGCTCGTGAACGTCGTAGAAGAAATGGCGTTGGCGGCGGGGCTGCCCGTGCCGGAGATCTACATTCTCGAGCAGGAGGCCGGCATCAACGCGTTCGCCGCAGGCATGTCGCCCACGAACGCGGCGATCACGGTCACGCGCGGCGCACTCGAGCGCCTCGATCGCGCGGAGCTGCAAGGCGTGATCGCGCACGAGTTCAGCCACGTCTTGAACGGCGACATGCGGCTGAATCAGCAGCTGATGGGCCTGTCCTTTGGCATCCTCGTGCTGTCGATCGCCGGGCGCTGGCTGCTGCGCAGCGCCCGCTACACGCGCCGCGACAAAAACGGTGGTCAAGCCGCCGCGCTCGTGATCGGCCTCGCGCTCGTGGTCATCGGCGCGATCGGCGTGCTGCTGCAGCCGCCTGATCAAAGCCGCGGTCGCGCGCCAGCGCGAGCGGCTCGCCGATGCGTCGGCCGTGCAGTTCACGCGCGAGCCGGAAGGCCTCGCCGGAGCGCTGAAGAAGATCGCCGGCTACGGCGCGCGACATCGCCTCCGTCGATACCGAGGAAGTCGCGCACATGCTGTTCGAGCGCAGCTCGAGCGCGTTTAGCGGCTGGTTCGCGACGCATCCGCCGCTGCTCGAGCGCATTCGAGCGCTCGAGCCGAACTTCGACCCGCGCGACCTGCCCGAGCCGTCGCGTCATGCCGCCTGCAGCCAACGCTCGACTCCCGCGACGGCGAACGCGTTGCGCGCCGGCTTCGGCCAAGCCCCCGCTCGCGGCCAGCAGCGCTGCTCGAGCGCGCCGGCCACATCGACACACCCGAAGTCGGCAGCGCGCTGCGCGGCGCCGTGCCCGCCGAGGTGGCTGCGGCGGCTCGCTCGCGCGATTCGAGCATGTTGCTCGTGCTCGCGCTCGCGCTGTCGCCCGACGAACCCACGCGCGAGCGGCAGATGAACCTGCTCGAGCAGCAACTCGGCGCGACGCGTGCGGGGCTGTGCCGGCGTCTGGCAGCCGAGCTCGCGGGCGTCGACCACGGCGTGTATCTGCCGATCGTCGAGCTCGCCGTGCCGGCGCTGAAGCGGCGGCCGGGCGAGCAGCTGACCTACCTGTTCGAGCTCCTGCCCGCGGCTCGGCGGAGCTCGACCCGGAACCGCGGTTGTTCGCCTTCGTGTCTGCTGCGCGCGCTGCGGGCATTCCTGCGCGGCACGCCGGCTGCGGCGCCGCCGCGCACCGTCACGCCGCTGGAACCCGACGCCGCGATCCGCGTGCTGCTCGCGAACGTCGCCGCGTACGGCAACGACGATGCGGCCGGCGCGCGCGCGGCATACGCCGCGGGCTTCGCGAGCCTCGGCTGGCAGGCCGACGCAAAGCGATCCGCAGTTCGATCCGCCGACCGCTGCGCGCGACCTCGTCAAGCTCGACGCGGCGCTCTGTGTCGCTTGCGGAATTGCGGCCGCGCTCGAAGCAGCAGCTGCTGCGCGGCGTGCTCGCCTGCATTCAGGCCGACGGCACGATCTCCACAGCCGAGCGCGAGCTGTTCCGCATGCTCGCCGCAACGCTCGACACACCGCTGCCGCCCGGGAGCCCGTGAACCGCGGGCCGATCGCGCCGTCAAACGGGTTAAGATGCAGCTTCGCTGCTACGACGAGGTCGTCATGCGACCCAATCGGTTCCGTTCGCTCCATTGCGTTTCGCGCTGTTGGCCGCACTGGCCGCACTCGCCTCTACGCAGGCGCAAGCGCGCCGCCACGACGACGCCGACAAGCTAGCGGACGCCGCGCGCGTGCTCGAAGTATTCGCGACCGACGAGCAGCACGGTATCCCGGTGCAGATACTCGAGGAGGCGCGCGGCATCGTCGTGATCCCGGGCCTGTTCCGCGGCGGCATCATGATCGGTGGCAGACGCGGCCGCGGCGTGATCTCGATCCGTTCGCCGAGCGGCGCATGGAGCAACCCGGCGTTCGTCACCCTCACGGGCGGCAGCCTGGGCGCGCAGTTCGGCGCGGAACGCGCCGACCTCGTTCTCGTCTTCGCGAACGAGCGCTCGATTCGCAACATCCAGGCCGGCAAGTTCACGCTCGGCGGCGACGCGAGCGCGATTGGCGGGCCGATGGGTCGACGCACGTCGGGCGTCGTAACCGGCAAAGCCGAGGTGTACGCCTACATGCATAGCCGCGGGCTGTTCGCCGGGGCAACGTTCGAAGGCCTGCGCCTCGACATCGACGAGGACGCGGACGATCAGTTCTACGGCAGACGCAGGCGCGAAAGCGTTCGGCGAACAAGGCGTGGGCACGCCGCGAGCGGCGCTCCCGTTCCTCGATGCTTTGAGTAGATCCGCGGTGCTGGCGCCGCCGCTCGGCGGGCCGCCTGGAAGCGAATCGAGTCGATCGCCTTCGAGCGACGAAGGCGCGATTACGTTTCCGTTGGATCAGGCGCCGCGGTAGCGACGCGTCAATTCGTCGTTGCGCTCAGGCGCGCGGGATGGACCGCGACGTCTTCGCGCTCGAGCGTCGGCGGCACGATCTCGATTTTGCTCGACGGCGGCTCGATCTCGCCGAGCTCGAAGCTCGGGCGGCCCGGGAACTGCAACGTCGTACGGGTCGACCGCTGCGGAGTTGCTCATCGAGGGCAGCACACTCCCAAGCGGCGAGCCATACGCTGGCGCGGCCGGCGCGATTGCCGTCTGCCCGCCCTGCTCTTGTCGAGCGGAACGGTCACGCAACGCCACGAGCTTGCGCTCCGACTGACGCTCGAGACCGTCGGTGCGCGAGCGCTGCTGCTCGAGCGCGACGGCGGCGGCAGCGCGCCTGGCGGCGATGCACTCCAGATCGCTCGCGGACGTATCGGGAGCTCTATCGCAGCGGGAGAGAACGCCATCCCTGGCGACGCCGTCTTCCTTGAAGTCGTAGAAAGTACGCGCTCCCGGCTGCGGGCCCTGACACGCGGCAACCAGCCCCGCGAGGCCGAGCACGGCGCCCACCGCGAGGAGCCGTGCGACCGGCTCGCGCCGACCTGCTTGTGCACGCGTTAGTGACACGTTCGCGATAGCCCGAAGAGTTAACTTAACCCGCACGTACGATAGCCCGGCCGCGGCCGGAGCACCCACCGTACAGTTCACAGATTCGGCGAATAAAGCGCGCGCTAGGGGTCGAACGGCGCCGGCTGGCCGCCGTCATCGAGCTTCAAGCCGAGCGCAGCGGGCCAGTCGCGTCGGCCCTGGCTCGCTGCCGCAGCCGGCGACGCAGCCAGATCGAGTTGCGCGACTGCGGCGGCTCCATCGGCCCCGATTTCCGCGACACGCAACTGCAATCCGTCGCCGGCCGACAGCACGCACGCCGTGAGTGGTTGTGCCGCGAACCGGCTCGCGACCGGCTGGAGGGTCCCGTCAGCGCGTAGCGCGTGCAGCCAGTCGACCGTCGCGAGCAGCAACGCGCTGCCGTCGGCGTCGAAGTCGAGCGAGTGCACCGGCTGCGGCAGATTCCGCGGCGCGCCGATGGCCGCACCGTCGGCGGCGCTCACCAGGCGTACGCCGCCGGCTGCGTCTGCCACCGCGAGCCGCGCGCCACCGGGCGCAAACGCGAGCGCGGTGATCGCGCCCGTCGCGTGCGTCGTGATCTCGCGCCCCGCACCCTCGAGCCGCGCGATCGTCAATGTTCCGGTCGCGTCGCCGATCGCGAGCGTCGCGCCGTCGGGCGCAAATGCGAGCGCGGTGACGGCACCACCGACGCTGCGCTCCAGGACGGACGTGCCGTCCGCGACATTCGCAGCGCTCACCCGCGTGCCCGCCGCGCTCGCGACGAGCCGCGCGTCGGCCGTAAGTGCGACCACGCCGACCGGCGCCCGCGTAGGCTCCATGCCGACGGCTGTCGGCATTCCGCTCGCAAGGTCCCAGGCGCGCACGACGCCGTCGGCGCCGCCTGTCACGGCGAGCGCGCGTTCCGAGTTCATCGCCATCGCGGTCACCGCACCGCGATGGCCGAAGTACTCGAGCGCTTCCGGGGCCGGTGCCGCCGACGGCACTGCGTCGAGCGCCAGCTGGCCGTTCGCGAGCCCGATCGCAAGCCGCCCCGTAGCGCGATCGAGCGCGAGAGCCGTTGCCGCGATCGCCGCGCGCGGCGGCGCGCCGCCGGCGGGCAGGTTCCAGAGCCGCAGCTGCGCGCCACTCGCCGTCACGAGTTTCTCGCCATCGTCCGCGAGCTGCGTGGCCACCGGCGGTACGCCGGCGCCGCGCAGCCGCACCACCTCGGCGCCCGTCGCAATGTCGACCACGGCGACGGCTGCGTCTGCTGTCGCGTGGGCGAGGCGCGTGCCGCCCGCCGACAGGCTGACGCTCGCGGCGGCTGCGGTCGTGCCGAGTCGTCGCGGCTGGGACGCCGCGCCCGCGGCCAGCGGCCATGCCGCAATCGTGCCGCCGCTGTCGATGGTCAACAACGTCGCGCCGTCCGCTGCCGACAGCACGCGTACCACATCGAGGCGCTGGGGGAGCGTCTGCAACACTTCACCGCGGCGCGCGCCGAGCACACGAATGGACCGGTCCGGGAGCTGCAGGGCCAGATAACGCGCGCCGGGACCGAGCCACCAGTGCTGTGCGTCGGCCACGCCCTCGAAGCTGCTCACGAGCGAGCCATCGTTGGCGCGCAGCAGGCTGTACAGCGGCTTGCCGTCCTCGACGCGCTCGGCGATTGCGAAATAGCCACCATCCGGGGAGAACACGGGCGGCATTACGAACTCGGTGTCGGTCCGTGGTCGCGCAACGAGCATGCCGTCGCGCGTGTTCCAGACGGTGACGAGAGTGTCGGTCGCAGCGATCAGCCGGGTGCCGCCCGAATTCACGGCCACATATTTCGGCGCGACGGGCAACGCGAAGTCGTTCTCGAGTTTGCCGGCCGCGACGTTCCATAGCGCGACCGTGCCAATCGCTCCGTTCGTCTCGGGCCGTGCGAGCGCCCAGTCGCCTTCGGTTGTGAGGGTCACGGCGTCGGTGCGCAACGGATCGGGGATCACCACCGGCTCGGGCGGCTCGTCGCGCCACGTATCGTTGGCGAACCGCAGGGCCCAACCCACTAGCGCTCCGGAGTTTGCCGCGCGTCGATCGACGAGCGTGAGTCGCCACACGCCACGCCGCCCTTCGTCCGCCAACATTCCGAGCGGCGTGCCACGCGTCGCATTGAACGTGAACGTGCCGGCCGCGCCGTCGTCACCGCGCACCACGACTACGGACGCCTGTTCGCCGCTCGGCGCGCTCAACGTCAGCAGCAGTTCTTCAGCCGCCGGGTGCTGGATCTCGAGCGTCAGCTCGAACGCGCCGGCGGTGCCGTCGCCTTCAACGGCGAGGTCGCGCGTGATCGCGACGTGTTGTAACGCCGTGAGGCGCACCGGTGCGTTGAAGGCGGCGCCAACCCCAGCGCCTTCGCCGAACGGTGCGCTGTGTAATTGTCTATCTGCGTCGAGCGCCACCAGCATCGCCCGGTCGAACTGCATGCGCCACGCGACCGGCGCAGCGCTCAAGCGCAGCGTGCGCTCGAGGTGCGGGTAGTCGACGCCGACGAGCTCGGCCAGGGTGCCGCTCGCGGCCGCCGAGGCCGTCGGCAGGTCCGCCGCGCGCTGCGCGAACAGCAGCGCTGCGTCGCGCTGCTCCGTGTGGGCGGCTTCGGCCGCGCGTTGCAGCCAGAACGCCGCGAACAAACCGTCAGCCACTTCATCCTGACCCGGCAGACCACGCAGGCGCGAGTCGATTGCGGCAACCTCCGCCAAGCTGCGCGCCGCCGCGCTCCGACGCGCGAGCGCTGTCACGAACAGACGCTCGGCCCGCTCCGTGAAGCCCGGCAGCGAGTGCAGCTTTCGATACGCGGCGTCGACGGCGGTGAGATCCGCACTCGGGCTCTCGAGTGTCGCGACGTCGGTCGTCGGCAAGTACTGCACGTACCAATAGCCGCCGGCTGCGGCCAGCAGCAACAGTACGAGCGCGGCGGCCGCCATACGCCCGCCGAGACCCGCGCCCTTGACCCACCGGCCCACGAGCTCGCGGAAGATACGATTGCGAAACGCCAGTCGGCGCTGTGCGTCGATCGCGACGACGCCTGACATCTGCAAGCGTTCCCGCACCGCAGGATCGGCCGGCGCAGCGACGCTGCCGCCGCGGGCGAGTCGGCGCAGAAGCTTCGCCGCGCGACGCGCTCCTGGCGCCTTCGCCGAGAGCCAGGCGCGAACGTGATTTAAGAGCGGATCGGACTCCGCCGCGCCAGGCGCCAGCAACTGCTCGTGTACCACGCGCTCGACGTCCTCGAGCTTGCCGCCTTTGCGGATCACGCTGCGGGCGACCTTCTGGGTCAGATACGGATGGCCGCCGGTCCAGACGATCACGCGGTCCATCAGCGCCTGCGCAACCTCCGACTCACCGTCGAACCCGGCCGCGAGCGTGTATGACTCGGCCGCGGAGAAATCGTCGAGCTCGATGACCTCCGCAGCCGCCAATACCGAGCTGCGCTCGCTGCCGCCCAACGCGCGGCGCGAAATGCTGCCGACCAATACGACGCAAAGCCGCCCGAAATCCGGCTCGGCCGAGCGCCGCGCGTAGCAGCTCTGCACGGTGGCCAGCAGCTCACGCAGAAACGGCAGCTCGGCGGCCGTGGCGCCGAGTCCGTCGAAGAACACCGTGATCGGCGCCGTGGTATTCGCGAGCACGACGCGCCAAAAGAACTCCGCGAGCCGCTCGCTCTCGTCTTGTTTGTTCGCGCGCCACCAGGGACCGACGTCGGCATCGAGCGCGAGCTCGCGCGCGACCCGCTCGGCCGTCGCCATGCCCCACCCGCGCCCCGAGCCACGCTGCGCGAGCACGCCGATCTGCACGAGATCCACTACCGCGACGAGCTCTCCGGACTCGCGCAGCCGGCGCGCGGCCCGATGCATGAGGCTCGACTTGCCGATGCCGCGGGGGCCAAGCACGCAGCACAGGCGCCTGGCTCTAACGGCAAGCGTCAGGGCAGCATCGGCGGGGCGTTCGACGTAGCAGGCGCGATCCGGCTGCACGGGGCCGCCGACCACGTAAAACTCGGTCGCGTGGATGGCTTTCGACATGCAGTAGGATTGTAGCAGCGCAACCCATGCTGGCCGGACGAATGCCGCCACGAGAGCTCAAACACGACGCGCTCGGCACCGTCCGGCTCGTCGACGCTGGCGCCTCGACCGCGATCGAGCGCGACACGCGCACGGCGCGACGTGGCCTGCGCTGGCTTGCGCGCCGACTCGCTGCGCGCGAGGCGGCCGCGTTGCTCGCGTTACGAGCCCTGCCCATCGGCGTACCGCAATTGATCGAGTTCGACGGCCGCGTGTTGCGGCGCAGTGCGCTGCCTGGCGAGCCCCTGTTCGCCGGCTCGGCGCCGTCGCGCGACTTCTTCGTGCGTGCCCTGCGGCTCGTGCGCGCGCTACACCGTGCGGGCGTCGCCCACAACGATCTCGCGAAGGAGGCCAACTGGCTGAATGCCGCCGGCGACGTGCCGGGTCTCGTCGACTTTCAGCTCGCCGTGCGCTCGCAACGACGCGGCTTCTGGTTTCGCTATCTCGCGCACGAGGACTTGCGACACCTCCTGAAACACAAGCGGACGTATCTGCCGGACGGCCTCACCGCGCGGCAACGCCGCATGCTCGCGACCCGGCCGTGGCCCACGCGGCTGTGGCGAGCCTGGTGGAAACCCGTATACCACGCCCTCACGCGACGCGTGCTCGGCTGGCGCGACCGCACCGGACCGACGGAACGCCAGCGCTAGGAGAAGTAAGGAGTCCCTCTTGGTGCAGTGCCTCGGCTAAGATCCCGCCATGGATATCTGTCACGCACACAACCTGACCCAACCGCTCGACCTGCCGAAACCCTACGGGATTCGCGTCAGCATTCGCGCGACCGACACATTTGCGCGCTTGATCGGCACCACGTGGGAACGTCTCCACTGGTTCGCCACGCGCGAGGAGCGCGACAAGGTGCTGGCCGACATGGCGAGCGAGCATGTGTACTCGCGCAGCGGCGATCGGCCGACGCTCAAGTTCGAGGCGGTCGAGCAGAAAAACTGAGCCGGGCGGCTGCCGCCTCTCGGTCTTCACCCTCCTTCGTGATTCTCGACGTTTCTTGACTGCTGCATCGTAGTCCCGGCGGCGTGGCGCCGCGTTGCTGCTCCCATGTGACGAAATCACCAGGAGCAGAGCAATGACCGCACGTTCTCATTGGTTGTTTGGAATCGCGACCGTCGCGCTGGTTACGGGTTTCACCGCTGCAGGGGAGGAAACTCGCCGCTCGCGTCGGATTCGCTGCTGACACCGCAACAGGAAATCGGCGCCGAGTTGTCGGCAGGCAGCCGCGATTCGTTGAACGGCCTGACGCCCGTGATCACGCTGCCGGCGATCGAAGTGCAGCCGCCCGCGCCGGTCACGATCGGCTAGTGCGCTGCGAGCGTCGACGCCGCGACGCGATGGCGCACGGCCAGCGCACGGTAAGCGTCGAGCTCCGACGCCGCGCGCGCCGCGTCCCAGATGCCGAGCTGCACGAGCGCCGCCGCGGCGCCGCGCGCGGCGCCGAGACCGAAATCCGCACCTAGGCCCGCCATGCAGCGGCGCTGCAGCAGATCTTCGAGCGTGACTGCCCATTCGTGCTCGATCGCGTAGCTGAGCTCGGCCGCGAGCACGCCACTGACCGCGTCGACCTGTACCGCCAGCTCCGGCTGCGCCGCAAGCGCCGCGATTTTCGCGGCGGCGGCGCCGTAGACGTTCCACAAGCGCTGCGCCTGCGCCGGCCCAAACCGCGCGCCGAGCTCGGCCAGCAACGCGTCGCGCGCCGGCGCTTCCAGCGCACCAGGTAATGGCCGCGTGCGCGTCGGGTGTCCGGCGATTGGCCGCGGCAGCTCGCCGCGCACCTTGCGCAGCACGTCCTCGGCCAGCGCGCGATGCGTCGTGAGCTTGCCGCCGACGACCGAGTACAGGCCGCGCGCCGCACGGTGCCGTCGAATCACGTGCCGACGCGTGATCGCGGCCGTCGCGCCGCGCGGCTGCCACGGCAGCGGCCGAATTCCAGTCTGCGTGTAGAGCACGCGATGCACGAGACCGGCCGCGCCGGGAAACACGCGCTCCGTCTCGCTCGTGAGATACGCGATCTCGTGCGAATCGATCGCGGCGGCGCCGGCGTCGCCCTCGAAGCGCTCGTCCGTGGTGCCGATCAGCAGCAAGTCGTTCCACGGCAGGATGAAGAACGGCCGCGCGTCCGCGCCCGCTTCCACATACACCCCCGTGCGCGGCGCGCCGGGAAACGGCGGCACGATCACGTGGCTGCCTTTGGTGCCGCCGAGGAGGCGCGTGTGCTGGATCGGCCCGAGGACTTCGTCCACCCAGGGCCCCGCCGCGTTCACGATCAGCGGCGCAGCCGCGCCACCCGCTGAACCGTCTGCCGCGCGCCACTCGACGCCGACCGCGCGGCCACCTTCCACACGCACACGAGTAACGCGCGTCCTCGTCTTGAGCGTTGCGCCGTTGGCCACCGCGTCGCGCAGGTTCTCCACGACGAGCCGCTCGGGATAACGCACTTGCGCGTCGTAGTAGCTCGCGCCCCCGACGAGCGCGTGCGGATTCAACCCCGGCAGGCGCGCGAGCAGCTCGTCGCGACCAAGCAGCGCCCGGCCCGGCACCGAGCGCCCGATCGACAGCAGGTCGTACAGCGCAAGCCCGAGCGCGATCTGCCAACGTGGACGGCGCGCGCCGCGGTACACGGGAATCACGAGCTCGATCGGCGCCACGAGATGCGGCGCGAGCCGCAGCAACCTCTCGCGCTCGTGCAGCGACTCGTACACGAGCCCGAGCTCGCCGTACTCGAGGTAGCGCAGCCCGCCGTGAATCAACCGCGACGACGCGCTGCTCGTCCCGGCGCCGACGTCGCCGCGCTCGACCACCAGCACTTTCAATCCAGCAAGCGCAGCCTCACGCGCGATCGCAGCCCCATTGATGCCCGCACCGATAACGATGAGCTCGAACGTAGCGTCAGGTTGGCTTGACTGCATGACGAACCAAGCGAGCCCGCACCACTGCGAACAGGAAGTGCCGGCGGTGTGAGAGAGCCCTTTCGGCAGCGTCGGCGACAGGACGTCGCCGACGCAGCCTACAGGGACGTACTTGCGGCGGTGCCGAAAGGGCTCTCTCACGCCGCCGGCACGCTTGCACCCACCTCAATTGCGGGCTCGCGGCAATAGAAAGGCGTCGACCCAAGCTGGCGCTACGGTCGAATCTGGCCCGTGCCGCGCACAACATATTTGTAGCTGGTGAGTTCGGCAGCTCCGACCGGGCCGCGCGCGTGGATCTTGCCGGTGGCGATGCCGATCTCCGCGCCCATGCCGAACTCGCCGCCATCGGCGAACTGCGTCGACGCGTTGTGCAGCACGATCGCGCTATCGAGCTCGTTCAAGAAGCGCTCCGCCGCCGCGGCATCGTCGGTGATGATCGCGTCCGTGTGCGCCGAGCCGTAGCGGCGAATGTGCGCGAGCGCTTCGTCGAGGCCATCGACCACGCGGATCGCGACGATCGCGTCGAGGAATTCCTGACCCCAGTCGCTGTCGACCGCCACCTTCACGCGCCGGTCGCTCGCCTGCGTCGGCACGTCGCCACGTACCTCGCAGCCCTCATCCAGCAAATCGCCGACGATCGGCGCGAGATGCGTGGCCGCGCACGCACGGTCGATCAGCACCGTCTCCGTCGCGCCGCATACGCCCGTGCGGCGCAGCTTTGCGTTCACGACGATCTTGCGCGCCATCGCGAGGTCGGCGCCGGCGTGCACGTAGGTGTGACAAATGCCCTCCAGGTGCGCCATGACGGGCACGCGAGCATCCTGCTGCACGCGCGCGACGAGCCCTTTGCCGCCGCGCGGCACGATCACGTCGATGTACGCCGCCATATCGCGCAGCATGATGCCGACGGCCTCGCGATCCTGGGTCGGCACCATCTGGATCGCCGCCTCGGGCAGGCCGTGTTGCACCAGCGCGCGGCGCAAACACATGTGAATCGCGGCACTGGAACGCGCGCTTTCCGAGCCGCCGCGCAGAATGGCCGCATTGCCGCTCTTAAGACACAACGCCGCGGCGTCCGCCGTCACGTTGGGCCGGCTCTCATAGATGATGCCGATCACGCCGAGCGGCACGCGCACGCGCGAGATGGTAAGCCCGTTCGGCCGCTCCCAGGTGGCGATGACCTGACCGACCGGATCCTCGAGCGCGGCAACCGTCTCGAGCCCGACGGCCGTGGCCTCCAGGCGTTTTTCGTCGAGGGCGAGCCGATCGATCATCGCGTTCGACAGACCGTGCGCCTTGGCTTCCGCCACGTCTTCGGCGTTGGCGCGCAGTACGGCCGCGCGTGCGGCGCGCAACTCCCGCGCCGCAGTCTCGAGCGCGGCACGTTTCAGGCTTGCGGGAGCCTGCGCGAGCTGCGTCGCGGCCGCACGCGCCGCTCGCCCGACAGCGAGCATCTGCTCGAGAAGGCTCACTGGAATATTTTGCTCTGCCGTGCTCATGACTACCTGCCGGCGCCTACGAGAACGAGGTCGTCGCGATGAATGATCTCATCGCGGCCGCTGTAGCCCAAGACCTCCGCGATACCGGCCGACTGGCGCCCGGCGATCGATCGCGCCTCGTCGGACGCATAGGCCACGAGACCGCGCGCGAGCTCGCGGCCGTCGGCCGAGAGCACACTGACCGCGTCGCCGCGCTCGAACTGGCCGTCCACGCCCGTGACTCCGGCCGGTAGCAGGCTGCGTCCGCCGAGTAGAGCGCGCTCCGCGCCCGCGTCGACGCGCACCGTCCCTTTCGGCTTCAAGGTGCCCGCGATCCACTGCTTGCGCGCGGCTCCGGGTGTCGCGCTTGGCAGGAACCACGTGGCCTTGCCGCCGCCGAGCAGCACGCTGATCGGTCGTGCGACACGGCCGGTCGCAATGCACATGCGGCAGCCGGCGCCCATTGCGATGCGCGCCGCTTCGATCTTCGTGCGCATGCCGCCGGAACCGTGGCTCGAGCCGGCGCCGCCGGCCATGTCGACGAGCTCGCGTGTGAGCTCCGTAACCTCTTCCACGTAGCGCGCACTGTCGTCGCGCCGCGGGTCGGCGGTGTACAACCCGTCGACGTCGGACAGCAGCACGAGGCAGTCGGCGCTGACCATCTGCGCAACGCGGGCCGCGAGCCGATCGTTGTCGCCATAGCGCAGCTCCTGCGTGGCGACCGTGTCGTTCTCGTTCACGACGGGCACAGCCCCGTAGCCGAGCAGCGTCGCCAGCGTAGCGCTCGCATTCAGGTACCGGCGACGGCTTTCGCTGTCGTCGATCGTCAGCAACACCTGGGCCGCCGTGAGGCCGAAGCTGCGAAGGATTTCGAGATACGCGTGCGCGAGCAGAATCTGGCCCGTCGCGGCCGCAGCCTGTTTCTCGTCGAGCCGCCGCGGATCGATCTTGAGCTCGCGGCGCCCGAGCGCCACCGCACCGGACGATACGATCACGACGTCTTTGCCGGCGCGCTTGAGATCGGCCACGTCGGCGCATACGCCCTCGAGCCACGCGCGATCGAGTGCGCCGGTCTGCTGGTCGACGAACAGTGCCGAGCCGATCTTGATGACGACCTTGCGCGCATTCGCGAGCCGCTCGGTGTGCGCGATGGAGGCCGCGGTGCTCATTGCGTTACTGCCCGTGACGCGCGAGCGCCGACACGGCTCAGCCCCGCTCTAGGACGGAGGCGCCGCGCGACACGGCCATCGCACCGCTGCGCACCAACGTGATGATGTCCGTGATTCCGGCCACGCGTTTCAGGAATCGGTCGATCTCCTGACTGCCGCCGACGATCTCGACGGTGTACTGATCCTGCGTATCGCTCAGCACGCGGGCGTCGAACTGCTCGAGCACGCTCGTAAGCTTGCCGGCGTCGCCGTTCGCGACACGCAGCTTGAACAGCGCGAGCTCGCGCTCGATGTGATCGGCGCTCGTCATGTCCGCGATCTCGACGACATCGACGAGCTTGCCGAGCTGCTTCGTGATCTGCTCGATGATCGGGTTCTCGCCGGTTGTCACGAGCGTGAGACGCGATACCGTCGCATCCGCCGTCGGCGCGACGTTCAAACTCTCGATGTTGTATCCGCGCGAAGAGAACAGGTTGGCGACTCGGGTGAGCGCACCTGCTTCGTTCTGCAGCAGGATGGAAATAATGTGTCGCATGATCTTAAAGCCCGGCGGCACGGAAGCCCGCCATGTTGGCGCAGAACAACAGCTATTGCAATGCATTCCCTTTTCGTCAAAACTCGGGAGGCGGCGCTTTATTTCCGCGCGTAACGACCCCGGCTACCGACGATGGACACCCTGACCCAACCCAAGATCACCCGGTCGCATCCGCTGGCCGGCGCAGCCATGACCGGCGCGGACATGATCGTCCAGGTATTGGCCGACGAGGGCGTCGACACGATCTTCGGCTACAGCGGCGGCGCCATCCTGCCAACCTACGACGCCGTGTTCCGTTACAACGAGGACAACCGCCGCAACGGCGCCGAACCGATGCCGCTGATCGTGCCGGCGAACGAGCAGGGTGCGGGCTTCATGGCGGCGGGCTATGCGCGCGCGAGTGGCCGCGTCGGCGTCGTGATCGTCACGTCCGGCCCGGGCGCCACGAACTGCGTGACGCCGGTTCGCGACTGCATGGCGGACTCGATCCCGATCGTCGTGATCTGCGGCCAGGTGTCGACCGGTGCGATCGGCACCGATGCGTTCCAGGAAGCGCCCGTCACGGCCATCATGGGCTCGGTGGCCAAGCACGTGTTCCTCGTGACCGATCCCACGCGCCTCGAGGCCACGATGCGGACGGCGTTCGAGATCGCGCGCACCGGCCGCCCGGGGCCCGTCGTCGTCGACGTGCCGAAGGACGTGCAGAACTGGAAGGGTACGTTCCGCGGCGAGAGCCATTTGCCGATCGCCGGTTACCGGCAACGGCAGGCGGAGGTCGAGAGCAACCTTCTGACCGAAGCTCGGTGCCAGCAGTTCTTCGGCATGCTGGCCGAGAGCAAGCGGCCGCTGATCTACGCCGGCGGCGGCGTCATCAACGGCAACGCGAGCGCCGCGCTGCGCGCGCTTGCCGGCCACTACAAGATTCCGGTCGCGAGCACCTTGATGGGGCTCGGCGGCTTCGACACGAAGCACCCGCTGTCGCTGCACATGCTCGGCATGCACGGCTCGGCCAGCACGAACTACGCGGTCGACGACTGCGACCTGCTGATCGCCGATCGGCGCGCGGTTCGACGATCGCGTGGCCGGCGCACCGCCGAAGTTCGCGCCGAAGGCGAAGCGCGTGCTGCACTTCGACATCGATCCGTCCGAGATCCACAAGGTCAAGCACGCCGACTGGCATCACGTGGGCCTGTTGCCGAACGCGCTCGACGCGCTCGTCGCGTACGGCCGGCGCACGGGCTTCAGCGCCGATTTCGCCGAGTGGCACGCCGAGGTCGAGCAGCTGAAGGCTACGTACGGATTGAACTACGACCGCGCGAGCACGCTGATCCAGCCGCAGTACGTCATGGAAGACGATGAATCGCATCACGCAGGGCGAAGCCATCATCACGAGCGGCGTCGGCCAGCACCAGATGTGGGCTGCGCAGTACTGCGATTTCCGCGAGCCGCGCCAGTGGCTCACGTCCGGCAGCATGGGCACGATGGGCTTCGGCCTGCCGGCGGCCATCGGTGCGCAGTTCGCGCGCCGCGACAAGCTCGTCATCGACGTCGACGGCGACGCGAGCATCCGCATGAACCTCGGCGAGCTCGAGACCGTCACCACCTACGGCCTGCCGATCAAGGTCATGGTGCTGAACAATTTCGGCGACGGCATGGTCATGCAGTGGCAGCGGATATTCTTCATGGAGGCCGGCTCGCCTCGAGCGACAAATCGCTGCGCAAGAAGGACTTCGTCAAGGCGGCGCAGGCCGACGGCTTCGGCTTCGCGAAGCGCCTCGAAGCGAAGGCCGACGTGCCGCGGGTGGTCGAGGAGTTCCTGAGCTTCAAGGGTGCGGCGTTCCTCGAGGTCGTGATCGATCCGGAGGCCGGCGTGTACCCGATGGTGGGCCCGGGGCTCTCCTACCGCGAGATGATCACGGGCGACTTCATCCCGAACCGGTACGCGAACTTGGGCAAGCCGCAGGCGCCGAACAGCTCGGGTTTCTAGAGCTCGCCCGCAGCGGCCGCCGCGACCAGCACGTTGTAGACGGCTGCCATCAGCCGGTCGAGATCGCTGCTGCCGATCACGAGCGGCGGCATCAGATACACCACGTCGCCGAACGGTCGCACCCACACGCCGTGCGCCACGAACCGTTGCCGCAGCGCTTCGAGCTGCGGCGTTCTTTCGAGCTGCACGACGCCGATCGCGCCCTTTACGCGCACGTCGCGCACGCCGCGGAGATTCCGGCACGCTGCGAGCCCGCCCGCAAGCTGCGCGGCGATCGCGGCCGCCTGCTGCAATCGCGGCTCGGTCTCGAACAGATCGAGCGACGCGTTGGCCGCGGCGCAGGCGAGCGCATTGCCGGCGAACGTGGGGCCATGCATCAGCGCTCGGCTCGCGTCGTCGGAAAGGAATGCTGCATACACCGACTTGCTCGCGACGGTGGCCGCGAGCGGCAGCGTACCGCCGGTCAACGCCTTCGACAGTGTGATGATGTCCGGCGCGACGCTCGCCTGCTCGCACGCGAACATCGTTCCGGTGCGCCCGAACCCGGTCGCAATCTCATCGAGAATCAGCAATAGATCGAAACGGCGAGCGACTTCGGCGATCTGAGCCAGCATCTCGGCCGAATGGAACTTCATGCCGCCGGCCGCCTGCACGAGCGGCTCCAGGATCACGGCGGTGAGCTCGTGCGCGTGCGCGGCGACCGTGCTCTCGAACTCGGCGGCGAGACCGGCGGTAGTGGGTAACGGCAGCACGAGTTGGCGCGGCAGCACATCGCCGAACAGCTGATGCATGCCCTCGTGAGGGTCGCAGACCGACATCGCCATGAACGTGTCGCCGTGATAGCCGTGCCGAAAGCTCACGAAGCGCGTGCGCGCGGGCTCGCCGCGATTGAACCGGTACTGGAGCGCGATCTTCATCGCAACTTCGACGGCGACGGACCCGGACTCGGAGAAGAATACGTGCTCGAGCTCGCCAGGCAGAAGAGCCGCGAGTCGCCGCGCAAGATCCGCAACCGGTGCATGCACGAGGCCGCCGAGCATGACGTGCGGCATGCGTTCGAGCTGGGCCGAAACCGCCGTGCGGATGTGGGGATGGTTGTACCCGTGGCACGCTGTCCACCACGACGCGACGCCATCGATCAGCTCGCGTCCGTCCGCGAGATACAGGCGCACGCCATCCGTGCGCGCGACCACCTGCGGCGCCGGCGCCGTCTTCATCTGCCTATACGGCAACCACAGGTGAGAGGGGATCATCGAACGAATGATTGCATACACCGGGGCGGCACCGGCAAGCACCTACTCGAGTAGGTGTGCCAGCGCACCGACGCCGACGCGCTGCGAGTCGATGATCGCCTCCGAAAGCAACCATGATCAAGGATCTTCCAATGAACAAATATCTAGCTGTCGCAGGCCTGTGCGCGAGCGCGCTCGTCGGTCTGCACGCATCGGCCGTCGAGCGCCAGGGCGTAGCCAAGGACGCGTGGATCGACGGCCGGCTCGAGTCGGTATACGCCCTGAATCGACACCTGAACGCGTTCACCATCGACACCGAGACCGACAAAGGCGTCGTGCAATTGACGGGTCAGGTCGAGAGCGACATCGACCGCGATCTTGCGGGCGAGCTCGCGAAAGGCATCGACGGCGTCGTCAAGGTGAACAACCGGCTCACCATCGTGAGCGGCGCCCATGCGACGCTCAAGAACGGCCAGGACCGGTCATTCGGTACATGGATCGACGACACGACGATGACCGCACGCGTGAAGTCGAAGCTGCTCGCCAACCCCAATACCAAGGGCATGCAGATCCACGTCGACACCCGCAGTGACGTAGTCACGCTGAGCGGCAACGTCGCGTCGGCCGAGGAAAAGTCCCTCGCGGAAGAGCTTGCGCGCAACACGGGCGACGTCAAAGACGTACGCAATCAATTGATGATTCACACAGCACCCTGATAAGGAACACAAAATGTCACAAACACCTATTTCCAGCGATCCTGGCGTTTCCGCCACCGACCGTGTCGCCTCGATGGCGCGCGATACGATCGATCGCCTGGCGCCAAGGGCCAATCGCGCCGAGCATGAAGTGCGCGACGCGGCGTCGAGAACCACCGAGGGCGTCAAGCACCTGCAGGAGCAAGCAGTCGATGCAGCCGAGGAAGGTCTGCGCCAGGCGCGCTCCTACATCGCGAGCAACCCACTCACCACCGCCGGTATTGCGTTCGCGGCCGGCGTACTGTTGAGCGTGGTCTTGACTCGCCGCTAGCAGTACCGGACCTGTGTTGCGGTCGGTCGAGGAACTGGCACGCGCTGCGTTGCAGCGCGTGCACCACGTCGCCGAGCTCGCCGCGGCCGAGGTGCATTTGGCAGCATTGAGCGGCCTCACCATGCTTCTGTGCGTGATGATCGCGGCGGCCGCGCTGGTGGTCGCATGGGGGCTGCTGGTGGCCTGCGTGCTGTATCTGTTCGCGCTCTCGCCGGTCAACTGGCCGCTGCCGGCGCTGCTTCTCGCCATTGGCCACGCCGCATTCGCTTACTACCTCTGGCAGATCACTGTGCGGCTCAGCGGCAATCTCACACTGCCGGAGTTACGTACGACGCTACGCCGCAAGATCGAGCAGCAGGAGACAGAAACTAATGAAAGGATCGCGCTGGTCGATAGCGGATCTTGACCGCCAGCAGCTCGCTGTCGGGCGACTCGCGCTGCGCGCTGAGCTCGATCGACGCGAGCTTCATGCTGCGCGCGCCCGGGTGCTGCAGAACATCCGCGCTACGGTGAGATCGCCACTTGCACTTGCCGGCTGCTTCCTCGCTGGCGTCACGTTCGGTCGCGCCGGTGCCCCGCTCGCCAATGCGGCGCAGTCCGGCGGCCGCCAGCTCGGCAGCTGGTCCACCTTCGCGGCCAGGGCGCTGCAGGCGTTTGCCCTAAGCAGGGTTACTGCACCCTGAACCAGGTCGGCGTGAAGGCCGCGTGCGCGGGATTGAAGATCCCGATGGCACCGGGCGTCGCCCCAGAGGGAATCGTGACTTGCACCTGGGTGTCGCTGATGACCCGCACCGGCGCGTTGTGGGCCGCGCCCACCCAAGCCACATTCGAGCCCGTGAACCCGCGGCGAACTGCCCGAACAGAGCTTCCCAAGCGGCGGCAAGATTCGCCGGAAAGTTCGCGGCCCCGACCGAGGATTTCACGTACACGTCCGGTCCGTAGGTGTGCGGGGTCAACACGAGCTTCTGCGCCGCGATGCTGAGCGGTTGGTAGGCCTGAGGTTGGAAGTCCTCTCCCCAGTTCATGGCAATCGATTTCTCGCGGCCGTCGAAATTGCCGTTCATGCCCTGGACGAACACCAGCAGGTTCGGGTTGGCGGCGAGCCGTTGGCGACGCTAGACAAGAGACTTGTGCTGTGGACCGCGTGCGCTGGTGGCAGCGGTGTCAGGACGAAGGCGAACAGGTGTGCCGGCTGGCCGGCGACGCGAACGGTCGCTTTCGAAAATAAATGCGCCGTTGCGAGCGGGTGACGGAGACTAATTCACAGCATGGGGGGGCCAGCTGCTACCGTCATCATGTCGCCCGCCGCAACGGCACTAAAGGAGGGATCTAGTTCGCCGCGATCAGGGGTCCACCGGAAACCACGATCTCCACACGACGGTTGCGCTCGCGCCCGGCCGCCGTGCTGTTGTCCCCGATCGGCGCCGACAAGCCGAGGCCTGCCACGTCGATGCTCGAGGCCGGCACGCCCTGCCCGATCAGGTAATCGCGCACGGTCATGGCACGCTTGAGCGACAGCTCGTTGTTCATCGCGACGCCGCCCGTGTTGTCCGTATGGCCTTCGACTTTGAAGCGCAACGAGGGATACGAAGCCACGATGCCGGAGAACTTCGAAAGACTCTCGCGCGCGCCCGAGTTGATGGTCGCCGCGCCCGTCGCAAACTGAACGCCGCCGATCTCGGCAACGAGCCCGCGGCTCGAGTCGCGCGTGGGCAGCGCCTCGTTCAAGCGATTGCGTAGATCTTCGCGCGCCGCAACCGCGGCCCTGTCACGCTCGACCACGGTAGCCGCCTGGCTCGCCGCGTCGGCCGCGTTCGTAGCCGCAACCGCCGCCGCCTGTGTCGCGGCCTCGGCCGCAGTTTCCGCTGCCGTCGCTGCGATACGCGCTGTGTCATTCGCCGCGTTGGTCGCCGCGAGCTCGGCCGCCCGCTTATCCTCGGCTGTTGCGTTTTCGGTCGCTGCCAGCAACGCGGAACGGCGTGCGTCTTCGCCGGCAATCACTGCCTCGCGCGCGAGGCCCGGGGCCGTCTTGCGTTCTGAGCGGTGCTTTGCGACCAGCGCCCCTTCGGCCGCCTCCAGCTTCTGATTGGCCGTCGTGTAGGCGGCCGAGCCGAATCGATCGGCGCCGTCGGCGCGCGCGATCGCAATGGCGTAGCGAGCCTGCACGATCTCGAGCGGATTGTTGTCATCGATGGCCATACGCGTGAGACGCGAACTCGCGAGGCTCGCGTAGTCCATCCGCTGGGTGAGCGTGGTGACTTTCGACTCCGTGCCTTTCACTTTGTCGCCCACGTTGTAGAGAACCATCATCGTGCTCGGTATGGTGACCGCGAAGTGCGGCTCGGCCGTCACAATGAGTGCGAACTGCGAAGCGCCGTATTGGGTGTCGAGTTCGCCTTTGCCGCCGTCTGGCCCGCCGATCACGCCTTGATTGGTGGCGCGGCCATCGGGAGTCACGGCCCAGAGCACATAGGTGGTGTAAGGGCCAAGCGACGCCGGACGCGGGCAGATTCTTCGCTTCTGCCGAGATCCGCGCGTTGCCGTCCTGGTACTCCACTCGCACCTCGCCCTCGGCGGTGCCCGCGATCGGCGTCCCACGAAGGAACAGATCGGACTTCGGGCCGTCTCGATAGCTATACATCGAGATCTGGCTCAGCGTGTCCGAGCTGGCAATGGCTTCGGAACGCTCCACGCCCTGAGCAAGGGTTTGGTTGGCGGCAGCGCCACTCAGTGCAGCGGCCACGAATGCAGCAATCAATGTCAGTTTCATCACAACTCTCCTGTTTTCAGCCAGACTACGCTGCTGCTTTCGCGGACTCGGTGCGGTAACGCTCACAGGGCTTACCGGCGTCCGTTGCGCGCTACGGCGAGTGAGATCGTATGAACGTCGTGAGCGCATCCCGTCGCTCGAGCTCGCCGTGACTGCGTGCACCGCAATACAACGCGAGGAGCACGATTGCGACAACCCAACAGGCCCCTTCCACACCCCGGCGCTCGAATACGCTGATCCGCTCACCGGTGGTGGCGGATATGCTCCTTCGGGTACTTCCAAGGGTCGTACCCCTCCGGGTACTTCCAAGGGTCGTACCCCTCCGGGTACTTCCAAGGGTCGTCGAGGCGTGCTTGCGACGCATACGCGCGAGCAT
This sequence comes from uncultured Gammaproteobacteria bacterium, assembly GCA_963805435.1. Lineage (GTDB taxonomy): Bacteria > Pseudomonadota > Gammaproteobacteria > Steroidobacterales > Rariloculaceae > FEN-1219. The sequence goes on from CAWDUG010000008.1 coordinate 123,541, forward strand.
GAGGGCCATGCTCACGACGAGTCTGTGCGGCGGCGTACGCCCGCGCCGCCTTTACGCCGCCGGCTCCGTGCGCTAGTTGCTGCCCCTCGCGGGCACGCTCCGGTTCGAAAGCAGCGCCTCGAGCAGATCGGCGAGCGGCAGCCGCGCCACCGCCACGCCCGCGTCCGAAAAGCCGTACGGCACGACGAGCTGTTCGCCGTGCACGATCGCACCGCACGTGTACACGACGTTCGGCACATAGCCCTCGCGCTCATCCTCGTTGGGCTCGAGAAAAGGCTCCGGCAGATGCGCGATCACGCGCCGCGGATCGGCGAGGTCGAGCAGCATCGCACCGATGGTGTAGCGCCGCATCGGCCCCACGCCGTGCGTGAGCACGAGCCAGCCCGCTTCCGTCTCGATCGGCGAGCCGCAGTTGCCGATTTGCAGCAGCTCCCACGCATGCTGCGGGCGATAGAGCTCCACCACGTCATTCCAATGGTGCACGTCGTCCGACGTCGCCAAGTGCAGGTTCTCGCGATCCTTGCGCGACAGCATCACGAACTTGCCGTCGATCTGCCGCGGAAACAGGGCCATGCCTTTGTTCTGCGCCGCCGCGCCATTCAACGTGGAAATCGTGAAACGTACGAAGTCTTCCGTTTCGATGAGCTGCGGCAGGATCGAGAAGCCGTCGTATGCCGTGTAGGTGGCATAGTAGGTGACGCGCGCCGTCAGCGGCGGTGAAGCGCACGAAGCGCGCGTCTTCCATGCCGCGCGTCTCGTTCGGACCCGGCGGGAAAAATCACGCGCTCGGCGAGCTGCGAGTCGGCCGGAAACGTCGTCACGTAGTTCGACGAGGCCAACGTGCGAATGATCTTCACCGTCTCGAACCAGACGGCGGGCGGCGGCCCGTGTGCTTCGAGCCCGCTCAGCGAGGCCTCCAGCTCCGCCAGCGTGAACTGTGCGCCGAGCCGGTTCAGCACGCTCGACGAGAGATCGTTGGCGGCTCCGAGCTCGAGCAGCTTCGTGATGAAGCGCGCTTTGTAGAAGTGGCTCGGCGGTGTCCGCCGGCCGCTCGCCACCTTCGTTCCCGGTTCGTCGAACGCGATGCCGGCGTCGGCATCGAGCACGCCCGAGCGAAACTCGATCGAGGACAAATGCCCTTCGCCCACCGCGCGCAGGCTCATCACGAAGCGAGTCGAGCCGCTCGCGACACCCCGTCTGATCCGGCGCCACCACGATCGACGGATTGAACAGCGCGGCCGCCTCGATCGCGTACTCGTGCGTGAAATAGGCGCCGATCAACAGTCGTCGGTCGGCAGACACGGCGGCAGGGTCGGCGACGTACGCCGCCAGCGCATCGAACTGCCGGCTCAGCATTTCGCGAAACTGCCGATGGCGCCCGTCGAAGCGCTGCATGATCGACGCATTCAGCGCTGCCACTTCGGCCTCGGGAATCGCCAGTATCCGCTCCATCAATAGGTGCGCCCGCGACTGGCCAGGCAGCAGCGTTTCTTCGCCCGGAAGAAAGGGCTTGGCCAGCACGCGGCGGGCATCGGGCAAGAGTCGATGGCGCGTGCGCGTGACCGAGGGCGACGTCATGAAGACTCGGCGGCGTGCGTGAGACGGTTTCTTCGCGCTCGAGCTCTTCCCCTGCGAGCTCGAGCATCTTCAGGAGCGCCAGCAAGAAGCAGATCGTGCTCTCGGCGCCTTGGTTGCGATTGACCTCTGTCACGCCCATGCCGTCACAACAACCGGCCGTCGCGAAATCGTACAGCGGCACCCCGAGCCGGTTGGCGCCGAGAAACCAGGCGAACGCCTCGCGCATGCGCCGCAAGTAGTGCCGATCGGCCGTGACTTTGAACGCGTAGCCGAACGCGAGCACGAACGCCGCCGCGTCGATGGCCTGCTCGTCGGCCCTGGCCTTTTCCCCGCCGCGGCTGTGCCAGCCGGTGTTGCCCACGAGCTGCAGCCGATCGCCGGCGAAACACACTTCCTCGAGAAACTCGAGCGACTCGCGCGCAGCCCGCAGCGTGGCCCGCTCGCCCGTGACCTCGTACGCGGCGAACAGCGCAAGCGGCAGAATGGCGTTGTCGTACGTGAGCGTGGGCTCGAACCAGCGCCACTCGTCGGTGGCGTACGCGTCATAGCGCTCGACCAACCTGGCAACCAGGTAGTCGAGCATGCCGCGCATATCCGTCGCGCCCGGCGCCGCGACCAAGAGACTCACGAGGCCCAACGCGGCCTGCGCCGTGCCGCGCGGCCCGAGCTGCCGCGAATGCGGCAGCGCGCGCGCGAGCATGTCGCGCGCGAGCGATCGACAGCCTTCGTCCTCCGCGAGCGTCGCCGTCACGCCCAACGCCCAAATCGCGCGGCCGATGCAGTCGTCCGATGCCGGCGCCGGCGCGAGCGATCGGTCGTAGCTCATGAAGTTGCGGAAGCTGCCGTCGAGCTCTTGCGAGCAATGCAGGTAGCTCAGGTACGTGGTGACGAGCGCCCGCGCCGCGGCCGGACGCCTGCGCGCGATCGGCGTGCACCGCCACGATCAGCGCGCGCGCATTGTCGTCGACGCAATAGCCGGTGCGCCGCGCCGGTATGCTGTAGGTGGCGTGCTGAATGATGCCGGTGTCGTCGGTCATGCGCTGCAGATGATCGAGGCGGAGCTCGGGCAGAGCGCTGGCCACGGTCGGAGCACGCGCCAGGGCGACGCGCGGCCGACCGCTGGCTCGCAGCGCCGCGCGCATCACAGTCGAAATAGCTGTCGCCGATCCGCGGCCATTCCATCGGCTGAGTGAATGCAAGCGCCGCTTTGCGCACACGCTGCAACTCCGCGGGCGATCTGCAAAGCTCGAGCAACGTGCGGCCCAGCGCCACGTGGTCCTTGAAAGGAAACAGGTGGCCGCGCTCGTCCGCCAGCAGCTCCTGCGCGTGCCAATAGGGAGTGGACACGACGGCTGCACCGGCGCCCATCGCATAGGACAGCGCGCCGCTCGTGACCTGCGCCTCGTTCAGGTACGGGCTCACGAAGATGTCGGCCGCCTGCAGGTACTGGCGCAGCTCATCGGCGGAGACGAACTGGCCGCGAAACACCACGTGCTCGCGCACGCCGAGCTTCTCGGCTTCCCGCTCGAGCATCGTTCGATAGGCCTCACCCTCGTGGCGAAGAACCACGGGATGAGTGGCGCCCACCACGAAGTAGATGAGATCGGGAAACTCGCGCACCACTGCCGGCAGCGCCCGAATCACGGTCTCGATGCCCTTGTTCGGGCTCAGCAGGCCGAACGTCAACAACAGGCGCCGTTGCGCCACGCCGAACTGCGCCTTGAGCGCCTCCTGATCCGGGTTGCGATCCATCACCGGAATGCCGTGCGGAATGATCCGTACCTTCTCGCCGCTCACGCCGTACGAGCTCGCGAGCAGGTCCCGCGCGACCTCGCTCATCACGACGATCTGCACGCAGTGGGCCAACAGTTTCTGGACGATTGCCGCTTGATTCGCCGAGGGGCTCTTCAGCACGGTGTGCAGCGTCACGATGGCCGGCACTCGCAGAGCGCGGACGAAGTCGAGGATGTAGCCGCCGTCGTCGCCGCCGAAGATCCCGTACTCGTGCTGCACGCAAACCAGGCGCACCTGACTGTAGTTGACGAACTCCGCGGCGCGCGCGTAATCGGCTTTCACGTTCTGCCGAATCTCGAACTTCACCTCGGCGGGATACTGGTATTGACCCGAAGGCTCGGTGACCGCCAACACCATCGGCGACGCGCGCTGGTCGCCGCCGGCGACCGCAGCGGCGAGATCCGCGGTGAAGGTTGCGATCCCACAACGGCGCGGGCCGTACGTGCCGACGAACGCCACGGCCATCGCGTGATCGTGCGACTCCACGGCCGCGACCGCGGCGCGTTCGGCGCTATCGCCGCTCAAGCAACGGGGACGTGACGCCACTAGCCGAGCACACCGGCATACGTCGCCTTGGCGGCCGCGTAGCAGCCGCATGCAGCGGCCTCCAAGCCGCGGACGTCCAGAATCTCGAGCCTGCCGCGCGTGTAGTGAATGAGCTCCGCTGTTGCAGAGCGCTCGCGGCGCGCGTCACGCCTACGCGCCGCACACCCAGCATGTATGCGAGAAACTCGTGGGTGATGTGAAATTTGTCCGAATGCGCTCGATCGCGGGTCATCAGCAACCAACGAGCGAGCCGTGGTTCCACGAAGTGGTAGCGCGTGCACGCGGCCGTCTGCGCGATCTGACTCAGCGACACATAAAGGTAGCGCTGCAGAAGACGCCGCAGCGCGGAGCTGCGCTGCGAGCTCGCGCGGACAAAGTGGCGGCCTCCAACTTCCAGGCGCAGGCCGGCGCCCTGCACCAGCGCCCGCAGCGGCGCCACACGCACGCCGAGAATCAACGACGTGCCGACCATGCCTTCGTTACCCACGAGCCCCACCTCGAGCTGCGCGCCCCCTTCGACCGGGGCGATCAGCGAGATGAAGCCGTCGATTGGAAAGAACGCATGCCGGACCACGTCGCCGACTTCGGCCAGCGTCTCGCCCTCGACGAGATCGACCGGGTCGCGATTCGCCAGCAGACGGCGGCGATCGCCGGCAGGCAGAGCCGCGAGCAGCAGATTCTCCGGAAGCGAGCGCTTGCGCTCTGACACTTTGAGCTCCGCCGCGACGGCGAGGGGATCGGGCCACGGAGCATGGCGGACTTGTGGTGCGCGCCTCTGTGCGGTGGAGCACGCAGCGCGTGCGCTCGCGGCCGTAGGCGTCTCGAGACGCCCCGCGGGTGCCGAGCTCGCTCAGGCCTCGCAGCGCGGGCGCCTGGCGATCGAGGAAATGCGCGGAATAGGGCAACAGCCGATCCGTTTCCTTCTTGACCACGGCATAGCATTCGCACGACAGCTTCTCGAGCTTCGGCCGATCGATGACCGTGATCTGTCCACGGCTGTAGCGAATCACGCCGAGCTTCTGCAGCTTACCGGCCGCCGTCGTCACACCCTCGCGGCGCACGCCGAGCATGTTCGCGATGAGCTCCTGCGTCATGCTCAAACTCGGGCCGGACAACCGATCGAGAGACAGCAACAGCCAGCGGCACAACTGCTGATCGACCGAGTGATGCCGGTTGCAGACCGCGGTCTGCGCCATCTGCGTGATCAGCGACTGGGTATAGCGCAGCAGCAGCTGCAACATATGGCCATGGCGGTCGAACTCTTCCTTCAGGGCGCGGCTCGACAACTTGAAGGCGTAACCCGCGCTCTGCACTACCGCACGACTGGGCGTGGTTTCGCCACCCATGAACAGCGAGACGCCGACAGCGCCTTCGTTGCCGACCACGGCAATCTCGGCCGACGCGCCGTCCTTCAGGACGTACAGCAGCGAGACGATCGAGTTCGTCGGAAAATAGATGAAGCGCTGCACGTCACCCGATTCGTAGACGCTCATGCCGAGCGGCATCTCGACGAACTTTAGCTGCGGGAACAGCCGCGCGGCTTCCTCGGGGGGAAGCGCGTCGAGAACGTGATTTTCGCGTGGATCCGGATCGGCCATCCAAATGAGTCCTACGCGCCAGAGAGCGGCGCCAGAGAGCGGCGCCAGAGAGCGGCGCCGTTACAGTGTACGCTCTTATGTGCGGTAGGGCACAAAATTTCCCGTACAGCGCATGCCCAGGCGCCCCGTCAAAGAAGACTTCATGCCCACCGCCCTGATCAAAAGGTGTGTGTGAAGACCACGGATGCCTTAGCCCGATTGCACCCGGCGGCTGTCACGATCACCTGGAGCTGAGTGCGCTAGCGTACGGAGTCATTGACTCATTCCGGCTATGTTCAACCGTCTAATCCGCTTTGGAGTCGAACATGAGCTTGGGAACCATTCTGCTGATCCTGTTTGTGCTGATTCTTCTCGGCGTCCTTCCCACTTGGGCGCATAGCCGGTCCTGGGGATACGGGCCGAGCGGCATCGTCGGCCTCGTAGTGGTCGTGCTGGTCGTGCTGCTCCTGGTCGGTCGAATCTAGCAACCCACGGAGTTCCAACATGAACAAGTCAATGCTGATCGGCACCGTCATCGGTGTCACAGTCGCAGCCGCAGCCGCCGGTTTCGCCGGCTACTCGATGCTCGGTAACGGCGGTGCGAGACTCTGCCGTCGCACGGCAGAACTGTTACGAAGTCGCGGTTGAAAACCCCGTCGAGCCCAAGGACGAGAAGCGGATCGCCGGCACGGTCATCGGCGCGCTGGTCGGCGGCGCCGTAGGCAAGGACGTCGGCGATAAGGGCATCACCACCGCAGCGGGCGCTGCCGTCGGGGCCATCGCCGGCAATCAGGCGCAAAAGAAGTTGCAAGAGAACAGGACCGTGACTACGACGGTAACGCGTTGCGATCCGGCCAAGTAGCGACCCGCAATCGCGCGACCCGAAACCTGCCTGCCTGGGTATACTGACTCGCATCGGCACCATGGCAGGCAGCAATGACAAGGATCGAGTGTTTTAAGGCGTACGACGTTCGCGGCCGCGTTCCCGAGGAACTCGACGAGGACATCGCCTACCGCATCGGCCGCGCCTACGCGGCCTTCGTCAAACCGCGCACCGTGGCCGTCGGCCGGGACATCAGGCTGTCGAGCCCCGCGATCATGGCGGCCGTCGTCAAAGGGCTCACGGACTCCGGCGTCGACGTGCTCGACATCGGTGTTGGCGGCACGGAGCTCTCCTACTTCGCCACGTTCGCGCGCAAGCTCGACGGCGGCATCATGGTCACGGCGAGCCACAATCCGCCGAACTACAACGGCATGAAGTTCGTGCGCGAGGAAGCGCGCCCGATCAGCGCCGACACGGGCTTGCAAGACATTAGAGCGCTGGCCGAGCGCAACGAGTTCGCCACGCCGACCAAACACGGCAGCGTGCGCAAGATCGACATCCTGCCGGACTACATCGAGCACCTGCTCTCATACGTCGATTTCGGCTCGCTTGCGCCGCTCAAGATCGTCGTCAACGCCGGCAACGGCGGCGCAGGCCCGATCATCGACCTGCTCGAGCCGCACCTGCCATTCAAGTTCATCAAGGTATTTCACGAACCCGACGGCACGTTTCCGAACGGCGTGCCGAACCCGATGATCGAGGGGAACCGCAAGGTCACGATCGACCGCATTCGCGCGGAGAAGGCGGATCTCGGCATCGCCTGGGACGGCGACTACGACCGGTGTTTCTTCTTCGACGAGCACGGCCAGTTCATCGAGGGGTACTACATCGTCGGCTTGCTGGCGAAGACGTTCCTCGAGAAATCGCGCGGCGAGCGCATCGTCCACGACCCGCGGCTCACCTGGAACACGCTCGATCTCGTCGCCGCGGGCGGCGGCGAGGCCGTACAGAGCAAATCGGGCCATGCCTTCATCAAGCAGAGGATGCGCGAGGTCGACGCCGTGTACGGCGGCGAGATGAGCGCCCACCATTACTTCCGCAAGTTTTCGTACGCCGACAGCGGCATGATTCCGTGGCTGTCGATCGCGGAGCTCATGAGCGAAAGCAAGCAATCGCTCGCGGCGCTCGTCGGCGAGCGCATGCGTAAATTCCCCGCGAGCGGCGAGATCAATCGCAAAGTCAAAGACGCTGCCGCCGTGATCGCGGCCGTCGAGGCCAAGTACACGCCGGGCGCCATCGCAATCGACCGTACCGACGGACTCAGCGTCGAGTACAAGGACTGGCGCTTCAACCTGCGCTCATCGAACACCGAGCCGTTGCTGCGCCTGAACGTCGAGAGCCGCGGCGACGACGCGCTGATGCGCGCGAAGACAGCGGAGCTTCTGGCGGTGCTCGGCGGAGAGCCGGGCTAGAAGAGCGTGCGGCGCAAGGGGTCACGGCGAACGACGAAGAGCGGGCGATCGCTCGCGGATGCACTCACGAACCCGGCTTGCTACGACCACGACGTCGATGAGATCAAGCTCGCGGAGACGCACATCTCGTGGGTGTTCCTGACGGGCCGCTACGCGTACAAGGTCAAGAAGCCCGTCAAGCTGCCGTTCCTCGACTTCAGCACGCTCAAGCGGCGCCTGCACTTCTGCCGCGAGGAGTTGCGGCTGAATCGACGCCTGGCGCCCGAGCTGTACCTCGGCGTCGTGCCGATAGGGGGGTCGCCCCGCCTGCCACACGTCGGCAAGAAGCCCGCGTTCGAGTACGCGGTGAAGATGCGGCAATTCGCACCCGACGCGCGCCTCGACCAGCGGCTGGCGGCGAACGCCGTGCCGCGCGCAGCCGTCGCGCAGTTCGCGACGCGGCTCGCGAAATTTCACAGCGGGCTGCCGGCGCTCGACACCGATCCGAACGGTCAGGCGGCGCGATCCGCCGCGCGCGAGAACGTCGTTGCCCTGGGGCAGCACGTTCACGGCCGCCAGCGCCGCGAGCTCGACGCGCTGCGGACCTGGACCGACCGCGAATGCGCGAACCTCGCCGGCGTGTTCGGGCGTCGAACGGCCGCCGGCGCCGAGCGCGAGTGTCACGGCGACCTGCACCTCGAGAACCTGCTGTGGCACGACGGCTCGATCGTCGCGTACGACGCGCTCGAGTTCGACCCGGCGCTGCGCGAGATCGACGTCGTGAGCGAGGTGAGCTTCCTCGCGATGGACCTGATGGCCCACGGTCGAGCCGACCTGGCGTACGACTTCCTGAATCGCTACTTCGAGGTGAGCGGCGACTACGCCGGCATCGACGTGCTGCGGTTCTACCTCGTGTATCGCGCATTGGTGCGCGCCAAAGTCGCCGCGATCAAGGCCGCTCAGGCCGGGCACGCCGTGCGTGCCACGCCGTACATGGAGACGGCGCACGAGCTCTGCCGGCCCGCCGCGCCGCTGCTGCTGATCACCCATGGATTGTCGGGCAGCGGCAAGACCACGATCACGGACGAGCTCGTGGGACGTTTGCGCGCACTGCGTGTGCGCTCCGATCTCGAGCGCAAGCGGCTGCACGGCCTCGCGGCGGAGGCGCGCACCGATTCGGGCGTCGGCCAGGGCCTCTACAGAGCGGGCGCCACGCGCCTGACGTACGAGCGGCTCGCCGAGATCGCGAGCCGGGCGCTACGGCACGGCTTCAACGCGATCGTCGACGCCACCTTCCTGCGTCGCGCGGAGCGCTGGGAGTTTCGGCAGGTCGCGGCCTTCAACGGCGCCAGGTTCGCCATTCTCGACTGCACGGCGCCGGCCGAAGAGCTGCGGCGGCGAGTCGCCGCGCGCGCCAAGGCCGGCCACGACGCGTCCGAGGCTACGCTCGCGGTGCTCGAGCAGCAGCTCGCGGATCACGAGCCGCTCGATCGTGCCGAGCGCCGAACGGCGATCGAAGTCGATACCGGCCGCCGGATCCACTACGCAACTCTGGCTGCCGCCCTGGCAAGGCGCTGATTCCGGCCCCATAACTCGGACTCTCGATCCGGTGTGTTCGGCGCGCACACCCCGCGACGAGGCGGCCGCTTGAAGCGGCGCACAGCGGCCCCCAGATACCTGGCATTACGCGACTCCCCTCGTCGAGGTCCAAAATGTACGAAGAAAACCACCTCCCCGTCAGCCACGATCAAGGCCCGGCCTTGCCGGCGGACGTGCTGCTGGTCGTGCCGGTCCGTAACGTCGTGATGTTCCCCGGCGCCGTGACGCAAGTGGCGCTCGCCCGCGAAGTCTCGATACGGGCCGTGCAGGAAGCCGTCCAGCACGGGTACAAGCTCGGCATCGTCCTGCAGAAGGACGCGAGCTGGACGTCCCCGGACCCGAGGACCTGTACAAGATCGGCACGACGGTGAGCGTCGTGCGTTACATCAAAGCGCCAAACGGCGTCCACCACTTGATCTGCCAGGGCGAGCAGCGCTTTCGCACGCTCGACTATCTCTCCGGGTTGCCGTTCCTGGCCGCGCGGTACGACCTGATCCCGGATCAGACGTCGCACGACGCCGGGGTCGAGGCGCGCGCGAACCTGCTGAAGCAAAAGGCCGTCGAGGCCGTCGAGCTGCTGCCGCAGGTGCCGTCCGAGATCGCCTCGGCGCTGCAGGGCATCGATTCGCCCGGCGCGCTGGCCGACATGGTCGCCGGTCTGATCGACATCAAGCCCGCCGACAAGCAGATCATCCTCGAGGCGCTGAAGGTGCGCGACCGGCTCGACCGCGTGATCGAGTTCCTGACGCATCGCGTCGAAGTGCTGAAGCTGTCGAAGGAGATCGGCGAGCAGACGCAGGGCAAGCTCGACGAGCGGCAGCGCGAGTACGTGCTGCGCGAGCAGCTGAAGACGATCAAGAAGGAGCTCGGCGAGGACGAGACGCAGAGCGATCTCGACGAGCTGAAGAACGCGATCGCCGACGCGAAGATGCCCGAAGAGGTCGAGAAGCAGGCAAAAAAGGAGCTGCGCCGCCTCGAGGGCATGCCCGAGGCCTCCACAGAGCACTCGATGGTGCGCACCTATGTCGATTGGCTCGTCGCGCTGCCGTGGTCGAAGGGCGACGTCGAGAACATCGACATCGCGAAGGCGCGCGAGATCTTCGACGCCGATCATTACGGTCTCGACAAGATCAAGCGGCGAATTCTCGAGTACCTCGCCGTGCGCAAGCTGAACGCGAACGGCCGCAGCCCGATCCTGTGCTTCGTCGGTCCGCCCGGCGTGGGCAAGACCTCGCTCGGCCAGAGCATCGCGCGCGCGCTAGGCCTGAAGTTCGTGCGTGCGAGCCTGGGCGGCATCCACGACGAAGCCGAGATCCGCGGCCACCGGCGCACGTACATCGGCTCGATGCCGGGCAAGATCGTGCAGAGCCTGCGCAAGGCCGGCACGAACAACCCGGTGTTCATGCTGGACGAGATGGACAAGCTCGGCGTGGGCTTCCACGGCGATCCGTCCGCTGCGTTGCTCGAGGTGCTCGACCCCGAGCAGAACTCGACGTTCGCGGACCACTATCTCGACGTGCCGTTCGATCTCTCCAAGGTGCTGTTCGTGGCGACGGCCAACGTGCTCGAGAACATTCCCGGGCCGTTGCGTGACCGCATGGAGATCATCGAGCTGCCGGGCTACACGGCAGACGAGAAGCTCGCGATCGCACAGCGCTACCTCGTGCAGCGGCAGCTGAAGGCGAACGGGTTGACGGCCGAGCAGGCCAGCGTCAGCGAGAGCGCGTCTGAAGGCCGTGATCGACGGCTACACGCGCGAGGCCGGCGTGCGCAGTCTCGAGCGCGAGATCGGCGCGCTGCTGCGGCGCGCGGCCATGCGCATCGCCGAAGGCACGGCGCAGAACGTCGCGATCGATGCGGCCGACGTGCCGGCGATTCTCGGCGCGCGCCACTTCGAGAACGAGGTCAAGCTGCGCACGAGCGTGCCGGGTGTGGCGACCGGATCTCGCGTGGACGCCCGTGGGCGGCGACATCCTGTTCATCGAAGCCAGCCTCGTGCCGGGCAAGGGTCAGCTGATCCTGACGGGCCAGCTCGGCGACGTCATGAAGGAGAGCGCGCAGGCCGCAGTCAGTCTCGCGAAAATGCGGCTCGACAAGCTCGGCGTAGACGCGCGAGCTGCTCGAGAAGAACGACCTGCACATCCACCTGCCGGCAGGCGCGATCCCGAAGGATGGCCCGAGCGCGGGCGTGGCGATGTTCCTCGCGGTCGCATCGCTGTTGTCGGGGCGCACCGTGCGTAACGACATCGCGATGACGGGCGAGATCAGCCTGCGCGGGCTCGTGTTGCCGATCGGCGGCGTGAAGGAGAAGACGCTCGCGGCGCTGCGCGCGGGCATCGAGACGGTGCTGCTGCCGGCGCGCAACAAGAAGGACTTGGAGGAGATTCCCGAGCCGGCACGCAACAAGCTGAAGTTCGTGTGGCTCGACAACATCGACGACGCGCTCGCGGCGGGTTTCGACCCGCCGCGCGGAGGCGCCGGCCGAGGGAGCGACGGCAGAACGCCGCGTAACAACGCGAACAGAAAGAGTTTCTCGCCAAGAGCGCCAAGGACGCCAAGGAAGAACGCAAGACGATAGCCTTCCCTTCTTACCTTGGCGCTCTTGGCGCTCTTGGCGAGAGACTCTTTCTTATCCGTAGCGACTTTAGCATAGCGGCCGAAATCGCGCCAAGGTGCCGCGCCGCCCGCCGCTGCGCCTTCCATCGAAGCGGACCTGTCGGTGAGAATGCCGGCATGCCCTATGCGCTCGGACCGTTGTGAGCGCTCCCGACACCGCCCCCGATCCTCCGGCGACGTCGCTCGACGACGTCGCGCGCGAGAAGCTCGCGGCGCTCGAGCGCCGGCAGCTGCGCAGGCGGCTCGTGACCACCGATCGCTCCGGCGCCGTCGACGTGTGCAAAACGGCGCCGCGCTCGTGTCGTTCTCATGTAACGACTACCTTGGGCTCACGCATCACCCGGACGTCATCGCAGCGAGCGTCGAAGCCACGCAGCGCTACGGCGCGGGCGCCGGCTCGTCGCGGCTCGTGAACGGCAACCACCCGCTGTACGCCGAGCTCGAGCGCAAGCTGGCCGCGCTGAAGGGCGCCGAAGACGCCGTCGTGTTCGGCAGCGGCTATCTGACGAACTTCGGCGTGATTCCGGCACTCGTCGGCCGCGCGGACCTGGTCCTGCTCGACGAGTGGAGCCACAGCTGTCTCTTGGCCGGCGCCGATCTGTCACGCGCGCGCGTACTCGAGTTTCGCCACAACGACGTAGGCCATGCTAGCCGAGCTGCTCGAGCGCGAGCGCGCGCAGCACCGCTACTGCCTCGTGCTGACGGACGGCGTGTTCAGCATGGAAGGCGATCTCGCGCCGCTCGCCGCGCTCGCCCCGCTCGCTGCGCAACATGATGCCTGGCTCATGACCGACGACGCGCACGGGCTCGGCGTGGTGGGCGACGGCCGCGGCTCGAGCTTCGCGCATGGCGCACCCGTCAGCGTGCCGTTGCAGATGGGCACGTTGTCGAAAGCCGTCGGCGCCTACGGCGGCTATCTCTGCGCGAGCAAGAGCGTCTGCGAGCTCGTACGCAACCGCGCGCGGACGCTCGTGTATTCGACCGGCCTGCCGCCCGGAGTCGTGGCCGCCGCGAACCGTGCGCTCGACCTGATCGCCACCGATCGCGATCTCGTGCGCCGGCCACTCGAGCTCGCGCGCGAATTCACGGCCGCGCTCGGCCTGCCGCCGGCGACGAGCCCGATCGTCTCGCTCGTGCAAGGCAGCGCCGAGAACGCGCTCGCCGCCAGCGCCGCGCTGCACCACGCCGGTTTCCTCGTCGCCGCGATCCGCCCGCCGACGGTGCCGCCCGGCACGTCGCGCCTGCGCATGACGTTCTCGGCGGAGCATTCGAGCGCGCAGGTGGCCGCACTCGCGGCGGCCGTGCGGCCGTTGCTGCGCACATGACCACGCTGTTCGTGACGGCGTCGGGCACTGACGTCGGCAAAACGTTCGTCACGCTGCAGCTCATCGACGAGCTGACCGCTGCCGGCTACCGCGTCCGCGCGCTGAAGCCCGTGGCGTCGGGCTTCGACGCGGCGGACCCGGCGGCGGCGACACGGGCGCGCTGTCTGCGCGCGCAAGGCCTCGAGCAAAACGCGACGAATCTCGACGCCGTGAGCCCGTGGCGGTTCGCGGCGCCGCTGTCGCCCGACATGGCCGCGGCACGCGAACGGCGCACGGTGCCGTTCGCGGCGCTCGTCGATTTCTGCCGCGCGCCGCGCGACGCGGACGTCACACTGATCGAAGGCATCGGCGGCGTGATGGTGCCGCTCGACGACACGCACACGGTGCTCGACTGGGTCGTCGCGCTCGGCGCACCCACGCTTCTCGTCGTGGGCAGCTACTTGGGCACGTTGAGTCACAGCCTGACGGCCGCCGCGGCGCTGCGAACGGCGAGGCGCGCACGTCGCAGGCGTCGTCGTCAGCGAGTCGGCAGAGCAACCCGCGCCGGTGCGCCGAGACGGCCACGGTTCTCGCGCGGTTCCTGAAGCCGACGCCGGTGCAAGTGCTGCCGCGCGACGCAGCCCGCGGCGCCACGCCGCTGCTGCCGCTCGTGGCGCCTTATCTGCGCTGATCGCGACCGCCGCAACGAGGTGTGGCCGGAAGCCGCCGCCTCGCTCCACGGCAGCAACTTCCGGCCACTCGGGGGAACCTCGGACTCACGCTATTGCGCGCTCTGCGCGACGCGACTCTCGTCGTCGAGACCGACGACGCTGATCTTCACGCGCCGATCGAGCGCCATGCCGTCGGCATCCGTGCTCCGTCGCCTGCGAATCGGCTTTGCCGGCCGCGCTCACGACAATCCGCTCGGGCGGCATGCCGGCACGAATCAGCGCGTCGCGCACGGTATCGGCCCGAGCCGCCGCCAGGGCGTTGTTGTAACGGTCCGTGCCACGCACGTCGGTATGCCCCTCGAGGCGAACCACCGCGCCTTCGAGCGGCACGATCAACGCCACGAGCCTCGCAAGCCGTTGCTCGGTCGGCCGGCAGCGATTGCGCTGTCTTCCGTGCGGAACAGCACTTCGATCGAGAACGCTTCCTCCAAGTCGCGACGGTGCTGCGTGCGTTCCGCGACGAGCTCGGCGCCGGCCTGCGACGCGGCGCTCTCGCTGGCCGCGAGTCGCGTCTCGAGCGCCTTCGTTCGCGACCGCGCCTCCTCCCCGCTCTGCTCGGCCGCGAGCCGCGCGTCGTGCTCGTGATGGAATCGGTCGCCGATCCAGCTGCCGAACGCGGCACCGAGAATCAGGCCGACCGGTCCACCGGCCATCGCCCCGATCGCGGCGCCGCTGCCAAGACCGATCGACTCGTGCTTCGCCGCCCGCTCCGCCTTGTGCGCGCGATGGCGCTCGCCGGCGGAGGCGGACGTCGCGAGGGCGCCGCCCACCAACAAAACGATGAGTTTCCTGTACATGATTTGCTCCTCGAGCGTGAGTGATGACACGGGAGCTATTGCAGCGAACGCTGCTGGCGCCGCGGTGATGAATTGCGGCGCCTTCACGGCGGGAATCTGACGAATTATGGCGCGCCGCCGAGCGGCGGCGCGCCATGTGGCGGCTCAGGTACGGTGCAGGCGGCTGACCAACTCTTCGTCGACGTAGTTCTCGGCGTCGAGCACGAGCCGCTCCTGCGCGAGCTGGATCTCGTGCAGCAGGTACATCAGCAGAATGCTGAGTGTGAGCGCGACCAGCGTCGAGTTGAACGAGATACCGAGGCCGCCCGTCACCGCCGCCGTGTCGCCTTTGACCGCGAGCTCCGCTCCCTGCAGCGCGAGACCGATGCCGCGCACGGTGCCGACGAAACCAATGCCGGTGTAACCCATACGCTGAAGCGCAGGATCGCGAGCTCGGCATCGAGCCGCGTGCTCTCGCTCTCGCACACGTTGTGCACGGTCTGCGAGGCGTCCTGCACGTTGCCCGTGGCGCCGAAGCGCTTCAGCGCTGCCGCGAGCACGCGCGGCAGCACGGAATCGCGCTTCGCGGGCGTCAGCTGCTCGAATTGGCGCAGGTACTCGCGCGCATCGCTCGGCAAGATCACGATGCCGGGATCGAGCTTCATGTAGCCGGCGCCGAGCAGATCGCGTTGCTGCGCGCAGCTCGCGGAAACGCAGCGCGGCCAGAATGATCGCCCAGATCGCCACGATGATCGTGGCCTCCTGCTCGGGGTCCTTGATGATGACCCAGATCGACCGCTGCGGCACGTAGCCCGGCGTACGCGCGGCGATCGCGCGCTGCTCCGCGCGCCACTCCTCGGCCATGGGCCGCACGAACGCGGCGAACACGAGCTGGGTCACGAGCGCGATCACCACGAGAATCGCCGAGCTTCGATGCCCGATCGCGCACATAACTCTGATAAACGGCCATTCACACCCTCCAGGGACAAAACCAATGCCGCGCGACTCCGGCCGCGTCGTCGGGCGGCGTCATGACACTCATTCGTTTCTCGAACGACGCTCGTCGCGCAGCAGCGGCAGCGCGACGAACGTGCCGCCGTTGCGCTGGCAGATGACGCGCATCAGACGTCGCGAAATCGGCGGCGGTATAGAGCTGCCCGCCGGTCGCCTGATAAATCGTCGGGAAAGCCACGGCGTGAATTCGGACGCGGCGCTTGCCGCTCGCGTCCGCCGTATTGCGCCGGTCGATCTCGCGAACCACGGCATTGATGGTACCGACCGCGAAGTCGTCGCTGTAGACGTACAACGAGATCTTCTTGTTCGGATCGTAGAAGGTGTCGATCGCGGCGAGGATGCCTTCGCGCGGGCTCGAGTTCGAGTACGCGTCCCAGTTGCGCATCGCATCGAGGATGGCCTTGCGGCGCGCCGGCGTATCGGGAATCCACTCGTTCCGATAGCTCTTGAACATCAACACGCCCTCGTCGTCCATGACCTGGATGCCCTTGACCGTGGGGTACACCTCGAGCGTTTGCGCGCAACTGCTCGATCGCGCGGTCCCACGCGTAGTTCTTCATGCTTCCCGAGGTGTCGATGATGAAGATGATGTACTCGCTGTCGACCGGAATGCCGCCGATCTTGTACTCGCCGATCGGCGGTTTGTAGTCGGCGAGCAGGCGTTTCATCTCGTCCGTGAGGCTTTGCTTCGCAGTCGCGAGCTTGCCCTGGACCTCGTTCGAGACGCGCGAGTTCTGCACGGTCGCGAGCACTTCCTGGCGGATTCTTTCGAGCTCGCGTTCGCAGCGTCTCCACGCTCCGCACGTCGGTCGTGTAGTCGCTGGCGGTCGTCGACACGTCGCGCCGGATCTTGTCGGTTTCGCCGAGAATGTCGTTCAGCTCCTGCTCGTACTGCGTGATCACTCCGCTCAGATCGTTCTTGCTCTCCTCGAGCCTGGCCGGCTCGCTGATGCGCGTAACGATGAACAGCAGGATCATTGCCCCGAAGCCGCAGCAGATCGCGTCGAGGAACGACATGCTGAAAATTTCGAACTCGCGGCGGCGCCTCACGGCCAATCCTCCGCCGGTGCGAGCATCGAGCCGCCGGTGCGCAGCGCGAGCACCCAGTACGCGGGCGCGGCCTGCGGGTCGCCTTCCATCGCGAACAGGATCACGTTCACCGGAACGCCGTTCGGCAGCTGCCGGACGGCGCGATTGAAGTGATCGAGCCGCTCGCCGGCCGTAACGCCCGGCGCGCGTCGGCACGATCTCGCCCATCGTCGGCAGGCCGTCCGTCAGCAGATAGACGTTGTCGGGCTTGGGCTCCATCGACCGCACGGCCGCGAACGCGGCGTGCAGGCTCGTGGGCCCCTTCGGGTACTCGGCGCGTAGCGTTGTGACGGCCGCGCTCGATCTCCTTGCCGTCCGTGACCGTCACCCACTTGCCGTTGCTGCCCGGCAGCAGCGACGTCGCTTTGTCGTTGAAGCCGAAGATCTGGATCTGCGTTCCCTGCTCGATCTGCGTCGTGATCCAGTCGACCGTGTTCACGATCTGCTTCCACTTCGGCGCCTGTCGTTGCAGCTCCGGCGACATGTTGCGTCGCCGAATGATGTTCACGATCGTGCGATCGAGCATGCTGGTCGACGTATCGACCAGGATGACGATGTGCTTGCCGCCCATTCGCAAACCGGTCAGATACTGCCGGCTGCCATCGCCTGTAAACGAACGCAGCGAGTTACCGTCCGGCGTCGGCTTCTTCGCGGAGGCCGAAAGCGCCTCCGTCTGCTTGTCGAGCGCTGCCAGATCCGCACGCAGCTTCTCGATCGCAGCTTTCCGCGCCTCGCGAGTCCTGCGTCTCCGCGGCGAGCTTCGTCTTGGTGTCGTCGATCTCACTGACCAGATTGGCACGCAGCGCCTTCAATGCGGTCCACTGTTGGAGCTGCTGCGTCAGCTGATCCTTCATCTGCACGAGGTTCTTCTGCCCCGTGACCACCTTGAGCTCCCAGCGCTGCGCCTCGGCCGAGAGATCGTCGACGACCGTGCGGCGTGTCGAATAACGCGTTCTGGCTGACGAGCATGAACAGCAGCACGACGCAGCCGAACCCCGCCGTGATCGCGTCGAGGAACGACATCGAGAAGACGTTGATTTCGCGACTGCGCCTCCTCACTCGGCGGCCTCCACGACGACGGCGCGCAGCTCGATACCCGGCGAGCCGACGCGCACGACGTCGCCTGGCTGCAGCGCGACCTCACCCGCTACCTTCTTCTCGTTGACGTAGGTGCCGTACCGACTCAGGTCGCGCAGCTTCAGCTCGCCGTCGCGCAGCTGTATCTCCGCGTGCACACGCGACACGCCGCTATGGTTGTCGGGCACCATGATCGTGCGCCGCATTGGATCCGTATCGCGGCCGACGACGATGCCACGGGCCCCGACGCGATACGCCGTGCCGCCGTGCACGACGTGCGTCGCGCGCGACTCGCGCGACTCGATCGGTACCGCAGACGGGGCGGCGGCGCGCCCCGTGGCCGCCTGGATAGGCAACGGCGCTGCGCGCCACGGCAGACGCTTCAGCAATTTCACGTCCGTGCCGCTGGGCTGCAGCGCTGCGAGCAACGCGCTGCGGGCGGCGTGGCCTTCCTCGAGCGTTTCGATCCGCGTGTCGTCGATTCGCGCGAGCTCGCCGAGCAGGCCCGGCAGCCGCGCCAGACGATGCGATACCAGCACGACGAGGCCGCGGTCTGGCTCGCGATTCTGCGCGACCAGCTGTGCGACGCCGCGATAGAAGCCCGCGGCCACACCGAGCACCTCGTCGCGTTCGATCGTCACGCACACGTCGTCGCCGGCGTAAGGCAACTTCAGCTCGAGCCGTTCTTCGCTGCACCACGCGTCGAGCCAACCGGGCAGTCGGTCGTACAGCGCCTGCTCGGTTTCCCCGTTGCGGAACGGGTTGAACCGTGTGGCGCGCACGAATGCGTCCGCGATGCGGCGCGCGAAAGCGTCCATGAGGCCCATGAGCCCGGACTGCAGCAACGCATGCTCGGCACGGACCGCGACGTCGGTGCCCTGCTCGAGCACCGTGGCGGTCACGCGATAAAGACCGGCGTCGAGGTACACGAGCTGGCGGTCGGGATAAGGTCGATGACCGGCCGCGGCGGCCACGTCGACGAGTGCGCGCACCGGCATGCCGCACTCCTGCGCGAGCCCGAGCAGCAGGCCGAGCTGCTCGGACGCGGTAGCCGGCCGGCACCACGAGCAACACGTCGGTCCGCGCCTGCCCCGCCTTCTGCCAGATCGCGGCGAGCTGCGCGTGCGCGAGCTCGGCGGCGCTCGGCAAGTCGACGCCGGCCGATCCCGGCTCGAGGCTCAACGCACTCCAGAAGCGGTTGCTGGCCTGGCGTGGGCGCAAACGCGCTATTGCAACGGCTTCATCGCCGGTCAGGATGCGATCCGCGATCGACGACGGCGAAACCGGGCTCGACGCCGAGCACGCCCGTGGCGTCAGCCACGGCAATACCTGCATCGTTGATGTCGATCGCGAGCACGCTCATGGAATCAGATGCCAACGGGGAACGTGACATCCTCGTCGGGAGGGATGTCTTGCGTCGGAATGAACTCGTCGTCTTTGACCACCCCGCGTTGCTCGGTGGGCGGCGGCGGCGGCGGCGTGGCAGCGGGCGGAGCGTCCGCGGCAACGGGTGGAGCCGTCGCAGGCGGGGCCTCTTTCTTCTCCTGACCCAACGCCGAGGCCGACATCACCGCGAGCGCGGCTACGAGAGCAGCGGTTCGAAACGTATTCATGGCTACCTCTTAGGGCCCTTCGACGAGGGGATTAGACTGTGCCGACGCTCGCTCATTCCGCAACCTCACTGCAGGTTGCGCGCTAGTCTGAACCCGAGATCGTCGCGGGCATTGGCTTCGTAGCTGCGCGCCGCCACGCGCAGATCGGTGAGCGTCGCGCTGCGCCAGCTGGCCCCGCGAACGCCATGGAACCGCCCGACTTCCGGCCCCAGCGGGTCGTCGATGCGCTGCGTCGAGTCGACGATGTCGAGCGAGTAGTAGTCCTGGACCCACTCCGACACGTTGCCGCCAAGATCGTGGATCCCGTAGTCGTTGGCAGCGAACGTACCGACCGGAGCGCTGACCGGGAAGCCGTCGTTGTAGGTGATCAGCGTAGTCTGCAGAATCTTGGCGGCTGCGAGATCGGCGTAGTTACCGGCGTGCTCGGGCGGCGGCAGGTCGACGCCCCACGCATACAGCAACCCGACTTGCTGACCCGCGAACCGCGCAGACCATTCCCATTCTGCCTCGGTCGGCAACCGATAGCCGTTGCGCAGCGGCCGTACCGGCGCCCACCCGCCGGCACGCTCCTCGTAGACCGGCTGTAGCCCGTCCTTGATGCTGAGCCAGTTCAGATACTGCACGGCTTCGTCCCAGGTCACGTTCGCGACGGGCTGATCATCGTCGTTCAACGACAGACCGCCGAACGAGCCCGAGCTGTGCTCCGGCTTGAACTTTCGGAACTCGGCATTCGAGACCTCGCGCGAGCCCAGGTAGAACGCGTGGGTGACGCGGACGGGCCGCAACACTTCGTTCGAACGTCTGCCCGCTTCCCGCCGCGAGGAGCCCATCGTGAATTGTCCGGCGGGCACGAGTCTCAAATCCTGGCCCGTGCCCGTCCGCAAAGTCGACGGAAAACCGCCGCCCGAGCTCGTGTCGAGCATGACCAGCGTACGCTCGATCTTCTGCGGAAACCCGGGGCGCGGCATCAGCTCCAAGCGCTCCGGCGCAAACCCGGGCTGCTGGATCTCGATCACGTGGCTCACGGCCGTCAACTGCAGCGTGGCGGGTGTCACGCCCTTGCGCTGCCCATCGACCACGATCGCCGCGTTCGCCGGAGTGCTCACGACTTCCACGGCGCCGTATTGCGGCGTGAGCTCCAGCATCAACCGCCTGCCGCTGTCGGCCGCGACGGATAACTCGTTCGTGACCGTCTCATAGCCAGGTTTCGTCAACGTGAGCTTGTGCGCGCGGCCAGGTGCGAGTTTCACCTGTAGCGGCGTGCGGCCGCGAAACTCGCCGTCGATGCTGATGCTGGCTTCGCTCGGCGCGCTCGCGATCTCGACACGACCGTCCGCGGGCGCGAGCTTCACGTCCGGCAGCTCGAGCGGCTGATTCGCGACGACCTGCACCTTACCGTTCCACGCGTTGAAACCCGCGAGGCGCACCTCGAGCGAACGCTCGCCGGCCGTGAGCTCGAGCGTTGTCGGCGTAGCGCCCACCACGGCGCCGTCGACCACGACGGTCGCGCCTGGCGGGTCGGTGCGCAAGCGTACGGGGGCCCAATCCGGCGTGAGCTTGGCGGCAAGCTGCTGCCGCTCGCCGCCGCCGGTGACCTCGAGCTCACGCACCTCTGCGAGATAGCGGTCCGCCCGAAACTCGATGCGGTGGAGTCCGGGTGTGAGCTCGGCATCGGCGAGCGGCGTGGTCCCGAGCATCGCGCCGTCGACGAGTACTTGCGCTTTGGCCTCCGGCTCGGTTGTCAGCGTGATTTTCCCCGGCAGTTTCGTGAAAGAGAGCGGAAAGGCTTGCTCGGCCGACGTGCCAGACACCTCGATCGACGTGTCGAGCGGGTAATAGCCGGCGAGCTCGGCGGCCACCCGATGCGGCCCCGGGCGCAGCAGATAGCGCTCGCCGAGCCGCAGCTTGAAGAACGTGCCCGGCACGCTCACGCGCTCGGGCGCCGGATCGATGTTCAGCTCGATCGACCTCGCCGTGAACGTGAACCATGCGATCACGGCCGCGGCCGCCACCGCGGCCGCGACGCCAATCGTCGCCGGGCGCGGGGCGCGCCAAGCGCCCGCGGCTGCGACCGGTGCCGTTGGCTTGAACGCGATCGGCGTGATCGTGACCGCACCGGCGGCTTCGCGGGTACGCGCAACTTCCTCGAGATCCGGTGGCGCGGTGTCGCCGGCAGTCACCTGCATTTGCACGCCGACCGTCAGAGCGCCGCCGTCAATCCGGCAGGCGAGCCGCACGCGATCGATGGCGATGACGTCGCCGTCGCGCAGCGCGCTGGAGCCTGCGACGGTTTGGCCGTTCACGCGCACGTTGCGCGTGCCTCTGCCTATCTGCACGAAGAACGTTTCGTCGAGCTTGCCGATCTGCAGCGTGCCCGGCACACCGGGCAATCCTACGTCCGCGCCAACGGCACCGAACGACAACGGCAGCTCGGACAAATCGAATTCGCGCCGCCGACCCGACTCGTCGACTGCTACGACCCAGTTACGTGCGTTCCTGCCGTCACCCATCATCGTCCCTGCCGTCAGATCGGCTCCTTGCAGATCACACTGATCGACGCCGGCTCGCGCCCCGGCACGATCGTGAAAGTTCGGCGCACGTCGCGGTAGCCATCACGACTGCCTATCGCCGTATAGGTGCCGGGCCGCAGCTCGACTTCCTTGGCCGAGAACGCGCCGAGCGCGCCGACACGGTACAACGTAACCTCGGTCAGAAGATCGGACTCGAGCCGAATGCGGATTGGCCGGGTCGCAAGCGCGATCAAAGCCGTCAGGTCCTTGATCTGACCTTCGATCCTGGGACCGCTGTCGTCGATTTCCGCGGCCACGCCGAGCAATTCGCGTGCGGCCGCGAGCGTTTGATCGCCGAACAGCAGCGTCGGATTCTGGATCAGGTTCGCAAGCTTGGCGTCGAGCCCGGCACGAGTGGTGGCACGGTCAAGCCCAGTCTGCGCGAACACCAGCGTCGGATCAGTCGCAAGCACCTGCCGGTACAACGCCACGGCCTGATCCCACAACTCGCGTTTCTCGAACGCAGCCGCGCGCGCCTCCGAGAGCGCGATCTTGCCGAGCTTCGCACCTTCCTGCGCCTGCGGCAAGGCCCTCCTCGGCTTCGCGCGCACCGGGCCGCACGGCGAGCGCCGCGCGAAACTGCTGCTGTGCGTCCGCGAATTTCTCATCCGCCAGCGCACTCGCACCCGCCGACATATGCTGCTCGAACTCGTTGTCCCGATGTTCTTCGTGATTTCGGCAACGGCGGTGCGCGCCGGCTCCCAGCCCGAGTCGATCGCGAGCGCCTCGCGATAACTCGCGATGCCTGCTGCAACTCGCCGTGCGCGCGCTGATCGTCGGCGCGGCCGACGAGCACGAGCACTTCGGGCAGCCGCTCCGCGCGAGCGCGGCCCGCTTTGGCCGCCGCATGCTCGGGATCGATGCCCAGCACGATGTCGTACTGCCGCAGCGCGAGCTCGACGTTGCCTGCCGTGAACGCGGCGGCGGCGGCGGCGAGCGCCCCGTCAACGGTTTGCACGGCGCGGGCGAGCAACTCCTCGCCGAGTGCGTTGGCATCCGTGTAATTCTTGACGGCCGCGCGGAAATCCTTGGCCAGGAACGCGTCCTCGCCGGTCGCGTTGCAGCGATTCGTGGCGGTGCCACGAATCGCCGCCCCAGCTCTCGACGTTCTGCGCATTCAGGCGCTGCTGCTGAGTGAGCAGACCCGCGAGCAGACCCTCGGCCTGCGATCGCGGAGCTGCTCGGCTTCTTCGGGCGACAGCGGCTCCACCGGGCGGCCGGCACGGCAACCGCGGCGCACCGGTGTCGCGGCCGCATGCTCGCGCGCGGCCTTCGCGTCGGCGAGATGACGCGGCAACCAGACGAACGCGACTGCGGCCACGGCTAGCAACACCAGCGAACCTGCGACGGTGAGCCAGGGTCCCGGCCGCGAACCAGATGCCGGCGCCTGCGCCGCACTGCGCGGCGAACGGCTTCGGCCCGCCCAGGCCTGGGCGGACCGGAACGATCGTCTCGTCGTGTTTTGGGAGGGTCGGGTCCACGAAGTTACTTCAGCTGTAAGCCTCGAGCGCAGATTCTATGTCATCGGCAAACACCAACAGGCCGTCGTGGACGCGGCCGCCGGCGCGGAGCACGTCCTCCGCACGCCGCAGCAGCGGCGCCGCGTGCGCGGCGGCGAGAACCGCCTTGCGCGGCGCCTCGCAAGGCCGGCCGGCGCCCATAGCGCCGTACGGCAAGCTCCCGGTCGCGAGCTCGTAGGTCAACGCCGCGAACGCGAAGCAGTCGGCAGCGCGACCGCTGGTCGAAGCGCCGGCCGGCGTGCATGCGGCGGTCGCGACACTGCGGCGCAGCGGCGCGTCGAGCGGCCGCGCCGTAGCGAAGTCGATCAGACGCGGCGCTGTCGTCCGCGGCAAACAGCACGTTGCGTGCTTTGACGTCGCAATGCGCATAGCCATGCGCGTGCAGCTGCGCGTAGCGCAGCGAGCACGCCGCGCAGCGCAGGGAGCCAATGCTGCGGCGGGCCGCCCGCGAGCGCACGAGATCGCCGCCCGGCAGGTATTCGAGTGCGAGGGCGCGATGCGCCCGTGCGAGGACGCGATGCCAAGGGTCGCGACTACGTTGGCGATGCCGGAATGCCGCGAGCAGCGAGTGCTCGTGGCGCAGCGAATCGGCGGCATGCGCGTTCGGGATTTTCACCGCGGCCACGCGCCCGCGCCGTCTACCGCGCGCCAGACACACGCGCTACCGCCGCGTCCAAGCCGCTCGCGCAAACACCAGCCGCCGACGTCGGGGCCGCGGCCAGGTCGGAACGCGACAGCGCTGTCGGTGGCGGCTAGTTCAGACTCCGCCGGTCGCCGTCGCGCTTGCATCCGAACCGCCTTCCGTCGTGGCTTCGCCGCTCGGCGCGGCGGGATCTCCTTCCGGCGCGGATGCAGGGGCCGCCGCCGGCACCGGCGGCAACTCGACGGGCGCCTCGGGCTCCGTCTCGGTATAGATCGTGACGTCCTCGGGCTTGAAGCCCGATTCGCTTGCGAAGATCTGCTGCAGCAGATCCCGCCACTCCTGATACTGGGCATCCGCCGTGCCCGTGAGTCGATGCTGCGTGCCCTGAATCTCGACGACCATGGGCTTGATCTTGGTCTCGAAGCTCGACGAAAGCTCATCGAGCGCGTCGGTGTGGATCTTCTTCTCCTGCTTGCGCACCTGGCTCGTGCGGATCATGTCGAAGCCGACATACATCATCGCGTCGCGGATCACGCGGTCGGTGAAGCTGCCATCGCTCTTTTGCCCGTATACGACGGACGCGACGATCGTTGCGATACCCAGCCCCGTGCGCCAGTGGGCCTGCTTCGTGAGCTCGTGGATCTTCGATGGCTTCTTCGCGGGAGTTTTCGCGCCAGCTGTTGTAGGAATCTCCAGCGTCGACGTAGAACTTCTCGTAGTGCTCGTCGAGCGTGTCGAGGAACAACCGCTCGCGCTGGCGCACACTTTGTGTGCGGCCGTACATCGGGTCGTCGGCCGCCGGCAGGCGATTCAAGGTGTAGCGGCCCTTTCCGTCGTCCGCTACATAGCCCTTGAATGCGTCAGGGCTCACGTCCGCGGCATAGCGCATTCCGGATACGCCGCGAAGGTCGCGGCGCTGCTCTGCGGTGAGCTTGTCACGCGCTACGGCAAGGTCGTTCGCGATCTCGTTGAATACGTCCTGATACGGATCGAGATCCGGATAGCGCTTTCGGTTGAAAGCGCCAGCGGCCGTGGCCATCTCGTAGTTCCTGTTGACCCAGACGCGGCCAGTGGCGTCCTTCGCGACGACGTGCAACCGCACCTGATCGCCATCGGAGTGCAGGATCTTCGCCGTCACGGCGAGATCCGCAACGGTGGTCTCCTTCGGCGTGACCCATACCGAGCCCCAGTTGCCGGACTTCTGCAGCGTGTTGCGCAGCACAACGGCCATGTACAGCGCTTCGCTGCGGCGGATCTGCACGAACGTGCCTTCCTTGATCAAGCGACTCGATGACTTCCTTGTCGACCTCGCCCTCGGGCACGCCGGACTCGAAAACCTTGATACCGACGTCGAGCAACTCGGCTTCGGGGGCGTCCGCGGTGGCCTTCGCGAGCGGTACCGTGTGCGCCACCAGCACCTCGGAGGTGCTGCAACCGGCTCACCCACCAGAAGGCGAGCAACAGCAGCCCGATACGACGCATGACCAACCCCCTACGCTGACGCTACTGCCGCGCCAGAATCTTCTTGTACTGGTTGTACTCGTCCCACAACGCCGCACGCAGGAACGGATCCGTTCTCCTGCGTCGCCGCCTCGCACAGCTGCCGCGCCACCTTGTCGGGCTCGCCGCAACCTTTGACCGCGGCGACGGCCGATTCCGGCGGCGTTGCCCGGCGGCGCGCTCGACCCGGCCTGACCGTTGTCGCCGCCGGGGCGCCCTGACCTCCGGCACCGCCCGCGCCGCCCGCGCCGGCACCGCCTGCCGCGTTGGCGCCACCGCCGCCTCGGCCTGCCGGCCACCCTGTCCTGCGGCGCCGCTCTGCCCGCGGCGCCTACGCCGCCGGCCCCGCCCGATCCGGCGTCCGCCGCAGCGCCACCGCCGTTCTTCGCGATCTCTGTCCCGCTCGGAACTCATGACAGCGTCGAAATCGCCGAGCGAGCGCTTGAATTCCTCGTCGCCGCCTTGGCCAGTCGCGTCGCCGCCGGTGCCATCGCCGAACGGACTGTCGCCGCTGCCGCCGCCTTCGCGTGCCCTTGCCACCGGTGCCGGTGCCTGGTGCCCGTGCCGCCGTTCTGCGCCGTGCGCTGGTCGCCACCGCCGCGCCGCCTGCGCCGTGCGCGTTGCCGCCGCCACCGCCGCCGGCGCCCGACTGCCCGGACGAGCCGCCTATGCCGGCGCCGCCGGAGCCGCCGCCGTCGCCCGCCGGCGCCGCTGCCGCCCGCTCCGCCACCGCCAGCCGTCGGCGCCGCCGCGCCCGCAGAACCCTGACCAGCGCTGGAGCCGCCCGCGCCGGCCGCGCCCGAGCCACTGCGCGAGCCTGCCGCCCGCGCCCGGACCGCCAGCGGCCGTACCTTGCCCTTGAGACCCGCCGCTGCCGGGAAGACCGATCGAGCCGCCACCGGGTAAGCTCGCCGATGCGCCGCCGGACGAACCACCGCCCGCTGCACCCCCACCGCTGGAGCCGGGCAGACCCCCGCCGCTCGAGCCCGGCAAGCCGCCGCCGGACGAGCCAAGGCCACCCCCGGACGAACCGCGCCACCCGATGAGCCGAGGCCGCCGCCCGCCGAACCTAGACCGCCGCCAGCGGCACCGCCGCCGGACGAGCCGCCGCCTGCCGCCGCACCACCGCCTGCGGCACCGCCGCCGGATGAGCCGCCGCCCGCCGACGCACCGCCGCCGGATGAGCCACCCCCGCCGATGCCGACGAGCCACCACCGGACGAGCCGCCCCGGACGGGCGCCCCCGACGCCGCCCGAAGAGCCTGATGAGCCCCCAGAGGCACCGCCGGACGGCATCGACGCGCCGCCGGAGGAGCCGCCCAGCGTCTGCTGGCTGCTACACGCGAGAATGCCCGCGAACAAGCCGCCGAGCAGCGAACCGCGCAGAAGCATTGGTCCCATGAGTCACCTCGATGAAAATTCGCTGCCGATCGACCACTCGTCTGCAGCTCGCGAGTGGCTGGCGGGATGCTTGTTAGTAACGCAGGGTCACACCTAAGTTCACTGTAATCAGAGCGGATGCTCGGCGGCCGAAGATATTGCATAACGCTCAGCGGCTCGTTCGCGTTGACGGCTCACGGCTCCTGTTAATATTCGCGGTGCATTTCGAACGACCCACCACTATCGCAACAGGGGCGACCACGTGCGCAAGATAACATCGTTCTGCGGCCTCCTTCTATTGGCTCTTCCGGCCTTCGGTCCCGCGCAGGAAACGGCCCCGGCCGCGCTGCCGCGCACCGCGTCGCCCGACGGCGCGGTGGTGTATTTCCTGGCCCCCGCGAACGGCGCGACCGTGACGTCTCCCGGTCACGGTCCGGTTCGGTCTGCGCGGCATGGGGGTGGCGCCGGCGGGCGTCACGGCACCGAACACCGGCCATCACCACCTGCTGATCGACGTGGCCGAGCTGCCCCCGGACAACCTGCCGATCCCGAACGACGCGACGCACAAGCACTTCGGTGCGGGCCAGACCGAAACCGAGCTCGCGCTCGAGCCCGGCAAGCACACTCTGCAGCTCGTGCTCGGCGACGCGGCGCACATCCCGCATCAGCCGCCGGTGCGCTCGGAGAAGATCACGATCACCGTGGTCAGCGAAGTGACGTCTGCGCTGAGCCTGGGACGCATGGACATCCGTAACGACTTCGTCGACGCCGTCGGCAACACGCCGCTGATCAAGCTCAGGCGTGCCTCGGAGCTGACCGGCTGCACGATCCTGGGCAAGGCCGAGTTCCTGAATCCCGGCGGCTCGGTCAAGGACCGGGCCGCGAAGTTCATGGTGCTCGACGCCGAGCGGCGCGGCGTGCTCGAGCCCGGCGGGCTCATCGTCGAGGGCACAGCGGGCAACACGGGCATCGGCTTGGCGCTCGTCGGGCGCTCGCGCGGCTACCGCACGCTGATCCTGATGCCGAACACGCAGTCGCAGGAGAAGAAGGACATGCTGCGGCTGTGCGGCGCGGAGCTACGCGAAGTGCCGGCGGTGCCCTACAAGGACCCGAACAACTACGTGCACATCGCTGCGCGCACGGCCAAGGAGCTCGAAGCCACCGAGCCGCACGGCGTGCTGTACGCGAACCAGTGGGACAACCCCGCGAACCGCGACGGCCACGCGGCGAGCACGGGCCCGGAGATCTGGGAGCAGACCGACGGCAAGGTCGACGGCTTCATCTGCGCCGTCGGCACCGGTGGCACGCTGGCCGGCGTCAGCGCGTACTTGAAGCACCGCAATCCGCGCATCGTGACTGCCGCAGCGGACCCGATGGGCGCGCCGATCTACAGCTGGATCAAGACTGGCGAGCTCAAGGGGTCGGCCGGCAGCTCCGATCAGCGAGGGCATCGGCCAGGGACGTGTGACCGGCAACCTCGACGGCGCCAAGATCGACGACGCTATCCAGATTCCCGACGCGCGAAATGCTGCCGGTGCTGTACGACCTGCTTCAGCACGAAGGCCTGTTGCTGGGCGGCTCGACCGGCATCAACGTGGCGGGCGCCATCCGCCTGGCGCAGCAGCTCGGTCCGGGCAAGACGATCGTGACCGTGCTGTGCGACTCCGGCGCGCGCTATCAATCGAAGCTGTTCAATCCCGAGTTCCTCAAGGCAAAAGATCTGCCGCTGCCGCCCTGGCTCGTGTAGGCCCGCCGCAGCCCGATAGATTTTTGTGAGCTGTGCGGTCGACGGCGCGCTCGCGCACGGCGATACTGCGGCGCGAATTCAGGATGAATTCAGCTAGCACCCGCCAGGATGGCATTCCATGGTCCGCCTGTACTGCACATGAAACTTGCCGCTTCTACTCGCCGTGGCGCCACGGCTGCACCGGCTGTGCCGGAGCGCCGCGACAACCCGTGCGCAAGCCGGCGCGCGCCATCGTCGTGCCCCGCCCGACTGAGAACCTATGTCGGCAGCCGCAATCGCTGGGCTCGCACGCAACCTGGTGGGCTCGCAATACCATTATGGCGGCGCGGAGCCGGAGGAAGGCTTCGATTGCAGCGGTCTCGTCTTCTATGCGTATACTAAGGCCGGCTATCGCGTGCCCCGTACGTCGCAGGAACTGTTCCGCGCCGCGCGCAAGATCGCGCTCGGCGAAGCGGGGGCCGGCGATCTGATGTTCTTCCAGGACGAAACGAAATTGTCGCACGTCGGGATTTACTTGGGCGACGGCTGGTTCGTGCATGCGCCGGCCAGCGGCCAGCGAGTCGCGATCGCGAACCTCAACTCTGCCGTACTATCAAGCAGCACCTCGTGGCCGTGGGCCGGCTGTTGCCGCCTTAGCGGCGCGCCGCACGCCACGCCTCGAGCGTAGCGGCACTCGCTCGCATCGTTCGCTCGCACATCGGCACGCTACGCGCCGCAGCGGACCGCTCGCCGCACACTCAAGTGCCGCTCGTCGCGGCGCGCCGTTGCGAGCTCGTTCAACTGCGCGCAAGCGTCGAGCAACGACTGCTCCGCGCGCCGTGACGCCCGCCGGCACGCCGCGTTCGTCCTCGAGCGCAAACGCGAACTGGTCGGCGATCCGGTTCTGCTCCCTGAATACTCGCTCGACATAAGCGCGGAACTCGGACGAGGTCAGCGCGAGCCGCTCGCCGTCGGCCGTAAGAACTGCGCAGCCGGCCAGAATCACGATCGCGACGAACAGCGCGGCGGCATCGCAGCAGCGACATCGAGAACCTCGGCAAACGGCGACGCGGCATGCTCTGCGATTCACCGCCGCGCCGCAAGCCGGGGACGGCCGTGGCGGTGCGACTGCCTACGCGCGTTTAGCCTGCACCGGTTACTAGCGGTGTGCGGTGAGGCGGTGCCGGGGCGGGCTTCCTTGCCCCAGCTCGCACCGCGCCCCGGCGTGGCCGCCGAGACGTAGCCCAATGTCTCGTTCGGCTATGATCTGTTGGGTCGAGTGACGTCGACGAGTCAGTCCGGCAACGCACTCACGGTCGCTTACGACGCGCTATCGATCGGTTCGCATTTGATCAAGTCTATGCGTGAGCTTCAAACAGGTACCACACATGCAAACGAGCAACCGGCCGTTACGAACTGCAAGCTTCATGCTTTTGGCCATCTGCGGGCTCAGCCACGCGCTGCACGCGCAATCGGCGCGTAGCGTAGAGCAGGCGTGCAGGGAGATCTCCGGCCTCTCGTTGCCCGATACGCACATTACACGCGCGGAGGCGATTCATGCGAACGGCGCGCACGCGGTTGCAGGGACAGAGAAGGGCCTCGGCCTGACGGCTCCGGTCGAGATACATCGGCCTTTCTGTCGCGTCATCGGCGTTGTAGAGCCGGCGATCAATTTCGAAGTGTGGATGCCGCTCGAGGATTGGAACGGCCGCTTCCGTGGTGTAGGTCTCGGCGCCTTCTACGGCAAGTTGCCCTATGCGGTTATGGCTGAGGCACTCGACGACGGCTATGCCGTCGGCGGGACGGATACAGGCCATCAGAGCGAATCGTTCGATGGCACGTGGGCGATGCGGGATGGGAAGCTCAACCAGGGCGTGGTCGAAGATTGGACGCATCGGGGCATTCACGAGATGACGGTCAAGTCACAGGCGATCGTCTCGGAGGTATACGGCCGGCCCGCACAGTACAGCTACTTCACCGGATGCTCGAGCGGCGGATTTCAGGCCATGACCGAGGCGCAGCGCTATCCGAACGACTATAACGGCATACTCGCAGGCGCACCCGCGAATTTCATCACCCACCTTCAGGCAGCGCAGATCTCGTTTGGCTTGGCCGCTCATGTCGATCCGGCGACCAGACTCGATACGCCGATCAACAAGCTGCCGATGCTTCATGCGGCGGTGCTCGCCACATGCGACGCTCTGGACGGTGTGGAGGACGGCCTCATCGAGAATCCAGCCGTCTGTCCGTTCGATCCACAACAGCTCGCGTGCACTGGTGCCGATTCGGCAACATGCCTCACGGCGCCCCAGGTGCAGGCCGTAAAGCGAATCTATGCCGATATTCTCCGCAGCGACGGGACGAAGATCTTCCCGGGATTCCCGAAAGGCAGTGAGTCGAATTGGCACCTGATGGCGGGCGGCTATCTCGGCAGCACTGGCCAGATCGAGTTCGCCGAGGCCATGTACCGGTACTTTGTGTTTCAGGACCCAACCTGGGATTACGCGACCATGGACCTGGAGCGCGACGTTGCCTACGCCGATCGACATGCCGGAAAGCTTCTGAATTCGAATGATCCGGATCTTCGGCCATTCCGTGATCGCGGCGGCAAGCTGATCCAGTATCACGGATGGGCCGACTGGGGGATCACGCCTTACAGCAGCATCGACTACTTCAACGCAGTGACTGAGACGGTCGGCGGCTCGATGTCGGAGGAAGCCCGTCGCGATGTCCAGGAGTTTCACCGCCTCTTTCTGATGCCGGGTATGAGCCACTGCAGAGGTGGCGCAGGGCCGGACAAGTTCGATGGTTTGGGAGCGCTCGAGGCGTGGGTAGAGCGTGGCGAGGCGCCGGAGCGAATCGTGGCATCCAAGGTGGAAAGGGGCGACGTGGTCCGAACGCGGCCTCTGTGCCCGTACCCCGAAGTCGCGCAGTACAACCGTAGCGGAAGCACTGACGATGCTGCGAACTTCGCCTGCGTGTCGCCGACCGGCGATTGATGAGTTCATGCGCCGAATGCCGCCGGGGCTTTAGCGCACGGTTGCGATTTCAACCGGTCGATGCAACACAGGCATTGTATCTCTCAGTTTCAAAACCCAAGGTCTCTCTCGGTCGTTCGTTGAGACGCCTGGCGATCTTGTCGAGATGCACTTGCGTGTGAACTGACGAAGCGATGATTCGTCCAGTCGTCCTTCGGCGTGCAGCGCGCCGCGAGTTCGACGACGCCGCGTTGTGGTACGAGGAGCGTCGCATCGGCCTCGGCGCAGAGTTTGTCGCGAGCCGGCCTCCCACCCCACGTCACAGGGGAATTTCAACGCATACGCGCCGCCGATGCCTCCGGTCATGCTGCGCGCAGCACCGCCCGCCGCCCGCGCTGCAAACCACGAGCCCGTCGATGACCATCCGAATCAAAACAGCGACGCCTGCGGCGGTAGCCGCGCCCGCGCGAGCTGGCGTGATTCTCGCGTATTTCAGCCGGTAACGGACCTGCCCCTGCGCCGTGAGAGCGAGCCGATCAATGGCCACCGGCGGGCGACTGACGTAGCGCGTGAGCCGCTCGAGCTTCTCCCGCTGCTCGGCTTCTACGCCGATGCCCGCAAGCAGCGAGAACCCCGCGTACTGCGCGACCCCTCTCCTGGGCTCGTCCGCTCGCGCCGGCACGGTCTGTAACGAAAACACCTTCTGCCCCGCCCGCGGGCCCATCGCCACTGATCGGCGCCGACGATGTGACGCTCGAGGTGAACGGTACCGTGAAGGGCACGGTGCTGGTCTACACACCAGGCCGAATCGTGATCACGCACGACCTGCGCTATGCGCACGATCCTCGCGAGCCCGGTGCCGGCGACTACCTGGGGCTCGTCGCAGAGCGCTCGGTTGAGATCGGCGAACCCGACGTGACCGGCCCCGGCGATCTCGAGGTGTATGCATCGATCTACGCGTGCGGCTTGTTTGCCGTACGCAGCTTTCGTTCGCGGCGGGCCGGCAAGCTGGTGATCTACGGCAGTCTCGCCGCCGGGTCGCTGACGGCCACCGAGCCCCGGTACGCGACATCGGTTCACTTCGATCAGCGGTTGACGACCATGCGTGCGCCGGGATTTCCGCTGTCGGACCGTTACGAGCTCGAGTCCACGGTCGGCGAATGGCACACCGTGGCGGACCTGTCGCGATAGCAGGCCCTGCTGGATTCGACGGCGATCGTGACGCGGGGACGTTGTGCAGCGCCGCTGCAAATGAGCCGCACACTTAGGAGGCAGCGGACATCGCCTCGACGAGCGCCACATGGCGGCGCATGCCGAGGGTGCCGTACAACTCCCGCGCTTCCGCTAGCAACGTCGTTGCGAGTCGCCGATCACCGGGCGCACCGCGCAGCTGCAGCATCCACGCCCTCCAGCTTGCAAATCTTTCGGATGCTGGGAGCGCGGCTCTCCAGAGCCGCTCATGGATGCTGCAACCACCCCATATGAGCGGCTCTGGAGAGCCGCGCTCACAGCAGCATGATCATGAATTCGGTGGCGCGCGGAGCATGACCTTCGCGTTTCTCCCCACCGATGTTCGCGGAATCGACCCACGATCGCGGCGGCATCGCGCTTTGGGTTTGCGTCTCCTAAATCACAGAAACTAGCTACTCCCATGTGGCAACCTCACATCCCCTAGACACCAATTCCCGGCGGGGCCGCTGATGTGCATCGGCGCCTCCCCCAGCATCCCGTCATCGGCCCCGCTGCTGCCTGCAGCACCGGCGCCGGCACCGACGTCGCTCGATCCCGCCGTGGTCCGCGCGGGCGACGACATGAAGCGCAAGGCGCAGGCCGCCGCCGGCTACTGCCAGCACGATCACCAACAGCGGCGGCGGCGCGGGCATCCTCACCCCGGCCTTCATCGCCGGAACGCCAGGGTTCAAGACCCTGACGGGGATATGACATGGCCGATGGTCGCGCCCCCGAACGCGCGCTCGCCGAGCATCTCAATACGCGCTTCGCCGAGCTGAAGCGGATCCGACATTCGTGGGAGCCGGGCTGGCGCGACATCGCGCGCTACCAGATCCCGCAGCGCGGCGACTTCCTGCGCACCGCCGGCCAGAGCGACCGCGGCACCAAGAAGAGCCAGGCGATCGTCGACATGGTGGCGCACTTCGCGCTGCGCGTGCTGCGTGCCGGCCTGATGGGCGGGCTCACGCCGCGCACCCAGCCATGGTTCCGGCTCACCGTCGCCGACCAGAAGGTCGCCAACTCGGCCGCCGTGAAGGCGTGGCTCGATCATGCCGCCGAGCGGATGCTGATGGTCTTCAATCAGTCGAACCTCTACCAGACGCTGCACCTCCTCTACGGCGAGGTCGCCGGGTTCGGCACGGCGTGCGCGCTGATGCGGCCCGACTTCGACGAGGTCATGCGCTTCTACCCGCAGACCGTCGGCACCTACTGGCTGGCCAACGACCATCGCATGGTGACCGACACCTTCATCCGCCGCTTCGCCCTGCCGGCGCGCGCGGTGATGCGCGAGTACGGCGAGGATCGCGTCAGCCCCGACGTGAAGGCGCGCAAGGGCAAGGCCGGTGCCGACGCCAACGTCATGCTGGTTCATTGCATCGAGCCGAACGACGAGTTCGAGCCCGATGCCTTCGGCACGAAGGGCAAGCGCTGGCGCTCGGTCACCTGGGAAGAGGGCAAGGACGACCGGCTGCTGAGGGTCGCCGGCTACGACCGCTGGCCGGTGCTGACGCCGCGCTGGGAGGTGCTGGCCGACGATCCCTACGGCACGGGCTGCGGCCACGCCGCCGACTCCGACGTGAAGTCGCTGCAGGTGCTGGCGCAGGCGCCGGCACTACGCCGTCGACAAGCACGTCAATCCGCCGATGGCCTTTCCCGCCGAGCTGAAGAACCAGCCGTCGGGCACGACGCCGGGCTTCGTGAACTACTTCGCGGGAAACCTGAACGAGAAGATCGGGCGGCCGATGTACCAGACCAACCCGTCGGTGATCGGGCCGCTCAAGGACCTGATCGGCGACGAGCGGGACATCGTGAACCGCTGCTACTTCGCCGACCTGTTCCTGATGATCTCGCAGATGGACGGCATCCAGCCGCGCAACCAGCTCGAGATCATCGCGCGCAAGGAAGAGAAGCTGATGATGCTCGGCCCCGTGCTGGAGAGCCTGCACGGCGACCTGCTGAAGCCGCTGATCGACTGGGCGTTCGAGGAGATGATGCGGCACCGCCTGTTCGCGCCGCCGCCGCGACGAGCTCGCCGGCTGGCCGCTCGAGGTCGAGCTGATCTCGATGCTGGCCCAGGCGCAGAGTGCGGCGCGGGTGCAGTCGATCGAGCGCAGCGTCGGCTTCGTCGGCTCGCTGGTCGGCGCCTTCCCGCAGGCCGGCGACAAGCTCGACGTCTACGACGCGATCGACAAGCACGCCGATGCGATCGGCACGCCGGCCGGCATCATCCGCTCGACCGGCGAGGCGCAGACGTTCGCCCAGGCGCGGGCGAAGCAGGCGGCCATGGCGCAGGCGATGCAGGCCGGAGTCGGCGCTCGCGCAGGGCGCGAAGACGCTCTCCGAGGCGCAGGTCGGCGACCGCAACGGTCTCGAGGCGATCACCGGCGCGGCGCCGGCGCGGGAGGCGTCATGAGCCGCGACCTCAACGACACCCGCCAGAACCGCCGGCTCGAGCAGCTGGCGAAGCTCCGCGACGCGGGCGACGACGAGGCGCTCGCGGCGGTGCATGCGGACCGAGGACGGGCGGCGCGTGCTGTCCCGCCTGGCGCGCGACTTCGGCTGGATGGCCGAGACCTGGGACGCCACCAGCGCGCGGCAGACCGACTTCAACGCCGGCCTGCAGAGCGCGGCGCGCAAGCTGATGGGCTGGGCCGAGAGGGTCGCGCCCGCAGAATTCCTGACCGCCCTTGGCGAGGCCACCCGACGCGATGTCGAGGCGGGCGAGCTCGCCAAGGCGGCAACGATCAAGGAGCAGGACGATGGCTGAAGACGATGGCGTGCTGAATGTCGACGATGGCCTGGAGCAGGGCGCGTTCAGGCCGACGCG
>CAWDUG010000009.1:0-406899 GCA_963805435.1 uncultured Gammaproteobacteria bacterium
AGTGGCTCGGCAACGCGCGGGTGGGCGGCAGGTTGAGCGGGGCGGGTGGTGGTCGGCGGCTCAAGCTGCCGGGGCGGGGGCTTGGGAGGCTCCAGACGGTGCCGGGCGGAAATGTCGCGGCGGCCATCCAGTTTTCGCGGCACGGTCTGGAGCCGTGGGCGGGGGAAATCGGGTGGTTTTGGAGCGGGGGGAATGGGCACGGCGCCGGAGGACGGAGGACCGGGCGGGGGGTGGGGGAAGGGCCGCAGCTTCGGCGCCGTGACCGGCCAGGTGGCTTTGACGGGCGTTGCGGTGGCCGGGATCGGCTCAGCGGAGGGAGGCAGGTTGAGCGGGCGGTGGTGGTCGGCGGCTCAAGCTGCCGGGGCGGGGGGATTGGGAGGCTCCGGACGGTGTGCGTGCAGGAGTGGGCGGCGCAGAGGTTGGCGACACGGTCCGGAGCCGGAGGGCGGGGGAAATCAGATGCCTTTAGATTGGGCACGTCGATGGAGGGGCGGAGGACCGGGCGGGCGGGTGGCGGGAAGGGCCGGAGACTCCAGCGACGTGACCGGCCAGGTGGCTGGTGGGTAGTTGTCGCCGAGCTGGCTCGACGACGCGCGGGTGGGGGCGCTGCCATCGCCACGCAGACTCGGCGAAGAGAGGGCGGGCGGCAGGTTGAGCGGGCGGCGGTCAGGGCGGCGAGCTCAAGCTGCCGGGGCGGGGGGATTGGGAGGCTCCGGACGGTGTGCATGAAGGAGCTGGGCGGCGCAGAGGTTGGCGACACGGTCCGGAGCCGGAGGGCGGGGGAAATCGAGATGCTGTTGGGGCGGGTGTGGGATGGGCACGGCGCCGGAGGACGGAGGACCGGGCGGGCGGGTGGAGGGAAAGGGCCGCAGCTTCGGCGCCGTGACCGGCCTTGTGGTCAAGGGCGCTGCGGTCCACTCCCCCATTCCGCCGGAGCGCGGGGCGGGCGGGGGCGCTGCCATCGCGGCTCGAGGATCGGCGGAGAGAGGGCGGCGGCATGTTGAGCGGGGCCGGGTGGGCGGCGGAGCTCAAGATGCCGCGGTGGAGATCAGATGGTGTTGGGGAGGGCGGGGAATGGGTGGGCGCGTTGGAGGGACGGAGGACCGGGCGGGTGGGAGGGCGGCGGGGCCGCAGCTTCGACGCGCCCACCCGGCCTCGTGGTCAGGGCGCCGACATCGACTCCTCCGGCTCGGCGGCGCGCGGACGGCGGGGCCGATGCCATCGACGGAACTGCTGAGGCGGTTGGGAAATCGGCCCGAAGGAACCCGGAGGTTGGGAGGTCGTCCCTCGAGGGAGCATCGATATCTTGCTATGCAGAGCTTTTCTTCTTGGCTCGCATAGTGCTAAGGGCATGCCTGCTTTGTATAGCCACGTCCACACTCGCGTGCGGCTCCCCAGAGCCGCGTGCAAACTTGCGTGCGGGCCTGCGTGAGCCGCGTGCGGACC
This sequence comes from uncultured Gammaproteobacteria bacterium, assembly GCA_963805435.1. Classification (GTDB taxonomy): domain Bacteria; phylum Pseudomonadota; class Gammaproteobacteria; order Steroidobacterales; family Rariloculaceae; genus FEN-1219. The sequence continues at coordinate 1,447 of CAWDUG010000009.1, forward strand.
TGCGTGCGGCTTTGCGCGGCCCGATTTCTGCGACCCCCACCCCCCCTCGGCCCCTTCGGAACGACTCTCTCGCGGATGGGAAATTCAGATGAGCGGAACGAAACTCAATCGAGGAAGTCCCGGAATGACGACCTAAAATTTTCTCAAAGGGAGTCAGGGTGGCGAGAACTGGGGATCAGACACCACGGCGAGGCCCGGACATGGATGGTAAACTGCCAAAATTGGTTCCGCTGGCGGGTGTGCGCTTGGCGAGCCCATCGGCTGAGCTACTCGATGGTAACGGGCGGGTTGTTGTTGGCGATCAAGGCGGTACAGCGCTTCTGCAGGGCTCTCCACGGCGCGTGCCCTGTTGTGGTCGGGCCGCCAGCCCAAGGCTCAGACAAGCTGCCAGGCGCCTTGGTGTTGGTCGGACTGCTTGAGCACGCCCGCTAAGCAAAAGACGAGGGCGTGCGGAAGTAACCGGGCAAGCGGCCAGCGACGAAGTGGCGAGTTGCCTTCAGGAAGGCGGAGCCTCCAGGTGAACGATTCGGGCCGGCCAGGGCGGCCTCCTGGAGAACTAATGGCCCCGAGCGGCTCGCCGGCCCGGCGCGAGCTCCCCTGCGAGCTGCCTGTACCCCCGAGTGACCCGGGGGTGCTGTCGAAAGATGAAACCGATGAAAACAAAGACTTACGAGATTGCCCGGGAGAGGGGGAGAAAAGCGGCGCTCGTTCGAGAAGAGCGGGGCTGGGCGGTGGCGCCCCTCTCCCGGGGGCAGGGAGGGCGATGGGAGAGGGGACGGGGGTGAGGCCGAGTTTCGGCGTAAACGTTCCCACCGGCGGGATCTCAGGAGATTTTCAGAGTTACGCGGCGGGAAAACGGGACACTTAGGGTCTGCCACGAAATAACCTCGTCAGAGTCTCGAAGCGGGCCCTCTGCAGATCGAAGCGGCCCTGGTCAGGATCGCCGATCCCCCAGGCGGGGTTGAGCTTACCCCAGAGGAAGTTGACGATCCCCCAGGCGGGGTTGAGCTTACCCCAGGTAGAGTTGACGATCCCCCAGGCGAGGTTGAGCTTACCCCAGAGGAAGTTGACGATTCCCCAGGCGGGGTTGAGCTTACCCCAGGGAGAGTTGACGATCGACCAAGGAAAGTTGAGGATCGACCAGAGAGAGCTGAGGATCGACCAGGGAAAGCTGAGGATCGACCAGGGAAAGCTGACGGTCGACCAGGGAAGTGAGGCGACCAGGGAGAGCTGAGGCTAGACCAGGGAAAGCTGAGTCTAGACCAGGGAAAGTTGCCCAAGGCCCAGGGCAGATTGAGCTTTCCCCGGGGCAGATCGAATGTGTCCTCGGCACGGACGGACCTTTGCTGATCATCTGCCTCATCTCTTTGAATCCTGCGAGAGAAGCAAGAGATTCTGACGAGGTTATTTCATGGCAGACCCTTAGAGAACACTTCCTCTCGTCACCCCGTAAAAACAGGCGCACCTTCAGCGCAAAGAGCCAGCCTGTCGCGGAACGCTGCGAAGCACTTACATTCTCCACCGGGCAATCAGCGCGGCAGAGAGCTACCGGCAGAAGTACCCAGGATGGCAAGGGCCGACCGGCGCCGGCAGCGCGTCGAGCCGGAATGGCGGCGAGGGAGTTAGAATCAAGGCACTTCAGGAGCACGCTGGAGCACGTTAAGGAACCCGAATTCTATGAATCATCGGAAGGGCGTCCCCTCCCAACAGCTCGGCGTGGTGCCGCCCCACAAGCCGCCTGTCGCACAGCCGAAGACGGCCGTCCCTTCGCTGGCGCCGCCGGCCCCTCCCGTCTACTGGCCTCAACCCGCGTCGAAGGCAGCACAGCCTAAAATCGTCCACGCGGCGCAGCCGCGCGTCCCCACGGCCGCCCCTCCCGTCTATCGTCCACAGCCCGCTCCGCAGGCCTCGCAGGCGAAGACGGCGATCGGTCAGGCGAGGCGCGCGGGAGCCCCCCAGCCGCCACGCGCCGGGGCATCTATGCCGCGCCCGCCGGCCGCGCTGCCGAGGCCTGCCACCCTTCCGGCGAAGCCGAGCGGCATTATTCAGGCTGCCTTCAGCGCCGCCGGCGGACTCGCCCGCAATCGAGTCAACGCCATTACAGGCGGCGCGAATAATTTCGATCCCTACGGCGGCTTTACGTTCGCGGCGTGGCACCCAAACGGCGCGCGCATCGGCTTCGACCAGGCCATCGTGGCCGATGTCGTCGCCAACGCCCCGCACGACAATCTGGGGCCGCCCAACTGGTACACGTGTCCTTACTGCAATTTTGAACACCCGCTGGCGCGCATGCAGGTGGACCACATCATTCCTGGGCTGCTTATTCGGCGTTGATGACCACCGCAGTGAACATCAACGCGGCGCGGGCCTGGGAGGTCTACGTCGGTTGTAACGACCCGGCGAATCTGCGTCTCGCCTGCGATTCGTGCAACGCTTCCAAAGGGCAAAACATCCCGACCCCGGTCTGGATCGCCAACCGGCAGGCGTTGGCGCTGCTGCAGGGTGGGTCTCAGGTCAGCGAGCCTACGCGCTACTTGCGTAGGCTTGGGCTCTTGCGGGGCGGCTGGAGAGTCCAGGGTCAAGTGCCAGCCGATGGCTCTCGCGTAGCGCTCGAGGGTCGAGAGGCGCATGCTGCCAGCGCTATTATCGATGCGGTTGATGGCTGGCTTCTTCGTGGGCAGGCGCTCAGCGACCTGCTCTTGGCAGAGGCGGGCTTTTTCGGCCGGGATAACGGTAACCCGACGGATAAGCGTTACACGCCGCGGATAGCGGCTATACGGCCGCGGATAACGGCTAACCCGCAGGGATAACCGTTACACGCCGCGGATAGCGGCTATACGGCCAGGATAACGGCTAACCCGAGGATAAGCGTTACACGCCGTGGATAGCGGCTATAGGCTGGATAACGGCTAACGCCGACAGGGATAACGTTACACGACGCGGATAGCGGCTAACGGCCGGGATAACGGCGTAACCCGACAGGGATAAGCGTTACACGCCCGGGATAGCGTTACGGCCGGGATAAGCGTAACCCGCCCGGGATAAGCGTTACGCGCCCTGGATAGCGCTAACGCCCGGGATAACGGTTACCCGCAGGGATAAGCGTTACACACCGCCGATAGCGGCAGCGGCAGAGGCCCCGTAGGGAGGAGGGCGGCCAGCCGAGGATTTCAATCCTGGGTGTGGGGGGACTCTCCGACAGAACCAGGCGCGCAACCAACCGCCGGCGGTTCGGAGGAGCTGCCCATTGGTCAGGCGCCCGCCGTGAACTCGGCGACGAGGGCGTCGAGGCAATCGCAGCGGTGGCGCGAGAGGCGGCGAGTTGGGCTTCCAACTGATCCACCAAGGTCATCAGTTGGTCCACTCTGGCCACGATCCCGGCGTTGTTCTGCGAGGGGCGGGAGGGGAACGAGGGGAAGTCCGAATCAATGAGAGGTTGAGGTTCCCTTGAGAAACGCCCTTGCCGTAAGCGTTTCGGCTACTTTTTTCGGTGCCGTCTGTGGAGTTTAGCCAGAGCGTAATATAGTGTGGAAACAGGACCACCGTAAGGGGCGAACCAGGCCCAGGCAGTCTTAGGGGGCATAGTCCAACTCCTGGTCGATGGTAGCAGCTTCGCCAAGGCCGTGGGCCAACACGCGTGAGGAGGACGCGGGTCTAATCTGGCTTCCGCATTTTTGACGTATCCCGGGTAATGTTCCTCAGAAACATACCTGTGTTCGGCGGGCATAAACTTGAACGGCTTCACTTTGTGTGCGTTCTGGAAAACTCGGCCCGACTCAGTGTACTTTGGTGTCTGGTGAGTTCCATCAGTAATGAGCTCACAAATTTCAGCTAGTTGGAACCCACGTCCAGGAAGCAGGAATGTCATGGTCGGCCTGGAGCCGGCTGCGGGTTGTGATGGAATAGACTTTTTGATGACCTGCTTCCGCACGAGTTCAGCCTTTTTCGCCTGAATTGAAACAAATTGTTGCGGTCGTGGCTTTTAGGGTCTTGGAAAACGCGGTCCCTTTGGCCCGCAAGGGTCAGGATAGCTTTCCGGAGGGTCGGTCGTGGGTGATGTCGTAGGCTTTGTGGAAGATGAGGTCGAGGTTGGCCGGGTTGCCCGGCGCTTCGGCATCGCGGCCGTCGGCGACCTCGTCGCGCTCGCTGCGAGCGTGCCCGGTGGCTCGGGTACTCCGGCTTTGTGTTCGCGTTCTCCAGCGTGCTCGGGCCGGTCCTGGGAGGCCTCTTCACCGACCCCCGTGGCGCTGGGCGTTGGACATCAACGTCCCCATCGGGATCGCCGCGATCGAGCGCCATCATCGCCCGCTGCTACCACGACACCTCCGCTGTGCAACGTGCCACTCGTGTTCTTCTACTACGTCGGCGCCGCGCTGATTGTCCTGTCGGGTGTTGGCTCGTGGTGCTGCTCTGCGACTGGGGCGGGAACAAGGAGGCGTGGGACTCGCGGACGATCGTCGGGCTCTGGAATCGCGTTCGATCGCCTTGCTGGCCGCGTTCCCGTGGTGGGAGCAGCGGGTGCCCAAGCCGTCGCGGCCGCTGCGCCTGTTCCACGGGTCGATCGAGCGGGTGAGCTACGGTCTACAACTTCCTCATCGGGACGGTCTTCTCCATGTGGATCTTCTTCTTGCTTTTTTTGGTGCAGTTCGTGTGCGTATTCGCGCCGACCTACTTGGGCCTGCTCATCATCCCGTTTGATGTTCGGCGTGGTCGGCGGCACGATCCTGTCCGGGTGGCTCATCGATCGCAGCGGCCTGCTACAAGATCTATCCGGTGCTCGGCGGCGTCTTCGGCATCGCCGGCTTCGTGCTGCTGTCGTTGCTCGACTCGTCGGCGACCTGGGTGATGGTCGCCGGTTCCGCCGTCTTGGTTGGGTTTAGTGTGGGCTTCATCATGCAGGTGCTGATCCTCGTGATCTGGTCTGTGGTGCCGCGCTCTGCGACATGGGCGTCGCCACGTCCACTTCGATGCTCATCTCGCGTGCTTGGGTGTGCGCGGATCGTCGTCCCGGGTGCTCGGCACCGTGTTCAACGACCGCCTGCGCACGCTGCTATCCCAAGCTCACGCCGTGCGTCCGTGTACCTGGAGCGTCGCCACGCTGGGGTGCCAGCCCCGAGAGGGTGCGGGCCGCCCGGTGTGCGTGACGGCGTGGTCTCTAGAGCACGTTTCGCCGTGCTCGTTGCACACGGTGTTCCTGGTCGCGATCCCGCTGGCGGTGATCATGTTCCTGCTGACGTTGCGGTTGAAGGAGATCCCGTTGCGCGGCCATGACGCCGAGCACCCGCACTCCGCGGGCGAGGATGTCGCGCTTGTGTCGAGGGGGCGACGGGACGAAAGGTACTGTGCAGGTGCCGGCAGATCGGCTTCGTCGGGCTCGGGGAACATGGGCTCCGCCCACTGCCCCCAACGTCGCCAACGCGGGTCACGACGTCGAAGACGACGACGTCGTGACCCGCGTTGGCGACGTTGACGGCCATGGGCGGAGCCCATGTTCCCCGAGCCCGACGAAGCCGACCTCGGTGCACATCCACTGGACCGTCCATCCCGTCGCCCCCTCGAGACGTGAGCGATACCCTCGCCCGCGGAGTGCGGGTGCTCGGCGTCGTGGCCGCGGAACGGGATCTCCTTCAACCGCAACGTCAGCAGGAACATGATCACCGCCAGCGGGATCGCGACCAGGAACACCGTGTGCAACGAGCGCGTGGGAAATGTTCTCCTGCCACCACGCCGTCACGCACACCGGGCGGCAGCGCCCGCACCCTCTCGGGGCTGGCGCGGCAGCGTGGCGAGTGAAGGCGGCGCGGATGCTCGGCGTGAGCTTGGGGTAGCAGCGTGCGCAGGCGGTCGTTGAACACGGTGCCGAGCACCCGGGACGACGACCGCGCCCGTCCGAGCGCGGCGGATGAGCATCGAAGTGGACGTGGCGACGCCCATGTCGCTGCGCTCGGTACCGCGTTCTGGATCACGAGGATCAGCACCTGCATGATGAAGCCCGCGGTCAACCCAACCAAGACGGCGGAACCGGCGACCATCGCCGCGGTCGCCGACGAGTCGAGCGACGACAGCAGCACGAAGCCGGCGATGCCGAAGACGCCGCCGAGCACCGGATAGATCTTGTAGCGGCCGCTGCGATCGATGAGCCACCCGGACAGGATCGTGCCGCCGACCGCGCCGAACATGGAACGGGATGATGAGCAGGCCCGAGTCGGTCGGCGCGATACCGCACACGAACTGCAGGAACACCGGCACGAAGAAGATCCCCGCGGAGAAGACCGTCCCGATGAGGAAGTTGAAGCCCGTAGCTCACCCGCTCGATCGACCCGTGGAACAGGCGCAGCGGCAGCAACGGCTCGGGCACCCGCTGCTCCCACCACAGGAACGCGGCCAGCAAGGCGACGAACGCGATGCCGAGCCCGACGATCGTCGGCGAGTCCCACGCCTCCTTGTTCCCGCCCCAGTCGCAGAGCAGCACCGCGGGCCGACACCGACAGGACGATCAGCGTGGCGCCGACGTAGTCGCCAGACGCGGGCGGCGCGTGCGCTGTGGAGGTGTCGTGGTAGCAGCGGGCGATGATCCCAATCGATCGTGGCGATCCCGATGGGGACGTTGATGTAGAACGCCCAGCGCCACGAGAGATGGTCGGTGAAGAGGCCTCCCAGGACCGGCCCGAGCACGCTGGAGAACGCGAACACGAAGCCGGAGTACCCGAGCCACCGGGATCGGTGCGCTGCGTGCGTGCCGAGGTCGCCGACGGCCGCGACGCCGAAGCGCCCCTCGACTCCGGCCAACCTCGACCTCATCTTCCACAAAGCCTACGACATCACGCTCGGCTCGACCTCCGGAAAGCTATCCTGACCCTTGCGGCCAAAGGGAAGCTCGTTTTCCAAGACCCTAAGGGACGGCCGGCCCCGCAACAACTTGTTTCAATTCAGGCGAAAACATCTGAACTCGTGCGGAAGCAGGTCATCAAAAAGTCTATTCCATCACGACCCGTAAGCCCGCTCGAGGCCGACCATGACATTCCTGCTTCCTGGACGTGGGTTCCGACTAGCTGAAATTTGTGAGCTCATTACTGATGGAACTCACCAGACACCAAAGTACACTGAGTCGGGCCGAGTTTTCTTGTCCGCACAGAACGTGAAGCCGTTCAAGTTTATGCCCGCCAAACACCGGTTTGTTTCTGAGGAACATTACCAGGGATACGTCAAAAATAGGGAAGCCAGAAAAGGGTGACGTCCTCCTCACGCGTGTTGGCGCAGGGCATTGGCGAAGCTGCTACCATCGACCAGGATTTAGACTTTGCCATCTACGTTAGCCTGGGCCTGGTTCGCCCCTTACGGGGATTTGTGTTTCCCGACTATATTACGCTCTGGCGAAACTCCCCAGACGGCACCGAAAAAAGTAGCCGAAACACTTACGGCAAGGGCGTTTCTCAAGGGAACCTCAACCTCTCATTGATTCGGAGCTTCCGCTCGTTCCCCTCCCGCCCCTCGCAGAACAACGCCGGATCGTGGCCAGAGTGGACGAACTGATGACCTTGGTGGATCAGTTGGAAGCCCAACTCGCCGCCTCTCGCGCCACCGCTGCGAACCTCCTCGACGCCCTCGTCGCCGAGCTGCACGGCCGGCGCCTGCGCATGAATGGGCAGCTCCTCCGAACCGCCTGCCTGGTCCCCGGAGGGGTTCAGCACCTGGTTCTGTCGGAGCGTTCCCCCACACCCAGGATTGAAATCCTGGGCTGGCCGCCCTTGTCCCTACGGGACGGCTCCTGCCGCTGCCGCTATCGGCGGCGCGTAACGCGTATCCCTGTCGGGTTAGCCGTTATCCCGGCCGTATAGCCGCTATCCACGGCGCGTAACGCTTATCCCTGACTCGGGTTAGCCGTTATCCCGGCCGTATAGCCGCTATCCGCGGCGTGTAACGCTTATCCCTGTCGGGTTAGCCGTTATCCCGGCCGTATAGCCGCTATCCGCGTCGTGTAACGCTTATCCCTGTCGGGTTAGCCGTTATCCCAGCCATATAGCCGCTATCCACGGCGTGTAACGCTTATCCCTGCGGGTTAGCCGTTATCCTGGCCGTATAGCCGCTATCCGCGGCGTGTAACGGTTATCCCTGCGGGTTAGCCGTTATCCCGGCCGTATAGCCGCTATCCGCGGCGTGTAACGCTTATCCCTGTCGGGTTAGCCGTTATCCCAGCCGAAAAAGCCGGCCTCTCCCAAGAGCAGGTCGCCGAGCGCCTGTCCACGAAGAAGTCAGCCATCAGTCGCATCGAGAACAGCGCCGGCAGCATGCGCCTCTCGACCCTCGAGCGCTACGCAAGGGCCATTGGATGGCACTTAACTCTGGACCTCCAGCCGCCCCGCAAGAGCCCAAGCCTGCGCAAGTAGCGCGTAGGCTCGCTGACCTAGAACCCACCCTGAGCAGCGCCAACGCCTGCCGCTGGCCAATCCAGACCGGGGTCGGGATGTTTTGCCCTTTGGAAGCGTTGCACGAATCGCAGGCGAGACACAGATTCGCCGGGTCGTTACAACCGACGTAGACCTCCCAGGCCCTCGCCGCGTTGATGTTCACTGCGGTGGTCATCAACGCCGAATAAGCAGCCCAGGGAATGATGTGGTCCACCTGCATGCGCGCCAGCGGGTATTCAAAATTGCAGTAAGGACACGTGTACCAGTTGGGCGGCCCCAGATTGTCGTGCGGGGCGTTGGCGATGACATCGGCCACGATCGCCTGGTCGAAGCCGATGCGCGCGCCGTTCGGGTGCCACGCCGCGAACGTAAAGCCGCCGTAGGGATCGAATTATTCGCGCCGCCTGTAATGGCGTTGACTCGATTGCGGGCGAGTCCGCCGGCGGCGCTGAAGGCAGCCTGAATAATGCCGCTCGGCTTCGCCTGAAGGGTGGCAGGCCTCGGCAGCGCGGCCGGCGGGCGCGGCATAGATGCCCCGGCGCGTGGCGGCTGGGGGGCTCCCGCGCGCCTCGCCTGACCGATCGCCGTCTTCGCCTGCGAGGCCTGCGGAGCGGGCTGTGGACGATAGACGGGAGGGGCGGCCGTGGGGACGCGCGGCTGCGCCGCGTGGACGATTTTAGGCTGTGCTGCCTTCGACGCGGGTTGAGGCCAGTAGATGGGAGGGGCCGGCGGCGCCAGCGAAGGGACGGCCGTCTTCGGCTGTGCGACAGGCGGCTTGTGGGGCGGCACCACGCCGAGCTGTTGGGAGGGGACGCCCTTCCGATGATTCATAGAATTCGGGTTCCTTAACGTGCTCCAGCGTGCTCCTGAAGTGCCTTGATTCTAACTCCCTCGCCGCCATTCCGGCTCGACGCGCTGCCGGCGCCGGTCGGCCCTTGCCATCCTGGGTACTTCTGCCGGTAGCTCTCTGCCGCGCTGATTGCCCGGTGGAGAATGTAAGTGCTTCGCAGCGTTCCTGCGACAGGCTGGCTCTTTGCGCTGAAGGTGCGCCTGTTTTTACGGGATGACGAGAGGAAGTGTTCTCTAAGGGTCTGCCATGAAATAACCTCGTCAGAATCTCTTGCTTCTCTCGCAGGATTCAAAGAGATGAGGCAGATGATCAGCCCCCCCCCCGGATATAAAGGTCCGTCCGTGCCGAGGACACATTCGATCTGCCCCGGGGAAAGCTCAATCTGCCCTGGGCCTTGGGCAACTTTCCCTGGTCTAGCCTCAGCTCTCCCTGGTCGCTCAGCTCCCTGGTCAGCTTTCCCTGGTCGATCCTCAGCTTTCCCTGGTCTAGCCTCAGCTCTCTCTGGTCGATCCTCAACTTTCCTTGGTCGATCGTCAACTCTCCCTGGGGTAAGCTCAACCCCGCCTGGGGAATCGTCAACTTCCTCTGGGGTAAGCTCAACCTCGCCTGGGGGATCGTCAACTCTACCTGGGGTAAGCTCAACCCCGCCTGGGGGATCGTCAACTTCCTCTGGGGTAAGCTCAACCCCGCCTGGGGGATCGGCGATCCTGACCAGGGCCGCTTCGATCTGCAGAGGGCCCGCTTCGAGACTCTGACGAGGTTATTTCGTGGCAGACCCTAAGTGTCCCGTTTTCCCGCCGCGTAACTCTGAAAATCTCCTGAGATCCCGCCGGTGGGAACGTTTACGCCGAAACTCGGCCTCACCCCCGTCCCCTCTCCCATCGCCCTCCCTGCCCCCGGGAGAGGGGCGCCGCCGCCCGCGCCCGCTCTTCTCGAAACGAGCTGCTGCTTTTCTCCCCCTACACCGGGCAGATCTCGTAAGCTCTTTGTTTTCATAGGCTTCATTTTTTGACAGCACCCCCGGGTCACTCGGGGGTAAAGGCAGCTCGCAGGGGAGCTCGGCGCCGGGCCAGCTGAGCCGTTCGGGGCTACTTCAGTTCTCCAGGACGCCGCCCTGGCTGGCCTGAATCGTTCACCTGGAGGCTCCGCCTTTCTGAAGGCAACGCGCCACTCGTCTCTGCCCGCTTGCCCGGCTACTTCCGCACGCCCTCGCCTTTTGCTTCGCGGTCGTGCTCAAGCAGTCCGACCAACACCAAGGCGCCTGGCAGCTTCTCTGAGCCTCTGGGCTGGCGGCTCGACCCACAACAGGGGACGCGCCGTGGAGAGCCCTGTAGAAGCGCTGTAGCCGCCTCGATCGCCAACAACAACCCGCCCGTTACCATCGAGTAGCTCAGCCGATGGGCTCGCCAAGCGACGCCCGCCAGCGGAACAATTTCGGTAGTTTACCATCCATGGTCCGGCGCCTCGCCGTGGTGTCTGATCCCCAGTTCTCGCCACCTTGACTCCCTTTGAGAAAATTTTAGATCGTCACTCCGGGACTTCCTCGGTCGGGTTTCGTTCCGCTCATCTGAATTTCCCATCCGCGAGAGAGTCGTTCCGAAGGGGAGGAGGGGGGGTGGGGGTCGCAGAAATCGGGCCGCGCAAAGCCGCACGCAGGTCCGCACGCGGCTCGCGCAGGTCCGCACGCAAGTCTGCACGCGGCTCTGGGGAAGCCGCACGCAAGTGTGGACGTGGCTATGCAGGGCAGGCTGCTCTGAGCACTGATGGAGACTGGAAGAAAGGCTCTAACATAGCAAGATATCTATGCATCCTCGAAGGGACGACCGCCCAACCGTCCAGGCTCCTCGGGCCGGTTCCAGGCTGCCCCAACAGCTTCCGCCGACGACATGGCCCCCGCCCGTCCGCGCGCCGCCGAGCCGGAGGAGTCGATGTCAGCGCCCTGACCACGAGGCCGGGTGGGCGCGTCGAAGCTGCGGCCCCGCCGCCCTCCCACCCGCCCGGTCCTCCGTCCCTCCAACGCGCCCACCCATTCCCCGCCCTCCCCAAAACCATCTGATCTCCACCGCGGCATCTTGAGCGCCGCCGCCCACCCGGCCCCGCTCAACATGCCGCCGCCCTCTCTCCGCCGATCCTCGAGCCGCGATGGCAGCGCCCCCGCCCGCCCCGCGCTCCGGCGAAGTGGGGGAGTGGACCGCAGCGCCCTTGACCACAAGGCCGGTCACGGCGCCGAAGCTGCGGCCCCTTCCCGCCACCCGCCCGCCCGGTCCTCCGTCCTCCGGCGCCGTGCCCATCCCCCACCCGCCCCAACAGCATCTCGATTTCCCCCGCCCTCCGGCTCCGGACCGTGCCGCCAACCTCTGCGCCGCCCAGCTCCTTCATGCACACCGTCCGGAGCCTCCCAATCCCCCCGCCCCGGCAGCTTGAGCCGCCGACCGACCACCGCCCGCTCAACCTGCCGCCCTCCGCCGAACCTGCCCGGCGACCGCAGCGCCCTTGACCACAAGGCCGGTCACGGCGCCGAAGCTGCGGCCCCTTCCCGCCACCCGCCCGCCCGGTCCTCCGTCCTCCGGCGCCGTGCCCATCCCCACCCGCCCCAAAAGCATTTCGATTTCCCCCGCCCACGGCTCCAGACCGTGCCGCGAAAACTGGATGGCCTCCGCACCATCTCCGCCCGGCACCGTCCGGAGCCTCCCAATCCCCCCGCCCCGGCAGCTTGAGCCGCCGACCACCACCCGCCCGCTCAACCTGCCGCCCTCCGCCGAACCGATGCCCGGCGACCGCAACGCCCTCGACCACCAGGCCGGTCACGGCGCCGAAGCTGCGGCCCCTTCCCGCCACCCGCCCGCCCGGTCCTCCGTCCTCCAGCGCCGTGCCCATCCCCGCCCGCCCCAAAAGCATCTCGATTTCCCCCGCCCACGGCTCCAGACCGTGCCGCGAAAACTGGATGGCCTCCGCACCATCTCCGCCCGGCACCGTCCGGAGCCTCCCAATCCCCCGCCCCGGCAGCTTGAGCCGCCGACCACCACCCGCCCGCTCAACCTGCCGCCCTCCGCCGAGCCGATCCCGGCCGCCGCAACGCCCGTCAAAGCCACCTGGCCGGTCACGGCGCCGAAGCTGCGGCCCTTCCCACCACCCGCCCGCCCGGTCCTCCGTCCTCCGGCGCCGTGCCCAGTCCACACCCGCCCCAAAGCATTTCGATTTCCCCCGCCCTCGGCTCCAGACCGTGGCGCTCCACCCCCACACACACCCACCCCACGCTCGCCCTACGCGGCCACCGTCTGGAGCCTCCCAAGACCCCCCTGGCAGCTTGAGACTCCGCGCCGCCCACGCCACCCGCCCGCTCCGCTCAACCTGCCACCCCCGTCCCTGCGCCGAGCCCATCCCGGCCTCGGCAGCCACCAGCTCTGTTTGCAGGACACCGCACTCGGAGACTCCGGCCCTGACCACCCACCCGCCCGCCCGGCCTCCGCTCCGGTGCCGTGTCCGTCCACACCCGCCCCAAAAGCATTTGAATTCCGCCACCCACCGCCCCCGCCCTCCGCCCCGGACCGTGCCCGCCCACCCGCCCGCCTCTGGAGCTTCCCCCACCCAAGGCCCGGGAGCTGCCCGTCCCCAGGCTGCGGCGGGGCGGCTGCCACCACCCACCCGGGCGGGGTGAATCCGATAAAGGCCCTTATCCGCACCCCGCCCTGCCGCCACTCCCGCCTTGGCCTTCGGCTTAACATAAACTGCTTTATGTATAACCCCATATGGGCAGGAAAACCTAGGCGGTATCTGCTGTTTTTCTTAGGTGAGGACCAGTGGTAATCGCGGTGGTCTCCGCGAAGCGAGGGCGCGGAAGAGGTGCAGGGAGAGCCTGGTATCAGCGTACGGCCTTGCCGGTGACTTTGAAAAACTCAGGGCCGGTGCCGGTTTGGCGTCGTTTCCTGGAAGAGGTCTCGCTGGGCGGAGGCCGAGGGTAGGGCTTCGCGGCTTCGTCCTTCGGAGACGGCACGGATTTCTAGCAGGGCTTCCCGCAGGACCTCCCGCGCGCGGATGGGGCCGGCCTGTGGCCAGGAGGCGCAGGACTTCGGCGACGATCTCCTGGGCTTCTTCGTCGACTCGGCTCTCGACGTGGGCGATGACTTCCTCGACTTTCCGGTGTCTCATGGACGGCTTCTCCTGGCGCTGAGCAGGCCTAGGTCGCGGAGCCTGGCGCGGACGCGGCTGCGGCTGACGTGGAGGTGACGGGCGACGGCGGTGAGGCTGGGGGTTTGGGACCAGGCGGCGATGAGGTCGGCGTCGTCGAGGGGGGTGGCGGGGCGGCCGCCGCGGCGGAGGCCTCCTCGGGCGGCGAGGGCGCGGTGGCGGGCGGTGTCGTCGAGCTGGCCGGCGGCGCGGAGGGTCTGGAGGTGTTTGCGGATGGTGGCTTCGGAGAGGCCGAGCTTGGCGGCGAGCTGGCGCTGGGTGAGGGGCTGGCGGCCTCTCCGGCCTTCCCAGCCGTCCAGGAGCTCCTGGGGTGTTGAAGGCGGCGGGGGGGCGGCCCCAGGGGGCGGTGGGGTTGCGCAGGCGGGCGAGCTTGGCGGCTTCGGCGCGGTGTTGGGTGGTGAGGCGGGCGGAGAGGGTGAGCCAGTCGGGCCAGCGGAGGTGGCCTCCGGGGTCGGTGGTGTCGAGGTGGTCGTCGAGGGCGATGAGGGCGATGCCATGGGCGGCGAGGAGGCGGCCGAGGTCGGTGAGGTGGCGGAGGGAGCGGGCGAGGTGGCCGAGGGTGCGGACGAGGACGGCCTGGATGGTGGTCTCGGGGCGTGGCGCGCACGGCTTCGGTGAGGCGTCTGAGGCCTTCTCTCTTGCCTTCGGGCCAGGGGCCGGTGTCGGCGCACTGGAGGGCGATGGTCCAGCCTCTCCGGGCGGCGTGGGCGGCGAGGCCGGCGAGGAGGGTGTCGAGGGTGTCCCGGCCTTGGTCGGCGGCGGTGGTGCGGGCGTAGAGGGCGACGTTCATCGGCGGGTCTCCTGCGGCCGAGGTGGCGGTCGAGGACGGCGGATGCCGCAGCGGTGGGGGCTTGCCGCTGAAGGCTGTGAAGACGAGCTGGTCGGTGGCCCAGAGGCGGCGGTCGGTGAGCCAGGCGAGGAGGCGGGCTGCCGAGGTCGGCGGGGACGGGGACGAGCAGGGATGCGCCGTCGCGCGGGACGGTGACGAGGACGCGGCCCGCGGTCGACGGTGACGGCCGAGGCGCGGAGGGCGGCGATCTCGGCGGCGCTGAGGCCGGCGGCGACGAGGGCGAGGAGGGCGCCGTCGCGCAGGCCGACGGGCCGGCCGCGGCGCATGCGGCGCGGGGTCGACGCGGGGGAGGACGGCGCGGGCGTGCTCGGGGCGGAGGCGCATCAGAAGGGATCCGGGCCGGCGGGGGCCGGGGCGTCGGGTTGTGGAAGGAGGTGGTGGCGCCGCGCCAGGTGAGGCTGACGGTGCCGGTCTCGCCGTGGCGGTGCTTGGCGATGATGATCTCGGCGTGGCCGCGGAGGGTGGGGTCGGTCGGGGGCGTAGACCTCGGGGCGGTGGATGAAGGCGACCTGGTCGGCGTCTTGTTCGATGGCGCCGGATTCGGCGAGGTCGGCGAGCTGGGGGCGCGGGATCGCTGCGCCGGGTGACGTCGCGGTTGAGCTGGGAGAGGACGAGGACGGCGACGCCCAGCTCGCCGGCGAGGGTTTTGAGGCGGCGGGTGATGTGGGCGATTTCCAGGCGGCGCTGTTCGACGCGGACGCCGGCGGTGACGAGCTGGAGGTAGTCGACGACGAGGAGGGCGAGGTCGGGGTGCTGGGCTTTGAGCCACCAGGCGCGGGCTTCGAGGTCGCGGAGGACGAGGCCGGGGGTGTCGTCGAGGTAGAGGTGGGCGGCGGTGAGCTGGCGGGCGGCGGCGTAGAGGTCGCGCCACTGGCCGCTGGAGAGGTTGGCGGCCGCGGAGGTAGCGGGTGGCGACGTTGGCTTCGGCGGAGCCGAGCTTCGAGGCCGAGCTCGTCGGTGCGCATTTCGAGGGAGAAGACGCCGACGGGTTTGCTGCAGGTCGACGGCGACGTGGCGGGTGAGGTCGAGGGCGAGGGAGGTCTTGCCCATGCCCGGGCCGGCCGGCGAGGACGTAGAGGCCGCCGTGCAGGAAGCCGGGGCCGAGGCGGTCCCAGTCCGGGTAGCCGGAGGTGAGGCCCTGGAGGGTGTGCCGGCGGCGTGGCTGCCGTCTTCGAGGGCGATGAGGAGGCGGTCGAGGACGGCGCCGGCGCCTTCCCAGCGGACGCGGGCGGCGCGGCCGAGGAGCTTGTCGACGGTGTCGCGGAGGTCGGCGAGGAGCTCGGTGACGGGCCGGGTGGTGGCGGCGGCTTCGTGGATGGTTTTCTGCGCGCGCGGCGATGAGGTCGCGGCGGACGCTGCGGTCGCGGACGATGTCGGCGTATTCGTTGAGGCGGCTGAGGTCGGGGAGGTCGAGGTCGAGGGCGGCGAGGTAGGCGACGCCGCCGACGGCGTCCAGGGCGCCGGCCTGGTCGAGGTGGGCCTGGAGGGTGAGGGTGTCGGGTGTGGAGCCGGCGTCGGCGAGGTCGAGGAAGGCCTGGTAGAGGATGCGGTGGCTCTCGAGGTACCAGTCGCGCGGGCTCGAGGCGGGTGCGGACCTCGGCGAGGCGCTGGGGCTCGAGGAGGAGGCCGCCGAGGACGGCGCGCTCGGCTTCTTCGCTGTGCGGCTGGGCTCTGTGCTGTGGCTTGGCCATGCTCAGCCGGCTCTTTCTCATGAGGCGGACGTCTTCGCCGAGGAGCTGGCGGTGGATGCGGAGGCCGGAGAGCCAGCGGGAGATGAGCGGCGGCGGCGCGGCGGCGGTGGGCTGTCGAGCAGCTCGGGGAGGAGCTGGCTGGTGACGATGGTGGGCAGCCGCGCTCGTCGCGGGTGCGGGTGAGGAGGAGGAGGCGCTCGAGTGTACCAGTCGGCGGCGGCGCCGGAGAGGGGCTCGTCGAGGACGAGGAGCGGGGTGACGAGGAGGGGGTCGAGGACGTCTTCGACGTCGGTGAAGTCGCGCTGGATGCGGCGGGACGAGCTCGGGGCCGGAGATCCAGCGGCCGCGGCTGCCGGTGCGCAGGTGCTCGGCGAGGAGGATGGTGGCGAGGGCGGTTTTGCCGGTGCCGGTGGGGCCCCAGAGGGCGACCCAGTGCGGGCGTGCCGGTCCAGTTCTCGAGGCTGTCGGGCCAGGGGCGGTGGAAGTGGAGCATCCCAGCTTGTCGCGGGTGAGGCTGCGGTAGCGCTTGGGGATTCCGGCGTCGGCTTCGGTGAAGGCTTGCGGGCGCGCTCGGCGTCGACGGCAGGTGTGGCAGAGGCGATCGGCGGGGACGGCGGTGCCGAAGGCGAGCTGGTCTTCGCCGCAGCGGCTGCACGTGCCAGGGGATCATTCGTCACCTCCCTCTTGCGGCGATGCGGGCGGCCTGGGCGCGGCGGATGTCGTCGACGCCGGCGGTGCGCAGGAGTTCGCGGTTGGCGGAACGGCCGGCGGCTGCCGGGCCGGCGACGCGGGGCGGGCTCGGGGTCGGGCGGCGCGCTCCATGACGACGCGGTGGGTGTAGACGATGGGCTCGCGCTTGGTGGCGAGGCCGGCCTCGATGAGCTGGCGGAGGAGGTCGAGGAGGGGCTCGATGCCGCCGAGGGTTTTGGACCAGAGGCCGATCTGGGAGGGCGTCGGCAGGGGGACGGCGGCTTCTTCGAGGAGGAGGTTGACGCGGAAGGCGGGGGTTTGGGCGGGGGTGAGGGGGCGGCTCGGAGGGCCACGGCCTGGAGCCCTCTCCCCCGGCCCCTCTCCCGTGCCGCCGCCTCCCAGCCCCCGAACGGGAGAGGGGGGACTTGCTCCGAGGGGTTGGCGGCTTGCGGACCGACGGCCCCCTCGGCCCTCTCGCCTGCCGGGAGAGGGGAGAAAAGCTCTGGCTCGCCCGGATGGAGACCGTAGGTCTCAAGTTTTTCGGGGGGATTAAGGGGGGATTGGGGGTGTGGGGGAAAGGGGGGACAAGGGGGGTGAGAAAGGGCGGTCTGGAGTGCGCCCTTTGGGGCGGAAAGGGCGTCTTCGGGTGCGCCCTTTTTAAGCCAGACCGCTTCGATTACTACAAACATGATAACCGTTGCGTCCGCATACCCTACCGCCTTAAGCACGGCAAACTCCGGTACACGCTGACGCACAGACTGCATCATCGTATTACCCGAAAGCACGAGCAACGCGAACATTGACGCCAGAACAATCGCGGACACAACAAGTTTCATGTTAATAGTGCGATTAACCAGCGCTCGTTGAAAATCTCGCTCGCTCTCGGTGTATGTCTGCATCGCAGAATTTGCGAACCGAAGATCAATTGCGCTGGCGATTTCCGCATTACGAGATGGATCCGTCGTATCGACCAGCAGCTGAAGCATTGTGCCCTGAAACCTGCCGCGCACTTCGTCCAAGTAGTCGTAGTTCAGTATGAACAAGTTTGCTCCGTCGGGATAATTCGGCGTGTCATAGACACCCACAATTTCGAATTCCATGAAGTTACTGCCGTCCCTATTCGGCGCGGTAGTCAACGACACTCTGTCTCCCATTTTCCATCCAAAACGCTGTGAGATTTTCCGACCAATCACGGCGCCTATGCGGTTAGCTTGCAACGCAGCCACGAGGATCTCTGCGTCAGGAATGTCTCCGAACGCGTCCAACCGGATCTCACCACCAATGGCAATGACACTTAGCAGGTTCAGTCGCTGTTGATAGTAACCACTAATAACCGTGGACATCATTGTCGAAGCAACGCCCGGAATTTGTTGAACCTCGGATCTATACGCCAACGGCAAAGCCCGATCGTCGTTTAGACCGGTGACCCGCAAACGAGCAGCGTTCACTCGCTCGATCGCGGCATCGAAGCCAGCACCCACTCCATAGAGCGAGCCGAAAAGCACGAAGGCTGCTGCAATAGAAAGGAATGTAAGTGTCGTCCGCACTGGTTTGCGCCAGAGACCCGCCCAAATAAGAGGAAAGTACTTCATCAGTCGATCCTCAATTACCTACGCTCCTGGTCGCAGCAGACGCCCCACCGCGCTCTGCCAACGACGCAATTCGCGATGCACACCGGCGAGTCATGCTTTCATCGATCGAGGGCGAAGAATGACGGCACGCTGGCACCACAACTGAAACAGCTCGTCGGACAATTCTCTAGTCGAAGCCGCGTCCCGCTGCACTTCATCGATCTGGGCTAGGCTTCGATCGCCATCCGCGTGTTGCAGAAGCGTGAACATAGTCCGCGATATCCCGACGACAGGCGGAGCAAAGTAATGGCTCGCCGTGCTTTCAAGTTCGTACAGCACTTCAATGTCACCGGACCGTGTTTGGCGCCGCCTCTGGACAAGCCTTCTCGATCGCGGAAGGGACACACATAGATGCTCGCGCATCATCGGGAGAGGTGCATCTTCTCTTTTTTCGATCAAATACCCACCGACAACAAGGTAGTGAAGGTCTGTCGTTAGAAAACAAGAAATAGCATCCTCTACAGAATCAACGATCGGCTCAATGCTGTTGTTGAACGAAGTATTCAGCACTATCGGAACTTCAGTTAGCGCATCGAATTCGCTGATCAACCCATGGAATATAGGGTTTGTCTCCCTGCATACCGTATGAACGCGTGCGCTCCCGTCAATATGAGTGACCGCCTGCAGCAAACCGCGCTTCTCTGGTTTCACATCAACGACGAATGTCATATAAGCGAATTCGGTTTGCTCCTTTGGGAGCTCAAAGAACTCGCTCGCTCGTTCTCGCAACACTGACGGGGCGAACGGTCGATACGATTCACGTTTCTTGATTAATTGATTGATCAGCAGTCTGTTGCTTGCGGGCCTGGGATCGGCAAGGATGCTTCGATTACCAAGAGCTCTCGGGCCGAATTCTGAACGCCCTTGAACCCAACCAACGACTTTGCCGTTAGCCAGCCACGCAGCCGCTTTAGCTGCGACATCTGGTTCCCTTCGGTAGACCACAAATTGCGCCCAGGCATCCAGGGTTTGGCGGATGGAATCATCTGTGCCTATGTGGGTTCCGTAGTACGCATGCCTCGGCGGCACTCGCTTGGACCAACCGCCGTTTTCTACACACGCGGCATATGCCGCTCCCAGAGCCCCTCCGGCGTCGTGGGCGGCGGGCTGCACGTAGACTTTCTCGAATAGCCGCGAATACAGAATCTTGCCGTTCATGGAGGAATTGTGTGCGACACCGCCGGCAAGGCATAGATGCCTCTGCTGGGTCTCGCTTTGATAGTGAGCTAGAACATGTAGGCTGATTCTCTCGACCATAACCTGTAGGGCTGCGGCAGCGTCTTTGTGGACTTGCTCAATGGATTCGCCTTTCTTGCGGGCGGCTTTGAGTAGATCCGCTTTTTCGAACGCTCTGAACCATTGCAGGAGCCCTCCAATCGCGTAGTCCCCTTTCGGCAGCAACTCGTAGCATTGTTCAAAACAAGCAGAGTATTTGGAGGGATCGCCGTAGGGCGCTAGGCCCATGATCTTGTATTCATCAAAGCGCTTATAACCGAGAAACGTAACCAGCCGCTCATACACTGCGCCCAATGATTGCCCGATCGCGAACTCCCGCAGAACACTAAGTTGCCCGTCTTGGCCGAGCATAACCATTCCGGATCGATTGTCCCCGTCTCCGTCTACCACAAACACGAGGCCTCGGTCGTAGCCGGAAGGAAAGTAGGCACTCCAGGCGTGCGAGACATGGTGATTGTAGAAGCGGAGTTTGCTTCGTATGTCGATGTCAAAGAGGCGCTCGAACAAGGAACCGTACAGGCCGCGAGCGTCAGGACGCGGGAGCCGAACCTCGCGTTGACCGCTTCGGTCTTCGCCTCCCATGAAACGATTGACAGCGTGCATGTCGAGGAGATGTTCGCTGACGTTGGTAGCGATGACATCGACGTCACGCAACGAAACGCTCCGTTCAGACAAACAGAGGGAAATGGCTTGCAGTGGAAAAAAGTTCGAGTGCTTAACTCGATTTAGCCTCTCTTCCTCGATCGCCGCTACGAGGCGGCCGTCTTCGATCAGGGCACAGGCGCTGTCATGACTCGCGTAACCGACCCGATTGTCCTCGTCGATTTGTTTGGAGCCTCCGTGAAAGCCAAGTACTAACATCGCCCGAGCGTCGATGAGAAAGAATGCAACCGGCTTATGTTCGCTTTGTCGCGACGTTCTTTGTGCGGCATCTCACCTCTTCCTCTGAATCTATTCACGCTCGACACAACAGCGGTCAGCGTATTGCCGAGAACAATACTCACGCCCCCTGGCCCAGAACTCGCTCACCGACGGTGAGTTTGAGTAAAAACGCTCTTCGCCTCGACTTTTGATCACGCTCTCCGTTCAGAGTATGGATCGAACATGACTACCAGATTCTTCCTCTTCCCTTTGAACGATCTTCTACCGTGCGCTACTTGCATATTATCCAGAAGCAGCACGTCACCAACTTGCCAAGAAAAGTCGATAGCGCTAGCCGCAAATGCCGACCGAATGTGGGCGAGCGTCGCTATATCTATCTCCTTTCCATCGCCAAAACGAGAGTGCCGAGGTAGACCATCAGTGCCGAACATCTTGACCATCGATTCAGCAGCTGAATTCGGCAGATTAGAAACATGAAAAAGATGCGCCTGATTAAAGAATACGCTCTCCCCCGTTTTTGGACTAACAATCGCACCCTGACATTTTTGCGACGTCCTTAGCCCATCGCTCCCTCGCCACTCGTAAACGATATCGTTCTGACGACAATACTGCTCGACAACTCCTCGATCCGTTGTTTGAAATACCTCCTGCCACGGCAAATCAACGTACCGAGAGTAGTTGCGAACGTACTGAACACCCCTGCTTTGAAACTCCTGAACTATCTCTTCTCCGATAGCTCTTGTCACTACGTGCAGGTCTGCAATAGGCGTCTGCCCACCATCAGTCGCGACTTCGATACTGCAAAACGCTAGCTTCGTGGGCCAATCTCGCTGGTAAGCATTTTCATTGTGCAGGGGTATTTCTGCGTCCGGCGGATACTCCGTCGCGGTATACGTCTTTTCCGCGACGTGAGTTCTAGGCGTGGATCGATAGACGTAATCAACTTGCCGAACGGACACAGCATCCGCGAAGTCCTTAAACTTGCTCACGGAATTCACTTGGAACCCCCGCATTAGTATCGCTCCATACGCTGCGAGTGCATCAAGAAGACGCGGCCGCTCTCGGGAGAAGTAGGCGGCGGCGCATGCGACACCTGTGGCCTCTATCAATAGCGGCATCCTCGAGTGTCCATAGAGTCCACGCTCAGTGACTAGCACAATAGCCTCTCCAACTTAATATGGTCGCGGAGCCGCCGAACGCCTCTACCGCTACATACTGAGCTGCGGCTTCACTGACTAGGCGATTGGGTTGGCGAGACTGCTCACCGCGCCGACCACCGCGTCTAGTTGTCGTCGTCCAAGCTCGGAATGACGCGCGGGGAAATTCCCCATCCTTTCAACTGACCGCGAGACAACATCCGCCCTACGAACAGAGTGGCGTCTAAGATTTGCTGCAGAAATAGACAGGGCAATCATCGAATATCCGCCGTTCGACTACATGAGGTAGACGGGGCGCACGAACATATCACGCAGGGTGCGTAACGAACACGGTAAGCGGGATGATTGCAACGGGTCGTCGCGAAGACCGGCGCATGCACGGCCCTCGGGGATGCCGTCTCGTTTGGCGGCGGGCGAGATAGTGCGCGCGGTTCCGAGCATGCCGAGACCCTCGTACGGCGTCGCTACTACCGCGCCGCCGACCTTCACGACGCCCAACAACAGAAGCGCACGAGCCGGACCATCCAGAGGGAAATGAGGTCTCCGCGTCTCGAACATATTGGATGGCGTAGTTGCGCCTCGTTTGTCCTCTCGCTTTGCCTTACTTTCGGTCCAGACGACCTAATAGGATTCCCAGTAAGAGCGATATTTCTTGCGTGATGGAATCCTCTAACCCACTGGCGCCGAGGGTATTGTCCGTTGCTTGCTCGGCTTTTAAGCGCACGGCAAGGCGCTAAGAATCGCCAGCGTGACTAACGCGCCTAAACGCGAGTCCTTGATGTGGCGGTAGCCGCCGCCGGGCGCCCATAGCGTTCCGTCGCGCCTGACCAAACTCAACAGCACTACGTACCGCGACGCCACCTGACTTCTTGATGGCACAAGAATCGAATCGATGGGAAAATCCTGATCGCAGACTTCTCGCACTTGTTCAATATGATTCGACCTCGTTGATGACCATCAGGTAGGTGGTGGTCCGTGAAGTGCACGCAACAGGGCCAACGCTGGATGAAAACACCGTTAGTGGTCGTTTGGAGCGAGCGGGCATGATTGAGAGCGACGCCGAAAATCTTGAACTTGTCGAGACTCCCGCGTCCGTTGACGCGGTGAATGCACAATTCTACGGTCGCTTCCCTTTTCCCTGGAGGCCGATTACGTTTTCGTGCGTTTCCAATGATTCATTTGAAGTAGCCTTGCTCAACCAGGACGTCGGTGACTACACCCATCGGACCGTACCGGGTAATTCCACCGTATGGGTCGCCGGCTGCGGCACAAACCAGGCGGTCTACACGGCTTTGCGTTTTCCGAGATCCACCATCGTGGGTTCAGACCTATCGGCAACGTCTTTGGACCTGTGCCACGACACCGCTCACAGCCTTAATATCCGCAATCTCGAACTGCGCCGCGAGAGCCTTAACGAGGCTCCATACAAGAATCTGTTTGACTACGTAGTGTGCACCGGCGTCGTCCACCACAACGCGCAACCAGAAATGGCTCTCGCGAGACTGGCAGTCGCGCTCAAGCCAAATGGCATATTGGAGCTAATGGTCTACAATCGTTACCATCGCACTCCAACAACCGCTTTCCAGAAAGCCGTTAGGATGTTAGGTGGCGCCGGGGGTGCAGCGGATTTCGACAGCGAGCTGGAAATCGCAACCCGCATTGTTAATGCGGTCCCAGAAAACAGTCCAATGGCTACCTGGCTGAAGGGCTACAAAGGTGCAACCGAGGCGGCAGTCGCCGACGCGCTCATGCAGCCCGTGGAGTACAGCTACACAGTCCGCTCACTCGAGGAGCTCACTGCTGCGTGCGGCTTGGAAATGGTCCAGCCGTGCATCAATCAGTTTGACAAGGCAGCGGGCCGGATCTCATGGCACATGCGATTCGCGGATGAAACGCTTCAGGCGCTGTATGACTCGCTCCCCGATACACGTCGCTGGCAAGTCACAAACCTGCTGATGTTGGAGAAATCTCCGATGCTTTGGTTTTACTTCCGTCGCCGGGGGGAAGAAAATCAAGGGATGGCGGAGGCAAAGGTTTGCGACGCCTTTTTGGACGCGACGTTTTCCCGCTCGCACACGACGAGATACACATATCGACGATCCGCAGGCGACACCTACAGACGGTCACCGATAGCCGTCGCTTACCCGCCCGCCCCGGAAGACCGAGACATCGCTCAAGTGATCGCCGTGGCAGATGGAAAGACACGTATGCGCGACATCTTCACACGCCTAGGCATTGCCCAGGATTTGCATACCACCAACTGGACTCGGCTGCGATGTTCGACTTCTGCGTTCCCTCATCTGATAGCTGTTGTTTAACTCTCAACGCTCGGCGCGCTTGGTAGTCCTGGTTCAATTCCCGACAGTATGAGACCGGAGGTCCCGCCACCATAGACTCGAGGCATTTGCCGTGCGCTGCGCGTCGGTGGTGACGGCGCGTCGTATATTTCTCGAACGCGAGACAGCATCCGCGGTTTTTGTCTATTCGGCGTGTGAGCGTGCAATGAGTTCGTAGTCTAGCCGGTTGTCCGCAACGAGAGGTACCACGCGCCGCGCAACGATTCGCAGGCTTTTCGCGCTCATTGGTTGCGCCGACACGGCGACGACGTGCGTTGGGGAGGGTCGGACTAGCCAGTTGCACCACCTCGACGAGTCGCCGTGCTGTTCATCATCAAGCCACATCCGGATATATCCACCGCGTACGAGTTGGAAAATGACTTGGCTCAGAGGAGTCGACAGTCCTGTCCCAATCGCCTTGATGTACGACTCTTTCAGCGTCCAATAGTGAAAGAAACGCTCTGCACGTAAGGTCGGCGCTAAGACTCGGAGTTCTGCAACCTCCGTTTCCGAAAAGTAGCGATCCGCGAGCTCTAGACACGCTCGGTCCAACCGTACCTGCTCAGCGTCTACCCCGATACGGGCGGACGTTGTGCAGGCGCAAACAATGAGTCCCTCAGTGTGAGCGATGTTGAACGACAGCGCCGGTAAAACCGCCGGCGCTGCCACGTACGGTCGTCCATACGTGTTCGTCGCGAACCGCCATGCGCGAGGGTCGACGTCTGAATAGCTGGACAATACCGTACGAATGAGCGCGCGCGTCACGAGGTACTGAGTTCGGTGTCTCTCGTGGTGGAAACGCGATCCTTTGAGGCGCTCTTCGTCAGTGAGAAGGCCTGCGTATTGATCGAGGAGCGTCTTGTGGTTTGCTTCCTGCTGAAAGGTACACAACAGGTGGATTTCGCCTTCTTGCGGCTGCTGTCGCCGCCAACCCTTAGTAAACTCGCATGTCACTCATTGTCACCGCGTTAGCTACTTCGTCTCTTGCAAGGATAATGTGCAGTCGCGCAATGCTCACGGTCGATCGGCTCATCCCTTAAGCGGTCGGTTCCTGAACGGCTGCCCATCGAACAGCCCGGCCCAGCAGTGAGCCAGCTGCCATGGGTGTCCGCCCACCTCGAGTTCTACAACGACCTGCCGGTGGCGCCATTCGCCGGACCTGTGCCGCCGATCGATCAGGTGCGACGCAATTTGGCAAGCGTTACTCACGGCGTTGCGCGGCTATGCCAGCGTGCGCCCCTGGGTCAGAATCTTACCCCTACCGCACGGCGTTCCTCCGACGCGGACGAAGTCCGCAGCCTCCTTCCGACGTTGGAACGTTGCTCAGCCACTGCGTGGGGACACGTCCCGAGGGTATCTAGTGATTCGAGACACCTTTGACTTCATTGTTGTGGGTGCCGGGTCAGCAGGATGCGTGCTTGCGAATCGGCTGACCGCCGACGGCACAACAAAGGTGCTCTTGCTAGAGGCCGGGGGCAGAGATCTGCATCCTTACATCCACATGCCGCTCGCGATGACCAAGCTCACGCACGACATGCGGTTTACATGGGGTTATCGGAGCGATCCAGAGCCACACTGCGCCGCGCGACGCATTCCCGTGCCAACAGGCCGTGTGGTGGGTGGCACTTCCGCCATCAACGCAATGCTCTATGCGCGCGGCCATCCGCTTGACTACGACGGATGGTCGAAGGCGGGCCTATCAGGCTGGAGCTACCGCGAAGTGTTGCCGTACTTCCGGCGTTCCGAACGCAGTTGGAGAGGGGCAAACGAGTACCACGGAGGCGCGGGCGAGCTGCAGATTTCGCCGCAAACCATCGCTAATCCTATCTTCGAGAGATTTCTCGCATCGGCGGCCAGAGCTGGGCATCCGAGCTCGAGTGACTACAACGGACCAGAACCGGAAGGCATAGCGCGACCCGAATTTACAATTGGCGGCGGCAGACGTTCGTCGACTGCTCGGGCTTTTCTCCGGCCCGTGCTCAATCGTCCGAATCTCAGGCTGACGACACACGCGCTTGTCCATCGCGTCTTGATCGACCGCGGCGACGCAGTCGGCGTGGAGTTTCTGCATAACGGCCGCCGACAGGCTGCATACGCGGAGCGAGAAGTTGTACTGGCGGGTGGCGCATACAATTCGCCTCAAATACTGATGTTGTCGGGAATAGGCCCTGCCGATCATCTCGCAGAAATCGGCATTAAGACGTTGGTAGATCGTCAAGAGGTCGGCCGCAATCTTCAGGATCATCCAAACTCCACGGTGGCACATGCCCTCAGAGACCCAATCTCCATACAGGGGTCGCTTCGGGTAGATCGAATGGCTCGCTCTGTACTGCGCTGGGCAATCTCTGGCTCGGGCCCGGCGGGATCATTCCCCACTAACGTCATAGGATTCTTGCGGACGAGCCATGGAAGCCTGCGACCGGACATTCAGATCAGCGTCATACCTGGCGGTCTGGACGGTCTATGGTTCCCAGGGGTGCGCAAACCGTCCGGTCATCGCGTTTTTAGCCGTGTGTCCCTCCTTCACCCGCTCAGCAGAGGTCACGTACGCCTGCGCTCCCCCGACCCGACGGACCCGCCGCGCATTGCGTGGAACCTATTTGATAACCCCGATGACCTCGGCGTCCTGCGACAAGGGATCAAAGCCGTTCGCGATATTTTTAGGGAAACGCCCCTTAAAGAGAGCATCGCGCGGGAAATTTGGCCAGGGGATCGAATAGCCACCAACAAACAAATTGACCAGTGGCTGCGAAACAGCTGCGCGACTGCATGCCACCCCTCCAGCACCTGTCGAATGGGCATCGACACCGCGGCTGTTGTCGACGGTAAGTTGAGAGTGAACGGCGTGAACAGGCTTCGTGTGGCGGACTGCTCTGTCATGCCCGACGTCGTTGGAGCCAATACAAACGCCGCGGCGATAATGATAGCGGAGAAGGCGGCCGATCTGATCTTGGGCAACCAATGAACGAATCCACTGCGTCCATCCGGGCAACCACTTCAGCGTCTCAGCGCATTCACGCTTGCTTTCGGACGCAACAACGACGGCGACGCTGGCCTACTGGCAAAATACCAGTTCGGCTCCAAAGCTGCGTGCCGTAGCTGCGCCGAAAGACTCCACTCCGGCTGCCCTCAGCACCGCTCTGTTCTGGACGCAAAATCGTTTGCAGGCGGCAGCGAGCGTTGGCAAGGCTAATAACCCAAGGAGCGCGTGTTTGTCCAGGTTGCGCCGAAATTTCGAAACCGCAGACATCGGCGGACCGTGACAACAGCAGGCACCGGCCAAAGGGCCGTCGCTCGAATCTTCGGCCGCCAGCGCTAATGCTTCGCGTCAAATCGCGCCGATGACGACACACCCGCCGGCTGCCATAGCTTGTGAACGCACGCGCCGAATTTGGCATACGCCCGTTGGCAGGAGGGCCGACGCAGCTGATAGAGGCGTTGCACCCATGCTTAAGCTGGAGAAACTTCAGCCCACTGTGAAGTGATGGTCATGCGTCTTTGTCGTGAATGAGATAGTCAGACCCGAAGGCTCGTCATCGAGCGGGCAACCTGGCCTGACGCGCGAGGGCTCTTTCTACTGCGCGCGCCATACTGCTGATGCTGCGCGTCTCGTAAAGTTCGCGCATCGAAAACTCCACGTCGAACGCGTTCTTTATCTGGGCGAGCAAGGTAAAAGCCGATAACGACGTGCCGCCCAGATGAAAGAAGTCTGCATCAACGTTTGCCGTCCGTTCGATACCCAACACGTCGCTCCAAATGCGGCACAAGGTGCACTCGTACAATCCCACGGGTTCCGAAGCATTCGCTTCAAGCACAGGCTGTTCTGCTTGGAGTAGCAACTGCGGTCGATCAATCTTGCCGTTTGCATTTAGTGGAAACGTGTCAATTACAGCAAGCGTGGAAGGGATCATGTACGGTGGCAACATAGTGCGGATTGAATTCCACACGACATTCACGTCAATAAGATCCTTTTGACAAGGCAGCAGGAAGCCAGCGAGATGCGAAGACGCTGAACCCCTCTCACAGCATACGACGACGGCGTCTGCAACGCCGTCTATGCTCTTCAAGGCTTCTTCCACCTCTCCGAGCTCGACGCGACAACCATTGACTTTTACCTGGCTATCAGCCCGTCCAGCAAACTCGATTGTTCCGTTATCGCGCCAGCGCCCGATGTCCCCGGTCCGATAGACCTTAACAATCTGCATAGATGGCTGCCGCGCTGCCTCGGCTAAAGGACAGGTGTGCATGGTCTCTTGATCAAACCCGATGTCGATGAATTTTTCGGCAGTCAGCTGCGGTCGATTGACATAGCCCTCCGAAACGCAAAGCCCCGCAACGTGAATCTCACCGAAGATGCCAACTGGAACGACCTGATTCGCTTTGTCGAGGATCAAAATTTTGGTTCCGGGTATCGGCCGTCCGATTGAAACCGGCGCGCGACTCGACTCGTCGCCGTCGAGTACGTGAAACGTCACGACATCCGTACACTCAGTCGGACCATATGTATTGACGATAGCAGCGCGTCCTTCGTTGCCGAGAACAGGCGCTATTCGTTTAACGTCGATCTTCTCTCCTCCCAGAATCACCCACCTGAGGCGGTCCATCTCCGAGCATCCCGGTGACGACGCCGCAACGAGAGTATAGAAGGCGCTAGGGGCACTATTGATCCACGTCACGTGTTCGTCGGCGATCCAGCCCAGAATAGTGCGGGGATCGAACAGCTCCATCGCCGGAAAGACGATCTTGGCGCCAACTGCCAGCGCGCCGAAAATGTTTTTCTGCGTGAGATCGAACATCATCGGACTTATGACCGCGACTGCATCGTCGCAACGTAGCTCGAACTCCGCCGTATACCATCTGACGAGATTCAGAAACGCTCGGCTGGATATCGCACTTCCCTTCGGTTTTCCCGTCGATCCTGACGTGTAGATCAAGTACGTGAACTGACTCTCGAATGGCAATTCTTCGCTTGGGTCAAGGTCAGAAGGAAGCGACCCATTCGAGTCGATACGCAGAGATTCCACGTCCATTTCTTCGACCATCCGGGCACTCTCGGCGTCTGTGATCACGATGCGCAGGCCCGAATCGTTAACCACGAAGCGCTGCTTGCCGGTGGTGTCTTTTGGATCCAACGGAACGTAAACGGCTCCGGCCTTCATGGCGGCCAGCATCGCGACGACGAACCCCGTCGATGGGGTTAAACAAATGCCTACCAAGCGTTCGGCGCTCCCTGCGTAGCGCAGGCGTATTCTCAACTTCCGCGCCAGCGTATCCGCTCTATCCGAAAGCTCTGCGTAAGTGAGGCGTTGCGTGGCGTCCGCTACCGCGATCCGCGCGCCGAAACGGGCTATGGCTGCCTCGATTTCCACCCGGAGGCTCGCACGGGCGTCAACACAGCTGGACGGTCCATCGCTCCAATTCCGAAGCCGAGCGACGTCAGCGCCGGTCAGGACCGAAAGGTGGCCAACACTCTGCTTGGGAGCCCTGCTCATCTGCCGCAATATACCGAGGTAGTGCTCCACCATGCGCCGAACCGTTCGCTCGTCGAATAGCGCGGTGGAATACTCGACATTCAGCTCGAAACGCCCAGCGACATGGTTGACTGAGAAAGAAAGGTCGTATTTCGATTTATCTGCGGCACGATCGAGCGCCGCCACATCGATGCCCTGAAGCTTGGGAAGGGTTCTCTCGGTCGGCTGAAAGACAAACATAGTCTGAAAGAAGGGCTGAGAGTGCAGGCTGGTGTCCACACGCAGGGCCGACAGAACCTCTTGTATCGGGATGTTCGGGTGTTCGTATGAATCGAGAACACGCCGCTTCGTGGCTTGCAGCACGTCTTGAACCGTCTGTGCACCATCGAGATCCGCTCGGAGTAGCAGGGTGCCCGCGAGATAACCTATCGTCCTCGAGAAACGGCCGCGCGGCCGATTCGCATGAAGGGTGCCTACGACGAGACTGGCTTGACCGCTGTAGCGGTAAAGCAGGATAAAAAACGCTGAGAGCATGAAGATGAACGGCGTCACTCCGCCAGCACGCGCCCCGGCGCGAAGCTCGTTCGACAGCTCACCTAACGGGCATTGAAACGCCTTACCTTCAAAGTCGCGGATCGACGGGCGCGGGCGGTCCGTCGGCAAGGCTAATAGTGGCGGTGCTCCCTCAAGCGCGGCAGTCCAGAACTTAGCGCTTGCCCGCGTGTTATCCGCTATGTGCTCACTTTGCGACGCTACAAAGTCACGGAACCCGTCTCCGATTGGCAAGGACTGCGCTCCCGCCGATCCACTCGCGAACCGGTTGTAGTCAGCCGCTAAATCCTCCAGGAAAACGTTGATGGACCACGCATCCATAATGAGATGGTGTATAGACACCATCAGAACGTGAAGATCCCCTTCAGAACTCACGAGTGTTGTTCGAATGAGCGGCCCACGCCGCAGGTCGAACTTGCGCGCCCGCTCGTCACGTACCAGCTCGCTGATCCTCTCCTCGAAGGAGCGGCCATCGGCCTCCCACATAGGCAAGATATTTATTCGCGCTTCGGATACCAGGTGAAGCAGTTGAACCGGCTTACCGGATTCGAATCCGAAGCGAACCCTTAGTGCATCGTGGCGGCGGTTCAGCTCGTTGAGGCTTTTATCCAGAGCGCCCACGTCGAGCCGACCTTCCAATTTAAGTACGACTAGAGCCCGGAACGCCTCGCACTCTGGCCACATTTCCAGCAGGGACCACAACTGCCTCTGAGCAAGAGACAGTGGTAGCGCACACTCACCGACGCTGTTTGGCTGACCGCTAGAGTTCATCGTCTGTGCCAAACTCGACGAGCCAACTTCCATAGCTTTAACTCCCGACCGGCAACGGCAGAAGCTCAGACAGAACGGCTCAGCCTCGACCAAATGTAGTTCGTCAACTCGCTGAGCTTCGAGTACCGCAGCACGTGCCTACCGCTGATTTCAACGTTGTACAGATCGCTCAAGCGCGCTGCTACAAGCTCAGCGGCCATGGATTCCCCTCCAAGCTCGACAAAGTCGGCGGACTCGTCGGAACGTATCTCGACACCTAGGATCTCCGAGCAGATCTTGGCGACGCCATTTCGAACCGCTTCTTGCATTGCAAGCCCCTCCGCTTCCAGTTGTGCATTATTCACTGCGCTTGCACGACCCTGCGACCGCGGCGAGTTGCGCTGCTGGCATCTCCGCAAGCTCCACGATGTGGCCGAACGGGTTGAAGAGAAAACAACAACGGCGGCCGCCAAACGCCTCCGAGACGAAAAACTCTTGCGGGACGAATCCACTTCTCACGAGGCGCGCAACGCTGGCTTCGATATCGTCCACGAGGAAACATAAGTGGTAATAGCCTCCGCCACGCTGCCGAACCGCTTCGACCGGCGATTGCGGGCCCATAGGCTCGACTAACTCCAAAAAACCTCCAGTAGAAAGCCCCACGAAACAGACTCGAACCTGTTGAGACGATACCTCGTACACGTTCGAGGCACTCGCAAGTTCGAGCGGGCTAATACATGCGTCCAAATACTCCTCAATACTCGGAACGACACACCCTACATGGTGAAACCGCATGTCGGTTCCCCGTCAGCAGTACGGTTTGGCCGCGACTAACTCGCGTGCTTTCTCTTCGAACAGAGCCTCACCAGGAGCGGTGAATAGCGCTTCCATTTTCTGCGGTGCGAACTTGGTCACTTTACGAAGCATGACAAAGCTATTTTGGATCACACGATGCGGCTCCAGCATAGCTACAAACTCGAACTCACCGAAGCGCTTCTGTTGATCCGCTTTGAACCACTCCTGTACCAATACCTGCCCGCCTTCGTTGCTCAACATATCGTGCATGATAAGAAGCCCGCCGTTTGGATTGAGCAGCTTCCAGTACCCTCCGGACAGGAGGCTGACCACATTTTTTACGGAGACAGGTATATCTATCCAGATCAAATCGAACGGAGTGTGGCCGGCGGCGATATCAGTGAAATTGAATGACCAGAAGTTCCCGACGTGGTGGGACACGAAGGTCGCCAGTTCGAGCTCTCGCAACTTGCTCATGACCCGGCGCGCAGAGCTGGATTCGCTGCTGACATGGTCGTCCACGCAGTAGAGCTTCGACCTGCGCTCTTCGACGTAGTAGGCCGGGTTCATCAGGGCCGCCGGATTAGCAAACATCCACTCCGTGCGCCGATCTGCAAGTTCACTGGTTTTGGGTGCATAGATGGCACCGAGTCCGCGCTGCTCTGGACCTCCCATTGGCGTTTTCGCCGACGACGCCATCGCATCGATATCGCGCAGATAGGCATCCGATTTGATACGCAAATCGGCCCGTTCACGGGTGAAGCACTCTTCGTTGTCCCGCAGCGCCTTGGCGATAAACAACGTGGTATATCCAGCGCCTGCTTCTAGAACTGAGCGCGCACGCACAAAGCGAATGAGCGAATACAACAAGGGGCCCATGACTTCGGCACCCATTGTCGGTACGTTGAGTTCTTCGACTGAGGTAATAAACTCGCGATCCATCCACATTTGCGTAACCTCTTAAGCTGCGTTCACATTCGTGGTTTTGGCACCCGCGATCATCGCTCAACGAACCACGCGGCGCTCATCCTCCCGTGTTCCGAAGACCGTCCACATTCTGTGCGGACAGCCGATCGCCCCCCACGGCTCTTCCAGTCGCCGCGCGCGACTCGAAACCCGAGTTCGCCAGCGCCGACGAGATCGCACTTCCGACGGACGCGATCAATGGGCGCTCAACCAGCGAAGTGTGAGTTCCACCGATATGGACCACATTTAAATAGTTCCCGAGCAGCGAGTACCAATCGTCAGCGGAACCGCGTCCGTCGCCGTACTCAGCAGTAAACAGATTTGTTTGCAGTTGCAAAGCCGGCATCGCGTACGTTGCGCTCGCCGCGATCGTCGCGTGCATCACTTTGAAATGACGGACGACGTCGTCGCGGCTCCAATACTTCGGCAATAGTTTGCCCGCTTGCGCCTCTTCGATCAGTCCTGCGACGTCGTCAGCGTCGGCGAACACCTTGAGGCGTTGCCGAAGATGTTCGTCGGCCCCCGCAACTAATGACATCGCAGCCACTTCGGCTAGGCTGAACATCTTTGTCGTCCCGTCCGCAGAACGGGGATAGATCCAAGTATCGATTAGCCCCAGGAATTCCACGGGTTCGCCCCGATTCAAGAGCTGGTTGGCAATCTCGTAAGCAATGATGCCGCCGACCGACCAGCCGGCAACGCGATATGGCCCCTTCGCTTGGACACGCAACATCTCCTTTATATAGTCGGCAGCCATCTGCTCGATTGTTAGCAAGGGCGACTCTCCTTGCAAAAGGCCCTTTGCTGCTAGGCCATAGATTGGCAAGTCAGCGGGCAGCCATCGAGCAAGCTCGGCGGCATACGCGAGCTCTCCGCCGGCAGGATGAATCAAGAACAATGCACGGTCAGTCCCATCGCTCCTTATCGGCACCAACGTCATTGCCGGCGACTCGGACTGTGCAAGGATTGACGCGGCGAAGGAACACAGCATCGGACTCGCAAAGAGCGTTCGTAGCGGCACCTCCATATTCACGGCTTGCCGTATCCGCGCGACGCAATGCGCCGCCAGCAGCGAATGTCCCCCAAGATCAAAGAAGTTGTCCTGCCGGCCCACTCGCCCCACGCCCAACAGTTCCTGCCAAATCTGCGCGATCGCGCTCTCAAGCTCTCCCTGCGGCGCCTCGTACGTGCGCGTCGGAATCGCCGCCTCGTCCGGCGCCGGTAATGCCTCTCGATCCAGCTTGCCGTTCGGTGTCAGCGGCAATGCCTCTAGCTGCACAATCCCCGCGGGCACCATGTGCTCCGGTAACGCTTCCTGCAGCCGGCTACGCATCTGTGCTACCGTCAGCGCCCGTCCCTCTTGCGCCACGACGTATCCCACCAGACGCTTCTCTCCCGGCACGTCCTCGCGGGCAATCACTACCGCCTCGCGCACTCCCTCGCAGCGGTTCAGTTGCGCTTCGATCTCCCCCAGCTCAATCCGAAATCCTCGGATCTTTACTTGATGATCGTTGCGCCCCAGATACTCGATGCTCCCGTCTGCTCGATACCTGCCAAGGTCCCCCGTCCTATACAGGCGCCCTCCCGCCTCAAATGGATCCTCGATGAATCTCTCTGCCGTCAACTGCGGTCGGTTCAAGTACCCGCGCGCAACGCCTGCTCCTCCTATATAGATCTCACCCCGCACTCCCAGCGGCACCGGTTGCCCCCCCCGATCCAGCAAATACACCTGTAAATGCGGCAAGGGTCGCCCGATGTTGCTTGCTCCGGGCAATTCGACTTGCTCTCGCGTCAGCGAGTGATAGGTCACATGCACGGTCGTCTCGGTGATGCCGTACATGTTCACCAACTTGGGTTGCAGCACTCCATTGCTCCGCACCCACTCCTGCAGTGCGTGCGCTTCTAGCGCCTCCCCTCCAAAAATCACCACACGCAAAGCGTGTCGTTGAGTGCTTTGCCCTTGCGCCGCGCTTAACTGCTTGAAAGCGGTCGGCGTCTGATTCAGGACGGTCACCCCAGTCGCGCACAACAGTTCGTAGAACGCCAACGGCGAACGCGCCGTCTCGTACGGCACTACGATCAGGCGCCCCCCGTATGACAGCGCTCCCCAGATCTCCCAGACCGAAAAGTCAAACGCAAACGAATGAAACAATGTCCATACGTCTCGTTTGTCGAACCCAAATCGTTCCCCTGTGGATCCAAAAAGCTGGCACACATTCGTGTGCTCCACCATCACGCCCTTAGGCTCGCCCGTGGAGCCGGACGTATAGATCACGTAGGCCAAATGTCGCGGCGTGAGTCCCAGCAGCTGTCGCTCCAAGTTCTCGTTCGGTTGCTCGGCCAGCTCCGACAATCCTTCTCCGTCCAACATCACCGTCGGCACCCGCGCGTCGCGCAGCACCTCTCCGTCGCGCAAGCTGCTCTGCGTCAACAGCGCCACAGGCGCGCAATCGCTCAACATGTACCGCAGCCGCTGCACCGGATAGCTCGGATCCAACGGTACGTAGGCTCCCCCGGCCTTGAGTATCCCGAGCAGCCCCACTACCAGCTCCAGACTCCTCTCCACGCAAATCGCCACTCGATCGTCCGGCCGCACTCCGAGAGTTCGCAGCCGGTGTGCCACTTGATTGGCGCGCGCGTTCAGCTCGCCGTAACTCAGGTGCCGGTCCTCGTACACCACCGCCACCGCCTGCGGATCCGCTAACACTCGCGCTTCAAATAGCTCGTGGATCAGCTGCTCTTTCGAATAATCCACGGACGCGCCATCGTTAAAGGCAACCAGCAGCTGACGCCGTTCTGATTCAGACACGAGGGCGATACTGCTCAGCGGTCGCCCTCGATCCGCAGCCATAGCGGCAAGAACTCTCTTCAAACGTTCGGAGAAGACGAGAACGGTAGCTCGATCGAAAAGATCGCTCGAGTATTCGATAGTGCCAGTCAGCGATTCGCCGGCATCGACGAACGACAGCGTGAGATCGTACTGGGTGGTGAGATGAGGAATGTGAAGGTGCTCGACCCGTATGCCCGGAAGGTCCAACTCATCACCTTTCGGTGTGTTGTTTAGCATCAGAACCGTCTGAAATATGGGATTGTGGCTGGTGCTACGAGGCGGCTGCAGCATTTCGACAACCTGCTCGAAAGGCAACTCTTGATGATTGTAGGCAGCCAACGTCATCTCCCTAACCCGCTGCAGCATGCCACTCACAGAGGGGTCGTCCTCCACACGAAGCCGCAGCGCCAATGTGTTCACAAAAAACCCGATTAACTCCTCTATTTCCGTATGCTGTCGGTTCGCAACGGGGGCACCTATGACGATATCCTCATTGCCGCTCAATCGGGACAGTAGAACCCACCACGCGGTGAACACTGCCATAAATAGCGTCACGCCTTCGTCCCGAACCAGCCGGCGCAAATCTGCCGTCAGCTCCGCACCCAGGTTGAGCGCAATGCTGCCCCCCCGGTAACTTTGCACTGACGGCCGCGGTCGATCGGTGGGCAGATCCAGCAACACGGGCGCTCCCGCTAACTGTTGCTTCCAATAGTCGAGCTGACTTTTGAGCAAATCACCCTGTAGCCACCGGCGCTGCCAAGCCGCGTAGTCCGGATACTGAACAGGTAGCGACGGCAACGGATCCGGCGCGTCTCGACTGAAAGCCGCGTACAACGCGCTCATTTCGCGTACCAGCAGCCCCATCGACCACGCGTCAGCGATGATGTGGTGCATCGTCACCAGCAACACATGTTCGTGCACGTCCAAACGTAGTAGGCTGCCGCGCACAAGCGGGCCTGCCTGCATGTCGAACGGGCGTTTCATCTCTTCCACAGCCTCGTTCTTAACGGAAAGCTCGCGGTCGTGATCGCTCATCGAGCGAAAATCGATCTCCCGCAGAGGAAAGCCCTCTGGCTCGGCAACGACTTGAGCCGTTTCGGCCCCTATTTGTACGAAAGTCGTCCGAAGCGACTCATGGCGATAAACGATTCGATCCAACGTCGCTCGCAAAGCCAATACATCCAGTTCCCCTTTGAGGCGCAGCCTTATCGGGACGTGGTAAGCGCCGCCTGCAGCCTGATCGAGCTGGGCCAGAAACCAGAGACGCTGCTGCGCGAACGAAGGCTGCAAAGGACCGGACCGAGCTACCGGCTGAATTCCATCCGTTGGTACGCTGGACGCAGTCTGCCGCATGCTATCGATTGCCGCCGCGAGCCCCTCGATGGTGGGGACTTCGAACAACGTACGCATTGGTAGTTGGATCGCGAAAGCGGAGCGCATTCTAGATAGCAGCTGTGTCGCAAGCAGCGAATGCCCGCCCAACGCGAAGAAGTCATCTCGTAAACCAACTCTCTCTACCTTGAGCACCGCGCTCCAGATATCGGTGAGGAGTTTTTCCGTAACGGTACGAGGCTCCAGATGATCGGCGGGATTGCTGCTTGACTTGGGCGCAGGCAAGGCGTTCCGATCGACTTTGCCGTTTGGCGTCAGCGGCAATGCGTCAAGCTGAACGAACGCGCCCGGCACCATGTAGTCGGGAAGCCGCAGCTTCAGCTGGCGGTGCAACGCTCTGCGTTTGACCCTTGACGCTCCGGAAAGGATCTTGAGTTCCGTGAGGGGTTGCAGGCCCCTAATCGCGTTGTCGCAATCCATCCAATCGATCAAACAGGCGATCTCGTCGACGCCGATCTCATCGAGCTTCTCGACGACCGGTAGGCACGTTTCAGGCGTTCCAATCAACGACGCAGTCTTGGAGTAGCGCTCGAACGCGAAAGATACGATGTTTTCCAGGTTCTCCGCTGACGTGTCACGAAGCTGAATGTCGAGGCTCCTGACCATCGCTTCCATCAGATTTAGATGCTTGCGCATGTAACCGATGAAAGGCGACTTGGCGCGCCGCAAGACATCCTGGAGATCGTCACCCAAGAACGTATGGATCATTAGAGTCACCTTACCCGCATCGGGATCGTGTCCGTGCGCGGCCAGGGCTTTTCTATACACTGCAATCTGTGCGGAAAGCTTGTCGATTGATTGGCCTAGCAGATGCGTCAGTACGTTCGCGCCGAGTTCGCCGGCAAGCGCGAACGTGTCGGGGTTACCCGCGGCGGTAATCCACAGCGGCAGTTCGCGCTGTAATGGAGCGGGAAATATGCGGATGTCAGATGCGTGACCGGCCCCATCTGTCATCGTGACGCTTTCACCACGCCACAGCGTCCTCAGGTCACGAATGCTGTCGGCCAATACCTGCTTTCGGTTGCTGTATTTCTCCGGCGCTAAAACGAAATCACGCGGGTGCCATCCGGACGCGGCAGCGATACCGACGCGGCCTTTCGACAGATTGTCGACAACTCCCCATTCTTCCGCTACACGAGCCGGATGGTGCAGCGGCAAAACGACGCTGCCGGCACGCAGATGAATTCTCTTTGTTATCGTGGCCAACGCCGCGCTCAGAACGGAAGGATTGGGATAAAGGCTGCCGACCTTGTCGAAATGCCGTTCGGGGGTCCATACGGCCTCGAAGTCGTTCTGGTCCCCATGCATCGCCGCCCTCAAATACAAATCGTACTTTTCGTCTTGAGGATAGGTGTCGGCACCGAAAAAGAAGAGGCTGAAGCTCGATGTATCGGCATGTCTACCCTCTGCTGGGACCACGTATCCCACCAGACGCTTCTCCCCCGGCACGTCCTCGCGGGCAATCACTACCGCCTCGCGCACCCCCTCGCAGCGGTTCAGTTGCGCTTCGATCTCCCCCAGCTCAATCCGAAATCCTCGGATCTTTACTTGATGATCGTTGCGCCCCAGATACTCGATGCTCCCGTCTGCTCGATACCTGCCAAGGTCCCCCGTCCTATACAGGCGCCCTCCCGCCTCAAATGGATCCTCGATGAATCTCTCTGCCGTCAACTGCGGTCGGTTCAAGTACCCGCGCGCAACGCCTGCTCCTCCTATATAGATCTCACCCCGCACTCCCAGCGGCACCGGCTCATGCTGATCGCTCAAGATATAGGCTCGTGTGTTCGCGATCGGCCAGCCGATCGATTCCACCGCAACGCTAGGTTCGCTCCCCTCAACCTGCCGGCACATCGACCAGATCGTCGTCTCCGTTGGCCCATACATGTTCCACACTTCGCCAACACATGCGCGCAACCTCCTAGATAGCTGGACTGGTAACGCTTCCCCGCCGCACAACACCTTTAGGTTGCCCTTCCCTCTCCAGCCGTTTTCCAGGAGTAACCTCCACGTCGCCGGTGTAGCCTGCATGACCGTAATGCCCGAACGCTCGATTGTCTCCGCCAACGCCACCGCATCGGCCGCGGCCGCTCGGCTCAACAAGGTAATTCGCGCTCCTCGAATCAGCGGCAGATACAATTCAAGCCCTGCGATATCGAACGACAGAGTCGTCACCGCCAAGAGAGAATCCGTCGTAGTCAACCCGGGCGCTTCTAGCATCGCCAGCAAGAAACTAACGACGTTGCCGTGCTCCACCATCACGCCCTTAGGCTCGCCCGTGGAGCCGGACGTATAGATCACGTAGGCCAAATGTCGCGGCGTGAGTCCCAGCAGCTGTCGCTCCAAGTTCTCGTTCGGTTGCTCGGCCAGCTCCGACAATCCTTCTCCGTCCAACATCACCGTCGGCACCCGCGCGTCGCGCAGCACCTCTCCGTCGCGCAAGCTGCTCTGCGTCAACAGCGCCACAGGCGCGCAATCGCTCAACATGTACCGCAGCCGCTGCACCGGATAGCTCGGATCCAACGGTACGTAGGCTCCCCCGGCCTTGAGTATCCCGAGCAGCCCCACTACCAGCTCCAGACTCCTCTCCACGCAAATCGCCACTCGATCGTCCGGCCGCACTCCGAGAGTTCGCAGCCGGTGTGCCACTTGATTGGCGCGCGCGTTCAGCTCGCCGTAACTCAGGTGCCGGTCCTCGTACACCACCGCCACCGCCTGCGGATCCGCTAACACTCGCGCTTCAAATAGCTCGTGGATCAGCTGCTCTTCCTGCGCGTACCGTACCGCCGTAGCGTTGAACTCCACCAACAACTTTCGGCGCTCAGCGGCAGGAAGAATATCGAGGCGCCGCACCGGATCTTGCAGATCTTGCTGCAAGGCCCCGACGAGGCCATCAAGCGCCGTACTTAAGTAGTCCGCGACCCTACCTGGATCGATGGCCGGTACGCTTTGAACGGTGAGGTGGAAATCACCTCCCGAGTCATCGACTGAAACCACGAGCGGATAGTTGGTCCGTTCGTTGATCGTTATTTGCCGAACCCCCTGCCACGCGTTGGCGTCTCGTTCGTCGCCGCCTGCCGTCGTCGCGCTCGTGTGCCTGAAGTTCATGACGGTCGTAAACAGCGGCTGCGGCGCGGAGATCGCGCTGCAACGCTGCGCCAATGCAAGCGCCGCTTGCTCATGCGTTAACAGCTCGCTCAACCGCCGATGGGTCTCCGTAACGAGCTGGTGCGCACTGAGTCCCTTGAAGGACAGTCGCACCGGTAACGTGTTCATGAACATACCAAGCATGCGGCTCGCGCCACGAGTCCCGTGTAAGCGCCCGGACAATACCGTTCCAAAAACGACGTCATCGCACTGCGTACAGCGCGCCAGAACCTGTGCCCACGCCACGTGAAACACACTGGCGGGAGTGACAGCGCGCCGACGCGCAGCATCGCGAATACTTTTAGCGACGTCGCGACTCAACGTTTTTTTTTCTTCCACCAGAAGAACGCCATCTTGGTGCACATCCATCACATCAAAGGGAGCTGTTGGCTCTTCAATGTCTCCGAGCTCTTGCCGGAAGTATCTTTCGTGCTCGGAAGCCGATGTTTTCCGCAGCTGCGCGATGAAGTTTCGATACGGTATGGATGGCGGGAGCAGATGCGCTTCCCCCGCAAGAATCGATCGTATCTCTGAAATTATAATCTCAAGAGTGACATGATCTGACACGATGTGGTGATTCAACAACGCCAAGTACCACTCGCCTGAATTTGGATCGGCAGCCACATACGCGACTAACAGCGGCGCGCGCCGCAAGTCCAGGCGCATCTGACGCGGATCCGTTTTATGCAAGAACTCTGAAATTGAATCGCTTCGCGACGTCAAGCTCAGATTGACGACCGATAGCGGTGCGCGGCGCTGAACAACTTGTACGGGGCGGCTCAGATCCTCCCAATGCACCGCCGTCCGACAAATGTCGTGACGGTCAATTACGTTCTGCAGGACACGTACAACATCATTAAGGCGATTGCCGCTCTCGAACGCTAAGACCGTCCGGAGGAGATACGCATCACCCTCACTCTGAAGGAGAGAGTGGAACAGCATCCCCTCTTGGAGAGGTGCGAGCGGATAGATATCTTGGATATTGGCGGCACCATCTGGGACGTTGCGCACGATCGAGTCGATTTCTGCTTGCGTCAGGTCGACCAGCGGAAGCATCTCCGGCGTCAACGTGTACGCAACAACGCCCGAGGCTTCACCCAACGCAAAGTGGTCATCAGCCAGCAGCGCCAACATCTGCGCCTTATTTTCCTTCAACAGAGCGGCGATCTTTCCATCGACGACGCCCCTGGGAGCGCGAACAATCAGCTCGTCTTGCCTGCGCTCGAGAAACGCCCCTTGTGCAAGAAGATGACTACGAAGCTCTCGCGCATTCATATGCGAAACTCTTCCGTCTGCACATCGGAAGATTGTTCGGCACGGGTCGGAATCAAACTGCTCGGAACGAACGCGGCGGCCGCGCCTCTGCCCTCAATCACGCCAGCGAGCGCGGAAAGTGTTGAAGCGGTAAACACCTCACGGACGTCCACACTTACACCACGCCGCTCAAGACGTTCGATTACCTGCGCCAGCAGCAACGAATGCCCCCCGAGCTCAAAGAAATTGTCGTACCGGCCGACCCGTCGGACATCTAGCACTTCCTGCCAAACCTCTGCTATCGCGTTTTCAACTGCGCCGCAAGGCGCCTCGTACACCCGCGGCGCGATTTCCGCCAAGTCAGGTGCCGAAAGGGCGGCTCGATTCAATTTTCCATTGAGCGTCAGAGGCATGGCCGCCAATACACGAATCTCCGCGGGCACCATGTGATCGGGTAGAGTCCGAGCCAACTGGCCGCGCAGCTCTGCCGCCGATAGGACGGATGCGTTGCCACCCACTACACATCCGACTAAGCGCTTCTGGCCCGTCGCATCTTCTCGAGCAATTACCGCCGCTTCGCGCACGCCCGCGCAGAGAGACAGCTGGTTTTCCACTTCCCCCAACTCGACGCGAAATCCGCGGATCTTCACTTGATCGTCGTTGCGGCCCACGTACTCGATGCTGCCGCCCGGCGTATATCGACCGAGATCCCCAGTCTTATATAGCCTCGCGCCTGCGTCGCGACAAAACGGATCCGCGATGAATCTTTCTGCCGTTAATTCCGGCCGGTTTAAATAGCCGCGCGCGACGCCGGCGCCGCCTAGCCAGATCTCCCCGGTTACTCCGGGCGGCACAGGCTGACCACGACTGTCCACTATGTACACGCGCGCGTTGGCAACGGGACGCCCAATCCGTGGCTTGTCTCCACCCGCTTCGTTTATGCAGCACGCTGTTGCGTCGACGGTGCACTCCGTCGGACCGTAGACGTTGAACCAACGCGTCGGGCCCGAATCGTTTGCCAAGTGGGACCAAGTGACTTGCCGAATCTGCTCACCGCCGATCAGAACGATTTTCGGCCGATATCCGTTGCTGGTCGCCAATCCATATGCCAATAGCGCCTCCAGCTGCAGGGGCGTGCAGTCAAGAACATCGATTCGATGGCGCGCGAAGAAGGACAGCAAGTCGGAAGGCTGCGCACGGATCGCGTCAGGGACCAAGAACAAGCAATGCCCGGAAAGCAATTGCACCCACATCTTGACGGACGCGTCGAAAGATAGCGGCGCATTCATTGCGATATTCGAGTGCGTCGGGCAATCGAAAAAGATCGCCCGCCGAAGGCCGGACCAGAGGTTTAAAACCGATGCGTGCTCCACCATCACGCCTTTTGGCCGGCCGGTCGAGCCCGATGTATAAATGACATAGGCCAAATGACCCGATGCCAAGCCCAGCATCGCGGGGTTCGGATTGTCATCTCGCTGTCCCGTGAGTTCGACCGCGGCGGCCTCATCCACTATGATTACCGTGATGCCGGTGCCCGCAAATGCGTCATCGCCGCTCAGACTGGATTGGGCCAGCACAGCGACCGGGCTGCTGTCCTCCAGAATGTACCGGCGCCGCTCCGGTGGATGACTCGGATCCAACGGCACGTACGCCCCACCAGCCTTGAGGATACCCAGCATCCCGACTATTAGTTCGAGCCGGCGCTCCACGCAAATCGCCACCCGATCGTCCGGCCGAACGCCGAGCTGCAACAGTCGGTGCGCTATTCGATTCGACAGGCGATTGAGCTCGCGGAACGTCAGCTTCTCGTTCTGGCATACCAACGCGAGTGCGTCGGGATGCGCGGAGACTTGGTCTTCGAAGATCTGTTGAATTAGCTTCGCGTCGGCCGATCGTTCAAACGTCGGGGCGTTAAATTCCTGCAAAAGACGTGCTATCTCGGCCTCCGACAAGACCGAACAGTCGAGCGCGCGGGCTTGCGGGTCATTCGCAATCTTTTCGAGGATTGTCAGGTAGTAGCCGAGCATGCGATCGGTTTGTTCCGCGGATAGATGAGAAGGGTCTGATTTGACTTCTATCGCAAGATTACCGAACAGATGATTAAATGAAATTCCCAGCGCGAAGCTCGTCGCGGCGAACGTGCGTTGATCGAGCACGACGACACCGCCCGGGCCCTGGAGCGACTCGTACGCGTGAAAGTTGACGTAGTTAAAGATAACGTCAAAAACTCGCTTGCGTTGATTGTCGAGGTAAATCTGAAAGTATGGGTAGTGTCGATTCTTGGCCACCAAGAGCTCCGCATCGAAGGTCGCCCGG
This sequence comes from uncultured Gammaproteobacteria bacterium, assembly GCA_963805435.1. Classification (GTDB taxonomy): domain Bacteria; phylum Pseudomonadota; class Gammaproteobacteria; order Steroidobacterales; family Rariloculaceae; genus FEN-1219. The sequence continues at coordinate 44,836 of CAWDUG010000009.1, forward strand.
ATCGTTTCGATCCAGCTGCGGCTTTCAAGCTTTTGGCGGAACGGCAGAGTATTGAGGAACAGTCCCAGCAATTTGTCTCCATCGGCCTCCTCCGGCCGCACGTTGCACACCAGGCCAGTGATCACGTCGTCGCCGCCGGACACTGCGGCTAGGACTCGCATGTGTGCAGACAACAGCACCGTGCGCAGCGGAACCCCTAGTCGATCTGCAATGCGAACTAAGTTGTCCCGTGTCCGAGGATCAACCTTCGCAGACCGCGAGTTATAGGCAATCCCCCGCTGCATTACACCGTCGAGCGGGGGCAGCGAGACCGGTGTGGACTCAGCCAAATAGTCGCTCCAAAAGGCTTTGCATGTCGGCGAATCCAGCGCACGTTTCTCGAGTTCAAGAGATCTCTTCGGTGTTGTCTTGAGCGGGCTGACGTCGCGGTGGCTATCTGGCCGCGCAAGCAAGCTCACGTATGTTTCAAAAAGGGCGGTCTGAAATAACGCAATGCTCCACCCGTCCAACACGGCGTGGTGAAAGCTCAGCGTGTATTGGATGTCTTTCTCTCCGCGCCGGTGGATGTACACCCGAAGCAACGGAGCATTGCTGAGTTCGAAACCGAGCTTGCGTTCGCGGTCCACGAAGTCTGCTATATGCGCCTGTTGGCTATTCGGATCCATTTGCGAGATGTCGAATACGCCGACCGGCACTTGTGCATGGACACGTACGAGTTGCAGCGGCTCGCTGTAGTTGTCTAGATCAAAGGAAGTACGCAGGATCGGATGCTGCTTTGTGAGCTCTGTCAGCGCGCGCCTGAGAACCAACTCGTCCCAGCGAGGAAGATCCAAGTGATAAGTGAACACGTCGTGATAGACGCCTTCCTTGGAGTTGCGACTTTCGAAGATCATTCCTCGCTGGAGGAGCGTGACTCCGTACGCGTCCTCTACATCGGACGGCAGGTTTTGCTTGTCCGACTCGCTCAGCAGCACCGGGGAATTTTCAGCCGAGGCTTCGCGCACTCTGACAGCAATTTTCGCGAGTCGGTGGATTGTCGGGTTCTTGAATAGATCTACGACGGTAAATGTCAGCCCATATTTGTTCGCCGCCGCGATCAACGTGATACTGCGGATCGAATCCCCTCCGGCTTCGAAGAAGTTGTCGTTGACCCCAATGCGACTCACGCGCAGCACCTGCTCCCATAGTCGCGCCAAGATCTTTTCAACGTCGTTTGTCGGCGCCTCATACGTGCGCGTCGGAATCGCCGCCTCGTCCGGCGCCGGTAATGCCTCTCGATCCAGCTTGCCGTTCGGTGTCAGCGGCAATGCCTCTAGCTGCACAATCCCCGCGGGCACCATGTGCTCCGGTAACGCTTCCTGCAGCCGGCTACGCATCTGTGCTACCGTCAGCGCCCGTCCCTCTTGCGCCACGACGTATCCCACCAGACGCTTCTCTCCCGGCACGTCCTCGCGGGCAATCACTACCGCCTCGCGCACTCCCTCGCAGCGGTTCAGTTGCGCTTCGATCTCCCCCAGCTCAATCCGAAATCCTCGGATCTTTACTTGATGATCGTTGCGCCCCAGATACTCGATGCTCCCGTCTGCTCGATACCTGCCAAGGTCCCCCGTCCTATACAGGCGCCCTCCCGCCTCAAATGGATCCTCGATGAATCTCTCTGCCGTCAACTGCGGTCGGTTCAAGTACCCGCGCGCAACTGCGACACCCCCTATGTGGAGTTCTCCCCATACGCCGATCGGCATCCGCATGCCGCGACTATCAAGGATATGAACCTTCGTGTTGGCGATCGGCCGACCAATCGGGACTGGCTCCCGCGGTGAAGAGGAGCAATTCCATGACGTGACGTCGACAGCAGCTTCGGTCGGCCCGTAGAGATTGTGCAGCTCGACTTTAGGCAATTGCCGTATGAATCGTGCTTGCAAAGCAACAGGTAGCGTCTCTCCGCTGCATATCACACGGCGCAGAGCGTCGGATCTCGATCCGTCGACATGATCCAAAAAAACTTGGAGCATCGATGGCACGAAGTGAATAGTTGTGATCGTCTCACGCTGTATGACCTGCGCGATGTAGTCGGGATCTTGGTGGCCACCCGGCCTTGCGATGACAAGTCGGGACCCAGAGAGCAATGGCCAGAAGAACTCCCACACGGAGACGTCAAAACTGAACGGCGTTTTTTGTAGCACATGGTCCGACTCATCGAGAAGATGTGTGGCCTGCGCCCAAAGCAACCTATTAACCACCGCACGGTGTTCGTTCATCACGCCCTTAGGTTGGCCGGTGGAGCCAGAGGTGTAGATCACGTAGGCCAAATGTTGCGGCGTTAGCCCTAAGACCAGCGGATCGGGGTTATGGTCGGACTGCTCTGCAAGCTGCGAATCCTTCCCCTCCATCCAACATCACGATCGGTAGCGTCGTATCACGTAACATGTCACTGTCACGCAAGCTCAGTTGCGTCAGCAGCGCCCTCGGCCCACTGTCGCTCAACATGTAGCGCAACCGTTCCGTCGGATAACTCGGATCCAGCGGCACATAAGCGCCTCCCGCTTTAAGGATCCCAAGTACGCCCACTACAAGCTCCAAACTGCGCTCCAGGCAAATCGCAACACGATCGTCCGGGCGCACTCCTGACGCAATCAGTCGGTGTGCAACTTGATTCGGCTCGACGGTTCAATTCCCCATAGCTCAGACTCTGCTCTTCATATGTCAGTGCCACCTCTTCGGGCTGAGCCAGCACTTGCGCTTCAAACAACTCGATGGACCAACTGAGCTTCTTCCGCGTACTGCACAGCAGTGTCATTGAATTCCAATAACAACTGCTCGCGTTGCGATAACCGTTAGCAACGACAGCTCGCTCACGTGTTGTCGCGCATCGTCAACCATGCCCCGAAGCAATGTCTCAAAATGTCCCGCCCATCGCTCTATCGTGCTTCGATCGAACAGATCGCTCGCATAGCGCAGGTCTCCGTGATGGCGTGCTCCCCATCCGTCAGCGCGAGCGTTAAATCGAATTGCGCGTTGTCGCGTGGAATCTCTTCAATAGAGAGCGTGAGTCCCGGCAACTGCAGTGCCCCCTGAGGTGTGTTCTGCAGCACCAACATCACTTGAAACACAGGGCTATGACTCATACTTCGAGGCGGCTGCAGCGCTTCTACCACTTGCTCGAACGGCACCTCCTGATGCGCGTAGCCCGTCAGCGTCAGCTGGCGTACTCTTTTGAGTAACTCACCCACGCTCGGGTCATCTTCCATCCGCACTCGTAGTGCCAGCGTATTCACAAAAAACCCTATGAGCCCTTCAAGCTCTACACGCTGACGATTCGCTACCGGCGTGCCAATCACAATGTCTTGCTGACCGCTTAACCGCGACAACAACACGCAAACGCCGCATACAACACCATATGCAGCGTTACGTCGTGACGGCGGCACAATGCCTTCAACTCAGCACGAGCTCGCCATCCAACCGAAACCCGACACTGTCTCCTCTATAGCTTTGCACTGACGGTCGCGGCCGATCCGTCGGCAACTCAATTAAGGCCGGCGCATCCTTCAGTTGCTCCTTCCAGTACTCAAGCTCCCCTTGCAGCCTCCTCTTGCAGCCACTGCCGCTGCCACTGCGCATAGTCCGCGTACTGAATCTCTAGCCGTGGCAACGGATTGCTCGCGTCCTTCTCGATACGCCGCATACAGCACGCCTACCTCTTTAACCAGCACCCCCAGCGACCACCCATCCGAGACGATGTGATGCATCGTCACCAGCAAAACGTGCTCGTCTTCGCCAAGCTTCAGCAAACGACCCACGGATCAACGGGCCACGCTCCAGATCAAATCCGCCGCGTGCTTCCTCCAGCGCATGGCGCACCATGCTTCTCGCTGCTCTGGTCCGGTTCGCCGCTCAGATCAACCTCTTCCAACGCAAAGCTCGCCATCGCTCCCAATCACTTGCGTCGGCACACCATCTACAGTTCGAACGTCGTGCGCAGAACCTCATGACGCTCCACTACCGTGTCCAACGTCCTCCGCAACGCACTTCGATCCAGGTTCCTCGCAATCGCACCGCGCCCGCGATCTGATATGCCGCACCCGCGCCCTCTAACTGATCGATGAACCACAGCCTCTGCTGCGCAAAGGACGCCGGTGCGCGAGCGTGGCCGTCAATGCACGGTCGCGAAGATGGCATGATGGTTTCGAACGCGCCGGTCCTTCGTTCTTCGTCCCTAGCTGCCTCCTCAACGAGAAGACGCAGCAACGCGAGCCTGTCGGCAGACAAAGACACGCCGCCGATATCGGCCGGAATGGATTGCTTCGACATCAGCGTCCAATCCTTTCGCGCAACGAACAGACGCATCTCTCGCCAGCGTCGAACCAGGCCATAAGACCGTTCGGCGGTTCCAAGAGCATGGGGGCGGGCGCGTTGGAGAGACGCGCCAGACCCGAGCGAGAGCGCTTACGCGTTGACCTAAGCGGCAGATAGTTCATTCGTCAGCCCTCGGTAGCACAAACGTTTTAGAGTCCGCAGCCAAAGCCGCGCGACCGAAACGCGATTTCCCGCTAGAAAGACACCGTATTTGCAGTTTTCTTGGCACCCACGAACATTTCGTCTTTGTTCCGCACGATAGATTCATTCCTTCCGAACCGCGCCGACCAAGTCGCCATCAACTTGATCTGAGAACTAACTACAGAGTTGAAGCCCGGCACTCGCACCCGCCCAGGACTCGGCATTGGAACAAGCGGCATAAGCCCGACAATCTAGGGCGGAATAGGTCGACTCGACGGCTAGTTCGGAACGACCGCATCGGCCAGATCTCGCAGCACACGCTTCAAAGGCTTTCCGATTTCGTTCTTCGGAATCGCCGCCAACGTTTGCACGGCATACACACGCTGGTACCTGCCAAGACGCTCGTTCGCCCATCGGCAAACATCGCCAGGTTGGGCGATGGCGCCCTTCCTCATGACCACGAAAGCGATTGGAACCTCTCCGAGCACCCGACTGCGTCGACCAACGACCGCGGCCTCGACAACGTCGCGATGCATCAGCAATACAGCCTCAATGTCGACCGCATGCACATTCGACGCGCCAGCGATAATTACATCCTTCTGCCGCCCCTTCAGCCACAGATAACCGTCATTGTCTAGATGGCCGATGTCGCCCGTTCGATGGAATCGCTTACCCGTCGCCTCATCGACCCACCATCGGGATGGGTCGACTGTCGTCGATCGGAAATAGCCAGATAGCAATCGCGTTGTACGAACCGCAATTTCTCCGTCGATATTTTTCTGACACTTGCGATTTTCATCCAATGTAACAATCTCTACGTCAGATAACGGTATTCCGACACTCCCGTACTTCGAAGACGGACTCGCAGCCGAGAGTTCTGTAATGGCGCCCGTTTCCGAAGTGCCGTACAACTCGACGAACGTCCCGGGAAAAAGTGCCATCAGCTGGGCCTTAAGACCTGCGTCGAGTCGAGCCCCGCCGCTCACCAAACGTGTATAGGAGGAAAACGCCCCCTCGAGAAAATGCCTGTAATCCATCAACTGCATCCAATGAGTGGGCGTGAGCTGACAAAACGTCGGCCGCATTTCGCCCGAGAGGCGAATGAGGTCTTCGGCACCGAATGCCGGAGCAAATACGCACGTCCCTCCAGCTACTAACGTCGGAAAAATGCACCCGATGGACATGCCAGAACTAAGAGGTGTCGCGATTGCAGTGATCGATCGCGGCGTCAGGCGCCCCTGTTTAGCGAGGATGTCCCACCACGTAGTACACGTGACGAAATCTCTCTCGACGCCTTGCGGCTGGCTGGTCGTTCCAGATGTGTATAGGACCACGAATGGGTCGTCGCGACGATTGAGCGATGGCGCACGGCAGTCAAGGACATCGGAGTACCACGCCCTTTGCTCCTCACTCGTAGACTCCGCAAATGGTGCCAATACGTGCGCCCGAGCGCTTTCCAAGCGCTCTGGGTGATTGGCAACAACAATCTTTGGATCGCAATCGTCTAACACGCGACTCAACGCGTCGTGCGCAAGACCGGTCGACAACGGGACGAATCGACAACGACACCATTCGGCCGCCGCAGCGCACGGCACGAAAGCAAGCGGATCATCGGTTATAACCGAGACGACGTCGCCGGGTGCCACGGACAGTTGGAGAAAGTGTGCCGCATACGCGGCAGTTAGTCGGCGCAGATCGCTCCATGAAACAGTAGCGCTGTGGCTAACGAGTGCGGCGTCATAGGGAGCTCGCCTCGCATGCAGCTCAATCGCGTGGCGAATACCGATACCCGACATGATTGTCATTTCCCTCGATGCAGTCCGGGACGCAATCGCAGCGAGTTCATAGCTTTCGTCGGCCGAATACTGCCGTATCGGCCTTGCTCCCGGGTGAGGACCAGCGGTGCGGGGCCTCGGCGGCTTGTTACGAGTCTAGGAGTCCGCTGTCAATATCCTGCGCATACCGTTTCACTCGCACCATCGACATGCTCACGATGCGCCAGTGCCCAATGAATCGATCTTCTGATCCCGTGACGGTCGATCGACACTCGGCTGCAAGATACCGGCGACTGCATCACGTATCGCAGTGAGCGCTCGGCTTGACACTTTTCCCACCGGTAGCAGCACGGCAATCGAGTCGCGCTGATGTCGAACTCTGAACAACGGACGGCCGTCGTTGCCCTTGATGACTTCGTCATGCGACCTAGGGTTGGGTCTGCGACCCTTCATGCTGGCAGCCACTAGCTTCGTATAAACCTGACCAGCATCCAGTCTCGGCGACAATGAAGTGATGTAACGCGCCTGTTGCAGTGTCGCGGCTCTTCGCTCATCGGCAAGCGCGTCGACGAGATTGGCCGCCCAAGCTTCGCGGATTTGAGTGGGATCTCCGAACGCGCTCAAGACCGCAGCCGGAAGTCGCGCGACTTTTAACAGCCGGGAGACAATCGAGGGCGATAGGCCGATGGAGCGCGCCAGATCCTCCTGAGAGTCGAACGTGCCGGCGCGCAACCATCTCGCGAACGTAAGCCCGCGCTCATAAGGACTAATGTCGACGCGCTGCCGATTCTCGATATCCATGGCGACGATGGCTTCGCGATCGGACATCTCGCGCAGCTCTACCGTCAGCGGCTGATTGAGATGTCTTGCGACGAAGAGTCGCCTCGCCCCATAAACAAGCTCAACTTCGCAGTCCGGCTCTCCCGATATCGGTCGCCCGAGCGCCGGCACTTGCTGGCCATACTTGGAGAAACTTTCGATCTCCGCGCGGCATGACTGCTCGCTGACATGCTCGTCAAGGCGGTCGTGCAGAGCCCACATACGGCACAGAAACGGGCTGATCCGGACTAGCGAGGTCATGAACTCTCCCCTGCCGCAGTTTCTTATTATCCAAGCAGAGACTATTAGCGAGTGAACGAACATACATCGTTCTTCTCCATATCCCAATAGCTCTGCTAACTATTTTCTCTGCTTGTGTCACGTAGATGACACATTCGTAAACGCAAGCAAGGTGAGCATCTTCTTTTTCGCATCCCCTCACGGAGAAGCTGGGTTTTGGCAGCTCTAGCGTTTCCGGGGACACCACAGTCCAACAGTGCGCAATAGGTCCGCCCCGGCCACGTAACCCTTGCCCATACGCGGCTTGTCGCGATCGGCGACAGGTATTGAACTCGTTTCAGCGGGGTACCCTCGTCGTAGCCGTGAGCTAAACTTTGCATATCTATGCGGGTGCGGACAGCGGCAGCGTCTGCACAGAACAGAAGTTGCGCGATAGCGCTGCGTTTGTAATTGTGCGGACCAAGCACCGCGCAGTGCGAACCGCCGAGATGGCGACCGGTTGAGCTATCGCGTCGCGGTCGACGACTCCACGAGCGAACCTTTGTCCATGTACAGGCGACGCGATGCGTAGTCCGCCGCACGCGGATCGTGCGTGACCATGACGATCGTCTTGCCCTGCTTCTGATTCAATAGTTGCAGCAGCGTTAGGACTGACTCTGAAGTTTCCCGATCCAGGTCACCGGTAGGCTCATCGCACACGAGCAGCGTCGGATCCGCCACAATAGCCCGTGCGATTGCGACGCGTTGCTGCTGGCCACCCGAGAGCTCAGCAGGCTTGTGCTTCGCACGATCCGAGAGTCCCACGAGCTCGAGCGCCGCGTGCACGTTGCGTTTGCGCTCTCGGCCGGACAGCTTCGTGAGCAACAACGGGACCTCGACGTTTCGCTCCGCCGAGAGCACGGGAAGCAGGTTGTAGAACTGGAAGACGAAGCCGACGCTGCGCGCGCGCCACTTGGCGAGCTGCCCCGATGAAAGCTTATCAAGGCGCTGGCCGGCCACCGTCACCTCGCCCGCGTCGGATTTGTCGAGCCCGCCGATCAGATTCAGCAGCGTGGTCTTGCCCGATCCCGACGGGCCCATCAATGCCAGGAACTGGCCGGTCTCGACTTCAAGATTCAGTGAGTGCAGCACCTCGACGCCCTGCTTGCCGCGCACATACTTCTTCACAAGATCTTTAATCGAGATCAACGCGCTCATTGCTATTTCTCCCGTTCAGTTCGCGACGCGGACTTTGGCGCCGTCCGCGAGTTTGTCGAAATCTCCCGTGACGAGCTGGGCCCCGGTTGCGAGGCCAGACAAGACGATCTGTCCCGTGGCAGTGCGCGCGCCGAGGCGCACGCTCCGGCGCTCGACACGATCTCCGTTCAGCACGTAGACAACGCCGGTATCGTCATTGGCCTGAACGGCGCTTGTCGGCACGATCACGGGACGCCGTCCGACGCCGGAACCCGTGGCGGGCGCGTCACGCGTTTCGGAGTCGAGGAACGCCACGCGCACGCCCATCTCCGGCAGGATGCGTTCGTCGCGCGCTTCGAAGCCTACACGCACTTTGACGGTGGCCTTCGCGCGATCAGCCGTCGGAATGATGGCGATTACGTGTGCGGGGATGCTCCAATCCGGATACGCGTTTAAGCGCGCGGTCATCGGCTGGTCTGAGTGCACGCGATTGATGAAATTCTCGCTGACGTCGACCTCGATCTCGAGCGAGTCCATATCGACGATCGTACCGATGCCGGTGCGCGTGTAACCGCCGCCCGCCGAGACCGGCGACACCATCTCTCCCGGCTGCGCAGCCTTGACCGTCACGATGCCCGTAAACGGGGCGCGAACGACCGTGTCCTCGAGGTTGCGCTCCGCGTACGCGAGATTCGCCGCTGCGACTTCGACGCCGCGCTGCGCGACGTCCACGCTCATACGTGCCGCGTCGTACAAGGCCTTAGCGGTATCGAACGTCTGAGCGCTGATGACGGCTTTCGCGAGCTGCTGCTCGTTGCGGCGGAACGTCGGGATCGCGTTCTCGAGCGCGACGCGCGCCGCGAACAGGTTCGCCTCGGCCAGTGAGCGTTCTGTGCGCCCCTGTTCTACCGCGGCGCGCGCATTCGTATCGTCTAGACGCGCAATAACCTCTTCACGTGCGACGCGTTTGCCTTCTTCGATCAGAACCTGCACAACCTTTCCCGTGACTTTGGACGAAACTGTGGCCTGTCGCCGCGCGACCACATATCCGGACGCGTCGAGGATCGTGCCTGGACCCACAGTCGTATCGGGCGGAGCTGCCGTCGCCGTCACGATGCCGACGGAAATGCCTTGGGGGATCAGCCACCAGGCGGCGCCGGCCGCGAGCACGACGACACCCGCGACGATCGCCGTTCGCAAGAACCAGTCCCGCTCATACTTCACGTCCACTGGTCGATCGATCTTGAGTCGGTCGAGGAGCGCCGATCTATCGTTCACCCGAACGTTCCCTCCAAGTCGCTGGAACTGATAGCGATCTGTTAGCAGTACTCGAACTCGACGGAGGCCGCCACGACTACTCGACTACTCTGCACTTTTCCCCGCCTCGAGGGCTACCATGGTCACCTCAATTGGTTCTCAATCGCTGCTGACTTTCGAGAAACAACGTCTTTTGCCGCGACACAAGTGATTTTGTGCTGCGCGGGCCCAGCACACATCTTTTGCTTTGTGAAACAAAAAGTTCTCGAATTCCATCTCGAAATCTAAACGCACCCGCGGCCGATGACGCCGCGATAAGGCGTACCAATATGCGCACGTCCAGTGACGGGAGCTGTCATCGAAGGAACTTCGAGACAACTGAACCGAAGCTCGCCGATGACCGTTCTTCGCCCCCCCCCGGCCAAACGGGAAAGACACTGTTAGCGAGACGCTCCGGTTTGCTCGCGAAGACCTCGTATGGCGTTCGTTACTTTGGCGATGCCGGTCAAATAGAGATAGCCGTGCGGACCCTTTAACTCGATCAGTGCTTTAGGCTCTCTCGCCGCCGCGAAGAGGCGTTGCGCCATCTCGAACGGCACGAGGCGATCTGCGCGACTGTGAACCACAATGACGGGCACACGAACGTTGCTGAGCCTAGCGAAGGTATCGAACTCGGTATGCAGGAGTAGACGCACAGGCAACCACGGGTAAAGCTTGGCACCTATCTCCGACTGACTCGTGAAAGTGCTCTGCAAGACAACGGCACCGGGCGAACGCATCACTGCGCAATAAGCGGCGACCGCCCCGCCGAGGGAGATGCCCCAGACTATTATTCGTGCGGGATCTTCGTCTCGGTCCTTGGTCAGCCACCCCCAGGCGGCGTCAGCATCCCGGTAGAGGTTCGGCTCTGACGGGCGCCCAGTACTTTCTCCAAATCCTTCGTAATCGATAGAGAACGAATCGAAGCCGTTGTCTGCAAATGCGCGAATCTCGTTGACGACGTAGGCGAGATTCCCGCCATTGCCATGAAAGTACAGAATTGTCCCGCGCGACTCGCCTTTGGCTTTTACAAACCACCCCTTCACGCCGATGTCTGGAGCGACCGCGAGCCTAACCTCCTCGACAGTCAAGCCGAAGTCTTCAGGCCGCATTTGATAGCCGAGAACTGCGCGCGCCGGCGCAAACACGAAGGTATCCTGTCGCCACCACATATAGCCGACGATTAGAACGTAACCCAACGCGACAGTGGTCGCCAAAAATAGAAGGATGCGACTCAAACGTCTCATGGTGCTAACACACTCTCCCGCGCGCGGAGGCCCTAGGCGTGACGGCAACCAAACACGGCACACTCCGACTCGTGTGGACTGATAGCTCAATCGTGATCAGACGTAAAGGGATTTCCGACAGCCCTTCCGTTGGTGTCGGGATCAACGACTGCGTTCGCTCACCTCCGGTTCGCACGCAACAGGGCCCTACCTCGTTCGCACCTGCGGCGGTCTCTCGGTCGGGATCATGTAAGGAACACGTGTTCGGTATCCCTAACGCGTGCTCCTGCTTCCGCCGAGGTTAGAGGACCGTTCGGGCATAGCCGGTACGAGTCTCGCGCGTGAGCAAGGACGCCTTCGGCACAGGCTCGTATCTTGCGCCGCGTCCCGTGAGCGCCGCCGGACCAGGCGTTAGTAGGCACGTCCCGGCGCGCGGGCACCCCTTAAAGCTGGTCGGGGACTTCCTGCTCCTTCGCTGAATCGCTTGTGGCGCGCCTCCATCACCACCTCCGAGGCATGAGTCTTGGCACCGTTGGCAGCTTGCACCTCCTTAAGCACCAGGTGCTTGAGCCACGGAGATTCACTCAGAAGTTGGCGCTCGCGAGCGCCTTAACGCGCTGTTTCACGTCCAATCCCAGCAGTCGACGCTCCATGCGCTCGACCTGCGCCGCCAAAGCTCCGAACCACTCTGCAATCTCGACGGTACCGGCAATCACCTCGTCGACGACATCACCGCGATGCGGCATGCGGACACCGGGAAAGGTACCGCACGACACGATCAGGCCGTTCACGCACACGACCCGAAAGAATCCAAGACGCAACTGATTCGGACTCGTGCCATCGTGCGATTTGAGGAACACCACCTCAGGCACGGAATCCCTTAGTTGCACAATCTCGATGCGCCGGCGCAGCCGCACAAAGTGAAGAGCATGCTATGAACTCGCACCGCGCGCCTAAGTCTGGTGTGCTTCCACCGACACGAAACCCGCCTCGATTAGTCCCGACACGACGCGCTCGGTCGGAATGAACGTGTACTTCTAGCTCGTGCTCTCGTGCGCCGAAGACGCGAATACGGCCGGAGCTCGCTGTCGAACCGCATGGAGCGTTAGAGTGCTCGAGAAGACATTGGATGCAGCGGCGAGAGGAGAAGTCGTTGCGTTCGAATTCTCGAATCATTCTTGAGCGGAATTGCCCGCGTCCCGCTGATCACGGCGCGCGCAGCCGTCAAGTGAGTGACGACGAGACGTGGAAATAAATGGAGGGGCCCCGCACTTCGTGGGGAGGCGCCGCTTATGCCGCGAAAGCTCGTCGACACTCGCTTGACGGCGGGCACGCCGTGATAGGTTCAAAGCGAATCAGAACATCCCGCCCTCCTATTTTCTTTTAGTCGCGATCAAGCTCTTGTGCTCGATGGCCCTGACGAGCACGCGCTTTCGTCTGCCAAGTGCCCTTCGCTTGCTGAGTCCAATCAGCGCAAGATTGTTCGCCTTGGTCGCACCGGACGTAAATACGATGTCGTCCGCGTCCGCGCCTATCAACTGCGCGACTTGAGTCGCTGAATCGACGGCACGCGAACTCTTCTAACCGATCGCGTGGTCAGCGGAGCGAGGATTGCCGAACTCCTCAGTAAAGTACGGCAGCATTTTTTCGCAAAACTTGTTCATCGACCGGTGGGCGACCCGCGGGATCGTGCGCGCGATGAAGCCCCCCGCGCTACTTGGATCCGGCATTGCAAATGCTATGTGTGTCGCAAAACCGTTCGCGCAGTTGTGCAGCACGGAATCGGCGATCACGATACAACGTTATCCCTCAATCTACGGCGATGAGCTGTCTCAAGCAATGCGCTGGCAACCCATTCTTTGTCAGTCTGTCCCCGCGACATTGTTTCAGCGAAGCGTCGCACTTCCTCAGCGAGAGCCTCTCGTCGGTCCTTAGCCAGTAGGTCACTGACGTCACGCCAGCCGGCTTTGATCTGCCTGCGCGTTTCGACGAGTCTTGTTTTGCCGGACTGCTCATACATTCCACCCCTTAGCATCTCGTCTGCCGCCGTCTCTGTCTGGGCGCGCACATGTGTGGAGTCGCTTCGCAGGCTCGCGCGATAGATTCCGTCCTTCTTCGCTTTCCGATTCTCACCGCGGACGGCACGCTCCGTTGCGTTGGCGGGTACTCCAAGCATCCGCAAGTGCCGAGAAAACTCGGCACGCCAATGCCTTAGCGTCGCCTTCTTGATGTTGAGCCGAACGCCTTGCTCACTTATCGCTTTGAGAACCAAGTGAACGTGAGGATGTGACCCATCGGTGTGTAAGCACGAAAACGTACCGGTGCTAAAAGCAAACTCTTCGCGCGCGAAGTTGCGAACAGCCGCAAGCACCTTTTCAGGCAGCGTTCTTGGCGGCATGGAAAACATCAGCTTGTGAATGAGCTTCGGTGGGCTTCCGGCCGTTCGTAGCCGAACAGCGGCGCCTGCCACCGTTCTGCATCGATATCGAGATCCCACTCTTCAAGTAACGTCTTCCACGCTTCCCTGAAGACGCTCCCCGCCGTCGCCTTCGAGCTCGAGCTGGCCGTACCGCCTGATATAATCGAGGTGCTTACCCGCGCCTTAGATCGTTGCTGGCTCGCGGCAGGACCTTCACCACCGCTTCCGGCACGCGTTGGACGGTCCTCCGAATCCGTTCCACTTGCTCCGGCGTCAACCGGCCGCCGCTTTCGCGAGAACCCCCGCGACCGTAGGTCACGATATCGAGCAGCGGCTCGCCCTCTCGAACTCTAAGGATCCGTTTCGACATGCCCCGTGCTCCAGCTCATTACGTTCGCTTTGAGAAGCGCCTTGGTGTTCTCCCGCAAGCGCCTCGCAGATTTTGAGCATCGCCCGGAATTCCTCCCGCGCAGAACTTGGAATACTACGGCCTTCATTCGCCAGTCGCGCAATCTGGTTGATGTTCCGGCCGATGGCCGCGAGCTCGCCGATGCTGCGCTTTAGCGCCAGGAGCTCGTCCTTGGGTAAGAGGCGTCACCTCCCGCAGATGGGCCCGAGTCAGCACCGATAGGTAGGTGGCGGGCCGCATCCCACGCGCGACCGCCCGTGACTCGAGCAAAAGCCGATCTTCATCCCGAAGGCGCACATAGACGGGCCTGAACCGGCCCTTCGAATCGCGTGTCCGTCGAGCTAGCGCATCGCCCTCTCCGCCGCGGATGTCACGGTCACCGGTTTCGCGTCGCCCGAATCTCTTTGATCACGAGCCGTCGAAGCCACGCGGCCTCCGTCAGTAACGCTCGATCGGCGATCGCCTTCGCCTGAAGTTTCATCTCGGGTGTCACACGAACTTTCAACAACTCGGTGCAACTCATGGGACCCAATGTGACCCAATAGCCGCCGGCAGGCTATCCTGCGTATTCCGCAAAACAACGCCGAAACCTCGCACACCCTCTGTGCACAACGATCCCTCGCCCGACTTCTTCGTCTTCGCGCGAACGCAACAAAAAAAGGGAGAAGGCGCCAACGCGACGCCCTCTCCCACCGAACCCCAGCCGACCCTGTCAGGCCGCAAGCACCTCCGCCGCTAGATCCCAAAGTCGGCTGTTGAGCTCGACGTCCCTGCGGATTGCCGTAATCCCACGCGTTCGGGTAAGCCGGCCGCTCGCCGTCCGCCGGCTAAGGCCACCACGGATCAGGTTCTCCTGCACCTTGTTCAGTGTGCTCCAGAGGTCTTCGCTACCGTCACTGGCGCGCCGCACCCTCAGGAGCTGCGACGGCTGCATTCCGCTCTCGACCACGCTCGGGAACCGTAGCGCCAGAGCTCGGCTGGCAAAGTCGACCTGCTCGTCCAACCCAAGCAGCCGATGCTCCATGCGCTCGACCTGCTCCGCCAAACCTCCGAACCGCTCGGCGATCTGGACCGCGCCGGCGATCACCTCGTCGACAACGTCACCGCGATGCGACACGCGGACGCCCGGGAAGGCACCGCGCGACACAATCAGGCCGTTCGTGCACACAACCCGGAAGATTCCGAGACGCAGCTGGTACGAACTCGTGCCGTCGTGCGAGTTGAGGAACACCACCTCGGGCACGGAATCCTTGAGCTGGACGGTCTCGAAGCGTCGGCGCAACCGCACAACGTGACGGGCATGCAGCGGGCTCGCGCGGCGCGCCTGAGTCTGGCGTGCGTCCACCGGCACGAAACCCGCCTCCATCAAGCCCGCCAACACACGCTCGGTCGGAATGAACGTGTACTTCGAGCTCGTGCTCTCGTGAGGCGAAGGCGCGAACACGGCCGGAGCTCGTTGCCGAACCGCATCAAGCGTCAGCGTGCCAGAGAAGACGTTGGTCGCAGGTGCAAAGGAGAGAGACGTTGCGTTCATGATGAAATCCTCGAATCGTTCTCGGGCGGGATTGCCCGCGTTCCGCGGATCACGGCGCGCGCAGCCGTCAAGCGAGTGGCGATGGGACCGTGGAATAAATGGAGGGGACCCGCGCTTCGCGGGGAGGCGGCCGTTTATGCCGCGAAAGCCCTTCGGCACTCGCTTGACGGCGAGCACGCCGTGATAGGCTCAAAGCGAATCAGAACATCCCGCCCTCTTTCTCTTTCTGGTGCCGATCGAGGGGACAAACAAAAGGGAGCGGCGAACCGCTCCCCCAATGCGGCGCTCAGACGAGTCCGCGTTCAGCCATAGAAACCACCGTCGCGCCGCCGACGATCAAATGATCAAGCACGCGAATGTCGACCAGCGTTCAAGGCATCCTGCAGGCGTCGCGTGATCGACCGGTCCGCTTCGCTCGGCTCCGGTACGCCGCTCGGGTGGTTGTGCGCGAGAATCACGGCCGCGGCGTTATGCGCCAGGGCACGCTTGACGACTTCGCGCGGGTGAACACTCGCTCCATCGACCGTTCCGCGGAACAGCTCCTCGCACGCGAGCACGTGATGCCGCGTGTCGAGAAACAGACACGCAAACACCTCGTGCTCGAGCTCGGCGAAGCGCACCGCGAGATAGTCGCGGGTGACGCGTGGGCTTGTCATGGCATTCGAGCGCGCGAGCCGCTTCGACAGGATGCGAAGCGCAGCGGCAACAACATCTTCGTCGCTGACGGGTGCGCCTACGGTCTCCGCGACGAAGCCAGAGCTAAAGCGCGGGGCGGTCGGAATGATGGCGCCGGACTCCGAACGGATATTGAGCCGACGAAACGAACGCGTACGAGTGCGCATGGATTTGTCCTCCTCTGCAGGCGGGATTGCCTGCCGGGGGTTCTCCGCCACGCCGCAGCGCAGCCGTCAGGGCCGCGCGTAGCGCGCTCGCGAGCACGGCGCAGCCGCGCGCAGGCCTTGACGGCGAGAACGGCGTGTTACGCTGGAGAAAGCAGGCAATCCCGCCTTCTTCAAGTCCGCCCGTTCACGAGCGTCATCGTGTCGGGTCTTCTCGACGAGGCGCCGCTATGCCACGCGGCTGACGCTCAGTGGGCACGCTGCGCCGTACGGAAAGGTCCATAACCGCTTTGACGCGCTCGACGAAGAGCGCCCGGTCACGAGGATCTTCGGATGTTCTGTTCTGCGAACTTTTCTGCGACGCGCAGGTTGATGTACGCGCTTCGAAGCTCGGGCCGCTCACGGAGGGTCACCGAATCGGTGAGTCGTGTTTCGCGGTCGCGGCGCGCGCGACGGATCGCATCGGCGAAGAATGAGACTTCCTCGACAACCCAGCGGGCGCGGCGGAATGTCCTCTGCTGCTCGGTCTTGGGATCGCCCTCGCGTGCCGGAAGAGTCACGGGCTCCGCGCCGACCCGCTGCACGCCGACAATGGCGCCTATCTCCGGCTGCGTTTTCGACTTCGTGATCGCGCGCTCGAGATCCACGCCCCAGAGCGTCTCGACACCGCGAGTTGAAATGATCTGCACGTAGTACGACGGGCTGCCGTGGGACTCGAACTGATAGTTCGCGCGGCCGTGGGACTTTGAGCCGCCCCGTGATCACACGGCCCGAACGGCTGCGTGTCGCCGCCGGACTGTTGTTGATTCTCCGATCGAGCTGCAGCCGTTCGACGATCTCGCCCACTGGCCGCGGCCCACCGCCCGCCGCGCGGGTGTCATCCACGGGACGCGGCCGGCGCTTGTCACTCATTATATATGTCAGCGCGTCGGACTGTAGTCGCGGTCGGGCGCACGCGGTGGCAGGCTCCGCTCTTCATCGGGACGCAGGTGCACGGGCTCGAGCGGTTGGCCTAACTCGATGCGCCGGGCGAGGTGCTGGCGCAAGTGCCCGACGAACTGTTCGCGATGCTCGCGGGTCGCGTACTGTTGCTCGGCGAGCGCGCGCCCCATTTGGAGCTGCAAGTAGGAGCCTTCGAGCTCCGGATGGCGCTTGATCGCATCGCTTGCACTGATGGAGGAGTCGCGCACGATTTCGGCCATCTTCTCGCGCTCGTCGAGAAAGCTCTTGCGCTCGACGATCCACTGATTGCGATGCGCCTCGATCTCTTCCCGTCCGATCTCCCGTCCCTGGGTGTCGTGTCTGGCCGCCAGCACGGTTACAGCTGCCTTGCCGACCCCGCGCAACCCGATCTCGTCTCCAATGCCGGGGGTGCTCAGCGACTGGCGAAACGCGCGCTCGAGATCGACGCCCCAAATCTCACGATCGCCCCGCTCGGTCTCGATGCGGACGAAGTACGACATCGGCTGTTTGGGATCGTGCGCATAGGGCGCGGGGCCGTGATCGACGAGTCTCCCGACGATCAGCGCACCTTCGGCAGGCCGGCTCCCCGCCGAGCCTTTGAGTTCCGGTGCGGACTGCGCCTGAGGTCCGGCCTCCGAGGGAGCCGCGCGGCGCGCAGCGAGGGCGCGTGCGAGGCGTTCACGCTCGAAGTCGGTGGGCGCATAGCCGCGAACTTCGAGACCCGCGAGGCTCGCGGCAAACCAGGCTTCCTTCTTGAAGAACTCTGTACCCCCGACCGTGACCTCGCCACGGCCCGCCTCGCGCGCAATCGCCACCATGCTCTGAATCACGATGGCGTTCTCAGACCGAGTCGTGAGCTTGTTGCCGTGATGCGCAAAGGCTTCGGTGCCATCCGGGAAGTGGAACTTGTTGCCGATCTGGATGAACCGTTCTTGCACCGAATCCGGCACGCGCCAGGCGGCATCCTTTGCGCGCGCGCCCGTGTTTTTTTCGTTGGCACGATCGGGCGCGGTTTCACTGGGCTGCGCTGTGGCCCTTTGTGCCCGGCTCACCTTTTTCGCGGCGTCGGAGGCTTTGTCCTTGCCGCGCCCCCCTGAGCCTTTCGAGGTGAACTCAATCGCGTTAGGCGCGGATTCCCCCGTCGCCGGTTCGTTCGCGGAGAGCGGCGGCCCTTGTTTCTCGCCTTCGGTCTTCTTACCGGTGGAGACTTCGTCAGCGTTGTCGGGCATCTCAGGCATAGGGCTCCTAGCGTTCACGCAGCGCGGCGATGAAGGAGTCGACGGCCGTGTCCAGTTCTTCCTTCGTGAGTCGTTCACCCTCAGCCTTTTGCGGCAGCACGACCTGGCCAAAGTCGACGTCGAAATCCTCGAGCGTGAGCTCCTCAAGGTGCTCGACGTCGCGGCGCGTGGCGCGGCGCCGGCGCGGCGGGTGCGGCGCGGTCGCTTCAGGCGGTGGCTCTGTTCCAGTCTCTGCCGCGCCGGTCGCGGCTCGCGGCACAGAGGACGCGAACGGCGGCGCGTCGCCGCGGGCGAGCGCGGGTGAGGCGTACCGCGGCGGCGGGCCGATCAGCCTCTTGAATCGCCGCTCATTGAAATAGCGGATCTTCTTGCAGCGGATCGGCCGGATGCCTTCATAGAAAACGATGGCCTCGTCGTTTCTCAGTGCCTGTACCTCCTGAGGCAGCATCAATGGGCGGCGCTGTTCGCTGACACTCACGCTGCGCGAGCGCTGGGACTTGCCAAAGAGATCAAGCGCGGGGGTTGAGACGGAACGCGTCTTGACGGTGATCGTACCGAGCTCGTCCGAGATCTCGCGTGCGTCCGAGTACTCATCAGCGCCGAATACGACGCGCGCGGCGAGATTACGCAGGATCGTCTCGGCGGCGTTGAGCCCATAGACCTCGCGCAGCTGGGAACGCGCCTGGATCGCGAGCACGACCCGGATGTTGTAGCCGCCCATGAGGCCGATGGCCTCGGCGATGATCGGGATCTTGCCAAGCGAGGTGAACTCATCGAGCAGGAACATGACCTGGTAAACGAGCTCCGGGTTGTGCTCGGGCAGCTGCCGCGTCTGAAGAGCGATCGCCTGCTGAAAAAACAGCGAAAGCACTGGCCGCAGGCGGTGCAGATCCTCGGGCAGCACCCCGACGTAGACGCTGATGCGTTTCGAGCGCAGTGCCCGCAGATCGAAGTCATTGCCCGACGTCGCCCAGTCCAAGATCGGGTTTAGCCAAAGATCGAGGCGCGAGGTAAAGGTCTTCCGGATGCTGGACGCGGTGACCGGCGCAAGATCAATGACGTCGCAGAGCGCTCGCACACATTCCGCGGACAGCGGGTACTTGCCGCGGTTGCGGCCTTCGATAAGCCGTTTCCAGTGCGCGCCAAAACCCTCGTCATTGGACGCCATGCCTTGGCGCAAGATCTCGCCGATCGTCTTTGGCAAACTCGGCGTCTCGAATACGTACAGACCGATGCCTAAGAAGAGCGTGCGCGCCGAGGCCGTCCAGAACGGGTCGACGCCTGGGTTCTCCTGATACAGCATGTCGGCGATCCGCTGGAGACCGTTGATGCGCAGCGCCGGGTCCTCCGGGATGTAGCCGAGCGGATTCCAGCGCGCGGTGTTGCGCTGCTCCGAAAACGGGTCGAACAGGAACACGGCATGGCCCGCCCGCGCGCGATGCCCGGCCGTGATCGTGTAGTTCTCGTGCTTGGGGTCGACGCAAATCAGCGAGTCCGGCCATTCGAAGAGGTTCGGAATCACGATGCCCGCACCTTTGCCGCTGCGCGAGCGCGCGATCACGGCCACGCCCTGCTGGCCCGGCAAGCGCAAGAGACGGCGGCCGAGCCGCGCGAGGATGATGCCGTCCGCCGAGAACAGTCGGGCACGGCGCACGTGCGCTTTCGTCGAAAACTTCGCGTTGCCGTGCAGCGGCGGCGCCCGCGGACGCAAGACGAGCACCAGCGGAATCAGCACGAGCAGAACTCCTGCGCCGGTGCTAATCCAGAGCTTCAAGTGGATATCGGCGCGCGTGCCGTAGTAGTAGGCATAGCGCGCCACCGTCAGGGGCGTCGCCGAACGCGGATCGGCGCGCACCCATTGCAGAAACATCATGCCCGCGATGTATTGCGCAGCGGTCATCAGCCCCGCCGCAGCGAGGCATCCTTTGACGCTACGCGCCACCCATGCCGGTCTAGCAGTTGGCCGCCAGCGTGCGGTGCTTCCGGGCAGGGTCATACCAAATCTCTTTGATGCAGCGCTGCCGGTGCTCGACGCCGAACTGCACGACGACGTCGATCAGCAGATACAGCAAGTGTCTTGATCTCCTCGCGCGCGAGCTCCTGGCCCGCACGGCTCTGCTTCACGAGCAGCACGAGCTGCTCAAATGCGAGCTCTGCACTCGCAGCGTGAATGCTCGTGATCGAGCCGGGATGGCCTGAGTTCACGTTGCGCAGATAGTCGAACGCTTCCTCGCCGCGCAACTCAGCCAACAGAATTCGGTCGGGCTTCATCCGGAGACAACTCTCGAGTAGCTGCTTCGGCGTCACGCGCGCGAGCCCTTGGTCGTCCTTGCTGTAGAAGAGGCGCACATGGTTGTCATGGCGGTCGAGCACGAGCTCCTTCGCGTCCTCGATCGTGATCAGACGCTCGCCCGCCGGAATCTCCCGGATCAGTGCCTTGGTGAAGGTCGTCTTGCCCGAGCCCGTGGGGCCAGAAACCAGGATGTTTCGCCGGCGCTCGACGGCCAGGCGCAGAAAACCCCGGTAGTCCTTGGCATCGAGCCGGCGCGTAAGCTCAGTTTCCGTGTCATCGGGCGCGGTGCTCGCGCGGCGCGTCGCGCGAAAGAGACCGCGCGCTTCGAGCTCCTCCAACGTCCAGAGCTCGTCCGCGGGCCGGCGAATCGTGATCGCAAGGGTTCCGGGTGTGGTCGCCGGCGGCAGCACGATCTGGATCCGCTCGCCCTCTGGGAGCGCCGCGGACAGGAGCGGGGATTCGGCCTCGATGCGCTGCCGGGTGGAATTGGCGACGAGCTTCGCGAGCGAAAGGCACCAGTCGAACGTCGCAAAGGGAAGCGGCACGCAGCGCCAACCTTCACGCGTTTCCACGTACGCCTCGCCGGGGCGGTTGATACAGATCTCAGTGACGTCGCGATCGGTCAGAAGCGGCCGCAGGGCGCGCAGCGTGAGTTCGAGCGCCGAGGATTCCACGACCTCCGGCGAACGTACGAGCTTCGCTCGGGCGGTCTCACCGACTTCCGGTGAGGCCGGTGAACTAGCGAGCGACCGGGCGAAGCTCATAGACGCTCCGGAAGTCGAGATCCCGAGCGACCAGCACTTGGACGCGATCCCCTTGCGGCTTCACGACGGTCGGCGGCACATTGACGGTGGAGCGGAGCACCTCTGTCATCACATCCTGCGACTTCGATGGACTCAAGACGACCGTGTCGCCGTTCGCACGCTGCGACTGCACGCCCGCCTGGATCGCGCCATCAATCACGCTGATCAAAATCGCGGCGCCGAAGCGCTCAAAGAAGTGACGGTCCACTTCGCCTGGCAGTCCCGAGCGCCCGAGCTCGTCGGTGCCGGGTGAAGCGAGCGGCACGACGACACCACGCGGTGTGCGCGCCTCGGTCCAAAGCACGAAGAGGCGCGCGGCGCCTTGTCGCACCTGGCCGCGCGTTTCGCCGACGAGCTTCGTGCCGCGCTCAAGCAGCACGACGGTTCCGTCTGCACTGAAGGCGTCGGTGGCGAGCACGCAGGTCGTCATGCCCGGCAGCGTCGAAGTCGATCGCGGTCTCGAGCGTGCAATCGAGGAACGCGCCTTTGGGCAACAGTAACCGCTGTGTCGGCAGCATTTGCGCTTGCACCGCGGGTGTAGCGCGGGGCCGCAACAGACCGTCGAGCTCACCCTCCTCTGCTGTCTTGGGTGCGCCAACGGCACTCTCCGGCGGCGTCTTATCGGCGGTTCGCGGACTGCCCGCCGAAAAGGCGGGACCTTTCAGCTGTCGCTCGAGCCGGGGATCACGCTGCGCGGGCGCGCCATAGCTCGGCGTGGTGTAGAGCGGGCGCGGTTGCGTCAGTAGTCCCGGCGGCACGGCAGGAGATACCGATGGCTCTTCGGGCGCAGGGCCGAGGAGATTCTCAAGGGGCGACGTCGCCGGCGGGTCTACGCGGCCCAGCGGTCGCAGCGCAATCTCCGCACCTGCGTTGTCTTTGGCCGACCGGACCGCCGCGGGACGCGGGCGAGCCCCCGTCATGTGACTGTAGTACCAGCCGAGGAGCCCCAGCCCAATCGTCGCCATCAAGCCGAACGCGAGCAGATTGCTAAGACGCGCTTGCAGCGACGGCGGACGCTGCACCGCGCTCTCGCCCCGCTCGCCGTCCACGGCCGTGAGCTCGGCCTCCGCCGACTCCGGGAGCGGCGATACCGGCATAGCTTCCTCTCGTCCTCTCCAGCGCTTGAACAGGTTCACGGGTGCAGCCCCTTCAAGTCACGCTCGACCTGCGGCGAAACCGTTCCCGTGTCGAGCCGCAGTCCCGCGCCCGAAAAACCCCGGTTGACGATGCAACCGGTCAGCCGGCCGCGCCGCAAAATGAACCGCGGCGCCAAGCGATGAACGACGACATCGCCCGCGTCCATCGAGAAGTTCAGCAGCGATTCCGAACCATCCTCGTTGCGCACGAAGATCGCGGGGATTTCCGACCGATCACCGAACGTGATCCGCGTCTGCACGCCGTCGTCGACCACCGTGGTCGGCCGCAACGCCCAATGTCCGCAATACCAATAGTTCGGTGTTGCGCGGCCGCGTGACCGGCGCCGCGGCGAGCTCGCGCTCGATGAGCACGTGCGGATCCTCGCCCGCAGCAGTGCGCGCCGGCGGAGGGTACAGAAACCGCACGGCGTACATGACCTCGTCGGTGGCGCGGGGCGCCCGCGCCAACGCCGTGTAGTCGAAGCGATACGCACGGCGGTCCGTGAAGACGACGAGGTTCGTCGCCACAACCTCGGCGTGCGGCTTGATCAGCACAGACCTACCGTGGGCGTCGATCGTGACGCTCTCAAGGTCACCGCCGCCGGTGCCGGCGAACTCCTCGCCGTCTTCAAAGATGAGTTCGATCGCGTAGCCCACGAACCCATAGAGCTTGTACACCTCCTCGCCGCTATAGAACGCCGTGCGGATGCGGGTATCGACCTCTCCGCGTGCGGGTACCGCCTCGGCCGAGGCGAGCGATGCGCCGAGCACGCCGAACGCGATCATGGCGATCGATGTCAGGCACCGTTGCCGGCCGTTCCACCGCGTCACGGGACACCTCGTGCCGTCTCGGCCCCGCGTGCACTTCCGCCTCGGTTCGGTAGTCCACGATCTTGAAACCGAGCGGATTCCAGCGACGCATGCGGGGGTCACTGGCCGGCGTCGCATAGACGTACTGGATCGTCGCAATCCAATGCGACAGCTGCTCCGCGCTGTTGGCACCCCGGCGAGTTTTGATGAAGCGAACCTGCGCAAGATCCTCGGTGCCGCTGCTGCGCTTGAAGAACGTGATCGAGCTCACCTGCACGCGCAGCGTTGTTCCGTCCTTGTAGAGATTGAGGGGCGAGTTCGGGTTGCTGCGATCCCAGAGCGTCATCCACGCCTGATGACGAGCTGGGGCATGAAAGCTCGCGCACTCCTCGTAATCGCTCTCGGCGGTCGCGAAGTTGAATCGCTCGCACACAGTCAGGTAGTGATCGAGCAGATAGCGCGTGACGACCTCCGACATCGGCGCCTGGCCCGTGAACACGGGCACCACATCGACGATGCCGGTCGCATTGTCGACGCGGATCACGAAAGGGTCGACGCGCTTGAGCGGCATCAGCAGCATCAGCGCAACAAGCGCGATGACCGTGAGCACACTGGCGCCGGCGGCGACGCGCCAGGCCACGCGTGCGCTGCGCGCATTCATGGCCGCGCGGTCCGCGTCCCAGGAGGAGGCCTCGGCGAAGTAGGTGATCAGGGCGTCGTCTTGTTTCATGGGCGCTCACCCGATTCTGCACGTGGGGATGGAGAAGCGACGCGCACCGGAGCATTGATCGGTGTCAATGCGCCGTCGCAGTCCACGCGGGGCGCCTGCGCGCTGCAGCCCACCAAAAAAAGGCCCGCGAGCACCGCGAGCCCGACACACACCGCCCTACTGATCCGCATTGCGATTCACCGGTTGTAACGGAGTACGTTTTGGCGCGGCCGTCGTTCGCGCGGCATCCGCGCGCCGATCAGTCGCTGACCGGCCTTCCTCGAAAGACTGTCCCAGCGGCTCGTGTCTCGGTCGAGAAACGCCCCGCGCGAGAACTCACCGGCGCGCTTGCCGACGAAGCGGCCCATCCCCAGCGCCATTCGTAGCGTGCTGCCCACGGCTCCGAATCCCGACAGCGCAATACCACTCGCAAGGCCCTGCGCCATGGCCGGCACTTGCCGCATGATGAGAAAGGTCAACGTCGTCGCGATGCAGACCTTGATGGCGCTTGCGATATCGATGCCACCCCCGGCCGCGACGGCTGCCGCCGCAGCCGTGGCGACGACCTGCAGCATGAGAGCCGCCACAAGCACGGTCAGCACGGTCAGGAATGCATAATTGCTGAGCTGCGCGAGCCAGGCCTCGAAGAACCGTTTCGTGGACTCGAAAAAGAGCAGCGCCATGAAGAGCGGTCCCAAGGCGAGGAGCACAGCGAGCGCGATGCGACTGATCGCAAGCAGAAACATGGTGTAAACGGCTGTGAGACCGATCGTCACGTAGATCGAAAACGCGGCGAAGTAGAAAATGATATCGCGGCCGAAAATCTCGCCCTTCGCGAGCAACAGCGAGGCCGCGTCATCGCCCTGGAAGAAGATCTCATCAACGACCGTGACCGGCTGGAACGCCGGTGCTGCGGGATCGCGCACGGCGAGAATGCGTTCGGCGAGCGCCGTCGGCGCACTGAAGAAGGTATCGACGATCGCGTCGTTATAGAGCCAAAGCTCTAGCGACAGCCCGAGAATCAGCGCCAGCGTCAGCAGACGCTTCGCGCCTTCGACGAACGGCTCCTCGATCTTGCCCAGGAGCTGCAGATACCCCCAGACGATCACGTAGAACACGCCCAGCGTCACGATCGCGGGTTCCAAGATACCCGCGAGCGCCGCCGTGTTGTCGCTGATGTAGCGCGACAGAATGCCCGTCAGCCATGCGTCGAATTCGGCGAAGAAGCCCATGACTCACCTTCGCCCTTGCGGACGGAGTCCGAGCGGCGGCTGATCGCGCAGCGATCCGCGGCTCTCGAGCCGTTCGGCTTCTCGAGCATTGATGCAATCGGCGCTCTGGCCCAGCGTGCCGGGGTCGTTGACGCACTTTTCGAAGATGTCCCGGCGCAGGATCGCGTTCGCGCGATACTCCGCGACGGTGTAGCGGGCGGTATTCGCCTCTGGCGTGCACGCGACGGTTCCTACCGTAGCGAGCGCGGTGACAAGGGCGGTCATGCGCATGATTCCTAGCGACCGAGCCCGACAGGCGGCACACGGCGCAACGAACCGATGTTCGCCACCGCGAGCTCACGTGCGCGCTCCTCGCGCGCCCGGTCTTCGGCCTCCGCGGTCTGCTGGAGCACCATGAGTTTCGTGTGCTCGTTTTGAAGCATCGCTCCTTCGGCCGCGATGCGGGCCTGAAGATCGAGCGTGGCTTTCGCGTCCGTCGCTGTCGGGATCGCATTGATCAGCGTCTGTAGAGCCTCAAAGCGCTGACTGCTGACTTGAAGCGCCTGTCGGCTCATGACCTGCTGCAACGCGACGGAGCGGCGCGCCGCGTCGAGCTGCTCGACCTGAGCCGGCATCCAACGGGCGATCTGCGGCGCCGTCAGCACGCCGTTCGTCTGCACCATCGTTTCGAGCTGCTGGGCGAGCTGGCCGTATGCGGTCTGCGCGCCGTGCAGCGCGGCATCGAGTTCGGCCCAATCCGTGGGCAAATAGTTGCGGACCGTGCCCGAGAGCAGCTGCTCCATGCCGCGTCGACCGGTCAGCGATTGAAACTGCTGCTCGGCCTGCGACAGTTGGTTGCGCGCGTGTCAGTAGCTGGTCCTGAAGCACGCGCAGCTGCTGCGCCATCTGCACGATCGCGTTGACATCGATCACCGCGAACTGCGCACGCGCGGGCGTC
This sequence comes from uncultured Gammaproteobacteria bacterium, assembly GCA_963805435.1. Classification (GTDB taxonomy): domain Bacteria; phylum Pseudomonadota; class Gammaproteobacteria; order Steroidobacterales; family Rariloculaceae; genus FEN-1219. The sequence goes on from CAWDUG010000009.1 coordinate 71,184, forward strand.
GTCCCGAGCGCACCCAGGGTCATCAGAACGATCACACTCCACCGCTTCATACTGAGGTCTCCTGTTGTAGGAAAATGGGCAGCCATCGCCGCGGGTCAGGTCCCGTGCGAGTGAGGAGTCGGTGCAACGCCTCGACCGTGCTTGCGCGGCCGGACATCACCTTCAACTCCGCATCGAAACCCTTAAGATCGAGCTGGCAGACGACCGAGTAGTGGCCCTGCTTGATCAGGAACTGGCGGGACCCTGGCTCGAGCTGTTCTTTGATCAGCTTGAACTCGCGCTCCGACAGCCCGAATCCCTCGATGTACTCGCGCGCGTTCGCATCGGGATTCGGAAACAGGATCTTGGTCGGCGTCTGCTCGATGATCGTGCGGCTGATCGGGCTGTCGAGCACATCGCTCGCACTCTGCGTCGCAAGACACATCACGCCGTTCAGCTTCCGCCAGGTCTTCGGCCCGTCCTTGGCGAACCCTTCGAACGCTGGGTCCGCCAGCAGCTTCCAGAACTCATCCATCCAGCACACGAACCGCCGGCCATCGAGGAGCTGGCGGATCACGTGAAAGAGGTACAGCGTGACGGGCGAGCGCGTTAGCGGGTGGTCGAGAAAGTCCGTGACGTCGACGCCGAACAGGCTCGCGTCCTCGAGCTGGCCGACGAGCGAATCCTCGGCGTTGTCAAACACCCAGGCGTAGTGACCCTGACTGCTCTCGCACCAGCGCGCCAAACGCATATGAATGCCGTCGGCACGGGTCGCATCGGTAAACTCGATCAGCCGCGACAGTCGGCGCGCCGGCACTTCAAGCGCGAGCGTGCCCATCAACGCCGCGTCGAGATCGGCCTCCTCGCGAATCGTGAGCGGTACGGGTCCCCGCACCAGCGCGCGCAGCCACGTCTTCAGGAACTCGACATTCTCGGCTGTCTGCGCAAGCTGCAGCGGATTGAAGCCGGTCGGCTACGCCGTTCTTGAGCGGCAAGTACGTGCCGCCGAGCGCCCGCGCCAGAATCTCGAGCCCGCGGTCCTTGTCGAACACCACCTGCGTCGCGCCCTGACGGCTGAGCATCGCGATGCAGAAAGCCGATGAGGACGGACTTGCCGGAGCCCGTCGGGCCGCAGATGAAGGTATGCCCCGTGTCCTTGCGGCTGCCGCCGTCGGGATCCTTGGGATCGCTCGCGTGCAGCGAGAAGTAGTACGGGGAGCGCGCGCTCGTGACGAGCAGCGCCAGCGCATCGCCCCAGTGGTTGCCGTGCGCGCGCCCGGACGGGAAGTTGTGGAACGGCGCCATCGCGCAGAGATTGCGCGAGGTGATCGGCGCCTTGCGCGGCCGCATCGCGAAGCATCCCGGCAACTGCGCCCAGAACGCCGCCTCCAGCGCCAGGTCCTCGCGCGCCGTCGTCATGCCGGTATCCGCGAGCATCGCGCGCGCCCGCGCGACGTCATCGTTCAGAACCTTCAACCGGTGCTCGTTCGTCGCCGCCAGCTGCGTCGCGGCGAGCCCCGTCAACACCTGCAGCGTGAAGTGGTGGTCGCCCATGACGAACTCGTTTGCCGGTCAGCTCATCGAGCGCGTCTTTCAACTCCTCCGCCTGGCTGACGGCGAAATCGCCGGCATTGGCCATCTGGTTGTACTGGCGCTGCAGCAGTCCCTGCCCCGCCGCCTTGCTCAGGAAGGCGAAGGATTGCGTCAGCACGAACTCAAACGGTGCGGACAGCAGCGCGTCATACATCCCGACCGTGGTCGGCGTCGCGTACTCCTTGATGCCTAAGATCGCGCCAAAGCGCGTCTGCGTCGGCAGGCGGTATTCCACCGTCTCCGTACCGAAGATCACGCGCGCGGTCGCGAGCGCCTCATGGATCGGCGCCGTCAGCAGCGGCACGCGCGCCGTGTCCGCATTCAGAAGCTGGCTGAAGAATTCGAGGATCTGCGAATAGTGACGGCCGTTCGCGGCATACACGCCGAGCTGATCGGGCTCGTAGCGCGCAAGCGATGAGCTGATCGTCTGAGCCAGTTTTTCACAGGCATCGAGCGCATCGACCCGCTCTATGGCGAAGTCGTGACTTGCTTGCGTTCGAAGCATTCGCGCCAAGAGACTCGGCGCAGCGCCGACGACCGGGCGGTGGACGACTGAAAGATAGAGCTCGTTCACCATCAGCGTTTCGGACGACAGGCGCTCGCGATAGCGCAGCGCCAGTTGCCCGGCAAAATCGTCGGAATCCCCCGACGACGGCCGCACCCGTTCTCGCCGGCGAACAACGTGCGTCCATAGCGCCACGTTGGGTGCGGCGATGCTGCGCCATAAGACGTTCAAGCGCTCGTGCCAGTTGTTGAGCACTTCGTCGTCCGCCGTCTCGAAGCTCGCGCCGTCGAGCCTGAAGACTTGCACGTATTCGCCCGCCTCCGTGCGCACGACGTGCGGCGACAGATGGGCGCGATAGGGAATCCGAAACGCCACCGGCAGCTCACGGCGCAGAGCCGTCGCGCGCTTCATGCGACACGCACCGTGGGGTGGGCCTTGCGCCGCCCGCGACGATTGGGACAATCGAGTGCGAGCGGACTGTAGCTCGCGCCCTTCCAGAAGCGAATACTGCAGAGATACGCAACAACGCGCGTCTTGCCCCACATCAGAAGCAAGTCGAAATAGCGGGCGTCGCGCGCACAGAGCAGCATGCAGACTCCGTGAATCGGCAACACGATCAGAATCACGAGCAGGTTCTTGGTGATCAAGAACACTTCCATCGTGAACGCGGCGTTGAGCAGCAGCGCCGCGTACGTCACGCCGAACCGCATCGGTGGACGCGTGACACCGACGAACAAGGGATCGGCGGTGACTCCGCCATTCGGTAGATCCACGCCGCTCTCCTAGACGCCGAACAACCCGCGGATCCAGGCCACGATTTGCGGTGCGCCAAAGATCGCCGCGATTCCGATGATTGCGCCGATCACCCATCCCCAGGAAATCCTGCCGACGGCAGCCGCGATCGCGAGCGCAATCACGATGAGGATGGCAACCGGTGTTGCGATCGTCAGCGCAAAGGTCACGAGCGAGTTAGCGCCGGTATCGAACGGCGATGCTTGCGCCAGCACAACGCTTGGACTCAACAGCACCGCCGCCGTCATGACGCGAGCAGACGAGCGAGGAAATCGCACGAAACGGTCCATCGATGACTCCTCTGTTGTTGTGGATGTCATCCGACCATGGCGCCGATGCGCGGTGAATCCGAGGTTTCGGGGGGAATACCCAGAAAACTATCGCGAGCTCTGCCGGACGCGACTTTCATTCGCCAGTCGCGGCGCGCGCAGACCGACGCGCCCTCCGACTAGAGCGGTGATCGCACCCTCGGTGAATTCATCAGATCAGAAGGTACGGCAGACGGCGCGCGTCAAGAGTGTGAGCACCTCGCGCGAGACACGCGGCTCACGCGCAATCTAGCTTACGCGGTCTTGCCTGCAGTGACGATGATCACCACGAGCGCGCTCATCGACCAGGTCGCGTGCGAGCGCACACAGCAGCGCGTGACGATTTAGTCTCTGACGAGGAGTATGACCAGAGAATGATAGACAACGAGAAGCGCCGCGGCACTCACGCAGAGTGCGAGCATTAGTAGGAAAGGGAAACGCGCACTGACGATGGACAACTCGAACGCCACCGCGGCAAGAACGCTTCCGACGATCAGAAAACCACACACCACGTTAACAACGGGCTCGAACAAGAGCAGTGCCAGTACCACGGGAAGGCGTATTGCCTTCCACAGTACGCGCGCGGATGTGCTGAACATCAGCTGCGCGGGTCCTACGCCCATGACTAGCCTCCGCTTACCGTGAAGCGATCTTCGCGCCTTACCCCTGAACCTGCAATGCCGCGTCTGTTCTCAAAGCTCGTGAACCACAACAAGTTGGCCGACCAGGGATGTCCTGAGGTCCTCTTCGGAAATCGGCCTACCCTCTTGCGTGCCCGCGGCGCGCGCCGGTGCGAGGCCACGCACGACTTCGTTGCGTTCCTCTCCGCTGGCCTGCGGTGGCCCCATTTCCCGGCCAATGTGACGCTACTGGCCGGAAGCCCCGGGGTACCGGTCACAGGGGGCCGAATAGGCCTGTTTTACCATATATGGTCTTTTTCGACCATATATGGCACATTCCCCGTCGAGAACCGGGCAACGGGGCACGCCTCCTCGCCCACTGAACCGCGAAATGAGCCGCTCGGGGTCGCCCTAACAAGGAACTAGAACTGCACTCAGGTATCCCGGCGTACCGGACCAATGAGATCCCCGCAGAACAGCAATTTGGCATGCAGCATCGAGTCCTCGAGTGCGATCGAGTCTTCTCCGCGCACGCGTGTCAGGAGCTCGCGCCAGAACAGCGCATTGTCGCTCCACCGAATCCGAAGGCGAGGCGTTTGCTCCACTGCGAGCGTGCGTATCTCCCGAATGGGAAGACCAGCAATAGCGCGAGCAACCGGGCGAGTCATCGCGAATATCATCTGCGCGACGTGGCTGTCTTCGCGAGCTACTTGCCACGCGAACATGAGTGTTTCAAGCACGAGGTCTTGGCAACGGTCCGCGGGGAGACCCTCTGCGCAAAGCTCGATCGGCGACGGTACTCCCCCGAGCGCTCGCCACCACTGCTCGTCCCTGAAGCGAACATCGACGATCACAAATGGCATGTCAGCCAAACGTCGTCGAGCGTCGACGGATAGACCGGGCCATAGATCGCGATTCTCGCGAACAGCCGGTGGCAGCACTTCGGTGATCGCCGCATTCGCCGCTAATTCCGAGATCAACTCGATACAGCGTTCGTTCAGCTGATGAGCAAGTTGGATCGAATCGGCGCCCTTCCATCGTGGACGCATCAATGTGCGGGCTCTGTCGCGCGAGGTGTCGAGAGTTGGGTTTTTCATCTGTTCCTGCACGAGTGGAGGACGACAGTGAATTCTCTTCACAGTGAAACGTAAATGGAGTGCGAAGTATTAGGTCATTTCGCACAGAAACTCTAGAGCACGAGGGATTCAAGTGGAAGATGATCGATTCAATCGCCACTACCGACGTATTCAACTTGGTCTGCGCTTGCTGTCGCATGGCGCGCGCGCCCAGACAGCGAGCGACTGGAGCGGCTTAACGCCCGATCGGCTGGTAACACTCAAGCGGCGCTGGATGCCACAGCGCCGTGACGCATTTCGGGGACCGGCACCGACGTCGTTTCAATTGTTCTTTCGTTCCGTGTCGCGCACTCGGTATGCCGCGTTGTTTGCAAGCATTCACGCCGCGATGCTCGAAGAGTCGAGCGACAAACCCCACACAGACAATTTGCCAGTCGGTCTAGACAATGGCGAGCGCCTGTGTGAGGCATTCGAGATATGCCGGGAGTGGCAACCCGGAAATGACCTCGAGTTTGATCAAGCCGTGCTGCTTGCGAGGGGCGTAGCGGCAAACGAGGAGCTCGCACTCGCCCGCTGCTCGATATGCCACTGCGCCTTACTCATTGACAGGCTAGCGCTGGCTCGAGGCACCTGCGCGCGATGCCGCAGGAAAGCAGCAGACGGCGGTTACGACGGAGAGAGGCACTTCCGGTGAAAGACACCGTCCGCACGCTCATGATCGGTGCCGCAGCAATCGCCCCTTAGGCCACAAGCTGTCTTCGCAGAGCGGCGCTGGCCACTTGCTTCGACGGCTGGCGAAAGCTGCAACCGAGTTTGCCGCCGGCCTTTGCGAGCATGCGAACGAGATACTCGATGCTAGTGCCGTCGAGTCTGTTGGTCTGAATGTGGCTGATCTTCGGACGCGCAACATCGAAAAACCCCGCCGCCTGCGCCTGGGTCAAAGCCCTGTCGTGATCGCTGCCGCCAAGTCTGTATCGTTGGCCAATCAATAGCCGAGGTCTAGCAGATCGAAGCGCTGCCGGACTACTACGCCAAGCCCGAGAATCCGCTGCCACTGTCACCGCGCATCGAGCACGCGGACAGGTTCTTCGCGGCGACCCGGGCCAGCATCCGGCATGGCGGCACGATGGTGTTCTACTCCGTCACCGACGACCGAATTCAGCTACCGCCGTTCGAGACGTTCCGGGATGCTGAAAGTTACTGCGCGACGCTCGCGCATGAGCTGACGCACCGGACCCGCCATTCGACCCGGCTTGACCGAGACTTTGGTCGCAAGCACTTCGGCGATGAGGGCTACGCGAAGGAGGAGTTGGTCGCGGAGCTCGGCGCGGCGTTTCTGTGCGCGGACTTGGGCATCACGCCCGAGGTGCAACCCGACCATGCCGCGTACATCGGTCACTGGCTGCAAGTGCTGAAGCACGACAAGCGCTTCGTGTTCACGGCCGCCGGCTACGCGCAGCGCGCGGCGGATTATCTGCATGGCCTGCGACGGGCCGAGCAGGCAGCATGAGCCGCCGGGGGCGGGCTTCGGCCCTCCCTACTTCCTCCAGAACAAGCGCCACGGCGAACGCTCGCACCGCTCTCCGACGCTGGGCGGCCTACTTCATCTCGCTTCGCTTCGCGTGGCGACGCGTCGTCCGCTGGACTCGTCGTTGCTCGTCTCGTTGGACTCGCTGCTGTTCGTGCAGCACCGCTGCCTCAATCGCAGCAGTCTTACTCGGGTACACGCCGTCATCGACAAGCCTGCGCAGGGCCTCTCCTGGTGATGGCCGCAGAACGGCTCTCACCGCTTCACCGCCGGCAGCTAATCTCTTCTCGAACATCCTTTTCACGCGCTCGGCAGTCGACAGCGCATTGTGTTTGCGAAATCTCGTAGCCATTCCCTAGCCTACCTAGGCGGGCCGTGTTGCATGTGTCGAGCCCGTCACTGATTGACCTAGTACGCTTTCCGCGCCTCGAACAAGAAAAATAAAGAAATCAGAACTGGCGACATAATACGCGCCTCTTCGTATTTCCCTTACGCGACAATGCCTCATGGCCGTGATCCGTTAGGCATGTACGAGTCTCGACATATCCGCATCTGTCTTTTGGCATTTACGGACCACCCCAACCAACGCTAGTCTCATACCAAAGACGAAAACACGAGGCGGTCCCGAAGAAGAAGCAGAAACGACCGATTTCTCCGAATAGGGCTGTAGCTAGGGGCGGAGGTAGCAATGCAGTATTCGTCGGAGCGGACGGTTTCTCTGGCACGCTGGACATGCCACGCATCGTGGCTATCGAACGGTGATCCTTACGAGGGTCAGTGCGCACTACGTCCGACGCACAGCGGGCTGCTTGATCTGCCCTACACGCGCTTTCGCGGCGCCGACACGATTCTCATCGACGAGACTTCATTCCACCTTCTGAAGAGCAGGCGGGCCGAAGCGCTCCAACCGGCGCGTGAAGCTTTACCCGTGGTCGAAAAGGCAAAGCTGCTGCAGATCACAAGTTACGCCTCCGCACTGAATGCGGCAACGCGGCACCAGCAAGACTGGACAGTCCGCACGGCTCGAAGTGCGCCTCCCATTTTTCCTCGTCCCAAAACCACAGAGGAGTTTGCGACATGGCCAATGTAAAGCACCTGATCTTCTTGATTGTTTTTCGAGAGCTGCAGACGGCTCCAAAACCGAGGAAAGGCACCTGCGGTGCAAGCGTTTGTCAGGATCGACCTTTGGAGGGACCAACCTATGAGCCGTCGTCGTAAGCAGCTCGGTGACTACGGGAGGCGCGCATCCGATCGGATTCACGCAAGATTCGAGGAGTCGCGCCTGCGACGTGAGGAAAGAAGAAAGTCGATTGAGCACTTCCTCTTCACATATGGTGCCTTAACTACAACCAGTGTTGGCGCACTACTCATTAGTGGCTTCGCGATTTGGCACGCCGTCGTTTTGTCAGCATCGTGGGTTCTACCGGAGAGCAACGCCGGTAACGCTCCTACTACTGACGCCAACGTCGCGAAAAACGCGCCCACGTATCTCTTCTCTCGGGTCGTTCCAGCGGTTGAATCTCTCGCTGCGGACAACCAAATCAACACAATCGACGCGGACGCATTCTCGGGCGTAGCCGAACGGGTCGTCAGGGGTCTTGAATTGCTTTCACCGCCGTCTCTTTCGGCGGACCTACGGTTCTCCGCGTTTGCTTCGGGTGGGTATGCGTACCGAGTACTACAAGAATCGCCAGAAGACGTCCAAGACGTGTGTCCGGAACGGAACGACGAGGCGGCCGCGATGTCAAGTCAACGGACTGCGGGTGCGATACCAACCTATTTACGGCGCTCACGCGGCCAACGGACCCAAGTCGAGAGGATTGTGTGTTGAGACTCCGCGCCCGCTGAGCACGCGTCCTCGTCGCTCGCGCCATCACCGGCGAGAGCCCTGAGCGCGTCCGCGAGTCCGATCTCGCGTCGCTCGAGACGCTCGAGCACGCGACGGCACTGCCAAAAGTCCCCGTTCGCGACAATCGCGCGCAAGCTTTTGAAGTTCCGCGACCGTCCAGCGAGGCATGCGCCATCGTGGACGCTGGGTTGCGAGGGGCTCCCCGCATTTCTTGCCTCAATACCCGATTCGTGGCGTTACGACCGTCCCTTGCCGGAGCATGAGCTGATGTCGGAGGACAGTCCTTGGCTGATCTCGCGCGCCGTTTGCAAACACACCGAAGAAGGCGGCGTGAACGCTCGCGCCGTTTGGCACAGCTAACCCGAGCTGCTAGCGCTTGCGATCGCGCGGAGGAAACGGATCATGGCCATAGCTATCGCTATCCTGGATACGCCCGTGCTTGTCATGGATCACGAGCTCAACCCGTTCACGCCGAGCCTGGTCGCGCCCTTCCTGAAGTGCCTCATTCTTGGTGTCGTAAACTCCACCGGCCCGCTCGGCGCCCTCTTTTCGAGTCGCCCAGCCATCCGCATGCGGAACAACGTGAATGTCTCGTTTGTCACTCACTGTTTTCTCCTCTCCATCTAAAACTCAACGCTTCACTCGCTATGTGCGACCACGCACACGAGCCGTGGCACGCACCGCTAGATTCTGTGACTCAAACCGGTTGTGAACGCTCCGCGCCATCTCGTCGTAGACGGGAGCCTTCTTCTCAGGATCGGCAATCGTAATGATTAGCGAAAATGGCTGTGGCTTGAACGCAGCTTCGTCCTCAATTCCATGTCTAGTGAGCAACTGGACTTTGAGCCGCCAGCGCTTGCCCCTCTCACCTTTCTCCCCAAGCGCACCGTGATATGTCCTAACCGGAGCCCATTTGCGAAGCTGCTCGACTTGATACGATTCATATAGCAGACCGGGATTCTTGTGCTCCGGCGGGACGAGCCCGACGAAGTTCGTTTTGACTTCGCCGGTTTTCCGCGATACTCGCTCTCGATAGACGCCAAAGTGTGCGTCGATATGAGTCTCGCAATACTCGCTTCCCCACCGTCCGCCGCGCGCCGGCGCGAACGCAACGGTCATCCAGATTTCCCCGAAATACCGACCGTCTCTATGTAAGGAGGGCGGATATGGAAAGTCATCCCATTCCAAGAAGTAGCCGGGTCGAAGCATGTCGTCGAAGACAAGCGTCGACGTGTGCGCAGTACACTCGAGGCAATACGGTACTGGCGCCGGAAGTCCGAAACCGAAAAAATTCTCCTCCCCATCCGGGACACGCAGTTGAGTTCTTGGGTCGCGAGCGTGGTGAGTCAGGAGCGCCCGAGCTAGAACTGGTTTCGGTGTCGGCGTGATCTGATGGTAGATTTGCGCGAGGGTCCGCGACACCAACGGCGTTGCAAAGCTGGTCCCGAGGTTCTCCGCTGAGCCGGTACCGTTTATGGAACGAATACCATGAATGTGCGCGGCGTTGGTAGAACACGAACCGCCATAGTGAACGAGGTCCGGTTTAATCACATAGTTCGGGCCTGCCCCGTGTCGTGAGAATGCCGACGGATGGTGCAGCTTCGGTCCGCCGGTCGCGTAGTCAACGTGTGACACGGACCCGACCGCAATTCCTAGAACGCTATCTGCGGGAGTCGTGACACGCCCGGCTTCCAGTTGCGCTTTGTCGCGCGGATAGTCAAGCAGCGGTGGAGTGCTGTAGTTGCCCGCGCTAATGACGAAGGAGACCTGATACCTTTCCTGGAGATTGTCGAGCTCTTCCGCGAATTCCGAAAACTCATCGAGTGAACAGACTGTGTCGGTGCCGAGCGAAAGGTTCCACACCTTGTATTCGTTCGAGTGCTGCTGAAGCGCCGTATCGAGCGAAATCAGAAACTCCTGCTCAAGCAACCCCTCAGTCGCGCCTTTCGCCGGATCGTCATTCGGAATCACTTGCAAATCGAAAATGGCGCAAGGATTCGGGTCGATTCCCGGAATCGTTGGGTTCAGCTCACTACCCCAACAGATGAGCCCTCCGACGAAGCTGCCGTGGTCCGGGTTGCGGTACGGCGGAGCAACGTGCGACTTGCGCCCGACAACCCACGATTCAAGTTCGGGAATTCCGTCCGTGACACCGCTATCGACCACAACTACGACCGGCACGTCGCCGGCAACGTCCTCGCGGCGAACCAACTTGGGCAATGCGCTATGACCGAGCATCTTCGAACGCAACGTCCGAATGAGTGGCATGCTCACCAGCGAGCGCACGCCGACGACGCGAGAGAGCACTTCGACGTCCTCGACTGAGCGACACTCAGCAGCGTAGACAAAGCTTGTCCCCGAATAGCCGGCAGTACTGATCGAGATATGTCGTTTTTGACACACGTCTTCGAAATTCTGTACCAGCAGCGGATTCTCGGCCGCTCCGAAGTTGAACAGTCGCACGCGCGTGATGAACCCCTGCTTGCCTCGCGGACTCCGGCGCAGAACATCGTTCGACTCGACACCTCGTCGCCGATAGTTCGGAGTTACTGCCTCAATGGTCTCAATCGAAGAGATTTCCTTTGTCATGCGATCCGAAGTGTTCGTCTCGATAGTGCTCTTAAGTCGGCCGAGCCCTTCCGGCGTGGCCTTTAGGAACAATTCGCCCAGACGACCGGCACCCACGATCGGGCAAGTCTCGGACGAAAAGAGATGCTCTGGGCGGTGGCTCTTCGCCATCGCCTTCGACAACAGTTTGACGCGCACGGGCGCCGCGCCGACTGCTTTGATTTGGGGAGCGATGGCATCCTGAATCGCGGAAACCTGATTCGAAAGACTCTTGCGATAGCCTTCATCGACTGTCCGAAAAGGCTTTGGCGGCGGACCACCGCCCGGCACCGGTCGTTCGCGATATTGCTTTGGCATGATAAGTTTGATCGGGAGCCGTTCGCTCCCAGCACCGTCACGCTCCGCCATTGTCGGCACCTCCCTTTAGGGTGTGTCGATACGCGGTCGCTTTCGACACACCAAGGAGATGCGCGAGAGCGGCGTGGCTGTAAAGCTTTTCGTCTCGGGCACGAAGAATCTGCGCGACCGCGTCGGTCTCCCGCCCGCGCAGTCCGGACAGGAAGCGGCGTCCCTCACCTTCCCCGATACCTACGTTCTGCAGTATCTGAAAGGCATCCTTGAGTTCCGGCAGTTCTCGCTCCGTGATGCGACGGCGTTGCAACCGCTTGCACACCTCTTGAATGTCAGAACCCGAGAAGCCGTCAGACAAGTCCACGAGCAACGCGAGATCGCGTTCGCTGAACTCTAGCCCCTGCATGAACTGGAGCCACAATTGATGGCGTAGGCCGGCAGGCGGAAACTTAAGCTCAAGCCGATAGCCGAAGCGACGCCAAACAGCAGAATCAAGCAGCTCGTGATGATTGGTGGCCGCCAAAACGATCGACTGCGGACCGAGCGCGTCCAGATTCTGAATGAAGCTGTTCACTACGCGTTTCAGTTCACCCAATTCCTGCGTGTCGCCTCGCAGCTTGGCGATCGCGTCGAATTCGTCGAGGAAGAGAACGCATGGCCGCTTGGCGGCAAAGTCGAACAGCGCCCTGATGTTCTTTGAAGTGCTCCCCAGAAACGACGAAATCACGCCGTCGAGGCGCGCAACGTACAGTTCGAGACCAAGCTCCTTCGCTATGTATCGGGCGAGGCGACTCTTCCCCGTTCCAGGCGGTCCGTACATGAGAAGACTCAGCGACTCAGCGATGCCGTGCGCCTCCAACTGTGCATAGCTCTTAGCGATGCTCAGAAATTCGTTGACGATGTCCCACTGCTGCTGCTCGAGCACAATGCCTGGCTCGTCGAGCGTCTTGACGTTGATGCGTTCGATGAGTGGGAACCGGCTGTCGGCGTCAACCGGAAGGCTGCGTGAAAACTCTACGTCCGCTGGGCGCAGCTGATGGTCCGTCTCCTCCAGCATCTTTCGAAGCCGCCCCGCGGCTACGGGATCGCCTTCAGTTTCGAGCTTGTCCGCGAGGAAAGCCGTATAGTTCCGTACCTTATCGACGTCGAGACGTAGTGCCCCGTTGACGATACGAAACAGCTCGTTCATGAAACGTGAATCCGTTTTCATGAAACGATTAAGCCATTTCATGAAACGATAGTCAACAGTTTGCGAACGAAAGAGCTGCGTTCCGTTAACGCTAGTCGAACGAGGACCGATGGAACTGACGGCTACACGCGCCGGGTGGCGGCCAAAATACCCAGCGCCAGACCCGCGAGCCCTAGAGTGACCAAAACTTGCCCACTCTGTGGCAGCACCTGTCCGTGAGCCACGGCAACTAGGTGGTCGCAATTCCAACTTACGACGTTGTACGCGGAGCCGATTCGACGCCTCGCTCGCCCAACAACCACGTGAGGCGGAAGTGAGCTCGGATAGCCCTCGGCAATTACCTGCTGCGCACCCGCGAACTCATCCCACAGCTCTTCGCAGACCGCGCCGCGGCGCGCGGAGTTTGAGACCACCATTGGCTTGCCGCGCAGCCATCGGTCCGAGACCAGGCCACGATGACGATAGAAGATACAAGCTCGGACCCAAACGATCGTGCCAGCGGGAGGGTAGCTGGCAGCTGCCAGGTAATTCGCATGCATGGAAGCTTCCCTTGAACTCAAGAATACATGCATAATACGCATACATGAATACGAACTCAAGCCTGAGCGTCCGCCCCGCGATCACCCACTCGCAGCTGCTCGGGCGCGTTGTCGAATACCGGCGAAAGCAGACTGGCCTTCATCAAACCGACCTTGCGCAGACGATCGGCGTCACTCAGTCAGCCTATTCACGACTTGAGCTCGGAGAATCCAACATGACCATCAACCAGCTGCGCGCGATCGCCGAGCGGTTGCGGACCACGCCCGCAACGATCCTGGCGGACACGGAAACCTATGCAGCCGCATTGCGCGTTCAAGGAGTTGAAATCAGGGACGGCAAGAAGGAAGAATTCCCAGTCGGCGCCATTCTGTTGGCTCTTGGATTGCTGGCAGCGCTACTTGCCGCCGGGAATTAGCTTCTCTTCGGGACCACCGTCCTCGGCGGCCGCGAGTTCGTTCCCAATGTTTGCGACCCCGGGGAAGCTGCTCGCCGGGCCGCCGTTCGTATAGTCACGGCCCATTCGAAGCGAGCAAATGCGTTGCCGGCGCTTGGAAAGCGCGCGTCGCTCAGCAAGCGCCGCGCCCAGGTAGAGCGCACTTCTTTAGCCCAAGCCAACCTGCGCCCCTGGCAATCGACGCCAGCAGCGAGAGCGGCGGCGAGCCTGCCTCTCTCAGCTACGGATTGACACTCACGGCCAGCCAATATATATCAGACGACATCAAATGATAGTGGATGACAATCAAAGGACTGCAATGACCGAAGAATGGCTGACAATCGAGGAAACCGCGCGCTACCTGCAACTCGGCAAGACGGCGCTCTATGAATTGGCGCGCGAAGGAACGATCCCGGCAAACAAGATCGGCAGCAAATGGCTCTTTAGCAAGAAAGACCTCGATGCCTGGGTGCGCTCCAACGTCCCGCTCGAGGATTTCTTCATCAGGACGCCCGCCCACATCGAAGAAAACCTTCAGCTCCGTGAGCCCCAGGTCGAGGCCTATCAAAAGCTCTACGAATTTTTCAAGTCGGGGCGGAAGACAGCGGTAATACAAATCCCCGTAGGCTGCGGAAAATCCGGAATTGCCGCGATTGCGCCGTTCGGCTTTTCCCGAGGCCGCGTGCTTGTCGTCGCTCCAAACCTAACGATCAAGGACGGATTGTTTGAGTCGCTCGACGTAACGAATCGTCAGAAGTGCTTCTGGCGTAAGCGGAGCATCTTGACCGACGAGGCTATGATCGGCGGACCGTTCGCAGCGACGCTGGACACCGGAAACATCTCGGTGTGCGAGAAGTCTCATTTCGTCGTATCCAACGTTCAGCAACTCTCGACGAATCCGGAAAAGTGGCTGCGAAAGTTTCCGAAGGATTTCTTCGACCTGATCATCGTCGATGAAGCTCACCATTCCCCTGCCGAGAGTTGGAAGACAGTCCTGGAGCATTTCGACAAAGCCCGCGTGATCAACATGACGGCCACCCCTTTCCGCGGAGACGGTCAGGAAATCGAGGGCGAGCTCGTCTACCGGTACCCATTCAAGAAAGCTACGTTCAAAGGCTACATCAAGCGCCTGACGGCATCGTACGCCGCGCCGTCCGAGTTGGAATTCACCGCGCACGGAGAAACCAAAGTCTACACCCTCGATGACGTCCTGAAGATGAAAGAAAAGGACTGGTTCAGTCGAGGAATCGCGATGTCCGATCCGTGCAATCAGACCATCGTCGACAACAGCATTGAAAAGCTGGAACTCCTTCGCCAGACCGGAACGGCGCATCAATTGATCGCAGTTGCGTGCAGCGTGAATCACGCACGGAAGATCACCGCGATGTATACGGCGCGGGGCTTTAAGGCAGATCTCATCTATAGCGAGATGGATGAGGACAAGAAAGAAGACGTGAAGCGACGCCTCACCAGCGGCGAGCTGGATTGCATTGTTCAAGTGCAGATGCTCGGCGAAGGCTTTGACCACCCCAAGCTAAGCGTCGCCGCGATATTCAGGCCGTTTCGGACTCTTGCTCCCTACATTCAGTTTGTCGGCCGCATCTTGCGAGTGATCGTCCAGAACAGCCCCGGCCATCCGGACAACTACGGGCACATCGTGACCCACGCGGGAATGAACCTTGACGAGCGCCTACGGGAATTCAAGCTATTCGAGAGTGACGATCAGAAGTTCTGGCAAGAGATCCTGAGCGGCAAGGAACCGGAGCCGCCGGAGGAAGTTAAAGCGGGCCAGGGCCGCATGAAACTGTCGGAGACGGCTGTCGTCAACTACGAAATCGTTGACTCTCTCATCGAAGAACAGTTCACGTCTGCTGAGCAGGAGGACATCATCAAGGAACTTCGCGAAAAGCTCGAGTTGCTCGGCCTCGACCCCGAAAAGGCAGAAGAACTGGTATTGGCGCACTCAGAAGGCCGGAAATTGTCGCGCGCTGCAGAACCCTATCAAGTCCTTCCCATCCGCGAATGGGAGATGAAGAAGAAAGGCCTGAACGAACAGGTCAGTAGAGCCGCCAACCTACTCATCAATCGTCTTGGCGTTCAGCGCGGAGGGCGGGAGATCGTCAACGTCGGCGTGCCGGCACAAAATAACTTCGTTGCTTGCGTCACGCTGATCAACAAGGAATTGAAGGCCCGCAATCCGAAGCCTCGCAAGGAGTGGACAACTGCGGAATTTGAGACGGCGTTGGGCGAATTAGAGGACGCAATCAGCACACTGACCCGGAGGTACAAGGGGATTCTGAATGGGAAAGCCAAAGGGTAAGACCCCGTCTCTACTCTCGATGTCGACCGGCACGCCAGCGGAACACGTCTCTGGAAAAGCTACTCCGTGCGATCGCTGCGGCGAAAGCGTTCCAAAAGGAGCTGCGTGTTTCCGAATACCGAAAATGAAGAGTGGATTTACTAGCCATCCGATTTTCTGCGTCGGTTGCACTTCGGACATCGTCTCGAAAACCAGATCGGACATTCAGACTCTAGAGGAAACGCTCAAACAATACCTAGCCTGACGGCCTAAATCAGTCTGGAACTGAAAGGGAGGGGGCGTTGAAAACCTATCCGCAACGAGTACGTGACAACATCCTGCCCCTCTCCGTGGGCTCAACGCTGCCCGAAGCGTTCGAGGAATGGTCCTTCACCGAAAATACGGTGGACCACGAAGAACCCGTCGAAACCTGCCAGCTCTGCGAGCAAGAACAACTGCGTTATCACTTCGAGATCTGAAACGCGCCTACTGGCAGGACGCTATGGGTCGGGTCACAGTGCATTTTGCAGTTCGGGCTGTCGGTCTTCGAGGCTGGCGTGCGGCTCACGCAGGCCGCCGCGAAGAAGAAGCTTGACCGCCTCGTGGCGCAAATGCGACTCGGGTCATGTCTTCACGCCCTCGAGGCTCTAGCCAACGCCGAGAACAACGACATTCTCAACAGCGCACTCGCCTACTACCGCCAGAACAAATTTCTGACGCCTAAGTTCGCTTTCGTGTCACCGCCGATGTAATTCTGACCCCCTAGCGCCGAAGTAAAGTTGACCCCCTCCTGGGCGAAGATGTGGCCTTTGCGGGCCGCGGGGATGTTGACTCAGGAGCAAGCAGTGGAAGTCAGAGTGTTGGCCCGCCGCGGCGGGAAGGTGAAGCAGATCGCGCGCGAGCTCGGCGTCTCGCGCAACACGGTGCGGCGGTATCTGCGCGATCCGGATGCGGGTCGGTATAGGCCGCGCGCCGCGCGAGTGAAGAAGCTCGATCCGTTCCGCGAGTACTTGCAGTCGCGGATCGAAGCCGCGCAGCCGCGCTGGATTCCGGCCACGGTGTTGCTGCGCGAGATTCGCGAGCATGGCTACGACGGCGGACTCAGCCAGCTGAAGGCGTATCTCGCACCGTTCAAGGCAACGAAGCCCGATCCCGTGGTGCGGTTCGAGACGCCGCCGGGCGAGCAGATGCAGGCAGACTTCACGCACGATCCGCCGCGGCCGCAGTCCGCTCAAGGCGTTCGTCGCGACACTGGGCTTCAGCCGCGCCACGTTCGTTCGCTTCACGCAGCGGGAAGACAGCGAGACGCTGCTGTCGTGCCTGCGACAAGCGTTCGGGACGTTCGGCGGCGTGACGGCCGAGGTGCTGTTCGACAACGCCAAGACGATCGTCATCGATCGCGACGCCTATGGGCCGGGCCAGCACCGCTGGCACGCGGGATTGAAGGCGCTCGCCGACGAGTACGGCTTCCGCCGCGGCTGTGCCGGCCGTATCGGGCGCGGACCAAGGGCAAGGTCGAACGCTTCAACGGCTACTTGAAGGGCAGCTTCGTTACTCCGCTCGCGGCGACGCTCAAGAGCGCGGCCTCCTGCTCGAAGCCACGACCGCCAACGCGCACGTTCGGCCGTTGGCTCGACGAAGTGGCCCATCAGCGCGATCACGGGACGACCGGCGAGAAGCCGGCGGTGCGCCTCGAGCCGAACGGCTCGCGTCTGTTGCCGCTGCCGATCTTGACGATGGCGGCAACGCCGGCGACGAGCTGGCGGTTCCTCAGCGACGCGGCTCTGCCGCTCGAGAGCCTGCAACACCCGCTCGCCGTCTACGAGCAGCTGCTGGAGGTGCGGGCATGAGCCTGCAGCAAGACCGCATCGGCATGCTGTGCGCGGGACTGAAGCTTGAGCGCATGGCCGCGGAGTGGCCCGCACTCGCGCAAGCCGCCGCGGCCGGGGAAGAGAGCTACGCCGATTTCCTCGAGAAGCTGCTCAGTGCGGAGATCGACGCCCGTGGCGAGCGTACACGGCAGACGCTGCTGAAGCTCGCGACGATGCCGGCGGTGAAGACGCTCGAGCAGTACGACTTCAGCTTCGCGAGCGGCGCTCCGCGGGCGCAGATCCAGGAGCTCGCGGCCCTCACCTTCATCGAGCGCGCCGAGAACGTCGTGCTGCTCGGCCCAAGCGGTGTCGGCAAGAGCCATCTGGCGATGGCGCTCGCGTACCGCGCGGTGATGGCCGCGATCAAGACGCGCTTCATCACCGCTGCCGATCTGATGCTGCAACTGGCCGCCGCCAAGGCACAAGGACGGCTGCGAGGAGTACTTCAACCGCGCCGTGCTCGGACCGAAGCTGCTCGTGGTCGATGAGATCGGTTATCTGCCCTTCGGCCGCGACGAAGCCAATCTCTTCTTCAACGTCGTCGCTAAGCGCTACGAGCGTGGCAGCATGATCTTGACCAGCAACCTGTCGTTCGCACAGTGGGCGAGCGCCTTTGCCGACGATCAGACGTTGACCGCCGCGATGCTCGATCGGCTGCTGCACCACGCGCACATCGTGCAGATCGCGGGCGAGAGCTATCGGCTCAAGGACAAGCGTAAGGCCGGCCAGGTGAAGGCGCGCACGACCAGCCGCTGATCGAGGGACCCTCGGGAGGGGTCAGATTTACTTCGGCGACTCGACCGCTAAAGGGGTCAGATTTCAGTCGGCGTTGACACTTTCGTCGTCCTGTGGAGATTGCGTCAAAACAGGATCGATCATAGCCCGAGCTTTTTCAAAGTCACGCTCAAGCGGGCGCGACAGAAGGAAGACTTGCGGTCTATGCCCCTCACGCGTGTGCATGTCATTTGGCCGGCGCTGTCTACGGCTCAGCGCCGGATTGCCGTGGAGCTGGGGCATACGCCGCCTCCCTAACGCAACGCGCCGCCGCTTCCGGCTAGCGCCCTTTAAGGAGCGGCGGAGAGGGTGGCAGCCTCGCCGCAGTTCAACGACGCGCAATCTCGTGCCAACTCTGCCGCTACGTCAAAGACTTGCGCACTGTCTCTCGCGCAATCTGATTCCATCCAGAGCCGTCTCGGATCGCGCCGGTAGTGGGGTTTTTGGTGGGGTAGGATTCGAAGCCTATTCGGAGCCTAACTGGCACGAGGCAGTTCTTCACGTCGAATGGGTGTTCCTCGCAGCGATTCGTAGGCGACTCCATCGCGCCTCGGTACATTGGGAACGTCCACCACGAGTACATGCTCTGCATCAAGAGAGGCGGCTATCTCTGCTAGCTTCGGGCGTAAGCCGGCGGTATCAACTTCCAGCTTGGCCTCTGCCGCATGCGTAATCTGATACTCGGAGCAGACCGGGCAATAGAAGTGTTTCCGGTTGCCGTGATCGGCAGAACGATACTTGGCAGGGTTTTCGCAGAGAACGCAGGGCTGCTCCCGCAGTTCTCCCATTCTGTCGGTCACCGTTTCAATGGGCTTACCGAGCAGGAGGAAATCAGGAATAGCCAAAGGGAGAACCGTCTTCAACGTCCCCGCTGCGTCACTTTTCAGGAGTTCGCGCAACTCCATCAACAATCGTCCCAGGACGTTCTGACCAATCAACGTTTCGTCGTCAGCGACATCAACAACCTTCGCACCCCAATAGTCGTCCTTGCGTGACTGCTCAACTATGGGGCGATCTTCCGTCGCGAGAAGTAGTCGGCCGAACTCTTCATAGTGCTGTGCCAGCTTCACTCGAAGGCACCAGCGCATAATCTTGAGTTCGAACCCGGTCCCAGTCCGGCCGCGTGTTCTTCCGGTGCGGCTTGCTTTTCATCTTCGCAGTCATCGGGCTGTGCTGTCCGATGATTTCTTTCTGCACTTCTGGAAGATGCGGGAAGCGGCATGCTTGATACAGAGCCTCGGAGGTAGGTATGCGAATGCCGTTGATCTGAAGCGGGAACCCCGCTGCCATGTTAGATAGACCGCCGAAGCTCTCCTTCGTCTTGTAGACGACAACAACTTCCGCCCGGCGATACGTGCGGAAGTTATCTGTCGCCTCAAACTGTGAGGTCTTGGAATTCATTCAGCAGGTTCTCTGGAGACGCATACGTTTTGCGTGGCAGTAGCGGATACCAATGCAGAGCTCCCGATGTTGCTTCCGGGTCGCCCCACCAAATCGCCAACGGACAGTTGTTAGGACAGTTTCGATAGGTCGTCATCAGCGACCCGAAACCTACTCCAAAACTGCTGCAACCAAGAGGCCGGATGAAGTCCTTGGGAGACTGAGTTAGCGACCTGATCTTGACTCCCGCAATCAGAAACTCACTCTCTAACATTTGACGCCCTTCGTCTGACGAGAACAGACCAACTGTGCCTGTGTTACCCGCATCACGCGTCGCTAGTGGGAAACGCTTCTCTGACTCGATGTACGTCCGCACATCCGCGTTGTCAGGAATAGCGGCTGGCCAAAGTACGTCTGAGACGTTTCGTCGGTTTCTCTGGTTTTCAAGTTCGATCATTCGCCAAAAGGTAGGCTTGATCCTCTTGCCGGAATCGGATATCGCCTGTCGAAGCCGCTTACTCGTTATGAAGTAGTGGCCGCCTGTATGCAGCGCCATCAGGATCACGTGCACGACGGCATCGGCGGGAGCCTTGTCCTTAATCCACGCTTGAAGATCGGTCGCCACACGACCACCTGTAAAAAGCACGTCATCGAGATAGATGTAGTCACCACCAGCGGCGCCGCAGTCGTCAAGCTTAAGCCCGCACTGCCCCTGTAGTGCATCGGCAAACAGTTTGACCATCTCTTTCTGGCTCTGCCCCGCCTTCTGAATGCGTAGAAAATTGGCGCGTGCCCAGTATGCCTTCGGGTCTTTGCCTGCTAGCTTCTCGTTCGCTACAAGATTGGCCAGAAAGCCAATCACAGTCTCCTTGGTTAAGAACGTCTGCTTTATGACGTGATTGAACTCACGGAGAAAAGGAAGCTGATTCGCCGGCGTGAATTGACTGACCCATCGGTCAACATGACCCGGCGTCGGCTTGGCGATTTCGCCATGCCGATAGCTTTTGATCGTTTTGGCGACCGAGGACAGGAGATCGTCTCTTTCACTCATAAACGGTCTGATCGTTTACCAGCCTGTCTTCAGACTTCGACGCGCAACGGCTCTCGTCCGACGCAATGCGCGTTCTAGCTGGCGATAGGGCTAGGGGCGACCAGCTCGGCGATTTTTGCTGCGACCACCGCCATTGAATCTTCTGAAGTGTCCAGGCCGGTTCGGGAGGCGAGCAAAGGGCTGACATTGCGGAGAGCT
Organism: uncultured Gammaproteobacteria bacterium; assembly: GCA_963805435.1. Taxonomy (GTDB): domain Bacteria; phylum Pseudomonadota; class Gammaproteobacteria; order Steroidobacterales; family Rariloculaceae; genus FEN-1219. Next base: position 92,088 of record CAWDUG010000009.1, read on the forward strand.
TCATACGTCGTGTTGTGCACGATGGGAACGAGCTGGTTACCCGCCAGGAGCGCCGAAAGCTCTTTATCGGCGACGCTCTCTTTTGGGAGGCGGGCCAGCAACGCAGGGGTCACCAGCACAAGCCCGATTCGCGAATTCGCTAAGCCCTTGTCGATGGCGCGCATCATCGGCACGCCGAGGCCAAGGTCATTCTCGCTGAACCAAACTTTGACACCAGCCGCCACGAGCAAATCGTGCAGCTCCTTGGCTGGCCCCTGTCGGTCGTCCCACGCGTGGCACAGGAAGGCGTCACGAAGGTCAGGTTGCTGCCGCAGCTCGCGTCTCAACGGCTTGGCGGATTGGCGTGAGTGACTGCACTTGGGCAGGCGTGTACGACACGGACGAACCCGCTCTCGACCAGCGCGGCCTTGAACTGCTGCCTGATCCGCCGCCGCTCCGGCCGCCCCCGCTACTTCCTGACGAGGAGTAGGACGGGGAGTAGGACGGGGAGGAGTACGACCCGTAGCTGCTGTAGCTGCTGTAGCGGCCGCGGCCACGGCATGCAGGACAGGCCGCTTCGGCGCTTGCTGAGTGATGGCCTCTCACTGGTGCTGTGCATCTAGCCATGTGGCCGACGATAACGGGTGCCGTCGCCGCTCTCAAGCGAACCTGTCCACTGACCTGCGTCAGTCTCGATTCTGCTGTGAGTAGCTTTGTGAGTAGGCCAGCGCCAGCCGGCCAGCCTTCCGCCAGCCAGTCAATCACTTACACGCGCTCTTAGGATCGTCGCGGACGAGCGCAAGGCCGTAGGCGCTACGTGCCAGGACGTGCCAAGGCCGGCTGAAAGCCAGCAACGGCGCGAGTTTTAGGACGCGCAGCGTACCAGGACATGCCGGCACAGCGCGCCTTGAGTGTGAGTAGTTTGTGAGTAGGCCGGCAGGCACTATACCTTTAACTACAAGGCACTACGGCAAGAACCTAAAGTGACCACTACTGTATATAAAACCATACGAGGAAGTTGTTGATTTGAAGGCGGGCAAGCGCGGTGTCCAAGCATTCGCCGAAAAATCTGAACACTCCCGCCCTCGGCCTGTCGGGCTGTCCGCTTGCCTTCGTTAGTGGCTATCCTTCACGCCGTGACCGCAACGCTAAGCTTCCTGCTTTCGCACATATCGTGGATAGCCGCGCTTGGCGGCTTGGTTTCTGCTGTCGGCAGTTTTGGCGCTGCCGTGAGCAACCTGCGGCACAAACAGGCGGACTCACCGCATCCGGTGACAAACACTAGCAACGATCAACTATCCAGACTGCGAGAGCGGCTGCGCAAGAAGGGACCAACCAAGCGGCCGAGAGTCATCGTATGGCTGATAGTTTCACTCACCGGCGTGCTGATTACGGTTACGAGCTCGCTGGTTGGTGGCGCCGTGAGCGCGCAAAGACAGCAAGAAGCGATTGAATACGAGCGTGGCGCGAACAGCTTTGCCTATCTCCATCTAGAGAACCTAGGAACGAAGGATGCTCATGCATCAATCAGGCACTGTGGCCCTAATCCGGCACGCAACGTCGCTTTTGATATTGTGCGGCAGTCGTCTATGGACGCTGCTCTTTCGTTTGATGAACGGAACGCCCGCATCGTCAAAGCCCGATTAGGCGACGTATATGCGGGACAAGACATAGCGCTTGACCGCTTCGAGTTCTCTAACTGGACAATGCCACAGCGTGACGAAGAAATTTATACAGTCTTCATTCGGACCGAAGGTGGCGCATTCAGGCAGACGATTTTCGTGCGCAAGGTCAACGAGAAATGGGGACACTTCTACGTGCTGAGAAACTTCTTGGAGACCGACAGCAGTTTTCCTAGGTTCTCTGTCTACCAAGCGTACATTGATGCACAGCTCCCCGTGGAACTGAACGACATTCCTGCCGTCGCTGCTTTTCTCGGACGAACGTTGAACAATTGCGCCGATAGATTGCTCAGCAGGAACTTGCCTGCGTTGCCGTATCGACCAGGACCATGAGTCGAAAACCGTGCCCGAGGGCGTCAGGTCTTCCGTTAGCTTCCCCCTGGCTCTGACTGTTTGGTCTCGTATCTGTACAGGACGGTTCCAATGTCGTCGATCTCGCTAGATTCGGGGCTCGCGCTCGCGACGCGCCTTGGTTCACCGTACCCGCGTGGAACCGATGACGATCCATGTGCTGTCAGTGGTCGCGCGCGACGGACTTTTCCGCGCGCGAGCCCGAGCCTATGCGACGAGAGCGCGGATCAGCGTCGAGGTTTGGTTCAGGACCGAGAGTGCTGTGAACAAACGGCAACTGTGGGCGCGTGCACGCGACGAAGTGTTGCGCTATTTGGACCCAGCCTAGATGCCGAAGCGCTTGAGTCGACGTTGCCGAGGCGCCGCGGCCCCATCGATAATGCGACGGATGAAACGATAGCGCCTTGCTCGATCGGCCGAGGAACTGATCCGGCTCTTTCCCAGGACACCAAACGATGCGTGAAAGAGTGAATGAAACGATTCGTCGCATCGAATAGATCTCCGGCCACGCTGCTGGGGCGAGTACGTCTCGAAAACTGCCGATGCACCCAGATCGAGTGCTTGGCGCTGTTGCTTTCCCGGGTGGGATTAGTCACTGAGGGAACGCTTCTCAAGCAGCATTGAGTTGTTGTAAGGGGGCTGTGAGCGGCAGGTATCGCCTCGTCTTTGCCCGAAACCTCGCACAGTTCCGATGCCTCGCAACGTTTGTGCCATCAAATCCATCAATCTCGCAGCTGTTCTATCGCGGCTGATGATCGAGCCTATCAGTCGAAGGTTTTCTAGTGAGCAATCGAAAACGGGCGTGACGAATGTCTTCGGAACCTGATAGCGATCGCGGACACACGAACCGGAAGCTACCTCAGCTCGCCCGCCTCTACCGTCTACGAGACGCGCCCCACTACCTGGGAATGGACGTCAATCGCTTCAACGAGGAGGTTCGGCCATTTCTAACGGAAATCCCCGTAGGCGAGCAAGGAATCGCTTTCGATCGGCTTGAACTCGACGCCTGGGCGGACGATCATAAATCCCGCAGCGGGCGTCCTCCGAAAAAGGAGGCGCTATGGCAAAGAAGACACCAGGGCTCTACAGAAGAAACGGGCTCTGGCACATCGATAAGCAGATCAAGGGATATGGCCGACTTTGCGAGACTACGGGAGAGTGCCATCTCGAACAGGCGGAACGCTACTTAGCGACTCGCCTGGAACGGATTCGGCAAACTTCTGTTTATGGCATTCGGCCGACAAGGACGTTGGTTGAGGGAGCAACGAAGTACTTGGAGGAGAATTTGGCGAATCGTGCGATTCAACGAGAGGCGGATGCGCTAAACGCGATCATGAAGTGTGTAGATGCGCACACGCCGCTCGACAAGATTCACGATGGAACCTTTGACTCCTTTAGAAAAGCGCGGCGGGACGAAGGGCGTTCCGCGGGAACGATAAACCGCGATCTAGCGCCAGTACGCCGGATGCTTAAGTTGGCTGCGAGTGTATGGCGGGACGAAACCGGACCCTGGCTCACCGCCTTGGCTGTCATTCGGACGGTCAAAGGAGCGAAGCGCAAGCCCTACCCTCTGACTTGGGAGGAGCAGAGCAGACTGTTTCGGGAGCTACCGGGTCATCTGCAACGTATGGCCTTATATAAGGTCAACACGGGATGCAGAGAACGCGAGGTTGTCCAGCTCCGGTGGGACTGGGAAGTGAAAGTACCGGAGCTCGATACGACCGTCTTCATCCTGCCTGAATCGCTGACGAAGAACGGAGAAGAGCGAGTCGTCGTGCTCAACAGCATCTCTAGGAAAGTGATCGAAGAGGCGCGAGGCAATCATCCAGAGCGCGTGTTTACGTATGACGGAAAGCCCGTCACGAAGATCTACAACAGCGCTTGGAAAAAAGCCCGAACTCGGGCCGGCCTCAAGCAAGTACGCGTCCACGATCTAAGGCATACGTTCGGTCAGCGTTTACGCGCTGCGGGCGTCTCGCTTGAGGATCGCAAGGCGCTGCTCGGTCACAAGTCCAGCGACGTTACGACGAATTACTCGGCTCCCGAACTTGCCAAGACTATCGAGTACGTCGAAAGACTCTGCCAGGAGCGACCGAATACGGTGTTGCGACTGGCGACTCCCGCAAAAGTCCCGCAGAAGATCCCGCAAAATGCGAAGGTCTTGAGGGGCCTGTTAAGTGCTTGATGTGACTGGCGAAGTGGTGGAGCAGAAGGGGATCGAACCCTCGACCTCCGCATTGCGAACGCGGCGCTCTCCCAGCTGAGCTACTGCCCCACCAGGGCGCGAATTATCAGGTACGCATCGCGCCGCCGGCAAGGGTTTTGTTTCGGGGAATCGACGCTGCTAGTGAGCGGACTGTGATCCGTGGCCGGCGCCAAACGCCCCTTCGAGATGCTCGGGCGCGTACAGCGACGTCATCACGGCCGTCGCGAGCAGAATCAGGACGATCAGCACCCACTCCGCGGTTGCGATGCGGCGGAACGAATGCGTAACGCGACCGTCGTCTCCCGCCCGGACGCCCGGCGCGATATCGACCACTTGTTCAGCGCCGCGAGCGTCATGCAGCAGCGCCGAACCCCACGGTCTTGGCAATTACGATGGCGCCGTACGGTGTCGCGAGGTCCGCGAGGCTGCGCACGAACACCACTGCCATGCCCAGGCCCGCCAAGAGTACAGCGGCACGATCACGCGACGCGAGGCGTGAGAACTGCTCAATCAGAGCGCCGCTGCGTGTCGCGGCGGCCCCTCGCGCCGCCGCCGCGTACAGCGGCCACAGCGCGCCGAACCAGAACGCTGCGGCCGCGAGATGCGCGAGCAGCAACGGCGCTAGCACGAACCGCAGCGGATGGATGGTCGTGTGCCCGCCGAACGCGAACGACAGAAGCGCGAGCGCGGCCCCGATGCCGGCCGCTATCGTGTTCAGCTTCGTGGCGCGATCGAGAGCACAGCGCCAGCAACGCGAGCCCGACGACGCGCGCGATGTTCGCGGGGCCCGAGCTGGATTGCAGCAGCAGCGCTTCGAGCGAAGGATCGAAGGTGGAGCCGAAGCTGCCCGCCATGTGCGCCGGCATCAGCACGTAATAGAGCGACGGTCAGATCAATGCGACGACGGCGGCCGCGCGCGCCGCGTTGCGAAATCGCTCGGCCTGCCCCGAGCGCGAGCTCGCGCTCCCAGAGCGCGACGAATATCCACGTGCCTACGGCGAAGAACAGCGCGACGAATGTCAGCGCTCGTAACCCGACGACAACCAGATCCGCGGCGAAGAACACCGGCGGTGCGAGCCGCTACAGCGGAGTGGCTGCCGACACAGTGAACCGAAAGTCGCCCGAAACCACGTGCGTGTCGGCTGCCCACCGCGCGCCAGTTCACGGTGTACGTCGCCGGCCTTCAGATCATCCTCGACCGCGAGCGTGAACTTTTTCGTCACCGTCGCCGGCACTGCGGCCACCTTCTTGTTGCCGCCCTGCGCGTCCGTCAGCACCAAAGCCGTGAGCCGCACGTCGCCACCGAACTCGAGCACGATTTGCTTCACCGGCGCGGCGACGGTGGCTTTCGCTGCAGGAATGGACGCGGTCAGCTCCGTGTGCGCCGCCGCGATCGAAGCGAAGCCTGCTAATAGCACAGCGAGCAGAACCATCGGAACCTCCAAGGCTCAATGCAATTTGCGCATGATCGGGTACCGCGCCAGGTGGCCGGAGCACACCGTACGCGGCATAGGTTCATTCAGCGATCGGCCCAGCGCCACAACGGCGTCAGAGGCGTTTACTGACGACGGCTTCCTAAACCCGCGTCGCCGTCGCTACGCGCGCGCCCAGTCAACACCCACGGCTTACGCCGCTTGGGCACCCAGCGAGAATGGTATGTTCGCGAATCATTGGGACTGCCATGCCGACCAACGCCCGCGCCCACTCGCGCCGCCAATTCTTGAGCTTCCTCGCCGGCAGCCCCCTGCTGTACGGCTTGAGCGGTACCCTGCTGGCCGGCGCCGTGGGGGCGCAAACGCGCAGCCAGACCGATGCCGTGCTGCGCGGCGCGCTCGAGTTCAAGGACCTCATCAAGAGCGTCGACAAGCCTTGAACGTCTGGGACTTCGAACCCGTGATGCGCACGCGCGTGAACGCCGGCCATTACGCCTATATGGCGCAGGGCGCCGACGACTTCGGCACCATCGCCGCGAACCGCGCCGGCTTCGAGAAGATCAAGCTGCGGCCGCAGCGGCTCGTCGACGTGAGCAAGATCGACATGACCACCGAGATCTTCGGCCAGAAGCTGGCCGCTCCTTTATATCTATGCCCCATCGGCGCGCAGCAGATGTTCCATCCGGACGGTGAGGTGGCCGTGGCGCGGGGCGCGAAGTCGAAGAACCTGCGTGCAGGCACTGTCGACCGTCACTAACTACTCGGTCGAGGACGTGATGGCGGCACGCGGCGCGCCCGGGCTGGTATCAGCTGTATTCCACATACGACTGGCCGAGCACGCTGAAGCAGATCAAGCGCGCGGAGGCTGCAGGCTGCACCGCGCTCGCGTGGACGGTGGACATCCCGGCCCGCAACCTCGAGCCGATCGCCCGCTTCAACCGCGGCAAAGACCCGGTTTGCCAGGCGTGCCACGGCGGTGTCGAGGACGGAGGCTGGAGCCAGCGACCCATGTTCGACGGGCTGGACATGAGCACCGTGCGCATGGGTCTGAACGGCCTCACCTGGAGCTACATCGATCAGCTGAAGAAAGCCACGACGATGAAGGTGATGGTCAAAGGCATCGTCACGCGCGAGGACGCCGCGCGCTGCCTCGAGCACGGCGTGGACGGCATCATCGTCAGCAATCACGGCGGCCGCGCGGACGAAACGGGGCGCGGTGCGATCGAGTCGCTGCCGGAAGTGTTGGCTGCGGTGCGCGGCCGCGTGCCGGTGTTCGTCGACAGCGGCTTTCGCCGCGGCACGGATATTTTCAAGGCGCTCGCGCTCGGCGCGACGGCGGTGGGCATTGGCCGGCCGTACATCTGGGGACTGGGCTCGTTCGGCCAGCAAGGCGTGGAGAAGGTCATCGACATCCTGATGCGCGAGCTGCGCATCGTCATGATGCAGATGGGAACGACGAGCCTCGCGAAGATCTCCCGCACCTCGTTAGAGCTTGCTTAAAGTCGGCGACAAAGCACCGGACTTCACGCTCCCCGACGAGGACGGCCGGCCGGTCACGCTCGGCAGTCTGCTCGCGGCGGGTCCCGTGCTGCTCGTGTTCTATCCGCGCGACTTCTCGCCGGCTTGCGCGCGGCAGCTCTCGATGATCCGTGAGCGGCATACCGCGCTCAGGGCCGCCGGCATCGTGGTGCTCGGCATCAGCACCGACGAGATCGGGAGCCACCGCCGCTTTCGGCAGGCGCTGGACTTGCCGTTCCGGCTGCTCGCGGACATCGACCAGACGGTGTGCCATGCCTACGAGGTGCTGGGCCTGTTCGGCATCAACACGCGACGCGTGACGTTCATCGTCGGCCGCGATGGGCGCATCGCCGGCGTCGCGAAGGCCACGCTGCGCATGCAGACCCACGAAGCACTGTTAAAGCGCGCGCTCCAACACACCGTCTAAGAACAAGATCTCTCGCGAAGGCGCGAAGGAAGAAAGGAAGATAAGAAGACAAAAGGCACTGCGGGTAGAAACCAAAGCTTAGAGTTCGGTTCACAGTCCCGTGTCTTCTTATCGTATTGCCCTTCTTACCTTCTTATCCTCTTGTCTTCTTATCTGCCTTTCTTCCTTCGCGCCTTCGCGAGAGCTCTTCTCTTTCTTCGCTGGCTAACCCTGCACGGTCACGAGCACGCGGCGGCGATGCGCCGCCACCCGGTGCTCCCAGAGATACACGCCCTGCCACGTGCCAAGCGCAAGCCGGCCGTTAGTGATCGGGATGGTGAGATCGGACTGCGTGAGCACGCTGCGCACATGCGCCGACATGTCGTCGGGGCCCTCCGCCGTGTGCACGAAGCGCGGGTCGCCGTCTGGCGCGAGATCGCCCATGAACGTCTCGAGATCGCGGCGCACGTCGGGATCCGCATTCTCGCAGAGCATCAGGGACGCGCTCGTATGCGTGACGAACACGTGGCAAAGCCCGGTCGCAACGCCGGCCTTCTGCACCGCTGCCGCCACCTGCGACGTGATGTCGTAAGTGCCGCGACCTTTAGTCGAAAGCTCGATCTCGGCCTGGAACATGGCGATAAGATAGCGCAGCCATGACGCCCGAGCGATTCAGCCGCCTGCGCGCCGCCCTCATCCGCCGCCAGCCCGACCTGACGGTGTTGATGGACAGCGTGAACAACTCGCACAACGTCTCGGCCATTTTGCGCACGGCCGACGCCGTTGCCCTGCATCGGCTGCACGCGATCTCAACGAACGCCGCGATGCGCCGCCATCACATGATCGCCGGCGGAGCCAGGCGCTGGGTGGAGCTCGTGCTGCACCCTTCGACCGAGTTCGCGGTGGCGGCGCTGCGCGAGCAAGGCTTTCGGCTCGTCGCGGCGCACGCCGGCAACGGCGCGCGCGACTTCCGCGACGTGGACTTCACGCAAAAGATCGCGCTCGTGGTCGGCGCCGAGCTGATCGGCCTCAGCGCGCAAGCGCTTGCCGCGGCCGACGAGCTCGTCGCGATTCCGATGCACGGGCTCGGCGACATCGCTGAACGTCTCGGTGGCCGCGGGCGCGATCCTGCTCGAGGCGGAGCGCCAGCGGCGCGCGGCCGGCATGTACGATGAATGCCGGCTGTCGCCCGAGGAATTCGAGCGCACGTTGTTCGAGTGGTGCTATCCGGAGATCGCGGCGCGCTGCCGCGAGCTGAAGCGCGCTTACCCGCCGCTTTCGGCCGACGGCTCTTTCGACGGCGAACCCGCTGCTCGCGCCGTAGTGCAGGCGTAGCGTCTTGACCTTGCCGTACCACGGGCTCGTGACGATGTAGAGCTCGTCGAAATCGTTCGGGTCGAACGGCGGCAGGCGTTTGCTGCCGTGCAGCTCGTCGATCATCGCAGGAATCATTTCGCCGTCCGCAACTACGAGCACGATCTCGCCACCGTGGTGGCGCATCACGTAGCGGATATAAGAGACGAGGTTCTCCTGATCACGCGCCTCGACAGGCACGTTCGAGCCGGGCGGCGAGCGCCGCGGCGGTCTGCTCCGTGCGCTTGTTGTGGCCCACGAAGATGGCATCGACGCCGGCGACGACGTCCACATTCTTGCAGAAAGTCCGCGAGCACCTCGGCGCGTCTGCGGCCGACGTTCGCTGAGCGGCGGATCTTCGCGCGACGGTGGCGTCCGTATCCGCGTGACGAACGAAGAGGATCGTCGTCGACGGCCGCTGCTCGAAGAAGTATGCGAGGCCGAGCATGGCGATCGCGTAGCCGATGACCGGGATCAACCGCAGGCGCCGGCGTCGGCGTCGCTCGATCTGATTTGAAGCGGAGGTGCTGCCATCGGGTGACGAGGGCGCCGCGGTTACCGCGTTGCGCCGCGTCGGTCGTCTGCGTCGGGCTGCTTCCACAACCACGTACTCGCCTTCGATGAGCCGCGTGTCGGCCGGCCCCGGCGGGTCCGGCGGCTCGGTAGCCGCCATCGAATGGCGGCCGGCCGCGGAACTTGCGCCGCAGCCACCAGACGCGACCGACGAGCACGATCGCCAGCGATCGCACGGCAAGCCCCAGGATCACGAGTGCAATGACCACGGCGCCCATGATCAAGCGGCCACGAGCCAACAACACGGCGAACACGAGCAGCGAGAGGATCTGCACGAGCGGATTGCCCGAGCTGCCGAACGAGAACACGCGGCCGTTCATGCCACGATTCTACCCGTTCTACACTCCGGAGGTGGCTAGTCGAGGTGGCGGTAGAAGCCGTCGAACCAGACGATCCAGGTCTTGCCCACGAGGTCGAACTCCTCGAGCCGCTGGCGCACGCGGCCGTCGGCGCCCGGCGTCCAGGTGCCGCGAAAGGCCACCACCTGGTGCGTGTCCACGTACTCGAGCTGGCCTTCCATGTGGATGCTGCCGTTCGCCGCGGCCTTGCCCGTGATGTCGAAGAACGTGCCGCCCGAGCCCGTCCACACCTGTCGCCACTCGCCGCGGCTCGGCAGGAAGAAGTGAGTGGCTCGTGCCCGTGGCGCCGCCGGAGCCCTCCCAATGCTCCTCGATCGAGCAGCCGCCGTCGCGCTTCGTGATGGTGTTCGTGGCCGGCCAGCGTGCCGTCCGACATCCGCACTTCCCAGCGGCCCAGCCAGAAATCGAAGTCGTGCGCGCTTCCATGCATTCGCACGGATATACGCGCGAGCGCACGTTGCGGTAGACGCGCTGGAACCGGCTGCCCGCGCGAAACGCGTCGAACTCGTGCGCGTGCTCCACGAGCTCGAGCGCGCGCAGGCCGTTGTGATCAGAGGCGTCGAGCGCCGCCAGCGCGTCGTCGTCGCGATGCAGCAGCGCGAGATTGCGCGCGCGCTCGAAGTCGATCATGGCTTCCGGCGCGTTCGCCGTGCGCGCCTGCTCGAGCGTGGCGAGCGCGTCGTCGTAGCGCTTCAGCTCGCGCTGCGCCTGCGCGATGCGCAGCAGGCTCAGGCGATCGTCGGGGCGCTCGGCCAGGATCTCGCGATACTGAACGATGGCGTCCTGCCAGCGGCCCTGCTCGAAACGCGAGGTCGGCGGGGTCGGCGATCGCATTGCCCTCTTCGCCCTCTTGGGCGCGAACCTGCGCGGAGACGGCGAGCGCATGCTCGCCAGCAGCGCAACCGGAACCCGTAGTCGTCTCGATGCCATCAATCGCCTCCGTGGAGCGCGCATGGTCCCAAGCGCAGGGGCCTTCAGCGCAAGCCATATGGGCGAATGACCTCTGCCGCCGGCACGGTCCGGCGGGTTATCTATGCGCTAAACTGCGTGCGCTGCGCGACGGGCCCGCACGTTGGCTTTCGGCGCGTTGCCAGAACACGGAGAGGTGGCAGAGTGGTTGAATGCGGCGGTCTTGAAAACCGTTAGACCGTAAGGTCTCGGGGGTTCGAATCCCTCCCTCTCCGCCACTCTGCGCGGGGTGCATTCCGGGCACATGGTTTACACCCTATTCCGGAGACATGGTTCCCGAGCAGGCGGTCGAGCGTTTCGCACGCACCGCTGGCCCCCATTCCGGATTGGTGTATGATTGGTGTATGGCTCGCACAAACATTGACATCGACGAGAAGGCCTGCGCCTCAGTTATGCGACGCTACCGGCTAAAGACGAAACGCGAGGCGATTAACTTCGCGTTGCGCGCTTTGGCAGCGGAACCGCTTACAGTGAAATCTGCCCGCGAGCTGCGAGGCACCGGCTGGAGCGGTGATCTAGACGCGATGCGCACCGATCGATCGTCTTGATTCTCATTGACACTTCAGCGTGGATCGAGTTTCTGCGCGACACGCGATCGTCGGTTTGCGAGCGCGTCGACAAACTACTTGGATCGAAGATCGCGACGTGCGACGCCGTTCGGATGGAAGTCCTCGCGGGCGCGCGCGATCAGCAGCACCTGGAGCAGCTCCGTCGGCTGCTTGCGCGGGCCACGCTCCTTCCAACCGAGTCGATCGACTTCGACACGGCGGCTGCCGTTTATCGTAGCTGTCGCAGTCAAGGCAAGACCGTTCGCAAGCTCATCGACTGTCTGATTGCCGCGGTCGCAATGCGCGCAAGCGTTCCGCTCCTGCACATGGACCACGACTTCACTGCCATTGCCACCGTCACGGACCTTCGCATCGACGCCGCGTAGGGACAACCCAGGCCACCGGTTCCCTGCTTCCGATCCGACTTTTCCCTGTTACTCTCGCAAGTCAGCTTTGACGCCGGCGATACCGCAGGTCTAGAGTCCGCAGCATGATGATCCGCGTCGCCGCTTCTGCCGCTATTCTCGGAATCGCGTGCTTCGCCCCGCCGGCCGCGTGGCCACAGAGCGGCCAACCGCCCGCGTCCGCCCCGAAGCCGTACACGGCTCCGAGAACTTCGTTTGGCCAGCCCGATTTCGAAGGCGCATGGGCGAACAACAATGCCACGCCGCTGCAGCGCCCGGCCCAATGGGCGAACAAGGAGTTCCTCACCGACGCCGAGCTCGAGGCCGTGAAGAGTTCCGTACGAGAACTCGAGAAGGACGGCGATGCGTTGTTCGGCGACGAGCTGATCGTCGACGCCGTCGAGGGCAAACAGAAGCCGCAGTCGCACGACACCCAGACCGGCAACTACAACGCGTTCTGGCTGCCGCCGCGGGAGTTCGAGCGGCGGACCTCGCTCATCATCGATCCGCCCGACGGCCGTATCCCGCCGCAAACACCCGAAGCGCAGGCGCGTCGGGCGGCCGCCGCCGCGCAGCGGCGCTTACATCCGGCCGACGGACCCGCGAACCGTGGCTTGAGCGAGCGCTGTATCACGTTCGGCGTGCCGCGGCTCACCGCTGCCTATAGCAGCGTCTTTCAGGTGGTGCAGTCGCCGAACGAAGTCGTCTTTCTCATGGAGACGATTCACGACGCTCGTGTGATTCCCCTCGATGGGCGCCCCCACCTTCCGTCCAGCCTTCCGCAATGGGACGGCAACTCGCGCGGACACTGGGAGGGCGACACGCTCGTCGTCGACACGACGGGCTTCTCGCCGAAGAGCGACATGATGGGATCGTCGACCGGGCTCCACCTCGTCGAGCGCTTCACCCGCGTCGCACCGGATGTCTTGCAGTACGACGTGACCATGAGCGATCCGTCGACGTGGACGCAGCCCTGGACCGTCCGGCTTTCTTTGAAGCAGAGCAACGAGCCGCTGTTGGAATACGCCTGCCACGAAGGCAACCTTGGAATGTTCGGCATTCTCGCGGGGGCGCGAAAAGAAGAAGCGGACGCCCGTTCGAAGAAGTAGCTGTCCGTCATCTCCCGAGCGTCGGCAACTCACCGGTCTTGAGCCAATGCGCGCAATCGGCCGTCAGGTGGCGCGCAGCCTCCTCGTCGCACCGCTCGATCTCCCTCGCCGAGAGCACGTCCTTCCAGCGTCCGTTCGTGCCTTTGTTGATGAACGTCTCGCCGCCGCCTTTGAAGAACTTCTCGAGGATCTCGATCTTCTTGAACTCCCGGCGCATGTAATCGAAGCTGCAGTGCTCCGCGATCACGGACTGCTGATCGTCCCCGAGATCGACGCCCAGAAACTTGGCGATGCGTCGTATCTGGCCCGAGAGATCGGTTTTGAGATTATTGAAATGCACGAGCAACACGTTCGGCGACGCGCGAACGCTCCACCAGCCCTTGACGTGGTCCCAGTACTCCTCGATGAAGTCCGGTAGCGAGCCGTGGTGATCGAGGAAGTACTGATAGTACGCGCGTATGTCCGTCGCGGGTAGATCGAGCGGCGGGCCGACTCGGTCGGGCGTGTAGTTGAACGCGTCGAGCGCCTCCTGAGAAAAGTTCGAGTGGTGGTTGTAAGCGCTCCAGACAACGTCTCGGGCATCGCGCGCGACGTAGATGTACTTGGCTTGCGGGGAGCAGACCAGCGCGTCGATCGGCAAATGGGTCTTGATGAAGCGCCGATGCGTTTGCGACTCGAGCCCGGCGAGAACCTCCTCGATGGGAACGATGCGCATGTCGAGCCAAGGCGAATCGTTGATCGGTCCCAGGTGATCGGGTGCACCACAGACGATCTGACCGACGATTTGCTGCATCCACGTCGTGCCAGTTTTAGCCCACGTGGCGATCACGATGTCGTCGGCCCGGTAGCGAAATCCGTTCCAGCGCGTCGAGTCGAATACGGCATTTCGGACCTCGCGCGTCTTGGCGGGCCAGGCGGCACGTGAGCTCTTGGGCTTGGTTTCGAGCTTGACCGTGGGCCCGACTTTGGGCCTGGCCTTCGCTTTGCCTTTGGGCTTGGCCTTCGCCTTCGCCTTCGCTTTGGCTTTGGCTTTGGCTTTGGGCTTGGCTTTGGCTTTGGGCCTGGCTTTAGGCTTGGGCTTGGCCTTTGCCTTGATCTTGGCTCGAGTCTTCGCCCTGGTTTTGTTCTTCGTCGGCCGCGTCTTCTTGCTCAAGTCAGCGTCTCCGTTGTACGGCCGTCAGCCGCAAACGAGCATACTCGCGCGCGCTTGCCGATGTCAGGAGACCGAGCCCGTGCTCGGCGGCAATCGTACGGTCGTCGGCAAGAAGTGCCGGAGCCGTCCCTGGCTCCGGCGCAGTGACCGCCTTCAATTATTCTGCGCGCCGCTTCCAACCCACGCCCTGACCTGATCGATCGTCGGCTGGTCGAGGAAGGGCCCGCCGAACGGCATGCGCGCGCCCGCGATGCCGGCCGCCCCCTCGATCTTGTGAATCACATAGCTGTTGTCGGCCTCGCCCGGCTTGACGCGCATCAGCGTTGGCTGCTCGAGGCTCGCCACATTCACGAGGTTGGCGAAGCTGTTGCCCGATCGAAGGTCCATCGAACCCGGCAACGCGCCACCGGCCGGGTTGCTGCCGTTGTGACAGCCGGAGCAGCGAGGAGTGAACACGCTCTGCTGAACCTGCGTCAGCGTCATGGCGGGAGCCGTGTTCGCAACCGAGACCGTCAACACAGCTGAGCTGCCCACGTTGCCGTTGACATCCGTCGCGACCGCACGCAGCTTCGCGCTACCGTTGGTGACGGCCGTCGTATCCCACTGCACGGTGAACGGATCGGTCGTCGCTGTGCCAATCAGCGTGCTGCCGTTCAAGTAGAACTGCACTTTGGCGATGGCGACGAGATTCTGCTGGTTGGCTTGCAACGTCACGGTGCCGCTCAGATCGCCTTGCGGCGCGATCAGCGTCAGAACGGGCGGATCGCCGAGCGCCGGTGGCGTCGACCCGAGATCGATGCGGCCGTAGCGGCCGTTCACCTCGTCATTCGTGCCCGCCGCGAAGAACAGTGTGGCGTGGGGCTGGTTCGCTGCGTCGTTGCCGAACGCGATGCCCCAAAGGCCCGACGCGGCGAACGCTGTGCCGGCACCATCGCCCACCGCGCCGAGATATCGACCGGTGTCCGGATCGTATCCCTGGATCGTGCCGTCGCCGAAGTTGCCGACCAGCAATGCATTGCTCAGCGTGCCGAAGTCGGATGGTGCAAGCGTCAGGCCCCAGGGAGCGTTCAGCTTACCGGCCGTCGCGACGAGGTGCGTCAGCAGCTTGCCGTTCGCGTCGAAGGCGTTGACCAACCCCAAGCCGGCGCCGGGCGCCTCGTCAGCCGGCGCGGCGGCATCATGCTTCGCGTAGCTCACGTAGATCTTCGTCGCGCCGCCCTTCTTGATCGCCTGGATCCCGAAGGGCCCGTAGCCGGCCGGCAGCGTCGGGTCGATGAATCCGAAACTCGTGGCCGTCGGCACCTGCTTGGTGAACGTCGCGTCCAACACGTCGATCTTGTCGTTCGCGAAATCGGCGGCGTACAGGAAATTGCCGGTGCCGTCATTCGCAATTGCGAGACCCTTGTATACCGCCCCATCCGTAGCCGTGTACATCGTGATTTCGTGCGAGGTGTCCACCGTCGGCGACCAGCCGCCGATCATTCCACCTTCGCCAGCGAAGATGAAAACGGCCGGAGCGCTCAGGTTCGCGGCGCTCACGGTGAAGTCCGTGGTTCCGTTGAACACGATGCCGGTCCCGTCGAACGGGGCTGCGGTAGCCCCCGGTGCGAAATGCACGACGAGCGGGCTCGGGCGGCCGTTGCCGTTGTAGATCGTAGAGGTCTCGCTGTGATTGTTCGCCACCCAGATACCCGTCGTCGGCCCGTACGCGATACCCCATGGGTTGACGAGAAGCGGATCGGTCGTCCTGGCCGTGCCGCCCGCGAGGTCCTCGACGAGACTCGTCGCCGTGTACGCACTGGCCGCGCCGACGGTCAGCGTCGCCGAGCTGGCGGTGCCCGAGCATGTCAGCGTGTAGGTGACGGTGCCGGTCGCAGTCGGCGTCACGCCCGACGTGCCGCTCACAGTTTGCGTTCCGGTCCATCCGCCACTCGCGTCGCAGCTCGCTGCCTGACTCGATGACCAGGTGAGCGTCGCGCTCTGTCCAAGCGTGATGGTCTGCGGATTGACCGACAGCGATGCCGTCGGGGTCGGATTGCCGGAGTAGCCGCCGCCACCACCACCGCAGGCCGCGAGCGCAGTGCCCAGCGCCGGGAGTGCAATCCGTTTCAACCATCGTGCCGCAACTGCAGCTTCGTGCTTCATGAGGTAAGTCCCTTCGTGATTGGTACGTTGTCAATGCGACAACGGGCGATGAGTGCCCGTACGCGCCTCCACGGTTCAATCCGAGCGACACACGAAGGTTTGATGAATGCGCGAGCGATTCGCGCGCGCTGAGCGAACGCGGAACTGGAATCAGTGCCGCGTGTCGAACGCCATCGGCGCGTGCGCGCCGATATCTGACTGGACGGTTATTCGCGCGATCCGCGCGTCCCGTGAAAGAGCGTGGCTCTCGCGTTCAGCCGATCACGGCGTGTCGCGATTCGCGCAGACACCGAACTGGAGCGACGGCGCCGACTTGAACATGTGCGTCCTCTCGCTGGATCTCCGCGTAATCCTGCGCGGTGAGTTTCATTGCGTCCGGAGCTCATTGAAGTACTCCCCGGTGCTTCCGAAATTCCGGCGACCCACTGCGTCAATTGATTTCGGTGAATGCCTGACGGGACTTGAACTTCCACTCGCCGCGTTCACGAACCAACGTGTCCTCGTAGTGACCCGCGCGCTCCGGTTGTGGCTTGCCGTCGGCACCGACGACGATCCACGTCCAACGCGACCACGCGGTCGCCGTGTCGCCGTTGACCGCGACGTCGAAGCTGGTCATCGAGTGAAAGGACTTCTCATACAGCGCGGGAGCCATGCGCTCGAAGCCGGCAGCCACCATATTGCCGATCGCGTCGGGCCCCGTTCCGGTGCCCATGCCGCCCTTCCAGGAGCCGTCT
Organism: uncultured Gammaproteobacteria bacterium; assembly: GCA_963805435.1. Classification (GTDB taxonomy): domain Bacteria; phylum Pseudomonadota; class Gammaproteobacteria; order Steroidobacterales; family Rariloculaceae; genus FEN-1219. The sequence goes on from CAWDUG010000009.1 coordinate 109,010, forward strand.
TGCGCGAACAGTGCCCCATAGGCTTTGTAATCGCGCTTGTCGAGCTCGCGTCCGTAATGAACGAGGAGCGACTGAATGGCTTGCATGTCCTCCACCTTCCGGAGTCGCGCCTCGACCGCGTCGGCACCTTCCGCCCGGTGCGCGAGATTACTGAACACAAAAGCCAACGCGACCACCCCGACGGTGAGCGCGATACCTTGCTGAACCTTCATGCGTGTTTCCCCCTAAGCGGCGCGGATTCGCGCGACTGCGGATAGTCTACGTGCCGGGACGTCGGGGATACTACCGGTCCGCCCCGGTGAACCCTCTGTGCGTGTTCTGAAGAGCGACGTCCGGCTCGGTCACCGCCGACGGATCAGCCCGCGGACATCGCCTGATACGCGGGAGCGTCCTCGCGACCCATGGCGCGCAGCCACCGATAGTGCGAGCGCAGCGCGGCCAGTAGCGTCGGGTTGAATTTGTAGCGGACACCGTATTCGTGGCAGGTCTTCTCGACCAGCGGCGCGATGCCCGGGTAGTTCACGTGGCAGATCCTGGAGAACAGGTGATGCTCTATCTGGAAATTCAGCCCACCGAACAACCAGCTCACCACTCGATTCTCGCGCGCGAAATCCACACTCGTTTCGACCTGGTGAACGGCCCAGGGCGTCGCCATGTGCCCCGCTTCGATCTCGAGCGGGAATTCCGCCTGCTCCACACAGTGGGCGAGTTGAAAGACGACGCCGAGCACGACGCCGATGACCACGGCCGTTACCACGTACACCGCCGCAACGGCCCAGACCGGGTGCAGCGCCAGCGGTAACGCGAACGCAAACGAGAAGAACACCACCTTGCCGCCGAGGAACACGGCGAGCTGCCGGGCATCGGGCCGCGGACACCGATGCCCGCCCATGCGGCAGGTGAAGACGAGGCGTAGGTCGTCGTAGAAGTGCCACTTGAGGACCATCACGCCGTAGAGAAACCAGGCGTAGAAGTGCTGCCAACGATGTATCCAGGCGCGCCGATGATGCGGCGAAAGCCGGCCGAGGCCGGCCAGGTCGATGTCCGTATCGTAGCCCGCCACGTTGACGAACGTGTGGTGGAAGACGTTGTGCTTGCAGCGCCAGAAGTACGAGCTGCCGCCGACGACGTCGAGCGTTGCGCCCATGATCCGGTTGACCCAAGGCCTATCGGAATAGGCCTCGTGATTCGCGTCGTGCATGATATTGAAGCCGATCGCGACCACCGTCAGCCCAAACACGATCGCGAGCGGCAGAGCCTGCCACCACGTCGACGCGACGAACACGAGCAACACGTACGTGGCCACGAAGGCCGCGAGGATGATCGCGGTTTTGATGTACATCGCGGTGCCGCCGCGCTCGCGACGCCCGGCGGCTTGGAGGTGCGCCTTAACCCGGCGCTTGACCTCGACGTGGAACGCGTTGTCGCCGCTGAATCTGAGCCGGCGATTCCTGAGGCCCTCCACTTCGGGGCCCGCAACGTTGCGAAGCGGGGGATTGTTCAGAGTGGGCCTTCGAGGTCATGGGAAGCGAATCCGCTGTGATAGGCGGTACTCTAACAGAGCTCGACGCCCTATTGTCCGAGAATGCGGCGGCGCTATGTGCGGTAGCGCACAGAAAGCGCGCGGCGAATCGCCGGACTCGCGGAACGCAGACTCTTGAAGACGAGATCAGCGCTGCGGGGCCATGTGCGCGCTCGACTTCACGCGCCACTGCCCCGGGCCGGTGTTCTCGTACACCTCGTCGTCGTAGCCGCCAGCCTTCAGGAACGCACGGCCAGTGACCTCGTTATCCTTGACCGCGATGCGCACGCCCGAAGTCAGCAAGCGTGAGACGCCTTTCGGATCCGGCTCGTAGTAATCCCCGAGCTTGCTACCAGCGAGCTTCTGGATCGCGAGCATCTCGCGCGCATCGAGACCGGCGGTTTTCTCGGCCGCACCAACCACGGTCCGCGATGCGAATCGCCAACCCTTCGGCGTCTTCGTGTATTCGTCCTGGTATTCGGCCATGCCCAGGTTCGCCACACCATGAGCGCCGAACTTCGTGGCTTCGATCGCGACGGTCGGCGCATTCGCTCCGCTCGGCCGGGCGGGCTGTTCGCCCGTGCAATGACGCTCGCTCTGCACCAGCAGGATCAACTTTTCGCGGCCGACCATGCGGCCGCGAAAGCTGCTCGCGAAGGAGCCCGTGCTCGGAACGAACAGATCGGCGAACTCTTCCGCCTTGCAGCCGAAGAGCGCTGTCATGTAGCTCGCGCTCAGTTGCTGGATCGCAGCCTGGTCCGCCGCGGTCAGACTCTGCGCCTGCGCTGTCGTGTACGTGGCAGCGAGCAATGCCCCAACGACGAGACCGCGGACGTTCGCTTGCAGAGTATTCATGAGACCCCCCTCGATGACTCGTCGGTTTTCGGCGGCGTGTACCCGATCAACGCCCAATCGTTGTACGGCGCGCGCGGAGCCTTGATCTCTTTGCGCTCGCGTAGGCGGTCGATCGCGCTTGCCACTCTTTTCTCCGCATCGACTTGAGACACGCGGTTGCGCCCTTTCTCGCGCATGAACCGTTGCGCTTCCGCCGGCACGCTGCCGCTGTACGGGCGTTTGCCGCCCGCCAGCAGGCTCTTGATCGCGTCCTTGACGGCCTCTTCGGCCAGCTTGTCGAGGTATTCCACGATTCGCGAACTGGGAGCGCGGCGTTTACTTCTTGGCGGACTTCTCGATGTTGGTCGCGATGTCGATGAACACCGCCGCGGACTTCGCGTTGTCGAGCTGCGCCATCGAGAAATGGCCGCCGCCTTTCAAGCCGCGATCGGGCAGGTACACGTAGCTCGCGTCGGCACCGGCCTGTTTCCACACGGCGGTCTGGCACTTCAGCGCAGCCTCGTTCGCGAGCCCCATCTCCGAACCCACCACCACGATCGGTAAGCCCGAATAGTGCGTGAGCTTGCTCGGATGGTCGCCTTGCATCGCGCAGCCGTTCTTCTCCACGGCCTTGAAGTCCGCGGCCAGCTTCGGCTCGGCAGCCCATGTCGTCGCGAGCGGCGGGCTGTTGCCAAAGCCCGCAGCGAACGGGTTGGCGCCTGCGGCCTCGAAGCCAATCACACCCACGACCTTGGCGCGATTCAGGTCCGGTACGCGGAACGTGCTGCCGCCGCCGGCGGAGTGCGCCAGGAGAATTGCCGGGCCGATCTGGTCGAGCAGCGCGGAGATGGTCTTCGCGGCCACCGGGTCGCCGCAGTACGGCGCGGTGGTGGAGCTCGCGGTCCACGCGACCACGGCGTCGTTGGTCACCGTGGGCTCACCGCCCGGCCACACCGTGGGCGCGGAATGGGAGAGCCGGGAGATGGGGGCGGAGTTGGCCACACCCACTTTGCCGTCGCGGCAGCTCGGGTTGCTCTGCGAACGCCCGTGGCCCGGACGATCTACCACGTACACGTCCCAGCCGTCGGCCACGAAGTAGTCCGCCCAGCCGTCCCGGCCGTCCGGGGTCTGCAGCCAGTCGGTGCCTTGCCCACCGCCGCCGTGAATCATGACGATGGGCGTCTGGTGTTTCTTGTTCACGGGCAGCATGTACTGCACGAACATCGGGTTTGCGACGTCGAGCGAACCTTTGTCGGCTTCCTTGGTGGTATAGCCGACGAACCTGGCGCCCAAATCGCGAAGCGTGAGCGTGCCGGCTTCGCCACCCGCAAACGCCGTCGACGCAAAGGCAGTGGCCGCCACCGCCGCACCCACGAACACAGACGAGCTCTTGCTGATCATTCTTGACCCCCAATCATTTTCGACGCATCGGCTCGCCCCGCGGAACCGCCGGACGAGCCGTTCAAGCCCCAGAGTTTGCTGACTCGGCACACACAAAAGCAACCTGAGCGCTCGACCCCAAACCCTTCCCGGTGCAGAATCCAGGCAGGCATCGCTTAACGTTCCGGGGGGATTCGATGAGACTTCTGCTGCCATTGGTGGCCGCCACGCTGTTGCCCGCGGCTGCGGCTTGCGCGCAGGCGGCTGAGCCCGCCACACCCGAGAGCCTGGTGGTCGCGGCGAAGCGCGCCGCCGGCCAGGACTACGCGGGCACCTTCCTGCGCATCTGCGTTGCTCCCGACAATTTGAATGCCGGCGGCCCGCGGCCACCCGCCACCCTCGCCACCCGCGTCATACCCGACCGGGCGACGTGGTACGCGCAGCCGTACAAGGTCTTCGATAACCTCTACTTCGTCGGCACGCAGATCCACTCTTCGTGGGCGCTGACCACGAGCGCAGGCATCATCATCATCGACACGCTGTTCGACTACGCGATCGAGCCGGAGATCGTGGAAGGTCTCACGAAGCTAAAACTCGATCCACGCACCATCAAGTACGTGTTGATCAGCCACGCGCACGGGGACCACGACCAGGGCGCGGCACTGCTTCAAAGTCGCTACGGCGCCAAGGTCGTGATGGGCGCCGCGGACTGGGATTCGACTTTGAAGCGCGACGCCACCTACCCCGGCGGCGTGTCGAAGCGCGACATCGCGGTCGGCGCGGCAGGCAGCAAAATCACGCTCGGCGATACCACAGTCAACGTCGTGGCCACACCCGGCCACACGCCGGGCACGCTCTCCTTCATCTTTCCGGTAAAAGATGGCGGCCGCACCCTCACGGTGGCCTACTCCGGCGGCACGGCGTTCAACTTCCCACGGCTGGCCGAGAACTTCGCGATCTACCGCGACAGCGCGAAGCGCATGGCCGAAGCGGCCGCCGCGGCGCGCGCCACGGTGCTCATGTCGAATCACACGGAATTCGATCGGGCGTGGGACCGCGCGCGCATCGCGCAGCTGCCGCGCGCGACGGGCGAGAAGCATCCGTACGAGACGGACGCCGCGACCGTCGATCGCTACTTCCAGATGCAGGGCCTGTGCGCCGAGGCGCAACGCCTGTCGATGAACTGACATGCGCCCCGCACCGCTGCTGCGAATGCTGCTGGTGTTCGCGGGCACGCTGGGCGCGTCGGCGGCGTCGCTCGCACAGTCCGGCCGGGAGCCGCCGCTGCTCGTGCTTTCGCCGAAAGCCGAATCCGGCGGCTGGACCGGCGTGCACCGGCCGCACACGAAGCTCGCTGACGTGCTCGCGCGCCACGCGGGCCAAAAAGACTGGGCCGAGACCATTGTCGATGACGAGAGCCTGTTCGCGCAGTGGGTTTCGATGGCCCCTAAGCAAAAGACACCGCGCCGCATGAATGGCGACACACGCGAGTGGTGGATCGTGCAATCCGGCGCACTGAAGTTTACGGTAGAAGGCCGCGAGCCCTTGGTCGCGACCAAAGGGTTCATGGTACAGGTGCCGTATCGCACGCTGTACCAGATCGAGACCGTGGGCAGCGAGCCATCGCTGCGCTTCGAGGTCAACGTCACGCGTGCGCGCAAGCTATACCCGATGGACGAAACGCCAGCTCCGCTGCCGGGCTTCGACTACGTGCCCACGCGCGTGACGGGCGGCCGCGGCACTCTCGACGCGGAGAATCGGCCCGTGGTCGATTTCAACAAGGTCGTCGCGGGTCAGGAACGCGGCGGACCGTTCGTCAGCGACGACCGCGCGTTCGCGAACATCATCATCGGCAACTATCAGCGCCCGGCGCCTTCCGAGAAGGGCCACTACCATGAGGAAGGCTCCGAGTTCTGGCTCGTCATGCTCGGCAAGATCCGCTACAAGATGGAGGGCCTCGACGAGTTCGAGGCGGAACCGGGCGATGTGGTCTACGCGCCGCGCCAGACTTGGCACCTCGCGAGCAACGGCGGCGAGCCCGGGCTGCGTTCGTGCCGGCTCGCCATGAACGGCTTCCCGTTCCAGGCACACATGTGGGAACCCGACTGACCCGGCGCTCCCGCGGCTAAGGCTCCCACTTCGTATTCATGTCGGTGATGACAGTGCGCTTGCTGAACAGCCACGTGCCGTTCTGCTTGACGAGCTCATCCTCGTAGCGGCCCATCTGGTGGATTTTCGGCGGCTTGCTGCCAGACGGCCTGTTCTCGCCGGTCGACACCACCTCCATGAAGAACGCGCGCACGGTGGCCGTATTGCCGGTCACGTTGATCTCGTAGTTCGTGGTCACGTGGCGCATGGGGCCGAACTCGCGAGTCTTGGCGCCCTTGGCCCCGCCGTCGGGAAACCACTGTTTGCGCAGCGCATCGCGGCCCTTGAAGGGACCTAGAAACGGCGGCTCGCCGACGTTGCGCTTCAGCTCGAACGTGGCGTCCGGCGTGAACAGCGAGACGTAAGTATCCGCGTCCTTCGTGTTCAGGGCCGCCGCGTAGCGCATCAGCAGCTTCTCGATCTGGACGTAGTCCTCGACGGCCTGGAGCCGCTGCTCCACCGTGGTGGGCTCCGCGGCCCGCAGCTGCGGCGCAACCAGCGCAGTGGCGGTCGCGATACCGGCCGCGAGGCTACCGAGCAGAGCGTGGGTTCGCGGTTTTCGCATCACAAAGATCCTTCTCAAATCACGTTGCGTCATCAACCTGGTGCCGCGCCCTGCGTGTTGACGTACACAGCGTACAGGGACTGGCTCGCGGCCATGAAGAGTCGATTGCGTTTCGCGCCGCCGAACGCCACGTTCGCGCATACCTCGGGCAACCGGATTCGGCCAAGCAGCGCGCCGGCGGAATTCCACGCGGTCACGCCGTTGTAGCCGACGGCGGCGCCCGCGTTGCTCGAGCACCAGAGGTTGCCGTAGACGTCGGCGCGCACGCCGTCCGTGCGGCACGCCACGCCATCGACCTTCATCTCGGCGAAGCGCTTCACGCCCGACGCGCGGCCGTTCGTGCCGACGTCGGCGACGTATAGATCGCCGTTGCTGACAACGTAGACCTTCTTGTAGTCCGGAGAGAAACACACGCCGTTCGGCGCGCCGGGTAACGAGTCGGCGCCCATCGCGATCGCCACGCGGCCGTTGCCGTCCACGCGATACACGTTCGTCGGCAACTCGCGCTTGGCGGCGCCCACGCCCGCCGGCTGGCCTACGCGCGGTTGCAGCTTGCCTTCGGTGTTGCTCGGCCCGCCGGCCGCGTCCGGCGTGCCCTCGTACAGCGCGCCGCCAAACGGCGGATCGGTGAACCAGTAGCTGCCGTCAGGGTGCGGCGCGACGTCGTTCGGCGAGTTCAGCGGTTTGCCGTCGTAGGCAGCCGCGAGCACGGTCGCCGTGCCGTCGTTCTCGTAGCGCACAACGCGGCGCAGCAAGTGCTCGCACGAAATCTGCCGGCCCTGAAAGTCGAACGCGTTGCCGTTGCTGTTGTTCGACGGCTGGCGGAACACGGTCACGCGGCCGTCGTCCTCGAGCCAGCGCAGCTGGCGATTGTTCGGGATGTCGCTCCACACGAGGTAACGTCCCTGGCTCGACCACGCCGGTCCTTCGGACCACAACGCGCCGGTGAAGAGGCGCTGGATCGGCGAATTGAAGACCCGGATCGCGTTGAACGCCGGATCGACGACGAGCACGTCGGGGTCGGGGTACAACGCCGGCCCAGCGCCCGGCGTGAAATCGCGCGGGGGTGTGCTCACCGTCGACGCCGGCGTCGGGCCGTTCGTCTGTGCGCGTACGAGTGCCGGCGCCAGCAACGCGGCGGAACCGGCCAGGCCGAGTGTTCGTAGCGCTCCGCGACGCGTCAGCACCGAACGGTCGTCATTGTTCTTCATGGCTTCCCCTTCGTCTCTCGTGGTCCCGAGTACGTGAATTCGAGCAGCGCGCCCGGGTGCGCGAGCGTCGCGGTGGGCTCGCCCGTCGCCGTCACCGTGCGGCCGAAGATCGAGGTGATCGCATAGATCCGCTTGCCGTCGGGCGCGATCGCGAGATCGCGATACCGATCCTGCGCCTTGAAGTACGTCAGCGGTGGTGCATTCGGTGCGTTCAGCGGAATGCGGTAGATGACGCCACTCGCCATGCCGCACACGAGGATCGACGTGTTCCAGCCCGGGATCGCAGGCGACGAATACACGTCGAGACCGGTCAGCGCGGCCGTTGCGTTGCCGAGCTTGCGCACGTCGTAGCCGGTCGGCACCGTGAAGAACGCCTTCAGCGGTGGCGTGAAATCGGGCAAGTTGACGCTCGATTCCTTCGTCTGCGGCACCGTGCTCGGAATGTCGCGGCCGTACGCCAGGCTCGCGCACGGCGTCGGTGCCGACGCCGACCAGTTCGCGTACGTGTAGTACTGATCGTCCTTGTACCCCGCGATGAGCGGCCAACCGTAGTTGCGCCCCGAATCGATACGATTGACTTCGTCGTCGGTGTCCTGGCCGTGCTCCGACTCGTAGAGGTGCCCGTCGGGGCCGAACGCCATGCCCTGAGGATTGCGGTTGCCGTAGGAGAACACGTGGCTGCGCACGCCGTTCAGCACCGGATTGTCGGCCGGAATCGAACCGTCGAGGTTCACGCGCAGGATCTTGCCCTGGTACGCGTCCCACTTGCGCGCCTGCACATCGGCGGCGGTCGGCAGCTCCTGCGCGCGGTTCGGCACGCAGTAATACGCGAGAAAGTTCGAGCCGTGATCGCCGCGGCTCGCATACAGCTTGTCGTCGGGCCCGTACACAAGGCGGCTCGCGCCGTGATCGGGGCCGTGCGGCAGGCCGGTCAGCACATCGAGCGGATCCCCGAGCTGCTCGGTCGCCGGGTTGTACGTGTAGCGGCGGATTTTCGCGCGCCGTTCCTCGCCAGGGCCAGGATCGGCATCGTACGTGTACATCACATAGACGTAGTTGCGGCCGTGCAGGAGCTGCGGATCGAATGCGAGGCCGAGTAACCCTTCCTGCGCGAGCTTCTGATACACCTCGTCGATCGTGACGGCGACCTTGCGGCTGCCGTCGGCCGGATTCACGCGCACGACCCGCTTACCCACGCGCTCCGTGATCCAGAGGTAGCCGTCGGGGCCCCACGCCACCTCATACGGATCCTCGAAACCGGTCGCCACCACGCGCGTCGTGAACTGCTCCGGCGGCTCGGACCACACGGCGCGGGGATTCACGTCCGGGCCGGGAGCCACCTGCGCGCCGACGGGCCCGACGAGCCACAGGACAGAGCCGACGCCGACGAGCGCCGATCGAATACCGATTGAGCTGCGCAACACTTGGATCCTTGTCATACGGTGCTTACCAATTCGTGAACGAACCATCTGGGCGACGGTTCAGGAGCATGCCGGCGCGATACGTCGCGTACTCGCCGAGCAGCGTGAGCTTCCCCTGATCGAGCTCCACGCCGAGCCCGGGCCGATCGTTCGGCCACAGCTTACCGTCCTTGAAGTCGTACGCCTTCGGCAAGTGCGGCCACGTGCGCGTGCCGTCGCCCAGCATTTCCATGAGCACCGGTACGGATGTGGCCGCAAGGCAGTGTACGAGTGCGGCTTCCGAGATGGGCCCCGTGAAATGCGGAATCATGCCGACGTAGTGCGTCTCGGCCAGCGCGATGATCTTCATGAACTCGCTGATGCCCCCGACGTTCGGCAGCGTGCAGCGCGTGTAGTCGATGAGCTGGCGTTCGATCAGCGTGTTGATGTCCCACTTGTAGCCGAACTGCTCGCCGACGGCGATCGGCACGCGCGTGCGCTCGCGCATCGTGACGTAGGAGTCCACGCCCTCGCTGCGGATCAGGTCCTCGCAGAAATACGGATGCAGCGGCTCGAGCAGCGTGGCGAGATTGATGGCATCGGGCGGGTCGAGCTCGGTGTGAAAGTCGATGGCCCAGCCGCCGTCGCCCGTGATCTCGTGCAGCGCAATGCACTCCTCGTGCATCTGGCGCACGAGCTTGAAGCGGTCGACGAGGCGCTCGCGCGGATTGTCGGTGGCGTGCCGATAGACACGAAAGCCGGCGCCCATGCAGGCGCGGGCCGCGTCCTCGAGCGTGCCATTTCGCCCCCTGGGGAACGCCGTCGAGTAGAGCTCGATGTGCTCGCGCGACTTGCCGCCGAGCAACTGCCACAGCGGCACGTCGAGGGCTTTGGCTTTCAGATCCCAGAGCGCCATGTCGAGCGCGCCGAGCGAATGGATCTTCTCGCGGCCGGCCGGATAGAAGTAGCCGCGCAGCATGCGTTGCCAGTGCTGATCGATGCGGAACGGATCGAGACCGATCAGCATGCTCGCGCACTCGTCCATCGAGGTGGGCTCGCCGCCCTCCCCGATACCGGTCAACCCGCGCTCCGTCTCGATCACGACGACGTTCGAGGATTGATTGACCATCGGCTGGCCGCGATTGCCAGTCGAATCGCCGGAATTGCGGAAGTAGCGGATGCGCTTGATCTTGTCATCGGGGAGCGCGAGCGCATCGGCCGATCGCGGTAACCAGAGACTAGCCCCGAGCGCGCCAAGTCCGGTCAGCACGGCGCGTCGATCCCAGAGATTCGTTGCCATCGCTCTTCCTCCGTCGACGTCAGGGCAAACTGAGCGCGATCCACTCCGGATCATGCTCGCGCCCGCCGACCGTGACGACGATGTACTGCTTGCCGCGGTGCATGTACGTGATCGGCGCACCGGTCGTACCGGCCGGCAGCTTGATCTCGGCGAGCACGGCGCCCGTCTCCTTGTCGTACGCGCGGAACCACGGCTCGCCGTAGTTCGGCGTGATCTCGACCGGCATACCGGGCGGAGTGCGCGCCGCCGACGCGGACGCGTTCGAGCCCTCGCCGATGAACAGCAGCGTCTTCGTCAGCACGGGTACGGCGTGACCCGTATTGCCGAGCGCCGGCAAGTGCAGCTGCGCGATCGCCGGGTTGTCGCGCGGACCATTGCCGTTCGCGACCTGCCAGCGGATGTCGCCCTTGTCGAGGTCGATGGCGCTGATGCGTCCGTACGGCGGCTTGAACAGGGGCAGACCGCGCGGCCCCGCCGCCCACATTCGTTTGCCTTTCACGTAGCGCAGGTCGGTGGCGGCCGGGTCCCCGGGCTCGATGTCGGCCACGAACGGCGCGGTGGCCGACGGCACATATAAAAGGTGCGTCTCCGGATCGAACGCTCCGCCGCCCCAGTTCGCGCCGCCCACGGACCCCGGCAGCTGAATCGTGCCCAAGTTGCCGCCCGGGTTATCGTCGCGCACGGTCGGCGGCGTGAACATCGGCCCGATCGTGTAGTGCTTCACGATCTCGAGCGCCTCGGCGCGCAGCTCCGGCGTGAAGTCGATCAGGTTGTCGACGGTGGCGCCTTGGCGATCGTAGGCGGGCGGCTTCGTCGGGAACGGCTGCGTGGGCGACGTGCGCTCGCCCGGCACGTTCGACTGTGGCACGGGCCGCTCTTCGATCGGCCACACGGGCTTGCCCGTCACGCGGTCGAACACGTACGCGAACGATTGCTTCGTGAGCTGCACCACGGCCTTGATCGGCCGACCGTCGACGACGATGTCGACCAGCATCGGGGCGGTTGGCGGATCGAAATCCCACAGATCGTGATGCGTGAGCTGGTAGTGCCACACGCGCTTGCCGGTCTTCGCATCGACGCACACGATGCTCTGGCTGAACAGGTTGTCGCCAAGCCGGTGACCACCGTACATGTCGTTCGTCGACGACGTCACGGGCATATACACGTAGCCGAGCTCTTCGTCTGCGCTGAACAGCGACCACACGGGGGCGTGGCCCGTGTACTTCCACGACTCGTTCTCCCAGGTCTCGACACCGAATTCGCCTGCCTGCGGAATCACGTGGAACTGCCAGCGCAGCTTGCCCGTGCGTACGTCGTACGCGCGCACGTCGCCGCGCGTGGCTTCCTTGCTCGCGAAGGTGTCGCCCGGCGAACTGCCCATCACGACCACGTCGCCGATCACGAGCGGCGCGCCGCTCCACGTGTAGACCATGTCTGCGCCGTAACCGGCCGAGAGATTGACCCGCCCGCCATCGCCGAAGTCCGCGTACGGTTTTCCCGTCTTGGCGTTCAGCGCCATCAGATACTCGCTGCGTTGCACGAGAATTCGCGCGTCGCGGCCGTCGGTCCAGTAAGCGACTCCGCGTGTCGAGGTGCCACGGTAGCCGCCCGGTCCAGCCTCGAACGGCCGCTCGATCCAGAGCGTCTTGCCCGTGCCCGCGTCGAAGGCTTCGACGAAGCCGATACCGTTCGGGCTGTACAGCACGCCGTCGACCATCAGCGGCGTCGCGCGGAACGTGCGCTCGGGCCTAAGGCGCGGTACGACGGCGAGAATCGAGGCGTCGAGCGCCGGTCGCCGCCACGCGATGCCGAGCTTCGCAACGTTCGATTTGTCGATCTGATCGAGCGGCGCGTAGCGCGACGCGGCAGTGTCCCCTCCGTACGCCCGCCATTGACCGTCCCGCGTCTGCGCGGATGCCGAGGCGGCAGCGAGCACACTCACGAGCGTCCACGTGCCATGCCGTAGCAGACTCATTGTTCCCCCAGTTCCCTTGCCTGAAAGGCCCGGCACTGAACCCCAGCCTAAGCGTACCATTCGGGGCGCCGCTGCAACGACCCCGTGACCGCCCGCACCATCACGCGGTTGCCTCGACCATCCAGCAAGCCGCCGCGAACTGAATCTGCGCTCCTCGCGCGTATGGCTCGAACGCGCCGAGTACGGTCTCGATCACGCGGGCACGCACCGCCTCGTCCACGCCTTCCAGTGCAACACCGACGGGCCCAAGCCGCGTCAGGTACGGAACCAGATCCTGCGCCGCCATTACGCACTCCACGTCGATCGGCCGGAGGTCGATCCCGGACCATCCACTGCGCTCCAGAAGGTCGCGCACGCGCTGCGGATCAGCGAACGCGAACTGCCCCGGCTCGTCGGGCTTACGAACCGGTAGATGGGGCAACAACGGCGCCGCCGCACGCTCGGCTACCGTCATGAATGGATTCTCCTCGGCGCCACGCCAGACGAGCGCGCGCAGCGCAGCCCCGTCCTGCGCGGCCCGCCGCAGATTCTCGAACGCCCGCACTGAATCATCGAAGAACATGACACCGAAGCGCGAGACGATCGTGTCGAAGCTCGTGGGCTCGAACGCGTACGCTTGCGCGTCGCCGCGAACGAACGTGGCCGGCACACCTTCGCGTTCCGCGCGCGCGCGAGCCGCCACGATCATCGGCGCAGAGATGTCCACGCCCACGCTGCCGCCATCTGCACCGAGCCGCCGCGCGACCGCCAAGGTCGTGCTGCCGGTGCCGCAGCCGATGTCGAGTACCCGGCGTCCCGCGACGGTGACGACCGCGTCGACCAATAGGGCCTCGAACGGCTGGAACAGCCTGTCGAGCAGCTCCTGCGCCTCGACCCACGCCTGCCCGCGGCGGCCGCCCCACTGCATCGTCTGCTCCGCTCCGCTCTCTTGCACTGCGCTCATGACTATTCTCCTCTTGGTTGATTTCATGACCCTCGAGGCGCACTGTGCCACTTCAAGTCGACTTGAGGTCAAGGGCCATGAGAGACCTGGATATAGCCGAGGTCGCGCAGCGTTCCGGCATTCCGGCTTCCGCGTTGCGCTACTACGAGGAAAAGGGGTTGATCGCCTCGGTCGGCAGGCGCGGACTGCGGCGGCTGTTCGATGCCGATGTGGTCGAGCGGCTGGCACTGATCGCCCTCGGGCGCGCTGTGGGGTTCTCGCTCGAGGAGATCGCGCGGATGTTCGCGAAAGATCGCCGCGTGCACATCGACCGGAACATGCTCGCGACCAAAGCCGACGAGCTGGACCGGAAGATCCGGGAGCTCACCGCGATGCGCAACGGGCTACGTCATGCAGTCGAGTGCTCCGCGCCGACCCACATGGAGTGCCCGAAATTCCGCCGCCTCCTGCGAGCTGCGGCAGCAGGTGCGCGCGCTAGCGCGCCGGCTTCTCCTGCGCCGCGTGCTTCTTCACGTCGGCATCGCTACTGACCGCCGCATCGTTGTCCACGAAATTCAGGTCCGGAAACTGGCTGTTACCGTTTTCCGTGACGATGATCGCGTTGTTGGAGTTCTCGCGGCAGTCCCAGTAGCGGATCCGCAGCTGATAGTCGTCGTTCGTGAGCCGCGAGTAGCTCTGTCGCACGTACCAGGGCTTGGCGAGATTCACGGGGTCGAACACCCACACGTCCACCTGCAACGTTTTCGGATCGACCTTGCGCCACCGCTCGACAGTCGTGACCTGGTCCGAGTAGTTCGGCTGCACACCGCGCTGATACTGACCCGACATCAGGTACTTCGTGTGCGTGACGAGGATGTCGCCGTCCCAGAACCCGACGGTATCGCCGTTCCACGACGCGTAGGCATCGTCCTCGGCGGTGTGGTCGCGGCCGTCGGTGTACACGCGGCGCACGTCGTTGACCATCTCGTTGATCAGTAGCGTCTGCTTCGGCGCGATCATGAACTCGTGCAGGAACGGTTCGGTGAACCACCGCGGCGTGCCCGGAGGCCGGCAGTCGCTGATCGGGTCGTACTCGCCGCCAGTGGCTTTCAGGTGCGCCAACTTGGCGTCGACTACCTGCTGGCCTTCCGGCGTGAGCTGCGCGGAAACGGGACCCACGGTCATCGGCAAATCGGGGTCGAACTGCAGCGCGCCCTTGGTGCGCGTATAGATGCCGGACCAGTCGTACGCCGGCTCGCCGAGTTGCGCCCACGTCGGCGATTCGCCGCCGTGCGCATCGGCCTTGAGCTTCTCGTATAGCGCCGAGGACGAATCGAACTGCTCGCCGAACGCCTGCAGCGCGGCTTTCTTCTGCGCCCAGTCCTCGCCTTGCTCGGACCACTTCATCCCAACCGGCGCCGCCGAGACAGCGGCAGTCGGAGCTGCGGGCTCCCGGCTGCACGCGAGCGTGAGCAACGCCAATGTCGCGAGTAACACAGCTCTCGTTTTCATCGAACTGCAAACCCCGCAGCGGGAATGAGCGCTTTCTTGTCGGATAGACGTGTCGCCTTGGTCCACGCCGCGGCGGGCCGGCCGTCTTTCATCGGATGACCACTGATCGTGATTTCCGTACCCGGTTGAAGATCGCTCTTGCGGATGCCGGCGCGCGTCAACGTGCTCGGACCCTCGGCTTCGAAACCCCACGTCGTCACCTTTCCATCTGTACCTTTGACGTCGACGAGTAGCCAGGAGTGTGGGTTCGTGTACTGAAACTCTTTGACTACCCCCGTCACGGTGACCTCTTTCGCATCGTCGAACATCACCGCTGAATGATGAGCGACGGCGGGTAACGTGAGCGCACCGAGTGCCGCCACCAAACAACGACTGACGAACTTCTTCGTGGGCATTTCACTACTCCTCTGGGTTCCCATAGTTTGTCCTCAAGTGGCGTGGACCGGCCAAAAACGGCCAGGCGGTCGAGCTATAGCGCTCCCACTTTCGCTCCGCGGAGCGCCGCGGACGCGCTCGTGGGACTTCACTGCCTGGCCGTAGAGGGCATCGGCGACAGGCACGGGCATCGCCGCAATTTCGCGCATGAACCTGGACGGCGTGCAGCGTGCAATGGCCTGACAGTCCGCAATGAAATGCGCCTGATCGTAGTAGCCGGACTCGAGACACACCAGCGTCCACGACCACTCCGGGAACTTCAGCTTCAGGCCAATGGCGTGCTCGAAACGAAGCATGCGGAAATAGCGCTTAGGCGTGACTCCAATTTCCGTGCTGAAATGTCGCCGCCAGGAACTGGCGCTCAAGCCGAGGGAGTTCGCGATCGCGCCGAGGTCGGTTCTGCCTCGACAATGCAGAAGCCTCTCGGCCGCCAGTTGGATCCCCGACCGCGGCAGAGCATTCGCACTCCACGTCCGCAACATCTGCTCCGCCAGCCTGGCCATCTGCTCGGGACACCGCGTCTCCTGGAGGCGTGCTTGCAGCGCAGAGACGCGAGGGCCGAGCACTTCGACGCCGTCGAGGGCGAGATTGCGAAGCTCGGCGGGCGAAATGCGAAACAGCCGAAAGAAGCCCGTCGGCTCGAATACGACGCGGAGCGCCCTGAAGTCCGCCCCGTAGTTGAGGTCCGCAACGCGGTGCTCGCACGGACCGACGACGGATATCCGCGGCAGCAAACGGCGCTGGCCACAACCGTATTCGTATACGGTGCATGGAGTACCGAGATAGAACGAGACGAACGGGAACACGGTAAAAGCAATCGGGTGCAGAGCGTCATCGGCCTCGCGCGTCTCGCGATACTCGATACTGCGAACGTATTCGCAAAGGTCGGCTGACGGCAGGAACGTTCTCTGGGTCGAATACCCTTGCAGCTCGCTGGTCCGAAGCGTGAACACGGCGCACCCCCAACGACATTTCGCTGCTTCGCCGGCCGAAGGCGCCGGCCCCCCGGGCCGTCAGCCCGGTATCCCCACGCGCGATGCGGTCTCCTTGACGGGAGCAGTCTCGCGCAGAAACAGACAAACGACCACACCCAAAACGACGCCGATCAATGCCACGTTCAGAACGCTCGGTAATCCGTAGGCATCGGCGATCCCGCCCGCGATATAGGGGGCAACCCCGCCGCCGAAGATCTCACCGGCGCCGACCACCATCCCGATGGCGGCGGAGATCAAGCCTGCGGGCGCGGATTCGGTGGCGACGGGACCCGTGATCAGCGCCACGTTGCCGAGGCAGAAGAACGCGCAGACAAACAGCGCGACGAACAGCGGCAGCATCCCTGCGCCGATGCGCGCGAACCACCAGACGGCGAGCGCCGCGCCGACGAACCCGAGCACGGCGAGCGGCTTGCGCCCGAACCGGTCCGACAGCCCGGGCCAGCCGAACTGGCCGAAGAACCCGCCGAAACCGATCGCGGACGTGACGATGCCCATGTCTGCCGCGCTCAAGTGGAGCACGTTCACGAGGTACACGGGCACCATGGCGCTCAGCACGAACACGCAAGACATCGCGCACAACAGCGCAGCCATGCAGACGATGATGTTCGGCACGCGCAGAACATCGATCCAGCGGCCCTTCGCTCCCCCCGCACCGATCAACCTGCCGCCCTGCGTGTTCGCAGGTTCGCGCAACACGACGAATAACAGCAGGCCGACGATGAATCCAGGGATCGCCACGATCCAGAACACCCACCTCCACGACGGCACGACGTTCAGAAGCTGGGTGGCAATCAGCGGGCCCAACGCGAGCCCGAGCAATGCGAATCCACTTTGCTGCAAGCCCTGATTGAACCCGCGCCGCGACGGTTTCGAGGCCGCTGCCACGGCCGTGAAGCTCGTCGGGCAATACGCGCCCTCCGTCGCGCCCATCAGCGCACGAATCAGAATCAGCGCGGTGAGCCCGGCAGCCGCACCGGACAGCCCCGACATGATCGAGAACAGCAGAATCGCCGGGATCAGAACCTTGCGGTGGCCGATGCGATCGGACAGGCGCCCGGAGAAGATCGCGAACACGCCCCACAGGATGCCGAGAATGCCCGCGAGCCGGCCTATGTCGCCCTCGGCCAGCCCAAGATCCGCGGCGATGAAGGGGAACAGCGGCGCGATGATCCAGCGGTCGAGTCCGACGAGCCCGAACCCGGCGCCGAGCAGCGCGACGGCTCGCCACTCGTAGGCCGTATCCCACGAACGCGGGAATTCCTGACTCATCGATTGCCCCCCTCCTCGCCTGCGTCGTTAGTTCTTCTTGCGGTTCACCAGAACGATTGAGGCCCGAGCTGTTCCAGCCGCAGTTCGCGATCTAGTGCCGCGTAGCGGCCACCGTAGAACAACAGCGGGGCATGCTCCTCGACTGCCAATTTGGCGATGTGCCCGATAAAGATTGTGTGATCGCCGCACTCCGCCGTGCCGACGATTTCTGCGGCGACAACGCCGACGCTCCCAGCGAGGACGGATATTTCTCCGAGGCGCTGAAACATGGGCTCGACGGGCGCGAACGCTCGCCCGGCGAAGTGTTGCGCGATTGGCGCCTGCTGCTCACCGAGGAATGAAACTCCGAACCTTCTGGACTCGACGAGCCGTCCATGCATCTTCGCGCCGTGCGCGATCGAGATAACGCAAAGTGGCGGCGTCAGCGATCCGGCCATGAACGCATTGGCCGTCATGGCGAAGATCTCGCCGCCGACCTCCGTGGTGACGACCGTGACGCCGGTCGCGAAACGGCTCATCACCTTCCGGAACAACGCCTGCGGCACCGCATCTAGGGCTCCGCGCATTTCCGACTCAGGCAGCGCCACGCTGAGCCTTCTTCATCACGACGCTGACGTCATCGGGATTGATCAGGTCCGGCACCGTCCAGCCATCGAGGTCGTACTCGGCCATGCATTGCTCTGCAAAGCCCCGGTACTTCTTTGCTTGCCCCATCATCTCGGCGGCCGCGACGACCTCGGTCCGGATATTCTCGTGGTTGCCGAAGTAGTTGCGCTCGTAAAGGCCATGGCGACTCCCGAACTCCGTGCCGACCGCGTCCCACATCAGCTTCATGAGCTTCACGCGCTCCTCCGCGCCGTACCCGTTCGAGCCGCGCACGTACGGATCGAGATACTTCCGCACCTCCGGCACTTTGAAGTCGTTGGCGTGCGACGGCAGATAGATCAGCGCGCTCGCGAGCACGTTCTCGATGATCTCGCGCAGCTTCGTGTACATCATGTTCGACATCACTCGGTACGCGAGCCCGTACTCGAGATTCGGCAAGACGTGCCCCGGTGTCCAGGGCGTCGGCGTGCGCGCCATGGCATCGGTGAGACCCCAGAACAGATTGCGGAAGGCGAGCACCTCGCCCACCTGCGCCTGCACACCGCGGAAGTCCTTGGCGCCCGTGGCATCGACGGCCTTCAGCAGCAAACCGGCGATGAAGTCGAGCTTGACCGCGAGCCGCGTGCAGCCGTGGAACATGAAGCGCGGCAGGAAGCCCGAGCGCGGGAAGAAGTTATTGACCTTGTCGATATCGCCGTACGCGAACACGTTCTCGTACGGCACGAACACCTTGTCGAACACGATGATCGAGTCGTTCTCGTCGAGCCGGCTCGACAGCGGGTAGTCGAACGGGCTGCCCACTGCGGCGGCCGTGTACTCGTACGACGGGCGACAGTACAGCTTCACACCCGGCGAGGCGGTCGGCACGATGCAGACGAACGCGAAGTCCTTGGTCTTGATCGGCAAGAGACCGTTGTTCGCGATGAAGTTGTAGTGCGTCAGCGTCGAAGTGGTCGCGACGACCTTCGCACCGCTGATGATGAGCCCGGCGTCGGTCTCTTTCTCGACGTGCATGTACACGTCGCGCACTTCTTCCAGCTGCTTGTTGCGGTCCACGGGTGGATTCACGATCGCGTGGTTCACGAACGTGACTTCCTCGTTGACCTTCTTGTACCAGTTGAGCGCGTTGCTCTTGAACGGCTCGTAGAAATCGGGGTTCGCGCCGAGCGTGGCCAGGAACGCGGCCTTGTAGTCGGGCGAGCGACCCATCCAGCCGTAGGTGACGCGCGCCCACTCGGCGATCGCATCGCGCGCACCGACTAGCTCCTCGGCGCTCTTTGGCGCCTTGAAGAACTTGTGTGTGTAGCCGCCGTTCCCGGTATCGGTCGGCGTGCAAATGATGTCCTTGCGCTCGTCGTGCAGCGCATCGTAGAGCCGCGCCAGCATGCGCACGGTATTGCGGAACGCCGGGTGCTTCGTGACGTCTTTGACGCGCTCGCCGTAGATCCAGATTTCCCGGCCATCGCGCAGGCTATCCAGGTACTCCGCGGAGGTGAACGGCCGGGTGCGTGGCGCGGTCGCCGTTTCTTCTGCTGGCGGGGACATTGGGATCTCCTTCGTGCGGCGTCGGAGGGAGCCTACGCCACCCAATGCGGGCCGGGCTTACAGGAAAGCACCCCCGTTTGGCAGATTCCTTACGTCCAGCTGCCATTGACCGAATTTTCCAATTCGTCGCTCGCGAAGGGGCGCAGGCTTCGACGTTGCGCGATACCAACAACAACCCGGAACGCGCAGTGCATTCGAACAACTGAAGGGGGGACAGCTGTGATCGATCGTACAAGGACGCTGTTGCTGGTTCCGGTCGTCGCAATCGTGGGCCTTGCGCCACTCCTGGCTGCGGCGCAGGAGCTCGAAGAGATCATCGTGACCGCGGAGCGCCGTGAAACGACGGTGTTGAAGACACCGATCTCTCTCGAGGTATTCACGGCGGACGCTTTGGCCGCGGACCAACTGAAATCGGTCAGGGACCTCGAGAACGCGACGGCCAACCTGACAATCAACACGACCGGCTTCACCGTGCAATCGGTCAACATTCGCGGGATCGGCAACAGCGTCGTGAATCCGAACATCGCGCCCGGCGTCGCCGTGTTCCAGGACGGCCTGCTGATGGCAGAGACGGTCGTGCTGCAGCAGGGCTTCCTCGACATCGCCACCATTGAAGTGCTGCGCGGCCCGCAGGGCACCTTCGTCGGCCAGTCCTCGACCGGCGGCGCCATTCGCATCAATGCCGTGCAGCCCGATTTCGACGGCATCAGCGGCTTCTTCGACGGTTCGCTCGGATCGAAGAACGACCAGAAGTTCTCCGGTGCGATCACGCTGCCGCTGTCCGACAAGATATCCACTCGGTTCGCGTTCAACAAAGAGACTCGCGACAGCTACTTCCGCAACATCGGCTTCCCGGCGGGCCCCACGGTGTACAGGGGCGGCCGGCAACCCGGCAAGGTGGACGATTCGAACCTGCGAGCCAGCATCCTCTGGGAACCGAACGACAAGCTCAGCGTCCTGGGCCGGATGGAGTTGAACTCATCGAATACGGACGCGTTGGCGCCCTACCAACCGAACCGCGCGACGTACGTGAACCCGAACGACCCGACCGGCCTGGGCCAGGCGCAGTACGCGGCGTTCGCCGTGCCCGGCAACGATCCCTACGTGATCGCGTGGGACATGGTGAACCCCCAGAACAGCAACACGTCGAACCGCTACAGCATCGACCTGCGCCGTAAGTTCGACCGCGGCATCGAATTCCGCTCGCTGACGGGCTACCAGCACAACGATCTGCAGACCGGCGACGACCCGGACGCCACTACCGCGAATAGCGGCATATTCATAAATGACGTCGGACCGACCAACGACTACTGGAGCCAGGAGTTCAATCTTCTGTCTCCAAGCGATGGCAAGTTCACCTGGATCGTCGGCACCTCGTGGTTCCGCCGGACGACGCCAGTGAATATCCGCAGCGACAACAATCTGTGCGGCTACAACGGCGCGACCGGAATCGTGACTCCGTGCCCGCCGGCGGGGATCCTGCCGATTCAGACCGCGATCCTGACCATCGACACGACCCAGCAGCACGCGGGTCTGTTCGGACAGCTGACCTGGAAGGCTTCCGACAAGATCGAACTGCAATTCGGCGCGCGCCAGTCGTGGGACCACAACAGCGACGAGCAGCACATCTTCGTGGCCCTGAACACTCAGATCGTCGGCGGCCCGCCGACGAACTGTCCCGACCCGAGATTCACGGCCGTGCTGCCGGCACAGGGCGTGTACAACTGTTTCCCGGTTTCACCAGGCAACGTGGTCCCGTACAAGGACTCGACGCCCACCTACAAGGTAGGTGTGAACTGGACGCCCACCGGCAACCAGCTCATCTACGCGTTCTTCGCGCGCGGCTACAAGTCGGGCGGAATCAACAACGGGCTGGCGTTCGACCCAGAAAACGTCGACGACGTCGAGATCGGCTGGAAGACGTCGATCTTGGATCGGCGTCTGCAGATCCAGGTCGGCGCCTTCGACATGGACTACAAGAACATGCAGCAGCCGGCCTTCATCGTGCGGCCGTTCGGGACAGGGCTGTCGCAGGCCGGCGCCATCCAGAACATCGGTTCCTCGACGGTCAAAGGCGTCGAAGCATCGCTGAACGGCGCGTTCAACGAGTTCAGCTTCCAGTTCAGCGTCGGCTACGTGAATTCGGACCTTGGCGGCATCACGACGGTCGACCCGCGTTTGCTGAGCCGCAATCTCTTCATCGGCAACAATAACTACGTGGCGGGTTGCAACCCGGGCCAGGTGCCGATCGTCACGGGTGGCGTACCGAACTGCTACGACTACAGCACGAGTTCGGCACTGCGGTCCCTGTCGGGGACAGCCAATCTGTATTCGCCGCAGCTGTCCTACAACTTGAGCCTGAGCTACGGCTTCTCGCTGCGCAACGGCGCGAAGTTGCGTCCTCGCGCGTCGTTCGCGCATGTCGACGAGTCGTTTGCGAGCCTGTTCCAGACGGACAACTACTTCAGGATCGACGAACGCAACCTCCGGAACCTGTCGTTGACCTACGAAGCCGAAACCTGGGACCTCCAAGCCTTCTGCAACAACTGTTCGGACCAGCACTACATCGCCGCCGTTGAGGGCGGCACGGGCAACCGAATCATCTACGGCGACCCGGAGTCCATCGGTCTCCGGTTCCACAAGCGGTTCTAGCGGCCAGCGATCCCGAGGCAACGCGGAGCCGCCCGCCTCCCACGACACCCGGGGGGCTGCGTGGCCCCGGGGTCCCGTTAGGCGCGCAGTCTGCAACGCAGCGGCGCGGACGCACGTTCCTGTGCGCTCCCTCGCTGTGTTCCTGGGGAGGAGTTAAGCTACCTGCCATATCGTCGGGGGGTCTCGATATGGTCGATGACCGTGTCTTTCGGGTCGAAGAAACGCACGGCCGCGTACTGCGCGCCGGCAACGAAATCATCTCGCATAGTACGGATGTCGGGTGGCGGTCGTTGTATGCCGCCAAGTTCCGCGAGGCGCCTTTGTCCGCGTCCGAACCGGCGATCGGTCATCCGTCACTGATCTACCACCTCGCCCGGCCGACGGACGTCAGCCGTAAGCTCGGGGGCGAGCGGGCCGAGCGTTCGTTGATCGGGCCTGGCCGTTTCTGCGTGACGCCCGGCGACGCCAGCGCGCACTGGCAACACTCGGGCAACCCCGAGATCTTGCAACTGTATCTGCGCAGTTCCGTCTACGAACGCGCCGCGGAGGAGATGTTTGGCACCTCCTCTACGCTCGTGCCGCGATTTGCGATCGCCGATCCGCTGCTCGAGCAGCTCGCAATCGCGGTGCTGGATGCGCTGCGCGACGGCGCCGCGGACGACCGACTGTACATCGAGACGATTGCGCAGCTGATCGGCGTGCAGCTGGCCCGCGCGCACTCTTCGCACGCGCGGGCACGACGCGACGGCGAGGCACTGGCCGGCTTGTCGCGGGTACGCGTGCGCCGGCTGGTCGACTACATCGAGCAACATCTCGGAGAAGATCTGAGTCTCGAAGCACTGGCGGCGGAGGTCAGCTTGAGCCCGCTGTATCTCGTCCGGGCGTTTCGTTCCGCCGTGGGTCAATCGCCGCATCAATACGTGGTCGCGAGACGCGTCGAACAGGCGCGGCGGTTGCTCACTGCCACGACACTGCCTATCGCCGAGATCTCGCTCGCGACCGGCTTCTCGTCGCAGAGCCACCTGACCAGCTGGTTCCGGCGGCTCGTCGGCGTTTCACCGGCGGCCTACCGAAAACGCCACTGAATGGAGATCGGGTTGCGCACGCGGCGCAGCCGCGCCTCGTCCCCCGGATCCGACCCGCGGGCATGACCGATTTTTCCAATGCAAACACCGAGTTTAGCGGGATGATCGGTTGGCGTTCATGAAGACTCAAGAATCTCTGCCTTTTGGCACGGGTGTGATCGCCGCTTTCCTCGTCCAGGCGGCGGCCAGCGTTGCATTGGCCCAGGATGTGGACTTTAGCGGCGCGTGGATGCCGCTCTATCACGAGGACGGTCCCGAGCGCCTGCCGGGTCCCGAGCTCGGCGACTACACCGGCATCCCCGTCAACGACGCGGCGCGGCTGCGCGCCGACAGCTACGACGCAGATCGCATCTCCGTCGTCACCGAATTCCAATGCCGCCAACACAGCGCCGACTACTCGATGCGCGGGCTCGCCACGCTACGCATCGATTCGCAGATCGATGCGGCAACGCAACACCTGATCGCGTTTCACACGCGGATTGGCTTTCAAGCGATGGAACGTGCAATTTGGCTCGACGGCCGCTCACATCCGCCGCCCGAAGCCGCCCATTCCCAGCAAGGGTTCTCCACCGGCGTGTGGAACGGCAATGTGCTCACGATCACCACCACCCATCTGAAGGCCTACTACCTGCGTCGCAACGGGGTTCCGGCGACACCAGGCCGAACGCTGACCGAGCATTGGATGCGGCACGGGGAGTTCCTCACGGTGGTCACGATCATCGATGACCCCGCGATGCTCACCGAACCCCTCGTGCGCAGCCAGAGCTGGGTGCTCGATCCAGGCCAGCGGATGGGCACGACGCAGTGCGAGTACGTCACCGAGCTCCCAGGCGCCGCACAGCTCGTGCCGCATCATCTGCCCGGCACCAACCCGTGGCTGCACATGTTTGCCGACGAGTATGGTCTACCGTACGCCGCGACCCGCGGCGGTGCCGAGACACTCTACCCCGAGTATCGACTAGTCATGGGACAGCCCGAGAAGCCGCCGCCCGCGCAGTGCGACGTGTACTGCATTTGCTCGACGCTGTTCGACTGCAACCGCGAGCCTGGCACGAACCTCTTGGGCGGCCGGCTGCCCGGCGTTCCCAGGGGCGGGCCCGCGCGAGCCGTCGCGCCGTCAGCGCCCACCACACCGCCGCGAACCACGGGAGCGGCGCAGTGAACCGCGGCCCGAGGTTCGCCTCGATCATGTGCAGCGCAGTTATCGCCGCGACCATGGCAGCGGCGAATGTCGCGGGGCAGTCGCGCAGGACGGTCCGCGCACCGGCTGCGGCACCCCAAACCGACGGCGTACGCATGCTGCAGGTGCGGGCGAATATCTACATGCTGTCGGGAAGCGGCCCGAACATCACGGTGCAAACCGGTAAACACGGCGTGCTGCTGGTCGATACCCCGTTGCCGAACCTGGCGTCGGCCGCCTTTGCAGCCATCGCGACGGTGACACCGGCGCCGATTCGCTATGTCATCGATACCAGCGCCGCACGCGATCACATGGCGGGCAACGAGGCTGTCGCGCTCGGCCGGGCAGGGTCGCGAGAGGCCTCGGCACTGAATTCGGCGAACGCTACGGTGTCGCTTGGCAGCGCGCAGGGCATGACGATCCTCGCGCACGAAAACGTACTCAACGAACTCACCCGGGCTACGGGCAGCAGCACGGTGTCGCGCGACGCTCTGCCGACCAGCGAGTACTTCGAACCGACGAAAGACTTCTCGTTCAACGGCGAGCCGGTCATCGTCTATCACATGCCGAACGCGTACTCCGACGGCGACAGCATCGTTCTGTTCCGCAACTCGGACGTCATCAGCACGGGCGACGTGTTCACACCCGATCGCTACCCGCTGATCGATCGTACGCACGGCGGCAGCGTGCAAGGCCTGCTCGCAGCGCTGAACACGATCCTCACGATGACCGTGCCGGAAGCCTTTGCCGAGGGCGGCACGAAGGTGATTCCTGGACACGGACGCCTGTGCGAGGAGACGGATGTCGCAGAGTATCGCGACATGGTGTACATCGTGACCGACAGGATTCGCGACCTGATCTCGAAAGGAAGGACGCTCGCCGAGGTGCAGGCCGCGCGCCCCACACTCGACTACGATTTGGAGTACCGGTCCCCCACCGTCACGCCCGCGATGTTCGTCGAAACCGTCTACTCGAGCCTCATCGACGACAAGGTCACCAAGGAACAATGACGTGACCCTGCTGTTTAGAAGCGTCATCGTTGCAGGCATCGCGGCCATAACCGTTGCCACGGGCAGCGCTCAACCGCCCGGCGGCGCGCCGCCCTTAAGCCCGCGCGCCGCTGCGCCGATCGACCTCACGGGTTGGTGGGTGTCGGTCATCACGGAGGACTGGCGTTGGCGCATGGTGACGCCGCTGCGCGGTGACTTCGCCAACATTCCAGCCACACCCGCTGCCTACGCCGTCGGCGCGGCGTGGGACCCGGCGAAAGACGAAGCGGCAGGCGAAGCCTGCAAGGCTTACGGCGCACCCGCAATCCTGCGCAGACCAGGCCGTTTGCACATCACGTGGGCTGACGACGACACTCTGAAGATTGACACCGACGAAGGCACGCAGACGCGACTTCTGCACTTCCGCGCCGCGCCTGTGAACGAGCCACCAAGTTTGCAAGGCTGGTCGAGTGCTCGCTGGGAACCGCCGCTGCGCGGCGTCTCGCCGCCGGAGATATTCTCGATCGGCACGCAGCCGCGCGCCGGCGTGCAGGGCCGCGCGCTCGAGGTCGTCACGACACAGTTGCGCCCCGGCTACCTGCGCGCCAACGGCATTCCGTTCAGCGACAAGGTCGAGCTCGCTGAATACTTCAACACCTTTCGTGAGCCGAACGGCACGGAATGGTTCGTCGTGACCACCATCGTTCGCGACCCCGTGTACCTCGTCGGCCCGTTCGTCACCACGAGCAACTTCAAGCGCGAGCCGAGCGGCGCCAAGTTCCAGCCGGCACCGTGCCGGGCACGCTAGCGGGTAGCACAAGGGTCCGAGATCAGACGCGATCGCGCTAGAGCTGCACCGGAGCCGTCGAAGACCGTAGCGCTGCCGCCGCCTTCTACGAGCTGCGGCGACCGGTGCGCGCGCTAGCGCGCCGGCTTCTCCTGCGCCGCGTGCTTCTTCACGTCGGCATCGCTACTGACCGCCGCATCGTTGTCCACGAAATTCAGGTCCGGGAACTGGCTGTTACCGTTTTCCGTGACGATGATCGCGTTGTTGGAGTTCTCGCGGCAGTCCCAGTAGCGGATCCGCAGCTGATAGTCGTCGTTCGTGAGCCGCGAGTAGCTCTGTCGCACGTACCAGGGCTTGGCGAGATTCACGGGGTCGAACACCCACACGTCCACCTGCAACGTTTTCGGATCGACCTTGCGCCACCGCTCGACAGTCGTGACCTGGTCCGAGTAGTTCGGCTGCACACCGCGCTGATACTGACCCGACATCAGGTACTTCGTGTGCGTGACGAGGATGTCGCCGTCCCAGAACCCGACCGTATCGCCGTTCCACGACGCGTAGGCATCGTCCTCGGCGGTGTGGTCGCGGCCGTCGGTGTACACGCGGCGCACGTCGTTGACCATCTCGTTGATGAGTAGCGTCTGCTTTGGCGCGATCATGAACTCGTGCAGGAACGGTTCGGTGAACCACCGCGGCGTGCCGGGAGGCCGGCAGTCGCTGATCGGGTCGTACTCGCCGCCAGTGGCTTTCAGGTGCGCCAACTTGGCGTCGACTACCTGCTGGCCTTCCGGCGTGAGCTGCGCGGAAACGGGACCCACGGTCATCGGCAAATCGGGGTCGAACTGCAGCGCGCCCTTGGTGCGCGTATAGATGCCGGACCAGTCATAGGCAGGCTCGGCCAGCTGCGCCCATGTGAGCGGTTTGCCGCCGCCGGCATCGGCCTTGAGCTTCTGGTAGAGCGCTGACGACGAATCGAATTGCTCGCCGAGCGCCTGCAGCGCGGCTTTCTTCTGCGCCCAGTCCTCGCCTTGCGGCGACCACGGCATACCGACCGGCCCCGCAGCAACGGCCGCCGGTGGGGCCGTGGGCTGGGGACTGCAGGCGCCGGTGACCGCGACCATGACCACCATGAGCGCGGTTCTCGTTCCCACTAGACTCACCCCCGCGCCCACGCGACCATGTCGAAATCGTCCGCGACGTGGATGAACAGGTTCGTCACGGGCCCCAGGGCGCGGGTCACGTGGCCTTGGCCCTCGACGTCCTCGAGATACACGAGGTCGCCGGCACCGATTTTCTTGCGCACACCACCCGTAATCTCGACTTCAAGATCGCCTGTCATGTTGATCGCAAACTGACGGCGCGGCGCGTTGTGCCAAGCCGGAGGTCTGCTAACACCGCCATAGCCGCTGGCGGTCATGTGCGTGACTGGAATCGGGCCGGCGGTCGGAGAGATCTCGATCTCCTCGATCGCGGAATCGCCGTTGCTCTTCGTGTAGATGCGGATCAGCCGGGCGCGCATCGCGCCGCCGCCTGTTTGCCCGAACGCAATGTCGGCGCTTCCAAGCGCCGCGCCCAGCGCCGCAATTGTGAGCAGATCTCTACGTTGCATGGTTCACCCCCCGTTAAATACAGCGCCCATCGTCGCCCGACGAAACGCCGCGCGCAAGCGGAGCGCCCGCTACAACGCCACCGTGCCCTCGACGACCGTGACGCTGCCGCCTCCAACCCAGATATCGCCCCCCACCCGCTCGACGAACACGCGGCCTGCACGCCCAAGCGCCGTGCCCTGCGCCGCAATGTAGCTCGCCGGCGCACGGCCCGTGCCCATCAACCACTGCGCGAGCGCCGCGTTCAGGCTGCCGGTGACCGGGTCCTCCACCATGCCGTTCGAACCCGGAAAGAAAGCGCGGACTTCGAACTGCGTGTCTTCGCCTGCGTCGCGCGCCGCTAAGACGCCGACTTTGCCGCGCGGCCCCACTACGCCCACGTCGAGGCCCGCGAGCAGCTGGCCATCCGGCTTCAGCGCGAGCACCTGGTCGGCGGACTTGAGCAGCACGCCGCGCCAGTTCGGTCCGTTGTCGCACCACGCGTGCGCCACGATGTCGCTGCGTGCCACGCCGAGGCCACGCGCGATCAGCGCCACCTCGCGCTCGTCCAGCGGACCCGTCTTCTTGAGCGGCGGGGCGGCGAACGCCAGCCGCGCGCCGTCGCGCCGAATGCGCACGAGCCCCACGCCGCACTCTTGCACGATGTACTCGCCGCGGGGTCGCCCGCCGGCTTCGAGCCACGCGTGACACGAGCCAAGCGTGGGATGGCCGGCGAACGGCAGCTCGCGGCCGGGGCAGAAGATCCGCAGCGCGTAGTCTGCTTCTGCGCTCTTTGGCGGACCGAGGAACGTGGCTTCCGACAGGTTCGTCCAGTCCGTGAAGCGCTGCATCGCGGCCGTCTCGAGCCCACCGCTATCGAGCACGACGGCGAGCGGATTACCGCGCAAGGGCTCCGCGGTGAACACGTCCACCTGTTTGAAACGGCGCTGCACGGAACGCGGTTCCGAAACCGCAGGCTCGCTAGTCGTGCCCTGCCGCGAGCTTCTTCTCCACGGCCGGCTTCAAGCCCGTGAGACCGCTCGCCACGCCGGTATCGAGTGCAGCCTTGTCATCGGCGCCACCGAGCTTCGCCCGCAGTGCGAGCAGTGCACCCACGCGATTGCTGCTCGCGCAGTGCACCAACACGGGCTTCGGCGCATCGCGCAGCAGCTTGTCGAGCGCCGTGGCATTGGCGTACGTCACATCTGCGCCACCCGCGACCGGCAGGCTCACATAGCTCATGCCGAGCGTCTCGACGGTTTTCTTCTCGTCGAAGCCGCGGTCTTCGCTGTCCGGGCGCAGATCGATCACGGTCTTGTAGCCCTGGCCAGCGATGCCGGCCAAGGCGGCGGCGCTCGGCTGACCGGCCGTCGTCACGCCCTTGACCGCGTCGTGCCGGTTCGGCAAATCGGCGGCCAACTGCGCCAGCACCACCCCCGCGCCGAAACATGTCGCCAGCACGGCGACCAAGCCCGACCTCAATAGCGTTCGCCGTGTGTTCATGAGCACTCCTTCGATGGTTTTCGACCTGCCGTGATTGTCATGCGTCTTGGGATGCGGCTCAATAGCGACCGGCGCCAGATCGGCGAGGAAGACGGGGCAACCATGGCGGACGCAGCCGATAACGCGGGCGGGTTTCGCGTCGAGCGTCACCTCGTCCTGGCGCACGGGGTGGCCGCGCTCGCCGCGTTACTCGTCGCCGTCACGTTCGGTATCGTCGTTTCCCTGCAGTTCATCCTGCCGGATCTCACGGGGAGCTGGCTGCCGGCCGGCTGGGGCCGGCTCCGCTACGCGCACACGCAGGGCATCATGCTGGGCTGGCTGGGCAACGCGTTTTTCGCGTTCCTGTATCACGCCGTGCCGATTCTCTCCGGCCGCTCGGTGACGAGCGCACGCCTCGGCGCGTGGCTGTTCGGACTCTGGAACTTCGCCGTGGTCGTCCCGGGCTGGATCCTGGTGCTCGCCGGCGTCAGTCAGCCGCTCGAATGGGCCGAGTTCCCGCTCGCCGTCGACGTGTTCGCGATCCTTGGCCTCGCGCTCGCGGCGATCCAGTTCCTGCCGCCGTTTTTCCGCCAGGGCGCCGCAGCTCTCTATGTCTCGAGCTGGTACGTGATCGGCGCGCTGATCTTCACGTTGCTCGCGTACCCAATGGGCAATATCGTGCCGGAGTTCGTGCCGGGCGCCGCCGGCGCCGCCTACAGCGGACTGTGGATTCACGACGCGGTGGGCCTGTTCGTGACGCCGCTCGCGCTCGCGATCCTGTACTTCGTGATCCCCGCGTCGACCGGCCGGCCGATCTTCAGCCACTTCCTGTCGATGCTCGGTTTCTGGGGCCTGTTCTTCCTGTATCCGCTGAACGGCACGCATCACTACGTGTATTCCGTGATTCCCATGCCGGCACAGGCGGGTGCCATCGCGGCCTCCGCGCTGCTCGGCGTCATCGTCGTGATCGTCGTTGCGAACCTGCTGCTGTCGCTGCGCGGCGCGGGGTTTTTTCCGCGCGACCCGGGGCTGCGCTTCGTCGCAATGTCCACCGTCCTGTACGTCGTCGTCAGCGTGCAGGGCTCGCTGCAGGCACAGATGAGCCTGAACCAGGCTGTCCACTTCACCGACTGGGTCATCGGCCATTCGCACCTCGCGATGCTGGGATTTGCGACATTCGCCGCGCTGGGGGGGCTGATCCACGCGTGGCAGCGCATACCGGCCGCGCGCTACAACGCGGCCGCGCTCGACTGGGCCTATCGCCTGCTCGTGCTCGGCGTGTTGCTGATGGTGGCCGACCTCACGATCGCAGGCGTCGTCGAAGCGCGCCTGTGGCAAAGCGGCGCGCCTTGGCTCGAGTCCGTGCGCGCCGCGAAGCCGTACTGGATCGTGCGCAGCGCGTCGGCCGTGCCTATCGCCGCGGGATTCATCGCTGCGGTGCTGGGGCTCACAACCGGCCCACGCGGCGCTGGCGCGCACACACTCGTGCCAGCGACGCTGACCGCAACGGTCGCACCGCAGCCCGCGCCCGCGGGCGCACCCAGCGGCGCCCTCGCGATGTCGTATCTCGTCGCCGGCGTCGCCGGCCTCGTGTTCTTCGTGATGTCGGTGTCGCTGCTCGGCGTCTGGCCGCAGCGCGTGCTCGCTGCGCAGACGCGCTCGATGGCGCCGGCGAAGCCGCTGCCTCTCTCAGCGGCGGAGCAGCGTGGGCGTGCCGTCTATGCACGCGAGGGCTGCGCCTACTGTCACACGCAGCAGATCCGGTTCACGGCGGCCGACATCGCACGCTTCGGCGCGCCGACCCTGGCTTGGGAAACTCAGTTCGACACTCCGCACCTGATGGGCACGCGCCGCGTGGGTCCCGACCTGGCGCGCGAAACCGCGACGCGCCCGCCCAACTGGCAGTACGTGCATCTCTTCGCCCCGCGCTCCGTCGTGCCGCTGTCGGTCATGCCGTCGTACGCCGCGCTGTTCGACGCCAGCCCGGACCGGCCACGCCAGGAAGCGCGCGATCTGGTGGCGTATCTCGACACGCTCGGCCGGGCGCGCGAGCTCGCGTGGCCCGAAGGCGAGGCGACCGCGCGCGCCGCGGCGACCGAGGACGACCATTGGGCCCACCTGGCGTTCACCGCCCCGCTGCTGAATGCGCATCCGGCCCGAACGCGTGCACGCGGCGGCGCACCCGCGTTGCCCGCAGCGTCGGTCGATACGCACGCACGCGAGCTGTGGACCGACTACTGCGCCGGCTGCCATGGGGCCGAAGGCCGCGGCGACGGCCCGGCCGCCGCCTGGCTGCGACCCCGGCCGACGGACCTGACGTTGCGCCGATTCTCCGCCGAGCACCTGGCCGACGTGCTGTGGAACGGCGTGCTCGGCACGTCGATGCCGGCGTGGCGAGACCAACCGCCGGCCGCCCTCGCTGCCCTCGCGGCGGTCGCGCGCGGCTTCGCGAGCGATGGCGACGAGCCAACCTCGGCGGAGCAGCTCGACACGGGCGCGCGCGTTTACGCGGCGCACTGCGCCGAGTGCCACGGCACTGCGGGGGCCGGCGATGGCTTTGCCGCACGCGAGCTCCCCATCGCACCGACGGACTTCCGCGGCCGGCGAGCAACGGTCGCCGAAAACCTCAGAGTGTTGACGACCGGCACCGAGGGCACCTCGATGGCGCCCTGGACCGACCGTCTGAGCGCCGATGACCTGCTGGCCGTCAGCCACTACGTGCGATCGCTGTTCGCGCCGGAGGCCCGATGAACGGCACCGACCTGATCGTGCTTGGCTCGTTGGCGCTGGCGGCCGCCTTCGCAGTGGCGTGGCTGCTGCGGCCGGCGTTGCGGCGGCAGATCGAAGCGCCAAAGCATGGGTTCGCGACGCAAGTACGACACTATGACAGCGCGTGCCGCGCACGCGAGGAGCGCAAAGGCTCATGAGCAGCATCGAATCGCCGCGGGTCCTGCTTACCGTCGTGCTCGCGAGCGGCGTGCTCGGCGCGATGGTTGTCGGCGGCGCACTCGTGATGGCGCACGGCACCGGAACCACCGCTGGCGCGGCGCCGGCGAACGCGACCGCCGAGTACGGTCGGCGGCTGCTCCGCGATACGGCGGCGCTGATGGGGCCAGATCAGCCGGACCCGGCGATGCGCTACATCGGCTCGCGTCTCGCCTGCTCGTCGTGCCACCTCGATAGCGGCACGAAGCCCGGCACGCTGTCGCTGCTGCAAACCGCGAGCCGCTATCCGC
Organism: uncultured Gammaproteobacteria bacterium; assembly: GCA_963805435.1. Classification (GTDB taxonomy): domain Bacteria; phylum Pseudomonadota; class Gammaproteobacteria; order Steroidobacterales; family Rariloculaceae; genus FEN-1219. Next base: position 141,626 of record CAWDUG010000009.1, read on the forward strand.
GCGCGTCCGGCCGCGACGGCGGTGTGCGGGATCTGCGCGATCGCATCAACGGTTGCATGGTGCGCAGCATGAACGGGCGCGAGCTACCGCGTGACAGCGCAGAGATGATTGCGATGGAGACGTACGTCCAGGGGCTCGGCGAGCAGTACGCGGCAGAGAGCGAAAGCCGACGCGAGGCTGTCGAGCAACCGGCCTTCGCCGAGCCGGGCCGCGCGGCCGATCCCGCTGCCGGGCACGGCGTGTATACCGAGCGCTGCGCGGTCTGTCACGGCGGGAACGGCGAGGGGCTGCTGGCCACCGGTAAACCGAGCGACGGCTACGTCTTCCCACCACTGTGGGGCCCCGACAGCTACAACGACGGCGCCGGCATGCACCGCGTGCTGACCGCCGCCACCTTCATCAAGGCGCGCATGCCGTTCGGCCAGGCCGATCTCACGGACGACCAGGCATTCGATGTCGCCGCGTACATCAACTCGCACCCGCGCCCCGCGATGAGCGGCCTCGAGCGCGACTACCCGGATCTCGCGGCGAAACCCGTCGACAATCCCTACCCGCCGTACCTAGACCCATTTCCACAAGAACGCCATAAGTACGGGCCGTATAAGGAGATTCGCGCGTGGTATGCGGCGCGAAAGACGGAGCAGTCCGGCAAGCAATAGACAAAAGCGCCGAGTCCTCGCGGCGGGCGGCGACGCCGGCTCAGCCCGCGACCAACACGCTGTAGCCGTACTCCTGGGCACGCGTGAGCGCCATGACACCGGCCGAGACGAAGCGGCTGTTCTTGATTGCGCTCGCAACGAGCTCGTCGTGAACGTCATTGGCTTTGGCGCCGATACGCCCTGCGATCATGCCCGCGATGCCCATCGTTGCGGTGTTGCAGATCGCAAACTGCGTGCCCTTCGCCGCCAGGGCATCGATCGTCACGCCGCGATTCCCGAGGGTCGTGTGGGCTGCCGAGTTCATGAGATTGATCTTCGGCGCGGCTCCCGTGGCGGGATCCGGATAGCTGATCATCGAATGAAAGATGTCGCCATATTTGGCCCAGGCCGCATCGTTGTAGCCAAACGGCGTCGAGAAGTGTCTGAAGCAGACGACGAGGGCGAAGTCCGCGGGCTCGCCGGCGTAAGCGCTCTCGCGAGCCAGGTACAGATTGTTGGCGTAGCCGATCGCAAAGGCGCCGCCCTCCGCGGCCGCCGAATCGATGAACACGCGGTGATCGCCAGGCAACTCGTCGAACCATGCGTCCAACTTGTGACGTGCCGGTTGGAAACGCGTTCCCCTTTGCCGCTTGCCGGTCTGCGCGTGCGCCGCCGTCGCGCCCGCGACGAGGCCCGCCACCGCGATTCCCATGCCCTTCACTAGCGATCGGCGCCCGACCGTGTCGTCATCGTGCTGATTCATTGGTTACTCCACCTCGAAACGTGAACCGCTCACTTCAAGTCCTGAGCTTCCTTGCTCATATGCACGTCACCCGGTTTGCGCAACATCTTGTCGATCTCGTCGATGTGCGCCTCTTCCTGCACGATGAGGCCGCGCGCGTATTCCTCGAGCGCCACGTTCTTGTTCGCGACGAGCTTCAATAGGCCCTGATACAACCGGAGAGCGGTGTGCTCGGCCTGCAGCGTCTCGCGCAGGATCTGGCCGATGTCGTGCTGGTGGGTCTCGAGCAGCGGCCCGATCGCGAGCGACGGATGGCCGCCGAGTCGCGTGATCATCTCGCCAGCCTGCGTTGCGTGCGTCAGTGACTCCGTGGCCTCCGTCTGGAACCACGACACGATCGGAATGCGGTTGTAGCCGAAGATCATCATCGAGAAGTGCGTGTAGCGCACCACGCCGGCGAGCTCGGCCTCCAGAATCTTGTTCAGCTGGTTGATGACCTGCTTCTTGTTCTTGATCACGCTGGTCTCCCGGTGTCGAGTGCGGCCACCCTAGGCTCTCGACCAGTGTGGCACGGTGGCTTCGGCAAGGAAACCGGGTCTCGCGTTGGCCGCAGCGTCGCCTGAGCGCGGCGCGGTCGACGCCTTCGCTACTGCTCGAGCTTGCGGGTTGGATCGTAGTCGGCACGCACGGTGCCGAGCCGCTTCGCAACTTCGAACTGCAGCGGATAGAACTGCGTGAACGACCACTCTACTGCCGCGTTCTTGCTGTGGCAGCTGTAACAGCTGGCTGTGCGCGGGAACGGCGTGGCCGCCGGTTTGAGCCCGGCGCGATCATCGAACCCAAAGTACGCCCAGCCGCCATCGGGAAACCGCGTGCTGTCCTTGACGGACGCTTCGACCGCGACGATGTCGCCTTGCGTACGCCCGCCGTTGTTGATCGACACGTTCTCGAGCGCGCCGCGAATCTCGAGGATGAACATCGTGCCATTCGGCCACTTGCCGGTCTGCATGAACTCGCGATAGCTGTCTGGGTTCACGAAGACGTTACTGAACGGCGCCGGTTGACCCGCGCGCGGGGCATTCGGGCCGTACGTCATGCCGAGACCGGCCGTCAGGAACACCCATTCACGGTAGTCGGCCGGACGCTGGAGCTCGCCCTTGGCGTTGAAATTCAGCACGGTTTCTGCTGCCTGACACGCCCCGCTCACGACGACGAGCCCCAGAGCAGCGAGCAAAGTCGATCGCGTCATCTGTCATCTCCCCACATGGCATGCAGCCACCGCCGAGCATCACTCTCCGATCTTGACGCTTTCCATCACGTCGCCCTGCTCGATCGCATCGACGATGTCGAGGCCGCTCGTGACTTTGCCGAACACCGTGTGCTTGCCGTTCAGATGCGGCGTCGCGACGTGCGTGATGAAGAACTGGCTGCCGTTCGTGTTCGGCCCTGCATTGGCCATCGAGATCACGCCGCGCTCGTGTTTCAGCGGATTGCCCTTGCACTCGTCCCCGAACTTGTAGCCGGGGCCGCCGCGGCCGGTGCCCGTGGGATCACCCGTCTGGATCATGAAGTCCGCGATCACCCGGTGAAACTTCACGCCGTCGTAGTAGCCCTGCTTGGCGAGGAACACGAAGTTGTTGACCGTCTGCGGCGCATGCTGCGCGTGCAGCGTGAGCTCGATCGTGCCGCGATTCGTTTCGATCGCCACCGTGTAGTCCTTGGTCGCGTCGATCTGCATGTCCGGCGGCTTGGACCATTGCTGTTCTGCCATGTTGGTTCTTCCTCGAAGCTTGGATGCGCAACGATAACGGAAACTGGCCGGTCGCGGCTACGGGCGCGGCGCGAATCCACGTGGCATAGTAGCGAGCCGCGACGACGGCGCCCGCAGACTGCAACGATGGCACCACCGAACGACGACGAACAGAAACGCACCGCCACGCGCATCGATGAGCTCGAAACGCGGCTCGCGCAGCAGGACCAGGCACTACTCGAGTTGAGCGACGAGCTCTATCGGCAACAACGGCACATCGCACGACTCGAGACGGAGCTGCGCCAGCTCGGCGACCGCATGAAGACCGTCAGTGCGCCCGACCCCGCTTCGAACCCGGCCGACGAGGTTCCGCCGCACTACTGAGCGGCCGGATCACCGCCCACACCGAGCAGAGCCGCCCGCACGAGCTCGAAGATCTGCCGGTACGCGCGACCTTTTCTCGGCACGTCGCCCGGTTTGTGCCCGCTTTCGCATCCTTGCGCACCTGCCGGATCAGGGCACGCAGCTGTTGCGCGTCGGTACCGGGAAATTCGGCGAGCCAGCGCTCCAACGCAGCATCGTCGGCGACGAGCTCGTCGCGCCAGCGTTCGGCGCGATGCAACTGCGCGGTCGCGCGCGCGGCCTGCGCACGATCGACGTGCACCACTGCGCGCACGGCCGCCAGGATTTCCTCGTCGAGCCGCCGCAGCAGCTTGCCGATGTAGAGCGCCTGACGGCGTTGCGCGATGAAGCTTCCGATCCGCTGCGCCTGGGATATCGCGTCGCGCAAAGGCTCGGGCAACGGGAGTGCGTTGAGCTTCTCGGCACCGAGCTTCGTAAGCTCCACGCCGAGATCCGTGATCTCGTGAGTCTGCCGCTTGCGCTTGCTGCGGCCTCGACCCTCGATTTCAGCACCGTCGTCTGCATCGGGCTCGGGCTCCTCGTCGGGCGCCACTTCGTGGGTGCGTTTGCGTGCCATGGGCGCACACTATATACGGTGTCGCGTGGCACCTGCCCACCGCACGATTGCTGTGCGGTAAACTGTCCGCCCGATGCTCACCATCCAACGTCACGAAAACGCCCGCGCGTTTCTCGCGCGCGCCGAGAGCTGGCTACTCGAGCGAGAGATCGAGTGCGCGACGGCATTGCAAAGCGCGCGCAACGCGAATGGCAACGACGCGCTGTACGAACGGCCGATGTACTGGGCAACCATCGAGGACGAAGGCTCGATCGTCGGCTGCTGCTATCGCACACCGCCGTATCTCGTCGGCGTGACCGCATTGCCCGAAGCCGCCCTCGCGCCGTTGCTGGCGGACCTCGCGAAAACCTACGACAAGGTGTCCGGATTCAGCGGTCCAGAGGAGGCGGCGAGCGCGCTGACCAACGCCTGGATCTCGCTGCGGGGCGGCTCGTCGCGAGTCACGGGCCGGCAACGTCTGCTCGCCTTGCCTGCCGAGCTGCCGCCGGGCGACGCGCCCGGCGCGCTGCGGCTCGCGGGCCGCAACGACCTGGGGCTGGCACAAAGCTGGGGCGCGGCGCTGTCGCTCGACAGCCGCGGCACACCGTTCGATGGCGAGCTCTGTGCGCAGCTCGCGACGGCCAAGCGGCTGTATTTCTGGGTGGACGATCAACCGCGCTGCATGCTCGGCGTGTTGCGCGAGTCGACGCGCTTCGCGGCCGTCGGCCTCGTGTATACGCCGGCCACCTACCGCGGCAAGGGGTACGCGACGATCGCGCTCACGGCGCTACACCAGTTGTTCGTAGAGCGAGGCCTGCAGGGTTCGTACCTCTACGTCGACCCGGCGAACGACGCGGGTAAGGCGCTCGGCGACCGCATGGGCGGCAGCCTCGTGCACGACGAGGTGGACATCCAATGCCGTTGACGCCCCGCGTGGCCCGTTAGGCGGCCGCGAAGCTCTGAGCGGTCGCGCGCGGCCAGTACAGCGCGTACACGTTATGCGGCCACGGACCCCGGCCTTCGCTGGCCGCGAGCACGGCGCCGGGCTCGACCTGCGGCAGCGAGTTCGCGAGCAGGCGCACTTCGCTATGCGATACCCGGCGCACGATGTGCGTGGCGCGAAACTCGTTCGGATGCATGAGGCCCGCCGCCTGCGTGATCTCGCGCAGCGCGTCGAGCGTGAAGCGGTGGAAACGGAACACGCGCTCCGCCTTGTCGGGCACCACGAGCGCCTTCTGGCGCCGCGGGCTCTGCGTCGTGATTCCCGTCGGGCAACTGCCGGTGTGACAACTCTGCGCCTGGATGCAGCCGAGTGCGAACATGAAGCCCCGCGCCGAGTTGCACCAGTCGGCGCCGAGAGCCATCGCGCGTGCTATGTCGAACGCGCTGATGACCTTGCCACTGCAACCGATCTTGATCCGGTCGCGCAGATTCAAGCCCACGAGCGTGTTGTGTACGAGCAGCAGCCCTTCCTGCAGCGGCGTGCCGACGTGGTCGACGAACTCGAGCGGCGCGGCGCCCGTGCCGCCTTCCTTGCCGTCCACGACGATGAAGTCCGGCGTGATGCCGGTCTCGAGCATGGCCTTGCAGATCGCGAACCATTCCCACGGGTGCCCGACGCAGAATTTGAAACCGGTCGGCTTGCCCCCGGACGCTCGCCGCAACCGTTCGATGAACTGCAGGAGCCCCACCGGCGTGGAGAACTCCGAGTGGCTCGCAGGGCTCACGCAGTCGACGCCCGGCGGCACTCCCCGCGTGGCCGCGATCTCGGGCGTGACTTTCGAACCGGGCAGCATGCCGCCGTGGCCGGGTTTGGCACCCTGGCTCAGCTTCAGCTCGATCAGCTTTACCTGCGGGATCGCGCGCGTTGTGCGCGAATTTCTGCTCGTCGAATCGGCCGCGCTCGTCGCGACAGCCGAAGTAACCCGAGGCCACCTCCCAGATCAGATCGCCGCCATGCACGCGATGGTACGGGCTGATCGAGCCCTCGCCGGTGTCATGCGCGAAGTTGCCCTTCCTGGCTCCGCCGTTCAACGCGAGGATCGCGTTGCCGGACAGAGCACCGAAGCTCATCGCGGAGACATTGAAGATACTCGTGCTATAGGGCTGCGTGCAGCTCGCGGTCGAGCCTATCGTCACACGAAAATCCGGCGAGGCGATCGTCGTGGGCGCCAGCGAGTGGTTGATCCACTCGTAGCCTTCGACGTGCGTGTCCATTTGCGTACCGAACGGCCGTTTGTCCGCATCGCCTTTCGCGCGCTGGTACACGATCGACCGCTGGGCGCGCGAGAAAGGCGTCTCCTCGTTGTCGCTCTCGATGAAGTACTGACGAATCTCGGGGCGGATGAACTCGAGCAGGAACCGTACGTGGCCGATCAGCGGGTAGTTGCGCAGTACCGAGTGCTGGGTCTGCAGCATGTCGCGGACACCGAGCGCGACAAGCATCGCGCAGACAATGGCGGCCACGTCACCGGTGCCGGTCCAATGCCAGTAGACCGCGAACCCGATCGTGAGCAGCACGCTGAGCGACCAGATCGCGTAACGGACGGGGAAATAGCGATCGAGTCTCGCGAGCCAAGCGTGCATTAGGCCTCCTCGGGCCAACACTTCCGCGCCCGGTCAGTGCCAAGCGTCGGCAGCCAAGCGGTTTTTCTTGAGCGCCGCGGGCGCAGTCCGAACGGAAAGAGCCCAATGAGGGACGCATCTGCGACCTACCGCACACCCGGGAGTCGTTCCCGGAGTCGATAGCAAGAATGCTAACAGATGGCGCCTTTGTGAGAGACTTCAGAGTCAGTGTTGTTGGGGGTGGGGTTGGTAATGAGAAACACAATTCGAGTCGCCGGGCTGGTCACGTTGATGGCGCTGTGCGGCGCCCCGAAGCTTTTTGCCCAGGCGCCGCCGGCCGGCGTCACCCCGCTGCCCGTCGATCTCTTCAATACCAACAACTACCGCCTCGACGGCAAATACTGGAACGACAAGCGCTACACGCACTGTAAAACCCCACGGCAGCTCACGGACACGTGGGCACAGCACACGGGCAGCGCTTGGGGCGACTGCAGCGTCGACCGGCCGGTCAGCGACATCGTGAGCCCCTACCCCTACAAGACGGCGGCCGAGCACTTCGCGGCGCTGAAGGCGCAAGCCGCCGCGCACGGCGGTCCGACGAAGCAGACACGCGCGACGCTGCCGGAGTGGGACGGCTGGTACCGGCGCGGCGCGCGCGACGAGCAGTGGACGTACGGCCGCAACCTGCAGGCCTCGACCCTCGTCTCGGTGCTCACGCCGGAGTACCGCCAGCGCATGATGCAGATGGCGTTTCACGAAGCCGTGACGAACGCGCCGCAGTGGATGGCCGCGTTCTGTTATCCGGAAGGCTTGATGCGCTGGTGGGCTGAGTTCTCGCTGAATGAAATCGAGGTACTCGTCACACCGCACGAGGTACAGCTGACCACGGGCGTGGCCGACAACTTCATCCGCAAGATCATGATCGACCAGCCGCACACGATGAAGGTGCCGCAGTGGTACGGCGAGAGCGTGGGGTTCTGGGACGGCAACAAGCTCGTCGTGTGGACCGCGCAAGTGCAGCCCTGGACGATGTCACACTCGATGTTCGAGTACAGCGACAAGCTGAACGTCATCGAGGTCTTCTCGCCGACCGGGAATGGCGGGCTCAGCGTCGATGCAACCTTCTACGACACGGAAGCGTTCACGCGGCCACTACATATCGTGACGCCGTGGAACCGGACGGCGGGCATCGATGACCCCCAGCACCGCTTCACGTATGTCGAGTGCCGCGTGCAGAGCACGATCGTCAACGACGCCGATGGCAGGCCCACGCAGCTGACGCCCGCCGACGACGGCTATATCGACTACTTCGGCCGGCCGTGGGCGGAGAACTGGGAGAAGCACTTCGAGCAGGGCTGGGAGAAGCCGCCGATTCAGTAGCGGCGACTGCCTGCGGCTCGGCGGCTGGTTCGCGCACCCGCTCGCGCCCACGCGCGGGGATCCGCTGCGGCCAAACCAAGACGGAGGTGAGGCAGCGCCGGAAGATCATGCACGCTGGCGGCGGAAGTGGATCGCAAGGAGCAGCATTGATCCCGGCGCGGTGACCAGCCAAAGCGACCCCGCGAGGAGCAACGACGGGAACACGTAGATCGCGACGATAAGGGGATCGAGCAGGCCGTTCGCGAGCAGGAAGGCCCGCAGCCAGCGGCTCGAGGCGTCGCCCGCGAGCGCGCGGGCCGCGAATAGCGTCGCAAGACCCATCAAGATATATCCCGCGCCATCGATAACCCACATGAACGTGCCCTGGTTCACGAGCAGCATCTGCACGTCCACTGCGGCGCCTGCGAGCTTCGCGGGAACGACGACGGCGAGCTGCGTCGGATAGACGATCGTGACGAGCGTCGCGTACATCACGGCGAGCACGATCGCGGCGTGCGAGAAAACGCGGTTCGTTTCCCGGACGCTGTGGTGGAGCGCCACCATCGAGAGCACGAAGGGCAGCGGAATCAGCATCGAGAAGCCGAAGATCGTCACCTCGTCCCAGGGGAACGCGAGAACTCCGGCCACCTGGCCGATCTGCACGACCCCATACGCGGCCGCCGTCACGAAGGTGGCGATCGCCGACCAGAACCCGAGCTTCGCTATGCCGTCCATCGTGGCCAAACGGTAGCGCGGCCGACGCGCTTTGCCGGCTGTGGAAAGTGCGTACTCGCGGCCGAACCATACCGCCGACGCCGTGGCGAGCCAGCCCTGGAAACAAACGGGCCCTCGACTTAGAGGGCCCGCCGCACTACGTAAGGTGGGGTACGCGGGTCACTCGTTGGCGGGATGCACGCTCAAGCTTTTCGCGCCCTTCGACAGCCAGCCCTTCTGTTCCCAGCGCGCGTGCACGGCTTCGGAATCGCAGATGCCGTCGTTCGGCCGCGTGAACGTGCCGTCTTCCTTCACGACGAAGCACAGCGCGCCGGCATTGCGCCCGTCGCGCATCGGGTGCATGACGACGCGAATCTTCTCGCCCTTCTTGTACGTGGTGCCATTCACGCCCTGCCGCGCGGCGTGGACGATCGCGGCACCTTCGAAGCTCCACGTCTTCATCTCGCCGTTCGCGTCGGGCGCTTCGATCATCAGCCAGCTGTGCGGGTTGTTGTAGTTCCACTGCGTGACGGTGCCCTCGACCAACTTCTGCTGCGACACGTCGTAGCTCGCGAAGGAGTGGTGGGCTAGCGCCGGCAGACCTACGACGAGCGTCAAAGCGGCGGCAGCGACAACGATCGACTTCTTCATATCACTTTCCTCTGAAAAATGGCTCGCGCACTACTGCGCGGCATCGAAGATCGGATTCAGCGATTGGCCCGGCAGATCGGGGAAATCGGTGAAACCGCGCGGATTCTTGTACTGCGGATCGCCGGGCAGATAGAACTGCGTGCTACCGTCGGCGGCCTTGTAGGAGTTGCTGCTCGAATCGCATTCCCACGTGCGGATACGGACGCCGTCCTTCGTAAGATCCGGCCGCGACTCGTGCGTGTACACCGCAGACTGCGGCTTCACCAGCGCGAGCGGGTCGTAGAACGTGACCTGAGTAACGAGCATGCGGGCGCCTGAAGCGTTGTGCCGCTCCTGCCACGTCTCCACCATCTCGAATTGGTTGCTCGTGAGCGGCATGCCGCGCACGTAATCGGCCGGATTCACCCACTTCGTCCAGATCACGAGCTTGTCACCGTCCCAGAAGCCGATGCTGTCGCCAACCGAAGAGTGCTTGGCTTCCGTGTTGATGTGCTCCGCACCGATGTAGACGCGCCGCGTCTCGTTCATCATGTCGTTCATGAACCACGACTGGTTCGGCATGTTCACGAACTCTTTGACATACGGCTCCCACAACCAGCGGGGAACGCCCGGGTACTCGCAGTTCGTCAGGCGGTCGTAGAGCTGTTCACCGTACTTCTCCACTTCTGCGCGCCGCTGCTTGAACTGTTTCTCGTACGCCGGCGTCAGCACGCCTTCCTTGACCTTCGCGCCCGGTTTCCAGGCGTTGGACAACGTTCCGTCCACGAGGAAAATGCCCGGCATGGTGTTGTTGCCGCTGGCCCAGAGCCCGTCCCACACCGGGATCGTGCTCATGGTGTGCTTCGTGCCGCCGTGGGCCTTCTCGAGCAGATACTTGTAGTGCTCCTCGGCCGTCTTGAACGGCTTCGGCGGCAGTTCGACCTGCGGTGTCGGCAGCTTCGCCTGCTCCTCTGCCGTCGCATCCTGTCGGCGGTCCTGCGCTTGCGCGACGCCGAGCGTGGTGGCCAGCAGCAGCGCCGCAATCGCCACGAGAGTTTTCCTGGCTTGCATAGAGTCCCCCGAGAATGTAGCCGCTGTTACGACGAGCGCTTCTGCCGCAATACCGCAAGCGCGAGCCGCTCTTCCTTGTTCGGATCGTTCGTCACGCGCACGGTCGAACCGAACATCATGGTCGGGTACGTGCTCGGATCGAACTTCGGCCAACGCGGCATGTCGGCGTGATTCGGATCGCCCGTGCGCGCGAATGCAGCCCACGCGGCGCTCATCACATGACCGAGCTGGTAGCGCGCCTGCGCCGAGCCCGTCATCGAGGCGCCAATGTCCATGTTGTAGAACACAAACGGGATGTCGAGCGTGTGATACGCGCCCATACGATCGTTGTGCACCGGCGACTGCCAGTCGAAGAAATACAGGTAGCTCGCCGCCGTGCCTTGTTCGAATTTCAACCTGCACAGCGCCTGCGCGCTCGCGCGCCGTTGATCGTCGGCTTCGGCCATGAGCCACAGCATCTGGTTGCGCGTGGTCGGGTGCAGCCGCTTGTAAAGCCCAAGCAGCTTCTGGCCCTCGGCCGCGTCGCCGTTCGCGAGCCGCTTCGTGAAGCGATCCTGCATGTCCGCGTCCGCGAGCTCGTAGGGCGGTGGGCCCACCCAGCCGTTCTCGTTCTCGACGGAGCCCGCGAGCAGAGGGACAGCCGCGGAGTACGACGGCGCCGTTGGATCCCACTGGTGCCGCGGCAGAATCTTGCCGTCGATCACGGGGCCATTGCCTAGGCGCGCGATGCGCGGCTCGGCGTAGTAGGCCTTCTGAATGTCGTGCCAATCGATCTGCTGGATCTTCTCGAGCTGGTTCTTCGCGATCCCGAGCCGCGCGAGCAACTGTTCCGCAGCGGCGCTCGCATCGTCCGCGGATTGACCGCGGAACGCGGAGCCGCTCTGTGCGATCGCGCGATGGAACAGGCCTTTGGCCGACGGCATGGCCATCACGGTCGTGGTCTTACCGCCACCCCCCGACTGGCCAAAGATCGTGACGCGGCTCGGATCCCCGCCGAAGCTCTCGATGTTGTCACGCACCCATTCGAGCGACGCGGCAAGATCCTGGATGCCGACGTTCGTCGCGCCCGCCCATTTCTCTCCGCCGATATCGGCGAGGTGCAGAAAGCCGAAAATGTTGAGGCGATGATTGACCGAGATGACGACGACGTCTTCCTTCTTCGCGAGGTTCGTGCCGTCGTACAGCAAATAGTTGCCGGAGCCGGCGGAGAAGCCGCCACCGTGCATCCACACCATGACCGGCCGACGCTTCTTGTCGAGCCCGGGCGTGAACACGTTGACGGTAAGGCAATCCTCACTCTGCGGCGTGAGACGATTCAGCGCGGTGACGACCGGCGACGGCTCCGTACCGCCCGGCTCCATGGGCGCGGCCCACGTGATCTCGAAGTGATCCTTGACGCCTGACCATGCGGCCGGTTTCTGCGGCGGCATGAAGCGATTCGCGCCGCCCGTGGGCGCGCCGTACGGCACGCACCAGAACTGCTGGACGCCGTCTTTCAGCAGGCCGCGAACCTGACCGTATTTCGTTTTCGCGACGCCGCCCACTGTCGTGAGCCGCCGATCCTGCGCCAGCGCCGTCAGCGGCAACCCGCCAAACGCCATGCCCGTACCCGCCGCGGCGAGACTGGCCCCGATGAAAGTTCTGCGGTCGATGTTGCGCCGCCCGAAATCGTGTCCAGAGCTCATGTGCTTCCCCCGAAGTCGCCCGCTCACGCGGGATTGTTGATTGCCGAATAAGATAACCCGAACGCCCCCGCCGCGACCAAAAGATCCGCCAAGACGAGCGAACCCGGCGGTTCGGTGGTAGTTTCAGTGACCGGCTGAGTCCCCGTGCGCGTCATGTAGGCGGCTTCTTCCGAGGCAAGTAGCACGGCGACGGCCGCAACTTCCCGCGGAATGCCGACGAGCCCCGAGCGCGCCGAAATGTTGATGATCGAGCCCGTAGCGTGGGGTCGCAGCGCACGAATCGCCTACTTGCATTCCAGGAACACGCCGTCTGATTGGCCGAATCATACAAAACGTGGGCACATCTCACTGGCCCCGCGGTGCGCCCGTTACGGTTGCACGGTAAGTTCACCCGGCCTATTCTGCTCGACGCACGAATTGGCTAACGCGCCTGGTCAGCGCAGTTCCACGAGGTTTATCGCATGCCCGTCAATCCGCAAGACCAACCCATCGACTCCCTGCGCGAGCAAACCGTCGACCAGCTGATCATGAATTACGGCCACGGCCGGCTGTCGCGGGAGGCTTTCGAGCGCCGGCTCGACGAAGCGCTCGATGCCAAAACGGCCGAGCAGCTCGTCGAGCTCACACGCGACCTCGATCTGAAAGCCGACAAGGACTACACGGCGCAGAAGAAGGCGGAGCTCGGCATTCGGATCGATCCCACCGCCGCGGTCGAAGGCGAGGAAGTAGAAACCATTGTCAACATCTTCAGCGGTACCACGCGCTCCGGCGCCTGGGATGTGCCGCAGGAGATCAAGATGATCAACGTATTTGGCGGCTGCGAGCTCGATTTCAGCAACGCGCGTTTCACCGCGAAGACCACGCGGATCATGATTTTTTGCATGTTCGGCGGCGCCACCTTCTATGTACGCGAAGGCATGCGCACGCGGTCGAAGGCCATCTGCATCTTCGGCGGCGTCGACAATCGCGCGAACACCACGGCCGACGCGGACGCTCCGACGCTGATCATCGAAGGCATCGCGCTGTTCGGCGGCGCCGCGATCAAGATCAAGAAAACCGCGAAGCAGCGTTTCCAGGAGTTCGCGAATACGCTGCGGTCGATGTTCGACCCGGAGCCGCCGCGCGCCTGACGCGCGACGGCCCCGTTTGCTGGACCCCTAGTAAGCGAGCGGGTCCGGCCGAATCTGGAAGTGCACGGCCTTGCCGGTCGTGCCCTTACCCCCCTCGACGTGCCAGATCAGGTGCGTGCCGTAATTGGCCCACAACCCCCGGCCTTTCCACCCCGCATCGGGATCGTCGATACGCCCGTCCATGCCGCGGTGGTAGAAGCCGAGCGGATACGGCACGCGGAATTTCAGCCACTTGCCCGTCTTCGGGTCGAGCGCCAGCAGCGCCTCGGAGTTCGAGCCGGTGGCGAACGGCGTGTTCGCGCCGAGACCCGACACGTTGTGCTGGTCCACCCAATTGAAGTAGTGAAAGTCCGACGGAATATCGGTGCCCTTGAAACGCGGCCCATCGGTGACATGCAGCGTCCAACCCGCGTCGCAGTGCGTGCCCGCCAGCGCGCGCGGACCATTCAGTACCTTGCACTTGCTGCGATCGAAGCTCGCCAGATGACTGCTGGCCGCGAGCGCCGTCCACACGATGCCGTTGCTGTCGATGTCGATGCCGCGCGGATCGATGCCGGGCTCGGGCACCTTGTAGACTTCGGTCGCGCAGGTCTCGGGGGGGTTGTTGCCGCGGTCGATGCGGACGATGTAGCCGGGAAACTCCTCGGACGCGCCCCACACCGAATTGTCGACCGGGCTCGGAATGACCGCGTACAGGTTATAGCGCACCTCGGTATCGAGCTTCGGATCGATGGGTCCGCCCGCCTTGTTCCACGGCTTCGTGATCTTGCCGTCGCCGTTGCTGTCGACGATCTGCGGGCACCAACCTTGGGTGGCCTGCTCATCGTGCGTGCGATCGAACTCCCGCGTGTTGACCCAGCCCACAATCGGTCCGAGCAGCTCGTTGAAGTACAGCGTCTGATCCGGGTCGTTGTCGAACTGCAGGTGATGCGTGGCGAAGCACGTGTTGATGAGCTCGAACTTGTCCGTAGCCGGGTCGTAGACGGACGCCTGTCGGTTGCTGAACGTCAGCGGGTAATACTTCGCGAACTTATTGCTCGAGCCTTCCTTGCAGAACGCGGGCTCGTCGTCCCGGATCTTCGACGTGATCCACACGCGGCCCTTGCGATCCATCATCGGGTTGTGGGGGTCGGCGGGGTTCTCGGGGCCCCACAGGTGCTGCATGCCCCAGAAGTTCGACGGCATCGCCGGCGGCGGGAACCGCGACGACACTTTGCGCGGGTCTTCTCGCGTCGGAATCACGACTTCGTAGCTGTCGTTGGCGACCGGGTCGAGCACGGTGAGCCGGCCGTGGCCGGACGATGCCGCATAGACCTTACCGTAGCCGTTCACCGTGGGGTCGTTCTTGTCCGTCGAGATCTCGTCGTGCATGAACGACTGCGCGTTGCCCCAGTCCCACAACGTGACCACGACGTTACGCTCGACGCCGGCCGGCCGATCCGGCTGCGGCGGTAGCTCGCCATTCGCGATGCGCGTGGTCCAGTCGGCCAGCACCTTCGCGCCGGCCTGCGTGCCCCATTGCGCCATCGTGCCGGCCATCGCGCTGCCGCGCACGCCGAGCTGCGTGCGATACACCCACGCCTCCTCCGGCGTCTTGAAGCCGAGGTGATCCATGTGGCCGAGCGTACGTGTGATCTGCGTACCGAGCTCGTGGCAGAAGTTGCAGCCACTCTTGATGTTGTAGATCCAGTGCGCCTGCGAGTCCATCGCGGGCGGCATGCCGTTGCCCTTGTCGCCCGTACCGGGGAACGCACTCTTCGGCGGCGGTTGCAGCAGCGACAGCCAGTAGTTGCCGGGATACACCTTCGCGGCGTCGGCCGGCGTGGGCGCGAGCGTAGCGTTCAAGTTCAGCGCCGTATCGCCCGGCCGGCCTTCGACCTTGGCGGAGTCCACGAGCCCATAGCCGCGAACCCAGACGTTGTAGGTCGCCGTCGGCAACTGCGGCAACACGTAACGGCCGTCGTCACCCGTAACGACGATCTTGATCATCGGCGTCCGCGTTTCCGTGGTCTCGGCGATGACCCACACGCCGGCTTCGGGCCCGCGGCTGCTGCGTACGACGCCGCTGATGTAGCCCTCGGGTAACTCGGGCGGCGCGGCCACCGCGGCGAAACACGTCAGCGCGGCGCCGACAGCGGCGATGCGGGCAACCGTACGGCCGCCGAAGCTCGAGATGTTCATGAGTACCCCCGGATCAGTTTGCGAATGTTCTTGGTCGGCAATGCTCTTCCCCGGATCCCCCCGGCGCACGACCGCGCTCATCTTATTCCCTGGTGCGCGAGGGGCAAAGTGTCAAGGAGGCGCGATTCGCTCCAACTGCGTGTAGGGACGGAGCGCTTCGGGGATCACGATGGAGCCGTCCGCCTGCTGATAGTTCTCGAGCACGGCGACGAGCGTGCGACCCACGGCCAAAGCGGAGCCGTTCAGCGTGTGCACGAGCTCAGGCTTGCCGGTTTCCGGGTTGCGCCAACGCGCCTGCATGCGCCGAGCCTGGAAGGCTTCGCAGTTGCTGCACGAGGAGATCTCTCGGTACTTGTTCTGGCCGGGCAGCCACACCTCGAGATCGTACGTTTTCGCGGAACTCGGCCCCGTATCGCCACCGCACAGCGCCATCACGCGGTACGCCAGCCCCAGCCGCTGGAGCACCTTCTCGGCGTGGCCCACCAGGATCTCGAGCTCGCGATACGAATCGTCGGGCCGCACGATGTGCACGAGCTCGACCTTGTCGAACTGATGCTGGCGAATCATGCCGCGCGTGTCCTGGCCGTACGATCCGGCTTCAGAGCGGAAACACGGCGTGTGCGCCGTCAGCCGCATCGGCAGCCGATCGGCTTCGACGATCGTGTCACGCACGAGGTTTGTCAGCGATACCTCGGCCGTCGGAATCAGGCTCAGTTTGTTCTCGCCTTCGATCGCGAACAGGTCGGCGGCGAATTTCGGCAGCTGGCCCGTGCCGAACAGCGACGCGTCGTTTACGAGATACGGCACGTAGGCTTCAGTGTACCCATGCTCGCGCGTGTGCAGGTCGAGCATCAGCTGCGCGATCGCGCGATGCAGCCGCGCGACGCCGCCCGTCAGCACGACAAAGCGCGCACCTGAGAGCTTGGCTGCCGAGTCGAAGTCGACGAGGCCAAGCTTCTCGCCGAGCGCGACGTGATCGAGCGGCTCGAACGAGAATTCCGGCGGAGTACCCCAGCGACGCACCTCGACATTCGCCTCGGAATCGGCGCCGTCGGGAACGGAGGCGTGCAGCAGGTTCGGCAACCGTGCCTGAAAGTCGTCGAGCTCGGCCGCGAGCGCCGCCAGACGTGTCTCGCCGCTCTCGAGCTCGTTGCCAAGTTGGCCGACTTCGCGCTTCAACGCATCGACGTCGCCGCCGGCGGCTTTGGCGCGGCCGATCGCCTTCGAGCGCTCGTTGCGCGCCTGGCGCAAGCCCTCGACCTTTACCTGGAGATCCTTGCGTTCCGACTCGAGCGCAACGTAGCGCTCGCGATCGAGCTTGAAGCCGCGGCGCGCGAGATTCGCGGCCACGCCATCGAGATCCTGGCGCAGGTTCTTGGGGTCGAGCATGTGCCTATCTTACGGGCAACAGGGTCTCGATGCGCTGACACCAGCGGGTCAGCACGGTCATCGAAAGCGCCAACCCAATCAGCACACCCAGCGTATCCGCGGTTAGATCGAGAAGATCGGGTGTACGCGTGGGCGTCAGACCCTGCAGCAACTCGAGCCCGCCGCCGAGCACCACGAGCGCCACGCCAATCCAAATCTGCGACGTTCGGCGGAACATCCCTCCGAACCATGCCATGAGTCCCGCGTACGCTGCGGCATGCTCGAGCTTGTCGTTGAGCGTACCGAACAAGACCTCGACCGCCTTCGCTGGCATGAGGCTCGCGCCGACAACGACGAAGACCATCAGCCAACCGAGCAGGAGCCAGAGTCTGGGATAACGCAGCGGTAACAAGCGGGGTCAGCCCTCGCTGCCGATCACGTCGACGCCGGCAGGCGGCTTGAACTCGAACGTGCCGTCGGCGAGGCTCGGGTTCACGGCGAGATTCTCGAGCTCTATGCGGGTGACCTGATTCAACCCGTCGACGAGCTCGAGCCGCTGCGGCACCTTGCCCTTGAACCCGATCCGTACGGAGCTGAAATCCGTGCCGCCTTTCTTCGGCACGAGCTTGATCCAGTCGAGACCGTCGAGCTTGTAGGTTTGCACGACGTCGAACCCGTCACGAACGCTGCGGTCGCCGCTCAGGAGCATCGCCGGCGTCGACTCGACGGTGGAGTCGAGCGGCGCCACCGTGACCTGCGCGAGCTCGACGTCGTAGATCCACAGTTGCTTGCCGTCGGCAACCACGGTCAACTGCGTCGGCTCGGCGTAAATCCAGCGGAAGCTGTTCGGGCGGCGCAGCGACAGCGAACCCGTTTCGGTTTGCAGCAGGCGTTGATCGGCGGTCCACAGCTCCTGTTTGAAGTCGGCCGTCAGCGTATGGACGTCGCGGAGGAACGCGTCGAGTGTGGCAACTCCCGCCGCGGCATCGCCGTCAGCCGCGGGCTGCGCCCACGGCGCGCCGCAAACGGCGACGAGACAGATGAACGGGAGCCTAGTCGAGCGCAGGCGGCGGCGGCGCGAGGACTTCCCTGAATCCATTGGTCTGCAAGTTTCCGACAATGCCAGCCTCTTCCATGGTTTCGACCATGCGCGCGGCGCGGTTATAGCCGATCTTCAGGCGCCGCTGGATGCCGGAGATCGAGGCCTTACGCGTCTCGGTCACGATGCGCACCGCCTGATCGTAGAGCGGATCTTGTTCGCCGTCCAACTCGCCCGACGTGGCGCCCTGTGCGGGATCGAGACCGAGGATGTCGCCGCCGGCCGGACCGTCGAGCACGTTGTCGATGTAGTTCGGCTTGCCGCTGGCTCGCAGCGACCTTACGACGGCGTGCACCTCGTTGTCGGACACGAACGCACCGTGCACGCGGATCGGCATCGATGTGCCGAGCGGCAGATACAACATGTCGCCGTGGCCGAGCAAATGCTCGGCGCCGATCTGATCCAGGATCGTGCGCGAATCGACCTTGGCAGACACCTGGAACGCGATGCGGCACGGAATGTTCGCCTTGATGAGGCCGGTGATCACGTCCACGGATGGCCGCTGCGTCGCGACGATCATGTGGATACCGGAAGCGCGCGCTTTCTGCGCCAAACGCGCGATCAGCTCTTCGACCTTCTTGCCCACCATCATCATCATGTCGGCGAGCTCGTCGATGATGACCACGATGAACGGCAACGTCTGGAGCTCGGGCGCCGTTTCTCCATCCTGCTCGGGCTTGAACGTCGGGTCGAGCAGCGGCTTGCCGTTCGCGATGGCGTCGGAGACTTTCTTGTTGTAGCTCGACAGATGACGTACGCCGAGCCCGGCCATCAACGCGTAACGGCGCTCCATCTCGGCGACGCACCAGCGCAGCGCGTTCGCGGCCTGCTTCATGTCTGTGACGACAGGCGCGAGCAGATGCGGAATGCCTTCGTAGACCGAGAGCTCGAGCATTTTCGGGTCGATCATGATCAACCGGACGTGCTCGGGCGTGGATTTGTACAAGAGGCTCAGCACCATCGCGTTCAGGCCGACGGACTTGCCCGAGCCTGTGGTGCCGGCGATCAGCAGGTGTGGCATGCGCGCGAGGTCCGCCACGACCGGGGCGCCGCCGATATCCTTACCGAGCGCAAGCGTGAGTGGCGACTTCAGATCGTCATACGCCTGCGACTTGATGATCTCGCCGAGCGCAATCATCTCGCGCACTTCGTTCGGAATCTCGAGACCCACATATGGCTTGCCGGGAATGATCTCGACGACCCGTACGCTGACGGTCGCCAGCGACCGCGCGAGATCCTTCGAGAGATTGCTGATCTGGCTGCTCTTGACGCCGGCCGCGGGCTTCAGCTCGAAGCGAGTGACAACGGGCCCCGGATGCACCGCGACGACTTCCGCTTCAACGCCGAAGTCATTGAGCTTGAGTTCGACGAGGCGCGACATGGCCTCGAGCGACTCAGGCGAATACCCGCCTTCCTTCGCCGGCGGGTTATCGAGCAACGAGAGCGCCGGCAGCTCGTTTGACTCCGGTGGCTCGAACAAGGGCACCTGCCGCTCGCGCTCGAGCCGCTCGGATGCGCGTGCGCTGACCTCGACCCTTTCGAGCACGGGCTCGATGCGCGGCGCGGCTGTCTTGGGTCTAGCGCGCACCTTGCTGACGACTTCCTGCCGCTGCTGCTTGGCGCGCCGGCCCGCCCACCAAATGCGCGCCTCGCCGATCCATACGTTCAACTCGGCGAGGCTCAAATACACGGCGCGCCCGGTGCGATCCATGACCGCGACCCATGACACCCCCGTCGCGAGCGACACACCCGCGAGCCACAGCACGAGCAACAACACGGTGGCACCGAGCAGGCCGAGCGCGTACGCAAGGCCGTGGCCCACGAGCTGACCCAAGATGCCGCCGGCAGTCTCGCGCATGCTTGCGGACGTGAAGTGCAACGTCGCAAGCCCAGAGCTCGACGCGATCGAGAACAGGAACCCTACGCCGCGCCAGATCGTCGCGGCTCGTTCCGGCAGCTCCTCGCTGCGGAACAGGAACACGCCGGCGATGATCACGAGCACGGGGAACAGGTAGGCGGACGCGCCGAACAGCACGAACGCGACGTCGGCGAACCACGCCCCGGCGGGGCCCATGCGATTGACGACCGTATCGCTGCCGCCGGCCACGCTGAACGCGGGATCGACGGGGCTGTAGCTCAGCAGCGCCAACAACAGAATCACGCCGACCCCGGCGAGCAGCCAGAACGCCGACTCGCGAAGCCCGCGAATTCGCGGCACGAAGAACGTCTCGAGCGCGCTGGCCTTGGCTTTATTCAAGTGGTGCGACAGTAAATTGACTTAATCTGCTGATTATACTGATAAGTGAAGGCGCGCATAGTCCGCCGCCAAGATTGCCGGGTTGCGCCGCCTTCCCCCGCTTCGCGGCGACTCGACGACCGCGGACCCGGCGGGCACACTCGTGGCATGCGTCTCACGATCCAACAATGGCCCAGTCTTGGCGGCATCGCTGCCTCGGCCTGGAACGCGCTCGCGGGCGATAACCCGTTCTTGAGCCACGCATTCTTGATGGCACTGGAGCGCAGCGGCTGCGTGGGACCGGGCACGGCGTGGCAACCCATCCACCTCACGGCCAGCGACGAACTCGGGTTCGTCGGCGCGTTACCGCTGTATATAAAGTACGACTCGCGCGGCGAATTCGTGTTCGATTGGAGCTGGGCCGACGCCTACGAGCGCGCAGGCCGATCGTACTATCCGAAGCTCGTGGCCGCCGTGCCTTTCACGCCGGCCACCGGAGCGCGCATGTTGCTGCGAGCCGACGCCGACGCCGCGGTTGGTCACGCCCTGATCCAGGCTGCGCGCGAAGCCGCTATCGCACTCGACGCGTCGTCGCTCCACGTACTGTTTCCGACGGAGGCCGAAGCACCGTTGCTCGAGGCCGAGGGCCTGCTGGCTCGCAAGAGCTGCCAATTTCATTGGCACAACGATGGCTACGCTGACTTCGACGACTTCCTATCGCGGTTCAGCTCCGCGAAGCGCAAGAAGGCCAAGCGCGAACGGCGGCGCATCGCCGAAGCCGGCATCACGTTCGAGCACCTGCGCGGCGACGAGCCGACGGCGGCAGATTGGGACACGATCTTCGAATGCTATTCGCGCACGTTCGCGCAACATGGCCGCCCACCGTACTTGAACCGTGAGTTCTTCGAAGAGATCGTCGCGGCGATCCCCGGCAACCTCGTCGTCGTGCTCGCGCGCTATCAAGGCACGCCGATCGCTACGGCCATCTGTTTCCGCAGCACCGACACGCTGTACGGTCGCTACTGGGGCAGCGTCGCGGATTTTCATAGCCTGCACTTCGAGACCTGTTACTACCAGGGCATCGACTACTGCATTCGCCGCGGCTTGCAGAAGTTCGAGCCCGGAACACAGGGCGAGCACAAGATCAGCCGCGGCTTTACGCCGCAGGCGACGTGGTCGTACCACTGGCTACGCGATCGAGAATTTCACGCGGCCGTCGGAAACTTCCTACGTCGAGAAACTAGCCACGTCGATGCATACATGACGGAGCTCGACGAGCACGTACCGTACCGCGAGCTGCTCGATCCGAGCGAACTCTCGATCCGCGGCGGTTGAGCCACCGATGAGCACGCTACGTTGGTTGTCGCGCTCGACCGCCGTCGATTTTCCACCGCCTGACGAGGCGCTGACCGAGCCGAACGGTTTGCTTGCCGCGGGCGGCGACCTCGAGCCCGAGCGCCTGCTCGCCGCTTACCGGCGCGGCATCTTCCCGTGGTACGACGAGCGCCAGCCGATTCTGTGGTGGAGCCCCGATCCGCGCGCCGTGCTATGGCTCGACGGACTGCACGTCTCGCGTAGCCTGCGCCGGTCGCTGCGCAGCGGCCGTTTCGAGTTTCGCGTCGACAGCGCATTCGACGACGTCGTCGCCGCGTGCGCGGCGCCGCGTCCGTATGCGGACGGCACGTGGATCACGCCCGACATGGCCACCGCCTACGGCAGGCTCCACCGCCTGGGTTGGGCACACTCGTTCGAAGCCTGGCACGACGACACGCTCGTCGGCGGACTGTACGGTGTCGCGCTCGGTCGCGTGTTCTTCGGTGAGTCGATGTTCACGCGCGCGACCGATGCATCAAAGGTCGCGCTCGTGCATGCCGTAGAGTTCCTGCGCGCGAGGCGGTTCGCGCTGATCGACTGCCAGGTCGCCTCGGCACACACCATGAGCCTTGGCGCCACGAACATCGGGCGCTCCGAGTTTCTGCGGCTCGTGGCGCAGTATTGCGAACCGCTGGGGACGCCCCGCCGCTGGCCCTGAGCCCCCGCCGCGCATCGGTTTGCCGCCCTTGCTGCCCGTATGCAACAATGCGCCGCCCGCCGGGCTCCAGAGCTGTTGCTGAATGCCAAAAGAAGAAGCCATACAAATGGAAGGTACGGTAGTGGAAACGCTGCCGAACACGACATTTCGCGTGGAGCTCGAAAACGGACACGTCGTCACCGCGCACATCTCCGGCAAGATGCGCAAACACTACATTCGGATCTTGAAGGGCGACGCTGTCACGGTGGAACTCACACCGTACGACCTTACCAAAGGCCGCATCACCTACCGCGCGCGCTGACCCGCCCTCAACTCCCGCCGCCTTCGTCCTTTTGCTCTGCGAGATCGTTCTCGCGACGTTCGCCGTTGCGCGGCCTACGCGCAGGGCGCGCGTTGTCGGTGGACTCAGGAAGGTGCTCGAGCTCGCGCAACGTGGGCTCTACCGTGAGCTGTAGTGACTCGCCGCTGGGAGCCACTTCGACCCGCACGTGACCGCCACCGGCGAGCTTGCCGAACAACAGCTCCTCAGCGAGCGGCCGCTTGATGTGCTCCTGAATGATGCGCGCCATCGGTCGCGCACCCATCTTCTTGTCGTAGCCACGAATCGCCACCCAGTCACGGGCTGCGGGATCGAGCTCGATCGTGACCTCCTTCTTGTCTAGCTGCGATTCGAGCTCCAGAACGAGCTTGTCGACCACGCGCACGACCGACTGCTCGTCGAGCGGCTGGAACTCGATGATTGCATCGAGCCGGTTACGGAACTCCGGCGAGAACAGCTTCTTCAGCACTTCCATCGCGTCGGTCGAATGATCCTGCACCGTGAACCCGACCGAAGCGCGCGTCGCCTCCTGCGCACCTGCGTTCGTCGTGAGCACGATCGTGATGTTGCGGAAATCTGCCTTGCGGCCGTTGTTGTCCGTCAGGGTGCCGTGATCCATAACCTGCAGCAGCAGGTTGAACACTTCCGGGTGCGCCTTCTCGATTTCGTCGAACAAGAGCACACAGTGCGGGTGCTTACTGATGGCTTCCGTCAGCAACCCCCCCTGATCGAAACCGACGTAGCCCGGCGGCGCGCCTATCAGGCGCGACACGGTGTGCCGCTCCATGTACTCGGACATGTCGAAACGCACGAGTTCCACGCCCATCGTCAGAGCGAGCTGACGAGTGACCTCGGTCTTGCCTACGCCGGTGGGGCCCGCGAACAGGAACGAGCCGACGGGCCGCCGTTCATCGCCAAGGCCCGACCGCGCCATCTTGATGGCCGACGCGAGCGCGCCGATCGCGCGATCCTGGCCGAAGATCACGAGCTTCAAATCGCGCTCGAGGTTCTTCAGCACGTCACGATCGGACACGGATACGGTTTTCGGCGGGATGCGCGCGATCTTCGCGACGATGTTCTGGATCAGCTCGACGTCGACGACGCGTGGCTTCACGGCCTGCGGCTGCAACCGGCAATTCGCCCCCGCCTCGTCGATGACATCGATGGCCTTGTCGGGCAAATGCCGATCATTGACGTGCTTCGCCGAAAGCTCGGCAGCCGCGCGCAGCGCCTCATCGGTATACGTGACCTCGTGATGCTCCTCGAAGCGCGTCTTGAGCCCCCGCAGGATCTCCACGGTCTCTTCCACCGAAGGCTCGGTCACGTCGATCTTCTGGAACCGGCGCGCGAGCGCGTGATCCTTCTCGAAAATTCCACGGAACTCGGAATACGTGGTGGAACCGATGCAGCGCAGCTCGCCGTTCGCGAGCAGCGGCTTGATCAGATTGGACGCATCCATGACTCCACCCGATGCGGCGCCGGCACCGATCACGGTGTGGATCTCGTCGATGAATAGAATCGCGCCCGGCTGCTTCTTGAGCCCTGCCACGACGCCCTTCAAGCGCTTCTCGAAGTCACCGCGATACTTGGTGCCGGCGATCAACGAACCCATGTCGAGCGCGTAGATCGTGCAGTTGCGCAAAATCTCGGGCACTTTGCCCTCGACGATCAAGCGCGCCAAGCCTTCGGCCAGCGCGGTCTTCCCGACCCCGGCCTCGCCGACGAACAGCGGATTGTTCTTGCGTCGCCGGCAAAGAATCTGCACGGTGCGTTCGATCTCGGCCTGCCGGCCGATCAACGGGTCGATCTTGCCGGCCTCCGCCAGCGCATTCAGGTTCGTCGTGAAGCGCTCGAGCGGATTCCCATCTGCACCTCGCTCGCCGTCCGCGCCGCCATCCTCGCCTTCGGGCTTGCTCGGCTCCTGGACCTTCGGCACGCCGTGCGAGACGAAATTGACGACATCGAGGCGCTTGACGTCCTGGAGATCGAGGAAGTAGACCGCCTGCGACTGCTTCTCGCTGAAGATGGCCACGAGCACGTTGACCGGCGTGACCTCTTTCCGTGCGCTCGACTGCACATGGAACACCGCGCGCTGCAACACGCGCTGGAAGCCAAGGGTCGGTTGGACCTCAGTCTCTTCGTCCTCGCCGCGCAAGCGCGGCGTGGACTCCTCGATGAATGTCTTGAGCTCGCGCCGCAGCCGGGCGAGATCCGCGCCGCAGGCCTTCAATACCTCCATGACCGCTGGCGTGTCGAGCAACGCGAGCAGTAGATGCTCGACGGTGATGAACTCGTGCCGCTCTTCGCGCGCGCGCTGAAAAGCCTCGTTCAGACAATATTCGAGCTCACTCGATAACATTTAGGTTTCTTCCATGGTGCAGAGCAATGGATGCTGGTGCTGCTGTGCCAAACCCGTGACCTGCGCGACCTTGGTCTCCGCTATCTCATAAGTGTAGACACCACAGACGCCTTTCCCTTTCGTATGGACTTCCAGCATGATCCTGGTGGCCGTCGTCCGATCCAGCGAGAAGATCTTCTCGAGCACCTGGACGACGAATTCCATCGGAGTGTAATCGTCGTTCAACAGTACTACGCGATAAAGCGGTGGGCGCTTCAGGCGCGGCTTGGCTTCCTCGGTCACCAGGCCGTGGCCTTCGCCCCTGTCCATCCTTGTGTGCTCTTTCGACATCCTGACGGGAATTCTATCGGTGGAGATCGGTCAATTGAAGAACGGATCGGAGCGCTCGCACACTGCAACGGTACAGGCCAAAAGCAACTGTGCCCTAGTCGGCAGTATTAGCAAATTCAGTCACTTGTTACACATCGTACGACTGCCTTATGATGACAAACTGTCCGTGAGCTGAGCGGGACCGAGCATTCATTTATGGATGTCGCCAAGCGACTGGTCGACTGGACGGAGAACCCTGAGCAGCGGCTCACCACCGTCAACAAATATCTGCCGCCCGCCGTCACGGCGGTGCTCGTCGTGACCATCGCGTATCAGCTCGCCGGCATCACCTGGAGCCTCGTTCCTGGCGCGCCGCCCACCTTGGCGGCCCGGCCCGCAGCGTCGACACCCACGGCGCAACCCGCGGATCTCGGCAAACTCACGGACTCGCACCTCTTCGGCGAGGCCCGGGTAGACGCCGCCGCCGCGCCCGTAGTCGAAACCGTCGATGCACCCGACACGAACCTGAGCCTTTCGCTGACCGGCATCCTCGCCGGCGGCCCCAAGGGCCAGGCCATCATCTCGGCCAATCGCGGGCAGGAGAGAACGTACCACGTCGGTGACGCCATCGATAACGCAGACGGCGCTACTCTGCATTCCGTCGAGCCGGACCGCGTGCTGCTCAATCGCAGCGGCAGGCTCGAGACGTTGCGCCTGCCCGAGCAGCTTTCAAGTGCCGCTCCGCGCACCACGAGCCCCATTCTTCCGCCGGCGGCTGCGCAGCCCGCCGGCTCCCTTCGGCAAGTGATCAGCGAGAACGCCTCGCGCCTGACCGACGTCGTGCGTCTGGCACCGCACGTTCAGGAAGGCAAAGTCGTAGGCTTCCGCGTCAATCCGGGCAGGGATCGCGCCACGTTCGAGGCGTTGGGCCTGCAACCTGGCGACGTCGTGACCGACATCAACGGCACGGTTCTCGACGATCCGAGCCAAGGCCTGCAGGTCTTCGAGTCTCTCGGCGAGACGAGCCAGGCCAACGTCACCGTGCTCCGCGAAGGCACTCCACAAGTCATCGTCATCGATACTACGCAGCTGAAACGGCTTCAGGAGAAGCGCGAGTGATAAATCTCCGGAAGCCTCTGCGCGACAGCCGATTGCGGCCGCCGCGGCTCTCGAAGCT
Organism: uncultured Gammaproteobacteria bacterium; assembly: GCA_963805435.1. GTDB lineage: Bacteria > Pseudomonadota > Gammaproteobacteria > Steroidobacterales > Rariloculaceae > FEN-1219. Next base: position 167,948 of record CAWDUG010000009.1, read on the forward strand.
GCTCACCGTTTGTGTGGCCGCCGCCCTTGGCCTGCTCTCCGGCACTCTCGGGCTGGCACAGCAGGGTCCACAGCTCACGCCGAACTATCGGGACGCCGACATTCGAGTGGTTGCAGAGCAGGTGGCGCAGGTCATCGGGCGCACGATCATCATCGACCCGCGGGTTCGGGCGCAGGTCACGGTGCTGTCGAACGCGCCGATGTCGCCCCCCGCCTTTTATCGGCTGTTCCAGTCCGTGCTCGAGGTTCACGGGTTCGTAGCGCTCGACTCCGGCGACGCGCTGCAGATCGTGCCCGACGCGAACGCTCGCTTCGGCTCAGGCTCCGACTACGTGACGCAAGCCATCGTGCTCGAGAACATCGCTGCCGCGCAGCTCGTGCCGATCCTGCGGCCCCTGTTGCCGCAATCGGCGCACCTCGCCGCGCATCCGACCTCGAACACGTTGATCGTCGCGGACCGCCCGCAGAACATCCAGCGTATCCAGGCGCTGATCCGGCGCATGGATCAGGCAGGCACCGAAGACGTGGAAGTCGTACCGCTCGAGAACGCCGGCGCCGACGACGTCGTGCGCATGCTGAACGCGCTGAATCAGGCAGCGCAGGCCGCAGGCGGCACGCCGCCCATCCAGGTCATCTCCGATCCGCGCACGAACAGCGTGCTGCTGGCCGGCAACGGCCCCAGCCGCTTGCGTTACCGGGCCCTGATCGCGCATCTCGACACCCCGACTTCGCAGGGTGGCAACACGCTTGTTCGCTACCTGAACTACGCCGATGCGGAAGACCTCGCCACGAAGCTCCAGGCTCAATTCGGCGGCAGCGGGGCCGCTGGTGGGGGCGGCGCACCCAAACCGGGCGCCGCGGCCGAGGGCGGCGTGGCCAACGCCGGCCCGGTCACGATCTGGGCGGACGCCGGCACGAACGCACTCGTGATCAACGCACCGGAGCGTATTCGCCAGGACATGATGGCGGTCGTCAACCAGATCGACATCCCACGCCTGCAGGTGCAGGTAGACGCGATCATCGTCGAAATCTCCGAGTCCAAAGCCGCACAGATCGGCACGACGTGGTTGTTGAACGGCGCCGACAGCGATAAGGCCCTGGGCATCACCAACTTCAGCGGCACAACTGGCAGCATCACGCAGCTCGCGCAGGCCGGGTCCAGCAGCACGACCAGCCTGTCCTCGATCCCGCAGGGCATCACGGCCGCCATCGGCCGCCTCCGCGACGGTGGCACGAGCTGGGCCGCACTGCTGAACGCGCTGCGCGGCGACGCCGACACGAACGTGGTCTCGACACCGCAAATCGTGACACTCGACAACGAGGAGGCCGAGATCAAGGTCGGCCAGCAGGTGCCGTTCGTGACCGGGCAGTTCACGAACACCGGCAGTACGAGCACCGGCACGGTGAACCCGTTCCAGACCATTCAGCGCCAGGAAGTCGGCACCAAGCTCAAGATCACGCCGCAGATCAACGAAGGCAGCGGTGTGAAGCTCAAGATCGAGCAGGAGACCTCGAGCATCAGCGCCGGCGCGACGGGCGCCGTGGACCTCGTGACCAACAATCGCACGATCTCGACGTCCGTGTTCGTGCACGACGGCGAAATGCTGATTCTCGGCGGCCTGATCGACGACCAGATGCGCAACAACGAGCAGCGCGTACCCGGTCTCGGTCGAATCCCTGGCCTGGGTTGGCTGTTCCGGGCGCGCAAAACTGAGCGCACCAAGACCAATCTCATGGTCTTCATCCGGCCCGTGATCCTCCACGACGAAATGGACGCACGATTCCAGACCAACGCGAAGTACCGCTACATACAAGAGCTGCAGCGGCAGATGAATGACAGCAACAAACCTCTGATCCGCAACGGCCAACGTCCCGAGGTTCCACCGTTCCCGGAGCCCGCGCCCGAGAAACAGAGCCTACCTGCACCCGCAGCCAATGGCAGCGAATCCCGATAACCCGGAACCCGCGTCGCCGGCCGCCGCCGCGGCCCGGTCCCTTCCGTTCGCGTTCGCCAAGCGTCACGGCGTACTGATCAAGGATCTGCACGAGGGCGTCGTCCACGCGATCTACCGCACCGGCACGCCGCCGCAGGGCCTGGCCGAAGTGCGCCGGTTTGCAGGCGCACCGGTCACGTTCACCGAGGTGGACGCGCAGACCTTCGACGCGACGCTCCAGGCCGCCTACGAGAGCGGCGCAGCCATGACCATGGTCGAGGGCCTCGACGACGAGACCGACCTAATGGCCGTGGCTCAGCAGCTGCCAGAGCCCTCCGACTTGATCGACAGCGACGACGAAGCGCCGATCATCCGGCTCATCAATGCCCTGTTGACGCAAGCGGTGAAGGACAACGCGTCCGACATCCACATCGAGCCCTACGAGAACCGTATGACCGTCCGGTTCCGCATAGACGGCGTGCTGCGCGAGGTGCTGCAATCGAAACGCGCCGTGGCGCCGATCGTCGTGTCGCGCGTCAAGGTCATGTCAAAGCTCGACATTGCCGAGAAGCGGCTGCCGCAGGACGGACGAATTTCGCTACGCATCGCGGGCCGAGCCGTCGACGTGCGCGTCTCGACCATCCCGTCCGGGCATGGCGAGCGCGTCGTGCTGCGCCTCCTGAACAAGGAAGCGGGCCGTCTTACCCTCGCGAACCTCGGCATGTCCGACGAGGACCAGGCCGCGATGGACGACCTAGTTCACCGACCGCACGGCATTCTGCTCGTAACCGGCCCCACGGGCTCCGGTAAGACCACCACGCTCTACGCCGCGCTCGAGCGCATCAACGACCTCACGAGCAACATCCTGACGGTCGAGGATCCGATCGAGTACTACATCGACGGCATCGGGCAAACGCAGGTCAACACGAAGGTCGAGATGACGTTCGCGCGCGGCCTGCGCGCGATCCTGCGGCAGGACCCCGACGTCGTGATGGTCGGCGAGATCCGCGACCTCGAGACGGCCGAGATCGCGGTGCAGGCCAGCTTGACGGGCCACCTTGTGATGTCGACGTTGCACACGAACACGGCGGTCGGTGCCGTTACGCGCCTGCGCGACATGGGCGTGGAGCCGTTCCTGCTGTCGTCGAGCTTGATCGGCGTGTTGGCTCAGCGCCTGGTGCGCGTGCTCGATCCTGCGACCCGCGTCCCGTATCGCGCCAGTGAATACGAGTGCCGACTGCTGAACGTGGATCCGGCGAACCCGCCGACGTTGTACCGCGCGCCCGGCGCAGAACGTGGCTACCAGGGACGCACCGGCATCTACGAGCTCGTGAAGGTCGACAGCACCATGCAGACCATGATCCACGACGGCGCCGGCGAGCACGAGCTGGAGCGCTATGCCAGAACGTTGACGCCGAGCATCCGCGAAGACGGCGTCCGCAAGATCCTGGCCGGCGTCACGACCATCGAAGAGGTCGTCCGGGTCACGCGGGGCGAATAATGGGTGCCTATCAGTATGTTGCCGTCGACACCGGCGGCAAGGAACACCGCGGCATCCTCGAAGGCGACACGCCGAGGCACATCCGCCAACTGCTGCGCGACCGCCAGCTATTGCCGGTCGAAGTTGCAGAAGTCGAGACGGAGGAGCGCAGGTCGCGACGCCAGTTCTCGCTGTTCAAGGGAATCTCGGGCCTCGACCTGGCTCTGGTCACGCGCCAGCTTGCGACGCTGGTGAAGGCTGGCCTGCCGCTCGAGGAGGCCCTGCTCGCCGTCAGTGAGCACACGGAGAAACCGCGTATCAAGAGCGTCGTGCTCGGCGTGCGCGCGAAGGTTCTCGAAGGCCAATCGCTGGCCGTGGGCTTGGATGAGTTTCCGTACGCGTTCCCGCCCGTGTACCGCGCGACCGTAACGGCCGGCGAGCAGGCGGGCCAGCTCGACGCCGTGCTCGAGCGGCTGGCGGATTACACGGAGTCGCGGCACGGTCTGCGCCAGAAAGTGACCCAGGCGATGGTCTACCCGATCGTTCTGACGACGATCGCGATGTTCATCGTGACGCTGATGCTCGTCTATGTCGTACCCAAGGTCGTCGGCGTGTTCGAGACCACCGGCCAGAAGCTGCCGATCATGACGCGCGCCCTGATTGCCCTCTCGACTGGCCTCCAGCATTGGTGGCCATTGCTCCTGGCCGTCATCGTAGCCGCCATCTACACAGCCAGCCGCCTGCTGAAACGCGAGGAAATCCGCCGGCGCGTGCATTGGTGGCTGCTCAGGGCGCCCATCTTCGGCCGTGTGACGCGCGGCCTGAATACCGCACGCTTTACACGCACGCTGAGCATCCTGACTGCAAGCGGCGTGCCGGCCCTCGAAGCCCTGCGCATCAGCGCATCCGTGGTCGCGAACCTGCCGATGCGCGCCGCGGTCGAGGAAGCCGCGGTGCGCGTGCGCGAAGGTGGTGCAATCGGTCGCGCATTGGCACAGTCGAAGCTGTTTCCACCCATGAGCGTTCATCTGATCTCGAGCGGCGAGGCCAGCGGCGAGCTCGACGACATGCTCGAGCGTGCGGCGAACCATCAGGAAGCCGAGATGGACAGCCTGCTCGCCACGATGCTGAGCGTGCTCGAGCCACTACTGATCGTCGTCATGGGTCTCGTGGTGCTCGCGATCGTCATGGCAATTTTGTTGCCTATCTTCCAAATCAGTCAGCTCGCGCGGTAAACGCGGCGCAGCGCAAGGTCATTTTCTCCCGATTGTGCAGCCGTTCACAGCGCGGCCGTGGGGGTATTGCCAACATTTTTGGGCAGGTTTATAAAGGCGCCGACTGCGACTGACGGTTCGCCGACTCAATCGGAGGGAGGAATGAAGGCCAAGGTCAAAGAGCCGGAAGAAGAAACGGAAGAGCTCGAGGAAGAGGCCAAGGAAGAACCCGAGGCCGATGAGGGCGAGCCCGCGGTGGAGACGACGGACAACGTCGGCGATCCATCGGTAGAGATCAATGTCGAAGAGCTCATTCATGAGCTCGAAGTCGATGGCGTCGTGCAGCCTGGCAAAGAACAGGCCGCGAAACGGCGACTCGAGCTGTTGATGGAAGAAAAACGGGCCAAACGCGATCTCGAGGATTTCGACGACTACGACGTATGAGCCCGCTGGCGGTAGCCAGCCATCAATGAAAGTCACGCGAGCGCGTGACGAGCCTGCCGAGCAGATCCGTATGATCGAACAGCCGCTCGGCGACGATGTGCAAAACCTCCCCTTCTTTCTGCACCGTTCCCGCAACGCCCAGTAACGCCGCCCCGAGCAGTGCCTTGCGGTCCCGCTGGGCGAGCCTGTCCCACACCACGAGATTCAGATAGCCGGTTTCGTCCTCCAGGGTTACGAACGTGACTCCCGAGGCGCTCGACGGCCGTTGCCGAGTGATCACGAGGCCCGCCGCCCGAACCCGGACCCCATGGGCGAGCCCCGCCACCTCGCGCGCCGGGCTGATCCTGAGGTGAATCAGCCGGGGGCGCAACAATTCCAGTGGATGCCGGCCCAGGCTCACGCCGACGTGGGCGTAGTCCGCGGCAATGTCTTCACCCTCGCTGGGGCGACGCAGCAACGGCAGCGCCTCGTTGAAGCGCGGCCGCTCGAGCAGCGCGGTCGGCTGTTCCACTCCAGCCACTTCCCAGCGTGCCCGATGCCGATGGGCCGTCAGAGTCTTCAAAGCACCGGCGGATGCGAGCGCACCGAGATCCTTGGCGCCAAGACTGGCTCTGGTGGCGAGATCGCGCACGCTGTCGAATGCGCCGTGGGCGCGTGCCGCAACGACTCGATTACCGGATTCCGCTGCCAACCCTTTGACCACCCGCAAGCCGAGCCGCAGGGCCGGCTCGCCACCGGCGCTGTGCTCGAGCGTCGAATCCCACTCGCTTTGGCCGACATCGACAGTCCGCACCTCGACTCCATGCTCGCGAGCAGAGCGCACAAGCTGCTGCGGCGCATAGAACCCCATTGGCTGACTGTTCAACAAAGCGCAGCAGAACGCCGCCGGCTCGTAACACTTCAGCCATGCCGATACGTAGACCAGCAGCGCGAAGCTCGCAGCATGCGATTCGGGGAATCCGTATTCGCCGAATCCCTTGATCTGGCTGAAAATGCGTTGCGCGAATTCCTCGCTGTAGCGGCGCTCTGTCATGCCACGAATCAGCCGTTCCTCGAACCGCGCGAGATCGCCGCTGCGCCGCCATGCGGCCATCGCGCGCCGCAGCTGATCCGCTTCGCCGGGCGTGAAACCGGCTGCAACGATCGCGAGTTGCATGACCTGCTCCTGAAAAATCGGCACACCAAGCGTGCGCTCGAGCACACGTTCCACGTCCTTGCTGGGATAGCTGACTTGCTCCTCGCCAGAACGGCGACGCAGATAAGGGTGAACCATGTCGCCCTGAATCGGCCCTGGCCGAATGATCGCCACTTCGATGACCAGGTCGTAATAGCTCCTGGGCTTAAGGCGCGGCAGCATCGCCATTTGCGCTCGCGACTCGATCTGGAAGACGCCCATCGTGTCGGCCCGCCCGATCATCTCGTACACGCGTCGGTCCTCGGCTGGCACGGTCGCTAGCGTGAGCTTGCGTCCGTCGAATCGCTCGATCAGCTCGAAGCCGCGGCGCACGGCGCTCAGCATGCCGAGTCCGAGCACGTCCACCTTCATGAGACCGAGCTCTTCGAGATCGTCCTTGTCCCACTGAATGACGGTTCTCTCCGGCATGGCGGCGTTCTCGATCGGCACGAGCTCATGCAAAGGCTGCTCCGAAATCACGAAGCCGCCAACGTGTTGCGATAGATGGCGCGGAAAACCGAGCAGGGCTGCCGCGAGAGCCAGCCACCGCCGCACTCTGGGGCTCTCAGGATCGAGCCCCGCTTCGCGAATACGCGGCTCGTCGACGACGCCGCTATCCCACCATTGCAACGTCTTCGCGAGAGCAGCAACCTGAAACTCATCGACGCCGAGCGCCCTGCCGACATCGCGTATGGCACTGCGCGGCCGATAGGTAATGACGGTTGCGGCGATCGCGGCACGCTCGCGCGAATATTTTCGATAAATGTACTGAATGACTTCCTCGCGACGCTCGTGCTCGAAGTCGACGTCGATGTCGGGAGGCTCGTTGCGTTCTTTCGAAATGAACCGTTCGACCAGGGTTTCCATTCGCCCGGGGTCGACTTCCGTGATCCCGAGACAGAAACAGACGACGGAATTCGCTGCCGAGCCCCTGCCCTGACACAGGATGCCGATGCTGCGTGCGTACCGGACGATGTCATACACCGTCAGAAAGTATGCTTCGTAGTGTAGGTCGCCGATCAGCGTGAGTTCGTGCTCGATGAGCCGCCGAACTTTCGGCGATTCGCCTCCTGGCCAGCGCCAGCGGCAACCCGACTCCGTCAACGATCGCAGATGGCTCGCTGGCGTCTCGCCTTCCGGCACGATCTCGTGCGGATATTCATAACGGAGTTCGGTGAGTGAGAAATCGACGCGCTCGAGGATTACGAGCGTCTCGCGCAGCAACTGCGGCGGATAGCGCCGGACGAGCTCCGGTACGGGACGCAGCCGCCTTTCCGCATTCGAATGCAACACCGTGCCGAGCCTCTCGAGCGGAGTTTTCTGCCGAATGGCCGTCAACGTGTCCTGCAGCATGCGTCGCTCGCTGCCATGCATGTGAACGTTACCGGCTGCGACCAGCGGCACGCAGAGCTCTGCGCCCAGCGCTTCGGATTGCGTCAGCCATGACCGATCGTTGCCGGCGTTCAGAAGCTCGACAGCGATCCAGAGCCGGCCGTCGAAACGCTCCTTGAGCCAGCGGCCGAGACGTGCGCGCTCTTGCTGCGGAGTGGCTTCCGGCAACCAGAGCAGCAGGCCGTTCGACTGCAGGCACCGGTGCAGATCGTCGCGGCCGATGCGGTACTCGCCTTTCACCGCGGCGCGGCGCGCCTGACTGATCAGGGCGCACAATGCCGAGTAGGCTCGGCGGTCTTCGGTGAGCACCACCACTTTCAAGCCGTCCACGCAAACGATTTCGCTGCCGATGACCAGTTTCAGGGGCAGATCCTTCGCGGCCGCATGGGCGCGGACGATGCCTGCTACGGAGCACTCGTCGGTCAGCGCAAGCCCCGTATACCCGAGCTCGGCCGCCTTTTGTACGAGCTCGGCGGGATGGGACGCGCCGCGCAGGAACGAAAAGTTACTGAGGCAATGAAGCTCGGCATAACTGCCGGTGGTACTTGCGATGTGGGTCATCGGCTGCGACTCTCAACCGAATAGCCCGTGCAGATGCCAAACGCGGCTACGCCGGTCGCGGAACACCCAGAGCTTCTGTCCGTGCGAGCTGACAGCGGTGTAGTAATCGCGAACCACGTCCTGCTCGTCCCACCACCCGCTTTCGATGCGCTCGGGTCCCGAGCGCAGCTCGATCGAGCCTCGGTAGTGGTCGCGCGCACCAGCCGAGTTGAGAGGAACGGGCCGCTGCAGCAACCACAGCGGGCGGTCCCGCGACTCGAGCGACTCGGCTCTTAGGACTTGGGCCTCTGCCTCTCCGTTCAACTTCGTCCACGCTTTCTCCGGGCGGTGCTCGGCTACTGCCCGGACGGCATACACCGCAGCTACGCCGAAACGCTCCTGAAGCCGTTCGAGCAACGCTCTCGTCAGAGTGCCCACCGGCACTCGCTCGAATAAATCCGCCGCTTGGATCGTAAGCGGCACCAGAAAACCGGTTCGAATACGCACTGCAATGGCAGGCACCGGCAGCTGGCAGCGTTCCACCCGATCCCTGATCAGGTGCAGCAACTGCTCCTTGTCGTGGGTAGGCTCGAGCAAGTCGAACTTCTCGACCGTCGGCGCACGACGCAAATGCTCGAAGTCGATCTTGAAAGTGCGGATCTCCGCCTGTTGCTTGCGCAGATCTGCACCGAGCTCATCGAGCATTTGCTCGATGGCTTCCACGAAAATGGCGCTATCGGTGCTTTCTTCCAAGAGCTCGATCTTCGAGCGAAAGCTAACCGGCCGATTGAACCCCAATCGCACATCGACCCGCCGACCGAAAGCTCGATCGAGCTCGTGCAAGTAGGCCATGCCGACGCGCCGTGCAAAGCCGTCGCGCGGCAAGCGGGCACATTCGCCAATGTTGCGAACACCGAGATCCCGCAACAGCTCCTGCACGGCTTGCGGCCAACGGGTGACCGCAATCGGCAGCACGCTCAAGCGACCCGCCAACTCGTGCTGTGACAATACGTCGGCGCCCGCCGCACGCGCCAACCACAGCGCGGCAGTCGCCGTAGGAGCCACGCAGAGCCGAAACGTAAAACTGCGCCGCGTCAGCTCGTCGCCGAGCCTGGCTTTGATAGCTTCGAGCGAGCGAAACAGCCGCAAGCTCCCCGACACTTCGAGCAGCAAGCTCTCCGGCGATTCGATGCTGACCAGCGAAGTAAGCGCCTGCGCCCACCCTGCCAACGATTCGAGGCCCGTACGTTCGGCCCGCGGCGAGCGCTCGAAGACCTGCAAGGAGGCCGCTAGCGCAAACGCCGTACTGAGCTTGCTGCCAGGCTCGATGCCGGCTGCCCGTGCGCTCGCGTTAGCCGCGACGACCGTAAGCTGGCCGCGCTGCGACTCAACTACGACTGCCGGGGCATGCTGGACCGGATTCCGCGAGACTTCGAACGCAAGACCCGGCAGGCAAACTGCTGCCCACAGCTGCTGCTTATTGGGCGCCTGACGAACATCGGCCCCCGGCGTCTCCGCCGTCTCCGGTGAATCGAGTTCGATGGAATGCAGGCAATGCGTCATGGGGTGCGACCACTATTGGCGCGCCCTGAGAGATCGCACGGGGCCAGGTGCGAGCAATGGCCGTTCGAGGTCGATGATTCCTGGGCGGCCCCCACGACACTTCAGGATTTGAATCCGGGTGACGGCGGCGTGTTGCGACAGCATGATTCGTAATGCTGCGGGCGAGCGCTGCTGACGAGCGCTCTGTGGCCTGAACAACACCGTCCAACACGATTGATCTTCGGCGGCCAATTGAAGCCGCCGCAAAATCACGTCGTCGGCCGCGGCCACCCATGCCAATACTCCGGCACTCGATCCGGAACGCACTGTTTGCTCGACGGCCCACAAGCGGCTCTTGTTGCCGTGAGCCGGATGAATCATCAGCAAACATTCGGGGTCGACGCCATGCTGCTGCAAAGCCGGCGCATACGGCACGAAGGGCGGAGAGACCCAGGCGACCCACTTCTTCGCTTTGGCCGGAGCGGATTGTGTCAGCGATGCCATGGCCGGCATCAGCAACGCGAGCTCACCAATCCCGTAGCCGTCGATGAATACCTCGGTAATGGCGCCCTTGGGCCAACCGCCGCCAGGCAGATAACTATCGAGCTCCCGGAACCCGGTCGAAATGACGGCACGTGCGGCAGCGGCACCTCTGCCTCGCCAAACGCGCGTATTCAATTCGTCCCAATCCACCGGCTTGCTTGGCTGTTCGACCCATCACTTCATCGAATCGCGAACGACACCGACTACGACGCCTTCAATGGCCAACGACTGCTCCCGCAAGTCCACTTGGATCGGCGAGAACTCGGGGTTTTCAGGCATCAACCAGACACGGTGACCTTCCTGCCGATAGCGCTTGACCGTGACCTCGTTGTCCAAACGCGCAACGACGATTTGCCGAGTACGCACGTCTGGTGTTCGATGCACGGCCACGAGATCGCCATCGAGAATTCCCGCGTCCCGCATGCTCATGCCGTGAACCCGCAACAGGAAATGCGGTGGCTTTCTGAACAAATCAGGATCGATCTGATAACGCGCTTCGATGTGCTCCTCGGCCAGGATCGGTTGACCTGCCGCAACACGCCCCACCAAGGGCAACCCCATCTGCTCGCGTAGGGAATCTTTGAGGCGAATGCCTCGGGAGGTGCCGGGCAAGAGCTCAAGCACGCCCTTGCGCTCGAGCGCTCGCAGATGCTCCTCGGCCGCATTGACCGAACGGAACTTCAAGCTCTTGGCGATCTCAGCGCGCGTCGGCGGCATGCCCGTTTCGTGCATAACCTTTTGAAGTAGCGTCAGAATCTGCTTTTGACGGGGGGTAAGTTCGCGCATGCCTCAATACCTGTATATAAAACCAGTCTGTGCCTATATACAGCCTGACGTGGCATCGGGTCAAGTCAGCGATTTCGGCATTTGAAAAACCGATTGCGCGCTCGACTCGCGAATCGGAAATTCGCTAGAAATCTCCGCTGTCTGCAAACGCCGACGTGCACCAAACGTGCACAACATTTTGAAAATTGCAGTAGCGCGCGCTTTAGGAAATAATGTAAACGGTTTGTCACTCAATTTAAGTCAGGGGTACTCAATGGCCACAAAAATCCAGGTTGCTCTGCGGGCAGCGCTGCTCGTCGGCGGCTTCGCGGTGGTGACCGGCTGCGCACCGAAAGTCACTAAGGAAGATCTCGACGCAGTACGTGCTACTGCCGAAGCTGCGCAGAACGCGGTGAATGCTGCGCAACGCACGGCAACTCAGGCACAGCAAGCTGCCTCGGGCGCCCAGAGCACGGCGAACCAGGCTCTCGCGGCTGCGCAGGCAGCCCAGGCGTGCTGCGACGCGACGAATCAGAAGCTCGATCGCATGTTCGAGCAGCGCCAAAAGAAGTAAAAAAACTTGGGATGCGGCTCGATCGAGCTGCATCCAGTCTTGCGAAAGCCGCCAAATGCTTTGGCGGCTTTTTTCTTTACGCCCTGTTTTAGCGCAGGCTAGTTGCCGGCGATGGGCGCGCTGCCCCCGCCCGGGACGAGCTCGGGGATACCGAGACCGCGTTGCGCGATCCGCTCTGCTGCCTCCCAACTCAGATCGATGCGTCGCTGCTCCGAGGCCACCACATAGGCGCGGGTGAGACTCGTCAGCGGCGATTCCTGAGTGGTTTCGAGGGCCGCGTTGGCCGCTTCGACTTTCTCGCCGTCGACATTGCTCTCCGGCAACGGCGGGTGCGCCTCGACGTACAAATCACCTTCCGCGGTGAAGCCGAGCTTGACCGACTGATTCACGATCTGCACGACGGTACCGATCGGCACTGTCTTGAACATCACCTCGATGTCCTCGGGGAACATCCGGATGCAGCCGTGCGTAACACGCATGCCGACGCCAGACGGCAAATTAGTACCGTGGATCAGATAGCCCGGCAGGGCGAGGCGTAACGCGTGGTTACCGAGCGGATTGTCAGGGCCCGGCGGCACGACCTTCGGCAGGATGTCATCGCGCTCCGCGTGCTCGGCGCGAATGGACTCGGGCGGGTACCAACTCGGATTCGCAACGCGGCTCGTCACTTTCGTAACGCCGAGCGGAGTGTGCCAGTCCATGCGACCGACGCTGATCGGATGCGTCACGACCCGTCGCGCGCCCGGCGCGACGCCGCTCGGCGGCGGACCCGAATCCTCCGGAAAGTAGTAGAGCCTGAGTTCGGCGACGTTGACGATGATGCCGCGACGCGGCGCGTGCGGCAGGACGAACCGCGTCGGAATCGTGATTTCGGTGCCCTCGCCCGGCAGCCAGGCATCGACGCCAGGGTTGGCGCGGCGCAGCGACTCGAAGCCGACGTTGTAGGTTCTGGCCAGCGCGACGAACGTATCCTCGTAGCGCGCTTTGATGTGTTGCAGCTCGCCGACGACTTCCTCGTTATCGGGCACCCAATACTCGGCTGCCCGGGCCGTCGCACCCAGCGTCAGAAGCACGAAAACGGAGAGGAACCAGCGGGCCATGCGAGGCATTATACGGATCGCCGGCCTCTAGGGCAGAGCACAGGTCGGCATTCCCGCGGGCTCAGTAGCGGATCAGGCTCGCACCCCACGTGAAACCGCCGCCGAAAGCCTCGAGCAGCAGCAGATCGCCGCGTTTGACGCGGCCATCGCGGATCGCCGTATCGAGCGCCATCGGCACCGAAGCGGCCGAGGTGTTGCCGTGGGTCCGGACCGTCAGTACCACCCGCTCCATCGGCATCTCTAGGCGCTTGGCCATCGCATTGATGATGCGGACGTTGGCCTGGTGCGGAATCAACCAGTCGATTTGGCCCTTCTCGAGATTGTTCTTGGCGATCACGTCGTCGACGAGGTTCTCGAGCGTCCTGACGGCCACTTTGAACACCTCGTTGCCCTTCATCCGCAACGCCGCGATATCGCTGTTCTCGCGGTGGCGGGTCGACACGCCACTGGATGCGTACAACAGTTCGCGATAACGCCCGTCGGCGCCAAGCGTCGAGTAGATAATGCCCGGCTCCTCGGCAGCCTCGAGAATCACGGCGCCGGCGCCGTCGCCGAACAGCACGCACGTCTCGCGATCCGTCCAATCTATGATCCGCGACATCGTCTCCGCGCCGATCACGAGCGCGCGGCGTACTTGGCCCGTGCGAATGAACTGATCGGCCACGACGAGCGCGTACAGGAATCCGGAGCACGCGGCCTCGAGACTGAACGCCGGCGTGCCGCGAATCCCGAGCTTCTCCTGCACGAGGCAGGCCACGTTCGGGAAGATCAGATCCGGCGTCGTGGTGCCGACAAGCACGAAATCGATGTCGGCGGCCGTGAGCCCGGCGGCTTCGAGCGCGACGAGCCCCGCCTTATAGGCGAGATCGCTCGTCGCTTCGTCGTCGGCCGCGATGTGCCGGTACTCGATGCCGGTCCGCGTGCGGATCCATTCGTCCGTGGTATCGACCATCTTCTCGAGATCGAAGTTGGTCAGAATTCTCTCCGGCAGATACTTACCGGTACCGATGATGCGCGAATACATTAGTGCGGCTGGCTTTCTATGAGTTGGCCGATCTGGACGAGAATGCCCTTGCGGGCCTCCACTATCGCCGTTTTCACGGCGTTCTCGAACGCGAACTGATCCGCCGATCCGTGGCTCTTGAGGACAATGCCGTTGAGGCCCACGAGGCTGGCGCCGTTGTAGCGACGCGCATCGAGGCGTGCTTTCAGCGCTTCGAGTGCTGACTTCGCGATGAGTCCCTGCACGCCGCGTAACGCGTTGCGCTGAAACTCCTCTTTCAGGAACGCAGCGATCAGTTTCGCCACGCCTTCCATGGTCTTCAGCGCCACGTTACCGACGAAGCCGTCGCTGACAACGACGTCCACGTCGGAATGAAAGATTCCGTCGCCCTCCACGAAACCGATGTAGTTGAGACCGCTCTTCGATAGCAGCTCACCGGCCTCGCGGACGACTTCGTTACCCTTGATGTCTTCGACGCCGATATTCAGCAGGCCAACTCGTGGCCGCGCGACGTCGAGCATGTCGCTCGCCACGACGGAGCCCATGAGCGCGAACTGCAGGAGGTGCTGCGGCGTGCAACCGACGTTGGCGCCGAGGTCGAGCATGTACGTGGGCCGCTCGCGGCCAGGGACCGCCGAGATGATCGCGGGCCGGTCGATGCCGGGCAGCATTTTCAAGACGTAGCGCGCGGTCGCCATCAGCGCGCCGGTGTTGCCCGAGCTCACGCACGCGTCAGCCGCGCCTTCCTTCACGAGCTCGATCGCGACGCGCAGGGACGAATCCTTCTTGCGACGCAACGCGTCCGCCGGCGATTCGTCCATCGTGACGACTTCGGTAGCCGGCTTGAACCCGAGTCGCGAGCCGTAGCGATCCTTGGCGTCGCGTCGCGCCTGCTCCAGCACGTCGGGCAGGCCAACCAGCGTCAGGCTCACGGAGTCGTCGCGCTCGAGCGTCGCGAGCGCCGCAGGGACAACAGCTTGGGGCCCGCTGTCGCCACCCATGGCGTCCAAGGCAATTGTCACCTTGCGACTCATCGGCAACTGGACTGGGGATCCGGCTTAAGTGGGACCGGAAGAGCTATGGCTCGCGGCACCGAGGCCGAGCGACCTACTCTTGCTCGGTTTCTTGCGGAACTTCGAAAATCTTCTTGCCGCGATAGAAGCCGTCGGCCGTCACATGGTGCCGACGGTGCGTGACGCCCGTCGTGGCGTCCGCGGACAAGGTCGGGCCGGTCAACTTGTCGTGTGCACGGCGCATGTCACGCCGGGAGGGGGTCTTGCGACTCTTCTGAACTGCCATTGCGATACTCCTCGAAAAGAATCCTACTGCTCGGCGGGCCCTGCTGCCGCGCCCGACCCCTCGGCTGCCGCGACCACACTGCGCGCCACGCTACCACAGTCTGCGAGCCGCTCGTGCTTCGGCGCCAACGGCATCGAAACGATCAGCTCGTCCTCGATCAGCTCCGCCGGCGAGAACCGCCCCTCCGCGAATTCGAAGGGTTCGTACCCTTCCGGAACCACGGCGGGCACCGACCCGGCATCCGCCAACACCACATTCACGCGACCCGCGAGCTCGTGACGAAACGGCTCGAGACAGCGCTGACACGTGAGCTCCATGGCCGCCGTGTAGCTAAGCTCCACCTCGAGCCAGCGATCGCGCCGTTGGCCAAACTTCAGCGACGCTCTTACACTGCCGGCCTCGGAATGCAGCATGCCGACGAGTCGCGTTAGCTTGCTGAGCTGAAGCTCGCCGCTGACAATACCTGCTCGGTCAGCGAGCGATTCCAGATCGTGTCGACTGTACCAAGCGTGCACCGAGCCCGACATAGGCGGCGCATGATATGTGACCGGGTTTCTGACGTCAAAACCGCAAGTTACGCCACGTGAACCACGCCGTCCTAGGTCCGCGCCACCTGATCCTCGCCTCCACCTCCCGGTACCGCCGGGAGCTGTTGTCCCGACTAGGCTTGCCGTTCGAAGCCAAGACCCCGGGCGTCCCCGAACTGGCGATCCGGGGCGAGCCGCCGGCCGCGATGGCGGCCCGTCTCGCCCTGGCCAAGGCGCGCAGCATCGACGCCCCCGACGCGCTCGTGATCGGCTCCGACCAGGTCGCCTCGCTGGACGGCCGACTGCTCCGCAAGCCCGGAGGCCATGCTAGGGCGCTGCGGCAACTCGAAGCGTGTCAGGGCAGGACGGTGATCTTCGACACCGCCGTCGCGGTAATCGACACTCGGACCGGCGCGGCGCTCGAGCACGTGGATCGGACCGGAGTCCGCTTCGCTGCGCTGGAAACCGCGGCGCTCGATCGCTACCTACAACGCGAGCAGCCTCTCGACTGCGCCGGCAGCTTCAAAGCCGAGGGGCTCGGTGTGGCGCTGTTCGAGCGAATCGACTCGAGCGATCCAACGGCCCTAATCGGCTTACCCCTGATCTGGCTCGCGGGCGCGCTCAGGGAGCTCGGCGTCGATCCGCTGGGGCCGATTGATTCTTGACCTCGAGCGCCGTCAGTACCGCGCGCAGATCTTGCGGCAGCGGCGCGCTCGCCGAAAACGGCTCACCGGTCTCCGGCCATTCGAACGAAACGGAGTGGGCGTGCAGGAACATCCGCTGCAACCCAAAGGTCTTGAGGTAGGCGTTGAAGTCCTCGTCACCGTAACGATCGTCGCCGGCCACGGGGTGGCCGACGTGGTTCGCATGCACGCGAATCTGGTGGGTGCGACCAGTCGCGATCGCAACCTCGACCAGCGATGCGGTCTTGCCAAAGCGCTCGAGCACGCGGAACGTGCTCCGGGCCGGCTTGCCCTCCGGGTCCACCTTGACCCGCGCTTCACCACTCACCCGCCGGGTCACGAGCGGCACATCGACCTCGATCTTCGCCTCGGGCCAACGCCCTCTCACGAGCGCCAGATACTGCTTGTCGATGCGACTCTCGCGCAGCAACGCGTGCAACACGCGCAGCGCGCTGCGACGCTTCGCGAGCAGCAGCACGCCGGACGTGCCGCGGTCGAGCCGATGCGCGAGCTCGAGATCCTTGGCCTCGGGCCGCAGCAGACGCAGTGCCTCGATACACCCCAAGCTCACGTTGCTGCCGCCGTGGACTGCGAGGCCCGCGGGCTTGTCGATGACAAGAATCCGCGAGTCCTCGAAAATCACCCGTTCCGCGAGCCAAGCCAGGGTGTCGGGCGCGGCGGACGGCGGAGTGACGGGCTTCGAGGCCACCGGCGGCACTCGGACCACGTCGCCCGCCTGTAGCCGGTGCTTGGGGTTTACACGCCCCGAGTTGACCCGGACCTGCCCCGAGCGAATCAGCCGGTAGACGTGACTCCGGGGCACCCCCTTCAGGGTGCCGAGCAGAAAGTTATCGAGGCGCTGGCCAGCAGTCTCGGCATCGATCTCTTCCTGCCGAACCTTGGGCTTGTCTGGGGCGATCGCGGAGGGTTTTTGCGGAGGATTCAATGGGGTACGAATTGAGCACGAACACTCCTATGTTATAGTAGCTTCGCGGGGTGCGGCTAACACCGGTGCCAACCGGACGCTCCCGAAACCTTATTCTGGCGGTAGCTCATCAAAGCGAGCTGCCAGTGTTGGGAACATCACTATTGGCGGACCGGACTCGGACCCGCAATCTGCGTAAGGCGATGGCTCTCCGTAGCGAACAACACTACCGAAGTCGATTCACGGATCGAGCAACGCCGCTGCTTCCACTCGCCTACGCCGCCGGCAGCCATGCCGGTCGCACCTCCGCGCAGATCGCATACCGACGCTCCGTGCACGCCTCGTTTGCACTGAGGACTTATGAAACGCATGTTGGTGAACGCAACTCAACGGGAAGAGTTGCGCGTGGCTATGGTGGATGGCCAAAAGCTCTATGACCTCGACGTCGAGACCCCATCACGAGAACAACGTAAGTCGAACATCTACAAAGGCCGCATCACTCGGGTAGAACCGAGTCTCGAGGCGTGCTTTATCGATTACGGCGTCCAGCGGCATGGCTTCTTGCCGCTGAAAGAAGTCTCGAACGAGTACTTCCTCAAACAGCCTGAGTCCGGCGATCGCGTCCAGATCCGCGAAGTTCTGCGCGAAGGCCAGGAAATAGTCGTCCAGGTCGAAAAGGACGAGCGTGGTACGAAGGGCGCCGCCCTGACCACGTTTATCAGCCTGGCAGGCCGGTTCATCGTGCTGATGCCGAACAACCCCGGCGCCGGCGGCGTGTCGCGCCGGATTCAGGGCGAGGAACGCGACTCCGTGCGCCAGTCACTAGAGGATCTGCAGGTCCCCGACGGCATGGGCTGCATCGTCCGCACGGCCGGCATCGGCCGCAGCACGGAAGAGCTCCGCTGGGATCTCGACTACCTGCTGCGCGTGTGGGAAGCGATCAAACAAGTCGTCGTCACGCGGCCATCGCCGTTTCTGATCTATCAGGAAGGCAACGCGATCGTTCGCGCGCTACGCGACTACTTCTCGAACGACATCGGCGAAATCCTGATCGACAACCCAAACGTTTATCAGGAAGCCGTGGAGTTCATGGAGCGCGTGCTCCCACAGAACATCAATAAGCTGAAGCTCTACGAAGACCCGGTACCGTTGTTTACGCGGTATCAGATCGAGAGCCAGATTGAATCGGCCTACAACCACAAGGTGCAGCTGCCGTCGGGCGGCAGCATCGTGATCGACCGCACCGAAGCTTTGACCGCCATCGACATCAACTCTGCCCGCTCGACCAAAGGCGAGGACATCGAAGAGACGGCGCTCAACACGAACCTGGAAGCGGCCGACGAAGTGGCCCGCCAACTGCGGATTCGCGACTTGGGCGGCCTCGTAGTCGTCGACTTCATCGACATGGGCCCGCAACGCAATCAGCGCGAAGTCGAGGAGCGGCTACGCGCGGCGGTGCGCCACGATCGCGCACGCATTCAGATCGGCAAGATCTCGCGCTTCGGCCTGCTCGAGATGTCGCGGCAACGCCTGCGTCCTTCGCTCGAAGAGGCGACACAGTCGGCATGCCCGCGCTGCAGTGGCGCCGGCAACATCCGCAGCGTCGAGTCGCTGGCGCTCGCCGTGCTGCGCCTCGTCGGCGAAGAAGCGCGCAAGGAGCGTACGGCCAAGGTCATCTGCCAGTTGCCCATGGACGTCGCAAACTACTTGTTGAACGAGAAGCGCGACTGGGTGCAGACGCTGCAGGAATCCAACGGGGTCGGGGTCGTGCTGATCGGCAACCCGGATCTCGAGACGCCGAACTATCTGTTGCGCCGTGTGCGCGACGACGAGATTCAGCTACCGGAGAATGCCGGCACGAGCTACAAGCTCGTCCAGCCGAAGCCCGATCCAAGCGTCGCCTACGAAGAGATCAAGCGGCAACCGAAGACTGACGAAGCCGCAGTCTCGAACATCGTGCCGACCACGCCGGTGCCGACGCCGCCGGCGCCTCCGCCCGCTCCAGTGGCGGCACTGGCACCGACGGCTGCGGCACCGCGGCGGTCGATCTGGGCGCGACTGTTCGGTTGGCTGTCGCCGGCACCGGCTGCCCCGGCGGCTCCCGCCAAGAGTAACGACGGCGGCGAACACCGCCGGCAGGGGCAACGGGATCGCGACCGCGATCGCGGTGGCCAGGGAGACTTCCGCCGCGATCGGGGCCGCGACCGCCACGGGCGCGATCGGGACAGAGATCGAGACCGCGGCGAGCGTGGTAATCGCGATCGCGGTGAGCGCGGTGAGCGCGGCGAGCGCGGCGAGCGCGGCGAGCGGGATCGTGGGGATCGCGATCGTAATCGCGGCCGCGGCCAACGGCCGCACGGCGGCGACGGGCAACAGCAGCGCCAGCCGCGAGGTCCTGACCAAGGTGAAGCGCAAGGCGCGGGGCCAGGACCGGGACCGGGACCGGGACCGGGCCAGGGACCGGGACCCGGCCAGGGCGGACAAGGACAAGGACAAGGTCACGGACAGGCGCAAGGTGGTGGCGAAGGCAGTGGCAGTGGCGGTGGCCGCAGCCGTCGCTCACGTAGCCGACGCGGTCGCGGTGGTGGTGGCGGTGGCGGTGGTGGTGGCGGCGAAAATCGCCAACGCCAGGACGCGCAAGGCCAACAACGCAATGGCGGCGATCCGCCCCCCGAACGGGAACACGTGGATGCCCAGGAGCCACGGCCCGCTGTCGCAGAGCACACGCACGAGTTCGTGACACGAGAGCACGAGCCACCGCCGGAGGCCCCGCGCGAGGTGCAGCCGGTCGCCGAACAGGTTGAAAGGCACGCGTCGGGCAACGATTGGTCGCCGCCGCCAGCCGAGCGAGCCGCGAGGCCCGAACCGGTGGAGCGCCCCGCGCCGCCGTCGTTCCCGACGACCGACAGCGACAGCGGTCCGGTAGCGCCGAACAACGACGAGCGCGGGCCGAGCTAGCGGGGCATCGATGGCCGAACCGAGTGCCATCGACGCCCGTCGTGCCGCCTCACTGGTTGAGCGGCTGTTCGCCGCGTCGATCGTGCCGACGCTGACGGACTACATCCGCGTTCCGAATCAGTCGCCGGCGTTCGATCCGGAGTGGGAACGAGCGGGCCACATGCAGCGCGCGATGGATCTGATCGTCGCGTGGTGCCACGCCCAGGCCATCGAAGGCATGCAGCTCGAAGTGTTGCAACTGCCCGGCCGCACACCGCTGCTGTTCATCGAGGTGCCGGGCCAAATCGACGACACCGTGCTCTTGTACGGCCACATGGACAAACAGCCGGCCATGACGGGCTGGAGTGAAGGCTTGGGGCCATGGCAACCCGTGTTACGCGGTGACAGGCTGTACGGCCGCGGTGGTGCCGACGACGGCTACTCGACGTTCGCCTCGCTCGCAGCACTCAAAGTGCTGGAAGACCAAGGTATTCCGCACGCACGCTGCGTCGTGATCATCGAAGGTTGCGAGGAGAGTGGCAGCGGCGATCTGCTGCACTACATCGAACATTTGCGCGAGCGCATCGGCACACCGTCGCTCGTCGTGTGCCTCGACTCGGGCGCCGCCGACTACGAGAGGCTCTGGTGCACGACGTCGCTGCGCGGCATGGTCATAGGCAATCTGCACGTCGGCGTACTGCGCGAAGGCGTGCACTCGGGAGAAGCCAGCGGCATCGTGCCGTCGAGCTTTCGCATCATTCGCGCACTGCTGAGCCGCCTCGAGGACGACGCCACCGGCAAAATCCTTCCCGAATGGCTATACGCCGAAATCCCCGCGCAACGCATCGAACAGGCGGGCGCGATGGCGGGCGCGCTCGGCGCGGCCGTGTGGGACCACTACCCATGGCTTGGCAACACACAGCCCGTCACGCGGGATCCGGCGCAGATGATCCTGAACCGCAGCTGGCGCCCCCAGCTCGCAATCACCGGTGCGGCTGGCCTACCGGACGTCGGGCTGGCCGGCAACGTTCTGCGGCCGAGCACCGCTGTGCGTGTGAGTGTGCGGCTGCCGCCGGGTGTGAACGCCGAACGCGCGAAACAGCGCCTGATCAGACTGCTGACCGAAGATCCGCCTTACGGTGCTGACGTGCGCTTCGAGCAAGCCGAAGCCAACGACGGCTGGAGCGCACCCGCGCTCGCACCTTGGCTCGAGGCGGCTCTGGCCGAGTCCTCGCAGACCTATTTCGGCGCGCCGGCGGGTTACATGGGCGAAGGCGGCACGATTCCCTTCATGGCCATGCTCGGCGAGCGGTTCCCGGGCGCGCAGTTCCTGATCACTGGCGTGCTTGGCCCCGAGTCGAATGCGCACGGGCCGAACGAATTCCTGCACATTCCGACGGCGCAGCGGCTGACGTGCTGCGTCGCGGAGACGATTCGCCGCCACGCCACCCGCAACGGCTAATCCAAGAAAGATCTCTCGCGAAGGCGCAAAGACGCCAAGCCGGACAAGAAGAATGGGATGGCTGGATCCTTACTGTCTCGGTCCTGACCTTCTGGATTCTTTCGGTTCTTATCTGGCTTGGCGTCTTTGCGCCTTCGCGAGAGATCTTCACGGGCCAAACGCGTGCATCGACGGCGGCGGGCTACTACCCGCGATCGGGTGGCGGTGTGGTCTTCAGATGCTCGAGCAGCCCCGCGCCGGCTTCCTCGACGAGGTCCAGCACGTACTCGAAGCCGGTGCTGCCGCCGTAGTACGGGTCGGGTACGTCGAGGCGACCGAGCTGAGGCGCGAAATCGAGGTAGAGGCGAATCCGACTGTGATACTGCGGCGGCGCCCGCTCGAGCAACGTATCCCGGTTCAACTGATCCATCGCGAGCACGAGGTCGAAGTGCTCGAAGTCGCGGTCGATCACCGGGCGAGCGCGCAGCGCCTTGAGATCGACGCCGCGCCGCTCGGCGGCGCGCACAGCGCGCGGATCGGGCGGATAGCCCGTGTGGTAGTCGTGCGTGCCGGCCGAATCCACCAGCACGTCGAGATCGGGCGCGCGTTCTGCCAGCAGCTTGCGGAACACGCCTTCGGCTGTCGGCGAGCGGCAGATGTTGCCCATACACACGAATAGCACGCGCCGCGCCGGCACCCTCGCGGGCTCGGCCTTGCCCACGACCCGTTTCAGACTGGCGAGTAGCTGTTTCACCTGCGTTCTAACGCCGCGGAAGGTGCGTGCGCTCGAGATAGCTGCGAATCTTTGCGAGGTCCTGTTCCGTATCGACGGCCGGGGACGGCGGCTCGACCGCGTCCGCGACAATGATCCTAAGCCCAAGCCACAACGCGCGCAGCTGCTCGAGCTTTTCTGTCTCCTCGAGCGCGCACGGCGGCGCCGCGCTGATGGTCTTCAACCCCCCGGCTCGGTACGCGTACAGACCGATGTGCCGGCGCACCATCGGCATGCCGCCATCGCGTGGCCACGGGATCGGCGCGCGACTGAAGTAGAGCGCCCAACCGTCCTTGTCCGTCACGACCTTCGCAAAGTTCGGGTCGCGAAACTCCATCTCATCGGTCAGCGGCGACGTCAGCGTTGCGATCGTAGCCTCCGGATGCCAGCCCAGCAGACGCGCAGTCTGGGCGATGCAGAGCGGCGAGATCAGGGGCTCGTCGCCCTGCACGTTCACGACAATCTGCTGATCGTCCCAGCCGAAACGGTGAACGAGCTCGGCGATACGATCCGTGCCGCTCGCGTGTTCCGCTGACGTGAGTGCCACCGGCGCACCGAACTCACGACATGCGGCCGCAATCCGCTCGTCATCGGTGGCCACGATGACCTCGGCTGCACCGCTCTGCACCGCCTGGCCGTACACCCATTGGATCATCGGCTTGCCCGCGATGTCCTTCAGCGGTTTGCCGGGCAGCCGTGTCGACGCATAACGCGCCGGGATCACCGCGATGAATCCGTCTGTCACGACGCCCTGACTCCGAGGTCGCGCAGCACGAGGCGCATGAGCCGTGCAGTGGAATCCGCGTCGAACACGAGATCGACGACGACGCACCACACGTCCGCGAGCGCGAGCTGCTCGCATTTTACGGCGTCTTTTTCGGTAATCAGCACAGACCCAGGCTCGTCGAACGTCAGCTCGGCTGTGCCGAGCTCCGCATGATCGACGAGCGGATGCGGAATCACGTCGAGTCCCGCATCGTCGAGCAGATCGAAGAAGCGCTGAGGGTTGCCGATGCCCGCTACAGCGTGAACTGTGGAGGTTCGAAACGACTCCAGTGACCGTTCGCGACCATCACGCAGGTTGTAGACGCGCGTGACGATGGCTCGACCGCGGAACACGCCCGCGTGACCCCAGGTGCCGCCGTTCACGACGATGGCGTCCACATCCTGAAGCCGCGTGGGCGGCTCGCGCAGCGGACCGGCGGGCAAGCACAGGCCGTTGCCCATGCCGCGCACGCCGTCGACAACGGCAATCTCGAAGCGCCGCCCAAGCCTATAGTGCTGCAGGCCGTCATCGGCTAGCACAACGTCGAGGGGGCCTGCTTTCAACAACGCTTCGGCCGCGGCCACACGGTCCGGGCCCGCCACCACGGAGCAGCCGGTGCGCCGCGCGAGCAGCACGGGCTCGTCCCCGACTTCCGCGGGATCCGCATCTGCCGTCACGACTCGCGGCCACTGCGTGGACTTGCCGCGATAGCCGCGCGTCACGATGCCGACGCGACGACCGCGCTGCTTCAGTTGCGCAGCCAGCCAGATCACGAACGGTGTCTTGCCGGTACCGCCGACGCTGACGTTGCCGACGACGACGACCGGCACCGCCACTTCGACGGTCGTGAGCCAACCGCGCTTGTACCCGTCGCGCCGCAGCCGCGCGATCAGTCGATACACCCACGTCGCCGGCAATAACGCGAAGCGCAGCGGATGGTTGGCGTACCAGAGCGCTTCGAAACCCGGTGTGAGAGGTGTCGTCTTCACGACCACTACCCTGTGAACTGCATTGCGTGCAGCATCGAGTAGTAACCGCCATGCGCGATCAGCTCGGCGTGGCTGCCCGTCTCGACGATGACGCCGTCCCGCAACACGACGATGCGATCCGCCTTCTCTATCGTTGACAGGCGATGCGCGATCACGAGAGTCGTGCGGCCGCGCATCAGATGGGCGAGCGCGGCCTGGATTCGCCGCTCCGATTCCGTGTCGAGCGCCGACGTAGCTTCGTCCAGGATCAACACGGGTGCATTTTTCAGCAGCGCCCGCGCGATCGCGATCCGTTGCCGCTGGCCGCCCGAGAGCAGCGCGCCGCGCTCGCCGATCCGCGTGTCGAGCCCCTGCGGCAACTCGGCCGCGAACTCGGCAACGTACGCGGCTTCGGCGGCGCGCTCGATATCGGCGCGCGGAGCGCCGGCCAGCGCGCCATAGGCGATGTTGTTCGCGATGCTATCGTCGAACAGCACAATGTCCTGGCTCACGAGGCTGATCTGGCGCCGCAGGTCGAGCAACGAATACTCGCGGACGTCACGTCCATCGAGTAACACGGCACCGCGGCTCGGATCGTAGAAACGCGGCAGCAGGCTCACGAGCGTCGACTTGCCGCTGCCCGACTGGCCGACGAGCGCCACGGTGGTGCCGGCCGTCACGTTCAGATCGAGCCCGTGCAGCACGTCGCCTTTGACCGCGTCGTACGCGAACGACACGTCGCGATACTGCACCTCGCCGCGCGCCCTGCCCGCCGTCGCAGTGCCAGTGTCCACTTCCGCGGGCTCGTCCAGGATCTCGAACACGCTGCCTGCCGCGGCAATGCCACGCTGGAACACGGCGTTAACGTTCGATCAGGCGCTTGAGCGGCGCGAATACCATGCCCATCGCGGTAATGAACCCGATGAACGTCGGCGCATTCAAATCCGAGAACGAAAAGCCACATGACGCCTGCGACGCCGAGCGCCACGGCGTACTGAGTCAGGTTGTCGCCCAAGGCCTGGACCGCCACGAGACGCGTGTTGAAGCGGAAGTTACGCGCGTTGACGTCCTCGAACTGGCGGCTGCTCCTGCTCCTGGCCTTCGAAGATCTTCACGACGCGATGGCCGTGCAGCGATTGCTCCGTGATTCGCGTGACGTCGCCCATCGAATTCTGGATGCGCGTGCTGTAGCGCCGGAACGCGCGACTCATGCGACTGACGAGAAAGGCGATCGCGGGCCCGAGGATGGCGACGATCAGCGTCAGGCGCCAGCTGAAGTACCACATCAGGCCGAGCAGCACCAGCGATCACGAGCGTATCGCGAATCAGCGATGACGACGGCGTTCGAAATCGCTTCGGCCACCTGCTCGGTGTTGTACGTTAGCCGCGAGATCAACATGCCGGTGGAGCTCTGGTCGAAGTAGCGGGACGGCAGGCCGAGGTAGTGCGCGAACAGCTCGTTGCGCAGATCGCGGATCACGGAGCGGCCGACCCACGCGAGCCCGTAGATCGTGAGGAAGTCCATCACACTGCGAATCGGGAACAGCACCACGAGCCCGAGCGGCACCCACCATGCGTCTTGCGCGGCACGCGTCGGGTCCCCGAGCTGTTTGATGGCCTCGCTCATGAGCGCCGGCACGAAACTGTTGATCACGGCGTAGATGGACGCTGGCACGATCGCCGCCGCAATCAGGGGCCAATGCGGGCGTAGGTAGCGCACGAGCCGGCGGGCAACGACGGCGAACGGCAAACGTGACTGCCGACATGGGCCGAGGGACGCTCTGTGAGGCGACGACGTTATCCGACACGGGCCGGCCTCAGGCGTCCGGCGGTGTCACGGTCGCGATATTGATCTTGACGAACCCGAGCTGTCCGACGACGTCCATGACGGTGACGACGCTCTGATGCGTAGCCGTGGCATCGGCGCGAATGAATACCGGTACGTCGCGTTTGTCGCCGAGCAGCCGTTCGATGGCGGCGCGCAAAGTACGTCGTTGGTTGTTCACGAGCTCGCGACCGTTGACGATGTAGGCGCCCGCCTGCGTGACCGAGATCTCGAGGCCGTCGCCGACCGCATCGAGCCGCGTGTCGACCGAGGCTTGCGGCAGGCGCACGCTGAGCTGCGTGTCGCGCAGGAAGGTTGTCGACACCATGAAGAACAGCACGAGCACGAGCAGCACGTCGACGAGCGAGATGACGTTGATCTCAGGCTCGTCTCTTGAGCGGCTTTGCAGCTTCATCGCTGACTCCAAACACGCCCGCGCGCTGATGTTGCAGCAGTGCTTCGATGAAGCGGATCGCTTCTTTCTCGATCTGGATGACGAGGCCGTCGACGCGACCTCGCAGGAACCGATACGCAATCAGCGACGGAATGGCCACGGCAAGACCGGCGGCCGTGGTAATCAGCGCTTCCGAAATACCGCCCGCCAGAATCGCCGGATTGCCGACGCCTTGCGTGGTAATGGCCGTGAATGCGCGAATCATGCCGGACACGGTGCCCAGCAGACCGAGCAGTGGGGAGATCGCAGCGATCGTGCCGAGCGGATTCAAGTAGCGCTCGAGGTCGTGGGCGACGTGCCGGCCGGCGTCCTCGATGGCTTCCTTCAGCACGTCACGCGGCGCATGCCGGTACGCGAGCCCCGTGGCGAGCACCTGTCCCAACGGCGAGCTCGAATGGACTGCCTGGATTCGCTGTGCGTCGAGCTCGTTCTTCTGCACCCAATCCCAGACCTGATTCGTCACGGTGCCGGGGATGACGCGCTTCGTCTGCAACGTCCAGAGGCGTTCTAGAACGATGGCCACTGCGATCACGGAGCCGGCGATGATCGGCACCATGAGCCAACCACCGGCTTGCACGATCTCGAGCATGATTCGCTGTGAGCTCCGCCTGAGGCTATCGTCAAACTATAGCGCGCTGACGACTGATTCACTAGGGAAATTTGGCCCTAGAGTCCCGCCGGCGAGACGGCCTGCCAATAACGGTGACGGGCGTCACGTTCGGCCTCGATCGCAACCCCGTCCCGCGTCAGATCGATGCTGACGGCACCGGCGTCGGCGGTGACCATGACGGACGCGCCGCCCTGCCGCCAGCGGGCCGCGACTTCCGGCTTTGGAAAACCCCAGCGATTCCCGAAACCGGCCGACACCACGGCATGCCGCGCGCCGAGCGCGGCCACGAGCGCCGGCGATGACGATGTCGAGCTGCCGTGGTGCGGCACGACCACCGCGTCGGTAACGCCGGGCTCAGCCTCAAGCACGGCGGCTTCGCCGCGGCGTTCGACGTCGCCTGCGATCAGCAGCGAACCGCCGGCTGCGCTGATCTTCAATACGCACGAGCTATCGTTGCCGCGCGGCACGAAGTCCCGAGCGGGATGTAGCATCCTGAACTCGACGCCATCCCACCTCCAGCTCTGGCCCCGCTCGCACGTATCACCGGGTAACTTCGTGACGTCCGGCCCGTGCAGAACGGTGACCGACGGAAACGCCGCCACGATGGCGGCGGCGCCACCGGCGTGGTCGTTGTCGGCATGGCTCACGACCAACACATCGAGGCCGCGCCGGCCATTCGCGGCGAGCGCGGGCAGCACGATATCGGCGCCGCTATCGAAGCCCGAGCGGAACGCGGGGCCGGCGTCGAACAACAAGCGATGCGTGCGCGTCTCGACCAGCACCGCGAGCCCCTGCCCCACGTCGAGCACCATCGCGTGCGCCTCGCCGGCGCGCGGCACCGCGATGCTCGGCACGAACATCGGCACGACTGCGAGCCACGCGAGCCTTCGGCCCGGCAACGCCTGGCCGAAGGCGGCTACCGCGACGCCAGTCGCTGCAAGCGCGAACGCGGACCACGGTGGCAAGGGCACCGGCAGCGCCGCGCCAGGCGCCGCGGCGGCCAGATGTAACGCCGCGACGACCACGCTCTCGAGCTGGCCGAGCAGCGACACTACGGGCGTTGCGATCCCGACCAGCGGTTCGAACGACAACGCAACCGAGGCGAGCACGGTCAACGGCACGAGCACGACGTTGAACAACGGGATCGCGACGAGATTCGCGAGCGGGCCGACGAGCGAGATCTCGCCGAAGTACCACGCCGTCAACGGCAACAACGCAAGACCGATCGACCATTGCAGCGCAACAAACGCCCGCGTGGCCAACCACCCGCGGCGCCAGCGGTCATCCACGCGGACGCGCAGGCGCCGCGGCGCCTCCAGTGCGAGCAGGATCGCGACCGCCGCGAACGACAACCAGAACGACGCCGCCAGCGGCGCGAACGGATCGAATATCAACACGACGAGCAACGTAGCTGCGAGCACCTGCCAGGCGCCGACGCGCCGCCGGCTCACGAGCACGAGCAGTGCGACTGCGATCATGAGCGCCGAACGCTCCGCCGGCACGGCAAAGCCGGTCAGCGCAGCGTAGTACGTGGTTGCGACGACGCTGACGGCGGCAGCCGCTTCCAGATCGAACGCCGCGAGGGGCATCGGTAGTCGCAACCACATGCGCCGCACGGCAACGAACGCAAGCAGGCCGAGCAGCGCCACGTGCATGCCCGACACTGCCACGAGATGGCTCGTGCCCGTTCGGCGAAAGTCCGCCCAATGCTGGTCGCTGAACAGATACCGCTCGCCGAGCGCGAGCGCGGTGATGAGCGCGGCGCCATCGGCGTCCGGTGCCGCCGCGACGAGCCGCGCTGCCAACGTCCCGCGAAACGTCAGCCACGCTGGCGCGAGGCCCTCCCGCGCTGGCAACGGAACTGCGCCACGCACGTAACCCGTTGCGCCGTAACCGTTCACGAGCAGCCACTGCTCGTAGTCGAAGCCGCCGGGGTTGCGCGCGCCGTGCGGCGAGCGGAGGCGGACGGTGAGCTTGTACGCATTGCCCGCCGCGAGCGCCACGGGCGAGTCGTACCAGGTAAGCCGCAGCCGCCGCGGCACGCCTTGCGGCCGCGGAGCGTTCACCGTGAAACCGAAAGTGGCCTGGCCGGGCGCCAGCGTGGGGAACGTATCGACCCAGCCGCTGAGCTCGTAGTCACCCGCAGCAGCCACAGCCATGCGCTGCGCGAGCCGCGCATCGGCCGTGAGCACCGTCCACACGCATGCCGCGGCGAAGGCCAACACCGGCCAAGCCCACCGGGCGCGCAGCGCCAGCAACGCGACGAGCAGCAGCGGCACCCCCGACGCGGGGCCGGGCAGCGCCGGCAGCGCATGCACACCCAGCGTGCCCAGGAGCCATGCGAGTGCGGCGACGACGAGCGGCGCGCCCAACGTGCGCCGCGGTGCGTTCGCCGTGTCGGCAGAGTTGGCTAGACGGGCCTCAATAGGCCGTCCTTGAGCTCGAGCACGCGGTCCATGCGCTTGGCAAGATCGGGGTCGTGCGTCACGACGACGAGGCTCGTGCCGAGCGCAGTGTTCAGCTCGAGCAGCAGCTCGAACACGCGCAGGCCGGTGGGCCGGTCGAGATTGCCCGTGGGCTCGTCGGCCAACACCGCGGCCGGCCGCGTGACGAGCGCGCGCGCCACTGCCGTGCGCTGCCGCTCGCCGCCCGAGAGCTCACTCGGCCGGTGATCGAGCCGTTCCGCAAGACCCACGCGCTGCAACAGCTCGCGCGCTTCCGCCTCCGCCTCGCGCGGCGCCGCGCCGCGTACGAGCAACGGCATCGCCACGTTCTCGAGCGCGGTGAACTCCGGTAGCAGATGGTGAAACTGGTACACGAAGCCGAGGGCACGGTTGCGCAGCCGCCCGCGCTCGGCATCGGCCGCCCGGGTCATCGACGTGCCGATCACGCGCACTTCGCCGCTGGTCGGCTCGTCGAGCCCGCCCAAGAGTTGCAGCAGCGTGGTCTTGCCGGAACCCGACGCGCCGATGATCGCAACGCGATCGCCCTTACTCACACGCAGCTCCACACCGCGCAGTACCTCGACGTTGCGCCCGGCGTCGTTGAAGGTCTTCACGAGCGCGATGGCTTCGAGCATGGCCTCATGGTCATTCATAGCGCAGAGCCTCGGCCGGCGGCTGACGAGCCGCGTTGAGCGCCGGATAAAAAGTGGCAGCCACGGCCAGCACCAGACCCAAGCCGCAGATCTCGGCGATCTCGAGCGGCCGCAGCTGCGTCGGCAGGTCGCTCAGGAAGTACACGTCCGCGGAGAGGAGATCGATGTGCAGCCAGGCTTCGAGCAGCTTCACGACATTCCCCAGCTGCCAGCACACCAACACGGCGAGCACCACACCGAGCAACGTACCGATCACGCCGATCGCCGTACCCTGGCTTGCGAACAACGTCATGATGCTGCGCGGCGTGCAGCCGATGCTGCGCAGGATCGCGATGTCGCCGCGCTTGTCGCGCACCACCATCATCAACGTCGATACGATGTTGAACGCGGCCACCGCGATCACGAGCGACAGGATCACGAACATGATCGTCTTCTGGAGCTGGATCGAGCGGAAGTACGTGTAGTGCAGGCGCGTCCAGTCGTCGACGTAGTATTTCGTCCCGAGCTCGTCCGCGAGCGCTTTGGCCGTCGTCATTGCGACCTCCTGCGCGTTGTACACGTCGCGAATCGCAAGCCTGAGGCCCGTGGCATGCCCATCCGTGTGGTACAACCGCGCGGCATCCGCGAAGCTCACGAACACGAGGCCGCGGTCGTACTCGTACATGCCGGCATCGAACACACCGGCAACGGTGAAGCTGCGGACGCGCGGCAGGATGCCGGCCGGGGTCACGCGCCCCTCGGCCAAAACGAGCACGATCTCATCGCCGATATCCACGCCGAGCGCGGTCGCAAGCCGCGAGCCGATCACGACGTTGAAGCTGCCGGCCGTCAGCGCCGCGACGTCGCCGCGCTTCGTCACCGCCGCGATGTTCGACACGGTGCGTTCCAGCTCGGGGTCCACGCCACGCACGTTGACGCCCGCAAGCGCCTCACCGTGCACGGCCATGGCCTGTCCTTCGACGTACGGGGCCGCAGCCGTGATGCCGTCGCGCGCCAGCACGCGCGTACGCAGGTCCTGCCAGTCCGCGAGCGGCTCTTCGTAACCACTGATCGATGCGTCCGACGCCATACCGAGGATCCGTGCCTTGAGCTCGCTCTCGAAGCCATTCATCACTGACAACACGACGATCAATACCGCGACGGCGAGCGCGATGCCAATCATCGAAACCGCCGAGATGAACGAGATAAAGCTGTGGCTGCTGCGCGTCCGAAGATATCGCACCGCAATCGACAACTCGTAGGGTTGACGCAGTCTCATCGTCAGTCGTAGCGCAGCGCATTGCCGGGAGCGACGGCCGCGGCACGTCGCGCCGGATAGACCGTGGCGAGCAGCGCCACCACGAGCGCGATGGCTGGAATCACAATCACGTCGGTGAGGTGCACCTCGGACGGAAGCTGCGTCACGTAATAAACGTCACCCGGCATGATCTGGAAGCCGAACGTATGCTCGAGCCACGGCACGATAGTGTGCACGTTGAACGCCAGCACGAGCCCGAGCGCCGTACCGAGCAGCGTACCAACGACGCCGATCACCCCGCCCTGCACCAGAAACACACGCGCTACGCGCTGCGGCTCGAGACCGTAGGTACGCAGGATCGCGATGTCTTTCTGCTTGTCGATCACGACCATCATCAGCGACGCGACGATGTTGAACGCCGCCACCCCCACGATCAGCATCAGGATGATCGACATCATGAGCTTCTCGATGTGGATGGCCGTGAACAGATTGCGGTGCTCCTCGGTCCAGTCCGAGTAGCGCCAGCTTGGATCGAGCGTTGCTCCGAGGGACGCGCGGAACTGTTGCACCGCAAGCGGATCGGCGAGCTGCACGGCGAGCCCACCTGCAGCCCCGTTCAACCCGTAGAGGTCGCTCGCATCGCTCATGTGCACAAGAGCGAGGCCGGAGTCGTGATCCTGGATGCCCGCCTCGAACGCACCGGCCACGGTGAACGCCGCGTAACGCGGCGTCATGCGTCCATTCGCGATCTTCGGCACCAGCAGCGTCACGGGGTCACCGGGCTTGAGCCCGAGGTTCAGAGCCAGCGTGCGGCCCAAGATGATGCGCCGGCCGCCCGGCGTGAGCTCGGCGAGGACGCTCGGGTCCACGAACCGGCTCAGGTCCGAGGCACGCTCCTCGTCGGGCAGGATACCGCGCACGAGCACGGGCTTCAGATTCGTGCCGGCCGCGAGCATGCCTTCGATCGACACGAACGGCGCCACGTCCACGACGCCCGGAACTGCCGAGAGCTGCCGCTTTGCCTCGGCCCAGTCGGCGAAACCCCGCGGCGCGACGATGCTCGCGTGCGCGCTCATGCTGAGCAGCCGGGTGCGAGTCTCGGTCTCGAGCCCGTTCATGACAGACAGGATCGTGATCAGCGCCGCAACGCCTAGCGCTATGCCGATCAGCGACGCGGCGCTCATGAACGACACCACGCCGCGCCGACGGCGCGAGCGCAGGTACCGGAGCCCTATGAACCCTTCGAGCGGCTGAAACATGGAGCGCGATTAAACCATAACGACTGCCGCGCCGGGGCGCGGGCTGGCCGGCGGCGGCGCCGTGAGCGGGCACCGCCGCGAACTGTGACCAGTGCCACAAAAGGACGGGGCCAAATTTGAAGGCACTTCCGCCGGTGCTATAGTCCCCGGCATCCAGGGAGGATCGGTCATGGTCAAGATCATTGCCACGACGTGCATGTTGCTCGCGCTGATCGCGGGCGCCGCTCGCGCCGATACGCTGCTGATCGACGGCGTCGAATCCGATGCTCAGTCGGCATCGGCGCGGCCGAAATCCGGCATGACGATGACCGCCGTCGAATCGACCTACGGTGCGCCGGCACAGCGGCACGCCACGGTCGGTCAACCGCCGATCACGCGCTGGGACTACCCCAATTTCTCCGTGTACTTCGAGAACGACCGCGTGATCCACGCCGTCGTTCGGCGCTAGCGAACCCCGCTCCCCGCCGGCGCACCCGCGCCTCGCGGGCCTTCCGGTATTGTCGACGGTCGCGTAACGTCCCGACGCCGGATAGCGGCGAGCCGGAGATCGTCGATGCCCACGACAATATTTCACCAACGCGCTGCAGATATCGATTGGTATTGCGAGCAACGCGGCGTCGGCCCATCCGTCGTACTCATTCCCTCTGGCGAGGGCGATTGCGAGTCGTTGGGACGGGTTGCAGACCTGCTCGCCGACGAGTTCAACGTCCTGACCTTCGACATGCCCGGGTTCTCGCGCTCGAGTTCGCCACCGAACTTCACTGGTCTTGCAACGGATGAAGTCACCGCGCAGATTGCTGCGCTGCTGCAAGCCCTGAGCATCGAGCGCGCAACCATTTACGGATGCAGTTCCGGCGGACTGTTCGCGCTAGCGCTTGCGGCGGCGCATCCGGAACTGGTGCGGAACGTGATCGTGCACGAGCTGGCGGTACGGCTCCGAGGCGCCACCGGGCCGTTCGAGGGGATCTTCTCGCCGGACGACGCCACCGTCGTCAAGACTTGCGAGTTCTTGTTCCGCAACGTGCTGAACGAGAACGCGGCGGCATGGGACGCGCTCGGCACGGAGTATCACGCGCGCCTCGCGAAGAACTATGTAACCTGGGCCAGGGTCTATGTGGCGTCGCCACACCCGTGGCGGGAGTTCACCCGCGTCGAGCTGACGCGGCGGCCCGTCACCTGGACCGTGGGTCATCCGCCAGTAGAAGCGCTGTACGCCGGCAATCGCCAGGTTGCCGATGTCGCGGGCATACAGATCGGGTTTCTTCCGTGTCGGCATTTCCCTCAAGTCAGCATTCCGAACGAGCTCGCGGCACACATTCGTACTGCGGCGACCCAACGGCGTTGACGGCTCGACCACGCAGGATTTCTCCAGAGACCAGCGCTTAGCCTTCTGGCCACGACGTGATCATGGCCGACGCGGCCGCCGTCGACTTTCAGCACGTCAATCGCCCTTCAGCTGCGCGAGCTGCTCGAGCGCGCGGTGCTTCGCCGCCGGCGAATGGCCTTCGTAGTAGCGGTCGATCAGTGCGCGCGCCACGGCGAGCTTCAGCTCGGCCGCCGTCGCGGGTAGCGCCTCACCGACCTGATCGAGCACGAGCACCACCTTGAAGTAGTGCTCGAGCTGGGGCTCCGGCAGCTGCGGGTCCTTCGCCACGGCCGCACCGATCCGCTCGTAGATGCGCCCCGCGTAGCTGGCCGCGAGATTACCAGCCGTGCGCGCGACCGCCCGGTCGCGCCCGGCCATCAGGGCGTCCAGCAGGCCCAACCCCTCGGCGAGCCGCGTCAAACCATCGGCGGAATCCAGCTCGGCCTCGGCCCGCGCCAAATGCCGGCGGGCCGCAGCGAGTTCTCGTGGCTCGGGCATCGGCTTACTGTAATGAATCCCGCGCCCACGCGTATTACCCGGTAGAGACAACAGGAACCGCGATGACGAAGGAGGCCGCCTTTGGGGCGCTTTACGAAACGCATTACCGCCGGGTCCGGGCGCTGTGCCGGCAGCTGCTCGGCACTGCCGAGCGTGCCGACGACGCAGCGCAGGAAGCGTTCATGCGGGCGTATCGCGGCTTCGCGGGCTACGACCCCGCGCAATCTTTCGGACCGTGGATCATGAGGATCGCACGCAATCATTGCCTCGATCTGCTGCGCCGGCGGCGCTTCGAGCCCGCCGCGTTCGGGAGCGAAGCCGAGGAGGCGGCGGCCGCCGAAGCCGACGACACCGACGGTCTTGGCGAGCTGCTGACCGCCGAGCGTGCTCGGTCCGTGCAGGCGGCAGTATCCGCACTACCCGATCGTTATCGCGTGCCGCTTGCGCTCGCCTACTTCGCCGACGCGAGCTACGACGAGATTGCCGCGGAGCTCGGCATCACGCGCACCCACGTCGGCACGTTGTTGTGCCGCGCCAAACAGGCGCTACGAAAAACCTTGGCTGAGGAGACTGCATCGTGACCTGTCTTTCTGCCGTGACCCGCTCGATGTACGCAGACGACGCTTTGCCGCCGGAGCAGATGGGCGCCGTCACAGAACACCTCCGCGGCTGCTCCGCATGCAGCGCGAAGGTGGCCTCTTTGCGCGCCGAGCGTGTGGCTTTGCGCACCGCGTTGCAGACCGACGACGCGCGGTCGAAAGTTCCAGCGTTCGTGCCACCGGCACGGTCGCGCGATTTTCTCGCGTTGACGCTCGGCGTGCTCGCGGTCGCGGCGGTCGCCGGGGTGTTCTGGAGCGCAGTCGCCGAGGCAATCCCGAGCGGCTTGCAGTGGCTGAATCCTTTTCAAACGGGCGAGCTCGCCGAGCGCGCCATCTCTTTCATCACGTTCTTGCTTAGCGAGGGAAACACCATGCTGACTTCTGCATTGAACCTGGTTGCCGCGACGCTGGCGGTTGCGCTGCTCGCGTGGACGACCCTGTCGCTGGCGCGTAGCCGCGGCGGCGCGGCGGTGCTCGTGTCGTTGCTGGTAGCAGCGGCGGCGCTGCCAAGGCCCGGCCACGCGTTTGAGCTTCGTCACGGCGAGGGAGTGATCACGGTAGCCGCGGGCGAAACGATCGACGACACGTTGATCGCTGTCGGCCAGACAGTGGCCATCGACGGCAACGTGAATGGCGATGTATTCGCCTTCGGCCGCTCGGTCACGATTCGCGGCAACGTCACCGGCAACGTGATCACGGGCGCCGAGACTGTGACGATCGAAGGCGCGGTCGGCGGCGACGTCGTCGGCGCCGGGCGCGGCGTATCGCTGCGCGGCACGCACGTCGGCCGCAACTTCTTTGGTTTCGGCCGCGATTTGGCTTTGGATGGCAGCACCGAAGTGGCCAGCAACGCGCTGACGTTCGGCGACACGCTGAACATCGACGGCCGAGTCGGCACGGATCTAAGTGCTGTCGGCAACAACGTCGTGGTGACCGGCAACGTGGAACGCGACTTCGTGGTGCGCGCCGATCTGATCTCCGTGTTGCCCACTGCACGTATCGGGCGCAACGTCACGGCGCACGTCGAGAGCAATGACAAACTGCAAATCGCCCAGGGCGCCACGATTGGCGGCGCCGTGGACCGTAAGATCGTAGAGCGCGAGCAGCGGCGCAATCGTTACCTGACGACCGGCTTTTACGTCCGCCAGATGGTGCAGCTCGGCGCCGCGTTCCTGACGGGTCTGCTGCTGCTGTGGGCGTTCCCGACCCTGCGCACACTGTCGTTACCGACGGTCCACGCCGCCCTGCGCAGCGGCGGCATCGGTCTCGTGGCGGCAGTAGTGATGCCGATCGCGGCTCTCCTCGCTTGCATCACGATCGTCGGCATCCCGATCGGCATCCTGACGTTCATGCTGGGCGCTATCGGGCTCTACTTCGGTAAGACGGTCATCGCGCAGGTGGTTGGACGCGCGCTGTTCCAGTCACCGGCGGGCCCGCCGCATTACGCGGCGACGTTGATCGCGGGACTCGCCATCGTAATGATCGCGATCAACCTGCCTATCGTCGGCGGCATCGTGAACTTCGTGCTGACGGTGCTCGGCTTCGGCATGATCGTGACGGTGTTGCTCGGCCGGTATGACAGCGGCCACGCGGCCGCCTGAGGCGGCTCAAGACAAGGCAGCCGGGCCGCACGGGCCCGGCTGCCTTTTTCTTGTCTCAGAGGGGCTTCCAGACGAAGCCGCCGAACAACGCTTTCAGGCTCTTCAACGGCGACGAAAGTCGCATTTCGACGTCGCTGCTCCGGTAGTAGATGGCAACGGCTCGACCGTAAAGCTCGCGCTCGTCGATCAGGCCCCAGAAGCGACCATCGAGACTGTTGCCGCGGTGATCGCCGATGGCAAGCACCATGCCCTCCGGAATCTGCATGTCGTAGTCGGGGCCACCGCCGTCGCGCAGATTCAGCAACGCGTTGCGATCGCCGAAGTGCTCGACCTGCCGATCACCGAGCGGCTGGCCGTTGATCGTGAGCTGGCCGTTCACGAGCGACACCGAGTCGCCACCGATCGCGACGATACGCTTGATCAACCGCACGCCGTCGCGCGGCGAGTCGAATACCGCAATGTCGCCGCGCCGCGGCGTCGCCGCGCCGAACATGTCGATCTTCGTCAGCGGAATACGCACTCCGTACGCCGTCTTGTCGACGATCACGCGATCGCCGGGCATCAACGAATACTCCATCGAGCCGGAGGGTACGTAGTAGTGGTCGGCGAGCGACGAGCGCGCACACGTGACCGCCGCCAACACGATCGCGAGCGAAACGAGCTCGGACGTCCAGTTGATACTGCGCTTACCTTCGGTCATGTTCGGTCTATCCCCTCCGCGTTAAGCACTATCGGACCGCCGCACGGCTGCGAGGTTCAGAACCAGTCCTTCCAGAACATCCACCACGGGCGCGCAGCACCTGCTGCGGCCGGCGTGGCCACGGGCGATTGTGATTGGGCGTCGGCTTGCTGCGCCGCGAGCGTGCCGCGATCCGTCGCGTACGAGAGATCGGTGCAGCTCGGCGCCTCGTACGGCAGGTCCGCGACGTAGACCGTGTCCGAGCCCTTGTACTGGCCCGTGAAATACAGCGGATCCTCGGCCACGTAGTCACGCTTGAGCGCACCTTTCACAGCGTCGAGCGTGAACCTCTCCACGACGTGCAACTGCCCGCTGTGCATCGTCAGCGTATCTGCCGACAGCACGCCGGGCTTGAAACCCACGGTGTCGACGACCAGCACGTCGTTCTCGAAGCGCCCGATCGAGTGCCCGGCGACGCTCGGTTCGACGTTGGCGGGGTGCGCGGTTTCGTGCAGATACACGGTGCGATCGATGCCGGGCGCGCCGTATTGGATCCGAATCGAGTTCTCGTCCTGCGTGATGCGATTCGTGAACGTCTCGAACGTCCAGTCGAACATGATGTTCGTCGGCTCGCAGCGCAGCCGCGGGTTCGCGCTCGACGACGGATCGAAGCCTTCTGCCGCCTTCTTGCCTGCATCGGTCAGCGCCACGGGACTAGGCCGCGTCCACGCCGTGTGGATCGCGTCTTCGGCCAGCGACTCCGGCGTGCCGCGAGCTCCGGGGAAGGCGCGCACGCCTGGCGGAAGCTCCCCCGACCCGATCTGGTTGGCGACGCTGATCGGCACGAGCGCGCCGCGCAGACCGCTGCGATCGGTCATCACGCGCTGCTCGCCGGCCCAGTCGCCGCTCAAGTTCGGATCGCCGTTCGGCAGCCGCGCGGGGCGATCTACCGCGCTCGCGACCGCACCGGCCTTCTGCAGCTGCCCGTAGCGGTCCATCGTGACGCCGTCAGTGAACGTGATCGTCGAGAGGTAGCAGGTGTTCGGATCGTGGCGGTCGGGTGCCCCGGTCACACGGATCGGCGTGCCCGGCGTGAACATCGAAGCGCTCCACCCGGAGCGGCGCAGCACGGTGGCGGACCGCATTTCGCAACGCCATTCGACCGTTTGACCGTTCGCGCCGGCGACGCTCACGTACAACCACGAATGCGGATTCACGAACGCGAGGCGCTTCACAGCACCGTCGATCGTAACGTCCTTGTTCAGGTCGAAGTTCGCGATACCGTGATGCGCGAACGCGGCGGCTGCGCCGGTGCTCAACGCGATGAACGCGGCTGTGTGCGCGAAACGACCGACTGCCATGACCGACCCCCTCGGAGCTGACCGGTGCGGGCGGCACGCCCACAACCCAAGCGACGGCACTGTCGTACAGCACTGGATCGGTGTCAACGAGACGCGCGGCCGAACGCCACGCAGGCCTGCGTGGGCGGCTGGAAGCGAAAAGCGGCAGCGCGGCGATAGCCGCGCCGCCGCGCCGCGTCAGAAGATCTGACCGCGAATTTCGCCCGCAGGCGACGGCCCCGAATGAATGTTCACGTACACCGCGCCGGCCCGGATGGCCGCCACGAGCTCCGCGAACTCACCCGGCGCGATTTGCTGCGTCGTAAGGTTGCCGGTGACGTCCGCGGCCAGGATGGTGCCGCTGATCTCCGCCGGCTGCGCCGTCGGGCACGCCTGCACGACGGTGTTCGGCGGTGCGTTGCCGAGATTCGTGCACAGGAACACCACGATGCCCCCAGCCGTGTGGTGCTGGCCCAGATGCAGGTGCGACTGCTTCACGTCGCCGATGCCGTCGTAGCTCAACGTATAAGTGATGGTACCGGCCTCCTCGTCGATGACGGCACGGAACGTGCCTTTCGCCGGCGTCGACACGGACGGCGTCTCGTTGTAGCCCACGAGCCGGGCGCGGACGACTTCTTCGCGCCGACCATGATCATCATGATCGGCGCTCGCGACGCCCGCCAACGCGATGCCCAATCCGGCGACCATGACCGACCCTACTCTCACGATGCTGCGCATGTTCTTGCCCCCTGATGTGGCGCGGCCGACCCGCCCGAACCATCGGGCGGCGACAGCGCCGGTCCGCCTAAGTTCCTACCGAGGACGCAGAGGTTCATCGCCCGGGAATGCGTCGTTGCGGCCCCTACCCGGCCGCGGCTAAGCTTTGGCTGGATCTGCTTCAAAGGAGTTCGCCGTGCGCTCGAATACCTTCCTTGCCCTAGCCCTTGCTGCTGCCGCGTCCATCACCCTGCCAACGAGCGCTCAGAATGCATCGAAGCTCCAGGCCGGCAAGCAGTACACCCTGATCTCGCCTGCCCAGCCCACCAGCAGCGCCGCGGGCCAAGTCGAGGTGACGGAGATCTTCATGTTCGGCTGCCCGGGGTGCTACGCGTTCGAGCCGCAGCTGCAAAAGTGGCTGGCGACGAAACCCGCCTACGTGAACTTCGTGCGCGTGCCGGCCATGTGGGAGCCGTGGGCACCATTGCATGCGCGGGCGTATTACACGGCCGAAGCGCTCGGCAAGCTGAAGGATATCGAGGGGCCGTTCTTCAACGAATTCCATGCAAAGGGCAATCGCCTCGACACGGAGGCGAAGATCGCCGCGTTCTTCCAGCTCTACGGAGTGGATGCGACCACCTTCAAGAACACGTTCAACTCCTTCTCCGTAGTCGCCAAGGTCAAACGCGCCGACGAGCTCGTTCGTCGTTATCAGGCGCAGAGCACACCGACCATCATCGTCAACGGCAAATACTTGACGACCGGCGCCCAGGCCGGCACCTACGAGGGCTGGTTCGAGGTCATCAACGAACTGGCGGCGCGCGAACACACGGCGACGGCGGCCGCCTCGAACTGAGCTTCAGGGAAGTGGCAGGCCGAGGAACCACACGCAGAACGCGTTCCAAAGCGGCACGCGATGCAGCGTAAGCGCGCCGACGTGGTACACCAGCAGCGCGCCTAATGCCGCCGGGAATACGCCGAACCGGCGGTTCGCCCACCAGTCCCACACGGTGAGTGTCACCAGCGCGAGGTCGGCCAGCAGGAAACCCGCCGCGGGCAGAATCGGGCTGCCGTCGATTTGCGGCACGAAGGCGATCAGCGGCTGGAAATGCCCACCGATCAGCCGGTCTGTCACCGGCGTCACGATCGGGAACACCGTGCACACCATCCAGCGCGCGTGCACCTGCGCGTCGCGTCGAAACCAGATCGCAAGAACATAGAACAGCGCGAACGCGACGATAGAGATCAGCGTCAAGGCGAGAAAGTGCAGCCCGACGGGCGGCAACACCGCCACGCCTCGCAACGCGGGCGCCACCCGGTAGTGCACGAACAGCGTCGTGATGATCACGACGGCTGGCGCGAGCACGTACGACGACTGCCCCAGCAACCGATGCCAGCCACGCCGCCCGGTGCGAATCAGCTGTGCCTGGACGACGAGGAGCACGCACCAGAGCGTCAGGACGATGCCGTGCGCGTGGAACCAGAAGCTTGGCTGCTCGAACAGGCGCGTGAAGTAGCTCGGCCAGAACGCCCACACCATCAGCGCCAGGAAGACGACGAAGAACTTCGAGCTATGCCGAAACAGGTCTCCGTCAGTTCGTGCGTTCAAAACGAGCATCCTCCCGCGAGCCGGCGAACTCTAAAGGACGCCCGGCCGAGGGTCCAGAAACCGTGCGCAGGCGCGCGCTCGCACACAGCGTCAACGTGAACCATTTACTCCCGGCGGGAGGCCACCAGTGCGAAATTAACGTAATCCCGCGGCTCGCGGGCAGAGGCTCCGAATGAACCTTCGGTCGTTGATCACGCTCGTGTTGCTCGGCGCCGTGACCGCCGGCTGCGGCCGTGACCACGGCGACGGCGCCGACGCGACGACCCCGGCGCCGGCAACGCTGCCCGGCGTCTACGCAGGCCGCTTCCCCTGCAGCAACTGCACGGCCGTGGGCGCTACGCTCTGGCTGCGAGGCGACCAGCGTTTCTTTTTCCGCCAATCGTTCACAGGCGGCGAGGAAGCCGTCGGCACCGAGATGACCTACGCGCTCGGCCACTGGACATGGGACGAGCACGCGGCGGAAGTCGTCCTGCGCGGCCCCGGCCCCGAGCGTCGGCTCGCCGTGCTCGACGCCGACCGATTGCGGCTGCGCGTCGCATCGCCCGTGGAGCACCTGCTCGCCCGTGACTCGTCGGACCCGGCTTTCAAAGATCGGCTGCGCCTCGACGGCGAGAGCGCGGCAACGAAGGACGGCGTCGTGACTTTCACGGAATGCCTCACGGGCCTGCCGCTGCGCGTGGCCGAGGTCGGCGCGTTCAAGGAACTGCGGCGACAACAGCGCGTGATGAACCCGCGCGGAAAGGTCGCCCTGACGACCGTCGATGCGCACCTCGCGCACGTGTCGAGCGGCGAGGTGCTCGTCGTGGACCGTTTCCTGACGATCAAGCCGGGCAAGCCCTGCCCGGCGCGCGACACCGGTAGCTAGTCGACTGCCACGCG
Organism: uncultured Gammaproteobacteria bacterium; assembly: GCA_963805435.1. Lineage (GTDB taxonomy): Bacteria > Pseudomonadota > Gammaproteobacteria > Steroidobacterales > Rariloculaceae > FEN-1219. The sequence continues at coordinate 209,740 of CAWDUG010000009.1, forward strand.
CGCTCCGCGCGCACCCCGCGCCACCGCGGCGGAACGTGCCGAGCTCCGGCCGCGTCGCGAACGCGTCCGGCTAACGCCGCACGACGCCCGCCGCCCCGCGGCGTTACGATATCGCTTACGAATCGAGGTGCCCCCCCCGCCATGACGAAAGCCCCACTTCGCCTGCTGACGGCGCTACTGCTGCTTGCCCCCGCACTCGGCTTCGCCGCGCCGCCCGTGACGATCTCGGCCGCCTGGGCGCGCGCGACGCCACCGGGCGTCACGACGGCGGCCGCATATCTCGACCGTCGCCAACGACGGCATGGCCGACCGTCTGATCGGCGCATCGAGCCCGGCCGCCCGGCAGGTGCTCGCTGCACGCGGAGGTCGAGGAGCACGGCATGCAGCACATGCAGGCACTCGACGAGCGTCGAGGTGCCCGCGCACGGCAGCGTCGAGCTCGCGCCGGGCCACACCCACCTGATGCTGGTCGACATCACTGCGCCGCTGAAGCCCGCCGCGACGATCAAGGTGACACTGCACTTCGAAAAGGCGGGCGACCTGACGGTCGACGTGCCCGTTCGCGACGGCCGCCTCGATCGGAGCAGCACCATCACTGACGGCGCACAGATAACCGCCGCGCCGCACACGCGCCGCTGGCTCGTCGTCATCGCCGCGACGGTCGCGGCGGTGATCGGCGGCGCGGTGGGCCGCCACTACTGGCAGAGCGAACCGCTGCCCAAGATCGGTGGCTACGTCCTGGCGGAGCCGCAGGCGCTGCCGCCCGTGGCGCTCGTCGACGAGCAAGGTCGGGCTTTCCGCCCCACGGACTTCGCCGGCCATTGGTCGTTCCTGTACTTCGGCTACACGTATTGCCCAGACGTGTGCCCTCTGACGCTGGTCGAGCTCGCAGCGCTGAAGAAGCGCTCTGGCCGAGCAGCTCCCCGACACGCCGACCGACTATTACCTCGTGTCCGTGGACCCGCGACGCGACACACCGGAGCGGCTGCGCGAGTACGTCACCTACTTCGATGCCGAGCTTCCATGGCCTCACGGGCTCGATGGACGACTTGAAGCTGCTCGACCCAGCAAACCGGCAGCGTGTTCTTCGTGCCCGAGGGCCAGAGCGATGGACGCCTATCTCGTGAGCCACTCCTCGAACATCGCGCTGGTGGACCCCGAGGGGCGGCTCTCGCCGTGTTCACGTCACCGCACGAGCCGGCGCAGTTGGCTGCGGATTTCGGCCTCATCGTGGCGTATCGAGCACACCGCTGACGCGCGCCGACGTTTTTTTCCGGCGTGCATGAACTTCGGAGCGGGGCTGCGTACACTAAGGGCCGATCGGCTCAACAAGCAGTAGAAGATGGACGAAGGGGTTCCGAGCGAACCGGGTCGGGGCAGGCACGCGCCGACGACGCAGCGGATGTCGCGTTGCTTGCAGCGCATCGGCCTCGGCGATCGCGCCGCGCTGAGCGAGCTGTACACCCGCTACTACCATCCGCTGCTGCGGTTCATGTACCGCGATCACACGCCGCCTCGACCTGGCCCAGGAAGGCGTGAACGACGTCATGATGGTCGTCTGGCGCAACAGCCAGTCGTTTGGGCGGCCGCTCCAGCGTATCGACCTGGCTCATGGGCATTGCGCTACCGTAAGGCATTGAAATCACTGGAGGCTCACCGCCGTTGGACCGACCGTTTTGCGAGCCGTGGATTTCGACGCATTCATTGAACGTTCGGAGCCTGCGGCGGAACACAGCGACGATGCGGATTTGCGCGATCTGCTCGAGGAAGGCATGCGCCATCTGTCGCCCGAACAACGCGCCGTGGTCGAGCTCACCTACTTCTATGGATGCTCCTACGAGGAGATCGCGGCGATCGCGGTGTGCCCGGTGAACACGGTGAAGACCCGCATGTTCCATGCGCGCGCGAAGCTGAAGAATCTGCTGCCGGCCCTCGGCAAGGACGCGCCGTGACGGGGCGGCCGGAACTCGATCACGAACACGCGTCTACCAGCTTCTGCCCTGGCTGGTCAACGGCAGCCTGGCAGCGGCCGAGCGCGACGGCGCGGAGCTGCACGTGCGTTCCTGCATCGTGTGCCGCCGCGAGCTGAAGGAGCTCGAGCGTCTGCGCGTCGGCCATACGCAGCCAACCTACCCTGCACCTGTCGGCCGAGGGCGGCCTCGACCGGCTCCAGCGCCAACTCGACCGCGAAGCCGCCGCGAAGCAGCGGCCGATACCGCCCCGCCTCAAGGTGGGTTACGCGCCGTTCTTCCGGTTCGCAGCGGTGGCCTCCGTCGGCGTCGCGTTCCTCGGCGTGCTGCTCTGGCTCGCACCGAACGTCCAGAACCAGCTCGGTTACACGACGCTCGGCGACGCAGCCCGACGCGCAGCGCGCACAGATCGACCTGATCTTCGATCGCAGCAAACCGCCGTCGCCGACATACAGGCGCTGCTGCAAACCGTCGACGGCGAGATCGTGGCCGGGACCGACGCGAGCTCGGCCGCTATGGCGTGCGTGTACGCGGCGGCAGCGCGACGGAGACCGAGGTCACGGCGCTGATCGAGCAAGCTCGCGCACGACCCGCGCGTCCGTTTCGCCGGCCGAGCGTTCACCGAGAGCACGCGATGAGGCTCGCCGTTGCCGCGGCGCTGGCAGTGCTGCTCGCGGCGTGCGCGACGCACGCCGCGCGACGGGCGCCGCCGGCGAGCGGCGGCCACCGCGCAATCGGCAGATCCTCGTGACGGTGCGTCAAGCCACGGAGCTCGCCGCCGGCCTCACGGGCGCGCCGAGCGAGCGCTATCTGCAGCGCCGCTACGGCCCGGCGCCTACGGCCGACCGCGTGCTGAGCCAGCTTGCCGCATGACCACGGCTTGCGGCGCGTCGACGGCTGGGCAGATTCAGTCGCTCGGCGTTTATTGCGAAGTTCTCGGCGTGCCGACCGATCGCGACGTCGACGCGGTGATCGCGGCCATCGCCGCCGATCCGCGTGTCGATCATCGTGCAGCGCATGAACATGTTCGAGACGCAGACCACGCACTACGACGATCCGCTACGTCGGGCTGCAGTCCGCCGCCGCCGAGCTCGACGTGGAGGAAGCGCACCAGTTCGCTACGGGGCGCGGCGTGTCGATCGCAATCATCGACTCGGCGATTGACGCGAATCACCCGGATCTGCGCGGCCGCGTGCGGATCGCCCGCAACCTCGTGACCGAGCACCCGCTCGCGCGCGACGGCGAGGTTCACGGCACGGCCGTGGCCGGCATCATCGCTTCGGCGGTGAACAACAACGTAGGCATCATCGGCGTCGCGCCCGACGTCAGCATCGCCGCGCTGCGTGCGTGCTGGGCCGTCGCCAACGACAGCGTCGCGGCGCAGTGCTCGAGCTTCTCGCTCGCACGCGCGCTCGAGACTGCGCTCGCGTTGCGGCCGAACGTCATCAACCTGAGCCTTGCGGGTCCCGCCGACCCGCTGCTGTCGAAGCTGCTCGACGTCGTGATCTCGCGCGGCATCGTCGTCGTGACGGCGCAACCGGAGCAGGCCAAGGCGTCCGTGTCGTTCCCGTCCTCGCATGCGCAGGTATTTGCGGCGCACTCATCGATCGAAGCCGGCTAGCTCCGACTCACCGTACATCGTCGCGGCGCCCGCCGATGAAATCCTGACGACGACGCCAGGCGCGCAATACGCGTTCCTCACGGGCAATTCGCTTGCCGCGGCGCACGCCACGGGTGTCGTGGCCCTATTGATGGAGCGTGATCCCGAGCTCGACGCGGAGCGCATCGCCGCGATCCTGACGGCGAGCACGACGCATTCGATCGGCCGAGCGTCGATCAACGCGTGCCGCGCGCTGACAGCGCGTCGGCGTCTCGGCGGCATGCACTGGCGGCGCGGCGAGCGCCAGCTTCTAGCCTAGATCCTCGGCCGCCGACTGCCGAGCGCGTACGAGAGGCTCAGCACGAAGTGATTCGCGTCGGGATCGCCGAAGTAGCTCAGCCCTGGATAGTCGCTGTCGTAATACCGCAGGTCGAAGGCCACCCGCCGTACGAGCTTCGATACGCCGACATTCCAGTACGTGACGTCGAGCACGTTGCCGCCGATCCTGAATTTGCCGACGCCGCGCCGACCTCGACGTTGCCGCGCAGCGGGAACGCGAACGAGACCTCTTGGTTCAGCGAGGAATGCCAAGGCCCGTAGTACGCATCGCTGTACGCCGCCGTATAGAAGACCCGGTCGCGAAAACCGAACGTTGCGCTCAACTCGTCGTAGTCGTAATTGATGGCCGTGCCGGGATACAGGTAGCGCCCAAGGCCGACGTTCCACGACCATTGTTCGTGCCGCTTGTGGTAGCCCGCGTAGATGTCGGCTTCGATGTGACGCGGCTCGTCTTGCCGAGTACTCGCGCGCGAAGTCGACGTTCGCGGCCCACCCGCCGACGTAAAACCCGGTGTGGTGCTCGAAGTCGATGCCGAGCTGCGCGGACGCGCCGCCGTTCTGCGCGAGGCCGCGCTTCCAGTAGGCAGTCGAGAGCGTCACGTAGCCGTTCAAGTTCGGGCACGGCCTGCTGCGCAACTGCCAACGGCGCCGCCGTGCACGCCGCCAGCGCCAGCAAGAATCGAACGAAGTTCCCGGTGCCCACAGCCAGAAGGTGCTCCCCCGCCTGCTCCGATTCTAGGCGCGGGACGGAGGCGCGGCCAATGTGGCCGCGGGCCCAGCCCGCGGACATAGACGCGGCGCCAGCCTGTAGTACAGTCGCCCGCGATGGTCCCGCCCGGAGTCGCCATGCGTTCGCGCCGTAGTTGTCTGCCCTCCGCCCTCGCGCTGGCTGCCGCTTTCAGCGCCGGCACCGCGCCTGCGGCCCCGTCCGGCGATTGGCCGATGTACAGCCACGACCACGCTGGCACACGGTTCTCCGCTGCTGACGCAGATCGACCGAGCCAACGTCGGCGCGCTCGCAGAGGCGTGGAACGTTCCGGTCGCGCGCACGGCGGCCGCGAACGACGACGCACCGGGCGCGGCCGGGAATCCGCAGGCCACGCCGATCGCGGTCGACGGCGTCATGTATCTACCCGTGCGCGGCAACGAGGTGTTGGCGCTCGAAGCAGATACGGGCCGCGAGCTGTGGCGGCGCGTGTTGCCGGCGCCGCTCGACACGACGGCGCGCGGCGTCGCGTACTGGCCCGGCGACGGTACGTTGCCGCCGCGGATCCTGCTCACTGCCGGCCCAACGCTCGTCGCGCTCGATGCGAGGACCGGCGCACCTGTCGAGGGCTTCGGCACGGACGGTGTCGTGCAGATCGCGGTGCCGTGGAATGGCGTGCCGGTGATCTTCGGCAACCTCGCGATCCTCGGCGCGACCACGGGCGAGATCGCGCTCGCGGAACCCGGCGACACACGCGCGTTCGACGTGCGCACCGGCAAACTCGTGTGGACCTTTCATACCGTCCCCCTGCCCGGCGAGCGCGGTCACGACACGTGGCTCGACAACGGCTGGCGCAACCGTTCCGGCGTCAATGTGTGGGCGTGGTACATGACGCTCGACGAGCAACGCGGCGTGCTCTACATGCCTGTCGCGGGCGCCGCGGGCAACTACTGGGGCGGCGACAGGCCCGGTGCGAATCTCTACGGCAATTCGATCGTGGCCGTCGATGCACGCAGCGGCCGGTATCTCTGGCATTTTCAAACCGTGCATCACGATCTGTGGGATCTCGATCTACCGAACCCGCCCGTACTGATCGACCTCGTGCAGGGCGGGCGGCGCACACCCGCGCTCGCATCGATCGGCAAGAGCGCGTACGCGTTCATCCTGAATCGCGCGACCGGCAAGCCCGTGTTCGGCGTCGAGGAGCGGCCGGTGCCTGCGGGCTCCGTGCCGGGCGAATGGTATTCGCCGACACAGCCGTTTCCGGTCAAGCCCGCTGCGCCGCTCGCGCGCGTGGACTTCGTGAAAGAGCGCGACATGGTCCGCCCGGAAGACACGTCAGCCGAGCACGTGGCCGCGTGCGAAGCGCTGTGGCAGAAGAGCGGCGGCTTGTTGAACGCGGGGCCGTATACGCCGTTCGCGTTCCATCGTGACGGCGATGCGCCGAAGACGACACTGCAGCTGCCGGGCGCCGGCGGCGGCGTGAACTGGGGCGGGATCGCCGCGGATCCCGGCACGGGTACGCTGTACATTCACGCACACGACACGTCGCTCATCGGCTGGATCGAGCAGAAGAAGCCGGGCAAGAATTACGGGCGGGGTACGCAGGGCTCCACGATTCCGTACGACCGCGGCAGCGTCGACGGCGCGGGGCCGTACTTCACGTTCAGCGCGCCGCTGAAGGACGCGAGTGGCAAAGTGCTCGCGACGTTGCCGTGCACTCGGCCGCCGTGGTCGCGGCTCGTGGCGCTCGATGCGAACACCGGCGAGATCCGCTGGACGAGCACGCTTGGGCTTACGCGCGAGCTGCCGGTGGAGAAGCAACTGACGGGTGGCAGTGGCAGCGCCGGTCCCACGGTTACGGCCGGCGGGCTCGTGTTCGTCGGCGCCACGAACGACGCGCGCTTTCGCGCGTTCGACGCGGGCACGGGCCGGGAGCTTTGGTCGGTGCAACTCGCCGACGCCGTGAACGCGAACCCGATGACTTATCTCGGGCGCAATGGCAAGCAATACGTAGCCGTCGTCGCGAACGCCACGCTGCACGCATTCGCACTGCCGTAACGCGCGTTACGCGCGTTACGCACATCGACCGTATCAGGGCAACGGGCCGTGCGCGATCCGGTCGCCCGAGAACGTGCCGAGCCAGAACTGACCGTCCTCAACGAGCACCATCGTCGCGTTGCTGAACGCCTTGTTGGTCTGCGTCTGCACGACGACGGTGTCCTTCATCGTCTTCGGATCGATCTCCATGGCGATCGTGCCGCGCGGGCAACTCCCGAGCTTCGAAAGATCGTGCTGCGGGCCCGGCGTGCCGCCGCATTCCGGCACGTCGTTCGCCATGCCGGCCGTGCGCAGGCGGCCGTCGAGACCGCGGTGCACGTTGTCCGGCGTGAACGGCAACGGCCGCGTCGTGCGCAGCTCCTTCGTGGGGTTCGCGTGCGAGAACGCGACGATCGTCTGCAGGCCCGACGACACCACGAACATCTCTTTCCCGTCCGGCGACGTCTCGATGCCGTTGTTGCCCGGCAGCTCGCTGCCTTTGACGAACTCGAAACCGCGTTTGCCCGGCGACCATTCGAACACTGCGCCGGTCGGCTTCTTCGCAATCGAGTCGCCGAACGTCTTGCCCGGCATCAGCAGCACCGTGGCGACGAGTGAACCGTCGGCGAACGACGCGACGCTGTTCGCCGCGAGCCCCTCCGGCATCGGCACACAGCCTTGCCACGTCAGCGCCGGCTCTTTGCCCGTCGCGTCGACATCGAAAACTTCGATCGACTCGCGGGCACCATGGGCAACGGCATACAGCGTCGAGTGGCCGTTGCGGCCGGGCAGCAGGTTCAGCCCGTGCGTCTGGAGCTTCGTCGGATCCGGCGGCGCGGTGCAAGCGGGATACTTCGCATCGTGCACGACGCGTGGGTTGGCACCGGGATACGCCACGTGCCAGCTGCCGTCAGGCGTATCGATCAGCATGACGCCACCGCCGTCCGCCATGCCGCTCGAGAGCAACCATTTCGTATTCGGCACCGCGACGAGGTCCTCGGCGTTCTTGGGGCCGCACACGAATTGCAGGCCACCGCTGGCTGCACACGCGTCGTCCGCCGCGCACGCGGCGCCCGCGAACAGCAAGACCGTCGCGCACAGCAGGATGTTCTTCAAGGTTGTCATTACACGCACCCCCGAGGTGTGAATTCGATTGTCAGAGTAGTTTCGTCAGGTTCCAGAGCCGACGCACAGCCGCCAGCAACAACACGAGGCGCCCGACGGTCTTCAGGTTGCGCAGGCGACCGAACGCGAGCAACGCGATGCTGGCACCCACGAGCACGCGTGGCTGCAGCAACGTGCCGCGAGTCAGGATCGCGAAGCGATCGATCGCGCCGAAGCGCGTCATCACGTGCTCGACTTCGGCGCCGACAGCGCGGCGCTGCAACGCACACCGCAACCGCAGGTTCGAGTGGCGCAGGGCAAGCTCGCGTTCGCGGTCACTCATTTCGGCGAGCTCGCGCTACAGCTTTCAGGCTACTCGTGTCCGCCGCAAGCTCGGCCAGCGTGCCTTCGAGCAACGGCGGCCGGCTCTTGATCTTTACGCGCAGCACGACGAGCGCGACGACCGCGATCACGAAGAACACGCTCGTCACGACGACGGATGCCAGCAATCGGTGCGTATCCCAGAACACGAACACAACGGCGAGCGCGGCCAGAAACAGGCCAATGCCCGCGGCCAGCACTGCGATCACGGTCCACACCATGATCTCGGCGACGCGGTGCATTTCTTGCTGGAGCTCGGTCGTGACCAGCTCGAGCCGCGTGTGTGCGATCGCCACGAACGTGGCGGCGAGCCTCGCGAGCGAGCGGAACAGGCTGCCGATCGGACCCGGCTCGCCCTCGGCAGCGCCGTGTAGCGTGTCGGAACTGTGTTCCAAGGGCTAGCGGCGACCCAAAAGGAGCCCGAGCAGGACACCGATGCCGGCCGCGATGCCGACCGCCTGCCATGGATTTTGGCGGACGAACTCGTTCGCGTCACCGGCCAGCGCCTGCGCGCGCTCGAGCGTTTCCTTCTCGATGCCCGCGAGCCGGTCCTTGGCGTGGCGCACCGACTCCTCGGCGCGCGTGCGAACTTCCTGGATCTTCTCGCCGATCTTCTCGCCGCCCTGCGCCGCGGTCGCGCGCAACAGGCTTTCGGCGTCGCGAATGACCGTTCGGAGGTCGTCTATCAGTTGGTCGGCAGTTACGTGTTCGGTCATCGCTGGCCTCCTTGGCAATCCAGGCATGGTATTCCCCGCCCGCGAACGGCGGCAAGCTCGGCTTACGCGCGCGCGCTCACTCGTGGACCGTAAACCTGAGCCGGCGCAGTAGCTGCTCTTGCGGCGTCAGCACGTCCACGATCCAGACGCCCGCTGCGTCCGCGGGAAACGCAGTTTTGCGCGAAAAAATCCGGTAGCCATCCGCGTTGCCACCTTGGATCTTGGCCACCATGCGCTCGAGAGCCCCGTTGTGATGCCACTCGAAAAAAACCTCCTGCGAGAGGCCGGCCGGCGCGCGAATCGCCGCGAACGCGACGACGCCACGCTCGAGATCGGCGCGTGTGAACTCGCGAACGGGCTCTCCCGGGTTCAGACCGTCGATCGTCTGCGCGATGCGCGCGGACGTAACCGCGAGCCCCGCGGCCGGCACTTGCGCGCGGAGCTCCCACAGCGCGAACGGCAACGCGACCACGCCGGCCACCCAAATGGCTTTCGTCACGAGGTGCTTCAGCGAAGGCACCGACAGCGGCAACGTCAGGAACAACCACGCCGTCACTGCAATCACGGAAATCGGCAACGCTCTCTCGACGGGCAGCAACAGCACCATCGGCAGCACGATCAGCGCCGACAGCCAACTGCAGTACGCATGGAACAAGAGGCGGCGCACCGCACGCCTCGCGACGACGCGCTCGTATACCGGATCCACCGTGCTGACCAATGCCGCGAGCGCCACGAGCACGGTGAACGCGATCTGTCCAAGGTCGCGTTGCGTGGCGCCGATCAGGAACGGCAGCGAGAAGAACAACAACTCCTGCTGCAGTGACTGGCTCACGAAATTCACGACTAACTTGCCCATCTTCGGCCGGCGGCGCTCGAGCCCGCGCCGGATCCACGGCTCCACGAGCAACCAGAACCAGCCGAACAACGCGAGCAACGCAATCGCGCGGGCGAACGCCTCTCCCCGCTTTACCATCGCGAAGCCGATCCAGCCGCCGATGAAACTCACGAGCGGCAACAGCCATGGGTAGCGGTGGTGCAGGCCGATCAGGCGCCGAATCCGTGCCGCCAAGCCGACGCGACCGCGAACGGGCGGCGCCCGCGAATGCCCTGCTTCGTCGCTGGCGTGCTGCTCGCTCATGCGGCGCCGTTCGCTCCCAAGCTCAATTGTTGAACGCTTGCAGGGGAGCGGGAATTCGCCCACCGCGGCGCACGAACACGGCGCTCGACTCGCGGTGCAGCGCCATGACGGGGGCGCGCCCGAGCAGGCCGCCGAACTCCACCATGTCGCCGACTCGTTTGCCGGGCGCCGGGATCACGCGCACGGCCGTCGTCTTGCGGTTGATCATGCCGATCGCCGCTTCGTCTGCGATGATGGCGGCGATCGTTTCCGGCGGCGTATCGCCCGGCACGGCAATCATGTCGAGCCCCACAGAGCACACGCAGGTCATGGCTTCGAGCTTGTCGAACGTGATCGAGCCTGCGATGGCCGCATCGATCATTGCGGCATCTTCGGACACAGGGATGAACGCGCCGGACAGCCCGCCGACGTGGCTCGACGCCATCGCGCCGCCCTTCTTGACCGCGTCGTTCAGCATCGCGAGCGCGGCAGTCGAACCGTGTGTGCCAACGCGCTCGAGACCCATGGCCTCGAGAATCCGCGCAACACTGTCGCCCTGCGCCGGCGTCGGCGCCAGCGAGAGATCGACGATGCCGAACGGTACGCCGAGCTTGGCAGACGCCGCGCGACCCACGAGCTCGCCCATGCGCGTCACCTTGAACGCCGTGCGCTTGATGACGCTCGCGAGCTCGCCGAGATCGATATCTGGCTGCTGCTCGATCGCACGCAGCACGACGCCGGGACCGCTGACGCCGACATTGACCACGCAGTCGGGCTCGCCGATGCCGTGGAAAGCGCCGGCCATGAACGGATTGTCTTCCACGGCGTTGCAGAACACGACCAGCTTCGCGCAGCCCACACCATCGCGCGCGGCCGTGCGCTGCGCCGTATCGCAAACGATCTCGCCCATGCGCCGCACAGCATCCATGTTGATGCCGGCGCGTGTGGTGCCCACGTTGACCGACGCGCACACGCGCTCCGTAACCGCGAGCGCCTCGGGGATCGAGCTGATCAACGCTTCGTCGCCGGGCGTCATGCCCTTGTGCACGAGCGCCGAGAAACCGCCGAGAAAGTTCACGCCGACGGTCGCGGCCGCGCGTTCGAGCGCTCGTGCGAACACCACATAGTCATGGCTCGTCGAGCTCTCGGCCACGAGCGCCACCGGCGTCACGGAGACGCGCTTGTTGATGATCGGGATGCCGTAGTCGCGCTCGATCTCATCGCCCACGGCGACGAGCCGCTCGGCGGCACGACAGATCTTCTCGTAGGCTTTGGCCGCGGCCACCTCGAGATCCGGATGCGCGCAGTTGCGCAGACTGATGCCCATCGTGATGGTGCGGATGTCGAGATTCTCCATCTGCACCATGCGGATGGTTTCGAGAATCTCTTGCGGCGAGAACTGAATGGCCACGGCAGCGGCTCTCTAAACCCGATGCATGAACTTGAAGACGTCCTCGTGCTGGGCTTCGATCTTCAGCCCCATCGCCTCGCCTTTCGCGTTCAGGCGCCGTTTGAGCTCGTCGAACGGCACGCTCGCCTTCTCCATGTCGACCAGCATGATCATCGTGAAAAACTCGCGCAGCGTGGTCTGTGAGATATCGACGATGTTCGCGTTCGATTCCGCGAGCAACGTGGACACGGTCGCGATGATGCCGACCTTATCCGTCGCCGATCACCGTGACGATGACGCGATTCGACGGCTGCTGCATGGCGCCTCACGACTCCTTGGGCGGTGCTGGGGACGCGTCTGGCTGCGGGACGCCTATCACGTCGTGAATGACATACCGCGCCACCGGCACGCCGAGCAGCATGCCCCAAAGCCCAAACGCGTGATAAGCGACGTACAAGATAATCAAGGTCAGCACCGCATTCAGCTTCAGATGCCTGCCGTAGATCCACGGATTCAGCAGGTAAGCCTCGGCGGCGTGGAGTATGACCAGGATCCAGATGGCCGAGAACGACAAACCGAGGCCGCCGGCGTTGAGCGCCACGAGTGCGATCGGCACCGTCGAGGCGACCACGCCCACGACCGGCAGAAAGCTGCACGCAAACACGATCAACGACAGCATCGCCACGAGCGGAATACCGAGCACCAACATGACCACCAGGGTCAGCGCAGTATTCACGACGGCGATTACGGCCTGCGCCTCGATGGCGCGCCCCAGCACCATGCCGAACCGCGCGATCGGTTCGGCAGCCTCGTCGTAGAAATCGCCCACGCGCGAGCTGCGCAGGCCTTCGATACCCCGTCCTATGCGTTTCACGTCGATCAGGATCAGGAAACTGAACAACAGAGCGAGCACGGTCGTGGCAGTCGCGCGATACAGCATGTTGATGACCGCCGGCGCGTACTCGCGAACGCGTTGGAACTGTCCCGCCATCAACGCGCTCAGGTAGAGCTGATCCTGGCGGTTGAAGTACTCCGCCAGTGCCCCGCTCGGCGCCACCTGGCCATTGATACTTCCGGCAACCTGCTCGTCGGTCACTCCCAACCGCTGGCGTTCCGCGCTCAACTGCAGCTCGATGTTCACCACCCGCTCGTCGGGCAACGCGCTGCGCAGGAAACCGTTGACCGGTTGACGCAGCGTCGGGTAGCTATCGATCAGCCGATTCTTCGCCTCGATGAGGCGGATCTCGGTCGTCGGCAAATTGCCGATCATGCGGTTCACCTCGCTCGCCACGCTCGGGACCACGAACCGTACGAACGAGCCCAGAACCGCGAGGAACAACAGATAGACCAGCGTCAGCGACAGCCAGTGCGGCATCCTCAACCGCCGAGTGCCGACGGCCGCCAGCGGCGCGGCGACGATCGCCAACACGAACGATAGGAGCACGACGCCGAAGAAATCCCTGAACAGCCACAGCAGGCCGAACAAGATGACCCAGATGATGATGCGCCGATTGCGCTGATAGAACTCGTTGGCGCTGAAGGTCGTCACGACTACCTAGTATAAGGATTCGCAGCGAGCGCGGGAGACCGGCCCGGCGCCCCCCCGGCAGTCGCCTTGCTCAGATTTCCGCCCAGCGCCGTAGCAGATTGTGGTACACACCGGTCAACGCGAGCACGGCTTCGTTGTCACCGACCTGTTGGCGCAGGCGGATGATAGACATGTCCAGATCGAACAGCAGCGAACGCTCGGCGTCGCCCCGCACGAGGCTCTGAACCCAGAAGAACGACGCGAGCCGTACTCCGCGCGTCACGGCCGTCACACGGTGCAGACTCGTCGCGGGGTACAACACCATGTGGCCGGCCGGGAGCTTCACCGCACGCGGACCGTACGCGTCATCGATCTCAAGTTCGCCGCCCTCGTACTCGTCGGGCTCGGACAAGAACAACGTGGCCGACAAATCCGTCCGCAGACGCTGGTTCGTACCACGGACCTGCCGAATCGCGTTATCGATGTGATTGCCGAACGCCTCACCCTCGGCGTAGCGGTTGAACAGCGGTGGAAAGACCCTGGCCGGCAATGCCGCGGAACCGAACAACGGGTTGCCGTTCAGAGTCCGTAGCACGAGCTCGCCGAGCTCGCGCGCCGCAGGCGAGCCTTCCTGTAACTGCGAGTTGCGCTTCACGCGCGTCGACTGGAAACCCGCCGTAGCGGCACCGTCGACCCAGTCGGCCGCGTCGAGCATGCGCCGGGCGCGCTCGACCTCGGACGGCGTCAGCACTTCTGGAATGTTCAGCAGCATTTTCGGTGACCGGCGCGTTCTTCGCTCAAAAGTTGACTTTGGCGCTGATGACCGCAGAGCGGGCTGCACCGATCGCTGCATAGTGGTTCTGGTACGGCCGGACGAAATAGACCTCGTCGGTGAGATTTTGAATGTTCACCTGGAGATTCACCTTGCGGCTGATCGTGAATGCGGCCATCGCGTCGTAACGCCAGTAGTCCGGGATCCACACGGAGTTCGCGACGTTGCCGAAGCGGCGATCGACGTACGTAGCGCCGCCACCGACCGTCACGCGCGGCGAAATCTCGTAGCTCGTCCAAAGCGCGAAACTGTTGCGCGGCGTGTTCGGGAACTCTTTGCCGTCGTTCGTTGCGACAGGCCCGTCATCGACGATCCGGCTGTCGAGGAACGAGAAGCTCGTGAACATCTGCCAGCGGTCGGTGATGCTACCGCCGACACCCACTTCGAATCCGCGCACGAGCTCGTCGCCGATCGTGGCCTGCAACCCGCCGTCCGTCGCCACGCGGGCGTTGGCCGTTTCCGTGCGGAACACGGCAGCCGTCAAGAGCAGCCGTTTGGCCACGGACCACTTCCCACCGAGCTCGTACGTCCGGTCACGCTCGGGCGCCAGATCCTGATTGGTCGCAGCGAGGTTCTCCGTGCCATCCCCGAGCGTATTGCCGGACGGGCTCGAGGACGTGCCCGTCGACAGATAGACGCTACCCCGCTCCGTCGGCTTGAAGACCAGACCCGCCTGATAGTTCCAGAAATCGGCCTGATTCCGCAGCGTCAGGGGAACCCCCGACGTAAATCCGTCCTGCGTCGTGTCGTAGTCGTCGAAGCGCAAGCCTAAGTTCAGCGACCAGCGCCTGCTGAAGTTCAGCGTGTCGAATCCGTACACAGCCCGGGTAGCCGTGGTGACGTGAGTCGGCGTCGTCGACGGCGTGATCGTCCCGACCCACGGGTCGTACGGGTTCGGGTTCGCCACGGTCGTGCAGTTGTAGTTGGAGGCCGCGATCGCACCCGGCGCGCTGCACGACGCCGCGACCGCGGTGACGGCATTGCCCGCAAACGCGGTCTGCACCACGTAGGGCCGGTTCGTCATGGCTTCGTCGCTGACCTCGAAGCCGGCGGCGAAGCGGTGCTCGACCCGTCCGGTCTGGGCACTGCCCGTGACGCTCGTGGCGTTGGCAGACGTCGTCGTAACCGAATTGCGGCTCTTCGGGCTGCGATACACCACGCCATTCACGATGTTGCCCCGACCATCGTCCGGGTTCGTAACGAGGTAGTCGTTGGCCGTGCGGCCGTAACGCGTGACGTTGCCGAGCGTGAGGCCGCTCGCGAAGTTGTGCGTCACCTGGAACGTGCGCACGTCGGCGCTGGTCTTCTGGAAGTCGCGATCGAGCAGGCCGTAGAAGTTGTGTCGATCCGTCAGGATCGGCTCACCTGCCGGCGCCGTGTTGGCGACGTTGCGGCTGTACGGAATGCTGTAATCGGGAACGTCGTCGGTCTCGTAGCGATAGAAGTCGAGATTCATGCGCGTATCGGTGTCCATGCCGAATGCGAACGAGGGCGCCACGCCGCGATGCGCGCCACTGACTCCGTTGCGCCCGGGCACGTCGAAGTCCTGCGCGAGCACGTTCAAGCGAAAACCCACGCTGTCGCCGAAGCGATAGTTGGCGTCGAGCGCCGCGCGCCCATACTGGTCCGTGCCGGCGCCGAAGTCTGCAGATAGGAACTCCTCCGGCCGCGGCTTCTTGGTCGCGAGATTGATCGAGCCGCCGCTCGAGCCGCGTCCCGAGTACGCGGAGCCAGGGCCTTTGATGACTTCGATCTGCTCGAGCGCGAACACGTCGCGCGTCTGCGAGCCCGCATCCCGCAAGCCATCGATGAAGACGTCGGCACCCGCATCGAAACCACGGATCTTCAGGTTGTCGCCGGCCGGCTGACCGCCCTCTCCCGCGTTGAACGTGATACCCGGCACCGTTCGCAACGCGTCGACGAGCGAAGTCGAGCCGGTCGCCGCGATCAACGCCTGCGAGATCACGGTGACGGACTTCGGCGTATCGAGTAACGGCGCCGTGAACTTGTTCGACGTCGGCTCCGCGCTCGGCGATTCAGCGGTCACCACGATCTCCGCCGCGGGGCCGCCCGCTGGCTGACCCAGCGCGGCGGCAGAGGTTAGAGCGAGCCCAATGGTGCTCGCGAGCAGCGAGTGGCTGGGTGACCGGGCGGTCGGCAGTCGAACGCGCATTGCGAAGAATCCCCTGGTGGTGGAATTTCGCAAATGCTAATCGCTCGCATTTGATACGTCAATGCGAATAGTTCTCGTTTGTGATTCCGATCAACGGCGGTGGGTCGTGCCGTCCCCTGCGCGACGCAAAGGCTGCGCCTAAACAGCGAGTTATATCGACCTACGGAGAAAGCTTCTCAGACGCCAAAGGCGAGCATCAAGAGCCTGACGTCGACGTCGGCAGCGCGAATCAGCCAGTCGAAGGTCGGCTGGTCGACGGAGAGCGAGCCCAAGTTCGGCAGCTTGGCGTGAAAATCGGGATCGCCGCACGCGGTTTCGCTGTGCTCTGCGAGGTAGTTCGCCGCGGCCACGATGGCCGTCAGCGTCGGCGGATCGGGCGCCTCCAGGCCGCAGGCCTCGTGCCCTCCCACCACGTGAGCGAGCTCTTCCGACAACTCCCAGCTTTCGATGACCGCGCGACCCAGACGCGGATGCCACGCCGCCAACACCGACTGAAACCCGGCCTCGTCCGCCAGTGCTTCGCGGTCGTCTTTGGCGCGCATCAGGATGTAGAGCTTGCCGACTTCGTGCAACAGGCCCGCGAGGAATGCCTCGTCCGGATCGAGCTTGCTGCGGACGCGTGTGAGCATGTGCGCGAGCGCGGCGGTGTGAATGCTGTGCCGCCATACGGCGCTGACGTGCTCGCGAAGCTCACGGCTGCCGTAGCCGATGAACACCTGCTGGGCGGCGAACGACAGCGCGACGTTGCGCACCATCCGGTAACCGAGCTGGGCGACGGCGTTGTGCAAGCTTGTGATCGGCGCAGTGCCGCGAAAGAACAGCGCGCTGTTCGATACTTTCAGGATACGCGCTGCCAATGCGGGATCGGCGCCGAGCAAGCGCACTATCTCGCTGAACGACACGTTCTCGTCGGCCAGCGCGCGCCGGATCTTCAGCGCCACCTCGGGCAGCGATGGCAATTCGAGCGAGCGCTCGGCGAGCGAACGTTCGAGCCGCGAAACCAGGGCCGCGGTCGCAGTGCGGGCTTCCTCGTAACTCGCGCCGAGCACCACGGTGTCGGTCTCGCGCTGTGGCTGCTGCTGATGTTTCATGCGCTCCGGCCAACCCATGAACGGCCGCCGAGCACCTGCATCGGCAGTCGTTTGCCCAGTTATCGGCAGCGGGATGCGCGTTCTTTAGCGCGGATGTCGGCCGCGGCTAGCGCAGGTGCCTCGCGAACGTGCGATCGATCACGGCTGCGGCGGCCGCTGCATCGTAGGCCTCGCCGTGATCCAGCCGGTCCGCGTATTCGAACAACGCTACGAACATCTCCTGGCCGTCGACAGTTTCCAGGTATTGGAATGAGTCGCGCTCGGCGTAGACGCGATCCCAGGCAGCGCGCACATTCCGCCAGAAGTCGCCGCTACGCTGCCAGTAACGATCGCCGGCCGAGAAATCGAAATCCACGATGTGCTCGTAGCGTGCGACACCGACCTCGCGAGCCAGATACGGCGTCGCAGCGTCGGGCTTCCCTTCCGCGTCCAGGACGAGCTTCAGGTTCTCCTCCTCCTGCACCCAACCCGTCGGCGTGATCGTGTGCCGATTGATGCCTTCGAGCACTTGATAATCGCTACGCGCACTGGCTTCACGGCGCGGCAACGGGCGCCACGTATCTTCGCTCGTCCAGGCCGAGTAGCTACCTTCGTGTCGCCACTCGCCGATAGCCTCGTAGCGAGGTGAGTCATCCACCTGAAAGACTGCTTGCGACCACCGGCCCCGCACCTCTTCGGCGCTCCGCTTGCGGCGTTCCCAGCGGTCGCGGCCGACGAATACGTGCAGGTCCACATCCTCGTAACGCCAGTCCTGACGCCAATGCTTCTGCACGAACGGGCCTTGGAGCTTGCCGAACTTGTCGGTCACGAACAGCACCATCAGATGCTGGAGGCGAATGAACGTACCGCTGTCCTCGACGACGTAGACGTACTCCGTGCTCCACGACTGATATGGCCGAGACGGCGTGAATCCCGGTTTGAAGCCGACGGTCTCGAGAAAGTCGAAGCTCGTGCGGTACGCCGCCGGCCATCGCGAGAATCGCGCGGCGATCGCGCTCGAGCTTTGTGAGCCCGGGCTCTTGCAGCGCGCGCCACGCGGCACTCGGCTCTTTCGCGAGCGTGATAGGCGCGCCCTTCGTCGTGCCGCCACGCGGCCGCATCGCGTCATCGGGCGCGAACTGCCAGCTGAACGTGAACTGATGCGGCTCCGCCGACGCCGGTGCGCCAGCCCCCGCGATCGTAGCTAAGACCAGTGCCGCGAGCAGCGCTCGCACGCCCACGCGCCCACTCGACGTTCGCCCGGCATCCGCTTCGATCCCTATGTGCATAACCGCTCCTCGCCCAATAGCACCGATGTTAGGCATCGGTGAGCCATCGGACAACGGCAGGCTCACGCCGCGCGCACGATGGCGAGCAGCGAGCACACCCGGATACGGGATACGCAAAACCGCCGGCCGCGCAGCGACCGGCCGTTGGCTCAGTTCGCCTTCTCGCGCTTCAGCTTGTAGACCGAGCTACCGTAGTAGTCGATCATCGCCTTCTCGAGTGCACGAACCTGCGATCCGGAGCGCTTGAAGGCTTCGGGATCGAGCTCGATGTGCTTGCGGCGGCGGTCTTTGCCATCCGGCACGAGCTTCAGGATGCCGCCCGGCTGGGCCTCGGACGTCAGGGAGTACACGATCCGGGAGACAGAGGTATACGGAATGCCGAGCTTGCTCGACAACGATTTCATCGAGTGCGGCCGGCCGTCGAGATTCGAGTCGATGACCTCGAGCGCGATCAGCACCTCGGCAAGCGTGCCGTGACGCCCGGTTTTGTAGATAGCCGTGAGCATCGCGATCGCGGCTTTCCGTGCCCCGTTCGAATCGAAACGATCCCTGCCCGCCGTCGGTCGCAATTGCGAAACGCTCAACATCTCTCTGCTCACAGCAACTCCAAAAAAAGAAGACCAAGGGTCACGAAAAATCCGCGAGGATGTTCGCAGGCATTTCTACAGTGGCTCAACACCGCACCGTTCGGTACGCGCAGAACCATGCGCCACACGCAACGACGATGTCTCTCGGTCGGACCGAAACGGGGATCGATGCGCTAATCGGACGATCCCGAACGTGCGGCTTTCGCGCAGCTCCGATCAAGGCACTGGCACTACCATCATGGCGACTGAGGGTCTTCCGTCACGCCGCGCCAAGGCCACGAGTGGGCAAATAATCTCGACGAAGATACCTAGGGGTGTTACAGAACATCGGCGGGAAGACCAGCGCCGGGGCACGATCCCCGTATAATTCCGCCCATCCCCGCCGGAAGGAGCCGGGCCGTTGCGAATCCTGCTCGCATTCATATTGGGCGCCCTCCTCAGCACCTGCTCGTCGCCGCCCTCCCTACTCGAGCGCATCGTCCGCTCCGGGGAGCTGCGAGTCGTCACGCGCAACACGCCAGCCGCGTTCTACTACGGCGCGGAAGAACCACGAGGCATCGAGTACGAGCTCGCGCGTGGGTATGCCGAGCGTCTCGGCGTGGGCTTGCGGATCTACGTCAACGATCAGGTGTTTCCGGATGTCGTGTCCGGCAAGGCGCAGATTGGCGCAGCCAGCCTGACCATCGCCGACTCCCGCCTTCCGACCGTGAATTTCGGCCCGGCCTACCAGAAGATCCAGCCGGAGATCATCTACCGCCGTGGCACGAAGACGGCCGCATGCGATCGAGGACCTAGTGGGCGCGCGGCTCGAAGTAGTGGCCAACTCGTCGCACGCCGGCACTGCTCGAGAAGCTGCGCGCTCGAGTGCCGTTGCTGACCTGGATCGAGCAACCGCAAGGCTCCGACGAGGAACTGATCCGCAGGGTCGCCGAAGGGGACATCGACTACACCATCGCCGACTCCCACCTGTTCGATCTGCTGCGGCACTTCTATCCCGAACTGCGCGCAGCCTTTGCGATCGGTCCGGACGACCACATCGCGTGGGCCTTACCCAAGGGCGACGACTCGTTGCGCGAGAGCGTGGCCGCCTACTTCGCCGAGATCCAGGCTACGGGGAAGCTCCAGCAGATTCTCGATCGTTATTATTTCGCGTCGAGGGAGTTCGACTACGTGAGCTCGCGTGCATTCGTGCGTCACGTGAACACGCGCCTGCCGCTCTACCGCGACTTCTTCCTGGAGGCCGAGCGCGCAACGGGCATCGACTGGCGACTGCTCGCCGCAATCGCGTATCAGGAATCGCACTGGGACCCGAGCGCGGTATCGCCGACCGGCGTCCGCGGCATGATGATGCTGACCGAGCTCGCCGCTGACACAATGGATATCGGTGATCGCCACGACGCGCGCTCCAGCATCCTCGGCGGTGCGCGCTACTTCGTGCGTACGCGAGCCAAAGTGCCCGACCGCATTCAGGAACCCGATCGCTCCTGGCTCACGGTCGCCGCGTACAACTTGGGCTACGGCCACGTCGAAGACGCCCGCATCTTGACGCAACGACAAGGCGCCGACCCCGATCACTGGGACTACGTGCGCCAGCGCCTACCGTTGCTGAGCGACAAGGACTGGTACGAGAGCGTGCAACGCGGTTTCGCGCCCGGGCAAATCGGCAGTCGCGTACGTCGACAACGTGCGCCGGTACTATGAAATCCTGATGTGGCTCGACAGTCGCGAGACGCTGACGTCGCAAGAGTCCGCCCCACCGGTGCCGACACCGATCGGCTGACGGTTCCTCACGCGCTAGCCGCGCCGCTCCGCGAAGAACTGGCGCAGAAGCACCGCGGACTCTTCCGCCAGCACGCCGCCCGTCACGGTAAATCGATGGTTCAGCCGCGGGCTCGCGGCAAGATCGAACACCGAACCGCAAGCGCCAGTCTTGGGATCGAGCGCCGCAAATACTACGCGCTCGACTCGCGCGTGCACGAGCGCGCCCACGCACATCGCGCACGGCTCGAGCGTCACATACAACGAACAACCCGGCAGGCGATAGTTGCCAAGCGCCTGCCCGGCCGCGCGCAGCGCGATGATCTCGGCATGGGCCGTCGAATCGTGACTCGCGATGGGCGCGTTCGCGGCGCGAGCGACGACAGTCCCTGCAGAATCGACGACCACGAGCGCCGACGGGCACTTCGCCGCGGCCGTAGGCCTCGCGCGCGCAGTCGAGCGCTTGCGTCATCAAGGCGCGATCGGTGGTTTCGGACATACGCGGCGCAGCTTGCTTCCTTCGCTCCCTGCGCGCAACGGTTGGCGACGCAATCGTTCATTCTGTAGTGTGCGTCGACGACCACCGATTTCGAGAGGAACGCCTACATGTCCGACGAACAAGAAACCTGGGTCCGATCGTGCAGCGCCCGCTCCGCGAGAGCATAAAGCACCAGCCCGTATCGACCGGCGCCGCTTCTTCCACGGTGCAGCGGCGCTGACCGTTGGCACCCTGAGCGCGCCGGCCGCGTTCGCACAGATAGCGCGCCGCAAGCCGATTCGAACGCGAGAACGCGGAAGCACAAGCGAGCAACTCGAAGCGCAAACGCGCCGAGTTCTGCGCTGGGCAGGCCGCGACCCGGCCGACTGGGTTCGCCCGCGTGCGGGCGTCGACCACAACGTCGTGATCGTCGGCGGCGGGCAGAGCGGCGTTGCCATCGCCTACGGCCTGCGCCGCAAAGGTGTCGGCCGTGTCGACGTGATCGACCAGGCCGAGCCCGGCCAGGCTGGCATTTGGCGGACGATCGCGCGCATGCACCAGCTGCGCACGCCGAAGACCATGTCCGGCCCCGAGCAAGGTAACGTCGCGCTGGGCTTTCGCGCGTGGTTCGAAACCGTGAACGGACCGGAAGCGTTCGATGCGCTGGATCGAATCCCGCGCCTCGTGTGGGCCGACTACTTGGCTTGGTTCCAGCAAGTCACGGAGACGAAGGTGCGGTACCGCACGCGACTGCTCGAGATCGAGCCGCAGGGCGACGTGCTGCGGTTGCACCTCGAGAGCCGACGGCGCGCAGCGCGTCGAGACCACGCGCAAGCTCGTGCTCGCGAACGGCTATGCCGGTGCGGGCGGACCCAACGTGCCCGCTTTCATCCGCGCACTTCCGAGCCAAGGCCTGGACACACACGACTGCCCGACTTCCGCTCGAAACGTTCAAGGGCAAGGTCATCGCCGTAGTCGGTGCCGGCTCCTCGGCGTTCGACGCAGCTGGCGTGGCGCTCGAAGCCGGTGCGGCGGAGGTGCATCTTTTCAGCCGGCGGGCCTATATCGACTACCAGGCGCCTGCCCCGCAGACGCCGCCGCCTCGGCCGCCGCCCCGGTCGACCGCGGGTACTCGAACATGCTCGAGCTCACCTACGAGTTGCCCGACGTCGTGCGTTGGCGCAACTTCCTCTCGGGTGACCGCCGCGTCGCTTCGGTGCCGCTCGATTCGCTGCAACGCGCGGTGGCGTTCAAGGGATTTCATATCCATCTGAATACCTCGCTCACCGATGTGGCGATGGCCAGCAACGGCAAGATCACGGCGAAGGCTGGAAGACGAGCCATGCGCTTCGATCACCTGATCGCCGGCACGGGCTATCGGATCGATCTCGCGATCCAGCCAGAGCTCGCGCGCATCCACGAGCACATCGCACTATGGCGCGACCGCTTCAAGCCGGCGCCCGGCGACGAGAGTGAGGCGGGCGCGGCGCGTCCGTATCTCGGCGCCGGCTTCGAGTTCCTGCCGCGTGCAGCAACGGGCGCGGAGTTCCTGCGCAACATCCATTGCTTCAACCTGGCGGCCGGGCTGAGCTTCGGCATACCCGTCGGCGACGTGCCGAGTACGGTCGTTCAGCCGCGACTGGTTGCGGCGATCGCTCGCGATCTATACGTCGAAGGCCGTCGATATCGAGGCGAACGAGCGATTCATCAACCTGCCGCAAGTCGCGCCGAGCTCGGCGCCGTACGAGCGCGCGGTCGAGGGCGGAATGAAGGGAGCGGCTAGCATAGACTGCGGCTGCGTCGACACGCACGGGGGGACCATGAACCGAGACGTGGGCTACAGCGGGCCATCGAGCTGTCTCGCGGCATTCGCCGCGGCGTGGTGCATGCCGGCTGCGCTCGCGGCGGAACATCCGGCGGCGACGTCGATCAGGCACGGCTGCTGCGCGCCAATCGCGAGCCCGGCAACTGGATGACGCTGGGGCCGGACCTACGACGAGCAGCGCTTCAGCCCGCTGCGAGAGATCAACGACAAGAACGTGTCGCGGCTCGGGTCTCGCGTGGTACCTCGACCTCAACACGCATCGCGGCGTCGAGGCCACGCCGATCGTCGTCGACGGCGTGCTCTACACGACGAGCGCCTGGAACGTCACCTACGCGCTCGACGCGAAAACCGGCAAGCAGCTCTGGAAGTTCGACCCCGAGGTGCCCGCCGTCATGGGGCCGGCTCGCGTGCTGCGACATCGTGAGCCGCGGCCTCGCGGTGTGGCAGGGCAAGGTCATCATCGCGACGCTCGACGGCCGCTTGATCGCGCTCGATGCCGCGACGCGGCAAGCCGGTGTGGACGCGTCGCCACGTTCGACCAGTCCGCGCCCTACACCATCACGGGCGCACCGCGCGTGTTCGACGGCAAGGTGCTGATCGGCAATTCCGGCGCCGAGCTCGGCGTGCGCGGCTTCGTCACCGCCTACGACGCGAACACCGGCAAGCAGCTCTGGCGCTTCTACACGGTGCCCGGCGATCCCGCGAAAGGCTTCGAGAACGCCGCGATGGAGATGGCCGCGAAGACCTGGCCGGCGAGTGGTGGAAGCAAGGCGGCGGCGGCACCGTGTGGGACTCGATCGTCTACGACCCGGAGCTGGGCCTCATTTATCTCGGCGTCGGCAACGGCGGCCCGTGGGTGCAGGCGTATCGCAGCCCCGGCGGCGGCGACAATCTGTTCCTCGCATCGATCGTCGCGGTGAATGCCGACACCGGCGAATACGTCTGGCATTACCAGGAAGCGCCCGGCGACGAGTGGGACTACACCGCGACGCAGCCGATGATTCTCGCGGACCTGAAGATCGATGGCCGCGCGCGCAAGGTCATCATGCAGGCGCCGAAGAACGGATTCTTCTACGTGCTCGACCGCGTCACGGGCGAGCTGCTCTCGGCCACGAAGTTCGCGCCGAACTACTGGGCGAGCCACGTCGATCTGCGCACCGGCCGGCCGGTGATCAACCCGGCCGCTCGCTACGACCTCGAACCCGTATTGATGACGCCCGCGCCGCCGGGCGCGCACAACTGGAACCCGATGTCGTACAGCCCGATCACGGGCCTCGTCTATTTTCCCGTGCAGGAGGT
Source organism: uncultured Gammaproteobacteria bacterium (assembly GCA_963805435.1). GTDB lineage: Bacteria > Pseudomonadota > Gammaproteobacteria > Steroidobacterales > Rariloculaceae > FEN-1219. The sequence continues at coordinate 233,942 of CAWDUG010000009.1, forward strand.
GTGGCTGCCCTACTCGCGCGATCCGGGCTTCAAGCCCACTGAAGGGCGTCAGTTCCGCTCGAACACGGGCTGGGGCGGCACGCTCGGCGAAGCCGGGACGCATCGCGACGGAGCTTGGGCTATCGCGCGGCCACGCGTGGCTCACGGCGTGGGATCCGGTGCGCCAGCGCGAGGCGTGGCGCGTGGACTATCCGTCGCGCGGCAGCGGCGGCACGCTCGCGACCGCGGGCAATCTGGTCATCCAGGGTACGGTCAATCAAACCGTCGCGGTTTATCGCGCCGACACGGGCGCGAAACTCTGGGAGATGGCGGTGCAGACGATCCCGGTCGCGGGGCCGATCAGCTACTCGGTCGATGGCGAGCAGTACATAGCGCTCAGCGCGGGCTTCGGCGGCGGCAATGCGATGCTGCAGGAGATCCGCACCACCACGAGCCGCAAACGCGCCGACGGGCGCCTGCTCGTGTTCAAGCTCGGAGGCACGGCGCAGCTGCCGCCGCTCGACGAAGCCGTGCCGCTGCCGCCAGGCCCGCCGGCGGTGCCGCGCGTCGGCGAAGAGGTGATCGAGCACGGCAACGCGCTGTATCACCGGATCTGCGCCGGCTGTCACGGCATCCGCGCCGTCGAGCAACGGCGTGATCAAGGATCTACGCCACATGACCGCCGAGACGCACGCAGCGTTCGACGACATCGTGCTGCGCGGCGTGCGCGAGCAGCCTCGGCATGGCGAGCTTCGCCGACGTGCTCCGCCCCGAAGAGGCGGATGCCATCCACGCCTACGTGATCGCGCGCGCCAACGAAGATTGGGGGCGTGACACGTCGCGAGGCGACGTACCGCCTTGAAGGCGGCAGCAATTTGCTCCTGCAATTGCTGCACTCCCGCCATCCGTGGCGGTCGGCCGCAATTTGCTCCTGCAATTGCTGCACTCCCGCCATCCGTGGCGGTCGGCAGCAAATGGCTCTTGCCAGCACGCGCGGCGGCGCGTCAGTGCCGTCGACGTTTGAGAGTCATCGCCCCGCGTCGCCCGCGTGGACGGACTTCGACCGCGATCGCGAGTCCGCGCGTTCCACGGCCATACCTTTGGCTGCCCAACGGTAGTACCGCTGCCCGTTGTTGACCTCGCCGAGGAACAGATTTCCCTTCGAGTCGATCGCCACGCTGTGGATGTGAAAGAACTCGCGCGCGTTGTGCCCCGCTCGCCCGCCGACGCTGGCCAGAACCTCGAGCGTCTGACGGTCGAGCACGCGAACCGTCTTGTTCGAGCCGTCGACAACGTACAGCAGCCGCTGCGCGGAATCCGGCGACAACGCGAAGTGATGCACGGTGCCTTCTGCTTGCAACGTGCCGCGCGCGATGAACTGTTCTTTGACGAACGTGCCGTCGAGCTTGAACACCTGTAGGCGATTATTGGTTCGATCCGCGACGTAGACGAGATCGTCGTTCGACACGACCACCGAGTGCACCGGATTGTTGAACTGCTCCGGCGCCGGCCCTGTGAACAAGCTGCGCGCGCGCCGGGAACTTGTAGTTGTCGTCGGGCTTGTTGCCGTACGCGCCCCAGTGCCGCTTGTACGCGCCGGTCGTCGCGTCGAACACGATGACGCGATGGTTGAAATAGCCGTCTGCGACGAACAACTCGTTCGTCTTGCGGTACACGAACAAGCCCGCAGGCCCGCCGAGATTTTCGCGGTCGTTGCTTCCCGTGTTCTTGCCAGCGTGCCCGATCTGCATGATGAATCTGCCGGCGCTCGTGAACTTCAGAATCTGGTTGTCTTCTTTCGCGCTGCCGGAGAGCCACACGTTGTCATCGGCGTCGACGAAAATGCCGTGCTCGGTCCTGAACCACTCGTAGCCCGGGCCGGGACCGCCCCACGCTTGCAGGAATTTGCCGTTCGAAGCGAACTCGAGCACGGACGGCGCCGGAATGCAGCATTCCGCTTGCGGCGGCTTGAGCGACGCGGCCCTCTCGGCGTCCGGGATGCTGCCCGGGCGTTGGAACACCCAGACGTTGTCGTGGGAGTCGACCGCGATGCCGCCGACGGCGCCGGTGACCCAGTCGTTCGGCAGCAGTTGCGACCAGAGCGGATCGGGCTCGAACCGCGGTACCTGCGGGCGTTTCGTTTGCGCACCGCCTTCTGTGGGCCACGACCGCCGCGACGCCGATCAGAACGACCATCGCAGCGCGGCCGTAGCACGTTGCGGGCTCTCGGAGATTCTTCGTTGGCTCATCACGCCCTCTCCCCCCAAACGCGCCGAGCATAGCATCGCGGCCGGCGCACGCGTCCCACCACTCCGGTAGGATGCGCCCGTGACGCATTTTCTATTCGCCGCGTGCCAACCCGGGGCCGAGGCAGCACTCAAGAGCGACGTAGCTCGCCGCCACTCCGACTTGCGGTTCGCGTTCTCGCGACCCGGCTTCGTTACGTTTCGACTCGTCGACGACCCGGCGGACGCTTCGCCGCCGGCGTTGCGCAGCACGTTCGCCCGCACGTGGGGCTACTCACTCGGCAAAGTCGTGGGCGCGGATCCGAACGAGCTTGCGCGCAGACGTCTGGAGCATTGGTCGCGGGGAACGCGCGCGCCATGGCTCCGACCCAGTTCCCACACCTGCACGTGTGGCAGCGCGACAGCGCATTGCCGGGCGATGAACGCTTCGATCCCACCGCCACAAGCCCGCGCAGGAAGCCGGCGCGAAGCTGCTCGCGCAGCGGCCGCAATCCGCGACGATCCCGTCCTTGAACGCGGAAGTACCGCCGGCGACGCGGTGCTCGACTGCGTGCTCGTCGAGCCGCACGAATGGTGGGTCGGCTGGCACCGAGCCGAGTCGCCGGAGACGCGCTGGCCCGGCGGCGTGCCGCTGCTCACACGTTCCGGCGAACATGATCTCGCGCGCGTACTTGAAGATCAAGGAAGCATTGCGTTGGTCCGAGCTGCCGATCCGGCGCGGGCGACCGATGCGTCGAGATCGGCAGCGCTCCGGGCGGGTCGTGCGCAGCGCTGCTCGAGCGCGGCTGCATCGTGACGGGCATCGACGCGGCGGAGATGGACCCCGCGGTGCTCGCGAATCCGACACTTCACTCACCTGCGCGCCCGCGCCAGGGACGTGCCGCAGGCAGCGTTCCGTGGTGCTCGCTGGCTCATGGCGGACACGAACGTCGCGCCGAAGCATACGCTCGACACGGTCGAGGCCATCGTAACTGCGCCCGACGTGCACCTCGAAGGCCTCGTACTGACACTGAAGCTCACGGATCCCCGTTTGGCCGCGGAGTTGCCGGCGTTCCACAAACGCATCCGCGGCTGGGGATACCAGCACGTTCGCGCGCGGCAGCTCGCGTTCAATCGCCAGGAAGTGTGCGTAGTCGCGACGGAGCATGTCGACGCGAGCAAACGATCGTTGCCCGCGCGCAAGCCGCGTTAACAAAAATTCGGCGTCGCCGAGCGGCCGGGGCTTCAGCGCCGCAAGCGCGACCGTTAGAGTAGCGCCCAGACAGCAAGGAAACGCGAATGAAAATTGGATCGGTCACAACGTTGGCGCTCGCCGCCTTCTGGTCGCCGCCCCCGCCATGGCTCAGGAGATGCCGGACATCGGCTTCAAGAGCGTAGGCCGCGGCCGGCCGCTGGCCGCGAGCGTGCAAGGCAAACCGGAGGTGGGGCCCAATTGGATGCGCCAGTTCGGCCAGCAATACGACCCGGCCCACCCGTTTCCGCTGAACGGCTACCCCAACAACGCCTTGCCGAAGAACTACAAGCCGTTGCCGCGCGACATCTTCACGAGCGACGACTTCTACAAAGATAAAGAGCTCTGGAGCGATCCGCGCTACTTCCGCTGCAACAGCCCGCAGGCCACGGAGTACGTGCGCGGAATTCTGCAGAACCCGCCGGTCAACTCGTCGAAGAACGACGCGGACGCGCCTTGGGGTCACTGCGAGATCAGCTACCCGCGCGAAGCGATCGTAAGCCCCTACGGCTTCAAGACGGCGCAGGAGCACTACGCGGCGCTAATGAAGGAGACGCAAGGGCCGCGGCGGCCCGAACGTGTACACGTTCGAAAAGTTCCCGGCCGCCGAGTGGAACGGCGTCTACGAGCGCCCGGCGCGCGCCGCGGCCACCCAGAGCAACTGGTACTGGGGCCGGCATACGCAGATTCCGACGGTGCTCTCGGTGCTGACGCCGGAGTACCAGCAGCGGATGGTGCAGGAGGCCTATCACCAGATGCGCGGCCACGCCGTCTGGCCCTCCACGTTCTGCTGGCCCGAAGGGTTCATGCGGCGCTGGTACCCGGCGGCCGTCTGGGAACACTACGTAATCGCGACGCCCGACCTCGTACAGGTGCGCGCCGGCGTTGCGCGCAATTTCATCCAGGACGTCTACGTCGGACGCGACTTCAACATGGAGGACGTAGCGAAAGGGCGGAGTGCCGCGCTTCGGCCCTGCCGTGCCGCGCTGGTACGGCGACACGATCGGCTTCTGGGACAAGGACGTGCTGATCACGTGGACCAGCAACATCCAGGGCTGGAAGTCGCACTCGGAGTTCGAGTTCTCGAGCAAGATGCAGTCGATCGAGATGTACACGCCGATTCGCAAGGACGGCAAGTTCGTAGGCTTGAACCACGAAGCGATCCTCTATGACGACGACGCGCTCGCGGACGCCGGTTCGCATCGTCCGCAACTTCATGAAGATCAATAACTTCAAGGACAAAGACGAGGTGCCGTATCCGTTCATCGAGTGCGTGCAGACCATCTTCACCGTCAACGGCAAGAATCAGCCGCTGGCACCGGGCGCCAAGCTCGAGTACGAGATGCCCGACATGTACGGCCGCCCGTGGGCCAAGATCTGGGAAGCAACTTCGAGCAAGGCATGAGCAGGCCCGACGATGTCCGAGGACTTGTTCAACTTCGACAAGAAGTAGCGGACGCGGTGCCGCGGCTGACGCGGCACCGCAGCGCATCCGCCGGCTGAAAGAAGGTCTGCGCGCTTGCGCGCGTCCGGCTTCACTCCTGCGCCCGTTCGAGCCTCTGGGTCAGCGCGTTGACGCGCAGCAGCGCGTTCAGTCGCTCTTCCGATAGCATGCTCCATCGCGGCGAACAGATGGGATTGCTCGATCTCCAGGCGCTCGGGGTGCCGCTCGAGCAGCGTCACGTAGTACTCGAACATGCGCTCGGGGGCGGGCTTCGTGCGGCGAGCCACGGCGTGGCGGACCACCGCATGCAGCGTGTAGCGTTCACGCAGCGGCTGCTGCACGAGGTGCCAGCGCTCGAGCTCGCGCCAGCGCCGGACCTAGCCGCGCGACCCGTGCAAGCTTCGCGAGCGACGCCGCATCCATGTGGTCGCCCTCCATGTGTGCCAGTACGGCAAGTGCGCGGCGAGCCTCGACACGCAGGCGCGGCCACGCCCAGTCGATCAGCAGCGCGATCTCCGGCAAGTCGTCCTCGTGCTCCAATGCGCGCACCTGTGTAGACACCCGCCTCCTGCAGGAAATCGCCCAAGGGCTTTCGCGCTCGCCGCACGCGACGCCACGATGCTGTCGGCGATGTCGAGCGCCAGCGGGTTCCAGCGCAACAGACGCGTGAGCGCGGCCACTTGCGGGAACGCGCTTCGGCCCGAGGTGACGAGCGGCGCAATCACGGGGTAGATCAGCACGCCCGAGAGCAGGCAGCGGCGCGCGGTGATCACGAAGGTGGCGCATTGGAGTCGGCGAACGCCTCGAACAGGCGTTCCATGGCAAGATCGTCTTCGTGGTTGTCGAGCACGATCAGCCGTTGCGGACCGTGCGACAGGAATTTCCGGAGTCGCTGCACGCGGCCTTCGCCGAGCCCGGTGCCGAAAGCGCAGCGCCAGCATCTCGCTCAACGTGTAAAAGCCCCATGCGCCGGTACGGAACCAATCAATGCGACCGCCGAATTGGGCTCGCAGACGGTGACCGAGCTCCGCCGCCAACATCGACTTGCCGCTGCCACCAGAGCCCACCAGCGCGATGCGCGCAGGCCTCGTAGCGGCGATCGTGCGCGCGAGGGTACGCAGCTCGGCGTTGCGACCCTTCATTCCTCGCGGGCGCGGAGGAAAAATCGAATGGCGAGATGTTTCGCCGGTGGTTCGTGTACGCAATGCTTCGGCCGTTCCCGGGGTGCCCACGCATTATGCCAGCCGACCGAATCGGTGGGCTCGCGGGAAGAAAAACAGGAGGCTGCGGCTGGTCGTACGCCATCGCGCTATCCTAGAATGAGAACATCGATTCTGAATGGAGAGCCTGATGCCCCGCTGCCTTCGGCCGCTCGCGACTCTGCTGCTCGTGGCGGCGTCCGTTACCGTTTCCGCCGCGCCGTCCGTTTATCCGACCGGCACCACGATCTACGATCCCGCGAAGACGTGGAACGGCTATACGGTGCTGTCGCCGCTCGGCACGCAGGCCGTGATCGTCATCGACATGAACGGCAACGTCGTGAAGCGCTGGGATGGCTACAACGACTCCGCCGGCGGTCCGGCTCGGATCCTGCCCGGCGGCACGGTCGTGGCCGCGGCCGGGGCCCGGCCCGGGCATCAGGAATCCCTCGAGCTCGTACAGCGCGACTTCGACGGCAAGGTCGTCTGGCAGTTCGACCATAATCAGCAAATCGAGACGCGCGACGGCAAGACGGCGTGGTCGACCCGACAACATCACGATTGGCAGCGCAACGACTTTCCCGCCGGCTACTACTCGCCCGCGAGCACGCCGGCGCTGACCGGCGCCAAGACCCTGATCCTGACGCATACGAGTCACGAGAACGCCGCGGTGGCTCCGGGCCTGCTCGAGGACGACCGCCTGATCGAAATCGCCTGGGACGGCAAGATCCTCTGGCAGTGGCTGGCCAGCGAGCACATCGACGAGCTTGGCTTCAGCGCCGCGGCACGCGCTGCGATCCGAGCGAGGGCCGGCGCGAACCCGGCGCGCAGCGACTTCGACTGGCTCCACACGAACTCCGCTACCTACGTGGGCCCGAATCACTGGTTCGACGAAGGCGACCAGCGCTTCGCGCCCGACAACGTCATCATCAGCAGCCGGCAGGCCAGCTTGCTCGCGATCGTCGCTCGCGACGGCAAGATCGTCTGGCGCATCGGACCCGACTTCAGTGAGTCCGAAGCTCTGCGCAAGATTCGGCAGATCATCGGTCAGCATCACGCTCATCTGATCCCGCCGGGATTGCCGGGGGCCGGCAATCTGCTCGTGTTCGACAACGGCGGCGCCAGCGGCTACGGCGCGCCCACGCCCGTCGCTCTCGACGGCCAGGGCATCTTCGCGCGCGCCAACTCTCGCGTGCTCGAGATCAACCCCGTGACGCTCGAGCTCGTTTGGTCCTATGTCTCGCCGGCGCAGTTCTACAGCTCGAACATCAGCGCCGCGCAGCGGCTGCCAAACGGCAACACGCTGGTGACCGAGGGCGCGCCGGGCCGGGCGTTCGAGGTGACCCGCGACGGCACGATCGTTTGGGAGTACATGAGCCCGTTCTTCGGCACAGCGGGCCCACGGCCCTCGAATTCCGTCTATCGCGTCTATCGATTGCCGTATGACTGGATTCCCCAGCTCACGCGGCCGAAGGAGCGTGCCGTTACGCCGCCGACGCTCGCCGACTATAAGCTGCAGTGAGCTTGCCGCGGGCTGCCTGTCCGCCGCATTCGTCGCAGCGATGAGACGACTGGTGTTTGGGGCGGGCCAGCCTACACGGGTTGCACGCCGAGCCTGGCCGGCTCCGCTGCATCTTCGCGGATCACATCGAGCAGCTTCCGTGACATCCGCTCTTCGACTTCCCCCGCCCGTTGCAGCGGAACGGGATAACGGACGGTCGCATCCACTGAGCCCGACGAGAACCGCAGCTGCACGTAGGCGTGCGTCTCCTCGGCGGCGCTCGACGACGTCTTGCGCAGCTCGCGCGTCTGCCGTTCGAGCTCGTCCCGGTATTTCTCCAGCACGCCGTTGGCTGTATCGAGCAACCGTTGTTTGATCGCACGGTAGTCACCGTTCGCGGGCACGGCCAGAGTGACCTCACGCCACGCGAGACTCACGCCTGGAATCTGCTTGAAGATGGCGCCGCCCACCTGGAAGACCACGGAGTTCGCGAAAGCCACGACGCGGCCCGTCGGGGTGTATTGCGGGCCGAGCTCCATCAGATGCATACGTACGAGGCCGAGCTCAATCACGTCTCCGGTAACGCTCCCGATCTGCACGCGATCGCCGATGCGCAGGCCGTACTTTCCGACCAGAAAGAAATAGCCGACGATCGATACGAGAACGCTCTGCATTGCAACGGCGATGCCCGCGCTGAGTAAGCCGGCGAACGTCGCGAGCGAGCTTGCTTCCGTGGCGAAGGTGACTCCGACGATCGCGAGCGCGACAACCCACAGCACGATTCGGCGCACGAGCAGAAGCTGGTTTCGCCGCCGCGCCTCCTGCACGTAGTTGAATACAGCACGGCGCCAGAGCTCACCGGCACCGAACACGATGGCCAGCAACAACAACAGCAGGCCTACGCGCGCAGCGAGCGTCGCCAGAGCCGAGTAGTACTGTGTCCGCGTGGCGCTGCGCCAGTTTTCGAGATTATTGCGGTACTGATTGAGCAGTACACCGGCCTTGGTCAGCGGCACCAGAATCGACGACGTTTGCTGAAACAGCCACGCGAGTGTGTCGTATTCCCCGCGCGCTGCCTTGATTCCTGCCGCGTCGGCCGCGCCCAAGCGAGTGGCCAGCGCATCGCCGCGAGCGGACAGCGCTTTGACCTGCTCTTCCGGTAACGCGCGAGTCTTGGCGAAGGTTCGTTGGAGCGTCTCGGTGTGATGGTCGACTTCGTCGATCGTCGCGAGCTTGCCCTGGAGTTTCAGCACGTTGGCGCCGAGGTCCCAGATGCCGAGTCTGCCACCGCCACCCTGATCGGCGGCGGACGGCGGCGGCACGGCGGCGCCCATCGCCGCCATGCCGTCGAGACCATCGGCCATGACGGCCCCGGCAGCCGCCGGGATCGACGCTGCGATAGCGTTGATGTGCTCCTTCAGCGCGCTGATTCCGGATCCGTTCGCGTCGGTGTCGAGCGCCACTTCGGCCATCTTGTTCAGGAGATTGCGGCGGGCGTTCATCAGATCGAGCTCACTGCGCAACTCCGCGAGCTTCGCCTGGATGGCGCTCCGCGCGGGAGGCTTCGATGCATCGAGCTGCGCCTGCGCGGTGGCGATCTCCGCCTGAATCGTCCCGCGGCGTGCCTCCAGCTCCTTCTGGCTGTTGAGCAGCACCTGCGTCGAGCTCGACGGATCGCTCGCATTGTCCTGCTTGAGCTCGGCTTGGCTGCTCAGAAGCTCCGCGTTGGCCCGCGCAATCTCGAATGCGAGCCCGACGACGCGGTCGGCCGTCTGCCGGTTCGCATAAAGAATGAGCAGATCGCTCGGCTGCGTCGCCGACTGCTGCTGAACGCCGAGCGTGCGGTACCAGTCCACCGTCTCGTCGAGAATGCGGATCACCTGCTCGCCCGTCATGACGGCGCGGGAGGCTAGCGGCGCGGGTTCGGTTTGGCGCGAAGCCTGGGCATGCGCGTGTGGCGCAAGGGCCAGAAGGAGAAGGACCGGTGCAATCCGCTTCAGCATACAAACATGAGCCCCTAGCCAAAGCGCCATGGTACAGGGGCTTCGACGACCGATTCTGTGCGCATGAAGGCGGTGATCCGGCCGGCAGGTGACGGCGCCTGTCCCGCGAGATTGTGAGAGCTCAGCAGCACCAGCACGCGGTCATGGGCGCGGCGCAGTCACGGTGCGCTATCGAACGCAGCCGCCGCGCGATCGGCGCGACGCAGATTTGGCCGACGCCGGCATCTGCTATATTTGGCTGCCGATATGATGCAGCAGAAAAAGTCGGAACGCCCCTCCCAGTCCCCGCCCCCGGCAGGCGGATCCTGGAAGCGCGGAGCGCTGGCCGATCTTCTCAAGGTCTGCCGAGCGCGGTTGTCCCCCAGCGAGGTCGGTCTACCCGCCGCGTTCCGACGACACACACAGGGGCTACGACGCGAAGACGTCGCAACGCTCGCCGGGATTAGCGTCACGTGGTACACGTGGCTCGAGCAGGGCCGCGGAATCCCTGTATCGGTCGGGACGCTCGAGCGAGTCAGTCAGGCGCTGCGGATGTCGCCGCATGAGCGAGAGTATCTCTTCGCTCTCGTGCACCAACGGCCTGGGCCGCCGCTTTGGACACTCACCGATGAAGTGCCTTCCTCGCTGTCGCGCTTGCTGAACGCGATCGCGGTGCCCGCGCTCGTGATGACCGCGCGCTGGGACGTCATCGCATGGAATGACGTCACGAGAATTTTTCGCGACTACGACGAGTTGCAGTCGTGCGAACGCAACCTGCTGCGCATTCTGCTCATGACGGACAGCACGTATCAACGCGACCTCGTGCAATACCAGGCAATGGTGCGCCGGGTGCTTTCGAAGTTCCGCGTCGATTACAGCCAAGCGCCAAACAAGGCCGCCTTCGACGTGCTGATCGCCGAGCTCTCGACACAGAGTCCGATTTTCCGCGAGCTCTGGAACAGCCCAGAGGTCATGACGCGCTCCGAGGGAGTCGGGCAGTACCCGCATCTCGGCGGAGTCTGCTTCGAGCACTCGTCCTATGTGCCCGAGGGCTGTCCATTCTTGCGTCTCGTGACGTACGTTCCCCACGACGAGCAAAGCGCCTGAAGGTGACAGCATGGCGCGACGCCCAAGCAGTAGAGAGAACTCGTTCGGCGAAATGGACCGCCTGAGCAAAAGACGACCCCCGGTCGATTCGCTCACCCCGGAGGCGCTGAACGGCTCACTACGGTCCTGCGCCTGCCGGAGCGCCAACAATGCACATGGGCTAGGCCGCGGGCACCTCGAAAAGTTTGACGTCGCTCCGCGTCTGCTGCCCTCGCACCCTCTAGACTCCTCTGGAAGTCGCCCCAGGGCACAGCGCATGCGGACAGCGATCGTCCTAACGAGTTTGATTTGGTTCGGAGGAGCCGCGGCGCAGAGCGGCGCCCCAGACTCGCCCGGCAACGACCGATTCCACGTCGATTCCGTGATCGACCTCATCGTGACAGCCGCCTCGTGTGCAGCTCTGCACGCGGCCGCAGCCGACGCGCTGGACGGCGTTCATCTGGACGCGCATGCGGCCACCGCACGCCGGCGCGCCGAAGCCGATCAGCTGACGGCGATGTACCTGCTCGCCGAGGACCGAGCTGCGAAGGGCGGCACCCGCGAGCCGCTGACCCGCTTCGCCGGCGACGTCGAGCAGCTGACCGCCGCGGCGTACGAGCGAATGAGGGCGCTCGTCACGAAGAAGGACTCATCGTCGTTCGAACGCGAGGAGGATCTTTGTGCGCGGCTCATCCCGATCGAGGACGAAATCCTCGGCAAGATCCCCAGCGATTGACGGCCCCTGCTTGCCTGCGCGCGCCACCGCGTCGTTGCGCCTGTGGCGCTACGATTGGCCGATGAATGGATTCGCGAACGCGAAGAACAACCCAATGGCGACGCTGATCATCGCGATCGCGTCGAGAAACGCGATGACGAGGAACATTTGCACGCGTAGCATCGGTGCGAGCTCGGGCTGACGCGCAGAGCCCTCGAGGAAGCGGCCACCCAGGATACCCATGCCCACGGGGACGCCAATCGCGGCGGAACCGATCAGCATTGCCACCGCGATCAAATTCGCAGCCTTCAAAAGTTCCATCTACTAAACCTCCAGATCGACTACGCAAGTATCCGAGGGTGGCGATGCGCGGGGCAGTGCCCTCCATCAGCGTGCGCACATGACAAATGTCAGGTCCGCGCGACCGCCGCCGGTGGCAAAATCACCCGGCAGGAGTGCCGTCGATGAGCTCGCCCGCGGTGACCATCCGAAAACCCGTTCCCTGGGGCCTTCTTGTTTGGACGCTGCCCTTGGCCTACGTCTTCTGGGCGCCGTACCAGCAGCACGCAGGTTGGCTCGAATGGGCGACGACCGCCGCGTCCCTGGCGGTCGTGCTGACACTGTTCCTGGCCGCCCTCACCTACTCCGAGCGCCGACGGTTCGTCGCCGGCATCTGCACGGCGTTGCTGTTCATCGCGATGGGCTTCCTGGCCTATCGCCCCAGCGGCGGTTTGTACTTTCCGGTTGCGGCAGCCTTCGTGCCTGCGGCAGCGGGCGGCCGCGTACGGTCGTCCATGACGATCGTAGCCGCCGTCGCAGTACTGTTTGGCATCGAGTGGTGCCTGCTCTATTTGGGTGGGTCGCAGGGCGTAGTCTTTCCTCTGCTCGTCGCAGCCCAGATCCTTGTTTCTGGCATCGGTGCAATAGTCGCCGTGCGACGGGAGCGCGAGCTTCAGCGCCGCGACAGAGCCAACGAGCGCGATCGCATAGCCAAGGATCTGCACGACGTCCTGGGCCATTCGTTGTCGAGCCTCGCGCTCAAGGCGGAATTGGCGCGTCGGGTTCTGCACACGGATCCCGCGCGCGCGCTCGTGGAGATCAGCGAGGTCGAGCGAATTGCGAGACAATCGCTCGAGGAAGTGCGCGGAGCGATACACGGTTACTACTCCGGCGACATCCATGAGGAGCTCGACCGGGCAGAATCCCTGCTAAAGGCCGCGGATGTGCGCGTGGAGCGCCGCTGCGAGGCTCTCGAAATGCCTCCGGCGAAAGAGCGTGTACTCGCGCTGATCGTGCGCGAAGCCGTTACGAATATCCTGCGCCATTCGCACGCCACAGCGTGCCGACTTGCTCTGTTCCGCGCCGAAGGCACCTACCGACTCGAGATCTCCGACGACGGCCGCGGCGGAACGCACGCGGAAGGCATTGGGATGTGCAGCATTCGGACGCGGGCCGAAGCGCTCGGCGGCACCGCCGTGTGGAGCTCTGCGATCGGAACCCAACTGTCGGTGAGCTTGCCGATGTCCGCCATGGAGCAAGGATGACAGCGCGCAGGATCAGGGTTGTCATTGCCGAGGACGAACGCATGGTGCTCGGTGCACTCGCGGCGCTGCTCTCGCTCGAGGACGACATCGAAGTGGTGGCACAGGCGAGCGACGGAACGGCCGCGCTTGCGATGGTTCGCGAGCATCAGCCTGACGTGCTGATCACCGATGTGGAGATGCCCGGCATGTCCGGCCTCGACGTCGCGCGACTGCTGCAAGGCCAAACGCAGGCACGTGTCATCGTACTTACGAATTTCGCCCGCGCCGGCTACCTGCGTCGGGCGCTCGAGGCCGGAGTGAGTGGCTACGTTTTGAAAGCGCAGCCCGCCGATGAGCTCGCCGAGGCCGTGCGACGGGTGCACAGCGGGCTGCGCGTCATCGATCCGCAGCTCGCGGCCGAGTCGTGGAGCGGCGAAGTCGATCCCCTGACACCTCGACAGCGCGAGATCCTGCGGCTTGCGACCGAGGGCGCCAGCACCGCACGTATCGCTGCCGAGCTGAAGATCTCGGCAGGAACGGTTCGCAACTATCTTTCCGAAGCGATCTTGAAGCTCGGCGCTGCGAATCGCATCGATGCGGCGAGAATTGCGCGCGCGAAAGGATGGCTGTAGGAAAGCGATCCCCCTCTCTCTACAACCGAAATCGATAGGGCGGGAACCAAGCCCTGGCGCTTGACGCGCCCTGGCCGCTGCCCTAAGCATGGCCCGGTCTTGGCTTTCGGGAGTGGCGTAGATGGTCCGCGTGAAGCTCGCAGCGGCACTTGGCGTGCTCGCAGCATCGACGCTGGTGCAAGCCGCCCGGCCCGCCGGCCATGCGTTGGCTGAAGCGCAGGTGTTAGACCTCGCGAAAAAGGCCATTGCGATCCGCTCGGTGCACGGGCCGGGGAACAAGACGCCCGAGGTAGCACAGTTGTTCCGCAAGGCGCTCATCGATGCGGGTTGGGCCGACCGCGACATCGAAATAACGCCGTTTGACGATACCGCCTATTTTATCGCGAGGTGGCCAGGCAGCGACCCCGCGCTCGGGGCGATTGTGTTGTCGGCGCACATGGATGTGGTCGAGGCCAAGCCCGAGGACTGGCAGCGCGATCCTTTCACGCCGGTGGTCGAGAACGGCTACCTGTTCGGACGCGGTGCGAGCGACACCAAGTTCGACGCCGCGCTGGCGTTGTCGAGCGTCATCGAGCTGCGCCGTCAGGGCTACAAGCCAAGGCGGACGATCGTCATCGAATTTTCCGGTGACGAAGAGACCGCCATGAAAACCAGCGAGATCATTGCCGACAAGCTGCGCGATGCGGAGTTGGTGCTCAACGTCGATGGTGCGGGCGGGACGCTCGACGAAGCGACCGGCAAGCCCGCCTACTGGAGCTGGCAGGGGGCGGAAAAAACCTATGCAGATTTCCAGCTGGAGGTAACCAACCCCGGCGGTCACAGCTCCCAGCCGCGCCCCGAGAATGCCATCTCCGAGCTTGCCACAGCGGTTGAGCGGATCGGCGCCTATCGCTTCGCGCCCGAGCTCAACCCTCTGACCAAAGCCTATTTCGAGCAGGCGGCGGGGTTTGAAAGCGACGCCAGGCTTGCCGCCGCGATGCGCGCTTTCGCCGCCGACCCGCTCGATACCGACGCGGTGGCGACATTGCGCGCTTCCTTCGTCTACATCGGCCGGATCGGCACGACCTGCGTGCCGACGATGATCAACGGCGGCCACGCGCTCAATGGCCTACCGCAGCGCGCCACGGCAAACATCAACTGCCGTATTTTCCCAGGGCATGCGCCGAAGGACATCATGGCCGAGTTGGAAAAGGTCGCGGCCATGCCGCAAGTGAAATTCACCGACGTCAGCGAAGGATCGGTCGCGACCGACGCCTCGCCGATGCGCGCGGATTTCGTGAACGCGGCGACGAAGGCAATTCGCGCCGCCTATCCCGGTGTAGCAATCATCCCGTCCCAGGCCTCGGGCGCGTCGGACAGCATGTGGTTCCGCCGTGTCGGCGTAGCGAGCTATGGGGCCAGCCCATCGATGATCAAGGATTCGGACGAGTTCGCGCATGGCCTCAACGAGCGCACGCCGCTGAGCAACATCGGCCCCGGGATCATCTATTACCTTTCGCTGCTCAAAGACCTGACCAAGTGAGGGAGGGCCAGCCCCCCGCCCCGAATATCATGCGGTCCGTCCGAGTCGTCGCGCGAAGCTTCGTCACCCCGGCGGCTTCGCTCCGGCGCACAGCAGCTCCCACTGGATCGCGAGCGCTTGGCCACTGCTCGGATCTCGCGCGAGCATCGAGAACGTGGTCGCGCCGCCGCTGATCTGGAGCTCGCCCTGCTGCGCGAATGTTTGTGCGGCGCTGCCACCGCCGGAGAACCGCGCGCCGCCCTTGCCGGGGCCATCCTCCCAAACGCCGGCGTATTTGTATTGCATCCCGTCGATGCCACTCATCGTGCCCGCGACGCAATTGGCTTGGATCCTCGTCGTCTTCGGTCGGCCCATCGCATCGCCGGCCGTGCCGTTGTTCGCGACCTCCTCTTCCACACACAGGCGGTACAGCTTCTTATAGAGCGCGCACCAACGCGTCGCATCGGCCTCGGTGACCTGGCCGCGAACCATCGCCTTGTCAGTGCCTACGCCCGTCTTCTCGGCCACCTGCATGTTGAGACAAGCCGGGAACAGGCACGCGGGCAGGTACTCCGCACCCGGCGTTTGCCAGGTCGGGTTGCCGTAGCCGAGCAACCGTTGCGTGCGCTCATCGATGTTCGGCGCGGTGGGCGCGGCCGTCGGAGGTACCGTGGCAGCAGTGGCGGCCGAGGGCGGGGTAGCCGGCCTCGCGGGCGGCGGCACCGGTGCGGCCTGGGTGGCCGGCGGGGAAGCGGCTTGAGCGCTGCCGCTACTGCCAACCGGATACACGAGCAGCCGCCCGGCGCCGTCTTTCATGATGGCGCCGGACTGATCGGCGGCGGCGAACGCGCTATAGCCGTTCACTTTCTCGTTCGTGATTGCGAGTCGGCCCGGGATCTTCTGCGAGAAGATCTGAGCGACCTTGTTCTGCCCGCCGCTCTGCAGCGCGACAACGGGGCAGCCGGCCTTGTCGCAGGCCGAAAGCGTGGTGACGATAATCTCGGGCCGGCCGTCGCCATTCAGATCCGCGACCGACAGGCCGAATTGGCCCTGAGCGAGCCGGGCATACCCCATCTGCGCGAGCATGCCACGCTCGCGATCGCCGCCCTGCCCCCATTGGACGATGCCTTTCGGCGTGAACGTTTGCTGCGCGAGGGTGCTCGCGAATGGTGCGAGCAACGCGAACGCTGCGCCGAACGCATGCAACGAGCGGGACGAAGTAGGCATGGTCGATTCTCTGTGGTCTTGTTGTTCGTGGCGTCGCTCCGAAGTGAACCGACGCACGGCCGAGGTTAGCTCCGGCTCGCGGCGTAGGCAATCGTCGGCTTTCGGTCGCTTGACGGCAAAAGTACCCAATAGATCTCCGGACGCGAGAGAACCGTGGGTAGAATGAACGACTTGGGCGGCGCCGCAGAGAGCGGCATCGCACGCGATTCATAGCGAGTAATGTACGCCAAACGGGTTCGCCGCCTGGAGAGTCTTCATGCCTAACCTACCGACCATACTCACACCGCAAGAGCTGTACGCAGATACGCTGCACAACTATCTGCGTGAGTTGCCCCAAGCCCTCGATACGAAGATCGAGATCTTTTTCGCGATCGTGCTCGGGGTTCTGCTCTTCCACGTGAGAGGCATCACCGTTATCGACGAGCCGGGCGCGCACTTTCCTCAGCTGCGCGCGTCTTTGTTGGACATATCCGCCGTGACGCTGCTGCTCGCGTCCATGATCTGCGCCCTCCTCGTCGTTTGGCCGCGCCTATCCGGCAGCGCGAAGGGGCTCAGCAGCTTCATCGCCATCGCGGCGAGACCCAGCGGTGCCGCGTACGCGGAAGAAGTCCTGAAACAGGACGGGGAGACGCTCGCGACTGCCCTGCTCGTTCATTGCTACGAGCTCGCAGGGATCACCCGGCGCAAGATCGTCTGGTGCAGGTTTGCCATGGCGATCGGCCTGGTTGGGATTTCGGTAACGACAGTTTCGCAGCTTCAGCATTGAAGCGTCGGTTGACTCCAAACCGGGCGCGACGTGCGCCGAGACGAACCGATCACTGTGGGCAGCTGATGCGAAAGGCTCGTTGAGAGCGTTCTCCGTCGCCCAACGTGGCGTAGAAGTCGTTGATGTAGCCCCGCACCGTGTCGAGGGTCTTGCCGAGACGCGCCTGTTGCTGATCGAACAGGGCCGCGATCTCGGCGCGGTGGCGTTGAAAAGGCTCGTAGCTCGCGGCCAACTCGGCAACGTCGCGGCACTGGCCGCGGTACAAGCGCGTGCGCACGTCGCGAATCGGGAGCCCGACCGCCGGCAGGGCATAGGGAGGATCGACGATGCCGGAAGCGTCGAAGTCGTACGGAATCGGCACGAGCGTGCCATCCTCGCGTGCCATCGGCACCACGTTATGACAACAGGCGCTACCCGCCGGGCCGGCCAACGCCGACCAGTCGGTGTTGCCCAGGAAGTACTGAAACATGTCGACGAGCGCGAGCGCTGCCGGATCGTAACTGCCCCGATCGACGCGCTCGTCTGTGATGAGATGCAGCCCGTGACGCGCCGCGAAGTGCTCTTCATCCTCGATCAGGAATCCAGGCTTGGTCGTTACCACGCGCTTTTTCTTCGCGTCGTAATAGGTAACCTCGACCGGGCGCACCCGCAGGCTCATATCCGTCAGGAGATTCAATACTCGGTACGCCGTGTATTCGATCGCTTGATACCGTTCGAACGCTTCGCTCGA
The DNA here is from genome assembly GCA_963805435.1 of uncultured Gammaproteobacteria bacterium. GTDB lineage: Bacteria > Pseudomonadota > Gammaproteobacteria > Steroidobacterales > Rariloculaceae > FEN-1219. The sequence continues at coordinate 251,704 of CAWDUG010000009.1, forward strand.
TCCGCAGTGCGTTACGAGCTTCAGCTTGTTTTCGCCCTCGAACCACGTACCGCCCACATCCTTCGCGGGGAAATTCAGTAGCAACGGCGGGAACGAGCAGGCCACGGCCCGCGACTTGCCGCGCACCCGCACGCGCAGGTTGATGGCCACGTCGGTGCCGGAGGCGTTCGTGTAGACGAGCCGGCCGTCGGAGTACTCGGGTCTGTTGCGGCTACCGATGACGTCGGAAAGCGGTATCTCCACCGTGAAGCGCAATGGCTCTTCCGACGCGAACAGCCCGGTCGGAGGCGCGCCCCGGTCCTGGGCGCACGCAATCGACGAACCGATTACGATGAACGTGACGAAGCCGAGTGGCAGTAGACACCGACGTGGATTGGAATCGCGCTGCATTCGGCTATCCTTGACGGCGGGAAGACGTGCAACTTGCAGTCTTGGGATGATAAGGGGATTGGCGATGACCCAGCAACCGCAGGAACTCGGCAACCTCGCTCCGCCACCGGAGCCGATGCCAAGTGCCGGCGTTCAGCCGGAGGTCACGCCAGACAACGCCAAGAAGAAAAAGAAGAAGAACAAGCAGAGTCGCGGCGTCGACACGATGTTCCGGGTCACCTATCAGAACCACATCGCACTGAGCCGACTCGCCGACAACAAGGCTCACATGCTGATGTACCTCAACGGCTTGATCGTGTCCGCCGTGATTGCGTTTCTCCGTAACCGCCTCGGAACGGTGTCTTGGGACATCGCGCCCGTATTCGTGTTGATCGTCGGCTGCATGGTGTCGCTCGCGTTCGCTGTAATCGGCGCGCGCCCGCGTGTAAGCCGCCGGGGCGTGACGATCGACGGTGTTCGCAACAACGCGGAGAACCTGCTGTTTTTCGGACAGTTCACGAACTTGTCACAGCCGGAGTTCCAGGAAGCCCTGCACGTGCTCATGAAGGATCCTGCGCTGCTCTACGACAATCTCGGTCGGCAGCTGTACCTCATGGGGCAGTCGCTGAACGGAAAGTATCGATCCTTGCAAATCGCATACTTGGCGTTTCTGGTAGCGACGGGTCTCGCGACTGCGCTGTACGTGATTGGTTACTTCGTGCTCGGGTTCGGTGGGTGAGCCTGCTTCGCGTTTGGCCTAGCCGTTTCTGGCTTCCTCCAGGAAGTACGTGACCGAGTGCTCGATGTTCAACTGCGGCTCTGCGCCGAGCGAGATCACTCCCGAGGTCTTGAGCTGATAGAGCTCGCGATGCACGAGGACGGGCGCGCTCTGCTGCTCACTGACGTACGTGCCGTTTGTGCTGTGGTCGTGCAGGAAGAACTTACCGGCGCTGCATTCGATCGAGGCATGTCGCCGCGAGGCAAGCCGATGGTCGATCTTGATCTGGCACGCGTCGTCGCGGCCGATCACGCAGGCCGCTGCGCCGATCTCCATGAGATGGGCCGCGCCTGCGTACCGTAGGGTGAGCCGGCCGGTTGCCGTCCTCCGTGGCGGGGGGTGGTAGTCGGTCAGCGCGCGGGTATCGTGCGCGAGCAAATAGACGTCCATAGGCTCCGGCTTGCCTTTGACCGGAACGCCGCGAATCAATCTCAAGTTGCGCCACCGCGCAGCGTTGGTCAGCTGCTGTTGCGCGGCGGCGGTCATGACGACCTCGAATCGCTTTGCAATGTCCGCCATTCGGGCTGCCACGTTCACCACGTCGCCATACAGCTGCTCGGCTTCCTGCAGCACTGCACCAACGTGCAAGCCGGCGTGCATCGACAGCGGCTCCTGGTACGGCAGGTCGCGCATGCGCACGACGGCGGCGAGCGCTGCGTCGGCCGTCGGGAAAATGCACAGCATGCCGTCGCCTCGCAACTGTACGACGCTGCCCCCTCCCTCGGTCGTCAACACCGACCACAGATCGAGCGTGCGGGCGACGATTTGCCGGGCGCGGTCGTCGCCCACTTCGACGTAGAGTTTCGTGCTGCCGCTGATGTCGGAGAACACCACCGCACAATTCTCATGCCGATCGTTTGGTGCCATGGTCAATCGTTCAGCAGCTGGTCGCGCCGCGCGAGCACCGCGTCGATCTGTCGCCGATCAAGCCACAGACCCAGCGCCGCCTGGACGTTCGTTCGGTCGAGCGTTCTGAGAGCGGCCACGAAAGGTGCGGGTATTTGCAGGTTGCGCGCGTCGAGATTCGGGGGCAGCGTAAAGTTTGCGTCGAACGCGAGCCGATGATCGGTGATCAGCAAATCGGACAGGTCGCCGGTGAACAGCACGTTCGCTGAGCGGCGGCTGCGATTGGCGATCAGCAAGTCGAACGTGCGCATCATCGCGAGCTGCGGCTCCATGGGGCACCACACGCCAACGGCTTGCCGAGTCTGTCGCCGCTGCACCTCGGTGACTGAATCGGGATAACTGAGCTGCAGGGCACCCGGCCGGCCGTCGATTTCGCGCTGTACGGTCGCTGCGATAAGTCCGGCGCCGAGTAGATCGTCGAGCCCGGCCGCGGCGAGCTCGAGGTTACCGCCACCGGGCTGTGGGTAAAACGACGCGTCGATGGTCTCGTTCGCGTACTGCAGCGTGACTCGCCACGCCGCTGCGCCCCTGTCGTGCTCGACGCTCGCCACCGCGCCGTGCTCGAGCGCATCGCGCAGCGCCATTGTCGTAAGCCCGTAGGCTTGTGCGTTGCCGCTCATGTCGACCGCTGCCCTTTCGGTGGGCATCGCATACTGCACGTAGGTTCGATCGCCCTCGCTGACGAGTGCCGATGGCCGGCCGTTGAAATACGCGCCCAGCATTCCGGTATCGAGCATGATGATCTTGCCGTCGTAAAGGCCGTGAACGCGGCGGTCGCCGGTGGGCGTGTGCCCGACCACCGCCCGCTCGGCGTCGAGCCGTTGCAGGCCGGCGCTCAAGACGCTGCTTTCGAGCAACGGCTTACAGTACACGTCGCCGCGGTACCAGAGTGGACCGGTTGCCGAGAGCTCCGACGCATCACCGAGCGCGATGAACTCGTCGATCAGTGGTGCGACGGCAGAGCCCGCGGCCTTACGCGCGTCGCGCGCGTGGGCGCTGTCACGCTGCCAGTCGGCAGCTGGAAGCACGCCTGCGGTCGCGAGGCGCTCGCGCAGAACCAGGTACCGGCGCAGGTCCGTTTGCACCTTTTCATTGAGCCCGAGTCCCAACTCCGCAACGATCGGGGGCAGACCACCGTGGACGTATGCGGTGTGGTTGACGACGAGCACGGCGGGTAGTGTCAGCAGCCACGCGCCGTAGTGACCGTCGCTTGCGAAGGCGCGGCGGCGGGCGAAATAGCCGGGTGGATAGCTGCGGTCGAACTCGGAGCGCGTCGCGGTATCGACGCCACCCTTGCTCTTGTCGGCAAACGCGGCATATGCCACCGCGCGTTCGTCCGCCGTTTCGTCGGCAGCGAAGGAGGCGTAGTCCGCGGCCGAGACGTAACGCCAATCGCCGATCAGGTTCATGAGCTCGTGATTGCCGAGGACCACGTGCATGTTCCCGCCGGCCGCACGCGCTTCATCTTGTAGCCGCATCATGAGATCGAGCACGCGACGCACATCGGGCCCGCGGTCGAGCAGGTCGCCGAGGCTCACCGCGTGCGTGACGCCGCCGGCCCAATGCAGATCCGTATCGATCAGCCCCGTTGCCTGCAGTAGCCCCACGAGCTCGGAATAGGCGCCGTGAACGTCGGCGAAAGCGACCACGCGCGGGGCGTCGGTAAAACGCCACGGCTCTTGTGCATGCGCAACTGACCACGGCTGCGTGAACGCGAGCATCAGCGTTGTTGCTAGCAGTATCGACGCGCGCTGCTGACTGTGCGTGTGCTTCATGCCGTGGCTCGGAGCTCACTGGGCTCCTGCGCGGGTTCCGAGGTCGCGCAGAACTGTCCTATCGATTATAGGGAGTTCGAGGCCTTATAGCCGCCAGTGCCTGAGGATTTAGATGAGCGCCGGGTGTTGGCTGCGTCCCCGACGAGGGGCCCGCCGCGGCGCGCGCACGCATGGAGCTGCGAACGGTTGCCTATTGGCTCGAGTGGAGGCTTGCCCTATTCTCCAGAACCCGACGCCTTCCATCTTGCGGACGCCTTGCGCATCAAGTCTCGTCCCGCCGGCTCGCTATGACCTTGAGACAGCGCCGTTTGTTACTCACCTCGCTGGCCGTCGCAATCTACGGCTGTGGACCGGGCGCCGTGCAAGATCCAAAATCATCGGCCGGCGCCGACGCCGCAGCGGCGAGTGCAAGCAGCGGAGGCCCGGCACCGAGCGAATGGGCCGCGCTCGCGGACCTGCCGGATTGGAGCGGCATTTGGAGCCCGAACTTCACGGACCAAATCGCGCAGGTGGAGTCGAATCCGCCACCGCTGCGCCCCGACGCGCTGGCCGAGTTCAAGCGGCTCGCTGCCGAAGATGAGGCCGGAAGACCGAAGCCGTTGTTCGTGAATTGCCTACCCGAGGCGATGCCGGGCTGGATGCTGGTCACGCACAACACCATGGAAATTCTCTACACACCGGGCCGCGTCACGTTGCTCGGTGAATCCGACGGCAACCGTCTGCGTCGAATCTATACCGACGGCCGGGGACACCCGGAGGATCTCGATCCGACGTTTCACGGCCACTCGATCGGGCATTGGGAAGGCAACACGCTCGTAGTCGACACGGTCGGCATCCTGCCGGAAACGTACATCGCCGTCAGCGAAGCGGTCGGTGTGCCGAACAACGGCGACTTGCACGTCGTTGAGCGCATTCACCTCCTCGGTCCCGACGAACTCGCAGACGATCTCGAAATCACGGCGCCAAAAGTCCTCACGGCGCCGTGGAAGACCACACGCACGTTTTTCCGCCAACGCGCGCGCCTGTACGACATCGTCGAAGGCGTCTGCATTCAAGGTCAGTTTTCAGAAGGCGTGGACGAAGACGGCAACGCCGTGTTCGTTCCGATTCCAACCTCATCCGACGGAGCGGCGCTGCCGCCAGTGAAGTAGGGGCAGCATGCAACGAACCGGATACGCTCTCTTTGCGATGGGCCTCGCCATTGCGGTCCCACTGCACATGGCATCGGCTCATCATTCCGGGTCCATGTACGACGGCAGCAAAGTCGTCACGCTCAAAGGAACCGTGCAAGAGTTCCGGTGGGTCAACCCACACGTCGTCATCATTGTCATGAACAAGACCGAGTCTGGCGCAGAGACCGCGCTCTGGTCCGTCGAAATGTCGAGCCCCGGCAACATGCGGCGTTACGGTTGGAGCGGCAGCACGCTGCATCGGGGCCAACCCGTCGAGATCGCGACGGCGCCGATGCGCGACGGCACGCATGGCGCTGCGTGCCGATCCGTGAAAATGCTCGACAGTGGCAATAGCCTCGACTGCTCGGGCGTGGGCGCGATCAAAGCCGGCGAGACGCCGAATCTGCCCGAACGCTAACTCCGCACCGAGTGCCGAACCGTCATCGAGCTCGCCCACGAATCCCCTTGTTCGCATTGAAAAATTCTGCGTAAGGCAAGTATGATCAGGGTGCTTCACCGGGAAGGGTGTGGTCAGGCGCCATGGTTTGTTCCAACGCCCGGCGGTTGCCGTCCACGAGCGCTCTGAGGAGCCCATGACTTGATCACGAGCATCTGGCGGAGTCCGGGATGAAAGCGACACGGCTCTGCAGCCTGCTGCTCGTCGGCGCGGCTGGGCTGGCGACCAATGCTCATGCAGACGAGTCCGATGAAATCGCCAGCCTGAAGACCCAGCTCGCCGAGACGCAGCGAATCATTCAGCAACTCGCGGAAAAGGTTCGCGAGCTAGAAGCGGCCATCGGAGCCCAATCTCCACCGGCGGCGGAACCCGTTGCAGCCGCGCCGGCCGCTAACCCGCCTTCAGCCTCGGAGCATGGGGAAGCCATTGGGGCCGGGCACCGCAGCGAGAGCGAGCCCGGGCTCCCGCTTCACGGTTTTGCGGACGTGTCCGCGGGCACCCGCAACCCCATCAATCCCGACCTCAAGCATGTCGCCGTGGGGCTACTGGACATCTACCTCACTCCGCCGCTCGGCAACCGAACGAGCGCCCTGTTCGAAGTCACATTCAAAACGGGCATCACGGGGGACCTCACGTACGATGTTGAGCGGGCGCAGCTCGGCTACCAGTTCGGCGACGCCGCAACGTTGTGGCTCGGTCGATTTCACACGCCATACGGCTACTACAACACCGCATTTCACCACGGCGCCCAGGTCACGACGTCGCTCCGCCGGCCTCTCGTCGTCCAGTTCGAGAGAACCGGCGGCGTGCTGCCGGCCCACACAGTGGGCTTATGGCTCGACGGCAACGATCGCGTAGGCGCGAGCACGCGGCTGACCTATGACGTCTACGCGGGCAATGCGCAGCGAATCGTCAACGGATTTCTGGACGTGAGGAACGGCGGTAATTCGAGCGGCGACATGATCGTCGGCGGCAATATTGGTTTGCTGGCCGAGGACTTTCTGGGCGGCATGCGCTTCGGCTTCAGCACCTTCTCGGCGAGGATTGCCGACAGCCTGACTGCCAACCTCACACGTGTGAGGAACTATGGGGTGTATGTGGTCCAGGAAAACGACAGGTGGGAGAACATCGCAGAGTTCTACACGTTCTCTAACGATGATCTGACCGGCGCCACGGGCACGCATCGGAGCAACATGAGCTTCGTGGAGCTCGCGTATCGCGCGGACCGCTGGACGCCGTACGTCCGTCACGAAAGGGCCGACTTCGACCAGACCGATAACTACTTTGCCGCGCTGCAGTATGGAGACTCGTATCGGCGGGACGCGTTGGGGGCACGATTCGACCTCGACCTGACTTCCGCGATCAAGTTCGAGCTCGCTCGGACCCGTCTTCTGGATCGTGTGCCTCGGGAGTACGACGAGGCATTGATGCAGTATGCAATACGCTTCTAGAGCACCACGCGTGCACGTGCCGGCGAGAGTGCTTCTGGCACTGGCCGCGCTGACTGCCGCCGGGTTCTCAGCCGAGAGTCGCGCGCAGCAGATCTACGTGATCTGCCATCCTTCCGTGTCGCTCATGGCGACCGACCTGCGGGATGTCTTTCTCGGCGAAAGCAATTCACCGGTGGCGTTGCGCTCTCGCTGGCGGATAACGGTGCGGCCCGAGAGGCCTTCCTCCAGAAGGTCTTGAAGATGGATACGGCCAGATACCTGACGGCTTGGACGAAGAAAGCGTTCCGCGACGGAGTCAATCCCCCGATGCTGAGCGGCGATGACGCGGAGGCGCTGGAGTACGTGAAGCGCGGACCGGGTCGGTGCAGCTACGTCACCGCGGAGCCGGGGCCGGGTGTGGCGATCATTGCCGTCTTCTGACGGTCGCCTTTATACGCGAACGCGGTACGCACGAACAGGCTGTGCAATGTTCTTCAGGGGCTGTTCACCGAGATCCTCGAAGATCACCGGCAATCGGTTGCCGACAGCCGCCCGAACCGATTCGGACACGCAAATCTCGCCTGCGCCGGCCAGCGTCTCGAGGCGCGCAGCCACGTTGACTCCGTCGCCGTAAACATCCCCTCGGTCTTCGATGACATCGCCGAGGTTTACGCCGATCCGAAACTCTACTCGGCGTTCCTGCGGCAGATTGCCGTTTCGCTGCGCGAGCTCCGTCTGAATGCTCGCGGCACATTTCAGGGCGTCCAGGGCGGAATCGAAGCGTGCGAGCATCGCGTCTCCGGCGTAGTGGTTGACGCGGCCGCCGTGCCGCTCGACGTTGTCCGCGAGCGTGTTGAGATAGTCCCGCAAGCGCCGATGAGTGACGTCTTCGTCGTCCGCGGTGAGCCGGCTGTATCCGGCAACGTCGGCGTATAACACGGCGGCGAGCTTGCGAGGCAGCAGCTCGCGTGCAGCATCTCGCAGCACATTGTAAGCATGAATCGAATTGTGAAACCCTTTGAGGGTCAGCTCGCCGATGGCCTCCAAGTCAAACAGGTCCTCGATCGAGGGAAGCATGCGCTGTGGGATCAGTGTCTGCCCCGGCTGCGCTTCCCGGCAGAGGTACGCCGCCAAGTTCGTCACCGTGCCGATTGCGCCGTAGTCCAATCGCCCCTCGAAACCTACGGCCCCGATTGTGGCGTACCCATGTGCAATACCGGCGCTGAGTTGCAGCTCGTAGCCGCGCTTGCGCCACTTGGTGGCCAGAGGCGCGAGCCTGTCGTGTAAATTCAAAGCCATTCGGATGGCGCGCGCAGGTGCATCGGGCACCGGCACCGGGTCATTGAAACACACCATCATGCCGTCGCCGGCGAAGCGCTCGATGGTACCCTCGTGCACCAGAATCACCCGACCCATTTCACCGTGATACTCGCGCAACACGCCCATGACCTCTTCGGGCTCGGCCGTCTCCGCGAATCCGGTGAAACCATGCAGATCGAGAAACACCACCGCCACCTCGCGGCGACGGCTCTTCATCGGGTCTTCGGTCTCGCCCTCGACGATCATCTGTGCAACCTGCGGCGAGACGAAGCGTTTGAGTCGCCCGAGCCGCTCGAGCGCTGCGACCTGAGTCGCAACGCGCTCTTCCAGCGTGCGTTTCTGTTCATGCACGGTGTCGTGTAGCTGCTTGATTCGCAGCATGGACTTCACGCGGGCCACGAGCGCTGCCGGGTCGACTGGCTTCGTCAGGTACTCGTCGCCACCGGCGTCGAGAGCGGCAACCACGTCTTTCGCGTCCGACCTGGCGGTCAGAAATACGATGGGAATGAACGGGATCGTGGAGTCGGCGCGCAGCCTCCGGCAGACTTCGATGCCGTCCATGCCCGGCATCATGACGTCGAGCAGGATGAGATCTGGGCCGTGGTCGCGCACTGCGGCAAGCGCTGTCGGGCCGTTCTCCGCGATCATGATCTCGTAGCCGTGCGCAGAAAGGCGCGCCCGGAGGATATCGAGGTTCGCCGGGACGTCATCGACGACGAGGATGCACGGCGGGGTGCGCATCGGGGCCTACGGCAAGTACTCGCGAATCTTCGCGAGCAACAATTTGAGGCTGACGGGTTTCGTCATGTACCCCTCACAGCCGGCTGCCATGGCTTTTTGATCATCGCCGCTGAGCGCAAACGACGTGACGGCGATAATCGGTATCTGCTGCAGGTCCACATTGCGTTTGATTCGGCGTGTGACTTCGTAGCCGTCCATGCCCGGCAATTGAATGTCCATCAGGATCAGGTCGGGCTTTTCCTGTTGGGCCATCGCGAGGCCTTCTTCTCCGGTGCAGGCCTCGAGGGACTCGTAGCCGTATGCTGCGAGGACGTCGTGCATGATCCGGCGGTTATCCTCTTGGTCCTCGATGATCAGGATACGTTTGCTCACTGCGGGCCTCCTTTGCGTGCGGCTAGCGCGGGCTCTGCAGAGGTGGGTCCGCCCCGTTTTGCGCTCAAATTATCCATTGGGCCTCCGCTTTGCGTCGCGACCGTACCGGAATGCTGAAGTAAAAGGTCGACCCCGTTCCGAACTCGGATTCCAACCACAACCGCCCACCGTGCATTTCCACGATTTTCTTGGCGATCGCCAGCCCGAGACCGGTGCCCCCTTTGGTCCGAGTCGATGAGTTATCCACTTGCTGAAACTCGTGGAAGATGCGCTGTTGTTCCGACGCCGGAATTCCTGGGCCAGTGTCCACCACGGAGACGAGGAAGTCGCCGTTGCAGCGACTGGCGCCAACCCTGACCGACCCCTCGTCCGTGAACTTGACCGCGTTGCCGAGCAGATTCAACAGCACTTGCGCCAGGCGTCGATCGTCACCAAAGCCGAGCGGAAGATCTGGCTCGACTTCCATTGTCAGCTCCAGCCCCTTTTCCACAGCGAGGGGCTCGATCGCCGTCACGACCGTGTTCACCGTGTCGGTAAGAGAGTAATCCTTCAACGATAGCTGCACCTGACCCGCTTCGATCTTCGACAGATCCAGAACGTCATTGATCAAGCTCAGCAGGTGTCGGCCGCTCTTCTGCACGCGCTGCATCACGTCGAGTATCTTGGCTGGGACCTCGCCATAGATTTTGTCGACGATGAGTTCCGTGTATCCGAGAATGGCATTCAGCGGCGTGCGAAGCTCGTGGCTCATGTTGGCGAGAAACTGCGACTTGTGTTCGCTGGCAGTCTCGAGTTCCCGGCTTTTCTCCTCGAGTGCTCGAAACAGCCGCGCATTCTGCATGGCCAGCGCCGAGTGCGCGGCGAAGGTCTCAAGTAACTCGATGACCTCACGGGAAAACGCCCCCGTTTGGCGGCGCCCAAGAGTGAGCGCGCCGAGCACGTGTCCCTCGCGTTTCAATGGCAGCGCGAGCAACGCGTGGAGGCTCTCTTGCTCCAAAAAGTCGCGCAGCGGACTGATATAGGGATCTTCCGGATTGTCGACATCGGTAATTTCGATCGGCGCGCCGGTTGCCACTGCGCGGCCGCTCGCTCCTTCGCCGACGCGCATGGTGGTGGAACGCCATCGGTCCACAATCTCCGGCGACACGCCCGTGGCCGCTCGTAGCGTAAGTTCGCCCTTCGCTTCGTCGAGCTCATAGATGGTGCCCACGTTGGCTTCGGCCAACTGCATGGCACGCTGGACGATCGCTTCGAGCACCTTCTGAAGGTCGAGCGTCGAGTTGACGGCCTGCGTGACGTCGGCGAGAGCCTGGAGCCGCTCCACCGAGCGACCCAGCTCGAGCGTGCGCTCGGCGATCTTGTCCTCGAGCGTCTGCTCGTGATCTTTAACCCGTTTGCGGTAATCGTGCAGGCTCGCATTCATCTGCTTGAGGGAGTGCAGCAGTCCGCCGATGTCCGGAGTGGTTCGCACCTCGTCCAGCCCGACTACGCCGCCGCCTGCGATTCGGTTGGCCGTGCGAATCGCTTCCGTGAGCGGACGCGTCAAATCGAGGATCATGCCGCGAACGAAGAACGCGGCCAGAACGACGCTGATCAGCGTTGCGCCAACGACGATCCAATCCTGCATGTTGGCGCCCGCGATCACTCGGGCAATGGAGAGCTCGTGTTGTTTCTCGTAGTAGCTTCTATTCTCATCCAGGTCGCGGTCCACCTGATTGACCGCCAGCCGCAGCGGTTGAATCGCGGTGAATGCGGGATCGTTGCGCACGGTGGCAGCGATGCGCTCGAGTTGCTCCACGGTCGCATCGAGATTGCGTTCTGGGTCGAGACGCCGTTGCTCCGCTAGGGCCGCGAGCACTGAATCCAGCGTGGCCACCCGAGCCTTCGTGAGTTCGCCGGTGTCGACGGCGTCGGTGACGCCCTCGATGAATCGCCCGTAGGCATCGGTGGCACTCAGCGAGACTCGGCGCAGTTGGAAGGACTTTTCGAGGAATGCCGTCCGCTGCAAATTGAATGCGGTCTGGATCAGTGGCACCGAGGCCAACGGCGCTATGATCAGCACGAACTGCCAGATGATGCGGTTTCGCAGCGACTGCACTTTGATCATGCGCTGCCCCGATTCTAGCGATCGTTCTGCAGGGACGTGGCTCGAGTCGTCAGGCCAGTATAAACAGGCTCCGCGGCAGCGCAACAGGCAGGCTCTCTACGGGCTCTTGGCGGCGGCCCTCGTGGTCCCGGTCATAATCAGGTCCTACTCCGACGTGCGATCGCGATGAGCGCTCACTGAATTGCCGGCGCCCAATTCAAGATCACCGACGCTGGATGGGAACCGGCCGCCTGCAGGCGCTCCGCAACGAGAAAGCGCTGACCGTCGGCCGTGACATCGAAGTCGTCCCAGTATCCACCCTCCGGACGCGTGAACAGCGTCACCGGGGTGCCGACTTTCAGCTCCGGGTCGGTGCGGACGGGAATGGCGAGCATCCTGCCATTCCGATCGACTAACAGAATCTCCGCGCCGTCTCGCCGCCAGCGCAGGAACCTGACCCCTTGTTGGGAGATCCGAATCCGTTCGCCGGGGTTGGCGACCTTTGCCACATAGGCCTCCCACTGACCCGACTCGTCCGAAATGTAGGCGATGAACAGGCCGTCGGGCGAGAACCGTAGATAGTCTTGCCGGGAATCGGCCAGGAACAGTTGTTTGGGCTCGGGATCGCCTTCCAGTTGCAGTATCGCCGAGCCGGATTGGCCATCCCCACCTCTCTCGGTAAACACCAGCTCGCGCCCGCTCTGCGCGATGTCAGTCGCCTGTTGAAACGTAGTAGTGCGAGGAAGGAGGACGTGTTTCTCACCGGTCGTCAAATCGAGGCGGACGAGATTCGGGGAGGAACTGCGCAGAGTGGAGTAGACGATCTCCTTGCCGTCGGGAAACCAGACGGCGCCGAAATCGGCATCCGGGCTGGACGTGAGTCGCTTTTCGACATTGCGTTCGAGATCGAGCAGCCACAAATCGTACGTTCCGAGTGACGGTTGCGTACGATCGGCGATCACACTGTGGCCGTCCGGCGACAACGCAAGCGTCAGATACTCGCCCCGGTTGCCCACTTCGTTTTCGGGTTGGCCTGCGCGATTCAACCAGATGAGCCGGCTCACGCTCTCCCCGCTCAAGTAGTAGACACTTCCCCGGCGCGAGACCGCAAATGCCGCCCACCCGGAGGAATAGAAGTAATCGACTCTGGGTGCGATGGAGAGGGGAACACCCGTCAGTTGGCCGCTGGCGAGATCGAAGCGTTGAGCGAGCAGAGCACCATCGCGAACGAAGACCAGCAGGTTGGGTTCGATGAGCTCGAATCTCGATGCGAGCGGAGCGACGACGCGCGGTGCGTGCCCCGGTTCTACCCACATCAGTCGGCTCGTTTGGTCGGTGGCTCGCCCGAGATAGAGAAAGCCGCGGTTTCCCGGCAGCTGCCGCGGCCACGCCGTGCGAAATTCCTGGCGAGCCGGGTCGGGCTCGTAGACCTTCTCCGGCGTGCCTCCGGATGCTGCGACCCGATAGATAGCCTCACCCTGCACCGAGGCGTACAGAATGTCGCCGGACTCGCCCCAGCTCCCTCCAAAACCGATCCCTCTTCCCGTGTCGCAGATCGGCACCGGGGAGCCATCCGGCAGATCGAGTCGTTGCAGCTTTCCCGAAGCGAAGAACGCCAGCGATCGCCCGTCTGGCGACCAGATGATCGAGCGGGCGCCCTCGGTACCCGGTAGCGCGCGGGCGGCGAGCTCGCCAACCGCTCGGGTCCACAAGCGGGGAACGTTGTCCGCACCGACGGCGACAAACGCCAGCGTTTGCCCGTCCGGGGCGATCGCGAGATTCACGCCTTCGACATCTTGCGGGAAGACGTTGCCGGGCGGCGGTGCGACCTCGAATCGAATCTCGACGGGCCGCGCGCCACTCGGCGTGCGCAATCCCAACCAGGCGGCGGGCAAGCCCAAGCCTACTGCGACGATTAGCGCGCCAGCCGCGATGGGCGACCGCCACCAACGCCGCGGCTGCAGAGCAGCGCCGCTCGCACCCTCGCCGTGTGCAATGGCAGCCAACTCGAGCCCCACGTCGAAGGCGCTTTGCCAGCGCAGCTGTGGGTCTTTCACCAGACAATTGCGAATCACGCGATCGAGCACGGCGGGTGCCGTTGGCTGGAAAATCGCCACTGGCTCGGGCTCGCGGCTCATGATCGACGTAATCAGGGAGGCTTGGCTGCCGCCCGCGAACGCTGGCCGACCCGTCACCATCTCATAGAGAAGGCACCCGAGCGCCCAAATGTCGCAGCGCGAGTCCGTGTCCGCGCCTTCGACTTGCTCGGGCGCCATATACGCCAAAGTGCCGAGAATCATGCCTTGTGACGTGAGATTTGGCCGAGCTGTCGGCGGTGCGGAGTCGTTGCTGAGCGGGGCAACGGCGAGCGTTCGCGCCAACCCGAAGTCGAGCAACTTCGCGCCCACCTTCGTGAGCATGACGTTGCCGGGTTTCAGATCGCGGTGGATGACTCCGGCACGGTGCGCCCGCTCCAGCGCCGCCGCGACTTGGATCGCGATCGTAAGCGCTTCGTCGATCGGCAGAGGTCCCTTCGCCAGACGGTCCGCCAGCGTTTGGCCCTCGAGGTACTCCATCACCAGAAAGTCGATGCCCTGGTCTTCGCCGACGTCGTAAAGCGCGCAGATGTGGGGGTGGCTCAGCGACGAGATCGCACGAGCTTCACGGTTGAAACGCTCCCGTAGCTGCGGATCGCTGGAGAGGTTCTCGGCCAGTACTTTGATCGCGACGATTCGGTCGAGCCGGGTATCGCGTGCTTTGTGCACGTATCCCATACCCCCGGCCCCGATCAATGATTGGATTTCGTAGGGACCGAGTCGTGTACCGGCTGCGATCGGCATGAGGCACCGGAGTATATACAACGATCCGAGTGCCCGACGAACCAGTGACGCCGCCATCACGCACGAGAGTGGATGAACGGCTCGCGGTACGGCGTGCCAAGACGTAGCATCACAAGTCGCCGATTCAGCAGTTGGCATCGCCGGGTGGGGTTCAGAATAGCGGTCGGCGCCCCGTGTACGCAGGAGAAACACATGAAGAAATTGGCCGTCACGCTTGGTCTTCTGGTACTGGCCGCGAGTCCGCCGCCAGTCTTCGCTCAAGGCGGCGGCGCACCGCCGGCGGGCCCTCAGGTCCAGGTCACCGAGAAGATCCTGCCCCTGCGCATCCCCAACGAGACGATCGGCGAGACCGAAGGCGTGTCGCTGAACTCGGCGGGCCACCTGTTCGTCTTCTCGCGCACGGGCTGGAGCGGTAGCTCCCGCGGCGGCAATGCGGCCCGCGTGTTCGAGTTCGACAAGAACTTGAAGTTCGTCAAGGAGTGGATCCCGAACGCGTACGGCCTGTCGTTTGCGCATGGGCTGCGCGTCGACCCGAAGGACAACGTCTGGGTGGTGGACGAAGGCTCGAACATGATCATCAAGGTCGATCCCACCGGCCTGGTCGCAATGGTTCTCGGCCGCAAGCCCGAATCGATCGATTGGTGGGAGGAGCACGTCGAGCACGGCGTGCACGAGCCGAAAGGTGAGCGCCCGAAGGCCCAGCAGGGCACGTACAACCGCCCCACCGACGTCGCGTGGGGCCCCGACGGCAGCATTTTCGTTGCCGACGGCTACAACAACTCCCGCGTCGTGAAGCTCGCGCCGGACGGTACCTGGCTGAAGGAGTTCGGCAGCTACGGCAGCGGCGACGGGCAGTTCAACACCGTGCACTCGATCGCCGCGGGCTACGGCCACGTGTACGTCGCGGACCGGGCCAACCGCCGCATCCAGGTGTTCGACTACGACCTGAACTTCGAGCGTTACATAACCGGCATCGGCATGCCGTGGGCCGTGCAGGTGACACCGAAATACATCTACAGCGGCGACGGCGACGGCAAGATCTACCGCCTCGACCACGACGGCAAGCTCATCGATTGGGCGCAAACCGGCATGGGCCAGGGCCAGACGGGCTGCATCGTCCACACGCTCCAGGCCGTGAGCGACACGGAGCTGTACCGGGGATCGTGCACCCTCTGGAACGTGGCGCGGATTACGTTCCCGAACTGAAATGAACGGGACGGGTAGCGCCGGTAACTGTGTTCCGTCCGCGGTGATCTCTCTATCATTCGCTTCTCGTTTCCGCACCGAGGTGCCTACATGAAACGTCTGACTGCCGCGGCCCTACCTCTCGCCGCCACTCTGCTGGGTGCGCCGGCTTTCGCCCACCACAGCCAGGCCATGTTCGATACGTCCAAGGAGATCGTGCTCGAGGGCAAGGTCGCCCGGCTCGACTGGACGAATCCGCACATGTACCTCACGATCGAAACCAAGGGTCCGGACGGTAAGCCGGCGCTGGTGGAAGGCGAAGGCCTCGGGATCACGCAGGCGCTGGTCGACGGCTTGAAGCGCGAGGACCTCATGCCGGGCACGCCGATCGTCATGCGCGTCAATCCGAATCGCGGCGGCTGGGGCAAGCAGGTGCGCATCCTCGACGTCACCACGCAGGACGGCGAGATTCACCCGTTCTATGAAGCGAATCACCGCACACGCACCCTGACGCCGGCCGAGAGCATTGCGGGCCACTGGGCACCGAACCGGGCGGCGCTGGGCGCGGCGTTCGGCGCCATGGCGCGCTTCCCGATCACGCCGGAGGGTCGTGCCGCGCAAGCGAAACTCGTCGCCGATGGGCTTTGCTACGTCGAGCCCATACCCGTTGTCGCGATACTCGACGAGCTGCGCACGATCGAGGTCGGCAAAGACCGGGTCGTGATGCGCTTGGACAATACCGGCGAGCATGTCGACCGCATCATCCCTATCACCGCGAAACATCCCGCTAACGTGAAACCCACGCGCCAGGGGAACTCCATCGGCCGCTGGGACGGCGCTACGTTCGTGATCGACACGATCGCGTTCGAGCCCAACCCGTCCGGCCTCGGCTTGAACGTGCCGGCGAGCGCGGAAAAGCATACCGTCGAGCGGCTGACGCTCGCGGACGACCACTTGCGGCTGCGCTACGAGGTCACCGTCGAAGACCCGGTGTATCTCACGGGGCCGGCCACGTTGACGCAGCAGTGGGACCACCGCCCCGACCTCGAGTTCTCGCAGGACACGGGGAAGTGCGATCCGAACGTCGCGGCCAAGTACAAGGAAGGCTTGCCGAAATAGGCAGGGCATCGACCGCAGGCTCGAGCTGGAGAAAGCTGCTTTCAGGATCCCGTATTGCGGAGAAGCGCACCGGCGAGTATATAGGCCACTGATATCAGTCGAGACGACCCGCGCCGCGAGCCTGTTTACCGGGCGAACCAGTCGTCCAAGCGCCAAGAACAACCCGACGCAAGAGAGGGGAACCCCATGCACAAGCGCGTGCTCGGAAGTCTGCTCGCCTCGATGTTCGCGGCCCTGGTGCTGCTCGGAGCGGTTCGGAGTGCCTCCGCCGACGAGGACTGCTGCACGCCCGCGATTACCGCGAAGATCGCCGCAGCGGCAGGATACGTCGACATAGTTGGCATCAAGCTCGGCATGCCGGCGCAGCAGGCGCTGGATCTCATCAAGGCCGACAACCCGGCTTTCAACACGCTGCTGGACAAAAGGGACGTCGACCTGCAATTCGCGACGACGCGCGTCCGTTCGGACGGCCCGAAGAAGCAATGGGTCTTTGCAATCCAAAGCACCACGGCTCCAAACGAAACGGGCGGTGCCGAGTCGATCCAGGCCGACCTCACCCTGCCGCCAACCACACAGGTCATCGAGTACCTGTCGCGCGGGGTCACCTTTCCAAAGAATGCGACCCCAACCGTGGACAACGTCATCGCCGGATTGAAGAAAAAGTACGGGGCGCCGACATGGTCGCAGCCGATCGGCAGCCCGGAGCTCCATTGGGTCTTCGACGCTCAGGGGCAACTGCTCACTGAGGCGCAGATGAGGAAGCTCGGGGCTGGCGGGGGCTGCAATCCGGTGGAGGGCACACCGCTCATTGACCCCCCCGCTAGCGGCTACAGAGGGAAGCAGTCGGTGACCATGGTCGAGTGTGAGAAGGCAGGCGTGACGGCGGTGAAAGCGGAGATCAATCCGACCACGACGGGTGGCAGCATGGCCGGCGTCCTGACGGTCAGCATGACCAGCATCCCGCTCCTGTATAACGCCGTCAACGCGACCAACGTCGCGCTCGATGATCTGCTCAGGAAGTCCGAAGAAAAACGGCGCCAAGAGGCCGACAAAGTCGCCACGCCGAAGCTCTGATATGCCGGCGGCGCTCGAGACGCGCAAGCGGGAGAAGATCCCCCGCGCTTGAGACGCGCGACGCGAACACCGGTCGATCTCGTGCTCGAGGCCCTCCGGTAGCTGCAGAGGACTGGCCGGACGCCGAGCCGTGGCCATACACTGCGCAGCGAGCCAGTCCATGCTTCTCCAGCGGAGCACTTGAACAGAAACGGGGGATTAGTCAGATGAAAACAATCGCAAACTCACTGAGCACGGCGCTACTGGGCGCTTTGAGCATCGCCTGTCTCGCACTCACCGTCAGCGCAGGTGCACGCGCGGAGGAAGTCACAGCCGAAACGCTCGTCGACCGCCTGCAGATCCAGGATCTGATCACGCGCTACTACAACAACTTCGGCCGGGAGAATGCCGAGAACTTCGCGGACTTCTACGCGGAGGATGCCGAGCTGATCTTAGGCGAGCGCCACTTCAAGGGCAGGAACGGCATCATGGAGGCCTACGGTCGCGCGCCGGGGCAAACACCGCGTCCGCCTCCCCCGCCGCGCTTTTCCTTCATCGTGTCGATCGACAATCCGCTCATCGTCGTGCACGGCAAGATGAACGCGGCGACCGCGCAGCTCGTCTTCACCGAGTACGTGATCGAGAAGCAGGGCGATCAGGTGAAGGTCATCACGCAGGGCAAGGAATACAGCACCTTCGCCAAAGTCGACGGCCACTGGCGTTACAAAACGCGAATGATCAAAGCCGGGACGGCGCTGCCGGAAGGCTGGAAGGAGTAACGCAGCCGCGCGCCTGAGCGCCGCGGTGCGAGCATGTGCGTCAGTGGCCGGGTGGTGGCGATAACCGTGTTCCACCACCGGACTTCTCTCTATCATTCGGTTTGATTTTCGTTTGGAGGGGGCTCCATGCAACGTCGAACTCTCACTACGCCGCTTCTCGCCGCGACGGCGCTGCTCAGCGCCTCGGCTTACGCCCACCACAGCATGTCGATGTTCGACATGTCGAAAATTGAGGTGATCGAAGGCAAGATCGCGAAACTCGACTGGACGAACCCGCACATGTACCTGACCGTCGAAACCAAGGGGCCAGACGGTAAACCGGCGCTGATCGAAGGCGAAGGCCTCGGGATCACGCAGGCGGCGGTCGACGGTTTGAAGCGCGAGGACTTGAAGCCCGGCACGCCGGTCGTTGTTCGCATCAATCCGAATCGCAGCGGCTGGGGCAAGCAGGTGCGCATCCTCGACGTCACGACGGAGGACGGCGAGATTCATCCGTTCTACGCGGCCAACACGCGCACGCGTGTGTTGACGCCGGCGACGAGCATCGCCGGTCACTGGGCGCCGAACCGCGCCTCGACCGGTGCCGCATTCGGCGCCATGGCGCGTTTCCCGCTCAACGCTGACGCGAAGGCTGCGCAGGCGAAGGCGCTTGGCGACGGGCTGTGCTACGTCGAGCCCATACCGTTCGGCGCCGTGCTCGACGAGCTGCGCACGATCGACGTCGGCAAGAACGAAGTGGTGATGAAGTTCGATAACACCGGCGACCACTATGACCGCGTCGTGCACATGACCGACAAGCATCCGGCCGACGTGAAGCCCACGCAGCAGGGCCACTCCATCGGCCGGTGGGACGGCGACACGCTCGTGGTCGACACGATCGCGTTCACTCCCGACCGGTCGGGTCTCGGCGCGAGCGTGCCCTCAGGCCCGGCGAAGCACGCCGTCGAGCGCTTCACGCTTGCTCCGGACAAGGTGCGACTGCGCTACGAGATCACCGTCGAAGACCCGATGTATCTCACGGGCCCGGCCACCGTGTCGCAGCAGTGGGACCACCGCCCCGATCTCGAGTTCTCGCAAGACACGGATACGTGCGAAGCGGGCGCGAGAGACAAGTTCAAGCAAGCCTTCTGACGCAGGTGGCGCTGCCCGCGCAGAGCGGGCAGCGCTGCTATCAATGCGGAGTAGCGGCGGCGCGCGACGGCCGAGCGAAGGATCGCCACAGGCTCGAAACGGCTCAGCGCCAGCCGAGCTCCGGCGCCACGTACTTCAAGATGCTCTCGAGCGCGTGCGCGTTGTATTCCACTCCGAGCTGGTTCGGCACCGTGAGCAGCAGCGTGTCGGCGGCCGCAATGGCCTCGTCCGCGGCGAGCTGTTTCACGAGCGCGCCGGGCTCGGCCGCGTACGAGCGGCCGAAGATCGCGCGAGTGGTCGGGTCGATGTAGCCGATCTGATCCTGCTCCTCGCCCCCGCCGTGACCGAAATACGCGCGATCGCGGTCGTCGACGAGTGCGAAAATACTCCGGCTCACGGACACGCGCGGTTCGCGTTTGTGCCCGGCCTTCTTCCAAGCATCGCGGTAGGCCTCGATCTGCTTGCGCTGCTGCACGTGCAACGGCTCGCCACTCTCGTCGGTCTTCAGCGTGGAGCTCTGCAGATGCATCCCGAGTTTGGCGGCCCACTCCGATGTGGCGTTGGAACTCGAGCCCCACCAGATCCGCTCGCGTAGCCCTTCCGAGTGCGGCTCCACGCGCAGGAGCCCAGGCGGATTCGGGAACATGGGCCGCGGATTCGGTTTCGCGAACCCCTCTCCCTTCAACACCTCGAGAAACACTTCCGCATGCTGACGCGCCATGTCGGCGTCGGTCTTACCTTCCTGCGGCGCGTAACCGAACTGGCGCCAGCCGTCGATCACTTGCTCCGGGGAGCCACGACTGATGCCGAGCTGGAGCCTGCCGCCCGCGATCAGGTCGGCGGCGCCCGCGTCTTCGGCCATGTACAACGGATTCTCGTAGCGCATGTCGATGACGGCCGTGCCGATCTCGATTTTCTTCGTGCGCGCGCCCACCGCGGCCAGCAGCGGGAAGGGCGAGCCGAGCTGGCGCGCGAAGTGGTGCACGCGGAAGTACGCGCCGTCGGCACCGAGCGCCTCGGCGGCTTCGGCGAGCTCGATCGACTGGATGAGCGCGTCGGCCCCCGTGCGCACCTGCGAGTGCGGGGACGGCGTCCAGTGCCCGAACGAGAGGAAACCGATTTTCTTCACCACCTGTCCGTATGCCTTCTTTTCTCGCAGCCCAAATTGTCAAGTTTTCTGTGCCGAAGCGTTTATGGGCCGCGGCTTGGGGCGCATGGGCCAGCGATGATACTCTCGCACGAAGTTGATGCCGTTCGGGGGAACACCATGGCATTTAGAAAAAGCTCGGCAGGAGCGCGTGTCGCGCTCGCAGCCGGCCTCGCGACTTTCTTCTCGGTTGCGGCGCACGCGCAGTTCGGCGGACCCCCGCCGAAGCTATACACGCCCCCCGAAGGCGCCAGGGACTTGAAGTCCGTGCTGGTCAACTGGCCGTGGCACATGGTCATGTTGCGCGGCATCGAGGAGCACGAGCTCGCCGTCACGCTCGAGTATCGCGGCGAGGGCACCATTCAGGTCAACGGCCAGGCGTGTGCCATCACGCCGTACAAGACCACCGACCGGCCCGGAGAGCTTGGCCATTCCGGGTACCGCATCAGCGACGCGTACCAGTTTGCCGGCAGCCGCACGCAGATCGAATGCACGCTGCCGAACGGTAAGAAGTATTCCAACATCGAGGTCGTCAGCGGCAAGTACGCCTGGGATGAAGACCGGCCCGGTGCAGGCCTCGTAAAGGGCGAAGGCACGGCCAAGCCGATGCCCGGCAAGGTCGCCGAGCGCCTGATTCGCTTGTGGGCCAGCCCTCAAGGTGCGGTCAAAGCTGCCTTGGCCGGCGCCGGAATCGATCTGATGAAGACGTTCCGTAACCCCGGCGGACTGCTCGAGGAAGGGAAAGCGCAGATCGGCGACACGTCGGTCCGCTGGGAAGGCAAAACGCCGCTCGTCTCTTTCCCGATTCCCGGCGTCGCCGGCGCCACGGCCGTGGCCGAGCTCGACGATCGCTTCATGGCCAAGGCCGTCACCGTGAAATACGGGCGCGATACCTACGAATTCACGTACAGCGACTACAACGACTACAACAATCCGCTCAACCGGATCGAATCCCAGTACGCGGGCAAAATGACGGAGCGCTTAAACGGCAAGGTCATGCGCGACCTGAAGACGGCCGTGACGGAAACGGGCAGCGTCTACGTCGTCGTGCCTGTGCCTCCCGGCGTGGGCCCCACCGAGCCGCTGCCCATGTACGGCAGCGACCAGAAACCGCCGGCGCTCACTTCCACCGCTGCCACGCCGCGCCTGGCAGACGGCAAACCCAACCTCACCGGCAGCTGGCGAAGCGGCAACAAGTTCTTCATCTGGCGCTACGGCAACCGCCGCTGCGCGCCGACGCAGCTCGAAGGCTGTAGTGAGGCCTGGAATCAGACGCTCGATTTCGAGTTCGAGGCGGCTCCGCGCTTCGGCCCGAATCGCCCGCTCTACAAGCCCGAGAACTGGGACAAGGTCATCTATCTCGACATGTGGACGAACAAGGAAGATCCGATCATGACCTGTCAGCCGATGGGTATTCCGAGACAGGGAGCGCCCGGGCGCATCTTCCACACCGACAAAGACATCACCATGATCTATGGCCGCGGCGGCGACGGCGGCGGCGGTTACTCGGACTTCCGCGTGATCCCCACCGACGGCCGCGAGTTCGACAAGAACGCACTCCGCCAGACCATGTACACGGGTCATTCCGTCGGCCACTGGGAGGGCGACACGCTCGTGATCGAGTCACGCGGATTCGTGGGGGAGACGTGGCTCTCGCGCGGCGGGTTCTTCCACTCGGAAGACATGAAGGTCTACGAACGCTTCACGCGTAAGGGCGATCAGATGCTCTACGAGGTGACGGTCGAGGACCCGGACGTACTGCTCCAGCCCTGGAAGCAGAACCCGCTGATGATGACTCTAGCGGATGGCCCTGCGGCACCCGGTGGGTTCGGCGACCCTACGCTGGTCGGTTTGGAGCGCGGCAACTGCGAGACCTACGAGCTCGACGACGTCGTCAATCAGATTCACCACTAGAATTCGCGCAGTCGGGTCGGCAGTCTGAGGTCGAAGGTCGTGCTGCTCGCGGCCGGCTACCCGCTGCGCTGAACGGCGCGAACCGGCCCGGCACACGCGGCGCATCGAGGCTCCTGTGAGAATAGTTGCATTGATCGTCCTTCTGGCCGCGGGCTTGGGCTCCGCGTTCGGCCAGAGTGCTCCGCGAGCCGTCGAGGCGTCCCCAACCGCTGCAGCGCGGTTCCCCATCGATCGCGAGAGCGGTTCCCGTCTTCGGCTGCTCGGGCGCAAGGACATGGAAGACGAAGCGAGCGAGCGCATCTACGACGCGCTCGCCGGGCCGGACGGCACGCTGCCGCACGGCACGCTGGCCATCGCGCTGTACAGCCCGCCGACGGCAGCGGCGCTCGAGCGCATCGAGCGGTATCTCACCACCGAGAGCGCGCTCCCGCCGCGGCTGTCGCAGCTTCTGCGCCTCGTGGCCGCACGCGAGATGAGCCTGGCGTACGAGTGGAATACCGCCGAGCCCGCCGCGTTGCAGGCCGGGCTTACGCCGGCGGTCGTCGATGTCGTGCGGCTGAACCAGCCCGTCACCGGTCTCACCGAGCTGGACGCGCTCGTCGTCGATTTCGGGCGCCAGCTGTTCCGCAACCGGCATGTGAGCTCCGCCACGTTCGCGGCGCTGGTCCGCCACCTCGGTCGGCAGCAAACGTTCGACGCGATCATGACGCTCGCCTACCCCACGATGGTGGGCACTCTGCAGAGAGCTGTCGACCAGCAACTACCGGCGAACGCGAGTCCACGTGCCCTGCCCGCATTGGCCGGCGTCGGCACCCCGACGGGGCGACCGGGAGAGTTCGTCGACCTGGGTCCGCGACCACCGGTGCCTGCGGATTTGAATGAAGACTCGTACTATCGATTGCCGTTGGTCAGACGCGAGGCGCTCGATCCGTCGGGCCGCGAGATCTTCGATCGGCTGGTGGGCAAGGATAAGGACACCGCGCCGCGCGGCCCCGTGGGCATGACGCTCAACAGCCCGCTGCTGGCGGACCCGGTGCAGCAGCTCAACGACGTGCTGCGAATGAAAGGCGCGCTGGGCAGGCGCTTGGCCGAGATCGTCGTCACCACCACCGGCCGCGAGATGAACAGCCAGTACCAATGGATCGTGCATGGCGCTACCGCCGAGCAGACCGGCGCGGGCCCGCGCGTGCTCGAAGCCATTCGCGTCGACGGCGATCTTGCGGGTCTCGACGATCGCGATACTGCGGCTATCGCGCTCACGCGCGAGCTCTTTCGCGAGCGGGCCGTCCGGCCCGAAACATTTGCCACCGCAGTGGACCGCTTCGGAATGCGCGGCACTGTCGAGCTCGCGGCGCTCGTCGGGGACTACCTGATGATGACGACGGTGTACAACGCACTCGGTATGCGGCTGCGCGCCGATCAGACGCCGACGCTCCCACACCGTGCCGGCGCGCCGGTGGGAGCGGAATGGCGCTAGCGAGTGCCCCGGCCAGGGCCGGACTCGAGCGGAGCCTGATTCGGGGGCGCCGGCCGCACCATCGTTTCGAGTAATCGCTCCACCACTGTTTCGAGATCCCGCGCCGAGCCGGTATGCGTCGGCGACATCTGGATGATCGTGCTGCGCGGAGCAACCAGCCAATGGAACCGCTCGCGCTGCGACAGCTTGCCGATCGGCCCCGCCTGCTCGCCCCCCACGCAGATGGTGGGTATGGCCGCGAGATGCGCGCGCACCGACTCGAGATCGATGGCTGGATCGAGTGCGACAAGCCGTCTCTCGTCGAGCTCGATCCTGCCGAGCAGCAGATCGAGCTTCGGGCACGAGACGATCACGCCGACATTGACGAACTCGGCGCGTTCGACCTTCGGCACGACGCGGACTATCGCGTAGTCATACGTGAGCGAGATCGTGCACGGATCGCCTCCTCGAGAAATGCGCGTCGCGATTCGAGCCGGCTCTGCAGATAGGCCGCGTAGATCTGCGGGCTCCTTCCGGCGCCGCCCGGCGCGTCGTCGCTCATCCACGCTTCGGGCAACAGTGCCACGACGGCCGCAATGGCCTCCGGGGTAATTCGCTCGGCCATCAGCCGATCCGCCTCTTCGAGCTTGCTCGCGAACGGCAGCAACACGTGATTCTTGATGATCGGGAACGACGTTCGGCTGTGCGCGATGTAGTCCTCGTCCCAGGCGTGGTGAAAGTACAGCGCGGCGCCGTGATCGATGAGCCAGAGCCGCTTGTGCCACATCAGCAGATTGGTGTTGCGCGCGGTGCGGTCCACGTTCGTGACGAACGCATCGAACCAGACGATGGCAGACGCGAGCTCCGCCGCCGGAGCTTCCGTCACGGGATCGAACATCACCGCGCCCGGCAGGTAATCGATCGCGAAGTTCACGCCCGCGCTCGCGCGGATCAGGCTTTGGATCTCGGGGTCCGGCTCCGTGCGCGCGAGATCGGGATCGAGCTCCGCCAGGACAATCGTGGGCACCGGCAGCCCTGCGGCGCGCGCCAGTTCCCCGGCAAGCAGCTCGGCCGCGAGCGCCTTCGGGCCTTGCCCCGCGCCGCGGAACTTCAGCACGTACATGCCGTCGTCGTCGGCTTCGACGATGGCGGGCAGCGATCCGCCTTCGCGCAGCGGCGTCACGTACCGGGTTGCGGCTACGGTTTTCACGGCCGGCATTATGGCAGCTCATCCAACTTGCGACGCGCCTGCTCGAGCAGCCGTTCGGCGCTTTCCGCCGCCAGCGTCGCCTGCCTGGCGTTGGCCTCAGTCTCGCGCGCGCTCGCGCGCGCCGCATCCGCTTCCGTGACGATCTTGCCGAGTTGCCTCTCGGCCGCTACGCGCCGGCGTTCACTCTGCCTCGCGCGTTTCGCGGCAGTCGCGAAGGCCGCCGCGGTGCGTTCGGCGTGCGTGCGGGCGGCGCGGAGCGCGCGTTCCGCGTCACGTACGTCAGCCTTCGCGGCGGCCGCCAGGCGCCGGCGCTCTTGCTCGCGGCTGCGCAACGCGGCGGCGCGTGCGTCCGGGTGGGGAGCGGGTTTCGGAGCTTCCACCTTGCGGCGCAATCCGCCACCCGGCGGTACCAAGCCCGCCAGGAGATCGAACCCCGGCGGCTCTACCTCAGCGGTGAGGCGACCTGCACTCGGAGCCTCGGGCAGCGAACCGTATGTCGCGAGCGCTTCGAGCGTGCTCGTAACCCGGCGCAGCATATTCCGCGTGTCACCGTAACCGGCGGCATGCAGAACGGCGGTGGCCATCGGCAGGAGCGCTGCCTGCGCGTTTCGTCGCGCTTCGAGGAGCTCGCGCATGCGCGCCGGGTTGTGCGTCTGCTGCTTTGATTGCGCGTGCCGATAGCGATCGCCCGCCTCGATTAAACCGTCGAACGCTTCTCGATGCTGCCAATAGAGCTGGTTGACGACCCACGCCGCGACGGAGGGCTTCGGCAAAGCCTTCACCGCGTCCGCCTGCGCCTGCCGACCACCCTTCCTTAAGCTCGCGGCAAGAGCGTTGCGCGCAGGCGTGAATTCACCGAGCGGCAGCTTGAACAGCGCGTCGATCTCGTCTCCCATGTGTCGAGCCCCGGAAGTGTTCCCCCACTCTAGCGAATACGCCTTGCGAAAGTGATCGGGGTTTCGGCCAGGTTTCTTTTTATCGTTTCGCGGCGCACGATTCCCGCAGTCCCTCGAATTCGTCGAACAGGACTATAGGAGCTAACCATGACCGGAGAACAGGCGGAGGCGCTCCGAATCTATCGCCGCCAGGTCGGCACCTTTCATACGCCGCCCGGCTGCGATGACGGGGTGCTCGCACGCAGTTTCGCTTGCACCAATGACTACATTTACGAGTTCGCATTGAGAACCGCCGACAAGGTCGTCACGCTCACGGCCTTCCGACATCCCGGGCCCTCGGTGGACGAGAACTCCTGGGCCACCGCTGCCACCAAGGCCATACCCAAGCTCGGGACGCCTATCGGCGAGCTGTATCGTGGCCCGCTGGACGACAGCGCCGCTGCCGGGACCGGACCCGAGCGAGGCCTGATCGAAGCGCACGGACCCGTACTTACTCCGGCCTCTGGGAACCGTTGCGCGAGTGGCGGTAGTCGCCGGGCGCCTGCCCCACCCAGCGCCGAAACGCGTGGTTGAAGGTGCTGACTTCGGAGTAACCGAGCAGGTAGGCGATCTGCGCAATGCCAAGGCTTGGGTTCTCGAGCAGATTCAACGCCAAGGTTTTTCGTACCTCACCGAGCAGATCCGAGTAGTTCAACCCGTGCTCGGAGAGGCGCCGTTGCAACGTGCGCACGGACCACCCCACGCTCTCCGCCAGCCGCTCCACGCTGCTGTCGCCCTCCACGACGATCTGCGCGATGCTGCGCCGCAGGCGGTCGAGCTCGTCGCCGTGAGTCTGCAGGCTGGCGAGCCGCAGCTCGCCGTAGTGCTGCATGAGCCGCTCGATGACGGCGTCGGCCGTCTTCATCGGGCGATCGAGCACCGCGGCATCGAAGCGGATGCCGGCCCACACGTGACCGCCGCGCACCTTCGCGCGTAGCAGGCTCGCGCGCTCGCGGCGCGCGGCTGCGCTTTCCTCCGGCAGCTGCGGCAGCAGCACTTCCTCGGGCGCCCACTCGGGCTCGCCGAGCCCGTGGCGAATCACGTTGCACACGAACGCGACGCCCCAGTCGTTCTTCTGCCGGTACGTCATCAGCAGAGGATCGACGTAATACGAATACGCGAAGGCCATGCCGCCCTCAACGTCGAGGCCATAGACGGTGGAGTCCACCATCGTCGGCAGGTAGCGGCGGATGGTCTGCAACGCTCTGCGCACGGTGCCGGACGCGAGCGCGACATTGCCGACGACGCCCGCGCGCCGCGGATCGTACTGCGTGCCGAATCGTAGGCCGAAGTGCGGATCGCGGAGCTCTTCGGCGCAGAGCTCGAGCAGCTTCAGGAAGCGAATCAGCGGCACGCGCCGCTCTGGCGCGGAGAGATCTTCGACGGCAAGCTCGGCGCGGCCCAAGATCGCGTGCGGATCGGCGCCGCGTTCGCGCAGGTAGTCGTCTAAGCCGTGCACGACGCTCGCGAGGTTGATCGTGGGCACGGCCGGCAACCGTGAAGTGTGCGTGACGGGCATTGGCGCGATTTCCCAAATACTTGGCGCCCGCTCTCGCGACGGCGCCGCAGCCAAAAACCAATATATCGCCTCCGCGGCTGGCCTGTCGCCGGCGGCACAGAACAGGAAGCGCGAAAATGACTCAACTCAACGCACAGCTCGTCCCGGCAGAGATCGAGGCGGCGGTCGGACGGACCATCACGGACTTAGGCGCAGCGTTCTCGGGCGTGCTCGTGAACATCGGCCGCAGGTTGGGGCTGTACAAGGCGATGGCCGAGATCGGCGCATGCACGCCGGAGCAGCTCGCCGAAGCCACGGGCGTGCGCGAGCGCTATGTGCGCGAATGGCTCAACAACCAGGCCGCGGGCGGCTACGTGCGCTACGAGCCCGCGAGCCGCAAGTACACCCTGCCCGCCGCGCAGGCCATGGTGCTCGCCGTCGAGGACAGCCCGGTGTACATGGCGCCCGCGTTCGAAGTGGCGGCGAGTTTCTGGCTCGACGAGGAGCGCATCCTCGAAACGTTTCGCTCCGGTGAAGGGCTCGGCTGGCACGAGCACAACGAACGGCTGTTTCATGGCACCGAGATGTTCTTCAGGACCGGGTACCGCACGCATCTCGTCGCCGACTGGCTGCCGGCGCTCGACGGCGTAGTCGAACGCCTGCAGGAAGGCGGGCTCGTCGCGGACGTTGGCTGCGGTCATGGCGCGTCGACGATCCTCATGGCGCGCGCCTTTCCCATGTCGGGTTTCGTCGGCATTGACTATCACGCGGGCTCCATCGCGACCGCTCGCAAGCGAGCGCTCGAGGCTGGCTTGGACAACGTACGGTTCGAGGTTGCGACGGCGAAGGATTACGGCGGGCGAGGCTTCGATCTCGTGTGCTTCATGGATTGCCTGCACGATCTCGGGGATCCCATGGGTGCGCTCGTGCATGCACGCGAGGCGCTGAAGGCGGACGGCAAAGTCATGCTCGTGGAGCCGTTCGCGGGGGATGCCGTGGAGGAGAATTTGAATCCGCTTGGGCGGTTGTTCTATGCGGCTTCGGCGATGGCGTGTACGCCGAATTCGTTGTCGCAGGACGTCGGCCTCGCGCTCGGGGCGCAGGCGGGGGAAGAGACACTGCGGCGGGTGGCGCGGCAGGCTGGGTTTCGGGACCTGAGGCTGGCGACGCGTACGCCAGTGAATCTTGTGCTTGAACTTCGGCGGTAGCGGGTCGCTCTTGACCAAGTCGAATGAAAGTCAGTTATAGGCAGATTATAAGTCTTATATAGAATTGATAACATTCAAAAGGTCGCTATAATTCGCGCATGGATCCGGTTCGAAATCCCTTTGCGCCAGGTGCAGGAACACCCCCGCCCGAATTGGCGGGTCGAGATGAGCTGCGCGAAACGATCCGCATCGCGATCGAGCGGACTCGGCGAGGTCTTCCAACTAAGAGCATCCTGATGGTCGGGCTGCGAGGTGTCGGCAAGACCGTACTTCTCGATCGAATGCTCTCGGATGCGGAAGGCAGCGGCGTCCAGACCATTCGCATTGAAGCACCGGAAAGCAAATCACTCCCGGCGATTCTAGCGCCACAGCTGCGCCAAGCCTTACTGAAGTTGTCGCGCAACGAGAAAGCGAAGGATCTGGCCAAACGCGCGCTGCGCGGGCTCGCAGGTTTTGCCAAGGCACTGAAGGTTAAGTACCAGGACATCGAAGTTGGATTCGACTTCGACCCGGAGCCTGGGTTGGCGGACAACGGCGACCTCGAGCACGACCTTCAGGCGCTGCTGGAAGTTGTTGGCGCAGCGACGAAAAGTGCGGGAACTGCCTTGGCAATTTTCATCGACGAACTTCAATACGTCGGAGAGGACGAGCTCGCCGCGCTGATCACCGCGCTGCATCGCGCTTCACAGCGTCAACTGCCAATCGTGCTTGTCGGCGCAGGGCTTCCGCAGCTGCGGGGCCAAATGGGACGCGCGAAATCCTATGCCGAGCGTTTGTTCGATTTCCCAATGATCGGTGCATTGCCGGAATCCGCGGCGCGCCAAGCCATTGAAAAACCCGTACGCGAACAAGGCGTGGATATCGATGAGGCGGCGCTCAAGGAGATCGTCGAGCGCACACAACGCTACCCATATTTCCTACAGGAATGGGGTAAACACGCATGGGACGTGGCGGCCGTCTCGCCGATCTCCCGCGCAGACGTGAAGAACGCTTCGGCGACTGCAATCGCGGCTCTTGACGAAAGCTTTTTTCGCGTCCGTTTCGATCGACTCACGCCGCTCGAGAAGAAGTATCTCAGAGCGATGGCCGAACTTGGTCCAGGACCTCATCGTTCTGGCGATATTGCCGACCAGCTCACGCGAGCAGTGACCTCCCTGGCTCCGACGAGAGGTCAACTGATCGCGAAGGGCATGATCTGGAGCCCGAACCACGGCGACACGGCCTTTACGGTACCGTTGTTCGACGAATTCCTGCGCCGAATCATGCCGGGCAGCGATTGGCGAAATTGAGCGACATCCTCAACGCAGGTGGTTGACAGGCGCTTCACCCGCCCTCGACTTGCTGCGTCGCTACACCGAACCGACTACAACACTGACCGGAAAGGACTCCGATGACCGACATCTCCCCTCTCTTCCGCCCCTTCACCCTCCGCGGCCTCACGCTCAAGAACCGCATCGTGATGGCCCCGATGACGCGCGGCCGCTCGCCCGGCGCGTTCCCCAACGACAACAACGTCGCCTACTACGCGCGTCGCGCGGCCGGCGAAGTCGGCCTCATTCTTTCCGAGGGCACGCACACACGCCGCAGAGGCGCCGGGAATGACGCCAACGTTCCGTTGTTCTGGGGAGAGCAGGCGCTCGCGGGCTGGAAGCGCGTGATCGACGCCGTGCACGCCGCCGGCGGCAAGATGGGTCCGCAGCTCTGGCATCAGGGCATGGCTCGCAAGGCCGGCACCGGGCATTTCCCGGACGCGCCGTCCGATGGGCCGTCGGGCATCGACCTGAAGGGCGAGAAAGTCGCGAGCGAGCCGAGCGAAGCCGAAGTGCTCGACATGGCGCAGGCGTATGCCGATGCCGCGGGCGACGCCAAACGTCTTGGCTTCGATTGCGTCGAGCTGCACGGCGCGCACGGCTATCTCATCGACGAGTTCTTCTGGGAGCGCACGAATCAACGCACGGACCGCTTCGGCGGCTCGATCGAAAAGCGCGCCGAGTTCGCCGCGGAAGCGATCCGCCGGTGTCGGCTCGCGGTGGGCGAGCTACCGATCTTCATCCGTATCTCGCAATGGAAGTCCGGCAACTACGACGCGAAGGTGGCCGCCACGCCGCAGCAGCTCGAGCGCTGGGTGAATGTGCTCGCCAACGCGGGCGTCGATGCCATTCATTGCTCGCAGCGCCGCATCCTCGAGCCGGAGTTTCCAGACGTCGACGGGCCGCACGGCCTGAACCTCGCAGGCTGGGTGAAAAAACTCTCGGGGCTGCCGACGATCAGCGTCGGCTCCGTCGGCCTCTCCTCCGAGTTCATCGGCGCGTTTCGCGGCGAAGGCTCGAGCGTGGGCAAGCTCGACGAGATCACCGCGCGCGTCGATCGCGGCGAGTTCGACCTCGTCGCCGTGGGCCGCGCGGTGTTGCAAGACCCGGAGTGGGCGTCGAAGGTGAAAGCCGGCCGCCACGCCGAGCTCCACGACTACGACGCGAAATCGCTGCAAACGTATTTCTAATTTCCGCCCCTCGCATCCGAACCGGCCGAGATAGCTCGGGAATGACCGAAAAACCGACCGGGTAGCCTGGGTAACTGTGTTACGTCGCTGGCGATCTCATTATCATTCGGCATGGTTTCCGTTCGGAGGTACCTCAATGAAACATCTGATTGCCACTGCCCCGCTTCTCGCCGCCGCTTCGCTGTTTAGCGCCTCGGCTTACGCCCACCACAGCATGTCGATGTTCGACATGACGAAAGTCGAGGTGATCGAAGGCAAGGTCGCGAAGCTCGAGTGGACGAACCCGCACATGTACCTAACCGTCGAGACGAAAGGGCCGGACGGCAAACCGGTGTTCATCGACGGCGAAGGCCTCGGCATCACGCAGGCGCTTGTCGATGGTTTGAAGCGCGAGGACCTGAAGCCCGGCACGCCGGTCGTCGTTCGCATCAATCCGAATCGCGGCGGCTTCGGTAAGCAGGTGCGCGTCCTCGACGTCACAACTCAGGACGGCGAGATTCATCCGTTCTACGCGGCCAACACGCGCACGCGCACACTGACGCCCGCCACGAGCATCGCCGGTCACTGGGCCCCGAACCGCGCGTCGCTCGGCGCTGCGTTTGGAGCCATGGCGCAGTTCCCGATCAACGCGGCGGCCAAGGCCGAGCAGGCGAAGGCACTCGGCGACGCGTTGTGCTACGTGGAGCCCGCGCCGTTCGGCGCCGTGCTCGACGAGCTGCGTACGATCGACGTCAGCAAGAACGAAGTCGTGATGAAGTTCGACAACACGGGCGACAAATTCGAGCGCGTCGTCCACATGACCGACAAGCATCCGGCCGACGTGAAGCCCACTCGGCACGGGCACTCCATCGGCCGGTGGGACGGCGACACCCTCGTGGTCGACACCGTCGCCTTCGAGCCCTCGATCTCCGGCCTCGGCATAAGCGTGCCTTCGGGCCCGGCCAAGCACACCGTCGAGAAATTCACGCTGACTCCGGACAAGGTGCGCCTGCGCTACGAGATCACGATCGAAGACCCGATGTATCTCACGGCCACGGCCTCGCTGACCGAGCAGTGGGATCACCGCCCCGACCTCGAGTTCACGCAGGACACGGCCGGCTGCACAGAGGGCGCGCGCGAGAAGTACAGGCAAGCGTTCTGAGGAGGGTTCCGAAGAACGCGCTCCGCTAGCGCGCGACGAGATCTCCGCACATCAGGCGCAGTCGTTCGGCGGCTGCGCCTGATAGGCCTGCGAGCCTCGCGTCGCGGCCGGCGCTGAGCACTTCCGTCAGGAAATCCTTGCTGACGGCGACCCATCCGCCGGGCGTCTCGTAGCTCACAGCGAGATGCCCTTCCATGCGCGAATTCGCGATCTGCTGGTTGTCCCGGGATGTCGCCTTGCCCGCGGCCACGATTCGAATATCCGACGATTCGAAGGTGGCTGCCACGCCGCAGGAGCTCGGGCGCTGGGTGAAGGTGCTCGCTAACGCGGGCGCAGACGCCATTCATTGCTCGCAGCGCCGCATCCTCGAGCCGGAGTTTCCCGCCGTCGACGGGCCGAACGGGCTCAACCTCGCCGGCTGGGTGAAGAAACTCTCGGGGCTGCCGACGATCAGCGTCGGCTCCGTCGGGCTCTCCTCCGAATTCATCGGCGCGTTTCGCGGCGAAGGCTCGAGCGTGGGCAAGCTCGACGAGATCACCGCGCGCCTCGATCGTGGCGAGTTCGACCTCGTCGCCGTGGGCCGCGCGGTGTTGCAAGACCCGGAGTGGGCGTCGAAGGTGAAAGCCGGCCGCCATGCCGAGCTCCGCGACTACGACGCGAAATCGCTGCAGACCTACTTCTGAAGGAAACGCGGGGGTTGGTGCGAAGCGGCAAGCGCTCGCGCCTGAATCCCCTACTCCGCTTTTCTGTACCGCGTCGCTGCCTCCGGACTGCACGGCGCGTCGTCCGACGGCTTGAGATCGGGTCGATAGTCCCACGTCGAATGCGTGGAGATCGGCACGGCCAGATAGTCCGGGTCCGTGAGCGTGAACTCGTAGGAGAGATGCCGCCGATCCTCTGCGAGCATCAGCCGCTCGACCAGGTGCTTGGAGGGGCTCGAGGGCCCGAGTACCGTGGGGTCGGACGAGAACGCAACGGTGTCGATCACCAGCGTCTCGCCCTCCCACCGTCCGATCGAATGGCCCAACAGCGACGGCGCAACGTTCTTCGGATGCTCGTTCTGGTCGAGATGAACGACCCGCTGCAGGTGGAGACCCTGGGCCACGAAGCGCATCGCGACGGTCTTTTCGCCTATCTCGAGGGTGCGCAGGTCGGGAAATCCCGACAGCCACGGCGGCGGGAACGGTTCGCAGATTCCTAAGTTGGTTCCGGGATCGCGCTTGCGCGCCGCCTGCGCCGCGCGCCCGGCTTCGGTGAACGGCAGCTGGGGCCCGTTGGCGTTGCGCGCGAGCCCGGCCCGGAACCCGTCGATGGAGGGCACCCAGTTTCCCGCCAGACCGCTCGCCACCGCAGCAACCGGGAGTGCACCGCTGCGGCCATCCACGTTCAGCAGAAACCGCTTCCCGCCGTCCGTCGTGACATCGAGGCCGAGCACGCGCGCTCCGGCGCCTGCACGCGCGGGGCGGGCGCGCACCACCACGTGCGTGCCTGGCGCGAGTGCGTCCTTCGGTGTTCCCCACGCCAGCGCCTGCGAGACGGACATCCCCTCGACGGCCTGGAGCATCGGCTTGCCCTCCGCGCCTTTCGTCTCGACGGTCAGGTAGAGGTGCGGATTCTGCCAGTCGAGCTTTGTGATCGTGCCCTCGACCATGACTTCCGCGCTCTCGTCGTAGCTGGCGCGGCTGTGGTGGGCGAGCGTCGCGGTCGGTGTTACCGCGACTGAAGCGGCGGCCGTCGCCAACAGTAAGGTCCGCGCGAATGGAACGTGCATGATGGGGACCTTATTGGCGGATGCGCGATGCTACTCTCGGGCGGAACGCGTGCGCAATGAACATGCTTCTGGGTACCCAGTCAGGCTCCCCCTGAAGTCCGCGGACGCGATCGGCTAGCGTGCGACGAGAACGCCGCACATGAGACGCAGCCTTTCGGCGGCCGCGCCAGGCAACCCAACGACCTTTGCGTCGCGGCCCGCGCCGAGCACTTCGGTCAGAAAATCCTTGCTGATGCCAACCCAGCCCCCGGGCGTCTCGTAGCTCACGGCAAGATGTCCTTCCGCGCGAGCTTCTGCGATCTGTTTGCTGTCCCACGCTTTCGCCTTCCCGGCAGCCACGACTCGAATATCCGACGATCCGATATAGCGCACTGGCAGATCGGGGATCGCCGCTGCGTTCGAATCGACGCCCTCATCGTCTGCCGCCACGACGCGCAACCTGCCGGTGCGAGCAGCGGCGCTCCCCTCGCCCTCCGTGGCGCGCGTGCGCAGAGCGTGCTCCACGCGCGCGAATAGCGCCTCGGCAAGCTCCAAGGGAAACGCGTATTGCCGTTGCACCCTTCGGTCGACGTGCGGCAACTTTCGCCAGCCGGCCACCCATGCCAGCTTGTCGGCGCCGCCACTGACGAATACGTCCTCGAGCCCGAACGGCGCAACGTCATCTCGCTGCAAAGCCTTGAATGCTATGTGCTCCAGAATGTTCGAAGACACTCCGTACAGCACTCCGTACGGTGAGTAGGCACCCTCCGCGGGTTTGAAATTCCGGCAATCGTCGTAAAGCGGCTTCGCGAGCCGCCCGATACGCGCCTTGTATTCCTCGAGCAGGTGAACATGCCGGCGCCCCAACGGCGTGTAGGCGGCGCGGCCTTCATGATCCGCAGTCGTGAACAGGTGCTCGACCATCGTGTACGCACCGAGAAGGTCCACGCGATTGATGAACAACTCCGGGTCCGGCGAAACTCCCTGACAAATGGCGTCCGCGAGTTGCAGCCGTTTCTCGCGCTCGCCGCTCCCGACGGCGCGCTCGTAAGCGTCGAGCAGAACCACGAGCCCGTGAATCAGCAGGGAAAAGTCGAGCGCATTCGACTTGCGCGTGAGCACGACGAGACCGCTGTCGTCGAGAGACCCACCCTTCTGTACCACGTGGTATTGAAGATACGAGCGCAAGTGCCCGCCGGCGATTCGAACGGTGGCGCTTAGAATCGTAAGGCGATCGTCGTTTGCGAACGTCGCGCTGATCTCCTCCACCACTTCGAAATACGGAGCCAGGTCATCGGTCGTCGGGCTCATGGCCACCGGGATCAGCCAACGCACGTCGCGCACGAGCACCGGCTGATCGGCCGAGGCTCCGCGCCAGACGGCGTCGAGAACGCGTTGGGCCTGCGAAAGCCGTTCGGCGGCGCTGCCCGAGCCGGCATCCCACGTGCGCATGACGAGCAGCGCGAGCTGTCGCACCAGATACAGATTGAGCAGGACGTGCGCGTGGCGAGTGCGCCCCTTGCGCGAAGGCCAGCGCGTGCTCGCCCACATGACGAATGCTCGCGCCATCAGGTCCGCAGGCTGGAGAAGGTCGTTCGGCATGTCGCGCAGGTCACGGGGCTTGAAGCCCCTCGCCCAATGCGCTTGCTCCAGCCGCCCTCTGAGACGCGACCGGTCGGCACCCAGGTCGGGCAGCGTGAACAAGCACTCCTCGAAGTCGCGCGCGAGTTGCTGCCGGTCCTGCAGGTAGCGCGCCGGCTTGTACTGCGCGTTCAGCAGCTCCTGAATTTTCGCGACGACAGCATCGCGATGCGCCAGGAAGAACTCGAGCAGCTCGACGTGCGCCGCGAACGATACCGTCTCGATCGTAGGAGCCGGTGGCTCATCCATCGGCGATGCTCCATTTCACGTCGCGCAGGATACGCCTCTGGGACACACGTGGCACATGCGTACATCCACCCGTTTATCGGGCGCGACATGCTAGGGTTCCGCCCATGCGTCTGATCGACATTTCGCGACGCCTCTCCGCGCGCGTGGGCGACCTGACCTTCACGCCGCCGGTGACGCACGTCTACAACCCGCTCGAGTACGCACGCCGGCCGCACGAGGTTTACTTGAACACGTACGGCGCCGGCCGCAAGCGCGTGCTGTTCGTCGGCATGAATCCGGGGCCGTTCGGCATGGCGCAGACCGGCGTCCCATTCGGCGACGTCGCGAGCGTGCGCGACTTTCTTGGCATCACTGCAGCCGTCGACTCGCCAGCGCATGAACACCCCAAGCGGCTCATCCAAGGCTTCGACTGTCTCCGCGCCGAAGTCAGCGGCACGCGGCTTTGGGGCTGGGTGCGCGATCGCTTCGGGAGCGCGAGCGCGTTCTTCCGCGACTGCTTCGTCGCCAACTACTGCCCGCTCGTCTTCATGGAGGAGACCGGACGCAACCGGACGCCGGACAAGCTGCCACAGAACGAACGGGTTCCACTCTTCGCCGCCTGTGACGACTCGCTACGCGCGGTCGTGGAAACGCTTGCCCCGGAGATCGTCGTTGGCATTGGGGGATTCGCTGAACGCCGCGCGCGCGATGCGTTGAGCGGATTCACTGGAACCATCGGCAGCATGCTCCACCCGAGCCCCGCGAGTCCGCTGGCGAATCGCAATTGGCCGGAACAGGCCGATCTCGCCATGCAAAAGCTCGGCGTGAGCGCCGCGAGATCGCATCCCGCCTGAAACAGGCCTCGCGGTTGTTCCTGAAATCAGGGTGCGCGCTGACTCAGCGTGCCGAGGTAATCCCGCTTGCCGATCTTCACCCCGTTGTGGCGCAGGATCGCGTAGGCCGTCGTCAGGTGAAAGTAGAAATTCGGTACCGCATGCTCGACGAAATAGTCCGCTCCTGTCATCCACTTCCCCTCCCAACGAGGCTGAGTGATGACTTTCGCAGCCGCGCCTTCGAAGTCCTTCGCGGAGAATCCGTCGAGGTACGCGATGACCGACCGAACGCGCGCTCGAAGCTGCTCGAGCGTTGTCTCGGTATCGGCATGGGTCTCGGCCGCCTTGCCGGTGAGGCGCGAGGCGGCGAGCTTCGCCGTATCGCAGGCGGTCTGCACCTGTTGTGCGAAGGCGAACTGATCGGGCGCGAGCCGAAGCCCAAGAACGATGCCCGGATCGAAACCTTTGGCCTTCGCGAATTCCTCCGCGGTACCGAGCCACTTGTCGAGCTGGCCCAGCTGCTTCTTGATCTGTGAAAATATTTCGGTGTACATGCCGGAAGTCTAGGCTCTTCCCCGTTGTTTCGCTCGAGTAAGCGAGCCGCCACCACGAATTACGCGACTACGACGCGAAATCGTTGCAGACTTACTGCTGACTTCCAGCCTCGGCGTTTCGAACACTCACACAAAAGGACACGCGCCCATGCACCTACCTACTCGTCTTTTCCTCGCACTTTGCGCTACCGTCGGCGCCGCATCGGCCATGGCCCAGGCTCCGGCGCCCGGCGCTGCCCCCGGTGCACCGCCCCCGGCTCCGCCCCGCGCTCGTGGCCCGGCACTGGCGCTGGCCGTCGAGGCCGCGCAGACCGCGATCGCCACGTGCCTGGCGAATGGCTACAAGACCACGGCCACCGTGGTCGATTCCGCCGGCGTGCCGGTCGCGATGCTGGCCGCCGACGGGGCCGCGGAGCGCACGCAGATGATCGGCCTCACGAAGACGACGGCCACCATCAAGTACAAGGTGCCGAGCGGCGAGATCGCCGATCGCGTCAAGACGGACGCGGCGCTCGATGCGGAAGTGAAGGCGGACGCCAAGATCGGCACCGCGCGGCGCGGCGCGCTACCCATCAAGGTGGGCGGCGAGATCATCGGCGCCATGTCCGTGTCGGGCGCGCCCGGCGGCGAGAAGGACGAGGTGTGCACGAAAGCGGGCCTCGACAAGATCGCATCGCGCCTGCAGTAAGCTTCGACGAGGCCGGGCCGCCTGCAGGCGGCCCGGCCTTTTGCTATCGAGGTTCGCGCGACGGCGCGCGCGACTTATTCTCCCGGGCCGCTCGCTCGAGGTAACGCGCCGTGGACAGCATGTTGTGCAGGCCGTAGTTGCCCTCGTGACAGGCGTACTCGAACACTCCCGCATCGTCCGGCCGCGCCTTCAAGTCGAGCGCGGCGGTCCAGGGGGCCACCCACGTTGCCGGATCGACGAACGTAACCTGGTACTGGATCAGGCCCGCTGAGGCGCGCGTGAAGCGCTCGATCAGGCGCAAGTCGGGAGACGCGCCACGCGTAGCGGCCTTCAGGTTGGTGGTCTCGACGACGAGCGTCGCACCTTCCCAGTGGCCGCGTGCGTCGCCCATATACATCCGGATGGCCGGCGACACGTGCGGCGCCTGCCCTTGCGACGACGCATCGATCGGAATGACGCGCGTGTCGTGAATCAGCTCGTACGTAATCGCAACGACACCCGGAGCCTGGACGATACGAAAATTCGCGTTGTAAACAGCCGGGAACATTGCGTCCGGAAAACCGCCGCCGTGGACGATGCAGCGCACGCCGAGCCCGTAGTCCTTGTACGAGTCGCACGGCTCCCCGCGTTGCAGGCTCCCGCAGCGCTGCACGGGCAACGCGGCAGCCTCGGGAGTTCGCGCCGGCAGACGCCCATTCGGCGGATCTATTACGAGCGACGTGCGCCGCGAGTTCGTCTCGTATTCGCGCCAATGCGGAATAGGCGCGTTCGGCCCGTCGACCTTACCGGAGAACACGTCGACCGGCGCGAGATCGCGCTCGTCGCGCCGCTGCACGTCGGCCAGCCGCTTCGCGTATTGCTCGTCATCGAGGAACTGCTGCGTGCCGAACTCCGCCGGCCGTTCGAACGGGACGCCGAACTCCCCTTCGCTCGTCCACTCCCCCTGGAGGTTTGGATCGCCCCACGGGGTGAGGTGCGCCCATTCGCCCGAAGGGGGGCTTTGCGCTTCGGCGGGCAGCGTCAGTCCCGCAAGACGCGCCCATAACGCGACCGTGCACACGGCCGCTGCAGCAATCCAAACGATCCTGGTGTTCACGGCGTTACCCCCCCGCGGATATTAGCACTCGCCGCCGCCGTCCAATCGCCCTAAGATCGAGCAGCGAGCAATGCCGGGAGAGACACCGATGACAGATGCGCAGGACGATCTCGAGACCGACAGGAAGTGGAGCTTTCGGCGCCGCATATTGCTCGGCGGGTTGTGGGCCAGCGCCTGCGCGACGATCCTCCCGTTCGCGCGTGCGTCCGGCCAGGCACGTGCGCTGCCGCTCAAGAATCTGGGGCTCGAGCATCTCGACATCGTGGTCCCCGACACGGCCGAGTCCGCGCGCTTCTACAAGCGCGTGTTCTCCTCACCGCTGCACGAGCAGGACTTCCGCGGCGCGAAGCGCTACTTCGTGTTGCTTGGGCGTCTGCCGCCCGACCGGCAAGTCGGCTACATCGCCATCGGCGCGGCCGCCGGCCGGCCGATCACCGTGGGGCACTATTGCGCGCTCGCCGAAACGGCAGATATCGCTGCCATCGGCAAGGAGCTTGCCGCTGCGGGGTACCCCGAGCCCGGCGGGGGCTTCGGCATGATCCCCGATCCCGACGGCCTCCAGCTCCAGCTCTTCAAACCGCCCGCGGGGCTCGTGGCGGCGGCCGTGCCATCCACGCTCGAGGTCACGGATGCAGGGTTGCTCTCTCCGCTGGGGCTCGAGCACGTGCTGCTCGCCGTGAGCGATCTTAAGCGTGCCCTGCGTTACTACCGCTTCATCTACGGCGAAGGCCTCGAAACGCGAGACCCTGCCGCTCCCCAGCGCGTGTGGTTCAACCTCGCGCGCAATACGCGAATCGGCCTCGAGCCGGTCGCCCAAGGCGCGATGCCGCACTTCGTGCGTTTCGGCATCAGGGTGGCCCCGTTCGATAGCGCGGCAGTCGCGACAGGCTTAAAGGCGGCCGGCGGCGAGGTGCTCTCGGTGGCGCCGTCGCTGATCCGCTTTCGCGACAACTACGGCATCACGCTGGAGGCACAGCGCCGCTCCGTAACGCCATTAGGGCTTCAGGTGGTTCGCGGAGAAGCTGCCAGCGCCGCGACCGCGTGGTACTTCCCTTCCACATCCCGCTACACT
Organism: uncultured Gammaproteobacteria bacterium; assembly: GCA_963805435.1. Taxonomy (GTDB): domain Bacteria; phylum Pseudomonadota; class Gammaproteobacteria; order Steroidobacterales; family Rariloculaceae; genus FEN-1219. The sequence goes on from CAWDUG010000009.1 coordinate 292,088, forward strand.
TGCGAGGTGCGGGTCGGCAGCACGGACAGGACGAGGACGATGCTATGCAATACACCTTGAACGTGAACGGTCAACGCCGGAGCGTGGATGTCGATCCGCGCACCCCGCTGCTCTGGGTGCTGCGCGATGAGCTCGATCTCAAGGGGACCAAGTTCGGCTGCGGTATGAGCCTCTGCGGCGCCTGCACCGTGCACGTAGACGGGGCGCCGGTACGCGCATGTACGACACCGGTGTCCGGCGTCGCCGCCAAGTCGATCACGACGATAGAGGGCATCGGCGCCACGCCGGTCGGCAGCAAGGTCCAGGCAGCCTGGCTCGCAGTCGACGTCGTGCAATGCGGTTACTGCCAAGCGGGACAGATCATGTCGGCGACCGCGCTACTGTCACGCAATGCCAAGCCGTCGGATGCGGATATCGACGCCGCGATGACCGGCAACATTTGCCGTTGCGGCACCTACACGCGCATCCGCGCCGCCATCAAACGTGCGGCCGGGCTACCGACCACCGACAAGAGCGAGGGCTGACCGCGATGAAGATGCACGTGGTACCCGAAGCCGCGACGAACACGGGCGTTTCCCGCCGCGCCTTCCTGAAAGTGAGCGCGCTGATCGGCGGCGGTTTATTGCTGGACTTCCACCTGCCGAACGCGCGCGCGGACGCCTCCGGGGCGGGCGAGGCGTTGAACGCCTTCATCACGGTCATGCCGGATGGCATCGTCACCATCCGGGCGAAGAACCCGGAGATCGGCCAGGGCGTGAAGACCATGCTGCCGATGCTGATCGCGGACGAGTTCGACGTCGATTGGAAGAACGTGCGCATCGAGCAGGCGCTCGCCGACGGAGTGAAGTACGGCCTGCAATTCGCCGGCGGTAGTACCGCGACGCCCATCAATTGGGAACCGCTGCGTCGGGTCGGCGCTGCGGCGCGCGAAATGATGGTGCGAGCCGCGGCCGCTACATGGGGCGTGCCCGTGAGCGAGCTCAAAACCGAGTCGGGGTCGGTGCTGCATGCGCCGAGCGGCCGCAAGGTCGCATACGCCGAGCTCGCCTCGGCCGCAGCGAAGATCGCGCCGCCGGATCCGGCAACCGTCCGCCTCAAAGATCCGAAGGACTTCAAGATCATCGGCAAACCCGTGCCGGGCGTGGACAGCCCGCTGGTCGTCACGGGCCAGCCGTTGTTCGGCATCGACGTCACGGTGCCGGGCATGAAGTATGCGATCTACGCGAAGTGCCCGGTGTTCGGCGGCAAGGTCGTCAGCGCAAACGTGGCGGCGTTGAAGTCGCTACCCGGGGTTCGCGATGCGTTCGTGCTACAGGGCAACCCAGGCGTCGCAGGGTCCACGGGGCCGCTCGACCGCCTCGTCGACGGTGTCGCGATTGTCGCCGACAGCTGGTGGCTCGCTGAACAGGCGCGCGAAAAGCTCGAGGTGCAATGGGACGAAGGCGGTGCTGCGCACGAAAGCGACGCGCGCTTCGCCGAAGAGGCCGCGAGGCTCAGCGGCCAGGCGCCGGCTGCCTACATTGTGAAGACCGGCAACGTCGACGCGGCGCTCGCCGGAGCGGCGCGCGTGGTCGAGGCCAACTATGCATATCCGTTTCTCGCGCATGCGACGCTCGAGCCGCAGAACTGCACGGCGGCGTATAAGAACGGCAAGCTCGAGATCTGGGCGCCTACGCAGAATCCCGAAAGCAACCGCAAAGTGGTGGCCGCCACGCTCGGCATTGCCGCGCAGGACATCACCGTGCACATGACGCGTTGCGGCGGCGGCTTCGGCCGGCGCGGCGCGAGCGATTACGCTGTGGAGGCCGCCGCGATCTCGAAACACGCCGGCGTGCCGGTGAAGCTGTTGTGGAATCGTGCCGACGACGTGCACCACGATTTCTACCGCCCGGCCGGCTTCCATCATTTCAAGGCCGGGCTCGACGGCAAGGGCAATGTCGTCGCGTTCCGCGACCATTTCGTAACGCTCGGCAGCGCCAAGCAGCCGGGGTCGTCGGCGTATGCGGGACCGGACGAGTTTCCGTCGCGTTTCGTCGCCGACATGGAGCTCGCCGCTTCGTTCATCGCCTCGAGCGTTCCGACGGGGCCGCTTCGCGCGCCCGAGAGCAATGGGCTCGCGTTCGTGTTCCAGAGCTTCATCGACGAGCTCGCCCATGCCGCCGGACGCGATCCGTTGCAGTTTCGCCTGGATATGCTCGGCGAGCCGCGCGTACTCGATTCCACGGACGATCGTTACGGCCATCAGCCCGACTTCGATACCGGCCGCATGCGCGGCGTCCTCGAGCTCGTGCGCGAGAAGTCCGGTTGGAACTCCCGGCCGAAGTTGCCGGCGGGAACCGGCATGGGCACGGCGTTCTACTACAGCCACATGGGCTACTTCGCCGAAGTGGTTCAGGCTACGGTCGCCGCGAACGGTGCGCTCAAGGTCGACAAGGTGTGGGTTGCGGCGGACGTCGGCAGCCAGATCATCAATCCGATCGGGGCCGAGAATCAGGTGCAAGGCGCCGTGATCGACGGCATTGGCCAGGCGTTGACTCGGATCAACATCGCGAATGGCCGCACAGTGCAGTCGAACTTCCACGACTTCACGCTGCTGCGCATTAACCAGGCGCCGCTCGTCGAAGTGCACTTCCGCACCACGGACAACCCGCCGACGGGTCTCGGGGAGCCGGCTTTGCCGCCGGTGATTCCGGCGCTGTGCAATGCAATCTTTGCCGCGTGCGGCAAGCGCGTGCGAAGTCTGCCGATCGAACCGGCAACACTCGCGAAGGCGTAGAGGTCGAGGCTCAGCGCCAGCCGAGCGGCCTCTTTAGTAGAGACTTTTCGGAAAGAGCATGAAAACCAGGTCCTGCAGCCGTTGCCACGTGCTGCGCGCGGGCTGGCGTGTCAACGTTTGACCCTCCGCCGTCCACTCCACTCTGCCACGCGAATCGAGCGAGAGACGCCAGGCGTTTTCGGGAAGCATGTCGCGCTCCATCAGAGCGGAGACGCGCCGGCCCAACGGTTCGCTTTCAATCAGCACGCCCATTTCGCTGTTGAGATCGTGCGAACGCCCATCGAGGTTCATCGAGCCGATAAACACGCGCGTACGGTCCACCGCGATCGCCTTGACGTGCAGTCCCATGAAACTGGCGTGGGTGGGCGGGGTATCCGCAACCAGCGGCTGAACGGCAGCATGCGGACGCAATTCGTAGAGATCTATGCCGGCCTCTATGAGCTCCTTGCGCCATCTCTTGTAATGGCTGTTGACCGCCGGCACGTCCTGCGAGGCGAGCGAATTCGTCAGCATTCTTATCTTCACGCCGCGCGCCGTGAGCTCCCGGAAAAAGCTGATGTCCGCTTTCTCGGGAATCACGTAGGCATTGTCGATCAGCAGCTCCTTCTTCGCGCTGGCCATGAGCTCGCGTATGGCCGCAGGCATGCGGTGGCGTACCGCGCGGGAGGCACCGTCGGTCGGGGAAGCGGGGACGTCGGTCACCACTCGGTTGCGGCCTGCATCGACCGATGCCGTAAGCTCGGCGACGGCGGCATGCCAGTCGACGCGCTCGAGCGGAAAACGCTGTAGCACGGTCGAGTCTTCGGCGGTTTCGACCAGCGAACGCTTCTGCGCCCGCACATCTGAGCGCTTCGGATGAAGCATCAGCTCCGTTACCTGCACCACCCAGGAGCTGTTCCAGAAGCGGTCGAACACGTCTGAAGCCTGGCGTGCCACTGGTCCAATACCGAGAACATCGAGGTCGCGGAAATTCGATTCCTGCGAGTAGCCGAAATATTCGTCGCCGATGTTGCGGCCGCCTATGATGGCGGCGCGATTGTCGGCGATCATGAGCTTGTTATGCATCCGCTGGTTGACGCGACCCATGTGCCGCAGGAATTCCACCACTCGGCCCGCCATGGAGCGCGAACGCCAGGCATTGAACAGGCGCAGCTCCATATTGGGGTGCGCATTCAAAACCGCGACTTCCCAATCGCGCACCTTGGGTTCGTTGTGCTTCTCGACCCAGGTGCTGATGTCGTCGAGGATGAGCCGTACCCTGACGCCGCGATCGGCGGCATCGAAGACGTGCTTCATCAGCAAATCGCCGGAGGCATCGCCAAACCAGAAGTAATACTGCAGGTCGAGTGAACGCTCGGCGGAATCGATGAGCGCCAGCCGCCAGCGCAGCGCTTCCTCATTCGAGTCCAACAGATGAAAGCCCGAGTCGTCGTCAGCGAGTTTCGGCTGCAGCTGCGTTTCCAACCCGGCGAGGGGGCCGCTCTTCTGCGGCGGCATGGCCTTGCTTGCCGGGCCCTTGGGCAGGTTCGCGGGAAGGGTGGCACAGCCGACGACGCCCAGCATGAGGATGATCAGCAAGACGAATCGCGGGCGCATGGCTTTTCTCAAGCGCGGCAGTATCGCACGCGCGGAGCTCGCCTCGATGGTGAACGGCGTTGCCCGTCGTATGAATTGGTACGAAACGCCATTTCGTTCCACTTCCGCCCAATAGTGTTGCGAAACGCGCCAGCGCCGGATGGGGCCACGGCGCTGGTCCATTGACTTGGCGCCGTGACCGAGCCCGGCACGGATATTGCTATCTGGTACTCGAAGGCGTGGGGAGCGCCCAAAACCACCCTCGATAAGGAGATTGCATCATGTACTTGGGACGAACGAATGGGCTCCGCGCCGGAATTGCTGCTCTGATCGTAGGACTCGTCGTGTCACAGGGAGCGCTCGCGGACGGCAGGTCCAATGCCGAAACGCTGAGTCAGACGATCAATGTCGCGTCACTCAACCTCTCCTCACAGGCCGGCGCGGAAGAGGCTTACAAGCGGATCGCCGCGGCCGCGTTCTGGATCTGCTCGACGACGATGAATGGCCTGCAGGGCGTGGCTCGCCTGAAGGAACGGCGCGAAACCGTGCAACCGTGTTTCGACACGGCCGTCAAAGGCGCGCTCGACCAGGTCACCAAGGCGACCGGGATCAATCTCACGCAGGTCGCCGGATTGGATCGCAGCCGCCTGGTCGCGGGGCGTTAACCAGCGCTTGTAGGCTCCGTCGGGGCGGTCTTCGGCCGCCCCGACGTCCGCAGAGATGACCTACTTCTTCAGCTCCGCATACAGCTGGCCGACGAAACGGTCGGCTGTAACGCCGGGCTGCTGCACCTTGGCGTCGTAGGCGGCCGTCGGCTTGGCGGCGACGACCTGCTCCAAAGTCTTCCCTTCCTTCACGAGCTTCGCGACCTTGTCGCGAATCGCGAGCACCATGTCGCGGTGCGCCGTGACGGCCGCGCGGTCGACCACCGGACCGTGTCCGGGGACGATCTTCGTCGCCGGCCCGGCAGCCTTGATCACAGCGTTCAGCGCGTCGATGAGCCCGGGCAGCGACCCGCCGCTCGCGCGATCGATGTTCGGGAACTGAATCGAGCGAAAGAAGTCGCCCGTCATGATGACGTTCGCGTTCACGAACTGCACGAACGTGTCGCCGTCGGTATGCGCCTTCGGGGCGGGAATGAGGCGAATCTCCTCGCCGTTCAACCGCAGCGTGAGCGGCGCGTCGTAGGTGATGACCGGCAGGCCCGCCGGCGGCATCGGGACACCGGGCTGACCATTCGCGCCGGGGTTCGGATGCTCGAGACGCATGCGCAGGTTCTCGCGCGCGAGAATCGTCACGCCCATCTTGCCGAAGTTTTCGTCGCCGCCCGTGTGATCGCCGTGCACATGCGTGTTGACGAGGAACCGGATGGGACGATCCGAGATCGCCTTGATGGCGGCGGCGATCTTGTCCGACAGCGGGGCGAACTGCGAGTCCACCATGAAGACGCCGTCGGGTCCTGCCAGAACGCCGATCGTGCCGCCTTGGCCTTCGAGCGTGTAGAAGTTGTCGGCGAGCTTCGTGGTCTTGATCTCGACCTTGCTGAAATCCGGTGGCCCTTGTGCGTGCAGGGCGAGCGGTGCGAGGAGCGCGACTGCAAACGGCAGGCTCGCGAACGACGAGAAGTGGCGTCGGTTCATTGTTTTTCCCCTTTGTTCGAAGAATAGACGCGTCGGGAGTCTGTCACACAGCGAATGAGCCGTGCAAACGTGTGAGATTTGCGCGTGGCCGCGTGCGCCGAAATCGGCGCGCAGAGCGAGCCTCAGACTTCGGGCGTGTACTTGGCGTACGCCACCAGCGCTGTCTCAGCTAGCTCGAGAATTCGAAGACGCGGTACTCGGATGACTTGCGTACGATCAGGTCCACCTTGACGCCGCTGCCGCAGTGCATGAGGTTGAACAGCGTCTCCGACGCAATGGCTGCCATCGCAACATCGGCATCGATGTAGAAATCCGTGGAAAACGCCGCCACTACCTGCGGCACATCCTGCGGGCTCAGCCGAGCGCGAGGAACGCCGCTTTCCCCCAAGGCGAGAGTGCAAAAAAGACGCCGGGCAGCGGCGCGATCAAATTCACCACTGCGCCCACGAACGTGGCCGCGTGCGGCCGCCGGCGTACCCGGAAGTCATGCACTAGCAGCGCGATCAGCGCCAACGGCAACACAGCCAGCGCGGCAGGCACGCCGATGTAGGGCTCGATCAGGGGTTCGAGCAGCCGCGTCCCGCCGCCGCCGAACGCTGGGCCGACGTTCAGAACGAACGTCCAGTACATCAGCCGGCCGTGCCACTCACGGTGCGTGCGCAGGAGCACCGCGGCCGTGCAGAGCCCGGCAAGCCAGGGCAGCGACGCCAGGTTGGTGAACAGGACGATGTTCATCCGCGATTCGAGTACCAGCTCCGCGGGGAATCCGACCGCGACCCGCAGGCGCGCGATATTGAGCGTGGCGTAGAGCGCGGTCAGGATCGCAATCGCAAACAGCCCGCAGCCGAGCCAGCCGGTGCGACGGTGCACAGCGGTGCGCCCGGACGCGGCAAGCCAGGTCTGCCACACGTAGAACAGGCACCACGCAGTCATCGCGCAGCCGTGCACAATCATGTAGGCCGGCAGCGGAAACGGCGGCGGCACCGCCGCTAAGACATGACCGCGGAAGTAAAACGTGGGTGAGAAGCCCGCCAGCACGGCTGCAACCATGATCAGCGCCGCGCCGAAGAAGAAATAACGGCCGCGCCGGCCCTCGCGTGGCAGTACCTGTGATGCAATCGTCGCCGCCATAGTCGCCAGCCGTCAATCGGTTTCTACTTCACGGAGGAAAGCCCCTCCGCACACGAGAACTCACGCAGCTCGTCGTTCGGGGGCGACGCCTTCTTGTAAGTACGAACCTGAGCGAAGGATTCCGTCAACGCCTTCGGGTCGCTTGCCGTGAGACGGTCCTCGAGGATGCCGGGCGAGGTGAACCTAATCCTCTCCTGCACGGTGAGCTGATCGCTGTGCGGCGAGAACAGGTCGAGCAGCGTGTCCTCGCGTATCGCGACGGTGTCCACGACGAGCGTGTCCCCTTCCCAATGCCCCACGGAATACCCCGCGAACGTTGGATCGTCGAGCGTTCGCGCTCGCGGCTTGCGACCGTCGAGGTAGATCCGTCGATACACGTCGTTCAGCTCGCCGTAAATCGTGATCTTGTCCTTGGTGTGGTTGATCTCCATGCCATAGCCCATCGACATCATCCCGGGCATGCCGGCCGAGAGGCAGTTGGCATTCGGATCGGTGTCGGATGATCCCGCCATTCGCGACTTCCGCATCTCCTCCCACTTGGCGAGATACTCGGGCTTGAGCTTGGGTGCAGTATCCGGCCGGCCCGCGCGCCCGTCGATCACCGGCACCGGTCGGGGCGGCGTGCCCGCCCCACGCGGTGCGGCAGGAGGCGCGTTTGCGTTGAACGGGAAATACACGCCGGAAAAATCTGGCCGCGCCGGCGCGTCTTGCGCGCGAACCGCCGGCGTCGATCCCAGCAGCGCACTCGCGAGCGCGACGGACAAGAGCTGAGTGACTTTCGTCATTGCTGGGTGGCCTGTCCAAGCACGGTGCCATCGGCAAGCGTGACGCGTGTGGCGAGACCCGTGTGGGTGCCGTCCCGCGCCGGGCTGAAATCCACGGTGATCGTGTCACCCGGCTTGAAGATCGTCCTCGACCAGCCGGAACGCGCCAACACGCCCGGCGGGCGGCCCTCGAGCCGCCACTCCGTCTTGCCGTTCTTGCCGTCGTCCACGTCTAGATAAATCCACACGTGCGGGTTCGTCCACAGCCACTGCGTGACCGTGCCCTTGAGCACGACGACCTTGTCTGGGTCGAACGCCGAGTTGCTGTGGTGCGCAAGCGCGGACGTCGCCGTGAGCAGCGCCGCGACGACAATAAGCGAAGCTCTCATGTGTCACCCCCGGATGCGTAAAGACACTAGCACGGGCGCGCCGGAGGAGGTGAGCCCCCTGCCCCCGCTACCTTAGGCCTTTAGGCCGCGCGTTCCCTCGGCGCTTCGATCCAATTGGCATTGACACGCTGAAAGCGACGGACATTAGACTCATCCGCATCTCTTGGCACTGCCACGCGGAGTAAGCGGCAATGACCACGAAACCTTTGAAAACGGGCGCCACGTACGACGACCTGCGCAAGGTCCCCGACCACTTCGTCGCCGAGATCTTCGACGGCGATCTCTATGCGTCGCCACGGCCGGCGCTGCCGCACGCGAATGCTGCGGGCGCACTGCTGACCGAGATCCACAAGTCGTTTCACCACAAGGCCGTTCGACGCCATCGAGTTCGCGCTGGGCGCGCTCTGGATCTAAGAATCGACGACGCTCTGATAATATCCGCCGGCATGAAGCACTTCCTGTTCGCCGTGTCAGCCGCCTTGGCCGCTGCGACGGCGCCGATCGGACTCGTCGCGCAGACGCCGCCGAAGGTCCCGACGTTTGTCGTCGACCCGAGCTGGCCACAGCTTCCGAACAACTGGGTGCTGGGCGAGGTGACGTCGATCTCGGTCGACCGAAACGACCGTATCTGGGTGTTGCACGTGCCTCAGTCGATACCCGAGGCGCAGCGCGCCAACGCCGCCCCGCCCGTGCTTCAGTTCGATGCGGCGGGAAAAGTGCTGACCAGTTGGGGTGGGCCAGGTACCACCACCGTCTGGCCCGGGCGTGAACACGGCATCTTCGTGGACGCGAACGACTTCGTCTGGATCGGAGGGCGCGCGGGCTGGCCGCGGCAGACCACGCCCGGCGTCAGCGACGACATGATCCTGAAGTTCACGATGGCCGGGAAGCTCGTCCTGCAGATAGGCCACAGCGGACAGGGCAAGGGGAACCTCGACACGGAGAACGTGCGTCAGGCGACGGACGTGTTCGTCGACACGACTGTGAAAGAGGTGTTCGTCGCCGACGGCTACGGCAACAAACGCGTCGTCGTGTTCGACTCAGAAACCGGCGCATTCAAGCGGATGTGGGGCGCCTTCGGCAATCCGCCCCCGGCAACGCTGGCGCCGAATGCACCGGGGCCACAACCGCAGACTTCGGCGGAAGGGCCGCCGGAGTTCGGTCTTCCGCACGCCATCAAGGTATCGCGCGACGGCACGGTCTACGTCGCCGACCGGATCAACAACCGCATTCAGCTGTTCACACGTGAAGGGAAGTTCCTTCGGCAGGCTCGTCTGACGAACGACGCGAACGCCACCGCTCCGGTGCCCGCGGGGTTTGCCTTCTCACCGGACCGTAAGCAGAAGTTCCTCTACGTCGTGGATTCCGGACCCATGCGCGTCGTGATCTTCGATCGTGCAACGATGATGCAGATAGGCGTGATCGGGAAAAAAGGGACAGGCGCCGGCGAGTTCGACATCGTTCATCACATTGCGGCCGATTCGAAAGGCAACCTCTATACAGCGGAGATCGTAAACAACCGCCGCGCACAGCGTTTCGTGCTGCAGGGCAAATAGAGTGCGGCGCTGGCTTCTCGCGTGCATCTTTGCGACCACGATCGCGACGAGCGTAAGCGCACAATGGCCCGGGTTCGTCCGCACGGAGACGCCGCGGACGCCGGACGGCAAACCCAACCTCAGCGCACCGCCGCCGCGTTTGCGGAGCGGGAAGATCGATTTCTCGGGAACATGGGAGAGCCGCCAGGTGACCGGCACGCCGAGCCCCGCGCTTCCGAATCTCAATCCGGCAACGGATCCTCCGGTCGCGACCTTCTTCAACGTCGGGCAGAACTTCGAGGGGGGACTACCGTTCACGCCCTGGGCAGCCGAGCTCCGCAAGCAGCGCATGGCGAACGACTCGAAGGGCAACCCGGACGCGCACTGCCTTCCCTTGGGATTCATGCAGCTCCATACGCATTCCCAGCCGCGGAAGATCGTGCAAACCCCGAACGATCTCGTGATCATCTACGAAGCGAACAGTGGCCTGCGCAACATCTTCACTGACGGCCGCGTGCTGCCGACGAACGATCCTCAGCCGTGGTGGTTCGGCTACTCCGTTGGCAAGTACGAAGGCGATACGCTCGTCGTCGAGACCGTCGGGTTGCGAGACGAGGGATGGCTGGACGTGCAGGGCGCGCCTTTCACGAGCGGCGCGAAGATCACAGAGAAGTTCCGCCGGCCGACCTATGGACGGATCGAGATCGACGTGACCATCGACGATCCGAAGGCGTATACGAAGCCCTGGAACGTGCGCGTCAACTGGCGGCTCGGAGCAGACGAAGAGCTGATCGAGTTCGTCTGCCAGGAGAACAATGTCGACGAAAAGTTCCTACAATAGGCTGGAACGAACCAAGAGGTCTCTATGCCACCGCCAACCGCGGGCTCGCACTCCAAACCGACGCGCACACGCACCGTCCGCGCCGCCTGCCCGCACGACTGTCCCGACACGTGTGCGATGCTTGTCACGGTCGAGGAGCGCGACGGCCGCCGCGTCGCGACCAAGATCGCCGGCGATCCTGAGCATCCGACGACGCATGGCGCGCTCTGCACGAAGGTGGCGCGCTACCTCGAGCGCACGTATCACGCCGAGCGGCTGCTGCATCCGCTGAAGCGCGTCGGACCGAAAGGGCGAGGCGTGTTCGAGCGCGTCGGCTGGGATGAAGCACTCGACGACATCGCGGCGCGGCTCAAAGCGATCGCCGCGCGCGATCCCGAGCGCATTGTCCCCTACTCCTACGCCGGCACGATGGGGCTCGTGCAAGGCGAGTCGATGGCGGGGCGTTTCTTCCACAAGCTCGGCGCGAGCCGGCTCGACCGCACGATCTGCTCGAGCGCCGGGTCCGAGGCACAGAACTACACGATCGGCACGCGTACGGGACCGGCCATGGAAGCGTTCGCCGATTCGCGGCTGATCATCTTCTGGGGCGCCAACGCGATCGCGTCGAACCTGCATCTTTGGACCTTCGCGCAAGCCGCGAAACGCCAGGGTGCGAAGCTGGTCGCCATCGACCCCTACCGCTCCCTGACGGCCGAGAAATGTCACGAGCACATAGCGCTGCTGCCCGGCACCGACGGCGCGCTCGCGCTCGGCCTCATGAACGTGCTCATCCGCGAGAGCTGGCTCGACCGCGATTACATCGAACGCTACACGCACGGGTTCGACGAGCTCGCGGCGCTCGCCGCGAAGTACCCGCCCGAGCGGGCGGCGAAGCTCTGCGGTCTGCGCGCCGAGCAGATCGAGCGACTCGCGCACGACTACTGGCACATTCGCCCCGCCGCGATTCGCTTGAACTACGGCATGCAGCGAGCGCACGGCGGCGGGAGCGCGGTCCGCGCGGTCACGTGCTTGCCCGCGCTCACGGGTCATTGGCGCAGCCACGCGGGCGGCGTGCTGCTCTCGACGAGCGGCATGTTCAACAAGAACGTGGCGGCGCTGCAGCGCCCCGAGCTGCTCGCGCGCACCGACGGCACCTTGTGCGATCCGCGCACGATCAACATGAGCACGATCGGCCACGACCTGTTCCACGCCGATCCGCCGATCGAGGCGCTGATCGTCTACAACAGCAATCCCGTGGCCGTCGCGCCGGACTCGAGGCGCGTTGCGGCGGGTTTTGCGCGCGAGGACCTGTTCTGCGTGGTGCTCGAGCAGTTCCAAACGGACACGGCGGACTACGCCGACTACGTGTTGCCCGCGACGACGCAGCTCGAGCACGTGGACGTGCACTCGACGTATGGGCACCTCTACGCGCTTGCGAACAACCCCGCCATCGAGCCGCTCGGCGAGGCGCTGCCGAACACGGAGATCTTTCGGCGCCTGGCCGAGCGGATGGGGTTCGACGAGCCCTGCTTTCGCGACAGCGACGACGAGATCGCGGCCGTGGCGTTCGCGCCGAGCGGCACGACGGCGAAGATCCATTGGCCCGAGCTTAAGGAACGGGGCTGGCAACGGCTCGATCTGCCGACGCCGTACGCGCCGTTCGCCGAAGGCGGCTTTCCGACGCCGTCGGGCAAGTGCGAGTTCTATAGCGAGACGCTGCGCGGCATGGGGCTGAACCCTCTGCCCGATTACGTGCCGCCGTACGAGGGCCCGCTCGACGGCTCGGCGCTCGCGGCTCGCTACCCGCTCGCGATGATCTCCCCGCCCGCGCGCAACTTCCTGAACAGCACGTTCGTCAACGTGACGAGCTTGCGCGCGAACGAAGGCGAGCCGTCGCTCGAGATGCACCCGGGCGACGCCGCCGCGCGCGGCATCGCCGACGGCGATCGCGTGCGCGTTTTCAACGATCGGGGCGAGCTTGAGCTCGCTGTTCGCGTAACGGAACGCGCACGCTCAGGCGTGGTCGTCGCGCTGTCGATTTGGTGGAAGAAGCTCGCGCGCGACGGGAAGAACGCGAACGAGCTCACGCATCAGCGGCTGACGGATATCGGCAGGGCGCCGTCGTTCTACGATTGTCTGGTGGAAGTGCAGACCGTGCGCGACATGCGCGCCACCGAAGGTAACGCCTAGTCGGTCTCCGGACACGCCGACCCCGGGCCCCAGGCGGAGCCGATACGGGCACCCTCCGGTCCGAGACCGACTAGGATCCGATGTTCAGTCGGCGGATGAACGTAGCCGCCTCAACCGTCATTACTCTCGTCTTGACGGCGGGCTTCTTGCTCACGGGCTTCATCCACTCCGCGGCGGCCTTCGAGATGCTCGTCTTCGAGACGCTCGGTGCGGCGTGACTCACGAGGGCGGGAGCGCTAACGCCCCGAGCTGCTGCCTTGCGCTGGGCTCGATTCTTGTCCTTCGCCGCGCGCTTGTCTTGCTTCGCAAGCTCGCGCTTGCGCTTCGCCTGATTGTTGAAGTTGGCCATTGGCTGCTCGGTTGATTTCGGTGCGCCACCCTAACACGTATGGCACGCGATTATCGTACTGGATTGCGTCCTGAGGGTCGCCCAGCGCGCCCTCATGGAGTCGATGTCCCGAGCGCGCTGGGCGCGACGACATCCATCGCGATGACTGATCAGCGCTCGACGCCGAGCCGCGCATGCCATGCCGCGAGCGACTCCTTAGGATAGCCGTCGAACTGCTGGTCGCCCCGCCCGGCGTTCACGGCCACCCAGCTCGCCTTCGAGCCGAGCAGGATGTGCGTCCGCTCGGGCGGCGTGGGCAGCTCTGTGTCGATGGCCGAGGCGAACGGATGCACGAGCTCCGGCCAGTCAGGACTCCAAGCCCATAGGCCGCTGCCACATTGCTTGCAGAAACTGCGCTCGCCGCGGCTCTCGGCAAACCCCCCGTGACCGTCGGGCATTCGAGCCCGGTACACCGTGACGTAAGCGGCGCCTCTGACCTCGAGTGTGGCGAATTCGCCACCCAAATTGATGCCGAAGCCTCCGCTACCGTTTGTCTTGCGGCAGATCGAGCAGTAGCAAAGCATGTACGGGTATGGGTGTTTCGACTCCAGGCTGAAGCGCACGGCGCCGCAATGACAGGAACCTTCGAGTTTCATCGACCACCTCCGCGAGTATGAGTATCGAGCCGGGCTCACCGATCAGATCCACGTGATCCACTGCGGGAGCCGCGGAGTGACGATGGGCTTTCCCAAACCATTGACGATGAGCCCGCGAAAGTAAAGACGGTGGACAACGCAACGTCATCGATGCATTGTGCCCGTTCGACCGCTGCGATCGAGGAGAGATGGCTTCTGCACTCACGCTCCCGTCGAGCAATACCTTAAGTGAACTGTATCGACGCGTGCGCGGTGCCTCGACCGCGCTCGTGGACAACTTGGAGCCCGAGGATTGCGTCGTGCAGACCATTCCGGAGGTCAGCCCGACGAAGTGGCATCTCGCACACGCCACGTGGTTCTTCGAGAAGTTCTGCCTACTCGAGCATCAACCCGGCTATCAGCCGTACGACGAACGATTCCACTACCTCTTCAACTCTTACTACCACTCGGTGGGCGCCATGCACGGGCGCACCGAGCGTGGTCTGCTGAGTCGCCCGACGCTGCGCGAGGTGCTGCACTTCCGCGAGCACGTCGATGCCGCGATGTATTTGCTGCTCGCGGCGCGCGGTGACGACCCCGACCTCGCGTTCCGAGTCACGCTCGGCGCGCACCACGAGCAACAGCATCAGGAGTTGCTCCTCACCGACATCAAGCACGTGTTTTTCACCAACCCGCTCGGGCCCGCATACGCGCCACCGCGAGCGCGACGAGCGGCCTCGCCGCCACCGCTCGAGTTCGTGCCGCGCCCCGGAGGGCGATTCGCAATCGGTGCCGCGAGCGCGGAGTTCTGCTTCGACAACGAGACGCCACGTCACGACGTGCTGGTCGGCGAGCACTCCCTCGCGAACCGGCTCGTTACGAACAGCGAGTATCGCGAGTTCATGGCCGACGGCGGTTACGCCACGGCCGCGCTGTGGCTCGCGGACGGTTGGGGGCGCGTGCAACGCGGCGAGCTGAATCGCCCGCTCTACTGGTCCGAAGATCAAGAGCGGGAGTTCACGTTGAGCGGCTGGCAGGCGGTCGATGCGACCGCGCCCGTGTGCCACGTGAGCTTCTATGAAGCCGACGCCTTCGCCCGCTGGGCCGGCGCACGCTTGCCTCTCGAGAGCGAGTGGGAGCTCGCTGCGGCTCCGATCGCCGTCGCCGGCAACACGCTCGACAGCGGTACGCTGCGGCCGCTCGCAGCAGCGCCTGCCGCCGAGCCTGGCATCGAGCAGCTCTGGGGCGACGCCTGGGAATGGACGAGCTCGCCCTATGTGCCGTATCCGCGCTTCATGCCACTCGCGGGCTCACTCGGCGAGTACAACGGCAAGTTCATGGCGAACCAGCTCGTCGTGCGCGGCGGCTCGTGCGCGACGTGGGCTTCGCAACTGCGTGCGACCTACCGGAGCTTCTTCTACCCGCACGATCGCTGGCAGTTCCTCGGCATTCGCCTCGCGCAGGATCGGCCATGAGCCTCCTCGCGGAGAAATCCGCCAACCTGGCGAGCGCCGAGGAGATGTTTGCCGAGGAGCGCGCCGAAATTCTCGCCGGTCTACGGGCCGCGCGGAAACGCATCTCGCCGAAGTACCTCTACGACCAGCGCGGCTCCGAGCTCTTCGACGCGATCTGCGCGCTACCCGAGTATTACCCCACGCGCACCGAGTTCAAGATCATGGAGCAGTGTCTTCCGGAGATCGCGGAGCTCGTCGGGCCCGCGGCCGCCGTCATCGAGTTCGGCGCGGGCTCGAGTGCCAAGGCGCGCCAGCTCCTCGCTGCGCTGCACGCGCCTGTGGCCTACGTGCCCGTCGAGATTTCGGGCGATTACCTGAACGAACAGGCCGATGAGCTTGCGCGGGATTTTCCTGGCGTAAGCGTCGTGCCGGTCGTCGCCGATTTCACGAAGCCGTTCGATCTACCCTCTCATCCCACATTGCCGCGGCGCAATCTCGTGTTCTTTCCCGGCTCGACGATCGGCAACTTCACGCCCGTCGACGCACGCAGCTTGCTCGAGATCATGCGCGAGGAAGCGAAGCCCGGCGGCACGCTGCTTGTCGGCGTGGACCTCATCAAGGACGTGCATGTCATCGAAGCGGCTTACAACGATGCGCAAGGTGTAACTGCGGATTTCAACCTCAACGTGCTGCGACACCTCAACGTGGCGCTCGGTGCGGACTTCGAGCCAGGACAGTTCACCCATGAGGCCGTCTACGACGTCCGCTGTGAGCGAATCGAAATGCGGCTCGTATCGACGACGAACCAAACAGTGCACGTCGACGGGGAGGCGATTCGCTTCGTGGCCGGCGAGCACATCGTCACGGAGTACTCGCACAAGTACTCGATCGAGGGGTTCTCGATGCTGGCTCGAGAAGCGGGACTCGTGCCCGAAGCGGTCTGGACCGATCCCGACGAGCTGTTCAGCGTTCACTACCTGACCGTGCCTTCCTCCGCCCATCCCTAGCGAAGGTCTGGTTGTTCAGCGCACCCGGGTACCCACAAGGTCTTGCGCGCGGGCCGGGCCCGCAGATGTCGATCCGAGCTTAGACCACTCGCTGGTCGCGAACGGGTCGAAGCCGGAGCCAATCGACGCTGCGCCACCGCCGAAACGCCGCGACACGAAGCGCGACGGCCGCGCCGAGCTGCAGGGCCGTCAGCGTCGCGACGCCGGGCAGTGATGCTTCGGGCTTCGGAAGTCCGATCAGAATCACCTGAGCCGCCAGCAGCGTGACGAACCCCACGATGGAGATCGGCGTACTACCTCTCGCGAAGAGCACGACGTAAACGGCGCACAGCGCCGCGGACAAGCTCGCTGCGACCAAGAGCACCATCTCTCGGAGCGTGGTGGGCCAAAACAGCGGAGTCAGCGTCGCGGCTGTGAGAATGACGATGGCGACGACGAGATAGAGCCGAGCGAGGAAGGCCTCCGTGACGCGCAGCGTTTCGCGGCGCCCGCCACCGGTATGCAGCCAAAGCAAGCGCGACTGCCGGATCGCGCGCTCGGAGAAAGCGCTCATCCCAAACATCGCCGCGGTTGGCCAGATGAAAGTGAGCAGCGGCGGGGTTGGCGTTCGACTCCCTGGCAGGAAGCGCATCAGCGAGATTATTAGCACTATGGCTGCGCCGAAGCTGACGGCCGCCGGCAACGCCTGCCGCCAGGGGCGTTCGAGCTTTCCGCCGAGCAGCGATCGCGCGGCCGAGGCTCGCGACAGGGGCGGCCGCACGTCCGTGTCCGCATCGCGCAGCTTGCCTCCCGGCACCCAGAGGCTCATCGGCTTGATCCGCGCGACCCGCAGATAGCCGGCCACGAACGCAACCCAAGCAAGAACCGTGAGCACGGCGACGACGGCCGTGACGGAGAACCCGGCTGCGCGGAGCACATCCGCCCCGCCGCCATTCACCCAATAAGGTATCGCCATGAAGAACACGAAGATGAGCAAGCTCACCTTCCTGCCACTCGTGCAGATGAACAGCGCGAAGATCGTCGCCGTCACAGCGCTGAGAATTGCCACGGCGGCGCTCGACAAGGCCACGGCCCGAAACGCGACCGGCTGCGTCGCGATGAACGTGACGAGGATTCCGGAGATCGCGGCGACGAGCAGGATAACCGCGAGCAGCAAGCGTACTCGCAGATAGGGGTAGAGCTGATGGCTCAAGGGCGCCGACAACGCGCGCAAGAGACCGCCCGCCACGACGACGGCCGGAAACAGCGCGAAGATGCCGAAACCGACGAAGCCGAGGCCTAGCTCCGTGATCGCAGTCGACTGACGTTCGGTGAGCAGAGCTCCGCCGAGGCCGAGTAGAAACAGCATGCAGCCGAACGCGCCGAGCCAGCGCTGCAATGGCACGGCCGTGAAGAACGTCCACCAGACGCGGAGCACGGCGCTCATCGGTGCAGCTCGACGAAGATTTCCTCGAGACTTAGCGGCTCGACCTCGACGGTCGCACCGAGGGCCTGCGCGAGCGCGTCACGCGCATGCGGCGTCCAGTTCACGACGGCCGCCGTGGCGTGGTTGCCGTTGACTCGATAGGTCAACGCGTTGACGAGATCGAGCGACGCGGGCAGCGGCGAGCTCGCGTGCACGTGCACTCGCACGACCGACTCCTTCAGCGAGTCGACGGTGCCCTGCCAGTGGAGCCGCCCCTCCTTCAATATCCACACCTTGTTCGCGGCGCGCTCGAGATCGGACACGATGTGCGACGAGAAGAGCACGGCACGATTCGGATTTTCCGGCGCCTCGAACAGCTCGCGCAGGAACTGGCGACGGGCGATGGGATCGAGGCTTGCGACGGGCTCGTCGAGCACGAGCAGATCAGGATGATGGCCGAGCGCGAGCAGCACGGAGAGCTTTTGCCGCTCACCCACGGACATGGCATGAATTCGCCGATCGAGCGGGATCTGCCATTCGGCGAGCACGCGCGCGACGAGGGCCTTGTCCCAATTGCCATGGAACGCCGCGGCGATCGCGAGCTGCTGCTTCGGCGAGAGCACCCCGAGCAGCTCGTCCTGCTGCGGCACGAAGCCGATTCGGTTCTTCGTGGATTCCGAGAGCTCGAGACAGCTCTCGCCGAAGATCGTGACGGCGCCCGTGGTCCACGGGCTGAAGCCGAGCAGCACCTCGATCAGCGTGGTCTTGCCCGCGCCGTTGCGGCCGAGCAAGCCGACGACGTCGCCCGGCGCGATGCTCGCGGTCACGCAGGTCAAGGCCGCTTTCGCGCCGAACTGCTTGCCGAGATTGTCGATCGTGACGATTGGCTCAGCCATCGCCGTCCTCCCACTTGTCGTTGAGCAGCTTCGCGACGTCTTTCTTCGTGAGCTCGAGCTGGCGCGCCGCGAGCACGAGCTCCTCGACGGCCTGCTCGACGTGCGCGAGGCGCTTCGCGAGCGGCGCCTGAGAGCGCTGCCGCGCCGCGACGCGCATCGGCTTGCCGCGCTGGCGCTCGAGGAAGCCTTCCTGCTCGAGCAGCGCATAGGCTCTGGAAATCGTCATGGGGTTCACGGAATGCTCGAACGCGACGTCGCGAACCGACGGCAACTCGCTGCCCGCCGCAAGTTGGCCGCCCGTGATCAGGCGTTTGACCTGCTCGACGAGCTGTCGATAGATCGGAATGCCGGACTGGGGGTTCAGAATGAACACGTCGCTGCACGCGGACCCTAATTCGTGTGTATCAAGACACTAATACACATGGGCCGACGAGTCAACAGCAGAGGGGTCCCGACACGCGCGTCGGGCGTGCCTTGCCTAATGGGTGATGCGAATGGTTGGCTCTGAGGCATAGAATCCGCCAGAGCGCTTCGAGAACAGACAACGCATCGCAGCTCGATAACGCAGGGGGCTCCATGTCGATCAGAAATACGGGAAGATGCTTTGCTGCGACGGCGACAACTGTTGCCCTCCTGGTGCTGGGCGCCTGCAGCAAGACTCCGGATAGCGCGCCGGCACCGACGAACGCAGCAGCAGCACCGGCTGCGTGCAACCGCCAGTGCCTGATCGACGCCACGGATGCCTACGTAACGGCGCTGGTGGCACACGACGTTGCCAAGGCGCCGTTGGCAGACGAGATCGTCTTCGTCGAGAACGCCAAGAAGACGAGGCCGGGTGAAGGGTTGTGGAAGACCATCGTGAAGGGGCCAGGCGCATTCGCCATCCACGTGCCGGACGAGGTCAACCAGAGCGCCGGCTATCTCGCCATGATGACCTACATGGGGCCGGCGCAGGCGCCGCAGGGCGCGTCTCCCGAGCAGCGCGCAGAATTCGCGGCGAACAATCCCCCGGTCGAACAGCCCGTCATCATCGCCATCCGGCTGAAGTTCGACCCCCGCGGCAGCGTTACGGAAGCCGAGCATCTGTATTCGGGCGTGCGCGAAGCGCAGATGGTCAACCTGCAGACTCCTCGGCCTGGCCTATTGACCGAGGTGCCTGTCGGCGAGCGCAAGTCGCACGACGAGCTGATCAAGATCGGTGCCTCCTACTACGATGCGCTGGACGACAACAACGGCGAGCTGGCGCCTTTCGCGCCTGACTGCGAGCGCCACGAAAACGGCATGATCACCGCGAGCGGCAAGCCGTCCACGGCCCCCGCCGTTCCTGGCACGGCAGCCACGCCCCAGGCGGCCCGCGACTGCCGACAGCAGCTCAACAGCAATACGTTCCAGTACATCGACCGAATCGAGAATCGGCGGGTGTTTGCCGCGGATCCTGAGATGGGGCTGGTGATGGGGCTCTCGCACTTTCGTCACCCCATGAACAACCTGCCCTACCTGGTGAAGAACACGGACGGGTCCACCAGCGAACGCAACGAGAAGAACATGCCCTTCGCGCCCTTCGACCTGCCGGCGGCGCACATCTTCAAGGTCGGTGCAGACGGACTGATACACGAAATCGAGGCCATGGGCTTCACCGCTCCGTACAACTCGCCCACTGGGTGGGAGTGACCGGGACGATGCGGTGCGCGCGATGCGAAACGCCAGCGATCGGACGCCCGCGCACTACTGACGCAGCGCGTCCCTCCAGTCGAGAACGACGGTGATTGCGGTGGACGTGTTCTCACCGCGCAGCGTTGCGACCGGCAACGGAATCACGAACCGCTGACCGTCCGGGGCGACGTCGTACGTGTGGAAATTCTGCACGGCCGTCGAATGCGGAACGATCGCCATGTCGACTCCGAATAACTCCTGAGGCACGCCCAGTGTGAGCGTGCCGTCGGCCGAGTCGGTCGCGACGGCCATGACTTTGCCGTGGTCGTAAGCCGTCATGTAGAAGAGCTCCTTACCGTCCTGCCGCCAGCGCGGGGTCAAACCGCCATTCGTGGAGACCTGCTGCAACCCCTCTCCCGAGGGGAAAGACTGGACGAACACCTCGGCCCGGCCGGCTTGAAAGGACACATAGGCGATCCTTCGTCCGTCGGGTGAAATTTGCGCCTGGATTTCGGGAGAGCGGAACGCTCGTCATCCTAAACGGCTTCGTTTCCGCGCCGTTGAGAGGGCAGCACCCACTGATGGAGCCCCTTCGGATCGAAGACGTAGTGGACGAGGTACTTGCCGTCCGGCGACCACGACGACGGAATCGTCGGAAACTCGGATTCCATGATGAGCTCGTCGTCGCCGCCCCCGTTCGACGACTTTTGGTAGAGGCCCCAGCGACCGTTGCGCAGCGAGCCGAATGCGATTCGGCGGCCGTCGGGTGACCAGATCGGGCTCTGGTTGTCTTGCGTCGGATCGAACGTCAAGCGTGTCGTCGTGCCGCGCGGCTCGATGATCCAGATGTCGCCGCCGTTGCCCTGGTGGTCGTGAGCGGCGATTCGCGTGCCGTCGGGCGACAAGTCCATGCCGCGATAGGTGCCGGGCGGGCCGACGACGTCGAGCAGCTTACCGGCTCGATCGAACCAGCCGAACTGCTGCGCGTCCGAGTCGGCGGGCCCCGTTCGGTAGGTGAGCACGCCGGTGTCGGACACCGAGAACGCCGCCGCCGAACCCTCCGACGGAACGCCCCCGGCGAGTCGCGCAGGTTCGCCCACCGTCGCGAAGGTTGCCGTGTCGAACCGTTGGGCGAACAACGTGCCCGCGCGCACGAACAACACTCGGTCCGGCGGGGCATAGATCGCCGCACTGTCTGCGCTCAGCAAACGGCGGCCGCTGTCGGCGCCGAGTGCACCGACGAACACGCCGGAGTCCTCCGGCCGCGCGGCTTCGGCGTAGTACAGGAAATGCTCGCCGTCCGGAAGGAAAGACGGGAAACGGTAGGCGCGATAGCCTTCGGCGAGCGGGCCGAGACTGACCGGCTTGCCCCCCGCGGCGCTCACACGAGCGAGACCCGTCCTCAAGTTCCCTGAAAAGAGGATGACGCCGTTGCGGTTCCACGTACCGCCCTGGCCGCGAGCGATGTCGCACAAGATTTCCGCGGCGCCCCCGGCGACCGCGATTCTCTTCAGCTTGCCTTGCGCAAAGAAGGCGATCGCGGCGCCGTCCGGCGACCAGAACGGTAACCCTGCGTCCTCGGTGCCGGGTAGCGCCCGCGCGTCGAGCGAGTCGAGTGGGCGCAGCCACAGCATGATCGAGCCCGAGGACCCCCTCGCCGTGAACGCGAGCGTCCGGCCGTCCGGGGAGATCGTGCCGCCCACGGGTGCGCCGGAGCCGGCACTCAGGGACGTGGTGAAATGTCCTCGGTCCGGCGCGAGCACGGAAAAGCGCACCGGGTCGGACGTAGTGGACGGGGTGCGCGGATATACCTGCAAGACGAGCAGCGCGAGCGTCGTAATTCCGAGAATGGCCGCCGCGGACACCCAGGCGCGCTTGCCTGTGGCGGCGCGCGGCGTTTGCGCGTGCGGCTCCGCCATCGCCTGCTCGAGGTCGAGACGTACGTCCCCGCTGTCGCGCTGCCGGTTTCTCGGGTCTTTCGCGAGACAACGCGCGAGCAGCAATCGAATGCCGCGCGGCAAGTCGGGCGGCAACTTGCTCCAATCCGGCTCCCGTTCGATGACGCGCGCGACGATGCTCGACGTGGTCTCGCCATCGAACGCCCGCCGCCCGCAGAGCATCTCGTACAATACGCAGCCGAATGCCCAGATGTCGGTCCGCCGGTCGACGGCGGTGCCTGCCGCTTGCTCGGGGCTCATGTAAGAGGGCGTGCCGATGACGGCGCCCGGCAGCTGCGTAACGCCTACGGTCGTGCCCCGGTAGCCACTCGTCTCGGTCTCGAAAACTTTGGCGATGCCGAAGTCGAGCACCTTCACGGTGCCGTCGGCCCGGATTTGATGTTCGCCGGTTTCAGATCCCGGTGCACGACGCCCCGCTCGTGCGCGGCGTCGAGTGCCTCCGCGATCTGCCGCGCGATTCGCAGCGCGTCGCCGAGCGGCAGGCCCGCGCCCTTACCCACCGCGCGTGCGAGGCGGTCTTCCAGCACCTCGCCGTCGACGAGCTCCATGACCAGCGCCACCGTGTCGCCCGACGTCTCGAGGCCCAACAGCGTTGCGATGTTCGGATGATTCAGGGACGCGAGGAGACGTGCCTCGCGCTCGAAACGCTGCAGCGCTTCGGGGTCGAGCCGGCGTGCGTCGGGCAAGACCTTCAGCGCGACATCGCGCTTGAGGCGAGTGTCGTGGGCACGATAGACCTCGCCCATCCCGCCCACTCCGATGAGCTCGATGACTTCATAGGAACCGAACTGATCGCCCGCCGCGAGTGGCATCTATTCTCAAACAGCGCGTGGAGGGCGCCGTTGCGAGCATAGTTACTCGCTTAACTTCCGGCAACACTCACAGGTGCGAGAGCCCACTAGGCCGGCTCGGCTCCGCATTGTCTGGCGCGCTCGGCGTCGGTAACCACGCCCCTGCATGCAGCTGTGATTTCTTGTCGGAGCGGTGACCTACTGTTGGAACTCCGGCGTCATGTCCTTACAAGGCTGCTTCTGAAACGGTACATCCGAGAGATACATGATGTCGTAGCTTTCGTAGGGGGCCGCCAGGTACTTGGGATCCGTGACCGAATAGTCGCGCCTCAGTGACATCTTCTGCGGATCGAAGGTGAAGCGCTCCACGATATGCATCTCAACGCTGCTGCGCGTGGGCGGCGAGAGAACGCCCGCAGCAAACCCGACGGTGTCGACCACCAGCGTATTGCCCTCCCAGTGTCCGATCGAGTGACCGGCATAGCTCGGCGCGAGAGGGTCCGGATGCTTGGTCATACCGACGTGGATTCGTCGATCGAAGTTGTACAACCCGTAGGTAATGTCGATGACCTTTTCGCCATCCGCCGTCGTCTTTTGCTCGAACCGATTGATCGGCCAGTCGGCGGTCCAATCCCGGATGATGCTCGTGGGCTTACACGCGAACCAAGGATTGTCCTTGGGAGACCGCCGGTCGAAGGCATCGGCCGCTTTCTGGCCCTCTGCCGTGTAGACGACCTTCGGTCTCGGTGGCTGCGTGGCCTGCACCTGCTCCAGCGTGACCTTGCCGGCCGCGAAATCCGGCGACAGGCTCTTCGGAATCATGGAACCGTTGCCGCCGCTCGGGGGGACAGTTAGCACAAGTTGCTCCACGGCCCAGTCGCCACTGATGTTCGGCTCGCCATCGGCCAAACGCGACGGGCGATTCGACGTATCGACGTGCGTCTTCGTCTGGAATTGATCGTTACGATTCATCTCAGGTGCATCGCCGATCTTGAAGTTCTCGACGTAGCAGGCGCCGGGATCCGTGCGATGCGGACGACCCTCGATCTCCACGTGCGAGCCCGGCTTGAACATGTCGACGGACCAACCGGAACGCATGAGCAGCGTGGCCGCACGCATTTCGCAACGCATGTGCAACTTCTTGCCGTTTTCGTCGACTACGTCGATCTCCATGTAGGAGTGCGGGTTGACCAGGTGCATCTCGGTCAGGGTCCCGGACCACTTCTTCATGACATCCATCTGGAAGAGACCGAAACCATGGTGAGCCAGCGCCGGCAGGGCCAGGCCAGCGAGGGCCGCGACGAAGACGGCCGACCGCACGAGTTTGTGTGACATAGATACAGCGCTCCCCCGCCGGGTTGTTCGTTGTGGACAAGTATAGAGGCTCGCCGACAAGCCGGGGGATAACCGCGGCACGCCCTCCCGAGCGGCCCACACAATACCCTCACAAAAGCATCAGCTACTCCGCGGGACGCGGAGGGTGTGCCGGCGAGATTCTGTCCACCTGGAATTCGCAACCGAGGGAAGAATCATGCTCATTCGATCGTTGGCCGGTGCTCGCACCGGTGGATTCATCTGGGCCGCGCTGGTCACGTGCTCGATGCTGCTCCAAGGCTGTGGCGGCGGTGGCGGCGGACCTTCCGCAGCCGCAGCCCAGCCCGCGGGACCCGGGGGAGGCCAGGGAGGTGGGCAGGGTGGCGGTCAGGGTGGTGGCGGCCAGGGCACTGGTCCCACGCCCGGCCAGGAGTTCTACGACTCGGCTGTCAAAGTGAGCGAACAACTCACGTTCACGACCGTAGCGGCCGGTTACACCCACACTTGCGCGATCGGCGCGACTGGCGACACGTATTGCTGGGGATACAACGAATACGATCAACTCGGCAGCTCCTCGTCGATGGAGACCTGCAACTCGGGCATGTTCCCGTGTAGCTCTGTACCGGTGCTCGTCGATGGCGGGCACCACTTTGTACAGCTGAGCGCATCCCTCCGCGATACCTGCGCGCTGGACGAGACGGGCGATGCCTATTGTTGGGGCTTTGGCATCGGCGGTCAGCTGGGAGACGGTCTGCGCACGAGCAGCGCCGTGCCGGTCGCGGTCGCCGGCGGACTGAAGTTCGCGTCGATCAGCGCGAGTGCCGCAAGTGGCCCCACCTGCGGACTGACTCCCGCGGGCGAAGCCTGGTGCTGGGGTGTCGGTTCCGATGGCGGACTCGGTACCGGTGCCCAGTACGGCTCCGAACCGGTACCGGCGCCGGTTGCAACCAGCTTGAAATTCCTATCTATCAGCGTTGGCGATCTACACACGTGCGCGATCGACACCGATCACGACGCGATGTGTTGGGGTAACAACTGGTTCGGCCAACTCGGTGTCGGCTCGGCCGGCGGCGACGGCGGACTGGCGGATGCCTACACGCCGGTAGCCGTGCTTGGCGGACTGAAGTTCGAGCAAATCGTCGCCGCCGGCATGCACACCTGTGCCCTACAGAGCGACGGCACCGTTTACTGCTGGGGTGAGGGGGATCTGCTTGGCCAAGGCCCGAGCGCTGTCTATGTATCGCTGCCTGCAGAAGTCCCGCACACGGGCAGCCAATGGATCTCGTTGAGCACCGGCTTCGGTCAGACTTGCGCGCTCACGGTCGATGGCGAGCTGGATTGCTGGAATCAGCTCCTTTCCTTGTCGCCGCTCGTGACCGCGGATGTACCCGTGGCGATTCCGAGCGCACAGGCTTTCGTTGCGTTCTCCGCCGGCGGCACGCACGCGTGCGCTGTCGGTGCGGACGGCTTTGTGTACTGCTGGGGCATGAACAATTGGGCGCAGGTCGGGCGACCGCCCAGTGACCTTTGAAGGCGCTGGCTTCAGACGACCGTCGCCTCGACCAGGGAGTATAGCGACGCGGTCGACACCACGCGCTGCAGTGGGAAGACGGCGTCCGCGAGCAGCGCGGCGAAGCGGCGATTGAACCTCGACGACGCGCGCAGCCCCGGGTACCCTGCGTCAAATCACTGTTTCGCAAGCGAGGTCCGCCATGCGCCGCAGCATTCCAACAGTGTTTCTGCCCCTGATTCTCGTCGCTGCGCTCGTCGTCGCAGCCCCTGCTCGCGCGCAACACGCGCACGAGCTTGCGGCTGCGGCCACCGAGCCGTACCCGGGCCTCGGCGACTACCACTTCCCGATCACGACGACGAGCACCGAGGCGCAAAGCTACTTCGACCAGGGCCTGCGCCTGCTGTACGGCTTCAATCACGACGAAGCCGCCCGGTACTTTCGCCGAGCGGCCGTTCTCGATCCGACCGCTGCGATGCCGTACTGGGGGCTCGCGCTATCGATCGGCCCCAATTACAACGACACGGCCATCGACGAGAACCGCGCACGCGCGACCCACGACGCGGTCCTCGATGCGCAGCGCCGGCTCGCGACCGCCAACCCACGCGAGCGCGACTATGTCGCCGCGATCGCGTTGCGCTACGCGTCGGCGGATCCGAAATCGGACTGGCTCGCGTTCCATCGCGCGTACAGCGATGCGATGCGCGCGATGGTCGCCAAGTATCCCGACGATCTCGATGCGGCCACGATGTTCGCCGAGAGCCTGATGATGCTGCGTCCGTGGCAACTGTGGACGGCGGACGGCGAACCCGCGCCCGGAACGGAGGAGCTGGTGGCCGTGCTCGAGTCTGTGCTGAAGCGCAACCCGAATCATCCGGGCGCCAACCACTTCTATATCCACGCCGTGGAAGCATCGCAGCATCTCGAGCGTGCGATCCCGAGCGCGATGCGCCTGATGACACTCGTGCCCGGCGCCGGGCACCTCGTGCACATGCCGGGGCACATCTTCCTGCAGACCGGTGATTTCGACATGGCGGCCAAGATCAACGTGAAGGCGGCCGAAGCCGACCGCGTGTTCGTGGAGCGAACCGGCGCGACGGGCCTGTACCCGCTCATGTACTGGACGCACAACATCCATTTCATCGCCTTCGCTCGCGCGCAAGAGGGCCGGTACGAAGAGGCGCTGCAAGCAGCGAGGGACATGGTGACGAACATCGGCGACGGCGACAGCGAAATGCAGATGCTCGAGGGCTTTCGCCTGTACCCGCTCATGGTGGAGCTGCGCTTCCACCGCTGGGATGCGATCGTCGCGGAACCGCCACCGCCGGAGCATCTTGCGTTGACGCACGCATTCTGGAGATACGCGCGGGCAATGGCGCTCGCGGGACAGGGCAAGGCGCGAGACGCAGTGGCCGAGCAGAAGCGATTCGACAAGGAGCGCTCCGCACTCTCCCCCGACTCGCTGTACCTCATCAACAACAAGGCGTCGGATCTGCTCGCGCTCGCCGCCGCATCGCTGGATGCGGCCATCGCGCAGGCTCGTGGGGAGCGCGAGACGGCGGTCAGCGAATGGCGGCGAGCGATCACGCTCGAAGCCGCACTCCAGTACGACGAGCCTCCCCCGTGGTTCTATCCGGTGCGCCAGTCGCTCGGCGCGGCGCTGCTTGCAGCGGGGCACGCGGACGCCGCAGAGCAAGTGTTCCGAGAAACGCTCGAGACGCACCCGCGCGACGGTCGCCTCCTCTTCGGTTTGTGGCAGGCACTGCTTGCGCAGCACCGCAACAGCGAAGCGACGCTAGTGCGGGAGCAGCACGAGGCCGCCTGGCAGAACGCCACCGTGGAACTCAAGATCGAGGATCTGTAGAGGCTGCGCTACTCCCACTCAATGACGTTTCACCCGACGCCACGATCGCCTACTTCGGTCCAAGGGCGCCGATGCCGCCGGCCGGCCTGCCGCTGCTCACGTACGATGCGCCGCTCACGCTGCGCGTGAACGGCGAGGAAGTCGGTTCAGTAAGGCGGCCCGACCGCAACCCGCTTGCCAGTCACCGTGCGGCTTTCCGCCATGTCGATCACCGCGATCGCGAAATCTTGTCTAGAGATGTACGTCTCGCCGTTTCGATCGACGAGCGTGTCCTGGTCCCCGAGCCGATATCGTCCCGTGTACTCGCCGCGCTCCTGAATCGAACCGGTATTTGCCGACATCACGGTCCAGTCAAAACCCGCTGAATGCTTGTACGCCTCCATCGCGAGCCAGTGACCCTGCGCCAAAGCGTACCTCTCCGTGCCTGGTGGGAACGCGTCCATGGGGCGTACACCATCCCGGTAGAGCGTCACACCGCCGCCGATCTGTATGACATACGGGGTCGCTTTGCCGAGCCGGCGTGCCGCTTTGATGTAGGCCGTCGCAGCTCGAAACGTCACAGCCTCCTGCGGCGTGTTGCCGGGCCCGCCGCCGCGGACGGAAATCACGACGACATCCGCGCCCCGCACGGTCGCGGCGATGGAATCCGGATCGGTAGCGTCGCCGGGCGCAGCAGTAAAGCGAGCGTTGTCGAATTTGAGGCTTTCGGGATTGCGTGAAACGCCGATTACCTCGTGACCCCGGCTAAGCGCTTCCTCGACGATCACGCGGCCGACGCTGCCGCTCGCGCCGTAGACGACGATCTTGTCGGCCAGCGCGTTTCGCACGAACGGCCCAACGAGGCTCAGAACGACGACGGTAACGAGTGTGCGCATGAACCCCAATCCCATGTCTTGAGCTCCCGTGGTTGTTGTCAGTGTTGTACACGGACAGCACGACGCTAGAGGGACAAAACCACTCAGCGCCGAGCGGAAAAGATCTTCAGCAGGTCACGCACTACGGCGCTTCCAGTAACGAATATCGCTCCTTCCACCGTCGCCGAAACCGATAGACCTCGATAGCTTCCGATAGATCCCGTCACTCCCACTCGATAGTGGCAGGCGGCTTCCCCGAGATGTCGTACGTGACGCGCGAGATGCCGGGTACCTCGTTGATGATGCGCAGCGACACGCGCTCGAGGAAGTCGTACGGCAGCCGCGACCAGCGTGCCGTCATGAAGTCGATGGTCTCGACCGCGCGCAGCGCCACGACGTAGTCGTAGCGCCGGCCATCGCCCATCACACCCACGCTCTTTACTGGCAAGAACACGGCGAACGCCTGGCTCACGGAGTCGTACAGGTCGTGCGCGCGCAGCTCGGAAATGAAGATGTCGTCGGCGCTGCGCAGCAGGTCCGCGTATTCCTTCTTTACTTCGCCGAGAATGCGCACGCCTAATCCCGGCCCCGGGAACGGGTGCCGCTGCACCAGCTCCGCCGGCAGGCCCAGCTCCGTGCCAATACGTCGCACTTCGTCCTTGAAGAGATCGCGCAAGGGTTCGAGCAGCTTCAGGTTCATGCGCTCCGGCAAACCGCCCACGTTGTGGTGCGACTTGATCAGATGCGCCTTGCCGGTCTTGGCCCCCGCGGATTCAATGACGTCCGGGTAAATCGTGCCCTGCGCGAGCCAGCGGATGCCGTCGATCTGCTCGGCCTGCGCGTCGAACACCTCGACGAACAGCGCGCCCGATGATCTTGCGCTTCTGTTCGGGGTCACTCACGCCCTTCAGTGCCGCGAGAAACTGACCTTCCGCGTCCGCACGAATCACACGCGCGCCGAGGTGCTTCGCGAACACGCGCATCACCTGGTCGCCTTCGTTCAGGCGCAGCAGGCCGGTGTCGACGAACACGCACACGAGCTGGTCACCGATGGCCTTGTGCAGCAGCGCCGCGACCACCGACGAATCGACTCCGCCCGAAAGCCCGAGCAGCACTTTGTCCTTGCCCACCTGCGCGCGAATCTTGTCGATGTGCTCGGCCACGATGTTCTGCGCCGTCCACACGGGCGCGCAACCGCAGATGTCGAGCACGAAGCGGCGAATGATGTCGAGGCCGTGCTGCGTGTGCGTCACTTCCGGGTGGAACTGCAGGCCGTAGATCTTGCGCTCGACATTCGCCATGGCCGCGAACGGCGAGTTGCCGGACGAGCCGATCGGCGTGAACCCTTTCGGCAGTCGCTCCACGCGATCGCCGTGGCTCATCCACACCTTGAGTCCAGCGCCAAGACCCGAGAGCAGCGGATCAGCGCCCGTGAGATTCACCTCGGCGTAGCCATACTCCCGATGCGTGGAGGGTGCGACCGTGCCGCCGAACTTCGCCGCCAGCGCCTGCATGCCGTAGCAGATGCCGAGCATGGGCACGCCGCGTTCGGTCAATGCGTCGGAAATCTGCGGCGAGCCGGCCTCGCTCACGGACTCCGGGCCGCCGCCGAGAATGATGCCGGTGGGCGCGAACTTCGCGATGTCTTCCGCGCTGGCGTCGTACGGCAGGATCTCGCTGTAGACGCCCACCTCGCGCACACGGCGCGCGATCAGCTGCGTGTACTGGCCGCCGAAATCGACGACGAGAATGCGCTCGCCGTGGGCATCCGTGCTTTGTCTCGGCGCCTGCGCTGCGGTAGCCATTACTGGGATCGGTAGTTCGGGGGTTCTTTGACGATCGTGACGTCGTGCACGTGGCTCTCGCGCCGGCCGGCGCCCGTGATGCGCACGAACTTCGGCCGCGTTCTGAGCTCGTCGATGTCGCGGCAGCCCGTGTAGCCCATCGCCGCACGCAAGCCGCCGATCAACTGATGCACGATCGCGATGATGCTGCCTTTATACGGCACGCGGCCTTCGATGCCCTCGGGCACCAGCTTCTCGAGCTGCTCTGCCGAATCCTGGAAGTAGCGATCGGACGAGCCGTGGTGCTGCGCCATGGCGCCGAGGGAACCCATGCCGCGATAGCTCTTGTACGAGCGGCCCTGGTAGAGCTCGACTTCGCCCGGCGACTCCTCGGTGCCGGCGAAGAGCCCACCGATCATCGTGCAGTGCGCGCCGGCCACGATGGCCTTGGCGATGTCGCCGGAGTAGCGGATGCCGCCGTCGGCGATGGCCGGTATGCCGGTGCCTTCGAGCGCCTTCGTGACTTCGGATACCGCGGTGATCTGCGGGATACCCACGCCGGCCACGATACGCGTCGTGCAGATCGAGCCAGGACCGATGCCGACTTTTACGCCGTCCACGCCGGCTTCGACCAGCGCCTTGGCGGCTTCGCCGGTGACGATGTTGCCGGCAATCAGCTGCAGATTCGGATATTGCTTCTTGATCGCGCGCACGCGATCGATTACGCCGCGCGTGTGGCCGTGCGCCGTGTCGACGATTATGACGTCGATGCCGGCCTCGACGAGCAGCGACACCCGCTCGTCGGTATCCGCGCCCGTACCCACGGCCGCGCCAACGCGCAACGCGCCGCGCTCGTCCTTGCACGCCAGCGGGTAGTCGTGCGCCTTCTGGATGTCCTTGACCGTGATCATGCCGCGCAGCTTGAAGGCCTTGTCGACGACGAGCACTTTCTCGATACGGTGCTTGTGCAGAAGCCCGAGCACGTGGTCCTTATCCGCGCCTTCGCGCACGGTCACGAGCCGATCCTTCGGCGTCATGACGGCCGACACGGGCGCGTCGCGCTGCGTCTCGAAGCGCAGGTCGCGATGCGTGACGATGCCGACGAGACTTTCGCCCTCGACCACCGGCACGCCCGAGATGTTCTTCGAGCGCGTGAGATCGATGACCTCGCGAATAGTGGCATCCGGCGACACCGTGATCGGGTCGTGGATGATGCCGCTTTCGAACTTCTTGACCTGTAGAACCTGCCGCGCCTGATCCCTCGGCGACATGTTCTTGTGGATGATGCCGATACCGCCTTCCTGCGCCAGCGTGATCGCGAGGCGCGCCTCGGTCACGGTGTCCATGGCGGCCGAAACGACCGGGATATTCAGCGTGAGGGCGCGGGTAAGCTGGGTCTTTAAGCAGAACTTCGCGGGGCAGAACTTCAGAGTAGGCGGGCTCTAGGAGGACGTCGTCGAATGTGAGCGCCTCGTGAATGATCCGCATGCGGAGCTCCCGGAAGAAGGAGCGGCGCATTCTAGCCGCGGAAGGCCGCTCCGGTAAATGCCCACGGCTGCCGTATACTGCCCGCATGCCGTCTGGAGACTCTCTGAAGCTGCCGTTCGAGGAACGGCGGATCCTCTCGGTTACCGGCCTGAACCGCGAGGCCCGCCAGCTCGTCGAGGGCGGCCTTGGGCTGGTGTGGGTCGAGGGCGAAATCTCGAACCTCGCACGGCCCTCCTCCGGGCACCTGTATTGGTCCTTGAAGGACGCGCAGGCGCAGGTCCGCTGCGCGATGTTCCGCACGTCCGCGCGCGGATTGGGGTTCGAGCTCGCCAACGGCCGCCAGGTGCTGGTTCGCGCACGCGCCAGCGTCTACGAGGCGCGCGGCGAGTACCAGCTGATCGTCGATTACGTCGAGGAGGCCGGCGAAGGCGCGCTGCGGCGCAAGTTCGAGGAGCTGAAGCGCAAGCTCGCGGCCGAAGGCTTGTTCGATGCCGACCGCAAGGTGCCCCTGCCGAAGTTGCCGCGGCGCATCGGCGTGATCACCTCACCGACCGGCGCCGCGCTGCGCGACGTGCTGATTGCGCTGCGCCGGCGTTTCCCCGCCACGGCCGTGCTGATCTATCCAACGCAGGTCCAGGGCGCCGGGGCTGCCGAAGAGATCGCGCGCACGCTGGCACTGGCGGACAAGCGCGCGGACTGCGACGTGCTGATTCTCACGCGCGGCGGCGGCTCGCTCGAAGACCTGTGGTCATTCAACGAGGAAGTCGTGGCGCGGGCCATCGCGGCCGTGAAGCTGCCGATCATCGTCGGCGTGGGCCATGAGATCGACTTCACGATCGCCGACTTCGTCGCAGACCTGCGGGCGCCGACGCCGTCGCAGGCGGCCGAGCTCGCGGTGCCCGATCAGGTCGAATGGCGCATGCGGTTCGTTTCCCTCGAGCAGCGGTTGGCGCAAACGGCGCGGCGGCAGCTGACCGCGGAGCGGCGCCAGCTCGTCACGCTCGAGCACCGCCTCGCGAGGTCGCACCCCGGCGTGCAGCTGCGCGAGCGGGCGCAGAAGCTCGACGAGCTCGAGGCCCGCCTCACGCGCGGCATGGAACGCCGCATCGGGCAGCTGAAGATTCGCATCGCGCGCCTCGCGACGGGCGTCGCCCACGCGAACCCGGCGCGCCACCTCGCGGCCGCGCGCGAGCGCTGGCGTACGGCTCAGGCGGATTTGCGCCGCGCGCTGCTCCGGCGGCTCGAGCTCACGCAGCAACGCTGGAAACTCGCAGACCGCACGCTGCAATCGTTGAGCCCGCTCGCGACGCTGCAGCGCGGCTACGCAATCGTAGTGGACGCGGGCGGCAAGGTCGTGACGGACGCCGGCGCCACCGCGCGCGGCGCCGAGCTCGACGTGCGCCTCGCGCGCGGCGGCCTCGCCGTGACCGTCGCGAAGGTCAAACCCGACGCGGGTTGATCACTCGCCCCACAGCGCCGCGAGTGGAAGCTCGATAGCGTCGAAAGGCTCTGCGCGCACGTCGAACCCTGTCTGCGTGGGTACCGACGAGCGACCAGCGCTGCGACACGAGACGCCAGACTTCCAGCGTTTGCAGCAGAGGGTTCAAAAGCCAAGCGCGTTGAACGCCTTCGCGCGCATAGATCGCCAGCTTCTTGCCACGATCGATGGACTCGGTCGATGGCGACAACACCTCGCAGATCCAATCCGGGGCAAGCGTGAAGTAAGCAACGTTCGGAACCGCAGGCATGCGCTCTCGCCGCCACCCGGCGAGATCGGGGACGAGCACGTCAGCGTCGAAATGAAGCTCCGGCTCGTCGAGTAACCACCAGCCACCGGGACCGTTCTCACCAAACTGGAACGGGCCCATGAGCTTGCCACCGAGCGCCGACAGCGCGAGCGAGTGGCGAGACGCCGGCCGCGGGAAGGCATAAAGCTCACCGCCTAGTATCTCGGCGACGAAATTCTCTGGCACCGCGCAAAGATCGGCGTAGGTCGCGCCCTTCTTCAGCGGCTTGCTCATGGCCGGAGGCTAGCACGGCGCCTCAAGTCGAACGCAAGCCCGAATCCTGGCGCTTCGCGCAGTTACTCGAAGAAGCTCGCAACCAGCGGCCGGTAGCGATCCATGTCGACAAGGAACGAGTCGTGCCCTTGTAGCGACGGGAGCTCGTGGAACTCCACCTCGCGCCCCGGCGCTTCGAGCCCCTCGGCCAGCTCGCGCTGCTGGTAGATCGGGAACAGGAAGTCCGTCGTCACACCGATGATCATTGCGCGCTTCACACGCACCTGGGCGAAACCGGCCTCCACTGAGGAGCCGTGCTCGGCGACATCGAACAGATCGCTCGCGCGCGACAGGTACAGGTAGCAGTTGGGATCGAACTGGCCGGTGAACTTCAGGGCGTGGTGCTCGAGGTAGGCTTCGACTTCGAACACCATGCCGAAGCTATCGCCGTTCGCGTTCGTGTCCGGGGTTGCCGCGCGCTCGCGCCCGAAGCGCAGCCGCCATTCCTCGGCCGAGCGATACGTGATCATGCCGAGCTTGCGAGCGAGCCGCATGCCCGTGAGCGGCACCGAATCGCGCGGATAGTTACCGTGCCTCCAGTCCGGGTCCTTGCGGATCATCTCGCGCTGCAGCGAACGCAGCGCGATCGAGAATGGCAGGGAGCGCGGCCCGGAGGACATGCTGACGAAGCCTTCCGATAGCCCCGGGAACAGAATCTCGAACGCGAGCGCCGTCATGCCGCCCATCGAAGGCCCGACCGTCGCTTTGAGCCGCTTCACGCCCAAGTGCTTGATGACCTCGTAACCGCCGCGTGCGACGTCCTCGAGCGACAGCACGGGGAACGTGAGCCGGTACAGCTCGCCCGTGCGCGGATCGATCGAGGCGGGCCCGGTCGAGCCGAAGCAGCTGCCGAGCGAGTTCACGCAGATCACGAAGTAGCGATGGGTGTCGATCGGGCGGCCGGGGCCGATGATCTCTTCCCACCAGCCGGGTGTAGGGTCTGTGGGGCTCGAGGCCGCGTGGGCCGACGGCGACATGCCGGTGAAGATCAGCACGGCGTTGTCGCGCTCGTGGTTCAGCGTGCCCCAGGTCTCGTAGGCGATCGTCGGGCTCACCAGCGAGCCCCCGCGGTGCATCGGAAACTCACCCGCGACGACGACAGTCCGGCGTGCCTTGGCCACGCGCCACCCCGAGAAACCAACAAGACCGGCAGTCTAAGACCCGCCCCAACTGCTGCCTTGTAACTTCTGGCTATGTGCTAATGGCCGCGGCGGGCTGCCGCCTCACTCGTCTTTCGACGTCAGACACGTGCAGCGCACCGACTGCGCACGGGCGCCGACGATATCGACGTTCTGACCGATTGGATAGCGCGCCTTGAACGACACCGGCTGATCGTCGCTCCGCTGCCATTTCTCGACGAATCTCAGTGTCTTTAGACCCGAAGACTCGTCCCTGACGTTTACCAGGACTTCATACTCACCGCTGCAGGCCGCGCAGTCCGGGTTCGAGATCGAACCCGCGATATCGACAACGGCGTCCCTTTGGGTGTACTCGATCGCGATGACGGCCGCGCAATAGACGGGCTTCAGCAATGGGAGATCAAGGGGGACCTGCAACTCACTCTCAGTCCGCACAACGGTCTTGATCGGATCGCAGTGCTCTTTCGCTCGACTTGCCCTCGGCAGACACTCCGAGCTCCGCCCCGGCGATCTTATATCCGTATTTTGCGCCACCGCTGGTGGAGCGAGGCCGTTGAGAAAGAACAGCGTGACGACGCCCAGCCACGTCGAAAAGCATCCGGCGCTCGGTTCGTGAACTACCGCCATCGCAGTCGCCCTCCGCAGCACGTGGCCATTGTAATCGTGGCGGTTGTCACTGCGCTAACGTCGCCAGTCTCCTCGGCCGCGGCCCGGCGCATCGGACAGATCGAATACAGGCACACAGTGACGTGAGCCGTTGACGGAGCCTACGGGACCAGGAAAAACCTGACGCCGTCTTCAGTCGCGGTGCTTGAAGCGCAGCATGCGCTTCCGACTCTTGCCCTGCCGCGGCGTGAGCTTGTTGCGGTGGCCACCGTAAGGGTTCTCACCCGTGCGCAGCTCGACGCGCACGGGCGTGCCACGCAGGTGCAACGCCGCCCGGAACGCGCCCTCGAGATAGCGCTTGTAGTGATCGGGCAACCGCTCGGCCTGATTGCCGTGCACCACGATCCGCGTCGGATACTTCCCGCCCTGATGCGCGTAGCGCAGCCGCACCTGGCGGCCACGCACGAGCGGCGGCGGATTCACCGCAAGCGCATCCGCGAGCACCTTGTTCAGCCGCGGCGTCGGGAAACTCCGCGCCGGCGTTCTTATGCGCGGCCAACGCCGCGTCGACCAGCTCCGCGATACCGCTGCCGTGCAGCGCCGAGATGTAGTGCAGGCTCGCGTACGGCACGAAGTCGAGCTTTCGTTCCACTTCGCGCTCGATCAGGCGCCGTTCGTGGCCCGAAAGCCCGTCCCACTTGTTGACGGCGACTGCGAGCGCGCGGCCGCGCTCGGCCGCGAGCCCCACAAGGTGCGCATCCTGATCGGTGACGCTGTCGCGCGCATCGAGCACGGCGATGATCGCGCCCGCGTCCTCGATGGCCTTCAAACTCTGCACGACACTGAACTTCTCGATCGCCTCGGACAGTCGCGCGCGACGGCGAATGCCGGCGGTGTCGACGAGCACGAACTTCCGCTCGTCGCGCTCGCAAGGCACGTACACGCTGTCGCGCGTCGTGCCGGGTTCCGGCGAAGTGATGAGCCGGTTCTCGCCGAGCAGCCGATTGATCAGCGTCGACTTGCCGACGTTGGGCCGGCCGATCACGGCGATCTTGGGGCCGAGCTGGTCCTCGTCGACCTCGTCCTCGCCGGCGGGAAACGGCGCGAGCGCGGCGGTCAGCAGCTCTTCGATGCCCTGCCCGTGCGCCGCCGCAATACCGACCGGCGTGCCGAGACCGAGTACGTGGAACTCGGCCTCTGCGATCTCGTTGGCGACGCCTTCGGACTTGTTGACGGCGATCACCATGGGCTTGGCCTCACGCCGCAGCCGCTCCGCGATCCGCGTGTCGTCGGCCGTGAGCCCGCTCTTGTGATCGACGACGAGCACGACGACGTCGGCTTCCTCGATCGCGATGTTGACCTGTGCCGCAACCAGAGCGGTGATCTCGTGGCTGTCGTCGGCCGTGAGTCCGCCGGTGTCGATCACGATGAATGGGCGCTCGCCGAAACGGCCCACGCCGTAGCGTCGATCGCGCGTGAGCCCGGGATAGTCCGCGACGAGGGCGTCGCGCGTGAACGTGAGACGGTTGAACAGCGTCGATTTGCCGACGTTAGGTCGGCCGACGAGCGCCACAGCAGGCAGCATGGCCGGAACCGCGCCTACGCAGCGCCATCGCGCACGGTGTAGGCCGCAACCGTGCCGTCTTCACTTTGCACGTAGACGTTCTGGCCCACAACGAGCGGCGCCGCGCTGATGCGCGCACCGGCTGCGTGCTCGCGCGCGACGAACTTGCCGTTCGCCGGATCGAGCCAATGCAGATAGCCCTGGTAGTCACCGACGACGAGCGTGTTCGCGTAGCGCGTCGGCGCCGTCAGGTCGCGGAGCCGCAGCGCTTCCTGCCGCCAGACCTGCGCACCGCCATTGCGCTCGAGCGCGACGATTGCGTCGAAGTCATTGGTCACGTAGACGTTGCCGAAATCGGCCGTGAGACCGGCGTACGAGGACATGTCTTGCTGCCAAAGAATCACGCCGGTGGCGAGATCGATACCCACAGCGCGGCCGTGATAGCCGACGACGTACACGTCGTTGCCGACGACCTGCAGGCCCGCGCTCACGTCGACGAGCCGCTCGAGCTCGCTGCGTCCCGTCGGGTTTCCCACGGCCACTTCCCACACGGCATCGCCAGTACGAAGGTCGTAGGCTCCCACGCGACCGTTGGCGAATCCGCTGACGACGGTCGCACCCGCGACGCGCGGCGCGGTATTGCCGCGCAGGGTCAGGGACGGATGATTCTGCTGCACGCTCCACAGCGTGTTCCCGGTCGCGGTCGCGAAGCCGCGCAGCCGGCCGTCGACGGTCCGCAGCACGACAACGCCCGACGCGATGACGGGCGCCGCGACCACCTCGCTGCCAATCGTCTGCAGCCACCGTTGTTCGCCCGAGGTCGCATCGAGCGCCACAAGCTCGCCTTCGCTGGTGCCGAACACCAGCACGCCGTCGCCAAACGCCGGCCCCGCGGCGAGCACCAGATCGGTTTTCACGGACCAGACCTTGTGGCCCGTCTGCGCGTCGAACGCCGTGACCTCGCCGTTGTGCCCACCCGCGAACACGTACGTGCCATCGGACGCGGGGCGCAGCCCGAGGCGCAACCGTTCCGAGCCACGGCCGACTTTGCCGCTCCAAAGCTTGTGAACGTCGAGCGTTTTCGCGATGGCCGTCAGCGGAGCCGGCGGCTCCGCCGTGTCCTTCTTGTGGGCGCAACCGATCACGACCGGTAGCGCGAGCACTGCTAGCCCCAAGTGACGCAAAACTCTCACGCGCCCTCTCCCGGCTGCGCGGCTTTCGACGGTTCGGCGGATGTCGGAGCGGCACTCTGCTCCGCGGGCGGCGTCACGGGTGCGCTGCTCGGCAGATCGGCCAGCTTCATCTGTAGGAAGCTGCGATCGAGCACTTCGGCGCCCGAAGCGACCATCGCGGCCAGGTAAGCGGCACGCGCCTCGTCGGCCTTGCCCTGCGCGACGAAGATGTCGCCCTTGATCTCGTTGATTCGGCCGGCGAACTTACCGGGGTCGTTTACGGTCAGGGTCGCGAGTGCTTCTGGATATTGCTCGCGATACGCGAGCACGCGCGCGAGCCGCAGGCGCGCAATCATCGCGAGCTCCGGGTCTTTGCTGTGCTCCATCGTGTACCGCAAATCGTCGGCGGCGTGTTGCGGATCGCTGATCAGCTCCGCCCTCGCCACAGCCAGGCCGGCCTGGTCCGTATACGCCGCACTCGGATAATCCACGCGCATCTGCTTCAGCAACGTGTCTGCCAACTCGAGATTGGGCGCTGCGATCGCTTGCTGGACCGACTCGTAGGCTGCTCCGGCCTGCTCCGAAGTTCTCGCCTGGTACGCCCAGTATTGGTTCCAGCCGAGCAGCGCGAGCCCGCCGAGGGCCGCACCACCGATCAGGAACCAGCCGTTGTCGCGCCACCACTGGCGCAGCTTTTCGACTTGTTCTTTTTCTGACAGATACTCGTCCACACAATCCTCCGGCGGGCAAACTGCGGCCCGCTATTCTATGCCGAGCGGCGCTCGGCGAGCAGCGCGGCGCACTCGTCGACGCTCAACAGTTGTTGCGGCTTATCCTCCCGCAACGGCTTGACGCTGACTTTGCCGGCAGCTACCTCGCTCTCCCCCACGATCAACGCAAACCGGGCGCCGCTGC
Source organism: uncultured Gammaproteobacteria bacterium (assembly GCA_963805435.1). Taxonomy (GTDB): domain Bacteria; phylum Pseudomonadota; class Gammaproteobacteria; order Steroidobacterales; family Rariloculaceae; genus FEN-1219. The sequence goes on from CAWDUG010000009.1 coordinate 331,305, forward strand.
GGTCGGCCCGGCGCAGCTGGGCCTTGAAGCCGCCCGCTGGCCCGCCAATCCAGAGCTTGAGACCCGGCACGCGGTCGCGCAGCTGCTCGGCCAACCTAAAACCGTAGCGTCGCTCCACCTCGCCGGCCACGACCAGATGGGCATCGGCCTCGAGCACGCTGCCGCCTCGGCCCTCGACCTCGAGCACCTCGACGATGCGCTCGATACCGAGCGCCCAGCCGACGGCCGGCGTGTCGCGGCCGCCGAGCTGCCCCACGAGCCCGTCGTAACGCCCGCCCGAACAAATCGCGCTCTGGGAACCAAGCCGGTCCGTGAGCCACTCGAACACCGTGCGCGAGTAGTAATCGAGACCGCGTACGAGCCGCGGATTCAGCGTGAACTCGACGCCGACATCGGTCAGCAGTTGTTGCACGCGATCGAAATGTGCGCGCGATTCGTCGTCGAGATACCCGGACAGCAGCGGAGCGGCCGCGATCAGCTCTTTCAGCGCCGGATTCTTGCTGTCGAGGATGCGCAACGGGTTGCGGTCGAGCCGTCGCAGGCTGTCCTCGTCGAGCAACTCGCGGTGCCCAGAGAAGTATTCGACCAATTTCTGCTTGTAGCCCTGGCGGGACTCCAGTGTGCCGATCGAGTTCATCTCGAGCGCCGTACTCGTGAGCCCGAGCTCCCGCCATAGGCGCGCCGACAGGGCGATCAGCTCCGCGTCGATCTCCGGCTCGGCGAAGCCGAGCGCTTCCACGCTCAACTGGTGAAATTGCCGGTAGCGACCCTTCTGCGGCTTCTCGCGACGGAACATGGGGCCCGAGCACCAGAGCTTCTGCTGCTGGTTGTGTAGCAGACCGTTACTCAACCCGGCCCGTACCACGCCGGCCGTAGCCTCGGGCCGCAGCGTCACGCTCTCGCCGTTCCGGTCGTCGAAGGTATACATCTCCTTCTCGACGATGTCGGTCAACTCGCCGATCGAGCGGCTGAACAGCTCCGTGCGCTCGAGCACCGGCAACCGCACGCGCTGATAACCGTAGCTGGCGAACAGGGCCGCGGCCGTCGCTTCGACGCGGTCCCACAGCGGTGCCTTGTCCGGCAACACGTCGTTCATACCGCGTACGGGTTGAATCACCTCGGCCACGAAAGGCTTACTCCTCGTCGCTGGCGATGGTGAAACGCACGAGTTTGCCTTGGCGTCCCTGCGTCGGAATGGGGTAACGCTCGCCGTCGACGAGCAGGCGGACTGCGTCACCGTTGCCGAACGTCAGCGGCGACCGGCGGCTCACCGCGCAGGATCACGTGCCGGCCCTTCGCGCCGAGCTCGAAGAACAGTTTTTCGCCGCGCGCATCGGTAATCTCGGCCCAGCTTTCGGCGTCGAACGTGAGATCGATTGAAATCGGTGGCGCGCCGCGCGAGCCGCCGCTACGCGTTGCGACAAGCTCGGACGCGTCGGTCGCGTCGGCCGCGGCTGCTCCGGGCGGCGCAGCCACCTCAGGCGCGCGCGCCGATTCGACCGCCGTGGCCTCCAGCGCCGGGTCGCTTGCTGTTTGCGCGCTGGCGGTTCCGCCCGCGGCGGAGACGGGCTCCGCAGGTGTCGTTTCCGCCACGGTCTCGGGCCCCGATTCTACCTTCGCAGCGGGGCTCAGTACGCCGCGCGACACGGACCCCAGGTCGAATCCGCCACCGTTCAACCACCATACAACGAGACCTACGGCGATCAGCAACAGCACGAGCGCGGCGACAACCCACACGGTGATCTGCCGCTCATCGCGCAGCCTGATCGGCCTGCTCGGCCTGACCTGCACCTCTTCTACGCTCGTCTGTCGGCCGTAGATCTCCATCACGGTAGGTTGATCGAGACCAAGACGCTGTGCGTACTGGCGGATGTACCCCTTGACGAAGACCGCCGGGCCAATCTGCTCGAAACGGTTGTCCTCGAGCGCGGCGAGCTGGCGAGCCTCGATGCGCAACTCGGTCGCGATCTGATCGATCGTCAGATCTTTGGCGACTCGCGCTTCGCGGAGTGTCTGGCCAAGGTTGGTGGACGCCAACGCCGCGGGTGCGGCTGCGGGCTGCTCGCTATCGTCCATCGCGCCTCTGCTGTTCTTCGAGCTTAGCGAGCTCGGCTGAACCCTGGAATCCCGAGCGCAACTGCGCGGCGCATTTGTCGACGCCGTCGAGATTCTTCAGCTGTGTCTCGACGTTGACACACATCAGCAACACAGATGCCGTCGGCATCTGGGAGTCGAGATAGCGCTGCACGAACGCGCGCGTCTGCATGAAATTGCCGGCGTCGTACGAAATCTGCATCAGATTCTGCAAGGCGTCGGGGAACGTGGGATTGCGGACCAGCGCGCTGCGAAAATACTCCGCGGCTTTGTCCGTGTCGCCCACATTGCGCGCGCAGACGCCGGCGTTCGTGAAGGCCACTTCCGGTGTCGAATACGTGGGGTTCTCGGCCGCGCGCTTGAAGAAGGGCTCCGCATCGGGCCAGCGATTCTGACGACACAGAAACACGGCGTAGCTGTTGGCGGCGCCGGAGTTGGCCGGTTCGAGCTGGGTGGCGCGCTTGTAGTGCATCTCGGCCTCGTCGAGCATGCCGAGCTGATCGTAGGCGATCGCGAGGTACGAATGCGCGTCCGCGAGACGCGGATTCTGCTTGATCGCGCGCCGGAGTCGCTCGACCGCGAGGTCGAGCCGGCCCTGGCGCAGATAACCGGCGCCGAGATTCGCGTTGGCGAGCGCGGCCTCATCGCCCCGATCGCGAGCGCGCGGTGGGCGCGCGGCATGCGTGGAAACAGTAGCCAAGGACAACACCAACAATAGCGCTAGGCGGAGATTGCTCATGGACTGCTCGCTCCCATTACCCTGTCGCCAAGACGAACCCGCTGACGATCGTGCACTCGCCCGGCCAACTGCCCGCACGCGGCAGCGATGTCGTCGCCACGCGGCCGACGAATCGTCGCGATGAGCCCGCCATCGCGTAGCGTCTTCCAGAACGCGTCGATCGCGGGCTGCGCCGAGCACCTGAAATCGGACTCGGGAAACGCGTTGAAAGGAATCAAGTTGATCTTGGCGGGGCGGTTGCGCAGCAACTTGAGGAGCTGGCGCGCCTGCGGGACGGAATCGTTGACGCCGTCGAGCAGCACGTACTCGAACGTGATCTGCCGACTGGCCCGCGCCGCCGCGTACATCCAGCACGCGTCGAGCAGCTCGGCGATGGGATGGACGCGATTGATCGGCACGAGCCGGTTCCGCAGCTCGTCCGACGGCGCGTGCAGCGACACGGCGAGGGCCACGTTGCAGTCGCTCGCGAGTTTGTGGATTTGCGGCACCAAGCCGGCGGTGCTGATCGTGACCCGGCGCCGCGACAGGCCGTAGGCCTGATCGTCGATCAGGAGCTGCACCACGGGCAGCACGTTGCGGTAATTCGCGAGCGGTTCGCCCATGCCCATGAACACGACGTTCGTGATCGTAGCCGGCGTCAACTCGCGCGCGGCGAGCACGACCTGGCTCAAGATCTCGGCCGAGCTCAAGTTGCGGTTGAACCCCTGGTGACCCGTGGCGCAGAACGCGCAGTCGAGCGCGCAGCCGGCCTGGGAGGAAATGCACAGCGTGCCGCGGTTCGGTTCCGGGATGTACACCGTCTCCACCGCCTGGCCCGCGCCGACGTCGAGGAGCCACTTGCGCGTGCCATCGTCCGAATGCTCGCTTTTCAGCACCGGTGGCAGCGCCAGCGTGGTCATGTCCGCAAGCTGTTTGCGCAGCGTGGCACTCAGATCCGTCATCGCGTCGAAATCGGTCTCATGCCGCTGGTACAACCAGCGCAGGATCTGCCGCGCCCGGTACGGCTTTTCGTCGAGGTTCTCGAAAAACTCGACGAGGCGCGGCCCCGGCATACCGAGCAGACTCAGCTTGCCGTGGTCTTTCGCAGGCAGTGTTACCGCGCTCGCGGACAAAGCTCGGCCTCGCTGAAGAAGAACGCGATCTCGGTGGCGGCCGTCGCCGGAGCGTCCGAGCCGTGCACGACGTTCTCCTCGATGGAAGACGCGAAGTCGGCGCGGATCGTGCCGGGCGCCGCCTGCTTGGGATTGGTCGCGCCCATGAGGTCGCGATTGACCTTGATCGCGTTCTCGCCTTCGAGCACCTGCACTACGACGGGACCCGACGACATGTAACGCACGAGATCGTTGTAGAACGGCCGCTGCTTATGAACCGCGTAGAAGCCTTCGGCCTGATCGGTCCGCAGCTTCAGCATCTTGGCACCGATGATGTTCAGCCCCGCTTTCTCGAAGCGCCGATACACCTCACCGATCAAATTCTTCGCTACGCCATCGGGTTTAACGATGGACAAAGTACGCTCGACAGCCATTGTTCACCTTGAAAAGAAAATTCCAGTTGAAAAAAAATCGATCCTCGACCCAGCCCACTTCTTACCCTCTCGTCTTCCTTGGCGCTCTTGGCGCTCTTGGCGAGAGATCTTGTCTTCCCTTCAAACGCTGAAGCTCTCACCACACCCGCACTCGCCTTTGATGTTCGGGTTGCGGAACTTGAACGCCTCGTTCAGTCCATCCTTCACGAAATCGATTTCGGTGCCGTCGATGAGCCCAAGACTCTCGGGATCCACGATCACCTTCACCCCCGCGTGATCGAACACCACGTCCTCGGGTTGCACCGCATCGGCGTAGTCGATGGTATAGGCCCAGCCGTTGCAGCCGCTCTTGCGCACGCCGAGCCTCAAGCCCACGCCGCTACCTCGCTTCGCGAGGTACGCACGCACCCGCGTCGCTGCATTGGAAGTCAAAGAGATTGTCATTAGTCACCGTCCCTCGTCGTTGCCAGTCGCGAGATGGCGCCAGCACGCCGCGACCGCGTCCTCCATCCGAAGCAGCTTGCCGAGTTTCTCCACCGGCACCTCGAGCTCGGCGCACACAGCTCTTGCGTCGAGCGTACGCGCGTCGGTCTCGGATCGGCCCTCGAGCCACTCGGCCACCTTGCTCGCGGCTGCCACTGCGTGTGGACAACCGAAAACCTGGAAGCGGGCCAAGCGGACGATGCCGCCTTGCAGCTGCAGCTGGAAACGAACCCAGACGTGCAGCGTGCGGTCCTCGGCCTCGCCCGACACCAGACCCGGCAAGCCGTTCGGCAGTTCCCCGGCTCTGGAAAGCGCCTCGAAATACCGCGCTGTGGCGGAGCCGTATTCCATAGACAGCTCAATAGTTTAGCTCAAAAACCGGAGCCCGAGCACCACGTGGGCGCCGATTTCGCGATAGAACGCAGTCGGTTCACGGCCTCGATCACCGTAGCGGCCGCCTGCACGACCTCGGCTTCGGTCGTGAAACGGCCGACGCTGAACCGCAGGGAGCTGCCTGCCAGCGTGTCGGAGAGCCCCATGCCGGTCAGCACATGTGAGGCTTCCGGGCTGTCGGCCGTGCAGGCCGAGCCGGCCGAAACCGCGACACCGCGCAGGGCGAATCGCAGGCTCTCGCCATCGACCCCGGGAAAGGCCACATTCAGCAAGTGAGCGGTACGGCGCGCTGGCGCACCGTTCTGGCGCACGCCGGGAATCGCCTTAAGCTCATGCCACAACCGGTCCCGCAAAGCAGCGAGTCGCGGCGCCTCGATGCGCGGATCCGCGAGCTCGTATGCCCTGCCCATGCCGACGATCTGATGCGTGGCCTGGGTACCGGCGCGCAGGCCGCGTTCCTGCTCGCCTCCGTGCAGCTGAGCCGCAAGCAGCGTGTTCGGCGTCACGTACAGCGCGCCGACGCCCTTTGGCCCGCAGACCTTGTGGGCGGTCAGGGAACAGAGGTCGATCGGCGCCGTGCCGAGCTGAAGCGGCAGCTTGCCAACGCTCTGCGCCGCGTCGACGTGGAATGGCACGCCGCGCTCGCGGCACAGCGCCCCGATCGCGGTCACGTCCTGGATCATGCCGGTCTCGTTGTTGACATGCATGATCGATACGAGCGCCGTCTCGCTGCGGATCGCCGCGGCAACGCGCAATGGGTCCACACTGCCGTCGACCTCGGCATCGACGTACGTCACGGCCACGCCCTCGGACTGAAGAACGCGCGCCGCGTCGAGCACGGACTTGTGCTCGATACGCGACGTGACGAGATGCGGGTGCGCGGTGCGCTGCCGTCGGAGCACACCTTTCAGCGCGAGATTGTTCGCCTCCGTGGCTCCGGACGTGAACAGCAAACAGTCCGGCGCGGCACCTACGCGCGCAGCCACCGCTGCACGCGCGGCCTCGACGAGCCGTCGCGCTCGCCGACCGGCGGCGTGCTGCGATGACGGGTTGCCGTATTCGTGCTGCAGACACTCGAGCATCGCGGCCGTAACCGTGGGGTCCACCGGCGACGTCGCCGCGTAGTCGAGATAGATTTCCCGCTCGCTCATGACGAGCTCGGTGGGTACCGCTTCGCGGGAGCGAGCGACGTCAACATGCCGCGCAGGATGTTCACCTCGTTCTGATCGAGGGTGGCCTTCAAGAAGATCCGCCGCAGCTTCAACTTCACCTGCTTCTGATGCGCCGGGTGCAGAAAGCCCGATTCGGTCAACAGCCGCTCGAGATGCGCGTGCAGCCCCTCGATCTCGGCCGCCGTCGCGAGCGGCTCGTCGCTTTTCGGGCCCTGCGGCAACTCCCGCCCAGGCGCGGCCATTCGCAGCTCGTAGCAAAGCACCTGCACGGCCATCGCGAGGTTCAGCGAGCTGTAGCCCGGCGCCGCCGGGATGTGGACGAGCTGCTGGCAGCGCGCGAGGTCGTCGTTCGTGAGGCCGGACTGCTCCGGCCCCATGAGGAGGGCAACACGGTTTCCGGGCAGCTGCTGCCAGATCGTCGCCGCACACTCTCGTGGGTCCACGATCGGCAGCGCAATGGTGCGCAACCGCGCGCTCGCGCCGACGACCCAGCCGCAGTCGGCGATCGCGTCTCCAAGTTCATCGCACACCCGTGCCGCGGCGAGCAAGTCGTCGGCGCCGGCCGCCCGCGCGGTCGCTTCGTCGCTCGGAAAATGCTGCGGGCGCACGAGAGCGAGATCCGACAGGCCCATGGTTTTCATCGCGCGCGCCGTCGCGCCGATGTTACCCGGATGCGAGGTATCGACGAGCACGATGCGGACGGGAATATGCACGACGTGTGAATCGCTGCGCGCGGCGCCGGCCCCATGCCGGCCTCAGCGCGGGTTTGCCTTAGGACCGACGAGTATTCTACGCTGCGCGCCCAATGCACGGCATGGTTAACATCGCGGTTCGTGCCGCGCGGCGCGCGGGCGAGATCATGGTTCGACAACTGAACCAGCTCGAGTCATTGCGCGTGGTCGAGAAAAGCCCCAACGAATTCGTGACCCAGGTTGACCAGGCCGCCGAGGCCGCGATCATCGACGTCATCCGCGAGTACTATCCGGAACACGCGATCCTCGCGGAGGAGAGCGGAGCCGCTGGCGAAAATGAGTACCAGTGGATCATCGATCCGCTCGACGGCACGACGAACTACGTGCACGGGTTCCCGGTGTTCTCGGTCTCGATCGCCGTCGCCTATCGCGGCGAGATCGAGCACGGCGTGGTCTACGATCCTCTGCGTCAAGAGATCTTCACCGCGAGCCGCGGCCAGGGCGCGCAACTCGACGGCCGGCGAATCCGCGTCAGCAAGCGCACGACCATTCAGCAATCGCTGGTCGCCACCGGTTTTCCGTACCGCGCGAACCTGGAATACCTCGACCGCTACCTCGAAATGCTCAGGGTCGTGATGCTCGAATCCGCCGGCGTGCGTCGCCCCGGGTCCGCCGCACTCGATCTCTGCTACGTGGCCGCGGGACGTGTGGACGCGTTCTTCGAGTTCGGGCTCAGTAAGTGGGACATCGCCGCCGGCGCATTGATGATCCGCGAGGCCGGGGGCCGCATCAGCGACTTCAAGGGCTCCGACGGCTATCTCGACAGCGGCAACATCGTGGCGGGCAACCCGAAAACGTACGCGGCGCTATCGAAGCTGCTTTCACCGTTCGCCGGCGGCGTCTAAGAGAAGAACTCTCGCGAAGGCGCCAAGCCGGATAAGAAGACCGAAGATTCGAATCCGGGAATTCGTGATCTTCTTATCCGGCTTGGCGCCTTCGCGCCTTTGCGAGAGATCTTCACCCACCGCCCGCGCCATCCGATCGGAAGAACGCGATGGCGGGACGCGATTTGGCGGTCTCGCGGTGGCGGTCAGGTGGTGGCGGGGACCTTCCCAGTGGTGCCCGTGTAGGGGCCACCGCCGACCGAAATGCTCTTCAGATTCGTTTTGCCGCCGTAGGCGAGGTTCACGAGCGCGCGAGTCACGGTTACGGCCGTGAACATCGACGTGACGATACCGATCGACAACGTCACCGCGAATCCCTTGACTGGACCGGTACCGAACATCAACAGCACGACGGCAGCGATCAGCGTGGTGATGTTCGCGTCGAAGATGGTCGAGAACGCCTTATCGAAGCCGGCGCGGATGCTCGCCTGCGGCGAATTGCCGTTACGCAGCTCCTCACGGATGCGTTCGTAGATCAGTACGTTCGCATCGATGGCCATACCCATCGTCAGCACGATGCCCGCGATGCCGGGCAGCGTAAGAACGAACCCCACCACCGACATGACCGACACCAGCATCACCACGTTGGCGAGGAGCGCGACGTTGGCGAGCACGCCCAAAACCCGGTAATAGAGCGAAATGAATAGCACGACGAGCAGGTAGCCGATGATCGTGGCCCGAATACCGCGATCGATGTTGTCCTGGCCGAGCGATGGACCGATCGTGCGCTCTTCCACCGGCACGATCGGGGCGGCCAACGAGCCGGCGCGCAGCAGCAGCGCGAGATCGCGGGCCTCGAAAACGCTCAGGCCCGTGATCTCGAAGCGGTTCGAGAACACGCCGTTGATGCGTGCGTCGTTGATGACGGTTTCTTTGCGCTTCGGCGGCCCGGGCACGTACTCGCCGTCTTTCTCGACGAGCTGCGGCTGATCCTCGATGAACAGCACGGCCATCTGCCGGCCCATGTTGTTGATCGTGGTATCGAGCATCTTGCGGGCACCGGTCGCATCGAGACGTACCTGCACGGCCGGCTGGCCGTTGCTCGGCTGCGAAATGGCGTCCACGAGGTTTGCGCCCGACGCGATGATGTCGCGGCGCAACAGGATCGGCGAGCCGTCCTTGCGCTTCTGCAGCTCCGAACCGAGCGGCGCGCGGCCGCGGCGATCGGCGTCGAAGGCATTGTTCTCCATGTCGACCAGGTGAAACTCGAGCGTGGCCGTGGAGCCGAGCACGCGCTTGGCCTGGCCAGGATCCTGCACGCCGGGCAGCTCTACGAGAATGCGGTCGAGGCCTTGCCGCTGCACGACGGCCTCGGAGACGCCGATCGCGTTCACGCGATTGCGCAGCGTCAGCACGTTCTGCTGGATTGCGAAGTCTTGGCGCTCCTTGATGGCGGACGGCGTGAGCCGCACGGAGAAGCCCTGCCGGCCGTCGATATCGGCGCGATCGATGACCAGCCGGCCCGTGAGCTGGCCGAGCTGTATCAGCTGATCGCTCGTTTCGAGCTTGCGGATGATCGCTTCGGCGCGATCGAGGTCACTGGACTCAACGATTCCGACACGCAGTGCTCCGTCCGCGATCTGAATGTCGTTGCGGACATTGGCCTGCCGGAGCTGCTGGCGCAGATCGGATTCGTAGGTTCGCAGGAACTGGTCGACGGCGGCGTTCAGGTCTACCTGATAGAGAAAGTGCACGCCGCCGCGCAGATCGAGGCCGAGCGCCATCGGCTTCAGCCCGACGGCCAGGAGCCATGAAGGCGCGCGCGACGACAGCGTCAGCGCAACGATATTGTTGGGCAGCGCTTCGCGCAGTACATCGTTCGCACGCAGCTGCTGGTCGACGTTCGGAAACCGCACGAGCGCCGCAGTGCCGTTTGGCTCGACGGACGAGAACTGGACGCCTTTGTCCATCAGCGTGCTGCGAATCTGCGTGATCGTCGCCTGATCGACGGCCACACCGTCCGAGCGCGACACGTGCACTGCTTCGTCGTCGCCGAACAGGTTCGGCAATGCGAGGATCATCGCCACGAAGATGATGCCGAAGACGAGGATGTTCTTCCAAAGCGGATAACGATTCATGGCGGTGACTCGCGCGAAGAGCTAAGCGTGCTTCAACGTGTCTTTCGGCAGCACGGAGGCGATCGAGTGCCGCTGGATCTTGACTTTGACGCCGTCGGCAATCTCGACCGTGACGAACTGCTCGCCCAAGTCCGTAACCTTGCCGAGCACGCCGCCGCCCGTCACGACCTCAGTGCCGACCCCCAGAGCCTCGACCATTTGCCGGTGCTCCTTCTGCTTCTTCTGCTGCGGCCGAATCAGCAGGAAGTAGAACACCACGATCAGCAACACGGGTAGCAGCAACGCGCTCGTGACCGAGCCGCCGGCCGCGGGCGCACCCGTCTGGGCAGCCGCTTCGCTGATGAACAGGTTCAATAGAGATTCCATGATCGTTCCAGTGCGGTAAAACGCGTAGCGTAACGCGGGAATTCAGGGGCTGCGCGGCATTATGACACAGGGCCGACGCCGGCGGTCTCGAGCTCAGCCGCCGCCACGGCCGCGAACCGCCCGGCTTCTATGCTCGAGCGCAGGCGAGCCATGAGCTGCTGGTAGTAGTACAGGTTGTGCAGCGTAGCGAGCCGCGCGCCGAGGATCTCGTTGCACTGCTGCAGGTGGCGCACGTACGAACGGGAGTAGTGCCGGCACGCGTAGCAGTCGCAACGCGGATCGATCGGCCCCGTATCGGCCTGGAAGCGACTGTTGCGGATGTTCAGCGCCCCCTCGCTCGTGAACAGCTGGCCGTTGCGCGCGTGCCGCGTCGGGATCACGCAGTCGAACATGTCCATGCCGCGAGCGACGGCCTTCACGAGATCGGCCGGCGTGCCGACGCCCATGAGATACCGTGGCCGCTCGGCCGGGAGCGTGGGCGCAAGGCCCTCGAGCACGGCGAGCCTCTCCTCCTCCGGCTCGCCGACCGCTAGACCGCCGACGGCGTAGCCGGGGAACTCGATCTCGACCAATCCCGCGAGCGATTGTTGCCGCAGATCGTGATGCACGCCGCCCTGCACGATGCCGAACAGCGCCGCGTCGCTGTCGGTGCCGCGCTTCAGAGCGTCGAACGCGGCGCGGCTGCGTTTCGCCCAGCGCAACGACCGTTCCATCGACTCGCGAGCCGTGTCGTGGTCGGCCGGATACGCCGTGCACTCGTCGAACACCATGACGATGTCGGCGCCGAGCGCGTCCTGCATCTCGATCGAGCGTTCCGGCGTCAGGGCGATCAGGTCGCCGTTCACTGGCGAGCGAAACTCGACACCGGTTTCGGTGATCTTGCGCAGGCTCTTCAGGCTCCATACCTGGAAGCCGCCCGAGTCCGTAAGCATCGGCCGTTGCCAGTGCGTGAACGAGTGCAGGCCGCCGTGGGCGCGTATCACGTCGATGCCGGGCCGCAGCAGCAGATGGAACGTGTTGCCCAAAATGATCTGTGCACCGAGCGCCTCGAGCTCCTCGGGCGTCATGGCTTTGACCGTGCCGTACGTGCCCACCGGCATGAATGCCGGCGTGTCGATCACGCCGCGACGGAATTCGATGCGGCCGCGACGCGCGTCGCCGTCGCGGCTCTGCAGCTCAAACCGCATGGACCGCACCGCGACGATCGGCGTCACGAACATTGCGTCACCGTAGCTGAAGAACCGGTAGCGCTGGGCAACCGCGTGGGCGTACGCAGCGAGCGTGGCCTCCCGGCCGGCGAACGCACTCACGAGCATCAACAGCGACGATTCCGGCAGGTGAAAGTTCGTCACCATCGCGTCGACGACTCGAAACTCGAACCCGGGATAAATGAACAGGCGGCTGTCGCCCGCGAACGGCGCGAGCGCGCCGGCACGCGCGGCCGTCTCCAGCGCCCGCACGGTGGTCGTGCCGACGGCCACAACGCGCCCGCCGGCCGCGCGGCAACGCGCGACTGCCGCGCAGGTCTCAGCCGACACTTCCAACCACTCCGCATGCAGCTCGTGATCCTCGATGCGCTCCGTGCGAACGGGCGCGAAAGTACCCGCACCGACGTGCAACGTCAAAAACGCGCGTTCGACGCCGAGCTGCGTGAGCGCTTCGAGCGTCGCGCGATCGAAGTGCAGGCCGGCAGTGGGCGCCGCCACGGCTCCCGGAGCCCGCGCGAACACAGTCTGGTAACGCGCGCGGTCAGCTTCGGTCGCAGCACGCGCGATGTACGGCGGTAGCGGCACCTGGCCGTGCGCCTCGAGAAACGGTACGACGTCGCGATCGAGCTCGAGCTCGAACAGCGCGCCGTCGCGCCCGATCACGCGCGCGCACGCCTCACCGGGCAGCTCGATCTCGCTACCAGCCTTCGGCTTGTGGCTGACCTTGAGCTGGAACAGCGCGCGCCGCGGCGTCGAGCAGGCGCTCGAGCAGCAGCTCGACGCGCCCGCCGCTCGGCTTCTGGGCAATGAGTCGCGCCGGCAGCACGCGCGTGTCGTTCAGCACGAGCAGATCGCCGCCACGCAGCAGCTGCGACAGGTCGGTGAACATGCGGTCACGCAGCGCGCCGGATTCGCCGTCGAGCACGAGCAAGCGGCTCGCGTCCCTCTCGGGCAGCGGCGCTTGGGCTATGAGCTCATCCGGCAGCTCGAAATGAAAGTCGCTCCGACGCATCGGAGCGGGATTCTAACGTCAACGTGCCGGCTCGGCCGGGACTTTGCCTTCGATCGTCTCGCGCTTCTGGTGCCGCATGACCGACAGACGCAGCGTTTCGCCAGGCTCGAAACTCGCGAGGATTCGCATCGCGTGCTCGGGCGACGACGGCTTGCGCCCGCCGATTTCGAGGATCACGTCGCCGTCCTTGACCGCGAGCGCGGAGTCCTTCGGCGCTCGGACGACGAGCAAGCCGTCGTTGGTTCCGAAGTACTCGCCGAGACCGGGGCTCAAGGTCGCGAGCTGCAGGTCGCCCCATACGTTGCGCCGCCAAAACATGTCGGGCCATGGCCCCGACACCCCGGGAAAGTTCGGCAGCTTCGGCACATTGGGGTTTACGAAAACGTTCCAGCTCGGCTCGCGGGCTTTGACGTGCACCGCCCGGTAGTCGCCGTTGCGCAGCACGCGCAACTCGACATCGTCCCCCGGGTTCACGTTCCCGAGCTGCGCGAGCAGCAACTGCGATGGGGACTGGCGCTTGGCGCCCGCGGCCGGCGGTGCCGCCAGCTCGGCGCCGTCGATGGCCACGAGGGTGTCGCCGACGGCGACTCCGGCTTCCGCGCCGGCCCCGTTCGGCGTAACACCCGTGACGCGCACGCCGAGCTCCGTGTCCTCGATTGCAAGGCCGAGGATGCCGCGATGCTGTGCGTAGCGGAACTGCCGCGTGACATCCTTCATGACCGGACTCACGAGCTGTGCGGACAGCCGTGCGACTTCGCGCGCAGCCTCCTGGAGCTGCTGACGCGCCTTTTCGAGGTCGCGCTGGAGCTCGGACTGGTCGCGCTGCGCGTCCACCTGGGCCTGCTGCGCCTGCGCCTGGCGTTGGGCTTGCCGCCGCTGCTGTTCGGCTTGTCCGCGGGCATCTGTCTGCGCAGGCGCATCTGCACCGGGCTGGGCGAACGCGGCCGGTGCGCACACCGTGGTCCACAGCGCCAACGCGGCCGGGCTCAAGAAACGAGAGTGTTTGGTCATGGGTCCGTCTCCGAAAATCAGAAGCCGTTTATTTGCGCTTCGGCGTATCGAACGCTGACAAGTGCATTCATGAGCTCGACGCGGTCGCTCCAGAGGGCAGCGCGTTGCGGCACCGGCAACTTGCCGGCGGCGCTGAAGGCAAGCTGCTCGTCGAGGAACGCGATCCGATCCTCGAGACCGGCGATCGTGCTCGCCGTGGCGCCCGTCATCAGCGGGCGCTTGCGCCGGCAACTCGGCCAGCAGCCGGTCGAGCCGCCCCGACTGCTCGACGAGCGACACGTACGACACCGGCGTGGCCGCGACATGCGCTGTATTCGGCTCGCCGCTCGCGACGATCGTGGCGGGCGCGACCTCGGACGGCGACTGGCCCGAGGTCGTCACGTACACGATGGCTGCCGTCGCTACCGCGGCCGCCACTCCCGCGCCTGCCGCGAAACGCAGCCACCGCGCGCGACCTACTTCCCGCGCCTCTTTGGCTTCGAGCACTCGCACGAGAACGTCCGCGGGCGCCTCGAGCGGCGGCAATGCGCGCAGCGCGTTCTGCACGCGCGCGCAGCCGTTCGACGTCACGTCGCGTGGATGAGCGACGACTCGATGCTCGCCTTCGCGCTCGCATCGAGTGGCTCGCCATCGCGAACGGCTAACAGGTCTTCAGTACTGGGTCGCATAGCGCTGCCTCACTCTCTTCATCGCCTGCCTGTAGCAACTCGCGCAGACGCTCGTGCGCGCGCGCGAGCTGCGACTTCGAAAAACTGGCCGTGTAACCCAGCATTGCGCCGATCTCCTTGTGCGTGTGCCCTTCGACGTCGTGCAGCCACACGACCATACGGGCCGTGTCCTGCAGCGCATCGAGCGCGCGTTCAAGCGCGATCTGGTCGTCGAGCGCAGCGGTCCGTGCCGGCTGCGCGAGCAGAATGTCCTCGCCGTCATCCGAGCGTCGGGAGATCCAACCCGAGCGAAACTGCATGAGGCACTTGTTGATCGCGATGCGTTTGACCCAGAAACCGAGCTCCGCCTCGCCACGATACGCACCGATCTTGCGGAACACCTCGACGAAAGTGTCCTGCAGCACGTCCTCCGCCGCGGCCTTCGACGCCAGCATGCGGCGCGCGAGCGTGAACACCATGCCGCCGAACAGCTCGTACAGCTCCGAATGCGCGCCGCGATCGCCGTGCTGTGCACGTGCGAGGAGTGCGGCGTCGACCTGGGGCAGCGGCTTATGCATAGGCTCGTGAGCTTAGATGCAACATCGGCCGGAAGGGTCGCGGGCAGCTGGCGCCCGACGGCCCCTTTTTGGCACACTGTGCGCCCGCCGCATAGCGCCCGACCTTAGGCCGGACGGCGCGGTGGGCTAGCGTCGCCGGGATGGCGGAATTGGTAGACGCGCCGGACTCAAAATCCGGTTCTAGAGATAGAGTGTGGGTTCAAGTCCCTCTCCCGGCACCAGTTCGACGGCGTGGATCGGCGGTTCTCACCAGCGCTGCGAGTACTGGCGGTCGCTCCGATCGTCTCGCGGCTTGCCCCGACGAAGCTCTTGGGGCGCGGACCAACGGCGTTCCGACTGGCTCAGGCCTGCACGGCCACGACGAAGCAGCAGATCGCCCAGAACAGCGGATACTCGGCGCCGCCGAAGTTCCACATCCATTTGCCGGCGGACACGCGCCAGCTGGCCCACGCCGCCACCAGCAGAAACAGGCCCGCGAGCACGGCGGCGTAGCGCGTGTAGAGGCCGAAGATCAGACCGAGAGACGCCACGATCTCGACGGCGAACGATGCATAGAGCCACGCGAGCGGCGGGCGCAAGCCGGCCTTCTCCATGAACCCTTTGACGAAATCCTGATTGCGGAACTTCACGAACAGGTGCGGCAGCAGAAACAGACCGCACACGATCCGCAGGATGTGCGCGCCATTCGTCAGATCGAACTCTAAACCGTGCATCGACTCCCCCTTTAGCGACGGCCGGCCGTCGCGCCCGTTCAGGGCTCTTTCTTCTTCAACCGTATCGGGCTACGACCGCGGCGAACCCGCATATTCAACATCTCGACGACCACCGAGAACGCCATCGCGAAGTAGATGTAGCGCCTTCGGCACGTGCACATCGGCGCCCTCCGCGATCAACGCCACGCCGATCAGCACGAGGAAGCTCAACGCAAGCATCTTGATCGTCGGGTGATTGTCGACGAAACGGCCGATGGCGCCCGCCGCAAACATCATCACGATCACGGCGATCACGATCGCGATGATCATGACGACCAGGTCGTTGGCCAAACCGACGGCCGTAATCACCGAGTCGAGCGAGAACACGATGTCGATGATCCCGATCTGGAAGATCACGCTGACGAACCCGGCGTGCCGGGCCGCGTGGCCCTCCGGGTGCTCGGCCTCGAGGCTCGAATGGATCTCGAGCGTGGACTTCGCGATCAGGAACAGGCCGCCGCCGATCAGGATCAGGTCACGGCCCGGAGATGTCGACGCCAAAGGCGGTGAACAGGTTCGCCTGCAGCCGCATGATCCAGGTCAGAAGCAGCAACAGCAGGATCCGCGTGCCCATGGCGAATGCGAGCCCGAGGATCCGAGCCCGCGGCCGCTGCGCCTCGCGGCAGACGGCCGACGAGGATGCTGATGAAGATGATGTTGTCGACGCCGAGGACGATCTCGAGCGCCGTGAGCGTCGTCAGCGCGATCCACGCCTCGGGCGAGGAGAGCCACTCCATGGAGCGCGGAGCGGCTCGCTATTCGTCGTCGATAGCGGCGTTCGGGTCGTCGAGCACTTTGGCGAGCGTGTTCGGGGGCAGATAGCCGCCGATCAGCTCGCCAGTTTCGGAGAACATGGCCGGCGTGCCCCGCACGCCGATCCGCTGACCGAGGGCATAAGTCGCCTCGACCGGCGTCTTGGCGCACTTCGCAGTGGGCACCTCGCCGCCGAGCTTGGCGCGAGTGAGCGCGGCGTTGCGGTCCGGCGAGCACCAGACAGCCTCGGCCTTCGCCCATGACTCGGTGTTCGGGCCCGTGCGCGGATAGAACAGGTAGTGGACTTCGATGCCGAGCGCCATGACCTTGTCGATCTCGCGATGGAACTGACGGCAATAGCCGCAATCGACGTCGGTGAAGATCGTGACCGTGTGCTTGACCTTGCCGCTGGCCGGCTTGAACACGATCATGCTGTCCGGGTCGACGCTCTTCAGCATCGCGACACGAGCCTTGGCGCGAGTTTCCTCGGTCAGGTTCGCGCTCGATCTTCGCGTCGTAGATGTCGCCTCTGATGATGTAGCGACCGTCGCTCGTGACGTAGGCGACGTTCGAGCCGATGGAGACTTGATAGATGCCCTGAAGCGGCGAGTTGCTGATGTCCTTGGCGTCGATGCCATTCAGCTGGCCTGCGAGCTGCTCTTTCGTGAGCTCGTCCGCCCCGACGCCGGCGGCGACGAAGGCGAGAGGCAAGAGGCTCAGCGTGACCAGAGATCGGTGTATCTGCACGGGCAGTCTCCTAAAGGGAGGAACGCGACGACCGCTCGAGGATTCTACCAATAAAGACCGCCGCAGGAAGCGTCGGTTCAACCGCGAGGATGGTGGCGGCCGTGCAGCTCTTTCATGCGCTCTCGCGCCACGTGCGTATAGATCTGCGTCGTCGAAACGTCGCTGTGGCCGAGTAGCAGCTGCACCACCCGGAGGTCGGCGCCATTGTTCAGCAGATGCGTGGCAAACGCGTGCCGCACGGTATGCGGCGACAGCTTCTTCTTGACGCCCGGCCTTCTTCGCGTAGCGCTTGATGATGTGCCAGAACGCCTGGCGCGTCATGCGATCGCCACGGCGTGTCGGAAACAGGTAGTCGGTCTGGCGCTCGAGCAGGATCTCCACGCGCGGGCCGTTCATGAACTCTTTGATCCAGTCCTGCGCTTCGTCGCCGAGCGGAATCAGCCGTTCGCGGTCGCCCTTGCCGACGATCCGGAGCACGCCCTGGTTCAGGTTGACTTGACTCATCTTCAGATTGATGAGCTCCGACACGCGCACGCCGGTGGCGTACAGCACCTCGAGCATCGCGCGGTCACGGTGGCCGAGCGGCTCCGCCACCGCCGGAGCCGCGAGCAACGCCTCGACTTCTTCTTCGGTCAGCGACTGCGGCAGAGCGCGGCCGATCTTCGGCATCGCGATCTGCGCGGTCGGGTCCTCGCTGAGCAGACCCTTCGCGCAGCAGATAGCGGTAGAAACGTCGGAAGCTCGACAACTGTCGCGCGGTCGAGCGCGGCTTCGCGCCCGACTCCACACGCCAGGCGATGTAATCGAGGACGTCGGCGCGACTCGCACGAGCGAAGCTCGACGCTGCGCGACGTGAGCCGCTGGTTCAGCGCCAGCAAATCGGCGCGATACGCACCGAGCGTATTCTCCGACAACCCGCGCTCCATCCAGATCGCATCGAGAAAGCGATCGATGAGCACCTTCGGATCGCCGGGTAGACTCATACCTGCCTGAGCCGGGCTGCTGTGCAAAAAGTTGTGCGCCATTGACTACAGTGCAGTCGCAGAATCTTGTATATGATTCAAAACGTTATACACATGCTACCCGCCCTAATACGGGGCTTTGCAGTGGACCGAGTATGCGTGAGCCCCAACCCCGCCTGCGTGACCGCCTTCACAGAAGCGCGGCGAGCATTAACATAAAGAGAAGCGTGTCACAGAAAGCCCGAGAAAAAGTGGATCGAGTGTCGCCACGCCGCGACTGCGCTTTGACATAAACGTCGCCCCGGCGCTCGTGCGCTGCGCCGCGGATGAGCCGGCCGTGACTAGCCGCGACCTCGTCCGCGGCGTGTTACGGAACCTACGCGTGGCTCGCGCTCGCGGCGATCGCGCTGCCGATGTGCGTGCTGCTGGCCGTGACACCGGGGCTGCAGCGCCGCCGAGGGATCGCCCGCAGCGCATCGCAACTGTTCTTCGCTGCAATCGGCAGCCCGGTCCGCGTCGAGGGCGCGCCATCGAGCCCCACTACCCCTGCGTCGTCGTCGCAAACCACGCGAGCTATCTCGACGGCATCATTTTGACCGCCGCCCTGCCCGCCGGGTTCACCTATCTGATCAAGCAACAGATGACGCGCGTGCCGATCGTCGGCTTCATCCTGCGGCGGCTCGGCTCCGCGTTCGTCGACCGCGACGAACGCAAAGGATCGGCACCGTATCGCGCGAACGCTGGTCGGTCAGGCACGCAGGGGCGATGCGCTCGGCTTCTTTCCCGAGGGGATGTTCGACGCATCGCCGGGGCTCAAGCCTTTCCAGCTCGGCGCGTTCAGCGCGGCTGCGCGGGCGCAGGCTACCGGTCGTGCCGGTCGTGATCTACGGCGCGCGGCACAAGTTGCCCGCGGGTCAGCTTCTCGCGGCGCCCGGGCCGCTGCGCGATCCGCATCTGCGACCCCGTGCACGTGACGGACGAGCCGTCGGCCCGCGCGCTGATGCGGCTCGCGCGCCGCGCGATGCTCGCCCACCTCGACGAGCCCGACCTCGCTCCGCGGCCCGTGGACGCGTAGCACCGAGCGCCTGCGACGAGCGAAATCGCCCGCTACATTCCGGAGTAGTTGGGGCCGACTGCCGCCTTCGGGCGGGACCCAGGTGATGTTCTGCGCCGGGTCCTTGATGTCGCAGGTCTTGCAGTGGATGCAGTTCGCCGCGTTGATGCGAAACTCCGGCGCGCCGCCGGCGCCGTTCACCACCTCGTAGACGCCGGCCGGGCAGTACCGCTGCGCCGGCTCCGCGTAACGCGGCAGGTTCACGGCGATCGGCACCCTCGCGTCGCCGAGCTCGAGATGGCACGGCTGATCTTCCTCGTGCGCCGTGCTCGCGAGGAACACCGAGCTCGCGCGATCGAACGAAATCACGCCGTCGGGCGCGGGATAGCGAATGCGCCGCGAA
Source organism: uncultured Gammaproteobacteria bacterium (assembly GCA_963805435.1). GTDB lineage: Bacteria > Pseudomonadota > Gammaproteobacteria > Steroidobacterales > Rariloculaceae > FEN-1219. The sequence continues at coordinate 350,918 of CAWDUG010000009.1, forward strand.
CGCGACGCCTTGCGCATGCGCGCGTGATCGGGCGTGCGGTTGCGCAGCGTCAGCGGCGAGCGGCCGTCGAGCACGTTCTGCTCGAGCACCGCGAGCGCGCCGCCGAGCAACGGGCCGAGCTTCGCGATACCGGGACCGAAGTTCCTGCCAAAGCGCAGCTCGTCGAAAATCCACGACGCGCGCACGCGCTCGCCGTAGCGCGCGAGCTCCGCATCGGCCGCGTCGCCCGTCTGCGCGAGCGCGGCGAAAATCGTCTCGGCCGCGAGCATGCCGCTCTTCATCGCCGTGTGCGAGCCTTTGATCTTGGCGGGATTCAGGAAACCGGCCTCGCACCCGACGAGCAAACCGCCGGGCACGTCGAGCCGCGGCAGCGACTGCAGCCCGCCCTTGTTCACAGCGCGTGCGCCGTACGAGATGCGTTGGCCGCCGATGAGCAGGTCGCGAATCAGCGGATGCTGCTTCCAGCGCTGAAACTCGGCGAACGGGTCGAAATGCGGGTTGCGGTACGCGAGCGACACGATGAGGCCGACGTAGAGCTTGCCGCCTTCGGCGTGGTACACGAAACCGCCGCCGTCGGTCAGCGAGGCCGAGCGGCCAACCTACGGTGTGCAGCACCTCGCCCGCGCGATGCTTCGCGGGATCGATCTGCCAGATCTCCTTGAAGCCAATTGCATAGTGCTGCGGATCGACGCCGGCGCGCAGATCGAAACGCGCTTCGAGCCGCCGTCCGAGATGGCCCCGACAACCTTCCGCGAATACGGTGAATCGACTCTTGAGCTCGTAGCCGCCCTGGTAGTTCGGTTTCATCGTGCCGTCGCGCGCGACGCCCATGTCGCCGGTCACGACGCCGACAACGCGGCCGCTGTCGTACAACACGTCCGCAGCGGCGAAGCCCGGCAGCACGTTACAGCCGAGCGCTTCCGCCTGCTCGCCGAGCCAACGGCACAGATCGCCGAGGCTGATGACGTAGTTACCGGTGTTACGTAGCGTCTGCGGTACCCAGCGATCCTCGACGGGGACGCTTCGCTCCGCAGTCGCGCAGCCAGTGCAGCGCATCGGTCGTGACGGCCGTGCGAACGGGCGCACCGCGCGCGCGCCAATCGGGAAACAGCTCGTCGAGCGGCCGCGGGTCGAACACGGCGCCCGAGATGATGTGCGAGCCGATGGCCGCGCCCTTCTCGACGACTCCAATGGAGATCTCGCGGCCTCCCGCACGCGCGAGCTGCGCCAAACGGCAAGCCGTGGCGAGGCCGGCCGGTCCAGCACCGACCACCACGACGTCGAATTCCATGCTCTCGCGCGACACGTTTAAGCGAATTGGCCGGCAGGCGGGAAAAGGCGGCGCATTGTAACATCGCGATCCGACCGCGCCGTCTGGCCGATACCGCTTGATTCCGTGACCGAACCGATCTGGCAACCATCCGTACAGCGCAGCGCCGCGAGCAACATGCAGCGGTTTCTCGCGGCGAATCGCGCGCGGCTCGCCGGCAGCGACTATGCCTCGCTGTACGCGTGGAGCGTCGAATCGCCGGGCGAGTTCTGGGAAGCCGGTGTGGAGGTTCTGCGGCGTTAGCGCGGCCACGAGCTACACGACGCGCCGTTCGCGACCTCCACCGCATGCCGGGCGCACGCTGGTTCGAAGGCGCCACGCTGAACTTCGCTGCGAACCTACTCGCCCCGCAGCGCACGGGCGCCGCGATCGTGTTCGACGAACGAGCGAGACGAGCGTGTCGAGCTCACGTGGCAGGAGCTGCGCGCGCATGTCGCAAGCGTGGCCGCGAGCCTGCGATCGCTCGGCGTCGGCAAAGGCGACCGCGTAGCGGGGTTCATCGCGAACCGCCCGGAAGCCATCGTGGCAATGCTCGCGACCGCGAGCTTGGGCGCCGTCGTGGTCGTCGTGCTCGCCGGAGTTCGGCGTCGACGCGGTGCTCGACCGCTTCGGCCAGATCGAGCCGAAGGTGCTGTTCGCGACCGACGGCTACTTCTACAACGGCAAGAGCATCGACTCGCTGCCGGCGCTGCGCTCGATCGCGGCGCGCCTGCCGACTCTGCGAGCGGTCGTCGTCGTTCCGTACCGCGACCGCGAGCCGGATACGAGCGGGATCCCAGGCGCGATGCGCGTACCCACGGCTGCTCGCCGCAGCCGGGCGAGCTCACGTTCACACCCGTCGCCTTCGACGATCCGCTCTACATTCTTTACTCCTCGGGCACGACCGGTGTGCCGAAGTGCATCGTGCACGGCGTCGGCGGCACGCTGCTGCAACATCGCAAGGAGCACGTGCTGCATACCGACATTTCGCCCGGCGACGTCGTGTTCTACTTCACGACGACGGGCTGGATGATGTGGAACTGGCTCGTGTCGGCACTCGCTTCCGGCGCGACGCTCGTGCTGTACGACGGCGCGCCGCTGCATCCGGACCCCGGCGTGCTGTGGCGGCTGGCGGAGCGCGAGCGCATCAACGTGTTCGGCACGAGCGCGAAATATCTGAGCGCGCTCGAGAAGTCGGGCTACCGACCGCGCGAGCACCACGACATTGCCCGCGCTGCGCAGCATTCTTTCGACCGGCTCGCCGCTGGCCCCGTCGAGCTTCGATTTCGTGTACGCGGCAAGTGAAACAGGACTTGCAGCTCGCGTCGATCGCGGGCGGAACGGACCTGATCTCGTGCTTCGCGCTCGGCAATCCGCTGCTGCCAGTGCATCGCGGCGAGCTGCAGTGCCGCGGCCTCGGCATGAAGGTGGAGATCTTCACGCCCGACGGCCGTTCCGTGCGCGGGCAGAAAGGCGAGCTCGTGTGCACGGCGCCGTTCCCGTCGATGCCGGTCGGCTTCTGGAACGATCCGGACGGCCGCAAGTACCACCGCGCGTACTTCGAGCGGTTTCCGAACGTCTGGCACCACGGCGACTACGCGGAGCTCACGGCCAACGACGGGTTGATCATCTACGGCCGTTCCGACGCGGTGCTGAACCCGGGCGGCGTACGCATCGGCACCGCAGAGATCTACCGCATCGTCGAGCAATTCGCCGAGATCGCCGAGAGCATCGTCGTAGGCCAGGATTGGGCAGACGATACGCGCGTAGTGCTGTTCGTGCGCTTGCAGGCGGGCTACGCGCTCGACGCCGCGCTGGAACGCCGGCTGCGCGACGACGATCAGGAGCGCGCGCGAGCCCGCGTCACGTGCCGGCCAAGATCCTGGCCGTCGCCGACATTCCGCGCACGATGAACGGCAAGATCGTCGAGCTCGCGGTGCGCGATGCGATCCACGGCCGCGCCGATCGGCAATCGCGACGCGCTGGCGAACCCCGAAGCGCTCGATTACTTCCGCGATCGCCCCGAGCTCGCGCAATGACCGGCCCACTCGCGCAATATCGCCGGCGCGTCGAGCGCGGCGAGCTCGCCGCAGACCCGGCGCAAGCCGAAGCGATCGCCGGCGCTCGACCGTCTGCACCGCGACCTCGTGCGCGCCGGGCCCGCTCGGCGCGGCTGGCGCCGCCGGCTCGCGGCGCTCACGGGCCGCACGCGACCGCGGGCCCGTGCGCGGGCTGTACCTCTGGGGCAGCGTCGGCCGCGGCAAGACATTCATGATGGACCTGTTCTTCGGCGCGCTGCCGTTCAAGGACAAGACGCGGCAACATTTCCATCGCTTCATGGCCTCCGTGCACGAGCGCCTGAAGAGCTACCGCGACGTCGAGAATCCGCTCGATCTCGTCGCCGACGACATCGCAGCCGAGACGCGCGTCATCTGCTTCGACGAGTTCGCCGTCACGGACATCGCGGACGCGATGATCCTCGGGCAATCTGTTCGCCGCGCTGTTCGCACGCGGCGTGACGCTCGCGGCCACGTCGAACATCGCGCCCGAGCAGCTATATCGCGACGGACTGCAGCGTCAGAGATTCCTGCCGACGATCGCACTGCTGCGCGAGCACACGGAAGTGCTGCACGTGAGTGGCTCGATGGACTATCGCTTGCGCGCGCTCGAGCGAGCAGACGTGTACCAGACCCCGAGCGGCGCGGCCGCCGACCAGCGGCTCGCCGAGTTCTTCGACGCGATCGCGCCGGACGAAGGCGATCACGGCGGCTCGCTCGAGCTCTTCGGTCGCGAAGGTCGAGTATCGTCGCGCAGCCGACGGCGTGATCTGGTTCGACTTCCCGCAGATCTGCGACGGCCCGCGCAGCCAGGACGACTACATCGAGCTGTCGCGTCTGTATCAGACCGTGCTCGTATCGAACGTGCCGCGCTTCGACGTTACGCTCGAGAATCAGGCGCGCCGCTTCATCGCGCTCGTCGACGAGTTCTACGACCGGCGCGTGAAACTGATCCTGTCCGCCGCTGTGCCGGTCACCGAGCTGTACGCCGGCGAGAAGCTGCGTCACGACATCCTGCGCACGCAGAGCCGGCTACAGGAAATGCAGACGCACGACTACCTGGCCACGGCGCATAGACCGTAGAGGCCGCACGGCTCAGCCGATGCGGCTGCGAACTTCCATGAGCTCGGGGAAGAACGACGTGTCGACCGCGCGCTGCAGGTACTTCACGCCCGACGTGCCGCCCGTGCCGGGCTTCATGCCGATGATGCGCTCCACCGTTTTCAGATGCTGGAAGCGCCACGTCTGGAAGTTGATCTCGATATCCACGAGCCGCTCCGAAACCTCGTACGCAGCCCAATACTGATCCGGATGCTGATAGATGATCTGCAATACGTCGACGACGCCGGGGTGATGCTCGTACTTCTCCGTCCAGTCGCGCTCGACGCGCGTTTCCGGCACGCGATGGCCCACGCGATACAAGTACCGCAGGAACTCGTCGTAGAGCCCGGGATGCTCGAGTGCGTACTTCAGCTGCCGGTAGTAGTCGAGATGGTGCGTGAACCGCGACACCGCGGCTCGATCCTTGCGACCAAGTTTGAACTCGAGCACGCGGTACTGCGGCGACTGGAAACCCGACGCCGTGCCCAGCGTGTCGCGAAACGCGGCGTATTCGGAAGGCGTGAGCGTGGCCAATACAGACCACTGATTGATCAGCTGATGCTGCACCTGCTTGATGCGATTCAGCACCTTTACGCACTGCGGCAGCTGATCGTTCTGCAGAAACAGGATGGCGGCATCGATCTCGTGGATCACGAGCTTGAACCACAGCTCCGCCACCTGATGCTGGATGATGAACAGCATCTCGTCATGCTCGGGCGCGTTGCTGATGGGGTGCTGCGAGGAGAGCAGCCGGTCGAGCTGCAGATAGGTCTCGTAGCGCACTTGGCCGGCCACCACGTGAGTCGCGGGCTGCGCCGCTGGCGCGGCATCCTTGTCCGGATCGGGCTTGCTGCTCATCGGGGCACTTCCTGTTCGAAGCAGAGTACTCGGTCTGAACCCGAGGTCAACGTGCGGCGCGTCGAGATTATGCCGCAAGCGGTTGATCTTTAGCGCCAAAACACCGAACAATGGCGCCATGAACACACCCGCAACACGGCCGGCCGTCGGCCAACTGGTCTTCGTGCGTCACGGCCAAAGCGACTGGAACCAGAAGAACCTTTTCACCGGCTGGACCGACGTCGATCTCACGCCGCAGGGCGAGACCGAAGCGCGCGAAGCCGGGCGCACCCTGGCGAAAGCCGGCATCACGTTTCGACATCGCGTTCACGTCGGTGCTCACGCGGGCGATCCGCACACTCTGGCTCGTGCTCGACGAAATGAAGCTGATGTGGGTTCCGGTCGAGAACTCGTGGCGTCTGAACGAGCGTCACTACGGCTCGCTGCAGGGTCTCGACAAGGCGCAGACGGCGGCCAAGCACGGTGAGGCCCAGGTGAAAGTGTGGCGCCGCAGCTACGACATTCCGCCGCCGCCGCTCGAGACGAGCGACGAGCGCCACCCGTGCCACGACCCGCGCTACGCCGCGCTCACGCCGAGCGTGCTACCGGGCACCGAGTCGTTGAAGACCACGCTCGCACGCGTTCAACCGTATTGGGAAGACAGGATCGCGCCCGAGATCCTGCGCGGGCGCAACGTGCTCGTGGCCGCTCACGGCAACAGCCTGCGCGCACTCGTGAAGATGCTCGAAGGCGTGTCGGACGACGACATCACTGAGCTGAACATTCCGACCGGCGTGCCGCGGCTCTACGAGCTCGACGCGAAGCTCACGCCGAAACGCGCCGAGTATCTTGGCGACGCGGCCGCGATTGCCGCCGCCACGCAGGCCGTGGCCAATCAGGCGAAGGCGAAGAAGTAACCGTGCTCTACGATCTCGGAGCTCATCGCGTGCAGACGGTTGGCGACGAGTTCTTCGTCGCGCCGAACGCCGCCGTGATCGGCCGCGTGTACCTCGGCCGCGATGCCAGCGTCTGGTTCAACGCCGTGCTACGCGGCGACGGCAACGACATTCGCCTCGGCGATCGCAGCAACGTGCAGGACACCGCCGTGTTGCACGTCGACAGCGATGCACCGTGCACCGTAGGCAACGACGTCACCATCGGGCACGGCGCCACGGTCCACGGCTGCACGGTCGGCGATCACAGCTTGATCGGCATCGGCGCCATGATCCTGAGCCACGCCGTGATCGGCAAATATTGTCTGGTCGGCGCAGGGGCGCTGGTCACGGAGCGCAAAGTGTTCGCCGATCGGTCGCTGATCATAGGCGCCCCGGCACGGCGCGCGCGCGAGCTGACCGACGAGGAATGCCGCGCGCTCGAAGCGAGCGCCGCGCACTACGTAGAGTTCGGCCGACGAATATCGCCTCGAGCTGAAGCCTCGCTAGATCTCGAAGCGAGCTCACAGCCAAACCGATCGGTACGTAGATTCCACAGCGGCGGGGCCGCGGCCTGCACGGCTACAGTGCGGAAAAGCTCGCACCGAGGCTCCATGCGTGGCCGCAAGAACCGCTCATCTCGACGTCATTCCTGGCACCTACCCGTACGACGGCAAGCTCGCGCAGAAGGGCTATGCGTTGAACAAGATGTGCTACTCGTTCAACGACGCCGCGAACCGCGCGGAGTTCGTACGTGACGAGGACGCGTACTGCGAGAAGTTCGGCCTGAACGCCGAACAGCGCGACGCGATCCGCAAACGCGATGTGCTGGCGCTGCTCGCGGCCGGCGGCAACGTGTATTACCTCGCGAAGTTCGCAGGCATCTTCGGTCTCGGCGTGCAGGACATCGGTGCGCAACAGACCGGTATGACGCTCGAAGCGTTCAAGGACAAACTCAAAGCTTCGGCGGGGAACTGACATGGCACGCATCGTCGGCGGCATCTGCACCTCGCACATCCCGGCCATCGGCAACGCAATCGCGCGCGGACTGCAGAACGATCCGTACTGGCAGCCGTTTTTCGAGGGCTACCCGCCGGTGCGCGAGTGGCTCGATCGCGTGCAGCCCGACGTGGCCGTCATCGTCTACAACGATCACGGGCTGAACTTCTTCCTCGACAAGATGCCCACGTTCGCCATCGGCGCCGCACCGGAGTACCAGAACGCCGACGAGGGCTGGGGCTTGCCGACGTTGCCGCCTTACCCCGGCGACCCCGCATTGTCCTGGCACATCATCGAGTCCCTCGTCGAACGAAGAGTTTGACATCACGAGCTGCCAGGAGATGCGCGTCGATCACGCGTTCACGGTGCCGATCGGGCTGCTCTGGCCCGGCACGCAGCGCCGCGTGAAAACCGTGCCGGTCGCCGTGAACACGGTGCAACATCCACTGCCCACCCCGAACCGTTGCTTCAAGCTCGGCCAGGCGCTCGGCCGGGCAATCGCGTCGTACCCCGAAGACCTACGCGTCGTTGTGCTCGGCACCGGCGGCCTTTCGCATCAGCTCGACGGCGAGCGCGCCGGCTTCATCAATAAGGACTTCGACCTCGAGTGCCTCGAGAAGATCGTGAGCGACCCGCAAGCGCTGACGAAGTACACCATCCACGATCTCGTGCGACTCGCGGGCACTCAAGGCGTGGAACTGATCATGTGGCTCGTGATGCGCGGCGCCCTGTCGCCACACGTTCGCCAGGTGCATCGGCATTACCACATTCCGGTGTCGAACACGGCCGCCGGGCTGCTACTGCTCGAGAACGCGGCTTAGACGGAAAACGCGCCGAGTGAACACTGCCGAGCGACGGCGTATGCTGCTGCAGTGGCAATGTCCTGAGTCCGTCCCGGAGGTCGCTCCCATGCGCAAGCTCGAATGGCTGCTGTGTCTCGGAGTCGTGATCGGTCTCGCGGCACACGCCGCGCCCACGAACGCCCAAACGTACCGTGTCGATCACACATTCAAACTGGGCGGCGATGGATTCTGGGATTACATCGCACTTGAAGCCGCGTCGAATCGACTGTTCATCGGCCGCAACGACCGCGTCATGATCGTCGACCCGGTGGCCGGCAAACTGCTCGGCGAAGTGACGGGGCTCAATCGCGCGCACGGCGTCGCGATCGACGAACCATCGGGGCACGGCTTCGCAACCTCGGGAGGCGACGCGACCGTCGTGATCTTCGACCTGAAGACATTGGCCGTGGTCGCACGCACGAAGGTCGATGACGACGCGGATGCGATTCTGCGCGAACCGACGACGGGCCATATGTTCACGCTGAATGGCGATGCAATGACCGCCAGTGTGCTCGATCCGAAGACAAACCAGCGCATCGGCACCATCGCGCTCGGCGGCAAACCCGAGTTTGGAGTCGCCGACGGGGCGGGCAAGATCTACGTGAACCTCGAAGACACGGCGGAGATCGCGGAGCTCGATGCTGCGGCAATGAAGGTCGTGCGCCGCTGGAAGATCGCGCCGTGCGAGGATCCGACGGGCCTCGCGATCGACACCGCGCACCGCGTGCTATTTAGCGTCTGCCGCAATCGAATGATGGCCATGTCGGCCATCGACAGCGGCAAAGTCGTGGCGAACGTGGCGATCGGCCCCGGCGCGGATGCGGCTCGCTACGACGCGGGCACCGGGCTCGCGTTCGCTTCGACCGGCGGCGACGGTGCGATCACGGTGGTGCACGAGGACAGTCCCACGGCCTTTCGTGTCGTGCAGACCGTGCAGACGGCACCGGGTGCACGCACGATGGAGCTCGATACGAGAACTCATCGGCTCTATACGGTGACGGCCGAGTTCAAGCAGCCGATACCGCAAGGACGACGCCCCGAGCTCGTGCCCGACACGTTCAAGCTGCTCGAGCTGACGCAGTAAGCAAGCGCCCGACGCTCAGCGCCCGGGCCAGACGCGAATCACGCCTTCCTGCGCCGTCGATGCGACGAGGCGCCCGTCGCGCGTGAAGAACTTGCCGAGCGCGAGACCGCGCCCGCCCGACGCGTTCGGGCTCTCCATCACGTACAGCAGCCAGTCGTCCACGCGGAACGGCCGATGGAACCACATCGCGTGGTCGAGGCTCGCCATCTGCACGTTGCCTTCGGCGAAGTGGATACCGTGCGGCATCGTGGCCGTGGCCACGAGCTGGTAGTCGGACACGTAGGCAAGCACGTTGCGGTGCAGATCGGCGTCGTCCGGCAGCGCGTCGATCGTCTTGATCCAGATGTGGCGCACGGCCGCAGCAGGCGGCGGCGCGATGATCTGGATCGGCTCGACAGGCCGCACGTGAAACGGCCGCTCGTGCGTCAGGAACCGGCGCATCTTCTCCGGCACCTTCAGAAGCATTTCCTCGGGCAGCTCACGCGCATCCGCGAGCCCTTCCGGCCCCGGCACCTGCGGCATCGGCGCCGAGTGCTCGAGACCCTGCTCCGGCACCTGGAACGACACGGTCATGTTGAAGATCGGCTGGCCGTGCTGGATCGCGACAACGCGCCGGTTGCTGAAGCTCCTGCCGTCGCGCGCCACGTCCACTTCGTAGATGATCGGCGCGTTCACGTCGCCCGCAACGAGGAAGTACGCGTGCAGCGAGTGCACTTCGCGCCCCTGCACCGTGTAGCTCGCAGCCGTCAGCGCCTGCCCCACCACCTGGCCGCCGAACACGCGCGCGCCGCCAAGATCGCGACTCTCGCCGCGGAAGATGTGATCCTCGACGCGCTCGAGCTTCAGCAGGTGGATCAGATCGGCGAGGATCGGCTGCATGGCGCTCAGCGTTTCTCGTCGCGGTTCAGACGCGCGATCAGGCTCGACGTGTCCCAACGCTTGCCGCCCATGGCCGTAACGTCGGCATAGAACTGATCGACGAGCGCGGCGACCGGCAGCTCGGCGCCGTTGTTACGCGCTTCCTGCAGGCAGATCCGCAGATCCTTGCGCATCCACTCGACGGCGAAGCCAAACTCGAACTTGCCCTCGCTCATCGTCTTCCAGCGATTCTCCATCTGCCACGACTGCGCGGCGCCCTTCGAGATCGTGTCGACGACGGTCGCAACGTCGAGCCCGGCCTTGCGCGCGAAGTTCAGCGCCTCGGCGAGGCCCTGCACGACGCCGGCGATCGCGATCTGATTCACCATCTTCGTCAGCTGACCGGAGCCCGCCGGACCGAGCAGCCGCACGTTGTGCGCGTACGAGCGAATCACAGGCTCGGCCGTCGCGAACGCCGCGGCGTCGCCGCCCGCCATGACGGTGAGCTTGCCGTTCTCGGCGCCGGCCTGACCGCCGGACACCGGCGCGTCGAGGCACTGCACGCCGCGCGCGCGGCCCGCCGCGGCGATCTCGCGCGCGACGTCGGCCGAGGCCGTCGTGTGGTCGCAGAAGATTGCGCCGCGCTGCATCGCGGCGATCACGCCACCTTCGCCGATCGCAATCGCGCGCAGGTCGGGGTCGTCGCCTAAGCAGCTGAATACGATCTCCGCGCCTTGCGCGGCCGCCGACGGCGTAGCGGCGGCGCGTCCACCGTACTCCTTGCACCAGCGCTCGGCCTTCGCGGCCGTGCGATTGAACACCGTCACGGTGTGCCCCTTCCGCGCCAGCCACCCGGCCATCGGAAAGCCCATGACACCCAAGCCAAGAAAAGCCACGTTCGCCATATTCGAACCTACTTCAGTGTTGCGCCGAGTTCATCCGCGAGCCGCAGGTAGGCTGTCGTCGCCGGCGACGCGCCGTGCGGCGAGGCGTGCCCAGAAGTACGCCGAGCAATCGAACCATGCGAATCGCGTCATCCAGTTCCCTCACCAGCGGCGCGGCGGCCGGCTCCCCGTAATACTCGGCGAGCAGCAGGCGGCGCTGCGTTTCAGTGAAGTCATTCATGCCGGCCAGGCTTGCGAGATCCAGCAGCGGCGTACCGCGCCCAGCATACTCGAAGTCAATGAGTCGCGCGGCCACCCCGTCGGTCAGAATGTTCGCCGCAACGAGATCGTTGTGGCAGAAAACGCTGGGTGCATGGGCCGCCGCCTGGTGACGAGCAAGCCGCAGTAACTCGTCTCCCCACCGTCGATCGTCCGTCGACATCGGCGATGCCGGATCTGCGTCGAGCTCTGCGAGATACCGGGCTGCGACGCTTTCGATGGCAATCATGGGCAACTCGATGGGCAACGCATGCAATGCGCGCAGTAAACGCGCGATCGACGAGATTGCGATCGGCGCGCGAACCATTTCGTTGGTCCAGGGCATGACCCGGTATTCGGTCAATAGCAGGCCGGCCTCGATGTCGACGGCCACGACGGCCGGCGCCAGGTCCGCTGCCGCGGCGACGCGCATCGCATGCGCTTCCGTCGCGAGGTCGAGCAACGCCATCGAGCTGGCGGTCGGCAGCCGCAATACGTAACGCTGGGTGCCGGCAACCGCGAGGAACGTGCGCGGGCTGACACCGCCCCCAAGCGCTCGAATCTGCGCCTTCTCCACGGTGGCGCGATCCGGCCACACGCGGCGCAGCGCGGCGCGGCACGCTGTCGTCGACGTCTCCCTTCATGCGACGCTCTCGCGCTGCGCACGCCAGTCGCGCCGCCAACGGTACCAGCCGATCACGACGAGCACGAGGTACAGCGCGAACAACCCGGCGTAGAGATTCAGACCGCGCAGCACATAGAGGTACAGGCTCGCGCTGTCGATCACGAGCCAGTAAGGCCAGTTCTCGAGAATCTTGCGGGCCACCATGTACGTCGTGACGATCGACGCCACCGTGATCCACGAATCCGCGTACGGGAACGCCGCGGCCGTGTAGCGGTGCAACAGCCAGCCAACGGCGGCTCCGCAGAGCGCGATGCCGCCAAGCGCAAGCGCGTGAGTGCGCAGCGGCCATGTGCCGATCGGCAGCACTGCGGCAGCACCGCCGGGCTCGTGGCCACCGTAGCGCCATTGATACCAGCCGTACACGGCGATCACCGCGTAGAACACGTTCAACCCGGATTCACTGTAGAGCCGCGCCTCGAACAATACGATCACGGCCAGCGCCGACGAGATGAAGGCCGCAGGCCAGCACCAGATGTTCTCTCGAATCGCGAGTACGAGATACAAAATGCTGAACAGCACACCCACCGCCTCGAGCGGTGGCAGTCCTTTGATCAGCGCAACGATGTCCACGTACGGTTCGGCGCTACGGTTGTTCGAGCACCGGCGGCTTGGCGATGGGCAGATCCGCGTTCAGGATCTTCAGCACCAGCGCCTGCGCGCCGCCAGCGCCGAACGAGCGCTCGATCGCGGTCGTCAGCACGTCCATGACGTCGTGCAGCTCGCCGCGCGCCTGCGTGCTCAACTGATTCACGACGACCTCGAGCCGTTTGTCGCGCTGCACGGTATCGATGAACGCCAGAATCTTCGGAAGCGGTTGCCCCGCGAGAGGATAGAGACTCATTTCTGCGGTCACGCGCATGTCACACCTACCAGTGATAGCTCAGGGTCAAGCCAAAGTGACGCGGGTCGCCGAGCCGTGTGTACAGCTTGCTCGGGAAATCCGGCGGCTCGTTGCCGAAGTAGAAGCCGCGCACGAAGTACTCTTTGTCGAGCAGGTTCCGGATCCAGAACTTCGCGGACCAGCCGCCCCAGTCACGCCCGACCGTCAGATTCGTGAGGCCGTACGGCTTCGACATCTGATCGTGCCCGTAGTCGAAGAAGAATTTGCCCATGCCGGAAAGGTCGAGCCGGCCCCACCAACCGGACGGCGCGCGATACGTGGCGCCGAACGAATACGTGTAGCGCGGCGCGTGCGCTTCCTCGCGGCCTTCAATCAACGGGAACAACGAGAACCGCTCGATCTTCGTCTCGAGCCAACCGACAGCGGCCTTTAGCGCAATACGATCGCTCGCCCGCCAGTCGAGGCTCGCCTCGATGCCGTGGTGCTCACCGCGCTCGGCGTTCGCCGTCACGAACAGGAACGACGACGGGTCGCCGAGAACCAGCTGGATCGGCACTTTGATCTGCTGATCGGTGCGCCGCGCCGCGAATGCGCCGATGTCGGCACGCAACCGACCGTCGGCGAACGTTCCGCGCACGCCGGCTTCGAGACTCGTGAGCAGCTCGGGGCCGAACGAAATCTCCTTCGCCGTGAGCCCGTCGATCGTGGAGAAATCGATGCCGGCCAACGATACGTTGAACCCACCGGCCTTGTAGCCGCGCGCGAGACGCACGTAAGCGGAGTGGCGCGGTGTGAGCCGCCAGTCGAACGCGACTTCGCCGCCGCGTCATGTCGTCATCCGGAGCGAAGTGGTTGCTCGAGTTGTCGTCGTAGTGCGCCGTACGGCGCTCGGCGCGCAGCCCGGCCGTGAGCTCGAGCCGCGTGTTCAGCAGAGATCCGAACCTGGCCGAAGACTGCGACGTTCGTCGCGCCGTAGTCACTTAGCGCGTCGCTGTCTGCCGCGAGGTCGCACTCGGGCCGCAGAACGGATCGGCGTAGACGCCCTCGAGGCGGTGGTCGTTGCTCTCGTGGAGATCGAGCGCATAGACGCCGACGAGCCAGTCGCCGCGCCCGCCAGCGATTGCTCCCGGTTTCGACAGCAGGCGCAGCTCCTCGCTGTACGTGCGCCGCTCGCGATTCGTGCCTTCCACGTAGTCGTACACGTAGGGCGCCCAGTACGCGGCGTTGCCCCAGTCGGCGTCGAAGCTGAACACGGCGCTCGTGTCTGCTATACCTGTGATGCTCACGAGGTCGATCTTCGGCAGCTCCGCAGTCACGCGCGCCGACACGGCTTTCGATCGCTGTGCGTCGCGGCCGGGCTTGTCCGAGTACGTTTTGAAGCCGTTGTCGATGGCCCACGCGTCGTAACCGTTGTCGATGTCGATATAGAGCCCCGCGAGATCCACGTGCACATGCTCGCTCGGTTTCCACGCGAGCTTGCCGCGCGCCGTCAGCTCATCGCGGCCGTAAGTGTCGTGCCGGTTCAGGAATACGTTGTCGCGGAAACCATCGCTCTCGTACTTCTGCACGGACGCGCGATAAGTGAGCGTATCGCCGAGCGGGCCGCCGGCAGCGGCGCCCAGCGCGCGCGTGCCGTCGCTGCCAACGGTGGTTTCGAAGTCCGCGCTGTGCTCGCGCGACGGCTCCATCGAACGCAGATAGATCAACCCGCCGAGCGCGTTCGCGCCGTAGCGCGTGCCCTGCGGCCCGCGCAGCACTTCGACGCGATCGATGTCGAACAGCGTGCCGAGACTGCCGAGACCGGAGAAGTCGATATCATCGACGATGAAGCCGACCGACGGATTGGGCGAGCCTTCGTACTGCTCGAGCTCACCGACGCCGCGGAGTTGAAAATAGCGCGCGCGCGAACCTTCGCCGGACAGGTTCAGGTTCGGCACCTGACGAATCGCTTCCTCGAAGTGCTGTTGTGTCGTTTCGCGCAGCTCCTCGTGGTCGAGCACGGTGACACTGACGGGCAGCTGGCCGATATTCGTGTCGCGAAACGCCGCGGTCACGACGATCTCTTCGAGACCGGTGGGCGGCTGCGCGCGAAGCGCGGTAGGTAGAACGGCGGCGGCTGCCGCCAAGCGCCAAAACAAACGCTGCATGTCGGATCTCCTCTCGAGCGAGATCCGGTCTTCAGTTACTAGCGAGTGGGGAAAAGTCGAATGTTCCCGTCCCTTCGCCGGTACTAACCGGATCAGGTTCAAAGGGTTGATCGACGCATTCGTCGATCTCTCAGGCCGTTGCCGGCCACCCCTCGGTCCTAAAGCGTCTCCATCATATTTCAGGCATTCCGACGGCGCTACCTTTTCTCTCGCCGCAAAGACGCCGGCGAAGAATAAACACCTCTCGCGAAGGCGCGAAGGCGCCAAGCCAGATAAGAAGACCAAAACCTAGATTCATCCAAATCCAAATCTTCTTATCAGGCTTCGCGCCTTCGCGCCTTTGCGAGAGATCTTCTCTTGAAGGCGCGCCAGGGGAACGCAGCGCTACTCTTTCAGGCGGGGCATCAGCTCGGCGAGGTTGCACGGGCGCGTGCGGAAATCGAGCTGCGGGGCGATGAGCTTGTCCCAGCCTGTCGCGCACGCGTTCGAGGAGCCCGGCAGGCAGAAGATGTACGTGGCGTTCGCGACGCCGGCGAGGCAGCGCGACTGGAGGCTCGACGGGCCGATCTCTTCGTAGGAGATCGTGCGGAACAGCTCGCCGAAGCCATCGATCTCGTTTGTCGAGCAGCACGGCGATCGCTTCGGGCGTGCCGTCGCGGCCCGTGATGCCGGTGCCTCCCGTCGAGATCACGACCTCGACGTTCGCATCCGCGATCCACGCCGACACGATCGCCCGGATCGCGTAGATGTCGTCGCGCACGATGGTCTTCGCCGCAAGCGTGTGACCCGCCGTGCGCACGCGCTCGACGAGCAGAGCGCCGGATTTGTCGGTTGTTTGGTCGCGCGTGTCGGAAACCGTGAGCACGGCGATTCGCAGCGGCTTGAACGGCCGCGGCTCGGTCATTGCGGCGCTGCGCCCGACGTCGTGGCGACGGCGAGATCGTGCAGCATGCGCAGCGCGTCCTCGCGTCCGTCGTAGTACGCCTGCTTGCGCCCCGCTTCGCGATAACCAAGCCGTTCGTAGAATAGGCGCGCCGAATCGTTGCCTGCGCGCAGCTCGAGCCGGATGGAGAAAATTCCCGCCGTACGCGCGGACGCTTCGAGCCATTCGAGCATCGCGCGTCCGAGGCCTTGGCGCTGGTATCCGGGCTGCACGGCGAGCAGCGCAAGATGCGCATGCAGGTCGTAGAACTCCATGATCGCGAACCCGACGAGCCGCCGCCGGTCGCGCGCAGCGAGCACCACGCATTCTCGGTTGCGCAAGCACTGCTCAACGCGCGCGTCGGTCCACGACCACTTCAAACCGTGTTCCACGAGCTGGCGCGACATGCGCGCTATGGATGGCGCTTCGTCGGCGTGGGCCAAGCCTAGGCGGATCTGAGTCACGGCTTGAGTATAGTGGGAACATGGCCCGGTTCGCAGCCCGTCGTTCGCCCGCGCTCGCCTGTGTTCTGCTCGCCGCTGGCGGCTCGCGACGACTCGGGCGCCCCAAGCAATTGCTGCGTCGCCAAAGCCGGCCGCTACTGCTGCACGCCATCGAAGCCGCGCGCGCCGCTGCGCCGGGCGCGCCACTCGTCGTAGTGTTGGGCGCCCATCGCCTCCGGCTGCGGCTCGTGGTGCGGCGCGCGGCGCCGGCGGCGATCGTAATAGCGAATGCGCGCTGGGCCGACGGGCTCGCGTCATCGCTCCAAGCGGCGCTCGAAGCGGTACCGCGTACCACGCGCGCAATTTTGGTGCAGCTCGTCGACCAGCCTCGTGTCGATGCGAATGCGCTACGCCGCCTGCTCGATGCCTGGCGGCGGCGCCCGGAAATACCCGCCGCAGCGCGTTATGACAACCGCGCCGGTGTACCGGCCGTGTTGCCACGTGGCGCGTGGCGTTCTGTGCGAGCGCTGCGCGGCGATAGCGGAGCGCGAACGCTACTGCGCGATGCGCAAGTGCTCACGCTCGTCGACATGCCGCAAGCCGCCGTGGATCTCGACACTCCGGAGGACGTCAGCGCGTGGCGCAGTTGACCCAGCCGGTCTCGCCGCTGGCGTAGTGTTCTTTCTTCCAGATCGGCACGCGCGCTTTGGTCTCGTCGATGATGTAGCGGCACGCGTCGAACGCCGCGCCGCGATGCCCCGCCGACACGCCGACCCATACCGCGCAGTCGCCGATCGCGAGCTTGCCCACGCGATGCTCGCAGACCGCCGTTTCGATCGCGAACCGCTGCTTCGCTTCGGCCAGGATCTTCGCGCCCTCTTTCTCGGCCAAACCTACATGGGCTTCATACTCGAGCGCCTGCACGGCTTCGCCCTCGTTGTGATTGCGAACCCATCCTTCGAAGGTGACACAGGCGCCGGCCGCGCTCTGCACGAGCTCACGCTTGCGTGTTTCGGGGTCGATCGGCACCGACGTGATCTTGAACGACATGCGTAGGATCAGCCGCCGGCGACAGGCGGAAAGAACAGCACCTCGTTGCCGGCCTCGAGCGTCACATTCCAGTCGGCGAGCTCGTCGTTGATCGCAACCTTGCAGCGCGTCATCGAATCGGCGAAGCCGTACTTGCGCGCGAGCTCGCCGTAGAGCTCGGCGGCGGTGCGCGCGTTGGTCGTGAGCTGCTCGCGGTCGCGGCCCGCGCGCTCGCGGAACGCCGCGAAGTAGCGTGCCGTGACCTCGATCATCGCGCGGCCTTCTCCGCGCGGCCGAAGTCGCGCTTGCCGCCGATCTTCTCGAGCAGCGTCACTTCGCGAATTTCGATGCCGTGCGTGAGCGCCTTGCACATGTCGTAGATCGTGAGCGCCGCGACCGTAGCACCCGTCAGCGCTTCCATCTCCACACCGGTCTTGTGTGTGGCGCGCACCGAGCATTCGATCACGATTTCGTTGCCCTCGCCCCACTCGATCCCGATCTTGCAGTCCTCGAGCGGGATTGGGTGACAGAACGGGATCAGCTCGTGCGTGCGTTTGGCGGCCATGACGCCCGCAATGATGGCCGTGTCGAACACCGGGCCCTTCTTCGTGCGCAGCGCCTCACCCGAGCGCACCACGACGTCGGCCGGAAACACGACGATCGCACGCGCCACCGCGGCGCGTGTCGTGACGGCCTTGTCGCCGACATCCACCATCGTCGGCCGGTTGGCGGCGTCGACGTGCGTCAGCATCAACCGCCCATCCGGTACATTTCGACGCGTTCGGATTTTTCCGTGCCTTCGGGCTTATGCTCGAGCAGCCGGCCCCGGATCTCGCTGTAGCGATCCGTGCGATTACGCCAGATGTTCTGTAGCAACCCGACGAGATCGGAGTCGCTCGCACCCGAGCGCAACGGGCCGCGCAAGTCGGCCCCGGCCGACGCGAACAGGCACGTATATACCGTACCGTCGGCCGACAGCCGCGCGCGATGGCAGTCGCCGCAGAACGGCTCGCTGACGGACGAGATGAACCCGATCTCGCCTTGCCCGTCGTCGAACGCATAGCGCTTCGCCACTTCGCCGCGATAGTTGCTGCCGACGGGCGACAAGGGCCAACGTGCGCGCAAGCGCTCGAGCAACTCCTTCGACGGCACGACCTGCCGCGGCTGCCAGCCGTTGACCGTGCCGACGTCCATGAACTCGATGAACCGCACGATGACGCCAGTACCGCGAAAGTGCTCGACGAGATCGAGCAGCGTGTGATCGTTCTTGCCGCGCTCGACGACTGTGTTCAACTTGATCGGAAAACCGACTTTGCGCGCCGCATCGATGCCGGCGAGCACCGTCGCGAGTTCGCCTCGGCCGCCGTTCATCTCCCTGAACACCTCGGGGTCGAGGCTGTCGAGGCTGACTGTTACGCGATTCAACCCCGCCTGTTTGAGCGCCGCCGCGTGCTCGGCCAACCGCGAGCCGTTCGTCGTGATCGCAATGTCGTCGGCGCCGTTCAACTCCGCCAATCCGGCCACGATGTCGACAATGTCGCGGCGCAGAAGCGGCTCGCCGCCCGTGAGGCGCAGCTTCCTGACGCCGAGCTGCAGGAACACGCTCGCGACACGCTTGATCTCGCCCGGCGTGAGCCAGTGGCCGCGCGGCAGGAACTTGTGGTTGTCGCCGTAGAGCTCGGCCGGCATGCAGTACGGACAGCGGTAGTTGCAACGGTCGATGACCGAAATCCGCAAGTCGCGCAGGGGTCGATTCAAACGGTCCTTGACGGCCGCCTGGTTCTGCCATTGGGCAAGGGTTGGGGTCATAGCCTTCGGTTTCGCCGTTTTGTCGCAAACCTGCATGCCGATTTGCTGCCGGTATAGTAACCTACACCACAAGAACGAACCGAATCCCGGCGTTGCACGCCGCGGGGTCGGCATTTTGGCAAAATGCTGCTCGCACCCCGCCGCACGGGGTCCGAACCCGGCGGAAGACCGGGGCAATGCCGCGCACCTGCGCGGGGGCAGACCGGATCGAGTTGCAGGCGGAGGCAAAGACCATGAATAGAAGTCGTTTGGAACCGCTTGGCGTTCGCGACGACGGCTACGGCTACGCCGATGCCGGATCGCGCAGCCAACCGAACGCTCTCGACCGGTGGATGGCGCGCACCATCACCACCAAGCTCGGGGAATCGCCCGTCAAGGTTGCCCTCTGGGACGAGCCCGACATGGCGCCGCGCGACGGCACGGTGCGCCTGCGAATTCTCGACCGCAAAGCGCTGTGGATGCTGGTCGTGCACCCGGATCTGCACTTCGGCGACCTCTACAGCGCCGGCCGCATCGAGGTTCGCGGCGATCTGCTGATACTGCTCGAGGAAGCGTATCGCTACACCACCGAGAACACCGCGCTCGGCGCGCTGCTCGAGCGCGGTCGCGCGCTGGCGCCGGACCTGTCCGAGTCGAAGCGCAACATCCACCACCACTACGACCTCGGCAACGATTTCTACAAGCTCTGGCTCGACCGCGAAGCGCTGCAGTACACCTGCGCCTACTTCGCCGACCCCGCGATGACGATCGAGCAGGCGCAGCAGGCCAAGATGCACCACGTGTGCCGCAAGCTGCAGCTGAAGCCCGGCGAGACCGTCGTCGAGGCCGGCAGCGGCTGGGGCGGCTTCGCGCTGTTCATGGCCGAGAACTACGGCGTGCACGTGCGCACGTTCAACATCTCGAAGGAGCAGATCGCGTTCGCTCGCGACTGGTCGAAGCAGCGCGGCCTCGAGCATCTCGTCGAATTCGTCGAGGACGACTACCGGAACATGTCCGGCACGTACGATGCATTCGTCTCGATCGGCATGCTCGAGCACGTCGGCGTCGGCAACTACCCCGGGCTCGGGGCGCTCATGAAAAGGGTCATCGGGCCGAACGGCCGCGGGCTCGTGCACTCCATCGGCCGCGACAGCCCGGCGATGCTGAACGCCTGGATCGACAAGCGCATCTTCCCGGGCGCCCAGCCGCCGACGTTGCGCCAGATGATGGACATGTTCGAGCCGAACGGCCTGTCCGTGCTCGACGTCGAGAACATCCGCCTGCACTACGCGAAGACGCTCGAATGGTGGGTCCAGCGCTACGAGGAGAACGTCGACGCCGTGCGCGCGTTGTTCGACGAAACGTTCGTGCGTGCGTGGCGCCTGTACCTCGTCGGCTCCATTGCGGCTTTCACCACCGGCAAGCTGCAGCTGTTCCAGGTGTTGTACGCGCGTAGTGGCGCGAAAGACGTCCCATGGACGCGCGCGCATGTCTACCGCGACCACCCCTGAGGGCTACGCGGAGAAGGTCGCCCGCCTCACGAGCAACTGGCAGCAGGGCGCCGGCCAGCTCCGGCTCGCGAAGTCGACGATCTCGAACCTGTTCCGCTACCAGCCGCGCGGCGCCGCCGCACGGCGCGTGTCGCTCGGCGAGTTCAACCACGTGCTCGCGCTCGACGCAGCAGCGCGCACCGTCGATGTCGAGGGCCTCACGACCTACGAGACCGTAGTCCGGCACTGCCTCGAACACGGCTTCCTGCCGCTCGTGGCGCCGGAACTCAAACACATCACGGTCGGCGGTGCGACGGTGGGCATCGGCATCGAATCCACGTGCTTTCGCTACGGTTTCGTGCACGACGGGCTGCGCGAAGCCGACGTGCTGCTGCCGGGCGGCAAAGTCGTCACGGCGCGCGCCGACAACGAGCACGCGGATCTCTTCAACGCGCTGCCGAACTCCTACGGCACACTCGGCTACATCCTGCGCGCGAAGATCGCCCTGCATCCTGCGAAGCCGCACGTGCACCTGCACATGCAGCTGTTCCGCTCGATCCCGGCGTACCTCGATGCGATGGAGATGGCGACGGATTCGCCGGACCTCGCGTTCGTCGAGGGGCTGTTCTTCGAGGACGGCCGCTTCTATCTGATGACCGGCCGGTTCGTGGACCGGCCGGGCGAAGTCGACGACATCGTGCGCAAGGACGTGTTCTACCGACTCGTCGAGAAACGCGCCGACATCTATCTCACGACGTTCGACTACATCTTCCGCTACGACCCGGACTGGTTCTGGAACGTGCCAGAGACCGGCTTCTACAACCTGTTCCGCCGCTACGCGCCTGAGCAGTGGCGCAACTCCGCGTTCTACACGAAGTACGTCGCCACGAAGAACAAACTGCTCGGCTCGATCGGCATTCGCGACGAACGCACGGAGCCGTTGATCCAGGACTGGGAAGTGCCGTGGCACCGCGGCGAGGAGCTGATCCGCTTCGCGATCGACAACGTCGATCTCGCCGGACAGCCGTGGGCCGCCGTGCCGATCAAAGCACCGCGCCAACCCACGCTGTACCCCATCAAGCCAAACGAGCTGTACTTCAACCTCGGTTGTTACTGCCAGGTGCAGCGGCCCGAGGGCATGGCGCCCTACCACTACACGAAGATCCTGGACCAGAAGTGCTTCGAGCTCGACGGTATCAAGATGCTGTACAGCTCGTCGTTCCTGAGCGAAACGGAATTCGACCAGCTCTACAACGGCGCGGCGTATAGAACGTTGAAGGCGAAGTACGACGCCGCCGGCAACGCGCAGACGTTGTACAAGAAGGTCGTGATGGCGGGCAAGTGAGCTAGCACGGCCACGGGCCGCACGAGTTCATTCGCGTCGCGAAACTCTGCCCGCGCTCCGCCGTTTGGCAGGTTTTTCCGAGTACCGGTCCGCGTACGCTTCGAGCAGACTGCGGATCATCTTATGATAAGAAACGTTGGCACGCGATGCGTGCGCTTCGAAGAATTCGACGCTGCGCCGACTCAGCGAAAGAGTGACGCGGATGCCATCGTCCTTGAGAGCGAGCTCTTCCGGTGGCGGCAGAAAGTCAGGAACGACCTCTATCTTCCCAAGCCGCTCATTGGTGTATGTTGTGCCTCGTCTCATAGATCTTCCTACCTTGGCGCCAGGCTTCGAATGCAGCTCCTTATACGAGATTTGCTGCGTCTCTCGGCGCGCGGCACTACTTGGCGGTCACGCGCGACACCGGCGCGAGCAGGTTCGCATCGCGCGCGAGCAACCACTTACCGTCAACACGCTTCAGCACCGACAGCGTGTGGCCGGCGCGCTCCATCGGCTGGCCGCCGGGCGGCGTCATGACCATCGACAGCTTCGTCCACATGAAGGCGACGTCACCCGATACCAAGATCTCCTGAATCTCGGAGTGCCCGTCGATGTGCGGCGGCGTACTGCCGGGGCGTATGCGCGACAGCGCAGCAAATTCCTGCTTGTTCATCGGCTCGCGGCCTGGGACCAAGAACACGACGTCGTCTGTCATCAGGCTGAGCACGGTGTCGACATCGCCAGCCTTCGACGCGGCGAGCCACTTTGCAACCAGGTCGCGGATCTCGAGCTCATCGGTGCGCATGGCGTGAATGCTACGACCTTGGCACGCGCTTCGCCATGAAGATGGCCGGCGCCTTAGGGCTACGCTTTGCCGGCGAGGTTCATCCGAAACTCGAGGCCGTAGTTCGCGAAGCCGATGCGCTCATAGAGCTCAGTGACCACAAACGTTCGCGTGTGATCTCCTATCGTCGGCTGAGCAAGTAGCCCGATACTTAAGCACCCCGATCCCTGGAAGTCTTGATCTGGGTTACAAAAAGCAGCGCCACCCCGGCCATGATGGCCATATCCGCCACGTTAAAAACCCCGGTTCGGAGACCGCCGATTCCCACATTCAGGAAATCGACGACCTTGCCGGTGGCGAAACGGTCAATCCAGTTGGAGGCGCCGCCCGCAATGAACAACGACAGCGCCACTGTTCGCCATCGGTCCCAGCCGTTGCGCCACGCGGCCGCGATCAAGAGAACCAGCAGAAGGCCGGTGGCCGCCGTGAAGATGATGGTCCGAACCGGCGTCGGCAGATTCGCCCCGACGCTCAAGAACCCGCCCACGTTCTCCGCATAACCGAGCCGCAACGTATCCGCGAAGTATGATTGCATCGGAAGGCCCGCGAGCTTCTGCGCCGCGATGTGCTTCGTCACCCGGTCGCAGCCAACCGTGCCGGCAACCAGCAGCACGATCGGGCACCACCTTCTGAGCAACATCGCGACCGCTATTTCTGCGCCGCCGCCAGCGCTTCCTGCTCGATCTTCGCCCACGAGTCGCGCAGCGTGACCGTGCGGTTGAACACGGGCGCGCCGGGCTTCGAGAGCTTGCTGTCCGCCACGAAGTAGCCCACGCGCTCGAACTGGAACCGCTCGTCCGGCTTCGCCTGCGCGAGCGACGGCTCGAGCACCGCCTTGTCGGCGAGCATCAGGGACTGCGAGTTCAGCTCGCTGCCGAGGTCGCTGCCCGGAAACGGTTTCGAGAACAACCGATCGTACAACCGCACCGGCGCGCGGAACGCATGCTTCGCCGATACCCAGTGGATCGTGCCCTTCACTTTGCGGCCCGAATCTTCCGAGCCGCTACGCGAAGCGGGATCGTGGCTGCAATGCAGCTCCACGACCTCACCGGCCGCGTTCTTCACCACACTCTCGCACTTCACAATGTAGCCGTAACGCAGCGGACTTCGCCGCCGGGTTTCAGGCGGTGGAACTTGCCGGGCGCGTTCTCCATGAAGTCCTCGCGCTCGATGAAAACCTCGCGCGTGAACGGCACTTTGCGCGCGCCCAAGCTCCGGCTTGTTCGGGTGGTTCGCAGCATCGAGCCACTCCTCTTTATCTTCCGGATACGTGTCGATCACGATCTTCAACGGATCGAGCACGGCAAAACGCCGCTGCGCGCGCTCGTTCAAGTCCTCGCGGATGCAGGTCTCGAACTGACCGAGCTCGGCGACCTTGCTCTTCTTCGTCACGCCTACGCGCTGCACGAACGTGCGGATCGATTCCGGCGTGAACCCCCGGCGGCGAATGCCCGACAGCGTTGGCATGCGCGGGTCGTCCCAGCCCTCCACGTGCTTCTCGTCGACGAGCCGCTTCAATATTCGTTTGCTCGTGACGGTGAACATCAGATTCAACCGCGAGAACTCGATCTGCCGGGGCCGGCCAGACCCCTTCCACAGCTGATCGAGAAACCAGTCGTAGAGCGGTCGGTGATCCTCGAACTCGAGAGAGCACAGGGAATGCGTGGTGCCTTCGATGGCGTCGGACATGGTGTGCGCATAGTCGTACATCGGGTAGATGCACCACGTTTCGCCCGTGCGCTGGTGAGCGACCTTCCGAATTCGGTACAGCGTCGGGTCGCGCAGATTGATGTTCGGCGCGGTCATGTCGATCTTCGCGCGCAGCACGCACGTGCCCTCGTCGATCTCGCCGCGCCGCATCATGTCGAACAGCTTCAGGTTCTCGGCCGCGGAACGGTCGCGGTACGGGCTGTTCGTACCCGGCTCGGTCAGCGTGCCGCGGTTCTTGCGAATGTCGTCTGCGCTCTGGTGGTCGACGTACGCGAGCCCGCGTTTGATGAGCTCCATGGCGAAGTCATGAATTTGCTGGAAGTAGTCCGAAGCGTGGCGCAGTCGGTCATCCCAGCTGAAGCCGAGCCAGTGCACGTCGCGCTTGATGCCCTCGACGAACTCGTCTGTCTCGCGCTCGGGATTCGTGTCGTCGAAGCGCAGATAACAGGTACCGCCGAAATCCTGCGCCACGCCGAAGTCCACGCAGATAGCCATCGCGTGGCCAATATGCAGGTACCCGTTCGGCTCCGGTGGGAAACGCGTCTGCACGCGGCCGCCGTTCTTTCCTGCGGCCACTTCCTCGGCCACGATCTGGCGGATGAAGTCGCGGCCGGCCTCGGTACTGCTATCGTCGGTTGCCATGGGCGCGCATTGTCGTTCATGCGCGGCGCGAAACTCAATTCATTGGCACGTGGTGAGGCTCGTGATCCACTGCTCGAGTAGAGCGACGCCGGCGGAATCGACCATGCTCGACGCCAGCGGCGGCATGCCGCTCGCGTCGCGGCGGTTCGCACGCGCCACCAGCACAGAGTTCGCCGGGCTGCCGGGCGCGATGATGCGCGCCGCGGCTCCGATGCCGAGATCCCCTGCCTGCGGCGGCGCGTCGCAGGCGGCGGTGCTCGAGAGCAGCGTGGCGTAGCGCAAATCCATCGAGCTCGGCGTTCCGCCACCCGGCCGGTGGCACTGAGAGCAGTTCGTGTGCAGGTACGCCCGCGCGCGTTGGCCGAGCGGCGCCGCCGTGTCCGTCGGATCCGGCATCGCGGGCTGATTGGCTGGGTCACCTAATGGCGTCGTGAACATGGTGATGTGGTCGAGCGTGCGCAGCTCGTTGGCCGTGCGCCCGGTGCTCGTATAGACGAAGTCGTGGTTCAGCTGCGCCGCTTCCGCGCCGAGCACGTAGCCCGCGGCCTGCGTGTGGCAGCTCAGGCATTCGTTGCCGCTCGGGAACCGCCAGCTTTGCCCGCCGACCGTGCTCGTCTTGCCGCCGGTCACGAGCGTGGCGTTCGTCTGCTGCGTGTTCCACTCGTACGTGTAGCCGGCCCAGTCGCCGTCGGGGTGGCGCATGAACAGGCGCGTCTCTATCAACGCGCCGTTCAGGCGGAAGTGCTTCACGAGCACGCTGCCGTTCGGGAACGTGAAGTCGCCGTCCGACCCGACCGAGATCGAAGTGCCGTTCGGAATCGCGAGCCAGCGGTCTTTCACGGCGCCGTCGGACCAGAACGCCGCAGCGGGCGCGTACGGAATCAGGCTGGCAGCGGGTTGGCTCGGGTTCTGCATGTTCACGCAGCCCGTGTCGGACAGGAGCGTGGGCACGGGCGAGCCCGACGAGCCGCCACCGCCACCGTCGACGATCTTGTACAGAGCGCCGCCGTTGATGTCGACGACGTACAGCTCGCCGTCGTTGCCCTGGCCGAAGGACGAGATGCCGAGGTTCGTGTCGAGAAGCTGCTGCTTCGTGTAGCCGCCGCCGTTCGGCACGAGCCGCCAGATGCGGCCGCTACCGTAGTCGGCGAAGAGATAGACGCCCGGCGAGTGCAGGCAGCGCACTGCCGCGGTACACATAGCCGCCGGTGACGGAGTTGCCCTCGCTGTGGTCGTAGTCGATCAGGGGCTCGACGAAGCCCGCCGTGCTCGCCGGGCAGGTGTTCGGTGCGCCGCTATACGCGTGCGTGCCTTCGCGGCAATTCCAGCCGTAGTTGCCGCCGCGCACGATCTTGTCGATCTCCTCGTACGCGCTTTGCCCCACATCTCCCGCCCACAACTCGCCTGTCGACGAATCGAAGCTCCAGCGCCAGGGGTTGCGCATGCCCCAGGCGTAGATCTCCTTGCAGTTGCCGGCCGACGCGTGGGGATCTGGCCCGCACATGGTGCCGCTCGCCGCGAATGGGTTGTCGGCCGGGATCGTGTAAGGCGCCGCGCCGTCGACGTTGATGCGCAGGAATGTCGCCGAGCACGTCGGTCGTGTCCTGGCCATGACCCTGCGGATCGCCGCCCGATCCGCCATCGCCGAAGCCGATGTAGAGATTGCCGTCCTGCCCGAACGCGATGTTGCCGCCGTCGTGGTTGTCGAACGGCTGATTCAGCTTCAGGATGTCCTGCCGAGTGCTCGCGTCCAGCGTGGCGCCGCCGTCGGTGCTCGTGAAACGCGCGATGACCGACACCATCGGCGAGCCTTCCGTGAACGACACGAAGGCTTGGTGGTTCGTGGCCCAGTTCGGATGGAACGCCATGCCGAGCAGCCCGCCCTCGCCGAGTCGGAGTTTACCGTGAGCGACAGGAACGTGCTCGCAGTCGTGACGTTCGGCGTGTTCGCAAACACGCGCACGGCGCCGGTCTTCTCGAGCACGAACCAGCGCGTGTCGTCGCCCGGCGCCTGCAGCATCGCAAGCGGCTGGCTCAGCGACACGCCTGCAAACACGCGCTGCAGCGCGATCGTGCTGCCAGCGTTGCCCGAGGCCTTCGACGGCGCGACGCACATCGTGTTCGACGGCCGTGCATCGAGCCCAACGGTCGGCGCGTTCGGCGGCGGATTGTTGTTGTTCGACGAGCCCCCGCCCCCGTGACACGCAGTTAGCAGCGCACCGAAACACGCGAGCAAGTAGTGATGACGTGAGCGCATCGGCGGTTCATCCTTGTGCCCGATCCTGAGCCATGCTGCGTATCCGCGAGGCCGAAAACAAGCGGTTCTGCGTCGGTTTTCGCCGACACCGTGGCCAGTCACGCGCGGGCCCTGCGCTTGACCCACCGGGGCAGCTCTGCAAAGGTTCGCGCATGAACGCAGCTCGCTATGTCAATGCCGCTTTCGGCCCCGCGCTCGCGCTCCTCGCAGCCTGCACGATCAATCCGGTCACCGGCAATCGCGATTGCGCTACGCTAGATCGTCACTGTGACGTTATCTGGGTTATCCGGGGAGGCGACGGCCCGGTGCCAGTGGTGCGGGCGGTCGTACGAGACCCGGCGGGTCCCGGTCGGCCCCGGCGGTACTGCCGGCGTTCGTGTCGCCAGCGCGACTACGAATCCCGCCGCCGAACCGCCGAGCTCGGCCTCGGCGAGCACGAGCTGATCATGACCCGTCACGAGCTCGACGAGCTCCGGGACAAGCTGTACGTGCTGGCCGAGACCGTCAAAGACGTCGAAACGGATCTCAGCGACGACGACGCCGACGACGAACGCCGACTCCTGAACGTGCTGTTGTACGCCGCAAAACAGGCCACAGAATGAGACGTGGAATCGTCAACGTGCCGTGCGCCAGCCAGAGACGAAGCACGCCGTCAGTCAGGCCCTAGGCCGCATTGTCGGCGCCCGGGCCTCAGCGAGCCGAAGGCGAAGCTCCCCTCCGTACCGCCGATAATGCCCCTTATGTCAAGCTGATCGTTACGCGTATGTGATTGGCCGAAACACCCCTGCTCAGGCGCCGGAACCCTGCTATCTGATGGTGGGTTTGCGACGTCGGGACGTACGCTCCGGGCATGACGCCCGAGGATCTTGTCGAGTTCGAGCAGATCAAGCGGCTGAAGTACGCCTACGCCCGGTGCCTCGATCTGAAGCTCTGGGACGAGATCGCCGGGCTGTTCACGCCCGACGCGGTGGCGGCGTACAGCGGCGGCGGGTACACGTTCGAGGGCCGCGATGCGATCGTCGAGTTCCTGACCCGGTCGATGGGCGCCGAGACGTTCCATTCGAGCCACAAGATGCACCACCCCGAGATCGAGCTCACCGGGCCCGATTCGGCGACCGCGATCTGGGCGCTCGACGACACCGTGATCGACACGCAGTGGAACATCACGATCCGGGGCGCGTCGTTCTACACGGACGAGTACGTGAAGCGTGACGGCCGCTGGTTGATGCGCGCACGTCGTACCGCCGGGTGTTCGAGGAGATGCAGCCCCGCGGCAACGTGGAGGGCCTCGCGCTCACCGCTTCGTGGTGGGCGACGGACGGCCGGAGCAAGCTGCCCGCCGGCTAGCGCCGCTCGTCAGCGCTTGACGAACGGGCAGCTTCACGACCTCGACCGCGAGCATCTGGCCGCGTACATCGAGCTCGACCTCGGCGCCGGGCTCGATATCGGGGCGCAGGAACGCGAGGCGCGATCGCGTGGCCGAGCGTCGGTGAGAAGTTGCCGCTGGTGACACGACGCCGACCGCCGCGCCGTCGACCAGCACGCGCGCACCATCGCGGGCCGGGCGCCGGCCCTCGATCGGCGATCCCGCGCAAGCGCCGCGCGACCCCCCGTGTCGCGTTCCGCCTCGAGCGGTCCTCGGCCGCGGAAGTCGCCCTTGTCCCAGCGGACGACCCAACCGAGGCCCGCTTGCAACGGCGTGATGCCCGCGCCCAGCTCGTGGCCGTGCAACGGGAGACCGGCTTCGAGGCGCAACGTGTCGCGCGCGCCGAGGCCGGCCGGGGTGATGCCCGGCGGCCGACGATCGCATCCCACAACGCCGGCGCGCTCGCCGCCGGGCACGTGGATCTCCACGCCGTCTTCGCCGGTGTAGCCGGTACCCGCGACGATCCACTCGCCGACCGACTGCACCGCGAACCGCGGCACCGCGCGCCGCCTCGGCACTCACCGTCGCGAGCAGCGCGCCGCGCCTCGGGACCTTGCACGGCGAGCACCGCGCGCGTCGCGGTGATGTCGTGCGCCTCGAACGCGCCCGCGACGCGGCCGTGGCTTCCCCCGCCGCGCGCCGCCAGGTCGTCGGTGTTGGACGCGTTCGGCATCACCAGGAAGCGGTCGGGCCGACCCACCACACGATGATGTCGTCGACGACGTGGGCGTCGGCGGGATCGAGCAGGTGCGTGTACTGCGCCCGGCCCGGGCCGATCCGGTCGAGGTCGTTGGTCAGCAGCCACTGCAGCGCGTCGTGGGCGCCCGGGCCCCGGAACTCGACGGTGCCGAGGTGCGACACGTCGAACACCACCGCTGCTCGCGGCACGCCCGGTGCTCCTCGAGCACGCCCGTGTACTGGAGCGGCATGTCCCAGCCGCCGAACGGGCACCATCTTGGCGCCGAGCGCGCGGTGCTGCGCGTCGAGCGGGCTGTGTTGCAACTCGGAGTCGTCGCTCTTCACTCATGCAGTCTCGGCGGTCGCGCGCGGCGGCGGGCGACTCGGGCCGCGCGAGCGGGCCGAACCGCAGCAGCGGGAACTCCGTCGCCGCCCGGCGTCGGGATCGGCGAGCTGCGACGGCGGCTCGAGTCCGTACTTCACGAGCAGGTGCAGGTAGTCACGCTGGTAGAGCACGCGGATCTGGACGTCGGGGTACAGCTCGCGCAGGCGGCGCGCCTTGCGGTTCTTCTTCGTCACGAGCTTCTGGTTGAGCGTGGTGATCTCGATGTAGAGGTCGTACGCCGGCAGGTAGAAGTCGGGCGTGAACGCCTGCGACGGGCCGACCGTCGCGATCCCATGCCAGCGTGAACGTGCGCGGCTCGTACTCCCACGCGATGTTGTAGAAGTCGAGCAGCTTCGCGAACTGGCGCTCGGAGTTGTGCGCGAAGCGCACGAGTCTCGTGCGGGAGCTCCGCGAGTTCGATGGTGCGCTCCCCTACCTCGCGACCACGCGAGGCGTGCTCGACGTCGCCGATGGTGACGCGCTCGCCGGGGTCGACGCGGCCGAGCTCCGACGCGAGGTCGGTGACGACCGGTCCCAACGACACGATGTTCAACACGCCCTGGCCGTTGCGCAACAGGTCGACGATCTGGTCGCCGGTCTGCACGAGCACGGTCTGGCTGCCGTCGAGCACGAGATGCGCCGACGCGAGATCGGCGCCGAGCTGCTCGCGCAGGTATTCGATCGCCTTGCGCGCGGCCTGCAGCGAGATGTCGGCGTCGAGCAGGCGCTTGATGACCTTGAGCTCGACGAGATCGCGGTACGAGTAGAGCCGTTGCGTTCCGCTGCCGTCGCGTCGCACACCGACGGGCGCACGAGATCGGTGCGCGCCCAGTAGTCGAGCTGGCGGTACGTGATGCCGACGATCTTGCAGACCAGCGGCCCGCGGTATCCCTCGCCCGGTGCCAGTTCGTGCTCCGCCATCGCGCCACTCCCCAAGGTGCGGGCCGCAGCCGAAGGGCGGCCCCGTCGTCACAGAGTGTAACTACATCCGGAGTCGAACCGTAAACCTCCAGTCTAGTGTGCTGGAGGCCGGCTCGCCTCAGGCCCGCCCGGATCCCCCTACTGGGCGAAGTCCTCGGGGGTGATCTCGTCGAGGAACTGGCGGAATTGGGCGACTTCCTGCTCCTCGTCGTCGGCTTCGAAGAGCACGCCGGCCTCATCGAGGACCTCCTCGTCGGCGAAGATCGGGATATCGCCGCCGAAGCGCACCGCGAGCGCGATCGCATCGGAGGGCCGGGACGAGATCCGCGACTTGGCGCCGTCACGGTCGAGCTCGATCTCGGCGTAGAAGGTGCCTTCGTGCAGGCTGGTGATCTCGACCCGGTCGAGCTTCACCGAGAGGTCGTCGAGCACGGTCTTGAACAGGTCGTGCGTGAGCGGCCGCGGCGTCGCCAGGCCCTGGAGCGCGTAGACGATCGCGGTCGCCTCCGGTGAGCCGATGAAGATCGGCAGGAAACGGGTGCCTTCTTCCTCGCGCAGCAGCACGATCGGCTGGTTCGTCGGGACTTCGACGCGCACTCCGATCAGCGACAGGCGGATCACGGTGCCTCCGTTCGGCCGGCGGCCACCCTACTACCGCGCATCCGAGCGCTCTCTCCTCGGCAGTAGAGCTGCGCGACGTAGGCGTCGGGGGTCGCCGCGACCACGTCTCGCGATCCCCCACCGCGACGAACGGGCAGGTTGCGGTAGAGATCGCTTGCGTGCAGGCCGTAACCGAGCACGAACTCGTCGGCGAGCTCGACGCCCCGGTAGCGGAGCTCGTGCGGGCACGATCCGCCGGCCGGCCGGTCGAGCAGCGTGCAGGCCGAGAGTCGACGGGGCCCGCGCTCGGCGAGCTGGCCCATGAGGTACGCGAGCGTGAGGCCGGTGTCGACCATGTCCTCGACCAGCACGACATCGCGGCCGCCGATGTCGGTGCTCGAGGTCATGGAGGATCTTCACCCGGCCGGAGTCGGGGGCGAACCGGGAGATCGACATGAAGTCGACCTCTACGGGAACCCCGGTCGATCGCCCGGGCGAGATCCGCGACGAAGAGCAACGCGCCCTTCAACACGCCGACGAGCACGACGCCATCGGGATGGTCGGCTGCGATCTCGGCCGCCGAGCCGCTTGACGTGCGCGGCCACCGCGTCGGCGATCGAGCAGGACGGTCGCGGTCATATCCCCGCTCGGCCCGTCACCCGCTGAGCGAGCGCCGCACCGCCTGGCGCAGCAGCGCGGTGCGCAGCTGGCGCCCGAGACCCGGAAAGCTCGCCGAGCGTCTCGCGCGTGCGCGCCTGCGCTTCGGGGTTGCGCTGGCGCACGTAGGGCAAGCAGCACCTGCTCGAACAGGCCCGCTTCCCGTTCGGCGAACGCGCGGTACATGCGGAGGTGCCGCGCCTCGATCCCGTGCCGCAGGAAGCTCGACGCGACGCGGGCGATCGCGAGCGCGTCTTCGTCGAACAGCACCCGATCGCGTGACGTGTGCGCGGGCGTGACGAGCCCGTATTCCTCGAGCTGGCCGAGCTCCTCGTCGGTGATCCCGGCCGCCTTCGCGAGCTCGGTGCGGGTGAGGATCACTTCGGTGAGGGAGAGGCCGTATTCGTCGGGCGCGGTGTCGTCGTGTACCGCTGCGGTCATGACCCGGGCCGAATCCGACTCCGCCGCGCGGCGCGTCGTCTCGAACAATGGCTCCGCCGTGGGCGCCTTGGCCCTGCGCTTCTTCGGCTTCGCCTTCGCGGCGGAAGCCGGCTTGGTCTTCGCGTCGGGTTCCGGCCCCGGCCGTCGCGAATCGGGTCGACCGGATGCTGCGCCGCTGTCGATCTCCGACGAGTCGCTCCTTGATGACCTTCAAGCGGAAGGAAGTGCTCGCGTTGCTCGCGCAGGATGAAGCGAAGTCGCTCGATGTCCGACGGGTAGAACTTGCGATAGCCCGACGGTGTTCGCTCGGGATCGATGAGGCCCTGACTCTCGAGGAAGCGGATCTTCGAGATCGTGATGTCTTCGAACTCGGGGCGCAGCTGATCGAGCACGTCGCCGATCGAGACATGTCGCGCCGGCCACGTCAGCCAAGCCTCATGTCAGGCGTCCTCTGTCGTCCGCGTTCGTCGCCGAGCACGAAGCTGAGCCGGTACCGACCGATCTGCACTTCGTCGCCGTGGTGCAGCGTCGCCTCGTCGGCGCGCTCGCGGTTCACGTAGGTGCCGTTGAGCGATCCGACATCGCGCAGCACGTACCCGCCGACGGTGCGATCGAGCACGACGTGGCGCCGCGACACCGTGATGTCGTCGAGGAAGATCTCCGAATCGGGATGCCGACCGACGTTGGTGTGCTCGCCGTCGAGGCGGAACGACGAGCCGGCGTTCGGGCCGTGCCGGACGACGAGCAGCCCGACTCCGGCGGGCAGGCCCTCCAGGTAGGTGGCGAGCTCGTCTTCGGCGTCGGCCGCCTCGACCGCGTGCAGGGTCTGGGTGTTCTCGTCGGGACCGCCTCGAGCGAGCGCGCCGCACGACGAGCAGAACCGGGCGTCGGGCTGATTCTGCGTGTCCGCAGCGTGCACAAACCACGCAGTCAGGGTATCGGGGCCCCGCCGGGCCCGACAACGCCGGCTCGATCTCTACCTGACCCTGAGGGTTTACGAGGCCTCGACCAACGCATCGATAGGCGGCGGCATCGAGAGGCCGTCGAGCTCGGCCGGGTCGGCAAGGGTGACCTCGAGGATCCAGCCCTCGCCGTACGGGATCGCGGTTGACCAGCTCCGGGGCGTCGACGAGCGCCTCGTTCACGGCGTGCACGACCCCCGAGACCGGCACGTAGACGTCGGACACCGACTTGGTCGACTCGATCTCCGAGGCGCTCGCGCCCGCGACGACCTCGAGGCCGACGTCGGGGAGCTGCACGAACACCACGTCGCCGAGGCTGTCCTGGGCGAAGTCGGTGATGCCGACGCGCGCGGTCGATGCCGTCGACCCGTACCCACTCGTGCTCGCGGCTGTAACGCAGATCCTGCGGGATGTTCCCGCTGGGAGTGTTCATGGCCGAGATGCTGGACACCGCTCACGCGCTGAGCTCGGCGACGTGGCCGGCGTGGACGGCGACCAGCCGCCGCGCTTCGGCGTCGGTCGATCGCGTCGGCCCACACGTGGGTCACCGCGATCTCCGGGTCGGGCAGCACCAGCGCCCATCCGTCGGGGTAGACGATCTTCACGCCGTCGACGAGCACGGTCGGGTGCCCCTCGCCCGCTCGACCATCCCGCGCATCACCGCGCCCTTGCGCTCCCACGGCGTCGGGCACCGACTTCGTGCGCGACGTGCGTCGCCGGCATCGACCGGCGAGCGTCGCCGACAACGTGCGATCGGCCGTCGCGAGCAGATCCGAGCAGGTGCGCGAGCGTCGCGGCCGCGTCGTACGCGGGGAGGAACGACGGCCAGATGAACCCGCCTTCTTGCGACGCGCCGAGATCGATGCCGCGCTGCTGCGCGACCTCCATGAGGTGCGTCGCCGACAGCTTCGTCCACGTGATCGACGCGCCGTGGCGCTCCGCGATGCGCTCGACCTCGCGGCTCACCGAGACCGGCAGCGCGATGCGCGCGTTCGGGATCGGTCGAGCAGACGAGCTCGACGATGACCAGCAGCGCCTGATCGGCGGTGAGCGCCGTTCCTTCGTCGTCGATGATCACCGCGGTCTCGCCGTCGGGATCGAAGACGAGCCCGAGATCCGAACCCGAGGTGCGCACGAGGTCGCCGAGGATCTTCACCCGGGTCTCGAAGTCGTCGACGCGTGGCGCCGACGGTCGCGGCGTACGGGTTCACGGCGAGCACCGAGGCCCCGATCTTGCCGAGCACGTGCGGCATCACGACCGAGGCCGCGCGCCGGAGGAGTAGTCGAGCACGACCTTGAACGAGCGGCGGCGGAGCCGTCGGCGTCGACGCTCGACTCCAAGCGCGGCCGTGTAGAACTCGACGCGCGCGGCGGGAACACGATGTCGCCGATGTCGGCCGCGAACGCACGCCGGAAGTCTTCGCGGTAGAGCAGCCGCTCGATCTTGCGCTGCATCGCCTCGTCGATGTCGGCGCCTTTGGCGTCGATGAAGCGGATCTCGACGCTGTCGGGATCGTCGGGCGCGAGCCGGACCGAGATGCCGCCCTGCGCCCGTTCGCTGCGCACCTGGAACCGCGTGACGGGGACGGTCGACAGCTCGAGGTCCATCACGTGCACGCCGCTCAGGTTGAGACCCGGCGATGATCGCCCGCTTCAGCGCGCGCGCGACGCGGCTCGTGTCACGGCTGACGCAGACGACGGAACCCTTCTTGAGCACCGTGCCGTAGGCCATCGCGAGGCGAACCGCGACCTCGGAGGTGACGTCGACGTTGGCGAGACCGCGCACGCCGCGCCGGCCGAACAGCGTGCGCGCGCCCTTGCTCTCCCACACGATCGACGACGTGACGAGCGCGCCCGGCCTCGACGGTCTTGAACGGGTAGATCTTCACGCCCGGGTTCACGATCGCGTGGTTCCCGACGAAGCACTCGTCGCCGATCACGACGCCTTCTTCGATCCGCGCGTGGTCACGAATGTCGTTGGCGCGCCCGATGACGGCACCACGCAGGCGCGCCGACTGCCCGATGTAGCAGTGGTCGTGGACGACCGTGCGCTCGAGGTGCGCGTCGGCCTTCACGACGACGTCGGCGCCGAGCACGGTGTACGGGCGCGAGCACCGCGCCCGCTTCGACCCGCGAGTTGTCGCCGACGAGCACCGGGCCCTCGATGATCGCGTCGGGCGAGACGTCGACGCCTTCTCCGACCCACACCCCCTCGCGCAGCTGGAAGCCGGGCAGATCGATACGGACCTGGCCGTCGAGGAGCTGCTCGTGCGCGGTGCGGTACGACTCGAGCGTGCCGACGTCTTCCCAGTATCCGTCGACGACGGTGCCGAGCAGCGTCAGCCCGCGGTCGAGCACCGCCGGGAACACGTCGCCGGAGAAGTCGACGACCTCGCCTTCGGGGATGAACTCGAACACGCCGGGTTCGAGCACGTAGATGCCGGTGTTGATCGTGTCGGAGAACACCTCGCCCCACGTGGGCTTCTCGAGGAACCGCTCGATCGTGCCGTCGGCGTCGGTGATGACGATGCCGAAGTCGACCGGGTTCTCGACCCGCTTCAGTGCGATCGTCGCGAACGCGCCCGCGCTCGCCGTGTGCCGCTCGACGACGGCGCCGAGATCGATGTCGGTGAGCACGTCGCCGGAGATGACGAGGAAGGTCTCGTCGAGCTCGGCCATGGCGTTGCGGACCGAGCCGGCCGTGCCGAGCGGCGCTTCCTCGGTGGCGTAGCGCATGCGCACGCCGAACTCGGAGCCGTCACCGAAGTAGTTGCGGATGTGGTTCGCCATGAACGCGACCGTCACGACGATGTCGTCGAAGCCGTGCTCGCGCGAGGAGCTTCACGATGTGCTCCATCATCGGGACGTTCGCGATGGGCATCATCGGCTTGGGTTGATTGCTCGTGAGCGGGCGCAAGCCGCGTGCCCTCACCGCCGGCCAGGATCACTGCCTTCATGTACCAACCTCCACGACACTGCGCGTGGGCGCGGCCTTCTCGTAGCGCCTCACGCGCCACGGGGACGTACTTGGCCGCGGCGTAGTAGCCGAGGATGATGCCGCCGATCGCGAATCCCCAGCGCCGACACGATGAAGAACGCGTGCCACGACGCGGTGGTGCGCGTCGGCGCCGAGGAACATCGGCAACGAGAACATCAACGCGAGCGTGCCGGCCTTGCCCGCCCACACGACGTCGATGCGGCGGGCGCCGGCCAGGGCGAGACCGATCGTCGCGCGCCGCGATCAGGACCTCACGGACGAGCATGACGACGACGCGACGGCGTTGACCTGCGACCGGGAGCCCTTGCGTGAGCATCGCGATCGCGCGCCGCGACGAGCAGCACCCGGTCGGCGGTGGGGTCGAGGATCTTGCCGAGCTCGCTCCCCTGGTCGAAATGGCGGGCGATGTAGCCGTCGACCCAGTCGGTCGCCCCGAGGCCGGCGAGCAGCAGACGCGGCCGCGAGCTTCGCGGTCGGCGCCCCAGAGGAGCCAGAGGAACAGGGGCACGCACGCCAGCCGCGCCACCGAGATGAGGTTCGGCACGGTCATGATCCGCCGCGTGCGATCCCTGTGCTGTCCCGTGGCTCGACACGAGGCAAGGCTAGACGCGAGCGCGATCACGGCCCCGCCCTACGCGACGCACCGCTCACAGACCGGCGGTACCGCCTTCGGCCCGGGGGTCGGAGCCGGCGCGGTACCCGGCGTCGACGACATTCGATCGCGTGCGCGATCCCCGGGCCGTGGCGGTAGCGCGGGCACGACGTCGATCTCGTGGCCCCGGCCGCGCAGGTCTTCGATCCACGCCGGCTCGAAGTGGTCTTCGACCGCGACCCGGCCCGTCTCGGGATCGATCGTGAACCGCGGCGCGGTGATCGCGGCCTGCGGGTCGTCGCCGTCGACGATCATCCGCGTGAGGAGCTGGAGGTGGGTTTGCGCCTGGCCGTGCCCGCCCTCGGTCCCGAACACCAACCACGGCCGGCCGTCACGCAGCGCCAGCGCCGGGAATCAGGGTGTGCAGCGGCATCTTGGCCGGGCCGATCACGTTCGGGTGACCGGCCGTCGAAGTTGAACGCCGAGCCGCGGTTGTGCAGGTTGATCCCCCACTCGTCGACCCGCAGCCCGCAACCCGCGCCGAAGAAGTTCGACTGGATGAGGCTCACGAGCAGGCCGTCGCGGTCGGCCGCGTTCAGATAGATCGGTTCCGCCCGTGGGGCGTGAGCCGCGGCTCGAACCGGCTCGCGGCGCGCCGGATCGATCCGGGCCCGGCGGTCGGTGATCCACTCGTCGGCGAGGATCGCCTCGCACGCGACGTCGTCATCGCGTCGGGGTCGCCGAGGTACGCGTCGCGGTCGGCGAACGCCAACTTCATCGCCTCGATCAGCAGGTGCTGGCGATCGGGCCCGTCGGCGCCGAGATCGAGCCCGTCGACGATCCGCAGCGCTTCGAGCGCGGTGACCCCCTGCGTCGGCGGCGGCATCTCGAGGATCTCCGTGCCGCGGCACGGTCGCGCGCAGCGGCTCGACCCATTCGCCCCGGTGCTGCGGCGAGGTCGCCGGCGGTCATGAAGCCGCCCGCCTCCTGCAGCCGCTCGCGCGATCGCCGCGCCGATCGGGCCGCGGTAGTACAGCGCCGGGGCCGTCGTCGGCGAGGACGCGGAGCGTGCGCGCCAGCGCGGGCTGGCGCGACCCACGAGCCGGCCGCTGGCGCGCCGTACGCGTTGCGTGAAGTCGTGCAGGCCGAAGTGCTCGAGCGCTACGCGCGTTGCCGGCGAAGAACCAGGCGCCGCGCCGCGTGAGCGGGAAGCCGTCTTCGGCGTAGCGCGACGCGCGGCCGCGCTGACCTCGCGCGAACGACCGGGTCCCCCACCGCTCGAGCAGCGTGAACCAGCCGTCGACCGCGCCGGGCACGGTGCACGGGTGCGGACCGAACGTCGGCATCGTCGTCCGCGCCCGACTGCGCGCGCACCGCGTCGAGCGTCGCGCCTGCCGGCGCGCGGCCCGACGCCGCGGTACGCCTGGACGTCGCCGTCCCAGACCATCGCGAGCAGGTCGCCGCCGACACCGCACATGTACGGCGTGACGACGCCGAGCACGAGGTTGGCCGCGAGCGCCGCGTCGACCGCGTTGCCGCCGCTCGCGAGCATCGCCAGCCCCGCGTTCGTCGCGAGGTAGTGCGGCGTCGCGACGACGCCGTTGCGGATACGCCCGCGCCTGCTCCAGCCACACGCTCACGTGAGGCGACCTTAGTGGCGGATCCGGTCGTGAGAGGCCGGGTCTACGTATCCGCGGGTGCTCTACGTGTGGAACCGGTCGTCAGGCTGGTCGACACGGTGCTGGACCGCGGCACGGTCGGCGAGGATCGGCGGATGAGCTCGGCGATCACCGCGAGGTGATCGGGGTGGTCCCGGTAGACGAGGTAGCCGTCGACGTCGTCGAAGTCGGCGACGACCACGAGATCGAAGTTGCCCTCGTTCACGTGGGCGTCGGTTCCGACCGTGTAGCTGCGGATCTCCGGGATGCGGGCCGGCAGCGCGGCCAAGCGCGCGTCGCACCGCCGCACGCTGCTCGGGGGTCGCGTCGGGCTTCCAGCGCATCATGACGACGTGACGGAACATCCGGCGCCTCCCTACCAGCCGATCCCGGCGTACGGCGCCGCCGTCGACGGGGATCGCGGTCCCGGTGACGTACCGCGCCGCGTCGGAGCACAGGAACGCGGCGACCTGGCCGAAGTCGTCGGGATCGCCGATCACCCCGGCGGGGATGCCGGCCGCGGCGGTCGCCTCGCCCGCGTGCAGCGCGGCGACGCGCTCGGTGGCGTGCAGTCCGGGCAACAGCGAGTTGACGGTCACGCCGTCGGCCGCGACCTCGCGCGCCAGCGTCTTAGGAAGCCGGTGAGCCCGGCACGCGCGGTGTTCGAGAGGATGAGGTTCGGGATCGGCTGGCGCACCGCGATCGACGTGATCGCGACCACTCGCCCCCACTGCTGCTCGCGCATCGCGGGCACGGCCTCGTAACACATCGCGATGGTCGAGCGGCAGTTGAGCTCGAACGCCTCGAGGTACTGGTCGACGGTGACGCTCGCGAAGTTGCCGGGCGGCGGTCCGCCCGCGTTCGCGACGAGGATGTCGACCCCGCCGAGCGCCGCGCGCGCGTCGCGCGACGAACCCGGCCGCGCCCGACGGCGACGAGACGTCGGCGACGATCGGGACCGAGCCGTCGCCGAGCTCGCGGCCGCGGCTTCGATCGTGTCGGCGTTCGCGCCCGCAGACGGCGACCTGCACGCCTTCGGCGACGAGCG
The DNA here is from genome assembly GCA_963805435.1 of uncultured Gammaproteobacteria bacterium. Classification (GTDB taxonomy): domain Bacteria; phylum Pseudomonadota; class Gammaproteobacteria; order Steroidobacterales; family Rariloculaceae; genus FEN-1219. The sequence continues at coordinate 390,570 of CAWDUG010000009.1, forward strand.
CGGCGGCGACCGCGTAGCCGAGGCCCTTCGACGCGGCCGCGACCGCGGCGCGTCGCCGGCGATGCCGAGATCCACGTCGCATCGGCCTCGCTCTAGTGGATCGGGCCGGCAGTGTCGCGCAGCGACGGCCCGGCGGCCGGTGCGGTGCGCGATCACCTCGGCGCAGATCGCGATCGCGGTCTCCTCGGGCGTGCGGGCGCCGATGTCGAGACCGATCGGCGACATGACCCGCGCGATCTCGGCGTCGGTCAGCCCCGCCTCGCGCAGCCGCTCGACGCGACCTTCGTTGCGTGCGGCGCGATCCCATCGCGCCGATGTAGCCGACCTTCGTCTGCACCGCCGCGACGATCGCCGGCACGTCGAACTTGTGGTCGTGGGTGAGCACGCACACCGCGTCGCGGGGCCCGAGCTCGGCGCCGACCTCGGCGAGGTAGCGGTCGGGCCACTCGTTGACGACCTCGTCGGCCATCGGGAACCGCTGCACCGTCGCGAACACGGCCCGCGCGTCGCAGACCGTGACACGGAAGCCGAGCAGCTTGGCGACCGCGCGAGCGCGGCGGTGAAGTCGACCGCGCCGAAGATGATCATGCGCGGCGGCAGCGACGAACGACTCGATGAACACCGACACCGCGTCTTCGCGCGCCTCGCCGTGCGCGCCGTAGTGGCGCGTGCGAGGTGAGCCCGGCTTCGAGCTCGCCGAGCGCGTCGCGCGCGACGACCCGATCGAGATCGGGGTCGCCGAGCGTGCCCGATCGGCGTCGCGTCGGGCCGCACGAGCAACTTGGCGCCGACGCCGGCGCCGTCGATCACGGTGACGAGCGCGACCGGCTGCCGACGCCGTCGACCGCCGTCGCGCAACGCGTCGAACAGCGGCCCGTCGCTCACGCGCTCGTCGAGCGGCTCGACGAAGAGGTGGATCGTGCCGCCGCAGGTGAGCCCGACCGCGAACGCGTCGTCGTCGGAGTAGCCGAAGGTGATCGACGCCCGGCTCGCGCTCGCCGGCGAGGATCTCGAGCGCGGCGCTCGACGACCGCGCCCTCGACGCAGCCGCCCGACACCGAGCCCGCGACCTCGCCTGTCGTCGCTCACCGCCATCGCCGCGCCCGGGTCGCGCGGGCTCGAACCCTCGGTGCCGACGACCCGCGCGATCGCGACGCGCTGCCCGCCGGCCTGCCAGCGATCGACGTCGTCGAGCACCTCGTTCATCGGCTCCGACTCGATCATCGCGAGATCACCGCCGCTACCTCTTCGAGCGCGGCGAGCGAATGGCCCTCGACGAACACGTCAACGTGCGGCAGCGCGGCCGCCATTCCCTGCGCGAGCGGCGCGTAGCCGGGGCTGGCCTTGAGCGGGTTCACCCACACGATCTTGTACGCGACCCGGGCAAGCCGCGCCATCTGCTCGGCGAGCGCCTCGGGCTCGCCGCGGTCCCAGCCGTCGGAGAGGATCACGACGATCGCGCCACGCGCCATGCCGCGGATCCCCCACTCGTCGTTGAACGCACGCAGCCCGTCGCCGAGCCGGGTGCCGCCCGACCAATCGACGACCCGGCTCGCGGCCGCGTGCACCGCGGCGTCGGGATCACGGGACGAGAGCTCACGGGTGATCCGCGTGAGCCGAGTGCCGAGCGCGAACGCCTCGACACGCGTGCGGCTCACGACCGCCGCGTGGACGAAGCGCACGAAGGCGCGGGCGTACGGCTCCATCGAACCGCTCACGTCGAGCAGCAGCACGAGCGGCCGCGGACGCGTGCCGGCCTCGTTGAACGCCGCGCGGCGCGACTTCGCCGCCGGCCCGCAGCGACCGGCGGACCGTGCGGCGCAGATCGGGCGTGCCGTGCGAGCGCGAGTCGGCCGGCGCCGGCGCGACGGCCGCGCCGGCAGCCGGCGAGCCGCAGATCGGCCATCAGCCGGCGCGCCTGCGACGAACTCGGCCGGGGTGTACGACGCGAAGTCGCGTTCGCGCAGCACCTCGACCGGGCTCCAGCGCACGCGTGAGCGACCGGCTGCGTCGCGTCGGGCCGGCACTCGTCGTCGACGCGTCGGCGGCACTCGACGTCGAACGCGGCGACGATCGAGCGCGTGCGCGGCTCCTCGTCGGCGCCGTCCGCGCCGACGAGCCGTTCCCAGAACACCTCGAACGCGCGGTCGTAGGTGCGCGATGTCGTCGGGGCGGTGCACGAGCGTCGCCCGGCCCGCCCAGTACACGCCGGACGCGCTCGGTCGAGCCCGACGCAGTCGAGCGCGCTGCGCGAAGTCGAGCGTCGCGCCGACCGGGACCTCGATGCCCGGCGCCGCGCAACACCGCGCGCGAACGCGACCGCCGATGCCGGCTCGGCCTCCGCCGGTCGACGGCGCGTCAGGCACTGCGCGCCATCGCGGCTCGCACGAGCACGTCGAGGCCGTGCGCGCGCACGCGGTCGTGGTCTTCGTGGTACTTCAGGATCGTCCCGAGCGTCGCGTCGACCGACGCGCTCGTCGAGTCGCGTCGTGCCGAGCATCGCGAGCGACTGCGCCCAGTCGATCGTCTCGGCGACACCCGGGCGGCTTGTAGAGCTCGAGGTCGCGCAACACTTCGACCGCGCCCGCGACGTCACGGGCGAGCGCGTCGGCGCACCTCGGCGCGCGGCAGCCGCACGATCGCGAGCTCGCGCTCGAAGTCGGGATGCGCGATCCAGTGGTAGAGGCAGCGCCGCTTCGAGCGCGTCGTGCACGTCGCGGCGTGCGGTTCGAGGTGAGCACGACGACCGGCGGGACTTCGGCGTGCACCGCTCCGAGCTCCGGCACCGAGATCGTCCAATCCGAGAGGAGCTCGAGCAGGAACGCCTCGAACTCGTCGTCGGCGCGATCGACCTCGTCGATCAGCAGCACCGGCGGGATCGTCGCCGTCGTGCGCGAGCGCGCGAAGCAGCGGACGCTTCACGAGGAACCGCTCCGAGTAGAGCTCGTCTTCGTCGATCTGCGCTCCGCTGGCCTCGACCGCGCGCAGGTGCAGGAGCTGGCGCGCGTAGTCCCACTCGTAGACGGCCTGCGTCGCGTCGATGCCCTCGTAGCACTGGAGGCGAACCAGCTCGCCGCCGGTCCAATCGCGCGAGCACCTTCGCAACCTCGGTCTTGCCGACGCCGGCCTCGCCTTCGAGCAGCAGCGGCCGGCGCAGCCGCGAGCGCGAGGAAGATCGACGTGGCGAGCCCCTCGTCGGCGAGGTAGTCGTGCTCGCCCAGGCCCGTTCGGCACCGTCGGCACGCGTGCTCGGGAACGCGTCGGCACCACCGCCGCGTGCCAGGTTACCGGCGCCTTCGGACGCTACGTCCGCGCCATGACCACGACCTCGTGATCCGCGGCGGCACGATCGTCGACGGCACCGGCCGCGCCGCGTTCACGGGCGACGTCGCGATCGACGGCGACCGGATCGTCGCGGTCGGCGACGGTCACGCGACGCGCGGCGCACGCGACGATCGACGCCGACGGGCGCGCTCGTGACGCCCGGCTTCGTCGACATCCACACCCACCTCGACGCGCAGCTCGCCTGGGATCCCGACGCGACGTCGTCGTGCTGGCACGGCGTCACCTCGGTCGTGCTCGGCAACTGCGGCGTCACGTTCGCGCCGGTGCGCCCGGGCCGGCAGTCGTGGCTCGCCGAGCTCATGGAGTCGGTCGAGGACATCCCGGCCGCGAGCATCCTCGAGGGCCTGGCGTGGGACTGGGAGACCTACGGCGAGTACCTGCAGGCGATCGACCGCATGCCGAAGGGCGTCAACGTCGGCGGCATGGTCGGGCACTGCGCGCTGCGCCACTACGCGATGGGCGAACGCGGCCTCGACGAAGAGCCCGCGACCGACGACGACATCGCGGTCGATGGCCGACCTCGTCGACGAGGCGATGCAGCGCGGGCGCGCTCGGCTTCTCGACGTCGCGCACGCTGCTGCACCGCGTTCCCGACGGCCGCCCGGTACCGGGAACGTGGGCCGACGAACGCGAGCTGCTCGCGATCGCCGACGTGCTCGGCCGCGCACGGCAAGGGCGTGTTCGAGGTCGCGCCGCGCTTCGAACGACCGGGCGACGAACTACGAGGGCACGCGCGCCGAGATGCACTGGATGGCCGAGATCAATCGGCGCACCGGCCGGCCGGTCACGTTCGGTCTCGCGCAGAGCAACGCCGGCCCCGAGCTGTTCCGCAAGATCCTCGAGCTCGTCGACGAGGAAGCCGCGACCGGCGGCGAGCTCCGGCCGCAGACGACCGCGCGCGGCATCGGGCTGCTGTTCGGGCTGCAGCACCGCACGTTCTTCGACCGCGCGCCGGCGTGGGCCGCGCTGCAGCCGCTCGCCCTCGACGACGCGGCTCGCGGTGCTCGACGATCCCGACCGGCGGGCCGAGCTGCTCCAGGCCGCGAGGCGCAACACTCCGCCGCTCGACTGGCGCGGGCGTCTACGTGCTCACCGCCGGACGCGCGTCGACTACTCCGCCGACCCGCACGACCTCGCTGGCCGCGCACGCCGAGCCGCCGGCGAGACGATCGCCGAGGCCTTCGTCCGCATCTCGCGCGAGACCCGGGGCCGGGCGCTGTTCAACTATCCCGTTCCTCAACCAGCGGATGGACGCGGTCGAGGAGATGCTCGACCACCCGCGCATGGCGATCGGGCTCGGCGACTCGGGCGCGCACGTCGGCCTGATCATGGACGCCTCGCTGCCGACCTGGTTCCTGCTGCACTGGGTCCGGGACCGCCAGAAGTACCCGATCGAGGATGCGATCCGCCGGCTCACCTCCGACACCGCCGACGCTCTTCGGCGTCGTCGACCGCGGCGTGCTCGCGCCGGGCGCGTTCGCCGACGTCAACGTGATCGACCTCGACGCGTTGGCGGTCGAGCTGCCCGAGGTCGTCCACGACTTCCCGACCGGCGCGGGCCGCGATACGTGCAGCGGGCGCGGGGCTATCGCGCCACGATCGTGAACGGCGCGGTGTTCGTCGAGGACGGTGCACCGACCGGCGCGCACGCGGGCCACACCCTTCGCTCGTCAGCTGCTCGCACAAGGCCGCGCACATTCGCAAGGCCGGTGTCGCGTCGCGGCCGCTAATGTCGGCACAATCCTGCGGTCAAGTTGGGTGTGCAAGTTGGGCGTGTGCCGCTATGAGCGGCTCGCGGACGCTCGTGAACCGACACTGACCTCGTGGCAGCGCAGACACGCCCCGGCCGACACCCATCGCACGTCACTCGGATACCTGCCGGGCCTCGACGGCCTCCGAGCCATCTCGGTGCTCGCCGTCCTGGCGTTCCACCACTACTTCATCGGTGGGCACGAGCAAGGTTTCGCACCCGGCGGTTTCCTCGGCGTCGAGGTGTTCTTCGTCGTCAGCGGCTACCTCATCACCGCGCTGCTGCTCGCCGAGCGCCGGGAGACCGGGCGGGTGTCGTCGAAGCGATTCTGGACCGCCGGGCCCGCCGCCTGCTCCCGGCGCTGTTCGTGCTGCTCGCCGTCGTCATCCGCTACGCGTTGCTCTTCCTGCCCGACTCGATCAACACGATGAAGGCCAACACCGTCGCCGCGCTCAGCTACACGAGCAACTGGTGGCTGATCATCTCGCACCAGTCGTACGCGTCGGAGGCCGGCCGACCCGCGCTGCTGAAGCATCTCTGGTCACTCGCGATCGAAGAGCAGTTCTACCTGCTCTGGCCGCCGCTGCTGGTGCTCGGCCTGCGCAAGCTCGGGCGGAAGCGAATGCTCATCACGATGTTCGGCGTCGCGCTCGCGTCGACGGTGCTGATGGCGATACTGGTGACGGCAGCATCAACGCCGCGTACTACTGGACCGACACCCGCCTGTCGGGCTTGCTCCTCGGCTCGATGATGGCGTTCTTCTTCGCGCCGTATCAGATCCGCGGCGCCGCCGGTCGCGGCGTGCGCGCCGCGCTCGACGTCGCGGGGTCATCGGCCTGCGCCGTGCTGCATCATGGTCGTTTCGGATACTTCACGTTCCCGATCCTGCCGACGAGCGACATCAGCGTGTTCCGCGGCGGGTTCCTCCTCGTCGACATCGCGACGCTGCTCGTGATCGCGGCGGTCGGTGCACCCGCGCTCCGACATGGGCCGCGTGCTCGGGGTGCGCCCGCTGCGATGGGTCGGCCTGCGCTCGTACAGCCTCTACCTCTGGCACTTCCCGATCTTCTGCGTCACCCGGCCCGGCCTCGACGTCCCCCTGCACGGCTGGCCCCTCCTGGTGCTGCGCCTGGTGCTGTCGTTCGGCGCGGCCGAGCTCTCCTACCGCTACGTCGAGACCCCGATCCGGTCCGGCGGCGTGATCGGTCGCTACCTCGACGCGATCCGCACCGATCCGGGCGCGGCATCGGCGACGAACGCGCGGCGCGGATTCGTCCTGGTGGCGTCGTCGTCGATCATGGTCGTCGCGCTGGGCGCGTGCCTCGCCGGGCGCGCCAGGGTGAGAGCCGCGGATTCCCGGGCTTCAACGCGGCGCGCACACAAGGGCGACAAGGGCGATATCGCGGACCAAGCCACGCTCGACAGGCTCCGACCGGCACAACGCGTCACGACCAGCACGCTCGGCGCAGGGCATCGACGAGCTCGCGACGAGCACGACGAGGTCGGGGCATCGGCCACTCCCACCACGACGAACGCGTGCTGCAGACACGAGGTGCTCGCGGTCGGCGACTCCGTCATGCTCGGCGCCGAAGGTCCCTCGAGCAGACGATTCCGAACATGTACGTCGACGCGAAGGTCAGCCGGCAGTTCTGGGATGCGACGGTCGTGATCCAGCAGTACAAGAACGCCGGACCTGCTCCCACCACGATCGTCGTGCACATGGGCACCAACGGCGCGTTCAGCGACGCGCAGTTCGACCAGATGATGCGCGTCGTCGGGCAACCGGCAGGTCTTCTTCGTCAACGCGCGCGAGCCGCGCACCTGGGAGACGGAAGTGAACCAGCGGCTCGCCGCCGACGTGCAGAAGTACCCGAACGCGCACCTCCTCGACTGGCACAAGTTCGGCGGCACCGCACGACGACTGGTTCGTCGCCGACGGCATCCATCTCACCGGGGCGGGCGCGGCCGGTTACGCGACCTTCATCCACAGCCATCTACAGGCCGGCCGTTAGACGCTAGGCAGCCCGAGTGCCGGCTCGGCGCGTCAGTGCGTGAGCCAGTGGATCGCCCAGCTGCCCATCTGCAGGAACCGGTAGCCGAGGTAGAGCGCGAGTGCGCATCCCGAGGAACTTGAGGTGCCACGGGACCGCGGGCGCGGGCTCGTCGGTCGGGCGCGTCATGCCGGGGATCAGCCCCCGCTCGACCGTCTCACCGCACTTCGGGCACGTGCCTTCGGGCGTGACCTCGGCGGCGTGAGGAATTTGTTGCAATGCGTGCACCACGCCACGGTCCCATTGCATCAGGTTCGAGGGTTCCCGCGTGAAATCCGCGCTACTTCACCAGGCGGACGGGGTCACCGATCAGATAGGCGTTCCACGACGTCGTGTCGTTGACGGCGCCCGCGAAGTTGTAGTTGATCGTGACCCAGCAGCCGTTCGGGTCGGCGTCGGCGCATGTGTAGTTGGCCGGCATCGGGATCGTGACCGTGATCCATTGACCGTTCCAGGTACTCGAGCCGTCGTTCACTCCGGAGATGAGACAGTTGGGCAGACTCAGGAACGCTCCCCATGGCGAGGTCGGTGTGTTCAGCGTGGACCCCTGCGAACCCGTCCACTGACAGCCGGCGAAGTCCGCGCCGACGTTGCCGTCGGCCGGGGGCGACACCTGCAACGATCCGACCGACGATGCGTCGCCGATATCGAAGAAGTTCAGCACGAGCGTGTGACCGGCCGCGGCCGAAGGGACGCGGGCGAGATAGAACTGCGTGAGCCGGGCGCCCGCGTTCGCGTAGATGCCCATGTAGGCGTTGCCGGCGATGTTCACCGGTGCGGGCGTGCTGCTGTTGGGCACGACGCCGCGCAACGAGAACCGATTGTGCCCGGCGCTGGCGGTGTCAGTGGTCATCTGGATGAAGTAGTTGTCACCGGCCGCGGCGTTCACCGTGCAGAGTGTCGCCCACTGCCGGAAGTACGTGGCGAGCGGGCCCGGTGCACCGGGCAGTGTCGTTCCGGCTGTGAGCGGGACCGTCACGTCACCCACAAAACCCGGATAGGTGATCGGCCCGCACACCGGCGTCGCACTGCTCGGATCGCCAGGCACCTGCGCTTTGAGCACGCGGTACGTCGTCGTGACGGCCGGCCCGCTGTCGAACCGGTTGTCACCGGTGCAGTAGCGGAGCCCGGGATCGTTCTGGTTGGCCGTCGTCACCGGCAAGTACCGCTTGTGGATGTCGACGGTGTTCGTCGCGCCCTGCGGATAGTTCGGGACGTTTGCGAGGTTGGATGCACCGGCGAGGTTCGCCGCCGCGTCGGTGCACGTGTCACCGACCTGCACGAACGCGGGGTCGAACGCCTGGAGCGCGACCGGCCCCGACGCCGTCGCGGTGACCGAGTAGTAGTAGCCGTTCGGATTGAAGTCGAGGTTGTTCCCGTAGCCGCTCGTCGAGCAACCGTCGGTCGTACCGTTGCAATTGTCGGCCGCGTACGCATCGCCGTTCGTCTTCGTCGAGTTGCCGCCCGCGATGTTGCCCCAGAAGTTCGGGTAGGTACGCAGGCTGTCGGGAGCGTCGGGATCGTTGCCGTACTGGTTCGACGGGCTCCCCATCACGAGCGGCCGGAGGTACTCCCCCGTCGCCGTCGCCTTGATCGTCGTCTGGTTGATGCCGAAGATCCCACCGAAGATGTTGTTGACCTTCTTCACGACCGTGACCTTGTACTGGTCGGATCGATCGCCGGGCCCGGTGCAGATGCGAATCGTCGCGTTGCCGATCAGCGGACAGGTGCCGTTCGCGCCGAACGGCGTGACGGCCGACGCGGGATAGCCGTTCTGCTTCGCGATGTCGAGCGCGGCCGCGTCGGACGCAGCCGGATCGTCGGGAAAGGTCACCGCACCCGCGAGCGAGGCGGCGTCGGACGCCTTCTGCTCACGCGTCTGCTCGACGTGCCACATCGACACGTCGACCGCGAACGCGGCCGAGCCCAGCAGAACCGTCAGCATCAACGCCGACCAGACGAGAATCACGCCGCGTTCGTCGGTCACCCGCCGACGGGCGCGCAGTCCACGCAACCGTCCGACCCCTCGAGTCACGGCGTGCAGGAGGTCGAGGGGACGGGCTCGAGCTGGAACACCGACGTCGCCGAGACCGTCGGCGTGTCGGTTCCGCCGAGGAAGGCACTGAAGAGTCCGGGGATGACGAGCTTGTGCTGGATCGCGACGTGCACGATCACCTTGTCGTAGGTGCCGGGCTGGCCGTTCTTCGAACAGCCGTAGTTCCGTTGCGCCACCGGCCAACCGTCGGTCGCCGGGTACTGACCGGGCGGATTGCCGTTGACCACCACCGTCCACACCGGACTGCCCGGCGTTCCGAGGTGCGTGAGGGTGACCGAGGTCACGTTCTTCGTGCACGCGTTGGGGTTCGCGGGATCGAACAAGCCGACGCACACCGTCGGGGTGCCGGTGATGCTCGACGGCGAGATCCCGAGCGCGTTGGCGGCAGCCTCAGCGGCCCGGTACCCCATCTGGGGATCGGTGCTGAGGATCGCCGCCGTCCGGCCCCCGGCGCGGGCGGACTGATTCACGTTGGAGTCGGCGTTGAACAGGAGCCCGAACTCGATGATCCCGAACACCAGCAACAACAGGAGCGGGACGATCAGGGCGAACTCGACCAGCGTCGCGCCGCGTTCGCTCAGTTCGTCGTCGCGTGGGCGGCGCGGACACCTCATACCCTCCCATCGGCGCGAAACGGCCTGCAGCCAAGGATCGCCGCGATTAGCCCTGCTTGACCGTTTCGCCCGCTATGAGGAACAATGCCGGTAACGGAGCTACGATGTCCGCGAGATTGGGCGACCAGGGGTGGGACGCACGTGAAGAAGCGACGTGACGAACGCGGCGCGGCGATGGTCGAGTTCGCGATCATCCTGCCGCTCGTCCTCCTGTTGACGTTCGGCCTCATCGACTTCGGTTTCGCCTTCGCCGACGCCGCCGGCATCAAGAGCGCGACCCGCTCCGGCGCCCGTATCGGTTCGGCCCTCTCGAAGCAGCCCGGGCAACTCCAGTCGATCACCACCGCGGTCAACGCCGGGCTCGGCAACTCGACCCGGGCCCAGGCCACCGAGATCGTCGTGTACGCAGCCCCGCCGAACGGATTCAACGCACCCAGCTCCTGCTCCGCGGGCACGACCGTCACCTCGACGTCGATGTGCTTCGACGAGATCATCCCGCCGAACGTGCCCGACCGGTTCTTCCCGAGCCAGTCCGATGTCGACAACTGGGATGCCAACGTGCACTACCAGGACGCGTGCCCCGCGGTCGGGAACAAGATCTCGGCATGGAAGCTCTCGGTCACGGTGAAGGCCACGTACCCGTTCCTCACCAAGCTCATCGGCTCGGCGAACATCAACCTTCACGAGTCGGTGCTGATCGACCTGGAGCCGACGTCGACCGCGAACTCCGCGCCGTCCTAGTCCGATGCGCAGGCCGACCCGCAGATCGAACCAATCGGGTGCCGAGGGCGGCTTCGTGCTCGTCTGGTACGCGCTGCTGATCTTCGTGATGCTCGGCGTCACCGCGTTCGCGGTCGATCTCGGCCATGCCTACCTCGTGGCTCAACAGGAGCAGGACGCGGCCGACGCCGCCGCACTGAGCGCAGCCTCGTACCTCCCCGACAACTGCACCAACGCGAACACCCACGCGCAGAACATCGCTGCGCTCAACGGCTTCGCCGACGGCGCCTCGAACACGACCGTGACCGCGGTGAACGGTTCTCCCGGTGGCGCCGGCTGCGACGGGGATCCCTCCCTGAACACGAACGAGATCCAGGTCAACGTCAAGCGCAGCGTCCCGACCTGGTTCGCCCGCGTGCTCGGCATCGACACGATCACCGTCAGCCGCACCTCGGTTGCCGAGTACGACCCGCCGGTGGCCCTCGGCAGCCCGACCAGCTACTTCGGCAACATCGTCGGCTGCGCGACGTGCGATCAGCCCGACATCTGGGCCAGCGTCGCCGGACGCGGGAACCGGAAGGTCGACGGCAACGCGATTTATGCCGGCTGGTGCGTCGAGGGACAACTCGCAGTCCTCCGACAACTGCCCGGGCACGGGACTCGGCAACCACCGATCGCGACACCAACGGCATGTTGTTCCAGATCAAGAACCCGCAGCTCGAGCCGCTGAATCTCGAGCTCTACGACCCGGGCTTCATCGACGAAGGTGCGAACTGCGCGGCTTGCGAGCGCCGCCTATCCGATCTGCACCGGGGACGGACGCTGAGCTTCCGACCTCACCGGGAAATGTGCCGGTCCGCACGACGACCTACACGCTGTATCCGCTCGACAACCTGACCAATCCGCTCGGCAGCCCGCCGATCTGCAGCGTCGACCTACCCGGGTATACTTCGGCGCTCTCCGGCCGCCGAACCCCGGCAACTTGACCATCACGGTCGTTCCACAAGTGGGCGAACTTCGCGACCGACGCCGGCTGCCCCGCGCTCACGGGAAGCTCCTACGTGTTGCAGGTCCAGTCGGGCAGACGACCGTGGGCTGCCGACCCAAGGCGGCGTGAACAACTTCTCGATCGCGGCGTGCAGCGGCTGCTCGCACGACGCCAGCCGACGCTCGATCCGAACGTCTCGATCTCGGCGATCACGAAGATGGCGCTGTTCACGAACGCAACGTCGGCGAATCCGAAGTTCTACCTGGCGCGGGTTCCGAGCTGGGCCCGAGGCCAGTTCCTCACGCTCAGCTTCTTCGACATCGGCGACGTCGGGAACGGAAGTGGTGACAGTCCCCGGTGCGCTCACGGTGAGCGCCATCGACGCGACCCACGGAGCGGGTGGGACACCCGTCGGAGAGTTCGCCAACTGCACCTATTCGCATCCGGCGAGCCGCGGCAACCGGCGACGGACTACATCGCGGGCAGCCAACGTCCGTGGGACCCGGTGCAAGGAAGACGACTTTGCGGCCAACCCGCACTCGCTGACGAGTCTGGGCGGTGGGTGCACTGCGCAGGTCACGACGAACCCGACGACACCGTCTCGTTCTGGAACGGGAAATGGGTCACGTGGAAGATCCACGATCCCGAGCGACTACACGTGCGACGACCGCGACCCCACCAAGTGCTGGCTCCAGATCCAGTACGGCTACCCGGCCGGACCCTGTTCCACGATGCGACCACCTGGACGGCGTCGCTCTCGGGTAACCCGGTACGCCTGACCAAGTAGCGCTTCAGCTCGCGGTGTCTTCGGTCCTCGACTCGGGCTCGGGGACGACGTAGTCGACGACCCAGCCCCGGCGGCCCTTGGCCATCTTCTTGACCCGCGGGTTGCGGCCCGTTGCCGAGAACAGGTTGGGGCGCGCCGCGGGGCGGCGACCCGAGAGCTCGTCGTCGATCATGACCTCGGTCTCGAGCTCGAGGTCGATCGTCTCGGCGCGGGCTCGGCCTCGGTCTCGGTCGGCGCGAGCGGTTCGTCGGCGAACAGCACTTCGGGGATCACGACCTCGCGCGGCGGCGCAACCACCTCGGGCTCGACGATCGTCGCCTCGATGACCTCGGGCTCGACGATCGGCGCCTCGAGACGGCTCGACCACCGGATCGGCGAAGAGCACCTCGGGAGAAACGACTTCCCGCTCGACAACCGGCGCCTCGACCACCGGCACCTCGACCACCGGCGCCTCGACCACCGGCACCTCGACCACCGGCACTTCGACCACCGGCACCTCGACCACCGGCACTTCGACCACCGGCACCTCGACCACCGGCACCTCGACCACCGGCACCTCGACCACCGGCGCCTCGACCTGACCTCGGGCTCGATGACTTCGGCGGGTGCGTACGTCTCGAACAGCGTGGGCGCGGCCTCGACGATCGGGCCGGTTCCGGTGTACCCCGGCGGCGAGCCTTGCGGGAGTGGCGCCGCCCGGTCGGGCGCGGGCGCTTCGGTCTCGAACAGCGTGGGTGCGGCGGTCGGATCGGCCGGATGCCGCGATTTCGTGGCGGCCCGGCGTCGACGATCGTGCGCGGCATTCTCGGCGGCGACGCGCCGGTTCAGCTCCCATTCGATCGGGAGGGCCGGGACGGGAGGCGATCCGGTTGCTCTCACCGAGCACCACCGGCCGGCCGCGACTCCCCAGGCGTTTGCCGCACGAACCGCACCGTTTCGCCCCGCCGTCGAGCACCAAGCTCAGGCATGTCGGGCAGCGCAATGTCTCCATGACCCGCTGCACCTCTTCCGTGAGTCCCGCTGAACGTGCAGCTCTATAGGGTATTTTGTACCCTGAAATGGGCGGATCGGTCAATTCCCTGATCCGGGCCGAAACCTGCAGAACCCCAGGTCGGGGCGCCGGCCCAGCACCGTGCTCCGCAGGCCGGCCGTGATTTCCTTAGGGTGGGCGCCGTCCTCACCCACTCGCGAGCGGAGCAGCCTACGTGTCCAAGTCCGTATTGATCACCGGTGCCGGCTCCGGATTCGGCAAGGGCGCCGCCCTGGCCCTGGCCGAACGCGGCCATCAGGTCATCGCGACCACCGAGACCGAGGACCAGGCCGACGCGCTCCGCGCCGAGGCACCGCAGCTCACGGTCGAGAAGCTCGACATCACCTCGGCCGACGTGGCGAAGGCCGCCGGCTGGGACATCGACGTGCTGATCAACAACGCCGGAGCCGGCCAGACCGGGCCGATGGCCGACGTGCCGCTCGACCGGGTGCGCCACCTCTTCGAGGTCAACGTGTTCGGCACGCTCGCGATCACCCAGCAGGTGGTGCCGCGGATGGTGGCCAAGGGCTCGGGCCGGATCATCATCGTCTCGTCGATCGCGGGCGTCGTCGTCGGACCGTCGTTCGGCCCGTACTCGATGACGAAGCACGCGTTCGAGGCGATGGGCAAGGCCATGCGGGCCGAGCTCGCCGGCCAGGGTGTCGACGTCACGCTGCTCAACCCCGGCCCGTATCTCACCGGCTTCAACGACCGGATGGCCGACTCGATGTGGGAATGGTTCGGCGAAGGCTCGGTGAACGCGCCGGCGCACTCCGCTCTTCGAGATGATGCGCGACTTCGTGACCACCGGACAGATGGATCCCGCCGAGGTGGTCACGCGCATGGTCGAGCTCACCGAGGCCGAGACCACGACGGAGAACAACTTCGTCCCGCCCGACATCCTGGCGCAGATGGGCGGCGGCTAGCGCCCGTCGCTCAGTACCGGTCGCACATCCGTGTCGTCGCTCCCCCGCTTCGTCGTCCAGCGCCATCGGGCGCGGCGTTTGCACTACGACTTCCGGCTCGAGATCGACGGTGCGCTCGTGAGCTGGGCCGTTCCCAAAGGCGTGACCCTCGATCCCCGCGCCCGCCATCTCGCGGTTCGCGTCGAAGACCACGATCTCGGCCATGCCGACTTCGAAGGCGTGATTCCCGGAAGCACCCACGGCCATGGTGACGTGATCGTGTGGGACCGGGGGACGTGGGAGCTGCACGGCGCCGACGACGCGGTGGACCGCGGTCGACGCGGGCGAGATCCACGTTGACCTCTACGGCGAGAAGCTGCGCGGCCGCGTCGTCTTGATCCGAACCGAGACGAACGACGCGGGCAAGGAGAACTGGCTCCTGCTCCACAAACGTGATGACACCGCGGTCGACGGTGGGACCCCGAGGAACATCCCCGCTCGGTGATCAGCGGCCTCACCAACGACGAGATCGCCGCGCCTCGTTGACGGATCGAGACACAAGCGGCCCGGCGTCACGGCTGCGCGAGGAACGCGAGCGCACGGTCCGCCGGATCACCGAGCTGACTGCAGCATTCGACGCGATCGTCGAGTCGGCGGAGTCCACGAATCTCGATGACGAACACGACCCAGAAGGTGCGACGGTCGGATTCGAGCGGGCGCAGGTATCGGCGCTGCCGCGGGCGCACCGGCAACTCGCAGAGCTCGACGCGGCGGCGGAACGACTTCGGCTCGGGAGCTACGGCGTGTGCGAAACGTGCCGGCAGCCGATTCCCGTCCCTCGCCTCGCCGCGCAGCCGGCGGCACGCGTGTGCGTCACCTGCGGGCCGGTAACGGGCGAACTCCGTGGATCGGCGTCGGTTCGCCGGCGCTCCCCGACCGCCGGCGGTCGACGGCGAGGAGCCCGGTCGGCCCGCGCGCGATTCACGACGCTCGGTAGGTCGATCCCTCGGATCGGCGCGGTCGGCCCGCGCGGCTCGGCGGTCGGCTCGACGCCAACGGTGAACCACACGGTCTTGCCGGGCGGCTCCGCGTTGGGGACGACTCCCCATTCGGATGCCAGCGCCTGCACGATCTGCAGCCCGCGGCCCGACGGCTCGATCGGTTCGGGCGCCCGCACGACGGGGGTACCGCCGCCGCTGTCGGTCACGGCCACCCGAATGAGCTGTGCCGACTGATCGATGGTGACCGTGAAATGGGTGCCGGAGTGGCGTACGGCGTTGGCCGCGAGCTCGGAGACCATCACTGCCACCGCGTCGGCGAGCCGGGGCTCGAGACCGCTGATCGCGCCGGCCGTGTAGCGCCGCGCCGCGCTCACGGAGGCGGCTGTGTTCGCGGAAACGGCGTTGCGGGCTCATACGGTCGACATGAAGAAATCGGAGAGTCGCGGTCGCGCCGATCGCCAACTGTACCGACCGAGCCTCGTCTATTCCTGCCATCTCACCCCCAGCAATGCCGTGTCGTCTTCGGCGCCATCGGGAAGCACACCGCGCACGACGGAGTCGAGGAATTGCTCGAGTGGACCCCTCGCGGTCTCACTCACCTGCTTCAGGCGCGCCAGACCGTCGTCGAGCCGCTCCCCACGGCGCTCGACGGCTCCGTCGGTGTAGAGGAGCAGGGTCGATCCGCGGCGGAAACGAGAATTCGGTCTCCGAATACGGTGAACCTCGGTGTACTCCCACGGGAACACCGACGATCGTCTCGATGAACTCCGCGCCGCCCGGGCTGACCAACAGCGGCGCGGGATGACCCGCGTTCGCGACGGTCACGCGCCCGGTGCTCACATCGAGCGCACCGCACAGCACCGTCGCGAAGTGACCGTCGCGGGTAACGCTCGCGAGCCCGGAAAGCTTCGTGAGAATTGTTGCCCGGCGAGTACCCCTCTACCGCATATGCACGCGCGGAGTAGCGCAGCGACGCCATCATCGTCGCCGCCTCCAAGCCCCGTCCCGACACGTCGCCGACGACGATCAGGATGTTGCCGTGGTCGAGCCGCACAACGTCGTACCAGTCGCCCCCGATGTCGA
>CAWDUG010000010.1:0-229573 GCA_963805435.1 uncultured Gammaproteobacteria bacterium
GATGCAGCGCGTCGGCGGGCGTCGCCCCCTCGGTCACGAACGCGAGATCGAGAATCGACAGCGCGGCCATCGTGCGGTCAGTGCGCCGCAGCGCGATTCTTGAGCTGCGCGTCGAGCCACTCGGCAAACTTCGCGGGCGCGGCCGCGAACCGGCCATGCGGCACGCCGAGCCACTCGTCGCCGAGCTCGAGCACGAACGTAGGGAACCCTTGCGCGCCGATATTGTTCATGAACTCGCGCGACTCGGCGATGTGCCGATCGACGGGCACGGAGTGCAACGCCGCCGTGAATGCCGCCGCGTCGAGGCCCACGCTGCTTCGCGATGTCGACGAGCGTCGGCCTCCTGCACCACGTGCCGCCCCTGCTCGTAGTGCGCGTGCTGAATGCCGCGCAGCATCGGCAGCGTCTTCGTGGGATCGAGCTGCTGGGCCGCCGAGCACGGCGGCGACCACGGGCCGCGAGTCGAGCACCAGCGCGGATCCAACAGCAAATGGTTCAGATACGCGTCACCGAATGGCTGGCCGCTCATCTGCGCGATGCGCAGATCGGCCTGCTGGATGTACAGGCGCATGTTCTCGCGGCAATTGCGTCGGCTCCGGCCACAATGCGCCCGCGTGCAAACGCAGCGTGAGACCCGGGACGTGCTCGGCAGCGGCCGCGAGCGGCTCCGCGCCATAGCACCAGCCACACAGCGGGTCATACAGATAGTGGAGTGTCGCGTTCATCGTGCAGCGATCGGTTGCAGCGGGAGGGGCTGCCATGTAACACCACACGAAACGCCCAGCGCTGCAAGACGTCACCGCGCGTTCGAGTGCCAGTAGTCCGCGACGTCCGCTGGCCGCGACGGTTTGGGGAGCGGAACGCCAGTGAGCGCCCGGCGGCCCATCGCCGCGCACGCCGTCGGTTCGTATGATACGTGGGCATGTATCCGCCACCGCCCACCGACCCGCTCGCGTCGCCCTGCGTCCGCAACTGCTGTCTGGACGACAGCAACGTCTGCATGGGCTGTGGCCGCTCCCTCGAGGAGATCATCGCCTGGAGCGCCGCGAGCGACAGCGAAAAATCTGCGACACTCGAGCGCAGCCGCAAACGCCTCGCCGCCCGCGAGCGCGATTGAAGACAAAGAGAAGATCTCTCGCGAAGGCGCGAAGACGCGAAGCCAGACAAGAAGAAGCGGAAGGGTTAGCGCCTACCCTCGTCTCGATCTCCTAGCCTCTCGATCTCTTGCCTTCTTATCCGGCTTCGCGCCTTCGCGCCTTCGCGAGAGATCTTCTCTTGAATTCCGGAACTGGCCTCCACGAATGGTGCGACTCGTGCCACCATTGGCTGTCACCACACGAGGAGCACGTTCATGGGTTTCGCGCCGTCGTCGATGCAGCTGACCAGCCCCGCGTTCAAGCCGCTCGGCCGCATACCGAAGAGGCACACCGGCGAAGGCGAGGACGTGTCGCCCGCGCTCGAGTGGGCCGGCGCGCCTGCGGGCACGAAGGCATTCGCTCTCGTGTGCCACGATCCCGACGCACCGCTCGTCACTCCGATCATGTACGGCTTCACGCACTGGGTGCTGTACAACATCCCGGGCAACGTTTCGAAGCTGGCGGAAGCCGAGCGCGGCTACACGAGCGGCGTCAGCAGTTTCGGCAAGCCTGGCTACGGCGGGCCGTTGCCGCCCGAAGGCCACGGCGTGCATCACTACTACTTCTGGTTGCTCGCGTTGAAACGGCCAAGCACGTTGCCCCCGGGGTTGTCGATCCACGATCTGTTTGCCGCCATCGAGCCAGACGTGCTCGGCATGAACCGTCTGATCGGCACGTACTCGCGACCGAGCTAGCGGGCGCGCCGCAGCGTCAGGTTGATGCGTTCGGCGCCGGCGAACGGATGCTGCGCGGCTTTGAGCGTGGCGACACCGTGATACCGCAATCGCGCCGGCCCGCCCCACACGACGACGTCGCCATGCGTAGAGTTGCAGGCGCAGCGGCCGTTCCTTGCGCTGCACGCCGCCGAACAAGAACACGGCCGGCACGCCGAGGGACACGGACACGATCGGTTGGCTCATGTCGCGCTCGTTCCTTGTCCTGATGCAGCGTGAGCCGCGCACCGGGCGCGTAGCGATTCACCAGACAGGCGTCGGGCATGAAAGCCGCCGAATCCGCGGCGGCCGCTGCGCGACTTGCGAGATCGGCGAGCACCGGTGGCAACGCGGGCCACGGTCGGCCGGTGTCGGGATCCGTGGGCGAGTAGCGGTAACCGCTCTCGTCCGACACCCAACCGAATGCGCCGCAGTTCGTCATTGCGACCGACATCGTGAAGCCGCCCGGCGTGATCATCTGCCGGAACGGGGCGGCCGCGGACACGCTGCGCACGACGTCGCGCGAGACGCGGCGTCGAGGGGCGCGGCGAAACCGCGGAGCAGCGCGGCGCCGGGCGCGAGGGGCTCGATCGCGCGCCAGAGTAATGAAAAGAGATCGCTCATGACTGGCGGCGGCGCGCTGGCGCCGCCGCGGAACAATCAGGCGCTTCGGCAGCTGCGCTTCCGGCACCCACCAGCCGTGGATCTGGCCCACCGCGCGCATCGGCAGATGCACGGTAGCCACGGGGCCGTCGTTCAGGTGCTCCGCGTCGAGGATCACGAGATCCGCGCGGCCACCTTCGCTGTTGCGCGTCGCGAGCCCCATCAGGTAGCCCGAGCCCTCCGGCGCGTTCGCGCTGCGCGGCGCGAAGCAGCACTCGGCCAGCGACGACTCGGTGCCGGCATTGAACAGCGTGGACTTGCGCGTCTGATGATCGAACCGCGCGTAGCACGCGCCGCCCGTGCCGGGCTTCGCTTCCGGATCCGGGCACGGCAGGAAGCCGTAGCGATATGCGACGGTGTTGTAGCGATCGTCTTGACGCGGCAGCGCGCCGACGTGCGGGTACAGCTGCTCGATGCCGTACGCCGACGGCCGGCGCTTCGACAGATCGACCGTGAGCCGGGTGATGTGGCTCGAGCCCGCGACCGGATCCCAGCGCGAGCCGTCGTGCATCGGCATGAACGGGAATGGATTCGACATCGACATCTCGACGTCGACGAACAGCTTGTTGCCGTCGTCGAACGTGCCCATGACGTGCGTGGCGCTGCGCGTGGGCCCTTGATGAACTGCACGTCCTTGCCGTCGCCGCCGCGGCGCACGAAACCGAAGTACGTCGGCAGCGTGCCATCCCACGACCAGTGCGGGCCGCCGCTGTCCATCTGCTTCTGATCCATGGCCATCGGGATCACGTACAGCACGATGTGTTTCTCGGTGACCGCGAAGTCATGCAGCATGCCGACGTACGGCACTTCGACCTTCGCGTTCCACACGAGCTTGCCTTGCGGCGTGAACTCGAAGATCGACACGGTCTTGCTGCCGAAGCCCTCGGCCTCGTAGCCGAACGCGACCATGTTGCCGGTCACGGAATCGAGCTTCGGATGCGCGGTGAAGGTTTTGCTCGGCAGCTGACCGTCGAATGTGTAGCTCGGATCTTTGTCTCGAGCGTCAGCAGGTCCAGCGCGGCCGGCGGGCTGTCTTCTTTCAACGCGAGCAGATAGTTCTTGTGGTTGATGATGTGCGTGTTCGCCGTGCTGCGGCTCAAGCCCTTGGCGAGCGGATCGTCCATCGACGGGTTCCGATACATCGGGAATAGCTGTCTGCCCGCTTTGTCGTTCGCGAGATAGCGCTCGTTGCGCACCATGCGGCTCTTGTAGTCCACGCGGCCGTTCTTGATGCGGAACATGCTGACGTGGCCTTCGCCGTCGAACGGAATGTCGCGCGGATGCAGCGGATACTGCGCATCGGGGCCCACGCGGTAGAACGCGCCGTTCAGATCGCTGGGCACCTTGCCCGTGATCTCGCAGTCGTGCACGTCGGCTTCGAGCCGATACAAGCCGCGTCGGCCGGCGCATCTCGGGCGGAATGGCGGCGCCTGCCGTCGTGCCGAGCTCGCGGCCTGCCGGCGGCTGCGCTTGCGCGCCCTGCGCGAGCAGCGCGCCGGCGCCGGCGGCGGCGCCGATGGCACCCGCGACGAAGGAACGACGATCGATTTCGGTTTTCTGGTCGGTCATGTCGCAATCTCCAGAGGCAGTGTTGAGTCGAGCGTGTCGGCCCGGAAGTGCATTCGACTATACTCCCGGCGCCGCTACTGTGCCGCCGGCCACGAGACCGTATTTCCCGTCACTGGATTGGCGTAATGGAACGGCGGTAGAAACGCCGACGGGTACATCTCGAACGGGTGCGACGGCGGCAAATCCGGCGGGTTGTCCTTGCTGATGCCGGGCGGCGGCCGCGGCGGCACGCTCTTCCAGCCGACCGCGTACGGCACGAAGTAGGTGTTGAACACCTGGTCGCGCTTGATCTTCCAGACGCCGTCTTCTTTCACGTAGTCGTTCTCGTAGACGCCGCCCATCCACTGAGCGTAGCGCTCGTACTGGCCCATGATGCTGAGCGCTCGCGAGCGCATCTTCGCGCTCTGTCCGTCCGGCGCGACGTCGATCACGGGCTGGAACTGCATGTGGTTGTGCTGCAGGCCGAACTGGCTGTCGGTGTCGCGGCCGTACAGATCGAGGTTGCGGCGGATGCTCTTCTCACCGACATACACACCGCGCATCGCAATCTCGATCGTGCCAGTCGGCGAGAAGATGCCCGCGAGATCGTCCCACTTCAGGTGCGCGAGGTAGTAGCCGTAGATCGAGTTCATGCGCTCGAGCTGTCGATAATCGTCGAGCAGAGCCGAGGCGATGGTCGAGATCTTGTAGTCGCATTTCGAGTGCGCTGACGTTGTCCGGTTGCACTGCGCGGCGGAGAACGCGTGCCCGCTCAGCGGATTTGCCCGTGACGGGATTCTCGTAGTGGAACGGCACGACGAACGCGGCCGGGTAGGCTCGTAGCGCCACGCTCGGCGGCCGATCCGGCGGCGGCTCCGCCAAGCGGACCGGCGTTCGGAATCGCCGTCTTGCCCCAGCCGTCCTCGTACGGCGTGTACATCGTCGTGAAGAGATGCAGGTGCTGGATCTTCCAGACCCCGTTGTCCTTCACGTAGTCGTTCTCGAAGATCGCCGAGCCCCCAGCGCGCGTACTCGCCGTACACGGCTTCCTGCGCGAACATGTGCCAGCGGCCTTTAGCCGTTTGGCCGTCGGGCGCCACGTCGATCACCGGCTGCAGCTGCATCTGGTCGAACAGCCGGCCAGCCTGCGGCATCTCGGGGCCATTCGTGCGCAGGAACGCGCGAATGTGGTCACGGCCCACGTAAACGCCGCGACCACCGATCTCGATCGTGCCATCGGCCGCGAACAGATCCGCCGCCTCACTCCAGACCTGCTTGTCGGTGTAGAAGCCATAGATGCGCTGCAGCTTCTTGATCGACGTTTAAATCCTCGAGCAAGCCGACTGTCGTGCTCGAGCGCCACGGCGCGCGCGGCCAGCGCCTCGAGCGAGTCGGCCGTTTGCGGCTCGCGCCGCGCGGCCAGCCGCCAAGCGCGGCGGCCCCGGCGGCAACCAGCGCCGCACTCATCACGATCGAGCGAGCGTTCGAGTACTGCATGTCGCCCCCCTACTCGCTCGCCACGTATTTGCCGACCGGATTCGCGAAACTGAACGGCGGCACATAGGTATCGGGCCAGGTCTTGTAGCTCGACGGTGGGCGGCCGATCGGGCGCCAGGGTCGACACGGCCTTGCCGCCGGTCGGGTCTGGTTGGTTTTGCCAACCTCCCGCATACGGCACGAGCAGGGCCTGGTACCAATGCAGCGATCTTGATCTTCCAGACGCCGCCTTCTTTCACGTACTCGTTCTCGTAAGGGCCCTCGCGCCCAGAACGCGTCGCCGCCGAGATTACCGATCAAGCGCGATGGCGCGCCATCGCGCCTTGGCCGTGCGGCCGTCGGGTGCGACCGTGATGGCCGGCATGACCTGCAGATGCTCGTTGAGCTCGCCCGGAACCGAGGCCTTGGCGGCCGCCGCCGAGCGCGTAGAGATACTCACGCACGCGCGCCTTGCCGACGTACACGCCGTCGAGCCCAATCTCGATCGTGCCGTCGTCGGCGAACAGGTTTGCAACCTCGTCCCAGAGCCCACGATCGACGTAGTAACCGTACGCGCCCTGTAGCCGCTCGATCGCGTTCACGTCCTCGAGCAGCGTCTTGCGTTGCTCGAGCGCAGCGACGCGTGCACCCGCCGCAGCTCAACTCGGGACCCGCGCCGCGCTGGCTGCACCCCGCGACGAAAACCGCAATCGCGAGCATGCAAACGACTGCTTCACGCCTGATGATCATGCTGTCCCCCTACGCCGTGAGCCGCGGCTTCTGCGGCCGCCTTCCTCTGGCGATTCTCCGCCGCGAAACGCGCGGTTGCAATCCGCGATTAGAAGGGCGGCTGGTGCGCGTCGATGAACGCGCGCACCTCGCGCGCCATTTCGTCGAACACGCTGTCCTTGTCGCCTCGCTCGCGTTGCAGCACGCGATAGCCGTGGTCGGCCGTTTCGAGCCAGTGCAGCTTCGCCGTGGGCAACTCCCGCACGACGCTTCAAGCAGCGCCGGTGTCGCGAGCGCGTCGCGAGTGCCTGACAGGAACAGCATCGGCAGGCGAATCCGAGCGAGATGATGCGCGCGCTCGGCGCCAGGCTTTCCCGCCGCGTGCAACGGAAACGAACAGAACACGAGCCCTGCCGGCGCGATCTCCTCGGTCAGCACTGCGTGCGATGCCATGCGCCCGCCGAACGAATGCCCGCCGAGCCACAGCGGCAAGCGCGTGTGCTCGCCCGCGCTGCGAAATGCGGCTGCAATGGCGGCCGTGGCAACCGCGGGCGGGTCGACGCGTTTACGTCCGGCTGCCATGAACGGAAAATCAAAACGCAGCGTCGCAATGCCTCGCGCGGCGAACGCGTCCGCGAGGGCCTGCATGTTACGGTGCCGCATTCCGGCGCCTGCGCCGTGCGCGAGCACGAGCGCGGCCACCGCGTCGTCGGGGCATTGCCAGATCTCGTGTACCATCGATGCTCTCCTCGAGAGAGCATACACGCCGTGCCGCAGACGCTCGCCATTCGCCACGTGCCGTTCGAGGATCTCGGCTTGCTTGGTCCGTTGCTCGTGGAACGCAAGCACACACTCCACTACGTCGAGGCGCCGACGGCGGACTTCGGCAAGCTCGACGCTCTCGCGCCGGATCTGCTGGTCGTGCTCGGCGGGCCCATCGGCGTCTATGAGAACGATCGGTATCCGTTCATCGACGCCGAGGTTGCTTTGCTCGAACGGCGGCTCGCAGCCGGAAAGCCCACGCTCGGCATTTGTCTCGGCAGCCAGCTCATGGCGAGGGCGCTCGGCGCTCGCGTATACGCCTCCGGCGTGAAGGAAATCGGCTGGGCGTCGCTCGAACTCACACGCGAAGGCGTCGCGTCCTGCCTCCGACACCTCACCACGCCGGTGTTGCACTGGCATGGCGACACGTTCGATCTTCCAGTCGGCGCCGTGCGTCTCGCCTCCACACCCGAGTGCCACAACCAGGCGTTCAGCGCCGGTCGTCATGCGCTCGGCTTACAGTTCCATGCGGAAGCCTGCGGTCAACCACTCGAAGCCTGGTTCGTCGGACACGCGTGCGAGATCGCGGGCATTCCAGCCATCAGCGTGCCACTGCTGCGCGCGGATACGCGACGTTTCAGCCCCGCGCTCGAGCAGAACGCTCGAGCGTGTTTCGGCGACTGGTTCTCCAGCGTAGGCCTCTGAAGCCCGCGTTCGGCGCCCGCGACTGCGAACCACATCACGAACGGGACGCACCGCAGACAGCAGAACCGGGCGACTGTGTAAGCTTAGCGACTGCAATTACCAGGGGGAGTGGTAGGCCGTGCGGATCTCGCGGTACTCAACAGACGTCGAGACCCCATTGATCGACGACGAAACCCAGCGCTCGATCGAGCGCCTGCGGTTCGCTGCGCCCGTCGAACTGCGGTTCCGGGCCTGGCATCTCGCTCGTAACCTGCCACGTACACGCGCTTCGACCGCCATCTACCTCGGCCTGATCGTCGTGATGACCGCCATCAACATGCTGGGCGCACATGGCCCCGCTGGCGGAATCAGTGTTGCAGCCCATCTACGTTCTGCGCGTCGGCATCGCGTGCCCGACGCTCGCATTGATTCTCGCGGCGACATTTCTCGAGCCGCTGCAGCGCTATTTCCAGCCGATCGCCACAGTGGCGATCATCGTGCACGGCGTCAGCGTGATGTGGATAAGCGCGCTCGCCGCCGCGTCCGGCAATCCACTGTTCCAGATGGGCGACGTGCTCGTGATCGTGTACGCAACGCTCTTCTTGGGCCTGCTGTTCCGCGGCGTCGTTATCGTGGGCGTGGGGCTCGTGCTGGCATTCTTGAGTGTCGGATTGTGGCTCGGCGTACCGACGTTGGACCTCGAGTTCGCGGGGGCCGTACTCGTGGCTACCGGGCTCATGGCGGTGCTCTCGGCACTACGCGTCGAGCGGTTACTGCGGGCGAACTTCATCGAGACGCAACTTCTGAACAACATCGCGGAGCGCGACGGGTTGAGCGGGCTATATAACCGCCGCATGTTCGATACGCTCACGAACCGGCTGTGGCAACAAGCTCAACGCGACCAGGAGCCGTTGCAGGTGATTCTGGTCGACATCGATCATTTCAAGCTGTTCAACGACCACTACGGTCACCAGGCAGGCGATCACTGCATCCGCCAGGTGGCAACGATCATTGCGCGCGCGGCGAAGCGGCCGCTCGATTTCTGCGCGCGTTACGGCGGCGAGGAATTCGCGCTCGTGCTGTACGCGCCGTCCGGCACGGATCCCGCAGGCATCAGCGAGCAAATCCGCCGCGACACACTGGCACTCGGTATCCCGCATTCGCACTCCGCCGCCGCCGAGACGGTCACCGTGAGCGTGGGCTCGGCGATCGCGGCGCCCGGCACCAAGCGCAGCCTCGCGGGCCTGATCCAGGCCGCCGACGAAGCGCTCTACCGGGCCAAACAGTCCGGTCGCAACCGCGTATTGCACGTCGACGCCGGCAACTCCGACACGCCGACCGGCTCGTTCAGGGTCGTCGCCTCCAACTAGGCGCCGCCTCGGCCCTCATTCGGACGAGATGTTATAGTCGCCGCCGACAAACCCGCACGAACTGCGGTGGATAAGACTAATGAGTAGAGTCGAAGCAGCGTGAAGCTCTATTACTCCCGCGGCGCGTGTTCCCTGACGCCGCATATCCTGCTTCGCGAGACCGGCCTGCCCTTCACGCTCGAGCGAATGGACTCTGCCACGCATCGCACCGAGCACGACGTCGACTACTACACGATCAATCCGAAGGGCTACGTGCCGCTGCTCGAATTCGACAACGGCGAGCACCTGACGGAAGGGCCCGTGATCTGTCAGTACATCTGCGATCTCGCGCACAGAACCGATCTGATGCCGGCCGCCGGCACGCTGCCGCGATATCGCGTCATGGAATGGCAGGGCTACGTCAACTCGGAGATCCACAAGACCTTCAGCCTGTTGTTCAACCGGACACTCGACGACGCCGTGAAAGGGGTCTTCGCCGCCTCGCTGCGCAAGAAGTACGAGTGGATCGCCACGCGGCTCGCGGGCAAGGACTACCTGACCGGCAGTGACTTCACGGCCGCCGACGCGTACCTCTTCAACGTAACGCGTTGGGCCCGGCTCGTGAAGCTCGACCTGACCGACTTGGGACCGGTCACCGCGTTCATGGAACGCACGCTGACCCGGCCGGCCGTACTCGAAGCGTTCAAGGCTGAGGGGCTCCGCACCTGAGAGTCAGGCTCGTTCTGCGAAACAGTTCACAGAACCGACAGACTTTGTGATGCAAAGTACTTGACAGGAACCGTAGCGCGGTTAACTTAGCAGCCACGATGAGCGCAACCCCTAACCGTCCTCGCGACATCGGCCCCACGCCGATCGACTCGGGCGCCGTCGAGAATCTGCAATACATTCGTCGCACGATCGAGGCGGCGCACACCTTCACCACCGTACCCGGCAAAGGCTGCATCGCGATGGGCATCACGGCCCTCGCGGCCGTGGCCGCCGAATCCTACCCGCCGTTGGCCGCACATTGGCTCGCGATCTGGGTCGGCGCCGCCGTCGTCGCCTGCGCGCTCGCGCTGTACTTCATGGAGCAGAAGGCTCACGCACAAGGCTTGAGCCTGCGACGAGCCGTGGCGCGGCGGTTCTTCATGACGCTGGCGCCGGCGTTCATCTCGGGCGCCATCCTGACGGCCGCTCTCGTTGGCCGCGTCGATCGCGAACTGATCACGCGGCACCTGGTTGCTGCTGTATGGCACGGGCCTCACGGCTTGCGGGTTGTTCGCCGTTCCCGCCGTATTCACGGCCGGCGTGGCGTTCATGGCGCTCGGCACGGCCACTTTGTGGTTGCCGCCGGGCTCGGCCCCCATCGTGCTCGCGCTCGGCTTCGGCGGCATCCACCTGGCGCTCGGCGCCGCCATCGTGAGGCACCACGGTGGCTAAACCCATGACGAGGCGGCAAAGCAGCGCATCGGACGGCCCGGAGCAGCAGCGGTTGCGCGCGGTCGCCGGCTATTTCGCCGATCGCGAGACGGGCGAAACCGATCGGCTGATCTACGAACGCGTTCGGCTCGGCATCATGAGCGCGCTCAGCGTGAACCCGAGCATGAGCTTCGGCGGAGCTCAAAGAGCTGCTGCAGACCTCGGACGGCAATCTGAGCATTCACGCCCGCAAGCTCGAAGACGCCGGCTACGTCACCTGCAAGAAGAAATTCGCGGCGCGCGTGCCGAAAACCGAATTCAGCTTGACCGCAAAGGGCAAGCGGATGTTCGCGCGCCATCTCGAACACATGGAAGCGCTGATCCAGGCAGCCAAAGGCACCTAGAGACTCTCATGCATACCGCGATCATCATGGACGGCAACGGCCGCTGGGCCGAACGGCGCGGTCTGCCGCGCACGGCGGGGCATCGCGCAGGCGCCAAAGCCGTGCGGCGTATCGTCGAGGCCGCGACGCGCGGCGACATCGACATGCTGACGCTGTACGCGTTCTCGGCCGACAACTGGTCGCGACCCGCGCTCGAGGTGTCGAGCCTCATGCGGTTGCTGAAGCGTTATCTCGTCAGCGAAACGGCGCGCTGCCTCGACAACGGCGTGCGCCTCAGCGTGATCGGCCGTCGCGACCGTTTGAGCCGCGACCTCGTGAACACGATCGAGCACACGGAGCGCATCACGGCGCACGGCTCGAAACTGCACCTGCGTCTCGCGATCGACTACTCCGCGCGCGCAGCGATCGCCGGTGCGGCCGCGCGCGTGCGACGGCGAGTGCCCGGCCGAGGAGTTCGAGCAACATCTCGCCGCCGTCATGCAGCGAGGTGGGTCCGTCCGTCGATCTGTTGATTCGGACCGGCGGCGAACGGCGCTTGAGCGACTTCCTGCTGTGGGAATGCGCCTACGCCGAGCTCGTGTTCATCGACACGTTCTGGCCGGACTTCGACGAGGCCCGCCTTCGAAGCGGCGCTGCACGAGTTCGCGCGCCGCGACCGCCGATTCGGCGGCCTGTCCAGGGCCCGCCAGTCCGGCTGACGCCCTGCGCCGGGGCAACGAACACGACAGAGCGCTGGCCTTCGCGGCCGTTTATGTCCAAACGGCCATTGCGCTGCACTCGACGCCTGCGCGATATTGGTGCCGCGGCTGGTGCTACGAACAACAACGATAATGAAGGCCACCGAAGTCCGTATTCTGAAGGCCCTCGATCCCGGGGAATCGTACGTCGATCCCGGCGTTCCTGCTCGTCGAAACACACTTCGACGACGGCGGCGAACCCGTCACGACGATAGAGCACGTGTCGAGCCAGACCACGAGCGCGAAACCGCGCTGGAAGATCGTGACGCTAGGTCAATCGGTACCGCTGTCGCACGCAGCCGCACTCGAATGGGCCGTGTCGTTTGCGGCCAGCCGGAGCATCCCAGTGGTATACGAGCGCGAGGAGCGACCGGCGGCGGCTACGCCGCCACGCTCAAGCGCCGGCGCGCAGCCCACGGCCTCGAGCGCGCCGAAGTAGTCGGCCGCGAGCCGCAGCTGATCCGCGGCGGTCTCGGCACGATTCACGACGTCGCGAAACGCCGCGTTCTCCGGTCGATCCTTCGCGTACCAGCCAAGGTGCTTGCGCGCGATACGCACGCCGGCGGGTTCGCCGTAGAACTCGTGCAGCGCGCGCACGTGCGCGAGCAGAATCTCGCAGACTTCGCGCGGGGAAGGCGGCGGCAGCTCGCTCCCCGTCGCGAGGAAGTGTGCGATCTCGCGAAAGATCCACGGCCTCCCCTGCGCGGCCCGGCCAATCATCAACGCATCGGCGCCCGTGCGCGTCAGCACTTCGCGCGCTTTCGCCGCCGAAGTCACGTCGCCGTTCGCGATCACCGGAATATGCACGGCCTGCTTGATCGCCGCGATCGTCTCGTACTCGGCTTCGCCCGTGTAAAGCATGTCACGCGTGCGGCCGTGCACGGCGAGCGCCGCGATACCGGAATCCGCCGCGATGCGTCGCAACGGCCACGCCGTTGCGGTTCGCGCTATTCCAGCCCGTGCGAATCTTCAGCGTGACCGGCACGGCAACGGCCTGCACCACCGCACTCAGGATTCGCGCCACCAACGCTTCGTCCTGCAGCAACGCGGAACCCGCCCAGGCGTTGCACACCTTCTTCGCGGGGCAGCCCATGTTGATGTCGACGATCTGCGCGCCGTGCTCGACAGCGTGTTGCGCCGCCGCGCGCGAGCGCCACGGGATCCGCGCCGGCAATCTGCACCCCGATCGGCGCCGGCTCATCTTCGTGATCGAGGCGGTGCCGGCTCTTGCGCGTACGCCACAGCCTCGGGTCCGACGTCGTCATCTCCGATACCGCGTAGCCGGCACCCAGTCGCTTGCTGAGCAGGCGGAACGGCTTGTCCGTTACGCCCGCCATCGGCGCGAGAATCAACTTGGGCTCGATCGCGTGTGGGCCGATGTGCATGAACCGCGTCTCCGCTACGCCGCGTTGGCCCGCGCCCGTCGCCGCGCCTGGACGGCATCGGCAAGCCGCTCGAGCACGCCAACCGAGCTCGCCCAGTCGATGCAGCCGTCCGTGATGCTCTGACCGTACACGAGGGGTTTGCCTGGCGTGAGGTCCTGCCGGCCGGCCACGATGTGGCTCTCGACCATGACGCCGACGATGCGCCGCTCGCCGCGCTCGACCTGTGCCGCGATCTCGCCGATGACGGCCGGCTGATTCTCGGGGCGTTTCGAGCTATTGGCGTGGCTCGCATCGATCATGAGCCGCGCCGGCAACCCGGCCTTCTCGAGCAGATTGCACGCGGCGGCCACGTGCTCGGCTCCATAGTTCGGCGCTTTGCCGCCTCGCAGGATCACGTGCCCGTCCGGATTACCCGCCGTGGCCGCGACTGTCGCCCGACCTTCCTTGGTCACGGCCAGAAAATGATGGGGGTGCGACGCTGCAGCCGACCGCGTCCACGGCGATTTTCACGTTGCCGTCCGTGCCGTTCTTGAAGCCCACGGGACACGACAGACCCGACGCCATCTCGCGATGGATCTGGCTCTCCGTCGTGCGCGCACCGATCGCGCCCCACGCCACGAGATCCGAGATGTACTGCGGCGAGATAGTGTCGAGGTACTCGACGCCGGCCGGCAAGCCCAGCGCGTTGATCTGGCACAACAGGCCGCGCGCGAGGCGCAGGCCCTTGTTGATGTTGAAGCTGCCATCGAGATCGGGGTCGTTGATGAGCCCTTTCCAGCCGATCGTCGTGCGCGGTTTCTCGAAATACACACGCATCACGATCTCGAGCGAACTCCCGAGAGATTCGCGCAGCGGCTTCAACCGGTGCGCGTAATCCATGGCGGCGACTGGATCGTGAATCGAGCACGGCCCGATCACAACCGCCAGACGATCGTCCTCGCCGTGCAGAATCGCGTGCAGCGCGCGACGCGCGTTCGCGACGTTCGTCGAGATCGACTCGGTACACGGCAGCTCGTTCAGCAGTTCCGCCGGCGAAGACAGCGGGGCGAAGCTGCGGATGCGTAAATCATCGGTATGGGGCGGCATACAGTTTCTCCAGTCTCTACTGACCCGCGTTCCCAAGCGGCACAAAAAAGCCGCCAGGTTCGCTGGCGGCTTCCGGGTATTCTCTCGATCGCTACTTCTTCAGACCGACCGCAACCCTTCCTCCGCCAGTGGCTTCGGAAACCCGTAATACCAAAAGTAGTGCCGGGCAGGAGTTGCGATCATGCGGCTATTGATAGCACAGGAGACGCGGATTCTCCAAGTGCGGGCTGCGCAAACCCGTGGGCGAACGCCACCTCTGTGGGATAATCGCGCGCCGAATTTCGCTCGACCCGAAGGCCATGCAACGCGATCTCGTCCTACCGGAGCTACCCCTGCCGACCGCCGCCGCACCGCGGCGCGCCTGGGCCGAGCTGCATGGCAGCGCGCTCTGCCTGGCGGCGGCCGAGGCCGCCGCACGGCACCCGGGGCCGGTCTGCGTGATTGCGGCCTCCGCCGCCGAGGCCGAGCGCTTCGAGCGCGAGCTCATGTTTTTCGGCAGCCGCGGCGCTCATCGTTTCCCCGACTACGAGACGCTGCCCTACGAGCCGATTTCCCCGCCGCAGGATCTCCTGGCCGACCGACTGCGCTGCCTGTACCGACTGGCGCGCGGCGAACGCGAGACGCTCGTCGTCGAGGCCGGCGCGCTGCTGGCGCGCCTGCCGCCACCGGACTTCATCGTGTCGCGATCGCTTCATTTGAAGGTCGGCGACCAGTTCGAGCACGCGGTGATGATCAAGCGCCTGGCCGCGCACGGTTACCTGCGCGTGGAGCAGGTCGCCGAGCCCGGCGACTTCGCGGTGCGCGGCGCAGTGTTCGATGTGTTCCCGTCCGGCAGCGACGTGCCCGTACGCATCGATCTGTTCGACAACGAGATCGAGACGCTGCGCACGTTCGACCCCCAGACGCAGCTGTCGGCCGGCAAGCAGGAGCGGATCGAGATTCTGCCCGCGCGCGAGTTCCCCTTCGACGACGCTGCAATCAAATCGTTTCGCGAACGCTTCCGCGAGCTGTTTCCCGTCGAGCCGGGGCGCTGCCCCATCTATCGCATGATCTCCGACGCACAGTTGCCGGCCGGCATCGAGTACTACCTGCCGTTGTTTTTCACGACCACGAGCTCGCTGTTCGACTACCTGGGCGACGATACTTTGTTCGTCATCGTCGGCGACGCACTGCAAGGTCTCGAGGGGGGCTGGCAATTATTGGAGGAGCGCTACGAGCAGCTGCGCGGCGACATCGAGCGGCCGATTCTTGCGCCTAAGCAGGCGTTCTTCTCGCCCGCCGAATTGCGAGCACGGATCGACGCACTCCCGACGCTGACACTGCTCGCGCACGCCTCGCCCGACGCCGACACGGTCAACGCCGGCGCGACCCACGCCCTCGGGGGCGGCGTCGCGCCGACCGACGATCGGATCGAGCGCTGGCTCACGGCGGGTGCCGGCGACCGCACTTTGCTCGTGACGTCCTCGCCGGGTCACCGTGAGATGCTGCTCGAGCTGCTGCGCGGCCGCGGCTACGAGCCGCACGTCTATGCCGACTGGCACGACTTCGTCATCGGCACGACCCCGCTCGGCATCACGGTGGCCGAGCTCGCCGATGGTCTACGGATCGGTACGCGCAAACTGCGCGTCATCACGGCCACTGACTTAGGCCTCGAGCGACCGCGGCAACGCCAGCGCAAGCGGCGTGCGCGCGATCCAGAGTCCGTCATTCGCGAGCTGACGGATCTGCAGGTCGGCGCGCCTGTCGTGCACGAAGACTACGGTGTGGGCCGTTACCGTGGGCTCACGACGCTCGACGTCGACGGTCTACTGACCGAGTTCCTGCTCCTCGAGTACGCGGGCGGCGACAAGCTCTACGTTCCGGTACAGAGCCTGCACCTGGTGACGCGCTACACGGGCGCGTCGGCCGAGGAAGCGCCGCTGCACCGGCTCGGCACGGATCAGTGGGCCAAAGCGAAGAAAAAAGCGGCCGCGCAGGCGCGGGATACGGCGGCCGAGCTGCTGAATCTGTACGCGCGGCGTGCAGCGCGCACCGGCACGAAGATGGGTCTTGACGACGGCAGCTACCAACGCTTCTCCCTGCAGTTCCCGTTCGAGGAAACAGAGGATCAGCAAACCGCGATCGACCGCGTGTTGAAGGACCTGAGCAGCGGCC
The DNA here is from genome assembly GCA_963805435.1 of uncultured Gammaproteobacteria bacterium. Taxonomy (GTDB): domain Bacteria; phylum Pseudomonadota; class Gammaproteobacteria; order Steroidobacterales; family Rariloculaceae; genus FEN-1219. The sequence goes on from CAWDUG010000010.1 coordinate 16,246, forward strand.
AACCGATGGACCGCATCGTGTGCGGCGACGTCGGTTTCGGCAAGACCGAAGTGGCGCTGCGCTCCGCATTCGCCGTAGCGCAGGCCGGCTATCAGGTGGCCGTGCTCGTGCCGACGACGCTGCTGGCCGATCAGCACTTTCGCACGTTCCAGGATCGGTTCGCGGATTGGCCCGTGCGCATCGAGCTCCTGTCGCGGTTCCGCAGCGGCACCGCGGCCGCCGGCGCCATGGCAGGCCTGGCGGACGGCACCGTCGACATCGTGATCGGCACGCACAAACTGCTGCAGCGCAGCGTGCAGTTCAAGCGCCTTGGACTCGTAATCGTCGACGAGGAACATCGCTTCGGCGTGAAGGACAAGGAGCGCCTGAAGCGCCTGCGCGCCGAGGTTCACGTGCTCACGCTGACGGCCACGCCGATTCCGCGCACATTGAACATGACGCTCGGCGGCCTGCGCGACCTGTCGATCATCGCAACGCCGCCGGCCGCTCGCCTGGCCGTCAAGACGTTCGTCGGCGAGTGGAGCGATCGGCAAATCCGTGACGCCGTGCTGCGCGAGCTGCGTCGCGGTGGGCAGATCTATTTCGTGCACAACCGCGTCGAGAACATAGAAGCCGTCGCGACCAATCTGCGCAAACTGCTGCCAGAGGCCGAGATCCGCGTAGGTCACGGCCAGATGTCGGAGCGCGAGCTCGAGACCGTCATGCTCGACTTCTATCATCGTCAGTTCAGCGTGCTCGTGTGCACGACGATCATCGAGAGCGGCATCGACATCCCTACCGCGAATACGATCATCATCGACCGCGCGGACGCGCTCGGCCTCGCTCAGCTGCATCAACTGCGTGGCCGCGTCGGCCGCTCGCATCACCAAGCGTACGCGTACATGCTGGCGCCGCCATTGCGTGCGCTGTCAGCCGACGCCGTGAAGCGGCTCGAAGCCATCGCCTCGCTCGAGGATCTGGGCTCCGGGTTTACGCTGGCGACGCACGACCTCGAAATCCGCGGCGCCGGTGAGCTGCTAGGCGACGGTCAGAGCGGGCAGATCCAGGCCATCGGCTTCACGCTGTACAACGAACTGCTCGGCCGCGCGGTGGCCGCCCTGCGCGAGGGGCGCGAACCGGACCTCGAGGATCCGTTCGCGCACGGCCCCGAGATCGAGATAGGCCTCGCGGCGCTGATCCCCGAGGACTACATGCCCGACGTCCACATGCGTCTCGTGCACTACAAACGCATCGCCAACGCGCGATCCAATGCGGAGCTCGACGAGCTGCAGGTGGAGCTGATCGACCGCTTCGGTCTGCTGCCGCCGCCGCTGAAGACCCTGTTCTCGATCACCTCGCTGAAGCTGCTCGCACAACAGCTCGGCATCGCCAAGATCCAGGCCGGGGCCGAGGGCGGCAATGTGCGCTTCGCCGAGCGCTCGAAGATCGAGCCGCTGAAGCTATTGAAGCTGATCGAAGGCGAGCCGAAGCGTTACCGGCTCGACGGACCGTACAAGCTGCGCTTCGGCTGGCAGCTCGAGACGCCCGAGCAGCGACTACCCGCGGTGGAGAAACTGCTGCGCCGCATGGCTCCGGCGAACCTCACCGCCGCTGCGGCCTGAGCGCGACCGCGGGCTATACTGGCACCATGAAGCTTCACGTTACCTCGTTGGTCACCGCGCTGATTGCGACGGTGTGCGCCGGACCCGCACTTGCCCAGCCGGCTGCGGCGCCGACGCCCGCGGTCCCTCTGTATCAGGTCGAGATCATCGTATTCGCGCACCGCGACTTCGATGCCGGCGAAGAGCGTTTCCCGCAGCAGCTCGCGCCGCTACGCGCGGATCAGAGCGACTCGTTGCTCGAGGTGCCGCCGTATGTGGAACCGAGCCCGCCGCTGCCCGGCAACCAGGCCGTGGCGGCTCTACCCGAACTCGGGCCGGAACCCGTCGATGACCCGCTTGCATTTCGGTTGCTGGCGCCCGACCAGCTACAGCTGAACGCCGAGTACCGCAAGCTGACCAATGTCTCCGCCTACCGCACTGTGCTGCATGCCGGTTGGGTACAACCCGGCTTACCCGAAGACGAGGCCAAGCCCGTCGATCTGAGTTTGCTCGGCGTGACGAATCCGCGCGGCAACGTGCGCGTCTATCTCAGCCGCTTTCTGCATGTCAGCCTCGACATCTCGTACGCTGACGTCGCGGCCGCACCCGCCACGGCGGTGGAGCCTCTCGGCAACGAGCTGCGCGAAGTCGAGTTCGCGCCGCGCTATCGGCTCACCACGGAACGACAAACGCGCAGCGGCGAGCTGCACTACTTCGATCACCCGGCGTTCGGGGTACTCGTGAAGGTCACGCCGGTGCCTACCGGCGATCCGGCCTCAACCGGCCGCCGACCCGCGGCTTGACGCCGGCGCAGCCGGCGACGACACGCGCGCGCCGGTACCCTGCTCCGCGAGTGCCCGCGTGACGAGTGCTTCCGCGTCGTCCTGCGTGCCGGGGGGACAGCCGATCGACAGGGGCCGCACGGAGATATGCCGGCCCGATCGCGCACGCGGGTTGTGCAGCCCGAGTTGGCGGACGTTGTCGGAGATCTGGTCCACGAGATGACGTACGTCGTCCGGCGCCTGGCCGATTACGGCCGCCACCAGCGTTCGATCGTCGTAGCGTGCACAAAGATCGCCCGCGCGACGCAGCGTGCGCATGATCTGCGCGCCTATCATGCGTTGACAGGAATCGGCGGCTTTGCCTCCGAACGTCTGACGATAGACATCGAGCTCCACAATCTCGAATACGAGCAGCGTCACGAACCGCTGATCGCGGCGCGCAATGGAGAGATCGCGGCGCAGTGTCTCCTGGAAGTGACCGAATCGCAGGAGCCCCGTCGTGGGATCGATCCGATCGAGGCTCGCGATCTTCTGTCGCGCGCGCCCGAGCTCACGCTGCAGTAACGTGAGCTCGCCGTTCGTGTCGCCAGGCTCGGACGCGCCGGCGGCTTCGTGAGCGTTCGCGATAGCGCCCGGCCCGGCCACCTTGTGCACGCACGCGAAGTAGCGGGTGTCGCCCCGCGCGTTCGTGAGCGGCGCGACGTGGATGTCGACGACCCATGCGCTGCCGTCCTTACGCAGGTCGGCGACGGTGATCCGGCAGGCCTCGGCACGACCGATCGCTATCCTAAGTCGTTGCAACTCGGGATCGTTGTCTGCCTCGCGCCGCGGCATCGACCAGGCCTGGCCAGCGAGCTCGGCGGTCGAGTACCCGGTCAAATCTTCATACGCGGGGTTCGCGTAGACGACCGGCAGACTCGGGTCCTGCGCATCCACCACGAGGATGCCTTCCGAACTCAGGGCGACGACTTGCTCGAGGAAGTGGCGGCTCAGGGATTTGATGCCTTGCGCGTCCCTGCCGATTTCCATGCCGATTATGTTCGATCAGTTCGCGCTGCCGGTCTATGAAACGCATCACAATGCCCAAGGGCCGGAGCCGTCGAAGAGCCTGCCGAGAATGGTCGCGAGGCGCTCGAGCCCAGCCGCCATGAACCTGTGCATCTGGGCATGGATGGACCCGGCCTCCGGCGAGCGCCCGGCCGCGTAGTTCACCACGACGGCACAGATCGCGTAATCGATGCCGAGCTCACGTGCCAGGACGGCCTCGGGCATGCCCGTCATACCCACCATGGCGCAGCCGTCGCGCAGCATGCGGTTGATCTCGGCCGCGGTTTCGAGCCGCGGACCCTGCGTCACGCCGTAGGTGCCGGCGTGCACCGTGTAGCCGCAGTCCGTCATCGCGGCCGCGATCCGCCCACGCAATACCGGCGAAAACGGCTCCGTGAAGTCGGCGTGCACGACCGGCGCGCCCGCGCCTCCGAACGTGGCAACGCGCCCCGCGGTGTAGTCGATCAGCTGGTCGGGCACGGCCAGCTGACCCGGCAGGAGGTCGGCGGCGATCGCACCCACGGTGTTCACGCCAATGCACGCGCGAATTCCGCGTTGCTGCAGCGCCCACAGGTTCGCGCGATAGTTGACCTCGTGCGGCGCAAACGCATGATCCTCGCCGTGGCGCGCGATACACGCGACGCGGGCGGAGCCGATCCGGACCGTGAGTACCGGGCTCGTCGGCTCGCCGTATGGCGTCTTCGTCGGGCTGCGTGTCAGAACCTCGAGCCCGAGCCGCTCGAAACCGCTGCCGACGATCAGCGCGCAGAGCTCACTCATGCTTCGTACTCTCGTCGAGAGCGTAGAGGCCGCGCAACTCGCGCCAGTACCCGAGGTAGTCCATACCGCAGCCGAATACGTAAACATCGTCGACTGTGACGCCCGCAAAATCGATGCGCGGCCGGCGGCCCACGTTCGCGACACGCTTCACGACGAGTGCGGCCGCGTACTGCTTCGCGACGCCGACCCGCTTCAGCTCCGCCTTCAATGCGCGCAGCGTGTGGCCGCGATCGAGGATGTCGTCGACAACGAGCACTGTGCGTCCCTTCAGCTCCGCGCTCGGTCGCATTCGCCACCGGAGCGCGCCGGGTGTGACGCCACCGCCGTAGCGCGTCACATGCACGTAATCGAATTCGTGCGGAAATTCGAAGCGCCGACACATCTCTACCGCAGTGAACACGCCGCCCCGCATGACAGCCAGCACGACCGGGTTCGCGTGCTTCAGCCGCGACCCAATCTCCGCGACCATGCGGTGGATCGCCCGCGTGATCTCCGCGGTCGAATACAGCCGGCGTGCGCGGCGCCTCGCCGCAAGCGCCACACCCGCACGCGCCGCAACGTCAACCTTCGAGGTCGAGTTTCGGGCGCTTGCTGAGCGCGCCGATTGCGGCGCTCGCTTTCTGCCACTCGGCCGAGGCATGCAGAGTCTCCCAGTCGAACGTGCCGCGGCCATGCAAGCGCGTCAGGCGCAGCTGGGCCGAGGGATTCACAAAGCCTTTCAACGACTCGAGCACCACGGGCACCTGCTCGGGCGAGTTGCACAACAGTACGAGATCGCAACCGGCATCGAGCGCGAGGCGCACGCGCTGCTCGACGGGGCCGACGACGGCCGCGCCCACCATGCTGACGTCGTCGGTGATGACGGCACCCGTGAATCCCAGCGCGTCGCGCAGCTGGTCGTTGATCCACCAACTCGACAGGCTCGCCGGGTTCTGGTCGACGGCCGGAAAACTCACGTGCGCGATCATCGCCGCCGGGAGCCCGGCACCGATCAGCTCGCGGTACGGTAACAGGTCGTCGGCGATCTCATCGTAACTGCGCCGGTCGACGGCGAACTCCGTGTGCGAATCGCTGCGCGCGCCGGCATGCGTCGGGAAGTGCTTGGCGGTGACAGCCATGCCCGCACGCTTCGCCCCGGCCGCGAACCGTCGCGCCAACGCGGCCACGGCGCGCGGGTCCGAGTGTAACGCGCGGTCGCCGATGACCTCCGAGAAACCGAGATCGAGATCGACACACGGCGTGAAGCTCATGTCTATGCCTACCGCGCGCAGTTCGGCGGCCATCAGCCAACCGAACGCGCCGGCGGTTTTCAGTGCCCTGTCGCGATCTTCATCGTACAAATGGCCGAGCGTGCGCAGCGGCGGAAGCCGGAAGAACGGCTCGCGGAGACGCTGCACCCGCCCGCCTTCCTGGTCCACGGTCACGAGGAGGGGCGGCTGGCGCAGCGCGTGGATCTCGGCGACGAGCTCGCGAATCTGCGCGAGACTCTCGAAGTTGCGCGTGAATAGAATGACCCCGCCGACCAGCGGTGAGCGCAGCCATTCGCGCTCGTCGGAGGCGATCGCGGTACCGCGCAGGTCGATCATCAATGGGCCGAGCGACACGATCGTCCTTAAGCTGCCGCTACGAGATCTCGACGGCCGTTCCCGCCGGAACGAGATCGAACAGCTCGACGAGGTCGCCGTTGCGCATGCGAATGCACCCGATCGAGCCCGGCACGCCGAGCGGCTCGCTGTCCGGCATGCCGTGGATATAAATGTAGCGGCGCATTGTATCCACATTGCCGAGCCGGTTCCTGCCGACCTCGGCGCCGGACAGCCACAGGATCCGCGTCAGGATCCAGTCACGCTCCGGGAACTGCGCCTTCAGCTCGGGCGTGTAGATCTCGCCGGTCGGTCGCCGGCCGCGAAACACGGTGTTCGCCGGCTGGCCTGCGCCGATCTTCGCGCGAATCACGTGCAGGCCGCGCGGCGTCTTCAAGCTGCCACGAACTTCGCCGCTGCCGTGTTTAGACGTCGATACGGAATAGTGCTTCCACGGCGCGCCGTTGCGCAGCAGATCGAGCCGCTGTGTCGCCAGCGTTATCGCAATCTTCAGGGGTGTCGTTCCGCGTCGGTCCATGCGCTGAAAGGGTGCTCGACCAGGCTCACGTTGTAGTAGCGGCGCAGGTGCGTGACCTCGTTACCGAGCCAGTCGGGACGAGGAAACACCTGATCCTCGCTGTCGAGCTCGAGCTCCGCGACGATCAGCCCTGCGTTCGCGCCGCTGAACTCGTCGACCTCCCACTCGAAGCCGCCGAAATCGACGTAATGGCGGGTCTTCTCGACGAGAGGGCCCGGGCACAGCTCCAACAGCTCGCGCGCCTCTTCGACCGGGATGGCGTACTCGTACTCGAGCCGCGACGCGACGAGGCCGCCGGATTTCATGTTCAGGTGCGCTTCGTCCCCGGCGACGCGGACTCGCACGGACACGCGTTCGCTCCCGGCCAGGTAGCCCTGGCTCATGGCCTGATGGCTGGAGCTGAGCGCCCGCCATGCGTCGCTCAAGAGCAGGAATTTACGTTCGATCTCTCGGGGCATGCGCCTTGGCAAAAGCGGGTCGGCCGTCACAGCCGACGTCGTCGCATCGTACCATCGGCGCAGACCGCGGACAGCCGGTGCTGCGCCTACGCTGAGGGGCGCGCGCAGCGCGGCTCCGAACCCGCGTTCACCAGGGCGCAGTGGTTCCGTCGTACTGCAGGAAGCGCCCCGTGTCCTTGATCGTCGCCTTGTCGATGATCTTGATCATGCCCGCGACGCTCGGCTCCATGTCGACGGTGTTCGGCTGGCCGCGATTGCTCTCGAGGCGCTCCGTGACCACGGTGCCCGGATGCAGCATCAGCACGGTGACGCCCTCCGCCTTCTCTTTGACGGCCACGAGCTGCATGGCACGGTTCAGAGCCGACTTGCTGGAACGGTACGCGATGCCTTGCGGCCCCGGCAACGGCTTACTGAGCGAGCCGTTCGTCGAGCTGATCGCGACAATCATTTTCTTCTTACTGGCGCGCACGTTGTCGATGAGGCTCTCGGAAACGATCAGCGGGCCGCGCACGTTCGTGGCCATGATCGTGTCGAACAGGGCGTAGTCGAGATTGCCGAAAGTCTGTGTGTCGCCGGCGCCGGTACAGGTTTCGCTCTTGCAAGCCGAACGATCGCTGTACACACCGGCGTTGTTGATCAGCACGTCGATCGGTATGCCCTTCAGCTTCGCGGCGGATTCCTTTACATCCTCGATGTTCGACACGTCCATGTGCTCGACGCGTACGTTCGGGTACTTCGCAGCCAGGGGCGCGAGGGTCTCCGGCATTTCGTGGCGCCGATGCGTGGCGATCACCGTCCAACCTTTCGCAGCGTACTGCTTGACGAACTCGAGGCCCAATCCCGAGTTCGCTCCCGTGATCAAGACCGTTTCCGCGGTTGCTGCTGGTGGCAGCGCAAATGCGCCGCATACGAGTACTGCCGCCACGATCGCTGACGTCCGACAACGAATCATCTGCTTCTTCTCCCTACGTTTGCGAATCATGGTCGATCAATCGACGGTCGTCACGCCGCGAGCACGGTGCGCGCTTCGGCCACCGGCCGGTGATATCGGAGTGTGCACCGGGAATCCTGGGTTGCAAGAGACCGTCTGGTTCACCACGGCAAGCCCGAGCCGTCGTAAAGCAAGAATTTCCCGCTGTCGCGCTTCGTGAGCTTGCCGATCGTCGCAATCATTTGGCGCACGGAATCCGGCGTCTCGAGCATGCCGGGGTTGTGCAAGTCCGCCTGCTTCTCGACGCGGACCGAGCCGGGATGCATCGGCACGACGATCACATCGGTATCCTTCAGCACCTCGGCCAGAGTGACAGTCGCCTTGTTCTGCGCCGCCTTGCTAGTGCCATACCAGAAGATGCGGGTCGCCACTTCCGGCGTGCTGATCGTGCCAAGCGTCGAGGTGATCATGATGATCTTCTTCTCTTTGCTGGCCTTAACGTTGTCGATGAAAGCCTCGGACACCACGAGCGGACCCCGCACGTTGATGTGCATGAACTCGTCGAACTGCTCGTAGTTCAGCGTTCCGAACTGCTGATTCGGATCCGACGGCGCCATCCAATCCAAGAAACTGAAGATTCCCGCGTTGTTGATCAGCACGTCGATCGGTTGACCGCGAAGCTTTGCCGCAAGCGCCCTGACCTGTTCGATACTCGCGACGTCCATCTTTTCGATGCGGACGTTGCGGTGTTTGCTTGCGAGATCGGCCAGCTCCTTCGGCAGTGTATCGCGACGATGTGTCGCGACTACTGTCCAGCCCTTGGCCGCATACTGCTTCGCGAACTCGAGCCCGATGCCCGAGTTGGCGCCGGTAATCAACACCGTATCGGCGGCAGCGAACCGTCCAATCACCATTGCGAGCGCAGTCACGAATGCGAGCCGCAGCGACTGCCGCCATTTCTTGTTATTCGCCATTCCGCGCCGCGTCTATGTCGACAAACTCGCGCCGCGGCGGCCGAACGCGGCCGGCGCGGCGCGATCGTTCCTGTCTTACTTGAAGCTCATCTTCATCTCGACGCCGAACTCACGCGGACGTTCGACAGTCGACCAGTCGAGCTCCCAGATCGAGCCGTAGAAGCCGCCGTTAACGACCTGCTTGTCCGTCAGGTTCGAGCCGAACAAGGCCACTTCCCAACGAGCGTCGCCCTTCGGCACGTACTGGAGCCGAGCGTTCAATAGCCCGTAGTCGCCCGCTTCATAGCGGAACGGGAAGCCGAGGTACTGCGGGTGATACTTCGGATCGGCGTAACGCTGGAAGCCACCAACGTAGCTGTAGTCGACGCGCGTCGTCAGACCTGCGCCGCTCTTCAACTTCGTGTCGTGCTGCAAACCCACCGAGTACGTCTGCTTCGGCGCTTGCGCGAAGTCACTGCCCACGCTGACTGGCGTATCGGAGCCCAGCAGGAACGACGAGTAGCCGGTGTCCAGCAGACCCAAGTTGAAGTTCACCTTCAACTTCTGCGTCGCAAGCCACGTCAGCTCGGTCTCGATACCGTTGGCGTCCGCACCGGCGACGTTCTGCGTGATGATCGTGACCGCGTACACGCCGATCGACGGATCCACGAAATTCGACCGGATCTGGATATCGTCCCAGTTCGTGTGGAAAATCGACGCGTTGAACCGAATGCGGCCGCCCGCCAGGTCCGACCGGAAGCCGACCTCGAAGGTCTTGATTGTTTCAGGGTCATAGCTCACCAGTCGGCGGCCCGTCCCCGTCGTGACTGGATCCGCGCCGCCCGCGTTGAATCCCTCTGAGTAGCTGACGTAGCCCATGACATTCGGGGTGAACTTGCGCTTCAGCGAGAGCCGGCTCGTCAACTTGTCGAACGTCACTGAATCCGTTGTCAGGGGCCGGCCGGCCCACGGATTGCCGCTCACGAACGGCCCGACGTGCGCCGGAACGGGGCTCGTGACGCCGGGAATCGGCGTCTCGTTCACCGCCACCTTGTCCTGCTTGTGGTAGCGCATACCAGCCGTCAGATCGAGCTTGTCGTTCAGGTGGATATCGACTTCACCGAACGCCGCGTAGCCGTCTTCCGATCGGTGCAGCAGCTGCTCGGTGTTGCCGATGCTGTTCTGGTAAACGTTGATGGCAGCGGCACAACTCGCCAACGCCGTCGGCGCCTGGCATTCCGGAGTTGCGAGCACTGCCGCCGTGCTGAACCGGCCATCGGCGAATTCCTCGAAACCCCAGAACGGATTGTGCGCATCGCTGGCCTGAGTCCAGTAGTAATAGCCACCGACCCAGTCAAAGCGACCTCTCGAGCCGGACAGCTGAAATTCCTGGCTCCTGAGCGCCGCCTTGTTGTTCTGGTAGGTTTCCACTATTTCGTACGGCGACATGTCCCAATCGAGCAACTGGTGTTGCTCCTCGAAGATCGACCCTGTCCAGGACGTCAGTGTCATCCTGTCCGTGATGTTGTACGTGATCTCGACGGACCCCTGTTTCGTGTGGATCGTGGCCGGCTCGTACGCCTCGATGTTGTTTTCCCACTTGCCGAGAATACCGCCCGGGTAGCCCGCAACATTGTGCACGGCATCGACCGGATGGCCCGACAGCGTGTACAAGTCGATCGCGCCCCGCTCGAAGCCGACGAGCTTCGCGCCCTGAGGCACGGCCCACCGCGAAATGCGCGCGTCCGTCGGATGCGAAACGTTGTCGCTGTACTTCGCGCGCAGCTTGAACTTCTCGTTCGGCTGCCATACGACGTCCCCGGCGAGGTTGGTCATGTCGATCTGACCGTAGTCCTTGTTGTTGGCGACGCTGTGCACGTAGCCGTTACGCTGCATGGACGCGGCCGAAATGCGCGTCTTCAGCGTATCGGTCACGGGCACATCGATACTCACGATTGCGTCGCGGCGGTCGAAGCTGCCGAGCGCGATCTGCCCTCTGCCGCCGAACTCGTCGCTCGGCTGGCTGGTGACGACGCGAATGGCGCCGCCGGTCGAGTCGCGGCCGTACAGTGTGCCCTGCGGGCCACGCAGCACCTCGATACGCTCAATGTCCTGCACGTTGAAGTCGAGCAGGCCAGAGGTGTACGGCTGCCAGATGCCGTCGATGTAGAAGCCGACGCGTGGAATGCCGCGGATCGAGAAACCGACTTCCGACGTCGGGCCGTTCGTGCCGCCGATTACGCTCAGGTTCGGAATCGTGCCCTGCAACTTCTCGATCGTCGTAATGCCCTGCAGCGTTAGATCCTCGCTCGTCATCGCGACGATCGAAATAGGAACATCTTGCAAGTTGGCACTGCGCCGCGTCGCGGTGACGACGATTTCTTCGAGGCCGCCGCTCTGCGCGTTTGCGCCCTGCCCTTGCTGCGCGACGGCCGTCTGGGAGCCGGCGACGCTGAGCATCGTGATGCCGGCCGCGGCTAGAGAATTTAGTAACTTGCCACTCACTGTAGTCTCCTGGATGGTTTCACTTCACCGTCACCACAAACTCGTTTGAACACTCACCGCGCTCCGGCTGCCGGCACGCCGTGCGGCCTGCGACTCTGCTCGGCGCGCACGGTGCGCTCCGCGGCCGTCAACGGATTCAGCGGCCGAAGATAAGAAATGTCCGAGCGGTCCCAGCGACCGAGACACGCGGTTGCGCAGAGGTCGATCGGCTGGAGCAGCATGGTGATGTCGTGGTTGTATTCGTGGACGATCATTCGCCACTGGCCATCCCGGCGTTCGTAGCGATTCTCGTAGCGCCCCGTGCCAAGCGAGGTCAGCTTGCCGCCCAACAGTGCGCGACCCGGCGTAGGCTCTCCCGGCGTATCGAGCGCTTTGTTGCGCGGCATATCCGACGAATAGAGGATGTACCCTTCTTCGTGCGCCGTGTTGCCGTCGACGTCGAGCGTCAGGCCCGTGACGTGATGTTGGTGGGCCGCAGCGTTCGAGTGCCCATCGTTGGCATACGAGACGATGTCATCGACCTTGACCAGCGTGGCGTAGCTGATCGTTGCCTCGGGCCAGAACGACTTTGGCATCAGCGCCGGGTCATGGCGATCGAGCCCGCGCGTGTAGTTGAGCTCGTTCTCCCAAATCGCCTGGTACGTTGCCATCCCGGCGACATCGGATTCGAGCTTCGAGATCTTCGCATCGAGCGCACGTAGTGCAACGAGGTCGGCCGCTGTGGCTGTCGCCGCCTTACCCACATCGCCGCCGCCACCGCTGCACGCGGCCACCGCCACGAGCACGCCGACAGCACCTAGGATCGCGCGGCTCATCAACGAGCCTTGCCCTGCGGATTGTGCGGTTGCTTGTTCGCGTCGCCGCGCGCTTTCCGCTGCTCCGGGGTCTGGTACTCGAGAGGTCGCACGTACGACAGATCGTTGCGGTCCCAGCTACCGAGACAGCCGCCGCTCGTACACAGATCGACCGTGTCGCCGAGCAACGCCAGGTCCTCGACGTACTCGCGCACGAGAATCTTCCAATCGCCGTCGCGCCGCTCCCAGCGCTCGATGTAGCGACCGCTGCCGAGGCGCGTTTTTTCTTTCGTGTTGGCCTTGCCGAGCGTTGCGGGACCCGCAGAGTCGGCGCCGCGATCGCGTGGCACGAGGAAATACACGACGTAGCTCTCGACGTGCGCGGTATCGCCGTCGATGTCGATGGTCTGCCCGGTGATGTGATGCTGGTGAGCCGCGTAACCGGCGAGCTCGTTCTCTTCCCAGTCCACATACTGGTCGCGCGTCATCTGCGTCCCGAAGCTGATCGTGGCTTCCGGCCAGAACGCACCGCGGACCAAATCCTTGTCGTGTCGATCGGCGCCGCGCGTATAGCGCTTCAGCACGTCGAAGATGTCTTTGCGGTCTTTCAGATAGCTGACTTGTGGACTGAGCGCATCGACTCGGGCGCTCAAGCTCGCAGCCAGTTCGGACGCACTCACTGCAGCTTCTTGGGCCACCGGAGCTCGAACGAATGTGATGAGCACCAGCGCTGCCATCGCCGCGCCGAGGAGCGACCAGAGGCGCAGCCCGAAAGGCGCGCGCTTACCGAAACGGTTCAGCATCTTTACCCCCCGAAGACACGGCCCTCGTACGCGGATGTCGTAGTGAACACACGCGCTCCCACCCGGGACCTTCGGACAGATCGTCCGCCCCCAACCTGCAGCAGACTTTCCTAAATGCGAACTCCGCTACGTACCGTTCGGTTCGCCCGTTGCGTCACCGCAACCGTAGTTCGCATCTGCGATATCGGCGAATGCACTTCGCCGTCTTAGATGGAGCCCTCACGAACAGCGACGTCTCGAGGAGAGCGTGTATGGGCGACGGATCGCAAACTCGAACCCTCTTTTACCGGCTCGTCGGGTACGCCTGCTGGGCGCTGATAGCAGCCTTTCTCGCGCTCAAAGCGCTGCATCTGCTCCAAGGGTCGCCGGTGCTGCACGAACTGGATTTCTCCGATCTGTCGGCACTCGGCCTCTCCGCCACGATAGCCGCGATGGTGCTGATCTTCCGTTCACCGAAGATCCTGCGTTCCACGACGATGATCGAGCCCAGCGAAATTCGAACGGTAGTGCTGTCGTTCCTGTTCGTGTTCGTGCTGATGGCGGCGTATTACGCTCTGCGCCCCGTGCGCGACGCCATGGCCAGCGACTGGTCGAACACGGAGATCAGCGTGCTGTGGAACATCCAGCTCGTGCTCTCTACATTTGTCGTGGCGCTCTACGGCTGGGCTTGCTCTCGCGTACGTTTCACGTTGCTCGTGCCAATCGTGTACGTGTTCTTCGCAGTCACGTTCGTCGCGTTCTATTTCGGCTCGTCCCTATTCTCGAACCGCGTGCTGCTCGACAAGGCTTTCTACATCTGGGTCACTCTATTCAGCCTCATGCACCTCTCGGTGTTCTGGAGCTTCATGGCGGACCTGTACAGCAAGGAGCAGTCGCGCCGACTGTTCGCTTTCATCGCGACGGGTGCGAGCGCGGGCGCGTCGATCGGCCCACTGCTGGCAGGCCAGATCGTTCGGGAAATCGGCGCGGATAATCTGATCCTCGCCGCCTCGGCCATGTTGCTGATTCCGATCCCGATCGCGCTGTACCTGCAGAAGCTCAAAGCCATGGACCTGCACAACGAGAACGTGCACGCCGATTTGAGCTCGGCCAGAATCGGCGGGAACCCGCTCGAGGGATTCAAGGCGTTCTTCACGAACCCCTACTTGCTCGCCATCGGTCTGTTCATCCTGCTGTACACGACGATCGGCTCCTTCACCTACTTCGAGCAGGTGGATCTGCTGCGTTCCTACTCACGCGAGGAGCGCACCGCGATTCTGGCGACACTATCCGCAGTCGTGAACGCGTTGACGTTCGGTCTCGGCATATTCGCGACGAGCCGAATCGTCACGAGACTCGGCATGACGGCGACGCTCGCGCTCGTGCCGGTGTTCATCTGCGCAGGCCTCGCGATTCTCGCGTTCGCGCCGATCCTCACCGTGTTGCTCGCGCTGCAAGTCGCGCGTCAGGGTGGCAACTTCGGCATCACACGACCCGCACGCGAGATGCTGTTCACGCAGGTCGATCGCGAGACGCGCTTCAAGTCGAAACCGGTGATCGACGTCGTCGTGTACCGCGGCGGCGATGCGCTCTCGAGCATTGGTTTCGCATCGCTGACCGACGGGCTTGGCCTTGGAGTCGGTGCCATGGCCGGTATCGGTGCCGTGATTGCCGCGATCTGGGCGGCAGCCGGCATCTATCTCGGCAACGTGTATAGGCGGCGCAGCGCCGCTGCGGCCGAGCAGGAACCGCCACGCGCCGCTCTGGTACCCCAGCAGCAGGCGGCGGCGTAGCGGGTTTTGGAGGGGCGCGCGCGGAGCGCGACCTTAGGTGGAATACGCCTGCGAGGTCGTAGCTCCGCCGTGCCCCGTCCAATTCGTGTGAAAGAACTCGCCGCGCGGTCGGTCCACTCGCTCGTACTGGTGCGCGCCGAAGTAGTCTCGCTGCGCTTGCAGAAGATTGGCCGGCAGACGTTCGGCGCGATAGCCGTCCCAAAAGCTGAGCGCTGCGGCGAGACACGGCACCGGAATGCCCCCACCGATGGCGGCCACGACCACGCGACGCCACGCCGCCTGCCTGATCTCGACCGCTTGCTCGAAGAATGGATCGAGCAGCAGATTCACGAGGCCGCGGTCGCGGCTGAATGCTTGCTTGATCTCGCCGAGGAAGGCCGAGCGAATGATGCAGCCGCCGCGCCACGTGTCCGCGATCGAACCGAAGTCGAGGTTCCAGCGGTGCGACTGGGCGGCCGCGCGCAGCAGCTGATAGCCCTGCGCGTAGCTCACGAGCTTGGCCGCGTATAGAGCCTGACGCAGGTCGGCGACGACTTGGCCGCGCTCGCCGGCGAGCGGGCCGCCGCTCGCACCGAGTCGACGAGCGGCCTCGACGCGCTCGTCCTTCGTTGCAGCCAGGCAGCGCGCGAACACTGCCTCACCGATCAGCGTGAGCGGCATGCCCTCTTCGAGCGCGGCGGTCACGGTCCACTTGCCAGTGCCCTTCTGCCCTGCCACATCGAGGATCGAATCGAGCACCGCTGCACCGCGCTCGTCGCGAAACGCCAGGATGTCGCGCGTGATTTCTATCAGGTAGCTGTCGAGCTCGGCCGCGTTCCACTCGGCGAACACGTCAGCCATCTCGGCATTGGTCATGCCGAGCCCGCGCTTCATGAGATCGTAGGTCTCGCAGATGATCTGCATGTCGCCGTACTCGATGCCGTTGTGGACCATCTTCACGAAATGACCTGCGCCATCGGCACCCATCCATGCGCAGCACGGCGCGCCGTCCGGGGTGCGTGCCGCGATCGCTTCGAAGATCGGCCGGATGTGCGGCCATGCGGCCTCGCTGCCGCCAGGCATCAGCGACGGACCGTTGAGCGCGCCCTCCTCGCCGCCCGACACACCGGAGCCCACGTAGAGCAGGCCCTGGGCCTCGACCTCGTGCGTGCGCCGAATCGTGTCGGTAAACAGGCTGTTGCCGCCGTCGATCAGGATGTCGCCCGGTGCGAGCAGCGGCGTCAGTTGCGCGAGCAGCTCGTCGACGGCCTGGCCGGCTTTCACGAGCATGATGACCTTGCGCGGCCGCGCGAGTGCGGCGACGAACGCTTCGAGCGTCGTGGCCCCGACGAACTTCTTGCCCCGGCCCCGGCCCGCGAGGAACTGCGTGACCTTGGCGCTCGTGCGGTTGTGGACGCACACGCGAAAGCCCTTGCTTTCGATGTTCAAGGCCAGGTTCTCGCCCATGACGGCGAGGCCGATCAGGCCGATATCGCATTGCGGCTCGGTCATGGTGATTTCTCGTTCTGGAGTTCAGTGGGGTCGTCGAGCGCGGCGAGCGTTTTCGCTACCTGCGAGGCGGTTGGTTCGGCGCCGTCGACAACGATCGCGCGCTCGTCTCCCGCCGGCGGCTCGAGCGTGGCGAGCTGGCTGTCGAGCAGCGACGCCGGCATGTAGTGATCGTGCCGCTGCGCGAGTCGCTCGGCGAGCGCGGCCCGTTCCAGCCGCGGCCACACGAACGTCACGGCGCCGGCGCGCGCGCGAATCAGGTCGCGGTAGCTGCGCTTCAGCGCCGAGCACGAAATCACGGCGCCGCGCGGCCCGGCCGCGACGAGCGCGTCGGCCACGCTCACGAGGAAGGGTTCGCGATCGCTATCGTCGAGCGCAATGCCGGCGCGCATCTTTGCGACGTTGGCTTCCGAGTGCAGCGTGTCGCCTTCTACGAATGGCACGCGGAGCGCCGCCGCGAGCTCGCGACCCAGCGTCGATTTACCGCAGCCGCTAGCGCCCATGATGACGACCGCGCGCGTCACTTCGACCGGTCGGCCGCGAGATCGAATAACCGCATGTACTCCGCGCTATCCGCCGGCCCGAGCCCGGCAGCCACGAGCAGCCGATGCAGATCGGCGATCAACGACGTGACCGGCAGCGGCACGCGCTTCGCGAGTGCGGCCGCCTGTACTGTCTCCAAGTCCTTCAGCATGTTGTCGATGCGGCCCGTCGGCGTGAAATCGCGGCGCGCGAACTTCGCCATGAACTCCTGCATGATCCGCGAGTCGGCGCGGCCGCCCGCGAGCGCGGCCGGTATCTTCGTTGCGTCGACCCCGTGTTTCTCGGCGAAGTGCACGGCCTCCGCCACCGCGAAAAAGTGCGTCGCACAGAAGATCTGGTTGATGAGCTTCACCGTCTGACCGGACCCAGGGCCGCCGAAATGCGTGAAGCGGCCGGACAGGTGATTCAGCAGCGGCTCCGCGCGCGCGACGTCGGCGGCGCTACCCCCCACCATCAGCGTGAGCGCCCCGCGCGCGGCCGCGGGCGCGCCGCCCGAGAGCGGGGCGTCGACGAAGCCCATGCCCGTCTCCGCGGCGAGACGCGCCGCGAGCGCCGCCGTGCGGCCGGGGTCTATGCTCGACATGTCGACCAGCAGTTTGTCGTTCGCCGCGGCGGCCGCCACGCCGTCGGGACCGAACACGGCGCGCTCCACGATGTCGGCGCTGTTCAGGCTCGTGATGGCGAACTCCGCCGCGGCCGTGGCATCGCATGGCGAAGCTGCGACGCGCGCGCCGCGCTCCGAGAGTGCGCGGCACTTGTCCGGGGCCACGTCGTATACGGCGACTTTGGCACCGACGTCGAGCAGCCTGCCTGCGATAGCGGAGCCCATGACGCCGATGCCGATGACCGCAACCTGCATCACGCGCCTCCGCGCACGGACGCGCGCTCGACGAGCGTCAAACCCACATCCACGATCTGCGCCACGCGCGCCGTGCCAGGCGGCAGCAGGTCCAGGATCAGCCGGCCGGTTCGGTGGCCGAGCGCGTGAAAGTCCACGTGAATCGTCGTCAGCGGCGGATTGATCTCGCGACCGATCTCGAAGTCACCGAAACCCACGACGGACAACTGCTGCGGTACTGCCACCCCGCGGCGCTGGCACTCCAGGACGATGCCGACAGCGGACAAATCGGAGACGGCGAACACGGCGTCGAGGCGCTTCTCGAGCAGCAGGTGTGTGACCGCGACGCCATGGTCGAAGCTTACGGGCGCGCGTCCGTGACGCAACACGAGGTCGGTCGGCCGGCCGCTGCGCGTGAGCTCGTCCTCGAAGCCGCGCATACGTTCCTCGCCGCGGTGGTCGATCACATCGCCTTCGTTCGAGCTCGCGGTTGCGCCTATCCGCGCGAAGCCTTTACCGATCAGGTAGCGCGCGGCCGTGCGCCCCACTTCGTAGTTCGAGAAGCCGATGGCGTGCTCGATCGGCCGCGGCGGCAGATCCGCGATCTCGATGACCGGGATACCGGACGCCAGCAACATCTTCGCGGCCTCGCGGCTGTGGATCGAGCCCGTCAGCACGATTGCCTCGGGCCGGCGCGCGAGCAGATTCTTCAGCTGCCGCTCCTCCTCGCTCACCGAGTACTCCGTGTACGCGATCAGCAGGTCGTAGTCGGCCAGGCGCAGCGCGTCCGTCAGGCCGTGAGCCACGGCTGCGAAGTTCGTGTTCGTCAGCGTTGGCAACATCAGGGCGATGAACCCCGTGCGGCGGCTCGCAAGGCTGCCGGCCGCGCGGTTCGGCACGTAGCCTAAGTCGGCGATCGCCTTGTGCACGCGTGCGCGCGTCTCGGGCTGGACGAGATCGAGGTCGCGGATCACGCGCGACACCGTCATGTGCGACACGCCGGCGAGCCGCGACACCTCGCGGATCGTCGGCCGGCGGCCGGGCCGGGCACGGCCGTCGCCGCTGTTGTCGACTCGTTTCTTACGTGACCGGGTCATGGTTGCTCTACGACCACGACGGCTTGAAGCCGCGGCAGCCGTTATGCGGAGTGATCGACCGCGTTGCCTTCGCTCACGACATGATAGAAGCGACCTTCGAACATCTCCATGAGTTCGAGCGTGAGGGTCCTCGCCTCGGCGCGGACCGGCGAGGCGATGGCCTCCTCGAGCGCCGCTTGGGAGGGGTAGTCGATCTGCTGGATCATGACGATCGGCGGCGCGTCGGCGTCGGCCGCCGCGACTTTCAGCAGCCGGACGTTGCGCGCGTGCGGGAACTTGCGCCACAACGGTGCAAGGCGTTGCTCCACGCTCGCGAAAAAACGCGCCTCGCAACCGGGTTTGATGCGCCCCTCGAAGATGGCCGTGCGCGTAATCATCGGTAGCCCTCGTTGATCGCCAGGTGCAGTTTCACGACTTTGGAGCGGTCGCCGGCCTGCTCGAGCGCCGCCACCGCGGCCGCGAGCGGATAGGTGCCGGACAGGATCGGCGCGACGTCGATGGCCCCGGAGACGATCAGCTCCACGGCGCGCCGAAACTCGTCGTTCGCGCGGAACGCCCCGACGAACTCGATCTCGCGCGTCTGCAGCACGTTGACCGGCACGGGCGCCGTGCCGGGCGGCAGCATACCGACCTGCACGATGCGGCCGCCGCGACGGATGACTTTGAACAACGAGGCGAGCGCCACGGCGGCGCCCGACACCTCGAGCGCCACGTCGAAGTAGCCGCCGTCGACCTCGAATTCGGCGAGACCGCGGGCCTCGCTCGCGACGTTGACGGTACGCGTCGCACCCATCTGCGTCTTCGCGACCGCAAGCGGCGCGTCCTCCACGTCCGTCGATACGACCTCGGCCGCGCCGGCGAACCGCGCCGCGCGCGCCGTCAGCAGGCCGATCGGGCCGGAGCCCGTCACGAGCACGCGTTTGCCGAGCAGCGGCCCGGCGCGATTCACGGCGTGCAAGCCGACGGATAACGGTTCCGCAACGGAGAGCCGCAGCAGGTCCGTCGCCTCCGGCACGGGCACGATCTGATCCTGGCGCAGCACCAGGTGCTGCGCGAACCCCCCCTGCACGTGCGGGAAACGCCCGGCGCTACCGAGGAACAGCATGTTCGTGCAGAGATTCGCGCGCCCGGCGCGGCAGTAGTGGCATGTGAGGCACGGGCGCGCAGGGTCGAGCGCGGCTTTGCAGCCCGGCTCGATACCCCTGACGCCGGAGCCGACCTCGACGACGACGCCGGAGATTTCGTGCCCGAGCGTCAGCGGCTCACGAACGAAGAAATCGCCCACCGCGCCGCGATGGTAGTAGTGCAGGTCCGAGCCGCAGATGCCGCCATAGGCGACCGCAACGCGGACCTCGTCCGGCGCGAGCGCTTGGTCGGCGCGCGGCTCGATCCTGAACGTCCTTGGCCCCGTGACACACCGCCGCCAGCATGCAAATACCCTGTCGTGCGCTAGAATGTGCACGGTAACAAGTTTCTCCTGCGAATGCAGCCGACGAACCCCTTCAGCCTGGCCGGGCGAACGGCCCTCGTCACCGGCGCCGGCCGCGGCATCGGCTTCGCGCTCGCCGCCGCGCTCGCGCAGGCGGGCGCCCGCGTCGTCATCAACGGCAGGTCGCGCCCCGCGCTCGAAGCCGCCGCCGCCGAGCTGCGCAAGCACGGCGGCGAAATCGACATCGCCACGTTCGACGTCACGGACGCGGCGCAGGTCAACGCAGGCATCACTGCGATCGAAGCGAACGTCGCGCCGCTCGACATTCTCGTGAACAACGCCGGTATACAGCGCCGCGCGCCGCTCGAGAAGTTCAGCGACGCGGACTGGCGCGAGCTGATGGCTACGAACGTCGATAGCGTGTACTACGTGAGCAAAGCCGTTGCACCGCACATGATCGCGCGCGGCCGCGGCAAGATCATCAACATCGGCAGCGTGCAGTGCGAGCTCGCGCGGCCCGGCATCGCGCCATACACCGCGTCGAAAGGCGCGGTCAAGAATCTGACGAAAGGCATGTGCGCCGACTGGGCGCGGTACGGTTTGCAGATCAACGCGCTCGCCCCCGGCTACTTCGCGACACCGCTGACGAAGGCGCTCATGGAAGACCCGGTATTCGATGAGTGGCTGCGCAAGCGCACTCCGGCCGGACGCTGGGGCAAGCTCGAGGATCTGCACGGCGCCGTCGTGTTCCTCGCGTCCAGCGCGTCGGATTTCGTGAACGGCCAGACACTGTACGTCGACGGCGGCATGGTCGCCGTCGTTTAGGAAAATTGCATGAGCCTCACGCGACCGGTTGCGCTGCAACTAGCCCCGTTCTCCCAGTACCTCGAGTCGGCACTGAACGCCCGATTCGAGATCGTGCGCTGGTGGGAACTCGATGGCGGCGCGCAGCGGGCGTGGCTCGCGAGCCACGCGGGCAGCGTTCGCGCCATCGCCACCGGCGCGCAGTTCGGCTGCCCCAATGAGCTCATGGCGTCGTTGCCGGCGCTCGGCATCGTGTCCGTGAACGGAGTGGGCATCGACAAGATCGATTTCGCCGTTCGCGCGTTCGCGCGGCGTGCGCGTTGGCAACACGCCGGGCGCACCGACCATCGACACGGCCGATCTCGCCGTTGGCCTCGTGATCAGCCTGCTGCGCGGCCTGCCCGCGGCCGACGCATTCGTCCGCGCGGGCCGCTGGCCAGAAGGCGATCTGCCGCTGACGCGGAGGGTCACCGGCTGCGTGTTCGGCATCGTGGGTCTTGGCAGCATCGGCTCCGCCGTAGCGCCCGCCTCGCGCCCTTCGGGCCGATCGCGTACACGGGTCCAACCGCAAGCCCGTCGACTATGCGTACGAGCCCGATCTACTCGCGCTCGCGAGGCAGTCGGACGTGCTGGTCGTCACCTGCCCCGCGAATGCCGCGACGCGTCATCTGATCGGCGCCGCGGTGCTTGCGGCGCTCGGCCCCGAAAGCTATCTCGTCAACGTCGCGCGCGGATCCGTCGTGGACGATGCGCGCGCTGATCGCGGCGCTCGCAGCCGGCACGATCGCCGGCGCCGCGCTCGATGTGTACCAGAACGAGCCGCACGTTCCCGAGCCGCTGCGGCAGAACCGAAAGACCGTGCTGACGCCCCACATGGCGAGCGGCACGGTCGAGGGGCGCAAGCACATGGCGGACATGATGCTCGCGAACCTCGACGCTTTTTTTGCCGGCGAGCCCCTGCCGACGGCAGTAGCCTGACGAATCACGAACACAGATAGGAAGGAGAACGAGATGGCGAAGAAAGACCCTGCGACAGGTGCTGGAAGAAGCGAACGAGCTGCATCGTCGCGCCCTGCGTCTACGACTGCGCGTCGGCGCGCGCCGTCGAGATGGTCGGCTTCAAGGCCATGATGCTCTCCGGCGGCGAAGTCTCGATCGCGATGAACGGCGTGCTCGATTACGGCTTCTCGGGGCTCGCGGACGTCGAATGGATCACGAGCCGAATCTCGCACACGTGCTCGTTGCCGCTCGCCGCCGACATCGAGGACGGGTTCGGCGGGCCGCTCGCCGTGTACCGTTCCGCAAAACGCATGGCGATGGCGGGCGCCCAGGCCTTGCAGCTCGAGGACTCGGCCGACATGGAAGAGTCGACGAAGCTTCTGCCGCGGGAGGCATACTACGCGAAAGTCAGAGCCGCGCTAGCTGCGCTCGAAGGCACGAACTGCTTCCTGATCGCGCGCACGAACGCAGATCCCGCGACCGAGCTCGACGAAGGCATCGAGCGCTGCCGCGAAGCGATCAAGCTCGGCGCGCAGATGACCACGGTCGTGAAGCTCACGAACCTGAAAGACGCCACCTACGTGGCAAGCAGAGTGCCGGGCTGGAAAATGTACCCGGACGTCGCCGGCAAGGACGGCGTGGCCGAAGTCACCGTCGAGGACATCTACCCGCTCGGCTTCAACTTCCTGACGATGCACTACACGTTGAAGGCCGCGATGGACGGCATGCTCGAGCACGGCCGGCACAACTTCGCGCAGCAGGGGTCGCTGTACACCTGCGACAAGAAGGACGCGACCGGCATCATGGGCATGAGCGCCACGCCGCTGTTCGATCCGCACGGCTACATGGAGCTCGAGCAGCGCTTCAGCTTGAAGAAGAAGGACTTCACGATCGTCGGCAAAGAAGTCGAGGGCTACCCCGAAGGCTTCGTGAAAGTGCCGATCACCGATCGGTTCTAAACTGTCGCTTTTGGCCGCCCTAACGCCCCGCCGCGCAACACGCGGTAGGGGCGCCAGGCGAACGCGAGCAGCGTGAACATGATCGGCGCCGGCACCGCGACCACGATGGCGAGCGAGTAGCGGATGTCGGCCGGGTTCTTGAACACGTAGTCGGTCATGAGCCCGACCACCGTGGGGCCCACGCCGAGCCCAACGAGCGTAATCAGCGTGATATAGAGCGCAGTGACCTGCGCACGCGCGCGGTTCGGCACGATCAACTGGATCGACGTGCCGGCGCACGCATACGGCGTGTTCGAAAGAAAAATCGCAGGCGCGAGCATCGCGAGCGCGAGCTCCGGCGACGGCATCAAAGGTGCGAGCCCGCCGAACACACCGCAACCGATGAAGCCGAACGCCGCCACCTTCAGAGGTGCATCGAGATGGCCGCGGCGCGAAAGCCGATCCGTCATCCAACCGCCAAAGAAGGCACCGGCCGTGCCGAATATCAGCACGATCGAGTCCAAACGAGAGACCGGCCTGCCGCGGGTTCCAGTCGAACGTGCGCTGGAACATGGACGGGCGTCCACACGAAGAACGTGTACGACACGAGCGTGACCATGCAGAATCCCGCGAACATCGGCACCAGCGCGCGGGCGCGCTGCGCGCAGGAGTGGCGAAGACCTCGCGCAGGCGAAAGCGGCATCTCGTGCGCCCCCGCCGCGTCGCAGCGGCTCCTTCAGCAACAGGAACAGCGGCACGAGCAACAGGCCCGGCGCGCCGATGATCAAGAACGCGGCCTGCCATGGCTCGAACCCTTCAAGCGGCCCGCTCGAGAGCGAACGAGGACGTCGCGAGCCACTGCAGCAGAAAGCCGCCTGCGATCAAACCCACGGCCTGCCCAACCGGCGCGCTCATGAAGAATGCGCCGACCGCGCGACCGAGCTTCTCGCGCGGGAAGTAGTCGCTCATCATCGAGAGGCCGGCCGGCGTGACCGTCGCTTCGCCGACGCCCACGCCGACGCGCGTCAGGAACAGCTGCGCATAGCTGCGCGCGAAACCGGAGCCGATCGCAAATAGACTGAAGAACAGCAGCGACACTCCCATGACCACGCGACGCTGGTAGCGGTCCGCGAGCCAGCCGAGCGGAATGCACGCGAGCGTATAGAAGATGCCGAACGCGACGCTCTGCAACATCGCGAACTGCGTGTCGTTCAACGAGAACGCCTGCTTCAGCGGCCCGACCGTGAGGTTGATGACCGTACGATCGAACTGCGACACGACCGAGGCCAACGCCATCAGCATGACGAGCCACCAACCCGCCCTGGCGCTCGGCCAGGCGGCGCCTGCATCGGCAGATGAAACAGGATTTGCCACGGTCGGACCCCCCTCGTCTTCTTGTTCTGTTCCGGCAGCCGAGCAGAATGTTACCGTTCACGTTAGCATTGGTTCGGACGCTGCGCCACCCGCGGCCGGAGGGAGGCCGATGCCGATTCGAACCGCGATCATGCCGCGTGCTGCTGCTCGGCGCGAGCGCCGCGTTGCGTCGCGCCGGCACCGCGCGCGTTGGCTCAGGACTGCACCGCAGACGGCGCCATGGCATTCATCTGCGGCGTCGACGCAGCAGAGGACAGCGTCGCTGTGCCCGGCACGCGCTGGCTGATCGCAAGCGGCTTGGCCTTCGGCACACCGAACACGTTGAAGCGCATCGACACCACGAGCGGCCGCGTCGAGGTGCTGTATCCCGCAGGCGCCGCGAGCCGGCTGGACGCGCGAACCGTATCCCGCTATGCTCCGGCCCGCCGGACCCGAACACGTTCTCGACCGGCGGCCTCGCGCTGCGCGTGCTCGGCCGCCGTCGCGCGCTTTCTGTACGCCGTGCACAGCGGCGGGCGCGATTCGGTCGAGGCGTTCGAGATCGACTCCTCCGGTGCCAGCGCCCACGGCGACATGGGTCGGCTGCATCCCGATGCCGGAGCGCACGGACGCGAACGCGGTCACCGCGCTGCGCGACGGCGGCGTCGCAATCGCGAGCATGGACGACGGCAGCGCCGACCGCATGGCGCGGCACGTCGCGGGCGAAGCATGGGCACCGTCTACGAATGGCACCCTCGTTCGGGCTTGCAACAGCTCACGGGCGTGAAACTCCGCGGCGGCAACGGCATCGTCGAATCGAGGGACGGACGCTCACTGTTCGTCAGCGCGTGGTCGGGTGGGGAGATAGTGCGCATTCGTCGCGACGGCCGCGCGCCGCCGAACTCGATCAAGCTCGACTACCTGCCCGACAATCTCAAATGGGCCGCAGACGGTTCGATTCTCGTCGCGGGGCAACGCGCACCGGTTAGCGCGATCGCAAACTGCACCGGCGCCACCTGCATCGACGATTGGCTGATCGCGAAGCTCGATCCACGGACGCTGACTTCGCGCACGCTCATCGAGGGCAAAGGCACGGCAGCCGTGAACTACGCGACCGGCGCCACGGAGCTCGGCGGCGCGCTGTACATCACCAATCGCGGCACGGGTCGTATCGGCGTGATCCGGGCGGAGGACCTGCGCTCCGGCGGGACCCTCCGCGTCGGCGAGTCCCCGCACTGAGGTCTGCGGCAGCCGCAGTCGCGACGTTGTCGCAGCCTCTCAATGGGCGTTTTAGGGGGCCGTGTTACGCCCGAAACGGGACCTTCGCGGTTAGAATTTAGGCGGCCGGTTCGACCCGAGGCGGGCATTCGCGTGTCGTAGTGCCGCTCCGGAGAGGCGAGCGAAATCAGCAAAGGGCAACAGCACATGCGACGCCTTTGGACAATCGTCGGAACCCGAGACGTGGCTCGAAGCTGTGAGTGGTATCAGTCGCTGCTCGGCTTACCCCAGTCGACACCCGCCCATAGCTACTTCGGACAGGTTGTGGATTCGGATGGAACCGTGTTGGTTTGCCTTCATGAATGGGCTGCGCACGACCACCCGCCGTTGAGGAGCCCCGAGGAGATTCAGCCTGGCAACGGCCTACTACTGTTCTTCCTGGTCGATGATTTCGAGTCAGCACTTGAGCGGGCAGGAAAGCTCGTGGGCAAATTGGCCGAGGAGCCGCACGTGAATCCAAATACTGGCTCTTTAGAGTTTGCCGTTCGAGACCCAGATGGGTATTACGTCATGGTAAGCGCGTATTCCGGGTAATGAATCGGCGGCCGCTCCTGGCCGAGGCTGTGTGAAAACTCTAGGCCATTGGGACAGAGCCCCACATCCGAACACGTGCTAGCTTGTCAGCGGTTCGATACGCCACATGCATGTCGTCGCGTTTGTATCAGCGTCCGCTCGTCCCATCGACTACCGGTGACTCGGAGTTTTCACACAGCCTCGGCCGAAAGCGGAAGCCGAATTTCGGGCGCTTAACTTCCGCTTGCGCGCGCGTCGCGGAGAATGGCGAGTGACGATTCCGCGGAAGCGCGGCTGCCGCTGGCTCGGCGAGATGCTGGACTATATATGGCCAGGCCATCGAAGGCATGCAGCACCTACGCGCGCGAGCACCGGCGCCGAGCTGACTCACACACCGAATCGTCTCGACATCCGGGCTAGGGGCTCGGCAGCGCGAAGCGCGCTATGCGGTCGTCATTGCTGCCGACCCAGACATCGTCGCCAACGCGCATGGCCGAGCTCATATGCTGCATCGCAGCCGTTTGATCCGCACCGCCGAGTCGTGAGAAAGCCAGCGTCTCCGGATCCAATTGCAGCACCGACCAACCCGAGGCGCAGCCCGCGCCGCCGCACGCTGCCGGCGCGGCATAGTTGGGGCCCGCGGTCAGCAGCTTGCCATCGGGGGCCCAATGGACGTTGTCCGGCGAAATCGGCAGTGACACCGCGCGCTTGGCCGCAGGCGCTGCCCGGCGATCGAAACGGACCACTTCCTGCGTACCCATGGCGGCGACGAACACGTAGCGCTGGCCCTTCGAGACATCGATCCCATTCGGCAGCGACAGCTCGGTGCCAGCCAGCGGCCGCAACTGGCCGCCGGGATGCCACTCGAACACGCGGCCGGTGATGCCGGCCGGGGCACCTTCGGCACGACTGAAATTCGCGTCCCGCATTCTGGTCGTCACGAAGCCGCCGTCGGCAAGCCGCGCGACGCTATTGAAGTAACCGTCCTGCTGCAGAAGGACACAGCCCTTCCACGTGAGGATAGGCGCCGTGCCGCGAAGGTCGAGATCGTAGATTCGATGGCTTCGCGGGCGCCGTGGCTCGTGGTGTAAACGCTGAAGCGCTTCGGCGACGTTTCGGCCAGGCTCAGGCCGTGGACATCGAAGGCCTGCAGGTTCAGCGGGCCCGGACAGTCAGGATAGGCGCGGGTATCGTGCTGCACCCTGAAGGTGGCACCGTGGATGAGTTCCGACTGCGCCCGTACCAGAGGATCGATCAGATACAGGTGACCAGGTGCACGGTGACCGGAAACCAGCAGAAGACCGGTGGAGCCCACTGCCAGTAAATCTTCCGGGACGACGAGGCCACAGAGATAGGTCAGCCCCTGCTCGTCGTGACAGCCGGGCGAAGACGCCACGCCTGCGGGGCGCGTCCGTTGGATGCCGGTGGCTCGACGTTCGCGTTCTGGGCGAAGACAGGAGATGTGACGCCGACGGTTCAAATGACGACGGCCGCGAAGATCCCGCGCTGCATCGCAATCATACGGTACTGTACTTTGGCGCCGACTCGGCGACGATTTCGTCGATGGTTAGGATACGCTACCGACCCGGCCGCCGCGCAAACTCACGTCTCATGAAAAAGCTCAAACACGAAGCGGAACTGTTCAAGGAGGCCTTGTTGGCCGGCGTGCGATACGCCGAGGGCCGCAAGGCAGTCGAGTTCGAGCCGACCGACTCGGCAAGCGCCAAAGCCCTATACGTCTATCGCCTACTCGTGCACGACAAGGTGATTGCGCCAATGCCGGAGGA
This sequence comes from uncultured Gammaproteobacteria bacterium, assembly GCA_963805435.1. Taxonomy (GTDB): domain Bacteria; phylum Pseudomonadota; class Gammaproteobacteria; order Steroidobacterales; family Rariloculaceae; genus FEN-1219. Next base: position 43,839 of record CAWDUG010000010.1, read on the forward strand.
CCAGGTCAGCGAGAAAACGATTCGCCATCGACTCGCGGCCTGGTACGCGCATCAGTTGCCCAAAGGGCATCCGCTGTTGTCGTAGCAGCGCAGACCACTGAAACCCCCGCGCAGGCCCGGGGCTCGGACCGTCAGGCGCGTTCGAACACCGCGAGCGCTTCGATGTGGTGGGTGTGCGGAAACATGTCGAACACGCGCGCGACTTTGAGCCTGTAGCCACGCTCGTGCACGAGCACCTGCGCATCGCGCGCAAGCGTGGCCGGGTGGCACGACACGTAGACGATGCGGCGCGGGTCGCTGCGCTTCAACTCCGCGATCGGTACTTCCGCGCCGGTGCGCGGCGGATCCAGCACGACGATGTCCCACGGCTCGCGGTAGAAGCTCCAGTCGCTCTGCATGAGATCGGCCGTCACGAAGCGCGTGTTGCCGATGCCGTTCAAGGTGGCATTGCGTACGGCGCGCGCCACGAGCCCGGCCTCGCCTTCCACGCCGAGCACCTCACGGGCGCGCTGCGCGAGCGGCAGACTGAAATTGCCGAGCCCGCAGTAGAGATCGAGCACGCGGTCCGTGGGCTCGACGGCCGCGAGGCGCACGGCCGTCGCCACGAGCTCGGCGTTGATCGCCGCGTTGACCTGGACGAAATCCATCGGCAGGAATTGCAGCGTGAGGCCGAACGCTTCGAGCTTGTAGCTCAGGGTCCGGGCCTCGCCGAGCGGCGCGATCGTGCCGGGGCCGCCGCGCTGTAAGTAGATGTCGATGCCGTGGCGCGCGCCGAAGTCGAGGAACGCCCGCTGATCGGCCGCACTCGGCGGTTCGAGCACGCGCAGCACGAGCGCGGTCACCCCGTCGGCCACGGCCGCTTCGATCTGCGGCAGTCGTTCGCGAATGCTGGTGCCGGCAATCAGGTCAGCGAGCTCGCCGAGCAATCCGTCGAGCGGCGGCACGAGCACCGGGCAGTGCCGCATGTCGGTGACGTACGGTCTCGCGCGCTCGCGGAAGCCCACCAGCACACGTTCCTTGCCCGCGACGAATTTGGCGCCGAGCCGCGCGCGGCGCCGGTAGCCCCACGGCGGGCTCGCGACCGGCGGCAGCCATTCCTCGGGCTCGGTGCGCCCGATGCGCGCGAGCGCCTGCGCGACGACACCTTGTTTGAACGCAATCTGGGCGGAATGCTCAAGGTGCTGCAACGCGCAGCCGCCGCAGCGGCCGAAGTACTCGCACTCGGGCGTCACGCGGTCGGGTGAGGGCTCGAGCACGCGCACGAGGGACGCTTCCACGAGCTTGCGACGGCGCTTGCGCAGCGTGATCTCGACACGCTCGCCCGGCAACGCGTCCGGCACGAACACGCGGCGGCCGTCGATGTCCGCCACTCCCTCGCCGTCGTGCGTCAGATCGACGATGGTGGCAGTGACCGTCTGCGCGTCACCCCGCACGCGTCTTGCGCCACGTCTGAAGGTACAGCGTCAGGTGCGGCCGATCCGACTGTTCGATCTTGGCCTCGACCTGCTGCAGCTCGCCCTGGTACGCCACTGGATCGATCTCGCCGCGCACGAGCTGGAACCGCAGGTAGATCAGGTACGTATTCAGCACGTCCGTCTCGCAGTAGTCGCGGATGGCAGCGAGCTCGCCGCGCTGGTACGCGGACCACACGTGCGCGCCGCCGATACCGAGCTTGCCCGGCAGGCCGATCAGCTGCGCGGCGGTGTCGAGCGACGCCCGGGTGCTGGCGCCGTAGCCGGACAGCACGTCCATCAGATCGATGTGCCGCCAATGGAAACGGGAGAGATAGTTGTTGTAGCGGAAATCGCGGTCGGTTTCACCGATCTCCCAGTACTTGTGCGCGACGACGCCGTGCTTCAGCGCGCGATAGTTCAACACGGGCAGGTCGAAGCCCGAGCCGTTCCACGATACGAGCACGGGCGTATACCGCTCGAGGCCGTCGAAGAACCGTTGCACGAGCTCGCGTTCCGGGGACTGCTCGTCGCCCAGGCTGAAGATCTTGAGCCCATCGCGACTGCGCATGACGGCCGAGATCGCGACGATGCGCTGCTGCGGCGGCGGCAGGAAGTCGCTGCCTTTGAGCTGCCGCTGCTTCGTGAACATGACCGTGGCGACATCGGCGTCGCTCAAGTCACCGAGCTCATAGAGCTTGCGGCCGAGCTCGACGTCCGGCACGGTTTCGATGTCGAATACGAGTGTGTTCACGTGTGCTCTGACCTATTACGAATTGTCGATCTTGGCTTTCATCAGCACCGCCACCGCGACAATGAGCCCCGCTTCGTCGCTCAGCGTCAGGTGCCCGTCACCGACACCGAGCTTTCGGCACACGGCCTTGCCCCGCTCCGAGTAAATGACCTGCGGCTGACCCAGTTTGTTCGGCAGCATGCCGACGTCGCGGATCCACATGCCGTTCGCGAAGCCCGTGCCCATCGCCTTCACAACGGCTTCCTTGGCCGCAAACCGCATCGCGAGGAAGCGCACGGGCCGCTTCGCCTTCGTGAACAGCGCGTACTCCTCGTCGAGTAGCAGACGGCGCGCGAAGTGCTCGCCGAACTTCTGCCACGTCTTCTCGACGCGCTCCGCCTGCAGGATGTCCGTGCCGATACCGAAGATCACGAGCGGGCCGCCACCATCAGCGCTTTCATTTTCGCCACGGCGCCCGCCAAGCCGTCGAACACCGCCTGCGCCACGACGGCATGGCCGATGTTCAGCTCCACGATGTCCGTGATCGCGGCGACGGCCACCACGTTGTGGTAGTTCAGGCCGTGGCCTGCGTGCACGGTGAGGCCCATTGCGCTGGCGCGTTGCGCCGCCGCCCGGATTCGCTCCAGCTCGAACGCCTAACGCCGGCCCGCTCGCATCGGCGTAAGCGCCCGTGTGCAGCTCCACGACCGGTGCGCCGGCCGCGGCGCTCGCCGCGATCTGCGCATCGTCGGGATCGATGAACAACGACACGCGAATGCCGTGCTCGGCGAGCTTTCGGCACGCCGCCGCGACGCGCTGCGGTTGCCCGGCCACGTCGAGCCCGCCCTCGGTCGTGAGCTCCTCGCGTCGCTCTGGCACGAGGCAACAGTCGGACGGCCGATGCCGAACGGCGAAGTCGATCATGGTATCCGTCATCGCCATCTCGAGATTCACGCGCGTCTGCACGGTGCGCAGCAATACCTCGACGTCGCGCGCCTGAATGTGGCGGCGGTCCTCGCGCAGGTGCACGGTGATGCTGTCCGCGCCCGATTGCTCGGCCAGCAACGCGGCCATGACGGGGTCGGGGTAACGCGTGCCCCGCGCCTGACGCAGCGTCGCCACGTGGTCGACATTCACGCCGAGATGAATGGATGCCGAGTGTGCCATCTTGAAAACGAACTACAGTCCGCGACTCACGATGTCCTGCAATACCAGGCGGCTCTGCAGCGGCCGCTCGCCCAAGTGAGCGCGCAACACACGGCCGAGCAGCCGTTGCGCCGCGCGCAAACTCCCGTCGTCGTCGAGCCTGCGCTCGCGAAGCGCGATCAGATCGCGCCCGCTGTAGATGTCCGCATGGGCGCGCGCGTCCGTGTCCGCAGCGCAACGCAAGCCCTGCTCGATCTCGAACACGTAGCGTGTTTCGGGCTTGAGCGGCTCGCCGCTCGTTGCATCGCCATCGAGATCGACGCCATAACCGAGCGCGTGCAGCAGGCCTAACTCGAAAACCCGCAGAGGCCGCGCCACGACTTTGGTATGGGCCAGCTCCGCGAGGCAGCGACTATAGCAGGAAAAAATCTCGGCGTTGGGATCGCTGCGGGCCGTGAGCCGCAACAGCAATTCGTTCGCGTAGTAGCCGCCGAGCAGGCGCTGCGCCGCGAGCTCGTAGCTCGCGCCCGCGGCCTCTACCAGCGTCAGGCGCCCGAGATCGCCGCGCCGCAGCCACGACAGACGAAGCGGCGCGAACGGCTGAAGCAGTGCGCGCTGACCGCTCCCGGGGCGCCGCGAGCCGCGCGCCACCAGCCCTACGCGGCCGTGGTTTGCCGTCACGCATTCGAGCAGCTGGCTCGTGTTGCGGTACGGCCGTTGGTGCAGCACGAACCCCGGCTCGAGCAACACTTGTTCGCGCTCGGTCATTTACACGTCGAAGCCGAGCTTCTGCAGCTCGCGCTCGCTGTCGGCCCAGTGCTCGCGCACCTTGACCCAAAGCTCGAGATGCACGCGCTCGCCGAGCAACTCCGTCAGCTCGCGCCGCGCTTCGGAGCCGGCCTGCTTCAGCACGCCGCCCCCCTTGCCGATCACGATCTTCTTCTGACTCTCGCGCTCGAGCCAGATCAGCGCATGCACGAGCCGCTGGCCTTCTTCGTTGTGACCAAGATGCTCGACCTCGACCGTGAGGCCGTACGGCACTTCCTGGTGCACGAGCGTCATGAGCTTCTCGCGGATGGTCTCGGCAATCCGGAACGACAGATCCCGATCGGTGATCATGCCCTGCGGGAACAGCGGCGGGCCCTGGGGCAGGCGCTCGAAGATCTGCGTCGTAAGTGTGTCGAGATTCTCGCCCGTCCTCGCGGCGACGGGCACCAGCGCGGCGAACGGCAGACCGCCGAGCTTGTCGAGCGTCGGCAGCAGCTCGATCTTGCTCGCGAGTGCGTCGATCTTGTTCACCACCAGGAACGTACGGTCGAGTCGGTCCTTGACCATCTCGATCAGCACCCGATCCTGGCTCATGAGTCCCTTGGCCTCGACGACGAGGAGCGCGACGTCGCAATCATCGAGGGCCTGATGGATCTGTCGCGCCATCAGCCGATGCAACGCGCGTTTGGTACGCCGGGCATGCCCTGGCGTGTCGATGAAGACGGCTTGATCGGCGCCGCGATTCAAGACGCCGAGCACGCGCTGGCGCGTGGTATGGGGCTTGTCGGTGACGATGCTGAGCTTCTCACCGACGAGGGCGTTCAGCAGCGTGGATTTGCCGACGTTGGGGCGCCCGACGATCGCGACCAGACCGCAGCGCCCGGCTGGAGTGTTAGCTGTCTCGCTCACCGGTCAGTACCGCCAGCATGGCCGTGGCGGCTTCTTGCTCGGCGCGGCGGCGGCTCGGTCCCTGACCCGTGGTGTAGGCATGCTTTTCCGTAACTTCGCAACTGACGACAAACGTTTGCTCGTGATCGCGGCCGTGCACCGATTCGATCGCGTAGACCGGTAGGTGCAGGCCCTTACCTTGTAGCCATTCCTGGAGCCGCGTCTTGGCGTCCTTCAGCGTGGCCGCATCCGGCAACGCGGCAATCTGCTCGGCGAACAGCCAATCCATCAAAGCTTCCGCTGCCGCCGTGCCGCCGTCAAGCAGCACCGCGCCGATCAACGCCTCGACGGCGTCCGCGAGCACCGCGCCGCGCTGCGCGCCGCCATTGCGCAGCTCGCCGGCGCCGAGCACGATCTCCGCGTCAATGCCGAGACTCTGGCCCATCGCGGCCAGCGTCGACTCTTTGACGAGCGCCGCCCGCGCGCGGCTCAAATCGCCTTCGGTGTCCTCGGAACGCAAAGCGTAGAGTCGCCGCGCAATCGCGAAATTCAGGAACGAATCGCCGAGATACTCGAGTCGCTCGTTGTTGTTCTTCGACGCGCTGCGATGCGTCAGCGCCTGCTCGAGCAGTGCGGGGTCTTTGAACGAATAGCGCAGCCTGGCTTCGGCCCAGCGCGCCTTCGAACTCACCGCCGGATCTCGACCTGCTTGTTATAGGCAACCACGAGGTAGATGTCGGCCACGTACGGTGCGCGGTTCTCGTACGCGATGCGCAGCGCGTAGCCTTCCTTGCTCTGCGTGATCTGGATCTTGTCGATATCCATGTTGATGTCTTCGACGGAAAACCGCTTCGCGAGCGCGTAACGGATCGTCGACGGGTTTGCACCCTGGCCGTTCAGCTCTTTCTGGAGTTCGCCGAGGATCGTGTCCATGCGCATGTTCTTGATGTACATCGGCACGACCTTGATCGTGCCGAGACCCACGACGCCGACGAGAGACGCAAGAACGAGGAACCCTAAGGCAGTGATGCCCGCCTGAGCGTGTCGCGAATTGGTCATTCGATCCTCCTCCCGATCCTGTTCCACTGCGGCCACTGCGGCCACCCGTCGACCCACGGCCAATTCATCCAAATGCCGACCGCGCGCCCGACCAAATTGCCTTCCGGCACGAATTGGACCTGCGGGAAACGGCTGTCCTGACTGTTGTCTCGATTGTCACCCATCATGAAATAGTGCCCTGCGGGAACCACATATGTGCCGCCCGGGCTCGGTCGATTCTCGGTCAGCAGCACGCGATGATTGTGCGGGCCGAGCTGCTCGCGACCGACCGCAATGTTCGCCTCGTTCTCGTAGTGCCCGCTGACCTCGATAGGCACCAGCTTGCCGTTCAAAATGATCCGTCTCTTCGCCGCATCGTATTCCACCACGTCGCCCGGGAGTCCGACCACACGCTTGATGTAGTTCACACTCGGATCCGACGGTAGCCGGAAAACCACAACATCACCGTGCTGCGGCTCACCAATCTGGACGAACTTGTTATTTACAACCGGCAGCCGCAAGCCATACGCGAACTTGCTCACAAAAATGAAGTCGCCCTCGAGCAGGGTCGGCATCATGGACCCGGAAGGGATGCGGAATGGCTCGAACAGGAACGACCGGATCAGCAGCACTACGAGCAGTATCGGAAAGAACGACTTTGCGTACTCGACGATAACCGGCTCTCTGACTTCGCTGCCTTTCGACACGGCGCCGAAGCGCGCTTTGCTGAAAAACAACGCATCGATTGCCCAGATCACACCGGCCACCGTGGTCAGCACCACGAGTATCAACGCGAAATCCAAACTATCCACCTTCGCTCCGGCGCAATGCGAATCGAGTATTCGTCATTTCTTATCGACCTGCAACACGGCCAGGAACGCCTCCTGCGGTATCTCGACGGAGCCAACCTGCTTCATGCGCTTCTTGCCGGCCTTCTGTTTCTCGAGCAGCTTGCGCTTGCGCGTGACGTCGCCGCCATAGAGCTTCGCGGTCACGTCCTTGCGATACGCTTTGACCGTGCTTCGCGCAACGATCTGCGAGCCGATCGCCGCCTGGATGGCCACTTCGAACTGCTGGCGAGGGATCACGTCCTTTAGCGTCTCGACGATCTTGCGGCCTTTGCGCTCGATGCCGTCCTTGTGCGCGATGAAGGCCATTGCGTCGACCTTCTCCTTGTTGATCAGGATGTCGAGCTTCACGAGCGGAGCCGCCTCGAACCGTAAGAAATCGTAATCGAAGGACGCGTAGCCGCGGCTCACGGACTTCAGCCGATCGAAGAAATCGAGCACGACTTCCGCCAACGGCAGCTCGAATTCGATCTGTACCTGCTTGCCCGAGTACTGCATTCGCTTCTGCGTGCCGCGCTTCTCGATGCAGAGCTGGATCACGGCGCCGAGATACTCCTGCGGCACGAGAATGTTCGCCAGAATAATCGGCTCGCGAATCTCGATGATCTTGTGCGGCTCCGGCAGGTCGGCGGGGTTTTCGACCTTGATGGTTTCGCCGTTCTGGAGCTTGACCTCGTAAACGACGGTAGGCGCCGTCGTGATCAGCGACAGATTGTAGTGCCGCTCGAGACGCTCCTGGACGATCTCCATATGCAGCAGACCGAGGAAGCCACAGCGCATTCCGAAGCCGAGAGCGGCGCTGACTTCCGGCTCGAAAGCCAGCGACGAGTCGTTGAGCGCGAGCTTTTGCAGCGCCTCGCGGAAATTCTCGTAGTCGTCGGACACGACCGGAAACATTCCAGCGAACACGCGCGGTTGGATCTTCGCGAACCCGGGCAACGCCGGAATGTTGGGGATGTTGGCGTCTACGATCGTGTCGCCGACAGGCGCGGCGTCGATCTCGCGAATCGCGGCGACCAGAAACCCGACCTCGCCCGCCCGCAACTCCTCGCGCTCCGTGGGTCGAGGCGTGAAAACACCGAGCCGCTCGACGGCGTACTTGCGCTGCGTCGAGTGCACGATGATCTTCGCGTCCTTACGAATGACGCCGTTCATGACGCGCACGAGTGACACGACGCCGACATAGCTATCGAACCACGAGTCGATGATCAGTGCCTGCAGCGGCGCCTCTTCGCTGCCGCGCGGCGGCGGAATGCGCTCGACGATCCGTTCGAGCAGCTCATCGACCCCGACACCGGTCTTGGCGCTGATCCGCAGTGCGTCCGTGGCCTCGATGCCGATGATGTCCTCGATCTGGGTAATCACGCGTTCGGGGTCGGCCGTGGGCAGATCGATCTTGTTGATGACCGGAACGACCTCGAGACCCTGCTCGATCGCGGTATAGCAGTTTGCGACGCTCTGCGCCTCGACACCCTGGCCGGCGTCGACAACGAGCAACGCGCCTTCGCACGCGGCCAGTGAACGCGACACCTCGTACGAGAAGTCCACGTGGCCCGGGGTGTCGATCAGGTTCAGCTTGTACTCGAGCCCGTCGCGCGCTCGGTACCGAAGCGCGACGCTTTGGGCCTTGATCGTGATGCCGCGCTCGCGCTCGAGGTCCATCGAATCGAGGACCTGGTTCTCCATCTCGCGCTCCGTGAGGCCGCCGCAAAGCTGAATGAGTCGATCGGCAAGCGTCGACTTGCCGTGATCAACGTGGGCGATGATCGAGAAATTTCGGATCCGGTCCATGGTGGTCTTGCGAGCCGCCTGGGCGACGGCGCGCGGATTATAGCGGTATCGGCGAGCGCGCGGGCGGCACTGCTTCAGAGCGACTCGAGGTACTGCCGAACACGGGCTTCGTCCAGCGGGTAACCCGAGATCTCGACCTCGCCCGCCACGAGCACGGGGATCCTTAGACCGTAGCGCCGCTCGAGCGCCACGCTGCTGTCGACGTCCACGATTTCGAGCTCGACGAACCTTCCTGCGAGCAACGGCTGTAGCCGCTCCAGCAGCGCCTCGCACAGATGGCACTCCGGCCGACTGTAGAGCACGAGTTTGGGCATAGCCGCCTCAGCTCGCCGGCAGGACCGTAAGCGCGTGCCGGGCGTGGCGTTCGACGCGCACGCGCAGGCCCCACGCCGCGACCAGCGCGGTGGCCATACCCGCTCCGGCGCAGGCCGCGGTGCCGAGATCGGAGCCCCACACCGCGAAGCCGAGCAGCGCGCCGCCTAGCAGGCCTACGAGCGGCACGCCGTAGATGATCGCCGCGCCACGCAGCAATTCGCGATCCGCCAAGCCGAGGGTGACGGGGGTTCCGACGGCGAATACGCGCTGCGCGGTGACCGTGAGACGGCGTGATCCGCCCCCGCCGTACCAACGGCACGCGCCGTCACACCCGCGACAGCGCGGTGGAGGTGCAAGCTCGACTTCGATGCGCCCGGCAGCAGCGGCCGTGACGATTCCGTTCGCGACGCAATTGCGAGAGGACTCGGCGGGCGGCACGACTATTCGGCGACGAGCGAGGAGGCGATGGTGCGAACGGTTTGCCTCGGTACTTCGCCAACCGCAGTCACTTTGCGCCCGCGCAGCGTCAGCGAGAACGTGTTCGTGCTGCCTACCTTCGAGAAGCCGTCGTTGACCTCGGCCTTGGTCTTCGGATCCTCGATGAATACCGACACCGTGGCGAGCCCGTCGGAATAGACCAGGTGTTCCACCGGATACTTCGACCCCGGCATCGGGCTCTGGGTCGCGGCCGACAGCTTGAACCCGCCCGGCACGGCGGATGCATGCCACGGCACCCCGGCCGCCACGAGTGCAGCGGATTCCGGTGACCGCATCGTCAAGAACCCGGCCGTATCAATCGTTGGCTCGAGGTCGGCGAGCCGAAACATCGCCCGCCATGTTGATCTCGGTGAACAGGATCTGCTCGACGGTATGCCCGCGCTCGTCCATGAGCTGCGACTTCAACGGCATCGCCGTTTCCTCATCGAGCCACAGCACATAGCCGTAGCGAAACTCGTCGCGCGGTTTGATCTCGATCTTCTGCGCGGAGCGGTTCGCGATCCGCGCGGTAGCGCGCAGATTGATCTCGTAATTCGGCTCGAGATCGGCCGAGTAGCTCGGCAAGGCGGACACGAGCGGGCTCACATCCTTGCGTGTCTCGAGCAACACGAGTTTCTGATCCGGCAGGATCCATCGCACTTGGTCGTTTTCGCGAACGATCTCCCGCCGTGGCCCGTCGAGCGACAGGATGCGTTCGCCGCTATTACCCTCGACGTTGCGATGCACGATATTCAGGATCTCGGCGGTGCCGTCGATGACGTGCACGAACGTGCCGCGGTAGTTCAGTTCGTCGACGGCCCGATTCATGCGATCGAGCCACTTACCCGCTTCCTGGGCCATGGCGTGGCCGCCCACGAGCGTCAGCAACAGCAGAGGTGCGCGAGCGAGGGAGCGTGGCATCACTGCCATTGCGACTCCGCGTCGTCCGGCTGCACCGGCATGGGCGCTACGCTCGCGCCGACGACATTCGAGCTGACCGATGCCCGGCCGAGCCCCGAGGCGTACTCGCTGTGGTGGATCAGGTAGTTCGTGAGGCGGATCGGCGACGTGACAGGACCGGCCGGCGTGGCATCCTGCGGCACGACATAGCTCGGCGCGACGACCTGGTCGCGCGCCAGGACAGCGGCGCCGTTTGCGCCGGGCGGCGCCCCGCCCGTTCCGTTCACGAGGCGCAGGGTGCCTATCGCGGCCAAGGCGACGGCAGCCGCAATACCGAACCCGAGCAGCGGCCGCGCGTAACGCGCCGACCAGTGCGGCACACGCCGCTCCGCTGCCGGTACCGCGCCATCCAACGCCGCAGCGATACGCTGGCGCAAGACCGAATGCAGCTCGAGCATTTCGCCGCGTAACGCTGCACCGATCATGGTGTACCGCAGCGCCTGAGCGCGAGCGCTCGGATCGCGGTCGAACCGCCGGACGAGCAACGCGCTCTCGTCCACGGAGAGTTCGTCATCGATGAAGGCCGAGATCTGGTCGTTGATTTGTTCTGTCATACAGCGGCGTCAGCGGAAGTGGCGGTGGACTACAACAACGGGGCGATGGCTTTGTCGATGGCTTCGCGTGCCCGGAAGATTCGCGACCGTACGGTCCCGACCGGGCACTCCATCGTCTGGGCGATCTCCTCGTAACTCATGCCTTCGATCTCGCGCAGCAGGATCGCGGTACGAAGCTCCTCGGGCAAGCCATGGATCACGCGATTGATCGTGGTGCGAATCTCTTCGGCCTGCGCGAGACCTTCCGGCGTGTCGAGGTCGCGAAGCTCGTTCAAGATCGAGGACTGCTCGGGATCCTGCGTATCGAGGTCGTAGGTGATCGGCTTGCGACCGATCGCGACCAGATGGTTCTTGGCGGTGTTGATGGCGATGCGGTAGAGCCAGGTGTAGAACGCGCTCTCGCCGCGGAACGACGGCGCCGCGCGGTAAGCCTTCAGGAACGCCTCCTGAGCGACGTCCAAAGCTTCCGACGAGTCGCGAACGTAGCGCATTATCAGCTTGACTATCTTGTGCTGGTATTTGATTACCAACAGATCGAAAGCCGACCTGTCACCCTGCTGCACGCGCTTGATCAGCGCCAGGTCCGCGGCACCGCTGCCAGGCGGGTGTCTTTGGGCTTGCTCTGCCAAACGCTGCTCGGTAGACCTCATGCTGCACCGGAAAGTTCGCGGGCGACTCGATGGGGGACGGCGCCTGGCCCCCTTGCACCTACAGTTGAGGATTCTAGCGCAGATCCGTCTGACGGGTCCTTTGAGCACGCATCTCGGCCGTCGTTCCCGCCGCGGGCCTGCGACGTAGCCGCGCGTTCAGACGCGCCCAGCTTGCGGTGTCGACCTGATCGACGCACAACAATATGTCGTGCACGACGGCCCCACCGATGAGCGATAGCCGCAACCAGTGGGCCGTGAGGCGCGTGCGCGGCCCCGGCTGAAGCCACGCCGCCTCGAGCGCAGGAACGCGGCACGACCCGTCTTCGGCCACGAGAATCGGCGTGGGAGTGCCGGCCGGACGCAACACAAAGCCATGCGCGACCACGGCGAGCGCGGCCAGGCCCTTTAGCCACCAGGCCGCGCCGACGAGCGCCGCAGCGCCGAGCAGCAGGCCATGCAAGGCGAGCCACCAGCCGAGCAGCAACCGCGACCGTTCAGGCCTGAGGACGATGACTCGCGCGTATGCGCTCGATGAGGGCGGCGGTGGCGGCGTCTTCTGGAGCACTGCGCCCCAGAAGGTACGCGTGCAGCGTCGGGTCCGGCAGCTCCAGAATCGCCTCGAAGCAGGCAATATCGCCGTCGGGCAGGCGTTCGCCCTCGGCGTCGACGAACGCGGCCAGCACGGCATCGAGCTCCCGCATCCCCCGGCGACATCGCCACCTGAGTCGAGCGACGCGCGGATTCATCGGCTGCGCAGCTGAAGCTACAACCGCCGCTCGGCGATCATCTTCTTGATTTCGGCAATCGCCTTGCCCGGGTTCAGATCCTTCGGGCACGCCTGCGTGCAGTTCAGGATCGTATGGCAGCGATACAGGCGGAATGCGTCCTCGAGCTGATCCAGGCGCTCGCCCGTGCTCTCGTCGCGCGTGTCGACGATCCAGCGATAGGCCTGCAGCAACGCCGCGGGGCCGAGATACCGGTCACCGTTCCACCAGTAGCTCGGGCACGACGTCGAGCAGCACGCGCACAGGATGCACGCCGATGGGGTGTCGATCTTCTCCTGGTCTTCCTTCGACTGCAGCCGCTCGCGATCCGGCGGCGGCGGCGTGGTCGACTCGAGCCACGGCTTCACGACTGCGTATTGCGCATAGAACGTCGTGAGATCGGGCACGAGGTCTTTCACGACCGGCAGATGCGGCAGCGGATAGATCTTGACGGTGCCCTTACAATCCTCGATCGGCTTCAAGCACGCGAGCGTGTTCAGCGCCGTCGATGTTCATGGCGCACGAGCCGCAGATGCCTTCGCGGCACGAGCGGCGGAACGTCAGCGTGGGGTCGATCTCGTTCTTGATCTTGATCAGCGCGTCGAGAACCATCGGCGCGCAGTGGTCCATGTCGACGTCGTACGCGTCGAGACGCGGGTTTTCGCCGGTGCTGGGGTCATAACGGTAGACCGAGAACTTCTTGACGTTCTTCGCGCCGGCGGCTCCAGCCGTGGTTCTTGCCGGGCTTGACCTTCGAGTTGGCGGGTAACGTGAACTGGGCCATGTCGATTCCTTACTTCAGTACGTCCGCGCCTTCGGCGGGATCGGCTTCACTTCGTCGGTCAGCGTGTTCAACTGGACAGGACGATAGTCGAAACGCACGCCGCCATGAGCGTCGACCCATGTGAGCGTGTGCTTCATCCAATTCACGTCGTCGCGATCCGGAAAGTCCTCGCGCGCCTGCGCGCCGCGGCTCTCCTGGCGGTTCAGCGCCGACTTGATCGTGCCCATGGCCTGCAGCAGCAGGTTGTCGAGCTCCATGCGTCTCGACGAGATCCGTGTTCCAGATCAGCGAGCGATCGGTCACGGCGACGTCGGCGAACGACGCGAACACGTGCTCGAGCTTGTCGATGCCTTCCTGCAGCGACTGGCCGGTGCGGAACACGGCCGCGTGGTTCTGCATCACGCGCTGCATGTCGAGCCTGATCTTGGCCGTGGGCGTCTTGCCCTTCGCATTGCGCAGCTTGTCGAGGCGCGCGACGGCCGCATCGCCGGCGCCCGCCGCGAACGCGCGCGGCCGCGAGCCGCGCTCGACGACCTTGCCGCAGCGCTGTGCGGCGGCGCGGCCGAACACGACCAGGTCGATCAACGAGTTCGAGCCGAGCCGGTTCGCGCCGTGCACGGAGACGCAAGCGGCCTCGCCGACAGCCATGAGGCCCGGCACGATGCGTTCACTGCCCTTGTCGTCGTTCGTGAGCGACCTCGCCGTGATAGTTCGTCGGCACGCCGCCCATGTTGTAGTGCACGGTCGGCAGCACCGGAATCGGCTGCTTCGTGACGTCGACACCGGCGAAGATCTTCGCCGTCTCGGAGATGCCCGGCAGCCGCTCCTCGATGACGTCGCGGCCGAGATGCTCGAGGTGCAGGTGCACGTGGTCCTTGTGCTGGCCCACGCCGCGGCCTTCGCGAATCTCGATCGTAATCGCGCGGCTCACGACGTCGCGTGACGCTAGATCCTTCGCGTTCGGCGCGTAGCGCTCCATGAAGCGCTCGCCCGCGGAGTTCGTGAGGTATCCGCCTTCGCCGCGCACGCCCTCCGTGATCAAGCATGCCGGCGCCGTAGATACCGGTCGGGTGGAACTGCACGAACTCGAGATCCTCGAGCGGCAGCCCGGCGCGCGCGACCATCGCGTTGCCGTCGCCGGTGCAGGTGTGCGCCGACGTGCAGGAGAAGTAGGCGCGGCCGTAGCCGCCCGTCGCGAGGATGACCATCTGCGAGCGGAAGCGGTGCAGCCGCCCGGTCGCGAGGTCGATCGCGACGAGGCCCTTGCACTCGCCGTTCTCCATGATCAGATCGATGGCGAAGTACTCGATGAAGAACTCCGCCGAATGCTTCAGCGACTGCTGATACAGCGTGTGCAGCATCGCGTGACCGGTGCGATCCGCCGCGGCGCAGGTGCGTTGCGCCGTGCCCTGCCCGAAGCGCGTGGTCATGCCGCCGAACGGCCGCTGGTAGATACGCCCGTCCTCCGTGCGAGAGAATGGAACGCCGTAGTGCTCGAGCTCGATCACCGCGGCCGGGGCTTCCTTGCACATGTACTCGATCGCGTCCTGGTCGCCGAGCCAGTCGGAGCCCTTGACCGTGTCGTACATGTGCCAGCGCCAATCGTCCTCGCCCATGTTGCCGAGTGCAGCACTGATGCCGCCTTGCGCGGCCACCGTGTGGCTGCGGGTCGGGAACACCTTCGTCACGCAGGCCGTCGAGAGCCCCTGCTCGGCGAGGCCGAGCGTCGCGCGCAAGCCGGCGCCGCCTGCGCCGATGACGACCACGTCGTAGTTGTGATCGATGAACTCGTATTCTTTGGTCATTACTAGGATCCGAACGCGATTTTCAGGATCGAGAACACGGCTGCTACGGTCAACCCGCTGTGTGCGAACGCCGATGCCACGAGCGCGGCCACGCGCGACCCTTTGCCCGCCACGTAGTCCTCGATCACGACCTGCACGCCGAGGAACGAGTGGTACGCCGCCGCACCGACGAACAGGATCAAGAGGATGCTCGTGACCGGCCGGTGCACCCACGCCGCAACCGTGGCGTAGTCGAGCGCAGGCAACGTCGTGAGACCGTACGCGAACCACAGGGCGAGCGGCACGAGCGCCATTGCCGTCAGTCGTTGATGCCACCAGTGCTCGGCCGCGCCTGTGGCGGTGCCGAGACCGAGCACGCGATTGAGAGGAGTCACGAGGCTCATCGGCAGCTCCTCAAACGATCGCCAGCAGCGTGAACGCCGCCGTCGCCGCGAGCGTCACGAGCAGGACGGTCCAACCGCTCGCCTGAATCTGCGCGCGATCGAAGCCGATGCCGGCATCCCAGAACAGGTGCCGAATGCCGTTGGTCAGGTGCAGGCAGAAGCAGAACGTCCACCCGATCAGCGGAACCTTGAACCAGGTGCTGCCGTACACGGCCTGCACATCGCGCGAACGCGGCCGGGCCGCTCGCGAGCGCGATGAGCCAAACAGCGAGCGCCACCGCGCCGAGCGACAGCATGAGACCGGTGCCGCGGTGCACGATCGACAGCCACATCGTGATCTGCCACCGATAGATCAAGAACGGCGACAACGGCCGCGAGGCGCCTGGCATGGTGCGATGTTCTCCCAAGATTACGTGCGTGGCGACGGTCTACGCGCTCAAAAGTCGATGCAGCGGCCGGCGCGCTCCCAGTCGCCGTAGCGCGTTGGCTCCAGCCCTTTCGGGCCGCCAATCTCGCGGAGCGGCGGCCTGGTAGTCGCGGGGGCGGCGGCTGGCTGCGCTGGCGGAATGACCGCGGCCCTAAGAGGAAGGGCCGGCGTCGATTCCTTCGCCACCCGCTCCTGTCCGCGCTCATCATCCATGCGCAAAGTTTGCCAGAAACGCCTAGACTCCGCACTACGCCGACGCGGTTCAGCACGCCATTCCGCGGCGATCTAAGCGGTTCGGCGCCCGACGCAACCCGATGCCCACGTTCAGCCTGCTCACCGAATCCACCTGCGTCGAGGTACGCGGCGCCGACGCGGCCACGTTCCTGCACGCGCAGCTCAGTCAGAACGATCGTTCCCGGCGCCCCCACGAACGCGCCCCTCGCCGGCTGGCTCGACGCTCGCGGCCGCGTGCGCGCGCTCCTGCGCGTGTGGCCGTCGGCTGACCGGTGGCTGCTCGCAACGCCGCGCGAGGGCGTGGACGACCTGCTGAAACGCTTGCGCATGTTCGTGCTGCGCTCCGCCGTGACACTGCGCGTCGCAGACGACGTCGCGCTCGCGGCGCTGCTCGACGTGACACCGGATTGGCTCGCGGCGCGCGGGCTTCCCCGAACCGCTGCGCCGGGCGCCGTGATCGCCCGCGACGACGCTGCAGTGGCTCTGCGTCGGCGCCGGCTACTGGCAGGTGCTCGGCCCGAGCGCAGCGGTCGCGACACTCGAGCCGGAAATCGCGCGGCACCGCCGGCCGCCGCCGCGTTGGCCGAGATTGCGCTGGGGCTGCCGGCCATCACGCCGCCGCTCGTCGACCGTTTCGTCGCGCAGATGCTGAATCTCGACGTGCTCGGCGCGATGGCGTTCGATAAAGGCTGCTATCCGGGCCAGGAAGTCGTCGCGCGCGTGCACAACCTCGGCGACGTGAAACGTCGCGTGCACCGCTACTCGACGCACGGCCGCAGCGCCCGCGATCGGCGTCGCCGTGACAGCCCCGGGCGGCGACACCGTGGGCGAAGTCGTACGGAGCGCGCCGACGGCCGAGGGCTGCGAGCTGCTCGCGGTCGTCGATCACACCGCCGCCGACGGCCCGCTTGCGATCGCGGGGGTGCCCCTGCGCGAGCTGCCCCTGCCGTTCGCCGTGCCGCGCCGCTAGCCCTCGGGCTTCAGCTGCGGGAACAGCAGCACGTCGCGAATCGACGGCGAGTTCGTGAGCAGCATGGCGAGCCGATCGATGCCGAGACCCAAGCCCGCGGTCGGCGGCATGCCGTACTCGAGCGCGCGCACGTAGTCGGCGTCGAAGAACATCGCCTCCTCGTCGCCGGCCGCTTTGGCGTGTGCCTGCGCGTGGAAACGGGCGGCCTGCTCTTCCGGATCGTTGAGCTCCGCGAAGCCGTTCGCGAGCTCGCGGCCGCCGATGAACAGCTCGAACCGATCGGTCACGAACGGATCGGCATCGTTGCTGCGCGCGAGCGGCGACACCTCGGCCGGATACTGCGTCATGAACACGGGTCCGCGCAGCGTGGACTCGACCGTCTTCTCGAAAAGATCGTACTGCAGCCGCCCGGCGCCGGATTGCGCGTGCACCTCGATACCGTGTCTTCGCGCACGCGGCGGCGAGCGCGGCGCGATCGCGAACACGCCCGGCGAGCTCGGGGTTCGCGCTCTCGAGCGCCGCTTCGACCGTGAGCTCCGCGAACGGCGCGCCGAGGTCGAACCGCTCGCCCTGATAGTCAATGACGTCGCTGCCGGTCAGCGCACGGCGCGGCGCCGCGCAGCAGATTCTCGGTCAGCGTCATGAGGTCGCGCGGGCCGGCGTAGGCCTGATACAGCTCGAGCATCGTGAACTCGGGGTTGTGCCGCGTCGACACGCCTTCGTTGCGGAACACGCGGGAGAGTTCGTACACGCGCTCGAAGCCGCCGACGACCAGCCGCTTCAGATACAGCTCGGGCGCGATACGCAAATACAGATCGATGTCGAACGCGTTGTGATGCGTGACGAACGGCCGCGCCGTGGCGCCGCCGGGGATCGCCTGCATCATCGGCGTCTCGACCTCCGTGAAATCGAGCGCGTCGAGAAAGCCGCGCACGAACCGCACGAGCTCGCTGCGACGGCGAAACACCTCGCGCGTCTCGTCGCTCATGATCAGGTCGACGTAGCGCTGCCGCAGCTTCGTCTCCGGGTCCGTGATGCCGTGCCACTTCTCGGGCAGCGGCCGCAGCGACTTCGACAACAGGCGGATCTCGGCCGCGTCGATCGACAGCTCGCCGGTTTTCGTCTTGATCAGCTCGCCGCGCGCCGCAACGATGTCGCCCAAGTCCCACTTCTTGAATTCGGCGTACAGAGGCTCCGTGAGGCGGTCGCGCTTCAACATGAGCTGGATCTGGCCCGAGCGGTCCTGCAGCTTCACGAAGCTCGTGCCGCCCATGACGCGCTTGACCATGAGCCGCCCCGCGACGCGCACCTCGATCGGCGTGGCCGCGAGCGCCTTCGGCGGTGTGCGACTGGTACGCCGCGAGCAACTCGGCAGCGAGCGAGTCGCGGCGAAAATCGTTCGGGTAGGCGTTGCCGGCCTCGCGCATGCGCGCGAGCTTCGCGCGGCGCTCCGCGATCAACCGGTTCTCTTGCCCGTCGCTGTCCGTCATTGCTCGTCTCGCTACAGCCCTTGCTTCAGGCTCTCCTGCAAAAACTCGTCGAGATCGCCGTCGAGCACGGCCTGCGGCCGTCCGCTCTCGAGGTTCGTGCGCAGATCCTTGATGCGCGACTGGTCGAGCACGTAGGAGCGAATCTGGCTGCCCCAACCGATATCGGCCTTGTTGTCCTCGACGATCTGCGCCTGCTCGCGCCGCTTCTGCTCTTCGTGCTCGTACAGCTTCGCGCGCATCTGGCTCATGGCCGTCGCGCGGTTCTTGTGCTGCGAGCGCTCGTTCTGGCACTGCACGACGATGCCGGTCGGAATGTGCGTGATGCGGATCGCCGACTCGGTCTTGTTCACGTGCTGGCCGCCGGCACCGCTCGCGCGGAACACGTCGACCCGCAGATCGGACGGGATTCATCTCGATCTCGATGTCGTCGTCGATCTCCGGCGACACGAACACGGCCGCGAACGACGTGTGCCGGCGATGCCCCGAGTCGAACGGCGACTTGCGGACCAGCCGGTGCACGCCGGTCTCGGTGCGCAGCCAGCCGTACGCGTACTCGCCGCTCACGTGGATCGTCGCGCTCTTGATGCCGGCGACCTCGCCCGCGGATTGCTCGAGCACGTCGACCGCATAGCCGTGCTTCTCACCCCAGCGCAGGTACATTCGGAGCAGCATCTCGGCCCAGTCCTGCGCCTCGGTGCCGCCGGAACCCGCCTGGATGTCGAGGAACGCGTTGTGCGCGTCCATCTTGCCGGAGAACATGCGGCGGAACTCGAGTGTCTCGATCTGCCGCTCGATACCCTGCACCTGACCGATCACGTCGTTCAGCGTGCTCTGGTCGGCTTCCTCGCGGGCAAGCTCCGTGAGCTCCGCGGCTTCATCGAGCGTCTTGTCGACTCAGCCCAAGCGTCGCGACGACGGCCTTCGAGCTCGGCGCGCTCGCGCCCGAGACTCTGGGCGCGCTCAGGATCGGACCAGACTTTCGGCGTCCTCGAGCTCGCGATTGACTTCCTCGAGGCGTTCCCGCTTCGCGTCATAGTCAAAGATACCTCCGCAGAGCGGCCGAGCGCTCTTTCAGAGCGAGAATGGCGGGAGCGATCTGATTGGGTTCCATCGGCGCGCGTCGTGCAGTTCGGCGGCGCAAATACTACCATTGAATCATGCAACTGACCCGCGACAGCTCGACGCAGCACTTCATCCGCGCCTGGGAACCGGGCCGTGTCCGAATCGCGCGAACGCTGGGTCGCGGGCCACGTGATCGTCAGCGCCGAAGAGATCATCGAGGGCTGGACCGCCGCCGCCGCGGCCGCACTCACGCTCGCGGATCTCGCCCCCGCGCTCGCGCTCGCACCGACGATCCTGCTGCTCGGCACGGGCACCGACCGATTGCTGCCCGACGTCGAGCTCATGGCCGCGCTTGCGCGAGCAGCATGTCGGCCTCGAGATCATGAGCACGCCGGCCGCGTGCCGCACGTTCAACGTGCTGTTGAGCGAGCAGCGACGCGTCGTCGCCGCCCTGTTCAACGCCTGACGCACCGCGATTGCAGGCCTACCGCGGTGGCGGCAGCAGCGGCAACGGGTCGACGGGCGTACCGCCCCGACGAATCTCGAAGTGCAGCCGCGGCTGGCGCTCGGGCCCCATCGCCCATCAGCGCAATCGTGGTACCCGCAGCCACGTCCTGACCCCGACTCACGAGCAGCCGGCTGTTGTGCCCATAGGCGCTCAAATACGTGTCGTTGTGCTTCAAGATCACGAGCTGGCCGTAGCCGATCAGACCGCCGCCGGCGTACACGACGTGCCCGGCCGCGGCCGCGCGCACGGGTTGCCCTTCGCGACCGCCGATCGCGATGCCGGTGGCGATTCCCGTAGCCGAGCCGAAGCCCATGACGACCGGGCCGTCGGCCGGCCAGCGCCACGCCGGCATTGGTTGCGGCGGCACAGGCGTTGGCGGTGGCAGCGAGCGGCTCGGTATCGCGCCGGCCGCGCGCTGTGACACGGCCGCCGTGCGCGGCGGCGCAAGCACGAGGCGCTGCCCCACGTGCAGCACATCGGGGTCGCGGATGCGGTTCCAGCGCGCGAGATCGCGCTGATCGATCCCGTACTGCCACGCGATCTGGTACAGCGTCTCGCCACGGCGCACCACGTGCACGGCCACGCGCGCGACATGCGTCGGCCCCTGCTCTACCGGAGTCAGGCTGGAGCAGCCCGCTGCGCACGCCAGCAGCAGCATGAGGCAGAGCTTCACCCCCGTCGCACCGACGTCGCCGTCGCGTGCGCGGCGCGGAATCACGTCGACGTGCCCTCGACGAACGGCACGAAGCTCACGGGCAGCAACTCCTCGCGGCTGAATTCCTCGCCGGCGCGCGTGACGCGCACGAGCGTTTGCCGACCACGCGCGCCGATAGGGATGATCAGCACGCCGCCTTCGTCGAGCTGCTCCGTAAGCTCGGGCGGCACTTGCTCCGGCGCTGCGGCGACCAGGATGCCCTGAAACGGCGCCTGGCTCGGCCAGCCATGCAAACCGTCGGCATGCCGCAGACTGACGTTGCTGATCTTGAGCTCGCGCAGAATGCCGCGCGCACGCTCGAGCAGCGGCTGAATCCGCTCGACGCTGTAGACGTGTTGCGCGAAACGCCGCGAGCACCGCGGTCTGATATCCGCAACCCGTGCCGATCTCGAGCACGCGCGTGAGCTTGCGCCCGGCCGCTCCCTCGATCAGCGCCTCCGTCATCGCGGCGACGATGTACGGCTGCGAGATCGTCTGGCTGAAACCGATCGGTAGCGCGGTATCTTCGTAGGCGCGGCTCGCGAGCGCCTCGTCGACGAACAGATGCCGCGGCACGGCCCGCACACGATCGAGCACGGACGGAGTTCTTCACGCCCTCCGCCTTCAAGCGGTCGATGAGCCGCTCGCGCGTACGCGCCGAAGTCATGCCGATGCCGCTGCGCTCGCGGTCGTGGATCA
Source organism: uncultured Gammaproteobacteria bacterium (assembly GCA_963805435.1). GTDB lineage: Bacteria > Pseudomonadota > Gammaproteobacteria > Steroidobacterales > Rariloculaceae > FEN-1219. The sequence continues at coordinate 65,278 of CAWDUG010000010.1, forward strand.
CAGGCGGTCGAACCAGCCGGCGACTTTCTCGAGCGCCGCGTGGGCCGTGAGGTCCACCTTGATCGGTGACACCGACACGTAGCCGGTCGCAACCGCGTGAAAATCGGTGCCAGGCCCCGCGTCCTGGCCGGCGCCAGCGGGCCCGATCCACCAGATCGGCCGATTGTGCGGATCGAGCGCCTTGACCGCCGGCTCGGACTTGTGCCGAAAACCGAGCCGCGTGGTGCGAATGCCCTTGAGCTGGCTCGTAGGCACATCCGGCACGTTGACGTTCAGGATCGAATCGACCGGCAGCGGATCGGTGGCGTTGCGCTCGACGAGCCGACGCATGAGCGCCCCGGCCGTCTCGAAATTCCCGCCGCCATCGAGTACGAGCGACACGGCGATCGACGGGATGCCGAGGAATCGACCTTCCATCGCCGCAGCCACGGTGCCGGAGTACAGCACGTCGTCGCCGAGATTCGCGCCGTGATTGATGCCGGAGATCAGCATGTCCGGCTGGCTGGTCGAGCAGCCCGCCGGTGACCGCAATGTGCACGCAGTCGGTCGGCGTGCCATTGATGTAGTAGAGATTGTCCTCGACACGCTCGACGCGCAGTGGCGTTTCGAGCGTCAACGAGTTGCTGGCGCCGCTGCGATTGCGGTCGGGCGCCACGATGATGACGTCGGCGACGGGCGTGAGAATCCGTGCCAACGTGCGCAGGCCGCGCGCCTGATACCCATCGTCGTTGGCAAGTAGAATCCGCAACAGCCGTTCCCTGGAATCATCACGACCTCGATGGCCGTGCCCTGCTCAGCGCTCGCGTGGCGACGCGGCCGGGGCAATCTGGTAGAAGGTTTCCTGGGCTCCGATCATGCCGAGCTCGGTCCGGGCGCGTTCCTCGGCCGCCGCGAGGCCTTGCTTCAGGTCCTGCACTTCGGCTTCGAGCGCCGAATTGCGTGCGGCGAGCCGCGCATTGTCGTCGATCCGCCGGCTGACCTCGGTCTCGAGTCGCCACATCTCGCGGAGCCCGCCGTTGCTGAGCCACAACCGTGCCTGCAGCAGCGCGAGCACCACCACCAGCACGACCATCAAGAACCGCATCCCAACTCCTGCGGCAGCACCCGTTCCGCCGCCACCCTGGCTCCAGCCCGCTACAGCGAGACCGGAAACGCCGCTGCACCGTTGAATTTCGCTCGCCCGCCGAGCGCATGTTCGATGCGCAGCAGCTGATTATACTTGGCCAGACGGTCCGACCGACACAACGATCCCGTCTTGATCTGCGTCGCGCCGGTGGCCACGGCGATATCGGCGATCGTCGCGTCCTCGGTCTCGCCCGAGCGGTGCGAGACGACGGCCGAGTAGCCGGCCTTCTGCGCCATCTCGATCGCTTCGAGTGTCTCGGTCAGCGTGCCGATCTGGTTCGGCTTGATCAGGATGCTGTTCGCGATCTTCTGCTCGATACCTTGCGCAGAGTATCGCCGTGTTCGTGACGAACAGGTCGTCGCCCACGAGCTGGATCTTGTCGCGCAACCGGGTGCTCAGGTGCTTCCAGCCGTCCCAGTCGTTCTCGGCCATGCCGTCCTCGATCGACACGATCGGGTAGCGTGCCACGAGGTCCTCGAGGAAGTCGGCGAACTCGGCCGACGAGAATTTACGGTTCTCGGATTCCAGGTGGTAGGCACCGTCCTTGAAGAACTCCGAGCTCGCGACGTCGAGGCCGAGGTAGATGTCGCGCCCGAGCGTGTAGCCGGCCTTTTCGACGGCTTCCGCGATCGTCTGCAAGGCTTCTTCGTTCGAGCCCAAGTCCGGCGCGAAGCCGCCCTCGTCGCCAACAGCCGTATTCAGGCCCTTGGCCTTAAGCACGGCCTTCAGCGCGTGGAACACCTCGACGCCGTAGCGCAAGCATTCGCTGAACGTCGGCGCGCCGACGGGCAGGACCATGAACTCCTGAATGTCGACGCTGTTATCGGCGTGTGCGCCGCCATTGATGATGTTCATCATCGGCAGCGGCAGCCCAAACTCGTGCTTACCACCGCCTAGCGCCTCGTACAGCGCCACGCCGCGCTCGGCAGCGTGCGCTTTTGCAGCGGCGAGCGACACGGCCAGGATGGCGTTTGCGCCGAGCCGCGCCTTGTTCGGCGTGCCGTCGAGCTCGATGAGCTTTCTGTCGAGCTTCTGTTGATCGCCCGCGTCGAGCCCCACGGCGGCTTTGCGGATCTCGCCATCGACGTTCGCGACGGCTTTGCGCACGCCCTTACCGAGGTAGCGCTTCTTGTCGCCGTCCCGCAGCTCATGCGCTTCGCGTGAGCCCGTGGAGGCACCGGAGGGCACGGCAGCCCTGCCGCGGGCACCGCTCACGAGAACGACTTCGGCTTCCACGGTCGGATTGCCGCGGGAGTCGATGATCTCGAGGCCTACCACATCCTTGATCGCACTCATTCGCACTCCTGCTCCGTTAGTTCATTGAATTCGGCTTCTAGATAAGGCCGCGACTTCACGAGCGCGTCGATGGCCTGCAGCTGCTCGAGCAGCGCGGGCACGTGGTCGAGCGGCCACGCGTTCGGCCCGTCGCTCAGAGCCGCATCCGGGTGCGGATGCGTTTCCATGAACAGCCCCGCGACGCCGGCTGCGACCGCCGCACGCGCCACCACCGGCACGTACTTCCGCTCACCGCCCGACGCGTCGCCGCGCGCCCCCGGCAGCTGCACGGCGTGCGTCGCGTCGAACACCACGGGGCAGCCGGTGTCGCGCAGGATCGCGAGCGAGCGCATGTCGACGACGAGGTTGTTGTACCCGAACGAGACGCCGCGCTCGCACACGAGCAACGCGGCGTTGCCCGTTGAGCGCGCCTTGTCGACGACGTTCTGCATTTCCCACGGCGACAGGAACTGGCCCTTCTTCAGGTTCACGGGCTTACCTTGGCTCGCGACGGCGACGATGAAATCCGTCTGGCGGCACAACAGTGCGGGCGTCTGCAGCACATCGACGACGGCCGCGACTTCGTCGAGCGGCGTGTCCTCGTGCACGTCCGTCAACACCGGCAGGTCGAGCTCCTCGCGTACACGCTCGAGGATGCGCAGGCCCCGCTCCAGCCCCAAGCCCCGAAAGCTGCCGAGTGAGCTGCGATTGGCTTTGTCGAACGACGCCTTGAACACGAGAGGTATCGCCAGCTTGGCCGCGATGACTTTAAGGCGCTCTGCGGTGGACAGCACGAGCGCCTCGCTCTCGATGACGCAGGGACCGGCGATCAAAAACAGTGGCTCGCGCGCGCCGACCGTGAAGCCGGCCAGCTTCATGCGCTCGCGGCGCGCGGCAGCTTGAGCCCCTGGCAGGACCGGGCCGCGGTAACGAAGCTCGTGAACAGCGGGTGACCGTCGCGGGGGTTCGAGTTGAACTCCGGGTGGAACTGCGTGGCGAAGAACCACGGGTGCGACGGCAGCTCGATCAGCTCCACGAGCCCGTCGTCCGAAAAGCCGGAGAACACGAGGCCGGCGGCGCCGAGTTGCTCGCGGTAGTTGTTGTTGAACTCGTAGCGGTGCCGGTGCCGCTCCGAAATCTCGTCCTTGCCGTAGATGGTCTTCGCCAGCGTGCCGTCCTTGACGTGGCAGGTCTGGGCGCCCAGCCGCATCGTGCCGCCGAGATCCGACGCGGCACTGCGCGCCTGCAGGGAACCATCGCGGTCGTGCCACTCGGTGATCAGCGCGATCACGGGATGCGGCGTTTGCGGGTTCAGCTCCGTCGAGTGCGCGCCCGCGAGTCCCGCGACGTTGCGCGCGAACTCGATCACGGCCACCTGCAGACCAAGACAAATGCCGAGGTACGGCACGTTCTTCTCGCGCGCGAACTTGACTGCCGCGATCTTGCCCTCGATACCGCGCTCGCCGAAACCGCCCGGCACGAGAATCGCATCGACGTCGTTCAGCGCCTCGGTGCCCCGCGTCTGGATATCTTCCGACTCCATGTACACGATGTTTACCCGAGTGCGGGTACGGATGCCGGCGTGCCGCAGCGCCTCGGTCAGCGACATGTACGAGTCCCGGAGGTCGACGTACTTGCCGACCATGGCGATCTTGACCTCGGCCTCGGGATTGGCTTTGGCGTCGACCACCGCTTGCCACTCCGAGAGATCCGCAGGTCTAGCCGTCAGGCGCAGCTTGTCGACGACGTAGCTGTCGAGCCCCTGCTCGTTCAGCAGCATCGGGATCTTGTAGATGTCGTCCACGTCGACGGCCGAGATCACGGCGCGCTCCTCGACGTTCGTGAACAACGCGATCTTCGCCCGCTGCTCGCGCGGCAACGCATGCTCCGACCGGCACACGAGCACGTCGGGCTGGATACCGATCGAGCGCAGCTCCTTCACGGAGTGCTGCGTAGGCTTGGTCTTGATCTCCTGCGAGGCGCCGAGGTACGGCACCAGCGTCAGATGAATGTACAAGCGTGTGGTCGCGGCCGAGCTCGACGCCGAGCTGACGGATGGCCTCGAGGAACGGCAGCGATTCGATGTCGCCGACCGTGCCGCCGATCTCGACGAGGCAAACCTCTGCGTCGCCGGCACCGAGCTTGATGCAGCGCTTGATCTCGTCGGTGATGTGCGGAATCACCTGGACCGTGGCGCCGAGATACTCGCCGCGCCGCTCTTTCGCGATCACGGTGCGAGTAGATCTTGCCGGTCGTGAAATTGCTGGTGCGGCTCGTGCGCGTGCGCACGAAGCGTTCGTAGTGCCCGAGGTCGAGGTCGGTTTCCGTGCCGTCGTCGGTGACGTACACCTCGCCGTGCTGAAACGGGCTCATCGTGCCCGGGTCGACGTTGATGTACGGATCGAGCTTCATCAGGCGCACCTTCAGGCCGCGCGCTTCGAGGATCGCCCCGAGGCAGGCCGAGGTAATGCCTTTGCCGAGCGAGGACACGACCCCGCCCGTGATGAAGATAAATCGTGTCATTTCAACAAAACCGGGAGGGTCGGACACCGCTCCTCCCGGGAGCACGTATCCGACCATCGATAGTGAGTGTTAGGTACATCGGCGACGGAACTGCAAAGTACCAAAAGTACCTCGGCCCCACCAGCCCCGCGAGCGAACGATCAGGTGAGCGGTGGGTGTCCCGTCCAATGCACGCGCCAGCGCGACTCGGTCGCATCGGCGGCGTGCGTTTCCGCCGCGAGCCACAGGTCGCCGACCGCGACCAGCTGTGCGCCGCGAAAAAGCAGCGGAATGCGGCTGCGCATCCACGGCACGATGGCGGCTTCCTGCAGCCAGCGCTTCAGCGGCTGGCGATGCCGCCGACCGAACGGCAGAAAGTCCTCGCCGCCGGCCCGAAATTTCAACGTAAGTCCTTCGTCGAGCCACGACTCCGGCAACCCGGGCTCGGCGGCGGCACGCTCGAACGCGAGCCGCGCCTTCGGGGCCGGACCACGGACTTCGCGTATCAAGACGCGCCGCGTAGTCGCGCGGCGAAGCCGCGGGCAACGCCGCGAGCAAGTGGAGCTGGTGCCGAAACACGCGTCCCTCGCCGCCCGCCCACCGCACGAGGGGTTGAGCATCGGCCCGCGCCTCGAGCAACGCGCGGCGCAGCTCCTCGATCTTCAAGGAGCTCGGCACGCCGAGCCCCGCGCGCCGCAACAGATGCCGCAGCAGGTTGCGCTGGCGCGCCGAATCCAGGGCTGCAAGCGTCGCTCGCGGCAGCCGCAGGGGGTCGTCGAGCCCCGCGGCGTCCTGCTCCGCGACCGCGGCCAGGATGCCCTCGGCGTCGGCCATCTGCTCGGCGAGGCGGCCGGCGTGCACCACCGCGGCGGGCCAGCGCGCCTGCAGCTGCGGTAGCACGTCGTGCCGCAGGAAGTTGCGGTCGTGGCGCAACTCGCGATTCGCCGGGTCTTCGACCCAGCGCAGGTTCCACTCGAGCGCCTGCGTGCGCAGCTCGGCCCGCGTGAAGCCGAGCAACGGCCGGCCCAGGAACCCCGCGCCGAACGGTCCGAAGGCGATGATGCCGCGCAGGCCGCGCACGCCGCTGCCTCGCATCAAGCGCAACAGCAGCGTCTCGAGCTGGTCGTCGGCGTGGTGGGCGGTCAACAGCACCTCGCCCGGCGCCAGGATGGTACTCGAGCGCGCGATACCGCGCGTCGCGCGCGGCCGCCTCGAGGCCGTGATCGGCCACGCCGCCGACCGTCACACGCACGGACTGAAACGCCACTCCGAGGTCGGCAGCCACGGCGGCGCATTGTCCGGCCCAGGCGGCAGAGTCGGGGTTGAGCCCGTGATCGACGTGGGCAGCACGCAGGCGTGTGTCGAGACCGAGGCGCGCGAGCGCCGCCAACAGCACCGTCGAATCGACGCCGCCACTGAACGCGACGAGGAAACGCGGCAGTGCCTCGGGCGTCAGCCAATGCTCGATCGCCGCGCGTAATGCCGTCAGGAACGGCGCGGCTTCGTACCGCTCTTTCGGGTCATGGAACCAGGGCATCGCGCGCCGCACGCTTCTCCGGCGACGCCGGAGCTCAAGTTTCTCTGAACACTCCGTAGCCCGCGATTCGCCGCCGCCGTTGCGCGACTAGCGATTCGATCGGCACGGCCTGCAACGTAGCGACGGTCTGCACGAGCGTGGTCTTCAGTGACTGCGCCATGGCCACCGGATCGCGGTGTGCACCGCCAAGCGGCTCGCCGACGACGTCATCGACGAGCTTGAGCCGGTGCAGCCGTTCGGCCGTTATGCCCATGGCCTCGGCAGCGAGCTCGGCTTTGTCGGCGCTCTTCCAGAGAATGCTCGCACAGCCTTCGGGCGAGATCACGGCGTAGATACTGTACTGCAGCATCAGCACACGATCCCCGACGCCAATCGCAAGCGCGCCGCCCGAACCGCCCTCGCCGATCACGACGCTGACGATCGGGGTTTTGAGACTCGCCATCGTAAATAGATTGCGTGCGATGGCCTCGCTCTGGCCGCGTTCCTCGGCGCCGATGCCGGGATACGCTCCCGGCGTATCGATGAACGTAATCAGCGGCAGGCCGAACTTTTCCGCGAGTTGCATCAATCGCAGCCCTTTGCGATAACCCTCGGGCCGCGCCATGCCGTAGTTGCGAAAGACGCGCTCCTTCGTGTCGCGCCCTTTCTGGTGCCCTATGACGACCACGGGCTCGCCGTTCAAGCGCGCGAGGCCGCCGACGAGCGAGTGATCGTCGGCGTACATACGGTCGCCGTGCAACTCCTGGTAATCGGTGAAGCACTTGTCGAGATAATCGAGCGTGTAGGGCCGCTGCGGGTGACGCGCGAGCTGCGCGATCTGCCACGCGGTCAGGCTCGAGAAGATGCTGCGCGTGAGCGACTCGCTCTTGTTCTTCAAGCGCGCGATCTCTTCGCTGATGTTGAGCTCGGAGTCTTCGCCGACGAACTTCAGCGCGTCGATGCGCGCTTCCAGCTCGGCGATCGGCTGCTCAAACTCCAAGAATTTCAGATCCATAGCGAGCTACGTTACCCGGAGCCACCGTACCGAACCCGAGCACTGACAAGTACGGAGTGCAGCGTTCTTGCGCAGTTGCGCAGAACGCGCGTCGACGCGACGCCCGCGCACAGACGCGCGAGTGCCAGCCACGGACGCATCGCGGCGCGCATGGGCGGGCTCGCCTCGGGGCGGCCGGCGCAACTGCGCAAAGCCTGGCTCCGTCTTAGACGAAGTGCTTGGGGTAGTGGATCAGGTAGCGGTCGTCGCCGAGGAGGCGCGTGAGTTGATCGCGGAGCTCGCGTGTCAGCTTGACTGACCACGCTTCGCCGAGAGTTAGCGCAGCTTCGGCGTTTGCGGCTTTGTACTCGATGCAGACTTCGCAGCGGCCGCGCGTGAACGGCTTCAGGATGCGCTGCAGATCGCGTACGAACTCGCTGCCGGCGGTGTCGTCGCTCGGCCAGCGAATCGTCAGCCGGCGTGCGTGCTCCTCGATGGCTTCGTCGGCGGAACGGATGCGCTTCGCATTGATTCTCCAGCCGTTCCGGAAGTCGTCGTAACGCAGCTGCCCATCGGCGATCAGCACGGCGTGCTTCGCGATCAGATGCTTCGACTGCGCGAATACCTCGTCGAACATCATGATCTCGATACGCTCAGTGTCGTCGTCGAGCTGCACCGACACGCGGTTACCGAACTTGCGCACTTCCGTGACGACGCCGGCGACCGTCGCCTCCTTGCGCACCTGCCAGGGCGATGCTTGCGTCGGCATGCTCGAGAGCACCTTCGCGATCGAGCCATTCGTGAAGTGTTTGCAATGCTCGGCGAAATCCTCGAACGGATGACCCGTAAGGTACAGGCCGAGGCTCTCGCGCTCCGCCTCGAGTCGCTCGCGCTTGGTCCACTCGCGCACGGGTGTCATCACATGCTCGAGATCGGACTCGTCGTCGCCCCCGCCGAATAGCGCCGTCTGGCCGGCCGCCTGCGCATGCACAGAGCGCTCCGCGGCCTGCAAGGCACTCGGGATCGCCTGCATCAACGTGGCGCGATTCGGCCCGAGCGCGTCGAGAGCACCGGAGCGCACGAGCGCTTCGAGCACTCGGCGGTTCAACTTCTGCAGATCCGTGCGCCGGCACAGATCGACGAGACTCTTGAACGGCCCATGCGCGTCGCGTTCGCCCACGATCGCCTCGACCGCGCTACGCCCCATGCCCTTCAATGCACCGAGGCCGTAGGTGATGCGCCGCTCGCCCGCTACGGTAAATGCGAAGACGGAGCGATTCACGTCGGGCGGCTCGAGCACGATCCCCATGGGCTTTGTCAGCTCGTCCTTCAGCACCACGAGCCGATCGGTATTGTCGAGCTCGGCCGTCAACACGGCCGCCATGTAGGCCTCGGGAAAGTGCGCCTTGAGCCATGCGGTCTGGTACGCGATCAACGCGTAGGCCGCGGCGTGCGACTTGTTGAAGCCGTAACCCGCAAACGTCTCCATCTGGTCGAAGATGTGGCTCGCGCGCGGCGATTCGACGCCGCGCTCGCCCGAGCCTTTGACGAAGACCTCGCGCTGCAACGCCATCTCTTCCGGCTTCTTCTTACCCATCGCGCGGCGCAACAGGTCGGCGCCACCGAGCGAATAGCCGGCGAGCACCTGCGCGATCTGCATGACCTGCTCCTGATACAGGATCACGCCGTACGTTGGCTTCAGAATCGTTTCGAGCCGCGGGTGCAGATAGTCCGGCGGCGCGCCGTCGCGCCGGTGCTTGCGCGCGATGAACTCGTCGGCCATCTGCATCGGGCCCGGTCGGAACAGCGCGACGATGGCCGTCAGGTCATCGAAGCGGTCGGGCTGGAGCCGCTTGATCAGGTCGCGCATGCCGAGCGATTCGAGCTGGAACACCGCGGTCGTGCGGCACTGACGCAGCAGGTCGTAAGTCTTCGCATCGTCGACCGGAATCGCGTCGATGTCGACGGGCGGCTCGCCGCGCGTCGCGCGCGCACGATTGATGGCCGCGACGGCGTGATCGATGATCGTGAGCGTCTTCAGGCCCAGGAAATCGAACTTGATGAGGCCGATCGCTTCGAGATCGTCCTTGTCGAGCTGCGTCAGCAGCGCGCCATCCGCGTCGGCGTACAGCGGCATGTACTCGGTCACGGGTTGCGGCGCGATCACGACGCCACCCGCGTGCGTGCCGATGTTGCGCGCGAGTCCCTCCAGCTGGCGCGCGAGATCGATGAGTCCGCGGATTTCCTCGTCCTGCTCGTAAACCCTGCGTAGCTCCTCGTCGTCGGCGATGGCTTTGTCGAGCGTGATGCCGATCTCGAACGGGATCAGCTTCGCGACTCTGTCCACGTAACCGTACGGCATGCCGAGCGCGCGGCCCACGTCGCGGACCACGGCCTTCGCTGCCATCGTGCCGTAGGTCACGATCTGCGCGACGCGCTCGCGGCCGTAACGATTCGCGACGTATTCGATCACGCGGTCGCGGCCGTCGATGCAGAAGTCGATGTCGAAGTCCGGCAGCGACACGCGCTCGGGGTTCAGGAACCGCTCGAACAGCAAGTCGTGCGCGAGAGGATCGAGGTTCGTGATGCCAAGCGCGTACGCGACCAGCGAACCGACGCCCGAGCCGCGACCCGGTCCCACCGGGATCGCGTTGTTGCGCGCCCATGCGATGAAATCGGCCACGATCAGGAAATAGCCTTCGAACCCCATCTTGCAGATCACTTCGATCTCGCGTGCGAGGCGGTCGTGATACGGCCCGGCCGCGTCGGCCGCAATGCCGAGCGCGGCAAGCCGCGCGGCAAGCCCCGCCGCCGCGCCCTGCTTCAGGTGCTCGCGCGGCGCCGAGCCGTCGTCGACCTTGAAGTCCGGCAGGAACACCTTGCCGATGTCGACTTCGAGCGAGCAGCGCCGCGCGATCTCGACCGTATTCGCCACGGCCTCGGGTAGATCGGCGAACAGTCGCTCCATCTCGGCCGGCGACTTCAGGTACTGCTCCTCGCTGTACGCCCGCCGTCGCGTCGGGTCGTCGAGCGTCACGCCCTGCGCGATGCAGACGCGAGTCTCGTGCGCCTCGAAGTCGCCGCGCACCAGGAAGCAGACCTCGTTCGTCGCGACCACGGGCACACCCTTCGCGGCCGCGAGCTCTACGGCGCGCGCGAGATATTCGTGCTCGCCGGGCCGGCCGAGTCGTTGCAGCTCGATGTAGAAGCGCCCCGGCAGCAGCTCGTGCCAGCGCTCGAGCACCTCCGCGGCGCGCGCACCGCGTCCGCCCCCGAGCGCTCTGCCGAGCTCGCCGTTCTGCGCGCCGGACAGGCCGATCAGCCCCTCCAGAGCCGAGGGCTCGAGCCACTCCTTCAGTAACACGTGGTGGCCCGCGACGAGTCCCAACACGGCACTCTTCGTCAGCAGCGACGACAGTCGTTTGAAACCCGTGCGGTTCTGGCACAGCAGAGTGCAGCGCGTGGGATCGCGATCCTCTCGCGACTCGGCAAGCCACACGTCGGCGCCGACGATCGGCTTCACGCCGCGCTCGAACGCGAGCTTGTAGAACTTCACGAGCGCCGAGACGTTGGCCTGGTCCGTGATCGCGCACGCCGGCATGCGTTGCTCGGCCGCGGCGTCCACGAGCGCGTCGACGCGAACGACGCTATCGACGAGCGAGTATTCCGTGTGAACCCGCAGATGGACGAACCCGCTCATCGGCCATGCCCACCGCCGCTCTCGCGCACGGGCGCGAACGACGCGCGATGAATCGCGCACGGCCCAAACGTCGGCCAGGGCCTTCAGGTGCGTGCGCGTCGCGTAGCCCTTGTTCTCGTCGAAGCCATACTGGGGGTAGCGCCTGTGCAACCGGCGCATGAGCCGGTCCCTGCAAACCTTGGCGAGAATCGACGCGGCGCTGATGACCGGCACGAGATTGTCGCCGTCGATCACGGGCTCTGCGATGTAGCGCCGCGCGTGTTCGTGGAACGCCGGAATCTGCCGGCCGTCGACGCGAATCAGGTCGGGTACGAGTGCCAGACGCAGAACGGCGCGCCGCATCGCGAGCAACGACGCCTGCAGGATGTTGATGTCGTCGATTTCGACGTGGCTCGCGCTCGCGACGGCGAAAGTTTTTGCCTTACGGCGGATTTCGATTGCGAGACGCTCGCGCTGCAGCTCGGTCAGCAGCTTCGAGTCGCGCAGCCCTTCGATAGGGTGCGCCGGATCGAGCACAACGGCCGCCGCCACGACGGGGCCCGCGAGCGGGCCGCGGCCGGCTTCGTCGACGCCGCAAATGTTGGCGTCCTCCGCGACGAAGGCGAACGACTGCGATGCGCCTGCGATCATCTGGTTCCCCGTACCAGCTCGAGCACCTCGCGCGCGGCCGCTTTGCTCGCGTCGCAACGCAACTGACGGTGAATGGCGGTGCACACATCATACCAGTCGGGCGGAAGGCCGGTGCCGTCGAGCGCGGCCAGCACGGCCGGCCCGAGCACGTCGGGGCGCACCTGGTCCTGCACGAACTCCGGCACGATCTGCCGCCCCGCCAGGAGATTCGGCAGCGAGAAATGCGGCAGCCTTGACAGGCCGAGACGCCGCACGAGCCAATAGCTGAGCGGCACCATGCGGTACGCGACGACCATCGGCCTCTTGAACAGCAGCGCTTCGAGGCTCGCAGTGCCCGAGGCCGTCAGCACGACGTCGGCCGCCGCCATGACCTCGCGCGCACGATGGGGAATCAGCCGCAGCGAAGCTCAGGTCGGCGCCCGCGGCCGAGGTACGGAACAGCTCGCCTAGTGGCTCGCTCGCGAGCGCCACGGCCACGTTCAGATCGGGCCTGCGCTCGCGGAGCCAGGCCGCGGTGGCCATGAACGGCGCGGAGAGCCGCGTCACCTCGCTACGGCGGCTGCCCGGCAGCACCGCAAGCAGCGGTTGGTCCGTCGGGAAACCCGAGCGCGGCGCGCGCCGCCTGTCGATCGACAGTCAGCGGAATCATGTCGGCCAGCGGATGGCCGATGAACTTCGCGTTGACACCATGCTCGGCGTAGAACTTCGTCTCGAACGGCAGCAGGCACAGCACGAGATCGACTGCCGCGCGAATGCCGCCCACGCGATATTGCCGCGACGCCCACACCTGCGGGCTCACGTACTGGACGGCGGGAATGCCGGCCCGCTTCAGCGCTGCCGCCGCCGGCAGGTTGAAGTCCGGCGCGTCGATGCCGATGAACACGTCCGCGCCACTCGCCGCGATGCGTTCGATCAGCTTGCGCCGTAGCCGCAGGATCCGCCTCAAGATGCGGCAGCACCTCGAAGAACCCCATGACCGAGACCTCTTCGGCCCGATTCCAGGGGTCGCAACCGGCCGCGACCATGCGCGGGCCCGCCATCCCGAAGAATTTCGCGTCCGGCGCCTCGGCGCGCAGGGCCTCGATCAGGCCCGCGCCAAGCGTATCGCCCGAGGCCTCGGCTGCGACGAGCGCAATGCGCAGTGCTCCGCTCCGGGGCATGTCAGGGTCGACGCCGTGCGGCTTCCGTCATGACCCGCGCAGCCCTAACGGGCTACGCCCCGCGAGCCACCGCCGCGCAGCGAGTCGAGCCATCAGTTTGAGCTCGGGCTGCTCCGGTCAAGACGCCGCTCGATCTCGGCAATCGCCTCCTCGAGCTTCAAGGACTGCCGATACAGCGTCCGATACGCCTTCGCGGATATTGCGGATTTGCGCCTCGTTGAAGTCGCGGCGTTTCAAGCCTTCGGCGTTGATGCCGCGAGGCTCGGCCGGGCGGCCGGACACCGTGACATATGCCGGAATGTCTTTCGTGACGTAGCTGAACATGCTCGTCAGTGTGTGCGGACCGATGCGGCAGAACTGATGCACCGCCGTGAAGCCGCCGAGGATCGCATAGTCGCCAACATGCACGTGGCCCGCGATCGACGCGTTGTTCGCGAAGATCGTGTTGTTGCCGACGACACAGTCGTGGGCAATGTGCGAGTACGCCATGATCCAGTTGTCGTTGCCGATCGTCGTCACGGCCTGATCCTGGGCCGTGCCACGATTGATCGTTGCGCACTCGCGGATCGTGTTGCGATCGCCGATCACGAGCTCGGTGGGCTCGCCCTTGTACTTCTTGTCCTGCGGATCGTCACCGATCGACGCGAACTGGAAGATGTGGTTGTCGAGCGCCGATCGTCGTCTTGCCCTTGATGACGACATGCGGCTCGATGCGCGTGCCGCGGCCGATCTGCACGCCGGCGCCGATGATGCGTAAGGGCCGACATACACGTCGGCATCGATACGTGCGGCTGCGTCGACTACTGCTCGCGGATCGATCAAGACTTGGGCCCTTCCGCCATCATGATCTCCGCTTCGGCGACGACCTTGCCGTCAACCTCGGCGCGCGTGGCAAACCTCCAGAGGCTGCGTTTGCGTTTCGTTAGCTCGACGCACAACTTGAGTTGGTCGCCAGGGCGCACGATCTGTTTGAAGCGAGAATTCTCGACGCCGACGAGATATAGGATCGTGATGCGTTCCTCGGCAGTGATGCTCTCGCACGCCAGCACACCACCGGCCTGAGCCAATGACTCGAGAATCAGCACGCCGGGCATCACAGGGTGCCCCGGAAAATGACCCTGAAAGTACGCTTCGTTGGCAGTCACGTTCTTGATAGCGACCAGCGACTTGCCGGGTACGACCTCCAGCACGCGATCCACCATCAGGAACGGATAGCGGTGCGGTAGTCGATCAGTAGCGCTTCGATGTCGAGGGATTTGGTATCAGTCATCGTTCTTTTTGTCCTGCAATTCCGCAACGGCGCGCTCCGCCGCACTGACGCGATCCGCCAGCGAATCGAGCTGGCGAAACCGCGCAACGTTCTTCTGCCACCGGCTCGAGCGCTCGGCCGGCAACTGGCCCGAGTACTTGCCGGGCTCGCTCCACCGACTTCGTGACCACGCTGCCGAAAGTGAACATGACGTCGTCACAGATCTCGAGCGAGTTCAGAACGATGACGCCGCCGGCGATCATACAGCGCTTACCGATCTTCGTGCTGCCCGCGACGCCCGCCATGGCGGCAATCGCCGTATGCGCGCCAACGCGAACGTTGTGCGCGATCTGCACGAGATTGTCGAGCTTGGCGCCGTCTTCGATGACGGTGTCCTCGATCGCGCCACGGTCGATGGTGGTGTTCGCGCCGATCTCCACGTCATCGCCGATCACGACGCTGCCGACCTGCGGGATCTTCTGCCATTTCCCGGCATCGGGCGCAAAACCGAACCCGTCGCCGCCGAGCACGGCACCGGGATGCACTATGCAGCGTGCGCCGATGCGCACGCGCTCGAGCACGACGACGCGCGGACCGATTCGCGTGCCTGGGCCGACGCTGACGTCGGCGGCGAGTATCGCGCCAACTCCGATGATTGCGGCGTCGCCTATCGTCACACCCTCGCCGATCACGACGTTGGCGCCGACCTCGGCCGTGGGCGCGACCCGCGCCCCCGAGCGCCACTACGGCCGTCGCGTGCACACCGGGGCGCGGCGCAGGGCGGCGGGTACAGCGCGCTCGCGATGCGCGCGTAGATCAAGTACGGCTGCGGGTGAACGAGGCTCGCGACCGGGCAGTCGACGCGATTACGCTCTTCCAGAATGACAGCAGCCGCGCGAGTGTCGGCAAGCTGGATGCGGTAAGCAGGATTGGCGAGAAACGTAATGGCGTCGGGAGCCGCGCCCGACAGCGTGCCGACGCGAGTGACAACGCGATCGGCGGCGCCATGGAGCTCACAGCCGAATTTCGCTGCGAGTTCTCCTAGGGTTACGCCCATGCAGCTCGGCTCGGCGCCTGCGCCGCGCCGCTGCTACTTCTTCGGGGCGGGTGGCAGCGGCTGGCGCACCTGACCCTTTGAGCACAGCCAACACCTGCTCCGTGATATCCAGGGCCGTGCTGACGTAGATCGCGTCGCCGAGCACAAGTCGAACTTCTGCGCACGCGCGTAGTCCTGGACCTTGAGCAGTACGTCGCGCTGGAGTTTGCCGACTTCCTCGTTACGCCGAGCGTTCAAGTCTTCCAGATATTCGTTCTGGTTACGCTGCAGGTCGCGTTGACCGTCGCGGATCTGGCGCTCGAGAGTCAAGCGCTCGTCCTCGCCCATGACCTGAGCATCTTTCTGGAATCGATCTTGCTGCTGCTGGAGTCTCGTCTGCGCCGCCTGAATGTCCCGCTGGCGAGGCGCGAATTCGTCGGAGAGTTTCTTCGTGACCGCCTCGGCCTGCGGTGACTGCTCGAGCAATCGGCTGACATTGATGACGCCGATCTTCAGCGCGGTCTGCGCGTTGGCGACGCCAGAAATGAGTGCCGCGGCCGCGAGCACCACGGCCGGCAGAATTTTCGAACCGATCATATTCAATCCCTTCACCCCTAGAAGGCGTTACCGACGGAGAACTGGAAGCGCTCCACCTCGTCGCCGAAAAACCGATCCGTTGGGGCGTCTGCATTCAGCGGCGTTGCGTAGCTGAACCGCAGCAGACCAAGAGGCGCCAGCCACTCTACGCCGAACCCTACGGATTTCTTCAACCTATCATACTTGAAACCGTAGTCGATAGGGTCGCCGAGCTTGTCATAAAAGTTCACGCCGCCCGTCGAAAACACGCCGCCCACGTCGTAGAACAACGCGACCCGGGTCGAGCCGGAGATCTTGGCCGGCGTGGGAATGATGAGCTCGAACTGGTTCGCCACGACCATGTTGCCGCCGTACGGATTACTGAGATTGTCGCGCGGACCGAGATAGCTCTCCTTGAACCCGCGCACCGAACCCGGGCCGCCACCGAACCGATTGCGGAACGGCGGCAGCGAGGTCGTGGTGCCAAAGCCGTCGCCGTACGAGAGCTCGCTGTTGATGCGGAATCGCCATTTGCTCCCGAGCGGGATGTATTTCTGGAAGTTGAGCGCGGCCACGTAGTACTCGACGTCGCTACCCGGCACCGAAGCGTTCAGCGAGATCGACTGCACGCGTACCCTTCGTCGGGAACAGTGACGCGTTGCGCGAATCGTACGACCAGCCGGCCATGAGCTCGAGGCTCTTGATACGCGTGCCGACGACGGAGTCGCTGATGGCAAACGTCTTACCGTTGTTGGCCACCCACTCGAGCGCCTGCGACGAGCTGTATATGCTCGTGACGAGCTGGGCGTCCTGATAGGAGAAGCCGAAGCGCAGTGTCTGGTAGTCGGTGATCGGGTAACCCCAGTTGATTCCGGAATTCAGCGTCGTTGTCGAGAAGTCCGAGCTCACGGAAGTGAACTGCGTCAGGTGCTGATACGTGAGCGACAACGTCCGCGCGACGCCATCGATGTTGCGATACGGGTCGGTGAAATTCGCGTCGAAGATCTTCTGGTACTTGCCGCCCGTGACATTCAATGCAACACGCTTGCCGGTGCCCATGAAGTTCGAATGAATGAAGTTACCGCCGAGCGTCACGCCGTAGGTCTCCGAGAACCCCAGGCTGCCGCCGAACTGGCCTGGCAGGCCCTCTTTGATGTCGAAGTCCACATCGACGAGATCGGGGCTGCCCGCCACCGGGTTCGACTTCTGCTCGACCTTCTCGATGTACGGCAGGCGCTGAATCAGGATCTTCGACCGATCGACCAGCGCGTTCGAAAGATAGCCGCCTTCGAGCTGGCGCACCTCGCGCCTAAACACTTCGTCGTTGACGCTGTCCGTGCCGTTGAAATTAACGCGTCGAACATACACGCGATTCTTCGGCTCGACGAAGAACGTGACCGATGCCTCCTTGGTGTCCTTGTTCAGATCCGGCACTGCCTTGATCTCGGCAAACGCGTAGCCGTCCTGGCCGAGTCGCAAGTTCATGAGCTCTTCGCTGCGAGTCAGTTGACCCTGCGAGAACGTCTCGCCCGGCTGGGCCAGGATCAGTTTCTTCAGGTCCTCTTCCGGAACGACCATCTCGCCGGCCATCTTGATGTCGGAGATCGAGTAGCGCTCACCCTCGATGATGCTGATCGTGACGAAGATGTCGCGCTTGTCCGGCGAAATCGCGACCTGCACGTCATCGACGTGGAAGTCTGCATAGCCGCGGTCCATGTAGTAGGACTTCAGCTTCTCGAGGTCGCCTTCGAGGGCTTCTTTCGAGTAGCGATCGTTCTTGCGGATGAACGACAGCCAGTTGCCGGTCTTCAACTCGAACCCGGAGAGGATGTCCTTGTCCTCGAAGGCCGTGTTGCCCACGATGTTGACCTGGCGAATCTTGGCGCGGTCGCCTTCCGTCGATCTTGATCGACACGCGGACGCGGTTGTCTTCGAGCGGCTCAACGGTCGGCATGACCTTCGCGCCGTACTTGCCCCGGCCGTAGTATTCCTCGGTCAACGACTGCGTCAGCTCATCGAGCGTCGATTGATCGAAGATCTTGCCTTGGGTCATTCCGTGCTCGTTCAGGACCTTCTTCAGGTCGTCGTCCTTGATGTCCTTGTTGCCTTCGAACGTGAACTCCTGGATCGACGGCCGCTCGAGCACGACAATCACGAGCGTGTCGCCATCGCGACGGAACTCGAAGTCCTGAAAGAAGCCGGTCTGGAAGATCGCTCGGCCCGCTTCGCGCAACCGTTGCTCGGTAACGGTATCGCCGATGTTGATCGGCAGATAGTTATAGATCGTGCCATCCGCAATTCGTTGGGCGCCTTCGACGCGGAAGTTGCGGACGACGAACGGCTCCATGGCCGCGAATCCCGACACGCTTACACCGAGGCCGGCGATCAGCACCGCCAGCTGCACGAGACGTTGAGTCATCATGAACCGAAGATTCTGCTTAGATCGTTATAGAAGGCGAAGCTCATGAGCGCGATCAGGAAGAACACGCCGATCTGCTGACCCAGCACGAGCGCTCGCTCGGACAGCGGCGAGCCTTTGAACCACTCGGCAATCTGATATACGACCTGGCCGCCGTCCAACATCGGAATCGGCAGCAGATTCAGAATGCCTAGGCTGATGCTCACGGCCGCGAGGAAGCTCAGGAACGGCGCGAGACCAGCCTGCGCGCTCTCGCCGGCATAATCCGCAATCGTCAACGGGCCGGACATGTTCTTCAGCGAGACGTCGCCGACGACCATGCGTACCAGCATGCGCACGGTCAGCGCACTCATTTCCCAGGTCTTCTCGACGCCACGCGGCAGCGACTCGAACACGCCGTACCGCTGCTCGGCCCGCAGACTGTCGATCAGCCCCGGCGGCAACGTGCTCGGCCGCGAAGCGCCGATGCGCCCGATCGTCTTGCCGCCCTCCTGGACGGTGCCGATCGCGACGCCGAACGTTCGCTCGCTTCCATCGCGACGCACGGTGATATCGACCGTCTCGCCCGGCCGTTGCTTGATGTGGTTGACCCATTGATCCCAGCTGCTGATCGGCTTGTCGCCGATGGCGACGACTTCGTCGCCCGGCTTGAGCCCCGCCGCGGCCGCAGGCGAGTCCGGCGTCACTGCGTCGATGACGGCCGGCAGCACAGGCCCGGGCAGCAGACCCAATCCCGTATACAGCGCAGCGGGCTCCGTGAGCTCGGCTTCGCGACCGCGCACGTCGAGCTGCACGTTCCGCGTCTCGCCGTCTCGGCTCGCGAACGGTGAGGTCGATACGCGCATCGGTCAGCAGCTGGTCGAAGATTCGCAGCGTCGCGTTTTCCCACGTCGACGTCGCGCGGCCGCCGACCGCAGTGATCTCGTCACCCGCCACGATGCCGGCACGCGCGGCGACGGAGTCGGGCTGCACCGCGCCGATCACGGGCTTTAGCCCCGGCACGCCGCTCGTAAACATCAGCCAGTAGGCGACGATCGCGAACAGGAAATTGAACGCGGGACCGGCCAGCAAGACGGCGATTCGGTGCGGGATCGGGCGCTGGTTGAACGCCCTGCCGCGGTCGGCGGCGGGTACGGGCGCCTCGCGCTCGTCGAGCATCTTCACGTAGCCGCCGAGCGGGATCATCGACAGCCAATACTCGGTGCCATCCGGATGCCGGCTGCGCCAGACGGCCAGCGGTCTGCCGAAACCAATCGAGAACCGCAGCACCTTGAAGTCAAGGCGGCGCGCGACCCAGAAGTGGCCGAACTCATGGGCGGCCACGAGGACGCTGATCGCGACGATGAACCACACCACACTCAGCATTGACTCTTCCCGTAGCCGCGGCGCCGCTTTATGAAGGCAGCCCTTCGAGGGTCGGTATTCTAGCCCGGGCCGCGTGAGCTCTGCAGAACATCGCGCCATATGCAACAGACGGACACCGTGGGTGGCGTTGCGAATACAGACCGCGCCGAGCGGGTGCAGTTCCTCGCTCAGCCCGCGATGCCGAATAGCAACAATCCGCCGGCGAACACCGGGATCGCCGCCGTGAGACTGTCGATGCGGTCGAGCACGCCGCCGTGCCCCGGCAGCAGCTTACCGCTGTCTTTCAGACCCACGTTGCGTTTGAACATGCTCTGAGTCAGGTCGCCGAGCACCGAAGCGAGCCCCGTCACGACACCGAGCGCGGCCAACCGCAACGATGGGCACATCGAGCCAGACCGCTGCCGTACCCGCCGCGAGCGCGGCCAGGAGCAGCCCGCCGGCCATACCCTCCCAGGTCTTGCCGGGGCTCACGGCGGGCGCCAACTTGGTGCGTCCGAGCCACCGTCCGAACGCGTAGGCGCCGACGTCGGCAGCCCAAACGATCGCCAGCAGGGTCATCGCGAGACCGCGTCCGTGTGGCATGCCGGCATGTACCCGCACGAGCAGCCACCAGGACGGAAGCAACACGATGAAGCCGCTGACGATGACGACGCTAGCCGGGAACGGGCGCGGAAACTTGAGCACGGCTCCCACTGCGGCGAGCCAGAAGACCAGCGCAACCGCCAGCATGCCCACGGACCGACCACTGGCCGGAGAATCCCCACACGGCGACCATGGCGGCGGCCAACAGCGCGCTGTAGACGACGTGGCCGCCGACGCCGAACCGCGCAAAGCCCGCCCACTCCCACGCGCCAGCGAGCCACAACACTCCGAACACCGCCGCGACACCCGCGGTCGGCAGGAACAGTACGGCGGCCGTGATTGCGACGCCGTAGAAGGCAGCGGTAATGATTCGCGTGATCAGCAAGCGGTTGCCCGACGCGGGCTCAGACTTCCATGATCTCCGCTTCTTTGTCTTTCAAAAGAGCGTCGATCTGGGCGACGAAGCGGTCCGTGAGTTTCTGGATCTCGTCCTGGCCGCGACGGTCCTCGTCTTCGGTGACCAGCTTCTCCTTCAATAGCTCCTTCAGGTCGCCCAGCGCCTCGCGCCGCGCTGTGCGCACGGCGACGCGGCCGTTCTCAGCCTGGGAGCGAACGACTTTCACGATCTCGCGCCGTCGCTCCTCGGTCATCGGCGGCAGCGGCACGCGGATGACCTGCCCCGCGGTCACCGGATTCAAGCCCAAGCCGGCGTTGATGATGGCCTTCTCGACCGCGGAGACCATCTGTTTTTCCCACGGCGTGACGACGATCGTGCGCGCGTCCTCGACCGAGACATTGGCCGTCTGTTTGAGCGGCACAGTCGTGCCGTAGTACTCGACCATCACAGGCTCGAGCAACCCCGCGTTTGCGCGACCCGTGCGCAGCCGGCGCATCTCTTCCTTGACGGCCTCGATCGCACGGTGCATCCGCTGCTCGGATTCTTTCTTGATGTCGTTGATCATCTGCCCGTTCCGGTGCGAGGCAGCCGATTCATGACCGACGTGCCGACGGCCTCGCCGGTCACGATCCGGACGAGGTCGCCCGGATTGTTGAGATTGAACACGATGAGCGGCAGATTGTTCTCGCGGCACATGACGATGGCAGTGGCGTCCATGACGCGAAGCTCGTCCGTCAGCACCTGATCGAACGACAATGAGCGATAGCGCACGGCGTTCGGATCCTTCATCGGGTCCGCCGAGTACACGCCGTCGACTTTCGTCGCTTTGATCAGCACGTCCGCGCCAATCTCGATCGCTCGCAGGCTTGCGGCGGTATCGGTCGTGAAAAACGGGTTGCCGGTGCCGGCCGCGAAGATCGTAACGCGCCCTTTCTCGAGATGGCGCACTGCGCGACGGCGGATGTAGTCCTCGCAAACCTCGTGGATTTGCAGTGCCGACAGAACCCGCGCGACGGAGCCTTGGCGCTCGAGCGCGTCCTGCATTGCGAGGGAATTGATCACGGTGGCGAGCATGCCCATGTGATCGGCGGTGACGCGATCCATGCCGGCCTCGGCGAGCCCTGCGCCTCGGAAGATATTGCCGCCGCCAATCACGAGGCCGACCTGAACGCCGAGGCCGACGACTTCGGTGACTTCTACTGCGACGCGGCGGATGACGGCGGGGTCGATGCCGTATTGATGGCTACCGAGCAGCGCTTCGCCGCTCAACTTCAGCAGAATCCGCCGATAGACTGGCGCCGCCATGCACCCCTCTCTAATGCGCGTGCATTAGATTAACGACTCTGCTTGGCCTGCGCCATGACTTCGGAGACGAAGTCGGCGCTTTTCTTCTCGATGCCCTCGCCCACCTCGTAGCGGAGGAAAGCCTTGACCCTCGCCTTCTGCGCAGCCAGCAGATCCCGCACGCGTTTCTTGTCGTCCTTGACGAAAACCTGGCCGGTCAGCGTGATGTCGTCGACGAACTTGCGCAGCTTGCCTTCGACCATCTTGGCGATGATTTCGGGCGGTTTTTTCTCTTCGGCAGTCTGCGCGAGAATGATCTCGCGCTCCTTGTCGAGCACGTCCTTCGGCACGTTGTCGTTCGTGACGTAGCGCGGCGCCAGCGAGGCCACCTGCATGGCCAAGTCGCGCGCGAGCTCCGGGGTTCCGCCTTCGAGATCGACGAGCACGCCGATCCTGGTCCCGTGCACGTAGGCGCCGACGTTACCGCCGCCTTCGAGCACCTCGAAACGCCGCACGGAGATATTCTCGCCGACCTTCGTCACGAGCTCGAGGCGCAGTTCCTCGACCGTGCGGCCGTCAACCGAGGCGCGCATGAGCTCTTCGACGCTTGCCGGCCGCTCGGCCAGCACGACGCCGGCCAGGCGTTCGACGAATGCCCGGAAGTTGTCGTCCTTCGCGACGAAATCGGTCTCGGAGTTGACTTCGAGCAACACGTGCCGTCCGGCATCGCTTTGCAGTGCAACGCGACCCTCGGCCGCGACGCGCCCCGCTTTCTTGTCGGCCTTGGCCGCGCCGGCCTTACGCAGCAACTCGGCGGCGAGGTCGAGGCCACCCTCGGCTTCGACCAGGGCCTTCTTGCAGTCCATCATGCCCGCGCCGGTGCGTTCGCGGAGCTCCTTGACCAACGCCGGTGTGATTTCCATGGAACGGATCCTTTCGAATCGTGATTGCGACCGAACTCGTTACTCGCTCTCGGTCCCTTCTTCGGTCTCGGGGGCTGCCTCGGGGGCTGCCTCGGCGCCCTCTTCGGGGCCCGCCTTGCCCTTCCCCTTCGCGCGGACCTTCGTGACACGCGCGCGCTTCTTGGCAGGCGGCGGCCGCTTGGCCTTGGCCTCGACTTTCGGCTTGCCGGACTCGTCGAGCTCGACGAACTCGTCGTCGCCGGTCGGCACTTCGGGACTCGACGCCTTGCCGGCGAGCACTGCATCGGCAATGCCCTCGGCATAGAACTGGATCGCCCGCATTGCATCGTCGTTGCCCGGGATGGGGTAGTCGATGCCCTCCGGCGAGCAGTTCGTGTCGACGACCGCAACGACCGGAATGCCCAGCTTGCGGGCCTCGCGTACCGCAATTTCCTCGTGGCCGACGTCGATCATGAAGACCGCGGTCGGCAGCGCTTCCATGTTCTTGATGCCACCGAGTGTCTTCTCGAGCTTCAGCTTCTCGCGTACGAAGCGCAGCATCTCTTTCTTCGTGAACTCGGTCGGGGCGCCCGGGGTGGTGATCTCCTCGAGGCTCTTCAAGCGCTTGATCGACTGTTTGATCGTCTTGAAGTTCGTCAGCATGCCGCCGAGCCACCGCTGTGTGACGAACGGCATGCCGCAACGCACTGCTTCGGCCCCCATCGCCTCGCGGGCAGCGCGCTTGCTGCCGATGAACAGCAGCGTACCGCCGTCGGCGACGAGCTTGCGCACGAACTCGGCCGCGCCTTCATAGAGCGGCAGCGTCTTCTCGAGGTTGATGATGTGGATCTTGTTGCGCTCGCCGAAGATGAATTCGGCCATTTTTGGATTCCAGAAGCGGGTTTGGTGCCCGAAGTGCACACCCGCCTCCAGCATCCGGCGCATTGAAACGTCGGCCATGGAAAGCTCCTTTTGGGGTTGGTCCTCCACGCGTTTCTGCCGGCGACCCCGTTACCGAGGCACCCCGCCAACAGTGTTTGGCGCGTGTGTGAAATTACCCCGGCGGCGCGTTGCCTCCGAGGCGCGCGCTTTATACCATAGCCGCCTTGCAGCAAACAATGTCGATCCGCATTTGCGGAATGGGTTGCCACCCCCGTTCAAGCAGCCCACGGCACCCGGAAAAACCGGCGGTTCGGCGGTCCCAACGCGATGATTACGATCAAAACGCCTGAAGAACAGGAGAAGATGCGTGTTGCCGGTCGCCTGGCCGCACAGGTCCTCGACATGATCGGCCCGCACGTGAAGCCAGGGGTCGCGACCGAGGAGCTCGACCGGATCTGCCACGATTACATCGTGGGCGAGCTTGCATCGATCCCGGCGCCCCTGAACTACAAGGGCTTCCCGAAGTCGATCTGCACGTCGGTCAACCACGTGGTCTGCCACGGCATCCCGAACGAGCGGGTGCTGAAGAACGGCGACATCGTGAACGTCGACATAACGGTCATCAAGGACGGCTACCACGGCGACACGAGCCGAATGTTCTTTGTCGGCGACCCCTCGATCATGGCCGAGCGGCTCACTCGGATCTGCTTCGACGCGATGTGGCGCGGCATCCGCACGATTCGGCCGGGCACCCGCCTAGGCGACCTCGGTCACTCCATTCAGAGCTTCGTCGAGGAACAGCGCTTCTCCGTCGTCCGCGAATACTGCGGCCATGGCATCGGCCGAGTCTTCCACGAAGACCCGCAGGTGCTGCACTACGGCCGCCCCGGCACCGGCCTCGAGCTCGTACCGGGCATGACGATCACCGTCGAACCGATGGTCAACGCCGGCAAACGCGAGGTGAAGCTCCTGTCCGACGGCTGGACCGTCGTCACGAAGGATCACTCGCTGTCGGCCCAGTGGGAGCACACCGTGCTCGTGACCCCCACGGGGTTCGAAGTCCTGACACTCGGCGCTTCCGACCGTGGCGGTTAGCGTCGACAGCGGTCGCGACCCGACCGGCGCAGGAGCGCTGGAACTCGTCGATCGCGGCGCGCTCGATCGCGCCTGGGACGGCGAGACGACCACGGTCGGGCCTTTCCGCGACGCACTGCGCTCGGCCAGCGAACAGCTGGCCGAGCGGTTCCGTCGCAACGAGCCGATCGAGACGCTCGTGACCGCACGCGCCCACGTCATCGATCAGATCATCGTGTCGAGCTGGTTGCACTTCGCGGGCGACTTGTCGTCCTCCGCCGATCTCGTGGCGGTCGGCGGTTACGGTCGCGGCGAGCTGCACCCGCACTCGGACATCGATCTGCTCGTGTTGATCGACAATACGGACAACGACGCCGACGAGGCCATCGGCCGGTTCCTGACGTTCCTATGGGATATCGGCCTCGAGGTCGGCCACAGCGTGCGCACGCTCGACCGACTGCGAAACGCAGGCGCGCACCGACGTGTCCGTGCTGACGACGTCTCATGGAGACGCGACTGCTGCACGGTCCGGGCCGCCTGTTTCGCGAACTACCGGCCCGAATCGGCGTAGATCGCATGTGGAGCAGCGCGGAGTTCTTCCATGCGAAAACCGAGGAACAACGCGAGCGCCACAGCCGTTATCACGACACGGCTTACAACCTCGAGCCGAATGTCAAAGGCAGCCCCGGGGGGCTCCGCGACATCCAGATGATCACCTGGCTCGCCCGCCGGCACCTGGGCGCGAAAAGCCTCGGGGACCTCGTGCAGCACGGGTTCCTCACCGAGGGACAGCTTCGCATCCTGACGTCGGGTAGAGCGTTTCTGTGGCGTATTCGATTCGGGCTGCACGTCCTGACGGGCAGACGCGAGGACCGACTGCTGTTCGACCACCAGGTCAAGCTGTCGAAAATGTTCGGCTACGAAGACGCGAGCTTCACGCTGGCGGTAGAGCAGCTCATGCAGCGCTACTACCGCACGGTCATGGAGCTGAGCCGTCTGAACGAGATGCTGCTCCAGCTGTTCGAGGAGGCGATCCTCCTCGACAAGAATGCGCCGACTGTGCCGCTCGGGCCCGCGCTTCCAGAGCCGGAACGGTTACCTCGAGGTGACCGACGAGCAGGTATTCATGCGCGAACCGTCCGCGCTACTCGAGATCTTCCTGCTACTCGAGCAGAACCTCGATCTGCGCGGCGTGAATGCCCGCACGATCGCGCTCGTAAAGCAGCACCTGTGGCTCATCGACGAGGAGTTCCGCCAGAACCCGCGGCATCACCGGCTGTTTCTCGACGTCTTGCGCGCGCCGCAGGGGGTCACACGCACGTTGAAGCGCATGAACACGTATGGCGTGCTGGGGCTCTATATTCCGGCTTTCGGCCGCATCGTGGGCCGCATGCAGTACGACCTGTTCCACGCCTACACGGTCGACGCCCACACCCTGTTCGTGGTCGAGAATCTGCGCCGGTTCGCGCTGCCGCGCTTCGACGACGAATTTCCGCACTGCAGCACTGTCATGCAGCGCCTCGAGAAACCCGAGGTCGCGTATCTCGCGGGACTGTTCCACGACATCGCGAAAGGTCGCGGCGGTGATCACTCCGAGCTCGGCGCCGTCGACGCGGAGGCGTTTTGCCGCGAGCACGGCATGAGCCGATACGACGCGCGTATCGTGGCGTGGCTCGTGCAACACCACCTGCTGCTGTCACTGACGGCGCAGAAGAAGGATCTGAACGATCCGCGCGTCATCAACGAGTTCGCACGCACCGTGGGCGACCAGACACACCTCGACTATCTGTACGTGCTGACCGTCGCCGACGTCCGCGGCACCAACCCGAAGATGTGGAACTCGTGGAAGGACACGTTGTTCGCGGACCTGTACCACTCGACGCGCAGAGCACTGCGCCGCGGCGTGTCGAATCCGATCGACAAGGAAGAGTTCATCACGACACGGCAGGTGCGCGCGGAGCAGCTGCTGACGCAGGCGGGGCTGGCACCCGAGACCTGGCAGCAGATCTGGGCCAGCTACACCGAGGAGTACTTCCTTCGCCACCGGCCGGAGGAAATCGCGTGGCATACACAGGTGTTGGCCGAGAGCGGCAATCCAGGCTCGATCGTCGTCGACGTCAACGATACCGTGCAGCCCGGCCTGACGTCGGTGGCCGTGTACTCGCCAAACGAAACGCGCTCGTTCGTCCGCGCCACGGCCGTGCTCGACGAGCTCGGCCTCACGATCGTGGACGCGCGCATCGTGCCGCTCGCGCGGTCGCAGTCGCTCGACACCTACTGCGTGCTCGAGAGCGATGGCAGCGCCATCAGCGAACGGCGCCGCCTCGACGAGATCCGCAATCGCCTCCTGAAGGCCCTCACGAGCGACAACGACGAGCAACTGCGGGTCACACGTCGCGCGCCGCGCCAGGTGCGGATGTTCTCCACGCGCGTGCAGATCACCACGTCGCGCGATCCATCGAATCCGCGCACGATCGTCGAGCTCGTGGCGGGCGACCGGCCGGGGCTCCTGTTCGAGGTGGCGAAGATATTCGCCCAGGAGAGCGTCGCGCTGCAGAATGCCAAGATCGCGACCGTCGGCGAACGCGCCGAGGACGTGTTCTTCGTGACGAACGCCGAACACCAACCGCTCGACGACGCGAGCGCGGAGCGGCTCGACAAGGCACTGCGAGAAGGCCTGGCCGACCCACGCAACTGACCTAAAGGAAACTGCAGTGGCGAATGTAAGCGAAGTCATCGAACGCGCCTGGGAACGGCGGGCGGAGTTGTCCCCCGCCCGCCCGGAGCCCGAGCTGCGTGAGGCCGTGGCCGAATCCATCGCAGGACTCGATGCCGGTACGCTGCGCGTTGCCGAAAAGAAGGACGGCCACTGGATCGTGAACCAGTGGGTGAAGCAAGCGGTACTACTGTCGTTCCGTCTGAACGACAACCGCGTGATCGACGCGGGTTACACGCGCTTCTTCGACAAGGTGCCGCTGAAGTACTCGCAATACGACGCGGAGAAGTTCAAAGAAGGCGGCACACGCGTGGTGCCGGACGCCGTCGTGCGCCGCGGCGCGTACATCGCTCCGGACGTCGTGCTGATGCCATCATTCGTGAACATCGGCGCGTATGTTGATCAGGGCAGCATGATCGACACGTGGGCCACGGTCGGCAGCTGTGCCCAGATCGGTAAGCACGTTCACCTTTCCGGCGGCGCGGGCATCGGCGGCGTGCTGGAGCCGTTGCAGGCGACCCCGACGATCATCGAGGACAACTGCTTCATCGGCGCGCGCTCGGAAGTCGTCGAAGGCGTGATCGTGGAGCGCGGCAGCGTGCTCGGCATGGGCGTGTACATCGGCCAAAGCACGCGCATCTACGACCGCACGACCCGCGAGATCATGTACGGCCGCGTGCCGGCGGGATCCGTGGTCGTCGCAGGCAACCTGCCGTCATCCGACGGCACGCACTCGCTTTACTGCGCCGTCATCGTCAAGAAAGTCGACGACAAGACGCGCGCCAAGACTTCGCTGAACGAACTCCTGCGCACCGCAGATTAAGAGGCGCCAGTCGGCCGGCCGCGGCCTGCGGTGCGAGGGCGATCATTCGCGCCGCTACCGCCCGTGCGGCCTAGGCTGCGATGGCGCTTGTAGATCCGGCGCGGGCCGCGCGGCCTACGTCGGTGCGAAGTCGTGCGCGCACTCGCGTCGTGGCACGGAGGGCGCGGGTCCGGGTGAGGATGTCGGGCCCGCGCTCGGGCGGCCACGCTCAGCGGGCCACGAACGCGGCATCACCCGTTACTAACGGCACGCGTGCAAGGCGCTACCGCGGTGCGTCGATCGGGATGCGCGGCCCGCGCGCCATCTACGAGTGTCGCGACATCGTAGGCCGCACGGGCGGTAGCGGGAACGATATCCTCGCCCGTACGCGTGCCCGGAGCCCAATAGCACGACTCGCGCGCCGAAGGGGGAAGAAGGAAGAGCTAGCCGAAACGGCCCGTGATGTAGTCTTCCGTGAGCTTGTGACGCGGGTTCGTGAAGACGTCGTCCGTGTCGCCCACCTCGATCAGCTTGCCGAGATGGAAGTAGGCCGTGCGCTGCGACACGCGCGCCGCCTGCTGCATCGAGTGCGTCACGATCGCGATCGCGTAGTTCTGCTTCAGCTCGTCGATCAGGTCCTCGATGCGCGCCGTCGCGATCGGATCCAGCGCCGAGCACGGCTCGTCCATGAGGATCACGTCGGGATTCACTGCGATCGTCCGCGCGATGCAGAGCCGCTGCTGCTGACCGCCGGAAAGCCCGGTACCCGGCTCTTCCAGCCGGTCCTTGACCTCGGCCCAAAGGCCCGCACGCTCGAGGCTCGTCCGGACGATCTCATCGAGCTCCGTGCGATCGCGCGCAAGGCCGTGAATTCGCGGTCCATACGCGACATTGTCGTAGACCGACTTCGGAAACGGATTCGGTTTCTGGAAGACCATGCCGACACGCGCGCGAAGCATCACGACGTCCATGTGTCGTGCGTAGATGTCCTCGCCGTCGAGGGTGATCTGACCGGTCGTGCGTGCCGACTCGATCGTGTCGTTCATGCGATTGAGGCAGCGAATGAATGTCGACTTGCCGCAACCTGACGGGCCGATGAGCGCGATGACTTCGTTGCGTCCGACGTCGAGGTTCACGTTCTGGATCGCGTGATTCTCGGCGTAGAACACGTTCAGCTGCGCGCGCCTGCATCACCGGCGACGCCGAGGTGTAATCGCCCACGGTCCGGTAACCTTCATCTGCCGCCGGCTTTGCTTCGGCAAGTGTCGGTGACGAGTTGGCAGCGGGAGAGGCGGCCTGCGACACGCTGTTGCTCTTTTCCTTGAGGGCCAGGCTCACAGTTTACCTCAGTTCGCCGCGCGGGCGCTGTTAGTAACGTCGCTCGAAACGCTTCCGCAACAAAATCGCAGTGGCGTTCATGACGAGCAGGAACACGAGCAGCACGACGATGGCCGCCGACGTGCGCTCGACGAACGCTCGTTCCGGACTGTCCGCCCACAAGTACACCTGCACGGGCAGCGCCGTGGACGGACTCATCGGCGACGTCGGAATGTCGACGATGAACGCGACCATGCCGATCATCAGCAGCGGTGCGGACTCGCCGAGCGCGCGCGCCATGCCGATGATCGTGCCGGTCAACATGCCGGGCATCGCCAGCGGCAGCACGTGGTGCAGACACGATCTGCATCTTCGATGCGCCGAGCCCGAGAGCGGCCTCGCGAATCGACGGCGGAACAGCGTTCAGCGCCGCACGCGACGCAATGATGATCACCGGCAGCGTCATCAGACTCAGCACGAGCCCGCCAACCAGCGGGCGCCGAGCGCGGCAGCCCGAACAGATTGATGAACAACGGCGAGACCGAGCAGACCGAACACGATCGACGGCACCGCGGCGAGGTTGTTGATATTGACCTCGACGAGATCGGTCCAGCGATTGCGCGGAGCAAACTCCTCGAGGTAGATCGCCGTCGCCACGGCGATCGGAAACGACAGCAGCGAGCGTCACGAGCAGCATGAAGAACGACCCGACCGTGGCGCTCCAGATACCTGCGAGCTCGGGATCGCGCGAATCGCCGTTCGTGAAGAAGTAGCGATTGAATCGTTGCTCGAGGCGGCCCTGCTGCTCAAGCGTCGTGACGATGCTCATCTGCCGATCGTTCAGGCGCCGCTGACGCTCCGGCAAGTCGCGCGACATGTGCCCCTTGATCACGACGTCGACGTCGTCGTCGGCGAGCAGCCATAGGGGCCGCTTCGTGCCGATCAATGTCGGCATCGCCCATCACGAGCGAACGCAGCTCGAGGCCTGCGCCCGAGCTCAACGATGCCGTATAGCTCGCGCCGCTCGCTACGCGACGTGATGTCCGGAAACATGGCGTTCAGCGCGTCGCGGGCAAGGCGCTGATAGTCCGCGGTCGCAAGATCGTCCGGATGCACGCTTGCCCGTGGGGTCGATCACGGCGGCGTCGAAATCGATGTCGAGCAGCACGCGCGTCTGCCGACAGCGCCGTGTAGCTATTCGCGATCAAGCGTATAAAAGAAGAACGCCAGGAAGCCCAAGCCAATGCATAGCGCGCCAAATCCGAGGCCGCGGAAAAAGCGTTCGTTGCGGTAGCGCCGGCCGATGCCGCGCGCTACCGCCTCTTTCACGGACTCGCGAGGCTTACTACTCATACTGCTCGCGATAGCGGCGCACGACGCTGCAGTGCGAGGAAGTTCAATGCCAACGTGACGAGGAACAGCACGAGCCCCAAGCGCGAACGCCGCAAGCGTCTTGGCGCTGTCGAACTCCTGGTCGCCGACCAGCAGCGTGACGATCTGGACGGTGACCGTGGTCACCGCCTCGAACGGATTCGCCGTCAGATTCGCCGCCAAGCCCGCGGCCATCACCACGATCATCGTCTCTCCGATCGCTCGCGACACCGCAAGCAGGATGGCGCCCACGATGCCGGGCAGGGCCGCGGGAAACACGACGAGGCGGATCGTCTCCGAACGCGTCGCGCCGAGGCCGGCCGAGCCGTCGCGCAGGGCCTGCGGCACCGCCGTGATCACGTCGTCGGACAGCGACGATACGAACGGAATGATCATGATGCCCATCACGAGGCCCGCGCCGAGCGCGCTCTCGGATGCCACGTTCAGCCCCACCGCCGAACCGACATCGCGCAGGATCGGGCCCGACGGTCAGCGCGGCGAAGTAGCCGTACACGACGGTCGGAATGCCGGCCAGGATCTCGAGCATCGGCTTGGCCCACGAACGCAACCGGCGGTTGGCGTATTCGGCGAGGTAGATGGCGGACATCAGGCCCACCGGCACGGCAACCAGCATCGCGATCGTGGAAATCAGCAGCGTGCCCGCGAACAGCGGTACGGCGCCGAACGCGCCCGACGAGCCAACCTGATCGGCGCGTATGGCCGTCTGCGGGCTCCACGACAGTCCGAACAGGAAGTCGAGCGGCGACACTTGCCCGAAGAAACGCAGGGCCTCGAGCAGCACGGACAGGAAAATGCCGACCGTCGTCAGGATGGCGACGGACGACGCGGCGACCAGCAGATACTCGATCGCCCGTTCGACGCGATTGCGTGCGCGCAGGTCTGCACGGACGCGCCGATAGGCCCACGCCAGCCCGACGATGCCGATCACGAGCACGGCCGCGCTGACGAGGCCGTGGCTCAAGTCGCGCAGTGCCGCGTAGTGCTGCACGGCTGCCATGATCTCCGGGCCGGGCTCACTCGACGAGATGTTGCCCGCGACCAGGTTGCGAATATCGTTGTAGACGAGCCCGAGCTGGGCTGCGGGCAACGTGCGGAGATTCTCGGGCAGCGCCGCAATCACGCTGCTGCGCAGCCACATCGGCTCGACGACCTGCCAGAGCACGAGCACGGCCAGGGCCGGTAGCGCGCACCACAACGCAACATACCCGCCGTGATAGCCCGGCAGCGAATGCATCAAGCGGGAGCTGCCGGCCGTGAGCGCCACAGAAACGGCGCGCTGGCGGCCCACGTAGTAGGCCACCAGCGCGAGTGCGAGCAGCAATATCAGCAACGTCGAGGAAGTCACACGGCAGCTATTCTTGCATCATCGAACCGCGACGGTAAGCCGGGGGGTGCCCGGGAAAGGTTGCCGGTCCGGCTACTAGTGCCCACCGCCCATGTTCATCGCCGCAAGGCCCTTGGCCTCGGCCACCACCATCTTGCGTTCCTTGTCGCTCATCGGAATCAGACCCTTGTCGGACAGATAGCCGTTCTCGCCCAATGCACCGTCGCTCGTGAACTCGCCGAGGTACTCGCGGATACCCGGAATCACGCCCACGTGCGCCTTCTTGACGTAGAAGAACAGCGGCCGCGAGATGGGGTACTTGCCCTCGGCAATGGCCTCGAACTCCGGCGCCACGCCGCTGATTTGCGAGCCCTGAATCTTGTCGGCGTTCTGCTCGAGGAAGCTGTAGCCGAAGATGCCGAGCTGGTGCGAATTGGCCTCGAGCTTCTGCACGATCAGGTTGTCGTTCTCTCCCGCCTCGATGTAGGCGCCGTCTTCGCGGAGCGTGTGGGAACGCCACCGTGAACGCGTCTTTGTCGAGCGCTGCGACGAATGCGAACGTCTTCGCGCCGGGCTCCATCACGAGCTCGAGGAACGCGTCGCGCGTGCCGGAGGTGGGCGGCGGCCCGAGGACCTCGATCTTGTCCGCGGGCAGCTTCGAGTTGATGTCCGACCACTTCTGGTAGGGATTCGGCACCAGCTTCGGCGCGCCGGCGGGATCGGGCACATTCTTGGCGAGCGCCAGGTACAAGTCGCGCAGCGCGAGATTGAAGCGCGGCGCAGATTTCGCGTTCGCGACTACGATGCCGTCGTAGCCGATCTTGACCTCGACGATATCCTTGACGCCGTTCTTTGCGCAGTTCTCGACTTCGCTCTGCGTGATGCGCCGCGAAGCATTCGCGATGTCCGGATGCTGAACGCCGACGCCGTTGCAGAACAGCTTCAGCCCGCCGCCGGTGCCGGTGGATTCGATCTTCGGCGTCTTGAACTTCGTCGTGCGGCCGAACTGCTCGGCGACGACCGTGGCAAAGGGATACACCGTGGACGAGCCGACGATGCTGATATAGTCACGCGCCGCTTGGGCGTGAGCACCGCCGCAACCGGCCGCGCCCGCCGTCGCCAGCAAGACGTACATCAGCCGACTGATACCGGGAGAGCGCCGAGTTTTGTTCCCCATGAATCCTCCTGACAGGTTGTGAGCAAGACCCGAAAAGCGGGCGATGCGGGTTAGCATGTGTCGGGAAGAGTAGCGACGTAATGTTAAGGAAATATTGCAGCCGAGTATCGGCCAGTATCTGAGGAATACCACGGCAACTCGCATAACCCCATGAGTTCCAACGACTATACGGAGCGCGAGGTCGGCCAGACCGACGCAGCACGATGGACACCCTGAGCCTTGC
The DNA here is from genome assembly GCA_963805435.1 of uncultured Gammaproteobacteria bacterium. Lineage (GTDB taxonomy): Bacteria > Pseudomonadota > Gammaproteobacteria > Steroidobacterales > Rariloculaceae > FEN-1219. The sequence goes on from CAWDUG010000010.1 coordinate 98,898, forward strand.
GCGAGAGTTGATTCGCCGCCCTTCCGTCTCCCCGGCCGATGCCGGTTGTCAGCAGCTGATCGCCGGGCTGCTCGAGGCGGCAGGCTTCAAGACGGAACCGCTGCGATTCGGCGCCGTCGACAACCTGTGGGCGCGGCGCGGACGCACAGCGCCCGCGCTCGTATTCGCGGGCCACACAGACGTGGTGCCGACCGGGCCGCGCGAGCAGTGGCGGGTCGATCCGTTCGCCGCCACGGTGGAGAACGGCATGCTGATGGGCCGCGGCGCAGCGGACATGAAAGGCAGCCTGGCGGCCATGATCAATGCGTGTCGCACCTTCGTGCAGCGCTACCCCGATCACTCTGGCTCGCTCGGCATGCTGATCACGAGCGACGAAGAAGGCGCGGCGGACGACGGCACGTTGAAAGTCATGGAGACGCTGGCGCAACGCGGCGAAACGTTCCAGTACTGCGTCGTCGGCGAGCCGTCGAGCACACTCACGCTCGGCGACACGGTACGCGTCGGCCGACGCGGCAGCCTGTCGGGCATCATGACGATCCGCGGCGTGCAGGGCCATGTGGCCTACCCGCTGCGGGCCGATAATCCGATGCACGCGCTCGCGAAGTTCGTCGCCGCCATGACGCGCGAGCCCGTCGACCTGGGCAACGAGTTCTTCCCACCGACGACGTTCCAGATGGTCAACGTCCACAGCGACGCAGGCGCGCCGAACGTGGTGCCGGGCGAGCTCACGTGCCGCTTCAACTTCCGCTACTCGAACGTCTGGACGCATGCCGAGCTGGAAGCGCGCGTCGAAGCCGTGTTGAAGGAGCTCGGCATCGACTACGAGCTGCGCTGGAAGGTGGCCGGCAAGCCGTTCCTCACGAAACGCGGCGAACTGACGACCGCCATTCAGCGCGCCGTTCGCGAGGCGACAGGCATCGATCCCGAGCTGTCGACGAGTGGCGGCACCTCCGACGGCCGATTCATCGCACCGTACGGCATCGACGTCGTGGAGCTCGGGCCGATCAACGAGTCGATCCACAAGGTCAACGAGCTGGTCCCGGTTGCCGATCTCGAGCGCCTCGAGCGCATCTACTTCCGCATCGCGGAGCTGCTGCTCGTCGGCAGCTGAGCCGGCAATCCTGTTTTGGGTCAGCGCGTCAGCTTGCGCCAGTTCGCGACCGCGATCAGGGCGCCGAGCGCGACGAACCACACCAGAACCCACGTCGGCATGCTCAATCCCAAGAAGGTCCAGTTGACCTTCGCGCACTCGCCCGAGCCGTGGAAGATCATCGCGAGCGTGTCGCGCAGCGGAAACGTCTCGTACATGTAGTCGAAGCCCGGGCCGCACGACGGCACTTTGTCCGGCGGCAGGTGCTGCAGGCGCACGTGCCAGGCCGAGACGCCGGCGCCCGTCAGCGCCACCAGCACGCCGAGCACGCTATAGACACGCGCGACCGTGCCTCGCGCAGAATGCAGCGCCGCGGCGAGGAACACGAAGCCGAGGGAGATCATGGCGACCCGCTGGAGCACGCAGAGCGGGCATACCTCGAGCCCCACGATGTGCTGCTCGTAGAGCGCATATCCCATGAGGCCCGCCACCATGACGACGCCCGCCATGTTTGCGGCCCGACGGCCGCGCCGCGTTGCAATCACGAACGGCCCTCGGTACGGCGCACGCCCTGCGCTACCTCCGCCTCGATGTCGGCGATACCGATGTGCCTCACGTCCTTGCCGTGGACCATGAAGATCACGTACTCGCAGATGTTCTTCGCGTGATCGCCGATGCGCTCGAGCGCACGCGCCATCCAGGTCAGGTCCATCATGCGCGTGATCGTGCGCGGGTCTTCCATCATGAACGTGATGCCCTGGCGATAGATCGAGTCGTATTCGTCGTCGACGGCATCGTCGGCTTTCACGACATCGAGCGCGCCCTTTGGATCGAGCCGCGCGAACGAATCGAGCGCCCCATGCACCATGTGTTTCACGTGGCGAGCCAGATTCCGAAGCTCGCGATAGTTGGTGGCGGGCCGCTCTACGCTGGCGAGCCGCGCCGCGAGCACGCCGATCTTCTCAGCCTCGTCGCCCATCCGCTCGAGGTCCGTGATCGTCTTGATGATCGCGATCACGAGGCGCAGGTCACCGGCCGTCGGCGCCCGCGTCGCGAGGATGCGGCTGCACTCCTCGTCGATGCTGACCTCCATGCGATTGACCTTCTGGTCGTCCTCGGCTACCTGCAGGCCGAGCGCGCTGTCGCCTTCGGACAGCGCTTTGATCGCGCGATCGATCTGCTCCTCGACGAGCCCGCCCATCGCGAGCACGGAGTTGCGCACGCGCTCCAGGTCTTCATTGAAGCGCCTGGAAATGTGGTGACCGAGATCTTCGACTTCCATTCTCGTCCGTCCTTTACGAAAGCCGTCGACTCATTGTACGGCTTGAACTGCGTCGGCGCGAAACACGACACGCTCGCGCGGAAAATGGCAGCTGAAGGTGCTGCCCTCGCTTTCACGACTACTGATCGTCAACTTGCCGTCATGGCGCTGCAACGCGTGCTTGACGATGGCGAGCCCGAGCCCGGTGCCGCCGCTCGCCCGCGAGCGGCCCGGGTCAACACGGTAGAACCGCTCGGTGACCCGCGGAATCTGCTCGTCAGGGATGCCGATGCCCGTGTCGATGACCTCGAACACGGCGCCTCCGTCCGAGACGCGCCACACCATCCGCACGCTGCCCCCGGGTGGCGTGAAGCGCACCGCATTGTTCACCAGGTTGTAGAAGATCGAGTGCAGCTCCGACTCGCGGCCGAGCAGAGCTGCATCGGTGCTCGCCTCGAGCGCCACGCTCGGCCCGCCGCGGCCCTGAAACTCCGCGGCGATGGGTTGCAGCATCGCGACCACGTCGACGAAGTCGCGCGGAGCGTTCGACTCCGCGGACTCGAGGCGCGTGAGCTCGATCAGGTCGCGCAGAATCCGCGTCATGCGCTCAGCCTGGCGCTGCATCTCCGTGACCGGGGTGCGCCAGGCCTCGGGCATCTCCGGATCCTCGGCCAGCGTGTCGATGTAGCCGCTGATGACCGTCAGCGGCGAACGTAGTTCGTGCGACGCGTTGGCCACGAAGTCGCGCCGCGTTCGCTCGAGCTGCATCTCGTGCGTGATGTCGCGGATGATTGCGAGGCTTTGGTCCCTGCCGTAGGGAATGACCTGCACCGTGAGCCAGCCGCCGTCGCGCTTCGGCGAGGGCACGGTTATGCCCTCTGCCTTCGGCACGGCGAGATAGGCGCTGAAACCGGGGTGCCGAAGCAGGTTGTCGATCCGGTTGCCGATGTCGGTGGCTGCTTTGAGCCCGAGCAGCCGGGCCGCGGCCGGGTTGAACCAGAGTATCTCGCGATCGGCGTTCAGAATGATGCCCCCGTCGCTGAGTGCGCCGGTGCTTTCGCGGACCTCGCGCAGCAACCGATGGTATTTCTTCTTGCGGCTACGCGCTTTCGCGCGAAGCTTGTCTATGCGCGCAAGGACCTCGGCCCAAAAACCGCGCGTCTCGAACAGCGGCACACGTTTGTGACCTTCGAGCACGCGATCGAGCACATACAGGTGGCGCAGTGTGTCGCCGACAAAGAGCATGAGCGCGCCGGCCAGCCACCAACCGGTCGCGCCAAACCACAAGCCGAGCAGCAGCGCCCCGGCGAGCAAACCCGTCAAGGCGCCGAGCTGCGAGATCCAACGATGCGGCAAGATCACGTTTGCTGCGGTGAGAACCGGTAGCCGGCGCCACGAACCGTGCGAATCAACTTGTCGTACCCGTACGGGGTAAGCGCCTTACGCAGACGCCGGATGTGGACATCGACCGTGCGTTCCTCGACGTACACGTTCCCGCCCCAAACACGATCGAGCAGCTGCGCGCGACTGTAGACGCGGTCCGGGTGATGCATGAAAAACTCGAGCAACCGATATTCCGTCGGTCCGAGCGCCACTTCGGCGTCCAGAACACTGACGCGGTGGCTCGCGGCGTCGAGCTTAAGGTCCGCTGCGCTGACGACCTCTCCATCTGCCACCGTCGAGCGCCGCAGCGCGGCGCGGATTCGCGCGAGGAGCTCGCGCTGCGAGAACGGTTTCACGATGTAGTCGTCGGCGCCGCCGTCGAGACCCGCGATGCGGTCGTCCTCTTCGGCGCGTGCCGTCAGCATGATGACCGGAATCTCCTTGGTCTCGGTGTCGCGCTTCAGCTGGCGCGTGAGCTCGAGGCCGCTGATGTCCGGCAGCATCCAGTCCATCACGACGAGATCGGGGTGAATGTCGGCGATCGCCGCACGTGCTTCGCGAGCGTCGGACACCGGACGAACGTCGTAACCCGCCCGCCCAAGGTTGAAGGCCAACATGTCACGGATCGCGCGTTCATCCTCCACAACGAGGATCTTCTTCTGGCTCATCGTCGATCTCACAGACAAAAGCAACGCCGTCATTAGATTTGCGGAATATTACAGTTTGGTTAAGAACTGCGTCGCCAAGCCGTATGCTCGCGCAAATATACGGGCAAAGCCTCCACCGCATCGACGCCGCGCCCCGCTGCCAGCTCGCGTTCGGCCTCAGGAAACAGATCCTGCGCCGAAGGCTGCAGGCCCGCCAGCACCCGCGCCGCGGCCGCGCCGGCCGCGGCCAGCTCGTGACCGGGCCCGGGGGTGGCGAATCCCGACCCCACCGCGGCCCAGTCCGCGCCGGCCAGGGGCGTCACGTCGGCCGGCGCACTGAGACGCTCCGAGCCGACGATCCGCACGATGCCATCGTCGCGCGCCGATTCCGCCCAGTACACCTCGCCCATGTGCGCATCGATACACACGAGGCAGCGCTCACATCCCCACTCCCGCCACGCCCGCTCCGCGAGGCTGAGCAGGCTCGAGACGGGCAACACCGGCACGCCTGTGACGGCGCTCAAACCCTGGACCACGGCCGTGCTGACCCGCAAGCCCGTGAAAGAGCCGGGCCCGCGACCGAACGCGATCCCGTCGAGCGCTTCCAGCGTGGTCCCGGCCGCCGTGAGCAGCTCGTCGACGAGAGCGAGCACCCGTTCCGTCTGCTCGCGCGGTGTAGCTATCTCGCGCACGAGCACGCCGGCGGCGGTCCGGATCGCGATCGAGCCGATCGTGCCCGACGTTTCGATGCCGAGCAGATTCATGACGCCGCCACGGCCACCGGTTCCACAACCGGCCCCAGCGTCGCGGCGAACTCGAGGGCGTCCGCAAACTCCTCGAGCAGCGGCATCGGCGGCAGGCTCGCGAGGAATTTAGCGCCGTAACTGCGGCTGCGCAGTCGCGGGTCACCCAGCACCACGAGGCCGCGGTCGTCGAAATCGCGGATCAAACGCCCGACACCCTGTTTCAGGGTCAACACCGCCTGCGGCAGCGAGAGCTCGTTGAACGGATCGCCGCCGGCGCGGCGAATCGCCTCGGCGCGTGCCTGCACGAGCGGGTCGCTCGGTACGGCGAACGGCAGCTTGTCGATCATGACGAAACGCAGCGCCTGGCCGCGGACGTCCACGCCCTGCCAGAAACTGCCGGTGCCGAGCAGGATGGCATTGCCGTCGGCGCGGAACTGCTTCAGCAGCTCGTTGCGCGAACCGCGGCCCTGCACCAGCACCGTGCCCGGCGCCGGGTGACGCGCGATCCAGGCCTCGGCGCGTTGCAGCGCGCGGTAGCTCGTGAATAGCAGGAACGCGCCGCCGCGCGCTGCTTCCAGCAGCGGCCAGATGGCCGCCAGCAGGGTCTCGACGTACAACTCGTCGCCGGGGTCCGGCAGCCCCTCGGGCACGAAGATGCGCGCGTTGGTAGCGTAGTCGAACGGGCTCTCCAGCACGCTCGTGAGCGGCCGATCGATACCAATGCGCTCCACGAAATGGCTGAAATCGTCGCCGACGGCCAGCGTCGCGGACGTGAATACCCACACGCCCTGCTGCGCCTCGATGCGCGCCGCGAGCGCTGCGCCGACGTCGAGCGGCGTCCAGTGCATCGCGACGGCGCCGTGTCGTCACGTCGAACCAACGCAGTCCTTCGCTCGGGTCGGCCACGGCGATCGACCGCATTCGCGCGGCCGCGTCCACGGCACGCTCGACGCAGCTCCGCAGCCCGCCGCCCGTCTCCATGAGAGGCTCGAGCTGCTGCGCGAGCGCCGCCAGCACGGCGCCCGCGTCGGGCAGCAGGTCGCGCAGCGCAGCCGGCGCCGCGACCCACGGAATCCGGCCCAGCGGCGGACCTGCGGCGCCGCGCAGATCGACGATGATCTTGCTCAGTGCGCGCAGCGCCGCTATCGATCTCGCCGACGACGGCCGCTGTCCGCGCTTCGGCGTAGACGTCGCGCACGAGCGACTCGAGCTCGCGCGTGCCGACGGACCAGCCGAAAAACTGCTGCGCGACATCCGGCAACTGATGCGCTTCGTCGACGATGACGACGTCGGCGCCAGGGAGCAGCTCGCCGAAACCGCTCTCCTTCAAGGCCAGGTCCGCCAGCAGCAGGTGATGGTTCACGATCACGATGTCCGCCGCCTGCGCGCGCCGTCGCGCCTCGAGCACGCAACAGCGATCGAAGAACTCGCAATCGCGACCGAGACAATTCTCGACCGTGGACGTCACGATAGGCCGCAACGTGTGATCGTCGGCGAAATCCTCGAGCTCGGTGAGGTCGCCGGTGTCGCTCGTCTGGCCCCAGTGGGAAAGCGCACGCAAGGCGCCCAGCGTCTCGGCGTCGCGCGTGCCGTCGTGCAGCGCCGTCTCGAGCCGATGCCAACACAGGTAGTTGTTGCGCCCTTTCAATAACGCGACCTGCATCGGGCGCCCGATGACCGCGCCGAGCAGCGGCAAGTCGCGCGCAAACAGTTGGTCCTGCAGCGTCTTCGTGCCTGTCGAGATGATGGCGCGCCGACCCGACATCAGCACAGGGGTGAGGTAAGCGAACGTCTTACCGATGCCGGTACCGGCCTCGATCGCGGCGTGCCGACCCGAGGTGAGGGCCTGCATGACGAGCTGCGCCATCCGTTCCTGACTTTCTCTATAGCTGAAACCTGGCAGACGCTCTGCCAAAGCGCCGTTCGATCCGAAAATGTCGGCGAGTTCCTGCATGCGTCGGATCACTATAACGCGAACGCGCGCAGGGCTCGCGGCGCGAAACCCTCGAATGCGCTCGGAATACGCTCGTCGTCGTCAGCGCGCCAACGCGAGCAAACGCACGAACCCGGTGGCGTCAACCTCGAGCGGCGCCGCCAACACCCACCTGACGTGCGTATAGGCATTCTGCTCGGCACCGCCGGATTCCGCGCCGCCGCTGCGCGCGGCGAGCTCCTGCTCCGTGCCGAACGTGCGACCACCGTCGACGGAGAACAGCACGACCCCACCGGGGCCCGTCGCGCTGCCGGCGATATAGCGCAGACCCGCGGGGATCGCACTGGTGATTCGCACGCCGTCCACCATGGTGCCGGTCGCGTTCGTGAACCGCAGTGTCAGCACGAACTGCTCGCCGCGGCCGCTCACGACGCCGGGTGCGAGATCGTAGTGCGCTACGCCGTCCGGCCCCTTCGACTCGACGACCTTCTCGAGCAGCGGATCGAGCCGAACGCTCTTGCTGGCGGCCCAGTCGGCGAACTGCGCCAACGCTGCGGGAGAGATCGAGACCAACAGCGCCGCAGCGCAAGCGGCCAGCGCGCCGCGCAGCCCGCCCCACCTGGCGCAGGCCCGGGCGCCGACGCGGCGGCGCGGCCAACTACATAATGATAAAGGTGCCGTGGTCATCGTCTGCGCAACACCGGTGCACGGCGAACCCGCATGGTGCCTCGCCATTTTCCGGCCACACCACGTTATACTACGTAGCTTGTTTAGGCCTGAGCTAGTAGCCATCCAATGACGACGCGCCTGAAGGCTCTCCGCGACTGGGTCGCAGAGGTAGCCGAGCTGACCAGCCCCGACAGGATCCACTGGTGTGACGGGACCGAGCAGGAATACCGCAAGCTCCTCGACGAAATGCTCGACAGCGGCACGCTGCTCGAGCTGAACCAGCAGCATTACCCGGGCTGCTACCTGCACCGCTCGGACCCCCAGGACGTCGCGCGCGTCGAGCACCTGACGTTCGTGTGCACGCGAGAGCAGGAAGACGCGGGCCCGAACAACAACTGGAAGTCCCCCGCCGAAGCCAAGGAGCTCATGAAGTCCTGTTTCGCGGGCTGCATGCGCGGCCGCACGATGTATGTGATCCCATACTGCATGGGGCCCATCGACTCGCCGTACGCGCGCTGCGGCGTGGAAATCACGGATAGCGCCTACGTCGTGGCGAACATGTACTTGATGACCCGCATCGGTAAACCGGCACTGAAGCGCATCGAGAAAGACAAAACGTTCGTCAAAGGGCTGCACTCGACCGGTGACCTGAACCCCGAACGCCGCTACATCGTGCATCTCCCCGAGGAGCTCACGATCATGAGCTACGGCTCGGGTTACGGCGGCAACGCACTGCTCGGCAAGAAATGCCACGCGCTGCGCATTGCGAGCTATCAAGCCCGCACCGAAGGCTGGCTCGCAGAGCATATGTTGATCGTCGGCGTGCAGAGCCCCGCCGGCGACATTCACTACCTGGCCTGTGCGTTTCCGTCTGCCTGCGGCAAGACGAATCTCGCGATGCTGATTCCGCCCGCAAGCCAGCAGGGCTGGAAGGTCTGGACACTGGGCGACGACATCGCGTGGATGCATCTCGACAAAGACGGTCAATTGCGCGCGATCAACCCCGAGGCCGGCTACTTCGGCGTTGTGCCGGGCACGAACCCGCACACGAACAAGAACGCGTACGACACGATTCAGCACGACACGATTTTCACGAACGTCGCCATCACCGCCGACAACGACCCTTGGTGGGAAGACAAAGACAGCGTCAAACCGACGGTCGACTGGCTGGGCAAACCGTACGACGCCAAGAACGGCCCCGCGGCGCACCCGAACTCGCGCTTCACGGTCGCGGCACGCCAGAACCCGGCGTATTCCAAGCTCGCCGAAGCACCCGAGGGCGTGCCGATTTCCGCGCTCGTGTTCGGCGGCCGCCGCCGCGAGCTGGCGCCCCTCGTTTACCAGGCCAAGGACTGGGCGCATGGTGTGTTGGTCGGGGCGAGCGTCGCGTCGGAGACCACGGCCGCCGCCACGGGCAAGGTTGGCGTCGTGCGGCGCGATCCGATGGCCATGAAGCCGTTCTGCGGCTACAACTACGGCGACTACTGGGGGCACTGGCTCAGCTTCGCCAAGCGCTCGACTAAGCTGCCGAAGATCTTCCACGTGAACTGGTTCCGGCGCGACAGCGGCGGCAAGTTCCTGTGGCCGGGGTTCGGCGAGAACCTGCGCGTGTTGCGCTGGATCATCGACCGCTGCGACAACCGCGTCGGCGCCGTCGAGAAGCCCATCGGCTTCCTGCCGAAGCCGGGCGACATCAACTTGAACGGGCTCGACGTCTCGAGCGCCACGCTCGAGCAGCTGCTCGCCGTGGACCCGGAACAGTGGCGCGCCGAGATGAAGAGCATCGGCGAGTATTTCGCGGGATTCGGCGACCGCCTGCCGGGCGAGCTGACCGCCGAGCACCAGAAGGTAGTGCGGGCGTTAGGCTAAAGCCCGCGCGCGCTCACTCTTCAACGACGAAGTGAACGGCTAGCGCGGTACCCGGCTGCGCCACGCGGCCGAGGCCGATCACGCCTTCACCCGTGAGCTGCGTGCTGTCCCGACGGACGAATATTTCTTCGCCGCTCGCCGTCTGCACGAACGTTCCGTTCGTGCTCTCGTCGATCAACGTGAATCGGTCGCGGCTCGATTCGATCCGAGCGTGCACGCGCGAGATCAGATTGCCTTTCACGACGACGTCGTTGTCCTCGGCGCGACCGAGCGTGGCGCTCTTCCGCCCCTCGCCGACGGTGACCTCGCGCCCCTGGTACCGCAGGGAGAGGCGCTTGGGTCTGCCCGCGGACTTACGGCCTTGCCCGACGGTCGGCAGCATGCTCGTGGCTTCCTCGGGCTGCCACAGGACTTCGAACAACACCACCTCGTCTGCCTTGCCGCGCACCGTGGCGATGTCGATCTGACGCGATGCTGCCTGCCATTCCGCCGACAGCTTCTGCACGGTCGAAAGCGTGGTGATGATCTGCTTGGCCTTGGCCTGGCTCGTCATGCGATTGGCCGTGTGCACGGCCGAGCCGAAGACGTCGCGCTGCTCCTGCACGACTGGCCCATAGTGACAACCGATCCGGATCGCAACCCTACCGTTGTCGTGCGTGAGTTCCTGATCCGTCGAGATGCGTTCCTGCATGCGCTTCGCGGCGTTCATCGCATCGTCCGCCGCGGGGAACGTCGACATGACCTCGTCGCCCATGGTCTTGATGACCGTGCCGCGGTTGCTCTCGGTCGCCTCGCGCATGATGTCGAGGCACCGGGCCACCATCTGGCGGGCTTTGACGTCGCCGAGTTGCTCGTACAGTTGCGTGCTGCCGACCACATCGGCAAACAGAATTGCAACCTCTACATCCTTACCCATGGCTTCCTTCGAGAGAGAGCGGCCGCGAGCAGGCCGGGATTATACGCCATCGCCCCTGCGGCCCAACCGAGACGTCGCGCACTGAATGGCGCACCGATCTCCAAACGACGACCTGCACGGCAAATTCGAAGGCGACTATTTCTCGGCGACGAGGTATGCGATCCATGCGAGATCGGCCTCGCCGGTCGCGCTCTCCGTGAACTCACCGTTGCCGCCGCCGTCGCCGTCGTCGCCCTCCCAGTACACGCGAACCTTGGAGTAACCGGCCTCCGTCAGCAGCTCGCGTAGCTCAGGCAACGTCCAGAGACGCCAATCGTAGGTGAACGCACGCTTGATCTTCGACCCATCGGCAAACTTGAAGTGGATGTGGCAGAGAATCCGCCCCGTGACCGGCTCGAATTCGGCCTGCTCCCAGACGTACGTGAACCCATCGTGTTTCGTCTTCTCTTTGACCAGATCGGAAGCCTCGGGCCCGCCGAACGCGTCGAGAAAGAAGATGCCATCGGGCTTGAGACTGGCGCGCACACTCGCGAAGTAATTGCGCAGCTCCTCGCGCGTCGTGAAACAGAAGTAGCTGAAGTTGAACGCGCCGACCATATCGACGGCGTCCGTGGCGACGGTGCGCACGTCCTCATTCAGCAGCTTCACGCGGGCGCGGGCCACCTCCGTCAAACGCGCCACGTGATGGCGTCGTCCCCAGTCGAGCACGGCGGCGTCGGTGTCCACCCCGATCGCGTAGCGATCGCTGCCGGTGCGGACCCATTCGCACGACAATGCCGAAGTGCCACAGAAGTCTTCGCGGAAGCTCTGTGGCTTGCGGCCTCGCAGCGCGCGGAAGGTGTCTCTCAAGAACTCGACCTCTACGTCGACGGCCTGCACGGATCGCTCGTACAGGTCGTGGATGTCGGCCTCTTCGGCCATCGTCCGGGAAAATTTCTGCTTCGCGCGCTGTGCCACGCTATCTACCTCGATGCCATGGGAATGATCGGAAGGCCCGCCATTGTAGCGGCATCGAGCGCCGCGGCGAACGGTCGTTTGATTAGAGTGAATCGAAGGCGAGCGTGAGACCGCACGGCAGCGGCTGCGGACTCTCGGTCGCATTGGTCTCGAGCACTAGCCGAACCAGCGAGTCGACACCGTCGAGCTCGCCCAGCGCGCGGCGCCACCGCCGGCCACCGGGACGACCGGCGCGCATGCCGAGCAGGTGCCGCGTCATCGCCTTCAGCGGCGTGCCACTCTCGATCTCCTGCGCGACGTACCGCAGGTACTGCGCCAGCACGACCGCCTCGCGCGGCGCATGCCCGCCGTGCACGTGCGCATCGATCTCCGCGAGCAGGCTGGAATCCTGATAGGCGATGCGGCCCAGCATCACGCCATCCACGTGCTCGAGTTGCTCGAGCGTTTGGGCCACGGTCGTCAGCCCGCCGTTGATCACGATGCAAAGCTCCGGGAAGTCGCGCTTGAGCCGGTGGACGCGGGGGTAGTCGAGGGGCGGGATCTCGCGGTTCTGCTTCGGACTCAGGCCTTTGAGCCACGCCTTGCGCGCGTGGACGATGAACGTGTCGCAACCGGCCGCTGCGACACGCGCGATGAAGTCGTGCGCGAATTCGTAGCTGTCGTGGTCATCGACGCCGAGCCGCGTCTTGACCGTGACGGGCACGCCGACGGCCTCGCGCATGGCCGCCACGCACTCCGCGACGCACTGCGGCTCGAGCATCAGCGCCGCACCGAAGCAACCAGCCTGCACGCGATCGCTGGGACACCCGACGTTCAAGTTGATCTCGTCGTAGCCGGCGGCCTCGCCGAGGCGCGCGGCCGCCGCCAGCTCGGCCGGATGGCTGCCGCCAAGCTGCAACGCCACGGGGTGCTCTGCACCGGAAAAGCGCAGCAGCTTCTCGGCGTCACCGTGCAACAGGGCACGCGCCGTGATCATCTCGGTGTACAGGCGTGCGTGCGGCGCGAGCAACCGCAGCAGGTACCGGAAGTGCCGGTCCGTGCGGTCCATCATCGGCGCGATACAAAGTCGGTGCGTCATCACGATCTCATACAAACAAAGAAAGCTTGCAAACGACAACCCCGATCCGCGCCGACCACGCTCGGAGCGCCGGCAGTGCGAGGCGACCCTTTCGAAACGCTCCGCGCCAGGGACGGCGCGGAGCGAGCCTACAGGGACGTACTTGCGGCGTTTTCGAAAGGGTCGCCTCGCGCTGCCGGCGCGTCTGCGCATCCGTCACTCGCGGATCGGCGACGTCATTATGCAAGCTCGCCGCACGCCGGGCTAGGCTCGGATTTTTCGGACGTTCGAGCGTACGGGCAGCTCGGAGACCGGCTGCGGCACCGCGATGAAGAAGCCCTGCGCGAATGCGACCCCGAGCTCGCCGAGCCGCTTCATCACGTCGCGACTCTCGACTCGCTCCGCGATCGCCTCGATTTTGAACGCTTTCGCCATGCGCGCGATCGATTCGACCACGCACTCGTCGGCGCCGTCGCGCAGCACGTTGCGGACGAACTGCCCGTCGATCTTCACGTAGTCGACCGGCAGGTTCTTGAGATACGTCAGCGACGACAGGCCGGTGCCGAAGTCGTCGAGCGAGAACCGGCAGCCGCGGGCCTTCAGCGCACGCATGAACGTGACGACCTGGCCCAGGTTCGCGATTGCCGCGGTCTCCGTGATCTCGAAGCACAGAGCGCCGGGCGGGATGCCCGCGGCCGTCAGCTCGTCGAGCACGAAATCGAGGAACCGAGCATCGTTCAGCGTCGTCCCGGACAGGTTGATCGCCAGCGTGTACGGCGGCGTACCGGGCTCGCCACGGAACGCGAGCGTCTCGAGCGTGTGGCTGATGACCCAGCGATCGAGCATCGGCATCAGGTTGTAGCGTTCGGCCGCGGGAATGAACGCCGTCGGCACGACGAGCTGGCCGCGCTCGTCCCGCATGCGTAACAGCAGCTCATAGTGGGGCCACGTGTCGCTGCCGGGCCCGATCGGCACGATCGGCTGGTAGTAGAGCTCGAAGCGCTCCTCCTCGAGCGCGCGATTGATCCGCGCGACCCACTGCATCTCCTGATGGCGCTCCGCGGCGTCGCCCTCTTCGTAGACGTGGATACGGTTGCGACCGAGATCCTTCGCCACGTAGCACGCGACGTCTGCGGCGCTCATGAGCGCTCCAACGCTCTCGCTCGACGCTTGCACCGGCACGATGCCGATGCTGACACCGACCTGTAGCGCGTTGTCGCGCCAGGCGAAGCGGAAGGCGGAGATCGCCTCGCGCAGACCTTCGGCGATCTGCCCGGCGACGGCCATCGTGCAATCCGGCAGCAGTACCGCGAACTCGTCGCCACCGAGGCGAGCGAGCGCGCCGCTCTTCGGCACGCGTTGGCGCAGCACGTCGGCGAGCTGGCGCAACAGCAGGTCGCCGGCGCCGTGGCCGCACGTGTCGTTCACGACCTTGAACTGGTCGAGGTCCATGTATAGCAACGCCCCGCTCCGCCCGGGCTCGTTGTGCACCGTGGCGAGGCCCGTGCCGAGCCGCTCCTCGAATTCGCGGCGGTTGATGAAGCCCGTCAACGCGTCGTGGCTCGCAAAGTAGGCGAGCTTGCGATGCAGCTGGCGTTCCTGGCTCACGTCGTGGAATACCATGACCGCACCGACGATCTGGCCGCCGCGATCCTGAATCGGCGCCGCGGAATCCTGGATCGCGACGCTCGAGCCGTCGCGAGCCGCGATCACGACGTTGCCGGCGAGCGCCACGACACGCCCTTCGTGCAGGCAACGCAATACGGGGTTCTGCACGGACTCGCCGGTGATCTCGTCCGTGAGCTTGATCAGTGTCTCGATCGGTAGGCCGCGCGCCTCGCGACTGTCCCAGCCGGTCAGCTGCTCCGCAACCGGGTTCAAATAGTCCACGTTACCCTGCGCGTCAGTCGTGACCACGGCGTCACCGATCGACTGCAGCGTAACCTGCGCGCGCTCCTTCTCGTTGAACAGGGCGCGCTCGGCCGCCTTCCGCTGTGTGATATCCGTGATCGTGCCTTCGAAGTACAGCGCGCGACCTTCGGCATCGACCACGAGCCGCGAATTCTCCATCACCACGATGGCGCGCCCACTGCGAGTCCGCAGACGATACTCGTAGTTGCGCACACGACCGTAAGACTTCAACTCGGCAATCAGTCGCTCCCGCTCCTTCGAATCGACGAAGAGCTCCGCCATGTTGAGGCGGCCGAGCTCATGCGCGTCCTCGTAGCCGAGCATCTGCACGAGCGCCGGATTCACGGACAGCAGCTCTCCATCGGGTTTGGCCTGATAGACGCCGTCGACGACATTGTCGAACAACGCGCGAAACCGCGCTTCGCTGTCGCGCAGCGCGGTTTCGTCCTGCTTGCGTCGGATTGCGATACCGGCGAGCTGCGTGAGGCGCGTGATCAGATCGATCTCTTCCGTATTGGGGCCGCGCGCCGAATCGAAGTAGATCGCGAGCGTGCCGTGAATGCGGTCACCGGCCGTGACGATCGGCGTGGAGCAGCAGGCGCGGATGCCGGCGCCTAGCAGTTCGCCGCCGAGCACGCCGCACAACGAATCGACCGCGACGTCACGAACGACAACCTGCCTGCCCAGCGACGCGGCCGCGCCGCAGGATCCATGTCGCAGGCCGACCACCATTTTCGCCAACAGATCGGTGATGCCCTTGGGTAACCCCGTCGCGGCCGCGAGCCTGAGCTCTGCGCCACGATCGTCGAGCAACTGGACCGCCGCGCCCACCGCCGGATGCAGTTGTTCCACGAGCCGCACGACCGCCTGCAACGTGCGCTCGAGCGGCGCATTCGCGGCGATCAGCTCGAGCACGCGGCGTTCGCCGTATGCGAGCGTGTCGGCGCGCCGTCGCGCTGCAATGTCGATGATGCTCGCGCGGATCAGGCGGTGCTTCGACGACGGCAGCCGGATGAACCGCACCTCGCACGGAATGTCCTGACCTGCAGCGTCGCGATGCAACCATTCGAAGACGGGGCGGCCGCCTTTCAATGCGCGCTCGATGTAACCCCTGTTGAGGCCTGCCGAAAGCAGCCCATCGCTCTGGAACTCGGGGCTCAGTGTCTCCGGGCCGACGCTCAGCAATTCGTCGCGCGGCAAACCGAACAGTCGAACGGCATTGTCGTTGATGTCCACGAAACGGTTGCGGTCGACGTCGAGCACGACGATGGCTTCGGGCGCGTTCTCGACCAGCGCACGGTAGCGTGCTTCGCTCTCGCGCAGTGCCTGTTCGTCCTGAAGTCGCTCCGTAACGTCGCGCATGCACACGACGAAATAGCTGTCGCGGGCCAAACCGGCGCGGCTCACGCTGACCTCCACCGTGAGCGACTGACCGTCGTTGCGCCGCGCCTCGATCAACGCCGGCGTGACATCGACGAACGTATCGCCCACACGATCGGCGAGCGCCTCGAGCGCTGGACCCGCCGGTGCAAGCTGCGGAATGAACTCGCTCAGCGCGCGCCCGACGACGGCATCGATCGTCACGGCGAGCACGCGTGCCGCCGCGGCATTCGCCCCGAGCACGACGCCGTCGCGGCTTACGGTAACGATGGGGTCTTTGACGTTGTCGAGAATCGCGGGCAAGGGGTCGGCCGCACCGGGGCGGCCCGGTCGCGACGCGTCGTCCCGCAGAACTCGTTGCAGTTCGTCGCGAACGGACGGGCCGGCCAGCGCTTCGGCAATCCTGCGTCTCAGGCGTTCCTTCGCCATTCTGATCCCGACGTGCCGCCACGACTCGCGAATGCAACGCCTAATATGGAACGCGCGGAGCCTGCCCGCCGTGACTCAACTCTCGTTTATCCGCCCGCCAGCCGTGGCGGGGTATCCGGGATGTGGATCACCTCGGCGCGCACGCGCAACGAGACGTCGGTGTTCGACGGGACGTCGAACGAGTAGCGTCCGGCCGAGTCCGTCGCGGTGCTCGCGAGCACGGCGCACACGACCTCTATGGTTCCTCCGCGGGCGGGCCGCTCGACCGTCTGTGAGTAATCGAGCGTCGGCCGGCGACCGCGGGCACCCGGTCGAAGGTCACGCCCCCCTGCAGCGTGACGGTCGCGGACGCCGGTGGCGGCGCGTTGAATGCGTTGCTGCTGCCTCCGTCCCCACCGCCGCAGCCGTGCAGCCCGACCGCCAGAGCGCCGAACCGCGTGCCCCGCCCGGAAACCGTGTTCAATACGCTCCCACCGCAACCGAGCCGCTATCGGCCGGGTGCGATCCTAACCCGGCACGCCCGTGACTCCACCGCTGCCTGGTTCACGGCACTCTCTTGCGGGCGCAGTGCTCAGGCGCGGCCAGGGTGTGTCCGATCAGCGACACAAACTGCGACCAGGCTCCCGGTCCGCCGCATCGGAACTGCTAAACTCCTGCAATTCGGTTATGTCACTTTGGCTTCGGAATGGGCGACAAGACTATTCTCGTGACCGGCGGCGCGGGCTACATCGGCTCTCACGTCGTTCGCCAGCTCGGCGAGGCCGGCGAACGAATCGTCGTGCTGGATGACTTGTCCACCGGCTTTCGTCAGGCGGTGCTGCACGGCGAGCTCGTCGTCGGCAACACGGGCGACGCCAAGGTACTGGAGCAGGTCTTCAGCCGCTTTGACGTGGATACCGTGATGCACTTCGCCGCCCACACGATCGTGCCCGAATCTGTCGCGGACCCGTTGAAGTACTACCGCAACAACACGTGCGCCAGCCGGACGCTGCTCGAGCATTCGTTGCGCGCCGGAGTGAGGCACGTGGTGTTCTCGTCGACCGCCGCCGTGTACGGCATCCCCGCGAGCGGCGAGGCGGATGAGGACACGCCGACTGCGCCGATCAACGCGTACGGCACATCGAAGCTCATGACGGAGTGGATGCTGCGCGATGTCGCCGCCGTCAACCCGCTTCGCTACGTCGCGTTACGCTACTTCAACGTAGCGGGCTCCGATCCTGGTGGACGCATCGGCCAGGCCACTCCGCAAGCCACGCTGCTGACGAAGGTGGCGTGCGAAGTCGTCGTCGGCAAACGCGACCACGTCTCGATCTTCGGTACCGACTACGCGACTCCCGATGGAACGGGCGTGCGGGACTACATCCACGTGGAAGACCTGGCCGACGCACATTTGAAGGCGCTCGCATACTTGCGCGGCGGCGGGAAATCCACGACATTGAACTGCGGCTACGGGCGCGGCTACAGCGTCCGCGACGTCATCAGAATGGTCGAAACCGTGGCCGGGCACGAGATCGCCAAGCGTGAAGGCCCACGCCGCGCCGGCGACCCGCCCACGTTGGTCGCGCGCGCGGCCAGAATTCGCGAGCGGCTCGGCTGGCAACCTCGTCACGACGACCTAAGAACCATTGTTTCGACGGCACTCGCATGGGAAAAAAAGCTCGCCAGCAATCCCTGGCGCCCATGACCGCATTCGGTGACGCCCGATGAAGATGCGGCGTCCGCGAACCCTGCTGGGCATGGTGCTCGTGGGGCTCGCGTTCGTGACCGTGCCGCTGCTGATCGCAGTCGGCAACGCCTTAGTAAAGCTCGGCCAGCTCGCCGCCGAGAGCGAAGTAGTGTTGAGCGACAGCGCTACGGCAACGACCGAGAACCAACGGATATCGAACCTGTTGATGAACATGGAGCGCAACGCCCGCCAATACGTCGCCCTGAAGGACGTCGCCTCGGCGTCGAACCTGCTGCCGTTGTACGACGACGACCAGGCCGACTTCGAGGCGCGCCTCGCCGCATTGCGCTCGTTGCCGAAGAACGCCGACATCGCGGCCGCGCTCGAGCAACTGGCTGCCCAGTCGAAAGACGTGCATCGGACGCTGCGCGGCGGCCCGAACGAAGACGCCCAGGACATCATCGTCGAGCGATTCCGCACGATGAGCGCCGCGGCCCGCGATATCTCCCAGGGCATGCGAGTCCTGATCGACGCTCGCCTGAGCACGCTCCAGGAGAACACCAGCACCGCGCAACGCTCGATCGCCTGGCAGTCCGCGGCGTTGATCCCCGGCACCGTGATCCTGATCGTACTGTTCCTATTGCTCGTCGGTCGCCCCATGCGCCAGGTCGACCGCGCGATCCGCGAGCTCGGCGAGGGCGACTACAGCCGGCCGATCGCCGTGACGGGCCCTCACGACATCGAGACGCTCGGGCGGCAGCTCGAGTGGCTGCGCCACCGTCTGAAAGAATCCGCGGACGAGAAGAACAAGTTCCTGCGCCACATGTCACACGAGCTGAAGACCCCGCTCGCGAACATCCGCGAAGGCACGGAGCTCTTGCTCGACGGCGCGGTCGGTCCACTGGACATTCAGCAGCAGGAGGTCACGGGAATCCTTCGCGACAACGGCGTCAAGCTGCAGAAACTCATCGAGAACCTGCTGACCTTCAGCGCGTGGCAGACCCATACGGCGTCACTCGAGCTGACGGAGTTCGAGCTGAAACCCATGGTCTTCAGCGTGCTCGGCCAACATCGCCTCGTGCTGTCGAACAAGAAGATCAAGCTGCAGCTGAAAGTGAGCCCCATCGCGGTTCGCGCCGACGAGGGCAAGCTGCGGCTCGTGCTCGAGAACCTGCTGTCGAATGCAATCAAATTCACGCCCTCGGGCGGCACGATCGGCGTCGGCGCAGCCATGCAGGATAACGAGCTCGTCATCGACGTCGACGACACCGGCCCCGGCGTGCATCCCGACGACGGCCACCGGATCTTCGAGGCGTTCTACCAGGGGCGACGCCCGCAGGACGGTCCCGTCGGCGGCACGGGCATCGGCCTTTCGGTGGTCCTCGAGTGCGCGCAGGCGCATGGCGGGTCGGTCCAGATCCTGCGTGACCGGGATACCGGCGCGCACTTCCAGGTACGCCTGCCCTTGCGCCGCGCGGCGGACAAGCACCTCTTGGCGGTGGTCAATGGTTAAGCACACGGCACTGCTGCTGGTGCTCGCAGTCACGGGCTGCAGCGCATTCGGTGGCGGCTCGGGCTCGGGCCAGCCCGCAAAGCCCGTTGGCCAGGCACCGCCGACCGCCGCGCACTCCCTCGGCGGCGAAGGGATGGCCCTGTACCTGAGCACTCTGCGTGACCTGCTCGAAGGCGACGCCGTGCTGAAGGCCGATGTGTTCCGCAACGTAGCGGCCGCCGCGGACGCGGCACCGACTACGACGAATCGCCTGAACCTCGCGCTCGCGCTCGCGACGCCCGGCCACCCGTCGAACAACCCGCTCGAAGCCCAACGGCTGCTGAACGAGCTGCTCGCGAAAGACAACGCATTGCTACCCGACGAGCGCGTCCTCGCGCTCGTCGAGCTGAAGGATGTGGAACAAAGGTTGATTCTCGATGCCGAAGCAGCCAGGCTCCAAAGAGCCGCACAGGCCGCTGCGACGCAGCGTAACGACCAGAACGCGCAACGACTGCAGACCGCTCTCGACGAGAACCGGCAGTTGCGCCAGCAACTCGACGAAGCCCGCGCCAAATTGGACGCGATAACGAACATTGAACGATCAATCCGGGAACGTGAAAGTGGCGCCAATCCAAAGTAATCCGATGCTCCAGGAACACACTCGCGGACGAATTTTGTTGGTCGACGACGACCCCGGACTGCTGCGCCTGCTCAGCATCCGCCTGCGCGCCGAGCAGTACGAGGTTGAAGCTGTCGAGAGCGCTGCCGAGGCGCTGGCTGCGCTGTCGCGGTTCCGCCCCGACCTCGTCGTGACGGACCTGCGCATGGAGAACATGGATGGCATCGCGCTGCTGAAGGAGATTCAGCGCCAACGCCCCGGCCTACGCGTATTGCTGCTCACTGCCCATGGCACGATCCCCGATGCCGTCGAAGCGACACAGAGCGGGGCGTTCGGCTTCCTCACGAAACCCGTAGACAAGCAGCAGCTGCTCGATTACGTCGAGCGCGCGATGAAGGTGTCGGGTGTGGCCAGGAACGAGAGCGCGTGGAGCGCCGAGATCATCACGCGCAGCCCGGCCATGGAAGCGTGCCTGGAACAGGCCCGCATGGTCGCCGGCACCGACACGCGTGTGTTGATCACGGGCGAATCGGGCACCGGCAAGGAACTCCTGGGCCGCGCGATCCATCGAGCGAGCGTGCGCAAGGACCAGGCATTCGTCGCGATCAATTGCAGCGCCATGGCCGAGAACCTGCTCGAATCCGAGCTCTTCGGCCACGAGAAAGGTTCGTTCACGGGCGCGCACCGCACGCACAAAGGCCTGTTTCAGGCCGCTCACGACGGCACGCTCCTGCTCGACGAGATCGGCGACATGCCGATGCGCCTGCAGGTGAAGCTGCTGCGTGTGCTGCAGGAGGAGCAGGTTCGGCCGGTGGGCGCCACCGAAGCCGTGAGGATCAATACGCGCGTGATCTCGGCCACGCATCAGGACCTGAAGGAGCTGATGGTCAAGGGTGCGTTCCGCGAGGATCTGTACTACCGGTTGAACGTCGTCAATATTCATCTGCCGGCACTGCGCGAGCGGCGCGAAGACATTCCGCTTCTGGTCGATCACTTCCTCGTGCAGATCGCCGCGGAATCGAGCCAGGAACGCAAGGTGTATGCGCCGGAGGCCGTCGAGCTACTGGTCGCGAGCCATTGGCCGGGCAACGTCCGCCAGCTCTACAACGTCGTACGCCAGAACGTCGCGCTGTCGCCGACACGCGTGATCTCGACGGAGCAGGTACGCAGTGCACTCGGCGAGCAGGCGAACGCGCTGCCGTCGTTCTCCGAGGCACGCGACGAGTTCACGCGCAATTATCTGTCGCAGCTGCTACAGATCACGGGCGGCAACGTAAGCCAGGCCGCCCGGCTAGCCAAGCGTAATCGGACGGATTTCTACAAGCTGCTCGGGCGGCATCAGCTGAATCCGGAGCAGTTCAAGGGCTGAGCCAAAGAGCGCAACGCGACGCGCCGGCGGAATCTCGCTTCTGGCCTTCGGCACGGTCTGCAGCGTTGTCCGCTGCGGGTGCCTAGAGCGATCAGCCTTCGTCTTCGGAGCTACGCGCGCGCCAAGCGCTTCCGGCCAAGCCATCCCGCCAGCAGTCCCGCGCCCAACAGAGAGAGCGTACCGGGCTCGGGAACCGACTTGACGTCGGCCACCAGCGCGCCTTGGGAGACGATGACCGAGGACCTGCCCTTGATAAAGCTCAGGGTGTAATCAAGGAGGCCCGATGTGTTCAACGAACTGACTACGGATCCGCTCAGGAGGCCGCCGAACAGGGAGAAGCCGATTGGGTTCGAGATGCCGGACAGGAGTTCATCACCAGCGAGCAATGCAGACACCTTGTCGGAATGCCCATCGAAATCCAACAGCGTGAACCCGACAACCGCCCAGTTGACCGTTGCCGAGTCCGGCACGCCGTCGCTTGTCAGATCGAACGTGCCGCTGTAGGTCGGCGAATCAGCACTCAGCACCGCGTTGATGTTTTGAACACTGCTGATCAGAGTGGCCTGAACCGGAGCGCTCCACAACAATTGAGCTGCGACCAGCGCGATCGCTGCGGAGGTGAGTTTCTGAATTCGCATTGCTGAGATTTCCTATCCTGGTTGCTGGCGTCTGAACAAAGCAATACGCGTGCCAGCTGGCCAGCATTCCCATTAACTTACTGTTTTACGACGATTTTCGGAAGAGCCACGTCCGCCGCCCAGCACCGCAAACGGCGGACGTGTAAAGCCATTCGACACTGGTGTCTGAAGCGCGCGGTTGAAACACCGGTCCGTCGGGGTAAGGGCTTGAGGCCTGCCCGGCGCCGAGCAGCGACTCTAGAACCGGTCTCAGCCTTGCTCCGCACCGGGGGCAGGCGCGTTGAGAACGTCGGCTTCGGCCCGGATGCTGTACTTGGCCATCAGGTCGTACAGCGTGGGCCGCGTGATGCCGAGAATTTCGGCCGTTCGGGAAATGTTGCCGGAGGCGCGCACCAGCGCCTGTCGAATCGCCAGCGTCTCGGCATTCTGGCGCACGACCCGAAGATTCAGGCTCGGTGGATTGGCTGAAACGCTCAAGCCCAGGTCCGCCGCCGTCACGAGCTTGCCGTCGGCCATGATCACGGCGCCCTTGATCTTGTTCTCCATCTCGCGGACGTTGCCCGGCCACGCATACGCCTCGATCGCGTCGTGCGCGTCGTCGGTAAAGCCCTTGATGCCACTGCCCTGCTGCTTCGCGAACTTGTTCAGCAGGAACCGCGCGAGCAGCAACCGCCCGCCCTCGCGCTCACGGAGCGGCGGGATCTCGATCGTGATCTCGGCGATTCGGTAGTAGAGATCGTCGCGGAACGCATTCGTGCTCATGGCCAGTTTCAGGTTCTTGTTCGTGGCGCAAATCACTCGAACGTCGACCGGAATCTCGGTTCGGCCGCCGATACGCTCCACCGTTCGCTCCTGCAGGAACCGCAGCAGCTTGGCCTGAAGTGAGAGAGGCATGTCGCCGATCTCATCGAGGAACAGCGTGCCGCCGTTCGCCACTTCGATCTTGCCGGGGGTCTGCTTCACAGCGCCCGTGAACGCGCCTTTCTCGAAGCCGAACAGCTCGGATTCGAGCAACGTCTCCGGGATCGCGGCGCAATTGATCGCGACGAAAGGCTTGTCGGGACGCGAGCTCAGCTGATGGAGTGCGTGCGCGAGCACTTCCTTACCGGTGCCGCTCTCGCCTTGCAGCAGTGTGGTGGCGTTCGTCGGCGCCACCTTCTCGATCGTGCGGCAAACCTTCAGCATCGCTTCCGACGCGGCGATGACCCCATCGAGCGGGGAGGCGCCAAGCGCTTCGGCCAGGCGACGGTTTTCCGCTTCCAGCGTGTGAATCTGGTACGCCCGCTGCACGATCAGCTGCAGCGTGTCGACGTCGACGGGCTTCTGATAGAAGTCGTAAGCGCCAAGGCCCACGGCCCTGAGTGCGTTGCTCTGATCGCCGTGGCCCGTGACGACGATTACCTTGGTAAACGGTGCGAGCTGCAGGATCTCGCGCAGTGTGGCGAACCCCTCATCGACGCCTTCGTCGTCCGGCGGCAAACCCAAGTCCTGAAGCACGACCGGGGGTTCGTGACGCCGCAACTCGCTGATCGCGCTGTGGCGATCCGTGGCCGGGATGACGTCGTAATCCTCGAAGCACCAGCGCAGCTGGCTCTGAATGCCTGGATCGTCTTCGACGATCAGCAGCTTACGGGTGATATCCGGCACGGAAGGATGCTGCCACAAACGGCTCGGGAATTGAAAAGGACCGATTCACAGAACACTCAGGCGCGATAAAACGCTGCGATCTGCCGAACCACGTGCTCGCGTTGCTCGGCCGTAAGCTCCGGGTAGATCGGAAGCGCCAGAACCTCCGCCGCGGCCGCGAGCGAATGCGGAAAATCCTCGGGCGAGTGCTCGAGGTATGCGAAGCACTGCTGGGCGTGCAGCGGCACCGGGTAGTAGATCTCCGTGCCGACGCCGTTCGCCGCGAGATGGGTGCGGAGCTCGTCGCGCCGCTGCACGCGAATCATGTATTGATTGAAAATGTGTCGATAACCCGGAGCCCGGAACGGAATGCCCACGACGTCCGCAATGCCGGCGTCGCGGATGAGCTGGTCGTAATGATCGGCGTTGCGTTGGCGCGCGCTCGTCCAGTCCTCGAGATGCTTGAGCTTGACGAGCAGCACCGCGGCCTGCAGCTCGTCGAGCCGGAAATTGCCGCCGACGAACGAGTGGTAGTACTTCGGCTCGCCGCCATGCACGCGCAGGATCCGCATGCGCTCGGCGAGCGCGCCGTCGTTCGTCACGCACATGCCGGCGTCGCCGAACGCACCGAGGTTCTTGGTCGGAAAGAACGACAGGCAGCCGACGTCGCCCACACTGCCGGCACGCCTGCCGTCCGGCAGCGCCGCGCCGATGGCCTGCGCCGCGTCCTCGATGACGGCGAGCCGATGGCGCTTCGCGATCGCCATGAGCTCGTCCATGGGCGCCATCTGTCCGTACAGATGCACCGGCAGCAGCGCTCTCACGACGCCGCCCGTGGCGCGATTCACGAGCCGGTCGCCGCGCTGCTCGCAGTGCCGGGCGAGTGTGGCGCGAACGGCGGCGGGATCGAGGTTGTAGGTGCGCGGATCGATGTCGCAGAACAACGGTCGTGCGCCGAGACGCGCAACGACGCCTGCGGTGGCGAAGAACGTGAACGGCGAAGTGAGGACCTCGTCGCCGGGGCCGATCCCGAGCGCCATGAGCGCGACCAGCAGCGCGTCGGTTCCAGATGAAACGCCGAGTCCGTGCCGGGTGTGGGAGTACGCCGCGACTTTGGCCTCGAGCTCGCTGACGTTCGGGCCGAGCACGAAGCGCTGCTCGTTGCAGACCTGCGCGATCGCTTGTTCAATCTCTGCGCGCAGCGGCGCGTACTGACCCTTGAGGTCGAGTAACGGTACTTGCATGAGTCCTTGCCTGATGTTCCGGCCAACCGCACCGCACCCGGGCACGGCGACGCGAAGCCGTGCCCACACGCGGTCGCGCTAGTTTTAAGAGGTGCAATCGAGAGAGAGGGCGACGCTGCCTTACTCAGCGCCCCAGGAAACCGCCGCCGACAGACGGGACTACCCATGGCTTCCATCAGGCTCCGAGCCCGACAGCGCGCCCTCGAACCAACTGGTGGGAGTGCCCTGATGTTCTCGCAGTTTGCAGGATAACCGGGCCAAGGCCGCGCCGCCAAGACCGATTGAATAGTCTTTTATTTTCATTGGGTTATCGGAGAGATCCTAGACGGGCCACAACCCGGCCCTGGGCGACTTCGGAGCAGCTCGCGCATACGCGGCCCGAGCGTCCGCAGGGGCCCGGACCGCCAACCAAAGCCCGTCAGTTCAGGGCAAACCGGACCCTCAATCGAACCCGCCGCTCGTAGCCAATTCGCCGCGGGCTTCATATAAGCCGTGAGTCGCGGGCACCCAGCCGAGCGCGAACCCAGGCATCGTCCGCCGCCGTGTTCACGCTGGTGAGCACTGCGTCGTCGGCGAGCGCCAGGAACCGCGCCGGGCCCTCCTGCAGCAGGCCACGCAGGGAAACGCCCTGCTCGCCGGTCCGAACCTCGCCGAGTCGCCCAGCGGCAGCAGGCTCCCAGATCGCGCACAGCGGCTCCGGCGTGCCGTCACCGTGCCGGTAGGCCGTCGCCAGGGCCGACGGATCGCGCTGCGCCACGAGCGTCGCGAGCACCGCAGGCGTCAGCAGCGGCATATCGGCCGCGATCACGAGCCACGCCGTGCCCGGGAAGCGCCGCAGAGCAGCGGCGACACCGCTGGCCGGGCCCGCGCTGGCGCCAGCGTCGACGATCATCGGCAGCCCGCGGTACGGCGCGGCGTCGGCCTGCTCCGGCCGCACCGAGACGAATGCCGCGGGGCAGCAGCGCTCGAGCAGCCGCAGACCCCAGGCCGCCTGGGGCAACCCGTGATAGTCGAGCTCACCCTTGTCGCGCCCGAGGCGGGTGCCACGCCCGCCGGCCAGAACCAGGCCATAGACCGGGCTGTGTGGATCGAGCGGCGGCAGAGCAGTTTCGGTCATTCCAGCTTCAAGGTATCCGAACAGCGGTCGATACGGTAAGGCAGTGGCTTTGCCGGGGAGAGGATTTGTTATGTCAAGTACGGCACAAGCCGTGGGTTTCAGCTTCGTCGAACGCCTCGCCCAGGATTTGCGCGACGAGCGACTCGAGTTACCCGCCTTTCCGGAAGCGGTGCTGCGCATCCAGCGTGCGCTGCAGTCGGCCGATACCAGCACCGACGACATCGTCCGTATCTTGAGCTCCGAGCCCGCGCTCGCCGCCCGCCTGCTGCGGATCGCGAACTCGGCGGAGTTCCGCCGGGCAGACGCGAACATCACGGATCTGCGCAAGGCCGTGAGCCGCATGGGCTTCAACATGGTGCGCAGCGTGGCCGTCGCGTTCGCGATGCGCCAACTGCGCACCAAGGACACGTACTCGCCGGCCGCGAAGGCCGAGCTCGAGCGTGCGTGGGCGGACAGCCTCGACACGTCGGCGATGTGCTTCGTGATCGCCAAGCGCTTCACGAAGGTGAGCCCGGACCAGGCGTTGTTGATCGGCCTGC
This sequence comes from uncultured Gammaproteobacteria bacterium, assembly GCA_963805435.1. Taxonomy (GTDB): domain Bacteria; phylum Pseudomonadota; class Gammaproteobacteria; order Steroidobacterales; family Rariloculaceae; genus FEN-1219. The sequence continues at coordinate 125,456 of CAWDUG010000010.1, forward strand.
TGCACGTGCTGGGACGCCTGTACATCATCATGCGCTCGAAGGATTCACCCGAGCTCAGCGACGCGGCACTGCGCGAGATCATCGACGGCTGGCACGCGAACATCGGCAAAGCGATCATCGAAACGTGGGGGCTGCCGGAGACGCTGCAAAACGCCGTGGAGCACCAGGACGCGTTCGAGACCGACTTCGAGGGCGACGTCTCACTCGCCGACGTGCTCGTGGCCGCGAAGCTCGTGCAACGCGGCGAGACGGAGCTCGCGCGCTACCCGTCGCTGCATCGCGTCGGCATCGCTCCGGGCGACATGGACAAGTACACGGACGAGATCAAGGCCGTTCGCAGCTCGCTGAGCGAGTAGGACGCGCGCCGCGGCGGGCTCAGCCGGCGGGCTGCGCGGCCGTCTGCTGAATGTAGTCGAGGGCGCGGTCGATTCGCGTCAACGTCCGCTGCCGGCCGAGCAGCTTCAGCGTCACGCCGATGCCGGGCGACGCCGTATCACCCGTCACCGCTACGCGTAACGGCTGGGCGACCTTGCCGAGCCCGACGCCAGCCGTGGCTGCAACGCTCTCGACTACCGCCTGCGTCGCACTCTCCGTCCAGTCCGGTAGCGCCTCGAGGCCGCCGCGGACACCCCGCAACAGGTCGGCGGCGGGTGCCTGCAGCTGCTTCGCGGCCGCCTTCGGCTCGTAGGCCAGGTCGTCGGCGAGATATACGTGCACGCGCTCGGCCATCTCGCGCAGCGTCTTCGCGCGCTCCCGAAACGCATCGACCAGAGGCACGAGCGTTTCAGCGTCGGCAGCGACGCCGGATCCGAGCAGCTGTTCGCGGACTCCCTCGGCGAGGCGTTCCGCCGGAGCGCTCTTCATATAGTGCTGATTCAGCCAATTCAGCTTTTCGACATCGAAGCGCGCCATCGAGCGCTGCACGCTCGACAGATCGAACAGCGCGATCATCTCGTCGCGGCTGAAGACCTCCTGGTCGCCGTGCGACCAGCCGAGGCGCACGAGATAGTTCAGCAGCGCCTCCGGCAAGTACCCCTGCTCGCGATACTCGAGCACGCTGACCGCGCCGTGCCGCTTCGACAGCTTCGCGCCATCGGGGCCCGCGATCATCGGAATGTGTGCGTAGTGCGGCGCCGGCAACTTCAGCGCGCGGAAGATGTTGATGTGCCGCGGCGTGTTGTTCAGGTGATCGTCGCCGCGGATGACGTGCGTCATCTGCATGTCGGCGTCGTCCACGACCACGCCGAAGTGGTACGTCGGCGTGCCGTCGGAGCGCAGGATCACGAGATCGTCGAGCTCGCTGTTCTCGAACACGACCGGGCCGTGCACGAGGTCCTCGACGACGACCTGCCCTTCGCGTAGGCTGGCGGAAGCGCACGGCGTGCGGCACGCCCTCGGCGGCGCGGCGCGCGATCGCGGCAACGACCGTCGTAGCGCGGCTTCTCGCCGCGCGCGGTTTGCTCGGCGCGCATCTTCGCGAGCTCGTCGGGCGTGCAGTAGCAGCGGTACGCGAGGCCGCTCGCGATCATCTGCGCTGCGACTTCGCGATAGCGATCGAACCGGCGGCTCTGGAAGTACGGGCCCTCGTCGTCGTCGATGCCGAGCCAGGCGAAGCCGTCGAGGATGACCTGCACCGCTTCGTCGGTGGAACGCTCGCGGTCGGTGTCCTCGATGCGCAGCAGGTACTGGCCGCCGTGGCGGCGGGCGTAGAGCCAGGAGAACAGCGCCGTGCGGACGCCGCCGATGTGCAGGGCGCCGGTGGGGCTCGGGGCGAAGCGGGTACGGACGAGAGAATGAGTCATGGCGTGCGGGATTTGAAAGTGATGGTCAGACAGGTGCTTGCACGATTTTCCCACAAAAACGGCTCGTACTGCGCTTGATCCCTTCCGTCACTTCCGCGAGAAACGCGGCATGGGCACGACGAGGCTCCAAGGTCCGCACCCGCCCAAAGTCGGTCAGCCGCTGACCGTGCGAGCGGCAATCACGAGCTACCTGGCTGATCGTGCAGCCGAGGGCCAGAGCACGGCCCGCGCCGCCCAGCAGCTCAAAGCGCACGTGCTGCCGCGGTGGGGCGACTGGCCGATCGCAGCGCTGACCGCGGTGGAACTAAAGCGCTGGCGCGACGAGCTCGCCGCCACCGCACCGCGGCGGCGGCGGCCCGCAAACTCACCTCCGCGACAAGCCAAGCGGCTCGACACCGAAGACGCTGAGCGGCGCCGCCGCCGGCGTAGCACCGTGAACCGAATCACAACCACCTTCAAAGCCGTCCTTAACCACGCCGAGCGCATGTACCCGACAGAGTGGGCGAGCAACGCAGCCTGGCGCGTGGGTCTGCAAGCCTTTCGCCATGTCGACGCCGCGCGGGAGCGCTGGCTCAATCATGAAGAGGCCGTCCGGTTGCTTCGGGCCTGCGCCCCTGACTTTCGCAGTCTCGTTCAGGCGGCGCTCTACACGGGGTGCCGCTACGGCGAACTTTGCCGCGCCGCGGTCGGCGATTTCAAAGCGGCACGAAAGACGCTAAGAATTGCAGTCACCAAAACCGGCCGCGGCCGTGACGTATTCCTAAATGAAGAAGCTGCTGGCTTCTTCGCCAGCCTCGTCAGGGACAAGATGCCTGCCGACCGACTGCTTACGCGTGTCGACCGAGATCGCGGAATCGCCTGCCCATGGGGGACCTCCCACCAAGCGCGGCGCATCGCGCTCGCGTGCAAGCGCGCTGGAATCCACCCGCCGATTTCGTTTCATGGCTTGCGCCACACCTATGCAAGCCTAGCCGTGGAATCTGGCATGACGCTTCTCGCCCTCGCTCGCAACCTCGGGCATACCGACACGCGAATGGTCGAACGCCACTATGGGCACCTGTCGGATCGGTATCTGCGCGACCAGGTGGAGCGCTTTGCACCGAAGCTTGGAACCCGGTTGATACGAGAGCCGCCAGGTTGATTGGTATAGTTTTGGTATATTAACTATACTTGAGGTCGCGACGCAGGACATACGGTGGACTTCGAATACGATCCCAACAAGAGTGCCGAGAACAAGCGCAAGCACGACATTGATTTCGAAGACGCGCAGGCGCTGTGGCTCGATGCCGCGCGGGTTGAAATCCCGGCGCGGGTGACCGATGAGCCGCGGTGGGTCGTGATCGGACGAATCGCGGGTAAGCACTGGTCGGCCGTCATTACCCGCCGAAACGATGACATTCGCTTGATTTCGGTTCGACGGTCGCGAGATGAAGAGGTGGCAATCTATGAAAGCACGAGTGAAAGCAGCGACCTTTGATCGCAAATTCGACGCCGGCGAGCAGGTCACGGATCTGCTTGATCTGAGTCAGGCACGGCGTCCGGGCGTGGCCGCTAAGCGCGTCAACGTGGATTTTCCAGAGTGGATGGTACAGTCAATCGACCGGGAGGCACGCCGCTTAGGCGTTACCCGGCAATCGCTGATCAAGATGTGGCTAGCGGATCGGCTGCAACAGGCGCACTGACCGAAAAAATGTGGCGTCCCCAGGGGGATTCGAACCCCCGTTACCGCCGTGAAAGGGCGATGTCCTAGGCCTCTAGACGATGGGGACGGGTTAGCGTCTCTTGCGACGATACGCGGGAGTTGGTGGAGCCAGGCGGGATCGAACCGCCGACCTCTACAATGCCATTGTAGCGCTCTCCCAGCTGAGCTATGGCCCCACGTACTTTCTCCGGCTGCGCAGTCTAGGGACCACGCGCAGGTCGGTCAACAAATGCCGCTCCGCCGCCGCGCCTCGGCATGTCTAAGTCCTGAGTACTACCAGCGTTCGAACAGCCATCGTTGCCGCACCGACCAACGGCCGTCCCGGTTTTGCCAGGGCTGCCAGCTAGGCCCAATCTCCAATGCTCGGTCGGCCACGCTGGGGCTAATCGTGGGTCGCCCGACTGACGCCCCCAGTGTATCGCCTCATAGCCGTTGCGATGCTCGTGACGAAACCGACAGGCCAAATTCGCGACTTCGGCTATTCGCCAGCACGAGTCCACCTGTCTGTTAGGTCTACAGAGGACGCCCTCTCGAACGGGAGCGCGCGCGCCTCATCATAAACGCACGTAAAGGGCCTAGGTTGGACGAAAGCAAACCGACGATTGGTCGGGTCGCTCGCATCCGAGTGACTCCGTCGTCATTCGGCGACAGTGCGCCAAAGCGTTGCCGGAGTCGTATCCTGCTTTGTGCGTCGTATCACAAAAGACGAGATTCGTCGTGTTTATGTGCGGTGTCGCACGGATGCTCGTGTTGACGCGCTGCAGATTGCCGTCGACGATTTTCAACGTCGAAGAAGGAATGGAAACGCGATGACCAACATGGGGCAGGGTTCCGATTTGGCATCCGATCGCGGAAAAGCGCAAAGGTGTGAGAGACGCGAGGAATCCAGCGTCGTGATCACCCCATGCTCCCGAAAAGTATTCATCGCCGCGAGCAGTCCAGAAACCTTGGTCAAGGGCAAACGTGAGTTTGCGTTTGTCTCTGTAGCGATCGCTCTCGGGCTTTTTCTGGCGATGGGGCCCACGCGTGCGTTCGCAGCCGCGCCACCGATCGCCGCGTACGACTTCGAGGCCGGTTCCGGCAGCACGCTGACCGATCTATCTAATAACAGCCATCCGGGAACGTTGGTAAACGGACCCACCTGGACCAACGGGAAATACGCGGGCGGTCTTGCCTTCGATGGCGTCAACGACTACGTCTCGATGGGCGACGTCGCGCAAACGGACGGCCTGAACGCAATCACGGTCTCCTCTTGGGTTAAATTCGCCGTCAACGGTGGTGGAGCCGCCGAAACTCACTTGATCGATAAGTCGCAATGCACCGGCAAGTCAGGCGGCGGACCGTGGGAGCTCGGCGTGAGCTTATTCGGTACGCACAAAGCCGAGTTCGTGGTCTATCCGCAGGGGGGCCGACCCTCGGCGTACGTGCCGTCCGGACCCGGTTTCACGTCAATCGACGATGGCGCGTGGCACTACGTCACCGGCCGTTACGACGGCACCAATCTCTCTATCTGGGTGGATGGCAACCTGGAAAATTCGCGCGCGGTTTCCGGGCTTACGCTGTCGAGCAGCAACTCCAGCGTAGAGCTAGGCGGTCATTGCAACGGCCACCCGTATCCGTTCAAGGGCACGTTGGACGATGTCCGCATCTACGATCGCGCGCTAACGCCGGCCGAAATACTCGGTGACATGGCAACGCCGGTGGGCAACGGGACGGTTCCGCCGCCTGTCGATACGAGCGCGCCGTCGACCCCGGCGGGTCTTTCCGCTTCCGGGGTGACCACGTCTCAAGTCACGCTGGCGTGGCAAGCCTCGACCGACAACGTCGGCGTGGCAGGGTATCGCGTCTATCGCGACGGATCCCTGGCCGGCACGGTTTCGTCAACCAGCTTCACCGCGAGTGGCCTCGCCTCCAATACGAGCTATGCCTTTACCGTGGCTGCGTTCGACGCCGCGGGTAATAGCTCCTCGCAATCCGCACCACTCTCGGTCACCACGACGCCCGCCGCTGATACGACTGCGCCGTCCACCCCGGGGGGGCTTTCCGCCTCGGGGGTGACCACGTCTCAAGCCACGCTGGCGTGGCAAGCATCGACCGACAACGTCGGCGTTGCCGGGTATCGCATCTATCGCGACGGATCCCTGGCCGGTACGGTTTCGTCGACCAGCTTCATCGCGAGTGGCCTCACCGCCAACACGAGCTATGCCTTTGCCGTGGCTGCGTTCGACGTCGCGGGTAATAGCTCCTCGCAGTCCGCACTACTCTCGGTCACCACGGCGCCAGCCGCTGATACGACTGCGCCGTCGATGCCGGCCGGTCTTTCCGCTTCCGGGGTGACCACGTCTCAAGCCACGCTGGCGTGGCAAGCATCGACCGACAACGTCGGCGTTGCCGGGTATCGCATCTATCGCGACGGATCCCTGGCCGGTACGGTTTCGTCGACCAGCTTCACCGTGACTGGCCTCATCTCCAATACGAGCTACGCCTTTACCGTGGCTGCGTTCGACGCCGCGGGTAATAGCTCCTCGCAGTCCGCACCACTCTCGGTCACCACGGCGCCCGCGTCATCGGGCAACCCATCACTGCTCGCCGCCTACGATTTCGATGCCGGTTCGGGCGGCGCACTGGCCGATCTATCTAATAACGGCCATCCGGGAACGTTGGTAAACGGACCCGCCTGGACGAGCGGGAAATACACGGGCGGTCTCGCCTTCGACGGCGTCAACGACTACGTCTCGATGGGCGACGTCGCACAAACGGACGGCCTGAAGACAATCACCATCTCCTCATGGGTGAAATTCGCCGCTTCCGTTGGTGGAGAAACTCACCTCATCGATAAATCGCAGTGCACGGGGAAGTCAAACGGCGGGCCGTGGGAACTAGGCGTGGGCTTGAGCAGCGCGCACAAAGCCGAGTTCGTGGTCTATCCGCAGAGTGGTAGACCTTCGGCGTATGTACTTTCCGGCGCCAGCTCCACGTCGATCGACGACGGTACCTGGCACTACGTTGCGGGCCGCTACGACGGCACTACCCTTTCTGTCTGGGTTGATGGACAACTAGAAAACTCACGAGCGGTTTCCGGGCTCACGCTGTCGAGCAGCAACTCCAGCGTAGAGCTAGGCGGTCATTGCAACGGCCACCCGTATCCGTTCAAGGGCACGTTGGACGATGTCCGCATCTACGATCGCGCGCTAACACCGGCCGAAATACTCGGTGACATGGCAACACCGGTGGGCAACGGGACGGCTCCGCCGCCTGTCGATACGAGTGCGCCATCGACGCCGGCGGGTCTTTCCGCCTCGGGGGTGACCACGTCTCAAGTCACGCTGGCGTGGCAAGCCTCGACCGACAACGTCGGCGTGGCAGGGTATCGCGTCTATCGCGACGGATCCCTGGCCGGTACGGTTTCGTCAACCAGCTTCACCGCGAGTGGCCTCGCCTCCAATACGAGCTATGCCTTTACCGTGGCTGCGTTCGACGCCGCGGGTAATAGCTCCTCGCAATCCGCACCACTCTCGGTTACCACGGCAGCAGTCTCGGCAACCGCGAGTTACTCCACCACCTTCGCTGCGAACGAAAATCCACTCTCGGAAGGCGGTGTCTGGACGACGGGCAAAACGCTAGGACTTGATTGGAACGACGTTCAGACCGGCGGCGGAAATGCATACGCTACTGCCTTCAACAATTTGGCCGTGGCTGCGGACGACAGTATCGCGCAACTGTCGTCAAACATTGGGATAGGCGTCGACCAGACAATCTCCGGCACTATCCACCGAGCTCCTGGATACAACAGCTCCGGCCAGCACGAAATCGAACTGTTCGTCCGCATGAAGATCACGGCACACAATGCCCGTGGATACGAGGTCAACTGGAACGCACAGAACAATTATGCGCAGATCGTCCGATGGAACGGAGCTCTAAGCAACTACACGTACTTGAAGGAAATCGCCTTCCGTAAAGTGCCGGCGGACGGGGACGTAGTGAAGGTAACGGCAATCGGAACATCTCCGACGATCATCTCCGTCTACTTGAACGGCTCCTTCGTCGATTCGGCTACGGATTCCACGTGGAGTGACGGGCAACCAGGAATCGGGTTTTGGGCCACATCGGGCGACACGTTCGCGAGCTTTGGCTGGGCCAGCATCGAGGCGAGCGGGCTATGACGGCCCCACCGACAGCGCAGGAATCGGCTACCGGGCCAACACCTGCAGGCTATACCCACCAAAGCAGCGTACCGCAAGTTCCGGATTCATACCGAAGAACGCTCGTCGGAGCGGGCGGGCGACTTTTGCCGCCCAACTGATGGACACATCTGGCAGGCTGTAGAAGTAGTCAACTATCTCGTAACCTGCATACTCCAACGTGCCCAACGCGGTCTGCGTGTTGAAGTGATGCAAATGGCTATGATTCTTGCGGCGCTGCGTGAATGCGTTACTGCGGAAAGCGCTCTGCACGGAAATATCGAGAGAGAAACTGAAATATTTCCACTCGGCACGATTCTTTATGGCCCGCACGAACCCGATGTAGTCCTCCACGTGGTCAACCACTTCTAGGGCCAGCAGGAGATCAAGATAGGGCGTATCAATCGCACAAAAGTCGGCGAGGGAGAATTGCAGCCGGCTATTTTCGCGCGTTCTCGCCATCTCGATTGCGGGGGGCGCCACATCGTACCCCCAAAAACGGCACGCAGGGTCCAGCTTCTTTTGCAGCAACGCCAGAACTTCGCCGGCTCCGCAGCCGACATCGCCCACGGTTCTTGGATGCAGCTGACGGCGCTCCAGCGCGTCATAGATGACTTGCGCTTTCCTGGGAGAATATTCCACGTGCCACGACGGGTTCTGTCGAAAGTAGTCCCCGTTGATGTGGGCATCAGTGATCTCGTCCCGGACCGTCTTCATCTTTTGTAGCTGCAAGGCTGAGTTCGTCACATAATCCCCCGATTCTGAAGCGTAGCGGCAAGTCGACTGTATTCCGGAGCGGTGGACCTACTGCCGGAACGTGATGCGATAGATCGCACCCGCGTAATCGTCGGAAACGAGCAACGACCCATCCGGCAAAAGAAGTAGTTCCGCCGGTCGGCCCCACTTGTACCGCCACAGAAGCCATCCGGACACGAACGTCTCGTACGAGACTGCGCGAGCCCCGTCCAATTTGACCAGCGTGATTCGATAGCCCACCGGAGTGTTCCGATTCCAGGACCCATGCTCAGCGATCAATATCTGATCGCGATATGCGGTCGGAAACATCGAGCCCGTGTAGAAGAGCATCCCGAGGGCGGCGACGTGCGGCCCGAGCTCTGCAATCGGTGGAACGAAATCGCGGCAGTCGCGCTCCTTTCCGAAATAGGGGTCGGCGATATCGCGCCCATGGCAATACGGAAACCCAAAGTGCATCCCCGAGTGGGGCGCGCTATTCAGCTCATCGGGCGGGAGATCATCTCCCAGTTCGTCACGACCATTCTCGGTGAACCAAAGCTCACGCGAGCGGGGGTGCCAATCGAACCCAAGCGTGTTGCGAATGCCCTGCGCATAGATCTCGAGGGCACTTCCGTCGGGTCGCAGCCTCATGATCGAACCGTAGCGTTGATCATCGCGCTCGCAGATATTGCAGGGCGCGCCCACGGGCACATACAACCAGCCATCGGGGCCGAACGCGATGAACTTCGGTGCGTGTTCCACGTCGGTGGGGAAGCCATCACTCACTACGACGGGAGCCGGTGGATCTCGAAGGCGCTCCTCGATGTTGTCGAAGCGAAGAATCCGGTGGGCTTCTGCCACGTATAAGGCCCCGCCTTGGAAAGCCACACCATTGGGCATGTCCAAGCCTCGCAGGAGCGTAATGATCTCGTCCGCGCGGCCATCCCCATCGCGGTCGACGACCGCGTAGACTCTGCCGAGCACCCGCGTCCCCACAAACAGTGTGCCCTTCGGGCCACGCACCATTGCACGAGCGTTCGGGATGCCGGCGGTAAAGAGCTCGATGTCAAATCCAGGTGGAACACGAAGGAACAACCTCACGGCCGGGGCTAAGAGCCATCCGGGAATCTCCCGTTGCCACCACACGTAGCCTGCGAGTGAGGCGCACGAAACTACAACGCTCAATGCAACCGCGATCGACCATCGCAGCAGCCTGTGCCGTGAAGAGTTCACCCGCCCCATCCTAGGGCGCATCTCGCTGTGTGTTTTCCGTACACACTTCCAACCAGAACCTCGATTTCGACATCGGGGAGTCGATGGGTCAAAAGAGCAGATTCACTTTGCGCATGTAAAAGGCTTCCGCGAACCCTTCAGGCGCGTTACATTCTATGCCGCGCAACCGCGCAAGCGCCTCGAACGTTTCACGCGTAAACCACGATTTGGTGCGCTCAGTCTCGAAGCATTCGAGCAATACTTTGGTCTTGAAGTCCAGTTGCGCACGTGTCAGCGCCGAGAAGCCGTTCGGGCTTCCTAGATCACCATCGAATTTCGGAATCTCGTACTCGAAGATCAGGTGGTTGCGATAGGTGTTCCACGTCAACTCGTTCACCACCCGATGATCCTGGTGCAGGTCGTGACGATAATGCGTGAAAACAATGTCGGGGTTGAACTCTTGCTTGAGGCGCTCGAAGTAGGCCTTGATGTCCGCGCCACAATACGGGAAGAAGCTATTGCGGAAAGACTCGATGCGCACATCCGTATGTTTCGCACCACTCAGAAACCTGCTTGCTGCCCGGCGTGTCTCCTCGGCGCGGACTACGTTCGAGCTCAGCGTCACCCAGCGTATGCGGACATTCGGCCGGGCGGCCACGAGGCTCTGAATCGTACCTCCGCAGCCGATCTCGATGTCGTCGCAGTGGGCACCGAGAAACAGCACCGACTCGATACTCGCTCCGCTGCTCCAACTTAGATGTTGCATCTCTAGTCCAGCCTAGTTGAACTTCGCTTATCGAAGTCTACGCCGTCGGGGTCCGCCGGATGCGCTCTACTATGGCGCTCGTCGAGCGAGCGTCCAGCAACGGTACGAGCGCCACGCGGCCACCGTCGGCTTCCACGAGATCGCGGCCCACGACCTCTGAGATGCCGTAGTCTTGACCCTTCACGAGCACGTGGGGACGCACCGCACGCAGCGTCTCCAGTGGAGTGTCTTCATCGAAGATAGCCACGACGTCCACACACGAAAGCGCGGCAAGCAGGGCCGCGCGATCATTCGCCGGAACGATCGGTCGTCCCTCGCCTTTGAGCCTGCGCACGGACGCGTCACTATTGATGGCCAGCACAAGCACATCACCTAGGCTGGCGGCCTCGTGAAGAAGCGAAAGGTGGCCCGCGTGCAGCAGATCGAAGCAGCCGTTCGTGAAGACGATGCGCTTGCCGCTAGCCCGCCACGCCGCAGCGCGAGAGGCGAGCACCTGGCGCCCCAGCAGCTTGCCACCGGAGAGATCCCCCAGCGCCAGACTGATTTGGTCGGGTCCGATGGCCACAGCACCAACTTCAGCAACAGCCAGTCCGGCTGCGGTATTCGCCACGCTCATCGCCTGTTCGATGCTTGCGCCTGCAGCAAGCGCGGTCGCCAACACAGCCATGGCCGTATCGCCCGCACCCGTGACATCGGCCACCGCGCGCCGCACCGCGGGAATGTGATGAATCGCGCCGTCAGCCGCCACATACAGCATGCCCCGGTCGCTGAGTGTAACCACCATGCCGTCGAGCCGTGCCGCTTCGATGAACGGCCGTGCTGCAGCAGCGACGTCTTGATGATCGTCTGGGCTGAGGCGTCGCCCAGCGGCCTTGGCGAGCTCGCCAAGATTGGGAGTGAGGATGCTCGCACCGCGATAGGCGGTGAGATCCGCCCGCTTCGGGTCGACCAATGTGCGGCACCCCGCCTCTCGCGCGAATCGCGTGAACGAGGCGATCGCCGCATCTGTGAGAACGCCTTTTGCGTAATCACTGAGGATCACGACTTCCGGCGCCGGACCTCTCTGCATCCGCTCGTGAAGGTCTGACATCGTGGCCGAATCGCAGGGCGAGACATCTTCCCAATCGAGTCGAAGGAGCTGCTGGCCATGCCCGAGGACCCGAAGCTTGCGCGTGGTTCTCCTACGCGCATCGAAACAGACCCCCCGAGTATCTACGCCAGCCGACTCGCAGTCGGCCACGACCTGCCGTCCCGCTACGTCATCCCCAACCACTCCGCCAAGTACGGCACGCCCCCCCAACACTGCCACCTGCCTGGCCACGTTGGCAGCGCCGCCGAGGCGGTACTGGATGTCGCCGGCGCGGACCACAGGGACTGGGGCCTCGGGCGAAATTCGCTCGACCGCGCCGTGCGCGTACTCGTCGAGCATGATGTCCCCAATCACCCAAACCTCGCGGCCTCGACACCGCTCGATTATTTCGAGCAGCCGCGAATGGCCGGATTGCCATGCAGGAGCGCTCAAGACGTGCCCTCGGCAAGCAGTTTGGCATCCAGGAGCTCGCAGACGATGTGGATGCACAGAATGTGCACCTCCTGAATACGAGCGGTGACTTGCGAGGGCGCGGCGATCAGCATGTCGGCAACACTTGCGAGCTTACCGCCCGAGGCGCCCGTAAGGGCGACAACGCGGCAGTTACGCTCGTGGGCCGCCTTTACGGCCGCGAGCACATTGGGGGAGTTGCCGCTCGTACTGATTGCAAACAGCCAGTCTCCCGGACGCGCAATGGCTTCGATCTGTCGCGCGAAGATTGTTTCGTACCCATAGTCGTTTGCCACGGCAGTAATGGTCGCCATACCGCCAGCGATTGCCACAGCCGGCAACGCGCGGCGTTCGTCTTTGTAGCGCCCGACGAGCTCGGCAACCAGATGGTCCGCGTCTGAGGCACTGCCTCCGTTGCCGCACGCCAGCAGCTTGTTGCCGCGCGCGAAGCATGCGTGAAGCTCCGAGGCAACGCGCTCGAGTAGGGGCGGAAGCGTCGCCGCGGCTTCCGTCATCACTCGCGCATGGTCGGCGAAGGCGCTCTGGGGGATCATGATGGATGCCTTCCTCTAAGTGAACCGAATTTCATCTGTAATGGTCCGCCTTGGCCAAGTAGCTTTGCACATAGTCGCGTACACCCTCCTCGAGCGAGGTGAATGGCGCCGTATAGCCGGCCGCGCGCAACTTTCCCATTCTCGCCTGCGTGAAATACTGGTAGTTCGGGCGAATGGCCTCTGGCATCGGGACGTACTCGATGCTCGCGGGCACACCGGCGGCACCTGCTATGGCCTTAGCGAGGGCCGCGAAGCTGCCGGCCTGACCCGTGCCGAGGTTAAAGAGCCCGCTGATTTTGGGGTGTGCGAGGAGCCACACCACCACGTCGACGCAATCGCGCACGTAGATGAAGTCGCGCAACTGACCACCGTCCGGATAATCCGGATTGTGCGAAGTAAAAAGCGTCACAGGCTGGCCGCTCGATACGAGCGGGTATTTCTGAGCCACAACGCTCTGCATCGAGCCCTTGTGATACTCGTTGGGTCCGTAGACATTGAAGAACTTCAGGCCCACCCATTGCGGGGGAGACGCTACCCCACGTAGCAGCCACTGAGCTACGCGGCGATCGAAGAAGTGTTTACTCCAGCCGTAGGCATTGAGTGGTTTTAATCGAGCAAGTGCCTCGGGGCCACCGTCGTCTTCAAAACCCTGCTCGCCGGCGCCGTACGTCGCCGCGGACGATGCGTAGATGAACGGCGTGTCGTGCTGGACGCACCAGTACCACAGCCGCGTGCTCAGCCCGACATTCACGTCGAAGACGAGGTCGGCGTCCCTGGCGGTGGTGGAAGAAATGGCTCCCATATGAACGATAGCATCGAGCCGCTCATGCTGCGCCAGCCACTGGTCAAGCTGCTGGGGCTGGATGATGTCTGCGACGTCTGACTTCGCCACGTTGCGCCACTTGTCGCCGTCACGGAGGCGGTCGCACACTGTCACGGCGCGACGGTGCTCACACAGGGCGGCCACTATGTTCGAGCCGATGAAGCCGGCGCCGCCGGTAACGAGAATCACCGATGCACTCCTGATCTGGTCAGACTAACCCCGGTTCAGATCCCGGGCGGCGGTCAGTTGGCGCCAACGGAGTTAACGCACTGTCTTGCCTAGAATTCTCGCTGAACGGCATAGCGAACGCACTGACCCGGTTCCGGAAGTGGAACGCATGTCGCACTGTCGTCCCGTGTGAGGACCTGGACCGCAGGCCGCCTTGTCATCCGCTGGGCGCGCATCGCCGTGATATCTTCGGTTCGTCTATCGCGCCTCAAGACGCGACGAGCGCCCGATGCCGAAGTAAAGAATGCCCGCTGCTTCGACGTCGGCCCGTGACCAAAGATTGCGTCCGTCCAGAACTACCTCGACTCCCGCAGCGCGCCAGGCGACAAAGTCGGGCTTCGCAAATTCCTTGTGAGCAGTATTCAGAACGACGACCTGAGCGCCCTCTATACGACCCTCGATCGAACCCCAACGAGCGCAGCTCCCCATCGGTATAACACGGATCCTCCATCGTCACGATCGCTTCGAGTGTCCGTAGGTGATCGCGCAACGAGTAGGCGGGGCTAAACGTATCGACCTTCACGCCCGGACGAAACGCGAGACCGAGCAAATGCACTCTGGTACCGCGCAGCGAGCGCCATGTCGCCGCCACACGATCGAGCTGTCGAGCGGGTTGATAGTCGTTGATCTCACGCGCTGCCTCCGAGATACGTTGGTTCATCCCGAGACGCCGCGACTCGCGGGTCAAAAAGTACGGATACACCGGTGTGCAGTGGCCGCCAACACCGATGCCGGGTAGCAGTAGGTTGGCCTCGCCATCGCTGTTCGCAGCCGAGCGGACGCGGTCGAAATCCACTCCCGCAAGTTCACAAAACGCAGCGAGCTCGTTCGCGAGTGCGATGTTGACATCGCGGTACAGCATGCCGAGCAGCTTGGCCGATTCGGCAGCTTCGATGCTGCCAACGTCATCGACCGGCGCACCGAGATAGGTTCCGTACAGCGCCATCGCCCGATCACGCGACGCGGCGTCGATGCCTCCTACGACCTTCGGTGTAGTTTCTAGGCGCGACAACACGAGATTCGCTTTTACCCGCTCGGGGCTGTAGGCCAGCATGAAGTGCTCGCCCGCACGCAGACCGCTGTGCTCCTCGAGCACTGGGAGCAAATGGCGCCGCGTGCCGCCTACGCTAACAGTGGTCTCGTAAACAACGAGGGTTCCGGCGCGCAGGCCCTTGCCGACCGCGGCCGAGGCCGCACGCAGAATGGTAAAGTCAATCTCGCGCTCCGGTGTCAAGTGTGCGGGAACGATGATCACAACCGCATCGGATTCTGCAACCGCCTTCGCGGTGTCTGTCGTCGCAGTCAACCGACCAGCTTCGTGAAGCTGGCCCATCAGTTCGGCCAGGCCGGGCTCCTCGTAAGGAACCTCGCCCTGACGGATACTCGCGACCAGCGCCGCATTGATATCAGCGACGGTAACGCTTGCTCCGTGTTTGGCGAAAACGCACGCTAAGGGAAGGCCCATGCGGCCCCCGCCAACCACCGTAATCTTCATATCTCTGCTGGTTCCCTTCATCTTCAAGCCATGCCAAAGGGCGGCTCTAACCTAGTCGATGGGCAGACCCGTTGCGGTCGGGGTTGGCAAGCGCCGCATCGGTGAAACGAACGCCATTGCATTGTATGCGCCAGCAGCCCGCCGAACATCCCAAACTCCTCACACTTATGCCCGTTGCATTCCATATGTAAAAGCAGCGACCGGCACGGGCTCAGTCGACCGGTTATCTCGAATCGAGCCGTCGATCTCCGCGTCTATTGCATCCCCATCTCCAGAGGCATGCGCCGATTGCGGCGCTCGCTGTATTCAGCAGCAGGTCCTGGGCGCTGGATGACCGAGTCGGAATCCACGCCTGAACCGTTTCGATACCCAGACTGAAGATGAACCCCCAGAGAGTCACCGCTGCAACGATGCTGCCGACGCTTCGGTGATGGCCCATCTGAATTGCTGCCAGAACGAGACCAAAGGGGATGAACCCGATGAGATTCACGGCGAGATCGCTCAGGCGTGACGCCTCGAGCCCCTCTCGTACCGGATCATCGGCTAGAAAGCTTCGCTCCACTGGCAAGGGCCACGCGGGAAGATCGCGTCTCCATCAGAATCCGAAGTGTCGCGGATCAGATTTGACGGTCCATTTGCAAAGCGTAGGAATGACAAGGCATTTCTCGTACGCAAGAGGGAGTATGTCGTTGGTCTTCAGCCACTCGTCTCGATAACGCTGCAGTTCAATTGACGTTAGCGCGCGCGGCATCAGGGCGAACCCGTAAAGCGTTCCGCTCCAGCCGTTGTCAGATGGACAGAATTTCCCAGCGTCAAACGACTGCCATGCTCGCTAACCGGCATGAGGAGCTGAAGGCTCTGGTCGTGCGCAACCGATTCTCCGTCCATTATCAGCTCCGTCCCCGACGCGCTTGTGACAATGGCAAGCAAGATCGGGCGGCTCAGGAAGGGCTTCAAATCCGCTGACACGCGCGGCAGGCGTCGATCGAGCTGTAATCGTCGACCATTCATGACGACCAACTCATCGCGCCACTGCGCTACCACCAACTGCGTCGTATCGTCACCGTTGCTGAACGACGCGATGAATTGGAAACCCGGTGCCTGTGGCACCGCAGGGATGAGCCCTAGCAGTATCGTCAGCCCCGACTCGTTGAGACGGTTGGCCACACCTGCGCGCACGAAGCGTGCGGTATACGCGATTCCAAACTGTCCGAACCGAACGCCCTTCCCACCCTCGAGCCATTTCGCGTCGTTGTGAAACCGGTAACCGTAAGGCGCCAGTCCCACGAGCAACATCACCACCACGATAACCGCGAAGAGCACCCGCAGACCGCGGCTTGTGCGATCTACCTGCCGGCGCATCAATGCATTCGCGCAGCTGGGATGGGGGCTTGATGCATGTGCCGGAATTCGGCAACCGGCCTAAACTCCACACGGCCGACATCGACGCACAGATGCGATAGTCCAGACCTCATGGATCTCAGGCGAATGTTCTTCTGAGGCCAGCGCCCGCTAGCCCTAATATCCGCGGTGCAGGCCCAGCACCGCGTTGCGATCGACAACGGTTACCGCCCAACGCTTGTATCGACCCTTTCAAGCCAAATTTCGCGCCAGTAAGGGTACATGGCTCTAGGACAAAGCATCCTGCATTGACTGTAGCGGGCTTGGCAAACAACTGAGTCGAGGATGATGCAGGGCGTCTTCATCTCCATCATCTTGCCGGTCTGCTCGCTAATCAGTTTGGTGACCCTCCTGGCACCTTGTACGTTCCACCGCAATAGGGCACCAGCTCTGCATCCCAAAACATGCCGCGATTGCGATTTCCGTCGTGACTGTCCCCAAGATGTCTTCGTGCGGTCTCACCCTGACCAGCTCGCCGGGCTGGAGATTCAAAGTCACGGCGCGAGTCGGCTGTCCCTCAGGGATCCGCCCGGGGGTTCGGGGCCAGTTGCTGCCCCCCCAAAACCAACAAAGCCTATTGTATAGCCACCTCATGGCAGGACCAATTCCAATTCCGGCTTGCTTAAATGGTAGTAGGACGAGTAGGCCAAACCGGCGCAAAGTTGCTTCACCGTGACGTTGCCGGACGTGAAGTCTTCGACATACTGGCGAAGGTCCCACCACTTTAGCGGAGCGCTGCCCTTTTGAATCTCCGTAGCCTGACAGAAATAGCGCGGGCTGCCGCCTGCAGCGTCGGTTCCATGAGTCCGCCCCAGCAAGACGTCTTCGGTGCAATTCCGCGGACGCATATCGATCTCTGGAGTTCACTTGTGGGGCCAAGTGATTGCCTGGATGCTCGGTCGCGACTGGCTTTAGCCACGCTTCTTCCAGATAACCGTGCACCCGGCTTGGCACCCGCCGTGGGCCGAACCGTCGCACCGCGTCTGAAGAAGAACTGCATCCTGATCCTGCGGCTCAGATAAGGGTACTTCGTCGTGTAGTCACAGCTCTTGTGTGCGCTCTTATAAGACACGAAATCGCTGTCCACAAAACCGAAACATCTCGGGCATGAAGAGCATGCCCTCCAAACACCCGTCGGATCGAGCGTTCGAAGGATTTCGTTCTTTGCTTCTGACCTCGACCCAACTGCCCGGTCGAAAACCTGGCGCTCATGTTTCGTCCCCAGTTCAGCTGCGCAGAAGGCCCAACGCGCGAAATACGTCCAAAAAGAACTGTCGCTGGCGCTGCCTCAAAAGAAGCATTCCACCGTAGGCGAACATCAGAACAGTCGCCTGGACTGGTAAGCGGACTGTCGGCGAAAGATGCTGCAACCTGTACCGACGACATAGGCGAGCGCCACGGACACGATTCCAGCGACAACGGGAGGCGCAAAGCTGTTCGGAACAGCTCGGCTGGAGAAATCACTGTACCCCTTACAGCCCACCATACCGCCGGACCGATCCAGGCCAACATCACAAGTGAATACGCACGCGCAATCCAAACGGGCCCAAAGGGCAAGGCGAGGCCATAGGCCAGGATTGTTACAGGGGCAATGACTATGGACATCCAAAGAGCGCGTCGAGCCATCCCCAATGAGTAGAGGAACCATCCCAGCGGGTTGACGATGGCAAAGGCGAGAATGGTCGGCGCAAGCCAGCGGAATATGGGGACGGTTGCCTCCCACTTTTGGCCTAGGAGTACTGCGATCAGATCAGTGGCCAGGAGCCCGCAAGCAATTGTGATCGGGACAGTGACCGCCAGGACAAGGGCATAGCCCTTGAGAAAATAACTCTTCAGCCGATTCGGATCGTTTTGAACTCTCGACAGCCCGGAGAAAGCGACCTCACCAGCGGCCGAATTGAGGTTGTCTATTGGGATACTTACCAGCTGATACGCGCGACCATAGATGCCCAGCGCTTCAACCCCCCAATACCGTCCGATCAACATTTTGTCGACGTTGTTGGTCAGGTATACGAAGAGGCTGTTCATTGTTAATAGTCCACCGAACTTCAGGAGCGAACGCACATCCGAGCCCCGTTGAGGTTTGCCCGGAATCCAACGAGAAGCAATCCAGCAGCCAACCGTTGTACCCACAGGTAGTACGAGCGTCATCGCGACCAGTGACCAATATCTTGCGCCGGCCAGAGCGGTAACGATTGCTGCAAGACCCGCAGCGACCAACGAAACCGTGTTGATCATCGCGAGCGCAGTGAACCTCATTTCCCGCTGTAAGAGAGCACCGTGTTGAATGCCCGCAGAGTTCAGAACGAAGCCCAACGAGAGTGCCGCTGTCAGTTCGAAAAGCTTTGGCTCTCGGTACCAGGCAGCAATGGCCGGCGCCGCTATCAGTCCGACGATCGCCAACCCGCACCCGACAAGAACATTGATCCAGAAGAGTGTCGAGGATTGAGCCTCGGTGATGGTTTCCTTCTGAACCGCCGCAGCCGAAAGGCCGAAGTCGCGAAAGAGGGCGAGCACGCCCGTAAAAGCGGTCACCATGCCGACCAAACCGAAGTCGTCGGGGCTCAACAGTCGCGCAAGGATGATGAGCGTCACAATGCGGACCGCGAAATTCGCCCCCTGAGCGGCGATCCGGGCTACACCGCCGCGAAGAGCCTTATCTCTCAGACCCTCCATTTGCCGTCTGTATCGCGTAGAGCTCTCTCTAGCATTGACGTGATAGAACGGCCTGCTCGAAGAGGACCCATCGATCGTACGGTTACGCCCTCGCCGTGCTCGCACAAGACAGCATCCTGATTCCGATCAGCGGCGGTGCCGGCCTCCTCCACCCCAGCATCCTTCATTCGCAAGTTCGTGATGGCTATCACCGTCTGTGTTATCTCAGCTGCGGTCAGTCTGGCCCCGAAAAGATTTCATGCCGCGTACTGTAGATTCTCCTTGAGCCAGGCGGCGGGCGCACTAACCCTATCCCAGAAATGGAATCCCAGTCGCAGTTTCCATCCAAGCACAGGCGATACCAGACCGAGTGTCGTGAGCGTGTGAATGCCGATCGCCTTTATCTCCCCTATCCCTCCGTTTTGAGTGCGAACAGTGCCAGCTCGTCGGTGAGTCTTCGATCGCTTCGTCGCTGCCGCCCCCCAGGCGTGCGAGAAACGCCGGAGCACCAACTGCAGTTCTACCGGCCACCAACGCTCGGGATGACGGGAGTGGAAGTCGATTTCTTTTACAGATGCTGCGATCGCGGGATCACTTTATTCATTAAATCAATCGATTATAGATTGGCGCATTTATTGCTTGAAACCAACTTTGTCGAACGTCTCGGTGAATTCGTGGCCGAGGACTGCCGGCGCTCCTGCCGTCAATTGTCAGGCCAATTGCGGGCGGTCGTGGTGACAGTGTTAACGCGCTGGGCAATAGAGGACGTCATGTCTGTTGCGACGACGACTCAGCACCGGGCAACGCGTGCTCATGAAGGGTCACGGCGCTGCACGGCGTTGATCTACGTTTCCGAATCCAGAGCGTCATTTGAGCGGCGAGTATCGTCGATGCGGGAGAGCCCTTGATGCTACTGAAGGCGCAACGATGGCAGCGATTGGGTTTGCCATACGCCGTGCTAGTAGGAGTACTTCTGCTCCCTCCCGCCGGGGCAGCCGCTGACACGGCCCTAGTCGCGGCATACGGGTTCAACGAAGCCAGCGGCGCCACTGTGAGCGACGCCTCTGGAAACGGAAACACGGGGACGATCATGGGGGCGACGTGGTCGACCCAGGGTCGGGCTGGCGGTGCGCTGCAATTCGACGGCGTGAGCAGCAAGGTGTGGGTGGCTGCGGCGACGTCACTGAACCTTTCCTCAGCGTTTACGTTGGAAGCGTGGACTCTTCCGACGGCCGCACAAAGCGGGTGGCGGACGATCATGCTGCGGGAGGGGGATGGATACTTCCTCCAGGCCAGCACCCAGCAAGGCCCGTTGTGGCCGGGGGGTGGCGGGACGTTCAACGGGACGTTCAAATTCCTGGGCGGAACGTCTGCGAGCCCGGTGAATACCTGGACACACCTGGCGTTGACCTACGATGGGACAACGCTACGGCTATACGTGAACGGCGTCCTTTCCTCGAGTGCGGCGCGGACAGGGGCCGTAGCGGCGACGACGAACCCCCTCTGGATCGGCGGCAACAGTCCCTGGGGTGAATACTTCCAGGGCTTGATTGACGAAGTGCGGGTCTACAACCGTGCGCTGACCGCGGCGGAACTCCAGACCGACATGAGTACGCCGGTAACCCCGGCCGGTCCCGACACGACGGCGCCAACGGCGCCAGCACAACGGCGTTGCGGCAAGCGCGACGCAGATCAACTTGAGCTGGCGGCCTCGACCGATAACGTCGGCGTGACGGGCTACCGGGTCGAGCGCTGCCAAGGCGTCGCGTGCAGCAGTTTCGTGCAGGTGCTGACGCCGACCGGCACGAGCGTGAGTGACACGGGGCTGACTGCCTCGAGCAGCTACAGCTACCGGATCCGTGCCGTCGACGCCGCCGGCAATCTCGGTGGCTACTCGCCGGTGGCCACGGCCACTACGCAGGCGGCGCCCGACACGACGGCGCCAACGGCGCCGGCCAGCGCCTCGGCAACCGCCACGAGCGACACGCAGATCAACCTGAGCTGGGCCGCCTCGACCGATAACGTCGGCGTGACGGGCTACCGGGTCGAGCGCTGCCAAGGCGTCGCGTGCAGCAGTTTCGTGCAGGTGCTGACGCCGACCGGCACGAGCGTGAGTGACACGGGGCTGAGTGCCTCGAGCAGCTACAGCTACCGGATCCGTGCCGTCGACGCCGCCGGCAATCTCGGTGGCTACTCGCCGGTGGCCACGGCCACTACGCAGGCGGCGCCCGACACGACGGCGCCAACGGCGCCGGCCAGCGCCTCGGCAACCGCCACGAGCGACACGCAGATCAACCTGAGCTGGGCCGCCTCGACCGATAACGTCGGCGTGACGGGCTACCGGGTCGAGCGCTGCCAAGGCGTCGCGTGCAGCAGTTTCGTGCAGGTGCTGACGCCGACCGGCACGAGCGTGAGTGACACGGGGCTGACTGCCTCGAGCAGCTACAGCTACCGGATCCGTGCCGTCGACGCCGCCGGCAATCTCGGTGGCTACTCGCCGGTGGCCACGGCCACTACGCAGGCGGCGCCCGACACGACGGCGCCAACGGCGCCGGCCAGCGCCTCGGCAACCGCCACGAGCGACACGCAGATCAACCTGAGCTGGGCCGCCTCGACCGATAACGTCGGCGTGACGGGCTACCGGGTCGAGCGCTGCCAAGGCGTCGCGTGCAGCAGTTTCGTGCAGGTGCTGACGCCGACCGGCACGAGCGTGAGTGACACGGGCCTGAGTGCCTCGAGCAGCTACAGCTACCGGATCCGTGCCGTCGACGCCGCCGGCAATCTCGGTGGCTACTCGCCGGTGGCCACGGCCACTACGCAGGCGGCGCCCGACACGACGGCGCCAACGGCGCCGGCCAGCGCCTCGGCAACCGCCACGAGCGACACGCAGATCAACCTGAGCTGGGCCGCCTCGACCGATAACGTCGGCGTGACGGGCTACCGGGTCGAGCGCTGCCAAGGCGTCGCGTGCAGCAGTTTCGTGCAGGTGCTGACGCCGACCGGCACGAGCGTGAGTGACACGGGCCTGAGTGCCTCGAGCAGCTACAGCTACCGGATCCGTGCCGTCGACGCCGCCGGCAATCTCGGTGGCTACTCGCCGGTGGCCACGGCCACTACGCAGGCGGCGCCCGACACGACGGCGCCAACGGCGCCGGCCAGCGCCTCGGCAACCGCCACGAGCGACACGCAGATCAACCTGAGCTGGGCCGCCTCGACCGATAACGTCGGCGTGACGGGCTACCGGGTCGAGCGCTGCCAAGGCGTCGCGTGCAGCAGTTTCGTGCAGGTGCTGACGCCGACCGGCACGAGCGTGAGTGACACGGGCCTGAGTGCCTCGAGCAGCTACAGCTACCGGATCCGTGCCGTCGACGCCGCCGGCAATCTCGGTGGCTACTCGCCGGTGGCCACGGCCACTACGCAGGCGGCGCCCGACACGACGGCGCCAACGGCGCCGGCCAGCGCCTCGGCAACCGCCACGAGCGACACGCAGATCAACCTGAGCTGGGCCGCCTCGACCGATAACGTCGGCGTGACGGGCTACCGGGTCGAGCGCTGCCAAGGCGTCGCGTGCAGCAGTTTCGTGCAGGTGCTGACGCCGACCGGCACGAGCGTGAGTGACACGGGCCTGAGTGCCTCGAGCAGCTACAGCTACCGGATCCGTGCCGTCGACGCCGCCGGCAATCTCGGTGGCTACTCGCCGGTGGCCACGGCCACTACGCAGGCGGCGCCCGACACGACGGCGCCAACGGCGCCGGCCAGCGCCTCGGCAACCGCCACGAGCGACACGCAGATCAACCTGAGCTGGGCCGCCTCGACCGATAACGTCGGCGTGACGGGCTACCGGGTCGAGCGCTGCCAAGGCGTCGCGTGCAGCAGTTTCGTGCAGGTGCTGACGCCGACCGGCACGAGCGTGAGTGACACGGGCCTGAGTGCCTCGAGCAGCTACAGCTACCGGATCCGTGCCGTCGACGCCGCCGGCAATCTCGGTGGCTACTCGCCGGTGGCCACGGCCACTACTACCACTACCATCTCTTCCAATCTGGTCGCGGCATACGGGTTCAACGAAGCCAGCGGCGCTACTGTGAGCGACGCATCTGGAAACGGAAACACGGGGACGATCATGGGGGCGACGTGGTCGACCCAGGGTCGGGCTGGCGGTGCGCTGCAATTCGATGGCGTGAGCAGCAAGGTGTGGGTGGCTGCGGCGACGTCACTGAACCTTTCCTCAGCGTTTACGTTGGAAGCGTGGACTCTTCCGACGGCCGCACAAAGCGGGTGGCGGACGATCATGCTGCGGGAGGGGGATGGATACTTCCTCCAGGCCAGTACCCAGCAAGGCCCGTTGTGGCCGGGGGGTGGCGGGACGTTCAACGGCACATTCGCATTCGCGGGTGGAACGTCTGCGAGCCCGGTGAATACCTGGACACACCTGGCGTTGACCTACGATGGGACAACGCTACGGCTATACGTGAACGGCGTCCTTTCCTCGAGTGCGGCGCGGACAGGGGCCGTAGCGGCGACGACGAACCCCCTCTGGATCGGCGGCAACAGTCCCTGGGGTGAATACTTCCAGGGCTTGATTGACGAAGTGCGGGTCTACAACCGTGCGCTGACCGCGGCGGAACTCCAGACCGACATGAGTACGCCGGTAACCCCGGCCGGTCCCGACACGACGGCGCCAACGGCGCCAGCGAACGCAACGGCGTTGGCGGCAAGCGCGACGCAGATCAACTTGAGCTGGACGGCCTCGACCGATAACGTCGGCGTGACGGGCTACCGGGTCGAGCGCTGCCAAGGCGTCGCGTGCAGCAGTTTCGTGCAGGTGCTGACGCCGACCGGCACGAGCGTGAGTGACACGGGGCTCACTGCCTCGAGCAGCTACAGCTACCGGATCCGTGCCGTCGACGCCGCCGGCAATCTGGGCGCCTACTCCAACACGGCTAGTGCCACGACGCTGGTTCCCGATACGGCGCCGCCAACGGCGCCAGCGAACGCAACGGCGTTGGCGGCAAGCGCGACGCAGATCAACTTGAGCTGGACGGCCTCGACCGATAACGTCGGCGTGACGGGCTACCGGGTCGAGCGCTGCCAAGGCGTCGCGTGCAGCAGTTTCGTGCAGGTGCTGACGCCGACCGGCACGAGCGTGAGTGACACGGGCCTGACTGCCTCGAGCAGCTACAGCTACCGGATCCGTGCCGTCGACGCCGCCGGCAATCTGGGCGCCTACTCCAACACGGCTAGTGCCACGACGCTGGTTCCCGATACGGCGCCGCCAACGGCGCCAGCGAACGCAACGGCGTTGGCGGCAAGCGCGACGCAGATCAACTTGAGCTGGACGGCCTCGACCGATAACGTCGGCGTGACGGGCTACCGGGTCGAGCGCTGCCAAGGCGTCGCGTGCAGCAGTTTCGTGCAGGTGCTGACGCCGACCGGCACGAGCGTGAGTGACACGGGCCTGAGTGCCTCGAGCAGCTACAGCTACCGGATCCGTGCCGTCGACGCCGCCGGCAATCTCAGCGCCTATTCGGGCGTCGCGACCGCAACAACGATGACGGCGCAGTTCAACCCCGTGGTCATCGAGAACCAACAGCCCGGATCCAGCGCGTGGCAGCTCGGCGACCTCTATGGGCGGCCATACGCGACGGATGCCGCGGGCCAAATCAAAGGGTACGCATCCGCGGTCAGCGTCAACAAGGGCGAAAGCATCAATGTCCACGTGAGTGTGAATCCAGCACAAACGTATACGATCGACGTATATCGAATGGGTTGGTACCAGGGGCTGGGTGGACGCCTCATGCAACACGTCGGCCCGCTCAGCGGAATCACTCAACCTACCTGTCCGACGAACGCATCCACGGGAATGATCGAGTGCAACTGGTCGACTGGTCTTACTCTAGCGACGCAGACCTCATGGACCAGCGGAATCTATCTGGCTGTCCTGAAGAACGCGCAGGGGTTCTACAATTACATTACCTTCACAGTGCGCGACGACGGCCGGTCAGCTGATTTCCTATTTCAGCAATCCGTGACGACCTATCAGGCCTACAACAGCTATCCCGACAACGGTGCCACCGGAAAAAGTCTCTACGAACACAACAGCGCGGGGGCAAACACGCTTGCAGGAACGGTTAGGGCGGTGAAAGTCTCTTTCGATCGGCCCTACGCCAATGACGGCGCAGGTCTTTTCTTGCAACTCTCGGAAATCAATACGCTTCGGTGGTTGGAAAAGTCAGGTTACGACGTAGCGTATTCGACCGATCTGGAAACACACACGGACGGCATCCGACTACTGAACTATCGAGGTTTTCTCTCACTCCCGCATGACGAGTACTGGTCGAAGCCGATGTATGACGCCGCCGTTTCAGCACGCGATGCAGGGGTCAACCTGGCGTTCCTCGGCGCCAACTCGATCTTTTGGCAGGTTCGTTTCGAGCCCTCGAGCACTGGTGTGGCGAATCGGGTGATGGTTTGCTACAAGGAAGCGTCGCTCGATCCAATTGCTGTCACGAGTCTGAAGACAATCAGATGGCGCGATGCAGGTGTCGCTCGCCCCGAGCAGGCGTTCGTCGGCGTCGAGTTTACGAATGGCCCAAACAGCGGCTGGGCTCCGTACGTGGTTACGAACAGCGGAAACTGGGTGTATGCCGGAACCGGCTTTAAGGATGGCGACGCTGTGCCCGGGCTCGTCGGGTATGAAGCCGATCGCGTTGTCAGTGGGGATGGCGCGCCAGCTGCGGTGAACGGCACTTACGTGCTGTTGTCACACTCGCCATATGCTGGATCTCAGGGTGCAGACTATTCGAATTCATCGATTTACCAGGCACCCAGCGGAGCGTGGGTGTTCGCGATCCGGCACGATGGCCTGGGGCTGGGGGCTTGATGATTGGTATCCCGAGGGAGCCGTGGATAAGGTTGATTCTCGAATCCAGAAGACCACGGCAAACATTCTATCTAGGTTCCTCGGCCCCTAAGGCTCGAGTGGGCCCGTACCTTTCTCGACGTGCTGGGCGAGCCAGAAAAGTAGAGGGTTAGAAATTCGAACGGGATAGCGTTTTGAGCAGCCGTCGGCGGCGGCTCGATGACCTCTTGCGTGGGACGACGTCGACGCTCGGCGTGTCCACCAACGCCTGATCCGGCATGCGACCCTTCCGAACTCGAAATATTACCCGGAGCACGATGTACCAGGCGGAGACGTCGGCTGATCTGCTGAAGAAGAAGCACCTCTTGCCGAGGTCCCCTCTGGAGTGGACACGTGTCGGCACCACGGTGCTGCTTCTCGGCGCCACTAGCCTCTTCGCCGACGTCTCGGCGGAGATGGTTAGTACCACGTTGCCCATCTACTTACTGGTCACGCTGCAGCTTTCGCCATTTCAGATTGGCTTGACCGACGGCATCTATCAGGGCGCCGCCATATTGGTTCGCGTGATCAGCGGCATGATTGCCGATCGTTGGCGCAAGCCCAAGCACGTGGCGGCCGCCGGCTATGCCATGTCGGCCGCGTGCAGGTTAGGGTTGCTGATCGCAGGCAGTAGCTGGATCGCGATATCCAGCGTCACCATGCTCGACCGCATCGGCAAAGGCATTCGCACAGCGCCGCGCGATGCCATGATTGCGGCCAGCAATCGCAGTGATCGACTGGCCACGGCATTCGGCGTGCATCGAGCCATGGACACGGCCGGTGCCATGCTCGGGCCGCTGCTGGCTGTCGTGGTGCTGGCTGCCGCGCCGCAAGGCTACGATGCGGTTTTTGTCGTCAGCTTCTGTGTCGCTCTGATTGGTGTCGCCATCATCGTACTGTTCGTCAAGAACCCGGCGCATGGAAGCGGCGAAGTGTCAGCGGACGACCGCAGCACGACTCCAGCCTCGGTCTCCTCGACGCGAATTCGCGCGCTGCTACGGCAAAAGGAATTCCGCGTCTTGATCGCAGTGGGCAGCGCACTGTCATTGGTTACGGTGAGCGACAGCTTGCTGTACCTTGCGTTGCAGCAACGCATGACTTTCGCCGTCGGCGTGTTCCCGTTGCTCTATGTTGTCACGGCACTGTCGTTCATGGTCCTGGCCATTCCTATGGGCCGCCTCGCAGATCGCATCGGGCATCGGCGCGTCTTCCTACTCGGCTACGGCCTACTCTTCGCCGCTTATGCGTTGTTATTGTCGCCGATCATGAACGGTGTCGTGGTGGTTCTCATGCTCGCGACGCTCGGCGCCTACTATGCGGCTACCGATGGCGTATTGATGGCGCTAGCTAGTCGTCTTCTGCCGCCCGATATGCTCGCTACGGGGTTGGCTCTGGTGACGACCGGCACCGGGGTTGCGCGGCTGTTGGCGTCTATGTTGTATGGCGTGTTTTGGGAGCGGTCGGGGGCCGACGTGACGCTCATCTTTTTTGCATTAGCGTTGATCGGGATACTCTGCGCTGTTAGCCGCACTATCCTACGGACAGCCGTTAACTGATCGATCGATGCAACAGCCCTCTAGAAACGTGTGGGTTTTCGCGTTAGTGGTGCTCTTGTGTGTCGGCACCGCCTTGGGCTACACGTTGTATTCCGGCCGAGGGCTTCGGGAGGCCAGCAACAAGGTGCCAACCACTCGCCACGGATCGCTGACGCTCGACGACCAGACAGGCGCAGAGCCGTATTTGCTCGCGATCAATATGCGCGACTCTCCGAACCTCGGCAGCGTGGAATATGCTTCGCTGGCGCGAATAGACGACCGCGTGGCGACGAGCCTGCGCTGCGAGCGAATCCATTTTGCGGCAAGCCGTGGAATCTGTCTCAGCCGTAAGGCCAGCATGCTGAGCGCAGAGACCACAGCCACCATTGTCGACGAACGTTTCGCGCCGTTGTTCCAAGTACGTGCCGACGGTATCCCGTCCAGGGCGCGCATCTCGCCCGACGGGCGTTATGCGGCTTTCACGGTATTCGTCACCGGCCATTCCTACGGTGACACGCAGTTGTCGACCGCGACGCTCTTGATCGATCTTGTCGAGCGCGCAAGCATTGGCAATCTGGAGGAGTTCGTCGTGGAGCGGGACGGTCGGCCGATCACTTCGCCGAACGCGAACTATTGGGGTGTAACGTTCGAGCGGGACGGCAACTATTTTTACGCGACGCTGCGAACGGGCGATATGGAGTACCTTGTTCGTGGCGATATCGGCGGCCGCCGTTTGACCGTGCTGCGCGCAGGCGTTGAGTGCCCGTCGCTGTCACCCGATGGTACGCGTATCGCGTTCAAGAAGCGCGTGTCTCGCAATGCTTGGCGCCTGTCCGTACTCGATATCGCGACGTTGAGCGATTATCCGCTCGCGGAGCTACGCAGCGTAGACGATCAAGCCGAATGGCTCGATGACGAGCGGGTGTTGTATGCGATCCCCGATCCTGTGCCATGGATGACGGTCATGGCCGTGCGAGCTGACGGCGCAGGCTCACCGTCGGTCTTCGCAAAAGGGGCTGCGTCGCCGGCGGTGGTGACGTCGTTCTCTCGCTAACCGGAGGAACGTCCGGACACGCGGCCTGAACTCGTCGCGGGCCGTGCGTGCGCTGCATGCGCTGGGCACAACGGCCACTCGAGAGGAGCATCTTCGTTGCGGAAACGGCACGGTCTCGAGATCACACTGCCCAAATCGCGCGTGATGTTGCCTACTGGGCATTGAGGGCGGACGGCGGAGAAGGGCGCAACGCGTCTGTCCGCAACGGGTGCGGATAAGTGTAAGGCGTGTATCCGGGACGCGGTGCCGCCATCACATAGTCACGGCCGCTCTGCATGAACTTACTTGCAGCCCCGCCACAGGTTCCCCACTCTTGGTCGGGCGTTACAGCATACCCTCCTGTGTTGTTCCAGATGTAGATAGGGTCCGTGAACTGGGACGATGCGCTGTAGTTTTGTCCAAGCTGGCGGATGCAAGGATAGGTAGTGCAACATCCGCCGGGGTACTGTCCACCTCCGTCAGAGGCGGCACGTACCGAAAGTTGAATTTCGGGCTTGTTTCCCCACATTACACCGTTCAAGTCCTGAATGTAGTTATTGAAAATGACGCCCGTGCCACCCCTGATCCAGATTTGCCAGTTCTGGTTGACACTCGGGTCTTGCTGGTTGAACTGATTGCCATAAATTTCAAAATGGCGATTGCCGATGGGCGAGGTAGCAAAACCGTGGCTGTTCCAGCTTGAATTGTTGAATACGTTATATCGCACTACCGAGCGCGAAGAATCGTCGAAGTCCATCCCCTGATTTGTGCAATTGTTCCAAGTGTTGTCCTCGACGTAGAGGTTCTTATCGCCGTTGGTGTCGCGCGACCCGAGCGTGTCCACCGTTGTCCACGACAACGTGTCCGCGTCGTTCTTGTGCTGCAGCACCGACTCATCCCACGTGCACGTGAACGTGTTCTTGAAAATCACTCCGTTATTGACTTCCCACCGGAAGAATTCACCGTTGTTGGTCACGCGCACATCGTTGTCGTGGAACAGCACTGGTTTGTTCGTCACCGACCCGTGCACGGTCCATGCCCGGGACGCCTGCGTACGGAGGAACCGGAACCCGCTTATCTCAATGGATACTGTCGCCACCGGCGAAAGAGTTCCCGACCCCGTCAGGGTGATAATGGACTGACTTGCACCGGCACCGCTCACGTGGATGCCCTTAGAGATTGATAGCGAATTCCAGGTGCAGCTGCCGGAAGGCACTGTGACAAGGTCACCGTTGGCGGCTGAGTTGATGGCCGATTGCACGTCCGTCTGCGAGCAGCTTGCGGCATTGCGCGTTGCCGCCATCGCAGCATGGCTCTGCGCGAACGCGGCGAACAGAACAACTGCGAACGAGAGGGATCTAGATACGATTGGGTTCATGGATGAAATTCTCCGCGGGTTGACCAACAGCTTGCTACTGCAACGACTGCAGCATGAGTCGAGCCCGTACCGGTCAAAGTTTCGATAAGCGTGACGGGCTGCAGATGCGCGACACGGCGTGTGTTTGTCATGAAATGTTCTTTAGAAAGACCTGCATCTATTCGGGCGAAATATTCCTAACATTCACCCCGATAGATTCGTTATGGGATTAATTGCTGTCGTGGCACGCTCGCGGCAGCGCTCCGAACTGCTGTCCTCGCTCGCAACAGTCTCACAAATGTAGGCGTTCATCTTCTGGGGTCATCAAAGTCCGGCTACGCCATTTAACGACTTAGGTTGATGGGTGTCCAGATGCTGAGCTGTCCGCATTTTGCGACAGCGTGACTCGCTTCGTGAGCTGCGTCACAACTAGTACAAATGTCACCGTGACTGGATCGGTGTGAGAGTGAGCTGAGTGGCAAGTCGCAGTTGAAGCTCACGGTAAGGGCGCGTAGGGTCTCTTATCGAGAAGGATCACTCAATATGGGATCGATGGCATTCGTTGGTAACGCACTTGTCATCGCTTCACAAAACGGAGGTCGGAGAAATGGAGAAGCGCTGCTTACACCTCGGATACGTTGGCTTGCTGTTCGGCGCGTTTACTAGTCTCGGCGCGTATTCTGCGGCCCCGCCTCCGCTGCCGGAAGGCAATAGTGGCGTTGCTGCGTCGTATCCTAACGACAGTGGGATTGCCGCCGACGCGCGCGTCCTATTTGCAGATGGGTTCGAAAGCTATACATCGGCGACTCAGCTGACAAGTTCAGGTCACTACGACAACTACTACCAAGGCTCGAACATCGCATTCGATACATCGACATTCTTCGGTGGGGCGAAAGCGCTAAGGCTCAGAATGCCGACCAGCGGTAGCGAGGTGTCGAATGCGATCGTCAAGAACATCGCGCCGACTCGAGATCTGCTGTTCATGCGTGTCTACGCGCGTTACCAGCCTAACTATGCGGGAATCAATTCTGCGCATAACGGATTGCGAATCACGGGAAACTACACCGGACCAGGCAGCAGACCCAACGGCACAGACTTCTTTCTTGTGAACATCGAAAACTCGAAGTGGGGTTCCGAAGCGGAGCCGGGGTACACACACGCGTATGTCTATCATCCGGAGCAGGATGACGTGTATGGAGAGCATTGGTTCTCTGACGGATCGACAAGCAATGGGTCCCAGTCTTTCGGACAATTCTTCGTCGCTCGGCCGAAAGTGATTCCGGCGAGAGGCGTATGGATCTGCTATGAGATGCTGGTTCAGATGAATACGCCAGGGAGCAGAGATGGTCGCGTAGCGGTCTGGCAGGACGGAATGCTTATCGCCGATTGGCAGGACGTGCGTTTCAGGGATGTGAGTACGGTAAAGATCGATCAGATACAGCTAGAAAACGGCGGGCAGGGATCGACGCAACAAAATGATAAGTGGTATGACAACCTGGTAATCGCCACTTCGTACATTGGGCCGATGTCTACCGGGGTCGTTCCCAACGCGCCAACTAACCTTCAAATCAATCCGTGACAGCGGCGCAGGCGCTCTCCCGGTCGAACGACGCTCGCTTCAAGAGTTGGTGTAGGGATCCGCAGACGTGTCGTTCCGCGGGTTGTCAGTTGAAACTTGCGTAGGCACTCGCTCGTTCCCGCCAGTATGCATTGATCGTTCTCCCATCCGTGGCAACGCCGTTTGTGAGCCCTATTTCCCTCACCATATCCCAAAACAGTTGGCCATCTCCTGGATCCCGTGCGCCGCCAAAGACAATGGGATGCCAGACAACCGAGACACACCCGCGCTTGTGTCTTAGCGCGCTGAGTTCGGACTCGATGACGCGCCACGCCTTAGGACCCTTCAATCTGAGATAGCTACGAAGCGTCACATCCATGACAAACAAACTAATCTCCAATACGCGATAGGGGCGATCCTCATCCAGGCAGTATGGGAAGTAGGGATATGAGAAACCCGCCCGCGCGCCCGTTTGATCGGGATATCCCAGGGACATGTCGTACTGAATCCCAGCTCGTTCCTGCGCCTTGAATAGCGAGTCGTAATTGAACGAAAGGAAGTGTTGACGCGACCCCACCGGTCTAGATAAACAGCGCGTCAAAAGGGCCGCCTCGTCTACGTACCAGTCCCCGTTCTCTGTGGAGAGGTAACTCCCATGCAAACAAATCTCAAACCCTTCCTCGAGTATCGTGCCGAGATAGGCACGTATACGAGTGTCTTCTACGTAGTAGTTCACGTCATTCGGGTGGCGGTGCCCGACCGCGACCTGAAATGAAGCGCGAACCCCAAGCTCTTGTTCACGTTTAATGATATCCGGTACGCACCCGTAGGGATCCCGTCCGCTCAGAACGGCTTTGGCGAGACCCGTAGCGGCGCGCAGGGCATCGGCCGGATCGCGCTGACGCCACAGATGACGTAGAACGGTCTTCGCACCCTGTAAGACGATGTCGACAAAACCAGCTGGCAGAAAATCAACGTCATGAGAAAGTAGCACGGCGTAGCTCGCACCAGTCGGCCACTCCCGCGGCCGCCACGGCGCCGCTTTTAGTCGTCCACACAACGCATCTAGACCGGCAACGATGCGTTCTAGATACCGATCTACGACGTCTTGTGCTATTCCGAGTCGGAGGAAGACACTGTCACTATATAGGCCCCGTTTCGGGGAGCTGTCCACCCATTCGCTCGGACCAAGATGACAGGAAGTAGAAGGCGTTCGCTACGATGTCGAAACGGACATCCCA
This sequence comes from uncultured Gammaproteobacteria bacterium, assembly GCA_963805435.1. Taxonomy (GTDB): domain Bacteria; phylum Pseudomonadota; class Gammaproteobacteria; order Steroidobacterales; family Rariloculaceae; genus FEN-1219. The sequence goes on from CAWDUG010000010.1 coordinate 158,172, forward strand.
CTGGCCTTCGGTAACCTGAGAGTTGGGCAGGACTACCACTAGGCCGCCCGGACGTCTCCGACCCATCGACGTCGGTTCGCCCCCTAAATAGATCCCACGCCGAGGCAACATGCGGCAGGGACACGCAGCGCTCTTGCCCGATTAGTCCGGCTAAGCTCTCACCATAAAACAGCCACGGCCCCTCAGCGGGAGGATGTCGCCCGTAAACGACTGGTATCCCCCACGCGCACGTCGGTGTGTCGAGCGCATAACGCGCTCTGGGTGCGAATTCTTCAGCGCAGCGCAGTACGATTTGAAGTGGTGCGTCCATGCGCCCCGTCAGCCAGCCCTTTGCGCCTCACCAGCGAGGAAACTGCATTTCCACCGAAAGCCCGTATCACCGAGCCGCTCTGCTCCCCGAGCTGCTTCGCGCTCGGATACTCCATCGCCACTATATAGAATAGGGTCCATATGAGATGCACCCCCTTGAAACCAGCCTCCGTGTAGTTGAACGCGAGAATCGCGAACAAGAATGCGAGCTTCAATCGCGCAAACTCGACGTCTGAGCTCACCAACTGACGAGCGATCTTCCGGAAGACAGACACAATAACACCCAAGAGCAGGACAACCCCCAACACTCCCAAGTTCAGGTACGTCTCCAGATAACCGTTGTGAGCCTGCGGCTTCGGGAGCCACCACCACTTGGCCCACAGCGTGTCGAGTCTCCTTCCGAGCCAGAAGCTCTCGAATCCCGCGCCGACTATCACGTTTGGTTGCAGCGCGATTGCATCAGCCCAAACCTCGGGTACGATCCGTGAGACTGGGATTCGCCGACATCGCCCACCACATGGCTATAGACGTCAAACGTAGCCTGCGCTATGACTGCCAGCACGAGACCGATGAGTATCGTCGTTCCGATATAGCGCTTATCGACGACGCGCAGTCCGAGAATCAGCACCATGGCCATACCGAGCAACATCGTGACGAGGGACGTTGCACTGGCAGATCGCAACAAGAGCCAGCAAATCAATCCAAAGAAAGCCATGCCCATTAGGTTTTCGGAGCCCCGCTTACTCGGCGGTTCGAGGCGACTTGCAGTCAGCACACTCCAAAAAAAGAACACGCCAAACACCATACAAACGTACCCGAGATCGTTCTTCGTCAACCCAACCCCACGATCGTATGCGGCTCCCGTATACAGGTCGAAACCGCGACCGTACTCAGGAAGGTACTTGATGAACAAGATCGAGAACGGCACCAGTACGTACGCGCAGCGCTTCAGCACTGTGCGGCACGCACGCACCGGATCGGTGTCGGTGAGGATAATGAGCGCTATCACCGGATGCCCAAGCGTCTTCACCCATCTCTTGAACGCGATAAACGGAAAGTCCGACCACAGAATGGACAGCAACCCGAAAAGGCAAAAAGCGAACAGCCACGGATTGCGGCGGATTACTCTACTAATGCCACCTTGCGTCGCGCGAGAACGACGACTCCCGCGAGATTAGGGTCAAGAAAACGATAGCATCTATCGCACTGCCGTCGGTGTAGTTCACCGGCAATGTCTGCCCCAGAGTAATCCACTGGGAAACGAACCGCGAACCCGTGATCGTTAGCCATAGGACGGGGATCCACAGCGCTGCTACTCGCCTAAACTGTCTACGAACATCCACGAACATGAGTGTCGTGACGAACAAAACCTGGGGCAGAAGGACGGGACCCAAGTGAACAGGCATTCGACTAATTCTCCTCAGCAAAGAGGCAGCACGTTTCTGATATGCCACGCGTGCAATTTGGCAACGCGATTCCACGAGTAGCGTTCGTTCGCGTAGCGCATGATCGTGGCGCGCCGCTCATGCAGATTCTTCCAGAGGTCGCTTGCGAAGTACGACGTGATTGCGTCGTACAGCGCATCGGAATCGTGTCCCCGGCGCGACAAAGCCCGTCTCTCCTTCGACGACATCTTCCCTTAGCGACCCGACGTCCGTCGCTACTACGGGTAGACCGAAGCTATAGGACAGAAAAGGCACGCCACTCTGAAATATCTCCGTATAAGGGAGCACTAGCACATCCGCGGCTTTGAAATACACTTCTACGCTCGTGTCCGCTATGTGTTCGATGTGTCCGGATAACGCCCCCGTTTATCGTAGACAGTGCTGCCTCGATTCGATTCCAGTAGCCCTCAGCCCCTTTCTTCACTTTTCCAGCAATCAACAGGACGAACTCCGGATCCGTGGCTAACCGCTTAGCCGCGGCCGCGACAAGAGATTCCAGTCCTTTATACGGAGCGATCTGCCCGAAAAACAGCGCGACTCTGTTCGATTGTGACAAACCAAGTCGCTGTCGCGCCTCCGTCGAAGTGAGGGCGGTGTTGGGGAGTGTATTGTTGATACCGAACGGTATCACGCCGACTTATCGCCCGAAACGGAGAAGCTCGCGCACAGCTCTGCCTTCATTTTCTCCGTGTGCACGAATATATGATCCGACAGCCGATACTGGATCGTGAGTGAAAAGCGGTTCAACCAGTTGTCGCGTCCGTCGCGAGCCGCGGCGTTGACGTTGTGAGCAGTAAATACGATCCGGCGACCACACAACCGGTAATAGGCCATGAGCAAAGTTCGATCGAAAATCTCGAACTTGTTGTTCCAAAGGATGTGGAACAAACGCGGTCGCGCCCTTACCGAGTAGAGCATCAGACGCGCGTAGTAGCGGGACAGGCGCATGACTTTTTCGAACGCCCCCGCACTCTCGGTTTGATCCCCGCGCAAGTTCAGGAATCGAATTAATGGGTTAGTACGAAACTCCGGGGCATCAAGCTTATCGCTGCCGATGAACTCCACGCAGATTCCACTGCCCGCAAGTGCAGTCGCCAGACCCAGAGCATACGAGCGGTCGTCCCCACCCGTTAGCAGGGCCACAGTGAAATCGGCAGTAGGCGCGCGCGCGCCGTCGCCAGCGACAGCGCCCTCCAAACGGGGTATAGCTCGTGGACGTCGGCCTAACGCGAGTGTCATCTGGTCCCGCTCGACCTATCGCCTTGTGCGAGGCGATGAAGGATAGCACTCGCGACCTGCTTGAGCGTGATCACCGTTGTCGCTCTAGGATCGAGCTCGCGACTATAGAAGTGTTCGCCCAGAAGTGGCGACACAAGCTTGGTCATCAACCCGTAGTCGTAGATTTCCCAGGGGCTTGTGCAATTGAAAATTGTGACGCACTGAACTCCTGCAGCTAACGCCAGATGCATTGGCAAGCTGTCACCGCCTACCACGCATCGGTGCTGACTGACGTCACCGAAATGCTCGAGAAGGGACGCCCTACGGGGCAACACGTTCACTACAAGCCCTTCTGCACAAGCGCCGTCTTCAGTTCCCCGTAGTGCGCCCAGTTCTTCATTGGCCAGACCGGCCCCGCGACGGCGCGATGGCGACATCGCCGGAAAGATCGGTCCGGCTAGGCATTGGCAACAGATTATTTTTCTCCCGAAAAACGCCAACCCAGACCCGCGTATATCAATTCCTGGTACGAGGCACGGTTCTCATATTTCAACGCGTCCGCCTTTCGTCGCCCATATGTGCTAATCAGACTCAGGTCGAACCACCGCTTCGCATTCCCGTGTAAGCCATGCCGCCATCAGGAGTCATGTACGCACCGAACAATTGACGATGCTGTACACGACGCGCGAAGTCAGCAACGGCAGCGTCGTCTTCTAGATTGATAAGAAGATCGTAGTGGTCGTCCGTTACGGACGCGCGATCGTCCCAGGCGACGCAGTGCACGTCTCGGTCGAGACCCTTCAGTAGCACCGTATTCGTGGACGCGGTTACCCACGTGATACTGCCCGCGAGGTGATGGAGCAGGGTTGTCGTTCGAACCACATCTCCTGTCGCGTTCAGCTTGAGAATAAGCGTCTTCACCTGCCAACCTCCTTCTGAGGGGGATTCGCGTCAAAGACCCGACTCCAACCGCCCACAAGCATGCGATCCACTGCTTCCAGACTCAGTACGGAACTGATCTCCTGAACGTAGTTGCGACGGCCTCGTCGGTGTTCTTGCGCAACGGTGTCCAGAAATGGTCTGTTCCAATACGGCTGCGCTCGGACTCTTGCGCTGCCCAGTACATCGGCGACGTATTCAGCAAGTTCGCCGCGAAACCAGTTGCGATACGGCAAAAACTTGTGCAAACCCAGCAAACCCGTCTTCGACAGTGCGCCAAACAATGGAGCAAACGGTGCACCGATGCCAGACAGCCCTTCCTTGTCTAAGTAGTCGAGCTTGAACGTGACTTCACAAAACACTCGTCGCGCGGCCGTAGCGAGCGATGACGCTCCGAGACTAATCCCCCGATCGGTTGGAATGCGCGCGAGCTCAGGATTGCAGGCCGCAATCAGCCGCAGGGCGGCATTCGGTGAGGTCCGCGCCGCCAGCGGCGCCCGATAGGCGAGTTTTACAATTGTATTGTCGAGATACGGAGTCCGAAACACTACCATCGAGCGCCCCGCCGCCAGGGATCCGAACAGATGTAGAGGAACCTCACGAAACGCCGCCTGCGTCAGAGGATGTGGCTCGACATCGCGAACCAGAGCGCGATCTAGCAAAGGGCGAAACACGGGCTCGATTAGCTCCGATGCAAATTGTCTGGGCTTGAGCGTCGACATGCTACGGAGGATTTCGCTACCGAAGTTTCCCGTCAGCCGAATCGGCGCCAGCGTCCTCCCGAGAGCGGTTAGGAAGATCTCATGAGCAGTCAAAGCACCCGCACAGCCGTCGGTCACGAAAACTGTACGATCCACGTAGGTGTCGAAGCTTTTCGTGAACTCTCCGCTCAAGCGCAACGTATGATGATTCAGCCCAATCGTCTGCGCGACGCGCCTTCCCACGCGAACGTCGAGCGTCTCTCCTGTAGCGCCCGCAAACGTATAACAAACGGGTCTTGGCCCTTCCGAAGGAAGACACGACACGACCATTCGCGTATCTAGGCCACCCGTGATCGACACGCCGACGGGCTGTACGGCTTGTGCGTACACGGGAAGCACGGACCGCGCAGCGTCTACAAACTGCGCCTCGAATTCTGGCTCGCCCAAGGCGGTTAGTTCTTCCCACCTCTCGGCTGGAAATATAGCTTCTTGACGAGCGGCCGATCGCGCTCCATGAACCACACGGAGCCGCCCGGCACGAGCCGTATATCGCGGAACAGACTACGCCCGTCGCAGATAGAACCGTAGGCGAGGTATTGGGCGACGCCCTGCTCGTCCAGATGTCTAGTCGCTGGGATTGTCGCAAGCAGCGCTTTGGCCTCGCTTGCGAAGCAGACAGCGTTCACATGCTTAGAAAAATAGAGCCTTTCTGCCGCGTAACGATCATTAAAGACGAGAGCGCTCTTGCGCCTTCGATCGATGAGGACGCCGCTGAACAGCCCGTTCAACTCTGAAACAAAGCCCTCGCCTCGCGCGGCATACTTCGCTACGACATCCACTTCCGCGCCAACGACTCCGCGGTCACTCGCGCCAGGAAAACATTCCCCCGAAAGCGCCAGCGATATCTCACTATCTCCAGTAGACTCTGATTGGCGCGATGCGTAGGAGCCCTCGTGTGCCACCCAACCCACGTATATGCCGAGATCAGAATCGAAGTGCACGCCCGAGACATAGTCTGGCCTATGCATCATGGTCCCGATCATGGTTCTGATCAGATCCAGATACTCGTCTGGTGGCCCGCGGCCGATGATTCCCACAATTCCGGGCATGCTAAAGAGTGAACTGCTCGTGGGCTGTGCGGAGCTGGCAGCACGGGGATCCACGGCCGCGCCGCGGCGATCCCTCTGTCATTCCGATCCCGCCCTGTGCCAAGCCGCGCGCCAACTCTTCAATTTGCGTTTGATCCCAGCGGGAAGCATGGCAGCCAACCCGCGGTACGCTCCCGTACGCAGAGCAATCCGGCCTTTCAACGTGAGTGGTACGTAGTAACGCGGCAGAACAACTCGCTCAAACCCGCAGCGCCGTTTGAACTCTGCCAACGAGTCGTCGCCCCAGTACCAGTAAACGAGGTACTCGAATCCGTTCTTCGCACATACCTCGACAGCCTTCGCGATGAGCGCGTTGTTCGGCGCCTTGTCCCGATGATGTAGGCTCGACAGTATCTGACCGAGAAGCGCGAACCGGCCCGCGTCCCCCAGCATGACGAGGCCGACCATCTCTTCACCGATGTACGCACCGATCATGCGCTCGCGATGCACGTAACGCGCAAACTGGCGTTTTACGGTTGCGAAGTCTTTACCGTAGTGCCAAAACTTGCGGCCCTGGCGGATTGGAGCTTCGTTGAAGATCGCCGTCATACCGCGGATGAACTCATCATCGTAGGCGGTTTCCTTGATCGATAGACCCGCCTTTTCAGACTTTCGGATCGTCGTTCGGATCCGGGACTTGATCTGTTGATTCCACCAATCCTCATACGAGGTAATCTTCAGCGCCGCGATCTCCTCCCAGTCTTGGTGGTACGCATACTTGGGCTGCGTATCGGGCAGTCGCTGCCAAAAGGTAAACAGATCTACGCCGAGACCCCGACTCGCCCGCAGAGCTTCGATCACCGCCTCGGGGTCGTTGACATCTTCGTACCACTCGTCCTCTAGACGAGCCACATTGAGGACTCCGCCACTCAGTGCGAATGACTGCCCGCCTATCTCCACGCAGCGAACCTGAGCAGGCTGACCCTGGATGAGGGTATCCCGCATGACGACCGATCCGGCCGCGATACTCTGCTCCACGCTACTGGACATCTGCTTCATCCCGCCGCATCGCCTTGGATCGGCCACCAATCAGTTGCTTGAGGCGCGCCATCTGTTCTCCTCGATGGAAGCGCATGAGCTCCGCCGACACGGGGCGTTCCACACGCTGCAGCCAACACCAAAGATAGCCGGCGAGCAGCGCGAGTCCACCCACCACATATGGTCTCTGCGCCATCTGAAAGGCGCTCCTGAATAGCTGCCATAGCGGGTGACCGCCCAAGAAGTAGTCTTTCTTGCCGTAGTGAAACCGCGCGCCCAGCTCGGTCGTGCCGGCAGTACCCATCTTGCGGTGATGATTAAACTCCCGCTCGGAAAAAGAAAGCGTGATCCAACCCTTCATCCGTGCCGTGGTTACGGCAACCCAGTCGATGCCCCCGCCCTTGATCGGCACGTAGCCACCGATGTCGGCGAAGCACTCGCGGCGGAACATCTGGCATTGGCCGTTCACGTGCTGCACATTGATATAGCTGTCCTTGAAAGAGTGAAAGTCGCCCTCGACGTAGTGCGTCCCGGCCACGCCAAGCTTCGGCATCGAGGCGAACTTGCCTAGCAGATACTCGAAATAGTCTGGCCCGAAAGACACGTCACCATCGATGTTGCCAATCACGTCGAACTTAAGTTCCTTAACACGCGCGTACCCGGCATTGAATGCATTGACCTTGGCTGCGAAATGACGCTCCTTGCGCGGAGGCAAGCGCACGAGTTCGAGCCAAGGGTGCGCCGGGAGATACTTCTCGACGATGGCGTCGGTGTCGTCCGTAGAGCCGTCGCTGACGATAATCCAACGTTTTGGCGGCACCGTCTGCGCAATCACAGATTTGATTGTCAGCTCGAGGTAATCCGCTTCGTTCCGTGCCGGCGTTATCAACACGTATTCCAGTGTCATATCTTTTGACCTACGCCGCCGCGCGACCGCTGACATCTTGGTTCGAGCGTAGCCACTGCTCGAACACAATGAGACTGAAGAGCATTTTGTGATTATCGTGCCGGCCTGCGCGGTGCTCCTCGAGCATGCGCTGAACTACACGCGGCTCCAGGTACTGATACATCAGCGAGCCACCATCCACCAAGCACGCACCGAGGCCCTCGGTGAGGGACTCGTGGAACCATTGATCAACCACGTTCACTGCGAAACCTCGCTTCTTGCGTCGCAGGATCTCCGGCGGTAGGAACTTCTCGCATACCTTCCGATGCAACCACTTCCGTTGGCCGAAACGCACCTTGAAGTGAGCAGGCAAGCGTTGGGCGTACTCAATAACTTCCTTGTCGAGATACGGCACGCGCACTTCAAGACCATGAGCCATCGAGAGCTTATCCGAGAACATGAGGAGTTCGTCGGGCAGCGACGAACGAACCTCCAGCACCTGGAAGCCGCCGAGTTCGTCGGTGTCCTGCATTTCGTACTCGAGGTCGCCCCACAGATCGACGATGACGTCGCCTGCGCCCTCGGGCAATAGGCTGCGCTTAAATAGGCTGTCCACGACGTCGCCAGGCATGATCGAGAACACGTTCTGGTAACGCTGCATTCGATCGTCGACGTTGAGCGAGTACACTCCGCGCTTGAGTGCCTCATTCCGAGATAGGCGTCCGATTCCGCTCGCGAGGCTTTGCCTGAGCCAGCCGGGCATGCCGCGCCAGAGAGCCCCGTACTGCACGCCGAGATGCCGAGTGTAGCCGCCAAAGAGCTCGTCGGGTCCCTGGCCGACCAGAGCGACCTTCACGTCCTGCCGGGCTCGTTGGCAAACAAAATACATAGGTACGATGGAAGAGGATGCGATCGGCTCCTCGAGCGTCGCCACTATGCCGGGCAGCGCGCGCTCGAACATTGCTTTGTCGAGGTGCACGGACTCATTGCTAGCGCCGAAGATACGAGCACTGGCGGCAGCGTCGGCGAGTTCGTCGTCGTCGTACGCGGACTTTCCGTAGCCGACAGTGTAGGTGGGCCACTTATCACCGTTGAGACCCATGAGCCCGAGGAGGAGCCCAGAATCCACGCCGCCACTCAGTAGAAGACCGACCGGCACATCGCTTAGCAAGTGGCGTTTCAGCGCGCGTTTGTAGATGTCGAGCAGTTCCTCGATCGCCTCGGCATCGGATTTCGGCGGCGTGAAAGGACGCGGCTGAAAACGATGCCAGCGTTCCACGCGAAAATCGCCATTCTCGAACACTGCCATGGTTCCAGGCGCGAGCTTGCGTACGCCTTCATACAGCGTAAGGGGCGATGGCGTGTACCGATACCGCAAGAACAGATTGAGCGCGGTCATGTCCACGTTCGGGCGTCCTTGCGACGCCGCAAGCACAGCGCGCAGCTCCGACCCGAAAACGACCGTACCGTCGTCTACCTTATAGTAGACGAGCTTTATACCCGCCGAATCGCGCGCGAGTGTCAGCCGTTTGCTCCGCTCGTCCCAGAGCGCGACGCCGAACATGCCGTTCAGGTGATTGAAAACGTCGAGCCCCCACTGCTTGTAGCCGTGGATGATGACTTCAGTGTCGGAGCGGGTCCGAAACACGTGACCGAAGCCCTCGAGCTCGCGGCGCAGTTCAGGAAAATTGTAGATCTCGCCGTTGAAGGCGACCCAGACCGTTTCCTCGACATCGGACATTGGCTGATGGCCGCCGGAGAGATCGATAATGGATAGGCGCCGAAAACCAAGCCCCAATCCGCCAGACAGGTAATACCCCTCGTCATCCGGACCACGATGGGCGATTGCATCCGCCATGGCCTTGATGCGCTCTCTGGAGACGGGCGCGTAATCCCGGAAGTTGTACTGACCGCAAATGCCGCACATTTCTAGCAACGTCTCCCGGATCAGTGGACAGGGCTGCGTTCGGCGGTTTCGGGGTTCGCGGGCAATGACAGGCAGAGGCTGCGAAACAGCTGCGCCTGCGCCCAGCGATGCATCGGAACGTTATCCCAGCTGAATATAAGCTGCCTCGATCTGAACGAGCCGTCCCGCTTCTGCCAATTCTCGATAACGTCGCTAAGAGTCGATTCGAGACGCTGATCCAGCATGGGGAACCTACCCCGCAACAAGCCGCCGATATTGATGCATTCGGCGTAATCGTAGAGTTCTCGACGATACACGGTGAGACGAGGAGCGCTGGCGAACGGCTTCGGCAGCCCAGTCTCGTCGAACAGGTTATGCACGTAGTATTCGACTCCAGCGCCGATGGCTCGCGTGCAACCCGTGTGAGGCGTCAGCTGTTCGATTTTCGACAACGCCTTGAGCACAAAGCAGGTGTGGAAGTGGTCGACGAAGTCTCTTACGCCGTCAGCGGCGTAGAACCAGGAGCCATTGGGCTGCTGGCAGCCAAGTACAAAGTTCAAATTGCGTACCGCTACGGAACGATAGTCTTCGCGACGGAACTGCTGTGAAGCGGCCATGAGAAGGAACGCGCGGTAAGCGCTGGCATTGACTACCACACCCTGCGCATCGAAAGGGTTGTAGCCCGCCGCAGCAGAATCTGCCGAGACTTCGCGATCCTTGATGTCGAGAAACGCGTGCTCGGCGATCGACTGCATGATTTCGAGCCAGCGCGGATCTCCATCGATCTGATACACCGCCAAGAATGCCTCGTAGACGTACGGAGTCGTGGTGATGAGGGGCGTATCCTTCGCCATCACGCCGGTACGCGTCACCCAGTCGAATGGGTAACCCCAGCAGTAGCGTTCATATCCGGGACAACGCGACTGCACCAGGGCTTCGAGAAATTCCACGGCCTTATCGTGGTAGCGCGTCTCACCCGTCACCATCGCCAGCCGCGCAAACCCCATCGCGTAGTGCGCATCAGCGATTGGAAATCTCAATTTCGAGCCGAAAAGACGACGCGCCGATGGCAAAAATGCCTCGCTAAGGATCATCGGCGCCACGGCGAGCGTGCCAAGGGCGCGATGGCGGTAGTAAAGCGATTTGGCCCGTCCGCCTAGGGGGCCAGAAAAATAGCTCTGGTGGTCGTACGAGGTACTCCCGTAAGACTCCAGCCAATCAACGAATCGGTCGATGGCTGCAGGCAGCCTGGCGAGGTATCGATCGTCCAACTCTTTGTTCCGTCTGTCAGTAGCGCTGACCGATGCTATCAGGAGAAGGCAGTCACTCGCCGTGACAGCGGCCACAGACGTAGTTTCCCGTATCCGGGCATGACAACGAGAGCGCACGCGATCTCAAGAACCCGCGCCAACAGTCGCGCGGACGCCGTATCAGGTCGCCCCATCGCGCCGCAGCACGACTTTCACCGTCTTCAGCAGGATCTTGATGTCGAGCCACAAAGAGCAGTTACGGATATAGCGCAGGTCCAAACGCACCATTTCGTCGAAGGAAGTGGCGCTTCGGCCTTCCACCTGCCACAGCCCCGTAATCCCGGGCCGGATCTGTAGCATGCGTCGCAAATGCCACGACTGATACTTCTCGGCTTCGTAAGGCAGCGGTGGCCGCGGTCCGACGAGGCTCATGTCGCCCTTCAGCACATTGAACAGCTGCGGCAGTTCATCGAGGCTAGTCTTGCGAATGATTCGCCCAACGCCGGTGACACGCGGGTCCGCCGTCATCTTGTAGAGCGGGCGATCCTGGTCGCCCTGATTGACTTGATCCAATTTCCCCTCGATGAGGTTGGCGACGTATTCGCGGTGTATGCGGTCGTCCGCATCGGTTCTCATGGAGCGAAACTTATAGAAAACGAAAGGCACGCTACCCTTGCCAAGGCGCCTCTGCTTGAAGATCACCGATCCCGGTGAGGACAGCGCGATTGCGATGACAATCGCAATCATGATGGGCGAGAACACCAGGATCGCGGTGAGCGAGCCCAAAATATCCAAGCCCCGTTTGACGCACGCGCCCGTCCGACTAAGCTCCGTCTTCTCATCGAACAGGTACGCTAAGGTGTCAGACACGTCGCGCGAGTCGCTCAACAGACTGTCGAAAAGGTGATCCGGGTACGTAGCGGACGCGATCGAGATAGGCAGATGCGCCGTCCGCTTGACGACACTATTGATGAACGCCTCGACACCTTTCTCGTTTGTATGCGGGAGCAGTAACCCGAGACGGTCTTTGCCGACGTGGCCGAGCATATCCGTCTCGCGTTTGCCCTTGGCCAGCAGGCCTAGTATCTCGTCCAGCGACGCTACCCCGCCGCCGCGGTCAGTGTCTAGACGAACCAGAACGAGTGAGAGGGGAGACTTAGTGCGGTCCGTACGCCGCTTCTCGATCTGCAGCTGCTTCTCAAACTGCCGCAGCGAGAGTATTTCTGACTGGGGCTCGTCGTCTGCGGGCTGGGAGCTATTTGATCTGGAAGAACCAGGGCTTAGATCTCTCGTGCGACTCGGAACCTCGCGCAATCGCCCGGCCCCGGCCACTGGCTCGTTTGTTGCCTTCACCATGGCGCAGAACTCATGCTTTGCCCGGAATCTCGAACGAGCTTGACCGATACACTTTCGGTTCGCACTCACGCCGTCGTGGGCTAACCCTGTCGCAGTAATTTCTGGGACGCATTCCCCCGGGTCTGCATCCAATATTAGAAGTATACCCCGACTGAACAAAGCAACACCGGGACCTAGCGCCCATTCTTAGAGCCTTACTGTTACAGGCCCTGGGGAAGTGAGGATCCGTACGCATGGCTGAAATCACGATCACGCCAGTGGCTTCGCCGGGCTCGCGTGTCCCAACTGCGCCCCAAAATCGCCCGCGACGTCTATAGCTGCTGCCTTATGTGACATCGACCAGAGAACCAAGCGACGTCTACTTAAGCACACCGCAACGAGATTGCGATTCGACTGGTCGAACCAGGCAAGTCGAATCAGAACGCCTACCGCATGTCGTTAGGCGGTAGCCACGTGTTCGCGCAGGTGTGCGTCAAAGTACGCTATCGTCCTGGCTAAACCCTCCTCCACCTCGACTGTTGGCTTCCAGCCGAGTCGTTCGCGGGCCATCGTAATGTCCGGCCGACGGCGTTTTGGATCATCCGCTGGAAGGTTCTTGTACACGAGCTTCGATTTCGAGTTGGCGAGACGCATGACGCGCTCCGCCAATTCCAACATCGTGAACTCAACAGGGTTACCAAGATTTATCGGGCCGGTGACGTCGTCTGAAGTGTTCATCAACCGAATAAGACCGTCCACCAGATCGTCGACGTAGCAGAACGACCGGGTTTGCGAGCCATCGCCATAAATGGTGATGGGCTCACCCTTGAGCGCCTGAACAATGAAGTTCGAGACCACCCGACCGTCATTTGGATGCATGCGTGGGCCGTAAGTGTTGAAGATCCGTGCAACTTTTATCCGTAACCGCGCTTGACGATGGTAATCGAAGAAAAGCGTCTCTGCGCAACGCTTACCCTCATCGTAGCAAGCCCGCGGACCGAGTGGATTGACGTTTCCCCAATAACTCTCAACCTGAGGGTGAATTTCCGGATCACCATACACTTCGGACGTGGATGCTTGAAGAATGCGTGCCTTGACCCTCTTGGCCAGACCGAGCATGTTGATCGCACCATGTACGTTGACTTTCGTCGTCTGAATCGGATCGTTTTGATAGTGGATCGGCGACGCTGGGCACGCAAGGTTATAGATTTCATCCACCTCCACGTAGAGCGGAAAACACACGTCGTGCCGCATCGTCTCGAAGTTCGGGTTGTCGAGCAGGTGGGCAATGTTTCGCTTGGAGCCGGTGTAGTAGTTGTCCACCAGCAAAACTTCGTGTTGCTCGGCAAGCAATCGCTCACATAGGTGTGAGCCGATGAAGCCAGCGCCGCCGGTGACTAAGATCCGGCGCCGATCGTTTTGCATATCTGTACTCCCGTCATGTTTGTGTTCTCCAGGCCACCAAGGACCAGCCCAATCCACGGCGCGCGAAGCGCCCTAACCATCCACCGCCGATAAGTGCGGGGATATAGATCCAGGGGCGATGTGCCAGGAAAGCTTGTCCAAAGCGCTGCTCACGCGAGACCTGTAGTAAGGCAAAGCAAGCTGGCACCTCCAGGCACGGGCAGGTCCGACAAGCGGGCCGAGCCAGCGGTATTTCCACCGCAACCGAGGAGGCTCGAACTCCCCTCCAAGCGATCGCGACATGGCGGCCAAATCATCGAAGATATCCTTCCGTCCCGGATGAAAGGCCTTCGACCAGGTGTGGATGTACCGCAGTAGCGCCGCGCGAACGCGCGCACTGTCCTCAAGGGACAACAAGTACCCCACATGCAGCTTCATCGACAGCAGCATGGCATCCATCTTACGGTCCGAGCCGCCGATGTAACTCAGCCGGCGCGATGGTACCACTCGATAGTAAACGCGTGACTCCGGCACGAACCGCGTGCCATGGCTGTTCATGAGCACGCGAGAGAAGTACTCCCCGTCGTCATCGCTCAACATCCGCGTATCCCAAGCGCCAGCGGCCTGTGCGAGCTCGCGACTCGTCAACCAAGTAGCTGTCTGCTGATGTAGGTTCTCGGTGAATTTGTGAACCATCCAGTCCACAGGGCTCAAGTCGCGCCACAATGAAGTCGGCACGAAACGCGCCGTCTGCGGGCGGAACGAAAAATACGCCCAAGGGCACGAAAGCAACGTCCGCCTGTCGTGGGGATCCGCAAGAGCTCGTAACTGCCGCTCGACCTTTCCCGGTGAAAGCAGATCGTCCGCGTCCAGCCACTGAATAAAGTCACCCTGCGAGAGCTCCATTGCTCGATTTCGAGTGGCAGCAGCGCCCTCGTTGTCTTTAGTGATGACTTTGAGCTCTGCGGACTCGAATTGCCGCACGATAGCAACGGTATCATCCGTCGACCCGTCGTCGACCACCAAAATCTCTTTCCGCTTCCACGTCTGGGCGAGAGCGGAACGAACGGTATCTGCTATCCAAGGACCTGCATTGAACGCCGGTATCAAGATCGATACCAGGGGGGCTGCGGCTGAGCTATTCGCGTTCATGGCACCACATCACTAGCGGAAGGGAAGGAAGCGGCGCAAACCAGCGCGTGCGGCTGTTGCACTTTGGATTCGCACGCAATCTCCGTCAGTGGAACCTTGAGCGCCTCTCGTTGTGCGCACGGTTTGCCTCGCTGTGTAAGAACCATGAGCATCTCTACACTCATGAGCGGCGGAGAACTTTCTTCAGCGCCTGTTCCGGGCTCTTAAGCTCCCTAAAGCCCTTTGTCATCAACGCCGCTGCAAGTCTCGGAACGGTAATCGGATAACCCAGTTCATCGAGCCTGCTTCTATGATAATCCCAGAATTTGTCCCCTCGTGCTCTGAAGAGATTAACGGCCAGAAACTCGTAGTAGCTCTTCACCGTCTCTCTTAGTTTGACGTCGAATTCTGGTTTGCTGAGATAGAGAGGTCCATACGTTATGACGTCATCCAAATATGCAGACGAATAGCGATTAAGATCTCCCGAAGCCGAGCTCTGGGTACCGCCATGAATTCGCTCGTACGAAAGCACGTCGTACACGAAGCCGAAATCACTTCTCTGCAACTGCTCGAAACACGCGCTCGTATCGGCGTGCGGAGAGGGGTTCGGATAGAACGCCGCACTATTTCTGATGATATCTGCTCGATATAGAAGCGACGTTGGAGTCCCAAACCCGAATGTCGGGTCGTTCTCTAAGAATATTCTTCGACAGATCTCCTGGCCGGAGAAGACTGCCTTGGGGTACGGGAAGCCTTGCCACTTGATGTAGCTCCCCGAAAGTTGATACGCGCCGATGATGCCGACAGAAGGATTGGCCTCGCCAAACTCAACCATTCGCGTTAAGCAATCCGGGAAGATGTGATCGTCGGCCGACACGACTTTGCAGTATTTCGCGCGCGCAGAAATCTGTTTGAACGCCGAATTGTGGTTCTCGATCACTCCAACGAACGTTGCGTTGTTATGCACTCGGATCCGCGCGTCTTGTTGCGCGTACTGCTGAGCTATCTCCAGCGATTGGTCAGTGCTGCAGTTGTTGACGATAATGTATTCGAAGTTTTCGTACGTTTGTCTCAGAACGCTCTCGATGCAATCCGCCAGAAATGCGCCCATGTTGTACACGGGAGTAACGACACTGACCAAAGGTTTCGAGGCAATATCCATGTCTCTTCGTCCCTATCGAAACTCGCGATCACGCCGTCGACTCAGGAGACCCGCCGCACTCATGCTCTTTTTAGAACCTTCTCCGCGGCATTCTCACCACTCTTGAATGCCTCGTCGGTCCAGAGGTACCCCCAATCGCCGAATCGGCCACAATATTGGATGCCGATGTCGTCGAGGTACCCATGAACTGTCTTCAGCGCCGCTGTACGTTCGAGGTCGAAAATGATGTTGGCGTATTTGACGAGCATCGCAGACTTGAAGACAACGCGATCACTCTCCTTCAACAAGCCGCAGCGGCGAAGATCCCTTATGACCGGCTCAATGAGATCGTCGGGCGAACCGGTCATTGGCCGATACTTATCCGAAAAGTAGACTTCCGCCTGAATGCTCCCCTTCCCTGCCGGGACATTTGTCGGCGAGAGCATGTGAGGAAAGCTCAACCGTGTAAAACAAATATCGTCGTCGTAGAAATACGAAATATGCGCGTTCGATATGTCGGCACGATCGACACCTACATTGACCAACACGCAAGTGGAACAGGCCAATCGACCGACAGCGTCAATCACATCCTTGGGTGCTCCCTGAATCATGCGAACGAGGTCCGGCAGCGGGACGGACGAAACCAACGCGTCGTACTGGGCCACTAGGCCATTCGAGAAGCGAAGCTGTCGAGCGCGCGGATCTATCGAGCTCACTTCGTGTTTGAGCTTCAAGCCGCCCATCGGAAGAAACTTCTTGAGGTAGGAGACGAATCCACCCTCGGTCGGATACCGGAAGCCCGTAATGTAGTGAATTTGAGGAGCTGACGCGGAGAGAGCCCCACGCAAGACCTCTTCAAGACTCGGTTTGTAGATTCTGGGGCCAAGCCAATCCGTGCTCATGTTGTCCGCAGAAGTAAGGTGATACTTCTTCGCGTACTGCATGGGGAAAGTCTCGGAAAACGTCTTGCCGAAACTCGCGAGAAGCCAATCGGCATAGGTCTTGATCGGTCGTTCCGGCGCGTTACGCTCTTCCACGAATTCCGCAATGATTTTTATGATGAGGTCTTCTGGAAGACCGTGCATGTGGAGTTGTACCGGATGCTGGGGCCAATAGCCTCGCCAGTAGTTATTCAAGTTGACCTGAACAGCTTCGTACTTTCCGTTGACGCTCTCAGCGAAAAGCTCCTGGATTCTGGGGTCCTTCGTAAATGAAATGTGTGGACCGATGTCGAACAGAAAACCGCTGTCATGGCGGAATGACGCCGTATGTCCCCCGTGGTAGGAGTTCTTGTCGTACATGACCGGAGTAATCCCCTCAGCATGGAGCCTGTGAGCGGCTCCGAATCCAGCCATTCCACTTCCTAAGACAACGACGTTCGGCATGAATTATTCCCTTTCGCGTTTGAAACAAGTACGTCCATGAATGCGCGGTCAGCGCGCGAGTGGCGCGTGTCGGCCCGGCGCTAGAACCAGATCGCGTTCGAATTGCGACCGTCTAATTCGTAAGTAGCGCCTCGTAACGGTCGATCTGAGCTCGCGTGAGACGTTCCATGTCGTCCCCGGACTGAAATGCGCGATACCATTCCACGATCCACTCGAGAGCACCCCTCAACGCAAGCGTTGGATGCCAAGCTAGTTCGGTTTCGGTTCGAGACGCATCCAACTTCAGATACGTGGCCTCATGCGGATGCACCGTGTCATCTGTGCTCCACGCGGCAGGCTTGCCCCACAAACCGACGAGCTCGTTCGAGATCCAAGAGACAGGCCTGGCGTCTGAATCTGGAGGCCCGAAATTCCATGCTGACGCAAACCGCTGGCCACCCGTATGAAGCTTTTCCGCAAGCGTGAGGTAGCCGCGTAGCGGTTCTAAGACGAACTGCCAGGGCCTGATGGCGTGAGGACTTCGAATCACGCACGTCTTGGACGCGAGGAACGCTCTCATAAGGTCGGGGATCAGTTGATCGCGTGTCCAATCCCCACCGCCAACGACGTTGCCGGCCCGGGCAGAGGCCACGGTAATCTGAACCTTGCCCGGACCCGTGCCAGAGAAATAGGAGTCGCGAAACGCCGAGGTCACGAGCTCGGCACAGGCCTTACTGTTCGAATAAGGATCGTGCCCACCTAGAGGATCGGTTTCTCTATATCCCCAAGCCCACTCCTTGTTTTCGTAGCATTTGTCGCTTGTAACATTCACCACCACGCAAGGCCGCGCAAGTCGCCGCAATGCCTCGAAGAGGTGAACCGTTCCCATGACGTTGCTGGAGTAGGTCTCGATCGGATCCTCGTACCCGCGGCGTACTACCGACTGCGCAGCCAAGTGCATCACCACGTCGGGCTTGCACTCGGCGATTGCAGATTCGAGCCGTGAAAAATCGCGGATGTCGCCCGTGATTGATCGTACGGTCGACGCGACGTTCGCCTGCTCGAATAGATTTGGTTGGGTAGGAGGATCAAGGGCATACCCCGTCACCTTGGCTCCGAGGGAGTCAAGCCAGAGCGAAAGCCAGCTTCCCTTGAAACCGGTGTGTCCCGTGAGAAACACACTCCTGTCCTTCCAAAACGAACGATCAAGCATGTCGACAGCTCACGCCGCGCGCGGCAAGCATGTGGTCGCGGGCCTTATCATCTTCAAAGAATGGCTTCCGCGGGCTCTTCGCGCATCGAACGGGAGCGCGACTCTTGCGTCCCCATCGGCCATCGAGCTCTCTGCTCCTGCCAAAGCCTTGCAAGCAGGGCGTCGCGGACGGGCTCCTCAACATCAGCAAACGTGATCACCGAGTCCTTCGCTATGTCTCTGCGCAGCACGCAACCTTCAGACAGGCCAATCGGCACGCCGCCAGTGGCTCGGACCGTGGCCGAGTTGTCGATGAGCCCGTAGGAGCAAAACCCGCCTATGCCGTCGAGACGCTCGCCCGCCTTTAGATCCCGCTTCGCGACCGTCACCACCTCGCAAACCGGGCCGCCGAGAGGGGCAACCGTGGGATCGCGCAGGATGACAGCGCGGCCGATGGTGGAAGCGAGCTGGATATGCGGCAAGTGGAATGGCGTATAGAACACATAGAACGGGCCATCACCTATCTTGTAGTAGGCCAGTTGTGTCTTCTTGAGCGGCGACTCCTCGTAGACGACCACGAACCCACCGGTGTGCGGCGACGCGCCGACGGAATAGTCGACGAGACCCGTCTCAAGCATTTGATCGGCCGGAAGCAGATTCGCCAGCTCGCGAACGTATTTGCATGCAGGGCCGTACATGCCGCGGCGGCCGACGTGGAATCCCGTTGCATTGGCGAGAACCGTTGTCTCCATGGACAACTTCGTCGCATCCGCAAACGACGTAACCTTCCTGGCGTCCTGGTCGTGCTTTGCCGCGAACGCTTGCTGAGTCTCCGGAGTCCGATAGTAGTCCACCATCCCTTTGATGTTGCCGGCGGCTACGGGACGGAGCCCAAGCGAGCGCAGGTATCGATAGAGAGTCATCGCCACGCCCGGTTCATCGCCATCCGTGTGCGTGAGAACAACCCCGGCCTCATCGGCCTTCACTTTCAAGATCGGACCAATCAGCGAATCGAGTTCGGCATTGACCAGGACCACATGCTTACTGTGAGCAAATGCGTCGAGCACCACATGCGCAGCGGGGGCAATGGTGCCCGTGACCTCCACGAGAATGTCGATGGCCCCGCAAGCGGTTAGAACCATCGGATCATCGGTCAATACCGGCACCCCACGGTTGATCGCCGCTTCCGCCTCGCGGGCCGACTCCACGCGGCGCCACCCGCTAATGCCTGCCTCGCGAAATGCCCGCTCCCCGTGCGCCAACGTGCGGTTGGCGATCGCCATGAGGCGAATTCCGGGTACCGGCGTTCCAAGCTGCAAAGCAATGGCGCGACCGGTTGCGCCGGCGCCAACCATTCCAACGCGGATCGGATTACCCTTGGCCTCGCGTTCTTGAAGTGCTGTATCTACGTTCATGTTCTTGCCTCCAACCGCTTTTCGAACGGCCATTGAACTTTGAAAACCGGACCCACCAAGTCGAATCGGAGCTGCGACGCGCGACTCCAACCATTGATGCCGCCTGGCGCCTCGCGGCTCCTACCTAGCATCCATTGTCGACGCATGTCTTTACCGCTTCTTTACCGTTGCACGAGCGGCCAACCGCGATCCTGCTCAGAAACGACACCAGCCGCGAGTGGCCATTGAATATCGAATACTGGATCGTCGAATCGAACGCCTCTCGCAGCATTCGGAGTGTAGAAAGCGGATGCCATGTAATGCATTTCAGTACCGTCCTCGAGCGTCTGGTAGCCGTGAGCACATTGCTCTGGCACGTACAACATTCGACCGTTTTCCGCGCTCAATTCCGTGCCATACCACTTGCCAAAGGTCGGAGACTCCGGCCTGAGATCGAGAGCAACATCGAACATGCCGCCTCGGGTACATCGAATAAGTTTGGCCTCAAGTGCCGGAGCAACCTGGTAGTGCATGCCTCGAGTGGTGCCCTTGCTCACACTGAAACCAAGGTTGGCTTGCACGGGGCAAAACTCGATGCCGTGCTCTGAAAATTCCCTCGCACACCAAGCGCGCATGAACCGACCACGATTGTCTGCATGCGGACTCGGATCGATCACCCATACGCCCGCGATATCTGTCGTCGAAAAATGCATGGCCTCAAATCGGCCCCATACTGAACATAAGCGGCTTCACCGTTGTTCCACGCCTCTGCGACCTGGGTTCGCTCTTCTTGGGAGCTCTCACCCGGTATACTGCGCTGGACGGCAATTAAAGTGCAAAAGGACGATACGATTCTAGGGCCTACCTCGCAACTTGAAGGTAAATTTCGATGAAGCGCCATTCTGTCACTTCCCTGGCGGTTTTTCAGGCTGCTGCGGCAATGATGGCAGTCATCTGGGGCGCCGGGGCCGTAGCAGAAAGCTACAGCACCAACTTTCCCTTGACGGAAAATCCCATATCCGAGAATGGCCGATGGATCGGAGGCAAGACCCCTGGGCTGGCGTGGGCGGACTTCCAATCGACCCCGGGGCTCGCTTTCGGCAAACAGCTGGGCACGAACCCGGGCAAGTATGACGACTCCGTCGCCTTGGTCACCGGCAGCTGGGGACCGACCCAGACGGTGGAAGCAACCGTCAAAACCGTCAATCAGAACGACAATGTGTTCGAAGAACTGGAAATCCGCCTGCGCAGCACCGTCACGACGAATAGCAGCACTGGCTACGAGTGCCTGTTCAGCGCTCGAAGCTCGGCGAACGCCTATGTTCAGGTCGTGCGTTGGAACGGACCGTTTGGGAACTTCACGCTATTGGACGCCCGCGGCGGGTCTAGCATGGCGCTCCATAATGGCGACACGGTTAAATGCACCGCTAACGGCAACGCCATCACTGCCTTCATCAACGGCGTGCAGAAGCTCCAGGTCACCGATAGTACGTACGCCAGTGGCAATCCCGGAATCGGAGCCTATCTACAAGACGTGACCGGCTTGAACGCGGACTACGGGTTTACGAGCTTCAGCGCTACGGACGGTGTAGGCTCGGCTCGCCCAAACCCTCCACTAAATCTTCAGGCTCAGTGAGCCGCAGCCCACTCGGCCTTCGTCTTTGCTCCGAAAGCTACGACCTGCATCTCCGACAAGTTGCCGTTATGCTTTGCCGTCGCGCTTCAAGAGCCGATGGACGAGCGACGTGTAGATCTTCTTCTGCTCCGACCAGCGGTAGATTCGTCCGAAGCGATCAGTAGCCTGCTCCGACAAAGCCAAACGCCGCGCTGGATCACGATAAAGACGGACCAGGGCATCGGCGAGCGAATCCACGTTTTCCGCTTCAAAGAATTGGACCATCGTGTCATCGAAATAGCGGGCAATGGTACCAGTCCGCGGCACGACACAGGGGATTCCCACTACCACGTATTCCATCAACTTCGTCGGAAGCATGATGTCCGTTCCGCTGGACACGCGCAGAGGGATGATGCCGACGTCGGCATCATCAATGAGCGACGGGACGCTTTCGACGGGCACGAATCCGGCACTGAAGGTGACCAACGACTCGATACCCAACTGATCGCGCAGCTCGATCAGCTCCGCCCGTACCTCGCCGGCCCCAATGATCCGGAACTCGAGCGGAATGTCGCGCCTCGCTTTGGCGACAGCCTGGATCGCGATATCAAGCCCTAAACGACGCGCAAGGGTTCCGTGATAGACGAGCACCAGCGGCGCATCGTCGGGTTTCGATGGCCGCGGAACGCGAGGCTTGAAGATTCTTTCGTCGGGCACGTTCATCAGGACGTGAATCTTTTTCCTGCTTATCCCTCGAGCGCTGAGGATATCCTTAAGGCGTTCCTCGACAGTCAACACAGCTGAGGCGAATCGTCCAGCCCACCTTTCCTGGGCCTTCAGGAGACGAAACAAAATATGCGTCTCGTCAGAACCAAACTTCTCCAGGAATAGGTCCGGCATGAGATCGTGGACGTCGTGAATCACCGGACGCCCGAGCAGTCTCGGCAGCCACGCCGCGAACACGAGAAAATCCGGCATGTTATTGATGTGGATCAACCGATAGCGAAGGGGATGTCGTAGCAGATGCAGCGAGAGCATTGCGAAGAAACTGAAATAGGCGAGCATGTATGCCGGCATCGAGGTCCGATCGTTCCCCGCGGTGCGTACCTTGATGACGTTTACACCGGAGATGACCTCACGATGGGGCTCTCCAGGTTGGCGGCACGCCAAGAACACAACACTATGCCCCTCATCGACCAATGCTTCCGCCTCGCGTTTTACGCGCCCGTCGCGTCGGTAATTGGTATAGGCCGCCATCAGGATCATCGCCATTGAATCAGCACTCCATTACTTCCCAGCAATAACGGCACCACAGTCGCAAACGGCGATATTTCGTCCGTCCAACGCAAAGCATAAGTGGGAACTGACGACGCCGGAAGCAGATCCGTTCGGTCATCCGAACTCCACCGCTGACGGCGTCCACAACTCCGTCTCCCGATCCGAGTCGCGCAGGCGAATGAGATGTAATGTCAGGGTCGCCGCCGGCGGGCTCCGTCGTTTAGACTCTGTTGCTCCCGACCGACGTAGTCGCCGCATTAGTTGCACGACAGTCCGCGATGCATCGTTGAACCGGGTTTCAGCATACGAAGGTCTGCGCTGATGACGACTGTGATAAAACCTGACAAGGTGCGAGATGAGTGACGCCCTCGGCCGACACTACCGTTATCCCGCACATTGTGTCCGGATACAGTCTGCGAAGACGACGTCGGCCACCAATGGGTACTTTCGTGTCGGACCCGACATAACCGCGTATGGGCGGTATGCCGCACGCGACACAGTGCGGCCCGACAACGCAGGCCTGCCGGACGCGTTGGACGACGTATCCATGGAGCGCGGCACGGTCCACTTGCCGTTCGACCTCGATCAAGCCGCAGAAAACCTCCGCTATGAGCTGTATGCGGCCGCCTGGCGCGGCGCGCTCCCAGTATCGATTATCGCCCGGCTTTACTACCTCATCCGCCCTCTACTTCCAGTGGGCATTCGCCGCCACTTGCAGAAGCTCTACTTGAGCCTACAGCCGGCCAGGACGTTCCCACGTTGGCCGGTGGACTCGTCTGTCGACGACATGTTCGCGAGCGTCCTTCTACTCGCCCTCGAAGCCGGTAATCTCGAGGAGATCCCGTTCATATGGTTCTGGCCCGAAGGTGCCCGCTGCGGAGCGTTCATGACGCACGACATCGAGACCGAATTCGGACGCGATCTGTGCCCGATGCTCATGGACATCGACGACACATTCGGGATCAAATCATCGTTCCACGTAATTCCCGAGCAACGCTACACCGTCAGCACTGAGTTTCTTGAGTCGATTCGTTTGCGAGGCTTCGAGATCGGCATCCACGACCTGAACCACGACGGACACCTCTACCGGGATCGGGACCAGTTCCTCGAGCGCGTGGCCAAGATCAACGAATACGGCAAAAAGTTCGGGGCTAAGGGGTTCCGCTCAGCTGCGCTATACCGGAAACAGGTATGGTACGAGGCGCTAGATTTCGAATTCGACATGTCGGTGCCAAACGTCGCTACGTATGATCCGCAGCAAGGAGGGTGCTGCACCGTAACGCCATATTTTATCGGCGACATCCTAGAACTGCCGGTAACCATGTCCCAGGACTACACGTTGTTCAACATTCTCGACGACTACTCGACAGACGTGTGGAGACGACAAATAGAGGTGCTGCTTGAAAAGAACGGACTTATCAGTTGCATCGTGCATCCGGATTACATCAGTGGACCGCGAGAGAGAAGGATCTACGAAGAACTGCTCTCTTACTTCGCTCAGCTGCGGGACGAGCAAGGCGTCTGGATTACCACGCCCAGCGAAGTGAACCGCTGGTGGCGCGCCCGAGACCAGATGACCCTGGTGGAGACATCCGGCGCGTGGCGCGTCGAGGGCCCGGAAAGCGCGAGGGCCCGAGTCGCATTCGCTCGAAGGGACGGGCAGCGATTGGCGTATCGTTTTCAGAAGATCGGGCGGGGTACGCCTCCGGTTCCTGAGACTCAACCACGAACAATCGCGTCTTGAGACTCATGTCATCGCAATCTTCCCGAAAGTCGCTTAACTATGAATAAAATGTCTACGAGCGTCGATTTCGAAGTTCGTGGTGATCGGCGCAGGGCCCTACGGTCTATCCGCAGGAGCCCACCTCACATCACGCGGCGTGAAGACGCAGGTCTTCGGGCGCCCTATGGAATTCTGGGCAGACCGGATGCCCGCCGGAATGCTGCTGCGCTCGCCGCGCGCCGCATCCAACATGCGACGGGCCGAAGACACGCACAGACTGCCGGAGTTCGAGGCGGCTGTAGGACTCGAGGCCCAGAGCCCGGTGCCCTTGTCGACTTTCGTCGATTACGGTCGCTGGTTCCAGAAACAGCTGCTGCCAGGCCTCGACCAGCGGGAGGTCGGCAAGAGTCGAAGCCATTGACGGCGGATTCGTCTCGACGCTCGGAAGACGGAAACTGGTTCGCTCGCGCCGGGTCGTGATCGCGGCAGGAATCGCGGCATTCGAGAAGGTTCCTGATGAATTCCGAACGCTACCACGCGACCGCGTTACGCATTGCTACTCCGGATTCGATCCCGCCGCGTTTGCCGGAAAGAGAGTCGCCGTGATCGGCGCAGGCCAGAGTGCCCTCGAGGGGGCCGCGTTGCTACACGAAGCCGGCACGCAGGTTGAAGTGATCGCCACCATCAACACGCTGAGATGGGTGGGCGTGCACCCATTGCTGCACAGCCTCGGCCCGATATCGAAGGCGCTCTACACGTATCACGACGTAGGCCCCATCGGAATCAGTCGGTTGGTCGCAATGCCGAATCTCGTACGGCGTATCCCAATGCCCCTGCGGGACACAATCCGCAAGCGAGCGGTTCGCCCGGCCGGCTCTCATTGGCTTCAGGCACGGCTGAAGAATGTGGCGATGAGGCTTGGGCGAAAGGTCGTCGAAGCGAAACTGGTCGATCCGGGCTTACAGCTACGCCTTGACGACGGCACGGTGTCGGCGGCCGATCATGTCCTGCTCGGAACCGGATATACGGTGGATATCGCCAAGCTGGCCTTCCTGTCGCCACGGCTGCTTCAGCGAATCCGGGATCTCGATGGGATATCCCGCCCTGAGCGGGGGCTTCGAGAGCTCGGTGCCAGGGCTGCACTTCATTGGTGCCACGGCGGCGCGCGTCTATGGGCCGCTGCTGTATTTCGTGACCGGAACGAAGTTCACTTCGCACGAGCTGGTGACGAACATACTGCGCCACCGAAAATAGTCCTATCAAGCGTTGGCTGATTCCACTTCCATCACTGCAATACCGGAGTCACCGCGATGACGCGCACAGGGAGTGTCGGCGCACTTGTCGTGGGCGGCGATCACGTCGGACTGGCCATCGCGAGAAGCCTTGCGCCGCGTGGCATTCCGGTCATCATCCTTGAGGATCAATACTGTATTTCTTCGTTCTCCCGGTATGTGACTCGCGTCGTCCGGTGCAAGAACCTCAGAGACGCTCGCCCAACGGTCGATGCGGTACTCGACGCGGGACAGCGATTAGGACTAAAGGACTGGGTGCTGTTTCCCACGAGGGACGAGACGGTAGCCGCCTTCTCACAAAACCGTGACCTTTTGGCCGAAAATTTCAGGGTTACGACACCCGCATGGGATACCGTTCGCTGGGCGTGGGACAAGAAGAACACCTACGAACTTGCCGGTCAGCTCGGCATCCCGGTTCCTCGTACTTGGATTCCGAGAAATGCACGAAGAACTCGCACTCCTGCGCGAGCATTTGCCGTTGGCGGTCAAGCCGGCGGTGAAAGAGAACTTCTTCTATGCGACGGGGGCCAAAGCCTGGCGGGCAGATACTCCCGAGAGAACTCACCGCTCTATGTACGCCAAAGCCAAACAACAGGCGCCGAACGAAGATATCCTCGTGCAGGAAATCATTCCTGGAGACGGTCACCAGCAGCTCTCGTATTGCGCCTTTTTCAAGGACGGGCGAGCCCATTCCGTCCTGCTCGCGAGGCGGATGCGGCAGCATCCGCGGGAGTTTGGTCGCGCAGCAACTTACGTTGAGACGATAGAACTACCGGCTATCGAAGAACTCGCCGAGAGATTTCTGCATGCCATCGACTTCTACGGAATCGTTGAGGTGGAATTCAAACAGGACCCGCGTGACGGCGCAGTACAAGCTGCTCGACGTCAATGCTCGCGCCTGGGGGTTCCACGGGCTCGGGCAAGCGGTGGGCGTCGACTTCCCCTACCTCCTTTTCGCCGATCAGCGTGGCTAGGAGACAAAGCCGCTCGCGCTGCTCCCGGTCAAGGTTGGCTCAGATTGGTCCCCGACTTCGGTCGTGGCGAAGGATCTGCTCGATGGATATCTCGGACTCGGAGCTTACGGAAGTCGCTGAAAGCGACACGCGTCGAATCGGTGTTCTCCTGGAAGGACCCGCTGCCGTTCCTTGCCGAACTGGTAATGCTCCCGTACCTCATCGCGAAGAAACATCGGACGCGCCCGGCGTAGATCCCCGGAAACAGGTCGCAAAGGGTCTTCGACTACCAGACGTTCCCGCGTCTCCTATACAGATCTCGGCCCCCGCCCCTCACGAGTGTCGCAAACGCCAGCCTAAGCGCGCCACACCATCCAGGGGCACTTGCCCTGGGCTTCCATGCGATCGTATGTGATCTTGTCCTTGAGAGTGTCCATCGCTTGCCAAAAGCCATGGTGCTGGTACGTAACCAATCGGCCTTTCTCGATAAGCCTAGAGAAGGGCTGCTCCACCAACTCTTCGCCGTCGTTGATGTAGTCGAAGATCTCCGATCGCAAAGCAAAGAAACCGCCGTTGAGCCACAGCGCACCCTCGTTCATGGCCCCCATCCCACTGACCACTCCGTCGCTCGCGGCACGCACCGTGTGGAAACTCTGCGAACTGCGAACGGAGGCGAAACTCGCTATTGCGTTCTTACGTTCGAACAGATCGATTAGCTTGTCGAGCGGCAAATCCGAGAGACCATCGGCGTAGTTCGCGAGGAACACCGGTTCGGCATCGACGAAACGTTTAACCCGCAGTAACCGCTGACCAATGTTGCTGTGTAACCCCGTATCGACGAATGTGATCTTCCAGTCTGACACGTCGTGGCTCAGTAACTCGACTTCTCCACTCTCTGGCCGTAGTACGAAGTCGTTGGTCAACTCTTCGCGGTAGTTCAGGAAGTACTCGCGAATGAGGTCACCTCGGTAGCCTAGACAAAGAATGAAGTCTTTGTGGCCGAAGTGGGCGTAATAGCGCATTACGTGCCAGAGAATGGGGCGATAGCCGATGGTGACTAGCGGCTTGGGCATGGTGTCGGAGTGCTCGCGCAGCCGAGTACCCAGCCCACCGCAGAACAAAACAACCTTCATGATCTCTCACCTCCGGGGGCGCTGCAGCCACTGCAACCAACCAAGGGCACCTTCCAGAACGGAACTCTATCAACAGCCGTGCCAGCAGCGTGTTGAATTAGCGCACGATTCTGAGGTGCGGCCAGACAGGGTCAACGGGTACCGCTCTGACGAACAGGAACCTGATATGACCGGCTCGAACCGTGTCATGGAGCACTTCGCCCGCAGAGGCTCGGAGCGTACACTAGCCGCATTTGCATGCCCATCCTCGCCAGGATGGCTGCCGCGGGCGAAAACCAGCACGCGCCCCGTTCGCTGAGCCCCGGAAACGCAGAAATCTCGAATCCCATCACGCTTGCTGAGCCGCCCGTGTGATTGAATTTGCACCCGACGAAGACATGAAATAGGCGTCCTTGACACAGGCATGAGTTTGCTCGGTGGTACCGACAGCCGATTCCTCGTGCGTCTTGGATCGAGGCGGCACCGTACCCCCACCGAAACTGCAGCTAAGCGCTTACAACCGTTCAGAGGAGCACTCCGTGATCCCATTCTTGGACCTGAAGGCCCAGTACACCAGCATCAAGCCCGAAGTCGACGCAGCCATTCATTGCAGTACTCGATAGCTGCGGGTATATCCTCGGCCCGGAGGTCGCGAAGTTCGAAGAAGAGTTCGCCGCCTATTCCGGTGCCCAGTTCGGCATTGGCGTAAATACTGGCACCAGCGCCCTGCACTTGTCGCTGCTGGCCGCGGGAATCGGGCCTGGAGATGAAGTCATCACGGTACCGTTTACGTTCGTTGCAACGGTCGCGGCCATCGAATACGCCGGCGCAAAACCGGTATTCGTCGACATCGACCCACAAACGTACAACATGGACCCGCACGGCCCTCGAGGCCGCTATCACACCCCGCACACGTGCAGTCATTCCCGTGCATTTGCACGGACTCATGGCGGAAATGGATCCAATCCTCGAGATTGCCCGCCGTCGAAAGCTCATCGTAATCGAGGATGCATGCCAGGCACACGGCGCCGAGTACAAGGGCAAACGCGCTGGTAGCCTGGGCGACCTCGCGGCTTTTAGTTTCTATCCTGGCAAGAATCTCGGAGCCTATGGCGAGGGCGGCATGGTGACCACCAGCAACCCCGACTTCGCGAAGAAGATCCGGATGCTGCGCGATTGGGGTGCCGAAAAGAAGTACCACCACGTGCTCAAGGGATACAACTATCGCCTCGAAGGCATTCAGGGCGCAGTGTTGCGCGTGAAGCTACGGCATTTGGAGGCGTGGACCGAGGGGCGACGCAGAGCCGCTGCGCGCTACGATCGGCTACTTCGCACTGCGGGGGTCGTTGCGCCACATCAGCACTCTTACCAGCGCCACGTCTATCACGTCTATGCCATCCGCACAAAGCAGCGGCAAGCCTGGCAGGACGCGCTCAATGCGCAAGGAATTCAGACGGGGATTCACTATCCGTTCCCTGTGCACCTTCTACCGGCGTACGCGAACCTGGGCTACAAGGCCGGTGACTTCCCGCACTCGGAAACAGCAGCAGACGAAGTACTGTCGCTGCCTATGTACGCAGAGCTGACGCCGGAGCAGTGCGAGACCGTGGCCCGCGCGGTTGCGGGACTTGCCACGGGCAAGCTTGCGGCCGTTTCGTGACCGATCTGGCGCAGGACGTACGCATCATGCCCATTAGTGATTCCGTCCAACTCGGCCGCGATGTCGGCATTTTCCATCCTTCGCTCGTCAACTTGTATGGCTGCAAGGTCGGCGACGCATCCAGAATCGGCGCGTTCGTGGAGATACAGAAGAATTCGTCCATCGGTGCGCGTTGCAAAATTTCGTCCCACACCTTCATTTGCGAAGGCGTCACCATCGAGGACGAGGTATTCATCGGCCACGGCGTAATGTTCACAAACGACATTTACCCTCGAGCCGCCAACCCCGATGGGTCGCCCCAGACCGAGGCGGACTGGAAGGTCATCCCAGACGCGAGTCTGCAGACATGCGTCGATCGGGTCTAATGCCACAATCTTGGCTGGCATCACGTCGGTGAGGGCGCACTCGTCGGTGCCGGCGCCGTCGTAACCAAGGACGTGCCGCCTTTGCCATCGTCGCCGGCGTGCCTGCGAAGGTAGTGGGCGACACGCGCCACAACAAGAGCTAAGGGACTATTCATGATCAACATCGGTGTTATCGGGTACGGGTACTGGGGGCCGAATCTGGTCCGCAACTTCGCGGAGCTGGACGGGAGCCACCATGGCCGCGGTGGCAGACCTAGACCAGAAGAAGCTCGATATCGTCAAACGACGATATCCGGCGGCGCAAAGTAACTACCCAGTTCCAGGACCTACTCGAGGATCCATCGATCCATGCGATAGCAATCGCAACGCCGGTCAACACCCATTTCGAGCTAGGGATGGCCGCGCTGAAAGCCGGCAAGCACCTGTGGCTCGAGAAGCCGATGACCGAAACCCTCGAGCAAGGCAGTCAGCTGGTAGAGGAAGCCATGAAGCGCAACCTCACACTGCTCGTGGACCATACGTTCGTCTACACAGGCGCGGTACGCCGAATGGCCGAGATCATCAAGAAGGGCGACCTCGGCCAGATCTATTACTACGACTCCGTACGGCGTGAACCTCGGCCTGTTCCAACGCGACGTTAGCGTGATTTCCGATTTGGCGGTTCACGATTTCGCTATCCTCGACTTCTTGCTCGGCGAGCATCCGGTAGCGGTCTCAGCAAGCGGCATCAATCACTTCCCGGGCACACCTGAGAACCTCGCGTTCATTACCCTGTTCTACGAATCTGGGATGATCGCGCACTGCAACGTCAGCTGGCTGGCGCCCGTCAAAGTCCGGCAAATCTTGATCGGCGGCAGCAAACAGATGATCGTCTACGACGACCTCGAGCCCAGCGAGAAGGTGAAGATCTATGACAAGGGCGTCAGCTTCACAGATGATCCTGCCAAGATCCAGGAACTGCGGGTTGGTTACCGCATGGGCGACATGTGGGCGCCCAAACTCGCCGGCGCCGAGGCTCTTCGCGTCGAGGGTGAGCATTTTATCGATTGCATCCGCACCGGCAACGCACCACAAACGGACGGTAGTTTCGGCGTGCGGGTCGTGGAGCTTATCGAGGCCGCCACAAGCTCGATGCGCGGGCGAGGCGAGACCGTCTACGTGCGCCGCGATGCGAACGATCGGCGCCAAGCTCGTGCCCCTCGCCGCCGGTACGATAAAGGGACTCCAGCAGCCAAGGCTGAGTGAACGCCCGAAGGCCTTCGCCAACCGTTAAGAATACCTTCCGGCGGAGTTCCCGCGTCCCGGTTTTGGCCACCCGTCTAGCGCGCAGGCGCCTCGAGCGGCGCCAACCACGCTGCGCCAGCGCCGGGCAACGCGAACCACAGCGCGCACGTTGCCGAACCAGGAACGCCGCTACAGAAGCGGAGTGCGATCAGCCGTCTTTGATATCTGAGCCAACTGCGGGGGGCTTCGGACTCGGGTCGCCATAGCCATAGCCGTAGCCGTAGCCCTCGCCATGCTCCGCCTCGGTCGCGGTTCGGTTGAGAATACATCCGATTGCTTTCACAGGATCGAGCTTCGTCAAGGCAGCCAAGACCGCTTGTCGCTGTGTGTCGTTGGCTCGAACGACAACCACAACCTGGCCCACCTTCGAAGCAAGGACTGGCGCTTCGGTGGTCAACAACAGTGGCGAAGAGTCGAAAATGATCACGCGTCCCGCGCCGTCTGCTGACAGCCCCTCGCAAAGATCATCCATACGTTTGCTCGCGAGCAGCTCGCTCGCGTGCGGATCGCGACTCCCCGCCGGGAGTAACGATAAACCCGGAACGTCGGTAGGCATGACCAGGTCTTCGAATTTCAGCGCGGGATCGCGCAACAAGTCGATCAGCCCCGGCTCGTTCTCGGCGGCGAAGAGGCGCGTAAGATGCGGTTTGCTGCAGTCCGCGTCGACGAGCACCACATTCCAATCTTTTTCCCGGGCAATGCTCAAGCAGAGATTGACGCAAGTGAATGTCTTGCCTTCTCCTGGAAAGCGCGGATGCCACCATGATGAGATTGCCGCGCGCGACGGGAGGATCCAGACGTCGGGTCTGCGTTGCGAAGCAGCGGCCGTTTGATCGTACGGTATTGCTCTGCCAACCGGCGTTCCTCGGAATCCGGAGCGAGCAGCCCATTCGCACTCAGCTGTGCCGCGTCGACGACGATGCGATGGCCAGCGTAGGCATGCTCCCGAGGCACCATCGCTGCAAGCCTCGTCGCGGCGACGTAGAGGGCCGCGGAGACTCGCGCTTGCAATTCTGCAGAGCATCCTCGATCCGACTCATCAGGTACCGCCAACCAGTGAATGAATCCCCGGACCGACAAGCTCGTACAGGGCCACACCCCCGATCGATCAGAATGAGACCCACAATCGCCACGGAAAACGATGCGACCGCCAGCGGCGCTTCGACACGAGGCTCGGGTCGAGAAGCACACGGCTGACCGAGCCAATGACCGGGAAAGCCACTAATCTCCTGCAGCGACCTGGCACTACTGAAGACCGGTCGCAGCTGCGCAAGCATGTAGCTCAGGCCGGCGCCCGCGCCGAGCGCGGCTGCCAAGTACTGCAATCAGTAGTTCCAACCGGGCCGGCGCAACAGGTTTTGCCTCCGTATGCGGTGGATTCAAGATGCGGAACTCGACTTGATCCGTGGTGGAGGCCTGCTGCGACAGCTGCTGCGTCTCTCGGCTCTGTATGAGCGACTGATACTGGCTGTTGATGACATCGTAGTCGCGATTCAGACGGGCAAGCTCCGCCTCCACCTTGGTACGTCGTCGATCGAGCGCCTGAAGCTCGCGTAGCCGGCTGTTCCCGGTCGCGCACATCGGCCTCCAGCGTCGCGATCTCGCACATCGGCCTCGTTCACTGGCGATCTGCACAGCCTGGTACACCGGATTCGCACCGAGCGCCGAGATCTGTTGATCTGGGTTGGCGATGCCAAGTGATCGCAACTGCTCCGCCCGCTGGTCTTCGAGCCGTTCGAGCGATTCGCGCCGCGCGATCACTTCGGGATGCCGTTCGGTGTATTGGAGCAGCAGCTTATCGAGCTCCGCTCGGGTGAGCTCGAATCCGCGCGTCGAGACTGTCGGGGCGGCGGCTCTCTGTTCAGGCGGGGTCGTCCGACACCAACGGTGTCTCGCTCGTGAGCTGTTGTCGCAGTCTGTCGCGCTTCGACTCCGCTATGCGTAGATCGCGACGCGTCTTTCGAGTCCTTCCCGTTCGCGTCTGCATCCGCTCGAAGTAGCTGCCCTGTGTTCCCGGCAGCGTGCCCGAGTTGGCTCTTTGAAACTCCGCCAAAGCCTGCTCTGCCTTCTCCAAACGAGCCTCGTGCTCGGCGATTCGTTCATCTAGGAATCGCGCCGCCTTGTCGGTACCTTCGCGGTTGGCCCCTAGCGTGTCCTCGATCAGGAAGTTCATCAGCGACCGCACGACGCCGACGGCTACTTCCGGAAGCCTGTGCCGGTAACGAATGGTAAAGATGCTGCTGCTGTTGCGCGATTGTTCACATCCGCGGGAATCGCGTCGATGACGATCGCCGATGCGCAGCTTCTCCAGAACTACTTCTTTATCCGCGACACTGGTGGTAGCCGAGTCGAGCCCGTTGTCCGTGGCCACCCGTTCCAGGTACTCCCTGCCAAGCAGTGCTTGGCGGGCATAAAGCAAGTGAGTGGCGAGATCTGGCGCCACAATGCGATCGTTCAACAATGGCCGCAACACCGACGTGCCATCGACGTAAACCCGTGCCGATCCTCGTAGATATTGGGCAACCACGCCACCATACCCATGCCCACGAGCCCGACGGCCCATGCGGCGACAACGGCATACCAGCGAAAACGCCACGCACTTTTCGTCTCGGCTAAGAACCTGTTGCAGCAGTTCCTGCATGCTCGGGCCCTTATCAGAACGCCGCTTCGGGAATGATGACGATGTCGCCCGGCTTCATCGGGACGTTCTCCTCGACCCGCCCTCGATTCAGCGAGGCTGTCGAGACGCACGCGCGACTCCTACGCTGCGCCCGTCCACGGTTCGAACGAGCGGGACCGGTTGCCCGCCGCGAACTTGGTGAGACCCACCGACTTCCATCATGACGTCGAGCAAGGTCATATTGTCGCGGAAAGGCACGGCGCCGGGTTTGACGTGCCTGGCCAAGGACTCGAATTTGGCTGCCAAACGTGCCGACGAACTTCTGGACGATGACATTGACCTCGGGTGAACGAACGAACTCCGAGAGAACCTGCTCCATCTCCCTCGCCAACTGCGTGGGGGTCTTCCCGACAGCTTCCAGATCCTCGATCAACGGCGTCGATACTCGACCGTCGGGTCGCACGGGCACCGTCACGGAGAGTTCCGGCTGACCCCAGACGAAAACCTGGAGCGTATCGCCGGGACCGATCAAATACTCCGTGCTCTCAGAACGGCTGCCGCGGATGCGGACTTCGGTCGCGCTCCTGCGCGCCGCCGGAGCCAAACCAGACAGACACCCAGCATCAGCATGGCGAACGGCTACGAAGAATGGCGCAACGAGGTTTTCATATGCTCTATTCGGGCTCGGCTATAGGGAGTCGCAGCAACTGCTGCGCATCCGCTGCGCTGTTCGAAATCGACGAGCGTCTGCCAGCAAAGTCGTCAACGCCGAGCGGGCTTCGTCGTGACCGGCCAAGCGCAGCGAGTCCTTTCGCCAAATGGTAACGGATTTCCGGGGCGTGTGGAGCCAATTCTGCCGCGCGGGAAAGGTGCGCGATAGCCTCCTGTTCACGGTTTTCGGCCAACAGAATCCACCCGAGCGTGTCGAGCACGGCTGCGTTGTCCGGTGCGAGCTCGTACGCGCGTTCCGCTAGCGCCAAAGCGTCCGGTCGGCCGAGCTGTTCGAAAGCCACGCGGCGTTGTTCAACGCGATGAGGTTGTTGCTCTCGAGACTCAGGAGCGCTCATACACGCGCAACGCCTCGTCGTAACGGCCTGCGTCTTGCAGGAACCCTGCCAAGCGTCAAAGTCCCGAGCACATGCTTCGGGTTTGCGGCCACCCATCGCTCGGTCGCTCGCAAGGCGTCGGCCGGCTGCCCGGCCAGCTGAAGGGCTCCGATCAGAGCGCACCAACACGGGCCATGTCGGCTCACGACCGAACGCCTTCGCGAAGGATCCGCCGCTGCGGCAGTAACGCCGCGCGCGATCTGCGCGTCGGCCTTCGAGCAGGTACCCGCCGCTCTGGTCGGATACTCGGCCTTTGAGCGCGAGTCGCGATCGACAGCGCTTCGGCTGCGTTCCCGAGTTTCAATTCGGCCTCGCCAAGCGTAAAGCGCAATGGCAAAGACCGAGGCACAACCGCCAGCACTCGGAGAAGAGTCGTACGCGCTGCATCCGGTCGCGTCCGCCGCGAGTTGCGCGCGGGCGAGCGCCAAGGTGACGCCCAGCCGATTCGGCAGCTGAGACTCCGCTTTCTGCAGAAACGCCACTGCGTCCTCTGGCGCGCCCCTCCGCAAGCGCCAGAAGCCGAGAACGGCGCCGACTTCGGGGTTGTCGGGCGCGGCCTGCGCAGCGGCGTCTAGTTCCTGCTTCGCATTCGCGAGGTCTCCCTGTCGGATGTCACAACTGCGCCAACGCGAGTCGCGGCGACACAGACGTCGATTGCTTCCGGCCCGGCTCCAGCAACTTCGCGGCCTCATCGAAGGCACCGCGGGCGGTCAGAAGCTCGGCGAGCGCGGTCAGCGCCTGAGCATTATCGGGCTGTCACTGACGACCGCGTGAGCAGCTGCTTCCGCTTCTTGCCTTCGCCCTTCCTGCACCAAGCGCGGCTGCCACGAACAACCGTGCAGTGGCGCCGTTCGTCTCGAGCTCGGCGGCCTGCTCGAATAGCTCCCGAGCGCGTTGATTCTCGCCGTGCAATTGAAAGTACATGGCGACGGCCGTAAGCGCGCGGGGCTCGCGAGGAAACTGTGCCAGCAGATCAGTTGCCACGCCGTCTATCCTCGCGTACCGAGATGGATATCGGCGAACAGTCGCATCAACCCGACCTCCAAGCGGGCCGGACCGCTGCCGAAGGAGCCCTTCAGCAGACCCGACGCGTCCGCATCACGACCTGCCGCGAGGTAAGCCCGTGCGAACAGCAACTTGAGGAGCTCATTGGTCGGGTCAAGGGATGCCGCTTGTCGAGGTAGAGCACTCCTTGCTCCGTCTTGCCACTAAGCAGGTTCGCGAGGCCCCTCAAGAGTCCGATCTGGGCGTCTTCCGCAGCAGTTTCTTCCAACGGCCCGCAGCGTTGCGAACGCAGCCTCCGGCCGCTGTTGACGCAAATGGGTTTCCGCCAGCAGCTTGATGGCGGCCGGGTCACGCGGCGAGCTTGCCAAGACGCTCAGAAACTGCTGCTCCGCCTGCCCGAAATTGCCGCGCGCAAGGTGAATCGCGCCAAGCAGGGACCTGAAACTGAATCGTTTCAGGCGCGGCGCTGACGAGCGGCTGGATCAACGCCGCCGCTTCGTCGAAATTCCCACGGCGATAAGCGACCAACCCCCGAAATAGGCAGTCAGTGTGGCCCCCGGGGCCTGCTGCGCAAGGCGCGCCGCCGTTGCCTCGGCGGCATCCAGATCATTGCGTGCGATATGCACTTGCACCAGCGTCCACAGAGCCGTCACCTCGCGCAGGTTCGAGCGACGCCGCTCGATAAAGATCGGCCGCGCGCAACAAATCGCTCGCCGCCTCGCTCAACGGCTGAGTGCGAGCGAAAGTTCAGCGCGCGCAACAAGAAGACGCGGGTCATCCGGCGTCTGCGCTCAGCGCTTGCTCGAGCGACTCCTCGGCGGCACGTGGATCATTGCGCGCGAACGCAACATGAGCACGCGCGATCTGCGCGCGCGATCCGCCGTCGCCTGCTCGATCACCCTTGCGAGCGCGTGTTCCGCTTCGTCCAGACGCCCAGCACGCAGCAGCGCCTCGGCTCGAAGCGTCCAGTACATAGGGTCGCCGCCTAGCGGTGCGGCCGCGGATCCAGTAAGCGCCAGCGCCTGGTCCGGTTGGCCCAAGGACGGTCCATGCATCGGCCAAACCCAGCGCGATCGACTCGGGCGGGGCGCCGAGCGCGCGTGCTCGGTCGAGATCTTGCCGCCGCCGCAGGATAGTCGCCGAGCAGCAAAGCCAACTCGCCGCGCAGCCTTCGGGCCTCTACGTTGTCCGGCTGAACCTGAACGACATTGTTGAGCCGACGGCGGCTTCGCCGTAGTTGTGTGCTGCGAGACTCTTCGCAGCCGCCGCCAGTTCTGCCTCCGGATCGAGACGCGCGCAGCCAAAGGCAACCAGTGCGACCGCAAGCAAGGTGGCCCAGAGCTTCGGGCGGAGTGCTCCGCAGCGATTCATAGAGACTCGACCTCCGAGTCAATCCGACGACCGAGCCTGTAGGGATCGCTCCGCTTGCTTGTACAACAGTTCCGCCGCCCCGTCGGCGTATCGCGACAGCCACGAGCGGGCTTTGCTGCAGTCGACCCCGCAGGTCGCCGTTAGCACCAACGCTTGAGCGTCGCGCCGGCCGGAATGGCTCCAACTATCTGCACAGCCTTGGCGGCCGAGCGCGCTGGCCGACCGGCTTCCCGGCCACGCGCAACCCGACCCAGACCACCGGCGCTCGCCATCGGGGTCCGTCATCTCGGGTTCCTGAAACGGTAGCTCATGTTCCCGATGCGGCCGTCACCGTTATCGGCTGCCGCTCTAGCCACTACGCCGATTGTCCCTCCGGCTGATTCTCGGAGAACACGACCTCGTGCGTCCTGCCGTTGAGTCAGCGTAATGCGCGACGTAGGCACCGACTCGGGCCGCGCCATCCGCATACCAAGCCGCAGCTCCGTGCTGGCACCCACGAACAGCGGCCGCCGCGCATCCTCCCAATCCCCGACGCGGCTCCAGCCAGGAATTTCCGGTGCCGGCACCACGATATCGCGAACGACGCACTGCCCTGATCGACCCAGCGATTGAGCCAAATTGCCCAGGCGAGAACCGTGCAGGTCGCATATGCGCCGGTGCGCCACCGGACGACTTGGCGTGCGCGAACTGCGGTCGAGCCGACCGCCGATACCGCCGACGGGCGGGACTCCAGAGCCCGGTCGACGAGAAAAGGGGCGCCATGAACAGGATGAACAGCGCCCATCCGAAGAACGGGTGGTGGTCGCGAATGAGCAGAAACAGAAAGTTCTGGTCGGAAGACTGGCCGACCACCACGGTACCGAATACGCGCAACCAATTGCCGACCACGGCGAGCATCAGGCCAAAGAACACCAACAGCGCCGCGGGAACCGCCCGCCGATGATGAAGAACACCGACAAGAGCTGCTAGCGCCAGCGCAACGAGCGCATAGTGAAATCCAGCACACCCCTCCTGGACTTCAAAGGTGCCGCTGGGAACGTGAAACAGATTTCCCTCGATGAAGGCCGGTAGCCCCGCGGCCCGGATCCACCCTGAAACGACTAGGATCGTCAGGCTCCTCAGATACTCGATGGAGAGATGCCAAACCGGTATCGCGACATACAAATAACCCAGCGGCGCTACGAATCGGCGAGCGTTCCTCGATCCGGCGAAAGCCCAAATGGCGGTCATCCACAGCGCCGGTAGCGCTAACTGGGCGATGAGCGGTGTTGTGGAAGCCTGTGCCGCGGTCATCGCGAGGAGGAGAGCGACGAGACCAGCAAACCCGGCCCAGCTTGGTACGAACGGGTCGAGCGGGGCACGTCTTACCTCGACGACCACCAGAAAAATGGTCAGGAGCAGTACAAGGTAGCCATGCCCATAGTTGTAATCATCGATCCAAGCGGGCTGAAGCGATGCGATCGTCGGTACACAGAACCACACAGGAGTGAGCCCATGACTACCAGGGCCGATCGCGGTAAGCCCCCCTGCCTGGCGGCATACCAGACTCTATTGGCAGAGCCAATGATGTCGGTGTGTGTCCCCAACTCGCTCAACTTCAGACCACCTCTGGCTGTGTCGACTGAGACGCTTTGAACGACGGTGCCAACTTGGACAGGCGACCCTGACGTAGCGTCCATGACATCTTACGGGCGCCTTGAAGGCCTTGCACGGACGCGTTAGACAGAATCGCACACAGAGCCCGGCGCGGCCCCACCCGGCTCATGTCGGGATTCCTTACGCGCGCGTCGCTACGCGATGACGGGCCGCGACCTTACCAACTCCGAGAATATCGAATTCTTCCGGCTGCGTCCGTAGCTCGTGACGCCGCGATCCCTTGAACGGATTGGAGCGACTCTAGCGGTGCCAGCTAAGCGGCAACCGGCAGCCTCACCGTGAACGTCGTACCACGGCCAGACTACGCTGCCACACCCAGTTCGCCGCCCCTCGTCGAGTATGTGCCGCGCCTGAAACGCGCCGATGCCCATCCCGTGGCACCTTTCGTACTATCGAACGGCCGGAATAAACGGTCGCGCACGAACGCGCTATCCATACCGCAACCCGTGTCGGAACGGTAATCACGAGTTCCGTCGGACCCTGCGACGCCAATGTCAATGTTCCCATCCGACGGCGTGGCATCCTGCGCGTTGCGTACCAAATGAAGAAGTACGCTCAGTGAGTTCGTCGCGATCCATCTTCACCCACGCCGCTTGCGCCTGAACGTCGATCTTGGGTACCGGCTGCCGATCGGCGCACTGCGAGCGAACTTCCATCAACACCTTCGATGCGTCAACGCGGCCTGGCGACGGGCTGTGTGCGCGAAGCCGTGGCCAGTCGTTCCAGCACTCGCTTGATGCGCTCCGTCCCGCCGCGAATCGTCGCAAACGCATCGTCGATGAAGTCCGCCCGGTGGCGAAATCGCTGAGCATTGGCTAGAACCAGTTCCTGCTCGGCGACGATATTCTTCAAGTCGTGCATGAGAAACGCGGATAAACGGTTCAGGGCTTCGAATTGCCGCGTCTCTGCGAGTTCCTCCTGCGCTAGGGCCTGAGCCAACACCGCAGCGACCTGGCGACCCGCCGTCTTTAGGAGGTCATGGTCCTCAAAGTTCAGGGAGAGAAGCCCAACAGGTTTGGTCAGCACCACAAACCCCTGCAAATAGCCCTGTCGGTCCAGTGGCACGATCAGCGAATCGCGCGGCAACAGCCCCTCCTGGGGTTCACCGAACGCCATCCCATATCGATGCGGCTCGCGCGCGTATTCTTCGCTGTCGATGACCCATCCACTTGAAGAAAGGAACGACACGAGTGGATGGTTGCGTTCAAAGTGAGTTGTTGCTGGCCGGCCGTTCCCTAATGAAACGAGCCACTCGTGCCGTTGCCCGCCCCTTTCTGCCCACAGGTCGCCCTGCACGCTGCCGATGATTCGCGCCAGCCCTGCAAGGGCGTTCGCAGCCACGTGTTGCAGGTCCCCAGTCGGGACAAGCTTTGGGTCAGCTGCAGCCACTCTTCGCGATAATCGTACTTTGTACGATAGAAGTGCTTCAGGAGAAAAACTCTGAGGCGAGCTCTTATCGTCGCCGAGAACAATATCGCGAACAGAGATTCCGACCCCGGCAGCCAGAAACGCGAGATCAAGCGGGAAACTCCATACACCGCCAAAAACGCGAATGACAT
Source organism: uncultured Gammaproteobacteria bacterium (assembly GCA_963805435.1). Classification (GTDB taxonomy): domain Bacteria; phylum Pseudomonadota; class Gammaproteobacteria; order Steroidobacterales; family Rariloculaceae; genus FEN-1219. The sequence continues at coordinate 198,512 of CAWDUG010000010.1, forward strand.
AGGCAACGAACCCCATCGCGAGAAGGTACACCCCAACCCCAAACAGGCTGGCCGTGTAGAACACCACGTGCCGAGAGACGTGCGGCTCTCGTTCCCAGTCTGTCTGCTGTCTTAGCGCCGCGAACGATCAACGGAAACACGCGGCGTTGGCAAATCCCCGGATCGCCCAGAACACCGGGTCGGGAGCCCCGAGAAGGATGGCATGAGCGTATACGAAGAGGTCGAGGGCGAAGATTCCGCCCACGCCGAAGTACAACCATTTGTTGCGCTGCTGTACCTCGTTCCGCGCATTGCGGTACACCTGCTCCACGGTGAGCAGGCCGATCAATGCCATGATCTCGAGCGCCGGATAGCTGGTCAAACCACCCATCGACAGTCGACCGCCGGACCACGACACGGCGATGGCGAAAGAACCAGCGGCGGCGGATACGATCAAGAGCCACTTGCGAACCGATCGCTTACCGAGCAAGGGCAGAAGACAAAGAGTCCAGGCGAAGAGATGGAAAACATCCAAACCAACGAGGACAAGCGGCGATGTGGCGGCCCCAACAAGCGACAGCACCGAACCGCCCGCCCAAACACTGGTCGCGGCAATCGCGGCCGCCAGCAACTTCCCCCTGCTACTGGCAGGGCGCCCAGCGATGACCACGATGGCCGCAACGGCGTATAGCAGCGCTGCCGCGCCGTAACTTGCCAATGCTAGCCAGCCGATCATTGCGGGCATTCAACACGTAAGGAATTGAACCAACAATGCGACCCCCAAAAGAAGGCGAAGCGTGAGCAGCGAGGGCGAGAATTCTAGGATTCCCTCGTAGTCGCCCCTCTTCCGATTCCGTGATACGCGATGCCAAACCGCTCGACGAGCTTGGGATCGAAAATGTTCCTGCCGTCGAAAATCACGGGCTGTCTAAGCGCCTTTTTGATCGCCTCGAAATCCGGGCTACGGAACTCTCTCCATTCCGTGACGATCACCAATGCGTCCGCACCTTGAATCGCGTCCGCGGCCCCCGAGCAGAGCACCAGGTCCTTACGCTCGCCGTACAGTCGTAGCGCCTCGTCCAAAGCGACAGGATCGTAGGCTCGCACGACGCTACCGGCCTCCCACAGGGCCTCGATCAGGTCGCGACTGGGCGCCTCGCGCATGTCATCAGTGTTCGGCTTGAATGACAGACCCCACAGAGCAATCGTCTTACCAGAGAGGTTGCCCTGAAAGTAGGCGGTGAGTTTTTCGAACAATACTTGCTTCTGCCGCCGGTTCACGTTCTGAACGGCAGCGAGCAACTCCGAGCGGTAACCGACGGCCTCGGACGACGTGGCAAGCGCCTGAACGTCCTTCGGAAAGCATGACCCCCCATAACCGCACCCGGGATAAATGAAGTGATAGCCGATCCGCGGATCCGAACCGATACCAATGCGCACGTTTTCGATATCCGCCCCTACTCGCTCAGCGACGTTGGCTAGCTCATTCATGAAACTAATCTTGGTGGCCAACATAGCGTTAGCCGCATACTTGGTGAGTTCGGCTGAACGAATATCCATGACGATCACGCGATCATGGCTTCGGTTGAACGGATCGTAGAGCGCACGCAAGAGTTCGGCTGTGCGAGGATTGTCGGTGCCGAGAATGACACGATCCGGTTTCGTGAAGTCCTGAATCGCGGCTCCTTCCTTCAAGAACTCGGGATTCGAAGCAACATCGAATTCGATTCGCACGCCACGTTTATCCAGGCCCGCCTGTACCTCGGCACGGACACGTTCGGCGGTGCCAACGGGGACGGTGGATTTGTCGACGACGATGCGATAGTCCGCGAGGTTCTCACCAATCGAACGTGCAACGGCAAGCACGTGCTTGAGGTCCGCCGCGCCATCCTCGTTTGGCGGAGTACCCACCGCAATGATCTGGAAGAGGCCATGAGCGACGCCCGCGGCCATATCGGTCGCTGAACTGAAGTCGCCCGGCCTCGCGACAGCGCTTCACCATCGGCTCGAGACCGGGCTCGTAGATGGGCAATTCGCCTCGATTCAACCGTTCGATTTTCGCGGCGTCGATGTCGACACACAGGACATGGTTGCCCGCGTCCGCAAGGCAGGCGCCGGTGACTAAGCCGACATAGCCAGAGCCGAAAATCGTGACCCGCATGCGGTGATGCCCAATGTTTGAACAGGTGCGCAGGATAATACCAATGACCCCGGCCAAACAGTGCGGCGAGTCGCGGTCCCCGCGGCCCCACCCCCCGACCCCGTCGCCGAAGACACGATATTTCCTACCGTGGGTCTACGGGACTCCGAGAGGTACGCATCACCGAATGACGCCGGTTTCACGTACTATTCTGGCGAACGGTATATCCATGCACACCGGCAAGCTCATGACGCGACCCAACCTGCAACTACAAATCACTGTTTTTCTGCTCGGGCTCGGCCTGGCGGGACTGGCCCAGGCGCAACTCCCCACGGTAGACCAATCGGCTACACCAACTGCGTCAGGGAGCGGAGCTTCGGCCGACAACGCGACGCATCCTGCATTGTCGGTTTGGGTCGGCTATGCCGAATCGGACAACGTCTTGAGAACCCAGGTTGCCGAGCGCGGGTCTTATGGCGATGTGGGGGTTATGTTCAACGCGGCCCATAAGGCACCGCGGCTCACGGGACGCATGGATTCGAATATCGAATTTCGAAAATATTCGGCGGAAGGCGTCGACGACGAGAAACTGGGGAGGCTCGATGGCGACCTCGACTTCAATTTGGCGAAGGACGTGTTCCACTGGATCTTCCGAGAAACCTTCGATCAAGGTCGAACCAACGCGTTTGCGGCTCTCGGGCCTGGTAACCGCGAGAACATCAACGTTTTCTCGTCGGGGCCGCAGCTCCGCCTCCCGCTCGGTCAGCGCACGAAGTTAACCCTGGGCGGCACTTACAGCTATCGCCGTTACCAGGATTCTCAGTACGTAGATAGCGACGCGGTACTCTATGACCTTGGCGTGCTTCGCCAGATCACCCAAACCGCAGAAATCGGTATTGTCGCCTCCACGAACGACGTCGACTACACCGATGTGACTATCTCTCCCTATGCTATCGACGCGCTCAACCTGCGTTACTCGAAGACATTGGCTACGGGGGCAGTACTTGCGGAATGGGGCAGGAACGAACTCCATACGCCGAACGCCGTTTCCGATTCGCCGTTCTTCAGTTTCCAGTGGTTCAGAGGTGTGACGGCACGCGGGACACTCAGCATCGCAGCGCAGCGCCGGTTAACCGACACGGGCGGACTCGCAACACCTACCCGATCTGACGCCCCGCGCCCTCCCCAGGCAGATGTGTTGTTGAGCACGGCCGCAGTAGACCGCAAGAGCCTCAGCATCGGCTATTCGATCGCGGCACCACGGACAACCATCTCGGTAAGCGTAGCGGCGAGCGATGACCACTATTTCGGCGACGCGACGTTGGACAACAGGTCGACTACCGGGAACTTCACCCTCAGTCGTTCACCAACAGCGCGCCTGAGATTTGGCGTGTCTTTCGACAGTCTCGCGCGTGAATTCAATGCCAGCACTCTAGCCAGCGCGGATGATAGGGAGCGAACGACGAGTGCTTGGGTCAACCGAAGCCTAAGCCGTCGGCTCGGTATCGCTTTTGCACTCACTCGTTATGACCGACGCGGCATCCAGCTATCTGACGAAAATCGCTACGAAGTGCGACTGATCTATAGCCCCATACCCAGCGGCGATGCCGGAGTGCCCTTCGTCGTCCATTAGAACCTACGCCGCCTAACTCCCTGCGGCACGGGCGCGACTTCATTGACCAGGCAACGCGCGGTTTACTACACTCGCTGCGATTGGAAGGGCGATTAGCTCAGTGGTAGAGCACTGCTTTCACACGGCAGGGGTCGCTGGTTCAATCCCAGCATCGCCCACCATCTTCCCCAAGGCCCGTTCCGATACACCGCGTAGGCTCGTCCCGGGCTTGTCTTGCCGCGAAACGAGATGCGCGGGCGCGAATCGCGCGCTAAAGCACGGTCTTGCTCGCGACGTTCGACGGGTGCTCTCCATCCCACTCGCGAATTCAACGCCGTGGTCGCGAAATACCACTTCGCAGGCGTCAGCTGGTCACCACGTAGCTCGACAGACCCGGGTTGTTGACCGTGACGGAATTGACAGGCTGTTCTGCTTCGTGCCCCAGTAGATCTGTAGCCGGCAAGATCGGTCAGCGCGCTGCCGTCGGTGTTTTGCGTGGGCGGCGTCCACGATAGAGTCGCCGAGCCCGTGGCCGTGCCGACGACGTTGACGCTGAAGCGCGCCAAAGCCGTTGTGGACCGTCCGTCACTGACCGTGATGACGATGTTCGCGTACGTGCCGACATCCCCGGCCGCGGCGTGCCGCTGAGCGGCCCGTCGTCGTGGCGAACGTGGCCCACGAAGGCTTGACCCGAGACGCTGAACGTCAGTGTATTGTTGTCCGCGTCGTCGGCCGTCGGCTGAAACGAATAGGCGCTCCCCCAAGACTCGCGGACATGGCGATGCCGGAAATCGTCGGCGCATGGTTCGTGCGGCCGAAGGCGGTGGCGGCGGATTCGGCGGCTGCACCGCGGCGCTCGCGCTCTGCGCGTCGCCGCCATCACCGCAACCCACAAGGTGACACGAGCGCCGCCAACGCGAACATAGAAGAATGCAAAGATCTGGCGCGGCGAACGGAGTTCGATCCGTCACTGGCAACCCCGCTGTCATAGGTACTCCTTTAGACCGGTGGTTTTGCGTCTCCGTCTTTCGACGGATTTGCCTTGTCAGTGGCGCGAAATATTGGCTTTCGCCGTGGGACTCCGCAACCTGTCGCCGATGCACGACGCCAGCCCGGCGAAGTCTTTTGACGCGAATCTCAAACGAACTGCGCAGAGTGTGCACTGCGTCACACTCACACCCTCGCCGTGCCAATCGACATAGTGTCCGGGCTTCACGGCTTGCGCGCCTTCTTCCCCGCCAGCAATTCGGTCCGCCCAGCCGCGCCGAGCTTCTCGACCACCTTCTTCACCTCTTGGGCACGGTCGCGATGGACGACCAACACGGCATCGTCCGTTTCGATGATCACTACGTCGTTCAGCCCGATCGCGGCGACGAAACGGCCACTCGCCGTGACGAAACTGTTCGTGCACGACTCGAGCAGCACATCGCCCACGGTGGCGTTGCCGTCCGCGTCGCGCTCCATGACCTCGTGCAACGCGGGCCAAGAACCCACGTCGCTCCAACGGGCATCGAGCGGCACCACGGCGCCTCGAGTGGTCTTCTCCATGACCGCGTAGTCGATCGAGTTCGCCGGGCACGCGAGAAAATCGTCGCCGAGCCTCAGCAGCGGCCCTTCGACGACGCCCGAAGCCACGGCGCGTTCACACGCCTCCAAAATCTCCGGCGCGTGGGCGCCCAGCTCCCGCAGCAACGTGCCAGCCGAGAACAGAAACATGCCGCTGTTCCAAAGGTACCGGCCGGACCGCACGTAGGACTCCGCCGTCGCGAGATCGGGCTTCTCGACGAACCGGCCGAGCGAAAACCAGGGCCCATGCTGCTCGCCACACAGAACGTACCCGTAGCCGGTCTCCGGCTTGAGCGGCACCACGCCAAACGTCACGAGCTGACCTGTCTCCGCGGCGCCCATCGCCGCGCGCACGGCGACCGCGAAAGCGGGCGCATCTGCGACGACGTGGTCGGCCGGCAACACCAGCAGCAGCGGATCGGCGCCACCCCGCGCCGCGAGCAGCGCGGCTACGCCAACCGCCGGCGCGGTGTTCCGCCCGGCGGGCTCGAGCACTATCGTGCGTGGTTCGACCCCGATCGACTGCAGCCTGCGCCGCCACCCAATCGCCGTGAGCGCGGTTGCAGATGACGATGGGCGGCTCGACGCCCGCGCCCAGCGCTCGCGCGCGCAAAAGGTTTCCTGGAACAGGCTCCGCGCGCCCAGTAGCGGCAAAAATTGCTTGGGTTGCAGCTCGCGAGACAGCGGCCAAAGACGCGTTCCCGAGCCGCCAGACAGAATGACGGGAATCAGCGGACGATTCACGTCGGCGGCCCGGGACTGCGGATCAGCAGGATACGAATGGTTCTTCGAGTCGAATAGAGAACGCTCGCGAGAATCGGATGTCATGACGGGCGATCGCTCGATCAGCATAGGCGCGTGCGATTTGTCGGTGTGTGGCGACATATTGCCGCGTTACGCGACATAACTACAATCGACGCCGGTTCGCGCTCTTTCCCAAGATGATCCGCCCACGTCGACACACACACCTGGCGTTGTTGCCACTCGTTACCGCTTTGCTCGTCGCATGCGGCGACGGCGGAGACTCGTCGAACGCCGCCGCGACTCCGCCGACCACGACGCCGGCGTCGAACGGCCAGTCGAACACCGCGCCCACCATCTCGGGCGCACCGAGTAGCACGGCCACCGTAGGCCAGCCGTACTCCTTCACGCCCAGCGCGAGCGACGGCGATGGCGATACGCTGACGTTCTTCATCACCAACGCGCCGTCCTGGGCTTCGTTCAACACCGCGACGGGCCAGTTGAGCGGCACACCCACCGCGGCGGGCACGTCCAGCAACATCGTGATCGGCGTCAGCGATGGCCAGGCCGGCGTGGCCTTGGCGGCGTTCAGCATCACTACCGCGGCGTCTGGCGGTGGTGGTGGTGGCGGCGGCACGTCGAACACGGCGCCGACGATCTCGGGCACACCTTCCACAACGGCGACCGTCGGCGCGGCGTATTCCTTCCGCCCCACGGCGAGTGACGCCAACGGCGACCCGCTCACGTTCAGCATCACCGGCAAGCCCAGCTGGGCAACCTTCTCGACCACGTCCGGACGCCTCTCCGGTACACCGAGCAGTGCCAACGTGGGTGCGTTCAACAACATCGTGATTACGGTCAGCGACGGCCAGGCCACGAAGTCGTTGCCCGCGTTCAGCATTACGGTGTCTGCCGCGGGGGGCACGACCAACAGGCCGCCCACGATCTCCGGTACGCCGTCGACCACCGTGCTGCAAGGCTCTGCCTACGCGTTCACCCCTGCCGCCAGCGACGCGGACGGGGACACGCTGACCTTCGGCATCACCAACGCACCGGGCTGGGCTACGTTCAACACCGGCACGGGGCGCCTCAGCGGCACGCCCGGGGCCGGCGACGTGGGGAGCTACGCCGGCATCTCCATCAGCGTGAGCGACGGCCAGGCGAGCGCCACGCTCGGTCCGTTCGCGATCAGCGTGGTGGCCGTGGGCACGGGATCGGCGACGTTGAGCTGGGCGGCGCCCACCGCCAACACCGACGGTTCGGCGCTCACGGATCTCGCGGGCTTCAAGGTCTACTGGGGCACCGCGTCGGGGAACTACCCGAACTCGGTGACGCTGAACGGGACGGGCACGCTGACCTACGTGGTGACGAACCTGACGCCGGCCAAGTGGTACTTCAGCACCACGGCGTTCAACTCGCAGAACGTGGAGAGCGGGTTTTCGGCGGAGGCGTCGAAGGTTATTCAGTAGCGGGGCGATCCGAGGGCCGACGAGCCATCGCCGCAAGCGCCTTTTTAGACTCGCTGCCGTCTTCCTTAGCCACGCAGCTGCGCTCCGATCGCGGCCGCGAACTGGCGAAAGTCGTCCATGCCTTCATGCGTAATTGTGTGCACGATGTCCCAGTCAATCGCCTGGTAGCTGTGCACCGCAATGTTGCGAAAGCCGACGGCACCGCGCATTCGTTTGCAGAGCGTCGCGGGAATCACGCCCTCCGCGGCCAAGAGATCGAACGTTTCACCCATCGTCTGCGGCGCAGGCTGCTTGGTGTCGCTCAAGACGTGAGCCGCCAAATCCACGCACAACTGCACCGCGCGGGTGATGTTCAGGCTCAGGACATCCTGCCGATCCGGATCGGCGCGCAACGCTTCGACCGTGGCAACCCGGCGCTCCTCGATCCGCTGCACGCAGCGGCGCAGCGATTCGAGCTTCTCCGCAACAACTAGCCGATCCATGCCTGCCGCCGCTCACGCAGAATACGCTCACGATAGGGCAAGAAGTCCGCGGAGTCCGCGAGGTTTCGCGACAGCAGATCGGCGAATACACCCGGCCGGCGTTGCACGAGGCGCAAGCCGTAACGAAGCGCCTGACTCGTCACGGGCACGCCAGCGGTACGCAGATCCACGAGGTCCACTGGCCGACCCACGATTTCGGCAATGGCACGAACAATCTCGCGCCGACGCTTCGGCGTGAGCCGCGAGCGAGTGAGCACAGCTACATCTACATCGCTGTCCGCGCGAAGCTCACCGGCCGCGGCGGACCCAAACAGCATGGCGAGCTCCACGTCCTCGTCGGCTCCTAAAAGAGCTGTGAGGTCCTCGGTCGGCAGCTTGCGCGCGTTGGCGTCCATTGACGCAGTATAACAACCGGTCAAGCGCGTCGTTCCTCTGGACCACCGTGCTGCAAGGCTCCGCGTACGCGTTTACCCCTGCCGCCAGCGACGCGGACGGGGACACGCTGAGCTTCGGCATCACCAACGCACGGTGGAGGCGTCGAAGGTTGTTCAATAGCGGGGGTGATCCGAGGGTCGGCTGGCGGTTACCGCAAACGCCCTTTTAGACTCGCCACTACCCTCGCCGTCGTACGCCGGTCCCAAAACGGAATCACGCGCTTCGTCCGGGCCTGCCCGGCGAGCACCCGCGCCACGTCCCCGCTCACCATCTCCACCCTCACGAGCCGGTGCGTGCCCAGCACCGTGCTCTCGCGCAGCGTGATGCACTTGATGCCGAGGTAGCTCGTCTCCTCCTCCACGCCGTCTGAGTCCGTCGGCGCGAAGCGGCGGTCCACGGCCAGGCTCTCATGAACTCAACAAAGGAGAGGGGCGCCCGCATGCAATCTCCGGATGCCGGGTGAGGCGTTTGACGTTACCTCAGCGGAACGCCTAGGGAGCGCACAAAACGAACCTGTAGTACTCACGGAAGAACTGTGCAGTTGCATGCGACAACACTATCCCGTCGCGGGCTAGTTTACGTAATCGTATTTTCTTGACGCACCGCACAAGACCACCTGCTTGTATTTGCTACACATAGCCCCTGCGCAGCCGACTTATGGTGACTGCCATCTGTTTTGTCTTCAGCGGGTGACGCATGTCTCAAAACATTTCACGGCTTCGGATTTCAGTGTGGAAGAGCCCGTTGGGCGCCGCTCTTCGCATTGCCGTCATCGTTTCCACCGCGGGTCTGTATGGCTGCGGCGAGGACCAGCCTAGCTCGGCTGCCGCGGTGCCGCCTATTGCGACCACCAGCGACGTCGAGCTCGCGGCCACACTCCCTGGTCAAACGCCGTTCGTAGCTTTCATGCAGTTGCGCGGGCAGGACCTGCGCAATGCCACCGCCCTGAGTTACCAAATTGCCTCGCGACCGGGGTCCGTTTCGAGACCAGTCAACGTCAAGTACAGCATAGCGTCCCTGAGGCAGCGAGGCTACGCAGTAGATGGTACGGGGAGTGCCACCGTACCCATCGTCGGCCTCTACTCAGGCTTCTCGAACCACGTCAGTCTACGCATCGACTATGTCGACGCCTCGCACCAAGGATTCGAACGCGACATCGCAACGCCGGCCTATGTGGACGGCATTTACGATCAGCCGAATATCTTGGTTGCACGACCCGACACTGGCAGCCTCGGATTCGACTTCTTTGCGATGAAAAGCCGAACCGGCTCGCCCGTAGTCGTCGACACCGATGGATACGTCCGATGGGCAGGCGCGGCAATTGCGAACGCACTGAGTTCGACCTTCGATGACGCAGGCTTCTTCGTGGGCGACCAAGCCACGCCAACGCTGCGTCGTGTGGAGCTCGACGGGTCGATCAGCGCAAAGCCTCTGATTGCTGCGTCGTACATTGCCTTTCACCACAACATAGATCGCGGCAAAGTCGGGCTGCTAGTCGAAATGGACACCCAGACGCCCGCGGGAGTCACAAACCTCGAGAGCGTGCTCGCAGAGGTGTCGACGTCCGGAGTCGTGCTGAGGGAATGGGACTTCGGAGCGATCCTGGAAACGTACATGAGTGCTCACGGAGACGATCCGAGCCTGTTCGTGCGTCCCGGCGTCGACTGGTTCCACATGAACGGCACCGCCTATGACGCCAGCGATAACAGTCTCGTCGTGTCAAGCCGCGAGGACTTTCTGATCAAGATCGACTACGACACCAGCGAGATCAAGTGGATCTTCGGCGATCCGACGAAGTACTGGTACACCTTTCCTTCGTTGCGTAACAAAGCCGTGCTTCTCAACGGCGGCGGTCTGTATCCGATCGGACAGCACGCGCCATCGATCACTTCCGATGGCAGTCTGATGATCTTCAACGATGGCCTCGGCAGCTTGAATCAGCCGATCGGCGCGCCACCCGGCGAGACACGGACCTACAGCACCGTGTCCGCGTACAGCATCGACGAGACCAATCTCGTTGCTACCGAGGCCTGGCAGTTCGACTACGACCAGACGATCTATTCGCGCATATGCTCGAGCGCATATGAGGCGCCCGATCAATCCGTGCTAGTCAGTTACTCGATGGCGAGCGACGGCGCCAAAGCACGGCTCGTAGGCTTGAACACCGCTCGGGAGGTCGTCTTCGACGTCGAGTACAACAATACGAGCGGGATCGCCTGCTCGACCAGTTGGAACGCGATCCCGATCCCGCTCGACAACCTGATCTATAACTGAGCAAACTACCGCCCGTCACCGAGACGCTGGTGTCGGCGATTCCAAACAGGCGGGGATCATCGATCAAAACTGGAACACCCATGTCTGGGGGCATGCATGGCAACCGCCAGTGCCGCCCTTTGGCCGCGCACGTGCCTCGAATGGTATTGAGCGATTCAGGCTGCCCCGTCTAGCCTTTCGCCCGTCGGACCGGCGCGCTGGGACTCGAGCGGCGTCACTTTCCCGCCGAGCGAAGCTCGCGCGCCACCATCGTATGCACGGTGACATGGCATAATCTCGCGACCCATGCCGGAGGGGCCGGTCGTGTGAATCAGTTGGATATCGGAGAGCGCTGTTGACCCTAACGGTCTGGGACTATCGGCAGGAGTATGCAGAGCTACGTGAGGAGATTCTGGCTGCCGTCGATTCCGTGTTCAGATCCGGGCGCCTGATTCTCGGCCAACAGGTCGAAGCCTTCGAGTCCGAGTTTGCGACCTACTGCCGGAGCAAGTATGCGGTTGGCCTGAATAGCGGGACCGATGCCCTGTTCATCGGCCTGAAGGCGCTCGGGATTCGCGACGGAGACGAGGTTATCACCGTAGCGAACACCGCCATCCCAACAGTATCTGCGATCGTCTCCGCCGGTGGAGTACCGCGATTCGTCGATATCGACCCGGTCACCTACCTCATGGACGTATCACGAATCGAGCACATCCTCTCGGACCGCACACGATTCATTCTGCCTGTGCATCTGTACGGGCAATGCGTCGACATGGACCCGATCATCCAGCTGGCGAAACGCCACGACCTCAAGGTGCTCGAGGACTGCGCCCAAGCGACGGGTGCAACGTACAAGGGTCGCGTCGCCGGAACGATGGGTGATGCGGCGGCGTTCTCGTTCTACCCGACCAAGGTTCTAGGCGCTTACGGCGACGGTGGAATGCTGGTCACGAACGACGAAGCAGTGGCAACGCACGTGCGAAGTCTGCGCATGTCGACAAGACGACCTACTACGCCGAGCACGGCTATAACTCGAGGCTCGATGAAGTTCAGGCCGCGATCCTGCGGGTGAAGCTCAAGCACCTCGATGCCTGGATAGACCGGAGACGCGCGCTGGCCGCCCGCTACGATGCGCACGTGCCATCCGGGCTGGCGACGCCGTATGTGGCGCCAGACAACCGACATACCTATTACGTGTACGTCGTGCGGCACAAGGATCGGGATCGGCTCATGGCCACGCTTCGCGACAACGACATCGTCGTGAACATCAGCTATCCATGGCCCATCTCGACGATGCGTGGCTACGAGTCGTTGGGCTACAAGGAGGGCGACCTCCAGACAGAGAGCGCGGCAAAGGAGATCTTCTCGCTGCCGATGTACGCCCATCTAAGAACGGAAGACGCGGAGCGCGTCGAGCGTGCTAAGCCCGCGCACTTGCGGGCGCAAACTAGTTCAAACGTAGCGCCCGAAGTTGGCTTTGTAGAAGTCGACCGTCCGCCGCAAACCGTCGCGCAGCTCCACACGCGGCGACCATCTTGCGATACGCGTGAATAGCGCGGAATCGGAATAGTAGTCGCCAATGTCGATTGCCTTCCTCTCGCCTGGAAACGGCACGAGATCGACGGATCCCCCGAGACCCAGTTCCGTCATCATCTTCGCGAGATCGATGAGCGCGATCGCACCCTCGCCGCCGATGTTGAACATCCGGCCGTCGACATCACTGCTGAGCCCGGCCGCGAGCAAGGAATCGACACAGTCGTCGACATAGAGCAAGTCGCGCAGCTGGCGACCGTCGCCATACACCAGGGATTCTTCCCTTGCTCGATCAGGCACCGAACCCAATAGCCCACGAATGTCTGTCTCGCGTCCTTGATTCGCATACGCGGACCGAACACGTTGGTCAGCCTCAGAACGCAGGAGCGAAGGCCGTAGACGTCGTTGTACAGGAGGTGAAACTGCTCGCCGGCGAGCTTGGAAACACCCGTTCACATCCACAGGCCGAATCGGATGACTCTCGTCGACGGGCAGATAACGCGGTTTGCCATAGAGTTGTCGCGTGCTCGCGTACACAATCTTGATCGTTGGATTTACCTTCCGGCACAGCTCGACGATCGATAGTTGCGCGTTAGCGTTGATGTCCAAGTCCAGGAATGGCTGCTGCATCGACCCCAAGTGGCTGGTTTGGGCGGCCAGGTTGAACAGAAACTGGCGGCCGGCGATCAACGGCTCGAGCGCCTGCGCGTCCCGCACATCGGCCACGTGAACCGACACACGCTCCTCGATACCAGCGATATTGAAACGATTGCCACCGAACGCGGGCTCAAGGTTGTCTATGAGCGTGACCTCGGCACCTTCGCTCACCAATCTCTGAGCGAGATTCGAGCCGATGAACGGCAAGGCGCCCGTGATCAGCACGCGGGTACCGTTATAGGCCATGGCAGTGTTCCCTTTACACCTTCCGCAGGATCATGCCCCGGGAATGAACTCGAGACCGTCGCAGAACTCAGTGTGGCTGATCCCACGTCACCGTGAATTCGGCAATGGACCGATATCGAGCAGCGAAGGCTCGCTGAATCTTCTGCTGGCTCAGGATCCTCACGGGATAGCTGCCTCGATATAAGCTCGCGGGGACACGTTGCACGGCGATTCTATCATCGGGATGCTGCGAGAGAATCGTTCGGTCGACGATGATGTAGGGAATGCCGCTGCTGCACAACTTGTCGATCAACGCGTACGGGTCTTCGATGTACTGCAAAACGCCCGACAGCAAAACGACATTCGGCTGCACATGTCGCGCGCAGTCTTCGATCGTATAGAAGAACTTGAGCTCATCCGTCTCGAACTCCTCGCGGCCGGCTGCGACAAAACCTTCCCTGCACGACGCACCAAGTCACATCGCGCACGACGGACAGAAACTCACGGCACTGGTAGTACGTGCTACCTAACGCACCACCGAAGTCGAGGACCGTAAGGCGATTGCCGCCTTCGGCGGCGGGTTTCGCACGAGCCCGGCGAGCAGGGGAAACGAATGCTGTATCTCGTCGAACAGCACTGAATCGCGCTCATACTTCGCGGACCCCGAACGCAACTGCCGCATCGCGGCACGCACGGTATCCAGAATCGAAGGATCCGCATAACCCGTCGCATGGCGCGCTGCGGTAGCCCAGTCGGGGTAGTCGCCTGAGAAGTAGTTGCCGTGCCTAAGCGCGGACTTCAGCCGCCCGATGAATAGCGGCGACAACCAGCGTTTCGCGTCAAGCATGCTTGGTCATCTCTTGCCAACGAGCAACGGCAGCGCCCGCTGGAACGCCTTTCGAACGTACCGCGCGACGTAGAAGCGGCGATACTTTCCAGACCGCGACCGCATCCACGACCGGTGCGCAACGAACCCTTACGGGTGTGTCGGCGAGCGCAGAGTTCAAGTCGTCGTCATCCGTGCAGTGGGTACCCGAACCATCGAGCCCGATGTTCCTCACCAACGTCTTACCGGGGTGAAGCGTGAACATCCCCGCGGTGAACGTGCTCGCATGCCACCGGATGGCCCACGAGTTATTGCGGCCTCCGATGTAATCCTTGAGCATCTTGGTATTCGGATAGGTGCCGATGTAGTCGAAGCGGCCGCGTTGCGGATGCCTTCGCAGAGACTCGAGCAACTTGGCGCCGTCGGCTGCTCCGTGCCACGCACGACTCCACGTGGCCCAACCCCAACAGTCGGCCCCCGGCAGGAAGAAGGTCTCCGGAACCGGTCCCTTTATCGGAGGCTGATAGGCGTGGATGCTGGCGACCTTTGGGCTCATCTGCATAGACATCGAGTCCGTCGTTCAAGAACCTCAGGAAGTACGGCGATGTCACGAGATCGTCCTCAACGACGATGACGCGGCCGAACTGGCCGCAAATCGACGTGACGCCGTCGATCATCGACGCCGCCAGACCGAGATTCGCGGGTCTCTCGAAAATCTCGACGGTCTTGAATCCCTTCAAGGAACGGACATAGCGTCTTACGTCCTCGACTGCCGGCGCGGCACCAGAGTCTCGCGCTCCGTCAGAGAATACGAAAAGCTTCGACTCACTCGCGCGTTCGTTGGCCAGCAAGGCTTCGATCGTTCGTCGCGTGTGTAGTGGACGGTTGTATGCGAACAAGGCGATAGGTGCTGCTTCCATTACCGGTCAGGCGTGTTGCGTTGATCGCGATGTCTACAACGATCGAAGGGCCAAGACTCGCGTTCAGCTGACTAAAGTCAACAGATATTGCCCGTAGCTGTTCTTGGCCAACGGGCGCGCGAGCTCGCGCACGTCATCGGCGCTTATCCATTTGTGCGCAAGTGCAATCTCCTCTGGGCAGGCGATCATCAGTCCCTGGCGCCTTTGCAACGTCGCAATGAAACTGGAGGCCTCAAGGAGGCTGTCAAACGTGCCAGTGTCGAGCCATGCGTAACCGCGCCCAAGAATCTCGACATGGAGCTGACCGTGATCCAGGTACCATCGATTCACGTCAGTGATCTCCAGCTCTCCGCGACCAGAGGGTCGAACTCCGGCCGCGACGTCGCACGCTTGCCCGTCGAAGAAGTAGAGCCCGGTGACAGCGTCGTGGCTCTTCGGCCGTTGCGGCTTCTCTTCGATTGTCAACGCGCGCTGGTTGGCATCGAACTCGATCACCCCATACCGCTGCGGATCCTGCACCTGATAGGCGAACACGGTAGCACCGCGGTCTCGTTGATCGGCCCGCTGCAGTTCGCGGATGAACTCGTTGCCATAGAAGATATTGTCGCCAAGTATCAGCGCGCTCGGGTTCGATCCGACGAAACTCTTGCCGATGATGAAAGCTTGCGCCAGCCCGCCAGGCTCAGCTTGGACCGCATACCGGAAGTCCATGCCCCAACGACTGCCGTCACCGAGGAGCTCCTGGAATCTCGGGGTATCGTGCGGTGTCGAGATCACCAGCACGTTGCGGATCCCCGCGAGCATCAACGTGGTCAGCGGGTAGTACACCATCGGTTTGTCGTAGACCGGCAGCAACTGCTTCGAAGTCGTATGGGTGACCGGATACAGCCGCGTGCCGGCTCCTCCAGCCAGGATGATGCCCCTTCGTTCCGTTCCTGCGTCCACGCCTCGCCGCTGCCCTCGCTATCCGACACGAACATCTCATTCTGGCATGCCAGTTCATTGAAAGAACAGGCGATCGCACCACTGTCCAAGCGTTGCTTTCCTAGGTAATGCTGCCAGACTACGCGTCTGCAACAGCTCGCGGCTCGAATGAAGCTTCAGGGACTAATCAAGTGCGTCGGTAAACTCGGCCAAACGGTCACCTCGAAGCGTCAACTGTCCGCGTTGCTCCGCCACCATGTACTTGCCGGCACCGAACACCGGCCGGTGTTCGCCGGGCAGTTCAAGACGATCGTCGATATCGGCGCGAACAGAGGCCAGTTCGCACTGGCGGCACGCGAAGCGCTGCCGGAGGCCAGAATCATTTCCTTCGAGCCGCTCGACGGCCCCGCCATGGTTTATCGCGCGGTCTTCACCGGGGACCGGCACGCGACTCTTCATCAAACTGCCATCGGGTCCAAGCGCGAGCATCGACGCATGCACGTCGCGGCGCGTGACGACTCCTCCTCCCTGCTGCCCCCCTCCACCTTGCAAACAGCGAACTACCCTGGAACCAACACGGTGGCGTCCATCGAGGTTCCAACTTTGTCCGTTACGTGAGAGGGTACCAACTCTCAACTCCTCCGTCCGTCTCTACTCAAGATCGATGTGCAAGGCACTGAGTTCGACACTCTCCAAGGATGCGAGTCGCTGCTCGAGGGTTTCGACGCTATCTACTGCGAATGCTCGTTTGCGAGTTGTATGACGGCCAAAGACTGGCCGCCGAGATTATCGACTGGTTGTCCGCAAGAAACTTCGCCTTGGTCGGCTTCTACAACCTGGAGCGCGATCGAGCGGGGAATCCACTGCAAGCGGACTTCCTTTTCCGGCAACGACCGCAACATTAATCGCGATGCCGGTCCTGATTCTCTCACCCTTCTTCTATCCCGAGCCAATATCGACGGGCCGCTACAACACGACACTGGCGCAATGCCTGATCAAACGCGGAGAGCAGGTAACCGTCTTCAGCTGCCCCATCCTTTGTACCCAGAATGGCGCCCTGAACGCTCCGAGGCCTCGCTGCCCGGCATAGCCATCAGTCGCGGCGGCGGTTGGCTGCGCTATCCCCGCAAGCCGTTCTTGAGACGTGCGGTTCTTATCGAGATCTGGTATACGGCGTTTGCATTCAGAGCTTATCTGCGAGTCCGCGCACGTGACTTCACGCACGTGGTGCCAATCTTTCGCCGTGTCTGTTCCTGGCCTTTCTTCGCCCGATCTTGCCGAAGGGCACACCGGTCGTAGGTATCGTGCACGACCTCCAGGGCGTGCTCGGTGCGAGGTCGGACGCGGCGTTCAGCAGCGTGTTGCGCGCCTGTATTCGTTGGGTGGACGCCGGAGTTTCGCTAGTTGCGACCGTTTACCTTTTTGTCGAATTCCATGGCGGAGCGCGCCATCAGGACTACAACCTGTGACGTGAAATCTGCGCAGTGCACTATCCATTTGAGACACTGCCTCCCCGGGAGAGAGAAGAGAATACGCAGTTGCGGCAGGTTCTCTCCGACGGGTATGTGAACGTCGTCTACTCAGGAGCGCTTGGCGAAAAACAAAGCCCTGATGAACTGCTCCGCTTCATGATCGGGATCGAGAAAAGGAACCCGATCGTGCGCTGCCACATATTCTCCGGAGGACCGCACTTTGAACGACTCAGACGTAAAGAACTAGGCGGCAAAGTGAGCTTCTTACCGCTGGTTCCCGAGAACCACCTCGGCGAGCTCTACGCGCGATCCTCCGTCCAGATCATCCCCCAAGCAGGTGGAACAGCTGATAGGGGCTTTACCGTCAAAATTGCCGAACCTTCTCGCGGCGGGTGTGCCTGTATTTGCGATCTGCGACGACGGAAGCGAGGTCGCGAAGATCCTCGAGGCGGCGGACGCCGGTCTGACGGCACCCAGCTCTCGAGTAGCGACACAATGGATCGTTTCGACGCGCTACTGGCCACCGTGGCCTCGGAGTCGAGGGCGTACAGGATCGAACGACTTCGGTCGTTGGTAGAGCAAAAGTTCAGCGTCGAACGTGTCGTCGACGAGATCCTGAGCAGTCGCGCGCGCAAGTAGCGCAGCGCGCCGATAACCGGTGTCACGCCGCTGGCTGAGCGGTGCGCTTTATCAGCACAAGCATCACGTACTGATTGTAGGCGTTCAATGCCTGCATCCTGTTCGCCCATCGTTCGGCCCAGTCCGAGAAGGCCAGCAGCGGCTAACCGGAAAGGGTCGAAGAAGCAGCGACGTAGCTACGGCCATTGGGGCCGAAAGCATTCCGTAGTACTGACTTTGCACGTCCCACTTCTCGGCGATAGCCGAAAGATCTTTTCGACGTTAGAGGTTTCTCGTCGATGGTTCGAGCGCGTGGTGTCAATACTCTGAACAACTTGAGCAAGGGATTGCCCGCTAAGGGCTCGATGAACAACGCGAACCCCTTCGGCTTTAGAACGCGCTCGATCGACGCGAGGCACACCGGCAGATCGAGGTGATGAAGAATGCCGTTGCCGACCACGATGTCGAAAAGGTCGTCCGGAAAAACCAACTCATGCGCATCCATTACCGAAAATGCGAACCTACCGGTTCGATTCCGGCTGCGACCGCCGCCGCTCGCGCCTCGTCGACGTAGTTGTCGCTAATGTCGATGCCCGCCACGTAACTGGCTCCTTTGCGCAAAAGACTCAGCGAAAGAGCACCATGGCCGCAGCCGATATCCAGAACGCGGAGCCCCCGGACATCGTCCAGACGAGTCGCGAAATCTCGATGCATACGCGTCATGGTCTTCGAGGTCACGGTGTGCACGAAGAACGATTTGAGCTTGTATGCGTTGCCGAGGAAGACATCGTCCTCGGTGTCAGCCGCCTTCTCCCGGTCGACACGTAGCTGCAAGTCCTGCGTCATTCAGTTACGCCCTGCTGTTCTTCCCTCGCAGCAACTCGTTGGATGGTCACGCGAAAATTCACAGAGGCCGCCTGCTCAGAGAAATGGCGCTCGAAGACTCGGTACGCGCGGTTCCGAAACTCCGGCAGGTTCGCGGCGATCCGCGTGAGCGTACCTTGTCCAGGTCCGAGTCGAAGTCGATGACGAACCCAGCGCCCTCTTGCTCTACGAAGGGCATATCGGCTTCGCGTGAAACGAGAGCAGGTGTGCCACACGACAACGCCTCCACGGCAGCCAGCATGTCTCCTCGTAAATCGTCGGAAATCCGAGAAACACATCAGCCATGGAATAGTAGTCGAAACGCTCTTCGTAGACGTTGTTGAAGATCCGCACGGTCTCGTTCGCTGACCGTCGATCTATGTACGCAGCGATGTCGTTCTGAAATCCATCGTCCCGGCCAACGATCAGAAAGTGAGCTGCTTGCGAACTCCCGGCCGCGAACTTCAAGAAGACATCTATTGCGCGGATCACGCCCTTCGCATGGTGGAGACGCCCAAGAAAGATGCACACGAGCGCGTCTGCGGGGACACCGTAGTGAGCTCGGAGATCTCGCCGTTCCGCCTCGGGCAGGGCACCACTTGTTGCCCGAGAAGCCCTGGGCCAGATACGTGCAGCGGCAAAAGAACCACGTTGCTTCCCTTCACTCCAAAGCGCGCATTGTACTCGCGGTAACTGGCAGCCTCGTGCTCATTCTGCGCGAGAGCGAGATCGACAGCGCTCAACATGATCCGCATGAACAGCGCGTCGTAACACCGTCGCAGTCTGCTCTCGCGATGGTGAAGCATCCCAAATGCCGAATGGACCAGCACAACCTTCTTCGGAAACAATCGGCGCAAAACGACTGCGTAAAGAAATACCGGACTACGAAACTCAGCGATGTGCGCAACTGTTACTCCGTCCGAGCTCCCGCACGAATCGGGAAGCCCGTAAGAGCATCGCCGGTGAGACGCAGTTCAAACTGCGAGCAACCAAGGACCGCCAGAACACTCTAACTCTCTCGATCGGGATCCCGTCGAAGTAGTTCGGATCGAACTTCTATCTTCGTGTAGTCGTGATGTATGTCGCCGGCGATAACTCGAGTCACGACCCCGGCCCCGATCATCCAGCGGGCATAGTCGTACAGCATTCGGCTTGGGCCACCGAACCCCCAGGCAGGGGCATAGGTGTACATCAATTGGAGATACTGCGATCCAATGTTCGGGAACGCGGGTCTGATTTTACGTTGGAAGGAAAGTGCTCAGATCCGGCTCTCGAACCATGCGTTACACTTCTTAATGCTTGCGGCAGATCCCCAACTGATAGCAGGCGCGATGTCTTCTGGAATCACACGCCGGAGGTGGAGAATAGCAAACCAACGCGCGCCCATTCCACCCGATCGCACGTTAGTTGGCGGGAACGCTCATGGATACGGAGTTTGCCGCCAGGGCACGCCGGCCCGGGCGGTGGCTGACTTTCGCCCGTGTGGGGGTGTAGTAGCGCACAGGTTTGCTCACGGGGCCTCGAGTTCGACGGGATCAGAACTTTCAAAATGACAAGTCGCCGCTCAGAAGCCAGGGATAGCCGCACCGCAAAAAACCTGGGCAGGCCAGATCGGCGACTTCGACCGGCGACTGAAGCGCCTCATTGACGAGCCCCGAAAAAAACAACAAAGTCCACGGCGTCTACTTCCAGTCAGTCCTGCCCGCCAACGATTGGCCGACAGACACGACGAGTCACCGGGAGAACCGTTGCCAGTTGCGACTACTGGCTGTTTCTAATCCAGGGAATTTATGGATGGTCTGTATGTTCAGTTTGGCTGCGGTTGGTGCGCGCCCCGCGGTTGGGTGAACTTTGACGCGAGCCCGACCTTGTGCTTCGAGCGCATTCCCATCATCGGACGCTTGTACACGAGGAACGCATCGCGCTTTCCAGAGAACGTCCGCTACGGCGACATCGTCAAGGGTCTACCCGTGGACGCCCTCTCATGCAAAGGCGTGTACAGCGCCCACACCCTCGAACACTTGACTCTTGACGACGCGGAGCGAGCGCTAGCGAATACATACTCTTACCTCAAGGAGGGGGGCACGTTCAGACTGGTGGTCCCGGACCTGGAAAAGCTCGTCCGTGATTATCTCTCGGACGGATCGGCAACGGCAGCACATCGATTCATGGAGTCGGCATGCCTCGGTCTGAGAAACAGATCACGTGGCCTGACGGGATTGCTAAAGCAATGGGTCGGGAATGCATCACATCTCTGGATGTACGACGAGAAGGCGCTAACAGAAATGCTAACGCGGCAGGGCTTTACAGCGGTCCGACGTTGTTCTTTTGGCGACGCATCAGACCCGCGGTTCCATGAGGTCGAAGAAGCAGATCGTTTTGACGGGTGCCTGGCTTTAGAGTGCAGTAAGTAGCGGTCAGCTCTCTGGCGGCGCGGTCAATTCCTCTTCGACTGCATCAGGCCGCCGCCCGTCGACGTCGCCACGGAACCCGTGCCCGTTGGTGTTGCAGGCTCGCGGCCGAGCGTACCCCGAACCCTCCACATCGGCCACGCTACGACGCGAACATGTCCGGGCCCGCGAACATCACGTAAGCGTCGGCAGGCGCGGTCTAAGACAGCGCATTACATTGGGCTATTAGGCAGGCTGAGATTTGAACTGCTCGGCGAACGGTAGCGGGCCATCGGAAGCGAAGAAATAAAGATTCTTCCGCGTCGGGTAATCGGTTTGGATCACGGCAACATTAGCGAAGTGTGGCGTTAGCAAAGACGCCAGGTCCGCTCTCGACCGGAACTCGATCTCGTGGTCTGGGTGCCGGCGTTCTGGATCTTCTATCAGCGTGTAGCCCGAGAGTATCCCGCCAGGCGCAAGGCGAGACTTGATTTCGATGGCGAGAGTGCCGATCTCGGCCACGGTGAAGTGCTCGATGGCAGCATCCCATATCACGTTGTCAAACGTGCCACCTGGCAGGCTGGTGCGAATGTCGCACAGATCGTACTGAACGTTAGGAGCCCGGAAATATCGGCGCGCGTGTCGAATGCCGGCAGCGTCAAAGTCAACCGAGACGACTGAGGCCGCACGGATCGAGTAGAAGTGATGCGCGTTGAAGCCGTCGCCGCAGCACAGCTCGAGGACACGGGCACCAGGCCTAATGGCTAGCAGGTTGAAGATGCCCCGTTCCCAAGGGAAAGGGATTCGGGTCTGGTACCACTGGCCGTACTGGTCGATGAAGTGATCGAACCATTCTGGGGGGGCTAACAGCCCATTCCAGCCACAGTTGCGTCTTGTGCCCAAACGCGGTGATCCCGCGGAGCAGGTGATTCATGTATTTCACAGCGGCCAGGAGACCGTGATCTCTCAGGAATCGGAGCATTTCGCTGCCTCATTATTCAGAATGGACAAAAGTTAGGAAGTCTAGCGCAGGCGTGCGGTGTCTGAAATGCCACTAAGGCCGCTCAGATCATGTCCCTCGCTCAGACGCAGCTGTCAAATCTGTCAAGCGGCACCGCTCGTCACCCGCCCCTTCTTCGCACGTCGCGCGTTCGCACACTAGGCCTGCAAATGGTTTTGTCTCCTCGCCCCGAACTCTAGGATGGGTGATCACACGCGGGCCGCAAACCCGCGAAACGACACCCAGCTGCGACGGCCGATAACAAGCATGGCAACGATGCCCACGAGCATCGACTGAACGATGAGCAAGGTTACGAAACCTAGCGTCCCAAAACGTAGCGCGTGGAACGTCATCCAGAACAATATCGAATACAGCACTACGGTTGCCGCACTACCACTCCAGGGGCGAAATAGCGCATAAGCCGCCTCGAGAAACCAACCAATCACAAACAACGACGTGAGCAGTCCGGCAAGTCCGAAGAACAGGTATTGAGCGCCCCAAATCGTCACCGAAAAACCCATTCCCTCTTGCGGGCCGATCAACACCGACCGGTAGATTTGACCGAGCTCGAGATAGTCCGGCTTGCCGGGCCAGACCAGTCGCGGAACGAACACCACCAGTGAGCCGAACGTGAATTCGATGAATCCTCCCAATGACCCCCCTGCCGCGTGCAGCAAATCGCCCCCGTAAACGAGGGTCGCAGCAACCATGTCGAAGCTTGATAGCTCGCTCGAGTCGACGTAAAACACGAGCACATCGAGCACGTTCACGCCAATGTAGTCGGTTGGGCTCAGATCACGCGTAACCAGTGGCAATACCACGCGACCGACGAGCAAGCCGATAATCGCAATCGCGACGGCCGCACCGACAAATAGCGCGGACTTTCGCGATAGGCGGTGGATCAAGTAGTGGTACCAGATGGCCGGCAGCAGCATGAAGAAGATTACCGAACTGCGTT
Source organism: uncultured Gammaproteobacteria bacterium (assembly GCA_963805435.1). GTDB lineage: Bacteria > Pseudomonadota > Gammaproteobacteria > Steroidobacterales > Rariloculaceae > FEN-1219. The sequence goes on from CAWDUG010000010.1 coordinate 221,576, forward strand.
TTCCGGACACGATGTAGTCGATAGCGGCCACAGCCACGACTGCCGGACCTACCCACCACCAACTGCGTACGCGCCCGGTTCGACGATAGCTTTCCATGATGGAAAGAACTGCCAGTAACACTGACCAGTCAAGCATCGACTCCATCATTATCACGAATTGGCTGATGCTTAGCCCGAGATCGGCTGAGGCGCTTGGTGATAGGTAGAGAAGAATGTCCGTGGAGAGCGGCCCGAGTTGTAGGATGTGGTAAGTCTTGAAGGCGCTACCCAGAATGAAGTATGGCAACGCAATGATGGCAATCTCTTTGGAGCCAATGGTCAGCGGAACAAAAACCGGTCGACCTGCAGAATCCCCTCGCGCAAAGGCGCGCGCGAAGAGGCGCCGCGATCGCGCTCCAATCCCATAAGCGGCAACCGACAAAAAGCCTAAGCAAAACACCTCGTTCACCACGGACGGTGCATGGGTCCCTAGATCGACTAGTGTGGATTGATAGTCGTGAACCAGCCAAAGCCACGCGCCTGAAAAAAGGAAGTAAATCCAGTAGAAAACCAAAATAAGTATCGCGGGATGGAACCAGTCGACCTTAGCCTTCGAACCGCGCGCCAGCGGAACGCACCATGAAAGCGTAAATATGGCAGATAGCACTACCAGCGGCGCAGTAATAGACGTTTGACTCCGATCGTCGGCGCCGACGACGAAAAGGCAAAGCAACAACAGGAGCAACCCCGACAGCGAAGACACGACCATTGCCGGCTTGATCAGCACGGTTACGCCGACTACGCCGGTCCGCGAACTAACTTCATGACCGCCTGGATCGCGAAACGCGGAATGGCCAGGACGCGAAGTACCAAAGGCCCCCGGACCGAAAAAAGATCAGTCGATGGCCAATATTGTCCGGCGATCGACGGCCGAGCCACTTCTTCGCAACGCCACGCGTGCGCGCACGCGCCAACGGCGTTGGGGTTACTTGGATCAACACGCGCGCACGATGGCTTACTACAAGAGAGTGGCCGAACTCTTTCGCCCTCGCGGTGTACTCGAGGTCGCCGAAGTAGTGCGTAAATAGACTGTGGATAAGCCCGCAGTGCCGGGCCACCCCAACTGGGAACAACGTTCCGCGACCCGGCAAGGCGTCGACCGGTATCTCTGCGTCGTCAGGTTGTACCGCCCGAAAGCGCATACCGCGGTAGTCCACCACGTAGCCGCTGCCAATCAGCGCTCCGCTCACCTCGTCGCATTGGGACGAACCGACAATGGCACCGCTGTTCGCCACGCTATCGTTCACAAGCATTGAGACATACGATGAATCGATCTGTACGTCATCATTGATCATCAACAGATAGTCGGTGTCTTCCGCTACATCAAAAACAAACTTCATCCCCATGTTCATGGCACCGCCCCACCACAACGAACCGTCGCCGTGCAACACGTGGATCGCGGGGTTAGACAGAGCGCTCAGGAATTCACCCGTGCCATCTGACGACCCATCGTCAACAACTACGGTGCGTAGGGACGGATAGTCCTGTTGACCGATTTGCTCTATAAAGTTTTGTGTTACTGGCAGCCGATTGTGGACCGGAACCACGCAGTAGACGGTTGGAGTTCTCGCTGTACTCATGCCTTGCGAAACTTGACGACTAGGCAGTCCCTCTCTCGCGTGAAGCATTCAAGTAGACGAAGTACGACGATCAACGGGTAACGGGCAACCGGGTGGTTGAGCCAACTCTGACGAGCATCGAGCGCACGCTCGCGCGGGTAGAGCACAGCCTTGAGGTTCAGCCGAAACCAGGAATCGGGGGTTCGGCTCCAACTGCCACACTCCACCAAACCGTATTCCGAACCAAGACCCGCCAACGCGGCACGCGTGTAGTGCACCAAGTGGAAGGGAGCAAACCATCCGCTTACCGCAACGCTAGAATCCGAAGACCCGCCGCCATACACTAGAAGCATTCGGGAAGCGCGAGATATAGCGCGCCTTCAGGCTTTAGGACTCGGCAGATCTCCATCATGAAGCCACGCGGATCGCGCAGATGCTCGAATACTCCGCATCAGATACACCACGTCAAACTCGCCATCCTCAAAGGGGATCGTATCGAAGCCCTGCGTCTTACGCACAACGAACCCCTTCCTGCGGCACGAACTGACCAAGACGTCGGAGATTTCGGCCCCAGAGATATCGATTCCTCGCCGATGGAAATCGAGTAATAGGTCCCTTCGCCGCTGCCATAGTCGAGAACTCTACCGTTGGCCGGAACAACCACGAAGTCGCGGGGTCGACGTCTCCGCTCAGAGCGCGAACACCTTCCGCAGACGCGGATACCTGCTCCCCCAACCGGCTCGAACTTCGACAGAGCGGTCGTCGTGTATGCGGAGTAGTACGGCGCCGACTCGGCGTCCGTCGGCGGCGGCGCCATCGACAACACTCCGCAGCGTTCGCAAGTCTGCAACTGCCAACCACCTGGCAATCCCTTGCGCCGGTCTTCGAGGTGAACGCGAACAACACAATCTGGAAGGCCAACTGCGCCCCGCAGCATAAACAAGTGGCGACGTCGCTCATCCCGCGATAGCGCCCCTGATTATCCAGTACGCCCTTTCGCAACGCGGTCTTCTCACGAGGAACCTCCCGCCAGTTTCATGCGAGCGTGTCAGATGCTGGCTGAACCCGCATCCTGTCGAGCAACTGCGCTCGTAACGGATGCAGCCAACTCACCGCAAGCAGCAGAGCGGAACAACCAAGCGCAGTGACGATCACGGGCCAAGTGTATGGTCGACTATTCCGTAGCTGTTAGTCAGCAGCACAAGGCCCACGGCGAGGCCAATCAGCTGCGACATACCCGCCGGAACGATGAATCGTCTCCAATTGATGCCGGAAACCACGAAGTGGCCAATCGTGAGAAATAGGCTTCCTGAGACCAACCCAAGAGTAGTCCCTACTACTACGCCCAGACCGCCGAACGCCGCACCCAGTGCGCCACCACCAACAGAAGCGACTACACCGATGATGGCATGACTAATCACATTCGCTCGCAAACTGCCGAGACCCAAGTTCGAGAAATACGCGGGTACCACCAAAGTGTTGATGAACCAACCTGCATTTAGCACCACGGCAAATAGTACGAACGTGTACTCGTAGCGGCCGATCCACAATAGTGATATCGCGGTTAACCCGATACCCAGTAGCCCGAAAAATACGACGGCGACGTAGAAGATGACGCGATATGACTCTAAAGAATTCCGCGCCCCACTCAGGTCTCCCGGAGGCAGCGCTGCGATCGAAGGAACCAGAAACCGCACCGCCTCAACGATCACCGAGCGTCCCTGCAGGATGAGTTTGTTGGCCATTTCATAGAAACCGAGCGCGTCCAGGCCGCCGAACTTGCTTCAAGAGCGCTTTTGCCACCGGGTCGAGCAGCATGCTCATGACGGAGATGACCTGAAAACTCAGTCCGTAGCCGATCATCTCGGAAAGCAGCGTCTTGCTCCAACGAAACGGAAAAATCGGCAGCGCTCTCAACTCTCTGCGAATCAGCCACCACGTCGCGAGCAACAGACCGAGAGCTTGAAGAATCTGGGCGATGGCCACGCCCCGGAGTCCATATGTTGGTGTCAAGAAGACAACCAACGCGAGGAATGCCACGTGCAGCGACGCAGTCGCAATGCAGCGTAGATCGATTCTCATACAGCCATCGAGCCCCCCGCTGAACACACTTGCCGCAATGTTTAACCAAAGTGATACCAAGGCATACGGCAATATTTCCACGGCGAGCGCCATGGCTTCAGCAGGAACAACCTTTCGGATAACGACGACAGCGACAGGGTATACCGCTAACAGCACAACGGCCATGAAGAGACCCAGCGTAATTATCACCGTCTGTATCACCTCAGCCGCGCGCACCTCGTCCCCACGTCCAAGCGCCTGAGCGACGAATCGAATCACGCCGGCGGATAGACCCAGCTCGCCGATACGCGATACCGACGTCGTCGCCAAGACGAGAGACCAAACGCCGATCTGCTCAATACCGAGTTGGTCGTAGAGGTATCGAAATAGAACGAAGAGTACGAGGCCGCTGACGAGGACCTGCACCACGGAAGCGATGACGTTCGCCCTGCGTCGTCTGTGAACCGCCGGTTGGTTCATCAGGCAATCATCTAGTCGCGCTAGCGACAGATTGGCGGTAGCTCAAGGTGGGGGCCCGAGCGACAGTCCCGCCAGTTCATTCGGCTTGAGTCACCGGATGGCCAAGACGCATGCGCATACATCAACTGCAGATCCCGCATCATTGGAAAACTAATCTTGGCTAACTGAACTGACGTAAGCGCTACGCGTACTCACCGCTCGCCGAAATAGCACGATGACGCATGACAGCGCCCCTCCCAGCATGAGCGCGAACGCCACTATGATCGTCCGCCTCGGTCTGATGCGTTCCTTCGGAGGTACGGCCTTGTCGATGACTTGGAACGCGAACTCGTCGCGCCCTCGGGCCAAGAGCAATTTTTGCATTTCCGACTCAAGCACAGTTCCGATGGCCCGCTGCAGGGAGGGGATGTTCGTCGCCGTCATCTCATTCCGCAGATATTCGATATTGTGCTCGGCCTCTTCCAGAGCTTTTTGGCGAAGCTTCTCGTTGACCTGTGCAACTAGAAGGTTGGCCCACACTGCAGCTTGGGTTGGATCCTTCCAAGTTATCGAAAGCGTTACCAGACCTGTCTTCTTGTCCTCAGACACTTCTTGGACGTTCTCATCGAAGTACTTCACCCCGTCGCGAAGGTCCGGCTGCTTCTTGGGATCCTCGCTCTTCCACTTTTTAGCTGCGGAGTCCCACTTCTCCGCGAAACGGGTAGAAGCACCTCTTGTGTAATGAAGTCTCTCGCCAGATCCTGGGACTTGAGAACGGCAACGGGCGTCTGGCCGTTTGACTCCGCACCAAGGTTGATGCCGGCCAGACTTGCAAGACCACCGAGTTGAGACAGGCCAGACGGAAGAGACTTCTGTCGACATGCACGAGCACGACCTTGGATTCGTACCACTCGGTTGCCAACAACGCGTAGGCGGCTCCACCAATGGCAAAGAGACCGCTAACGAGCACGATAACCCAGCGGCCCGCCCAGAGCGTCGCCACTAACTGAAACAAGTCTATTTCACCGGCAGCCGGGTCGGCTTTAGTGCTAAGCGTGCTCATTCGTTGGGCCCTGACCGAAATGGTCCTACACGGCAGCGAATTGTAAGGACGTACCGCATTGCGTACTAGCCGCAAAGGCACGAACCTCGTGCAAGCCGCCCCAGGCTAGGGGACGATCATGGAGGCGCAACTCTCCAAGAAAGAGTGGTCACGTCCGTCGATCGAAACGACCATTCAGCACCCACTGGGACTAGTAGGCGCCGTTTCTCTTAAGGACCACCACGGTCGTCTTCGCCAGGATCCAAAGGTCTAACCAAAACGACTGATTGCGGACGTAGTACACGTCCATCGCCACCGCCGGCGATAGTCGGTGTCATTGCGCCCCTTCGTCTGCCAGAGCCCCGTAATGCCCGGTCGCGCCGATCCGTAGGTGCCCACGTTCCGGCCATAGCGCAAAAGTTCCTCACGAATGACCGGCCGCGGCCCTACAAGGCTCATTTCTCCGCGGAACACGTTCCACAGCTGCGGAAGCTCGTCGAGACTTGTCTTGCGCAGAAGCCGTCCCACGCGGGTCACACGTGGATCATCACGGAGCTTGTGCGTGAGCGCCCACTCCGCCATCAGAGTATCGTCGGCGGCTAACATCTCCTTGAGAACCCGCTCCGCATCAGGGACCATCGTCCGGAATTTGAAGCGTTCGGAAGAGCGCCCGCCCTCCCCGACGCGCTTGTGCTTGTAGAACACATGCCCTTTGCGCTTTAGCACCAATGCGACCGCCAATTGAGCGGGGAGAACACCATCGCGAGCAGGGCGGCCCCGACGGTGTCCAGCGCGCGTTTGCTCATGGGGTAGCGGCGGCTAGCGGCGGGACCGTCGGCGTGTTGCGACAGCTCCCCGCCGAGCGCGTCCAAGCTGCTGAAAACTAGGGACGTGTTCCAAGGCCACCTCCGGCCGCATCCACCGCGACATCCAGGACACTATCGGGGGCATCGTCCGTCGGGTGCGAAGTTGTTGTTGTCGTCGCCCGCGGCTCTGGTCTCCGTTGCTACGTTTCCAAGAGCATCTGACGTCATCTACCAACCTCACTGGCCACTGTAAAAACCATGCATTGCTGCGGAAACGAACTCGCCTGACCAGGGCTCAACGCACAGATAGTCCCTCCCCCGACTATCCGGCAAGGCCCTGCGGCCGGGAAGCTGACATACAGCAGCCCCTAGAAAAGTCTCTCACAGCCCTCGGTCTACGGGAAAAGAAATTTCGGTCGAAGTGTCAGCTTCTTATCTTTGCCGGTGGCGCGCGCGTTCCCAGGGTTGCCATACTGCCGATCGATCCAATGCCGATAACCTCCGTCCATGACCTCTCGCCACCATGGCTCGTTGGCCACATACCGAGTCGAATGTGCGGCGAAGGCCCTCCGGCAAGCCTACGGATGGCCTAAACCCCAACTCGCGTTCGACCTCGAACAGTCGACGGCGTAGCGGCGGTCGTGGCCCGGCCGGTCCTGGATGAACTCATCAAGGTTGAACAGCGAACGCCCTGCGCGGCGGGACCGACCGGGAACCTCTCGGCGAGCGCCGGTTCGGCCTGGAAGGCCTCGTCGGCTATCGCACACAGCGTGCGTACAGATTCGACATTCTCGTTCTCGGCCCTACCCCCGATGTTATAGGTTGCCCCGCTCGCTCCACGGACAGCACCAACTCTATTCCGGCGAGTGGTCATCCACGTGCAGCCAGTCGCGCACATTCTTGCCATCGCCGTAGATAGGTACTCGGCGGCCGTCGAGAATGTTCACGATGGCAAGCGGGATCAGCTTCTCCGGGAAATGAAACGGACCGTAATTGTTCGAGCAGTTGCTTATCGTCGTGTTAAGCCCAAAGGTGTGGTGGTAGGCGCGAACCAGGTGATCGGAGGCGGCCTTGCTGGCGGCATAGGGTGAGTTCGGCGCATATCGAGTCGTTTCGACAAAAGCCGGCTCGCGCGCGCCCAGCGACCCGTACACCTCATCCGTCGACACATGATGGAAGCGATGACTCTCAACGACCCGCTCCTCGAGCCAGACTTTGCGGGCAGCCTTCAACAAACAATGAGTGCCGACCACGTTCGTTTCGATGAAAGGGTCGGGGCCGAGGATCGAGCGATCAACGTGCGACTCGGCCGCGAGGTTGACAACGCGTCGATCGCTTCGTCACGGAGGATACCCTCCACCAGGTCCTGATCGCGGATATCACCATGAACGAATCGAAACGACTCGTCTTCCCATACGTCAGCTAAATTCCGAGGTTCCCTGCGTAGGTCAACGCATCGAGAACAACCACCGGTCACCCGGATGGCGACGCAGCCAGTGCCTGACAAAGTTCGCGCCGATGAATCCGGCTCCACCGGTCACGAGCAATCTACTCATTGCACGCGTGGACCATTAGTGCACACAGCCTGCTCCTTCCTGCGACTTTAGCTGTATGGGCAGAGAACGTCGCACTTCTGGTGCGATGTTCTTGCCGCACGAAGTGGCAAGCGTTGCGCACCAAATGCGACACGCAAATCTGTGGTCCGAGCGCGGTTCGCTCTCGCCGAAAACGAGGAAGGTCATAAGCGCGTAATGGCCGTCGCGGCAATCGCCAAGTTATAGAGGATCTGCGTGATCTGGGTCCATCGCGCCAACGGCTGATCCACCTTCAGCGGCACCACTACGGTATCCCCGGCTCGATCCCGCCGGCGGCGTCACGCTGGAACCAGCGCGCCCTCGCCTCCGATACTACGGCTCCATTCGCTCGACAACGTAGGTCCGCTTGCCGTCCGCGCGCTGCGTCAAACCACCGCTCTTGGCGACGTAATCGTCCCGCTTCAAACCGGCCTCGAATATGTGCGAAGCAATACATC
>CAWDUG010000011.1:0-54034 GCA_963805435.1 uncultured Gammaproteobacteria bacterium
GTAGCAAGCGTCTTTCGACACATTTCGCCGACGCGATCCAAGCGGCGGCCAATCACGAGCCGCACGCCATGCGGGACTTCGTCCTCGCGAACTTCGACATCCGTTCGCCATTGCCCGTCTCGATCGAATATTCGCCCGGCTTCGGTCAGGTACCTGAGCACTTGCTCGACGAAGAACGGATTGCCTTCGGTTTCGCGAACGATGAGATCGAGGACTCGCTCGGGCGCGTCTTGGCCACCATACGCGCGCAGCATGTCGGCGACCGCTTTGGCCGGTAACCTGTGGACACGAAGATCGACGACCCGCGGACGACGTAGCAGATCCGCCAGCACCGCCACGAACGGCCGCTCCTTGAACAACTCCGTGTTGCGGTAGCTGCCGATCGTCAACAGTGGCACCGACGGTGCCCGTTGCACGAGATGCTGCAGCAGCAACGCCGTCGAAGGATCGGCCCAATGCAAATCCTCGAGTAGCAGAACGAGGCGCTGCCGGGCAGCCAAGCGCTCTATGACGGCGCAAACGGCGTCGAACAGAAAACGCCGTTCCAGCGCGCGCGGTCTCTCGAGCGCAGGCGGCATGTCAGGAACCAGCTCACGCAAGCGCGGGACGAGTTTCGCCACCTCGGGCCCTTCCTCGCCGAGCACCTCCGCCAACGTGCCGGCGGGCAAGGCTAGGCTCATGGCTTGGACAATTTCCACGAACGGGCTATACGGCGGGCTGCCCTCGGTCTCGTAGCAGTAGCCCGTGAGCGGCAGAATGTCGCGCGCTCGCGCTTCGTTGGCTATCTCGGCGACCAAACGCGACTTGCCTACGCCCGCCTCACCGCCGAGCACCGCGAACTGGCTGCTACCGGATTCGATTTCCTCGAACCAGCCGCGTATCGCGATGCGTTCCTGCTCACGTCCGACGAGCGGCGAGCGGGCGGCGGTCGGCGGCGAGCCCCGGCGTTCACGCCAATCCACCTCGAACAGTCGCCACGGTGCATCGAAGCCTTTGAGCGCGAACTCACCGCGAGCCTTCAGCCTGAAGTCGGCGCCAGGCCCGATGAGCAGCGCCACGACCTCGGACACCCACACCTCGCCCGCCCCGGCCGTGCTCTCGATGCGGGCGGCCGCGTTGACCGTGGACCCGTGCAGATCGCCTCGCTCCGGGAACACGTCGCCGCTATGCACGCCGATGCGAAACCGCACGGCCTCCTCGGGCTGCGCCAGATTCAGCCGCTCGACACCTCGTTGAATGTCGATGGCGCACTGCACTGCGCGCCGCGCCGACGTAAACGCGGCCATCATCCCATCGCCCGTGCTCTTGATCTCTCTGCCGCGGTGTCGGCGAAGCTGGTCCCTTGCGAGATCTTCCCGGGTTCGCATGCGCTCGCGCGCCGGCCGATCACCGACACTGGCGGCGAGTGCTGTCGAACCCACCGTGTCGGTGAATAGAATGGTGACAGTGCCTTCCGGTAACTGCTCCATTGGGCACACCTCCAATGCGGATAGTACGAACAAACGACGTCTTGTTCATCGCCCGACGCGCCATTGACCGTCGCCGCCGTACGCGCGCGAGCGAACGGCCCGCGACGAGCCGCCAAGCCGGCACCCCGGGCAGTCGCCGCGCCCCGCGGTTGTCGGGCCTGGATGTCGAAGTCATACTCCAATTTCCTGTTGGGCGCTCGGTATGCGTGGCGGGGTGCCAGATGGGCCGTTCGCACGAGACGTCGATCGAACCGTCCATCGGTCGGCGCCGCACTAGGCGGATAGGTATTTTGAACCGCCCTGCTGCGCCGGTGGCACTGGCGTAACGAAGATTGTGTCAAAGCCACCGACGGATCGCGACGGCGAGCGGCCTCCCCACCCCACGTCACAGGGGAATTTCAACGCATACGCGCCGCCGATGTCGGCCTCCGGTCATGGGTGACGAACTCGGGGTAATGCCGCTCGAACATCTGGTAGAGCAGCGTCGCCTCGGGCCGGTGGCGAGCGTAGCCCGGCGGATCCATGAACGGTGGCGCACGCGGGCGCGCCCGCTCGCCGCCATGGCTTCGCGTCCTTGCGTCGGGTGAACGCGACGAGCCTACGCGTCCAGGCCCTGACGTCAGCGGCGCGAATCTCAGCAAATTACCTAGTTTCCTGCCTGTTTCTTTGGGATATCACGGGCGGCGCGGCATGCCCTGCGATTCACTGTCGCGCCGCAAGCCGCCGGCCCAAACGCGAGTCCGCGTCAACAGCAACGAACAACGGGGAGCTAGAGCATCCCCCTGCGTCGCAGCAGCACGGCCGCGAGCAGCATTGAGACCAACGACACGGCGAGCCCAACGGGCGAGTCGAGCCGGTCGCCGACGAGCGCGAAGAGGGTATCGAGCTTCGCCGACACGAATACGGACGCCATGATGAGCCACGGCGACAACGCGATCACGCCGACGAGCGCCGCGATTTGCAGCGCGCGTCTCAGCCACGAGCGACGTGAGCGCTCGGCCACCACCCGGCGCAGCGTGTCACGCAAGAACGGCTGCTCGGCGAGGCAGCGGTCCTCGCGCGCGAACGCAGCGCGCAGTACCGCATCGGAATCTTCGGGTGTGGTCACGACATTCTCCCTTCGCCATAGTCGGCGAGCAGCTCGCGCAGCCGCGCCGCGCCGCGCACGATGTGCGACTTCACGGTACCGAGCGGCAGCTCCGTTAGCGCCGCGATTTCGGGGTGCGACATTCCTTCGTTATACGCCAGCACGATGCACAATCGCACGCTCTCGGGCAGCTGCGCCAAGGCCCAATCGAGGTCGATACGTTCCGCCGTGGTCTCGACATGCGCGCGCTTGTCGAGCGCTTGCTCGGGATCGGCGACGAAGGCGATCTTGCGACGACGAAGCTCCTCGAGCCAGGTCGTCACCATGATGCGCTTGAGCCAGCCGTCGAACGCCCCCGCCGCGCGTAGCTGCCGTAAGGAACGCCACGCCACGAGAAACACCTGCTGCGCAAGATCATCGCCGAGCTGAGGGTCGCGACAGAGGTGATAGAGAAACTTGCGCACGCGCCCGTGCCGGCGTTTGACGAGCTCCGCAAAGGCCTGCGCGTCACCAGCGCAGGCAAGCGCAATGATCAACGGATCGGCCGCCTGCGCAAGCTCGGCGGCCGACAGCCGGCTCGCCATTTACGGTGCGATCTCGTTCTCGTCCGTCGGCCGCGGCGGTGTCGCAAAGCGCGACGCGAAGAATAGCCCTGCCCCAAACACCGCGACACCGAGCCCGATCGCTACGCCGATCACTGCGTCCGGCTCGCGCACCGGGCTCAAATAGGCGAGGAACGCGAACGCCGCACCCAAACCGGCGCCCGCGAACATCACTACCGCCCCCGAGGCGCGCCAGGCTCTATACGCGTCGCCGGGCCTCGGGCCGCGCAGCCACGGGTGATTCGGAGGCCACGCGGGCGAGGGTGGTGGACTGAGCAGTTGTTTGACCTGCGCTTCGTCGACCTGGCCGGTTTTATCGACGAGCCGTCGCAACGTCTCGTGCTTCTGCGCCTCACTGCGCGACTTGAACCAACCTCCCGAAATCAGTACTGCCGCCAAAGCTATCCAAAAGGCCGCTGCTCCCATGCCCGTCTCCCGTTCTTAAGTTCAACGCTTACAGAAGATGCCGATGAGCACGATTCAGATGCAGGGGCACCGAAAAATGTCGTCGATGACGCTATAGCGCTTCAAGCACCGCTACGCCACAGTTCCGCGAACCGCTCGAGCAACTCGTGTTCGGCGCGTTGCTCGACGGCTCCTTCTAGACGCGCAGCCAACTTGGCGTTGTGCTTGTAGAGCGCAAGTGCTTCAACGACTTCGAGCGCCACCGCGACACGACCGTCGGCGACGATCGCGAGCAACCAGCCGAACGCTTCCTCACTGCGATGTGCCGCCACCGCGCGCAGCAACGTGCGCCGGAACGTGTCGGCGACGAGCAGCGGATAGGTATTTTGAACCGCCCTGCTGCGCCGGTGGCACTGGCGTAACGAAGATTGTGTCAAAGCCACCGACGGATCGCGACGGCGAGCGGCCTCCCCACCCCACGTCACAGGGGAATTTCAACGCATACGCGCCGCCGATGTCGGCCTCCGGTCATGGGTGACGAACTCGGGGTAATGCCGCTCGAACATCTGGTAGAGCAGCGTCGCCTCGGGCCGGTGGCGAGCGTAGCCCGGCGGATCCATGAACGGTGGCGCACGCGGGCGCGCCCGCTCGCCGCCATGGCTTCGCGTCCTTGCGTCGGGTGAACGCGACGAGCCTACGCGTCCAGGCCCTGACGTCAGCGGCGCGAATCTCAGCAAATTACCTAGTTTCCTGCCTGTTTCTTTGGGATATCACGGGCGGCGCGGCATGCCCTGCGATTCACTGTCGCGCCGCAAGCCGCCGGCCCAAACGACGGTCCGGGGGGCCTGTGCGATAATGGCAGGGTCACTTCGCTGCCCACGCACAATGGCCGTTTCAGCTCCGCGAGCCCTCGAAGAACCTGCACAACAGGTCGATGCCTCGATCGCGAAGGCCATCGCATGGCTCGACCGCGAGCAGCTGCCCGATGGGTTCTGGGTCGGCATGCTCGAGTCCAACTACTCGATGGAAGCCGAGTGGCTGCTCGCGATGCATTTCCTGGGCTACCACCACCCGCGCCAACAGGACATCGTGGCCACGCTGCTGAACGCGCAGCGGCCCGACGGCTCGTGGGAAAGCTACTTTGAGGCGCCGCAGGGCGACATCAACAGCACCGTCGAGTGCTACGCGGCGCTACGTAGCGTCGGCATGCAGCCCGACGACGAGCCGCTCGCGCGCGCGCGGCGATGGATCTTCGAGCACGGGGGTTTACGCGGCATCCGCGTGTTCACGCGTTACTGGCTCGCATTGCTCGGCGAGTGGCCGTGGAGCGCGACGCCGAACCTGCCGCCCGAGGTCATCGCGAACCCGCCCTGGTATTTCAACATCTACAACTTCGCGAGCTGGGCACGCGCAACGCTGCTACCCCTGGCCGTGTTGTCCGCGCGCCGCACAGTGCGCCCGCTACCGCCCGACCGCAGGCTCGACGAGCTTTTTCCGGATGGCCGCGAGCGCATGGATTACAGCCTGCCGAGACGCGGCTCGTGGCTGTCGTGGCGCCGGCTGTTCCTGGTCTCCGACCGTTTCCTGCATCTGTATCAGCAGTTCGGGTTCACGCCGGGCCGCGAGATGGCGATCAACGCGTGCCTCGGCTGGATCGTGCGCCACCAGGATGCGGACGGCGCGTGGGGCGGCATTCAACCGCCTTGGATCTACAGCCTCATGGCGCTCAACGTCGAGGGGTACACCCTCGAGCATCCCGTCGTGTCGAAGGGGCTCGCAGCACTCGACGCTCATTGGTCGTACGAACGCGGCGGCACGCTGCACATCCAGGCCAGCGAATCGCCGGTGTGGGACACGCTGCTCGTACTGCTCGCGATGCAGGATTGCGACCGCGAGCTCACGCCGAACATGCAGCAGGCACTCGAATGGGTGCTCAAGAACGAAGTCCGCTACTACGGCGACTGGTCGAAGAAGGTCAAAGGCGTGGAGCCGAGTGGCTGGGCGTTCGAGCGGGCGAACCTCAACTACCCCGACATCGACGACACCGCCGTGGCACTGATCGTGTTCGCGCGTTTGCCGCGCACGCTGCTCGACGAGCCGCGAATCCGCGCCGTGATCGACCGCGCGCTCGGCTGGACGCTCGCGATGCAGTCGAGCAGTGGCGGCTGGGCCGCGTTCGACAAAGACAATGACCGCCAGATCCTCACGAAGATTCCGTTCTGCGATTTCGGTGAAGCACTCGACCCCCCGTCAGCCGACGTGACAGCGCACGTGCTCGAGGCGCTCGGGCTGCTCGGCTTCGACCGCCACCACCCGGCCGTCGCGCGCGGCTACAAGTTCTTGCGCTCCGAGCAGGAAACCGACGGCAGCTGGTTCGGCCGCTGGGGCGTCAACCACGTATACGGCACGGCCGCAGTGCTTCCGGCGCTCGCCGCCATCGGCGAGGACATGTCGCAGCCGTACATCCGCAAGGCGGCCGACTGGCTCGTCGCTCACCAGAACCCCGACGGCGGCTGGGGCGAGACGTGCGCTTCGTACATGGACGACAGCCTGCGCGGCAAGGGGCCGAGCACGGCTTCGCAAACGGGCTGGGCGCTGCTCGCGCTAGTCGCAACGGGCAGCCGCGACTACGAACGAGCCATTCGTCGCGGCATCGGCTTCCTGATCGGCACTCAACGCGACGACGGCACGTGGGACGAGCCGTACTACACGGGCACGGGCTTCCCGGGCTACGGCTTCGGCGCGCGCATGGACTTCCGCGACAAGAAGACGCTCGAGCGCATCGCCCAGCACACCGAGCTGCAGCGCGGCTTCATGATCAACTACAACCTGTATCGCCACTATTTCCCGCTCATGGCGCTCGGCCGAGCCCGCAAGTTCCTCGCCGCATAGCGGCGCTCTTCCTACCTTCCATCGCACCGGCGCATCGCACGCTGCGGGCGGCCGCGCGTGGGTGGTCTCGCGAGACACGCCGGAAATCGCATCCCTGCGGCTCGTCCGCGCACGTCCCTGTGCGCGGACGGTCTCGCGAGACCACCCACGCGCGACCGCCCGCAGCCCGAACCGCGCCGCACGCGCGAGCGCCCGCACGCACGCGCCACAACGCGGCTTCGTCACCGATGGAGAAGAGAAGAACGCGGCGCTCCGCAGCGCGATGCCGTAGTGGTCTGGTGGTGGACTGCAACGGCTGCGCCGGGAGCGTCGGCGACAGGACGTCGCCGACGCAGCCTACAGGGACGTACTTGCGGCGGTCCCGGCGTAGCCGTTGCAGGCCGCCGCCGGACGACGGTCGACTGGCAGGATCTTTGTTGCTTGCGGCGCGGAAAGACGCGCCGAACGCGAGCAGGTCAGGCGAAGGTTTTTGTGAGGGCTTGGTCGATGTCGGCGATCAGGTCGTCGACGTGCTCGATACCGACGGCGAAGCGCACGGTCGATTCTTTGATTTGCGCGCGCGCCTGCTCCTCGGCGCTCAAGTCGCTAGCCGAGGAACAGCTTCACCGGCGACACCAGCGAATCCGTCGACCCAAGCTCGCCGTCGTCACGAACAGATCGAGCGCGTCGATGAACGCCCACGTCGTCTTCTCGTTCGCGTTGAGATCGAACGTCAGCACGCCGCCGAAATCGGCTCATCTGCTTGCGCGCCAGCGCGTGCCCGGCATCGTTCGGCAAGCCCGGGATAGATGACCCGCGCCACCTCTTTGCGAGTGCCGAGATACTGCGCGATCGCGAGCGCGTTAGCCGAGTGGCGTTCGTAGCGCAGGTAGTACGTCTTCAGCCCGCGCAACACCATGAACGCCGCGCCGGGATCGAGCGTAGATCCCATGTTCGTGGCGAGCGGCTTGATGGCGCGGATGCGCTTCTTGTCGCCGATCACGACGCCGCCCATGACGTCGCCGTGACCGTTCGCGTACTTCGTCAGGCTGTGCACGAAGAAGTCGATGCCGTAGCGGCCGTGGTTATGCAGCCCCGCGAACGTGTTGTCGAGCACCGTGACGACGTCGTGCCGCTTCGCTAGCCCGACGATCGCTTCGAGATCCGGAATCTGCAGCATCGGATTCGTCGGCGCTTCGAACAGCACGAGCTTCGTTTCGCTCTGCGCGAACGTGCGCTCGATAGCGGGCAAGTCGTGCATGCTCAACATTGCGAATTCGATGCCGAGCTTCGGCAGGAAACGTCGAACCGCCACGCGATTCGGCCGATACGACTCCACGAAGATCACGACGCGGTCGCCCGCCGAGAGATTGCCGAGCAGGCTGAGCCAGATCGCGGCCATGCCGGAGCCGACAGCGATCGCGTCGTCGCGATCCTGTAGCTCCGCCGCGAGCAGCTCGAGCTCGCGCGTGGTCGGATTCGAGTCGCGCGTGTAGTCGAAGCCGTGCTCCTTCGACTCCGGCGTCAGAGACCCGGCGATCGTCGGATACGTGAACTTGACGGACCGATAGACCGGCGACACGACGGCGTCATTGCCGTCGAGCAGCTTGACACCTCGCGGATGCGTGACTCGGGTCTGCTTCTTCATGGCGGCACCGCGGGCACGCTCAGAGCCTGTCCAGCGCCTCGCGCAGATCGGCGACGATGTCTTCGACATCCTCGAGCCCAACGGACAAGCGAACGAGGCCGTCCGTGATGCCGACGCGCTAGCGCTCGGCCGGCGCCATGACGGCGTGCGTCATGGTGACCGGGTGCGTGATCAACGTCTCGACGGAACCCAGGTTCTCGGCGAGCGTGCAGAGCTTCACGGAATCCATGAGCTTCTTGCCGGCTTTCACGCCGCCCTCGACCTCGAACCAGAGCATCGCGCCGAAACCCGAGGCCTGCTCCTTCGCGAGGGCGTGCTGCGGGAAGCTCTTCAAGCCAGGGTAACGCACCTGCTGCACCTTCGGGTGCTCCTCGAGGAATTCGGCGACGACTTGCGCGTTTGCCGACTGGCGCTCGATGCGCAGCGACAGCGTCTTCGTACCCTGCAGTGTGAGCCACGCGACGAACGGCGACATGATCACGCCGGTCGCGTTCTGGTGAAAGCGCATCTTCTCTTCGAGCTCTTTGCTATCGACGATCACCGCCCCACCCGTAGTCGCGTTGTGGCCGTCGAAGTACTTCGTCGTGCTGTGCACGGAAATGTTCGCGCCGAGATCGAGCGGCCGCTGGAAGTACGGCGTCAGGAACGTGTTGTCGACGGCATGCAGAATGCCCGCGCTCGCGCGCGATCTTCGAGATCGCGGCGATAGGCGTCAGCTTCAGCGTCGGGTTGGCCGGCGTCTCCGTGAAAATCGAGCTTCGTGTTGGGACGAATCGCAGCGCGCACCGCGTCGGGATTCGCCGTATCGACAAACGAAAAATCGACGCCGAATCGCGAGTAGATCTTCGTGGCGAGCCGATAAGTGCCGCCGTACGCGACGTCCGACACGATGGCGTGATCGCCCGCGGACAGGGTCGCCTGAAACACAACCTGCTCGGCGGCCATGCCGGTGGAGTAGCACGTGCAACCGAAGCCGTTCTCGAGCGCTGCGATCTTCTGTTCGAGCGCCGTCACGGTCGGATTGCCGCTACGCGAGTACGAGTAGCCTTTCGACAGGTACTGATCGACCGAGTCCTGGACGAATGTCGTCGACTGATAGATCGGCGTCAGAATGGCGCCGGTGACCGGGTCCGGCGTGACGCCGGCGTGAATCTGCTTGGTGGTGAAGCCCATCGGCTTGCCCCGAGGTCAGTAAGTAATGAGTCGGCGATGATACCGGAAAGCCCGCCGACGGGCATGGCGCAAGGGCGCCGCAGCCCCGGTACAATCGATCGAACTCACGATTGGAGATGCCTCATGCCGCGCCTGCTGCCATTCGTTACCCTGCTCGCCCTGACTGGCGCGGTTGCACCCGCGACGGCACAACTATCGCGACCGAATGCCGCAGGCGTCGCGATGGGCCACCTCCATTACGTCGTGCGCGACGTCGCCGCGAACAAGGCGTTCTGGGTCGCGCTGGGCGGCAAAGAGATTCTGCTCGAAGGCACGATAGAAGGTGTTTCGCTCCCCGACGTCATCGTGCTGCTGCGGCAAGGCGAGTCGAGCGGCGGCACGGAAGGCTCCGTCGTCAATCACGTCGCGTTTCGGGTGCAGTCGATCGCGGCACTCGAGCGCAAGGGGATTCAAGGTCGAATACGTCAAAGAGGTGCCCGGCGTCGCATCCACCTACACGCCCGAGGGCGAGCGCATCGAGCTATTCGACGACGGGTCTGGCCACGAATCTCGGCTTCACGAGCGATGGCGGCGGTACGGACGCGTTCGCAGAGCGCCACAATCGCAAGCTCGATGTGCCGATCGTGGCGCATCACATCCATCTGAACGTACCGGAAGACCAAGTAGCGGCCGCGAAGGAGTGGTACGCGAAAAACTTCGGCGGCGTACGCGGCAAGCGTTGGCACTATGACGCCGTCGACCTGCCCGGGATCAACATCAACATTTCCGGAGTGGCAACCGCGAAGGCGCCGACGCGCGGTCGCATGCTCGATCACATCGGTTTTGAGGTTCAGAATCTCGCGGCCTTCTGCAAGCAGCTCGAAACGGCTGGCCTGAAATTCGACCGGCCGTACTCGACGTTACCGTCCGGCTTCGGGCTCGCGTTCCTGACCGACCCGTGGGGCACGACGATCGAGCTGACGGAAGGCCTGCGCGCCCTTTAGTCCGCCTTGTCGTCGTTCTTGCGCTCGCGGACGGCCTGGCGCAGCAGATACTCGATCTGGCCGTTCACGCTGCGCAGCTCGTCGGCCGCCCATTTCTCGATGCTCCTTCCAGAGCTCGGGCGGCAGCCGCAATAGAAAGGACTTGCGCTCTTCCGCCACGATCAGCCGTACAGAGTGCCCGTGTTGATGACCGGCGCGGCCTCCGCCGTCCCGCACAGCACGACGAGCAGGTTGCTGACCATCGCGGCCTTGCGCTCCTCGTCGAGCTTCACGACCTGTTTCTGGTCGAGCTCGCGCAGAGCCATGTCGACCATGCTGACGGCGCCGAGCACGATCTTCTGGCGCGCCGCGATCACGGCCTCGGCCTGCTGCCGGCGCAGCATCGCGTGCGCGATCTCGGGCGCGTAGGCGAGATGCGTCAGACGCGCCTCGTCAACGACGACGCCGGCCTTCGCTAGGCGTTTCTCGAGCTCCTTCTTCAGCTCGTACGCGACCTCATCGCCACCGCCGCGCAGCGTGACCTCGTCGTCCTCGCCGTAGTCGTAGGCATACGTGCTCGCGATGTGGCGGATCGCAGATTCGCTCTGCACAGTCACGTAGCTCTCGAAGTTTTCGACGTCGAACGCAGCCTGAGCGGTATCCTCGACGCGCCACACGATCACGGCCGCGATCTCGACGGGATTGCCGCGCTTGTCGTTGACCTTCAGCTTGTCGCTGTTGAAGTTGTGGGCGCGCAACGAGATCTTCTGGAGCCCGAGCTTCCGCGGCAGCTTGCCGAGACTGCGCGCGTAGAACGGGTTCGCCCAGTGGAACCCGCTCTGGCGCACCGTGCCTTTGTACGAGCCGAACAGAATCAGCACACGTGCTTCGTTCGGCTGCAGCGTGAAATAGCCGAAGAACATGCTGATGCCGCCGACCAGCCACAGGGCCCAGCCCAGGAGCCGAACAACCAGCCAGAACGGAGCGATGTCCCCTCGGGCAGCGGCGCGGATCGTCAGCACGAAGAACACGATCGCGCCGAGCACGATCAGCACGTTCACGACCAGCATGAACCAGCCGTTCCAGGCCGTGATTTCCCGTTCGGAGTTGGAATTTCTCGTTGTCGCGATGGACATGACATCCTCCCTAGCGTTTCGATATCACCCAGATATCTTAACGATTTCGTCGGCCTGGTCAATCCGACCTGGAATTATGTCAAGTCAGGTTTCTGGCACCCCGGCTCGTGCCTGCCCAAGGCGCTCGCGTCCTGGCTCCGGGGGTCTTCTACGATTAACGGCGGCGGGCAGCGAGCGCCGGATGAACCGCGAGCAACAGCAGCACGAACGACATGACCCAGACGTAGTAGCCAATCCCGAGATCGGCCGCGTTGCCCTGCATCGTCACGGTCCAGTGGAGGTTCAGCAGCGCAGCGGCGCCGAGCACGAACACGCCCAGCCGACTGCCCGTGGCCCTCGCGACATACGGCCACAGATACGCCGCCATCACGACGAATACGACATTCGTAAGCGCACTCGCGATACTGAGCCACATCACATGGCCGGCCGGCATGTGGAACTGCTCGTACGGCCAGAGTGGGCTCAACGCCACCCGGAATGCGTGCACCCCACGATAGACGCGCTGGTCGTCCTCGATCACCGGTAACGCCCAACCGAGCGCATTCGCAACGATCGCCAGCATCCAGAACACCTTCGCGCGCGTCATCGCCACATCCACGTCAGACGAGTTGCTCCTTGCGGGCCCAGGTCAGCGTGTCGTCGAGCCCTTGCGCTAGCAGCGCGAAGATCTCGTCGATCTGATCCGGCGTCACGATGAACGGCGGGCACACGACGATGACGTCGCCGACCGCGCGCACAATGAGGCCCCGCTCCTGACACAGCTGCATGCACTTTGCGCCGACGGCGCGTTTGGCGTCGAACGCCGCCTTCGTCGTCTTGTTCTGCACGAGCTCGCACCCTCCGACGAGCCCGATGCCGCGCGTGTCGCCAACAAGCGGATGCGAAGCCAACGCGTTCAACCGGGCCTGAAACTGCGGCGCGACCTTGCGCACGTGCCCATACAGATCGCGCTCCTCGTAGATCTGCAGTGTTCGCAGGGCAACGGCCGCGCTGACAGGGTGCCCCGAATACGTGAACCCGTGGCCGAACAACCCCACCTGCCCGCTCGCCTCCACCATCGGTGTGTACATGAACTCCGGCACGAGCACGGCACTGATCGGCAGATACCCGGACGACAGCGCCTTCGCCGCTGTCAGCGTGTGCGGCTGCATGCCGAACGCCTGCGCGCCCCAGATCTCGCCGGTGCGGCCGAACCCGGTGATGACCTCGTCGTCGATCAGGAGCACGTCGTACTTCGCGAGCACTGCCTGAACCTTCTCGAAGTACGTGCGCGGCGGCAGGAGTACGCCGCCGACGCCCATCATCGGCTCGGCGATGAACGCGGCGACGGTGTCGGGACCTTCGTGCACGATCAGCTGCTCGAGATTCGAGGCGAGCCGCGATGCGTAGTCTTCCTCCTGCTCGCCAGCCTCGGCGCCGCGGTAGAAGTAAGGCGCATCCGTATGCAGGATTCCGGGCAATGGCAGGTCGAACAGCTTGTGGAACGCCGGCAAGCCGGTGAGACCCGCGGACGCGAGCGTCGTGCCGTGATAGCCCTTGTGGCGCGAGATGATCTTCTTCTTGGCCGGGCGGCCGAGCGCGTTGTTGTAGTACCACGCGAGCTTGATTTGGGTGTCGTTGGCATCGGAACCGGAATTGCCGAAGAACACGCGCGACGCAGCGAACGGCGCCATTCCAACGAGCTTGTCGGCGAGCAGGACGCCCGGCTCATGGCTCTTGCCCGTGAAGAGATGCGCGAACGACAGCTTTTTCATCTGCTCGTAAGCCACGCGTGCCAGCTCTTCGTCGCCATAGCCGAGCGTCGTACACCAGAGGCCAGCCATCGCTTCGATGTATTGCCGGCCGCGGTTGTCCCAGACGTAGATACCCTGGCCACGGACCAACACGAGCGGCCCGCCGCGATGCAGCGCCGCCAGATTCGTATTCGGGTGCAGCATGTGCGCGAGATCGACGCTATCGAGATCCACTGCACCCGAGTTCGAGGTTGTCACGTCAGAACACCCGGCCGAGCGCGATGTAGAACGCGTCGAGCCCGCCTTCGGCACGCCCGTAGCCGACATACACGGGACCGACGGGCGTGCTGACGCCGGCCCAGAAAGACCCGCCTACGATGCTGCTGCGAAGCGAAATATCGCGGCGCGATTGCCACACGTTGCCGACCTCGAGCGTCACCCCGGCGAACGCTGGAAACAATGCGAGATCGCCGATGCGGCGGTAATAGGCGGCGCCGAGACGCACCGCATACTGGCCCGTTAGCTCGTTGCGGTTGATGCCCGAGAGGTCGAAGAACCCGCCCATGCGGAACAGACCGTCGACCGGCGCGGTGCCGCTCACCGTCGCGTCGTAACGCAGCGACGTCAAAATCGTGTGACGGCCCCACGTTTTTGCGTGAGCGGCAGACACGAGCACCTGATCGAAGTCGGTGTCGGCGGACAACGACCCACGCCGCGAGCCCCGCCATTCGAGGGTCGCGAGCGAGCCGCTGCGCGGGAACGATATGCTGTCCATCGTATCGACTGAGAATCGGCCGAAGAGCTCACCGACGCGGAAGTCCTTGTCCGGCATGTAAGCCGGATCGCCGACGCGTAACTCGTAGCTGCCGGACGCCTCGCGAATCCCAAAGCGGTACTCGCCCCAGGTTGGCAGCTCGCGGCCCACGCCGAGCTCGAGAATGGCTTCGCGCTTCTGGGCAGCCAGCAACCTATCGTCGCCACTGAACACGTTGTACTGGGTCGACTGAAGATCGAGCGCCGGCGCCAGAAAGAACAACCCCTTGGGGCCCAACGGCTGGTACAGATCCGCGACCAGTGCCGGCTCGTCACCGATCACGAGCGTCGCGCGCCACTCGCCGCCGCGGTCGTTGATCGCCGTGCTGAGATAGCTGGCCGCGAGCCCAAACAGTGCGTCGCCCTTGCCGGCCGAGCTGTACTCCATGCCGAGCTGCAAGTAGTTCGGCCCCCACGAGCGCTTGTCGAGCTCGAATTCGAGGCCGGTCTTACCGTCGTCCTTCACGAGCCCATAGCGCACGTTCTGGTAGTACTCGAGGCCGTACACCTTGTTCATGGCGCGCTCGACGGCGTCGACATCGAGCGGCTGGCCGACGTGGATGTCGTCGAGCCGCGTTTGCACGATGCTGTCCGCAACGGGCCCGTTGTTGTCCAGACGCACGAAATCGATGATCGGCAGCTCGCGCATGCGCGGGTCGCTGCGCCCGGCGAGATACGCGGCATAGTCGGCGTCGGAGAGCGCCAACGCTTCGAATTGCGCACGGTGCGTCATCACGGCGTCGTAGCCGGCCTGAATCGCCTCGTGCATGCGCGCGAAGCTCACGGAATCCAGGTCGTCGCTGAATTCCGGCCGCACGAGGATGTCGTCGCCGTGTAGCTTGCGGCGCTGCTCTTCGTTGCCGGCGCGCGTGAGCAGGTTCGTGAGCTGCGACGTGACGTCGAGCACGGAACGCAGCGTGTCGCGCGTCAACAGCGTGGCTGAAATGTCGACCGCAATCACGACGTCGGCGCCCATGTCGCGCGCCACGTCCACGGGCAGATTCATCGCGATGCCGCCGTCGACGAGCAGCCGCCCGTCGATCACGATCGGCGCCAGCGCCGCCGGGATCGACATGCTCGCGCGCAACGAGCGCGCCAGATTGCCGGAGCCCAGCACCACGGCGTCACCCGTCGCGATGTCGCCAGCCACGGCACGAAATGGAATCATGAGCCGATCGAAATCGTGCACCTCCGACGCGCGCAAAGTCTCGCGCGATAGGATCGTGTCGATGACCTGGCCCTGCACGAGCCCCGCCGGCAAACGGAACTGGCCGCCGACGAGCCCCGGTTTCTGATCGACGAGGAACAGATCGTCGTCGCGCTTGCGCCGGAACGACTTGAGCTGCCGCGGCGTGGCGTTCAGGAACGCGCGCTCCCACTCGAGGCTCGCGACGAGCTGCTCCAGCTCCGGAACGGTCATGCCGGCGGCATAGAAGCCGCCGACGACCGCGCCGATGCTGGTGCCGGCCAGGTAATCGACGGGCACATGCAGCTCTTCGAGCGCTTTCAGAACGCCGATGTGCGCGCCGCCGCGTGCGCCGCCGCCGGACAACGCAAGCCCGATCGAGCGCCGGTGCGGGAGCGATCCGCGTATCGACCGCGCCCTGCGCGTGCGCAGCGGTACCCACGACGGCCAGCAGCACCGGCAGTACGAGAGCGAGCTTCAGGCTCGGCGAGCGGCGTCCATGCATCGCGTTGCTCCTTGCGGCAACGATTGGCCACGGCGCGAATGATGCCAGACCGACATCGCGGGCACACGGGCGGCGCGCAAGCGCATGGACTGGCGCCGACAGCCGCCCGCAACCCGAGCCCGCGTGCGGAGATGTGCGCACGGTCCTGACTTGGCTGCGGCTCTCTACTACCATAGCGAGCCGCAGCCAGGAGGGTGCATGGCCACTCAACACCATCGTCTGATCATCGTCGGCTCCGGGCCGGCCGGCTACACCGCAGCCGTGTACGCGGCGCGCGCCGCACTCGAACCGGCGATCATCACCGGCGTCGAAGTCGGTGGGCAGATGACGACCACGACCGAGGTCGATAATTGGCCCGGCGACGACCAGGGGGTCATGGGCCCCGAGCTCATGGAACGCATGAAGCGCCACGCCGAGCGCTTCGGCACCACGCTCGTCAACGACCAGGTCGATCGTGTCGAGCTTGGCCTGCGGCCGTTTCGCCTGTTCTGCGGTGCCGCCGAGTACACCTGCGACGCCTTGATCGTCGCGACCGGCGCCTCCGCCAAGTATCTCGGCCTGAAGAGCGAAGAGGCCTACAAGGGTCGCGGCGTGTCGGCGTGTGCGACCTGCGATGGGTTCTTCTTCCGCAACCAGCCGGTCGCCGTCGTGGGCGGCGGCAACACGGCCGTCGAGGAAGCGCTGTACCTCGCGAACATCGCCTCGCGCGTGACGGTCGTGCATCGGCGCCACGAGTTCCGCGCCGAGCAGATCATGATCGACAAGCTCGTCGAGAGAAGCCGCGCCGGCAACGTCGAGATCGTGTGGGACCACGTGCTCGACGAGGTACAAGGCGACGACAACGGCGTCGTCGGTGTGCGGCTCGCACACGCGAAGACCGGCGCGAAGCGCGAAGTGCCCGTGCAGGGCGTGTTCATCGCGATCGGCCACACTCCGAATACCGGCGTCTTTCAGGGCCAGCTCGAGATGGAAGGCGGCTACATCGTGACGCGTACGGGTCGCCACGGCTTCGCCACGGCAACGAGCGTCGAGGGCGTGTTCGCTGCCGGCGACGTGGCGGACCCGATCTATCGCCAAGCGGTCACCTCGGCCGGGTCGGGGTGCATGGCCGCACTCGACGCGGAGCGCTTTCTGACGGAGAGCTAACCGGTCATAATGAGGACCAGTGCGAGACCCGTGGGAAGGTCTCGCGCCATGATCGAACAGGAGGTACCTCAATGCCCATCGAACGGCGCACCGTCCTGGTCGGAGCCCTCGGCATGACGGGCCTGGCCTGCCTCACACGGGCCGGCAAGGCGTTTGCCACCGGCGCGGGCGAGGCGCATACGCTGTCGCTGTACCACATCCACACCACCGAGAAGCTGAACGTCACCTATCGCGAGCACGGTGAGCTGATCCCCGATGCGCTCGCGCAGATCACGCACTTCCTGCGCGATTTCCGCAACGAAGAGACGCACGACATCGACGTGGCGCTGCTCGATCAACTGAGCGAGCTGTATGCCGCGTTCGGCAACCGCGGCAATTTCGAGGTCATCTCGGGCTACCGCTCGCCCGCCACGAATTCGGCTCTGCGCCGGGTGACCACGGGCGTGGCCGAGCACAGCCTGCACATCCTGGGCAAGGCCATCGACGTGCGCCTCACGAGCGCGCGTACGGCCGCGCTACGAGACGCCGCAATCGCGCTTCAGCGCGGCGGCGTCGGCTACTACCCCAAATCGAACTTCGTGCACGTCGATACGGGTGCGTTCCGCGCCTGGTAGTGCCGCTGCTCCGGCTATCCGCTAAACTGCGGCGGCCTATCCCCCCGAAAGCGGATCTATGAAGCGCATCGCTATAGTCGCGGTGGTGGTGTTGATCGCGCTCTCTGCCGCGTGGTGGTTCACCCGAACGAAGCCCGTCGCGGTCGCACTCGTGACCGTGGAGCGCGGCCCCGTGGTCGCGACCGTGGCCAACACGCGCGCCGGCACCGTCGATGCCTGCCGCCGCGCGCGCCTGTCACCGGCACTCGGCGGTCAGATCGCGCAGCTGCCAGTCAAGAAAGGCGAACGCGTCGCCGCCGGTACGCTGCTGCTCGAGCTCTGGAACGACGATCTCAAGGCCCAGCTCGAGCTCGGCGAACGCGACGCGCGCGCATCGCGCTCGCAGGCTCGTCAAGCGTGCGTCACGGCCGACGTCGCGAAACGCGACGCCGAACGTCTCAAGATGCTGCGCGCGGAGCGCCTGGCGTCCGAGGAAGCCGCCGACCAGGCGCAGGGCAAGGCCGAGGCGAGCGCGGCCGGGTGCGCCGCGGCGCAGGACGCGACCCGCGTGGCCGATTCCCGCATCGATGTTACGCGCGCGCAGCTGCGTCGCACGCAGCTGCGCGCTCCGTTCGGCGGCGTGATCGCGGAGATCAACGGCGAGATCGGTGAGTTCGTGACGCCGTCGCCCGTCGGCATTCCGACGCCGCCGACCGTCGACTTGATCGATCCGACGTGCCTGTATATCAGCGCTCCGATCGACGAGGTCGACGCACCGCGCGTGAAGGAAGGACTGCCCGCACGAATCAGCCTCGACGCGTTTCCCGGCCGCAAATTCCCGGGCCACGTGCGCCGGGTGGCGCCGTACGTGCTCGACCGCGAAAAGCAGGCGCGTACGGTCGAGATCGAAGCCGAATTCGAGAACCCGGAGGGCACGGGCCTGCTCACGGGCTACAGCGCCGATGTCGAGGTCATACTCGCCGAGCAAGCCGACGCACTGCGCGTCCCGAGCTCCGTGATCCTGCCGGACCACAAGGTGTATGTGTTCGACGCCGCCACCGGCAAGCTCGCCGCACGGCCGGTGGAGACCGGCATCGCGAACTGGGAGTTCACCGAGATCGTCCGCGGCCTCACCGCCGGCGAGCGCGTCGTGAGCTCGATCGACCGCGAGGGCGTGCGCGACGGCGCTGCCGCGGTCGCCGAATAGCACGCTTCGGCCAGCCGTATGATGGAGCTGAGCGACATCTGCCGGGAGTACAAAGTCGGCACCGAGGTCGTGCGCGCGCTCGATCACGTCGACCTCACGATCCAAGCCGGCGAGTACGTTTCGATCATGGGCCCCTCGGGCTCCGGCAAGTCCACGTTACTGAACCTGCTCGGGCTGCTGGACCGACCCACGGCCGGCACGTACCGCCTCGAAGGCGAAGACGTCTCCTCGCTCGATGACGACGCGCTGGCCCAGCACCGGCAACAGCAGATCGGCTTCATCTTCCAGTTCTTTCATCTGGTACCGCGCCTGACGGCGCTCGAGAACGTCGAGCTGCCGCTCGTGCTCGCGGGCGCTGCGCCGCGGGCACGGCGCGAACGCGCGGTCTCGATCTTGGAATCGATGGGGCTGAAGTCGCGGCTCGACCACCGTCCCGACCAGCTGTCGGGCGGCGAACGCCAGCGCGTCGCCATCGGTCGCGCAATCGTCATGCGGCCGCGCTTCCTGCTGGCGGACGAGCCGACGGGCAATCTCGACACGCGCTCCGGTGGCGAGATCATGCAGATCATCGAGCAGCTGAACCACGACGGCATCGCACTCCTGATCGTCACGCATGATCCGGTGATCGGCGGGCGGGCGCGACGCCACCTGCATGCTGCGCGACGGCAAAGTCGTCGGCGACAGCAGCGGGCAAACCGGATGAGAGCCGTCGACGTCGCACGATTGTCGCTGCAGGCGCTGCAACGCTATCCCCTGCGCACGTCGATGCTGTTGCTCGCGATCGCGATCGGCGTCGCCGCCGTCGTGACGCTGACCGCGGTCGGCGAAGGCGCGCGCCGTTACGTAACCGGCCGCTTCGCATCGCTCGGCACTCACCTGTTGATCGTGCTGCCGGGCCGCGCGGAAACGAGCGGGGGCGGCATCCAGGGCTTGCTGGTGGGCGAGACGGCTCGCGAGCTGACGCTCGAGGACACCCTGGCCGTCAGCCGCAGCCCGCGCATCAAGCAGGTCACGCCCCTGATCATCGGCGCCGGTACGGCGTCCGCAGGTAGCCGTGAGCGCGACATCAGCGTCATCGGCACGAGCTCGCACATGCTCGAGATCCAGCACTGGGCCATGGGCAGCGGCCAGTTCCTGCCGCCGGCAGCGCTCGATCTCGCCCAACCGGTTTGCGTGCTCGGCGATACGGTGGCACGCGAGCTGTTCGCACCCGCACCGGCCGTCGGTCAGCCGCTGCGTATCGGCGTTACACGGTGCCGCGTAATCGGCGTGCTGGCCCAACAGGGTCTGTCGGGCGGGTTCAACGTCGACGAGACCGTGATCATGCCGATCGCAAGCGCGCAGCAGCTGTTCAACACATCGGGCGTGTTCCGGATCCTCGTCGAAGCCAGCGAGGGCGACGCCGTGCAGGCAGCAAAGCGCGATATCGTCGCGATCCTCAAGGCTCGACACGCCGGTGAGGAGGACGTCACCGTCATCACGCAGGACGCGCTCTTAGCGACGTTCGACACGATCTTCGAGATGATCACGGCCGGGCTCGCGGCGATCGCCGCGGTCAGTCTCGTCGTCGCGGGCGTGCTGATCATGAACATCATGCTCGTCGCCGTGAGCCAGCGCACCGCCGAGATCGGCCTCTTGAAAGCGATCGGCGCGCGCCACCGCCAGATCATCGGTCTGTTCCTGACCGAGGCCGCCTGCCTGTCGCTGCTCGGCGCGCTCGTCGGTCTCGCGATCGGCGGGCTCGGTACCTGGGCGTTGAACCTCGCATTCCCAGTGGTCGATTTCGCCACGCCGGTTTGGGCTGCAGCGGCCGCCGTCGCCGTCGCCGTTGCCAGTGGGCTGGTGTTCGGCATCCTGCCGGCGCGTCGCGCCGCCGGCCTCGATCCCGTCAACGCACTGTCGCAACGCTGAGCCCATGCGTGCCCAGGACTTCATTCGCCTGATCGCCCAGTCGGTCGCCGCGCACCGACTGCGCAGCACGTTGACCGCACTCGGCATCGGCATCGGCGTCACGGCCGTGGTTCTGCTCACGTCGATCGGCGAAGGTGTGAATCGCTACATCGTCGAGGAATTCACGCAGTTCGGCACGACGACGCTCGCCGTGCAACCGGGCAAAGCCAGCACGCTCGGTATCTCACCGGGCGCGTTGAATTCCGTGCGCCCCTTGAGCCTCGCCGACGCCGAAGCCCTCACGCGGGCGCCGTACGTGCTGCATGCCGTGCCGGTCGTCACCGGCAGCGGCTCGGTCGAGGGCAACGGCCGCGAGCGGCGCGTGGCCGTCTACGGCGTGGGGCCGGACTTCGACCAGACGTTCAAGTTCACGGTCGCGGCAGGCACGTTCCTGCCGCCCGACGAATTCGAGCGTGCCCGCAACGTCGCGGTGCTCGGCGCGAAAGCGTACAAGGAACTGTACGGCGACCAGAACGCGATCGGCGAGCGCGTTCGCGTCGGCGGTCAGCGCTATCGTGTCATCGGCGTCATGGAGCCAAAGGGCCAGGTGGTCGGCATCGACCTCGACGACACGGTATACATTCCGGCCGCGCTCGGCCTCGAGCTGTTCAACCGCCAGGGCGTGCAGGAGATCGACCTGATGTACGCCGAGAACGCGCCCGTCCAGGAGGTCGTCGAGGGCGTCAAACGCATCATGCTCGCGCGCCATGGCGGCGAGGACTTCACGATCGTCACGCAGCAGCAGATGCTCGACGTGCTGGGCTCCATCGTCGACGTGCTGACGCTCGGCGTCGCTGCGCTCGGGGGCATCTCACTGCTCGTCGGCGGCGTGGGCATCTTCACGATCATGACGATCGCCGTGCGCGAGCGCACACAGGAGATCGGGTTGCTGCGCGCCATCGGCGCGCGCCGCTCGCGTATAGCGCAGCTGTTCGTCGGCGAAGCGATGCTGCTGTCCGCGCTCGGGGGAATCGGTGGGCTGCTGCTCGGCTTCCTGATCATCGGCCTCGCGCACCTGGCCGTGCCTGCCGTGCCGGCGCGCATCGCGCCGCTCTATGTCGTGCTCGCGCTCGTGATTGCCGTGGTCATCGGCCTCGTGGCCGGCGTTCTACCAGCGCGCAGCGCGGCCCGACTGGAGCCTCTCGACGCGCTGCGCGCGGAGTAACCTGACCGGCCAGCGGCTCCCCTCGTTTGGCGTACCCGGCCCGCCGAACTATGATTGGGCCACTGCGGCGCATGTCGGGCGGCGCAAGGGGGATTCGATGAGTCGCGGGCTGTTCTCGACCCTGGCGGTTGCAGCGCTCGGTTGCACTTGCGCAGCGCACGCGGCCGAACTGGCGGACGCCGTCATGCACGGCGACGCGGCCGCGATCGACCGGTTGCTCGCGGCCCACGCCGACGTGAACGAGCCGCGGCCCGACGGCGGCACTGCACTGCACTGGGCCGTGTACCGCAACGACTTGAGCCTCGCACGCAAGCTGCTGAAGGCCGGGGCGAACGTCGCAACTCTCAATGAAGCCGGCGTCGCGCCGCTGCTGCTCGCCGCAGAGCGCGGCAATCCGGACATGCTCACCTTGCTGCTCGATGCAGGCGCTTCAGCGAACGCCACGCTGAAAAACGGCGAGACCGCACTCATGATGGCTGCGCGCACGGGCAATGTGGCCGCCATCGACGTGCTGACGGCACACGGCGTGGACGTAAACGCCCGTGAGCAGCTTCGCGGCACTACCGCACTCATGTGGGCCGCGGCGTACAAGAACCCAGGGGCGGTCAATGCGCTGCTCGAGCACGGCGCAGACGCGTCGCTGCGCTCCAACGCCATCCCGCGCGGGCGCCGCCCGTATCTCGCGCCGTCGGGCGCGCAGCGGATCGAGCAGGTCAAGCGCGGCGTCAATGTTTCGGGCGTCGTCCGTCTGCCGCAGCCAGGCAAGACGGGAGCGCCCCCGCCTCCGCCCCCCGAGGACGACGGCGCGCCGGCGCCAGCGCAGGCCACGGCGGACTGGGGAGGTCTCACCGCGCTCGTGTTCGCGGCGCGCGAAGGCGATCTCGCGACGGCCAAGATCCTGCTCGACCACGGCGCAGACGTGAACCGGACGAGCGAGTTCGGCTGGACGCCGCTCCTGACGGCTACGCAGAACCGCTACTACCAGCTCGGCAAGTTCTTCCTGGAGCACGGCGCGGACCCGAACATCGCGAACAAGGGCGGTTGGAATCCGCTGTACATCGCCACCGACAACCGCAACATCGAGGGCGGCGACTATCCGACGCGCAAGCCGGACATGGACCACCTCGACTTCATCAAGCTGCTGCTCGATCGCGGCGCCAACGTCAACGCGCGCATGGCCTCGAGCACCGAGACGCGCACGGTGTTCACACATCAGTGGTTGTACGAGGAAGGCGCCACGCCGTTCCTGCGCGCGGCGCAGTCCGGCGACATGACGCTCATGAAGCTGCTGCTCGAGCACGGCGCAGACCCGAACATCAACACAGACACCGGCGTGACGCCGCTGATGGTCGCTGCAGGGATCGGCTGGGTGGAGGGCGTGACTTACGAGTGGTCGAAGGTCGAGACGCTCGACGTCGTGAAGCTGCTGCTCGATCTCGGCAACGACGTGAACGCACGCGACACGTCCGAGGGCCGCACCGCGCTCATGGGCGCGGCGCACAAAGGCCGCACGGACGTGATCACCGCGCTCGTGGAGCACGGCGCGAAGCTCGACACCCACGACGTCGGCAGCCGCGACACCATTTACAAGCTGGCCGGCGTGACGTGGCAGGCCATCGACTACGCCGACGGGCTCGTGCGCGTGGGCGTGCAATCCGCGATTCCGCATCCGGAAGCGGCCGCGCTACTGCGCGAATACATGAAGAAGGCAGGGCTCAAGACGCCGCCGGCCGGTCGCACGCTCGACTCGATCTGCGTGACGGACCTCTGCCGCTGAGCGAGCAGGAATTCGCCGGCGTAGCGGCATGAGCTGCGTGCTATCGTCGCCGCATGCAGCCGCGCCCCGAAACGCCACCCCGCCGGCCGGTCCGCGTGTGGACGCGCGCCGAGGCCATCTACGTCTACGCACTATTCGCCACGACCTGGACCGTGCTCGGCGTCTGGCTCGCGCGCGGCGACGCGCTGCCACAAAGTACCAGCGAAATCACCGCCGCGGCGTTCTTTCTGGCGTACGGCGTTTTCACGATCAGTCTCGGCTATCAGCACCCGAATCTCGGCTACTACTCGTTCGACAGGGTTGCACAGGTCGCGAGCATTCTCGTGCTCGGACCGTGGCTCGCAGCTTGCGTCAACGGACTCGCTTCGTTCCTCTATCCGTGGCACCGGGTCGTGATGGGCGTGCCCCCTCGCAACGCCGCGCTCGCAGCACTCAACAACTCCGGGTTGATGGCCGCGATCATCCTGATCGCCGGGTGCGCCTACACGGCGCTCGGGGGCACGATCCCGCTCACAGGTCTGTCGGGCCCGACGATCGTCGAGTTGATCGCGCTCGTGCTACTGATCCAGCTATTGAACGACGCCGGGATGCTCGCGCTGCTCGTGCTCGGTCGCCGCAGCGTCGCGGGATTCTTCAACGCCTTCTCGTACGCGCTCGAGCTCGGCGCCGGCGCAACGGCCGTGCTCGTGGCGCTGATCTACAACACGACGGACGTCGGGGTGCTCGTGCTGACGCTCGGCGTGCTCAGCGCCGGTATGCTCGCGTTGCGGCAGTTCGCGAACATGCGCCAACAGCTCGAAGTCATTGTCGCGGAGCGTACGCAGAAGCTCGAGGAAAAGACGCGCGAGCTCGAGCTGCAAGCCACGCGCGACAATCTCACAGGCCTCTTCAATCGCCGCTACGCCGACGACTACCTCGGCCGCGAGCTCGAAAACTGCCGCCGCGAGCGGCGGCGGTTCACCGTCGCGCTCGCCGATATCGACCTATTCAAGCGTATCAACGACCTGCACTCGCACGCGACCGGCGACGCCGTGCTTCGCCGCGTCGCCCTGATCCTGCGCGAGCACTGTCGTGCGAGCGATGTGCTCGCGCGCTACGGCGGCGAAGAGTTCCTGCTGTGCTTACCAAATACAGATTTGCGCGAGTCGCAGGCGTTATGTGAGCACTTGCGCGTCGCCATCGAAGGCGGCAATTGGGGTCAGCTCGGTCTCGCGGCTGGCGTTACGATCAGCTTCGGTATCGCCGAGTTCCGGGGCGATGCCGCGCCCGAAAGGCTGTTGAATCGCGCCGACGAGCGGCTCTACCAGGCCAAGAACGCGGGCCGCAACCTCGTTGTCGCGTAGCCGAGGCGCTACTGCGCGACCACGTGACGGCCGGGCTCAAAGTGCCGCCGCCAGGGCGCACGCTCGACTCCATCTGCGTCACGGATCCTGTCAGTGAGAGACGCTGTAGCCGAAATTGCAGCGCCTTACCGGGGTCCGGCAAGCGCGGTGGCGACACTTTGCCGAATCCGTTGCGACTGCTCGGTGCGCAGGAGCTCCTGCAGCGCCGGTCGATTCTCGGGAAACCGATCCAGGTTCCTGCCGAGAAAGACTGCCATGTTGTAGCGCGCGTTCTCCTCGGCCTCGCCGCGCACCGCGGCACGCACCTCGGCCGCCGCTGCCGATGTCGGCGCCGTCCAGCTCGCGAGAGACTCGGCGATGGCGCCACGAACCTCGCCACTCGGTTCGCGGGTCAGGCGGGAGAGCAGCTCCCCGGCCGCCTCGTTCGTATCGAGCGAGCCGAGAGAAAGCGCGGCGGCCCGGCGCACGGCGGGTGACGAATCGTCGAGCAGCCCGACCACGCCCCGGGTCAGCGAGGCGTCGTGCGTATTGCCGAGCGCGCGCACGAAGTTGGCGCGCTCCTGCACGCTGGCACCGCCCAGAGCGCCGCCCAGCAGGCGTGAGCGCAACAGGGAATAGTCCGGGTTGCGCGCGGCGCTCAAGGTCTTGCCGAGGCTGCCCAGCGCGAAGACAGCGGTGCTCGAGAGCTGCGCGCCGTCCGCCGTGGCCGGCGAACTCTGCGCCGTGCTCCACAAAGCAGCGACCGTAGCGTCGCTGGGCTTCACTACACCGCTCAGAGCGACGATTGCGCGAAGCGAATCGCGCAGCGACCACGCGGGGCTTCCGACCACGGACGTCAGGGCAGCCTGTGCTTCGTCCGTGCCTGCCAGCTCGAACGCGAGATAGACGTCGGCACGCGTGCGGTCGGTGAGCGGCTCGGTTTGCAGCATCGTCAGCAACGCCGCCGGCAGCGCCCCATCCACGCGCAACAGGTCGCGCAGCCGATGGATGAACACCGTGCGCCCCTCGGCCGCGGCGTCGAGGTCGGCAAGCGCGGCGCGAATCTGCCCCTCCGCCTGCTCGCGCGTGAGCGCCGGCGGCGCGGACGGATCGGCGCCGACCGCAGTCGGTTCGGCCGCGGCGGCGAACGCCCACAGCGTGCCGTTCGCGGCAACTTGCGCTGCGGGACGCAGCGCCAGCATGGCGTGATTGGTGATCTTCATCGGGGGGCTACCCTGGCCCTTGGTGGTCACCGTCTCGTCGACGGTCATGGCCGTCAGCCAGTCGCGCCCGCCGTCCGTGCTGAAGGACTCGTTCGACGCAAGGACGGCATCGCGATAGACCGGCGCCACTGCGGTGCCGACGAAACCGCGTTTCGCCTTCTCGACCCTAGACGAATCGATTCTGCGATACGCCGCCTCGTAAGCACCGGACGAGTTCCTTTCCTGCACCACCCACTCGGCGCCGGCCTGCGCCGTGACCTGGAACGTCCGCACGAGATTTTCCAGAATGAGTCGATTGGCCGCCGTCAGGCCGGCGGGGAATTCGAAAGCCTCCGGCATGCCGGCAGGCGTGAAACGAACGCGGAACGGCGCCGTGAGGGCTGCGTTGGTTGCGGCGTCCGTCTTGCCAGCCACTCGCAGCTCGACGGTTACCAGCCGCATGCCGACCGAGATCGCGTCGCGATCCGCCCGGAGCGTCACGGCGTCGAGCGCGCCGTGCATATACACGCCGATGTCCTGCCCTGCGTTCGCGCGCGTCGCGACGATATGCATCGCAGAGTCGATCGTCAGGTCGTACTGCTGCGCGGTCCCGGCGCGCCACTGCAGACCCGCGGGCCGGGGCAGCACCGCTTGCTCGTCCACCGACGCGGAGCGGTCGGACCAAAGCAGCCACCACGAAAACGCGCCCACTGCCGCAACGAGCGCCGCCGTTCCGGTCCGCAGCCGCGATTTACCGAGCGGGTTCACTCCACGTAGTACGCCGGATCCTGGCCCGGTATGGCGACCACGTCGAGCTGCGCGTCGACGTTCTGCCAGAGCACGTCACTGAATTTGAACAGCGCCTTCGAGCGCCAGATGTTCTTCGTGGCCTTCAGCGTCACGAGCGACGGGCATTTACCTTTGACGAAGCCCCAGCTGCAGGTCTTGAACCCGGGCACCGAGTACCTGGCGTACAGGTTGATGGCGCCCCTCGGACCGGTGAACTCGTTCGTCAGCTTCTGGCCCTGAGTGATGACGAACTCCGGGATTCCGCTCTGGAACCCGTCGTCGAGCAGCTCGATGTCCGTGCCGCTGAACAGCACGATTCGCTCGTCGAGCAAGGTCAGCACGCCCTCGACGCCGGCCGAGAACAGCGGTGTGCCCACGCCGGCGTAGATGGATGCCTCGGCGTTGACGAACGGGCCCACGGAGTTGCCGAACGCATAGCCGTCGGTCGGGTTCGCCGTGAACGTGAATTCGTACTCCACACCGAAGTTGCCCGCCACGGAAGCGCCGCCGATGACCGGCACGGGCCCCACGAACGCCTGATAGGGCCTCTCCGGGTCCGGGGCTTCCTTCGAGTAGCTGATCGACAGCGCGGGCCCCGAAGTCGCGGGCAAGTCGATCATGTTCAGGACCTGGCCGAGATGGTCGAGCTCGAGTTTGTAGCCGGACTGCTCGGTGGCGGGTTTGCCCGCGTAGTCGGGAACGAGCTGCGCCCGCACGCTGATCCGCATGTACTCGAAGCTGGTGCCGAACAGCGTCATCGGTAACGCCCCGTGCAGCTCCTCGATGTAGCCGCGGTAGTCCGCCGACGCTGACGAACCGAAATCGAGGCCGAAAGCGAATGCGGATCCGCCGGCCTTGGTCCCGAAACCGTCGCCGCCGACGCCGGGGCCGGACACCTTCGTGAAGTGCGGGGTGAACCCGCTCACGGGCGGCGGGGGCGGGGGCGTGGTTTTCAGCGGCGGCAGCAGGATCTCAAGCGGCGAGCAGAGCTCGTTGTCCTGCGGGTCCTGATCGACGATCGCCGGGTCCGCAGGCCTGATGTCCAGGCAGATCTCGAAACTCATGACGGCCATGGCCTCGCTCTCGTCGCCATCGATGCCGCTGGTTGGCAAGCCGCGCAGGAAGCTGCGCAGCGAGTCTATTGCATCGGCCGTGAGGTCCGGAGGCGGCACCGTCGGCCCGGGCGACAGCACGATGGGCCGGTTGGCGTAGCGCATCGCGGTTTCGAGCTCCTGGCCAAGCTTGCCCGGAAAGTAGAAATTCATGTGCGCCGAATCGCGGTTCAGGTCGTCGAGCGCCGCTTCCCCGCCCGTGGTCGTCACGAGCTGCGGCGTGAAACGCCCGAGCGGCAGCCACTCGGGCGCTGGCAGCACCGCGCCGCCCGGATCCACGCCGTAAGCGTTCATGTAGCGCCCGGCGTCGGAGTTCCACAGGTACAGCGGCACGTCGTGCGTGGTGCCGCTGTCGGAACGTGACATGCGCAACTTGGCGAAGCCTTCGAGATCGATCGACTCGTTCAAGGCCAGGCCGTCGGAGCCGACGGTGATCGTGCCGCCCGCATCGGCGTTGTGCACGTTGTCGACGGCGCCGGCCACCTGCTCGGCGAAGCTTCGTGTATCGATCTCCATGACGGAGCGATCCAACGCGACATCTTTCAGCAGAATATTCGGGCCGCCCTCCGGAGCGAGCATGGTCTCGGCCGACCCCGTGTTGTCGCTCTCATCGGTCTCGGCCACCTCCTCGACGGGGTCTACGACCGCCGCGATGAAGTAGTCGCCCGGCAATTCGACGCTCGAGGGTATGTGCGTCTCGAGGTCGTAAGCGTGGGTTCCGGCCTCGGCGCGGGCGATCGTCTGGCTGCCGAGCGGGAACTGCCGGATGTTGGCGTTGGGGTCGTCGTTCTTTTCCACCGCGAACAGCGAGACGCCGACGTCGTCGGTGGCCTCCGTGGCTGCGATCGACACCGACACCGCGAGCGGGTACGCGATTCGCGGATTCGGCGTGAGGATCTGCACGCCCGTCACCTTGAGGTTGTTCGTCACCACCGGAGCCGGGACGGGTGCAGGCGGCGGCCCTCCGCCTCCGCCCCCACCGCAGGCTGAGATCGCGACTCCCAATGTGCAGAGCAAAGCGCCGCGCAAGGCCGACAGTGAAGGCATGTTCCCCCCAGTACCGACGCCGGCGAGTTCAGGCCGACCCGGGCCGGCCGCACGGGTGCGGCGGCGGGTCGTCTTTGGAACGGTGGTCAGGCGCGGTTCAGCCGGAGGGTAGATGAGAGTCGCGGCATGCGCTTGACCCTCCCGGAACCCGCAGGTGATGAGACCGGAAGTCGTACGCGATCGATTCGCGTCAGCCGGTCGCGCGTCGCGTGAGGTCCTCGAGCGACTCGCTGTCGAGCTCGTTCGCGATGAACCCGCCCGACTGGTGGCGCCAGAGCTTCTCGTAGTGGCCGCCGTGACGCAGCAACTCCGCGTGCGTGCCCTGCTCCACGATGTGCCCGTGCTCGAGCACGACGAGTCGGTCCATGCGCGCGATCGTCGACAGCCGGTGTGCGATCGCGATCACGGTCTTGCCTTCCATCAGCGACTTCAGCTGCTCCTGAATCGCGAGCTCGACCTCGCTGTCGAGCGCGGATGTGGCCTCATCGAGTACGAGGATGGGGGCGTCCTTCAGAATCACGCGCGCGAGCGCTATGCGCTGGCGCTGCCCGCCAGATAGCTTCACGCCGCGCTCGCCCACGTGCGCTTCGTAGCCCGCGCGTTCGCTCCAGTCGCGCAACCCCAGGATGAAGTCGTGCGCCTGCGCCCTGTGCGCCGCCGACGTCACCTGCTCGTCGGTGGCGTCCGGCCGGCCATAGCGGATGTTCGAGGCGATCGAGCGATGCAGCAACGAGGTGTCCTGCGTCACCATGCCGATTGCGCCGCGCAGCGTCTCCTGCGTGACGCCGGCGATGTCCTGACCGTCGATCAGAATTCGCCCGCCCTCGGGATCGTGGAAGCGCAACAACAGGTTCACGAGCGTGGACTTGCCCGCGCCGGAGCGGCCCACGATGCCGACCCGCTCGCCGGCCCGGATCGTGAGATCGAGATTGTCGATGATCGGCGACGCATCCTTGCGGCCGTAGCCGAACGTGAGCCGCTCGAAGTGAACTTCGCCGTGGGTGACGTCGAGCGGCCGCGCGTCGGGCCGATCGACGCCGCTGTGCGGCACCGCGATCGACTGCATGCCTTCCTGCACGACGCCGACGTTTTCGAAGATCCCCGTGACCTCCCAGCTGACCCAGCCGGCCGTGTTCGCCGTCTGCCAGGCGAGCGGCAGCGCCGTCGCGACGATCGCCGCACCCACTATGCTGTTCGCCCACAGCGTGAGGCCGATCGCCGCAGTGCCAACGATCAGCCCCGCGTTCAACACCGTGAGCCAGACAAGGAAAAACGTGATCATGCGCGTGTGCGCGGCGATCGCGCCCTGATGCCCGTCGATCGCCTCGCGCACGTACGCGTCTTCCTCCGCGAGGCGCGAGAACAGCTTGACGGTGAGGATGTTCGTGTAGCTGTCGACGACGCGGCCCATCACGAGCGAGCGTCCTTCGGAGTTCGCGCGCGAGAGCTCGCGCAGACGCGGGACGAAGTAGCGCAAGCCGAGCACGTAACCGATCACCCACACGAACATCGGCAGGCCCAAGCGCCAGTCGTCACTCGTCATCAGCGCGAACGCCGTGACGCCGTAGACGCTGATATACCAGACCGCACGAATACTCGACATCGCACTCTCGCGCAACGCCCCGCCGGTTTGCATCACGCGGTTCGCGATGCGGCCCGCAAAATCGTTCTGGAAGAACGAGAGGCTCTGCCGCACGACGTGCCAGTGGCTCTGCCAACGGATCAGGCTGGTAGCGCCGGGCACGAGCACGTTCTGGCGGATGATGATGTCCGTCAGGATCGCGATCGGGCGCGCGACGAGTACGAGCGCGACCATGCCGAGCAACACGGGCCACTGCGCGGCGATCGCGGCCAGACGGTCCTGCGCGTCCATCAACGCAACGAGCCGGCCGAAGATCAGCGGGATCACGGTGTCGAGCAGCGCGACGCCGAGGCTCGCGACGAACATCGCCGCGTACCAGCCCTTCGTCTGGCGAATGAAGTGCCAATAGAAGGCCATGAGCCCTCGGGCCGGCGGAGCCGACCCCGTGCTCGCGGTAGCGCGGATGCCGAACCTGACCTTCTTCACCGAATGTCACCGCGCGGCATATGCCGCGATCGAAGTCGAACAGGGAATGCCAGCGGTCGACCGGCGCGCGCCACGATAGCAGATTCGCCCGTGACGCGCGTTCTGTCTGCCGATCAGCGACCGCGCGAGGGTGCGGTGGCCACGCCCGTCGTGGCCGGCGTGGCACGTTCACTCCAGCCCGCTGCGCGCAGCGTGGCTTCGACCTGCGTCGAGCGTGCGCTCGAGCGCGCCGCGATTCTCCGTAACGAGCGTATGCGCGGCGCGCCCCGCGGCACGCCGCAGCTCGGGCTGCTCGAAGTACAGCGCCACCGCGGCCACCAGCCCGTCGAAGTCGTGCACTTGGCGCGCGGCGCCGCGCTCGAGCGCCATGGCGCTGATCTCCTCGAAGTGGAACATGTGCGGCCCGAACACCACGGGCACGCGCACGGCACAGGCTTCGAGCAGATTCTGCCCGCCGTGCGGCACGAGGCTGCCGCCGATGAACGCGACATCCGAAGCGGCGTATAGGCGCTGCAGTTCGCCCATCGTATCGCCGACCAGCACGTCCGTGCCCGAGCGGAAGCGCACCCGGCGTGCTGCTGCGTAGCGCGACGGGATAGCCGCGGCCGCGGCAGAGCCGCGCGACCGAGTGGAACCGCTCGGGGTGCCGCGGCACGAGCACGAGCAACAGCTCCGGCAGCCTGCGCTTTGAGGCGCGCGAATGCGTCGAGCACGTTGCGCTCCTCACCGCGATGCGTGCTGGCGGCGATCCAGACCGGCCGGGCTCGGCCCCATTGTCCGCGCAGCTCGTGCGCTCTTCGAGCAAGTCGCGCTCGGCAGCTCCACGTCGAACTTCAGGTTGCCCGTCACGTGGATCAGCGACTCGGGCACGCCCAGGTTGCGGAGTCGCTGCGCGTCGACGCGCGTCTGTGCGCACAGCAGGTCGGCGTTCGCGAGCATGGCGCGCGTGATGTTCGGCACGCGCAGGTAGCCGCGCAGCGAGGCCTGCGACACGCGGCCATTCACGAGCAGCAGTGGAATCTCGCGCCGGCCGCACTCGGCGAAGATGTTCGGCCAGAACTCCGTCTCCGCGATGACCGCCAGCTCGGGGTGCACGCGATCGCAGGAAGCGCCGCACGGCGCCGGGCAGGTCGTACGGCACGTAGCAGTGCGTCACGCGGTCACCGCAGAGCTCGCGCACTTGGGCCGCGCCGGTCGGCGTCATCGTGGTCACGACGAGCCGGTGCTGCGGATAACGATCGGCAAGCGCCAGAATCAGCGGAGTGGACGAGCGCACCTCGCCGACGGAGACCGCGTGCACCCAGATCGTCCGCATACCGGTCATCGGCGGTACGAAGCCGAAACGCTCGGGCCAACGATGCCAATACGCGGGATAACGCAGCCCGCGCCACACGAGGTTGCCGAGCGCGTACGGCATCAAGAGATAGACGACAACTGACCAGAGTGTCACGTCAGTCCTTTACCGCCTGGTTCGGGACTCGCTTCGCGAGCAGGCGTGACGAACAGGCCGCCGAGCTTCGAGAAGCAGGTTCTCGAGCTCAGCGTCGTGCCTCATGCGCGTGGTCTAGAGGTGCTCTTGGCCGAGCAGTCCGAGCTTGATCAGGTCCTGCACGTCGAGCACGCCGACCGGCTTCTTCGAGCCGTCGACGACCACGATGCTGTCGATCTCTGCCTTCTTGAACGCCTTGACGGCGTCGTTCAGCAGGCTGTCGCGATCGATCGTGAGCGGCGCCTTCGAGAAGCCGATGGCCGCGAATGATTTGTCGAGAATGCCGCGGCCATCGGACTGCAGCTTGCGCCGCAGGTCGCCGTCCGTGAACACGCCCGCAACGGCGCCGGCAGCATCCACGAGCGTCACGACGCCAAGCCGCGACTCGGTCATCTTGACCATGGCGTTCGTCAGCGTATCGCTGGTCTGGCACACGGGATTCGCGGCGCGGATCACGTCCTTCACGCGCATCGTCATGAGCTGCGTATGCTCGCGGAACTGCGCGGTGCCAAGCGCCGTCAGCGTGTTCTCACAGAGATTCTTCATGACGCTGTACGGCATCGTGCACACGTGCACGCCGGTCAGCATGGCCTGGCGTACGTGCTCTGCATGCCGTACCGAGGAGAACATGACCTTGCTGTTGTAGCCGTAGCGGTCGATCACGTCGACGCACTGCTCGAACAGCTGGATCGCGTCGTGCCCCTGGTCCTGCATGCGCCCGGCCAGCGGGCAGATGAACGCGGCGCCGGCTTCCATGGCCATGTAGGCCTGGTTCAGCGTGTAGATCAGGTGCACGTTGACGCGGTGGCCCTTGTCGGTCAGCCGCTTGCACGCCTTCACGCCCTCGTTGCTGATCGGCACCTTGAAGACGGGCGGCTTCGCGAGGCCCAAACCGAGCAGCCGCTCGGCCTCGGCCAGAATCTCGTCGGGGTTGTTGCCGAGCGCTTCCACTTGCAGCTCTGGAACCATCTTCGACAACTTCACGATCGCGCCGTCGATGTCCGTGATGCCGTGGCGATGCATGAACGTCGGCGTCGTCGTGAGACCTTTGATGAAGCCGAAATCGAGCGCGGCTTCGATCTCCTTGAAGTCGACGGAGTCGAGGTAAAGTTCCATGAAGACCCTTTAGTGCAGCGGCTGAGCGTGCACGAGGTTGTGAATGTCGAGCAGTGGGCGCAAGAACGTTTCGAGATCGTCGAGATAGTACTGACTCGCCGCGTCGCACAGAGCATCCGGCGGATTCGGGTGCGCTTCGAGGAAGATGCCGTCGACGCCGGCCGCGACGCCCGCGCGCGCGAGCGTGTCCAAAAACTGTCGCGCGCCGCCGCGCGGGTCCTTGCTCGGGATGCCGTACTTGCGGATCGAGTGGCCGATGTCGAACACGACGGGATAGCCGATCTGCCGCAGCAGA
Organism: uncultured Gammaproteobacteria bacterium; assembly: GCA_963805435.1. GTDB lineage: Bacteria > Pseudomonadota > Gammaproteobacteria > Steroidobacterales > Rariloculaceae > FEN-1219. Next base: position 33,869 of record CAWDUG010000011.1, read on the forward strand.
TAGAAGCTGCGCGGATCGACGATCAAATCGTTGTACCCGAACGTGTAGCCGCGCTCGGTCAGGATGATCTTGTCGTTACCCGAGTCCTCGATCTTCTTGCACGGCTTCGCCATGTTCTCGGGCGCGATGAACTGGCCGTGCTTGACGTTCACGACGGCGCCCGGTCTTCGCCGCCGCGACCACGAGCTCGGTCTGCATGCACAGGTACGCGGGGATCTGGATCACGTCGCAGACCTCGGCCGCCGGCGCAGCCTGATACGGATAGTGGATGTCGGTCAGGATCGGCAGGTCGAACTGCTTCTTGATCTTCTCGAGGAGTCTTCAGCCCGGCATCGAGACCCGGCCCCTGGTAGTAGTCGAGCGAGCTGCGATTGTCCTTCGAGAACGACGACTTGAAGATCAGCGGAATACCGAGCGATGCGGTGATCTTCTTCAGGCGCTCGGCGGTACGCATCATCAGCGACTCTTCCTCGATCACGCATGGCCCGGCGATCAGGAACAACCGATCGGAGCCGCAATCGATGTCGCGGACGAAAACGTGCTTTTTGCTCATCAAACGCCCAAGTACCTAATAGATCGTGGCATTTTGCGGCCAAGGGTTGCAGCGTGGCAAGCGCTTACGCCCGCGCCCGGAGCAACTCGACGAGCAATGCGTAGTTGCGCGCGGTCGCGCCCTGACCGTCGTGCACGACACGCTGCGCGCGTGCACCGAGCTCGCGTCGCGCCGCGCCGTCGGTCACGAGCGACACGATGGCCTCCTTGAGCTCGGCCGGGTCGCGCACGAGCCTGCCGGCCTCCGCCGCGAGCAGGTCCTCGACGGTTTCCTTGAAGCTGAAGTTGTAGGGTCCGAACAGCACGGGAACCGCCAGAATTGCGGGCTCCATCAGATTGTGGCCGCCTTTGTTGGCGCCGCGGAAGAACAGGCTGCCGCCGACAAACGCGATATCGGCCACCGAATACAGCTTGCCGAGCTCGCCGACCGTGTCGACCACGAGCACACCTTCGCGCCCCGGGGCGCGGTCGCGCCCGGAATCGACGGCCGTCTTCAGGACTCGCGGACAACCCGCGTGCCCGCACGCGTTGTTCGACGCCGGCGGCATCGGCCGGGTACCGCGGCACGAGGATCAACGCGACCGGCGTGCCCGTCTCACGGGCCGAGGCGTACGCCTCGAGCAGCGCCTCGTCCTCCTGCTCGTGCAGGCTGCCGCCGATGATCACGACGTCGTTCGCCCCGTAGCCGAGCGAGCGACGCAGCCCTTGTGCCTGATCGCGATCGGCGGCGGCACGCGTCAGGTCGTACTTCATGTTGCCGGTCACACGCACGCGCCCCTGGTCGACGCCGAGCGCGCGCAGCCGGCCCGCGTGCTCCTCGGTCTGGACGGCGGCGAGATCGAGCATCCGCAGCACGCGGCCGATCAATCCTGTGCGCGCATGCACGCGGTACGACTTCGCCGACATCTTGCCGTTGATCAACATCACGGCGGTATTCCGCGCGCCGCGCGCCGGCGATGAAGTTCGGCCAGAACTCCGACTCGGCCACGATCACGAGCATCGGGGTCGAAGTGCTCGAAGCAGCGCCGCACGACGAACGACAGGTCGACGCGGCAATGGCACGACGCGGTGCCTCGGGTACAGCTTCGCGGCCGCCGCGAGGCCGGTGACGGTGAACGCCGAGATCACGAGCGGTGTCGTCGGAAAGTCGCGCTCGAGCAGCGCGACCAGCGGCCGCAGCAGCGCGACTTCACCCGCCGAGGAGCCATGCAGCCAGATGCTGTGTTCGAGCGGTGCGCCGAGATTGCGCCCGAAACGGCGGCTGCAGATCGCCGTAGCCTGCCGTCGCAAGACGGTAGACGAGCCAGGGCGAGACAACGATGCAAACGAGCAGGTACGCGAAATCGAGCGTGAGACCCATCGACAGACCCGTCGCGACGGTGCGGGGGAGTTTACTCCAGTCGCGTCGGCCGGCGGCAGCAATGCGCTCCTGCAATTGCTGCACTCCCGCCATCCATGGCGGTCGCAGCAATGCGCTCCTGCAATTGCTGCACTTCCGCCATCCATGGCGGTCGGGCTAGACACGCAGGCGCCACGGGCTCATGACTTTCAAGCTCACGCTGCTGGCCGACGCGAGGTAGCGATCGATCCACGCCGGCACGAGGTCGCCGCGCATCGGCCGACCGATGAAGAAGCCCTGCGCCATCTCGCATCCGAGGTCCGTCACGATGCCGAGCGCCTCGGCGTTGTCGATGCCCTCGGCCACGACGCGCATTCCGAGCGCCTGCGCGAGCGCGACGACGGTCTTGACGATCTCGCCGGTCCGTCGCGTCCGTGGCGATCGTGCCGATGAAACGCTTGTCGATCTTGATCTCCGTCGCCGGCAGCTCCTTCAGGTACCCCAGCGACGAGTAGCCCTTGCCGAAATCGTCGAGCGCGAAATCGATGCCGAGCTTACGCAGCCGCTCGATGCCTGCGAGCGCGGTCTCGTCGCCCTGGACGAGGCTATCCTCGGTAATCTCGATCGTGAGCCCGAAGCCGTGCTCGTCGAGCGCCGCTTTCAGCGCCTTGATGCGCGTGCTGAACTCCGCGTGCACGAGGATCGGCGGCGACACGTTGACCGCCAACGAGAACGGCCGCTGTACAGCGGCCCACTCGGCCACTCGCGCGGCTACCTGATCGAACACGAGCCACGTGATCGGCACGATCGTGCCGGTGCGCTCGGCCATCGGAATGAACTCACTCGGCCGGAATGAACGCGCCCGACGGCGAGCGCCACCGGACCAGACGCTTCGACGCCGCACACGCGCCGCGTCGCAATCTCGACCTTCGGTTGAAAGTAGACCTCGAGCTCGCGGCGCTGAACGGCACCCTGCAGGTCCGACTCGAACTTCCAGAGCGCGGCCTGCTGCTGCGTGGCGTCCGGCCGATAGATGTCGAACGCGAGTTCCTTTTCGCGGGCTTCCTTCTGCGCGAGCTCGGCACGGCGAAACAGCGTCTCGGCATCGTCTGCGTGCGACGGATAGACGGCGATGCCGAGCGTCACGTCGACGAACAGCTTGTCCTCGCCGATCGCGATCTCGGGCGGGTGATCCTCGGTCAACGAGACGGCATGGTCGAGCACGCTCGACATCGAGTCGCAATCGAGCAGCACGGCGAAGCGTCGCTCGGACAGCCGGATGATCGGAGTGCGTGGCGGCAGGATGTCGCGCAGCTGTTCGGCATACTCAGCGCAGAATTCTTCGCAGCGATCGCGACCGAACGTCGTGGCAATGCGATTGAACGCATCGAGCTTACCGACCAGCAGCGCCGCGAGGCGACCGTGTTGCCCCTGGCGCAAGAACTGCTCGATGAAGCTGATGCTCATGCTCCGGCGTTTGCCGGAGCCGGACTCGTCCTGCGTCCCACTCACGCGCTGCTGTCTCCAGCCAACCGATGCTTCGGTAGGTTGCGCATTTCAGCAGGCGCGACGCGCACTTGGCTGTGACCACAGTCACGGGCAGCGGCACCGATTCCGCGGTTTGCGACATGAGTCCGTTTCGTCGCGCACAGGGTCAGTGCTGACTGTCTGCGTCACCTCAGCGTTGACATAACCGACCCCCGTGCGACCCCGAGCCGCATCGACTCGTCACTGGCATAGGCCTTGCAGAATCGTGGCTAGTAGGCCCGGCGCCCCCGGGCCAGTGGACGGCACTAAGGATGGCCAGAGTCACACCCAGTATCCGGCCGACCGAGACCTACACGGAGCCCAACTTCGTGCGGGTCTACACCGGCGCGCCGGACTGTCGAGCCGCAGCGCGCGGCTCGCGACGATCGAGCATTGTCCTACAGCGCCGCGAACGGCGCCGGGCGCGCCGGCTGGAGCTGCACGACGATCGTCGACGGCGAGGCCATGTCGAAGGAAGACGCGCTATTCATCGCGCGCAGCTACGCGGTCGAGCACAACGTGCCCGTCATCTACGAGTGCCACGGCGAGTAGGCCGGGTCGCTGCACTGCGGTGCCGACTTCCCGACCGTCCCTGGCGGTCGCCGCGCGGGCTAGTCTGCGGCGCGCGCGCTGCAGCAGCTCTGCGCGCTGAGTTGCCCGCAGCCAGCGGCTGACCCAAGTCGAACTCCGGGTCTTCGCGAGCGAGCCCACCATCACGGGATCGAAGCCCGAGTCGCGCACGAGCCGCTCGGCGATCGCAATCGCCGCGGCATCGTCGCCACCGATCGGGATCGCGATGCGCGCCGGTTGGCGGTTCGCCTGATTCGCAAGCGATGCGGCGGGGATGCAGTTGTACGCGCGCACGACGCGGGTGTTCTTCAGCAGCTCCGCGGTCGACACGCCGGCGCCCTTGCGCTGCCACTCGGGGGCCCGTTCGGGCCGTCGCGCCGCAGCGACGGGTTGCTCGTGTCGATGATGACCTTGCCGGCCAGCTCCTTGCGCGAAGTCGGTGCCGATCTGCGGCATGGCGCCATACGGAACCGAGACGAGCACCACGCTGCCGAACGCCGCCGCTTCGCGCGGCGTGCCCGCGTGCGCTTTCGGCCCGAGCTCCTTCACGAGACCCGCGAGCTCTTCGGGATGGCGCGACGACACGAACACCTCGTGCCCCGCCTTGACCCAGTGGCGCGCGAGCGCGCCGCCGATCTTGCCGGTGCCGATGATGCCGATCTTCAGCGGTTCCTGAGCCTGCGCCGAGCCGCCGCCGAGCAGCATGGCGCCAACGGCGAAGCTCGCCGCGACGAGCAGAAGGCCGCGACGCGAGAAACCGGAAGCGCGAGAACTGGCGTGGCATGGCATCCCCCAAAACGCTGCTGATTCGATGGCGTCCGATCATACCCAGCGGTTCGCGAACGCTCACCACGCGTCCCGACCAATCTTGACGTCTGCCGCGCCGCGCTACGGATCGATCTCGACCGCGGCTTCGATCTCGACCGGCAGATCGAACGGCAGCTCCGCCATGCCGACCGCGCTGCGCGCGTGCGCGCCGCGATCGGGCCCGAACAGCTCGAGAATCAGATCGGAGAAACCGTTGATCACCAGCGGCTGCTGGTTGAATCCGGGCGCCGAATTGACCATGCCGAACACGCGCGTCCAGGCACGAATCCGATCGAGATCGCCGAGCTCGCGCTCGAGGTTGCCGAGGATCGCGAGCGCCGTGAGCCGGGCCGCTTTGTAGCCCTGCTCCACCGTGAGCTCACGACCGAGCTTGCCGAACGGCCGCGCCAGCGTGCCGTCCGCGTGTAGCGGCCCATGCCCCGAGATGAACGCGCGTTCGCCGCGGATGTTCACGAAACGAAATGGCAGCACCACGCCCGGCGGCAACTGGATCGGCCCCGGCAGCGTGAGACCCAAGCTCTCGAGCTTAGAAGAGATCGTGCCCATGGTGCAGCCCCTCAGCGCGCTGCGCCGCGGGCGCGGCGCAAGAACCAGACCGCGCCGCCAATGACCGAGCACGCCAAGCGCGCCCATCAAGCCGACGCGCCAGCCCGGCGCCTGCGTCCATCTGCCCCGTGCCGAACCAGTAGAGCGCATACACGAGCGCGAGCAGGCATACCACGGCGTTGACGCGGTGGCGCGAAGCCTTCGACATGCGACCTCCCCCCGGGGCCGAACAGACCGTCTGCAGCGTAGCGAACGCGCCGCCCGTGGGGCAAGCGCGGCGACGCGGGTCAGCGTGGTGCGGCGAGATTCCGCTCGAGGCGCGCCTTTGCGATCAGTGCGTCGACGATCGCGAGCTGCGGCGCGAAATCGCCGTTGTCGGCGATCTGGACCAGATACTTGCCGTCGATGACCAGCGACGGCACGCCGCGCAGCTTGACGCGACCGGTCAATTGCTCCGCAGCGGCCGCGAAGGAGCGAATCGTGAACGAGCCGAACGTGGCCAAGGAACTTGCCGCGATCGATGCCGTGCGCCGCGGCCCAGTCGGCGATGCGCTCGGCCGACGTCAGCGGCGCACCTTCGACGTGCAGGGCCTCGAACACGGCGCGGTCGAGCTGCTGCTCTTTGCCGAACGAACGCAGCGTGTAGTACAGCTGCGCGAGCAGCCCCCAGGCCTGGCGGCCGAACGTTACGGCGACGCGATCGAGCACGACGTCCTTCGGCAGCTTGCTCTCCCAGTTGCGCAGATCCGGCGAGAACGCGAAAGCAGTGCGGGCAGGCATACGAGAAAAAATCGGTGACCACGATCTTGGCGGGATCCGCGACCGGCAGCGGCGGCTGCACAAGCGACGTAGTCCTTGCCTTCGACCGGGTCGGCCGCGAATGCCTCCACGCTGCTGCACGCGAGCAGCGCCAGCAAATCGAGAGCACGAGACGTCGTCGCATCGAAAAACCCTCCGCGCGCAAGCCAAGTCAGCGCGCCGATGCTACCACTTCAGCCCAAAGGGTTGGCGGACCGCGATCACCGTTTCCGGCGCAAGCTGCTCGACGATGTCGTAGTGGAAGCGCACGAAGCGGTATAGCTCGGATTCGAGGATGCGTTCCTGGTCGCTGTGCGCGCCGAAGCCCTTCGGCCCGTCTTCCTCGTCGATGGCCGGGCCCACGCCGTAACACTGCACGCCGCGCGCCCGCAGGAAGGCCATGTCCGTTGCGCCCGTGCTCATCGTCGGGCAGCGTCGTGGTCTTGTAGTGACGCGTAATCGCGCCCTCGATCACACGAAACGCTTCGCTATCGATCGGACGAGACATCGGCCGCGGGCCGCCCGCCGAACCCGTTGAACACGACTTCGACCGCTCGGGTCGTTGATCGACGCGCGCGAGCTCGGCACGAAACGCGTCCGCGTTCTCGCTCCGGCCGCATGCGCACGTCGAGCGTGGCGCGCGCCTCGGACGGAATGATGTTGTTGCGATAGCCGCCCTGCACGATGTTCGGCGACACGGACGTGCGCAGCATCGACGCGTGCCGCGGCTCGTTCGCGCGCAGCCACGCATCCGCGGCCGCAACCACCTGCGGGTCGGTGCTCAACACCCCGCGATACTGGCGCGGCCTGCTCGGGCGCGGAAATCGCGGCCAGCCGTTCGAAATAGGTGCGGGTCGTCGCATTCAGTACGACGGGCGGCTGCCACTGCGCCACCGCGGCGACCGCACGCGCCAGATGCGTCACGGCGTTGGTCTCGAGCGGGATCGAGCCGTGGCCCGACGGCCCATGCGCGATCAGGTCGATGCCCTTCGGCAGTTTCTCGGCCGTCGCCACGGTGGCGTATCGCACGGCGCCGTTCGCGCGCACCACGTTGCCGACCTCGGCAATGCAGTACTCCGCGTCGATCGCGTCGTAGTGCTCGTTGACCATGGGCTCGATGCCGAAGCGCGTGTTGCCCTCCTCGCCGGCCTCGGCCAGGAAGATCACGTCGCGATCGAGCGGCACGTTGTTGCGTTTCAGCAGCAGGATCGCCATGAGCGCGGCCGTGACGTTGTCCTTGTCGTCCGTGGTGCCGCGGCCGTAGATGTAACCGTCGGCGCGCTCGGCGCCGAACGGTGGGTGCGTCCACTTCTTCGGATCGACGTTCACGACGTCGGTGTGGCCCATGATCAGGATCGGGCGCTTCTGCGCCGCTGCCCTTGAGCCGCGCAACGACGTTCGGCCTGTTCGGCTCGACGGCGAATACCTGTACGGGGATGCCTTCGTGCAGCAGCACCTGCTGAAGGTAGTCCGCGGCCGGCTTCTCGCCGCCGGGGGGATCGCTCGTGTCCATGCGCACGAGGTTCTGGAAATGCTTCAGCGCTTCCGCCTCGACTGCAGGCCAGTCGGGCTCTTTCGATCGTTGCGCCGACGCGATTCCGGAGCCGACCAGTGCGAGCCATGCGACCACCGCCACGCGCCCGATCATCGACATGCGTTTTCCCCTCGCGCGCGCTACGCTGCGCGCTGACCTCGCCATTACCATAACCGAAACGGCGTTGCGAAGCGCCTGCGAGGAAGCCGCGAGCGCGGAGGAACGAAAGCAGTGACTCGCAAATGGACATGGTTCTTGGCAGGCGCGTGGCTCGCACTCGCCGCCCCGCTCGCACGCGGCGAAACGGTGCTGATCACGGGCGCGAACTCGGGGTTAGGGCTCGAGTTCGTGAAACAGTACGCGGCCAAGGGCTGGACTGTGATCGCAACCCACCGGCGCAACGATCTGCCGGAGTCGCTCGCCATTGTCATGGCCGAGCACAAGAACGTCCGCGTCGAGCACCTCGACGTCGCGGATCTCGCCGATATCAAAGCGGCTGCCGCGAAACTCAAAGGCGTAGCCATAGACGTGCTGATCAACAACGCTGGCATCTACAGCGATCGCAGCGTGTGCACGGACGAATCGTGCCGCGGCGACGGCGACACGCAGAGCTTCGGCAACATGGACTACGCACTGTTCGACCAGATCATGGCCGTGAACGTGCGTGGGCCGCTCGCCGTGTCGGAAGCGTTCATCGACAACGTGCGCGCGAGCAGAGAGAAGAAGATCGTCGTGATCAGCTCGACGAACGGCTCGATCACGTTCACGCTCGGCGGCTCTGGCGCGATCGCGTATCGCGCGAGCAAAGCGGCGGTGAACCGCTCGTTCCAGCTCGTGGCCGTCAAGGAAAAGACCGAAGGCGTCACGGTGCTGATGCTGCATCCCGGGGCCGTGCTGACGGAACGGCAGGCCGACCTGAAGTTCCCCGGCATGATCGAGATGCAGCCGAGCGTGACCGGAATGATCTCGGTAATCGACAAAGCCACGCTGGCCGACACGGGCCGCTTCATCCAGTACGACGGCACCACGGCGCCGTGGTAGCTGCGGAGACGACGATGCCCGAGGAGACGGTCATCGACGGCGATCTGGCGTATCAGCGCGGCACATTCACGACCGCGTCGACACCGAAGGCCGGCGGCGACAGGCGCGTCGTGAGCGGTGCATTCTTGAGAATCTATCGGCGCCAACCGGACGGCCAGTGGCGCATGACGCGCGACATGTTCAACACCGACGGCACCCAGCAGAACTGACGGCGTTCGCGTGCGCGTCAGGTCTTGACGATCTGCACCGGCACGCCTTCTGGGTCGCGCACGAAAAACCCGTAGTCGAGGTTCTCCTCGGCCTTGAGCCCGAGCTTCGCGAGCTCGGCCGTGACTGTTTCCTTATCGAAATCGTCGATCGCGATCGCGAAGTGATCGACGATACCGACGGGCATCTTCTCGTGCAGCGACACGATGATCTTCGTGACGCCCATGCGCGCGATCTTGTTCTCTTTGTCCTCGTTCAGGACTTTGAGCCCGAACACCTTCGTGTAGAACTCGACCGAACGCGCGAGATTCGTCGTCTGCACGCTGATGTGATCGATGCGCGACGGCTTGAACGGCGCCTGCTGCGCGGCAGCAGGCAACGCACCGCCGGCGGCCGCGAGCGCGGTCAGGCCCTGAATCAGGTGTCGACGCGACAACGTACCGCGATCGAAACACTCGACGAGATCGGTGATGAGCGTGTCCATGGGCGTCTCCGCCGGCTAATCGCCGGAGTCTACGCCCGCGAATGCGAGAGGCACAGCCGGATCAGCGCATGAGCTCGGCGGCGAACAGCATCGCCATGGCGCCGCCGCGCGGGTCGGCGCCCAAGATCGCTTCGCGCTGCAGATACCCCTCGAGCGATTCGATGCGCGCCGTCGACTCGCACACGTCGATGACCGTGCCGTCCGACCCCGTGCGCGCGTTCACGGCGCGCCAGGCACTCTGCACGGCCGCGCGGTAAGGCGCCGCGTCGGCGAACCAACCCTTCGCGATGCCGCGCTGCATCGCGAAACCGATCATCGCGGTGGCCGAGAACTCGCCGTACGCGCCAGGCTGATCGATGACGTTGCGCCATAGCCCGTCGCGGTTCTGCCAGCGGCAACAACACCGCCATGTGCGCGCGGTAGCTCCGCAGCACTTCGGCGTACGCAGGGTGATCGCGCGGCAGCTCGGTCAACGTCATCGCGACACCGAGCGCCGCAAACGCGTTGCCGCGGCCCCAGGCCGCGTCGGTCGCAGGCTGGTGGCGATACAGACCGTCGGCACGCAGGTCGAGCCCCTGCATGAACGTCAGATGCCGCGCGGCGAGGTCGAAGTACTTCCGATCGCCGGTCAGCGCGCCAGCCTGCGCCGCGATCGTGGTGCCCATGAACACGGAGTCGCTGAACTGGTTGTGGTACGGCATCGCCTCGCGCATCACCCCGCGTTCATCGAAGCCCAGGTCCGCGACGCGGCGCACCAGCGCCGTGTAGCGCGGGTCACCGGTCGCGGCGCGCGAGCTCCGTGAACACGATGTGGCCGGCCATCGTCAGCGCGTTCGGGCGCGCGAGGCTGTCCTTCGTCCCGTCGACATACGGCTCGGCGAGCGCGCGCACCGCGTCGACCTGCCCGAGCTTCAGCCGGCCGAGCAGCGCAATCGCATTGATGTAGGTCGGGTCGGCGAAGTCGTGCCCGTACGTCCTGGCGAGCTCTGTGAGCAGGTCGCGCGGGCTGCGCGCGAGCCGGCGTTCGATCTCACGATGCGCATCGGACTTCGGCGTATCGGCCGCGCGCAGCGCCGCCAGGGAGTCCGTAGTCGGCCCAGGGCCGGCTCGGCACGCGGCCGACGCCCGCTGGAGTGCCCACGGCGAGCGCGGCGCCCAAACCAGCGTCGCCACCGGCGATCAGCACGAGATCGGGCCCGTGCGCGCCGATGAAACGCCACACGAAGTTCGCTTCGGCGTTCTCGCGATAGGCGTGGCCAGTCGGCGGAAACGCGAGCTGCACGCGCCCGGGATTGGCGAGCGGGATTGCGATGAGATTGATCTGCCGCTTACGCGGGCGCTGTGCATCGAGCTCCGCGATCGCGCGCTCACGCTCGCGACGCTCGGCGTCCGCGCCGGTCAAGCCGCCGATCAGAAGCACGGTCGGCGCTGCCGGGCTGGCTGCGGCGACATAGATGCCGTCGATGCGCGCCCCGCTCGAGCTGCGACCCGCATCGAAACGACTCGGCCGCAAGCGCCGGCAGCGCGGCGAGCAACAGCGTTGCCGCCGCGCTCGCCGTACCCAACCGTTCGTCGCAACACCGCTCACGCGGCACAGCATACCGCCGGATGGGCCGGTATGCGTGCGCCGCTAGAACGCGTAGTCGTAGCGCAGATGGAACGTGCGCGGCACGCCCAGGTTCCGCGCCGGGTAAAACAGGGCCGGGTCGGTATCATCTACGGTGGCGCGTGTGTACCGCGTCGTGTACGTCTTGTCGAACGCATTCTCGAGCCGAACGCTCAAGGTATGGCGCTGTGCGGAATCGAGATACACATGGCCGTTCAGATCGGCGACGGTGTAGTTGCCGCGCTGGACCGCGCCCGATACCGCCGCCAACAAAGTCATAGACGTTGCCGACGTGGTTCAGCGAAACCGAGGCGCCGACGCGCTTGCCGCTCGGCTCGAAGTTGAGCGACGCCCCCGATTTGCTCTTCGGGAATACCCGGAATCGTGTCGTAGCCGCCGGCCGTGAGATTCGCCTGCGAATCGTTGTGCGTGTAGCTGAAGTTGGCGGACCAGTGGTCCGTGGGCGCGAACTTCAGAACGATCTGGTGGCCGTACACGCGCACTTTGCCGGCCACGTTCTCCGCAATCGTGTTGCCGCTCCCGGTCCCATCGTCGACGTCCCTGATCAGGTTCTCGATGTAGCGGCGGAAGTAGACGAACTCCCACGAGACATGGGCGGATGCGCCAACTGTGCCGCCGATCGACGCGTTCAGGTTGTCGCTAGATTCCGGCTGCAGAGTTCGGATTGCCGACGCAGCAAAACGGGTCGATCGCGAACAGCTCGTAGGCGTCCGGCAAGCGGAACGACGTGCCGACCGCGGCACGCACGTAAGAATTGCTGGCTCACATCGTATTGGCCGCTCAGGTTCCAGACCGACTGCGATTGGCCCACGCTCGGTTTGTTGTCGCGCACACCAAACGCGAGCCGGCCCTTCTTCCATAGATCGTCTGTCGTGCGAATCTGGCCGAAAACCGCGTTGACGCTTTCGTCGATTCTGCGCGATCAACAACACATCATCGCGGCCACTGTATTTCTGGTAATCGTAGCCGACGTAGTAGTCGATCTTGGTGCCGGGCGTGATCTTCACGAGCGCGTTTACGCCTTGATCCTTGAAGCCCCAGAAGTCCCGATTCGAGCCAAGATCGTAGACCCCGGCGTTCGACGTATCGACGTCGTACTCCGTCCAGAAGGAATCCCACTTGTGGTAGTAGGCCTTCACGTAGAGCTGCACCATGCTGCTCGCTGTGACGTCGAGCGTGGCCGTGAAGATGTCCTCGTTACGTTCGTTGAAGGCCTTCTGCACGGCATACGGGTACGCGTAGTCGAGCGTGCCGTCGATGTTCTGGTAGCCGAGGGACAGCCGCACGGAGTCGCTGAAGTCGTGCGCGTATTTCAGCCCGAGCGTCTTCACGTCGTAGCCGCGTTTGCGGTTCGTGACGCTCGGCTGATAGTCCGCGGCGGGGAACGGCTGGAAGCCATCGGCCTGGTCGCTCGAGCCAAACACGACGAACTGATTCCCGTTGCCCGCCCGCACGGAAGTAGCCGTCGACGTGCGTGCCGTCGTTGCTATCGGTGCCCACGCTGAATTGCGCACCCGGCTTGTCGGAGAAGCCCTTAGTGATGACGTTCACGACACCGGCGACCGACTGCGTGCCGTAGAACAGCCCCTGGCCGCCATCCAGCACCTCGATGCGCTCGATCATGTGCGCGGGCAATGTGTCGAGCGGTGTCGTGCTGTTGTAGAGGCGATTACTGACGCGCACGCCGTCGACGAGCCATAAAATTTCGTTCGTACGCGACCCCTGGAGAGACACGTCCACATAGTCGAATGGGCCGTTCTTCGGGCTCAAGTACAGGCCCGGCACCAGGTTCTGGAGCACCTGAGACACATCGTCGTAGCCGCCGTTCTGGATCTGCTCACTGCTGACGACCGTCAGGCGATTCCCGTAGACCGACAGTTCCTGCGGCAGAGACTGCTCGAGCCGAGCGCCAGTGACGATGACCTCCTCGGTCGTATTGCCGCCGCCCTGCGCATGGCTTGACGGAGGCCGCCGCCACGCCGAGAAAGGCCGCGAACGCGGACTCGAGGCTCTAGGGACCCGCGCCACGCTCGACAAGCCCTGGAAGATCCGCTTCGTTCTCAATCATTGCGCGCCCGCCTGCTGGGTGAAACCACGGGCGCGCAGTCTAGGAGAAGCGCAGCGGCAAGCTTCAGTTGTTGACGGTTAACTGCGACGTTAAATCTCACGCAATCAAAGGGTTGGATTACGGGCCAGATGAGAATGATTAACGGTTAACGAGTTAGGCGAACCGGCCAGCACCAGTCGGAACTCGGCGCCCGGCTCGCAATTTCGGACGTCGATACGCGCCTCCATGGCCGTCGCGAGCTGCCGGACCAACGCCAGCCCGATACCCGTGCCAACCGTTTCCCGAGTCAGCTCGTTCTCCGCTCGATAGAACAGCTCGAAGATCTTCTTCATCTGCGCTTTCGGCACTCCCGGCCCGAAATCGCGGACCGTGAACAACAGCGAGCCATCCGGCTCGCGGCGACAGCCGAGCTCGACGGCCTTGCGTGGCGGCACCGGCCGAGAACTTCACTGCGTTATCCACGAGATTGATGAAGATCTGCGCGAAACAGTCGGCGTCGACCACTGCCGCGGCTTGCGCGGGCGCGTCGTTGCGCACTCGCAGCTCGAAGCCCGCCCTCTCCAGCTGCGTGGCGACTTTCGAACGGACGAGATCGAGCAGCTCGGTCACGAGCACGCTCTTCGAATCGACGCGCTGCGAGCCGCGCGTCAGGCGCGCGAGCTGCAGCACGTTGTCGATCAGCCGCGACAGGCGCTCGCTCTCGCTCTGAATGTAGTCGTAGTACGTCTGTTTCTTCGCTTCGTCGGCCCAACCGGCCTTCAGCATCTCGCCGTACATGCGGATCGACGTCAGCGGCGTCTTCAGCTCGTGGCTCACGGCCGAGACGAAGTCCTGTTGCTGGCGCGCGAGCCTTAGTTGGCCCGACGGCGAAGCGATACATCAGCAGGAAGCCGCCGGTCAGCACGACGGCGAGCGTGATCGACACCCACACGAGCAACGTGGCGCCGGGCGCACGCGGCAACGCGTTGACCGCGAACGCCATCTCGAGGTCGCCGAACGGCGGCGACAGGCGCGTGCGGTGCAGCACCGTGCCCGCGAGCTCTCGCGGGCTCGACGCGTAACCAGGCGCACCGCCGGCCGAGAGAACGGCCAATGCGCGGCCCTGGCGCTCGACGCGTGAGGTCCGTGACCCCGGCCACGGCGCTCGCCCGATAGGGCGCCTCTATCGCGGTCGCGAGGAACACGGCGCGATCGAGCAACGCTCCTTGTATATAGCGCTGGCCGTCCCGCCATACGTTTCGGAACAGCACGAAGTGCCCCGTATCCAACATCCCGAACTCGAGCGGGTCGATCTCGCTCGCGAACGTGCGGACGCTGAGCTCGGCTTTCGCCGGCGCGGCATCGGCTTCGCGCTGCGCCGCCTCGAGCTTCGGCTCGGGCACGAGCGCCTGCTCGACGCGCGTGCGGCGTTCGGTGTCCTTGGCGTCTACGCGCTGTTGGCGTAGGGCCGGCGTCTCTTTCTCGGCGGCGGCGGCTCTTCCCCTCGGCAGCGCCCGCGGCGTTCGATACACGGGCCTTGGAGAGTGAGCCGGACGCAAGCTGATCGAACGCCGCCTGCGCCTCGGCGGGCGCCGATGCAGAATTCGACGCTGCAGACGTCGCCGCGGCCGGCGGCTGCGCTGCGGGTGCGGCTGCGCGCGGCGGGGCGCCGCCGCAACGAATCCTGGAGACGAGGCTTGTCCGCAAGCTCGGGCGATGCCGGCGTTTCATCGCGCGCAGCGCGCACCAGGTGGTTTTGCGCCAGCACGGCGCGCAGCTCATCGACCCGTGCCGCGCGCGCGGCCTGCTCTTCCGCGCCGATCCCGTAGCTCGTGGGCGCTACTCCCGTGCCAGGCAACAGCGGCGTCGTGAGCCTGCCCGCCGCGTCCACCTGGAAGTACCCGAGCACGCCGGGCACCACACTCGTGACGGGAAACGCCGACAGCGGCGAGCGCTGCACGAAGTTCGCAGCCGCGTCGCCGGTGACCACGAGGAACGAATAGTCGCCGAACGAGCGCGCGTCCTCGGCCGCGATCGCCGTCTTCAGCTGCGCGTCGACGCGCGCGGCGAGCTCCTCGGCGGCGAGCTGCGTGGTGCGCAGCGCCTCCCACTTCAGCTGACCATAGGCCTGCGCAACGAGCAAAGCCGCCGGCACGGCGAGCGCCAGGAAGAAGGCCCCGAACAGCCAACGCAGTCCGCGCTCGTCGAAGCGCTTGCGCCAGGTGCGGCCGAGCGCTCTCATGCGCCGACCAGCAGGCGGTAGCCCGCGCCGCGCACCGTGATCAGGTTGCGCGGCTCCTTCGCATCCGGTTCGATCTTGCGGCGCAGCTTCGCGATGTGAATGTCGACGGTGCGCGTCTCGATGTCTGCCGTGCGGTCGTAGCCCCAGACGCGCGTCAGCAGTTCCTCGCGCGATACGGGGCGATCGGAGTTCTGCTGCAGGTACTGCAGGATGTCCATCTCGCGGCGCGTGAACTGCAGCGCCTCTCCCGCGCGACTGCCAGAGAGATTGCGCGTATCGATCGCGATGTCGCCCGCGAGGCGGATCTCCGCCGCGAGCGCCACGCCTACGCGCGATCGGCGCAGCACGGCTTTCACGCGCAGCACGAGCTCGGCAATGGAGAACGGTTTGCCGATGTAATCGTCGGCGCCGAGCGAGAGACCGTTCACGATGTCGTCGTCGCCGGTCTTCGCCGTCAGCAGGATGATCGGCTGCTCGCGGTCGACCTTACGGACTTCGTCGCAGATCGCGAAGCCGTCGCGGCCCGGAAGCATGACGTCGAGCAGCAGCAGGTCGTACTGACCGGAGAGCGCCTTCTTCAGGCCTTCGCGGCCGTCGGCAACCGCGTCGACGCGGTAGCCGTGATAGACGAGCACGTCCGCGAGGCCATCGCGGATCGCGGCCTCGTCCTCGACCACCAGAATTCGCGGTTTGCCTGGCTCCATGCGTAGCGCAATAGGCTAGCAGCTCGCATGGCGGCTCCGTGTAAATGGTTTGTAAATTCGCGGCCTGCCGCACACCGCCATGGAGGGCGGAAGTGCACGCCATTGCAGCAGCGCGTGGCTAGCCGACCGCCATGGAGGGCGGAAGTGCAGCCATTGCAGCAGCGCGTGGCTGCCGACCGCCATGGAGGGCGGAAGTGCAGCCATTGCAGGAGCAAATGGCTGCCGGCGCCGCCTAGCCGCGGTCGTGCGCCTCGGCTACGGCCAGTTTGACGTCGTCGGGCGTCCCGCCCATCTCAGGCGCGACGATACGGGCATCGCTCAAGCTCTCGCGCAGCGCGCGAATCGCGGCCGCGATGTCGATCCGCATGACGGCTCGATCGATCTCGACGGCGATCGGTTTCGTGACGTCGGCAAAGCCTTCAGCCACGGCGATCGGACCAATCAGCGCCGGGGTCAGCATTATCAAAACGTTCGCGGTCGCAGTCCCGAACGAATTAGTGGCTTTCATGATCTGCTCCTTGCATATCTGAAAAAGTGGGCCGTCCTTGGCCCCCGCTCGCACAGGTCTTTGCAGGACTCGTGCCAGACGCGAAACCCAGCATTCATGCGGTTTTTCGCGCGTGACGCAGTACCATTCGCGCCGTTTTCGGTGCAGCACGGCGCGCGCGCGCACCGCGATGGCTCACCCGGCGGGCGTGTAAACGTCGTGTAAACGCTCGGCCCCGCGAATTTGCTTTGCCGTGTCTACAACGCGGCGAGGCGCCTCCGTAGCCTGCTCACTCGAGATCCGAATCGAGTCACGAGGAGGTGACGCCATGGCACTGATCAACCGAATGTCGCGACTCTTCACGCGCCGACATGCACGCCGTGCTCGACCGCATGGAGGAGCCCGACGTGCTGCTGAAGCACGCGATCCGCGAGATGGAGGAAGAGCTCGCGCGCGGCGAGCAGCACGTGCGCGCACTCGACCACGAGCGCAGCCTGCTGGCCGACCGGCACCGCAAAGTGCAAGGCGCACTCGTGGAGCTCAACGGCCAGCTCGATATCTGCTTCACGAACGGCAACGACGAGCTCGCGCGCAGAGTCATCAAGCGGCGGCTCGAGACGCAGCGACTCGACCGGCACATCGCCGAGCGGCGCACGCTCATCGACAAGCAGCTCGGCGAGCGCCGTGCCGCCGTCGACGCGCAACGCGAGCAACTCGACGTGATGCGGCAGAAGGCCGAGCTCCTGACCCTGCACCCAAGCGGCGGCGACGAGTGGGGCCGCACCGACTTCGTCGTCACGGACGACGAGGTCGAGGTGGCGTTGCTGCGCGAACGAGCGCAGAGGCAGCCGTCATGAGCCCGCGTAACCCGCCGTCCTTCGGTCGCGCGCTCGGCGCCGCGTTCACGCTGAGCCTCTGCGGCGCGGCCGTGCTCGCAGCGCTGACTCCGTTGATCGGCACCGGCACCGCACTGCGCGCGGTCATCGCGCTACTTGGGTTCGCCTACGTGTCGTACCTCATGGCCACGAGCGGCGAACGCGTCGGGCGCATCACGACCATCGCGCTGTGGACGGTCGCCGCGAGCTTCGCGTGGTTCCTGGGCCTGCCGCTCGTCGCCTACGTGCTCGTGCACGTCGCCCTCGTGTGGCTCGTGCGCTCGCTGTATTGCTACTCGGGCGTGCTGCCGGCGCTGGCCGACCTCGGCTTGAGCCTGCTCGGCGCCGCGTTCGCAGTGTGGGCGGCGCAACGCTCGGGCGGCGCCTGGCTCGCGTTCTGGTGCTTTTTTCTCGTGCAGGCCTTTCACGTGCTGATCCCGCCTGCGCTCGGCGCACCCGCGAGCGACTCCACCGATGCGGCCGACGACGCGTTCGCGCGCGCGCAGCGCGCCGCCGACGCGGCCGTCCGCCGCCTCTCGGCCGCACAGTGACTCCAAACGCAACCCCTTGAATCAGGAGCTTTGATATGAAGACCAACATTCTCGTCACGGGACTCGTGCTGGCGACCGTCGGCACGGTTCTTCTGTATCCCACGATCCGTAGCAACGCGACGACGGTGCCGCCGAAAACATCGCAGGTACCCGTCGTACCGCACTGCTGCCAAACGCGTGCAGGTGGTGTTCGTGCTCGACACCACCGGCAGCATGGGCGGCCTGATCCAGGCCGCGAAGGAAAAGATCTGGTCGATCGCGAGCACGCTCGCGCAGGCGCAGCAGGCGCCCGAGATCTCGATGGGCCTCGTCGCCTATCGCGACCGCGGCGACCAGTACGTCACGCGCGTGATCGATCTGAACAAGGACTTGGACTCGATGTACGCGCAAGCTCATGGACTTCGCGGCCGACGGCGGCGGCGATGGCCCCGAGGCCGTGAACGAGGCGCTCGACGTCGCGATCACGAGAGATGTCGTGGAGCCAGGATCCGAACGTGTATCGCGTCGTGTTCCTCGTGGGCGACGCGCCGCCGCACATGGACTACCAGAACGACGTGAAGTATCCCGTCACGCATGGCTGCCGCCGCGGCGAAGGGCATCGTCGTGAACACGATCCAGTGCGGCAGCGCATGCGGACACGCCGCGGCCATGGCGACAGATGGCCGCGCTCGGTCACGGTCGATACTTCACGGTCGAGCAAGCCGGCAGCGCAGTCGCCATCGAGACGCCGTTCGACGCCGAGATCGCGAAGCTCGCGGCCGATCTCGACGGCACGCGCATGTACTACGGTTCCGCGGAGGAGAAGGCCGCGGCGGCCGGCAAAGTCGAAGCGACGGACAAGCTGCGCGCAGAAGCATCGGTGGCGGCGCAGGCGCGGCGCGGCGCATTCAACGCGAGCGCGAGCGGCGCCGCCAATCTGCTCGGCGGTCACGAGCTCGTCGACGACGTCGCGAGCGGTCGCGTCGACTCGAAGGCCGTAGCGCCCGCCGCGCTGCCGCCGTCGATCGCGAAGCTCGAGCCGGAGGAGCAGCGCCAGGTGCTCGCGGCCACGGCCGAGAAGCGCAAGACGTTGCAGGGCGAGATCGCAAAGCTCGCCAAGGAGCGCGACGCGTACATCAAGGACAAGGTCGAAGCCGGCGGGCGGCGCGAAGGACTCGCTCGACCAGCAGATCTACGACGCGGTTCGCGAGCAGGCCGCGCCGGTGGGCCTGAAGTACGAAGGCGGCCCGAAGTTCTAAGTCGTTCTCGGTTGCAGGGGCGAGTCGGCACCGGCCGGCTCGCCCCGTTTCATTTGGCGGGAGCGGACGCCGCGCGTTTCGCCGCGCGCAACCGGCGGTCTTCCTCGATCGCGTTCAGTCGGTCGCCGCCGCGCACGAGCTGCGTTCCGTCGGCACGCACGACCTTCGAGAAGAAAATGCGCGGCCCACCGGTTCGTTCCGGATTACCCGAGATCTTCACGTGCTCGCCGGGTTTGATCGTGGCATCGGTCCAGCCGAAGTTCGACAAGTTCAATCGCCCGTCGAACTCCACGGTCCATTGCTGCACCGCGCCCTTGTCGTCGGTGACGTCGAGCGTCGCGAGCGCGTGCGGATTCACAAACTTGAATTCTTTGACAGTGCCGTCGAGCGTGACCGACTTGCTGCCGTCGTATACCGCCGAAAAAGAGTGATGCGCGGCCGCGGGCGCGAGTGTGGCCGTGGCGAGCACGACGCTGACGAACGAGACGAGATGTTTCGGCTTCATGGCGCTTTCCCTTCCGAAGATTTGGTGGCTGCCGGCTCGCAGCTGTCGTAGGGGCCGATCTCCTGGTCGGGCGCGAAACGCCAGACTTTCTTCAGCTCGATCGGCTCGCGCAGCGCCCAGGGGTCGTTCAATGTGGCCGTGAGCTCGAGCCGCTCCGGGGTCGGGCGGCGATACCGCTCGACGGCCGTCAGCTGATCGCTGTGGGGTCGGCGCCAGTCGTCGCCCCCAATACTCAGGAACTCCAGCATATCTGCCGTGAGCCGCGACGTCTCGACGACGAGCGTATCGCCTTCGTAATGACCGACCGAAAGGCCTAGCGGCGTATGCGGTTGTTCCGCGGGCACGGCCGCCCATCGAGATAGACGACACGACGCGCATCCCACTCGCCGTAATGCAGCTCGACCCGGTCGGGATACTGCGTGATCTGAAGCTGATGCGGCGCAAACGCCTGCCGTGCGAGGCCC
>CAWDUG010000012.1:0-5914 GCA_963805435.1 uncultured Gammaproteobacteria bacterium
TCTGCGCGAGCCCCGGTTCGTCGAGGTTTTCGATCGCATCGAGGGCGATTGACGTTTGCCGCAGTCAGCACTCAGTAGCCCGCTGCTCCAAGAACTGCATGCCTTCGATCGCCAAGCTGTAATCCATACGCTCACCGAGCCAGCGGCAACGGCTGGTTTCGGGCGCGACCGCAACACCCACTTCGCGGTTCAGCGAATGAAGCCGCAGCACCTCCTCGAAGCCGAGGTATTCCTCTGCCTGAGCTAGTGAGATGTTTCCGCGGAAACATTTCGCGCCATTCTCCGCGACGCGCCGCCCGTCGGGCCGCGTGAACACGAACACACCGTCGTCGGTGGCCGCGACCGCGTACGCGCCCTCGTGCACGAGCCGGTGGTGGAAGTTGCACAGCGTGACGAGGTTGCCGAGCTTGGTCTCACCACCGTCGGCCCAATGCTTCACGTGGTGCCCCTCCGTGAAGCGCGTGCGATCGCAGCCCGGGAAGCGGCAGCCGCCATCGCGCGAACGTAGCGCCCGACGCAGCGCCGGCGGGATGCTGCAGGACTTGCGGCCTATGTTCAGCGGCTCGCCAGCCGCGTCTTCCACGAGGCCGACGAGCGTGGCGTCGCACGCTAGCCGCCGAGCCGTGTCGAGCGCGAGCGCCGGACCGTCGTCGAGCTCGCAGCCGTGCGGCTCGTGGTCGTGAGCGGCCGCTTCCGCTAGCACCGCCTGGTCGATGTGCACGACGACCTGGTATCGATCGGCGCTGGTACCCGCACCCGTGATCTGCCCCTGCCGCGCGAGAAACGTTTTGGCCACGTGGTGCAGCGCATCGGCCCGGCGCATCCCGATCGTAGGTGATTCGCCGGTGTCTGTTTCCGCGGAAATATATCCCTCGGCATCGTCGGGCTCCGCCGACTCGCGCAACGCCTCGATGGCCGCGTCGAGCGCCGCGCATACCACGGCGCCGATCTCCGGCGGCGGTTAGGCGTGGGGGTATAGACATATCCGCCACAAAAAAAACAACGAGCCTGACGCGGCTCTGATGGACTTCTCAGAACGGCGGGTAGTTGGAACTAAGCGAACGTCCCGTTGCGGATCGCAAGACGGTCATTCAGCGGCCGATACGCAACGGCAAAGTTCGGCCACAACCCGACACTAATCTGGCCAGGTAATCAATACACGGGGGATTTCTTCAGTTGTGCATCCAGCCAGGCAACAAATTCCGGTGTGTAAATCCCCGCCTCGACCATTCGCTGGTGTGTCTCCCTGACTTGCGGTGACCTCAGGATTTTGATCCGGATAAGAGCGACTTTGGGGCCAAGAAACTCTTCGTCCAAGTGGCCACCCTTGACCGCGTTCCAGGTTTCCTCCAACAGCATCAGGTTGGCATACAGGTTGTCCCCGAACATATCCACTTCCCTGGCTGTGAGTTTTTCACCGTCCAGTACTTTGTGCCAGGCGATACCGAGGGATTCGTCGTGAACATAGTTCATTGCCTGTTGCTGGTAGCCCTGATCCATGGTGCGGATGCTGTCGAGCCTGGCCTGTTCCGTGCTTTCCCGTATCTGGTAACCCACATACACAAGGGACAACACGACGGCCACTGCACTGATGATCTCAGCGAAAAGCGCGAATTCCTGGAGTTTTTCTTTCATGCCCCTTCCTTCGCGAAGCACAGGGAAATCAATGCATCTGTTGCGACCGACTAACTGTCGCTTCGCTGCGATCGACCAGCTTGGGTCGATTGCGGCCCTTCGTTAAAGATAGCACTAACGTCCGCTTTCGCCAGAAGCGGACATTCGGGTGCTCGCCTCTCAGGTGCGCTTTCGACCAATTGCAGACGCTTGTGCCGATCAGGCGCTCACCGAGACGCCGATCATCAATGTCACCCACTACGCCGACGAAAACCAAGCAGCGTCCCGGAGATCTGCGCCGTTACCAGCAGATAGTCTTGATGCATCTGTACGCTGCTCTGCGCTTGCGCGCGCCTTGTGGACTACCGCGGCGCGATCCGGAAGGTTTTCGGGTCTGGCGGAATCACCGCGCGTTCCCTGGGGCGGCGGACCTGGGGAACCCAGTCGTACGGCACGCGATAAGCGCGAAACATGGCGTGTCGCGTGCTATCCGTCTTGCCGAAGTAGGGGCTTACGTACTCCCAGACGATCTCCCGCTCGGGCGTGAGCTCGAATGCGCGCCCATCGGCGCCCTCGGTAATCAACGTGTTGCCGTTCGGCAGCCGCTGCGCGGCGCCCACGTAGTGACTGAAGAACTGGAAATGCTCGGTGCCGGGAATCGAGTATTCCCAAACCTTCTCGAAGGTCACGGGATTGACCTCGAGCACGCGCGTGTAGTCGCGCCGCGCGACGCCGACGCCGTTGGGCGCGGCGGGCGTGCCGACGCCGTAGCCGGCCGAGCCGCCGTTGTCGAATACGAGCAGATTGCCCGCCCCCGGCAGGCCGGCGGGAATGACGTGCGCATGATGCTGGCCGATGATTTGCCCGAGCTTCGCGAGCGCCGGATCTTCCCGATAGTCGGGGCCCATGCGCCACACGACGTGGCCCGCGCGGTCGATGATCATGATGATGCTCGCTTCGCGCATGCTTATCAGCACGTTCTCCGGGTTGAAGCGAGTGTCGCCGCCATCGAACCAGCGGTTCGGCCCGACGTAGGAGGCGGCGTTGACGTGCAGCCAGTCTGCGCTTTGGCGCACAGCGCTGAACTGAAGGGAACGATGGATCGCGTTTCTCGCATCGGGCGAGAAGCCGAACTCGTCCACGTGATCGCTGGCGAGCCAATCCCAAAGCACCTCGCCCGTCCACGACACCTCGAGCAGGTAATCGTCCTCGAGTTGCTTGTCGGAGATCTCGGGTTTCGTGACGTTCTTGTGCGCGACGATCAGGGTGCGGCCGCGGTCGACCAGCGGCAGCGCGCCGGGCGCGTAATAGCCGACTGAGCTGCCCTCCCGTTGCCAGTCATGGTGTTGGCGAGCTGCCCAAACGAGATCACCGTTGCGCAGAGTGACTTGTTCGGTTCGGTCGAACCGCCAGACCTCTTTGCCGTCCCAGTCGAGCTCCCGCAACGCGAGGGATTCTTGATGTGGGGGCCGTAGCGTCGTGCCGCCCATGATGTAGCCGCCGGGCAGAATCCTGAACGGGCCCGGCATGGCATTGATCTCGGTCCAGTGGCGCACGACATTGCCGTTCATGTCGAGCAGCACGGCGCCTTGCTCGTCGACCGTGTCGATGAGGGTGTAACCGCTCCACGTCTTGTCGGGTTTGAAGATCGTCGTTCCGGTCGGGTACACGCTTGGGGCGGCTTCCGATCGCTCGACCAGCGCGCCGAACGAAAGTCCAGCGATAGCGGCAGCCGCCGCTGCCGGTGCGATGTGTTTCACGAACTCCCCCTTTCCTCGCCGCACGTGCGCGAGGCATCCCTCGGCCAGCTTAGCAGGCCGAGGGACGCGACTCCCTATTGAGCGGAGCTGAAGCTCAGAATCGTTCCGGGACTTGTGTCGCCAGACCGAATGCGACTGAGTCTACGTTGGCTAGCTGGCGCTCGACTCGGGCGATTTCGGCTGGGAGTGCTTTAACATGCAGGTCAGCGTTGCGCCTCGTCTGCCTGTCGTGACGATAATTCGAGTGGGCGGGCGTTTCGCGTAGCAGCGGGGTCTTCGGGTCGGATATGGGCGAAGCGAAGTGACAATAACTCCGGGCATGCAGCTCGCCGACGCAGTGAGCGGAGTCGAGCACGAGTCTCCCTCAATGGTTGCTTGCCGCAGCGGCTAGAATCCCTCTCGCCGTTGCTCGAGAAGAAGATCGACCAGGAGCCATCGACCATGAGAAAGATGAATCGTCTGATCTGTACCGGTCTCGCGATGTTTGCCGTCGTTCTGACGACGCCGGGCCTCGTCGGCGCCGCGACCAAAGACACCGCGAACCTGAAACCAGGCGCCGTGTTCAAGGAGTGCCGCCACTGCCCCGACATGGTCGTGATCCCGGCCGGCAAGTTCGTCATGGGCACGCCCGAGGATCAGGAGATGCACGAGAAAGACGAGCACCAGCACGAGGTCACGATCGCGAAGCCGTTCGCGCTGAGTAAGACGGAAGTCACCTGGAACCAGTGGGAAGCGTGCGTGCGCGACGGTGCCTGTGATGGCGCGGCCGTCGACACGGCGCTGCGCCTCGACCGCGACGGCAAACCGGATCCGAACTACAAGGACTGGGGCCGCGGCAATCGCCCCGTCGTCGGCGTGAGCTGGTACGACGCGCAGCACTTCGTCGGCTGGTTGAACAAGAAGACGGGCAACGACGACGCGTACCGTCTGGCGTCGGAAGCCGAATGGGAATACGCGGCACGCGCCGGCACGACCACGATCTACCCATGGGGCGACAAGATCGATCACAACTACGGCAACTTCGGCCAGGACGGTCACGAGCTCGGGCCGATGGCGCAGGGGCGAGACGTGTGGGAGAACGAGACGGCGCCGGTCGGCTCGTTCCCGCCGAATGCGTTCGGTCTTTACGACATGTTCGGCAATGCGTTCGAGTGGGTCGAGGATTGCTATCTCGAGGATCTACGCAACGGCCCGAGCGACGGCTCTGCGAACCAGAACGGCTCATGCAACTCGCGGGAGTTTCGCTCGGGCTCGTTCATCAGCAATCCGCACATGCATCGCTCCGGCAACCGCGTGCCCGGCTACGTGCCGACGACGCGCGGCCGGAACTACCTTTCGATTCGCGTCGCGAAGACGCTGGACTAGCGCGGCCCGCGCAGCGTCACTGCGCGGGCCGTTCAGCCACGCCCGAGCCGATGCCCCGACTTTCCTCGTGCTCGATCCACATGCCTTCGGTGCACTCGTATTCGAGCATCCGGGTGCCTTGCGGCGCACGTTTGTAGTACTGCCGCACGAGCACGGGCTCGGTGTACATCACCGGGTCCGTGATCGTGACTTCGTTGACGAGTGCGGCCCCGTCGTCGACCGCATGGATGCGCTCGACAACATGCATGCGGTCGCTGTGCGGCACGGAGCCGAACGTGATGGCCTTGATCGCGGCGGTGTCGATGACGAGCGTGTCGCCCTCCCAATGCCCGATCGAATGACCGTTGCGCTGCGGAAACGCTCGCGGCGGATGGGCCGTTTGGTCGAGGAACACGCGCCGCACTTGCTGGTGCAGCTCCATGAGGATCGTCACCTGGCGCGGTGTCACGACGATCTCGGCCGGATAATCGGCGCCGCCGAGCGCCAGCGACGGCATACCGGGCGCCTGACAGAACTTGCCGGGGTCGTCCTCGATCGGGTCGTGACTCGTGCGCCACTCGGTCACGATGCGCTTGCCGTCTGGCGTGAACGGCGGGTTCGCCGGGAATCTCTGGCTGCGGCTCGCGTCCGGTAACCAGATGCCTGCGATCGGCGGGTCGTCGGCGGCACTCGCGGCGAGCGGCACGAGTGCGGTGGCGATAACGGCGAGCAGCGCAGCCGCCGCGCGGCCGGAGACGACGCTCATTTGCCGAACTCGGTGCCGTCGGCGAGGGTCACCGACCACATGTACATCTCGGACTTGCCGCTCGCGCTCGGATTGCCGACGCAGGTCACTTTCTCGCCGACCTTCAGCTGCTCGAAGTCCCAGCCCCGCCGCAGCAGCAGATTCACACTGCTGAACTCGATGTGCCAGACGGTGGCAGAGCCGTCGGCGTTTGCGACGCGCAGCTCCATCACCGAATGTGGGTTACGCACGTCGACATGCTCGATCGTACCCTGCAGCGTGAAATCCGTGACGCGCGTGTTGAATGCCACGGGCGAGTGGTGAGCGAGCGCCGCTCCGCCCGGCGACAGCAGCAGAAAGACCAGCGATGCAGTGAGCGCGTGATGTCGTTTCATCGAGGCCTCCGATCGAATCGTTGTTCTGACGAGAGAGTACCCCATAGTCAGCCGAC
>CAWDUG010000013.1:0-894271 GCA_963805435.1 uncultured Gammaproteobacteria bacterium
CGGCGCCGAGCTAGCGGAAAATACTTTCTATTTAAACGGGGAGCCTCGTCCGCTTCTCCGATTGCGAACTCGGGCGGCCGGGGGGGACTTCAAGTCGTCGACGACCTGGAAGCGACAGAGTTGCGCGATTCTTCACGGGCTGTTCAGCGGTCTGCAATATTCTGTCATAAGGCGGAGCGTCTTTGACGGAGTTCGTTTTGAATGGGAGGCACGCAACGAAGCAGAGGACCAGCTCTTCGTCTTACGAACGTCCGAAGCGCGGAGTGAAGTTCGCCTACTTCGACGCAGTGCACGTTATATACAAAGTACATGACGCGAACTCTTCGGCAGCAGGCGGAGCGAGCAACCTAGAGCGTCAGTCCAGAGTCCTTCGTTTGTTGGCGGAAGGTTATGAGCGCGAGCTGGCTAGAGGTGACTGGACCTCGGCGGAGCGGAGGGCTTTGCGTCGGCTCGGCAAGGAATGGTTCTGGACGATCGGCTACGCGTCGCTTTGGCAGAACGGCAGAACGTC
This sequence comes from uncultured Gammaproteobacteria bacterium, assembly GCA_963805435.1. Taxonomy (GTDB): domain Bacteria; phylum Pseudomonadota; class Gammaproteobacteria; order Steroidobacterales; family Rariloculaceae; genus FEN-1219. The sequence goes on from CAWDUG010000013.1 coordinate 512, forward strand.
TGAGGCGCTTGCCGCCTTCCGAACGGGAATTCGCGCTTGGCCATGGACTCGGCGTTGCTGGAAAACCTACTTGCTTGCAGTGTGCAAAAGTGCGCGTGTTTCCAAGGTTCGTTCCGAGAGGGAGCAGCGTTTGCGGGTAGCGTATGGTGTATCTGATCGCCCGTCCACTTGCGTACTCGTCGCCGAGGTGGCGTCAGCTTTCCTCGTCTCTGACGATTGGCAAGCGTGTCACGGACTAGGTCTAATCTCTGACAGGAGAAGTGATCGCTTCATTGCTTCACCCGGCCATCGCATTTTGAAAGGTGTTGGTGCAGAGTCAGGATGTCTCGACCTCCTCGCCGTAACGTAAGTATGGCCACGTGGGGCACTTTGTGCTCATTAATGACATCCGCTTTATAAGCGCCACTTTCAAGTAATCGTCGTAATCGGCGGGTTTGAGATTTCTGAATATGCACTAGGCCCCAGCGTTGAACCGAGAGGGCGATACCAGGTTTTATTTCGGCGACTGTGACCATGCTAGCACATCATTGCGAGGCCTCTATTTCAAATGCGTCGGCATCTTGCGTTAAGGGCTGCTCGGCTCGCCCGAGGTTGACGCATGAAATGAATGAGGGGCGAGTATCGAAAATCAGCGTGGAGGGTGCAGGATGCCATGCGCTGGAAGGGACGACAGAAACCTCCCGCCCTTTTCGTTCTATTCGGATCGTTGGGATCAGTGCGGTGGCTTGCGGCGGATCTTACGTTTCCCGCGACGACTTCGGGCCGCTCTGGGCTGTTTTGGCAGAAATAGTACCGCGTCGATTTCGCTGATCTCGATCCGCACAGGGTTGCTGACTTCACCGAAGGCGGCCAATGCAATTCCCACTTCGCATTGCTGAAGCGTTTGCTCCCGGACATCGTCATTAAAGGCTGGTCGCATCGTGCGTACGTTGTTTCTTACTAATAATCCAAGCCTCGGTAGCACCGCGAGGATTCTGCAGTCTTGGCTGCGGTTTCTCGCCGGAAGCCGGTTACGAGGCACGCGTCCTAGGGCAACGGCGCGGCGATTTCATTGACTGGCTTCGGGACGAGGGTTTCGCTCATCATGTTAATCCGATGCCGTGGCTTGACCGTCGGGCTCCGTGGTGCGGAATATGGCACGCTGCCTCAGCGGCGGTTTGGGCAAGACGTCTAGGGGCAGACGTGATTCATTGCAACGAGCACGACGTTTACCCATTCGCGACTCTGCTGCGGAGATTTATTCCGCTGCCTTTGGTTTGTCACGTTCGTTTTCGGCTCAGTGCGATTTCGCAAGTTGGGCGTTCGGCGGGGACGCTGCCCAGACGCATTGCTATGGACGTCACATCAGCAAAAAGCCGATTCGGCTTACGCCGTCGCAGGAATTGTTCCGGAAGGACGACAGCACGTCGTTAGGCTCGGTATCGACGTCGCGGATTACTCCGTTAGCGCCGAAACTCGAGGAAAGGTACGCGCACGATGGAACGTCGGCGTTGATGAGATTCTATAGGGACGGCGAGTCCCCTTCGTCCCCGAAAGCGAGTGCACGACTTCGTGGAGTCCGGTCCCGGCGGTTGGCGGTGAGGCATACAAACGTCGTGGGTCTGATCGCCGGCGGCGAAATTGTCGGCGATGAGGCCTATCGTTTGCGAATTGAGGCTGAAATCGCGTTGAGTGGACTAGGACGTCGGCTGCGCGCTGGTTAGGAAACGTCGAACCGGTCGAGCCCTTTCATCACGCATGCGATATTTCGGTGAGCACAAGCGAGTATGAAACGTTCGGCAACAGCGTTTGCGAGGCGATGGCGTGCGGTAAATCGGTCGCGGCGTATCGCGGCGGGTCGGTTCACGAGTGGTCGGCGATCACGGTGCGATCGTTCAGACAGGGGACTTAGACGCACTGACCGCGGCGGTAGAGGGGCTGATTGTGAACCCGCAGCTCTGCCAGTCGCTGGGTGCTGCTGCTCGAAAGCGTGTGGAGGACGAGTTCAACCCTCGTCGGAGCTTCCAGCAACTAGTGAAAATTTACGAGGAATTGCTAGGCCGTTCCTTGCACGATGCCATTTGAGAACGCGGTTACCATGCCCTTTCGTCTCAACGGGATAAAATACGTTAAGGCGACTGTTTCTTTACCTTCGTTATCAGGGCTTGTCTCGAGGGAACGCGGAGAGGTATGACGGAAACCCATCGATGAGAATCGCACTTACTAGTTGGGCGCCGTTTTTTGCCGGTGCCGAAGTGGCGCTATTGAGGTTGGCGGTAGGCTTGACGCGACGCGGGCCACGAAGTACGCCATCGGAACCGACGGAGAGTTGTTATGCCGCCTGCGGGAGGCCGGAATCAGTGCAGAATTCATCGAGACTAGGTTCACCGACAAGTGGAGATGGTGGAGCTATAGTCGGTCGCGACATAAACTGAGGCGATGGCTCGGTCAAGTCGGTCCGGATCTAGTTCATAGCAACGACCTTCCCAGTCATCAAATCACGGCAGACGCTGCGGCTCGGCGACTGCCCCGAGTTTGTCATCATCGGTGGACCTTCGACCGAGCGGCTATCGACTGGTTTAACAAGTTCGGAGCGGAGCGTCATCTCTTCGTATCGCGTTCGTTGATGGGCGACCTGTGCGGAGCATCTCCCGGACTTGCCGCCAGTCCATGCGAGGTGGTTTACGACGGACTTCCTCTTCCTGAACGATTCATCGATCGCCAGGCGGCGAAGCTGGCCGTCGGGCTGGCGGCGGATCGCCCACTCGTACTTTTCGCGGGTCAAATCATCGAACGTAAGGGAATCGCCGACACGCTGCATGCGTGGGCCGAACTGCAGCCACGTTGGGGGGATCGCGCTGATTTGGTAGTCGTTGGAGATGACTTTGAGAACAAGGGCGCCTATCGCGAAGATGGAAAAGTTGGTTGGCCAGTCTGGAGTGAGGGTCACCTTCACTGGATTCAAGCCGAATGTGTATCCATGGTACGCAGCCGCGGATGTTGTGGTGTTTCCATCGACCGAAGAGCCTCTTGGCTTAGTAGCTTTGGAAGGAGGCCGCATAGCATTCCGGTTGTCGGCACTACGGTAGGCGGTATAGTCGAGACGATCGTTCCCGAACAAACAGGATTACTTGTGCCGCCAAGGAGCCCTGAAGGCATTGGCAACAGCGATCGACAGACTGCTTTCTGATCCTGCTGGCCTGCAGACTTGGCGATGCAGCCAGAAAGCGTTGCGAAGCGATATTCAGCCTGGAGTGCATGTTGCTGCGGTCGTCGAGCAGTACAGGCGAACGATCTTCTAGCCGGTCGGAGTTGATAAAGCGGTGAAGCTTCTGTTGTTAAGCGAAGTCTTTCCTCCGCAGCACGGCGGAAGCGGACGCTGGTTTTGGGAACTGTATCGCAGGCTCCGTCGGGACGTCGTAATTGCGGCGAATGAGTATGGTGGTTGCGCAGAATTCGACGCGCGCACGACTTGGACGTCGTACGTATTCCGCTTGCCGCCTCGACGATTGGACTAATCGCTCCGACGAGACTCTGGCAGTATCTTCAGTCGTGGCAACGTTGCGTGGACTTACTATCAATCGCGGAGTCACGTTTATCCATGCTGGACGAATCTTTCCTGAGGGCTGGTTGGCGTTGACGCTCAAGAAGTTGCGGGGCTTGCCGTATCTCGCATACGTTCACGGCGAGGAACTGCCGATGATCCAGGCGAGCCGCGAAATGCTCTGGATGTCTCGGCGGACGATAGCGGGAGCGACTTGCCTTATCGCGAACAGCCGGAATACGGCGGACATTCTCGTCCGACGTTGGCACGTCGATGCGAGCCGCATTCATGTCATGCATCCCGGCGCTGATGCGGAGCTTTTTTGTCCCGCAATGCGAGACGTCGCGATCGAAACGCGACTCGGGTGGGACGATCGGCCAAGTAATCCTCACTGCGTCGCGACTACAACGCCGCAAAGGCCATGACGTGCTGATTCGCGCGTTGCCCCGAATCGCCGCTAGTATTCAAATGCGCTTTACGCAGTAGTGGGCGACGGCGAAGAGCGAGACAGACTTACCGGATTAGCACTAAGCGAATCCGTGAGCCAGCACGTTGTGTTTCATGGAGAACTCTGCGATTCAGATCTAGTCCAGTGCTTTCAGCAGTGCGACCTCTTCGCGTTGCCGAATCGCGACGTAGACGGCGATTTTGAAGGCTTCGGAATCGTGCTGGTCGAAGCGCAGGCATGTGCGCGGCCGGTCATCGCGGGCATGTCAGGCGGAACTGGCGAAGCCATCCGTGCCGGACAAACAGGTCTGTTGGTGCGATGCGAGACGCCCGAACCGCTGGCCGACGCGATCGTCGAACTGATTAAGAACGAATCGCTGCGGCGATCTATGGGAGCATCGGGCCGTGAGTGGGTCGTTGAGAACCTCGATTGGAAAGCGCTGCGGCAGAAGGCCGAGCGATTGTTCGACACTTTGCACCCGTAGAAGTTCCAAGGATCCGTGACAATGTGCTTCTGACCGGGCATTCACGAGGGACGCCGTTTCACGCACGATACCATTCACGCGAATTCCCGTGTGCAGTTGAGCCCGGAAGCGGATATGAGTTTGTCGATTAAAACGCTATGCGAGTTGATTGCCGTGGCGGCCGCCCTCCCGCTATACGGGCTTTACTGCCTCTTACGCTCGCTCTCCGGAGAAGCTCGCACATTCTCTGGCGCGTTGCAGCTCTGGGCGTCTGGCCCGAGGAACGGGTGACGAGAAACGGCTGCGAGGGATCGTGCACCTCCAAGGCGTCGAAGAAGCCCTGGCGGTTGATGTGCGCCAGATCGAGGAAGATCCGGGTGCTGATTGAGGGCGCGCACGAAGTCGCGGCCCCGGTCGCTGAGGCGGCCGTCGGAGGCGCCGCTGAGCTGAGGCGCCGAAGTCGTGCCCAGCGTCGACGTCGACAGGTGCACCAGCGTGACCTTGACGAGCAGGCTGGGGTCGGCCTGAGAGAGCGCGCCCTCGGCGTCGAGGGCGTTGCCCCCTTGAATGCCGATGAAGGCGGCGTGCTTACCCTGCTCGTGAGCGGCGCGATATTCGGAGGCGGTGCGGCAAATCGCCACATCATCCGGAACCGTGGAGAAAGATCTGCTCGAGCCGGGCCAGGTTCTTTCCGAACACCGGGGCCCGGCGGCTGGCGCGCCGCAACGGGTTGGTGGTGATCGACCAGATGCCGCCCGAGACCCGCGCCTCGCGCAGCCGCGGCAAGTCGGCCTGGCCGTAGAAGCGGGCGCCGAAGAGGCCGCGCCCGTGCCGGCGGCGCAGGTCATAGCCGAACACCCGCGTCCAGATGAAGGTGTCGATGTGGAGGTCGATCACCTGCGCGGCCAGGTAGATGTCGACGGCCTCGCGGGAGATGCCCAGCGCCTCCGCCCAGCGTGAAGGGTCCTGACGGTGGTCGGGGTACGTCAGCATGCTCATCCTTCCATTTTGATGCAGGTGCATCATCCGAACGACCGGCCCAGGCCGCGGTAGGTGGGCGCGCGCTCCACGATTGCATCGCCCCGGACCAGAAGATAGTGGGTGAAACGTTCGGCCAGCTCGCCCGACTTGGCCGGGCGGAAGAGCAGCGGCGCTCCCAGCGGCAGCTCCAGCCCGGCGGGGAGCAGCACCGGCGTCTGCACCTCGCCGGCACCCTCCATCGGCAGCAGCTTGCATCCCCGGGGCAGCCAGGGCAGCGGCAGGCGGTCCGGCCCCGCGGCGCCGGAGGCGACGTAGCCGCCTTCGTGGCAGGTGACCAGGCCGGGCGCTGGGCGGCGCACCACCTGGAGAGCGAAGAAGAGCGCCGGATCCAGCTTCAGGTCCGCGTAGTAGTCGAACAGGTGGCCGACGAGAAAGCCGGAGCCGACGGTGATCTCGGTGAGGGCCGGCTCGGCGGCGGACCAGGTCACCGAGCCGGTGCCGCCGCCGTTGACCAGCGCCGGGGGGAGGTGATTTTCGTGGAGCGCCTGCACCACGTCCTTGCGGCTGCGCTCGACGGAGGGCCGCGAGCCGCGCTTGAGGATGCGCTTGATTGGGTTTTGCCAGGCGGCGAAGGGGCCGGCGTCGGTCAGGCCGGCGATCTGCGCCTCGTAGCCCATGAGGCCGGCGAACTCCAAGCCCCGGGTGTCGGCGATGCGCCGAGCCAACTCCACCACGGTGCCGGCGTCGCGCACCGGGCTGCGCCGCACGCCGAGGTGCAGGCCGAGCAGGCGCAGGGAGACGTCCAGCTCGATGATCACGGGAATTTGTGCGCCTGCATCACGGGCAGCGGCGGCCAGCGGTGGGAGCTGTTCGGCCGCGTCCACCACCACCGCGCAGCGGGCGCGCTGGTTGATTCGCGCCAGGAGCGAGACATCCGCCGGCTGCACGGTGGGATAGGCCAGAATGAGGTCTTGCGCGCCCTCCTCGGCGAGCAGCGCGCTCTCGGCGGCGCTGTAGGTCATCAGCCCGCGCACTCCCGGCCGGGCGGCGGCGCGTCGAATCAGCGTCGGGCAGCGGATGGACTTGGTGGCGATGCGGACGGTCTTTCCCGCCGCCCGCACCGGCGCCAGCAGGCGCTCGACGTTGGCGTCGAAGGCGTCGAGATCCACCAGCGCCGACGGCAGCGGCTCGCCGGCCAGTGCCCGACGGTAGCGTGCCCAATCATCCATGTGCCGCGAAGCTAGCGCAGGCAGCGGCTTGCGTCTACCATGCGGCCGATGGCAAGAGTCCTCGTCGGACTGCTGGCTGGGCTCGCTCTGGCGGCGGCGGGCGCCTGGCTGTGGCAGCGATTGGAGCCGTGCCTGGGCCGCTGCGGCGCCGGCACCCAATGCCGCGAGCAGGCTTGCGTGGCCTCGATGACGGTCCCGGCCACGCCGGCCCCCAAGGAGAAGCGCCGGCGCGCGCGGCGCGACTCGCCGGCGGCACCCGAGGTGCACCTCAAACCGGGCGACGAGAAGATGCTGGCGGAGGGCGACTCGCTGGGGCGCCCGGAGAAGATCGACCTGTCGGAGCCCGACGCGCGCGAGCTCTCGCAGGAGGATCTGGACGGCGTCTTTCACGGCGCCAACCCTCGAATCGAGCGGTGCATCACCGACGCGCTGGGGGACGCGCCGCTGGAGAGCGGGCGGGTGGAGGTCGGCTTTCGCGTCGAGAAGTCGGGGCAGGTCAGCCGCGTCCGCGTGGAGGCGCCGGCGCTCCTGCAGCATCAGGGGCTGACCCGCTGCATTCGTGGTGCAGTTGCATCATTGAATTTCCCGGCCTCGGGCGGCGCCAGCGTGGTGACCTATCCGTTCGAATTGAAATGATCTAGGCTGCGTCGCATGAAAATCCAAGACTCGGTAGCGATGGTATCCGGTGGCGCCTCCGGCCTGGGCGAAGCCACGGTGCGGCGGCTGGTGGCCGGCGGGGCCCGCGTGGTGATCGCGGACCGCGACGACAAGCGCGGCGAAGCGCTGCAAAAGGAGCTCGACGGGCGCGCCGTCTACGTCAAGGTCGACGTCACCAGCGGACCCGAGGCGGAAGCGGCGGCGGCAAAGGCGGGCGAGCTGGGTCCGCTGCGCATCGCCGTCAACTGCGCCGGCGTCGGCTGGGCGGCGCGCACCGTCGCCAAGGACGGGGCGCCGCACGATCTGGGCCTCTTCCAGACGGTCGTCAACATCAACCTCGTCGGCACCTTCAACATGATCCGGGTCGCCGCCTCGGCCATGTCCAAGAGCGATCCCCTCGACGACAACGAGCGCGGCGTCATCATCAACACCGCCTCCATCGCTGCCTTCGACGGGCAGATCGGGCAGGCCGCCTATTCGGCGTCGAAGGGCGGCGTGGTGGGAATGACGCTGCCGATCGCGCGCGACCTGGCGGCGGTGGGCATCCGCGTAAACACCATCGCGCCCGGCACCTTCGACACGCCCATGCTGGCCCAGCTCCCCGAGCCGGCGCGGCAGGCGCTGGCCGCCGGCATCCCCTTCCCGCGGCGGCTGGGCGCGCCCGACGACTACGCCTACCTCGTCGAGCACCTGGTGACCAACCGCTACCTCAACGGCGAGGTCATCCGCCTCGACGGCGCGCTGCGCATGCCGCCCCGGTAGCTCAGCCGGCTCGGCGATAGAGACGCGGAGAAATAGTACGAACGTTCGTGCTTTTTTCGGGTCTGCCCGCCGTTCCCCAGGGGCCGGTTGGGACCACCGGCTCGGCGGCACCGACGCACAGGAATAGTACGAACGTTCGTGCTTTTTTCGGATGGCGGCGGGTCGGCTCGCGGCGTCCGTCTCAGTCCGGCCCTTCGGGGCCCACCCAGCGCGCCAGATCGGGCTCGCCGGCCTCCGGGAAGTGGCGCCGCGCCGCCGAGAGCGCGCGCCGCAGCTCCTCGGCCGAGGCGAAGCGGGCGGCCGGATCCCTCGACAGGCAGCGCAGCAGCAGCGCGCGCGCCGGCGGAGGGAGGGCGGCGGCGTCGGGCGGATCGGCCCGGCGCACCCGCTCCATGGTGTCGTGGGGCCCCTCTCCATCGAAGGGCCGCCGCCCGGCCAGGAGCTCGTAGAGCGTCACCCCGAGGCTGAACTGATCGCTGGCGGGGCCCAGCGGCTCGCCGGCGACCTGCTCGGGGGACATGTACGCGTACTTGCCCTTGCGGACGTTGCCGCGCGTGATGTCGGCGAGCAGCGTCGCCTTGGCCACGCCGAAGTCCCCCAGGCGCACCTCGCCGGCGCGGGAGAGCAGGACGTTCGAGGGGCTGACGTCGCGGTGCACCAAACCGAGCGGCCGGCCGGCGCCGTCGCCGACGCGGTGAACGTAGTCGAGCGCGCGGGCCAGCTCCTCGCCGATCGCCAGCGTCAGCTCCGGCGGCGGCAGCCCGCGCCTGGCCAGCGTCGCCAGGTCCTGCCCGTCGACGAAGTCCATGACCACGTAGTAGCGCCCTTCGGCCACGCCCAGATGATGCACTTGCACCAAATTCTTGTGCGCCAGCTGGGCGCCCAGGCGCGCCTCCTCGATCAGGGCGCGCACCAGCTCGGCCGAGTGTTCGAGCTCGGGGAGCAGCAGCTTGACGGCCACCTGCTTCTCGAAGCCGCTGGCGCCGAAGGCGACGCCCAGGAACACCTGGGCCATGCCGCCCTGCCCCAGCTTGCGGATGATGCGGTACGGGCCGATGCGCTCCATCTGTCCTGCTTCCGGGCTACCATCATAATGTGAGAGACACGGTCGCGACCGTCCATTCCGAGGCGCTCCCCGCCGGGCGGGCCCCGCGCTGCCAGCTGGTGGTCATCGAGGGGCCGGACATGGGGCGCGCACAGGTGATCGGCGGCGGCCTCACCGTCGGCAGCGGCGCCGGCTGCGGGCTGCTGCTCACCGACGAGCGCGTCTCGCAACGCCACCTGGAGCTGCGGCCCGACGGCAGCGGCTTCCTGGTGCGCGATCTCGACTCCACCAACGGCACGCACTACGAAGGATCGCGCATCAAGGAGGCGCACGTCCCCGCCGGCGCCACGCTCAAGGTGGGCCGAAGCTTCCTGCGCGTGCAGGCGGCGCCGGAGCCGCTCGAGGTCCAACCCAGCCAGTCCCGCCGCTTCGGTGAGCTGGTGGCCGAGAGCCTGGCGATGCGTGAGGTGTTCGCGGTGCTGGAGCTGGCGTCGCAGTCCGACGCCACCGTGCTGCTCGAGGGCGAGACCGGCACCGGAAAGGAGCTGGCGGCGCGCGCGGTGCACGAGGCCAGCCCGCGGCGCAAAGGGCCGTTCGTGGCCATCGACTGCGGGGCGCTCCCCGAGTCGCTGCTCGAGAGCGAGCTGTTCGGCCACGTGCGCGGCGCGTTCACCGGCGCCTCCCAGGGGCGCGCCGGAGCTTTTGTGCGCGCGCATCAAGGAACCATCTTCCTCGACGAGCTGGGCGCCGTCCCGGCGGCGGGTTGTCCTACGTCGTGTCGCAACAGCGGCGCGAGATCGCGATTCGACTCGCGCTCGGCGCGCAGCAGCGCGACGTTCAGCGCCGCTTCGTGCGCTACGGCGTCACGCTTGCGGGGCTCGGCGTGGTTCTCGGGCTCGTGGCCGCCGCGGGCGCCACGCGCCTGATGAGCGCGTTGCTGTACGACGTGCAGCCCGTCGATCCACTGACTTACGCCGCCGTCGCAGCCGGGCTCACGCTCGTCGCGGCGCTCGCGAGCTATGTGCCGGCGCGCCGCGCGTCCGCGGTAGAGCCAGCCGAATCATTGGCCGCAGAGTAGGGGACGCAGGTTGGGAACGCTGCTTCGGGACATTCGCTACGCGTTGCGTTCCCTCGCACGGGTGCCCGTGTTCTCGCTGACAATCGTGCTCACGTTCGCGCGTGCTGCGTGAGGAGTAACGAGGTATGAGCAAACTTCGCTACGCGTTACGGCAACTGCGACTGCGCCCCGGCTTGTCGGCAACGGTGATCGCGATGCTCGCGCTCGGTATCGGGGCCACAACCGCGATGTTTTCCCTATTTGACCGCGTTCTGCTGCAACCGATGAACGTGCCCGCGCCCGACCAGCTCGTGAATCTCGGTGCGCCCGGCCCGAAGTGGGGCAGCACGATGTGCAGCGTGGCGGGCAAGTGCGACTACACGTTCAGCTACCCGATGTTCCGCGACCTCGAGGCGCAGCAAACGGTGTTCACGGGGCTTGCCGCGCACAAGACGTTCCCGGCGAACCTCGCCTACGATCACCGCACCTCGGTCGGTAACGGACTGCTGATCTCGGGTAGCTACTTCGACGTGCTCGGCTTGAAGCCGGCGCTTGGTCGCCTGATCGGGCGCCAGGACGAGCCAAAGGTTGGCGAGGGCGCCGTCGCGGTGCTGAGCTACGACTACTGGCGCAGCTACTTCGGCGCGGATCCGAACGTCGTCGATAGAACCCTGACGGTCAACGGGCAACCTCTGGCGATCGTCGGTGTCGCACCGCAGGGGTTCGACGGCACCACGATCGGCTACCGCCCACGCGTGTACGTGCCGATCACGCTGCGCTGGCTGATGGAACCGACGGCGCAGAACGCTCCCACTGACCGCACGTCATACTGGGCGTATTTGTTCGGCCGCTTGCGTCCCGGTGTCACCATCGACGCCGCGAAGGCGGCGCTGGCGGGCCCGTATCGCGGCATCATCAATGACGTCGAGGCACCGCTGAACAGCTTCATGCCGCCCGAAGCGCTCGCTCGGTTTCGCGATCGGCAGCTCACGATCGAGCCCGGCGCGCGCGGCCAGAGTACGCTTCCGGAGCAAGCCACGACGCCCACGTCGCTGTTGCTCGGCGTGACGGGGCTGGTGCTGCTGCTGGTGTGCGCGAACATCGCGAACCTGCTGTTGGCTCGCGGTGCCGCACGCTCAGGTGAGATGGCGATTCGCGCGTCGCTTGGGGCCGATCGAGGCCGTTTGTTGAGACAGGCGCTGCTCGAAGCCGGGGTGCTCGCCGTCGCCGGTGGCGTCGCGAGCGTGCCCGTAGCGCTGGTCACGTTGCGCAGTATCCGCGCTCTGATGCCGAGCGCCGTGGAGAATCTCGACATCACGCTGAGCGGCTCCGCGCTGCTGTTCGCGGCCGGTGCAGCGCTCGTCACAGTGCTGCTGTTTGGACTTGCGCCGGCAATCAAAGCGAGCCGCGCCGATCCCGGTCTCGCCATGAAGGGACAAGCCCAGCAGGCGGTCGGTGCGCACGGCGCGCGTCGCTTTCGCTCCTCCCTCGCGACCGCGCAGATCGTAATGTCGACGGTGCTACTCGTGCTCGCCGGTCTGTTCGTACAGAGCCTCGCGAATCTCTCGCGTGTGGACCTCGGCATGAATGCAACGTCCGTCGCGACGTTCACGATATCGCCGCGGCGCAATGGCTATAGCCGAGAGCAGGCGACGCGCTTCTACGATCGGCTCGAGGCCGAGCTAGCGGCACAACCCGGCGTCGTCGACGTGGCCTCGTCCATGGTGCCGCTGCTGTCGGGCAGCAACTGGGGCGCGGGGATTGCAATAGAAGGTATGGACGTTGGGCCGCCTGGCCCCGAAAACAGCGCTTCGATGAATGCGGTCAGTACCCGGTTCTTCCACACGCTCGCGATTCCGCTGATCGCGGGCCGCGACTTCACGGCCGCCGATACCGTCGACACACCGCGCGTAACCATCGTGAACCAGGCGTTCTTGCGCCGCTTCAAGCTCGGCGACGACGCGCTCGGCAAACACATCGGCAACGGGAATCCGAAAGAGCCGCCGGACATGGAGATCGTCGGCATCGTGGGCGATGCCAAGTACGCGCAGGTTCGGGATGCTGCGCCGCCGCAGTTCTTCGTACCGCGGCAGCAGAGTGCGTTCCTCGACCAGATGACGTTCTACGTGCGCGCCGCAGTGCCTCCCGAGGCGTTGCTGACGTTGGTGCCGCGCGTCGTGACCGGTCTCGATCCCGAGCTACCGGTGGACAAACCGACGACGATGCGTCAGGTGATCGACGAAAACGTGTTCATCGAGCGCCTGGTGGCGACGCTGTCTGCCGGCTTCGCACTACTCGCGACCGTCTTAGCGGCCGTGGGCTTGTATGGCGTGCTGGCGTATTTCGTCGCGCAGCGCACGCGCGAGATCGGCTTGCGGCTCGCGCTGGGCGCCACGGCGGCGCGCTTGCGCGCCATGGTACTGAAGCAAGTCGCAGTCATGGCCGGCATCGGCGTCCCGCTGGGCCTCGTACTTGCCGTGCTCATCGGTCGCGCGGCCGAGGTGCTGCTGTTCGGACTGAAAGGGTACGACCCGCTCGTGCTCGGTGCGGCCGTGGCCGTGCTGGCGGTGGTGATAGCGCTGGCCGGGTATCTGCCGGCACGTCGCGCCGCGAGCGTCGCGCCGATGGAAGCGCTGCGTTCGGAATAGCGAAGGAATCCCTCCGCGGAGGGATTCTTTGAAAAAGAACCATTCGTATTTGTAAGCGCGAGCTTGAAGGAACAGGGGTAATGGCGTTGATCAAGGTCCAGGGGCTCGAGAAGTCCTATCCGTACAAAGGCGGCCGCACCTTCGTGCTGCGGCAAATCGGGCTCGAGATACAGGAAGGCGAGTTCGTGACGATCATGGGCCCGTCCGGCTCCGGCAAATCCACGCTGCTTGCGGTCTTGGGCATGCTCGACGGTGAGTTCGACGGCGAGTACCTATTTGACGGCGTGGAGACACACAAAGCGAGCCCCAAACAACGCGCAAAGCTCGGCAAGGAAAACATCGGCTTCGTGTTCCAGCAGTTCCACCTGCTCGACGACCTGACCGTGGCCGAGAACCTCGACATCCCGTTGTCGTATCGCGACGTGCCGCGCAAGGAGCGCGAAGCGCGCGTGGCCGAAATCCTCGACAGGTTCCAGATCGTCGCGAAGAAGGATCTGTATCCCACGCAGTTGTCGGGCGGCCAGCAGCAGCAGGTCGCCGTGGCGCGAGCCGTAATCGCACGGCCCCGCATCGTGCTGGCCGACGAGCCGACGGGCAGCCTGCACTGGAAGCAGGGTGAGGAGATCATGAAGCTCATGAGCGCCCTGAACCAGGAGGGCACAACGATCATTCAGGTCACGCACGACACGCGGGTCGCCGAGTTCAGTCGGCGCGTCGTGGAGCTGGCGGACGGTTGGCTCACCACCGACCGGGCCACGACGAAGTGATAACCGCGTACGCCTCTTGCGGGCGCCGCACCCGATGACTTTCAATACCCCGTGCCCAGCCGAACCCCCCGAATTTTCGTAGCCGACGACCAACGCGACGTCGTCGAGTCCGTGCGCTTGTTGCTGAAAGGCGAGGGCTGCACCGCGGAGACCTTCGCGCATCCCGACGCGCTGATCGCAGCGTTGCGCGCCCGGCAGGCCGACGCCGTACTCATGGATTTGAACTACACGCGTGATACCACCTCGGGCGAGGAGGGGCTCGACGCCGTGGGCAGGATTCGCGCGTTCGATGCCTACACGCCCATCGTCGTGATGACGGCCTGGGGCAGCATCGAGTTGGCGGTCGAGGCCATGCGTCGCGGCGCGCAGGACTTCGTGGAGAAGCCTTGGAGCAACGAACGGCTGCTGACGGTACTGCGCACGCAGATCGCCCTCGGTCAGTCGCAGCAACGCACCCGAACACTCGAGGCCGCGAATCAGGCGTTGACGGCCACCGAGGATGAGCTGATCGCTGGATCGCCGGCCATGCGCGCAGCACTCGAGACGCTGCAGCGCGTCGCGCCGTCGGATGCCAATGTGCTGATTACCGGTGAAAGCGGGTGCGGCAAGGGCCTCATCGCGAAGCTGATTCACGCGCACTCCCGACGCGCAGAGCGTAGCCTCGTGACGGTGAACATCGGCAGCCTCCAGGAGACAGTGTTCGAGAGCGAGATGTTCGGCCATGTCAAAGGCGCGTTCACGGACGCGAAAGCCGACCGCGTGGGGCGTTTCGAGCTCGCCGACGGGGGCACGCTGTTCCTCGACGAAATCGCGAACATTCCGCCCGCTCAGCAGGCGCGGCTGCTACGCGTGCTCGAGGACGGCCATTTCGAGCGGTTGGGCTCGTCGCGCACGCATCAGGTCGATGTGCGTGTGCTCGCGGCCACGAACGCGAACATTCAGGGCGAAGTGGATGGGGGCCGATTTCGATCGGATCTGTTGTACCGCCTGAACACGATCCACATCCACCTGCCGCCGTTGCGAGAGCGTGGTGACGACATCGTGCGACTGGCCCAGAGCTTCCTGAAGCAGCATGCGCACCGATACCGGCGCGACGTCGGCGCATTCAGCGACGCCGCTTTGTCTGCACTCAAGCGCTACGCCTGGCCCGGCAACGTGCGCGAGCTAAGCCACGTAATCGAGCGCGCCGTGTTGATGTGCTTCGGCAACTCGATCGGCCCGACGGATCTTGCGCTCGGAGGTCCGTCTCCCGCCGCAGCAGCGGCGGACCGCCGCAGCTCGGCGACGCTCGAGGAAATCGAGCTCGACGCGATCCGGGCGGCGCTCGGTCGTCACGACGGTAACGTGATAGCGGCGGCCGATGAGCTCGGCATGAGCCGGTCTGCGTTGTACCGGCGCATGGAAAAGCTCAAATCGTGAGCCGCCGGCGTCTGGCGTTCCAGAATCGCGTGCAGTTGCTGGCGCTGGCATGCGCCATCCCGGCCTGGGTCACGGCGAGCATCGCGCTGTATTACTGGGACGCCGCCGAGCCGTTGCGCTGGACGGTGTTCGTTGCGATCACGCTCGCCATGATCGTGGGGCCCATGATCATGCGGGAGCGCGTCGTGCGGCCTCTGCAAGCGCTGGCAAACATGCTCGAAGCGCTGCGTGAAGGAGACTATTCCTTGCGTGGCCGCCACGCCGACCCACGAGACGCGTTCGGCGAAGTCATGATCGAAGTCAACACGCTGAGCCGGACGCTACACGATCAACGCCTCGAAACGCTCGAGGCCGGCGCGCTGCTCAACAAGATCGGCGCCGAGGTCGACATTGCGGTATTCGCGTTCGATGCGGGCTTGCGGCTGCGGCTCGTGAATCGCGCCGCGGCGTCGTTGCTCGCGGCACCCGCGGAAGAGCTCGAAGGCCGCACGGCACGCGAGCTCGGCCTCGAGAGCTTGCTCGCACAACCCTCGGGCCGTATCGCCGCGCATACTTTTCCCGGCCGCTCGGGGCGGTGGGAGATTCGCCGTCGCAGCTTCCGCGACCGCGGCCGGCCGCACGAACTGCTGGTGATCTCGGACTTGAGCCGTGCACTGCGCGAAGAAGAGCGGCAGACCTGGCAGCGGCTCGTGCGCGTCATCGGCCACGAGATCAACGGGTCGCTCGCGCCGATCCAGTCGATGGCTGGCACGCTGAACAAGCTGATTGACCGCGAACCGTTGGCGGCCGACTGGCGCGACGACGCGCACGCGGGGCTGACGATCATCCACGATCGCGCCGAAGCGCTCGGCCGGTTCATGAACGCTTACGCGCGGCTCGCGCGGTTGCCGCCACCCACGCGTCGCCCCATCGATCTCGCAGCGCTCGTTCGCCGCACTGCTTCGTTGCACGCGGCACGCGTGGACGTGCAGAGCGGGCCAGCCGTCATCATCGACGCCGACGGCGATCAGCTCGAGCAGGTGTTGATCAACCTGCTAAAGAACGGCGTCGAAGCGGCCGCGGATCGCGGTGGCGTGCGGATTCGCTGGCGCAACATGGACAAGCTGCTGGTGGTCGAGATCGAGGACGACGGGCCGGGTCTCGCGCGCACGGACAACCTGTGGGTGCCGTTCTTTACGACCAAGCCCGGGGGCACCGGCATAGGCCTCGTGCTCTCGCGAGAGATCGTCGAGAACCACGGCGGCAGCCTCGTGCTCGAGAATCGCGTCGGGGCGCATGGCTGTATCGCGCGGATCATGCTGCCCACGGGCAGCCAGGCGCAGACGGCTTGAGCCACACAACGCGCGCCGCGGCTAGCTGGGGCGTCGCGCCGGAGTCGGCGGGTCGCGTCTGTGCTACTGCAGAATCTCGCGCTTCTGGATCAGCCATTCACCGTTCATTTTGACGATCGTGTCTTCGTAGACGCCCATGCCGCCGACAGTGAACGGGCCGCTCGATTGGCCACTCAGCGTTTGCCAGTAAGAGCGGTGATGCGCGTGGGTGTCGTTCGTGAACTCGATCAGCGTGTTCGTGATGGCGTGGTAGCTCTTCGGCGCCGGCTTGTCGCTGACCGGCTGCGCCGCACGCCGCTCCTTGATGCTCGCGACCACGCCGCGAATCGCATCGCGGCCTTTATACGTGTTGCCGCCGAACGTGAACTCCGCGTCCGGCGCAAACACCGACGCGTATAAATCGGCATTCAGCGTATCGAGCGCGAACGCGTATTTCGCGATCAGATTCTGGATCGCGGCGCGATCTAAAACGGAAGCGGTCGACGGCGCGTCCGCCGCAGTCGCGATCGACGTGGCCAGGATTCCGACAATCAACAAGGCAGACTTCAATGAACGCATGAGACTCCCCCCGGGAGGTATGAGTAACGATGTGTTCAGCGTAGCGCTACGACGCCATGAACGAAACAGCGCGGGGCGCCCAAAAGCAAAACGCGGACGACCCAGAAGGTACGCCCGCGTCTGCTGCGCGCAAATGCTCCTGCGACTCAGCGCCCGCCGTAGCCACCGCCGCCACCGGGGCGCGGGCCTTTACGTTCCTGCGGGCGGGCTTCGTTGACCGTCATCGGCCTGCCGCCATAGTCCTGGCCGTTGAACTTCTCGATGGCTGCGTGCGCTTCCGCGTCGCTGCCCATCTCGACGAAGCCGAAGCCTTTGCTGCGACCGGTATCGCGGTCGATGATGAGCTTCGCCGATTCAACCGTACCCACTGCGGAGAACTTCGTCGAAAGCTCTTCTTCGGTCGCAGAGAACGGCAGATTGCCGACGTAAAGTTTGTTGCCCACGAGACCTCCCAAAGCTGTTTCAATGGCAGAACCGTTTAAGGAGGGTTCGGGGCTCGGCCCTGAGACTCGATGAACGGTTACAGACCCCCGTACTATATACCGCAACCAATTCGCGTTGGGATGCCAAGAAATACCAAGCTTCGGCCGCATGCACTCATTGCTGAAGACACCATCGCCTGACCCGAAAAGGAGCATGACCGCGCGCCGTGCCGGCCCCCGGCGTCTCCGTTCGGCGCTCGCCGCCGCGTGCATGCTGGCCGCGCTCGCAGCCGCCGGGCAGCCGCCGAACCGCGAGTTGCTGAACAGCGAGCGAATTCAGCAGGCGTTCGGTAGCTACGGCGTCGAGGTACTCGCGCAGGGCGCGCGCGAGCGCGTCACGAACCTGTACAGCCTCGATGCCGGCACAAAAACGTGTCGGACGTTCGCGGTGGTCCGATTCCCGGCGGCCATTGATCCGGCCGTGGCCACCGAGCACGCGAGGATCACAAATGGTGGCTCGATCGGCGCCGTCTTTGCCGCCAACGGCTGGCGCGTACTGAAGACGCACCTGGCGTTCCGTGAACTCGACGCGACACCGCGCCTCGCGAGCCTCATGCACGTGGCGATCGGCACACGGCTGGCCGAGCATGCGTACGTGCTCGATGTGGTGAGGGACGGCAAGACCGTCGAATACGCCGCGTTGGTCGAGATCCACCATCCGGAATATTTGCGTCGCGCGGATCTCGAGCGCATTTACGGCGGCGCCGAGGCGGGCGATCGACGGGCTTTGCTCGACGATCTGCTCGCCGCGGCGGCCGAAGCGACGCGCTGAAGGACTACCCCGGTTTCGGCGCGCGTAGCTCGACGCGTTGACCGCGCATGTCCCCGCTCGCGGGCCCGAGCAGATACAGAAACGCCGACGAGTGGCTGTCGGCGGTTGGTAGCGTCTCCGGATTCTCGGCAGGGTACGCACGTGCGCGCATGCGCGTGCGTGTGCTGCCGGGATTGATCAGGTTGACTCGGATCGGCGTGCTCTCGAGCTCATCCGCCAGAGTTTCAGCGAGCCCCTCCAGGCCGGCCTTCGACACCGCATACGCGCCCCAGTACGCGCGACCGCGCTGTCCCACGCTACTCGTCGTGAACACCACTGATGCATCGGTGGATTTGCGCAGCAGCGGCAGCAAACAGCGTGTCAGGATGAACGGCGCGGTCAGATTGACGAGCAGCACGCGCTGCCACAGGCCGATGTCGTAGTGCTCGATCGGACTCCGGTCGCCGAGCATCGCTGCGTTGTGCAAGATGCCGTCGAGGCGACCGTAACGCGTTTCGATCTCGCTCGTGAGCGACTGGTATTGCGGGCCCTGCGCGCGTTCGAGATCGAGCTGTGCGACCGCGGGCTCCGGGCCGAGCGGCTTGAGTTCCTGATACAGCGCTTCGAGCGCTTGCTCGTTTCGGCCGTGCAGGATCACGGTCGCGCCGTGCCGAACGAGGTCGCGTGCGACGGCGCGCCCAATACCCGCCGTCGCACCGGTCACGAGAATCACACGACCGGCGAACGCGTCGGGCGCGGGCGCGTAGCTGCGGCAGGCTTCGAGCAGCTCGTCGGCGTTCACGGCGCGCTCCTGTCGTCACGAAATTCCTCAGCGGCCGGATCCACGGAATCGCCGCCACTGCTTGCGTCGCGCATGGTGTCGTCGATGGGTTTAAGTGTCGGCATCGGCTCGCGCGGCTGCACACCCAGCTCCGTGAACCTCCGCGCACTCGGCAACACGCGGCGCTCGAGCGAACCGACGGTCGCGTTGTACGCACGCACGCTGTCACTGAGCGATTTGCCGAGACTGCCGAGGTGGCCTGCGAACGTCGTGAGCCGGTCGTACAGCTCGACGGCCAGTGCGCGTATCTCTGCCGCGTTTTCCGTCAGCGCCGTCTGTTGCCAGCCGTAGGCGATGGCTTTCAGCAGCGCGACAAGGCTCGTGGGCGTCGCGAGGATGATGTTCTGTCGCAGCGCCTCGTCGAGCAGCGTCGGCCGGGTTGTGAGCGCAGCACTCAGGAACTGATCACCCGGAATGAACAGGATGACGAATTCGGGGCTGCGCTCGAACTGGCTCCAGTACGCTTTGCCGGCCAACTCGCGCACGCGGCCTGCAACGATCGCGGCGTGACGTTCGAGCGCCGCGTTGCGGTCGGCGTCGGTGGCGGCTTCGGTCGCCTCGAGGTACGCATCGAGCGGCGTCTTGACGTCGACGACGAGATCGCGCGCTTCCGGTAAGTGAATGACCATGTCCGGACGGATCGCACCCGTCTCGGTGGCCTGGTGACTCTGCATCACGAAGTCGCAGTGCTCGACCATGCCAGCGAGCTCCACGAGCCGATGCAGGGTGATCTCACCCCACTGGCCGCGAACTTCGGGCCGGCGCAGCGCGCTGACGAGATTGCGTGTCTCGGCACTCAGTGTCTGTTGGCTCGCGGCCAGCGATTCGAGCTGCGACTTGATGCTGCCGTGGGTTTCGCGGCGCGACTGGTCGAGCTCCTGGAGCTGGCGCTCAGCGCGCGCCAGCGCCTCGCGGACCGGCCGCACGAGGTTGTCGATGGCCAGCTCGCGCGCTGCGAGGTCGGCCTTCGAACGCTCCGTCTGCACACCCAGCGTTTCGCGTGCGAGCTTCAGGAACGTCTCCGAGTGGCGCTGGAACTGTCGATCCGTGAGCTCGCCGACCGCGAGGCGCAACCGGTCGGTGGCGATTTCGAGGGTCTTCTCGCGTTCAACGTCGGCAGCCGCGCGCAGGCGCAGCTCAGCGTCCTTGTCACCGAGCTCACGACGCAGCGCCGCACTGCGCGCCGCGCCCACCAGCAAGCCGATCGCGAAACCGGCGACGCCTGCGAGCGCCACATACAGCAGAACACTCGCGTCGATGGTCATGCGCCCGCGCTGCGCCGCAGCTGCCGAAGTACTGCGGGAATCTCATGCGGTTGACGGACCACGATGTCGGCGCCCCAGCCGGTGGGATCCTCGTGCGGCCGGATGTAACCGAACGCCGCAGCCACGGTCTGCATGCCGGCGGCACGGCCCGCTTCGATGTCGCGCGGTGCGTCGCCGATGTACACGCAGCTGCCGGGTGCCAATTCGAGCTCGCGCGCGGCCAGCAGCAGCGGGGCAGGGTCGGGCTTGCGCTGCGGCAGCCGGTCGCCACTGACGACCGTGCCCCAGCGGCCAGCGATGCCGAGCTGCGTGAGTAGAGGCTCCGTGAATGCCTGGGGCTTGTTCGTCACGATGCCCCAGCGGAACTCTTTTTCTTCGCGAAAAAGAGTGTGTATATCAATGAAAAGCTTGGATCTAATGCAGACATTCCGGCGGTAGATATCGAGGAACCTCGAGCGCAGGCCATCGAGCTCGCCGGGCGCCGCCAGATCGCCGAAACCGAGCCGCAGGAGACCGATCGCGCCGTTCGAGACCTCGTTGCGCGCAATGGCGAAAGGCATGCGGACGCGACCGCTCTCATGCAGTAGCTCGTTCAGCACGGCGACGAGATCCGGGGCCGTGTCGACGAGCGTGCCGTCGAGGTCGAACAGCACACCGAACGCGCTCACGCCGCCACCGGCCGTCGCGTGTAAGCGAAGTAGTTCACGTCGACATTGCCGCCGAGCCAATACGTATTCGTCAGCGGATTCAAATGCAGCCCCGTGAGCTCTTGCACCTCGAGACCGCCACTTCGGCACCAGCGAGCGAGCTCGGCGGGGCGAACGAGCTTCTGGTACTCGTGCGTGCCGCGCGGCACGAGGCCCGTGATGTATTCGGCAGCCACGATCGCGAGCGCAAAGCTCTTCGGGTTGCGATTGATGGTCGAGAAGAACACCGCACCGCCAGGACGCACGGCCGCGGCGCACGCGGCGACGATGCGGCTCGGGTCCGGCACGTGCTCCAGCATCTCGAGGCAGGCCACGACGTCGAAGCTGCCCGTGGCCTCGGCGGCGACTCTCTCGACGTCCACGCACCGGTAGTCGACACGCAGGTCCCCACCCGCTGCGTGCGCCTGCGCGGCCGCGATGTTGTCGGCGCCGAGGTCGATGCCGAGCACCTCCGCGCCGCGTTCCGCAAGACCCTCGCAGAGCAGACCTCCGCCGCAACCGACGTCGAGGACGCGAGCCGTTGGGAGCGACGCGCGCTCGGCGAGGTAGTCGAGCCGCAGGCCGTTGATCTGATGCAGCGTCTTGAAGGGCCCTTCGGTGTCCCACCAGTCCGCAGCGCGAGACTCGAACTTGTGCAGCTCGTTGGCGTCGACGTTGTCCATGTCTATTCAACTGTCCTTCGCAACCGTTGTCCCCAACGCGCGGCCGCAGCGGCGATGGCGGGCAGATCGAGGCGCACGGCCTCGCGCTGAACGACCAGGTGCTCGCCGGCCACCCAGACATCGGTGACGTCGTGCCGCGAAGCAGCGTAAACGAGCTGGGAGAGGGGATCGAGCAGGGGCTGGTGCTCGAGACCCGACAGATCCACGCAGATCACGTCGGCCGCTTTGCCGGGCGAGAGCGAGCCGATTTCATCGGCGAGATTCAATGCACGCGCGCCGTTGATCGTCGCCATCGCGAGCACCTCGGCCGGCGCGACGGCGGTTGCATCGCCCGCCGCGAGTTTGCCGAGAAGTGCCGCGGTCTGCAGCTCGGCCCACAGATCGAGGCGGTTGTTACTCGCGGCACCATCGGTCCCGAGCGCGACGTTGACGCCCGCTTTCTGCAGCGCAGCAACCGGGCACACGCCGCTCGCAAGTTTCAGGTTCGAGCGCGGACAATGCACGATGCTGGCGCCCGCGTTAGCGAGCAACTCGATCTCGGCGGGCAGGAGCTGCGTCGCGTGGACGCCGATCAGCGCCGGCGTCACGAGCCCGAGCGCGTCCAGTCGCGCCAGCGGCCTACGACCCGTCGCGGCGACAGCCTCGGCGACCTCGGCGGCGGTCTCGTGCACATGGATGTGGATCGGAACCTCGAGCTCGTCCGCGAGGAGCCGGATGCGGCTGAGCGTCGCATCCTTGACGGTATACGGTGCGTGCGGCGCGAAGGCCGCGGTCAGCAGCGGCTCCGAACGCAGTCGATCGTGCAGCTCGAGACCCTTGCGCAGGTACTCGTCGGCGTCGGCCGCCCACGCCGTCGGCACGTCGAGCGCGATCATGCCGAGCACCGCACGCATGCCGGCTTCCGCCGCGACCTCGCCAACCACGTCGGGGTAAAAATACATGTCCGAGAAACAGGTGATGCCGCCTGCAAGCATCTCGGCGACCGCGAGCCGCGTGCCGTCGGCGACGAGCTCCGGACCCACCCAGCGCGACTCCGCCGGCCAAATTCGCTCGCGCAGCCATTGCTCGAGTGGCAGGTCGTCGGCCAGGCCGCGAAACAGACTCATGGTCGCGTGACAGTGTGCGTTCACGAGTCCCGGCATCAGAACGTGGTCTGGACGGTCGTGCCGTGCGGCCGGCTCGAACCGGCGCTCGGCTTCAGCGATCGGTAACACGGCCAGGATGCGACCGCCGTCGATTGCGAGCGCAAGACCTTCCTCGGCTTCGACCCGCGGCTCGACACGCACGGTCCAGCGCGGACAGATCAGAGCGTCGATTGGCTGCATCGGCAAGTGGTGTCACGAGGTCGCGGAAGGCGAGCAAGTATAGCCTTTCAAGTGCTCGCGAATGCTACGGAGGGCAACTCGCATGTGGTAGACTTCCGCCTTGTTTTTTGGGCACTTGGATGCGTCGTTGGGGTAGTGCGAAACCGGCGTCTGCGGGTCTTCAGCTTTACCCGACCACCCTTGCACCTCGTCGATGATTTATCCCTACTGCGCAGGGTGTGCGGGCAGGGAGCGGGGTAGCTTTTTGAGCAGAGCCGATGGCCGTAGGTAAAGAAGTCTTCCCCGTCAACCTCGAAGACGAGATGCGGCAGTCGTACCTCGACTACGCGATGAGCGTCATCGTGGGTCGCGCGCTGCCGGACGTTCGGGACGGCTTGAAGCCCGTCCATCGACGCGTGCTGCACGCCATGCGCGAGCTCGGCAACGAATGGAATCGCCCCTACAAGAAGTCGGCGCGCGTCGTCGGCGACGTCATCGGTAAGTACCACCCACATGGCGACGTTGCGGTCTACGACACGATCGTCCGTATGGCGCAGCCATTCTCGATGCGCTACCTGCTCGTCGACGGCCAGGGCAACTTCGGCTCGGTCGACGGCGATGCGCCGGCGGCCATGCGCTACACCGAAGTGCGCATGTCGCGCATCACGCAGGAGCTGCTGGCCGACATCGACAAGGAAACCGTCGATTTCGCGCCGAACTACGACGAGAGCGAGCGCGAGCCGACCGTGCTGCCCACGCGAATCCCGAACCTGCTCGTCAACGGCAGCTCCGGTATCGCCGTCGGCATGGCGACGAACATTCCGCCGCACAATTTGGGTGAGGTCGTCGACGCGTGCCTCGCGCTGCTGGCGGACCCCGAATCTCACGATCGCCGACCTGATCAAGCTCGTACCGGGCCCGGATTTCCCGACCGCCGGCCTGATCTTCGGCATTCAGGGCGTCGTCGAGGCCTACAACACGGGCCGTGGCCGCATCTACGTGCGCGGTCGAACCAACATCGAGCCGCTCGACGACCGCGGCCGCGAAGCGATCATCATCACCGAGCTGCCCTATCAGGTGAACAAGGCGCGCCTGATCGAGCGCATCGCCGACCTCGTCCGCGAGAAGAAGCTCGAGGGCATCAGCGAGCTGCGCGACGAGTCCGACAAGGACGGCATGCGCGTCGTGATCGAGCTCAAGCGCGGCGAGCTCTCCGACGTCGTCCTCAACAATCTGTATAAGCAGACGCCGCTCCAGAGCGTGTTCGGCATCAACATGGTGGGCCTCGTCGACGGCCAACCGAAGCTGTTGTCGCTGAAGGAGTTGCTCGAAGCGTTCCTGCGGCATCGGCGCGAAATCGTCACGCGGCGCACGCTGTACGACCTGCGCAAAGCCCGCGAGCGCGCCCACGTCCTCGAAGGCCTCATGGTGGCGCTCGCCAACCTCGACGAGGTCATCGCGTTGATCCGGCGCTCGCCGTCGCCCGCCGAGGCGCGTACCGCGCTCTGCGCACACGCGTGGCAGCCGGGTGCGGTCACGGCCATGCTCGAGCGCGCCGGTGCGACGGCTACGCGGCCGGAGGATCTGGTCGAAGAATCGGGGCTCATCGACGGCGGGTATCGGCTGTCGACCGCGCAGGCTCAGGCCATCCTCGATCTGCGGCTGCATCGCCTCACGGGGCTCGAGCAGGACAAGATTTCGCTCGAGTACGGCGAGCTGATCACCAGCATCCAGGCGTTCCTCGATATCCTGTCGAATCCCGACAGACTTCAGGAAGTCATCCGCACCGAGTTGACCGAGGTTCGCGCGGCTTACGCGGACGCGCGACGCACCGAGATCGTCGAGGATTACAGCGATCTTACGATCGAAGACCTGATCCCGGTAGAGACGGTAGTCGTGACGCTGTCGCACTCGGGTTACGCGAAGTCTCAGCCCGCGGGCGCGTACCAGGCGCAGCGACGCGGCGGCCGCGGCCGAGCGGCCGCGCGCGTGAAGGACGAAGATTTCATCGACCAGCTGTTCGTCGCGAGCTCGCACGATACCGTGCTGTGCTTCTCGAGCCGCGGTAAAGCCTACTGGCTCAAGGTCTACCAGATACCACAGGCGGGGGCGGGCTCGCGCGGCCGGCCCATCGTCAATCTTCTGCCCCTCGAAGAAGGCGAACGCATCAACGCGATCTTGCCCGTAAAAACGTTCGAGGAAGACAAATACGTGTTCCTCGTGACGAAGCACGGCACCGTGAAGAAAACGCCGCTTGCGGCGTTCGCGCGACCGCGCACGAGCGGCATCATCGCCGTAGAGCTGCGTGACGACGACCGGCTGATCGGCGCCGGCATCACGAGCGGCCAGCAGGACATCATGCTGTTCGCCAGCACGGGCAAGGCCATCCGTTTCGCCGAGGGCGACGTGCGGCCGATGGGGCGCAACGCCGCCGGCGTGCGCGGCCTGAAGCTGGCCGGTCCGAGCGACGAAGTCATCGCACTCATCATCGTCGGCGACGGCCCCATCGTGACGGCCACCGAGAAGGGCTACGGCAAGCTCACCGCTGCTCGAGGAGCACCCGGTGCAAGGCCGCGGCGGTCAGGGCGTCATCTGCATTCAAACGTCGGAGCGCAACGGCCGCGTCGTCGGTGCGTTGCAGGTATCGCCCGAGGACGAGCTGATGCTGATCACGTCCGCCGGTACGCTGGTCCGCACGCCCATCGCGGACATTTCCACGATGGGCCGCAACACCCAAGGCGTACGGTTGATTCGCCTCGACGAGAACGATCGCCTCGTCGGCATCTCGCGCGTCGAGGCCGTGCCGGGCGAAGAGAATTCTGCCGAATAGGGTACGGAGACCCCGCCATGAAGCGAGTATTCAATTTCAGCCCGGGCCCGGCGATGCTGCCGGAACCGGTTTTACGCCGCGCACAAGCCGAGCTGCTCGACTGGAAAGGCAGCGGCATGTCCGTCATGGAAGTCAGTCATCGCGGCACCGATTTCGTCGAGTTCGCGGCACAGTCCGAGCGCGACGTGCGTGATCTGCTCGGCGTACCCGCTAATTACAAGGTGCTGTTCCTGCAAGGCGGCGCCACGCTGCAATTCGCCGCGATACCGCTGAACATCGCGCAGCCGGGTGCCGTCGTCGACTACGTCGTAACCGGCAACTGGGGCGAGAAGGCGGTCCAGGAAGCCGAGCGATACGTGAAGGTCAACGTCGCCGCGAACAGCAAGGCGACGAAGTTCACCACCATTCCGGATCCGTCGACGTGGAAGCTGTCGGCGAACGCCGCGTACCTGCACTACACGCCGAACGAGACGGTGTTCGGCGTCGAGTTCCACACCGTTCCGGCCGTGTCCGACGCGCCGCTCGTGGTCGACATGTCGTCGACACTCTTGTCGCGGCCGATCGACGTGAGCCGCTTCGGCATCATCTACGCCGGTGCGCAGAAGAACATCGGGCCCCGCCGGCCTCGCACTCGTGATCGTGCGCGAGGACCTGCTCGGGCGTGCGCGCCGGGAAACGCCGGGCGTCGTGGACTACAAGCTCATGGCCGAGAACGATTCGATGTGGAACACACCGTCCACGTTGTCGTGGTACTTCGCCGGGCTCGTGTTCGAGTGGCTGAAGGAGCAGGGCGGCTTGGCCGCGATGGGCAAGATCAACGAGCGCAAGGCCAGCAAGCTGTACGCCGCGATCGACGAGTCGGGTTACTACAAGAATCCGGTCGACAAGGCGCACCGTTCGTGGATGAACGTGCCCTTCACGTTGCCGAGCGAGGAGCTCGACAAGCCGTTCCTGACGGCGGCGAAGGCCGCGGGCCTCACGAACCTCAAAGGTCATCGGGTCGTCGGCGGCATGCGCGCGAGCATCTACAACGCGATGCCCGAAGCCGGCGTCGACGCGCTGATCGACTTCATGGCGGACTTTGCCAAGCGTCACGGCTGAACCGACCATGGCTACCTTCAAGATCCAAACCTTGAACAACATCGCCGCCACCGGTCTGAACCGGCTGCCGCGCGATCGTTTCGAAGTGGCGTCAGAGATCAGCCACCCCGACGCGATCCTGCTGCGCTCGTTCAAGATGCACGACATGCAGATACCCGATTCCGTTCTGGCGGTCGGGCGCGCGGGCGCGGGCACGAACAACATTCCAGTCGCGAAGCTGGGCAAGCTCGGCATCCCCGTGTTCAACACGCCGGGCGCGAACGCGAACGCCGTGAAGGAGCTCGTGCTCGGCGGCCTGTTGATGGCTGCTCGCAACGTGCCGCAAGCGCTCCACTTCATGCACACACTGAAGGGCTCGGGCGACGAGCTCGACAAAGCCGTGGAAGGCGGCAAGAAGAACTTCGTCGGCTTCGAGCTTCCGAAGCGCACTCTCGGCGTCGTGGGCCTCGGCGCGATCGGCGTCGAGGTGGCCAACGCCGCGTTACGCCTCGGCATGAACGTGCTCGGCTACGACCCCACGATTACCGTGCAGCACGCGTGGCAGTTATCAGCGGGCGTGCAGAAAGCCGTCAATCTCGAGGACCTGTTCGCTCGGGCCGACGTCGTCACTGTTCACGTGCCCCTGAACAAGAACACCGACAAGCTCGTGAATGCGGCGCGGCTCGAATCGATGCCGCGCGGCGGCGTGATCCTGAACTTCTCGCGCGAGGCCATCGTCGAAACTGCCGCCGTCCTCGACTCCCTGAACTCGGGCAAGCTGCGCGGCTACGTCACCGACTTCCCGACGCGCGAGTTGCTTGACCACCCGAAGGTCATTTGTCTGCCGCATCTCGGCGCGTCGACGCTCGAAGCCGAGGAGAACTGTGCAGTCATGGTCGTCGACGACGTGCGCGAGTTCCTCGAGAACGGCAACGTCGCACGCTCGGTGAACTTCCCCGAGACGGTACTGCACCGTACGCGGCCACACCGCGTCGCCATTCCGCACAAGAACGTGCCGAACATGGTTGCGCAGATTCTGACCGCGCTCGCGGCGCAGAACATCAACATCGCCGACATGCTGAATCACTCGCGTGACGAGCTGTCGTACACGCTCGTCGATCTCGATGCGCCACCCAGCGAAGACACGCTGGCGCGTATTCGCGGCATCGAGGGCATTCTTTCGGCGCGCGTGCTGCCCATCGTCGAGGCGTGACGGGCCGGTTGCCCGGCCAAGCGGAGCGGTCATGAAGAAGCGACAGAAGAAGTCGGCCGCGAAGGCGTCTCGCAAGACGAAGGCAAAAACGGACGACGCCGCACTCCAGGGAATTCGCGGCAAAATCGACGCGCTGGATGCACAGCTCGAAGAGCTGATCTCACAACGCGCGCGCTACGCGAAGGAAGTCGGCGTTCTGAAAGGCGTCACGAGCACGGCCGAGTTCTATCGGCCAGAGCGCGAAGCGCAGGTGCTGCGCCGCGTCGTCGAACGCAACCAGGGCCCGCTGCGCAACGAGGAGATGGTGCGGCTGTTCCGCGAAATGATGTCGGCCTGCCTCGCGCAGGAAGAGCCGCTGAAAGTCGCGTATTTAGGCCCCGAAGGCACGTTCACGCAGTCGGCCGTGTTGAAACACTTCGGCCACTCCGTGCACGCTCTGTCAGTGCCGACCATCGACGAGGTGTTCCACGAAGTCGAGGCGGGCACGGCGGACTTCGGCGTAGCGCCGATCGAGAACTCGAGCGAAGGCACCGTCAACATTCACACGCTGGACATGTTCCTGACCTCACCGCTCAAGGTGTGCGGCGAGATCGAGCTGCGCATCCATCAGCATCTGATGGGCCGCATGGCCGACATCAAGAGCATCAAACGCGTGTGTTCGCATCCGCAGTCGCTCGCGCAGTGCAAGGCGTGGCTGGCGGAGAATCTGCCGGATGTAGAGCTGGTACCCGTGGCGAGCAATGCCGAAGCCGCGCGCCGCGCGCGCGACGAGGACGCCACGGCGGCGCTCGCGGGTGAAGCCGCCGCCAAAGTCTACGGTTTGCGAATCCTGTTCCAGACGGTCGAGGACCGCGACGACAACAGCACGCGTTTCGTCGTCGTCGGACGCAAGCTGTTTCCGCCGAGCGGCAACGACAAGACGTCATTGCTCGTTTCGGCGAGCGGCACTAAAGGCCCCGGCGTGCTGCTGCATCTGCTCGGTCCGCTCGCGCGCCATGGCGTCAACATGACGCGCATCGAGTCGCGACCGTCTCGCAAACGCAAATGGGACTACGTGTTCTTCGTCGACCTCGACGGCCACGCAGAAGACCCGCCTGTCCGCAAGGCGCTGGAGAAGATCAAAGCCCAAGCGTCGCTGTTCAAGGTGCTCGGCGCGTATCCCAAGGCCGTTCTTTGAGTCGATAGCGCGACCGTGTCGCAACACCCGAACAGCTTTCGCGCGCTGCCGGTCGACCGCGTCGGTGGCACCATCACGGTACCCGGCGACAAGTCGATCTCGCATCGAGCGCTGATGCTCGGCGCCGTGGCCGAAGGCCGCACCGTCGTGCACGGATTTCTCGCGAGCGAAGACT
This sequence comes from uncultured Gammaproteobacteria bacterium, assembly GCA_963805435.1. Taxonomy (GTDB): domain Bacteria; phylum Pseudomonadota; class Gammaproteobacteria; order Steroidobacterales; family Rariloculaceae; genus FEN-1219. Next base: position 29,887 of record CAWDUG010000013.1, read on the forward strand.
GTCTCGCGACCCAGGCCGCGCTGGAGGGGCTCGGCGTATCGATTCGCCGCGTACGCGACGAACCGGTGCACATCGAGGGCGTGGGACTCGGTGGCCTCAAAGCGCCCGCGCGCGTGCTCGATCTCGGCAACTCCGGCACCGCAATTCGGCTGTTGATGGGGCTGCTCGCGGGCCAGGCCTTTCGATTGTGAGCTCACGGGTGACGCGTCGTTGCGGCAACGCCCAATGGAACGCGTCGCCGCGCCGCTGCGCAAGATGGGCGCGCTGATCGATACCGCGGAGGGCGGCAAGCCGCCAGTACGGCTGCGTGGCGGGGCGCGCCTGCACGGCATCGACTATCCGCTGCCAATGGCCAGCGCGCAGGTCAAATCCGCGGTGCTCCTGGCCGCTCTCAATGCGGCAGGCCGTACGAGCGTGCACTCGCCGGGGCCGAGCCGCGACCACACGGAACGCATGCTGCAGGCGATGGGCGTTGCGTTGACGCAGAGCGCGCGCGGCGATGGCCACACCGTCACCTTGGAAGGGCCGGTCAAACTGCGGGGCCTCGAGATGACGGTGCCAGGCGACTTCTCGTCGGCGGCGTTCTTCATGGTTGCGGGCTGCATCGGCGCGCGCGATGGCCTCACGATTCGCAACGTCGGCATCAATCCGACGCGCACGGGCCTACTCACGATCCTGCGGGCCATGGGCGCCGACATCGAGGTCCGAAGCGAGCGCAGCGTTGGCGCCGAGCCGGTGGCGGACCTGCTCGTGCGCCAATCCGCATTGCGCGGCATCGACATACCGCCGGAGCTCGTGCCCCTCGCGATCGACGAGTTCCCGATCCTTTTCGTCGCAGCCGCAGCCGCCTCGGGTACGACCACCTTCACGGGCGCCGAAGAGCTGCGGAAGAAGGAAACGGACCGCATCGCGGTCATGGCGCAGGGCCTCAAGGCCGTCGGCATCGGCGTCGAAGAGCTGCCGGACGGTGCTCGGATCACCGGCGGGCCAGTGCGAGGCGGCACCGTCGACAGCCACGGCGATCACCGCATCGCCATGGCGTTCGCCGTCGCGAGCCTGCTCGCGAGCGAGCCGATCGACATCGGTAACACCGCCGAGGTGGCTACGTCGTTTCCGAACTTCCTCGCGGTGGCCGAGGCCGCGGGCCTGAACGTGCAAGCGGGGAGCGGCGCTCAGTGAGCCAGGGCGAGCCGCCTGTCGTCGCGGTCGACGGCCCCAGCGGCTCCGGCAAGGGCACGGTCAGCCGCCAGCTGGCCGCAACCTTGGGCTGGCATTACCTCGATAGCGGCGCGTTGTACCGGCTCGTGGCTCTGGCCGCGCTGCGCAAACGGGTCGATCTCGCCGATGCGGACGGGTTGGCCGCCCTCGCGGCGGACCTCAACGTGCGTTTCGCTCCTGCCGGAGAGTTGGAGCGGGTCTACCTCGACAACGCGGAGGTTGCGGCCGAAGCTACGGACGGAGCAGGCCGGCGAAGCAGCGTCACGGGTTGCGGCCCTACCAGCCGTCCGGACGGCCTTGCTCCAACGCCAGCGCGACTTCGCTCGTTGGCCGGGCCTGGTCGCCGACGGCCGCGACATGGGCAGCGTGGTTTTCCCCGCAGCGACGCTGAAGGTGTTCCTGACCGCCAGCGCCGAAGAACGCGCGATGAGGCGCCATAAGCAGTTGAAGGAAAAGGGGATTGATGTTAGCCTGCCCGACCTTTCTTGGGACATAGCGCAGCGGGATGCACGCGATGCAAACCGCGCCGTAGCGCCACTTCGGCCTACACCGGAAGCGCACGTGATCGACTCCACGAGTCTGTCGCCGAAGGAAGTCGTTGCCCGCATCCTGGAATGGCTCGCGGCGGTGGGCGCAGGGACTGAACGAGCCTGAAGTTATGCAGTGGCAGGATGCCGCTGTTTCGAAACAACCCCATTCGGGCAGGACGTCCGGTGGTTATTGGAAAGTAGACATGAGCGAATCATTTGCACAGCTTCTAGAAGAAAGTTTTGCCAGTCAGAACATCAAGCCGGGATCGATCCTTACCGGCATCGTCATCGGCGTGAGCCCCGACATGGTGATCGTCAACGCGGGCCTTAAGTCCGAGGCGGTCATCCCAGCAGAACAGTTTTACAACGAGCGCGGCGAACTCGACGTCAAAGTCGGCGATCACGTGGAAGTGGCGCTCGACACCGTCGAAGACGGTTTCGGCGAAACGCGCTTGTCGCGAGAGAAGGCCAAGCGCACGCGCACGTGGACGCGGCTCGAAGAGTCCTTCCAGAAGGGCGAAATCGTCACAGGCACGATCAGCGGCCGGGTCCGCGGCGGGTTTACCGTCGATATCGATCTGGTGCGCGCGTTCCTGCCGGGTTCGCTCGTCGACGTGCGCCCGATCCGCGATCCGGCGGCGCTCGAAGGCAGCACGCTCGAGTTCAAAGTCATCAAGCTCGATCAGAAGCGCAACAACGTCGTCGTATCGCGGCGCGCGGTAGTCGAAGCCGAGTACAGCGCGGAGCGCGAGTCGCTGCTGAAGAACCTGCAGGAAGGCACAACGCTCAAGGGCGTCGTCAAGAACCTCACCGACTACGGCGCGTTCGTAGACCTTGGCGGTATCGACGGCCTGCTGCACATCACCGACATGGCGTGGAAGCGCGTCAAGCATCCGTCGGAAGTCGTCAGCGTCGGCCAGGAGCTCGACGTCAAGGTGCTGAAGTTCGACCGCGAGCGCAATCGCGTGTCGCTCGGCCTCAAGCAGCTCGGCGCAGACCCTTGGGCCGATCTCGCGCGGCGTTATCCGCCCAGCACGCGGCTGTTCGGCAAGGTCACGAATATCGCCGACTACGGCTGCTTCGCGGAGATCGAGGAGGGCGTCGAAGGCCTCGTCCACGTATCCGAGATGGACTGGACGAACAAGAACGTCAATCCGCACAAAGTCGTGCAGATCGGCGATGAGATCGAGGTCATGGTCCTCGACATCGACGAGGAGCGCCGCCGTATCTCGCTCGGCCTGAAGCAGTGCAAGCCGAATCCCTGGGTGGAATTCGGCGAGAACTACAAGAAGAACGACAAGGTGTCCGGCCAGATCAAGTCGATCACCGACTTCGGTGTGTTCATCGGTCTCCCGGGCGGCATCGACGGCCTCGTGCACCTCTCCGACTTGTCGTGGGACGTGCCCGGCGAAGAAGCCGTTCGCAACTACAAGAAGGGCGACACGCTCGAGACCACCGTGCTCGCGATCGATCCGGAGCGTGAGCGCATCTCGCTTGGCGTGAAACAGCTCGACAAGGATCCCCTGTCGTTGTTCCTGTCGGAGCATCCGAAGGACAGCGTCGTGAACGGCGTCGTGCAGGAAGTCGATGCAAAGATGGCCACCATCGCCCTCGAGGGCGGCATCATCGGCCAGCTGCGTGCGTCGGAAATCGCGCGTGATCGCGTCGAAGACGCGCGCACGGTGCTGAAGGTCGGCGACTCGGTGGAGGCGAAGCTCACCGGCGTCGACCGCAAGACGCGGATCATCTCGCTATCGATCAAGGCCAAGGAGGCCCACGAAGAAGCGCAGGCGATCCAGAACTACCGGAGCGAGTCGGGCCGCACGACCACGGGCACGACCCTCGGCGATCTGCTGAAGGAGCAGATGAATCCGGAGGAGTAGGTTTTCGCTGCGCTGCGCGAGGGTGCACTGGCCTGACAGAGGTCCGTACTGATGACGAAATCGGAGCTGATCGAATCCATCGCTCGCAGTCAGAAGCATTTGCCGGCCAAAGACGTCGAATTGGCCGTCAAGCACATTCTGGAACTGATGAGCGAGGCTCTCGCGAACGGTAAACGAATCGAAATCCGAGGTTTCGGCTCGTTCTCCTTGCACTACCGCCCGCCGCGGATGGGGCGTAACCCCAAGACCGGCGAGGCGGTAGCGCTCGCGGGGAAGAACGTGCCGCACTTCAAGCCCGGCAAGGATCTGCGCGAACGCGTGAACGAATCCCGGCACTTGCCCGTTCGCGACTGATCGCCGGCGCTTGGGGGCGGGCGCCGTTACCGAATGCCCACAGAAGCAACTTTCCTTCTTGCAGCGCTGCTGATCATCGCCGCGGCCAGCGGCTTCGCATTCAAGATCTACAGCGACCGGGATCGTGACCTGCCGCCACGCATCAGCGCGGACTACATCCGCGGCCTGAACCTCGTCCTGAACCGCAAAACGGACGAAGCGCTCGAACTATTCGTGCAGATGGCCAAGGTGGACGAGGACACGCTCGAGACACACTTCGCGCTCGGCCATTTGTTCCGCAGGCGAGGCGAGGTAGAGCGAGCCATACGCGTGCACGAGAACCTGCTCGCACGCCCGACGCTGAACGAAACCCAGCGGCACCAGGCACTCTTCTCGCTCGCCGAGGACTACCTCGGCGCGGGTCTGTTCGACCGCGCAGAACAGTTCCTGGCCCAGATTACCGACAGCCCGACGCTGGCCGAGGCTTCGCTCGAGAAGCTGGTCTACATCTACGAGCGCGAACAGGAATGGCAGAAAGCCATCGACGCGCAGCGCAAGCTCGAGATGGTGAGCGGCGCGAAGTCGAGCCAGGTGGCGCACTACTACTGCGAGCTGGCCGAGCTGGCGCGAGCCAGCGGCAACCGGCAGCTTGCCCGCGAGCACCTGAAGAACGCCGTGCGCAGCCAGTCCGGAGCCCTGCGTGGCGCGTTGATACGCGCGGCGTTGGCTCAGGAGGAGCGCGACTTCGCCGAGGCCACCGCGCTCTACGAACAGGTCATCGGCGCCGACCGGCAGTTCATCTCGGAGGTACTGCCGTCGCTCTTGACGTGCTATCGGGAGGCCGGTCGGGGCCCGGATCTCGAAATCTATCTTCAGCGGCTCATCAGGTCGGGACGCCTCTTTGCAACGCGATCTTGCGTACGCGGCCGTGATCGGGAATCTGACGGACTCGACCACGCTGGCGGCGTGCGTCGAACGGTTCGTGTTCGAGCACCCCGTGCTCGCGAACCTCGTGAATGCCGATGAGCTGAAGACGCTGCCAGACGAGCAGCGCCACCGCGCGATCCAGCGCATTGCACGAGGTCTTCGAGAAGTGGCGCTCTCGGGCGCCCGCTACCGCTGCGGCAACTGCGGTTACAGCACGCAGCGCTTCATATGGCACTGCCCGAGCTGCAAGTTGTGGGAAACAATCCGTCCGATCCAGAGTTTCGCGCTGGAGAACGTGCTCTCCTGACGGATCTCGTGCGCGCCGAAACTCCTCCGAGTCGCGAGATTGATGAGCTGACGCCAGCGTTGGCGGCCGCCTACCATCCATCACTCCTTTCCACCACAGGAGTGACAACGATGATCTTCCGACTGTTGCAGCTCGTGATCGTGGCAGCCGCCTGCGCGGCCGGTGCCGCTTTCGCCGGACCCGTCAACATCAACACCGCGGATGCGGCCACGCTGGCGTCGGAGCTGACCGGGGTCGGCCCGGCGCTGGCCCAGGCCATCGTCAAAGACCGCCAGGAGCACGGCAACTTCGCTACGCCCGAAGCTCTGACACGGGTCAAGGGCATCGGGGAGCGGATCGTCGAGATGAACAAGACGAACATCCTCGTCAACGATCCGGCACCGAAGCGCTGAACGGTACCGCGAGCACATCGGGGTATGGGCAGGCAAGGGCCCATACCCCGAATCGGGGTTGCGCACACGGGCACGCCGTAACACCTTTTGTTGGCTCGTTCGGTATCATTCGGGCTAAGAATTTCGCCGAGGTAGTTCGATGGCCCGCATTCGCACCGCTGTTTTCCCGGTCGCCGGCCGCGGCACGCGTTTCCTGCCGATCACCAAGGCGTCGCCGAAGGAGATGCTGCCGATCGTCGACAAGCCCCTGATCCAATACGCGGTCGAGGAGGCGCTGGAAGCCGGCGCCGAACGGCTCGTGTTCGTGACGGGGTCGTCGAAGCGAGCCATTGAGGATCACTTCGACACCGACATCGAGCTCGAGCGGCAGTTGGCCGAGTCCGGCAAGCACGAACTGCTCGCACTGGTGCGCCACATTGTCCCCCCGGAGGCAACGTGTATTTACGTCCGTCAGGGCGTCCCCCTGGGTCTCGGCCACGCGGTGTTGTGCGCGAAGCAGGCTGTTGGCGACGAGCCCTTCTTCGTACATCTCGCTGACGATCTGATCCACAGCGAGATCGGCTGTCTCGCGCAAATGCGCGAGCACTTCGACAAACACGGAGCGAGCGTGCTCGGGGTCGAAACCGTGCCGCAGGACCAGACGGGGAGCTACGGCATCGTGGCCGTCGAGCCGGACGGCAAAGGCGCGACGCGCGTGATGCGCATCGTGGAGAAGCCGAAACCCGCCGACGCCCCGTCGAACCTCGCCGTGGTCGGCCGCTACATCCTGACGCCGCAGATCTTCGCCAAGCTCGAACGCACGCAGCGCGGCGCCGGCGGTGAAATTCAGCTGACGGACGGCATCGCAGCGCTGATGGCCGACGAGCCCGTGCACGTGCTGCCGTTCAGCGGCGTGCGCTACGACTGCGGCAGCAAGCTCGGCTACCTCCGTGCGACGGTCGAGTACGGCTTACGCCACCCGGAGCTCGGCGCGAGCTTCCGCGCGTACCTGGAGAACGTCTGGGAGCGTTGAGGGAACCTGCAGCGGCTACCAGGTCGTTGCCAGGGCCCGGATCTCGTCGTTGTGCTCGCCGAGCCGCGGCGGGTAGCGCCGGTAGGTCGGGCCGTTGTCGGCGAACCGAATCGGCACAGCGATCGATTTCACGATGCCGATCATTGGATGATCGAGCTCGACGATCATGCGGCGCGCGATCACATGCTCGTCGGTCAGGGTTTCATCCGGAAAATTGATTGGCCCCGCGGGAACGCCGGCGTCCACCAGCTCCTCGACCCATTCGGCCGCCGGCCGCTGCTGCAAGATCTGCTCGACGAGATCGATCAGCTCGCGCCTGTGCACGTTGCGATCGGCGTTGGTCGCGAACCGCGGATCGCCAAGCAAGGTCTGCTCGGCGCCCAAGATCTTGCAGAACTTGGCCCACAGTCGCTCGTTGCCGACCGCGATGATCATGGTCTTGTCCCGCGCGCGTACCGGTTGATACGGAGTGACCGTCGGGTGCGCGTTGCCAAGCCGCGGCGGCCGCTTACCCGTCGCGAAATAGCTCGCGCCGATGTTTGCAAGCCAACTCAACTGCGCGTCGACAAGCGCGACATCGATGAGCTGCCCACGCCCCGAGCCGTTTGCACGGTTGTCTCTTGCGTACAGTGCGGCGAGCACGCCGAGACACGTGTAGATGCCGCCGGAAATGTCGGCCATCGGCGAAGGGAATCGACTCGGCCCGCCATCGGGCGGCCCCGTGAGCGCCATGAGCCCGGCCTCACCCTGGGCGATGATGTCGTAGCCGCTGCGGTTCGCCTTCGGCCCCGTGTGGCCGTATCCGCTGATCGCTCCGTATACGAGCTGCGGATGTCGGCTGCGCAGCGTGTCGGGATCCAGCCCCGACCGCGCCAGGGATTCGAGGCGCGGATTGTTCGTCAGGAATACGTCGGCTCGCCCAATGAGGTTCTGCAGTACGGCAAGATCGGCGGGCCGCTTGATGTCGAGCTCGATGCTGCGCTTGTTGCGGTTGACGCCGAGGAAGTAGGCGCTTTCGCCCTCGAGGAACGGCGGCCCCCAGCCACGGGCCTGGTCGCCGTCGCCGGGTCGCTCCACTTTGACGACGTCGGCGCCGAGATCGCCCAGCAGCATCGCGCAATACGGGCCGGCCAGCGCTTCGGTCATATCGACGACTTTGATGCCGGTCAGTGGTGCAACGTCGGTCACGAGCTCTCCAGGTTGTGCTCCTATTGCGGGCCGCTAGTATAAGCGCTGGCCTTTTCTTGAAGTTGCAGGAGCTCGAGGTGCAGAACAACATCGCCGTCCGGAACATCGATCGCGCCGATCCCACCACCGTCACCGCCCTTGGCGAGCTTGGTGTCGCGACGGTGCACGAAGCGCAGAGTCGCACGGGCCTGTTGCAACCTTACATGCGACCCGATCTACGCCGGCGCACGCATAGGCGGCAGCGCGATTACGGTGCTGCTGCACCCCGGCGATAACTGGATGCTGCACGTGGCGGTCGAGCTGGCGAAGCCCGGTGACATCATCGTCGCGGGCGTCAGCGCACCAAACTCGGACGGCATGTTCGGCGAACTGCTCGCCACGTCGTTGCGCGCGCACGGCGTGCTCGGCCTCGTGATCGACGCCGGCTGCCGCGACGTCAAAGAGCTCACCGAGATGAAGTTCCCGGTGTGGAGCCGGGCCGTGTCGGCCAAAGGCACCGTCAAGGCCACGGTCGGATCCGTCAACGTGCCCGTGGTGTGCGCCGGCATGCTCGTGAATCCGGGTGACACGATCATCGCAGACGACGACGGTGTCGTGGTCGTGCCGCGCGGGAACGCCGCCAAGACACTCGAGTCGAGCCGCAAGCGACTCGCAAACGAAGAGCAGAAGCGCGCGCAGCTCGCGGCCGGCCAGCTCGGCCTCGACATCTACAAGATGCGTGAGCCGCTCGCGAAGGCTGGGCTCGTCTACTACGACCGCCCGAGCGACCTCATCGAGACGCGCTAGCGGTGGCCGGCGGAAGGTTAATCGGCAACCGTCGGCAGAAACCGGGGTTCGGGGAACGGACCGCGTAGTTGTTCCGCGAGCGCCGCGATCTCGAGCAACAGAGCTTCGGTCCCGGGCCGGCCGATGATGGCGATCCCCAGAGGCAATTCACCCGCCATGGCGAACGGGATCACGACGCTCGGGAATCCAGAGACGGCGGCGATGCTCGAGCTGCTGACCGCGATTCGATCAGCGGGCCGCGGGCCGTTGCGCCAGGCCGGCGCGTTGGCCGGCGCTACGAGCGCGACGAGATCGCGGCGCTCGAACTCGGCCGCGAGCGCGGAGCGCGCGGTTGCGATGGCCGCGGTCGCGAGTTGATATTGCGGATCGCCTTGGCCCTTGCTCGCTTGCGCCTCCAGAAACAGCTCCTGGCCGAATAGCGGCATCACGTCTGCGGCGTGGTCCGCGTTGAACGCGATAAGCTCGTCCAGCGTTCGCGGCCCGTTGCGCAAGCCCGAGAGATAGGCAGCGATCCCCTCGCGAAACTCCGCAATCAGCACCGTATGCTCCGCGCCATCGGGCGGCCCGTCGGGGGATACCGGATCAACGAGCTCTGCCTGCACACTGCGCAACGCCGCTAGCGCCGCGTCGAAGCCCGCTTCCACCGCCGGGCTCCGGCCCGACCCGAGATAATTGCGGACGACGCCGATCCGTAACCCTGCTAACGACTCGCGCTTTGCCGAGCGACCCTCCGTCGACCCCGTGAGCACGCGGAGCAACAACGCAGCGTCGGCCACCGAGCGCGCGAACGGGCCGGCCGTATCCTGGCTCCGCGCCAGCGGCACGATGCCGCGCTGACTGATCGCGCCGACCGTCGGCTTGACGCCCACGACGCCGTTCACGCCCGCCGGGCACACGATCGAGCCGTCGGTCTCGGTGCCGACTGCAAGCGGCGCGAGTCGAGCGGCGACGGCGACGGCCGAGCCGCTCGACGAGCCGCACGGATTGCGATCGAGCACATAAGGGTTACGTGTTTGTCCGCCCAGGCTGCTCCAGCCACTGGTCGAGGCCGTGGAGCGGAAGTTGGCCCACTCGCTGAGATTGGTTTTCCCGAGCAGCACGGCGCCCGCGGCGCGCAATCTCGCGACGACAACCGCGTCCGCGCGCGCGCGGTGCGCCGCGAGAGCAATAGAACCCGCGCTCGTGGCCATGTGGTCCGCCGTATCGATGTTGGCCTTGATCAGAACGGGTACGCCGTGCAGCGCTCCGAGGTGGCCTTCGGCCCGCTGCCGGTCCAGCCGGCGCGCGATCGCGAGCGCGTCGGGGTTGAGTTCGATCACCGCGTTGAGCGTCGGGCCGGCGTCATCGAGCGCCGCGATCCGACGCAGAAACACCTGGGTCACGTGCTCGGCAGACACGCGGCCTGCGGCGAGCTCCGCGCGCAGCGTCAACGCGTCCCAGCCCACAATCTCGGCGTCGGCCGGCGTCGCAGCGTTCGCCGAGAGGGTGGCCCCCAACCAAACGCTTACCAAAGCTCGTCGCCACATGCGCCTATGGTAGTCAAAGGGGGGAGGGAAATGCGCGTGTGGCACGCGCTACCATGACGACGTGCCGAAACTCTCGACCGACAAGCCGCGCCCCCGCGGCCGCCCGCCGCACCCGGACCGGTTGACGCCGGGCGAGTGGCGGATCGTGAACGCCGTACGCCACGGCTTGAGCAACGCCGAGATCGCCAAGCGGCGCGACATCAGCGAGGACGCCGTCAAATATCACGTCCGTAACGCCGTAGCGAAGCTCGGTTTACGCACCCGTAGCGACCTCAAGCGCTGGGCTGGCGCACCGGCCGACGGCGCGCTGGCAATGGAAAGCGCGAAGCTTAAAGACAAGAAGGAACCGCACATGAGCGCACCACGTTCGAAACTCGGACCGATCGGTCAGATCTCACGGACGGTGCGCGACATCGACGCCGCCTGCGCGTGGTACGGCGGCGTGCTCGGGCTGCCGCATCTGTACACGTTCGGCAAGCTCGCGTTCTTCGACTGCGGTGGCACGCGTCTTTTCTTGAGCGCCGAAAACGCGACGCCCGGGCCAGAGTCGATCCTGTATCTACGCGTCGAGGACATCGCGGCCGTGCACGCCGATCTCGCAGCGCGCGGCGTCGAGTTCAGCGGTGCCCCGCACATGATCCATCGGCATGCGGATGGCACCGAAGAGTGGATGGCGTTCTTCAAGGATCCGGAAGGGCGGCCGCTCGCGCTGATGTCGCAGGTCAGGAAGACCTGACGAGCGCCGGCGCGGGATCGACATTACCGTATAACTCGACGAGGCTCGCCGCCGCACTGAGAACGCGATCCCGCAGCTCGTCCGGCTCGATCACCTCGACGTGCGCGCCAAGGCTGAGCGCAAACTGCAGAGCCTCGTAGTCGGCATCGAATCGTAACGTGACGCGTACACGATCGTCGGCGGGCTCTTCCGATTGCACGCGCCAGCCGCGGTAGCGAATCCACGGCATTGCCATGGCATCTGCCAGAACCGTCACGAAGTACTTCGGCAATCCAGCGCGAAACTCCGTCGCAGCACGTTCCCAATGTTCGGCCAGATCGAAGTCGACTGGCCGTCGCGCCGGTTCGTCGAGCACCGCGGCACCCGTGAGCCGCGACAGGCGATACGTGCGTCGCTGCTCGTCACGATCGGCGACCAGGTACCACGAGCTGCCGCGCGCGACCACGCCGAGCGGATCGACGATACGTTCGCTGCGTTCACCGTCGGATGTCTCGTAGTGGAACCGTAACCGGCGGGCGCGCCACAGCGCGTCGAGCACGGTGGGCAAGCTGGCGAGCGACACCGCCGAATCGCGCCAGCCGCGTGCGTCGACGAGGATTCGCTGTCGCACGAATTCAGCCTGCTCGCGAAGTTCTCGGGGCAGGGCGGCCTGCAGCTTCAGCCATGCACCCTCGGCAGCCTGCTTCATGCCGAGATCCGCCAGCAGGCGCGGCGGCCGTGCGAGGAACAACGACTGGATCTCGGGGGACGTGAGTCCCGTGAGCTTCGTCTGATAACCGTCGATGAGCCGCCAGCCGCCCCCCGCGCCGCGCTCGGCCGTCAGCGGCACGCCTGCCGCACCGAGCGCCTCCATGTCGCGCAGAATCGTGCGCTCCGACACCTCCAGCCGCTCCGCGAGCGTCCGTGCCGTCATGCGGCCGTTGGCCTGGAGCAGCAACAGGATCGACAGCAGGCGATCGGCACGCATGCGCAAACCGTAGCAGAAATAGCTGACAGGGGATGTCAGGAATGCAACGCGGTCGCAACGTTCTAGCGAAGGTTGCCCGACCTGCACGTGGGGGAAAGAGGCCTCTCGCCTGGTACGGCGCGGTTCTACCTCGCTAGGCCAGCCAACTGGGCACACGGTACCGGGGAGTGTTAGCCGCAGCCCCCGCAGCCCCTGCGATCAGGGCTCCGTACCAGGGAGCTGAGGAGTTTCGAGGCCGGAGAGCCTTTGCCGGCCGGTGCTACGCTCCTGAATGATATAGAAACATGCATCACCTCTACGTTCTGATATAGAAAAACATATCGATATCTTGAGGGAGGCGCCTACTTGATATATATTTACGTATCTTACTAACCTCTAGATACGCTTTAATAGATCATGAAACACGCCACCGCTCATATCGCCACGGCACTGAAAACCGCCCGGGAGGCCAAGGGCATGAGCCAACGCGCCCTCAGCGAAAAGGCGGGCGTGCCTCAGGGACACATTTCCAAGATTGAAACCGGCGCAGTGGATCTACGTCTGTCGAGCCTCATAGAACTCGCGCGAGTCCTCGATCTCGAACTCGCCCTCGTGCCGCGAAAAAGCATCCCGGCCGTAAACTCAATTGTCAGGAGCACGGGAGGCCCGCCACGCGGGGGCAGCTCTCCAACCCGTAAAGAGTGGAACGTCGTGCTGGCCAAGCTCAACACGCTTTCCCATGCCTATCCCGCCGACGCCGAGCTCGCCCAGCTTCAGCACTTGACGCGCGACCTGCAGCACCTTGGATTCACAGTCATCGACCGCGAATCGCTGCGTGACGCGAACAAGAATCTCGATGCTGTTCTTGAGAAACGCGACCCTAGCGGCCTGCATCGCCTGGTCCTCGAATTCAAGGCCCTGCGCAATGTCGCCGTGCATAGCTCTGACAACGCGCCGGTGACGAACGAGGTTCGCCCGGCCTATTCGCTCGAGGACGACGACCGTGGCAGCTAATGTCTCGGTCCTCAACGTCCTGCTCCACGGCGTGCCGATCGGTACGCTCACGCGCGTTGCTGGCGACCGCACGCTCTTCGCCTTCAATGACGCGTATATCAACGACGCCAATCGGTCGGTCCTCAGCCTCGGCTTCAAAGACCATCTCGGCCAGCTGATCACGGACTTCAAGCCGGTTCAGACTCGCGTCATGCCGTTCTTCTCCAATCTGCTACCGGAGGGGCGGATGCGGACCTACCTCGCCGAACGCGCGAGCGTCAATCCACAGCGTGAGTTCTTCCTGCTCTGGGTGCTGGGTAAAGACCTGCCGGGCGCGATCACGATCGAGCCCGCAGACGGTGAGGCATGGCCACAAGAAGTCGGTCAGGCGGCAGAACTGCAGGAACAGGCTCGAGAGCATGCGCTTCGCTTCTCGCTCGCGGGCGTTCAGTTGAAATTCTCTGCTGTCGAAAATGCCCGCCAGGGTCTCACGATTCCCGCAAACGGAATCGGTGGTTCCTGGATCGTCAAACTCCCGTCGCGCGAGTTCGAAGGCGTGCCTGAGAACGAGTTTTCGATGATGACGCTGGCGCGCCTCGTCGGCATCGACGTACCACCGATCAGGCTCATCGATGTCGACGCTATTGGCGATCTGCCGAAGGGCGTTGATTCTCTGAAGGGTCAGGCGTTCGCAATCGAGCGTTTCGACCGCCTACCCGATGGCACCGCCGTCCACATCGAAGACTTCGCGCAGGTCTTCGGCATTTACCCGGCTGACAAGTACTCAAAGGCGACCGCGATGAACATCGCCACGGTCATCGGCGCGGAAGGAGGGGAGGCGGATATCGTCGAGTTCGTTCGCCGCCTAACGTTTAACACGTTGATCGGCAATGCCGACATGCACTTGAAGAACTGGTCGGTTAGGTATCTCGATAAGCGCACTGCGTCGCTCGCGCCGGCCTACGACTTCGTGTCGACGGTCCCGTACATTCCAGATGAAACGGTGGCGCTGAACGTGAGCCGCTCGAAACGCTTCGACGAGTTCTCCGAGGACGAGCTCACGCACATGGCGGCGCGCGCGCGCCTTCCCGAACAAATCGTGCTGAACACGGCGCGAGAGACAGCGGCCCTATTTCATGAGCGCTGGCACGCTGAAAAGAAGAATCTGCCCCTCGCGAAGCCTGTGATCGACGCCATCGAGAAACACGTCGCCAAAGTGCCGATTGGAAAGTCAGCGTGACGGCCAGCTCGTACGCTTCCTCAATGGCTGCTTTCTAAGACGTCACCGATAAGTATCGACTCACTAGGCGTCCGGACTTACCTTGGGCCCCTTTTCTGAGCGGCCGCTAAACAGAATCGACGTTTCAGAGGATTCCGGCTCTGGCGTCGGCTGTCCAACTTTGAACGCATCACTCCAGTGATTGCCGAGCAAGCGGTCCAACGTCTCGTTAGCCGATTAGGATCAGCGTGGCGTCACGGTGGCTATGCCGGCCGACCGATTTCGCGGCAGCGATTAGCTTCGCGACCCCGTCGCCGGTCAGATACTCGCGGCTGCGCACGGCAGAGTTCGGAACACGCCGTGGCGGAGGATTGCCGCCTAGGCGTTTCCTGAGCGTCGGTGAAGCCCGTCGAGTTTGCACAGCTGTCGTGGACATAGGTGTTCCGTCCTTTTTCATCGGCGCAGATATGGACTAGTGACGGCGCCGATTGAGGAACATCTCCTCGCCTTGCAGCGCCGCGAGTTCGCTTAGCGAACCCGCGTAGGTCCACCCTGGCGGCGTAAACAGACGCTCGTCTTGGCTCCCGACCAATCTGCAAATCGCCACGCGCCCCACGCCACGCAGCGAGGTGCTACCGAAGTCGAGCCAGTTGCTCGGAGAAAGCAGCCCACGCTTCTGATCGACGAGGGCGAGGTCAGTTACCAAGAAACGACAGGCACGAAGTCGCCGGACGAATGCTAGGCACTCCGCGCTCGTCACAAATGAGTGGGCCGCGATCTCATCGTCAGCGCACAGATGCTCCGTTGCGGAGGACTCCAGAAATGAATCCCAGTCGATGTGGTCGTTGCGGTCGAAGCCCTCGCCACGCATCACCACTGACACACCCTCAATGAGTATCACAGCCGCACCATAAAGCCGTCGTCGACGATTCCACGGAGGATTAGTTGGGCTCTACGACGAACGGGCAGCCCTTCGTCATAGCCAACCCCGTTCCGCGAGGCTGACGCATGCGTCACTCGTAACGACAAGGTGATCGAGAAGTCGGATTTCCACGAGCGCGAGGGCTTTCGACAGCTTGAGCGTGATCGTCCGGTCAGCTTCGCTCGGCTCCGCGACGCCGCTCGGATGGTTGTGGGTCAGGATGACTGCAGCGGCATTCAGCTCGAGCGCACGCTTGACGACGACGCGTGAGTAAACCGTGGCGCCGTCGATCGTTCCGGTGAACAGAGTTTCCACATGAATTACCCGATGACGCGTGTCGAGCCAGACGACGCCGAAACGCTCGTTGTCGTGGCCGGCGCACAGTGATTGGCAAAGCTTTGCGGCTTCTTGTGGCGAGCTGAGCGTCGCACCGCGCGTTTGCGCTACGACGATCGCGCAGGCCGCGTCCAAGATCTCAGCGTTGGCGGCTGCGTGGTAGCGCCTGCCACGGCGCGTATAGAGCGGTTGCATAGCGGATCTCCTGGTGAGACCCGTCTCGCCGTACTGCGTCGGCGCCGTGATCCAGATTGAACAAGCGTGCGAAAGTCATCCGCGAGGGCACTCCACCTCAAACCACGCAGAACGGCCCCGGCCGTGCATCACGCGCAAGATCGTGGCGATCACGGCCGGCGTCCTTTGGCGCGCTGACGGAAGGCGTGCTCCGTCTCGCGCATCCGGCCGAACACTTCCATTTGTGCGGCAAACGCTTGGGGGTTCGCGCGATAGCCGGTGTCGCCGAGCGCCAGAGACCCCACGGCGCTAGAGCGGATGGGTGCAGGCGGAGCGACGAGAGCGATCAGTTTGAGGTCCTTGAGAGAGGTCATCGGATTTCTCCTTGACCCGTTTCGCAGCGCGGGATGCGCGGCGCGCCGTGATCGGTTGGTTTTGTGCCAGTTAGCTATTGGTTACCCGCAGCTCATCTAAATAGTCTGCCCATCGTTGGAGCATTGCGCGTCGCTGCTCCAAGAGATGCGCGCGGAAGTACACGCCGCGGACACCGGGCCGTGCATGTGCCAGTTGTGTCTCGACCAGCTCGCTGTCGAAGCCGAGGCCATGCAGTAATGACGCAGCGCTTGACCGAAAGCCATGTGCGACATGCACGTCGTTCGGGAAGCCAAGCGTTCGCAGCGCAACATTGAACGTGTTGTCGCTGAGCGGCCGACGCTTGCGCAAGCTCGGAAGCAGCAGCTCGTCGCGACGATGACGCTCGACCTCCCGCAGCAGCGCCACCGCCTGCGTGGCGAGTGGCACGACGTGATTCGACTCGCGCATCTTCATGCGCCTGCGCGGTATCTCCCACCGTGGCGCGTCGCCGTCGAGAGTGAACTCATCCCAGGTCGCCAGGCGTAGTTCGCCGGGCCGCACGAACGTGAGCGCGAGCAGTTGCAGCGCGAGCCGAGTCACCGGCTGCCCCGCGTAGCTGTCGATGGCGCGGAGCAGGTCGCCGAACGCCGCCGATTCGATGATCGCGGCGTAATGGCGGCCGTTCGCGGGCCCGAGAATCTCCGTCGCCTTTAGCCCCGAAGCAGGGCTATGGGTCACGAGGCGCTTGGCGATCGCGAAGCGCCAGAACTTGTTGGCCAGTGCCAAAGTTCGATGGGCCGTTTCGCGACCGTGCGCGCGCTCGATACGCTCCGTGGCTTCCTGGAGCATCGGCGTATCTATGGCCCCGATCGGAGTGTGCGGACCAAGCTCGTGGATCAGGTAGGCGAAGCAACGGTCGTTGCGAATGGAGGTCTTGCGGGTCAGGTTCTCGGCATTGACCCAGTCTTCCTGCCAGCGTTCGGCGACTTTTTCGAGCTCATCGCCGGCCGGCGCCACCCGTACTGGATGCGGGCGCGCTGCACCTCGCAGCTCCGCGGCAAGAGTGGCCGTAGTCGCGGCATCGGCGTTCTTGAGCCCGGCGCGGAGCTTCGCTGCCCGCGCCCGGGCATCATCGAGGCCGACCTCGGGGTAACGACCTAACGAAAGATGCTGTTCCTTGCCGTCCCTGCTGAGCCGCACGCGCCAGAGTAGGCTGCTCGACGGCGGCACCAGAAGGTACAAACCGTGAGCGTCGAACACCTTATACGCACGCTCGCGCGGACGCAGCGCTTTGATCTTGGTTTCGGTGAGTTTCGCCATGACGAGCCTCGGTTGAGGCCCGTTTTCCCGGCGCGATAGGCGCACAGGACCGTGGCGAAGATCATTCTACGTGAGTACCAAACCCGAGTGTATGGGGTTCGTCACATAACGCCCTTGGGTACACTTTTTTTGGTGACTGGGTACACATGCGATTTCAGTACCCACTTTTTCGAGTTTTTCGTTTTTTCGGCGACGAAACGAAATTTACACGCATCGCGCGAAATTGATGCGGATCGACCGCGCGTTCAATCAGTTACGTGTGTGTGCGCCGACTAAAGCTGACAGAGGTTGTCGCGGCGGAATGTTGAAGTGGCTCCCCGGGACGGACTCGAACCGCCGACCAACGGATTAACAGTCCGTCGCTCTACCAACTGAGCTACCGGGGAACGGAGCCTTGAAGGCGGCGGCATTCTGTAAGAAGGCTCCCGGCAAGTCAAGGCAACGGGTTCTGAAATGTGTGGATTCTCAGAGAGTTAGATTCGTGAGTGAGAACAATAGCTACCGCGCGGGCTCGCCCTCAGCCGGCCATGAACGTGTGCAGCCGCGCGAGCGCGGCCGTCAACGTTTCGACGGACGCCGCAAACGAAAACCGCAGGTGGCCTGGAGCGCCGAAAGCGGTACCCGGCACGAGCGCCACGCCCGTCGCTTCGAGGATCTGTTCGCAGAAGTCGATGTCCGTCGCGACCCCTTTGCGCCGCATCGCGAGCTCGACGTTAGGGAACAGATAGAACGTGCCGCTCGCGGGCACACAGTCGAAACCGGGCAACTCGCGTACGCCTGCGAAGAACAGGTCGTGACGGCGGCGGAATTCAGCACACATGTCGCGCACGCACTGTTGGTCGCCCACGAGAGCCGCACGCGCGGCGGCCTGCGAAATCGTGCTGGCGTTCGTGGTGCTCTGGCTCTGGATGCTCGTCATCGCCTTTGATCACGGGCACTGGCCCCGCGGCGTAGCCGAGGCGCCACCCGCTCATCGCGTAGCCTTTCGACATGCCGTTCACCGTGAGCGTGCGGTCGTAGAGATCGGGACACGACCTCCGCAAAGGTTGCGAACGGCGAATCGGCCCAGTAGATGTGCTCGTAGATTTCGTCCGTCAGGATCACGATGTCCGGGTGCCGGCGCAGTACCTCGCCGAGAGACGCCCAATCCGCGCGCGTGTAGACGGCACCGGTCGGGTTGCAGGGGCTATTCAGGATGACGAGCCGTGTCCGCCCGGTGATGGCCGCTTCGAGCAACTCGGCCGTAATCTTGAAACCGTTTCGCGCGGTGCTTTCCACAATCACGGGTTGCGCATCGGCAAGCCGTACCATGTCGGGATACGACACCCAGTACGGCGCGAGCACGATGGCTTCATCGCCGGGGTCGAGCAGCGCCAGGCATGCGTTGTAACAGGACTGTTTGGCGCCGCTCGAAATCAGGACCTGGTCGGGCGTATAGCGCAAGCCGTTGTCGCGCTCGAATTTGGTCACGACAGCTTCCTTCAGCGCGCGCGAGCCGTCGACGGCCGTGTACTTCGTGTCGTTACGCGCGAGCGCTTCGCGTGCCGCGGCTTTGATGTGCTCTGGCGTCGGGAAATCGGGCTCACCGACGCTGAGCACGATGATGTCCCGCCCGGCTTCGCGCAGCCTCCCGGCTCGGGCCGTGATGCTGACGGTGGCGGAGGGCTGGATGCGCTGCAAACGGTGCGCGAGGCGAATGGTCAAAGTGAAACCTTTCTCGGGACGGGCTCCTCTATCTTAAGATGCGACCCATACTCCGCCAACCGGCGCCAGCACTGCCAATGACCGACCGACCCTTCGATCTCGTCGCCGACTATGTGCCAGCGGGCGATCAACCGCAGGCGATCGCGCAGCTCGTCGAGGGCGCCCGCACCGGCCTCGCGAAGCAGACGCTGCTCGGCGTCACCGGCTCGGGCAAGACGTTCACGATGGCCAGCATCGTCCAAACGCTACAGCGGCCGGCGTTGATCCTGGCTCACAACAAGACCCTGGCCGCGCAGCTGTATGGCGAGATGCGCGAGTTCTTTCCGCACAACTCCGTCGAGTACTTCGTCTCGTACTACGACTATTACCAGCCCGAGGCGTACGTGCCCTCGAGCGACACCTACATCGAGAAAGACGCATCGATCAACAACCACATCGAGCAGATGCGGTTGTCGGCCACGAAGTCGCTGCTGGAGCGCCGCGACGTCGTCATCGTCGCGACGGTGTCTGCGATCTACGGCCTCGGCGATCCGGCCGCGTATCACAACATGGTGCTGCATCTCGTGCGTGGCGCGAAGCTCGACCAGCGCAGCCTGCTGCGCCGTCTCACGGAATTACAGTACGCACGCAATCCGCTCGATCTCGCGCGCGGCACGTACCGAGTGCGCGGCGACGTGATCGACATCTTCCCGGCCGAGTCGGAGAAAGAGGCCGTGCGTGTCGAGCTGTTCGACGACGACATCGAGCAGATCAGCTTCTTCGATCCACTGACCGGCGAGGTCACGCAGCGTACTCCGCGCGCCACAATCTATCCGAAGACGCACTACGTTACCCCGCGCGAGACGTTGCTCGCAGCCGTCGATCAGATTCGATCGGACTTGGGCGAACAACTGAAACGGTTACGCGACGCGAACAAGCTCGTCGAGGCGCAACGGCTCGAGCAACGCACGCGGTTCGATCTCGAGATGATCATCGAGGTCGGCTACTGCAACGGGATCGAGAACTACTCGCGATACCTGTCCGGACGCAGCCCCGGCGAACCGCCGCCGTGCCTGTTCGACTACCTGCCGGACAACGCGCTGCTGTTCGTCGACGAAAGCCACGTGACGATTCCACAGATCGGCGGCATGTACAAAGGCGATCGGTCGCGCAAGGAGACGCTGGTCGAGTACGGCTTCCGGTTACCGTCGGCGCTCGACAATCGGCCGCTGTCGTTCGACGAATACGAGCAGATCGCGCCACAGACCATCTTCGTCTCAGCCACACCGGGCCCGTACGAGCACGCGCACGCCGATCAGACGGTCGAGCAGGTCGTGCGCCCCACGGGGCTGATCGACCCGGACATCGAAGTGCGCCCAGCCGGTACGCAGGTGGACGACGTGTTGTCGGAAATTACCGTTCGGGCGGCTCTCAGCGAGCGCGTGTTGATCACGACGTTGACGAAACGCATGGCCGAGGACCTGACGGACTACCTGCAGGAGCACGGCGTACGCGTCCGCTACCTGCACGCGGACGTCGAGACGGTCGAGCGCATGGAGATCATTCGCGACCTGCGACTCGGCGAGTTCGACGTGCTCGTGGGCATCAACCTGCTGCGGGAAGGTCTCGACCTGCCCGAGGTGTCGCTTGTCGCCATATTCGATGCCGACAAGGAAGGTTTCCTGCGCTCCGAAGGCTCGCTGATCCAGACGATCGGCAGGGCGGCGCGCAACGTTCGCGGCAAGGCCATCCTGTACGCAGACCGCATCACGGGCTCGATGCAGCGCGCGATCGACGAGACCAATCGGCGCCGCACCAAGCAGGTGGAGTACAACCGAGTCCACGGCATCGAGCCGCGCTCGATTCTCAAAGCCGTGCAGGACGTCATGGAAGGTGCGCGCTCAACGCCACGCGCGGGCAAGGGGGAGCGCAGGCGCCGCGGTCGCGACGAGCAGATGCGCTACGAGCGCCTATCGCCCGAGCAGATCCTCGCGAGAGTCCAACAGCTCGAAAAGAAGATGTACCAGCACGCGCGCGATCTCGAGTTCGAGCAGGCGGCACAGCTGCGCGACGAGATCAACGACCTGCGGCAGGTCAGCATCGGCTTGGCGCCACGCGCCGTCGAGCCCGCTTGAAACGCCGGGCGCCGTATCGTCGCGCCACTTGAGAAACAGTGCCGGAAGTAGGTATGGTGGCGCCCCTTAGGCGCGTAGCTCAGTGGTAGAGCACCACCTTGACATGGTGGGGGTCGTTGGTTCAATCCCAATCGCGCCTACCAATCTCGTTCCGCCGGGTCACGCTCAACGCTGACCGACGAAGGTCAGTTCGAGGAACAACCGCCGTGGATCTCACGTCGCACGCCGCGATCCGTCTGGCCGACGACGTCGAGGCCGCGGCCTCGGCAGACGTGTACGCTGCGGCGGCATCCAGTCTCGGCTTGCGCGTCGAGCGCGTCGAAGGCGTGACCGTGCTTCTCGCGCCGCGCATTCCAGTCAACTACTTCAATCGCGCCATCGGGCTCGGTGGCCACGAACCGGCCACGGAAAAGGGCTTGGATACGATCATCGATGCCTACGGCGCGGCAGGCGTCAGCGATTTTTGGGTTCACTTGAGCCCCGGCGCCCGCCCGGCGGAGCTGCCGGACTGGATCGCGGCGCGTAACCTGCGACCGCCGCCGCGCCGCAGTTGGGCCAAGTTTCTGCGCGCCCCCGCGGCATTAGCGGCGAGCCCCCCAGCCGGTCTCGAAGTCCGCCTCGCCACGACTGCCGATGGGGCCGATGTGGGGCGCGTGGCCGCTACCGCCTTTGGAATGCCCCCGCAGCTCGGCTCGTGGTTCGCGAGCCTGATCGGTCGCGAGGGCTGGCAGGTCTTCCTCGCGGAAATCGAAGGTACGATCGCGGCAACCGGCTCGGTATTCCTGCACGAGCGCACCGCGTGGGTCGGGATCGGGGCGACGCTGCCCGAGTTCCGTAAACGCGGCGCGCAAACGGCGCTGCTCGCCGCACGCATCGCCGCCGCCAATGCGGCTGGCTGCACCGTGGTCGCGACCGAGACGGGTGAGAGCGTCTCTGGCGAACCGAATCCCTCGCTGGCGAACATTCGCCGCGCGGGCTTCACGCAGGTTTGCTCACGTCTGAATTTTGCGTCGAAGGTATGAGCGGGCAGGGAACAGTGCACAGCCGTTTCGATCGCTGGTCCGCAGGGCTCCGCCGGGTCGGGGGCGCCACGATCCTGCTGCTCGTGCTGGGCGGATGGGCGTGCGGGCTCACCGCCCAGGAGCTCGGTCCACTCGGACCGCTCGCGACGGACGGGCGCGTCACGTACTACATTGCCGCGGGGGCGGAGGGCTCCGCCTATCGCGACGGCGACCAGGATCTGGCGGTGTGGGCATTGCAAGCATGGGAACGCGAGGCGCACGGCGCGTTCACATTTGTCCCCGTGGCCCGGGCCGAGGATGCCCTGGTGCGCCTGTACTGGGCGCCGCCCGGCGGCGGCCAATACGGAGAGATGGTGCCGCTCGAGGTCCGCGGAAAACGCGGTGCCGCGGTGTTCGTGCGGCCCGAGACGAATGCTTTCGGGCCGGAAATCGCTGGTCGCGCGGCTGGCGACGCCCTGTTTCGGGACACGATCGTTTACCTTACCTGTGTACACGAACTCGGCCACGCACTGGGCTTGCGCCACACGGACCGGTTCGAAGACATCATGTATTTCTTCGGTTTTGGCGGCGAAATCCCGGAGTTTTTCGGGCGTTACCGACGCCAATTACGCGAGCGCCACGACATCGCGACCCATGCGGGTATTTCGGCCGGGGATCTGGCCCAACTGCGCTCGTTGTACACGCTCCCACTGCAAGCAACCGTCGGCAAAACCGAACTGCCTGAAACTAAAGGTCTTTAGGCACCGCCGCGCCTTGTGCGGCTCCGGACGTGCCCGTACAATGCGCGATCGTTCGGTGGGCGCTAACGCTGGGCCCCCGGGCGGAACGACATAGCCCGGCCGTTGGTAAGCGCATCAGCAGTCTCTAGAGCTGCAGAAGCGGCGAGCCGCGGCCGATGTTTTTGAGCCGGCGTGAGGAGCTACGAATCGTCCAAGGTAAGCGCGTAAGACGCAACGCGGAGATCAATTCCCCGCAAGTTCGCGTCATAGGCCCGAACGGTGAGCAGGTCGGGGTCATGGCAGCCCAGGAAGCGCTACGTAGCGCCGAGGCCGTTGGGCTCGACCTTGTGGAAGTAGCGCCCGGTGCCGAGCCTCCGGTCTGCAGGATCATGGACTACGGGAAGTTCGTGTTCGAGCAGAACAAGAAGGCTCAGTCGGCGCGGCGCAAGCAGAAGCAGATCCAGGTCAAGGAAGTTAAATTCCGACCGGGCACCGAAGAGGGGGATTACCAAGTCAAGCTCCGCAATCTCACCAAGTTCCTGACCAATGGCGACAAGGCCAAGATCACGCTCAGGTTCAGGGGTCGGGAGATGGTCCACCAGGAGATCGGCGCCGCGTTGCTGAAGCGCGTGCAGCAGGACCTGGAGGAGTACGGCTCCGTTGAACAGCAGCCGCTCATGGAAGGACGGCAGATGGTGATGGTGATAGGTCCGCGCAGGCGCTGACCGCTCCGTCAACGAAAACGAACAAGTGCCAGTGACCGTCGCGCATCCGCGCGGCGGGCGCGGGCCGCCCGCCCAGTCGAGGCAACACTGGAACGGGCTAAACATCGAGGAGAATGTCATGCCGAAGCTGAAGACGAAGCGCGGCGCTGCAAAGCGTTTCCGCGCGAAGGGTAATGGCGGTTTCAAATCCGGCCATGCCCATAAACGCCATATCCTGACCAAGAAGTCGCCGAAGCGGAAACGTCAGCTCGGTCGACCAATGCAGGTCCACGAGACGGACGTCGACAGAATCCGTCAGCAGCTGCCGTACGCGTGAGGAGACTTAGATGGCCAGAGTAAAACGTGGCGTCACGGCGAAGGCGCGCCATCGCAAGGTCCTCAACCAAGCCAAGGGCTACTACAACGCCCGCCGCAAGGTATTCCGCGTCGCGAAGCAGGCGGTCATCAAGGCCGGCCAGTACGCGTTCCGCGATCGGCGCGTGCGCAAGCGCGAGTTCCGCGCGCTGTGGATCACGCGCATCAACGCCGCCGCTCGTGCGAGCGGCTTGTCGTATAGCCGGCTGATGAACGGCCTCGCGCTCGCCGAGATCGAAGTGGACCGCAAGATCCTCGCCGACATTGCGGTACACGATCAGGAAGGCTTCGCGGCGCTCGTCGCCGCGGCGAAAGAGGCTCTCGCAGGCGCCTGACCACCCTCGTCGATGGGTAATAGCCGGTGACCGGCGTCGCAGATCTGCTGAGCCAGGCCGAAGCCGCCGTCAGCGCAGCCGAAGAGCTGGCTGCGCTCGACGCTGTGCGCGTCCAGTTCCTCGGCAAGAAGGGCCTGTTCACGGCTCAGCTGCGTGAGGTGGGCAAGCTGCCACCGGAGCAGATTCGCGCGGTCGGCCAGGCTATCAACACGGCCAAGGCGACGCTCGAGTCGAGCATCGAAGCCCGGCGGGCGACGCTCGAAGCACGCCGCGTAGCCGCGCAGCTCGCGGCAGAGGCAATCGACGTGACCCTGCCAGGTAGGGGCGAGCCCCCTGGCCGCCTGCATCCGGTCACGCGCACTCTGCGACGCATGGTGGCTATCCTCGGGCACGCCGGCTTCGACGTGCACACCGGCCCCGAAGTGGAGGACGACTTCCACAACTTCACGGCGCTGAACATCCCGGAGGACCATCCGGCGCGGGCGATGCACGACACGTTCTACCTGCGCTCTGGCCTCCTGCTGCGCACGCACACGTCGCCCGTGCAGATCCGCGCGCTACGGGAGCGCGGCGCGCCGATACGGTTGATCGCGCCGGGGCGCGTGTACCGTCGCGATTCGGATCTCACGCACACGCCGATGTTCACGCAGGTCGAGGGGCTCGTGATCGACCGCAACATCAGCTTCGCGAACTTGAAAGCGCTGCTGTACGACTTCGTGTCGAAATTCTTCGAGCGCGAAGTGCAGCTACGATTCCGGCCGTCGTACTTTCCGTTCACGGAGCCTTCGGCCGAAGTCGACGTGCTCGCGGAATCCGGACGCTGGCTCGAGATTCTCGGCTGCGGCATGGTGCACCCGAACGTGCTACGCAACGTCGGCGTCGACCCGGCGGAATTCAGCGGTTACGCGTTCGGCATGGGAGTCGAGCGGCTCACCATGCTGCGATATGGGGTCGACGATCTGCGCGCGTTCTTCGAGAACGATCTCCGTTTCTTAGAGCAGTTCGACTGAGGCCGCCGCATGCGAGTAAATCTCGACTGGTTGCGCGATTTCGTCGAGCTCGATGGCGACACCGGGCAGATTGCGGCCGACCTCACGGCGGCGGGCCTCGAAGTCGAGGCCGTGGACCCCATCGGCACGGCGCTCGATGGAATCGTCGTCGCGCAAGTGCTGAGCGTCGAGCGTCATCCGAACGCCGATCGCCTGTCGGTCTGCGTGGTCACCGACGGCGTAGATAGTCACCAGATTGTGTGCGGTGCGCTGAACGTGGCAGCGGGAATCAAGGCGCCGTTGGCCCGCATCGGCGCCACGTTGCCGGGCGGCAAGAAAATCGGCGCCGCCGAGCTTCGCGGCGTGAAGTCGCACGGCATGCTCTGCTCAGCCAAAGAGCTGACGCTCGTCGATGACACGAACGGTTTGTTGCTGCTCGACGCCGACGCGCCGGTGGGAGCGCCGATCGTCGACCATCTGCGCCTCGCTGACGCGAGCTTCGAGATCAACGTGACGGCGAACCGCGGCGACTGTTTCAGCGTGCTCGGAATCGCGCGCGAGCTTGCGGCAAGACGCGGCAAGGCGTTCGCCGAGCCGGCGCCGGCGTCCGCATCGGCGAGCATCGCGGATCGATTGCCTGTGGAGCTCAATGCGGGCGCCAGTTGCCCGAGCTTCGTCGGCCGCGTCATACGCGGACTGGCCGCGGGCGCGAAAACGCCGTTGTGGATGCGCGAACGGTTGCGGCGTGCCGGCTTACGACCGATCCAGCCGATCGTCGACGTCACGAACTACGTCATGCTCGAGCTCGGCCAGCCGCTGCACGCATACGATTTGCGCAAGCTCGACAAACGTATCGAAGTTCGCTTCGCCAACCCGGGTGAGGCGCTGACGCTACTTGACGGCCGCGCCCTCGTGCTCGGCCCGGACGTGCTCGTGATCGGCGACGGCCGCGGCGCCGTGGGCCTCGCCGGCATCATGGGCGGCCAGTCAACTGCCGTCGGCGACGCCACCACGGACGTGTTTCTCGAGGCGGCGTTTTTCGCTCCGAGTGCGATTGCGGGTCGGGCACGCCGCTACGGCATGCATACCGACGCCTCGATGCGGTTCGAACGTGGAGTCGATCCGTCTGGGCAGCGGCGTGGCATCGAGCGCGCCACGGCGCTGTTGTTGTCGATCTGCGGCGGGCAACCGGGCCCCCTGACGATCGCCGAACGCGCCGCCGACGTGCCGCGGCGGCCTGCCGTCACGTTACGCCGGCAGCGGCTGGACGCGCTGCTCGGGCTCGCGGTGCCGGAAGCGCAAGTGTCGGACCTGCTGACTCGCCTCGGCATGCAGGTGACAGCCCGCGCTGACGGCTGGCAGGTGACGCCGCCGCCGGTCAGATTCGACATAACGATCGAAGAGGACCTGGTCGAGGAAGTGGGGCGCATGGTTGGGTACGACCGGATCCCGGCTACGCCAGCGCTCGCGACTGAACGTCTCGGTGTGGCGACGGAGCACAGCGTTCCGGCCGAGCGCCTGGCGGACGTGCTCGTCGCCCGCGGGTACTCGGAGGCGATCACCTACAGCTTCATCGACGCCGAGCTGGAGGCCCTCGTCAACCCCGGCAGCGAACCGATCGCACTCGCGAATCCGCTCGCGAACGATATGGCAGTTCTACGTCGGTCGCTGTGGCCCGGGCTCCTCTACGCCGCGCGCCTGAATCTGAATCACCAACGGCCGCGCCTGAAGCTGTTCGAGATCGGGCCGCAATTCGCTGCCGAGGGTGCCGGAGTAGCGCAGACGACCGTGCTGGCGGGCATCGCGGTCGGCGGGCGTGCTCCTGAGCACTGGGACGGCGCCTCGCCGGAGGTCGACTTCTTCGACGTCAAAGGCGACGTCGAGGCGCTGCTGCAGCTCACGGGGCGCGGCGACCGAGTTTCGGTTCGAGACGGCGGATCACCCCGCGCTGTGTCCTGGGCGCACGGCGAGAATCTTCCTTGGCGAACAAGCGGTCGGATGGCTAGGCGGGCTGCACCCCGACTTGCAGCCCCAGCTCGGCAAGAATCGGAGCGCTGTGCTGTTCGCACTGCGGCTCGACGCCACGTTTGCTGCGCGTGTTCCGGCGTTTCGAAGCTACGCTCGATTCCCATCGATCAGGCGCGACCTCGCGGTCGTCGTCGATGAAGCCGTGTCGGCCGAGGCACTGCGGCAAGTGGCGAAGGGCGCCGCCGGAGAGCAGCTTCAACACCTGGTCGTTTTCGACGTATACCGCGGCAAGGGTGTAGATACAAGACGAAAAAGCATCGCGTTAGGCTTGATTTTACAGGACGTCTCACGCACCCTTACTGACGAGGACGCCGATAAAACGCTGCGCTCGGTCATGCTTCAGCTGGAGCGTGAGCTCGGAGCGACAATAAGAACTTAACAGTAATCGGACGCCGAACCACGAATATGGCACTGACGAAAGCGGATATGGCCGAGTCGTTATTCAACGAGCTTGGTCTGAACAAGCGCGAGGCTCGTGAGCTCGTCGATTCGTTCTTCGAGGATCTCAGAGCCGCTCTTGCGGTGGGCGAACAAGTCAAGCTTTCCGGGTTCGGAAACTTCGATTTGCGTGACAAGAACAAACGACCAGGGCGAAATCCGAAGACGGGCGAGGAAATTCCGATCACCGCTCGTCGCGTCGTGACGTTTCGCCCCGGCCAAAAACTAAAAGCGCGAGTCGAAGCCTATGCTGGAACCAGGGAATAACTCCGAACTCCCGCCGATTCCGGGAAAGCGCTATTTCACGATCGGCGAGGTCAGCGAACTTTGCGGTGTGAAGCCGCACGTGTTGCGCTATTGGGAGCAGGAGTTTCCCCAGCTGAAACCGGTCAAGCGTCGCGGCAATCGCCGCTACTATCAGCGCCAGGACGTGCTTGTCATTCGCCAGATTCGGAGCCTGCTCTACGAGGAAGGTTTCACGATCGGCGGCGCACGCCAGCGACTCATGGGCGACGAGGCGCGTAGCGACACGACCCAGAGCCAGCAGATCATTCGTCAGGTTCGCGCCGAGCTCGAAGACGTCCTGAAGCTCCTTCGCCGCTAGCCCAAGTCTGCGCTGCCGCACCGCGGCGGGTACCCGCCGCTAGACTTTGCCGCTACACTTGCCGCCTCGGTCGGGGCGTGGCGCAGCCTGGTAGCGCACTTGCATGGGGTGCAAGGGGTCGCAGGTTCAAATCCTGTCGCCCCGACCAATCTGAACCCCACTCAAAATCTTTCGTTTCCAGTCACCTACACGTCCTTGCTCGCGTGACCCACGAACGCGATGCCGAGCACGGCCGACCGACCGCCATGCGCCCCTAGTGCTGGCTACCCACGCGCGGTATGGTGACGGCAAACCAGAACCACTCCCTCAGAGGGCGGCGGCGAATTGTTCCTCGAGCAGTACAAGCTGGAAAGCAACCCGTTCGTTGCCGATGCGGCCCGACCAGTGTTCGGCTCGCACTCGATGCGGTACGCGGCTCTGAAGCTCGAAGACCTGATCAACAAACAGATCTATTGCCTGTTCCTGAGCGGCCCGGCGGGCGCCGGCAAGGGAACGCTGATCCATCAGCGCTTCGCCCAGCTGCGCAACCTCTCGGCCGCGTGGCTCGACCCTTCGTGTGAGACCCGCGAGCAATTGCTGCAGAAGCTGCTCACCGACATCGGCCCCGGCGCCGTCGAAGGTGGGCACGAGGAGCTACGGCGCATCCTCGAGGTATTTCTGCGTCATCAGGCAGCGCACGGTCGTTTCTGCTACGTCGTCGCCGATGCCATCGAGCGGTTCTCGGCCCCGGTGTTGCGCGAACTCGAGTGGCTGGCCAAGCTGCGGCTGCGTACCAAGCCGATCGTGTTCTTCCTCGCCCTGACGCGCAACGAAGATCTCGTCGCCAACCTGCTGCCGCAGTACGAAGGCGGGCCGTGGGCGCGCGCCGCGCATCAGCGACTGTCCGGGTTCACGCTCGACGAGACGCGGGCGTACGTGCGGACCTGTCTGCGCGGAGCAGGCTGCGACTGGGCCGAGGAGTTGATGCCCGACGACGTCATCGTCGATATCCAAGCCTTTACGCAAGGTGTCGTCGGCGATATCAATGCGCTGTGCTGTGCGGCTCTCGACGCCGTGGCGGCGCGTTCGACGGGCGGCAATCGCCAACCTCGCGTCACGCGCGTGCTGCTGAAAGAGATTGGCATGGCGCTGAACCTGCGCTACGACGCATCTGCCTGGGTGCAATCCATGGAAGAGACGCTGTCGCCCGCAGCCGTCCACTTGAACGACCCAGGGCCGTTGCGCATCGAGGCCGCGCGACTGATCGTTTCGAGCGGCAAATCGATCGTAGCTGAGGTCGCTTTGGATCGTCCGCGCATGGTGCTCGGCCGCGACGCCAGCTGCGACATCAGCCTCGACAGCCGGTACGTGAGCCGCTTCCAGAACCTGTTCATGGAGACGACCGAAGGCTGGCTGCTGATCGACCTCAGTAGCACGAACGGCTGCTTCGTCAACGGGCGGCGAGTGCGCGAGCACAGACTCCGCGACGGCGACTTGATTGCCGCCGGCCAACACCAGATGCGTTTCGCAGGCCCGAATGGCATTCGGCTCCACACGGCGCCGCAAGGCGACGCGGCAGACCCCGATGCGGATAGCACGCTGCTCGTCGCTCAAACGCCGGCAGTGCGCTCCGGCACGACCTGACCTCAGACCGGCAGCGGCCGCAGCGTTAGCGCACGCGGGTCGCCGCCGGTGACCGGTACTGCGCTCACCTCGAGCGCGCGGTCTTCGATTCCGAGCAGGATCGGCTCCGCACTCTGCCGGTAGATGTTGACCTTCGCGTTGTAGACGCGGCGCGAGATACCGTGCTTGTCGTTGATCGTGATGCGACGCACGCTGAATTCGCCATTCGTGAGCTTCGAGCCGGTCAGATAGCTACGAATCGCATCGACGCGCTCGCCGGACAGTTCGATACCCGCCAGCTGCTCGACGTTGCGCGTCGCCAGATCCACGAAGTCGACCGAGTCGATGATAGCCGTCTCTCCACCGTCGGGCTCCGCGGCCAGCATGCCCGCACGGAAGTCGCCTACGAGCACCTGCCCAGGCATCGCGCGCTCGATCATGCGTGCGAGATCGACCGTCACGTCGCCGACGATGTAGTTGTACAGCGTGGGGTTCAGGCCCTCGGCCTGATGGAACTCGTAGCTACTGCCGACGTGAAAGCACGCGCGCAGCCGCGGCACGCCGTTGCGCCGGGTCTTCTTGTGGGCGATCGCGTTGTCGGCCAACGCGAGCTGCATGAAATGGTACAGATTGACGTTGCCCTCGAGGGACAGGTCCCGGTTCCAAATGTAGAACCCGTCGCCGGTCGTCGTGCGCGAGAAGTCGACGCCGATACGCTTGGTCAACAGCCGGCTCTGCGCAGAGTTCAGCGAGTAGGAGAGGCTGTTCAGCTGCATCATCTGTTCGAACGGCGTGAGCAGACTGAATCCCACGATGTCGAACAGGCACACGCCGCGGTTCGGCACATAGCTGATGCTGTAGCGCTTGACCATCTTCTCGATGATCTCGTTCTGTCCGACCGTATTCTTCAGCGACTCGCGCAACGTGACATGAGTCGGCGCTACGCCGAGCAGCCGGCCGACTTTGTGCAGCTGTGCCGGCGTCAGGCAGCGACGGGAGGACAACAGCGCCTGGAAGAAATCCTGTTTTGGCCGCGGCACGTCGTCGCCGCCCAAAATTTGGTCTTCGCGGCCCGAGTACTCTGCGACGCCGTAGTGGGGGATCACGATCAGCGTTAGCCCGTCGCCTTCGGGGCACCAATTCAGAATCACGTTCTGACCGAGTCCCCAGTGCTCGTGCAAAGCCCGGTCGAGCAGAATCAGATTGCTGCGCTCCTTCAGGCTCATCTCGTCGGTCATCGCGGACAAGACGTCCAGAGGAGTGCCGACGCTGGCAAGCTTGAAGATTCCCGAATCCCGAGGATCCATGGCACCAACGAACTGAGGAAGGGTGACTGCTCGATCATACAACTATTCAGACAGAACTCGGAGAAGAAGTCGTACTCGCCTGTTCCGGCAGCCTTTGTCTTCGACCAGGCTCCGCCATCGCCCGGGGACATGGCCGGGTCGAGCGGCACCCTGCCGAGAAGGGCCGCCAACCGGAGCAGGCGGGGCCGATCCCGCCTATTCCCTTAGGGTTCCGGCGGTTGCCCCATGGTACCCACGCCTCCATAATCGCGGGCTCGCAAAAATGCGACTCCGGCACCGAACGATGGCTAATCAGGACGACCCAGCTCACGACCCGCGCCGCTATTCCCGCGTCGTCGTCGACGGCGCGGCGAAGGCGCCTGCACGCTCGATGCTTCGGGCAGTCGGCTTCGAAGATGCCGATTTCGCGAAGCCGCAGGTCGGGATCGCGTCGACCTGGAGCATGGTGACCCCCTGCAACATGCACATCGATGTGCTCGCGCGCGACGCAGCCGCGGGAGCCGACGCCGCCGGCGGCAAGAGCGTGCTGTTCAATACGATCACGGTATCCGACGGCATCTCGAACGGCACTCCGGGCATGCGGTACTCGCTCGTTTCCCGCGAGGTCATCGCGGATTCGATCGAGACCGTGGTCGCGGGTGAAGGATTCGACGGGTTCGTCGCGATCGGCGGTTGCGACAAGAACATGCCGGGCTGCGCGATGGCGATGGCGCGCCTCGACCGCCCCTCGGTCTTCGTGTACGGCGGCACGATCAAGCCGGGCGCCAAGGACCGCGACATCATCTCCGTGTTCGAAGCCGTCGGCAGCCACGCCGCCGGCAAGATCGACGACCGTGAGCTGAAGGAAGTGGAGTCTACGGCGATTCCAGGACCGGGTTCTTGTGCCGGAATGTACACGGCGAACACCATGGCATCGGCGATCGAAGCGCTGGGCCTGAGCCTCGCGAACAGCTCGGCGCAGGAGGCAGTGTCGACCGCCAAGCACAGCGACTGCAGGCGTGCCGGTGAAGCCGTCGTGGCGCTCATCAAGCGCGGTATCAAGCCCTCCGACATCCTGTCCAAGGAGGCCTTCGAGAACGCTATCACGACGGTGATCGCGCTCGGCGGCTCGACGAACGCCGTGCTCGCATCTGCTGGCGATTGCGCACGACGCGAAGGTGGATCTCACGCTCGATGACTTCTCGCGCCTCGGCGACCGAACCCCGGTGCTTGCCGATTTACGTCCGAGCGGCCGCTACCTGATGTCGGAGCTGATCAAGATCGGCGGCATTCAGCCGCTGCAGAAGATGTTGTTGGACGCGGGCCTGTTGCACGGCGGGTGCCTCACTGTCACGGGCCTCACCGTCGCGGAGAATCTCGCGGTTGTCGGAACTTATCCCGCAGGGCAGACGATCGTTCGTACGCTTGCCAATCCGATCAAAGCACAGAGCCACCTCGCAATCCTGCGCGGCAACCTCGCACCCGAGGGCGCCGTCGCGAAGGTTTCCGGCAAGGAAGGCCTGAAGTTTGCGGGGCCGGGCGAAGGTCTTCGACGATGAGCACCTGGCACTGCGTGCGATCCTCGACGGCGATCGTCGTGGCGGGCGACGTGGTCGTGATCCGTTACGAAGGGCCGAAGGGCGCACCGGGCATGCCCGAGATGCTGAGCCCCACGGGCGCGATCATCGGGCGCGGTCTCGGCGGCAAGGTGGCGCTGATCACCGACGGCCGCTTCTCGGGCGGCAGCCACGGCTTCGTCGTCGGGCACGTCACGCCCGAGGCTGCCGTCGGCGGGCCGATCGCGATCGTGCAGGACGGCGACCCGATCGTGATCGACGCCGCACGCAAGACGATCGACATCGGGGTCTCGCACGAGACCATCGAGCAACGGCTGCGCGCCTGGCGGCCACCAGCGCCGAAAGCCGAACGCGGGCTTCTCGCGAAATACGCCCGGTTGGTCAGCTCTGCCTCTACCGGCGCGGTCACCGATTTGAATCTCGTTTAGCCAGAGGCAGCAGATGTCAGCAGTTCCAGCGCTCGGCGTGAGCCAAGCCGTCGACACACCGTACCCCGACTCGCCATGGGTCGTGATGAAGTTTGGCGGACGGAGCGTGTCTACCGCGGAGAACTGGGCCATCATCGCGAAACTCCTGCGCGAGCGGCTCGCTGAAGGCGTACGGCCCGTGATCGTGCACTCGGCCCTCGTGGGCGTGTCGAACGCGCTGATCGCACTACTCGACGCCGCCGTGTCCAGCGGCGATACCGACGAACGCCTCGCAAAGATCCGCGCGCAGCACGACGCACTCGCCAAGGAGCTTGGTGTCGATGCGTCGATGTTCGACGAACGCTTCCGCACGCTCGAGCAGGTGATCGCGGGTGTGAAACTCGTCGGCGAGGTCAGCCCGCGCGTGCATGCGCGCGTGCTCGCCAATGGCGAACTCGCGGCCACGGAGCTCGGCGTCGCCTACCTGCGTTCGACCGGACTCGACATCGCGTGGCACGACATTCGCGAGTACCTCGAGAGTTCCACACCACGCGATCAGACGGAGACCGCGCGCTACCTGTCGGCTCGCTGCGATTTCTCCCCCGACAAGGCGCTTCAGCAGCGCTTCGCCGGGATGAAGGGAATCGTGCTGTCGCAGGGGTTTCTCGCGCGCAACCCGCAGGGCGAGACGGTGCTACTCAGGTCGCGGCGGCTCCGACACGACCGGCGCTTATCTCGCGAGCAAGCTCGAGGCACGCAGGCTCGAGATCTGGACCGATGCGCCTGGATTTTTCAGCGCCGATCCGAAGGCCGTGCCGTCGGCGCGACTGATCAAGAGCCTGCACTACAGGGAAGCCCAGGAGATCGCGTCCGCGGGCGGCGGAATTCTGCATCCGCGCAGCATTTCGCCCGTGCGTGCGTCCGGCATTCCGTTGTTCCTGAAGTGCACGACGCATCCGGAGTGGGAAGGTAGCGTCATCTCGAACGCGCCCGGCGACGACCAGGCGCGGCTGAAGGCGATCTCGCATCGAGCGGGCATCACGCTCGTGTCGATGGAGTCGATGGAGATGTGGCACCAGGTCGGCTTTCTGGCCGATGCGTTCAACGTGTTCCGCGAACACGGTATCTCGGTGGACCTGATCTCGACGTCCGAGAGCAACGTGACCGTCTCGATCGATACGGCGCAAAACGTCACCACTCGCGCCGCAATCGAGGCGCTCGCCGCCGATCTTCGCAAGTTCTGCAAGGTCACGATCATCGGCGATTGCGCGGCCGTTACGCTGGTCGGCCAGCGCATCCGCACCATCCTGCACGAGCTCACGCCCGTGCTCGAGGTGTTCCAGGAACAGCGGGTCCACCTCGTCACGCAGGCGGCGAACGACTTGAATCTCACGTTCGTCGTGAACTCGGAAAACGCGTATCGGCTCGTGCAGCACCTGCACGGGCTGCTCGTCGGCAAGTTCGAGGGCGGCGTGTTCGGCGAGACGTGGGAACGGCTCCAGGGTGGCGCCGCTCCAGCCAAGGCAGCGCCCAAGCCGTGGTGGGTCAAGAAGAAGGCGCAGCTGCTCGAAATCGGCGCCGCGCGCGATGCCACCTACGTCTACGACCGCGAGAGCATCGAGTCGGCCGTCGCGGCGCTGCGCTCGCTGAAGTCCGTCGACGCGGTCTTCTACGCGATGAAGGCCAACTCGAACCGCGAGATTCTGAAGCTCGTGCACGATCGCGGCTTGAATCTCGAGTGCGTATCGCCAGGCGAGATCGCTCGCGTGCTCGAAGTGCTGCCGGATCTCGATCGCGAGCGCATCCTGTTCACGCCGAATTTCGCACCGCGTGCGGAATACGAGCATGCGCTGGAGCAGGGCGTGTGGGTCACGCTCGACAATCTGTTCCCGTTGAAGAACTGGGCGAAACTGTTCAAGGGCAAGGATGTGTTCGTCCGCATCGACACTGGCCAGGGACGCGGGCATCACGAGCACGTGCGCACGGCCGGCGTACATTCGAAGTTCGGTATCCCGCTGTTCGAGATCGACGAGCTCGTCGACGCCGTGAAGAAAGCGGGTGCACGGGTCGTCGGATTGCACGCGCACACGGGCAGCGGCGTGCTGACGCCCGAAGCTTGGCTCGACACCGGCCGGCAACTGTTGAAGCTGCTCGATGTCCTTCCCGACGTACGCTATCTCGACGTCGGCGGCGGTCTCGGCGTGCCCGAGAAGACGGGTCAGCTCGGCCTCGACCTGCGTGCGCTGGACAAGGCGCTCGGCGAGATCAAGCAGGGCTGCGGCGGCCGGTCGCTGTGGATCGAACCCGGCCGCTTCGTCGTGGCGCAAGCGGGCGTACTGCTTGCGCGCGTCACACAGACGAAGGGTAAGGGCGATGTGCAATACGTCGGCGTCGGCACGGGAATGAACAGCCTGATCCGGCCCGCACTGTACGGCGCGTATCACGACATCGTGAACCTCACGCGACTCGGCAAACCGGGCACGGAGCTCGTGACGATCGTCGGGCCCATCTGCGAGACCGGCGATCGTCTCGGCTCCGATCGCCTGCTGCCGCCGGCCAGGGAGAACGACGTACTGCTGATCGCAAACGCCGGCGCATATGGCTACGCGATGAGCTCACGCTACAACCTGCGCGACCCGGCGATCGAAGTCCTGATCTAAGCCGAGGCGCTCAGTGCTTGCCGGCGGCCGCTGCCGGGAAGTTCCTGCGTTCGAACGTCCAGCTCGAGTCGCGGCACAGCCCGCAGTCGTCGCCGACGAATCGGCGCGCGGCCACTGGGTCGCCGCGCAGCTGCCATTCGAGCCAGCTGACCGCCACCTGCGCGGCCGCGCCGCCGTTCGGCTCCTGATACGTGCCGCCGTGACCGACCGGCAGATTCGCGACGGCGACGGGCACGTTGGCGATGCGCTGGAAATCATCCATGCCGTTCTTGTAGGCGATGTCCGGCGGCCCGCCGAGGATGTAGAGCACGGGTGTGTGGAAGTTCGCGAGCGCCGTCCTTCGTGAGGTCCATGCCCGGAATCGTGGTGTTCGGCCCGTCGTTCAGCACGCCGGTGTTCTGCATCACGACGGTCTTCACGCGCGGGTCCTTGGCGGCCGTCAACGCCTGAAGGCCGCCGCAGCTCCAACCCGATACCGCCACGAGCGCAGGGTCGATTCGACCCGAGTATGGGCTGCCGGCGCGCGCGTTCTCGGCCAGCGCCCAATCGATCGCGGCGGTCAGATCGGAGGCGAGCGTGCGCGCACCTTGCGGCTGATCCGGCGGCGTTTGGGCCCGCGGCTGCGGCGCTGGGGCCCCGGGGCCGCTCAGGATCCTGCCATTCGCGATCACGAGGTAGCCGTGCGAAGCGATCTCGAGGAGATGGAAGCGCGTGCTGGCGCCGTCATCGGAACATCCGCCGTTGCCCCACGCGACGACGCCGAGCTTGCGACCACCGAGTGCGGCGAGATTCGCCGGTCGATAGATCACGTGCTTCGGCAGCGACGCGACTTCCTCCTTCATGGCCGCATAGGGACCGGTGCCCGGAGGGTCGGGAAGTCTGTTGTTCGCGGCGATGCGTTCCGCCGCCGCGCGATCGGGCACCGGAGGCGGCGCAGGTGGCTGGCCAGCGGCGATGGTGGTGACAAGCAGGCCAAGCGAAATCAGGCCCGAATGAAGGCCTCGAAACTGGACTACCGGACGCATCGAATTCCCCCCGAGCGCGTGGCAGTGTTGCCTACGACCGAGTGTGCCATCGGACCGGCTGCGCGTCGATGGGCGAGGAGCCCCACCCCGAGCACGCGGGCCGTGGCCACCGACCCTGGCTCAGGCCACGTCGCGGTGGCGCCGCTCGAGCTCTTCGACGACGTCGCCCAACGACAGGTCGCGCAGCTGCAGCAACAACAGCAGGTGGTAGATCAGGTCGGCGGCTTCCGCGGTGACATGTATCTTGTCCTGCGCCGCCGCGGCGATCGCGAGCTCGACGCCTTCCTCACCGACCTTCTGCGCCACCTTAAGCACGCCCTGCGCGGCGAGCTTGGCCGTGTAGCTGCCCGGCGGCGCCGTTGCAATGCGCTGCTTGATCACCGTCTGCAAGCGTTCCAGAAATGCCACGTCACTCACGCGCGTTCTCCTACACGACGGGCCGGATTGCGATCCCGACCCCTGCCAGGTACTGCTTCAGCTCGCGAATGTCGATCGCGGCCGTATGAAACACGCTCGCTGCGAGCGCGCCGTCGACGTGCGCTTGCTCGAATACGTCCTTGAAGTGCGGCATCGCTCCGGCGCCGCCCGAGGCTATCAGGGGCACGTGCGCCACCGCGCGTACCGCCGCGAGCTGCGTCACGTCGTAGCCTTTGCGAACACCGTCCTGATTCATGCAGTTGAGCACGATCTCACCCGCGCCGCGATCCTGCACCTCGCGCACCCAGTCGAGCGTGCGACGATCCGCGGCACGCGAACGGTTCGGGTCGCCCGTGTATTGGTAGACGTGGTAATCACCGTCGCGCTCCAGGGTGTCGATGCCGATCACGACGCACTGCGAACCGAACCGCCGCACGAGCTCGTCGATCAGATCCGGGCGTTCGAGCGCAGGGGAGTTCACGGAGATCTTGTCGGCGCCGAGGTTCAGCACGCCTTCGGCGTCGGCGACGGTGCGAATGCCGCCGGCCACGCAGAACGGAATGTCGAGCACCGCAGCGATCCGGTTGACCCACGTGCGGTCGACCGTGCGCCGATCGGGGCTCGCGGTGATGTCGTAGAACACGAGCTCGTCGGCGCCTTCGTCGCGATACCGCGCGGCGAGCGTCATGATGTCGCCCACGACCTTGTGGTCGCGGAACTGCACGCCTTTGACGACGACGCCGTCGCGGACGTCGAGGCAAGGAATTATGCGCCGCGTAAGAATGGTCGAATCTCCTCCGGCGTGAGCCGGCCTTCGAGCAGGGCTTTACCCGACACCGCGGCCGCGGCGCCGGCCGCGGCGAGCGCGGCGAGATCGGTCGCGTCGCGCACGCCGCCCGACGCCTGGAACTCGATCCCAGGCCAACGCTTCGCACAATCGCGATAGAGGTCGACGTTCGGGCCCGTCAGCGCGCCGTCGCGATCGATGTCCGTGCAGAGCACGTGGCGCAAGCCGACAGACGCGTAACGCTCGATCGCGGCCGCAAGCGTCATACGTCGATGCGCGCGTCCAGCCGTGCGTCGCAATCATGGGCGTGCCCGATTCGCCGAGCCGCACGTCGAGCGCGAGCACGAGCCGCTCCGGGCCGTGCATCGTGAACCAGCCGGTCACCGTCGCCGGGTCGGTCACGGCCAGGCTGCCGATGACGGCGCGCGTGACGACTGCGAGCGCCTGTTCCAGGCTCGCCAGGTTCCGAATGCCGCCGCCGTACTGAACGTCGACACCCGCGGCCGCGCGCATTCGCTCGATCAAAGGCAAGTTCACGGGCGCGCCGCTCTTGGCCCCGTCGAGGTCCACGACATGCAGCCATTCGGCACCGAGCTCGCGGTACTGCCCGGCCAGCGCTACCGGGTCGACCGCGTAACGCGTCTCCTGCGCGAAGTCGCCTTTGAAAAGGCGCACGCAACGCCCGTCGCGAAGGTCGATGGCGGGGATCAGCTTCATGCGAAACAGCTAGTTAGAGCTCAATATTCAGAAAGTTGTGGAGTATCTGGGCGCCGAGCCGCGACGAGCGCTCGGGATGAAACTGAGTGCCGAAGAAGTTGCCCTGCTCGACGACGGCCGAGAAGGGCTCGCCGTAGACCGTCAGCGCGCGCGTATAAACGCCCGGAGGTACCGCGTAGCTGTGGACGAAGTAGGCGTAAGCCCCGCGCGGCACGTCCTTCATCAGCGCCGACTCGCCGACCGGCTCGAGCTCGTTCCAGCCCATCTGCGGCACCGGCAATGCGGGGCTCGCCGGCATCCGTCGGACCTGGGCGTCGATGACGCCAAGGCACGAGCGTGTCTCTCCTCCTCGGAGCGCGCAAACAGCAACTGCATGCCGAGGCAAATGCCGAGTACCGGCTGCGTCAGCGTCGGAATCAGATCGACCAGGCCGGCCGCGGCGAGCCGCGCCATCCCGGGCGCCGCGGCACCCACGCCGGGCAGAATCACGTGGCTCGCGGCCCGAATCCGCTCCGGATCCTCGGTCAGCGGCACGTTCGCGCCGAGGCGCTCGAGCGCGAACTGCAGCGACGCGAGATTCGATCCGCACGACGGGATGATGACCGGCTCGCGGCGCATTACAGCTGCCCCTTGGTTGTCGGCAGCTCGTCGCCGCGCCGGATGAACGCCTGGCGCAGGCTGCGGGCGACGGCTTTGAACGTCACCTCGACCATGTGATGTGCGTTCTCGCCGCGCACGCGCACGTGGATCGCCGCTCCGAGCGTCTCCGCCAGCGAGCGGAAGAAGTGCGGCACGAGCTCGGTCGGCAGCTCGCCCACGCGATCGCGCGGGAACGTGGCTTCGAATACGAGGAACGGCCGGCCACCGAGATCGATCGACACCTCGGCATCCGCCTCGTCCATCGGCAGCAGAAACCCGTAGCGTTGGATGCCGCGCTTGTCGCCGAGCGCTTCGCGCAACGCCTGGCCCAGCGCGAGCGCGACGTCCTCGACCGTGTGGTGCTCGTCGATCGCAAGATCGCCGCGGCATTCCACGTCGAGCTTGAAGCCGCCATGCTTGCCGAGCTGCTCCAGCATGTGGTCGAAG
The DNA here is from genome assembly GCA_963805435.1 of uncultured Gammaproteobacteria bacterium. Classification (GTDB taxonomy): domain Bacteria; phylum Pseudomonadota; class Gammaproteobacteria; order Steroidobacterales; family Rariloculaceae; genus FEN-1219. The sequence continues at coordinate 69,585 of CAWDUG010000013.1, forward strand.
AAGCCGAGGCCCGTCTTCGCGCGCGGCTCGGCCTCGCTGTCGAGATCGACGCTGACCCGAATGTCGGTTTCCTTCGTCTTGCGCGTCACGGTCGCGGTGCGCGGCCGATCGACGAGCGCGTGCACGATCGCGTCCCAGGTCGAAGCATCCGCTGAACCGAGCCGGAACCCCTTGATGCCGAGATTGCGCGCGAACTCGACGTCGATGTCGCGGTCGCCGACCATCGCGGAGCGCTCGCGGTCGAGCGGCTCGGCGTTCACGAAGTCGCGCACCAGGCCGATGCCCGGTTTGCGGCACGCGCAGCCGGGCCTCGGGCAGGTGCGGGCATACGAAGTTAGCCGCGAAACGAATGCCTTGCGAGGCGAACTGCGCCAGCAGGTATTCGTCGGCGCGTTCGAACGCCGCACGCGGCAAGTCCGGGCCGCCGAGGCCGCCCTGGTTCGTGACGATCACGAACTGATAGCCCGCGGTCTTGAACCGCAGCAGCGCGGGGATCACGCCCGGCACGAGCCGCAGGTTGTCGAGCGTGTCCATCGACCCGCCCTTCGGCTCCGCCACCAAGCGTGCCGCCACGATCCAGGAACAGAATTCTACGCATTGCTCACGCGCTCCACGCCCGCTACGGCTCTGAGCAGTTCATCGTTGTCGGCCGGGCGACCGATCGTGATGCGAACGCAGTCGGCGAGCAGCGGATCCTCGAACGTTCGCACGAGGATTCCCGCCCGACGCACCGTCTCGCGAAACCCCTGGCCGTCGCGCGTCTTCACCATGACGAAGTTCGCGTCGCTCGGATATACCTTCACGACCTGCGGCACGTCGCCCAGCGCCGACGCCAGCCGCTCGCGCTCGCGCTTGATCAGCGCGACGCGCTCTTCGGACACGCGCAGCGAGTCCTGCGACAGCGTCTGCTCCACGAGCTCGATCGACGGGGTCGGGAAGGTGTAGGGCGGCAGTACGACCTGGGCGAACTCGATCAGCTCCGGCGCCGCCACGATCAGCCCGCAGCGCACGCCTGCCAACGAAACGAATTTCGACAGCGTGCGCAGGAGCACGACATGCTCGTAGCGATTTCGCAGGTCGAGATAGTGACCGCCCGCCGCGTACTCGTGATACGCCTCGTCGATCACGACGAGCGCGCGACCCGCGGTTTCGCGGCAGATCCGTTCGATGTCCGCCCGCGCCATCGATTGGCCCGTCGGGTTGTTCGGCGAGCAGATGAAAACGATCTTCGTCTTCGCGTCGAGCACCTGCAGGATGCCGTCGACGTCGAGCGCGAAAGTCGCGCTCGGCCAGCAACGGCACGCGCACGATGCCGGCGTTCTGGATGCTCGCATACAGCCGATACATGTCGAACGTCGGCGGGCAGATCAGGATCTTGTCGTTGCCGGCGGTGCAGAAACCGCGAATCAGCACGTCGATGGCTTCGCTGCTGCCGCGCGTCACGAGGATCTGCCGCTGCTCGATGCCGTAGTACTCGGCCAGCTTGATCTGCAACACGGTAGGGCGCGGCGGCGGATACACGTTCAAACCGCGATCGGAGGTATCGCCGGGCGCGCGCCACGGCGATTCGTTCGCGTTCAGACGAATCAGGCCGGGCTCGTACGCGCCCGGAACGTATGGCCGGATGCCGCGCAACTCGGCGCGCGCGAGATCGAGCACGCTCATCGGCGGCCTCCCGCGACGCTCGGATCCGTCTGCGAGGCGTTCCTTCACCGCCCATGCATGCGCGTCGAGGCCCTCGAGCTCGGCGAGCGTCGTCGCAATCGGGCCGATCGCGCGCAGCCCCTCGACCGACAGTTCCTGCACCGTCATCGAGCGCATGAAATCGGTCACGCCGAGGCTCGGAATACCGCCGCGCGTAGCCGTACGTCGGCAGCACGTGATTCGTGCCGCTGCAGTAATCGCCGACGGATTCCGGCGTCCACGGGCCGAGGAACACGGAGCCCGCCGCGCTGCACGCGCGCCAGCCAGTCCCGCGGCCGTTCGATCTGCAGGATCAGGTGCTCCGGCGCGTAGCGGTTCGAGATCTCGAACGCCGTTGCGAGATCCGCGACGACGATCGTGCTCGAGTGCGGCGAGCGCCCCCTCGACGAGCGTCCGGCGCGGCAACCGCGCCTTCTGCGTCTCGATCGCGGCCGCCACGGCCTGCGCGAGCTCGATACTCGTCGTGACCAGCAGCACCTGCGAATCGGCGCCGTGCTCGGCCTGGGACAGCAAATCCGAGGCGACGAACGCCGCGTTCGCGCGACGCATCGGCGATCACGAGCACCTCGGAGGGCCCGGCCGGGAAATCGCGCGCCGCGCCGGCGGGATCGCGATCGACCTGCGCCTTGGCTTCGGTGACCCACGTGTTGCCGGGTCCGAAGATCTTGTCGACCTTCGGCACGGTAGCCGTGCCGTACGCCATCGCCGCGACCGCCTGCGCGCCGCCGAGCTTGAACACGCGTTCGACGCCGGCGACGCGCGCCGCGTAGAGCACCGCCGCATCGACGCGGCCGTCGGCTTGCACGGGGCTGCACAGAATGCGCGTCCTGCAGCCCGCGAACCGCGCCGGCACGCCGAGCATCAGCGCGGTCGAGGGCAGGGGTGCAGTGCCCGCGGGCACGTACAGGCCAACGCTCTCGATCGGTCGCGACACGCGCTCGCAACGCACACCTTCGACTGGTGTCGACGACGAAGGGCTGCGGCAGCTGCGGCCTGTGGAACGCCTCGATGTTCGCGGCCGCGGAACGAATGGCCGCCCGCTGCCGCTCGGTAAGGCGCTGCTCGGCGGCGTCGAACTCCGCAACGCCTACCTCCAGCGAATCCAGCGTCACGCCGATCGTACTGCGCGGTGAGCGCGCGCAGCGCAGCGTCGCCCTCGCTGCGCACGCGCGCGATGATCCCGCCGACGCGCGCCGCGAGCGCCGCGTCGTTCTTGAGCGCGGGGCGCGCCAGCAAGGCGGCCCGCTGCGCGCTCGATAACTCTGCCCAGATCTGCGGCTGCATTCGCGCCTCTACTCCAGCATCTTCTCGACGGGCAACACCAACATCGAGCTCGCGCCGGCTTCCTTGAGCTGCTCGAGAGTTTCCCAGAACACGTTCTCGCGACACACGGCATGCACGGCAACCTTGTCGTCGCGGCCTTCGAGCGGAATGATCGTCGGCGATTCCGTGCCGGGCAGCAGCGCGGTGATGGCCTTCAGCGCCGAACGCGGCGCGTGCAGCATGATGTACTTGCTCTCCTTGACCTGCAGCACGCCCTGAATCCGCAGCAGCAGGCGTTGCAGCCACCGCGCCTTCTCGCCGGTCAACTGCTTCGGTGTCTGAATCAACGCCGCGCGGCTCTCGAGGATGGTCGCAGCTTCGTAGAGCTGGTGCGCACGCATCGTGGAGCCCGCTCGACACGAGGTCGCAGATCAGGTCGGCCTTGCCGAGGCTCGGCGCGATCTCGACCGCACCCGAGAACGCGACGATCTGCGCGTCGACGCCGTTGCGTTGCAGATAGTCGGCGAGGATGCGCGGGTAGGTCGTCGCGATCCGCTTGCCCTGCAATTGCTTCGGGCCTTCGAACGGCACGCCGGCAGGCAGACCGAACGAGAGCCGGCACTGGCCGAAGTCGAGCCTGCCCACCTCGCTGAAGAGTTCCTTCTCGCCCTGCGAGATCAACTCGAGGCGCCGCTCCTCGATGATGTTGAGGCCGACGATGCCCAAGTCGCAGATGTCTTCCTGCACGAGGCGCGGAATGTCGTCGTCGCGAACCAGCAGCACGTCGACCGGCATGTTTTCGCCGTAGCAGATCAGCTGGTCCTTGCCGCGCGAATAGCTCAGGCCGCAGCGAACGAGCAGCTCGAGCGAGTGGTCGGTCAGCCGGCCGGACTTCTGCACGGCGATCTTGATTCGTGAGTCGGTCGTCATGCGCATCGCTGATCTCCGGCTCGATTACGGCGCGAGCCGCTTGAGCACTGTCTGGTAGCCGCCGCTGCCGGCGGTCAGGAATCTCGCCACACGGCCGATCGTGGTGACGGACACGCCCGTCAGCTCGTGAATCCGGCGGTAGGGCAGGCCGTCCTGCAGGTACTCGACCACGGCCCAGCGGTCGATCAGCGCCTCGAGCTCGGCCGGCGTGCACAGATCGTTCAGGAACTGCTGGCACTCGGCTTCCGTGCGCAGGCTCAAGAGCGCCCGGTAGAGCCCTTGCTCCGCGCGGGCGGCAAGACGCGCGGGCTGGCGCCGATGTGCTTTCATGCCGGACCTCGTTCCCTAAATTAATGCGCTAATGTACTAGCGCGCTAGTACATTACGCACGATCGGCATCGGCCGGAGCAAATCGGGGCTCAGTGCGCGCCGAGGTGCTTGAGAACGACGTCGGTGAAGGCCTCGGTGCCGAGCCAGTCGCGCGCGCCGGGCGCGGCGATGTCGCGTGTCCTGGCGCCGGCCTGCAGCGCACCGGCGACGGCCGCCTCGATCCGCCGAGCCGCATCCTCGGCCCCGCAGCTGTACCGCAGCAGCATCGCGGCGCTCAGGATCGTGCCGCACGGATTCGCCACGCCTTGGCCGGCGATGTCCGGCGCCGAGCCGTGGATCGGCTCGTAAAGCCCGGGGCCACCGCCCGCACCAAGGGACGCGGAGGGCAGCAGCCCCATCGAGCCCGCCAGCATGGAGGCCTCGTCGGTCAGGATGTCGCCGAACATGTTCTCGGTGACCATGACGTCGAAATCGGCGGGGCGGCTCAACAGGTGCATGGCCGCGGCGTCGACGAGCAGATGCTCGACCGTAAGCTGCGGAAACTCTTCGCGGAACACGCGCGTCGCGACGTCGCGCCACAGCCGCGACGTGTCGAGCACGTTGGCTTTGTCGACGGACGTGACCTTGCGTCGGCGCGCCATCGCGAGCTTGCCGGCGACGCGGCAGACGCGCTCGATCTCGGCGGCCGTGTATTCGCAGGTATCGAATGCGGCTTCTGCCGTGCGCCCACGCTTGCCGAAGTAGATGCCGCCCGTGAGCTCGCGGATCACGAGAATGTCCACGCCCTTCAGCTTTTCGGCCTTCAGCGGCGAAGCCGCAGCGAGCTCCGGCACGGTGGTAACCGGGCGCAGATTCGCAAACAAGCCGAGCGCCTTGCGGATCGCAAGCAGCCCTTGCTCTGGTCGATGTTGCACCGGGATGTCAGCCCACTTCGGGCCGCCGACGGCGCCGAGCAGGATGCCGGCCGAGCCCTTGCAGGCGGCCACGGTCGCGTCCGGCAGCGGCGAGCCGGCCGCGTCGAAGGCGGCGCCGCCGATCAGGGCGTCCTCGAACTCGAAGACCGAGCGTGTGACGCGTCGAAACGGCTTTCAGGACACGGACGGCTTCGGCCGTGACTTCAGGCCCGACGCCATCGCCGGCCAGCACGACGATCTTCTTGCTCACGCGTGCGCCTGCTCGTAGCGGGCGATGGCCGCGTTCTGCTCGAGCAGGTAGCCCAGCTGGTCGATGCCGTTCACGAGGCAGTAGCGCGAGAAGCGATCGATCGGGAAGGCCACGCTCTTGCCGTTGACCTCGATCGTGGCGCTCGGCACATCGATCTTGACGTCGGCGCCCGGATGCTCGAGCAACCAGCGGTGCGTTGCAGCGTCGACGATCACGGGCACGAGCCCGTTCTTCAGCGAGTTGCTGCGAAAGATGTCGGCGATCGCGGTGCTGACGACCGCGCGAATGCCGAAGTCGAGCAGCGCCCACGGCGCGTGCTCGCGCGACGAGCCGCAGCCGAAGTTGTTGCCGCCCACGAGCACCGCCGCACCGCGACTCTCGGGCTGGTTCAGCACGAAGTCGCTCGCGTTCGCGCGCCGTCCTTCTCGTAGCGCCAGTCGGCGAACAGGTTGCGGCCAAGGCCTTCCTTGGTGGTCGTGGTCAGAAACCGCGCCGGGATGATCTGGTCGGTGTCGATGTCGTCGTTCGACAGCACCACGGTCTTCGAAACGATTTGTTTGACGGCTTCCATGACTAGCTCGCGAACTCGCGCGGATCGACGATCGCGCCTTTGATTGCGGCCGCGGCCGCGGTGGCTGGGCTCGCGAGCACGGTCCGCGCACCCGTGCCTTGGCGGCCCTCGAAGTTGCGATTGCTGGTGCTGACGGACAGTTTGCCGCTCGGCACCGTATCGCCGTTCATGCCGATGCACATCGAGCAGCCCGGCTCGCGCCACTCGCCGCCGGCGGCGCGCACGACTTCGTGCAAGCCTTCGGCCTCGGCCTCGCGCTTCACGGCGTGGGAACCCGGCACGACGAGCAGCCGCACGCGCTCCGCCACGCGGCGACCGCGCAGGATCTGCGCCGCGGCGCGGATGTCGCTCAAGCGGCCGTTCGTGCACGAGCCGATGAACACGACGTCGACCGGCGTGCCGAGCAGGGGCTTGCCGGCCTCGACCTGCATGTACGCCAGCGCTTTGCGAAACGCCGCGTCGCGTGTCCTGCGGCACGGTGCCGTCGATCGCCATGACCATGCCGGGATTCGTGCCAAACGTGATCATCGGGCGCAGCGTCGCGGCGTCGATGCTGATCTCTTTGTCGAACTTCGCGGCCGCGTCGCTCGGCAACTGCCGCCATTTCGCGAGCGCGGCGTCCCATCTCGCACCCTGGGGCGCGAGCGGCCGGCCGGCCATGTACTGATACGTCGTGTCGTCGGGTGCCACCATGCCGGCGCGAGCGCCGGCTTCGATCGACATGTTGCAGATCGTCATACGCTGTTCCATCGACAACGCGCGGACCGCGCTGCCGCGATACTCGATGACGTGCCCCGTGCCGCCGCCGACGCCAATCTTGCCGATGATGCTCAAGATCAAATCCTTCGCGGTCACGTCCGAAGGCAGCTTGCCCTCGACGTTGATCGCGAGGTTCTTCGGCTTGCGCTGCAGTAAGCACTGCGTCGCGAGCACGTGGCCGACCTCGGTCGTGCCGATGCCGAAGGCGAGGGCGCCGAACGCGCCGTGCGTGCTCGTGTGCGAGTCGCCGCAGACGATCGTCGCGCCTGGTTGCGTGGCGCCGAGCTCCGGCCCCATGACGTGCACGATGCCGCGGTCGCGACTGCCGAAGCCACGCAGCTCGATGCCGAAATCCTTGCAGTTGCGCTCCATCTGCCGCACCTGCTTCGCGGCCGAAGGCTCGCTGACGACCTCGAGGTCCTTCAGCGTCGTGACGGGCACGGTGGGCGTGGAGTGATCGAGCGTCGCGAGGCACTTGTCCGTTCGACGCACGGGCAAGCCCCTCGCGCGCAGCAGATCGAACGCCTGCGGCGTCGTGACTTCATGCAGCAAATGCAGATCGACATACAGCACCGCCGGCGTGTCATCCGTCTCCGGAGCGACGACGTGCGATGCCCAGATTTTCTCGAACAGCGACTGCGCCATGGCTGTTAGACGGCTTTGGGCCGCTCGCGGGCGGTCTTCTGCTCGACGATCGGCTCGAGCCAACCGAAGCGGTCCGCCGTGCTGCCGTCGAACAGGCCGAAGAACAGTTTCTGCAGACGCTCCGTGATGGGGCCGCGTTTGCCTTCGCCGACCGGAATCTTGTCGACAGAACGCACGGGCGTGATCTCGGCAGCCGTGCCCGTCAGGAACACCTCGTCGGCGATGTACAGCAACTCGCGCGGAATATTCTGCTCGATGACCTCGAGCCCCGCGGACTGTGCGAGCTTCGTCACGCTATCCCGCGTGAGACCCGACAGGATCGACGATGCAATCGGCGGCGTGTACACCTTGCCGTTTTGCACGAGGAACAGGTTCTCGCCTGCGCCTTCGCTGACGAAGCCCGCGGTGTTCAATGCCACGCCTTCCGTGAATCCGAGGCGGCGTGCCTCGAGCGTCACGAGCGCGCTCGACAGATAGTTGCCGCCGGCTTTCGCCAACGCGGGAACGGTGTTCGGCGCCACGCGCTGCCACGAAGACACGCACACGTCGACGCCTTGCTCGAGCCCACCGTCGCCAAGATACGAGCCCCACTGCCACGCGGCGACCGACACGCTGGCCGGCTGCTCGATGTTGCCGGCCACGCCCATCTCACCGTATCCGCGAAATGCGATCGGCCGGATGTACGCGCCCTCCAGCAAATCGTTCTCGCGCACGACGTCGCGACACGCGCCCACGAGCGCCTCGCTCGTGAACGGGATCTTCATGCGATAGATCTTCGCGGAGTGGTACAGACGGTTGATGTGATCCGTCAAACGGAAGCCCACTGCGCCGCTCGGCGTGCTGTAGACGCGGATGCCCTCGAATACGGACGAGCCGTAGTGCAACGCATGACTCAACACGTGCACCGTGGCCTGTTCCCAGGGCACCAGCTTGCCCTCGTGCCAGATGTACTTGCTCGCCTTTAGGGGCATCTTCTGCTCCTGCGCAATCGTCGGTCTAGGTGCTCACTCTTGCAGCCAGCTCATGCGGCTGCGCAGCGCCATGCCGACTTTCTCGATCCGCTGATCGAGATCTTCCTGCATGAGCCGTTTGTAGTTCTTCTGGCCGGTCTTGTTCTCTTCGATCCATTGCTTGGCGAACGTACCGTCCTGAACTTCTTTCAGTACCTGCTTCATGTTGTCGCGCACGTGCTGGTCGATGATGCGCGGACCGCGTGTGAGGTCACCGTACTTGGCCGTGTCGCTGACGAACTGGTGCATCTTCTTCAGGCCACCTTCGTGCAGCAAGATCGACGATCAGTTTCATCTCGTGCATGCACTCAAAGTAGGCGACCTCGGGCTGATAGCCGGCCTCGACCAACGTCTCGAAGCCTCGCACGATGAGTTCGGTAGCGCCGCCGCACAACACGGCCTGCTCGCCGAACAAATCGGTTTCGGTTTCCTCGCGGAACGTTGTCGCGAGCACGCCGCCACGCGTGCCGCCGATGCCGTGCGCGTAGGCGAGGGCACGAGCCTGCGCTTTGCCGGTCGCGTCCTGCGCCACGGCAATCAGGCAAGGTACGCCGCGGCCCTGTTCGTATTGGCGACGCACGAGATCACCGGGGCCCTTCGGAGCGATCAGCACCACGTCGAGGTCGGCGCGGGGCTGAATCAGTTTGTATTGAATGTTGAAGCCGTGCGCGAACAGCAGCGTCGAGCTCTTCTTCAGGTTCGGCTCGACGTCTTTATACAGTTGCGCCTGCGCCATGTCGGGCGCGAGGAACGCCACGAGGCCCACACCTTTGACCGCTTCGGCCGGCGCTTTGACGGTAAACCCGTCGCGCTGCGCTTTCGGCGTCGTCTTGCCGTCCGGACGCACCCCGATGACCACGTCGTATCCGGAATCGCGCAGATTCATCGCATGCGCGCGCCCCTGGCTGCCGTAACCGAGCACCGCTATCTTCTCGCCGCGGAGCACGCCCGCTTCGACATCCGATTCCACAAACAACTGCATCGCTCTACCTCTTCTCAATGCGCACACTCGGGTGCCCGGAAAAAAAAACCCCGCAGGCCTTTCGGGTGCGGGGTTTCGCTAGTGAGTTTTCGTCGTCAAGCCAAACGCCCGCACCTATCACGGTTTCGTACTACCGAAAGGCTGTGGCGAGGGGTTGTCATCTCAGTCTGAATGAAAAAAGTCGAACCGGAATCATCCAAGAAAACCCCAAGGCCTGTCAACGCTTTAGATTCCCGGGCCTGCCGCCCGAAAGGACCGGGCCAGGCAAAGTCCGCGCTTTGGACCTCTCCGGCAGGGGCAGGGCCATGGGCGTCGGCGCCGGTCGCCGGCCGCCGTCCGTGCAACCGAGGGGAGCGCCGCCGCGGAGCGACGGCGGCTTCGCTCGAGGCTATCGGTTCGCGCGCACGCACCTATAATAGGTCTGCGCCCTCGGCCAAAAGGCGCGGTGCGCGTTCATTCCCCCGACCTCAGGAGCAGAAAAACGATGACCATCAACGTCGGCGACAAGATGCCGAAGGGCCAGTTCACCCGCATGGGCGCGAACGGTCCAGAACCGGTTTCGACGGACGATCTGTTTGGCGGCAAGAAGGTAGTGCTGTTCTCGGTGCCCGGAGCCTTCACGCCGACGTGCTCGGCCAAACACCTCCCCGGCTTCATCAACCAATTCGATCAGCTCAAGGCCAAGGGCGTCGACACGATCGCCTGCATGGCGGTCAACGACGTGTTCGTCATGAAGGCTTGGGGCGAATCGAGCAAAGCCGGCGGCAAGGTCGAGATGCTGGCCGACGGCAACGGCGACTACGCGCGCGCGCTCGGTCTCGAGCTCGACGCCAGCAAGTTCGGCATGGGCACGCGCGGCAAGCGCTTTTCCGTGATCGTGCAGGACGGCGTCGTGAAGTCGCTGAATGTCGAACCGCCCGGTGAGTTCGGCGTGAGCTCGGCGGAAGCCGCACTGAAGCAGCTGTAATCCGACTCGATCGCCGGCGCGACCCCGCGGTCGCGCCGGCGGCGGCTGCTGCCACATGACGAAACCACCCCTCATCGACGTTGCCACGCTGCGCGCGCGACTCGGCCATCCGGGCTGGATCGTGGTCGACTGTCGATTCACCCTTCAAGAGCCAGCCGCTGGGCGCGCCGCGTACGAGCGTGGACACATCCCCGGCGCGCGTTATGCGGACCTCGACCGGGATCTCGCTCGGCCGCCGGCGGCGAGCGAGGGGCGCCACCCATTACCCAACCCAGCGACGTTCGCCGCGAAACTCGGAGGGTGGGGCATCGGCCCCGACGACACGGTCGTTGCTTACGACGAGGCGAGTGGTGCGATTGCCGCGCGGCTCTGGTGGCTGGCCGGCTGGATCGGCCACCGCGGGAAAACACTGGTGCTCGACGGCGGGCTCGCAGCCTGGCAGGCCGCGGAGCTGCCGCTCGAGACCGTGTTGCCGACGTGGCAGCCGAAACCATATCCGGCCCCTCGCACGACGGCCGCAACCGTGGTCGACACGAGCGAGATCGCGGCGCGCCAGCAGGCGGGCGACCTCGTCGTCGACGTGCGCGGCGCTGCGCGTTATCGCGGTGAGCAGGAACCGATCGATCCCGTTGCGGGGCACGTTCCGGGCGCCAGGAATTGGCCGTTCACCAACCACAGTGCGGCCGGCGTGTTTCGCCCCATCGCGGAGCTGCGCGGCGACCTGTTGCAGGTTCTCGATGGGCGAGAGCCGCGACAACTGATCGCGATGTGCGGCTCCGGCGTAACGGCGTGTCACTTGCTGTTGGCGATGGCGGTCGCCGGCCTGGAAGGTGGCAAGCTGTACGCGGGCTCGTGGAGCGAGTGGATTCGCGACTCGAAGCGACCGATCAAGACCGGCGCGGAACCGTAAGGCGCCTTCGACGCGCAGACTGCGCCTCCGGCCCTTGGCCCGCGCGCACCGGCGTGGTAAAGAACCAGCCTATTCTTTCGCAAGGAATCGTTTGTGTCGCGCCAGTCCCACGATGTCGAGGCGAGCTCAAAGCTCAAACAGGTCCGTTACGAAATTCGCGGCACGCTCGCGCGGCGCGCACAGGAGCTCGAGCGCCAGGGTTACGAAATCACGCAGTTGAACATCGGCAACCCCGGGTTGTTCGGTTTGCGCACCCCCGAGACGATGCGGCTCGCGATGATCGAGAATCTGCAGGCCGCCGAACCGTATTCGAATCAAAAGGGCATTTTCCCCGCACGCGAAGCCGTCGTGATGCAGCAGCAATCTCGCGGCGTCGAAGGCGGTGACCGCCGAGCACGTGTTCATCGGCAACGGCGTCAGCGAGCTGATCGACCTCACGTTGCGCGGGCTACTGAACCCCGGCGATGAGGTGCTGATCCCGAGCCCGGACTATCCCCTGTGGACGGCCGCGACCGTGTTGAATGGCGGCAAAGCGGTGTACTACCCGTGCCCAGAGTCACAGGGTTTCAACCCGGATCCCGCCGCAATCGAAGCGTTGATCACGCCGCGCACGCGCGCGCTCGTGATCATCAACCCGAACAATCCGACGGGCGCCGTCTACGACCGCGAGCGACTCACCGCCATCGCGAAGCTCGCCGAGCGCCACAACCTCGTCGTCATGAGCGACGAGATCTACGACCAGATGCTGTACGACGATGCCGAGTTCGTGCCGATGGCCACGCTGTGCAAAGACACGTTGTGCGCGACTTTCAGCGGCCTGTCGAAGGTCTACCGCGCGTGCGGCTACCGCGTCGGTTGGGTGTCGTTCAGCGGCACGGTCGATCGAGCCGAACGCTACCTGAACGCGCTCGACCTGCTCGCGGCTCTCCGGCTGTGCAGTAACGTACCGGGGCAATGGGCGGTGCAGACCGCGCTCGGCGGCTTCCAGAGCATCGGCCGGCTTTGCTCGCCCGGCGGGCGCCTGTACCAGTCGCGCCAAGCGATTCTCGACGGCGTGGCCAAGAGTCGCTTCCTGAGTCTCGTAGCCCCGCGCGGCGCGATGTACGCCTTCATCGGCGTGGACAAACAGAAGCTGCCCGGCTTCGACGACGAACAGTTCGCGATGGAACTGCTCGAACAGCAGCACGTGCTGATCGCTCCAGGGTCGAGCTTCAACAGCCCCGACCGCGAACATTTCCGGATCACGACACTGCCGGAAGAAGCCCGCCTGGTCGAAGTCTTCCAGCGCGTCGAGCACGTGCTCGAGCAGATCGCGGACCGCCCGCCGAAGCTCGAAACGGCCTGATGATGGCCGTATAACCTTTTGTTTCCCATGGGCTTGGAAAGATCGGGCGCCTCGTCGGAGCGCCCGACGCTCGTCGTTGCCGACGGCTTGGCCGCGCGTCAGTGGGAGCTGCACCTGGCGGCCCGGGAGATCGGCGCTGCTAGCACGGCATGGGCCACGCCGGAAATCGTGCCTTATGCGGCCTGGCTCAACGACCTTTGGCTCACCGGTCCGTTGCCGCGCAGCGCGCCGCTGACACCGGGCCAGTCGCGCGCCTTGTGGCGCTCTGTCATCGCAGAATCCGGCGAGGCGGGCGAGTTGATCGGCCAGGCCGGCGTGGCGGACTGGGCGGCGGCGGCCTGGGATCTACTGCACCGCTGGCGCATCGACCCCGGCTCCGAACGCGCCGGAGCAGGGCAACTCGACTACCGCGCGCTACTAGGCTGGTGCCGCGCCTACCGCGAACGGCTCGATACCCAGGGCTGGGTCGACCGCGCGGAGCTCGAGAACCGGCTGACCACTGCCGCTGCCGCGCGACGCGGCGCCGACCCTCATGACCGACCTCGCGGAGTCCTATCCCGCGCGGGATGCCTTGCTGAAGAGTCTGGAGGCTGCCGGCGTCGTGCTCGGGCAGCAGTCCGCGCCGGTTGTCCACGGCCGGCAACGCGTTGCCCGACTGGCGGATGCCGTCGACGAGCTGCGCGCCGCGTTCGGGTGGGCGCGACGCATCGTCGCTGCCACGCCAACCGCGCGTGTGGCCGTTGTAGTGGCCGGGCTCGCTGAACGCCAGAGCGAAGTCGCGCGGCTGATCAGCACGACGGCCGGCGACGGCAGCGATATCCCGATCTGGAGCGGTGGCCAGCCAGTCGGCCGCGACGCGGCTGTGGGCGCAGCGTTCAACGCGCTGACATTGCTCTCGCCGCGCACACCGTACGCGGCCTTCGGCCGCTGGTTGTGCAGTCGGTCCTTCCACGTGCCGCCCGGCGAGCTCGCTGCGCGGGCGCAGCTCGATGCGCGGCTGCGGGCCGAACTGCGCGCACAGGCGGCATTCGCAACGGCGTACCGGCACTGCGGTCTCGCCACGACGCTCGAACAGCGGGCACCGCTATCCGCCGCGCTGTTACGCGACGCGTTTGCTGCGGTCGGCGCTCCCGCACGCGCGACACCGAGCCGTTGGGCACACCTCTGGACGCGTTATCTCCGCGAGCTTGCCTGGTTGACGCCACCGGCCGGTCCAAGGCTGCTCGGCTGGCAAGCGAGCCTCGACGAGCTCGCGCGCCTCACGCCGGTGCTCGGTGAGCTGTCGATCGACGCCGCATTGCTGGAGCTCGAGCGCATTCTCCTAAGCCCGGCGCCGGCGCCGTTACCCGTCCGCGGCGTGCACCTGCTGGGTCGCATCGAGCAGGTGGGCCCGGGTTACAGCGCGGCGTGGGCGACGGGCTTCACGGACGCCTACTGGCCCGAGGCGCCGATGGGGACCCCACTGTTGCCGCGCGCGTTGCAGCGGACACACGGTATGCCGCGCGCAACGCCTCAGGACGCGCGCGACCGCTCCGCCCGCAGCCTTGCGCGTCTCGCTCGCCGTGTACCGGAGCTGATCGTGAGCTGGCCGGCGCGGGTCTACGACTACGAGACGGAGCCAAGCCCCGCGGTGCGAGACTGGCCGCGGGCGACCGACGAGATTGCCGTCATGCCGCACGACCCGCTCGACGCGGCCGCGCACTACCGTGGCGGACGCGGCACCGCCGTTTCGCGCCACGGACCTCCCCGGCGGCGCCGGAATGTTGAACCGGCAGGCGCGTTACCCGTTGCTCGCGTTCTGCCAGGACCGGCTCCGCGCCCGCGTGCTCGAACCCCTCGGCTTCGGTTTGTCGAATCGACTGCGCGGCATCGTCGTGCACCGCACTCTCGAGGGACTCCTGCAGAATCTGCCGACGCAGGCGGAGCTCACTGCGGCGAGCCACGACCAGCTTGCACGGGCTGCGGAGCGAGCTTTGAGCTCCGTGTTCGGAAGCGCAGAGAGGCAATTGCGCGCGCTCTTCGAGCTCGAGCTCGAACAGCTGCAGCGGGTTGCTCGCGGCATGGCTCGACAGCGAGAAATCCCGTGGGCCCTTCACGGTGCTTGCGGTCGAACAGAAGGGCTCGGTGCAACTTGGCCGCTGGACGCTATCGGTGCGCGTGGACCGACTCGATCGACTCGACGACGGTACGGTTGCGATCGTCGACTACAAAACCGGGGACCGCGCGACGAGCGCGGACTGGTTTGGACCACGGCTGCGCGACGCGCAGGTGCCGCTGTACGCGATCCAGACCGCCGAGCCACTCGGCGCCGTTGTCGTCGCGCGCGTGCGCCCGCCGGCGACCACGCTACTCCGGCGTGTGGCCGGCTGCCGCATTCGCCGGCCGCGCCGCGCGTCTCCCCGCGGACTGGCCGACCCAGCTCGAGGATTGGCGAATGCAACTCGAACAGCTCGCCGAGGAATTCGCGGCGGGAGACGTGCGCGTGTTTGCCGCCGACTCCGAGGATGCGGGGGGCGCTTACGCACCGCTGACGCGCATCGCGGAGCAATGGGCCCTTGCGCGCGGCGCGGTTCGCACGTGGTGACGCAATGACGGATGCCGCCGCCCGTGCAGCCGCGCTCGACCCGACGGGCTCGTTCATCGTGCAGGCGCCAGCGGGGTCCGGCAAGACGGAGCTCCTGATTCAGCGCTATCTCGCACTGCTCGCGACGGTGCAGCAGCCCGAGCAGGTCGTCGCGATCACGTTCACGCGCAAAGCGGCCGCGGAGATGCGCCGCCGCGTGCAGGCAGCGCTGCGTGCGGCGGCCGCAGGCTCCACCGGAGCGCATGCGCACGAGCAGACGACGCTGCGCCTTGCGCGGACCGTCATGGCGCGGGACGCGGAGCTCGACTGGACGCTTTTGACCCAGCCGCAGCGACTGCGAGTCGACACGCTCGACGCGTTCAACGTGTGGCTCGCGCAGCAGCTACCGGTACTGGCCAACGGCGTGGCCGCCGCGAACATCGTCGACAAGCCCGACCAGCACCATCGCGAGGCCGCCAAGCGTACGGTCGCCGCAATAGCCGGCGACGATGTGACACTCGCAAGCCATCTTCGCGCGTTGCTGCGCAGCGTCGACAACGACGCCGAGCGACTCGCCAGAATGTTGGCCGCACTGCTGTCGCGCCGCGATCAGTGGCTGATGCACCTCGCGGGCGGGGCGGTGGAGGAACTGCGCCCCGCACTCGAGAGCGCGCTGCGAGCGCCTCGTCGACGACGAGCTCGCGACCACGGCCGCGCTGTGCCCGGCCGCGTTGCTGCCCGAGCTCGCGCCGTTGCTGCGCCACGCGGCGAGCTTTGCAGCCGAGTCCGCTGCGACGCCGAGCTCGCGCCGTGGCTGGCGCTCGACAGAGCCGCCGAGCGCCGGGCCGGTCGCGCTCGCGGCGTGGCGCGGAATCGCTGCGCTGTTGCTCACGAAGGAGGGCGAATGGCGGAAACGCATCGCGAAGCCGGAAGGGTTCGGCCCCGAGCATGCGGCGCTCCGCGATCGCTGCCGCGCATTGGTCGACGGCTTGCGCTCCGACGACGCGCTCCGTCAGGCGCTGGCGACCGTGCTCGAGCTGCCCGACGGTCGCTACAGCGACTTGCAATGGCAGAGCCTCGTCGCGCTGCGCGACGTACTGCTGCGACTCGCCGCCGAGCTCAAGGTCGTGTTCGCGGAGCGGCGCGAAGTCGACTTCATGGAGCTCGCACTCGCAGCCCGGCGCGCACTGGGTCAGGTCGATGCTCCGTCGGACCTGCTGCTGGCGCTCGACCGGCGCATCCAGCACATTCTCGTGGACGAGTTCCAGGACACGTCGCAGTCGCAACTGCGGTTGCTCGAGTTGCTGACGGCCGGCTGGCAGCAGCGACGACGGTCGCACGCTGTTTCTCGTCGGCGATCCGATGCAGTCGATCTACCGCTTTCGCGACGCCGACATGTCTCTGTTCTTGCGCGCGAAGCAGCGCGGTATCGGCCACGTCGCGCTCACGAGCCTCACGCTCACGAACAACTTTCGTAGTGCACCCGCCATCGTCGACTGGGTCAACTCGGCGTTCGCGCGCGTGTTCCCTGCGCAAGATCAGATCGCGACCGGAATTGCGGCTTTCCGTGCCAGCACAGCGGTCCGCGACGGCGCCGCCGACCAGTTCGTTCGACTCGCGCCGGTCGGCATACACGGGCCGCACGCTGAAGCCGCGCGCGTCGTCGAGATTCTCGCGGAGGAGCGAGCGCGCGACCCCGGCCAATCGATCGCCGTGCTCGTACAGAGTCGAACGCACTTCGAGGGGCTGCGCGAACGGTTGCGCGCACGCGGTTGGCCCGTGCACGCCGTGGAGATCGACACGCTCGAGGAGCAGCAAGCCGCGCAGGATCTTGCGGGCCTCACCCGTGCGTTGCTGCATCCGGCGGATCGAGATCGCGTGGCTGGCGGTGCTGCGGGCGCCTTGGTGCGGCTTGCGCTGGGCGGATCTCGAAGCACTGTGCGGCGACACCGATGAAGCGATTTGCGAACTGCTGCTGCAGCCCGATCGCCTCGACCGCCTCAGCGACGACGGTCGCGAGAGACTGGACAGACGTTGCACGCGTATTGACGCGCGCCTTCGGCAGCCGCGACGGCGCCTCGCTGGCCGGCTGGGTCGAACGGACCTGGCGCGAGCTCGACGGCCCCGCTTGTCTCGACGACGAGGCGGCAGCAGCTTGCGGCCGCAGCAATTCTTCGCGCTGCTCGCGAGCGCCGAGCGCCACGGCGATCTCGACGACCCGGCGCAGCTGCACATGCTGCTCGGCAAGCGTGCAGCCACAAGCGGACCCGCCACGCGAGCAAGGCATCGAGATCATGACGATGCACCGTGCGAAGGGCCTCGAGTTCGACACCGTGGTGCTGCTGGGCCTCGCACGCGAGCCGCGCCCGGACGATCCGAAAGCACTGCAGTGGCTGGCGCGCGTCGCAGCCGACGGCAGTGAGGACTTGCTGGTCGTGCCGGCGCGCAACACCCGGCGACGCCGCCGGCGCGCGCCTCGCCGATTTCGTTCGCCGCGCCGAGCGCGAGCGCGACCTCGCCGAGCGCGCCCGACTGCTATACGTCGCGACGACTCGGGCGCGCGAGCGCCTGCACCTCGTGTGGCAGCCGCCGAGCGAGGTCACGGAACCGAAGTCCGGAACGATGCTCGCGCATCTGTGGCCGGCAGTAGCCCTGCAAGTGCCCGCACCCACGCCCCAGCCGCCACCGGACGCGAGCACGCGGCCGCGCGACCCTGGAACCCAGGCTGCGGCGTCTCGCCGCTGCGCCAGCCGGCGGCCGGCGACCGGCCGGCACGCGCTCGACGTCAGCGATAGCAACGCAGCCCGAATTCGCGTGGGCGGGGCAGGCGGCCGTGCACGTCGGCACCGTCGTGCACCGCCAGCTGCAACGCTTCGCGGACGGCGGCGTCGGCACGTGGACGGCGGCGCGAGGTTCGCGCGCTGGCGAGCACGTTCGAGCGCGACCTGCTGCTGCTCGGCGTCGAGCCGCACGAGTCCGGTACCGCCCGGGAGCGCGTGCTGGCGGCGTTGACGCGTGCTCTCGGACGACCCGCGCGGCCGCTGGGTGCTCGGCGCTCATGCAGAAGCCCGCAGCGAGCTGCGACTCACGGTACGCAACGGCGAGCTGCTCGAGCATCTGCGCCTCGACCGCACGTTCGTAGACGACGGCAAACGCTGGATCGTCGACTTCAAGACGAGCCAGCACCAAGGCGGGGATCTCGAGGCGTTCCTCGACTCGGAGGTCGCGCGCTATCGCCCGCAGCTGGAACGGTACGCGCACGCACTGGCGGCCATCGACTCGCGGCCGATTCATCTCGGCTTGTACTTTCCGCTGCTCGCGGAGTTTCGAGGCTGGCCCGCTACAACGAACCCGTAAGTGTCAGACGGCGGCGCCCATTCGGGGTTCGGGTCGGCCGTCATGACGTTCAGACCATCGATGAGCTGCCGAGGCGCGCCGTCGCGCGGTTTGATCAACGCGTCGAACGTGTACTCGCGAGCCGGGGTGACGACCAGCGTGCCCGCGACTTCGAGCGGCCCGCCGTTGTCGACGAAGCGCGCGGCGATGCTGCGCGCAGGCGCGTCCCCGAACGTCACCGTGTAATCGCCGAGCGGCACGTAGTTGCGAGCTGCCGTTCGAGCACGAAGGGCGCGATTTCGAGCGCCGCGAGCTTCAGCTCGCCCAGGATTCGCGACCGGCCAGCCGTTCTCGATCTCGAGCGACGGTAGCTCCACGCTCGCCTGGCCGCGCATGCCGCGCACGGGCAACACGAGCGCGAGCGTCGCGAGCGAAGTGCCGCCGCGCAGAGTCGTTGAATTGCACGCGACTCGTCGATGCCGTCAGACGCCGTGCTCAGGAAGCCATCCGCGAGTCGGGCCTGGACGTTCGCGCCCACGCGCCCGGTCAACAACGTCCACGGGTCGCACGCTGCCAACGTACGTCCTGCAGCGGCAGGCCGCCGATCGTGGCGCTCGCGGCGCTGCCGGACCACGCCGTGCCGCGGATGCCGGTCAGCACGACGCGGCGGCGGCACGAGCCAGCGCACCGCCGTACCCGCGGGAAACGTGCTGAGCGCGAACGCCAGATAAGCGCCGACGCCGAGTGCCAGCCACGACCAACGATTCTTCACGTTAGAGCCTGTGCAACGAAACCTGGCCGTTCACGAGGCCCTGCTGGCGCGCGGTGCTCAACTGAGCCGACTCCACGTCCACGGCGTAGCTGCCGTGCAACGTCATGAGCCACGCCACGAGCACGTCGAAGGGCACCGCCTGCAGAGTCACCTCGACTCCACTCGGGCCGTTCGGCCGCGAGCGCGTGATACGCAGCCCATGCGCCTGCGCCGTGCTGTCGACAACCACGACGAGCGTCTGTCCGTGCCCGACGTGCGCGGCCACGCGGTGCTCCGCCGAGCCTGCCGAGGTCGAGCAGCAGACGCTGCTTCGACTCGACCGCGGCCTGCAAGCTGGCGGACTGCGTCCGCAACGGCCGCAGGACGCCGGCCCACAGGAGCGATCGCTACGACCACAACGACGCCGGCGATCAGGATCCAGCGCTCGCGCGGTTGCAGATTGTCGAACCACGCCCTCACGGTTTTACCTCGACTATCCGGATCCGGCCTTCGGTGCCGTTGTCCTTCTGGTTGGCGGCCTGAATCTCCGCGTGGAAGCGTTTGGTCTGCTCGAGCCCGCGGGCGAACTCATCGAGCGCCGGCACGCTGGCCGCAAGAAGCTGCAGATCCATGATCCGATTCCGATAACTGAGCGCATCGATGTGCATCGCGGCATCGCGCGCCGCCGACACGGCGGCGAGGGTCGACAGAAAATCTTCGCTGCCCGCACCCGCAGCGCTCGCGCCGAGTCGCTGCTGCACTTCGCGCTGGCAGGCCGACTGGCGCGCGTCCCCGACCGCGCGCTGGCAGGTCGAGCCCACGAGATCGCCGAGCGCCTGGTCGGCGCGGCGCAGTTGCCAGTACTGCGCCGCCCTGCGCCAGCAGCGCCAGCACGAGCAGTGGCGATCAGCCAGGCCGGCCGCGAATCGCCACGGCTGCACGAACGCCAGCCAATTCGATCTCGGCGCATACGCGCCCTGCAGAAGATTCGTGCCGGTGCGCTGAGCGAGCGTGGCGGCGAGATGCGGGAACACGCCATCGCCGGCCACCTTGATCTCGACACTCGCAAACTCTTCGCCGAGCGCCGCGACCTCGCGGCGCACCCGTTCCGAGTCAGCCGCATCGGTGTAGACGAGCAGGTGCGGCCGTTCGGTCTGCTCGTCCTGTGAGCGCGCGAGATCGAGCGCCTGTCGTAAGGTGAGCCCCTCGAGCACGAACGGCGCATGCTCCGCGAGCCGTCCATAGATTCGACTGCCTTCGACGAGCACTACGAGCGTGCCCGAGACCTCCGGCACACCGTCGGCTTCGGAGCACAGCGCCTGCGGTGCGATGCCGGCGGCGCGCAGGCGCTCGAGCCAGGCGTCGACCCGCTGCTTGGCCGCGACGGCCACAGGCGTGCCCCCGGACGCGCGGCGCGCACCGATGGCGAATGAAAGGTGCTCGACGTCGTCGGCCAACGACTCTTCGAGCGAGAACGGCACGATCTGCCTCAATCGAGCCTGGCTCGCCGCAGGCAGCTCGACGACCGCAGCTCGTGACGTCGACGCCCGGAGCGAGCACGCAGCAGCGTTTGCCCTGGGCCGCCGCCGTCGCACTCGCGAGCGGCCCACGGCCGACCGAGCCCGCGAGCGCGCCGGTCGCATCGAAAGCGGCCCACGTGTGCGACCTCGCCGTCGCCCAGGCGGATGAATAACGTCTCAGCCAAGCTACTCGACTCCCAGACTCCGGAACAACGCCCGAGTGACACCGCTCGCGTCGCGCTGCAGGACCGACCGCATCGTGAGCTGATTTGTACCGAGCGTGACAGTTGCGGTCAACAAGAAGTGCTGGCTCACGCCGTCGATGTTCCTTCAGCACCTTCGGATCGACGAGCCCCTCGAACGTCTTGTCTATGTCCGCGAACGCTCCGTCGTTGCGTTGCTGGACGAGACCCTCGGCGGCGGGGATGTCGATGTCATCCGACAGCGACGCGAGCACGACAGCCGAGGCCGTATTCACGTTGAGCTTGGTGCCGATCGGCAGTGCGGTGACGTAAGGCGCGAGCATCGAGTAGATCTCCCGCGTGAACCCGCTCACGGCCATGAGCTCCGAGGCGGACGTGATCATCGGTATCGGCCGCGCGGTAGGGCGGGTCGGCGCCGGCATAGGTGACGTCCTCGCCGCCGGTCGGAAACCGCAGATCGTTGTCCGCGATCGAGCCAGTCGACGACTGCTCCGGCGAGCCCCGGATCGATCTGGAGCAGGCTCAGCAGGCGCTCGAACTGCTTACGCGCAGAGCGAGTTCTCCGTGCCGTCGGCTTTGATCAGGTTGTTCAGATTGAAGCGCCCCTGCAGATCTTCGAGCTTGCCGATGATGGTGCCGCCGTCGACGGGCAGGGGTGGCAGCTGCGTGGCCCACGGCTCGCTCAGGTTGTCGCTGCTCGGCGAGTCGACCTGATCCTGACGCAGAATGTCGGCGGCCCACGCTTCGGCGCCCTGCATGAACATGAGGCCCTGATCGGCGGCAAGCGCGGACTCCGTGCGCCGCAGGTCGAGCGTGGCCTGCCACATCAGATTCACTGCGATGATCGTCCCGATCGCGACGACCAACATGGCCGTCAGCACGGCGACACCGCGTTGCGTACCGCGCGCGCTCATCCGCTGGTCTCCACGAGGCGCCAGACGCGACCGAAGTCGTTCAGCTCCACGGCAAACTCGACCGCCCGCGGGCGCATGGTCAGGCGCTGCGGACCCTGCACGTCCACCGGTGGCCACTCGAGATGCCACTGACCGGCCGTATCGAGAAACCGAACCTGGACGTTCTTCACGCCGTCGAGCAGCTCGGTGCGCACGGGCGGCGTGGACACCGTTCGATCCATGACCGGCCAATGCAGCCGCACGAGCTTGTCGGTCTCCCAGTTGTACGCGACGCGCAACACCGTTCCGCGCGGGAAGCCAGCCGGGATTCGACCAGCCACCGCGGCTGAACTCCAGCGCGAATTGCGCATTCGGGTCTGCGAGCAGGCTCGGCAGATAGGTCGCACCGAGCTCGTCGCGCGTCTCGCGCGGCTGCAACTGCGCAAGGTCCTGCGTGACGAGCCGCATCGCAAGCTGGATCGCCTGCCAACGTTCGGTGTGCTCGCGCGCGATCGTCTGCTGCTTGATGACCTGGGTCAGGCCGGTCAAGCGCCATCACGCCGATCACGGCCACGATCGCCATCGCGACGAGCAGCTCGATCAACGTGAAACCGCGTGCCGAACTGCTTGCGCATGCTCAACCCCGCTGGCCGCCGCCACGCGGGCGACGACCACTGCGGGGGAAGAAACCCGGGCGGAGCGGGGGGCTCGATCAGACGCCGAGACCTTGTGCACGATGCGCTTCGGATCCGCTTGCAAGCGACACGGACACGTCGACGCGGTGCAGGTTCTTGACGCCCGTCTCCTCAACCTTAATGGCGCAGCGCCACTTCTGACCGGCGAACTCGACGTCTTCGTCGGAATCGCCGACCTCCGGCCAAGTTGGACCCACGCTGAGCTCCGTGAGCTTGTTCGTGGCGATCCAGCTGGCCAGAGTCTTCTGCTCGATGTAGACAGCAGCCGCGGCGTAGCGGTTCAGCTGCGTGTTCACGGCCATCATGCCGAGAGCGACGATCACGAGCGCCACCATCGCTTCGAGCAACGTGAACCCTCGGCACGCAGTTCGCGCTAGCGCCCATCGAACCCTTCTTCGCTGACCTTGAGCGTGCCGTCGAGCTCGCCGGTGAGGGCGAATCGTCCGGCGCGGCCCTCACGCGACACCTCGAGCTTGAACGGAGTGACTTCGCCGCTCGACAACAACATGACTTGCGGCTGGGGCTTCTCGAGGTCCATGTTCTTCGAAATCCCGCTGGAGCTCGACCTCGCGCCCGTCGAGCAGTAGCGCCATCGTCAGCTGTGGGTGCAGGTCGTACGCCTGGAGCAGTTTGTCGTCGACCGGCTCGACCCACGTGAGCTTCGTGTAGTCGTAGATATAGAAGCGATAGCCCGTTGCAGTGAACAGCAAGGCGTAGTCGCGGCTCTGCATCAATGACTCTTCGTGCAGAAGGCTCAGCAGGCCGCGCAGGCGGTTCGTCTCTTCGTTGATGTCTCGATCATTGCCGAGGCCACCGAGCGCCAAGACGACGGCGCCCGCGAGGATGCCGATGATCGCCACGACGACGAGCAGCTCGAGCAGCGAGAAGCCGCGGCAGGCGCTGGGCGGACGTGCTCGGCTACAGTTCCCAGTTCCCGATGTCGGCATTGACGCCTTCGCCGCCTTCCTGGCCGTCGGCTCCGTACGAGAACACATCGAACTCGCCGTGCTGGCCGGGGTAGGCGTACTGATACGGTTTGTTCCAGGGATCCATTGGCATCCGCGGCAACTGCTGCTTCCAGTTTGGGGCGCTGGCCTCGCCCGGATTGGTCACGAGCGCCTGGAGTCCGTCGGACGTGCTGGGATACTTGAAGTTGTCGAGCCGATACAGATTCAGCGCTGTCTCGATACCGCGGATGTCCTGCTTGGCCCGATTCTTCGAGGCGGTGTCGAGTTGCCGATGAAGTTCGGCACGACGATCGCAGCCAGCAGGCCGATGATCACGATGACGACCATGATCTCGAGCAACGTGAACCCTTGCTGCGCGACGCGGCGAGGTATTCTGATCCGGCGCATACGACTACCTTCGGTTACGTCCGGCAGGCGGCCGGATCCGGCGCCGACGATAGCACAGTCATTGAGATATCCATTGTGAACAAAGGCCTTTTCGCGAAAGTTAAAGACGTCGCTCATTGGCGACTTCGGCGCGGGTGGCCAATCCTCGTGCTGGCCCTCGCGAGCCTGACCCTGGAGCTCGCCGGCGACGCCGGCAGGCTCTGGGGCAGGTACGACGGTGCCCTGGTCACGCAGGGCGAGTACTGGCGTCTCGTCACGGCTCATGTCGTCCACCTCGGATGGGGTCACCTCTGGCCAAATCTGACAGCGCTGGTGCTGATTGGTGCACTGTTCGAAGACCTATTCGACGCCGGCATGTGGCTACTACTGGCCGCGGCGGCGGCGGGTTCGATCGACGTCGGCCTCCTGCTGTTCAACCCGGATGTCGACTGGTACGTGGGGTTGTCGGGCGTGTTGCACGGATTCGTCGCAGCGGGCGCCCTGACGGCCTGGCTCCGCGGTCAGTCGATCGGCGGCCTGCTCGCTCTCGGTCTCGCGGCCAAGCTCGTGTGGGAGCAGACGGTCGGGCCCGTACCGTTCACCGCGGCTGGGGTCGGCGGATCGGTCGTGGTCGCGTCGCATTTGTATGGCACGGCCGGTGGGCTCCTCGCCGCCGGCGTGACCCACATCGTTCGCGCTCGCTGGGCGCGCGTATAATCGCGCGCGTCGCACTGAAACCCTCGAGAGCTTATGGATCTGTCGGCGCTACCCGCTCTGCCCGGCGTTGCCGGGCGCGTTGCCCTCGTCACCGGCGCCTCGCGCGGTATCGGCAAGGCCATTGCGGAAACATTGGCGCGACAAGGGGCCACGGTGGTCGGCACGGCGACAAGCGAGCAGGGTGCCGCGACGATCAGCGAGTGGCTCGCAGCACTCGGGCTCCGCGGCCGCGGCGCACAACTCGACGTCGGTAGCGATCAATCCGTCGAGGCTCTGTTCGCCGATACCACCGCCCACGAAGGCGCGCCCGCGATCGTCGTCAACAATGCCGGCATCACGCGCGACAACCTGCTAATGCGGATGAAGCCCGACGAGTGGAACGACGTCGTATCGACGAACCTCTCGTCGTTGTATCGCGTGTGCAAGGCGAGCCTCCGCGGCATGATGAAAGCGCGCTACGGAAGGATCATCAACATCAGCTCGGTTGTCGGTCTGATCGGCAACCCGGGACAGACGAACTACGCCGCCGCGAAGGCCGGCATGATCGGCTTCACGAAATCCCTGGCCCGCGAGATTGCGTCGCGCAACATCACCGTGAACGTGGTCGCGCCTGGATTCATCGAGACCGACATGACGCGTGCGCTCGACGAACGGCAGGTGGAAGCGTTGAAGTCGCAAATTCCGCTGGCTCGGCTCGGCTCGGCTGCCGAAGTGGCCGCGGCCGTCGCGTTCCTCGCGTCGGATGCCGGGGCCTACATCACGGGCGAAACGCTGAGCGTCAACGGCGGCCTGTCGATGCAGTAGCTCGTAGTGAGAATTCGTTCACAACGGTAGGATTGCGGCCCTGGGGGCGGGTCGGCTTCGATCTGTAGAATGGCCCCATCGATTCCAATACAATACGCGCCACATCGGCCGGGCCCCTTGGTCCGGCCGGTCAATTAATAAGGGGTAGGTATATGAGTAGCGTCGAAGAACAAGTCAGAGGGATCATCGCCGAACAGCTCGGCCTGAAAGCCGACGAAATCAAGAACGACGCCTCGTTCGTCGATGATCTTGGCGCTGACTCTTTGGATACGGTCGAGCTCGTCATGGCGTTGGAAGAGGAATTCGAGACCGAGATTCCGGATGACGACGCCGAGAAGATCACTACCGTCCAACAGGCCATCGACTATATTCGTGCCCGCCAGAACGAAGCCTAGCAACAGGCGCTCTCTCACGAGTCCCCGCCACTTCTTCATCAGCAGTCCGAGACCCCGACCGTGTCAAAACGACGCGTCGTAGTCACAGGCCTTGGCCTGATCTCCCCGGTCGGTAACAGCGTTACCGAGGGGTGGACGAATGTCCGCGACGGCATCAGCGGCATCGGGCCGATCGAACACTTCGACGTCAGCGCGTTCACCACGCGCTTTGCCGGCACGATCAAGAACTTCGACGTCACGCAGTACCTCGAGCCCAAAGAGGCCCGCAAGTGCGACCCGTTCATGCATTACGGCATCGCCGCCTGCGTGCAGGCGCTCCGCGATTCGGGGCTCGAAGTAAAAGAGGCCAATGCGCACCGCTGCGGGGTCGCGATGGGATCCGGCATCGGCGGCGTCAGCA
This sequence comes from uncultured Gammaproteobacteria bacterium, assembly GCA_963805435.1. Lineage (GTDB taxonomy): Bacteria > Pseudomonadota > Gammaproteobacteria > Steroidobacterales > Rariloculaceae > FEN-1219. The sequence goes on from CAWDUG010000013.1 coordinate 95,776, forward strand.
CGATCGAAGCGAACCATTCGAAATGGCTCGAAGGCGGCCCACGCAAGATCTCGCCGTTCTTCGTCCCCGCCAGCATCATCAACATGATTTCCGGGCACGTGTCGATCAACCATGGATTGACCGGCCCGAACCTGGGCATCGTCACTGCGTGTACGACCGGAACGCATAGCATCGGTCTCGCCGCGCGCCTGATTCAGCACGGCGATGCGGACTTCATGCTCGCCGGCGGCGCCGAATTCGCGACCACACCGTTAGGATTGGGCGGCTTCTGCGCCGCGCGCGCGTTGTCGCAGCGAAACGACGACCCGAAGCGCGCAAGCCGGCCGTGGGATCGCGATCGTGACGGCTTCGTGCTGAGCGACGGCGCAGGCTGCATCGCCATCGAAGAGTACGAGCACGCCAAAGCGCGTGGCGCGCAGATTTACGCCGAGTTCGCGGGTTTCGGCATGAGCGCTGACGCGCATCACATCACGGCCCCGGCCGAGAACGGGCAGGGCGCGTACCAATGCATGCTGAACGCCATGCGTGACGCCGGACTGAACCCGGAACAGATCGGCTACGTGAATGCGCACGGCACGTCGACACCGCTTGGCGACGTCGCGGAAACCGTGGCTGTGAAGCGTGCGTTCGGTAATGCAGCCAAGTCCGTTGCCGTGAGCTCCACGAAGTCCACGACAGGACACATGATCGGTGCTGCCGGCGGCGCGGAGGCCATATTCACAATACTGGCGCTGCGCGATCAGGTCATTCCGCCCACCATCAATCTCGAGAACCCGGACCCGGCCTGCGATCTCGACTACACGCCGAATACCGCACGCAGCGTGACGCTCGAGTGCGCGCTGTCGAACTCGTTCGGGTTTGGCGGCACTAACGGCACCATCGTCTTCAAGCGCGTACGCTGAGAGCTGTCAGATTTCGGGCCTGTCGACATGACGGGTAACGGGCGTTCTGCTACAAACCAGTCTGACCTCGGCCGCCGCGGTTGAATGTCGTGGAACCCATTTGGCTCGTGAACGGACAACGAACCGGCGTCGACCCCGCCGACCGCGGGCTCGCGTACGGCGACGGGCTATTCGAGACGATGGCCGCACACGACGGTCACGTCCGCTGGCTCGATCTGCACCTCGACCGTCTCGAGGAAGGCTGCCGGCGCCTGCAAATTCCACCCCCCGAACGCCGCGTCCTGGTAGACGAGATCGAGACCCACTGCGCGGCAGTGGGCCGTGCCGCCGTGAAGTTGATCGTGACGCGCGGTTCCGGTACGCGCGGCTACGCGCCACCCGCGGCTCCAAAGCCAACGCGGATCCTCTCGATCGGTACCTGGCCCGAGTACCCGAGCAGCCACTATGCGGGCGGCATCCGCGTTCGGGTGTGTCGCCTGCGGCTCGCGACGAATCCCGTGCTGGCGGGCGTGAAGCACTTGAACCGCTTGGAGCAGGTGCTCGCGAACCTCGAATTGCGCGGCACCGATGCCGATCAGGGATTGTTGCTCGACACGAGCGAACACGTGGTCGGCGGTACGAGTAGCAACGTGTTTGCGGTACGCCAAGGTCAATTGCTTACGCCGGCGATCGAGCGCGCAGGCATCAAAGGCGTCATGCGCCGCGTCGTGCTCAGCGCCGCCGCCGAGCTGGGTGTGCCCGCCGCCGAGCGGGATTTGCCGCTCGCGGCAATCGCCAACGCGGATGAGCTGTTCATGACGAACGCGCTATTCGGCATTTGGCCGGTCGCCTCGTTCGACGGCAGAGTACTCGCGCGCGGCCCGATCACGCAGCGACTGATGCAGCACCTGGGGGTGGGCCCCAATGCGTAAACGCGTCTGGTTGTCGTTGCTGACGGCGATCATGCTGCTCGGAGGCGGTGCCGCCGCGACGGCATTCGCGTGGCTAACGCTGCACGCGCCCCTCGCGATGCCGGCGGAGGGAACCTGGCTCGAGGTCGGGAACGGCATGTCGCTGCGACGCGTGGCCGCACAACTCGGCGAGCGCGGAGTATTGCCTCGCCCATGGATGCTCACGGCGTATGCGCGCGCGACTGGCGACGCCACGCGAATTCGCGCAGGCGAGTACCAGTTACCTTCGGGCACGACACCGCTTTCGCTCCTCGCGAGGCTCGTATCGGGTCAGGTGTACCTGCACCAACTGACGATCGTGGAAGGCTGGCGATTCACGGACCTACTGCGCGCGCTGCGCGCGAACCCCGCGATCGTCGCGGGCACTCTCGACGGACCGGGGATCATGACGGCGCTAGGCGAGCCCGGCGTGCACCCCGAAGGTCAGTTCTTTCCCGATACGTACAGTTTCGCGAAGGGCACCGCCGACCTGGACGTGTTACGACAGGCGCATCAGGCGCTACTGGAGCACCTCGACGCCGCGTGGCAGGGCCGCGCGCCTGACACGCTGTTGAAGAGCCCATACGAAGCACTGATTCTCGCGTCGATCATCGAGAAGGAGACCGCATTGCCGGCCGAGCGACCTTTGATTGCAGGCGTGTTTTACAAGCGCTTGCAGCGCAACATGCGGCTGCAGACCGACCCAACGGTCATCTACGGCCTCGGCGAGTCCTTCGACGGCAATCTGCGCCGCAACGATCTCGAGCGCGACACGCCGTACAACACGTATACGCGAGGCGGACTGCCGCCGACTCCGATCGCGTTGCCGGGCGCCGACGCGCTCAACGCGGCCGTAATGCCGGAGATCAGCGGGGCCATGTACTTCGTGGCCACGGGTCGCGGCGACGGCAGTCATCATTTCTCCGCGACGCTCGAAGAGCACGAGCGCGCCGTCCGCGACTACTTGCGGCAGCTACGAAACCCGGAACGGTGATGCGCGGCGCATTCGTTACACTCGAAGGCGGCGAAGGCGTCGGTAAGTCGACGAATCTCGCGTTCGTTGCCGAGGTTTTGCGAGCCGCCGGTCGCGACGTGCTCACGACGCGCGAGCCTGGCGGCACGCCGCTCGGCGAGCGCATCCGCAACTGGATTCTCGAGGGGGATCACGGCCGGCTATCCGCGGAAGTCGAAGCGCTTCTGATGTTCGCCGCACGAGCGCACCACCTCGAGCACGTCATTCGGCCGGCACTCGCGGCAGGCCGCTGGGTGGTTTGCGATCGATTCACGGATGCGACGTTTGCGTATCAAGGGGGAGGGCGGGGTGCGAGCCCTGGACTGCTCCGCAGCCTGCACGCGGAAGTCCAGCAGGGAATCGAACCCGACCTCACGCTGCTGCTCGATGCGCCGCTCGAAGTCGGATCGGGTCGCATCGCAGCGCGCGTGCCCGACCATTTCGAGCGCGAGCAACGCCCGTTCTTCGAGCGCGTGCGAAACGCGTACCTGAAGCTCGCAGCGGAGAACCCGGTGCGGATCAGAATCGTCGACGCGGCGCGTCCGCTCTCCGCGGTGCAAACAGATATCGCCGCGGAGCTCGATGCACTGATTACGAGGTTTCAGCCATGACGACGGCGGGCTCGCCGATCGAGATACTGGAGACGAAGCTCTGCCCGTGGCTCGCTCCGGCCTTCGAGCGCTTGCAGGCGGCGCGGCGTGCGCGGCGTCTCGGCCACGCGTGGCTGATCGCGGGTCCGGCAGGAATCGGCAAGCTCAATCTGGCGTTGGTCGCAGCCCACCAGCTGCTGCGCGACGCGGCCGCGCCACCTGAACCGCTCGGTCCAGCGGAAGCGCTGGCAGCACTCGGGGCTCGGCACGAGCCGGCCGATCACGACGCCGACCTGCACTGGATCCACCCGGAGGAGGACAAGAACACCATCGCCGTGGAGCAGATACGCGATCTCATCGACGCGATCGCCCTCACGTCGCACCGCGGGTCGGCCAAGGTCGTCATCATCGAGCCTGCCGACGCAATGACGGCGCCGGCCGCGAACGCGCTGCTGAAAACCCTCGAGGAACCGTCCGGCGACGCCTACCTGTTCCTGCTGAGCAGTCAGCCCGACCGACTGCCTGCGACGATCCGCAGCCGCTGTCAGCGTCTCGACATTCGCCGCCCGGCGCCGGTGACGCTCGCAGCGTGGCTCGGCGTGACAGACGTCACAGCCGTGGCCGACGCCTGGCAGATGGCCGGCGGAGCGCCGCTACGCGTAGCCGCGCTTCTCGCCCAATCAGATCAACAATAAAATCAATGTGTTACGTAGTACTATTATTGCAATATCTGATGATACTGCAGACCCGATAGCCGTCGCCGGGACCTGGGCCAAGGGCGAGACCGAGCTAGCCCTGATTTGGCTCAGTCGCGAATTGCACGCAGAGCTGCGCCGGCGCCTCGGTGGTGAGGGTTCGACCGCGGTCACAGTTCGCCCTGACCCTACGTTGCATAATGCATGGCGCCCACTGACACTTAAAACGTTGTTCGAGCAGTACGACAAGGCCGAAAGGCTCCTGAGCCAGCTGGGCTCCGGAGTCAATCTGGACCTCGCGATTCAGGCGCTTTTGGTGGGTTTTCAGGCGAATCGAGGACAGTCGTGAGCAAGCCGGGTCTCCTGACACTGACGATCAAGGACAAGAGCGCGCTGTACCTCGCGTATATGCCGTTCATCAAGAACGGCGGCCTCTTCATTCCGACGAACTCGAGCTACAAGCTCGGCGACGAAGTCTTCATGCTCCTGAACGTGATGGGCGAGGAAGAGAAGATCCCCGTCGCGGGCCGCGTCATCTGGATTACGCCGAAGGGGGCGCAAGGGCAAGCGCACTGCGGGTATCGGCGTGCAGTTCAGCGAGCAGGATCAGGGCAATACGCAGAAGCGGATCGAGAACTATCTCGCCGGCGCATTGGGCGGCGACAAGCCGACCCACACCCTCTAGAGCGCTTACCCCGGCAGACCGGTGCGGTTCAGTCCGCCCTTCAATACGTAGGTCTGGAAGCCGCGCTCATTCAGGATGAACGCGCCAGCTGAGCTACGCCGACCGGTGTCGCAGCACACGACGTATTTGACGGCCGGGTCGAGCGTCTTCAGCTTCAGCCGGATGAAGTACAACGGGACGTTGATCGCGCCCTCGTTGTGATAGGCCTCGAACTCCGACGGCAAACGGACATCGAGCCACTGACCGCCTTCCTCGATGATCTTCTCGGCCTGCGCCGTGTCGACCCAGTCGAGCATCGGCTCGTTCAGCAGCGTGCGGAAGTCTTCTTTGCCGAGGCGCATCAGGGAGCCATCGGTCTCCATCGTGACCGTCGCATTGCGCTTGGCTTCGGAAATCAGGGCTTCTTCGCCGAAAGTGTCGCCGACCTGGAGCTCCGCCAGACGGATGCCTTCCTTGTTGAGCGGGGTCTCGCGCGTCACGACGCACTTGCCGCGCGTGATCACGTAGAAGTAGTCGCCTTCTTCGCCCTGTTTGATGACGACGTCGCCGGCGCGGTGGTTGACCTGCTGCAGGCGCATGAAGATAGCCTGGATATTGGCGGGCGGAATCTTGTGAAAGGCCTTCGTCTGCAGCAGGGTGGTCATCCAGTCGTCGCTGCCGCTGCTGTCGCCGCGGAGCTCCGACACCTCGTAAGACCCCGTCTGATCCCACGTGAGCATCACGTCGAGCAAATCGCTGTCGATCGCGAGGTACTCGACGGGGCTGGTCGCCATCGCCGTATGTTGGCGGGGCAGTTTCGGCGACAGCGGATTGCGGGCCGTTGATCTGATCCGCCGACGATTTTCGCTGCCGTTCGCTCGCCTTCGCGCAGCTCGACCGTGCCCGCCAGAACGTAGACCGTGCGTTTCTCGGCGTCGCCCTCGCGAAACAGCGCCTCGCCCGCCTGCGCGTCGCGAACCTTGGTCTTCTTGGCCAACGCATGAAGATTGTCTTTCTTCAGGCTGTCGATCGGCGAAAGAGCCTTCAATCGATCGATTTCGACTTGCTTCGTCATCCAGGGTTTGGAACTGCGCGGAAAACCAGCGAGGTTGTTAGCCTTTGCAGTCTAACATAGCGTTCTCGAGCAGTCGGTGCCGACGAATTCACGTCTCTGCCTGACGAACGCGCGCCAGCCGGCGTGGGGTGTGAACCGCGTCCCAAATCGCTGCGCCAGGTTCTCCAGTTTGGCGACTACGGCGGTCGACTCCGCGCTCTCGCGCGTAGTGCATGGGCCCGCCCCGAAACGGCGCAAATCCGGTGCCGAACACCACGCCCGCGTCGAGCAGGTCGGCGTCGGCCACGATGCCTTCGTGCAGGCAGGCGACGGCCTCGTTGAGCAGCGGCAGGATCAAGCGATCCGCGAGTTCGGCATCGCCCTCTGGCTGCGGAGCGATTCTTGATCGCCTTGCCGGTCTTGTCGTACGCGTAGAAGCCGCGATGCGTCTTCGCCCCGAGCTCGCCCTTGGCCACCTTTTCCCGCAGCAGGTCGGGCGGCTTCGCGGCCAGAACCTCGCTCAGAGATCTCCGCTACGTGCAGCGCCACGTCGAGGCCTACTCGATCCGCGAGCTCGATCGGGCCCACGGGCATGCCGAATGCTTTCGCCGCCGCGTCGATGGTCTCGAAGCGCGTGGCCGTCCAGATGCGCATGCAGCGCTTCCAGCATGTAGGGCGTCAGCAGACGGTTGACGACAAACCCGGGCGCGCTGCGACAAGGCAACGGCAGCTTGCCGATCTTCGTAACGAACGACAGCGCCTTCTGGATCGCTTCCGGCGCCGTGTCGCGACCGTGGATGACTTCGACCAGCGGCAAGCTCGCCACGGGATTGAAGAAGTGCAATCCGACGAGGCGGCCCGGGGACTGCAACGCGCCGCTGAGATTCTCGAGCACGATGCTCGATGTATTGGTGGCGATCAGGGCAGTCGGGTCGAAGCTTTGGTTCGAGGCTGCGAAACAACGTCCCGCTTGGCGTCGGCATTCTCGATGATGGCTTCGATCACGAGATCGGCGGCGCCGACCCGGGCCGCTTCGAGGTCCACCGTGAGCCGCGCCGCCGCCGCATCCGCCTCGCCGGGTGCCCGCAAGCGCTTCTTGAACAGATCCCGCGCGCGCGCGAGCGCGGGTTCCACGAACTGCTGGGCGCGATCCTGCAACGTGACCGACAGACCGCGCAGCACACACCACGCCGCGATGTCGCCGCCCATCGTTCCCGCACCGACGACATGAACGTGCTCGACTTCGCTGTCGCGCGGCGCGAGATTCCGCAGCCGTTCGCGCAGCTCGAACACGCGTACGAGATTGCGGCACGTCGGCGTCACGAGCAGGCGCCCAATCGACACGCGCCTCTGCGCGCTGCGCCGCCGCACCGTGGCCGCCGTACGCCTGCCACAGATCGATGATGGCGTACGGCGCGGGATAGTGGTCGCGGCTGCGCGCGGCGCGCTACCTGCTTGCGAAGAAACGCCGGCGAGACAGGGGGCGCACGAGCGCGCTGCTCAGCGCTCGCAAGTACCACGGCGCCCGACGCGGAGCCGACGGCATCGCAGAACCATGTCGACGGCTGCGGCGTCGAGGGCACCGCGCGCGACGATGCGATCGACGAGGCCCGATCGCCAAGGCTTCCTGCGGCGACAGGGAGCGGCCAGTCAGCATCAGGTCCAGGGCGCGCGGCGCGCCGAGCAACTGCACGCAGCGCACCGTGCCGCCGAACCCGGGGTGAATGCCGAGCTGCACTTCGGGCAACCCGAGCGTGCGCTCGAATGCCTCGACCACGACGCGATAGCGGCACGCGAGCGCCAGCTCGAGGCCGCCGCCAAGGGCATAACCGTCGATAGCCGCGACCGTCGGCACGCCGAGGTTCGCGATGCGATCGAGCAGCGCTTGCCCGCGAGCGGCGGACGCGGCGCCCTCGTCGGCGGTGCGCAGCTGGCTGAATTCCTTGACGTCCGCGCCGAGGATGAAGCCGTTGCTCTTGGCTGATCTAATGACGACGCCGCGACAGCCGAGACGCTCGATCTCGTCCAGCTCGCGCGCGAGTTCGGCGAGCGACGTCGGAAGAAAACGTGTTGGCGGTCGCACCCGCGCGGTCGAGCGTCAACCAACAGATGGCCTGCTGATCGGTCTCGCGGCGCCAGTGCTTCGGTTGCGAGCTCATCGGTTGCCGCTAAGCTGCTGCACGCGCTCCGCGCTCGACCTCGAAGTCGCAGACGAGCGGCAAGATGGTCGGAGAACTTGACGGACGGAACCGAAAAACCCGTCACGTTTGATGCCGTCGCCATACAGACACGAAATCCAGCTCCTTGCGCGGCGAGCGGCTGGGATAGGAAGGCAGACCGCTGCTCGTTGGCGCTGCGCAAGCTTGCACGCCTTCATGAACAGGTAGATCTCCTGGTCGCCCCAGAACGTATTGAAATCCCCGGCGATGATGACGGGCTTTGGGGACGCCACCACGAGATCGTGCAAGTGCTGCAGCTGCGTATGCCGATGCCGATACTTCAGCGACAGGTGCACGAGGAACACGGCGCAACTCTTCGAGCTCGAGCTCGATGATCAGCCGTTTGATGCCCTTCTCGAAGTAGTGGAACCGCTCGCCGTGCACGCGCGGCGCGGCGAGAAATGCGTTGCCCTGCTTGCGCAGGATCGGTAGCCGCTGATTCAGCGATGCGATCCCGTACTTGCACTGGTAGACGGAGTAGTGGCCGAGTGACCGCGCGATGACGTCCGCCTGATTGACGCTGCGCGTTCTGATGGAGCCCGTGTCCACCTCGACGAGGCCGACGATGTCGGGGTCCTGCGATTTGATGAAGTCTGTGATCCGCTGCAAGTTGCTGCGATTGCCGAACAGGTACCCCATACCGGGCAGCGGCCAGTGCAGAGCGGAGCCGAGCCCAAGTCCATAGCGAATGTTGTACAGCAGTAGGCGCATCGACACCCGTAGTGTACCGGAGCGGGCCCGTAGGACGATCGAGAAGTTCGAGGCATGCAGTCTCGAGCGCACGAATGCGGATCGCGTTCGTTGCAAATACCAGCCTCGCAGTAGTAGCGTCCGGCAAGGATCGATGGACCCCTGAGGTCGCAGCGATATGTCCGCCAAGAACCCAATCCGATTATTCGTCACACACGCGTTCGCGAGTCATACCGACTATCACCGCGTGTTCGAGTACCTGGAAGCCTCGCCGAACTTCTTCTACCGCAACTGCAGCGTCCCGGATCACCCGCCCGCCGGCGGCGGCAAGGAAGCGCTGAAAGAGGAGTATCGGACGCAGCTGAAAACCGCCGAAGTCGTCGTCGTCTTGAGCTCGCTGTACGTCGAGAACGAGTACTGGACGACCTACCAGATGGATGCTGCTCAAGCCGAGCAACCTGCCGTTGGTCGCGATGGAGCCGTTCGGCGGCAGCGCAAAGGTTCCACCCGAGCTCGTCAAGCGCTGCGCCGAGGTGATCGGCTGGGACGGGCGGGTCATCGTCGATACGATCCGTCGCCAGGCGCGCCACGAAGACACGCAGCGCTGGGACACGATCGAATTCAAGCTCTGAACGAGCAGCTCGTCGCTGCATGACCGAACGCGCCATCGTCATCGCCCACCGCGGCGCGAGCGGCTACTTACCCGAGCACACGCTCGTCGGTAAGGCACTGGCCTACGGACTCGGCGCCGACTATCTCGAGCAGGACGTCGTCGCCACACGAGATGCGCAGCTCGTCGTGCTGCACGACCTGCATCTCGACGACGTCAGCGATGTCGCGCAACGCTTCCCGGGCCGACACCGCGACGACGGGCTTCACTACGTAATCGATTTCGATCTCGCAGAGCTCCAAGCAGCTCACGCTGTTCGAACGGCGCACGTCTGGCGGCGGAATGGCGAAGTACCCGCGCCGCTTTCCCGCCAGACATCGGCGTGGCGCGGATCGCGACGCTGGATGAGGAGCTGCGCCTGATCCAAGGCCTGAACCAATCGACGGGTCGAGCCGTAGGCATCTATCCCGAGATCAAGGACCCGCAATGGCACCGCGAGCAGGGCATCGATCTCGCGCGCTTGCTGCTCGCGAAGCTCGAGCGCCTTCGGTTACTCCCGCCGGGAGCATGCGGCGTTCTGCAATGTTTCGACGCGAATGAGTTGCTGCGCGTGCACGACGAGCTTCGCTGCGCGTTGCGGCTGATCCAGCTCGTCGGCGCCGAGCCCGCCTATGCGGAGCTGCTGACACCGCCAGGCCTCGCGCGCGTAGCCCGCTACGCTTTGGTCTTGGGCCCGAGCTACGGCCAACTCGTGGCTGACGAAGGGGGACGGCCGAAGCATCACGGCGCTCACGGCCCGGGCACGCGAACTTGGCTTGCGCCTCCATCCCTATACCTTCCGCCGGGAGGACCTGCCTGGCTACGCCAACGACGCTCGAGCAGCTACTGGAAGTGTTCCTGGCCAGGCTCGCGTGGACGGCGTCTTTTGCGACTTCCCGGACGTCGCTGTACGCATCCGCGATAGCCTCAGCGGCTCGAATGAACCCGGCGCCGCAGGGCGGGAACGAAGCTCGATAGACAGAGGTTCGGAAACTGACCTAGAGTCGAATCTGAAGAACGGGAAGCAGGGGATAGGACATGAAAATCGGCGCTGCCGGCTTCGTCTTGTTCTTCGCTTGCTGCCTCGCGCATCCGGCCGGTGACGCACGGGCCGGCGAGCGCGCATGCAACGTCAAGGACTGCTTTTTCGCGCGCGACGTACGCAACTTCGACGTGATCGACAGGACCACGGTGATCGTCTACGTCGGTTCCCAGCACTGCGCGTTTCGAGCTCGAGCTGACGCGGCACATTTTGCGACTTGACCTACGCGCCCGAGCTCGTATTTATCGATCCCAAAGACGTACCGCGGTGAACGAGCAGCGGTGTCCCGGGCGGCATCTCCTTCGGTGCAGCTGCAGACCCGGAGCCTGCCGAATCAAAGGCGCGGGCGCGCGAGCATGAAGGTCTGCGATAACGACCTCAGTGTCGACGTGAGTTCGGGCGCGTTCGGCGAGTCTGGTCTCGGAAGTCCGCTGGACACGGAAGACCCATCGGTCCGTCGCGACCGCTTCGGTCGCGCTCGAAGCGACTGCCGAGTGTCGAGCGTCACCTCGATTACGGACGATCAGATCGTGGAGCTCTACGTGGCGCACCGCGTCACGCCTCCGCTGCCGCCGATGGGGCCCGGAGAGATTCAGGTCGGGAGGCAGAGCGGGGAGGCGTCGAAACCCGACCGCGTCTGGTGACGATTCGAAAGGGGAGTAGGCGCCTAACCGGTTGTCGTCAACGATCGGGCGCAGCCGAACGCCTGACAATTCGGACGTTTTCCCGCCTCGCGCGCCTGATTGTATGTGATCAGAGCCGGCGTGATTTGCTTGACGATGGTATCCAACCGCGTGTCGTCGGCGGGGTGGTCGGACAGGAACTCCGGCGCCGCACCCTTGCCGCTCATCGCCGCGGCCATGTTCTTCCAGAGGCTCAGTGCGGCTCGAGGGTCGAAGCCGGCCTTCGCCATCGACTGCAGGCCAATCAGGTCGGCCTTCGTCTCCTGCTCGCGCGCGTACGGCAGGGCGAGACCGATCATCGCGCCCTGGTTCAACAGGTCGGGGCTGATCCCCGTGGCCGCGGAGCCGAGCATTACGAGCGCATTGGTTCGAGCGCCTTTGCGCGCGCGCTGCATGACGTGGCCTTCCGTGGCATGCGCCACTTCGTGCCCGAGAACTGCCGCCAATGCGTCCGGCGTGTCGGCGACGCGCAGAAGGCCCGTGAACACTCCGATCTTGTTGTTCGGATCTGCGAAAGCGTTGATCTGGTCATCGTCGAAGACGACGACTTCCCAGTCCGCCTGCGCCTGCTCGGGCGGCAGCGTGGCAATGATGTCGTTCGCGACGCACTGGACGTACTTCTGAACGCGCGGATCATGCGCGATCGGCAAGTGGCGCTTCATCGAGAGCCATTCGACTCGCGCCTCGCGCCGGACTTCCTTTTCCGAAACGATCAATTGCGCTTGCGCGATGGCGCTTACCGCAAACGCCAAACACGCCGCAACGAGCAACGATGCCGTCCGGATCATGTCCTCTCGTCCTGAGCCTGAATCCATGCGTTTAGAACGCCGGGCCTGCGATTCGTTCAGCCCGACCATAGCACAAATGCCTGGGAGCGGCCCCGGGCGCCCTCGAGGGAATCGGCCCCGCTACTGGCCGTTGTCGCCGTCGGCCAGCAGGTGTTGCCGCCGACCGCCGAAGCCGAACAGGCTCGCGTCGAGCTTCAGCTGGATGAAGAACACACCCTTCATGTGCGGATCGACGAGCTGGGCATTCGTGACTCGATCGACGGCGGTTTCCGGCAGGTACGTGATGTTCACCGCGACACGCTTGGCGCCGAACGTCATGGCAGGAAGCACCCCAGGGAACGGTTGGTTATGCCGAACGTCTTCGCGCGTCATCACAAAGCCGATCAGGCCGACGTCGAAGTAAGCATGATTCGAGAACATCCGGAAGCGTCGTTTCATACCGCCGCCGGCCATGTACGATGGGTGCTCGGCGCTGTCCTTGAAACCGTTCGCCAACGCGACCTTGACCCAACGCCCATCGCTGTTGAACTCGCGCTCCACACCGATGCCCCAGTTTTGCTCGTTCCAGTCGTGGGCGGCGTTGATGTGAACCGAGCGCCCGTTCAACACGATGTCCCAGGCGCCTGCCTGCGCCTGCGCTTTGCCTGCAATCGCTGCCGCCGTCAGCAGCACCGCCAAGCACGCTGAATAGCCCCGTATGGTCATACCAACGACATGAGCAAAACATATGCCATCTAAATGAAACAATGGGTTAGAAGGCACTCCTGAGAGGGTCTGTAAAGAAGCCCGACGCGCGTTGCCGTGCCCCTGCCGAGCCCTACGGAACATTGCGGATAATGTATATTATGTCTAATTACAGAACGGATACGGTTCTGCCACTGGGTCGCTGCCGGCACTACCTCCCCGGTTGTCGCCCCTGCGGACTCGCGACGCGAGCGTTGTCCAGCGATTGCTCGCTCTTGCATAATTTCTGCTGCGAATCTTGAGCACGACGCGGCCGGTGCGCGACCACCGATATGCGTTGACCAGGGGACGGTGCGCGCCAAGGAGTCCGGCATGAGATTGTTCCCGACCCGAATCGAGAGCTTCCCGGCCTCCCTGGCGCTCGCGGTCTGGGCACTCGGGGCGATTGGGTCCTGGGGCCGCGCGCTGGGCGCAGACCCGGATACGACGGTGGATCCAAGCTCCGATATCGCGCGATTGCTCGATATCGAGCCTGTGCCAGCGGCGGTGGTCGATCCCACCGGACGTTACGCGTTGTTCGTGCACGAGCGACAACTACTGTCTTTGGAGCAAATCTCGGAACCCGCGGTCGACTTGGCGGGGCATGCGATCAGCCTGGTCACCGGGGCCGCTCACGCGCCACTCGACTACTACGGCCTGACGCTGGTCGATCTGCGTACGCTCGGCGAGACAGCAGTCGTCGTGCCCTACGATGCAGTGATCGGCTACCCCGTTGGACGGCCGACGGATCGCGTTTTGCGTTCACCGTGGGCAGGAGGGATCGGACGGAGTTGTGGGTCGGCGAATCGGCCGACGGCCGCGCGCGCCCCATCGCCAGTTCGGTAGATACGGTGCGCGGCCCCCCGTGCACCTGGCTGTCGGATAATCATCGCTTGCTCTGCAGGGTTTCTAGCCAGCGCGACGGCGGGCGCCGGCTGCTCGATTCGATCGTGGAGAGCATGGCCGCGCAGGCACTGCGTAGCGAGCCAATCACTTTGACCGACGGACAGGCGACGCAGTTGCTCGAAACGCGCCTGGAGTTGATCGACTGTCTGTCCACGGGCGCGCTTTCAATCGGCCCACCGACCGCTTTCGAATCGGTGGTGGCGGCCCCGGCGCAATCGTTTTTGTTGGTCACGCGACTGCTCAAGCCGTACCCGCAGGGCCAGGTCGTCGATGTGGCGACGCGCGCGACGGAAGTCTGGAACCGCTTCGGCGATCTGGTCGCTAGTCTGCCCAGCACGGCGCGTGGCATCGAGTGGCAGTCCACGAGCCCCGCTACGTTGACGTGGGTCGAGCAGCGCGACGGCGTCGACCGCGTGATGGTTCTCTCCGCGCCTTTTTCCGCGTCCGCTCGCGAGCGGTTCGCGCTGCCACATCGGTTTGCCGGACTGCGATGGCTTGGCGATTCCGCCGTCGCGCTCGTGAGCGACTACGACGCCCGCAGCCGCCGCACGGATCTCTGGTATGTCGATTTCGACTCGCCCGAGGCCGAGCCACAATCCGTGGCGAGCTACGACAGCGAGTCCGGACAGCTGCCTCTGGTGCATGCCAACCAGTGGGGGTTTCCTACGCTCGTCGTGCACGACAACACGTTCTATATCACTGGCACGGAAACCCACGGCAAACGGCGACGAGCGTTTCTCGATCGCGTGGCACTGAAGACTGGTACACGCGAACGTCTCTGGACAGCTCCCGACCACGGCCACGAGTCGCTCGTGGACGTCGTGGCCGCGGACGCGTCGACGTTGCTGCTGCGACGGGAAACGGCTGCACCGGGTCCCACTTACGTCCTGAGCTCCGCCAAGGGAGATATCGCGCTGGCCCTCACGCGCCTCGAACACCCGTCGGAGCTCCTGACGAAGGCGCGCCGCATCCCCCTGGAGTACCGCCGAGCCGACGGTGTGAATCTGGGCGCGTCGCTGTATCTGCCGCCGAACTACGATCAGCGTGCCGCGCTCCCGTTAATCGTCTGGGCCTACCCTCGCCAGGTGTCCGTCGGAGAGTCTGCCGCACTGGGGAGTGAGGAAGAGTCCTCGATGACGTTCTCGCGCGCATCCCGATTGTTCTTCCTGTTACGAGGCTACGCCGTGCTCGACGATGTCGCGATGCCCGTCGTCGGCGACGAAAACGACGCCAACGATACGTTCGTCGAACAAATCGTGGCCAACGCGGCGGCCGCGATCCACGCCGCCGGGTCGACGGGATTCGTCGACACCGAACGCGTCGGCGTTGCGGGCCACAGTTACGGGGCGTTCATGGTGGCCAATCTGCTGGTCCACTCTCGACTGTTCGGCGCGGGCGTCGCCATGAGCGGCGCGTACAACCGCACGTTGACGCCTTTTGGCTTCCAGACCGAGCGACGCACGCTGTGGCAGGCGCAGAAGACCTACCTCGCGATGTCGCCGCTACTATTCTCAGATCGTATCGAGGCCCCGTTGCTGCTCGTGCACGGCCTCAAGGATACGAACGCCGGCACGTCGCCGCAGCAGTCCCTGCAGTTCTATCAGGCCATCCGTGGCAATGGCCGTGAGGCCGAGTTGCTGCTCCTGCCGTGGGAAGGCCACACCTACCGCGGTCGCGAATCGGTGCTCAGAACGGCCGCCCACATGCTGCGTTGGTTCGACGAACACCTAAAAACACGCGGCTAATTCGCGGCTGGAGCCAGGGAGTCGCCAAAGTAGTCGTGATGCGCAGCGGCAACGCGGGCAAACCTCTCGGCTTCGTCTGGTGGACGAGCGACGGGACGGCGCACGCCGGCGACGACTACGCGAGCTTCGGACGACGCGTCGAGCCATTCAACCGCGGCGAGAACAAGCACACGATCTTCATACCGCTCCGTTCGGACGCTTTAGCAGAGGCACCCGAAACGTTCTTCTTCCACATCGATTCCATGCCGGGCGCGGAGCCCGGCATCCCTGCTGTGACCGTGGACATCCGGATCATCGACGACGACCGTGCTCCGTCGCTCCTTGTGGACTGCCCGTCCATAGGGAGTGACTACTGCCGCCGCACAGCCTGGCGACGGCCTCCCTCCCCGTTTGCAGTTGAAACTTGCAGGAGTGCGTCACCAGACGGCGACGCAACAGGGAGTTAGCGCGGGTTCGTTCAGCCAGCCTCGTCGCATGCGTCGGCATGCTGTTCCGGTGCGGGGGCTCTGGTTCGCCCGGCGGCCCAGCCGCGCTCACCAACACGCCGCCCACTCTGTCGGGCACGCCGGTCAGCGTGGTCTGGCTCAGCGATTCGTGCGGTTTTGCGCCGCATGCGACCGACGCAGACGCCGACACGTTGGTCCTTACGGCGAAGAACCTTCCGGCCTGGGCCGCTTTCGACACGACGACCCCGCGACCATGGTCGCCCGCTGAACGCGATCCAATCGGTGAGCGTCTGAAAAGCCGCTCGACGGCGGCGTCCGCCCGCTGCGCGTTGTCGATCAACGACACTTCCGCAGCCGCATCCGCGCAACGGCGCGCTGTTCCGGCGCGGCACACATCTTGCACATACTGGCCACGAGGAACGGACCCTCCGTGCCTCGACTTTGGTTCACTAGCAACTTTGGAGGTATCGCAATGAGCAAATATCTAGCAGTGCTGGCTTTCGGTCTCTCCACCGTGGCCCTGGCAGCCGAGGCGCTGCCGGCGTTCGAACAGGTGGACACCAACCGCGACGGGGTCATCAGCAAGAGCGAGGCAGCTACTGTTGAAGGCTTGGACTTCGCGAAGGCCGATGCCAACCAGGACGGCATGATCAGCCGCGAAGAGTACCTGGCGCTGACCAAGAAGTAGCGCTTTGACAGCGGATCAACGGGATCCGTACGGTGGACCCCCCCCCCAATCCCGTTGATCCGTTTTCTTCTTGCGACTCGCGACCCTACGCTGCCCGTTTCCTCGCGCGCGCCGCGTCTAGCGAACGCAGATGCCATAGCTGTCGGGGCATCTCGTACGAATCGGTGGCCCACTCTGGAGGAACGGCAGCAAACCCGTGTCCCAACGACTCGTAGCAGGACCGGCCCACGTGTTTCGCACCCAGAACATGTAGTGCAGATGCAGCACGTTGTAAGCCCAATCGCTGATCTGTTTTGGCGTGTAGTCGGACAGCTCGCCCGCCTCCACCGAGCTGCTGAGAGCGAGGATCCACCTGTAATCGGCTCCGTAGTCGCCGGTCCAAACCTTCTGGCCCAAAGTCGTGGTGCCGGGGAAGACGTTCGAGCCGCCCGCCGCGCCTCGATCTGCTACTAGCTCCAGCATCAGATCGTCCATGAGGCCTGCCGAACCGATCCAGTTCGTATAGAGAAAGAAATTCGACCGAGGCGCCGCCAAGCGCACGGCGGCGGCCAGTCGCGAATACTGAGCGACGAGTGCGGCGTTGGAATAGCCCACTGGAAATGGTTCGTTGAGACTCAACGTCGTCTCCTCTGTCGCAAGCCCTTCGAAGCGAACGTCGCCGTCGTAACGCTTGCCGATGGCGGAATGCAGAGCGATCAGACGATCCATGACCGGCTGCTCCCACAGACGCGCGACGTACCCCGTCTTGCTGCGCACCACTCCGCCGTTGTAGGTGCTCGAGGAGAGGTAGTTCGGAACGATGTCCGAGCTCGAGTTCGTGTAGAACTTGCGGTCGATTACGCGGACGACCAACTGTTTCCTCGTCGGTTGCGCCTTGAGTCTCGCAAGATAAGCATCGATGTCCGCGAAATCGTACACGCCCTCCGAAGTCTCGAGGTCGTACCAACGGATTCGAACCTCCACCCCCTTGATGGCAGACACGGCGCCGATCTCGTCGATGTTACGCAGCACTTGCGCCCTCGAATCGTCGACGCCAAACATTACATAGTGACCGGGATGCCATTTGATACCTTGAGCCGCCGCGGAGGTGGCGAATACGAATGCGGCTGACGAGATGACCCCGGCCAAAAAACGGTTCTTCATTACGACCTACTCCTGTGGTGGGAACTCCTTGGAAAAAATATGCGCATGGAGAACGCCCCTCAGACAGGGGGCTTCGGCGGCGGAATGTTGCACGACAACCGCCCAGGCACAAATCGTCGGCAGTTTGCGACATCCTTCAAGCGGCTGCCCGCCGGCTCCGCGGCGCCGGCGGATTGGTTTGCCTAGGATCGTTTGACTGCGGCGATTCCCTCATTACAGTACGCCGACCCGTATCCCCCCTGGAAAGCCGCTGGCCCCCATGGCGCCCCTCGTTCGCTTCGATGCCGTATCCGTCTCGTTCGGTGAGCAGCTCATCCTGAACACGGCCATGTTCTCGATCGACACGGGCGAGCGCGTCTGCCTGATCGGCCGCAACGGTGCGGGTAAGTCCACGACGCTGAAGCTGATCAGCGGCGCACAGGAGCCGGACGAAGGCACCGTGGAGCGGCCGGGCCGGCGGCGGTGGAGCATGCTGGATCAGAAGCTCGCGGAAGAATCGTCCATGACCGTTGGGGACTTCGTGGCGCTCGGCATGGCGCAGCAACTGGAGCGCATCGCCGAATTCCAGCGGGTGTCGGCGGCGGGAACTCCGGACCGCGCGGCGCTGCGCGAAATCGAAGTCCTGCAACGCGAGATCGAGGCCGGCGGCGGCTGGTCGGTCGACGTCCGAGTTAACACGCTCATCAGCGAGCTCGATTTACCCGCCGAGAAGCGCATGAACGAGCTGTCGGGCGGCTGGCGACGCCGAGTGGCGCTCGCGCAGGCGCTCGTGTCCAATCCTGAGCTGCTGATGCTGGACGAACCGACGAATCATCTGGACATCAGCACGATCGAGTGGCTCGAAGACACGGTCCGCCGCCATCCGGGCGCCGTGCTGTTCGTGACTCACGATCGCAGCTTCGTCGAGAAGGTCGCGACGCGTATCGTGGATATCGATCGAGGCAAACTGCGTAGCTGGCCTGGCGGCTATCTCGATTATCTGACCAAGAAAGCACAAAGCAACGCAGACGAGGACCGTCAGAACGCCCTATTCGACAAGAAGCTGGCGCAGGAAGAAACCTGGATCCGGCAGGGTGTCAAAGCTCGGCGGACGCGTAACGAGGGGCGTGTGCGCGCGCTCGAGGAACTGCGCGAGGTCCGCGCAGAGAGGATCAAGCGGCCGCGCACTGCGCGTATTCAGCTGAACGAGGCGCCAGACCTCTCGGGCCGCAAAGTCATCGAGGCGCGCAACGTCACGCACGGCTACGGGGGGCAGTCCCTACTCAAGGACTTCTCGCTGCGGGTCATGCGCGGCGACCGCCTCGGCATCATCGGCAACAACGGCGTGGGTAAGAGCACGCTGCTTCGCATCCTGCTCGGCGAGCTCACTCCCGACTCAGGCTCCGTCAAGCTCGGCACGAACCTCGAGGTGGCCTACTTCGACCAGTTGCGACGCGAGCTCGACCCGACGAAAACCGTCGCCGAGACGGTCGGCGAAGGCCGCGACTTCGTACTCGTGCAGGGCCGCAAAAAGCATGTGGTGGCCTACCTTACTGATTTCCTCTTCAGCCCCAAACGCGCGCTGACACCGATCGCGGCACTGTCGGGCGGCGAGCGCAATCGCGTGATTCTGGCGAAGCTGTTCACACGCGCCGCCAACCTGCTCGTGCTCGACGAGCCGACCAACGACCTCGATATCGAAACGCTAGAGGCACTCGAGGATCGGCTGGTGGAATACGACGGCACCCTGATCGTGGTGAGCCACGATCGTTACTTTCTCGACGCGATCGTGACTGCGACGCTGGTGTTCGAATCGGACGGGCAAGTGCGCCGCCACGCCGGCGGCTACAGCGACTGGCTCGAGCGTCATCGCGCCCTGGCCGTCACGGACACACCGGCTGCCGTCGACAAGGACGAGGCGCAGACGGAACGCACGAAGCCCGCCCCCCGAAAACTGTCGTATATGCTTCAGCGCGAGCTCGACGCGCTGCCGAAGGACATCGAGCAACTCGAGGCGCGCGTCGGCGCGCTGCGCGGCACGATCAGCGATCCCGCGTTCTATCAGCAGCCGCATTCGGACGTGCAGCAACAACTGGCCGCGCTGCAGGATCTCGAGGAACGACTCGAACGCGCCGTGGAACGCTGGGCCGATCTCGAGCAACGCGCCGACGACGTTGCCGACAGCAGTCGGCCGACCGAACTCTAGTCGTCGTCGAGGAAATCGAGGTTCGCCGGCACCCCGACGCCGCGATCGCCGTACAGGTCCCCTCCCCGCTGCACGACGCCGGCCCCGAACCGTTGCTCCAGCGAGTCGATCGCCGTCTCCAGGCTGCGATCACGCGTTCCCGCGGCTGGCAACAGACTAAGCTGCGCCCCCGCAGCCGCGCGAACGAGCTCGAACGCGGTGAGCCCCACGAGCCGAAACGGGCCCGGGTCTTCGACGTGTGAGAGCAGCTCCACCGCCTTGGTCGACAAAACGGCACTCACGTCCGTCGGCTCGGCCAGGCGGTCCTGCCGCGTGACAATCTGAAAGTCAGAACGCTTCAGCTTGATGCGGACTCCGCCCGCGGCGAGGCCGCGGCGGCGCAAACGCTGCGCCACGGTCTCCGCCGCCGCCCGCAGATGAAGCTTGAGCTCACGCGCGGAGCTCACATCTTCCGTCAGCGTCCGCTCGGAGCCGAGGCTCTGCGCACGTCGTGACGTCGCTACGGCGCGCACGTCGACGGCGTTCGCGATCTCGTGAAACCGCACACCCAGAGAGCCAAACGATCGCGCCAGCGCTTCGGCGTCCGCGTTCGCAACTTGCCCGATCGTTTCGTAGCCTGCGTCACGCAACCGTTTCGCGGTCTTCGCTCCGGCACCCCAGAGACTTTCGACCGACAGAGGCGCAAGCCACTCGCGCGCGCAGTCCGGCGGTACGATCGTCAGGCCGTCGGGCTTGCGGTGCCCGCTCGCGACCTTTGCGACATAGCGCGTGCCGGAAATGCCCACGGACACCGTCAAACCGCCGGTTGCCTCTCGCACGGCAGCCTTGATGCGCGCACCGATCGCGGCGGGTGAACCGAACAGGCGTTCGCTGCCGGTCATGTCGAGAAACGCTTCGTCGAGACTCAGCGGCTCGACCTGTGGCGAAAACGTACCGAATACATCCATGACCTGCTTCGATACTTCCTGATAGCGCTCGAAGCGCGGCGGCACGATCAACGCCTGAGGGCACAGCCGGCGCGCGCGTTGCATCGGCATGGCGCTGCCCACGCCGAACGGCCTGGCCTCATAGCTTGCAGTCAACACCACACCGCGCGCGCTGTTTGGCCCTACGAGTAGCGGCCGACCGCGCAGGGCTGGATCGTCGAGCTGCTCGATAGCTGCGTAGAAGGCATCCATGTCGGCATGCACGATGGTGCGGGGCCACTCGCGGCTGGGCGCGCTCATCCTCGCAAGCGCTCGAGCTCGTCGATCGACTTCGGCCAATCGCTCTTCAAGAGGCGTGACAGCGAACGATCGGCCAACAAGCGCCCGCCGGTCTGACACCGCGGGCAATAGTTCGTCTCGTTGTCTGCGTAGCGAATCCGCTGCACCTTGGTGCCGCACACGGGGCACGGTTTACCGTAGCGGCCGTGCACCGCCATCTCGTCGTGAAATGCGGTCACGCGCTTCGGAAAGTCGCTCCCCGTTTTCTCGCGCAAGCGCCGGTACCACTCCGCGAGTACTTCGCGCACCGCCGAAAGCAGGCGCTCGCAATCCGCCGTCGACAACCTGCTCGTCAGCGTCACCGGCGAGAGCCTAGCTCGGTGCAGGATCTCGTCGGAGTACGCATTGCCGATGCCACTCAACAGGCGCGGATCGGTCAGCGCGCGCTTCAGGGTATGGTTGCGTTGTTGCAGTGTGGCCTGAAATGTCGCGACAGTGGCCCCATCGATCTCGAGACCGCCGGGGTCGTGCTGCGCGAGGTCTGCGCGTCCGCGGACCACGTACAGCGACGCACGCTTCTTCGTTCCCGCTTCCGTCAGTGTCAGCGAGCCGTTCGCGAAATCGAGTGCGATTGCCGTTTGCTTGGGCAGCGATTTCGGAGCGCTATCGCGCCAGTGCAATCGCCCGGCGATCATCAGGTGGAAGACCAGCCAGTATTCGTTGTCGAACCCGATCGCAATGCGTTTGCCGATGCGCTCTATGGTGGCCACGCTCGCACCGACCACGGCGTCGAGCCGCGGCTCGACGCTGCGCAACAGAAACAGGGAATTGAGGCGCGCGCGCTCTAGGCGGCGGCCGAGAATCCGCTGCTCGAGCGCTTCGCAATACAGCGTGATGTCCGGCAGCTCCGGCATCCGCTCATTGGACCACCTGATCGATCACGAGCGCCACCGCGGCGCCTTCCGCGGGTCGGACGACGGCCTGGGCGAACAGGTCGCCGGGCTGCTCCGTGGGCTGGCCGCTCGCGGACAAACGCGCGACCACCGTGACTTCCGGGTAGTTCGCAATCGTTCGGCCCGGGATCATGCTGTTGGCTGCGCTCAGCGTGAACTCGCCGGGCACAGCGCTCGCCGGGCGGCGCACGG
This sequence comes from uncultured Gammaproteobacteria bacterium, assembly GCA_963805435.1. GTDB lineage: Bacteria > Pseudomonadota > Gammaproteobacteria > Steroidobacterales > Rariloculaceae > FEN-1219. The sequence continues at coordinate 117,879 of CAWDUG010000013.1, forward strand.
CTGCCAGCGGCGGGCCGCCCTCCGGTGCGCGGGCGAAGATGAAAAGCTGTGCGTTCGGTCCAAGCTGCTGAGCGGACCGGCCGGCACCGAGCGTGACGTTCAGCTTGATCGTGGGGCCGTTCGTCTCCGCGGCCTGCGCCTCGCCCGGCGCGACCGCCCGCTTGCGCGCCGCCACCGGGCACGGCGCCTCCCCCTCCAATCGAGGCGAGCTGGGCGCGCACGACATCCGCCACCTGCTCCGGCGGGTTCAGCGCAAGCAGACTCGTCCAGCGCACGCGCACGAGGTCCTCGCGCCCAAGCTCGAGCGCCACGAGCCCGCCGTACCAGAGGGCTTTCGGGTTACGCGGCTCGGCGGCCAGTGCTTCCTCGATCAGCCTGCCGGCGTCGCCGGTCAACGTGCCGCGATCGGTGAGGATCTGCGACTCGGCGTACGCGATCTTGAGCTCGTTGTCGGGCTGCGACGTGCGCTTCCACAGCTGTTGGTAGGCGGCAAGCCCGTCATCATAGCGGCCGAGCGCCATGTAACTGTTGGCCAGCAGTCGCCAGCCGTCCAGATCCTCCGGCGTGCTCTGCAATCGCGCTGCGAGCTCGGCAACGAGGCGCGCCCCTTGGTTGGCGCGCTCCGCCACGGCAGGGTCCCAGTTGCTGACGTGCCTGTACAGGATCAAGCGCCACCGGCACGATCGCAATCGCGACGGCCAGCCCGATTCCAACGGGTGACCAGTGCCCGCCGCGGAGCTTGGCACGCCACAACGGCAGCACCAAAACGCCGACCGCCACGGCGCACAGGAACGCCGCAATCCACCAGAACTGGTTCACGCCGCGGACTCCTCGTCGTCCAGAGACTGGCCGCGACGCGATCTTACGATTCGCCAGAACACGATGCCGCCGATAATCAGGAACACGAATGGGCCAGCCCACAACGCCCAGGTGGTCTCCGTCACGCGCGGCCGGTACAACACGAAATCGCCGTAGCGCGCCGACAGAAAATCCTTGATCTCGTCGTCGGACTTACCGTCACCCATGAGCCTGCGGACCTCGCGGCGCAGATCTCCGGCGACAGGCGCATCCGAATCGGCGATGCTTTCGTTCAGGCACTTCGGGCAGCGAATCTCGCGGATCAACGTCAGGTAGCGAGTGTTCATCGCGGGGTCGCTGAAGGCGATCTCACGATCGATGGCGAACGCCGCGGAAGCGCCCGCAAGCCAGAGCACGCTCACGAGGAGCCAACGACTCATCGGCCACCCGCCGCGGCGAGGAACTCGCAGCCGCCTGCCCGACACTGCTCCTCGATCAAAGGTAGGAAGTCGTGGCGCCAGACTTGCGGCGTCATGGGCGAGATGTGCTTGAAGATCACGTTGCCGTCGCGACCGATCAGGAATGTCTCCGGCGCGCCCGTGACGCCCCAGTCGACCGCGGCAACACCTTGCGGGTCGAAGCCCGACGTCACGTACGGGTTGCCGAGCGTCGCAAGCCAGCTCATGGCACTCGCTCGGTCGTCGCGCAGGTTCAGGCCGTAGATCGGGACACCTGCCTGCGCGAGCTGCACCAGGAAGCCGTGCTCGTGCCGGCATTCGACGCACCACGTGCCCCACACGTTCACGAGCGCGACCTTGCCCGCCAACGCGTCGGAGCTGATCGTCGCGTCCGGGTCCGTGAGCGTCGGCAGCGAGAACTTCGGCATCGGCTTACCGACGAGCGCCGACGGCACGTAGTTCGGATTCAGATTCAAGCCGCGATAGAAGAACAAGCTGATCGCGACGAAGATCACGACGGGAATTGCATAGCGTACGTAACGCCACATATCAGGCCGCCCCTACGGCTTCGACCTGCACGGCCTGCTTTTGGCGCAGCTGCCGATAGCGTCGATCGGTGATGGCGAGAATTCCACCAAGCGCCATGAGGCCGGAGCCGAACCACATGAAGCTGATCATGGGCTTGACCTGAATGCGCAGGCTCCACGCGTTGTCGCCAAGCGGCTCGCCGAGCGCGAGGAATACGTCGCGCGTCGGCTTGCTGTCGATGGCGGCTTCGGTCATTGGATTCTGTTGGACACGATACACGCGCTTCTGCGGTGTCAGCACCGTGAGCAGACTGCCGCCGCGTCGCAGCTCGAACTCACCTTCATCGGCGACGAAGTTCGGCCCCTGCACACGGCGCATGCCGCGGAACACGAATTCATAGCCCCCCGCCTTGACGGTATCGCCAGGCTTGGCACTAACGTCGACCTCGAGATTGTACGCAGACGCCATCGTTGCGCCCAAAATGAACACGCCGACGCCGAAGTGCGCCAAGCACATGCCGAGGTGCCCGCGAGTCAGGGGCGCGCCCGTACGCAGCACGAGCTTGCGCACGGGATCGAGCAACGCGCTTGCACACACCCACACACCGGCAGCCACCGCAACGATCGTCAGAACGGAAGTCGTGCGGAACACCAGCAGCGGCGCGACCACGCCCACGACGACCGCAATGGCCGCCGGCCAACGCAGCCGACGCAGCAGCGGCTCGGCGAGCATCTGCTTCCAGGCGGTGTGCATGCCCAGGCCGAGCAACACCACGAGCGGCAGCATCGGCAACAGGAACATCAAGTTGAACCACGGCACACCGACCGAAATCTTGCCGAACCCGAGCGCATCGATGATCAGCGGCCCCAACGTGCCCAACAGCACGCAGGCCGTCGCGATCACGAACAGAATGTTGTTGGCCATCAGGAACGACTCTCGGGACATCAGTTTGAAGCCGCCTTCGGCCTCCAGATGTCGAGCCCGAAATGCGTAGAGCAACAACGCGCCACCGCAGAACAGGCCGAGTATCCCGAGAATGAACAAACCGCGCGTCGGGTCTGACGCGAAGGCGTGTACCGATATCAGCACGCCCGAGCGCGTCAAGAACGTACCGAGCAAGCTCAGAGAGAACGCCGCGATTGCCAGCAGGATGGTCCAGCTCTTGAAAATCCCGCGCCGTTCCGTCACGGCCAACGAGTGCAGCAACGCGGTGGCCATCAACCACGGCATGAACGACGAGTTCTCCACGGGATCCCAGAACCACCAGCCGCCCCAGCCAAGCTCGTAGTAGGACCACCAGCTACCGAGAGTGATGCCACACGTGAGCAACACCCAGGCAGCCACGGTCCATGGGCGCGTCCACTTGGCCCAGTTCTTATCGAGGCGCCCCGTCAACAGCGCCGCAACCGCGAAGGCAAACGGTACGGACATGCCGACGTACCCGAGATACAGCATCGGCGGGATGGATGATCATGCCCGGATCCTGCAGCAGCGGATTCAAGTCGTTGCCGTCCGGCCACCGCCGGCAGGAGCCGCACGAAAGGGATTCGACGTGAGCAGCGAGAACGCGAGGATTCCGGCGCTCACGATGCCGAGTACGCCGAGGACGCGACTCACGAACTCCTCGGGCTGCGATCGACTGAAAGCTGCAACGGCCATCGTCCAGATAGCCAGCACGGTGATCCAGAAGAGCATCGACCCTTCGTGGCCACCCCACGCCGCCGTGAACTTGTAGAACGCCGGCAACGCGCTGTTCGAGTGTTGCGCGACGAACTCGACGCTGAAATCGTCGGTCAGAAACGCGTACTCGAGAACCCCGAATGCGATCGCAACGAAGACAAACTGACCCGCCGCCGCGGGGCGCGCCAACGCCATCCATTCCGGGCGCCCGCGCGCACGCACCCACCAGCGGCAAAGTGGCCTGGACCAACGCCAGGCACAGGCGCCAAAACCAGCGCGAACTGACCAATCTCCGGGATCATTGCTTCTCCGCCTGGCGAGCCTTCGAGAGCGCGTCCTTCACTTCTGGCGGCATGTAGTTCTCGTCGTGCTTCGCGAGCACTTCCTGCGCGACGAAACGGCCGTCCGCGCCGACCTCGCCGCGCACGACGACGCCCTTCCCTTCCTTGAACAGATCGGGAAGCACGCCCGTATAGCGCACCGGTACCGCGTTGGCGAAATCGGTGACCGTGAAATCAATCGTCAGGCTTCCCGACTCCCGCTGCACGCTGTCGTTGACGACCATGCCGCCCAGCCGAAACGACCGCCCGGCCGGGGCCTTACCCGCGGCGACGTCGGACGGCGAGAAGAAATAGGAGAGGTTCTCCTGAAACGCGCGGACACCGAATCCGACGGCGACTGCTACACCGACCAAGACGCCGCCGATCAGAATCATCCGTTGCTGCCGCGGCTTCATGACAACTGCCTCACTTTGGGCTGGCTTCGCGGCTGTACCGTGCCACTGGAGCGGCGCGCTTCGGTGAGCGCATTCGCGAGCTTTCGCCGGGCCGCCCAAACATTGAATACGATCAGTGCGAGTGTAATACCGTACGCTGGCCAGACGTAAGCGGCGTGGCCACCCATGCTCAAAACCTCGATCACGCCGCCCCCCCTTGCAGGGCGTCCTGCAGCCACCGCGTGTCACGTTCGCGCTCGACGATCTCGGCCCGCAGACGACTCAGAAGCAGCCAATAGAAGCAGAACGTGAAACCGGCCACCATGATCAGGAACGGAATCAGCATCTGCGTCGCCATGGACGGGCTATCGAGCTTGGACACCGTCGGGCGCCTGATGCAACGTGTTCCACCATAGTACCGAGTAGTGAATGATCGGCACGTTCACGACGCCTACGACCGCGAGAATTGCGCTGACGCGATCGGCCTTGTCCCTATCCTCGAACGCCGCGCGCAGCGCCAGGTAGCTCAAGAACAGGAACAGCAGCAGCGTTTCGAACATGATGCGTGGATCGCCCCATTCCCAATAGGTTCCCCACGTCGGCCGGCCCCATAGCGACCCCGAAACCAGCGCGCAGAACGTGAACGAGGCGCCGATGGGCGCAGCGCTGACCGCCACGGCGTGCGCCAGCTTGATCCTCCAGATGTAGCCAATGCCTGCTGTGACGGCCATCACAACGTACGCCATCATTCCGACATAGGCGGTTTGAGGGTGGATATAGATGATGCGGTAGACCTCGCCCTGCACCGCATCCTGCGGTGCGATCACGAGGCCCCAGTACCCGCCGATCAGTATCAACGTGCACGCGATGACACCGAACCACGGGCTCAACGTGCTCGCAAGGCGATAAACAAACGGCGGCGAACCGAACAAGTGAAACCAGCGCGGCAGCTTCATTCAGTTTCCCCTATAACCCCACTCTTGCGCCTACTCGACGCCCACCCGCAGCGCGGCCGCGATGGCAACCGGACCGAGCGAGACGGCGAGCGCCGCGAGCGCGGCAAGCAGATACAGCGGCGCAACGGGCGACTCGCCGTACAGACCAAGATCGATCGCGCGCGTTCCAAAAATCAGCAGCGGCGCAGTGAGCGGCAGTACCAGCAACCCCACGATGGCTCCACCGCGCCGCAGCCCCAACGTCAGCGCGGCACCTAAAGCCACGAGCACACTCAGCGTCGGCGTCGCCAGCAACAACGCGAACGCCATGACGGGCAATACTGCGACCGGCAAAGAAAACGACAACGCCAATACCGGTGTGAGAATGACCAGCGGCACGATCGTCACCAGCCAATGCGCGGCGACCTTCGCGAGCACCGCAACACCCAGCGGCACCGGGCTCAGCATCAACTGCTCGAGGCTGCCATCCTCTGCGTCTGCGCGAAACAGGCCCTCTAGAGCCAACAACGAGGATAACAGCGCTACGACCCACAGGACACCGCTACCGATGCTGCGCAGATGCTCCGAATCGGGCGACACCGCGAGCGGAAACAGCGATGCGACAACGATGAAGAACAACAACGGATTCGCGAGCTCGCTCACGCGCCGGAACGCGATCTGCAGATCCCGCTTCAGAATGGCGACGAACGCTCGCTTCATAGCTCTATCACCAAGGCGCCCGGCCGTTCGAACTCCTGCGGCTGATGCGTCGCGACGATCGCGCAACCGCCGCTCGCAAGATGCTGCTGCCGTCCAGCGAATGACCGTCGCTCGACCCTCGGCATCGAGGTTCGTCATCGGCTCGTCGAGGATCCACAGCCGTGACGCGCCGACTCGCAACGACACGAGCGCAGCGCGCCGCCGCTGCCCGGCCGACAGATACCTGGCACGCGTGTGCGCCTGCGCTTCGAGCTTGAGCTCCGCCAGCAGGGCGAGGTCCGCGCTACCGCCCCAAATGGCGGCGTAGAAATGGAGGTTCTCCGCCACCGTCAGATCTTTCTTCAGCCCGTCGAGATGACCGCGATAGGCGATGCCACCGCGCAACTCCGGCGGCAGCGCGTCGACCTCGTTGCCAAGCCACGACACCCGCCCGGCAGTGGGACTCGCGAGCCCGGCGAGGACGCGCAGCAAGCTCGTCTTGCCGGCGCCGTTCGGCCCGACGAGCAGCGCCAATTGACCCGGCTGCAACTGAAAATTGAGGGACTCGAACAAGCAACGATCGCCGCGCCAGATCGCCACGTCCTCCGCGCGCAGCACCGCTCCCTCGTTCGTCAAAGTAATGACCCAAGCTCTCGAGTGACCGCGCGGATTGTGCCCGACAACCGAGATTTTGCAAGCTGACACATCGGCATTTTTCCTTGAACAACAATCAGTAACGATGTCTCTACTCGAAGACATGTGAGCTTTACGCCACGGCCCACGCCGCCTCGCTCCGATGACGAAATAGGAAAAGAAACCAGAGGTTTACATAACTTTCCTCATGACATAGACTTTCCAGCGGCCGTAATACAAAAACTACGATTCCTCAATAACTATTTGTATAAAGAAGGAAAACGGCTATGGGAGAAGCGCGTCGTTTGGTGTCTCCCGCGAGAGTGTTTGCGCGACCAACGGCGGATCAAATCTGGCTCGGGCCGTCTCAACAGACGGCCCTGAGCCAGCTTTCTAAGCCGGCGCGCGCGCGTCTCCTGATCGGCCCGCCGTCGAGCGGCAAGAGCTCCCTGCTGAATCACATGGCCGCACGGCCGAGCCACGACACCGTCTTCGTTGCAGTGCCGCGGTCCGAAGGAGCAGGCGAACCAGGTCCTCGCGAGCCTGCTGCTCAGTGCGGAGCTCGGGCCGTGGGAGCTGTCGGAAACCGACCAGAGAAATCTGTTTACCGTATTCGTCCAGCAGCGCCGGTCACAGGGCCGCCGAGTCGTACTCGTGATCGACGACGCCCACCTGTTCCGCCCCGCCGCGTGGGACGAGATCGAACGACTGCTGGCATTCCAGGTCGACTACCGGCCGGCGCTCGAGCTTTTGTTGGCGGGCCCGCCCTCGCTCGGCGAGGAGTTCGAGCTCCTGCCGCCGGTAGTACAGCCCAGCGATGTGCTGATTCACCGCCTCGAAGCGCCGACGCAGGCGGAACTGTTCGACTACATCGAGTGGCGACTGGGGCGTTTCGACATGGGCCCGCTCGTGACACCCGTCGCCGGGCACATGATCGCCCGGCTGGCCGGCGGGCGATACGCGGCGGTGGACGTGCTGTGTCAGATGTCGCTGCTGCTGCTGCGCCAGTTGAGCCTCGAGCGCGTCGATGCGCGCGTCGCGCGCCAGGCCGTCGCCACACTTGCGACGCGCCACGCTGCCAAGCTCGAGCCCGCGCAGGAGCCCGAGTCCGACCCGCAGGACGTGAACGTTCCACCGCAGGGCTACTTACTGATCAGCCGCGGCGGCAAAGTGTTGACGAGGATCACGCTCGGGCAGCGAACTCTGATCGGGCGCAGCGAGCACAACGACGTATGCCTGCCGAGCCCTTACCTCAGCCGCCACCACGCGGCGATCGTCGGCACCCCGGAAGGCTATTACGTGGTCGACTTGAACAGCGTGAACGGTCTGCAGGTGAACGGACAACGCCGTCGAGCGTGCCGTGCTCTGCGATCAAGACCTGCTCGCCGTCGGCCCGTTCCGGTTGAAGGTCCAGATCCCCGAGTGGCTGGCTGCAGGGCAGTCCCTTGCCCGAAGCCGAGTCGCTGGCGGATACGGCGGTCATGCCGCCTGAGACGCCACACTCCGCGTCGAACATCTGGCGTGTGAAGTAGTTCGCGGCGGGCAGCCGCAACGCTCAGCGCGAGATCGGCCTCGCCGAACCTTCGTCGTCGTCTGTCGCCTGCCGCGCCCGGCCGTTGCGCACGCGGCCGGGTTCGCCGAAGCGATACCCGAAACCGCGAACCGTCTGGATCAGCTCGTCGAGGCCGAAAGGCTCGAGATGTTCGCGCAGCCGGCGGACGTGGACGTCGACGGTGCGATGACCGGCTTTGATCGCCCGCGGCCAGGCGCGGCGCAGCAGCTCGTCACGGCCAAACACACGGCCGCGGTTCTCGAGCAGGAACGCCATCAGCCGGAACTCCGTCGGCGCGAGCTCGATCGGCCGATCGTTGACCCACAGACAATGACCGGACTTGTCGAGCACCAGAGGCCCCGCGGCTAATTGATCGGGCCGCGCGCCGGCCGCCGAACGCCGCAAGCATGCGTTGACTCGCGCGACGAGCTCGACGCGATCGAAAGGGATCGCGAGACAGTCATCCACGCCAAACTCGAGCGCGTTGATCGCGTGGCGGATGTCGGCGTGGTCCGCCCACACTACGACGCGGCTCTGGCTCGTGGCCGGCTCGTCGCGGAGACGGTCGAGCGCCTCGCGCAGCAGCCGATGCTCCGTCCACTCGATCAGCAGCAGATCGGGTTGAGCGGCCTGCGCCATGCGCACGCTCGCCAGAACATCCGCTGCCTCTGCGACCGTATGGCCCGCAGATTCCAGTGCCTGGCGCGCGAGCTCGCGCGGCAGACGGTCGCTGTGAACGACAAGCACTGCATTACCCATGGATAAACCTCGCCGAATCCAGGGCAGTGCAACACCCGGTCTTTGCAGTAGCTTTACGTTATTGTTACGAGTTTGTTAAACGCCCGTCGGGCGAGCCCGAAACACACGCCAACCCGTTGCGAGGACGCGGTGGCGTTTATGGGTGCTCTGGCGATGCGCTCGCCACGCCGAATCAGCGCACGGTAATGCGATGCATGCCGCTGGCTAACAGCCGGCCGAACGGCTCCAGTTGCAGGTTCCGCCGCGCTGCCACGCGCAGGAAATCGTCACGCCGCGCCGGGTCCACGGCGATCAACAACCCACCGCTCGTCTGCGGGTCGCACAGAATGTTCTTGGCGTCGTCGGCGAGGGGGCCGAGCTTGTGGCCGTAGCTGTCGAAATTTCGCGCCGTGCCGCCGGGAAACGTGCGCTGCGCAACGTAACGCGGCAGGGCTTCGAGTTGCGGCACTTTCGCGAGCTCGATGTCGGCATATACGCCGCTCGCTTCGCACATCTCGAGCAGATGGCCGAGCAATCCGAAACCCGTGACATCCGTGATCGAATGCACCGCATCGACCGAAGCCAGTTCCGCCCCGATATCGTTCAGCTCCAACATCAGTGTGCGCACGATCTGGAAATCTTCGGCCGCCAGCACTCCACGCTTTTGCGCCGTCGTCAGGATGCCGACGCCGAGCCTCTTCGTCAGATATAGCTCGTCGCCGGGACGCGCCAGGTTATTCGAGCGGATCTGCTTCGGATGCACGGTGCCCGTCACCGCAAGCCCGAAGATCGGCTCGGGTGCGTCGATGCTATGCCCGCCCGCGAGCGGAATACCCGCACGCGAGCACGCGTCGCGTGCGCCCACCAGCACCTCGCCCGCAATCGCGGGATCGAGCTTGTCGAGGGGCCAGCCCAGGATCGCAATCGCGACGAGCGGCCGCCCGGCCATCGCGTAGATGTCGCTGATCGCGTTCACGGAGGCGATCGCGCCGAAGTCGAACGGGTCGTCGACGATCGGCATGAAGAAATCCGTGGTGCTCACGATCGCACGTTCGTCGTCGAGCCGGTAAACGGCCGCGTCGTCGCGCGAGTCGTACCCCACGAGCAGCTGTGGGTCACGCAGCTGCGGCGGAACCTTGGAGAGTATCTCGGACAGAACCTTCGGCGAGATCTTGCAGCCGCAACCGGCACCGTGGGAGTACTGCGTGAGTCGAATGGCGCTCATGCTTCACTGTCGACCCACTCGCCCGTTGCGAGGAAACGATCCGCCGTCAGCGCCGCGGTGGCGCCGTCGCCGCTCGCGGCGGCTGCGCGGACGTAGCAGCCGGCCCGCACCGTGCCTGCAGCCAACAGGCCCGGCAACCGTGTGCGCAGCGCCGTATCGGTTGCAATGTAGCCGGACGCATCGAGAAGCGACTCGTCTGGCACGACCGCAACGTGCGGCACAAGCCCTACGAACACGAACGCAGCGGCGCACTCGCGCTCGCCCTCGGCCCCCGTTCGCAGGTTCCTGGTCCGAACGCCCCTAACAGCACCGTCGCCAAGAATGGCGGTGACTTCGGATTCGGGCAGCGACGAAATCTTCGGCTGCGCCTCGATCTGCGATCGATACGCCCACTGCGCCGTGTGCTCCGCGCCGCGGTGCACGATCGTGACCGCAGAGCAGTGCATGGCGAGCGTCAACGCCTCCTGCAACGCCGAGTCGCCGCCGCCGGCGACGACGACGGGCTGATTCCGCAACAGCGGCGCATCGCAGCTCGCGCACTGGCTCACACCGTGCCCACGCAGGCTCGCCTCACCTGGTACGCCGAGAGCGCGCAAACGCGTGCCGGTCGCGAGAATCACGCTGCGCGCCACGACATCCTCCTCCTCCGTCGCGATCTGCCAGACGTCACCGGCACGCACGAGGCCGGTCACGTTCGTCATCGCGAACTCGGCGCCGGCAGTCATCGCCTGCTCCTGCGCGATCGGGCACAGATCGTAGCCCGGCACGCCCTCGGGGAACCCCGGATAACCGTCGATCTTCTCGATCGTGATCAGGTGGCCGCCGAGTGTGGCGCCCGTCAGCACCAGCGTGCTGCGCCCGAGTCTTGCCGCCGTCAGGCCCGCCGTGAGGCCCGCGATGCCGCCACCGACCACGACGATGTCGAATTGTTTGCCCAAACAGGAAGCCCCCATGCCGACCGTTCCAAGAGTAGCGGCCCTGGCCGTGGGCTACAATCGGGCGGGATTTGTCGCTGTGACCGCCATGTCGCGTGAGCTCCTAAGACGCCTTCCCGGCGTGGATGCTTGGGCCAAGAGCACGCAAGGCGCCGCGCTCTGTGCCGAATATTCGCGCGACGAAGTCGTTGCCGTCATGCGCAACCACCTCGCGCGCCTTCGCGAACGCATGAAGAACGGCGCCGGCGAGCTGCCGGACCTGGCCGGCGACGACTACACGACCTTGCTGCGCGCGGAGCTGCTCGACCGCCGCACGGGCAGCCTCACTCCCGTCATCAACGCCACGGGCATCGTGATCCACACGAACCTGGGTCGCGCGCCGCTCGCCGAGGAAGCCATCGACGCGATGGTCGCGGTGGCGCGCGGATACAGCAACCTCGAGTACGACCTGGGCGCAGGCGAGCGTGGCTCCCGCAACGCGCACGTCAGCGAACTTCTGCGCGAACTCACTGGCGCGGAAGCCGCGCTCGCCGTAAACAACTGTGCGGCCGCCGTGCTGCTCGCGCTGCGTGCGCACGCGGCCGCGGGCGAAGTCATCGTCTCGCGAGGTGAGCTGATCGAGATCGGCGGCTCCTTCCGCATGCCAGACGTAATCGCACAGAGCGGCGCGCGCATGGTCGAGGTCGGCACGACTAACCGCACGACACTGCACGACTACGCGGATGCCATCACGCCTGCGACCCGCGTGCTGCTGATGAGCCACCCGAGCAACTACCGCGTCGTCGGCTTCACGGCGCGACCGGCGACACAGGAGCTTGCCGCGCTCGCAAAGGAACGCGGCCTCACGTTGATACATGACCTGGGCAGCGGCAGCCTCGTGCCACTCGCGGAGCTCGGCGCGGCAGAGCCCACCGTCGCCGACTGCCTGACAGGCGGAGCCGACCTCGTCACCTTCAGTGGCGACAAGCTGCTCGGCGGCCCGCAAGCCGGCATCGTCGTGGGTCGCGCACCACTCGTGGATTCACTGCGGCGCCATGCGTTCGCACGCGCGTGCCGCATCGATAAGCTCTCACTGGCGGCGCTCGCCGCCACGCTCGCGTTGTACCGGCCGCCATACGAGCCGCGCGAATGCATACCGGTGCTGCGCATGTTGACGGAGAGCAAAGCCTCGATCGGTCGGCGGGCTGCGCGCGTCGTGCGAGAGCTCCTGAAGATCGCCGGCGTGACGGCATCGGTGACCGACGGCGTCGGCTACGCAGGTGGCGGTGCACTACCGATGAGCGAGCTCGCCAGCAAAGTCATTCTGCTCGAAGCGAGCGGTCTCACGGCGGCGCAGCTCGCCGCGAGGCTCCGAGCTGCACGCCCGGCAGTGATCACGCGAATTGCAAAGGACGTTGTCACACTCGATCTGCGCACGGTGACGGGCCGCGACACGCGCGCGCTGCTCACCGCTGTTCGCGCCGTTCTCTCGTGACGCACGCGCTCACGCTCGGCGTGGTCGGCCACGTCGACCATGGCAAGTCGGCGCTCGTACGAGCGCTCACGGGCGCACAGACCGATCGGCTGAAGGAGGAGCGAGAACGTGGTCTGTCGATCGTGCTCGGTTTCGCGTTCCTCGAAACGCCACAGGGCGTCGTGGACCTCATCGACGTGCCCGGCCACGAGGACTTCATCCGGGCCATGATCGCGGGCGCCACCGCGCTCGACGGCATCGTGCTGTGTGTCGCGGCCAACGAAGGCGTGATGCCCCAGACCATCGAGCACCTGAACATTGCGCAGTTGATGGGCGTGACCCGGGGCCTCTGCGTGCTGACGAAGACCGATCTCGTCTCCGCGGACGAGCTTCGGCGCGCGCGCGCGGATCTTGCTGGGCTCGTGGGCGGCACGTTCCTCGCGCATGCGCCCGTGATCGAGACGTCTACCGTGTCGAACACGGGATTGGACACCGTGCGCGCCGCCATAGCGGCGCTCGCGGCTACACCAGTCGCGCGCGAGGCCCGCGCCGGGTTCTTCCTGCCGCTCGACCGGGCATTCACGCTCAAAGGCTTCGGCCTGATCGTGACCGGAACGCTACGCGGCGCGCCGCTGCGTGTCGGCGATGACGCGGAGCTGCTGCCGACACGCCGGCGCACAACCGTACGTGCACTTCAGAATCACGGGCGGTCGATCGCGATGGCCGAACCCGGCCAACGCGTCGCCGTGAACTTGCGCCAATTGAGCAAGAACGACGTCGAACACGGCGGCGTGCTCGCCTCGCCCGAGTGGCTGACGCCAACACTTGCGATCGACGTAGAGCTTCGACTGCTCGCAGATGCGCCACGACCGCTGCGGAATGGGTCGGTCCTGCGCTTCCTCACAGGTACAACGGAAGCCAACGCGCGCCTGCGGCTGCTCGATCGACGCGAGCTCCTGCCCGGCGACATCGCGCTCGCCCAGCTCGCGCTCGACCGCGAGATCGCAACGCCGCCGAACGAGCGATTCCTGTTACGCAGCCCCTCGCCGCCGCGCACGATCGGTGGCGGCCGAATCCTCGACGTGCACCCGCCGCGGCACCGGCGCTTCGACGCAGGCGTCACCGCGCAACTCGAATCTACGGCGTCGGGCGATCTCGCGCGGATCCTTACGCAACGGCTCGACCAGGCCGGCACGACCGGCGTGGCGCTCGCGGCTCTCGCGGCGGAGCTCGGCGTGGGCGCAATGGCAATGGACGCGGCGGTCGCTCGTGTGCCTGCGATTCCGATCACTACCGATCTCGTAGTGGCTACCAGCGCGTACGACGCGTTGCTCGCAGATATTCTCGCAGCGCTCGAGCGATTCCACCGCGAGCAACCGTTCAAGAGAGGCCTCGACGCCTCGAAGCTCGCGCACGAGCTGCCGTCCGGGCCCGGCGCGGAAGTGCTGCGCCACGCGGTGCGACGGCTGATCGCGCAGCAGAAGCTCCACCGCTCGCACGAAGTGCTGAGCCTCGCCGGCCACGATCCGTTCGCGAGTCTGGGCGACCGCGAGCGCCGTGCCGCTGCAGAGATCGAATACGCGTTTCGCGTCGCGAGCCTCGACCCGCCAGCGCCGCCCAGCGTCATCGGCGCGGACGGCCTGCGGCAGAACGTTTACCGCCTGCTGCTCGAGACGGGCCGCCTCGTGCGGCTGCGCACAGTGGACCGCGACGCACAGCTCGTCATGCACGCCGACGTCGTCGACGCGGCACGTGCGACGCTCGCGGGCCAGTTCCCACACCCGCGGCCGTTTCTCGTGAAGGACGTGCGCGACCTGTTGCACGCCACGCGCAAAACGGTCGTACCCTTACTCGAGCACTTCGACGCGATCGGCGCAACGGTGCGCAGCGGCGATCAGCGTCGCTTGCGGGAGGGCTGACAGCAACGGAGGCGCATGAAGTCTGGTGACTTCCCTGGTCTTCAAAACCAGCGGCTCGGTTAACCCCGAGCGGTGGGTTCGATTCCCATCCGCCTCCGCCATCCTAACGGCAACCCGCACTGGCATTCGTCCACGGTCGCGGTAGAGTTCTGGCGCGTATACTCCTAACGAAGCGCCTTCCGGAGATGTCCTGTGACCGACAAGCTCATCGTTCACGACCCGCGGGGCTACCCGCCCAAAGTCACCGGCAAGCGGCTTGCGCCGCGCCTCGAAAGCCTCGAGGGTAAGGTCGTCTACCTCGTGGACTGCCTGTTCGATAACTCGGCTGTGTTCATGGAGCAGCTCGAGCAGTGGTTCGCAACGAAACTGCCGGGCGCCAGGATCCGGCAGATCAAACCTCGCGAGAGCTGGGTCGACGACCCCGCGATGCGCGCCGAGATCGAAGCCAACGGCGACGCAGCGATATTAGGTGTAGGACTCTGAAGCACCTGTAGCCCGACGGTCGTCGGGCTCGCGATGGCCCTCGAGCAGGGCGGCGTGCCCACCGTGGCCGTGCACACGCATGCCTTCGCGCGGCTCGCGCGCTCCGTGGCGCGTGCCAACGGCATGCCCACGACGCGCCAGGCGTTCGTACCACAGCCCGTCGTCGGCCGCAGCTCTGTGGATCTGCGCGCCTATATCGACGGTACCGACCCGATCAACAAACGGCCGTTCGCACTGGAACTCATCGAAGGCCTCACGCAGCCGCTCGCAGAAGAAGACCTGAGCGGCTTGTCGTTCGAGCGCTCCACTCCCCGTCTGCTGCCGATCGATACGGAAGACAACCTGAGGCAGCTCTTCATCGCGAATCAGTGGACGGACTATCAACCGATCGTCCTGCCGACCGAAGAGCGCGTCGAGGCGATGCTGCGCGGCACGAAGCACGACCGCAACGAGATCGTCGGTCGCCTGCGACCGACCGTGTACCGCGAGCTGTGGGAGTTCACTGTCGAGAAGGTGGCCGTGAACGCCGTCATGGCGGGCGCAAGGCCAGACTATCTACCTGTGATCCTGGCGATGGCCGCGAGCGGCCTCTCCGGACGGTCGAGTTCCACGACGTCGCAGGCAACTGTGGCCATCGTGAACGGTCCCATCCGCGACGAGATCGGCATGAACTACGGCGTCGGCGCCATGGGCCCATACAGCCACGCGAACGCCACGATCGGCCGCGCGTTCGGGTTGCTTTCGCAGAACCTGCAGGGCGGCTCCGTGCCGCAGGAGACCTACATGGGCTCGCAGGGCAACTTCCTGAGCTACAACGCGCTGATCGTCGAGAACGAAGCGGCGAGCCCGTGGACGCCGTTCCACGTACAGCACGGCCGCAAGTCCGAGCAAAGCACCGTGAGCCTGCTGCTCGGCGGCTGGTACCAGATCTTCGGGGGCGGCCCGCGCGAGACGTGGCGGGAGAAATTCACGCGTTCGCTACAGGCGTGCGATCCGTACACGGGGCCCGTGATCGCGCTCGACCCTCTCGTTGCACGCGGCTTCGTGGACCTCGGCTTCGACACGAAGGAGAAACTGATCGAGTGGTGCGTCGAGCACGCGCGGTTGCCGGCACGCGAGTATTGGGACAATCAGTGGATCCAGACGCTGGCGCATCCGCGCGCCGTGGCCGGCATCGAGCCGTATGCGTCGATGCTGAAGGCAGCGCCGGACGAGATGATCAGGATGTTCCGGCCGGAGGACATTCACGTCGTCGTCGTGGGTGGCGAGACGGGCGCGATGTGGAAGATGGTCGGCGGCGGGCCGCGCCTGAACGTCGTCGATATCGATCCCTGGCGGTAGCCCAGCGGTGAGACCGACTGTGATCGATGGTGCCCAGGGCCGGATTTGAACCGGCACGGCCTTTCGGCCAGCGGATTTTAAGTCCGCTGCGTCTACCCTTCCGCCACCCGGGCGCATGCATTGGCGCCGACAGCCAGGGCCGCCACGATCGCCGCGGAGAAGGTTAACACTCGCAAACGAGGGCGGCCTAACCAGGCCGCCCTCCTTATCTTGCACCGAATGCCGAGAGCGAAGTAGTGGCTACTTCTTAAGCTGCCCCAGCATGCGCGTGGCCTGGCCGTTCTTCGGATCGATCGCCAGCGCTTTTTCGAGGCTCATGATCGCAGCGGCGTTGTCTTTCTTGCCCTGCTGCGCCTGCGCCATCGCAACGTAGCTGTTGGCGGACTTCGGGAACAACGTCAGGTTGAGCTGCAGGAACTGGATCGCCTCGTCCGGGCGGCTCTGGATCAGCGGCCGGGCCGTTGCGATCAGGCCCGTCTCGCTGAAGTCATACGCCTGCGCGCCGTAGTACTTCGTCTTGAGGTCCGTGTACTGCGCCGATGCGGCGGCGAAGCCCTTCTCGGCGGACGTCTTCGCAAGAATCTCGCCGATCTGCTTCGGTTCGGGCACACCGCGGTGGCACGTGATGCAGCCGATGCGCGTGAGCTCGTTCGCGGGTTCGTCGAGATCCTTCGGTAAGCGCGCGTTCAAGTCCTGCGCGATCTTCATCATCGCGCGGGCGCGATCCTTCTCCTTCTTGTCGTCGGACGCGAAGTCCGGCGGCGCACCTTCTTTTTCCACGTGGCAGTACTCGCAGCCCACGCCGAGCGCGGCCGTGAAGTTCTGCATCACGTTGATGACCTGCGGGCGCGTCCAGTCTTTCGGCAACACCTTCAGGTTCTTCGGGCCTTCCTGCGCGGGCGCCTGTGCCAACGCGGCTCCTGCGAGCAGCAGCAGAGCAGCAGCCACGGTGTGGCGGCCAACAACAGATGACATCGACATGACGTATCTCCCCCTCGTTAGTTGTTCTGAGCGGATTCGTTGTTACTGCTTCAGCGCAGTGTCCCAGTGCTCGACGATCTTGCCGTTGGCAATGCGGAACATGTCGAACCACGTGGTGGTGTACGGCTTGCCGTCCTTGTCCTTGTACTCGCGTCGGAGCGCGAGCGTGACGAGATCGCGCTCGGCGACCATCGAGATGAGCCCGTCGATGTGATCGGGGACGTCGATGGGCGCCATCTTCTGAGCGGTGAAGTAGGCCTTCACACCATCGCGGCCGGTCTCGGCATTCGGGTTGTGCTGGTGGTACTCGGGCGCCAGGTACATGTCGGCTGCATCGATGTGGTGTGCGCTCAGGAACGTGCGCCACATATCCCACACGAGCTTCTTGTTGGCGGCCAGCTGCGGATCCTTGCTCTCGAGAAACTTGAGCTGCTCCTTGGCGGGCGTGGCGACGACCGGCTCGGCGGCGTGGACAGCGGCCGATACGGCAAAGGCGGCGACTGCGGCGGCAAATACTTTCATCGTGAGATCCCCCGGTGAGTAATCGTTCGTGTTGTTCCGGCTGGGCCGGTGCTGCCGACTATACCAGCGGCGCAGCCCGTCCCCCTATATCGAACACGGCGCATCGCCGGCAGTACGCATGCCAACACACGCAGCACCCGGTTGGCTAGGCCGCCCGCGCCGAAATCCCGTCCTCAGTCAACGCTCTAAGACCGGTGAAGTCGCTCTCCGCGAGCGCAGTCACGACGGCCACTCAACGACGCCCGCAGGTGCCCGGCCACTTAAGCTCGCAGGCGCGCGCGTAGAGCTGGGCGGGTTCTCGATCCCGGAGCGGGCCCTTGCTGCCGCGCAGGATGAACTGGTAGTCCACGTAGGTCGGGGCGTCATGGCGGAACATGCCGGCCTTCGCGAGGGCCGCGGCGTTGTCGCAACCGGCGGCGAATTGCAGCGTGCACGCCCGGTCGAAGGCGGCCGCGGCGCGCTTGCGATTGCCGTAGCGCTCCGCCAGCAGGATGCCGGCCTCGTTGCACGCCCAGGGCGAACCGTCCGTGCAGAAGCCGTCCTGCAGGAAGAACAGATTGAGGCAGGCTTCGCGCCGATCGGCCGCGCACGCCTGGTCCCAGAACGGTGTCCATTGACCAGGATGCTCGTCGCCCAGTTTGCCGGACGCGCTCATGGCGCCGAACGCGACCGCCCATACGCCCATATAGGCGAGATGACGGCGGCGCGGAGTCCACGCCCGGCCCCACGCCGAAGGATCGATGGACTTGAGCCAGGGCGACTCGCGCCAGCCGGTCGAGCCCCTTCGACGGACAGGTTGAGTAGCGGCACCTGGAGCAACTTGTCGTAGAAGCCCGGCGTATTCGCGCTCAGCAGCAAGTCGTACAGGAGCACGGCCGTGAGCCCGTAGAGCCACACCGTAAACGAATGCGCCCCAGCAGCGTGCGAGGCGAAGTGGCGGGGTCGGTGAACAGCAGATTCATGCCCAGGAACACGGCGATCGGCACGTGCGAGTCGACGAAAAAGAAGCTGCCGGTGGCGGCGTGGTAAATCGCGCTGAAGACGAAGGTCGTCGCAACCGCGGCCATCGTCATCGGCGTGACGCCGAACAGATACTGCCCCGGCAACGCGATGAGGAAGATCGCGAGGTAAATGTGCGGCGGATAGAACTCGGTTTGCGCCACGTCGAAGCCCCACGTCGTGTCGGTCGCATCCGTGAGCAGGAGCACGACCGCCACCACGGCGAGAGGAAACGACGACGGGTTGAAGATGTGCGTATTCAGGCCGTCGCGCTTCCAGCGCAGCAACTCCTTGCCGGCCAAGCCGATCGCCACCATCACGAACTGCCAGTAGAACCACGGGTCCTTGAACCAGAAGAACAGCGTGATGCTGAAGATGATCGGGAACGGGCCGAAGCCCAGGGCAAACTTGCGGCGGTGCGTCCACGACAACAGGCTGTCGAAGCCGTAGGCGAACAGGAGCTGCGCAACGATCAGCGGCGCCGCGTGATACACCTCGCGCCAGTAGTAGCCCCAGTAGAGGATCAGCAGCCCTGCAGGCAGGCCTGCAAGTAATGCTGCCGGCGCAGCGCCACCTCGAGCATCACCTTCTGTCCGCGCCGCAGGACGCCGAACAGCAAGGCGCTCCACGCCAGGAGCACCACCGCGGCGCCGACAATGGAGGCACGCACGGCAGGCCGCTGGCCAGCACCGGGAGTTGGCTCAGCACCAGTAAGCCAACGACGAACGCGGCGTTCAGGAAAAACGCACCGCGGGCAGACAGCTGGGTGCTGAAAGCGGGAGCCTCTGCGGCGGGACCCGGCGGATACTTGCGCCGCTGCCGCTGGATTTGGCCATGGGTCGCCCGAACAGCTTACTGGAGGCTAGGAGCGGAATCGAACCGCTGTACACGGCTTTGCAGGCCGCTGCATGACCACTCTGCCACCTAGCCGGAGGCGCGCAATTTAGCACAGGCCAGGGCCAAGCCGCCGGGCCTAGAAGGCGTTCTCCCCCGTCAGCTCGCGGCCCACGATCAGCTGGTGGACGCTCTCCGTGCCTTCGTACGTGATGACGGACTCGAGGTTCATCGCATGGCGCATCGGGCAGTGGTCGAGCGTGATGCCGGCGGCGCCCAGCATGTCGCGACAATCCCGCGCAACGTCGAGCGCCATCCGCACGTTGTTCCACTTCGCGAGCGAGATCTGCGCGCTCTCGACTTCGCCGCGGTCCTTGAGCTGACCCAGGCGCCACGCGAGCAGCTGAGCCGCCGTGATGCGGCGTGCCGCGTCCGCGAGCCGCACCTGGATCAGCTGCTTGCCGGCGAGCGGCTGGCCGAACAGCTCGCGCGACTGCGCGTACACGAGCACGCTCGCGAGGCACGCGCGCGCGGCGCCCACGGCGCCCCACACGATGCCGAAACGCGCGTCGTCGAGGCAGCGCAACGCCGCTTTGAGCCCTTGCGCTCCCGGCAGTCGGGCCGTCTCCGGCACGCGCACGTCGGCGAAACTGAGCTCCGCGGTGCTCGACGCGCGCAACGACAGTTTGTTCTTCACTGAGCCGGCTCTCGAACCCGGGCGTGCCGCGCTCGACGAGGAACGCGCCGACTTGCCCGTCGGTCACCGCCCACACGACCGCGACGTCGGCCAGCGTGCCGTTCGTGATCCACATCTTGGCGCCGTTCAACACCCAGTCGCGGCCGCTGCGTTCGGCGCGTGTGCGCATGCGCGCCGGGTCGGAGCCGCCGTGCGCTTCGGTGAGTGCGAAGCAGCCGAGCTTCTTGCCGGCCACCATCGTGCGGCAGCCACCTCTCGCGCTGCTCCGGCGTGCCGCACGCAGCGATGCAACCCATCACCAGACTGCTCTGCACGGACACGCAGCTGCGCAGCGCGCTGTCGCCCGCTTCGAGCTCCTGGCAGATGAGTCCGTACGAGGTGTAGCTCAAGCCCGCGCCGCCGTGCTCGCGCAACGTGGCGCCGAAGAGCCCAAGCTCCGCGAGCCGCGGCACGAGCTCGATCGGAAAGCGCTCGGCGGCGAAGCACTCGTCGATGATCGGCAGCGCCTCGCGCTGGACGAACCGCGCAACGGTGTCCTGCACGAGCCGCTCGCTCTCGCCGAGCAGGCCCCGGACATCGTATAGATCGAGTGGCTCGAGCTCGCTCACAAAAAACGTCGGGCGGCCACGAGGGGCCGCCCGAACTTTGGTTACGAGCGCGCGATCAGCGCAGCTCGTCGTTGACCCAGAACTTCGTGCCGGTGATGTCGGCATGCGCCATCAGACCCTTGTCGGTGATCTGATAGTACGCGACACCGTCGTAGAAGGTGGTGCGCGCCGCCTTGCCTTCCTTGCCGGCCGCAGCTTCGGCCGTGGCGCTGGAATCCCAGCCGCCCGCGAGGAACTTGTCCATCCGGTCCTTGTTTTCGAACAGGACCACGAGGCCGTAGCGCTGGCCGCCGATACCGAGACCGACGCCGCCCAGGCCCATCCGCATGTAGGTGTGCTTGCCGGTGGCCTTGTCGACGGCCACGCCGTTGCCGGCGCCGCCGGAGACGATGAAGCCGCCCTTCGTGACGGTGAAGACGGCGTAGCCTACGGCCTTGTCCAAGCAGCTCCTTGGCGTCGGAATCTTCCTTGGTGAGCTTGTCGAGCGTGGTCTGCGCCGCTGCGTCGATTTCCTTGCGCCGCTTGTCAGCCTTTGCCGCTGTCGTCGGCCAGCGCGGCGTGCCGAAAACCAGAGCGAGAGTCGCGACGAGCCAAAGCGATCGTTGAATATTCATATGTCTTCCTCCGTCAGAGAACACCGGAAATGTAATGGTGCGCGAACATGGTCGCGCTGCATAGACCGTCGCCGTTCACAGACAGGCGCTGGTTCAGCTCGAGTTCAGGTCGTCGAGAGATAACCCGTGAGCTGATAGCCCGCCAAAACGAAACCGGCCGCCATCAGCACCACATTACTCGCGAACGCGTGGCGAAAGAACCCGCCGCTGCGCCGCCATACGTTGAACGCGATCAGGATCAGGCTCAGCGCGAGCAACTGGCCGATCTCCACGCCCACGTTGAACGACACCATGTTCGTCACGAGCCCGTCGCGCGAGAGCGCGAGATCCTGCAGTTTCGTCGCAAGCCCAAGCCCATGGAAAAAGCCGAAGAACAGCACGGCGCCTTTCGTGTTCGGCTCGAAGCCGAGCCGCCGAAAACCGCCGAGGTTCTCGAACGCCTTGTAAACGACCGACAGGCCGATCACGGCATCGACGAGATAGGCATTCACGTGCCAACCCGCGAGCACGCCGAGCAGCAGCGTCGTGCTATGGCCGATCGCGAACAGCGTGACGTACAGGGCCACGTCTTTGAGCCGGTACAGAAAGAAGATCACGCCGGCCAGGAACAGCAGGTGGTCGTAGCCCGTGACCATGTGCTTCGCGCCGAGGTACACGTATGGCCCGATGTGCGCGCCGCTCGCGCGCAGCAGGAACGCCTGGTCGTCGCCGGCGATGCCATGCGCTTGCGCAAGCGCGCTCGCGAGTAACGCACCTGCGAACACCGAAACTGTGAGCACGAACCGCCGCATCAGTTGCCCTCGATCGAGATTACGTTCGCGTGACGCAGGTCGTAACGCCACTCGCCGCTCTCTTTGCGGAACACGTCCGTGAAACGGCGGTGAATGCGTTTGCCGGCATTCGGCGAACCTACGCCCGGCACGACGACTTCTTCGCCCATGAGCACGACGATATCCGGCCCGTGCGAACCCGCGTAGTCGAGATGCTGCTCGACGGCTTTGTAGCTGAAGCCGGCGCCGAAGTTCTTGATCATCTGCTGCCCTGTGACGATGGAGTTCGCCGGCGTGTTGGCGACAAACGTCGACGAGTAGTGCTCGCTGTCAGCTGTAGGCCCGGTCGTAATGATGGCGGCGATGCCTTTCGCACGCAGCTTCAATACCTCCTGGACCGCGGCATCGTTGTCCCACGGATTCGCGGCCATCGTGTCGAAGCTCAGCAGCACCAGCAGGGCAACCATCGCCGCCGGCATACGACGCACTACCAAAGTCATCGAATTCCCCCCGTGAAGCACAATGTGGACGATGCTAGCACCCGCGTCGACGGACCTGCCACGCCCGAAAGCGAGCCCGACGGAGGCGTGTCCGTACCCCTCCGCGACGCTTGCGCGGCTCGCGCAAAACCCGGAGCATGGCTCGAAAGGTGGCGCTGGACCTCGCTCAGTTCTTACTATTAGTCATATCGGTTACAATCTCTTCTTAATGTCCTCTAAGACTCAAGAAATTACGGTCGGCAAAGCCATCATCGACGCGGCACGCGCGAACGGCATGACCACGATCTTCGGTGTACCCGGCGCGCAGATCTATCCGCTGTTCGACGGGCTGTACGGCAGCGGCGTCGAGCTGATCGTGCCGCGCCACGAGCAGGCCGCGGGCTACATGGCGATGGGCTACGCCAAATCCACAGGCCGCACGGGCGTGTTCACCGTAGTGCCCGGGCCCGGGCGTACTGAACGCCGGCGCCGCGCTCTGCACGGCCATGGGCAACTGCGCGCCCGTCGTGTGTCTCACGGGCCAGGTGCCGTCTTCGTATCTCGGCCGCGGCCGCGGGCACCTGCACGAGCTCGCGGATCAGCGCGCCACTCTGAAGACCTTCATCAAGGACGCGTGGCGCATCGATGCACCGGCCGACGTCGCGCCGACCGTGAACCGGGCGTTTCGCGCAGCTCGGAGCGGCCGACCGGGGCCCGTGGCCGTCGAGACCTGCTGGGACACGCTGGCGGCCGCCGCACTCCCCGCCCTCGCGGCAGCCCGAAGGACTCGTCAGCGAGGCCGGAAGTCGATCGCGACGCGATCGCCGCGGCGGCCAAGCTGCTGGCCGCCGCTCGCAAGCCGATGCTGATGTGCGGCGCCGGCGCGCAGCATGCTGCGGCCGAAGTGCTGGCACTGGCCGAGATGCTACAGGCGCCGGTCACGGCGTTTCGCAGCGGCCGCGGCGTGGTTCCCGAGGATCACGCCCTCGGCGTCGCGGCGGTCGCCGCGCGCGAGCTCTGGGACGACGTCGACGTGTTGGTCGGCATCGGCAGCCGGCTCGAGATGCCGTACATGCGCTGGCGCGACATGCTTCGTAACGAGCCGCGCCCCACGCGGCCGAAGCTGATCCGGATCGACATCGATCCGAACGAGCTGCAGCGATTCCCCGCCGACGTGGGCATCGTCGCCGACTCCGCCACAGCGTGCCGTGCGCTCGCAGAGCAGCTACAGCGGCGCGTGACGCCGGATGCGAACCGGCGGGCCGAGATCGCCGCGGCCAAGCGCACGGCCGCCGCGCTGATCGACCGGATTCAGCCGCAAACGGCGTATCTGCAGGCCATCCGCGCCGTGTTGCCGCGCGACGGCATTCTGGTGCCCGAGCTGTCGCAAGCCGGCTTCACAACCTATACGGGCGCATATCCGGTGCTCGCGCCGCGCACGTACATCTCGGAGGGCTACCAGGGCACGCTCGGCTTCGGCTTTCCCACGGCGCTCGGCGTCAAGGTAGCGAACCCCGGCAAGGCCGTGGTCTCGATCACGGGCGACGGCGGCTTCATGTTCGGTGTGCAGGAGCTGGCGACGGCGGCGCAGTACCGCATCGCGCTCGTGACGATCGTGTTCAACAACCGCGCGTACGGCAACGTGCTGCGCGATCAGGAGACCCAGTTCGGCGGCCGGGTCATCGGCGCGCGGCTCGACAATCCGGATTTCGTGCGGCTTGCGGAAACCTTCGGCGTACGGGGTCGGCGCGTCGCCAACCCGGCGGCGCTGCGGCACGCGCTCGCG
The DNA here is from genome assembly GCA_963805435.1 of uncultured Gammaproteobacteria bacterium. Taxonomy (GTDB): domain Bacteria; phylum Pseudomonadota; class Gammaproteobacteria; order Steroidobacterales; family Rariloculaceae; genus FEN-1219. The sequence goes on from CAWDUG010000013.1 coordinate 142,261, forward strand.
GAGGAACTCGCCGCCGGACAGCCGGCACTGATCGAGGTTACGATCGAGCCCGGCGCCGAGACTTCGCCCTGGAGTCTGATCCACATGCGAGCCCGACCGAGCCAGAGCCTCTGATGAGCTGGCTCGCCGTGGCGCGAGCTCGCGCCGCTCAGCGCGTGCGATCGTTTGCGTACTACCCGCGTCCACCACAGCACGAAGCCGGTCACGAACAGCACGACCGGCAGCAGACCGAGCCCGGCCCAAAGGAACCGTACCCACAATGGACCGAAGCGGCCGAAGTGCATCTTGATCAGGAACAGGAGCGCGGCCTCTCCCGGCCGTTCGGCGTCGGCTTTGTTCGCGTCGAAGTAGTCGACCGCGCTCTCGTACCACTCCGGGAAGCCGAAATACACCGCGGTCAACGCCCACATCAGCAGCATGACGAACGACCACACGCCGAGCGCGTTGTGCAGCTGAAAAGCGAACCGCCGCGACGCTTCGGGTTTGCCGACCTTCAGGCTGCGCCACGCTCGCCGCTTGCCTGGCCACCAGATGATCACCCCAGTCACGATCAGGAACGTCACGAGCATGCCGCCGACACCGTTCACCGTTCGGCCGTCGGGCCCGGCGAGCAGGTTGTCATGCAGATCGACAAGCCATTCCATCGCTCGCAGCGTGGGTGGATAGCTATCGCCGAGGTCCTGCAGCGCGTACGGGTCGAACAACCGGTCCAAGCGCTTACCTTTGCGCTCGAGCAGAACGGACGCGGGGCGCTCCGGCCGCTTCGACTCGCGCACGGCGACGACCGTGCCGTCGGAGTAGAACTTGCGCACCGCGTCTTGGAGCTCGTCGCCCGTAAGGCGCACACCGGCGGTTGAAGGCACCTCGCGAGGCACGAACCAGAGGTTCGCTTCGCGCCGGAACACGGCGATGCTGCCGCTGACGCTGAGCACCACGATGTAGAGGCCGAGCGCAAGGGCGATCCACGTGTGCACGCGCGCCAGCAGCCGTCGCGTGCGCCGCGGCGCCGCCGATACACCCGTCTGCGACACGCTATCCCCCGCCTTCGTCCGGCCCCGCTCCCCGACCGCGACTATATCCGCAGCAGGCCCGGACGGGCGAGGCACGATTGCCGCCGAGGCGTGCGTTCACCGATGATGATGAGATGAACCTTCCATGGCTTCGAAGCATGACATGCGCAGGCCTCGCTCTGCTCGCCGGCTGCACCCCGGGCCAGCCGTCGCTGCACTCCGCCGCCGGCCTCGCCCAGGGCACGACGTATTCGCTGCAGTGGAGCGGCGGGCCAGCCGACGTGGACGAGGTCGAGCGCGCAGCTGGTGCCGAGCTCGACCGTCTCGACGCGTTGCTCTCGAATTATCGCGCCGACTCCACGATCGAGCAGTTCAATGCGACACTCTCGGTGGAACCGCTGCAGCTGCCGGCGGAGCTCGTAACGCTCCTGAAGCTCGCGAAAGAAATCCACTCGGCGACCAACGGCTGCTTCGATCCCACGGTACGCCCGCTCATGCGCCTCTGGGGGCTCGATGGCGACACGCCGAGCGTTCCAGATCCCGCCGTCGTGGCGCAAACGCTCGCCGCTGTAGGTCTCGACAATCTCGAGATCCTCGACGCCGAACACGTGCGTAAGACGGTGCCCGAGCTCGCAATCGACATGTCGAGCATCGGCCAAGGGCTACAGCGCCGAACGACTAGGGCGCGTGCTCGAGCACTATGGCATCGACCACTACCTGGCCGAGATCGGCGGCGAGATCTTCGCGCGCGGCACGAAACCGGATCGGCAGGAGTGGCGGGTCGGCGTCGAACCCCCGGCAGGCGGCACGGAGCGTGCCCTGCGCCTGCCGCCCGAGCCCGGAACCGCGGTCATGACGAGCGGCACGTATCGCCATTACTTCGAGGCAGAAGGCCGGCGCTACAGCCACATCATCGATCCGCGCACCGGCGCGCCCGTCGACCACTCGCTGCTCGAGGTCACCGTGATCGCTCACGATGGTGCGAAAGCCGGCGCCTGGGGAACTGCGCTGCTGTGCCTCGGCCCGGAGGCTGCGGCCAGCGTCGCCGAGCGCGAGCGAATCGCCGCACTGTTCGCCGTGCGCACGGGAGCCGACTCGGTGGAGCAGCGCCGTAGCCCCGCCATCGCAGCCGATTGGCCGGGCCTGATGGACTAGCGCACTACAGCCAACCGCGCCGTCTGAAGTACCACAGCGGCAGCAAGGCCGACACGAGCATCAGCACGGCGGCCAGCAGATAACCGTACGCCCACGAGAGTTCCGGCATTACGCGAAAGTTCATGCCGTAGATCGAGGCGATCAGCGTCGGCGGCAGGAACACCCCTGCGGCGATCGAAAAGATCTTGATGATGTTGTTCTGCTCGATTGCGATCATGCCGAGCGTCGCATCGAGCAGGAACGTGATCTTTTGGGACAGGAAAGAGGCGTGATCGCCGAGCGACTTGGCGTCGCGCGCCAGCGTCTTCATGCGGCCGCGCAGTTCTTTGTCGACATTGCGCTGCGTCAACACATGGCCGAGAAAGCCCGCGAGTCGCTGCAGCGACAGCAGGCAATCACGAATGTGCGAGTTGAGATCGCCTTTGCGGCCGACCTGCTGCAACACGTTGCGAAGATCGGGGCGTACGGCGTTCTCCGGCTCCGCCGCGAAGATGTTGCGCGACAGATCGTCGACTTCGTGCTCGACACGCTCGAGGATGTCTGCGATACGGTCGCTTATAGCTTCGAGCAGGTTCACGAGCACGACTTCGCCGTTCGTGCACCCGAGCGCGGTCTTCTCGGCGCGCTGCGGAAAGGTCTTGAACGCCCGCGGCTCGTGATACCGCACCGTGATCAGCTTGCCGTTCGTGAGCACGAACGCGACAGGGCCCATCAGCAAATCGTCGCTGTCGGTGCGAGCCGGCAGCGTCGCAGTCATGAAGACCGCATCGTCCTCGACGTACAGGCGGCTCGAGATCTCGATCTCCTGCATCTCCTCGCGCGTTGGAATGCCGATGCCAAGCCTTCGCTCGAGGTCGGCCTCCTCCTCAGCGGTTGGGCTCATGAGGTCGAGCCACACCACGCTGGCGAAACTGCCGAGCGCGTCTGGTACCGCGCGCAGTCGACCGTTGTCTGGAGCGTACCCTAGGATCATCGGCAGGAATCGGAGTCGCTGATGACGGCGACTCTAGCACGCAGGTGTTGCAGCGCCCGAGCGGGGGCGGAGATGAAGACGGTTTGAAGGAGGGAGTCAGGGTTGAAACCTGACTCCCTCGTAAGCTAAGCCTGTTTTTGCTTGACCGATGTCGGCGAGCAGCGATTGGCTCTGCTCGTCGAGCGTCTGCGTCACGAACCGGGACAGCGTCGCCAGACCGGCGTTGATGAACAGCAGCGGAATCGCGATGCTGAGTCCCAAGCACCGTGTTGATCATGGCCTGGCCGATGCCGGTGGCCATGAGCTTCGGATCGCTCGTGCCGGACGCCACGATCGCGCGGAACGTGATGATCATGCCGATGACCGTGCCGATGAGTCCGAGCAGCGGACCGGCCGCAACCGCGAGCCGCAGAAACGACTGGAACCGCTCGAGCCTCGGTACTTCGCGCAACACAGCCTCGGAAATTCGCAGCTCCGCGAGCTCCGAGTTCTCCGTACGCGTGCCGTCGCCGCGGAACGAGAGCAGCACGCGACCGAGCGGATTGTTCTTGCTCGGGTTGTCTGAGGTTCTTGAGCTGGGAAACCACGGCGAAGCGCGTCACTACGAGGTAGACGGCCTGGAACAGCGCCAGCACCACACCGAGGATGCCGACCGCCACGATCACGTAGGCAACCGCCTCGCCCTGCTGAATGCGCCGGATGATGCCCGGCCGCTCGACATACATGCCGAGCAACGCGCCGCGCGCCGGATCGACGACGGCCTTCACGTAGCCGGTACCACCCACTGCGGCCTGCAGGGCGCGGCCGATCTGCGGGAAGTCGCCCTCGAGCTTGCCGTTAAGCTCCGCCAGCGACTTCATGCTCGGCAAATAGCCGAGATAATCGCCGTTGCTGCTGACGGTGAACGGGCCCACACGGACCACGTCCATGTCGACTTTCGTGTTGTCGTGCTCCAGCACGGAGGCGCGGTACTTCACGACCCTGCCCGCATCCGTCATCTCGCGCATCAGTTCGTACCAGAGGCGCTCGAGCTCCGTAGATCGACGGCAGTGCCTTGGCGCCGGCCAATCGGCGCAGGAACTCCGCCCGTTCCTCGCCCTCCGGCGGCGTATGCCGTACTGCGTGCTGAGGATCGATTGCTGCAGCGTGTTCGCCGCGTCGCCGGCCACCTGCCGCGTGACGCCGAACAGCTCGCCGAGGTTGCCCAAGCGCTGCTTCAGCAGGTTGTTGATCTCAGCGATGCGCTTTTCGTCCTCGTTCCACGTCTTGTCGAGCGCGTTGCTGCGCGCCTCGGCCGCGTTGCGCCGCTGCACGGCTTCCTGAGCCTGACGCTCGGCCTTCTGCTGCTCCGCGCGGAATCGCGCGATGCGCTCTTGCGACACGCGCCGCTCGTCGTCACGCAGCTTCTGAACCTGCCGGTCGCAGGTTGCTGAGCTTGACGTCCTGAGCGCGGACGGCGAAACCTACCAACAGCGACGCGGACGCCAACGCGACGGTGATCGCCTGCGCATAGGTTGTGCGAGCTTTGGTCACGACCTGCCTCCTTGCGGCGCCGGCACCGGGACGATGATGAGGTCGGCAGCCTTCTGCTCCTTCGCGATGGCGAGAGCCTGCTCGATGGCACGCGCCGAATTGCGATCGGGGACCCACGTCTTCTGTTGCTGGTCCCAATACCCGGACTCGGTGCCGTCCTCGGTGCGATAGAACAGCGACACGCGCCCGAGGCGCACGAACTCAGCGTCGCGGCCGTCTGCGAGCTTGTCCTTATAGGCGCTCATCGTGCGACCATATTCCATCTCGATCTGATACGCCTCGATGAGGCGGCGAAATCGCTCGCCCGGCGACGGCATCGACGCGCGCCATGAGGTCGCGCAACTTCTCGATGCGAGCAGCACGCTCGGCGGCGAAAAACGGAACGTCGCCTTTAACAAACTCGTCCAAGCTCCGTGAACATCTTCTGCAGCATCGGCTCGACCGCGGCCGCCGTCGCGTCGAGGCCGGCGGTGTCCTGCTCGATCACCGCGATCTCGGACTGCTGGGAACGGATCAGCTGCTCGATCTGCGTGTTGTAACGCGCCGTGATGTCGGCCTCGGCCAACGTCCGGGCGTAGCGCTCGCCGGCGCTCGGTTGTCTGGGCGAGTGCGCCGCCGGTGATTGCTACCGCCAACAACCCGCCGGCAACGAACTGGCATTTCGAAATAGGCGTCATGCAAATTCCTAGATTTCGCTCAGGTCTGAGCCCTAATGGCCTGCAGGTAGCTCGTCGCGATCTGCTTGTGCTTGGCCGATTGCGAAGCCCGCTCGAAGAACGTCCGGGCCTCCTTGTAGTTCTTCTGGCTGTAGTACGCGACGCCCAACATCAACTGGGCGTTGGCCGTGTCCTTGAGCTGGCCCTTCTCCATGCCCTTTTGCAGCGCAGTGACGGACGCGCTCCAATCCTCGCGCTGGGCCTGAAGCTCGCCCAGCCGCACGAACGTGTCGCCGGTCGCCGAGAGCTCCGCCGATTTCTGCAGCGGGGCGATCGCTTTGTCGAACTCGCCGGCCGCGATCCAGCAATTCGCGAGCTTCTCGTAGAGTTTCTCGTCGAGCTTCACGCTCTTCTTCTCGATAGCCGCCTCGAGCACTTGCGCGCCGCGATACGGCACGGAATTGAACAACAGCAGGTCGGCGAGGCGCCGCAGGTCGGAATCTTCCGTCACGAGCCCGGCGTTGTAGGCGAGCTGCATACGCCGAGCGCGTTCGCGTAGTCCTCGATCTGCCCGTAGATCGACGACAGCTGCATCCAATAGGTTTTCTTGCTCGGCGCGAGCGCGACCAACTGCTGGAGAATGGGGATCGATTCCTTGTACTCCTCGCGCTGCAGATACAACGCGGACAGCATCGCGAGCCAGCTCTCCTGCGGCTTCTCCATGAGCTCGACGGCTTTCTTCGCGGGCGTCAGGGCCTTCCCGAACAGGTCCGTGGCGGCCTTGCCGTCGCGTTGACGCCTTGCTGGTAATAGGCCACGGCCAGCAAGTAGTAGGCGGCGGAGTTCGGCTTCGAGGCTGTCTTGAACCAGTCTTCGAGCGCGGCAGCGCCTTCCTTCCACTTCTCCTGCTGCATGTATAGCTGCGCCGCCTGGTAGCGGGCCTGCTCGACCTCCTGCTGATTCAAGCCGCCGGCATCGATGGCTTTCTGCAGGTGCCCGCGCGCTTCGTCGTACTTCTCCTGCGAATAGGAGATGTTGAACATGATCTGCTCGACCTTGCTGCGCTCGTAGGGGCTCAGCTTGTCGAGCTTCAGCGTGTCGATCTTCGCGGAGGCGCCTTGTAGTCCTCTTTGTTCAGCAGCTCGATCGCTTCGTTCAGCACCTTGCCGGTGGCGGCGTCGATCGTGGGGGCGGGCGTCTTCTCGTGCATCTTTCTTGCCCTGCTGGGCCCAGGAGACCTGAAAAGCCGCGAGCAGTATCGCGGCGCCCAATAGTTTGCAGTAACGACTGGTTGAACATGACTATTCGACTCCTTTGTTACGTGCTATTTCTCGAGCTGGAAACGAATGATCGTCTCGACGCCGACGCGCTCGACGGCCACACCGCCCTCGACGCGCGGGTTATAGCGCCAACGCGCGATCGCCTTCAGCGCGGCATCGTCGAACATTCCCTTCGGCTCGGCGTTGACGACGACGGGATCCTTGACCGTGCCGGTCGGAGTGATCGTGAACCGAACCTGCACCCACCCTTCGAGACCACGGCTCTGGGCGCGCGCCGGATAATCCGGTGGGACGCGAACGAGCGGGATGACGTCGCGGTCGGAGCCTGCGGTCATGCTCATTCGCGACATCGCGCCGCGCGCATCGACCACGGGTGCCAACTGCGCCACGTTGTTGTCGAGACCGCCGGCGCTGAACGCCATGCGCGGGGTTTCCGGAGTGGGCGGCGGCCGCTCGCGCTCGACCTTCTCGTCGCGCTTCGTCGCGACTTCGGTGTCACGGCGCATGCGCGAGAACTCGATGCGTTGCGCTTCCTGGAAGTTGGCCGGTGTCGAACTGCGCGCCGACCAGGTGCCACAACAGCCAGAACATGCTCGTTGTGAGCACGCCGGACACGATTACTGCAATCGGTACTCTCAGTGCATTCATCGTTGCGGTCCTCCGTTTCCCGATCAGCCGCCGCTGGCGTTCGGATTGGCCGCGATCGACACATCCGTGATGCCGGCCAACCGGACCTCGTCCATGACCTTCGCGACGGACGCCGGCGTTCGACGCCTTGTCCGCGATGATCACGACCGTGTCGTCGGGCCGCTCGATGTGCAGGCGCTCGATCAGCGTGCGCACGTCGCGCAGCTCGACTGCGCCGGCGGTCCATCCAGATGTCGCCGTTCTCGCGAATCGCGATCAGCATATTGCCGGCAGGCTTGTTGACCGCCGTGACTGCCGGCGGCTTGAACACCGTGATGCCGGCTTCCTTGACGAACGACGTCGTGATGATGAAGAAGATCAGCAGATTGACCGTGAAGTCGAGCATCGGCGCGAGGTCGATGCCGGTGTCTTCGCTTTCTGGCGCGTGTCGTCGTGACTGCATAGCTCTCCCCTCGTCCGCTCGCGCCTACTGCGTCGTGCTGAACGTGATGTTGTAGATGCCGCCCAGGTGCACCTGGTCGACCACCTCCACGAGCATGCCCGTCGGCGCCTTTTCCTGGGCCAGGATCAGCACGCCGCTGTCCGGGTTCACGGCGCTCAAGCGCTCGACGTTGGCGCGCACGGCGCGCGCATCGACCGCGCGGTTGTCGACCCAGATCTCGCCGTTGTCGAGGATCTGGATCTGGATGCTCTTGGAGTCTTCCTTGTTTTCCTGCTCGAACGATGTCGGCCGGTTGACCGTGAGGCCCGACTCCTTGACGAACACGGCGGTGATGATGAAGAAGATCAGCAGATTCGATGACGAAGTCGAGCATCGGCGCGAGGTCGATGCCGGTAGAGGACTCGTGACTGTCTGCGAGTGGCGTCGCTTGCGCATGGCTAGAAACTCAACTTGTCCGCCAGGAGCTCCGTCTCACGCGTCGCCCGAGTGCGGAAGTAGTGAACCGGGTACAGCCCGGTGATGCTGACGGCCAGCCCGGACATCGTGCAGATCATGGCGGCGGACACACCGCTCGCCATGCTGCGCGCGTCGGCGTTGCCGCGCAGCGCCATCGAGTCGAACACCTCGAGCATGCCGCTGACCGTGCCGATGAGGCCGAGCAGCGGCGACATCGGCACCAGCACCTGCAGCACGGGAAACCCCGTGGTCATCGACCCGTTCAGGCGCGAGATCATCGCCGTGCGGATCTGCCGGGCGCACCAGGACGTACGGTCCTTCCGGGCCATCCACTCGGCCTGCAGATTCGCCGCCTGCTTCGGCAGCACGAAGCTGAAGTACCAGTAGCGCTCGATGACCAGCGCCCACATCAATACGCCGGCGGCATAGATCAGCAGGACGAACGGGCCGCCGTCGCTCGACAGCGAGACGATGCCCCGGACGAGCGGAATTTGATCAAGCACGGCGCTGCTTCTCGATGCTCTCCGCCAACATGCCGGCGCTCTGCTCGTCGAGAACCTGCACGACGCCACGCGACAGCGAGTTCAACAACGCGTTCGCGAACAGCAGCGGGATGGCGATACCGAGGCCGAGCACGGTCGCGATCATGGCCTGGCCGATGCCGCGTGGCCATCAGCTTCGGATCGCTCGAGCCCGACTCCGTGATGCTCTGGAAGGTGATGATCATGCCGACCACCGTGCCGATCAGGCCGAGCAGCGGGCCGGCCGCGACGGCCAGGCGCAGGAACGCCTGGAAGCGCTCGAGCCTCGGCACCTCGCGCAGCACCGCCTCGGTGATTCGCAGCTCGGCAACCTCGGCGTCTTCCTCGATGCGGTTCTTGTCGCCCTTGAAAGCGAGCAGCACGCGGCCGAGCGGATTGTTCGGGGTCGGGTGATCGAGGTTCTTCAGCTGTTTGCGTCACCGCCGAGCCGCACGAACACGAGGCTGAACAGCTGGAACAGGAACGCCAGCGCGCCCAGCGCGCCGACGGTCATGATCACGTAGCCGACCTCTTCGCCCCGCTGGATACGTCCCATGAAGGTCGGCCGCTCGACGTACATGCCCAGCAGCACGCCGCGGTTCGGATCCACGACGGCCCGCGCGTAGCCAGACGCCGCGTTCTGGAAAGCGGCCGCCACGCTCATGAATTCCGCCGGCAGCTGGCGCGGCAGCACGTTGAACACGTGCAGGCTCGGCAGGTACGACAGGAACTGGCCGTTCGCCGTCGCGTTGAACGGCCCGATCCGGATCACTTCGGCCTCGACGTTCTGACCGCCCGGCTGAACGATCCGCGTCTTGTAGCGCGCGACCTGGCCGCTTGCGGTCATCTCGCGCTGGATCTCGACCCACAGCCGCTCGAGTTCGGCAGCGGTCGGCGTGTCGCGCGGGACGCCGAGAACTGCGCGCAGCCACTCGTCACGCGACGGTTGGCCGGCGGCCGGCGGGAACTGCGTGGTGATCAGCGACTGCTGCAAGATCGTCGAATCGTCGTTGGCCGCCTGGCGCGCCAGACCGAACACCTCGGCGAGACCCAGCTTCGTGGCCTTGTCGCGCAGCTGGTTGTTCAGATTGTTGATGCGTACCTCGTTAGCGGCATACGTGTCGGCCAGCTTCTGCGAGGCGGTATCGAGCTCTTTGCGCTGTCTGCTCGGCTTTCGCCATCAGCGCCGCCTTCTGCGCTTCGGGCGTGGCCTCGAATTCCTTGACGCCGTTCTGAGCGAATTGCGCGTCTGTCGCTCGGCGCGGACGTGCTGCACCTGCTTCGAGCAGACCGGGCAGAGTGGCGGCGGCCGGCTGTTGCGCGAAAACCGGGAGCGGCGACGGCGCCCAACGCTGCCACGACGGGCAGCAACGTTCTAATTATTAATCACGACCGCACCTCCTGCGGCGCCGGGACAGGCACGGTCAGTAGCTCGGCGGCGCCGTCGCGATTGGCGACGCGGATCGCAGCTTCGACAGCTTCCTTGTAGCTTGCATCCGGCACCCACGTCTTCTTGCGTGGCATCGTAGTAACCGGTTTCGCTGCCATCGATCGTGCGGTACATCAGCGAAACACGACCGAGGCGCACGAACTCCACCGTCCGCGCATCGGCGCCCGTGCCGAGCCGGCCCTGATAGGCCTCGAGAACGTGCGGCCGTACTCGAGCTCGATCTGGTAGGCCTCGAGAATCCGGCGGTATTTCTCGGAGATCGTAACGTCGGCGCGCGCCATCATGTCTTTGAGGCCTTGCACGCGGGTTTTCCGCTCGTCGAGCAGGAACGGCACGTCGAGATCGACGAACTGCGCCAGCGTGTCGACCATCTGCTGCATCAGCGGCTGCACTTCGCGGTTGGTCGTTTCGATTTCAGTGAGCTGGCGATCGATCGACGCGATCTCCGTCTGCTGCGACTTCACCTGCTCCTGGAGCTGGTTGTTGTAGCGATCGAGACTTTCGGCATCGGCGATCGCCTGTGCGTAGCGGCCGGCCGCGTCGCGCGTTTTGTCGCGGATATCGTTGACTGTCTTTTGGTCGTCCGCAGCGGCTTTGTCCGCCGCCACTTGTGCGGTTAGCGCCTCTTGGAGCTGCGCACCAGCGGGTGTGGCCAGCATGACCGGCACGATCGCTACCAGCAGGTGAGCCAACCGCGGGCCAGTAGCTGCAGCTACTTTAGTTTTGAGCATCATCACAAAAAGCGCCTCCTGAAAATTGATCCTGCACAAGGCTCACGCCAGTCAATCGAAACGACTAATCGTTCCCGGCTGCGCCGAAAACGACTCTCGGGCCCTCGCCTGGGCAAGCGCCGCAAATCGAAAACGTAGTTTCCACGAAGAATCCGCGGCCGACAACCGCGGGCCCAGAACGGGCTCCACCGGATAGGCCGCATGCGTAGTCGCAACGGCGGTCTGAAATACCGTCCACAACTTCCCCCTACCATGCCCTGGGGTTTTACCCCTTCGCCCGATTATTCGGGTCTAGGACGTGGCACCAACCTCATTCGAGTTATCGAGTCGCACGGCTTCGGTCCTGGCGAGGGCGCTGTGCGCCTCGCGACCCCACTTGTTTGACCACTCCAAAACTGCCGCGGACAACGAGTGGGTAGTGTAGTCAAATGTTCGCGCGTGTGCATAGGGGTTTCTTCAGCACCCTGCTCACCCTGAATTACTATACGCGCACCCGGTTGCTCCAAAAAACGCGGCAGCCGCGGCGACGCTGATTCTCAGCCGAACACCTCGGACCGTTCCGTTGCGTCGGCCCCACTCCGCGGCGGCACCGCGAGCGAGTTCGCACACGCATGGTGCGCGGCAGGCCGTTCGACACGCGCTTATGTCACGCACCGAGCCTGCGGCGATTCCGCATCTGGTGGGTTCGCGGACACCTCCCTGGGGTTCACTCGCGACCCCGCCCGACACATTCTCTTATAGGACCGACGGCGTGACCGCTCCATGGACTACCCCGCTTGTGGGCGCGGCCCATGCCCCACGAGCGCTGCACCGATACCGCCAGGACCGAACGCGAGGCCGAAGAGCAGTCCGGCGACCGTTATAATCGCGACGTGCCGCACGTGATCGAACCCGCCTCGAGCGGCCGCGCCAAGTGCCGCGGTTGCGACCGGCCCATCGCCAAGGGCGAACTGCGGTTTGGCGAACGCCAGCCGAACGCCTTCGGCGAGGGCGAGATGACACTGTGGTTCCACTTGCCGTGCGCGGCCTACGCGCGCCCCGAGCCGTTTCTCGAGATCGCAGCCACCGCCGGCGAGGCGGCGGCGACGCTGGCCACCGACGCACGCTTCGGGATCGAGCACCGCCGCCTGCCACGCATTCACGGCGCGGAGCGCGCGCCGACGAGCCGCGCACGCTGCCGCAGCTGCAAGGAACTGATCGCGAAGGACGAGTGGCGCATCGCACTCGTGTTCTTCGAGGAGTTTCGGTTCGAGCCCGGCGGCTTCGTGCACGCGGGTTGCGCGCTGCCCTACTTCGAGACCATCGACGTCGTCGAGCGGATCAAGCGCTTCAGCCCGGAGCTCGACGCCGTCGACGTCGAGGCCCTTACGCAGGCGCTGCGCGCCGTGAGGATGCCGGCGGTATGAGCCGTGACGCGCCGCCGATCGCCACGGGCCACGCCAGCGGCGCGCGGCGCGGCGCCGACGTTCTCGCGCGGCTCAAGAGCCGGCCGCCCGCGTTGTGGTATCAGGGCGAGCCAGTGGTCGACGCCACGACCCATCCCGCGTTTCAAGGCGGGGTCGCGACCCTGGCCGCGCTCTACGACGTACAGTGGGAACACGCGGCGACCTGCCTCGTCGAGTCGCCGGTGGGCGGTCATCGCATCGCGCGGACGTTTCTTCAGCCGAGCACGCGCGCCGAGCTCGAGAGCGTGACTGGCGCGATGCGCGTCTCTGCGCACCACACGTACGGCATGATGGGCCGCGCTCCGGACTACCTGAATCGCGCACTGTCCGGCTTCGCGGCCGGCGCCGATTTCCTGGCCGCCGCGGATCCGCGCTTCGGTGCCAACGCCGTGCGTCTACACGCGCAGATGCGCGAGCACGACCTCTGCCTCACGCACTCGCTGCTGACACCGCAGAGCAATCGCGCGGTGGGGCCGTCGCAGCAGGCGGACAAGTTCATCGCGGCACGTGTAGCGAGCGAGAGCGATGCCGGCATCGTGATCCGCGGTGCGCGCATGCTCGCGACTCTGCCCATGGCGGATGCGATCATGGTGTTCCCCTCGACGCTGCTGAAGAACACGCCGGACGACGCGCCTTATGCGTTCGGCGTAATCATCGCGACCGATACGCCGGGGCTTAGGTTCATTTGCCGCGAGAGCATCGACTACGGCCGCTCACGTTTCGACCACCCGCTCGGTTCGCGCTTCGAGGAGATGGATGCCGTCGTCGTGTTCGACGACGTTCGCGTGCCGTGGGAGAACGTGCTGCTGTACCGCGACGTGGAGCGCTGCAACACGGCATACGCGCGCACGGGCGCCGCGGCCGGCATGGCGCATCAGGTGGTCGTCAAGAACATTGCCAAGACCGAGTTCGTCTTGGGCCTTGCGCACTTGCTCGTCGACTCGATCGGCGCCGAAGGGTTTCAGCACGTACAGGAGAAGCTCGCCGAGATCTGGGTCACGCTCGAGACGATGCGGGCGTTCCTGCGCGCGGCCGAGGCCGACGCGGCGCCCGACGAGTTCGGCGTTTTCCGGCCGGCCTGGAACCCGCTCGACGCGGCGCGCAACCTGTTCCCGCGGCTGTATCCGCGGATGATCGAGATCCTGCAGCAACTCGGCGCGAGCGGCCTGGTCGCAATGCCCACCGCAGCGGACGTGGCTGGCCCGCTGGCGAATGACATTCGCCGTTACTACCAGGCCGCGCGTGCGGACGCGCTCGAGCGTATTCCCCTGTTTCGACTGGCGTGGGACACCGCGCTCTCGGCATTCGCCGGACGCCAGGTGCTGTACGAACGGTTCTTCTTCGGCGACCCCGTGCGAATGGCGGGCGCACTCGTTACTGCGCACTCCGCCGAGATCCGTGGGTTAGCGGATCGCGTGCGTGAAATCATCCGAACCACCCGCGACGAAACTTGAAGTCGCGCCGATGGAGAGTGGGAGGCCGATCGCCTATCCTGCGGTGATCCGCGCTCGCGCGTTAGCTCGACGGCCGCAAGCATCTCGACAGCGACCGAACGGTTCCGCCGCCTGGCCCCGTCTTTAGCGCCGCGACTACTCCGCGCCGGGCGCCGCTGCGCCGCCCTGCCCCATGAATAGCGACTTGCCGTCGGGAAGCGTGATGTCGCGGCCGCTCGCACGGAACGAGCGATCCTTGGCCTGAAAGCCTTCGACGTGCACCTGGGTGCCCGGCGCTACGGAGTTGCGGTTCCAGCCGTTGCGGATCAACGCATTCGGTGCCCCACCCTCCACCATCCACTGCTGCTTCTCGCCACTGGCGGTCACAATCTCGAGGTGCAGCCATGAATGCGGGTTGCTGAATTCCATCTTCGTGACGACGCCGTCGAGCTTGATCGGCCGGTTGATGTCGAATTCCGCCGCGAACGAGTGGTGCGCGATGACGGGCGCCACCACCGCAACCAACGCGACCCCACTCAGGACTCCAAACCACTTGATGACTCGCATTGCCTTCGTCTCCTGGTTGCCTGATGGATGCTTCGCGGCAGCGTCTACGGCAGCGGCTGCTTCAGGAACTCGTTGTAGAGCAGGTGCTCTGAAAACTCGACGCACTTGTACTCGAGCAGTTCCGCATTCGGCTCCGTGTGCCGATACAGGTGCATGGAGATCGTCCACGGCTTCGTGAACGTCTCGGGGTCGTCGATCGTGGCCTCGTATTGCAGCCGGTTTGCATCGAGCGGCGTATAGCGTTCGGTCACCTTCATCGCGCTGCTGTGATAGTTACCGGCTCGATCGAGCCACGTGCGGTCGTCGTTGGCGAGGACCTCCACCACGAGCGTGTCGCCTTCCCAATGCCCGTTCGACCAGCCCATCCACATGTCCACGGGCACCTGATCGATCGTGCGACGGTCTTTCATGTGCACCGCGCGATTGGCTGCGGCGAACGCGTAGGCGAACAGGATGTCACCATCGCCCTGCACGATTTGGAACGGATACGGCAGATACGTGGCGCGCGGAATGCCGGGCAAGTAGCAGGCCGCTTCCGGATCGGTCTTCGGCCAGCCCGCCCGGTTCTGCTCGCGTTTCCCGAGCGCTTCGGGCTTATAGGGGATCTTGCCTTCCTTCACGACGCTCTGGCCGGCGGGGATCGCACCGATGGCCCCGAGCCGCCAGAAATCGTTCAACGGCGAGGCCGCATGGCCCTCGAGGTTCCAGTAGGCCGTGCTCATCGACTGCCATAGACCGTTGAGATTCGGATGACCGCCGATACGTTTCGGCGCGGTCTGCGAGCTCGCCACGAGCGGCGCGGCGCCGACGAGAACCGCGGCCACCACGCAAACAATGAGCCCACAACGCATCTGTCTCCCCCCTTACTCGGCTCCGTCGAGCCGGACCGAATCATAGCGAACTCGCCGGGGTCACCGTAGCGCCGCCGCCCAAGCTTGTCTCGGGCTAGTCCGAACGCCCGGGAGGCTGGCTTGGGCACACTCGTGAGTCGCCCTATACTGCAGCTTCCACTCTGGGGGTCTCATCCATGCCAATCGCTCGTTTTCTAAACTGCACCGCCACGCGTGGCTCGTTGCTCATTCTCGCCGCCGCCACGCTCGCCGCGCCCGCGGCGTTCGCCCAGCGCACCGTCCCGTTTCAGATGGGCATTCCGGTCGCACCGCAAGGCCTGGCACACAGACCGCTCGGCGACGGCCCGTTCGACTACGCGACCGGCGAAGGCCAGGACATTCGCGTCGTCGTCGTCACTAAGGCCCTGTCGTCCCCATTCAGCATGACGTGGCTGCCCGACGGCACGATGCTGGTCGCCCAACGCAACGGCGAGCTGCGCACGATAAAGAACGGCAAGCTCGATCCGAAGCCGGTCAGCGGCGCTCCGAAGGCCTATTTCGCCGGCGAGAGCGGCCTGCCGGGCGCGGTGCACGGCTACATGGACGTCGTGCTGCACCCCCAGTACGCGCAGAACCAGCTCATCTACCTGAGCTACACGAAACCGGTCGGCGACAAACGCAACCACGCGGCCGTGGCGCGCATGAAATGGACGGCGAACGGGCTCACCGACGTGAAGGACGTTTGGCAGGGCGACGACCCGACGCAGGGCGCCGTGGCGATCGCGTTCGGCAAAGACGGCATGCTGTACATCGCGACCAGCGGTGGCGACGCGCAAGCCAAGGACACATATGCCGGCAAGGTGCTGCGCATCCATGACGACGGTACCGTCCCGAAAGACAACCCGTTCGTCGGCCAGGCCGGATGGAAGCCGGAAATCTACTCGTTCGGTCATCGCAGCTCACTCGGCCTCGCGGTGCATCCCGTGACGGGCGATATGTGGCAGAGCGAAAACGGCCCGAACGGCGGCGACGAGCTGAACATCATCCTCGCCGGCAAGAACTACGGTTGGCCGCTCGTGAGTTACGGCCGCACGTATCCTGGCCCGTGGCAGAACAAGCTGCCGACGCACGAAGGCTACGAGCCGCCCATCGTCTACTGGACGCCGGCCATCGCCGTGTCGGGCTTTACCTTCTACACGGGCGACAAGCTCGCTAAATGGAAGGGCGACGTGTTCGTCGGGGGCTTACGCTTCGGCGAAATCCCCGGCACTGGACGCGTCAGTCGCATCCTCTTCAACGAGAAGATGGAAGAACTGCGCCGCGAAGACCTGCTCACCGATCTCAATCAGCGAATTCGAGACGTGAAGCAGGGTCCAGACGGCCTGCTGTACGTGCTGACGGACGAAACCCAAGGTGCGGTGTTGCGCATCGAGCCGCGCTGAGAGAACCCGCGCGAGCAGGCAGCGGCGGCCGAAAAAAGACCCGCGGAAGATGACAATCCGTTCATGTTGGGTGCGTACCCTTGAAAGTCGCGCGACGCCCACCTAGTTTTTCACTTACCAGCCCACGCGGGGCTTGGAACTAGGGGAGTATCAACGTGACCGATCTGCACCTGCCACAAGCTCCTCGGGCTCGTCACGCGGGCCCGAGCCGGCCGCTACGACGACTTGCCGGATGCCTTTTCGCCACCGGCGGCCTGGCCGCCCTGCTGCTTGCACCTGCGGCCTTTGCCGACAAGCCTGTGCCCGATACCTACGAAGCCACGCTGACCGGCGTCTCGGCAACGGGCATCACACTGAAGATGGAGCTCCTGAAGTGGTCGGATGATGCGAGCCGCGAAGCCGTCGTCGGCGCCCTCGGCGAAGAAACCGAGCTCGCGAAAGCACTCGACAAGCTGCCGAGCCTCGGCGTTGTTTGGGAGAGCGGCAGCGCAGTCGGGCAGGCGGTCAAGTACGCGCGCCGCGAAACGGAAGCGAACGGCACTCAACGCATCACGTTGGTCACGATCGAAACCGCTCGACGCCTACAGCTTCAAGCCGTGGACGCTCACGGCCGGAAGTCCCGCTCCGAAGCTACCGTACAGCGTGATCGAGCTGAATCTCGACGGCAAAGGCGTCGGCACCGGAACGCTGTCGCTGGCGGCGGAGGTCGCGATCGACGCTAAGGCCCACACGGTGGGGCTGAAAACCGGCAGCGGCACGCCGACCCTGCTGACCGGCGTCAAGCTCCTGCCGAAGCCCTATTGGGCGAGCCACTAGCCTCGGGACTTCCGCGGACGCCAGCGGGTCCCGAGCCGTTACCGGCCGGGACCGCTGCGTTGTCCTTGGAAATTGGAGCGGGAAACGAGACTCGAACTCGCGACCCCGACCTTGGCAAGGTCGTGCTCTACCAACTGAGCTATTCCCGCGTAAGAGCCGGCATTCTACCGAAGCGCCCTGCCCAGCAGCAACGGCAAACGTCACACTAGTCGTTGGCCCGCATCGCAGGCCCCGCGGCCCGCAGGTAATCGATCATCGACCATAGCGTCAGCGCGACGGCCGCGTACAGCAGCCACTCGCCGAACTCGTAGACCGGCTGGCGAAGCACGGGCTCCCGGTACAGCATGAGGCCGATGCCGACGATCTGGGACGCGGTCTTCCATTTGCCGAACCAGCTGACGGCCACGTGCGCCCGCGCGCCGATCTGCGACATCCACTCGCGCAGCGCCGACACCGTGATCTCGCGGCCGATGATGATCGCCGCTGCGATGGCGAGTACCGGGCGCGGATCGGCCTCCACGAGCAGCACGAGCGCCGTGGCCACGATCAGCTTGTCGGCGACCGGGTCTAGGAACGCGCCGAAATTGGAGGTCTGGTTCAGTCGACGCGCCAGGTAGCCGTCCAGGTAGTCCGTGATGCCCGCGAGCCCGAACAGGAGCCCCGCCGCCGGCCGCGCCCACGGCGCCTGCCAATAGAACACGACCACGACCAGCGGAATCGCGATGATCCGGAACCACGTGAGCGCGTTCGGTACGTTGAACCGCATACGCGTCAGCCGTCAGTCCGCATGGAAGTGCTCATAAATCACTGCGGCCAGTTGTGCCGAAATCCCTTTCACGCGCGTAAGGTCGTCGATGCCTGCCCGCGTCACGGCCTGCAGCCCGCCGAACTGCTTCAGAAGCTCGCGCCGCTTCTTCGGCCCCAAACCCGGAATGTTCTCGAGCGGCGACTGCGTGCGTGCCTTCTGCCGCCGCGCGCGATGGCCCGTGATCGCGAATCGGTGGGCTTCGTCGCGCAGCTGCTGGATCAAGTGTAATGCCGGCGAGCTCGGCGGCAAGCGCAACGGCTCGGCGCGATCAGCAATATACAGACTCTCGCGGCCCGGCTTGCGGTCAAGCCCCTTCGCCACGCCGACGATCTTCGAGCCCCTGGATCTGCAGGTCTTCCATCACCTTCACGGCCTGCGCGAGTTGACCCGGACCGCCGTCGACGAATAGCACGTCGGGCAGCGGTACCTCGCCCTGCTGCACGCGCGCATACCGGCGCCGCAGCACCTGCTCCATTGCGCCATAGTCGTCGCCCGGTTTCACGTCCGTCACGTTGAAGCGCCGGTAGTCGGACTTCAGCGGGCCTTCCGGGCCGAACACCACGCACGACGCGACGGTGGCCTCGCCGCCCGTGTGGCTCACGTCGAAGCACTCGAGCCGCGACGGCGGCTCACCGAGATCGAGCGCATCCGCCAGCGCCTCGAGCTGGCGGTCGAACGATGCGCTCGACTGGTAGCGCAGCTCCGCGCCGTGGCGTGCGTTCGTGACCGCCATCTCGACCCAGCGCGCCCGGTCGCCCCGAACACTCGACTTGATCGCAACCTTGTGGCCGGACTGTTCCGAGAGCAGCTGCGCGAGCGTGGCCGCCTCGGGCACCGCTCGGCTCGCGAGGATCTCCTTCGGCGCCTCGCGGCCCGCGTAGTACTGCAGCAGGAACGCGCGGATGATCTCGTCCTCGTCCGCACCGCGCGCCACCTTCGGAAAGAAGTTGCGGCTGCCGAGCGACCGGCCGCCGCGGAAGAACATCACGGCCACGCAATGGATGCCGTGATCTTCCGCGAGTCCCACCGCGTCGAAGTCGCCGGCGGCTCGCGCCACGATCTGCTGCGACTGCACGTTCTTGAGCTTCGCAAGCTGGTCGCGATATTGCGCCGCACGCTCGAACGCAGTGCCGTCGACGCCTGCTCCATGCGCTCGGCGAGTCGCGCGGTGACGACATCGCTGCGACCTTGCAGGAACAGCACGGCGTGCTCGAGATCTCGCGCGTAGTCTTCGGGGCTGATCAGCCCGACACACGGGCCGCTGCACCGCTCGATCTGGTGCTGCAGGCACGGGCGGCTCCGGTTCTCGAAGAAGCTGTCCTCGCACTGGCGCAACTGGAACAGTTTCTGGAGCTGATTCAGCGTCTCGCGCACGGCGCCCGCGTTCGGATAGGGCCCGAACAAGCGCGCCTTCGTCGTGCGCGGCCCGCGATAGAACGCGAGCCGCGGGTACCGATGCTCCGTGTCGAGCCGGATGTAGGGATAGCTCTTGTCGTCGCGCAGCACCACGTTGAACCGCGGCCGATGCTGCTTGATCAGGTTGTATTCGAGCATCAGCGCTTCGACTTCCGTACGCGTAACGGTGACCTCGAGGCCCGCGATGCTGCGGACCATCGCGATGGTTTTTGCGTCGTGCGCGCGGCTGCCCTGGAAATAGCTCGTGACGCGGCGCTTCAGATCCCGCGCCTTGCCGACGTAGACGACCTCGCCGCGCGCATCGAGCATGCGGTAGACGCCTGGCTTGTGGGTCAGGTGCGCGAGCACGGTCGACGGATCGAACGACGCGGGCGTCGCCCCGCCGTCGCGCTCGGCCGGCTCTGTCGCGGTAGCGCTCACGGCGGCGGTCAGTCGTGCGTGTGGAGCCGGCCGGCGATCAGCATCGCGATCTCCATGGCCTGCTCGTAGTTCAGGCGCGGATCGACTTGCGACTTGTACGCGCGCGCGAGGTCGGATTCCTTGAGTCCCGCGCGCGCCGCCGATGCATTCGGTCACGTTGTCGCCCGTGAGCTCGAGGTGCACGCCGCCGAGCTGGCTGCCCTGCTCCTGATGGATCCGGAACGCCGACCGCACCTCGGCGCGAATGCTGTCGAAGCGGCGCGTCTTGTAGCCCTCGGCCGTGGTCTCGGTATTGCCGTGCATCGGGTCGCAAACCCAGAGCACGCTCGCACCCGTCGCGCGCACGGCCTTGATGACGCGTGGCAGGTGCGCCTCGATCGTGCTTCGCGCCGAAACGCGTGATCAGCGTGAGCCGCCCAGGCTCGTTGTTCGGGTTCAGCACGTGCACGAGCTGCTGCAGCTGCTCGTCGCTGACGCTCGTGCCGATCTTCACGCCCATCGGATTCGCGATGCCGCGGAAGTACTCGATGTGCGCGCCGGCGAGGTCCGCCGTGCGCATGCCGATCCACGGATAGTGCGTCGTCAGGTTGTACCAGCGGCCGCGATGCTTCAGGAACCGCGTCTGCGCCTGCTCGTACGGCAGGTGCAGCCCCTCGTGCGACGTGTAGAACTCGACGCGATGCGTGCGGTGCATCGGCTCGCCGGTGATCGCTTCGAAGAACTCGAGCGAGTCGGATACCGACTGCACGAGCGCGTGATAGTCGGCCGCGGCGGCCGACTCGCCGACGAACGCCAGATCCCAGTTCTCAGGGTGATGCAGATCGGCGAACCCGCCGTCGATCAGCGAGCGCACGAAGTTCAGCGTCAGCGCCGCTCGCTCGTAACCGCGCAGCATCAACGTGGGATCGGGTTCGCGATCGACGGCGGTGAACGCCGGCCGATTGATGATGTCGCCGCGATAGCTCGGCAGCGACACGCCGTCCTTGGTCTCGTAGTCGGCGCTGCGCGGCTTCGCGTACTGCCCCGCCATGCGGCCGACGCGGATGATCGGCTTCTTCAGTCCGACCAGCATCACGAGCGACATCTGCAGCAGAATCTTGAGCTTCTGCACAACGTTGTCGGACGTGGTTTCGTCGAAGTTCTCGGCGCAGTCGCCGCCCTGGAGCAGGAACGCCTCGCCGCGCTGCGCGGCCGCGAGCTGCGACTTCAGGTTCTCGATCTCCCACGTCGTCACGAGCGGCGGCAACTGCGCCAGCTGTGCCGACACCGTTTCGAGATGAACGCGGTCGCGATACGTCGGTTGCTGCGCGGCAGGCCGACTCTGCCAACTCGCAGGGTGCCAATCGGTGGGCATGCGTGCTTGAGTCATCTGCGGCTCGAGACTTTGTTGCGAACGTCACTATACCCGCCAGCTCCAGGAGCGACCAAAGAAACCCGGCGAAACAGCGCTGAAACGAGCGCTCGTCTCGCTGGGCATGCGACGGCTAGCCTGCATGCGTCGCAGCGAATGTCCGGAGCCTTCATGCCGTTCGCGATCGCCGTCGTGAGCCCACCGGCCGGCGCCTATGCGTGGCTCGTCCTTGCCATCGGCGGTCTCTCGTACGCGTTCTACGTGCCGCGTTTCGTCATCGCGTTCGCCGGCGCTACCGCGGGCACGCTCGCCGCACTCGGCTACGTGCACGCGCCGCCCGATGCGGTGGGGCTCGTACTGCTCGCGCTCGGCGCGCTACTGCTGAACCTCGAGTTCCTGTGGCCGACTTTCGGCGACCGCCGCGCTTGGGGGTCTTGCGGCCACGACGGTCGGCTCGTGGCGCCTGCTCGGCGTTGCGCCGCCGCTCGCGGCGCTGCCGCGCAGCGCCGCGCCTCATTTGCGCCGTCGTCGGCGCTCTCGCGTTGCTCGTAATCACCGAACGCGCCGTGCGCCGCTACACGCTGCCGCCCTAGACGCATCTCACCGACGCGTCGCCGTTTCCTCGTCTGCTGCGTCGACTCCCGCCACGGCGCGGCGCCAGAGCTGCTCGATGCGTTTCGCCGACACCGGGCGCAGCGGTGCCGAGCGCTTGCGCGAACAGCGACACGCGCAGCTCCTCGATGAGCCACCGGTACTCCACTATCGCGTTCGGCCACGGCCACCCTTCGGGCACGCTCGACCGCCAATGCTCGAGGCGCGCGGCCGCGGCCTGTACCTGCGCCGCCAGCTCGCGTTCCTGGCGCTGGCCGCGTTTGTCCCAACGCACCTCCGCGGCTTTCAAGTAGCGCGGCAGGTGCCGGCGCCACTCGGCCGGTGTCGCCGTCAGAAATCCCGGGCCGATCAGTGCATCGAGCTGCGCGGCAATGTCGATACGCACGGGCTCGGAACGCGCGTCGGCCGCCTCAAGATTGCGCCGCAACCTGCGGTGCAACGGCAGAACCTCCGCGAGCAGCGCGCGCAGCCCGTCGGCGGCCGCAACGAGCTCGCTGCGCCCTTTGCGCAGCGCGGCGTCGAACGTCGCCTGCGCGCGAATCGGCGGATCGAGCACGAATACCTGCTCGGCTGCCGCGCACAACACGTCGTCGACGAGCGCGCCTGTGGCACCGATACCGTGGAAACCCAGCACGAGCTCCCGCTCGGCGAGCATGCGATCGCGCACCAGCGCCACCTGCTGCGGCAGCGCTTTCAGCAGCAAACGCCGCGTGCCGGCGCGGTGCTGAGCAACGGCCGCCGGACCGGGCGGCAGCAACTTCATGTCGACGCGGCCGTCGACGTCGACGAGTGCGGGATACAGAACGAGATCGAGCGGTCGCTGAGCCACGAGCGCTGACGCCGGCAGATCGCCGAAGTTCCACTGCGTGAGCCCGCTACGCTGCCACCGGTGAGGCTCGGCCGCGCGGGCCGGCACTGCCTCGGGCGCCTCAGCTGCGCGCGCCTGGCGCTGCAACACGCGCAAGTCGCGGCCTGCCGCGCGCACGCTACCGTCCGCGTCGAGCACCTCGATGCGCATTGTGAGATGCGGCGCGAGCGCGCGCTCGTCGAGCGCCGCGGGCGGCAGTCTCACGCCGCGCGTTTCGCGCAGCGCCTCGCAGAGGGCGATGGTCAACGGTTGCCGGCCGACGCTGCTCGCCAGCGCCGCGAGCGCCGCGTTCACGGTGTCGGGCATCGGCACCAGCGGCCTGCGCTGCTCCTTCGGCAGCGCGCGCAACAGCGCGAGGATCTTCTCCGGCAGCCAGCCCGGCACGAGCCACTCGAGCTGGTCGGTACCGATCGCCCCGAGCAGTGCGCGCGGTACGCCCACTGTGATGCCGTCGTTATCGGCGCCGGGCTCGAACACGTACGTAAGGGGGAGTCGCTGCCCGGCGAGCGCCAGCTCATGCGGGTACCGGGCTGCAGGCAGCTCTGCGAGGTCGCGGCTCGCGATGTCGCTTGGCGTCATTTGCGCCATCGCCGCGTCACCGGCGGCGCACCAGGCCGCGAGACTGGCTCGGTCGTGCACTTCGGCCGGCAGACGCTCGTCGTAGAACGCCGCGACCCCGGTCTCGCCGACGTAAAGGTCGCGCTTCCGCAACCGCGCTTCCCAGTCGAGCACGGTGCGTTTGAGTGCGCGATTCGCCGCAAGAAACGCCGGCTCGTCGGCGCCGAAGCCGGCTTGATCGGCTGCGAGCGCATCGGCAATGAATAGCTGTCGCGCCTCGGCGGGCTCGACGCGGCCGTAGTCCACGCGCCGCTCGCTCGCGAGCGTCAAACCGAACAGCGTTACGACCTCGCGTGCCGTGACCTGTCCGCGCTCGGGGTCCCACATCGGATCGTGATACTCGTAGCGGACGAGATGCGGCGCCACGTGCAGCGCCCAGCGCGGATTGACCTGCGCGACCGTGCGCAAGTACTGACGCTCCGTCGCCACGCGCTCGGCCGCCACCAGCCAGCGCGGCCGCTTCCTCGCGAGCGGCGTGCTCGGGGTGAGCTGCGCGCGGGAGTCCCGCATGCCGCGATACACCACGCCGTCCTCGTGCTCCGCCATGAAGTCGATGAACGCCGCAAGCACGGCTTGGTGGATCGCGCGGTAGTCAGCTGCCTCGTGGCGCGTGCGCCAGCCCAAGCCCTGCACGAGCTCGTGCAGCTGGCCGTGCACGTCGTGCCACTCGCGCAGACGCGCGGCGGAAAGGTACTGGTCTCGGCACCACGCACGCAGCAAGCGTTCGCCGCCCCGCCGCTCGCGCCGATACGCGTTCCAGAGATTCAGGTAGCTCGTGAACTCCGAACGAGGGTCCGCGAACGCCTCGTGCTTGCGGCGCGCGGCATCCGCGTCGACGCCATACTCGCGTGGATCGACCACGGAGAGCGCAGCGGCGATCACGAGACCTTCGCGCAGCGCGCCGTTGCGGTTGGCGACCACGAGCAAGCGTGCGACTCGCGGGTCGGCCGGCAGCCGAGCCATGATTTCGCCGTCGGCCGTGAGTTTGCGTTCCGCATCGAGCGCGCCGAGCAGATGCAGCAACTGATACGCGTCGCTGACGGCTTTGGCCGGCGGCGCGTCGATGAACGGAAACTCGTCGACCGGCCCCAAGCGCAGCGCCTCGAGCCGCAGCAGCACGCCCGCGAGCCCCGTGCGCAATATCTCCGGCTCCGTGTAGGCAGGACGCTCCGCGAAGTCCTCCTCGGAGTACAGCCGCACGCACACGCCTGGCGCGAGCCGGCCGCAGCGGCCGGCGCGTTGCACGGCGTTGGCCTGCGCGATCGGCTCCACGCCGAGACTCTGTACACGATGGCGCGTGCCGTAGCGGCTGACGCGCGCAAGTCCCGAGTCGATCACGTAGCGAATGCGCGGCACCGTCAACGACGTCTCCGCGATGTTGGTCGCAAGCACGATACGCGGCGCCTTGCCGGGCTCGAGGATGCGTCGCTGCCGCGCGCTCGTGAGCCGCGCATACAGCGGCAGCACCTCGTAGCCCTTCGGGCCGTAGCGGCCGAGCGCGTGCTCTGCGTCGTGGATCCAGCGCTCGCCCGGCAGGAACACGAGCATGTCGCGCACCGGCCCGTCGACACGTTCAGCCGCGAGCTCGCGCGCCGCGGTCGTCACTGCGCCTGCGAGATCCTGATCGTCGTCGCGCGCCTGGTAGCGCACGCTGACCGGGAAGCTGCGGCCAGCTACGCGCACGATCGGCGCATCATCGAAGTGCTTCGAGAAGCGCTCGGGGTCGATCGTGGCCGACGTGATGATGATCTTGAGATCCGGCCTTTGCCGCGCGATGCTGCGCAGATAGCCCAGAATGAAATCGATGTTCAGGCTGCGCTCGTGCGCCTCGTCGATGATCAGCGCGTCGTATGCCTCGAGCCAGCGGTCCGTGCGAATCTCGTTCAGCAGAATGCCGTCCGTCATGACCTTCACGAGCGTGCGCGGCCCGCGTGCGATCCGTGAACCGTACGGTGAGACCCACGGTCTCGCCCAGCGGCACGTCGAGCTCCGCCGCGAGCCGTGTCGCAGCGGCTTGCGCGGCGATGCGCCGCGGCTGCGTGTGGCCGATCATGCCGAGCACGCCGCAACCGGCTTCGAGCAGCAGCTTCGGCAGCTGCGTGGTCTTGCCGCTGCCCGTGTCGCCGCACACCACGATCACGCGATGCGCACGAATCGCCGCCAGCAATTCGTCGCGCGCGGCCGTAATCGGCAACGCTTCGGGATAGCTCAACGTGTATTTCGCAGCGCGACGCGCTGCGAGCGCGGCATCTGCCGCGCTCGCTCATAGCACGCCGGCGCGGGACAGCTCGACGCGTAGCTCCGCGCCGCCGAGATCGGACTTGCCGACGCTGAGCGCGCCGCGATACAGCTCGACAGTCTCGCGCACGACGGCGAGGCCAATGCCCTGCCCCGGTACGGACTCGTCGGCGCGTTTGCCACGCTGGAACAGCTGCGCCGCGAACTCTTCGCCGATGCCTTTGCCGTCGTCGCCCACGGTGATCACGAGCCGCTCCCGCGTATCGACTCGGCCTTCACGCGCACGCGGCCCGTGCAATACTTGTAGGCGTTGTCCATGAGGTTGCCGAGGATCTCCGTCAGGTCGCCCGGGTCGCCGCGAAACGACGCCCCGGGCGCCACGTCACGCTACACGCAACACGTTTGTCGCGGTACACCTTGTCGAGCGTCTGCTTCAGATCGTCGACGACGGGGCGCCACAGGCCACGGGCTCGGTGCCGAGCCCCGTGGCGCCGCTCGCGCGCGCCCTGCGCAGCTGATACGACACGCGCTGGTCCATGCGCTCGAGCTCGCGGTTCAACGCTTCGCTGCGATCCTCGGCGGGCTGCGAGCGCTGCTCCGCTAGCAGCGTGCGCATCGCCGCAAGCGGAGTCTTCAAGCTATGCGCCAGATCGTCGAGCGTATTGCGGTAGCGCACGAGCCGCCGCCGCTCGGTATCGATCAGCATGTTCAGATTGTCGGCGAGCCCCACGAGCTCGGACGGATAGTTGCCGGTCAGCTTCACGCGATCGCCGGCTTCGACCTCGCGCACCTGGCGTTCGAGCCGATGAACCGGCCGCAGCACGAACGTCAGCAGACCGCTGACCACGAGCAACATCGTCAAGGTGACGCCAAGGAACCAGCCGATCAGGTAGTTGCGAAACGTCGCCTGCCGTTCGTTGTACGGCTCGAGCGAGACGCCAATCGCGAACGTGTAAGGCGGCGGTCTTGCCGTCGGCGAAATTCCCAGGTAATGCCCATGAGCAGCGCCTCGATCGGCGGAAAGCCCGGGCACGTCGAGCATCAGGTGCCGCCGTTCGCCTGGCGCTGCGAGCTCGTCGGCCGGAAAGTCGCGGCCGAGCAGCGACAGCGACTGCCACAACGCGCGGCCGTTGCTGTCGTACAGCGCGCCATAGAGCCCGGAGTTCGCCACTTCGAAACGCGGATCGATGGCGTCGGTCGGCAAGCCGGAGCTCGCCGCCGGGTCCCGGCTCGGCGAGCGCGATGAGGCCGAGCCCTGCGCCTCGAGCAGCTCGCGCCGAGCGCTGTTGCGTGCTATTCCGAAACGCGATGTCGAGGCCCACGATCGTGGCGGCGAACAGCACGACGAGCGCGACGCACACCCAGAGCACGACGCGCGCACGAAGAGACCGGACAAGAGGCATGAGCTTGGCGCGCTCAGCCAGACGGTCGGCGCGCCGCGAGCCACCGCCAGGCGGTAGCCGCGGCCGCGCAGAGTCTCGATCGGCTTGTACTCGTCGTCCGGGTCGAGCTTGCGACGCAGCCGACCGATGAACACCTCGATCACGTTGCTGTCGCGCTCGAAGTCTTCCTCGTACAGCGCTTCGGTGATCTGCGTCTTCGACAGCACCTCGCCCGCGTGCAGCATCAGGTACTCGAGCAGCTTGTACTCGAAGCTCGTGAGCTCGAGCTTCTGCCCTTTGACTTTGACTTCCTGCGTGCGCGTGTCGAGCACGATGGGCCCGCACACGAGCTCCGACTGCGCCCAGCCGGTCGCGCGCCGCAACAGCGCATCGACGCGTGCGAGCAGCTCCTCGACGTTGAACGGCTTCACGACGTAGTCGTCGGCGCCGAGCTTCAGCACCTCGACCTTGTCCTGCCAGCGGTCACGCGCCGTCAAGCACGAGCACGGGATACGACTTGCCGTCGGCGCGCAACTGCTTGATCAGCTCGACGCCGGACAGCTTCGGCAGACCGAGATCGACGATCGCGAGATTCACGGGGTACTCGCGCGCGAGGTACAGGCCTTCCTGGCCGTCCGCGGCGCGGTCGACGACGTAGCCGGCCTGCTCGAGCTGCGTCGCGAGCGAGCGGCTCGAGATTCGGATCGTCTTCGACGAGCAGCAGGCGCATGGGGCGTGTCACTACATGAAGGAGCCGGTCTGCGCGTCGATGCGCACCGTACGCACGCGGCCATCGTCGCCGAGGATCCGGATCTCGTAGACGACGCGATCGCCGATCATGACTGGCTCGGCGCGCACGACGCGGCCGGGGTAACGGCCGCGCGCCATGGCGGTAGCCTGGCCGAGCGAGATTCCGCCGCGCTGCGCGGCGAATGCGCTGACGGGCGCGTCGCCGTCGAACGGCAGGAGCGCCGGTCGCGGCTGCGCAAGCGCCCCGCCGCCGGCGCCGAGCAGCAGCTGCCAGCGCGGCGCAGAGCGCGATGCCGCGCCGCGTCCGCCGTCCTGCTTTCTATTTGCTCCGTTCACCGCTGCCATCCGTTCCGGGCCGTCGTTACCCGTCGCCAAGCTTGGATTCCAGCCGTCGGTCCGCGTCAAGGAAACGTTCCGCTGCGCCGCTTGCCGCCGCTCGAAAAAAGCGGGCGGGCCATGGCCCGCCCTTCGCGCCCGCGCGGTCATCGCGCCGAAACGCTCAGCGCCACGTCGGGTAACCGATCGGGCGCACGTCAACCGCAAGCTGGATCCGATCGCCGGGCGGCGTAGCCGTACGCGTCGTGTAGCGACGGCCCTGGTAGACGTAAGTCACGACATAGCCGTCGATGACGCTGCTCGGTGAACGGTCGTTCACGACCTCGCACCGCTGCACCGGAACCTCGCGGTAACCCAGGTTGCGCTGCGCGCTGTTGGCTCGCGATGACTCCGCCCGCCACCGCGCCGGCCGCAGTCGCCAGATCGCGGCCGCTGCCGCCGCCGAACTGCCGGCCGATCGCGGCACCGATCACGGCACCGACGGCCGTTCGGCCCGCAACACCGGGCGCCGGCCGGCGGGCGTACTCGTCACGGCATTCCTGGCGCGGCCGATCGACCGTGACGTAGCGGACCATGGGCTCGACGGCGATGACACGGCCGTACGCGAAATCCGCTCCGCGATGGCCGTAGCCGTGGCCGCGGCCTCGGCCGTCGTCATGATCCGCCAGCGCCACGTTGGCGCCGAGCAACCCGATGACCGCAACCGCTGTAATTGTCGTCTTGACGCTCATGGCACTCTCTCCTTCCTCTAGCGGTCCCACCGGGGACCTTGGACGGCAGATTAAGGGCCAGGCGCTGAATCGAACCTGAATGCGGGAGAGCCGTTGTGGCGTCAGGCTTCCGCGGCTTTTGCGCGCCGCCAGAGCGCGTCCAGGGCGGCGGCATCGTGCGCTGTCCCAGCCGCGGCCGCTGGCCAGCGACCGCCGCCTCCACGGCGCGGAACCGCCGCTCGGAATCGGCCGCTCGCAGCCCGCACGCACGTGTCGGGATCGAGATTCAGATGGCGGCACCAGTTCGCGATCGTGAACAGCAGGTCGCCCATCTCGGCGGCGACCTGCAGCCGCGCTGCCGCGCGGCGACCGCCGCATCGAGCTCGCCGATCTCTTCGGTGACCTTGGCGCGCACGCCGGCCGTGTCCGGCCAGTCGAAACCCAACCGTCGCGGCGCGCTTGCCGAGCTTCATGGCTCGGCTCAGCCCCGGCAGGTTCGCCGGCACGT
This sequence comes from uncultured Gammaproteobacteria bacterium, assembly GCA_963805435.1. Taxonomy (GTDB): domain Bacteria; phylum Pseudomonadota; class Gammaproteobacteria; order Steroidobacterales; family Rariloculaceae; genus FEN-1219. The sequence goes on from CAWDUG010000013.1 coordinate 171,666, forward strand.
CGTCGAGCAGGCCTACGGCGCCGGCTGCCGCGCGCTCCTGGCGCTTGATGTCTTCCCAGACTCGCGTCTGCTCGGCGCTGTCCTTCACCTGCGCATCGCCGAACACATGCGGGTGGCGCCGCTCGAGCTTGGCGCAGATGTCGGCCGCCACGGCCTCGAAGTCGAACAGCCCGGCCTCTTGCGCCATTCGCGCGTGGAACACCACCTGGAACAGCAGGTCGCCGAGCTCGCCCTTGAGCTCGCCGAGCGCTTCGCGCTCGATCGCATCGGCCACCTCGTAGGCCTCCTCGATCGTATAGCGGCGCGATCGTCGCAAACGTCTGCTCGCGGTCCCACGGGCAGCCGCCCCGAGGATCGCGGAGCTGCGCCATGATCTTCAGCAAGTTTCTCGATACTCGGGCATTCTGATTGTTTATTCATCGGAAATGACGTCCCTGAAATTCACGAGAATCGCCGCCGTCGCGCCCCAGATGCGGTGGCCGGAGTGCTGCAGCTCGTAGGTGCGAAAACGCGCGCCGAGCCGTTCGCGGTAAGTCGCCGTGACGTTCGCTCGGGTCCAGCGATGAACGCCGAGCGGCACCTCGAACACGCTCGCCACCTCCGTCGGATCGGGCGTCGGCGACGAACGAGCCCGCCGCGACGTAGCCCACCACGGGCTTGATCAGGAAACCCGGTGCCCGTCAGAAGCTCGTCGAGCAGCGCCGAGCACGTCGACGTCGGTCGGGCGGAAGGCCGATCTCCTCGTGCGTCTCGCGCAGCGCCGCGTCGACGGCCGTCTCGCCGGCGCCGATCCGGCCGCCAGGGAAGCTGATCTGGCCCGCATGGTCCTTCAGGTGCGCCGCACGCTCGGTGAACAGCACGGTGAGCCCCGCCGGCGCGCTCGACGAGCGTGAGCAGCACGGAAGCCGCGCGGCGCGGGCTGTCGATCGCAGTGCGCAACGCGGGCGAGATCGGCCCGTCGACGTTCGCGAGCATGCGCGCGCGCGGATCGACCGGCGCGCGCGGCGCGGCGACGCGGCGGCGAATCGCTGTCGAGACGTAAGTGTCCGGCTCATCGCTCCCTGATGCGGCGGCCGCCGTCAGCCGCCTCCGCCGCCTGCCTCGCCCTTGATGCCGCCCTTCGTGAGCTCGAGCGGATCGAGCAGCTTCTTCAGCTTCGCGTTGCCGAGATCCGTCTTCTCGCCCGCCACCTCGCGGATCGCGCGGCCTTCCTTGTAGGCCTGCTTCGCGATTGCGGCGCCCTTCTCGTAGCCGATCACCGGATTCAGGGCCGTGACGAGAATCGGGTTGCGCTCGAGCGCCTCGTCGAGCCGCGCCTTGTTCACAGTGAATCCCGCGATCGCGGAGTCCGCGAGCACGCGCGCCGCGCTCGCGAGGATCTCGATGCTCTGCAGCAGGTTCAGCGCGACGACCGGCAGCATGACGTTCAACTGAAAGTTACCGGACTGGCCCGCGATGGTGATCGTCGCGTCATTGCCGATGACCTGCGCCGCGACCATCGCGACGGCTTCGGGGATCACCGGGTTCACCTTGCCCGGCATGATGCTGCTGCCGGGCTGCAGCGCGGGCAACGCGATCTCCGCGAGACCCGCGAGCGGGCCGCTGTTCATCCAGCGCAGATCGTTGGCGATCTTCATGAGGCTCACGGCGGTCGTCTTCAGCTGGCCCGACACCTCGACCGCCGTGTCCTGCGAGCTCATGGCCTCGAAGAAGTTGTCGAGCGGATGGAAGCCGACGCCCGGTGCGCTTCGCGAGCGCGGCGCAGAACTTCGCGGAGAACTCCGGGTGCGCATTGATACCCGTGCCGACGGCGGTGCCGCCCTGCGTGAGGCCGGTGAGCCGCGGCAGCGACCCCTTGAGCCGATAGATGTTGCTCAGGATCTGGGCGGACCAGCCGCCGAGCTCCTGATCGAGCCGCACCGGCATCGCGTCCATCAGGTGCGTGCGGCCGGTCTTCACGATGCCCGCGACGCTCTTGGCCTTTTTGTCGATCGTCTTCTGCAGGTGCTCGAGCGCGGGCAGCAGTCGCTCGAGCAATCTCGAGCGCAGCGCTGACATGGATCGTGGACGGGATCACGTCGTTGCTGCTCTGGCACATGTTCACGTGGTCGTTCGCATGCACCGGCTTGCCAAGCGCCTTCGACGCGAGCTTCGCGATGACCTCGTTCGCGTTCATGTTCGAGCTCGTGCCGGAGCCCGTCTGGAACACGTCGATCGGGAACTGGTCGAGGTGCTTGCCGCTCGCGATCTCGAGCGCGGCACCCTGGATGGCCTTCGCGATCGGAGCCGGCAGCAGCCGCAGACTCCTGTTCGCGTCGGCCGCCGCCCACTTCACGAGCCCGAGCGCGCGCACGAACGCGGGCGGCATCGGCAAACCGCTGATTGGGAAATTGTTCACGGCGCGCTGCGTTTGCGCGCCCCACAACGCGTTCGCGGGTACCTTGAGCTCGCCCATGCTGTCGCGTTCGACTCGAAACTCGGCCGTCATGCAAACTCCTAGCAAATAAAGAATCCGCACCGCGCGGATTCGTTTATGATGCGCACTCCGAAATCGCTTGTATAGGCTTCAGCGGCCGGTGGACTCCTCGACGCTCCTGGCACTTTCGCCGCTTGACGGTCGCTATGCGCGCAAAGCTGCGCCGCTTCGCGAGTACCTCTCCGAATACGGCCTGATCCGCTACCGCGTACTGATCGAGGTCCGCTGGCTTCAGCGCCTGGCCGACGAGCCAAGCATCCGCGAGTTTCGCGCCGCTCGAATCGCCCGGTGAAGGACGTGCTGAACGCGATCATCGACGACTTCAGCATCGACGACGCACAGCGCGTCAAAGACGTCGAGGCCAAGACCAATCACGACGTCAAAGCCGTGGAGTATCTGCTGCGGCAGAAGCTCGAAGGCGTGCCGGGCGGCACGCGGCAACTTCGCGGCGTTCATCCACTTCGCGTGCACGTCGGAAGACATCAACAACCTCGCGTACGCGCTGATGCTGCGCGACGCGCGGCAGCGCGTGCTGCTGCCGTCCATGAAGCAGCTCAGCATCGACCTGCGCACGCTCGCGCACCGTTTCGCCGATGTGCCGATGCTCGCACGCACGCACGGTCAGCCGGCCACGCCGACCACGCTCGGCAAGGAGATCGCGAACTTCGTCTACCGCCTCGAGCGGCAAGCCGACCTGTTCGCGAACGTCACGATCGGCGGCAAATTCAACGGCGCGGTGGGCAACTTCAACGCGCACGCGGTTGCCTACCCCGACGCCGACTGGCCCGCGATCAGCCGCCGCTTCCTCGAGTCACTCGGGCTCACGCCGACGCCCGTACACCACGCAGATCGAGCCGCACGACTGGATCGCCGAGTACTGCCAGGCGCTGTCGCGCTTCAACACGGTGTTGATCGATCTTACGCGCGACTTCTGGGGCTACATCAGCCTCGGCTACTTCCGTTCGCGGCCGGTGGCCGGCGAAGTCGGCTCGTCGACGATGCCGCACAAGGTCAATCCGATCGATTTCGAGAACGCCGAGGGCAATCTCGGCGCGGCCAACGCGTTGCTCGGCTTCCTCGCGAACAAGCTGCCGGTCTCGCGTTGGCAGCGCGACCTGACCGACTCGACCGTGCTGCGCAACTGTGGCGTGGCGCTCGGCCATACCTTGATTGCGCTCGATGCCGCCCAGCGCGGCTTGGGCAAGCTCGACGCGGATCTGAAGCTGATCGCCGCCGAGCTCGACGAGCGCTGGGAAGTGCTGGCCGAGGCGATTCAGACCGTGATGCGCCGCTACGGCCATGCCGACGCCTACGAGCAGCTGAAGGAGCTCACGCGCGGCCACGCGATCGACGCCGAAACCCTGCGTCAATTCATCGGCAAGCTCGACCCTGCCGCCCGCGGAACGCGCGCGGCTGCTGGCGCTCACTCCTTCCGCCTACATCGGCCTCGCCGCCAAGCTCGCACGCGAGATCTAGCCTCGATCTAGGCCCCGGCCACGGAAAAAACCGTGACCCGCGGCACAGCCGCCCCGGTGCCGTTAAGTAAACTGACTGGCAAGTCAGCTAGCTAACTCATCACATGGCAGCGCCGAGCGAGCAAACCAAAACCAAGGGCGTCCGACAGGTGCTATCGAGCCTGGACGAAGTGCGCGCGGCGGTCGTCGAAGTCACGGGGCTCGCGAACCGCACGCTGTCGATCTTCACGCACGATCTCGAACCCGGCATCTACGATCACGACGAGTTCCTCGAAACGCTGAAGCGGTTCATCCTGTCGCGCGGCTTCGCGCGCGTACGGGTGCTCGTCGTGGACCCGACGCGAGTCATCACGACGGCAAGCCGGTTCGTGAACATGGGTCGGCGTTTGAACAGCTACATCGAATTCCGCAACACGAAGAGCGAGCGCGAGGCTCACCCCGAGGCGTTCTGCATCGCCGACGAGCACGCGCTCATGTATCGGCCGCAGCGCCGATCGCTGGGAAGGCATGTCCGACACCTACGAGCCGGCCGTGGCGCGGCTCTACCTGAACACGTTCGAGACCCTGTGGAACGCCTGCGAGATCGAGCCCGGGCTGCGCCAACTTCAACTATAATCGCCGCGGCTCGACCGAACGTTCGCGAAGCGCCCCATGGCACAGGACATCGACGTCACCGTTGCCGCCGTCATCGAACGCGAGGGCAAGTTTCTGCTGGTCGAAGAGAGGTGCGCCGGGCGCCTCGTGCTGAACCAGCCGGCCGGCCATCTCGAGCACGGTGAATCGCTGCTCGCGGCCGTCGCGCGCGAAGCTCTCGAGGAAACCGGGCACCGTTTCACGCCAACCGACGTCGTCGGCTTGTACTTGTGGCGCGCGACGTCCGGCACCACGTTCCTGCGCATCGCGTTCTGCGGAGCCGCGGAAGCTCCCGTCCGGCCCCACGACTCTCGACGACGGCATCGTCGGCGTGCACTGGCTGTCGCGCGAACAGATCCTGAAGCGCGGCGGCAACTGCGAAGCCCAACGGTGCTCCGCTGCCTCGACGACTATCTTGCGGGCCACCGCTACCCCCTCGACTGCCTGACGTACCTCGCGCCCGAGGCCCTCGCACGCACTCACGCCGCTCGCGGCTGAACCGCCGCCCACTGCTTCGGCTGCTAGAATTGCCGCATGCCGGGCAAGCCTCTGACCATCGTTGCGCTCTCGGGCGGCGTGGATTCCGCCGTCGCCGCCCTCTTGTTGCGCGATGCGGGGCACGCCGTGCAGTGCCTGCACATGAGCAACTGGGAAGACGACGGCTACTGCGACAGCGCGCGCGAGTATCACGACGCGCGTCAGGTGTGTCTCGAGCTCGGCCTGCCGCTGCACCGCGTGAACTTCGCGCGCGAGTATCGCGAGCAGGTCTTCGCCGACTTCCTGGACGAGCACCGCAAGGGCCGCACGCCGAACCCGGACGTGCTGTGCAATCGGCAGATCAAGTTCGGCGTCATGCGCCGCTACGCGCAGCGCCTCGGCGCCACACAGATCGCCACCGGCCACTATGCGCGGCTCACGGTCGATCGACGGCGTGCCGCAGCTTTGCAAAGCCCGCGATCCCGGCAAGGATCAGAGCTACTTTCTGCACTGCCGTGGCGGCGACGGACTTGGCCGACGTTCTGTTCCCGCTCGGCGATCTGCTGAAAAGCGAGGTCCGCGAGCTCGCGCGCCGCGCCGGCCTGTCCGTAGCCGCGAAAAAGGACAGCACCGGCATCTGCTTCATCGGCGAGCGGCCGTTCGCCGACTTCCTGCACGAGTATCTGCCGGAGTCGCCCGGCGTGATCCGCGACGACGAAGGCCGCGAACGCGGCCGGCACCGGGGGCTCGCGTACTACACGCTGGGCCAGCGCCACGGCCTGCACATCGGCGGCGCGGCCGACAGCGACCGCCGCGCCGTGGTACGTCGCCGGCAAGGACGTCGAGCGCAACGAGCTCATCGTCGTGCAGGGCCACGATCACCCGCTGCTGCGCGCGCAGCGCCTCACGGCCGCCGACCCGCACTGGATCGGTGCGCCGCCCCGCGAATGGCAGCGCGGGGAGCCATGGCACGGCCACGCGAAGATTCGTTATCGGCAGTCCGATCAGGCCTGCAGCGTGCACCGCTCGGCCGACGGCATGCTCGAGGTCAGCTTCGAGCAGCCGCAGCGCACGCCAACGCCGGGGCAGTTCGTGGTGTTCTACGACGGCGACCGGTGCCTGGGCGGCGCCACGATCGAGCACAGCGGCCGCCACGTCAGCGAGCTGCGCGCCGCAAGCTGAGGCGCGAGCCCGCGCGCATTCGCGCGCTTCGCGCTTATAATCGTGATGGTTTTCCATCGCCACACCCCGAGGCTCCAATGACCGACTCTTTCGGCGCGCGCAAACCCCTGAACGTCGGCGCCAAGACCTATCAGATCTACCGTCTCGACGCCGTCAAAGGCGCCGTCGACACCCTGCCGTACACGCTGAAAATTCTGCTCGAGAACCTGCTGCGGTTCGAGGACGGCGAAAACATCACGGCAGCCGACATCACGGCGCTCGCGAACTGGGACCCGGCCGTCGAACCGGATCGCGAGATCTCGTTTACGCCGGCGCGCGTGGTGCTGCAGGACTTCACGGGCGTGCCGGCCGTAGTGGATCTCGCGGCAATGCGCGACGCCGTCATCAAGCTCGGCGGTAAAGCCTCGATGATCAACCCGCTCTCCCCCGCCGAGCTCGTGATCGATCACTCGGTACAGGTGGACTACTTCGGCACGAGGGAGGCGCTGGCGCAGAACAACGCCGTGGAGTTCGAGCGCAACCAGGAGCGCTACGGGTTCCTGCGCTGGGGCCAGAGCGCGTTCCAGAATTTCCGCGTGGTGCCGCCGAACACGGGCATCGTCCACCAGGTGAACCTCGAGTACTTGAGCCGCGTGGTGTTCGAGAAGAAGGTCGGCAACGACAGCTACGCATATCCCGACTCGCTGGTCGGCACCGATTCGCATACGACGATGATCAACGGCCTCGGCATTTTGGGCTGGGGCGTGGGCGGCATCGAGGCCGAGGCCGCGATGCTCGGCCAGCCGATCACGATGCTGATTCCGCACGTCGTGGGCTTCGAGCTCAAGGGCAAGCTTGCCGAGGGCGCGACCGCCACGGACCTCGTGCTGACGGTGACCGAGATGCTGCGCAAGCACGGCGTAGTGGGCAAGTTCGTGGAGTTTTTCGGCGACGGGCTGGACGGCCTGCCGCTCGCGGACCGCGCAACGATCGGCAACATGTCGCCGGAGTTCGGCAGCACGTGCGCCGTGTTCCCAATCGACGCCGAAACGCTGCGGTACCTCGAGCTCTCGGGGCGCCCCCGCGAGCAGATCGATCTCGTAGAGCAGTACGCGAAAGCACAGGGTTTGTGGCGCACCGCAAAGGTCGCGCGCTACAGCAGCGTCCTCGCGCTCGATCTCGCAGCCGTGGAGCCGAGCATTGCGGGCCCGAAGCGCCCGCAGGATCGCATCGCCCTGAAAGGCGCCGGCGCCAAGATCGGCGATTTGTTGAAGACCGCCGGCAAGGGCACGAAGGCGCCCGTCACCGCCGGCTCGCAGAAGTTCGACCTCGAGGACGGTGCGGTCGTGATTGCGGCGATCACGAGCTGCACGAACACGTCGAACCCGGCCGTCATGGTCGGCGCCGGCCTGCTTGCACGCAACGCCGCGGCGAAAGGCCTCACGCGCAAGCCGTGGGTCAAGACGAGTCTCGCGCCCGGCTCGAAGGTGGTCACCGATTACCTGAAGGCCTGCAACCTGCTCGACGAGCTCGACAAGATTGGCTTCAACCTCGTCGGCTACGGCTGCACGACGTGCATCGGCAACTCCGGCCCGCTGCCCGACGAGATTGCCGCGGCGCTGCAGAAGAGCGATGTCGTGGCGTGCTCCGTGCTCTCGGGCAATCGCAACTTCGAGGGCCGCATCCATCCGCAAGTGAAGATGAATTTTCTTGCGTCGCCGCCCCTCGTCGTCGCGTACGCGATCGCGGGCAACATGCAGCTCGATCTCACGAAGGACGCGCTTCGGCTAGGCAAGGACGGCAAGCCCGTCTATCTGAAGGATATCTGGCCGACCTCGAAGGAGATCCACGACCTGATCGCGAAACACGTCACCTCGGCACAGTTCAAGAAGAGCTACGCGAGCGTGTTCGACGGCGACGCGAACTGGAAGTCCGTGGCCACGCCGAAGGGCGAGAACTTCACGTGGAGCGACACCTCCACGTACGTGAAGCACCCGCCCTACTTCGAAGGCATGACGCTCACAACCGGTACGCCGCAGAACGTGAAGGGTGCGCGCGTGCTCGCGATGCTCGGCGACTCAGTGACCACCGACCACATCTCCCCTGCCGGCAACATCGCCTCGGGCAGCCCCGCCGCGAAGTACCTCGAGAGCCTCGGCGTCACGAAGAAGGATTTCAACTCCTACGGCGCTCGGCGCGGCAATCACGAGGTCATGGTCCGCGGCACGTTCGCGAACATCCGCCTGAAGAACCTGCTGCTGCCCGGGACTGAAGGTGGCGTCACGGTGCACATCCCGAGCGGTGCGCAGATGTCGATCTACGACGCCTCGATGAAGTACCAGGCCGACAAGACACCGCTGATCATCCTGTCCGGCAAGGAATACGGCGCCGGTTCGTCGCGCGACTGGGCCGCTAAAGGCACAGCGTTGCTAGGCGTGAAGGCCGTTATCGCCGAGAGCTACGAACGCATCCACCGCTCGAACCTGATCGGCATGGGCGTGGTGCCCCTGCAGTTCCGTGACGGTGAGACGGCCGCGACCCTCGGGCTCACGGGCAAGGAGACCTTCGACATCGTCGGTCTGGGTCTGAAGCGCGCGAAGGAAGTGAAGGTCACCGCAACGGGCGTCGACGGCAAGAAGAAGGAGTTCACAGCCGTGGTGCGCATCGATACGCCGAAGGAACAGGACTATTTCATCCACGGCGGCATTTTGCAGTACGTGCTGCGCCAGCTCGCCACCAGCAAGCACGCAGCGTAACGCGGTTCGATGACCGCCGCGTTTCTGGCCCCGTCGCAACGCGAATGCGCCGACGAAGTCGGGACCGGCGGCGTGCGCAGTCGACCAGCGCGGATCATCGCAGGCTGTTGGAACAAGGGTAGCCACGAATGGATTGGAGAGTGTTCGCAACGGTCTTCGGCGCCGTGTTTCTGGCTGAACTCGGCGACAAAACGCAGCTCGCGACAATGCTGTTCGCGTCGAAGGAGAACGTGAGCCTGTGGACGGTCTTCGCCGGCGCCGCGGCCGCACTCGTGCTGGCTTCGGCGATCGGCGTTACGGCCGGCTCCGTCGTGGCGCAGTACGTAAACCCGAAGCATCTTTCGTACGCGGCGGGGATCGGGTTCATCGTGATCGGCGCCTGGACGCTCTACCAGGCCGGATCGTCGCCCAACTGAATGTCGGTCAGGTCACGAGCCGCAGTCGCGCACCGCCCATGACCGGCCAAAACAACGTCTGTGTCTACTGTGCATCGAGCGACGCCAGCGATGCCGCGTACCGCGACGTGGCGCGCCGGCTCGGCGGAATTCTGGCTGCACGGGGCTACGCCGTAATCTATGGCGGCGGCGCCACGGGCTCGATGGGGGCGCTCGCGGACGGCGTGGTTGCGGCCGGCGGCACGATTACAGGCGTGATGCCGAGATTCATGCTGGAGCTCGAGTGGGCGCACAAGAATCTCACTGAGCTGCGCGTCGTAGAAGACATGCGGATCCGCAAGCACATGATGCTCTCAGAGAGCCACGGCCTCGTGACGCTGCCCGGCGGCCCCGGCACGTTCGAGGAGCTGTTCGAAGCGCTCACGCTGAAGCGGCTCGGCTTGTATACGAATCCCATCGTACTCGTGAACACGCGCAACTACTTCGACCCGCTGCTCGCGATGCTCGAGCATGCGGTCGAGGAGCGCTTCATGCACCCACGCCACGTGGGCATGTGGCAGATCGTGGCCGAGCCCGAGGACGTGCCGGACGCGCTCGCGAACGCGCCGGAGTGGTCCGCCGCCACCCGCAGCTTCGCGCAGGTCTTATAGGGCGAGCACGAACGATCAGGACGACCGCGTGGCGCTGGCCGGTTTGACGCGCGGCTGCGCTACCCGCATCGTTCGCACATGCCGACCCTTGCACTGAAGGTCCTCAGCCTCCGCTACTCGTCGTGGTCCATGCGCCCATGGCTCGCGCTGAAGCACGCGGGCGCGACATTCGAAACCGAAACAGTCGAGCTCGCCGCCATGGGCACGCCGAACGCGCCGCCGCTCGCACAGCGCCGCAGGCTCGGCAGCGTGCGCGGTCTGTTCCCCGTGTTGCACGTGAACGGCACGCCGATCCACGAGTCGCTCGCCATCTGCGAGTACGCGGCCGAAGCATTCCCGCAGGCGGCGCTCTGGCCCGCCGAACCCGTGCTCCGGGCCGAAGCGCGCGCGATCTCGTGCGAGATGCTGAGTGGTTTCGGCGACATGCGCCGGGAGCTGTCGTGCGGTCTGTTCGGCCGCGTGCAAGGCTTCACGCCTGGAACCGCCGCACAAGTCGACATCGCGCGCGTGTTCGAGATCTGGGGCGAAAAGCTCGAGCGCTCGGGCGGGCCGTTCCTGTTCGGCCGCTTCTCGATCGCGGACGCGATGTTCTACCCCGTGCGCACTCGATTTCGGACCTACGGCGTGGCGATTCCCACGTCACTCGCGGCCTACTTGCAGGCGCTCGATACGCATCCGGCTGTCTGCGCGCTCATCGAGATCGCACGCAGTGCGCCGCGAATAGCCGCTTACGATGCGGCCATGCGCAAGCTCGGCGGGGATCCAGACGCTGCGCTCAACTCGCGCTGAGCTCGTCCGCAAACCGATGGCGACCGAGCGAGCGCGCGTACTCCGCGAGCTGCGTCCTGAACGCCGCCGGCAACGCGAACTTCGGCGACAGCTTGCGGCACCGCTGCGCGAGCTCCATGGCATCGACCTTGCGGCCTTCTTCCCATAGACGCTGTGCGAATCGTCTCGCCGAGCATCGCGGCATGCTCCGGCGGATCCCACTCGAGCATGCCGTTGAACGCCCACTGGTAGATCTCGAGGCTATCGCCTTCGTCGGCGATCAGGTCCTTGATCGTGCGATAGGCCTGCGTTGCGAGCCCGCTGCGCACGGCAGCATACGCAATGTCGAGTGTCTTCTGCCAATCGGCGTGTTTGCGCCGCGTTTCGCGCACATCCGCGTCGTCGAGCGCCTCGAGCAGATCGAAGTCGTCGCTATGCGCTCGCAGGGTGGCGCCGGTCGCGAGAAATAGCGCGAGCACCGTCCACACGCCCGTCACTTCGCCCAAGAACCCAAGGAACCACGACCGCGCCGCAACGGCGCTGGTGACCACGAGTAACGCGCCAAGCAGCACGCTGACGGCGAGGAGCTTGACGTAGTCGGCGCCGAGGTCGCGCACGAAGCCCACGAGCTCTACGGGATTCAGCGCCGCTGCGGCATTCCGTGTCATGGCCATGATCGCCGCCGACGCAGGAAAGATCACGAGTACGCACAAACAGCAGAATCCACCGCAACGGCCCTTCGATGAACGGCGTCGTGCCGAGGAAGAACAACGCCAGACACGAACAGCAGCGAGATGCAGGATCACGGTAAAGCCGCCGCCGAACGGATTCATCGACTCGATTTCGGGTGGCGGAAACTTCTGCCAGCCGCTCGCGACATGACGTAGCACGGCATACGCCATAGCGCCACAGCGACAGCAGCACCATGATCTGCAGAAGGATGCCCGATCAGACCGGCGCTGCCTGCAATCAGCGAGCAGGAAGCCGTAGATCACCGCCGTGACGATCACGGTCGTGTTCGCGAGCGCGCTGAATCGAACGGCCGCCACGCCTACCGTCGCCGCGCGTCCGGATGCGCCCACAGCGGAATGTCGGCCCACGCCTCCGTGAGCTGCCGGTCGAGCGCCTCGTAGTTGGGCTCGTAGCGCTCAACGGCCGCCCAGAACCGCCGCGAATGATTCAGCGAGATCAGGTGGCAGAGCTCGTGGATCAGCAGATACCGCACGACGGCCGGAGCCAGAAACATCAGCGCGGCGTTCAGGCTCAGAGTGCCGGAGCTCGAGCAGCTGCCCCAGCGCGTACGCTGCAGCCGCACTTGCACGCGACTCGGCCGGCGCCCGACGAGCTCGGCCTCGCGCAGCACCCAGGGAGTCAGGTGATAGCTCGCCTGATCGCAGAGCCATGCGCGCAGAGCGCGTCCGCTGCGCCAAGATGCTCCGCATCGCGCGTGCGCACCTCGAGCACGTCGTCGAGCATGCGCACGCGGGACTGAGCTTGCGGCTGCGGCCTCATAGCGCACGAGCCAGCTCTGATCGATTGCGCGCAGCGCGATTTGCGTGGGCAGCCGGTCTTGCGCCAGCGCATAGTGAGCAGCGATCTCGCGCCGCGCGCGCTCGATCCAGCGGCGGTGCGAGTGCACGAACGCGGCGACATCGGCTGCGCGCGTACCGCGCGGCACGACGAGCTCGAGCGTATACGGCGGCAGCACCCGCAATGTGAGCCGCCGTGCGCGACGGCTCTCGCGAACACGCAGCGGCAGCGCCGCGGCGTCCGGCCGGGCGCTGCTCCGCCGCGCCCGGCACTCTCGCCATCCCTGGCGGTCGCCGGCTGCAAGCTTCGCGCATCGAAAAGACCGAACTGTTCCGCCATGCACCGGTTCGACGTGCCGACTCGGCGCTTATCGAACCTCAGTAGAGGGCGGAACGCAACCGTCGGCACGACGGCGCTCGAGAATCGAGGCGGCTAGTTGCTGCGCAGGCGTGCGCGCAGCTCGACGGCGAAGCGGTAGTCGGGCGCCAGCAGCAACGCGCGCTCGATCAGGTCGCGTGCCGCGCGCGTCTCGCCGCGCGCGAGCGTCGCCTCGCCGAGCGCCGCAAGCGCCTCTGCCTCACCCCAATCCGGCGCATTCGGCGGTGCGCGCCAGGCATCGAACGCTTCGATCGGTCTGCTTGCAGCTTGGCGACGAAATCGTCGCTCGCGAGCCGTCGCCGCCGGCGCCGTGGCGCATGATCCAGGCTTCGACGAGTCCGAGCCGCGGGTTGCGTTTGTCGAGCTCGCGGGCGCGCGACAGCGCCTGCTCGACGCGGCGAACGGACTGCTGCCCGACGACCGCACAGGCCGCGACCAGGATCCAGGCCTCCGCGGCGGCCGGCGGCGACAGTTCGGCCGGCACTTCACGCTCGGCGCACTCGCGCGCGCGACGCGCGATCCGCGGGTTCGAGCTGCGCGCGGCGCAGGCCGGCGTAGTCGCGGTAGTAGCGCACGGTCGGCGCGTCGCCGAGCCGAGCGAGCGCCGTGCGCGCGGCGTCGATCGCGTGCGCGTCGTCGTTGTAGAAGCCGTAGTCGATGCGAGCCGCGAGGTCGGCGAGCTCCGCCGGCGACGCGGCCCGCGCCGCGCTCGTAACGGCTACGCAACACACGCAGACTGCAACGAGTTCTGTCAAACGCATGGTCCAATAGCTTAGCGCCGGCCGTTGCCGCGCTCCTCGCGGCTCGTCACAATCCGCGCCGAAATGCACGCTCTGATCGACATTGGCGCCAATTTGACGCACGACAGCTTCGACGCCGATCGCGCGGCCGTGCTCGAGCGCGCGGCCGCCGCCGGGCGTGGGGCGGTTGATCGTGACCGGCACCTCGGTCACGAGCAGCGTGCAGGCCTCCGAGCTCTGCGCCGCGCATCCCGGCACGCTGTTCGCGACGGCCGGCGTGCATCCGCACCACGCGACCGAGCTCGATGCGCACACGACGAGCGCGTTGCGCGCGCTGCTCTCGAACCCGGCCGTCGTCGCGGTCGGCGAATGCGGGCTCGATTTCTTTCGCGATTTCTCGCCGCGCGCGGATCAGCGCCACGCCTTCGCCGCCCAGCTCGAGCTCGCCGCGGACACCGCCAAGCCCGTGTTCCTGCATCAGCGCGACGCGCATGCGGAATTCCTCGAGATACTCGCGCCGCGGCGCGCGCGGCTCGCGGGCGGCGTGGCGCATTGCTTCACGGGCGGCCGCGAGGAGCTCGCAGCGTATCTCGACCTCGATCTGCACATCGGCGTGACAGGCTGGGTATGCGACGAGCGGCGCGGCGCGCAGCTGCGCGAAGCTCTGCCGCACATCCCGCTCGAGCGACTGCTGATCGAAACAGACGCGCCGTACCTCGTGCCGCGCGATCTCGTGCCGCAGCCGCGCGGTCGGCGCAACGAGCCCATGTTCCTCGCGCACATCCTGGAGCGCGTGGCCGAGGGAATGAACCGATCGGCGGAGGAAGTGGCGGCCGCGACGACGGCAAACGCCGAACGGCTGTTCCGGCTGCGCTAGACGCGCTATTCGCGCGGCACCACCCGGTGCTGGCTCGGTGGCGCCTTTCACGCGCTCCCAGTGCGGCGCGAACGCGACGAGCAGACGCTCGAGATCGGCCTTCTCGGGACGGCGCATATCGTGCCATGAGCTCCGGCGGCGACAGCACGTCGCGCGGACGGCCTTTGGTGAAGTCCGCGCGCTCGCCGAACAGCACGAGACCGGTCACGGGCACGTCGCGCACGAGTTGTTTCAGCGCCGCGACGCGGTCGTAGAGCGTGCCGAGCGGATTCGGGAACGTGAACCGGCCTTTCTCGCCGATCACGGTCCACTCCGCCATGCGCTCGCTCGCGAAAATCGTGCCTTCGAACGCTTTGACGTCAATGACGAGCAGGCCGTTGCCGGTCAGCAGCAGATGCTCGACCTGAATCTGGCCGCCCATGCCGTCGGGCACCAGCACGTCCTGCACGCGGTCGATCGCGATCGAGCCGAGCACTTGCGACAGGGTCAGCTCGCGACGGCGCAGCCAGAACTGCCACACGGCGGCGGCTACAACCGCTACGGCGAGCACCCCGCCGAGCAGAATCCAGTATTCAGATATCACGTTTGAATGTTCTTCTACGTCCTTGTTTCTAGAACGCCTATTTCCAGCCGTCAAGCTCGGCTGCAGAAGCGGGATAACTGCGGCACGAGCGGCGTGCTGGCCGTCGGCCGCTGCAGCAGCTCGGCGAGCGACGACGGCACGGGCACGGCCCGCCCGATCACCGGCTCGACGATAGTCTCGAACTTCGCCGGGTGCGCGGTCGCGGCGACGATCCAGGGCCGGCCCTCGCGGCGCGCCGCCGGCAGGTGGTCGTACACCCAGAACGCCGTCGCGGTGTGCGGGCACCAGACCTGCCCGAAGCGCGCATAGTCCTTCGCGATCTGGGCCCGGATCGCTTCGTCGTCGACGGGGTACGCCTCGACCGTGCCGCGCAACTCGGCGAAGTCCGGAATGAGATTGCGCAGCCGCTCCATGTTGCTCGGGTTGCCGACGTCCATGGCCGACGCCAGCGTCGGCGCGCTCGGTCGCGGCTGCCACTGGCCGGTGGCGAGAAAGTCCGGGATCGTGCGGTTCGCGTTTACCGCGAACACGACCTCGCCGATCGGCAGGCCCATGGCACGCGCCCACACGCACGCCATGCCGTTGCCGAGATTGCCGGTCGGCACGATCGAGCTCGCTGCCGTAGCCGTACTTGCGCCAGTGCCAGAGGCTTGCCGCCGCGTGATACGCCGCTTGCGGCAGCAGCCGACCGATGTTGATGCTGTTGGCGGCCGAGAGCCTATGCCGGCGCTGCAGCTCCGCGTCGGTGAACGCGGCTTTCACGAGCGCCTGACAATCGTCGAACGAGCCGTCGACTTCGAACGCGCGAATGTTGTCGCCCCAGCACGTCAGCTGGTGCTGCTGGCGCGGCGAGACCTGCCCCTTCGGGAACAGCACGCCAACACGAATCCCGCGCCGCCCGTGGAACGCCGCCGCCACCGCGCCGCCCGTGTCGCCCGACGTCGCGACGAGGATCGTCAGCGGGCGTGGGTCCGAGAACCGCGGCAATGCGCGCTCCATGACCGCGGCGAGAAACCGCGCGCCGACGTCCTTGAACGCCGCCGTCGGCCCGTGGAAGAGCTCGAGCACGGAGAGCTCGCCGTTGGCTTCGATCAGCGGCCGCAGCGGCACCGGGAAATCGAACGCGTCACGACAGATCGCGGCCAGCTGCTGCTTCGAGCCCCGAGCCGGCGAAGAACGGCGCCAGCAGCTCGGCCGAAATCTCCGCGAGCGTCGTGCCGCGAAAGTCGCTGGGGCGTGAAACGAGGCAGCTCGTCCGGCACGAACAGGCCGCCGTCGGTCGCGAGGCCGCGCATGACGGCATCGACCAGATCGGTCTCTTCGCCGCCGCGGGTGCTCAAGTATCGCACGGTGCCGCCCCTAGCCTCCGCCCTGGCTGCCGCTCAGCATGCTGCAGAGCCGCAGCAGGTCGGCGAAGATGCCGCCGGCCGTGACGGCTGGCCCCGCGCCCGGGCCGCGGACGATCAGCGGATTGTCGCAGTAACGGCCCGTCACGAACTGCACGATGTTGTCGGTCAGGCTGATGTTCGCGAACGGATGACTCGGCGCGAACGCCTCGAGCCCCACCTTCGCGGACTTGGCGCTGACGTCGATGCTTGCCACGTAACGCAAAACCTTGCCGCTCTTCTTCGCGGCCGCCACGCGCTCGGCCATCGGCGCGTCGAAGTCCGGCAGGCGCTTCATGAACTCGTCGACCGAGGCCTTGGCGAGCGCCGCCGGCACGAGGCTCTCGACCGCGATGTCGGCGAGCTCGAGCGTGAGGCCGGCCTCGCGCGCCAGGATCACGGCCTTGCGCGCCACGTCCGTGCCCGACAGATCGTCGCGCGGATCGGGCTCGGTGTAACCGCGCGACTTCGCCTCGCGCACGATCTCCGAGAACGGTCGCGTGCCGTCGAACACGTTGAACAGATACGCGAGGGTGCCCGAGAAGATGCCGCTGATGCTGCGGATCTCGTCGCCGGTCTCGACCAGGTCCTTCAGCGTCTGGATCACGGGCAATCCGGCGCCGACGGTCGCTTCGTACAGGAAATGCGTGCGAGAGCCGCGGCTCAGGCGCTTCAGGTCCTCGTAATACGCGATCGGACCGCTGTGCGCGCGCTTGTTCGGCGTGATCACGTGAATGCCGCGCGCGAGCCACTCGGCGTAGCGGTCCGCAACAGCCTGGCTCGCGCTGCAGTCGATCAGCACCGAGTGCGGCAGGTAATCCGTCTGCACGTGGTCGACGAACTTGTCGGTATCCATCGCGACGCCTTTCTTCAGCGTGTCGCGCCATTGCTTGAGATCGATGCGTTGCTCGGTCGAGCAGCATCTTGTTGCTGGCGCCGATCGCGCGCACGCGCAGATCGAGGTTGAACTTCTCGCGCAGCTGCGGCAGCGCGCTCGCGATCTGATCGAGCAGACGTGCCGCCGACGAGCCCAGGGCCGAGCACGCCGATCGACACCGTCTTCGCGGACAGATAGAAGCTGCTGTGGACCGCGCGAATCGCACGCGTCATATCCTTCGCGTCGATGACCGCGGAGATGTTGCGCTCCGACGAGCCCTGCGCGATCGCGCGCACGTTGATACCGGCCTGGCCCAGCGTGCCGAAGAACCGGCCCGCGCTGCCGGGCATGCCGGCCATGTCGTCGCCGACCACGGCCACGATGGCGCAGTCGCGCGTGATGCCGACTCGCTGCACCTGCCCTTCATTCAGCTCGACGGCGAACGCACGCTCGACGACCTTGCGCACGTGCTCGGCGACGTCGTCGCGCACCGCGAAGCAGATCGAGTGCTCGGAGCTGCCCTGCGAAATCAGCATGACGGACACGCCCGACTCGCGCAGCGCACCGAACAGCCGATCGGCCGTGCCGGGCACGCCGATCATGCCCGCGCCTTCGAGGTTCACGAGCGCCACGCCGTCGACGCCGCTGATGCCCTTGACGGCCGCATCGCGGTGCCCGGAGGTGGCAGAGATCTTCGTGCCGGGATGCGTCGGATTGAACGTGTTGCGGATCCAGATCGGAATGCCGCGGCCGACGGCCGGCGCCATCGTCTGCGGGTGGATGACCTTCGCGCCGAAGTAGGCGAGCTCCATGGCCTCGCTGTACGACATCTCGTCGATGATCTTCGCGTCCGGCACGCGGCGCGGATCGCCGCTCATGACGCCATCGACGTCGGTCCAGATGTGCACCTCGTTGGCGTCGAGCAAAGCGCCGAAGATCGATGCCGAGTAGTCGCTGCCGTTGCGGCCGAGCGTGGTCGGCAGCCCTTCGCGATCCGACGCCACGAAGCCCGTGATGACCGCGACACCCTGAAAGCCGGCCGGTATCGCGGCCGCGAGCTTCGGCCGCGACAGGTCCCAGGCGACCACCGGGCCCATCTCGCTCTGCTCGATCACGAGCACGTCGCGCGCGTTCAGGAACATGACGTCGCGCTTCTTGGCGAACTGCTGCTTGAAGAACGCAGCGATCTGCCGCGCGGACCACACCTCGCCGAAACCCGCGACGAGGTCGCGGCTGCGATTCGACGCCGAGCGCACGAGCGACACGGCCTTCAGGATGCTTTCGATGTCGGTCAGCTCGGCGTCGAACTCGGCCAGCACGGGCTTCGCGCCCGCGGCACCGAGCAACTCGACGCACGGCCTCCTCGTGACGCGCGCGCAGCGCCTTCAGCGTCGGCTCGACGGGCTCGCGGCGCGCGGCTTTCTCGACGAGCCCGAGCAGATCGTCCGTCACGCCCTTCATGGCCGACACGACTACGCCGAGATTGCCGGCTTGCTGTCGCTGCCGATGATGTCGGCTACGCGGCGAATACAACTCGCATCGGCGACGCTGGTGCCGCCAAACTTGTGCACAGTCCAGGTCATGAAGTGGCCTCTAGAGGTTCAGCGCAATAGCCGAGCAACCCTGCGGTTTTCGGCGGCCGCGAGCATAGCAGAACGGCCCGCGGAAGCGAGTGGCGGCGGTCGGCAGAGCACGGCTCACGGATCAACCGGCGGCGGCGATCTCGCGGCGCATCGCGGCGATCGTGCCGCGATAGTCGCCCGCGCCGAAAATCGCGGAGCCCGCGACGAAGGTGTCGGCGCCGGCCGCCGCGATCTGGCCGATGTTGGCGACCTTGACGCCGCCATCGACCTCGAGACGGATGGGCCGCCCCGTTCGGTCGATGAGCTCGCGTACGGCGCGGATCTTCGGCAGCGTAGCGTCGATGAACTGCTGTCCGCCGAATCCCGGGTTGACCGACATCAACAGCACGAGATCGACCTTGTCGAGTACGTAGTCGAGCCAGTCGAGCGGAGTCGCGGGATTCAGCACGAGCCCGCTGCGGCAACCGTGCTCGCGAATCAGCTGCAGCGAGCGATCGACGTGCTCGGTCGCTTCCGGATGGATGCTGATGTACGACGCTCCTGCGGCGGCGAAGTCCGGGATGATGCGGTCGACCGGCTTGACCATCAGATGCACGTCGATCGGCGCCTTCACGCCGTGCTTGCGGAGCGCTTCGCAGACCAGCGGGCCGATCGTGAGGTTCGGCACGTAGTGGTTGTCCATGACGTCGAAATGAATCAGATCGGCGCCGGCCGCCACGACGGCGTCCACTTCTTCGCCGAGCTTCGCGAAGTCGGCGGACAGAATCGAAGGGGCTATCCAACAGTCACGCATAGCTCCGAGGTTACTCGCACGCCGCGTTCAGCCGGCGGCCTGCCGGTAGCTCACTCTACCGCGCAGCGCGAGGCTCAGCATCAGCGCGAAGGCACAGACGACGCTGACGACGAGCAGCGCGTGGCGATAACCGCCGAGCGCATCCGCCGCCGACCCGACGAGGCCACCGATCACGGCCGAGCCGATCAGTTGGCCGATGCTTACGCACAACGTCAGCAGGCCCTGCCCCGAGCCGCGCCGCTCCTCGCCCGCCTCCTGCAGCGTGATGTAGCGCAGCGGCGCACCGAGCAGAGCCGACAGGCCGAAGCCAATGATCGCGCACGCGCCGAGTAGAAGCTCACGAGGTCGAGCGGCGCAAGCGCCAAGCAGGACGAGACCGGCAGCCGTCAGCGACAGCCCCGCCTGCACCACCGCACGGGGGCCGAATGCGATCGAGCAACTGCCCGGCGATGCGGCGCGCCGACGGCGAGCGTCAGCACGAGCGGCAACATCATGAAGCTCGCGGCCGCGGCGTCGACGCCCAAGCCCGAGCACGGCGACATCGGGCAGGAACACCATGCCCGCCTCGACGGCGCCGGCCGCCAGCGCGATCGCGCCGACGAGCTTGAGCTGACCCGAACGCAGCAGCGCCGGGCGGCAGCACGGGATCGACGGCACGTTTCTCCGCCGACCAGAGCAGCGGCGCGCCGATCGCGGCGAGCAGCAGCCACGGCCATACGCGCAACGACAGTCAGGCTCGCCGTCCCAGTGCTCGGTGTCGATCTGACCGATGCCGACGACAATGGCGGCCAGAACGATCGACAGCAGCGCCGCGCCGCGCGCGTCGAACGGGCGCGAATCGGCTTGGCCGAGCTCGCGGCAACGCGCGCCGCGCGAGCACGATCAGCACGCCCGCGATCGGCACGTTGATCAGGAACAGCCAGCGCCAGCTCCACGGAAGCAACAATCCGCCGAGCAACGGACCCAGCAGGAACGCCACCCCGAATGTCGCGCCGATCAGGCCGAGCACACGACCTCGCCGTTCGAGCGGCACCGTATCGGCGATCACGGCCGCCGCGACCGGAAACAGTCCGCCTGCGCCGAAAGCCTGCACGGCGCGGCCGACCAGCAGCATGGAGTAGTTTTGCGCGCCGGCGACCAGCAACGAACCCAGCGCGAACAGAGCCAGGCTCTGCACGAACACGCACGCGGCGGCCGCGCCGATCGGAGCGCTTCGCGAGCAGCGGCGTGCCAACGACATAGAACAGCACGTAAACGCTGAACACCCACGGCAGCGCGCGCCCGCCCACGTCGAACGATACGCGGATCGCGGGCAACGCAGGGCCCACGATCGCAATGTCGAGCGCGCCATCAGCACGCCCGCAAACAGCACTCCCAGGATCGCGCGTTCGGACTTCACGGCCGTCAGTGCGCCCGCAGCAGAAGGCCCCGCAGCGCGTCGCGAAACAGCGCTCGCGGCGGCCGGGTGCCCGTCGTACACACGCAGCAGCTGCACCGCCGTGCGCGCGATGACCTTCAACGAGTACTGGGCGCTGCCGTTGCGCAGCAAATCGGCCCGTCTCGACCCCGACCAGGAGCTCGAGCAAGCGCCGCTTGCAGGGCACGATGCTGGGACTCGAAGTGGCGAAAGGTCTCTTGATCCACCAGCGGGATCAGGAGAAGCCCTTCCCGATGCGCTTCCCAGAGCGACAATACACGTCGATCAGGCCATCGACGGCATCTTCGCGGTGGCTGGCTCGAGAGCTCGCGGATCGACCGCGTCGCGACATCGAATATCGGATTAAGTATGCCCTCTAATAGACTGTATTTGCTAGAGAATAGACCCATAGAACGTCGCCCGCGAGACGTCGGCTTCGGCGATCAGCTCCTCGACGCTCACGGGGCCAATGCCCCGGCTCGCAAACTGCCGCGCGCCGGCAGCGAGCAGCGATGCTCGCATGCGCTCGCGCCGCCGAGCGACCCGCGGGCTGACGGGGACGGGTTTGCGTTCTAGGGGCGACCGGGATCTTCACGCCGCGAGCATACATCCGTATCTGATTTCGTATAGAGCTATCTGGCCGAGCCCGCGTGCACCTCGACCGTCGCATGCACGATGCCGAGATCCGTCGGCAACAGCGATTTGTAGTCCTGCGGCGGCCGAGGCACGCGAGCGACCACGACAGCCGACCGAACCGCATAGAGATTGAGACCAATGCACCACACGTGCAGGTCGGCGACGCGGTTGCCGTCGACGGCCTCGAGGCTCGCGCGAATCTCGTCGCGGACCCCCTCTGACGCGCTGCGATCCAGCAGGACCGCGCTGGTCTCGCGCAACAACCCGATCGACCAGCGCGCCACCAGCGCCGCGCCGACGATGCCCATCAGCGGGTCCATCCAGGTGTAGCCGAAGTACTTCGCGGCGAGCAGCGCGACGATTGCGAGCACCGACGTGAGAGCATCGGCCAATACATGCAGGTAGGCCGACACGAGGTTGTGGTCGTGCGCCCTGCCTTCATGGAGCGCTGGTGGCCGTGGTCGTGGTCGTGGTCGTGGTCGTGGTCGTGGTCGTGGTCGTGATCGTGGTCGGCGTGGGCATGATCGTGCTCATGACCGTGGTCGTGCCCGAGGATCAGCATGGAAACCCCGTTCACGACCAGCCCCACCACGGCCACGAAGATGGCCTGATCGAACGCGATCGGCAGCGGCACGACGAGCCGCTGGACACTTTCGGCCACCATGACGAGCGCGAAGCCCGCGAGCAACACCGCACCGGTGAAGCCGCCGAGCGTGTTGACCTTGCCGGTGCCGAAACTGTATGCCGCATCGCGTGCGTGCCGCCTCGCATAGATGTACGCGAATGCATTGATCGTGAGTGCCGCCGCGTGCGAAGCCATGTGCAGACCGTCCGCCAGCAACGCCATCGAGCCGAACAACACGCCGGCCGCGATCTCGACGACCATCATCGTTGCGGTAATCAGCAATCACGAATTGGGTTTTGCGCTCGCCAGGGCGCTTGAAGTCCTGCCCGAAGGAATGATCGTGCCGCCACGGCGCGGGCAAGTCGTGCTGCATCTCGCTGCTCCTCCAGTCGGCGCGTAACAGCGCGCCTCAGTGCACTCGCAGAATCAGGCCTTTGAGATAGTCGGCCTCGGGGAATTCGGTCGCGACGGGATGGTCGGCGGGTTGCGACAGACGCTCGAGGATCTGCGCCGTGCGGCCCGAATCGACCGCGGCGCCCGCCACGATCTTCTGGAACAGCGCGGCGTCGACGTGCCCCGAGCAGGAGAACGTCGCGAGCACCCCGCCCGGGCGCACGAGCTGCAGGCCCGAGCATGTTGATGTCCTTGTAGCCGCGGCGCCCCGGCCGTGATCTGCTCCGCCGAGTGCACGAACTTCGGCGGATCGAGCACCACGAGATCGAACTGCCTGCCCGTCTGCTTCAGCGTCCGCAGCTCGTCGAAGACGTTCGCCGCCACGAACGCGCAGCGGTCGACGAAGCCGTTGCGTGCCGCATCGCGCTGCGCGAGCTGAAGCGCCTCCGCGGAGGAGTCGATGAGCATGGCGTTCGCTGCGCCGCTGCGCAGGGACGCGAACGCGAAGCCACCCGTGTAGGCGAACGCATCGAGCACCTCGGCGTCGGGCGCGTACGCTGCCACACGTTTGCGATTGCGCTGCTGATCGAGATAGGCGCCCGTCTTCTGACCACCGGCCAGGTCGACCAGGTAGCGCACGCCGTTGGCCTCGATCTCGATCTCCGCAGGCGGCACCTCGCCCGCGAGCAGCCGGCGCTCCGACTTGAGCCCTTCCTTGTGCCGCGCACCGCCTTCGGAGCGCTCGAAGATGCCGCGCGGCGCACACAGCGCTTGCAGGCAATCGACGATCGTCGGCACGCCAGACTTCCGCGCCGGCCGACAGGAACTGGCACACCAGGTACTGGCCGCATAGCGATCGACGATGAGCCCGGGCAGCCCGTCGGACTCGGAGAACACGAGCCGGCACGCGCTTCCCGAGTCGAGCATGCCGAGCTTGCGGCGCGATTCGATCGCGCGCGCGAGCCGTGCGCGAAACCACGCGGCGTCGATGCGCTCATCGGAGCGAAACGTCCAGACGCGCGCGCGAATCTGCGATGCCGGCGAATACGCCGCCTGTGCGAGAAAATCGCCGCCGTCGGTGACGACGTCGACGGTACCGCCGGGTGCGGGTACGCCCTCCACGCGCTCGATCGCTCCGGAAAACACCCACGGGTGCTTGCGCCGCAGCGATTTCTCGCGGCCTGGCTTCAGCCACACTTTCGGATTGGCTACGGTCATTGCGGATCTCGACCGCTCGATCAATGCGGCGCGGGCCGGCATTCTACCCGCTCGCCGCGCGCGAGCGGTTTCAATCAGCACGCCCGCGTGCGAAACTCGCGCGACGCTGCCGTCGCCGACCACTCGGCCGCGGCAATCCGTGACCCACAGCGACCACCATCACCGTGAGCCAGAGCGACGCCGTCATCGCGCAGACCGCGGCCGTCAGCGCGCCGAACTACTCGCCGCTGCCGATCGTCGCGGAGCGCGCCGAAGGCGCGTGGCTCTGGGACGTCGACGGCCGTAGGTACCTCGACTGCATCAGCGCCTACTCGTCGCTGAATCAGGGTCATCGACATCCGCGGATCGTCGCCGCGCTGGTCGCGCAAGTCGGCGCAAGCTCACGCTCACGTCGCGCGCGCTGCACAACGACCAGATGGGGCCGTTCCTGGCCGACCTCTGTCAGCGCTCACGCGATATGCAGATGGCGCTGCCGATGAACACCGGCGCCGAGGCCGTCGAAACCGCGATCAAGCTCGCGCGCAAATGGGGCTATCGCGTCAAAGGCGTGGCGCACGATCGGGCCGAGATCGTCGCCTGCCGCAACAACTTCCACGGCCGCACGACCACATTGGTCGGGTTCTCGTCGGAGCCGCAGTATCGCGACGACTTCGGCCCCTACTCGCCCGGGCTTTTCGCTCGTCGAGTTCGGCGATCTGGATGCGCTGCGCGCGGCTCTGACGCCGAACACCGTCGCCTTCCTCGTCGAGCCGATCCAGGCCGAAGCCGGCATCATCATGCCGCCGCCGGGCTATCTTGCCGCCGCGCGCGCGCTGTGCCAGCGAGCGCGGCGTGCTGTTCGTGCTGGACGAGATCCAGACGGGGTTCGGCCGCACGGGCAGGATGTTCGCGCACGAGCACGAGCTCGGTGCGGAACCCGACGTGCTCGTGGTCGGCAAGGCACTCGGCGGCGGCGTGTATCCCGTCTCGGCGGTGCTCGCGAGCCGCGCGCTGCTGACGCTGTTCCAGCCCGGCGATCACGGCAGCACGTTCGGCGGCAATCCGCTCGCTGCGGCCGTCGGGCGCGCGGCGCTGGCCGTGCTCGTGGACGAGGACCTTGCTGCGCGCGCCGCCGAGCTCGGCGACCATCTGCTCGCCGCCGTGCGTGGACTGCGCGCCGCGTGCATCGCGGACGTCCGCGGTCGCGGCTTGCTGATCGGAATCGAGATCGGCCGCATCGCACGGTGCGGCGCGCCGGTATTGCGAGGAGCTCGCGCGCCGCGGCGTGCTGGCGAAAGACACTCACGAGCAGGTGATTCGCCTCGCGCCACCGCTCGTCGTGACGCGCGCGGAGCTCGACTGGCTCGTCGCGCAACTACGCGACGTGCTGCGCTAGATCCCGATCGCGCTAGCCGGGCCAGCTCCAGCCGGAGCGCTGGCTGCACACCGGCGTACGCTTTGCGCGCAGCGTCGACGATGGCGCCGTGTCGACGTGGATGAGCCGGCCGCCGCGCTTCAGGAACTTGCCATCGACTACAACGCTGTCGACGTTCGCCGGCTGCGCAGCCTCGACGATCAGATGCGCCGGCTCGGTGACCACCGCCAGGTTCACCGCGCGCGTGTCGATCATGATCAGATCGGCGCGTTTGCCGGGCACGAGCGAGCCGATCTTGTCGCCCAAGCCCATCGAGCGCGCACCACCGATCGTCGCAATCTCGAGCACGCGACGGGCCGGCATCTTGAATTCGTCGAGCGCGCGGCCGTTCTCGACGTTCTGAATGGCTTTCATGATCGCGAACAGATTGGCGTCGCCGGACAGCGCGACCGTATCGACCGATAGGCCCACCGGAATACCGGCAGCGAGCATATCCGCCGCGAGCGGCATGCCGAAGCCGATCCGCAGCTCCGTGAACGGCGACATGCTGACGGAGCAGCGGTTTGCCGCGAGCGCTTTGATTTCGTCCGGGCTCGCCCACACGGCGTGGATGATCTGCATGCCGGGATACAGCAGTCCGCGCGCCGCGAGATCGGCAATGCCGCCGGCCGTGTTCTTGAAGTTGTTGGCGTGCACAGAAATCGGCAGGCCGAGATTCTTGGCGACTTCGTAGTCGCGCAACGTCGCGGGGCTCGCCGCGCCGCGCCACGCGAGGCCTAGCGTCAGCAACCCGCCGTTGGAAAACTCACTCCAGCGTTTGTCGAGCCGACTCAGATCTTCCAGGTCGATCGTCGTATCGTTGCTGGCGCCCGTCGGCGACCCATACGAGAAGCGCGCGCGCATGCCCGCTTCGGTCAGCGCGCGCAGATCCGCTTCGGCGAACGCCGGCGAACGCACGTTGTGGCACCAGTCGTGCACGAACGTGATGCCGCCATTCACGGCCTCGGCGGCTGCGAGACGCGCGGCCGCATACATGTCCTCCGGCGTATAGAAGGCGCCGAGCGTGCGCGACGTGGGGAAGTAGCCGTGCTCCGGCTTGTCGCCGGACAGGCTGCGCAGGATCGTGCTCCACATGTGCCAGTGGGTTTCGATCAACCCCGGCAGCACGAGCATGCCCGCGCCGTCGATGACTCTCCGCGCCGGACGCCGAGACACCTTTGCCGACGGCCATGATCGCGCCGTCTTTGACGTGCACGTCGCCGCCCTGCACGTCGCCAAGCGTGGCGTCCATCGTCAGCACGTACGCGTTGCGAATCACGAAATTCGTCGGCGACATACTGCGTCTACGCGTTTGCGAGAAAGCTGTCGGGCCCTGCCGCCAGCGCACCGAGCGCCAGCGCCGAACCGAGAACTTCGCGTCGGTTCCAGGACACTCGTTGGCTACCGCGTCTTCAAGAACGCCTTCATGAAGTCGTCGACGAAAACCGTCGCGTGCGTCCGCGATCTCCTCCGCCGTCGGCTCTGCGCGCACGGCGCACTGCCGCTCGAGCGTGATCCTCCAGGACATGAGCCCGGTGAAATACTCGCTCAGCTTCTCCACATCGAAGTCGCTCTCGTAGTCGTGCGTCTCGAACACCTTCTCGAGCACGGCGTACGCCCTGCCCGGGCCGATCTTGTAGTAGTGCTGGCCAACGTCCGGGGAGCGTGTGGCCTCTTCGAAGATCAGGCGGCGCAATGCGAGCGTGCGTTCCGTGGTGATCAGCGCCAGCGTGGTCTCCACGACCATGACGAGAGCCGCGCGCAAGTCGAGCGACTTCAGGATCGAATCGAGGTGATCGAGCGCGCGCCGGTATTCGACGAGCTCGCGGCCGATGACTGCTTCGAACAGTTGCTTCTTGCTGCTGAAGTAGCGGTAGATCGACTCCTTCGAGATGCCCGAGCTGCGCGCCATGGCGTTGATGCTCGCGCCCTGGTAGCCGTGCTCGAGGAAGTATGCCGTCGCGACGTCGAGCACTTCCTGCTCTTTCGCCTTCGGCCGTGCGGTGCCCTCGGTTAGCGACCGCACCAGGCTCGCGACGCCGCGCGTCGGTGTCGGTGCCGAGCGCCGCTCGCTTTCGCGACGGCGAGCAGCTTCTTTGACGTCCTTTTCGGAAGCAGAGCTCATTGATCCCCCAGATACCACCATCAAACGAACATGCACACGGACTTCACTTCCGTGTACATCTCGATGCCCACTCGCCCGTGCTCGCGACCGAGTCCGGACTGCTTGAAGCCGCCGAACGGCATGTTCGCGTCGACCGGGCCGTGCGTGTTGACCCATACCGTGCCCGCCTTGATCTTCGGCACGAGCCGATGCACTGCGCGGAGATCGTTCGACCAGATGCTGGCGCTCAAGCCATACGGCGTGTCGTTTGCGAGCCGCGCGACCTCGTCCAGATCGTCGAACCGCTGCGCGACCACGACCGGCCCGAAGATCTCTTCCTGCACTACGCGCATCGAGTCCTTCACGTCGGCGATGACCGTGGGCCGCACGTAGTAGCCCGGATGCGACGGTGCCTCCCCGCCGGCGACGATCGAGGCGCCCTCGCTGCGGCCGGACTGGATGTAGCCCATGACGCGTTCCTGCTGCTCGCGCGATACGAGCGGCCCCATCTGCGTGCCGGGGTCGAGACCGGGACCGAGCCGAATCGATTGCGCCGCCGCGCCCAGCCCCTCGACCACGCGGTCGAATAGCTTGCGATGCACGTAGAGCCGCGAGCCCGCCGCACATACCTGGCCCGCGTTGAAGAAGATGGCGCCCGCGGCACCTCTGAATCACGGTGTCGAGATCGGCGTCCGGCAACACGACGACAGGTGATTTACCGCCGAGCTCGAGCGACACGCGTTTCAGCGAATCCGTGGCCGCCTTGTTGATCATCTTGCCGACCAGCGTCGAGCCGGTGAACGCGATCTTGTCGACCCCCGGATGGGTGACGAGCGCGGCACCAACGGTCTCGCCGTAGCCCGTGAGAATGTTCACCACGCCGGCCGGGAAACCGGCCTCCATGATCAGCTCGCCGAGCCGCAGCGCCGTGAGCGGCGTCTGCTCCGCCGGCTTCAGCACGCAGGTGCAGCCGGCCGCGAGCGCCGGACCGAGCTTCCATGCGGCCATCACGAGCGGGAAGTTCCACGGAATGATCTGGGCGACGACGCCCACCGGCTCGCGGCGCGTGAACGCATTCACGCGGCCGCCCTCCGGGGCGCCCACCGAGATCTCGATCGTGGAGCCCTTCGATCTTCGTGGCCCAACCGGCCATGTAACGGAAATAGTTGCGGGCGCCCGGCACGTCGACGATGCCTGCCATTTTCTTGGTCTTGCCGTTGTCGATGCTCTCGAGCTCCGCAAGCTCGTCGGCGTGCTTGTCGATCAAGTCGGCCAGCCGCCAGATCAACGCTTCGCGCTCGGCCGGCAGCATCTTGGCCCACGCGCCCCGCTCGAAAGCTTCGCGCGCAGCAGCCACCGCTTTGTCGACGTCGGCGCGATTCGCATCCGCCACCGACGCGACTTCGGCGCCGGTCGCGGGATCGATCACTGAAATGCGAACGCTCGACTCCGACTGCACCCACTCGCCACCAATCAACAAACGCGCCGGCCGGCGTAGGAATGCGGCAACCCCTGCCGACGGGGCGGGCTGAGTGGCGATGGAAGAGCTCATCTGGTTCCTCGAACTGTCGCTGGGTGCAGGCGCGCGACCGCCACGGTCATTGTGACTCGCCCTCGCGATGAGGACGGGCAAGTATTCTTAAGAGACGCGGCATGACCGAACTCGACCGAGTGTAGAACCAGGCTCCGGGACCCGCAAGCCGCGGATTTCGGCCCGTCTGCGTCACACCAGAATCCCCTGCACTTTCGCTACGGCCTCGTCGGCTTTGCGAACCATCTCCTCGATATCCGTCGGCACCGGAATGTCCTTGCCGCGGATCACCGCCGGCCGCGCGGCGATGGTATCGAGCCAGCGACGCAGATGATCGAGGCCGTCGATGCTGACGCCCGACCATTTGTAACCGAACACCCATGCCCAGTTCGCGATGTCGGCGATCGAGTAGTCGCCGGCCAGATATTCGTGGTCGGCAAGTCGCGTATCCAGCACCTCGAACAGCCGCCGCACCTCGCGCTGATAACGATCGATCGCGTACGGAATCCGCTCCGGCGCGTAGCGGAAGAACACGTTGGCCTGCCCCATCATCGGGCCTATTCCACCCATCTGGAACATCAACCATTGAATAACGAGCGAGCGCCCGTTGACGTCGCGAGGCAGCAGCTTGCCGGCCTTCTCCGCCAGATAGATCATCAGCGCGCCCGACTCGAACACTGCGAAGCCGCCGTTGTCGTGGTCGACGATCGTCGGAATCCGGCCGTTCGGGTTGATCTTCAGGTACCACGGCTCCTTCTGCTCGCGCTTGTCGAAACTGATGGGCCGAACCTTGTACGGCAACCCGAGCTCCTCCAGCGTGATCGAGGCCTTCCAGCCGTTCGGTGTGGCCGTCGTGAACAATTCGATCATGCTGGGCGCTCCGCAACAGAATGTCTCGGCATCATAACCTTGCCTCGCGGCACGCCGTACACGTGCTTCGCGCGGCTCGCGCTAGACTAGGGTTGTCCGCGCGCCGAAACGCGGCGCCACCGGGGGCACTATATGCAGCTGACCAACGACGAACGCGCGCTGCTCGACGGCCACGCCGGCAAGGCCAAGCAGAAGGCCATGGAGTTGCTCGTGCGCTACGCCGAAGCGCTGGGCGCGGAGCGATTCGTCGCGACGACGAACGTGGCGGGCGTTCCGGGCCAGGGCAGCGTGTTCCTCGCGAACTACTACAGGACGTCGGGCGGCAGCCGCGACGCGATCTTCTCGCACTTCGACCTCGACAGCGACGAGCTCGTCGAGATGCCACCGGTAGTCACGCAGTCGTGCCACTTGCAGGGCGGCTACGATCCGGAGAACTGGCAGCTCCTCGGCGCGACCGAACAAGCCGCTCAGGTTTTGAAGGACACGGAGAAGTACGCGGCGGATCGCGGCGTGAAGATACTGAAGACCTGCACGCCGTATCTCGTCGGCAACGTGCCGAAGATGGGCGAGCACTGCGCGTGGATGGAATCTTCGGCCGTGATCTACTGCAACTCCGTGCTCGGCGCCCGCACCAACACGGAAGGCCGCGAGAGCACCAGCGCCGCGATGCTCACGGGGAAAATTCCGGACTTCGGCTTCCACCAAGACCACTACCGCCGTGGGACGCACAAGATCGAGGTCGATGTGGCGATCGACAGCCTCATGGACTGGGGCATGCTCGGATACTTCGTGGGCGATGTCGTGGGTGAACGGATTCCGGTGATCGACGGCAGGCTTGGCGTTCCCGACCTCGTGCGCTACAAGCACTTCGGCGCGGCCGCCGCCTCGTCCGGCGGCGTCGAGATGTACCACATCGTCGGCGTGACACCGGAAGCAGCAACCGAGAGCGCCGCGTTCGGCGGCAACCGGCCAGCGGAGATCTTTCGTTACGGCGTGGCGGAGCGCAAACACGTATACGAGACGTTGAACTCGAACGCGCGCGACGCGAACGTCGACTACGTAATGCTCGGCTGCCCGCACGCCGCGCTCGAGCAGATCGCCGAAGCATGCGCGCTACTCGCCGGCCGCAAAATCAGCGCGAACTGTCGCCTGTGGATCTTCACATCGCGAATCGTCAAGCGTGAGGCCGATCGCGCCGGCTACACCGAAGTGATCCGCGCCGCCGGCGGCCACATATTGACGGACACCTGCTCGGCCATCGGCCAGGCGTTGCCGCCCGGCACAAAGGTCGCTGCTCTCGACTCGGCGAAGCAGGTTCACTACCTACCGGCGATCATGGGCATCCAGGCGTGGTTTGGAAGCACGGCCGACTGCATCGACGCGGCGCTGACCGCCCGCTGGAACGGCAGAGCACCGTGAGCGCCGCGCCGATCATTCTTCGCGGCCGCCGGGTCGTCGGCGGGCGCACCGAGGGCGAGGCACTGGTCACGCGCCAGACGATCTCGGGTTGGGGCGGCGTGAATCCGATGCAAGGCGTCGTGATCGAGACGCACCACGAGCTGCGCGGCATCAGCTTCAAAGACAAGGTGCTCGTGTTCCCCGGCGCGAAAGGCTCGTCGGGTTGGTCGGTGGCCTTTCATCTCGCGCGGCTCGCGGGCACCGCGCCGAAGGCGCTCGTATTCAACGAGATGACAACGAAGATAGCGCTGGGTGCAGTGGTCATGCGCGTGCCGGCCGTCACGGATCTCGACCGCGACCCGCTCGGGCTAATCGCGACGGGCGACTGGGTGGTCGTCGACGGTGACGCGGGCACCGTCGAGATTCACAAGCGCGTCTGAACGTCGCTCAGCGTTTCTTCACGAGGACGACACCGGACGACATCGGCTGGACTTCGCGTTGGTAGATCGACAACCAGCCGGTCGCGTGCCTGAGTGGTTTCGTCCCGAGCCGCGCGCGACGCGCCGCGAGCTGTTCCGCGCTAACTTCGAGATCGATGCTCTGGCGATCGACGTCGATCGTGATCGTGTCGCCGGTCTCGACGAGCCCGAGCGGCCCACCGGTGGCCGCTTCCGGAGACACTTCGGCCACGGTGAGCCCTTTGTTGCAGAGGCCGGAGAGCTGGCCGTCGGACACGAACGCCACGTCGTTCTGTAGATTCGAGGAGTACAGCGCGAACACGACGGCCGACGCCGGCCCTGCCATGCCGGGTCCGCCTTTCGGTCCCATGCCGCGCACGACGAGCACGTGGCCCACCCTCACCTGCCCCGCTTTGATCGCCGCGATCGCATCGAAGCCGTCCTCGAACACGATCGCCGGTCCCGAGAACCGGTCTTTGCGGCCCGGATCCCGGAGCCCGAGCTTGACGATGGCGCTGTCCGGTGCCAGCGAGCCCTTCAGCACCACGATCGGCGGTTTAGTGGAGAACGGCCGCGACAACGGGCGAATGACTTCCGCGTCGTGCACCTCGGCGTCTGCAAGATTCTCCCGCAGCGTCTTGCCGGTCACGGTCAGCACATCGAGATCGAGCAGCGGCGAGAGCTGTTTCAGCAGCGCGCGTGCGCCGCCGGCCGCGTCGAATGCTTCTATGCTGTCGTCGCCGTTCGGGCGCACGGCCGACAGCACCGGCACACGTTTACCGAGCTCGTTGAACAGTGCAAACACGTCCACATCGATGCCGGCCTCGACAGCCGTGGCCTGCAGATGTTTGATGCAGTTGATCGAGCCGCTCACGGCGAGCACCGCGGCCACCGCGTTACGGATCGAGCCCGGGGTCAGGATGCTGCTCGGTTTCAGGTCTTCCCACACCATCCCGACGATGCGCTCGCCCGCGCGGCGCGCGCAGTCGAACATCGCGGCACTGTTGGCAGCGACGGGGGCACCACCCGGCAAGGTCATGCCGAGCGCTTCGACGACGACATGCATCGAGTTCGCCGTGGCCATGCCCGAGCACACGCCGGGACCACGGATCGCGTTGTTGCTCATCTCGGTGAGCTCGGCGCGATCGAGCTTGCCGAACTGCGCCTGCACGGAGCCTAAGAACACGTCCTCGATGTCGACGTGCTTGCCGCGGTACTCACCGCTGCGTTGATACCCGCAAACGACCAGAATCGTCGGAATGTCGAAACGACCGGCCGCCATCAGATGCGCGGGCGGTGTCTTGTCGCACGACGTGAGGCACACCATGCCGTCGAGCTGCGCGCCCTGCACCGCGATCTCGATGTCGTTCACGACGAGATCGCGGCTTGCGAGGATGTAGCCCGAGCCGCCGGCAGAGATGATGAAGTCGCTCGGCGCCGCGGTTCGTACTTCGAACGGCAGCCCGCCGGCCGCGCGCACGGCGTCCTTGACGACCTTCGCGACGCCGTCGAGGTGACTGAAGCAGATCGCGAGCTCCGATGAGCTGTTGACAACCGCGATCTTCGGTTTCGTCAGGTCGGCCTCGCTCAAGCCCAACGCTTTCCACTGCGCGCGCCGAACCGACTCGCGCGTAGTACCGAGCTCGAAATTACTCCGTAGCTTACGTTCCGTCACGGCGACGCCCTCCCCTTGGACGAAACACTGTGTGAGCGTTAGTCATCTGCTATCGTACCAAACGACTTGGTTCGCGCCGCGCGACGCGCGGCGCACGGCAAACCGCACGAAACCAAATGACCGACACGATCAACACGGTGGTCCGCCGCCGCCCCGCAGGCGACGCCGCAGTCGTGGCCGTGGATGTCTGCGTGCTCGGCGCTGGCATCGCTGGCGTCACCGCTGCAATCGAAGCCGCGCGGCTCGGCCGCAGCGTGCTGCTCGTCGACGCAGCGCCGACGCTCGGTGGCCAGGCCGTGGGCTCGATCATCGGCACGATCATCGGCCTCTACTCGCACGGCAAGGACGCGTACCAGATCACGCACGGGCTCGCCGACGAGCTGATCGGCGAGCTAACCGCGAGCGGTGCGCTATCGCGCCGCCACAGCACGCGCACGGGCACCGTCACGTTTCAGTACGACCTCGTGCCGTTTGGGCGCTGGGTGGAGCAGAAGGTTCAGGGCGCCGGCGTTCGCACGCTGCTCGGCGCGACGCTTACGCACGCCGAGTTTACGAATCGGCGTTTGCGGAGTCTCTCGTTCGCCACTCGCTTCGGGCCGGTTCGCGTCGACGCGACGGGTTACGTCGACGCATCCGGCGACGCCGTGCTGAGCTGGCAATGCGGCCTCCAGGTCCGCGAGCCGGACGCGCCGGTGTACGGTTCTCTGAACTTCATCCTGGAAGGCTACGACGAAGAGCGCGTCGCCAACATCGATCACGAGCAGGTGTATGCGCGTTTGCGCGAACGCGGCGCAGACTACGGGCTCGTGCGCCACGACGGATTCCTATTCGCGTTTCCCGGCAAAGGCACGGCGCTCGCGAACGTCACCCACTTTGAAACCCCGCTCGACCCGCTGGCACAGGGCGACATGGTGTTCGAAGGGCGGCGCCAGGCCGACGCCGTCGTGAGGTTCCTGCGCAAAGAGTTTCCGGAAATGTTCGCGAACGTGCGCGTGCGCCACTACGGCAATCCCGGTATCCGTCAGACCCGCTGGATCGTGAGCCGCCGCCAGCTCTGCCTCGACGACATCCGGCGTGCCGACCGGCCTGCCGACGCCGTCGCGCGTTGCGCGTGGTGGGTGGAGCTGCACGACACGAAGGAGCTCGTGCACTGGGAGCGTTTTGCGGACGGCCACGTCTACTACATTCCGCTCGACTGCATGCTGCCGGCGGAGGCCGACAACATCGTCGCGGCCGGCCGCTGTGTCGACGCCGATACGTACGCGCTATCGGCCATCCGGGTCATGGGCCCGTGCATGGCCATGGGCACGGCCGCGGCCCACGCGCTCGATCTCGCCGGCAGCGAGCCCGTGGCTGCGGTTAGTATGAGCGAGCTGCAACGGCGGCTGCGCGACAACCTGGAGCGCACCGACTAGAGCAGCAGACGGCGCAACGACTTGGGGGATGGGCAACGCCCATCGGGGGGAACGGACGTTGAGCACTACGACGCCAGGCGCAGCGCCGAGTACGGGGAGCACGACCGTGCTCGACAAGCCGACTTATCAGTACTACGTGCTGCTGATGCTGTTCTTCGGTTATGTCTTCAACGTAATCGATCGCAGTAGCCTGCTCGGCATCGTGCTGCCGTCGATCAAGGAAGAGATCCCTGCGAGCAACTTCCAGATGGGCCTCATTAGCGGGCTGGCGTTCTCGGTGTTCTATTCGTTCCTTGGCCTGCCGCTCGCACGCCTCGCGGATCGCTGGAGTCGCGTGAATGTGCTCGCGCTGTCGATCGCGCTCTGGAGCGCAGCGACGGCAACTTGTGGCCTTGCGTGGAACTACCTGTCGTTATTCACGTCGCGCGCGTTTACGGCGATCGGCGAGGCCGGCGGTTCGCCGCCGTCGCACTCGTTGATCTCCGACTATTTTCCTCGCTCGAAGCGCGCCACGGCGCTCGCCGTATACGCGATGGCCGTACCGGTGGGCGCAGCCATCGGCAACTGGGCCGCCGGCTGGATCAACATACGGTACGGCTGGCGCATGACATTCGCGCTCATTGGCATCCCCGGCGTGCTGTTCTCGGCCCTGATATGGCTCACTGTGAAGGAGCCGCCGCGTGGGTACTCCGACGGTCCTACCGCGAAGCCGCGTGCCGCGGCCCCACCGTTCTTCGACGTGTTCAAGTTCCTGCTCGCGCGCAATTCGTTCATGCACATGTCCGTAGCAGCAGCACTGCACTCATTGGTCTGGTATTCCGGTACGACGTGGAACGGCAGCTTCTTCCAATGGTGGCATGGGCTCAACTCGGAACAGGCTGGCCGCTACCTCGCGGTCTTCTCGGTGGTCGGCGCGATCGGCAGCTTTGCCGGCGGGTATCTTGCCGACCGGCTCAGCACCAGGAACAACGACCAGCGCTGGTACATGTGGGTGCCGGGCATCGCGTGCATCCTCATGGTGCCGTTCCAGTTCGCCGCGTATCTCTCGCACGACCTCGCAATCGTAGTGCCCATCACGTTCTCGATGATGTTCCTGCTGGCCTCCATGTTCTTCGGCCCGTCGTTCGCCGTAGCACAATCGATAGCGACGGTCAGAATGCGTGCCGTGTCCGCGTCCGTGCTGTTGTTCATTCAGACGATCATCGGCCTAACGCTCGGACCGGCGATTGTCGGTCGGATCTCCGACATGCTCGAGCCCACGCTCGGCCGTGGCCCTGGCATTGCGTACCCGATGGCGGCATTCGGCGTCATGAACCTCTGGGCCGCGGTGCACTACTGGCTCGCGGCACGGCGCTACCGCGAAGACCTGGCGGAGACGGCCAAATTGAACGCGGCGCTGGCCTAGCGGTACTGCCGCCGGCTCACGCGCCGCGCAGCGTTGCCGCCGGCGAGTGATCGACGACCGAGCGCACGGCGAGCGTGCCGCTGACGCCGACGACGGCCGCGCCGGCGAGCAGCCCGCCGAGCCACAGCGCCACCCCCGGCACGTAGTCGAGGTTGAACAGCTGCGTCGCGACGAGGTAACCGATGCTCGCGGCGCCGACGGCCGCCAGCGTGCCGGCGAGCAGCCCGAGCGCAGCGAATTCCGCCGCGACGCCCTGCAGCACGACGCTGCGTCTCGCGCCGAGCGTCCGCAACACCGCGCTCTCGAACATGCGTTCGTCACGCGTGGACTGGATCGCGGCGAGCAGCACCATGATTCCGGCCGCCAACGTGAACAGGAACACGTATTGCACCGCGAGCGCGGCGCGATCCATCGAGCTGCGCACCTGCTCGATCACGGCGCCGACGTCGATCACCGACACGCTCGGGAAACGCCGAATCAGATCGATCGTCAAGCTCCGTTGATCCGGACCGACATGCAAGCTCGTAATGTAGGTCTGCGCGTAGTGCTCGATCGCACCCGGACTCAGCACCAGGAAGAAATTCGGCCTGAACGAGTCCCAGTGCACGAGCCGCGTATTCGTGAGCCGCGCCGTAAGACTTTCGCCGCCGATCTCGAACGTGATCTCGTCGCCGAGCTTCAGGCCGATCGCCGCACGCAAGTCTTCCTCGAGCGACAGCTCCGGCTCGCCGTCACCGCTCCCACCAACTACCCGAGACGACCTCATTGGCGCCCGGGCAGCTCCGCCGACCAGCTCAGGTTGAGCTCGTCGCTGAGCTCGCGCCGGCCACGTTCCGTCGAGCGCCGGAAACTCCGACGCCGGCTTGCCGTTGACCATGCTGATCCGCGCACGCACGAGCGGCGTGAACTGCGGCGACTCGACGCCGGCTGCCACGAGCGCGGCGCCGACGGCGTCGCGCTCCTGCGGCTGAATGTTGAACAGGAAATGATTCGGCGCATCGGCCGGCAACGTGGCCTGCCATTCGGACATGAGCTCGGTGCGTACGGAGGTCAGCAGCAGCAGCACCATGAGCCCAATTCCGAACGCGACGACTTGCACGCTACTCTCGCGCCCGCGGCGCGCCACGTTCGCGATGCCGTAGCGCCAGGCGACGCCCACGCCGCCGCGCACCCGTTGGAGTAGCAGCACGAGCAATCGCCCGGCGAAATACAGCACGAAGAATGTCGCGATCGGTGCCGCCGAGCAAATAGATAATGAGCTTCGCGTCGCCGAACAGTACATACAGCAGCCCGGTGACTGCGGCTGCGGCCACTCCGTAGATCGTCGTATAGCGCAATTGCGGCGGCGCGACATCGTTGCGCAACACGCGCGCCGGCGGCACGCCGCCGAGTTGCAGCAGCGGCGGCAACGCGCAGCCGACGGCAACCGCGACCGCAGTCACCGGGCCTGAGCGCCGCGCCCTTCGAGGCCTGGCGCCGGCAGCTGCGCCTCGATCAAGTCGGCGAGCATGGCCGTCAGACCAAACTGCGCGAGATAGCCGATCACGCTGCCGACGACCGCGGCGAGCGCTACGAGCAACAGCAACTGCACGAGGTGCAACGCCAGCACTTCGCGGTGTCGCAAGCCGAGGCACTTCATCAGCGCAACGGCATCGAGTCGCCGCGCGACGAAGCGCCGCGCCGCCATCGCTACCGCCACGCCGCCGAGCAGCACACTGACGAGCGCCGCGAGCTCGAGGAACCGTTCCGCGTTGCCGATCGCTGCGCGCACCTCGGGCCGGCCGTCGCGATAGTCCTCGACCCGATCCTGCGCTCGGAGCTCCGGCGCGATCTCGGCACGAAATGCCGCGAGCGCTTCGCTGCCGCCGGCATACAGCGCCGCGCGGCGCGAGATGCTGCCCGGTGCAAGCAACCCCGACGCGAGCACGTCGTCGAAAGACAGAAGAACGGTCGGCGCAATCTCCGTGAAACGCCACCCCTCGTCCGGGCGAAACTCGAGCGTGTGCGTGACGCGCAACCGCAGGGTACCCACCTCGAGCTCGTCGCCGACGGCAACCCCGAGGCGTGCCAGCAGGCTCGGCTCGGCCCAGGCTTCGCCGCTACGCGGCGCGCCGGTCGCCGCCTGCGGAACTCCGCCGAGCCGATCCGCCACGCGCACCTCGCCACGCAATGGATACGTCGCGGTCACGCCGCGCACATCGGCGAGCGACGTCGTCTCTCCGGCCACGACGACGCTGCGCAGACTCACGACGTCGGCCGTGTCGAGACCGTGCCGCTCGGCGGCGAGACGCACTCCGGCCGGCAGATCGTTGCTCGACTCGATTCTCAGATCGGCGGCGAGAGCCTCGCCGGCCTGCTGCGAAACGGCAGCGCGAACGCGGTCCGTGAAAAACGTCACCGCGCTCATCGCGGCGACGGCCACGACCAGCGCTGCAAGCAGCACGAGCACCTCGCCGGACCGCCAGTCGCGCATCAACAGCCGAGCGCCCAGGCTCCACGGAATTCGGCTCAAGACGAAACTCCCGTAGACACGCTCAAGTGTAGGGCAATGTAACGATAACTCGGCAACCGCACATCGGCCCGAGATCGCAACCGAGAACGGCTTGCATTCCGCGCGAGCCTGATCGATACTGACAGCCGACCGCGAACGGCACCGGCGCCGGGAGCGTGTGCCAGGAGCCCGAATGCAGCCAGTCGTCGATCGCAGAGGACGCAGTCTCCGTCCGAAACCGTGCTGGCCGGCAGCTTGGCGACGCAGACGCTGCTGCGCCGCAACTACCTGTTTCGCGGACTGACCGACGTCGCGCTCCAGCGTCTCGTCGGCGCTGGCGACGCGCCGCACGTACGCGAAAGGCGCCGTGATCTTCGCCCAGGGCGATCCGGGCGACGCTCTCTACGGCGTCGCGTCGGGCCGCATCCGCATCAGCGCCACCGCCGCACGCGGTCGCGAAGTGTTCCTGAACATCATGGAGCCCGGCGACACGTTCGGCGAGATCGCCGTCATGGACGGGTTGCCGCGCACGGCCGGCGCGCGCGCCACGGAGCGCAGCACGCTGATCATCATCAGCCGCAGCGACTTCCTGCAGCTGCTGCACGCAGAGCCGCAGCTCGCGATTCATCTGCTGAAGCTGCTTTGCGAGCGGCTGCGCTGGACGAGCGAGCTCGTCGAAGAGTCCGCGTTCCTCGGCGGCCCGGCGCGGCTCGCGAAACGGCTGCTGATCCTGGCATCGCTGCACGGCCGCGCGACCGGGATCGGCCAGCTCGAGCTGCGTATCTCGCAAGCCGAGCTGGCCCGGTTCCTCGGCCTCACGCGCCAGGTCGTCAATCACCACTTGAGCGAGTGGCGCCGACGCGGCTGGGTCGATCTCGGCCGCTCGCAGATCGTGATCCGCAACGCGGAAGCGTTGCGGCACGCGATCAACGAGGTCGGGGGCGGCTGAGGCGTCAGCGCCTGCTGCGACTGCTCAGCACGGGATGCAATACCAGCGACCGCTGAAATAGACGTAGCAGCACCCGGTCACGCTGTGCGTCGGCGGCGAGACGGTCGCCGCGGCAGTCGGCACTGGTCGCAGTCGACTGGAAACCGGCGACGCGACGCGAGCAAGGCAACGCACAGCGAGCGATCGGCGAAACGATCTTCATTGAGATCTCTCCGTTGGCGCGGTGCACATCGCACCGCGAGCCGAGAGTCGCATCAATCAATCCATAGTTCTGTCAACCGCCGGACACAACTCGATCTATTTCGACGCGAAGTGTCATCCACCCGACAGATCGATCGCGGTCGATGTGCTACACAGATCCTCGAGCGACCAAGGAATCAAAGGGGGCGCCATGCAAGTTTCGGAGGAAGTGCTGCGCGTCGTCCACAAGGTGGAGCGACTACCACGCGAGGACCAGGACAAGATCCTGAAGATGGTCGATCTGCTGACACTCGTTCCGGTCGGCGTCCGCGACGAATCGCAGCGCATGCTGCGCGAGCTGCTCGCGCGCGATCCGAGCACGAAGAGCGAATGCGTCGCGGGCGCTCGACGACGTCATCGCGTATCTCGAACGCAACGTGCCGCACTCGGCTCGGCACCAGAGCTTTCTTGCGAGGATCAAGCTCTCGGTCGTCGCTGAAAGCCCGCGTGACGTGAGCGCGACGTCATTTCACCGTGACGATGACGGCGCCATTCCACGCTGCCGGCGGCTCGCGCAGGTATTGCTCGGCCAGGGCCGCGTAGTAGCGCGTCGGGCCGTCGTCGCGGTCAATGCCGTGCGAGCGCGGCGAACAGTTCGCGCGCCTCTGCCCATCGACCGCGCGCGAAACGCGGCGAGCGCGGCAGCAAACGCTGCGAGCGTCGACGTATCGAACCCTGCGCGCGCCGCTGCCAGCGGCTCGTGCACGCGCACGGGCAAGCTTCTTACCGCGCAGCAGAAACGTGCCGACGTCGCGAGTCGGACGGATCCGCCGAACCGCTGAGCGTCGCGGCCGAAACAAGCACTCGCGTGCCGAGCACGGCATTCAGACCCTGTATACGCGCGGCGGTGTTCACGATGTCGCCGATGGCGCGGTACTCGTAGCGCTGCTCCGAGCCGATGTTGCCGATCACGAGCTCGCCGGATTCGAGCCCGATGCGCGTCGGCAGCGGAGCGCTGGGTCGCTGCCGATTGAACGCTTCCACTGCCTCGATCATGGCGATCGACGCGCGCAGCGCGCGCCGTTGCACGTCCGGATTCGGCTCGGCCGTAGCCCAAACGGCCACCATCGAGTCCCCCGCCGTATCGGAAATCTCTCCGCCGTGCTCCTCGACGATCCGGAACAGCACGCCGTAGTAGTCGTTCATCAGTGCGGCAAGCGGGTCGGGCCCCAACCGCTCGGCGAGCGCGCGTGTATTGCTCTGCGTCGGTCACCAGGCACGTGCCGTGCAAGCAACTGGCGGCCCGATTCCATCGCCGTGCTCTGCTCGGCGAGCCGCCTGGCAACGGCCGGCGGCACGTAGTACCCGAGCGCGGTGTGGATGCGTTGCCGCTGCTCCGCAAGCTCGCGATAGTTTCGCCACAGCACGAGGGCCACCGCCGCCGGCAGCTGCGCGAACAACGGCACGACCAGCGGCCACCACTGCGCATACGCCGCGAACTGCCAATACGCGAAGCCGCCGTATACGCGCCACCGACGAGCAGCGCGCCGAGCAGTGCACGGCGGCTGCGCAGCGGCCAGAACGCAACGCCGAACGTCGAAGCCGAGCAGCATCACGAGCGACAGGTGCAGCCACATCGGCAGCGGCCGCAGCGAACGCGAGTCGATCAGGTTGGCGAACGCCGTCGCGCCTACTTCGACGCCGCTCAGGTTCACGCCCGTCTGCAGCGAGAACACGGAATTGAAGTCGTCCTGCTGCTCCGGCTGCCGAGTCTCCGAAAAGCCGACGAACACCATCTTGCCGGCCACGTCGAGACCGCCCGCACCGTTCTCGACCTGGTCATACGGGATCGTCCGCAGCGTTCGTGCAGGGCCGTAGTAGTTCAGGTAACGACTGCCCTCGCCGGAGTAGACGTCGAGCAGCACGCGCAGCGGCGCTGCCTGTTCGCGCGGCATCTTGCCCAAAGCACTTCGAACGCCGGCCGCCAGCTCCGAGTCGCCCTGAAACGCCGCCCTTATGTTCTCGCACGAGTGACTCGAGATTCGCGGCCGTCGATCACGTCGACGCGCGTGCGCGGCCAGCCGGCCGACACCCCCGGTTTCGCGCGCTCGAGCTCCGTAACGAACGCTTCGTACGAACCGAGCAGATACGCCTGCACGGCCACCACCGGTAGCGAAGGCCAGTTCGCGGCGGCGCGGCCGAAGGTCCAGAACTGGCCGACACGGATCGGTACCGCGGGCAAAACGAAGGGCGCCGAACCAAGAGCCCCCGCCTTGAAGTCCGGCAACGGCAACACCCGGCGCTCGCTCATACCGACGGCACTCGGCGTCTCCTCCACCCGCTCGAACAGCAGTACGTTGCGCGCGTCGCGGATCGACTGGCCCAGCAGGCGATCGTCCTCGCTATCGCGCGGCTCCTCGAACAGCACGTCGAACGCGATGACCGCGGCGCCGGCCGAAACCAACTGGTCGATCAGCTTCGGCGTGCAGCCCGCGCGGCCACTCGTCGAGCTCATTGGTCTGACCCACGGCGGCGGCCGAATCCCGCGAGATGCTGACCACGACGACGTCGGGCGGCGGGCCAACCTCGCCACGGAACGCGAACAGCGCCCCGAGGCCCAGGTTCTCGTCGAGCTCGAGCACGCCGGGCGTCACAGACAGCAAGACCCCGACAATCCCAAGGCCGAGACCAACCCCGGCGGCGCGGCCGAGCCGCCCGCCCCGAAAACCGCCCCGGCGGCGCCCCGAAACCTTGCCCGCCATCATGCCGCTGGCGCCGGCTCGTGTATGGCCAAAACCCGCACCGCGCTTGACACTCAAGGCCCCCGACTTAGACTGGTTGTTAGCCTAGCCAAAGAAATATAGCGCGAATTTTCGGGCCCTGGAGCCCCGCTGCAGAGCAGCCGCGCACACACAGGGTCGCCGATGGCTCGCTCGCTGACGCAGTACGCC
Source organism: uncultured Gammaproteobacteria bacterium (assembly GCA_963805435.1). Classification (GTDB taxonomy): domain Bacteria; phylum Pseudomonadota; class Gammaproteobacteria; order Steroidobacterales; family Rariloculaceae; genus FEN-1219. The sequence continues at coordinate 214,312 of CAWDUG010000013.1, forward strand.
GCGCTCCGGGTCGCATTCGCGACACTCGGCGCATGCGGCGCCGCTCCTGCGGCGATTCTAACGCCCGTTTTGTTCGTCATCGCGGCACCCGCTGCCCACGCCGCGCGCGCCATGTTCCGACTGGCACGCAGAGCTCACTGCAGTCGAGGGCGCCGTCGACGTCAAGCGTGCCGATGACTCCGTCTGGCGCAGTGCAGCGAGCGGCGCAGCGCTGTGCTACGGCGACGCGATCAGCGTCAAGGCGTCGAGCCGTGCCACGTTGACTCTGCCCGATCACAGCACGCTGCGTCTCGACGAAAACACGACCCTCACTCTCGTAGAAGCCGAACAGCCGAGCGGCTCGTTGATCGACTTGATCCGCGGCGTGATCCACGTGATCAGTCGCGACCCGCGTTCGCTGAAGTTCACGACACCCTACGCGAACGCGGGTCTCGAGGGCACTGAATTCGACATTCGCGTCGGCGAGCGTGAGCCGCAAACCGAGGTCGTGGTGCTCGAAGGCAAAGTCGCGATGAGCACGCCCGGCGGCAACCTCAGCGTGCCGAGCGGGCAGGTCGCCATCGCGCGCGCGGGCCAGCCGCCCACGCCGAAGCGCTGCGGGAGCCCATCGAGCTCATGCGCTGGACCGGCCACTACCCGCGCATCGTCGAGCGAGCACTACCGGCCGCGGATGCGCCGGCGCCGCCCGCTGCCGATGCGGCGTTCTTCGCGCAGCGCGCCGCCGCTCGCCTGGACACCGCGCGAGTCGACGCCGCTGCGGCCGATCTCGAGACCGCGCTGCGGCTTACGCCCGCGCAGCCGATGGCTCTGGCGCTGCAAGCGATCATGGCGTCCGCGCGCGCAGACCACGCCGCTGCCATCCGCCTCGCAACAGCGGCAACGACGGCGCCGAATGCGTCGGCGGAAGCGTGGCTCGCACTCTCCTATGCGCAGGAGGGCGTGGCCGACCTCGACGGCTCGAGCGCCAGCGCGATGCGCGCGGCCGCACTGGAGCCCGACAACGCGTTGGCGTTGAGCCGGGTGGCGGCGCTGGCATTGGCGAACGGCGATGTCAGGACGAGCATCGAGCACGCGACGCGCGGTGCCCGTCTCGCGCCCCGCCGCGCCGAGCCGGTCACGGTGCTCGGGTTCGCCTACCTGGCGCGGCTCGATTCGCCGGCCGCCCGCAACGCGTTCGAACACGCGGTCGAGCTCGAGCCGGCCGCGCCATTGCCGCGGCTCGGGCGCGGACTGGCCCTGATTCAGGGCGGCGACCTGATCGCCGGCCGCCAGCAGATCGAGCTGGCCGTCGCGCTGGATCCGACCAATGCGCTCGCGCGCAGCTACATGGCCAAGGTCTACGAGGCCGAGAACCGGGCGAAGCTGACCGGCAGCCAGCTCGATCTCGCGAAACGATTCGATCCGCTCGACCCAACGCCGTGGCTGTACGCTGCGCTGCAAAAACTCCGCGCCAACCGGCCCGTCGAAGCGTTCCACGATCTGCAAACGGCCAGCAGCAAGAACGGTAATCGCGTGGCGCTGCGATCGTGGTTGCCCCTCGACGCCGATCTTGCGACGCGCAGCTCGAGCATCGCGCGCGTCGATACGGAGCTCGGCTTCGACCGTCTGGCACTCGCCGACGCCTGGCAAGCCGTGGACGATCGCCCGAGCGACTACGCAGGCCATCGGCTGCTCGCGGACGCGTACTCGCACGAGCCGCGCGAGGAAATCGCGCGCGTCAGCGAGCTATTCGTTGCCCAGCTGCTGCAACCGGCGAACCTGACGCCAATCCCCGCACAACTCGGGCAACCGAGCACGTTCCTGGCGGCCCATCTCGGACCGGGCCTCGCCCCGCTCAACGAGCTCGGCTCGCCGGTCACGCAAAACGGGCTGCGGCTGCAGGCTTCCGGTGCTACCGGAGGCAACAACACCTCCGGGACGGAAGTGGCCGTTGCCGGGTTGCACGACCGAGTCTCGTATGGGTTCGGTCAGTACCGCTTCGAGTCGGACGGCTTCCGTGCCAACAACGACCGCGACGAGCGCGTGGCCAACGCGTTCGTGCAGTTCCGCCCGGCCCTCGACACGAACCTGCAGGTCGAGCTCAGATCGACGCGCAACACCCACGGTGACCTCGCACTCAGCCTTCGACCCGAACCTCTACAGCCCGCTGTCGCGCGCAGTCAGAGACGCTCGGACTCGCTTGCGCTTCGGCGCCCGGCACAACCTCACCGCCCACGATAGCCTGCTGGCCTCCGTCATTCACGAGCGCGGCGGCGGCGACGTCACCGTCGGCGACCCATTCGCGTTCTCTGACCAGCGAAGCACGTCCGGCATCGACCTCCAGCTGATTCACGAGGCTGGAGCGATCCGGCTTCTGGCAGGGCTCGCGCAAGCAAGCCGCAGGGAGTCCAGCGAGACGCGTTTCGCCTTTCCTGGCGAGCCCGCCGGTGGTGTCTGCATCCGACGGATAACGTCACGCAAACGGATCTCTACGGCGTACGTGCTCGTCGACCCGGTACCGTCGGTGACGATCACGGCGGGCGCGGCGTGGGACCGCATTGGCACGGAGTTACTGACGGAGCGCGCGGCGAACCCGAAGCTCGGGGTCACGTGGCGCCCGACGAGCCACACCACGGTTCGCGCAGCCGCGTTCCGCTCGTTGTCCGGCTCGCTGACGAACGTCGCGGCTGAATCCGCAACCGCGACTGGAACCGGTCCAGGTCGCGGGGTTCAGCCAACTGCTGTTCGGCGGAGTCGCCGATCGCTCGACCGTCCGCGGCCTCGCGGTCGATCAAACACTGTCCCCGCGGTTATTCGCCGGCTGGGAAGCCTCACACCGCGATACCGATACGAGCATCCTCTACCCTTTCGAAGCGCCGCAGTTTCAGGTGCAGGACGTGACGCTGCGGGAACGGACGCAACGGGCATACTTCTACTGGACGCCGCACGACCGGCTCGGCTTCAGCGCGAAGCTCGAGCATGGCCGCTACGCCAGCACGCTGCCGCTGAACGGAATACCGCTCTTCAACTACTCGGACCTGACGATCGAGCGTCTGCCGATCGAGCTGCGCTATTTTTCCCCCAGCGGCTTGATGCTAGGCTTCAGAACGTCTCATATTAGGGATCACGGCACATTCGTCATGAGCACGTCGCCACCCGGTACGCTGGAGCCGGGCCAAGATCGCTTCTGGCTCGTCGACGCGTTCGTTGGCTATCGGCTGCCGAATCGCCGCGGACTTCTGTCTCTCAACGCAGACAATTTGCTCGACCGTCGTTTTCGGTTTCAGGATGTGGACCCGGAAGATACGAGCCTGATTCCCGAGCGCTTGATCTCGTTCCGCTTCACGTTATCGTTCGATTGAGATCGACCGAGGGAACACAATCCCAAAAGCCAAGGACAGCTAGACAGTCTCTGCAAGATCTGGCGTACGATTCGTCGGCGGACGGCGTTGCGGGTGGACTCACCGAAGCGCTCGAAAGACGAAGTGCTCTTCGCACTTGCCAGCCGCCACCGACCATAACAACGAGAAGGTGCTTGGATCGATGGCTCTACGACGCTACAACGGACGAAACTGTCGAAACGCGCGCGGAAGTCGCAGCGCTGCTGCACGAGCAGTTTGCGCGACTCGCACGCGAGATGCGCAACCTCGAGTCTGCCCCACGGAATGACGCCGGAGCGCCTGAGCGCGCTGGCCGTCATCGAGCGGCGCGGACCGATCTCGGTGACCGCGCTGGCCGACCAGGAAATGGTGCGTCCCGCGACGATGTCACGGATGGTGTCGGCCCTGGTCGATGACGGCCTCGTGAAACGCAGCGACGACAAGGCCGACGGTCGCGGGGTGCTTGTCACCACGACGACCAAGGGGCGGCGCATCTATCAGCGAGCGCAGGAGCAGCGGCTCCGCTACTTCGCCGAAGCGTTGGAGCGCCTGAGCGACGAACAGCTCGTCGCAATGCGAGCGCTGACGACCCAGCTCGAGCGTTTCAGCGTTGATGCTCGATGCCAAGGACATCGGGTAGCGGGGCCTAAATGCGCGGCGCCCCGGTCGGAGCGTCCAGCGTTCCGCGTACCGCGCCCGCCAGATCGGCCAACGAAAACGGCTTTGCGAGCATGGCGGCGCCGGCAGCCGCGAAACGCTCGCCCGTGCGCGTCGCGTCCGTCGTGACCATGATCTTGAGCCCCGGCCGAATCGCACGCGCGCGAATCAGCACATCGGCGTCGGCACGACCGAGGCCATCCACTACCAGAAGCTGCGCCTCTTCCGCGCGCAACGCGTCGAACATGTCTTCGACACCGGAAGTTAGCCGAACTCCGTAGCCGAGCACCTCGAGTGTCTGATGAATCGTTGCGCGCAGCTCCTCGTCGAGTGCGAGCACGACGACGCGCTCGTTACCGCTCGGCAGCGTCGACAGCGGCATGGTCCGGTCGCCATCGCTTCGCGTGCTCGGACTGTTGCGGCAGCAGCAGCGTCACCGTCGTACCGCGCCCCACCACGCTCTGCAGCTCCACGGCGCCCCCCGCCTGCTCGGCGAACCAACGCACCATGCTGAGACCGAGGCCAGTGCCGCCACGCTCGCCCTTCGTCGAGAAGAACGGCTGGAACACCCTCTCGATCAGCTCCGGCGGAATGCCGGCAGCCGGTATCCTCGACGCTGATCAGCGACGTAGACGCCCGCACGCGCCAGCTGGCAACGCTCCGCCTCCTCCTGCGTCAGCTGCACGCGACGCACCTCGATCGCGATGCGCCCCTTGCTCTCGATTGCGTCGCGCGCATTGACCGCCAGGTTCACGACGACGCTCTCGAGTTGCGCCGTGCTGGCCCGAATGGTGCCGGCGTCCGCCTGGAAAGCTGTGTCGAGCTTGATGCGCACGCCCAGCGCGCGGCGCAACAGCGGTGTCACGCCGTCCACGACTTTCGCTGGATCCACGATATCGGCGTCGAGCTCTTCGCGGCGCGCGAACGCGAGCAGTTGCTTGATGAGGTCTGTCCCACGCTTGGCGGCGTCGCGCGCCGCCTTGAGCTTCTCGAACATCTTCGGTTGCGTTCGCAACTCTTCGCCGACGAGATACAGATTGCCGACGAGCACGGTCAACAGATTGTTGAAGTCGTGCGCGATGCCGGCCGTGAGGCTGCCGAGCGCTTCCATGCGTGCCGCGCGTTGTGCCACGCGCGCGCAGGTTCGGCTGCTCGTCCACCGGCACGAAACAGACCGGACACGATCCGGCGCTGCGCCCTCGCCTGTCGCGATGCAGTCGCCGCGCAGACGTCTGCACGCCGCCGCCCGCCGTCCGGAGGTCGAGCTGGAACGGCGCGCCCGCCAGGCGGCGCATCACACCATGCCTGCCAGTCCGCGGGCTCGACGAAGAACTCGCGTAGCTTGCGACCGATCAGTGCGCCGTGAGCACCGGCGTGCCCAGCAGATCGTGCAGCCGGTGCGTTGGCCCATACGATGTGCCCGTCGGACGCCACTGCAACGGCCGCGGCGACGCTGCTGTTTTGCAGCAGGCGCGCGTCGATCGGGGCGGAGTCCCGATAGTCGGGCCGACTCTTCACCTGTCGCATAGCCCTTCCACGGCCTCCAGCGGGCACCGGCATTGCGCCGGAACAGAGAATTCAAAGAGTTCATAGGCTAACGACCCCGCCGTGACCGCCTGTGGACCTGAATCACAATTTCCATGTTCGGAACCCTTATTTCAGCGGCAGGCGGCTCCTGACTGGACCTCGCACCGCGCGCATGCGGCCGGACCGAGACGTTCCTCACACGTCCAGAGTGAGCCGCGGCGTACATTAGACCCTCTACGCAGCCGCCAAAGAATGGTGCGGGATTCACGAGTGAGCGACACCACACTCAGCAAAACAATCGCGAGCACAGCGACGCTCAAGATCGCCAATATCCATACGCTCGACCTGTTCTACACGCCGATCGAGGAACGGTTCGAGCGCATCACACGTATTGCGCGACGCGCGCTACACGCCCCGGTCGCCGCGATCTCCTTGCTGAACGACGACAGGCAATGGTTCAAATCGTCCGCCGGCTGGGGAGTGTCGGAAATCCCGCGCGCCGACGCGATCTGCCGATTGACCGTCGACGAGAATCGGCTGTTGACGATTCCCGATACTCTTAAAGATCCGCGGGTGGCAACGAGCCAGATCGTGACGAGCGCACCGCGCTTCCGGGCGTACGCCGGCTACCCACTGACCGACGAGCACGGCGTTGTCATCGGGACCTTCTGCGTATTCGATTTGCAGCCGCGCGAGTTCTCGCCCGCCGATTGCCAGACGATCACCGATCTTGCGGCGCTCGCTCAGCGCGAGCTGCTGAACGAGCAGTTGAGCAGCGCCCAGGCCGCGCTAACCTCGAAGTTGAGCCTCGCGCGCCGCGAGGCGCTGATGGACCCCCTCACGCACCTCTGGAATCGGCGCGGCGCATCGGTGCTGCTGAAGGCCGCGTTTCGCAAGGCCGACGAGCGCCGCTCGCCGCTGACGCTGGCGTTACTCGATCTCGATAACTTCAAGCGCGTCAACGACACCTACGGCCATCAGAGTGGCGACGAAGTGCTGCGCAAGATCGCGAGCCGCCTACTGACCGTCGTGCGCGGCGAAGACAACATCTGCCGGATTGGCGGCGACGAATTTCTGGTGCTGATGACAGACACGGATGCGGCCGTCGCAGGCAGAGTCGCAGAGCGCATCCGCCGCACGATTACCGACACGCCGATCCCAACGCGCGACGGCTCCATGCCGGTCAGCGTCAGCGTCGGCTTCACGATACGGCAGCCAAACGACGCAACGCCGGCCGAAGCGTTGATCGAGCGCGCCGACCAGGCGCTGATGCAGTCCAAAGCAGCCGGTCGCAATCGCGTCCGGATGACGACCTGAGCGCGGGACCACGCCGAACGGCGCCGTCCTTTCCCCCTGAACTGATTGCGGTATGATCCCCGCGATTGCTCCGCGGCGCTCTGCGCTGCGGAGCCCGGATCGTCACAGGGGGAATTGCCGTGGCCAAACGCAGCGACAACGACGCGACACAGTCCGTCGATCGACGAAAATTCTTGAAGGGAGCTGCCGCGGGCGCCGCAGGCGCCGCCAGCGCGTTGGTCGGCGGCACTGCCGAGGCGCAGCAGGCAGCGCCAGTCGCACGCCCCGCTGTCGCGCGGCCCACGGAGGCCGACGCCCGTAAAGATTTCGTGCCGCCCGAACCGCGTGTCGGCGCATCGTTCATCGAGCACCCGGCCTCCGACCACATGGTCGACGTGCTGAAGGCGCTCGACTTCGACTTCGTGGCCGTGAACCCCGGCTCGGCTTTCGAAGGCCTGCACGAATCGATCATCAACCACGGCGGCAACCGCAAGCCCGAAATTCTGACCGTATTGCACGAGGAAGCCGGCGCAGCCATCGCGCACGGGTACGCCAAAGCGGCCGGCAAGCCGATGATGACGCTGATGCACGGCACCGTCGGGCTGCTGCATGCCTCGATGGGGCTGTTCCACGCCTGGTGCGACCGCGTACCGGTGTTCGGCGTGGTCGGTACGCCGCGTAACCCGACGTCCGTCATCAACCGCCCGCACAGCGCGCAGGACATGGGCTCGCTGGTCCGGGATTTCATGAAGATGGACGACGAGCCGACGCGGCTCGACGTGTTCGCCGGCATCGCCATGCGCGCGTACACGATCGGGCGCACGCCGCCGATGGGCCCGACGTTGCTCGTCGTGGACTCGGAGCTGCAGGAAGCGGCAATTCCGAACGGCATGAGCCTGCCGATTCCCGAAGCTCACGCTGCCCGCCATCCCGCAGGGCGAGACCGGTGCGGTCCGCGAGGCTGCCAAATGGCTGGCCAACGCCGAGCGACCGCTGATCCGGCCCGGCAAACTCGGGCGCACACCGGCCGGATGGGACCTGCTGCTCGAACTGGCCGAGCTGCTGCAATCGCCCGTCGACGTCGGCACCTACGGCTCGTGGCAGGACTTCCCGTCCTGGCACGCGTTGTACGGTTCGGGCGGCCCCGACTACAAACCGGACGTGATTCTCGGGCTCGAGCTGAACGACATGATGCCGTCGCTGCGCCAGACGCGCGCCACGAGCGGCAAGACCATCAGCATCTGCGCGGAGTACCTGTCGCAGGGTCACAACATCCATGACTACGGCAGCTACACGGACATCGACCTCGCGATCGCGGCCGACGCGGAAGCCACGCTGCCGTCGCTGATCGAAGAGATCCGCCGGCAGAGCCCGCGTGACGCGGCGCGCACCCGCGCCGCACGCCGCGCCAAGGTTGCCGAGGCACACAAGGCGATTCGCGAGCGCGAGATGGACGACGCTCGCTACGGTTGGAATTCGAGCCCGATCAGCGTGCCGCGCATGGTCGCCGAGCTCGGCCGCCAGATTCAGAACGACGACTGGGCGATCGTCTCCGGTCATCAGTTCACGGGCCAATGGCAGCGCCGGCTGTTGAACCACGACAAGCACTATCGCTACAACGGCGACTGCGGCGGGTTCGGCATCGGCTACGACACGCCGGCCTCCGTCGGCGGCGCGCTCGCGCACAAGGCGCACGGACGGCTGCCGATCGCCATCGTCGGCGACGGCGACTTCAACTTCGTCGGCGCCGGCGCGCTGTGGACGGCAGCGCACCACAAGATTCCGCTGCTCGTGATCATCCACAACAACCGCGCGTATCACGCGGAAGTCATGCTCGTGCAGCGCACTGCCGCACGGCGCGGCCGCGGCAACGACAAGGTGGACATCGGCAACGTGATCCGCGAGCCGGCACCGGACTACGCCAAGATCGCGCAAGGCTACGGCGTGTATGCCGAAGGCCCGATCAGCGATCCGAATGCGCTGGCGCCGGCACTCGAGCGAGCGCTCGCGCGCGTGCGCGCGGGCGAGCCCGCATTGCTCGACGTCGTCTCGCAACCCAGATAGGCGGTCTTTCGGTCATGAATATGCGCAAGCTCGCACGCGCCTGCCTCGCTCCATCCGTCGCGTTGGGCCTCCTCGTCGCGGCGGCCCCGTCGCCCGCCCAGCAAAACGCCGGCAGCACGCCGGTCGGCAATGCCGAACGTGGCCGGCAACTGTTCTCGGATACCTACAACTGCTACGCCTGCCACGGATTCGATGCGCAAACCGGCGAGCGGCGTTTGGTGCCGATGAACTATCCCGTAGAGGGGTTCATCACGTTCGTGCAGAACTCGCCGCTGCCGCAGATGCCGGCATTCCGCGACGCATCGGCGCAAACGCTGGCGGATATCTGGGCGTACCTGAAGACGATCCCGGTCGACGCGCCACCGCTTGCCGACTTGCCGCTGTTGCGCGACGTGCTTGCGCGCAGGAACCAGGCGGCCGCAGCCAAGTAATCGGCGAGTCCGCCGCACCAAAAACGCGGGGCCCGATGGCCCCGCAGCATTCGTATCGTGAAGAGCACAGCGCACGGGTCACAAGACCCGGGCGTCGTGGCTCATGGCCGGAAGTTGTACTGGAACATCAGCCCGTACTCGCGCGGGCGACCGCGATAGTCGGCGATGGCATCGCGCGGCGCCGCGCTATATCCCGCCACTCCACCGGGCCCACCTTGCGTCCAGTAACCGCGGCCGAACGCCTGCGCGTTGTTCGCGTACACCTCGTCCGTGAGGTTGTTCACGAAGAGCGTCCCGCTCCACTTGCCGCTGGCCGTCGTATAACGCAACGTCGTGTTCATGATGCTGTAGCTCGGCACCTCGTAGCGCGAGTCGATGAACGACGCAGAAAACGCACTGTTGCACTTGTAAATCGCATCCTCCTCGGGCGTAAACCCGCCCGGGTGCGTCTGCATCGGGCCGGTCTTCGTGTAGTTGAACACCCACATGAAGCTGCCATGCCGGGCCGGGATCTGATAGCGGCTGCTGAACGACGTCTCGTGATCCATCGGCGGCGGGAACAGGAACGGCCCGTTGTTGATGCAGACATTCGCCATCGCGTAGTCCGCGCGACCCGTCGCCGCCTCGAGACTCAAGCGATCCGTGACCGCCAGCGTCGCCTCGATCTCCGTACCGGCAAGGGCCACGTCCCCCTGGTTGACAAGCTGGATGACGAACCCGGTCGGTGCCGAAGGATCCTGCACCGCAGAGGCGCCCTGCCGATCGGTGTAGTTCATGTTGTAGCGCGTGACGTTGAAGCGGAATCGGCCATTGAGCCACTCCGACCGCACACCGATCTCGCTGTTGTACAACGTCTCGGGGGGAACGCCCGCGGGCGGCGGCCGCAGGTTATACGGCCGCGCAGTCGTAGTTCCGAGCGCAGCTGGCACGCTGAACGTTCCTGAACGAAACGCCTTCGACGACGTCACGTACACCATGAAGTCCTTGTTGACCTGGAAGTCCAGGGTGCCGCGCCAGTCGGTGGCTCGCCAATCGTCCGACGCACTGACGGTCGTCGAGATACCGTCTTGCGGGATGAAGTTGTCCGACGCGAACAGCGTGTTCGAGAACGCTTTCTCATCGAGCGACTCCCGCAAACCGGTCGTCAGATTTACGATCTTGCCGAGATGGATGGTGCTGTTCACGAATATGCCGTAGGCCGTCGAGTCCTGATGCGTCGATCCGTCACCGGTCCTGCGCAAGCGTCGAACACCGCTCGCACAGGGCACGCCCAGCGTGTCGTTGCAGCCCCATAGGTTTCCGTTCGCGCTACCGCCCGTGGTGGCATTGAAGGTGCTCGACCCAATGGCGTTGATCAACCCTTCGCGCGGCGAACCGGAGTCCTCGCTGAAGTAATTCATGCCGGTCACGAGGTCGATCTTGCCGTTGGCCAGCTGCAGGTTGAACTGAATCTCCTGGTAGGTGACATCGGAGTTCACGGTCGACGGCCGGAACTCCATGCCGAGCAGCTGCCAATCGCTGACGCCGCTGCTGTAGAACCGCGACAGCCCGGTCGTCGACGTCATCGAGAGATGGTCACCGATGTCCCACGTGATGTTGGCATCGACTTGCGAGTAGCGCGACTTGTTCCACTGCTTGCACAGGTCGCTCCAGTCGGCGTTTGAGTTATCGAGAAAGCACCAATCCGGCATCGAGTAGCCGTCGCGAACCAACCGCGAATCGTTCTGCTGCAGACGCGCCTGCCCGGAAGACTCCAGGAAATCCGAGACCCAGTCGGCGTAGTTGCCCTGCAAGCAATAGTACGGGTTGCTGGGATCCAGCGGGCAGACGGGGTTCATGTTGAAGATGGTCATGTCCGTCGGACTGCCATCCGAATCCGAATCGGTGTGCAACGCACCGAACGTGAGACTCAGTTTGTCGGTGGGGTGCCAGCCGATCATTACCCGCGCGACACTGTCGTCAGAGCCGCCGAGCTTTTGCGGGCCCCGCTGCACGTAGCCGTCCTCGTGCAACGATGCGCCTTGCGCCCTAAGAAAGAGCCTGTCCGACAGCGGCACATTGACCATGCCGGAAACGTCCGTGTGCCCCATGTTGCCCGCCGTGACCTTCAGGTAGGCATCCGGGTCGGGACCGGGCTGCTTTGAGAAAACGCGGATGGCGCCGCCCGTGCTGTTGCGCCCGAACAGGGTACCCTGCGGACCCCGCAACACCTCGATCCGATCCACGTCGAGTACCCGCATCACAGGGCCGGTGCTACGGGGCATGAACACGTTGTCGACGTAGAAGCCGACACTGCGCTCGCCGGTCGCGCCACCGCCACCGCTGATGCCGCGGATCTCGAACGTCGGCGACGTGTTGCCCGAGCCGCGCGAGCCCTTGATCTCCAGATTCGGCGCGAGGTTTGCGAGATCGAACAAGTCCTTCACACCGCGCAGCTCGAGCGAGTCGCCCGTGAAGGCGAGAACCGAGATCGGCGTCGCCTGCAGCGACAGCTCGCGACGCTCGGCGGTCACCACAATCTCTTCCAGCTGCTGCGCCACTGCCTGGCCGGCAATCGCCACGCCAACGGTCGCAGCCAACCACCCCAGCCGTGCCGCTGAGGCCCCCCTGTAGCTCTGCATATTGTCCCCCTCTCGACTGTGTTGAGCCTGTCCACGCCGCGGCGCATCCGCACTGCGACGAAGAATTCTTTTGATTTGTGGCGACTTGGCTGTGGGCTTCCCTCTACCGGGGGGTTCAGAGAAACTCGCGGCCGTCCGCGAGCCGAACGTGGCGCAGGAAGAACACCTTCGGGTTGTCGCGCCGCGGCGAACCGATCGCGGTGATCTTGGTGCCCGGCTTGATCATGTCGGGCGTGAGCCCACCCCGCACCGCCATGTTCGCCGGCGCCCCCTCGGCGAAGTCGATCGTCTCGGTGCTGCCGTCGGGCAGGACGTGCGTCAGGGTCATCGCAATGTGCGGGTTCTTGAAGCTCAGCGTGGCCACAACGCCCTCGAACGGAATCTGCTGCTCGAAGTCGTAGACGGCGAAAGAATGGTGGCCGAACGCAGGAACGGCCGCCGCGACCGCCCAAGCACAGGTGAGTGCAGCGAGATAACGCCAACCGATACGCATTTTTCCGTCCCCCCTCCCGGCCGGCTCCGCCGGGATACGTCTCGACATTAGCAAGTTCATTCTGCCAAGACCAGCTCGCTTCGGCGGTCTGTACCGCTCCGCGTCAGCGCGCTCTACAATACCCGTACAAATCTTAAGCAAGGTTCTCGGGGAGGCGGTTGAAGATGATGAGCACCAACGTAAACGCCGGGTGGCGAACGCTAAGCGTCGCGATCGCGACGATCGCAGTAGCAGCGTGTCAGCAACAGCCCACGCCGCAGTCGCCGGCCGCCGGCGGGACACCCGCAGCACCATCAACGCCCGAAGCACGCGCGGCCGCCAAGCAGCGGATGACCGATCTCGGGATCGAGTACAAGACCGCGCGTGCGCTCTACGACCATCTCAAGGAGCAAGCCAAAGGCGGCCAGCCGCTCACGTGGTCCACCGTGCCGGACTGGACCGGCCTCTGGACCCGCGAAGGGAACATTTTTTTCTGGGACACCGATCAAGCCTCGACGACGGCGTTGCCCACCGCGAAGCTCACACCGGAATACAGCAAGCGCCTCACGGAGAAACTGGACAGAATCGAGCGCGGTATCGAATACGATCCGCTCAGTAACTGCGAGCCCGCGGGCATGCCGCGGTGGTTGGCCGAGCCTTTCCTGCGCGAGTGGGTGGTAACCCCGCAGGAGACCTACCTCATCACGGAGCAACAGAATGAGGTCCGCCGCGTCTACACGGACGGCCGCGATCATCCGAGCGAGGGCGACGCGTATCCGCTTTGGGAAGGCGACTCGATCGGCTTCTGGGATGGGGACAAGCTCGTCATTCACACGGCCCAGATGCGCGCCGGCCAATATCAGCGCATCCAGCCGTACTACACCGAGCAGGTCGAAACCGTGGAGATCTGGCACAAAACGGATCCATCGACGATGGACGTCGACGTGTGGTCGTTCGACCCGCCAGCGCTCGCTGAACCTTGGTACACTAAACAGGTCTATAAACGCTTGGCGAACGACGACAAGAGCCTGCGTATCCGATACTGGGACTGCGCCGAGAACCAGAACAACACCGTAACCAAGACGGAGAGCGGAAGTTCGGACTTCACGAATTTCGGTTTCACGAAGAAGGACGAGAAGTAGGAGACGACCATGAAACAGATTCTGGCAACTGCACTTGGCGGGCTCGTGCTCGCAGCAGCACCGAGCTTCGCACATCACTCTGCGGTCATGTTCGATGACGCCAAAGCGGTCACCCTCAAGGGCACCGTCAAAGAGTTTCAGTACACGAATCCGCACTCGTGGCTGCTCGTGGACGTCAAGAACGCGGATGGCACCGTCACGACCTGGGGCTTCGAGGCCGAGGGTCCGAGCACGCTGACTCGCGCTGGTATCCGTAAGAGCGATCTCTCCCCGGGCACCGAGATCACGATCACGGGTCACCCGATGAAGGACGGCCGCCCGGCGGCGGCCTGGATGAAGGCCACTCGCGGCGACGGCAAGGAGTTCAACCCGGCCGCAGGCTTCGCCATCAAGTGACCGCCGTCTCGGTCGTCGACCGAGCGCACTGACGCAGTACAAAACGGCCCGTGCCTTGCGGCATGGGCCGTTTTCTTTTGTGCGCGAGAATCAGGTCGGCGCTAGCGCGCCGAGCACGGCTGCGGATCCCAGCCGCTGCGATCCTTCTGTTTGCGGAAGTTGCTGCTCGTGATCGGCGGCGCCGTGTGGTAACGCGCGTCCTCGACGATCGACTTCACGACGAGCCACTGCGAGCCATCCGGCTCGGCGAGGACGTCGAGGTACTCGGTCAGCACCGTCGATGCGCTGTACGGCACGCCGTTCTTGCGCAGGAAGCCTTCCTTCATGTGCGTCGTGCTGATCTTCAAGCTGCCGTTCGCGACGGGCCGGCCCTGCATGATCCACTCCGCACGCGATACGCCTTGCCAGCTCGCCTCGGCCGGGTCGTCCACCTGGCCGAAGTGCAGTAAACGCGTCTGCTGCCCCGCGTCGGTCTCTATCTGCAGCGTCGAGTCGTCCTTCCACGAGATTCGGATTCGCCCCGGCTGTCGCATGATGGCAGCCGCGCCGTAGGCCTTGCACTGGTTGCCGGCCGCTTCTTCCTTCGCGGGATCCCAGTCCTTGGCGATCGCTTCTCCGGCGGGCGTGAGCAACGCGCCGGGGTAATCGCCCTTCGGCGGCGTGACCATTCGGAAGCGCCAGTCCTCCGTGATGATCGACACCCACTGCCCCGTCAGATCGATGGGCGCGGACTCACGTGCGCTGCGCGGCGGCTGTGCCGGGCCGCGCGGTTGTGCGTACGAGGGCGAAAACTGGAGTGCCAGGAACGCGGCTGCGGCGAGGCCGCTGGCCAGAATACGGTAACGGGAGTTTTTCATTTTGCGTCCTCAGGCGGATTCTTGAGGCTTTGGTAGGCCGTCTCGACGAACCTGTCCGGCGTCATGAAGCCGGCGCCATACACGGGGTCATAGCCCTTGGTCGGCTTCGCGGCCTTGACCTGCTCGACCGTCATGCCCGCGTCGATCATGCTCTGGATCCGGTCGCGGACCACGATGACCATCTCGCGATAGTTCAATACGTCGCCGAGATTCGACAACCGGCCGTGCCCCGGGATCACGAGCGTGCCGCCGTCCTGGCCATACACGGGAATGATGATGTCGACGAGCCGATCGACAGCCTTCACGATGCCCGCGTAGCTGCCGCCGTTCGGGATATCGATGATCGGAAAGCTCGTTGTGCCGAACACGTCGCCGGCCGAAATCACATCGGAGCGGCGGAAGAACACGATGCTGTCGCCATCGGTATGCGCCGCGGGCATGTGAATGATCTCGATGCCTTCGCCGTTGAAATACAACTCCTTCTTCTTGCCGAAGAACGTGCTCGTGGGCCAGCCATCCGAGGCAAGCGCCTGCGGCCCTTTGGCTGCGCTCAAGTGATTCAGTACGTTCTCGTGCGCAATGATCGCCGCGCCAACGCCGGAATCGCGAATCGCGCCGGCCATGTTGCCGCCGCTGACCGTCGCGCCGGCTAGCCGCAGGGCTGCGTTGCCGCCGGTATGATCGCCGTGGTGATGCGTGTCGATGATGTAGCGAATGGGCTGATCGGAGATCTTCCGAATGGCCGCGACGATCTTCTGCGCCAAGGGTGCGAATTGCGTATCAACGATCAACACGCCGTCGTCGCCGACCTGCAGCGTGATGTTGCCGCCGGAGCCGACGAGCATGTACAGATTGTCGCGGACCTTCAGCGTCTGAATTTGCACCGTGTCGAAGTTCGGTTGCTGTGGTTGCGCCGCCGCGCGGAACCCCGTGCACGTAAGCGCCATCGCGAGTGCCGTAAGAACGTATCTCTTCATGACTGGCTCCAGGCTAGGGTTGCGGCAGCTGCGCGAGCTTCTTGCGGTACTCGGGGTACATCGTCGCCGCGCCGCCCATGGCTGCCTCGAACGGAATGTGGTGATTGCGCGCGTACTCGATCAGGAACTGATTCTTACCCGGCAGGTAATGCGGAAAGTAGCCCTCCTCCGGTAACAGCACTTCGACCACGCTCTCGCACGGATACGCGCCGATGCTGCCGTTCTCCGCAAGCGTGTAGTCGCGGTTACGGAAGAACGGCTCCTCGAGGTACTTCGGATCCTGCACGAACACGCTCCACGTCAGATTGTTGCCGTGGCGCACGAAGTACTCGGTGACCGTGGCCGAGTCGCTGCGCGCGACGCCGTTGCGTCGCAGCCAGCCTTCCTTCAGGTGCGTCGTCGTAACCTTCAAGTTGTTGCCGACCCACTCGCCGGTCGAGAAGCCCATCGAGGTGTGCTCGGCGAATTCCGGTGGATGCGGCCGACCGTCCATCCAGATGGTCCGAACCGTGTTCCATGCGAAGTGCTGAAGATGGATCGCACGGCGCTGCTGCGTGACGGTGTCGATCTCGTCCCAGATGCGAATGTCGGCGAAGCTGTTCGCGTAATCCGCCGGATGCACGCGGCATTGATAGTCCGGCAACGACAGGATCGTGGCATTCCAGCTCTGCGCGCGCGCGCGATCGGCGTCGTTCAACGGCAAACCGGCGTAATCGCCGAGCTCGGGACCCGGAAAGCGATCTGGCCAATCTTCGAAATAGCCGTTGTTCCATACGCCCGCGAGATTGGCTTGCGCCCACGCCGCGGCGGACGACAGCGCCACCGTTGCGACCACCGCCAACGCGGCACCTCGTACTGCCACCACACTACGCATCATTCGAGCTCCTCAAACGACCCACTACCGCGGCGACTGCAATCGACGGCCCGCACCCATGCCTTGTGCGAGCAGCACAGTCGATCCACAGCGCGCTTGATTTTCCCCCACACAACCCGCCTCGGCCGCGCTGCCGAAGCCGGCGAGGCACGGAGGAACGGGCCCGTCATTTGTGACTGGCCGATCATAACGACGGAACCCTACTGCTTCAACGCGGTTAGCGTCGTTCAGTCCGTGCCAAGCGGCAGGAGTGCCTGCTCCGAAGTGAACCCGGTCGGGATGAGCTGTAGATTCTTCAGAGCTGCCGTCACCTGTGCGAGGTGACCTGGTTCGATGGCCACTGCGTGCGCCCAGCGCGTCGCGCCCAACCACTCCGCGACATCGGTTGGCTCGAGCGAGTAGCGAGCGCCGATCGCCGCCGGGGCATCCCCTCGGGCCGCGAGCGTCTTCGCCTCGTCGAGAACTGCGGCGAGCAGCGCGCGGAGCGCCACGCGCTGTGGCGCACCGACTCCGTCGGCCACGCACAACACGAATGCCGGCCATGGCGCCAGGAACTCCCCGACGCGCCGAAATCGGCCGGCATCGACAAGCGGCTTCGTCATGAACTTTTCCCAGAAGAAAACGTCGGCGGCATCGGTCGCGAAAGCGTCGACGGCACCGGCCAGGTTGCGTACGGTCACGAGCTCGAGTGTATCGGTCGGCCAGCCCAGTGCCCGCGCGTGCACGCACGCCATGAGGTGCGAGCCCGAGCCGAGGCGGCTGATCGCGTAGCGCGCGCCGCGAAGGTCCGCCACACGCATGAACCGCGACCCGGCGGGTACGTGGATGCCCCAGATCAGGGATGACTCGGTGTACAGGCTCGCAATCCGGAACCCGCCCCCGTTCGCGACGCCGGCCACGGCGCCCTCCGTGAGCAACAGCGCCGCATCGAGCTCGCCGGCGCGTAGCGCGGCCGCCATGGCGCCCGAGCCATCGGGGTAGTCCCGCCAAGTGAGCTCAATGCCGAGACGCTGCGGCACCCCGGCTTCCATAGTTAAGTGCCAAGGCAAATTGAAGTGCTCGGGGACGCCTCCAACGGTTATTTTAATCATATAGTTGCGAGACTACTCTCATGTTTTTTATGAGTGTTAGATGCACGAGTGGTCTGCGTTCGGTGGCTGCCGTGCAGCATGACGCTTCTCCCCAACGCTAGTGCTGCAGCAGTGGCCGTAGCTCGCGAATGTCCCGAAGCGTTTCGAGCGCGAGGAGTTTCGCCACCAGCTCATCGGCAGTCACGCCGCCGAGCACGGGCTCGATCAGGTCGCGCGCCTTGGCCACGACCTCGTCTCGACTCATCGGGTTGCGACGCGTGCCGCGCACGGCCTCGACACGCTCGCGGTGACGCGTGCCGTCGCGCAAGGCGACTTCGACGATCGCGACACGGACCGGCAACAGCGCCGCAAGGTCGGGGTCGGGCACGTAGCGGATTTTGTGTCGCTCGCGCATCACGGCCGGATCCTTCATCCGCTGCACATCGTGCGCCGCGTGGAACGACACCGTGCGGTCCACCAGCATGACCGCGAGCATGTGCTGCAAACAGATGTCCGGGATATCACGGTTGTCGACGACCGAACCGACTGCCGGCGCAAGCCGCACCACTACTTCGGTAACGTCGTCGGCCGCGAAACCGTGCCGCCGCAACAAGTTGTCGAGCGCGTCGAGCGGCGCCTGGATCGGCGAGCCGACGGTCCATTTCTTGATGTCCGTGTTCGCGATCTCGTAACGTTGCCCAAGCGCCTCGACGAGCAGTTCCGGCTTCGCGGCTGGCGCGTTGACGCGAAAGAAGTTGTCCTCGCCCGAAAACACGTCATCGACTCCGCTCCAGCCGGCGCGCACCACTTCGGCCGCGGTAACGCCCGCGCGCGCCGGCATGCCGCCGAACACGAACGCCTTCTCGATGTGCTCCGTATCGCGGCCCCACACGGCGTAGCCCGCGGCCTGCTGCGACGCGTAGTCCAGCAGCCAGCGCATTTCACGCTCCTCGAGCTGCGCGATACTGCCGGCTGCCGCGGCGGCCCCGAACGTACCGGCAAACGCGTGCGTGCTGCGTCGCGTGTCCGCTCGAAACGTGACGCCGCCGAGCGCCATCGTGAGCCGCGGGCCGATGTCGTAGCCGAGCGTCACCGCATGCAGGAACTGCTCACCGCTCGCACCGAGCCGTTCACCGAGTGCGAAGGCGGCCGGCACCACGGCGGCACCGGGATGCGATTGCGATTCGCCGTGCGAGTCATCGGTCTCGTCGGAATGTGCGAGCACGCCGTTGACGAACGCGGCTTCGAGGGGATTCAGCAACGTCTTTGCACCGACGACCGTGGCCGTACCACCGCCGTCTTGAGCTGCAGCGAGTCGCAACGCCGCACGCCCTGGCGGCAATTGCGACCCCGAGATCATTGCCGCAATCGTGTCGAGGATGTGGTGCTTCGCCAGCTCGGCGACCGCTGTCGGCAGCGACCGCTTGCGCGAAGCGACCATATAGCTGCTCAACGCGGCCATCACGTCGCCGACTTGCTGCGCGCGCACGCGAAGCGCGGGCGCGACGGCAACGCCGAGCGCGAGCGCAGCCCTGCCGAGCAGGTCGCGTCGTGACCAATGAATATGCGAATTGCGAGGCATGATGGCTTTGCCCGTACTCTACAACTCCGCGAGCACAGCGCCCAGCACTCTGGCGGGGCCGCCGCAGAGCGGGCCCAAGCACCGTGCTATCGTGTGCCCCGGGGACAAACTTGAGCTTGAATCTCGCGACTTCGCTGCGTGAGAGCGCCCGCTTGCACGCAGACCGCATCGCGCTCGTGTTCGGTGAGCGCACGTGGACGTATGCCTCGCTGCACGACGCCGTGCAGCGTTTCGCTGGCGCGCTGCGAGAGCTCGGTATCGAGCGCGGTCGGCACGTCGCGCTGCTGCTGCCGAACACGCCCGAGTTTACGATCGCCTACTTCGGCGCCGCCTACGTCGGGTGCCCGGTAGTGCCGCTGAACGCGCTGCTGACGGCGGACGAGATTGCCTATCACCTCGACGATGGCGACGCCGTAGCGCTCGTGACCATTCCTGCTCTCCTTCCGCAAGCACAGGCCGCTGCAACCCGCGTCGGCACCTGCCACCAGCTGATCGTCGCGGGCTCGGACACCCCACCCCCGGGCACCGTCGGCTTCGATCGTTTGCTAGCCGCCGGCAAACCGTACACGCAGATGACGCCCACGAACGGCGACGACACGGCCGTGGTGCTGTACACGAGCGGCACCACCGGCAAGCCCAAGGGCGCCGAGCTCACCCATTTGAACCTTGTGCTGAACGCTCACCTGTTCCGCACCGACCTGCTGCCGTTGACGGCTGACACGGTCGCGCTGTGCGCTTTGCCGTTGTTCCACATCTTCGGCCAGACCGCGGTGCAGAATGCCGTGCTCGCGGCAGGTGGCACCGTCGTGCTGATGCCGCGCTTCGACCCGGCGAGCGCCATGGAGCTCATGGCGCGGCACCGCGTCTCTTACTTCGCCGGCGTGCCGACGATGTATTTCGCGTTGCTCAATCATCCGGACGCTGATCGGTACGATCTCGGGGCGCTGCGTCACTGCGTTTCGGGCGGCGCACCCATGCCTGTCGAAGTCATGCGCGCGTTCGAAGCACGCTACAACGTCGCGATCCAGGAAGGCTATGGGCTGTCCGAGACCTCACCGGCCGCGAGCTTCAGCACGCGCGAGGCACGCAAGCCTGGCGCCGTCGGCCGGCCCGTGTGGGGGTGTGAGATGCGGCTCGTGGACGACGACGGTCGCGAAATCACGACGCCACTCGTGGCGGGCGAGATCCAGATCAAAGGCCACAACGTAATGAAGGGCTACTGGAAGAAGCCCGAGGCCACCGCCGCCGCGCTGCAGGACGGCTGGTTCTCGAGCGGCGACATCGGGCACCGCGACGCCGACGGCTATTATTTCGTTGTCGATCGCAAGAAGGACATGATCATTCGCGGCGGCTACAAGGTGTATCCGCGCGAGGTCGAGGAGATTCTGTACGGTCACCCGGCCGTCGCAGAAGCAGCCGTGATCGGCATCCCACACCCGAGCCACGGCGAAGAGGTCAAAGCCGTGATCAGCAAAAAACCCGGCCACGAAGCCACGACGACCCAGGACATCGTCGACCATTGCCGGCTGCACCTGGCGGCGTACAAATCTCCGCGCGTGGTCGAGTTTCGCGCGTCGCTACCGAAGGGCCCGAGCGGCAAGATCTTGAAGCGCGAGCTACGCGAATAGCGCGGACTGTCCCTACGGCGGACGCTTGAGCGACAATTCACCCGCTGTCGATTAGGGGGACTCTGACGATGCCGACTCGCGCCACTTCGCTCGCCGTTTCGCTCTTGCTCGCCGCCGCCTTCGGCGCACACGCCGCCGAGCGCGAGTTCCGGCCCGTCACCGACGCGATGCTGCAGCATCCCGACGCCGCCGACTGGCTCATGTGGCGGCGCACGTTCGACGCCTGGGGCTACAGCCCGCTCGACAAGATCAATCGCCGCAACGTGGCGAAGCTCACGCTCGCCTGGTCGATCGACCTCGACCCGGGCCCGTCTCAGGAGGGCACGCCAATCGTGCACGACGGCGTATTGTATTTCCCGAGCCCGTCGGACGACACGCTGGCACTCGACGCCGCGACCGGCAAGAAGCTCTGGGAGCACCGCCGGGCGCTACCCGAAGACTTGGGCAGGTTCGTGCCCTTCCCGCAGACGAACCGCAACCTCGCGATCTACGATCGGCTCATCATCGACAACGGCGCCGACGACACGATCTACGCGCTCGATGCGGAAACCGGCAAGCTCGTCTGGGAAAACCGGATCTTCGACTATCACCAGTATCACGTGAAGCAAGGCTCCGCGCCGTTCGTCGTCGCGGGCAAGCTGATCTCGGGCCGCAATTGCCAGCCGAATGGCGGGCCCGACGCCTGCGTGATCACGGCGCACGACGCACGCACGGGCAAGGAGCTGTGGCGCAAGCGCACGATCCCGAAGCCTGGCGAGCCCGGCGGCGACAGCTGGGGCGACGTGCCGGATGCGGGGCGTTGGCACGTCGGCGCATGGATGATGCCGAGCTACGACCCCGAGCTCGATCTCATCTACATGGGCACGTCGGTCACGGCGCCTGCGCCGAAGTTCATGCTGGCCGGCAACGACAAGCAGTACCTGTACCACAACTCGACGCTCGCGCTGCGTCCCGAGACGGGCGAGACGGTGTGGTATTACCAGCACGTCGTCGATCATTGGGACCTCGATCATCCGTTCGAGCGCATCCTGGTCGACACGGCCGTGGCGCCGGACAAGAGCGAAGTGCCGTGGATCAATCCGCGGTTGAAGCCCGGCGAGCGGCGCAAGGTCGTGACGGGAATCCCCGGCAAGACCGGCCTCGTCTACACGCTCGACCGCGTCACGGGCGAATTCCTGTGGGCGCGGCCCACGATCAACCAGAACGTGGTGGCCGGCATCGACGGCGCGACGGGCAAGGTCACGGTCAACGACAAGGCAATGTTCACGGGCGCAAACCAGACGTTGTTCATCTGCCCCACGACGAACGGCGGCAAGAACTGGCCCGCGGGCGCGTACAGCCCGCGCACGAAGGCGATGTACATGCCGATGCAGAACACGTGCATGAACTCGACGGCGACCGCCTCCGAACCTAAGCCCGAGCTGCATCTACGCGATCCAGCGGCGAGACGATGATCGCGCCGGACGCGGACGGCAAGGTGGGCACGGTGCGCGCGCTCGCCGTCGAGACCGGCAAGGCCGTGTGGCAGTTCGACACGCGCGCGGGCGTCACGGCGCTCGTCGCCACCGGCGGCGACCTCGTGTTCGGCGGCGACGTGGCGGGCCACTTCCGCGCGTTCGACGCCGCGACCGGCAAAGTGCTGTGGGACACGAACCTGGGCGCGCAGGTGACGGGCCATCCGATCACGTTCGCCGTCGGCGGCAAACAGTACGTTGCCGTGAGCACGGGCCGATCGAACATGACGAGCGCGCTCGCGCGGCTGACACCGGACGTTGCGCCGGACGACAGCCGCAACAAGCTGTTCGTGTTCGCGCTGCCGGAGTAGGCGCCCGCGCGCGCGAATTACCGCGGCGGAGGTGGCGGCAAATCGGCCGGTGGCGTCAGGTCGAAACGCTGCTTGCCGGTGCCGGGCTCGATCGAGCGATCGTACTCCGTGCAGAACGTGATATCGCTCGCCATCATTTTCTCCACGCGCGTGTAGAGGCGCGTTCGGCGATCGGGCTGGGTCAATACATCGGGTGCTTCCGTCACGAGGTCGATCTGAAGCGTGCCGGGGTCCTTGAGGAAGATGCGTTCCGTGATCCGCACATGGCTGCCTATCGGCACGCCGCCATAAAGCGCGAGCGGATTGATCCCGCGCGTCTCGACCACGAGCGTTTGGCCTTCCCAGCGCCCGATCGACAGGCCGGTATTCGTGGCGTCGATCACCGCCGGCATCGCGCGACCGTCGGTGTAGATGCGCCTGAGCAACCCCCGCTCGTTCGTGACCGTGACGCGTCCCGGCGTGAACAGAAACTCGACGCGCCTCCGTGAAACCACCGTTCGTGCCCGTGAATTGCCACGGCCGGCAGTAACGCAGCGGATCGGCGTCCGGGCCCGCGGCACGCGCGGCCGCCAACGCGGCCGGCTTCAGCGGCAGCGGTTGGGACTTGAATTCGTCGGGTACGGCTTTGCCAAACCCCCACCACCCGCTCCAGTCCGGCAGGCTCGCGAGCGACGCATAGGCGGACCCCGGCAGGTCGTGTGCCGACTGGGCCGCGGCGCTAGCTGCTAAGGCCGTCGCGAGCGCGACGAACGGCGCCCATCGCCAAGTCTTGCGGGCGCCACCCTTCACGGCTTGGCCGTCGCCGGTGCCGTGGGCGCGTCAACTGCGTCCGAAGCATCCACGCCGCCGCCGGGTCCGCCTGCACCGCGTATCACGCTACCGTCGACACGCGTGGCGACGGCGAAGTGCCCCCCGGTACGCCCGTCGGCAAGCGGCCAGTACGCGATCGCGAGTTTCTCGCCCACCGCGAATGTCTCCTTGGACCAACCGCGCCGCAGCAACACGTTCGGCGACCCATTCTCGAACGCGTACAGGTCGAAGCCGCTGTCGCGTGCAGCATTCGGCACGTAGACCCAGATGAACACGTGGGGATTCGTCCATTCGAGCTTCGCGACCGTGCCCGTGACGGTCGCCGTCCGCGCGGCGTCGAACATGGCGTACGAGTGATGAGCGGACGCGCTCGCGGCGATGCAAAGACCGAGTGCGGCCGCAAACGCGATCCGGGAGCAGTGCGAAACCGTCATGCGGAAACTCCTCACTAAAGCTGCGGCGTCAGCGCGACGGGCTTCGGTCGCGTGATCGCTGATCAACTCCAGATCCTTGCGCTCGATCGACAGCTCGACCCCGCCCGCGGGTAAACCGTACACGTTGTTGCTTAGCAATAATCGGAACCTTCTAGCAGGGCCAGGTTACTGCGGCAAGTCGGCGAGTCCCGCTGTCGTTCCTAGTCCGCCGCCGCGGCTACTGGCAATGTGCCGCTCTCAAGCAACTCGTCCATGAAGCCGAACTGGCGCATGTCCTCGATGCGTTGAGGGTACAGAACGCCATCCAGGTGATCGCACTCGTGCTGCACGACACGTGCGTGAAAGTCGGCGACCGTGCGATCGATGGCTCTGCCGAACTGGTCGATGCCCGCGATAGCGAATCTGCCGGTAGCGCGGCACCAGCCCGCGCATACCTGGGACGCTGAGACAGCCCTCCCAGCCGTCGGCACGTTCCGCACCGATCGGCTCGATCTCGGGGTTCACGAGCACGGTCAGCGGGACGGGCTCGGCGGTCGGGTATCGGGGGCTGTAGTCGAGCCCGAAGATCACGACCCGCTGCAGCACGCCGATCTGGATGGCCGCAAGACCCGCGCCGTCGTTGGCGCGCATGGTGTCCAACATGTCCTCCACCAGCGCATGCAACTCCGGCGTGTCGAACACCTGCACCGGCGCCGCGATCTCGCGCAGCGTCGGGTGCCCTAACCTCAAGATGGGTCTCACGGCCACAGGGCCTGCTCCTGGCGGTCCGCTGGGCCGCCTCCCGCCATTATAGGGACCGGTCGCGGCCCGGACAGCGCGTGCCGGGGGTTTTGCATAAGTTGTGACCTGGTGTCACGAAATGACCCGCTCGGCCGGGCAGACTACCGGCCAAGTTAGGGCTATTTCGGGGCTGGCGTAGCGATGTACGAGGCTCATTTCGGCCTGCAAGGACGACCGTTCGACACCGGCATAGCGCACGACGTCGACGTCTTCCGCGGCAGCCGCCAGAACGCAATTATCGACAAGGCCAAGTTGGCGCTCGCCGCGTCCGATTCGGTCGTGACGTTCTGCGGCCCGCCGGGCGTCGGCAAGACCACACTCGCACTCACAGCCGTCCGTTCGATCAGCACGCGGCTCGCCTTGGCCTGGCTGAGTTCGATGCCCACCAACGCCAACGAAATGTTGGAGTTGTTGCTCATCGAGGTCGGCATCAACGCGCATCGCGCATCGCGCATCGAGCGACTGCAGATGTGGCGCCAGTACCTCGAGGAGATGAGCGCGACGGACTCACGGGTGTTCGTGATTGCGGAGCGTACGGAAGAGTTCACGCCGGAAGTGCTCCGTGCGCTCGACGCGCTGACCGGGGCGGATGCCAGCGGCAGCCCGGGCGCCAACGTCGTGCTGCTGGGGCATCAGGGCCTCGACGGATTCCTGGGCGCACCGACACTGGAATCTCTGCGGCAGCGGATTCGCCTGCGCCAACGGCTGGAGCCGTTCTCGTCCGCCGAGCTCACCGACTATCTCCGTCATCGTGTGACACAGGTCGGCGGTAACTTCGAGAAGCTGTTTGCGCCCGGTGCCGCCGCGGCGGTCTACCGCTTGTCGGCGGGCGTTGCTCGGCTCGCGAACACGCTGTGCGAGGCCGCGCTGACCGCGGCAGCGGCCGCGAACAAGCCCGCGCTGACACCGGAGCTCATCACACAAGTGGCCGTCGACATGCTCGGCCAGGCCGAGCACGGCTCTGTGCCGGCGGCGCAAGCACCAGCGGCGCAAACACAGGCGGCGCAAGCACCGACAGTGCCCGCGGCACCCGTCGCGGCGAGCTCCGTCACGATTGCGTCCGTGGCCATCGACATGACGCCACCGAAGACTGCCTCGGTCGTGGCAGCACCGAAAACCGCGTCCGCGGCACCGCAAGCCGCCGAAGCTCGAACGGCTCCCGCGGCTCCCACGGCTCCCGTGCCTCCGGCACCCGCCCCGATGACTCCGGCTCCGCCACCGGTGATCGCAGGCGCACCGATAGCGGCCGCGGCGAAACCCGTGGACGTGGCGCCCGCGCGCCGCACCGCCAGTCGCACAGATCACGCCGCCGCCGGCTCCGCCGCCGACGGTACCGGCGCCCGCCCCTCTCGCGGCGGCTACCGTCGCGCCCGCACCGATCGCCGCCGCACCGGCACCGCCATCCACCGTCGCACGTCCGGCAGCGACGGCCACGCCGCCCCCGGCCGCGATTCCAAAGGCACTCACCGCGCCGCCACCGACCCCCGCGGCCACCAGGGCCCCCGCGCCGCGGACGCCCATGCCCGATTTCGACGCCACGGAAACGGACTTCCCCGATGTATCGAGCCTGGATTTCCCGGTGCTGACCGACGCGGTCGAAGAGATCGCGCCGCGCGCACCACTCGCGCGCGCTGCGGTGACGCCGCCGCCGTCTGTATCGCCGGCACCGGTCGCCAAAACGATTGTCGCGCCGTCGCCCGCGGCTCGCGCCCCGAGCGCGAGTCCGCCTGCACCCCGCCCGGCACCGCCGCTGGCGCGACCGGCCGCTTCCGCCCAAGCGACGTCACCGCCACCTCGCCGTCTGCTCGAGCCGAAAGCCGCTGCGCCGAATGCCCCGCCCGCGCCGAATGTCGACGAGGATGCCGATCTGCTGCGTCAGACGCAGACGATGCGCGCGATCTCGCTGGCCAAGTCGATCGACGACGTCAGCGAGTCGATGGCCGAGACGTTGTTCGGCGAAGCGGAGCTCGACTTCCTGAGCGCCGCGCTCGCGTCTGCCGTCGGCGAGGGCGAAGAGTCACAGGTAGCGGGGTCCGCACCGAACGCAGCGACACCGCCGAAGGATTCATCGCCAGTCGATGACCTCATGGATCTATTCAACCTCGGCCCGGATGCTCCGCTCGAGCTGATCGACGACTCGCGCCGCAGCAGAGAGCGATCAGCGGAAGGCAACCGCGCGCCGCCGCTGACGCCAGCCGCAAGCCGGTGCTCGCGCCCTAGCGTTTCTTGCGTGCGCGGCGCCCGCTGCGCGGCTTCGCGCGTTCGCCCTTCCCGCCTTGAGCGTACAGCTCGTCGAGCTTGCGCTCGAAGTCGTAGTACTTCAGCACGGCGTAGAGCTCTTCGCGTGTTTGCAGAATGTCGAGCACGGCGCGCTGCGTGCCATGCTCGCGCAGGGCCGCATAGACAAGCTCGGCCGCGCGACTCATCGCGCGAAACGCCGTCAGCGGATACAAAATCATCTTGATGCCGGCGCGCGCGAGCTCCGCGACGGTGAAGTACGGCGTCAAGCCGAACTCCGTGAGATTCGCGAGCACCGGCACGCGAATCGCCCGCGTGAACGCCGCGTAATCCTCGAGCGTATACAGCGCTTCCGCGAATATCATGTCTGCGCCCGCCTCGACGTACGCGACCGTGCGCTCGAGCGCGGCTTCCCGGCCCTCGCGCGCGAACGCGTCGGTCCGCGCCATGATCACGAGCTTCGCATCGCAGCGCGCATCCACGGCGGCCTTCAGACGGTCGCACATCTCTTCGGTCGACACCGTCGCCTTGTTCGGCCGGTGGCCGCAGCGCTTCGTCTGCTCCTGGTCCTCGATGTGGATTGCCGCGACGCCGGCACGCTCCATCTCGCGCACCGTACGTGCGATGTTGAAAGCACTACCGAACCCAGTATCGACGTCGACGAGCAGTGGCAGCTCGGTCGCCGCCGTGATCCGACGCGCATCCTCGAGCACGTCGCCGAGCGCCGTGACGCCGAGGTCCGGCAGACCGAACGACGCGTTTGCGACGCCCGCCCCGGAAAGGTATAGCGCCTTGAAGCCGGCGCGTTCGGCGAGCAGTGCGCAGTATGCGTTGATCGCGCCCGGGATTTGCAGCGGTGTGTGGCGTGAGACCGCCGCACGAAACTTCTTGCCCTGGCTCATGCGCGGCGCACCCACAGCGCCATGAAGTCGGACACGGGCAGCGCCTCGAAGCGCTCCTGATCCGCGCACGCCGACAGTATCCCTGCCGCACGCTCGGGCGAGAACCGCGTCGCGAGACTCTTCTCGAACTTCTCGATCAGTTTCGGAATGCCTTCGCCCCGGCGGCGGCGATGCCCTACGGGGAAATCGACCGCGACGCGCTCGGTCTTCGTGCCGTCGGCGAACTCCACCTGAATGGCATTGCCGATCGCGCGCTTGTCGGGGTCGAGGTAGTCGCGACTGAAGCCCGGGTTCTCCGTGACCACCATTTTCGCGCGTAGAGTATCGATGCGCGGATCGCGTGCAACAGCGTCTTCGTAATCGTCAGCGGTGAGCCGGCCAAAGATCAGCGGCACGGCGACCATGTACTGCAGGCAGTGGTCACGGTCGGCCGGATTCGCGAGCGGCCCCGTCTTGTCGATGATTCGCATGCCGGCCTCCTGCGTCTCGATCAGAACCTTCACGACATCATCGAGCCGGCCCACTACGTTCGCGTGGAGTTTCAGCGCCGCCTCGACGGCGGTCTGCGCATGGAATTCGGCCGGGAACGAGATCTTGAACAGCACGTTCTCCATGACGTACGAAGCGAGCGGACGCTCGAGCGCAATCGGCTTACCTTTGAACAGCACGTCCTGAAAACCCCATGCTTTCGCCGTCAACGCCGACGGATAGCCCATCTCACCGGCCAAAGCGAACAGCGCGTGCCGCACGGCGCGGCTCGTCGCGTCGCCCGCAGCCCAGCTCTTGCGCGAACCCGTGTTCGGCGCGTGCCGGTATGTGCGCAATGCGCCGCCATCGAGCCACGCGTTCGACACGGCGTTCACGACCTGCTCCCGAGTACCGCCAAGCATTTGCGTCGCGACCGCGGTGCTGGCCACCCGCACGAGTAGCACGTGGTCGAGCCCCACACGATTGAAGCTGTGATTCAGCGCGAGCACGCCCTGAATCTCGTGCGCTTTGATCATGGCCGTCAGCACGTCGGCCATCGTCAGCGCGCGCTGGCCGGCCGCGACTCGTGTCCGGGCGAGATAGTCGGCGACACCAAGGATCGCGCCGAGGTTGTCGGATGGGTGGCCCCACTCGGCGGCGAGCCACGTGTCGTTGAAGTCGAGCCAGCGGACCAGCGTGCCAATGTTGAACGCGGCCATCACGGGATCGAGCTCGTACGCGGTGCCCGGCACGCGCGCGCCGCCCGCCATCTGCGCGCCAGGCACCACGGGGCCGAGCAGCTTCGTGCACGCAGGGTAACCGAGCGCCAGAATGCCGCAACCGAGCGTGTCCATGAGACAGTAACGCGCGATGCGCCGCGCTTCCGTGCTGGCGACGCCAGTCCCGAGCACGTAGTCCGCGATGTCGGTCAGAAGGCGATCCGGAGCGGGCCGCTCGGCGTCGCGACCACCGATGTAGCTCATGTAGGAAGCTCGGCGTGGCGATGAAGGGCCGTCACTATAGCATCGGCCCGTGTGCGTCACGGCGCAGGCCTCGGACATCTCGCTTGCGGTACGCCGTGGCGTCCGCGCGGCGCGAGTGTCAGTATCTCGCGCGGACTCAACCCCACTTCGTCACTACGCATGCTGAGCTATCTGCACGGATTCCACGCCGGCAATCACGCCGACGTGCTGAAGCACACAGTGCTGACCGCGATCCTCGCGCGCCTCGTCGCGAAGGACAAACCCGTGCGCTACATCGACACGCACGCGGGCGCCGGCGGCTACGACCTGAACGCGCCACCGGCGCAAAAGAACCGCGAGCACGCGGGCGGGATCGGCCGCATCTGGTCGGCGCCGGAGGCACCGCCCGCCGTGGCGCGGCTGCTCGAGCTCGCCCACCGCTACAACGGCACGGGCGAGCTGCGCCGCTACCCGGGATCGCCGTGGCTCGCGCACGAGAGTCTGCGCGCAGGTGATCAGATGCATCTGTTCGAGCTGCATCCGGCGGAGCACCGGAAGCTCGCCCACGACTTCGCGCGCGTTCGCAACGTCAACGTGCTGCACGAGGACGGGCTCGCGGGTTGC
Source organism: uncultured Gammaproteobacteria bacterium (assembly GCA_963805435.1). Taxonomy (GTDB): domain Bacteria; phylum Pseudomonadota; class Gammaproteobacteria; order Steroidobacterales; family Rariloculaceae; genus FEN-1219. Next base: position 244,308 of record CAWDUG010000013.1, read on the forward strand.
ATCGGACTCGTACCGCCGCCTGGACGGCGGGGGCTGTTGCTGATCGACCCGTCGTACGAGCGTGCCAACGAGCAGCGTGAAGTCATCGACACGGCCGTAAAGGCGCACCAGCGCTTCGCGACCGGCGTGATCGCAATCTGGTACCCCATCATCGACCGGCGCGCCGCAGACAAATTCGAACGCGCGTTGCGCGCAACTCGTCTCGCGCCGTTTTCGACCTACGAGCTCTGCGTGGCGGCGGCCGGGCGCGACCGGGGCCTGTTCGGCAGCGGCATGTTTGTCGTGAACGCGCCGTGGCGCCTCGACGATGAGCTCGGCGTGGCGCTGGCCTGGCTCGCGCAGCACCTGGACCGCGACGGCTCCGCCAGCTGGCGCTGCGAGCCCGCCGCGGATTGACCCGAGCTCACGACCCGATCGCGTCGAGCCACACGTCCGTGCCGATCTCGATCGCCGCCAGCGCGAGGCCGCCTACCCACGACACCGGGTGCACGCGGCGGTAGACAGATCGCGTCGTACAGCGAGCTGAAGAACAGCACGCACAGGTACACCGGCACGTTTAGAGACGAGAGGCCGAGGTAGCCGAACAGCCGGCCCGTGCCGGGCGGCAGCAACGTGATCGCGGCGAGGAGCATGAAGCGTTTATGCCGCGCCGCCGCGCGGCGCTGCGCTATTCCGGCCGCGACCAGCACGCCGAATGCGACCGTCGGCGCGCCGTTCGCGTACACGTGCGCGGCAAGGGATCCGGCGGAGTCGTAGGCATGACCGAGCTCGAGGTTGGTGATCACGCCGGCGCCGCACCGAGCACGAACAACGCAGCCAGCACGGCGCCGAGCACACCGAGTCGCCGATGCCAGTCGCGTCGATCGGCCGTCACGAGCCACGCTTGAGCAACGAACAGTACCAACCACAGCGTGCCGGCAACGCCATGTAGCAAAGCGAGTGTCGGCAGCGGCGGCAGAGCGAAGAACGCGCCACGCGCGAAGAACGTCGGCACGAAGCCGGCGAAGATCACGCCGGCGAGCAATGTCGCCATGCCGCTGTAGAACCAGCGGTCGTGCGGCGACGAGAATTCAGGCACGGCCGCGGCTACGGCAGCACCGGCTGCACGTACTGCAGCGTGTAGTTCAGCAACCAGACCAGCAGCAGCACGAGCGGCACGTGCACGACGAACTGCAGCATCGAGTAGCCGACGATGTCACGCGCCTTCAGCCCCAGAATACCGACTAGCGGCAGCATCCAGAACGGATGAATCAGATTCGCGAGCGCCTCGGTCGCGTTGTAGGTCTGCACGACCCAGCCGAGATGCACGTTCAGATCCTTCGCGGCCCCCAGCAGGTACGGCGCCTCGATCAGCCACTTGCCGCCGGCCGACGGGATGAAGATGCCGAGAAACGCCGAATAGATGCCGACCAGCACGGGGTACGTGTGCTGGTTCGCGATCGACACGAAGAAGTCCGACATGCTCTTCGCAAGCCCGGACTCGGTCAGCATACGCACGATGCCCGCGTACATCGGGTACTGGATCATCACGCCGCCGACTGGCGTGACGGATGCCGAAATCGCCTGCACGAACGACTTCGGCCGCCAGTGCAGCAACAAGCCGATCACGAGGAACAAGAAAAGATAGTGATCGAGCTGCAGCAGAATCGCGGGACCGCTCGCGAGCACCTCGCGCAACAGGTAGCCGAAACCGAGCACGCACAGCACGATCGTCAGCAACGGGCTGTATTCGAGCCACTCGCCGGGCGTCGCGCGCTTGCCGATGTCGTGCGTCGCAGGCGCGTAGGTGACGCCCATGTCCTGCATGCTGCGCGCCTGCGTCGCGCTCGGGGCCGAGTAGAACGCCACCGCCATCGAGACGAGAATCAGCGAGGCGGCAATCACCAGACTCTGCCAGAGACCGAGCGTCTGACTCAGCGGTAGCACGCCGCTGATGCGTTTCGACTGCGTCGGGCAGCGACGCCGGCGACGCCATGATCAATGCCGCGGACGACGACAGCCCGAGCGCCCATACGCTGCCGACGCCGAGATATGCGGCCGCGCCGATCGCACGATAGTCCGCGCCGCGAACACGGTGCGCGATCTCGCGCGCGAGCAACGCGCTGAAGATCAGGCTGAAGCTCCACGAGATCAGGGACGTCAGCATCGAGAACAGGCCCACGTACGCCGCCGCACCGGGCCCGGTCGAGGGCCACGCCGCAAGCGCCCGGATCACGCGATAGACCGGCGGCGCGGTCGCGACCGCATAGCCGGTCACCACGATCATCGACATCTGCAGCGTGAAGGTGATGAGGTCCCAGAAGCCGGAGCCGAAACGTTGCGCGGAATCGAGCGGCGAAGCGCCGGCGAATAGCGTCGCAACGAACACGATCGCGACGGCCGCGAGCGCGAGCGCAAACGCATCCGGGAACCACTTCTCGAACCAGTCCGAGAGCTTTAGACCGAGTCGCGCGAGCCCCGAGTTGTCGTTTTTTTCTTCAGAGGCCATCGGCGGCCGACTATAGGCGACGCCGCGCGGACTTAGCAACGGTTCCGGGCGCGACGAGCGGACGGCCTGTCATAAGCACTTCCCGAGTGGACAGCCGCCGCAGGTTGCAGCTACGCTGACACGATAACAACGAAGTCAATCGTTGGGGGAATTCGCGTGGCATTTTTCGCTTGGTTAGAGGCGAGCAGGCTCGCCGAATGGGTTCGGATGTCGACCGAAGGCTATCCGACCGTCATCACGTTACACGCAATCGGCATGGCGATCATGGTCGGCCTGTGCGTGATCGTCGATCTGCGGCTGCTCGGCAGATTCGACGGCATTCCATACGAGGCGCTCTCGCGGCTGCTGCCGATTGCCTGGGTAGGCTTCCTCATCAATACGTTGTCGGGCACGGGGCTGTTCGTAGCCCAGGCCACGATGTTCGCCACGGACCTCATGTTCATCGCCAAGATCCTTCTCGTGTTCGCCGGCGCCGCGACCGCCGGTATCCTGCAGCCGGAGCTTGCCAAGGCAAGCACCTGGCCCGGCGGTAAGCCGCCGGCGCGCGTTCGCAACATCGCCGCGATCGGGATCGCGTTTTGGCTCTGCGCGATCGTGACGGGCCGACTCACGGCCTACATCATGATTTACATTTAAGGGGCGCCGCCAAATGAATCACGTCTATGACTGGATGCTGACCACGTGGGTCAACAAGCTCGTGCTCGGGTATCCGTGGAGCTGGCCGACGCTCGAGTCGCTGCACTTCTTAGGCTTGTGCGTGCTGATGGGCGCGTTGCTCGTCATGGATCTGCGCCTGATCGGCTTTCAGCGCACGATTCCGCTGAAGGCCGTGCACAGCCTGATGCCGTGGGCCATCGGCGCGTTCGTCATCAACCTGATCACGGGCCTCGGCTTCTTCTTCGGCGACCCCTACAACTACGCCGGTAACTGGTCCTTCTGGACCAAGATGAGTCTCGTCGTGCTGGCCGGCCTGAACTTCCTGCTGTATTTCTTCGCGGTCGAGCCGAAGCTCCTGCGCCTCGGGCCACACGACGCTACGCCCCCGCTCGCGAAAGCGGTCGGCGTGCTGTCGCTGACGTTCTGGTTCGGCGTGCTGGCGTTCGGGCGGTTGCTGCCGTACCTCGGCACCGGCGGCGGTTGAACGGGCTCGCGCTGCGTCTACAGCAGCGCGCGAATCACGCCGAACAACGCGCCGAGCAACAGGGCGATGTTCACGAGCCCCGAGATCCCGGCACCCACGCCGCGTTTGTCGGCCGCCTGCAAGTAGCCGACGGCATATACCGCGCGCCCGATCACGAATAGCAAGCCGAGCCCGGCCGCCCAGCGCGCGTCGATGTAGAGCCCAAACAGCAGCACCGTTGGAATGAACGCAGCCAGGCTTTCGAGCGTGTTGATGTGCACCCGATTCACGCGTTCGAAATCCAGGTGCCCGGTCGTCGCCGGCGCTTTGATGCCGTACTTTGCGCGCGCTCGGCCCACGAGGCCGCCGAATATCGTGTATTCCACGAGTGCGAGCAGAATCGTCAGATAAACGAGCTCCATCGAGTTCTCCTTGGTTTTCTAGGCGGCACGCAATCCAAGCAGGCGGCGGGCTTCCGCTGGCGTCGCGACCGTGCGGCCGTAGCGCCCACAGAGATCCGCCACGCGCGCGACCAGCTCTGCATTGCTCGCCGCGAGGCGGTTCTTGTCGAAGCGGACGTTGTCCTCGAGCCCCGTGCGGCAATGTCCGCCGAGCTCGAGCGTCCATTCGTTCACGATCAACTGGAAGCGCCCCACCCCGGCCGCGGTCCACGTGGCGCCGGGCAACACGCGCGTGAGCTGCGCGATCTCGAACTCGAGCACCTGCCGATCTGCGGGCAACGAATTCGGAATGCCCAGCACGAACTGCACGTGCACGGGCGGCTTCAGCAAGCCTTCCTCGACGAGTTTCGCGGCGTTGTAGAGCATCGCAAGGTCGAAGATCTCGATCTCGGGCTTCACGTCATGCTCGAGCATGCGCGTCGCGAGATCGACGATCAGCTTCGGGTGGTTCTCGTAGATCATCGTCTTGAAGTTCACGGAGCCCGTCGACAGCGACGCCATGTCGGGTCGGAAATGCAGCATGCCGCCGCGTTCGGCGCCCACGCCGCTGCGGCCGCCGGTCGAGAACTGCACGATGATGTCCGGGCAGTGTTTGCGTATGCCTTCGAGAGAACTAGCCGAACTTCTCGGGGTTCGACGTCGTGGTGCCGTCGTCGTTGCGCACATGCACGTGCACCAGCGCGGCACCGGCTTCGTACGCTGCATGCGTCGATTCGATCTGCTCGGGGATCGTGATGGGCACTGCCGGGTTATCCGTTTTCCTGGGCACCGAGCCCGTGATGGCGACGGTGATGATGCACGGCGCGCTCATTCAGATGCCCCCCTCGAATACGGTGCCTAGCCTCGCATTGTTGCACAGACGCCAGTTTCGGCGGCGGGAAGATTCTCTCGCGAAGGCGCGAAGGAGGAAAGGAAGATAAGGAAGAAACAGGCATGGGTAAGAAGCGTTTTCCATTTATCACGATCTTCCTTATCTTCCTTTCCTCCTTCGCGCCTTCGCGAGAGATCTTCCTGTCACTGACAGCTGGCCGACGCCGCCACTGCAATCCCTCGATGGAGGAATCTATGCAACAATGCAAAATCGAGACTGTTTTTGACGGAGCAGCGGAATGTCGACACTGAATCTTGCCAAGGCCAACCAGATCATTGTGAAAGCGCTCGAGAAAGCGCGCGAAATGAAGATCAAGCCCGTGACCGTGGTCGTGCTCGACCAGTCCGGCCATCTGAAGGCCATGCAACGCGAGGACGGCGCCAGCATGTTCCGGTTCGACGTGGCCACGGGCAAAGCCTGGGCCGCCGTCGGCATGGGCGCATCGAGCCGCGCGCTCGCGGCGCGCGCCAAGGACAATCCGAACTTCTTCATCACGCTCGCAGCGACGGCCGCGGGCAAGTTCCTGCCGCAGATCGGCGGCGTACTGATCCGTGACGCGCAGGGCAACATCCTGGGCGCGGCCGGCGCCAGCGGCGGCACGGGCGAGGAAGACGAAGCCGTGTGCGCCTACGGCATCGAGCAGGCGGGGCTCGTCGCAGACGCGAAGGCCTAGCGCCCTACTCCGTCGAATTTGCGGCGCCGGCGAACAGGCGCTTGCCGCTCTTGTCGGTGACGCCGGTTGCGATCGCGATGTACGCATGCTCGCGCGCTGGCGCACCCGTCACCGTGATCTTGTCGCCCGGGAGCGAGCGCGCTCTTGGTCCAGCCACGCCGCGTCAGCGTCACCGGGCTCGGCAGCTCGAAGTCCCACGTCACAACAGCACCCGACTCGTCCTTCGCGTCGACCTTCAGGCGCGCGTGCGGACTCGTCCACTCGACGGAATTCACTGTGCCCGTCACCATCACCGACTTGTCGCGATCGAAAGCCGCGCCGGAGTGATGCGCGCCGGCGGGCAAGCGCAAGCGTCGAGACACAGAACCAGCAGCGGCATCGTCGGCTTCACTGGCCACCTTCCTTCTTGAACAACCCGGTGTCGCGCTCGTTCTCGAGGCATGTCTCCTCGATCAACTCGGTATCGAGCACGATGTTCTGATGCAGCGTCACGGTCCACGGCTTCGTGTACGCCTTCGGATCGTTGACAGTGACCTCGATCTCGAGCGAGCCGAAATTCGGCCGTCTGATACGCTCGATTACGTGGGCGGCGCTCGTCATCGGGCTGCCGGAAAGATCGAGCCACAGATCGTCGCGAAAGCCGCTCGACTCGACGACGAGCGTATCGCCCTCCCAATGCCCTATCGAGTATCCGCTCCACGCGGGCAGCGCATCCTTCGGCAGCGGTCGGCCGTCGGTGAAAATCTGCCGGTAGCTCGCATTGAACTCGTGGAGAATGATAGTGAGCTTGGGGCTTTGCGCGATCTTGATGTACTGCGGCAGCGAGTACGCACGCGGAAAGTTCGGCGGCAAACAGAACGCGTGCGGGTCGTCCTTCGCGCCGTTCGCTGTGCGTTCCGCGACGAGCTTGGCGGCCCAGGGCGTGTACGGCAAGCCGTCTTTCAGCGTGCGCCCGATGTTGATCTGGTCGGCCGGCAGATTCATCTGCGGGATGCAGTCCTTCTGGCCGACACATTCGGGCAGCAGCTCGGCCGAAAACCACATGCCGGACAGATCGGGTTTGTGGTCGGCGGTGCGCGGCGCGGGCGCCTTGAGATTCGGCGTGCCGTCCGCGTTGCGCGGCACGTTGGCGGTCGGATAGTCGACCCATTGCGCCGCGGCGGCGCCCGGCTTCGCCAATGCGCCAAGCGCCGCAACTAACGCAACGGCGCACACAAACCCATCCCTTCGACGCCGCGTCTCCACCTTCATCCTCCCGTCGCTAGCGCGTGGCGCGCTGGCACTCGAATTTGCCCAGCGTGACCTCGGGTCGCCAGATCCACGCCTTCCTGAGCTCCACCGGTTTGGTGAACGTCGCGGCGTCCGTGACCGTCAGCACGTAGTCGAGTCGGGCCCCGTCGCCGCTCGGCGTGAAACGCTCGACCATGACGGCGTCTTGTGTCAACGGGATGCCGACGCTATCGAAGTGGCCCCAGCTCGATCTGCGTCGTCGTGACCACGAGCGTGCCCCCATCCCAGTGTCCGACCGAGTAACCCAGCGCGCTCGGCTGCGCGTCGGCGGCCGCGGCAACCCCGGCCGCGTTCATGTGCACGGTGCGCCGCGCGTCATACTCCTCGAGCGCGAGCTCGATCGTTGCGCCGCGATCGGTCACCACCATCGGATACGGCTGCTCCATGACCGTCGGCATGCCCTTCGGCTTGCAGTCCGCCGTCGGGTCATCGGCGGCGAAGTCGAACTTCTCGAGCGCCGCGCGCCCGTTCACCGTCAACGGATACTTGCCGAAATCGAAGTTCGCCTGCACGGCCTCCGGGAACAGCACGGCGCCAACGGCGCCGCTGCTCCACGTACGATAGATGCCGAGCTCGGGCCGCGAGCCGTCGCCATCGCGCGCCTGGAGCAGCTCGCTGCCGCGTAGCGTGTCGTTCGACCACCTCGCAGCGCCGCCGAGCACGATCTCGCGCCCGCCGGGCAGAAGAATGTTGCGCACGAAGATGTTGTGCCCGTCCTTGCGCGCGGGATTACCCGCCACGCGCAGCCGGTCGCCCACTCTGAACAGATCCTGCGTGATACCCCAGCGGCTGATGCCGCTGATCGACAGCGTCTCGATGGCCCATGGTGTCGTTGCGCCGCTGGCGTCCACCACGTTCAAAGCGAACACCACGTGCGGGTTCTGCCAGCGAAGCTCGGTGACCTGGCCCTCGACCTCGATCATATTCGTCGTATCGAACCATGCGGACACACTGTGATGCGCGTGTGCCACCGGCGCCGCCGCACACAGCACCGCTGCCCACCACCCCCGCTCAAGTCTCGTCATGAAACGCTCGCTGCGAACAACGGCCGGAGTGTACCTGCGCACCGCGTGCTTGTCGCCGCGCGCGCGACTAGCCCACAACCCTGCGGCTGCCTAAGATGGCGGCCACATGCGCCTCCCCACGCTCGACCAACGCCACGTCGTATTCCTCGTCTGCGTGGTCGGTATCTTCATCACGGTGTTCGATACGAGCTCGTCGATCGTCGCGCTGCCGACGATCGCACATGAGTTCGGCACCGATCTCCTGACGGCGCAGTGGGTCATCGCCGGCAACGGCCTCACGATCGCGGCGCTGCTGGTGCCGATGGGCCGCCTCTCCGACGTCGTCGGGCGCAAGAGAATCTATGTGATCGGCGCCCTGATCTTCGCGCTCGGCGCGCTGGCCGCCTCCTGGGCCCCGTCGATTTACGGCTTGATCGGCGCCCGCGTTGTGGTCGGCATCGGCTCGGCGATGACGCAGGCCACGAGCACGGCCATCATCGTCGGCAGCTTCGACGCACGTGAGCGCGCGAAGATGCTGGGCCTTCAGCTCGGCGCCGTGGGCTTGGGCTCGATCGTGGGTCCGGCCACGGGCGGTATCGTGGTCGGCACGGCCGGCTGGCGGGTGCTGTTCGCGCTCACAGCCGCCGCCATGCTCGCGATCACGCTGACTGCGCAGCGCAAGCTACCGCGGCGCAACGAGTGGCCGCGCAGACAACAACCGCCGTTCGACCTCATCGGGGCGGTGCTGCTGTCGTCGTTCCTCGTCGCCTTGTTGCTGACGCTGACGCTCGGCCCGAACGCCGGCTGGCTCGCACCGATCACGATCACCGGCGAGCTCGCTACCGCGCTCTTCCTGTTTGGGTTCGTGACGCTCGAGCGCCGCAGCCACGCGCCGATGCTCGACTTGAAGCTGTTCCGCAAACCCGACTTCGCGTTCGGCGCGCTGGGCGCGCTCGTGGTGTTCATGGGCATCTCGGCGATCCGTTTCCTCGTGCCGTTCTTTCTGCAGGGCGTGCGCGGCTACACGGCCGCCACCGTGGGCCTGCTGATCGTGCCAGCCGCGATCGTGACCGCAACGATCGCGCCGTTCGCGGGCCGCCTGGCCGGCCGCTGGGGCGTGCGGCTGTTCGCAAACATCGGGCTCGCGCTAACGACGGTCGGCTTCGCCGTATTCATCGGCGTGCACGTCACGACGCCCGTCTGGGTCATCGTGGCCGGGCTCATGGTCACCTCATTCGGCATGGCGATCTTCGGCGCCGCGAACTCGGCGTCGATCATGAACGCGGTCGACGACAAAGCGCATGGCGCGACAGCCGGCTTCGTGAATCTGTGTCGCAACTCGGGCAATGTGATCGGCGTAGCGTTCGCGACCGTCGTCGTCACGCTGACGATGACTGCTGGCGGTTACCCGGCTTCGCTACAGGCCATCGATTCGACGGCCGATCCCGGTGTGTTCACGGCCTTCGCGACCGGCTTCGACCACGCGGCGACAGCGCTGACGAGCGTAGCACTCGTCGTGTTCGCGATCGTGGCCGGCTGGTCGTGGCGCGCGCATCTCCGCGGCCCCGCGGTCACTCCTCCTTGAGGAAGCGCCGCGCCACGTCGAGGTCGCACGCGAGACCGCTCGGCGTGAGATCGGGGCGATAGTCCCACTCGGAGCTGTAGGCCACGGGGGCGGCCAGATACTCCGGATCCTCGAGCACGGTGTCGTAGCGCACGTGCTTGCGGTCGTCGCTCAACGTGAATCTTTCCAGCAGATGTTTGCCCGGCCCCGACGGCAGGCTCATCGAGTTGCCTTGCTTGTGCTCGCTGAATTGCGCGGTGTCGACGACGAGCGTGGCACCTTCCCAGTGGCCGATCGAATGGCCGTGCAGTGACGGTTTACCGTTCGCCGGATGGCCGCGGCCGTCGAGATATACCACGCGCTCGGAGCTCATCCAGTCGACGTGGAACTTCACGACATCGGGCGCAACTTCGACGACGCTCGTCACCGGGTACAGCATGAGCGTGGGAGCGGTGACCGGAATACAGTCGACGTGAGCGCTCGCTGCAGCGCTGAACGCCGCAGCGGCCTCCCGCCCGCGCTCGGTCAACGACCAGTTGCGCGACGAGTTGAACCCCGCAAACCCGGCTCGTGGCGGAAACCACGTACCGGCGATCGACGTGGCCGCCACGTCCGTCGGTGCTTTGCGGCTCGCGGCCGAGCCAATGTTCAGCGGCAGCACCGAGCCGTCGGCTTTGACGAGCTCGCGACCGAGCACCGTAGTGGCGCTCGCGCTCTTGGCAGGATTGCCACGAATCGTCACCCGCTCGCCCACGGCGACCGAGGTCGGCGCCAGACCGAGTGGCAGCAGCACCGAGCTCGCGCCGGCCTCGACCACCTGGTCGTGCTCCTTGCCGCCAACATCGGTCACGCGCAGCGTCAGGTAGACGTGCGGATTACGCCAGTCGTAGCGGGTGACGATGCCGTCGACGACGACGTTCTGCGTCGTATCGAACATCGCGGCGCTGTGATGCGCTGCCGCCGCCCCCACGTACGCTGCCAACGCGGCGGCGCAGGCCACCGCCGATGAAGTCGCGCGCGAAGGCCTATTCGCCGGCATTGATGTCGAAGATCTCCGCGCCTTCCGCGGGCGGGCGATAGATCGTGAGCCCCGACGCGCGCTGCGGAACGGGCTGACCCTTGGCCTTCGCTTCGGCCACCTGCCTTTCGAACGCACGTTCGCCGGACAGCGCATGACCCACTGCACCGTTGCCCTCGTGGCACGAGTACTCGTAGACCTCGTAGTTTGGCTGTGTCGTGAACATCACACGGTACGTGAACGGCGCCGTGAACGTGACCGGGTCGTCGATCGTCGCGCGATACTCGATCATCTGCGGATCCACGCGGCGATAGCGCTCGACGAGCTTCAGCTTGTCGCTGTGCGTTCCGCGCGCGCCGACGCTGGTCTGGTCCGTGAAGTTCGTGCTCTCGACCACGAGCGTGTCGCCTTCCCAGTGGCCGCGCGCGTCGCCCATGTATTGGTGGATCGAGCTGTCGAGGTGCGGTTTGTTGCCGAGTTGAATGATGCGTGTGTCGTGAATCATTTCGTACGTGATCGACACTTCATTCGGACCTTGCGCGATACGAATACCGTTACCGTAGATCGACGGCAACACCGAGCCGAAAATGCCGCGCGTGATGCAGCGATCGTACAGACTGAAGTCCTCGAACTTGTCGAACGGCCCGGGGCCGAACGTACCGACGCGCGCCACGGCCTCGGCGCGCGCTTTGCCGGCCGCCGTCATCTCCGGCACACGGCCGTTCGGCGGATCGACGACCAGCGATGTAAAGCCGAAGGTGCGCGTACCCCATTCGTTGCGCAGAAACGTCTCTTCCTGGGTCGCGCGGTTCTTGCCGCCTTGCTGCTGGCTCGCGCGCTGGAAGAACTCTTCGGGCGTCAGCGACTCGCGAGTGCCCTGGGCCTCCGGCCGGTCGCGCGGGACGCCGCGCATATCGTCGACGCTCCACTGGCCCTCGAGGCTCGGGTCGCCCCACGACGTGCGCGGGCCCTGCCACTTGGGATCCTTGGCGACTGCCATTGTCGTCTCGGCGGGGACGGAGCGTTCTTTTGAAGGCGGTGCGCCGGGCCCGGCACCGATGCCCTGGGCCGACGCTGCCAGCGATGCAAAGACCCCGATCGCCACCAAGGCACAGGTCGCTGTCATCGTCATCGGTTGCGCTCCCCAACGCAGGATGTCGCCCACCCTAGCAAGAGGCGGCCGAGGGTTCAAAGCGCCCGCGGCAACGGGCCGTACGCTCGCTAAAGCGGCGGCGAGCGCAACCCCTGCATTCCGAGCGACGGCCAGCGCGGAGGAACCGCCCGACTCGCTGCAGTGGCCACAGAGTGGTCCGCAGTGGTTACGGCAATGCCAGTGCGACGAACTCCGCTGGGTGGTCCTTGCCGACGGCCAGCACGAGGTACTGCTTGCCGTTCAGGAGGTAGGTCATGGGCTTGCCGCTCGCCACGCCCGGCAGCGGCAACTCGGCCACGACGGCGCCGGTGGCTTTGTCGTACGCGCGCAGGATCGGCCCGCCGCCGTAGCCCTCGGCCGCGAACAACAGCGTCTTCGTGACGAGCAGCAGCGCCTTGCTCGGCTTGCCGGTGGGCGGCAGCTTCACGCCCTTCAGCGCGGCGTTGTTCTTGACGTCGTCCGGCGTGTCGCCGTTCGGAATCATCCAACGGTGGTCGCCGGTGTTCATGTCGATGGCCGTGATGCGGCCGTAAGGCGGCTTGATCAGCGGCAACCCCAGGGGATGTGGCGCGTCGCCGTTCACAAACAGATAGCGAATGTCGGAACGGCCGTTCGACGCGTTCACGGCGAACACGTTCATCGTCGTCTGCGACGCGACGTACAGCATGCCGGTCTCCGGATCCGCGGCACCGCCTTCCCAGTTGGCGCCGCCACCGAAGTGCGGCAGCACGAGTGCGCCGCGCGTGCCGTCGGTCGCATCTATCAGCGACGACGTCGTGTACATCGGGCCCATACGCAGATCTTTAACCGCCGCGAGCGCCGCCGCCTTGATTTGCGGCGTGAAGTCGACGAGATCGGCCTCGCTGACGCCCTGGCGATCGTAAGCCTTTGGCTTCGTCGGGAACGGCTGCGTCGGCGAGGTCCACTCGCCGGGCACGTCGGACGTCGGCACGGGCCGTTCCTCGATCGGCCACAGGGGCTGGCCGGTCGCGCGATCGAACGCATACGCGAACGCCTGCTTCGTGAGCTGCACGACGGCTTTGACTGCTCTCCCACCCACCTTCACGTCGAGCAGAATCGGCGACGTGGGATTGTCGTAATCCCAGATGTCGTGATGCACGAGCTGCTGGTGCCACACGCGCTGCCCGGTCTTCGCGTCGAGCGCGACCAGCGTGTTGCCGAACAGGTTGTTGCCGGGTCGCTCGCCGCCGTACAAGTCGCTCGTGGGGCCCTCGACCGGCAGATACACGAGGCCGAGTTCCAAGTCCGCGGCCATCGGCGCCCATACGCCGGCGTTGCCCGTGTACTCGGCCGAGCCCGGTGTGAGCCACGTGTCGTAGCCGAACTCCGATTTCTCCGGAATCGTATGGAACGTCCACAGCAGTTGGCCGGTGTGCGCATCGAAGCCACGCACGTCGAGCTTCACCTGCGTCTTCGAGTTCGGCCGCGCGCCGATGCCACCCGCCGGCCCCACGATCACGACGTCGCCGACGACGAGCGCGGGCGACGACGACCCGGCTTCGACGTTGTCGGCCGGCCCCCGCAACCCGCGCCGCAGGTCGACGACTCCCGCTTCGCCGAACTCGCGCTTCGGCAGACCGGTGGCGGCATCGAGCGACCACAGATAGAACCCGGGCGTTACGACGAACACGCGCTTGTCCGAAGCACCGTCGCTCCAGTACGCCACACCGCGTCCCGCCATCTTGCGCGGCGCCTGCTTGAACCGCTCCGGCTCGTTCGGCCGCCACACCCACAGCGTCTCGCCCGTGGCGGCGTCGATCGCCGCGACATTGCGCGTGGTGCCGGCGGTCGCGTACAGAACGCCACCGATCATCAGCGGCGTGTTCTCGCTTTTCAGCTCCGGGTCAGGTCCAAAATTGCCCGCGTACCAACGCCACGCGATCGTGAGGTTCTTCACGTTGCGCGCGTCGATCTGATCGAGCGGCGAATAGAACTGCGACGCGAGGTTGCCGCCGTAAACGGGCCACTCGACCATCTGCGGTTTCGCCTGCGCTTGCGCACGTGGCGGCTGCACTGCAGCGACTACAACAGCAACACCCAGCGTGGCGACGGCCCACGCGTGCTCAAAGCGGCGTTTCACGGAGATCCCCCTGGCGGCGCTAGTTCAAATCGACGGCGAACTTCTTCAACAGATCGAGCGACACTATCTCGAGTGCGCGTTCGTGGGTGCCCCGGAGCACCACGCGCGGCGCCATGCCCTGCTGGTGCGCTTCGAGCCAGCGCGCCGCACACAGGCACCAGCGGTCGCCGGGCTTCAGGCCCGGGAACTGGAACTCGGGCCGCGGCGTGGAGAGATCGTTGCCGCGAAACCTCGAGAACTCGAGAAAATCCTTCGTGACCTCCACGCACACCGTGTGCGAGGCGACGTCGTCGTCGCTCGTGTTGCAGCAGCCGTCGCGAAAGAAGCCCGTCTTCGGCCTGTCGCTACAGCTCGAAATCTCCTCGCCGAACACGTTGACGGAAGGATCCATTTTAACGTTCGCTACCTTCCGTCGGCGCAACGGCCGGCGGCGCCGCCTTCAGCGCGGCCTCCACGCCGAGGCGAATCAGCGCGGGCTCCGGCTGCGCCTGGAAGAACGAGAAGCCCTGGCGATTGCGCCACGCGAGAGGCCCGCCGAGCTTGCGACCGGCCTTCAGCGTCGCGTCGTGGATCTTCGTGACCATGCCTTCGTAGCCACGGTCGCCCTGCCTCTCGCCAGAGAAGCTGCCCAGATCCGTGCTGGCGGCGAACACGATGTCGACACCAGGCACGGCCGCGATCTTGTCCGCAATCGCCACACCCTTCGGCGACTCGATCATCGCAACGATCATGATGTTGTCGTTCGCGGTCTGCCGGTAGTCGGCGCCATAGAGCGCACCGTACTGGCCGTTGCCGAGGCTGCGTTTGCCGATCGGCGGGTACTTGGCGTACTCCACGGCACTCTGAATCTCCTCGACCGTGTCGACGAGCGGAATGATGATGCCGAGCGCGCCGATGTCGACGGCCTTTTGGATGTCGCCCGGGTTCGCGTTCGGCACGCGCAGGAACGGAATCGCCGGCGCGCCGCGGCACGCGTAGATCATGTGTGCTACGTCCTCGAAGGTCAGCGGGCTATGCTGCATCTCGATCCACAGGAAATCGAAACCCGAGTTCGCCATGGCGCAGTAGACGTTCGGGTCGTTCGACGTGACGGTGCCGCCGATCACGCCCTCGCCGCGCGCGAGCTTCTGCTTAACGGTGTTATAGATCCTCGGTGTCGCACCCTGCTGCGCGGCGGCGATGCCGGTAACGGCAACCCCGATCAACAGCGCGTGCGCCAGTCTTTTCACAGTCATGTTCAGAACCTCGTGCCGTCTGCGGCAATTACTTCCGGCGCAGAGCCCCCGTCGGTGCCAGCCTTCGTTGGCGCTGCGCCCAGTGTGATCTTACAGGCAGTTGGCCGGTTGAAGAGAACAAACACCTCTCGCGAAGGCGCGAAGGCGCAAAGCCAGATAAGAAGACAGAGAAATGGGATTTACCGCATTCGTGTTCCTTATCTGGCTTTGCGCCTTCGCGCCTTCGCGAGAGATCTTCGCCTTTATCTTCAGTTGCCGGCGCCGCGGAGGATGGCGAGGAATTCGTCGCCGTAGCGCTCGAGCTTCGCCTGGCCGATGCCCGTGATGTCGAGCAGGGCCTCGCGGGTCTCGGGTCGCACGCGCAGCATCTCGCGCAGCGTGGCGTCGTGGAAGATCACGTACGGCGGCACGTTGTGCTCGACCGCGAGCCGCCTGCGGCAGTCCCGCAGCGCTTGCCACAGCGGTTCGTCCGTAGGCCCGAGCTCGACAGCTGCAGCGCGCGCCTTCCTGCGCGGCGCCACCGTCCGCACGTCCTCGCGCACGCGCAATTGCGCCTCGCCGCGCAATAGCGGCCGGCTCGCATCCATCAGCACGAGCGCGCCATAGCGCGCGTGATCGACCTGCACGTAGCCCCGCACGATCAACTGGCGCAGTAAAGATCGCCATGTCTGTACCGGCCAGTCGGCGCCAATGCCGAACACCGACAATCGCTCATGCCGATGCCGCTCGACTTTTTCCGTCGCATTGCCGAGCAACACGTCGATGACGTGCCCAGCGCCGAACATCTGCCCGGTGCGATACACGGCAGACAGCAGCTTGCGCGCAGCTTCGGTGCCGTCGAACGTGGCCGGCGGTATGAGACAGTTGTCGCAGTTACCGCAGTCGGCGGGAAGTTGCTCGCCGAAGTATGCGAGCAACGGTCGCCGTCGGCACTCCGTCACCTCGCACCAGCCGAGCAAGGCGTCGAGCTTGCGCACCTCGCGGCGCTTGTGCTCCTCGTCGGCTGCGGAGCCTTCCACCAGCGCGCGCAACTGCACCACGTCCTGGAGCCCGTACACCATCCACGCTTCGGCCGGCTCGCCGTCGCGGCCTGCCCGGCCGGTCTCCTGATAGTACGATTCGACGCTCTTCGGCAGATCGAGATGCGCGACGAAACGCACATCCGGCTTGTCGATGCCCATTCCAAACGCAATCGTCGCGACGACGATGAGCCCGTCGTCGTTCAGGAAACGCCGCTGGTTCGCCACGCGCTGCTCGTTCGAAAGTCCTGCGTGGTACGCCACGGCCGAGAAGCCCTGCTCGTTGAGCCACTCCGCCACGCTCTCGGTCTTGTTCCGCGACAGGCAGTACACGATGCCCGCTTCGTCGCGGTGGCCCTGCAGGAACTCGAGCAACTGGCGGCGCGCATCGGTCTTGCTGCGCACGGAGTAGCGGATGTTCGGGCGGTCGAAGCTCGAGACGAACACAGCCGGCGAAGTCAGCTCGAGTCGCGCCACGATCTCTTCACGCGTAGGCTGCGTGGCCGTGGCGGTCAGCGCCATGCGTGGCACGCCTGGGAACCGCCGCTTGAGCACGCTCAAGCCGAGATACTCGGTGCGAAAGTCGTGCCCCCACTGCGACACGCAGTGCGCCTCGTCGATGGCGATCACGGCCACGGGCACGTCGGCCAGAAGATCGAGCGTCTCGGGCTGCAGGAGCCGTTCGGGCGCCAGATACAAGAGCTCGAGCCCGCCCGAACGCAGTGCGGCGATGACTTCGCGCTGCTCGGCGGGCTTCAGCGTCGAGTTCAAGAACGCGGCGGCGACACCGGCTTCGCGCAGCGCGCCTACCTGATCCTCCATCAGCGCGATCAGCGGCGACACCACGATGCCGACCCCTTCGCGAACGAGCGCGGGAATCTGGTAGCACAACGACTTGCCCCCGCCGGTCGGCATCAGGACGAGCGAGTCGCGGCCGTCGAGCGCGGCGGCGATGATCTCTGCCTGCCGGTCGCGAAACGCCGTATAGCCGAACGTCTCGCGCAAAACGTGGCGCGCGCGGTCGGCAGCCGTGGCGGCGGCGGGCGGGACAGGTAGCGACGACATGCCGCCGATCATGCCACACGCGGCCACGGCCACCGTTACACGAAATATGGGGTAGGCGGCCGCATTCCTCTCTGCTAAAACAAGCCCATGAGACCCCGCTCCAGATTCCTGCTCCTGGCCGCCGCGCTGCTCGGCGCTGCCTCGGCGCACACCGCTGCTGCGGGCGCGGCGACGGTGGCCGTCGCAGCGAACTTCTTGAGTCCGCTCCAAGCACTGCAGCGCGTGTTCGAGCAGAGCGGCGCGCACGAGCTCTCGCTCGTGGCGGCGAGCACGGGACAGCTTTACGCGCAGATCACGAACGGGGCGCCGTTCGACGTCCTGCTCGCCGCGGACCAGGAGACCGTCGCCAAGCTCGTCGCTGGCGGCCGCGCCGATGGCACCACGCGTTTCACGTATGCCGTCGGCTCGCTCGTGCTGTTCACGCGCGACACCACGAAGTTCGCGCCGCTGGCTCTCGACACGTTGCGCCGTCCGGATTTTCGCTGGCTCGCGATTGCGAACCCGGAGCTCGCGCCATATGGCCTCGCCGCGCAGCAGACACTGCACGCGCTCGGCCTCTGGGACACGCTGCAGCCGCGCCTCGTCCGCGGGCAGAGCATCGCGCAAACCTTCGCGCTTGCCGAGACGCGCAATGCGGACCTCGCGTTCGTCGCGATGTCGCAGGCAATCGCGTATCACGAGCCCGCTGCCTACCTCCTCGTGCCCGAGGAGCTCCATGCACCGCTGCGGCAGGACGCGGTGCTGCTCGCGCACGGGCGCGAGAACGCAGCGGCCCGCGAATTCCTGAAGTTCCTGCGAAGCACGGCGGCCACGCAAACCCTGACCACCTTCGGCTACCGGCCGGGAGCGCCATGAACCTGAAACGCGTCACAGCCGGTTGGCTCCTGCTGCTCGTCGGCACGAGCGCGCCGGCGTTCGCCGACGAGGGCATGTGGACCTTCGATAACTTCCCCCGAGCCACCGTCGCGGAACGCTACGGCACGAACCTCGACCAGGCCTGGCTCGACCGAGTGCGGCTCGCGACCGTGCGCCTCTCCAATTGCACCGCGTCGTTCGTGTCGGCGCAGGGCCTGCTGCTGACGAATCACCACTGCGTCGAGAGCTGCCTCGCGGAGAACTCGACACGCGACAAGAGCCTCATCGAAACCGGTTTCACGGCCGCGGCGCGCACGGACGAGCTGCGCTGCCCCGTGCAGATCGCGGAGGTCCTGCAGGCCACCGAGAACGTGACCGCCAAGGTGGTGGCGGCACTCAAGGGCCTCGACGACCGCGCGGCCAACGAGCGGCGGCGACAGACGCTCGTGAGTCTCGAGCAGAGCTGCGAAGACACCTCTAAACGTTCCGGTAACCCTTTGAAATGCCAATCCGTAACGCTGTACGACGGCGGTCAATATTGGCTCTACAAGTACCGCCGCTACGACGACGTGCGCCTGGCGTTTGCGCCCGAGGCCGCCATCGCGGCGTTCGGCGGCGACCCCGACAACTTCCAGTTCCCGCGCTGGTGTTTCGACATGTCGCTGCTGCGCGTCTACGTGAACGGCCGGCCCGCGGTCACGCCGAACCACCTCACGATCGACTTCGCCGGGCCCAAGGCGGGCGACCCCGTGTTCGTGGCTGGCCACCCGGGGTCGACGGACCGACAGCTGACGGTCGCGGAGCTGAAAGCGCTGCGCGACCGGCGGCTGCCGCAGGCGCTGCTGCGCGCCGCCGAGTTACGTGGCCGGTACATCCAGTTCGCGAAGACGGGCGCAGCGGAGCAGCGCATCGTGAGCGATGCGCTGAACGGCCTCGAGAATACGCTCAAGGTCCAGCGCCGCCAGCTCGACGCACTGCTCGATGACGACCTCCTCGCCACGAAGCGCGCCGAAGAAACCGACTTGCGCCAGAGGATCGCGGCCAGCCCCGCGCTTCAGGCCATCGTCAGCGGCGACCCGTGGGCACGCATCGAGGCCGCGGAAGCCGCAGAGCAGCGGCGCTGGCTTCCCTTTGTGTTCATCGAAAACGGCAGCGGCTTCAACAGCCGGCTGTACCGCTACGCCCGCCTGCTCGTGCGCGCCGCCGCGGAGCGCCCGAAACCGAACACGGCGCGGCTGCGCGAGTACGCCGACGCCGCCTTGCCGAGATTCGAGCAACAGATCGCGGCACCGCTGCCGATCTATCCCGAGCTGGAACGACTCACCTTCTCGTTCGGGCTCGAGCGCATGCGCGAATGGCTCGGCCCCGACGACGCTGTCGTGCGGCAGCTGCTGACGGACGACACGCCCGATTCGCTCGCGGCACGCCTCGTCGACGGCTCGAAGCTGGCCGATCCGGCCGTGCGGCTGGCGCTGTGGAAAGGCGGTCAGTCCGCTATCGACGCAAGCAACGATCCGATGATTGCGCTCGCGAAGAGCCTCGACGCGAAAGGCCGCGAGCTGCGCAAGTGGCACGAGGACGAGATCGAGGCCGTGGTCGAAACGGCGCACGAGCAGATTGCGCGCGCGCAGATTTGCGGCGTTCGGCACGAACGTGTATCCCGACGCCACGTTCACGCTGCGCCTGTCCTTCGGCGCCGTGCGCGGCTGGGACGAGAACGGTGTGGGCGTGGCGCCCTTCACGCAGCTCTCGCGCCTGTTCGAGCGCGCGACCGGGCGGCCGCCGTTCGCGGTGCCCGCGAGCTGGCAAGCCGCGAAACCAATGCTGAACCTGTCCACGCCGTTCAACCTTTCGACGACCAACGACATCGTCGGCGGCAACTCCGGCAGCCCGCTGATCGGCGCCGATGGGCGCGTCGTGGGTCTGATCTTCGACGGCAATATCCACTCGATCTCCGGCTCGTACTGGTTCGACGCCGCGCGCAACCGCGCGGTGGCCGTGAACACGGCCATCCTTCGCGAGGGCCTCACGAAGGTATACCGGCCTAAGGCCCTACTCGAGGAACTTGGCCTAACTAACTGATATCTAGGATTCTTCTAGTTACAGGATTACGGGCCGATCCGGCTGCTCGTTGCGGTTCCGCCCGCCGGCCGGGAATTCGCGCGCGAGCAGTGCCGTGGCCGCCTCGATGCCCCGCAGAGCCCCATCGCGCCAGCGGCTTGCGGCGAACTCCCGTTCGATCAGCGCGCAGACCTC
Organism: uncultured Gammaproteobacteria bacterium; assembly: GCA_963805435.1. Classification (GTDB taxonomy): domain Bacteria; phylum Pseudomonadota; class Gammaproteobacteria; order Steroidobacterales; family Rariloculaceae; genus FEN-1219. The sequence continues at coordinate 264,481 of CAWDUG010000013.1, forward strand.
GCGCCATTCCGCGTCGCTGACACGACCCATGAAGCCTTGATCGGCCACGATCTCGACGTGGCGCTCGGCCAGCAGCACGTAGATCAGCACTCCGTTGCGCTCCGCCGTGCTCCACACGCCGAGCTCCGCGAACACCTCCAGCGCACGGTCGCGCACCGTGCGCACGCGCCACAGCGCACGCACGTCGAGCGCCACCTCGATAGCGAAGCGGATCTCGGCGCGGTGACGTTGCTCCGAAGCGCCAATCGCGCCTTCGATGGCTCGCAGCGTCGCGGCCGGGAACCGACGGCCGAGCACGACGCGAGGCAACAGCAGGTGAGGCACCACGCGCATCGCTACCAGCCTCCCGACGCGCCGCCGCCGCCGAAGCGGCCGCCGCCGCCGCGAAAGCCCCCGCCCCCGCCTCCGCCGAAGCCACCCCCAAACCCTCCAGGCGCGCCGCCGAACGGGCCGCGCGACGCCCACCGGCCCGCGCCCCCGCCGATGCCGGCCAGCGCGAACACGAACACCATGCCGCCCACGAGCACCGATGCAAAGATCACGCTGCTGACGAGCCACACGACAAAGCCCGCGCCGGCACCGAGGGCCACCGAGCCGAATAGCGTGCCGAAGATACGGCGGAACACGGGTGCCAGGAACGCCGCGAACACGAGCAACACCGGCAGGGCGCCCCACGGCTCGATCTCGGGGTCGCGTGAAGCGGGCGCAGGCAGCGGCTCGCCGTCGACGAGGCCGATCAGCGCATCGAGCCCCGCGTCGATGCCCCCAGCGTAATCGCCGGCGGCGAACCTGGGCGCTGAGCTGCTCCGCGATGATGCGCCTTGCGAGCGCATCAGGCACTGCACCCTCGAGGCCGTAGCCGACTTCAAATCTCGCGCGGCGGTCATCGACCGCTACGAGCAACAGCACGCCGTCGTCGACGCCGGCACGGCCGAGTTTCCACGTTTCCGCGACGCGCAAAGCGTACTGCTCGATCGACTCCGGCGCGGTCGTCGCGACGAGCAGCACGGCTATCTGGCTCCCCTTGCGAGCTTCGAAAGCCGCGAGCTTGCGATCGAGCGCCGTGCGCACATCCGCGGTCAGCGCGCTGGTGAGGTCCGTAACGCGCGCCGCATGCGGCGGCACGGGTAGTTGCGCCGGCGCCGGCGCGGCAAAGAGCAGCAGGGCCAGCCCGAGCGCGCGCGCCACACCGGCACGCGGGCATCGTCAGACCGCGCACGAACCGGCGGCGCTCATTGTTTCGGGCGGCTGAAATCGACCTGTGGCGGTTTCGAGATCTGCGCTTCGTTCTCGACGGTGAAATTCGCCTTCGCCTGATACCCGAACAGCATGGCGGTCAGGTTGCTTGGAAAGCTGCGCACCGTGACGTTGTAGTTCTGCACGGACTCGATGTACCGGTTGCGTGCAACCGTGATCCGGTTCTCCGTGCCTTCGAGCTGCGCCTGCAGGTCGCGGAAGTTCTGGTCGGACTTGAGCTCCGGGTACATCTCGACCACGACCATGAGGCGCGACAACGCGCCGGTGAGCTCGCCCTGCGCGGCCTGGAACTGCTGAAACGCCTTTGGATCGTTGATGAGCTCCGGCGTGGCTTGGATCGAGCCGACTTTCGACCGCGCCTGCGTCACGCCGAGCAACACGGTCTGCTCCTGCTGCGCGAAGCCACGCACGGTCTCCACGAGATTCGGAATCAGATCGGCGCGCCGCTGATACTGGTTCAGCACTTCGGACCACGCAGCTTTGGTTTGCTCGTCCTGCGTCTGGAACCGATTGTAGCCACAGCCCGTGAGCTGCAGCGCCAGCAAGAGAACCACCACCAGTCGCAGCATGTCCGCTCCTCCTACGCTTCTTCCGTGGCAAGCTCGCGCAGCGCCCGCTCGAACACCGCGCTCGGTTGACCGCCCGAGATCAGATGCTTGCGATTGATGACGACGGCCGGCACTGCATGGATACCGAGCTCCTGCCAGAACTGCTCGGCTGCGCGAACTTCGTCGGCGAACGCGTTCGTTTCGAGTACCTCGCGGGCGCGATCCGCGTCGAGGCCCGCGTCCGTTACGAGTTCGATCAGCACGCTGGGATCGGACGGGTTGCGGCCTTCACCGTGATAAGCCTTCAGCATTCCCAGCTTCAGCGCACGCTGCATGCCGGGCGCCCCTTCTGCGCCGGCCCAACGTAACATTCGGTGCGCGTCGAACGTGTTCCACACCTGGCGGCGCTCGCCGAACGTGAACCCTTCTTCTTTACCTCGCGCGGCGAGCTGCGCCTGCCCGGCTTTCAGCTGCTCGTCCGACATGCCGTACTTGTCCTTCAGGTACGTCGCCGCCTCGGCGCCTTCCGGCGGCATCGTCGGATTCAACTCGAACGGCTGCATGTGCAGCTCGACGGCAAGCTCCGGGCCGATGCGCTCGAGCGCTCTCTCGAGCGCGGCCAAGCCAACTGCGCACCACGGGCACGCGACGTCCGCAATGAAATCGATTCTCATGCCGCTCCGCCTACCTCTGCCGATGGGCGGCACGATAAGCCCGCGAGGCCCCCTCGTCCATCAGCGGAACCACCTTGTCCGGATCCACGCGGATCATCAGGTAGGTGATGTGGTCGTCGATCTTCGTGAATTGGTGGCCGGTGCCCGCAGGGATGACCAGCACGTCGCCGGCCTTGAGCTCGTGCTCCGCGGCGTTGCGAATGTCGGCGGCGTCGGCGCCGGGGCCGTTCAACCCCTGCACTGCGCGATCCGTAACCTGTCTGCGTTTTACGTCCACCACGTCGGGCCCTGTGCGATTCGTGCCCGATCCGCTCAAGACGTAGTAGACCTCGCTCACGAGATCGTGCGTGGCCACCGAGCGCGAACCCGGCTTGTCGAGCTTGCCGCGATGCACGAGCGCGATCTCGACCTGCGACTTGCCGACGTCGATTGCGCGCATCTGCTGATCGATCAGCGAGAGATCGGCGCGGCCGAGAGCCGTGAATTCGGCGATCTCGCCGGCCGGAATGTAGGTGGAAGGGCACATCCGGCACGACGCCGGAGACTCCTGCGCCGACAACCGACCGATCGCGAATGAGCCTATGACGGCGGCCACGCCCGTCACGGCGCCAACGAGCAGCAGAACGGTACGCATGTCGACTCCTTGGTAACGCCGCCTGCGCGGCTCTAAACTTTATCGATGACTTCGCGCATGCGCTGGCGCGCCGCGGCGTCGGGCAATGGCCCGAGCGCCGTGCGGAGGTTGTCCGCCATGTGCTCCGGATTGCTCGTCTCGGTGAGCACACAGGTCAGAAGCGGATTCGCCAGGATGTACTTCAGGGAGAACTGCGCCCACGTGCGGCACTCGAACTCGGCCGCCCACTCCGGCAGCGCTTTGCCCTTGAGCTTGTCGAAATAGGCGCCGTTCATGAACGGCCGGTTGATCACAATGGCGACTCCGCGATCGTGGGCCACCTTCAGCAGCCGCCGCTCCACGTCGCGCTCCGTGATCGAATAGTTCATCTGCACGAAATCCGGCTTCTCGCGCGCAAGGAATCGCTCGAGATCCGCATACTTCGCAGGCTGCGATACCGTGACGCCGATGTAGCGCGCCGCGCCTTCGGCCTTCCATTCCCCGAGGCTCGGCCAATGCGTGTCCACGTCCACGAGGCTGAAGATCTGCACGAGATCGAGCGTCTGCCGGCCGTACAGCTTCTGCGCCTGCCTGAACTGCGCAACGCCGGCTTCCTTGCCAACCTGGTCGACCTTTGTCGTCACGAACAGCTTGTCGCGGAATTCCGGCATTGCGATCACGCGGCCGAACGCCGCGTCCCTGTCGGCGTGGCGCGGCCAGGTGTCGACGAACTTACCGCCGTTCGCCACGAGCGCACGCAGCACGCCGACCAACGGATCGCTGCCCTTTGCCGCAATCTCATCCACTACCTTGCTCGAGCCCAATCCGATCACGGGCAGCATTTCTCCGGTGCTCGGGATCGGCCGTTGCGGCACGCCGCGCTGCGCGAGTGCGGCGAGCGGCAGCGAGCCGGCGATGCCTGCGGCAGCCGTGGCCCACGCGCTGCGGCGGAGAAACTGGCGCCGTGTCGACTGTGTATCCCGTGTCATCCCTTACTCCTTGTGTCGATGCTCAATGCGTCATGGCGTGCACGACGAAGTTCGTACCCATTCGGAAAGCGTCTGTGGCTGGACGCAGCGGATACTGCGGGCTGCCATACCACTCCCAGAAGTTCGCGAGGTCGTTGTTATGCAGCGCCATGATGGCGATCTGGCCCACGTCGTTCACGAGAGCGTAGTACACCGGGTCATCGCCCTGCACGTACGGCGCCATGCTCTCGAGGTCTTCGACCTTGTACACGAGATCCCAGATCCGGTTCGAGCCGTCGAGCCGCTCGAAGTGACGCTCGGGAAATGCGCGGTGCATCTCCTCGCGCAGGTTATCCATGTGCCAGGTGTCGAAGTCGTCGATCAAAATGAAACCGCCGCGCAAGATGTACTCACGCAGGTTCGCGACCTCCGCCGCCGTCATCTCCATCTCGCCGGGCTCTGAGATGTAGGCGAACGGATACTCGAAGATTTCGGGGCTGCCGAGCTCGATGAGCCGGTACGAGCCGTCCTCAACGTCGACGCGGGTCGTGCGACCTAGAAACCCGTTCAGGTTGATCTCGGATTCCGGGTAGTTGTGCGACCAGCCCATGTGGCCGATGGCGCCGTTCGTGCCGAAGTGCCAGCGCATCGAAACGAACTCGGTCGGCGGCGCGTCGTTGTCGTGGATCTGACGCGCGAACCGACGGCCGAACTGCGCGCACGCGATGCTGCTCGCGAGCAGCGCCAGCCCCGTGACGAGAACTCGCGAACTGCGTCTCACCGTGGCGCCCCCTCGTGGCCGGACGGGCGCGGCCCGCCGCGCTACTTCGAGCGCGCGGCTCCGGCACCGCGCGTTTGGCTCAGTGCATCTCCTTGATCAGGCCGTCGAGCGCCATCTGCACGTGGAAGTCCTGCCAGCCGAACTCCTTGCGCATCGTAGCTTCGACATCGGCCTTCGACTTGTTCTGCTTGACCTCTTGCGTGATGAGCTCTGTCAGACGCTTCGTGCTGTCGCGGAACGCCAGGAGGTCTGCCTTTTTCGCAACGTTGCCGTGACCCGGAATCACCGTGTCGAAATCGAGCTTCAGCGCGTTCTCGACCGTCGCCGTCCACTCTTTCGCGCTGCCGCCGCCGGCGTAGTCGATGAGCTGCGGCGTGCCTTCGCCGTTCGTGTACATGTCACCCATCGCGATTGCGCGGTTCTGCGGGAACAGGACCACGACGTCGCCGTCGGTATGCGAGCGACCGAGCCAGTAGATCTCGGCTACCTTGCCGCCGAGGTACAGGGTTCCGCGCGGCGCGATCGTGATGTCCGGCACGCCGCTCATCTTGCCCTCGACCATGCGAGCGCGCGCCTGCGCGGAAGCCACCGCCAGCGTGCCGCCGGCCTGCATCTTGGCGTTACCGCCGCTGTGGTCGGCGTGGAAGTGCGTGTTGATGACGTATTTGACGGGCTGAGTCGTGACGGTTTTCAACATCGCCATGATGTTGTCGTGATCGATCTCGAACTTATCGTCGACCAGAAGCACGCCCTGGGTCGTGATCAGCGCCGTGGTGTTGCCCGGCACGGCATCGTTGTGAATCACGTACAGGTCGTCCTGCACTTTGATGAGCGAGAGCTTGGAGGGCTTATCGCCGAACTGTGCCTGGGCCGCCGGCAATGCGAAGCAACCCACCGCGAGACCTACGACGCCGAGCCACAGATGTTTGTTCATAACGAGACCGTCTCCGAATGAATCCCCGTGCGATGCCGAATGGTACTACAGCTCGAAATCCGGGTAAGAAGAAGAAACCAGGAGATCTCTCGCCAAGAACGCCAAGAGCGCCAAGAATGCAAAGCGCCTGAACGGCTGCTGGTTGCCGCTTCCGTCGCCTTCCAGCGAGTGTTTCTTCCTTGGCGTTCTTGGCGCTCTTGGCGAGAGATCTCTTCTCTTCCCTCCTCCCCGCCCCACGCGCCGCTCTGGCACCACAGGCAAGCGGGTCAGCGGCGCGCGGCGAACGCCACGAACCCCTGCAGGAACGCCGTCAGTTGCTCGGCCACCTTCGCATCGGTCAGGTTGCCGGCCTCGTCGAACACCGCTCGCGCGCGGGATACGAGCAGCTTTCTGCCGGACCACAATTCCGTGCCCAGCGTTTTCAGCACCGGCAGCCAGGCGTTCTGCGACAGGATCGTGCCGAAACCACCCGGCGAGGCGCCGATCAGCGCCACGCGCTTGCCGCCGAACACCCGCGCGATGTCGGTGTCGCGGCCGCGACAGCCAGTCGATCGCGTTCTTCAGCACGCCGGGGATCGAGTTGTTGTACTCAGGGGTCACGAGCAACAGCCCGTCCGCAGCGGCGACGCGATCTTTGAGGCTAGCGACCAGCGGCGGAATGCCCTGCGCGGCCTCGACATCGCCGTCGTACAGTGGGATGCCCGCGATGCTCGCCTGCTCGAGCGTGCTGCCGGCCGGCATCGAGCGCGCGGCCGCGCGCAGCAACGCGGCGTTGAACGAACCTTTGCGCAGGCTGCCCGCGATCCCGACGATCGTCGTCATGAGTCATTCTCCGTCGAACTCCCGAAGTCTACCGAGTTTCCGCTGCAAACTCTTCGTTTAGAATGCGCTCGTGACCGACCTCCCCATCGATCCCGAGATCAAGCGCCTCGGCACTCGCCTGCTGGCCGCCGCCTACGAACTACGTTCGCGCTTGTTCAAGGCCATCCTGTCGCTGCTCGGCGTCTTCGCCGTCATGGCGCCGTTCCAGAACCAGATCTTCACGACGATTGCCACGCCGATCATGACGCGGCTGCCGCTCGGCTCCTCGCTGATCAGCAAGCATGTCGCCGGGCCATTCACGACGCCACTCAAGGCCGTGTTCTGGCTCGCAGTGTTCATCGCGATGCCCGCCTTGCTGTATCAGCTCTGGAAGCTCATCGATCAGTGGCTGCCGGACGCGCGCGCGCAAAATCGCGTTGCCGTTCGTGTTTGCGAGCGTGTTGTTGTTCTACGCCGGCGTGGCGTTCGCGTACTTCGTCGTACTACCGATGGCGTTCGGGTTCTTCGCGCAGGCGGCGCCGAAGGGCGTGAAGGTCATGACGGACATCAACTCGTTTCTCGATTTCACGATCGGAATGACACTGGCGTTCGGCTTCGCATTCCAGGTGCCGATCGCAATCGTCATCAGCGTGTGGACCGGCCTCGTGACGCGCGCCGCGCTGGCAAAGGCACGGCCGTACGTCTTTCTCGGCTCGTTCGTGGTCGGCATGCTCCTCACGCCACCCGACGTGTTCTCGCAGACGCTGCTCGCGGTGCCGATGTATGCGCTGTTCGAGATCGCGCTACTGTTCTGCGGCCGGTTTGCGCCGAAGCGAGAGTAACGGCTTGGCGCTCTTCGCACGCGCCGGCCGGCACGCGAATCTCGAAGCACTGGTGGATCCGCTGATTGCGCGCGAAATCGTGCGGGATCGTCGCGGCCGTGACGTCGTCCACCGCGAGGCCCGTCGAGCGCTTGCGCGTCGAGCCGGAATTTGCGGAAGTTGTTCGAGAAAATCAGCAGCCCACCGGGCGCGAGCCGCATCAGCGTGGCACGGATCAGATTCACGTGATCGCGTTGCAGATCGAACTCGCTCTCCATGCGTTTCGAGCGCGACACGGTCGGCGGATCGAGAAATATCAGATCGTAGCGCTCGGGCGCCGGCTTCTCGAGCCACTGCAGCACGTCGGCCTGGATGAGCTCGTGCTTGCGCGCGATCGGTGAAGCCGTTCTCGTCGAGATTGCGCCGCGCCCAGTCGAGATAGGTGTGCGACATGTCGATCGTCGTCGTCGAGCGCGCGCCTCCGGCGGCCGCGAACACCGAGGCCGTGCCCGTGTAGGCGAACAGGTTCAGAAATCGTTTGCCGGCGGCGAGCTCGCGAATCCGGGCACGCGTGGGTCGGTGATCGAGGAACAGACCCGTGTCGAGGTAGTCCGTGAAATTCACGTACAGCGACAGGCCGCCCTCGGTCACGAGATCGAACTCGCCGCGCTCGCTGACTTTCGAGTACTGCGCCCCGCCCTTCTGCTTGCGCCGTGTGCGCAGGTGCACACGCTCGCGCGGCACGCCGAACGTCTCCGGGATCACCGCGAACGCCTCTTCGCGCCGCGCGCGGGCTTTGGCGGGATCGATCGTCGCCGGCGGCGCGTACTCCTGCACGTAGAGCCAACGCTCCGCAGCCGCGTCAACGCGCAGCCGCATAGACGTCGATCGAGAACGCGTACTCCGGCATGTCGGCGTCGTACACGCGGTAGCAGGCGATGCCTTCGCGGCGCGCCCAGGCGCCAAGCGGCCGATGCGTTCTTGCGCAAGCGATTCGCGAACATGTCGGCGCCCGGCCGCGCGCGCGCGGCCTCGTTCAGTGCCGGCAGCGCGCCCGGCACGCGCTTCGTCTCGAAGTACTTCGCGTCGATGTCGATGCGCAGCAGCCGGCATTCGATCGGGCCGTTGTACATCGTGTGCGTGCGGCGGGCTTTCAGGCCGAGCTCGCGACCGAGCGGCGGATTGCCCGTGAATACCGCCGCCTGCCAGCCGAGAAACGTCTCGCGCAGCTTGCGACCGAGCAGCGCATAGGTCTCCGCGAGCTCGGTCACTTCGCCGATCCGCTCGCCGTACGGTGGGTTCACGACCACGAGGCCGCGCGGCGCCGGCGCCGGCGGCAAATCCGCGAGCTCGCGCCGCTCGGCGTGGACGAGGCGCCCAAATCCCGCACGCGCCGCGTTGTCGAGCGTCGCGCGCACGGCCGCCGGGTCGCGGTCGTACCCGCGCAGGGCAGACGTGCGCGAGGCTACCCGCGGCGCGGCGCGCGTTGGCTTCCTCGAGCAGCTGCTGCCAGAGCGCCGCGTCGTGAGCCGCGCCAGCGCAGGAATCCGAAATAGGTGCGCAGCAGTCCCGGCGCCACGTCGGCCGCGATCAGCGCCGCCTCGATCACGAGGCTGCCGGCGCCGCACATCGGATCGACGAGCCCCACCGGGCCGTTCTCCGCCCGCGCGATCTCGGGCCAACCTGCGCGCAGCAGGATCGCGGCCGCGAGGTTCTCCTTCAGCGGCGCCGCGCCCTGCGGGCCGCGATAGCCGCGCCGGTGCAGGCTGTCGCCGGACAGGTCGATGGCCAGCGTCGCCACGTCGCGGTCGAGGTGCAGGTTCAGCTGCACGTCCGGCGTCGCGACGTCGATGGACGGCCGCCCACCGGTACGCTCGCGAAATTGATCGACGACGGCGTCTTTGACTTTCAGCGCCGCGAATTGCGTATGCGTGATCGCCGAGCGGCCGCTCGTGCAATCGACGGCCAGCGTGCCGTCGGCCGCCAGGTGCGTGCTCCAGTCGACGCCCACGCACGCCCTCGTACAGCGCTTCCGGCGTGGGCGCCGGAGAACTGCGCGATCGGCAGCAGCACGCGGTTCGCAACGCGGGACCACAGGCACGCGCGGTAGGCGTGCTCGAGCGTGCCCGAGCATTCGACGCCGGCGCGCAACGCCTTGACGTCGGTGGCGCCAAACGCAGTGAGCTCGGCGGCCGCGAGGTCGGCCGTGCCGGCCGGCGCGGTAACGAACAGACGGTGGAAGGTACTCAGCGCAACGCTCTCGATCGAACGACTCAGCTACCCGACGAGTTGCCGCCGCCCGGCAGGAACTTGTCGTCGCGCATGTCCTGGCTGATCTGCGGCTGACCGGGTTGGCCGGGCTGACCGGGCTGCACGTTGGCGCGCGTGCGCTCGTTCATCTGGTAGATGTTCGACGCGGCCTGCAGGTCGGACTCCGACGCAACCGTGGCCATGATCTGCCGGTCGTGCAGGAACGCCCGCGCGTCGGCCACGAGGTCGCGGCACAGATCGTCGTCGGGGTTCATGCCGAGCACGAGCCGCGGCTGTTCGAGATTATCCGAGCCGCTGACGGCCAACGTGCTGCTGTGGATCTTGCTGACGAGCAGCCACGGCGTGAGGCTCGAACGCACGATCGTATTCTCCGAGCGCGTCGAGTCGTAAATGCTCATGCCGGTCGCGAGCCGCGACTCCGCGAACGTGCCCGTGGCCTGGAACACGATCAGGTCCGACTCGAACTCGATCTCGGACACGTACAGGTTCGCCGTATGCGCGATCAGCATGCCGAGCGTCCACAGGATCGCGGCCGCGAGCAGCGTCTGGACCACGCCCGTCGGTGAGATGTCGGGCAGCCGGATCAACACGGTGAACACCGCGATACCGCCAACGGCGAGCAACGCCTGACCGACAATGATCGCGATCTTGAGCAAATCGTCGTTGCGCCGGTCGGCGACGGGCCGCGGCTGCACTTCCTGCAACGTGCGGCCCTCGAACTCACCCTTGTTCTGCGAGCCCTGCGCCACGAGCTGCGGCACATCGTTCACGTACACGCGGTTTGGAATCTCCTGGAACCGATGCTTCGCGAGCGTGATCTCGATCGCGCGGAAGATGTCCATCGGATGCACCGATTCCTGCCAGTGCTCGCGATATTCGGTCACGGCCGTGGGCGGCGACGTCTTCGGCGCGCGCCGCAGACTCAGGAAAATGCTGAAGCCCGTGGCGCCGATCGCGACGAGCAACATCAACGCGAACCATGGGTACGGCGACACCGGCGGCGCCGGCAGCGGCTGCACGCGGTTCAGCCCCACGAGCACCACCGGCGCCAGCACGGCCACCGTGGCCCAGAACGCGAGGCCGAGCGGCGAGAAACGCAGCATTGCGACCCGGTTCGAGGGCTTCAGCTTCAGCGCCTGGCCGAGCCATATCGCGAGCAGCAGCAGCGTGACCACGGATACGAGCCACGCCATGATGCTCGTACCGGCCATCGGCACGATGCCGGTAACTCCGGAGAACCATGCAAGACCGAGCAGGATCAACAGCACCACGCTGTGCGCCGCGGCCGCGAACCGCAGCCCGGCATCGTTGCGCAGCGCGTACGGCAGGAAGATCAGGTTGGGCGCCACGCTGTGCAGCAGGCGAGGCAGCCAGCCTTCCGGCTCCTGGAATGTGGGGTTCTTGCGGCCGAGCAGCATGTCCGCGAGCACGTTCGGCTGGTAGATGCCGCGATAGCCGGTGGCACCGCCCGTGCGCGCGCCGGGCATGACCGTCTGCTCCGACGACACTGTCGCCGCAAGATCGGCCGGCTGCCCGCGGCCGACGTAGAACCGGAACACCTTGTACAGGCCTCGGTACGCGGCGTAGGCCCCAAACCCGAGCAGCGCGAGCCCGCCGAACGCAACCGCGATGCCGGCCACGCGCTCACCGTCTGCGACCAGGCCTCGCACCGTGAACAGCGAGATCAGCCCCAGCGCGACGAGCAAGGCGGCGCGCGCCGTGTACGCCGTACCCTCGAACTTGAACGGGTTCGGGATATCGACTTGTTGTGAGCCATATTCAAATGGCATGCCGGGGACCTCGTCGTTGTTGTTTTCGGTCGCGGTCGGAGCCGGCAGCCATCGTAACCGCCCGCCTACGCAAACGCACGCCGCCCGGGACTTAAGCGAAGTGGCACTAACGAAAGTAGCGCTGCTCGAGATAGGCGTGGTAGCCGGCGTCGAGCGTGCCTGCCGCCGCCAGCGCGGCGTACAGGCCCTGGTAAGTGAGCACCCGGAAGTCACAGTCGGCTGCCACGCGCTCTGCGAATCGCGCGAGCTCCGCCGCGTGCTCGTCGGCCTCGCGGCTCGGCCAGTCGTAATACAGGTACACGAGCGTGGCGGCCGGCGCGTCCAGTCGCTTAAGGCCCAGCGCGTGCTTCAGCAGCTGCGCGGCGTGCAACCAGCGGAACCGCTCGCGTCCGGAATCGATGTCGGCGGCCAGCTGTTGGCAGCGCGGCAGTCCGGCGATCGACCACACCTCGCCGCCCGGCGGAAAGTACTTGCGCTTGAACACCGCTTTATTGCGCGGCCGGCGCACGAGCCACTCGCCGAATTTGCTTTCGATGGCGGCGACGCCGCCCGAAGGCCACAGCAACGCGACGTCGGTCGTCGGGGGATCGCCTTCGAGTCCGGTGGGTAGCGGCTCCTCGAAACGCAGCTGCGGCGAGCCTGCGGGCAAGCCTAGCGCCGCCGCGAGCGGCGCCGTGTCGCGGCTGCGCCAGTAATCGAACACGTTCAGAACCAAAGCGGCAGATGACGTCAGCGACCAGAGGCGCCCGGGCCGCGTGCTCGTAGGCGTAAGCTCGGAACCGCGCTCGATCTGCGCCCGCGCAGCGGCGTCGAGCGGCACGCGCAGATTCGCGGCGAGGTCGCGAACGAAGCCGCGGGCGTCGTGCGCCACGCCCGCTACGTCGGCCCAGCGCCTTTGCCGTCGATCGAGATCGTTGCGACCCGCCACGCGCGGGCTACGGCGCCTTCGGCCGCAAGCCTTCCGTCAGCTCGATCACGGTGCCCCATGGATCCGTGATCGTGGCCGTCGACAGGCCGAGCGCCTGGTCGCGCCGATACGGCGTCGTGAGCGCGATGCCCTTGGCCTTCAGTCGGTCGCAGAACGCTTTCAGATCGCGAACGTCGAAACCGACGCGATCGACGGCGCGGCCATGCGTGCCGACGAGCTTCTCGTTTGGCAGCCAGCTGAAGAAATTCAGGCTGTACCCTACACCGGGCAAATCGGCGCCGATGAAGAAATCCGTTTGCCCGTCGCGCAGCGTCGCATCGAAGGCCTTCATGAACCACTGCTGCATCGCGACGAATTCTTTGTTCACGAAGTGCACGTGATGGGCTTTGATCGGCGGCGCGCCGGCGTCCATGTTCGTGACGAGCTCCACCTTCACGCCGTCGGGGCCCACGAGGTACGAGAACCGGCCGTAGTTGCCGGCCGTCGGCGGGCTCGCGGTTTCGCCGGGCGCGGGCTCACGACCGACGGTGAGCTTATAGCCGTTGGCGACGACTTTCGTGGTGAGCGCGGGTACGTCGGGCACGGCGAAGCCGATGTGATCGAACGTGGTGCCACGCGTCGGGCCCGTCGGCTTCTGCACGCGCAGCAGGATGTACGCGTCCGGGAACTCGACCGCGTCGACCTTGCCGATCTTCGTCGCTTTGCCACCCAGCGTGTCGACCCAGAACCGTTTGTGCTCCGCGACACTGGTGACGTTCAGCTCGTAGTGACTGATGACGATCGGGGCGGTGAGATTCGAAAGCTGGGCGGACGCCCCGTGGGCGATCAAGAGCCCGACGGCGAACGCACAAGCAAACCGTTGCGACATACGGCGACCCCTCCGCGCAACCGAGCGCGCAGCGATCTTAACCGGTGCACGGCGGGGTGGCACCCCAAGGAGACGGGTAGAGGCGTTCGAACTGTGGCGAGCGCTCGGCGCTCGACAGCAGCGGTCCTCAGGTGAGAGCGACTAGCGGCGTTTGCCGCGGGGAGGTTTGTCGTCGTCTTCGAGGGCGAGTTTGAGCCCGTCGGCGTCGAGGCACTTCAGCAGGTCGATCGTGTTGTCGTCGCCTCGACGGCGCGGCACGTCGGTTCTGACCTCGAGCACGGGATTGCCCTTGGCATCGAACTTGACCGTTCGTTCTACTTTGGAGTTCTCGACCTGGTCGGGATCACGGCGATCCGGCCCGCGGTAAGTGCGACTGACCACCTTTGCGTCGGCGGCGAAGTCGTTTGTTTTCGGTAACTTGGACATAATACCTTTCCCCTGGGCGAGCATGCCCACTGTGCCCAGACGCCCCCGGCCGAACCATGAAGCCGTTCAAGAATCGGCAACAAAACCCGGCTTCGCGCGGTTCACGGGCGGCCATCGCCTCTCGGCAGGGACCGGATCGAAACCGGCTGTTCCGGGTTATGCTCCGTGCGCCGCCTCGTTGGGCTCGTTTTGCACGATCCGAGGAGAGAGAGAATGGCATTGGCTAGCGCCGAGTTGACCTCGTCCCGCCCGCGAGCAGCCCTCGAGCTGAACAAGAGGTTCGCCGTCTGCATGGCTGCCACGATGTTCATCGTGAACTTCGCCGGCTTTGGGCCCACGTTCTTCCTGCGGCCCTTCTTCGATGTTCCGCAGATTCCTTTCTACCTCTACCTCCACGGCGTGGTAGGAACGGCATGGTTCGCGCTGGTAGTGGCACAGGCCGTGCTGATCGCGAACCGGCAATTCACGCAGCATCGGCGACTCGGCTGGTTGGGCGTGGGGTTAGTCGTCGTGATGCTCGGCCTCGGCGTCTACACGAGCACGCACATGGTGCCTCGGAATGCCGCGGCGCATCCGCTCTCCGAGACAGACATCCAGCTATACAGCGCGGTAACGGCGGCCGATCTGGCCGGCTTCGTCGTCATCCCGACGCTGGTGGGGCTGGCGATCTACTTTCGGCGGCGCCCCGATATCCACATGCGGCTCATGCTGATCGCCACGTTGGAGGTGCTTGGTCCCGCAGCCGCGAGAATGGGCAGCTGGGGCGGCGTGTTCATCCCCATCATCGCCACCGCGATGTATGGACTCATCGGCGCATTGGTTATCCACGACCTATGGACGCGACGCCGAATTCATCTGGCGACCGTGTTCGGCTTGGCGTTTTTCATCGCGGTCAACATCGCGTCGCAGGCGAGCGGCGTCGGGCCGGCGATCGTGGCCTACCGGCTCGCGCACCTGTGAGCGAACGCTAGCGAGCGATCAGTTGCGCGCTTGCGCCGGCGGATGCTCGGCCATGAGCTGCTTCAGCAGCGCCACGGTCTCGACGTGCGGCTCGGCGGCCTGGCGCAGGAACGGCTCGTTGTAGTCGCCGTTCGCGAGATCGAGCGCCGTGCGGCCGTTCGCGTCCTTCGCGTACAGATCCGCGCCGTGCTCGACGAGGAACTTCACGATCGGGTCGAAGCCCTTCATGGCCGCACCGTGCAACGCCGTGCGATGCGGTATCGCCCGCGGACTCGGCACCTGCCGGCCGCGATAGTCGTAGCTGTAGTCGTTCAGGCGCTGATTGATCACGAGCTGAGCCACCGCCGCATCGCCTTTCGGCTCCGTGAGCTCGCGCGCGTTGACGTCGGCGCCCGCGTCGACGAGGAGCTGCAGGGTCTTCAGCACGCCCTCTTCCGTGCGGTTACGGCCGCGCGTGACGCGCAAGCCGTATTCGAGGCCCGCCGCCGCCAACAGCGGCGTGACGCCTTGATTGCTCGGCAGATCGACGAGCGCACCGTGCTCGAGCAGCAGCTGCGTCATCGCGCGCGTCGCCGGCGCGCGCGGCGCGCAGCAGCGGCGTGGCACCGAACGACAGGATCGTGTCGCCGCCGCGGTCCTGCGGCACGTTGCGATACGGCGGCCGGCGCTTCAGCTGGATGTTCGGATCCGCGCCCTTCGCGAGCAGCTGCTTCGCGACGTCGATCGCCGTGAGCTTGTCCATGCTCGGCAGCACGACCATCGAGCCGTTGCCCTGCACGGGCAGCGTGTTCGTGTCGGCCGTCATGTAGATCGGCGTGCGGCCGTACAGGTCCCACTTGTTGACGTCGGCGCCGGCTTCGATCAGGTACGCCGCAAAATCGAAGTGCAAGTTCAGCAGCGCCATCACGAGTGGCGTCACGCGATGCGGATCCGGCAGATTCAGATCCGCGTGGCCCGCTACGAGCTCGCGCGCGCATTCGATGCAGCCTTCGCGCGCGGCGTACAAGAGCGGCGTGAAGCCGCCCTGGTTCATGTCCTTCGGCCGTGGCTCGCGAATGACTTTGCGTTGCCAGTCGCGGACAGCGCCGCGCGCGTTCACGTTCGCGCCGTGCGCCACCAGGAACTTGACCATCGCGGGCTGCTTCTGCGCCGCCGCCCACATCAGCGGCGACTGCTGGCCCCACGCCTCGACGGCGTTCACTTCGGCGCCGGCCTTGACGAGCAACTCGGCCGCCGGGCACGTCGCCGGCACGAGCGACCACCATCAGCGCCGTCTCGCCCTCCGCATTGGCCGCGTTGGGATCGGCCTTGGCGTCGAGCAACGCCTTGATCAACGGCGTGTCGCCCGACATCGCCGCTTCCGACAGCGGGAACGCACCGAACTCGTTCTTGGCGTTGACGTCCGCGCCGGCAGCGATCAGCCGTTTCGCGAGATCCGTGTCGCGGTTGTAAGCGGCCCAGAGCAGCGCCGTGGCTCCGTCCGGTCCGCGCGCGTTGACGTCTGCGCCCTTGCAACGCGCGACGCGCGGCCGCGTGGTCGCCGGCCTCGGCGGCCGAGAGAAGCGACTGCTCGGCGGCGCCGGCCGCAGCGCTTGCGAGCGTGAGCGTCAAAGCAATGAGCCGCGCGTGCATCGTTAAACCTCCGCGAACAAGCCGCCGCTGTCGCCGATCGACTCGACCGGGATCTGCGTGCGCTGCAGTGTCGTCAGCAGCAGGTCGGCGAAGCGCGAATCCTGCGGGTAATGCAGATGCTGCCCGCCTTTGATGCGGCCGTGCGCGTGACCGAGGATCGCAACCGGCAGCGGATCATGGTTGTGGCGATTGCTGTCGCTCATGTTGCTGCCGAACATGACCATCGAGTGATCGAGCAACGTGCCGTCGCCGTCCTGCGTCTTCGCCATGCGTTCGATGAAGCGCGCGAACACCTTCGTGTGGTAGTTCTGAATCACCGCCAGCCGATCCTGCTTCGCCGGATCGTTCGAGTGGTGCGACAGCGGATGGAACGCCTCGTTGATGCTCAGGTTGTTATACGTGCGCATGCTGGCTTCGCGATCCATCGAGAACGTGATCACACGCGTAACGTCGGCCTGGAACGCGAGCGCCATCAGGTCGAACATCATCTTGAAGTGCGTGTCGATATCGTTCGGCACGCCGATCGGCGCTTCGGGGATCTCGAGGCCGCTCGTGTCCTTCTCGGCCGAGAGCTGCAGGCGCCGCTCGATCTCGCGAACCGAGTCGAGATACGCGTCGATGGCCACGCGGTCCGTGCGCGCCGAGCTTCTGCTCGAGGCTGTGCGCCTGGCCCGTGACATGGTCGAGAATGCTGCCGGTCTCTTTCACGATCGCCGTGCGCTCGGCATCGGTGTCGCCCTGACCGAACAAGCGGTAGAACACGGCGCGCGGACTGATCTCCTGCGGCAGCGACTGCGTCGGCGTGCGCCACGACATCTGCGCGCCCTGCTGCGTCGTCGTCATCTCGAGCGACGGCAGGCGCGTCTCCTGGCCGATGTGGCGCGCCGCAAGCTGGTCGGCCGAAACGCCGTAGTCCGGCCCGTCGGTGCCGGCTTTCTCGAACGGCACGCACGTCAGCCACGTGCGCTCGACGTACTGGTGCGGCTCCGGGTTCTCGGCCGGCTTGTTGCGCAAGCCCGAGACGATCGTCAGGTGCTGGCGGTACGGGGCGAGCGGCTCCAGGATCTTCGTCATCTGCGTAGTCCTTGCCCGCTCAGCTCCGGCGACCAGTGCCGCATCACGGCGCCGTGCGGGAAGCCGACGAACGCGAGGCGCTGCGGCGTGGGTTTTGCGTTCGCGGCCATGGCCGGAACCATCGCATCGAGCAATGGCAGCGCGATGACCGCGCCTGCGCCGCGCAACACGGTCCGACGCGAAAGATGCTTCTTGCTGATGAACATCGCTATCTCCTCTGCCTCAAGCGTTCCCACGCGCGGCCACTAGTTCGTCGAAGCCGTTTGCGCCGTCACGACGGGCGGCGCCGCGGCCGCCGGCGCCTGCCGCATCTGGAACGGCTCGCTCGTCACGATCTCCCAGACGAGCGAGGAAAACTTGTAGTTGTCGCGCTTCGCGTCGTGCACGATCTTGCGCACGGCCGGCATGTCGCGGTAGTCCACCACGCGGCCGAGCGCATACGTCAGGAACCGCTCCGTGAACGTGCGGACGAACTGCTCGGGATCGCGCGCGAGCGCCTCGCGCAGCTCGTCTGGACCGCTGACCGATGGTGCCGTCCGGCAGCTCCGCCTGCGAATCGATCAGCGTGCCCGCGTAGCGATCCTTGTCGCGCCACACACCGACGGCGTCGAAATTCTCGAGCGCGAAGCCGAGCGGATCCATGACGCCGTGGCACGAGAAGCACACGGGGTTCTCGCGGTGCTTGGCCATGATGTCGCGCACGGTGCGCGCTTTCGCTGTGCCGATCTCGGCTTCGGGGAACGCCGGCACGTTCAGCGGCGGCCGCGCCGGCGGCGCGCCCGTGATGTACTCCAGGATGAACGAGCCGCGCAGCACGGGCGACGTGCGGTTCGGATACGCCGCGGCCATCAGGATCGCGCCCTTGCCGAGCAGGCCCCAGCGCGTCGAGTCTTTGAGCTCGACGCGGCGGAACTGATCGCCCTTCACGTCGGTGATGCCGTACAGCAGCGCGACACGCTCGTTCAGATACGTGTCCTTCGCGGTCAGGAAGTCGGCGACGCTGCGGTCCTCGTCGAAGATGCCCTTCGCGAACAGCTTGAGCTCGGTCAAGTAGTCGGCGCGCGGATCGCCGCGACCGGACGCGTACGGGAAGATCGCGCGATCGGGCTCCACCTCGCCCAGGCGGCGCATGTCGAGCCAGTGGAACACGAAGTTGCGCGGCGAGCGTTTCGGCACGCGGGTCCTTCAGCATGCGCGTGACCTGCTCGCGCAGCACCTTCTCCTTGCCGAGCTCGCCGCGCACGGCGAGATCGAGCAGCTGATCGTCGGGAATCGTGTTCCACAGGAAGAACGACAGCTTCGACGCAAGCGTCAGATCGTCGATGCGATAGTTCTGCCCCGGCTGCACGCCTTCGGGCACGTGCTCTACGCGATACAGAAAATACGGGCTCGCGAGTATGCCGGTGATGCCTGCTGCGAATGCCCTCCTCGAAGCCGTTCACCGCACGGCCTTCGCGGTAGTACTCGAGCAGATCGGCGAGATCGGTCTCCGTCAGCGGCCGGCGATACGCGCGCTTGCCGAGCTCGCTCAGGATTCTTCTCGGCGCACAGCTGCTCGTCGTCGCCGCGCTGCGGGCTGCACGAGAAGATGCGCTCGCGGCTCGGCGTCATGCTGAGCCCCGTCGGCTTGTACGGCCCGCTGATCTCGAACGAGCTGACGCGGAACACGCGGTCTTGGCCGCCGCCCGGCACGAACAGCTGCTGCTGGTCGTCGGATTCGGCGAACGTGCGGCGGCGGAACGTCACGCCGACTTTGTGCGGGCCGGCCGTGGTCGTGAAGCGAATGTTCTTCAGGCGGCCGTTGACCTTCTCCATCACGCCGTTCTGAATCTGGTCGTAGGCCTTCATGTCCTCGTCGCCGCCGAGCGTCGTCTCGTAGACCGTGCTTGCCGTCGAGCGTAACGACGACGGTGTTCTCGAACTCCGAGTCGTTGCCCCAGATGTGCGTGAACATGTCGGCGATGTTGACCTGGTACTCGCCGTCCGACGGGAACAGGTGCGTCACGACCATGCCGCCGCGCGTGCCGAGCGGCAGCCCCGTCACGTGCGTTTGCTGATTGCCGGGGCCCGCCGCATACGTCTGGCTGCCGGTGCGCGCGTCGGGCCGGCCGACTGCGCGTACGGCGACGGCGCGCGCGGCGATCACGTACTGCTCGATGAACGACGGCGACACCTGCAACCCGGTGGCGATGTTGTCGAAGTGCTTGACCTCGTCGTCGGGCGGCAGGAACTCGGCCGAGTCGACGTCGAGCGCAAGCAAGTCGCGCACTGCGTTGTTGTATTCCTCGCGGTTCAACCGGTGCGGCACGATCGGCCTGGTAACCGTGCGTGCCTGCCGCGGCTTCGTCGAGCGCGCGCTCGAGCCACGAGACGAACGCCGTGAGCTGCTTGGCGTCTGGCCGCGGCTCTTTCGGCGGCGGCATCGCGTGGCTGCGCAATTTGCGCACCGCCATCTCGAGCGTTTCGGCGTGCTGCGCCACGTTGTCCGGATTGATCTTCGCGAAGTCGATATTGCCCGCGAGCTCGGAGTCGTTATGGCAATCGGAGCAGTACTTCTTGACCAGCGGCCACTGCTCTTTACCGGCCTCGGCGACCGAGGGCTCGCCGCCGAATTTGCCGCAGCCCGCGATCATGGCGAGCGCCGCGAGCCAGGAAACATTGCGAATCGATTTCATCGTGTGCAGTTGCGTCATGCGTCCGGTGACAGATAGGCCCACAGACTCTGGAACGCGCGGCGCACGAACGGCTCGGACGGCCCCATCTTGGCCTCGAATTCCTGCGTGGGTTTCGCGGCCACGGCCTCGTCGGGTCCGCCGCCGCTGTACAGCGTTTTCAGGAGGCGCTCGCCAGATCACGCCGTACATCTCGTACTGGCTACGCAGCTCCGCCTGCGTCAGCACCGGACCCGCGCGCCGGCACGATGCGCGTGTCCTTGTTCGCGACGGAGACCAGCATGTCGATGCCCGCCGACCTGGCCACCGATCCAGCCGCCCGTCCACCAATCGATGGACGGCCAGCCGGCGTTGTAGACGGCGTCGCCGACGCAGAGCACGTTGTCGTTCGGGAAGAATACGTACATGTCGCCGTCGGTGTGCGGGCAATCGCGCAGATGGCCGCACTGCGCTTTGCGACCGCCGACGTCGAACTCGGCCTGCGAGTAGAACGTCTTCGTTGGCAGCGCTTCCTTCGCAAGCGGCTGAACGGTCTCTTTGTCCCACGGCCAGGTCACGTCGGTCGTGAGCCAGAGCTTCGTGTTCTGCTGGGCGATGATCGTGGCGCCGGCTTTGCCCAGCGCCTCGTTCGACCCGGTCTGCTCGGGGTGCCAGTGCGAGTTGAACAGCGTGTGCACGCGACCGGTCTTCGGCAGCGTCGCGAGCATTTCGGCCAGCACGCCATGCTGCGCCCGCGGGCGCGCCGTCGACGAGCACGACACCGTCGGCACCCGTCATCGCGAGCACGTTCGTGGCGCCGAGCGTCAGCACGTGAACGCCGTTCGCCGAGATCCTGCGTGGCGCGTTGGCCGCCAGCGCTTGCGCGCCAGGCCGCGGTGGGCCGGAACAACGCAGCGCCGAAGGACGCAGCGGCGACCCCGCCGGCGGCAGTTCTTCAGCACTGCTCGACGCGACAACAACGGCACCGACACGCTCCCCAAAGGCGTCCGCGGCAGCGGACTCCTCATACTAATAGAACTGGTAGCCCGCCGGCCACTGCCGAGGACTCAGGGCCCGGCACCGCGGCGGCAAGACGCGCGCCAAGTCCTCGGAACAGCCACAAGTTTACAGAATACAGCGCTCGCGGCACTCGCAAGAAACATCAGCGTCGGCGCCTGCGCTCCGAGCGCCGTCACGACGTAGGTCGCGACATCGCGAATCTGCTCCGGCGTGAAGGCGCCGGCGAACGGCGGCATGGCGTTGCGGCCGCTGCCCACGATCTGCATGGCGGCCGCGACGTCGGCGAGCCGTCGAGCGGCGCCCCGCCGCCATGCCCGCCGCGGCCGTCCTCGCCGTGGCAGATCACGCAGGTCTGCTCGTACAGACGCTGCCCGTTGGCGACGTCGGCCGGGCCGCTCGCGTGCGGCGCCGCCACGGCTGCGGCGGCGCCCGTGATCGGCCCCTCGACCGCCGTCGTGCGCGGCGCCGGCGTGCCGGCCTCTGCCGGCGCCAGGGTGCCTTCGAGGCCGAACAGCCACACGCTGTCGCCACGCGGCGAGCCGATCAGCGCGTTGCCGGCGGAGTACGCGATCACGTACTGCTGGCCGCGATACTCGAACGTGCTCACCGGCGCGTTCATGCCGGCGCCCGTCTGGAACTCCCAGAGCTGCTTGCCCGTCGCCGACGCGATGGCCGTGAGCCGCCCGTCGTTGCGGCCGACGAACAGCAAGCCGCCGGCGGTCGCGAGCACGCCGCTGTAGCACTGGTCGAGCCAGCGATAACGCCACACGAGCTTGTTGTTCGTCATGTCCATGGCCGCGAGGATGCCGTTGCGCGTGACCCGCGCGCCCGCCGTGCCGCCGCCGAGATAGCGCTCGCCCTGCCCCGGCGCGACGAAGTTCGGGTCGCCCCCGCCGCCGTACGCGCCGGCCACCGACGACGCGCACACGAACAGTTGCTGCGAAGCAGGGTCGTACGCGCTCGGTGGCCAGCTCGCGCCGCCCCAGATGCCGGGCTTCACGATCGTCGGGTTTTCGCCCACGAACGGCGTGAAGATCTGCCCGGAGTTGCGCAGCTCGAATCCTTCCGGCGCGATCTCGATGACCTGCGGCACGACGGCATCGCCGCGCGGGAACGGCTGCGTCGCGGCCGTGCCCTGCCGCGGCTCCTGCGGCACCGGCCGCTCGTCGATGCCGACGATCGGCTCGCCGGTCGCGCGATCCAGGATGTACGCGAAGCCGGTCTTGCCGACCTCGACCAGCGCCTTGCGCGATGCGGCCGCCGACGTTCAGGTCCATCAGCACGACGGGATTCACGGCGTCGTAGTCCCAGATGTCGTGATGCACTTGCTGGAAGTGCCAGCGATATTTTCCCGTGGCGGCGTCGACCGCGACGATCGACGCCGTGTACAGGTTGTCGCCCGCGCGGTACGCGCCGTTGTAGTCGGGGCCCGCGTTGCCGGTGGAGAAGTACACGAGACCGAGCTCGGGATCGGCCGCCGGCGTCTGCCAGATCGAGCCGCCGCCGTACTTCCACGCGTCGTTATCTTTCGGCCATGTCTCGTGGCCCGGCTCGCCGGGCCCTGGGATCGTGTAGAAGGTCCACAGTCAGCTTGCCGTTTTTCGCGTCGTACGCTTTCACGCGTCCGCGCGTGCCGCGATCCGCGCCCGCGAAGCCGACGATGACCTTGCCGTCGACATACAGCGGCGCGGCCGTGATCGAGAAGTTGTCCTGCCAGCGCTCCGCTTGCGTGCGTCCATACGACCTTGCCGGAGAGCCGATCGAGCGCGACGAGCTTGCCGTCGAGCTGGCCGACGAACACCTTGCCCTCGCCGAGCCCGACACCGCGACTCGTCCAGCCGCAGCAGACCGAAGTCAGCTTCGGGTCGAGGTGAGCCTCGTACTGCCAGAGAATCTTGCCGTCGTCGAGCGACAGCGCGAACACGTCGTCTGCGCCCGTGCTCACATAGGCGATGCCGTCGTAGACGATGGGCTGCGCTTCGCCGGAGTACTGCGGCGCCGCGCCCGAGCCGTTCAGCCGCGCGCGCCACACGCCTTTCAGCGTGCCGACGTTCGCCGGCGTTGATCGCGTTCAGCGGCGAGTACCGCTGGTTGTAGAGGTTGCCGCCGTTGGTGGGCCAGCCCGTGCGGGGCGGCGCGGTCAGCGTGCTGCGCTGCGAAATCCTTGGCGCCCGTCTGCGTGAAGCCGGCGTGCAGCGAACGCACGAAGGCGACCGACCGCACCGATCAGTGCGCCACGACAACGATGACTGCATGCTTCCCCCGAAGCGGCGTGGGCCGCAGGTCGTAGTGTAAGCACGACCCTCGGCCATCGCAACCTGCGGCGGTGCTTGCTCGCGCGCCGAGGCTAGAGGCGCGGTACGCGCCGCCGTCGCAGCAGGGCCAACGCCGCGAGCCCCGCGAGCTCGACGAGGCCGAAGGCGCCGCCGCCACCGCCCGAGGCTCGGGGCCTGGGCGCCGGCGACCGGGTTCACGGTGATCTGAGCCGAGCCCGTGCGCGTCGAGTCGCCGGACCATGCCGCGGTGACAGTAACGACGAGCGCCGCCGCGACCGTGGCGGGCGCGGTGAATACGCCGGCCGTCGTGATCGTGCCGTCGTGGAGCCACCGCCGACGACACCGTTCACACTCCAGCTCACCGCCGTATTCGCCGAGTTCGCTACCGTTGCGGAGAACGTCTGCGATGCTGCGGCCACCAGCGTGACTGTCGCCGGATCCACGGTGACGGTCACCGGTAGCGGCGGCGCGACGGACGCGAGGCATGCGTTCGTGCCGGCGCTCGACGGCGCCGTGGTCGTGGCGGTGCTCGACGTCAGCACGACGTCGGCGGAATCCGGTTCGCCCTGCGTCATCCGTGACCGTGACCGTCGCGGTCACGCTGCCCGAGGTAGGCGCGATGAACGTGGCCGTGGCCTGATTCGGCGGCGTGATGAGACCCGTACCCGCCCAGTCGTAGGAGACGATCGTTCTACCGCAGGCGGCTGCGCTGCCGGCAGCAGACAACGGCACGTTCTGTCCCGCGCTCACGCTGGCGGGCGTCGTGACGGCCGCGATCGGACGCGACGCGGCGCGTCACGGCGCCCGGCGCGTTGGCCATGCCGGCCCCGCAGGTCGCGGTCGTGCAGCTGCACTCTCCGAATTGGCGCGCCCTGCACTATCGTTCGGCCCCGTTGGCACGTGACACAACGGCACGGTTGGATCGACCGACACGGGGAACGGTGTGTCGCGCCCTCGCGCAGCCGCGCCCGCATCTGTCGCGCGTCGAGGTTGCCGTTCATCCCCAGCATGAGCCCCGCGATGCCCGACACGATGGGCGCGGAGAAGCTCGTGCCGACGTTCGCGTTGAAGCTGGTCCGTGTAGGTGCTCGTAGCCCGGCGTCGTCGTGCCCGAGTTCGACGTGGTGTTGATCGGGAAGAGACATGGAGATCCGGCGGTGACGTTCACGCAATTGCCGGCCGGCGCCGCCAGCGCGACCTCCGTGCCGAGGCTGCTGTAGCCGACTTTCGTGCCGGCGTGCCGCAGTCCCGCGACGCCGACGGCGCCGGGACAGTTCGCGGGCGCATCGACCGGCAAGCCCTCGTTACCGGCCGACACGACCACGACGCACGCCGCGGGCATTGCCACGGCCGCGATCACGTCCGCGTAGAACTGAGCTGCACGCGCCGCTGGCGCCCAGGCTCAGATTCTCGATCTGCGCCGGATACGGGTTGTCGGGCACCCCGGCCACGTGAATGCCGGCCGCCCACAGCATCGCCGTCGAGGATGTCCGAGTCGAAGCCGCCGCACTTGCCGAGCACGCGCACGGGCACGATCCACGGCGACCACGTCGTGCCGGCGATGCCTTCCAGCGTTATTGGTGCGAGCGCCGATGATCCCGGCCGTGCGCGTGCCGTGCCACGAGCTATTGCTGCTGCTGCCACCGCAATTCTTGAAGAAGTCCGTCGCCGCTTCGCTGCGTAGTCAGAAAATCGCCTGTGTCGGTGGGGTCGGCATCCCGACCGTCGCCGTCGTTGGCCACGCGCGCATCGGTGATGAAGTCGTAGCCCGGCAGCAGCCGCCCGCCGTCTTCGGCGCGGCCGAGATCCGGATGGTCGTAGCGCACGCCGGTGTCGAGATCGGCAATCACGACGCCGTCGCTGCCCGTGCTGCGTGCTCCACGCCTGCTCCGCGTTGATGGAGAGGGCGTCGTGACGCTGACCTGGAGATACCACTGATTCGTATATAACGGATCGTTCGGCACGCGCGTGCGGATAGCGCCGCCGATCGAGCGTGGCGTATTCGACGCTATCGTCCGCGAGGATCCGCACGAGCTGCTCGGGCACCGACGCGGTGGGGTCGAGCTCGACCACGTGCCATTTGAGACCGAGCGCGCGCGCGCGCCTGAACCTGATGCCCGTGCGCGTCGCGAGCGCCGCGACTCTGTCCGTGGCGGCCTGAGCCTGCGCACGACCGGTCGTACCTGGGTCGCGGAATTTAACGAGCACACGACCTTCGGGTGCGTCCGCGCCGGTCGGGTGGCGAAGCGCCGGATTCGCTTCCTGGGCGTTCACCGCAACACCGGCGAACGCGAGCCACGCTACGAGCGCGCCCAAAATCGAAGAACTGCGCGTCATGATCGTCTCCCTGACGGGAATCATCCTTGGTGGGGAACGCGACGAGAGTCCGGCTCGACCGCGCGCACGCCAGCGGCGCTCCGCAGTCGTAGCAGGGCAGCGTTGCAGTCCGCAGCGGAAACATCGAGCACGTAGGTGGTGGGCAGCAAACGACTGACCACGGTGAGTTCTACCCCAGTGGCGGCAGCGAGCGAAGCCACGACACTGCTCTCGGCGGCCGAAACGAATGTCACGAATGATGCGTTGCTGGCACTGCCCGGCCGCAGTGTCTGCGGTTGGCGACACGCCTTGCTCGCGCGGCTGTGCGCATGCCTGCGCCAAGACGGCGACGCCGAGCGCCACACCGAGCGCCGGAACCCGCGAATACCACGCCTTCTGATTAAAGGTCCCTCTCCCGCCCGGCAGACTCGTTCAATTGAGTTCGCCAATGCTGCGCAAAAGTTCCGGCGCGCGCTGCGCCACCGTTCACACCGCCGACGCGATTGCGAGTCTATCGCTGCACACGCCGGCCCATGGTAACGAACTGTTACCAAAGGTAAAACGAGTCGCCGAAAGCCGACGAACGCCGGCCCGGGGCGCGCCCGGCCTTGACCGAGAGCCCGGAATCCCGGAAATCACGCCCTCCGACACCGTCTCGAGGGTCGGGAGATGGCCTGCCGCCCGCATTCGAAGGTGCTCCGGATCGGGCTCCTGATGCTCGGCCGGCCGCCGAATCGCGCGCCGCTGATCCGCTGCGTGCGCGCGGCCTGAGCCGCGCCGCTCAGTGCTTGTAGCCCAGGCTGCGGCTCGCGAGCGCGGCGCCTTCGGAGAGGGACTTGAGCTTCGCCCACGCGATCTGCGGATGGCAGCGCAACCCCAAGCCGCAATCAGTAGACGCGATGACGTTCTCGCGGCCCACGATGTTCGCGAACCGCTGAATGCGCTGCGACACGAGCTCGGGATGCTCCACGAGCGGCGTCGAGTGCGTGACGACGCCCGGCGCCAGGATTTTGCCGTCCGGCAGCTTCGTTGTTTCCCACAGCGTGTACTCGTGCTCGTGGCGCGCGTTGGCGGCCTCGAACAGGTACGTCTGTGCCTTGACCGCCAGCATCACGTCGATCATGTCGGCCATTGGGATGTCGTGCGCGTGCGGCCCGTGCCAGCTGCCCCAGCAGAGGTGATACCGCACCTGCTCCTCGGGCACGTTTTGCAGCGCGTGGTTCAGCACCTCGACGCGCTGCATGCAGTACGTCTTGTACTTCGCTTTGCCCATGTCCACGCCGATACGGTCCCAAAGCGCGGGCAGCCACGCGTCGTCGACCTGCACGAGCATGCCGGAAGCGGCGATCCCTTCGTATTCTTCCTTGAGCGCGTCCGCGAGCCCGTACAGGAACTCCTTCTCGCTCTGGTAGTACTCGTTCTTGCGGCCGACTTCCACGCTCGCCGGGGCCGTGGTCGTCAGGAACGCGTCGCCCGCGGACGTGGTGCCCAAGGCGCCGCGCAGCATGTCGATCTCGCGCTGCAGTGACGTCTGCCCCACGTAGCGGATCTGCGCCGTACAGCGCCAGTCGACGACGCGGCCGGTCTGCACGGGCGCGCTGGCGGTCTGCTCGAACAGCGTGCCGCCCGCGAGCGCCTTGCCGTAGAAATCCTCGAACTCCACCCAATCGCGACTCGAGCGCAGCAACTTGAACGTGCCGCCGCCATCCGGCAGCGGCGTAAAACCCGAGAGTCGCGAGTTGATGAACGTGACCCAGTTGCCGCCCTTCGTCAGCTCGCCCTCGTTCACGATGTCGATGCCGGCTTTGCGCTGCTGTGCCACGACGTCCTCGATGGCGGCCTTCAGCGCGTCGTCGCTGACGTTCTCGCCGGACCACGTCGCGGCCGGCCCGGGCAGTGCGCCCACGTGCGTAGTCAGGATCCTGTCGGTGCTGCGTCTCATGCGATCTCCTGTAAACGAGGATGCGGGCGGCTGGCGGCGCCGCTATGTTCCGCGCCCCTTGCGCCTGTCGATCGAAGCGTTGACAGCACCCTTGACGGTCTCGCGAACGATTCCACTGAACGCGGCCAGCCGCGCGCTGGGCTTCGCGCGTCCCGCACGCGACAGCGACTCGAAGAACGAGCGCCGAAGGCCGGCCGACAGCTCGAGCTGGACGCCCATACCCATCGCACCGACGTTGCAGATGTTTCGCTCGTCGAGGCCACGCAGGTTGGCGCTGGGATGCTCACCCACAGTGTAACCGGCGCGTTCCAGGGCCGCGCCCACTGCATGCTTGACCGGGCCATTCAACCCGCCGAGATACACCGCCTCGGTTTCACTTGCTTCGCCGTGCACTGTCAACACGCAGGCGGCGCGGCGCAGGAACGCAAGACCGCGCGGCTCGTCGAAGCGGGAGCTCGTGATGTGGAGCGCCGCGTTGCCCTGCCTTTTTTGCCCCTCGAACAGGTAGTACGAAAGGTCCGCGCCGGCAATGGCAACCGCGATCTCCGATGTGCCGGGCTCGATGCCACCGCCATGCGGAGCCGCCACCGCGACCAGACTCGCCCTGTCGCACATGGAAATGGAGAATGCATCGGCGGGTTCCGCCGCGCTCAATGCCGCGAAGTCTCCGTACCTGTCGCGCATCTATTGGACAGTGACCTCGCGCCCGCAGCCTGGGGCGATGGCGTCGTGGTCGTGGCTCACTGCAGGTTGAGGCTCTGGATATAGGCCGTATCCATGTACTCACGAATCGTGAAGATCTGGCCGTCTTTGATGTCGACGACCCAGCAGTAGCGGTTGTCGTAGGCCTTGCCGTTGACGAAACGACCGGTGCCGTGTGTCTCGGCGACGACTTGATCGCCCTTGCCGAACAGCGTCTCGATCGAGTTCTGCGGATCCTTGCCTTCGAAGAGCCCACGCACCGGCTTCAGGAAATCGTCGATGATTCCCTTGTGACCGAGATGGACACCGGCGCCCGGAATATCCGACTTGCTCATCGGCTTCCAGGTGGCCTGCGGGTGCAGAATGGCTCTCAAGCCCTCGAGGTCTTCGGCGTTCAGTTTCTCGAAGAAGCGCCTTACCAAGGCCTCGTTGTGCGAATCCGTCATTCGTGATCCCTCCTCTTGCTACTTCTTGCCGGCAGGTTGTTGCGCGAGGCGGCAGCCGTCTGCGTCGCGGACGACAAAGCCGCCAGTCGGCTCGCTGAAGTGCGAGCCGATGACGAATACATCGGAATTGGCGAGGTCCTCGATGAGCTCGACTCGCGTCCGGCGCGCCATGACCTGATCCATGTCGAAACGCGCGGTATCGTCCGGGCGCTCGAGCTGGATCGGGTTGTGCATCATGTCGCCCGTGACGATCGCTCGCTTACCGAGCGACTCGATCTCGATACTCACGTGGCCGGGTGTGTGGCCCGGCGTGGGCCGCAGCTTGATCTCCGGGCAGATCGGATGATCTCAGCCCGATCAGATCGACGAGCCCGGCATCGACGACCGGCTGCACCGCGTCGTACATGTGATTGAGATCGTGGTAGCCGTGTGTTTCCTTCAGCATTTTCCAGTGCTCGTATTCATTGCGCCCGAACAGATAGCGGGCGTTCGGAAACGTCGGCACCCACTTCCCATCCACGAGTCGCGTGTTCCACCCGACATGATCGAAATGCAGGTGCGTGCACAGCACGACGTCGATCTCCTCCGGCTGGAATCCCGCGGCCCCAAGGTCGGTGAGGAAGTCGCTCTTCATGTTCGTGAAGACGTCGAACTCCCGCTTTCGATCCGAGCCAATGCAGGTGTCGAGCATGATGCTGTGCTCGCGCGTACGCATGACGAAGCACTGGAACGAAATGATCATCTTGCCTTGCGGCGTCGCGTAATGCGGCTGCAACCACGGATACGCGAGCACCGTCTGTGGGGTCGCATCCGGCAGCAGCATCGTGATGTCGTCTTCCCAGTTGTTGACTTCGACGATGCGCGTGATCTCGACATCGCCGATCTTCCAGGTGCGCATGGTGTGGATGGACATCGTTCCCCGTCGCGTGCTCGTTGCTGCCGCTCAAACCCTCGGCGTGATGCGCGCCGGCGCCGGCCGGCCCAGAATCATGTCCGACGCCTTTTCGGCGATCGCCACGACGCTCGCGTTCGTGTTCGCCCCCACCAGGCGCGGATAGATCGAGGCATCGGCCACTCTCAAGTGCTCGAGCCCGTACACCTTGAGCTCGTGATCGACGACGTTGTCGCCCGCCGGGCCCATGCGGCACGTCGAGCCCGGATGGTGGACGGTCGTGAGCGTACGTCGGATGTGCTCGAGCCACTGCTCGTCGGACGAGACCGCGGCACCGGGCAACACTTCGCGCCCGCGATACGCCCTGAAGCTCTCGTGCGCGAAGATTGTTCGCGCCATCTTCAAACCGCGCACCAGGGTCTGCAAATCGACTTCATCGCTGCCGAGATTGGGATCGATGAGCGGCAGTGCGAGCGGGTCCGGACCGGCGAGGCTTACGCGCCCCGTGCTGCGTGGATACAGACACACGATGACGATCGCGTAGCCGTGGCCGAGCGGAATCGGGAACGGGCGCGGGTTGCGCCGTGCGGGCTGAAACACGATCTGCAGATCGGGACGGTCGGAGTCCGGCAGCGTGCGAATGTACGCGTTGGTTTCGAAGAGATTGCTCGCGTACTGACCCTTGCGTGTCGCGAGGTAGCGAAAGCCCTGCACGACGTTGCGAGGCAGTGCCTTCCACGAATGACCGTACGACGTGGAATCGTCCGTCTCCATGGCGAGAGGCGCTGCGGGGTGATCCCTGAGGTGGCGCCCGACGGCCGGCAGATGGTGCACGGGCGTGACCCCCCAGGATTGCAGATCGCGTTCGTCGCCGACACCGGAGTTCAGCAGCACGTGCGGCGAATGGAAGGTTCCCGCAGCGACGATGACTTCCTTGCCGGCCCGCAGCCGTTGGGTCCCGTCCTGTCCCTGTGTCTCGACGCCGACGGCGACTTTGCCGTCGAACAGCACGCGGCGCACGCGCGTGTGCGCGAGCACCGCGAGATTGCGCCGCGTCATCGCGGGTCGGAGGTACGAGCTCGCCGTCGAAACGCGGAGCCCGTTCCAGATTGTGCCTTGTCGGTAGCCGTAGCCGTTCGGGTCCGGGGCATTGAAATCTGGCATCTCTTTGTACCCGAGCGACGCCATGCTCGTGTTGAAGGCATCGCAGAGCGGGTTGCGGCTCGTCGGAAACATCACGCCCATCGGCCCGCCGGTCGCGTGGTATGGCGAGCCGGCGTACTCCGGGTTGTGCTCGGAGCGCAGGAAATACGGCAAGAGGTCCACATAGGACCAGCCGGGATTGCCCATGGCGGCCCAGTCGTCGTAATCCAAAGCTGGCCCGCGGAAATAAGCCATGCCGTTGATCGATCCGGTGCCGCCGATCACGCGGCCGCGCGGCAGCGGTACCTGGCGACCGTTCAAGTGTGGTTGGGGCACCGTCGAAAAGCCCCACCCGAACTTGCGGCTCATGATCGCGCAGCCAACGGCCGCCGGAATCGCGATGAACGGGTGGCGCTCCGAGCCGCCTGCTTCGATCAGGCACACGCGGTTGGACGAGTCCTCCGACAGGCGGCTCGCGAGCACGCACCCGGCCGTCCCGGCGCCGATGATGACGTAGTCGAACTCGCGATCGAACTCGGTCGTTGTGTTGCTCACGTAGGCCGGCCCAAGGTTGTCTCGTCATCGCCCGGAGCGAGCGTCTCGCCGTCGCGCTGCTGTTATGTTCGCAACCGCCGTCAGTATAGCGAGGAAAATCCGGAGGAACTCAGCACGCAGATAGTCACTGCTGCGCGTCGGCGGGGGCGTCCGGCACCAAGCGGATCTCGATTCGTTGATTGCTCGCGGCGATGCGATTCCATTCGCCGGCCGACAACGACTCCGTCAGAGTGGGATAGGCGATCGCCGGCTCATCGGCGCCGACCGAGACGGTCTCGATACGGATCCTGGTGCCGCTCGTCGCCGCGACGACGGCATTCGCAAACGCCAGAGTTTGGCGTCGACCGCGTGCGAACGCTTCGCTGGGCAGCCAACCGATCTGTTCGCACTGCGTGGCGGGCAGCGCGGGCGGCGCGAGCTGGGCGACCGCATTCGGCCCGAAGCTCATGCAGAAGCGGCCGACGTGGACGCGGAGCAGGAACCGGCCGTCGAAGCCTACGCTCGCGGCGTACTTTATGGTGTGGAGCAGACTCTCGGCGCGCGCCTCGTTCAGCGGGATCTCGTCGAAGCCGTAACCACTGTCGAGATTTGCGGCCCACTCGATGAGCTCGATGGCCTGCGGATCCGTGGCAGCAAGGCTCGTGCGCGTGCCGAGCGCTTGGGCGTTGGCGGCGCTCAGCTGTGCGCTGCTCGTGATCAGATCGGACGAACGCTGTGTGGTTTCCTGCAACAGTCGAGTGACGTTGAAGTATAGGTAGCCGAACAGGATTGCGAGCGCCCCGAAAACGACCGCGGCGACGGTCGTGGGCCGGAAGATTTCGCGCATGGGTCCCGAGGCGGGTGGTGCCGCGATGGTTTGCAGGTGCGTCTGCGTCGACGCCAGTGCCCGCTCATAGCCTTCGCGAATTTCTTCCCGAAGAGCCGAGCGCTGCTGGTGAAAGAGCTCCTCGAGCAGCTCTTGTACGCGCCGCCCGCCAGTCGACTCGCTGAGCGGGACGGGCGGATCGGGGTCATGGGCGCGGTCACCGGGAATGAGGTTCAGCGCTTTCAAGACCTGCTCCACCTCGACCGGCTTCAAAGCCTTCGGCAACACACCGAAGGCGCCTAGCGCACGTGCCTGGCCTACGTAGAGCTCGCCTTCCATCGACGTGTACATCATGACGGGGATCGTGGCCGTCGCCGGATTGGTCTTGATGGCTTCGAGCGCCTGAAATCCGTCCATGCCCGGCATCGCGTGGTCCATGAAGATCACGTCCGGTCGGCGCTGCCTAAGGTATTCGAGCGCAGCCTCCGCCGACTCCGCAGTGTCCGCGGCGATTCCGTGGTCGGCCAGCAGGTTGGTCAACACGTGGCGTGCGACCCGCGAGTCGTCGACTACCAGTGCCGATTTGCTCAAGCCGTCATATCTCCGCAGGGTGGGTCGTCAGCGTTCGAGGCAGCAGCATTGCATCGCTGCTGGCAAACAGCCAGCCCTGAGACGGCCCGCCATGCGCCCGCGGCGAGTCATTGCGGCCGCGATGGGCGACGGGATCCTCCGTCGTCGCTGTTCGCAGACGCCGCGGACGCGTTAGCGGCAACGCGCCCCGCCGGGCTCTTCCGGTCCGGGAGTTCGATATCTGCAGGACGTCGTCCGCCCCGAAGCAGGCGATGCCGCTGGTTAGCTGTTATCTTCGCAGCTGCTCGTGCGGTCGGTATCGCCAGGAAATCCGATGGATCTCAGCACGCAGATCGAGGCGCGCGGCGCCAGGTATCACGTCGTCGGCACGTACGCTCCCGAATACCGCCCCGTGGTCGACGCATTCGTCGAGAACTTCAAAGTCGAGGACGAGGTGGGCGCCGCCTGCTCCATCCTGCTCGATGGACGCACGGTCGTCGACATCTGGGGCGGCTGGCGCGACGGCGCGATGCACACGGAGTGGGACGCGCCGACGACGGTCTGCATGATGTCGGTCGCCAAGGGCATCACGGCCATCTGCTTCAACATGCTGATCGATCGCGGGCTCGTCGATCCGAACGCCCGCGTGACCGACTACTGGCCGGAGTACGGGCGCAATGGCAAGGAAAAGACGCTGGTGCGGCACTTTCTCGACCACACCGCCGCCGTGCCCGTGCTGACCACGAACCCGCTCTGGCCGGGCGCGATGTTCGATCGCGAAGCAATCGTCAAAGCGCTCGAGGAACAGGCGCCGCTGTGGGAGATCGGCACGAAGGCCGCCTATCACGTTCATCACCAGGGCTTTCTGCTCGGCGAGATCATGCGCCGCGTGACCGGCAAGACCGTGGGGCCGTTCCTGCGCGAGGAAGTGAGCACGCCGCTCAACGCCGAGTACTACATCGGGGGCATGACGGATAAGGAGCAGTCGTTCGTCGCCGAGGTCATGCCGAACATGGAAGCGAAGCTGTTTGCGGCGAAGGACGGCGCCGATCAAACCTCGCTGCGAGCCCTCGCGTTCAAACAGAACCCTGCCGAGCCGTGGGCCACGACCATGAACCGGCGCGAGTGGCGCACCGTCGAGGTCGCCAGCGGCAGCGGCCATGGCAACGCGCGCGGCGTCGCCCGAATCTACGGCGCGCTTGGCGTGGGTGGAACTCTCGACGGTGTGACGCTCATGAGCAAGCGTCAGATCGAAGCCATGACCACGGAGCAGCACCATCAGACCGAGGCGCTCCAGGACCGGCCGTACCACCAGGCCTTGGGTCTGCTGCTGAACACGCCGGAGGCCGTGTACATGGGCCCGAACATGCGCAGCTTCGGCCATCACGGCATCGGCGGCTCGATCGGCTTCTGCGACCCCGATGCGCGCATGGGCTTCTCATATGCGTGCAACAAGATGCACGCGGTCGGCACGAACGGGCCGCGCGCGGCGCGTTTGATCGACGCGTTCTATCGCCGCGAGATCTAGACGAGGCTACTCGTTGGTCGGCGCAACCTGCTCGGGGTCGACGGCCGCCGCGTAGGCTGCGGGGTATTCGTCGAACGTGAACTTGGTGCCTTCAGCACCCTTGATGTAGACGCTGCAGTCTCCCCACGTGTCGGGAATCTTCAAGACTGCGTTTTCCGGCAGCGAAACGAACCGGCGGTTTGCGCGCGTACACCGCACGTCGACTACCTCCAGCTTACCGCCCTGAACGTCGCCAAATGCGAACGACCGGCGCAGCATGCGGTGGACCCAATAGTTATGCTCATCCACTCGGGCGGTTTGTCGCAACACTTTGTCCCCCGCGACGAGGCTCGTGATTTCGCGATAGCTCGGCTCGAGCGATTCGACAACCTCCTTGTATAGCTTCGAGCGCTTCGCCGTCTTCGAGGCTTCGAGCCGCTTGAAGGCCGCGACCGCCCCGCTGAGGTCGCCGGCGCGCGCCTGCAGCACATACAAACGCTGCGATGCCGCGACGAAAATGTCCGGCTCGAGATAGTCGTCGTTCTCATTCCCGGTGCTCCCGAGAGCTTTGCGGAGCGCGGCCATGAGTGCGTCGGGATCGGCCGTTCCGGTGGCGTCGAGGTAGACGTACTTGAGCCACCAGAGCCATGCTTCCTCGTAGAAATTGAGCTCGCCCTCGTCGAGCTCCTGCAGCAACGGGCCGGCTTCGGCGAAATTCTTCGCGGCGATCAACGGGTACATCGAGCGATACTTCTTGATGAACTGGGCGCTCGCCCCTTTGGCGTCCTGCATTTTGTAGTAAATGGTGGTCTGTACCATGCTCTGCTCGACCGGTCTGCCTCCGAGCGTGGCCGGTTTGTAGCGCCAGCTCTTGATGGCTCGCAGAGTCGTCGCGTCGAAATCCGCGCTACTCGAATCTTCGATCATCGGCTCGATGACATCTCCTTCCTCGGAGATGATGAAGCTCACGGTGACCCACCCTTCGCGGCGGTCGTTCAACGCCCTCAGCGGATAATTCGGTGGCGTCCTCTGCAGAGGCTCGGCGGTAATGTAAACGTCGTTGCGTCCCTCGGGCGAAGGTGCCGGCTGCGCCGCCGCATCGGCCGCGAACAGGGCGCCGCACAGCACGAGGGAACTCTGCCAGCGAATCGCTGATGTCGACATCGGGCTCGAACCTCGTTCAGGCCGTTCGGATCTTCCCCGGTGCAGTCTCGCGCAGGAACAGGCTCAGCAAACCACCGCACAGCGCGCATACCATCATGACCACCATGTGCGCGACCAATGAAGTCTGGTCGGCGATCCAACCGGAGATCGTGGGCGACAGCACGCCGCCGACGATCTCGCCGGCGCCCACCACGAGCCCCATCGACGACGCGGCCAGTGCCTTCGGCACGGTTTCCGACGGGATCACGCCCATGAACACCGCGAAGGAGCCCGACGCAGTCCAACCGATCAGCAGCAACAGACTCAGCATCCATTGCGCGCCGCTGAAGTACAGCGCGGCAATTGGCGTGACGAGCCCGATGAACGTGAAGATGATCATTGCCGGCTTGCGGCCGACGCGGTCGGAGATGGCCGGCACGACGAAGCCGCAGATCATCGTGGCGATGCCCATCGGCGCCACCACTTGGCCGGCGACGTCCGGCGCCATGCCCTTGACGACGGTGAAGAACACCGGCAGGAAAATGATGCCGACGAGATACCACGAAATCATGAACACCGAGATGCCGGAGCAGACGAGGATGTTGCGTTGCTTCAGCATGTCGAGCATGCCCGGCCTCTGGGCTTCGCTCGCCACGGCTTCCTGCACGGGCACCTTGGGCTCTTTGACGAACAGCCAGATCAACACGGCGCAGATCAGCCCCGGTATCGCGCTGAGATAAAAGGCCGTGCGCCAGTTGTAGGCGTTGGCCAGCCAGGGCAAGACCAGCGGCGCGATCGTGGTGCCGAGCAGCGACGCGAAGAAGTTCTGCATCAGGCCCGCGTTGACGCCGCGCCGCCTGGGCGACGACTCGACGTTCATGATCGAGAAGCAGATCGGCAGGAACGGGCCTTCGGCGAAGCCCATGAGGACGCGCGCCATCACCAGCATCATGAAGGTGGCGGCGATGCCGGACAGCGCCGAGCACAGGGAAAACACCACCACCGACACCAGCAGGAACGGCTTGCGCAGGCCACTGCGATCCGACCAGGCGCCGACCAAATAGGCGGAAATCGCCCACGCCAGTGACAACCCCGAGCCCAATAGGCCGATCTGGGCCTGATTCAAGTGCAGATCGTTGATGATGTACGAGGCCAGCGGCCCAATGGCATTGCGTTCGAAGAACACGATGCCGAACGTGAAGCCGAGCAGCAGCAGCAGGCCGTTCTCGTAGCTGAATACTTTGCTCTTGTTCGTGGCTTCCATCGTCCCCCCGATCGAACTTGTTGTTGTTTTGGGGCTGCGTTAGATCGCGGCCGACGTGACGATGTCACAGATGCGCTGGAAACGCTCGATGTTCTGCGCCTGACTCATGACGCCGGCGCTCAAGAAAGCGAACGTGATTTCGCGAACCGGATCCACCCAGAACAACACACTGCCCGCGCCGTAGTTGCCGAAGGTTTCCGGCGAGCACAACGTGCCATAAATCGCGTGGTGGATACCGGGCCCGCGAATCGCGAAACCGAGCCCCATGTACGCCGGATAGGGCCGCCAGCCGGCACGATTGGCCACTACTTTGTAGAGTTCGTTCGGCTTGTCGCCCGTCAGGTTTCGGGTCGCGAGTTTCAGGATGGCGGGCGACAGAACGCGCGCCCCGTCGAGCTCGCCGCCAAGACGCAACATCTCCGCGAATCGGAACAGGTCCGGCACCGAGCACACCGCTCCGACCCAGGGCATCTCGGCCTCCGGATCCTCGAAAGCGCCGTTGATACCTGCTACGCGTGAGCTCGGGTGCTGGGTCGGCGCGTTGGCGCCAAACACCGGCACGACATGCCGCGGCTTCAGACGATCCGGCCGGCCGATCGCCGACGACGTCATCTTCAACGGATCGAACAGGTCCTGGTGCACGATGTCGCGATAGCGGCGCCCCTTGGGGTCGGTCCGCCGAATCATCTCTCCCAACAGCGCGTGGTTCGCGAGCGGCGAATAGTCGACGCGTTCCTGCGGCTCGCACACCGCGTGCACGTTTTCGCAGATCGCTTCGATGACGAGAGGCAGCTGATCGATGTTCATGCCCTGCTTCGGTGTGAACACGGAGGGCAGACCCGACGCGTGCGTGAGCAGGTCGTACACCGTGATGCGTTCACGAATGCCGCCGGAGAACTCTTTGATGACCTCCGAGACCTTCGTCGTGAGCATCAAGTGGCCACGCTCGATGGCGCGAAACACGAGAATGTTGGTGATGGCCTTGGTGGCTGAGAAGATGCTGAACACCGAATCCATGCCAAGCGGCTTCGTTCCCGGCCCGCCCTCATCGCCGATCGCGGTTTCGAGCCCTACTCTGCCACCGCGCGCGACTTTGACGACGGCGCCGAAATAGCGCCCGCGTGCTATGTCGTCTCGAATGACAGCCTGCACGTGGTCCAGTAGGTCCTGCCGCCAGATGCCCGCGGTGTCGCTCATGTGATTCGCCTTTCCGTGGTTAGGCCGAAGCGGCTATGCCGCCATCGACTTGTAGAACTGCGCCGTTGATGAATTCGGCGTCCCGGCTCAGCAAGAACGCAATGGCCTTGTCGTTGTCACTCTCCCGCCCTAGCCGTCGCAACGGGATCGTTCGCGCGCGCCGCTCGTACTCCGCGGGGTCATTGAGACCCAGCGCACCGGGCGTAGGCACGGAACCCGGCGCTACCGCGTTCACACGGATCTTGCGCGGCCCGAGCTCGGCAGCCAGCGTTCGCGTCAGCGACGTGACGGCGCTCTTGATGGCGCTATATACAAGAGTGTTGGGGTAACCCCGCACGACCACCGGCGAGGACAGGTTGATGATCGACCCCCCGATGTCGGGGCGCATGTGTCCGACCAGGGCCTGAGAGCCCCAGATTGCGGACTTGAAGCCTGCGCCGAGCATGCGATCGACGGTTTCCTCCGTCACGGATTCGAGCGGCTCGTACTTCAGAAAGGCTGCGTTGTTGATGACGGCGTCGATGCGCCCCCGGCGTTTCGCGAAGTCGGCGGCCATGGCCGCGAATGCCGCTCGCCCGGAGACGTCACAGGTAAAGCTGTCGGCTTCGCCGCCCGCCGCTTTGACCTTCGAGGCGGTTTCCGCGGCGCTGGCACCGTCGACATCGGCCACACCCACGACTGCGCCGCAGCGGGCGAGGTGCAGTGCGGCGGACCTCCCGAGGCCTCGACCCGCGCCGGTGATCAGCACGACCTGATCGGAGAGATCGGGTAGCACCTCGTTAGCCATCTACATCTCCTGCAGGGCGGCTCAACAGCGGGAGGAGTGTAAACGACCGGCCTGACCCAGGCGATCCGACCCACGCCCGCGATGAATCGAAAGAGGCGTGATAGTCTCCCGGCGTCATCAGGAGCACACATGGCCACCGAACCACGCCCGTTGACCGTCAACGATCTGATCGACGACCGACCGCTGAGCCGCTTTCAACTGACGACGATTCTGCTCTGCGGCGCGATACTGCTGCTGGACGGCTTCGACACGCAGGCCATGGGCTTCCTCGTGCCGCCCATCTCGGACGAGCTCCACATTCCGCTCAGCGCTTTCGGCCCGGTGCTCTCGGCCGGCCTCTTCGGTCTGATGATCGGCGCCATGGTGTCCGGCCCGATCGCGGATCGATGGGGACGCAAGTGGGCCATCATCGTCTCGTCGATTGCCTTCGGCGTCTTCTCGCTGCTGACGGCCCGAGCCGATACGCTGAACGAACTGGTCTTATTCCGGCTCCTCACCGGTCTCGGGCTGGGCGGCGCGATGCCGAACGTCGTGGCGCTCTCTTCGGAATACGCACCGAAGCGACTGCAGCCGATCCTGGTGGCCTCCATCTTCGCCGGCATGGGCGGCGGCGCCGTCCTCGCCAGTCTCGTCGGCGGCGCGCTGATTCCCATCTGGGGTTGGCGCTCCGTGCTCGTCGTCGGCGGCGTCCTGCCCATCGTTCTCGCCGCCATCCTCATCAAGATCCTGCCAGAGTCGCTGCGATTTCTTGCTGTGAAGGGCGCGGCGCCTCACCGCATCGCCGCGATTGTTTTCCGGATCGCACCGGAAGCCGCGGCTGCGCCACTCGCACCGCCGCCCGCCTCCGATCGTTTGACGGGCGTCGCGATCAAGCATCTGTTCGCTGAAGGACGGGCGGCGGGCACGCTGATGCTTTGGATCCCGTTCTTCATGAACCTGTTGATCCTCTACTTCATTCTGAGCTGGCTCCCGAGCCTACTGCGTCAGGCGGCGATGCCCGTCACGGCCGGGATCACGGCCGTCGCCGCGTTCAGCGTTGGAGGGATTCTCGCTTCGTTCCTCCAGGGTCCGCTCATGAATAGGATGGGCGTATTCCCCGCGATGGTCACAGAGTTCATCGCATCGCTCGCGCTGATTGTCGTAGCGTCGGTGATCTTCGCGAACTTCCAGCTGATGATGATCGTCACGTTCATCCTGGGGATCACCGTGCAGGGCGCGCAGGCCGGGCTGAACGTGCTGGCGGCGACGTATTACCCGACGACGGTGCGGTCGACAGGCGTTGGCTGGGCCTTAGGGATAGGGCGTATTGGATCGATCGTCGGACCGCTGATCGGCGGCGCGATGCTCGCGATGCAGTGGACACCGCAACAAATCTTCCAGGCGGGCGCGATACCGGCGTTCATTGCGGCGGCCGCGGCGATTATCAGCAAGCAGCTCATGGGGCGCGGCAGCCCCTACGCCGCGGAAACGACGACGACGCCGCGAGCGCACTGAAAAACGGCGGCGATCATCGTCAGACCGTCAGCGTCCACCGAACGGCGCGCGCGCTAGTCTGCCGTCGGCGCGTCGATCTCGGCGTTGCCGCCTGGATCCTGATTGAACCATGCCGACACCGCGCCGGAAAACAGCGTGACCACGACGGCAACGTCAAGTGCCACGATCGGCAACCCGAAATACATGACGGAGCTCCACCCACCATAGAGGGGCCGGTACAGCAACCCGAGTACGCCAAGCCATTTGAACCCGATCACGGCGCAGATCAACAGGCGCGACCACCGCCGTCGCCGCAGCAGTGACACGACCAGCGGCAGGAAAAACCACAGGCCGTTCACCAGAAAGTCCGCAACGGCGAACCAGGCGGCGCGTTTGACCGCGCCGGGCAGAGGATTCTCAACGCCATCGATCGGCTCGCGCGAGATCGCGCGTATCTGGCGCACGGACACGACCAACACGACGAGCCCCACGGCCAGACACAGCGCCGCGAGCCCGGCGATGCCACCCATGTTGGTGGGCTCGGCCAAGGAGGCAAACAGGAAGAATCCTCCGCACAGGCTGAGCCCGAGCCCGACGACGCCTGCTATGAGCAGCAGCGCGATCGAGAACCACTGGAGCCAGCGCACGCGTCTTTCGTTCCGCGTCACCGTCGATTACCTCGTTAGAGTGTGGTGGTTGCCGTTAGCGGCATGCGTCCTGCGTGCTGTGCGCGCAACGCCTCCAGGCGGGCGCGCAGACCATCCCGGTACAGCAGATTGAATGCCTCGAAGGGAATGACACGACCGTCGGGCTGCGCGATGTGCACGCAGGATTTCTTCATTGCCCGCAAATCGAAGTTCCAGGCGTCGATGAACTGCATGATCAGCACTCGAAAGACGTTGCGGTAGGTCAACGCCGGCGCATCGATCTGTGGCAGGCAACACAGCAGATCCGACAGGCAGCGCGCCTGCGAATCCGGACTGTGGTTGGTGGCGAACACCTTGAACAGCCGTTCGCGCAGATCGAGATCGCGTTCAAAGACAATCGTGTTCCGATCGCCGGCCAGCAGCACTTCCGGCGGTATCAACCCTGTCAGCGGTCGCACGCGACCGTCCGCGCCCTTCAATGCGTAGGCCATCGCCAGCGCGTCCGGATTGCAGGGCACTGGGATCACATCCTGCGACTGGAACAGCTTGGTCTGTTCGAGGATGCAGCTGCGCACCTCGGTCAGCGTCAGGCGCTGCCGCTTCGGATCGTATTGCTCCGTTCGTCCAGCGTATTGCACCGGCTGTAGCGTCACGCCGCGCACGCAGGGTTGCTGCACGGCGAAATCGATAGTCGCGCCGACTTCGTGATCGTTGACGCCCCGCGCCACCGTCATCACCAGCGTGGTCGAAAGATCCGTTTCGTTGAGTCGCTGCAGCGCGCGCCGTCGAGCGGCCGACAGATCCACGCCGCGCAGTGCGCGTAGCGCGTCCGGATCGAGAGAATCCCATTGCAGGTACACCTCGAAACCGGGTTGGTAGGCGGCCAGCCTCTCGGCGAAGCCGGGCTCGTTGGCGATGCGGATGCCGTTGGTGTTCAGCATCAAGTGTTTGATCGGCCGTCTTCGCGCCGCATCGAGCACCGCGAAGAAATCCGGATGTAGCGTCGGCTCACCGCCCGAGATCTGCACCACGTCGGGCTCGCCCTCGTTGCCGACGATGGTATCGAACATCTTTTCTATCGTCGCGAGATCGCGATAGCCGGGGCGATGCGGGCCACTACTCGCGTAGCAGACGGGGCACGCCAGGTTGCAGTGATCGGTGATCTCGACGATCGTCAGGCAGGAGTGCTGCATGTGATCTGGGCACAGCCCGCAATCGTAAGGGCAGCCGTATTTCATCTCCGTGTTGAAGCGCAGCGGCATTTCCGGCGGCTTGATGTACACCTCGCGGGCGCGGCGCCAGTACTCTGCGTCGCTTGCGATCAGCACTTTGCTGCTGCCGTGCTCCGGGCACCACTTGTACATCCACACCTGGCCGTCCTGGATGACCTGTTTGGCCTCGACGCGCCGTAGGCATTCGTGGCACAGGGACACGGCGGTGTCGTAGAAGAGGTACGGTCGGGTCTTGGCCATGTCAGCGCGCGTCGTCTCGCAGCCATCGCCCGATGGACGGCAGGTAGTACGCCAAGCCTGCCACACAGGCCCACTGAATGGCAGTCAGAGGGCCGTAGAGCGCGGGCACGAGCAGGCCGGCGGCGGTAGTCGTGTGCGGCGGCTTCAGGAAGTCCAGCGCCAAACGCAGCAGCAGATAACCGACCATGAACGCCCGGAAGCGATCCCCCGCAACGCGCGCCAGTCGGCCCCGGCTCAAGTGCAATCCACCGGCCAGCAGTAACAGGCCCAACACTTCGTAGAGCGCCACCGGGTGACGCCGCAGGCCGTCCCCGTAGTCCCAGCCCCAAGGCAGGCTCGTCACCCCGCCGTAGGTCAGGTCTTCGAGTCCGGCCAGCTGGCAGCCCAGCCGGCCGATGACCATGCCGGCCACCAACGGCGCGACAAAGGCGTCACCGGTCGATGCGCGCCAGCCCGTCGCACGCTTCGCGACCTCCACACCGATCAAGCCGCCGAGCAGGCCACCGGCGATTGTCTTGCCCGACCACCACGTGACTGCTGGTTGAACCATCAGCGCGGGCAGGTACTGAAGTACGTAGAGGAGCTTCGAACCGACGGCGGCGCCGAATACAGCGCCGGCAATGACGGACCAGCGCTGCAGCGGATCGGGGCTCGCCACGCGCGGCGGCGCCCGTCGCAGGTTGAGGCGATACCACTGCGCACCCACCGCATAGGCGAGCAGCTCCAGCCAAAAGTGTGCCGCTGCTCCGTGCGGCATCAGCGCCCGCGCCGCGTTTCGCGTATCGCGCCGGTACTCGACGAACCTTCCATCCCGCGGATGGTAGTTTCAAATACCCCGTCGCGCGAGCGTTGGCTAGGCGTTCACCGGTAGTACACGAGACGCTGGAAGGCCTACCTCGGCACAGAGATGTCCGGAAGCGGACGATCGGTAATTTCCTTCGCGCGTGCGTCGGGCACGCCCAGTGCGCGCAGCAAATGGTGCGCGATGATGCGTGACTGTGATCGACCACCGCGAGAACGGAGCATGGTGCGCACGGTGGCCAGCACCGTACCCGTCATCAGATCGCGGCCGACCGTCGCGTTCGGCACGTCGAACTCCCCTGCCTCGATGCCTTTTTCGATCGAGCGGTAGCACGCCTCCCACGCTTCAGCGCCAAAAGCTCGGCCCGAACGCACTCAAATGCACCATCGCCCACGCCCACGCGGGATCGCGCCGGGCGTAGTTGAGGTAATGCTGAATCGCGGCGTTGGAGCCCTCGGCGTGGCTCCGCGTTTCGTCCCACGTCAGAAACGAGCGCCCGGTTCAAGTCGTGACTGAGCTCGATCGCGAGACACCTCGAACAGCTGCTCGAGGC
Source organism: uncultured Gammaproteobacteria bacterium (assembly GCA_963805435.1). Taxonomy (GTDB): domain Bacteria; phylum Pseudomonadota; class Gammaproteobacteria; order Steroidobacterales; family Rariloculaceae; genus FEN-1219. The sequence goes on from CAWDUG010000013.1 coordinate 307,990, forward strand.
TCGTGAAGTAGTTGTAAAAAGTTCCGCGGGAGATATCGGCCGCTGCGCAGATCTCTTCGATCCGCACGGTGAGGCCTTTCTCGTTCCCGATCAGCCCGAACGCGGCCTCGAGTATCTTCTTGCGCGTGCGCTCGCGTTTGCCGCCGAGCTTCGGAGCCGGTCGCTCGTTCCGTGCGTCGCTGTGGGCGGGAAACGCGTATTTTTGCGGATACATCGGCTGTCTAGAGCTCCACACGTCCGGTGGCGTTCTCGAGCTTGCCGAGCTCGAGCCCCGCCACGTCGCCGAGCCCGGCAATGAGGTTCGCCAGGGGCGTCGCGTTCGGAGTCGCAATGTGTCGACCGCCCTTCAGGCGCCCCCCTGCCGCATCCCGCCAGCATGATCGGAATCTTGCTCTGATCGTGTTGGTCGCCGTTCCCCATGCCCGACCCGTACATCACCAGCGAATGATCGAGGAGCGATCCGTCGCCGTCGGGCGTGGCTCGCAGCTTCTCCACGAAGTCGCCGAACAGCGAAAGATGATACGCATTGATTTTCGCGTATTTGCGCATGGTCTCCGGGACGTTGCCGTGATGAGAGACGATGTGATGCGACTCGGGGACGCCGATCTGCGGGTAACCGATGCTGCTCGCCTCGACCCCTTCATGAACGTGCTCACGCGAGTGATATCGGCTCTCCAGGCGAGCGCGATGAGGTCGTACATCACGCGCACGTGCTCTTCATAAGTAGCGGGTATGCCGGCAGGCGCATCGGGAGTGTCGCCCGCCGCCGCCGCTCGCAGACCTGCGGACTGGATTCGGCTCTCGATCTCGCGGATGTTTTCCAGATACTCCTCGACGGTGGAGCGGTCCTGCGGCGCGAGCTGGCCATTCAAGCGGCTCGCAGCGGCGATCACCGAATCCAGAATGCTGGCCTTGCTCTTGAGGCGGGCAGCACGTTCCTCGGCCGACCCGATGTCGCCGAACATTCGCTCGAATGCGCTCTGCGGGTTCACTTCGTTCGGCAGCGGCGCCGTCGATGTTTCCAGGCCAGCGTGTTCAGGTAAATGCAGCTCCAACCGAACTGGCACGAGTTCGACGAGCTGTTGATGCCCTCGATGCCGAGCTCGAGCGAGCGCAGCGGCGTGTCGCGCCCGATCGCGTCGGCGATGTATTGATCGATCGTCTGGCCCGCGTGCACATCGGCGGCCTGGGTCTGTTTCGCGGAACCACCGCTCAACCAGAGGGACCCGATCACATGGTGTCCGAACGGATCGGGAGCCCGGAGCCCCGTGACGATGTTGAGGTGATCGCGCAACGGCACGAACCGCTCGAGCAGCGGCGGCAGCTCGAGCTTGGCCGCAGACGGTGGCGTCCAGATCTCCGGCCGAACACCGTTCGGCACGTAGACCGCGCCGAACCGAAGCTGAGCCGGCGGCGCGGCGCTGGCGGCGGGCACCATCGCGTCGAGCAGCGGCAAGCCGATCGCGGCACCGAGCGCACCCCGTAGCACAGTGCGCCGGGAAAGATGTTTCTTCGTGATGAACATTAGTTCGAACCTCCTGCCGAGGAGCGCCCGGTTGTCGGCGACCGTCTGTGTAGCGTTCGTCGTGCAAGCGCGCCTTTTGCTGAAACTGAGCGCTGCGCACGATGCCGAGCACGATGGCGCTGAACCGGTAATCGTCGCGCGCGGCTGCGCGCACGATGCTGCGCACGGCCGGCATGTCCTCGGCCTCGACCGCCGCCCCAGCGCGTACACCATGAGCTTTTCCGTGAACGTCGAGACGAAAAGCTCGGGACGTCGCAGAAGCGCTTCCCGCAAACCGCTTGGACCCGAAACGGCAATGCCGCCCGGTAGCGTCGTCGTGGCGTCTACCGGCTGGCCCGAATCCGTCTCGCGCCAGCGACCGATCGGATCGAAATTCTCGAGCGCGAGCCCCGGAGGATCGATGATCGCGTGACACGCAGCGCAAACGGGCGCCTTCCGATGCTGCTCGAGGCGCTCACGCACGCTATGCGGCTGCCGCCGGCGGCGCTTTCGTCGAGCGCCGGCACGTTCGGCGGCGGCGGCGGCGGCGGTGAGTTGAAGATGTTCGTCATGATCCACTTGCCGCGGAATACCGGCGACGTGCGGCTCGCGACAGAGGTCTGGAACAGAATGCTGCCCTGGCCGAGCAGCCCGCGGCGATTCGGGTCGCGCAGCGTAACCCGACGAAACGCGTCGCCGAAGACGCCCTCGATGCCATAGTGCTCTGCAAGCCGCTCGTTCAGGAACGTGTAGTCGGCGCGGAGCAGATCGAGCACGCTCGCATCCTCGAGCAACACCGACCGCAGAAACAGCTCGGTCTCGTGCAACATGTCGCGACGGAGGTTGTCGTCGAAGCTCGGGAATCTGCGCGGGTCGGGAGACTTCGAGTTGATGAGCCGCAGCTGCAGCCACTGCTCCGCGAAGTCGGTCACCAATGTCTGCGGCGCGTGGATCGGCGAGCATGCGCCGCACTTGCGCTTCCAGCAGCCTCGGGCTCGGCGAGCCGGCCGGCGATGGCGTCTTCGCGCAACGGCGTCGTCCGGAATGCTGTTCCAGAGAAACAACGCCAGCCGTGAGGCAAGCGTGACGCCTTCGTCCTGGCTATGGCCTGCGGCAGCCGCGGCGCCCTCGGTTACGCCGTGGTACAGAAGAAACTCGGGGCCGCTCAGGATCCGCGCGAGCCCGAGCTGGATGCCGGACTTCGAAGTCGCGGCCGCCGTCACTGCCGCGCGCGTAGAGCTCGCGCAACGTCTGGAGGTCCGCATCGCTCAACGGCCGGCCATAGGCGCGCAGCGCAAGGCGGCCGAGGATCTGCTCCGCGCACGCGGTAGTCGCTCGTGGCGGCGCCCGGCTCGCACGTGAAAATGGCTCTGCGCGTCGGCGTGTCGCCGGGCCCGGTCGACCCGTACGGTCCGGCGACGAGCACGCGCGTGATCATCGGCCAGCCGTAGGCATCGTTGCCGATCGGCAGGTCTGCCTTGGCCGGGTCGAGGATTTTCTGCTGCAGGGCGAAACTCTTCATGACGAACGTGACGCCGACGCGATGCAGGCCCGCGTCACCGGCAGACGCACCGGAAGCCGCTCCCGCACCTGCGTCACCGCACTGCCAATGTCCCGATTCGACAGCGCGTCATCGTCCGCACCGCCGATCGTGGCGGAATGCACGACGACACCATCGATCAGGATCTGCGGCTCGAACGGCGTCTCGAACCCTTCCACGCCGCGGATCGTGCTCCCTGTCGCGCTCCAAAGATCCGGGCGGATCTCGTACTCGGCATCCGTCGGAAAGTAATGTTCGACGACGAGCCCGCCGCGGGTTCCATAAGGCAGCCCCTCGACCCAGTCGTTCTGCGAGAGGTCGAGCCGCGGCAGGTATTCCGTCGCCTGCGGCCCGAGCTTCGTGTCGCCAATGGCCATGCCGGCCACCCGCAGCCCGACCGTGAGATAGCGCTCGAGCAGCAGCGGCGACGTCTTCAGCGTATCCGAGACGTTGTCGAACCCGTTGCTCGAAATATCCGGTGGCAGCAGCGATTCGACGTCGACGGGGAAGCCGAGCAAGTCCCGGACCGCGTTGCCGTAGGCCGCGCGAGTCAGCCGGCGTATGGGCGCGCCGGCGGGGTTCGCCGCGGTCGCGTCGAGGGTCGTCTCCAGATACGACACGAGGCTCGCGATGGCTTCGTTGCTCGGCCGCGGCTCGCCGGGCGGCGGCATGAGCCCCGCCTTGAGCTTATGGATCACCTTCTCCCATTGCGCGCGCTGCGCGACCGAGATTCACGAGGTCCGGATGCTCGAGCACGAGCCCGGCCTCTCGTTCCGCGTCGCTATGGCAATCCGTGCAGTACTTGCTGACGACGGCGCCGTGTTCTGCGGCCACCTGTTCCTGCGTCGACCGCGTACACGCCAGGAGCGATGCGGCGGCGATGGCCGCGATCGACCATGCGACGCACCGTTGCGGCGACGCGTGTCATCGCGCGGCTGTCCTTTGCTCTTCCTTCTCGTGCGCGCCGAGCTTGCGAAGCTCGGCGGCTGCGGCGGTGATGTCGGTCGGCGGCTTCGCCCGGAGCTTCTTCGGCAAGTGGCCGAGCGCGTAGTCGAGCGGCGTGTAGCCTTCGCGATCCGCGACATCGAGGTCGGCGCCTTTCTCGGCCATGTGCCGGATGACACCGGGATAGTCTCGCAGGGCAGCCACGTGCAGCGCCGTGGTGCCAAGGTCGTTGGCGATGCTCGGCGCGACGCCGTGATCCAGGAGGAAGTCGATCGCGGCGATCGCCTCGTCCTCGGTCGGGCGCCGTTCGGCCTCGATCAGCGAAGGCAGCTCGGGCCCCATGATCACCGCAATCAGGGGATTGATGCCGCCGCGCTTGTCGTCATGCAGCGAAGGATCGGCGCCGGCCTCGATCAGCACGCGCATCGCTTCGACATCGGAGGACCGCGCGGCGCGAATCAGGGCCAGGTCGGTGATCTTCGGCGGCGGCGGTATGAACCGCGCGTCGCGATCCAGCAACTGCTCCGGCAGGCGGTCCGTGAGATCGGCGCCGTGCGACAACATCAACTTCAGCACCTCCAACGAGCTTGCGGCGCCCGTCGGCACTTGGATCTCGCCGACGTAGTTGACGCGGTTACGCGCCTCCACCACGGCGAAAAGCCCGCCGCCGTCCGCGCTTGCACCCGCTTCCACCAGCACCTTGGCCGCATCGAAATGCAGATTGTCGAGCGCAATCACGACGGGCGAGAAACCCTCCGGCGTCTTGGCGTCGATGTCGGCCTTGGCGCCTTGATCAGCACGCGCAAAGCGGAGACAGCGCCATGGCGCGCCGCGAACATCACCGGCGTCAAGCCCGGCCGAAGGAATTTCGACGAAGTAGCGAACGGCCGGCTTTCGTTCCGGAAGCGTGTTCAGCGGCGTTCTGGCGTTGACGTCCGCGCCCGCAGCGATCAATGCGGCTGCCACCTCGCCGCGATCGTGCGCAGCCGCGTACATGAGCGGCGTCTGGCCTTGCCACCGTTCGACGACGTTGACCTTCGCGCCGTGCTCGATGAGCAGGCGGACTGCATCCACGCCGCTCGTGCGAGATGCCAGCATGAGGGGTGTTTCGCCTTGCGGCAGCGCGAGATCGACGTCGGCGCCGGCGTCGAGAAGTATCCGGAGTTGTCTGGCGTCTGCGCGAAGAGCGGCTTCGTGCATCGGCCCTACGCCGTAGCGGTTCGTGAGATTGGGATCGCCCTTCGCGCCGAGCAGCGCCTGCACGCTGCCGAGGTCCCCGAAATGGGCGGCGTAGATCATCGCTGTGGAGCCGTCGGCCGCTCTCGCGTTGGGGTCGGCGCCTGCCGCGAGCAGCGCGCGGACGTTCGGCGGATTGTTCTGCTGCGCTGCGTCCAGCAACTTCGCGTCGAGATCGGGTGCGCTCGAGGCGCCAAACGACAACATGCAGAGCGACGCGACAGCAATCCTGGACAAGGGTGTCACGGGGTCCCCCCAAGGGCTTCTTCCAGTCGCAGGAAAACGCCGCAATGGCGGCGCCGACTAAGCCGGAGGCTATTGATACTTTGACAAACTGTCAATAACAGCCGCGGCGGTGACTTCGAAACTGACCGCGCGTAGCTCGACGGAATGTGGCGCCCTAGACCGCTGGCGACCCGAATCGATTGGCCTCAGCCTGACTGTTGCCGATGAGACCAAAGACGATGAACCCTGCGGAGACGAGGACCGTGGCCACCGTCACGATGCCTTTGGACGACGCGCCAGGGTTGAACAGGTAGAGCCACGCGTTGATGACGATCAGGGCCGCCGGAACAATCAGCAGCCAGGCAGATCGACCCATGTCGTGCAGGCGCCGCGCGTGCAGCACGATGGCCGGGAACAGGAGCACCAACTGTACCCACTGGCTGTTGCGGCCCGGCACCAGGAAGTAATAGAACGCAAATACCGCCAGCAGAGTGACCAGCGCACCGATGAAATGCCCGCGGGCGGTGCGACCGGCTGGGTTCACGAACAGGCTGTCGAAGTTCATCACGTGCTCCTCAGGCTTCACCGACGGCCAGGGCGTGCCGCTGCAAGACACCCTTGTAGTAGTCGATGTAGGCCAGCATCAGCAGGCCGTTCAGTGCGATGGCAGCGAGCCCCAGGAAGGCCGTGAGCGGCTGGTGGTCGAGGATCACGGCCCAGAAGGCCACGCAAACGGAAATCGGCATCACCACGCAAAGCGCTGCGGGGACGAAAACGCCGACGAGGATCAGCGCGCCGGTAACCATCTGGATCGCCACGACCACGTCGAGGAGACTGCTGTTGGCGAGCGCTGTCATCAGCTGGACGGCGAGTGGCTCGTGCCCGGTCGGCATCGCGTAGAGCGAGACGACGAAATGGTTGATACCGGTGACCAGCATCCAGGCGCCGAAGATCAAACGCCCGGCAAGGACAAGCTGCTTGCCGGCGGCGGCGAACGAGATCTTGGGCGTCGAACGCAAGGCGAACATCGAGCTGTAGCTCCGGATATACGCCAGGCACAGCAGAACGTTGCACACCAGGACCGCGGTGCCGAAGATCGAAGCACCCGAGCCCCACCCCTCGAGCGGCGTATCCCAGTACCACACGCAGAACGAGACCGGCATGCAGACCACCAGAGACAGCGGCACGTAGAAGCCGAGCAGCACGCCAATTCCGGCGACCAGCTCGACGGCTTTCACGAGGTCGAACAGGTGGCTGTCGAACAACGCCAGGAACAATTCCTGGCTCAAAGGCTGGGTACCTAAGGGCTGCGGGAACAGCGTTACGAAGTGGTTCAACCCGGCTGGAATCATCCATGCCGCGAACACGAGACGCACAAACCACACGGCGTATTTCATGGCGCACCCCCCCGGGTCTCGTCATGTTCCGCCACTACGCCCGCGGTGTCCATCACGGAACGCTCCAGCCCGCCGAACAAACGGGCGACTGCGCGTCTTCAGGCGCCAACGCAAAGACGCGGCACCCGCGTGCCCGCTCGTGGTTCGCAATACGTTGCCCCTGTATATTGGTCGGCGGCTACTCCAGGCAACTTTGCATGCAAGCGGGCACGAGCATCGGCCACTACGACCTTCTGTCTGCGCTCGGCAGGGGTGGCATGGGTGAGGTATGGAGAGCGCACGACACGAAGCTCCACCGCGACGTGGCGCTCAAGACCCTGCCCCCGGAGTTCGCGCGCGAGCCCGAGCGCGCGGCGCGGTTCGAGCGCGAAGCGACGTTGCTGGCCGCGCTCAACCATCCCAACATCGCGGCCATCCATGGAGTCGAGGAGCACGTCGGCGCGCGGTTTCTCGTGCTCGAGCTCGTCGAAGGGAGCACGCTCGCAGAGCGTCTGCACTCCGGTCCGCTGCCCGTCGAGGAGTCCCTCAGGCTCGCAGTGCAAATCGCCGAAGCACTCGAGGCCGCACACGACAGGGGCGTGATCCACCGCGATCTGAAGCCGGCGAACATCAAGGTCACTCCCGAAGGCCGGGTGAAGGTGCTCGATTTCGGGCTCGCGAAGGCGCTGACGCCCACTACCCACGACGTAGCCACCGAAACAGCGCTGGGCACCAAGCTCGGCACCGTCATGGGAACGGCTCCCTACATGAGCCCCGAGCAGGCGCGCGGGGCCGCTGTCAATCGGCAGACCGATATCTGGTCGTTCGGCGTGGTGCTGTACGAGATGCTGACCGGCGCGTCACCCTTCGCGGGCGACACTTCGACCGAGATCCTTGCGCGCGTGCTGAAGACGCCGCCCGACTTCGCGCTGCTGCCGCCAGATACGCCACCAAGCGCGCGCCGTCTCCTGCGCCGCTGTCTCGAGAAGGACCAGAAGCGCCGCTCGCAGCACATCGGCGACGTGCGGCTCGAGCTCGAGGAGGCGTTGACCGAGCTCGCGGCCGAACCAAGATCCGACACGGCGAGCGCGGCGTCCACAAACGGCGGCTCGCGCCGAGCTGCCGGCGCGCTCGTGGTGGTCGCAGCGGTTGCGCTCGCGGGGTTCGGCGGCTGGGTCATCGCCACCCGTTCCGTTGCCGAGGCGCCCGCGGGCGTCGTCCGCTTGTCGATCCCCTCTCTCGAGCGCCCGACCTTGTGGCCGTTCGGCACACGGCACATCGCGATCTCCGACGACGGTTCCCGCGTGGCCTATGCCGGCGCGAACGGGCTCGTGATTCGCCAACTACATGACGACGCGACGGTCACGGTTGCGAAATACGCCACCATGAACCCGTTCTTTTCACCGACCGGCGACAAGGTCGGATTTTTCGCTGACCCGGGGGCACTATATTCAGTGCCGAGCGCCGGCGGCACACCGACATTGCTCGTCGCGACGCCGGAGCGGACCTCCGGCGCGACGTGGGGGCCCGGCGGCACGATCGTCTTTGCGAACACGGAAGGACTGTATCGAGTCGCCGAGAGCGGCGGCGAACCGGAGCTACTCAAAAAGCCGGACCCGCTGCGCAAGGAACGTCTCTACGCGTCGCCGCAGTTCATGCCCGACGGACAGTCCGTGCTGTTCACGGTGATTTCCGAGTCTTCGAATGAGGCGATGCAAATCGCTTCGCTCGACTTGAAGACGCTGGAATTCAAGATCGTGTTGAGCGGCGGCAGCGCTCCGCGCTACGCACCCACCGGGCACTTGCTTTACGCTTCCGGGCAGGCACTCAACGCCATCGGGTTCGATCTCGATAGGCTCGAAACCCGCGGCAGCCCCGTGGCGATCGCTGGCGCCGCAATCGCGAGCGCGCTGGACAATGGTGCCGCTGAGTTCGCGGTGTCCACTAACGGCACACTGCTATTCCTTGCGCCGACCACGACCGTGGCGCCAAATTTACGCACGTTCTCGTGGATGGACCGGCAGGGGGTCGAAGAGCGTCTGCAGCTTGAACCAGGCAGCTACGGTGATCCTCAGATATCTCCCGACGGAACGCGGGTCGCGCTCGACATGTTTGGCAACGGCAATCGGGACGTCTGGATCTGGAATCTCGAGCGGCAGAGCTTGACCCGGCTCACGACCAATTCAACCGAGGACTTGCTGCCCCTTTGGAGCGTCGACAACCGCCGCGTGTTCTTCGCCTCGAATCGAGCGGGCACCCTCGATATCTACTCACAAGCGGCTGACGGAGCTACCGAGGCCAGAGTGGAGTTCGCTGGAGACGGCGTGCAACTCCCCAGTTCCTTCACGCCCGACGGAGCTCGGTTGCTCGTCTATGAGAACTTTCGTGACCTGAACGTGCTCAATCTCGCCCGTCCCGAGCGTCTCGAGCCGCTGCTGGATGGGCCCTTCGACGAACGTCTCGGAGCCGTGTCCCCGGACGGGCATTGGATCGCCTACGAGTCCGACGAATCCGGAGCACAGATCGAGATCTTCCTGCGGCCGTTCCCCGACGTCGGTGCGCGTCGCGAGAAGATCTCCATTGCCGGCGGGCGCTATCCGCGCTGGAGCCGGCAAGGCCGCGACGAACTGTTTTACGTGGGCCTCGACGGCGCCATGATGGCGGCCTCGGTACGGCTGTCGCCGAACCTCGTACTCGGCCCCGTAACCAAGTTGTTCGATTGGATCCGCCCGCCGCCCATCAGGAGCGGGAGCCCGTACGATGTCTCGCCGATTGATGGAAGATTTCTTATGCTCAATGTCCCCGTTGGAACCGGATCGGTCGATATCCCCGTCGTCTTGAACTGGTTCAACGAGCTGCGTGCGCAGGCGCCTCTGCGCTAGCGAGCGGGAGCTCAAATGACTGCAGTCGCGGCCACCGCACCGGTTCCGCAAGAGACTCCGCATCGACCCGTACCCCTGCGCCACGTCGCGGCCGTCTTCGTCGGCAACGGGCTCGAGTTCTACGATTTCCTGGCCTTCTCCTACTTCGCCGTCTACATCGCGCGCACGTTTTTCCCCAGCGACAACCCGACGACCAGTCTGCTCGCGGCGCTGGCAACCTTCGGCGCCGGATTTCTGACCCGGCCGATCGGCGCGATCGTGATCGGCAGCATGGGCGATCGCGTCGGCCGCAAACCCGCGATGCTCGTGTCCTTCTCGCTGATGGGCATTGCGATTACCGGGCTCGCGCTGACGCCGTCGTATGCCACCATCGGCATCGCGGCGCCGGTGCTCGTGTTGCTGTTCCGGCTGCTGCAAGGCTTCGCGCTCGGCGGCGAAGTTGGACCCAGCACCGCGTACATGGCCGAGGCCGCACCGCCGCACCGCCGTGGCCTGTATTTGTCGATGCAATACGCGACGCAAGACAGCGCGGTGCTCCTCGCCGGCCTGATCGGCACGACGCTCGCGGCGACCCTCTCCGATCAACAGTTGCTCGCCTGGGGTTGGCGCGTGGCGATGCTGATCGGCGCAGCCATCGTGCCCTTCGGCCTGCTGCTGCGCCGCTCGCTGCCGGAGACGCTGCACAAGGCCGACGATGCGGCGCTTGCGCCGGATGCAACCACCGGCACGCTGACGCTACGCGAGAAGGTTCGGCCGTTTTTCGCGCTGATCGTGCTCGGCCTCATCATGCTCGCCGCCGGCACGGTCGGCAGCTATACGACCAACTACATGACCACCTATGCGTTGACGACGCTGCACCTCACGGCCACCGTGTCGTTCGGCGTGATCATCGTCAACGGCACGTTCTCGGTGATCAGCGAAGTGTTCGCCGGCTGGGCGTCCGACCGCTACGGCCGCAAGCCGGTGATGATCATCCCCGCCGCACTATTGCTGGTGTCGATCCTGCCGTGTTTTTGGCTGATCGATCATTTTCGCAGCGTTGGGGTGTTCTACGGCGCAGAGACGGTGATGGTCATCTTCGCGGCGATCTCTTCCGTACCGGTGATCGTCACGATTGCTGAAGCGTTGCCCCCCAGCATTCGCTCGGGCGCGGTCGCGACCATCTATGCGTTCGCAATCTCGATCTTCGGCGGCTCGACGCAATTCACGATCACCTGGCTGCTCGACGTCACCGGGAATGCACTCGCGCCGGCGTACTACTGGACCGGCGCCGCCGCGCTCGGTCTCATCGCGATGCTGCTGGTGAAGGAAACCGCGCCGGTCAAGGTGGCGGCCCGGGGAGCGCCTGAAGGTGCGCGGTGATTACTACTTCTTGTTCAAGTCCTCGTCCGCCCAGTACTTCGTGCCCGAAACATCGGCAGAAGCCATCAATCCCTTGTCGCTGAGCGTGTAGACGATCTGGCCGTCGAAGAAATCCGATGCAGCGCTGGCAGAGTCCTTTCCGGCCGTAGCCTTAGCGCTCGCCGCGCTATCCCAGCCGCCGGAGACGAACTCGTTGAGCCGATCTTTCGTTTGGAACAGGAACACCATGTCGAATTTCGCTGCGCCAAAGGTGAAACCGGCGCTGGCCGCGCCCATCTTCATGTAGGTCGTCTGCTTCGTAGCCTTGTCGACGGCAACGCCCGACCCGCCGCTTCCACTGACGACGAAGCCCGCTTTGGTCACGCTGATGACGGCGTACCCGGCCGCCTTGTCGTACAGCGGCTTCGAGCCCTTAACCTCTTTGAATAGTTTCTGGAGCGTTTCGTCGGCGCGCGTACGCAGCTCCGCTTTCTGCTTCTCGTCCTTCTGTCTGTGCTTGTCTTGTGCAAGCACGGGTCGGAGGTGAAGACGGCTAGAACTAGGGCGCCGATAAACAAATTACGTCGGAACATGGCCCACACCTCGCGATTGTTCGGAGCTGCAGATTGGTCTTGCCGAGAGCGCTGGTCTGTGCGGTAGCGTACCGATCGAGATCGTAGGTGGCCTGAACATCCATGCAGATCTCCGGATTTCCTACCTGCCTAGAGCCAAGCAGCGTTTCAACTAAATGACATTCGAATAGTCTTCCCCGTGACGGGTCAGCGCCGGCGTCAGCCTGTTTGGTAGTTTCATCGAGGGAGTGATCGACACCGAAACCGTCACGAGCGGTGCGAAGGACGACTACAACGCCACCGCCTACATCGAGCGGCTCACGCGGCTCGCGCGTGCGGTACGCGCGGCGGGGCAGCATTCGCAGGAGCTCGTGTTCATACAGGGCTCGAGCGAGAGCCAGTTCCGCGGCTTCATCGAAACGCTCGATTCGATCGGCGGGGCACGTTCACGCCGGCGCAGCTGTTCGCGCACTGCGTGGACCTCAACCGCTGTAAGTACATGTTCTGGGTGCGCAGTAACGAGACGGGCGGGCCCGGACACGGGCATCGTGCCGTTCATTCGCAGGCACGTGCCGCTCTGACGCGACCCGCGGACGGCCCTTCGGAAGAGAGCATTCGCTCCTCCGAATGGATCAGCGCCAGGCAGCTTTACGTAGCCTCTAGCCGAAGCACTCGATCAAAAAGTTGTCTTCAGCCGCACCTCGCGTGATGCGCACGTAGGTCGTTGCAGCGGGACAATCAGCGCGGTGCCGCTGTGCCGCAACGCCATTCAAACAACTCCATTGCACGTCGTTGGCAGTGGCCTGGAACGTAGCATTCTGCCCCTCCCGAACGACCAGATCGGACGATCCATTGCGTACCGACTGGCGACCGATTTCCACGGCCCCATTGCACACACCACGACCCGAATCGAGCAAAGTCAGACCCGTCGGCAACTCGGCCGCGCTTGGCTCGGTGCCGACACGCGCCGTCGTGCAACCGGCCATTGCGGCGAATGCAGCCGCAGAAGCCACGAACATATGAATATTCATTGCAGATTTCTCCTGTTGACGCCGAGAGACAAATTGGAACTGCAACAGCCGTGCCAAGAGGCTTCCACTGACCTTCGATACATCCCGTTTTCCATACGCTTCTCCCCGCGTCGCTCCGCTTCCGCGCGTTGGTCAGCATGCTGGCGCGAAAACATGGCTGCGAGCAGGTGTACAGTGGGCTGTCACCGTGTAGGCGCCCTCCTATCGATAACACCACGCGCGCGTGCATCGTCTGCGTCCCGCGTGCGTCTCGTCCTACAAGCGCCGGCGCAATGGCACGCACAGCGCAAGCCACCGCCACGAGAAATCCCCAATGGCAACGAAACCACCCCGCCACTGGCGACGCCCCCCACGGCATTTGCCGCGAAACTCTGCCGCGGCATCATCGTCTGGTGCCCAGCGACCGTTCGCGTCTCGCCGTCGGGAGCCCGAGCACCGGGCTCCTTACCTCTTCGTAGGGGCCAGCCGACGGTGGACGTGGAATGAGGCGGCTTTCTGGTCGCCGGCGCGGGGGCCATAATCGCGCCCCAAGTGAATAGACTCGAGACGAGTTCATGCACAGCATTCTGATCGCCGACGACCACGCCTTGTTTCGGGCAGGATTGCGGCAATTCCTCGTAGATAGCGGCCCAATCGGCGAAGTTGTCGAGGCAGGCACGGGGCAACAAACCATCGACATGCTGCGCACCAAATCATTCGATCTGCTGATTCTCGACATCAACATGCCGGATCGAGGGGGGCTCGACATTCTGAAGCACGTGCGCGCGTCCTTTCCGAGCACGCGAGTGCTCATCGTCAGCGGCTCTCCAGAACGGCTGTACGCCGTGAATGTCCTGAAGGCGGGCGCGAGCGGCTACTTGTCCAAGGAGAGCGCGCCGAAGGAACTCATCAAAGCCGTGGCGCTCGTGTTGTCCGGGCGGCGTTACGTCAGTAGCACGCTCGCCGAGCTGCTCTTGTCGGATCTCGACACGGATACGGGTAAACCCATGCACGCCGCGTTGTCGGAGCGCGAATTCCAGATCTTCTGCAAGGTCGCGGCCGGGCGCACGGTGTCGGAGATCGCGCGCGAGCTCCGCCTCAGCGTGAAGACCATCAGCACATACCGCAGCCGCGTCCTCGAGAAGATGAAGCTGCGCTCGAACGCCGACCTCACGACCTACGCACTCAAGAACGGTCTGATCCAGTGAATGCGCCCAGCTCGCCGTTGCGCGTTCTGCTCGCGGAAGACTCACCGTGAATAGCCGAAGGCGTGCGCGACGTCCTGCAGACGGAGGTCGGCGCCAAAGTTGTGCACGTGGTCGACGACGAGCAAGGCGCGATCGAAGCGGCGAAGACGTTCGAGGCACACGTCATGATCCTCGCTCCGAAGGTCTCGAGGCTTGGAGTTGATGCCGCCGACGAATGCGACACGACCGTCGACGCGCGGAGATCAGGATCGATTGCAGCTGTCGGCCCACGGAGTCGTTGAGTAGGATCAACTTTTCGATCAGCACGAACTGCTGCGCCTGCTCGGACCGTCGCCGCCACGGGCGAAGCGGCAGCCTCATCGGCCGATGGCCACTCGCGTAGCAGGTAGATGCGGTCTAGCCGCAACAGCGAATGAGTGGCGGGAAAGGTTCGCGCCGTACGTCCGCGAGACGCGGCATAGATCTTGGCGAAACCGTACTCCTGTTAGCACAACTATCGGGCCGCTCGCCGGTGCGGTGGCCGCGCAACGGAACGCTCATGGCGTGAACTTACCAAGCTCTGCCGCCTGCACAGCATCGGCTAAGGGCGCGGGTGCGTGTCGGCATCGACTGACCCCGCGAGCCGGCGTCCACCCCGCGTGCCGGGCGAAGGCCTGGCACGGACCTTGCTGCGCCTTCATCGAACTGAACAATCGAGACAAGGAGATAGTCATGAGTCGATTCACTCACGCCTGCGCCGCCATGCTGCTCCTTACCGCGGGCACCAGCGCTGCTGCCGAGAGCGCCAACAAAGGCTTTTACCTCGGCATAGGGCGCGGCGATTACTCGACCCATGTCGACCATATCGACAGCATCGGCGACGTGAACCTCGACTTCGACGGCAATGCAACGAAGCTCTTCGGCGGTTGGCGCTTCAATCGGTTCGCCGCGCTGCAGGTGGACTACGACGACTTCGACGATTCGTCGACCGTATTCGGCCTAGGGAGCGCTCGTCAGAGCACGAGCGGCGTAGCGCCGACGATTGTCGGTACGCTGCCCATCGGACCCGTGGAGCTGTTCGCCAAGGGCGGACTTGTCTTCTACGATGTCAAAGTAAGCACGAACGGCAGCAATCTCATCGATACGAGCGGCCACGATCCGGTCTACGGCGTCGGTATCGGCTTCACGGTGGCCCGCCGCATCGCACTCCGCGCCGAATACGAACGCATCGACATCAGCGAGTACCACAAACCCGACGCGGTCTGGCTCAGCGCCGCCTGGCGATTCTGAACGACGAAGCTGCACGAACTACGCGAGACGAGCAGCTCCTTCAGGAGCCACCGAGCGTACGAGCCACCGCTCCAACATTTACAACGCGAAAAGCATTTGTTGCGCGAAGCGTCGGGGTCCGCTCATGGGTCTAGACCCGCGCATGGAGACCGCGAGCAACGGCGCGGTGTTCAGCTCGGCGGGCTTCCGGGAAGGCACACCGCGAAGGTCGTGCCACGCCCGCGATGCGAGGTGATCTCCAAGTTGCCCCCGTGCGCATCGACAATTTGCTTCGCCACATGGAGCGCGAGCCCGGCGTGCAGCATCTCGTCAGGGCCGATCGACCGCGGCTCGAGCAGAGCTCGCCGCGCCTCGTCGGAAAAAGCGCCTCCACTCGAAATGGTCGCCCGGACCTCTCCCCCCACCTCCTCGACTCCGACAGCGATGGGGCCGGGCTCTTCGCAGCAGTCGATCGCGGCCGAGATCACCGTGGTCAGCGCCTGCTCGATGCGGCGGCGGTCCCACGTGCCGCGCGGATTGCCAGTGGCGTTCAGCGTCAACGGATACGCGCCCGCCAATGGCGCGAGCCGGTCGATCGCGGTCCGGCAGGCCGCCGCCATGCCCACGGGCTCGAGGTGCAACGAGAAGGTTCCCGGAAGTCTCGCTCCAGTGAAGTCGAGACAATCGCCGATCATGCGCTGGAGGTGATCGATACAGCTGGCAATGTGCGCTACCGCGTGCGCTTCTTCGCGTTCGAGACGACTCTTTCTCATCAGCAGAAGTTCGGCCGAAAAGCTCATCGCGGACAGCGGATTGCGCAAATCGTGCCCCAACCCTGCAACGAAGAGATCTCGTAGTTGCTCCGATTTCGCGGCGAACACGCGGATCGACTCCGCAAGGCAATCGTCGACGATCTCGGTGAAGCGGACAAGGTCGCCTACGTCGCCGTCGGAGCTTGCGCGGTTCTGCGTCCAGTGCCGCAGGACGCTCGATTTGAGGTCGCGATACTCCGCGATCAGGTGCTCGAGCTCGACGCCTCGTCGGAAACACTCCGTGGCATGCGCCTGGGAATGCCGCACCAAGTTGAGCGCAAGTCTGGCAGAACGCGGCTCACGAGCGGGAGTGCTCGGAGGCGCCGCCATCTCCGCCGCGATCGCTCGCAACAACTCGCGCGCCCAGCCGTAGCACCGTTCACCGCCGGGCGGCGCGGTCGAACGATCGAGGTCGCCGGCACCGGTCTCGCACTCGGCAATCAAGCGATCGATATTCTGCTCCATGAAAGGCGAAAGCCGCATGCCGTCGATTCTACTAGCGACGCGCCTCGCGCACGAAGCGGGACGCGTGCCCCGCCCGCGCAAGAATGCGCTCCGACGCTAACTAAATACTAGACGCGCCGTTCGAGCTGCCGCCGCAATCATGCGATCTTGGCCGCGGCCCGGGGCGGTGTTGGGTTTTGACGGTCGCTGTACAGCACGACACCGGTCGGCGACACATACCAGTCCTGGCTCGAGAACAAGTCGGCGCCCACCACCGTTCCGTCGGGTACGACGCAGCCTTCGTCGACGATGGCGCGCAAAATGCGGCAGTTTCGCCCGATGCGAGCGTTCGGCAAGACCACGGCGTCCTCGAGCAGTGACCCCGCCATGACGCGGCAGCCGGGCGAGATCACCGAGTTTCGCACCTCGCCAGCGACGATACTGCCAACGGAAACGATCGAATTGGTCGCGACCCCGCGTCCCGCGAACCGTGGCGGCGGGGCTTGAATCGCCCGAGTCCAGATCGGCCAATCCGTATCGGTGAGATCGATGCGAGGATCGTCCTCGAGCAAGTCCATGTGGGCACGCCAGTAGCTGTCGACGGAGCCGACATCGCGCCAATAGCCGGGCGCGCCGAACTGGTCCGTGAACCGATAGCCGAGTACCGCTGAGCGGCCGCCGATGATCGCGGGTAGCACGTTGCGGCCGAAATCGTGGGCCGACCGCGCGTCGTTCGCGTCGGCCTCCAGGCACTCGATCAAGAACGCGGTATCGAACACGTAGATGCCCATGGAAGCCAGCGAGCGATCCGGCCGACCCGGCATCGGCGCAGGCGCTCGCGGCTTCTCATCGAAGGCGCTGACCCAGCCTCCCGCTTCCGTCTCGAGCACCCCGAAATTTCCAGCCTCGTCCCGGGGCACGGCGACGCAACCGATCGTGACGCTGGCCCCATGGTGCCGATGAGCCTCGATCATGTCGGAATAGTCCATCTTGTAAACATGATCGCCGGCTAGGATGACCACGTGCGCGGGGTCGTGCGCGCGAATCTCATCGATGTTCTGGTACATAGCGTCTGCGGTTCCGCGATACCAATGCTCCCCGAGGCGCTGCTGGGCCGGCCACAGCTCTACGAATTCGCCGAGCTCGGGCCGAAAGTGGCCCCAACCCTCCCGGATGTGTCGCACCAGCGAGTGCCCGAGGTATTGCGTGAGCACCCCGATCCGTCGGATACCGGAGTTCACGCAGTTCGATAGCGCAAAGTCGATGTTGCGGGCCTGACCGCCGAAGGACAGCGCCGGCTTGCACTGCCGGCGCGTCAACGTCTCGAGCCGCGCCCCTCTGCCGCCGGCCAGAATGACCGCGAAGGTGTCCTGGCGCAGCGTGCGTGCACCTCTGAGCGGCTTGCGCAGGCTCCGCAGTGTCGATCGATCGTCGGTCCCGAGAGAGGCATCGCTGGGCGGATTCTGCTGTGGCGCGGCAGCCTCGGGATTTTGGATCATTTTCGCACCTGCGCAGTGGGGTCGAGACGCGAGCCCAAGGTCGCAGCGTCACCGACCACCCGCCATCCCCCGGAGCCCCCATTTGGCGTGTGGTGGAAATCACTACAGCGTGACAGAAAAGACTGACACGGCACGCGCTTATGTAATTCAATGCCGTGGTGTAGGCTCCAAGGGTGCCGATCGTATCGATGGGCACTCGAGTGCCTACGACGTCGAAAATTGCGCTCCATGAGTCATTGGCATCCCACGAGGGCAACAAAACGCTCGTCACGCAATGCTTCGGCGCGGCGATCAGCGCCCGAGCAGCAGCGAGCCGACGCAATCACGATCTTCATCGTGGATGACCATCCGCTGCTGCGCGACGGTTTGACGGCGCGCATCAATCAAGAAACCGACATGCGGGTGTGCGGCCAGGCCGACAGCGCGAGCAAAGCGCTGGCGCAATTAGAAGCCACCGCGCCGGACGTCACGATCGTGGATCTCGGGCTCAAAGGCGGTCACGGACTGCAGCTCATCCGTGACGTCAAGACACGCAAGATCAGAACTCGCATCTTGGTCCTGAGCGCCTACAGCGAAGACGTGTTCGGCCGTCGCGCATTGCATGGCGGGGCTCATGGTTATGTGAGCAAGGATCAGCCCCAAAGCAACATCATCGGCGCCATTCGCGAGGTGGCAGCGGGGCGACGTTATTTGAGCGAGCGCTTGGCGCAACGCCTGCTGGAAGACGTCATCGCAAGCCCCACGCAAGAACCCTCCGCAGAGCTCCTGAGCACGCGCGAGTTGCAGATCTTCGAGATGATCGGCGACGGCAAGAGCACGCGCGAGATCGCCGACGCGTTATGCTTGAGCTTCCATACGGTGGAGACGCACCGAGAGCGGATCCGGAGCAAGCTCAATCTCAAGAACGGCCGTGAGCTACTGCAGAATGCAGTAGCTTGGGTTCTCAGCAATCGCTAACCGCCGTGTGCCGGCGACGGCGCGTCATCGCCGGTCTGTAGCCTTGCTAGCCATCCGGTGTCGAACTCGCGGCGCAGTGGCGCCGGCCACCGCAGCCACTGTCGTTCCGCGACAAGTCGCGCCACGCGCCGCCAAGTCACGTGGATGCCCGCCAAGCACCGACCAGAGCCGCGAAACCTGTCCGGCGCAGCGACCAAGGTGTCGCCGATTGGCTGCACTTCGGGAGGCGCGAAACAGGCGCGCGGCCGTATCGGGTCGTTTACACTCTTCCCAGGCCGCCCACGCGGGCGTCCTGGCACTCAAAAAGAAAGCTCGGAGACCGGCCAGTGTCGGACGAATCGGCAGCTCGCCACAAACCCGTCAACCTCGCGCTCGTTGGGCCGCCTCCCGCGACAACGCCTCGCGCGCATGCAAACGGGGACGCGCGGCACCACCGAGGTATTCGCGGATACTTATTCAGGGTTCAGCTCGTAGCGGTGGTGCCAATCGGCGTGTTGGCGGCCGTGCTTCTTTATCTTCATTGGCTCACGCAGGAGCACGAGCGCGAGCAACTGCAGATCGAGTCCGCCCGCTTGCTGGCGGCCGCCGTAGACAATGCGCTCGACAGCACGATCGAGCGCTTGTCGATCCTGGCCCGCCTTTGGGGCTCGGCCGCCGTCGACGAGCCTGGGATCTACGCGCAAGCACGCGCCGCGCTCAGCGCCAATGCGGATTGGATGGACATCGTTGGTATTCGCGACGGCGGCGCCGTCGCTTTCCAGGCGATCAACCCTTACGGCGAAACGCATGCCCCAGTGGATCGCTTCGACACCTGGCGGCCGGTCTTCGAGCACGCCAAACCCGTCGTCGCCAATGTGCACCTATCGCCCGCTCGCGGCCTGGTCGTCTCGGTAGGCGTACCCGTCGTGCGGGACGGCCGCGTCACGCACGCGCTGCTCGCCGATCTCAATCCGCACTGGTATGACGCGCTCGTCGGTGAGTCACGTGCACCGGACGGCGCCGTCTCGGCCGTGTTCGACGCCAACTATAAGTTCGTCGCGCGCAGCGTCGATGGCGACGCGCGCCGCGGCGGCGATCCAACGATCGGGCTCATCGAGGACCTGAAGCGGCGGCGCGAAACCTTTGGGCGCTACGTCAACCTCGACGGTACGACCGTCTACACTGCGGCCACCCACACGAAGCGCGGCTGGAGCGTTGGCTTCGCAACGCCCGCCGGGCCGCTCGATAACGCACTTCTCATGCATCTCGTTGTGTTCGGCCTGGTGTGGGTGACGGCAATGCTGCTCGGCCTCGGCTACGCGGTCGCGAAGGCACGGCCTATCGCATCCGCGCTCGAAGCGCTCGAGACACAATCCACGGAGATCGCTCAAGGTCGGCGCACCTCGCACCTACTGGTGTCCGGGGTTACCGAGATCGATACGGCGGTCGCCGCGATCGAGCGCAGCGGCGAGCTACTGCAAGGCGCCATGCAGGACCGCGAGCGCGCGCTCGAAACGGAACGGGAAGCGCGCGCCGAAGCGGAAGCCGCGAATCGCACCAAAGACGAGTTCCTGGCGCTCCTCGGGCACGAGCTGCGCAATCCCTTGGCGGCCATCGCCAACGCCGTCACCGTGATACGCAATCCGCAACGCACCGAGCAGCAGTTCTCGTTCGGGGTCGACGTCATAGCGCGCCAGAGCCGGCACCTGCGACGCCTCATCGACGACTTGCTCGACGTCGGCCGCGCCATGACCGACAAGATCGTGATCGAACGCCAGCCAATGAACTTCGCCACCGGTGTCCGGCAGGTCATCGATGCGCTCCAAACCGCCGGCCGACTATCCGAGCGCACGGTCGAGGTCGACCTCGACGACGTTCAGATCGACGCCGACGGCACGCGGCTCGAGCAGATCCTGACCAACCTGCTGGGTAACGCCGCACGTTATACGGAGCCGGGCGGACGAATCCGAATGCGTTTGCGAGCGGAGAACAACGAAGCGGTCCTCGAGATCACCGACGACGGAATTGGCATCGAGGCCGACGACCTACCGAGGGTCTTCGAGCCGTTCTTCCAGGCCGACTCCACGAAGCATCTCCTGACCGGCGGGCTTGGCGTCGGGCTCACGCTCACCGACAAGCTCGTGCGCCTGCATGGCGGAAGCGTGCACGCCGCGAGCGCGGGCGCGGGATATGGCGCCGCGTTTACTGTTCGCTTGCCGCTGAGCGCCGCGAAGCCCTCGCGTGCGTCGCCCCTGGCAGCGTTCGCAGGAACTGCTCGGGGGCTAACGGTACTCCTCGTCGAGGATAACGCGGATGCACGCCGCACGCTTCGCATGGCGCTCGAGATCGGCGGTTGCAAAGTGCTCGAGGCGGGCGACGCGGTGGCGGCCATGGAAACGGCACAGCGCGAGCGCCCGAAGGCGGCCCTGCTCGACATCGGCTTGCCCGGCGTCGACGGCTACGAGCTCGCGCGACGCTTACGCGCCAAGCTGGGTGCCGAGATCGTGCTGATTGCGCTAACGGGCTACGGAACACCGAAGGACGAACAGCGGGCGCGCAGCGCGGGCTTCGATCGTCACATCACGAAGCCAGTCGGCATCGCCGATCTCGTCGGGATTCTCGTCGAGTCCACGCGCGACCATGCCACGCGAAAGCCACGCGGCGAGGCGCTCGGCTAGGGTCTCTCAACGTCGCGTCGATTGGCCGGAGCCGAGGCACGGCGGCTCTTCCGACTCTCGTACGCGGAGCGTCACCGACGTTGTCGTAACCGATTGGCCGTACGAGGCGCCGACCGGGCAGCAGTCGGCACAAGCCTGCCGGCGGCGGTACTACAGGGCCAGCTCGACACCTCCGGCAGAGATGGCACGCTCTTTGCTTTTTGATCCAGAGGACTGCGGAATGTGGCGGCGCCTGGCTCGCCAGGCCGAGGTCCACGCGCTGGTCCAAAGAGCACTCTCTACACGTTCTTGGTAGATTTTTCACGGCGGCATCAGCCGCTCTCGATGGGAGGACGCGACGCATGAGAACCACGACACAAAACTCGTACGGAACGGTCACTTACAAACCCGACTCCGGGGAGCACCAGAACCTCGAAGGGCTGCTACTCCGAGCCATCGAGCACGAACGACTGTCCGCGAGCGTCTATAGAGTAGCGCTCGACTGCGTTACGGACGCGACGCTGCGCGCCACCTGGACCGAACGTCTTCGCCGGACGCAGCGCAACGTCACGATCGCCACGACGTTGTGCAATGAGCTCAGTATCGAGATTCGCCAAGACTTTGCCGATTGCATGATGGTGCGCAAGCTCAACGCAGCGCTCATCGCAGCAATGGCCGCGGCGCGATGTGAAGGCTTTCCGAAGAGGATGGAAAGGATCGCGCGCGAGTGCGTTGGCATCGCGGAGAGCAACAGTCAGCTCGATTGGGACCGATTCCTAGAGTCGATCGTGCACACGACGCCATCGACCGACGCACGCATGGACGCGCCTGGCGGAGTAGCCTGAACCCCCACGACGGCTACCATGTCGTGGCCCATACGCGTCAGTGTCCCTTGCGAAGACTCGCGCAAGCCCCCGTCGTCATCGGCCGACGATGATCCGAAGGCCAGCCGTCGGCTCCAAGGCGGGCCACGCGGGCCCGTCCGCCCGAGTCACGTTGGCTCGGCCGTCTCGCAACGCGGCAGCACTATTCTCACGCGTGTTCCGCGATCGGTGCCGAGCTTGAACTCGCCGCCGTGTTCGCGGACGATGCGCCGCGCGATGGCCAGCCCCATGCCCGTACCGCTCTGGCTCGGGAAATCGTACGGTCGTGACCCGCTCCAAGCCGCCATACCAGGCGCGGAGTCCTCGATCGTAATCGCGATCCCCGGATCCGGCTCGTCGACCTCCTCGATGCGCGAAACGATCTCCCCGCCGTCCTTCGACGCTCGTATCGCGTTCTCGAATACATATTTGAATACTTGGGCAAGGCGGACGCTGTCGACGTTGAGCAGCGGGTCCACCGAGCCTTCGACTTGCTGGCTCCGCATCAGCCCTTTGGCTTCCCACTGCGCCTGCAGCTGGCGCCAGATCGTGTCCAGTAACTTGCTCACGTCGGCGCCCCGACGTTCGAGGTCTAGTGGCGCGACGAACGTCCGCACCTCTTCGTAGAGCTGCTGCAGCTGATCTTGCGCATTCTCCATGTCGTCGATCAGCTCGAGCAAATCGCCGTCGGAGCTTAGTCGCAGCAACGTGAGACACGACTGCATCCTTTGCAGCGCGTTGCTGCTGTCGTGCACGAGCGAGTTCACCGTCTCGCTTATCGCGGCGAGCCGCTCCGTCTCGAGCAAGCGGCGCTGTGCCCGCCGCACTGCACGAAAATCGCGGATGGCAAGCACGTACTGCGGTGCGCCGTTCTGCGTCGACTGGGGTACCTTGCCGATCGCCACGTGAACTGGAACGACGCCACCGGTGCGGGGCTTGACCTTGGCGTCGACCCCACCGGCGACGAGAGCCTTTTCGAGCGCCCTCTCGGCGGGCAACAGTGCTTCGAGGCCCGGCATCGCCGATGCCAACGTGCGCCCCACCGCGTCGTCGGCCGTGACTCCGAGCATTCGTTGCGCCGCGGGGTTGACGTCGACGACCGTGCCTTCATCGTCGATGACCACGATGCAGTCGGCGACTGCGTCGAGAATGTCGACTGCATGTAGTCGACGCTGGACCGGCTCCCGCGAGCCGCTTCTCTGCCCCGTGCTCATGTCGACGTCCATATTGCGCCCGCGGCTCGGCGTTACAGCCTAGGTGCCCGCGCTGGGTTCCGGCCTCCTGGCCTGCAGGACCTCGCTCTGCACGCCGCGCGAGCGATCCCCGCCTTCTTTGTATTCGTTCAGTCGGTTGTACAACGTCTTTAGGCTCACGCCTAGGGTGCGCGCCGCCGCTTTCTTGTCTCCGTTGAAATACTCGAGCGTTTTGACGATGAGCTCGCGCTCGACATCGCGGATTGCCCTTCCCGGCTCGACACCAAGCGAGCTACCTCCGAATATCGTCGAAAGCTCGAATCCATCGCCCGGCATGAGTTCGCTCTCATCGCGCTCGGTGAGAAGGAAAGCTCGATGCACGGCGTGCTTGAGCTCACGCACGTTTCCGGGCCACGAATAAGTTCGGCAGCGCTCCACAAATTCGGACGAAGGTTTCTTGTCGGTCTGATACTGGGCGTTCAACCCACGAAGGAAGTGCGCAACGAGCAGTTCGATGTCTTCCTTGCGCTCGCGCAACGGCGGCAGCCGAATCACGAACTCACTGAGTCTATAGAAGATGTCTTCGCGCAGCGCACCTTCGCGCACTGCTGTTAGCGGATCGCGATTCGTTGCCGCTACTAGGCGGATCTCAACGTCGATTTCCTCTTCCGCGCCGACGCGCACGATCGACCTTGAATCGAGCGATCGCAGCAAATAGGTTTGCGTGTCGAGCGGCATTTCGGAGATCTCGTCGAGAAACAACGTGCCGGCGTGGGCACGCTCGAAAACACCGACGTGCCGCCGCATGGCCCCGGTGAAGCTACCCTTCTCGTGACCGAACAGCTCGCTCGCCACGAGCTCGCTCGACAACCCGCCACAGTTGGCCGCGATGAATTGCCCTTTGCGACGACTCGCGCGATGCAATGCGCGAGCTACGAGCTCCTTTCCGGTGCCGCTCTCTCCTTCGACTAGCACGGTGGCTTCTGTCGGGCCGCACTGCTCGATGGCCTGATATACAGTCTGCATGCGACTGCACTCTCCAACCAGGATGCCGAAATGCTTCGAGTCGTCCTCATCCTGCTCGACCGTATCGTCGCTCTTGCCGGAAGAAGTCCCTTCCACGGCTCGCACGAGTTCGTCGTTGTCCACGGGCTTCGTTAAATAGCTCACGCTTGGGCCCGCGAGACTGCGGATGTGTGCCTTGATCGCCGGATGTCCCGTGATGACAACGACGTTGGGCGGGTCTGGCACTTGCAGCTGCTCGAGCAGCTCGAGCCCGTTGCCGTCCGGCAAGATGAGATCGAGCAGAATCAGATCGGGGCTCCCGGTTCGGAGCCGCTCGCGCGCAGCGGTCAGGGTATTCGCCGTGACGACCTCGTGACCACGGCGCCGCAGCACTTCGCTCGTGGCCTGGCAAAAGCGTGGCTCATCATCTATGAGTAGCACTCGCCTCATCGTCACCATGCTAGCGCACTGGAGACAAGAGGACTATTTGCCTTCCCTTGGGTAGTCATCGTTGAAAGATCTACAAGAAAATTGGCACTGGGATCCTCCACCAGGGCAGGTTCGGCGCCGCGTCCCGCCTGGTAGCGGGCATCAGAGCACGAGCTTGACCACTGCGGTTCCAAGTTCGGCAAGGTGATGCACGCCAGCGTCGCGACGAGCAGCGTGCCGCAACCGCACCTTCAACGGATTCTTTAACCAGGTCATTTGGCAACCAACCGATAGAGCCCGCCGCCTCCGACGTCGACGATGTAGAGCTCGCCGTCAGTGTCTTCGGCGAACGATGCAATGCTGAGGCCGGTTTCGGCGCCGTCGGCGGCTTTTATCGTCAGCGTCGGCGGCGTGTCGATCGGGATATTCCAGATGCGGCCGGACCCGAAGTCACCGAACACGTAGCGGCCCCCGAGGCCCGAGAGCGCCGCGCCGCGGTAGATGAACCCACCCGTGACGGCGACGCCCACGGTGTGGTCGTACTCGGCCACGGGCGGTTGCAGCGTGCCGGTCGTCGGGCTGCCGCAGTTCAGACCCGTAGCCAGCGTCCCTTCGAAGCAGCGCCAACCGTAGTTGCCGCCCTTCTCTACGCGATCGATCTCCTCGCGTGCGTGGGAGCCGACGTCGCCGAGCCAAATAGTGCCGTTGGCACGGTCGAAGCTCCACCGCCAAGGATTTCGGAAACCCCACGCGAATGTCTCGGGGCAATCCTGCGCACCCGTGCCGTCAACAGCACAAAGCGCGTTGCCTGCGAACGGATTGTCGGTCGGAATTCGATACGGTCGTCCGCCCTCCGTGCCGCCCACGTCGATGCGCAAGATCTTGCCGAGCACGTTCGTGGTCGTTTGGCCGTTGCCGACGACACCGCTCGCATTGTCGTCATCGCCACCGTCGCCCAACGTGACATAGAGCATTCCATCGGGGCCAAACAGCACGTTGCCGCCGTTGTTGTGGCCGCCCGGCTGCTTGACCTCGAACCAGATGTTCTCGGAAGCCGGATCGAGCGTCGCGCCGTTGTCGGTGGTATTGAACGAGGACACGCGCATTACAATCGCGCCTGCGGGCATCTCGTGCGTGTACTCCACCCATACGCGCGGGTCGGCAGGGAACCCCGGATGAAACGCCAGGCCGAGCAGCCCGTGGACGTTGCGAAATACGACGCGATCGGTTAGATCGAGCACCGGCGTCATCGTGCTCGCGTTCGCAACGGAGTCGAACGAGAACACTCGCCCGTCTTGCTGCACGACGAACCACCGGCTGGAGTCGCTGGCCGCGCGCACGAGCTCGACTGGCGCCGTGAAGGTGAGGCTCGGATAGACTCGCTCGACGCCAAGAGTGGGAGGCTCCGGCGAGGACGGCGTACCCGAGTTGCCGTCGCTCCCTCCGCACGCGGTCAGGCACAGACCAAAACCTACGACCACCCCGAGCCGCGCGGACCTTTGCGATGACATGGGCAACGCCCCCCTAGTGTCTGATCTCTTGCGGCCCCAGTGCAAGGACCAGGCCAGCGCACGATCCTCCAGCGGGGACGCGGGCCACGCTTACACAGCGTGGCATCGCGGCGATCAAGTGGCACGACAAGTGTTGGGGGCGGACGACATGCCAGCCTCATGCCGATCGCACGATCGAGCTTGTGGCGCGTGCGTGCGCCAGCAGCGAGTCGCATAACTCCCCCAACGTGTCGGCCACCTGCGTGGCACCCGCGTCGAGCAGCCGCTGCCGTGCGCGTTCTTGCGTCGCTCCGCCCCCGAATCGTCCGACGGCAATCGGCAACGCCGGCAGCCTTGCCCTTAGGCGTTTGCAAACGAGGCGCGCGGCTCCTAGATCGCCGGGCGGCACCGTCGCGGCGCCGACGGCCGCGGGCATGCGTTCCTCGATGCCGGCGATTCGCTCGCCAACGAGGCGCTCGACCGACAACACCTCGATCTCGCACCCGCGCGAGCGCATCAGCACGGCAAGCAAGTCGAGCGCGAGCGAGTCCAACTGGTCCTGGATCGGAAAGCCGAGCACCAGACCGCACCGGATGACGCCATTGCCGCTCGGCTCGGCCGGCAAATCCTCGATCAAATCACGCAGGGCGCCCACGACGAAATCGCCGTCTGCGACGGTGATTCTCGCGCTCACGAGATCGCGCTTGGCCGCGATCATGACTGGCAAGAGCAGCTCGTCGCAGATCTGCTGCAGGGAGTGCCGCGCGGCGTACTCGTCGAGCACACGACCCGCCTCGTCCTCGTCGCGCGCGATGAGCCGCTGATACAGCCAGACCTGCGGCGCCAGCGGCGGTGCCTCTCCCAGCAGCCGGTCCAGCCCGTCGAGTCCGGAGACATGCTTGCCGACGACCACGAGGCACACCGTAAGCGGCGTGGCGAGCACGAGGCCGATGGCGCCCC
The DNA here is from genome assembly GCA_963805435.1 of uncultured Gammaproteobacteria bacterium. GTDB lineage: Bacteria > Pseudomonadota > Gammaproteobacteria > Steroidobacterales > Rariloculaceae > FEN-1219. Next base: position 335,365 of record CAWDUG010000013.1, read on the forward strand.
AGATCCAGGTCCAGAATATCGCCGCAAGAATGACCGCGATCGGCGACAGCCCGACGCTTTGCCCGTAGAGCCACGGCTCCATCCAGTTGTTGCTCAGCAACTCGAGCGTGACGAAGAGTCCCAGCACCAGTAGCGTGTCGCCCCACCCCGGCAGAGTGACCCAGCTCACCGCGAGCGGCAGCGACGCTGCAACCCACGGCCCGAGGTACGGGATGTAGCGCAGCACGGTCGTGGCCAACCCCCATAGTGCGCTATATGGCACGCCGATCAGATACAGACCGAGGCATACGGCCGCGCCCATCGTCGAGTTGACGACAAGCTGCATGAGTAAGTAGCGGCTGATGCGCCGACCCGCTTCTTCGAGAGCCTTCGTGGTCGTAGCGAGCACCGTTTGCCCCGCGAGACTCACGATGCGGTTGCGAACGTCCTCGCGCTTGATTAGCAAGACGATCGCCAGCAGCATGGATAGGCCGGCGCTGGCGATACCCTCGAACGCCGGCGATGCGGCCCTGATCTGCCGGAGCAGAGGCTCCTGCGTATCCACCGGGACGGGCTCGGGGTCGCTCTTGTCCGACGCCGCCGACCGGCGCTCGACGCTCTCGCCGATATCTGCGATTGCCTTGCGCACTCGTTCGACCGCTCCGCCCCGAAACAAGTCGTTGATGTCGGCGATCTTCTCCGTAATGTTGCTTTCGTAATCCGGCAATTGCGCTGCAAGGGCCTGCACCTGGCGCGCCACGACCAGGCCGAGCCCGGCCAACGAGCCCGCGAGCAAGGCGACGGTCAACAAAACGGCAGGAATGCGTGGCAACCCGAATCGCTGCAGCTGGTCGACAGCGGGGCTCAAGACGAAGGCAACGAACGTGGCGAACGCGAGAGGCACGAGGACCACCTGCCCCCAATAGAGCGCCGCGCAAACGATCGCGAAGCTAACGAGCCGCGCCGCGACGATCATCGAAGAAACGCCGCGGGCACCCTCCACGCGTCCGGCCGCCGGCTGCTCACTCGGCATCATGAAACAAAGGCGCGGATGGCATATAGAACGAGACCGCCGGTCACGATCAATGCCGCGAGGCCGAGCGCACCAACGATGTCCACGATCGAGCGCACCGTTTTCTCGAGCCGCTCGATGAACTGCTCCAGATTGGTCGGCGCAGCATGCCGACGCTTCGTTGTGGCTCGAACCTGTGCCTTGGCGGGCGAAGAGCGAGATTCCACGCCAGCTACTCCAGCGGCCAGTTCGCGTCGTGCCCGGAGCGCGAGAATACCTCGATGGCTTTCGCGCAAAACCTCTCGAGGTCGTCGGGCCTGCGGCTCGTCACGAGGTCGCGATCCACATGAACCTCCTCGTCGACCCAATGCGCGCCAGCGTTAACGATGTCCGTCTTGAGGCTGGGCCACGACGTGACCGTCCGATCGCGTAGGACGTCGGCCTCGACCAGCATCCACGGCCCATGACAGATCGCGGCCACGGGCCGCGAATGCTCGAAGAACTCGCGCACGAGCCGGACGGCAGTGGGGTCCATACGAAGGCGGTCTGGGTTCATGACGCCACCCGGCAGCACGAGCGCGTCGTAGTCCCTCACGTCGGCATCGCTCGCGACCACGTCTACAGGGAACCTGTCTCCCTGCTTGCGATCCTTCATCGCACGAATCTTGCCGGCGCGCAGCGAGACCAGGTCGAGGTCCGCCCCCGCTTTCTTGAGCGCCTCCCATGGCCGCATGAGCTCCGATTGCTCGACGCCATCGGTAGCGAGAAATGCGATGCGTTTGCCCCTCAGCGAGGCTGTCACGTCCTGCCTGCCTCCTGCGCGATCTCTGGCGGCGCCTGACGCGTCACTTGCATATGCGCCGCGGCGCGTCGCTGCAATGTCCATGCCACGAATCACGGTGGAGCCCGCGACGAACCGCTCTTGGCACGACGTTTCCGCCGAGTCCCTCAATGGACCCACTCGACGACAACTGTGCCCGGCAAATCGATCGCGCCGCAGGTCATGATCGCGGGAAAACGGTCTTCGCACGCACGCCATCGCCGTCGGCATCAGCGGGGCTGAGAAGCGGCACTCACGTCCGCGACGGTTCGTCTGGACCATCGCGAGGCTGGCGATCAAGGCCTCGACGCTGGCATTCGGCATTTAGGGAGCCTGCAACGAAGCGGCGCGGCAAGTGAACGCCCTGGCCACGGCATCTCACGCGCCGTCGTCGCTAGACAACACGTCGAGTCGGCGCCGCGAAGCGACGCACACGCAGCAGAGACGCCCGCCCCGATCCGCGACCGACCGCGGCGCCGGTGTCGTGCCGCGGCGAGGACGCGATTCGGCTCAGTCTCTCATGCACCAACCATAAGAGTCGGGACAGCGCGTACGCACAGGTGGCTTCGTGCGCAGATAGGGTAGGATGCCCGTATCCCAGCGCTGCGATGCGTTTCCGGCCCACGTGTTGTGCGTCCAGAACACGTAGTGCAAATGCAGCTGGTTGAAGGCCCAGTCGCCGATTTGCTTCGGCGTGTACGATGTGAGTTCGCTGATCTCGACCGAGCTCGCGAGCGCCAAAGCCCAGCGATAGTCCGCACCGTATTCCCCTGTCCAAATTTGCTGCGCGAGCGTGTTGTTCCAAGGCAGAACGTCCGGCCCGCCGGCAGCCGCACGCGCACCCATGAGCCCTTGCATCAGATCGTCCATGAGTGCCGACGAGCCGACCCAATTCGTATACAGGAAGAAGTTGCTGCGCGGCGCCTCCGCACGAACGGCATCGACCAAGCGGTGGTACTGCACCACGAGCGCCCCGTGCGAATAGTCCCACGGAAGCGGCGACGCGAGCGCGAGTGTGGTCTCCTCGCTCGTCTGCCCTTCGAAGTGATTATCGTCGTCATAACGCCGGGCGATGGCGCGGTGTAAAGCAATGAGCCGAGTCATGACGTCCGGGTCCCACAGTCTTGCCACGTACCCGGTTTTCGACGGAGCAACGCCGCCGCCGTAGGCGCCGCCGGACAGCAGGTAGCTCGGAACGATGCCCACGCGCGAAGTCGCCTTGAAATTGCGGTCGACGATGCGAACCACGAGCTGCTTGCGCGTGGGCTGCGCCTTGACGCGTTTCAGGTAGGCATCGATCGCAGAAAAATCATACACGCCCTTGCTCTTCTCGAGGTCGACCCAGCGAATCTTCACTTGGACGCCAGCGATAGCCGACTCGTTTCCGACGGCGTCGATGTTTCTTAGAATTTGGGCTTCGGAGTCTTCCGCGCCGAATTGCACGTAGTGGCCGGGGTGCCACTTGATGCCCTGGGCCGTTGCCGAAGCGGCTAGAAGTACGAATGGGGACACGAGTAGGGCGAGGGATAGTTTCTTCATCACGCGGTGGTTCCTTCATGGTCCTTTGAAAGATTTACAACGCGCGCGACTCTCCCATCCCCAGATACCCCCTGCAATCCGTCGGTAAAGACCGACAAGAGTGTCGTCGATAGGCGACGCTTTTTCTCTTGCCCTCGTGATCGCATTCGGGCACGGTGCGCGGTTGCTTCGGCGCAGGCCTCCACGGCGGCGGGCCGGGAGCACGCCCTGGTGCAGGAATCTGCGGTGCGATGGCGTGGCGCGGCGGCAGGCCGCGTGGCATGTGGATTGCGCCGGTGGCGACCGTGAGAACTCACTACGAGCGTGAGTCGCTCGGAGTATCAATCGTTCGCAGCGGTCTCGAGCCAGCGCGCGCGAACGTTCGAAAGCACGCCATGACACGCGGGCCCGGGCCAGTGGATTACATGGATGTCGCGGAGCAGATCGAGTGGACGGAGACGTGGCTCGCGCTCGCCGAGGCGGGCGCCGCGCTCGAGCTTGTCTCGACTGAGAAGGGGAAATCTACGCTGTGCGCCGCTTGAACCCTGGCGCGGCGTTCCCGGTCGATACCGTCGGTCGCGAGGCCGAAGCGCGCGCCTATGACGGTCTCGTGATACCGGGCGACGCGGGGAGTCCCGACGCACTGCGCGTCGACGCGGACGTAGTCCGCTTCGTGAAGGCGTTCTTCGACTAGTCGAAACCCGTGGCAGCGCTCTGCCACGGAGCTTGGCTGCAGAGAGACGAGATCAGTGCCAGAAGGAGCCGCGCGCGTAGGCGTCAGTGCTTGGGCATCGACGCGTCGTCGTCCGCTACGGGATCGTTGTCGCGATGCGGCGACACCGCAGCCTCCGCCAGCACACTCAAGCGCTGAACCGAGCGCTGTTCCATTTCCCTGATAAAGCTATCGAGATCGAACTCGAGGTCGTAGCTGATGTGCATGGTGGGTGGTTCCTTGTAGTTGGAAGATCTGCGCGGGCCGCATTTCGAAGCAAGGTTTATGCCACGGCGCATCGGCGCGCCGACGCCGTAGGCAAAGGCGTTCCTACCAGTCCTTCGGACAGGCGTCCAACAGTTACAACGATGCGGTGCATTTCGAGCCGTCTCTCACGCTTTGCCGGGTCAGTGCACCTCTCGGGTGGTACCTAACCGTGGGACCTAGGCCGGCCGTTCGATCGTCCGACGCTAGTCGATCCTCGGCCGACAATTGACTGGGCAGGCACTCCTGATCGAGGTGCCGTGGAAGCTCCGCTTCGCCCTCGTCACGACCGGCTGTGCGCGCGGCCGCTTCCACGCGTTCAATCATCGCGGCATACGCCCTGCTGAATACCGCCGTCACGATCTGGTCCACGGCTTCTTCATACGAGACCCCGCCGGCGGCGCGCCCGACGTCGCGAACAGCGATTCGGTCGAGCGTCAGCGTCTGACGGCGCAGCGTCGGATCCGTGATGACCATGTGTGCGTTGTCGAGAGAGAACGAGTCGACCACGACGCGACGACGGTCTTCGCCTTCCGACGAAAGCGCTGCGAGACGCACGTTGCCGAGAAGCCTCGCGAGGTTGACCGACGCCCCGCGCCGCTCTGCATTCAGCGTGGCGCCGTCGACGGCAATCGAGCGTACCACCAGCACGTCGGTGGCCGCGGATTCCAAGTCGACGTCGATTGTCAGAGCATTGATCTGAAGCGCGTACGCGGTCTCGAAACCGGGCGGGTTCGCGATCGAAAACCCGACCAAGCTGCCGGTGGATTTCGGGGGCGTAAGCGAAACGCGGCCGACGCTAACCCGCGTATCCGTGGACTTTTCGAAATTTAGCTCGATCGCCCGCTCGGTGAGCCGGGGGATATGAGAAGAGAACCCCACGAGCACGACCACGCTTCCGACCAGGAACAAAGTTGCCATATGAAACACGCCCCATAGCCGCTTCATCGGTGTGACCTCCCGTCGCTCGGCCAGCGTAAGAACCAGCAAGGCGCGTGCCAACGGCGAACCCGTCGCACGCAAAGACCGGCATGAGTCTTGCTTCATGGAAGGCGACGCATCGCACGGGACCGCTGTGGCCGGCCGGTGCGCCAGATGGAGACCGACCGATGAAAGCAGGGACTGCACTGTTCGCCTGGCTTCGCGATCTGACGCGGCGCGAACGCCCGTCGATCATGGAAGGTTCGCAGCGCGACGATTCCGAAGCAGCGCTGGGCGCGCGCTTCGGGGGAAACAAGGTGACGATAGGTGCGCGGGTTGCGGCTCACGGTAGCGGTCTCGGCACGGCCCTCGCGCTGCTTCCTCTCTGCGCCGTGTACGCCTATGCCGGCAATGGGGTCATGGGCGAGGAATCGCACCCTGCCCCGGCGCACGGCCCCGAAGTCGCGGCATGGCGCCGTGCGATTGATCGCGAGCACGCCCTGATCGCCGAGAACCGGCGTTCCATTGCAGCCGCAACGTCGATTCTGGAAAAGCGCGTGGCCGACGCGCAGGCGAAGATCGTCGAGCTCGACGCTACGACCACGGCCTTGATGGGCACCGCAGGCATCGACGCCGAAGCGCTCGCCGCGAGGGCGGCCAAAGACTCGGCTACGGCAGCGGGTAGCGACGAGCGAGTCGACGCCGACGACGCCAGCTCGGGGAGAGAGGCGGCGTCGACCGACAAGGACCGGCGTGAGCAGTCGGCAGCAAAGCTCGGGTCGATTCTGGATGGAGCGCTCGGCGAGCTCGACAGGCGCGAGGAGCAGCTGGAACTCCTCGACGATCTCCTTCTGCGCTACAAGACCGAGCCACGCGGCATGCCCGTTCATGGAGCCTGGATATCGTCGTCATACGGGGAGCGCATCGACCCGATCACGGGCCACCGCCGCAAGCACAACGGTGTCGACATCGCGGGCCGTGCCGGGTCCAACGTCGTTGCCGTCGCAGACGGTCTCGTCACGTGGTCGGGCCCGCGCGTGGGTTACGGACAGACGATCGAGGTCACGCATCGACAGGGGCTCGTGACGCGCTACGCGCACAACCAAGGCAATCTCGTCGAGGTGGGTGACCTCGTGCACCGCGGCCAGGTCATCGCGCACCTGGGCGCCACGGGACGCATCACAGGACCGAATTTGCACTACGAGGTTCTGCGTGGGCAGCGCCCAGTGGACCCCGCCCAGTACATGAAGTGAGCGGCTCTGGCTCTCGGACGACCCGCGCCGCCGCAATATTTACGACGCGGATGGTAACCCTTGCAGGGTTTCGATGTCCCGTCACAGCAGCCGATGTCGAGCAGCACGACGGCCGGCCGGTATGCGTCGAAGCGTTCGAGCGCATGACGCCCGCCGTGGGACACATAGACGTCGGCACCGAGGACATCGTCGACGTCCGGTCCCGCCGCGGAAACGCGCGTGCTCAGGGTGGGCCGACGTATGCTTCGGGCACGCCGTGCGCGCGTCAATCGTCGTCGTCGTGATGCCGGCGATCCCTATGCTTGACGGCGGCCGCACCGACCGCCGCGCCTACGGTCCCGGCGGCGACGGCTTTGCAGCCAGTCTGTGCCAGGGTGGGAACCGCGATGACTGCGATGAGAAGCAGCATCTTGAGAATCGACACTTTCACGACGCACCTCCTTGATTAACGACTGACGCCCCCGTGCCTCACAGTCAAGCAGCATGGGAGCGGTGGCGATAGCGGCATGGGACGGCACAGCCTGTCGGCAGGCGCCTACGGCAACGCCTCCTCGAGACGCGGCCCGGATTGTCCCCGGGGCGTGGGGTTCTGCCTACTTTTGTCGGCCTTGCTCGAGGCGGCTATCGACGGCAGCCCGCGGCGCTCGAGCGTCGCCGGACGACAACACTCCCACATACACGCTCCGCGCCCCGCGCCACGAAACACAACGCGCGTAGACCCTGGTCCGGGTCTTGCATCGTCGTACCCCTATTCGGGAGGAACGGCACGATGACGATCGATAGTCTTGCCCGCACTGCGCTCCGCGCGTTGACGCTCACCATGCTGCTTCCCGTTCTGCTCGCCGGCTGCGGCGGCTCGAGCGACGGCTCGAGCCCATCGGACGCACCATCGACACCTACGCCTCCACCAAGCGGCAATGGGCCGCCGCCCCTAGATCCGAACGTCGTCTCCCTCGACGATCATCACCAAGTCGGCTCGACGTATTGGCAGCCAGGCAATATGCCTGACGGAGGGCAGGGCTCGTCCGTCGAGGGACTCGACTGCATCTACCCCTCGCCGATCGATTACCACGTGCACTCGCACATGTCGATCTTCATGGATGGTGAAGCGCTTGCCGTCCCCGAAGAGGTTGGCATCGTCCAGCTGTCGCCGACGACGGATTGCCATTACCCCATACACACGCACGACGCAACGGGCATGATTCATCTCCATGCCACGGCGCCAACCGACTTCACGCTGGGCCAGTTCTTCGCGATCTGGGGCCAACCGCTCGCACGCGACGACGTTGGCGGTCTCGTGGGACTGCCCGTCGTCGTCTATTTAACGGACGACGGAGTCGTCACGGAGTACACGGGCGACCTCGCGGCCCTGAAATTCGCGTCCCACAGAGAGATCACGATTCAGATCGGCACGCCGATCACGAGCATTCCGCAATTCGACTGGACGGGCCCTTAGGCTGCGCCACATCAAGGAAGGTGTGTGCATTCGGCAACGTTGCAGGCGCCAAAGGCAGTCCCATTTCCACGAAACGGGTGTGACACGACCCTGGTCGTCCCTTTGCACGGTCGAGACGGTGCCCCCCACTTCCCGTCTCGACCGTCGCTCGGAGCCCGGTGAAAGCCGGGCTCCATCTTTCTCTTATCGCCTACGATAGCTCCACGGCGACATCGTTCGACGCCGACGCATCGTAGCGCTCATCGAGCTGATCGTGCTACACGCCGACAAGCACTCCGTTGCCGCGATCTGTGCTAGAGGCCGCACCTTTGTCGCGCGACCCTACCAAGGGAATGCTGACCCGAAAATGCGCGCCCACAGTCGAGCCAACCACTCTGATGTGCCCATCGTGGGCCTCGACGTATTCCTTCGCGATCGCCAGCTCGAGACCGGTCCCCTTGTTCCCCGAGTTGCCCTTGGCGCTTCCTCGCCCAAACGGCTCGAAGACTCCGTCGATCTCGGCTGCCGCGATACCGGGCCCTGTGTCGGCCACATCCAGGACGGCGCAGCTACCGGCGGGACGCAAGGAGATGCGGATCTCGCCGCCACGTGGAGTGCACCTGGCGGCGTTCGCAAAGAGATTGTCGATCGCGACTTTGAGCTTGTCCTCATCGCCACGGACGCAAGTCGAGACGAGATCCGTGCTGAGCTTGATTCCCCTGGCTTCGACCACGACCCTTCGTGCGGCAGCGACGCTTCGAACCAACACGGCCAGATCGATGGGATCCTGGAGCTTGGAATCACCCGCGATCTTTTGTGTCTCGCTGAAACGTAGCAGATCCTCGATCAAACGCTGCAGCTGCAAACCGTTGGCGTGGATCAAGCGAGAGAGCTCCACTTCTTCCCTCGCCTTGCCGTTCAGCTCCTCCACGAGAAGCTCCGAGCCAGCTCGGATCGTCGTCAGCGGAGTCCTGAGCTCGTGCGAGACGTGGCGAAGGAACGTCATCTTCTGTTCCTCGAGCTGCTCAAGCCGTTGGCGCAGCCAGTCGAGCAGCTGGCCAAGCTCCTGGAAGTCACGCGGACCAGCCACGCTGATGCGTTGAGATAGCCGCTTGCCCGTGCCAAGGCACCGAATGGCTCGGCCGAGCTCGCGCATGGGGCGCGTCACGAGGGCGAAAAACAGCGCCGAGAGGCACAGCGCGGCCGGAACGGCGCCGGCCGCTTGCGTCAACAAGGCTCGCTGCAGCTTATCGGCGTTACGCGTGAGATCGTTGACTCGCGCATCGACGAGATCATCGCTCTCCGCGAGAATCGCACGACCAGCGGCCTGCAGGTCGGCCCAGGCGCGCTCCGTCGCCGCACCGGTCAGCGTACTTGCTCCGCCCTGCGACGAACGAAGGGAGTCGAACAGATCGCGTTCCCGGCGTAGGAGATCCTCGAGGTGCTCGCGCCGCGGACCCAAGGCCGGTTGCGCTTCGAGCTCGGCAACGCCTCCGAGCACTCTCGCACGCTGCTCGGCATAAAGCCGATAGTAGCTCTCGTCGCCCGTCGCGCGATACTCCAGGAACAGCCTGCGCGCCTCGCTCAGATTGTCTAACAGGCCCCGGCTTTCCCGCGCGACTTGGGCCGTTCGAACGACGGTATCCCGGCCGAGCATCGCGAGCTTGTCGACCTGAACGACCGCCGTGATCACCGCGGTTACGAGAGGCGCCAGAATCAACGTCAAACCGATGACGATGAGTGTCGCGATGGAGTTCGGACGCAGCATCTCTCTCCACCCATGCCTCGCCCACGCGAATTGCGTCGCTAGCCTGCTCCTACTCCGCTCGCGGAGTGCACGGAGCCACCAACCAAGGCCTCTTGACGCTCGTCGCGTCGAAAAAGTTCCGGCTCCAGCGCGTGTCGACGTAGCAACTTGTAGAACTCGGATCGATTCCGATCTGCCAACCTCGCTGCTTGAGCCACATTCCCTCCGGTCATCTCGAGCAGATGGGCCAGATAGTCGAACTCAAATCTATCGCGCGCTGCGGCAAACGAAAGGAATGGCCGCTCATTCGAACGAAGCGACCGTTCGACGAGCCTGGCGGGAATGACAGTGGTCGCAGCGAGCGCCACGCATTGGTCGACGACGTTTCGAAGTTGTCGCACGTTTCCCGGCCAGCTCGCCGCCATGAGCATCTCTATGGCGTCTTTCGAAAAGCCTCGCACTTTGACTGCTGGATTCTTCATTTCGGAACGGGCGCTCTGCAGGAAGTTGTCCGCCAGCAACGGGATGTCCTCACGTCGCTGCGACAGCGAAGGTATCTCTAACGTGACAACGTTCAATCGATAGTAGAGATCCTGGCGAAACGTCTTCGCCGCGATAGCCGCCTCGAGGTCCTGATGTGTCGCCGAGATTACACGCACGTCGACACGCGAATGCCTCACCGACCCTACGGGCCGAATCTCCTTCTCCTGCAGCATGCGCAAGAGCTTGCTTTGGAATGGCAGCGGCATGTCACCGATCTCGTCCAAAAACAACGTGCCCTCGTGGGCCGCCCGAATGAGCCCTTCGCGTGACTGGGTCGCGCCGGTGAAGGCACCCTTCTCGTGGCCGAACAGCTCGGCCTCGAAAAGCGTCTCGGGGATTGCGGTGCAATTCACGGGCACGAGCGTCTTGTCGGCCCGGCGACTCGCCCGATGGATGGCGCGTGCGAGCAACTCCTTGCCCGTGCCGCTCTCGCCGCGAATCAAAACGCTCGCATCCGTCTGCGCTACGCTCCAGGTCTCACGCAGGAGGCACTCCATGGCCGAGCTTTGCGAGACGATCTCCGAGCGCCATTCCGCCTGATCGAACGCGAGCTCCGAGTGTCCGACGAACAGATTCGCGGCCTGATCGATTGTCGCAGATAGCTGCTGGCGATCGAACGGCTTCGTGAGGTAAGCGAACACGCCGCGTTGCGTCGCTTCGACGGCGTCTGGGATATTGCCGTAGGCCGTGAGCACGATGACCGGCGTTGTTGGCTCGCGTGTGCGAATGGCGTCGAACAGCGCGAGGCCGTCCATGCCCTCCATGCACATGTCCGTTACCACTACGTGTGGGCGAAACGAAGGTAATGCCGCCAACGCGCTACGACCGTTGTCCGCGGCTTCGACGCAGTAGCCGTCATGCCGCAACCGAATCGCCAACACGCGTAACAGACTTTCGTCGTCGTCGACCAACAACACTTTTCGCTGCGAGACCGCCGCGATATTTCGTTCCATTGACGCACTCCCGTTGCCTGATTGACAACCCCCACAAGGTTCTGCTCAGTTCCGTGCGGCAAACGCTACAAGGACGATCACAATGCCACGCGAGCACGGTAGACTACGCACAATCGCGGAACTGTGGGCGGCCACCCACCCGGGCCGTAGGAAATCTCCTACGACCGCCGCGACACGTGGCGTCCGGACCGGTCGTGATCGACCATCGCCGGCATGTTTCGATGTTGCAGTGCTCGTGCTTCCGCGTGTTGCGGAGCGACCACGATTCGAAGGCGGCCTGATTCGTGTTCTTCTTCGGGCGGCTAGTACGCACGCTTGTCGCGAATCACGAGCGCCACGGTCTTGAGCAAAATCTTCAAGTCGAGCAGCCAACACCAATTGCGCAGGTACTCGAGGTCGTACTGCACGCGTCGCCGCATGTCGTCGATGGTATGCGTCTCTCCTCGACACCCGTTCACCTGTGCTAGACCCGTAATGCCGGGCGCCACCTTGTGACGAATCATGTAGCCGCGGATGAGTTTTCGGTACTGTTCATTGTGCGCAACAGCGTGTGGGCGAGGTCCTACAAGACTCATGCTTCCCGAGAGCACATTCAGTAGTTGCGGCAGCTCGTCGAGCGACGTCTTTCGCAGCAGTCTACCCACTGGGGTAACGCGAGGATCGTCGCGCGTCGCTTGCTGGATACGGTGGCCGTTTTCCGTCACGGTCATCGTGCGGAATTTGTAGACCGTGATGCGTTCTCCGTCGAGCCCGTATCGATACTGCTTGAAGAGCACGCGCCCCCGGGAGGTGAGTTTGACGGCAACCGCGATAGCCAGCAAAACCGGCGACGCGCAAAGGATCAGCACCAGCGTGAACGCCACGTCGGTAGCGCGTTTCACGAGGCCATTGGGGCCCCTAAACGGCGATTCGCATAGGGCAATCACCGGAACTCCCGCGATCTGGTCACTACGCGCTTGAATCAGATCACGGACCGCGATGCCAGGCACCACGTACACCGAGGCTGTGGTGTCCTTCAAGTCGTCGATGAGCGCCCGCGCCTCGTCGTCGTCGGGCGCGAGCGCCACGAACACGACGTCTATGTGACACCGGTTGACGTAGTCGTGAATGGCCCGCGATCTCGTAGCGGCCGCGTGACGGCGGCTACCCCTCGCGCGCGGCCCCTCGAGCGCGTGGAACACGCGATCGAGCATGATTCCGAGATCGGGGCGACCACGAATAGTCTTCGCGAGCTCCGCGCTCATCTCGTTCTCCCCGACGATTACGGCGCGACGAGCGTTGCGAGTGGCCCCAACGACGCGGCAGGTCCAAACGTCGACAAGCGCGAACGTCGCAATCATCACAACCGGCGTGACCGCAAACCAGACCAGCAGCACACGCCTGGAGAACGCATCGGAAGATTTCGTAGCGTAGCCCACAAGCAACAGCGTACCGACGATGGCCAACCACTCGAGCAGCGTTTGGCCTGCGGAGGCCCATGGGCTCGCCTGCAGCGGCGGCCGTTCGCGTCGATCGCTGCCGATAGCGATCCAGGACAGCAACGCAGACACGAACGCCAGCGTCACGTAAAACCTCGTGAAACGCACATCGAGCACGCTCGCGGCCACGACGAGCGCCATCGTCGACACGAGCGGAGCCACGAACGCGCGGATGGCGGTCAGAACGGTTAGTTGTATGCTGTTTTTAGAAAACACGAAATGCACGGAAACCCGCAGCGCGGGGGCTCTCGTTGATCATCGATGCAAGCGATGTGCCACAACGGCGCTCGGCCAGGCGGCGGTCTTCGGCGCTAAGGCCGCGCGCGAACGCTGACGGGGGTCTCGGGCTTGCCAATCGGCACTGTCGAGAAACGCAGAGCGCCGAGATCCATTTTCGCGTTGTGCGGAAACCGTTGAAATCGACGTCGTACGTGTTGTCGCCCTGCGACATCGCCCTCGGCTCGCCATCGCCGACGCCGATTGCAACCGATGCCGGGTCGATCTGGAAGTCGCGCCACGATCCATCGCCGACCTTGCCGCTCGAGCGCCAACCTCTGCTGCGCGTTAGCAGCAGGCCCTCTTAGAGCCCGCCCGTGCCGGCGAAGGATTTCCCTGGCTGAAGTAATTCGTTTGGACTTTCATTCCCTCGAGGGCCGAGTTTTCCACGTCGAGCGGGCCCGCGCTGACGCTGAGCAAGCCGTTGTTGAGGAGCCGGCCTCCGGTTATTGGCTTGTCGCGCAGCACGAGCTCGGTTTCGTCTGCTGGGGCTCATTGTTCAACGATACCGGCGCCGGTCGATCTCGACGTCCTCCAGAACCCTCTCCATACACCTCGGAGAGCGTACTTGCTCTGACCCTACCGCCGTTCGAGACCACGAGTTCGACAGCATCGCCCCACACAGCCATGTCCTCGGGCCAGGCGAGGCCGGCCGAGGTGACGAAGTTGCGCTCGATCAGCGCATTGTTCGACCGAATGAACGTGATCCCGCTCCTGTAGGAGCGGCACGTCTCGCAACTGGTCGGAATCCCCGAACTGAATGCCCCAGCCTTTCGACTTGACGACGGCGAGATCCTCGATGCGCACGTAAGGTGACTTCACTCGCCCTCGAATCGATGCGTGTTCACTTTGTCGAGCGCGCGCCACACGGGGTCGTGCGACTGACCGTCGCGGCCGTGATCGCCCGCGTTTCGCGCGTCGTAGGTCGCTGCGTGGACGCACCGCGCCGAGGCGATCGCTGTTGCCAAGGTCGCAACGAGTCACCACGCGCGTGCCGAAATCTCCCGCTCCTCCATGTGTGAGATCGGCAACACGTTGCGCATCTCCCGCGTACGGGTCTATGTGGACGCAACAGCCGATTACCCTGGAGCCGCATGAGCACCCTACCAGCGTCAACGAACGAATACTCGGTTCCGCCGGATGCGGTGTTCATCTGCGCGGCCGGGCATTCAGGATCCACGCTGCTCGATCTGCTGATCGGCTCCCATCCGGCGGCCATGTCGCTCGGCGAGATCACGCAGCTACCTAAGAATTTCGCGCTGAACACACCCTGCAGCTGCGGCGAGCCGATACGAGAGTGTCACCTTTGGGCGACAGTCCTAGAGACTCTGGCCGGAGAGCAGGCGTTCGAGGGCGTGCGCGACGATCCGTACCGGCTCAACCTCGGCCTATTCGAGGCGGGGACAGTGATCGATCGCGCCCATCAAACTCGCGCGCGCCGGCTCTGGCGCAAGCTGCTCTTCGCGGGCGCCTACGCGCACTGGGCCTGGCGCATACCGCCGCTCACGCCCTCGACTTGGCCACTGCTACACGGCGCCCGCAACAAATGGTTGCTATTCGACGTGCTGGCCCGGCTCCAATCGCGGCTTCTGATGGTGGACTCTTCGAAACACTACCTCGATGCCGCCGCGCTGTATCTCACCGCGCCCCGCCGGACGAAGATCATCCTGCTCGTGCGCGACGGGCGCGCAGTGTTCTACTCCGGGCTGAAGCGCGGCCTGTCGCGCAAAGCGGCGCTCAACGCCTGGCAGCGTACGTACGAGCGCGCCGTACCCCTGCTCGCAAAGGTCGTGGCTCACGGCGACTTGCTGCACATGAGATACGAGGACCTCACGGCGAACCCGGCACGGGAATTGCAAAGCATCTGTCGGTTCATCAGCTTGAGGTTCGACCGAAGGATGCTCGACTTCCGCTCGCGTGCGCACCACGTGGCGAACGGTAACGACATGCGGTTCCGAGCCACCGCGGCAATCCGCATCGACGACGCGTGGCGACGCGCGCTCACTCCTTCGGACCTCGATTACTTCGAGGCGCACGCAGGGCGATTGAACCAACAACTCGGGTATCGACCGTGGAATGGAGTCACGCGTGCAACATCAAATCCCCTGGAACGATAGCCCGGTCAGCGATTGGGCCGAGTTTCATCGAGTCGTGAAACAACCTGGCAAGGAATTGCTCGAGAATCTCGACGAGTTTGGAACCGACAACATCCTGGTGGCCGGCTGTCAACGGTCCGGCACGACCGCCGTCACGCAGGTGCTCGGACGGGCCAGAGAAATGGCCAACTACGCGTTCGGGGACGACAGCGAACTCGACGGTGCGCTCCTTCTCGCGGGGCGCGTGGCGCGCTTCACGGGCGGCCGGCACTGCTTCCAAACCACTTATCTGAACGACCGGTTTCCGGAATATCTTCTGCATCGGTCGTTTCGGCTGATCTGGCTCGTGCGCGAGCCTCGCTCCGTCGTCTACTCGATGCTGCACAACTGGAGACGCGCAGCACTGAACCGCCTCTACGCTGCGTGCGGAAGCACGACACTCGATCGGGTACGTAAGGGCGCCTGGGTCTTCGGCCGCTGGCGCGGTCCGTCGCGACTCGAGAAGGCCTGCGCCTCCTATATCGCGAAGTCCGAGCAGGCAGTGCTGCTTCATCGTCAGCTCGGCGAGCGCATGCTCATCGTCGACTACGACGAGGTCGTATCGAACCCAGAACCGGCCCTGCGCGAAATCTGCGAGTTCATCGATCTGCCGTTCGACCGTTGCCTGCTGGGCCACCTGCACGCGAAGAGCTTGCAGCGGGGCAACCGTCTCTCGCCATGGGAAGCCTATCGCGTCGATGGCGTCTGCATGGACGCCTATCGCTCCGTCTGGGCGCTGCGCCGCGGACCGGCGGTCACTCATGCCTGACGAAACGTCCGCCTCTGGCGCCCCCCTGCGAATCTTGTTCGTGACATCGGACAAGTTCCCGCCATTTCGCCCCGCCGCCAAGGCGATCTTCTCGGAGGGCGTGACGGATCGCGGTCACGAGGTGGATTGGCTAATCCAGGCCGCAGACCCTACCGCCATAGTCGGTGAGCAGCCTTACAAAAGCGGGCGCGCTTTCGTCGCACCTACCGACGATGGCTCCGGCCGCCTCGCACGGCTGAAGAAGCATTGGGCCGATCTTCGCAACGACTTCAGAGTGTTCCGGCTATCGAGGGCTCACGACTACTCGCTGATCCAGATCAAGGACAAATACATCGGTGCGCTCCTGGCGCTGGCCGCCGGGAAACTTCACCGAATACCGGTGTTGTACTGGCTCGCGTATCCACACGGCGAGGCGTCGTCCTACGCAGCCGCCGAGGGCATGGCCCGGTATTCGCTGTTCTACCGGCTGCGCGGCGCGTGGCAGCGCTACCTTCTCTATCGTGTGATTCTTCCCTCTTGCGATCACATCTTCGTCCAGAGCGAGCAGATGCGCGCCGACATCGCAGCCGAAGGGATCTCGGCCAAGAAGATGACCGCCGTTCCGAGCTCGGTGAATCTAGCGCAGATCGACGAGGCGCTCGAGAACGTTCGCGGGACGGCGCCGCTACGCCCGAATACGATTGTCTATCTCGGCACGCTGCTGCGCGAACGGCGCCTCGACATGCTCGTTCGAACGTTGGCGCGCGTCCGCGAACGCGTACCGGACGCCGAGCTGCTGTTCGTGGGGCGCGGCGAAACCCCGGAGGACGACCGTCTGCTGCGGCGCGAAGCCGAGCGGCTCGGCCTCTCGAAGGTCGTCGCAACGACCGGTTGGCTGCCGACGCGGATAGCTTTGAAGACCACGCAGAGCGCAGCCGTATGCGTCTCGCCCTACTATCCCACGGCCATCCTGCAGTCGACATCCCCTACCAAGCTGGTCGAGTACATGGCGCTCGCGAAACCCGTCGTCGCCAATTCCCACCCCGAGCAATCCGACGTCGTAATGAGCAGCGGCTGCGGACTTGTATGCGAATGGAGCGAGAGTGAGTTCGCCGATGCCATCGTGGAGATCTTGGAGAACCCCGAGCGGGCGGCCGCTATGGGGGCCGCGGGCCGCGAGTTCGTCGAAGCCGAACGCACTCATTCGGTCATGACGGACCTCGTGCTCATGCGCTATCGCGAAGTGTTACGACACTCGACCGCGCCGCGCGGCTGGGCGCGATTCCTCCGCGCGAGCGCACCAGTGTCGCCACCCCAACTGCGGGACTCGCGAAACGTCCGCGCAGTCACGAAGCTGAGGCGACGGAGCGGATGATCAACTCGCTCGTCATGGGAGTGTTCGCGGCGTCGCTGACGGTCGACTACCTGATCCACGCGCGCGGCTGGCTGCCTTCCTACCTCGTGCTGCTGCCGGAAGCCTTCTCCGCCATCGTGACGGTCATCGTCGTGGTACGGCTCGTAGCCGGAAGCCCGTTCGCGCTAGATCGCCGTTACGGCTTCTTTCTAGTTACGCTGGTCATGACGATCATCGCTGGCTTCGTGATCCAAGCCGAGCCGACCGGGGCGGTGCTCGCCGGGATCCGCGCGCATTTGAAGTTTGTTCCGTTCTTTCTGCTGCCGTTCGTCTTCCGGTTCTCGGCCGGACAGCTACGCAAGCAATTTCTCGTGCTGCTCGTCCTGTTCTCGGCTCAGGCGCCCCTCGCGCTCTACCAACGGTTCGTCGAGTTCGCCCACGAGATGCAGTCGGGCGACCCCGTTAGGGGCACCGCGACCACGTCGAGCGCGCTCAGCATGCTCATGATGTGCGGCGTCGTCGCCGTCGTGAGCCTGTATCTGCGCGGTAAGCTAAGGCTGACCACGGTGGTCTTGCTGCTCGGAGCGCTCGTGTTGCCCACGACGCTCAACGAGACGAAAGCCACGCTCTTGCTGCTGCCGATAGCCATGATCGCACCGGCGGTGTACTTGCCCAAGGGCCACGGCGCCGCACGTCGTTTGCTGCCGATTGCTGGGATCGGAGCCCTGGCGGTGTTCGCGTTCATCGCGACGTACAATTATCTGGTTCAGTTCAATGCCACCGAGCACCCGATTGGGCAGTTCGTCGGCCAGGAACTCTTTGTGCGCTATCTCCACTCGGGCGCCGCCGAGGAAGGCGCGAACTACATCGGCCGCGTGGATAGCCTCGAGTTCGCTTTCGAAGGCATAGGCCACGATCCGTTCAGAGCGGCGTTCGGGCTCGGCGCCGGCAACGTCTCCACGTCTTTCATGCCGCAGTTCGACGGCCAATACGCTTCGTACTACGACCGATTCGGCGTTGGCATGACGCAGATCACGAACCTACTGTGGCAGGTCGGCTTCATCGGCCTCGCCGCCTATTTGGCCTTCTATTACTTCGTCTTCTCCGACGCGCGCACCCTCGTACGCTCAGGCAGAGACGACGACGCGCTACTCGGCCAGATCTGGGTCGGCGTCATGCTCATCATGGGCTTCGCGCTGATCTACAAGAGCGTCTTCGCCATGAACGAGATCGGCTATCCATTATGGTTCTATTCCGGTGTCGTCGCAGCCCGAGTGGCGGAGCGGCGACGCGCCCGGCGAGTGCGCTGCGTGGCCCCTTTCGATGGCTCGACACAGCTCAAGGCCGCGGTAGTGGACGTTCGAGGCTAGGGCCATGGCAGGCACGCTGCTCAGCATCAACAACTACCACTATGCGCGCGGCGGCGCGGAGGTGGTGTTCCTGCAGCACAACGGCATGCTCTCGACTGCCGGCTGGTCCGTCGTTCCGTTCTGCATGCAGCACGAGCGCAACGACCCGAGCGATTGGAGTCCGAGCTTCGTCGAGGAGATCGAGCTGGACGGGCGACCTGACCGCGGGCTCGCCAAGGTGCGCAAGGGTTTGAAGGCAGTCTATTCGTTCGAGGCCCGCAAGAAGGTTCGAGACTTGCTCGCGCGAATCGATCCGGATATCTGCCATGCCCACAACGTCTATCACCACCTCTCGCCGTCCATCTTGGCTGCGATTCGCGAGCACGACGTGCCGCTCGTCATGACGCTACACGATTTGAAGCTCGCCTGCCCTGCTTACAAGATGCTGGCCCCTGACGGCGTGTGCGAGCGTTGCCGCGACGGTCGGCTCAGGCACGTGGTGGAGCAGCGCTGCATGAAGGGCAGCCGCCTTCTTAGTCTTCTCGTCATGCTCGAGAGTTATCTGCACCGCTATCTGCGTAGCTATCTCGACAATGTCGACTGCTTCATCGTCCCGAGCCACTTCTACATCGAGAAGTTCGTCGAATGGGGTTTCGAGCGATCACGGTTTCGCTACGTGCCGAACTTCGTGGACTCGGCGCACTACCCCGGTTGGCTCGAACCGGGCTCGCGCTTCGTGTTCGTTGGGAGATTGTCGCCGGAAAAAGGCGTTGCCACGCTACTCGAGGCCGCGATCCTCGCACGCGTCGGCGTCGACGTCGTTGGCACCGGCCCGGCCGAAGCCGACCTGCGCAAGCTCGCGACGAAGCGCGGCTGCGACGCGCGATTCCACGGCTACTTGACGGGCCCCGCGCTGCGCAACGCGATCGCGTCGGCACGAGCTGTCGTCGTGCCGTCGGAGTGGTACGAGAACGCTCCGTTGAGCGTGCTCGAGGCCTGCGCGCTCGGCAAGCCCGTGATCGTCTCTGCGATCGGCGGCCTGCCCGAGCTCGTGCACCCCAACGAGACCGGGTGGACGTTCCCGGCAGGCTCGGCCACGGCGCTAGCGGAGCGGCTGCAGCACGTGGCCGCGCTGCCGAACAAGGCGCTCAAGACGGTGGGCGCGACCGCGCGTGCGCTCGTCGCGCGGGACTTTTCGCCTGGGCGTTACCTCGAAGGCATTCGGGCCGTGTACTCCAGCGTAGGTGTCGCATGGTAGTGACGCCACACGACATGCCGCGGGCGACGACGAGCCGTCCGCTTTCGATCATGGTGGCCGGGCTGCGCGGCGTGATCGGCGTGCAGGGCGGCATCGAAACACACGCGCGCATGCTCTACCCGCTGCTCGCACGCCTCGGCTGTGAAATCGAGGTGCTACAACGCAGCCCGTATTACCCGCGCTCGAAGCGTCCGCGCCACTGGCACGGGCTCAAGCTGAGGTACGTCTGGAGCCCCGTGAGGCCGGGCCTCGAGACGGCGGTTCATACGCTGCTGTGCGTGCTATACGCGGCCGTGCGACGCCCAGACGTCTTGCACCTGCACGCGATCGGCCCCGGCTTGCTGGCTCCGCTCGCGAGGCTGCTCGGCCTGCGCGTCGTCTTGACTCATCACGCAGCCGATTATCAGCGGGAGAAATGGGGCTCGCTCGCCAAAAGCCTGCTGCGCGCGGGAGAGCGAATCGGTGTGCGATTCGCAACGCACCCGATCGCGGTCTCGCCTGTGATCCAGCGCAACGTCGGAGCGCGGTTCGGCATCGACGTGTCCACCATCCCGAACGGCGCACCACACGTCCGGCGCACCGAGACGTCTTCGATTCTCGAGGCGCTTGCCCTCATGAAGAAGCGATACGTGCTGTGCGTCGCGCGACTCGAACCCACCAAGCGGCAGAACGATCTCATCGACGCTTTCGAGCGGGCGCAGATGCACGACTGGAGGCTCGTTCTCGTCGGCGCCGCTGCGCCGGCGGATCCATACCTCGCGGGGCTTGCGGCCCGTGCCGCACGTAACGAAGCCATCGTGCTCGCGGGCTACCGCGACGGCACCGCCCTTCGCGAGCTCTACTCGCACGCGGGTCTCTTCGTCTTACCCTCGTCGCTCGAAGGGCACCCCATCGCCCTGCTCGAAGCAGCGAGCTACGGCGTTCCGATCATCGCGAGTGCGATATCGGCCAATCTCGTCGTCCCGCTGCCCCGCCAGCGCTTCTTTCCGGTCGGAGACATCGCACGCCTTGCCGAGATGCTGCGTGCTGCGACCCGCGATCCAGCCGCGCTTCGAGAGGGATGCGCGGAGGTTCTCGCCGCCGTGCGCGCGGAGTACTCATGGCGAAACGCGGCGGTGTTGACGCGGTCCGTCTACACCTCGGCGACGGAAGGGAGGGTTCACAGTGGCTAAAGCCGTGCTCGTAGTCCAAAGACTGCGCGGTCGCGTGGAACCCGACGACTGGGTCGACGTGTTACAGCAACGCCTCACACCGGACAACGTCGTGCCGCGCGCGGCCGCCAAGGCGTCTCGCGACGGCGTCACAGCCATGGCCTATGACCCGAGTGCTGCCATGCAGCTCAAAGGCGAGAGCATCGCGATCGGCAAGTTCTTCGGTCCGGTAGGCCGATGGCAATGGCCGGGTGGCGACCGACCCGAAGGCTGCTACGCCCTGCTACGCACCGACGACACGCACGCGGAGCTCGTGGCCGACGCGGCCGCCACACGCACCCTGTGGTATGTGAAGACACCCGATCTCTTCGTGGCGTCGACCTCGCAGCGCGCGATCGCCACGATCCTCGGCAGCTTCGAGCCGAACCCCGCGGTCATCGGCTGGATGCTCTCCTCGGGCACGCTTGGACCGGAGAACGGCTGGGACGCCCGCGTGCGCCAAGTGCTACCGGGCGAACGAGTCACGCTGAACCGCGCGCGATGGCAGCTCACGCACGAGATCGAGCCGGTCGAGTTCGCGGCCAGCCGCAACACGGACGAGACGTACCACGCCGAGCGCCTCAGAGCCGTGCTCGAGTCCACGCTCGGACGCTGCGACTTCACACCGGAACGTTGGGCGTTCCTGCTCTCGGGGGGAATCGACAGTCGCGGTTTGCTCGCTTTTCTGAGTCAGCGTGACAAGCTGCGCACCATCACGTGGGGCCTGCGGCACGCGCCAGATCAAGCGTTGAACGACGCGCGCATCGCCCGCGGCGTCGCGGAAGCCTTCGGTCTCGAGCATCAGTTCCTGCCGACCGATCTCACCGAAGAGCCCCGCGAAACGCTCATTCGCCGCTTTATCGTCGCCGGCGAGGGCCGCACGGCCGCCATCTCGCCGTTCGTCGACGGATTCGAGGTGTGGCGAACGCTGCGCACCCAAGGCCTCGACGGAGCGATTCGTGGCGACGAGGCATTCGGTTCTCGGTTCGTGCGCGACGCGTACGAAGTCAGGCACACGGCAAAGCTCACGATGCTCGCCGACTACTTCGCCCCGGAGGAGATCGACGCGCTCGAGCTGCCGCAGCAGTTTCTGCCCCCAAGGCTCGCGCAACGACAATCCGAAACGCTCGCGACCTGGCGCGACCGCGTGTATCAGCAGCATCGCCTCCCCACGTTTCTCGCCGCGCTCACGGACTTGCAAACGGCCTACGTCGACGTGACCAACCCGCTGCTCGCCCGCTCGGTCCTGCACTGCGTGCGCGCCCTGCCCGACCGGCTGAGAACCAGCAAACGCCTCTGGCACAAGGTCGCACGGATGCCGCAACATCAAATCCCGCTCGCGCGCCGTGTGGCCGTGCTACCCATCGAGAGATTCGTCAGCGATACCGCGACGATCGAGCTCATGCTGGCCGAGATGGAGACGACACCGCGGGACGACGCCCTGAGCGCTCCGCTGCGCGAATGGATGTGCGCGACGCTGCGCGCAGCACTGTGCGCCGATCCGAGCGAGCGAGCTCAACCGAGGCACCCGAACCTGTTGTCGCTGCTGGCGCCGCGCGTCGTCCGGCGGACGGTCCAGCGCCTGATCGCGCTGCGGCCGGAATGCGAGCCGCTCGTCTTCGCGTTTCGGGCGTTCATCGCCTCGCGGACCATCGCCACGCTCAAGGAGGACACCATGGCCACGACAGCCAAGCCCACTGCCAAGCCTCACTCGCACGCCGTGACCTGTTGAAGCGGACGCCAGTAGTGTGAGGAACCTGGTACCCGTCAATGCGCTCGTGCTCATTGCATTGGCCGTGGGCCTGTTCAACAACGCGCTCATAGGCGCGACGTTCGGCCTCACCCGCAACGTCGATGCCTTCTACGCCGCCATGATGCTCCCCAGCCTCTTCATGTTCCTATGCGTCGACTACCTCGGCAAGAACTTTCTGCCGATTCTCGCCGTGGTCCGCAGGGAGAGTGACGAGAGCGCGTCCCAAATGATATCGACCGTCGTAACTCTCATGGCGCTGATAGCAACGGTGGCCGCGATCGTGCTCGTCGGCGGCAGTCGCATCCTGTTCAGCCTGATCTTGCCGGGCTTCGACGTTGCGGAGACCAGCCTCGTCGTCGACCATTTCTTCATCATGGCACCCGCCATCGTGTTCATGGCCGTGAACGCCTTCCACGAGTACGTGTGCCAGTACGACGAGGATTTCGTGCGCGTCATGGCGATCCGCCTCGCGCTGCCGTGCGCCAACCTGGCCTCGATCGTTCTACTCGGCCCGGTTCTGCACGAGTACTGTCTTCCGATTGGCTTTCTCGCGGGTCACGCAACGATGTTCGTGCTGCTTGCGCGGCGGGCCCGCTACCGGTATCGACCCCGGATCACGATCCGCGCGCACCTCGAGAAACGCATCTTCACGAACGCAGCCATCGTCATGAGCACGGGGCTCATCGCGAGAACTCAGTCGATCGTCATCAATGTAATCGCATCGACGCTAGGCGAAGGAGCCATCGCGGCGCTCGCGTTCGCGACGAAGCTCACCGAGCCCCTGCAACGTGCCTCGTTCACGGGTACGCGCATGTTCATGTTCAGCCGCGCCGCGCGCCTGTACGCCGACAATCGCGTGCAGGAGCTCGGGCGGATCTATGCGGTGGCCGTCCGGATGTGCTTCATGCTGCTCGTGCCCCTGCTGGCCTGGGTGGTGTTCAATAGCCACGCGATCGTGAACGCGATGTTCGGCCGCGGCGAGTTCACTCTCGAGATGGGCATGCTGGTGGGCGCGGCGCTCGCGGCCTCAGCGCCGGCGGTACTTTTCTCGGGCGTGGGTCAACTGCTGGCGAACGCGTTCTATGCGATGGGCCGGGTCACGATTCCTGCGTTGGTGCTGCCGTTCGGGATGCTGGTTTTCGTCGTCTCAGCTTCGATCCTGGCCGGCCCTCTCCGCACCCAGGGCCTGGCCCTTGCGACGACGATTTCGGCCCTGTGCGTGTTCTGCGTTTTTCTCATGACGCTTGCCCGGCAGATTCCGCGGTGGCCGTGGGGTCGGACGGCGTTGCGGCTGGTGGGCTACTGCGCGTTGGGAGGCGCCGTGCTCGCGGCCGTGACGACGACCGTCCGGGACTTCGGTGCCTTACCG
The DNA here is from genome assembly GCA_963805435.1 of uncultured Gammaproteobacteria bacterium. Taxonomy (GTDB): domain Bacteria; phylum Pseudomonadota; class Gammaproteobacteria; order Steroidobacterales; family Rariloculaceae; genus FEN-1219. The sequence goes on from CAWDUG010000013.1 coordinate 359,432, forward strand.
CTCACCACGGCGATCGTCAGCCTTCCTGTCGGAGCGGCGTTGTACTTCGCGATCCTGTCCGCCGCGCGCGACGATGCCATGGCCATGGTGGTGCGCTACGGGAGGCAATGGCTCGCGGCTCGCCGACTCAGCGCCGAACCGTACCGTAGTAGTACGGGGCGACCTGCTCCGAAGAACGATTGAGCACCACACCGACGACGTTGACCTGCTGCAACAGCTCGCGTGCCGCGTCGATGTCGGTCTGTCGGGTGGTACCCTGCGAGACGACCAGGAGCACGGCGTCGACGAGCGGGCAAAACGCGAGCATGTCGTCGCTGGCGAGCACCGGCGGCAGGTCGAAAACCGCGATGCGCCCTTCGCCGTCGCTGACCCGCCGAACCAGATGCGCAGCTTGTGCCGACGCGAGCATCTCCGAGGAGCTCGAGTAGGACCGCTCGTTTAGCAGCACTGCAAGGCGCTCGACGCTCGGGCACACGGCCACCTCCTCGAGCGCGACGGCCCCACGCAGAAAATCGCCGATACCGTACGGCACCGAGATGCCGAGGTGCCGATAGAGCGACGGCTTGCGAAAGTCGAGATCCGTGAGCACCACGCTCGTGCCGAGGTCTCTGGCGAGGCCGACGCTAAGATTGATCGCGGTCAACGATTTTCCCTCGTCGGGGCATGTACCCGTGATCGCGAGCGTCTTCCACCCGTTGCGCCGCATGCGCTGCAATACGCGCGTGCGAAGCATCTTGTATGCGGAGCTGGCCTGAGTGTCTTCGTCCACGACGATACGGTTCTCGGCCCAGACGAGGAGGTCCGGCTCGACGCGGCGTAGCGCGTCGATATCGAGCGGACGATCCTCGGCGGCCGCAATCGTGAGTGCCGGCGAATCCGTACTCTCGACGGGCGTGGGAAACCCCGAGCGTGAACGCGCGCTCGCCAAACCTTTTGCCAGCGTTTGCATGCCGATGCCTCCTTAGGCCGGTGTCATCACGAGGAAAACGATCGCACCCACCCACAGGCAGCTCAGCGTGATCGTCGCGAAACGCCGACGCGCAAGCCGCCGCTCGTCGGCAGCATTGCAGACGAAGGGAATGGCCACGATCGGTGGAGCGCCGAAGTGCTCGCTCACGTCGCGCGGGTGGCGCACGGTGGTATCGCAGCGCTCCGCGACGGCCACGGCGCCGGTGCCGAGCGTGAAAGCGGCGAACAGAGTTAGCAGCAGCACCGCCATGCGGTTCGGCTGCATCGGGCTCGTTGGAATCTGCGGGCTCTGCAGCACCGTGAAACGGTCGCCGCGCCCCTCCGACTCGAGATTGGCGGCCATCTGCGCCTCGTGCAGCTTGGCCTGAGTGTCGCCGTATTGCGCGAGCAGCTGCTCGTATCCTCGATTCAGAGCGCTGAGCTCACTCTCGACGTCGGGGGCATTGGCTGCGTGTCGCTGCAGCTCCGCAAGTTGGGCCGTGAGTTCGCGTCGCCGACTGAGCGCGGTGTCGAGATCGGATCCCACCGACTTCAGCTGCGCCTGGCGCTCGATGTACTGTGGATTGTCGGGCACAACGCGCGACGACGACCGTGCTGGCGGCTGCGCCAACGCGGCGCGCAGACCCGCCACCGCACGCTCAAGCCGCTGCACGTCGGGGTGGTCCGGCGAATAACGCGTGTGAGCCGCCGCGAGCTCGTCCTCGCGCGCCGCAAGCTCGGACTTCAAATCCTGCCGGTCAGCGGCGGGTACGCCAGTGCCCCCGCCGAGCGAACGGAGCTCCCGTAGCGCCTTTTGCACGTCGGGATGGTCCTCGCTGTAGACCGCACGTAGCTGCGCGTAGCGGCGCTCGAGCACGGTACGCCGCTCGTCGGGGCCGAGAACCTGCTGCCCGTTCTCATCGACCACCGTTGCGTTTGGCGGTATCTGCGTAAGCGCGGATGCTGCGAGGTCGCGCCGGTCACGCAACGAGCGAATCTCGCCCTCGACGGATGCGAGCTCGCGCTGGACGCGATCTTCGGCCTCCCGGTCCTTGTCATCGGGCAAGCTGCCGAGGTGCTCCCGCTTGAACGCGGCCAACCGCTTCTCGCGCGCCTCGATCTCGACCTCGAGGCGCGCGACCTCCGTGCCGAGGAACTTGGTCGTCGCCTCCGCCTGCTCGCTCCGCGCGCGCTGATTGTCCTCGAGGTACAGGGACACTAGGCGTCTCGCGACGTTGCGCGCCACCATGGGCGACGGATCGCTGAAGGTGATCGAGAACGCCATGGCCTGCGCGGCACGACTCGGCCCGAGCAGATTCTCGAGGATGTCGGGGTCTTCCGCGGCGAGCGCGAGATGCTGCCTGAACTGGTCGAGAGCCACGTCCGGCTGGTCGCGGAGCTGCGGATAGAGCTGCTCCTCGGCAACGATCTTCTTCAGATTTTCGTTGGTCACGACGCGTTGGGTGATGATCCGCACGAGGTCGTTCGGTTCGGTCGGCACGGTGGAACGCACGACGGTCTCGGGCACGTCGGGCTGGTCGGCCACCAGTATGCCGCTCGAGCCGTAGACCGGCGGAACCCGGTAGGCAGCCAGCACGCCTATCAGCACAACCACGCCGATCACCGTCCAGAGCAGGCGCCCGCGACGCTTGAGGACGCTTAGAAAGTCGCCGAGCGCCGGCTCGGCCCCTGCGGGCAGTTCCATCCGTGTTCCTCCGTTACTCTCCGACGCGGTCATCGCAGCGCCTCAAGGCACCACGACGACATCGCCACTCTGCAAAAGGATGTTCTGCTCCAACCTCTTGCCGTTGACGACGTCGTCGAACCGAAACGGCAGCGTCCGCTGCTGGTTCGCGTCCCGGCGCAACACGAAGATGGTGTTGGTGGAGGCGAATGCGGTCGTGCCACCTGCGAGCGAGAGGGCCTGCATCACGTCGACGCGCGGATTGACGACGAACGCGCCGGGACGATTGACCTGACCGATCACGTAGATCTTGTTCCCGTTGATCTCGACCACGGATACCGTGACGAAAAGATCGGGGATGAAGCGCACGAGGCGGCTCGTGAGCTCGACTCGCAGCTCCTCGGCGGTCTTGCCCGCTGCGCGGACGTCCCCCGCTAACGGGAACGCGAAGCCGCCGTCGGGCCGTACCAGCACGTCGAGGTTCAGGTCGTCCTCCTTCCAGACGGACACATGCAGCTTGTCACCGGGCTGAACCTCGTAGCGCGGAGCGAGATCGCGCGACGGAGGCTGCCCGACGTCGGCGGCGCGCGCCTGCGGTTGCGCCGCAACCATGAAGGGCACGAGCCATACCAGGCAACACAGAGCGAGGGAACGAAGAATCGGTGGATGTAAACGCATGCGTTGGCCTCCGGAGCGCTTGTGTGTCAGTAGGCAATATCTGTACCACCGCCGTGAACGCTGCTTTCGGACGGGTCTGCGCGCCAAGAGTGTTGGGGAACGACAACATGCCCAACAGCAGAGTCGGAGTAGTGGCGGGGTCGCCCCGTGCGGCGGTTCGTCGTCCGAGAGCCCGCCAAGCCGTGGTATGGATATTGCAGCCTCGCACACGTCTGGAACGTGACAGCAGGAGTGATATGGACCTCGGAGATCGCTACCGATTGGATTGCTTCCTCGAGCAGGGCCGCTTCGGCGCCATGTATCGCGGGGTGGACCTGCGGCTCGGGCGCGACCAGGGGCAGCGGATCGGCATTTGGCTGCTTCCGCCCGAGATCTCGCGCAACGGCGAGGCGGTTGCCGCGTTTCGACGCGACGTGTTGCGCGTGCGGCGGCTCCAGCACCCGAACATCGTGCGCGTACTCGACGCGGAACAGGTGGGCGACAGATTGGTCGTCACGACGGAACTCGCCGACGGAGAGACGCTGCGCAACGTGCTCGATGCGCTCGGCAATGAGCGGCTGGCGCCGGACGAGGTCGACGCCGTGGTCAAGACGGTGGGTGCCGCACTCGCATACGCCAATGAACACGGCATCGCGCACGGCGACGTCCGTGCCGAGAACGTAGTCGTCACCGTCGATCAGCAGGTCAAGCTCGCGAACTTCATGCTCGCCAGCGTGGCCCGAAGCACGCCGTTCGCAGCCACTTTCGGCGACGACACCCGCGGCTTGGCGAGGCTTGCGCACGAGCTGTACTGCGGCACGCAGCCAAGCTTGGCCACGCTGCGGGAGTCGATCCGCGACGTGCCGAGGCGGCGGAGAAAAGCGCTTGTGCGCGCGCTCGCGGCACGCAGCGGCAGTGGGCACACGGTCGAGCGATTTCTCGAGGAGGCGGGCCTCATCGCTCGGCACCCGCCCCCGGCGCACTCGACGAAGCCACAGCGCCGACAGGCACGCAGCGCCCGGTCCCAATGGCGGCTCGCCATCCCTTTGACGGCGGCCGCCGCCACGATCGCAGTAGCCTACGGCAGCGGCCAGTTCGACTGGCGCCTTCCCGCTCTCGATGCCTTGCGTGCTCCGCCGCGCGAGCCGGCGCAGGCGTCGTCGCCCGCCCGCACCACCTCCGACGCGGCGCCGGGCTCGGTCGCGGAGCCGGCTGTGGACGCCACCGAGCTTGCGGGCCGCCCGGTCGTCACCGGTGCCGCGCTACCCGCCGGCGGCGCCGACGCCGCGCATGCGCGAGACGTCAAGCCCGAGCAGACGGCGGCAACGCGGCCGCGGCTGGCACTCGCCGACCCCTCCGCCGGCGCCCCCTCCGCCCGGCCCGCGCACGACGCGGGGCACTCCGAACCCCATCGAGCAGCTCCGTCGCCCACGTCTCCATCAAGCATCGGATTCGCCGAACGCATGATCACCGTCCACGAGTCCGACGGCATCGCACGCGTCGACATCGTGCGCACGGGCGGCGCCTCGGCACCCGCCAACGTGGTCTGGTGGACGAGTGACGGCACCGCGCGAGCTGCCGACGACTACGCAAGCTTCGGCCGACGCGTCGAGACTTTCGCATCCGGCCAGCGCAAGCGAACGCTGTACATCCCGCTCGCCTCCGACGGCACTGCCGAGCGGCCCGAATCGTTCTTCGTACACATCGATGCGGGTCCACGGCCCGGGCTTGGCGAGGCGACGTCCACGATCGAGGTCCGGATTCTCGACGACGACTAGCCTGCGCCCAACCGTTCCCCCGCCCCTTTGCCAGAAATCCGACTTCGGATATGGTTCGGATGCTCGGCCTTGTGTAAATCCTATATATATAAGGAGTGGGAGTCGGTGCCTGCATCCCGCGACGCGGCCGGGGCATTCCCCAAAGGAGAGTTGACGATTTGCGCGCGCGGCCAACGGCCGCGCGGAGGGGAGACACGTTCACGCGCGCGCGCAGGATCCCGATTCCAACGTTCCGCGCTTGGGTAAGCTTCGACCTGGCGACGGATAGTCGGCCTCACGGTGCTCGAGGTCGCACATGGTGCCGTCCTGCTCTCGTGGCAAGCGCCGACGGAAAACGAGGACGATACGCCGCTCGCCGATCTCCACAGCTTCGATATTTACTGGGGCAACGATCAGGTAACAGTCTCGCAGACCGTAGCGGTCATCGGCGCGGGAATCACGTCGTACCAGTTCGTCGGCTTCGCGCCGGGCGTGTACTACTTTGCTACCACGCCGTGAACAGCTATGGCGTCGAAAGCGATCGCTCCGACCGCGCGATGATCGTCGTGCGCTGACCGCTCGTGCGCACGTCGGCACGCAACGCCGCGTGGCGCCTCGCTCACGCACCGCGGCGTCGTCGATCAACGACACCTCCTCCCCGCAAGACTCCGCGCCAGCTCGCGTTTCGCACCGGGCATGCATCTTGCAAAACAGCACTGCGAGGAGCGGATGCCACGCACCTCTGCGTATCTCAATCACCATGGAGGAATCGCGATGAACAAGTATCTCGGACTGCTGGTTCTCGGCCTTGCTAGCATCGCATTGGCACAATCCCTACCGCCCTTCGAGCAGGTCGACGCCAACGGCGATGGGTCCATCAGTGCGACGGAGGCTGCTGCGATAGAGGGCCTGGACTTCAAAGCAGCCGACACGAACCAAGACGGCATGTTGAGTCGCCAGGAATACGACGCCCAGAGAAAGAATGGATGACCGCAGTCGGATCGACGGGGCCGAACCAGCAGCAAGGCCCCGTCGATCCGCTACGACCTAGACGAAATGCACGGCACGATGGAGCGCGGGGCGCGCGAGCCTACTCAGGGCGGCGGCGCCGGATCGATCCCGGGCACCCCAAGATCGAGGAGCGCAGCTCGTTGCTCGAGCAACCTTGCAACGTCAGCGCCGCGCTGGCGCGCCAGCAGGCCGAACACTTCGCTGTCGAAGTCGAGCGCATAAGCCATGTTCCACGTTGGGAAACGCCGTCTCGGGGCGCCACGAAGCCCGCGGTAGATGATTTCGAAGCGATGATGGCGCTCGTCTCTGGCGATTCGTGCAGCGAGCGCTGAGACGGCCTCCTCCGGTCCTTCGAGGAGCTGACAGAACCTTTCCCCGTCGAACACCAGAATGCCCGTGATGTCGTGGTCGCGATTGTAGCTGCGCGCGAACCTCACGATGTCGGTTACCCCGGCCGGATGCGTCTCCGGAGTTATCACGCTTTGGTACACGAGCTCTAGCACGCCACACGCCTGGTCTTCCGGTTGTTGGGTAGAGAAGAGCAACACTCGTGCCACCCCGATAACGGCGCGGCGACTGGGCAGACGGCGCTATTCCTGGGCTGATTCTTGCAATCGTTCCCAAAAAATGGAACGACGCCGGGGCGGCCCTCGCCAGTGACGACCCCTGGCGCCCAAGCCGTCGCCCCGGACGTGCGCGAGCGTATCGGCGGCGTCTTTGCCGGCTCACTTGTTGCACGGGCATGTCGGTGGAACTCTGGAGTAGCTCGGCCAGACTCTCGTGGCTCGGAGACAGGTACACGACGATCCTTGAACGCAGCGAGGCCTCCAGCGGACGCTCCGATTCCGACGGTCGGGAAACCGTGCTGGTCGCCCTTGCCGGTCTCTCGAGCAGGCCGACTCCCCGGCTCGAGCCCCGACCGATCTGCGAGGTCCGGTTCTTGCGGCGATTCTGCCGAACGAGTGAGTCCGGGTTCAACCACTGCGGCGACGTACCTCATGAAGGCGTCGACTTGCCTCCTCATCGCCTGCTCGGCGCTGTCGCCGTCGGCACGAGCCGACGTTCTCGGATCAGCACGAGCTGCCGGATCTCGTGCACAACGACTCGATCGAGCAGTCGCTCGAGGTCAATCCCCGGCGGGGACTTCGGGCGTAGAGGCTTCCTTCGTCCCGCTATGCGGCCTTCGTGTGATTGCCCTGAAAGAGCTCGATAAGCTCCCGCAAGATCGTCGCGTCGCAGAAGCACAGCACCGGCATGCTGTCGGGCCCCGACTTGGCCTCCGCGGCGTGGCGCTCGATCAGCCGATCCGAGTCCTGCATGTACCGCGGGCTCGGGCTGGACCTCGACAACGTGGAACGCGGCAGGGCTTGCCGAGGCGGCGGCTGAGCTCGTGCTTTTGCGCCGCGAAGCCCGGATCGGATGGGCCCAGCCGCACGATTCAGAATGCGATCGAGCCCGTGCCCGCCACGGCCCGTGGACCGGCGCAGGTCGTCGCCACCTTCGGCTTCGGCGCGCCGAGCACTCGGGCATGCCCTACGCCTTTTCGCGCTGCGCGAGGCGTCGCCTGACGGCAACACTCTTGGTGCTCTCGACCATGCGGGACCCGGCGGAGACCCGTCCCGCGTGCTCAAACGTGCAGCGCCCACTCGACGAACTTACAAAATTGCCGCGCACGTCGTGAGCGGCGCCCACCGATCGTTACAAAAATCCGTGCTGGTTCCCGCGGCATGCCTCTTGCAGAACTCCACCATCTCATGACAACGATGTTCGTCATCCCGACAACGCCTCCGAGGCCCACGGGTGCGATGCAGAGGGTGTATGCGTAGGAGTCGGTTGCGGTCAGTGGCGCTGTGCATGTGGGCTTGCGCCGCGACGGCCAGTGCGCAGGGCACGAAGTGGCATCCAGGAAACTACGTTGCCCTGGACGGCGGCGCCACGCTGTCTCAGCACATGGTGCACATCGATGAGATCCGCAACGACGCCGAGATCCGCGGCGTCATGGTGCGTTTCCGGTGGCGCGACCTCGAGCCCACGCGCGACGTGTACGACTTTTCGCTGATCGATACCTATCTCGCGAAGCTGCGACGCACGAACACGATCAAACGCCTCGTCGTACGAATCATGGATCGCGGCTTCCTGGTGTCGGACCCCGCGGACCCCGTGCCGAGCTACCTCTTGGCAGACCCCGCCTTCAATGGCGGCGTCGTCGATACGAGCAGCGGCTATGCGGCCCGCCTGTGGGAGCCGGCGGTGATGCAAAGGCTCATCTACCTGTATCAGGCGCTGGGTCGCCGCTACGATTCCGACCCGTTCTTCGAAGGCGCATTCACGGAGGAGTCGACGCTGAGCTTCAAGGGAAACTATCCGGCCGGTTACACGAACGAGCAGCTCGTCGATCAATACATTCTGTTCATGAATGCCGTGAAGCCGACGATGCCCACCAGCAACCTGTTCATGAACGCGAACTGGATCGGCTCGACGAACCTCATGGCCAAGCTCGTGGACGCGGTCCGCGCGGCAGGTCTCGGCGCCGGAGGCTCCAGCGTACTGCCCGGACATCCGACTCAAGGACAGCAGGTTCTGATCGGGACAGACGGAGCGGACTATCGCCTCGAGCTGCCGATCGCCGACGGCGTCGAAGGCAGCGAGCTCGGGGGCGCACTCGGCGATTACGCGCCGACGGAGATTGGCGCCTACGCCTACGACGTGCTGCAGGCGCATTACCTCTTCTGGGCCCGCAACATCTGGATCGGCGGCGCGGAGCAACGGTGGCAGACCGGCATCCTGCCGTATCTGCGCACGAACCCGCCGACACGAACGCGCTGCCCGAACATCTACGGCATCTGCTTGGAGGACGATCCGGTCCGGCGTGTGAACAGCCCTCCGAACGTGTCGGCGGGCGCGGATTCGAGCACGCAGCTCCCGCCGGGCACGTTGATGCTGCAAGGCGCCGTCTCAGACGACGGCTTGCCCGGTCCGCTTGCGAGCGTACAGTGGTCGCAAGTGGCCGGGCCGGACACTGTCGCATTCGACGATGCGACGTCCCCGACGTCCGAAGTCGCCTTCCCTTCCGCCGGAACGTACACGCTGCGCCTAACGGCCAGCGACGGAGAGCTGTCGGCGAGTGACGATGTCGCGATCACTGTCGCCGCCGCGAATCAGCCACCGCTCGTCGACGCCGGAAGCGACGTGAGCGCGGCGGGGCCATCGGCCACGGTCGAGCTCACGGGCTCCGTCACCGACGACGGGCAACCGCAGCCCATGCCGACAGTGCAGTGGACACAGGTCGACGGACCGGCCGCGGCGACGCTCGACACCCCGAATGCGCCGATGACCGCTGCGACGTTCACCGCGGCCGGCACATACCTGCTGCGCCTAACCGCGAGCGACGGCGCGCTATCGGCGAGCGACGACGTCACGGTAACGATCGAGCAGCCTGCGCCGTACTCGCCGCCGCCCCCGAGCAGTAGCCCGCCCGCCAGTGCGGAAACAGGTGGCGGCGGGTCGCTCGGGCTCTTCGAGGTCGCGCTGCTCGGCGCACTCGTGCTGCGTCGCACGCTCACGCGCAGGCCGCCGACACCGAAGGCGAACGCTGGCTGACTGCGGCTGCCCGCGCGCCGAGCAGCAGGCGTCGTCGACGGACAACAGAACGCGCGGGCGCTCTGGGCCCGCACCGACTCCGCGTAAGCGTTGCGACAGGCAACGCGCCGTTGCCTATTGGCGACGGAACCGGAGGGGACCCAAAGCAGTGAGGGCACGCGAACGCCGCGGCCGCGCTCTTTCGTCTCGCTAGAACGCCGACTTCCCGCCCGAACCGTGCCGATGGCACAGACCTTGCTGAGGCTAGCTCGGATCCTGTGGGAGAGTCGGAACCGACTGATTCAACTTGCGCCACGTCACCAATACGCAATGGCCGCGGAGGGATCCCAGGGTCATCGGCTTCGAGCCGGCGCGACACCTAGAGCGATCGTCGCGACGTGGAGCGCTGGCCTTCGCGATAGCGCTGGTGAGCACGTTCCTCGCGCCGCCGGCGCACGCGGCGTTCACCTCTGCTCCGGTCACGAGCGCCACGGTAGGGCAGCAGTACGTCTACGACGTCACGGTGGATGGCCGCGGCAAGACCGACATTACGGCACCGGAGGGTCTGCCGAGCTGGCTCACACTTCAGCCGGCGCAGAACGGCACGGCGTTGCTCGGCGGTATACCGACCGAGCCGGACAGCACCTGGCACGTCGTCCTACGTGCCGAGGACCGCAAGTGCCGCAATCTCGTTATCTCGTGCCCCCTGCAAGCCTTCGACATCACCGTATCGGGCGCGCTGAACTCGGCGCCGGTCGTGGTTCCTGCGGGACTGCCGGATCGCACGATCGAGGTTGGGCAGAGCGTCAGCATCGACGTGTCCGGCGCCTTCGAGGATCCCGACGGCGATCCGCTGGTGTTTAGCGTCAGCGGTCTGCCCGGGGGACTGAGCCTCGTCGGCTCGACGATCGTAGGAACCCTCGGTGGCGACGCGGGCTCGCCGTTCCTCATTACCGTGGAAGCCGACGATCAGCGCGGCGGCTTGGCGGCGACGACGTTTACGTTGACCGTGGCTCGCCTCGCGGCGGCGGCTTTGTCAATCGATTCGCTGAGGGCCAGCATCGCTCCCGTGCCGACGAGCGCGCCGTTCGACCTGACCGCCGTCGTCCGCAACAGCTGGGACCGCCCCGAGCGGGAGCGTGGTTGTGATTCTCGACGTGCTGGGCAATCCGCTGACCGTCATGGTGCCCGCATGCACTTCCGCCGCGGTGGCCGACCACACCGAGCTTCGCTGCAACGTCGATCCGATCGATGCCGGTGGCACGCGCAAATTGACCCTGGCCGCGTCCGCCGCACAACCCGGTGATACGTTCGTGACGGCTCGTTTCGAATCCACAGCGGCGTCTACGAGGCCGGCGATGCGACGATCACCGTGAGCGCGGGCACCGGCGTTGCCGATCAGCCGGCCCAGTCCTTTGCCTGTCGGGCATCGCGGCCATCGCGGCCGGAGATCTCGACACGGACGGGTTCGCAGATGTCGCAGTGGTATCCGGCAGCGCGGCCACGCGTGTGCTCCTCGACACGAGCGCCCCTGCGCCCTTCGATCCCGCGCTTGCGGATTACTCTGCCGACCGTCGTGGGCTCGCGAATCCCATCACGCTCGCCGACGACGCATTCAGCGCGGGTGTGGCGCTCGCGGATTTCGATGGCGACGGGCAGCTGGATCTCGCCGTCGCAAAGACGGCGGGCGCCTCGAGCGTGCTGCTGCGCGGTGACGGTACCGGTCACGCCACGGCGTACGCCACGCTCGACCCGCCCGACCGTGACGACCGCGCCGTCGCCGTCGGAGATGTCGACGGTGACGGCCTCGTAGACGTGGCGGTCGCCGGTGCCAATGGCATCTACGTTTACGTGAACCGCGGTGCAAACGGTTTCGTGCAGGCCTCGGGCACGCCTTTGCCCGACGCTGCGGTCGCAATCGCACTCGCGAACATCGCGGGCGACGTGCTCCCGGATCTGATCGCGGTTTCCACCAACGGGGAAGGTCTCGTGTATACGAACGTCGGCGGTGTATTTTCCCAGAGGAGCGTTGTCGATCCAGGGCCCTTCTCGAGTGTCGCAACTGGCGACTTCAACTCCGACGGGCTCGAAGATCTGGTGCTCGGACGCTCGCAGCCAGGGCCGCGCGGGTTGCCCGAGAACGCCGTTTACCTGAACGGAGGCGCTGGTAGCTTCATGCTTGCCGCCACGCTCGGCGCGTCGCCCACGATCGCGCTCGCCGTCGGCGACATCGACGGCGACGGCAAATCCGACATTCTTTCCGTGAACTCGACCGGCATCCACCAGGTGTTCGTCGGCGACGGCGGCGGGAGCTTCCACATGCTGTCACAGCTGGTCGTAAGCGGAGGCGCTCGGTACGCCGCAATTGGCCCCATCGGGCGGCTAAAGCAACCTGACGTCGTGCTCGCCGGCACCGGACGCCTCGACGTGTTCTTCAATGACGGCACCGGCAACTTCGGGCTCGGCGACACAGACCCTCCGGTCATCACGTTGAATGGCGCACCGGAGATCATCCTCGACATCGGCAGCACATATGTCGATCCCGGCGCGTCGGCTACGGATAACGTCGATGGCGCCGTGACCCCCGTGGTGGACGATCCCGTCGATACGACGGTCGTGGGGACCTACGTCGTGACCTACACGGCCACGGACAAGGCCGGCAACGCGGCGGTCCCGGTCACCCGCACCGTGCGCGTCGAGCCCGCGTCGGACGTCAGCGGCGGCGGCGGTGCATTCGGCTGGCCATTGACGTTGTGTCTCGCGGCCCTCCTCCTGATTCGTCGAAAAACGGCGGTCGGTGTCGCGGCCGCATCGGTCGCCTTGCTGGCCGCGGGCTTGGTCGGCCCGGGCTCGCGCGCCTCCGCCGCCGAGCTCAGCTACACGTTCGTCGACATCGGGGCCGTCGGCGTCTCGAGCGACGTGACGGGCACCGCATCGCCCGCCGGCCAAACGGTACAGATCCGCTCCGGCGACGGCACCGGCTTGCTGGCCGGCGGCTCGCTCGCGATCGGGAGCCGCTGGTACCTGGCGGGGTCGTATGACACTGCGGTCATGGACGTGAGCGGAGTCGTGTCGAGTCCGCTGCTGACCGCGGCCGTCAACGGCCAGTACGACCTGACGCACACGACGGCCGCCTTCGGTTACGTGCATCCGTTCGGCGAGAAGCTCGATCTCGTGCTCGAGGTCGCGGAGGAAAAGCTGAACTACGACTTCGGCAGCTTCGGTGGAGAGAACTTCGACGTCGACGGTGCCGGCGCCAGCCTCGGCGTGGGCGTCCGGTGGAATCCGAAAAGGGCCGTCGAAGTATTCGCAATGGCCAGGCGCTCGGCGGTCGGCAGGGTGGATCTGACGGGCCATCGAATCGACTCGGCGCCTTGGTTCATCGGCGGCGTGCGTTGGCATTTCTTCGAGGGCTTGAGCCTCGGCGTACAGGTTCAAAGCGCCCGCGACGCGAACGCCCTCAATCTGACGATGCGGTTTGGCTTCAAGGAACTACATGCAGGTGGCAACTAGAAACGGACTATTGATGCTTGGCGCGCTGGTGGCGGCGGCGTGGCCGCCGCTCGCCGTCCGCGCCGCGTGGGAAGTCGCACCCGAGCTCGGGCTTACCACTGAGGTCGACGACAACGCTCGCCTTCTGATCAACGATCAGCCGAGCTCGACGCGTGCGGCGCTGGACGCCCGCGTGCGACTTCGGAGTTTCAGCGAGCGCGGTCAGGCCTATTTCGAGCCTCGCATCGTCGGTGATTCCTACGCGAACGCGCGTGACGCCGAGCTAGAGAACACCGATGTCTTCTTGATTGGCGGCGCAATGCGCAAGTTTCGCAAATCGGATATCGATTTCAACTTCGACTACGCGCGCCAGAGCGTGTTGCGCTCGGCGATCGGCGACGCGCTGTTCGGAACGTCGGGCGACATTCCGATCGAAGCGGAAGGAAGCACGTTCGGGACGTTCACCGACGAACGCCGGCGCTACGACCTCGGACTCAACTACGAGCGCACGCTTTCGGAACGAACGAAACTGCGTTTCGAGACGAGTCTGCTGGATGTGTCGTACCTGGGAAATCAAAGCACCACGCGGTCGGATTACAGCAGCGGCACGCTCGCGGCCGTCTTGACTCGGCTCGTCGACCTCCGCAACGAGGTTAGCGCCACACTGTATGTGTCGGACTTCCAGGCCGACCGCAACGACAACGATACCGGTACCGTCGGGGTCCGCGGCGCGTTCCTGCGTCCCCTGTCGCAGACTTGGACGTTTCAGCTCGAGGCAGGAGTGGCCCGAAGCGATTACACGTTTCTAGATACGAACGGACTGGTCGTGGACAACGCCACCAACCATTTCACGTTCGGCTTTCAATTCAACCAAAGATCGGAACGAACGAACTGGACGATCGGCGCGGATCGGTCGCTGAGCCCCAGTAACGACGGCTTCCTCGCGCGCCGCGACGAGCTGCGGCTGCAGATGCGGCACGCGCTAACACCCCGCCTCACGCTGTCGACCGGTGTGAGATTCGCGGGCTACGCACGGGTCGCCCAATCGACGGTGCCTCGAGACAATCGCAAGTACGGACGCCTGTCGTTGCAGGTCGAATGGCTGATAACGCCGAAGTGGGCTTTGACGACGGGGGTCGACAGCGTCACGCAGGAATACGCGACCGTGAACGCGAACGCCACATCGAACTCGATCGTCGTCGGCGTGCGCTATCGCGGTCGCCCGAGCGCGGCTGTCACGGCTTCGCCGCCGAGCATCGGCACTCGTCGCATCGGCGACGCTTTGTGAAGCCAGCGCGCTTAGCCACGTCGTCATAGCCGCCGCCGATCGCACATCGCCGCCGGCAGCTGTAAGGATTACAGCATGCGTGTATACGCGTCGCCTGGCCCAACACGCGAGTAGACGAGCTTCCGATCGAAAAGCCAGCTACCACGCGCGCGCGCGGACGGCGCCGACCCGCGAACCCAGTGGCACAGATCTTGCTACGTAAGAGGCACTAGCCAAGAAGGAGGTTCAAGCCATGAAATGGATGACAACGTGTGCGGCCGTGGCTGCCATTGCCAGCGGCGTGACAGTGTTCGCTCAGACTCGCGACAACGACAGTGAGCTCGATGCCAAGACGCTCACTGGACGTCGGCAAGAGATCGTGCAGATGACAGAGAACACAGTGGAGAACTTGCGCGAGACAAACAAAGAAGCGGCGACTCTGCTGAAGGATGCGTATCGGTTACGCAGTGTTCGATACGACGAAGGGCGGCTTTCTGGTGACGGGCGCCGGCGGCACGGGTGCCGCCATGCAAAAAGGCGGGCACGGCATGCCCGTGTTCATGCACATGGGCGCTGCCGGTGTCGCGCTCGGCGCTGGCCTCGAGAACTACAAGCTGGTGTTGCTGTTCCAGGATGAGGCGACGTACAAGAAGTTCATCGCCGGTAGCTGGACCGTGGGCACCAGCGCACAGGCCGCCGCCGGCTCGGAAGGCAAAGCCGCCGTGGGCAGGTTCGTGAACGGCGTCGCCGTCTATCACATCACCGACAAGGGTGTGATCGCGCAGGCAGACGTTACCGGCGTGAAGTTCTGGCCCAGCGATCGTTTGAATCCTGGCGTGGCGTGACACGCGGCGGGGCTCTCGGCCGCCGCGCCTGCGGTCCGAGTGCCCCGCAAGACTTCAGCCGATTCCTCGGGAACATGGCGCGCCGCTAACGATCAGCGGCGCGCCACTACGAGTGTCCAGCCGATGTGGCCTTCGCGTGCGATCCCCTGGATCCGCCCAGCGACACGTCGTCGCGACGTCACGTTTCGGCCCGCGTGGCGAAGAACAGCACGATGACGCCGATGAGCACGACGACCGTCAAAACAATGATCGCCACTTTCATGTCGGCGCCTCATCAGCCGGGCTCGTGCTCATTCCACGAGCGCTGCGCTGACTTCCATGCGCCACAGCTCCGCGCAGAGCGCCAGCAGCTCGTCCACCCGATGTGCGCAAGTATGCCGCCTCTCGATCGTCCGTCGACCGTGAACGGCCAGCGCTTGGCGCGCGCCCCCGTCGCAAGCAAGCATACGCATCGCGGCGCGCATCTCGGTGCCGTTGCGCACAGCCAGGAAGTCCATTCCGGGCGTGAACAGCTGCTCCGAGTCCGACCACTCGGCCGAGATCAGCGGAATGCCGCAGGCCAGCGCCTCGAAGAGGCCGACGCTGCAAATGCCGGGGAGCGCGCGCGGGCGCCGCGGCAGACTCACCGTGAAGCGGTGGCGGCTGAACGCGCCGGGGACCTCGAAACCAGGCAGCCATCCGCCGTACCTCATGCCGGCCCGCTCGACGCGTTCGACCGCCGCGCGGGGATAACCACTCCCGTACACGGTGCCGCGCAACGCGAGCTGCTCGACGGGATCGAGCAGGAATTCGGCTAGATCTCGGGCCCGTTCACCGCTGTCCCAGTTTCCTAGGAAGGTCACGTCGGCGGCGGGTTCCAGGCTCGATGCGCAAGGTCGATAGACGCGCGTGTCTGCCGCGTCGTGCCAAACCCAACTGCGAGCGACGCGCTGCCGGCGCTCGTACTCGACGGCGAGCTCCGCGCCGGGGACGAGAGCGCCGTCATACCCATCGAGACGATGCGCGTCGAGCTGCACCGATGCGTCGATGCGGTTGGCTGAATCGTGAAAGAACAGGCGGAAGTCGGTTGGCGACTGATTGCGGTACTGCCCGATGCGTTGCACCAGCTCCGGCGCGTTGTCGGCGTGCACGATGACGACATCCGCGCCACCGAGAACGCGATCCATGTCGAGCTCCTCGAGCGAGTAGCGCGTCGGCACGAGATGCGGATATCGAGCAGCGAACGTCGCAAGAGGCGCACGGCCGCACTCGCTCGCGAGGCCGCGGACGCTCCATGCGTCTTCTGGCTCGAGCACCGCTACCCGATGGCCGCGGGCTTTGAGCTCCGCTACCACGCCGCGTAGGAAGTGGGCGCTGCCGCAGTCCCAATCCGACAGGATCGACGGATAGAACATGACGAAATTCAGGCGGCTTCCGAGCCGCGGGGAC
This sequence comes from uncultured Gammaproteobacteria bacterium, assembly GCA_963805435.1. Classification (GTDB taxonomy): domain Bacteria; phylum Pseudomonadota; class Gammaproteobacteria; order Steroidobacterales; family Rariloculaceae; genus FEN-1219. The sequence continues at coordinate 376,100 of CAWDUG010000013.1, forward strand.
GCCGGCCGATGCTGCCGAGGCATGGGTCGCGCCGCGTCGAGCACGGCAGCGAAATCGGTACTTGCGGGAAACACGTCCAAGGAAGTGCGCAACCAGGTACTTCGATGGGTTACCGAAGCAAGTCCCGTGCCACCAGGAGCCTGCCTCGCTAACCTGATCGGCCCAAATCATTGAGAAGATCGATCGGCCCACCCGTCGGGGCCGCGCGAAACGGACGGCGGCCGGCAAGCCACTGCCCGTGCGTAGGAGGCTTCGAGGCCGGTAGCCCGTGGTCTTTAGCGCGTCGCGCAGGTTCTCCGCACGGGCCGTGGTGATCTGCCCGTTCAGAATCTCGCGCGTGCTGATCGATTTGTCGTAGTAGGCGGTGTTCTCGTCCTCGTCGCGTCCGATGTCGCTCACGCCGCTCGATGCTCCGGCGAATGCGCCTTCCGCATCCGCTCATTCGGCTTATGGTCGAATCCTCCCTGGTAGTTACCGATGCTCGTCGCAATGTCTGTGCCACGCGCATCGCGTGCGCATCGACCGGCACGATTGTTGCTTCACGGCTTCCGTGAACGCGTTTGCTAATCGAGAGCGTGTGGTCATCCGGTGACGGCGCCGACGCGCAAACCGTTCATTGCCGCGCTGGTCGGCAACGGCTTGATCGCCGCCGCCAAGTTCTTCGCGGCCATCTCGACGGGCAGCTCGGCCATGTCGGCCGAAGGCCTGCATTCGCTGGTGGACGCAACGAACAACGTGCTGATGCTGTTCGGTATCTCGAGTAGCCAGCGTGCACCGACTGAAGAGCATCCGTTCGGACACGGCAAGGACCTTTACTTCTGGTCGCTGATCGTCGCGGTCGTGTTCTTCGGCGTCGGTGGCGGCATCTCGATCTTCCAAGGCAGTGCGCGCGTGCTGCACCCCATCGAGCTCGGACCACCGACCTGGGATTACGCGGTGTTGCTGGTCGCGTTCGTCGCAGAAAGCGTCACTTTGGTAATCGCGTACCGAGAGCTTCGTCCGCACCTCGGCCGCCGCGGCCTGTGGCGCGGCATTCGCGCGAGCAAGGACCCAACTCAGTTCGCCGTCGTGCTGGAGGATGGTGCGGCCACGATTGGGATCGTGCTCGCGGCCATCGGGATCTGGCTCGATGACGTCACCGGCGACCCGCGCTACGACGCCGTGGCATCGATTCTGATCGGCCTTTTGCTGGCGGCCGTCGCGTCAGTGCTGATCGTCGAGTCGAAGAACCTCTTGCTCGGCGAGAGCGCCAGCGCGGAAAACATTCGCGCAATTCGCGAGACCGTCGAAGCCGATCGCGACGTTGTCGCTGTGAAGAATCTGCTCACGATGCACTTGGGTCCCGCGGAGCTGTTGCTGAACATCGACGTGCAATTTCGGCGCAACCTGACCTATCCGGAGTTGGCGCACGCGATCGAGCGCCTCGAGGCCGCGATCCGACGTCGCCGTCCCATGGTCACGAGCATCTTCATCGAGGCGCGGGTATTTCATATCGGCGCCGACGCCTCGTAATTTCGGCCATGTGGCACGCGGATTGCAGGCCGATGGCCGTGCGCGTCCCGCAATCCGCAGGTTGCGGCGGCGACAGCGTAAGGCAGAGATTCGTAGTGCAGTTCTTACACGGAGACAGCTATGTTGTACTGGGCAGCCGTTTTCTTGGTCGTCGCGATCGTCGCCGGAGTCTTGGGCCTCGGCGGCATCGCTGGCGTATCTGCGAATATCGCATGGACTCTGCTCGTCATCGGCTTGGTCCTGGCCATCATTTTGGCCCTGTTGGGCCGTCGCTCCATTTAGCGCTCGCATGGCGCGTCTGACGGCAGCCGTTGGCGCCGCACTGGGGATCGCGTTGTGCGGCTGCGGCGACGGCGCGCGGCACACGATTGACGAGGGCTTCGGACCGAGCCCGGCGTTGCCGCCGCCCGACACATCGCTGATCCCCACAGTTGAAATCGCGCCGGCCGTCGGCTGGTCCGAAGGCGAAATGCCGGTTGCGGCCGAGGATCTCACGGTGACCCGCTTTGCGTCCGGTCTCGTGCATCCTCGCTGGCTCTATGTGTTGCCGAACGGCGATGTGCTCGTGGCGGAGACCAACGCACCGCCTCGGCCCGAGGACGACGCCGGGATCAGGGGGTGGATCATGCGCACGATCATGAGCCGCGCGGGTGCCGCCGTGCCGAGTCCAGACAGGATCACGCTATTGCGCGACGCGGACGGCGACGGTAAGGCGGAGGTGCAGCGCGTCTTCCTCGCCGCGCTGCACTCTCCGCTGGGCATGGCGCTCGTGGGCGACCGCCTCTACGTCGCCGATACGGATGCCCTGCTGCGCTTTCCGTACACACGCGATGCCACGCGGATCGATGCGGTGCCGCAGATCGTCGCACCGCTGCCGGCTGGGCCGATCAACCACCACTGGACGAAGAACGTGGTCGCGAGCCAGGACGGCAGGCGTCTGTACGTGACCGTCGGCTCGAACAGCAACGTGGGCGAGAACGGTATCGAGCAGGAGAAGCTGCGCGGGTCGGTGCTCGAAATCGAGCCCGCTACCGGCAAGGTCAGCGTATTCGCTTCCGGGCTCCGCAATCCGAACGGGCTCGCATGGGAGCCTGGCACTGGCAAGCTGTGGACGATCGTCAACGAGCGCGACGAACTCGGCGGCGATCTCGTGCCCGACTATCTGACGTCGCTCGAGCGCGGCGGCTTCTACGGCTGGCCGTACAGCTACTACGGCGGGCACCTCGACGCTCGGGTGCAGCCGCAGCGGCCGGATCTGGTTGCGAAGGCACTCGTGCCGGAGTACGCCCTCGGGCCGCACACGGCATCGCTGGGGCTCGCATTCAATACCGGCGACGGTTTGCCGTCCCGCTATCGCAATGGCGCGTTCATCGGCCAGCACGGCTCATGGAACCGTAGGCCTTTGAGCGGGTACAAGGTCATCTTCATACCGTTCGTCAACGGCCGGCCGAGGGGTCCCGCCACAGACGTGCTGACGGGTTTTCTGTCGCCGGAGGACGAGGCTCGCGGCAGACCCGTTGGCGTTGCCATCGATGCCCGGGGCGGGCTACTCGTCGCCGACGACGTCGGCGACAGCATCTGGCGCGTGACGGGCGGCGGCGCGAACCATGCGCTGCAATCAGCGAACGACTGACGGCTCAGTGGATGCGGCAGTCGGCGTGAGTGAGCGCGCAGAATGCCTCGAAGTCCGCGGCGTGCGCGAGCAGCGCCAGCTGCTCCTCGGCCGACAGCGACGCGAGCACTTCGGCCACCGAGTCCGCTCGTTCGATTTTGTACCGCACGCTCAAGTGTCCCATGTCCGGCAACCAGGATGGCGGCGCGGGGGGTGCCTCGATCACGGAGAAATGCCTTTGCCGGCGCTCGTCATCGTCGAGCAGCGCCGCGAAGGTCAGCCCAGCGAGCTCGCCTTTTAGGCGTCGCCGAAAATCGTCGCTGATCGCAAACACCTTCGGCAGTGAGATCTCTTCGGGCGTCAACAGCAACCCGCAACGCCGCAGCGCTCGGCCCAGCATGCGGCTGCCGCTGGCTCGCGAGAGCGGCACGGCGAGCACCAGGCTGATCAGCACGGGCGACATCCAGGCCAACAGGCTCGGGGAATAGCGCAGCAGCGCCGCAGTGACCACCAGGCCGACCAGCGTGTGGACGAAGTGGCGCCGCGCGAGCGTTCGCCAGGTCTCCGTTCGACCTTCCCGCTGCTGCTGTTTCCAACCCGAGTCCTTGCCTCGCAAGATCTCCCAGATCTGACGGCTCTGAGTCAGCATCAGAATCGGTGCATACAGCGCCGAGAGGACCGTTTCCAGCAGCACGCCGATACAGAGCCGAATGATGCCGCCGCGGCGCAGCGCCCTGTCGCCGAACGCGCGGAGCAGGCCCAGCGCCTTCGGCACCAGCAGCACGGACATCGTCACGGTCATCATGATCATGCGCTGCGTGTCGAAGGTAGGCCATCGCGGAAACAGGGAGTGCGCCTCCGGGAAATAGTCGAACCCTTGCATGGCCGTTTGCGCCAGCAGGCCCAGTCCCACGAGCAACAGCATGAGCCACAGCGGCGAGGCCAGGTAGCTCATGACGCCGATCATCAGGTGAGCGCGGCTCGGCCAACGCAGACCCTTGGCGGAGACGATCGATAGGTGCTGAAGATTACCCTGCGCCCAGCGGCGATCCCGTGCAGCCAGGTCGAGCAAAGACGGCGGCGGCTCCTCCCACGACTCCTCTAGCGCGGGGCTCATCCGCACCGCCCAGCCCGCGCGTCGCACGAGCGCAGCCTCGACGAAATCGTGCGAAAGAATCTCGCCTCCGAACGGCTTGCGCCCCGGCAACACCGGCAGCCCGGCGGCCTCGGCAAACGCCTGCACCCGGATGATCGCGTTGTGCCCCCAGTAGTTGCCGTCGTCGCCCTGCCAAACCGACGTGCCTCGCGCCACGATCGGGCCGTACACGGCCGTCGCAAACTGTTGCAGCCTCGCCAGCAAGGTGGTGCCGCGGCACAATCTCGGCACGCTCTGCAAAATGCCGCACCGCGGCTCTGCCTGCATCTCGCGCGCCAAGCTGAGCAGCGTCGACGCCGATAGCATGCTGTCGGCATCGAGTACGATCATGTTCTCGTAGCGCCCGCCCCAGCGCGTGACGAAGTCGCGGACATTGCCCGCTTTCTTGCCCGAATGCTCGTGCCGATGCCGGTACCATACGGCGATGCCGCCCTGAAGCTCCTGGCGCAGCGTATGGAACGCGGCAGTTTCCTGAACCCAAATGTCGGGATTCGTCGTATCGGAAATGACGAAGATCTCGAACGAGGGGCCAGCGCCGAGCTCGACGAGGTCGGCGCCCATCGCCATCAGCGCGGCGAACGTGTGCGCGGGATCCTCGTTGCAGATCGGCGCCAGCAGCACGGTACGGCGCTGTAACGACGTGACGGCATCTTGTCTTCGACGCACCGAGCCGGCGAGCAGGACCCCCGCGATGGCGCTCATCGCCGCCAGTGAGATCCAGCCGAAGGTTATGAAGAACAAGACCGCGGCCAACCAGCGCAGCGGACCGACGTCAGCCAGCGGCACCAAGGCCACTACCTGCTGCGACGCGTAGGCCGTGAGCCCAATGGCACCGCCAAACGTAACGAGCCGCCCCGCCCGCGTACGCCAGCTGGGTCGCGGGAAGCGCACACGGTCGACTACCGCGAGGTTCTGATCCGGCATGGCGATCGGTGCGGCCGGGGGCGTGCCCGACTGGCGGAACTGGATCGCGTCTCGGGTCGCGGTGGCGGGGTGCGCATGCATTGATAGCGAGGGAGCAATAAGCGTGCCACGGAGCCGATGGGCCTCACGCCGGGAAAGCAAGGCTCACGCCGCTTCGCGATTCAACCCGTTCTACCGCCGCCAGTCGATGCGCGCGAACACGCTGCGCGCGATCAACACGCCGTCTCCGAACTCCAGGTGCTCGACGTCGTTCAGGCTCTGTGCGGTTAACGACAATCTCAGCTGCTCATTCGGGTGCCACGCAACGCTGACATCGACCGCGTTGTAGCTCGGCACGGCGAGTGACGGCAGCGCGTCGACGTGACGGATACCGGTGTAGAGCGTGATGTCGTGGGTAAGGTCCAAGAACGATAGCACCGAGAGCATGTGGCGGGGGCTGTTGCCCGCTACACCTAGCGAGTTCACGTCTTGACCGCCGGGCTTCGTCTGCAGGTTCATGTTCAGGACGGATCCGTGGAACATCAATCGCCACCGCGTCAGCGGCTGCCAGGTCAGCGCGAACGACCCGCCCGAATTCTTGCCTTTCATGAGGTTGCCCTGAACGGCGGGCACGATCAGATACGCGGGCGGGCCCGGCACAGTCACGAGCGGCCCGGCCGGCTCGTTGGTCTGCAGGTGGTCGTAGAAGTTGTCGAACGCCGCCACATCGAGCGATAGCTTGTCACTGAGCTGCATGCGATAGCCGAGTTCATACGCCTCGAGCGTCTCGCTCATGAAGTCCGGATTGCCGTTCACGTTGATATACACCGGCGGCAGGCCGGGGACGGCGACCGGCGCGTAAAGCGTAAGGTCCGTATTGAGTCGAGCCGGAATGCGGACGGCTTCGCTCACCGCCGCCCAGAACGTGCGCTGGCCGCCACGGGGTAGCCACGTGAAGCGAACGCTCGGTTGCTGCTCGAACCCCGTGTAGTCGTTGTGCTCGAGCTTCGTTCCGAGCGTGAGGTACATCCGCTCGTGCTTGAGCTCGATCCGATCCTGCACGAACGCACTCAGCGTCCGATCCGTTCTGCTCGGCGGAATGAACGACGCGAACTGCGTGTTACCGAGATCATCGGCCGTGGAGCGGAGCTCGACTCCCCATTGCGCATCGTGGCGAGCAGTGTTGGCCAGGTCGTGCAGGAAAGCCAAATTGTACGTGCTTCGCGCCTCATTGAAGCTGCCGGGGATCTGTCGATCCGTGTGGTCGAAATTGAACTGCAGTCGCCAGCTCGCGTCGGCGCTCAGCGTCCGCGTCCAGTTTGCAATCAGGCTGTGGCCACTCAGCGGAACGTTGGCCGGAATACCGGTGAGGGGCAGCGTGCCCAGCGTGAAATCGCCGCGCGCTAGGATCGACTCGTCCCCTTCGTAGACGTTCGCCCGGACGTTCAGTCGACGCTCGGCGTCGGGTCGCCACTGGAGCGCGAAGCCGCCGCTCGACAGGCCCCACGCGTCGTTGGCGCCGGCTCCGGTTCCTGCGACCTTCGCCTCCTCCCGGTCGAAGGTCTTCACGAACGCACTCGCCCAGAGCTTCTCTGTGGGCTGCCAGCCGTAGCGCACGGCGGCGAAATCCTTCTCCTCGTTGCCGGCACCGACCTCGGCATACAAGCCCTGTCGATCCCGGGCCGAGTTCGTGATGATGTTGATGACGCCGTTCACGGCGTTCGCGCCCCACACGGCGCCGCCGGGGCCTGCAACGACCTCGATACGCTCGACGTCGGCCAGCAGCACATCCTGCACGTCCCAGAACACGCCGGCATACAGTGGCGAGTACACGCTGCGGCCGTCGATCAAGACCAGGAGCTTGTTCGAAAGGTTGCTGCTGAATCCGCGAATCGAGATCGTCCAAGAGTGCGAGCCGTTGCGCGCCACTTCCACGCCGGGCGCGAGCCGCAATGCGTCCGGAATCGTCGTGACGCCGCTGCGGCGAATGTCCTGGGCCGTGATCACGTAGACGGCCGCAGCAGTCACATCCAGGCGCTCGTCCCTGCGCGACGCGGTCGTGACGCGGATCTGCCCTAGCTGCTCTATGCTGAGATCGAACGCGTTCTGCCCCGCCGGTTGTTGCGCGAGCCCTGGCGCAGCGAGCATGCACCCCGCAAGCCATGCAGTGGAGCGCAGAAACAGCGCAAGTCGCGTCAGGGCGGTCCTAGTGGCGGCGGATGCACTGCGCGCTAGCGCTATCGGTTGCATTGGGGCAGCATGGTCACCGGAAACCGACCGCGAGTATAGTGACTGAAGTCGGCCAGTGCGACCCTGTTGCCCGGCGGACACACCCACGCGGTTCGGTTCCGGTGCTGCGGGTGACACACCGGAGGCATTTTACTAAGCTCCGGTGCGCCGTGTCAGGACGAGACTCGTGTCGATGCTGAACGCCGTTCGCCGGTCGTTGCGCACGAAGGTCGTGATCATCGTGCTCGTGACCACCTTCGTCGCACTGTCCGTCGCGACGGGGCTCATGCTCGCGTACGAGATCAGCTATTACCGCAAGTTCCTGTTCGCGGACGCAACGACCCAGGCCGATCTGCTCGCACGCATTAGCGCGCCGGCGCTGCAGTTCGACGATCCGAAGGAGGCTACAAGGAACCTGGATCTCCTCAGCAATCGCGTGTCGATCCAGGCCGCCGCGATCTATACGGCCAATGGGTCGCTGTTCGCGACCTTCAGCCGTAGCGACGAACCCAGGTTCCCGCCGCTCGGCCCCGCTGGCATCGAGATCCGCGGCGGAGCACTCACGATGTTCCAGCCGGTCATTCAGAACGACGAGCTGCTGGGCACTGTTTACCTGGAGTCGAGCTACGATCTCGCCGAACGCATTCGCGACTATCTGCTGATCCTCGGCGGCGTAATGGTTGGCGGCATGGGGGTAGCGGGCCTGATTGCGCTTTGGCTCGCAGGGTCGGTGACGGGCCCCGTTGTGGCCATCACGGCCGTCGCACGTGCCCTGATCGAGCGTCGCGACTTCACCTTGCGCGCCGAGCGAACAACGCAGGACGAGATCGGAGTCCTCGTCGACGCGTTCAACACCATGGTCGCCGAGGTCGGGCAGCACGCGGCGGCGCTCGAGGCGTCGAACGAGGCGTTGCAGCAAGAGACCGTGGAGCGCCGGGAGGCCGAGGCCGCACTTCGCCTCGCCGACCAACGCAAAGACGAGTTCCTCGCAACCCTGGCGCACGAGCTCAGAAACCCGTTGGCGCCGATGGTCAACGCGATGACTTTGGCGCAGGCGCCGCAAAGCGATGCCTCGATCGTCGCGCGGGCCCACGGCATAGTCGCGCGTCAGCTCAAGCAGATGGTGCGTCTCGTGGATGACTTGCTCGACGTCTCGCGCATCACGAGCGGCAAGCTGATAGTGCGCAAGGAGGCCGTGGATCTCGCGGCGATCGTGCAGAGCGCCGTCGACACGGCGCGACCGCTCTACGAAGACAGCCAGCAGACGCTGGAGGTCGAGTTGCCCGGCCAGCCGATCTATCTGCAGGCCGATGCCGCCCGGCTCGCGCAGGTCTTCGGCAATCTGCTGAACAACGCAGCGAAGTTCAGCGAGGCCGGGGGGCACGTGACGTTATCGGCCAGGCTCGTGGGCACGACGGTCGAGGTCGAGATCCGCGACCAGGGACTCGGTATGACGGCCGAGCTCATGTCGCGAATCTTCGCCATGTTCGCGCAAGGCGACAACGCGCTAGAGCGCATGCAGAGCGGTCTAGGCGTGGGGCTCGCGCTCGCGAAGCGGCTGGTCGAGCTGCACGGTGGGAGCATTACGGCCTCGAGTCCGGGGCCAAGGCGAGGCAGCGTGTTCAACGTCACGCTGCCGGTATTGGCCGCGCTCGCTTCGAATCGCGACACCGAGCCCGCTCCGCGTCCGAGCCCACAAGGCCCGCACCGAATCCTGCTCGTCGATGACAACGTGGACTTTGCCGACAGCCTGGCCATGCTGCTCGAGACGCTCGGCCATAGGGTCAGCGTCGCGCACGACGCCGAGCGGGCGCTCGAAATCGCGAACGAGGTCGTACCGGAGTTCGCGTTCCTCGACCTTGGATTGCCGAGAATCAGCGGCTACGAGCTCGCGCGCGAGCTCCGCGCCCGACCCAGACTGGCGCGAACCGTGTTGATCGCGCTCAGCGGCTGGGGTCAAGCCCACGACCGCGAGCGATCGAGCGAGGCGGGCTTTGCGCTGCATCTCGTGAAACCCGTCGAGCTGGAGGGTCTCCAAGTGGCTCTCGAGACGTTGGCACAGGCACGTTGACGTATGCTCTACTTGACGCGGGCGGTCCGGAGCAGAAATCCAGTGCGTATGGCGAGTATCGCTGCTCTGCGATGGTTCTTGTGCTCGTCGCTACTGTTCGCCGCCGCGAGCAGTCGCGTCGAGGCCCAGCCGCAACCGTATTCGGCGGACGAGATCAAAGCCGCGTTTATCTATCGGTTTGGAACGTACATAGAGTGGCCGAGCACCACGCCCGCGGACAAGCCGATCACCATTGCAGTGCTCGGCGCCCCGAGCATCGCGACAGAGCTCGAAGAGTACCTACCCGGCCGCACGATCGAAGGGCACCCGATCAAGCTACGGCGCATCGAGCAGATTCAGGACGCCCGTGACGCACAGCTGGTGTTCATCGGCGAGCAACACGACTCCGTATTGAGGAAGCTCATCGGTGCGCTCGGCGATCGACCGGTTCTGGTCGTCACGGATGTCGCCGATGGGCTCGAGAGCGGTGCGATGGTCAACTTCCGAATCGTTGACCAGCGCGTGCGTTTCGAGATCTCGTTGCGCAAGGCGCAGGACGCGGGCTTGATGCTGAGTTCGCGACTCCTCTCTGCCGCGATCAGGGTCGTGACCTCCGGCTGCTGGTACGGCTGCGGCGATCCCAAGCCGGCACCCGAACTGGTGCAGACGCCGCGCAACGAGCCGGCAGGCGTCTGAAGCAACTCCGAGCGAAGCGCAGTCGGCCGGCCAACGAGCGGAAGGACGCGGCGCCACGCAATTTCGCTCTCCGCGGCCGGCACAGGCAACGCCCAACAACCGCACCGGGTGCTGACCGCCGACGACAACGTGGACGCGGCGGATACGCGGCCACGGCAAAACGTACGCGACGCAGGTCCATCTGGCGCCTTCATGGGAAGTGTCCTTTGCCATGTTCGGCTGTCGTCGTTTGACGACGGTTCTGCGGGCCGTTCGCCAAGGCCGCCGTCGCTACGACGCGCCCGTCTGGGGCTTTACAGCCGCGGGCACGGCATTTGCAGTGGACGTCACAGTGAAGCCTTCCACTGGGACTCGCTCGGATGAAAACGAAGACGCATACGCCTCCTGACCCACTCCTGCGGTTCACTGTTCGCGCCGTGAGCGTGCTCGGCCTTTCCGCCCTCGCCGCGTGCGGTGGGGGCGGCGGCGGTGACCAAAACGCGGGTGGCAGCGGTAACAACGGCGGCGGTGGAGCGCCGCCGCTCACCGCGTCGCCTCCGCCGACGTCGCCAATCGTGTATCTTGCGACGCAAGACGAGGCTTCGACGCCCGAACTCTATCTCGTCGATGCGAACGCGGCTGGCACGACGACCAAGCTCAACGGCCCGCTCGTCGTGGGCGGGGCCGTCGGCGCGTTCGCGTTGTCTCCCAAGGGCGATCGCGTGGCCTACATCGCGCGGCAGGAATCGGCAACCCAGGCCGAGCTCTACGTCGTCGACCTCGCCACACCGAGCGCCTCGACGAAGGTGAGCCGACCGTTGCCTGTCGGGGGTGCCGTCTCGACGTTCGCGTTCTCGCCCGACGGCACATCGATCGCGTACGCGGCCGACGCGGATACGCTCGGCCGTGAGGAGCTTTACCTCGTGACGCTCGGCGGCTCGGATCCAGGCGTCAAGCTCAACGATGCGCTGCAGATCGAAGGCGACGTGCGGGCACCGATCGCGTTCAGTCCGGACGGCACGAAGGTGTTGTACTCGGCCGACCGAGACACCGATGGTGCCTTTCAGCTGTTCCTCATCGACGTCGCGAGCCCCGGGGCTCCCGTCCTCGTCCATCCGCCCCTCGTGGCCGGCGGCAGCGTCGTCGCGGAGCACTATCATTTCAGCCCCGACGGAGCGACGATCGCTTATGTCGCGGACCAAGAGGTCAACGACAAATACGAGCTCTATGCGGTTCAAACCGCAACGCCGGGCACGGCCGTGAAGCTGAATGCGCCGCTCGTGGCGGGCGGCGATCTCTGCAACTTCGTTTTCGATTCGACGAGCCAACGCGTCGTTTACTGCGCCGACGAGACGACGAACGACGTCATCGAGCTCTACTCGGTCGAGCTCTCTACGCCGGGCGTGGCGACGAAGCTCAATCCGCCACTCGTGGCCGGCGGACGTGTGACGACTTACGTGGTGAGCCCAAACGGGGAGTTCGTCGTCTACCGCGCCGACCAAGATACGAACGACATGTTCGAGATCTATAGCGTGCAACTCTCGACGCCTGGCGTCAGTACTAAGCTCAACGGCCCACTCATCGCCGAAGGCGACGTGGACTTGCCGAATCTCGCGCACCGGTTGCCCTTCGCGATCAGCCCGGACAACAGCAAGGTGGTCTTTGCGGCCGATGCGAGCACGGACGGTCAGTTCGACCTCTACACCGTCGAGATGAGCGCGGCCGGTGCGCCGGCGAAGCTCAACCCGCCTCTTACGGCGCGCGGCATCGAGCAATTCGCGATCACCGACGACAGCGCGAACGTCGTCTACCAGGCGCTGCAAGGCAGCGGCTTCGCCGGGCTGTACTCGGTCAAGACTGCGGCGCCCGGCACTTCGCTCGAGCTCGGCGGCGTCCGCGTGCAAGGCGGCGTGGTCATGGACTTCGCGATCGAGCCGGGTCTGAAATCGCTCGACTGACGCGGCGACGCCTCCTGCGCGTGCGACTTAGGCGACGCGCTGGACCGTGCAGGTATCGAACCTGCGACCAATAGATCCGGGATGCCGTTCGCCACGTGAAACCGCCGCACGGAGGCCGCCATCTGCCGACGCCGGGACGATGAACGGGATGGGGGATTCTCGCCGGGCGTCGGCAGACGGCAGCGTCACGGTCAGCCTTGGAGCTGCTTCAGCGCGTTCGCATATTCGGTCTGGCTCAACTGATTGTCGTGGTTCGTGTCGACCGCGGCGAACAGCTTCATGATGTCGGGTGCCGCAGCCGCTTCTTCGTGGCTGACATAGCCATCGTTGTTTTTATCCAGCTGCGAGAAGGTCGGTCGCTCGGCCGCAATGGCCGTTGCGCCGATCACCGCTGTCGCCGTCGCTAAAATCGGTAGCATCTTGTTCATGAGCATTCCTCCTGTTTGTGGCTCTTCCTGCATCGTAGCTGTGTTGCAGCAGTCGGACCGCTGCAAGACTACGCAAACATTGTGCTCAGATTGCGTCCCCAAATATGTAGGCCGTGCGCGAGTCAAGTTGTAAGATTACGGCGACAGTGCTGGCTCGTGCCTGCCGTGGAGTCCGCAACTTTCTCGAGCGCGCGACGAGACTAGTCGCTACTTCGCAAATCTGCGGCGATCTGACCGAGCTTCGCATGTCATCCGACCGTTGCTGCTCGTGTTCCCGAGCCTACGTCGCGCCAGCGGCTGACTTCTGAAACGAGGCTCCATTCAATCCGAGATCCGAATCGGACCGGGATGACGGAATGGTGGGTCGCGCTGACGGAGGTCTTGCAACGCCGCAAATACGGTATCTGTGCGGGACCGAAGCGGAGATGACGCGAGCGGCGGCTATGGGCCCAGCGCGGTCAGAGGGGTGGCTGCCCCCGCAACGCACGCGCGATTGCGCTCAGACTCAGTAGTGCGAGAAACGCGAGAAACAAGACCTCGATGATGCCCGCTGCCGTTCCCGCGAGCCCAGCGAATCCGAGCGCACTCACGATTACTGTCAACAAAAACGACGTCGCCGCCAAACACAGCATCTCGTCCTCCTTTGTGCATCTCACGCCTAGCGCGCGGCCACTCGCACCAGACCATCCCGAGCCCTCCACGCCGGCGCAGATCGCATTGAGTTGATCCTTGAACGATCTTTGAACGCAGCGAAATTCCCGAAATACGCATCGATCCCACCGACAAGATCGCCACCGGGGACACCGCCTGCATTGGGCGACAAGCTTCGTTCGGGTCTCTAAGCTACTCTGCCCTGCGGCCGAGGAGCCCAAATACCACCGCCAAGATTAGGCCGACAACGAACAGGATCCACGCGATTTGGGTCGCGATCCCGGCTACGCCCGAAAATCCGAGAACTCCGGCCACAATCGCCAAGATCAGAAACGTTGCCGCCCAACCGATCATTTGCGTTCTCCCAATTGGGCCCGGGAGAGAACGCCGGCAGTCTGGCGTCCGCGTTCGAGCCCCTACCAATCGGCCGCTGTGCCCGACCTAGTTGGAATGCCGAACTGCAAGCTGATTGCGGACGTCCTTCACATCACCGGTGTTACGCGCGATCTGCTCCGCGAGCTGTTTCTCCTGCGCCGACGCTACCTCGCCCGATAGCGTGACGACATCGCCGCGCGTGGCGACATCTATTTTCATGCCATGGGTGTTTTTGTCGGCGAGCAGTTTCGTCTTCACTGCCGCCGTGGTCGTCGCGTCGCCGACCCATACGCCGAAGGATCGCTCGGTCCCCGTCGACGCGGGCTTGCGGGCCTTCGGATCGACTACGAGGTCGTTGTCCACGCTCACAACCCCTTCGATGCCCTTCGCGAGCTCGCCGGCAAGATCGCGATCGATGTCGCTCTCGACGTGGCCGGTGAGATGTACGGCACCCTGTGTCACGTCCGTGTCGATGGTGAAACCGTTCAGATGCCGGTTCAGCGCATAGACGGTCTCGATCTTGCCGGTAATCCACGCGTCCTTGGCCGACCCTTTGGGTTCGACGCCGGCTGCCGGCAAAGCCGCCAGTACGCCAATCATCGTCGTAATCGCTAGAAGCCTTTTCATATCGTTCTCCTCGAAAAGTGCGAACCCGTCAGCGTGCTTAGCGGAGTGTGTCGCCCCAGTCGTCGACGTCGCGTTCGACTTCGTCCTTGCGTTTACCATAGAGCGACTGGACCTTGCCGACTAACTCTTCGCGTTTGCCTCGGATTTGCACCCAGTCGTCGTCCGTAAGTTTCCCCCAGCGCTGCTGAGCTTGACCTTTGAGCTGCTTCCACTGTCCCTCTATGCGATCCCAGTTCATATATCCTCCTCTGAAACATTCATGGCCCGTATCGGGTGTCACTATGCTCTCCGGAAGCAGCGCCTTTGAGTAGGTGTAGATGGCGACGAGATGCCGTAGGACCCGTCCTATCGGCGATGCAAGGAGCGCAGTGATAAGGGCTGTAGGCTCTATAGCGGCGCGATTCCGCAAGATTCGCGGTGACTGTTCGCAGCCGACTCGCTGCAGCGGGACACGGGGTCGCCCGCATGGCGACGCAGTGTTGTTCTTATCGCTGAGCTTGCAGCGTATCGAGGCGATACCGTCGCTCAACGCGTCTGTCGTTGACGAGCTCTCCAGCGCCGACTTTCTGTGCCTATCCCGCGCCTCTTGCCTTCCCCGCAGGCGCCGCGGCCTTGTTCCGCGGTTCATCCTGTGTCGCAAACAGCATGCCGAGAAGCCGAATCACCCGTTGTGGTGCACCCTCGAGCGTGCTGACGTACTTGACGTGATCTTCCGGCGCAGCGTCCGGGTCAAGTACGATGGCCCAGAACCCGGCTATTTCATTCGGCACCAGCGAGTAACGTAGATCGATGACGCGGTCCGGAGCATTCGCATCCACCGCCACCCAGTCGTCCGCGATCCGCCGGAAACGCTGCACGTCGAGCGCCTGCTGGCTTGACATTGACAGCCACGGAAAATCCCGTACCGCATCGAGTCGCGAGATGCTCTCGCCCGGTACCGGCACGGCCGCGAATCCCGCACGCACCGCATCGACGTAATAGCGCCCATCGTATTCGTAGACCGTCTTCCACAAGAGCATGCTCAAGAGCGCGGGTGTTACAAAGACTCGAACCGGCACATGCGACCGACTTGCCGCAAGAGCTGCGCTGACCGCTGCTGCACGTTCGTTCTGGACTGCGCCGAGCGTGAGGTACACGAGCACCCAGATCACCGCAAAACGCGCGTACCTTGGCCGGCGCCGCAGGTAAGCCGCGACGGTTAACGCGATTAGCGGAACGGCAAACAATGGGTCGATGAACGCGATCATGTTCCAGGCAATCCGCCTAGTCGAGAATGGCCATAGCAGCTGTGTGCCATAGGTCGTACACGCATCGAGAAGGAGATGGCTCGTGTAACCCAGCACGCTCAGTACATAAGTGTGCAACGGCGTCAGCCGCAGTCGCACGAATGGCCAACAGACGGCCGCGCACAACAGCGCGCCGAACGGCACGAAACACAACGCGTGGGTGAAGCTGCGATGATATTCGAGATAAAGCAGCGGGTCATTCGACGAGCGGACTAGGGCATCCAAGTCCGGCGCCACGGCCGCCGCTGCCGCCACCAACACCGCCGCGATCAGACGGCGATAGTCGAGTGCAGCTTGGGCCAAACTCGCGCCGAGGACTGCATGGCTAAGCGGGTCCATGAGCACCCCGAACCGAGCTCTGACAACCGTTTTCCACGTTAGTCACGATGTTACTAAAGGCAATCGATCAGATCGGTCGTTCATTCTGGAGGCAATGCTCACCGCCGCCCAGGCTACGCTCCGAAGCTCGACCATAACCGACGTAAGCAGCCACGCGCCACATTTCGCGCCGCCGACGTCGCGGCGGACGAGTCGCCCACCGCAACCATCCCGATGCCAGCCGGCGCTGACATGCAGAAGCTCTGCCCGCCGACGGGAAACGCCGAGAAATGCGCCTACATTGAGCTGGCCCAACACCAAAGGAGATCGCAATGACCGATCAGAACTTCATTTCTCGTACGAGACCCCATATGGGAACGGCGTCGCCTTCCAAGACGGCATCGGGACACACCGCGGCGATCTGCGCAAGCCGCGTGATTGGCACGCAAGTCAAAAACCGATCCGGCGATACGATTGGAACGGTGAAGGATGTCGTCCTAGACAAGCTGTCAAATAACATTCTATTTGCGGTCGTGGGTTTTGGGGGATTCCTCGGGATAGGAGAAAAGTATCATCCGCTACCCTGGCAGTCGCTCGACTATGTCGAACGCGATGAAGCCTACGTAGTGAGTTTTTCCAAGGAGAAGCTGCGCGCAGCACCGGCTGATTCCCTGGAGGAATTGACGCGCGACTCGGGGCTTGCCTATCGCGACAGAGCATTCGATTACTACGATATACCTCACTATTGGTAGTGGTGGCGGTAATGCTGCGCGCCGCAAGTCGGCGGCCGCGCATTCCCTGACGTTGCGTCTCACGACGTTTCGTATTCTTCGCACCACCTCCAACGAGAGCAGCCTTGACACGCCACGGCTGGCGCCTTCGTTCTAGCGTGTCGTGCTATGCGCTCGCTTGGCGCGGCGCGAGGCTCGCCACTTGGCTTCCGTGTTGGCCGGCGGCACGTCCGGCGAATGGCTGGCAGGCGGGTCGCTCGCGGGGAAGGATTCGCGAGAGGCTTCATCAATGCGGCTATTCATGTCCGTGCTGCTGGCCAGTCGGTGTTCGGCTTCGTACCAGTCGGTGTCTGCGTCGCCGGACGGGCCGCCGCGCTCCTGCCACAGACGATAAGCGAGCTGCTGAATGTCCCGGAAGTCAGTGCGCATGACTTTACTCCATGGTGGCGTTTCCCATGCTAACGCTAGCCAAGTGTCACAAAGCTGTCTGTCAGCGCACGCCGCATATTCGGCGTCACAAACCATCAGCGGAGGGAGACGCGTCGTGCCGTTCGGCATCGGCGCGCGCAGCGAAACCTATTGCTTTCCCCGTGTCCTTGTCGCCAACTTGGAAACCTACAATCAAGTAGCGGGATCATCCTGTGCAAAACCGAACCTGGTACTCGAGATTCGCGAAGCACGCCTCGCGCTTCTGCGGGAAACCGCGCGTATTCGCGCTTGCCGTCGCGATCATCATCGTCTGGGCGATCAGCGGCCCGATATTCGGCTTCAGTGACACGTGGCAGCTCGTGATCAACACGAGCACGACGATCGTCACGTTCTTGATGGTCTTCCTGATTCAGAACACGCAGAACCGCGACACGGAAGCCATCCAAGTCAAGCTCGACGAGCTTATCCGCGCGACGAACGGCGCACATAACGCGCTGCTCGACCTCGAGGAGATCGAGGACGACGCCCTCGACGAGTTTAGGGCCAAGTACCAGGCACTCGCCAAGGCCGCGCGCCTGGGTATCGACACCGGCACACCCGAGCCGTAGCGCCGTTGCGAAGTTCGCCTTCGCCTTCAGGCAGGACCTTGTCACCTGTCCCGGTTCCACTGGTTTGGTGACTGTGGCCGGCGGCCGTTCTACTGGCTTAGCCGCACCGCGCGCGTCGGCCGTGACTTACCCGTAGCGGGGGCGGTCTCTGACAGCCCGGTCGGCTCGAGCCCCCCGACAATGATCACTATAGGCCAAGGGAGTTGCTTCGTAGGTTGCAAAGCGCGCGAGAAATGCCATCTGTGCGTTGTAGCCGTCAGCGCAGCACTAGGACGCACGTTACCGAAAACGAAAAAGTCGGGAGAAACGAAATGTGGGAGAGCCTTCGCGATATCAGGACCTCTGTGTTCGAGCTGAATGAAGACTTGAGCAGTCACGAGCGAGATTGGTTGACGCGTTGGCTGTCGTCGAGACGCGGCGTTCAAAATGCTGCCTTCGGCCACCCATAGAACCCGGAGCGCGTCACTGTAAGTCTGCTCTTATCGACGGTGGAGCCAGACGGGCCAGAGGGAAAACGCTGACATGACTCTGACATTCCTGTTGGGTGTGCTAGGCGCGGCCGGCGGCATCCTCGTTGCTACGGGCCTGTTCGTCCTCGCACTGCGGCTCGTTGCACATGCCCGCAGCGTCAACCGTTCTGTGCGCGAGGCGCGGCGCGACCCGCACGCGCGTGGACGCCGACTCGGCCGCCAGCCGGCTACCGACGGACGCGACATCAGTCAGTGAGCGCCGGGGGCCGCCCGGGCACGCGGCGGAGCAGCTGCTGCAGCGCTACTGCGCTGCCCGGATCGCCGAGACGAGCTCGCCCTTCCTCATGCGCGCCCGCCCTTCGATGTGGAGCTGTCCGGCGCGGTTACGAAGCTCTTGCACCGTGCGCTCTTCGAGCGGTCTATTTGGGTTGCCGGTGCCGCTCGCGGTTCGCCTGCGTGTCCTGCCCTCGAGCCTACGAGCCTTATTTACGGTACGAGCCGCGACCTCCTTCGCGCGGGCGAGCGAAACACCTCGCTCATGCTCGCTCTTCTTGATGTGCTGATACTTACGCTCGTCCTTCGTCGACCATTTCTGCGGCATCACGATACTCCGTCTCGCAAGCACTCCAGGAGAATTGAGCAACTTTCGTGCCAGGAGTTCTACCACGCGGTCCTTGGTCATCGGACTACGGCTTGCGCCCTTCATGGGAATAGGTGGTCAGTGTTTGCAACCCTTCCGATTTCGCGTCGTCGGAGGCGCGCCCAATGCCCCCATACTGCATCGACATCGCGATTCGCCTCTTAGGTGCCGGAACGGGAGCCGGCCCACCGCGGCGAGCGCACCGCCGACAACGATGGCTTCGACACCTTCGCGCACCTGTTTGACTGACTCGTCTCCCTGGCCGAAAGCGCGCGTCAGACGCGTCCTACACGGTTGGCGGAAAAGCGCGACGACCGAACCAATTATTTTTGCTTAGCGAGCTCGAACTCAGTGCTGACAGCACCGATTACGACGGTTGGTCACGGCCACCACTCCTGGGCTGCCGTATGCGAATTCCAGAATCCGCGTTAGGCTTGTTCGCTTCGGCGTAGGTGCAGCGGGTCGCCATGCGACAAATACTGCGAACGGGGTTCGACAGGCGCTATGTGTTGCTGCCGTTGCTGGGAGCGATCGCGCTGGTTTTCACAGCGTTCTTCGTCGCCGAGGAGCGGCGCGCCTATACACGCGAACTCAGTGAGATGATCCAGGAGCGCCAGGACACGATGCGAGTGGTCGCGGAGCTGATCTACGCCTGCATTGAAGCCGAAAGCGCCGAGCGCGGCTACTTGTTGACGGGAGAGCGGAAGTACGCAGACCCCTACGACGCAGGACGTGCGACAGCATTCGAGCTGGCCGCGGATCTGATCCAGCGCTATTCGAAACACGACTTGCAGGAGCTACCCACGCTGGGAACCGTCCAGAATAGGATCAAGGCAAAGTTCACCGAGATGGACGAAACGCTGCGGATAATGCGTGAAGGCCGCCCCCGTGAGGCACTCGCCGCGGAAAAGACCGACGTCGGTCTATACCAAATGCGGAGCATTCGTGCCGATCTGGAAGCGCTGCGAACGCGCGAGCGATTGCGAATCTATCAGAGCCTTGCCGAGTGGAATACCGAAATCCGCAGGAACAGCCTGATCAACCTCGCGACGACGGCTTTCACACTGGTTCTGTTAGTGCTTGTCGGCTTGCTGGCTACACGCGAAATTCGGTGGCGCCAGACGGTCAATAACGACCTGGATGCACTCGTGAAGGAGCGAACGGCGGCTCTACAGGAACTCTCGGCTCACCTAGTGCGCGTCGGGGAGTTGGAGAAGGCTTCCCTAGCGCGGGAGCTGCATGATGAGCTTGGAGGGTTGCTCGTCGCCATGCGCATGGATCTCGCACAGCTACGGCGGCACATCGTTCTACCAGATGAGGACGCGCGAGCGCGTTGGGCGCGCGTAGAGGCTGCCCTGACTGCCGGTGTGGAGCTGAAGCGACGCGTCATAGAGGAGCTCCGGCCAACGCTGCTAGACAACTTGGGCCTGGTCGCAGCGCTGCGCTGGCAGGCCGGGCAAAGCGCCGGCCAGGGGCGCCTTGAGCTCGAACTCGACCTGCCCGAGGAGGAACAGCCCATGGACAGTGAAGTGGCGATCGCGCTTTTCCGATCCGTGCAGGAGGCGCTGCTGAACACCTTGAAACATGCTCGAGCGACGCGCCTGAAGCTGTCGATGCGGCGCGAAGGCCGAGGATTGCGCGTCACGGTCGAAGACGACGGCATCGGGCTACCTGCGGACGGGGCACTGAAACCGGGTTCGCACGGCGTCAAACACATGAGCTTCCGGATGCATGCTGTCGGTGGCACGCTGCTGATGGAAGCCGCCGCTCCGCGCGGCACCCGCGTCATCTTGGACCTCCCCGGCGAGGAGCCGAAAGGGCAATCTCAGCAATGATACCGGGGAGCCGATCAAGGTCCGTGGTTTTGTCGAGAAAGTATTGGGCTCCAAGCTGTAGAGCCTTCGCGCGATACTCCGGCAGGGCGTAGTTGGTCATGACGATCGTGGGCGCGCGGGCTGGGCCAAGGGCTCGCAGCACGCCGAATCCTGTGCCCTGCCGCAGCTGCAGATCCAGGATCATGACGTCGATGTCGTTGCCTTGAGCCGCGCGAATTGCGTCTTGCTCGTCGGCAGCTACGCGCACAACCGCAGCACCTGCCTCTGTCTCCAGGAGATCGCGTAAACGCTCCACAATTCGGGGTGAATCCTCGACGAGCAACACGCGGACCGGCGTCCATGGACTAGCAGAACTCACTGGATCAGGCCGTTCTTCAGAGCGTAAGTGGTGATGTCAGCGTTCGATCTAAACCTCATTTTTTCGAGCACGCGGCTGCGATACGTGCTAACGGTTTTCACGCTGAGGCAAAGCTCGCGCGCGATGTCTGAAACGGTGGTGCCCGTGGCCAGCTTGCAAAGAATCTGAAACTCGCGCTCGGACAACTCGCCATGCAACGGCTTCGTGGAGGTCACGTCCAGACCCGAAACCAACTGTTCCGCTAGCGTACCGCTGACGTATCGCCGCCCCGCCAGCACCAGCTGCACAGCTCTGATCAGTTCCTCGGGAGCACTTTCTTTCGACAAGTAGCCGCTCGCACCTGCCTTGAGAACATTCACGGCATACTGTCGCTCGGGGAATCCACTGACGATGAGTACATGGGTGCCGGGAAAGCTCGCACGCACGTTCTTCAGGATGTCCAGGCCGCCCCGTCCTGGCATGTTGATGTCTAGAATCAGCAGATCGAATTGCTTTTTCCGCAGCAACTCCATCGCCTGTTGCCCTGTGGCAGCCTCGGCTACCTCGCCGAGACCGCTATCCGCCAAGAACTGACGAAATCCGGCGCGGACAACCGCGTGGTCATCGGCTATCAGTATGTTGTACATCGCTGGCGCTCGTGAAACCGCAGGGAATATTGGTCATTCATCGGCAGCATGCTCTGCGTCAAGGTCGGTCGTAAGAGCCTTCGTCCGACACTCGAGGTAGGAATAATCCTACAAGGCCCCCGTTCGCCGGGAAACCCTCGATCGCCGCCCGGCGAGCGGCGCCAGTCGCTCTTGCCAGAGCACTCCTACACGGTCAAGGGCCGCCATCCGGCACCACGATCTGGTGGCTTGAAGTATTCTCAAGCCGACCCAGCCGTCGGGAACCGAGGAGCGAAAGTCAATGCGGCGAAACAGATTGTTTGAGCGATGTTCGCCGGCTTGATCACCGTCTCCGCCATCAGCGCGTGCGAAAAGAAGGGCCGACCTGAGGGGTTAGTGTTGCGACGAGATGCGGAGCAATCGCGTGGGGTCTCCACCCGCCCCCGCCGGGTTTGATCCCCCGCCTGAGGCCGCCTGCCACTCTCTGTGTCGGCGGCCTTTTTTTGAGATCCCGAAAGAGCTGTGGAGGCGTGTCGCACGCATCCTCCTAGCCGCGACCTCCCGCCAGCGTTTTCAGCATGCTGGCAAGCTCTTCGGCATGTTCTTCCTCGTTCGCCAGTATGCCTTCCAGCATTCGGCGAGTTGTGGAATCCCCATTCGCCAGGTAGGCGATCATGTTCTTGTAGGATTCGATCGCTACGCGCTCGGCCACGAGGTCCTCCTTGACCATTTCCGCCAGCGACTCACCCGCGACGTACTCGGAATGGCTGCGGCTCGCGAGACTCTCGGGGTTGAGATCCGGGTCGCCGCCGAGCTGCACAATCCGTTCTGCGATGATATCGGCGTGCGCCTGTTCTTCGTTCGCATGCGTCAGAAATTCGCTCTTGATAGCCGCTGCGATGGCGCCGTCCGCCACAAAGTAATGGTGTCGGTAACGCAAGACACAGACGATCTCCGTCGCGAGCGCTTCATTGAGCAACTGAATGACGGCCATTCGGTCCGAACCGTAACTGGGCGTGACTGCTCCGTCGCTGAGATCCCGACGGGCGCGTTCGCGGATTTCGGCCACGTCCGAGACGAAGTGCGACTTTCCGGATAGCGTTTTGCGAAAGGTCTTCGCCATGATTCGATCCTTGTCTTTCCGGTGATGACTCGGGCGGCTGCGAGGCCTGCCGAGGCGAATCAACGTCTGCGAAGAAGGCCGACGGCGAGGCATGCAGCCGCGGCAACGCCAATCGCTTTCCAGGGGTTGCTCTGAACGTAGTCATTCGTGGACTTTGCCGCGAACGTTGCAGAATCGACAGCTCTCCGTGCGCCTCGCTCGATCGAGGTCCGTGCGGAGGCGAGCGACGATTCGACCTTGTTCCGAACGCGCGTGATCTCGTCGTCTTGGAGGTGCGTTGTTCGTCGTAGCAGGTCCTCGACGTCGTCGAAGAACCTGCCCAGCTGGCCCTCAGCCGCAGGCTTGTTCAAATTGGAATTCGGCTTCTGGCTCCCCTCGCTCCCCTCTTTGGTGAAGTACGTCGTGTCGGTTGTCATTTGGTTACCCTCTCCGTGTTTGGTCGGCGAATGGCGCGGGCCGTCGCACACATCGTCCGTCTTTGTCCCAGTCAGCGCAGTAGGCGTGCCGCGGCTCGTCGTGTAGGACGGTACGCACGCGTCGGCCGCGCTCGGAAGCATGACCGGCGGCTCGCTCCCGTCCGCTCTGAGCTCGACGGGACGCTCCACGAAGGCGCGAGTCCGTTTTTACGACCGCCGGCTGCTGCTCAAGAGCAGTCCACCACCCACTACAATGACCGCGATGCCGGCCCACACAGGGATATTGACGGTCTCCTTGTCTTTGACGGACAACTCCACTGGCCCGATCTTGGCGTCGTGCGTATCTTTGGTGAAGCTGAAACTCCCGTAAGCGAGCCCGAGCGCGCCCAGGAGAATGAGCGCGAGCGCTACGATTCTTGACGTTGCCATTTAGACCACCCTCCTTCCCTGAATAATTCGCAACACGATCACGATGACTGCGAGGACCAGGAGCACGTGAATAAAGCCACCCAGCGTATATGAGCTGACGAGGCCGAGTGCCCACAGGACGACTAGAAGTACGGCTATTGTTTCAAGCATAGGAACAACCCTTAGATTGGTGTAACACGACACTCCTGCCGGCATCGCGGCGCCCTCCGCACGATCCGTCGCGACTCTCTGCGGTTCGGACCGCAGCGGATGGCCCCCCGGTGCCCTCATCGCCCTCGGGGCGATCCGCGAGTTACGGTGACCTAGCCGCCCGATCTACGCCATGCGACAGGGCCGCAAGTGTCTGTCAGTGCGATCCTACGCGCGGTCGCGCGGCAACGCCGTGGAACGGTGACGTTCGTAGGACAGGCGCGCATTAGTAGCGAGTGGCGGTGATCGTGATCGCGATCGTGCTGCTGATCACGTTCTGGTAGTCCACGTGCGCTACCCTTCGACGTACACGGGCTGTAAACGGTTCAAGGCGTGCAAAAAAAAGGAACACTCGCCGAGCATCATCCTGCCGCAAGCACTCAACTGAACGCCCGGAGCGAGACACACGGCATCTCCCCACCACTGGCACGACTCTTGCTATCGCAGTATTGGAGCAGAGAGTTTGGATACCGCCGGTTCGTTTGGTTGCCACTGCCGTACGCGGCCACGGAGATGAGTTCATGAAGAAGAAAATGGTTCAAATACCGAATTGGCTGCGCCGACACGCCAAGGCTTCGGAGACGGGGCGAAGGACCCAGCCCAAGCTCGAGACAAAGCCGTATCGAAAGCCCAACGAGGAGATCCTTGCGATGTGTCGCGCATTCAAGACGATCTCCGTTGTTCGTCCGCCGGACTGACGGACCAGGATTTCGGTCGGCACGTAATTCAGGATCGATCGTGTTAAGGAGCAAGGAAATGGAGTTTGAAAACCAAATACTGTCCGCGTCCACGCTGGCCGGCGACAGGAGCATCACTGCTTCGTGATGAACGTCGACAAGAGCACGCTCGAGCAAGCTCCGGGATTCCCGAAGAGCAACTGGCCGGACTTCGCGGATCAGAGTCTAGGCTCACGGATCTATGCCTACTATGGCCGCGAGCCATACTGGAACTGAGCCCGGGCGCGTCGCGCCGTTGGTCAAAACCGCCGCGTTGCTGCTGATCTGCAGCGTCTATGTCTACGCTGACGGCAGCTTCACGAGCGGGCAGCCGACGATGCCTTTCGGCCCCTTCCGGCGCCGAAACATCGGTACCCGAGCTGACGCCCCGTGACGGCGAGGCCGGCCCCGGGTGAAACGCCGCCCGCGAGGTTGCGTAAGTAGCTGGCCGCCCGCTCGCCAACCGCGCGACGCGAATCGCCTAGCCCGCCCCTCGCGCGTTAGCGAGCAGGCGCAACAGCTCGTTCGTCGCAATCGGTTTCGTCAGATGGTAGTCGAAGCCGGCGTCCGCGGACCGGCGCCGATCGTCTTCTTGTCCCCAGCCCGTCACGGCGATCAGCGTGGCGTTCTTACCGTGCGGGCTGGCGCGCATGCGCCGCGCGGTCTCGTACCCGTTCAACCCCGGCAGGCCGATGTCGAGCAGCACGGCATCCGGCCGAAACTCATCGAGCACAGCGACGGCGCGTTGACCGTCGTACACCGTGCGGGTTTCACTGCCACCAATCTGCAACAACATGGAGAGGCTGTCCGCATGATCCCGGTTGTCGTCGACGATCAGAATCCGCCTCGGTATCGCCGCGCTTGGCGAGGGCTGCGAGGACACAGTTGAATCGCGCTCGTCGGCCGCAATCACGATCGGCAAGCGAACGATGAACTCGGCGCCGGCTCCGCGCCCCTCGCTGCGCGCCTCGACGGTCCCGCCGTGCATCTCGACGAGGCGCTTCACGAGCGTCAAACCGATTCCGAGCCCCCCGCGAGACCGCTCGAGCGAGCTGTCGACTTGCGAGAACAGCTCGAAGATTCGCGATAGATGCTCGGCGGCAATGCCGATGCCGTTGTCCTTCACGCTGACCGTGAGCTCATCGCCTTCCGTCGTAGCCGTGAGCCAGATCTGACCTTCGCGCGCCGTGTATTTGGCGCTGTTGTTCAGCAGGTTGGCATACACCTGTGCCAGACGCGCGGCGTCGGCGCGAATCCTGACGTCGTGTGGCGGCAGCGTCACGGTGAGCCGTTGGCCGAGATTGTCGATCAGCGGCTGACTGGTCTCCACGGCGTTGTCGATGACCTCGCTGAGGGGCACATTCTCCGTGCGCAGCTCGAGCTTGCCACGCGTGATACGGCTCACATCCAGCAGATCGTCGATCAATCGCACCATTTGCTCGATCTGGCGCTCGATCATCGTGCGAGCACGGGTCGTGCGGGCCGGATCGTCGGTCACCGCGAGCAGCTGAACCGCGTTCAAGATCGGCGCCAGCGGGTTGCGCAGCTCGTGCGCCAGGGTCGCAAGGAACTCGTCCTTGCGGTGGCTCGCTTCCGACAGATCCGCCGCCAATTGGCGCAGGTCCTGCTCCAGCTGCCGTCGCTTGGTGACGTCCTGGCTCACGGTGCCGAAGCCCGTGACACGCCCGTCCCGGTCCCGCAACGCCAGCAGCTTGTAGGTCAGCCAACGGACCGCGCCCGAGCGTACGTTTCGAATCCGAACCTCGGCCTCCCAGTGCCCATCCTGCGCGGCGCAGGACATGAGTCTTTCGCGGATCGTCTTTTGATCTTCCGGGTCCATGGCGTCCCAGATGAAGCGGCGGCTGGCTTCTGCCACGCTGGACCAGCCGATGAGATCGAGCCCGGCGCGGTTCACGAACAGCAGCCTGCCGCTCGCGTCGCAGATGCCGATGAAATCGGTGCTGCTCTCGATCAGCGTGACGAACCGTTGCCGCTCATCCTCCGCGCGCTTGCGCTCCGTGACGTCTCGAGCGATCGTCGAGACACCCATGACACGACCCGCCTCGTCGCGGATCGGCGAGAGAGTCAGCGACACGTGGATGTGCTCGCCGTCGCTGCGCACACGCACGGTGTCGAAGTGCTCCACGCGTCGACCGGCCCTGACCTCGGCAATGATGCGCTGCTCTTCCTCGAGTCGATCGAGCGGGATGATCAGAGCAATCGAGCGACCGATCGCCTGCTCCGCCGAATAGCCGAACGTGCGTTCAGCGGCGGCGTTCCAGCTTTGAATGATTCCGTCGAGAGATTTGCCGAGGATTGCATCGTTCGACGATTCTACAATGGCGGCCAACGCGCTGGCTGCGAGCAGCCGGCTCGATGTCTCCGTCGTGAGCCGCCGGCTGTCGGTCATGTCGCGAAACACCAGCACGCAACCCGTGATCTCGCCGGTTCGACCCCGGATCGGCGCCGCGCTGTCGTCGATCGACACCTCCGAGCCGTCCTTGGCAACGAGCAGCGTGGGGTTGTCGAACCCCACCGCCGCTCGGTCCGCGAATGCGCGCTGCGCCGGGTTCCGGGCTGGCTCGCGCGTTGCCTCGTCGAGGATGTGAAACACCTCGGTCAGCGGCCGACCGCGCGCTTGCTCCAGGTGCCAACCGGTCAAGGACTCCGCCATCGTGTTCATGTCGACGATGTTGCCGCTCGTATCGGTCATGATAACGGCATCGGCGATGCTGGCCAGCGTGGTGCCGAGCCGCTCGGATTGCTCGCCCGCCGCGAGCTCTGCCGCCTGTGAGTGGCGCAACGCCGCGTGTAGTCTGCCGCTGAACAGACTGATGACGAGCCCCATGGTTACGAACACCACGAGCCCGACGAGATCCGTCCGGCGCGTGACGGCCAACGAGTACTGGGGCGGAATGAACAGCACCCAAGCGGCGGCGGCGCTGAGCACCGTCGTAAGAACGGCCGAACGAGCGCCGCCGTACCATGCGGCGATGGCCACCGCAGGAAAGAACGTGATGAACGGAACGCTCTCCCCGAGAAACGGGCCGAGCAAGTGGCGTATGACGATCGCTGAGGCCACGCTCAGCAGACCGACGCCCGCCGCTCGCCAGAGCGGCGCGCGCAGGTGTCGGATTTTTCGCTGGACGACTTCACGATAGCGCGTCGCTCGCCGCCTAGCGTGACATAGCGACCCTTCGCACGCTCTCACGCATTCAGGATATCGAACGTTTCCGCCACAGCGCGTGACGGCGGCAAAACGGAAGGGCTCGCGTCATTATAGCTAGGGCGCACGCAGCATCGATAAATTTTTTGCGAAACCGCGCGGCGGAGAGTCCCGGCACTGTTGTAAGGGTTACAACCGCGTCGGCGGCCTGCCGTTCGGCCGCTAGAAACCCATCTTGCCGCGCAGCATCTCCGGCACGACGAGCGGCCGAAGTGACGTACATCCCGATGGAGCACGGCTTCGTGTATCTCGTCGCGGTGATCGACTGGTTCAGTCGCAAGGTGTTGAGCTGGCGGGTGCCCAACAGCCTCACCGCGGAATTCTGCGTCGAGGCGTTCGAGGAAGCGATTACCCGGTACCGCAAGTCCGAGATCTTCAACACCGATCAAGGCTCGCAGTTTCGCCGCTGCAGACTTCGTCAGTTCTCAAGGAACACGACATCCGGATCGGCATGGACGGGCGTGGCGCCTGGCGCGACAACGTGTTCGTCGAACGGTCTCGGCCGCGAAAAACTGTCTAGAAACGTGGGGCCACCCCTACGAAACCAGCGAAGGTGATGAGCGTAAGTTCCTGAGTGGATTGGTGGGCCGTGCTGGGCTCGAACCAGCGACCAATGGATTAAAAGCCGAGACTAGCTCCGATCCAGCACCAACTGACATGACCGAAGATGAGGAATGACGCGGCTTTCGCCGTCGCGTCGTTCATGCTCACTGACGCTCACCGCTGCTTTTAGGTAGCAACGTAGTAGCAGCGTCGCAGCAAAAGCAACGAGAAGACCGCCGACTTGGTGCCTTCACGGACCAGGGGCGTCTACACGAGCTCCAGCTTCACTTCGCGGCCAAGCGCGCGCGCGGCCTTGAATACCGTGTCGAGCTGAATCTTGTCGTTGTTCGGGTCGAGGATGCGGTCGAGCTGACTGCGGCTCGTGTGCATCCGCTTAGCCATCTCGTTCTTGGTCAGGTGCTCCTTCTCCATTGCGCTCTCAAGCTGCCACGCGAGGACGCGCTTGATCGCAAGCGCGCTGGTTTCCTCGTAAGCGCCTTCGGCTTTCAGGAAACCCTCGAAGGACGAGCCGATGCGTCCCTTTTTCTTGCTGCTCATGCGCGGACCTCTTTCTTTCGTTTTAATGCTAAATCCAAATCCGTCTTCGGTGTCTGTCTGCGTCTTCTTAATGAAAGCGTGCAACAGCACCATCTTTTCGCCCTCGATGCAGAAGATCACGCGCGTAATGCGCCTGTGGCTGATGTCGCTGCGGATTTCATACAATCCTTTGCCGAGCGAGCGGCAGACCGGCATCCCGATAGGCCAGCCGAACTCAGCGGTGGCGATGTCCTGGCCGACAATGCGGCGGTTGGCCTCGTCAAGCGCTTTGAGCCATTCGCGCACCGGCTCCTTGCCCGGCGCCGTGCAGTAAAACGCCGCCGCAAGCTTCTTGATCTCGACCACGCACGAATACCCCCTTCTGTTTTAAAGTACCTTATACGGTACCTTCGGGTCAAGATCGGCTGGCCAAGTCTCTTGCCGAGCACGCGGCGACGCCTTGTTGCCGTCGCTAATGTGGCAGCCGGAAAAACTTCGCCTTCAGATCCGCGTCGAGTTCCACGAGCCACCACAATCCGCTACTCGGTGTCATATTCCTTCGCGGCTTCCGACGTCGCCCGCTATTGCAGACAGCACTTCTTGTACTTCTTGCCGCTACCGCATGAGCATGGGTCGTTGCGTCCGATGCGCGCCGCGGAATGACGAAAGGGCTCCGCGGACGGAGTGTCCAGGACGCGGCGCTCGAGCCAGTACGCATGAAGCGCTCGGGCACTTGGCGCGATCGCGTCCCGCAGCTTCTCTACTTGTTCGGGCTCGGCAATCTCGTGCGCCAGCCAATCGGTCTCTTCGGTGAACGCGCGGATCGGAGCGAGAAGATCAGCGATCTCGGAAGCTCCTACACGCCATTCATCGGCCGCTAAACCGACGCCCCGCATATACCCTTCGCACCATTCATCGACGACTACGACGCGTTTTCCCTTCCAAATGTGCTCCAGAAACACCGGCTCAAATGCTTCGGGCTCTTCGATCAAGAACTCGGCGATGCTATTCATGTGTCGCATCAACATCGACATGAATGCGCCGTAGTCGTCAGCGCTGTGCCACGTCGGCTCGAAATCACCCCAGACCGCCGGCAGCCACCGTGAAGGCAAGACTGTCACCGGCCCACTAACAATCGCCGTCAGAAAACCGTCGAGTTCGGAGACATCGAGAACGCCTTCATCCTTGCCCTCGACTACCGCATCCTCATCGATACGATCAAGCAGGATCACCTGCAGGCGTTCGAGCTCCTCGTCGTTCAAAGGGTCAGAAAGGTCAGTGATCACTGCCATACAACGGGCTGTTATTCCAAGCCGGCCAGTTGCAAAGTTTTTGGTAGCAAACAGCCCGAAGCGCTGCAGTACCGTGGAAGATACGTAGTGTAAGTCTTTGAAAAATTGGTGGGCCGTGCTGGGCTCGAACCAGCGACCAATGGATTAAAAGTCCAGTGCTCTACCAACTGAGCTAACGGCCCATGCTTCGAATGCGGTCGCGGAACGCGCCGCGCCGCCATTATAGCTGGGAGGGCGCGCCGGGCCTATCGCCGTGAAATGGTCCTCGCGCTCAGCCGGCCCACTGGCCGTAGCGCGTCGGATCCCGAACGCCCGCCGCCGCAAAGCCTTCACGCCGCAACCGGCACGAGTCGCAGCGCCCGCACGCGCGGCCGTCGTCATCGGCCTGGTAGCACGACACCGTCAACGAGTAGTCCACGCCGAGCTCGGTGCCGCGATGAATGATGTCGGCTTTAGACAAGGTGACGAGCGGCGCGTCGATCGACCAGCGCACCGCCCTCCACGCCGCGCTTCGTCGCGAGCCGGGCAAGCTCTTGGAACGCCGCGATGAATTCCGGCCGGCAGTCGGGGTAGCCCGAGTAGTCGACCGCGTTTACGCCGATCACGATCTTGCCGGCGTCGAGCACCTCGGCCCATGCGAGCGCGAGGCTCAGGAACACGGTGTTGCGCGCGGGTACGTACGTCACCGGAATTCCGGCCGCCGGTTTCTCCGGCACCGCAATGCTGCGATCCGTGAGCGCCGATCCCCCGAGCTCACCGATCGGCAACTTCAACTCGCGATGCGCGGCAGCGCCGAGCGCCGCCGACACGCGGCGCGCCGCGGCGAGCTCCGCGCGATGTCGCTGCCCATAGTCGAACGCCAGCGTATAGCACTCGTCCCCCCGCGCCCGCACCATCGCCAGCGCCGTCGCCGAATCGAGCCCGCCGGAAAGCAGCACCACGCTCCGCATCACGTCACCCCACCGGAGTCAGGTTTTGCGTAGTTGCGCAGAACGCAATCACCGACGCGCTCAAATGCGTGGAGTCGACGCGAGAGACCGCTCGCGAAAGCGTCGGCACCAGGGATGGTGCCGACGCAGCCTACAGGGACGTACTTGCGGCGGTTTCGCGAGCGGTCTCTCGCGGCGGCTCCACGCCTACGATGCCCGACGCTGCGTTCTGTGCAACTACGCAAAACCTGACTCCGTCTTCATTTCCCCGGGACGTTGCCCCAGAGGACTTTGTGCAGCTGGACCTGCAGTCGCACCGGCAACCGGTCCGCCAGAATCCAGTCGGCCAACGTGCCGGCCGGCAGCTCGTCGTGGTTCGGCGAAAAGAACACCGGGCACGGCACGGACTCGCGTGCGACGACATCGCGCGCCCACTCGTAGTCGGCGCGATCGCAGATCACGATCTTCAGGGCGTCGTGCGGCGTGAGCAGCGGCAGGTTTTCCCAGAGGTTGCGGTGCACTTCGCGCGAGCCCGGCGTTTTCAGGTCCACGATGCGCGCCACACGCGTGTCGACCTCCGAGATGTCGATCGCGCCACTCGTCTCGAGCGACACGTTGAACCCGGCGTCGCATAGCTGCGAGAGGAACGCGGCGCAGCGCGGCTGCGCTAGCGGCTCGCCACCGGTCACGCATACATACGGCGTGGCGTGGCGGCGGACTTCCGTCTCGATCTCGTCGAGCGTGCGCCACTGCCCGCCCGTGAACGCATACGCCGTATCGCAATACTGGCACCGCAGCGGGCAACCCGTGAGGCGCACGAACACGGTGGGCCAGCCGCTGAACACGGCTTCACCCTGGATCGAGAAGAAGATCTCGGTGATCTTCAGCCGCGGCCCGGCGGCTTCAAGCTCCGCCGCGGCGGCCACGGTGCTTCACGCGCCTACTGCGACAACTGTTCGAGCCGCTGCGAGGCAAGCCGCGCGGCCGTCGTATCGGGAAACTGCCGCATCACTTGCTGCAGCGACGTGCGCGCCGCCGTCTTGTCGCCGAGCTCGCACCTGGCAGTAGCCGATCTTCAGCAGCGCGTCCGGCATCTTCGCCGACTGCGCGATACTGCGTGGTGACCTTCACGAACTCCGGCAATGCGTCCTTGAACTGCCGGCGCACGTAGTGTGTCTCGGCGAGCCAGTACTGTGCGTTGTCGGCCAGCGGACTCTGCGGGAACGCGACGAGGAACTCGCGGAACGCGCGGTTCGCATCCTCGTACTTGCGCGCCTGGATCAGGTCGAACGCGGCCTGATAGTTCTGCTGATCGCTGCCGGCCGGCCGCACGCGGCGGCGGAGTGGCGCTGCGCTTTGCGCGGGCGGCGGAGCGTTGTTTGCCGCAGCGACTGGGCGGCGCAGCCACCGGCGGCGGAGCTGCGACAGCGCGGCGCAGCCTCGACGGTCTGCAATCGTCGATCGAGATCGACGTACAGCTCGCGCTGCCGACTGTCGCTGTTCGTGCTGTCGTAGCGCAGCTTGTCGAGCTCGCCGCGCAATGCCTGATTCTCGGCGCGCAGTTTCTGGACCTCGGTGGAGAGCTGAATCAGGCTCTGGTTGTCCATGACGCGCTCGATACGAATCAACCGCGCCTCGAGATCGGCCACTTTCAGTTCGAGAGGATTTTCCCTCGCCGCCACCAGCACGCCGCTGTAGCCGCCACCGATGAGCCCGGCGGCAATCAAAGCGATCTGCAGATTCTTCATCAGCAGTTACCTCTTGAGCTTGCCCGAACGGCGCTAGCAAGCGCCGTTCGCAATCCAAAAACTATCGCGAGTAGACGAGCTCGACGCGCCGGTTCAGGCGCCACGCTTCCTCGTCGCTGCCCGTGGCCGCCGGCCGCTCTTCGCCGTAGCTCACCGTCGTGAGCTGGTTCGCCGCCGCACCCTGCAACATCAGCGCGCGGCGCACGGACTGCGCTCGCCGTTCGCCGAGACCGATGTTGTACTCGCGGCTGCCGCGCTCGTCGGTGTTGCCTTCAAGTCGCACCGTCGCCGTGGCGTTCTTGGCCAGGTATTGGCCGTGCGCGGCGAGCATCGCGTTGAACTCCGGCTTGATCTCCGCCTGGTCGTAGTCGAAGTAGACCACGAGCTGCTGCATGAGCCGCCGCTGCTCTTCCTCGATGGGCGACACGGTGATACCGCTGCCGGTGTCCTGGCTGGACGTGTTCGCACCGCTGCTCGGTACCGTGCTCGCGTTGGTGGAAGCGGCGTCGTCGCGGGTACTGGACTTGCTGCATGCCGTGACGCTGAACACGGCCGCGGCTAACAGAATCCACAGAACGTTCTTCATAGGAGTAGTCCTTTAGATAAAGAGGGGAAGCGCTTGGCTACTAGGATACTGCATTGCGATTCGGTGGGTTAAGGCCGCGGGAAGGGACCCCATACGGGCTCGCGCACGTCGCCCGCGACGGACGCGATCTCGGTCTGGATCAGCCCATCGGTGCTGACCGAAGCCAGTACGCCGCGGCCGTTCTGGCGCGTCGCATAGATGATCTGCGCGCCGTTCGGCGCGAAGCTCGGCGACTCGTCGAGCCGGCCGCCAGTGAGGACGCGCAGAGTGCCCGTCACGGCGTCCACCGCGCCGATACGGTACGTGTTGTTCTGGCCGTAGACCACGGCCACGGTCTTCCCGTCCGGCGACAACCGCGGGCGCGCGTTGTACACGCCTTCGTAGCTCACGCGCTCGGCGCGCGCCCGGCCGTCGATGCCCACCCGGTACACCTGCGGGCCGCCGGCGCGGTCCGACGTGAAATACAGCGTGCGCCCGTCCGGCGACCAGCTGGGCTCGGTATCGATCGCATCGTCGGTCGTCAACTGCTTCAACTGCTGCGTCGCGAGATCGAGCGTGTAAACGTCGAGGTTGCCGTTGTCGTGCGACAGCGTGAGCGCGAGCAGGCGGCCGTCGGGCGAGAACGCGGGCGCGCTGTTCACGCCGGGCCGCGACGATACGCGCTCGCGCGTGCCGGTACGCAGCGTCTGCACGTACACCGCCGATTGCTGGCCTTCGAACGACACGTACGCAAGCCGCCGCGCATCCGGCGACCACGCCGGCGACATCAGCGGCTGCGGCGAATCGGCGATCACGCGCGCGTTCTCGCCGTCTGCGTCGGACACGATCAGTCGAAACCGTTTCGTGTTGTCGGCGCGACGCTCCTCGCTCACGTACGCGATCTGCGTGCTGAACACGCCGGGGATGCCGGTGATCTTCTCGAAGATCATGTCGGAGATCTTGTGCGCCGTTGCGCGCAGATCGGTGCGGCCGGCCTGGAGCCTGAAGCCGAGCGACTGCTCGCCGCGTACCACGTCGAACAGCTGGAACACGGCGGTGAAGCGATCCGGGCTGTCCTCGGTCAGCTGCCCGATCACGAGATAGTCGGTCTTCAGGAGGCGCCAGCTCTGGAAATTCACCTGGGACGGCTGCGTGGGCCGCGACACCATGTCGGCGGCGGCCAGCGGCGCGAATCGACCCGTGCTTCGCAGATCAGCCGTCACGACGGCAGCGAGATCGAAGGCGACCGGACCGCTGCCCTGCCAGCCGAACGGCACTACCGCGATCGGCAACGGGCCGTGCGGCCGGCTTCGTGATCAGGATATTGAGCTGGGCGTTTGCCGGCGCGAGCCAGGCGACCGTTGCCGCGAGCCACGCACTCGCCACGAACCAGC
Organism: uncultured Gammaproteobacteria bacterium; assembly: GCA_963805435.1. Lineage (GTDB taxonomy): Bacteria > Pseudomonadota > Gammaproteobacteria > Steroidobacterales > Rariloculaceae > FEN-1219. Next base: position 410,663 of record CAWDUG010000013.1, read on the forward strand.
GGCGCCCCTGGGCAGCTGCTCTACCGATCGATGCTGCGACTCCTGGCATCACGACTCCTTATTACTCGATTTCGGGGCGGAAGCGCACATTCAGGTTGCGCTCGAACAGATTCGGATTCGGTGGCCTCGGCAGCGGCGACGCCAGCTTCACGGCAGCTTCGATCGAGCGCCTCACCGCGTCGTCGCCGTTGCACGACGTGACGTGCGTATCGATCACGTCCCCGGTCGGCACCTGCACCACGCTCACCATGCAGTCGAGCCCCGACTTGGCCGACAGCGGCCGCGTCCAGTTGCGCTCGATCTTGTCCTGGATCATGCGAACGTACTGATCCAGCAGCCCGGCGCGCTCCGCCTGCTGTCGGTCTGCCTCCGCAGCCAGCTGCCGCTGCAGATCGTCTTCCGCCTGTTGCTGCTGCTTGCGGGCGACCGCGGCCTTCGCAGCGTCCTCGCGCGCCTTCTGGTCGCGCGCCTGCTTGTCCTTCAACTCTTGCGCCTGCTTGGCTTTCTGCTCCTGCTCACGCTTCGCGGCGTCCTCGCGCGCTTTTTGCTCGCGCGCCTGCTTGTCCTTCAGATCCTGTGCCTGCTTGGCTTTGAGCTCCTGCTCGCGCTTCGCGGTCTCTTCGCGCTCGCGCTGCACCTTCTGCTCGGCCTCGCGCCGCTGCTTTTCCTCGCGCTGCTGGCGCTGCTGCTCCTCGCGCACCACCTGCTCGTGTTTCTCGAGCACGCTCTGATCCACCATCGTGGCCTGAATCGGCGCCGGCGCACCCGCGGCTCGCGCTGCCACGACGGCAGGTGAACGCTCAGCGTCAGCGCCGCGACCAGGGCCACGTGCAGCGCCACCGAATAGACGACGGCTCCTTTGTGCTTGCGCAACCAAAGCCATCTGTTGCCCGCTAGCGCTTCCGCCGCTGCTTGTCCGGAGCCTGCGGAGGGATCCGTCAGCAAACCCATACTTCTGCGCGCCGGATTGCTGCAACAGCGAGCACGCCGAGCACGACGCGACCATACGAGCACGGCCTGATCCGCCTTCACGAGCACCTGGGTCTGCGGATTGCGCCGAATCACGGCCGATGCGCGCTCGACGACGGCTGCATCGTCGATGGCCGCTTCTGTGCTTGTCGCCAATGTTCAGGTAGAACTTGCCCTCTTTGTCGATGCTGAGCACGAGCGGCTCGTTGCTATCGGCGGCCACCGGCTGCGCGCCGCTTTCGGCAGGTCGACGTTGATGCCCTGGGTGAGCAGCGGCGCCGTGATCATGAAGATGATCAGCAGCACGAGCATCACGTCGATGTACGGGACGACGTTGATCTCGGACAGCAGGCGGCGTTTGCCGGTCTGAATCATTGTTCGACTCCCATGGCGACTCGATCGGCTGCGGCGCCGTCGCGCGGCGCACCCTCGCGGCGCGCGGCATTGCGCTGAAAGATGGCCGACAGCTCTTCCATGAACGTGTCGTAGCGAACCTCGATGCGGCCCACGCGCTCGGCGTAGCGATTGAAGAAAATGCCGGCCGGGATCGCGGCGAACAGGCCCATGGCCGTCGCGATCAGCGCTTCGGAGATGTGCGGCGCGACGACCGCGATCGTGGCGCTCTGCACGTTACCGAGCGAGTAGAACGCGCTCATGATTCCCCACACGGTGCCGAACAAGGCCGACGTACGGGCTCGTGCTGCTGACCGTGGCGAGGAACGCGAGATTGTGCTCGAGGCGGTCCATCTCGCGCAGCCGCGACACGCGCATCGCGCGGCGCGAGCCCTCGATGATCTGATCGCCGCCCAAACCCGATTCCTGCTTGAGCTTGCCGAACTCGCGAAAGCCGGCTTCGAAAATGCCGGCCATGCCGAGCGGCGTGGCGTCGGCGCGTGCGATGTCGCGGTACAGCGAGTTCAAGTCCACGCCGGACCAGAAGCTCGTCTCGAACTCGCCCGCCGCCGTCATCGCCTGCTTCAGCACGCGGCGCTTGTCGATGATGACGGCCCACGAGGCGATCGACGCGATCAGCAGCAGCACGAGCACGAGCTGCACGATGATGCTCGCATCGAGAATCAACCTGACGATGGACAAATCGCTATTCATGCGTTCAACTCACTCAAGAGCGTACTTGGTAGACGCCGCGGCCGCCCGCGCTCCGCGTCCTTACACGCCACTTCGGCCAACCCCTCGCAAATCACTTCGCCCTCCGGATCGTTCAGCAGCACCTGCTGGGCGAACCGGACTCTCGCGCCGCGCGCCTCGGCGACGTCGGCCGACACGTACAGCATGTCGGACAGCCTCGCCGGCGCGCGAAACCGCGCTTCGATGTTCGCCAGCACGAGGATCACGCCGTGCTCGTGGAGCAGCTGGCCGTGGTCGACGCCCTGCGCGCGCAGCCATTCGGTGCGGGCGCGCTCCATGAACCGGAAGTAGCTCGCGTTGTACACGACGCCCTGCGCGTCCGTGTCCTCTAAATACACCCTGACCGGCAACACGTACTTAGTCACGCGCGGCTACCGGCCGTTCCGTCTTCATTCGTCGTCATTCGTCTTCACTCAATCGAACAGGCTCGCGGTGTCGGGACGTTCGCGCGAAGCCGGCACCTGGATACCGAAATGCAGGTACGCGGTGCGCGTGGCGATCCGGCCCCCTGTTCGTGCGCTGCAGGAAGCCCTCCTGGATCAGGTACGGCTCCACGACGTCCTCGAGCGTGCCGCGCTCCTCGCCGAGCGCCGCTGCCAAGCTCTCGATGCCGACGGGGCCGCCGTCGAACTTCTCGATGATCGCGAGCAACAGCTTGCGGTCGAGCGTATCGAAGCCGTGCGGATCCACCTCGAGCAAATCCATGGCCGCCTTCGCGACGGCTTCGGTGACGCTGCCGTCGGCTTTGACCTGCGCGTAGTCGCGCACGCGGCGCAGCAACCGGTTCGCGATGCGCGGCGTGCCGCGGGAACGGCTTGCGATCTCGCGAGCGCCTGCGTCGTCGATCGGCAGCCCGAGAATGCGGGCCGTGCGCTGCGCGATCTGCGTGAGGTCTGCGTTGCCGTAGAAATCGAGATGCTGCGTGATACCGAAACGGTCGCGCAACGGCGACGTCAGCAACCCGGCGCGCGTCGTTGCGCCCACGAGCGTGAAGGGCGGCACATCGAGCTTGATCGAGCGGGCGCCAGGGCCCTCGCCCACCATGAGGTCGAGCTGGAAATCTTCCATCGCCGGATACAGCACTTCCTCGACAACGGGACTCAAGCGGTGAATCTCATCGACGAACAGCACGTCGTTCGGCTCGAGGTTCGTCAGCAGCGCGGCGAGATCGCCCGGCCGCTCGAGCACGGGGCCGGACGTTTGTCGCAGATTCACGCCGAGCTCGTTCGCGATGATGTGCGCGAGCGTGGTCTTGCCGAGCCCCGGTGGGCCGAACAGCAGGGTGTGGTCGAGCGCCTCGCGGCGTTGCCGCGCGGCCGTGATGAAGATCTCGAGCTGGGCTTTGACGCGGGGCTGGCCGATGTACTCCGCGATCTTGCGCGGCCGCACGGCGCGATCGAAGGCCTCGTCTTCCGTGCCGGCGATCGGCGTCACCACGCGGCCCCGTTCGATGCTGTACGGCTCGCTCACCGTTCAACTCCCCGCTCGCGATGCACGCGGCGTAGCGCTTCGCGGATCAGCTCCTCGGTCGTGAGCCGCACGGCGTCGAGGTCCTGCAGCATCTTCACGACCTCGGCCGGTTTGTAGCCGAGCGACGAGCAACGCGCCGTGCGCCTCGTCCTCGGCCGGGGACCGCGCCGGCAACGCGGCCGCCGCGGCCGCCTGCTGCTCCGGCAGCCGATCGGCCATCTCCATCAGCAGCCGCTCTCCGGTCTTCTTGCCTACGCCCGGAATCTTCGTGAGGCTCGAGCAGATTCTTCTCGCGCACGCAGTTGTAGAAGCCGTCGACGCTCATGCCCGACAGCACTCCGAGCGCGATCTTCGCGCCGATACCGGAAATCTTCAGCAGATTGCGAAACAGCATGCGCTCGGCTTCGGTGAAGAAGCCGTACAACGACATGCGCGTCTTCGCGGACGATCAGATGCGTGACGAGCTGGAGCGGCTGCCCCGCATCGGGCAGGCGATAGAACGTGGACATCGGCGCCTCGAGCTCATAGCCCACGCCGCCCACGTCGAGCGTCAGCGACGGCGGCCGTTTCGCGATCAATGTGCCTCGGAGAAACCCTATCACTCTTCCTTCCCGTCAACCTTTCGCCGCGACCTGCAATGCAGCGCGCACACCACGCTCATTGGCGTGGCAGATCGCCGCCGCGAGCGCGTCGGCCGCATCGGCCGCGATCTGCTCGCGCACGCCCAGGATCATGCGCACCATGCGCTGCACCTGCTCCTTCTCCGCGCCGCCGCTGCCGACGACGGCCTTCTTGATGTGGCGAGCGCTGTACTCGTAGATCGGCACTTCGGCCGCGAACGTTGCGCAGATCGCGGCGGCACGTGCCTGACCGAGCTTCAGTGCACTGTCGGCGTTGCGGCTCAGGAACACGCGCTCGATGGCTACCTCGGCCGGCCGATACTCGCGAACGATGTCGCCGAGGGCGCGGAAGATGCTGCGCAGCCTGTCGCTGTGCTCACCGCTCGTGCGGATGCTGCCCCACTCGAACCGACCGTGGTCCGCTTGCCGTCGAGATCGACGATGCCGAACCCCGTGATCTGCGAGCCCGGGTCGATCCCGAGAATCCGCACGCAACCGAGAGGCTGAACGGGAGGCGCCAACTGGATGGGGCTGGCCGCCGGCTCGTTCACCCGCGCACCTGCAGGAATGTGGTCCACTCGCCCCGTGGCAGCATGTCGCACCAATAGATCGCGGCCGGTCCCCACGAACCGTCCGCCATCTTGCCGCAAATACCCTTCAACTCCGACGGCGGCTCCCAAAGCCACCGCGGCCTATGATACCGGCGAAAGCTTGAGAGCGTTAGCGGTTGATGCCGTGAATCGAGCGTTTGTCGGCGGCGAGCGACGCCTCGTGGAACGATTCGCTGAGCGTCGGGTGCGCGTGCATGGTGCGTTGAATGTCCTCGGCCGAGGCCGAGAATTCCATCGCGAGCACGGCCTCGGCGATCAGCTCGCCGGCCACCGGCCCGATGATGTGCACGCCGAGCACGTCGTCGTGCTCCTCATCGGCGATCAGCTTCACGAAGCCGAACGCCTGCTGCATGGCCTTGGCCCGGCCATTGGCGCCGAAACCGAACGTGCCGACTTTGTACGGCCGGCCGCTGGCTTTGACTTCTTCCTCGGTCTGGCCCACCCACGCGATCTCGGGCGCCGTGTAGATCACGGACGGGATCGTGCCGTAGTTGACCTCGGACACATGGCCGGCGATCAGCTCGGCCGCCATGACGCCCTCTTCCATGCCCTTGTGGGCCAGCATCGGACCACGCACGACGTCGCCGACCGCCCAGACGTTCGGCACGCCCGTGCGGCAGTGCTCGTCTACCTCGATGAAGCCGCGCTTATCGAGCGGCACTTTGACGTCCGCGAGCGAACAACCCGGCCGTGACCGGTCGCCGGCCGACCGCGACCACGAGCACGTCGACCTCGATCTCCTGCGCCGCGCCCGCCGATTCGTAGCGAACCTTCACCACGTCGCCCTGGACTGCTGGCGCCCGTGACCTTGGCGCCCAGCCGGATGTCGAGCCCCTGGCGCTTGAAGTGCCGCATGGCCTTCTTTCGCAACCTGCTGGTCGACCATCGGGAGGAACGTCTCGAGCGCTTCGAGCATGACGACCTCCGAGCCGAGCCGGCGCCAGACGCTGCCGAGCTCGAGCCCGATCACGCCGGCGCCGATCACGCCAAGCCGCTTCGGCACGGTCGTTGAACGCGAGCGCGCCCGTCGAGTCGACGATGCGCTTGCCGTCGAACTTCGCCATCGGCAGCTCGATCGGCGTGGAGCCGGTCGCGAGCACGACATGGTTCGCGGCAAGCGTCTCGACGCCCGCCTCCGTCGTCACCTCGACGCGGTTGCCGGCCAGCAGCTTGCCGCGGCCTTTGAAACCGGTGACGCCGGCGGCCTTGAACAAGCGTGTCCACGCCCGAGGTCAGCTGCTTCACGATGCCGCGTTTGCGCAACTGCATCGCTTCGACGATCGATGCCGAGAGCCGCCGACCTTGATGCCGTGCGCCTCGAACTCCGTGTGCGCGCGGTGATACAGCTCCGAGGACTCGAGCAGCGCCTTCGACGGAATGCAGCCGATGTTCAAGCACGTGCCGCCGAACGCGCGCACGCCTTCCTCGTTCTTGTAGTCGTCGATGCAGGCGGCCGTGAGGCCGAGCTGGGCGGCGCGAATCGCTGCGGGATAACCACCCGGGCCGCCGCCGATGACGACGACGTCGAATTTCTTTTCGCTCATTGTTTGAACTTCAGGTCCTTAAGACTAAATCTCGAGAAGCAGCCGCGAGGGATCCTCGATGAGGTCCTTGATGTGGACGAGGAACTGCACGGCTTCGCGACCATCGACGATGCGGTGATCGTACGTCAGCGCGAGGTACATCATCGGCCGCGCTTCGATCTTGCCGTCGACCACCATGGGCCGCTGCTGGATCTTGTGCATGCCTAAGATGCCGCTCTGCGGCGGGTTCAAAATCGGCGTCGACATCAGCGAGCCGAAAATGCCGCCGTTCGTGATCGTGAACGTGCCGCCCGTCAGCTCTTCCATCTGCAAACCACCCTTGCGGGCGCGCTCGCCGAAGTCGCGAATCGAGCGCTCGATCTCGGCGACGCCCGCAAACTCCGCGTTGCGCAACACGGGCACGACGAGGCCGCGATCCGTGGAAACCGCGACGCCGACGTCGAAGAACTCGTGGTAGACGATGTCGCTGCCGTCGATCGACGCGTTCACGAGCGGGAACTGCCGCAGCGCCTCGACGCTGGCCTTCACGAAGAAGCCCATGAACCCGAGCTTCACGCCGTGCTTCGCGGTGAACGGCTCCTGATAGCGTTGGCGTAGCGCCATGACGGCCGTCATGTCCACCTCGTTGAAGGTGGTCAGCATCGCCGCCTGCTGCTGCGCTTGCAGCAATCGCTCGGCGATTCGGGCGCGCAGGCGGGTCATCGGTACGCGCTGCTCTGCGCGCGACGGGCCGCTGAGCCCGCGGCTCGGGGGCTCGCGACACCGGCCTGCGCGAGCACGTCGTGCTCGATGCCGACGGTCGTTGCCTGATGGTCGGCGAGGTAATCGAGCACGTCGCCTTTCGTGATGCGGCCTTCGCGGCCCGAGCCGGCGATCGAGTGCGGATCGATGTCGTGCTCTTCGACGAGCTTGCGGACGGCCGGGCCCATGCGGTTGGCGCTCGCGCCGGCGACTCGCTCGCGCAATAGCGGCCGCGCTCCGGCGCGCGACGGCAGGCACGGGTGCGGCGGGCTTCGGCGGCGGCGCCGTGGGCTTGGCCGCGGCTGCAACGGCGGCGGCCGGGTTCGCCGCCGGGGATGCGGCAGCGGCCACGGCGCCCGGCTCGAGCACGGCCAACAGTTGGCCGCTCGTGACGACGGCGCCATCGGCCGCAACGATCTGCTTCAGCACGCCGTCAACCGGAGACGGCACTTCGAGCACGACCTTGTCGGTCTCGAGGTCGACGAGATTTTCTTCGCGCCGCACGGTGTCGCCGGCCTTCTTGTGCCAGGACACCAGCGTCGCGTCCGCGACGGACTCGGGTAGTTGCGGGACTTTGACCTCAATGCTCACTTCAAACTCACCCTATCCTGTCGTCGATCGCGCGGTTTACTTCACGCGCGCTTACTGACCGTGGAGCGAGCCGTCCGCTCGTGCGCGGGCGACGTCAGCGCCGCTGCAACCAGCGCCTGCTGCTGTCGGACGTGCAATGCGTGGATACCGGAAGCCGGCGCAGCCGCGCCAGGGCGACCCGCGTAGAACAACTCGTGCCGCGCAGACAGCGGCTCCTGAAGGCGATGCCGGATTTGATACCAGGCACCCTGGTTCTGCGGCTCCTCTTGGCACCAAACGATTTCCGTGGCGTTGCGGTAGCGCGCGATGACCCGAGCATACTCTTCGATCGGGAACGGATACAGTTCTTCGATACGCACGAGCGCAACGTTCGTGACGTTGTCGTTGCGCCGCGATTCGGCGAGATCGAAATACACTTTGCCGCTGCAGAACACGACGCGCGTGACGGCGTCGTCGGTGATCGGCTCGACCTCGTCGATGAGCGGGTTGGAACCGACCGCGCGCGAGATCGGCCAGGCTCGACACCGACAACTTGTGCCGCAGCAAGCTCTTCGGCGTCATGACGACGAGCGGCTTGCGCAACCCACGCAGCATCTGGCGCCGCAGCATGTGGAACATCTGCGCCGGCGTCGACGGCACGACCACCTGCATGTTGTGCTCCGCGCACAGCTGCAGGAAACGCTCGAGTCGCGCGGAGGAATGCTCCGGCCCCTGCCCCTCGTAGCCGTGCGGCAGGAACAGCGTGAGACCGGACAGCCGGCCCCACTTGGCTTCGCCGGAGCTGATGAACTGGTCGATCACGACCTGCGCGCCATTCACGAAGTCGCCGAACTGGCCTTCCCAGATCACGAGCGTATCGGGCGCCGTGGTGCTGTAGCCGTACTCGAAGCCGAGCACGGCTTCTTCGGACAACAACGAATCGGCAATCATGAATGCGCGCGGATCGCTCGCAACGTGCGCCAGCGGCACGAAGGCCTCGCCCGTCGTCTGATCGATCAGCGCCGCATGGCGGTGGAAGAACGTGCCGCGGCGACTGTCCTGGCCGATCAGCCGCACGTGGAAATTCGGCTGCGAGCAGCGTGGCGTAGGCCAGATTCTCGGCGAACCCCCAGTCGCAGCCAACTTCGCCGGCCGCCATACGCCGGCGCTCGTCCATGATCCGCTGCACGCGCGGGTGCAGCTTGTGGTTCGCAGGCACCGTATTAATGAGGCCCGCGAGGCGGTTCGAGCTCGGTCTCCGGCACGCCGGCGCCCGTGGTATCGTTCGGCGACGCCGTGTAATAGCGACTCCAGTCGACGGTGTACTGGTTGCCGATCATGCCGAGCGCGGCTTCGTTGGTCTTGCGACCCTCATCCAGCGCAGCCCTGTAATCGTCGGCCAATCTTGTCGACGACTTCCTGTGTCGCGACACCGCTTTCGAGCAGCTTGCGCGCGTACAGCGTGCGCACGCCCGCGTGCTCGCGGATCGCGGCATACATCGTGGGCTGCGTGGCCGCCGGCTCGTCTGCTTCGTTGTGGCCGAGCCGTCGGTAACCGACGAGATCGATCACAACGTCCTTGTGGAATTCCTGACGATAGCGCAGCGCCAACCGCACAGCGGCGACGGCGGCCTCCGGATCGTCGCCGTTCACGTGGAACACCGGCGCTTCGATCATCTTCGCGATGTCGGAGCAGTAGATCGTCGAGCTGCTGTCGCGCGGGTCGCTCATCGTGAAACCGATCTGGTTGTTGATCACGAGGTGGATCGTGCCGCCCGTGTAGAACGCGCGCGTCTGCGACAGCTGGAACGTTTCGGCCACGACACCCTGGCCGGCGAATGCGGCGTCGCCGTGGATCAGCACGGGCACGACCTGGGCGCCGAGCATCATCGCCGCGGCGGTCCTGGCGAGCTCGCACCGAGCCCTCGACAACCGGATTCACGATCTCGAGGTGCGACGGATTGAACGCGAGCGCGATGTGAACGTTGCCACCGGAAGTACGCACATCGGCCGAGTAGCCTTTGTGATACTTCACGTCGCCCGAACCCTTGAGGTGCGCGAGGTCGTACTGACCTTCGAACTCCGAGAACAGATCGGACGTCGACTTGCCGAGCACGTTTACGAGCACATTCAGCCGGCCGCGATGCGCCATGCCGATGACCAACTCCTGAACACCGCCCTCGCCCGCGCGCTGGATCAGATCGTCGAGCACCGGGATCAGCGTCTCGCTCCCTTCGAGCGAGAACCGCTTCTGACCGACGAACCGCGTGTTCAGGTAGCGCTCGATGCCTTCGGCGCGCGTGAGGCTCGCGAGGAGGGTCGTCTGCTCCTCCGGCGAGAACGTCGCATGCACGCGGCTCGTTTCGAACTCCTCGCGCAACCACAGGCGCTCGCGCGCTCGCGAGATGTGCGCGAACTCGGCCGCCAGCTTGCCGCAGTAGATGCGCTTCAGCAGCGACAGGATGTCCTGCAGCTTCATGCGCTCGTGACCGGTGCCGGCCAAGCCGCCGGTGGAGAACTCGCGCGTCAGATCGGCCTCGTCGAGGCCCAGGAAATCGAAGCTCAAGACCGAGGGCGCCGGCCGCTCCCACAGCCCGAGCGGGTCGAGGTCCGCGATCTGATGGCCGCGCAGGCTATAGACCTGGATCAGCCGCGAGACCGCCGCCTGCTTCTCGATCGCGGGCGAATCGCCGTCTCCGGCCGCAACGGCCGCAGCGGTTACCGGTGCGCGTTGCTGTGCCCGGCGGGCCACCGCCCGGACGATGGGGCCATGGGCTACGTCGCCGCCATCCTTGGCGAGCGTGCCGAAATACTGACGCCACTCCGCAGGCACACTGCCCGGTTCGGCGAGAAACTGCTCATAGAGCCATTCGACATAGGTCGCATTGGCTCCCTGCAGAGGCGACGACTCGTACTGTTCCTTGAATACTGTGCTCATGGCCCTGGGCTCGGAGGGGCGCAAGCAAACGAGCTTGCCGCCTCCGAGTCTGAAAGCGCGCGTAGTGTAGCCAAACGCTAATTAAGTTCAAACGCGCGAATTCACAAGATCAGGCGCAGCAGCCACCACTCGTAGGCAATCAGTGCGACATAGGCCACGAACAGGCCCTGCAGGACCGCTCCCACCTTCATGACCCGGAACAGCCGGGCTCGCGCCACCGCCACGAGCACGAGCACGCCGATGCTCGTGAAGGCCATCTTGGTCAGCGCGAACAGCTGCGGGTGGTTGCTTAGAACGAACGCCATGACGGGATTGGCTTCCGTGGCGCCTGCCGTGAGCAGCGTAAGCGTCAGGAACGCGTCCGCGACCGACAGCAGCAGGATCGTGACCGACAGGAACAGCAGGTACGGCTCGTGCCAATCGATCGGCAGGTGATGCTCACCGGTTCGCCGCCCGCCGCGCCGGCGCGGCGTGAGGCCGCCCTTTGAGGAAGCTCCGCAGCGTGGTCCGGCGGCGGTCTCGGCACCGTGGCGTCGCTCGATGAAGGCAGATCGGCCCAAGGTCGGGTGCGGCTACGGCTATCTGGGAGGGGATTCAAGGCTTTGCAGTTCTTCCGGCGTATTAGGAAGACAGAATGCAAGAACCAAGCCCGGCCGGCAACTGCCAGGGTTTAGCTGGGCTTGGCCCCGAACGTGGGGCGGCGATCGGCGACGGGCTGTAAACGTTTCCGACGGCCGTCACTGCGTGGCGCGCAGCAGATAGGCGATCAGGTCGCGCCGATCGTCCGGCGAGCGGTAACCCGTGAACGCCATTTTCGTGCCGGCCACGAAGCTCGCGGGTTCGGTCAACCAGGCTTCGAGCGAAACGGGCGTCCAGACGAGCCCCGAACCCGCGAGCGCCGGCGAATAGTCGAAGCCCGCGACCGACGCCGCACGCCGCCCGAACACGCCGTGCAGGTTCGGGCCGATCAGCGTGCCGCCCCCGGCGCCGAACGTGTGGCACGCGGCGCAGGCGAAGCTCAGCAACTGGCCGCGCGAGGTGTCTGCGGCCGCGAACTCGGGGTCCATGAGGTACTCCGCGGCCGTCCGCACGGGCCCCGGATCGAACTGCACGACTTGCGGCGCGGTGCTCGCTACCCCTACCGGAGCCGTTGCAGTTGCAACGGAAGGCGGCGCGGACGACTCGCACGCCGCCAGCAGGCCGAGCACCGCCGTTGCGACGCTTCTTTGCCCACGCGCGCGGCCTACCAACGCCACTTGGCCGCCACCTGAAACACCGACATCCGGCGCTGTGCTGACCCGAATGTCCTCGACGATCGCGAAATCGAGCGTGCCATGGCGCCCCAGCGGATGCCACGCGCCGAACGTGAATAGCGATGCGGCCTCGCCGAACTCCTCGAGCGGCGTGTCGAAGAACGGGCCGTGGAAGTCGAGCTGAGCTTTGAGGCCGAACTTCGGCCACGGCCGCCACGAGCCTCCGAGGATTCCCGTGTACACCAACGCGGTTGCTCTGAAAGCCAATGCCGTCGGGCTTGCCCGCGAGCACCATCCCAACCCCCCAGTAGTAACCCGCCGGCCGCTTGCGTGCCGGCAGCGGCTGCGACCGCAACAGCGTGATCGAGGCATCGGTCGAGCCACTGCCCGAGAGCAGGGCCGCGTCGCCCGTCGCGAGCTTGGCGGCAACCTGTACGACGAACCGCCGCTCCTCGCCGATCGCCTTCGCGAACTTCAGCTGCACGTCGCCGATGCCACTGCGAGCGTGATCGAGCACGAAGAAATCGCTGCCACCGCGCCCGATCCGGAACAGCAACTGGTCGTCGGGCCGCAGATTGCGGCCACCATCCGGCAATCCGAACGCGGAGTGCCAGGCGTCGATCGTGTTGTCGAGGAATCCGCCGCTCACGCGGTAGTAGGGCAGCTCCGCACCGAATGACCAGCCACCGTTGAATCCGTGCGCAAACGACAGGGTCGTGCGCTCCGTTTCGCCATCGAGAATCAACCGGTCCGCGCCACGGGCCGAAAGCCGATAGTGATTTGCGATCTCGAACGTTGTTTCGAGCTGATTGCCCGGGCGTACGGTATCCCACGCCGGCAGTCCAAAGATCGACACGAGCGGGTTCAAATTGCGGATGTGGAACGGCTCGGCCTCCTGTGCCAGCGCCGGACTCGCGACGCATACCGCCGCCGTCATGCCAAGCACCCTGCGAATCGAGCTCATAGTGGGATCCTTCCGCGCGGAATCTTTGTCACATCGCAGGGTCACATTGCGGCATGGCCAGCGCCGCTACTTCCTGCACCCGAACCTTGGGGCGCTGGCATTGTAAACAGCAGCGCGAGACGCCTCCAGCGAGCGCCCGCGTTTCGCTCCTGGCGGCCAAGCCTGTACGATACCGCCCTCGACTCACCCGGATCCGCAGCGAATTCAACCGCGCATGAAAGCCCGCCACTTGAAGTTCTTCGCCGTTCTGCTCGCGGCGCTCACGCTGATCGGCTGCGATCAGGGACGCAAGGCCCCAGCGAAGACCCGCGTTCGGATTGTGAACGCCGCGCCGAGCTTCGCCCAACTCTGGTATCAGCGCGAGCATCCGACTCTGGAAAGCCCGGACGCGCTGGCGTTCAAGGGTGTCACAGGGCACGACTACGACGTCGATACCTACGATTTCTACGTCTATCACAAGCGCGTAGCAACGGGCGAAATCCTGAATACCTGGACGTGGAGCAAGGAGCTCGTCGCGGACCAACAGTACACGTTCGTGCTGACAGAGGCCGCAGGCCAGGTCTCGCCACAGATCGTCGAGTACTCGTCGAACGCTCGCGAACAGCGGCGACACGCAGATCGCAGTCGTCCACGCCGGGGAAAACCTGCCCGCGATGGACATGTACGTGGAGCCAACCGGCGTTGGCATCGCCGGCGCAACACCGCGCGGCACCGTTAGCTTCCTCGGGCAGATCGCACCGACGACCTTCGCCAACGGCGACTACGAGATCACCCTCACCGCGGCCGGCGACCCTAGCAATGTATTGTTCGCCTCGAGCGCGGTGACTCTCGCGGCCGGAATCACGAACGTGTTCGTGATCGCCGACGAGCGAGGCATGGGCACGGCGGCCATCAGCGTCATCATGTCGCAGGACAATTCGTTCGCCCTGTACTCCGCGAACGCAACCGCCGCCGTACGCGCGATCAACGCCGCGGACGATGCCGCGCCCCGCGATTTCGCCATCAACAACGAATACTCGCCACCCCTCCTGCCGGCTGTACCCTACGCCACGGCGACGAGCTACGTGCCGGTGCCGACCGGCGCGAGCGTGCCGATTAGCGTGACCCCCGTCGGCAACCCAGGCGTGCTCGAGCTCGACGCCCTCCTTGATGCGCCCGCCGGAACGTTGAACACCGTGATGTTCGCGGGCCCCGCAGGCACGCTGACACCCCAGATCCTCATCGACGACCGACGGCGAATCAACGGCGAAGCCAAACTGCGATTTTTCAATGCCGCGAGCCAATTCACGACCACGACGGAATTCGTACTGCTGCCGCCCGGCACGACCGACCAGACCACGATCAACGCCAGCACGGCGCTCACGGCTCCAGCGGCGACCGACTACCTGTACATCAAACCGGGCGAATACGACCTGTTGCTCCGCGAGACCGGGACGGCTGCAGTTCGGGCGGGGCCGATTCACGTGAACTTGGCCGACGGCGGCATCTACGGCGTCATAGAGCTGAACGGGCCGGATACTGCGACCGCGAGCCTCGTGTTCATCGACGACACGCCCTAGCCGAATCCCGCCCACGTCGGCGCGGCGCAGCGGCGGCCGCATGCCGCAACCTGCTATTCTTCCCGTGTTACGCGCTACTTGTCGTCGTCCGCCCCGGTAGCTCAGGGGATAGAGCGTTCGCCTCCTAAGCGGAAGGTCATAGGTTCAAATCCTATCCGGGGCGCCACCCACCCTTCGTCCACGGTGCTGGCGTCGGCGCTCGACGCCGCTCGGCAAACACGACCGTGCGACCCCGAAGGGCGGTGCGCGTGGCGCCGATGAGAATGTGCCGCCGGGAGGGGGATATGGCGAGTCTTCTGTCGAAAGAGCGCATCGTCGCAACCGCGTCTTTCAACCGCTGGTGGGTGCCGGTCGCGTCGGTCGCAATCCATCTTTGCATCGGCTCCGTGTACGCCTGGAGCATCTACAACCCCGCACTGATTCGCGTGTTCGGAGTCGTCACGCCCGCTGCGCAGGACTGGTCTCTCGCGCAGACGAACCGCGTGTTCACGATCGCGATCGTGTTCTTGGGGTTGTCCGCCGCGCTCGCCGGCAAGTGGCTCGAGGACGTCGGCCCGCGCAAGGTCGGCACCGTGGCGGCACTCTGCTGGGGCGGCGGCTACCTCGTCGGCGGGCTCGGAATCGCGCTCCATCAGCTGTGGCTCGTGTATCTCGGCTATGGAGTGATCGGCGGCTGCGGCCTTGGCCTCGGGTACGTCTCACCGGTCAGCACTTTGATCCGCTGGTTCCCGGATCACCGCGGCATGGCGGCCGGCATGGCGATCATGGGATTCGGCGGCGGTGCACTGATCGGCACGCCGCTGAAGCGGCTTCTGATTCGCACGTTCTACTCGACACCCGACTATCTCGGCACCGTCGATCAGGTGAATCTCGTGACCGAGGGCGGCCGCCGGTTCGCGGAAGTGGCCGGTCAGATGCGTGAAGTCGTGGTCGTGGGCGCCAACGACCTCGGCGGCATGATCGTGCGGGGTGCCGAAGGCGTGTATGTCGTCGGCACCGGCCAGGTTGGAGTGGCGCAAACGTTCCTGACGCTCGGCATCGTGTACTTCCTCGTGATGCTGGCCGCGGCGTTCTCGTATCGCGTGCCGGCACAGGGCTGGACGCCCGCGGGCTGGACGCCGCTGGACGAAGCCCACCGCGCGAAACGCATGATCAGCACGCACAACGTGCATATCAACGAGGCTTTGAAGACTCGCCAGTTCTACCAGCTGTGGATCGTGCTGTGCTTCAATGTGACGGCCGGCATCGGCGTGCTCAGCGTCGCGCAAACGATGATGAGCGAGATCTTCGGAACGACGCTGCCCAAGATCGTCGACAGTGGGTTCGCGGCGACCTACGTCATCATGATCAGCGTATTCAACATGGGCGGCCGATTCTTCTGGGCCAGCACCTCCGACTACATCGGCCGACGGGCGACGTACTGGATATTCTTCGCCCTCGGCATCGCGTTGTACCTGTCGATACCATTCATCGCGCAAAGCGTCAGCGCGAATCCGGCCGTGATCTGGCTCGTGTGCTTCTACGCGGTCACGATGATCATCTTCACGATGTACGGCGGCGGCTTCGCGACGATCCCCGCGTATCTCGCCGACTTGTTCGGCACCAAATTCGTGGGCGGCATTCACGGGCGGCTGCTGACCGCATGGAGCGTCGCCGGCGTGCTCGGGCCCGAGGCGATCACGAGACTACGCGCCGGCGCGCTCGACTCGGCGATCGCGGACCTTGCCACGCGTGTGGATCCCGCGCGATTTCGCCAGGCGTTCGGCGCCGGTCTCGACCAGCTCGACGCACTGGTCGCGCAGAAGACCGTGACGATCGCGAAACTCATGGAAATCGCACCGACGGGCACCGTCGATCCAACCCCAAGCCTCTATAATCTTACGATGTACCTGATGGCGGGACTGCTGGCCATCGCTCTCGTTGCGAACGCGCTCGTGCGCCCCGTCGACGCGAAGCACCACCTGCCCGACGAACCTGCGAGCGGAGGACGTTGAAATGATTACCCCACGCAATTGCCGACTGATCGGCGCCGCGGTGGCCATGCTTCTCGGCGCCTGCGCACCGAAGGATGGGCTCAGCCCGAGCGCCGTGGCACCGGCCTCACACCCGCTCATCACGCTCGACTCCCACGACGACATTCCGCTCGACTTCGCCACGCCGAGCGTCGATCCGGCGACGGCCGACCTCCAGGTCAACCTGGACAAGATGAAGGCCGGCGGCTTGAACGCAGGTTTCTTCATCGTCTACGTGGGGCAATCAGCGCGCACGGACGAGAACTACGCGAAAGCTCAAAGCGAGGCGGAAACCAAGTTCGCCGCCATCCACCGCATGGCCGACGAGTTGTATCCGAATCGCATCGAGATCGCGTACCGCGCAGACGACGTCGCGCGGATCGCGGCAGCGGGCAAGCTCGTAGCCGCCATCGGCATCGAGAACGGCTTCGTGCTCGGCAAGAACCTCGAGAAGCTCGACGAGTATTACGAGCTCGGCGCGCGCTATGTCACGCTCGCTCACAACGGTAACAACGACCTCGCCGGCTCGGCCCAGCCACGGCCGGACCTTGGCGACCCGGCCGACGCCACTATGGGCGTCACGCCGCTCGGGGCCGAGGCCATCGCACGCATGAATCGGCTCGGCATCATGGTCGATATTTCGCACGGCAGTAAGCAGACCGCGCTCGACGCGATGCGACTTATCGGCCGCACCCGTCATCGCATCCCACTCGGCGATCGCCGGCGTCTCGGCGCACGCCGCGCAACCTCGACGACGAAACACTTCGCGCATTGCGCGACGATGGCGGCGTCGTGCAGATCGTGGCGTTCGACGGGTATTTGAAGCGCCAACCCGACGAGCAACTCGCGGCGCTGCGTGCGCTGCGCGAGCGAGCAGGCCTCACCGCAGGCGGCCCCGACGGCTTGCCGCCTGATCGCCGCGCGGACTACGACCGCGGGCTTACTGAAATTCAGGCCCGAGTGGCCGCCCGCGACCGTCAAGAACCTCGTCGATCACATCGATTACGCGGTGCAGCTGATCGGCATCGACCACGTCGGCATCAGCTCGGACTTCGGCGGGGGCGGCGGCGTGACCGGTTGGAACGACGCGACGGAAACCGGCAACGTCACGGCCGAGCTGCGCGCGCGCGGCTACAGCGATGAAGACATCGGCAAGATCTGGAGCGGAAATTTGTTACGCGTGTGGCGTGCGGTCGAGACCACCGCGGCACAGCTTACGGCCGCTACCCGCTGAGGGTGGCTGCGCGGTCTAGTTCTCGATCTTCTTGTTCGCCTCTACGCGCCACACGCTCGTCTGACGCAGCGCATCTGCCACGCGGCCCGTGCGCCTCATCTGCGTCGGCTGATGCGCGTAGTAGGTTTTCTCGAAACTCACGCTCGGTTGCCGTAGCACGACACCGAGCGCCATCGGGAACTCCGGCGCGCTCATACCGAGCAGGAGCTGCGCGAGAACGCGATTTGTCTCGTCGTGCACGAGCACGTCGTCCGGTCTGCGCCTTGGCGTCGATCACGTGCAGGGTCATGGTCTTCGCGTCGAACGCGAGCCCCTTCGAGCCGTTCTCACCGAACACGAGCGGTTGGCCGTGCTTCACGTGGATCTGCGCGTCCGTTGCCTTGTCACGATCCGTGAACGAGTTGAACACACCGTCGTTATAGACGATGCAATTCTGGAAGATCTCGACGAATGCGGCGCCGTCGAAGCCATGCGCGGCTTCGAGCACGCCGCCGAGACCGCTCTTGTCGACGTCGATGGCGCGCGCGATGAACTTTGCCCCCGACCCCAGCGCGAACAGTCCAGGCGATGCAGGCGTGTCGAACGAGCCGTGCGGAGACGACGGCGAGCGCGTGCCCGGCCGGGACGTGGGCGAGTACTGCCCCTTCGTGAGGCCGTAGATCTCGTTGTTGAACAGCAGGATCTTGAAGCCCACATTGCGCCGCAACGCATGCATCAGGTGGTTGCCGCCGATCGACAAGCCGTCGCCGTCGCCGGTGACGACCCAGACGTCAAGCTCCGGATTCGCTAGCTTGAGCCCGGTTGCAATCGCCGGCGCACGGCCGTGGATCGTGTGGAACCCGTAGGTCTCGATGTAGTACGGGAAACGCGACGAGCAACCAATGCCCGAAACGAACACCGTCTTCTCCGGCACGGCGCCCACGTCGGCCAGCGCGCGAGTGACGGACTTCAGCACAGCGTAGTCGCCACAACCGGGGCACCAGCGCACTTCCTGCGAGGTGGCGAAATCCTTCTGCTGCAACTGTGCGCTCATGCGCGTTCTCCTCGGACCGCTCGCACGGCCGGCTTGGCGGCGAGCAGGCTGCGAATCTTCTGCACGAGCTCGCTGATCATGAACGGTTGGCCCGTGACCTTGTTGAATTGAATCGTTTCGACACCGAGCTTGTCGCGCAGCAGCGTGGCGAGCTGCCCCATGTTCATCTCCGGCACGAGAATGCGATCGAAGCCGGCGAGCAGATCGCCGAGATTCGACGGCAAGGGGCTCAGGTGACGCAGATGGATATGGCTCACTCGCTCTTTGGCAGGAATCGCGCGCACGGCCTGATAGATGGAACCATACGTCGAGCCCCAGCCGACCACCGCAATCGAGCCGCGCTCGGGCCCGACTTCGCATTTCTGCGGCGGAATGAACTTGGCCACCGACGCGACCTTGGCCGCGCGCATCTCCGTCATGGCCTGGTGGTTCTGCGCGTCGTACGAGATGTTGCCGGTGCGAATGTCCTTCTCGATGCCGCCCACGCGGTACATCAGGTTCGGCATACCGGGGCTCACCCACGGCCGGCCGAGCGTCTCGGGATCGCGATCGAAGATCACCGAGCTTACGTCCTGGCCCGACTTCCGTTCCGCGGGCTTGTTGACCGAAATGCGCGGGATGTCGTCCATGTTCGGCAGCCGCCACGGCTCCGCCGCGTTCGCGAGGTAGCCGTCCGTCAGCAGGATCACCGGCGTCATGTGGCGCAACGCGATGCGCACGGCCTCGATCGCGACCTCGAAGCAGTCGCTCGGGCTGCGGGCGGCGAGTACGGGCACCGGCGCGTCAGCGTTGCGGCCATACACCGCCTGATAGAGATCGGATTGTTCGGTCTTGGTCGGCAGGCCGGTCGAAGGACCACCGCGCTGCGAATCGACGACCACGAGCGGCAGCTCGGCATTGATCGCGAGCCCGATAGCCTCGGTCTTCAACGCAATGCCGGGGCCCGAGCTCGAAGTCACTCCGATCGCGCCGCCGTATGAGGCCCCGATGGCGGCGCAGACGGCTGCGATCTCATCCTCGGCCTGAAACACGCCGACACCGAGCTCGCCATACCGAGCGAGCTGATGCAGCAGGGGCGAGGCAGGTGTGATGGGGTAAGAGCAGAACACGACCGAGCGGTCGGCGAGCTCGCCGGCAGCCGCCAGGCCGAGCGCCAGCGCCTCGCCACCGCGGACGCCGCGGTATTCGCCTGGCGGGAACTGCGCGGTGTCCGTTGCCACGTGCGGCAGCGCGGCCGTCAGCTCCGCCGTCTCGCCATAAGCGTGGCCCGCGCGCAGTGCAGCCAGATTCGCGTCGCGTGTCGTCGCGTCCTTCGCGAACTTCTTGTTGATCCAGCCCTCGATGGCGCCAACCTCGCGGTTGAACATCCACTGCACGAGCCCGAGCGCCCAGAAGTTCTTGCAGCGACCAGCGTCGCTCTTGCTCAATCCATAGACCGCAGTGGCCTCGAGCGTGTGCTTCGTGATGTCGACTTCGATGACCTGATAGCCGTCGAGCACGCCGCTTGAACGCGGGTCCTTCTCATACCCGGCCTTCGCGAGATTGCGACTCGTGAAGCTGTCGATGTTCAGAACGATCAGCGCACCGTCCGCCAACAGCGGGAGGTTGACCTTCAATGCTGCCGGGTTGAATGCAACGAGCACATGCGGCTCGTCGCCGGCCGTCGTGATCGGCCGCGCGCCGAGGTGGATCTGATAGGCCGAGACGCCGAACGTAGTGCCGGCAGGCGCGCGGATTTCGGCTGGAAAATCGGGGAAGGTCGC
This sequence comes from uncultured Gammaproteobacteria bacterium, assembly GCA_963805435.1. GTDB lineage: Bacteria > Pseudomonadota > Gammaproteobacteria > Steroidobacterales > Rariloculaceae > FEN-1219. The sequence goes on from CAWDUG010000013.1 coordinate 431,090, forward strand.
GAAGTCGTTGCCGGCCAGCGCAGCGGCCGCCACGAACTGGGTGCCCATCAGCTGGACGCCGTCGCCGGAGTCGCCGGCAAACCGAACTACTACAGATTGCGAGTCCATGCTGCTTCCGTCATCCATCGAGCATTCGCGACGCCGCGACGCTCGCCTCATCTACCGCCGCCCTCCCGCCTGCGCGCTCACGGCCGGCGGGCATTGCACTCGGCGGCACGTGTTCGGCGGGGTCCCAAGCTGCTCCGCCGAGCCGTTGAAGCGGCCCGAGCACGTCCGCCGGTCACGGACCGCGGGGCGTTCATGCCCAAGGAGCAAAATGAGCGGGTATTATAGCGGGCTACCCGAAGATTCAGGCAATTCAAATGCATAAGCATATGGCCCGAGGCCGGGTCGCAGCGTCTCTGCATGCCTAAGGTTACCTATATCCAGCCCGGCGGGGTCAGTCGGGTCGTCGACGTCCGGGCCGGGACCACTGCGATGGAAGCCGCCGTGGACAACGACGTCGCGGGCATCGTGGCGGAATGCGGGGGCGCCTGCTCTTGCGCGACGTGCCACGTCTACGTCGACCCGGCATGGGCGGCGAAGCTGCCGCCACCCGAGGCGCAGGAAAGCGGGATGCTCGAGTGCGTGCTCGATCGCCAGGACACGAGCCGGCTGAGCTGCCAGATCGTGTTGACGCCGGAGCTCGACGGACTGGTAGTCCGCGTGGCCGACGAGCAGATCTGAAGGCCTCCGCTGCCTACCGCCTGGAGCGCCCGGACTTGGACCTCGCCGCCGTTTTGTAGCAGAATTCCGCACCTTTAGAATCGACCGAGCGGGTGTGAGCAATGACCTTCGTAGTCACCGAGGCCTGTATCAAGTGCAAGTACACCGACTGCGTCGAGGTGTGCCCGGTCGATTGCTTCCACGAAGGCCCGAACATGCTCGTGATCGACCCCGAGGAATGCATCGATTGCACGCTGTGCGAGCCGGAGTGCCCCGTCGACGCGATCGTCTCGGAGGACGACGTCCCCGCGGGGCAAGAGCAGTTCCTGAAGCTCAACGCCGAGCTAACGAAGAATTGGCCAGTCATCACAAAGGCCAAGGCGGCGCCGAGCGACGCCGACGACTGGAAAGACGTCAAGGAAAAGCTGAAGCTTCTCGAGCGCTGACGCGCCGCGTCAGGCCTGGTCCTTCAGCGGCAGAAGGTTCAGCAGAAACTCGATCAGCCGTTGACCGAAGCCCTTCGCGGGCTGCCGACCGAGCTCCCGCTCGCCGTTCGTCCACTTGAGCCACCCCTCGCTGTCCAACGTGACGCGCCACGCATTGGCCGGCTCCATGTCGCGACTGATCAGGTCCGCGAGCCGCTCGGCCAGCTCCGGCCCTTCGGTCAGCACGCCGATCTCGGTGTTGACCTGAGCGAGCGCGGATCGATGTTCGGGGAGCCGATGAAAGCCTTCTCGCGATCGACGACGATGGCCTTCGTGTGCAGCCCGAGCGCTGCCGGCGTGACCGGCGGCGTGACGTACTCGGCGAGCGCTTGCGCATCGGCGCGCAGCTCGTAGAGCTCCACTCCCGCCCCCAGGATGTCGCGCCGCCAGTGCTGGTATCCGGTGTGCGCTATCACGTGGTTGTTCGTTGCGAGCGAGTTGGTCACGACGGCAACCCGCACACCCCGCGCGACGAGTTGCCGCAGCAGCTCGCGGAACCCGGCGTCGGGGATCAGATACGGCGAGCTGATCAGCACCTCGCTGTGCGCGCTCGCGACGAATGCCTGCAGATCCGCGTACAGCCGCGGCGCCGCGGGGTTGCGGAAGTCCGGCGAATCTACGAGCAGCCGGCTGCGGCCTCTTGCCGGCGTCTCGACCAGCTTCTCGAAGAATTCCGCCCAAGTCGCGGTCCCTGCCGGGAATGACTGCAGTCGCTGCGCTTCCGCCGCCACCGCGGCGGCAAAGAACCGACGCGTCTCGTCGATCGGTATACGCGGCCGGGCGTCGCGGTCGAACAACGCCACCGGGAACGTGTGGTCGCTGTTCCAGAACTGATCGAACGCGCCGGCCACGCTCGCCACGACGGGCCCCGCGACGAGCACGTCGAGGTCGTTCTGCACGAACGGCGCGTAGATGCCGAAATAGCGATCGCCAATGTTGCGGCCGCCGACGATCGCGAACCCGTTGTCGGCAATCACCGTCTTGTTGTGCATGCGCCGGTTCAGCTGCAGCGGGCGCACCACGAACTCGGCCGCGGCCGCGTAGCGCCGGCCGCGCGTCTTCCACGGATTGAACGTCCGCACTTCGATATCCGGGTGCGCGTCGAGCCGCACGATGTCGCCACGTTGGCTCGCAATCGCGAAATCGTCGATCAGCAGACGAACCTTGACGCCGCGATCGGCGGCGGCTAGCACGTGGCTTGCGAACAGGTGCCCGCTCGCGTCGTCCTCCCAGATGAAATACTGCAGGTCGAGCGTAGTCGCCGCCGCGTCTACGAGGGCGAGGCGTGCGTCGAACGCGAGACGGTTGCGATCCAGCAGCCAGTGCGCGGACTCGCCGCTGTCGAGCCGACCGCGGATGCGGCCGGCGTAGTCCGCGAGCGCACCATAGTGCGCTGCCGGCAACGCGTAGTCAGGCACGACATCGACACGCGACGGCAGCGCGCAGGCCGTGAGGAGCCCGCAAGCAGCCGCGCAGAACCAACGCGCGTGAGATCCTCACGCGTCGAGTTCCCCGGCCGCGCTCACGAACTGCAACTGCTGTGGAATCAATGCTACTGAACGAGCCGCCGGCTGCGGGTTCCCCCGACACCGCCGCCAGCCGCGCGCCTGCCAATGCATGAAGTCGGTGTCTATACTACCGTGGCGGAGGGCCCTTCGAGTAGCGACGTCGGGCAGTCCATCCAATCGAACGTAGTGGCTGCAACCCATGTTCCGGGGCGCGGTAAGCGTCTCACCGAGGGGAGAAACGCATGAGCGGCAAACGAGATCTGTACATCAACGGCCAATGGGTCGCGGCGCAGAACAACGCAACCTTCCCCGTCATGAACCCATCGACAGGCGAGGTCTGGGCGGAGGTGGCCGACGCCGCGCGCAGCGACGCCGCGGCGGCTGTCGCCGCCGCCGCCGCCGCGCAGCCAGCGTGGGCGGCGCTGCCGCACTCGGAACGCGCGCGGCTGCTGTCGAAAGTCGCCGACGTGCTGGCGGCGCGCGCGAAGGAATTGCAGGAAGTGCTCATCGACGAGGGCGGCTCGTGGATCGGCAAAACCATGTTCGAGACCGGCTACAGCGTGGGTGTCTATCGCGCTGCCGCGGCGGCGGCCTATCAGGTCACGGGCGAGATCCTGCCGTCGGATCACGGCAAGCTGAGCCTCGTCGTGCGCGAGCCGCTCGGCGTCGTATCCGTGATCTCGCCGTGGAATTTTCCATTGATCCTGTCGTCGCGCGGCTTCGCAACCGCGCTCGCGGTCGGCAACGCCGTCGTGCTGAAGCCGTCCGAGGAGACGCCGGTGGCCGGCGGCCTGCTGATCGCCGAGGTTCTCGAGGAAGCCGGCATTCCGAAAGGCGTGTTCAACGTCGTCACGTGCTCGCGCAACCACGTTGCCGAGGTCGGCGACGAGCTGCTATCGAACCCCGCCGTTCGCGGCGTGAGCTTCACCGGCTCCACGGCCGTCGGCAGGCAGATCGCGGCGAAGGCCGGCGGCCTGCTCAAGAAGTGCTGCGTCGAGCTCGGCGGCAAGGACGCACTGATCGTGCTCGACGACGCCGACATCGACCACGCCGTCAACGCAGCGACCTTCGGGTCGTTCATGCACCAGGGGCAGATCTGCATGTCGGTGGAGCGCGTGATCGTGCACGAAGCCGTGGCCAAGGAGTTCACCGACAAGCTCGTGGCCAACACGAAGAAGTTGAAGGTGGGCAACCCGCGCGAGATGGCGAACTGCATCGGCCCCATCATCAACCAGAAACAGCTCGACAAGATTCGCGAGCAGGTCGATGACGCCGTGGCGAAGGGCGCCACGATTCTCTGCGGCGGCAAGAACACCGGCCTCTTCTTCGAGCCCACCGTCCTGACAAACGTGACGCGCGACATGAAGATCATGCGCGACGAGACGTTCGGGCCGGTCGCACCCGTCATCACCGTGCGCAGCGTCGACGAAGCGATCGAGGTGGCCAACGACTCGGAGTACGGCCTGTCGGCCGGCATCATCACGCGCAACGAGGAACGCGGGCTCGCGATCGCGCGCCGCCTGCATACCGGCATGGCCCACATCAACGACAGCTCCGTCAACGACGAGCCGCACGTGCCGTTCGGCGGCGTGGGCTCGAGCGGCCTCGGCCGTCACGGCGGCCGCCAGGGCATCGACCAGTTCACCGAAACGCGTTGGATCACGCTCGAGCGCGGTGGGCGTCACTACCCGCCGCCGTTCATGATGAAACCCGGCCACTAGGGCTGCGAACGCAGCCGGCAAAAAAAATCCCCGGACTCGCGTCCGGGGATTCTTTGTTTCGGAGTCCGAGCGCGAAACCGCCGAGCGTTTCAGCCCGCGCCGATCTCCTTGCGGACGATCGCAGCGCCTTCCGCCAGCGCGTTGAGCTTCAGCTTCGCGACCATGCGCGCGAGAGGCTTCATGCCGCAGTCGGTGGAGAGCGTGACCTGCTCCGGCGACAGGGCCTTCAGCGTCGTGCGCACGCGCTCCGCGACGACAGCGGGTGTTTCCACCATGCTCGTGCGGATGTCCAGCACACCGACCTGCACGCCCTTGTTCTTCGGGCAGTTCTTCAGGAACTCGACGCCCGCCATGTGGCGGTTCGCGTAGTCGAGCACGAACTCGTCGATACCCTCGGTGTTCCAGTAGTACGGCAGCACCGTCTGGTAGCCCTCCGGGAAGTTACCGCTGAGGATGTCGTTACCCCAGGCGTTGCCGAAGCAGAAGTGCCAGCCGATCTTCGCGTCGACACCGTCGCACATGGCTTCGATGCTCTCGCGAACCCACTTGTAGTCTTCGGTGTTGTTCGTGAACAGCGGCATCCACGCGCCGAGGTCTTCGATCTGCAGGTACTTCGCGCCGCGCTTCACCAGATCTTTCATCTGCTGGTTGAAAAGCGGCACGAGCGCGAACGTCAGATCCTTGGCGTTCTTGTAGTACGAATCCTTGTTGAAGTAGACGTGCCATGCGAGGTTCGCAGGACCGGCGCCGATCGACACCTTGACCGGGACCTTGCCCGCGGCCTTGGTGGCGACGTCGTAGAGGTCGGTCCAGCGCAACGCATCGGGCTTCTTGTCGACCGGACCGCTGTTGATCACGCCGCCCCAGTCGTCCATGAAGGTCTTGCCAGCGCTCGGGCCGGCGCCGAGATAGCTCGGGTGCGGATTGCGAGTCGGCTCGAAACCGGGGATGCGCTCGTAGGGGTACCAGCAGAACGAGCCGATGACGCCGACGTAGTCGTCGTACCACATGTTGCCGTCGGTCACGATGTCGAGACCCGCCGAGATCTGGTCGTCGATCACCGTCGCGACCGCATCCGTGTACGCTTCCTCGTGCGCGACTTCCTTGAAGGCCACACGGATGTCACGGCCGAGCAGCTGTTGCTTGAACCAAGCCGGCCGAGGATAGGACCCGACCATCGTAGTGGGCAGGATCTTGTTGACTACTTTCTTTGTCATATTTCGCGTTCTCCGTAATTCTTTATCGTGTGATCCGACCGCGGCCGGTTAGCGCGGGAGTATACGTCAACGGAATTGGGGTCGGCTATTCGCGGGCGGCCACGGATAAGGGGCTGCAGCCTCGTCTGGCCAGGCGCGGCCGGCTGGCACAATCAACACCCGCCGAGGCCGGCGCCTGTCCGTCTGGAACACGGCTGGCGCGTCAGGCGGTCATGATGGCCGTGATCGTCGTGCGATCGGCCACCTGCTCGTAGGCTTCGAGCATCTGCGCCAGCGGCACGACGGTCGTCGCCGAGCGACTTCGCGTCGTATTGCCCCTTCTCGAGCAGCTCGACGAACCGCGGGATGTCGCGCATCGGGCTACAACCGCCGGCCTGGCCACCGTGGTGCGTCACGCCGCCGATCGAGAACAGGTTGCCCGGCAGCACCATGTCGCCGCGAATGATGCTCGTGGTAATCAGGTGGCCGCCGAGCGCGCACATCTGATACGCCTGCTGCATCGGCAGAAGGCCCGTCGGGATCGGGACCGCGTTCGACCTTCGGCACGGCCTGCTCGAGACCGGCGGCCTCGATCACGTAATCCGCGCCGGCTCCGGGTCGCCGGCCGCCGGGATTGCGCCCGCCGGCCCAGAGGCGATCCGTGGGCCAACTCGTCAACGAACGCACGCGCTGCACGAGATTGCCGCCCTCCACGTTCGGATCGAGCACGTGTGTGGCGCCGACTTTGCGCGCGATGTCGCGGCGTGCCGCGACCGGATCGATGCCGATGATCGTCGACGCGCCCGCGATCCGCGCCCCCTGGATCGCCGACAAGCCCGAGCGGCCCGCAACCGACGACGGCCACGCCCGATGCGGGCTCGATCGCCATCAACGCGTGCGCCGTGGTGGCGCCGAGACCCGCCACGCTCACGCAGCTGCACACCATGCCGACTTCGGCAGCAGGCAGCTTCGTGAAGATCGGTACGACCCACTCTTCGAACGTAACCATGAGCTCGGCGAGGCCGCCGATGTGCGAGTTCTCGTATACGGGCGTGCCGTCGTCGAGATCCGCGATCGCCACGAGATCGTCCGGCCCGATCGCGCTCAGGAACTGGCACATGTCGGAGCGTCCGCGCAGGCAGCGGTAGCACACGCCGCACTGCGGCGTGCCGGACACGCACACGCGGTCACCGACTTGCACGCGCCGGACTTCAGGCCCCACGGCCTCGACGATGCCGACGCCACCGTGCCCCTGGATCACCGCCATGTCGCTGAGGCGTCGTCGGCCGGGCGCTGCAGCCAACGCACTCGCGACCGGCGCGGTCGGCGACTGCGGCGCGAGCACGACCGGCACATTCGAGTAGCAGAGGTTCGTGGCTTCCGTTCGCACGACCACCTGGCGGCCGCTGATCGGCCGCAGCGTGGCTTCGTGCAACGTCGTGCGGCCCCTGCCTTCGCCGCGCGAGATCCACGCTTTGAAGCGGCGCTTCGTCACGACGGCCGGAGCCTGCCCCAGCCCATCGCCAGCCTGTCCCAGCAGCGCGGCCCCGCCGGCGGCCGCGATTGTTTTCTGCAACAGCTGCCGTCGAGATACCTTGCGCTTGCCGCTCATGCCGACTCCCCCAAGTACACGCTGTCTTGCATGGTATTTCATGCACCCCACGATGACACTCTCGCACCGCGTGATGTTTACTTCGACGGTTGGCGGCAGCCCTTCTTCGTGGCCTCGAAACCGTCGAACAGGCGGCTCGCGTTTGCGCCCGCCAGAGTCTCGAGCCGATGCGGTTGGCCGAGCTCCACGGAGTACTTCGCCATGGCGCCATGCGAGCGGAGGAACTCCGCCTCGTGCTGCATCTCGCCGTGCCAGCGATACTCGTCGTTCTCGCCGACGTACATGTAGACGCACATGTCGGCGATCGCCAGCAATTTGGCGTTCGTCGGCTGCCACATGTAGCCGGGGAACGCGGTCACCGACAGAAAATACTGGGGATTCTCCGCGGCAACGTGGAAGGCTGCGATACCGCCGTTCGACGGCCCCGCGATGTGGAATTTATCGCCCTCGATCTTGTAGTCCGCCAGAATCTTCTTCAAGAACTCGGGGAAAATCCGGTCGCCACCGTAGAAGAACAGATCACCATTCGGTGCCGCCGGCGCCACGACGATATAGCCGCGCTTCTCTGCTTCGGCGCGCAGATTCCGCTGCAGCACGCCGTCGACGGTGTTCATGGTTTGTGGCCCGCCGCCGAGCGCGAGAATGGCCGGGTACGCTTTCGCGCGATCGTAGCCATCCGGCAGCACGACCTTGTACTGCACCTTCGCGCCGCCGGCCGTCATGCTCTTCTCGATCACCTCGGCGGACGTCACCCCGCCGACGAGCGCCGCGCTGGCGCCAATGACCAGTGCCGTTGCTGTCACTCTCAAGCTTGTTGCCATGTGCAGTTCTCCCCACCCCAACGTCTCGCGCACCGCAGGCGCCGCCTACGGCCGCAAGAATAGCGCAACGCCACGCGACCCATGACGACCGCAGGACCGCCGCGTGGACTAGCGGTCCGCGCTCGCGGCTTTGACGGCCACGGCCTCCACCTCGAGCAGGAACGCCGGCGCCGCGAGCGCCGCCACGTACAGAGTCGTCGACGCGGGCCGATGCGTGCCGAAGTGCCGCTCGCGAATCTGCCGCAACGCCTGAAAATCCTGGCCCGGCACCAAGAACACGTTGAGCTTCACCACCGCATCGACGCCGATATCGTGAGCGGCGAGGCAGGCGAGCAGATTCCGAAACGTGAGCTCCGCCTGCTCCGCGAACGCGGCGGGCACGGCGCCATCCAGGCCCATGCCGACCTGCCCTGCGATGAACACGAGCTCGGTGTCGGGCGGAACAACAGCGGTGTGCGAGTACGACCCGGCGGGCGCGTGGACATCGCGAGGATTCAAAAACGTTGGCATGACGCAGTCCGGATCAACACTGGGCCGAGTTTAGCGCGACCGACGGGGTTAGGGACCCAGGCATGAACGTGTTCACGGCAAAGCTCGAACCCATCCCGAATCGCGCGAATGGTCGCGATGCTGCACGAGCGCGTGGCGCAGCATCAGAATCTCGGCTTTGCCGCCGTACCGACCTCGCCACTCGCTGTCATTGAACTGAAAAGATGCGCTTGTACCGTATGTTACGGGCAATAATTCATGTAAACTTATAGCTATGCGTGTCAGCCAATCGGCTCCTCGGCAGCGCTCCAAACCGGCGCGGCTATCTGCAATCGCGGTCGACCGCGTCCGTTGCGTGCTGATGTGCGAGCAGCGCTATCTGCTGGCCCAGCACAATTCCCGACGTCGCGAGAACCGCAGCCGCTGGGGCTTGGCGGGCGGACGCGTGCGGGATCGCGAGAACCCGCAGGAGTGCCTGCGCCGGGAGATCATGGAGGAGCTCGGCTGCCGCTTGCCGTACCTGACGGAGCTCGGCGACTGGCAGCATCGCGACGAGACCCATCGCATCTTCGGTTGCGAGATTGCGCATAACATCGAGACGTTCGACGTGGACGAGCTGCGCGCGATCGCGTGGTTCACGTACGCGGAGGTGGTGGAACTCGCCGCCTCCGGCCGCCTGCGTACGGGGTTCGAGCTCGCGGCCATCGCAACGTTCAAACGGCAACACACGTCTGGCAGCGAATAGCAGCGCGCCCGGGCAGTTCCTCCGGCTAACCGAAGGCCTCACGCACTACCGCTGCAACGGCCTCGTCGGCGGGACACCGATCGTACTGGTCCACGGGGCCGGGTTTTCCGCGGCCCGTCGTACTGCTCGGGCACTCACTTGGCGCCGCGATCGCAGCGGCGGTGACAGCTGTAAATCCGCAATGGATAGAGCGACTGGTGCTCGTCGCGCCCATGCTCGACTCCACCTCGACCAGCGCCTGGTCCCGGGTGTTTAGAGTCGCGTTGGTGGGAGACATACTGATGCGACTCGTCGGCATACCAGCGCTCGTCCGCCGCCGACGCAGAACATAACCTGCTGCTGACGCACCCACGAGCCGTCGTGGCCGCATCGTGCGACGAACGAACGTGAGCGAATCGTGGCCGCTCTGTTGGTCGCGTCACTCCATCGTGACATCGCGCGCCGCGTCTGACATGCCCTGAGTCCACGTGCTCCAGCCGGACAACATGCCGTACGGGCTGCGATGCAGCAGCGCCTCGATCTCGCGGATCTTGCCCTTCTCGATCTTGAACAACTCGGCGATTTCCCAGGTCCACGGCTGCACGGGGCCCGCCGTGACCGAACGGCCGTCGGGCACAGTGAATGTGCGCGTCGCACCGCCCGAGTGGTCAAAGAACCCGAACGCGAACACGATGCCACGTTCTTCGTCCACGGCCACGAATCGTCTGTCGCGGATTCTGTTTACGAAGTGCAGGAGTCCAGACTGGAACTGCTCGAGGCAGGTCCATTGGCCGGAATACGCCCGTCGAGGTCCTGGGATCCGGCCGCTTCTCACCGGCGGGCGTCGGTGCATTCGTCGACTGACCGCCGTTCTCGATTCGATTGCAGTCGGGAGCGAATGGATAGTCGCCCTTACCGTCGTTCTGCTGCATTCCGGAGAAATACTTGTTCGCGGTGCTGATCAGATCGGCGCGCGACATCCGCTCGTTGGCAGGGACCGGTTGCGCGTACAGCGGATTCGGCGCGCCCAATGCTTCGACGCGCTTGCTGGCGTTCTCGTCGCGGATCACGATTTGCTCGATCTCCGCGATTTGCTGATTGCGTACCTTCAGACGCAACGCAATCAGCGCGGCGGTGCCTTTGTCCGGATCGCGATGATCCTCTTCGATGGTGCCGAAGAACGCCACCTGCCCCGCCGGCACGTCGGACACGAACAGACGGTAGCGGCCCTTCGCTCGTAACGTGTTCCAGAGTCCGTCCCCGATCACGAGCTGCTGGCCGTCCTCCGTGAACCGAACGTTGGGCGCAAGCGGCACGGCGCCAGGTTGATCGGCAATCACGGCGTCGAGATAGCGATCGACGAAGCCTTCGAGACATGCGCGATTGCAGTCCGCGGCGAACGTGACGTCCGTGACGGCACAGAGCGCGATGATCGCGAGCGAAACGCGGCAGATTCGATTGATTTGCATAGCCCCCACCAGCCGGAGTCTTCGTCGTTGTTATGAGCGCTCGGCGGCGCGTGAGCCCGATGTTACTCCAGGGCAACGCACCGCCGCGAGCAGCGCGCCGGACCAGGCACGGTCAGCCCCCCGCGGCCGGCTGGGCCGACTTCAGCGCATCGAAGCCGTGGATCCAACCGTACCGCTCCGGAAATCTTCTCAAGACGGCAGTCCGCCGGTCGAGCGCCGCATCGTCGGGAAGGTGCAAGGCGGCGTTCGTCGCCCACGAGGCGCGCTGAATCGCGCGAGTGCGCGCTTTTCGCAACCGCTCATACTCGGTGAAGGTGTCGACGAGCGGCTGCCGATGTCGGCTCGCCAGCAACTCCGCCAATGTAATGACGTCTTCGATGGTGACGTTCGCGCCCTGCCCTTGATGCGGCAGCATGCCGTGAGCCGCGTCCCCGATCAGGACCACGCGCCCCGTGTGCCAGCGCTGCGGCTGCTGCACGACGAACAGGCCCCACCGCTTGTCGACCCAGCCGGCGCTGATCATTTCTGTCACCGCCGGATGCCAGCTCGCGAAACATCGCGTCGCATCGCCTGGCTCCGCACCGACGATCCACTTGTCCTCGTGAGGCCATATCTCGGGCCCCTCGACGACCGCGAAAAAGTTGATGTCCTCGGCCGCCTTACCTATCGCGTAATGCAATAAATGTGCACGCGGCCCCATCCAGAACTGCAGCGCTTCGGGGTCGGGAAGCGCCAGCAGGTTGCGCGCGGGAACGATGCCGCGAAACGCACTCGTCTTGGAGTAAATCACGCCGGACTCGCCGCTGACGAAACGCCGCACGAGGGAGCGCACCCCGTCGGCTCCCACGACGATGTCGACCTCGCGTTCGACACCGTTCGCAAACTTCATACGGACGCTTGCCGCCGACTCGACCAGATTCACGAGGCGGTGGCCGAGGTGGATCGAACCGCCGAATCGTTTGCAGAGCGCCTTCTGCAGATCGGCACGATGAATACCGTAGTACGGTGCGCCGTACCTCGTCCGGTAACTTGCACCGAGTCCGACAGGATGGCTCGAGACCCGGGCGCCCGTTCGCCCGTCACGGTGAATGAGCTCTGTCGGCTCGGTCGACGCGACACGCACGTCATCAAGAAGTTGCAGGCGCTCCAGCTCGCGGTTTGCATTGGCCGCGAGCGCAACGGCGGCTCCAATCTCCGTGAGCTCTGCCGACTGCTCGTAAAGATCCGCCGCGAAACCACGCGCCCGCAGCGCATGCGCCAGGACGAGTCCGCCGATGCCTGCGCCGACGATCGCGACGGACGGCGTACTCATTGCGAACATCGCGTCAGCGGATGCGCCGTTCGACCCGTGAGCATGACGTACCGCGAGCTGCCTCGGGAAATCTACTTCTGTGGCGGATACCAGAACTGCAGATGGCAGCTCTCACACGCCTCATCGATCGTGCCGCCGGCCTCGGAAATTCCGTCGATGCTGCGGGCATCGATCGCACGCACCGCGCTCATCGCAGCTTCGTGCAGCACATGCGCATGCGCCACGAAGGAGGGCCTCTGCTTACCGATCAACGCCTGAATCTGCTCGGGCTCGAGCTCCGCGCCGGGATTTTCTGACTTCGCGCCCGGGTGCGCTGCGCGACGACCCGGCACGATCAGCAGATTCGTAGCTTCAACGAGCGTGACGGCCTGCCAGCGCAGCCTCTCCCAGTCCTCGTCCGTCTGCGGCTTCGTCTCGATGATTCCCTTCTCCGTGACGTTCACGGCGACGGAATCCCACACCGCCTGAGCGGCTGGCATCACGATCGATTCCATGATCTCCTCGATCGAGAACTGCGCGATGTAGCCGTTCGCATCCGGCTTCTTGCTCTGTACCGGTTTAGCCGCCGCCTGCTCGACCGGCGGCTTGCTCTCCCGCTCCGGCGGCTGAGAGTGCGCGACACCGAGGGCCAGAAGCCCGATCGGCACCGCCATCACAACGGCTGACACAGCCACGAACGAACAGGAGACGCGAAGACACGGCACTCTCATCGAACGCTCCCGAGTCGAGCCACGTAGGCGAAGTGCTGAATCATATCCGCTCGGAGCGGATCCGGCGAGATTGCAGCATTGTCGATCGGCTGGGGTCACTGATGGAAACCGGTTATCCTTCCCGGGCCTTTGGCGTGGGCTCGATCGGTTCCGCCAACCACAGAAAACGCTTCAACACAGAGTGAGCGACTGATGCCTGAATCCAAACCGAAAAGTCTGCAAGACGTGCTCGACGCCGGTGCCAACATCGTCGACGTTCTGCGCAACGCGCAGAACCCCGCCTACGTCGTGCCCGTGGTTACGGCCGAATACTCGAGTTGGCGACTGGAACAACGGGCATGGCGCGAAACGGCCGTGCTCTTCGATCAGTCGCACCACATGGACAACGTGATCATTCGCGGCTCCGACGCCATCAAGCTGATTGCAGACACCGCGATCAACAGTGTCGCGAACTTCCACATCGACATTGCGAAGCAATACGTGCCCGTGAACGAGCACGGCTACGTGATCGGGGACGGCATCCTGTTCAGGGAGAGCAAGGACGAGTTCCTGTTCGTCGGCCGAGCGCCGGCCGGCAACTGGCTGCGCTATCACGGGGAAACCGGCGGCTACGCAAACCTCGATATCGAGACCGATCGGCGCTCGCCAATGAACCCGATGGGACAGCCTGTCAATCGGAAGTGCTGGCGGTTCCAGATCCAGGGGCCGAACGCCTGGGCCATCATCGAGAAGCTCAACGGCGCGCCAGTCGAGAAGCTCAAGTTCTTCCACATGTCCCACATGAATATCGCCGGCGAACGCGTTCGCACGTTGCGGCATGGCATGTCCGGCGTGCCTGGTCTCGAAATCTGGGGCGAATACGGTTCATACACGAAAGTACGCGAGGCGATCGTCGCCGCCGGCGAAGAGTTCGGGCTGCGACCGTGCGGCAGCCGTGCGTACCCCACCAACACGCTCGAATCGGGGTGGATACCGGACCCTCTGCCCGCGATCTACACCGGCGAGGAGCTGCGAAAGTACCGCCAGTGGCTGCCGGCCGAGGGCGTCGAAGCCCGTAACGCGATCGCCGGCAGCTTCGTGTCGAGCAATATCGAGGACTACTACCTGAATCCGTGGGCCCTGGGCTACGGCGGCTTCATCAAGTTCGACCACGATTTCATCGGGCGCTCGGCACTCGAGAAGCTCGATGTCGCAGTACAGCGCAGGAAGGTGACACTGGCCTGGAACACCGAAGATCTGATCAAGATTTTCGGTTCGATGCTCCGCAACGACGGAGCTGGCTACAAGTATTTCGACCTGCCGCTGGCCAACTACGGGTACTACAACTTCGACCAAGTGACGGATGCCAAAGGCAGGCCCATCGGTCTGTCGATGTGGACGGGGTACAGCGAAAACGAACGCACCGCACTGTCGCTCGCCACGGTCGACCCGAGTGTCGCGATCGGTACCGAGGTGAGGGTGATCTGGGGCGAGCCCGGCGGCGGCAGCCGGAAGGCCACGGTCGAACGCCACGAGCAGCTCGCGGTGCGTGCGATCGTCAGCCCCGCGCCCTACTCCGTCGTCGCTCGCACCGATTATCAGGACGGCTGGCGCACCGCTTCGAGCTGAACGTCGCGCGCTGCACCGCCCGCCCGCGCACGCCTCAGCGTTCCATGCCCTTCGCCTCGAGGACGTGTAACGCCGAAGGCGCCATGAGGAACTTCAGCAGATCGCGCGCTGCGGCGCCTTCCGCAGCATTCGCGCTCACGCCGGCAGCCATGACGATGTATTGCTGAGTCTCGCCGGGGAACACTCCGCCGAGCTCGGCGCCCTTCACGGGCAGGATCTCGCTAACCGGCAGCACGCCCAGTTCGGCCTTGCCCGACACGACGTTCGCGCTGGCTTCCTCGCCGGCCGACGTGTACTGCGTTTTCGCCGCGAGCGCGTCGGCGATGCCGAGCTTCTGGATGACGCCCGCGAACAGTACGCCGCTGGCGCCTTCCTTCGTGTACGTGATCGACTTCGCGTCGAGCAGCGTCCGTTTGAGGGCATCAACCGTTCCGATGTCGGGCTTGCGCGCACCGGCCTTGATGATGAGAGCAAGACCGGAACGGGCGACGATCGCGCGTGTGTCGGCAGCAACTTTGCCCTGTTTGATCAGGTCGTCCAGCATGGCCGGCGTAACGACTATCAAGTCGAACGGCTCGCCGGACTCGACCTTCTGCTTCTGCCTGGCGGCCAGACCAAACTGCACGACGACTTTGTGATTCGTCGATTTCTCGAACTGCGGAAACAGCTCTTCCGCAACCGACTTGAGCGCTATCGAGCTCAGAACCCGGATTTCAGCCGCGCTCGCGGCCTGCGGAACAGTCAACGTGCCGAGAAGAAATCCAAGGGCGGCGACCGCGATAGCGAAACGACGAGGCTTCATTCGGGACCTCCCGTTGAGGCGCGAAGCATCGGCCCCGATCCAAGGAATTCCAGGGCCTGAGACCTGATTTTAGCGCGACTGCGACTCGGCGGCCGCCGGCGCCTTTTCGATTGCCTCGGTCTTGACCGCGTCACGATCAGTGCGACGGCGCGAGCGCTGATTCGCCGCCGTCGCTGCCACGATTGCGTTGATTTCGTCTTCGGTGATCGGGGTGAACATGCCGAGCTGGCACGTCGCGCCGGGCACGAACGCCGGCCCCTGCACGCTGATGTGCTCGTTGCTGCCCGGGACGGTGACGGAAGTTGAGTTCGTGCTTGCCCCGGCCCGCATCAACACGGTGAACGTGCTACCGGCGCACAGTTTGTTGTCGCTGTACGTCAACGACATCGCCATGCCGCGGCGCAGGCCCGGACACTGCTTCGCGAGCTGACTCCTGTACGTCGACCGATTGCGTAGCGTGAGTAGTACGTTGCGGCCGTCGAGCACCTTCGTGCTCCTGATCTCCGTGCGCTGGAGACACGCAGTCGCCGTTTTCGCTTGTTCTTTTTCCTCAACGGCAACCGCTGAGCCCACTTGAACTGCGGCGCCGAGCATGGCTGCCAGTAGCAGTAACGGCCTTGGCGATCGAGTGTTCATGAGCCACCTCCCCGCGACGTTCGCTGGAGCGTACCACCCTGCGGCGGCCAACGCAGCGGGCTCCGGCGTTTTGTTGGCGGTCTGGGGCCAGGCCCCATACGAACTGCTCGACCGCGAGGGCGCTACGCGAAACGCAAAACGCGGTGCGCCCCGCCGGAGCGCACCGCGTTGCGGAAGTAGTGAGCCCTAAGCCAGCCCGACGATGTTGCCGTCGGCGTCGATGTCGATGCCGTCGGACGCCGGCACTCTCGGCAGCCCCGGCATCGTCATGATCTCGCCCGACAGCACCACCATGAACCCGGCGCCGGCATTGAGATACACGTCGCGCACGTTGAACACGTGCCCTTCGGGCGCTCCGCGCAACTTCGGATCGGTCGAGAACGAGTACTGCGTCTTCGCGATGCAGATCGGCAGATTGCCGAAGCCGTCTTCCTGGAACTTCTCGATCTTCTTGCGCACGGCCGTGTCGGCAACGACTTCACTCGCGTGATAGATCTTCTTCGCGACCTTGCCGATCTTCTTCCACAGCTCGTCGCTGTCTTCGTAGACGAACTTCAGCGAGCCCGGCTTCGTGTCGATCAGCTTGACCATCGACTCAGCGAGATTGATCGCGCCCTTCGAGCCCTTCGCGAAGTGCTCGCAGACGAGCGCCTCGACGCCCTGTTCGGCCAGGTGCTTCTTGATCAAATCGAACTCGCGATCGGTATCGCTGCCGAATCTGTTCAGTGCCACGATCACGGGCAAGCCGTAGTTCTCGCGGATGTTCTTGACGTGGCGATCCATGTTCGCCATGCCTTGCATCAGCGCCTTGGTGTTCTCGCTGTTGACCTCTTCGATCTTCGCGCCACCCGAGTATTTGAGCGCGCGCGCGGTGCCTACGAGCACCGCAGCCGACGGGCGCAGACCGGTCATGCGGCACTTGATGTCGACGAACTTCTCGGCGCCGAGGTCGGCACCGAAACCAGCCTCCGTCACGACGTAGTCGGCGAGCTTGAGCGCCGTCTTCGTCGCAATCGCGGAGTTGCAGCCGTGTGCAATGTTCGCGAACGGCCCGCCATGCACGAGCGTCGGCGTGTGCTCGAGCGACTGCACGAGG
This sequence comes from uncultured Gammaproteobacteria bacterium, assembly GCA_963805435.1. Taxonomy (GTDB): domain Bacteria; phylum Pseudomonadota; class Gammaproteobacteria; order Steroidobacterales; family Rariloculaceae; genus FEN-1219. The sequence continues at coordinate 447,984 of CAWDUG010000013.1, forward strand.
TTTGGCTTGATCGCTTCCTTCATGAGGACCGTCATCGAGCCCTGCGCATTCAGCGCGCCGGCACGGATCGGCTTGTTGTCGCGCGTGTAGCCGACGATGATCTGCTTGAACCGCTCGCGCATGTCGTTCAACGACGTCGACAGACATAGGATGGCCATGACTTCGGATGCAGCCACGATGTCGTAGCCCGTCTCGCGCGGGAAACCGTTCGCTGTGCCGCCGAGCGCGTTCACGATGCTGCGCAGGCTGCGGTCGTTCATGTCGATCACGCGGCGCCACATCGGCCGTCGAACGTCGAAGCCGAGCGAGTTGCCGAAATAGATGTGGTTGTCGACCAGCGCCGCGAGCAGGTTGTGCGCGATGCTGACGGCGTGGAAATCGCCTGTGAAGTGGAGGTTGATGTCCTCCATCGGCGCCACTTGCGAGTGACCGCCGCCGGCGCCGCCGCCTTTCACGCCGAAGCATGGGCCGAGCGACGGCTCGCGTACGCAGATCATGGCTTTCTTGCCGATCGCGTTCAGCGCATCGCCAAGTCCGATCGTCGTGGTGGTCTTGCCTTCGCCGGCGGGCGTCGGCGAGATCGCTGTAACGAGGATCAGCTTGCCGTCCGGACGCGACTGCACTCGCGCGATCAGCGCGTCCGAGAGTTTCGCCTTGTAGTGACCATACGGCTCGAGATCGTCGGCCTCGATTCCGAGACGTTCTTTCGCGAGCTCAACGACTTTACGCAGCTTGACGCCGCGGGCAATGCTAGATCGTCTTTCATGGTTTGGTCACCGCCTCCGAATCGAGAGAGGAAACTCCGGCCGCGCGCATTGCGCGGCCGGAGCTCGCCGACAGATCAATAACGATAATGCTCGGCCTTGTACGGGCCGCTGACCGCAACGCCGAGGTAGTCGGCTTGCGCCTTCGAGAGCTTCTCGAGCTTCACGCCGATCTTCTCGAGGTGCAGGATCGCGACCTTCTCGTCCAAGGTGCTTCGGCAGCACGTAGACGCCGAGCGGGTACTTCTTCGTGTTCGTGAAGAGCTCGATCTGCGCCAGCGTCTGGTTCGTGAAGCTGTTCGACATCACGAAGCTCGGATGGCCCGTGGCGCAGCCCAGGTTCACGAGGCGGCCTTCGGCCAGCAGGATGATGTTCCTGCCCTTCGCCATCTGAATGCTGTGCACCTGCGGCTTGATCTCGGTCCACTTGTACTTCTTCAGCTTCTCGACCTGGATCTCGTTGTCGAAGTGGCCGATGTTGCAGACGATAGCGTTGTGCTTCATCTGCTTCATATGCTTCTCGGTGATCACGTCGACGCAGCCCGTGGTCGTGACGAACACGTCACCGACCTTCACGGCCTCATCCATCGTCATGACCGTGTAGCCTTCCATCGCCGCCTGCAGCGCGCAGATCGGATCGATCTCCGTGACGATCACGCGCGCCGACTGCGCGCGCAACGACTGAGCCGAGCCCTTGCCCACGTCGCCATAACCTGCGACGACCGCGATCTTGCCAGCCAGCATGACGTCCGTGGCGCGATTGATCGCGTCGACGAGCGAGTGACGGCAGCCGTATAGGTTGTCGAACTTCGACTTCGTGACCGAGTCGTTGACGTTGATGGCCGGGAACAGCAGGCGGCCTGCCTTGTGCATTTGATACAGGCGGTGCACGCCGGTCGTCGTTTCTTCCGATACGCCGCGGATGCCTTTCGGCATGTTCGCGAAGCGCTTCGGATCCTTCTTCATCGACTTCTTGAGCTGCGCAAGTAGAACGCGTTCTTCCTCGCTGCCGGGCTTCTTGTTCAGGATCGACGGATCGTTCGTGGCCTCGTAACCCAAGTGCACGAACAGCGTCGCGTCGCCGCCGTCATCGAGGATCATGTTCGGGCCCTGGCTGTTGCCCCAGTCGAGCGTGCGGTCGATGTAGTCCCAGTACTCCTCGAGCGACTCGCCCTTGTAGGCGAACACCGGAGTGCCGCGCGCAGCGATGGCCGCGGCAGCATGATCCTGCGTCGAGAACACGTTGCAGCTCGCCCAACGGACCTTCGCGCCGAGCGCCTGGAGCGTCTCGATCAGCACCGCGGTCTGAATCGTCATGTGCAGCGACCCGGTGATCCGCGCGCCCTTTAAGCGGCTGCTTCGGACCGTACTCCTCGCGCGTCGACATGAGACCCGGCATCTCGAGCTCGGCGAGATCCATCTCCGCGCGGCCGTATGCCGCCAAACCAATGTCCTTGACGAGGTAGTCGTTCTTGACCGCCCGTGCCTGCTTAGCCATTTCTCTCTCCTGGTTTCCGATTACAGACTGTGGCCGAACGCGGCCTTGTAACGTTTCTTGAATTGCGAAAGCGTGAACTTGTGGTTCTGCGGCCCCTGATGCTCGATCTTGATCGAACCCATGAGGCTCGCGATACGACCCGTGGTCTCCCAGTCGAGGTCGTTCAGCAGCCCATACAGAAGTCCGGCGCGATAAGCATCGCCGCACCCCGTCGGATCCTGCACCGACTTCGGCTTCACCGTAGGAATCTGGTGCTTCTTCTGCTTCGTGTGGATCACGGAGCCACTGCCGCCGAGCGTGATGATCAGGGCATCGACGCGAGACGCGATGTCCGCTTCCGTCCAGCCCGTGCGGTCCTTCAACAGCTCCCACTCGTAGTCGTTGACGGTGACCCACGTAGCAAGGTCGATGAAGTGGCGCAGGTCGTCGCCGTCGAACATCGGCAAACCCTGGCCAGGATCGAAGATGAACGGGATCTTCTTCTTCGCGAACTGCTCAGCGTGCTTGATCATGCCGGTGCGACCGTCGGGCGACACCATGCCGATCGTGACACCCTTGGCGTCGGCGACCTTGTTCTTCTCCGAGAAGTTCATGGCGCCCGGATGGAAAGCGATGATCTGATTCGAAGACAGGTCCGTCGTGATGAACGCTTGAGCCGTGAACGCGTTGTCGAGCCGGCGAATGTAGGTCTGCTTGATGCCGAGCTCTTTGAGCCGCTTGCGATATGGCTCGTAGTCCTGGCCCACCGTCGCCATCGGCAGGGGCTCCTCGCCGAGCAGCTTCAGGTTGTAGGCGATGTTCGTCGCGCACCCCCCGAATTCGCGCCGCAGCTTCGGCACGAGGAACGCGACGTTCAGCATGTGGATCTTGTCAGGGAGGATGTGATTCTTGAACGAATCCTCGAACACCATGATGTTGTCATAGGCCACGGACCCGCAAATTAGCGCTGACATCCTTTCCTCACCGTTTAGTTAGCGATTCGCTATCGAAACAAACGGCGCCTCACCGCAGCGAGGCGCCGTTACCCTTACGACTTACTTCGCGGCTGCCTTGAGGGCAGCAGCGCGATCCGTCTTCTCCCAGCTGAACTCGTCGCGGCCGAAGTGGCCGTACGACGCCGTCTTACGATAGATCGGGCTTCAGGAGATCGAGCATCTTGACGATGCCATACGGACGCAGGTCGAACGTGTCGTTGACGGCCGCGATGATCTTCTTCTCCGGAACCTTGTTCGTGCCGAAGGTCTCGACGGTGACGGACGTCGGCTTGGCGACACCGATGGCGTACGACACCTGCACCTCGCAGCGATCCGCGAGGCCTGCCGCGACGACGCTCTTCGCGACGTAGCGGGCCGCATAGGCTGCCGAGCGGTCGACCTTCGACGGATCCTTGCCCGAGAACGCGCCACCGCCGTGACGGGCAAAGCCGCCGTAGGTATCGACGATGATCTTACGGCCCGTCAGACCGCAATCGCCCATCGGACCGCCAATCACGAAGCGACCGGTCGGATTGATGTGGAACTTCGTCTTCTTGTCGATCCACTTCTTCGGCAGGACCGGCTTGATGATCTCTTCCATGACGGCTTCCTGCAGCGCCTTCAGCTTGATCTCGGGGGCGTGCTGCGTCGAAAGCACGACAGCCTCGATACCCACGGGCTTGTCGTTCTCGTAGCGGAACGTGCACTGGCTCTTCGCGTCCGGGCGCAGCCACGGCAGCTTGCCGTTCTTGCGCACTTGGGCCTGCTTCTCGACCAGCCGATGCGAGTAGATGATCGGGGCCGGCATGTAGCTGTCGGTCTCGTTCGTCGCGTAGCCGAACATGAGGCCCTGGTCGCCGGCGCCCTGCTCTTCGGGGCTCTTGCGATCGACGCCCTGGGCAATGTCCTGCGACTGCTTGCCGAGCGCGTTCAGGACGGCGCAGGTGGTGCCGTCGAAACCCTTGTCCGAGTGGTCGTAACCGATGTCGAGAACGACCTCGCGCACGATGTGCTCGACTTCGATCACGGCGTTCGTCGTAATCTCACCGGCAACGATGACCATACCGGTCTTCGTCATGGTCTCGCAGGCGACTCGGCTGCGCGGCTCTTGCGCGAGGATCGCGTCGAGGATCGCATCCGAGATTTGATCCGCCATTTTGTCCGGATGGCCTTCGCCCACGGACTCCGACGTAAACAGATATGACTTGCTCATAGTTCCCTACCTAGTTTTTCGAACTGTCAAAAAGAGAATCAGTTGACGTCTTCAACGCGAAAACCAGTTGCCTGGCTGTTCAAGACGAACCGGCCCGAGATCACAGCATTCGCCCAACGCGCTGTCTTGACGACACCGCCAAAGGCGAAGAAGTGAATCTTCTGGATTCGCGATTGCGGGTTGCTCCCCCGATATTTCGCGAGCGCCGTGACCATGTCGTCGGGCGCCTGCGCACTCAGGAGATTCGCCATCGCACTCGTGCGGGTCGTAAGCATACGCATCGAGGCACCCACACCGCAAAGCATTGCGAATTTCGCGAGCTGCCGTAGCGAGGCTGGCCCGGGCATGCCCACGTGGATGGGAAGCTTGATGCCCTTGGCGGTCGTTGCCGCTTCCCAATCGATGAAAGGCTGAGGCTCGAAGCCGAACTGCGTGGCGAAATACATGTCGAATCCAGCCGTCGCCGCAAACGCCGCCTTGCCGCGCAGCGCCTGCTCGACGCGCTCCTCGCCAATGGCCTTGCTGCCTTCCGGATGTCCGGCGACACCGATCTCCGCGGAAGCCATACTTGGCGAACAGTCCGGTCTCGAGCACCTCGAGGCTGCTGTTGAACGCGGGCTTGTCGGCCGTGATGTCGCCGGCGACGCACAGCGCGTTGTGGATGCCTAACTCCTGGCAGCGAGCCAGCGCACGCTCCAACTGCTCTTGGCTCTCGAGCTTACGAGCAATGACATGCGGAGTGGCCTTCAGACCGAGCTTCTGTACCTGGCCGGCCAACGTCACGATGTCGTCGATCGGCACACCGGGCGGATGCGCAACGTACACCGTCGCGCCGGGTGCGAGCTCGGCACGAATCGCGTCGAGCTTGCCCGCGTCGTGCGGGGTGATCTCGATCGAATAGTCGCGCACGAACGCGGCTATGTGCTTCTTCAGTTCGTCATTCGTCATCGCGGTTTCAGCGCAGAGTTACGGTTTGCGCGATACGACGAAGCTCTCGTCGTTGAACCACAGTCCCTTGTGTTTCTTCAGGACTTTCGCCGTGCCCTGGAGGTACTCGTCGCCATGGCGCATGACGTTCTCGATGCGCTCGTCCTCGATCTGAGCGACATAGCTCGCCGCGTTCCATGCGGCGAACAGAGTCGATGTGCCGATGCTCTGTTGTACTTCGCTCGGTAACGTGTGCATTTCGTAACGGAAGATCGACTTCGCATCGGAGCCGGAAACGAAATTGAAGTTCCGCGCGTCGCGGCCAAGCTCGGCGCGCAACACTTTGATGAGCTCGTGCCGGTTGACCTTGAACGGTTTCTCGTCGGGCCACATCTCGTTCACCGGCTTCGAGTGCGGGATCGCCGCCGCACGACTGAACCGCGAGCAGCCGACCCGCTGGGCCGAGACTGCGCACGAGCGGCGCGAGCACCTTCTTGACCTTGAACTCGGCGCTCATGCGCGCGCGCCAGGGCTGCGATGCCAGCACGAGGTCGTAGTTGCCACCGAATTGGCCGGGCTTCGGGATCACGCTGTCGAGCAAGAACGAGTGGTCTTTGCGGTAGATGACGAGCACCGATGGCCGTACATACATCGGATTGCCCGTCTTCTCGCTCGACTTGACCTGCCAGCCGTCGACCAGAACCTGGTCGAGAGAACGCAGTTGCTCGCCATAGTCCTGCGCGGTGCCGCCCTCGAGCGCTACTTCTCGCCAGTTCAGCGCGGCGGCCATCTGCACGTCACGCGGGCGCAGCCACGGAGCTTCTGCGTAGTACAGATTCGTGATGACGATGACGCTGGCCGGGTGCTCGATGAAGCGGTCGGGCAACTTGTCGAGCGACAGGCGCACGTCCTCGAGGCTGATCTCCTTGCCGACGATCAGGAAAGGCATGATCGGATGACTCTTGTGCATCGCGCGCATGATGTGCGACAGCACCGTTGCGTCGCCCATGCCTGCGTCGAACAAGCGCAGGGCCGGCGGATTCGGCTTCAGCAGCGCCAACTCGCGCGTGGCGCGCTCGGCGACCTTCCACTTCTCGTTCGTCGTGTTGACGAACGCGAGGTACTTTTGCCGGTTGTCGTAAAAACGAAACGGCCGATCAGCTGAGCTGTCGGCCGTTGGGGAATTCTTCTTTGCCACTTTGCGCTTCGTGTTGCCACTCATCGTCGTCGTGCCCTTGTTATTGCTATTCCCGAGGTCTTCGGCGCCGTTCAGCGTCGGTAGCAACGGTCGAGTCTGCGTCTCGATGTAGCCGCGGATCTTGGCCGCAGTGTCGAGAGTGACGTCTTTACCGTTACGCAGCCGGACGCAGAGCTTACCGTCGTTAACTGCTTGCCGGCCGAAGGTCGACTCCGCAATCCCGGTGCGGCGACAAAACGCTTCGATTTCCGCAAGGAGGGAATCCGCCGAGCTTTGAATCACTACCGAGAACCCCCGCCGGCCGACTGCTCTTGTTGTACTTTTCAGGCGGCGCACGATACGCCGGATAGCGATCGAAATCAATTCCTTTCTTGCCCACTTTTCCCGGATAGGTGCTGTGTGGGCAGAATCCCATAGGGTATCTGCGACACCAGCATCCAGCGCTTCGCGCCCCAGCTCAGCCACTCGTGCGAGGCATCGCTACCGTTGCCACTACCGAGCGGTTTGGCGCGCGACAGCACACGGCTTGCACATCTCGATCCGACCTCGGCAATCGATGTCGACGAGTCTTGCGTCTCCTTGCTGGGTCAAATCTCGGCGGCTACCATGAACCCGTCAGCGCCCACCGCTCGCACAACCGCTGATGTAAGGGGGAACGTCCACCGCACCGACCCGCGTTGCACACAGCGACGCCCATCGGCTCGCTGGAGCAACAACTATGAACACGCTTCACCGAACAGGACTGGCCGCCGTCGCCCTGCTCGCTGCCGCCCTGGGGGGCACGGCTGCAGCCCAGATGGACTTCAGCGGCGAATGGCCGGTCGTACTGTCGCAGGACAACAGCGATAACCCGCACCTCGGCGAGTACGTCGGTATTCCGCTGAGCCGTGAGGCGATTCGCCGCGCCGAAGTCTGGGACGCATCGATCCAGTCGCTGCCTGAATGGCAATGTCGGCCGCACTCTGGCGTCTACATCAAGCGTGGTCCCTCGAACCTGCGCGTGTGGAAGGAGGTCGACCCCGCGTCGCGCCAGATCATCGCATTCCAAACCGAGTGGTTGCGCTCCACCAACACGCCCATCTACATGGACGGTCGACCGCATCCGCCCGAGTACGCTGCACATACCTGGGGCGGCTTCTCGACGGGAACGTGGGAAGGCGACCGGCTGCGCGTGAAGACCACGCACCTGAAGGAAGACTACTTCAGGCGCAACGGCGTGCCGCAGAGCGACAGAGCCACGATGACCGAGTACCTGATGCGCCGACGATTCGACAATCAGGACTACCTGACCTGGGTCATCGTCGCCTATGACGCCGTGTATCTGACCGAGCCGCTGATTCGCAGCACGGAGTATCGATTGAATCTCGCGCAGCAGGTGCCACCGTACCCGTGCACGGTCGTGACAGAGGTCGTACGCGCGGACGGTGTCGTCCCGAACTGGTTACCCGGCAAGAACGAACAGATCTACAGCTTCTCCGACTACTACGGCTTGCCCCGCTCGCTGTACTTCGACGGTGCGGAGACGATGTACCCCGAGTATCGCCAGAAACTCGAGCGCGAACAGCGCACGACGGCGCGGCAAGCGCCGCGCCGGGACAACTAGCCATGGCGGCAACGGCGACACGATTGAGCCCGCGGCGCGGCGCCGCCGCCGTGATGGCGTGCCTGGCGGCGACGGCATGGAACGCACCGGCCTCCGCCCAAACTCAGAAAGCCGCAGCGCGCACCGCCGAAACGGCGGCCGACATCCACTGGTGGCCGGTCCGCAAGAATATCTGGATGCTGGTCGGCGCCGGCGCAAACATCACGGCCTCGGTGGGTCCGGACGGTGTGATGCTCGTGAACTCCGGCGATGCGCAATCGGGCGCGCGCGTGCTCGCGGCCGTACAAGATCTGCAGGCGCAGCTGAACGCGTTCGGCTTCCTCGACGTGCTGACGCCGCCGCGTGGCGGCGCGGAAACGCGGTCGCGCTTCCCCGTGAATACACACGCGCCACCGAAGCCGATTCGCTACATCATCGATACGAACTCGTTGCCGCCGTCAGTCGGCGGCAACGAGAAGATCGCCGCCGCTGGTACCACTTACACCGGTGGCAACGTCGCTGGCACGATCGCGGACTCGTCGAATGGCGCGGCCGTGCTCGCGCACGAGAACGTGCTGAACCGTATGCAGGCGCGGGGCATGCCGTTCGACGCATTACCGACCGAAACCTACTTCACGGCGGACTACAAGATCAGCACGTTCTTCAACGACGAAGGCGTGCAGATAGTCCACATTCCGAATGCGGCGACGGACGGCGACAGCTTCGTGTACTTCCGCGCGGCAGACGTAATCGCAGCGGGCGACGTGTTCAACCTCGACACGTTCCCGGTCATCGACGTGGAATCCGGCGGCAGCATCAACGGCGTGCTTGCCGCACTGAACACGATCCTGAAACTCGCGATCCCGGAGTTCCGTACCGAAGGCGGCACGATGATCGTGCCGGCGCATGGCCGTCTCGGCGATTCTGCCGACGTCGGCTACTACCGCGACATGCTGACGATCATCCGCGACCAGACGAAAGCACTGATCGACCAGGGCCTCACGCTGCAACAGGTACTCGAGAAGAGGCCAACGTTCGGCTATGAAGGCCGATTCGGCGCGAAGACGGGCGCCTGGACCACGGACATGTTCATCACGGCCGTGTATCGCAGCCTGAAGGAACCCCCGAAGTGAGCAGGAAAACGAAGACACTCGGCGTCATGTTGAGCGCCGCGCTCGCGGCATGCGTTCTCCCGTTGCACGAAGCTCACGCACAGGCGCAGCGGGCGGCGGCGCCGAGGCCACCGGCAACCCCGCGCGCAGGCGCACCTATCGATATCACCGGCAACTGGGTCTCGCTGATCACCGACGACTGGGTGTACCGCATGATCACGCCCGCGAAGGGCGACTACTCGTACATCCCGCTGAACGCCGAAGGCAAGCGCACGGCCGACGGTTGGGACCCGGCCCGTGACCAGGCCGCGGGCGAGGAATGCAAAGGCTACGCGGCGCCATCCATCATGCGCCTGCCGAGTCGCCTGCAGATAAGCTGGCAGGACGACAACACGCTGAAGATCGACATCGACACGGGGATGCAGACGCGCCTGTTCCACTTCAACCAGCGCGAGGCGCAGGACGCGCGCAGCTGGCAGGGATGGTCGAACGCCTCGTGGCAGTTCTCCGGCACCACGGAACAGTTTTACCCGGGACCCACCTCGCTCGGCCAGATCAAACGCGCCGGCGTGCTTCGCGTCGACACGAACAATCTGCGCGCCGGTTACCTGCGCAAGAACGGTGTGCCGTTCAGCGAGAATGCCTTCATGACGGAGTACTACAACCTGATCGTGGAAGACGACGGCAACCAGTACCTCGCGATTCAGCTCTTCGTCGCCGACCCGAAGTATCTGACGGGACACTGGGTGCGCACGGTGCAGTTCAAGCGCGAGCGGGACGCGAGTAAGCGCAATCCCACGCCCTGCTCTGCTAGTTAGGTCTTCACTCGATCCCGGGCGTCGCGAAGGCGCGGCGTTTCGAATATCCCGTCCTCGACACGCCGGAAGTCCATCCCTGGGGCTCGGCGGCGCACATCCATGTGCGCCGACGGTCTCGGCCGGGACATTCGAAACGCCGCGCCTTCGCGACGCCCGAGATCGGTCGCGCTCCGCTGGAGCACGGCCTGGGTTTGCGCTTCTCCTAGAAGGATTTGGGCATACCGAGGACGTGAGTACCGATGTAGGAAAGGATCAGGTTCGTCGAGACCGGCGCAACCTGATACAGGCGCGTTTCGCGGAACTTGCGTTCGACGTCGTACTCCTCGGCGAAGCCGTAGCCGCCGTGCGTCTGGATGCAGACGTCGGCGGCTTCCTTCGAGGCATCGGCCGCCAGCATCTTCGCCATGTTGGCCTCGGCGCCGCACTTTTCACCCGCGTCGAATAGTGCCGCCGCTTTCTCCACCATCAGTGCAGCGGCTTCGGTCTGCGCATACGCGCGCGCGATCGGGAACTGGACGCCCTGGTTCTGGCCGATCGGCCGGCCGAACACCTGACGTTCCGTGGCATACGCAGTAGCCTTCGCGATGAACCAGCGCGCATCGCCGATGCACTCGGACGCGATCAGGATGCGCTCGACGTTCATGCTGTCCAGAATGTAGCCAAACCCCTTGCCCTCCACCCCCACGAGATTCGCCGCCGGCACGGCGAGGTTGTCGAAGAACAATTCGGTCGTCGCGTGGTTCATCATCGTGACGAGCGGCTTGATCGTGAGCCCGTCGCCGACGGCGGTGCGCAGATCGACGATGAACACGGACATGCCATCGGTTGGCTTTGCGCTCTCATCGCGCGCCGCGGTGCGCGCGAGCAGCAGCATGAGATCGGAGTGCTCCGTGCGCGAGATGAAAACCTTCTGGCCGCTGATGCGGTATACGTCGCCGTCGCGCACGGCCGTCGTTCGGATACGCGTCGTATCCGTACCGCTCGTGGGCTCCGTGACCCCGAACGCCTGCAACCGGAGCGCACCCGAGGCGATCTGCGGCAGATACTCGCGTTTCTGTGCATCGCTACCGTGTTTCAGTAACGTGCCCATCGTGTACATCTGCGCGTGACACGCGGCGCCATTGCAGCCTGCTCGATGCACTTCCTCAAGCACGGCGCTCGCGGCCTCCACACCGAGGCCCGACCCGCCGTATTCCTCGGGGATCAGCACCGCGAGGAAGCCCGCGTCGGCCAGCGCATCGACGAACTCCTTCGGATACGCCCGCACACGATCGCGTTCACGCCAGTACTGTCCCGGGAAATCGGCGCACAGCCGCGCCACGGCGTTGCGGATTTCGGCGAACTCGGTGGTCATGGTTGGCCTCTTCTAAGACTGCTGCCGCGCCTCGCTTCTCCCGAAGCGGCGGCGCACGAATTCACCGGCACGTGAAGTCCAGATGAAAAACAGCGGGATGAACAGCACTGCAATGAACGTCGCAGCGAGCATGCCGCCGATCACACCGGTGCCAATCGAGTGACGGCTGGCTGCGCCCGCGCCGGTCGAGAGCGCCAACGGCAGCACGCCCAGGATGAACGCGAGCGAAGTCATCACGATCGGCCGGAAGCGCAGGCGGGCCGCCTCGATCGCCGCCTCGGTCAGCGACTTGCCCTCCTCGCGGTGCATGTGCGCCGCAAACTCGACGATCAGGATCGCGTTCTTCGCAGCGAGCCCCACGAGCGTCACGAGCCCGATCTGCAGGTACAGATCGTTATAAAGGCCGCGCAACCACACGGCGAGAAACGCACCGAACACCGCGAACGGCACGGAAAGTATCACTGCGAACGGCAACGTGATGCGCTCGTACTGCGCCGCGAGGATCAGGAACACCATGAGCACGGCAAGCGCGAAGATACCGAGTGTGTTCTGGCCGCTGGTCTTCTCCTGGAACGACTCGCCCGACCACGCAAGCGTGTAGCCATCGGGCAGCACCTTGGCCGCAAGCTCTTCCATCACCGCGAGACCCTGGCCGGAGCTGTAGCCCGGCGCCGGTCCGCCGAACAGACGCGCGGATGGGAACAGATTGAAGCGCTCGATCGAATCCGGCCCGGTGGTTTCGTTGACTGTGGCGATCGCGGTCAGTGGAAGCATCGAGCCGTTGGCCGCCCGGACGAAGACGTCGCGCAAGTCCTCGGGGTGAGCGCGGAACTTGCCGTCCGACTGCATCAACACGCGGTACACGCGGCCGTCGCGATTGAAGTCGTTGACGTAGAACGCGCCGAAAGTACTCTGCAGCGTAGTGTTCACGTCGTCGAGGTTCACGCGCAGCAGCTTCGCTTTCTCGATATCGATCGCGACATTTACGCGCGGCACCTGCGCCGAGTACGACGTGCCGACACCCGTAACCTCCGGCCGCATCGCAGCCGCGGCGATCAGCGCTTGCGTCGCTTGCTCCATCGCCGCGTAATCGTTGGTGCGCGACTGGACGAAGCCCTCGAAGCCGCCGGTGTTCGACATCCCCTCGACCGCGGGCGGCGACAGCGAGAACACGGCCGCATCCTTGATCCCCATGCCTGCGCCGAACAGTGCGCCGGCGACCGCGTCCGCCGATAACGAGGGGTCGCGGCGCTCCGACCAGTCTTTGAGCAGGATGAAACTCACCCCCGCGTTGCTACGCTGGCCTCCCGTGAGCACGTCCAGGCCGTTGACCGTGATGTTGTCGTCGAAGGCCGGATGCGCGAACGCGGCCTTGTCGAGCTGATCGAGCGCGGCCTTCGTGCGCTGCAGCGACGCCGCGGGCGGCAACGCCGCGATCGCGAGCACGTAGCCCTGATCCTCGGTCGGCGCGAGCGCGCTCGGCACGGAGCGCTCGAGCCACCAGATCGCGACTACCATGAGCACGATTCCGACCATCGCCACTGCGCCGTGACGCATGGTCCAGCGGACGGCGGCCGTGTAGGCGTGCGTGAGCCTGAGGAAGCCTCTGTCGAAGCGCGCGAGCAGGCCGGTCGGCTCCGACTCGCCGGTCTTCAGAAGCGCTGCGCACATCGCGGGCGTGAGCGTCAGAGCGACGAAACCCGAGATCGTCACGGACACCGCAATCGTGATCGCGAACTGTCGGTACATCTCCCCGATCAGCCCGCCCAGGAATGCGACCGGCAGGAACACGGCGTTCAACACGAGCACGATCGCGATGACCGGGCGACTGACTTCCGCCATCGCGCGTCGCGTCGCGTCGCGCGAGCTCACATGCTCGTCGCGCATATGGCGTTCGACGTTCTCGAGCACCACGATCGCGTCATCGACCACGATACCGATCGCGAGCACCATGCCGAACAGCGTCAGCGAGTTGATCGAAAACCCGAGCAGATACATGCCCGCAAACGTGCCGATCAGCGACACCGGTACCGCGACCGACGGGATTACTGTCGCACGCAGGTTGTACAGGAACAGCCACACGACGCAGAACACGAGCACGAGCGCCTCGAAGAACGTGAGCGCAACCTCGCGCATCGATACGCGCACATACTTGCTGGTGTCGTACGGAATCGAGTACGTGAGGCCGGCCGGGAAGCGCGGCGAGAGCTCGTCCATCTTCTTGTAGACGGCGGCGGCGGCTTGCAGCGCGTTGGCGTTCGGCGCGAGCTGCAGCGCGGCGCCGGTGACGGGCTTGCCCTTGCGCGTGAGGCCGAACGAATAGTCGCGCGCACCGAGCTCGACGCGCGCGACGTCACCGAGCCGCACGATCTGGCCATCGTCACCGACGCGCACGACGATGCGCTCGAACTGCGCGGGGTCCGACAGGCGCGCCTGCGTCGTGACGCTGAGCGTGAGATCGACGCGCTCGTCGATCGGCTCGTCGCCGAGCCGGCCGGCCGCGGATTGCGTGTTCTGCTCGCGCACGGCAGCGGCGATGTCGGCCGGCGTGAGACCCAGTTCCGCCAACCGGTCGGGCTTGAGCCAGATGCGGATCGAATAATCGCGCGCACCGAACGCCTGCACATTACCGATGCCCGGGATACGACGCAGCTCGTCGATGACGTTCAATGTGGCGAAGTTCGAGACGTAAAGCTCGTCGTAGCGGCCGTCCGGCGAATCGAACGACAGGATCATCAGGAAGCTCGGCAGCGTCTTCGCCACAGTCACGCCTTGCCGGCGAACCTCTTCCGGCAGCAGCTGCAGCGCACTCTGCACGCGATTCTGCACGTTGATCACCGAGATGTCGGTGTCGGTGCCCACGGCGAATGTAATGGCGATTTCGAGCGAGCCCGTCGACGAGCTGTTCGAGCGCATGTAGAGCATGTTCTCGACGCCGTTCAGCGCTTGCTCGAGCGGTGCCGCAACGGTTTCCGCGACCACGTCGGCGCTCGCACCGGGATACACGGTCGAGACGCTGATTTGCGGGGGTGCGACGTCCGGATACATCGCGACGGGCAGCTCGCGATAGCCGGCGAGGCCGGCGATCACGATGAACGCCGAGACCACCGTCGCGAACAGCGGCCGGTCGATGAAGAAGTTCGAGATCACGGCGCCGCCGCTACCGGGTTCGATTGTGGCGCCGCATCCGGCGCGATGGGCGTCGCGCGCACCGCAGCACCGGGCTGGACCTTGAGTATTCCGTCGACGACCACGCGGTCGCCCGCCGTCAGCCCCTTCGCAACCGCGACGTCGTTGCCCGCGGACGCGCCGAGCTCCACGGGCCGCACGCCGACCTTCTCGCCGCCGTCCACGATCCAGAGGAACGGACCCTGCGCTCCGTGCATTACCGCTCGCTTCGGGATCACGAGGGATCTCGGCACGTTGACGCCGTCGATACGGGCGCGCACGACACGGCCAGGTCGCAACACGTCGCCGGCGTTGTCGAGCAGGGCGCGCACAGCGATCGTGCCGGTCGAATCGTCGACGCGGGGTGCGATGAACTCTACCGCCGCGTCGGGTCCGATCTGGGCGCCGCGCGAATCGACGACGCGCACGAAAACCTGACCTGGCCGCGCGGCGCTGGCGGCGCGCACCAGCTCCGCATCGTCTTCCGGCAGCGCAAGCTCCACGTACAGCCGGTCCGCCTGCACGATGTGCGTCAGCAAAGCGGAGTCGTCGCCGGCCGTCACGAGACTGCCTTCGGAGCGCACCTCGCGACCCGTGAGACCGCTGATCGGCGCGCGCACGTCCGTGTACGACAGCGATAGCTCGGCGGTCTTCAGCGCCGCCTCGGCGGCGGCGACGGCGGCTTCGGCGCTCTCGAACGCAGCCACGGCCGTGTCGCGGTCGCGTTGGCTCACGAGCCTCTGATCGAACAGCGGCAGGATGCGCTCGCGCTCGCGGCGTGCCTGCTGCAGGCCGGCCTGCTGCACTCCGAGCTGCGCGCGTGCGCGATCGGCGTCGGCGCGAAACGGCGCAGGGTCGATGCGGAACAGCAGCTCGCCCGCCTTCACGGCCTGACCTTCTTCATAACGACGCTGGAGCAGGATGCCCGACACGCGCGCGCGCACCTCCACCTCGCGGACACCACGCAGTTGCGCGGCGTATTCGAGCGCGAGCGGTAGCTCGCGCGGCTGGACTTCGAGCGTGCCGACTGGCATCGGCGGCAGTGCGGGCGGCGGCGGCGGCGCGCCGCACGCAGCGAGCGTAGCGGCTAGCAGGGCTGACAGTAACGGCTTCCGCCCCCGGCGGGCGGTTGTGGGGATCGACACGGGTCCAGCTCCATCTGATTAGGGAAGGCCACGCCGGGTTTGCGCGCGGGTTTCTTTGGGAAGCCACAATTGTACCGGAGAGAACGCGGATGATTCTCGTTTTGGCGATCGGAATCCGCGGATGTCGGTCACTGCGCCGCAGGGCGCGGCGGGTCCGACTGGCGGTAACGTCGAACGCAGTTGGATGCCGTCGTGCTGGCGCAGCAGCTCGGCCACCCAGTCGACGAACACGCGCACCTTGTTAGAGAGGTGACGATTTTGCGGGTAAACGATATGCAGCGGTGCGGGCTCCGCAAACCAGTCTCCGAGCACGAGCTCGAGGGCGCCGCGTTCGATCGCCTCCTTCGCGACGAAGGCCGGAATCTGCGCGATGCCGAGCCCGGCTTCGGCTGCGGCCACGTAGCTGTTCTCGTCGTCGAGTGCCACGTGGCCTGGAAACGCGGTTTCCACGCGTTCACCGTCCCGCGAGAACGTCCACGCCGCAATGGCGCCGGTACCCGGTGCGAACCGGTTGATGCACCGATGCTGGGCGAGGTCGTGCGGATGCTGCGGGTGGCCATGTGCCGTCAGGTAGGAAGGTGCGGCGCAGGTGGCGAAGTACAGATAACCGGCCCGTCGCGCGACGAGCCTCGTGTCTTCGATCTCGCCGCTCCAGACAGCGCAATCGATGCCCTCCTCGAGCAGATCCGCGCGGCGCTCGTTGCACGCCAGCGAGAGCTCGATATCGGGGTAACGCGCAAACAGCTCCGGAAGCGCCGGCACGAGCACGGAGCGCGCCATCAACGTCGGCACGTCGACGCGTAACCGGCCGCGGGGCGCCGACCGCTGCTTCGTGAGCGATTCTTCCGTCTCGCGAATCGCGGCCAGGATCGAAACGCAACGCTCGTAGTACGCCGCGCCGTCAGCCGTGGCGCTGACGTGCCGCGTCGTGCGATTCAGTAGCTTCACGCCGAGAGTGGCCTCGAGCTTCTGCAGGAGCGTCGTGACGGTAGCCTTCGGCAGCCGGAGGCGCTCGGCCGCACGCGTGATGCCGCCCGTCTCGACGACGCGAGTGAACACTTCCATCGCGAGCAGCTTGTTGATCGCCATTTGTTCTACTTTATGAACAGTCAATTCGTATTCTGCCATATTGTTCCTATATTCGTATCTAATAGACTGACTGCTCCTTAAACAACAACTGGAGACATGCCATGACGGATGCCACCCACGACGTGACCGACGAAAGCTTTGGCGCAGAGGTGCTGACCTCGGCGGAGCCGGTGCTCGTCGACTTCTGGGCGACCTGGTGCACGCCGTGCAAATTGGTCGGGCCGCTGGTCGCCGAGTCGGCGAAGACGTATGCCGGACGGCTCAAAGTCGTGAAGCTCGACATCGACCAGAACCCCGCCGCGACCAGCCGCTACCGCGTCCGCAGCATCCCGACGCTGATGGTGTTCAAGGACGGCGCGCCGGTGGCCACACAGGTCGGAGCGCTGAGCAAGGCGCAGCTCGCGTCGTTCGTCGAGCCCCACCTGGTAACGCCGGGCACGTCTGGCTGCACAACCGTAGCGCGGCGCCAAGCGCGCGGACCCGACCGCGCGCGCGCAGCGATCGTGTACGATGGCGCTCGTTCTCCGGAGCCTCCGCCCCACGGCATGCAGCTGCCTTTCGGCCAACCCCCCGCGTCGCTCTGCATCATCCGGCTGTCCGCCATTGGCGATACCTGCCACACCGTGCCGGTCGTGCGTGCGATCCAAGACGCATGGCCGACGCACACAGCTGACCTGGATCATCGGCAAGACCGAGCACTACTTACTTAAAGGCCTCGAGGGCGTCAGTTCGTCGTACTCGACAAGACGCTCGGCTGGACGCGGCTACGGCATGGTTCGCCGCGCCCTTGAAGGCCAGCGTTTCGACGCGCTGCTGCACATGCACGCGTCGGCGCGCGCCAACCTCGTGAGCCTGGCCGTGCGCTCGAAGATTCGAATCGGCTTCGACAAGGCACGTGCGCGCGATCACCAGTGGCTGTTCACGAACACGCGGCTGGCGCCGCGCCGCGAGCGGCACGTCATGGACGGGCTGTTCGAGTTCGCAGAGTTGATCGGCGTGCCGCGCGGGCAAGCCGCGCTGGGACATCCCGATCGGCGCCGACGACGTCGCCGCGATCGCGCCGAATTTTTCGGACGGCGCGCCGACGCTCGTCATCAGCCCATGCACGGGCCAGCGCTTCCGCAATTACCGCAACTGGCGGGTAGACTGGTATGCGGAGATCGCGGATTATGCGGCGAAGCGCTACGGCGCCCGGGTTCTGCTCACCGGCGGTAATACCGCCATCGAACAGAGCTATGGTCGCGAGATCACCGCCATGGCCAAATCGCAACCACACAACCTGATCGGCAAGACCAACCTGAAGCAGCTGCTCGGCCGTCCTGCAACGCGCGACCGTCGTGCTGTGTCCGGACTCGGGCCCCGCGCACATGGCGACAGCCGTCGGCACGCCCGTCGTGGGGCTGTACGCCACGTCGAATCGGCTTCGCACGGGGCCGTATTTCAGCCAGCATCTCGTCGTCGACAAATAC
Source organism: uncultured Gammaproteobacteria bacterium (assembly GCA_963805435.1). Classification (GTDB taxonomy): domain Bacteria; phylum Pseudomonadota; class Gammaproteobacteria; order Steroidobacterales; family Rariloculaceae; genus FEN-1219. Next base: position 466,295 of record CAWDUG010000013.1, read on the forward strand.
CCCGAGGCCGTCGAGCGTGAATTCGGCAAGCCCATCGAGGCGCTGCGCTGGGGCCAGCGCGTGCGCGACCCCGCCGCCATGAGCCTGATCACGGTGCCGGATGTCGTCTCGAAGCTCGATGCCGCGTTCGCAGAGCGCGGCGTACAGCCCCGTCAGTGAGGTCAGCGACCATGGAACGTTACCCGTTACGCGATTTCAGCAAAGCCGGCTCAGTGGAGACGGAGGACGCGATGGAACGCGCCGAGGTCGTGTTCTACGACCGTTGCCCCATCGAGCTGCCGAACGCGGCCGATCTCGAGTTCATGCGGACCGGCCTGCCGCGCGAGCTGCAGGTCAAGAACATCAGTTATCACCCGGAATCCGATTCGATACCCCGTTTCGAAGCGGCGCCCGAGATCTCACAGCGCATCGAACAGATCCTGCGCAGCTCACGGCCAGCGCGTAGAAACATTTCTGCGCCGCACCTGCCCCGACTTCGTGCCGAACTGGACGCTCGGCACGACCAGCTTCCGGTCGATCGAGGAACAGGGCCGCAAGCTCAAGCCGCGCTCGAGCAACGAGCTCGTGCACATCGACGCCGGTGCGTACGGCGCGACGAACGGCGCCCGCATCCTGCGCTTCTTCGTGAACATCCACCCCGAGCGCGACCGCGTCTGGGGAACGAAGGGCAGCTTTCAACGCGATCATGGGCCGCCACCCGGAGATCTGGGAGGCCGCGCGCGCCGGTAAACCACGCGTGACGATCGACAAAGGCCCGCTCGACACGCTGTACAGCGGGCTCCTCGGCGCCGTCGGAAAGCTCTATCCGCTCGCCCGCGTGCTCGATTCGAGCCCGTACGACCGCTCGATGCGGCGCATCCACAACTTCATGAAGGAAAATCCGAAGTTCCGCGACAGTCGTGCGAACTATCAGGAGATCCACTTCCCGCCGCTGTCGGCCTGGATGGTGTTCACGGACGGCATCAGCCACTCCGTGTTGACCGGCCAGTACGCGCTCGTGACCACCGTACTCGTGCCGCTCGCGAACTGCCGCACACCGGCGCTGACGCCTTACCACGTGCTGGCGCGTTCCGCGGCCTGAGGCACCGGTCGTGGCGAGCCTGCACTTCACGCAGAATCTGACCCGCCACACCGAGTGCCCGACGGCCGCGATCGCGGCCAGGCACCGTCGCCGAGCTGCTCGAGCGCTACTTTCGAGTCGTGGCCCGCCGTGCGCGACTACGTGCTCGACAACCAGGGCGAAGTGCGGCATCACGTGAAAGTGCTCGTCGACGGCCGCAATCTGCGCGACCGCCGCAAGCTCACAGATCACTTGCAGCCAAATAGCGAAGTTTATGTTTTTCAAGCGCTTTCAGGGGGATGACGATGGCGAGCGAAATTACTCGTCGGCACGCGCAAAGGCGTCTTCATGGTCGGTCGTCATGGCCGCGAATGGCGCATCGACCGCGCGGAGCTGCTGGGCGATCCCGTGACCATGGTGCTCGGCGAGCGCGACGGCACACTGCACGCGGCGCAGGACATGGGTCACTTCGGCGTGAAGCTCAAACGCTCACGCGAGGCGGCGCCACGTGGGAAGACCGGCCGGTACCGGCGTTCCCCCCGAAACCCGAAGACGTCGTCGATCTCGACCCGATGCGCGGCACGCCCATCCCGTGGGATACGAAGCGCGTGTGGGCGCTCGAAGGGTCGCAGCGCGACGGCGAGCTCTGGTGCGGCACGATCCCGGGCGGGTTGTTCCACTCCCGCGACGGCGGCGACAGCTGGCAGCTCGTCGAGAGCCTATGGAAGCACCCCGACCGGAAGTTCTGGGTGGGCGGCGGCGCAGACTACCCCGGCATTCATTCCGTCCTCGTCGACCCGCGCGATCCGGACGTGGTCCGCATCGGCGTCTCGTGCGGCGGACTGTGGATGAGCCGCGACGGTGGAGCATCGTGGGATTGTTACGGCCAGGGCCTGCGCGCCGACTATGCACCGCCGGATCAGGCATACGAACGCCGTGGTCAGGACGCGCATCGACTCGCCCAGTGCGCTGCCAAAGCCCGATCACATCTGGATCCAGCACCACAACGGGATCTTCCGCAGCACCGACGGCGGCCTCACGTGCACGGAGATCAAGAACGCGAGCCATCGGTGTTCGGCTTCCCGGTAGTCGTGGACCCGGAGGACCCGCTAACCGCATGGTTCGTGCCCGGCATAAAAGATCAGTTGCGTTACCCGGTCGACGGCGCGCTCGTGGTGTCACGCACGCGCGACGGCGGCGAGAGCTTCGAGGTGCTGCGCAAGGGCTTGCCGCAGCAGCATGCCTACGACCTCGTGTATCGCCATGGGCTCGACATCGATGCCGATGGCGCTACACTCGCGTTCGGCAGCACCACCGGCAACCTGTTCGTCAGCGAAGACCAGGGCGATAGCTGGCAGAACGTCAGCCACACTCTGCCGCCGATCTACTGCCTAAGGTTCGTGAACTAACGAAAACGCGAAGACGGAGTCAGGGGAGTGCGATGTCCGTGACTGAAGCGCTGGCGGCCTACGTGGTCGACAGCAAACTCGAAGCGATCCCGCGCGACGTGCAGGACGAGGCCAAGCGCGCCATCTTCAACTATTTGGGTTGCGCGCTCGGCGGCAGCATCGAGCCGGCGCTCGACGTGGCGATCCGCACGCTCGCCCCCTACTCCGGCAACGCCACCGCGTGCGTGCTCGGCCGTGCCGAACGCTTCGACGCGTTGCACGCCGCGCTCATGAACGGCATCGGCTCGCACGTGCACGAGTACGACGACACGCTGCCGAAGAACTACATCCACCCGAGCGTGCCGGTCGCGTCCGCGCTGTTCGCCTACGCCAGCGCGAACCCCGTCGCCGGGCCGCGACTTCGTCCACGCATTCATCCTGGGCTTCGAGGTCGAGTCACGGATCGGCAATGCCGTGTACCCCGCGCACTACACGGCCGGCTGGCACATCACGTCGACCACCGGCGTGTTCGGCGCCGCTGCCGCAGTCGGCAAGCTGCTCGGCTTGAGCACGAAGCAGATGGTATGGGCGTTCGGTCTGGCGGCTACGCAAGCCGCCGGTCTTCGCGAGATGTTCGGCTCGATGGCGAAGTCGTTCCAGCCCGGCCGCGCCGCGCAAAACGGCTACACGGCCGCGCTGCTCGGCCGCGCCGATTTCACGGCCGGCGAACGCGCGCTCGAAGGCCCGCGCGGTTTTGCGGCTGTAACCGCGGCGCAATACGATCTGGACAAAGTCACGAACGGGCTCGGCAAGAGCTTCGAGCTGCGCGACAACGCCTACAAGCCTTACGCGTGCGGCCTGGTCGTGCATCCGACGATCGACGGCTGTAGCCAGCTGCACCGCGAGTTTCACCCGGCGCCAGACTCGATCGCAGGCGTGCGCCTGCGCGTGGCGCCGCTCGTGCTCGATCTCTGCAACAAGAGCACCCTGAAGCGCGCGCTCGAGAGCAAGTACTCGATCTATCACGCAGCCGCGATCGGGCTGCGTGCGCGGCAAAGGTGGTCTTCAGGAGTTCACCGAGGATGCGGTCCGCGATCCGGACCTCGAACGCGTACGTAGCCGTAACCACCGCAGTCGGCGACTCCTCGATTACCGAAGATCAGGTGCACATCGAGGTCGTACTGCGCGACGGGCGGACGCTGACCAAGTTCGTCGAGCAGTCGCTCGGCAACGTGCATCGACCTCTCAGCAACGAGCAGCTGACCGAGAAATTCGTCGACCAGGCCGTGCTCGCGCTCCCGCGGGCGCAAGTCGACGCCGTCGTCGATCAGTGTTGGCGTATCGACGCGCTGCGGGACGCCGGCGACCTCGCTCGCGCCACAGTTCCGCGTCCGGCGACGACGCGCGTCGGCCGCGTTACCCACTGAAGTCATGCGCGGACGACGGGCTATCGTGCGGGTTGCCAGTCTCGCGCTCGCCGCGCTGCTGGTAGCGGGCTGCGGCGGGCAACAGTCCGCCGGGCCGGCCAGGGAGATTCGGATTCCGCTCGGCGCCGGCGGCGTCGGCTTCCTGCCGTTGCTCGTCATGCGCGACCGCAACCTGATCGAGAAGCACGCGCTGGCCGCAGGCCTCGCGGAGCTCAAGGTTCGCTGGATCGACCTCGGCGGCCCGGCCGTCATGAACGACGCGCTACTGTCCGGCTCCGTCGACTTCATCGCTGCCGGTCCACCTGCGTTCATTACCCTGTGGGATCGCACACGCGGCTCGGCCGACGTACGCGGCGTAGCGGCGATGTCTTCGCTGCCGATGTATCTGAACACGACGAACCCCGCGCTGAAGTCGCTCGACGACTTGAACGCGCAGGACAAGATCGCCGTGACGTCCGTAAAGGTGTCGATCCCGTCGATCGTGATGCAGATGTACGCGGCCGAGAAGTACGGCGCGGCAGAAGCGTTTCGGTTCGATCGTTACACGGTAACCATGACGCATCCCGATGCTCTGATCGCGCTGGTGGCCGGCTCCGGCCAGATCGACGCGCATTTCACATCGCCGCCGTTTCACCAGCGCGAGATCAGGGACACGAAGGTTCACACGGTGCTCAGCAGCGACGACATCATGGGCGGCTCGACGACGTTCACGATGCTGTCGACGACCGCGAGCTTTTCGCGACAAGAATCCGCAGGCGTACGCCGCGGTTCTCGGCGCGCTCGAGGAAGCGAATGAACTGATTCGCAGCGACCCGCGTGCGGCTGCGGAGATCCTGTTCAACGCCGAGGCGGCCGCCGGGTTCTCCGTCGAGGAGCTCGTCGAGGTGCTGGGCGCGGCCGACATCAAGTTCACGACCACGCCGGAGAACACGGAGAAGTACGCGGCGTTCATGCTCGACGATCGGCTCGATCACGCACGCAGCCGGAGTCGTGGCGCGACCTCTTTTTTCCCGAGATTCATGGCGCGCCCGGGTCGTAGTACTGCGGTCATCACGCCGCGGTTGAGCGAGCGCGTCGAGCACTCGTCCCGGGACCGCCGTGAATACGTCCCTGTAGGCTGCGGCGGCGCCGTCCTGGCGCCGACGCTCCCAGGACGAGCGCTCGACGCGCTCGCTCAACCGCGGGTAGCGCTCCGTGACTGACACCAGCGCACCAGCCACACCGCGGGGCGAGGTCGTGCCACTCCTTTCTGTAAAGGGAGTGACGCTGCAGTACCGCACCGGCGAGCGACTCGTGACGGCGACGTATCGCGTGAGCTTCGACGTGCTGAAGTCGGACCGGTTCGTGCTGCTCGGGCCGTCGGGCTGCGGCAAGTCGACTCTTCTGAAGGCGATCGGCGGCTACCTGCAGCCGGTCGAGGGCGAGATGCTCCTGGCCGGCGCCAAGATCGGGAGGCCGGGCCCGGATCGCGCGTTCGTGTTCCAGGAGTTCGACCAGCTGCTGCCGTGGAAAACAGTGCGCGACAACATCGTGTTTGCGCTGACGGCCAGCGGCAAGCTCGACAAACGCGACGCGATCGAGCGCGCGATGCATTTCATCGCCAAGGTTGGGCTCGTGGAATTCGCCGGGAGCTTCCCGCACACGCTGTCTGGCGGCATGAAGCAGCGAGTGGCCATCGCGCGCGCAATGGCCATGGAGCCGCAGATCCTGCTGATGGACGAACCGTTCGCCGCACTCGACGCTCTGACCCGCGGCAAGATGCAGGACGATCTGCTGCAGCTCTGGGAAGACACGAAGTTTACGGTGCTGTTCGTCACGCATTCGATTCCGGAGGCCATTCGAATCGGCAACCGGATTCTGCTGCTGACACCGCATCCTGGGCCGCGCAAAAGCCGAGATCAACAGTGCCGGCGTCGACACTCTGGGCGCGGATGACGAGCTCACGTCCGCGCGCATCCAGCGCCTATTGTTCGAGCGTACGGGGACCATTGCCGATGTCTGAGAGCCAAGGCGTCCAGATCGTCCGACCCGAAATCCAGCATGCGCCCAGCGACGATGCTGCGGGCTTCGCCGTCACGGCGGCACCGCTCGGGGTGTGGGCAAAGCTGTACGCGAACGGCGCGGTGCGAAAGTCGGTGCTTCTCGTGCTGTTGGCAGGCGCGTGGGAGATCTACGCACGCGCTCTGAACAATCCACTGCTGTTCCCGACGTTCAGCTCCACGGTCGACGCGCTGCTCGCCGGCATTGGCACCGGCGCGATTCCGCGTGCGGGCGCGTACACGCTGTCGCTGCTGCTGAAGGGCTACGTCACGGGCCTCGCGTTCGCGGCACTGCTAACCGCGTTCGCAAGTGCGTCGCGAATCGGCGCCGACCTGCTCGAGACGTTGACCGCCATGTTCAATCCGCTGCCCTCGATCGCGCTGCTGCCACTCGCCCTGATCTGGTTCGGCCTCGGCGATGGCAGCGTGATCTTCGTGCTCGTGCACGCCGTGCTGTGGGCAGTGGCGCTGAACACGTTCGCGGGCTTCCGAGCACTGTCGCCGACGTTGCGCATGGTGGGCCAGAACTACGGCCTCACCAGCGTCGGCTACGTCGTGCGGATCCTGATCCCAGGCGCGTTCCCGAGCATCCTGACCGGCCTGAAGGTCGGTTGGGCGTTCGCGTGGCGCACGCTGATCGCTGCCGAGCTGGTATTCGGCGTGAGCTCGGGCTCGGGCGGACTCGGCTGGTACATCTTCGAAAACAAGAATCAGCTTCAAGATTCCGGAAGTGTTCGCCGGCCTTCTGACCGTGATCCTGTTCGGACTGTTCGTCGAGAACGTGATCTTCCGGGCGATAGAGCGACGCACCGTCGGGCGCTGGGGCATGCAGCACTGACGTTCGCGTTGCTTGCCGCACTGGCCGAGCCGTGAACAATGACGGGACGGAGTGCGCGGTTGGACGCCCCGCTCTCAAGCTCGGGCAAGTCGAGCGGGCGGGCTCCCGCGACGGAAGTCTGATAGCTTGGTAGCTCACAATGGCCAGCAAACTCCGAATTCGCGTCAACAACCGGCAGCACGCAGTCGGCGCCGCGCCCGACACTCCTCTTCTATACGTGCTCACGAACGAGCTCGCGCTGCGGGGGCCGCGGTTCGGCTGCGGTCTGGCCCAGTGCGGCTCGTGCTCCGTGCTGGTAGACGGCGCGGAGCGGCGCGCCTGTGTGACGCCGATCTCGGCCGTCGAGGGCAAGTCCATCACGACGCTCGAAGGCTTACCGGACTGGTACGCGAAGCAGCACAAGCTCGCGAAAGCTCCGGCGTTGCATCCACTCCAGCAGGCGTTGCTCGACGAGCAGGCCTTCCAGTGCGGCTACTGCGCGAACGGCATGATCGTCAAGGGCGCGGAGCTGCTCGCGAAAAATCCCGCGCCGACTGATACCGAGATCCGGGCCGCCATGAACGGTCACCTGTGCCGGTGCGGCACCTACCCGCGGATTCTGGCTGCGATCAAACGCGCCGCGCGCGCGATGCAGGAGCGTTCCGCGTGAGCGCCGTTCTCCATCGCCGCGATTTTCTGAAAGCCGGTGGCGCGCTCGTCGTTGGCTTCGGCTTCGGCGTGCGACTCGCGCCCGCGCACGGCGCCACCCCACCGCGCGGCGCTGCGGCCGGCCCGCCCGATCCAAAACAGATCGACACGTGGCTCGCGATCCACGCCGACAACACGGCCACGCTTTACATTGGTTTCGTCGAGCTCGGCCAGGGCACGACCACAGCGCTGCCGCAGATCGCAGCTGAGGAACTCGACCTCACGCTCGACCAGATCCGAACCGTGCAGACCGACACGCACGTCACGCCCAATCAGGGCGGCACGTATTCCAGCGCATCGATCGCTCGCGGCGGCCCACAGGTACGCACCGCTGCGGCGGAGGCGCGACAGGCGCTCTTGAAGCTCGCATCGGAGCGGCTCGGTGTGCCGGCCGACGACCTGCGCGTCGCCGCAGGCGTCGTGACGGCGGCCGGCACGGGCCGCAGCGTGACCTACGGCGAGCTGATCGGCGACCAACTGTTCGAAATCCCCTTTACGGGCAACGCGCCAGTCAAGGCACCCACCGACTACAAGCTCGTCGGCGGCCGCCCACCGCGCAAAGACCTGCCGGCAAAGGTTGCAGGCACTTTCACGTACGTCCAGCACCAGCGGCTGCCCGGCATGCTGCACGGCCGCGTTGTACGACCCCGCGGCCAACGCGCGTATGGCGTCGGCGCCAAAGTCGTCCGCATCAACGAGAGCTCGATCCGCGGCATCTTGGGCGCACGCGTGCTGCGCACGGGCGATTTCGTGGGCGTCGTGGCCCCGACGGAATGGGATGCGGTGCGTGCGGCGCGCGACCTCGAGGTCGTGTGGGACGATGCGCCATCTCTGCCGGCGTTCGCGAATCTGCACGCGCACATGCGCGCCGCACCAACTTCGGACACGGTCGTGCTGTCGACCGGCGACACAGCCAACGCGTTCGAGCGCGCCGCGCACCGCGTGACGTTCTCCGCTCACTGCCCCTACCAGGCGCACGCGACGTTCGCGCCGAACTGCGCACTGGCCGACGTCAAAGCGGATTCGGCGCTCGTCATGTGCAGCTCCCAGGACGTCTACAACACGCGCCGCACGCTGGCTCCACTGCTCGGCTTGAGCGAGCAACAGATGCGAGTGCAGTTCTGCGATGGCGCCGGCACCTACGGCCACAGCTGCTACGACGACGTCGCCCAAGCCGCGGCTCTGCTCTCGCGACTCGCCGGTGCACCCGTGCGAGTGCAGCTCATGCGCGCCGACGAACATGGCTGGGAGCCGTACGGTCCCGCCCACGTCGGCGAGGTGCGCGCGGCCGCGGACGCGGCCGGCAACATTGTCGCGTACGAGTACCACGGCTGGCACCACCACTGGAGCCTGATCGAGACTTCGCAGCAGCTCGCGATGGGGTCGGCGCCGGACGAGTGGGCGAACCTCGTATCGCAGCAGGTCAGCCCGCAGAACTGCGGCGCGATGTACGTGATTGCCAACAAGCGTCTCGTGGATCACCGTCTGAAGACCGCCGACTATCTACGGGGGGGTTGGCTGCGCTCGCCGCTCGACTTGTCGATGGCGTTCGCATCCGAGCAGGCGATCGACGAGCTCGCGTTCCGGCTCGGCATGGACGCGTACGAGTTTCGCCGCCGCAACATCACCGACGAGCGCTGGCTCGGTGTGCTCGATGCGGCGGCCAAGGCTGCGAACTGGGTGCCGCGCCCCGCGAGCACTGTACAGCCGGATGGTAAGGTCGTGCGCGGGCGCGGCATTGGCCTCGGCACGCATTTGAGCTCGTGGGGTGGAGCCGTCGCCGAGGTTGAAGTCGATCGCGAGTCGGGCCGCGTCGCGGTCAAGCACCTCTACGGCGCCATAGACGCCGGGCTCGTCGTCAACCTCGGCAACGTGGAAGCGCAGATCACGGGCCAGCTCGTGCAGACGGCGAGTCGCATGCTGTACGAGGAAGTCACGTTCGACGAGCATGGCGTCACGAGCCTCGATTGGGCGGGCTATCCGATAATGCGTTTCGCCGATTGTCCCGAGATTACGCCGGTGGTCGTGCAACGAGTGAACGAGCGTTACTCCGGCGCCGGCGAGGAAGTCATGGCCGCCGCTGCCGCCGCCATCGCCAACGCGTTCTTCGACGCGACGGGCGTGCGAATGCGCGAGTTTCCGCTCACGCCGCAGCGCGTGCTCGCTGCGCTCGCGTAGCACGGCGGCCGCGAGGCGCGCGATGCAATGCCGGGGCGGCGCCGGTAAACTGACGCGCGATCTTCGTTGCGTCCGTACTTCGGGGAGGAACGATGCGACCCTGCCACACGTTTGGCCACGCTGCCCGCGCGCTACTGCTTGGAGCGTTCGGCCTGCTCGGCCGCTTGCACACCGCAAAACCCGGGCCCGCCCGCCGCTGCCGCACGCGCTCACCCGGACCTGTCGGGTGTCTGGATGGCGTTTGCGGCCGTCGCACCGAACGGCGGGTTCGCGCCGAAGTACTCGGCGGACGGTCAGCGCCGCGCTCGACGCGTTCGCGTCTCAATTCAAGCAGATTCCGGAGACCGGCGCATTTTGCGTGCCCGGCGGCATGCCGAGCGTGATGCTTGGGACAGTGTCGTACCCGATCGAGCTCGTGCAGACGGACAGCCGGCTCGTGATGTTGGCGGAGCTCGAGATGCAGGTGCGTCGCGTCTTCCTCGATGGCCGCGAGCACCCCACGGACTACCTGCCGACCGGTGTCGGCCATTCGATCGGTCGCTGGGAGGGCGACCAGCTCGTCGTCGACACGACGTTGCTCGAGGAGTGGCTACTGAAGCCGTGGCCGCGCGGCGAGCAGACACACGTCGTGGAGCGGCTCTACCTGACGAAGCGTGCGGCCGTCAGCGCGCCGAGCAACGCGTTCGTCGCTACGGTCGAGAAGCCCATCAACGACGACGTGCTGGTCGACGAGTTGACGGTAACGGATCCCACCTTCTACGACGGCCCGCAGAAACGGACGGCCTATTACCAGCGCATGGCGGACACGGCCACGCTCGAGTACGCGTGCGCCACGGAGCTCTGGCTCGAGGAGCTAGAGAAAAATCGAGTTTCACGAGTGAGCCGCACAACCGGATCGCGTCGCAGGAAAACCGGCGGCGGCGCCGCTCCACGCTTACGTTAAGAGCCCACACCGGGCCGCTGCCAGAACGGTCGGATCTGTGGCGCACGGCGCGGTTGCCGCGAAGCCGGTTCTGTAAGATAATTGCGTATCGTTGATCCATCAGTAGATCGCTGACGGTCGGCGGAGACGCGATGTTCATCACTAGGAAACACCTCGCCCGGCGCACGTTCTTGAAGGGACTTGGCGCCACGGTGGCGCTGCCCCTGCTCGACGCCATGGTTCCGGCGTTCGCGAGCAACGTGAAGCAGCCGCCGCGATGGGGTTCGTGTACGTCCCCCACGGCATGGTCATGAGCCGATTCACGCCGAAAACTACCGGCAAGGGATTCGCGTTCAACGACATCGGAAAGTCGCTCGAGCCGTACCGCAGCCGCCTGAACATCGTGAGCCAGCTGCATCATCGCGCCGCCGATACGAGCGCGGTGCATTCTTTGAGCCCCACGACATGGCTCTCTGGAGTGCGACCGAAGCCGACGCAGGGCGTCGACGCGTACGCGGGGGTGACGGCCGATCAGCTCGCCGCCGCCGCGATCGGCCAGGATACGCTGCTACCGTCGATCGAACTCGCGACCGAAGATCACTCCGGCCTGATCGGCGCGTGCGACCGCGACTACGGCTGCATATATATGAATACGCTGTCATGGCGCACGCCCACGACGCCGATGCCCATGGAGATCAATCCGCGCAAGGTGTTCGAGCGGATGTTCGGGCAGGGTGACAGCGCCTCGGCGCGGCTGGTCCGTCGCGCGCGAAGATCAAAGCATCCTCGACGCCGTGACTGCGCAGGCCACGGGCCTGCAGCGCAGTCTCGGCAGGCACGATCGCGACTGCTCGACGACTACCTCGAGGGCGTGCGCGAGATCGAGCGCCGTCTGCAGCGGGCGGAATCGCAAGTAGCATCGAACGCCGACATCGAGATCCCGCAGGCGCCGGGGGGTATTCCTTTCGAGTACACCGAGCACGTGCGGCTGATGTACGACCTGCTGACGCTGGCGTACCGCGCCGACATCACACGCGTGTTCACGTTCATGATGGCGCGCGAGGTCAGCAATCGAACCTATACCCAGGTAGGCGTGACCGAGGGTCATCATGCGGTCGTCGCACCACCAGAACAAACCCGAGAAGCTCGAGATGCTGGCGCGCATCCAGGCGTTCCACATCGGTTTGTTCGGCGAGTTCCTGGCCAAGCTCGACGCGACGAAGGACGGCGACGGCTCGCTATCTCGATCACTCCGTGCTGCTGTACGGCAGCAACATGAGCAACAGCAACGCTGCACGACCATTATCCGCTGCCGAACGTCGTCGTCGGCGGCGGCCGCGGCAAACTGAAAGGCGGCCAGCACATCATGTGCGCCGAGCACACGCCGCAGACGAACTTGCTCGTCACGTTGCTCGACAAGGTCGACGTCAAGAGTCGACACGCTCGGCGACAGCACCGGCAGAATCCACGAGCTCTGGGGCCCAGGGAGCGCGTTGGCAATGCAGATCCACTGGCTCCGCGCGATCACGCTGGTTGCACTGCTGGCCACCGTAACTCTCGCCGAAGCCGCCGCGCCGCGCCTCGTGCAGGCGTTGAAGAACGGCGATCGCACCGCCGCTCTGGAACTCGTTCGCCCGACACGATGAGGCCGTTGCCGCCGAGAAGCCGATGGCACCACGGCGCTGCATTGGGCGGTTCGCCAGGGCGACGCTGAGATCGTCGACCGTTTGCTGCGCGCCGGCGCGGACGTCGCCGCCGCGAATCGCTACGGCGTCACGACCGCTGCATCTCGCGGCCGTGAACGGTGACGCCGCCACGATCAAACGCCTGCTCGACGCCGGCGCGGACGTGAACGCCGCTCGGCGCCGATGGCGAGACGCCGCTGATGACCGTGGCCCGCGGCGGCCACGTCGAGGCGGCCCGGCTGCTGATCGAACGCGGCGCGAACGTCGAGGCACGCGAAGCCTGGCACGGTCAGACCGCGCTGATGTGGGCCGCCGCGCAGGGCCACGCCGCGATGCTGACGGAGCTGCTGGCCCATGGAGCCAACGTCAACGAGCGCTCGACTCGATCGAGCATTGGGAGCGACAGGTCACGGCGGAGCCGCGCGACAAATGGCTGCCGCCCGGCGGGCTCACGGCGCTGCTCTTTGCCGCTCGCGAAGGCCAGCGTCGATTGCATCCCCGTGCTGGTCAAGGCCGGCGCCGACGTAAACGCCACGACACCGAACGGTATCAGCGGCATCGTGCTGGCGTTGATCAACGGCCACTACGACGCCGCCGGCGCGCTGATCGAAGCCGGCACGAACCCGAACCTCGCGGACTACACGGGCCGCACGGGGCTGTATGCCGCGATCGATTTCAGCACGATGCCGAACTCGAACCGGCCCGCACCCCATGTGCTCGAGGATCGCCTGAGCGCGCTCGATGTCGCCCGCATGCTGCTGGACCACGGCGCCGATGTGAACGCCAGGCTCACGGCGATGCCTCCCTATCGCGCCAAGCTCGATCGCGGTAACGACTTCATGTTCCAGGCCGGCGCGACCCCTCTGCTGCGCGCAGCCAAGGCAGCCGACCTGCCGGCGATCAAGCTGCTGCTCGAGCGGGGCGCGGATCCGAAGCTCGGCACCAACCGCACCGGCATCACCCCCCTGCTGGCGGCCGCCGGAGTCGGCACCAACGAATCGGACTCGACAGGCCGTCACAAGACACAAGAGGATGCCATCGCCGCTCTCCAGATCTTTCTGGACCGCGGTCTCGACGTGAACGCTCCCGACAACAGCGGACGCACAGCGCTGCACGGCGCCGCATTGCAGGGCTACGACGACGTCATCGAGTTCCTGGCTTCGAAAGGTGCGGTATTCGACGCGAAGGACAATAAGGGGTTCACGCCGCTCGACGTGGCGCTCGGCAAGGCCGGCGGCTTCGGGTTCGCGGGCGCGGAAGGCGTGCATCGGGAGGAGACCGCGGCGCTGATCCGCAAGCTCAGCAGCGCCGCGCCTGGCGGCGCCACGGCGGCGCGTTGACGACGCGACCGAGACAACCCGCACAGTTGCAAAATCACGGGTCCGCTACCATAGTGCGGACACGGCTACGGACGCCCTCGGTGGGTGGCCATGTTCCGTCAGTCGCGCCGATTAGAATAAGCATGGCTCGCGACCGCATTTGTGGCTGGTCAGCCAGGCTTGAGGAACGACTGTCCTAACGGGAGGAAGCGCAAAGTTATGCCGTTATACGGGGTGTGGAACCTGTCGTTCTGGGGGTACGTCGGCGCTGCGCTGCTCCTCACGCACATCACGATTGCGAGCGTCACGATCTTCCTGCACCGCCATCAGGCACACCGCGCACTGACGCTGCACCCCGCGGTCAGCCATTTCTTCCGCTTCTGGCTCTGGCTCACGACCGGCATGATCACGCGCGAGTGGATAGCCGTCCACCGCAAGCACCATGCCCGCTGCGAGACGTCGGATGACCCGCACAGCCCACAGGTCTACGGCATCCGGCGCGTGTTGTTCGGCGGCGCCTTCCTGTATCGCGACGAAACCGCGAAAGACGCCACGCTCGAGACCTATGGCCGCGGCGCTCCAAACGACTGGCTCGAACGCAACGTCTACACGCCGCATAACGTAGCGGGCATCTTGGTCATGCTGGCGCTCGACCTCGTGCTTTTCGGCCTTCCCGGCATCGCAATTTTCGTCGTGCAGGTTGCCTGGATCCCGTTCTGGGCGGCGGGCGTCATCAACGGCGTGGGCCATTACCTCGGCTACCGCAACTTCGAGACCGAGGACGCATCGCGCAACATCGTGCCTATCGGCATCCTGATCGGCGGCGAAGAGTTCCACAACAACCACCACGCGTACGGCTCGTCGGCCAAGCTCGCAAACAAATGGTGGGAGCTCGACATTGGCTGGGTCTACATCTGCATACTCGAAGCACTAGGCCTTGCGAGCGTGAAGAAGGTAGCGCCGCGCGTATCGTTCTCTCGCGCCTCGAGCGGTATCGACGTCGATACGCTGCGCGCCGTCGTGCTGAACCGATTCCACGTGCTGAAGCTATACGGGCGTAGGGTCCTGGCCCCCGTTCTGCACGGCGAGTCCGGCGACGGTGCCGGCTTCACGCGCCGCCAGCTCGATCGGGTGCGCCGGCTCATGATCCGCGAAGACTCCGACGCACAGCTGCGCGCAGACCCGCACACACGCCAGTGGCTCGAAACCGCGCTCGAACGCAGTCCGAAGCTGCGCACCGTGTATCAGTTCATGCAACAGCTGCGCACGCTGTCCGGGCAAACGACCGGTAAGAACGAAGGCGACCTCAAGCGCCTGCAAACCTGGTGCGCCGACGCCGAAGCCAGCGGCATTCGCGCCCTGCGCGAATTCGCGTTGCAGCTGCAGGCGTACACCACGCGACCGGCATAACGAGACAGCGCGCGCTGCGCGCTCAGCGTCGTCGAGCCGCAACACGCTGGCCGGCGACGAACTTCGAGGGGGAAGTGCAATGTCCTTGACCGAGAGCGTCGGCGCAGCCTGCGTCGCCGCGTTGGTTACCGTGTTGCTGATGGGCGCAAGCCGCGCTCAATCGTCCGACGACTCCGCGGCGCACATGGCAGCGCTCGAAACCGAGCTTGGCCAGCTCGAGCACGAGATCGGACTGCTCGAGGACACGAAGGCCATCAAACGCCTCCAGCGCGCCTACGGCTACTACGTCGACAAGAAGCTGAACCGCGAGATCGGCGCGCTTTTCGCAGACGATCCCGGCACGACGGCCGAGCTCGGCGGCCTGGGTGTTTACGTTGGCAAGGCGCGGATCGGCGAGTTCTACCGCCGCGTCATGGGTGGCGAAATGCAGCCTGGCCAGCTGCACAACCACATCATTCTGCAAGGCGTGGTGCATGTGGCCGACGACGGCCGCACGGCCAAAGGCCGGTGGCGCGCGCTGATTGAGCTCGGCGAGTACGGCAAGAGCGCCACGTGGGCCGAAGGGCCGTACGAGAACGAGTACGTCAAAGAAAACGGCATCTGGAAGTTCAGCAAGGTGCACTGGTACCAGACGTTCAGCGCGCCCTACTCACCGGGTTGGCACAAAGCTCCGGAACCGATGGCGGAGCCGTTCAAGGACTTCCCGCCCGACCAACCGCCCACCGAGGTCTACAAATCGTATCCATCGGCCTACCAGGTGCCGTACCACTATAAGAACCCGGTGTCCGGTCGTTGCGAGCCCGGGGTGTGCAATGCGCGGTAAACACTACGCCCTGCTTGGCGGTGCCGCCGCGCTCGCCTCGTTCGCGGCCCTCGTGCTGGGTCAATCGGCCGGCGATCCCGCCGCGCGAGTTGCGGCGCTTCGCACGCGGCTCGCAAACGCTGCGACGCGCACTGCGCGAATCGACGACGTCAATCGCGTCGAAAACCTGCAGAGCAGCTACGGTTACTACACCGACAAGATGCTGTGGGACGAGGTCGTCGATCTCTTCGCCGACGACGGCACGCTCGAGATCGGGCCGAGCGGCGTCTATGTGGGAAAGGCCAGCATCCGGAAGTACCTGCTCTCCTTGAGCGGCGGCAAGCAAGGCCCGCTGCCGGGCGTGCTGAACGACCATTTCGAAGAACAACCCATCGTCACGGTCGCGCCTGATGGCCAGTCGGCGAAAGGCCGTTGGCGCCTGCTGCTGATGACAGGCGTGTCGGGCTCGGGCTCGGGCGGCAACTGGGGCGAAGGCGTGTACGAGAACGAGTACGTGAAACAGGGCGGCATTTGGAAGATCGGTAAGCTGCACTGGTACGCGAACTTCATCGCGCCGTACGAAGGCGGCTGGTTGAACGCGGACAAGAAGGCGATCGACGAGTACGCGCTCGGCAAGGGCGTGATGCCCGACCGGCCGCAAAGCGAAACCTACGAGCCCTACCCCGGCGTCTTCGTGCCGCCGTTCCACTACAAGAACCCCGTGAGCGGGCAGTGAGGAGCGACGCGATGACCATCACACCATCGTTGCGCACCGCTGCCGTCGTTCTCACCGCTGCGCTGGCGTGCGCCGCGTGCACACCGTCGCGCAACGACGCCGAGACTAAAGCCGCGATCGCCGAGCTCGAGACGGCGGTGGCCGCCGCCAAAGCCGAGGTCCAGCGCCTGAAGGACATCGACGAGCTCGAGAACCTGGCCGGCATCTACGGCCACTACGTCGACAAGTCGCGCCACGACGACGTGGCCGATCTGTTCGCGCCGAACGGGGTCGTCGAGATCCTTGGCCGCGGCGTGTATCATCGGCCAGGACCGTGTGCGTCAATACATGCGCAATCTCACGCCGGGCAACGTGGGCCCGCGCGACGGCTCGCTGTTCAATCACATGCACCTGCAGCCGATCATCGACATCGCACCCGACGGCAAGACTGCTTACGTACGATCGACGGCTGTTCGTGATGTTCGGCATCATGAACGTCAACGCGCAGTGGGGCGACGGTATCTACGAGAACGTGTTCGTGAAACAGGACGGCATCTGGAAGCTCGACTACCTGCACGGCTACCAGACCTTCTACACGAACTATGAAGATGGCTGGGCGAAAAAAGCGTCCGCCATCTTCGCGCCGTACGACCGCCTGCCACCCGATCGGCCGCAGTCGGTGCCGTACGACCCCTACCCTGCGGCGTTCGTGCCACCGTTCCACTTCAAAAACCCGGTATCCGGCCGCGCGGATCACTATGCCGATCCCACGTGGCACGACACGCAGGCCAAGTAAGGCCTCGATGAATACCGCACACGTCGTGCCGCTCGTGGTGCTCGCCGCGTTCTCGTTCACCGCGGCCGCGCAGAACCCAGGCGCCGGCGAGCTGGACCAGCCGATCGAGAGCACCGCGTTGCCCTTCTTCTAGGCGCACCTCGCTTTCGAGTGAGGTAGACTTAAAAAAAAGGCGTCTTCGGGGGAATCTTTGGCTACGGAACCGTCGCCGGACTGGCAAGCGCCATCCGGTAAACGCCTTGCACTGAGCGTGGTCGCCGCACTCGCCGTCGCCGCCGTCGTGCTTGTCGTGGCAGTGTTACCGGCCGAGTACGGCATCGATCCGACGGGCATCGGCCGGTTGCTCGGCCTCACCGAACTGCGCCAGCCCGTGCGGACGATCACAATCAAAGACGTCATCGGCGGCAACGAGCACGTTCGCGAGGTCGAAATCCCGGAGCCGGGCGAACCCACGCCGTTGCCGAATCCCGCCGTTCACCAGGACGAGCCCGAAGCGCCGAAGACGCGCACGATCACGTTGACGCTCGGCGTGGATCAGGAGACCGAGATCAAAGCGATCATGCAGCGAGGCCAAAGTGCTCCTGTACAGCTGGCACGTCGATGGCGGCAGCGTGTACAGCGATTTCCACGGCCACGACCCGGCCATCGGCGGCGAAGCGTTCGTGCGTTACCGCGAAGATCAGGAAACCACCGGCGGCAACGGCTCATTGGTCGCGCCGTTTGGCGGCGAGCACGGTTGGTACTGGCTGAACGTCAGCAACGACCCCGTCACGATCACGCTGAACCTGACCGGGTTCTTCGACGACACCAAAGACTACGGAATCCACTAAGCGAGAGAACCGACCTCATGTGGCAACAGAATTACGTTCCTGTGGCGGATAGCCTGGCCCTGTCTACCGTGGCCGCCGCCATCCCGATCTTCGTCCTGCTGCTGCTGATCGGCATTCTGCGCAAACCCGCGTGGATCGCCGCGCTCGCCGGCCTCGTCGCGGCACTGTTCGTGGCCATCGGTGTCTACGGCATGCCGGGCGGCCTCGCCGTGAGCTCCGCCGGCAACGGCGCCGCCTTCGGCCTGCTCCCAATCGGGTGGATCGTCTATTGGGCCGTCGTGCTGTATCGGCTCACGGCTCGAGACCGGCAATTTCGAGATCATCAAGGACTCGATCGGCGGGCTCACGTCGGATCGACGTCTGCAAGCCATGCTGATCGCGTTCGCCTTCGGCGCGTTCATCGAGGGCGCGGCTGGATTCGGGACACCCGTAGCCGTGGCCGCCGCGATGCTCGCGGGCCTGGGCTTCTCACCGTTCTTCGCCGCCGGCATCTGTCTTCTGGCGAATACGGCGCCGGTGGCATTCGGCTCGATCGGCGTTCCCGTCGTCACGCTGGCCGGCACCACCGGGATATCCGAGCTCGAGCTCAGCGCCTGGGTGGGCCGCCTGTGCGCGCCGATCTCGTTGTTCATCCCGGCGTACCTGATTCTCGTGATGGGCGGCGTCCGCGGCCTGAAGGGCGTGTGGCCGGCCGCGATCGTGTGTGGCGTGTGCTTCGCCTCCGTGCAATTCACGATCTCGAACTTCATCGGGCCGCAGCTGGTGGACATCGTGGCCGCGATCGCGGCGATCATCGGTCTCGTCGTGTTGTTCAGGTTCTGGCAACCCACGGACAACTTCGTGCTCGAAGGTGAACATCAGGCGACGGTCACGCCGAAGTCGCATGGCTTCGGCCGCACGCTGCTCGCCTGGTCGCCGTATCTGTTTCTCGTGGTTTTCGTGCTGATCTGGGGCTACCCGGTCACGAAGACCCTGCTCGAAACTACGAATATCGTGTTCGACTGGCCCGGCCTGCATAACCAGATCACGCGCGTCGCGCCGATCGTCGCGACACCGTCGCCCTATGGCGCTCGCTTCACGTTGAACTGGCTGGCTGCCGCCGGCAGCGCATGCGCGCTCGCGACCGTCGCGGCAGCCATCGTGCTGCGCGTATCTCCGCTCAAGTACCTCTCGATCCTCGGCAAGGTGCTGAAGCAGCTCGCGTTCTCGCTGGCCACTATCGCCATGGTGCTCGGGCTTGGCGTACGTCATGAATTACAGCGGCGCCACCGTCACGCTCGGCGAGGCGTTTGCGAAAACGGGCGCGGTGTTCCCGTTCTTCAGCGCCATGCTCGGTTGGCTCGGCGTGTTCCTCACGGGGAGCGACACCTCGGCGAACGCACTGTTCGGCAATCTGCAGGTCGTGACCGCAAAGAGTCTGGGGCTCAATCCGGCGATGATGGCGGCATCGAACTCCGCGGGTGGCGTCATGGGCAAGATGATCAGCCTGACGAGCTTGGCGGTTGCCGTCGCGGCCACGGGCATGGAGCGCTCCGAGGAAGGCAAGCTGTTCCGCTTCACGGTGAAGCACAGCGTGTTCCTCGCGTCGATGCTGGGCGTGCTCGCAACGATCTACGCGTACGCTTAGCGCGTTGCGGTGAACGCTCGATCCGCTTTCGCGGCGAGATAGAAATCGCTGTCGGTCAGGCCGTCGATCTTGTGCGTCCAGATCTCCACGCCACAGCGGCCCCAGCCGACGTGCAGGTCGGGATGGTGGCCCTGCTGCTCGGCAATCGCGCCGACGCGATTCGCAAACTCGAGCGCGGCTGCAAAATCGCGGAACTCATAGATCCGGAGCAGGTGTCCCGAAGTGGTCAACGCCCAGCCGGCACCGAGCTCCGCGAGCAGCTGCTCGATCCGCTCGCGGGGCAACGGCGGCACTCCGCCTCGGCACGGCACGCATTGTTGATCTGCCAATCCCATGGCGGCACCTCGAACGCTCGATCGCCGCATGATGCCCGCCGTGAGCACGGCGTGCCAGCCCTGTTGCGCGCAAGGGATCGGGCGTGCGGCGCCGCTACCCGGACGTCAGCGAGATGTCTCGGTACCCTTGCGGTACGTGTATCTACTGATTCGACGCGCCCGCAGGCCGACAGTACCCTCGTGGAGCATCTCTGGACCCCACAAAGAGGAGAGAGCCGTGGCAACGCGGAAAGCGCACGACAAAGCACAGATCGCGGCCATTCGGGGCCGCGACAATCGCGAGCCGGTCCGCTAGCGCGGCAGCGGAAACACAGATGACAGATTCTTCGATCATCGCGCAGGTCACGAACAGCAGCCTCTTCGCCGGACTGGCGCACGACGTCACCGCATTCCTCATCGCACACGCACGTGCCCGTCGGTTGCAGGAGAACGAGATCGTGTTCCGCTACGGGGAGCGGGCGAATCGTTTCTACATCGTGACGAAGGGCCACATCTCGGTCGAGGTCGCGGCCATCGAAGGGCCCGCGCTGCAATTACAGGAGCTCGGGCCGGGCGCCGTGCTCGGCTGGTCGTGGCTGATTCCGCCCAATCGCTGGAGCTTCCAGGCTCGGGCCACGACCGCGGCCGAGATCATCGAGTTCGACGGCGATGCCGTGCTCGCACAGTGCGAGACGCACCCGCAGTTCGGCTACGCGCTGCTGAAACGATTTTCTGCATTGATGTCCGAACGGCTGCAGCGCGCGCGCGAGCGCATGATCGAGGAATGGCGACCGGAGGGCTTCGCGTAGGACGAGCCCGTTCAACCGCCGAGCCGAGCCCCTCACGGCACGTCTCTGCCGCCGCCGCGACGCAACCGCTCGATCTCCTCGAGCAGGTCGAGTGCGAGCGCGGCTCCAGGCAGATTGACCTCGAACTCGCGCTGCAGGCGAATCACACGCTGGATTCGCGTCACGGCAATGCCAGAGAAACGCCAATGCGCGCGCTCCGCACCGCGCGGCTCGACGATCCCCTCGGCGACGATTTCGACCACGAGCTGCTCGGATACGCTGCATGCCGAGCAGATCTCTGCCAACGTCAACTCGGCGCTCTCGTCGAGCAGCAATGCGCTCACCGGATCGTTCATGTTGAGCTCTCCAACGTTTCGCGCGGATTCAGCTTCATGGCCGCGGCCATCTGCCGATACAACGCTTCGTCGGCCGGCGTAGCGGCCGCGGGCGTCATGATCTTCAGCACGACGAGTTGATCGCCCGGCGGACTGCCGGGCAAACCACGTCCCTTGAGCCGCAGCTGCCGATCGGTCTGCGAGCCTTTCGGCAGCTTCAGATCGACGCGTCCGCCGAGCGTCGGCACCCGCACGGTCTCGCCCAGCGCGGCCTCCCACGGCGTCACGGGCAAGTCGAGCCACACGTCACGACCCTCAGTGCGAAACCATCGGTGCGGTAGCAACCGCACCTGCAGGAACAGATCGCCGGGCGGCCCGCCGCCCCCGCCGGCCTGGCCCTGCGCCGCAACGCGGATCTGCTGGCCGTCCGTCGCCCCGGCCGGGATCCGCACCGTGAGCTGCTGCGTGTACGGCTGCTGCTGGCCCCGCTCGTCCGCGCGCACGCGCTGGACTTGCAGCCGCCGCTCCGCGCCGCGAAACGCTTCCTCGAGCGTCAGCTCGACCTCGGCCGCCGTGTCGAAGCCACGGCTGCGAAACGCACCGCGCGCACGCGAGATCCCCGAACAGGTTCTCGAAAAAGTCGCTGTGCGCGCCGGAGCCCGGACCCGCGCCCGTGCCAGATTCGAATTCCCAGCCGGGCGGCGGCCGGAACTCCTCACCGGCCGGGCGGGTGCCAAGCGCGTCGTAGGCCGCGCGCTTTTCAGGATCGCGCAGCACTTCGTACGCCTCGCCGACCTCTTTGAACCGCGCCTCGGCGTCCTGCTCTTTACTGACGTCGGGATGGTATTTGCGCGCGAGGCGCCGATACGCCTGCTTGATGTCGTCCGCAGACGCGTCGCGGGCGACACCCATGACCTTGTAGTAGTCCTTGTACTCCATTGTCCACCGCGCTGCCGCTGGCCGGCATTACATCGATATGTTACACAACGCCGCATGCCGACGAGCCAGATCGTGCAAACCGCGATTGCCGCCGTAGGGTTCGCGGCTGCCGCGACGGCGGCGATTCACGCAGTCCTGTACAAGCGTCGGCCGCAATCCGCATTCGGCTGGATCGCCGTATGCTTCTCGCTGCCGTTCGCCGGGGCTTTGCTGTACTACCTGTTCGGCATCAATCGGGTCCGGATGCGCGCCCGCAAGTTGCTGCAACGGGTGCCGGAGCCGCTGTGCCCGACCGAGTTCCTGGGGACGCCCCCGCCCGCGCTGGTACCCCTGTCCCGCCTCGGCGAAGCCGTCAGCGGGTGGCCGCTGACGGCCGGTAACCGCATCGACGTGCTGTACGACGCCGCCGACACGTTCAACGCGATGATCGCTGCGATCGATGGCGCCGCAGCGTACGTGCATTTCGCCACGTACATCTTCGACGGCGGCCCGGTGGGCAAGCGGTTCGCGAGTGCGCTCGCCGCTGCCGCGGCGCGCGGCGTCGACGTGCGCGTGCTGCTCGACGGAGTCGGCGAGCTGTACTCGCGGCCGCCGATCCACCGGCTGCTACGCGGCACCGGCGTCAAGCTCGCGCGGTTTCTGCCGCCACGCCTGCTCCCGCCGTCGGTCAGCGTAAATCTGCGCAATCATCGCAAGAGCCTGATCGTCGACGGCGTCGTGGCGTTCACAGGCGGCGTGAACGTCCGCGACCGCTATCTCGAGGGGCCCGCCGAACGCCGGATCGTCGATCTGCACTGCCGCGTAGCGGGCCCCGTCGTCGCACAGATGGAAACCGTGTTCCTGCGCGACTGGCAGTTCGCGACGGACGGCCCGGCCGAGCAGCCCGGGCCGCCCTCGACACCCGCCGGCGGCGCGTTGTGCCGCGCGGTGACCGACGGCCCCGACACTGAGCTCGATCGTCTCACCGCGCTCTACCTCGGCGCGATCGGCCAGGCTCGGCGCCGCATCGCGATCATGACGCCGTACTTCGTGCCGCCGCGCGAGCTGATCACGCCACTGCAGGCCGCCGCGCTCGAGGGCATCGACGTAGCGGTGATCCTGCCAGCGCAGAACAACCTACCGTACATACACGCCGCCACGCGGCACATGCTGTGGGAATTGCTCGATCGCGGCGTGAACGTGTACTACCAACCCCCGCCGTTCGTGCACAGCAAGTTGTTCTATGTCGACGATCATTACGCCCAGGTCGGATCCGCGAATTTCGACGCGCGCAGCCTGCGCCTGAATTTCGAGATGAACCTCGAGATCTACGACCGCGACGTCGTCACGGAGCTCGCGCGGCACTTCGAGAGTGTTCGCGATAGGTCCCACGCCGGTGACGCTGGCCGACGTCGACGGCCGCTCGTTCGGCACGAAGCTGCTCGACGGCGGCGCGTGGCTGTTCTCACCCTATCTCTAAGTCGCGGCCACCGGTACGAGTAGCACATCGCACGGCGCCTCGGCCGCCACGGCTTCCGCCGTGCTGCCGACGACGGCAGCGAGCCGGCCACGCCGTTGCGGCGCGCCAACCACCACGAGCTGCGCGCACCGCTCGACGACCGTGTCCAGGATCACCTCGGCAGGCCTGCCCTCCACGAGATCGATCTCCGAGCCGCTCACGCCGTATCGATCCACGAGCTCGGCGACCGCGCGCTCGTGCACTTCGGGTACGTTCTCGGCGCCGTAGAACACGCCGGGCGCCACCTGCACGGCCGATGCGAGCGCGAACGCGGCAGCGCCGGGGTAGGCATTCACGGCACACAACGTCGAGCCGAACGCGCGAGCGAAGGCGCGGCCGGCCGCGAGCACCGCCTGATCGAGGTCACCTTGCTCGGCGTGCGCATGCAACGGATCGACCGCGGCGACAATCGTGCGATAGCCGGCGAACACGGGATCCTTCACGAGCAGCAACGGACACGGCACCTGGCGCATGAGCTGCCAATCCGTGTCGGTCAGACGCGTGTGCAGTGGCCGTCGCTCGTGGACCCCGACGACGACCAGATCCGCGCGCCAATCCCGCGCCACGGACAAGATGCCGCCGTGCACCGATCCGTCCCAGACGATCATCGTCGTCACACTCGTGCCGCACTCGCGCATCGACTGCGCGAGGCGCTCGAGCTCTATGCGTGCCGCCGCAGCGACGCGCTCGCCTCGGCTCGTTGCCTTCGCGTCGCCGCGCTCGCGGGCGACGGCTATGCTCGTGTCGAAAACCGTGCTGATGAGCCTGATCTCTGCGCCCACGTTGTTCGCAAGCTCGCGCGCATGCGCGGCCGCAAGCGGCAGGCCGCGCTCCCATGGCTTGATCGCGACGACGATGCGCTGGAGCTCTTTGGCTCCTGTTGCTGGCCCTGGCATGACGACCTTGCTGGTTGCGTTCAACGTCCGCCCTTCGTTGACCCCCCGCATTGTCGGCGGCTCCCACATGCGCCGACATTAGTACAAGCGCGTACCCTCGGCCGGCCACTGCGGACTACGAATCGCGAAGGGCTTGAAGGGCGGGCCGCAGCCGCTAGGCCGCGGTAGCCGACGCGCCCGCCGCGTGCCTACGAACCCCGGCCGGCCAGCAGCTGTGGCGCTTTGGCGGTGGCGGCGCAGACGCCGGCGACGCCGGTCGGCTTCGTCCCATAGTCACGCTCGTTCGCCGCCGGCAGCACCGCGAGATTCGTCGACAGCGCAAAGGCCTTCAGCGCGCGCCCGAACCCGGCTTCGACGAACGCCGCGACGTAGCCTGATGCCGGCCGCGGCAGCACGAATCGCCCCGCTGCGCCCTTTGTTTCCACGGCGGTCGCCCATTGCGCGCTCCGCAAGTCGCGGCCGTCGGAGCTCGCGCGCCACAGCTTGAGCCTGCCCGCTCCCGGCTGTGCGGAACGTACGCACATCACGAGCTGCGCGTCCTGCCACTGAAACTCCCAGTCGAGCTGCGGTAAGGCGGGGCCGCCGTCGGTAGCGGCGTGAAGCGCGCGCAGCCCACGCACGAACGGGCCCATGTGCGCGATGCTGTGCGGCTCATTCGGCACGTACAGTAGATACTTCGGTGCCAGCAACCCGTCCCAATACAAGTTCGCGGAGTCCGGCGGAAAGTATTCGTCGTTGGTCGCAAGCACGATCAGCTTGGGCTGCGTCAGCACGGCACGGTAGCTGTACGGATCGACGATCTGCCGTAACGGCTCGCCGGCGTCGGAGCCCAGGATATCGGTCAAATGCAGATCCGTATAAGGTTGGATCGCTTCCGAAGGCGCGCCCCAGACTTCGGTCTGATGCGGAAAATGGCGCCGCATGTTCAATGCATCGATCACGAGCGGCGCGATCGCCGTCACGCGTGGGTCGACGGCAGCCGTGAGCCACGTGGTCCAGCCACGCTTCGAACCGCCGGTCACGGTGAACCGCGTAAGCGGCGTGCCCCACTCGCTCGCTGCAGCCTCGCTGCTCGCATCGAGCGCGCGCACGACGCTCTTGACCATCGGCAACAGCAGGGGCCACTCCGGATCGCCCGTCGCGAGATACCGATCGAACGTGTGCGCGATCAGCTTGTCCTCGGTCAAATCGAACAGCGGTTGAAACGGCACCTGGCCGAGCACCACGACCGTGGAGCGCAGCGCGCGCGCAATGTTTACGAACAGTGCGCCGTCCTCGGGAAACGGCTCTTCCGCCGTGGCTGTCGCGAACTCGTCGTGCCAGCGACCGCCCCCCACCACGAGCACGGCGTGACCCGGATCGGCCAGCCGCTTCGGCCGCACGAGCAACAGCCGGTGCTGCCACAACCCGCCGCGCCAGGTCTGCGACTCGAGGTGGAGCTCCAGAATCTCGCCGTTCGGATCACGGTAGCGTCGCTGGATACGCCATTGAAAGCTCGCATCGGGCTTGTGCACGTAGGCCGCGAGCGCCGCGTGCGGGGCCACGGCAGGCGCCTGCCCGTTTGCGGCGGCACAGGCCGCGACGGTCGCGAGCGTGAGCCACTTGAGCCACGAGCTTCGGACCACGAGTTCGCGCATGACCCTCCTTGATGCGCCGGGCCGAGCGCGCGCCGCGCTCAGCGCGCCGTAGCCGTTTTCGGCGGATTGACGACCAGTACGTCGCCACGCCCATGATGCAACACGCGCTCGGCGGTGCTGCCGATCAGGAACTCGGCCAGTCGACCGCGCGCGAGCGCGCCCATGACGATCAGATCCGCCTCGCCGCTCTGTTGCAAGCCCTGCAGCACGGTGTGCGGCGCTCCGGCCATGAGGCGTACCGCCGTCGCCGGCACGCCGGCCTCCAGGCACAGCGTACGCATTGCCTGCTCGCGCGTGGCTGACAGGGCCGTCTCCTGCGTCGGCAACGGACCCAAATCAGCGCCGAAGAAATCGAGCGGTGTGAAGCAGTGCAACACGGTGAGCGTCGCGGCACCCGCCTGCGCCTGCAAGGCCTTCGCGACCCGCAGAATCTCGGCGTCGAGAGCCACCGGCTTCGCGTGGGTGTGAAACGGATCGACGGCGGCGACGATCCGCCGATAGGGTGTCTGACCGTCGCTCTTGACGACCAATATCGGCACCGGGCAACCCGTCACGAGCTGCCAGATGCCGTGCGAGAGCCCGCTCGGGGCCGCGCCGCCGCCCTGATGCAGCTCCGCGGGCGCCGCGACGACGAGGTCGATGCCGCGCGCCGCCACTTCGTCGGCCACGGCGCGACTGAGCGGATGTGACCATACCGCGTTGCTGCCGGCCTTGACGCCCCAGCTCTCGGCCGCGCGCGCGAGCGCGGCGACGCTGTCGCGGCGCTCGCTCAACACTCGGCTGCGCAGCGGCTCGTAGATCTGCGTGTTACCGAGATAGCCGTCGAGCATCGGTTCGTAGACCGCCGAGAACACGTCGAGCTCGCCGCCGTCGTCGACACAATGCACCGCGCGCCGCAGGGCCGGCTGGTTCGGATCTTCGCCATCGGCGAGCACGAGAACTTTGCTGAGCATGTCCGGCCATTCTCGCGATCGCTATCTGGTTGCTCCATCCGCAGTAGTACGTATCGCGAACGCGCATACCGGTGGCTTGTGCGTAGTGAATCCCGCCTCCGTACGTTACATACACGGCATAGAGTTCTACACTGCCTGTGTGTCGACTTTCGCCCTCGCCAGTTACCCCCTCGCCCTTGCATACGACTGTGGCCGATAGCCGCGCCCCGTCGTTTGCAACCTTGCTCGAACTCGTCGCGACGTTCGCGACGCGCGGCGAACGCACGGCGATCGTCGCGTTCCGCCAGGACGGCGTGGACGAGCTCTCGTACGCGGCGCTCGGCGAGCGCATCGCACACGTAGCCCACGGCCTGCGCGCGCGCGGCATCGCGCCCGGACAGCGCGTGGCGCTATGGGCAGCCAACAGCCCCGACTGGATCACCGCGTATTTCGGCATCGTCAATGCCGGCGCTGTAGCGGTGCCGCTCGACCATCAGAGCACGGCCGATGCCGTCGCGACGGCCATTGCTCACGCCGAAGTGCAGATCGTGATCACGACGGCGGCCCGTAGCGGCGAGCTGCAGCCACTGACGCGTTTGCCGGCGGACAGCTTCGTGCAGCTCGACGGGAACGGGCCGCGCGATTGGCCGGCGCTGCGGGCCGCACCGGTCGGCGCCGAGCTGCCGGACGCGCAGCCGAACGAGGTCGCTTCGTTACTGTTCACGTCGGGCACGACAGGCACGCCGAAGGCCGTGCCGTTGACGCACGCGAACTTGGCAGCGAACGTCATCGAGCTCTTGGCGGCGCGGCTGATCAGCTCGACCGCGCGCGTGCTGGTGCCGCTCCCCCTGCATCACACGTATCCGTTCACGGTCGGCCTGCTCGTGCCGCTCGCAACGGGCGCCACCGTGATCCTGCCCGCGGGCATCTCGGGGCCAGAGATCAGCCGCGCGACGACTGCCGCCCACGCCACGGCGCTGCTCGCAGTGCCGCGGCTCTGCACGGCGCTCTGGGACAGCGTGGCAGCGGCGGTTGCGGCGCGCGGCAACGTCGCGCGCACGACGTTCCGGCTGTTGCTCGCGGCAAGCATCGTCGTGCGCCGCCTGACCGGTCTGCACATCGGCCGCTGGCTGTTCCGCGCACTGCACACCCGGCTCGGGCCGGCCCTCACGGTCATCGGCTGCGGCGGCGCCAAGCTGCCAGCCGAGCTCACGTTCAATCTCGAAGGCCTTGGGTGGACCGTGCTGACCGGCTACGGTTTGACGGAAACCTCGCCGGTGCTCACGTTCAACAGTCCGGCGCACAGCCGACTCGGCTCGGAAGGCCGACCGCTGACCGGTGTTGCCGTGCGGATTGCGGCGCCGGCCGCCGGCGAATCGCAGGGCGAAATCGAGGCGAACGGGCCAAGCGTGTTCCGCGGCTATTGGCGCAACGACGCAGCGACCGCGACGGCGTTCACGCCTGACGGCTGGTTCAAGACCGGCGACCTCGGCCGGTTCGACGCCCGTGGCTATCTGTACGTCGTTGGCCGTAACAAAGAGCTGATCGTCCTGCCCGACGGCAAGAAGCTGTTCCCCGAGCCGGTCGAGAAGATATACGCCGCCAGCCCGCTGATCTACGAACTCGGCATCTTCGAGCAACAAGGCGTGCTCGCGGCGCTCGTGGTACTCGAGGAGCATACGGTGCGCGAGCGCGGGGCCATGCGCGCCGCTGCGCTGTTGCGCGAGGAGATCGAGAATACCGCGGCACGTTTACCGCCCTACCAACGTATCCGCACGTACCGAGTGACACGCGAGGCGCTGCCGCGCACCCAGCTCGGCAAGCTGAAGCGACATCTGCTGCCGGCCCTGTTCGACGACGCCGCAAACCCCACGCACGCACCCGAGTCCGAGCCGAGCGCCGCGGATCGCACGCTGCTCGAGAGGGAGCGCGCGGCCAAAGCGTGGACGTGGCTGCGCGAGCGTTACCCCGACCGCACGCTCACGCTCGAGACGAGCCCGCAACTCGACCTGCAGATCGATTCACTCGAGTGGGTCACGTTGACGACCGAGATCGAACGGCGCTTCGGCGTGACACTGACCGGCGACGCGCTGAGCCGGATCCTCACCGTGCGCGATTTGCTACGCGAGATCGACGCGGCGAACGCGGCGGCGCCGCAGGCCGCGGCGAACCTGCCGTCGTTCGCACCGCCGGGCCCGCTGCTGCGCGCGTTCGGCTCCGTGGTGCTCGCGGTCGTGCGGCTCGTGGCACGCACGGGCTGGGGCGTGCGCGTCGAGGGCGTGGAGCAGCTGCCGGCGAGTGGCCCATTGCTGTTCACGCCGAATCACACGA
The DNA here is from genome assembly GCA_963805435.1 of uncultured Gammaproteobacteria bacterium. GTDB lineage: Bacteria > Pseudomonadota > Gammaproteobacteria > Steroidobacterales > Rariloculaceae > FEN-1219. The sequence continues at coordinate 495,688 of CAWDUG010000013.1, forward strand.
GCTACCTCGACGCCGGAATGGTGATCGCGGCTCTGCCGTGGCGGCAGCTGCACCGGACCTACTGGGCCGGCTGGGTCGGTGTCATGTACGCGAGCACGCTGCGCCGCCTCGTGTCCCGTTCCGCGCGCGTGTTCCCGGTCGATCCCGATCGCGACCCCACGGCCGCCATGCGCACAGCTCACGACCTGCTGCAACGCGGCAACTCGGTCGTGTGGTTCCCTGAAGGCTGGCGCTCACCGACCGGCGAGCTGCAGAGCTTCCAGACGGGCGTTGGCGTGCTACTAACGGGCGGCACGGTGACCGCGATCCCGACTGCAATCCACGGCGCGTTCGCAGCCTGGCCGAAGCACGAGCGCTGGCCGCGCTTCGCGCCCGTGCGCGTGGCCTTCGGCGCACCACTGCGATTCACCGCGGACGAGTCCCCGGAAGCGATTCGCGATGCGCTCGAGCACGCAGTGCGGGAGTTGGTCGCCGCCCACACGCCCCCCCGCGAGCCCGGAGCGGGCCATACGTAGTAATCGCAGCGTCCCGGCTCGCCCCGGTGTCGCTACACTCAGCACACGTATCGCATCTCGGGGAATTCCATGCCGCCGCGCTTGCTTGCCGCCCTATTGCTCGCGACAGCTCTGTCCGCCGGGGCCGCGGAACGGCCGAACGGCGCGCAGCTGTACATGAATCACTGCGCCGCCTGCCACGGCGCAGACGCCGAAGGCGGCGGCCCGGTCGCTGCCGTCATGCAGACGACGGTGCCTAACCTACGCACGCTCGCGCAGCGAAATGGCGGAACGTTTCCGTCGGACGCCGTGACTGCTTACATCGACGGTCGCGACATCAAAGCCGCGCACGGCGATCGACAGATGCCGATCTGGGGCGAAGTGTTTCGCGGCCCCGAGCAAGGCACGGCGCAACGAACCGTCCGCGAGCGCATTGCCGCGCTCGTCACGTTCCTCAAGGGGATTCAGTACCCGCCGCGCCCGGCGCAGCGCTGACCTTGTCGACCGCGTGCACGAGCTCGGCCAACGAGCGCATCTTGAGCTTGCGCATCACGCGCGCGCGATGCAGCTCGACGGTCCTCTGGCTCACGCCGAGGTCCATCGCAATGACCTTGTTGGCCTGACCTCGCACGACGCGCTGCATGACTTCGGTTTCGCGCGGCGTCAGCAGCGCAAGACGCGCGCGAATCACATCTTCCTCGGCGCGTGCGACGCGCCGTTCCCTGTCGCTGTCGAGGGCTTTGTGAATGCGGTCTATCAGGTCCTGATCTCGGAACGGCTTCTGAATGAAATCGGCCGCGCCCGCTTTCATGGCATTGACGGCCATCGGCACATCGCCGTGGCCCGTGATGAAGATGATCGGCACTTCAGCCCGCTGGTCGTTCAGCCGCTGCTGGAGCTCGAGCCCGCTCAGGCCCGGCATCCTGATATCGGCGACGAGACACGCCTGGCGTTTCGAATCGTAGTGCTCGAGGAAATCGAGCGCCGAGGCGTACAGCTCGCAATCGAGACCGATCGAGCGCAGCAGCAACCCCAACGCATCGCGGACGGCATCGTCGTCGTCGACGAGATACACCAACGGGCCTGCGCTCTTCAAGGTGCGGTGCTCTCTTTCTCTGCCGGTAGCTCGATAGTGAAGATGGCCCCGCCCTCCGGATTATCCGCGTAGGTAAGGCTGCCATTGTAAGATTGAACGATGGTCCTGCTGATCGCAAGGCCCACTCCCAGCCCTTCGCGCTTCGTCGTCACGAACGGATGGAAGACGTTGTCACCGAGTTGCCGCGACACGCCGTGACCGTGATCGGTGACCGTGATGCGCACGCCGCCGCGCTCGCTGTTAAGCGCAGCGATCAGAATGCCCCGATCCTTGCCGAGCCCGTCGCGCATGGCGTCCACCGAGTTGCGCGTGAGGTTCAGCAACACCTGCTGGAGCTGGACGGCATCGGCCCGCACGCGCGGCAACCCCTCGGTCGATTCGACGCGCACCGGAATGCCCTCGGCATGGGCGTCGGCCTCGATGAGATTCAACACGTCGTGAATGACCTTGTTCACGTCGAGCGACTGCGTACGGATCTCCTGCTTGCGAATGAACTTGCGCAGATTCTCGATGACCTGGCCCGCGCGCCGCGCCTGGTCGTCGATCTTCGTGCAGACCTCCTGCAGCGTCATCGTGCTCGGCTGCTCATGCTCCATGATCCGCTTGGCCGCCTGCGCGTAGGTCGCGATGGCGCTCAAGGGTTGATTGATCTCATGCGCGATACCGGCCGCCATCTCCCCCATGAGGTTGAAGCGGTCCACTTGCGCCAGCCGCACCTCGAGCGCGCGGGTGCGCTGCTCCGCGGCCCGCTGATTCGAAAGATCCCGGAGAATGCCGACGAACCGCCGCCCGGTTGCGGCGGCGGCCTCACCAACGGACAACGCGATCGGGAACATCTCGCCGTTCGCGCGCCGCCCCTGGACTTCGCGCCCGATACCGATGATGCGTGCTTCGCCGGTGCTTCTGTAGCGCGCAAGGTGGCCTGGGTGTTGCGAGCGATCCGGCTCGCCCATCAACATTGAAATGTCCCGACCGATAACGTCGCCGGCGTCGTAGCCGAACAAACGCTCGGCCGCCTTGTTGAACGTGGTGATGCTGCCGCTCTCGTCGATGACCACGATCGCGTCGACGGCGGCGTCGAGCAGCGCGTGGAGCTCGGCAACGGCCATGGGCCGATATTGATCGTCAGCGCGAGAATTGGGCGCCATACGTAATTTCCGTAGCCGGCTAGGGACTTGAGCGAACGTTGCGGCGCGCCCGGCGTGCAGTATAAAGACATTCAACGAAACGGGTGGGAGTACTCATGGCTGCACAACAACGTATTCTCGTCGTGGTCGATCCTACGGCTTCGTATCACCCGGCGCTCGAGCGCGCGGCTTGGCTGGCACGCGCCACCCCTTCTGTGCTCGAGCTATTCATCTGCGACTACTCCTCACAGCTCGCGGCCACGGGCGGCAGCAACGCCGCGACCGTCGCCGAGGCGCGAACCGCGTTGCTCGCCCGGCACAAGGCGCGGCTCGAGCAACTCGCGGGACCGCTCATGACCGAGGGACTGAAGGTCGACGTCGAGAGTCGTTGGGACTACCCATTGCACGACGGAATCGTCCGCAAAGCGCTCGACTTCGCGGCCGATCTCGTCGTCAAGGACACGCACTTCCACTCCGTGCTGAAGCGGTCGATCTTCTCGAACACGGACTGGAGCCTGATCCGCAACTGTCCGAGCCCGCTGTGGCTCGTGAAGCCCCGGCCGCCGGGGCAGAAGCCCTGCCTCGTCGCCGCCGTGGATCCGCTGCACGAGCGCGACAAGCCCGCGGGTCTCGATCACAAGATCCTGCGCACGGCCAGCAGCATCGCAAAGACTCTGGGTGGGGACGTCCACGTGTTTCATGCCTTCGACATCTCCGCCGCGTTGGCCGTCTCGACGGACTCGATGACGATGCCGATCGCCTTGCCGGTGCGCGAGTTCGCCGACGCGATGCGCGTCGAGCACACCGATGGCGTCAACGCGCTGTGCGCGAAGTACGCGATCCCGGCCGACCACATTCACGTCCACCAGGGCGGCACGCGCGAGCTTTTGATGACGCTGACGGATCAGCTACGTGCCGACCTCGTGGTCATGGGTGCAGTGTCGCGCAGCGGCCTCAAGGGCCTGTTCCTCGGCAACACGGCCGAGGACGTGCTCGACCGGCTGCACTGCGATCTCTTGATCGTGAAACCCGACGGCTTCACAGCCGCATTGCCGAGCTGATCGGCCAGCGGCGAACGAGCCGTCTCGCTTTGACATCGAGCCGCCCTTGCATGTGAGAGATACGCACCGTATATTAGTTGTTACTGTTTTAGTGACTACCGAAATACGATATGGCAAAGACACGCTCAAGGCTTCCGGTGCCCGCGGCCGACGAAATGGACGCGCACGCGGAATCTGCGTCGCGTTTGCTCAAAGCCATGGCCAACCCTCATCGCCTGCTGATTCTGTGCGTCCTGGGCGAAGGTGAGCTGTCGGTCGGCGCCCTGAACGAACGTATCCCGCTGTCCCAGTCGGCGCTGTCGCAACATCTCGCCGTCTTGCGCGCCGACGGGCTCGTATCCACACGCCGCGAAGCGCAAACGATCTATTACCAAGTTCATCCTGGCCCGGCGCTCGACGTGATCCGTTCGCTGCACAAGCACTTCTGCGGCGCGCGCCCGCGTTCCCGCCGGTGAGCCACAACAAGAGGAGGCTTCGAAATGTCAACGCAAACGCTAGCTGCTAGCCGCTCCGCCACGACCACCGTGGATCAATGGGTGCTCCGTATCGCGGGGCTGTTCGTGCTGCTCTCGGTCGCCCTTTCTCAGGCGTATAGCATTCATTGGCTGTGGTTCACGGCCTTCGTTGGCGCAAACATGCTGCAGGCGTCGTTCACGGGCTTCTGCCCGCTCGCGAAAATCCTGGAGCGGCTCGGCGTGCCGACCGGCGCGGCGTTCTGCATCGCGCCGCGGCACGACTAGAGGGGAATGACATGGCGAACATCATCATCATCGGCGCGGGCACCGGCGGCGTACCGGCCGCCTACGAGCTGCGCCACGCGCTCGACTCCGCGCACAAGGTCACGCTCATCAACGCCTCGAGCCGGTTCCAGTTCGTGCCATCGAACCCGTGGATCGCGGTCGGGTGGCGGCAGCCCACTGACACGAGCCTCGAGCTTAAGCCGTACCTCGAGAAACGCGGCATCGAATTCGTGCCGCAGGCGGTGACGCGGATCGCCGCCGCGGAGAAGTACGTGGAGCTCGCGGACGGCACGCGGCACAGCTACGACTTCCTCGTCATAACGACGGGGCCCAAGCTCGCATTCGAGGAGATTCCAGGGTTCAGCCGCGAATCGGGCCATTCACAGTCGATCTGCACGCTGGATCATGCCAGCGAAACGTATCTGCACTACCAGAAGTTTCTCGAGGACCCGGGCCACATCGTGGTTGGCGCAGTCCAGGGCGCGAGCTGCTTCGGACCAGCCTACGAGTTCGCGATGATCCTCGACGCGGATCTGCGTCGGCGCAAGTTGCGCAACAAGGTCCCCATGACGTTCGTCACGAGCGAGCCGTACATCGGCCACATGGGCTTGGCCGGCGTCGGCGACTCCAAGGGACTCATGGAATCGGAGTTCCGCCAGCGCCACATCCAGTGGATCACGAACGCCAGTGTAGACAAGCTCGAGGCCGGGAAGGTGTTCGTTACCGAGCACGACGCGCAGGGTCAGGCGGCCAAGACGCAAGTGCTCGACGCGAAGCTCACGATGCTGCTACCGGCGTTCAAGGGGGTCGACGCGGTCGCCGCGGTCGAAGGGTTGTGCAATCCACGCGGCTTCGTGCTCGTCGACGACCATCAGCGCAACCCGAAGTACCCGAGCATCTACGCCGCGGGCGTCGGCGTCGCGATCCCTCCGATTGAGAAGACGCCAGTGCCGACCGGCGCGCCGAAAACCGGCTACATGATCGAGTCGATGGTCAGCGCGATCGTCGCCAACATCGCCTCGGAGCTGCGCGGCGAGGCGCCGCACGCGCGGCCGACACTGAACGCAATCTGTCTCGCCGACGCAGGCGACGACGGCATTGCGTTCGTCGCCCTCCCCGAGCTGCCGCCCCGCAACGTGACCTGGGCGAAGAAAGGCAAATGGGTGCACTTGGCGAAGGTCGCGTTCGAAAAGTACTTCCTGCACAAGGTCAGGTCCGGCAACACGGACCCGGTGTATGAGCGCTACGTGCTGAAGGCGCTTGGCATCGAACGGCTGCTGCCCTGATGCCAGTATCCCACCGCGAACTTCTGGCGGCGTTCGTCGCGGGGGCGGCCCTGGCCAGCCTCGCCGCGAACGTTTCCGCTGAGACGCTCGATGACGCTTGGCGTGCAGCGCTGGCAGGCGATCAGCAAGTAGCCGCCGCCGTCGCGCAGGCCGATGCGGCAGGCGCCGAGCTGGCGGCCGCACGCGCGGCTCGTTACCCGAGCCTTACCGCCTCGAGCTCGACGAATTGGTTCCGGGATCCGCCGGCGTTCGATTTCAGTGGCGCCGGGTTGCCGATCGTGCTGCCACTGTTCGCCAGCAATACCGTGACGATGGCTGACGCACGCGTGTCGCTGCCGATTTTCAGCGGCGGTGCACTGGCAGCCAACATCGTGTCCGCAGCCGCAACACGCGACAGCCGTGACCGTGCAACAACGGCCATGGTCGCCGCAATCAAGCTCGGCGTGGCCGAGGCCTACGTCGGCAGCGCTGCGGGCCCAGAGCGCGCTCGAAGTCGCCCGCTCGGCGACAGCGAGCCTGCGCGCCCACGCGCACGACGTCGAAGACATGCGCCGGGCGGGCGCTGTGCCGACGAACGACTCGCTCGCCGCCGCGGTGTCGCTGGCCGATGTCGAGCAGCGCGAGCTGCAAGCCGACCGCGGCGTCGCAATCGCACGTGCCCGCTACAACCGCAGGGTCCGCCGGGCGCTCGATGCGCCCGTTGCGCTCGAGCCGCTCGCGCCGACATTCGCGGTGGTGCCAACGGCTGCGACCCTGGCCGAGCTCGTCGCCACCGCACGTGCCAATCGAGCCGAGCTCGCGTCGCTCGACTCCGCCGCAAGCGCCTGGACGGCCAGGGCCGAAGCGGCGCGGGCTGGCCGCAGGCCACAGTTGACCGTCAGTGGCGGCTACACACATCTCGACAACGAGGTGCTGAACCGCCGCGACTACTGGTCCGTAGCGCTCGGCGTGCGCTGGAGCCTGTTCGATGCGGGCCGCACGCGCGGGACGACCACAGCCCTGCTCAGGCAGGCAGACGCGGCGACAGCCGAGCGCAATGACCGCGCGCTCGCCATCGAGCTCGAAGTTACGACGGCGTGGCACCTGCGCGACGCCGCACGGGCGCGTATCGACGTGGCCGCGAGCGCGGTGGCGCAGGCCGACGAGAACCTACGCGTCGTGCGCGACCGGTATCGCAACGGCGAAGGCACGAACACCGAGGCACTCCAGGCCGAAGCGCTGCGCACCTTGAGCCTCGGCAATCTCGACTCCGCCCGCTACGACGCGATTCTCGCAGAGCTCGAGCTCGCGCACGCAGCGGGACGCTTGTGAGGGCAACATGACCAAATCACGTTTTCAGACGACAGCGCGCCATTCGGTCGCGCTGCTGCTCGCCGCCGGCGCGATGGGCGTCGTAGGGGCGGCGGAAGTACCGCTCGCCACCGTCGCAGTCGCCTACGAGACCGCGCCGCGCGAACGCGTGTGGGACGGCACGATCGAAGCGGTGAATAAGGCCACCGTCTCCGCACAGACATCGGGCCGCGTCGCCGAGATCTACTACGACGTGGACAACTTCGTGCCGGCCGGCGCGCCGATCATGAAGTTCACGGATGTCGAACAGCGCGCCGCCATGAATAGCGCACGCGCCGCGCTGCAGGAGGCCGAAGCACGCGCGACCGAGGCCGACGCAGAGTTCAAGCGCGTGTCCGCGATGTTCGACAACGGCACGGTCGCGAAAGCCCGCTTCGAGCAGGCCAAAGCCAACAACGACGCCGCCAAAGCCCGCCTCGCTTCGGCGACCGCCGGCGTGAAGCACGCCGAAGAGCAGCTCGAGTACACGATCGTGCGCGCGCCCTATGCCGGCATCGTGTCACAACGGCATGTCGAGGTCGGCGAGGTCGTGCGGCCGGGCGCGCCGCTGATGAGCGGCCTGTCGCTCGAGCACTTGCGTGTCGTCGTCGACGTGCCACAGAGCATGCTCGAGCCGATCCGGCGGATCGGCAAAGCCAACGTTTATGTCGACGACCGGGCGATTCCCGCTGAATCGCTGACCTTCTTCCCGGTTGCCGACCAGGCCAGCAACACGTTCCGCGTCCGCGCCACGTTGCCGGCCGCCAGCGCGACGCTCTACCCCGGCACGTTCGTGAAGGTCGGCTTCGTGGTCGGCGACGCGCAGCGCCTGTTGATTCCGTCTACCGCGATCGTGCGTCGCAGTGAGCTCACAGCCGTGTATGTCGTGGGCGCCAACGCAGTAACGTTGCGCCAGATCCGGATCGGCCGCCGCTATGGGGAGCGGACCGAGGTGCTCGCGGGCCTCGCGGCCGGCGAGTCGATCGCGACAGACCCCTGGCCGCCGGCGTGTATCTCGAGCAAAAGCGCTGAGCGCCCATGCCTGAACGAAAGCAACTCGGCGTCTCGGGTCGGCTCGCGGCCGCGTTCCAGGAATCGAAACTTACGCCACTGCTCGCGATTACCGCGCTGCTGCTCGGACTGTTCGCAGTACTCGTCACTCCACGTGAGGAGGAGCCGCAAATCAACGTCACGTTTGCGAACATCTTCGTGGCGTTTCCCGGCGCGAGCGCGGCCGAGGTCGAGAGCCTCGTCGCGACACCGCTCGAGCAGGTGCTGGCGCAGATCGAAGGCGTGAAGCACACCTACTCCGTGTCGCGCCCCGGCATGGCGGTGCTGACGATCCAGTTCGAGGTCGGCCAGGACCGCACGGCCGCGATCGTGCGCCTCTACGACACCGTACTGTCCCACCAGGACAGCCGCGCGCTCGCAGCGGGCGTTCAGCCGCCGCTCATCAAACCCATGGGCATCGACGACGTGCCGATCGTGACGGTTACGCTGTGGACGAACGATCCGGCGAGGGGATCATACGATCTGCAGCGCATCGCGCACGCGCTCGAATCGGAGTTGAAGCGCGTACCTGGCACGCGCGACGTCTACACCGTCGGCGGCCCCGACAACGTCATGCACGTACAGCTCGATCCGCAACGGCTCGCGGCCTACGGCCTGTCGATCGATGCGCTGCGCCAATCGCTCATGGCCGCCAACGCCGTGACCCAAGCCGGCTCAATCGTCGCGCACGACGCGGAAACACCCGTCACAGGCGGAACATTCCTGGCCACGGCCGACGACGTCGCGGAGCTCGTGGTCGGCGTGCGCGACGGCCGACCGATCCACCTCGACGATGTCGCCGACGTCGTCGCGGGACCGGATCAACCCGAGAGCTACGTGCGCTTCGGCACGGGGCCCGGAGCCGCGACGCTTGGGCTACCGACGGACATCGTCGCTCCCGCCGTTACACTCGCAATCGCCAAGAAACCCGGCACGAACGCGGTCGTGATCGCCGGCGAGCTCGAGGAGCGACTGAAGACGCTCGAGGGCGTGCTGATCCCCGCCGGCGTGCACGCGACCATCACGCGCAACTATGGCCGCACGGCCGACGACAAGGCGCGCAAGCTGATCAGCAAGCTGATCTTCGCGACCAGCGCCGTCGTACTGCTCGTGCTGCTCACGCTTGGCTGGCGCGAGGCCGTCGTGGTCGGCACGGCCGTCGTGATCACGCTGGCCATCACGCTGTTCGCCTCCTGGGCGTGGGGGTTCACGATCAACCGCGTGTCGTTGTTTGCGCTGATCTTCTCGATCGGCATCCTGGTCGACGACGCGATCGTCGTGGTCGAGAACATCCACCGGCACATGGCGCTCGGCGCGAAGACTCTGCGCGAGGCGATTCCGCCTGCCGTCGACGAAGTCGGCGGACCGACGATCCTCGCTACGTTCACCGTGATCGCGGCACTGCTCCCCATGGCGTTCGTCAGCGGCCTCATGGGCCCCTACATGAGCCCGATCCCGATCAACGCGAGCACGGGAATGCTGCTGTCGCTGGCCGTAGCGCTCGTCGTCACACCGTGGCTCGCCATCAAGCTACTGCGCGCGCATGGCGGCGGACACGAGATTGGGGCTGCGAAGCTCGAACCGCTGTTCAGACGGCTCGTCGGTCGATTTCTCGGCGGGCCGGGCGGCCGGCGCGCCCGCCACAAGCTGTATGCCGGCGTCGGCGTCGCGATCGTACTCGCCGTCGGCCTCGTGGCCGTGCGGCTCGTGGTGCTGAAGATGCTGCCGTTCGACAACAAATCAGAGTTCCAGATCGTGGTCGACACGCCGGAAGGCACGTCGGTGGAGCGGACAGCGGCGCTGCTCGATGCGCTCGTGGTGGAGGTTCGCAAGGTACCGGAGGTGAGCGACTATGAGATCTACGCCGGCACGGCCGCGCCGATCAATTTCAACGGCCTCGTCCGGCAGTACTACCTGCGCAGCGGTGCCAACGTCGGCGACATTCAAGTCAACCTCGTCGACAAGCATCTGCGCCAACGACAAAGCCACGACATTGCGCGCGACCTACGGCCCGCACTCGTCGCCGTGGGACGCGCGTACGGCGCGTCCGTCAAGGTCGTCGAGGTGCCGCCCGGCCCGCCCGTGCAGGCGCCGCTCGTCGCGGAGATCTACGGACCGGATTACGCGGGCCAGGTGCGGCTCGCGACGCAGCTGAATGCGATGTTTGCTTCCACGCAGGACCTGGTCGACGTCGACGACACGGTGGAGAGCGCCGCGCCGCGCTGGCTGCTCGAGATCGACCGCAGCAAGGCCGCGCTGCTCGGCGTCACCCAAGCGGAGGTCACGCGCGCGCTCGCGGCGGCGCTCCGCGGCGACGACGCCACGTACATCCACGACGAGCACAGCAAGTATCCCGTGCCTGTGCGCCTCGAGCTGCCGACCGCCGACAAAGCGGAGCTCGATAGCCTGCTCATGCTGCGCGTGGCGGGCCGCGATGGTCGGCTCGTACCGCTCGCCGAGGTCGTGCGACCGGTCGAGAGCCAGTGGGAGAAAACGATCTACCACAAGGATCTCCTGCCGGTGGCGTTCGTCACGGGCGACATGGCGGGCCCGCTCGACAGCCCGCTGTACGGCATGTTCCGGCTGGCTAGTCGCATCAGCCACGAGCCGCCCGGCGGGCGCGTGCTGCCCCAGCGCTACATCGCCCAACCGCGCACGACGTCCGATTACAGCCTGAAGTGGGACGGCGAGTGGCAGGTCACCTACGACACGTTCCGCGACATGGGGCTGGCGTACGGCGTGGGCCTGATCCTCATCTATCTGCTCGTGGTCGCGCAGTTCGGCTCGTACTGGGTACCGCTCGTAATCATGGCGCCGATTCCGCTCACGATCATCGGCGTGCTACCGGGGCACGCGTTGCTCGGCGCGCAATTCACAGCTACGTCGATGATCGGCATGATCGCGCTCGCGGGCATCATCGTGCGCAACTCGATCCTGCTCGTGGACTTCGTGAACCAGGAGCTCGCGGCCGGCACGCCGCTCGAGACGGCCGTCGTGCGCGCGGGCGCCGTGCGCGCGAAGCCAATCGTGTTGACCGCGCTCGCAGCCGTGCTCGGCGCGTTCTTCATCCTCGACGATCCGATCTTCAACGGACTCGCAGTCGCGCTGATATTCGGCATCGCCGTGTCGACCTTGCTGACGCTGGTCGTGATTCCCGTGCTGTACTACGCGGCGCAAGCCCGAATCCTGCACCGAAGCGAGATCGCAGCTCCGCCCGCCAATGCCGACTGACCGCGCCACGATTCAGGTGCACATCCACGAGCTGCGCCAGCTGTTCAACACGATCGACCCGTCGCCGTTTCGCGAGCGCGATCTCGATCCGGATTGCGAGGAATTCATCGTCGCGTGGGCTCGCGAGCTGCCGCCCGATCGCCCGGTGCGCATCGAAATCCACGTCGATCGCGAGGGGTCGGCGCCAGCGGTACACGCAGACGCGGCGGCGGCCGTGCGCAGCCACTTCGCGCGCGCGGCAAGCCTGCAGGATCTGCGACGGCGGCGGATCTTCCGAGAGGGCCGCCTGGCGCTCGCGATCGGGCTGGCGGCGCTCGTGCTCTGCATCGGCGCCGCGACATTCGTGCCGACCACCGGCACCCTGGGGCAGATACTCCGCGAGAGTCTCGTGATCGCTGGCTGGGTAGTGATGTGGCACCCCCTCGAAGTGCTGCTATACGGGCTCTGGCCCCTCAGCCGTGAACTTCGCTTATTGAACCGGCTGGCGACCGCCGAGATCGCGCTGTCGGCGCCAGTCGAGGCGAGGCCCGCGCCGCCCGCGACAGCGTAAGATCGCCGCATGGACGAGGCGCTCTGGCACCGGCTCGGCGTAGCGCTCGGCATCGGGCTGATCGTGGGCCTCGAGCGCGGCTGGAAGACGCGCACTCAACACGGGGGGCAAAGGCTCGCCGGTTTCCGCACGTTCGCGCTCGCGGGGTTATTCGGCGGCGTGCTCGCGGCGTTGTCGCTGCCGGACCGGTTCGTCGTGCTGGCCGCAGGCATTTTGGTCGTCGGCGCGCTCGTGATCGGCGGCTACCTCATCAGCGTCCGCGAGCAACACGACTTCGGGATGACGACCGAGCTCGCGATGCTTGCGACCTTCGGCCTCGGCGCAGTCGCCGTGCTCGGCGCACCCTTCGAAGCCGGGGCCGCCGGTATCGTGATGACCTTACTACTCGGCTTCAAGACAGAGTTCCATGCGGCAATCGAGCGGCTCGAGCGGCGGGAGTTGCTCGCAACACTGCAACTGATCGCCATGGCTGCCGTGCTCGTGCCCCTGCTACCCAACCGGCAGATGGGCCCATGGCAAGCAGTGAACCCCCGCGTGATCGGCATGCTCGTGCTGCTGATCGCCGGTCTGTCGTATGTCGGCTACTTCGCGGTACGAATGCTCGGCGCGCGCATCGGCTTGCTGCTGACGGCGTTGTTCGGCGGCTTGAGCTCGTCGACGGCCGTGACTGTGGCGTACGCACGCAGCGCGCGCGTAGCACGGGCTCCGACCGCACTACTGTCTGCCGGCATCGGACTCGCGGCCGCGGTGATGGTGCTCCGGCTCGCGATTGTGATCGGCACCGTCGATCGACCGCTGCTCGGCGCGCTCTGGCCGACGTTCGCGATGCTGGGTGCACCACCGATTGCGGCAGTCATCACGACGCTGCTGCGCAAGCACGCCGATTCGCCAGCCGAAGTAAAGCTCACGAATCCGTTGCAACTGTCGACTGCGTTGACATTCGGCGTGCTGCTCGTCGTCTTGTTCATCGCGTCAGCGGCGGTGCGCCAGTGGCTCGGCGACGCGGGTACCTATTCGGTCGCGGCCATCGCGGGACTGGTCGATGTCGACGCGGTCACGATCGCGCTGGCGCAGGCAGCGGCGAGCGGCGGGCTGGAACCCCCTACGGCGGCGCGCGCGATCGCTCTCGCTGCCCTCGTCAACACGGCGGTCAAGGCCGGGCTCGCAGCAGTACTGGGCGGCGCGCCGATGCGGCGCTCCGCGACGCTCGTCCTCGGCATGGCGCTGTTTGCCGGCGCCGTGGCCGCTGTCGCGACGCTCGGCTGATGCCATGCACCGCCGACTGAAGTCGTCATGCGCCCCTCTTGCGCAAGTGACCCGAGCGCAGCACCGTTTGTCCGTAGTAGTAGAGGTCCGTGCCATCGAACGCGGCGGTCAGCGCCCCAACGAACGAATCGAGCCCCGTCGATGGGATCTCGAGCCGTATCTCCACTCGCCGCTGCCGGCCCGTGACCTGCTCCGCGACGCTCAGATCGTCGTGACTCGCGCCGTGACCGAAGGCGGCGTAGCTCGTGAACCCCGCGACCTCCTCGAGGCTGAGCAGCCAGTCGATCACACGCTCCTCGGCGGCCGGCGCTACGTTGATCGTCACCGCGACCGCTGCAACGGCATTCTCACTCATCGCGTATAGCCTCCGTCCCAAAGCGCTCGTAAAGCATGGGCAGCAGGATCAGCGTCAACGCGGTCGCCGAGATCAGGCCGCCTATCACGACGATCGCGAGCGGCCGCTGGATCTCGGAGCCGGGCCCCGTCGCGAACAACAGCGGCACTAGTCCTATCGCCGCGATGCTGGCGGTCATGAGAACCGGCCGCAGCCGCCGCTGCGCGCCGCGCACGACGATCTCGCGCAACGGCAATCCCTCGGTGCGCAACTGGTTGAAATAGGTGACCATCACGACGCCGTTCAGGACGGCGATGCCGAGCAGCGCGATGAAGCCCACCGAAGCGGGCACGGAAAGGTATTCGCCGGTAACGAGCAGCGCGAACACGCCGCCGACGAGCGCGAATGGGACGTTCGTCAGCACGAGCAACGCCTGACGCAAGGAACCGAAGGTGGAGAACAGGAGCATGAACACGAGTCCCACGGCGATCGGCACGACCAGCGCCAGCCGTGCAGCGGCGCGCTGCTGGTTCTCGAACTGCCCGCCCCACTGCACGAAATAGCCCGGCGGTAGATTCACCGCGGCGCCCACGCGCCGCTTGGCCTCGTCCACGAACCCGACGAGGTCGCGACCGACGACGTTGCTGCGGACCACGATAAAGCGCTGGCCACGCTCACGCGCAATCGACACCACGCCCTCGACACGCTCGACTTTGGCGACGGCGCTGACCGGCACGGAATGCGTCGCACCGAGCGCGAGCGGGAGCCCTGCGAAATTGCGGGCAGAGCCGCGCACATCCTCGCCTGCGCGGATCACCAGCGGCGTGCGCCGCACGCCCTCCTGCACGATACCGATCGGCAACCCCTCAATCTGCGCCCGCAGGATGCGCTGCAGATCGGACGTTTGCAGATTCAGCCGGCCGGCCGCCGTCCGGTCGATGGCTACATTCAGATATTGCATGCCGCTGTTGCGTGCGACGAACACGTCCTCGCTGCCGGGAATCGCGCGCAGCGCGCTCGCGATTTCCTCCGCCTTGGCCGACAGCTCGGTCAGATCCGCGCCGAACAGCTTCACCGCCACGTCGCCCCGTGTCCCGGTCAGCATCTCCGCCGTGCGCATCTCGATCGGTTGCGTGAAGCCATAGGCGACACCGGGGAAATCTTCGAGCACCGCGCGAATGGCAGCGATCAGCTCTTCCTTCGAATTCATACGCCACTCGCTCCGGGGCTTCAGCACCATGAACGTATCGGATTCGTTGAGCCCCATCGGATCCATACCGATCTCGTCCGAGCCGACGCGCGCAACGATCCGCGTAACCTCCGGCACACGCGCGAGGATTGCCTGCTGCACGCGCAGATCGAGATCCACGGATTCCGCTAGCGTGATCGACGGCAGTTTCTCGAGCTGCACGATCAGATCGCCTTCGTCCAGGGTGGGCATGAACGTCTTGCCGATGAACGGATAAGCAGCGACGGTCAGCGCCAACACACCCAGCGCGGCGCCGATCACGATCTTGCGTCGTTCGAGTGCCCGCGCGAGCAGCGGCTGGTACAGCTCGCCGAGCTTGCGCGGCAACCACGGCTCGCGGTGCGTGACGCGCCGCATGAGGAACGACGCGAGCACCGGGATCACGGTCAGCGAAAGGAGTAGCGAGCTGCCGAGCGCGAAGCTGATCGTGAGCGCCACGGGCGCGAACAGCTTACCCTCGAGCCCCTGCAACGACAGCAACGGCAGGAACACGAGGATGATGATCGCGATGCCCGACACCATGGGCACGGCTACTTCGCGCGTTGCGCGGTACACGATGTGCAGCCGCGGCAGCTTCCGAGAGGTCTCGGCATTTCCGAGCTGGGTTGCGATGTTCTCGACCACCACGACGGCGGCATCGACGAGCATGCCGATCGCGATCGCGAGGCCGCCCAGACTCATCAGGTTGGCCGACATGCCGGTGAGGCGCATCGCGAGGAACGTGACTAGTGCTGCGAGCGGTAGAACGACCGCAACCGTAATGGCGGCGCGCACGTCCCCAAGGAACAGCAGCAACAGCACGAGCACGAGCACCACGGCCTCGCCGAGCGCGTGCGCGACCGTGCTGACCGCCTCCTGCACGAGGTTGCCGCGGTCGTAGAAGACCCGCACTTCGACGCCTGCGGGCAGCGCATTCGCGATCTCCGCGAGCTTTGCGCGCGCACCGGCCACGACGTCGCCGGCATTTGCGCCGCGCAGTCCGAGCACGAGACCCTCGACCGCTTCCGCCTCACCGTTCTGCGTGACGGCACCGTAGCGGGTGATCGAGCCGATCTGCACGGCGGCGACGTCCGCCACGCTGATCGGGATTCCGTTCTCGACCCGCACCACGATGCGCTCGAGGTCGGCCGGCTCCTTGATTCTGCCTTCCGAGCGGACGAGCAGCGCTTCCTCGCCCTCGTTGATGCGCCCGGCGCCGTCGTTGCGATTGTTGGCCGTGATGGCCGCCTCGAGCGCCAGCGTGTCGACACCCCGGGCTGCCATGCGCACGGGGTCTGGCACGACCTCGAAGCTGCGGACGTAGCCACCGAGAACGTTGACGTCTGCGACGCCAGGCACCGTTCGCAGCGCGGGTCGGATGACCCATTCGAGCAGCGTGCGCCGCTCGGCCAGGCTCAACGGCCCGTCGACCGTGAACATGAACATTTCACCGAGCGGTGTGGTCATCGGCGCGATCCCGCCCTCGATCCCCTCCGGCAACGAATTGCGGACGCCGCCTAGCCGATCGGCCACCTGCTGACGCGCCCAGTAGATATCGGTGCCCTCCGCAAAGTCGAGCGTGATGTCGGCCAACGCGTACTTCGTCATCGACCGCAGCATCGTCTGGTTCGGGATGCCGAGCAGCTCGACCTCGATCGGCGCGGTGATTCGCGTCTCGACTTCCTCAGGCGTCATCCCAGGCGCCTTCATGATGATCTTGACCTGCGTTGGCGAGATGTCTGGAAACGCGTCGACGGGCAGCTGCCGAAACGCCTCGTAGCCTGCGAACGCGAGCCCCACCGCGAGCAGCGCGGTCAACAGCCGCTGGGTCAGTGCGAAACCGATCAGCCGGTGCACGAGCTAGCCGCCTTCCTGTTCCGCCGCGAGCCACATCGCCTTCAGCGCGCTGATGCCTTCGACGGCCACGATGGTGCTCGCGCCGATGCCACCGGCCACGTAGATGCGCGTGCCGTCGTCGGCCAGCACATCGATGCGCTGCGCGACAAGGCCGTTGCCGCTGCGTACAAACAGCAGCACATCGCTGCCGTTACGCGTCACGGCAGCCACCGGCACGGCATACGCGACGCCGCCCGCAGGTCGCGCCAGCACGCGCGCCGTTAGAAACTGCCCCGCGCGGAGCACTCGTTGCGCGTTGTCGACCGCGGCGCGGACGAGCACTGTCTGAGTGGCGGCATCGACGACGCCACCGACCGTCGTTACCGTGCCCGTGACCACCTGACCGGCACTCGTCACACTCACGAGCATGCCCGGCGTCACGCGCGCCGCGTTCTCCTGAGGCAAGCGCAGCTCGACCCAGAGGTTCGAGAGGTCCGCGACCGCGAGCACCGGATCCAAAGCGTCCACGCGCGCGCCAACTTTGGCGTGCTCAGCGGCCACGACGCCCGCGAGCGGCGCTCGGAGCGTGATCCGCGGAGTGAGCTGCCTTTGTGCCGCCAGTCGAGTTAGATCCGCGGGCGTCACGCCCGCCAGCGTGAGCTGCGCGCGCGCCTGCTCGAGCCGCGCCCCGGCGGCGCGGGTCGCTGCCGCGCCCTCGTTCACTCGCCGCTCCGCGATGATGCCTTCTGCGAACAACCCACGATCACGCGTCTCCTGGGCCTGCGCGAGTTGCGTAGCCGCGGCCGCGTCGAGATAGTCGCGCTGGCGCTCGACGTATTCGACGCTATCGAGCGCCGCGACCGGCTGCCCCGCCGTCACCGTATCTCCTTCTGCCACCAGCATGCGGACCACGACGCCCGCGGCCGGCGCGCTGACCAGCGCCTGACGCGCTGGCGGCACAACGACTTCGGCTGGCGCCGCAGCAATCTCGACGAGCTCTACCCGCTGCGCCGTGCCGAGCGTGACCCCGAGCCGGGCGAGCTGCTCGTCGCTGACGGCAAGCTCGTTGCCGGCGGCGAGCGCGTGCGCCGCACCTAGACAGACGACAGCGGCAACCGACGCGATCCTGACCCGACTTGCAATGTTCATGGCGTCTCTCCCAATGCCTGATTGAAAGCAGCGATCGTGCGCTGCCGCTCTATGGCGAGCCGCTCTGCTTCACGGTTCGCATTGCGGTCACTGTCCTGGATCCGGAGCATCTCGCGCAGCTCGATCTCGCCTTGCTCGAACGCCGAGCGCGCCATGCGCCACTGCCGGTCCGCGAGATCACGGCGTTGCTCCGCGAGCGTGAGCGAGCCCTCGAGCACCAGCAGTGTGTGCTCCGCCTCGTGCAGATCGAGATCGAGGCGGCGCAGTAGCGCGCCGCGCGCAGACTCCGCTTCAGCGACGAGGCGACTCTGCTGTGCCACCTGCGTCACCGCGTGAGCCTTCCCGCCCACTGGGACCTTCACGCCGATCGCGAAGCTGTCGTTGAACATGGTGGTCATCGCGTCGCGCTGCCGACGCGGACCGACGGTCACAAGGGGATTGCCGCGCGCCGCGCGATCCGTCAGATCGAGTGTCGCGCGCGCCCGCGCGATGGCCGCATCCGCAAGCTTGAGCAGCGGATGTTGGTCATCGAAATCCTCCCGCCCGCTACGATGCTCCGTGAACGCGCCCGGGCGGCGCTGCAGCCCCGTCAGGCTCTGGTAGGCGCGCTCGGCGTCGACGAGCTCTGCCTGCGTTGCGATCACGGCCTGCTGCCGCTCGAGCAGCGCCGACTGCGCCAGCAGCACGTCGGCCAGCGGCAACTCGCCGCGTGCGTTGCGCCGCTCGACTCCGCGCAGCAACTCGGCCGCTGTATCGACCGTCTCGTTGGCCGCCGCATACGCGTTCACGGCGGCGGCGATATCCCACAGGGCGCCGCGTAGCAGGCCCGCGACTTCAAGCCGCAGCACTGCCCGAGCGGCGTCGCTCTCCGCAGCGGCTCCGCTTGCTAAGGCGCGAACCGCCGCACGCTCACCGGCCCGCCACAGCGGCAACTCGACGCCACCGTCGTATTCGCGCTGATCGCGATCGTCGAGCCAGCCGTCGGACAGATATGTGAAGTACAACGACGGCGCAGCCGCGAGCCACTGGCGGCCCCGCGTGGCCCAAGCAGCCGCCTCTTCCGCCCTGGCGATCAGCTCGCCGCTACGCGGATGCGCGGCAAGGGTCGTGTCGATCAGGGTCTGCCAGTCGAGCGTGGGGTCCACGGTCAGTGGCGGGTGCTGGTGAGCTGTCTCCCCACTCGCAACGCCGAGGTACGCGAGCAGCAGCGTCGTGATGGTCGCTACCCTCACCCGAATATTCCGGCCCAGTTGTTGCGAAGCTCTCAAGACGCCCCCCTGACTCTCGATCTCCGGCCATGTTGCCGAAGACAATGTCAAAGAAACGTCAGCAAAAAGCTCGAATTTTCGTGAGCAGACACTCTTTTGGGCTTTTACGTATCTTTCACTTTTCTTCGACGCGGCGTTCATCTGTTGGCGCCTAGCCTGCGTGAGTGCTCAAATGCGTTGAGACTCGTCCCCTCGGAACGCCGCATGCGAATACTGGTCATCGAAGATCACCGCGACATCGCCGAAAACATCGGCGACTATCTCGCGCCAAAGGGGCATGAGCTCGACTACGCGGCCGACGGCATCACGGGGCTGCATCTCGCGGTCACGAACGACTACGACGTGATCGTCCTGGATCTGATGCTGCCGGCGCTCGACGGTCTCGAGGTCTGCCGGAAACTGCGCGAAGAAGCAAAGAAAACGACGCCGGTGCTGATGCTCACGGCCCGCGATCAGCTCGACAACAAAGTGCAGGGCTTTCGTGCCGGCGCGGACGACTACCTCGTCAAACCGTTCGCACTGAAGGAGCTCGAGATCCGGCTCGAAGCATTGCGCCGACGAGCGAGTGGCGCAACGCAGACACGCGCGCTGAAGGTCGCCGACCTCGAGTTCGACGCCGACACGCAGACGGTGAAACGCGCTGGCCGGCGGCTGGATCTGAATCCGAGTCTACGTACGCTGCTCGGGTTGCTGATGACCAACACGCATCGCGTCGTGCGCCGCGCCGAGCTCGAGGCTGCGCTGTGGGGCGACGATCCGCCCGACGCGGACGTGCTGCGTGCGCATATCTACGCATTGCGTACGGCCATCGACAAGCCGTTCACGCATAAGCTGCTCCACACGGTGCATGGCACGGGCTACAGGCTCACAGATGCCAACGACGAGTAGAACCCGACGCATCGGAAGCCTGCGCGTCCGCATTACGATCGCGATGCTCGCGCTCGCGGCTGTCGGCAGCAGTATTTTCGCCGCCAGTGTGTTTGTCGCGGCCGAGCGCCTCGAGCAGACCGTGCTCGGCCGCCACGTACGCGCCGAATTCGACACCTTCGCGACCCGCTCGCGCAACGAGCCGGGGCTGACGACGGTACGCAGCGCGTTGCTGCTCGGCTTCGTCGGCCGCGACAATCCGCAGCTGCCCGCGGCGTTCGCGGCCTTATCGGAGGGCGTGCATCACGCCGTGACACTCGGCGACAAGACCTACCAGGTCTACGTCGGCACGGACGCCGGACGGCAGATCTACGTGGCATACGACATCACCGAATGGGAAGCGCTCGAGCAGCCGGTGATCAACAACCTGATCGGCGCCGTGTTGCTCGTGTCGGCGCTGGCGGTAGTGCTCGGCTTCTGGATCTCCCGACAGGTCATCACGCCCGTCACCGCCTTGTCCAGGCGGCTCAAGGAGCTCGATCCGCGGCAGCGTAACGTGCGGATTGCGGCGGATTTCGGCGGCGAAGTCGCGGCAATCGCGGAGTCGTTCGATCGCTACATGGAGCGGCTCGACGGCTTTGTCGAGCGCGAGCAACTGTTCACCGCGGCGGCAGCCCATGAGTTACGAACGCCGCTCGCGGTGATACAAGGCGCGACCGAAGTGCTGGGCGAGCAGCACGACCTGCCGCCGGCAGCACGGCGCGTCACGGCCCGGTTGGAGCGCGCCACGCGTGAGATGCGCGAATTCATCGAAGCTCTATTGTTTTTGTCGCGCGAGGAGTCCGGGGGCAACGGCGAAGAGGCACGCTGCGAGCTCGGCGGCATCGTGGCCCAACTCATCGAAGACTACCGCACTTTAGCCGCCGACAAGCGGCAGCTCACGATCGCGTTCACACCTGCCGCGGACGTCTGGCTCGACATACCGCCGGCGTTGCCGACGATCGTGATCAGCAATCTACTGCGCAACGCCGTCGAGCACACCGACGTGGGCGCGATTCGCGTGGCCCTCGACGGCCGGACGTTACGAATCGTGGACACCGGGCGCGGAATACCGGAGGGTGCGCACGCGACGCTATTCGCTCGCGGCCACAGCACGAGACCCGGCGGCGGCATGGGCCTGCACCTCACGAAGCGCATTTGCGACCGATTCGGCTGGCAACTGACGATCGCAAGTGCACCCGGTAACGGGACCATCGCCAGTGTGTCTTTCTAGCGAGGGCGAACCGCATGGTTTCGGCGGCGGTTCGAGAGCATACTGTTTAGCGCCTGAACTCATCGGCGAAACACCATTGATTCTGTCGGCCGAATTGGCAGCCACACTGCTCGAATTGGCGCCCGATGCGACGGTCGTGGTGGACGCCCGAGGCACCGTGGTGTTCGCCAACGCACGCGTAGAGCAGACCTTCGGCTATTCGCCGGGCGAACTCACGGGCGTCAGCGTCGATATGCTGCTGCCGCCACGCCTGCGCGCCTCGCACGTCGAGCACCGTGCGCAGTTCAATGCCGCACCGAAACCACGGCCAATGGGGCGCGACCTCGCACTGCTGGGCCTGCACAAAACCGGGCGGGAATTCCCGATCGAGATCAGCCTGAGTCCGGTTCCAACCAACGACGGCCCGCTGGTCGTGGCCGCGATTCGTGACGCGACGATCCGCCGCGACACCGAGCGCCAGCTCATCGAAGCCAACCGCGCGAAGAGCCGGCTGCTCGCGGCAGCGAGCCACGACCTGCGCCAGCCCGTGCAGACGCTGAATCTGCTGAATCGCGTTGCGTTGCGCCAGGCGGGCACCAACGCCGCATTCCGTAACGTGATCGAACGCCAGCAGCTCGCGCTCGACACCATGTCGGCGCTGCTGACCTCGGTGCTCGACATCAGCAAGCTCGATAGCGGCGTCGTGAAGGCCGAGATCACGCCCTGCCCGATCGCCACCGTGCTCGACCGGCTGCGCTCCGACTACGAACCGCAGGCGACCGACCAGGGTCTCGAGCTCCGCGTGGAGTCGACGGCCGAGGCCGGCGCGACGGACCCCGAACTGCTGCGGCGCCTGCTCGGCAACTTGATCGCCAATGCCATCCGCTACACGCATCACGGCGGCATCGAGGTGACGTGCCGGCGGCGGGGCGACACGCTCGACATCGTCGTCCGCGATTCGGGAATCGGCATTCCGCCCGATCAGACGGACCGCATCTTCGAGGAGTTCTATCAGGTCGACCACGGCACACAGCGGCCGGAGGGTCTCGGTCTCGGACTGTCGATCGTACGACGCCTCGCGACGCTGCTGAACGCCGCGATTCACGTGGAATCAGCGGTCGGCACCGGTACGACATTCACCGTGACGCTGCCGCGCGCCGAGCCGCCACAGCGCCAGACGACCAGCGGCCCTGCCGCCCGCAGCTCAAGCGGCGGCCGCGTGCTCATCGTCGACGACGAGACAGCGGTGGCCGAGGCCACGAGCATGCTGCTCGAGCTCGAAGGGTTCGAGGTCCGCATTGCAAGCTGTCAGAGCGAGGCGCTCCACCATGCGGCCGCGGCGCCGCCTGACCTGATCGTCAGCGACTATCACCTGCGTGGAGGTGAGACGGGCGTCGGCGTCGTCGAGCGCGATTCGCGCCCACGTCAGCGCGAACGTGCCCGTCATCTTCGTAACTGGCGACACAGGTAAGCTGACGAACGAGCGCGTGGAGAACGCCCGCTTTCTCAACAAGCCTATCCGGGGCGACGAGCTCGTCGCGGCCATCCACGAACGGCTCGACTCGGCACGACACTGAGCGCCGTTGCAGGCGTAGCGACAGCTACGCATGGCGAGCGCTGGCACGCTGCCCCGATATTGATCCGGCGAAGCGGGACGATCGAGATCACGACGACCGACGTGCACTTGCCGCGGCGCATCGGCCACGCGCTCGAGGCTGCTTGGCACGGCGTGCTGAAAACCCACTACGACGAGCAGGGTTACTTCGCGCGCGTCACCTGGGAACGTAACGACTGACGAACTCCGCGTCGCGCAACACATGCGCCGCGACGCTGCCCGCACTCACGAGCAAGCTCAACACGTCCTTGCCGAGATCGTGCGTCGACGCGGGATCGATCGCATCGACAGAGAGACAGTCGACCAGCGGTTCGAAATCAAAGACATACACGTCGGCCGATATCAGCGCGTGTGCGGGTTTGTGCGGCAGGGGCTGCGGCCGCCGCGGCTCGTGCGCGCAGCGCACGACGCGCCCGCTCCCATCCACGCCGAGCACGACGAACCGCCGCGCGATCTCGGCCGGCACTTCCACGCACCCTACGGTGGCTCCGAGACCATGCACTCGGTGCGCGGCAACCAGCGCGTCGTAGTCCACGGCGCCGGCGTCGTCGCCGACGCGCACGAGCACTCGTGTCGGCGCGAGGCCGTGCATCACCGCAAGGTTGCGGTAGATTGCGTGGGCGGTGCCCACTGACGACACGAAGCGCATCCACGCGCCACCGGCCGAACTCGGAGCACAGTCCGTCGCAACGAGGACAGCCGCGGTCCGTGTCGACGGGCCGCGCGCCCCGCCCTCGCTCTGGAGCGTCATAAGCTGAGTCGCGTTACCGGGTGCGCGCCGAGTTGTTCGCATCGCGCTGGATAGAGGCCAGATAGTCGACAAGCTTGTTGATTGCTTCGCGGACAGCGTTCTGCGCGGTCCTGTCGCCACCTTCCTCAACCCAGAACTCGTAGCCCCAGACCGGCATCGCTCGCGTACCGTGCGCCCGAACGTCGACGCCACGACCGTCGATCGTGTCGCGCACGAGCATGGCAGGGAACTCTCCGTACCGTGACCGGATCAGCGTCAGATCGGGCACCACGGTGTTCAGACTGCGCGCCACCGGACCATCGCCATGCGCCTGCTCACCGTGGCAGCTTGCACAGAAACGCTGGAACAGCTCCTCGCCGCTGTAGTCGGCCAGCGTGAATGCGTCGAACGCCAGGGCCTGCGCCGTGACGAAATAAGCGGCTCGCGCCCACCAGGGCCGAGATCGGCCCGCGAACTCTGAATTTGATGCTCATGCTATTGGTCACCCTCGGGAAGCTCGAAGTCGAGCGGTTTGACTATTACCAGATCGCACGGCAGGCGGTCGAGCACGCGCTCGGCGGTGCTGCCGATGAACAGCTGCTTCAAACCTCGGCGCGCCACGGCGCCCATGACGACGAAGTCGGCGCCGTGCTCCTTCGCGGCGAGCGCCAGACTATCGTGCGTGAGGCCCTCGTACAGATAGGAGCGCTCGGCGACTACCGGATGCGTGTCGAGAAACTCAGTCATCGCCTTGCGATGCTCGTTCGCGAGAACGTCGCGAACGTCGGGAGGCAACTCCACGCCCATCGGAGTAGAGAACGCGTGCACGACGTGCAGGCGACCGCGAAGGATGCGCGCGAGATCGGCACTGAAATTGAAGATTCGATCGTCGAGCGCGGCCGGTTTATCGTGCTCGTTCAACGGGTCTACGGCCGCGAGCACGTTCGGCTCCGCCGAGAGAGCGCGGTCCTTGACCAGCAGCAGCGGCGCGGGACACTTCCGGATCAGATGCCAATCGGTTTGCGTCAGCAACGTGCGCTGCAGCAGATTGTGGTGATGCGTGCCCTTGGCGACAATCCAATAGTCGTGAGCGGCCGCCTTCCTGACTACAGCTGCATCGAGCGGGTGGGCCCACTCGACGTCGACGGTGACATCGAGGCCGCGATCGCGCAGCGGCTTCGCAAGCTCTTCGAGACTACGGCGCTGGCGCGCCAATGATTGCTCGCGGGCGCCCGGCTCCGCCGCCCACACGCTGTCGATGTGCCCCGAGTCGATCGCGGGATCGTAATCGCACGCAAAGAGCTCGAGCCGCGCCCCGCCGAGCGTCGCCAACCAACCCGCACGCGCGAGCACCGGCTGGCTCGCGCCCGCCGTCGGATCGACAACCACCAGGATGGTGTTATCCCGCATGACTCCTCCTCGTCGCGCGTCAGACTCATCGATCGTCGGTACGCCGCCTAGTGGGGCTTGTACCTACCGTTACCGTAGTGGATGTACGTATGTGCAGCGGTACGTCGTCCGAACATAATCTCTCCGTAGAACAGGACGTCGAAGTTCAAGCCCGAACCTGAGCAACGCCGCGCATGTATTACATCGCCAACACGACCAAGAGCGTTGCCGACGCGGCGCGGGATCTCGAGGCCGCAGTGCAGAAACACGGTTTCGGCGTGCTGCACGTCTACGATCTGAAGGAAATACTCACGCGCAAGGGGCATCCTCTGGCAGCGGAGTGCCGGATCTACGAGGTCTGCAACCCGAAGCAGGCGTCGCTGGTGCTGCGACGCGACATGCGTTTGAACGCCGCGCTGCCGTGTCGCATCTCGGTGTTCGAGGACGGCGGAGCCACGAGCATCGGCACGATCCCGCCGACCGCGGTGCTCGGCATGCTGTCGTCGGATCGCGAGCTTGCCGGCATCGCCGCGAACGTCGAGGCAACTCTCAAAGCGATCATCGACGAGACGGCCGGAACCCCGTGGGCGGAGGCACGGCAAGCCTTGCTCGCCCGACGTGCCGTGCTCGCAGCGGAGGTCGCCACCGGCGTCGCGAAACGCACGACAGACCGCGACGGCCTACTTGGCAACGTTCCCGACAGCGCGGAGCTCTCGGCCGCAGATCTCGTTCTCGACGTCGATCGCGCCGAGGTCGATCGAGACATGGAAGAGCTGACGGCGGTCGATGCAGCGCTGCAACGGATCGACGCCCATACCTACGGGGTTTGCGTGACGTGCGCCGAGCCCATCGAGCCGGCAAGGCTCGCCAAGACGCCGGAAGCAGCGCGCTGCCTCGCTTGTCAGCGCGAGACCGAACGCGGCGACGGAGTGCGCGCGAAGCTCTAGCTGCGCTTCCTCTCGTCACTGACCGCAACTGAACCTATCATGACCGGCGAGCAATCACCGGAGCCGGAAGCATGATTCGTCACCAGCCGTCGATACAGCACCTTCGAATCTCCTCCGTGTTGCGCCTCGCGGCACTGGGCAGCACCGTGCTCGGCGCATGCGCGGGCACCGCCGCGCACGCGCAGGATGCCGCCGCATGCGAGGCCATGCGTGCGGTCACGATCCCCGGCGCCGCGCTCGAAATCACGGCCGCCGAACGAGTGCCCGCGGGCAGCGCACCGGCGAGCGGCCCAGGCGGCCAGGGCTATAGGGGCCTGCTGCCGGCGCACTGCCGCGTCGACGGCGTGCTCGAGCGGCGTAAGGGCGTCGGCGGCATTGACTACGGCATCCGCTTCGCGCTCGCGTTACCCGACGACTGGACCGGGCGGTTCGTGTTTCAGGGCGGTGGCGGACTGAACGGCACGGTCAATCCGCCCCTCGGAGCAGCCGCGGCGGGCGCGAAGCCAGCCCTCGCGCGCGGATTCGCCGTTGTGAGTACCGACACGGGCCATCAAGGCGTTGTGTTCGACAACAGCGTTCTTCGCCGACCAGGAAGCGGCGCTGAACTTCCTGTACGTAGCAAACGGCAAAGTCACGCAGGTAGCGAAACGCCTGATCGATGCTTACTACCGTAAGCCCGCCGAGCATTCGTATTTCGTCGGCTGCTCCACTGGCGGACGCGAAGCGATGATCATGTCGGAGCGCTACCCGAGCTATTTCGACGGCCTCGTCGCCGGGGCCCCGGCGATGCGCACCGGCTACTCGAACCTCGGCATGCGCTCGGTCTCCGTCGCGTTGGCGAAAGCCGCCGCGCACGACGCGAGCGGCGCGCCGATTCCCGGCAGCGCGCTATCCGACGGCGACAAGAAACTGATCGTGGACTCTCTGCTTAAAGCCTGTGACGCGAACGACGGCATCGCCGACGGCATGATCTTCAACCCGCGCGTCTGCGGCTTCGACCCCACGAGCCTCGTCTGCAAGGGCGCCAAGACCGACACGTGCCTGCGCAGCGACCAGGCATCCGCCGTGAAGACGGCGCTAGCGGGGCCGAAGGCAGCGAACGGCCGGCAGGTGTACCCCGGCTATCTCTACGATACCGGTATCACGTTCGGCGGGCAGGGTATCCCCGGCGTGCTGAACGGGGCCCCGAGCCCGGTCGGTCCGCGCGTGCCACCGACCACTCAGGACGTCGATGCCGAGGCCGCAGCCGTGCTCACAGCGCCTTCGACACTCGGCGATACGAACCAATGGACGAACTTGAGTAGCTTTTCAGGACATGGCGGTAAGTTATTGTTCTACCACGGTGTAAGTGACCCGTGGTTCTCGGCACTGGACACGATCGGCTACTACGAGAAGCTGGGCGACGCGAGCGGCGGCGCAGACCAGGTGCAGAGCTGGAGCCGCCTATTCCTCGTGCCCGGCATGGGCCATTGCGCCGGCGGCACGGCCGACGCTCGACCGTTTCGACATGCTGAGCGCGATCGTCGACTGGGTGGAAAAGGCCAAAGCGCCCGACGCCGTGATCGCGACGGGCACGGCCTTCGCGGGCCGTAGCCGACCGTTGTGCCCGTACCCGCAGCACGCGCACTACAAAGGGCGCGGCAACTCCGAGGACGCCGCCAACTTCGAGTGCCGTTGAGCTACAGCGTGTATCCCTCGGTGGCAAACGGCAGCGTGCGCACGCGCTGGCCGGTCGCCGTGAAGATCGCGTTCGCGATCGCGGGCGCGGCCGGCGGGAACGCAGGCTCGCCGCAACCGGTCGGCGGATAGTTCGACTCGACGAAGTGCACGTCGACGTCCGGCGCCTTGTCGATGCGCACGAGCGGGTACTTGTCGAAGTTCGTCTGCTCGACGTGCCCTTTCTCGAACGTGATCTTGAGCCCCATCGCGGTGCTGACCGCGTCGACGACCGACCCCTGGCACTGATTCTCCGCGCCGCTCAAGTTCACGATCGGGCCGATATCGGCCACGACCCATACCTTGTGCACGCGCACCTTCTTGTTCGCGTCGACGCTGACCTCCGCCACCTCCGCGAAGTGCCCCGAGTGACTGAAGTGGAACGCGAGCCCGAGCGCGCTGCCCTTTGGCATCTCGCGCCCCCAGCCCGCGCGTTCCGCGACCGTCTTGATCACGTTCGCCGCCCGACCCGTGTGCAGCGCGCGTAGGTTGTCGGCCACGGTGAAGCGCGGTTCGCCCATGACTTCGAGCAGGAACTCGAGGTGGTCGCGCTTCGCGGCGACGGCGCACTCGTGCAGGAAGCTCTGCACCGCGAATGCAATCGCATTGCTGCCCGGCGCACGCCAAGGCCCGGTCGGAATGCGCGAGGAGATCAGCGATTGCAGCATGCGCTGGCTACCAAGCACGTTAGCCGGGAACTCCGTCGGCGCGATGTTCGCCGCCGTCATCGGCACCTTGCCATCGCGGCTGACCGTGATGAAATGCCCCTGCCACGCGGACAACTTACCGGCCTTGTCGACCGACGCCTTGAACGAATGGAAGCCGCCCGGCCGGTAGTAGTCGAACGTCATGTCGTCTTCGCGCATCCACTGCACCTTCACGGGGATGCCGCCGGCCTGCTTCGAAATGGCCGCGGCCTCGCAGACGCTGTCGTTCGCCAGCCGCCGGCCGAAACCGCCGCCGCCGCGCAGCTGATGCAACGTCACCTTGTCCTTCGGCAGCGCGAGCAGCGCGGCAACGGCGTCGACCGCCGCTTGCGGCGTCTGCGTCGGCGTCCAGATCTCGATGCTGTCGCCCTTGAACCAGGCCGTGGTGTTCTGCGGTTCGAGATCCGCGTGCGAGACGTAGTGATAGGTGTACATGGCCTCGAGCGTCTTGCCGGCCGCGAACGCGCCATCGACGTCGCCGGCCTGGCCGAGCACCTGCGCCGCCGCGGGTTTCGCAGCAAAGGCTTTGGCCTGCGCCCGGAAGTCGGTCCAGCTGTCGCTGGACGCGTCCGTCTCGTCCCACGTGATCTTCAATTGCTTCTTGGCCTGCATGGCCGACCAGGTCGAGTTCGCGAGGATCGCGACGCCCGAGCCAAGCGCCGGAGCGCCGGGGCTGAAGCCGATGTGATCACCCTGCTGACTGACAATGAACGCGTCTTTCACTCCGCGCAGCTTCTTGATCTCGTCGAGGTTGGCCGACTTCACGCGTGCGCCGATCGCCGGCGCCTTCGTGAAGGTGGCGAACACCATGCCGGGCTGACGCTGGTCGATGCCGAACAGCGGCTGCCCCGTGACGATCTTCGGATTGTCGACACCCGTGATGCGCTTGCCGAGCAGGCGATAACTCGAACGCGGTTTCAGCTGCACCGTAGCCGCATCGGGGACTGGGAGTGTCGCGGCTAGTTCCGCGAGCTCGCCGTACGTGGCGCTGCGATTGCTCTTCGCATGACGCACGACGTTGTTCTCGGTCGTGAGCTCGGACGCGGGCACGTTCCAGGTCTTCGCAGCGGCGGCCACCAGCATTGCGCGCGCAGTGGCGCCGGCCTTACGCAGCGGGTCCCAGTTCGTGGGCGTCGAGGTGGAGCCGCCCGCGACCTGCGGGCCGTACAAGCTGCGCGTCGATGACGGCCTGGCGGACCTCGACTTTGCTCCAGTCCGCATCGAGCTCTTCCGCGACGATCATCGGTAGCGACGTCTTTACGCCTTGCCCGACCTCCGGATTCTTTGCGTACAGCACGATCGTGTTATCGGGCCGGATCTGCACGTAGGGGTTCAGCGTCGACTTCGGCTGCCGGCGTTTTGGTCTGCGCCAGCGCTCGGCGCGCACCCGGCCCCATCGACATGGCGAGCACGAGGCCACCGCCGGCGAGGCCCGTGATTTTGATGAAACTGCGCCGCGACAGCGCAAGCGCTTCCTCCGCACGCTCGACTTCGAGCCTTTGCAGGTACTCCGGCAGATACGGATTCGGTTCGAACGGCTTACTGCTCATGACGCGCCTCCGGTCTTGGCGATCTTGGCTGCGGCGCTGTGAATCGCTTTGCGGATTCGGGTGTAAGTGCCGCAGCGACAGATGTTCGCCGCCATATCGGTGTCGATCTGCTCGTCGGTAGGCTTCGGTACCCGCGCGAGCAACGCTGTGGCGCGCATGATCTGGCCGGCCTGGCAATAACCGCACTGCGGAACGTCTTCCTCGATCCACGCCTGCTGCACGGCGGTCAACGGCGGCGCCGGGCGCCGACAGACCTTCGATGGTCGTGATGCGTTGGCCGACGGCGCTCTCCGCCGGCACCTGGCACGACTGAATCGGGACGCCGTTCAAGTGCACGGTGCACGCACTGCACTGACCGACACCGCAACCGTACTTGGTGCCCACCAGCCCGAGCGCATCGCGCAGCACCCACAGCAATGGCGTTTTCGGATCGACGTCGTCGCCGACCTTCAACGTTTGGCCGTTGACGTTGAGACTTAGCATTGCAGCCTCCTGGAAGCTTGGCACGCCGGCTGCCGGACATGGCCGCCGCTCGCTTACCCGAAGTGTCTGGGAATTTCGCGAGTGAGGCAATCGAACGCTTTGAACGGGAATAGCGCTATCTGGAGACTTCTTGACATAGCCTCAGCAGGGTGCCGCCGCTGCTACAATCCCACGTCATTCTTTTTTCGGTAGACGCGCGCCCTTGGCCGCCGTTCCGACTCAATCGCACGACGATCCAAGGAGGATCCTTCCGCATGACTACGACGAAGTTCGTCCCGACCCTGCTCGGCATCGCCTGCGCCGCCCTCGCCAGCAGGCACGCTGGCCGCACCTGCGACTTATACGATCGACCCGGCGCACACGTACCCGACCTTCGAGGCCGATCACATGGGCGTGTCGTTCTGGCGTGGCAAGATCAACAGCTCGTCTGGAAAGATCACACTCGACAAGGCCGCCGGCACAGGCACGGTCGAAGTCACGATGGACATGAAGAGCATCGACTTCGGGCACCAGGGATTGAACGATCACGCGCAGACGCCGGATCTGTTCGATACCGCTAAGTTCCCGACCGCGACGTTCACCGGCAAACTCGTGAAGTTCAAGGATGGCGCACCGACCTCAGTCGAAGGCACGCTGACGCTGCACGGCGTCACGAAGCCCGTGACGCTGACGATCAACAAATTCGTGTGCAAAGAGCATCCGATGATGAAGAAGGAAGTGTGCGGCGCGGACGCGAGCACGCAGATCAACCGTGAGGACTTCGGCGTCGCATTCGGCAAGCAGATGGGCTTCGGAATGGGCGTGACCCTGCGCATCTCGGTCGAGGCGCTGGTCGCCGGCTGAGAAACCCCTTGTTTTGAGCGGTCCCGGAGCTGCGGCTGCGCGCTGGCTTCCGGGTAGGTTCGCTTGGCGCCATCCGCCCGCCACGGACGGCGGAGGTGCAGCAATTGCAGTGGCAAACTGCCGCCTTGGCGCCGGGCGCCGCGGCAGCCGCCCGCACAGCGGCAGTTTGGGGGCCGTCGCGTGGCGCGCAGCACGCGCAACCACCTCCTCCCCCTAAAATCAGCCGATGGAGCAGGTGCCGAGGTAGATCTCGGGCCGCGAGGTAAAGCCTGGGATCACCGTCGGCGAGTATTCCATGCGCGTGTGGACGGCCATGAGCCGGCCTTCGCCCGCGGCGCGCGCGAACACCGTCGTCAAGTACAGCGGTCCCGCGTCGCTCATCTGCATTATGTGCAGGTAGCCCTGCGCGTAGCGGACGGAGATGAACGAGGCGCCGTACGCGGTCTCCGCTTCGGCCGTGCCTTCGTCGACGTTGATGTTCGTGAATGCCGCCTTGAGCTCGACCGGCTTGACCGTCAACGACGGCGTGTTCTTATCCCAATTGCCGATCGCGAATGTCGAGAAGCTGCAATCGAGCTTCTTCGCGGCGGCAAGCCGCCGGTCGAGACCGGACTGAGCCGACACGCTCGTCGACTGCAACACTGCCCAGACAGCCAAACCACCCAGTGCGATCGCCAGAATTCTTTGCATAGTGCAGAGTATTTAGCACGTCGTCTCGCTTTTGACCACGCGCAGATAAATTGACCCGCGGCGACGCAGGCCGCGATAATCGCGAAGCACCGGGGAGAAACGCGACTTGCGACTAGCATTACTCGGCATCGGCCTCCTGCTGCTCATGATCGGCGGAGCGAACGGTCAAAACGTCAACGACGCCGATCTTGTCAAACAGCTACAGCGACTGTTTCCGACGGCGGCGACCTTTTCACAGAAGAGCGGGTCACCGGCAGTTTACAAAGCAATGGGCGCCGCGCCTTCCGGCAAGACGGGCGAGTTACTCGGCTTCGCATACTGGACCACTGAGGTCGAGCCGCTCGAGCGCGGCTTCGACGGCCCGATCAAGATGCTCGTCGGCATGGACATGGCAGGCCTGCTGACCGGCATCATCGTCACCGACAATCGTGAACCGTACGGCTACTTCTCCGTCGACCTCCCGGAGTTCGCTGACCAATTCAAGAACAAGAACATCCGGGATGGGTTCAAGGTCGGCGTGGACGTCGACGCGATATCGCGCGCAACGATCTCTGTCACGAGCGCCAGCCGCGCGATCCGCAACAGCTCGCGCAAAGTCGCTCGCGCCTACTTGATGCCGCCGGGTACGACAGCCGCCGCCGCCAAGTGACGCTGTTCAAACGCCGGTGGATTCCGATGCTCGCAGGCGTTTTCCGCCTACTCGTGCTCTGCGTGCTCGTCACCGGGGTTACCCGCGCGCAACCGGCTGATGACGCCGGCGGTTGGAACTTCGAGGACGACGTCGAAGTGCAGCCGACGCTGCTCGATAACGCGAGGGAGCAGGCGCCGGACATCCTCCTGTTCCTGGCGTTCGCCACACTCGCGATGGTCAGTTTCCTGCGCAAGAGCGTGGCACTGAAGTACGTCACGCTCGTCGCGTCTGTGCTGTACATGGGCGTGTACAAGAGCCAACTGATTTCCGTCGTGAATATCTTCGGCACGCTGACGGGCAATCTGCCGTTATTCGCGCACAGCATGGCGTGGTACGCGTTTGCCATTTTCACGGTCGTGACCACGGTGCTATGGGGCCGCGTGTACTGCGGCCGCGTCTGCGCATTCGGCGCGTTCACGCAACTGATCGACGCGGTCGTACCGAAGCGTTTTCAGCTTACGGTGCCGCAGTGGCTCGAGCAGCGCGCGAGTTACATCAAGTACGGCATCCTGGTCGGCGCCGTTGGCTACTACCTCGTAACGCACGAGATCGCGTTCTACCGCTATATCGAGCCGTTCTGGGTGTTCACGTTCGATGCGACACCCCTGCTCTGGACGCTGCTCGGCGTGCTGCTCGTCGCGAGCATCTTCGTGCGCAATCTGTATTGCAGGTTCCTGTGCCCGCTCGGCGCCGCGCTCGGCCTGCTATCGAACCTCACGGTGTTCAAGATCAAGCGCTGGTCGGAATGCAGCCAATGCGCGCTTTGCGAGAAAACGTGCGAGTGGGGCGCGATCCGCAAACGCCAGATCATCAAATCGGAATGCGTGCGCTGTGACGACTGCGAGATCCTGTACGCGGATCCGAAGCGCTGTCCGCACTGGTTGCTCGAGCTGAAGCGCAAAGCGCGCGCCAGCGGCCTCACCTTCGGCCGCTGACGGCGCGGCGGTCGCCGCCGCGACCCTTATTGACCGGGCTGCTGGACGCGTTGCGTACCGAACCCGTCGCGCGACTGCAGGAACACATCGCCAGTCTTGTCGGTGCAGCCGCCGGCCGGGATGGCCATGCCGCATTTGATCAGTCGAGCGCCGCTCGCCATCGCGCCGAAGTTCTTGCCGTTGCGCAACGGATTCAGCGTCACGGTGATGACAGTGCCGGGCTGGAAGGCTTCGACCGTCACGCCCTGCTGTGCAATGGTGGCTGCGGGCCCGAGCTCGATACCCCACAGGATCGCCTTGCCGTCGGGACCGAGTTGCGTCTTGCCATCC
Source organism: uncultured Gammaproteobacteria bacterium (assembly GCA_963805435.1). Classification (GTDB taxonomy): domain Bacteria; phylum Pseudomonadota; class Gammaproteobacteria; order Steroidobacterales; family Rariloculaceae; genus FEN-1219. The sequence continues at coordinate 529,478 of CAWDUG010000013.1, forward strand.
TGGCCGACGATCTCGAAGATCAGCTGCGCATGGTTCGCACCCGGAATGAACCGCGTCAGCTTGCCGGTCATCGTCTCCTGCTTGCTCTGGTCGTACATCGCGAACGAGTGATGCGCGAATGCCGTTGCCGCCAGCAGGCTGCCGAGCGCGAGAGCGAGCGCCTTAGCTCCCTGCCGAACCCTGACGTGAGTCTCACCGTTCATTGTCTTCGTCTCCCCTGTTTCGCTTGGGCCGCAATCGTCTCGAGTCACCGGACGCTCGCGTGCACAGTAAGACCGATTAGATAGCAGCATCGTTCTCATGACCAGTGGCATAACCGAGCCGCTGCTCGACCTCCGGGCGCGTGAGCCCCTCGATGGTCACCCGCTTGTGGGCGGACGCGGGACCCGCAGAGATGACGACGGCGCTCTTGCGGACGCCGAGCGCGTTGGCGAGCAGCGCGACCACGGCCGCGTTGGCACGGCCGTCCTGCGGCGGTGCGCTTACGCGCAGGCGCAGAACGAGGCCACTCCAGCCGACGATCTGGTCGCGGCTGGCGCGCGGCACGACCTTCACGCTCAACGTCGTGAGTGGCAGCTTCACATGCTTCACATAACCCCCGCGGGACACCGCTGAAATGTAACTGGCCAGTTAGGTATCGTCGTTTCGAAGCCCGGACGGCCCCCTTCGCGCTCGCGGCTGCAGGGCCGCTCGACCCGTTGGCCCTACTCCGAAGGGGTTCGCGGAAATCCACACCTTCCGCGCATGCCCCGAAATCCCGGGTGAACCTTCGCACGCACCACCGGCACTACCAGCCGACCAGCGAGACTCGCGAGCCAATGTTTCAAGCTATTATGCAGATCTATGGGACGACGCAGACAAGTCAGCGACCGCGAAATCAGCGCCGCCGCGCGTGAAGTTTTCCTCGACCAGGGTCCCAAGGCCCCGGTCTCGATGGTGGCCAAGAAACTGGGCGTTTCCACGGCCACGCTGTTTCAACGCACGGGCTCGAAACAGCAGTTGATGCTGATGGCGTTGCAACCGGAAGGCACGGTGATCACCGAGCTCGAGCGGGGCGTACAACCCGGCGTTGCTGTCCGCGAGCAGTTGAGCCAGGTTCTGATCGAGCTCAACGAATACCTAGGCACTATCATCGGCGGGTCGGTCACGCTGCGGGCTGCCGGCATCGAGGCCGAGTTGCCCGAGCCCACTCCGCAGCGGCTACGGCTAATGCTGACGCAGTGGCTCGCACAGGCAACGAGTGCCGGCCTGCTGGCCATCAGCGACCCGCGGACGACGGCCGACGTGCTGATCGGCACGCTCGAGTCGCGTCATATCCACGCGTACATGCAGCAAGAGCAGCTGTTGTCGAAGCAACACCGCGAATACATCCACGCGATGCTCGACGTCGTGCTCCCCACTCACTAGCCTCTGGAGCCGCGCGCTTCGCTGCGCCGTGTCAGTCGCTCGATGCTGAGGTCAGTGTGCGACTTCATCGACGATTCACGGCCGCAGCAGTAGCGCGCGTTGCTGTTCACTGTTCCCGCTACAACCCACTGGAGTCTGTAATGACCGAGCATAGAGATGAAACTATCGAAGAACTGTTCGACCGCGGCCTCGCGGTCCGCCGCGAAGTCCTGGGTGCCGAGTACGTCGACAATTCACTCAAGTCGGCGAACGCGTTCATGCAGGCGTTCCAGAACATCACGACCGAATGGTGCTGGGGGTATGCATGGACGCGCTCCGGGCTCGACCGCAAGACGCGCAGCCTCATCAACCTGGCGATGCTGACGGCGTTGAACCGCTCGCCGGAGGTCAAGCTGCACGTCCGGGGCGCACTGAACAACGGCGTGACCGTTGACGAGATCAAAGAAGTGCTGCTGCACGCCACCGTGTACTGTGGCATTCCGGCCGGCCTCGACGCGTTCAAGGCCGCGAACGAGGTGCTGAAGGAGATGGGCGCGTTCGAGAGCAAAAAATGAGTCGTCCGGGCCGGCCGCGGAAGGGCGGCCGGCCCGGCGCGGCCGAACGACGACTCTGCCTGCGCCGCGATAGATCGAGTGCTGCACTCCTTGCGGAACCCGCCAACGCGGCTATCCTGCTGACTGATTCCGCCTCCTACGTCTCTGGTTACAAGGGGGGGATGGCGGCTGGAGCCCACATGACCGACTACGTGCAACACGGCGGCATAAAGATCGCCAAACCACTCTACGACTTAGTGCGCGACGAGATCGCGCCCGGCACCGGCGTGGCGCCGGAGGCGGCCTGGTCGCTGCTCGACTCCGTCGTGCAGACGCTGGGGCCGCGCAACCGCGCGCTGCTCGCGAAACGCGACTCACTGCAAGCCCAGATCGACGCCTGGCTCAGCGCCCGGCGCGGCACACCGCTCGAGCAGAAGGCCACGGCCGCGTTCCTGCATGAGATTGGCTATCTGGTGCCGGAGGGCCCGGACTTTCGAGTCACGACAGCGAACGTCGACGCCGAGATTGCGAGCCTCGCGGGGCCGCAACTCGTCGTGCCCGTCGACAACCCGCGCTACGCGCTGAACGCGGCGAACGCGCGTTGGGGCAGCCTGTACGACGCGCTGTACGGCACGAACGTGATTCCTGAAGAGGCTGGCGCTGAGAAAGGTCGCGGCTACAACCCCGTGCGCGGCCAACGTGTCATCGCGCGCGCGAACCAGTTTCTCGATGAAGCGGCGCCACTGGCGAATGCGCAGTGGCAGAACGTGACGGGCTTCGAGATCGGCCGCGTGCTCGGCGTCACGCTCGCTGGCGGTCATAAGGCCGTGCTTGCCAATCCGGGTCAGTTCGTCGGATTCCGCCGCAACGGCAACGTCGTGACGAACGTACTGCTCTGCAACCACGGCCTGCACATCGACATCGTGATCGATCCAAGCCACCCGATCGGCAAGCAGCACCCGGCGGGAGTCAAAGACGTGGTGCTCGAGAGCGCGCTGACGACGATCATGGACTGCGAGGACTCCGTCGCGGCGGTCGACGCAGCCGACAAAACCGTGGTGTATCGCAATTGGTGCGGCATCATGCGTGGCACTTTGGAGGCAGCGTTCACCAAAGGCGGCGCAACCGTACAGCGCAGCCTGACTCCGGATCGCGAGTACACCTCGCCGAACGGCGAGCCGCTCGCGCTGCCGGGCCGCAGTCTGCTGCTCGTGCGCCACGTCGGCTCGCATATGACGACGGACGCCGTGACCGACGCGACGGGCCAACCTATACCTGAGACGTTCCTCGATTGCGTGGTCACCACACTGGCTGCCCTGCACGACCTGCGCGGCAAAGGTGCCCTTCGCAACAGCCGCGCGGGGAGCATGTACATCGTGAAACCTAAGCACCACGGGCCCGCGGAAGTCGCGCTGTCAGTCGAGCTGTTTGCCGCCGTGGAGAAGGCGTTCGGCTTGCCCGCGAACACATTGAAGATCGGAATCATGGACGAGGAACGCCGTACGACTGTTAACTTGAAGGAATGCATTCGCGCCAGCCGCGAGCGCGTGATCTTCATCAATACGGGCTTCCTCGACCGCACCGGCGACGAGATGCACACGCACATGGAAGCGGGCCCAATGATGCCGAAGCCCGAGATCAAGGGCGCGCGGTGGCTCGCAGCGTACGAAGACTGGAACGTGCGGGTCGGCCTCGAGGTGGGTCTGCCCGGCCACGGGCAGATCGGCAAAGGCATGTGGGCCATGCCGGACGAGATGCGCGCGATGCTCGAAACGAAGCAAGGCCATCCGAAAGCCGGCGCGAGCTGCGCCTGGGTGCCGTCGCCGACCGCCGCAACTTTGCACGCGATTCACTATCACCAAATCGACGTCGCCGCGCGGCAAAAGGAAATAGCGAAGCAAGGCGGTGCGACCGAGGCATTGCTCGACGGCATCCTGACTCCACCGCTCCTGACGCGCACGCTCACGCCGCAGGAGATCGAGCGCGAGCTCGATAACAACGCTCAGGGCATCTTCGGCTACGTCGTGCGCTGGGTCGAGCACGGTATCGGTTGCTCGAAGGTGCCCGACATCAATGACGTTGGGCTCATGGAAGACCGTGCGACGCTACGGATCTCGTCGCAGCACATTGCCAATTGGCTGCGGCACGGCATTGTCGACCGCGAACAGGTCGTGGCCACGCTGAAGCGCATGGCGGAGGTTGTCGATCGACAAAACGCCGGTGACCGTGCCTATCGCAACATGGCGCCCGCCTTCGAGGAGAGCGTCGCGTTCCAAGCCGCGCTCGATCTGATATTCAATGGTCGCAAAGAGCCGAACGGCTACACCGAGCACACGCTCGCCAGACGCCGGCGGGAATTCAAGGCGAAGCACGCCTGAACGGCCCCTCAAAAAAGCAAGCCCAGCGCGTGGCTGGGCTTGCGACGTTTGGAGATCTCGAAGGGGTAGAAATCACCAAACGATTGGATTCTGGCGGCAGGTCGCCGGGTTGACTAGAACAGCGTCGCTGCTAGCAGTCTCGGCAATGGCATTTGCTCGCCGCAATAGCGCCGCCCTGGGCGGGCGGGCGGCGAGTCATCGCCGATCAGTTGACCTTGCTGGTGCGCCGGCTCGAGCCGGCCTGCTCTTCCGCGACGATGGCACGCACCTTCGCGACACTGGCGTCGTCATACGGCACGAAGATCAACACTCGGAGGTTCGGACTGCCCTCCGGCACGAACGACGTATGCTCGAACGTCATGCCGCCAAGCGCCGGATGGTTCGCAATCGCTTCCGAACGGCCAACGACCTCCGCCCGTCCCCATAGACGGCGAAAGATCGGGCACTCGGCGTTCAACTCGGCAATCAACCCCTCGAATGCCGGATCGTCGGGCGTTTGGCTGTAGTCCACGCGGAATTTCGCGAGAAGTCGGCGCGCCATGGCCTCATACGCCGCAGCGTCGTCGCGGTAGCGCGGATCGTCGACGAGCAGAATTCGCAGCAGGTTGCGACGCTCGGGCGGGATTTCGCCGTAGTCGCGGAATACCCTGCGCATCAGGACGTTCCAGCCGATCACGTCCCAGCGTGCCGTCATCAAGACCGCCGGCACACCAAGCGCATCAATCACTCGCCTGACACTTGGGCTCACGTCCGCCGTGCGTGTCGGGACGGGTGGCGCCGGCCGGTGCTGCACGAGCGCAAACAGGTACTCGCGCTCGTCCGGCGACATCCGCAAGCGTGCTGCAAATGCGCTCGAGCACGTCGGCGGACACCTGGATGTCCCGGCCCTGCTCGAGCCACGTGTACCAGGTAACGCTGACGCCCGCCAAGGCGGCCACGTCCTCGCGGCGCAACCCGGGCGTACGGCGGCGGTTCGTATCTGGCAATCCGACCTGCGCCGGGGTGAGCCGGGCACGACAACCCTTTAGGAAATCAATGAGCTGACGTCGCTGCGTTTCGGGAACGCTAACCTTATTCACGATTCATGTTGTTCTATTTGCCCCCAATCGGAACAATGCAAGCATCGCAGATACCCGGCTAGCGCGTCGAGATGCGACTCGGCCGGCGATAGCCGGCTCCAGCGTCGCTGGACGCAGGCAGCACACGGCGAAAGCCGTGGCATTGCTCGTAATGTAGCCGCTTCGCAACAAGCCGGACCGATCGGTCTCGATCTGTGTCAATTTTTGTTGTGTTGCTTTTTGTACTATCGTCCCGCGCTGAATGGTAAAGGCTCCCTGCTTCCGCTAGCGTGCCGCCTCCATTCCTGCTTGCGAAATGAGGACCTCATGCTACGTGCCACGGCGAAACAGTTGTTGCCTACGACCATCACGGGGTCGCTGCCGCGGCCGAGCTGGTATACGGAGAACATGGGCCTGAAGAGCTTCCTTCAGGCGATGGTGGAGACGCGCTTTCGCGAGCAGTACGAGGACGCGCTGTCCGTGTACTTGAACGAGCAGCTGATCGCGGGGCTAGACATCGTCACCGACGGCGACGTGCGCTTTACCCAGGACATCGGCGGCCAGAGCTGGACCAGCTACCCGCCGTTTCACATGGCAGGGTTTGACGGGATCCCTAAGATGGCCCCGATCGGCGGCGGGGGCATCGGCTTCCCGCGCGGCCACATCCTGCACGACTACATCGAAGCCCGCCTGATGCCGAGCATCGTGGGGCCGATCGGCCGGGGCACGATGCAGTACGCGCAGATGTGGAAGGCCGCGCAGCGCCAGACGCAAAAGCCCGTGAAGTTCGGCACCGTGACGCCGGAGCTCGTGGCCTTTGCGGTGCAGGACTTCTACTACAAGGACGTGCGTGAGCGCATCTGGGCGATCTCCGATGCCTTCAACGAGGAGCTCCACGCCCTGGCGGATGCCGGCTGCCCGGTCATCCAGATGGAGGAGCCGCAGATCCATCTGCTGGCCGCCCGCGGGGTGGTCGACAAGGTCATCAATCCGGAGTTCATGCTGGAGGTGTTCAACAACACCGTGCGGGGATTGCGGGCCAAGACCGAGGTGTGGTGTCACACCTGCTGGGGTAACCCTTCCCAGCAGCGGATGTTCGCGCAGGTGCAAAGCTACAAGCCGGCGCTGAAGATCCTGAACAAGGTCGACGCGGACGTGATCACGTTTGAGTCGTGCAGCTCCGGGGGCATGGACCTGGAAGCCATCGGCAAAGAGATCACGGACATGAAGGTGGCGATCGGGGTGATCGATCACCACTCCCTGCAGGTCGAGACCCCCACGGAGGTCGCCGACCATATCCGCCTGGCGTTGCAGCACATCCCGGCGGAAAGGCTCGTGCTGTCCTCGGACTGCGGCATGGGTCGGGAGGGCATGGCGCGCCGCCACGCTCTGTACAAGATGGTGTCCCTCGTCCAGGGCACCAACCTCGTGCGCAAGGAGCTCGGTATCAACCAGGCCGAGTGCATCGCCGCCGACTCAAATCTGACTTTGCTGACCATCGACAAGAAATAACCGGCGACATGGCTGCTACCCACCCAATGGGCCATTCGACTGCTCGCAGTGCGATTCGATGGGGCGGCGGCTTGCTGGCCGGCACCCTGCTCGCGCTGCAAGGGGGCCAGGCATTGGCGGAGCCGGTGACGACCGCGGCGCTCGAAAAATGGCTCGCGGGTTACGAGCGCGCATGGGAGTCCCGCGACGCGGCAGGTGCCGCCGAGCTGTTCACGCCGAACGCCTCGTACCGCGAGATGCCATTCGAAGCGCCGAAGGTGGGTCAAGCCGGCATCCGCGAATACTGGTCTTCCGTCACCGCCGATCAGCGCGACATCGACTTCAAGTCGCAGGTCGTCGCCGTCAACGGCCAGACCGGGGTCGCCCATTGGTCTGCGACGTTCACCGCGGCCTCGACCGGCGCCCGCGTCGAGCTCGACGGTGTGTTCGTACTGACCTTCGACGCCAGTGGCCGCTGCAGCGATCTGCGCGAGTGGTGGCACCTGCGCCCCTGAGCGCCGTGTGAATTGAGTCGAGCAAACGCCGCCGCACACTGGTATAGTCCGGCGCTTCCAGCGCACATTCGGTCTGCGCTCGACGGCTCCGAGCCAATTCCGGCTCGGGCTGCTCTTAGTAAATCCGATCCCCCCGGATCGTTCCTTTAGCCGCATTGCGGCGTTGGGCGGGGTGATCGCGGAGTTGTTTCAATCATGTCTTTCGATTCTCTCGGCCTTTCGGCCGCGTTGCTGCGTGCCGTTTCAGATCAGGGCTATACCGCCCCCACCCCCATCCAGGCGCAAGTCATTCCCGTCGTGCTCGCAGGACGCGACGTCATGGGCGGCGCTCAAACCGGCACCGGCAAGACGGCCGGTTTCACACTGCCGATGCTGCAGCTGCTCTCCGCGGCAAGCCCGGCACCGGGCAGCCGCCGGAACATTCGCGCGCTGATCCTGACACCGACACGCGAGCTCGCCGCGCAGGTCGCCGAAAGTGTCCGCAACTACGGCAAGCACTTGCCGCTGCGCTCAGCGGTGATCTTCGGTGGGGTGAGCATCAACCCGCAGATCTCAGAGCTCCGGCGCGGCGTCGATATCGTCATCGCCACACCCGGACGCTTGCTCGACCACGCTCAGCAGCGCACGGTCGATCTCTCTCACGTCGAGATCCTCGTGCTCGACGAAGCCGATCGCATGCTCGACATGGGCTTCCTGCCCGACATCAAGCGCGTCATCAACTTCCTGCCGACAAAGCGGCAGAATCTGCTGTTCTCGGCCACGTTCCCCGACGACATCCGCTCGCTCGCGAATCGCATGCTGCATTCACCTGCGAGCATCGAGATCGGGCAACGCAACGCGACGGCCGAGGGCATCGAGCAAGCCGTCTACTTCGTCGACAAAGGTCAGAAGCGCGGCGCGTTGTCGTGGTTGATCGGCTCAGGCAACTGGCGTCAAGTGCTCGTGTTTACCCGCACGAAGCACGGCGCGAACCGCCTCTCGGATCAACTCGAACAGGACGGCCTCACGGCCGTCGCGATTCACGGCAACAAGAGCCAAGGTGCGCGGACACGCGCACTCGCGGACTTCAAGAAGGGCGCGGTGCGAGTGCTCGTGGCTACGGACATCGCTGCGCGCGGCCTCGACATCGACCAGCTACCGCACGTCGTCAACTTCGACTTGCCCGAAGTCCCGGAGCACTACGTGCACCGCATCGGTCGCACGGGGCGTGCTGGCAACGACGGCCTCGCAATTTCGCTCGTGGCCAACGACGAGCGGCCATTGCTGAAGCAAATCGAGCGGCTGCTGGGGCGGACTCTGCCGCAACGACGACTCGAAGGTTACACACCGAATGCTGCCCAGCCGGAGCCGCGACGCGACGACCGCCAGGAGCAGCACACGGGTTCGCGCCGGCCGCAGTCTGGTGGCGCCGCGCAGGCACGCGGCGACCGCCCACACGGCAGCGCACGCCCGGGTGGCCACCATCACGGCGGGGGGCGCCATCAGCACAACAAGTCGCGCTCGGGACAGCGAGCGGGCGGAAGCCGCGGACGCGCTTGACATGGCTGACGGCGCGGCGGCGCGAGCCGGCCGCGGCGGAATGGCGGGCAACTTCTTCGTGATCGAGGCGTGCGGCGCCGCGGCCGAACGCGGAGCAAGCCTCGACGACTTGCTCGCCACGCTCGAAATCGCCGTTCGCGTGTTTTGAGCGAACGAACGGTCAAGCTACTCGCCGTAGACCTCGACGGCACGCTGGTCGATTCCGCTCCGGACATCGCACACTGCCTCGGCAGTGCGCTCGAGGCGGTCGGCTATACGCGGCCGGGAGAGGCGCGCACGCGCGTGTGGATCGGCGATGGACTCGAAACGCTGATCTCCCGCGCACTCGAGCACGCCGGCCACACCGAGACGCCGACGGCAAAATCCCCGACTTTTGCCACCGCCGAGGCGCGCCACCGCGCCGCGCTCGATGCGTTCCTGGTGTGCTACCGCGACAACCTTTACGTTCGCAGCCGGCTGTATCCCGACGCGGTCGCGACGCTCGACGAACTGCGTGGTCGCGGCATACAGCTCTGCTGCATCACGAACAAGCGCTATTCGTTCTCCGAACAACTGCTGCGCGACGCCGGCGTTCTCGATCGGTTCGAGCTGTTGCTCGGCGGTGACAGCCTGCCGGAGAAGAAACCGAGCCCGCTACCTCTCAACGTCGCCGCCGAAAAGCTCGGCGTTGCCGCGACAACCGCGGCGCTCGTTGGCGATTCCCATCAGGATCTGCGCGCGGCGCGTAGCGCGGGCTACGCGTTCGTGCTCGCGAGCTATGGCTACGGCAAGATCGACGAGACCGAGCTCGCCGATTCGCCGCGCATCTTGAGGTTCGCCGATCTGCCGCGCGCGCTCGGACTCTAGCGTTTCCGTTTGGCCTGCGCGCCGGGCGGCCACCTGCGGGCTGCTGCCCGCGTCGCAGGCTGGTAGTATCGGGGCCGACCTTGGTCGTGCGTGCGGGGGGACCTCATGCTTCGGACGATGGGCGATAGCCGGCACGCGGCCGCTCTGCAAGCAAGAGCGTGGCAACGCCTGGCACTCAGTGGGTTGGCCGGCGCTCTGCTGTGTCTTTGCGCGTGCTCGAAGGGCCCGAGCCCGGCGCCAGCACCCGCCGCGCCGGTGGCCACCGGCAATTTCGACTTCGCTGGTTGGGATCAATATTTGGGCGGCGTGGATTCCTCGCAATACTCGTCCCTCGATCAAGTGAACAAGCGCAACGTCGGTCAGCTCGCCGTCGCGTGGACGTACCCGACCGGCGAGAACTACTCCTTCAACCCGCTCGTCGTCGGCAGCACGATGTACGTGCTCGCGAAGAACCGCTCGATCGTCGCGCTCGATGCGACCACGGGCAAAGAGCTGTGGGTGCATACGAACGAAGGCGCCGTCGGCACACGCGGCATGAGCTACTGGCGCAACGCCGACGGCAGCGAAGAGCGTCTGCTGTACCTGAACGCGGGCTTCCTGACCGCGATCGATGCCAAAACCGGTACCACGATCCCGAGCTTCGGCACGGACGGGCGTGTCGATCTGCGCGTCGGCCTCGATGGCGACGTCACGGCGATACGCGCGTTGCAGACCAACAACCCGGGGCGGGTCTTCGAGGACCTCATCATCATGTCGCTGCCGGCCGGCAGTGCCGGTTACGCTTCTTCACCCGCTGACATCCATGCCTACAACGTGCGCACCGGCGCGCTCGCGTGGGTGTTCCATACGGTGCCGAGACCGGGCGAGTTCGGTGCAGACACCTGGCCCGAGCAGGGCCTCGGCAACTACGGCGGCGTGCACAACTGGAGCGAATCCACGGTCGATACCGAGCTCGGCATCATCTACGTGCCCACGGGCACCGCGCGCTACGACTTTTACGGCGCGAATCGCGAGGGCGAGAATCTGTTCGCCGACAGCCTGCTCGCGCTCGATGCTCGCAGCGGCAAGCGACTATGGCACTTCCAGATGATCCACCACGATCTGTGGGACTACGACCTTCCGACCGCACCGAAGCTGCTGACGGTCAAGCACGACGGCATGGACGTGCTGGCCGTAGCGCAGCCGAGCAAGCAGGGTTTTGTGTACGTGTTCAACCGAATCACCGGCGCGCCGCTGTGGCCGATCGAGGAGCGGCCCGTGCCGCAGTCCGACGCACCGGGCGAGCACAGCTGGCCCACGCAGCCCTTCCCGACGGCACCGCCGGCATTCGCGCGCCAGAGTTTCACCGAGGCCGACATCAATCCGTATATTTCCGCCGAAGACCAGGCCAAGGTGCGTGAGATCCTGCGCACGTCGCGAAACGAAGGGCTGTTCACGCCGCCGAGCATGCAGGGCACGATCATGCTGCCGGGGCACAACGGCGGCGCGAACTGGGGAAGCTCCGCTGTCGATCCGAAGAGCGGCAGGCTGTTCGTGGTCTCGAAGGAGCTGCCGACAACCGCAAACCTGCGTGCACCGAACCGCCGCCGGCGGGCGCGCAAGCGCGACCACCGCCACCGGGCGCCAGCGCCCGCCCCGCCCCGCTGCCGCCCCCCAACGCGGGTCCCGACTTCGTGCCGTACACCGTGCCAATCGACTTCATGATCCAGCAAAGCACGGGCCTGTCGGCGCTCGGCCCACCGTGGTCGCAGATCACGGCGTACGACCTGAACGAAGGCACGATCCTCTGGCAAGTGCCCGATGGCGACGTGACGAGCCTCGCTGCAAAAGGCGTTCGCGGCACCGGCAGTCACGCGCCGCGCGGCGGTGTCGTCGCCACGGGCGGCGGCCTGTTGTTCATCGGCACGTCGTCGGACCGCAAGTTCCGCGCGTACGACGCCGACACGGGCAACGTACTCTGGAGCTATGAGCTGGACGCCGCGACCGAGGGCGTGCCGGCCGTCTATTCGGTCAACGGCAAGCAGTACATCGCAATCGCGGTCGGCGGCGGTGGGTTGTTCAGCCAGGGGCTGAAACAATCGGAACCCGGCCCGGGCAAGTACATGGTGTTTGCACTCAGCAGCGCAAACCAATGAACGAGTTGTATCCACATCGAGGAGACGAATGTCATGCGTAGAGTGAATGGGTTGATCGTCGGCGTCGCCGCGTGCTGTGCGGCCGGCGCTTCATGGGCTGCGGAAGACGGCGCCGCGACGCTGAAACAGGTGCAGGATCGCGCGGCGATCGAGGCATTGATGTGGCGTTATGTACGCGCGCTCGACACGCTCGATGCCGCGGGCTACGCCGCGGTGTTCACGGAGGACGGCACGTTCAACGGCGGCAACGCGCAAGAGCACGGCCGCGCCGAGTTGTCGAAGATGATCGAAGGTCTGAAGAAAGGCCGTACCGATCGCGAAGCCAAGGGCGAAAAGAGCGCGCCGATGTACCACGTGATCGCGAATCACACGATCGAGTTCGTTGGCCCGAACGAGGCCCGCTACAACTCGTACTGGATGACGGTGTTCGGTGCGGCCGGCCAGGAAGTACCGGCGCGCGTCGCAGCGGCCGGGCGCGGCATCGACACGGTCGTACGCGTCAACGGCCAGTGGCTGATCAAGAGCCGCGACGTCGCACCTAAGTAGGGCTGCAAACGACGAACGGTCGCCGGCCGTCGACGGCCGGCTCCCCTCCTGACGGACGGCGGCTGCGTGCCGACGTAACCACTGCCAAGTCCGCGGCGGAACGGCCTAAGCTTTTGACCATCGCGCACACATGCGCCATGGCAGGAGACAAGCCATGCCAGGAATACGCCAGGATGACACCGGGAAGTTGCTGCGGGCGCCCGTGACGGAGCCGGCCGACGAGCAGGACGAAGCAGAGGACTCGACGACGCTGAAGTTCGACGGGCCCGTGCAGGTTTCGGACGAAGACGCCGGCAGCGATCCCTACAATCGCACCGGCCGCTTCAAACGGTTGATTCGCGGCTGACCCCGTCGTTAGTGCGCGGTGCGCCGAACTTGTTCGTAGAGCCGATCGAACAACGCGAGCCGCGCCTTCTCGGGTAGGCGCTCGCTCGCGGGGTCCGCGTCGAGAATCATTGCGCGCTCGCTCGCGCCCGGCTGATGGGCCTGCCAGTGCGGCAAACCTGCACCATTCGGGTTGCCGCTGCGAGCGAAGTTCACCCAATACGACGACATCTGATCCGCGACCCTCTTGTCCGGCGTGGAGGCCGCGGACAGGGCCGCGACGCTGCTGTCGGGGAACAGCGGCGCCTGGCCGAGATTGTTGAAGACGTACGGCACTTCCGATGCATGCGCCGCGGGCAGCGGCGGTTGTCCCGCGGGCGCCGGCGGGTTCTGCGCGAAGTAGTACAGCCACGCCCGGTTGCCGCGCTTCACCTGGTAGTCGGCGTACATGCGCATGTGCCAGAACGCGCCGTCGTTGGAACTGTCGGCCGCGGACTTGCTCGCTTCGGCATCGGTCGAGTGCGGATAGAGGTTCAGATATTCGTCGGCCAAGCCGCCCCAGCGCGCGCGCCCCTGCTGCTCGAACTGCTGTGGGGTGCTCTTCACCGGGAAGAACGACAAGTCATCCTTGTTGGAGCCGACGAGCACGTCGACGGCATTCTGTCGACCGGCTGCGAAGGTCGTCGACGGATCTTCCGGAATGACCCAGCCGTCGACGAGCATGCCTGCGCTGCGAAACTTCGCGGTGACGTCCGCAGACGACATCGCGCGTAGCTGCGCTGCGGTCGTAACACCCGCGTCTGTGGCCGCCTTGAGCCCGACCTCTTCCGCCTCCTCACGCGTGCGCATCCCGGACACGGGCCCAAATCCCATCCAGGCGCCGCTCTCCGAGATCGCGCGCTGGAACAGGCCCTTCGCCTGCGGCGATGCCACTAACGAGGCGATCGCCATTGCACCGGCGGACTGCCCGAACACGGTGACGTTGCGGGGGTCGCCGCCGAATGCCGCGATGTTGTTCTGCACCCAGTGCAGCGACGCGAGCATGTCCATGAGACCGTAATTGCCGGACGCCTTGTGTGGCGACTCCGCCGTCAACGCCGGATGTACGAAGAACCCGTAGGGCCCCAGCCTGTAATTCATCGTCACGACGACAACGCCTTTGCGCGCGAGTGCAGCGCCGTCGTACAGCGGCGCCGAGCCGGCGCCTTCAGTGAACGCACCGCCGAAGAACCACACCATGACGGGCCGTTTCTCCCTCGCGGCAGCGGCGCCGGTCCAAACGTTCAGATACAGGCAGTCCTCGCTCGCCGGCGGCGAGCCTTCCATGAACGCGATGTTGAGCCTGCCCTGCCCGGCCGGCTGAATACAGACGTCGCCGAACTTGCTCGCACTGCGCACGCCGTTCCACTTCGGCGCCGGTTGCGGCGCCCGCCAACGCAGCGCGCCGACTGGCGGCGCCGCGAACGGAATGCCTTTGAACGCACGAATCCCCGGCGACGATTCGATGCTGCCGCCGAGCTGGCCGGCGTCGAGCCTGATCGGTTCCTTCACGGCGGCCTCAACCGGCGAGCCGGCGAGAACCGCGACGGCGCCGCCAATCAGCAGCCCGAACAAGCCCGTGCGCCCGGCACGAATTACCGTGCTCATTTCTTCTGCCCTTTCTGCTTCGCGGCCTGCGCACGCTCGTAGTGCGACGTCGTGATGTAGTTGCGCACAGCCGTGTTGTCCTCGTTGCACGCGTACTCGAAGAACTTGTACGTCGGATCGCGCTCCATCGGATAGCCGGCCGTCCATGGCTGCGTCAGCACTTCGGGGTCCTCGACGTGCATCGAGTAGTCCATGGTGTTCTCGCCCGTACGCGTAAACCGCTCCGTGAGCTTCATGTTCGTCGTCGTCGGCGTGTCGCCAGACGGCGAGCCGGGGATGCCGATGTTCGTCATGCCGTTGACGCCGTTGAAGTTCGTGGTCTCAACAACCAGCGTATTGCCTTCCCAGTGCCCGCGCGACTCGCCCATCCACTGCTTGATCGCGGGATCGAGCGCGGGCCGGCCATCGACGGGAATCACGCGCGTCTCGTGGATCATCTCGAGGCGCACGATGACATAGCCCGGCGCCTGCATGATCTCGATGCCGTTGTTGTAGTTGAAGGGGAACATCGACGGCGGCAGACCCCGCGTAATGCAGCGATCCCAGGTGTCGAAGTCGGTGGGCTTGTCGAATGCCTTGGCGCTCCAGCTGCTGCTCATCTTCGACGCGAGCTCCTTGCCGCGCTCGGTCAGCTCCGGGAACCGGCCGTTCGCAGGCTCGTACAGCAGCGACGTCAGGCGCGCCGCCTCGTTGTGGTGGCTGGCCTCGGCCCAGTGCCCCATGCCCATCTTGTTGTCCTTGATCTCCTTCTGGTAGCGCTCGTCGCGAGCGGCGAGCGCCGCCTCGGTCTTCGCATACTCCTCATCGGTCAGGTAGCGACGATCGCCGTAGACCGGCGTGCCGTCCTTATTGAGCGGGCGCTGGAACGGCGTACTGACCAGATTGATGATCGGCCACATGCCCTGGATATCGGGATCGCCCCATTCCGTGCGTGGCTGCTGCCAAATTCCGGCCTCGCTACCGACACCGGCAGTTTTCTCCGCTGCGGGCGGTGCACCGGACGGTGAACACGCAGTGAGCGCCAGCGCGACGCCGAGCGAGCCCAGACCAACGACGTGTGATTTCATCCGAAGTGTCTCCATGCCCCCATGGTGGCGACGCGCCGCCGCTCGCTGACTCGAGCGACTCGAATTCGCCTCGACTGGGCGAAGCTCGACGGCGCGACCACAGACCTCCCCTTCCGCGGCCGTAGACGAGTATACCCACAACAGTCGTCACCAAGACCATCTTGAGCCAAAGAGCCAGCGTCAGGAACTCCCGCAGAGGACGTGCGGGCCAGCGCGGGTGTATCGTTGAGCAGCCAGCGCAACGCGCGCAACGCGCGGTCTTTTTTGGGGAGGATGGTCATGCGGTACGTGTGCGGCCTGCTGGGCGCTGCAATGGCTTTTGGGGTAACCGCCTGTGGACCCGCACCCGAACACGCCCAGGGCAACGCGAACAATGCTCCGGAAGCCGCATCGAAGGGCCCCGTCGTCGCGCCCGGCGACTGGCCTCTGATCAACCGCGATCTCACCGCCAGCCGCTACTCGCCGCTGACCGACATCACGCCCGCGAACGTCGCCAGCCTGAAATCGAGCTTCACGTATCAGCTCGGCGGCAACTCGACGGCCGTGCCGATCGTGGTGAGCGGTGTCATGTATCTGCCGAGCCGCGACCGCGTGGTCGCGATCGACGGTGACACGGGCACGGAAATCTGGGCGTATGCGCTGCCTGCGCCCGCGGCGGCGGCTGGAGCGGCGCCCGCCGGACCCGGCGGCGGCCCGCAGGCGTCGACGCGCGGCGTGAGCTATTGGCCCGGCGACGGCACGCTCGCTCCTCGCATCCTGTTCATGAGCCGCGCGAACCTGATCGCGCTCGACGCCGCCACCGGCAAACCCGCTGCGGGCTTTGGCACGGACGGCGTCGTCGACGTCGCCGTTCCGTACGGCGGCACGCCGACGCTCTTCGAAACCGTCGCGATCATCGGCGCGGCCAGCGGCGAAGTGCCGCAAGGTCCTGCCGGCAACCCGCGCGCGTTCGACGTCCGCACCGGTGCCAAGCTCTGGGAATTCCAGACCGTGCCAAAGCCGGGCGAGCCGTACAACGACACCTGGGGCAACGGCTGGGAGAATCGTGGCGGCACGAACATGTGGGGCTTCGCCACGCCTATCGACGCGCAGCGCGGCATCGCCTACTTGCCGATCGCGGGTCCCGCGGCGAACTACTACGGCGGCGATCGGCCCGGTAACAACGTCTACGCGAACTCGATCGTGGCCGTCGACGCAAAGACCGGTAAATACCTGTGGCACTTCCAGACCGTGCATCACGATCTGTGGGACACCGACATGCCGTCGGCCGGCGCGCTGTTCGACGTTGTGCGCAACGGCACGCGCGTGCCCGCGATCGCGCAGGTCGGCAAATCGAGCTATTTGTACATCCTGAACCGCGCGACGGGCGAGCCGCTGAACGACGTCAGGGAAACGCCGGTGCCGAAGGGCGACGTACCGACCGAATACTACTCGCCGACGCAGCCCATCCCTGCGCGTCCCCCGCCGCTCGCACGCGTGAGCTTCAGCGCAGCCGATCTCGTGCGGCCGGAAGACACGACCCCCGAGCACGCGGCCGCGTGTCGCGACTTCATGGCGAAGAGCGGCGGCTTCCACAACGAGGGGCCGTTCACGCCTTTCCTCTACAAGGCGCCCGCTGCGCCGCCGAAGTCGTCGATTCAGTTCCCGGGCGGCACGGGCGGCGTGAACTGGGGAGGTGTCGCGATCGACCCGACCACGGGCTTCATCTTTGCGGCGTCGCACGACAACGCGCTCGTCGGCTGGGTACAGGACAAGGACCCGAACGTCACATACAGCTTCGAGGCCGTCGGCTCGAAGCAGCCCTACGACCGCGCCAGCGTCAACGGCGTAGGCCCGTTCTTCACGTTCAGTGCGCCGATCGGCGGCAAATACGACGCGAACGGCCGCCCGGTGGGTCCGAGCGCTCCGTGCCAGCGCCCGCCGTGGAGCAAGCTCGTCGCGGTGAACGGCAGCACAGGAGAGATCGCGTGGGAGTCGACGCTCGGACTGAACGAGCAGCTGCCCGAGGGCAAACAGCTCACCGGCAGCGCCGGCAGCGCCGGACCGACGGTCACGGCCGGCGGCCTCGTGTTCATCGGCGCCACGAGCGATCGACGCTTCCGCGCGTTCGACGCGAAGACCGGCAAAGAACTATGGAGCACGACCCTTGCGAACAACGCGAATGCGAATCCGATGAGCTACGCGGGCGCGAGCGGCAGGCAACACGTCGCGATCGTCGCGGGGGATACGGTCAACGTTTTCGCACTGCCCTAGCCGTCCGCGTTTGTGACCGAGAACTCGAGCTTCACCTATCATCAGCCCGGCGCGGCCATCTCAGCCGGCCAACGAGGGAATCCTGCATGTACCACCAGAAGAAAATCGCGCTGACCGCCATCGCCGCGGCGGCCATGACGTTGTGCGCAGCGACGGGCTACGCGCAACAAAAGGCGGCAGCGCCAGCGAAGTCGGCGCGCCCGGCACGCATCGCCGGCCAACCGAACATCAACGGCGTGTGGCAAGCGATGAACACGGCGAACTGGAATCTCGAAGCACATTCGGCGGAAGCCCTGAAGGGCTTCTGGCAGCTGGGCTCGCTGGCCGCCATCCCTGCGGGACAAAGCGTGGTCGACGGCGATGGCAAGATCCCCTACAAGCCGGAAGCGCTGGCCAAACGGGATGCGAATCGCGCCGGCTGGCCGAAGGCGGATCCGGAAACCAACTGCTACCTGCCCGGCATTCCGCGCGCCACGTACATGCCGTTTCCGTTTCAGATAGTGCAAGGCGGCGGCAATATCCTGTTCGTGTACAGCTACGCGACTGCCAATCGCATCGTGTACATGAGCGACCACCAGCAGCCGCCCGTCGACAGCTGGATGGGGTGGTCGAACGGCCATTGGGAAGGCGACACGCTCGTCGTCGAGAACACCGGTTTCAACGATTCGACATGGTTCGACCGCGCCGGCAATTACCACAGCGGCGCGCTGAAGGTCACGGAACGCTTCACGCCGGTCGATGAATCCCACATGAACTACTCCGCGACGATCGAGGACTCGAACGTGTTCACGCGCGCGTGGACGATCAGCATGCCGCTGTACCGCCACATCGAGCCGCTGGCCGAGGTATTCGAGTTCAAGTGCGTGCCGTTCGTCGAAGAACTGCTTTACAAAGACCTTGAACTCACGAAATGAGTCTGGGTCCTACGTACTAGTACGGAGTCGTAGACGCGGCCAAAGACCCGACAACGGGATAAACTAAGAGCCAGTAGCGTTATAGTTCCAGAGGAGAACGACGATGCGAACGAAACTGATCGACATGGTGGCGGGAGCCGGGCTGTTGCTCGGAGCGGCGGCTACTCCGGTATTCGCGCATCATTCTTTCGCGGCGGAGTTCGACGCGAACAAACCGGTCACGATCGAAGGTACGGTCAAGGAGTTTCGGTGGGTCAACCCTCACTCGTGGCTCATGATCAACGTGACGAAGCCGGACGGCAAAGTCGAAGAGTGGGCGGTCGAGGGCGGTGCGCCGAGCGCGTTGCTGCGCCGAGGCTGGACCCGCGATACGTTGCCCCCCGGCACGAAAGTCACCGTGCAAGGCTTCATGGCGAAGGATGGCTCGCTGCGTGCCAATGCGCGCGACATCACTTTCCCCGACGGTAACAAGATGTTCATCGGCTCGAGCGGCACGGGCGCGCCGGACGAACACACGGACAAGTAACTCGCCGCGATGTCTCGCGAGTGGACACCGGGGGCGTATCGCCCCCGGTGTCGTTTCGAGGCGGCGACGATCGCTATCGGGCCGCCCCGCTAGCGTCAGCGTTCGAAGCAGTCCCCCGCTCCACAGCATTCATTTGCGGATCGGACCGTCCAAATCCATTATTGGTCAGACGGATCAACAACGGGGCGACACCACTCGTGGACACCAAGAAGATCAAATTCGTATCCAACCGACCTTGGCTGACCGAGAACAGTGCGTCCCGGCCAGGGCCTATCGTCAAGACCCTCCCCGATTGGTACCGCAACGCGGATTGGTTCGTGCCGGATCGGGCGACGGGGAAACCCGCGGAGGCAACGGATGGCAGCGGCAAGATGCCGACGTGGAAAGCCTGCCCGGCCGTCCTTGACGTCATGGGAACCGGATACACGTACAAGACGCCTTGCGATATCGAATTCACAGAGGATGCAGCCGGCAACATTCACGGCAAGGTGCTGGACGAGCAGCATCGAATTTTTCTCGTCGACCGCGAACCGATGCCCCAGTTCCCGCACCCCACGCGGTATCACGCGAAGCATTTTGCGTGGTGGGCGGACTGGGCCGTCGAACTCCCCGAAGGCTACAGCGCTCTTTACACCCACCCGCTCAATCGCTTCGAGCTCCCATTCCTGACTACGAGCGGGATCGTCGACAACGACAAGGTGCACTTGCCAGGCACAATGCCGTTCTTCGTTCTGAAGGGCGTTCGCGGAATTCTTCCTGCCGGCACTCCCTACGCACAGATCATCCCGTTCAAGCGGGAACACTGGGAATCAGAGGTTCACGTGTCCTCGGATACCGAGGCCATGATCGCCAAGAACAACGCAAACAGCGCGCAGTATCGCAGGCCGGACGGGGGCGTTTATCAGCGAGAAGTCTGGGAACGAAGAAAGTATCAATAGACTCAGCGCGCCTCGCCGGTCGCGATCGCGCCGCTGGGTTGCAGGGCGCGCGGCGCCGGGCCGCCGGTGGCCCAGTCGAGCAGCTCGACCGTGTGCACGACGGGTACGCCCTCACCCGCAGAAAGCTGCGTGATACAGCCGACGTTACCCGTCGCGACCACGGCGGCGTTCGTGCGCGAAACGTTTGCGAGCTTGCGCTCGCGCAAGCGCGCGGCGATCTCCGACTGCAGCACGTTGTACGTACCCGCCGAGCCGCAACACAGGTGCCCTTCGGCAATCTCCCTGACTTCGAACCCGGCGGCGGCGAGCAAACGGCGGGGCTCCGCGTCCACTCTCTGGCCGTGCTGCATCGAGCACGCGGAGTGATACGCCACTGCGAGCTGCGGCAGCCCAGCCACGCGTGGCGGCAACCCGATCGTCACCAGGGCCTCCGTGATGTCGCGCGTCTTGGCGCTCACGGCCGCTGCTTTCGCGGCGAGTCGCGCATCATTGCGAAACAGATACCCGAAGTCCTTCGCATGCGTGCCGCACCCCGACGCGTTCGCAACGATGGCGTCGAGTCCCTGGCCCGTAAGCTCCGCATGCAGCCGCTCGACGATGCTCGCGGCCAGAGCGTGCGCGCGCGGCTCCTGTCCCAGGTGGTGGACGAGCGCGCCGCAACATCCGCCGACCACCACGACCTCGACGCCCGCGCGCTCGAGCAGCCGGATCGTCGCGGCATTGATCTCCGGCGCGATGACGGTTTGCACGCACCCCTCGAGCAACGCCACGCGCGCGCGTTTCGCACCAGAAGTCGATGGCGACGTCGCAGCGGACCCTCCGGCCGGCCGCCGCCGCGCGAGATCGAGCATGGCGCGCAGCGAGCGCGGCAACAATGGCGCGAACGGCCGTGCAAACGCGGCCAGCGCGAGCGCCGCGCGCACGCGTTTTGGGTACGGCAGCACGAACGCCAGCGCCGCGCGCAGCGCACGCTCGGGCAACGGCCGCCGGTAGGTGCGCTCGATGTGCACGCGCGCGTGATCGATCAGGTGCTGGTAGTGCACGCCGGACGGACACGTCGTCATGCACGCGAGACAGCTCAAGCAACGGTCGACGTGACGCACGACCTCGGCCGTGGCCGGCCGGTCGTGCTCGAGCATTTCCTTGATCAGGTAAATCCGGCCCCGCGGACTGTCGAGCTCGTCGCCGAGCAACACATACGTCGGGCACGTGGCAGCGCAGAACCCGCAGTGCACGCACTTGCGCAGGATCTGCTCGCTGGCGGCGAGCTCCGGATCGGTGAGCTGGCGTTCGGTGAAGCGCGTCTGCACGTGTCTCCCCTAGGCCATACGGCCCGGGTTCAGAATGCCGCGCGGATCGAACGCGGCCTTGAGCCGCGCCGCAGCGGCTGCGGCGACACGCGGCTGCGGTTGGAATACCTGGCTCACGGCCCGGTCGGCAGCCGGCGCCTTGATCAGTGTGGCGTGGCCAGCGCCGAAAGCGGCGCGCACGCGCGGCGCATCGACCGCATCGAACCCGGCCCAGATAAGCCCACCGCCCCAATCGAGCAGGTAACGATGTGGCCGCAGCTGCTCGAGCACCGCCGGCGCATCGGCCGGCGGCACCGAAATGCGCCACACGACGGGGTGCGCCGCGAGCGCAACCGCGCTCGCGTGCGCGTGCCACAGCTGTTGCGACGCGGCGCCGTCGACGACTTCGACGGGCGTCGCGCGCAAGTCCGCGCACAGCGCGTCCATGCGCGCCACCACCGACGCTGCAAAACCTTCGATCCGCAACAAGCTGCCGCGTGCCGGGTCGAAAGCCGCGGCCGACACCTCGTGCGGCGAGCCGAGCGCCGCGCGCAGATACGCAACACTCGCCGCCGGCGTCGCGCTCGCCAGCACGAGCGTGCGATCGAGCTCCGCTGTCGGCGCCACGCGCAACGTCACGTCGGTCAGCACCGCTAGCGTTCCCCACGAGCCCGCGAGCAACTTCGGCAGATCGTAGCCCGTCACATTCTTCACGACTCTGCCCCCGGCTTTGAACCGTTCGCCACGCCCCGAGACGGCGTTGAAGCCCAGGAAGTGATCGCGTGCAGCACCCGCCGCAATGCGGCGCGAGCCCGCGAGGTTCGCGGCCAGCACGCCGCCTATCGTCTGCGCCCCACGCACACCGAGCAGCGTGCAGAAGTCCGGCGGCTCGAACGCAAGCCGCTGCGCCTGCGCGAGGAGCGCGGCATCGAGCGTCGCAAGGGGCGTGGCGGCCCGCGCCGTCAACACGAGCTCGGCTGGCTCGTAGTGATCGATGCCCGCGAGCTCGCCGAGGTCGAGCAGATCTGCCTCGACCGGCCGCCCGACCGCGCGTTTCGATCCGCCACCCACGGGCTCGAGCGGGCGCTGCGCGGCCGCCACGATGTCGGCGATGTCCGCCGCATCGCGCGGCCGCAGCCCGGCCTTGTCGAAGTCTTGCGGCATGCTGTCAGAATCGCGGCAGATGCGCGAAGCGTTCGGCGCCGGAATGCACGTGTTCGCGCCCCTGCTCCGCGCACCGGCGCAACGTCGGGAACACCTTGCCCGGGTTGAAGCGAACCGCGGGATCGAACGCGTGCTTGACGCGATGCTGCACCTCGAGATCTACGGCTGCGAACTGGTACGTCATCAAGTCGCGTTTCTCGATGCCGACGCCATGCTCACCGGTCAACACGCCGCCAACGTCCACACAGAGTTGCAGAATTTCGAAGCCGAACGCCTCCGCCTTGTCGGTCTCGCCCGGTACGTTCGCGTCGTACAGAATCAACGGATGCAGATTGCCGTCGCCGGCGTGGAACACGTTCGCGACTCGCAACCCGTAGCGCGCCTGCATGGAATCGATCTCGCGCAGCACGCGCGGCAACTCGCGGCGCGGAATCGTGCCGTCCATGCAGTAGTAATCCGGGCTCAGACGGCCCACGGCCGGGAACGCCGCCTTGCGCCCGGCCCAGAACGCGAGCCGTTCGCGCTCGCTCGCCGATACACGAACACCGGCTGCCGCGTTTTGCGCTGCGATCGCGCCCACGCGCTCGATCAGGTAATCGACTTCCACGGCCGGACCATCGAGCTCGACGATCAGCAGCGCCTCGACGTCAAGCGGATAGCCCACGTTGACGAACGCTTCGGCGGCCGCGATGGCGGGCCTGTCCATCATCTCCATGCCGGCAGGGATGATGCCGTGCCCGATGATCGCAGCCACGCAGGCGCCGGCGGATTCGATGCTCTGGAAACCGATCAACAACGCGCGCGCCGTCTGCGGCCGGCGCAGGATGCGCACCGTCACCTCGGTCACGATGCCGAGCAGCCCCTCGGAACCCACGGTCAGACCCAGGAGATCGTAGTGGCCTGCGTCGAGGTGCTTGCCGCCCATGCGCACGATTTCGCCCTGCGGAGTCACGAACTCGACGCCGAGCACGTTGTTCGTCGTGAGCCCATACTTCAGGCAGTGCACACCGCCGGAATTCTCGGCCACGTTGCCGCCGATCGTGCACGCGATCTGGCTCGACGGATCCGGTGCGTAGTAGAAGCCCTTCGCCCGCCACGGCGTGGCTGATCGCGAGGTTCGTGACGCCGCATTGCGCCACGACACAACGATTCGCGTAGTCAATGTCGAGGATCCTGTTGAACTTACCGAGCGCGACCACGATCGCGTCCGCGGCCGGGATCGCGCCGCCCGACAGCGACGTGCCCGCACCGCGGGGCACGATGTTGACGCCCTCGCGGTCCGCGAACGCGAGGATCGCGGCCACCTCGGCCGTCGTCTCGGGCAGCACCACGACCAGTGGCCGCTGCCGGTAGGCCGTCAGCGCGTCGGTCTCGTAGGCCGCGAGCCGCAGATCGTCCTCGATGACGTTGCCCGGCGCCACGAGTG
This sequence comes from uncultured Gammaproteobacteria bacterium, assembly GCA_963805435.1. Taxonomy (GTDB): domain Bacteria; phylum Pseudomonadota; class Gammaproteobacteria; order Steroidobacterales; family Rariloculaceae; genus FEN-1219. Next base: position 553,474 of record CAWDUG010000013.1, read on the forward strand.
CACGCAGCGCGCGGACGATGCTCGCACGGCGCTCGACGATGGCCGCATCCGGAGTCGGCAGGCAGATCATGGCCGCGATTAGACACCAAAACCCGCAGCGGTGGCAGCCGCTTTTAGCGAGGCCATCACGCGGACGAGGCGCTCGACGAGCCGATCGCCCCTATTTTGAGGCGCTTATCAACCCACGGTCGAAGCGGCATACTGCAGGCCATCCGCCGCCCTATGCCGCAACGAGCCTATGACCGCGACCGCAAGCATCGCCGCCGTGATCCAACTCGCCGTAGCGCCGGTCTTCCTGTTGGCCGCGATCGCCGGCTTGCTCGGCGTGATGTCGACGCGCCTTGGCCGCATCATCGACCGCGCCCGCGTGATCGAGAGACGCATCCCGCAGACCAAACGCGACGAGCAACTCGCGCTGCTACGCAGCGAAACCACGAACCTGTGGCGGCGCATCGCTTTGATCAACTGGGGTATCCGGCTCTGCGTGACGGGCGCGCTCACGGTATGCCTCGTGATCGTGTCACTGTTCGTCGGCGCGTTCGTCACAGTCAACATCGCGATGCTGATCGCGGTGCTGTTCGTGCTCGCCATGTTCCTGATGATCGCAGGCCTGCTGTTCCTGCTGCGCGAGGTCAACGTGTCGACACACACCATGCGTCAGGGCTTGGAAATCGCGCTCGAGGGCGGTGCCGCGCCGCCGCCCGGGCAGCGCTGACGACGGAAGGGGGATTGGGGGGATCCGCCGTCAACGCCACACCGGGCTCGACACACTTACACGTGCGCAGCCCTATGCTGCTGTTCGAGGTTCAGTAATCCGCCCGCGCGGAACACGGCCGGCTGCGGCGCCAGCCGCGGCGCGGCGAGCAGTGTCTTCGTCACGCGCTGCACGGTACCGAGATCGGTCCATGCGCACGCCGGCACGCGCAGCACGCGAAACACCGCGCCGTACCGCTGTGCGATGTCACGCGAGAAATCGACGCTGCGCTCGCGCAGGTACAGATCCACAAGCGCGGTGGATGAGTCCGCGCTCGTGTTCGCTCGCCGCACCGCAAAACGCATGCGCCGCAGCAACCCAGGGTCGTGACGATCGAACAACTCGAGCAGCGCGGTCGCCCGGGCCGCGATGATGAATGCGTTCCAAAGCGCACCGCGCTCGATCAGAGTTCGCGCCTCTCCCAACGCCGGCTTCTCGACGAACCACGCCACCGGTACCGAGCCGACGCCCGTGTTGCCGGCCGGCACGATGTAGCCGAGCTCGGGGTCCGGCTCCTCGGGTTCGATGCCGAGCAGCATGATGTCCGCCGGCCTCGCACGCACTGCGGCCACGGCCTGCTCGAAGCGCCCTGGTCGAGCACGGGCTCCTCGCCGACATGATGGTCGGCCGGCAGAATCACCACTCGCGCGTGCGGGTCGCGCTCGACGATGTGCAGGAGCGCCAGCAGGATCCCGAGCGCGGTGCCGCGATTCTGCGGTTGTACGAACACGTTGGCGGGTGCAAGGCCGGCGAGCGAACGGCACCACCAGGCCGCGTGCTGCTCGGCCACCACGCTCGAGATGCGCTCGACCGGGGCGACCGATGCTGCCCGCTGCAACGCCTCATCGAGCAGCGATGCGCCGCCGCGCAACGAGCAGAACTGCTTCGGGACGGCGATTCCGGACGCGGTAGTCGTCAGCGCGCGGAGGCGGCTACCATCGCCGCCGGCGAGCACGATGCCCCACGTCCCGCCGCCCGCAGCCTGCGGCCGACGCGGCCGCGACGCCTGGCCCGGCCCTCGACCGGCGGTCACACGATGCTGCTGTGTCATTGGCGGCTCCCCAACTCGATCGTCAAGGGAATATTCGTCGCCGAGCCTGACGATACGCTGACGTCTTCAGGCGGTCGCGTGCCTTACGGCACGGGCCCGGGCGCCATTCCGCGTGACCCGTCGGCGACGCCGCTGACCGGGAGCTGCAGTCGAACGCGTGTGCCGGCGGCGGCCGGCCCAGAGTCGATGGTCAACGCCCCCCCGTGCAGCTCGGTCACCTCTTTGACGATCGCGAGCCCCAATCCGCTACCGGAGCCGCGCGCGTTGCTGGCACGAAAGAAACGCTCGAGAACCCGTTCGCGCTCGCGCGCAGGAATGCCGACACCCGTGTCGATCACCTCGACGTACGCGGCGCCGGGCTCGGTCCCGCACCGCAACGTCACGCTGCCGCCCGTCGGCGTGTGTTCGAGCGCGTTGCTCGTCAGAGCCTTGACGGCCTCGGCCAGCAGCCAGCCGACGCCGCGCACCGTCGCGCGCTGCAACTCCGCGCCAAGATCGATGCCCGCCTCCTCGGCGGCTGCGAGGGTGTCGGCGATCACGGACTTCCACGGTGGTCGTGAGCTCTACCTCTTCGAACTCCCAGCGCCGATTCGCAGATTCGTCGGCGCGAGCCAGCGTCAGCAGCTGATGCGTCGTGTAACCGAGCCGCCGGGCGCCGTCCAAGATGCGCAACATGCGTTGGCGGCGTGTCGGGATCTTCTTCGCTGTCGCACATGAGCTCGAGCTGCGCCTGAATTCCCGTCAGCGGGGTGCGCAACTGATGCGCGGCATTGTCTAAAAACCGCCGCTGGCTCACGGCCCCTTCGCTCACAAGACGGAACAGTCGGTTCAATGCCGCGACGACGCCGCGGATTTCCGCCGGCACGTCGCCCACGGCCACGGGCGTCAGATCGTTCGCGGACCGGCGCGAGATCTGATCCTCGATCGCGCGCAGCGGTGCGAGCGAACGGTTCACGCTGAACCAGATCAGCGCCAGGATCAGGCCGAGCACGGCGCCATCGGTCGCGAGGGCGCTCGTCAGGATCCGCGAGCGCATCTCGTCGCGCTTGTGCGTCGTCTCGCCCATCGTCACGGTGAACCCGAGGTTGCCCGCATACGTCCGGTAGCCGACCAGCCGGACCGGCATGCCGCGATACTGCGCGTCGGTCTGGAGCCTATTCCGCGGCAAGCTCGCCGGGTCCGGCAGGTCCGCGTCGCCGGCGATGAACGTGCCGTCGGCGGAGCTCACGCGAAAGAACACCGAGTCCTTCGAATCCGCGCGTAGGATCGCGAGCGCATCCGGCGGCAGCGAAAGCTCGAGTCGCCCGTTTTGATCGGGCTTGACGTGCGCCCGCAATCGCGAGCGCCGATTCGAGCAACGCCTGATCGTAAGCATCGATGAACCGCGGCACCACCGTGAGGTAGGTCGTGGCCGTGCCCGCGATCAGCACCGCGGCCGCAGGCAGGAACAGCGTACCGAACAGCCGCCAGCGGATCGAAGCTGCGTGGTCAGCCGACGCCGTCATCGATGCGATACCCCATACCCCGTACCGCGCGGATGCGTCGCCGCGGCGCCGAGCTTGTTGCGCAATCGAGAGACGTATTGCTCGACGGCGTTCGGCGTGAGGTCATGACTCCAGTCGGCCACCGCGTGCAGCAGCTTGTCCTTCGATACGAGCCGGCCGGCGTTCAGGACGAGGCACTCGAGGATCGCCCATTCGCGTTGCGTCAGCTCGAGCAGCCTGTCGCCAACGCTGACCTCCCGATGCGCCATGTCGAGCGTCGAGATGACCGAACGTCACGCGGGAGCTCGCGACTGCGTTGGCCCGTCGAATCAACGCGCGGCAGCGCGCGACCAGCTCCGGCACGTGGAACGGCTTGGTCAGATAGTCATCCGCGCCGAGATCGAGCGCAGTGACGCGATCGGACAGGCCGTCGCGCGCCGTCAGGATCAGCGCGGGCAGCACTCTGCCGCGACTGCGAAGCCCCTGCAAGCAGACGCAGCCCGTTCTCCCGCGGCAAACCGATGTCGATGACCATGAGGTCGAACGTTTCCGCCTGGAGTGCCGAGCGCGCCGCCTCTGCCGAGGCGACCAGATCGGCAGCAAGCCCGGCGGCGACTAGCGCCAGCCGCACCGCGTCGCCGACCAACAGGTCGTCCTCAACGATCAACACGCGCATGACCTGTTCCTACCCCCGGTTGAGCCCGATTCAGTTGGCGCGCGCCCAAAAGGCATCTTAACGAGCATGAAGCTTCAAGGCTGACAAAGACCTGACGGTTTTCCCAGTGACCTGCGCGGCCCGTCAGCGGCCTGTCAGGCGTCGGGCGCAGATTGGGGCGGTCGCTCGAGGTGCCGTCGGGATCAAGAGCGACTACATGGATAACCCGTTACAAGGAGGACCTGATATGAAGATTCATTTGAGACTCGGCTTGCTCGCGCCAGCGGCAGGCCTCGTTGCCGTCACCGTGCTCGCCACCAGCTCGGCGTGGGCTTCGATCTCGGACACCCCGACTCAATCGGTGACGCTGCGCTACGACCCACGCGATCTGAACACGGACAAAGGCGCCGACCATCTGCTGTCCCGTATCGGCGGCGCAGCGAGCAGGGTATGCGGCGCGGGTCGCTCGCCGTTCGACGTGATCGAACGCAGCGGCTACCGCGCATGCCGCCAGGAAGCGATCGCGCACGCCGTGGCAATCGTCAATCGGCCCACTGTGAGGGCGGCGTACAACCGGCGCTACGTAAACAAGGAGAGAGGCCTGCACGCGGCTGCCGGTGCGGAGCCGGCGCTTGCGTTGCGAACCGTGGCCGCCGGCTGAAAGCGCGGTGGCCGGCTTCGGCCGCGAACCCAGTCGCGAAACAGGAGGGAACGCGAGAGCCCGGCCATTCCCCGCCGGGCTCTCGCCTCGTCGCTACGGCAACCGCATGGCCGCGGAACGAACCGAACGTTAGTTCACGAAGTCCTTCAGGTTCTTCAGCGGCAGAACCCGAACCTTCTTCGAAGCCGGCTTGGCCTTGAAGACCATCGGCAATTTCGTGAACGGGTTTACGCCCTTGCGCTCCGGCGTGGCAGGCTTCTTGACGACCTTCATCTTCAACAGACCGGGCATCGTGAACAGCCCGCCGCCACGAAGGCTCTTCTTGATGATCTTGTTCAACGACTCGAAAACTGCCCCCACCTGCGCCCGCGACAGATCGGCGTCTTTGCAGATCTGCGCCACGATTTCCGACTTGCTCGGCGCCCCACCTTTCTTTGCCATTCTTTCTGCTCCTCGTTGCGATTGCAGCGGAACAACACGCTCCGCGTGATTCGGCGCGAACCATAACATGGAGCTCAGCGGAGGGCACGACAGTCCTGCGGCGTGCGACAGCCGCGGGCGGACGCGAAGCCACGCACCGTTTCCGCGCACGATGGTCTACGAGCGGACTTCGGGGCCGGCCGTCACACCGGACTCGTGACGAGGAAATCCGCTCGCGTCGATCGCCTCGAGATAGCCATGCCACGCAGCGTGGCCAATCACCGGAAGAATGATTGCCAAGCCAATGAAAAACGTCGCAAAACCAAACAACACTCCGACCACGATCAGCCCGAACCACACCATCATCGCCAGCCGGTTGCGGAGCACGGCGTTGATCGAGGTCACGGCTGCCGTCACGGCGTCCACCCGCCGGTGCACGATCATCGGCAGAGAGAAGGCGCTGACCGCGAAACGTCAACGCCGCGAACATGGCCCCGACCGCGCTGCCGATGCCGAGATAGGCGACCAGGTCGCGCAACGCCGGCTGGCCGCGCGCGGGGAAAAAGACGCTCAGCATGGCTCCCGCGCGGGCCCATACCAGAAAGATCACGAGCAGCACGAGCGTGAAGACGAGCTCGTTGCCGATGTACAGCCTGACGCCGGACCGGAGCGCCTCGCGCAGCGACGGCTGCTGCCCGCGCTCGAGCTGGGCGCTCAGAACATACAGGCCCGTGCACGTGAGCGGCGCGATGAACACGAAGCCGCCGACCATCGCGAGCATGAACCAGTAGCTACCGTACCGCCAGGCGAGCCACGTCACGAGACCCATCGCAGCCGCCATGAATGCGCCGTAGGCGAGACTCTGCGGCCAGGCGCGTCGGAAGTCGGCGAGCCCGAGCCGCAACCATGTCAGAGGTGCACTCACGCGCAGCACGCGACATGGCGCCACGAACGGCAGTGCACTTTCGTCGACAGGCTCCGTCTCGCCGGTCATCAACGTTCCCCCGATCGTCGGCGCGGCGATGCGCAATGCGCAACCGCGCGCCGAGTCTGCTCCGCCCACGCGATTCACGTGACCTCGTACAAACCGAAACACGCGCGATGCAAACGGAGACCACGTTCACTTCTTCGTACAATTACGTATCACGCCACGCGGAACGCACCCTCCATACTGCGCGCGCACTTTCGGCGTCCGGAGGATCGCGGCCCGCATGGATAGCGCTACTAGTTACTACGACAAAGTCGTCAGGCAATTCGCGATCACGACCGTGCTCTGGGGCATCGTCGGCATGACGGTCGGCGCGCTGATCGCGGCGCAGCTGATGTGGCCCGCGCTGAACTTCGACGTGCCGTGGCTCAGCTACGGACGGTTGAGGCCGCTGCACACGAACGCGGTGATCTTCGCGTTCGGCGGCTCGGCGTTGTTCGCGACTTCATACTACGTGGTGCAGCGCACGTGCCACGTGCGGCTGTTCCTGCCAAAGCTCGCGAGCTTCACGTTCTGGGGCTGGCAAGCCGTGATCGTGGCCGCGGCCATCACGTTGCCGCTCGGCATGACGCAGAGCAAGGAGTATGCCGAGCTCGAGTGGCCGATCGACGTGCTGATCGCCATTGTATGGATCGCGTACGCAATCGTATTCTTCGGCACGCTCGCGACACGACGCGTGAAGCACATCTATGTCGCGAACTGGTTCTACGCGGCCTACATTCTGACGGTCGCGCTACTGCACATTGTGAACAGCCTCGCGATCCCGGTCAGCTTCGGCAAGAGCTACTCGCTGTACGCCGGCAACGTCGACGCGATGGTGCAATGGTGGTACGGCCACAACGCAGTCGGATTCTTTCTAACCGCCGGCTTTCTCGGAATCATGTACTACTTCGTGCCGAAGCAGGCGAACCGGCCGATCTACTCCTATCGGCTCTCCGTCGTGCACTTCTGGGCGTTGATCTCCATATATATGTGGGCGGGCCCCCATCACCTGCATTACACGACGCTGCCGGACTGGGCGCAGTCGCTCGGCATGGTGTTCTCGCTGATGCTGCTCGCGCCATCCTGGGGCGGCATGATCAACGGGATCATGACCTTGTCCGGTGCGTGGCACAAACTGCGCACGGATCCGATTCTGAAGTTCATGATCGTGTCGTTGTCGTTCTACGGCATGTCGACCTTCGAAGGGCCGATGATGTCGATCAAGACGGTCAACGCGCTCTCGCACTACACGGATTGGACGATCGGCCACGTGCACTCCGGTGCGCTCGGCTGGGTGGCGATGATCTCGGTAGGCGCTATCTACGCGCTCGTGCCGAAACTGTTCGGCAAACACGCCATGTACAGCACACGACTGATCGACGTGCACTTCTGGACCACGACGATCGGCATCGTGCTGTACATCGCCGCGATGTGGATCGCCGGCGTCATGCAGGGACTCATGTGGCGCGCGGTCAACGACGACGGCACGCTGACCTATAGCTTCGTCGAGAGCCTGCAGGCCACGTATCCGTTCTACGCCGTGCGGCTCGCCGGGGGGCTGCTCGTGCTGAGCGGCATGTTCATCATGGCCTACAACGTGTGGAAAACCGCCGAGCTCGGCAGGCGGATTACTCCGGCGCCCGTCCTGGAGCCCGCGTGAAACACGAAATAGTCGAGAGAGCGAGCGGCCTGCTGGGCGTGCTGATCGTGCTCACGGTCAGCGTCGGCGGCCTGGCCGAGATCGTGCCGCTGATGCTGTCCGCACCGGGCACCGAAGCCGCACCCGGCGTGAAACCGTATACCGCGTTGCAGCTCGCGGGCCGCGACATCTATCAGCGCGAGGGCTGCTACAACTGCCATTCGCAGATGATCCGGCCGTTCCGCGCCGAGACCGAGCGCTACGGGCACTACTCGCTGGCGGGCGAGTCGGTGTACGACCACCCGTTTCAGTTCGGCAGCAAGCGCACGGGCCCCGATCTCGCTCGCGTGGGCGGCCGTTACAACGACGAGTGGCACCGCGTGCACCTCATGAATCCGCGCGACCTGGTGCCGGAATCGAACATGCCGCGCTACTCGTGGCTCGCGGACAACCGCGTGGACGGCGCGAGCCATTACGCGCCACCTCGAGGCGCTGCGAACGATCGGCGTGCCCTACACCGACGAGGACATCGCCGGGGCCGCGAAGGCCGTGGACGGCAAGACCGAGCTCCAGGCGCTGATCGCGTACCTGCAGGGGCTCGGCATCGCCACGAAGCGGAGCCGCTGACATGGACATCGGCACGTTCCACGGTCTCCTGACCGCGATCCTCATGACGTCTGTTCATCGCGCTCGTGATCTGGGCTTACAGCCGCAGCCGGCGTGCAGACTTCACGCGCGCGGCCGCCCTGCCGCTCGAGGACGACGACGCGCCCCCACGGACGGAGGTGCGCTGACATGACCTTAGGCTGGACCCTTTTCATCGTGATCCTCGTCGTCGCGCAGATCATCGGCGCCGCCTGGCTCATGGTTGCGTCGAGCAGGACCAACATCGGCGAGGGCGCCACCACGGGTCACGTCTGGGACGGCGACGTCGTCGAGGGCAACAATCCGTTGCCGCGCTGGTGGCTCGGGTTGTTCTGGCTCACGATCGCGTTCGGGCTCGTGTACCTCGTGCTGTTTCCGAGCTTCGGCGCGTTCTCGCTGCTTGGCTGGAACGAGATCAGTCAATACGACCGCGAAATCGACGAGGCCGAGCAGACCTACGGCAAACTGTTCACGGCGTTTGCCTCCACACCCATCGAGGAGCTGGCCACGAACCCGGCCGCACTCAGCGCCGGTCACAACCTGTTCGTGAACAACTGCGCGCAGTGCCACGGTTCCGACGCGCGCGGCGCGCGCGGCTTCCCGAATCTCACCGACGACGAGTGGCTGTACGGCGGCAAGCCGACCGAGATCGAGGCGTCGATCAAAGGCGGTCACACGGGCGTGATGCCCGGCTTCGGCGCGGGCTTGCCCGAGGAGACTCGCAACCTGTTGACCGACTACGTGCAGCATCTCGCGGGGCGCGACGTCGACGCGGCACGCGTCGAAGAGGGCCGCCCGCTGTTCACGGCGAATTGCTCGGCGTGTCACGGCGTGAACGGCGAAGGCAATCAGCTGCTCGGCGCACCGAAGCTCGCGAACGAGATCTGGCTGCACGGCGCCGGGCGCAGCACGATCTTCGACGTCATTACGAACGGGCGACTGAACCAGATGCCCGCGCAGGAACCCGTGCTCGGCGCGGACCGCGTGCACGTGTTGGCCGCCTATATCGTGAGCCTGTCGAAGCGGGAGTGAAGCGATGGATGCCAACCGCGATCCGCACAGCGACGACGGCCGGGGGACCCACGAGCTGAGCCGCCGGCAGCGTGACGCTGCGGTGGCCGGCTGGTCGTCGTTCCTGGTCGCCGCCGTCGGCACGATGGTGCTGTTCGCATTCGTCGACCCGATGACGCTCGTCGAGGTCACGGAGCCACCGCTACCGGTCGAGCGGATGACGGGCTACGCGATCGGGTTCTTCTTCATTTGGAGTCTGACGGCCGCCTCGGCGGCGTTGACGCTGTACCTGCTGCGGACTTCGCATGCCGAGCCGCCGGCGCAAGACTGACGAGAGCCGAAGGACCGCGCTCGCATGACCGACATCGCACCGCAATCTCTGTACGCCGCGCAGGAGAAAATCTACCCGCGCGAGATCGACGGCGTGTTCGCGCGCTTCAGGATCGCGGCGATGATCACGCTGCTAGGCGGTTACTACCTTGCCGCCTGGGTCACGTGGGACGGGCGGCAGGCGCTGCTGTTCGACTTGCCGGCCCGCAAATTCTACGTGCTGGGGCTCGTGCTGTGGCCGCAGGACTTCTTCTTTCTCTCGTGGCTGCTGATCATCGCGGCACTGTCCCTATTCTTCTTCACCGCACTGGCCGGGCGTGTCTGGTGCGGCTACGCGTGCCCGCAGACCGTGTGGACGGAGGCATTCCTGTGGATGGAACGGCTCGCCGAGGGGCGCGGGCCCGCCCGGCGCAAGCTAGACGCGGCGCCGTGGACGGCCAAAAAGATCTGGCGCAAGACGGCCAAGCAGGCGCTATGGATCGCGTTCGCGCTCTGGACCGGCTTCACGTTCGTCGGCTACTTCACACCGATCCGCGAGCTCGGGCGCGAAGTCATGACGCTATCGGTCGGCGGCTGGGAGACGTTCTGGATTCTGTTCTACGGCTTCGCGACCTACGGCAACGCCGGCTTCATGCGCGAGCAGGTCTGCAAGTACATGTGTCCGTACGCACGCTTCCAGAGCGCGATGTTCGACCGCGACACACTGGTCGTGTCGTACGACGAACGCCGCGGTGAGCCGCGCGGTTCGCGGGCGCGTGGCATCGAGCCACGAGCGCTGAATCTCGGCAGCTGTATCGACTGCCGGATGTGCGTGCAGGTGTGCCCCACGGGCATCGACATCCGCAAGGGCCTGCAATACGAGTGCATCGCGTGCGCGGCCTGCATCGACGCGTGCGACGGCGTCATGGACAAGATGCAGTACCCGCGCGGCCTGATCCGCTATTCGACCCAGCACGGCGATCGAAGGTCGTGTCACGCACGTGGTGCGGCCACGCGTCGTCGTCTACGCGACGCTGTTGACGCTGCTCTGCGGCGGGTTCGTCGCCGCGCTGCTGCTGCGCACGCCGCTCGATCTCGACGTGATCCGCGATCGCAACGCGCTGTACCGCGAATCGCGCGCCGGTTACATCGAGAACGTGTATATGCTGCGTATCATCAACAAGGACAACGTACGGCACACTTACGACCTGCGGGCCGAGGGCCTGCCGACGCTGGTGGTGGAAACCGATCCGCCGGTGCTCGAGGTCGGCGCGGGCGAAGTCCGCAGCGTCGCGGCGCGGGCGCTCGTCGAGGATGGCGCGATTCCAGGCGGCGGCCACACGATCACGTTCCGTCTGACGGCCCGCGACGCGCCAGCGCTCACGACAACCGAGCAGGCGCGTCTGTTCACGCCATGAGCACCCACGGCGTTCAGCAAGCCCTGGTATCGCGACCGCTGGCCGTGGCTGCTGATGCTGCCGCCGGGTGCCTCCGTTGTCGCCGGCTTCGCGTTGCTGTATTTCGCCGTGCACTCGCCTGCCCCTCTCGTCGTCGACGACTACGCGCGCATCGAGGAGATCTCGCGCGAGGAGCAGACAGCCGACGCGCACGCCGCAGCGCGCGGACTCGAAGCGACGTTGCACCTGCGCGCCGGCGAACGCGGCGCGACAGAAATCGCGATCGAGGTCGTGGGGGACCTCGGCACACGCGCCGCAGTCTCTCGCCCTGCGACTGCGCCACGCGGGCAATGCGGCCGCGGACCGCGCGCTCGTGCTCGACTACGACGGCCGCGAGTACGTCGGTCGCAGCGATCTCGCCGCCGGCCGCTACGACTTCGAGCTGCGCCCAAGCGACGGCGCATGGCGGCTCGCGGGCGCCGTCGGCCGCGCACCGACGACGGTCCGCGTCAGCGCGCCGGCGCAGTGACCACCGTGGCGAATTGCTTCCACTGTGGCGAGCCAGTCCCGGCGGGCGCCGATTTCTCGCTGACTCGTGCAGGGGCAGCGGCGGCCCGTGTGCTGCCCCGGTTGCCTCGCGGTCGCAACGCTGATCGAGCAGCACGGGCTCGCACGGTTCTATGACTTTCCGGACCGTGCCCAGCGCGCGGCCGAAGGACCGCGCGCGGTCCGCGAGCCCGTGGACCGTATGCGATCGGCCCGAAGTCGCCGCGCGGCTCGCGCCGCGCGTCCGCCGCGGGAGGCCGCGAGCTGCGCTGCCGCGTGGACGGCGTCACGTGTGCCGCCTGCGTGTGGCTGCTGGAGCGCGGCGTGCGCGGCATCGAAGGCGTGACGGACGTCGGCGTGAACCCGCTGTCGGGCGAGACGACCGTGCAATTCGATCCCGAGCGCACGCGCCCGAGCGCGATCTTGAGCACGATCGCGGGCTTCGGCTTCGAGCCGCGCCCGGCGCTGCTCGGCGGCACGGATCGTCGGCACTCGAGACGAGCAACGCGCCGAGCTCAAGCGGCTCGCGGTCGCCGGCTTCGGCTCGGCGCAGGTCATGACGCTCGCCGCAGCGCTGTACATCGGCGCGTTCGAGCACATGGAGGCCGCGTACGCGAGCTTCTTCATGCTCGCGAGCATGGTGGTGGCGACGCCCGTGGTGCTGTACTCGGGCGCGCCGATCTTCGCGAGCGCGTGGCGCGACCTGCGTCGCGGCCGGCTCGGCATGGACGTGCCCGTGGCGCTGGCACTCGCCATCGCCCTCTCCGCGAGCCTCGTGAACGCGCTGCGCGGCACGGGGCACGTGTATTTCGACTCGGCGACGATGTTCCTGTTCTTCCTGGTGCTCGGCCGATTCCTGGAGTCGCGCGCCCGGCGCCGCGCGGGCGGCGTGTTCGACGCGTTGGCCGATCTGCGGCCCCTGTCCGCCACGCGCCGCCGGGGCGACAACCTCGAACGCGTCGGCACGATCGAGCTCGCGGCCGGCGACATCGTAGTCGTCGCGCCCGGCGAAGCCGTGCCCGCCGACGGCGAGCTCACCTCGGAGCACGGTGCGTTCGACGAGTCGCTGCTGTCGGGCGAATCGCTGGGGCGATTTCGCGCGCCGCGGCGAAGCGCGTGCTCGGCGGCGCCGTGAACGTGGGCCGCGCGCCGGCCGAGATTCGCGTGACACGGCTCGGCGCAGACAGCTACCTCGAGCGCGTCGGCGGCCTGCTGCAGCGCGCACTCGCGGATCGGCCCGTGTTTCTGCGCGTCGCCGACCGTTGGGCGACGTGGTTCGTCGTGGCATTGCTCGCCGATCACGGCCGCGGCCGGCGCCTTCTGGCTCGCGACGGCACCGGAGCGCGCCTTCGAGGTCGTGCTCGCGTTGCTCGTCGTGACGTGCCCATGCGCGCTGTCGCTGGCGGCGCCGGCGGCGTTCGCGGTCGCGCTGGGCGGCCTCGCGCGGCGCGGACTGCTGCTCTCCTCCGCCCGCGTGCTCGAGCGGCTCGGCGACGTGACGACGTGGATGTTCGACAAGACCGGCACTTTGAGCGAAGGCCGCATCGTCGTCGGGCGCGTCGATGCGCTGCGGCGCGTCGACGCCGAGCGGTGCCTTCGCGCTCGCGGCCGCGCTCGAGGCGGGCAACGAGCACCCGATAGCGCGCGCGCTGCGCAGCGGTACGCCCGTCGCGGCAGCCGCCGACCTCGATTATCGACCCGGTTACGGCGTCACGGGCACGATCGACGGCCGCCGCTATCGGCTCGGCTCGGCACGGCACGTCGGCGCCGCCGGCGGCGAGGATTCGCAGTGCGTCTACCTCGCCGACGAGCACGAGCTGCTTGCGCGCATCGAGCTCACCGACACGCTGCGCCCGCACGCGCGCGAAGCGCTGGCCGCGCTCGATGCCCGCGGCTACTGCATTGCTGCTCGTCAGCGGCGACGCCGCGGGCGCCGTGGGCCGCGCCGCGCGTGCGCTCGGAGTCACGGAGTGGCACGCGGCACAGCGTCCTCGAGGACAAGCTCGCGTTGCTCGCGCGCGCGGCAGCAGTCGGGCGCGGTCGTTGCCGCCGTCGGCGACGGCATCAACGACGCGCCGCTGCTGGCGCAGGCCGACGTCTCGGTCGCGCTCGTCGCCGGCAGTCGGCTCGCGCAGGCGAGCGCGGACGTCGTGTTCACGGGCGACGACCTGCGCGTGCTCGCGCGGCTGCCCGACTGGGCCGCGGCTACGCGCCGCGTCGTGCGGCAGAATCTGGTCTGGGCCGCCGTATACAACCTCGCGGCGGTGCCGCTCGCGGCCGCGGGCCTGCTCGCGCCATGGATGGCCGCGATCGGCATGTCGCTCTCCTCGCTCGTCGTCGTCGGCAATGCGCTGCGCCTGAGCCGCTTGCTCGCCGATCCCGCGGAGCGGACCGGTCGCTGCCGGCGGAACCGCTGCCGCGGGAGCAAGACCGCATGAGCATCCTGTTCGCGCTGATTCCGCTCGCGTCGGCGCTGCTCGCGCTCGCGGTGTGGGCGTTCTTCTGGGCCGTCCGCGCCGGCCAGTTCGACGATCTCGACACGCCGGCCGTGCGGATACTGCTCGACGACGAGGAGCCGCACGATGCCTGAGCTCGAATGCGGCACTCCTGCTCGCGGCATGGCTGACCGGGCTCGCCGGCAGCGGCGGCCATTGCCTCGGCATGTGCGGCGGCATCGTCGGCGCGCTCGGCGTAGGCCAGCGGCCCGGCTTGCAGGGATTCGCCGTGCTCTCGGCCGCGCACTCGGCCGCGTGCTGAGCTACGCGGTTGCCGGCGCGGTGGTGGGGCTCGTGGGCGCGGCCGCGGTCACGACACTGTTCGGCGCGAACGGTCTCGTCGTGCTGCGGATGGCGGCAGCCTGCTGATCGTGCGCGATCGGCGTGCAACTGCTGCTCGGCCGCGCACTGCTGGCGCCCCTCGAACGCGCCGGCGCGTTCGTCTGGCGCCGGCTCGCGCCGCTGCTGCAAGCCACTGCTGCCGCCGCGTGATCCGCTGCGGGCGCTCGCCGTCGGCGCCTTGTGGGGCTGGCTGCCGTGCGGGCTCGTGTACGCACAGCTGTCGGTGGCCGCCACCGCGGGCGGGGCCCTCCAGGGTGCGCTCGTGATGGCGCTGTTCGGGCTCGGGACGTCGGTCGGGCTCACGGCGCTCAGCGCGCTGCTGCAATCGCTGGGTCTCGCGCGCCTGCCGCGCCAGGCCAGCGGCGTGCTGCTGGTGCTATTCGGCGTGGCCATGCTGCTGCCGTTGCTCCAGGCCGCCGGGCATCACCACTTCCACTGAGGGGGTCGCGAGTTCGCGCGGCGTGCGGTGGAGCCACCACGGCGACACCGCTACCGTTCTGCTGCCAGGTCGCGTCAGAGTCAGTCGCATCCGCGTTCTCACCAACTAGATATAGAATTAGTAACAGTCTGTAAGCTAATTATTATATTAATGTTTTACCCCCTATAGGCGCCTCCGCGGAACGGCCGACTCCACGCTCCGTCCGACCTGCCGGAAATGGCCGCTCAGCGATACCCGGTGGTACGCTGCCGCAGGCACCCACATGCGCTCGGAACGGAAGGGCCACTTCAGACCGGAGCGCCCTCCCGAGGACCGACGTAGTGACCACCGCAGCGGGTTTCGACGCTTTGGAGGGTCAACACATGAACGTTGTGACGACGATTCGCCGTGTTCTGTTGATTACGGCCGTACTCGGCACCGGCCAGGCCGGCGTTGCTTCCGCCGGCGACGAAGCCACGAGCGTGGCAACGGCCTGCCTCCGACGGGCCGACATCCGCAGCACCAAGATCCTCGACGACCGGAACGTCCTGTTCATCACGCGCGAGCGGGCCACGTACAACAACCAGCTCGTGCGGCAGTGCCCCGGCATGCGCCGCAACTCCGCCATGAGCTTCACCTACGCCAACAACGGCAAGCTGTGCGCCGGCAGCACGTTCACCGTGCTGTATCGCTCGGGCGCGAGCACGAACACGACGCCTTACACGAATCCCGTCACCAATGAGCACATCGCGCTGCAGGGGCCGGCGTTCGTGATTGGGCCCTCCTGCCAGCTCGGCATGTTCGGCCCGGTCAGCGAGGACGAAGTGAAAGTGCTGGTCGCTGCCACCGCGGAGCCGAAGCGCTCACGCCGCCGTGGCGACCGAGACGCGGTCAGGACCGAGGCCGTGCCGGCCGCACAGGCCCCCGCGCAGCCCACGGCCAAGTAGTGGACGTCGCCCTCTCCCCGTAGCCCTAGCGTCGCCTCCGCACCAAAAAAAACGGCGAGCCTTTTGCGGGCTCGCCGTCTTTGCGCTGGATAGCGCCAGCCTTTTTAGAACTGCATCTTCACGCCCACGTACGCACGACGACCGAGGATGTCGTAGTAGTCCGCGCGAGTGACTTCGGCATTGTTGTCGCTCGCAGTGGCGCCCACGATATTCGGCTGCACGTCGGTGAAGTTGTCGATACCCATTCGCAGGTTGATCTTGTCGTTGACCGTATAGCCCGCGAACACGTTGAACGACTGGTACGAACTGACCGGGAATACGGCCGTAGTGGGCACGCGTGCCGCCGACTCGTCCCGAATGCTCGGCAGGTACCGCCACTGCAACCCGATGTTGGCTTTGCCACCGCCGAAGTTGTAGCCGAACGTATTGGTCATCTTGTACTTGAACTGACCACCGTCCGCGAACGTGTCCTTCTCATGGTTGATCGCGGTGCCCGGTGCATCCTGCGTGTCGTACTTGCCGAGGAACGTCATCAGCGAGTTCACGAAGAACGAGCCCGCGCCGAGGTCCTTGGTCCAGTTCACGCCGACGTCGAGACCGGTGGTCTTCAAAGTACCGGTGTTGATGAACGGCGCGTCGACGGAGGCACGCTCGCCCGACTGCACGTTACGCTTGATCAACGCGCAGTAGGCGTTGCCCGTGTACGCGAGCGTGGGATTGCTGCTGCCATTCGAGTTGAAGCACTGCTGGTACGCGAACAGGGAGTTCAGCGGCGCGATCGCGTCGGTGATCTCGATGTTGTACCAGTCGAACGACGCCGTGAAGTTCTCGAGCTTGCCCGGGTGCTGCAGGACGAGACCCAAGGTGAACGTATCGCCCACCTCCGGCTTCACGTTCACGCTACCCGCGCGGAGCTCGATCTCGAGCGGGAAGAACGGGTTACCGGGCCGCGCAAAGCCATTGGGACCCGCGCCGCCCGTGTCGAACACCGATAGGTTGTCGTTCGAGGGATCACCGTCGCTGTTGTTGATGATCGCACGGCATAGCGCCTGGACCGCAGCACGATTCGGGTTGGTAGCCGTATTGCCCCACAGCAGCCCCGGTTTCACATCGTTGTGATCGAACGTGTACGAGCACGGATCGCTAGGCGCAAACGGCACGACGAGCAACGACACGCCCTGGAACAGCTCGGCCGTATTCGGGGCGCGCTCGGCGCGCTGCAAACCACCGCGCAGCGTCAAACTGTCCAGCGCTTTGAACGTGAACAGGCCCTTCCACGTTTGCGTCGTCCCGATCGCGGAGTCGGGATAATCCGACTCGCGCACGCCGAACTCGAGATCGAACTTCTTCGTCACGGGCACCAGCAACTCGCCGTAGATCTCGTTGGTCTTGGTCTGGCCGGCCGTATTGTTCGAGGCGAAGATGTTCATCGGATTTTCGATGACCGACTCGCGATCGTTCGTCTCGCCCGGGTCGAACGCGAACGTGTTCTTCCGCGTGCTGACGCCGACCGCGAACCGCAGCTCGCCGGCCTTCATGTCGGTGATCTTGCCCTGCAGGTTGAACTCGCCGACGTCCTGCTTCAGCTTCTGGACCGCCCGGCTCTTCGCGTCGATGCTCTCGAGGCAGTCCGCCGAGACGTTGCCTACGCCAAGCGTCGAGCTGTTCGAGAAGATCGGCAAACCGCTCGTGCAGGTCTGCACATAGTTGCGCCCCGACGTGAACGAGCCGATACCCCACGTGCCATTCGAAGCCGCACCGGGGGAGGGGATCGCGTTGAGCAGATACTGGTAGCGCTGCAACGACGGTAGGTTGTGGGTGAAGACCGTCGAGTTCGTCTGCCCCGAGGAAACGTAGCCTTCCCACGTCCAGTCACGGTTGGCGAACGAGCCTTCGACGCCGGCCATGATCTGGAAGACGTCGTTCGAGGTCGTCAGCTTGTTCCCGTCGCCAAGGAAATCGATCACGCGGTACAGCGTCCAGGGATTCAATGCTTCGTTGGCCGTAGTGGCCGGGTTGTCGCGCGACGCCAGCAACGTCGCCAACGCTGCCGGAATCGGCCGACCATCCACTGGGATCGGGGCCGACCAGACCGTTATGGCCGGCGGATAGCCACCCGTGGTCGTGACCTCGATGCTGCTGTAGTTCGCCTGAGCGAACGCCGTCAACCGGTCGTTCAGCTCGTGCGTGGCGCGACCGAACACCGAGCGCCGCGTCAGCGGCGACGACGCCTGGCCTACGTAATTGACCTGCCCCAGGTTGCCGTTCGGTTGCAGGCGCATGCCGGCGTAGCCGCCGCCGATCGACGCGTTGATGCTGGACGCGGTGTCCAAGGGGCCGTTGTACCCGTGGGCGCCCGCCAGCACGAACGGCGAGCCGTCCGGGTTGAAGTAGATCTCAGAACTTCGATTCACGGCCCACTGGCCAGCGGTCGTTGCGGCCTTGTTGCAGTCCGCAAACGTAATGCCCGCCACGCCATCCGTCTCGGTGGCCCATCCATCACAGGGGAAATAGCCGGCGTACTGAGTCGGGTTGGCCGAGAAAATCTGGTCGACCGCAGCCTGCGTCGGCAAACCGCCGCTTTGCACGTTCCCCACGCCGAGAACCGCCGACGCCGGCGAGTAACCCGGCGGATGAATGAATCCGCCCGCGTCGCTGCCCGGGTCGAACCAGCCGTTGCGGAAGAAATCGCGGTCTTTCAACAGCACCTGACCGCGGTTGTACCACTCGACGCCGAGCATGACGTTGCTCTTGCCGTCGCCGGAATTGACGCCGAGCAAGGTGGTGAAGCGAGTCTCTGCACCGTCGCCCTGCGACGTCGCGCCGCTCTGGAAGTCCATGTCGATGCCTTCGAAATCCTTCTTCAGGATGAAGTTCACGACACCGGCCATGGCGTCCGCGCCGTACACGGCGGAAGCGCCACCCGTGATCGTCTCGACACGCTCGATGGCAGCGGAAGGAATCGTATTCACGTCGACGACCAGCGTGGCGTTCGCCGGCTGCGCGCGGCGGCCGTCGATCAGCACGAGGGTGCGGTTCACGCCGATACCGCGCAGGTTGACGCTGCCGATACCGAGCGACGCCGTCGGGCCCGCTTGAATACCCTGGTCGAACTGCGTGCCTTCGGGCACGAACTGCGGCATCTGGTTCAGCACGCTTTCGATGCTGATCGTGCTCGAGTTCTCGAGTCGCGCGGCATCGATCGTGACGATGGGGCTTGCGGCTTCGAGGTCACGGCGAACGATGCGCGAGCCCGTGACGGTGATCTCTTCGAGACCCTGCGTATTCTGTGGTTGTTGTGCGTGAGCAGCGCCACCGCCCGCCAGCAAGGCGGAGATGGTCGACGCCAACACGGTGCGATTGACGACCTGCGCCTGTTCGCGTGTGGTTCCTGACATTGGTTGTTACCCCCGATGATTCGACCGAGTGATCTGAGACCCAAAAGACCGCAAGGGCCATCGCTGTTTCAGCGACGTGGCAGTGTTGCCAAAAAGCGATTGCCCCCGTTCCCCGTGGCCGGCTTATGGTGACCGGCCTGGGTGGCACTCTGCATCACACTGGTGAACCTAACCAGATAATATTTATTACTAGTACATTTTATACCTAGTTGTATTTTTGCAACGCGTCCTTCCGCTCGCACGAGCCCCGGGCGTGGAATGCACGCTCGCGAGTGCGTCGTCGGCGTGGAGAACCCGGCGCACAGCAAGTACCCTTTAGCACCCTTGCCTGCTCCGACTCTCGAATATCACTCGCGAAACACCATGCAGTTGCTACGACGCGTCCTGATTCTGCTGCACAGGTACATTGGCATTCCGCTCAGTGTGCTGTTCATCCTCTGGTTCGTGACCGGCATCGCAATGATCTACGTCGGCGGCATGCCAGCGCTCGATCCGAAGGCTCGACTGGAACACCTGCCTACGCTCGACATCGCCGCCGTGCAGATCACGCCGGCCGAAGCCGCGGCGCGCGCCGAGCGCGGCTTCGGCCAGGTGCGACTCACGACGATCCTGGGGCGGCCCGCCTATCGCTTCGACAGCCGCTACGGATCGGCCACCGTGTATCGCGGACGATGGTGCCACGCTCGATCGACTCGACGTCGAAGCCGCAAAGGGGGTCGCAGCCAAGTTCCTGGGCGCGAACGCAAAGGATCTCTCGCTGATCACGACCGTCAACCGTCCCGATCAGTGGACACTGCTGCTCGGCGGCGAGCTGCCGCTGTACAAGTTCGCCGTCGGCGACGGCGCGGGCACGCAGGTGTACGTGTCGCCGGATACGGCGGAAGTTCGCCTCGTCACCACGCGGCGCACGCGCGCGCTGGCGTGGATCGCGACGATTCCGCACTGGTTCTACATCACGCCGCTGCGCGTCAACCAACCGGCCTGGTACTGGACGGTCGTCATCGCAGCCGGGATCGGCTGCCTGCTGGCGGCGCTCGGGCTCGTCGTCGGTGTCGTGCAGCTGTTCCGCTACCAGCCCATGCGCTTCGTAGGAACGGTTCGCTACCGGGGCTGGATGCGGTGGCATCAGGTTCTCGGCCTCGTCTTCGGCGTGTTCGCGCTGACCTGGGTGTTCAGCGGTCTGCTGTCGATGGAGCCGTTCGACTGGACCAACGCCGAAGGACTCAGGATCGGCGACGAAGCACTGTCGGGCGGCCCCGTGGAGCTCGATCAGTTCGCCGCGTTGCAAGCGGGCGCGTGGGAGTCGGTGCTCGGTGGCCGGGCGCTGAAGGAGCTCGAGTTCCGACGCGTCGCCGACCGGCCGTACTACCTCGCCCGATTCGCAGCCGAAGCCACCCCGCTCGACCCGCACCGCGAGCGACTCCATCAGCCCTACCAGGTCGGCGGCCGAGCGCAACCCGAACACCTGCTGATCGACGCCACGACGCTTCAACCGCATGCGGCGGCGTTCGCGACGGACTCGCTGCTCGGCCGGCTGGCCGCCGCGGCGGGCGACGCGCAGATCGTCGATCAGCAGCTGCTGCGCGACTACGACTCGTACTACTACTCGCGCGGCCGGCAGGCTCCGCTACCGGTGCTGCGCGTGAAATTCGACGATCCGCTTCAAACCTGGGTCTACGTCGACGTGGAGCTCGGGCAGGTCGTCGCCACGATCCATCGGCTGAATCGCCTCGAGCGTTGGCTCTATAACGGCCTGCACAGCCTCGACTTCGGCTTCTGGTACGACAAGCGCCCGCTGTGGGACATCGGCATGATCACGCTCAGCCTGGGCGCGCTGGTCGTGAGCGCGATCGGGTTTTGGTTCGGCATGAAGCGCGTGAAGGCCGACTTCCTACGGCTTACGCGGCGGCGGGGTCCTGCTTGAAGAATCGTTTCAGCTGCGCGTAGACGTCGGGATACGCCGCCTGCAGCTCGTTCGGCATGATCGAAAAACAGCTCGACGCTCACGGCGAAGAACTCGGCCGAGTCTTCGACCGCATACGGATCGATCCACGGCGTAACACCGCGTTCGATCTGTTCGCATAGATCGTCGTAGGCCGCGTCGAACGCCGCGACCCACTCCGGCGTGCGCATGTCGGCATGCAGCGGCGGCACGCCGTTCGTCTCACCGCTCAGCATGTCGAGCTTGTGCGCCATCTCGTGCGCGACCACGTTGTAGCCTTCGCCGCGGGCGCTCGCCTCGATTTCCGTCCACGCGAACACCACGGGGCCCTGCTCGAACGCTTCGCCGCTCAGCAGGTCGTCGCCCACGTGCACGACACCGTCCTCGTCCTCGTACTCGCGGTCGCGCACGAGGAACTCGTCCGGATGCACGACGATCGAGTGGAACGCGGCGTAGGCATCGAGCCCGAGCTCGAGAATCGGCAGGCACGCGAGCGCCGCGATCCGCAAGCGCTTCGCATCATCGAGCACCATGCCCTGCACCGGCTCGAAATGCTTCTCGTGCAGGAACAACAGCACGAGATCGC
Source organism: uncultured Gammaproteobacteria bacterium (assembly GCA_963805435.1). Taxonomy (GTDB): domain Bacteria; phylum Pseudomonadota; class Gammaproteobacteria; order Steroidobacterales; family Rariloculaceae; genus FEN-1219. The sequence continues at coordinate 575,144 of CAWDUG010000013.1, forward strand.
GCAACCGCTGCTGTCGGTCGGCACGCAAGCGACCGAAGGCCGGCGCGCTCGCGACCGTCGCGGCCCACAGCTCGTCCGGGATCGCTGTGGCGGGAAAGAATGCGCCGCCGGCGCCAGCCTTTCAGCATGCGGTCGACTACGGCAGCGGCGCTCGCCGAGCCGCGCGCTCCCTACGCGAGATGCTGCTTGAAGAACGCGAGCGTGCGTTCCCAGGCGAGATTCGCGGCCGCCTCGGTGTAACGCGGCGTCGAATTGTTGTGGAAGCCGTGCTGCGTGCCCTCGTACTGGTACATCTGGTACATGACTTTGGCGGCCTTCAGCGCCGCCTCGTAGTCGGGCCACATGCCGTTGATGCGCTCGTCGCTGCCCGCGTACTGAATCAGCAGCGCCGCCTTGATCTTCGCAACGTCGGCCGCGGCCGGCGCCGCGCCGTAGAACGGCACACCGGCGCGCAGGTCTGCGCCGATCGCGACGGCCAGGTTGTTCACCATGCCGCCGCCCCAGCAGAAGCCCGTTGCGCCGAGCTTGCCGTTCGACGCGGGCAGAGCCTTCAAGTAGCGCGCGCTGTTCACCATGTCCTGGCGCAGCTTGGCCTGATCGAGGCCCGCTTGCAGCGTGCGGCCGTCGTCGTCGTTGCCGGGATAGCCGCCGACCGGCGCCAGGCCATCGGGCGCCAGCGCCAGAAACCCGGCCACGGCCGCGCGCCGCGCGACGTCTTCGACGTACGGATTCAAGCCCCGGTTCTCGTGAATCACGAGCACGGCGGGGAACGGCCCGTCGCCGGCCGGCTGCACGAGATAGCCACGCATCTTGCCGGAGTTGCCGCCCGGGCGATGGGTACTCGACGTATTTGGCCTTGATGCGCGAGTCCGTGAACGACACGGTTTGCGCTTCGCGCGTAGCGCGGGAACAGCGCCTGCGCCATCGCGAGACCACCGACCACCACGGCGCTCGCGCGCGCCAGGAACTCGCGCCGGTCGATGCGGCCGTGGCAGTACTCGTCGTACAGGTCGTAGACACGCCGATCGATGCCGATCTGCGTCTTTGCTGTCATGCGGTTGTGCGGCCATGGGTCTCTCCTTGAGTTACATCGGTGGCTTGACGCCCTGGGTCTCGGCCACGATCGCCACGGCATTCGCCGCGCCGCCGGCCTGCGGAACTGCGAGTGCGAACACCGTGGCGCCCGGCACGAGCAGCGAGCGATCGCCGGCCGTGAGCGCCACGATCGCCGTCTTGCGCGTCACGTCGACGTCGACGACGCCGCCCGCGTACTTCAGTGCGAACGTGCCGCGCTTGCCCTTGCGCACGGCGCCGGTGACGGCCGCGTTCGTCATCGTGCTCTCCGGCAGATCCCACGCGTAGTGGCCCTCGCCCGCGCCGCGCATCGATTCCGGAAAGATGTGGACCTCTGTCGCCTGCCAACGCCCCTTCGCGTCCTTCACGGCGGTGGTGCCGATGAACGTGTTGTCGCCGATGTCGGCCAGGGTCCTGGCTGCGACGCCGTTGATGCCGGTGTTGGCGCCGACGGAGAGCTTCACGACACCGTCCTTTGGCGTAGCCAGCGTCAACGCCTGGCCGTCGAACGCTTGCACCGTGCCGCGCACGCGGACCGGCTGCGGCGCCTGCTGGGCCTGCACGATGCTGGCGAACCCGAGCGAAAGAACGGCGAGTCGAACGAGATGTTGCATCGGAACCCGGCGAGACCACGACGAGTTGCACGCTACCAAAATCCGCTGCCCGTCGCGACCCTCGAGCCTATAATCGCAGCACCGCGAGGGGGAGGAACACCACATGCCGTTAGCTTCGAGGGTATTGGCGCCGGTAGCGGCCGCGTTGGTCGCGCAGGCCGCGAGCGCGCATCACAGCTTTGCGCCGCACTTCGACATCGACAAGCCGGTCAGCATCTCGGGCGTCGTGAAAGAATTCGAGGCGCGCAACCCGCACAGCTATCTGCACATCGAGGCCGTCGACGAGAACGGCAAGACGCAGGAGTACGTCTGCGAATCGCACGGCTACACGCAACTCACGCGCAACGGCATCACGCCCGAGATGTTGAAGGCCGGCACGCAGCTGCGCATCGACGGCTCGCTGTCGCGGCACAGCCCGTACATCTGTTTCTTCAACAACGTGTACTTCCCGGACGGCCGCGCGCTGAACGTGAATGGCCCCACGGGCCCGCAGTCCGTGCGCGCGCCGGGCCCCGCAGCGCAGCCGCCGCGCCACGACATCTTCGGCACCTGGCTGCTCGCGCCGATTCGCAATCGCAGCACGAGCGGGCCGCAGCCGATGATTCAGTCGCTGACGGCGGCGGGTCAGGCGGCCGTCGCGAAATACGATCCGTTCAAGGACGACCCCACGTTCCGCTGCGACCCGGTCGCGATCCGCCGCGTGTGGGGCGCGCCCGGCACGCCGCTGTCGATCACGCGTGAGGGCGACCGCGTGGTGCTGCGACACGAGTGGATGGACGTGCAACGCGTGGTGTACCTCGAATCAGCGCGAGCATCCGAAGGACGGGCCGCGCAGCTCGCTCGGTCATTCGATCGGCCACTTCGAAGGCGACACGCTCGTCATCGAGACGGGTAACTACTCGGCGGGCGTGCTGAATCAGTACGTGGAGCAGCCGGGCCAGCCCACGCGCGGGCTGCTGCACTCCGCGGCGCTGACGTCGGTCGAGCGGCTGCACCTCGATGCGGCGCGACAACGGCTCGTCGTCGAGATCACGCTGAAGGACCCCGACTTCTTCACGCGCGATTTCGACCCGGCCACGCTCGAGTACGCCGCCACGGACCTGAAGCTCGAGCCGTTCAACTGCTCGCCCGAAGGCGTCAACGGCACCCTCAAGAAGTAGAGCGCTCGCCTTCTGTGGGTTGAAGAGAAGATCTCTCGCAAAGGCGCAAAGGCGCCAAGGAAGATCAAGAAGACGAATATCCAGGAACAAATCGGATCTCTGGACCAGCCTCTATCTTCTTATCTGGCTTGGCGCCTTCGCGCCTTCGCGAGAGATCTTCTCTTATCTGACGATTTACCGAACCAGCTGCTTCGGCGATCTGCACAGCGTTCAAGCGCGGCGCCCTTCAAGCAGCTGATCGCCGGCCGAGAAAATCGAGATCGAACGGCCGGTCGTGTCGCTCAAATCGCGCCGGATGCGGCCCACCAGGATCTCGTCCTTGCCGGACGCATCCACCGGCATCGGGAAGTAGTTGCGGGCCTGGTCGTCGACGAGCTTGCAGCCCGGCGCCTTCGCGATGAGCTCGCGTACCTCTTCCGGCGTGATCGGCTTCTCGCACTCGAACGTGACCGACACGCAGTGCGCACGCAGCACCGGGATCCGCACGCAAGTGATGCCGATCAGCATGTTCGGGTCGCCGAAGATCTTGCGCGTCTCGTTGATGACCTTCGTCTCTTCTTCGTTGTGACCCGTGACGGGATCGATCTTCGTGTTGTGGCTGAACGCGTTGAACGCATATGGATGCGGCAGCACCTTCGGCTCGAACTTCCGGCCATCGAGGTAAGCCCGCGTCGACTCGCGCAGCTCCTCCATCGCGGCCGCGCCGGCGCCCGATGCCGCCTGGTACGTCGAGATGATCAGGCGCTTGATGCGGTTCTTTTTGTGGATCGGCCACAGCGGCGTGATCGAGATGATGGCCGAGCAGTTCGGGTTCGCGATGATGCCCTTGTGCGTGAAGATCGCCTCGCGATTGATCTCCGGCACCACGAGCGGCACATCGGCGTCCATGCGAAACGCCGACGAGTTGTCGACGATCACGGTGCCGGCCTTGACGGCGGCGGGCGCGAACTTCTTCGTCGTGCCGCTGCCGGCGGAGAACAGGCCGATGTGCACGCCGTCGAAGCTGGCCTCGGTCAGCTCCTGCACGGCGAGTCGGCTTACCGCGAAACTCCATGGTCTTGCCGGCAGAGCGCGCCGAAGCGAACAGCCTGAGCTCCTTCAGCGGGAATTTGCGCTGCGTCAAGACACTGCAGCAGCTCGACGCCGACGGCGCCGGTAGCACCGACGATGGCGACCACGGGGTTCTCGATCTTCTTGGCGGACATGGCGCTCTTCTCCAGAAACAAAAAAGCCCCGTCGGAATCCGGCGGGGCCTTGGGATGAGTGCGTTACCTAACCGATCAACTCGCGCACGTCTCCGCGGCCCGGCGGCGGGTTTCCGAAGCGTGCGTTTGCGGATAGGGCAAATTCACGGGCCGCCACCTTAGCCGAGTCGGTACATAAGGTAAAGCGCCAGGACCGTGCCGACCCTCACGAAAATGCCCAAAAAAACGGGCATTCGTCGTTTGCATCCGGCCGCCGTCCGGTGCAGGATGCACCCGCTAGCGATATGGCACGACGAGATCATGCAGCCACCGTCCCTCAACACGGCCCGCCCTGCGGCCCCGAAACTGCGATGAGCGACGACAAGAAACCCACCGTCGAGAGCCTCGCGCAGGCGCTGGCCGAAGCGCAGGCGGTGATCGCGGATCAGAAGGCGCGCCTCAATACTCTCGGCAACGGCCGCGAGGAAGGCATGCGTGCACTCGCCGCCACCCGCACCGAGCTCGACCGCGTGAGCCGTGAACGCGATCAACTGCGCGAGCAGCTGAACCGCTCGGAGGGAATGCAGACTTCCACCGTGGCGCTTCCGGAGGAAGACGAGGCGGCTGCCTACGCCCGCCGCCTCGGCCACACTTGCCCTCGATCGACGAGCTGATGGCGGACCTGAGCTCCATCCGCGAGTCCCGCGGCGGTGTCGGAGGCCATCTGCATCTGAAGGCCGCCGCACCTGCCGAGGACGACGCTCTCGGTGGAAATGCTGGCGCCTGCGCTCGTGTTCCCCGAGGAGTACGGCGGCACCGCGCCGGGCGCGAACGAGGAAGGCGGTGTCACGACGCGCGTGCTCGTGCTGCTCGACGGCGAACAGCCGATCAAATACCCGCTCTACAAGAACGAGATGACGATCGGCCGCATCGACGCGGCCGACATCAAGATCGACAGCCATTTCATCTCGCGCCTGCACGCGCGAATCGTCGCGACCGCGAAAGGCATCTCGATCGAGGACATCGAGAGCAAGAACGGCATCAAGGTCAACGGCAAGCTGGCCAAGAGCCATCCGCTACAGCACGGCGATCTGGTGATCCTCGGCGGGCTGCGCTTCCGGTTCCTCGATACCGCGGCGGGCTGAACTCGCACCGCTACTTCGGCCGGCCCTTGTACCCCTGCGCCAGCATCGGCAGCCGATAGATCGTCATCGCCGTATTCCGCACGCCTTCCGGCGTCGCCCACGCCTTGCCGTCGGGACCGACGGCGCCCATCTGCGGCACGTACAGCACCTTCTTGTCGGGCCCCGAGAACGCGAGCGTGATCGGGCGGCGCGGCGTCGGAATCAGCCCCAGGTGCTCGCCGCGCGGCGACAGCACGTGCACGCCCTGCGCGCCGGTCACGTACAGCCGGCCTTCGCTGTCGATAGCCATGCCGTCGCCGCCGTCGTCGCCGTTCAGCGTGCCGAAGTCGCGGCGGTTCGCAGTGCTGCCGTCGGCGCGCACATCGAACGCGACGACGACCGTGTTGTTCGTCACGTACAACGTCTTGCCGTCCATCGACAGCATGAGCCCGTTCGTGCGGATGTTCTGATCCGCCACAATGCTCACGACGCCGGCCGGGTTCACGTAGTAGATGCCGCCGGCGGTGAAGTACGCCCCGCCCTTACCGTCCGCCATCACGTCGTTGACGCGGCCTAGCGTGGCGCCATTCGCAAAGCTGTTTGCGAGCACGCGCCGCTCGGGCAAGGTACTGCGTGATCTTCGTGAGCTCGTTGCAGCCGCCAAGATCCTTGTTCAACGGCTCCGTGCAGGTGCGCTCTGCGGCATAGAGCCGGCCCTGCGCATCCATCGAGATCGAGCCCGCCCCGCGCGTATCGGGGATCACCGTGTATTCCTTGCCGTCCGGCGTGAGCTTGCGGATCGTGTCCGTCTGCTCCTGCGCGAACATGACGCCGCCATCGGCCGTGCCGACGATGCCGTCCGCCGTCTTGAAGTCGGCCCAGATCAATTCCCATTTCGCGCCTGCGGCCACGACGCCCGGGATTGCGGTCGACCGCGGCTTCGCGCTCGCCGGGCAATAGCCCCTGCGCCGCCGCGGCCTGCATGAGCGTGGCCGACACCCACCACGAGACCACCGAACCGATCGCGTTCTTCATGATTCTCTTTCCCCCGCGCGCGTGGCGCACCGAATCCTGCGTAGAGTCTAGTGGCAGCGGGCGACCGAGACTACTGACGGCCGCGTGACCGGGCGAGTCTCTGTGGTAGAGTCAATACCCGCTTCGATCGAAGATCAGTGGGGGAACAATGGCCGGAATCAGAGCGTGCTTGCTCGTCGCTGCAGCGATCGCGATCACCCACGTGGCGGCGGCGCAAACGGCCGCGGAACGGCGCGAGAAGCTGAGCGGCATGATCCCGAAGCACGAGGGCTACCTCGGCGCGCTCGCACCCGCGAACATCAAGAAGCAAGCGGCCGGCCGCACCGTTCGACCTGACCGGCACGTGGTTCGTCGATTTGAGCGAGGGCTTCGCGAAGTTCATGTTCGGCCCGCCATACCCCGAGTTCATCGGCCAGGCCAAGGCCGATTTCGAGGAAGGCCAGCAGATGCGCGCGGAGCGCAAGCCGTATCGCGACGCGATCGGCCAATGCTTCCCGGCCGGTATTCCGATGATCATGACGCGCGTCTGGCCCATCGCGATGATTCAGACGCCGACCGTGATCTTCATGGTGTCGAACTTCAACAACAGCTTCCGCCAGATCTTCCTGGACGGCCGCGACTACTCAGATCCGAAAACCATGATCTATCACGTATAACGGCGAATCGATCGGCCACTTCGAGAACGATACGCTGGTCGTGAACACGCGGTATATCGAGACGTACAACCACTACATCGACACGGGCATCCCGATCTCCGAGGAGTTCCGCGTGCAGGAGCGCATGAAGCTGCTCGAGAACGGCGAAGTTCTCGAGATCGAGTACGTCATGACGGACCCGGTCAATTGGAAAGGCGAATGGCACAACACCAAGCGCTGGCTGCGCGTCGATCACACCGACATCGGCGAGGTCGAATGCTTACCGGACTTGAACGACAACCTGCCGAGCACGCAGGCCGGCAAGGCGGGTCTCCAGAAGTGATGCATCGAGAGGCACCTATGAAAACGCTCACGAAAATCGCAACCTTTGCCATTGCCGCCGCGGCCGCGGGATTCGCCGCGCTGCCGGCCGGCGCACACCACTCCACGGCGGCATTCGACACGGGGCACGTGCTCAAGATCACGGGCACCGTCACCCAGTTCCGCTGGATCAACCCGCACGCTTCGTTCAAGGTCGACGGCGGCGCGGGCGCCGGCGACACGGCGGGTCTGTGGACGATCGAGATGACGGCCCCGAACGTGCTGATCAACCAGGGCTGGACGCGCGACGCGCTGAAGGTCGGCGACAAGGTCACGATCTACGTGAACCCGTTGCGCAATCAGGTCGAGCTGAACGACGGCAGCCGCGGCTCGTTGTATGTCGGCGTCGTGCTGGCCGACGGCAAGACGCTCGGCCGCACCGACGGCCAGGGCTCGGGCACCAGCAACTAGGTCTCGAGCGGCCGCCGCGAGCGCCGCAAACCGCGCTGCATGCTCATGACGCGCTCGACGTAGACGCGCGCGTCATGCGCGCCGCAGTGCTGCCCGGGCGCAAACTTCAAGCCGCGCCGCGCGTACTCGGCGGCGGCGCCGGCCCCGCACAGATGCAGCATCGCCGCCAGCCGCTGCTTCTGCTCAAGCGTGGCGTTGGGCGCCGGATAGCGTTGCAGGGTCAGCGCCACGTTGCGATCGAGATAGGCCGACGTGAGCTCGACCGCGTGCGAGGGGATCGTGCGCGTGTACAAGCCCATTGAACCAGCACGATCGTATGGAGTACCACGGCCCCTCCTCCGCCACGCGGTGGTTGTGGATGCAGTAGTGCCGCGCCGCGGCGAACGTGCCGTCGGTAAACTGGTACATGCCGACGGCGCTCGACGCCGGCCGGAAGATCTCGAACGGATCGAACGATGACGCTCCACTCCCAATACGTGCGCACGACCGGATTCCCGGAGCCTTCGATCTGCGCGAGCGCGGCAAGCAGATCCGGCGTCATGACGCTCGTGGAGTGCTCCGCGAACAAGGAGCCGTACGCACGCCACGTTTCCGCCGGCTCCTTGTACAAGGCTCGCTGACGGGGAAGAACAGCTCCGACGGCTTGCGCACAACCTGATAACCCCAGTTGACCACGAGCCACACCGACACGACCGCGACGGCCGCGAGCAGCACTTGCACCGCCGGCGGCGTGCGGCGCACGAGCTTCACGAGTCGCCGGCGCGTGCGCGCGCTCGGCAACAGGCGGGCCAGGCGGAAGCGGCGGGCGCGTTTCTTGTTGGATTTCGTGGTGCGCTTGGAGGAGCGGCGTGCCATCGCGTTACGTCACGATGCCCGCTCGGCGCGCGCGCAGCCACAGCCAGTACGGTACGGCCATGATGGCGAGGAAGACGACCGGGTAGATCAGCTCTGCGGTGTCACCGACCACCGCACGCGACACGAACGCGCCGATGCAGGTGAACGCCCAACCGGCAAACGCCCACTCTTTCGGCGTGCGAAATCTGGTCTGCAGGATCGCGACGGCCGCCAGCAGCTTCGCGATGACCGAACGTCGGGAGCAGATACAGCGGATAGCCCAAGTGGGTCAGCGCCTCCACGCCCGCTTCGGCGCGGGTAATGCCGCCGAGCCCGTCGAGCACCAGCAATAGCGCGAACACGCCCGTCGCCGTCCAATACGCGATCCGTAGCGACTTCGGCGCCATGCGACTGCCCCATCAACTGTTTTCTGACCCGAAAAGCGTAGCACGCCCGCGGGCACGCCCGTCGCGCGTTTGCTAAGCCTCGGGCCTTACTGCCACACTTTCCGCCATGGGAAGAATTTTCGAAGTCCGCAAGCACACGATGTTCGCGCGTTGGGACCGCATGGCCAAGGCGTTCGCGCGCATCAACAAGGAAATCAACGTCGCCGTCAAAGCCGGCGGCCCGGATCCGCATTCGAATCCCGCGCTGCGGCGCGTGATCCAGAACGCGCGTCAGGTCAACATGCCGAAGGACAAGGTCGAAGCGGCGATCAAGCGCGCCTCGGGCAAGGATGCGACGAACTACGAGCAGATCATCTACGAGGGTTACGCGCCGCACGGCGTCGCTTTGATCATCGAGTGCGCGACGGACAACCCGACGCGAACCGTGGCATCGGTGCGCGCGATCATCTCGAAAGGCAGCGGCAACCTCGGCAGCACCGGCAGCGTCGCGTTCCAGTTTCGCAAGATGGGCGTGTTCCGCCTGAAACCGGACGGCATCGACCAGGACGATCTCGAGCTGTACCTCATCGATCATGGCCTCGACGAGATGGGCGAGAGCACCGGCGATAAAGGCGAGCCGCAGATCGTCGCGCGCTGCCTGTTCGGCGGACTTCGGCAACATGCAGGAGGCGCTCGAGAAGCGCGGCATCACGCCGCTATCGGCCACCCACGAATACATCTGCACCGACACCGGTTCAGCTGCCGGAAGCGCAGGCGCAAGAAGTGCTCGCACTGATCGACAAGCTCGAGCAGGACGAAGACGTGCAGGCTGTCTACCACTCACTGGTCTAGGGAGACTCAAATGGCGATTCTATGGATTGACTCGGCGTGCGGTGATCCTGAGCGGCGTGCTCGCGGTGGCGGCGGCCGGCACGGCCGGCGCCGCAAAACTCGCGACGCAAGCACGCACTGACGCTCGAGGTCGCGAAGCAGGTCTCCGCGGCGGCCGAAGCCGAAGCCGTCAAGAACAACTGGAACATGGTCATCGCGATCGTCGACGACGGCGGCCTGCTCATGCACCTGATCCGCCGCGACGGCACACAGTACGGCAGCATCCAGGTCGCGCAGGACAAGGCGCGCACGGCCATCGCGTTCCGCCGCCCGACGAAGGCGCTCGAGGATGCGGTCGCGGGCGGCCGCAACGCAATCCTGGGGCTCTCCGGCGCCACGCCGATCGAAGGCGGTATCCCGATCGTCGTCGACGGCGAAATGGTGGGTGCGATCGGCGTCTCGGGCGGCTCGTCTGCGCAGGACGCGCAGGTGGCCCAGGCAGGCATCACCGCCCTCGCGACGATTCTGAAGTAACGGCCGCGACAGCGGCGACCGCTAGCTGCGCGCCCCGTGTCTTATCTCAGCGACCCGGCCAATTGGCTCGTCGTCGGCGGCGCGGCGCTGATCGTCAGCCTCTGTGTGGTGCTGCACTACGAAGCACTGAACGCCTGCAACCGGTACCTGCCACTACTGAGCCAGCGACGCCGGCGGCGCGTGCTGCTCTTGATCTTTGCCGTGCTGCTGACGCACATCGCGGAGATCTGGCTGTTCGGTGCCGGCTACTTCGTACTCGTGCAGCACTGGGGCGTAGGCTCGCTCGCGGGCCTGCCGGCACCGGCCCTGCCGGATTTCGTCTACTTCTCGGCAACCACCTACACGACCGTCGGCTTCGGCGATGCAGTGCCGGTGGGCGCGATCCGTTTCCTGGCCGGCATGGAAGCGCTGACGGGCTTCGTGATGATCACGTGGTCCGCGTCGTACACGTTCCTCGAAATGCAGCGCGACTGGCGCCCCGAGTGAACGCTACTCGACCTTGAAGAACCTGATCACGACCTCGGTCGGGTAGCGCTCGCCGACGCCCACGAACAGGCTCTTCGCGAGCCATTGCAGCTCCGGCGCCGCGGTCTCGAACCTCGGCTGGGTGCGGAAATACACGAGCTTCGGGTCGACGATCTGCCCCGCGAGCAGCTTCTGCATGACGTCGGGCGGCGCGGTGCGGATGCCGGGGTTCTGCACGTAGACGAGCTGGCCCTGCTCGGTCTTGATCGTGTAGCGCGTGTCGAGCTCCGTGAAGCCGTCCTGCTGGATGATCTGCCAGTCCGCGCCACCCGCGGGAACCGTGCCGTTCAGCATCGGCCCCTTCACGGTGCCGCCGTCGATCGCGATGATGCGCCGCCGCCCGTGCGTCACCTGACCGACCTCCATCGGCGCGCCGACTTTGGCGCGCAGCTCGAAAGCGAACGTGAGACGCGGCGGCGCCGGGGATTCCTGCGCTGACGTTGATCCGGACATGGCGAGCGCTCCTGCGAACGTGAGCAGGCCTAGGAACGAACGGTGAACGCGTGTGCTGTTCATGCGGCCGATAATAGCGCGTCCACCGGCCGCATCGAAATGCTGACGGCGTTCAGCCGGTCCAGTCGATCCAGCCGAGGTACGCCGTCGCGAGCACCACGGCGCCGAACGCGATGCGGTACCACGCGAACAGCGTGAAGTCGTGGCTCACGATGTAACGCAGCAACCAGCGCACGCACAGGAACGCGGCGACGAACGACACGACGAGGCCGACGGCCAGCGGGCCCAGGTCGGCCGCGTGAAACAGCGCGCGGTTCTTGTACAGGTCGTACGCGCCGGCGGCGACCAGCGTCGGCACGGCCAGGAAGAACGAGAACTCCGTGGCCGCGCGCCGTGACAGGCCGAACAGCATGCCGCCGATGATCGTCGAGCCCGAGCGCGAGGTGCCCGGTATCAGCGCGAATGTCTGCGCAATGCCCACCTTCAACGCGTCGGACCACGTCATGTCATCGACGGTTGCCACGCGCGCCTGCGCAGCGCGGCGATCGACCCACAGAATGATCAAGCCGCCGACGATGAACGCCATGGCCACCGGTACCGCGAAGAACAGGTGCGCCTTGATGAGCTTGTTGAACGCGAGCCCGAGCACGGCCGCCGGCAGGAACGCCACGAAGAGATTGGTCACGAAGCGCCGCGCCGCGGGATCGCGTCGGCAGCCGGCTCAAGCACGCTCGTGAAGCGCACGCGGTATTCCCACACGATGGCGAGCATCGCGCCACTCTGGATCACGATGTCGAAGACCTTCGCTTTGTCGTCGTTGAAGCCGAGCAACTGACCCGCAATGATCAGATGTCCGGTGCTCGAGATCGGCAGGAACTCGGTCAGGCCTTCGACGACGCCCAGAACCAGGGCTTGCAGATAAACGACGGGATCCATCGGGCGCTATCTTAACCGCACCGCGGCGCGCAACGTGCGAACGGCCTCGCAGTCTTCAGGCGTGCGGCGCCCAGGCCTTCTCGCCCGGCGTGTACGGCACGCACGGGTCGAAACGCCCCGGCGTCTCCGTGTAGCGCATGGCTTGCGTGTAGCCGATCTCCGACGTGAAGTAACCGAGCAGCGCGAGCTCCTTCATCAGCCTGAAGTAGTGCGGCGGGTTGCTGCTGCCCCGCGCGTGCTGCTCAGCGTCGAGCCGTTCGAGCAGTGCGGTGCGCTGCGCGGCACTGGCCAACATGAAGTCCGTGCCGTACTGCGTCCGGCACTCGCGCTCGAAGCGTCACGAGCCCGTCCCGAAAGATCTTCTGCTGCCCCGCGTCGTACACGTCCGTGACCATGACGGCCATGAACGGCCCGACGCCGGCCGCCTTCGCGCCCGGCGTGCTCGTGGTCGGCAGGATCGTGTCGGCGATCTCGTCGAGCAGCGCGATCTCGGTTGCGGAGAACAGCTGGCCCGACGGCGGGCGCGGCGCAGCCTCGGTTGCGCAACCGGCGAGCCACGCGCTCTCGCCGATCAGCGTGGCGCCACCGAGCAGCAGGCTCACCCGGCGCAGCGCTTCGCGGCGCGTGATGAGATCGACGGAAGACGGGCTGGTCGCCATGGGGTCTCCTACAGATTGCGTCGGCCGAGCTCGCCGACCGCGTGATCCACGGCGCGCGCCGTCAGGGCCATGTACGTCAGCGACGGGTTCACGCACGCCGACGACACCATGGCCGAACCGTCCGTGACGAACACGTTCTGCGCGTCCCACACCTGGTTCCAGCGGTTCAGCACCGAAGTGCGCGCATCGTGGCCCATGCGCGCGGTGCCCATCTCGTGGATGCCCATGCCGGGAAACGAACCGCGATCGTACGGCGTCACGTCACGCACGCCGGCCGCTTCGAGCATCTCGGCCATGTCGTTCATCATGTCGGCGCGCATCAGGTGCTCGTTCTCGCCGAACTCGCAATCGATCGCGAGCACCGGCAAGCCCCATTTGTCCTTGCGCCTCGGATCGAGCGTGACCTTGTTCTTGTGGTTCGGGAGCATCTCACCGAATGCAGTCGCGCCCATCTGCCACTCGCCCGGCTGCGCCATCGCGTCCTTGAACGCGCCGCCAATCCCAAGCTCACGCACGGCGCGCTGCCAACCGCGGCGGCTCGCGCTGCCCTGGTAGCCGAAACCGCGCAGGTACTGGCGCTTGTCGCCGAAGAGATTCCGGTAGCGCGGAATGTAGAACCCCGTGGGCCGGTTGCCGTAGTAGTACTGCGAATCCAGCGACGGCTCCGCGAGCGTGCCTTCGGCGCCGACGCGAAAGTGGTGATCCATGAGATTGTGGCCGAGCTCGCCGGAGCTGCTGCCTAAACCACCGGGCCACACGTCCGTCGCCGAGCGCATCAGCAGCCACGTGCTGTTCAGCGTCGAAGCGCATAGGAACACGAGCTTCGCGGTGTAGTCGGTCGTCTTCTCGGTAACGGCGTCGAGCACGCGCACACCGGTCGCCCGCTGCTTGCTCTTGTCGTACAGCACCTCGGTCGCGATCGCGTACACCTTCAGCGTGAGCCGACCCGTGGCCATGGCCGGCGGCAGCGTCGACGACTGCGTGCTGAAGTAGCCGCCGTACGGGCAGCCGAGCACACACGCGTTGCGGTACTGGCACGGCGCGCGGCCCGGCAACGCCTGCGTCGCGTTCGCGACGCGCCCGGAGATGATCCGGCGCCGGCCGTCGAACTTGCCGCGCACGCGGCCCGGCGACCAGCTCCTCGCCACAGTTCAGCGGCATCGCAGGCTGGAACTGCCCGTCCGGCAGCTGTGCGAGCCCGTCGCGCGAGCCGCTGATGCCGGCGTGCTCGCTCGACGTAGTCGTACCACGGCGCGAGCTCCGCGTAGCGAACGGGCCAATCAATCGCGATGCCGTCGCGCACGTTGCCTTCGAAATCGAAATCGCTCCAGCGATAGCTCTGCCGGCCCCAGAGCAGGAGCGGCCGCCGACGTGATAGCCGCGGTACCAGTCGAAACGCTTGACCTCGGTGTACGGCGACTCTTTTTCGTCGGTCCACCAATCCGGCTGCCGCTCGTTCAGCGGGTAGTCGCGCTTTAAGACCGGATACGCTTCTTCGAGCGCGTGCGTGCGGCCGCCGCGATGCGGGTACTGCCACGGACTCTTGGTCGCGTTGACGTAGTCCTTGATGTGCTCGATGTTCTTGCCGCGCTCGAGCAGCAGCACGCGGAGCCCCTTCTCCGTGAGCTCCTTCGCCGCCCAGCCGCCCGAGATCCCGGAGCCGACGACGATCGCGTCGTAGTTCGTTTCTTCTGCCACGCCAAGCCCCCGCTGCGTTGTCACCCGATGGTACTGCATGGCGCCGCCGCTCGCTAACCAGGCGCGCGGCAGCGGGGCCCGCTGGGCTAGAATCCCCGACAATGAGAAGAATAAGGTTCGGCATGGTCGGGGGCGGTGAAGGCGCATTCATCGGCGCCGTGCACCGTGCGGCCGCCACCCTCGGCCAGGAGTACGCGCTCGTATGCGGCGCGTTCGCGAGCGAGGCTGCCCGCAGCCGACAGACCGGCGTCACGCTCGATCTGCCGGTCGAGCGCTGCTACGCGGACTACGCCGCCATGTTCGCCGCCGAAGCGGCGCTGCCCGCAGACCGCCGCATGGAAGTCGTCGTGATCGCAACGCCGAACTACCTGCACCTGCCCGTGGCGCGAGCGGCGCTGCAACGCGGCTTCCACGTGCTATCCGAAAAACCGGCCACGCTGAACCTCGCCGAATGCTTCGAGCTGCGTGACGCCGTCGCGGCGAGCGGCAGACTGTACGGCCTCACGCATCCCTACTCGGCGTACCCACTCGTCGTCGAAGCAGCGGAGCGTGTACGCGCGGACGCGCTCGGCACGATTCGCAAGGTCATCGTCGAGTACACGCAGGGTTGGCTAGCCGAACCCATCGAACGCAGCGGCCACAAGCAGGCGCTGTGGCGGCTCGACCCGGAGCAAGCGGGCGCGAGCGGCTGCATGGGCGACATCGGCGTGCACGCGTTCCAACTCGCGGAGCTCGTGAGCGGGCTGCGCGCGACCGAGCTTTGTGCCGATCTGAATCGTGTCGTTCCCGGCAGGCAGCTCGAGGATGACGGTACCGTGCTGCTGCGCTTCGGCAACGGCGCGAGCGGCGTGCTCATCGCGAGCCAGATCTGCACCGGCGACGAGAACGATCTGCGCCTGCGCGTGTACGGCGATGCGGCCAGCCTCGAGTGGCACCAACAGGAACCGAATTCGTTGTGGCTGAAACCCGCGCATGCGCCAGTGCAGCGATTGCGCACCGGCGGCCCCGGCTCGAGCGCCGCGGCGCGCGCACACACACGCCTGCCGGCCGGACATCCCGAGGGCTATCTCGAAGCGTTCGCGAATCTGTACCGCACGTTCGCCGCGCAAGTGCGAGCGCATGCCGCCGGCACGTCGTCGGCGCACGCGGTGCCCGGTATCGACGCTGCGCTGCGCGGCATGGCATTCATCGATACCGTGGTCGGTGCGAGCGCGTCAGCAGAGAAGTGGCACAAGTTCGCGGAGGTCGGCGCATGAAAGACCCAGCGATCTTCGTCGCCCAGTTCGTGAGCCCTGCGGCACCTGCGACGAGCACGAATGCGGCCTCGCACCGGCGGATTCTCGGCTTGGGTTGAGCTGCGCGAGTTTTCAGGGGGAGGATTTACTTTGAGTAACGGCATCAGGCTGCGCCTCGGGGTCATGATGTTCCTCGAGTTCTTCGTATGGGGCGCGTGGTTCGTCACGATGGGCAGCTACTTGACCTCGACGCTGCACTTTACCGACCCGCAGAGCGCGCTCGCGTACGCGACGCAGTCCTGGGGCGCGATCATCGCGCCGTTCGTCATCGGGCTCATCGCGGACAAGTACGTGAACGCGGAGCGCCTGCTTGGCGCGATCCATCTCGTGGGCGCCGTGCTGATGTACGTGCTCGCGAGCGCAACGCAGTTCGACGCGTTCTACCCGTACCTGCTGCTGTACATGATCCTGTACATGCCGACATTGGCGCTCGTGAACGCCATCGCGTTTCGCCAGATGGCGGACCCGGCCGCGAGCTTCGGCAACATTCGCGTATGGGGAACCGTTGGCTGGATCGTGGCCGGCCTCGCGATCAGCTACGCGTTCAGCTGGGACTCCGCGGCGGGCATGGCGGCAGGCCTGCTGAAGAATACGTTCCTCATGGCGGCCGCCGCTTCGCTCATGCTCGGTATCTACAGCTTCACGCTGCCGAGCACCCCGCCGCAGCGCGGCAGCGGCGCGTCGGCTGGGCTCCGCGAGACGTTGGGCTTGGACGCGCTCGCGCTGCTGCGCGATCGCAACTTCCTCGTTTTCTTCGTCGCGTCGATCCTGATCTGCATCCCGCTCGCGTTCTACTACCAGCACGCGAACCAGTTCCTGACCGAGATTCGCGTCGAGAATGCGGCCGGCAAACAGACGCTGGGGCAGGTATCCGAAGTACTGTTCATGCTGCTGGTGCCGCTGTTCCTGAAGCGTTTCGGCATCAAGCTCACACTGCTGATCGGCATGATCGCGTGGGCCGTGCGCTACGTGGCGTTCGCGTATGGCAACGCCGGCAGCCTCGTGTGGCTGCTGATCGTCGGCATCGCGCTGCACGGCATGTGCTACGACTTCTTCTTCGTCTCGGGCCAGGTGTTCACGGATTCGAAGGCCGGCCCGCGCCACAAGAGTGCGGCACAAGGGCTCATCACGCTTGCGACGTACGGCGTCGGCATGCTGATCGGCTTCTGGGTCGCGGGGCAGCTGACCGCCGCATTCGCTGTCGGCGACGGCCACGACTGGCGCTCGATCTGGCTGTACCCGGCCGTGTTTGCCGCCGTCGTCGCCGTGCTGTTCTTCCTGCTGTTCCGCAACGAGGTGCTCGCGGCACGCGAGACCAAGCGTTAGAGGTGAAGTCATGAATCGCCGCAACTTTCTGGCCCACACAACGATCCTGACCGCGGGTGCTGCGCTCGCGCCGCGCGCGCTGCACGCCGCCTGCGCCGCACTGCCCGCGGGCGTGCAGCTCTACACGGTCCGCGATGCGCTGCAACACGATGCACGCGGCACGCTCGCGAAGCTGCACGAGATCGGCATCGTCGAGGGCGAGCTCTACGGCCTTAATGGCCCTGAGAACGCCTCGCTGTTTGGCCTCACGGCCAAGGAGCTGAAGCAGGCGTTCGACGCGAGCGGCATCAAGGTGCCGATGTCGCACATCGGCGGCGCATTGACGAACACGGCCGCGATTTCCGCCATCGCGCGCGCGCTCGGCATCGGCACGCTGATCGTGGCTCTGCCGAACGAGTTCACGGCACAGCGCGACGGCCGCTTCACGATGGTGCCGGCCGAAAGCCGCGCGCAGCTCGACCAGCTCGCGACACGACTCAATCATGTGGGGCGCGAATACAAGAGCCAGGGGCTCACGTTCGGCTACCACAACCACTGGGTAGAGTTCGTCGAGGTCGACGGCGTGCTGCCGTACGACTACCTCATGAGCCACACGGACCCCGACCTCGTGAAGATCGAGCTCGATCTGGGCTGGCTCGCGTACGCCAAGGTGGACCCCGTGCAGTACATCGAGAAGTACAGCGGCCGCGTGATCTCGTGCCATCTGAAAGATTTCGACGCGCGGATCGCCTCCGACGTACCGCAGCGCAAGCTCGTTCCGCCGGGCGCAGGCGCAATCGACTTCGCCGCCGTGCTCGCGGCGATGCACGCCGCCGAGATCGCGCACGGATTTATCGAGATCGACGTCAGCGACGATCCCCTCGCGGGAGTGGCGCGCGGCCACCGGCACCTTCAGCACCTGCAAGGCTGCGCGTAGTCGCCACCGTTCATGGCCGCAAAGCGCACCTCGATCGGGCTTGCTCGCAAGCGACAGCATGGCATTTGGCCGGCCCGCGGACGGCTGGCGACGCACGCTGTATACGATCATCTTCGAGTCCGACACTCGCGCAGGTCTGATCTTCGACGTAGCGCTGCTCGGGGCCATCATTGCGAGCGTCGTGGTGGTGATGTTCGACAGCGTTCACCCGCTGTCGGCCGGGTACGAAGAGTTGCTCGAAGTGCTCGAATGGGTGTTCACCGTGCTGTTCACCATCGAGTACGTCGCGCGCCTCGCATGCGTGGACCGCCCGTGGCGCTATGCGCGCAGCTTCTTCGGCATCGTCGATCTCGCATCGGTGCTGCCGACCTACCTGGCCGTGTTCGTGCCCGAGCTGCACGCACTGATCGACCTGCGCGTGCTGCGCATGCTGCGAGCGTTCCGAATCCTGAAGCTCACGGCGTATCTCACCGAGTATCAGCAGCTCGGCACCGCGCTGCGTAACAGCCGGCGCAAGATCGCCGTGTTCCTGTCCGCCATCATCATGATCGTCGTCACGATGGGCACCGTGATGTACGTGATCGAGGGGCCGCAGAGCGGCTTCACGAGCATTCCCATGTCGATCTACTGGGCGGTCACCACAATGACGACGGTGGGCTTCGGCGACATCGCGCCGCAGACGGATGTGGGCCGTTTCATCGCAAGCCTCATGATGCTGATGGGCTGGGGCGTGCTCGCCGTGCCCACCGGCATCGTGACGGCCGAGATGACGAGCCAGCGGCTGCGCAGCGCGCAGGATCACCGTTGCGCCTCGTGCGGCACCGACGAGCACGAGGCGGACTCACGCTTCTGTCGAATCTGCGGGACGCGGCTGCCCGACTAACCGCACCCGTGCCCGGGTCGCAGCTCGCGGGCTATGCCGGCCGGTCGCCGCGAATCGTAACCCGCCGGCCCGAGCGCACGGCCGGGTAGTAGTCCCACACGGCGTAGTGCTGCACGGCGCGGTTGTCCCAGAAGGCGATCGAGTTGCGCCGCCAACGAAACCGACACTGGAAGTCGGGGCGGGTCACGTGAGCGAACAGAAACGCGAGCACATCTTCGCTCTCGCGCTCAGCGAGCTCGTTGATCTTCACGGTGAAGATCGAATTCACGTAGATGGTCTTGCGCCGGGTGAGCGGATGCGTCGCGATCACCGGGTGTATAGCCGTAGGATGAACGCGTCCCGGCGTTTCCTGGCCATCGCGCCGGGCGCGATCGGTGTAGTTCGGCGCGCCGTCGTGAGTCGCGGTCAGCGGCTCGAGAAACCGTCTCAGCGGCTCCGACAACCCCTCGTACGCCGCATACATGCTCGAGAACAGTGTGTCGCCGCCGGTCGCGGGCACCGTGGTCAGATGCAGGATGCTCGCGTACGGCGGCTTCTCGTCGCATGAGACGTCGGTGTGCCATTTATCGCCGACGACGCGCTTCGTCTTCTCGTCGGCGTGCACGGGCAGAACCTCGGTCCACTCGGCTCGCGGCTTGGCACGCACGGAAGGATGCACGTGCAGCTCGCCGAAACGGCGGCCGAAAGCGAGGTGCTGCTCGGGCGTGATGTCCTGGTCACGGAAGAAGACGACCTGATGCTCGTTCAATGCGTTTTGAATGATTCGAACGTCGTCATCCGATAGCTCGTCGCGCAGATCGAGACCGCCGATCTCTGCACCTATCACGGGATTGAGTGGTTCGATCGAAACCGGCCGGCGCAACATTTGTATTCCCTTCCCTTTTTCGACGTCTGGCGGTCGAGACCGGATGTTATCTTGACCCGGCAATCATTTTGCGCTCATTCTTCGAACCACTTACAGCGAGCTTCCGGCCGGCACAGCGGGCCGCGAAGCCGGGGGGAACAACCATGGCTTCCGCGTCACTGATCGCCGCCGGGCGCGCCGCGGGCAGTCTCGAAATTCGACCGATGTCCGTCTTCACGGGCGCCGAAATCTTCGGCGTCGACCTGAAGCAGCCGTTGTCGGACCGTGCCGTCGAAGAGATCCGTGCGGCGCTCCTGAAATGGAAGGTCGTATTTTTCCGCGCTCAGCACATCGATCATGCGCAGCACGTCGCGTTCGCGAAACGACTCGGCAAGCCCACGATCGGTCACGTGCTCTATGGCCATGAGGAGGGTTTCCCCGAAATCTACTCGGTGGCCAAGAAACGCGAGCGCCACACACATGCGGATGTCGAACCCATCAGACCGTGGAGCGGCTGGCACACCGATCTCACGACGATCGTGAATCCTCCCGCGATCTCGATTCTGCGCGGCGTGACGATGCCGCCGTACGGGGGCGACACGCAGTTTGCGAATCTCGTCGCGGCCTACCACGCGCTCTCGCCCGTGCTGCAGAAGTTCGTCGACGGGCTGCGCGGTATTCACGGCTACGGCAAGGTCACCGGCCACGCGCTCAAAGACACGAATCGCAAGAGCTTCTCAACCGAACATCCGCTCGTTCGCGTACACCCCGAATCGGGCGAGCGCGCGCTGTATGTGAGCCCGGCTTTTCTCAAATCGATCGCCGGACTCAGCGCGCGCGAGAGTCAGCAGCTGCTCGAGCTGTTGTTCGAGCACGCCGTGCGGCCCGAGTTCGTCGTGCGTTTCCGGTGGAACGCCGGCGACATCGCGATGTGGGACAACCGTGCGACCGCGCATCTCGCACCGGAGGACATCTTCGAGACGG
Organism: uncultured Gammaproteobacteria bacterium; assembly: GCA_963805435.1. Classification (GTDB taxonomy): domain Bacteria; phylum Pseudomonadota; class Gammaproteobacteria; order Steroidobacterales; family Rariloculaceae; genus FEN-1219. The sequence goes on from CAWDUG010000013.1 coordinate 595,866, forward strand.
AATTCGACCGGCAGTTGTATCGCGTGACACTGGTCGGAGACATTCCCGTCGGCGTCGACGGCAGGCCTTCCACGCCGATCGTCGGCGAGCCGCTCGGTCCCGCGGAAGCCGCGGATTGATCGAGCTCGAGGCCCTGGGGAGATAGGCGTGTCGAGAGCGAGTCGGAAGTGGCGCCTCGTCGCCGCGCTCGCGGCGGCGGCGGCGGTGCATTGGGCCGGCGGGGCCGCAGCGGCCGACTACCCGACGAAACCGATCAATCTTTATATCGGCTCGACGCCGGCCGGCAGCACGGACGTGCTCGGCCGCGTGCTCGCGAAGTCCCTCCAGAACGTCCTCGGTCAGGCGGTCATCGTGCAGAACCGAGTCGGCGCCGGCGGCGGAGTAATGGCCACCAGACTGCTCAGCAGCCCGGCCGACGGGTACTCGCTCGGCATGGCGATCTCGCAGGCCTATTCGGGCAATCCGATCATCATGCCGGCCGCCACCAAGTACGCCGTGGGCGACTTCACCCACCTGGCTTCGATCTCGAAAGGACAATGTGCGTTGGTTACGAGCACGGACAAACCGTACAAAACGCTGAACGACGTGATCGAGGCGGCAAAGGGCGGCGCAGCGCCCGTGTACGCCTCGCAATCGCCGCTCACGCGCATCGTCGCCGACTTCATTGCGAAAGTCGCCGGAGTGAAATTCAAGGTCATCACTGTACAGGGCGGCGGCGAGATGATGCAGGCGATCCTCGGCGGACATGCGGATTTCGGATTTTCGGGCGGCCCGCACGTCGACTTTGTGGCAGCCGGACGAATGCGCGTGCTCGCCTCGGCCGAGGACGAGCGACTCACGACGTCTCCCGACGTGCCAACGCTGCACGAGCTTGGCTACGACATCTCGTCGTGCTCGCTGTTCGTCGTGTCTGCACCGCCGAACTTGCCGGCCGACATCAAGACCACGCTATCCGGCGCGCTGCGGACAGCGATTGAGTCGCCGGACATGCGCGCGCTGATCCGCAGCCTCAAGTATCCCGAGTACTACCTCGGACCAGACGGCGTCACGCAGGCACTGCGCGCCGAAGCCGATACCCTCGCCCGCGCCGTCGCGCGAATCAATCAGTAAGCGAGGCGCGAGCCCCATGCGACGAGCCGACCTACTCATCGCAGCGCTATTCGCGGCGCTCGGGCTCGTGACCATCTTCGTGCTGGTGCCGCGGTACGTGGCCGGGGCGGGTCCCACCGACGATCTGACGCCGGCGTTCATGCCCTACGTGGCGGCCGGGCTCTGCACCGCCGCGATGGCGCTGCTGTTCCTCACGCGGCTGCGCCGCGGCACGGGCGATGGCGGCGGAAGGCCGTTGCCAGCCCGCAGCTGGCTGTTCATCGGCACGGCCGCCGGGGTTCTCGCGACGGCGTTCGTGCTGATGGATTCGATCGGCTATTTCGCCGGCGCCGCCGCGATCGTCGCAGGCTTCCTGCTGATGGTCCGCGCGCACCTCAAAGTCGTGATCGGCGCGAGCGTGCTCCTGCCGCTGGCGCTCTGGCTGCTGTTCGACAAGCTGCTTGATTTTCCCCTGCCCTAGCGAACAGGCACCATGGACGTCATTCTTGCCGGCGTTGCGAGCGCTCTCGAGCCGACCAATGTGGGCTTCGTAGCGCTCGGCGTCTCGCTCGGCATTCTGGTTGGCGCGATCCCGGGCCTCAGCGCACCGATGGCCATCGCGATCGCCGTGCCGCTGACGTACACGCTGAACCCGGTGTCGGCCATTGCGTTCCTGCTCGGCGTACACAAAGGCGGCGAGTACGGCGGGGCAATCAGCTCGATCCTGATCAACACGCCGGGCGAAGTCTCGTCGGCGCTCACAGCGCTGGACGGTTACCCGCTGGCGCGCAAGGGCAGCCCACGTAAAGCGTTGATGATGTCGCTCTATGCATCCGTGGCCGGCGACGTGTTCGCAGATTTCGTGCTGATCGTCTCTGCGGCACCGCTCGCGCTGCTCGCACTGCGCATGGGCCCGCCTGAAATCCTGGGCGTGCTGATGTTCTCCTTTGCCTTCATCGCGAGCCTGCTTGGCGGCTCGCTGCCGAAGGGTGTATTTGCGCTTGCGCTCGGCATGCTGCTCGCCACGATCGGCCTCGATATCGAGACCGGCGGGGAGCGCTTCACGTTCGGCATCCTGGACCTGCAGGACGGGCTGCCGCTCGTGTCCGTCGCGATCGGCATTCTGGCGCTCGGCGAAGTGCTCGTGCAGATGGAGCGCTATTTCCTCGCGGGTGGCGCCGAGGCCGAGGACGAGCGCGTGCCGTTGCGCGGCGGACAGGACGACCGACTGACGTGGGCCGAGCTCAAAGGCTGTTCCCGCGCGATCCTTCGCGGCTCCCTGATTGGCACGGCCGTAGGGGCTCTGCCGGGACTCGGCGCCTCCGTCGCGGCGTTTCTCGCGTATGGCGCGGAACGGCGGGCCTCGAAAACGCCGGAGCTTTTCGGCACCGGCAAGCTCGAGGGCATTGCCGCGATCGAATCGGCCAACAACGCCGTCATTGGCTCGAGCCTGATCCCGCTATTGACGCTCGGCGTGCCAGGCAGTGCGACCGCTGCGCTGATCGTCGGCGCGTTCCTGATCCACGGCATCACTCCAGGGCCGTTCGTGTTTCGCGAGCATCCCACCGTGATCTACGGCCTGTTCGCCTCGCTGATGCTCGCGAACGTGTTGAATCTCGTCATTGGAAATGTCGGCCTTCGGTTCTTCGCGATGTTTCTTGCGATCCCGCGGCGGATCATCGTGGCCTGCACGGCTTTGCTATGCGTCACGGGCGCTTACGTGTCGGCCGGCTCGATGTTCGGTGTGGGCATCGTGCTGATTTTCGCGGTGCTCGGCTACTTCATGAGGAAGCTCCACTTCCCGTTCATCGTGTTCCTGATCGGCTTCATTCTGGGGCCGATGTTCGAGCGATCGCTGCGCACAACCGTGATTCTGTTCGACAATCCCTGGCAATTGGCGTTAGGCCACCCCCTGTTGCCCATCTTGGCCGCGCTCGGCGGCTATTTCGCGTGGCGTGGACTGCGAGCCAAGGCGCGGCCGGGCAGCGTGCTGGTGCACGCGGGCGAAGAGGAATAGCGCCACACGTCGTCCGGCCGGCTGATCAGCGAGCGCGGCGGACTCCCTCCGGTTTGCGCCCCGCGGCCATGACCGCTAAGCTCCAAGGCAGCAACGCTGGCCACTCCGCGCTGAGAGCCACTGCCGTACCTCGCGAGCGCGCCTCGCCAAATTCACGCAACCGTCACGGAGCCAGCCGATGAGCGACGCCAAAGACTTCATCGACCAAATTCTCAAGGGCCGCCCCCGCGGCCCCCGCACCATCACACCGGCGGGCGGCGACGGCCCCAGTTTCGAACCGAAAACCTTTTTCGGCCTGCTCGCCGTACTGCTGGTGGTCTGGGCAGCGTGGACGTCTCTCTATACGGTCCAGCCCGAAGAGCGTGCTGTCATCAAGCGCTTCGGCCGCGTCGCGGGTATCGCCGACCCGGGGCTGCATTTCAAGCTGCCGTTTGGCATCGACACCACGCAAATCGTGGCCACCGAGCGCGTGCTGAAGCAGGAATTCGGATTTCGCACGGAGGTCTCTGCAACCCCTCGCTCCCAGTTTGCCGGCGGCTACCCGGACGAATCGCTGATGCTCACCGGCGACCTGAATATCATTCAAGTCGAATGGGTCGTGCAGTACCAGATCAGCGACGCGGTTCAGTTTCTGTACGGCATGCGCGAGCCGACGAAGACGCTGCGCGATCTTTCCGAGTCGGTGATGAGGCGTGTCGTCGGCAACCGGATCGGCAGCGACGTGCTGACCGTCGGGCGCATCGAAATTGCGAACACCGCGCGCGACGAGATCCAGGAGGCAATGGACCGCTACGAAAACGGCATTCGGGTCATCGCCGTCCAGCTGCAGGACGTCGTGCCACCGCCGCGCGTGCAACCCGCCTTCAACGAAGTGAACGAAGCCCGGCAGGAGCTCGAGCGCATGGTCAACGATGCGACTCGGCAAGCGAATGAGGCGATTCCCCGCGCCGACGGCACGGCGAAGCGTACGATTTCCGAAGCGGAAGGCTATGCCACCGAGCGCGTCAATCGCGCGCGCGGCGAGGCGGCGCGCTTCAGCGCGGTGCTCGCGGAATATCGCAGCGTTCCAGAAGTGACGCGGGCGCGCCTGTATCTCGAGGCCCTCACGACCGTCCTGCCGAAGATCGGCTCGGTCGTCGTCGTCCAGAACGGGCAACTCTCGCCGTTGCCCTTGCTGAACCTGCGCGACGCTCAAAGGCTGCCCCAAAAACCAGCGGAGAAAGCACCGGAGAAGGTGCCGGCAACGCCATGAAAAACATAACTTATATCGCTCTAGTGCTCGTCGCGGCATTGCTCGTGACGACACGCTCTGCATTCATCGTCGATCAGGCCGAGCAGGCGATCATCGTTCAGCTCGGAGAGCCGGTGGGCGACGTCATCACCGCCCCCGGCATGCACTGGCGGTTGCCGTTCATCCAGGACGTGCGCCGCTTCGACAAGCGACTGCTCGACTGGGACGGCGACGTGAGCCAAATCCCGACACTCGGGCGCGAGTTCATCATCGTCGACACGACGGCGCGGTGGCGAATCACCGATCCGCTGCAGTTCCTGCGATCCGTGCGCGACGAGACCGGCGCTCGAACCCGCTTGGACGACGTGCTCGACTCGGCGGCGCGCGACGTCGTATCCGGCACCGAGCTCGAGGAAATCGTGCGGTCGGCGGACTGGCAAGTGGACGTTTCGCGGCTCTCGGCCGAGGACGCGGCGGCGCTCGAGGAGGCGGATCTGCAGCGGCCGAAGAAGGGCCGCGGGCAGCTCGAGAAGGACATCCTCGCGACGGCAGCCCAGCAGATGCCCAACATCGGCATCGAGATCGTGGACGTGCGGATCAAGCGCATCAACTACATCGAGTCGGTACGTGGCCAGGTCGAAAGCCGGATGATCTCGGAACGCCAGAGCATCGCGGCGCGCTTTCGCTCCGAGGGCGAGGGCCGTAGCCAGGAGATTCTCGGCAACATGGAAAAGGAGCTGCGCCGCATCAGCTCCGAGGCCGAGCGCCGGGCGCAGGAAATCATCGGCACCGCCGACGCACAGGCCACCAAGATATTCGGCGAGGCCTATGGGCGGGATCCGGCGTTCTACGCGTTCTCCAAAACTCTCGAGAGCTATTCGACGCTGGGCGAGAACACCACGCTGATGATCGACGCGAAGTCCGATTTCTTCAAATATCTCGAGTCCACGTCGGGCCGCTAGCTGAATTTGGACGCCGCCCGCTTGCATGCCCGTAGCGCCGTCACTTCGCTCCGAGGCCCGGTAGCAAAGATCAGCCGCCGAGGCTGGCGCTCGATCATGGCGATCGCGACCGGTGTGGTCGCGCTTGCCGCCGCAGCAGAGGAGCTGTCACGCGCCGACGCCGACAGCATGCGCGACACAATCGCGCGCATCGATGCGACTGCGGCGCGCCCGCGCGCGGCCGGAGCACCGCCGGTGCGCACGGCGTTCACCGCGCGCGAAGCCAACGCCTACCTGCACTACTACGGCCCCACCTTTCTGCCGGCGGGGGTGGCGAACCCGCAGGTCACGATCGGCAACGCCGGCCGCGTGGGGGCGCGGGCCATCGTCGACCTCGACGCCGTGCGTCTGTCGCGCGACCGCGGCCTGTTCGATCCGCTCGCATTCGTCAGAGGCACAGTCGAAGTAGTGGCGTCCGGCACGGTGGCCGGCGCCGATGGCCGAGGCATCGTGCGCTTCGAAGGGGCTACCGTCGGCGGCATCACGGTGCCCCAGAGCGTTGCGCAGGAACTGCTGCGCTTCTACACACGCACGCCGGATCGACCGAGGGGCTTCGAGTTCGACCAGCCGTTCGACCTGCCCGCCGGCCTCCGCAGCGTGGCCGTCGATCAAGGCCGCGTGCAGCTCGTCCAGTAGGCCAGCGGGGCAACCGGCGACACCGCCTCCCTACGAGGCACGATTCGAGTGACATCGCCTCACGGGGCAGCCACAATCGGCAGAGCGGAGCCGACACGCACTTCCGGGGGAGCCGATGACCACACCGATCGTTCGCCGATCTATTCACGCCTTCTGCGCGCTGGGACTAATCGCCGCGTGGAGCGCCGCCTACGCTCACCACTCGTTCGCGATGTTCGACAACGAAAGCCAGATCAAGCTCAAGGGTACGGTCACCGACTTCCAGTGGCAGAACCCGCACGTCTACATCGAGGTCGACGCGTCGGACGTCTACGGGAAGGACAAGAGCACCAAATCCTGGACGATCGAGTGTGCGAATCCCGGAATCCTCAATCGCATCGGCTGGAAGTTCAACATGGTGAAAGCCGGCGACACCGTCACGATGATCGTCGCGCCGCTGCGCAGCGGCGAGCCCGGGGCGCTGCTGAAACAGATCACGCTGCCCGACGGCAAAGTGTTCACGAACGGCGGCCCCGCCGGTCCCGCCAACATCCAATAACGGCGGCATGCTTATGCAAGGGACGAATTGTATCTGCCCATGTGGAGCCGCCCGGCGCACGCGACAGCCATGGCTATTCACCGTGCTGCTGCTCGCGCTCTGTGCGCTACCGAGCGTGCGCGCGCAGACGCCGGACCGCAGCCGGTCCACTGAATCCACCGCAGGCCACCCTGATTTCAGCGGCACGTGGGAACGCTATGCACCCGCGCGTGACCCGAATGCGCCGCCGTCGGGCGTCAGTGCCGGACTTGGCCCCGCGCTCAACGCCACGCCGCCGCCGCTGAAGCCCGAGTACGCGGCCGCGTACGAGGCCGACGTGAAGAGGAGGCAAGACGCGACGGAGCGCGGCGAGCCGATTGCGAACCCGAACGCGCAGTGCATCCCCGACGGCATGCCCTCGATGATGCTCGTGGTATTCCCGATGGAAGTGTTGCAGACGCGCGGCCAGCTCACGATCGTGCAGGAAGCGTTCAACCAGATCCGGCGGATCTACATCGGCGAGGACCCGCCCGCCATCGAGGATGCCGAACCGTCGTTCTACGGCCACTCGGGCGCAAAATGGGATGGCGACACGCTCGTGGTTGAAACGGTTGGCATCAAGGAAAGCGTGCGCTATCGCAACGTGCCGCACTCGAATCGGATGCGCATACACGAGCGCATGCGAATGCTCGACGCGAATCGTTTCGAAGATCAGATCACGGTCACAGACGCCGCGTACCTTGCCGGCCCCTGGTCTTGGACCTGGACCTACCAGCGCAAGCCCGGGTACAAGATGTACGAGTATGTCTGCGAGGACAACCGCGAGTTCGTAGACCCGGAAACCGGGAGTCAACGGATGCGATTCAAGAAGGCGGAATAGTCTCTCGGGGGACTCATGACTGCCAGCGCGCGCGCTTTCGGCATCGATCGTGGGGCGCTCGCACTGGTGGTCGCCTCCGCCGCCGCGTGCTTTGCGGCACCAGTCCGCGGGCAATCCAGCGCAGCGCCACCGGATGGCCGGGCCGTGTACCTCGCGCATTGCGCGCAATGCCACGAGCAGGTGAACCCGCGCGTGCCGCATCGCGAAACCCTGCAAAGCATGCCCTCGACGCGCATCCTGCGCGCGCTCGACGCCGGCGCAATGCTCGCCATCGCGATGACGATGCAGCGCGACGAGCGTATCGCGGTAGCCGAGTATCTCGGCACCGAGGCCGCCGACTCGGGCCCCTCGCCCGCCGCCTTCTGCACCGATCGATCGGTGCGGTTCGCCGCCACACCGAAAACCACGTGGAACGGGTGGAGCCCAACGGCAGGCAACGCACGCTTCCAATCGATGGGCGCGGGACTCACCGCTGATCGAGTGCCCCAGCTGAAGCTCAAATGGGCGTTCGGCTTCGCCGGCGACGTGGCGGCGTTCGCCGCGCCCACCGTGATCGACGCTCAGATCTTCGTCGGCAGCGCCGGAGGTCTCGTGCACGCGATGCGTGCGGAGAGTGGCTGCCTCCAGTGGGTATTCCAGGCGAACGGCCCGGTACGAGCAGCGCTCGTAGTGGCTCCCGTCGAGGGTGGCCGCCATGCATTGTTGTTCGGCGATCTCACCGGCTGGTTCTACGCCGTCGCCGCCGAAACCGGCGAGCTGCTGTGGAAAAAGCAGGTCGAGACGCACGACTCCACGCGGCTTACCGCCGCGGCCGCCGTACACGACGGCGTGGTGTACGTACCTGTCGCATCGTGGGAAGAAGCGCGCGCCGGCGACGCAACGTATCCATGCTGCACGTTCCGCGGCAGTGTCGTGGCGCTGCGGGTGCGCGATGGCGCACAGCTCTGGAAAACCTACCTGACAGACTCGCCGAAGGCGATCGGCAAGAACGCGAGCAACGCGCTGCGCTTCGGTCCTTCGGGCGTCGGGGTCTGGGCAACGCCCACCGTCGACGCCACACGGCGGCTGCTGTACGTGACGACAGGAGACAACTACACGGAACCCGCATCGTCCACGAGCGACGCCGTGCTCGCACTCGACCTGCGCGACGGCCGAATCGTGTGGACGAAGCAGATCACGGAGCGCGACGTCTTCAATGGCTCGTGCCGCGTCGCAGCGGCGAACTGCCCCGAGGGCGCGGGGCCCGACTACGACTTCGGTTCGTCGGCGATTCTCCTCAGCGGCGCGGGACGGCGCGAGATGTTACTCGCGGGGCAGAAGTCCGGCGTCGTGTTTGCGCTCGATCCGAGCAGGCAGGGCGAGATTATTTGGCAAACGCGCATCGGCAAGGGCGGCACGAATGGCGGCATCGAGTGGGGCATGGCCACCGATGGCGACATCGTCTACGCGACGGTCTCCGACGTCGGTCGAACGCGCCAGGACAACAACCTGCTCGACCCGCGACGTTACGCGCTGGATCCGCAGCAAGGCGGCGGGCTCACGGCATTGCGCGTGAAGGACGGCAGCAAGGCCTGGTACGCAGCTCCGCAACCTTGTCCCCCGGGCGCACCTGCGGGGTGCAGCCCGGCCCAACCGGGCGCCGTGACGTTGATCCCCGGCGTGGTGTTCGCGACGTCGTACGACGGTCACGTCCGCGCGCACGCGGCGGCCGGCGGCGAGCTGCTGTGGGATTACGATACGGCGCGCGAATTCACGACCGTGAACCACGTGCCGGCACACGGCGGCTCGATCGACGGCCCGGGCCCCGTCGTCAGCAACGGTTTGGTGTTGGTCAGCTCCGGGTATCCGCGCAATGGCGGGATGCCCGGCAACGTGCTGCTCGCGTTCAGCGCGGAATAACGCCCTGCGAGCACGAGCCGCTCGCGCCCAAGCCGCGCAGCTCGATTGGATTCGAGCGGCGTTGGTCGCGCGCCTAGAGAGGCGAGGCATCTGCCTGCCCACCAGGCCTCCATCCTCCGCCACTACTCTGCTAGACCAAGAACGAACGCGAGCGTCCGATTGAGCCTCAACAGACACTCATCGTCGAGCCGGCCGACGACCTCCGAGACCCTCGCGGCGCGCACGGTGACGAGCTTGTCCACCATGATCTGCGATCGGGCTCTCAGGCCGTTCTCGTCGCTCGGTTCCACACCGACACGAAAAGCAGGCGCCACGCCGATTTGGCTCGTGATGAGGCAGACGACTACACTGCCCAAGCCTGCCTGCGTGAGGTGACTCGACTGCACTATGACCGCCGGTCGAGGCTTACCGTAGTCCCCCGGCGCGCTGACGATGGCAACGTCACCCCGCTTCACTGCTCCGACTCGACGGCCTCGATGAAATCGAGAGCTTCAGCCTCTTGCCGCCGATCGAGCCTGGCGATCTGGCGGCGAATCTTTGCGCCGAATCCCTTCGCCTTCAAATCGGGAACCCAAAGCTGAATCGGCCGCAAACCCGCTGCACGCATGCGCGCGCGGTAGTCGCGCATCTTGGTGCTAGGGGTCTTGGGCTGGTGGCTCACGGTAACATGTTACCAAGGCATGCAGCCGAAGCACCAGCCGCATTTCTCGCTGAAACGCCGACATAGGTCAACCGACGTTCAGACGGAACTCAGCTCCTGACGGCCTTCGAAAACTTCGGCCAGTAGCGCGTCAGAAACAGCATCTTGAAGTAGTTCGGCTCATCCGCAACGCCGTCCGGGTGCCCGAGCTTGTCGGGCTGCACCGGCGCGCCCTCTTTCGTCGGCAGGTAGTACGTGCCGAGAAGCCGGTCCCAAACAACGAGACCTACTCCGTAATTCACGGAGTAGCGGTGCCCTTCCGGCACTTTGGCAGAGTGATGCCAGCGATGGACCTCGGGCGTGACGAAAATACGGTTGAGCCACCCGGCGTGCAGGCCGGCGCCGCAGTGCGACATCAGGCTCATAGTGCTAGCCATGCCTGCGCCGAACAGAATGGCCGTGGGATCGAATCCTACGTAGGCCAGTATGACCGGCGGCAGCGCGTTACGCAGCGCCCAGTCGATCGGGTGCGATACGTAAGTGTTGCTGGCCTTCAGATCCGTGACGCTGTGGTGGTAGGAATGCAGTTCCCAGAGGAACGGCACGATGTGCTGCACTCGATGGATGCCATAGCGCAGGAATTCATACAACACCGTGGCGAGAACCAGCTGTAGCCACAAAGGCCCGAGCTGTGCGCTGGAATCAAAGTAGAGGCTGCGCCCGAATAGCAACTGCGGGAGGAAGATCGCGAGCGGCACGAAGACAATGCGCATCACGGGGCCTGTGACCAGCACGTTGACCGCAGTCGAGGCGATGTCTCTGAGGGCGAGCCGCTTCTGCGACACCCCTTTCTCGTAGTGGAAGAATTGCTCGAGCAGGAGCAACACGGCGAGCGATGTAAACGTGACGAAGCTCGGAATCGTCTTCGTTATTGGACGTCCGTCGAAGTAGACGTGCATCCAGTACAGCAGCAGGAACGCGAGCGGAAAAGCGAGCAGCGCAAACGAAGTGAGCGCCTTTCTCATCGACATACCCCCCCCAAAGTCGCTCGCGCCGAACGCGAGCCCCGACACGTACCCGTTTAGCGATTCTACTCCGTGACGCAGGTGAAGCTCGCAGCACTGCCCTCGCCGCCCGGCGCGCCGGTGAACTTCGGCCACGCCGGCCACTCGCACATCGGGCGGGCGCGGTGGGCGTTCGGGTTGCCGTCGATGGTTACCAAGCCGCTCGGCGCTTGGCCTTTCTCCACCCAGTTCTGCAGCGCCTTCAAGCTTTCGATCTTCGCGTTGAACGGGCCGAAGCCGTGGCCGAATCCCGGGATCACGTAGAAGCGCAGAAAGCTCTCGACGCCGGCCTTGCCAAACTGCGCGACCTGCCGGTTGTAGTACGCAATCGAGTTGTACGGCGTGATGAAGTCGTCCGCCGTGCCGTGCGTCATGATGATCTTGCCGCCTTTGGCTTTGAAGTCGGCGAGCGACACATCGGTCACGTCCATCGCCGCCGCTACCACCGCGATACGCGCTTGCCATTGCGCGGGATCGAACTTGAGCGTGTCGAGCATCGGATTGCGGCTGATGATGAACTTCGCCGTCTGATCGCCGGCGATGTAGAGCAACGGCTCCTTGCCCGAGATCGGATTTGTCGGCTGCGGCACTTGCCCGAAGGTGGACCCGCCCCGAAATTGCGCGCCTTCGAGCAGCGGCCAATGCGGAAAGGTATCCATGCCAGCCACGGAGAACCCGGGTTTGTAGTCGCTCGCAATCCGCGCCACGGCGGCCAGTTGTGCGTCCGACAGGCACGCGTCGCCCGCATCGGCGCCATCGGCACAGCGCAGCGACTTCGCGTCGAACGCCGCAGTGCACGCTTTGACATGGCTGACGATCCCGTCCTTCACCCCATCCAGCCCATCGCACTTGGCGTACACGGCATCGACCAGCAGCTTCGTTTTCGCAGGATTCAGCCACGCCGCCCCACCGTCGGCGAAGACCGCCTTACCGGCGTTGAGCGAGCCCAGGTGCAGCAGCGTGACGTCGTAAGCGGGGTAGTTCGCAACCACGCCGTCGTAGTCGCGCCCGTATCGCGCGGCCGCATCGAGCGCCTCGTGGCCACCCTGCGACCCGCCGATGAAATAGAAGCGCTCCGGCGCGCGGCCGTACGCCTTCGTGATCACCGCCATCGCGGCGTCGTGGCCCTTCTTCACGGACTCCTTGCCGAAGTTGGCCAGCGCCTCATCGTCCATCCCAAACGAGCCGTCGAACCCCGGGGGGCTTTGGTGTCCGCCGTCGGTGCCGAGCGTCACGAAGCCGAGCTTCAAGGGATTGTCCGTAGCGGCCGGCTGCAACGTGAACCCGGTAAGACCGGTCACGAGCGAGCCGTCGTAGCCGCCCCCGCCCATCTGCAAGGCACGGCGGTTCCACACGCCCGGGAGGTTCACCTCGAACTGCAGGTTCGGCGAGCTCGGATTCTTCGGTTTGACGATGCCCGTCACCTTGCAGAATTCGCCGTTCGGATTGTCTTTGGCCGATGCCTCGACCATCGCGGCAGACTGCACGACGGCTCCGCCCGTCGGCAGCCCGATCGCGGTCGCCGGGATCGCGAGCCCCTGCACGCTCGCGCACGCCGCAGCCGGCAACGGCGTTACGCCGTCCTGTGCGCGAACGGTGGCGCACAGACTCATGGCGGCGACGCCCGCGCACGAAACGAACCTCAGAACTCGAGCGGTATGCGGCAGGTCAACGTGTCTCACGGTGCGATCCTCGATAATGGTAGTTGAACGTCGGTGGATATCTGGAGCGCCACTACTTCCCGCGCAGCCGCTCCATCAAGGTGTTCACGAGATCGATCGGCACCGGGAATACGATGGTGTGCGAGTTCTTCTCGCCGGAGATCTCCGTCAGCGTTTGTAAGTAACGAAGCTGCATCGCTTCGGGGTGCGTGGAGAGAATCGCGGCAGCCTCGGAGAGGCGCTGCGAGGCCTGGAATTCGCCTTCGGCGTGAATCACCTTCGCGCGTCGGGTGCGTTCTGCCTCGGCTTGTGCGGCGATCGCGCGAATCATGCTTTCGTCGAGATCCACATGCTTGATCTCGACGTTGATTACCTTGATGCCCCAACTCGCAGTCTGCTGGTCGAGAATCGTCTGCACGTCGGCGTTGAGCTTCTCGCGCTCCGCAAGCATGTCGTCGAGCTCGTGCTGACCGAGTACCGAACGCAACGTGGTCTGAGCGAGCTGACTCGTCGCCTCGACGCGATTTTCGACCTGGATGATGGCTTTTTCCGGATCGATCACGCGGAAGTACAGTACGGCGTTGACCTTGACGGACACGTTGTCGCGCGAGATCACGTCCTGCGACGGCACGTCCATGACGATCGTGCGCAAATCCACGCGCACCATCTTCTGCAGCACCGGAATCAGGATGATGAACCCGGGGCCTTTCACGCCGTGGAAGCGGCCGAGCTGAAAAATCACTCCACGCTCGTACTCGTTCAGGATCTTGAAGGCGCTGGTCAGGAAAAACACGACCACGAAGAGCAGGAACAGCAGAGGATAGAGTTGCATGATGAGCTTCCTTATTGTTTAGGTGTGTCGCGCGGCTCGACACTCAAGACCAAATCGGCGACCGCCGTCACGCGCAGCGTGTCCCCTCTGCGCACCGGGGCCGACGTGCGTGCACGCCAGCGCTCGCCATGCACCCACACGGGGCCTTCGCGATCGAAGTCCTCGAGAGCCGTCGCAGCCGACCGCGTAAGCTCCTCGAGCCCGCTCACGATGGGTGCCTTTCGCGAGCGAACCGCGACCCAGATAGTGCCGAACAGCGCGCTGGCGGCCGTCGCGGAGATCACGACCAGCAGCGGAACCGACACGCCGTAGCCGGGCACGTCGGTGTCGATGAGGATTACGGAGCCGAAGACAAAGGCGGCGATGCCGCCGAAGCCCAATGAGCCGAAGCTCGGAACCATGAGCTCGGCAATCATCAGCACGACACCCAAAAGGATCAGCGCGAGCCCCGCGTAGTTCACCGGCAGGATCTGGAACGAATACAGAGCCAGCAGCAGCGAGATGGCGCCGACGACACCGGGCAGAAAAGCGCCAGGGTTGTAGCCTTCGAAGACCAGACCATAGATCCCGAGCAGCATCAGCATGTACGCGACTGTGGGATTCGTGATGACCGCCAGCAGCTGCGTGCGCCAATCCGGCTCTATGCGCTCGTAGGCTAGCTTGTCGGTATCGAGGGTGCGCTCGGTGCCATTCACCGTGACGCGCCGGCCGTCGAGCTTTACGAGCAGATCGTCGAGGTCGTCAGCGATCACGTCGATCACACCGGCCTCGAGTGCCGCGCGGGCGCTCAAGCTCTCCGCCGCGCGCACGGCGCGCTCCGCCCAATCCGCGTTGCGACCACGCTGCTCGGCGAGGCTGCGGATATAGGCCACGGCATCGTTGATCGCTTTGCGTTCCTCTGCGCTGGACGGTGCCGGAACTGTCGGCGCCTGCGGCGGCGTCGGGGTCGCCCCGTCGGCGTGCGCGTCGTCGGTCGCGCCGGGCGCCGAGCGGTCGCCGACGCGTGGCTCATCGCCAGGCGAGCGTCCAGCCGGTTCTGGCGGTGGCGCGCCGCCGATCGAGATCGGCGTCGCGGCGCCCAGGTTCGTGCCCGGCGCCATCGCGGCGACGTGGCTCGCATACAGAATGTACGTGCCCGCGCTCGCGGCCCGGGCGCCTTGCGGATAAACGAACGTGGCCACGGGTACCGGCGAGGCGAGGATCGCCTGGATGATGTCCCGCATCGAGGTGTCGAGTCCGCCGGGGGTGTCCATTTCAATCACGACCAGCGTGCGGCCCCGCTTCGCGGCCGTTGCGATGCCCCGCTCGATGTAGCTGCTCGTCGCCGGCCCGATCGCGCCGTGGATTCTGAGCAGCGTTGCGGTTGCGTTCGGGGCGCGCTCGACCTCCTGGGCGCCGAGCCACATAGCGATGCCGGACGCCAGCACGAGGAGCGGTATCAAAAGGGGAAGCCGTGCGAGTTTGGCCGGCATCATATGGGGAATGCTAACAGGTCGAGGCCCCCGGTGGTCGGCCGCTGCCCGGCTAGCTCGGAACCCGCAATGAGCGCCCTCGGGCCAACCTACGCGAGCCGGCCGATTTCGTTCACCGCCACAGAGAGCGTGGCGAAGTCCATGGTCCCGGACATCTGCATGTCGGCGATGGCTCGTTGCACACGCACAATCTCGGTCTGGTGACGACCGAACCAGGCCGTGAGACTCGCCGCGGGGCCGTCGGCACCAGGGTTGGTCAGCGCGCTGCGCAGCAGCCCGCGCTGCTCACGACTGAGATTTTCGAGCAGCGTGGCGCGCGCCATCGATCGCCAGCGGCCATCGACTTTGAGGTTCTCGACCTGCTCGCGAATGATGTCGAGCCGCAGCTCCGCGGCCAACGTGAAGTACAGGCTGCCGACTTCCGGCACGGCGAGTCGTACTTCGCGCGCGATCTCGACGATGTCGAGAATTTGCGTCATCAACGAGAGCGAAGCGATTCTGGCCGCCACGCTTTGCGTCAAACCGGCGGTTTCGAAGCGTTGAGCATCCTGCCGCAGCCGTTCGCCGCTGCGACCGCTCGCGAATACCGGCAGCGCCTCCAGCGCGAGGCGTACGCCGGAGTGGAAGCGCTTTACCATGGGCTCGATGTCGAGCTCGGCCGTGTAGTTCTGGACCAGCCAATACACGGCCCGCCGTACCATGCGGCTGATGTGAAAGATGCTGTCGTACTGCGCCGTTGCCGCAACTCGGTAATCGAGCGCCTCGATATCGCGCCACAGCGTGCGCACACCGAATATCTCTCGAACGATGGCGTATGCCCGTGCCACCTGCGCTACGTCAACGCCCGTTTCCTCTTCGGTGCGGAGCACGAAGAACGGCCCCATGCGGTTGATCATGCTGCCACCGACGAGCATGGCGATGATTTCGCGTCTCAACCGGTGCGACGCGAGTAGTGGCTTGAAGCGTTTCGAAAGCCGTGCCGGAAAGTAGGCTTCGAGCTCGCCGGCAAGAAACGGATCTTCCGGGATGTCCGTTTGCGCGAGACTGCCCATGAGCTCGATCTTGGAGTAGCTCAAGATGATCGCGAGCTCGGGACGCGTGAGGCCGAGGCCTTTGGCCCGGCGCTCGTCGATTTGCTCGTCGGAGGGCAGGAACTCGAGTTTGCGATCGAGTAGGCCCTGCGCTTCGAGCACGCGTATCAGGCGCGCATGCTCGCCCAACCGCTCGGCCGCCCGCGACTCCATCATCGAAAGCGCCTGCGTCTGCGCATAATTGCTGCCGAGCACGAGCGAGGCAACGTCGTCGGTCATCTCCGCCAGCAGGACGTTGCGCGCCTCGATTGTCAGCTCGTTGGCGCGAACCACGTCGTTCAAGAGGATCTTGATATTCACTTCGCGATCGGAAGAGTCGACACCGCCGGAGTTGTCGATGAAGTCCGTATTGATGCGGCCACCGTGTTGCGCATACTCGATTCGACCGAGCTGCGTTACGCTGAGGTTGCCGCCTTCCGCGATCACGCGGCAGCGAAGCTCCTCGCCGTCGACGCGGATCAGATCGTTGCTCGGATCGCGAGCGTCGGCGTGCGACTCGCCACTCGCTTTGACGTAGGTGCCGATACCGCCGCTCCACAGAAGGTCCACTCGCGCGCGCAGGATCGCGCGAATCAGATCCGGAGGCGTGATGGGTGCTTCCGGCAGGTCGAGCCGCGCGCGCGCCGCAGCGGACAGCTCGATCGACTTGCTGCGACGCTCGTAGATGCCGCCGCCGGCCGAGAGAGCGCGTCGGTCGTAGTCGTCCCACGTCGAGCGCGGCAGAACGAACAATCGTTGGCGCTCGGCGAAGCTCGCGGCGGGATCGGGGTCGGGGTCGATGAAAATGTGCTCATGGTTGAAAGCGGCGATCGAGCTTGATATGAGGCCGACAGCAGCATTCCATTGCCGAACACGTCGCCGCTCATGTCGCCGATGCCGACCACGGTGAAGTCTTGTTGCTGCGGATCGAGACCGAGCTCGCGAAAGTGCCGTTTGACGGCCTCCCAAGCGCCGCGCGCGGTAATGCCGATCTTCTTGTGGTCGTAACCCGTGGAGCCGCCCGATGCGAACGCGTCGCCGAGCCAAAACCCGTATTCGGCCGCGAGGGCGTTGGCGATATCGGAAAAGGTGGCCGTGCCCTTGTCGGCGGCGACCACGAGGTAGGTATCGTCCGGATCGCGGCGCAGCACTCGCTCCGGTGGCTGCACGCGTTGCTCCACGATATTGTCGGTGACGTCGAGCAGCCCACGAATGAAGGTTTGATAGCAGGCGACGACTTCGCGGCGCACAGCCTCCCGATCGCCGCCGGATAGCGCCTTGCAGACGAACCCGCCTTTCGCGCCGTTCGGCACGATGACGGTGTTCTTCACCTGCTGCGCCTTCATCAGGCCGAGCACCTCCGTGCGATAGTCCTCCCGCCGTTCCGACCAGCGAATACCGCCGCGCGCGATCGGCGAGGCGCGCAGGTGCACGCCTTCCACGCGCTGCGAATAGACGAATACCTCGAAGTGCGGGCGGGGCTTCGGCAGGTCGGGCAATACGCTCGGGTCGAGCTTCAGCGACAGGTACGGCTTCGGTGCTCCTGCCGCGTCACGCTGATAGTAGTTGGTGCGCAGTATCGCATTCACGACCGCGCAATAGGCGCGCAGGATGCGGTCGTCGTCGAGGTTCGCCGTGCGATCGAGCTCGCTCTGGAGAACTTCGTCGCTGGCGGCGCGCAGCGCATCACGCGCTGTCGGGGTTCTATCGACGTCGAACATGCTCTCGAACTTGTTCACGAGCGCCCGGCAGTAGCCCGGGTAGCGACCGAGCACTTCCTGCATGTAGGCCTGGCTGTAGCGGATCCGCGTCTGCAAAAGATACTTGCAGAACGCGCGCAGTAGCGAGGCTTCGCGCCAGTCGAAGCCGGCGCGTACGCACGAATCTATTGAAGCCGTCGTTCTCTGCGTCGCCGCGCAGCACCAACGCAAAGCACTGCTTGAACCGCGCATCGATCGCAGGGGCGTCGATGGCCTGGCCGTCGATGGAGTCGAGCTCGAAGTCCTGAATCCAGACCGTGCCCGTGGCGAGGCGCACCTGATAGCCGCGTTCGCTCACGACTCTGAGGCCAAGATTCTCGAGGATCGGCAGCGCGACATACAGACGGATGGGCTGCGTCTCGCTGGAACGTCGTAAGGAGCAGTCGCTGCGGGTATTGCGCGTTCGGCGCGGAGAAGTCGAGCTCGAAGCTCGCTGCCGCCGTCGTGAATGAGCGCGACCTTCAGGATGTCGCGACTCGCGCGCTCGGTGTCCACCTCCTCCTGATAGGCCGCCGAGAAGTTCTCGCCATAGGCGTGCAGCAGCCGTAACGCGCGTTCTTCCGGCAGTTGCAGCAGTAGCGTCTCGCGCAGCCGGTCGTGCCACGTTCGTACGGCATCCGCCAGCTGACTCTGCAGCCCCGCGATGTTCGGCTCCCCGGCGTCTTGCTGCGCCACATGAATCCGAACGGAGAGACGGGCAAGCGCGGTTTCGGAAACGGTAACCTCGCTCTCGATCGCCGATCCCTCGAGCCCCCGCAACAAGATGTCCTCGATCGCTCTGTCGCGCGCGCGGGGTGTACTGATCGCGCGGCAGATACACGAGGCACGAATAGAAACGGCCGAACGTCTCGCGGCGGCAGAAGAGCTTCACGCGCGGCCGCTCCTGCAGGGCGAGGATGCCGTACGCAATGGTCTTCAGCTCATCGACCGAGGCTTGAAACAGCTCGTCGCGCGGCAGCGTATCGAGGATGTGCAGCAGCGATTTGCTGCGATGGCCCTGCGGCTCGAGCCCAGAGTCTTCCATGAGTTGCCGAATCTTGAGCCGCACGAGCGGAATCATTCGCGGGCTACCGCTGTAGGCGGCAGAGGTAAACAGCCCGACAAAACGCCGCTCCAGCACGGGTTGGCCCGCCCCATCGAAAACTTTGACGCCGATGTGATCCAGTAGCGCCGGGCGATGCACGGTGGAGCGTTCGTTGGACTTCGTGAGGACGAGCGGGTTGCTCGAGTGCGCTTCCTCGTGTGCGCGGCCGGTGAGCCGCACGGTGGCGGCGTGACCGGGCGGGTCGCTCGCGCAGCAGGCCGAGGCCGGAGCCCGGGCGTGAGCGCAGTTCGTCGGCCGCCGCCCCGGTCGTGAGCTCGTATTCGCGATAGCCGAGCAAGGTGAAGTGATTCTTCGCGAGCCACTCGAGCAGACGCTCCTGACTCCGCTTGCAGCTCCGACGGTAGCCCCCGCGTCGCTCGCAGCTCGTCGGTCGCGGCGGCCAGTTTCTCGAGCATCGCTGCCCAATCCTCTACGGCTACGCGAACGTCATGCAGCGTGTGCTGCAACGCGGCCTCTATCTCTGCGCAAGTCTCGGGGTCCGTCTCGCGCCCGATGTCGAAATGAATCAACGATTCGGTCGCCGCTTCACGGTCATCGACGGCAGGCCAGTCCCACGAGACTGCCGTCTCCCGAGCGTCGCAGCGGCAGCACCGGGTGCGTCGTGCCGTGAATCGAATGGCCAAGCGATCGCAAGGCCATGCTCAACGAGTCGACGAGAAACGGCATGTCGTCGTTGACCGTTTCTACGATCGTATGCGCCGACGTATAGCCGTCGCGCTCTTTGGTCGGATTGAACGCACGCACCTTGGCCGTTCGTGGCGCACGCCGACTGGCGAACATCAGGTGACCGAGCGCGGCGGCCGCCAAGTCGCGGGGCTCGTATTGCAGCTCCTCGAGCTCGACTTGAGCGTAGTAGCGGCGAACGAAATCGCTTCGGTCGACCGCAACCGGCACGTCGATATGCTCCGCAGCCGCGCAGATGGCGTCGATAGATCGCTCGACGTTGCCCGCCAACTTTGATCGTCCGAGCGGCGGGTCATCGCGGCCTCGGCGTTGGCAGCGTTAGATCCACTTGCGGCGCTTGAAGAGCCACACCATGCACGCGGCAACCACCGCCAATGCGAGCAAGAAAATCGGATAGCCGTAGTACGCCCGCAGCTCCGGCATGTTCCACGGGCTCACTTCGGAGTTGAAGTTCATTCCGTAGAGACCCGCCAGAAACGACATCGGAATGAAAATGCTCGACATGATGGTCAGCACCTTCATGATCTCGTTCATGCGGTTGCTGATGCCGGTCAAATAGAGGTCTTGCAAGCTCGAGGCCATCTCTCGATAGCTCTCGATCAGATCCAAGACCTGCACGGCGTGGTCGTAGCAATCGCGAAAGTAGGGCAACGTAACCGCGTCGATCAACGCGTGCTCCTCGCGCAGCAGGCTATTGATGACCTCGCGCTGGGGCCACAAGCTCTTGCGCAATACGATCAGCGTTCGTTTCGCTTTGTGGATGGCTTCCAGACACGCCGGGCTAGGGTCCTCGAGAATGCGCTCCTCCAACGACTCGAGCTCCGAGCTCAGGAGGTCGAGCGCCGGAAATCCCTCGTCCACGACGAGATCGATGAGCGCGTAGAACAGGAAGTGGGCGCCGCGCTCGCGGATTCGCCCCGGCGGGTCCGCCCGGATTCGCTCGCGGATCGGCTCGAACGGATCGTCGAGGCCGGGGCAGAAGCTCACGACATAGGTCGCGCCGAGGAACAGGCTGACTTGCGTGGGCGCCACCCCTTCGACGCCGGAACGCGGCCAGTTCAACGTGACGAACAGTTGCTGGTCGAAACTCTCTAGCTTGGGTCTTTGACCGAGATTCGCCACGTCCTCGATCGCAAGGGGGTGCAGATCGTAGGCTTCCCCGAGCGAGCGCAGCGTGCCGAGGTCGGGCGTTCCCTGAACGTGCACCCACGTAACGTTACTGCTCGAGAAGAAATCCGCGCAGCGCGCCAGACTGATGTTGCTTTCTTCCTGGAAGCCGTCGCTGCGAAAATCGAACACCGACAGCTCTGCGCCCGCATCACGCACCGACAGCGCCCGAAGACCCGGCGCAGTCCCCGGCTTGTTGTATCGTGGGTCGCAGGGAGCTCATGCGCTGTCCTCCGTGTGGTCGCCTTTTCGCTCGGCAGCAACGTGCTGCGCAATCCCGGCGCGCTGCGCACGTGAATGTCACGCTGCGGAAACGGAATCTCGAGCCCATGTTTGCGCAACGCCGTCTCGAGCTCCCAGTTGTACTCTGCGGCGATTCGGGCCGGGCGTTTGACCGCGGTGGCCGCCAGCCAAACGATCAGCTCGAAATTCAGGCTGCTGTCGCCAAACCCAACCAACCACACCTCCGGCTTCGCGTCCTTCGGCGTGGAGCGTGTGCTCGATGGTGCGGCCGCCTCGAGCGCCGCGACGCGGACCCGCTCCTTGTCGCTGCCATACGCAACGCCGAACGGGACTCGGATGCGTCTTACTGCCTCGCGTAGCGTCCAGTTCGTGACGCTGGTGCTGACCAACTCAGAGTTCGGTACGACGATGTCGACGTTGTCGTTCGTGGTCACGATCGTGCTACGGATGTTGATATCCCGCACCTCGCCCGTGATACCGGACGCGAGCTCGATGTAGTCACCCACCTTGATCGTGCGTTCGAATAGCAGAGATCAATCCGGAGACGAAATTGTTGACGATGTTCTGCAGACCGAAACCGACGCCAACACCGAGCGCTCCTGCGACGATCGCGATCTTTCGTAAGGTCGACGCCGATCACGGCCAAGCCGACGAACAGCGCAACGACCAAAATCAGGTAGTGAAGAATTCTGCCGAGCGTGTACGCGGCGCTCCGATCGAGATTCGGCAGGCGACTTGCTGATACGGCGCAGGCCACGCCGCAGCAGGTGTACGAAATCGCCAGCGCGAGCGCCACCACGATAGCGGCTTTGAGCAAGCCGACCACGTTGATATTGGTGGTACCGAGTGTCAGGAACGGCGTCGTGAACCAGCCCTGCAAGTCAGCCCAGGAGTCGAGCCACCACGTGCTCGCCGTTGGTTGCGCAAGGACCGGCAGCGGCAGCAGCGTCACTCCGCAAAGGATGCACCATCGCTCGATGTGGATACGAAGTGCGCGTCGCCGCTCGTCCATTGACCCTAACATACAGCATCCGAGCGACCGACGTTACCTGCGCCGCGAGAACCGTGTCTGCAGCGTGGACACGTCTGCGGAGTCTTGTTGTAGCCGTGCCCGTTGACTCCCAGTACCTTGTTCCGCGTGAACTGGGAGTGCAGGCCGACAAGATCAAAGTCGTGCCAGATCGAAGCGGCTGGACTCGCTCCGGCGGCTCATCTATAAACGGCTCGATATGAACCGTTCGCGCCTCATCGGTGGCACCGCCCTTGCGGCAGGCATTGCGGCCGCCACGGCCCTCCTCGCCTACCGCACCCAGCTTTTCGGTGACCCCGGCGCGGAGCATTGGGCGATGCTCGGCCAGTATTGCATGGACTGTCATAACGCTGCCGAGGCGGAAGGCGGCGTCGTGTTCGAGGGGCTGAAGCCGGACAGCGTCGCGCAGCACCCGGAGCTGTTCGAAAAAGCCGTGCGCAAACTGCACGGCCGGCTCATGCCGCCGCCCGGCAATCCGCAACCCGACCAGGCCGAGCTCGATGCCTTCGTCGGCTGGCTCGAGCGCTCGATCGACAAGAGCGCGCCGGCGCACCGGGCCGGCCACGTGCCCGTGCAACGCATGACGCGCACCGAGTACGCCGCAGCCGTGAAAGACCTGGTCGGCGTCGACATCGACCCCACGCAATACCTGCCGATGGAGCAGGAGGTCGACGGCTTCGACAACATCGCTGCAGCACTCAGCGTGTCGCCCGCGTTCCTCGAGCAGTACTTGAGCGTTGCGCGCCGCGTCGCGCATCTCGCGGTGGGCGAGTCGAAGCCGAAGCTCACGAGCGCGTACTTCCCGCCGCCCGGCGGCGACCAGGATAACTACGTCGACGGCATGCCGCTCGGCACGCGCGGCGGCGTGCGCTTCAAGCACAACTTTCTGGCCGACGGCGAATACCGCGTGAACATCTCGGATCTCGACGTGGGCCTGTACCCACGCTCGCTCGAGACCGAGCACACGCTCGTGATGCTGCTCGATCGGAGCGAGGTGTTCCGCGCCAAGCTCGGCGGCGAGGACGACCTCGCGCTCGTCGATCTCGACGGCGCGCCCGGGCGTGCCGAGATCATGAAGCGCTTCGCCGACGTGCCCGTGAAGGTCACAGCCGGCGTGCACGAGATCGCGATCACGTTCATCGAACGCTCGCGCGCCTCGACCGACGAGCCGATCTTCGGCTTCACGCCGTACGGCGGCTTCAGCTTCACTGGACAGATGCGCGCGCCGCGCGTGATCGGCGGCATCGAGGTCAAAGGGCCGTTCGGCGAGACGGCACTCACGCGCACTGCGAGCCGCCAGAAGATCTTCGTCTGCTCGCCCGAGACCAAGGCCGATGGAGCGCGGCTGCGCGGAGCGCATCGCGGCGCAGCTCGCGCGCCGCGCGTTCCGCCGCCCCGTGGACCAGAGCGATATCGACCGGCTCATGCCGTTCTACGAAGCAGGCTACGCGAATGGCTTCGACGCCGGCGTGGAGCAGCTCGTGACTGCGGTTCTCGCGAGCCCCGACTTCCTGTATCGCGGCATCGCACCGCCGCAGGGCAAATCGCCCGACGAAACGTTCGCGCTCGACGATCTCGAGCTCGCGTCGCGGCTGTCGTTCTTCCTCTGGAGCCAGGGGCCCGACGACGAGCTGCTGAACCTCGCCGCGGCGGGCAATCTGCACAAGGACAGCGTGCTCGCGCACCAGGTCACGCGCATGCTCGCGGACTCGCGCGCGAAATCGCTCGTCACTGGCTTCGCGCTGCGCTGGCTCAACGTCGACGAGCTGAAGTCCGTCGACCCCGACGTGCGGCTGTTCCCGGAGTGGACCGCCGGGCTGCGCGACGACTTCGCGACCGAGATCGAGCTGTTCGTCGCGAGCGTGCTGCTCGAGAACCACAACGTGCAGGATCTGCTGACGGCCGACTACACGTTTCTGAACGAGCGGCTCGCACGCCACTACGGCATTGCGTCCGTGCGCGGCCCGCAATTCCGGCGCGTGCATTTGGACGACGAGCGGCGCCGCGGCCTGCTCGGCAAAGGCGCCGTGCTGCTACGCACCTCGTACGGCGACCGCACGTCGCCCGTGCTGCGCGGCGCGTGGGTGCTCGACAAGCTCATGGGCACGCCGCCCACTCCGCCGCCGCCGAACGTGAACACCGATCTCACGCAGCCGGCCGGCGAGAAGCCGAAAACAATCCGGGCGCGTCTCGAGCGCCACCGCAAAGACGCCGTGTGCAACGGCTGTCACGGCGTCATCGACCCGTACGGCCTGGCGCTCGAGAACTTCTCGACCACCGGCCAGTGGCGCGACGTGGACCGACTGGCCGAGCAACCCATCGACGCGAGCACGCAACTGCCGAGCGGCGCGCCCGTTACCGGCCCCGTGGAGCTGCGCCAGGCGCTGCTGCGCGACCCCGATCAGTTCGTGCAAGCCCTGACGCAGAAGCTCATGATGTATGCGTTGGGACGCGAGCTCGAGTATTTCGACATGCCGCAGGTGCGCACGATCGTGCGCGACGCGGCTCGCCAGGACTACAAGTTTGCGGCACTCGTGACCGGCATCGTCCTGAGCGACGCGTTCCGGCTGCAGGCGCCGCCGAAGTCGAAGACGGCGCCGACGGTGACTGCGAGCAACACCACGGTCGGCCGCGAGGTGCTCCCTGCACTCGCTGCACGGAGGTAACCGCCATGTTCGTGACGAAGAAGCATCTCTCGCGCCGCACGGTTCTGAAAGGCGCCGGGGTCGCTTTCGCGCTGCCGCTACTCGACGCGATGATTCCCGCGGCCACGGCGCTCGCGCAAACCGCCGCGGCGCCGAAGCTGCGCGTGGGCTTCTTCTACATTCCGCACGGCGCGATCATGTGGAACACGGCGCATGGCCCCGCCATGGATCACTGGAGCCCGAGCGGCGCGGGCGAAAGCTTCAAGCTGTCGCCGATCATGGAGCCGCTCGAGAAGTTCAAGCGCTACGTCACGTCGTTCGGCAACCTCGAGAACAAGGCGAATCAGAACTCCGTGCACTCGATCGTGCCGGCCACGTGGCTCTCCGGCGTCAAGCCCGACCAAAGCTCGCCCGGCGCCCGCATGGCGCCGACGATCGATCAGATCATCGCTTCGAAGATCGGCCAGGACACGGCTCTGCCGTCGCTCGAGGTGGCCTCCGAAACCACGACGCAGGTGGCGGCCTGCCCTTCCGGCGCCGGCTGCTACTACAGCACCACGCTGTCGTTCCGCAACGCGACGTCGCCGCTGCCGATGGAATTCAATCCGCGCAAGGTATTCACGCAGCTGTTCGGTGAAGGCGATACGCCGGCGGAGCGCGATGCGATCGCGGCGGAGACGCGCAGCCTGCTGGATTTGATCGCCGACCGAACGGCGGCGCTGAAGCGCGACTTGGGAGCCGGCGACCGCGTGCTGCTCGACGAGTACCTCGACACCGTGCGCGAGATCGAGCGGCGGGTGCAGAAGGCCGAGCAGCGCGACCTCTCCGCCATCACGTTGCCGGAGGCGCCCGTCGGCGAGCTCGATTCCTTCGACGCACAGGTCAAGCTGATGTTCGACCTGCTCGCACTCGCATATCAGGCCAACCTCACGCGCGTGGCGTCCTACATCATGGTGGCCGAAGGCACGAACCGCACGTATAACCACATCGGCGTGTCGGACGCGTTCCACCCGCTGTCGCATCACGCGAACGATAAGGAACGGCTCCTGAAGCTCGTGAAGATCCAGCGCTACCACATGGAGCGGTTCGCCGACTTCGTCGCGAAGCTGGCCGCCACGAAGGAAGGCGACGGCACCCTGCTCGATCACTCGCTGCTGCATGTACGGCTCGAACATGAGCAACAGCGACCGGCACAACAACTACCCGCTGCCGAACATTCTGGTCGGCGGCGCTGCGGGCCGCCTTAAGGGCGGCCAGCACATCCAGCTGCCCGAGCACTCGACGCTCACGAACCTGCACTTGACCGTGCTGAACAAGGCAGGGCTCGACCAGAAGACGTACGCCGACGCCACCGGCGAAATCGCGGGCGTCTGAGCCGCCGATGGTCGCGCGCCGCACAATCCTGAAGAGTGCACTCGGTGCGGCGGCGTTGGCCGCGTTGCCCCGCGCGCTCGCGGCAGCAAGCGCGAAGATCGATGTCGCTCGCGTCACGGATTCCATCGCGTTGGTTACAGGCGCCGGCGGCAACGTGCTCTCACTCAGCACACCGGAAGGCCTCGTCGTCATCGACAGCGGCACCGCTGCTGCGGCGGCCGATCTCAAGGCTGCGCTCGGCGCACTGCCGAACGGCGGCAAGGTCCGCACGCTGTTCAACACGCATTGGCACCACGAGCAGACCGGTGGCAACGAAGCACTGGGCCACGGCGCCACGATCGTCGCGCACGAGAAGACAAGGCTCCGTCTAGCGGTGGGCTACTACGTGCCGGCCGAGGACCGCTACGAGAAGCCCGTGCCTGCTGCCGCGCAGCCCACCGAGAGCTTCTACACCACGGGCGAGACGAAGATCGCGAATCAACGCATCGAGTACGGCTATCTGCTCGAAGCGCACACCGACGGCGACTGCTACGTGTACTTCCGCGACGCGAACGTAATCGCCGTCGGCGACGCCGTCTCACCCGCTCGCGACCCCGAGCTCGACTGGTTCGGCGGCGGCTGGCTCGGCGGCCGCGTGGACGCGCTCGACCTGCTGCTGAAGCTCGGCAACGCCCAACACGAAGTACGTGCCAAGCTACGGCGCAGCCGTGAGCCGCGCCGACGTGCAGAAGGAGCGCGACATGTCGTTGAAGCTGTTCGAGCGGTTCGTCGAACTCGTACGCAAGGGCGACAGCGTCGACGACATTCTCGCGGCGGGCATCATGAACGACACCGGGCGCACATGGGCCGACCCCAAGAAGTTCGTACACGATGCATTCAAAGGTTTTTGGGCGCATCACAACACGTTGATGCCCGACATCGTCTAGGTGCCGAACATGCTGCGCAGGCAACGCTCGCTACTCGCCCTGGCCGCCCTGCTCGCCGCTGGCACCGCCGCCGCGGCCGACTCGAAGCTGGCCGACCTGATCCAGAACGGTGATCGCACGGCTGCGCTCGAAGCGCATCAACAGCGGCGCCGACGTGAACGCCGTGCAAGGCGACGGCACCACGCCGCTGCACTGGGCCGTATATAAGGTGGACTCGGAGCTCGTCACCGCGCTGATCAAGCGCGGCGCGAAAGCCAACGTCTCGAACAAGTACGGCTCGAGCCCGCTGGCCGAAGCCGTGAAACTCGCGAACGCGAAGCTCGTGACGCTGCTGCTCGACGCCGGGGCCGACGCGGAGTCGCCGAATGCGGACGGCCAGACAGCGCTGCTGCTCGCGGCGCGCGCCGGCGCACTCGACGTCGCGAAGCTGCTCGTGGCGCACGGCGCGAACGTCAACACGGAGGAAGCGTGGCGCGGCCAAACGGCGCTCATGTGGGCGGCCGACGGCAACTATGCCGAGCTCGTGCAGTTCCTGATCGACAACGGTGCGAACGTGCACACACGCGCCGTGACCAACGATTGGCGCGCGCAGATCACGTCCGAGCCGCGCGCGCAGTATCGGCCGACCGGCGGGCTCACGCCCCTGTTGTATGCCGTGCGCTCCGGCTGCTCGCGCTGCGTGCGTTCGATGCTCGCGGCCGGCGCGGACGTGAATCAGCCAAACCCCGACGGCGTGACGCCGCTGATGGTGGCGATCGACAACTTCCACTACGACACCGCGCGCCTGCTGCTCGAGTCCGGCGCAAACCCGCACGTATCCGATTGGTGGGGCCGCACCGCGTTATACGCGGCCGTGGATATGGCGAGCTACAACCAGCGCGGCGCGCAACGCTCCCCGGCTTCCGAAACAGCAGCCCACGACGTCGTGCGCCTTCTGCTCGAAGCCAAAGTGAACGCCAATTCGCAACTGAACATGCACCGCCCGGGCCGCGGCGGTAACAGCAGCCGGTTCGTCGACGATCTGCTGACGACCGGCGCCACGCCGCTGCTGCGCGCCGCGATCGGCCACGACGCCGAGTCCGTGCGCCTGCTGCTCGAGCACGGCGCGCTCGTCGATCTGCCGAACGTCATGGGCGTGACGCCGCTGATGGGTGCGGCCGGGATGGGCATCTCGCCGCGCGATCGGAGATTGAACCTCGATGACTCCGACGTGCAGGCGCGCGCAATCGCCACGCTGGAACTGCTGGTGGCCGCAGGCGCCGACGTGAACGCGAAGGTCACCGACATCGCGAGCCGCACGGCGCGTATCGCACGCATCAGCAGCATGACGGAGCGCGACGGCCAGACGGCGCTGTACGGCGCTGTCAAGTTCGGCTTGGACGCACGTCGTCGAGTTCCTGCTCGCGCATGGCGCGAAGACGGACGTCAAGGATGCATCGGCAAGACGCCGCTCGACGCGGCGCTCGGGAAGACGGGCGGCCGCGACAACGTGGTCTCGGACGAAGTTGCGGCTCTATTGAGGCGAGGGACCGTGGCTGCGCGCTGACGGATCGGGGACTGGGTGTCGCAGGTCGTTTTGGTTCGAAGGCCCGGCTCGCTGTGTCGCATATCTACAGGTCGGCTTTTGACGCATATCTAGGGGGCGCCCGTGAGAAAACATAGATTTACCTCCGCGTCCTCCGTGATATGCGCTAGGACGCCGCACTTTATTGCGACAAGATGTCGTCTACTTAATAGTTATTCGGACGTCCAAACCGAAGTGGTGTGCCAAGTGGCATCGCACCCTTTCTGATAAGTGGTCGTACTCCCGAGAAATGGCAGCGGACCTTCGGAAGAAATCGTGCTACTTAGTGAAGTATTTACGCTGACATCACTTCAGAGCAGCCCGAAGTTAGCTGATGATCAGTGCGCTGTGATGTCAGCGTAAATACTTCACTAAGTAGCACGTCCTTCCGACGCCCTTTCACGTTGGCGCGGTTGGCCGCTGCTCACCGCTCTTCGTTGTAAGCTCGAGTCTCTGCAGCTCATCGGGCGTCCGACTAACTGGCGAATGCAGCGGACGCTATTGGCGTCTCGCGTTCCGGTATTAGCGCGGCGTCGCTGATTCTCACTAGTTATGCGTCATGACTAGCCACGCGAGGACTTCGAGCGGTGAGTGCTTTGCGCGGCGTCGTCAAGCACCGGCAAGCGCCTGTGCTGTCGTGTCTGTGCTTTTCGTCGCTCTGATATGTGTGGGCAACAGTGCAATGGCCGGCTGGAGCGGGGACTGGTCTGCGGAAATCAAACCCGAAGGCTGTACATTGGAGACCCGGTATAAGGACCTACCGCCGCAGCTCGATCCAACCTTCGATCCGGCGCCGAACGCTACGATTGACCCACGAACGTACGTTACCAACGATCCTTTTCGCCTGTATTTCTGGCGGTCTGAAGCGGCATTCTCCGGTGCAAACGGGGAAGTGCCGGTCGGTACGCTGTTCTTATGGTTACAGCCTGAAGTGTGGGATCCCATCGCCGATAGTCAACGAGATATCGTTGGGGTCTCGATAGGAAAGCATGAGCTCTCAGTTCATCGACCTATTGCCCAGCCAGAGTGGCGCTTCTTCTATCTCGCCGGAGCGCCTGCCATTTCGGTCTACGAAGAACTAATCGCGGATCATCGGGTGGAACTGACGATCCGAACCGAAGGGCGTGATTTCCGCCGAGAGATACCGCTGGCCAACGGTAGACCGGAACGCTTTCGAACTCTGTCGAAGATGCTTCGAGCGTGTTACGAGGATCGCAACTCCCGTGCTAAACAGTCGATACCCTAACCGTCAATCGTGGTGCCGAATGTGCTGAGTGCGCGCGGACAGAGGTGGTCGCCCATGCCGCATAACAAGCAAATGCAGCGAGCGCACCAACCATAAATGTGTTCTTGGTTGCGCGCATCGGCGCGTCGCTGATTTGCGGCGTTAGCCAACATGCGCCCAGGGCCGGTGCCAGGTTGACCGGCCTATTTAACGTAGCTACAGTAATGTATGCGCATCACCTGCAATCCCGCGAAACGGCAGCGCACGCTGCAGGAGCGGGGGCTCGATATGCGCAGAGCCAAAGAGATCTTTGCCGGCTATCACTTCACCCGTGTGGACGATCGCTTTGACTACGGTGAGCCCCGATTCACTACTGTCGGTTGGCTCGATTCAAGACTGGTCGTGTTCGTTTGGACCCCACGCGGGACTGCCAGGCGAATCGTTAGCATGAGGCACTGTCATGAGCGCGAAGCGAAAACGCTCCGGCAATTCTTCCCCCAGGGATGAGGCGCCGGAGATTACGAAAGAGTGGGTTGTGGGCGCCGACTTGCGCCGTGGGACGAAACTCGTTCGTCGTGGACGACCTCCTACGAAAAATCCTAAGCAGCTACTCTCGCTGCGCCTCCCGCCCGAAGTTATTGCGGGATGGAAGGCGACAGGACCGGGGTGGCAAACCCGCATGGCCGAGGTGCTGAAGAAGTCGACGCCCAAGGCGCGTAGGCATGTCGGCTAACAACTGGATGCAGCGAGCGGTATGAATAAATCGGTTCTGGGTTTAGGTGGGCAGCGCGTCGCTGATCCAGGACGTTATGCGTCATTGACCGACCCTTGGTGGAACGAGCTTTGAGCGAGACGCTCTCCCTGGTCCAGGCGCTCATCCGCGCGGGTGATCTGCGAATTTCCGAGCATGGTTATGACGAACTGTCAGACGATGGGATCTTGGTCAGAGACGTACTGGAACACGTAGCTGCGGCGGTGGTGGTGGAGGATTACCCAGATTTTCCGAAGGGCCGCGCCGTCCTCGCTCTACAATTCGATCGTAACTGGGAGCCGATTCACGTGGTCTGGGGTATTCCGAAAGGTCACAATAGGCCGGCTGTACTGGTTACCGCCTATCGCCCAGACCCTAAGAAGTGGTCCGCGAACTTTCGGGAGAGGCTCAAATGAGCACGGGCAAGCGACTGAAACGAATTCTTGAAGGCCGCTACGTGGCGGAAGTCGAGATCGAGCTCCTGGAAGATGAGACGAGCTGGTCCCCGTATATTTCGTTAGAAGACGCGGTCAAGTTGGATGATATTCGCGAGGCACTGCGTTCCGGGGACATTCGGCGCGCCGCAACGATGTCGCGAGTCTACGAGCTGCGCCCAGTAGCGGCGCAATGACGCATAACAAGCAGTTGGAGCGAGCCGTGACAGGGCATCGCGGGCGCGCCGCGAGCGCGCCATTTCATTATACGCCCGCGTCGCGCTTCACACGGCAGCGCGCGGTCGCTCAACTGCGGCGTTAGGCGGCTTGGAGGTACAGCGAAATGAAGCGTGTTTGGCCCATCGTCGCAGTTGCCGACGTTCCCACTAGTGCCAAGTGGTATATGACTTTGCTTCGCGCCCAACAAACCCACCCTGGTGGTACCACGTTCGATCAAATCGTGGATGAAGACGGCACGGTTCTTCTTTGCCTGCACCATTGGGGTCCTACCGGCGCCAGCGGAACGCACCAGTGGCCCACGCTTCTGAAACCCGGGTCATCCGACGAAAACGGTCTGCTGCTGTGGTTCGTAGTCGATGACTTTGATCAAGCGTGGGAACGCGCGAAGGGCCTTGGAACGGCAATCGAAGAGGAGCCGAATACGGACAACGGAACTGGCAAACCGGCTTTCGTCATTCGCGACCTCGATGGCTATCACATTGCAATTAACGAATCGTGGGCGGTTGGAGCCGCCTAACTCAGTTGCAGCGGACCGTGATGGATAAGTGCCAAGTCATATGCGGCATCGCGCGGCCGCTGAACTGCGGCGTTATGTGACCAATCAGGCGGAAGCGCGAGATTGCGGGCATTGACGACCCAGTTGAGCCGTTCTACGGTGAGCCCATGAAACCCGACCAAATGAGCCTTGAGGAACAGGCTGCTCAGCTGCCCCATCGAGAGCGAGCGCGGCTGGCGCTTCGGTTGATCGAGAGCTTGGAGCCTGGGCAAGACGAAGACGTTGATGGAATTTGGCTAGATGAAGCGGAACGCCGTCTTCGCGAGTATGACCGGGGCGCTACGCAAGCACGGGATGCCGAGGAGGCAATCTCTGAGATCGAGCGTCAACTGACATGACGCCGATACGCCTCCTCCCAGAAGCGGAGGAGGAGCTGCGAGCCGCCGCCCGCTTCTACGAGGCGGAGCAGCAGGGGTTGGGACGGGCACTGCTTCAAGAGGTCCGCCGTGCGTGTCGACTTATCGCTGAACACCCGTTGGCCGCTCGTATCGCGCGTGGTGAAGTTCGAGTCCGAACAATCGCTCGATTTCCCTACCGAATCTACTATCGAGCGAGATCAGACGAGATCTTGGTCGTCGCTATTGGTCACCGTCGGCGAAGACCGGGATTCTGGCGTACGCGCGCGTAGTCACATAACAACTGGATGCAGCGAGCGCGGGACGGATAAATCGGTTCCGTATTGGCGTTTCGTGGATCGCTGCGTCACGCGAGCCCGAAGTTGCTTCCATATTGATCGGGCTCGTTAAGGCTGATGTCGATGCGTACCGAGCACAGTTACGGCGACCAGTTGAAACATGGTTCGAAGGGCCAGCCGGCGAGCTCATGCTGTGCATCACACCGACTTCGCCGAGAGCGTCTTTGATTGGTGGCTGGTGGTCCTTCCGTCGGGAGGCTGGCGAATGGCTGACTTTGCAAGACTCCGAGTGGCTAACTCTCCAGGACTGACCCGAATGCCGCATAACAAGCGACTGTGATGCCGCGTCAAGTAGTAGCGGCGTTCCAGGGCACGTTGTCGCGAAGCATGGCGTTGAGAGCGGTGACGATTTTTCTGATGCAGGCGATGAGCGCGACTTTCTTGTGTTTGCCGGCTGTGAGCAGGCGCTCGTAGAAGCGTTTGATCTGCGGGTTGTAGCGGATGGCGACCATGGCACTGAGGTAGAGCGCCGTTCGCGAATGAGCCCGGCCGCCGCGGATGCGGCGCTTGCCACGTAAGGAGCCGCTGTCGCGATTGTAGGGAGCGACGCCGGTGAGAGCGGCGATCTCGCGACGGTTGAGAGAGCCGAGCTCGGGCAGATCGCCGATGAGAGTGCTGGCGACGGAGTGGCCGATGCCGGGCATCGAAGTGAGGAGATCGCGTTTGTGTCGCCAGGCGGTGTGTTGCTCGACGGCGTGATCGATCAGTTGCTGCAGCCCGGAGAGCTCCTCGTCGAGCAGTGCGATGATGCGATCGATGCTGGGCGTCAGGTCCTCGGGCATGATCTGGCGGCGGTTCTTCTCCATGGTGCGAAGGGATGGATAAAGTGGTTCTCGGGATGCGTGGGCAGCGCGTCGCTCAACTCGAGCGTTATGCAGCAACATTGCCGCTGCGCGGGGTCGTGGGTTGCGGTGCCGCTCTGACCATTGGTGTCGTGCTCGTAGCATGTGGGCGACTCGATTCATCCGGCTCTCAGAAGCGACAGTCGGAGGCCTCTGTGCCAACACGGGACCAAGTCGCTGATCTACGCCGACAGGCGACGCGTATCGAGCAGGAGCTCGAGTCGGCGGAGGGCCCGCTCGTGCGCGCTAGCGTTGCGCGCGGTGGTGGTGGAGTGCTAGTTGCTTCGCCTCAAAGCGACGACGATCGTGGATTCTATTCTGTGCGAGCCCGTTTAGTCGGTGGCACCGAAGTTACTGTCTATGTTCCCGACAGCGTGTCATTGATCGACGGCGCCGCGATCGAAGTGGTCGAGGGTCAATATGGTCACTACTTTCGGGCTATCGTGGCGCCAGAGTAGGCATGCCGCTCACGAGCCTCATGACAAGCAGTTGCAGCGGCAAAGTTTGGCGCTGCGCGTTTGGTTGCGAAGCGTCGTGCTAGCGTGACCCTGCGGAACGCCGCCACTGTCCTCTCGGTTCATTGGCGGACGCGAATACGCCTGGGTAAGCGGAGGTAACTGTGCATGGCCATTCTCGCAAATCGCTATTGGATTCTTCTGGCGCTAGTTTCAGCTGCTGTCGTTAGCTATAGCGTTGGATTCATGCTTGGTCTCGGGCTGTTCGTGGCTGCCGGCGTAGTCTTCGAGCTCGCCTTCTGGTTTGGGCTATTTAGGCGCAGACGCCGTGATTAACCGTCAAATCGGGGAGTAGTGTCCGTTGTGCCAGCCGCATAACAAGAGCTCGCTAGATCTCAGCTCAAACGAAGCGCGAGAATTGTTGGTGCGCTTGGGGGTATCTCCATGGCGTTCGTACATTGCTCAGCCTCTGCGCAGCCGCGCTCTACGCATGGCTCATCGTTCGGGCCCAAAAAATGCAGCGCCCACGCAGCATGCATAAATGTGTTCAGTGTTTAGCGCAGCGGCGCGCTGCTGATTTGCGGCGTTCTGCGGCATGAATCCGATGCATCGCGGGGTCCGTCCGTTGACCGCAACCGTAGTGTTTGCGTTGGACGCAGAGGCTATGAAAGGCAGGCTGGGGTTTCGATCAGGCATCAGACCCAACCATTGGATGCCAGGTCGGGACTACGCATTGACAGGCCAGCCCGACTTCCTGGGTCGGGAGTGGCTCAGGCCGGGGGAGCAATGTTCCGCGCTAGGTACCTTCATCGTTCCGGAGCAGGACAGAGCCAGCTTTGTCGCGGGCTTCGCGTGGGATGTCGGTGAAGGTCCCCGGATCGTTGGCCGTTGCACCCTGTCGGAAGTACTAAAGGAAGGGGACATCGTCCCGGAGCTCTCTGAGGGTTTATGAACAACTCCCCCATGCGCGGCAGCACGCCGCAGAATTCTCGCCGGTCGCGCACCTGGGCATGGCGGTCGGCGTGTTTACGGCCGGCGCCAATGGTGATTCTCTATGAAGAGCCTGCACGCGGTCATCTTATGCCAAGCGCCAAAAGTAGTTGCAGCGAGCGCGAGATGGAAAAAGTAGTTCTCGGAATGCGGCAGTGGCGTGCGGGTCAACTCGAGCGTTATGCGTCTCACTAGTTTCGCAGCACTCGTCTTCCTCTCCCTGGGTGTCGCGGGCTACGCCATCGCCGTCTATGGGTTTCTTCCTCTGGGCACTGCGGTCAACCCAGACATGCGAGCAACGTTCGAAACATATCGCTTTGGCATCTACGCACATGTCTTCGCCTCGGCTGTGGCGCTGGCCCTTGGGCCGTTTCAATTCTCGGCAAAGTTGCGCGCAAGGCACGTCGCACTGCATCGCTGGTCCGGGAGGCTCTACCTTGGGGCAGGCGTCCTTGTCGGCGGCCTGGCGGGTTTGTTCATGGCGTCACATGCGTTTGGCGGGTTAGGCACTCGCCTTGGCTTTTCCTGTCTGGCCCTCGCGTGGCTGTATACCGGATCGCGCGCGTACTTGGCAATTCGTGCCGCCGACATCGCCTCCCATCGCCGCTGGATGGTTCGAAATTTCGCGCTGACGTTTGCGGCAGTTACCCTGCGGCTATGGTTACCAGCGTCCATAGCATCTGGCATCACGTTCGAGGTTGCCTATCCCGTGATTGCGTGGCTCAGTTGGGTACCCAACCTCCTGGTCGCCGAAGTTCTGTTCAACCACACGCATTACAAGCAGACGGAGCGAGCGCGGTATGGATAAATTTGTGCCGGGTTGGCCTTACGGGTCGCTGATCTTGATGGTGCCGCAGTGGTACCACGGCGCACGCTTTGGCATGGCCGAAGTTGAACGGCTTCAGCGGCCCGTTCCGACAGTCATTCTTGAGCGCGACGGAACGAGAATCGGCTGTTCCATGAATGGTGCAGCATGACACTCAGAGTGATCGGCGCGGGGATGCCGCGCACCGGGACGATGTCGCTGAAGATTGCGCTCGAACAGCTGGGCTTCGGCCCCTGCCATCATATGAGCGAAGTGTACAAACGCCCGCACCTACCGCCCCTTTGGGGGAGCGCTTTCGATGGTACGCTGGGTGACTTTGAAGAAATCTTCAAGGACTACAGCGCCACCACGGATGCTCCGGCCGCGTTCGTTTTCGACAAATTGGCTGCGCGCTATCCGCAAGCCAAAGTGATCCTGTCACTGCGCGACGCCGACAGCTGGTATGCCTCGATGCAGGCCACCATCCTCACGCAACGAAATCAAGACGAGGTCGCGGCATCGCCGATGGCGCCTATGTTCCAGAAGATGGGCGGGTATCTGGCCGAGCACGGCGGCCCCCCTCCAGACGCCGGGCCAACGTCGCTGGCGCCGAATCGCGAAGCAATAGTCGCCTGGTTCAACACGCACAATGCCCGCGTTCAGAACAGCATCGCACCGGAGCGCCTTCTCCTGTTCGAGGCGGCGCAAGGCTGGGAGCCGCTGTGTGCGTTTCTTGGGGTGAGTATCCCGCAGACGCCCTATCCCCGCGTCAACGACGCCCAAGAGTTTCACGCCACCGCTAAACCCAAGGCAGACCCGTAACTGTCCCCGAACCCAATGGAGCCGCAAATGGCGGGTTACGCCACATGGCAGCGAGCCGCACCGAGGGCTATGAGGATCCGCGCACGAACGAAGGAGGATCGATGGCCGCCTATCTGATCGCCGATATCGAGGTCACGGACCCCGTCGGTTACGAAGAGTACAAAAAGCGCGTGCCAGCGGTCATCGCCGCTCACGGGGGGCGCTACCTTGCACGAGGCGGAGGTTCCGATGTACTCGAGGGCACATGGCGGCCAAAGCGAACGGCCATCATCGAGTTTCCGAGCGTCGCGTCGATGAAGGCCTTCTGGGATTCCCCGGAATATCAACCACTGCGCGCCCTGCGAGAGCGCTCTGCCAAATCCAATCTGGTGGTCATAGAGGGTTTGTAGTGACAGCAGCTCGATCGACAATCGCAGCAATCGTCCCGGTGTTTGGCCCCTGCCGACGGTGTGGGTGATAGCGCTTACCGGCGACAAGGTCGTGGATAAGTCCGAACTCCAGCCTCCCTCCGTGAGCGCGCCCAACGTGGCGCTGAGCGCGAACGCGCCAGTCGGGCGGGTGGCGCTGCGAGGAAAACGCGTAGCGCTCGAGCCGCTGCGTCTCGAGCACCTGCCGGGTCTCGCTGCTGCCATCGCGGACGGGCAGTTGTGGTCGATTCCCGTCACGCTAGTGCCGCACCCGGACGAGCTGCCTCAGTTCTTGAGCCGGGCTGAAACCCGCTACGCGGCGCAGCTCGAACGCCCGTTCGCGACGGTCGATCTGGCGTCGGGCGCAATCGTTGGCAGCACCAGGTTCATGGCTATCAACCGCGAGCATCGTCGCGTTGAGATTGGCTTTACGTTCATTGCACAACGGTGGCAACGTTCCTATGTCAACACGGAGGCCAAGTACCTCATGTTGCGGCACGCCTTCGAGGAGTGGGGTTGCAACCGAGTGGAGTTCATAACAGATGTTCTGAACAGTAAATCCCGCCAGGCGATCCTGCGCCTCGGCGCGAGGGAAGAAGGAATACTGCGCCATCACATGATCATGCGTGACGGCCGGATTCGCGACTCCGCCCTCTACAGCGTGATCCAATCCGAATGGCCCCGAGTAAGATCGGGCCTGGAAGCGAAGTTGGCGGCCCACGAGGCGGAAACGTAAGTGTCGGGCGTGGGTGGCAACCGAGAACGTATCCCCGGGGTCTGAGGTGATTTGAATGGAACTGGCGTCCGTCGTAACGAATGTCGTCATCGCGGTTACCGCCCTCCTCGTTGTCTTGTACCTGCTCTATCGCATCGCGCGGTGGGCGCGCGCACGAGCCACAGGCGCGTACGTGTTGGGGGCGCTATTCGCGCCGCTCGGAGCTGCGGGCAACGTATCCGATCCCGACTTCAGCAAGGTCAACGAAGCGAAGCAGCGCCGCGAGCACGAAGAAGATGACCCGGGAGATCCGCCGAACGACGAGTAGCGTGGGCGCTACGGCAGGCGCCCATTGGCACGAACGGTTGGCCAAACATTGGTTCGTTCAGTACCATGCCGCTCCTTTGCAATCGGACTGGGAGTACCCCATGCGTACGTCGATCATCCTCGCGCTCTGCCTCGTGTCCGCATCGGCCCTCGCACAGAACCCCGCCCCAGCGAACGACCCGCTCGTCGGCACCGTTGCACTCGGCTACCTCGCGACCAGCGGCAACACCGACAGCACGAACGCGAATGCGTCCTTCAAAGCCACGTGGGACCGTGGCCGCGATTGGGTGCACAGCTGGTCGGCGCTCGCGATCTCCGCACGCACGAACGGCGTCACCACGGCCGAGGCTTACGCCGCGGGCTACAAGGCGCAGCGCGCCTTCGGCATGAAAGCGTATTTGTTCGCAACCGGCGACTGGCGCCAGGATCAGTTCTCCGGCTACAGCCGGCAGGCCACTGAAGCCGTCGGTTACGGCCGCAAGCTCGTGACCACCGACAAGCAGACACTTTCGGTCGAAGGCGGTCTCGGTAAGAAGCAGGCGACGCTGACCAGCGGCATCGATGTCGACGAAAGCGTCGTCCACGGCGGCCTCGACTACCTGATCCACCTAGGCGAAACCTCCCAGTTCACGCAAAAGCTCTTGATCGAAGTTGGCGACAAGAACCACTACACGGAATCCACGTCGGCCATCAAGGCGAAAATCCGCGGCAACCTGGCGCTCGTGGCGTCGTACGTGATCAAGAACAACACCGACGTACCGATCGGCATCGAGAAGAGCGATCGCTACACTGCGATCTCGCTCGAGTACGGCTTCTAATCGCGGCGCAAACGAGCGTAAGGTAGGAGCATTCTCCGCCGAGGGGAGTCGGATGCAGCGTTTGCCGGCCCGAAACCCGTTTTACGTCGGGCTGACCCTGCTGGTCACCGTCATCGCTTTCGTCGGCTTCTGGCCTACCTACTTTGGCCCGCTGTTCGCGGGCACGGTCGACAAGCTCCCGGTCATTCACGTTCACGCCGCGGTCTACGTAGGGTGGCTCGCGATCTTCATCGCGCAGGCCACGTTCGCCGCCACGCGGCGCATGGACCTGCACGTCAGGCTCGGCAACATCGGCATCGGCTACGGCGTGCTCGTGATCGTGATGGGCGTGACGGCTGCGATCTCGATGTTCGCCGTGCGCGTGCACGCCGGGAACATCGAAGACGCGGCGGGGCGACTCGTCGCTCCACTGGCCGACATGGTCTTCTTCACGCCGCTGTTCGCTGCAGCCGTTCTCCTTCGCCGCAAGCCCGAGATCCACAAACGGCTCATGATCGTCGCGACGACGCTGCTGCTCATCGCCGCGGTCGGCCGCATGACGTTCCTCGGCAGACCGTGGCCAATGTTGCTGGTCTGGAGCTCGCCACTGCTACTCGGCGCCGCATATGACATCGTTCGTCGCCGGGCGACTCCGTGGATCTACGTTTTGGGCGTCGGCTTGATCGCCGCGCGTATGTTCGGCACCGCGCCCGTGCGCGAGATCGACCGCCTGGCACGACTGGACGGCGTGGCTCGCGACCGTCGTCAGCTAGTTCAACGCCTCGCTGACACTACCGCTCGGCCGCCTTGTGGCGGCGCAACAGATCTTCGCCGAAATCCCCGGCCCGGCTGCGCCACACTTCGTGCACGTGGTTGCCGTTGCCCTGCGCGTTGTCGTACTCGAACACGAAGTCCCTGCCCTGGATCCGATAATAGTGCGGCTCGCCTTTCTTCAGGCCGCCGATCCACGCGAACTTCAGCGCGTCCAAATCGAGCGATTGCCGGTACACGCTGGCCACTTCGGGCCGATACGTCGTGAACACTTCGTCGAGTAACGCGAGCAGCGTGGCCTGCTGCGCACCGTTCATTGCCGCGAACGCGATGCCGTCGGGTTTCAACTCCGCTTTCCATGCGTCCCACTCGCTGCGCGGCTTGAAGATGTTGCTCGTGTGCAGATCCCACGGCGTGTCGTACGCGTATTTGAAGCCCGCCTTGTCGTTGAATGCGGCGTCGCCTTTCAGCGTCGCCATCTGCCGCTGCGCCTCGGTGAGCGAAGTAATCAACTGCCGGCCGAGATCCTCCTCCACGCGCAGCACGCGCTCGCCGGCCAGCGGCCCGAACGGCACCTCGGCCGGATCGGCGCCCAAGAACGTCGGCGTCACGGTGAACCCCTGCCCCGGGGTCACCGTAATGCTGAGCGAAATGTGGTGCCCCTCGAATCGCCACGCCCACGGCGCGCTGTCGCTCGGCTCGCCGAACAGCGTCAAGGTGTACGCCTCCACGCCGCGCGGAAAGCCCGTGCTCGACGTGGCTTCGAGGAAACTCTCGAGCTGCATGATGTTCAGCAGCTTGTGGTAGCCCTTGGCGCTCACGAGCGTCCACAAGAGCTCGTGCAGCAGCGCGCGGTGCTTCGCGTGCATGAGCGCAATGCTCAAGCCCGACCGATCGGCGGGCCAATACACCCATTGCTGGCGCTGGCTGTCGTCGAGCTTCAGGAGCAGCCGGTCTTCCATCGAGAAGTTGCGCAGCCGCTCCGAGAACTCCGGCTCCCCGCGTACGGATTGAAGCAGCGTGCGCGCCGCGTCGGTCATGGCCTTCGCGACAGCCGGGTCCTTGACGACCGGTGGCGCCACCGTCTGCGCCGTTACCGCCATCGCCCCCCACGCGAGCACGAACACCGCGACCCGCCGGATCATGGAACACCTCTCAGCACGCGACTCTCCCCCGAAGCACGTCGGCCGATATACGATGGCCCGGACGCGCCGCGTGCACAAGGGCTTCAGAGGGGGGAGTCGATGCGCCGTTCCACACACTCGTTTCTAGCGCTCGCCATCGCCGCGGGCGTCGCCGGCGCGTCGCTCTGCCACGCGCAGGACGGCGCCGTGTTCCCCGGTCGCAAGGGCGGCCAGGACACATTCGGCCACTACGCCGTCGTCGCCGATTGGCCGAAGCCGCTGTCGCAGCTGCCCGGGCACGCGGCGTGGACCTACGGCGCGGGCCAGAGCGTGTTCGCCGTGAGCCCCGATCGCGTGTTCGTGCTCCAGCGCGGCGAGCTGCCGGTGCTCGAGCGCCCCGCCACGCGGCGCGTGCGCGATATCGGTCCGAGCCTCGAGTTCCCCGTGTTCCGCTTGCCCGTTCGCGATGCGACGGTCGCCAGCCCGCCGGCCGGCGGCGCGGCGGGCCAGATGCCGGCGGACGGCCTCAAGGCGTGGCAGGAGCAAGGCGGCGTGCTCGGCGTCGACGCGCGCTGGGAGCACTGCATCCTCGTGTTCGACCGCAACGGCAACCTCGTCGAGGACTGGACGCAGTGGGACTCGATGCTTGCGCGCCCGCACGCCGTGTACGTGAGCCCCTACGACCCCGAGCAGCACGTCTGGATCGTCGACGACTTCCGCCACGCGATCTTCAAGTTCACGAACGACGGCAAGAAGCTCGTGCAGACGATCGGCACCTACAACGAGCACGGCGCCGATGCCACGCACTTCTTCCGCCCGACGTTCATGGCCTGGCTGCCGGACGGCACGTTCTTCGTCGCCGACGGCTACGAGAACACGCGCGTCGTGAAGTTCGACGCGAATGGCAAATACTTGCTCGCATGGGGACAGAAAGGCACGCCGCCTAACGACACGCGGCCGGGGTACATGAACAACGTGCATGGGCTAGCCGTAGACCCGCGCACCCATCGCGTATTCGTCAACGACCGCGCGAACAACCGCGCGCAGGTGTTCGACGAGAACGGCAAGTTCCTCGATCAGTGGAGCTTCGGCGGGCCGCCGTCCGACATCCATCTGTTCCTGATGTCGAGCGACGGGTATCTCTGGGTGGCCGACCGCGGCACGAGCAAGATGCTGAAGTATTCGCTGGACGGCACGCTGCTGTACTCGTGGGGCACGTGGGGCACGTTCCCGGGCGGCTTCTGGGGCGTGCACGGCATGAGCGTGGACCAGGAAGGCAATTTCTACGTAGCCGAGGTCGATACGGGGCGCGTACAGAAGTTCAGGCCGCTGCCCAATACGGACGCGCGTTACATTGTCGCGCCGTCGACGCTCGCGGCGCGGCGCCCATGATCTCCGCCAGGCAACCCGGAGTGGGTCTCAGCAACCGGCCGCGAACGGCCATCCCCTGGTCCGACTGGCGCGTGATTCTGCTCGCGAGCCTAGGCGGCGCGCTCGAGTTCTACGACTTCGTCGTCTATAGCCAGTTCGCGCAGTACATCGGCCGCAACTTCTACCCGAACGACGACGCGATGGTGTCGCTCGTCGTGTCGTTCAGCGTGTTCGCGGTTGGCTACCTCGCGCGGCCGATCGGCGGCGTGTTCTTCAGCCACATCGGCGACCGGATCGGCCGCCGCCGCGTACTGATCATCACGATCCTCACGATGTCGGCCGCGACCGTGGGCATCGGCTTGCTGCCGACATACGCGCAGTGGGGCGTCACGGCATCCGTCTTGCTCGTGCTGCTGCGCGTCGTGCAGGGCTTCTGCCTCGGCGGCGAGCTGCCGGGCGCCATCGCCTACGTCGTCGAGACCGCGCCGCGGCGCTCCGGGTTCTCGGTGGGCATCGTGTTCTGCTGCGTGAACTCCGGCGTCGGGCTCGCGGCACTGCTGAACCTGATCGTGCACCACACGCTGACGGTCGACGAGATCGCCGCCTGGGGCTGGCGCATCGGCTTCCTCGTGGGCGGCGTGCTCGGCATCGGCAGCTTCCTGCTGCGCCTCACGCTCGAGGAGAGCAAGGAGTTCGCGCGGATTCGCACGGTGGTCGGCGCGTCGGCGGTGCCGGTCGCCGAAGTCCTGCGCAAATATCCGGTCGCCGTGATCGTCGGCGTCGGTATTCTCGCCGTAACCGCCGGTTTCAACGGCCTGCTGTTCGCGATGCCGGCGTTCCTGCCGCAGACCATGGGCTACGACGCGGTGACCGCAATCCTCGCCCAGAACGTGTGCCTCGTGATCCTGTCGTTCGGGCTGCTGACGGTGTCGTGGTTCAGCGATTTCGTGTCGCGCAAGGCGCTCGTGCTGACCGGCACCGCCCTCGCGATGCTGCTGTCGGTGCCGTTCTTCGGCGCAGCGCAAGCTCACAGCGTGAGTTTGATCGTGCTGTTCGCGTTCGTAGGCGTCGTGGCGTCGATCTTCAACGGCGTCACGATCCCGATCGCTGCCGATCTGTTCCCGACGCGCATTCGTTTCACCGGCGTGGCGCTCAGCTTCAACATTGCGTTCACGTTCTTGAGCGGCCTGGCACCGCTTGGCGCGGCGCTGCTCGCACACGGCACCTCGATGCCGGCCAACGCCGCCTACATCATGATCGGCTGTGCGCTGCTATCGTTCCTCGCGGCACTCGTGATGCACCGCTACGACGGCCAGATCGTCGCCGACCTCGCCCCAGACTCCTGAGCGGCGGCCGCGACGAAGAGAAGATATCTCTCGCCAAGAGCGCCAAGAACGCCAAGAACGCGAAGGAACACGAAAAGAGCCTGCCGGCCGAACTTGCTCTTCCGAACCAAGATTCTTCCTTGGCGTTCTTGGCGTTCTTGGCGAGAGAACCTCTTATTCTTCTTATCTGGCTTAGCGCCTTCGCGCCTTCGCGAGAGATCTTCGGGCAGCGCGTTACTTCTTGAAGTCGGTGACGGTG
Source organism: uncultured Gammaproteobacteria bacterium (assembly GCA_963805435.1). Classification (GTDB taxonomy): domain Bacteria; phylum Pseudomonadota; class Gammaproteobacteria; order Steroidobacterales; family Rariloculaceae; genus FEN-1219. The sequence continues at coordinate 639,283 of CAWDUG010000013.1, forward strand.
CTCTCGAAGTCGTCGAAGTTCGCGTTGTCCTTGCAGACCAGCTCGTCGATCGTCCAGTCGCTCTTCTTGAAGTAGCGCGTGAACTCCCACGGCTGGGCCAGCGCTTTCGGATCTTCGACGCGCATGTCGATCTGAAGGTAGCCGTCGGAATTCAGGTGCATACGCTCGATCACGCGCATGTCTTCGCTGTGCGGCACGGCGATGCGATCGATCCAGGTGCGATCGTTGAAGCCCACGGTCTCGACGACGAGCGTGGCGCCGTCCCATTTGGCGATCGAGTCGCCCATCCAGCTAGGCGGCAAGTCGTCGCGATGCCCGCGGCCATCCGTGAAGATCTGCCGCACGAGGTGATCGTACTCGAACACCATCAGCACGCGGGCTTGCGTCTGCACGATTTCGAACGGGAACGGATGCAGGTAGATGCGCGGCACGCCGGGCGGAAAGCACTGGTACACGAGGTCGTCGGTCTCGGCGACGGCAACGCCCCGCGGCCCGCGCTGCGGCTTCGCCGCGTCGAATCTTGCCTGCCCCCACGCCGTCAACGCCGGCAGCTTCGCGCTGAACGTGTCGATGGCCCACCGCCCACCCGTGCCGGGTGGCGTGACGCTGGTCCACACGCCGTTCAGGTTCGGCGCTGACGCCTGCGCGGTCGCAGGCTGCGTCCCCAAAGACAACAGCGCGGCGAGTGCGAGCGGAGCGAAGCGGTGCAGTAGTATCGTGCGCATCTCGCTAGTTGTCGCCGAGCAACCGCTGGCCGTGAGCGTCGACGATCTGCGTAATGATCATGGCCGGCGCGCCGTTGCGCGCCGGGCGCCCCGTGAGCGTAATCTTGTCGCCGGGCTTCAAGAGGTCCTTGTGCCACTTGATCGGCCCGCCCATGCGCGCCAACCGGTTCGGGCTCGTGAGCTCGCCGCCCCACTTCACGGTCTTGCCGTCGGCGCCCTTCGCATCGACGTAGACGAGCACGTGCGGATTCACGAACTGAAACTCGACCACGGTGCCCGCGACGTCGATCGTCTTCTCCGGCTCGTACAGCGCGGCGCCGTGGTGCGCGGCGGCGGGCGCGGCCGCGAAGGTCGCGCCGAGCAGCGCGACGGCGCACTGATCGAAACGATTCTGCTCATCGCAAGACCCTCGAGCGTGCTGCAAGCATGTACAACGTCGGGCGGTACAACGTCAGGCGGGCTCGAGCGAGGGGTAATCCGGCTCCCACGCCGTCGCGGCAACGGCACGCTCGATGGCCTCCTCGCTCACACCCGTTACACCGTCGCGTACGGCCTGGCGCGCCACCGCGAGCGCTACCGCCACGGACACCGTGCGCAGGCGGGCGACGGACGGGAACAGCAACCCGCTCGCGAGCTCGTCACTCGTGATTTGGGACGCCAGCGTCTTCGACGCCGCCTGGATCATGTGATTCGTCACGCGGCGCGCGCGCACCGCAAGCGCACCCAGGCCGAGCCCCGGAAACACGAACACGTTGTTGCCCTGGCCCACGCGGAAGGTTTTGCCGCCACAGTGCACATCCGGGAACGGGCTACCGGCCGCGACGAGGCAACGACAGTCGGTCCAGGCATACAGATCGGCCGGTTTCGCCTCGCAGTTCGAGCTCGGATTCGACGACGGAAAGATCACGGGCCGCTCGACGTGCTTCGCCATCTCGCGTACGAGCCGCTCGTCGAACGCACCGGTCACGCCGGATACACCGATCAGCATCGTCGGCTTGTAGTGCGCAACCACGTCGAATAGCTGCCGCGGCTTGCCGGGCCCGAAGCCCTGTTGCGCAGCGAGCGCCCCGGACCAGGCGAGCTCGCGCTTGTACACATCGCGAATCCCCCCGTCATCGACTAACAACCCATTGCGGTCCAATACGGCGACGACCGCCGCACGCTGATCGCCAGCGACCGCAGTCGCGCGTCGATCACCGACGGCGCCTTCCTCTGCGAGCTGCGCCTTGATCTGGCGCGCAACACCGAGGCCGGCGGCCCCCGCGCCGAAAATCACGATACGCTGATCGATCAGCCGTTCGCGCTTGATCTTCAGCGCACTGTTCAGGCCGGCGACGACGACGGCGCCCGTGCCCTGGATATCGTCGTTGAACGACGGCAACCGATCGGAGTACCGATCGAGGATCGCAAGCGCGTTGTCCTTGCGGAAGTCTTCCCACTGCACGAGCGCTTCCGGCATCAGCGCCTGCACCGCGGCGACGAATTCGTCGACGAGCGCCAGGTATTCCGGGCCGCGCAATCGCTTCGAGGGCCAGCCGAGATATTGATCGTCGGCGAGCAACGCTTCGTTGTCGGTGCCGAAATCGAGGCTCACCGGCAACACCTGATCGGGATCGATGCCGGCCGCGGCCGTGTACAACGCGAGCTTGCCGACGGAGATCGCCATGCCGCCCGCGCCCTGATCGCCGAGACCCAAAATCGATTCGTTGTCCGTCACGACAAGCAACCGAATCGTGCGGCCGCGAAGCACGCCGCTCAGACACTTCCTGCATGCGCCCTTTCATGTCGGGCGTGATCCACACACCGCTGCCGATCTGGAACACGCGACTGAACCGCTGAGTCGCGAGACCCACCGTCGGCGTGTAGACGATCGGCATCAGTTCCTCGAGGTGCTCGCGCAACAGCGTGTAGAAGAGCCGCGTGTTGCGGTTCTGGAGCGCGGACAACAGAAGATAGCGTTGAAGATCGTCGGGCTGCGCGTGCAGCTGCTCGTAGATCCGCGCGGCCTGTTGGGCCTGCGTCGAGCTCTTGAACGGCAGCAAACCCTCCATGCCGAGCGTACGGCGCTCTTCCGCCGAGAACGCGGTGCCCTTGTTCAACATCGGATCGCGCAGCAGATCGGCGCCGCGCCCGTCCACTTCGACGGTGTCATCCGAACCTCTGGTCGTTAACCTTTGACTGCTCAAGCGTGCTCTCCCCCCTCCACCGCAAGGGCCGGTGAGCGCAAAGTGTATACAAGTTCGGCCACCCGCATGGGGTTAAGGGGTTGAATTGGGTCGAACTCTGACCGAGAGTTTCCATTTTGGGGGGTCCGCATGCTCGACGATCCGCGCTTCCGCCCGTCTGCCGCGCTGCGACTGTGCTCGCGCCGGCGCGACTTCCTGCGGTTCGCGCTCGCTGCCGCAGCGCTCGGTGTGCCGCCGCTCGACAAACTGCTCGGTTCGGCTGCGGCTCAAGCCGCCGCGCCTTTCACGACTGCGCCATTGCGCGACGGGCTCACGCTGATCGGTGGCGCCGGCGGCAACGTTACGTTGCTGAAGACGGCGAACGCGGCCGCGCTCGTCGACAGCGGCGCACCGGAACACGCCGCCGCGCTCTCGGCGCTGGTTCGTTCGCGACTCGGCGGCGTGCCCCTCGGCACGCTGCTGAACACACACTGGCACCCCGCCGTCACAGGCGGTAACGACGCACTCGGCGGCGGCGGCACGAAGATCGTCGCGCACGAGAACACGCGGCTCTGGATGGCCACAGAATATTATGTCGACTGGGAAGACAAGACGTACGAGCCGCGCGCGGCCGCGGCGCTGCCTACAGCGACGTTCTACTCGTCCGATCCGCAGCCGATCACACTGAAGGTCGGCGACGAACAGATCGAGTACGGCCATCTACAGGAAGCGCACACCGACGGCGACATCTATGTGTTCTTCCGCGAGCGCAACGTGCTCGTGGCAGGCGGCGCGGTGGCTGCGGGCGCGTACCCCGTGATCGACTACGCGACCGGGGGCTGGATCGGCGGCCTCGTCGACGCGACTGCAAAGCTGCTGAGCATCACGAATGCGAATACCCTGATCGTTCCGCACGACGGGCCGGCGCAACCGCGCAGCCATCTCGAAGCGCAGTACGACATGCTGAAGACCGTGCGCGGCCGTATCGAGAACCTGATGCGCAAGGGCAAGAGCATCGCCGAGATGCTGGCGGCCGACGTGACGGCGGGCTTCGACCCGACAGTGGGGCACGAACCGCGAGCGGTTCGTCGCGAACATCTACAACGGCTTGTGGTGGGCAGGGAGGCTCGGTGACTCCTTATAGAGAGCGCCGCCCGCGTTGCCACTCGGTGGCATTCGCGACGCTCGCGGCCTCGTGGCTTGCCGGCTGCAGCGCGCCGCCGCCGGCGCAAGTCGTCGCGGATCACTGGCCGATGTTCGGTCGCTATTGCGAGGACTGCCACAACGACGCGGATCTCGCGGCGAATCTGTCGTTCCAGAAACTCCAGCCGACGGACGTTGCCGGCAGACCCGAGATCTTCGAGAAGGTCGTGCGCAAGCTGCGCAGCGGTCTGATGCCGCCACCCGGCTCGCCGCGGCCGGATGCGAAGGAGCGCGAGCAACTGGTCGCGGGGCTCGAGCGCTATCTCGATGCCAACGCCGCCGAGCGCGGACCGGAGCCCGGCCGCGTGGGGCTGCACCGGCTGAACCGCACCGAGTACGCCACCGCCGTCGAGCAGCTGCTCGGTCTGCACATCGACGCGCGCGCCATGCTGCCCGCCGACACCGCGAGCGAAGGCTTCGACAACGTGGCCGAAGCGCTGCGCGTAACGCCGACGCACATCGATCAATACCTCGCCGCGGCACGCGACATCAGCATCCAGGCCGTGGGCGAGCGCGCACCGGAAGTCGCGCGCGCCGACTACCGCGTGAAGCGCGGCAACAACACGGAGCACGTCGACGGCCTGCCGCTCGGCACGCGCGACGGCCTGCTCGTGGAGCACCAGTTCCCGGCCGACGGCGTCTACGAGTTCAACCTCACGGTGTCGTCGATTCCGGGCTCGGAACTGCGCGGTTATCCGTACGGCTGGCTCGAGTACGCGCACGAGCTCGCGCTCGTGATCGACGGCGCGAAGGTGTTCAGCGCACCGATCGGCGGCGACGAGGATTCGCGCGCGCTCGATCAAGGGCAGATCCAGGCCGTCGAAGCGATCAAGAACCGCTTCCGCCACGTGCGCGTGGCGGTCAAAGCCGGGCGGCGCAGCGTGGGCGCCGCGTTCGTCGCGCGCAGCTTCGCCGAAGGCGACTATCTGCTGCAGTCGCTCGTGCCCGGCGAAGGCGTGCCCGACGTGCCGCGCCTCTACGGCATGGAGATCATCGGCCCGTTCGACCCGACCGGGCATCGCCGAGCCCGACCGAGACGCGCGCGCGAATCTTCAGCTGCTATCCGAAATCAGCCGACGAAGAGCTGCCGTGCGCGACGCGAGATCCTGACGAACCTCGCGCACGGCGCTTTCCGCAGGCCCGTCGACCGAGCAGGACGTCGAGCCGCTGCTCGCGTTCTACCAACAGGGCCGCGCGGAGCGCGACTTCGACACCGGCATCCAGAAGGGTCTGATGGCGATCCTCGCGAGCACGAAGTTCCTGTATCGCGCGGAGCCCGGCGCACCGCCGCCGGATCTGAAACCCGGCTCGGCGTATGCGGTCAACGACCTCGAGCTCGCCTGGCGGCTCTCGTTCTTCCTGTGGAGCCAGGGGCCGGACGAAACGCTGCTCGCCTCGCGAACGACGGCAGCCTGCACGAGCCGGCCGTCCTCGAGCGCGAGGTGCACCGAATGCTCGCCGATCCGCGCTCGCGCTCGCTCGTCACGAACTTCGCGTTCCAGTGGCTCGGTGTGCGCCGGCTCGACACCATGGACCCCGACCCGCGCCTCTACCCGACGTTCGACGACGACCTGCGCCGCGCGTTCAAGACCGAGATGGAGCTGTATCGTCGACAGCATCCTGCGCGACAACAAGCACAGCGTCATCGATCTCCTGAACGCGAAGCACACGTTCGTCAACGAGCGACTTGCGCGTCACTACGGCTTGCCCGACGTGCGCGGCGATCAGTTCCGCCGCGTGGAGCTCACCGACTCGCACCGCTTCGGCCTGTTCGGCAAAGGCAGCGTGCTGATGGTCACGTCGTACCCCGATCGCACGTCGCCCGTGCTGCGCGGTGCGTGGGTGCTCGACACGATCCTGGCCTCCCCGCCGACACCGCCGCCGGCCACCGTGTCGACCGATCTCACGCCACCGCCGGGCGACATCGCCGCGCTCGGTGCGCGAGCGGCTCGCACGCCACCGCACGATGCCGTCCTGCAACCACTGCCACGGCGTGATCGACCCGCTCGGCCAGGCGCTCGAGAACTTCGACCCCGTCGGCGAGTGGCGGACGAAGGAGCGCAACAACGGCATCGCGATCGACTCGACCGGCACGCTGGCCGACGGCCGGCCGGTCAACAACCCCGACGGAGCTGCGGCGCATCCTCACGGACGACCCCACCCTGTTCGTGCGCGGCCTGACGGAACGCCTGCATGGTGTTTGCGCTGGGCCGAGGGCTCAAGTACTACGACATGCCCGTCGTGCGCCAGATCGTGGCGGACGCGCAGCGCGACAATTATAGTTTTGCTGCGCTGGTGCTGGGCGTCGCGAAGAGCGTACCGTTCCGGATGCGTAGCACGCCGGACGGTGCAGGAGACTGACGATGTTCATCACGAAGAAGCACTTGTCGCGACGCACGCTGCTGCAAGCCGGCAGCGCCACGATCGGTCTGCCGCTCTTGAGCGCGATGGTGCCGGCCGCCACGGCGCTGGCACAGACGGCCGCCGCGGCAAAACCGCGCATGGGCTTCTTCTATCTGCCGCACGGCGCGATCATGGACAACACGCGCTACGGCGCTGAAGTGAACCGCTGGACGCCGGACACGGTGGGCCGCGACTTCGACTTCAAGCCGATCCTCGAGCCGTTCAAGCCGTTCGCGAAGCACCTGACCGTCGTCAGCGGCCTCGGCAACAAGCCCGCCGAGAGCTCGGCCGTGCACGCGATCGTGCCGGCCACGTGGCTGTCGTGCGTGCATCCGCGCCAGACCCATGCACCGTACGCGCGGCGTCACGATCGACCAGATCGCCGCCCAGCACATCGGCCAGGACACGCCCCTGCCCTCGCTCGAGGTCGCGACTGAAGAAGAAGGCGGCGGCGCTGCCTGCGACGGCACGTACGGCTGCGCCTACGGCCGCACGATCTCGTTCCGCACGCCCACCACGCCGCTGCCGATGGAGTTCGACGCACGCAAGGCGTTCGAGAAGATCTTCGGCCGCGGCAAGAGCGAGGCACAACGCAAGGCCGTGTCGCGCGACTATCAGAGCCTGCTCGACATGGTGCTCGGCGAAGCGCGGCAGCCTGAAGAAGACGCTCGGCCCTGCGGATCGCTCGCTCGTCGACGACTACTTGGACAGCGTGCGCGAGATCGAGCGGCGCATCGAGCTGCATGGGCCAGCGCGACTTGACGAAGATCGCGCTGCCCGACGTGCCCGTCGCGCGACCGAGCTTCGACGAGCTGCTGCGCCTGCAGTTCGATCTGATCGCCGCGGCGTTCCAGGCGAACATGACGCGCATCGTCAGCTACATGATGGCGGCCGAGGTCAGCAACCAGTCGTACGCGCACATCGGCATTCCGGACGCGTTCCATCCGCTGTCGCATCACGCGGACAACAAAGCGCGCGATGGAGAAGCTCGCACGCGTGCAGCGCTACCACACGGGCGTGTTCGCGGACTTCCTCGCGAAGCTCGACAAGATGCCGGACGGCGATCGCGGCTCGGTGCTCGACAACTCGGTGTTCCTGTACGGCAGCAACATGAGCAACAGCAACGTGCACAACCAGTTCCCGCTGCCGACGATCGTGTTCGGGCGTGCGGGCGGCACGATCAAGGGCGGCCAGCACTTGCGCTATCCGGATCACACGCCGATCGCCAACCTGCTGTTCACGCTGCTGCTGCGCGCCGGCGTGCCGGTCGACAAGGTCGGCGACAGCACGCAGGAGATGACCGAGGTTTGAGGGTGGTGGTGTCGTTCCAGCGAGGCGCGTTCGTGTGCGCCGAGAGCCTCTCGCGGGACACGCCGGAAATCGCATCCCTGCGGCTCGTCTGCGCACATCCCTGTGCGCAGACGGTCCCGCGAGAGGCTCTCGGCACACACGAACGCGCCTCGCTGGAACGACGCGTTGTTGATTGGAGGACGCTGTTCGCGGCGGTGGTCGCCGCGATTGGCGCTCGGCGTCGCGTTCGACAGCGACGGCGGCGACCGAGCCTGATCGAGGCGGCGCGGGCGAACGACACCACGACGGCGCTGGCTGCGATCGCGGACAAAGTCGACGTGAATGCGAAGTCGGCGGATGGGACGACGGCGCTGCACTGGGCGATCTATCGCGACAACCTGCCGCTCGTGCAGCGGCTGATCAAGGCCGGCGCGGACGTCACGACGGCGAACGAGTTCGGCTCGACGCCGATGGCGCAGGCGGCCGTCGTCGGCGACGCCGCCGTCATCGATGCGCTGCTCGACGCCGGCGCCGACGTCGAGTCGCGCGGGCGCCGATGGCCAGACGGCGCTGATGGTCGTGGCGCGCAGCGGCAACGTCGCGGCGGCCGAGACGCTGCTGAAGCACGGCGCGAACGTGAACGCGCGCGAGACGCTGGCGCGAGCAGACGGCGCTGATGTGGGCCGCCGCGCAGAACCAGCCGGCGATGGTCAAGCTGCTCGTGCAGCACAAGGCGCGACGTCGACGCGCGCTCGGCGGTGAACGACTGGCCGCGGCAGGTCACGGGCGAGCCGCGGCGCATGTATCGGCCGTTCGGCGGGCTCACGCCGCTACTGTTCGCGGCGCGCGAAGGCTGCCTCGAGTGCGCGCGCACACTCGTCGAAGGCGGCGCGAAGCTCGACCTGCCGGATCCGAAGGGCGTCACGCCGCTGTTTCTCGCGATCGACAATTTCCACTTCGATCTCGCGAAGTATCTGATCGAGAAAGGCGCGAACCCGAACAAATGGGACTGGTGGGGCCGCACGCCGCTCTACTCCGCCGTGGACGTCGAACACGGTGCCGCACGGCGGCCGCGCCGGATCTGCCGTCGACCGACACCACGACGAGCCTCGACGATCATCGAGCTGCTGCTGAAGGCCGGCGCGTGGCCGAACGTGCAGCTGAAGATGCTCGCAGCCGTTTCGCAACATCGGCGACGACCGCGGCTGCGACCTGATGCTGACGACGGGCATGACGCCGTTGCTGCGCGCCGCGAAGACCTTCGACACGGGCGCGATCGCGTTGCTGCTCGAAGCACGGCGCGAAGGTCGATCTGCCGAACGAAGGCGGCATCACGCCGCTCATGGCGGCGGCCGGCTACGGCTCGGTGGAATGCGATCCGCGCGGCTACGGGCCCGGCATCCCGCACTACCTGACGCCCGGACATGCAGGCCAAATCGATCGAGGCGCTGAAGCTGCTGCTCGACGGCGGTGCAGACGTCAACAAGCGCACGATTGGCGACGCGCGCGGCGGCCCGCAGCCCCGGCCGCACGGCGCTGTACGGCGCCGCGTTCTGGGGCTGGAGCGACGTCGTCGACTATCTCGTCATGCGCGGCGCGAAGATCGACGTCGCGGACCCGACGGGCCTCACTCCCGTCGACGCGGCGATGGGCCGCGCGGGCGGTCACGGCCGCGGCTCGACGATCGAGGTATACGACAAGACGGCCGCGCGGCTCACGGAGCTGTGCAAGCAGCAGGCCGGCTGCGATCTCGCGAAACCCGATCGCGGCTGATTCGGTCCGTTCACACGCTGGCCGCATGCAGCGGCTGGACGTCGAGCGGCGGACGATCTTCGCGGCGTGACAGTCCTCGCAGCCCGCCGTATCATCCGTTCACAAATCCAGCCAGCATCGCTTCGACTGGCAGTTCGGTGTGATCCCGGTCCGAGTCCTCGCGATGGTGGAGGTCCCTTGGCTGTCGCCGTTCGGAGTGTGAAGGCTTCCGACACCTCGTACACCCGACTGGTCGTGTCCAGAACGGCCGCCGCGGTTCTGGGCGGCTATGTCGTGACGTACTGGGCCGGCGCCGCCGTGGCCAGGCTGACCATCGAATGGGGCCTCCTGAGCCCCGTGGATGCCGGAATGCTTTCCGGTCTCGTACAGCTCGTCGTTTATGTCGCTCTCATCATCTGGGTATGTGCGGCGGCCTCGATGCGAAAAGCGTGGTTGATCCTTGCCGTAATAACCGCGCTGCTCGTCGGTATCGCCGTGCTCCTGCCCGGACCACCACCGGCAACGTAAGCCAAGAAGCGCGCTCTAGGGGGACAAGACCATGGAGAAGAGCCTCACGCAGCGGATGGACTGGCTGCACACCTGGTTTGGCCTGGTCCTCGGTTGGCTGGCATTCGCGCTCTTTCTTACCGGGACCATCGCTGTCTTCTGGTTCGAGATTCAGCATTGGGCGCAGCCGGAGCTGCACGGCGCGAAGATGTTGTCGCCCGAGGCCACCGTACAGTACAGCGTCGACTATCTGCAGAAGGTCGCACCCGACTCGCGGCGCTGGGCCGTCACCCTGCCGGATCTCGAACGCCATCCGCTCCTGGTGCTGAACTGGCTCGACGAGAACAACGCGATGCAGTTCGCGCGACTCGTTCCGGACGGCTCGGGGCGCAAGGTGACCACCGTCACCAACGGCGGACGCTTTTTCGTCGACTTCCATTGGACGTTCAACCGCGAGGTGCCGGATCTGACCGGGCGGAAGTTCCAATGGACCTACATGCTGTCGGGCTTCGTCGGCGTGGCGTTTCTGATCTGCACGATCACCGGCCTCATCGTTCACAAGAAGATCTTCCGCAATTTCTTCACGTTCCGGCGGCGAGCGAAGTCGACGCAGACACGGTGGCTCGATGCGCACAACGTGCTCGGAGTCCTCTCATGGCCGTTCCAATTCATGATCGTGCTGACCGGCCTGGCCTTCTACTGCTATCTCTATATTCCGAGCGGCATGCAGGTGGCTGCCGGCTATCCGGCGCCGCCCCCCGTGGCCGTCGTCGGCGGCGGGGGCCCAGGGATGTTGTGGGGTCGCTACGCCAGCGACGCCGTCGGCAGGGTTCCCGGCAAACATCGTCGAACCCGGCAACCCCGCGCCCAACGTGCCCATCGCCGATCTCTTTGCGCGGGCGCAGGCCAGATGGGCACCCTGTCGAGCTTCACGGTCAACAATCCCAATCGTGACAACGCCACGGTGAGATTCGGCGGCACGCGCGCGCGGCCCGACGCCATCACCTTCACGGCCGACAGCATGACATTCGACGGGGCCACCGGCCGCGTCATCAGTCCCGCGGGAAACACGGTCAACGCCGTTCAGAAGGTCACGAACGTCTTAGGCGGCCTGCACTTCGCCTTCTACGGCGGCACCGCGATGCGGGTGCTGTATTTCCTGTGCGGCGCGGCGGGCACGATCATGATCGCCTGCGGCCTGGTGATGTTCACGGCGAAGCGCCGCGCGAAAGCGAAGTCAGCGGTGCGCGGCGCTTCTATGAGTTCGTCGATCGCATGAATGTCGCCTCCGTCGGCGGCGCGATGTTCGCCTGCGCGAGCTATCTGTGGGCTCTCAGGTTGTTGCCCCAGTCTCTCTCCGATCCCACCGGAGGCTTTTCCGGCGGCGTCTACGCGTCGATTCGCGCCGTGCCGCTCGATCAGGCCATGCGCTCGGATCTCGAGCTGTACACATTCTGGCTGGCATGGGGCGTCGCCGCGGTGCATGCGCTGGCGCGGGCGCCGCACAAAGCCTGGGCCGAGCAGTTCGCGGCGGTTGCCGCGCTTTGCATCGGGCTTCCCGCGATCGGCTATCTGGTACCCAATTGCGATATCGGCTCGATGATCGCGGCAGGCGATTGGAAGATGGTAGCCGTCGATCTTGGCGGCTTAAGCATCGGCCTCATGCTGGCGTGCGCGGCATGGAAGATGAGCGACAAGCGCGTCGACGTGCGCGCTAGCAAAGCGGTCGCGGCCCCCGTTCTGTCAGCCGGTCGAGTGATGTACCTCCTGTCGACCTTTCTCTGCGCATATGCCGGCTTTGCCGCGCTCTGCGCGATCACGGCGCGCAATGTGCCCCTCGTCTGGACAACGCCGCCATCGCGCGATCTCGTCAGAGGGCTTCGCGCGGCTGGTTTTTTCCTGCTCGCACTTTCGTGGATCCCGTGCTACCTGAAGTGGGACGTGCCGATAGGCACGGCGGCCTGGGTGATGAATCTCGCCGCGAGCGGGCTCGCCCTCGTGTTTCCGTTCGCCTACGCACCGAAGCGCAGCGTGCAGGCCGGCGGCGTTGCGGCCCTGCTCGCAGGTCTGGCGTTGCTCGTCAGCTGAATCCTTGCCCTCGCCGGCTACGCGCTAGCGAGCGTCTTCGCTCTCAACTATTTCCGGCCGAAATCGAACAGGTCCTCGCCCTTCGGCTTTTGCATCTTCTGTTCGAAGTACTCTTCCCAAACGGCGGCCCAGGGTCGGCCGTAGAGGTCTTCTACGCGGTATTGGATGACGGCGCCCGGAACCACCGGCGTCGCACGACCGTTGATGGAAAAGAGCGTCTGATTGCAGTGCGTCAGGTTGTTCGGCGGCACGTCGTTCAGATCGCCCAGCCGCGGCAGGAAACGCACGCTGCGGATCGGCTGTACCAGCCCCTCCGGGTCGTAGAACACCGTCTCCTGCTCCAGCCCGAGGAGCTTGCGTTGCCCATCGAGGCGCGGCGTCCAGATCTCGATGGTCTGTAACTTGCTCGAATACTCCCAGCTGGAATGCGTGAACCAACCCTGGATGTTCGACGTCCACGTGATGAGCGCATCGCCATCCCAGAAGCCGACGGTCTCGCCCATCCATTGCGGCACGTCCGCGCCGAGCCGCGGCACCGTGCCCGACACGTCGAAGTTGCGCCCCACGTGCACATTGTGGATCGCGTTGCCGGAGCCGCCGAGGAATTGCACGCGTGTCGGCGTCACGGTCACATCAAGCGAGCCCGGACCGCCGGGCCCCGACCACCAGCGCATGAAACCTTCCGGCCGGCAGAACGTCGCCGACCATTGCGGCGCGTGATCGTGCGCCTGGTGATAGAGCTGCTGGACGAGTCGTTGCTGATATTCCGGCGCGAGCAGCGAGAGAATCGTCGGAATCTGATTGTAGTAGCCAATGATCCACGGCGGCGGCTCGCTGAACTCCCGTGGGACCTCAGGCTTCTTGCCGGCCCGCAGCAGGCCGAACACAACGCTGACATTGTTCGTGTAGCGTCCCTCCCAATTCGGCGGCATGCGCTCACGGCTGTACGGTGTCGGCCCACCCTTCGCCCGGGTTTCCGCGAGTAACGCCTCGTAGTGTGCCCGCGCCGTCGTAAACGGATACGGGCTCACGATGTGCTCGCGCGAGTAGTCCACGTCGCAATGCCCCCAGGCACCCGTCGCAGGATCGTCCTTGATGTACTTGGGACCACTCGAGTAGTCGCCCCATTGCGAATCCAGCGCGAGCGTGCTGTTACAGCGGAAGTAGCGCGGATCGCGCCACAGGTCGCGGTCGACGTAGAAGTCGTCGCTCGTGAAGATGTCACGCGCCAGCGGCGTGATCCCTGCCGGCGCCGCGCCGCCCTTCGCCGTGGCCGCGTCGATATTGTAGAAGGGCACTCCGGCCCCAACCCACTCCGCCTTCATCGCCATGGCCCAACCGCGGCCGACACTCTGCTGGGCGCACACAAGCGGCGTCCAGCAGGTCACGACCGCGAGTCCGAGAACCATGGTTCCCCGGGCGAGCAGGAGTCGCCTCGGCCGCATTTTTGAAGGTTCACGCATCGCCCCTTTGCAGATACCCGACATCAGATAGCCACGCCGCCGGGGGCGCGGTCAAGCCGCGCGCGATACGCGGTACGAAACCGCCGCGAGTACGAGGCGTCGGCGCACGGACCAACGCCACCGGCGAGTGTCTCCCGGCTCTTCCCTCCTCGCAGCTGTTCGGGACATGATCGTGCGATGCGTCTACTCGTGCTGTTCGCTCACCCACGGCCACGGCAATCCGTCGTGCAACGCGCCATGCTCGCAGCGATCGCGCGGTTGCCCGACATCACCGTGCGGGATCTGTACGCCGTGTATCCCGACTTCATGGTCGACGCGCGCCGCGAGCAGGCGTTACTGGCCGATCACGACCTCGTCGTGCTGCAACACCCGCTGTACTGGTATTCGGCGCCCGCGATCATCAAGGAGTGGCTCGACATCGTGCTCCAGGAAGGCTGGGCGTACGGCCCCGGCGGCACGAACCTCGGCGGCAAGTTCCTGCTGAACGCGCTGTCGACCGGCGGCCCGACGGATGCCTACCACAGTAAAGGCCGCAACCGGTTCGCGGTGCGGCAGCTACTCGCCCCGTACGATCAGACCGCGTACCTGTGCGGCATGGGCTGGCTCGAGCCGTTCGTGATTCACGCCGGCCGCAAACTCGACGCCGCCACACTGACGCACAAAACGGAAAGCTATCGCGAGTTCCTCGTGGGGCTGCGCGACGGCCGGCACGACCCGCTGAAGCATCTGGCCGAAGGCTACGCGTTGCCGAACGGCTTCCCCCGGCGCCCGCAGGACTCAAGCCATGCAACTTGATCAGTTCCTGCTCGGTGCGTTCGTGTATCTCGCTGCGGCCGTGATCGCCGCGCCGCTGTTCGCACGCTTAGGCTTGGGCTCCGTGCTGGGATATCTGATCGCCGGCGTCGTGATCGGGCCGAGCGTGCTCGGGCTCGCCGGCAACGACACGGCCGATGTCATGCACTTCGCCGAGTTCGGCGTGATCGTGATGCTGTTCCTCGTGGGTCTCGAGCTCCAGCCCTCGAAGCTGTGGGAGCTGCGCAAACCCATTCTCGGGCTCGGCACGCTGCAGGTGGCGGCGACGGCCGCCGTGATCGGCGGCGTGGCGTGGCTCGCGGGTCACGCGTGGGAGGCGGCGCTCGTTGCCGGGCTTGCGCTCGCGATGTCGTCGACGGCGATCGTGGTCCAGAGCCTCACCGAGCGCGGGTTATTGAAAACCACGGCCGGGCGCTCGAGCTTCGCGGTGCTGCTGTTCCAGGACGTGTCCGTGATCCCGATGCTGGCGTTGCTGCCGCTGCTCGCATCACAGGCCGTGGCCGTCGACGACCACTCGTTGACCGCGGGGCTGCCGGCCTGGGCGCACACGGTGGCCGTGCTCGGGGCGGTCGCAGCGATCGTGCTCGGCGGGCGTTACCTCACGCGGCCGCTGTTCCGCTGGGTCGCCGACACGGGCATCCGCGAAATCTTCGTGGCGTTCGCGCTGCTGATCGTGGTCGGCATCACGCTGCTGATGCAGCTCGTGGGCCTTTCGGCAGCGCTCGGCACGTTCCTCGCGGGCGTCGTGCTGGCCGACAGCGAGTACCGCCACGAGCTCGAGACGGATCTCGATCCGTTCAAGGGTTTGCTGCTCGCCGTGTTCTTCATCGCGGTAGGTTCGGGGATCGATTTCGGGTTGCTCGCGCGCATGCCGGTCATGCTGCTCGGCACCGTGGCCGCGCTCATCGTGCTGAAGCTGCTCGTGCTGCTGCCGCTCGCGCGCGCGTTTCGGCTGCCGCTCCCGGACGCCACGCGATTCGCGTTCTCTCTCGCGCAGGGCGGCGAGTTCGCGTTCGTGCTCGTCTCGTTCGCGCTCGGGCTCAAGCTGCTCGGTGCAGAGGAAGCGGGGTTGCTCGTCGCCGCCGTCGCGATCTCGATGGCGTTCGCGCCGCTCTTGATGATGTTCGACGACCGGGTGCTGCAGCGGCGATTCGAAGCCCGCGGGACGCTGCGCGCTGCCGACCGCATCGAAGCCGACGGCGCCGAGGCCATCATCGCCGGCCACGGCCGGTTCGGCATGACGATCGGGCGCCTGCTGCAGGCAAACGGGGTGGGCGCGGTGGTTCTCGACCATGACGCGGAGCAGATCGACGTGCTGCGGCGGTTCGGGTTCACCGTGTTCTACGGCGATGCGTCGCGGATCGATCTGCTCGAGGCCGCCGGCGCGAAGGACGCGAAGGTGCTGGTGATCGCGATCGACGACCGCGAGAAAGCACTGACGATGATCGAGACCGCGCGCAAACACTTCCCACACTTGAAGGTCTTCGCACGCGCATTCGACCGCGTGCACGCCTACGAGCTGTTCGGCACCGGCATCACCGATGTATACCGCGAGGTGTTCGGCTCATCCGTCGACATGGGCCGCGACGTGCTGACGGCGCTTGGCCGGCATCCGTTCGAGGCGCAGCGCGCGGCCGCATTGTTCAAGGCGCACGACGAGCGCATGACGCGCGTCTCGGCCGCGCACCAGCACGACACGAGCACACTGATCGACCTCTCGCGCAAATCGCGCGCCGAGATCGCGAACGTGCTCGCAGCGGATCGCGGCGACGTCGCGACCGACGCGGACCCGGCGTGGAGCGCACCGGACCGGGAAGACGCCTGAGGCAGCTCGGCCCGTGTTCAAGCTCTCGTAACTACTGCCCGACCAACGCCTCGAAGCCCGAGATCACGTCGAACAGTTCCTCGTCGATCCCGTTCTGCCGCAGGCGGCGCGAAGCGCCACGGAGGTTCTCGAGCAATTCGCCGATGTTCTTGTCCGCGCGCTCCATCGCCGCCAGGCGGCTGGCGTTCTCGCTGGCAAGTGACTCCGCGCACGCCCTGAAGAGTGAGATGAATAGGTATTCGCGGATCAACGCACGCAAAGCGGTGGTGCCGTCGCCCATGACCTCGGGCAAGTTCCTGGTCGGCCAGCGACCCTTGGCCAAATCCCCTTGCCAGCGCGCATCGAGCGGTAACAATTGCTGGCAGACCGGCTCATACAAGGCGCCCGTCTGCGGACGGTTATGAAAGACGTAGACACGTGCATCCTGCCCGTCTTCCCAAGGCGTTTCGCTGGCGATTTGCAGTTGCCCCATGAGCGGGGCGATGGCCTCGACGGAGTTCGGCACCGCGAACAGCTTCGTTAACGGCAAGCCCGCATCCACCAGTCGCGCATGAACGCGTTCACCAACCGCCCACACTTGGGGTTTTCCGGGCAGCCCTGCCAGCGTCTTGATCGCGCACTCCGCCACCACCTCGTTGAACTGACCCACCAGTCCCTGGTCGGACCCGAACACGATCGCGCCGACGGCGCCGGCGGCAGCCGGCCGTTGCCGTGCCCCGTTTTCGACGGCAGGCCGGCGCGCGCGAAAACAAACGCCCAACCCCAGCTCCACCGCCCGATAGTAGTCGGCCAGCGCACTTACCGACTTCTCGTACTGGCCGATGCTCGACGCAGCCAAGGCCTTCATGGCGCCGACGACGGACTGTAGATCGCCGGCACTGTTGATCTTCTGGCGCAGACTCGCCGTGGTATCGCTCATGGCTGCGGATAGGCCTCGAGCGCTTTTCGAACGATCTGCACGATCGTGCTGCGGTCCTCGGCCGTCAACTCGCTGGCCGTTTCCAATCGGTTACTCACTTCCGCCGGGATCTCGGCCGCTGCCTCGCAGACGGCGCGCTCCGCATCGACCATTTTCTCGAGGGGCACCGAGTCGAACAGCCCCGCGGCGAGCGCCAGCAGAACGGCGATCTGTTCGGGCACGGACACGGGGGCGAGCTCCCGCTGCTTCAGGCAGGCGCGAATTCGCCGTCCGTGCTCGACGACCTTGCGCGTGGCTTCATCCAGGCGCGCGCCAAACCGGGCGAAGGTCTCGAGCTCCTCGAACTGCGCGTAGGCGAGCTTGAGGTCGCCGGTCACCGCACGGTAGGCGGCGCGCTGCGCCTTGCCGCCGACGCGCGAAACCGACTTGCCCACATCCACCGCCGGTAGCACACCAAGCTCAAACAGCGACGGCGAGAGGTAAATTTGCCCATCCGTGATCGAAATCAGATTCGTCGGAATGTAGGCGGATATGTTCTCCGCTTCGGTTTCGATGATGGGCAGCGCGGTCAGCGAGCCGCCGCCCCGCTCTTCCCGCAGATGCGTGGCGCGCTCGAGCAGACGCGAGTGAATGTAGAAAATGTCGCCGGGGAAGGCTTCGCGACCCGGCGGCCGGCGCAGTAACAGAGAAAGCTCCCGATAAGCGCGTGCGTGCTGCGTGAGATCGTCGTAAACGATAAGCACGTCCCGACCTGCTTCCATGAAGTGCTCCGCGATGCTGGTCGCCGAATAAGGCGCGACGTAGGCGAGGCCCGGCGGTTCGTTGCCCTCGGTGACGACCACGACGGTGTACTCGAGCGCCCCTTTCTCCCGTAAGGCGGCTACGGTCTTCGCCACGGCAGAGGCGCGCTGACCGATGGCGCAATAGACGCACACCACGTTCTCACCGCGTTGGTTCAAGATGGTGTCGATCGCGATCGCCGTCTTGCCTGTCTGCCGGTCACCCAGAATCAGCTCGCGCTGACCGCGCCCGATCGCAATGAGCGCATCGACGACCTTGATACCGGTCTGCAGCGGCACGGTGACCGGGGCCCGATCCATGATCGATGGAGCGGGCCGTTCGATGGGCAAGCGTTTGCTCGTAGCCACGGGCCCCTTGCCATCGAGCGGCCGGCCCAGCGGATCGATGATGCGGCCAATCAATCCAACGCCCACTGCGACGTCCGTGACCCTGCCGGTGCGTTCCACTTCATCGCCTGCGTGCAAATGCGCGTAGTCACCCAGCAGCACGACGCCCACCTGGTCCTCGTCCACGTTGAACGCGACCCCGAACACCCCACCGGGGAACTCCAGTAATTCCTCGAAGCCCACGCTCGGGAGACCGGTGACCATCGCGATGCCGGTCGAGATCGAGGTGATGGTGCCCACCTCGCGGGGCGCGAGCGTTGGCGTGAAATCACTCCGTACGCTGCGTATTCCCTCGAACACGCGATCGAAGACGCCTTCCAACTCTTCACGCGCAGTCGTCATTGTTTGTCTTTGGTTCGCTCGGCATTGGCCGGTTTGACCAGCATCTCACCGACGCCCTTCCCCATCGACGTGAGGTAATCGGCGATGCTCCACGATATCTTTTGCCCATCCGTCGTGAGCTCTATGCCGCTGATCAGATCCGGTGCGGTCTCGAACCGCAAATGCACGTCGGCGGCGAAGGTCTCGTTGATTGCGTTCTGGACCGTCGCGCGTTGCTCCGCGGGTAAGTCGAAGGCACTGCGCACGAGAGCGGGCTCCGAGGCCTTGTTGACGGCATCGGCAAACCGCTTCCTTGCCTCACCATCGACTTCCCGCAAGTGGCGCGTGAACACCTCGACCAGACGTTCCTCCAGACTCGTCGTCGCAAGGTCCATGAGCGCCTTGCGCGCGATGGCGAATACTTCTTTCTGAGTTCGACGGCTGATAGCTTGATTGAGCTCGTCGGCGTCATTGCGCAGCGTGTCCATGCGTTTCGCGCTTAGTGCGTCGGCCGCGGCCCGTGCTTCGTCGAGGAGTCGCTGCCGTTCGGCTTTCGCCTCGTCCGTCGCCTGGCTAAGGAGTGCGGCGCGCTGCCGATCGAATTCGGTGTTCTTGTGCTGGAAATCGTCGCGCTCCCGCTTCGCCTCTGCCTTCTTCGCATCGGCATCTGCGAGCTCTGCGGCGATGCGCTTTTCCCGTGCGTCGATCGCGTCGAGAATCGGCTTGTAGAGGAAGCGCTTCAACAACCACACCAGGACGATGAAGTTCAGCGCTTGCGCTCCGACGGTGAACCAGTCGATCAGCACAGGTTACTGTCCGGCTGCTGGGGTTATCACATGGTTCCAAAATGGATTCGCGAAAATCAGGATCATCGAAACTACGAAGCAGTAGATGGCCGTCGACTCGATCATTGCCAGACCCACGAATAGCGTGCGCGTAATGGTGGCGGAGGCGTCGGGCTGCTGGGCCAAGGAGCTCAACGCGGTCGCGACCGCCCGCCCTTCCGCCAGTGCGGGCCCCATCGTGCCGAAGCCGGTAGTGACGCCGGCGACGACAATCGATGCCACCGCGATGATTGTCATGCTATCCATGGTGTCTCTCTCTTGGTTGTCGGAAGTTCATGCCGATCAAACCCCTGCATCGGGCTCGGCTTTAGCCTTGCGAACTCGTGTGGCGGCCGCGATGTAGACCGCGGCCAGGATGCTGAATATGTAGGCCTGCACCAGGCCCGTGAGGAGCCCGAGGACCGTCATCACAATCGGAAAGACAAAGGGCGTGATCGTCAACAAGATGGCGACAATCATTGCGCCGCTCATCATGTTGCCGAACAGACGCACGGCCAGCGCCAACGTGCGCGAAAGCTCACTGATGATGTTGAACGGCAGCATCAAGACCGTCGGTCTTACGTAGGACTTGAGGTAACCGCCCACACCCTGCTGCTCGATACCGAAAAGCGGCACGGCTACGAACACGCTCAGCGCCAGTGCCGCCGTGGTCGAAAGCGACCCCGTCGGCGGCTCGTAGCCGGGAATGACGATGCCGAGGGCGGCTAGGCCGACAAACAGAAACAGCGTGCCGAGGAAGGGCAGATATTTGCGTGGCTCACTGAGACCGACCTCTTTGATTTGCGTCACGATACCGAGGACGACGATCTCTAGAATGTTCTGCCAGCGGGCACGCTGCAGACCGATGGTGAGGCGGCGCGTGATCAGCTTCGCACCCACGGTCAGCACGAGCATCAGACCCCACGTGAACACGATCGTCGCGTTGAGCTTTAGAAACCCGTGTTGCCAGAAGATGATTTCATCAGGGCTTAAGTGCATGGCCCACCTCGTTCGAACCGGACGTTCCGCGGTCCAGGGGCGACCCGGCAAGCCGCATCACGACATAACGCGCGATCGTGAATCCGATCAAACACGCCAGCAGCCGCTGCCATTGACCTCCCGAGACGAAAAGGAATCCAGCCACGCTGATGCCCGTTCTCACCACCAGGCTGCTCAAGAACCAAAGCGCCGCATGCTTCGAAGCGAGGCCCCGTCGCACGGTCCACCAGAGACCGCCGAAGAAGAGCGCTCCGAGCACACCCCCGGCGCCCCCCGCCGCGAGGAGCATTACAGCATCATTCATCGTCATGCTCCCGCGCGTCGCGCATGGCCTCGTCTTCCTTGACTACCCAGTACCACGCGTTCCAACAGCCGAGCGCGAGACCGACGACCAGCAGCGCCAGCGTCCATGAACGCCCGCCGGGATAACGCCGGTCGAGCCATAGACCGAGCGCGGCGCCAAGCAACGTGGGAATGGCGACCGACCAGCCGACCAGCCCCATCATGCCCAGGCCGGACCACACGCCGGGCGTAGGATGACGGCGCGCCTCGAGTTTGCGATTCGCCTTCACGCCAACCTCTCGACCGAGGGGCGACTGGGGCGAAGAAGAGGGTTCTTTCTGCGGCTCAGTCATCGTGAAGCGCCGCCATGCGCCGGATCAAACCGCTTTCCATTTTCGCCAGCGTCGAGCGCACGCCACGCTCCCGTTCGTCGAGGCTCAGAAACTCCCGGTCCACGGTCTCGCGCAAGCGGCGTAGATCCGTGCCGGCGATGGCGTTGCGCACGGAGACGAGCACATCGAAGCCGGTCTTGACGAGCACGCCTTCGTCGACGGCCACGTACTCCTCGTTTCCCGCTGCGTCCTCGTAAATCAGAATCCCGGGCGTCAAGGCGGCTACGCAGTCGAGCCGGTGTGGCAAGAGTCCAAATGAGCCGGCGCGCGTCTCCGCGACGATGCGCGCAACGCCGGCGTTCTCAGCGAAGACCTGGAACGGCAGGAGAATCTTAAGCGTGATCAGCGACGGGGGCATGCTCGTCCTTCGCCGCAGAATCGGTTGTGTCTTTCGTTTCCGCTTTCTCTTTCGTTTTCGCTTCCGCTTTTGCTTTCGCCTCGTCTACCTTCCCGATCATGTACAGCGCACTCTCGGGATAGTCCTTGAATTCATCGCGCAGGATTCGCTCGCAGCCGTCCAACGAATCCTCGAGACTCACGAGCTTGCCCTCGAGGCCCGTGAACTGCTCGGTCGCAAAAAACGGCTGGGTCAGAAATCGCTCGAGCCGGCGGGCACGGGCGACAACGTTGCGGTCCTCCGGCGACAGCTGCTCCAGGCCGAGCATGGCGATGATGTCTTTGAGCTCCGAATATTGCGCGAGCGTCCGCCGAATCTCCCGCGCCAGCTCATAGTGGCGAGCGCCGACGATACCGGGGGTGGCCATCTTCGAGCTCGATTGCAACGGGTCGATGGCCGGGTACAAGCCTTCGCTCGCCCGTTTGCGCGACAACACGATCGACGCGGAGAGATGCGAGAACGTGTGCACCGCCGCCGGATCGGTGAAGTCGTCGGCAGGCACGTATACCGCCTGAATCGACGTGATCGCGCCGGTATCGGTGTTGGCGATACGCTCTTCCAGGCCCGAAAGCTCGGTGCCCATCGTGGGCTGGTAGCCCAACCGGGACGGCATCTGGCCCAGCAACCCGGACACCTCCGAGCCGGCTTGAATGAACCGGAAGATGTTATCGATGAGCAGCAGCACGTCGCGGTGTTGGTCATCCCGAAAGTACTCGGCCATCGTCAACGCCGCATGGCCCACACGAAACCGGCTCCCTGGCGGCTCGTTCATCTGGCCGAAGATCATCACCATGTTCGGCAGCACGCCGGCCGCGGTCATGTCTCGGTACAGCTCCTCGCCTTCGCGACAACGCTCGCCGATGCCGCAAAAGATACTGACGCCCTCTCGATCGCCAACCATGTTGTGGATCATTTCGGTGAGCAACACCGTCTTGCCCACGCCCGCTCCTCCGAAAAGCCCCGCCTTACCGCCGAGCTCGAGCGGCATGAGAACGTCGATGACCTTGATGCCCGTGGCAAAGACCTCGGACTTCGTGGAACGTCGCTCCAACGGTGGCGGAGCGCGGTGCACCGAGCGCCACTCGACGTCCGCCAACGCTGCGCCACGATCGATCGTGTTGCCAAACACGTCGAACATGCGCGAGAGAATCGCTTTACCCACCGGGGCCTTCAAGGGGCCACCCGTGTCCGTTACGGGCATGCCGCGAGCCAGCCCTTGCGTCGGCGTCAAGGCGATGCCGCGCACGTGATGTGCGTCGCGTTGCGCCAGCACCTCGATGACGATCTGCTGCTCGGCTCCTGCGCGCAGCACCGAATAGATCGGCGGCAACTTCCCGTCGAACCGTATATCGACGACGCTGCCGCGTACCGCGGCGACTACGCCGTGGGGTTTCGGCTCGGTATTCATGGACGCTCGACCACTGTTCGTCACCCCGCTCGGAGCAGCAGGATGATGGCGATCAATGCTGCCAGGAGAGCTGCCCATACGCCGATGGCGATACGCGTGGCCTTCGCCGCTCGATCCTTCTCCCACCAAAAGACGGGGTGTATGCCCTGCATGACGAACGTCACCACCCCGGCGAGGTTCACGCAAATCAGGTTCACTGCAAACAGCGACAGCGCACCCATCGCCAACGCCGGGTGCCCACCACCGAGCAGCAACCCAAACGTCGCGAGCGGCGGCAACAACGCCACCGCCACCATCACACCAATCAAAGTCGCCGACACACCCGTCGTGAAAGCGAGCGTGCCCGCCGCACCGGACGCTAATGCCAACGCAACCTCGCCCATTCCCACGCGCGTACGTGAAACGACCTCGGACACCGTCGCGTCGATGTTCATGAGCACGCCTATGACGAGCGACAACGTCGTCGACACCGCAATGCCGGCCACGGCGGTCAGGAGCGCCCGGCGAAGCAGCGGCAGGTCCCCCAACGTCGTACCAAGCGCTATCGCCACGTTCGGTCCGAGCAAGGGCGCGATCACCATCGCCCCGATGACGATAGTGATGTTGTTCGCCTGCAATCCGATGGCAGCCACCACCGTGGACAGCGCGACCATCGCGAGATATGGCTTCGAACATCGCGCTGCGTCCTTGATGTCCTCGTAGAGCTCCTCGCGGCCGATCCGGGTTGGCGTCTTATCCTCGGTTGCCACCTTCCCTGGCGCGGTGACCGGCACCGGCTCCTGCGCAACACGCGGCAACGTGGCCTCGACGGGCAACATCACCACGCGGGTTCCCATCAAGCTACTAAACTCCTTGTCCAGCAAATCCAGCACCGCCTCGCTGTGCTCGGCATCCAACACAATCCTCACCAACAGCTCCCCGCCTGCCAAGCGGATCTGCCGATGCTCGATCACGGGGTGATCCTTCAGCAGCTCGAGGAGGTCGATTCCGTCCTTGTCCTGCAAAACCATTTCAATCAGGCGCAGAGCCATCGCTTCATTCTTTCGATTGCGACGGCCATTGCCAATTGCGGATTTCCGGCAGGTCCTGGCCGTGCTTGTCGATGTACTGCTTGTGCTCGATGAGCTTGTCTTTTAGTTGCTGCTTCAAGTAGATGCCTCGGTCGCCCGTGTGCGGCAGACGGTCGATGGCGTCCATCACGAGATGGAAACGGTCGAGATCGTTCAGCACCGTCATGTCGAACGGCGTGGTGATCGTGCCCTCTTCCTTGTAGCCGCGAACGTGGATGTTGTCGTGATTGGTGCGCCGGTACGTAAGCCGGTGGATCAGCCACGGGTAGGCGTGGAACGCGAAGATGACGGGCTTGTCCCTGGTGAAGATCTCGTCGAAATCCGTGTCGCTCAACCCGTGAGGGTGCTCGGTGGGCGGTTGTAGCCTCATGAGGTCGACGACGTTGACCACGCGGATCTTCAGCTCCGGCAGGTGCTCGCGCATGATCGAGACGGCGGCGAGCGTCTCGAGCGTGGGCACGTCGCCGCAACACGCCATGACCACGTCGGGCGCGACCGCCTGGTCGTTGCTCGCCCACTGCCAGATGCCGATGCCCTCCGTGCAGTGCTTGACGGCAGCGTCCATCGTCAACCACTGCGGCGCCGGATGTTTGCCCGCGATCACGACGTTCACGTAATGGCGGCTGCGCAGGCAGTGATCCATGACCGACAACAGACAGTTGGCGTCCGGCGGGAAGTAGACGCGCACGACAGCGGCTTTCTTGTTGACGACATGGTCGATGAAGCCTGGATCCTGATGCGTGAAACCATTGTGATCCTGACGCCATACGTGCGAGGCGAGCAGGTAGTTCAGCGAAGCGATCTTCCGCCGCCACGGCAAGCGCGAGGTGACCGTGAGCCACTTGGCGTGCTGATTGAACATCGAGTCGATGATGTGGATGAACGCCTCGTAGCAGTTGAAGAGTCCATGCCGCCCCGTGAGGAGGTACCCCTCGAGCCAGCCCTCGCATTGGTGCTCGCTCAACATCGAATCCAGCACACGCCCTTGCGGGGCGAGCCATTGATCGTTCGGCAGCGTCGCGGCGTCCCATTGGCGCTCCGTTGCTTCGAAAACGGCTTCGAGCCCGTTGGAAAGGGTTTCGTCGGGACCGAAGATTCGGAAATTCCGCTTCTCAGCGTTGAGCTTCACTACATCGCGCAGAAAGCGTCCGAGCACATGCGAGTCCCCGATGCCGCGCGCGCCGGGCTTCGGTACTGCCTCCGCGTAGTCGCGAAAGTCGGGCATGCGCAGGTCGCGCAGCAGCATGCCGCCGTTGGCGTGGGGATTCGCACCCATGCGCCGTTCGCCCTTGGGTGCGAGCTCGGCGAGCTCCGGCTTCAAGCGGCCTTGGCCATCGAACAGCTCCTCTGGCCGGTAGCTCTTGAGCCACGCTTCCAGCAGCTTCAGGTGCTCGGGATGCGTGGCGGGATCGGAGAGCGGCACCTGGTGCGCACGGAACGTACCTTCGACCGGCAACCCATCCACCACCTTCGGTCCGGTCCAGCCCTTCGGGGACGCGAGGACGAGCATCGGCCAACGCGGGCGCGTCAGGTCGCCGTCGACGCGCGCCCTATGCTGGATCGCCTTGATCTCCTCCACCGCCTGGTCGAGCGTTGCGGCCATGGCTTCATGCATGAGCTCCGGCTCGTGGCCCTCCACGAAGTGCGGCGCCCACCCGTACCCGTGCAACAGCTGCGTCAGCTCCTCGCGAGTGATGCGTGCCAGCACAGTCGGGTTGGCAATCTTGTACCCATTGAGATGCAGGATCGGCAGCACGGCGCCGTCCGTCGCGGGATTGAGAAACTTGTTCGAATGCCACGCCGTGGCAAGCGGGCCCGTCTCCGCCTCGCCATCGCCGACGACGCAGGCCACGACGAGCTCCGGATTATCGAATACCGCCCCGAAGGAGTGGCTCAGGGAATAGCCCAGCTCGCCGCCTTCGTGGATCGAGCCTGGACACTCGGGCGACGCGTGGCTCGGAATGCCGCCGGGAAACGAGAACTGCAGGAAGAGCTTCCTGAGCCCAGCCTCATCCTGGCTGACGTTGGGATACACCTCGCTGTACGTCCCCTCGAGGTAGGTGTTGCCCACGACCGCCGGACCGCCGTGCCCGGGCCCGCAGACGTAGATCATGTCGAGGTCGAATTTCTTGATGACACGATTCAAATGCACGTAGATGAAGTTCTGCCCGGGAGTCGTGCCCCAGTGGCCGAGCAGCATGTGCTTCACGTCGGCGAGCGTCAGCGGGCGCTTCAGCAGCGGATTGTCGTACAGATAGATCTGCGCGACGGACAGATAGTTGGCTGCGCGCCAATAGGCATCCATCCTCTGGAGCAGCTCCGGCGTGAGCGTGTTGGCGGTGCGGTTCATGCTACAAGCCTCCTGCGCGAATCACGTCGGCGCCACAGCGCAAAACCATGCGCGCGATCATCAGCTCTTCGTCGGTGCGAATGACACGCACCGTAGCGCGACTCTCGTTCGTGGATATCACCTCGGCAGATTCCGCGTTACGCAACTCGTGCACCTCGATGCCGAGAAAGCTCAGTCCCTCGCAAATGCGCGCACGCACGATCGGCGAGTTCTCACCGATGCCGCCGGCGAACACGAGCGTGTCCAGTCCGCCGAGCGCCGCGGCGAAGGACCCTATCCACTTCTTCGCCTGATAGCAGAACAGCGCCACGGCTTCCGCCGCACGCACGTCGTCGGCTTCCTGAGCGAGCAGGTCGCGCATGTCGGAGCTCAGCTCCGACACGCCGAGCAGCCCGGACTCGTGATTCACCATCGCGTGAAACTGCGCTGCCGTCATCTCGTCGGTGCGAGCCAAGTAGTTGACGAGGCCCGGGTCCAGGTCCCCCGAGCGGGTGCTCATGGGCAGTCCGGACGTCGGCGTAAAGCCCATGCTCGTGTCGATGCTCTTGCCGTCGCGTACGGCGCACATGCTCGCACCGTTGCCGAGATGCGCGAGGATCACACGCCCATTGGTCGCCGCCGGATCGCCGAGGCGCGCGAGCTCTTCGATCAGATAGGCATAGGACAAGCCGTGGAAACCGTAACGCTGAACGCCGTTGGCATCGAAGCGGCGCGGAATCGGCAGCAATCGCGCCACGCGCGGCATGGTCGTGTGAAACGTCGTGTCGAAGCAGGCCACTTGGAGCAGTTGCGGGCGGCGTTGCCGAATCGCTTCGATGAGCTCGATCTCGGCGGGCATATGCTCCGGATCGTAGGGGCTGACGCGCTTCAGCTCGGCCACGAGCGTCGTCGCTGACCACTGCGGGTGTCACGCGCCGCATGCCGTGGACCACCCGGTGCCCCACGGCACGCACCGACTCGAACCCCTCGCGCTCCGCGAGCCAGTCGAGCAGGAAGGTCGCCGCCGATCTATGGTCGGGCGCTGGAATCCGGCGGCTGTCGTGCTGTTTGCCGACGGTGTCGACAAACGTCAGGTCGGCGCCCTCGAGGCCGATACGCTCGACCTTGCCGTGCAGCAGCCGCTCCAGCGTCTCGGTCACTGCAAACAGCGCGAATCGAATGCTCGATGAGCCGCTGTTGATCGTGAGGATGCGTGGTTTCACGGAGTCGCTTTGTCGTCGTTCATACGGGGCGAGATCGCGCGCGGCATCGCGTTACGCAGCAAGCAGCCCGTTCGCAACGCAGGCCGGATCATAGGGAAATACGATCTGCCGATCCGGTTGGACCAATTGCTCGTCTTTATCGGCGTAGTGAAGCCGGCCGAGCAGGTCTTTGATGACGTTGAGTCGAGTAACCCGCTTCTCGTTGGCACGTACGAGTGTCCAGGGCGCGGTCGGCGTGTGCGAGCGCAGCAGCATTTCATTGCGGGCCGCGGTATAGGCGTTCCAGTACTGGAGAGCCTGATCGTCGATCGGACTGATTTTCCACTGCGTCAGCGGATCGCACTTTCGATCCTCGAGCCGCTGCTGCTGCTCGGGTTTATCGATGTCGAGGTAATACTTCAGGAGCTTGATGCCGGAGCGGACCAACATGTTCTCGAAGTCCGTCACCGAGCTCATGAACTCCTGATACTCGGGCTCGGTACAAAAGTTCATCACGCGCTCGACGCCGGCGCGGTTGTACCAGCTGCGATTGAAGAGCACGAGCTCCTGGGCGGCTGGCAAGTGCGCCACGTAGCGTTGGAAGTACCACGACGTACGATCGCGGTCGGTGGGCTTACCCAGTGCGACCACTCGCGTCTCGCGCGGGCTCAAGTGCTGGACGATGCGCTTGATCGTGCCGTCTTTTCCGGCCGCATCACGGCCTTCGAAGATGATCAGGATCTTGTCGTCGCACTTGATGAAATGCCGCTGCAACTTCACGAGCTCGATCTGCAGCGCCCGCAGGGACTTCTTGTAAGCCTTCTTCGAGATTCTCGATCCGTCGCTCCCACTTTCTTGTGTTTTCTCTTTGCTCATATCTTCACCTCACCCTACGCTGCCACTCCTACGAACGCTTTTCTCGAGCGGCACGCCCGAGCACGCTCTCGACCAAATGCTGCAACTTTTCCGCGGCGTTGCTGACAGCCTGATGCACGGTATTCGCGTGTGCCGTGACCGCGATGGGTTGACGACCCTCCAATCGCGCCTCCATGACACAGCGCTTGTCGTTCTGGCCGCCCTTCCCCCCGTCTTCATCGTTCAAGTGGACCTCGACTCGTGTGATACGTGCGCTGACTCGGCCGAGAGAGCTCTCGACTACCTCGGTTATGCGTGCGATCAGCGACTCGCGCCCGTCGATGTTGTGGTCGGTATTCACTTGAACCTGCATGAAGTACTCCTGCTGCTTTAAAGGAGATCCGGCGGCGCTGTCGATCAACGCTGCCATAGGATGTGGGCATCCTCGAGAGGAACCGCCACGCCGTCGCGATGCGGTATCAATCGTGCCGTGAAGTTCGCCGCAGGGCGCCCTGCGGGCACCGTTGCTCGATAGACATAACCGTTTACGGCGCCGACCAACTGCCGCTCGCGCTCCATCGTCACTCGCTCGGGCGCCGCTCCGTCGACGCCGTCTGCATATAGCTCCATGCGCACGTGTTCCGGGTCGAGGTCGTCGAGATACACCTGAACCTCGAACGCGTGCTGATCGCCGTAGTCGTCAACCTTCACCTCCCCGAAGCGCAGCGTGGCCCATTTCTGCTCCAGCGTACGGTGCCAATCGACGATGGCGCGGCCGCGGGCGCCGTTGTCGGCGGCCCGCTCGCGATAGGCGGAGGCAGCCGGCAGGTAGTGTCGTTCCGCGTACTCCGCCACCGCGCGGTTGGTGGAGAACAGCGGCGTCAGACGCGCCATGCTCTCGCGCATGCGCGCCACCCACGCCTTGGGCACGCCCTGCTCGTCGCGCTGGTAGAACTCGGGAATCACGGCACTTTCCAACAGTTCGTAGAGTGCGTCGGCCTCGGTCCCATCCCAGACCGGATCGTCGCCGTGCTCGCGCCCATCCCCGAGCGCCCAGCCCAGTCCCGGCGCGTAGGCTTCCGCCCACCAGCCATCCAGCTCGGACAGGTTGATGCCGCCGTTGACCAGCGCCTTCATGCCGCTCGTGCCACACGCTTCCCAGGGTCGGCGCGGAGTGTTGAGCCAAACGTCCACACCCTGCACCAGATGCTCGGTCAGGAGCATGTCGTAGTCACTGAGGAAGATCGCGTGGGCGCGCACGTCGGGTCGGCGGATGAAGTGCATCCACTGTTGAATCAGGGCTTGGCCCGCCTGATCCGCCGGATGGGCCTTGCCGGCGATGATCAGTTGGACCGGGCGCTGCGAGTGAGCAAGCAGGCGCAGCAATCGCTCCGGATCGTGCAGCAGGAGGTTGGGCCGCTTGTAGGTTGCAAAGCGGCGCGCGAAGCCCAGCGTCAGTACGTTCGGATCGAACAACAGCTTCGCGGCGTCGACTGCCTCCGGCGACGCCCCGGAGGCGGCGAGTTGCTTGGACAGTCGTTCGCGGGCGTACTCCACGAGCGACGTGCGGGCCGCGGTACGAAACTGCCAGAGACGCGCGTCGGAGACGCGGCGAATGTCATGCTCGAGGCCCGCCGTCGTTCCAAGCCAGCGATCTTTGCCGCAGACATCGGTCCAAAGATCGTCGGCCGCCGCCGAGTCCCAGGTTGGCATGTGCACTCCGTTCGTCACATGCCCGACCGGCACTTCGTCGGCCGGCCAACGCTGAAATAAGGGTTCAAAGAGGTGGCGACTGACTCTTCCATGGAGACGACTTACGCCATTCACGGCCCCGCTGCCGCGAATCGCGAGATACGCCATGTTGAAGTCCTCCGCAGGATCCTGCGCATTGCGGCGGCCGAGGGCCAGCAAATCGTGAAGCGTGATGCCAAGGTGCTTTTCCGCGTAGCCGCCCAGGCAGTGCTCGACGAGGGCGGGAGAGAAGACGTCGAAACCCGCGGCCACCGCGGTATGGGTCGTGAACAGATTGCCGGCTCGCGTCACGGCCAGCGCCGCCTCGAACGACTGACCCGTCGCCTGCATGCAGCTGCGCGCGCGTTCCAGTACGGCGAGCGCCGCGTGTCCCTCGTTCAGGTGGCAGACTTCGGGCTCGATGCCGAGCGCGGCCAACAATCGCCACCCGCCGATGCCGAGCACCAATTCCTGCATGAGGCGCAGATCTGGCCCGCCGCCGTAGAGCTCGCTGGTGATTCCCCGATAAGGCGGGAAATTCGCGGCATCATTGCTGTCGAGCAGATAGAGTTTCACGCGGCCGACTTGAACCTGCCAGGCGCGCAGCCAGATCGGGTGGCCCGGCAGGTCGAGCTGTAGCCGCAACCACTCGCCGTTCGGATGGCGCAGCGGAGTGATCGGCAGTTGCCCCGGATCGTTATACGGGAATACGGCCTGCTGAGCGCCGTCGTTGTCGATCAATTGCCGAAAATAGCCCTGCTGATACAGCAGTCCCACGCCGACGACCGGCAGGCCGAGGTCGCTGGCGGCTTTGAGCTGATCACCGGCCACGTTGCCAAGCCCACCCGAGTAGATGGGCAGCGCTTCGCTCAGCATGAACTCCATGCTGAAGTAGGCGACACAGCCCAGCGGAGAGCCAGGAAAGTGTTGCTGAAACCACGCGGGCGCCTCCGCCGCTCGTCGTTTGGCTTGTACGAGGTCGTCGACCGCCTTGCGGAAAGCAGCATCGGCCGACAGGCGTTCGATCCGATCCCGAGAAACCGTCTGCAGGATGCCCCAGGGATTGTGCGTGAGCGCCCATAGCGCAGGGTCCAACTGCTGCCACACGCGATCGGCGGCATGATTCCAGGACCAACGCAGATCCAAGGCGAGCTCGGCAAGGGATTCGAACCCGTCGACGTTCGTCGGCAACAAACCATACAGCGGGTGACTGACGCGGACCTGACTCATGCGCCTCGCTTTCGCGACGCGCCGCCCGCATTGGCCGCCGAGGCACCTTTGTCGGCAAGCAAACTCATCAGATCGTCCCAAGACCTGGCAAACGCCGCTGCGCCTTCGCGCTGCAGCTCGGCGGCAACGGCTTCAACGTCGATCCCCTCGCGCGCGAACTCCTGCAGCAGCGCTTCAGCGGCACTACCGTCGTGTGGCATGGCCTCGCGGGCGTTACCGTGGTCGGCGAACGCCAGCAGCGTCGTTTCGGGCATCGTGTCGATCGTATCCGGCGCCGCCAGCGCCTCGACATACGCGACATCCGAAGCCGAGGGATCTTTGGTACCCGTGCTCGCCCAGAGCAAGCGCTGCGAGCGCGCGCCGCGAGCGGCCAGGGTCTGCCACCGCTCTGAGGCCAACAGATCGCGATAGGCTCGGTACGTCCGCGTAGCGATGGCAATACCCAGCTGGTTGCGCAGCTGCGCGCGAACCCTGTTGGCGACGGCAACGTCCCAGCGGCTGACGAAAATCGACGCGACGGAAG
The DNA here is from genome assembly GCA_963805435.1 of uncultured Gammaproteobacteria bacterium. GTDB lineage: Bacteria > Pseudomonadota > Gammaproteobacteria > Steroidobacterales > Rariloculaceae > FEN-1219. Next base: position 671,186 of record CAWDUG010000013.1, read on the forward strand.
CGACGCTTGGATCGAGCCCGGCGGCAATCCGCCGCTCGATGCCGCGCATGTAGGCGCTGGCCGCCGCGATGTAGTGCTCGCGCGAGAACAGCAGCGTGACGTTTACCGGCACGCCCGCGAAGATCGCCTCCTCGATGGCGGGTAGACCCGCCTGTGTACCGGGTATCTTTATGAAGAGATTGGGTCGCTGCGCGCGCGCATGCAGTTGCCGCGCGGCCTCGATAGTCCCAACCGTATCGTCCGCCAGCAACGGCGACACCTCGAGGGATACCCAGCCATCGAGACCCCTACTGGCTTCATGGATCGGCCTGAATAGATCGGCGGCTTCGCGCAGGTCTTCCAACGCCAGCTCGAAGAACACTTCTTCGCCCGACTTGCCCGCCAGGGCTCTTTCCCGAATGGCGTCGTCGTAGCCACCATCCTTCTCGATGGCGCGCTCGAAGATCGTGGGATTGGACGTCAGCCCGGTCACCGCGAATTCGCCGATGTACCGACGCAACGTGCCGCTCTCGAGAAGCCCGCGTGTAATGTGGTCGAGCCAGAGGCTTTGCCCGAGGTCGTGAAGGTGCTGTGTAGCGTTAACGGGGGCTCTCCTGCTACTGAAGTTCGGCGTGCAGCCCCGCGCCTCCCGGTGCACCGTCACGACGACTCGCAGCGGCAGCGGTCGATCGCGAGAGGCGCCGGGCGCATGCGCACGGCACCGCGTCTAACCATGCTCCATGCACGCCGATAGGCTCTGTGCGCTAGCGTACGCAGCCGACTGCTTCGACAGCAAGCCCGGGTTCTCGGGCGGCGCCGCACGGACAGTTCCCTCTTCGCAACGCCGACGCCTGGATGCGCGCGTGCGCCGCGCCAACCCTGGTGCTCGCTTGTTGGCGACACGCACCGATAGACTAGCGCGACATGAGCGCCGCCGGCCCCCTCCCCACCCACGAACCCGAGGGCTTGTCGTCCGTCCGCGCGCTTGCCAACCAGGCGTTCTCGCGCGCAGCCGGGGCGCCACTGATCACCGGCAACAGCATTCGGCTGCTCAAGGACGCACGCGACAATTACCCCGCGTGGCTCGACGCCATTGCCGCTGCGCAGCGGTACGTCCACTTCGAGAGCTACATCATCCACGCCGACGCCACGGGCCAGATGTTCGCCGACGCCCTGATCGCCAAAGCTCAAAACGGCGTTCGCGTGCGGCTGATCTACGACTGGCTCGGCGGCCTCGGGACGGCGTCGCGTCGGTTCTGGAACCGGCTGCGCACGGGTGGCGTCGAAGTTCGTTGCTACAACCCGGCGCGCTGGGACTCCCCGCTCGGCTGGCTCAGTCGCGACCATCGCAAGACACTTTGCGTGGATGGCGAGATTGGTTTTGTCAGCGGCCTGTGTGTCGGACGCATGTGGGCGGGAGACCCGACCAGCAACATCGAACCCTGGCGCGATACGGGCGTCGAGGTGCGCGGCCCTGCCGTCGCCCAACTCGATCAGGCGTTCGCTGCGGTTTGGGCGATCATCGGTGAGCCCCTGCCGGAGCGCGATCTCGCCCGCTCCAACACCGCGGGTGACGTTGCCCTTCGCGTCGTCGCGAGCATTCCGACGACGGGCGGCATGTTTCGCGTCGACCAGCTCATTGCAGCGCTCGCCAGGAAGCGTCTCTGGCTGACCGACGCCTACTACGCCGGCATGACGAGCTACGTTCAAGCCCTGAAATCGGCGGCTCAGGATGGCGTCGATGTGCGCCTCCTCGTGCCGAACGCGACCGATGTGCCGCTGCTCAAACCCCTCTCCCGCGCCGGCTACCGTGCGCTGCTGGAAGCCGGAGTGCGCGTGTTCGAATGGAACGGCAGAATGTTGCACGCGAAGACCGCCGTGGCCGATGGCCGCTGGGCACGCGTCGGCTCGACGAATCTCAACATCGCCAGTTGGTTCGGCAACTGCGAGATGGATGTCGTCGTCGAAGACGAGCCTTTCGCGCAATCGATGGAAACGATGTTTCTCGCGGATCTCGAGAACGCGAGCGAGATCGTACTGGATGCCGGGCGGAAGGTGCGCGCGCCGAATCAGCCGCGCCGGCCGCGCGGCGTGCCGAGCCGCGGCGGCGGAAGCTCCGGGCGCGCCGCGGCCGGCGCCGTCCGCATCGCCAACGTCGTCGGCGCGGCTTTCACCCATCGGCGCGTGATCGAGCCCATCGAAGCGCGAATTACGGTGTGGTCAGGCACGTTGCTACTGTCGGTGGCGATTCTGTTCGCCGCGTTTCCGCGTGTCATCGCTTACCCGCTGGCCCTGTTATTCGCCTGGATCGCGACTGCGCTGCTCGTGCAAGGCTACAAGCTGCGCCGTGCTCGAATGAAGCGGCAACTAGAGAAGAAGACGCAACCCTGATGTCGGCTTTTCAAATCATCGCGATCCTCATCTCGCTCACTGCGATCTTCAGCTACCTCAACTACCGATACTTCAAGCTTCCGGCCACGATCGGCGTGATGCTGATCGCTCTGCTGACGTCGCTCGCATTGATCGGCGCCGGCCACTTCGCGCCGTGGATACAGGCTGCGGCCGTCCAACTGACCGCCCAGATCGACTTCGACGATGCGCTAATGCAGGGCATGTTGTGCTTTCTCCTGTTCGCGGGCGCGCTGCACATCAACCTGGGCGAGCTAGCCGATCACAAGGGGGTAATCGCTACGCTCGCAGTAGCCGGTGTCGTCATCTCGATGTTCGTGTTCGGCACGCTGATCTATTTCCTGCTCGGCCGGCTGGGCCTCGAGCTCAGCTACGTTTGGTGCCTGCTGTTCGGTGCGCTGATCTCTCCCACCGATCCGGTTGCCGTAATCGGTATTCTCAAAGACGCGAAAGTGCCGCGCAGCCTGGAAGTCCAGATCGCCGGTGAGTCACTGTTCAACGACGGCATCGGTGTGGTGGCGTTCATCGTCATGAGCGAAATCGCGGTGGGCGGAGAGCGCGCCTCGGCAGCCCATATCGGGCAGCTATTCCTCCAGGAAGCCGTGGGCGGCGCGGTGTTTGGGTTCGTCATCGGCTGGATTGCTTATCGCCTCCTCAAAAGCGTCGATAACTACCGCGTGGAAGTGATGCTGACGCTGGCGCTCGTCATGGGCGGCTATGCGCTCGCGTCGGCCGTGCATATCAGCGGCCCCATCGCCGTCGTAGTGGCGGGCTTGTTCATCGGCAACCACGGCCGCCAGTTCGCGATGAGCGATACGACCCGTCAGAACCTCGACGCATTCTGGAAGCTCATCGACGAAATCCTGAACGCACTGCTGTTTGTGCTGATCGGATTGGAGATCCTGGTTCTGGCCTTCACGCGCGACCTGTTACTCGGCGGGCTGCTCGCCATCCCTCCGCTTCTGTTTGCGCGCTGGGTCAGCGTAATCGCGCCCGTGAGCGTGATCCGTCGGTGGCGAGTTTTCACGCCCGGTACGATCAGCATCATGACCTGGGGGGGATTGCGCGGTGGCATCTCCGTTGCGTTGGCGCTGTCGCTGCCCGCGAGTCGCGAACGGGGCATCGTGCTGGCGGTGACCTACGTCATCGTCATTTTTTCGATCTTGGTCCAAGGGTTAAGTCTCGAACGAGTCGTGCGAGCGTTGGCGAAACGGTGAGCCCGCGCTCGATCAGGTCACCGCCCGCGCCGGAACGTTCACTCCGTCACGGTGTTTGGTGTGCATCCGCCACATGACGAAGATGGCAACCGCAGCACACATCTGCGGAATTGCAGTGATCACGAACACCCCCGGCACGCCCATCTGACGCGCGATCAACGCACCGCCAAGCGCCGGCCCCACCATTGCGCCCGCGCGGCCGGCCGCGTGCGCCCAGCTGACGCCCGTCGCACGCACCTGCGACGGGTAGCTGATCGACGCCAGCGCGTTGAGCCCGCTCAGGCCGCCGTTCGAGAAGTAGCCGTACACCACGAACGCGAGCATCGTCCACACGGAGGGCAACTCGAGGAACGCGATGGCCGCCATCGCGACCGAGGCGCCGGCGAGATACACGGGCAGCACGCGCGTGGGCCCCAGCCGATCCATGACGTAGCCGCTCGTGAGCGTCCCGAGCACGCCGGCGATGCCCGGGAAGAACATGATCGATGCAATCTGGTCGAGCGACAGCCCACCCTCGCTCAACACTTGATTGCGCCACGAGCCCATGAGGTTGCTGACGACGAAAGCCATGTGGAAACCGACCCAGAGCAGCAACGTGGTCGCGGAGCGGCCGTCGCGAAACAGCGCCAGCATCGGCGCCTTGCCGGTGCGCGCCTGATCGCCGCGCGCGACAAACGTCTCGCTGCCGTCAAAGGCGAGGCTCGGATCGAGCTGCCGCAGCTGGCGCGGGATCCGCAGATCTTTTGGACTACGGCCGGTGAGGAAACGCAGGGATTCCGGCAAGGCGAAATACAGCACGGCGACGAGCAGCAGCGGCAGCAGGCCGCCTGCGACGAACCCGTACTCCCAGCCGTGCGGCACGAGCCACTTCAGGACCGGCGCGCCGATGACCGAGGTGCCGAGCGTGTAGCCCGCGAACGTGATCGACACGGACGTCGCGCGCACCTGCGCGGGCATCAGCTCCGAGACCAGCGCAATCGCGTTCGGAATCACTCCGCTCAAGAACACGCCGGCCACGAAACGCAGCACGACGAACTCCTGCAGGGTGCCGGCTAGCGGAGTCAGCAGCGTCAGCGCACCGAACGCCGAGAGACACGCCAGCAACGTCACGCGTCGCCCGTAGCGGTCCGCGATGGGCCCCACGACGAAATTGCCCAGCAACAGACCGAATTGCTGCACGACGAATACCACTGTCAGCGCGGCCGGCGCGATACCGAGATCCTTCGCCAGATAAGGCGCCACGATGCCGACGAGAAAAATATCGTAGCCGTCCACCATCATCGTGAAGATCAGCAGCACCAGGGTCACGATGTGCGCGCGGCCGATGCGGCGGCTGTCGAGGAACCCGTTGACGTCGAAGATTTTCGGCTCGGAGACGCTCATGCGTGGGCAAGCTCCCCGGTCATCGCCAGCAACTCAGAGGCGACTCCGCTGCCCTCGCTCGCGCCGAGCCGTTCGCAGCAACGCGCAAGCGCCGCAAGTCGCGCACCCGGAACAATGCCGCTTGCGCCGAGCACGCGCTCGAGCTTGGCCGTGAGCTCCGGCCAGGCGAGCGCGCGCGTGCCGCTGCCGGGCGGCGCAAGCACTTCCACCGTCGTCGGCGCGCCGGCACGAAGCTCGAGTGTCACGCGGCTGCCCCACACGCGCGGGAACTGCGCGTCGAGAGTGTCGTCGGCGCGCACCTGCACTCTGTGCATCAGCGCCGCGATGCGCGCGTCACGCGGCAGCGTTGCGCGCACGGCGTCGTCGAGCGTCGCGGGCGCAAACGCCGCGAGCCCGATCTGATACTGCACGCTCAGCATCGACTCGAGGCGATTCGCGGGCAACGCGGGGCGATCGACCATGCCGCGATAGGCGAGCGGCACCGCTGCGACGATCCGCTCGATCTCGTCGAGCGGCGGCAGCGTCAACTGACGAAACGCGGCGACGCTCGCAAGCGCCTGCCGCGAGGTCGGCCACGGTTTCGTGTCGACGCTCGCGACCCGCCACGGCGCGCCGAACTGCGCGCCGAGCTCGGCCACGTCGAGCGGCGCACCGAGCCGTTCCGCGAACGCCGTGAGCCCTCCGAGATCGGCCTCGATACCGGCCGCCGCGGCAAACGCCGCATCGACGCCGTCAGCGGCCGCGCAGCCGAGGGCGTAGTAGCGATAACCGAACCGTGTCAGCGCGGCTGCGGGAAGGTTGCCGGTGCGCGTAAGCGCCAGCGCGAGAGCACGTGCCGTGGCCGGCGTGTCGAGCTCGAGCAGGCGCGCCGTCACGGCCGCCGCGCCAAACGCCGCCGTCACGTAGGTGGGCCACACGCCGCGGTACAGCAGGCTGGCGCCGCCGATCGCACGCCCGAGGCGGGTCATCGCCTCGTAGCCGGCCAGCACGGCGGCGAGCAGTACGCGATCGCCGACACCGGGCCGCGCGGCCGCCACCGTCACGGCGACCGGCACGACGACGGCCCCGACCGTGGTGCAAGCCGGCAGATCGATGTCGTCGACCTCGGTGCTGCGCGCGGCGCCGATCAGCTGCCGGCACGTAGCGCCGTGCTCCACGTCCGCGCGACGGCCCGGTTCCGCGTAGCGCTCGAGCAGCCGGCCTTCCGGCGTGCGACGGCCAAGCGCCGCGGCGACGAGCGTATCGAGCAACCGCTGGCGCGCGGCCGCTTGCGCTTCGGCACCGACGGCCGCATACGCCACGGCCGCGAGGTGCGCGGCGAGACCCGTGAGCGCGGCCGAAGCTACCTGTTGCTCCACGTGGCACGCATGAACATCCCCCCTTCGTCGGCCGAGTGTAGCGGCCGAATACCGGCCGCGGTAGCAAGCGTGCTCGAGCCGGCGGGCGTCGCAACTCTTACGTACTAGTACCTAGTGGTCGAGCCGACCAGGAGTCGTACACTGAGGCCCTGCCGCCTCAGAAGGACTGACCCCGTGAACACGATTCATGCGGTGCTCTGCGAGGACTACGGTCGGCTCGACGCCAGCTCGATCTGCGACGAGTTGCTGACGGAAACCGGCATCCGCGACGTCCGTCGCGAAACCGCGCGCAACAGACTGCGGATCGAATACGACCCTGTGCTCGTGAGCCACACGCGGCTCGTCGATCTGATGTGCCGTCACGCCTTGTTTCCGGACCCGACTGCGATCGACGAGGAGACGAGCTAGCCGCCCAGGCGCACGGCCTCGAGGGGCGCGGCGCCCTCGGCGCCGACGACCACGAGGACGCTCGCGAGCGACGCGTGCGGCGCATCGGCGAGGTGCGCGCGCAGCGCTACGACGCTGCCCGCAACGAGCCGCTCCGCGCTGCGCGGCACGATCGCAGTTCCTTCGGCATGCGCGAGACCGATCGTACCGCCGAGCCCGTACGCCAGCGCCGAGTCGACGGCGGACGGCGGCAGCGCCGCGACACCGGCGCCGGCCACCTCGCCGGCCGTGACACCCGCGCGAACCGCGGCCTGCATCGCGCGCACGGCTTTGCCGGCCGCGTCGTCGTGCACCCCTGGCGCGGTCGCTGCGGCTTCAGCCCAATAGCCTTGATACTGCGCGGCCACCCACAGCCTGAGCGGCGCGTGCCGGCCGTCGAGCCGCCCTTCCCATGGCCGCAGCTCGGGGCCCCCCATGCTCGCGAGCACGCGCACGTCGCGCGCTTTCAAACCACGCGCCGCGCGTTCCGCTTCGAGCATCGCGGCGCGGTTGTCGCCGCCAGCTACGAACGCCGCGACGCCGGCCGCCACCGCCGCGTTCGCGATGCCCTGCGTGATCTGCATCGCGAGCAGCTCGCGCGGCCGCTTGACGGCGCGCAACGCACGCAGCTCGGCATCGAACGGGACGAGCTCGAAGCCCGCGAGGGCATCGCGAATCCGCGCCGCGACGCTCGGCCCAAGACCCGTGGCGCCGACGACCCCGATCCGCCCGCTCGCCACGCCGCGGCCTTTGAGCTCGCTCGGCAGCAGCTCGAATGCTTTGCCCGCTCCCGGCACGATGGGCAGCCAGGTCAATGCGCGCATGAACGCGAGCTCGCGGCCGCCGCCGAAGCTCACGAACGCGGGCTCGCCTTGCAGCGGCACGAGCAACGCACCGCCGGACTGGAGACCCGACAGATACGCCATGTCGGCGTAATCCACCATGACGCCGAGCAGGCTGTAGTTCACGACGACGAGCGCACCGAGCCGCGCTTCGCGCAGCGCGTGGCGCACGCCCTCGACGCGCAACGCGAACTCATCGTCGGGCAGCACGGCGCGATCCCACGACGAGTAGCCGCGCTTCAACACCGGTTCCATGCTGATCATCGTCGCCTCCGCTTAAGGGATTGCGCCGAGCTCGCCCATGCGGCTCGTGAGCGGCACGGCACCCTCGGGCGTAATGATCACGGGCTCGCCGCACATCAGGTAGCCCGTCTCCGGGATGTATTGGTTGGGATGCATGACGAACACCATGTTCTCCTGCATGTGGTGTTCATAGCCCGGCGCAATCTCCGGCTCCATGGAGCCGAACCCCATGCTGTGGCCGCGCGTGCGCATGAACGGCGGCTTGCAGTAGCGCTCGTAGCCGGCCGCCGCGATCGGCGCGTTGATCACGTCGACGATCTCGGTGACCGACACACCGGGCTTCGCGGCGCGCATGCCGGCCTCGAGCGCCCCGCGCAGCAACGCGAACTTCTCATACTGCAGCGGCGTCGGCGTGCCGAGCACGCAGCTCCTGCAGATCTGGATGAATTCGCCTTCGACGGCCGGCGTGATCTCCGCCAGAATCAGGTCGCCCCGCTCGAGCACGCGGTCGGTCGGGAAGTGCCCGGCCTGATTGTGCTGCGACGCCGACATCAGCTGGAAGTTGTCCTCGGCGCCCTGCTCGCGCATCGAAGCCTCGAGATTCGCCGCGAGCTCGTACTCGCGCATGCCGGGCTTCGTGGTTTGAAGCAGGTTGGCGTAGCCGCGCTCCGCGATCGCGACGCCGCGCCGCGTGCAGTTCAGCGACCACTCGTCGCGGATCTTCGCTGTGTCGACGATCAGTTTCTCGGCACTCGGCGGCGTGCCGCCGAGCATGCCGGGCCAGGCTTCGGCGATCGCGCGAGGCTCGAGATTGCCGCCGGCCACGGCCACCTTGTCGCCACGAAAACTGCGGCGCTTCAGTTGCGCAGCCACCGTGGCCAGGAACTCCTGCGGCGCCACCGCGAGAAACTCCATCGTTGCTCGCTCGCGGTAGCGCGGCGCGTCCCATGCCGGCGTCATGATCAGCAGCGGCTCGCCGCGCTGCGGCACGATCACGGCTGCATGCGGCCCGATTTGCTTGAACGCCGCGAGGTACCACGCGGGGTTCGTACCCGTGAACGCGTGCAGGCCGGAGCCGTACGCGATCAGCGCATCGAGATCGTTCGCGGCGAGCCAGGCGCGCACGACGCCCTGGCGCCGCTCGACGCTGCGCGCCCGAATCGCGGCCTCGGCCGCGGACAGATTCGCCGTCATGACTTCGCTCCCGCGGCGTTCGCCTTCAGCCGCTCGCGCAGCACGCGCGTCGCCCCCGCATCGACTTCAGTCGCTGTCCGCACCGAGCACCACGCCGTACAACTCGCGCGCCTTGTCGGCCGACACATAACCCTCGCGTACGTCCCGCAGCACGCGCCCCACATCGCGCTCGAGCGGCTCGCCCCAGCCGCCGCCGCCCGCCGTCATGTACAGCACCTCGGTCCCCGCCGGCCACGTGAGCGGCTGGCTGGTCGGCAGATGGAACTCTTTCTCGCTCGGGCGCTTTCACGAGCGTGGTCGCGGTCACGCCGCTGCCGCCGCCGAGCAACCCCCAGGGCGGGCACGTGAGCCGCCCGCCGTCGCCGCCCGCGACGTTCACGCGACCGTCCGCCAGCGTGCGAATCCTCGTGCGCACGCCGAGGCCCCCGCGAAACGTACCCGCGCCGCCCGAGTCCGGCCGCAGCGCTCGCTCCTCGACTACCACCGGCCCCTTCAGCTCCATGTTCTCGATCGGCGCGTTGCGCACGTCGCCCTGGCATACGGACATCGACACGTCCTCGCCGTCGGCGTCGCAACGCCCGCCCCACCCGCCGGACTCGATGCTCATCAGCACGAAGTCGCGATTGCGCTCGCGGTCGCGGCCGGAGTACGAGAGCGCCGCGCCGAGCGAGCCGCTGTGCGCGGCCGGAATCCGGTCGGGAATGGCTTTCGCGAGCGCGAGCAGGATCGTGTCGACGACGGTCGGCAGCGGCATGCTCCAGCCGGCCATGAACGCGGGGTAGCGCGCCATCATCATGTTGCCTTCGGGGATGATGACCTTCAGCGCCGAGAACGCGCCCTCGTTCAGCGGCTCGAGCGGTGTCGTGAGCGCCTTGTACGCGATGTACGCGCCGGCATACGTGCGCGAATTCGCGCCGCCCTCGCGCTCGGGCGAGCAGCCGGACAGGTCGATCGTCATGTCGCTGCCGTTAACAATCACCTTCACGCGGATGTCGTAGCCCTTGCCACGCCAGTCGATGTAGCTCTCCGCTTCGTACGTGCCGTCCGGAATCCTGGCGACGGCCGCGCGGCACTTCTGTTCCGTCTCCGCGTAGAAGCGGCGGATGGCTTCCTGCGCCACGCTCTTGCCGTAGCGGTCGAGCAACTCGATGAAGCGCCGCTCGCCGAGCCTGCACGCGGCGAGCTGCGAACGCATGTCGCCCATTGCGTTGTCCGGGAAGCGGATGTTGTCGCGAATGAACGCGAGCAGCTTCTGATCCACGACCCCGCCTTCATAGAGCTTCAGCTGGTTGAACTGCAGCCCTTCGCTCCACGGATCGTACGCGCGGTTGCCGGCACCGAACCCGGTCGACAGCCCGCCGACGTCGACCCAGTGTGCGCGGACCATCGCAAACGCGACGAGCTCGCCCTCGTAGAAGATCGGCGCATACACCACCACATTATTAAGGTGCTGGCCCGCCGTGGCCTGATGGTTGTGCAGCAGCACGTCGCCGGGCTTGAAGCCCGTTCGGCCATAGCGCGCGACCGCGTCCTTCACGACCACGCCCAGGTCCGCGACGAAGTGCGACACGCCGCCAATGTTCTGCGAGATCAGCGAGCCGTCGGGATCGAGCAGCGCCGTGCAGTAGTCGCGCACCTCGTAGATCATCATGTTGTACGAGGTGCGCTGCAGATCCACGCTCATCTCGTCGGAGATGGCCGGCAACGCGTTGCGGATGACTTCGAGCGTGATGGGGTCCAGCGTCTTGGTCATGCCGCTAGCTCCGTCGCACCGTGACGATCAGTTCACCGGTGTCGGCCACGCGCAGCTTGTCGCCCGGAAACAGCACCGTCGTCGACGCATACTCTTCGATCACCGCCGGGCCTTCGATCGCCGTGGCCGGCGTGAGCTTCTCGCGCCGATACACGGCGCAGGCGGCCGGGCGCGCGGCGTCGTCGAGATGGATCTCGCGGCTGCCGACGCGCGCGTCGGCCGCGGTGCGCGACAACTTCGGGAACTCGATCTTCGGCCGCGCGCCGATCGCCGTCAGGCGCAGGTTCACGAGCTCGAGCGGCTCGTCGAGCGCGGCGTGGCCGAAGCGGTGATCGTGAATCTCGCTGAACCGCCGATGGATCGCGGCGCTGTCGGCGCTCTCGATCTCGCTCTCTTTGACCGGCACCTGCAACCAGAACTCCTGACCGACATAGCGCAGATCGAGCCAGTACTGAAACCCGCGGGCCGCAGGCTCGACGCCGGCGTCGTCGAGCTTCGCGTGACCATCGCGCAAAAGCTCCGCGAAGATGCCCGCCAGTACCGCGTAGTCGGCTTCGAGCAGCCGTTTGTAGTACGTGCGCACGTAATCCTGGCGCACGTCGGCCAGCAACATGCCGAGCGCGGAGAAGTGCGCCGGCAGGTTCGGCACGATCACGGTCGGGATCTGCAGGTCGCGCGCGATCTCCACCGCGTGCAGCGGACCGGCGCCGCCAATCGCGACGAGCGCGAAGTCGCGCGGGTCGTAGCCGCGCTCGACCGACACGCCGCGCACGGCGAGCGACATCTTGGCCACGGCGATCTTCACGATGCCGTGCGCCACTTGGGTCGCGTTCAGCTTCAGCGGCGCGCACAGCTTCGCCTCTATCCCGCGCCGCGCGGCGTCGACGTCGAGGGGCATCTCGCCGCCGAGGAAGCTCGTGGCCCCGATACGCCCGAGCACGACGTTCGCGTCGGTGACGGCCGGCAACTCACCGCCGCGCCGGTAACAGATGGGACCGGGATCGGAGCCGGCGCTGTGCGGCCCGAGCTTCAGCGCACCGACTTCGTCGATCCATGCGATGCTGCCGCCGCCGGCGCCGACTTCCACGATGTCGACGACCGGAAACATCACCGGGTGCCCGCTCGCGTAGCCACCGATGTGATACCCCTGCGCCACCGACACTTCGTTGTCTCTGATGAGGCTGGTCTTGGCCGTCGTGCCGCCCATGTCGAAGGTGATCAGGTTCTTGAAGCCGAGCGCCGCGCCCACCTGGGCGGTCGCGATCACGCCGCCGACGGGTCCGGACTCCATCATCGCGACGGGCAACTTCTTCGCCGTGGCAGGCGACATCACGCCGCCGTTCGATTGCATGATCAGAAAACGGCCGTCGAAGTCGTCGGCGCGCAGGCGCTCGTCCATGCGGCCCACGTACGCGCTCGTCTGCGGCCCAATGTACGCGTTCATGACGGTAGTCGACGTGCGCTCGTACTCGCGGTACTCGCGCACGATCTCGTGCGACAGCGAGACATACACGTGCGGCAAGCGCGGCGCGCAGCAACTCGCCGAGCGCCGCCTCGTGCACCGGATCGGCGTACGAGTGCAGGAAGCACACGGCGACGGCTTCGGCGCCGGACGCCCGCACCGCCTCGACGATCTCCGCCGCGTGCTCGGCAGTCAACGGGCTCAACACCTCGCCGCCCGCGGCGAGACGCTCGTTCGCCTCGAACGTGCGCGAACGCGGCACGAGCGGCACGGGGCGTTTGAACGCGAAGTTGTAGGCCTCTGGGCGATTCTGGCGGCCGATCTTGTAGACGTCGCGAGTTCCGCGCGTGACGACGAGCGCCGTCTTCGCGCCCTTCTCCTCGATCGCGATGTTGATCGCAATCGTCGAGCCGTGTACCACGCTACCAGCGGCGCGCGGAGTCACTCCGGCTTTGCGCAGACAGTCCCACACGCCCTGCGGCAGATCGCCGTGCGTGGTGAGCGCCTTGCTTTCGGTGACTCGACCGGTAGCCGGGTCGTAGGCGACGAGATCGGTGAACGTGCCGCCGATATCTACGGCGACGCTGAGGCGCCTTTGACTCGCTGCGCGCAACACCGCCCCCTTTAGGTGGTTGTTAGCAGTTTGTTCGGTGACCACGCGCCGAGCCGTTGGAACACTCGGTCGTCGCTGCACTCTAGCGACGATGTTTTGGGCGAACAAGCGCGTTGGCCGAACCGCACGGTGCGGTTTCGCGGTGCGTTAACGGGTGTGGGCTTCGAGCAACACAATCCGCGCGGAGCCCGTCGTTCCTGCCTTCGCGGTTTGCATAAACACCGAGATGCGCCATACTCGGCCTTGGGGCTTTCTCGATCATGCTGGGCTTTCTGAAGGGGGGAATCTACATGCGAGCACCACTACGTCTCGGCGCTTTGTCTGCGGCGATCATCGGCTGCATTCCGTTCGGCGCACACGCACAACTCGAAGAGATCCTCGTCACTGCCACGCGGCGCGAAACGAGTCTGCAAGACACACCGGTGTCGATTCAGGCCTTCACGTCGGAGCAGCTCGAGCTCGGCGGCATCACCAACGGCCGCGATCTCGGCATCATGGTGCCGAACGTCGTGCTGAATCCGAGCACGGGCGGCGCGCAAGCGAACTTCTACATTCGCGGTCTGCCGGGCGTGGGTCTGTACGTCGACGGTGTCTGGCAGGACGGCTTCGGCTTCCAGCAGATGGACTTCACCGAGATGGAGCGCGTCGAGGTGCTGCGGGGCCCGCAGGGCACGCTGTTCGGCCGCAACACGAACGGCGGCGCCGTCAACATGACGACCAAGAAGCCGGGCGACACGTTTGGCGCGCGGGTCAAGCTCGACGTCGGCGACTTCAACCGCCGCGACGCCCAGTTGGCCGTGGACCTGCCGATTACCGACAAGCTCAAGACCAAGTTCATCGGCGCGACGTTCCAGAACGATGGCTTCCTCAAGGGGCTGACCACTCCGTGGAACTTCGGGTCGCAGGACGACACGCTCCTGCGCGCGGATGTGCTGTGGGAGGCGACCGACAAGTTCTCGCTGCGCTTCACTCACAACGACGAGCGCAAACGCGGCACGGATCCGAGGATTGCCCGGATGACGCGGCCGAACAACTCCAAGGTGCTCGCCTACAACATCATGTTGGGCGCCTACCAGGCGCAGGCCAACGCGGCGTGCGCGGCGGATCTCGTGGCCTGTGCAGCCGCACACCCGGGCTACGCCACGGCCACAGGCTGGGCCGCACCGCCCACCGACTTCGGCCAGGTAGGCACTCGCTACACCGGCACGGCATCCCCGGCGTTCACGCCCACGACACATTCGACGAATTGGCAGGGCGGGACCATCGAAGGCGTTTACTACCCCGCAGGCGTCGTTGGCAAATGGGAGACGAAGTCCGATTCGATGCAGGACGGCATCACGGCGGATCTCAAGTACAGCACGTTGACGGCTGAGTGGGACATCTCCGACAAGATGCACTTCGAGGCGATTCTCTCCGACTGGTCGCAATTCCAGCGTCAGGTCGTCGACTTCGACGGCACCGAGTTCGTCATCACGACCGACGACATTCCGCAGCAGCGCAACAACAAGTCGATGGAGTTCCATCTGTCGGGCTCGGCCCTGCATGATCGGATCAACTGGCTCGGCGGCTACTACCGGCTGAAAGAAGACCTGACGCAGCGCTTCTACCGCTGGGGCATGTGGGAGTTTGCTACTCCGAACACGGGGCCGGGCAAGCCCGGCGTCAACGTCGAGTATTCGGAGTACGTCCGCCAGACGGCGCTGCTGTTGAACATCAACGGCACGGTGATTTCCCCGCCGGGCGCCCCGGTAGTCAATTCCGGCGGCAATCTGCAGCAGACCACCGGCGCCAATCTGTACCCATGGAATCTGCGTGTCATCAGCGACGACGCCTTGACCGGGACTTATGGCGACGACAAAGCCTGGTTCGGCGAAGCGACGTTCAGCGTTACCCAGAAGCTCGACCTGACCGTCGGCGCCCGAATCAGCGACAAGTCGAGCGGCAGCTACATCTACACTCCGACCGACGCGTTCCGGACCCCGGATCCCAGTATCCGGCCGAAGGGCGACCCGTTCGCGTATAGCGCCATCACCTTCGACAGAGCGGATCCGACGCAGCCGACAATCAACACGTATAAGTTCGTCGCGCAGTACCAGGCCAGAGATGCGCTGATGTTCTATGCGAGTTACGCGGAGGGCTTTACGCAAGGCGGCGAGCCGATCGTGACCATCGGGCCACAGTCGGTGGTGCCACCGGGTGGCACCCGGATCAGCGCGGACCGTGCCTCGATCAAGCTGCCTCCCGAAATCATCGAGAACAAGGAGATTGGACTCCGCTCCGACTGGCTCGATGGCAAGCTGCGCTTCAACGCGACTTACTTCGACTCGCATTGGGGTGGCATGCGCGTGACCCAGCTCCCGCGGGACATCAGTGGCAACACGCAGCCGTTCCCCTACTCCTCGGGCGACGGCGAGGGTACCGCCAGTGGCTGGGAGTTCGAGACGGTTTGGGCGCCGACCGAGCGGCTGCGCCTGAATTTCGGGCTTGGGCTCATCGATACGAACTACATCCAAGCAGGCGTCTTCGACGGCACCACGGGCAACTTCCCCGGCGCTCCGTTTGCGTATGCCGCAGACATGAGCGGCACACTCGGCGCCCAGTACCGCATTCCGATGCAGAGCGGCGGCCAGATCATGATCATCGGCAACTACGGCTATATGGGCGCCTATTCGCGCGACCCCGCATATCAGCGCACGCTGGTCGATGCGAACGGTAAACCGAAGCTCGAGCCGGCCTACGGGATCTTCAATGCACGGTTCGTGTATGAGCCTGCAGCCCGCAACTACAGCGTCGAGGTGTGGGGCAAGAACCTGACGGACGAGCTGTACATCAACGGTGGTTTCGACACGCGCGACATCTGGGGCTACGACTTCTCGATCATCGGTCGCTCGCGCGAGGTAGGCGTCGGGTTGAGCTTCACGTTCTAAGTGTCTCGAGCGCCGGGCGGGGTCGCCCGCCCGGCGCTTGTCTTGAGCAACGAAGGCGGCCGCTGTGGCCGCCTTCGCGTTTGTGGCTTCGACGAACGAAGGACACCGGCATGGTCCGAACGCGAAACGCCTTCGCGCTGGTCGCGGCACTAGCCACGACACCGTGCTTCGCGCACCACGGCGTGGCGGCGCACTACGACGACACGAAGAGCGTGGCGCTCGACGGCACGGTCAGCGAATTCCAGTTCATCAACCCGCATTCGTTCATATATCTGCGCGTGACGGCGAATGGGCAGGAAGCCATCTGGCACTGCGAAATGGCGTCGCGCAGCGTGCTCGAGCGCAACGGGCTCAGCGCTGCGATGTTCGCGCCCGGCCAGCACGTGCGCATCGACGGCATCCAGGCGCGGCAGAACCCAACGGGCTGCGCGCTGCGTGAGGCCCATTTCGATGACGGCAGCGTGCTGCGCTCCTCGACGCTGTTCGGGGCCACGCCGGCGGCCACCCCCGTGCCCGCCACGCAGAGCGACGCGATCGGCGGCGTCTGGGCCATGAAGCGGTTCAGTGTCTCGCGCTACCTCGGCGACCTGACGGACGAAGGCGAACGGCGCCGCGCCGCGTTCGACCCCGTGAAGGACGACCCGGCCATCTACTGCGACCCGGCGAGCCCCGTGCGGTTCTGGATCAACGTGAACGAGCCGTTCGAAATTCGGCGCGAAGCTACCCAGGTGGTGATCGAGCATCAATTCATGGACAGCCAGCGCGTCGTGCATCTGAACGCCGCGGCGCCGCCAGGCCTCGCGCGCAGCACGATGGGCTACTCCACGGGCCGCTTCGACGGCGCCGCGCTCGTGATCGAGACGACGAACTTCAAGGCGGCCCCGCTCGAGCCCCGCTGGGGCGTCATGCACAGCGAGAATCTGCAGCTGACCGAGCGCCTCGAGGTGAACCCGGCCACGCACGAGCTCGAAATCAGCTGGACGATCGACGATCCGCTGCTGTTCAAGCAGCGCCTCACGCAGAAAGAGATCTACGTGCGTACCGAACGCTGGCACGAGCGGTACAATTGCAAGCCTGGCTATCAGCAGTAACCTAGGCGTCCGCATACCGTGAAACCGACGCTCGCCTCGTGGGTCGCGCTCGCCGCGACGCTTCTGCCGTCATTGAGCGACGCGCAGCTCGTACAGATACCGAACACCTCGGTCACCCTCGCCGCGCCACAGGGCTTTCGCATCGCGCGGAGCTTCGCCGGGCTCGAGAACACGATGACCGCCTCGACGATCCAGGTCGCCGAGTACCCGCCTGCCAATTACGCGGAGACGGCGGCCGTGTTCGCGTCGCCGAAAACCGCTTCTACCCGTTACGCGGGGGAAGGCGTGCGGTTCACGCGGATCGAGCCAGTCTCGGTCGAGGGCGGCTCCGTGCAGCTCGCCATCGGGCAACAGGTCAAGAACGGCCGGGAGTTCCAGAAATACATCACCGTGCTCGGCGGCGGGGACGCCAACGCGGTACTCGTGACGTTCACGCTCGGCGCGGCGCAGGCGATGAGCCGCAGCGACGTGGAAGCCGTCGTGCGCTCGATCAGGGTCAAACGGCTGCCGACGCTCGAGGAAACGCTTGCGCGGCTCGCGTTCGTGTTCACGGCCGAGCCGCCGTTCCGATTCACGTCCTCGCCGGACGCGAACACCGCGATGCTCTCGACGTTCGACGGCGCGGACGCCACGGGACTGAAACCGCTCGCAGTCATCAGCCGCGGCGCAACGGCCGCACTCCCCAGCGAAAGCGCGAAAACGGCCGCGCAGAACCTGAAAGCAATGGCCGCGAATGCCGTCATCAAGGAGCGGGCTGCCACGCCATTCGCCGGCGGCCAGGGTGCCTATCTCTCGGCGATCGTCGACAACCGCACGGTGTTCCTGTTTCTGCGCGTGCTGCCGGGGGGCAGCTATCTGCAATTGCTCGTCGTCGGCGAGACGATGCAGATGGACGAGGCGCGCGAAGCCGTGAAGCGGCTCGCTGCCACCGTGGATCTGCGTTGATGCCGGGACTTCGAGAGCGTGGACCGCGGGCGGCCACTGGACGTCGAAGGGATCGCAGGTCTGTGCGGCTCTGGCATTGGGGCGCTCGCCGCCACACTCCTCGCAGCGCTGGCGCACCTGCCCACGTACGCGCAGACGGCGGAGGACTCCGGCCCCTCTCCCACAGCGGAACCGGAATCGACGCAAACCGCTCGCCTGCCCGACGACCTCAGAGCGTTCGCGAGCGCGCCCCTGCGCTGGCGAGGTAAAGAGTGGTTCAGGTTCGCGGGTGTCGTCGCCGCGGTAGGCGCGGCGTATCACTATGACGACAAGGTGCGTGCGCACTTCGCCAACGACGGTGAGCCGAATTACCACGAGGTCGTAGACGCGATGCCCGCGGCACTCGCGTTCGGGGGCACCTGGTTCGCGGCGAAACTCGCGCACAACGAGGAAGCCAGCTGGGAAGCGGCCGTGATGCGCCGAGCCATCGTGCTCGAGACGATCAGCTCGGAGGTCATGAAGGTAGCTTTCCGCCGCAAACGGCCCGGCCCCGGCGTACCGCCGGATCACTGGGGCGGCGGCGGGCTGTCGTTTCCGTCCGGACACACGGCGGCCGCGTTTGCGATCGGCACGGTGCTGGCGGAGTCGGGCGACGATAAACACCGTTTGTTGCGGCGCGTCATCGGCTACGGGGTCGGAATCGGTACCGGCTATCAACGGCTGAATCACGATGCGCATTGGCTGTCCGACACCGTCGCCGGTGCCGCGCTCGGCATCGCTGCAGCCAAGTTCGTGATGAAACGGCGCGAGCGCACGGATCCGCGCGGCGCGTTTTCGGTGCAGCCCATGGACGGGGGCACAATGCTGACTTACACGGTGCCGATGCGCAGGTAGTCTGCGAAAGAGTGACCGGGTTCCACGCCCCGCTACACTCAACTTCGCTATGGTGGTTGCCACCCCTGGGAAAACGATCGCGCGATGAGCCGAACCCTGCTTCGCCTGGCCTTGATCGCGGCGCTAGCAGCGATCGAGCCGAGCGTTGCCCTCGCCGCTATCGCCCCTTACCTGGAGCCCGCCACCGCGCAAAAGCCGCGCACGCGCGCCGGTATCTCGCTCGACGCGGATGGAGTGCTGCTGAAGGCGGACCTGTCGGTTCAGGCGCCGGATCACTCCACGCAGCTCCTGCCGCGCGTCAGCTCGAGCGTCGCATTGACTCAACGGCTCGGCCTCGAAACCAAGGTCGAGCTTCCGGACTGGAATACGCGCGCGGAGGCACTGGGGGCCAAGGTCGACACCACGGTGCATTTCGATCCGTCCGTGCCCTTCGTGGATAGACTCGAAGGCAGATTCTGGCGGTCCCCGGACGGGCAGACCGGCCAGGTGTTCCAGCTCGGGTTCCACAAGAGGTTGAGTGCAACGACGCGGCCGGCGCCGCTGACGATCCGCAGCCACGCAAGTTACGAGACGACGACCGGCGGGGAGACCTCCATCGACGAGGCCGCGGCGCCCGACTCGCGTCTCGATACGCGCCGGCTGGGCTTCGAGGCGGAGCTGACCGGCATCCTGCCGAACTTACCGCCCGGCCGTTCCACGGTGCGCATCAAGGTCGAGAAGGTCGCCGGCGCTCGCGCCGAGACGACGCACTCCATTGGCTACACTCAGAATTGGGCCATGCGCGACTTCGGCCGTCTCGGCATGAATGTGAAGATGCGCCGCGACTCGATCGACACGGCCAACGAGTTGCAGCCGTCCATCCGAGTCACGTGGAGCGCCGAGTTCTAGGCACTCCGCTACGCCGGCACTCGCTCCGCGCTAGCGCCGGCAACGCCGTCGAGTCCTCAGGCCGTTGCGACTTCCGTAGCCGCAACGCCAGCCAAGAGAGCCAAGCAGATGATTGCGATGATGCTCATTTCCGTTCCTCCTATCGATCCTTGAAGCGCACGATAGCGTCGCCGTGATATGATTTCCAGTGACATGTTTTCTTACTATCCATGATCTAGGTTCATATCATAATGTCGACCCGCCAGCTCGCGCGCATGGACCTCAACCTGCTGCTGACGCTGCAGGTACTGCTCGAATGCCACAGCGTGTCGGCGGCAGCCCGCCAGTTACACCTCACCCAGTCCGCCATCAGCAAGGCGCTATCCCGCTTGCGTGCACAGTTCAACGATCCGTTGTTCCTGCGCGTGTCGAAGGGCCTGGTGCCGACGCCGTTCGCGCAGCGCCTGAAGCAGCCGCTACACGACTGGCTCGAGACCGCCGCCGGACTGCTCGTGCACGAGGATTTCGATCCGGCCACCTGGAAGGGCGAGCTCGTGCTGGTGGCACACGAGTACCTTCACGTCACAGTGGTTCCGCGTTTGCTGGCGCTACTGCACGAACGCGCGCCCGGCGTGACGCTGAAGGTACACAGCCAGCACAGCGATCAGCTGAAGGGGCTCGAGCTCGGCGACGTCGACTTCGTGTTGAGCCTCCAGTTCTCCGAGCTCTCTGCGGACTTCGAGTCGCAAGTGCTGTACACGGATGCTCCCGCGATCTTCGCGCGGGCGGCCCATCCGCTACGCAAGAAGCCGTGGACCCGCGACGACTTGTTGCGCTATCCGCGCATCGCGCTGCGCGTGCCCGACATGGACAAGTTCATGCTGCTCCAGCCGCGCGCCGGACAGCCGCCGTTGAGCCGCTCGTGGCCGGCCGCCTACGAGACCGACAACGTGACGGTGGCGCTGGCCACCGTGTCGCGCACCGATTGTCTGCTGCTGGCGGGGGGCCTGCTGACCCGATTGACTACGCGCGATCTGAACTTCAAGCCGCTCGCGTCAACCAACCCACCGCCGTTCAAGCTGGCCTACTGTCTCGTGAGCCACCGGCGTGTGCGGACGTCGCGGCCGCATCAGTGGCTGAAGGGCATCATCGAGCAACTGTTCCAGGCGCTGTAGCCCAACTCACGCGGCGGCCGTCTCCGGGCCCGCGAACTGCGAGTTGTACAGCGCGGCGTAGGCGCCGGATCGTGCGACCAGCTCCGCGTGCGTACCCTTTTCCACGATGCGGCCCTGCTCCATGACGAGAATCACATCGGCGTCGCGGATCGTCGACAGGCGATGGGCGATCACGAAGCTGGTTCGATCGGAACGCAGCGCCGCCATGGCGTGCTGGAGCAGCACTTCCGTCCGCGTGTCGACGGAGCTCGTGGCCTCATCGAGAATCAGCAGCGCCGGCTGCGCGACGAACGCCCGCGCAATCGTGATGAGCTGTTTCTCGCCGGCGCTGATATTGGTGCCCTCGTCATCGATGACCGTGTCGTAGCCTGCAGGAAGGCTATGCACGAACCGGTCGACGAACGTCGCCTTCGCGGCCTCGAGAATCTCGGCCTCGGTGGCGTCGGGACGGCCGTAGGCGATGTTGTCGCGGATCGTGCCTTTGAACAGCCACGTGTCCTGGAGCACCATGCCGATGCGCGACCGCAGATCGGCCCGCGACGTGGCAGCCGTGTCGACGCCGTCGAGCGTAATCCGGCCGGAATCGAGCTCGTAGAAACGCATGATCAGATTCACGAGCGTGGTCTTGCCGGCGCCGGTAGGCCCGACGATCGCCACGGTCTGCCCCGGCTCGACGGTCATCGACAGATCGTCGATCAGCGGCTGCTCCGGGTCGTAGCGGAACGACACGTGCTCGAAGGTCACTCGCCCATGGGGAACGCCAGTGAGTCGCGCGTGCGATTCGTCCGAGCTCTGCTCCTCGGCATCCAGCAGCTCGAACACGCGCTCCGCCGAGGCCACTCCCGACTGCAGGAGGTTGATCATCGACGCGGCCTGAGTGACGGGCTGCGTGAATTGGCGGGAGTACTGGATGAATGCCTGCACGTCGCCGAGACTCATCGTTCCCGCCGCGACCCGCAGGCCGCCGAGCACCGCGATAACCACGTAGTTCAAGTTACCTACGAACATCATGATCGGCATGATCAGCCCCGACAGGAACTGCGCACGAAAGCTCGCGCTGATAGAGCGCCTCGTTGTCCACTTCGAACGCCGCCTGAACCTCTTTGTGGCGGCCGAACACCTTCATCAGCGAGTGGCCGGTGAACGCTTCTTCGATCTTCGCGTTCAGGGCGCCCGTGCGCCGCCACTGCGCGACGAACTCTTTCTGCGAATGACGCATGACGAGGCCCGCGACGACCATCGTGACCGGAATCGTCACGAGTGCGATCAACGCCAGCGTCGCGGAGATCACGAACATCATCGTGACGACGAACACGATCGTCAGCAGCGACGTCAGCAACTGGCTCATCGTCTGCTGCAGACTCTGCGACACGTTGTCGATGTCGTTGGTAACGCGGCTCAGGATCTCGCCGCGCGGTTGTCGATCGAAGTAGCGCAGCGGCAGCCGGTTCAGCTTGTTCTCCACATCGGCGCGCAGTTCGAACACCGTGCGCTGCACGGCCTCGTTGAGCAGGTACCCCTGCAGAAACGACAGCAGCGCGGAGGCGCCATAGAGCGCCAGCACGATGAGAAGAACGTGGCCGACGGCCGCGAAGTCGATGCCCTGCCCCGGCACGAGGTCTATACCTCGCAGCAGATCGGCGACACCGCGTCTGCCCTTGCGCGATCGCGGACTCGATGGCCTGCTGCTTCGTGGTATTGGCGGGCAGCGTCTTGCCGATGACGCCGGCGAATATCAGATCCGTGGCGCCGCCGAGCACTTTGGGCCCCAGCGCGGACAGCGCGACGCTGGCGATGCCGGCAAGAATGACGGTCACGACCTTGATGCGCTGCGGCCGCAGCCTGCGAAGCACGCGCTTGCCGGAAGCCACGAACGAGATCGGCTTCTGGTTGATCGTAGCGTTGCCCATGCCGCGGCCGGGCCCGCCCGGCATCTGGATGCGCTCGGTCGCCTTCATCGTCTTCGCGTTCACGAGGCCACCTGCAGCATCTGCTGCGACTCGACGATCTCGATGTAGGTCTTGCAGGTCGCCTGCAGCGACTCGTGCGTGCCAAGACCTACGACCGCCCCGTCTTCGAGAACCACGATCTGGTCGGCGTCTCTGATCGTCGAGACCCGCTGGGCGACGATCAGGACGGCCGCGTCGCGGGTCACGCGCTTCAAGGCGAGCCGCAACCGCGCTTCGGTGGCGAGATCGAGCGCCGAGAACGAATCGTCGAACAGATACAGCTCCGGCTTGCGAACGAGCGCGCGCGCGATCGACAGGCGCTGCCGCTGCCCGCCGGAGACGTTCGTTCCTCCCTGTGCGATCGGCGCGTCGAGGCCACCGGGCATCGCAGCCACGAAGTCCTTGGCCTGGGCGATCTCGAGCGCATGCCACATCTCGTCCTCGGTTGCGTTGGGGCTGCCGTAGCGGAGGTTGCTGGCCACGGTGCCGGAGAACAGATACGGCGTCTGCGGCACGAGGCCGATCTTCGACCAGAGCGTGTCGGGGTCGAGCTCGCGGACGTCGACACCGTCCACCAGCACTTCGCCCGACGTCGCATCGAACAACCGCGGGATCAGGCTGATCAGCGTCGTCTTCCCGGCACCCGTGGACCCGATGATCGCAGTGGTCTGCCCCGGCCGGGCTTCGAACGTGATATCCCGCAGCACGGCATCGTGCGCTCCCGGGTAGATGTACCCGACGCTGCGCAAGCGCAGGCGGCCGTGTTGCTCGACACGCGTGACACCCGCGGCCGGCGGGACCACCGAGGATTTCGTATCGAGCACGGCTCCGATCCGATCGGCGCTGACAGAGGCCCGCGGCACCATGATCAGCGTGAAGGTCGCCATCATCACCGACATCAGGATCTGTATCAGATAGGTCAGGAACGCCGTGAGCGACCCGATCTGCATCTCCCCGCTGTCGACGCGCAAACCGCCGAACCACAGCACGGCGACGCTCGCGAGGTTCAGCACCAATATGACGATCGGGAACATCGTCGCGATCCACCGGCCGACGGTGATGGAGACGTCCGTGAGCTCGGTATTCGCTTTGGAGAAGCGCGCCGCCTCGAACGGCTCACGGACGAACGCACGCAAGACACGAATGCCCGTGGCCTGCTCGCGCAATACGCGGTTGACCTGGTCGATGCGCGTCTGCATGGTTCGATACGCCGGAATCATCTGCGAGATGATGAAGCCGAGCGCGATCGCGAGCGCCGGCACGGCTACGACGACCAGCCACGACAAGCCGAAGTCCTGGCGGATGGCCATGAAGATTCCGCCGACCATCATGATGGGCGCCATGACCATCAGCGTGAAGGTCATCATGGCGAGCATCTGCACCTGCTGCACGTCGTTGGTATTGCGCGTGATGAGCGACGGCGCACCGAAGGCCGCCACCTCTCGACTCGAGAACTCGCCCACGCGGCGAAACACGGCGCTGCGCAGATCGCGACCGAACCCCATGGCCGTGCGCGCGCCGAGATACACGGCCGCTATCGAGCCGAAGATCTGCACGAACGAGATTCCGAGCATGAGGGCGCCGACGCGGACGATGTAGCCCGTATCGCCGCGTACGACGCCGTTGTCGATGATGTCGGCGTTCAGGCTCGGCAGGTAGAGCGACGCGATCGTCGACAGGAGCTGAAGCGCGACGATGCCGGCGACCAGCCTCTTGTACGGCGCCAGATAAGTCCTGAGCAATCGCAGCAGCATGGGTAGCCCTATCTCGACTCGGGTTTGGCGATACCGCAAAGCAGGACGTTCACGACCTCGTCGACCGCGAGCCGCTCCGCGGGCGGCAGCAGCGGATGCGCGCTCGCGAAGATGAAGCCGCGAAACGCCGCGATTGCGGCACTCGGCGGAACTCGAAGCGCAGCGCGATGGCGCTCGAAGAGCTCCGCCAGGGCCGCCGAGATCACACTGCTGGACTCTTTGATCATTCGACCTACGTCACGCTGGCGCGCCTGCAGAGCCGAGATGGAACGCAGCGCCTCGCCGAGGGCCATCATGCGGTTGAAGTGGTCGCGTAACACGCGTGCCGCTTCGGCGAGCTGCGCCTGCATGGGTGCGGATGGACTGATGGCGCGTATCGCGTCCGCGACGGCGGTGGTGTCCATGGCGGCCCTGACGGCCTCGTAAATGAGCGCCGGCTTGTCCGCAAAGACGCGGAAAATCGTGCCCTCCGCAATGCCCGCCGCCTGCGCCACCTCCGCGGTGGTCACGCTCGAGCCTTTCGCGACGAGCAGCGGAACGACGACATCGAGAATGGCACGGCGCCGGTCGGCCGCCGCCATGGGCTTGGAGCGGGCTTGCCTCCTGTTCATCCACCTCATACTATGTGAGTGAGCACTCACTCACAAGCATGAACACATCCCCGCTGCCGCGCCTCGATCGACGCATACCCAGGTCCCGCATCTTCCTGCTGTCGATCATTTTCTACGGCGTGGTCGTGCCGCTGAACTGGCTGCTGACGCGTCTCGGATTCGACTCCGCGCTGGTCTCGCTGATGAATCGGGCGCAGGCCGGCGGCCGGGCCGAGAAGGTCTTTCAGGGGTACGAGCCGACGGCGAGCGACGTCTTCGTCAGCACCTTCGCCAAGAGCGGCACGAACTGGATGATGCAAATCGCCCACCAAGTCGCCTTCCGCGGCGCCGGCGACTACGCGCACATCCACGACGTGATCAGCTGGCCCGACATGGGCGGCAAAAGAAGCCAAAGAATGGCGGTGTCCCTGGAAGACAAGCGCGTTCAGGAAGCCTCACCCACGAAGCTACGCGTCATCAAAACACACCTGGCCGCCCGCTACGTCCCCTACAGAGAGAACGCCCGCTATCTGGTCGTGATCAGGGACCCAAAGGAAATACTGGTCTCGAGCTATCACTTCGCGGGCGGAGCGGCCGGCCCCTTGATGCCGAAGCCGGACGTGTGGTTCGAGCTGTTCCTGACGAAACGATTCCCGCTGAACTTCGGCAGCACGTGGGCGGAGCATACAGCGGGGTACTGGGCGCAGAGACACCGGCCGAACGTGGGCGTGTTCCTGTTTCAAGACATGAAACGCGACCTGCAAGGCGCCGTGCAGCAGGTAGCTGGCGTATTGGGCGTGCAGTTGACGAGCGCCGAGCTGAGCGCGGTGCTCGAAAGAAGCACGTTTGCCTACATGAGCAGCATCGAGGACAAGTTCACGCCGGTACCGAAAGGTACCCTGCCCTGGGGCGACGGCTTGAAGATGATGCGTCAAGGCCAGTCGGGTCGGTCCAGCGAAATGCTGACGCTCGAGCAGCGAAGCCGCATCGACGCGCATTTCCAGGAAGAGCTCCGGCGCCTGGGCTCGGACTTTCCGTACGCGCAATTGTTCGCTACGGACGACGTTCGAATGCCAGGCAATGAAACGCCGAAATCCGCGGCCTAGCCGGCCTCTTCCGCGCCCCGGTCAGGATCGTCTGCGCCCGTCACGCGCATGCCCCGCCTCGACGGCGCAGTGCTCACGCGCGTTTTTCCTGCTTCAGCCGGACGCCTTTTGCGGCTAGACACCCCAGCAGTTCCTTCCAGGATTTGGCGAATGACTGCGCGCCGTCGCGCTGAAGATCGGCGGCCAACGATACAACGTTCACACCTTCGTATGCGAATGCCGCGAGCATTTCTTCTGCGTCGCCGCCGTCACGTGGCATTACATCCTTCACTGCTCCGTGCTCCGCAAAAGCGCGCAACGTTCTTTCGGGCAGCGTGTTGATGGTGTTCTGCGCCGCGAGCGCTTCGACGTAAAGGGTGTCCGACGCCGCGGGGTCCTTCGTTCCTGTACTGGCCCAGAGCAGGCGTTGGGTTTGCGCGCCGGCGCGCTCGAGCTTCTTCCATCGAGCCGACGCCAGCAGTTCGCAATGGGTTTTGTACGTGCGCCGCGCAATCGCGATGCCGAGGCGATTGCGAAGATGTTCAGGCACTTTGTCCTGAATTGCGACGTCCCAGCGGCTCACAAAAATCGATGTGACGGAACCGACCTGCGGATTTCTGCCTGCAGCGATGCGTCTTTCGATGCCGCGCATATACGCTTCAGCCGCTGCGACGTACTGCTCGGAAGAGAACAACAACGTCACATTAACTGGCACGCCGCCGAAGATCGATTCTTCAATCGCGGAGATACCCGCGGGAGTGCCCGGAATCTTGATGAAAAGATTCGGGCGTTCTGCACGTGCATGCAATTGCGCCGCCGCCTCGATCGTCGCTGCGGTATCGTCCGCAAGGACGGGAGACACCTCGAGCGATACCCAGCCGTCTACGCCATCGGTAGTGTCGTGGATCGGACGGAAAAGATCGGCAGCCCGCGTCAGATCCTCCAGCGCAAGCTCGAAGAACAACGCCTCGCCCGCGCCACCTGCCGATGCCTGGGCCCGGATGGCTTCGTCGTAGAAGTCGTGATCCTTGATGGCGTGATCGAAGATCGTGGGGTTTGAAGTGAGCCCAGTCACCGCGAGCTCCCTGATGTAGCTGCTAAGTGTGCCGCTCGTCAGAAGATCACGCGTAATGTTGTCGAGCCAGAGACTTTGGCCCAGGTCGTGAAGCTCCTGCGTAGCGTTCATGCGATCTCCTGTTCACGAGTGACGGACCTGATCGAGGAGGGCCCATCGTAATAGCGTCGCCGAAGGCGGTCATCGCTTCGCCTCGACCGTCACGGGATTGTGCCAGCCGCCGTCGGCAGCGATGAGTGCGTCTGCTTCCCGCGGTCCCCAACTGCCGCGCTTGTAGGGTATCGCGCGCCGATGCTTCACCAAAACAGGGTCCACCACCGCCCAGGCGGCCTCGACGGCATCCTCGCGAGTAAACAGCGCGCCGTTGCCGGCCATGGCATCGCCCAGGAGCCGCTCGTAGGGCGCCTCCTCTCCCGGCTCCTGATCAACCAGGTAGAGTTCCCGCTGCTCGCCGACGAACTCCTTTCCCGCGCGCTTGACGCGAGCGGCGAGCGCGACGGCGGAGTTCGGGGAGAGGCGGAAACGAAGATAATTGGACAGACCGATCGCCGGTGCCGAGTCGGCGAACAGCCGCTGCGGCGGCGGCTTGAGCGCAACGATTACCTCTGCTGCGGTCCCGGCCAGGCACTTGCCCGAGCGCAGGTACCACGGCACCCCCTGCCAGCGCCACGAGTCGATGAAAAGGCGCAGCGCGCAGAAGGTCTCGACGTCGGACTTCTTCGCCACGCCCGGTTCCCTGCGATAGCCCGCGTACTGACCGCGCACCACGTCGCTGGGCTTCAAGGCGCGCATGGCCTCGAAGACATCGGCCGTTTCGCCGTGCACGGCACCGAAGCCCCTGTAGGTCGGCGGCTCCATGGCGAGCAGCGCGACGATCTGGAAGAGGTGATTCTGAATGACGTCGCGCAGACAGCCAGCGGTTTCGTAGAACGCGCCTCGCCCCTCGACTCCGAAATCCTCGGACAGGGTGATCTGCACGCTCGCCACGTAGTTGCGATTCCAGATGGGCTCCAGGAACGAGTTGGCAAAGCGGAAGTACAGAATATTCATGATCGCTTCCTTCGCCAGGAAGTGATCGATGCGGAATATCGAGTCTTCTGGGAACACCGATCGTGCGATACGGTTGAGTTTTCTCGCTGAGGCCAGGTCGCGTCCGAAAGGTTTCTCGACGATCACGCGCGCGTGATCGGCTAGGCCAGCGGTGCCGAGTCCCCGGATGACCGTCGCGAAGAGCGCGGGTGGGATGGCGAGATAGTGCGCCGGGCGCCGGGCATCGCCCAGCGCCCGCTTGAGAGCCTCGAAGGTGTGCGGGTCGTTGTAGTCGCCATCGACGTAGTGAAGAAGCGAAAGGAGATGGCGCAACGCCGCCTTGTCGACGACCCTCCCGGACTTGCTGATGCCGTCCTTGGCGCGCCTGCGCAGTTGCGCCGAGATCACAGTTCGAGAACGCGACACCCACCACAGGGACGTTGAGGACGCCCCGCTTCGCCATCCCATAGAGCGCTGGAAAGATCATTTTGTGAGCGAGATCGCCCGTGACGCCGAACACCACCAGGGCATCCGATAGTGCCGCGCTGCCGTGGCTGCTATCCATTTTTGGCTCTTCGCCTCTTCTTCTCGTCATGCCCGCCAATCTTTGCGGTAGCGAACACGGCCGGCTTTGACCGCCAGCCTGGCGCCGAGTTTCGATTCATCGGCTGCTTACCCAAGCGAGCGCATCGTCCTCCTCGCCGACACGGTAGAGGCGCGCTTCACTCACGATGAAGTGGCTCGCAATGTGCGGCAGCGCGGACAGCAGCGCGTCATTCGTGACCATGGCCAACCGCGCGACGCGCTTCCGGTGCTCCTCGACGAACCGCAAGTGCGCCAGGAACGCGCCTAAGCCATCCCAGCCTGGGAAGTGCTCGGCCACGAGCATCACGCCGATCGATGCGCCTTTCTGCTCGAGGTAGGGAGCGATCGCGGCGGAGATGCGCTCGAAATCTGCGGCGTCGAGCGCGCCGTTGGGGCGCAAGATCAGGACGCCTTGCTCGCGCAGGAACTCGAATGACAGATTCCCGGCAGGCGGAGGCGCCACGATCCACTCGCGGGCTTCGTTCAAGTCCTTGCCGCCGAACACACGGACCTCGCAGGGCATCACGAAACCGAAGGCTTTGACCGATGTCTTGATCCAATCGGCATCGGTTACCACGGCCACGCGGTCGAATCGCGTGAGGTGCTTCAGGCCAATCTTCGCGTCTTCCCAGGCCGCTGCGCCCGTGTAGCCTTTAAAGCCGTCGCCGAGCACGTAGAGAAGTCGGACTTTTTTTGTCCTACTAAGCATTTCCTCGATCGCGGGCACGAGCACTAATTGATAATCCTGTGCTGTGACCTCCCCGCTTGCCTTGAATCCCAACACGTCGTCTGGCAGGTCGAGCATACGTTCGATCATGGCGGCTCCCCACGGCTAGTGCCTTTAGTACTGACATCCCAGCGCAGTCGATCGTTCCGGGCGACGGCTGCCGGCGCGAGCAACAAACCCCAGACGCCACCCCAGAAGGCACCGACCCCTCCCCGGGTCTTGACGCGAACTTCACCCTGCGAGCCGTAGGCGAAGACTTCGAACCGATCTCGAGCTATCGTTCAACCTTGGAGGTACCGATGAAACTTTACAACGCGAATTTCTCCCCGAACTGCCTTCGAGTGCGCGCCGTGATCTTCGAGCTCGGCGCAGACGTCGAGATCATCGACGTCGACGCCTTCAGCGGCACGAAGACACCCGAGTACCTTGCGATCAACCCGAACGGCAAAGTGCCGGCGTTCGTCGATGGCGATCTCAAACTCTTCGAATCGCGTGCCATCAACGCGTATCTCGCGAGTCTCGATCCGAGTCGGAGGCTCTATCCAGAAGACCTCAAGAAGCGCGCGGTCGTCGACCAGTGGTCGTATTGGCAGGCCATTCACTTCGGCCCTTCGAGCCAGAAGCTGACCTTCGAGAAGGTGTTCAAGGAAAAGTTCGGTCGCGGCAAACCGGACGAGAACCTGATCGCGGCCGAAGCCAAGGAAACGACGAAGCTGCTCGGCGTGTTCGACCAGGGTCTCGCAGGGCGGGATTGGATCGCGGGCGACCTCAGCATCGCCGACTTCGCGCTCGGCACCACGCTCACGCAGCGTAAAGCGGCCGGCATCGATCTCGAACCGTTCGCCAAGGTCTCGGCGTGGATCGATCGCCTCGAGTCGCGCGAGTCGTGGCAGAAGGCGGTGGCGCCGATGCGAGGGTGACTGCGCAACCACGCGCGGATCGCCCGCGCGCGGTGCTCACATGTCGTTGCGGACGACACGCCCGCCCTTCATCACGAACTTCACCCTCTGCAGCTCCGTGATGTCGGCCAGCGGGTCGCCTGACACGGCGATAACGTCGGCATACTTGCCCTGTTCGAGCGAGCCGACGCGATCGGCCCAGCCAATCGCCTCGGCATTGACGATCGTCGCGGCCTGGATGGCACGGGCGGCGGAAAGCCTCGCGCGTTTCACGAGCGCCTCGAAGTCGAGCGCCTGCGTGCCGTGTGCGTAGGTCGACCCGTCTACTCCGCTGCCGAGCATGATCCGCATGCCGGGCGTCGTGCCGGCGAGCGTCACGGCCTTCTCGAAGATCGCGGTCATCCGGTACTTGCCGCCCGTGGCCTTCGCGTCGTTGTCGTCCATGTAGGGCTCGATGTAGCGCACGAAAGTCGGGTCGTAGTAGAGCCCTTCGAGACGATCAGCTTCGCATCGTCCGGCGTGAGACCGAACGCGTGCTCGATCGTGTCGCAGCCCGCGATGATCGCGTTGTGCTGGCCTTCACCGCCATACACGTGACACGCCGCCTTGTGCCCAGGCGGTGCGCCTCGTCGATCAGCGCCTGCAGCACGGGCAGTGGGATAGCGCAGCTCGTACTGCGCCTCGCCCGTCGCCGTGAACGAGTAGCCGCCCGTCGGGAAACAGCTTGATCCAATCGACGCCGTGGTCGTGGTGATCGCGCACGGCCGCGCGCGCTTCCTCCACGGTGGACACGCGCGATGTTGCCGAGCGGGTTCGACGCCGCTGGCCCAGACGATGCCGCGACCCGAAACCTGGAACCGCGGGCCGTCGAGCCGGCCTTCGTTGATGGCGTTGCGGATGTCGACGTCGGCATAGCCGTTGCCGTGCGAGCTCATGTCGCGCGCGGTCGTGAAGCCCGCGCGCAGATCGGCCTGCATGTTGTGCACGGCGATCAGCGTCGCCGCTTCGCGCGACATGCCGGGCCGCGGCACGTTGAACATGTGCGTGTGCGCGTCGATCAGGCCCGGAAGCACCGTCGCGCGCGAGAGATCGATGACACGCGCGCCAGCGGGATCCGCACCTCGCGGCCGCGCCGACCGCCGCGATCTGCTCGCCGTCGATCACGATGACCTGGTCCGCCACGAGCCGGCCGGCCTTGGCGTCGAACAGCCGCCCCGCGCGAATGGCGATCGCGCCCGGCGCGGGCACGCAGTGGAAGATGCCCTTGTCCGAGCCGACACACGGCGTCGGGCCCGGCCCCGCGCCACGGCGCGGGCGGCGGCTGCAACCCCTGGGCGTGCGCAGCGAGCCGGCGACCAGCAACGACCCGTAGCGATGACAGCTTCGACGAAGCGATTCATGGCGTGGCTCCTTCACGAACTTCGTGACGCCGAGCACGATGGACTCGGCGGTGTAGAGATTGCCGCTCGGATCGAGCGCGATGCCCTCGCCCATCGCGCCTTCGGGCGAGTTCGTCTTGTGCGGCGGGATGAACATCGTCACGCGGCCGTCGCGCAAGGCTGCCGATCCGAAGGCCCCGCGACCAGCCCGGATGCACGGCCTCCGTCGACTCGGAGTCGGTCGCGTACAGAACATCGTTGGCGTCGACGACGAGCCCGCTGACGCGGCTGAAGTTCGTGTACTCGCGCAGGAACTCGCCGCTCTTCGTCATGAGCTGAACGCGGTGATTGTGGCGGTCCGCGACGACGAGGTTGCCGTGCGAATCGAACGCGAGCGCGTGCGGCGTGCGAAACTCGCCCGGCCCCGTGCCGGCTTTGCCGAACGATCGCAGGAACTTGCCGTTCTTGTCGAACACGGAGATGCGCGCGATCAGGTTCGGGTCGCTGACGTCCATGTGGCTTTCGGCGACGTAGACGTCGCCGTTCGCGGGATCGGTGATGACGGCCGTCGGGTCGGCAAGCGCCGCCGGCGGATTGCCTCGGACTCCGGGAGTGCCGAGCCTCATGAGCACCTTGCCGTCGGGGCTGAACTTGACGACGACGCTGCCCTTGTTGCGCGCGTCGGGATACTTCTGCAATGTCGTCGGCCGTCGGCGTGCGCGCATCGGTGACCCAGACGTTGCCGTCGCCGATCGACGTGCAACCCGTGCGGCCACAGCGAACATGCCGCCGCCGAAGCTCTTGATCTCGCGGCCCGCCTCGTCGAAGTGGTGGATCGGGATTGCTCGCGGTTGCCGAGGCAACCCGGGCTGATCGGCGCGGTGCAGCGATCGGTGGCCCATACGGTCTTGCCGTCGCGATCGATCGCGACGTTGTTCGATGCCGCCCCACGGCCGCCGCTCGATCGTCAGCTGCGCCCAGTCGCGGAACGACGCGATACGGCGGCGGCTGCGGCGCGCTGTTGACGGGCGGCACGCGATCGGTGTCCGGCGTGCCGCCGCGCGCGCAGCCCCTGAGCGAACCGCGATCGCGCGGCAGCAGCGCCGCGGCGCCGAGCGAGCGAGAGGCACCACATCGCGAGCAAGCCATCGTCGGCGACATCGCCGCCTCTCGCGGCGCTCAGCGCGCCGTGTAGTTCTTCGTGAAACCGGTGCGCCCGTTCGTCACCGTGAACGTGCCGTCCGATCGAACCGAGACCTTGAGCCAATGCGCCTGCGTCGTCCGTTTCCGTGAGGTTCGCGATGCGCTCGTCGGCGACGTTGCGCGCGCCGGCGAACAGCGAAGCGATGCACCTGCCAGACGTCGTCGATAGCCGGTGACGTCGGCCACGCGCTCGATAGTGATCGGTCAGCGTCGTCGTGCGCGGCGCCGGTGGGGCCACCCCAGCCCTTGCGCGGCCCGTTGTTCACGATGACGACCTGCGGCTTGATCGCGGCCAGGAAACCCGGGCGCGCCCGCGCCGTCGAGCGCGCCGTGACGACCCGCCTGCCAAACCGTAGACCGCGCCCGATCAGGTTGATCGGACACACGAGCTCCAGCTCCTTTTCCCAGTCGAGGTCGGCGAGATCGATGAAGCGGAACCGCCCGTACGTGAACAGCGCGCCGACCATGAGCTGGTTCTCCGGCACGTCGGGCGGGTGATTCTCGACGTTCGCGCACCGCGGATTCGGTCCGCCGCCCGGCGAGCGGCTTCGTGATCAGCTTGCCGTCCGGAGCGCGACGACGTCGACGGCGACACCCTCGCAGCGGAATGCTGTCGCCGGGCTTTCAGGATCGTGCGCTTGTCCTTGCACACGCTCGAGATACGCGTCACGCCAGCGCTGATTCTCCGGCTCGATGAAATCGCCGCGGTCGTAGCAATGGCCGAACGGCATCAGCTTCGATAGCGCGACCATGCCGCCCGCGTGATCGGCATGGAAATGGCTCAGCACGAAGTGATCGATGCGCGTAACACCTGCCGCCCGCGCGGCCGCGAAGATCCGCTTCGCATCGCGATCGTCGTTTTCCCAACCCGCGTCGTAGAGCAGCGATTCGCCCGACGGCGACACGACCAGCGTCGCGGCCCCGCCCTCGACGTCGACCCAGTAGATGTCGAGCGTCTCGGCTTCTGCGCGTGCGCACCCGACGGCAAGACACCCGTCACCAGCGAGGACGACAAGCGCGAACAGGCCTCTCATGACGTCTCCCCCTCTGTGCGACGATGCACCGCGGCGAACGGTCGATTACTCGAA
Source organism: uncultured Gammaproteobacteria bacterium (assembly GCA_963805435.1). Classification (GTDB taxonomy): domain Bacteria; phylum Pseudomonadota; class Gammaproteobacteria; order Steroidobacterales; family Rariloculaceae; genus FEN-1219. Next base: position 705,306 of record CAWDUG010000013.1, read on the forward strand.
CGAGCCCTTCCAGCTCCACCCGTCGGCGGGCCGGTCGATCGACAGCAGCCGCAGGCGATACTCCTCGGCGTTGCGGCCCGGATTGCCGGTGACGACCACGTGATCGCCGATGCGCAGGCTCTCGCGCGTGACGCCGTTGCCGCTCAATGCGCTGACGCCCGCCCACTCGATGGCCCAGCGGTGCACGCGTGCCGTCCGGACCCGGCGCGGACACGTGGATCATCGAATGCGGGTTGCGGAACAGGAACTGCGGCGATTTCGCCCTCGATCCTGAGCTTCTGATTCTCGTCGTAGGTCGCGGTGAACGAGTGGTGCGCCACGCCGGGCAGCGCCCACGGTAGCGCGCAATGCACGAGCACGCGCGAGCCCATTCGCCGTGCTTCATGATCATCCTGAGCCTCATCATCGGTCGAAGTATGCCGCCTGCCGCCTGCTCGACGAGCGGCGGCGCGATGTCGCACGCGCGCGGATTCCACTTCGAGCGATTCGTTTCCTTCTTGAACTGCGTGCTCAGGATCAGGTCGCTCGACAGGTACTCGGGATCGTTCACGACCGTGGTGACGACGAGCCAGGAGCCGTTGCCGTCCGGCAGCGTGAACGTGTTGAAGAACTCCTTCACGGTGGCGCGCTCGCTGTAGGGCACGCCGTTAGGCCGCAGGTAGCCCGGACGTCAGGTTCGTGGTCGTGCACCTGCAGCGCGCCGCCGGTCGGCCGGTGTCTGCGCCGCGAACACACCGCGCGACTGCGTCTGCCGGAACCACTTCGCCTCGGAGTAGCCCTGGAGCGAACGGCTCGCCCGGCGAACCGGCTTTGAAGTGCAAGCGGCGCGTCTGGTTGCCGGCGTCGAACTGCAGCCGCAGCGTGTCGGCGTCTTCCCAATCGACCCGCAGCCGCGTCGGCTGGCGAATGCCGCCCGGCGGACCGTACGGCCTGCAGAGGTTGCCTTCGCGGCGATCGCGCTCGTAGATCCCACGCCGCCGTCGCCGCGCGGCCCTTCGGCGTTCAGCGGAATGCTTGCTGCATCGCCGACGGGCGGCGTCACCATTCGCCAGCGCCAGTCCTCGGTGACCACCGCGACCCACTGGCCCGTGATGTCGATCGGCGCGCGCTCGCGCGCGCTGCGCTGATCCGGAGGCGGCGGCGGCCGAACTGCGCGGCTGCGATTCTTGCGCACGCCGAACCCCGCCACCAGCGCGAAGCACAGCCCCGTGAACACGACAGTCCGCAGAACGCTGGCGCTCATGGCGTGGCCTTCCTCAGATCGCGATACACGGCAGCCACGAACTGCTCCGGCGAGGGGCCGCCGAGACCGGCATAGATTCCGTCGTAGTCGCGAGTCGGCTTGGCGGCCTGAACCTGCGCGAGAGTCATGCCCATCGCGATCAGCGCCGCGATCCGGTCGCGAACGATCGTGACCATGTCGCGGTAGTTCGCGACGTCGGTCTCGTCGCTCAGCCGTCCGTGGCCGGGAATCACCACCGTCCCGCCGGTTTGGTTCTCGCCAGCGATCGTGAGATCGAGAATCTGGTTCAAACCCTCGATGATGCCCGCGATGCCGCCGCCGTGCGCCGCGATCGAACTGCGGGTAACCGGTGGTGGTGTAGATGTCGCCGGCGCTGATCACGTCCGAACGGCGAAAGAACACCATCGTGTCGCCATCCGTATGCGCCGCGGGCACGTGGAACAGCTGGATGGCCTCGTTGTTGACGAACAACGCCCAGTCCTTGGTGAAGTAGGTGTCGCTCGGCCACGCACCCGCCGGCGTGGGCGGCGCGCTCCCGCTCGGGCCGCTCATGCGTCTGCAGCACGTTCACGTGCGCCATGATGGAGGCATTCGCGCTCGAGCCGCGGGGATCGAACGTATCGAGCAGCCGCACGTAGGTGCCCGCGCTCGACACGCGCTCGTTGCCACCGACGTGATCTGGATCCGCACTCGTGACGATGATGTGCCGGATCGGCTTCGCGCTGAGCTTCTTGATCGCCTCAAGCAGCCGCCCCGCAACCGCCGCGGTCTTGGTATCGACGACGACCACGGCTTCCGGGTCCGACCTGCACCGTGGTGTTCCCGCCGGCGCCGGCGATCATGTAGACGTTGCCCTGCACCGGCAGCACTTCGAGCTCGCTCTGCGCCGCAGCGTTTGCCGCTATCTGCAGCGCGCCCGCGAACATCAGCAGGCGCGCGAGCGCTGTCACCGTGGGCCGCCTCATTTCACGGCTTCGATGAGGCGCCGCAGCTCGGGCACATAGTCCGGATACATGGTCGCCGCACCGCCGCGAGAGACCACTTGCGGTAACCCGTGCTTGGCCGCGTATTCCGTCAGAAACGTGTTCGTGCCGGGAAGGTGATGCGGCACGAACCCGCGCGGCCGTTCGATCTCGATCGCAGGGATGCAGGAAAATGGGCTGAGCTGCACGCCTGGATCGAGAACCCAATCGGAGGTACGAACCAGCGGCTCCGTGAGATAGACCGGGTCGACGACGATCGTTGCGAGCGTCAAATAGTCCTCGTTGCGGATGAAGTACTCGATGACCGTCGCACGATCGCTGCGCGGTAAACCGTTGCGTCGAACCCAGGCTTCTTTCAGATGCGTGGTGGTGACCTTCAACATGTCGCCGTCCCATTCGCCCGTGGAGAAGCCCTGCCAGCTGTGTTGCGCGTACTGCGACGGCCGGGGACGGCCGTCCATGTAGACGGTCCGCTGCGAAAGCCCCCACATGACGGTGACGTCCCATGAGACGACGTCCTGGGAGATCGGGTCGACGGTGCTCGCGATCCGCAAGTTTGCGGGGCCGCGCGGCGCGTAGTCGGCTGGGTGCGGTTCGCACTGGCGCTCGGGAATCGTCCACTTCGCGGCGTCCCACGAGTCGGCCCGCAGACGGGCGGCGTCGCTTATGGGCAACCCGACGTAGTCGCCAATCTCGGGGCCAGCACCGCGCTCCGGCAATTCCTCGTGGAATCGTTGCCCCCACATGCCGGACAGGTCGGCCTGCGCCCGCACGGCACCGCTGGTCACGAGGCCCGTCAGCACGGCGATCGCCAGCCAAACTCGCATCACTGCCTCGCTCGCATCACTTGGCCAACGGATCGGGCCGTAACTGGAACTTCACGACCGAGCTTCGTGTGCCCTTGCCGCCTTCGATGTGCCACACGGCGTTCTCTCCGTAGTCTGCGTACAAGGCACGACCCTTCCAGCCGCCGTTGGGATCGTCGATTCGGCCGTCCATGCCGCGCGAGAAGAAGCCGAGAGGGTACGGCACACGCATCACGACCCAGCGTCCATCCGGCAACAGCGCCAGCAACGAGTCGGAGTTCGTGCCGTTGGCGATCGCCACGTTCGGTCCGAGACCGAGCGTGTTGTGCTGATCGACGAAGTTGTAATAGCTCATGTCGACCGGAATCGCGTCGGTAGCGCCCTTGAAGCTCGGGCCTGGCGTCCGATAGAGCGTCCAGCCTTCTGGACAATGCTGGGGATTCGTGGCCTCCGGACCCGTGAGCACGCGGCACTTGCGCCGATCGAAGCTGGCGAGATGCCCACTGCCAGCGAGTGCCGTCCAGATCACGCCGTTGGAGTCGACGTCGATGCCACGCGGCGTGTAGCCGTTGACGTTCACGGCCGGGTTGTTGAACGGCGGTTCGTAAACCTCCGACACACACGTCTTGGGATTCATCCGCACGATGCGTCCGGGCATCGGCCCCGGCACGGCGCCCCAGATGCTGCCATCGGTCGGATGCGCGATGACGCTGTAGAAGACCCCGGGCGGAACCTCCATGCCGGCGAGCATGCCCGTCGGCTTGGGGAAGTTCGCGAACACATATCGATCCACCTTGGGATCGATCTTGCCGTCGCCATCGATGTCGTAATAGGGCAGGCACCACCCTTGCGCGGCGGCCTCGTCCCCCGTCTCCTCGAGCACGCGCGTGTTGATCCAACCGAGCGCGCCGCTGAACACTCCGTTCGCGTACAGCGTCTCGTCCTTGTCGTTTGCGAACTGCACATGATGCGTGTCGAAACAGGTGTTCACCTGATGGAACTGCTTCGTGCGCGGATCGTAGTACTGAACCTCCCGGAAGCTCGTCGCCCGCGGCGCAAGCGCCGCCGACGGATGGTTCTTGCAGAATTCCGGCTGGTTTTCAGGGCGCCTGAAGCGCGACGACATCCACACGCGGCCCTTGCGGTCCATGGCGGCATGATTCGTGATCGCCGGATCGAACCAATACGGCTCGCTACCCCAGTACGGCGAAGGCTGCGGCATGACCTGCGACTTGCCCGGCGGTATGTCCTTGTCGAGCACGGGAATCCGGACATCGGTCACCTTGCTGGTATTGGGATCGAGCGTCAGGAACGCGTCGTTGCCCCAATCGACGCCATAGATCAGCCCGTTCGGGTTCGCCGTCGGGTTGCGCTTGTCCGTCGAGAGTTCGTCGTGCGCAAAGGTCGCCGCGGCGCCCCACTCCCACAGCGTCAGCACGAGATTGCGCTCGATCCCCTGCGGACGCGGCGGCACCGGCGGCAATTCGCCGGCCGCAATTCGATCGGTCCAGTCGGCGAACATGGTGAGCCCGGCTTTGCGGCCCATCGTGCCCATCGCGGCAATCATCGAGCCGCCGTCCTGCCCCACCTGCGTACGGTGGTCCCAGGCGTCGTAAGACGACTCGAACTTCCCGAGCGCCGGCAACATCTGCCGGGTCGCGAGGTTGCCGAGCTGGTGGCAAACGTTGCAGCCCGTCTTGATCTCGTTGATCCAATGATGCTGCGTCGTCATGCGCGGCTCGATGCCATTGCCTTGGGCGCCCGTGCCTGGGAATTGATCGGGCTGCGGCAGTTGAATCAGCGAGTACCAATAGTTCGCCGGGTAGACCTGCGCCGCGGCGCGCGCGTCAGGCGCGATCACGGCCCGCAGCGGCACGCGACTGCCCGGTGTCGCACGAATGCTCGGCGAATCCACGAGCCCGTAGCCACGCACCCAAATTGCGTAGTTGGCGCGCGGCAGGTCGGGCAGCAAGTAACGGCCCTGCGTCGTCGGTGACGACGATCTTGCGGAACTTCGTCGGCAGGTCCGTCGTCTCGGCGATCACCCAGACGCCGGCTTCCGGGCCATGATCGCCGGCCACGACGCCGGCGATGTCGTCCGCGTCGATAGCAATATCGGCGAGGCGGCCGGCCACCTGGGCGCCGGCGAATGGGCTCGTGCACATGAACGCGCATGCCACGAGGCTCGCGGCCGAATTTCGCTGCAGGTTCGCCATGACCTCCCCCTCCTTATATATACGACTGGGTACATAGCCCGACCGCGGTCCCGTGTACTGAAATCGCCCCGAAAAGCCCGGAAAAACGCCGAATGCCCGCCCCGCGGATCATCGCCTCCGACCACCCCGGCGCGCGAGGCGCGCCGCGGGCACCCGCCGCTGCCTGAGGCCCAAATTGCCCCCCTCGCATCGCGTACGCTAGACTCGGTCGCGGAGTACCGAAACAGCTCCGAAAAGCGCGGAAGAACAACGAATGCACGCGCACCCTCCGGCAAACACTCCTCCGGGCCCGACGAGCGGTGCCATCACCTACGCGTTTGGGGCGTTCACGCTCGACGTCGAGTCGCGCACATTGGGGCGTGACGGCGACGACGTGCAGCTGCCGTCGCGCGCGTTCGACGCTCTCGTCTATCTGGTCGAACATCGCGACCGACTCGTCCAGAAGAACGAGCTCGTCGAAGCCGTATGGAACGACGTCGTCGTGACCGACGACAGCTTGATCCATGCAATCTCCGTCGTCCGACGCGCTCTCGCTGACGACCCCAACCAGCCGCGCTACGTCCAGACCGTTCCTCGCCGTGGCTACCGTTTCGTCGCTCCCGTTCGCGTCCTCGCCGACGTCTCCACCGCTGAGGCGCGCACCGTCGCGGCAGCGGCATCGTTGCCCGCTACGACCGACGCGGTGAGTGCCGCTGGGGCACGGTCGGGATCCCTGGCGCTGCGCCAGCGCAAAGCCGTGTCGGCAGGTGTGGCGTTGGCCGCCGCGATAGGCGTCGCGAGTGCAACGCTCTGGCTCGCGGGTGGCGCGCATCGGCAAACCCAGGTCCCCGATCCCGGACGAGCAGTCCGGCTCTTTCAGCCGCCCCCCGAAGGGGCGACCATCGTATCGGGCGGCGTGCTGTCGCCCGATGGTCAGTATCTGACGTTCATTGCGCGCGACAACGTGAGCAGCCGAAACTCGCTCTGGGTGCGCACATTGCACTCGTCGGAGCTCAAGCTCCTCGACGACACGGCTGGGGCGTCCAAGCCGTTTTGGTCCCCCGATGCCCGCCGCATTGGCTTCTTCGCCAACGGCAAGCTGATGACCGTGAGCGCCAGCGGGGGCGAGCCTCACACCGTTGCCGCTGTGGGCATCACGCCGGCGGGTGGAACATGGGCCCCCGATGACACCATTCTGTTCGCGGACTGGGCGAAAGGGCTGTACGCCGTCAGTGCTCGCGGCGGGGAAGTCGAGGCCTTCGCGCCGCTCGACCGCGCCGCGCGCGACATCGCCTTCTCGTGGCCGCAGTTCCTGCCCGACGGGCGACACTTTCTGTATCAGATAGTGAGCCTCGACGCGAACCGAACCGGTACTTATGTCGAGCGATCTCGACACGCGGCACAGCGTCCGATTGCTGGATACGGAATCGCCAGCCGTCTTCGCGCCACCGCGTCACGTCCTCCACATTCAGCGCGACATGTTGATCGCCGAAGAATTCGACGTGCGGACGCTGCAACTCACCGGTCGTGCCACCGTGCTCGCACGCGGAGTATCGCCACCGTCGCCGGCAGATGAGAACGTGGTTTCCGCGGCCGGCGGCTTGCTCGCCTATCGTCACGGCATCCGCCAGCAGCAGCTCACCTGGGTGGACAGGACAGGTGCAGTCTTGAGCACCGTGCAGATGCCGGCTGAGGTCTTCAACCCGCGAGTGTCTCCGGACGGATCCCGCCTGCTTGCGACGAGCTCCGTTACGACGAATCCTGGCCTCTGGATGGCAAGCCTCTCCCGCGCCGAATTCGAACGACTGGAAACCGACGCCATCGCACCGCTCTGGTCGCCGGATGGCGCCCGCATCGCTTACACGGCGCACGACGGTTTCGACCTCTTGGTGCGCTCCACGGCGAACGGAGATCCTCGCCCACTCATCAGCGGCGGCGCAATAAGGATACTCAACGACTGGTCGCCGGACGGCGAGCATATCGTTTACACGCAGATGGACAACCAAACCAAAATGGATTTATGGGGGATTCACATCAAGGATGGGACTGTGTTTCCGATCCTCGCGACTCCGTTCAACGACATGCAAGCCCGCATCTCGCCCGACGGAAAGTGGATCGCGTACGTGTCGGACGAGAGCGGTGCACTCGAGGTCTATGCCCAACGTTACCCGGAGCTCACCGAGCGCTACAAAGTCTCGGTCGGCGGGGGTGGGCAACCGCAGTGGCGGCGCGACCAACACGAGATTTTCTACATCGCGCCGGATCATACGATCGTTGCAGTCGCCGTGGACGACGGCCAACAGCCCGCGTTCGGCTCGCCGCGGCGCCTGTTCCGGGCCCCCGTCACGGGCGGTCCCGACTCTGCGCGGGACAACTACGCCGCCGCTGCGGATGGCGGTAGCTTCCTCGTCGACACCGCGGCCGTCGACGTCAACGACGCTGTGATCACAGTGCTCGTCAACTGGCCTGCCGAGGCCGGAGTCGCAATGCAGGCTGACTCTCGGCATCTCGAGTAGACGAGATTGCCAAACGCAACAGCCTCAGGGCGACCATTCCGCGGTCGGCTTGGGTAATACACCGCTTTCACCGTGCGACGTCGAGCCGGGGACACTATCGCAGTGTTTCCCCGGGGCAGGCGGAGTGTTCGGCGGGCATTTGAAGAGCCCCGACTTGCCGCGGCCGCCGCCGGTCAGACCGCTGCGCAGCGGATGCAGCCCGATGCTCATGATCGTCCCCGGCGGAAACTTCTGCGCCGTGACGCCGTCCAGTGCCACCTGACTCGCCGAGCGCAGCTCGACCGACCAGACCACGGGCTTTCCAGCGGCGTCGCGAACCACCGCTGCGCGGGCCTCGTTCAGAGGCGCGAAAAATATCGTCAGGTGGCTCGGGTCCGGGCTCACCCGCGTCACTACGCCCGTAAGGACGTAGGTTTTCTCTCCGTCGTACATCGCGAACGAATGATGGGCCAGTGCCGACATGGATACGGCGGCGCCGACTACGATCGCGAACAACGCGACGGCGCTTCGAAGGCGACGTTGCTGCATGGAACTCTCCCTTACTTGAATCCGAACAAAGGCGCCGGCGACGGCCGGTCCATCCCAGCCTCGAAGTACTGCTCCCAGACATGGGCCCAAGGTCGGTCGTAGATGTCGGGCACCTCGTACTCGATCGTCATCCCGGGCGGGACCGGCGTTGCAATGCCGTTGATCGGGATAGTTGTAGCGAACGCACTCGATATACAGATACGGACTCCCTTCGTTCAAGGCGCTCGTTCGATCCCAACGGTGGATGATCCGTACGGGCTCCACGAGCGCTTCGGGATCGTAGAGCACGACTTCATGAAGCATACCGTTGATCTGACCGCGATCGTCCTTGCGCGGCGTGTAGATTTCGATCGACTGTATCTGGCTGCTGAACTCGAACGCACCGTGCGGCATCCAGCCTTGGACGTTCGAGGTCCACGTCACGAGCACTTCGCCGTCCCAGAAGCCGATCGTTTCGCCGTACCAGCGGCGCACGTCGGCCGAGAGATACGGCACGGTTCCGTCTTCCTTGAACTGCCGGCCGATCTGGACGTGTGTGACGAAGTTACTGGCGCCGACGTTGAGCACCTGCACCAACTCGGGCGTCATCATGATCGACGGGCTGAAACCCGAGTATTGCGCGATGCGCCGCAGGAACCCTTCCGGCTGGCAGTACGAAGCCGGCCACTGCGGCGCGTTGCTCACGGCGTAGTGATACATCTGCTGCACGAACCGGGTTTGATATTCCGGCGTCAACAACGTCAGGTAGGTCGGGATCTGGAGCACCGCGCCGTGGTACCACGTCGCCGTCTTGGAGGCATCGCGCCGATAGTTGCCGTTCCAGTTCGGCAACGTCGCCTGCGTGTAGACCGTGGGACCGCCGCGCGCAGTGGCGTCCGCAAGCATCGCGTTGTAATGCTGTTTCGCGGTCTTGAACGGGTACGGACTCACGATCTGATCGCGCGGATAGTCGCGATCGCAGTACCCCCACGCGGCCGACGCCGGCGGCGAATTGCCGATCGTCGGTGTTTCGACGGCGCCCCATTGCGCTTCGAGCCCCAGCGGCGAGTTGCAACGGAAGTAGCGTGGGTCGCGCCACAGCTCCCGGTCCTTGTAGAAGTCTTTCGTGGTGAAGATGTCATGCGCCAGCGGCCTGACGCCGGGCGGCACCGCGCCGTTCGCGGCGGCGATGATCGGCACGATACCGTCAGGGACACCGGGCCCCACCGCAGTACCCTTGCCGTCCGGTCCCACCATGAGGTCGACGTGCAGAGGCGCTGCAGCACCTCGACCGACCCGCGCCTGCGCGTAAGCGCCGGTGCCGGACGTCGCCAGACAGCCCACCAGCGCCACGCCGGCCCACGACCACCTGCCCACGCACTGCCAAACGGGCATCATCCGTCCATTCCCCCGAAGCGTTGTTGTCAGCGGCGCCGCCTTCGAGAGACCGCCGCGGGTCACAGATAGCCGACGGCGGTAGCCGAGTCCTGAATGCAGCCGGAAAAGGCCGGAAAAAGGCTGAATGGCTTGGCGCCGCGACTTCGGTGCTACCGCGCCATTGGATCGCGCCGCCGTGCGTGGGGTGTCGCTGACCCCAAGGACGGTGCTACTGTCGATCTGGTGCCCCAGCTCCGCACGTTATCGGCGATATCGATACCACTCATCGTCCAAAAGTATTTCTCAATCGCTGCGCCGCGCGCCAATGCTCGGGGAGCAGCCGCCCGCGCCCTGACCCTCCCACTTCGCTCGGTGGACGGGTCGGCCAATCGACGAGGTTCAAACCCATGAGACGCAGCGTGGCCCGGTTTCTGTTCGTCACGATCGGATTACTGGCCGATGCGGGCGCCGCGCTCGCTCACCACTCCTTCGCCGCCGAGTTCGACGCACAGCAGCCCGTTACGCTGAAGGGCGTCGTCGTCAGGTGGGAGATGATCAACCCGCACGGCTGGATCACGATGGATGTCGGCGCGGCGGACGGCAGGACGACGCGATGGATGATCGAGACCTCGAACCCGAACGGTCTGATGAGGCTCGGCTGGACCAAGAACTCCCTCAAGCCCGGCGACGAGGTCACGGTCGAGGGTTATCTTGCGAAGGATGGCTCGAGCACGGCAAACGCCGCGCGGATCACGCTCGCGGATGGCACGAAGGTGTTCGCGGGCTCGACAGGGACTTCGCAGTGAGCGCCGCGACCCCGCGCGATGACCGACGCGCGGCCGTGAGGCTCACTCGCACTCTTCGTCGGCGGGTTGTGCTCGGGCTCAGCGCCGCGTTCTTGCTCGGCACGGGTCCGATCAAGCCAGCGTCCGCTCAGCCCGCCGCGGCGGCGCCGAGCGCGAGCAACGCCGCGTTGCCGAGGCTCGCCGACGGACATCCGGACTTGCAAGGGCTCTGGCTGAAGAGCGGCGGCGGATTTCAGGGCCTGTTCATCGGCTCGCTTGAAGGCACGAATTTCGCCGCCGGTGGCGCAGGAAGGGGTGGCGGGCCGCCGACGCCGCAATACGAATACACGCCCGGGGGCGAAGCCGAGAGAGCGTACCGCCAGCAGCACGGGTACGAAGATCCCGAGGGACGCTGTCATCTGCCCGGGGTTCCCAGAGGCCTCGACCAACCGGCAGGCCTTTATCCTGTGCAGATCATCCAGGACGAAAACTACGTGGCCCTGCTCCACGAAGCGATGCACGACGTCCGAATCATCCCCACGGACAAAAGCAAACACCCGCGCAACTACTGGGCGTGGGACGGCGACTCGCGCGGCCGCTGGGAGGGCGACACCTTCGTTGTCGACGTGAGCAACTTCAACGGTCGCACTTGGCTCGATATGTCGGGGAATTTCGTCGACGAGAACGAGCACGTGCTCGAGCGCTTCAGTCTGGTCGATCCGAATACGATCCTCTACGAGGCGACGGTCACCGACCCAACCGTCTTCGTCAAACCCGTCGAGTTTCACTTCACGCTGAAACGTGTGCCGGCGGCGCAGCAGATCCTCGAGTACAGCTGTCTCGAGGGCGAGCGAAGCCGTCAGCACTTTACCGAGGAAGACGGCGGCACAAAACGGCGGGTGGTCCGATGAGCTCGATTCGTGTCATAGGCTCGATCGCATTCGCTGCGGTCGCGGCAACGGTTGCGTTTACCGCCATGGCGCAGGCAGGGAAGGACGCTACGTCGTTCTCTCCTGGGCGCCTCGGAGACGGCAAAACCCCGGACTTTCGCGGCATCTGGCAGGCTGGCGGCACCGCTTACGTGAACCTCGAAGGCCATCCTGGCGAAAACGGCATCGCAGCGTCCGCGAGCATCATTGTCGATCCGCCGGATGGCAAGATTCCGTATCGCCCCGAGGCGCTCGCGCAGCGCGACGAAAATTATCGGCTGCGGGCGACGGCGGATCCGGCGCGGAAGTGTTACCAGTCGGGCGTACCGCGCGCGACCTATCTTGCCACCCCGCTGCAGATTCTTCAGAGCCCGGGCAACTTTGCGATCGTCTATCAGGAGAATCACGCGTTCCGGGTCTTTCATACGGACGATCGGCCGCACTTCGACGCGGCCGACTGGTGGATGGGCGACACGCGCTATCGTTGGGAAGGCGACACGCTCGTCGCCGATGTCGTCGCGCTCCAGGATCAGCTGTGGCTCGATCAAGCCGGCAACTTCCACAGCACGGAGTTCCACGTCGTAGAGCGTTACCGAATGACGGGGCCCGACGAGCTCGAGTACGAGGCACGGATCGAAGATCCGGTCGTCTACTCACGGCCGTGGACACTCAGAGCCGTGTTGCAGCGCGTGAAACAGCGCGGCGCGCGGATCATAGAGGACGAATGTCTGGACGACGAAAACGGCGTCCGCCGTCACGTCTCGCCGTACGATCCGAGAAATCTGCTGAAGGCCGACTACTCGCGCTCGAAGCAACCGTAGGCGGAGCCGGAAGGCCTAGTCCGCGAGGTAGTCAGCGTCGCTGACGTGCTCCATCAACACCCCGCCGCTGCCGTCCACGAACTCCCAAACGGCGAGGTGGCTCATGGCGTTCTTGGCGGTCGCCCCGTGCCAGTGCACGACACCGGGTGGAGTCCAAATCACGTCACCCGGATGCACCTCCCGCTTCTTGCCGCCCCGCTCCTGCACCCAGCCGACGCCGGACGTGACGATGAGGTACTGGCCCGCCGGATGGTTGTGCCATGCCGTGCGCGCGCCGGGCTCGAATGTGATGTTCACTGCCATGACGTGACTGGGGTCGTTCGGAGCGACCAGCGTGTCGGCCACCGCTTTGCCGGTGTAGGCCTGCGCCGGCCCGTAAATAGTGGGGCGCGTGCCGCTCGGCGTAATGACAATGTGCTGCGCTAACGCAGACGCGGCGGCCAAGACGGCGAGGCCCACGGTCAATGCGATCTTTTTCATCTTCGTCCCCCGTGCGACGGTAATTCGGGATTTCGAGCTACGGTCGGGTCCGTGCGTCTGGTGGTCTGGTGCCACGTCCCGATGCGAGTATCCGGTGGACGAAGTCCCGCACGCAAGAAACACGCTCTCGGGTCAGCGAGACGGATTCCGGCACGCTATGATTGGCCGCAGCGCGCCCGAACGGCGGGCGCTTGCAGGGGGAACCGATCATGCGAAAGACAAGCCTCGCGTTGCACGGCGTCGCCGATCCTCGCGATCTCGTTCGCCGCCGCGGCGCAGACCTCCTGGGCAAAGGCCCTTCGGCTTCGGCAATCCGCCGCCGGCGGCGGAGCTGCAGAAGGTGCCGCAGACTCCCGGCGCCAAGGGCGATCAGGAACGGCATTACTTCTTCCAGGACGCCGGCCGGGAGATGCCGTACCACCTCTACGTGCCGTCGAACTACGATCCGAAGGTGGGCGCTCCCCTCGTGGTGGCGTTGCATGGGTACGGCGGCAACCAGGACTATTTCTTCGCCGTCGTGAAGGAGGACCTGAAGGCGCTGTGCGACCGTTACGGCTACATCTTCGTGGCGCCGATGGGCTACTCCGTCAGCGGTTGGTATGGAGCGCCGATGTCGGTGCCGGGCGGGCCGCCGCCGGCGAGTGGCAATCAGCCGGCGCGGCCGCTGCCGCCTCCGCAGACCGGCACGCCCGAGGAACAACTGCGCGAGCGCCAGCTGAGCGAGCAGGATGTCCTCAACGTCGTCGCCTGGTCAAGAGCGAATACAAGATGGATCGCCAGTCGCGTCTATCTCATGGGGCACTCCATGGGCGGCTTCGGAGCCTGGTATCTCGGCGCCAAGTACGCCGACCAGTGGGCGGCCATCGCACCGATGTCGGGGACCACACCGACCCACGAGATCGACGTAAAAACGTTGTCGAAGTTGCCGGTGCTGGTGGCGGTCGGGGGCGAAGAAGCTCCAACCGTCGCGGCCAGCAAGGCCAAGGTGGAGCTATTGAAGGCGGCCGGCGGTGTCACGGCGTACGTCGAAATCGACAAGGGCACGCATATGTCGATGATTCCGCCGTCAGTGCCACAGATCTTCGAGTTCTTCTCGAAGCACCGCAAGCGATAGCCCGAGGGCAACGCACCATGAACAAGACTTCGTTCGTTCCAGCTTTGGTGCTGACCCTGATGGCTCCGTGCGTGACGGCACAGGCGCCGGAAGGCGGCGGTTCTGCCGCGAGCCAGGATCTCGCGCACCAAGCGCAGACTCCCGGGGCCAAGGGCGATCAACAGCGGCACTATTTCTTCACGGCCGCCGGCATGGAGATGCCTTACCGGCTGTACGTGCCGCGCAGCTACGATCCGAATGTCGGCGCTCCCCTGATCGTCGCTTTGCACGGCTATGGCGGCAACCAGAACTACTTCTTCGATAGCGTCAAGGAGCTGCCTGCACTGTGTGAGCAGTACGGCGTAATCTTCGTTGCGCCAATGGGGTTTGCCACCGACGGTTGGTACGGCGCCCCGTTGAGCATCCCCGGCGCCGCACCGCGCAGCGGCGGCGGGGCGACACCGACCCCGGGCCGGAGTCCTGACGAAGAGACGCGCTATCGCGAGCGCAGCGAACAGGACGTGCGCAACGTGCTCGAGATCGTGAACCGCGAATACAAGATCGATCCGGACCGCACCTATCTGATGGGGCATTCCATGGGCGGCTTCGGCACGTGGTGGCTGGGCCAGAAATACGCGGCTACGTGGGCGGCCATCGCGCCGATGTCCGGCGTCCTGCCGAACGTGGATTATCAGTTGCCGAAGCTCAAGGCCGTCCCGGTCATGGTCTCCATAGGCGGCGCGGAGACGCCTGCCTGGGTGGAAGCGAGCCGCAGGCAGGTCGCCTCGATGAAGGCCATGGGCATGACCACCGACTACTTCGAGCCCGCAGGCGCGACCCACGGCGGCATGATCGCGCCGACGACGCCGCACGTCTTCGCATTCCTCACGAAACAAAAGAGAGCGCGATGAGTGTCCGGCCGAGCTTGGCGGCGCTCGCGATCGCCGCGTGCAGCGGTTCGCCCGCCAGCGCACATCACTCGTTCGCCGCCGAGTTCAGCTACGACAAGAGTGGCACGATCTCCGGTAAGGTCGTCGAAGCGTTGTACGTGAATCCGCACGCGCACTACATCGTTGCGATCAAGGACGAGAGCGGCAAAGACATCCTGTGGGACGTGCAAACCAGGAGTCCGAACGCGCTCGCCGCCGCCGGCTGGAACAAGGATACGATCCGCGTCGGCGACGAGATTACGATCGAAGGGAATCTCGGTCGCGATAACAAACGCAAGATGTGGCTACGGGAGGCTCGCAAAGCATCCGGCGAGGTCATCCACCCCGGCGCCGAGGAACCCCCGCAGTGAACGGCCAGTGCGCAGCGGCGCGGCGCGCCGTCTGCATCGTGGTGGCTCTCGGTGCGACGCTGGGGTTGCCTGCCACGTTTGCGCAACCGCCCAAGCTCGTGGGCGACTGGTTCCTGACTCTCAAAGAGCGCCGCGCGGTTCACACGGGCATGCTGACCCTCGAGGGCGCCGCCGGGGCTCCGCTCGCATTCGTGGACGGCGGCCCGGCAGCGTTCACGCTGCGCGACGGCAACGTCGAATTGGCGTTCGACACGCGCGACGGCGGCGGGCAACTGCTTCGCTACGAGCTGCGCGGTCGCGTCGAGGGCGGCGAGATGAAGGGCGAGCTCACGCCGCCGCAGAAAGGCCCGACGGGCGAGTGGCGCGCCGTGCGCTACGTGGCGCCACGGCCCGCGGAGCCGAAACCTGTCGACTTCACGGGCATCTGGTCGCGCACGTCGTCCGGGCTTGCGCGCGTGACCCTCGATTACACGCCCGCCGCGCAGGCAGCCGTCGACGCCTATCAATACCTCGACGACCCGGCGCTGCGCTGCGTGTCGCCGGGGCTCGTGCGCATCTCGGGCTGGCCTTATCCGCTCGAGATCGTGCAGAACGAGCAACAGGTGACCATCCTCTACGAAAGCTTTCACGAGGTGCGTCGCATCTTTCTCGACGGCCGGGCCTATCCCGAGCAGCTGCCGCACCGCGCGATGGGCTACTCGCTGGGCCACTGGGAAGGCTCGACGCTCGTCGTCGAGACGAAGATGCTGACGCCGGGATATGTCGATCTCGCAGGCCAACCGCTATCTGCCGACTCACGCGTCATCGAGCGGATGTCGTTGAGCGAGGACGGCAACACGCTGCGCAGCGAGCTCACGCTCTACGATCCCGCGAACTACAAGCGGCCCATCACGCGGCACCGTTCGTGGCGGCGCGACTCCGCACGCACGATACTCGAGTACGACTGCGACCCCTACCCGTTTTTTCGCGGCCTGGAGATCGAAGGGACGCTCGAGGAGTACTGGGAACGGATGCGGCAGCGGCAATAGCAACCGCCGCGCGGCCGCAAAGCCGCCGACTCAAAGCGTGCGCAGAAACGCGATGAGCTCGAGGCGCTCGTCGTCCGTGAGCTTCAACCCGAACTCGTGCCCCGGGATTGCGCGGCTGACCACGCCGGGTGGCGTGAATCCTTTCGGCTCGTGAGTCTCGCGAAGGCGATCCGGGTCGAACATCTCCTCGAGGCTCGCAGCCGAGCCGTCGTGCAGGTAATGCCCGCGGTACCAGACGCCCTTCAGCGACGGCACCTTGTAGAACCCCGTGCCTTTGCGCGTGCGCAGCGCCAGGCCGGGATCCGTGTGAACCGAGGTGCGAACGATGTCGAGCGGCGAATCGTCGGGCGGAGTGAAGCCGTCCGCGACGGTGAGCTTGTTGTTCGTATACAGCGGCGGCGTGTGACAGCGTGCGCAGCGTTCGCGCTCGAATATCTTCTGGCCGGCTTCCGCCCGCGTGTCGAACGGATTCGGATTGTGCGGCGGCTGCAGCGAATAGAGATAAAGGGCGAGCGCGTAGAGCGCAGCGTCCGACAGCCGCACGCGAAAACGTTCGGTCCCCTGCAGCGTCACGCGGTGCCCCGCGAAGTCGATGTCGTCGGCGAAGCTCACCAGCGCCGCGTAGCGCATGAGGTCGCCGATGTTGCGGTGCAGATGGGTGCCGGTGTGATCGATGTACTTCCGGTCTTTGATGCCGATGAGGTCCGGGATCTTGGCGGGATAAAGGATGCTGCCGTTCCAGCGCGCCACCCCGCCGCCCCTGATGCCGGCACCGATGTAGGCATTGAACTCGGCGGCCGTGATTTCCCGCAGCCGCTCGCCCGCGGGATCGTGGACCCAGGGCGCGCCGTAGGCCTGGTACGCCGCGTCGCCGATCGAGCCGGTTAGCGCGAAAGGCACTTCACCCGGCAGCGTGTGCTCCGCCTCGCGTATGGCGGCGCCCAAGCCGTTGCGAAAGTTGTTCGGAATGGCGAACGACGAGGCCCCCTGCACCACCGTGTTGTCGGGCAAGTACAGCAGATGGCACGCGCTGCAGTTCGTGAGCCCCACCGCCACGCCGTCCTTCGTCGGCACCCAGCGCAGGCCGTTGATGCTGCCATCGGGCAGCGGGCCGGTGCCGCGCGCCTGCATGGCCTCGAGGCTGCGCGCCATGGCGATGACCTTGGGGTCGAAAGTTTTCAGCACCACGGCGTCGAGAAACACGCGCTCGCCGGCGGCGATCCAGTCCGCTTGCGTGGCGAGCTTTGCGGGCTCGATCAGCGGTTGCGGACCGACAGACTGAATTCGCTCCCAATAACCTGCCGGCTCACGATCCGGCATGTAGAGCGGATAGCTGCGGAGGTTCTCCTCGGGGATCGCGTAGTAGTCTGCCGGGGACAAGTGCGTCGGCGCTTCGCCAAGGCCGGCCAAGGGCGTCGCCCAACCCGCGAGCTCGGACTCGTCCCACACGCGCGGGATCTCGGGACGCCACGTGCGCGTCGCTTGATACGCGACCGCGATCGCGATTGCCGCGAGCGCCAGGGCGCCGGCCACCCAGGCCGCGGGCCCTTTCCCTTTCACTTGCGGCGCCGACATGACGTCAACGCTTGGGCTGTTCGAACGAGAGGTTCTTGCTGAAGAACGGCATCACGAAGTCCTGGAAGCGGAATGCCACGGCGCTCGTGTGAGTGCCGGAGTAGATCTCGAAGCCGTTCGCGATGCCGTAGCTCTCGAGCCGAGTGTGCAGCGTGCCCGCGTCGATGCGCAGCTCGTCCTGGTCACCCACGTCGATCGCGATTGCACGGTACTGGCGAAGATTGGCGATGTACTGATCGACGAATGCCAGCGGCGCGTTGGCCGCCCACTTGGCCAGCACGATCTTCTCATTCGCCCCTATGGGCAGGTCCAGATAGAACGGCGGATTCTGCGGATTCGGCGACCACGCCGAGCCCACGGCGAGCTGCGCGCGCAGGCCGAACGGGAGCTTTTCCGCATCGGCCGCGGTCTTCACGCCAGCGAGGGCTTCGTACCCGGGGCCGTTGAAGGGCACGGCCCCGTCGCGCGGCGACAGGCAGCACGGGCTCATGATGTACAGGCTGCCGAACACCGCCGAGTGCTTCATGCCGATGCGTGTGGCGCCGTAACCGCCCATCGAATGGCCCACGAGGCCGCGGCTCGCGCGCTCCGGAATGGTCCGGTAGTGCGAATCCATGTACGCCACCACGTCGCGCGCCACGTAGTCCTCGAAGTTGCCGGTCGTCGCCGAGTTCGAATACATCGAGCCCAAGTGCAGCGTCTTCGAATCCGGCAGCACCACGATCAGCTCGTGCGCGCCCTTGGCAAACGCGCCCTCGACGGTCTGCGGCACGTGGATTTCCTTCGACCATTGCTCGGCGCCGATCGTATAGCCGTGCAGCGCGTAGACCACGGGATAACGGCGTGTGCGATCCGCACCGTAGCTTGGCGGCAGCAGCACCAGCGCGTCGCGGTCCGCGGCGTTGCCTTCGAGGTTGTTCTCGAGCGCTTTGCCGTGAATTTTGATGTGCTCGACCGCCACCGGCTTGGCGCCGGGCACGACGTCGGGTGCCGGCGTGTTCGCCTGGCCGAACACCGCGGCAGAGCTGACGAGGGTGCAGAGGACGACGAGAGCGGTGGCGATCTTCGGCATGGTGGCTCCTTTGGCTATTGGGCCCAGCGCAGCACGAGCGGGTCGAGCGTGCGCGCGATCGTAAGCAATCCGGCGCGCTGGCGCGGCTGCACGGGTTGGACGGGCAAGCGAAGCATGTCGGAGCGGATCACTCCGCCCTCCTTCATCAGGATCTTCGCGGTTGCGAAGCCACATTGCCGGTTCTCGTAGTTGATGAGCGGCAGCCAGCGCGCG
Organism: uncultured Gammaproteobacteria bacterium; assembly: GCA_963805435.1. Taxonomy (GTDB): domain Bacteria; phylum Pseudomonadota; class Gammaproteobacteria; order Steroidobacterales; family Rariloculaceae; genus FEN-1219. The sequence goes on from CAWDUG010000013.1 coordinate 724,229, forward strand.
TACGCCGCCGCGGCTTCGTCATGCCGGCCGGCGGCGAACGCATCGTAAATCGTGCGGATGCCGTCGGGGTAGCCGCCGCCGGTCATCGTACCGGTGGCGCCGGCCTCGAGGTCCGCCATGAGCGTGATGCCTTCCTCGCCATCCCATGGGCCTTCGATCAGCTCGCCACCCTGCGCGATCAACGCGGCCAGCTTGTTCGCGACCGGCGGCACCTCGAGCTTGAAGTAGCGGACGTTCGCGGTCTGGCGCGCGATGCGCGCCAGGAGCTCCGCCGACAGCAGCGTGCCGGCGACCGGCGCGTCCTGGATCATGATCGGGATCGATATGGCGGCCGAGACGCCGGCGAAGAAGTCGGCGATCGCGTGCTCCGGCACGCGCACCGTCGCGCCGTGGTACGGCGGCATGATCATGACGAGCGAGGCGCCGGCCGCTTGCGCGCGGCGGCTGCGCTCGGCGCACACCTCCGCGCCAAAGTGCGTGGTGGTCACGATGACCGGTACGCGGCCGGCCACGTGATCGAGCACGGCACCCATGACGCGCTCGCGCTCGTCATCGGTCAGCGAGAACTGCTCGGAGAAGTTCGCGAGGATGCAGATGCCGTGCGAGCCGGCGTCGATCATGAAGTCGATGCACCGGCGCTGGCCTTCGAGATCGAGCGCGCCACTGGCGTCGAAAATGGTCGGGGCCACGGGGAAGACGCCGCGGTAGGGGCGTTTTGACGCGGGCGTTGCCATGCCTTCCCTCCTAATGATTGTCGCGGCCGACGGGCGCACCGCTCCCGCCGACCAGGAAATCGAAGTCGGCGCCGCGATCCGCCTGCAGCACGTGATCGAGGTACAGCTTCGTGTAGCCGCGCGTCGCATGCGCCGGCGGCGGTTGCCAATCGGCCAGGCGCTGCGCGAGCTCCGTGTCGGACACGTGCAGGTGCAGGCTGCGCGCCGCGACGTCGAGCGTGATCAGGTCGCCACTGCGCACTGCCGCCAGCGGCCCGCCGACGGCGGCCTCCGGCGCCACGTGCAGCACGACCGTGCCATAGGCCGTGCCGGACATGCGCGCATCCGAGATGCGGATCATGTCGCGCACGCCTTTGCGCAGCAGCTTCTTCGGAATCGGCAGGTTGCCGACCTCGGCCATGCCAGGGTAACCCTTCGGGCCGCAGTTCTTCAGCACCATGATGCAGGTCTCGTCGATGTCGAGGTTCTCGTCCTCTACGGCCGCACGCATATCCTCGGGCGATTCGAACACCACCGCGCGACCCGTGTGCTTCAGCATGGCGGGCGAGGCGGCCGACGGTTTGATCACCGCGCCGTTCGGTGCCAGATTGCCGCGCAGCACGGCGATGCCGGCATCACGCTTGTGCGGGCGATCGAGCGGCGTAATGACTTCCTCGTTCCAGCACGTGGCGTCTTGCACGTTCTGCCAAATCGTCCTGCCGTTGGCCGTCAGCGCGTCCCTGTGCAGCAGCCCGTGCTCCGCCAGCGAGCGCAGCACGACGGGCAGGCCGCCTGCGTAGTAGAAATCCTCCATCAGGAACTTGCCCGACGGCATCAGGTTCGCGACGCAGTGAACACCGCGGCCGAGATCGTCGAAATCGCTGAGCGAGAGGTTCACGCCGATGCGACCGGCGATCGCGAGCAGGTGGATCACGGCATTGGTCGAGCCGCCGATGGCTGCGAGCGTGCGGATCGCATTCTCGAACGCCGCACGCGTCAGCAGCTTCGACAGCACGAGATCCTCGTGCACCATCGCCACGATGCGCCGCCCCGCCATGCGCGCAAGCGTGTCACGCCGCGAATCGGCAGCCGGTATCGCGGCGTTCTGCGGCAGACCCACGCCGAGCGCCTCGACGATCGAAGCCATGCTCGAGGCCGTGCCCATGGTCATGCAGTGCCCCGAGCTGCGGTTCATCGCGGCCTCGGCCTCCTGGAACTGCGTCTGCGACATCTCCCCGGCGCGCACCTGCTCACTCATCGAGATGATGTGCGTGCCGGAGCCCATCAGCGTGCCGCGGTAGTGCGCGCTCAATTGCGGGCCGCCCGAGACGCCGATCGTCGGCAGGTCCGCCGAAGCGGCGCCCATCAGCAGCGCAGGCGTGGTTTTGTCGCAGCCCATGAGCAGCACGATGCCGTCGAGCGGATGGGCACGAATGGCTTCCTCGACGTCCATGGCCGCGAGGTTGCGGAACAGCATGGCCGTCGGCCGCATCGTGACCTCGCCGAGCGAGGACACGGGAAACTCGAGCGGCAAGCCGCCGGCCTCGAGGACGCCGTAGCGCACGTGCTCGGCGATGCGCCGGAAGTGCGCGTTGCACGGCGTGAGCTCCGACCACGTGTTGCAGATGCCGATCACCGGGCGACCGTCGAACTGGTCGTCCGGAAGGCCCATGCCCTTCAACCACGACCGGTAGTAAAACCCCATCTTGCCGCTGCGGCCGAACCACGCCTGGCTCCGAAGCCGCTTCTTGTCATCTGCCATGCTGTGAACTCTGCGTAGTGCGCACCCCGTAAGCCTTGCAAGTAGCGGCGATCAGGCCGCCCGCCGCGACCATGCAGCCGCCGAGAATGGCGATCCCCGCCGTAGCGCTGCCGAGCCAGTCCGTCAGGCCACCCAGCAAATAGGGGCCGATGAAGCCGCCGAGATTGCCGACGGAGTTGATCGCCGCCAGTCCCGCGGCTACGCCCGCGCCCACCAGGATCGAGCCCGGAAAACTCCAGAACAACGACATCGAAACCAAACCACCGGCGCTGGCCAGCGTGATGAACGCCACGGTCAGCAGCGTGCTGTCGGCGAACGCGGCACTGAGCGCCAGGCTCGCGCCGCCGAGTGCGGCCGCGAATGCCGCGTGCCAGCGCTTCTCGTTGCGGCGCTCGGCGCGGCGTGCGATCAGCACCGCGAGAGCCGCGCTCACGAGATAGGAAAGCGCCGTGATCCAACCGATCGACAACAGCGAGCGCACACCCGTTCGCTGGATGATCGACGGCAGCCAGAAGTTGATTCCGTACACGCCCATCACGATCAGCAGATAGATGGCCGTGAACAGCCACAGCGCCCTGATCGAGAACAGAACCCGCAGCGGGTAATCATTCTTGGCTTGCGCTTCGACCGCGAGCCGCGCTTTGAGCAGGCTCTTGTCGCCGGCGCTGAGCCAGGTCGAATCGTCGATGCCGTTATTCAGATAGAACAGCACCCCAAGGCCGAAGACTACGGCGGGGACGGCCTCCAGCAGGAACAGCCACTGCCAATCGTACAGGCCGTAGGCACCACCGAAGCTTTGCATGATGGCTCCGGAGATCGGCGCACCGATCACGAACGACAGCGGTTGCGCCGCGAGCAACAGGGCTACCGCGCGGCTCTGGCGGTGTGACGGATACCAGTAATTCAAGTACAGCAGCACGCCGGGAAAGAAACCCGCCTCCGCAACGCCGAGCAGAAAGCGCAGCACGTAGAACACCGTGCCCGTGCCGAACCCCGTGAGCTGCGCGAACGTCCCCGTGAGCGCCATCGCACTCGAGACCAGGCCCCACGTGATCATGATGCGCGCAATCCAGATCCTGGCGCCGACGCGATGCAGAGCCAGATTGCTCGGCACCTCGAACAGGAAGTAGCCGACGAAGAACACGCCCGCCCCGAATCCGTAGGCCGCTTCCGACATGTCGAGATCGGCCAGCATGTGCAGCTTGGCGAAGCTGACGTTGACGCGATCGAGATACGCGATCAGATAGCAGGCGCCCAGGAACGGCAGCAGGCGCCACGTGACTTTCGCGTAGGCGCTCTCCTCCGCTTCGGTGGCCGTCGTCGTCACGCGTGCATTCCTGCGGTGGCCGTCGCTATGCGAGCTGCGCCTTCAGCTGCGTGAACGAATGCGGCGGGAAACGGTATTGCGCAGTCTTGCCCTGCGCCCGGGCCGTGCGCGACTGCGCGCGCACCTCGGTCTTACCGAAGTCGTTGCTGGCCTTGATGTCGGGCCCGTTGACCTCGGCGACCGCGAGCGCCCCGGCGAACGCCTTGTCGTCGAGTGCGATCGTTGCGTCGATCGCCTGGTCCTTGTGCCGGTTGACGACGTTCAGCAGCAAGGTGCTGCCGTCGACCGCACCCGACACGTCGAGGTACGGCACGTCGCCGAGCTGCTTCGTCTTGTAGGCCGGGACGTCGACGTCGAGCTTCAGCGAGTTGCCCTTCACGTTCTTCGCGAACAGCTGCAGCGGGTAATAGATAGTCTGCAGGAACAGACCCTGATCGTTCGTGAAGATCGGGGCGATCACGTTCACGAGCTGCGCCATGTTCGCGATCTTCACCACGTCCGCATGGTTCACGAGCGAGTTCAGGAACGTGGCGACGACGAGGGCGTCCTCGAGGTTGTAGTGTTCCTCGAGGATGCGGCGGCCACGCTGCGCGTCGCCGCGGGCGCGATACCAGACGTTGTACTCGTCGAACGCGATGTGGATCTTCTTGCCGTCGGTGCGGCCGGCGAGGACACCGTCGATGACTTTCGCCGTGGTCTCGATCTTGTCGTCCATGAGCCGCGAGCTCGCGAGGAACTCGCCGAAATCGTCGTTCGGGTTGCCCACGTAGAGGTGAATCGCGAGGTAGTCGATGTAGTTCTGCAGGTGGTCGACCACCGTGCGGTTCCACAGCGACCAATCGACGCCCGCGGCATAGTTCGACGAGCCGGCGGCGATCAGCTTCACGTCGGCATCGGTCCAGCGCATCAGCTTCGCGGCCTCGAGCGCGAACTTGCCGTAGTCCTCCGCCGAGCGGTGGCCCATTTGCCACGGGCCGTCCATCTCGTTGCCGAGGCCCCAGTACGTCACCTTCCACGGCTCCTTGCGACCGTTCTTGCGGCGCATGCGCGTGATTGCCGTGTCCTCCGCGGAGTTGCAGTACTCGACCCACTGCTGCGCTTCTGCCCACGTGCCGGTGCCGAGATTGGCGCAGATGTACGGCTCGGTCTTCAGCTGCTCGGCATAGTCCAGGAACTCATGGGTGCCGAAGCGATTGCTCTCGACGGTGCCCCACGCCATCTCGAGCCGTGGCGGCCGGTCGTCGCGCGGACCGATGCCGTCCAGCCAGTGGTAGTTCGAGGAGAAATTGCCGCCGGGCCAACGCAGCAGGCTCACGTCGAGTCCCTGCACGGCCTCGAAGACGTCGCGGCGGTAACCTGCGGCGTTCGCAAGCGGCGAGCCCTCCTGAAAGATGCCGCCGTCGATGCAGCGGCCCAGGTGCTCGACGAAGTTGCCGTAGATCTTGCGATCTATCGCGCCCCGTGTGTTCTGCGTGTTCACTTTGATTCGGGCACGCAAGTCGTCCGCGGCTCGAGCGGTGCGCAGGATCAGCGGCGAGGCCAAGGCGGTCGCCACGACGGTTCGGCGTGTGAGCTTCATCGACGTTCCCCCTGTTGGACGGTTCTCGTGCGAGCCGCAGGCGGCTCGTTACTGGCCGAGGACGGAAAAGCGGTAGTACGAAGTTTGCCGGTAGGTTTGACCGGGATCCAGGCGCGCGCTGGGAAACGCCGCGTGATTCGGCGAGTCCGGAAACTTCTGCGGCTCGAGCGCCAGGCCGTCTCCCTGACGGTACACGACGTGCGCTTTGCCCACCGTCGTGCCGTCGAGGAAATTGCCGGTGTACACCTGCACGCCGGGCTCCGTCGTGTACAGCTCGAGGACTCGCCCCGAAACCGGATCCTCGACGCGCGCGGCAAGCTTCGGCGTAGCGGTGACACCGCCGCGCAGCACGAAGTTGTGGTCGTAGCCGCGGCCGATCGCGATCTGCGGATCGCCGGCGTCACGGATTCGCGCACCTATCACCGTGCTCTGCCTGAAGTCGAACGGAGTGCCGACCACGCTGCGCAGCTCGCCGGTCGGAATCAGCGTAGCGTCGACGGGCGTGTACGCGTCGGCGTTGACCGTGAGCCGATGGCCGAGAACGCTGCGCGCCGCAGGCGACTCCGGCCAGATTGAACAAACTGTGGTTGGTCAGGTTGACGATCGTCGGCTTGTCGGTAGTCGCCTCGTAGCTCGTCGTCAGCGTCTGGTGGTCGTCGAGCGCGTACGTGACGCTGGCTCTAAGCGTTCCAGGGTAACCCTCTTCGCCGTCTCGGCTCGTGTACGTCAGCGTAACGCTTGCGACGGGGCCGTTCTTGACCTCGGCGATGGTCCACACGACTTTGTCGAAGCCCTTCGTGCCGCCGTGCAGCGCGTTCGGGCCGTTGTTCGCGGCCAGCGAATAGGGCTTGCCGTCGAGCGTGAACTTGGCGCCCGCGATGCGATTCGCGTAGCGCCCAACGGTCGCGCCGAAGAACTGCGGTTTGGCCACGTAGCCGGCAAGATCGTCGTAGCCGAGCGCCACGTCCGCGGCATGCCCTATTCGGTCCGGCACGAGCAGCGACTGCAGCGTGGCGCCGTACGTAATGATCCGGGCCGTGATGCCATGGCTCGTGAGCGTGACAGCTTCGATGGCGATGCCGTCCGGCGTGCTACCGAAAGGCGCGCGCACAGCGTCAGCCGCATGCGCGGCAGTGGCGCCGAGACCGACGGCCACAGTGGCAATACCCGCCGAAAGTTTCATGCCTTCCCCCATCGTTCTTCGTGGCGTGAGCTCGATGCCTGACTCGGGCTCGCGCGATTTCAGAATAACATATACTCAGACAAATCAACCCCGTGCCGACTGGTCGACGAATGCTGGCACCGCCTCGCGCCGGCCGAGCAGGAACGCATCGGCCACCAACGCCAGCGGCGTCGCATCCACGTCGCTCCGCCCCTCAGCAATGAGCTGCGCGAAGTGTGCGTACAGGCGGGGGTACTCCGCATGCGCTGAGAGCGGCAGCTCGCGGCCGTCGAGCACGAGGCGCGCGCCTGCGTGCGACAGCAACAGGTGCCCCTCAGCGGCGTCGACGGCGATCTCCCACGTCGGCGGCCCGGTTTGCAGGAAGTCGAACGACGCCACCATCGGCGTCGCGTCGGCATCGGCCAGCGTGAGCTCGGCGGCGATCGGCGTCGCGCAATTCGCCGGAAACTTCAGTAGCACATCGCGCACGAACAGGCCCTTCGGCAGGATGCTGGATACGACCGACAGCGCATTGATGCCTGGGTCGAAAACGCCGAAGCCGCCCGGCTTCCAGATCCACCGTTGACCGGGATGCCAGACGCGCACGTCCTCGCGCCAATCGATGCGCACCCGGCGCAGCGTCCGCGTGGCAAGCCACTCGCGCGCGGGCTCTACGGCGGGAGCGAACCGGGAGTGCCACGCGCAGAACAGCGTGACCCCGCGGCGTTGCGCGAGAGCCCGCAGGTCCTCGAGCTCGCCGAGCGTGGTAGCAGGCGGTTTCTCGAGCAACACGTGTTTGTCGCGCTCGAGCGCATACCGGGCAATGCGGTAGCGGGCTTGGGGCGGCGTGCAGATGGCGACCGCCTGCGGCGGCGCGTCGGCCGCCAGCATGCTCTCGAGGCTCGAGTAGCGGCGCACCGGCGCCAGCGTGGAATTGGTATCGGTCTCGGTATCGGCAATGGAGCGCAGCACGAGCGCGTGATTCGCCTCGATCGCCGGCACATGCTGGTCTCTGGCGATCTTGCCAAAGCCGACGATGCCAACGGCGATCGGCCCCGCCGCCGGCGTCACGAGCCGCGTTCTGCGTCCGGCCCCACGCGGACGCCGTCGATCAGCCGCTCGAACCTGCCGTCGCCGTCACGTAACGCGTCCGGTAGCAGCACACTGGGGATGTCCTGGTAGCACACCGGCCGCAGGAACCGCTCGATCGCCAACGAGCCGACCGACGTCGTTCTGCTATCCGACGTCGCGGGGAACGGTCCGCCGTGCACCATGGCGTGCGCCACCTCGACGCCGGTCGGCCAGCCGTTGGCGATGATTCGGCCGACCTTGCGCTCGAGTGCGGGGATCAACCGCGCGGCGAGCGCGAAATCCGTCTCGCGCAGGTGGATCGTGGCCGACAGCTGGCCTTCGAGCACGTCGACGAGCCCGGGCAGGGAGTCGGCGTCGTCGACGCGAACGAGGATAGCCGCCGGGCCGAATACTTCTTGCGCGAGCCGCGGGTTCTGTCTGAACGTGGCGGCGTCGGTCACGAACAGTGCCGCCTGGGCCTGCTGGGATGCTGCCGCGTCGTGCCCGCGCGCCTGTGTCGCAACGCCGTGCGCGCGCGACAGCCACGCGATGGCGTCCGTATACGCATGCTGAATTCCGGGCGTCAGCATCGTTTGCGCGTTGCAGCTCGACAGCGCGGTGCCGGCCGCCGCGATGAAGCGGTCGAGGCCCGCACCGGCGACGGCGAAGATCAGGCCCGGGTTGGTGCAGAACTGCCCGGCGCCCTGGGTCAAAGAGGCAACAAACCCCTTCGCGATGTTGTCCGCGTCGTGCTCCAGGGCGCCCGGCAACAGGAACACCGGGTTCACGCTGCTCATCTCCGCGTAAACGGGAATTGGCTCGGGCCGCGCCGCCGCCACGGCGCAGAGCGCGAGCCCGCCCGCGCGCGAGCCGGTGAAGCCGACCGCTTTGATGTACGGGTTCGCGACGAGCGCTTTGCCAAGCTCGTGCGCCGGGCCGGCGACGTACGAGAACACACCTTGCGGCAGATCGCAGTCGACGACGGCTGTCGCGATGGCGCGCGCGACCAGCTCGCCGACGCCCGGGTGGGCGGCATGCCCGCGCACGACGACCGGGCAGCCCGCGGCAAGCGCGGACGCCGTATCGCCGCCCGCCACCGAAAACGCCAACGGAAAGTTGCTGGCGCCGAAGATCGCCACCGGTCCGACGGGGATCCTGCGCATGCGCAGGTCCGGCCGCCGCGGCGTGCGGTCTGGTAGCGCCGTGTCGACGCGCAACGTGAGCCAGCTCCCGCGGCGCACCACACCGGCGAACAACCGGAGCTGGCCGATCGTTCGCGCCCGTTCGCCCTCGAGGCGCGGGCGCGGTAACCCTGTCTCGGCCATGCCACGAGCGATCAGATCGTCGCCGATGCCGGCGATGTTGTCGGCAATGGCTTCGAGGAAGCGCGCACGATTCTCGATGCTGGTTTCACGAAACGGATCGAACGCGCGCGCGGCCAGCTCGCAGGCCTGGTCGATGTCGCTCCGACTCGCCACATGAAACGGCGGCTCGAGGACGGTGCCGGTCGCCGCGTCGAGGGCACTGTACGTGTCACGCCCAGCCGCTTCGCGGGCGCCGACGAAGAATTTACCGGTGATCATTACTCAGACAATAAAGCCTGCTGCCAGGGGATTCAACGGCCGGTGTGACTCGGCTCGTCACTTCATCGACAGCTTCGTGTCCTCGAGCGCGAGCGCGACAAGATCCCGCATCGCGAGGCGCGCGGCCTCCGCTCGGCCGGCCGCGAGCGCGTCGAACACCCGCCAGTGATCGGGCATCGGATCGCGCGGTAGGCGGCGTTTGCGCTGCTTGAAGATTGTCGTCCAGCGCACGGCGGCGCCGATGCCGCTCGAGAGCGCGACGAGCGCGGGGTTGCGCGTGGCCGTCAGGATGGCGTCGTGAAACTCGCGGTCGGCCGTCTGGCCGTCGGCAACCGCGAGCCCGTGCCGTTCCATCCTTTGCAGAGCATCACGCATTCGCGCGAGGTCGTCCGGCGTGCGGCGGTCGGCGGCCAGCGCGGCCGCCGCCGGCTCGATGATCAGCCGCAACTCGAACAAGCCCATGAGGAAATCCTGGCTCGGCCGGCTTTCGAAGAACCACGCGAGCACCTCGGGATCCAGCAGATGCCATGCTTCTTTCGGACACACCTGCGTGCCGCGCTTCGGCCGGCTCTCCACCAGCCCCTTGGCCGCCAGGATACGCACGGCCTCGCGGTACGCCGTTCGCGACACCGACATCTGCTCGCTGGAATCCACTTCGTTGTCGAGCGTTTCGCCGGGCTTGATACGGCCAGCGACGATGGCCACACCGAGCTTGCGCGCAATGCTGCCGTGCAGCCGCTCTTTCGAGCGCACGGTGTCTTTGCGCGAGTGTGGTTTCGCCGGCGGCATTGCGGATAGCGATCGCGGGTGTGTGCTCGCAATGATGGACCTCGGCGCACGCCCGCGCAAAAAGCTCGGCTGCGGCACCATCTGTTCAGCACTAGAATTGCGTGGCGGCCGCATCGGTACCGCCGCAAGAGGAACCATGGGCGATCGTGAGCACGACGCGGGCCGGACACGAGCAGACTCCAGCGCAGCAGTTCGTTGTGTCTGCGACACGCGGGCCGTGCTCGGCGAAGGACCACTCTGGGTGGCGCGCGAGAACGCCGTGTACTGGGTGGACATCAAAGGCCAGGCGCTGCACCGCCTCGCCTTGAGCGACAACGCGCACGTGAGTTGGTCGATGCCGGAGCGGCTCGGTTGGGTCGTGGAGCGGCGCCACCACACGGGGTTCATCGCGGGCTTCAAGAGCGGCTTCGCACGCTTGTGGCTCGACCCACTGCGCATCGAGCCGATCTGCGCGCCCGAGAAAGACCTGCCCGACAGTCGCATGAACGACGCCGCCGTCGATCGGGCGGGCCGCATCTGGGCGGGCACGATGGACGATCGCGAACGGGCCGCGACCGGCGGCCTCTATTGTCTCGACGCGGCGGGCCGCTGCAGCAAGCGCGACAGTGGCTACGTCGTCAGCAACGGGCCCACGTTCAGCCCCGCTCACGACGTGCTGTATCACACCGACACGCTGCAGCGCGTGATCTTTCGGTTTCCGCTCGCAGCCGATGGCAGCCTCGGCAAGCGCGAGGTGTTCGTCGCTTTCCCGCCAGACTGGGGGTCGCCGGACGGCATGGCGACGGACACCGAGGGCGGCATCTGGGTGGCGCATTGGGGCGGCGCCCGGCTCAGCCGGTTCTTGCCCAACGGCCGCCTCGATCGCGCGATCGCCATGCCCGTCTCGCAGGTCACGAGCTGCTGCTTTGCCGGCCCCGAGCTCGAGCGAATGTTCGTGACCAGCGCCTCGATCGGGCGCGACGACGAACGTCTGGCGGGCTGCCTGTTCGAGGTTGCACCGGGTGTGCGGGGTGCGCCCACCTACGCCTACGATGGCTGAAACCCCGCAGTGGAGAAGCCGTTAGCGGCCGATCGCGGCAACGTCCGCGCGATAACTCGGCGCTTCGGCCGTCGGGAAAGACTTCGGCACGGACTGAGTCACGTCGCCGGTCGCCGCCCACTCGGTACCGCGCTGCAGCGTGACCGCGAAATCGGTCGAGCTCAGCGCACGCAGGTCGTGCCCAAACGTGGTGTGGAAGACGCGGCCTTTGCCGTAGCGAAGCACCATGAGTTGCGGCTCGTCGCGGCCGCTCCCGGAGTTGCCGGGGTCTGAATAGGCGGTCGCGAGCACGGTCATGTGGTTGCCCGGGCCGCGCAGGTGAGCGTACAGCTCGTCGTCGCCGTGCATCCAGACTTTGGGGAGGCCGCGCATGATCGGGTGGGTTGCGTCGCGCACGACCACCTTGAAAGGCACGCGCATGCCGTGGCTTCCCGCGGGGCCCGGCATCGTGTCCGCGACGAGCGTGTCGTTGCGGAAGTACCAGTACGGTCCCGCGCCCTCGTCGCGCGCGCGCCAGCCGCCGACGCCGAGCATCTCGTTGTAGGCGCGCCAACCCGGAAACGCGTTGTCGGCGGCGTGCACGCTGACCAATCCGCCGCCGGCGCTCACGTAACTCTCGAGCGCAGACTTCAAGGCTGCAGGCCAGCGCTCGTCCGGCGCGTCGTAGTTCAGCACCACGGTCGCGTACGCGGAGAACGCCGGGGAGAACGTTGCGAAGTCGCCGCCCGCCGGCGGCGCCGTCGCGACGCTGACCTCGAACAGGCCGACTTCGCCGAGGATGCGCTGCAGCGCGATCGTCACCTTCGGCCAGTCGTGATAGGGGCCGCCGCTCTCACCGTCGAGAATCAGCACTGGAAGCGGCGCGGCCGCGCGTGCCGTAGAGCCGATCAGCGCCACGATCATGGCAACGCCCGCACACGCCCACCGTTTCGTCTTGGTCATGACCGCACTGTTGACGCTCTTTGAGAGGGCATGTTAACTCTCGCACGATGCCGAGGTCTCCCCTGCTGCTTCGCTGCGCTTCACTCATCGCGGGTGCGGCCATGCTCTGCACTACGCCCGCCGCACTCGCGCAGAATGCCGACGAGGCAAGCCCCGCGGCGCGACCCGTGCCGCCAACGACCGTGCCGCAGGAGTACGCGCGCCGATCTCGTCGCGGCAGGCCGCACCCGATTCTCCGCGAACTGCGGTTTCTGCCACGGGCCGGAGGCCACCGGCGGCTCCGGCGGCGCGGACCTGACGCGCTCGGCGCTCGTCGCCGCAGACGAGCGCGGCAACCGCATCGGCGCGCTCTTGCGGGCCGGGCGCGCCGAAGCCGGCATGCCTGCGTTCCCCGCGCTCACGGATTCCGACCTTGCCGCCATCGTGGCCTTCATTCACGACCAGAAGACGAAGGCGGAGGCGGCGACGGGCGGGCGTCGCTCGGTCGAGGTCGCCGATCTGCAAACCGGCAACGCGCGCGCCGGGCGGCGTTATTTCGAATCGGCCTGCAAGGGGTGTCACTCGGCGACCGGCGATCTCGCAGGCGTGGCGTCGCGCATCGAAGGCCTCGCATTGCTGCGACGGATGCTCTACCCCGCTGGCCAAGCCGGCGCTCCCGCACGCAGGCCCACGGCCATCGTCACGACCCGCGATGGGGAGAAGGTCACGGGCGAAGTGCGCTACCGCGACGAGTTCACGATTGCCGTGACCGACGCCGGTGGCCGGTACCGATCGTGGCAGCTCGATCGCGTAACCGTCACGGTCAGCGATCCGCTCCAGAGCCATGTCGACCAACTCGCACGCTACACGGACGCCACGATGCACGATGTTCTCGCGTACCTACACACGCTTCGTTAGGACGTACTCGATGACAACGACACGAAGCATGCTACGTATGCTGGCATATGCGACGGCCACGGCGCTGTGCACGGCGGCCCACGGACAGGCGACGAGCGGCGGGTTCGATCCCGCGCGACTGCTCGCACCCACCAAGGACACCTGGCCCACGTTCCATGGCGAGTACTCCGGTCAACGGCACAGCAAACTTACCGAGATCACGCCAGACAACGTCCGCAGGCTGGCGCTCACCTGGGCGTTCCAGACGAATCAGGCGCAGCAGATCAAGGCCACACCGATTCTCGTCGATGGCATCCTGTACCTCACGGCGCCCGATAATCTCTGGGCGATCGACGCGCGTTCGGGCCGCCAGATCTGGCGCCATCAACACCCCGCCAACGATGCGTTCCATATCGGCCATCGCGGCGCTGCCGTTTACGGCGATTCGGTGTTCCTCACGACACCCGACACGCACCTGATTGCGCTCGATCGCTACAGCGGCAAGGTGCAGTGGGACGTCGCGATCGTGGACTCGGCGCGCGGCTTCTGGTCGACGAACGCACCGCTCGTGATTCGCAACCATCTCATCGTCGGAGTGTCCGGCGATTTCGACAACCTGCCGGGCACCCTGCGCGCGTTCGACCCGGCGACCGGCAAACCGCAGTGGACCTTCTTCAGCACGCTGCCGGCAGGCACGCCGGGCTCGATCAGCGGCGGCGCCACGGGCGGGCAGATGTGGATGACCGGCACTTACGACCCCGAGCTCAATCTGCTCTTCGTCGGCACGGGCAACCCTACACCGGTGCTGAACGGCAACGCCCGTCCCGGCGACAACCGCTGGACGTGCAGTATCGTTGCGCTCGACCCCGATACGGGCGAGCTGAAATGGGGGTTTCAGGTGTCGCCGCACGACACGCACGATTGGGACGCGGCCGAAGTGCCCGTCCTCGTCGACGCGAAACTGGGCGGCGTCGACCGTAAGCTGTTGCTGCAGGCCTCGCGTAACGGCTACTACGTGGTTCTCGACCGCTCGACCGGTGCGAGCTTGTTGACCACGCCGTTCGCCACGACGAACTGGGCACTCGGCACCGACGCGGGCGGGCGGCCGATTCCGAACCCCGATAAAGAGCCGACGCGCGACGGCCGCCTCGTCGCACCCGACGAGGTCGGCGCGACGAATTATCGATCGCCGAGCTTCGACCCCGCGACCGGCCTATTCGTCGTGAGCGCGGCCGACGCTTACGGCATCTATTTCTTCAAGCCCGAGTACGGGCAATACGGTTGGGCCGGCGCAGACTACACGGTGCATAGCCGCGGCGAGCTGCGCGCACTCGACTACGCGACGGGCCAGGTCCGCTGGCGGCACGATCTGTACGGTGGCGCCGCCAATGCGGGCGTGTTGACGACGGCGTCGGGGCTCACGTTTACCGGTGATGCGGGCAACAACGCGCTGGCGCTCGGCACGAGCGATGGCAGGACGCTGTGGCATGCCGGCATCGGTCGCGTCGGCAACTCGCCGATCACCTACGAGCTCGACGGGCGGCAATACGTTCTGCTTGGCGGCGGCAGCGCTCTGTATGCGTTTGCACTGCCCTCACCTCCTTGAGGCCGCATGTATCTCGGCATCGACCTCGGCACGTCGGCCGTCAAGGCCACGCTGATTGACGACGCTCAGACGATCGTCGGTTCGGCGCACGCCCCGCTCGAGGTATCGCGTCCGCACGCGGGCTGGTCCGAGCAGAATCCGCGCGACTGGGTCGCCGCCGCGGAGCGAGCGATGGACGCGCTGCACGCGGCGCACGCCCGCGCGCTCGCGGCCGTGCGCGGCATCGGTCTCTCGGGGCAGATGCACGGCGCTACGCTGCTCGACGAACGCGACGAGCCGCTGCGGCCATGCCTGCTCTGGAACGACACACGTGCGCATCGAGAGGCAGCCTTGCTCGACGCCGACCCACGGTTCCGCGCCGTCACGGGCAACATCGTGTTCCCCGGCTTCACGGCGCCGAAGGTCGCGTGGGTCGAGCACCACGAGCCCAAAATTTTCGAGCGCACGCGCTGGGTGTTGCTGCCCAAGGATTTTCTAAGGCTGTGGCTGACCGGCGAGCGTGTCTCCGACCTGTCCGATGCTTCGGGCACGAGCTGGCTCGACACCGGGGCGCGGCGCTGGTCCGCGGCGCTGCTGGCGGCCACGCGCTTGAGCGAGCGCCACATGCCGGCCCTGGTCGAAGGCACCATGGTCAGCGGCACGTTGCGCCGTGAGCTCGCTGCGCGCTGGGGCATCGGCGGCGCGGTCGTAGTCGCAGGCGGCGCCGGCGACAATGCCGCCTCCGGTTGCGGGCTCGGCGTAGTCGAAGACGGCACGGCTGTCGTGTCGCTCGGAACCTCCGGCGTGCTGTTCGCAGCCAACCGCAGCTATTCGCCGAATGCCGCGAGCGCCGTGCACACGTTTTGCCACGCGCTGCCCGCGACGTGGCAGCAGATGGGTGTGATCCTGTCGGCAACCGATTCGTTGAACTGGCTCGCGAAGTTGCTGCACGCGACACCGGCCGAGTTGACGGCGGCGCTCGGCGAGAGCCTCCCGCCCCCCGGGCACGTGACGTTCCTGCCGTACCTGGGTGGCGAGAGAACGCCCCATAACGACGCGACAGCCCGCGGCGCGTTCGCCGGCCTCGGCCACGAGACCGATCGCAACGCGTTGACGCGCGCGGTCGTCGAGGGAGTCGCGTTCGCACTCTGCGACAGCCGCGACGCGTTGCGCTCGGCGGGCACGACGATCGCGCGGCTGTCTGCCGTTGGCGGCGGCGCGCGCTCGCGCTATTGGCTCGAGGTGCTGGCCACCGCCCTGAATCTGCCGGTGGCGGTGCCCGTGGCCGGCGATTTCGGCGCCGCGTTCGGCGCCGCGCGCCTCGCGATGATCGCGGCTACCGGCGCCGATCCAGCACAGGTCTGTACCGCACCGCCGGTTGCCGAAATCGTCGAGCCGAACGCAACGCACGCTGCGGCGTACGCCGCAGCGCTCGAGCGTTACCGCGCGCTCTATCCCGCGATCCGCGGCGCGGGATGAAACATACTGCGACACATTTCCCGGTGTATTAACCAAGCGGAGCACCCTGAATGACCACTGGCTTCTTCGGCGACGTCGGCAAGATCCAATACGAAGGAGTTGGCAGCGCGAACCCGCTCGCGTTTCGCTACTACGACGCCAACCGCGTCGTGCGCGGCAAACGTCTCGAGGACCATCTGCGCTTCGCAGTTTGCTATTGGCACACGTTCGTTTGGACCGGCGGTGATGCGTTCGGCGGCGACACGTTCGAGCGGCCGTGGTTCGGCACGACGCTGGCCGACGCAACGCGGAAGGCCGACGTCGCATTCGAGCTGTTCACCACCCTCGGTGTTCCCTACTACTGCTTCCACGATGCCGACGTGCGGCCGGAAGGATCTTCCTTCGCCGAGAACACCGAGAGCCTGAAGGCCGCCGTCGATTACCTGGAGCGCAAGCAGGCGGACACCGGCGTCAAGCTTCTATGGGGGACCGCAAACCTATTCTCGCACCGCCGCTACATGGCGGGGGCGGCCACGAACCCCGATCCGGACGTGTTCGCGTTCGCGGCAGCGACGGTGAAGACGTGCATCGACGCGACGCACCGACTCGGTGGCGAGAACTACGTGCTCTGGGGCGGCCGCGAAGGCTACGAGACGCTGTTGAACACCGACATGCAGCGCGAGCTCGATCAGCTCGGCCGGTTCCTCTGCCTCGTCGTCGAGCACAAGCACAAGATCGGCTTCGGCGGCACGATTCTGGTCGAACCGAAGCCGCAGGAGCCGACCAAGCACCAATACGACTTCGACGTCGCGTCGGTATACGGCTTCCTGAAGCGCTACGGGCTCGAGCGCGAAGTAAAGGTCAACATCGAGCACGGCCACGCCGTGCTCGCCGGGCATTCGTTCGATCACGAGATCGCACTCGCAAACGCACTCGGCATCTTCGGCTCCATCGACATGAACCGAAACGACTACCAGTCCGGCTGGGATACGGATCAGTTCCCGAACAACGTGCTCGACACCGCGCTCGCCTACTATCAGATACTGCGCGGCGGCGGGTTCACGACCGGCGGCACGAATTTCGACGCCAAGCTGCGACGGCAGTCGACGGAGCCCGTCGATCTCCTGATCGGGCATATCGGGGCGATGGACTGCTGCGCTCGCGCGCTGCTCGCCGCGGCCGGCATGCTCGAGGACGGCGCGCTCGAGGCGCCGTTGCGCGAACGTTACGCAGGGTGGGACACGGCGGACGCCAGGAAGCTGCTTGCAGGAGAGTATTCGCTCGTCGATCTCGAGCGGCGCGTACTCGCGGGCGTCGAACCGGAGCCGCGCTCTGGCAAGCAGGAACTGCTGGAGAATATCGTCAATCGCTACGTCTGAGCGCAACCAAACACCGTCCTTCGAGGGGGAAGACAATGAAAACGATCAAGGGCCCCGGGATCTTCCTGGCGCAATTCGCGGGCGACCAGGCGCCGTTCAACTCCTGGAACGCGATCACGCGTTGGGCCGCGGATTGCGGCTACGTGGGCGTGCAGGTGCCGAGCTGGGACGGGCGCCTCTTCGATCTCGACAAGGCCGCGGCATCCAAGGGCTACTGCGACGAGATCGCCGGCGTTGCGCGCGACAACGGAGTCGTCATCACCGAGCTGTCCACGCATCTGCAAGGCCAGCTCGTCGCCGTCCACCCGGCTTACGACGAGGCGTTCGACGGCTTCGCGGCCCCTTCCGTGCGCGGCAATCCGAAAGCGCGAACCGAGTGGGCCGTCGACCAGGTCAAGAAGTGCCTGACAGCATCGCAACACCTCGGGCTCGACGCGATGGCGACCTTCTCCGGTGCGCTCGCGTGGCCGTTCCTGTATCCGTGGCCGCAGCGCCCGGCGGGCCTCATCGAGACGGCGTTCGGCGAGCTGGCACGGCGCTGGCGGCCGATCCTCGATCACGCGGAGCAGTGCGGTGTGGACTGCTGCTTCGAGATCCACCCCGGCGAGGATCTGCACGACGGCGTAACTTACGAGATGTTCTACGAGCGAACCGGCCGTCACGCACGCGCGTGCATGCTGTTCGATCCGTCGCACTACGTGCTGCAGTGCCTCAACTATCTCGAGCACATCGACATCTACCACGACCGCATCCGGATGTTTCACGTGAAAGACGCCGAGTTCAACCCGACCGGGCGCCAAGGCGTCTACGGCGGGTATCAAAACTGGGTCGACCGCGCCGGACGTTTTCGCTCGACGGGCGACGGCCAGGTCGACTTCACATCGATCTTCTCGAAGTTCGCGGCCTATGATTATCCGGGTTGGGCAGTGGTTGAATGGGAGTGCGCGTTGAAGCACCCCGAGGACGGCGCGCGGGAAGGCGCGAAATTCGTGAAGGAGCACATCATCCGCGTGACCGACCGCGCCTTCGACGACTTCGCCGGCACCGGAGCCAACGAGGCCGTCAACCGCAGAATGCTCGGGATCTGACGGTGACGATCGAAGGCAAGGCTGAACAACGCGCACCGCGGATCCGGCTCGGCATGGTGGGCGGCGGTATCGACGCCTTCATCGGCGCCGTGCATCGCATCGCGGCGCGGCTCGACGACAAGTTCGAGCTCGTGGCCGGCGCGCTGTCCTCTACTCCCGAGCGTTCTTTGCAGTCGGGCGCTGCGCTCGGCCTCGACGCGGGGCGCACCTACGGCGACTTCAAGGAGATGGCGATCCGCGAGGCGCGGCTGAAGAACGGCATCGAGGCGGTGGCGATCGTCACACCGAACCACATGCACTATCCCGTGGCGCGCGAATTTCTGAAACGCGACATCCATGTGATCTGCGACAAGCCGTTGACCTCGACGCTCAAGGATGCAAAGAAGCTGGCGGCACTCGTCGCGCGCAGCGATGCGCTGTTCGTGCTCACCCACAACTACACGGGTTACCCGATGGTGCGGCACGCTCGCGAGCTCGTGCGCGCCGGCGAGCTCGGCACCATTCGTGTCGTCCAGGTGGAGTACGCGCAGGACTGGCTCGCCGAACCGCTCGAGCTCACGGGGCAGAAACAAGCCGCGTGGCGTACCGATCCGGCTCGCTCGGGCGCCGGCGGCGCCACGGGCGATATCGGCACGCACGCTCACAACCTGGCGGAGTTCGTGACGGGCCTTACGCTCGAGGCGCTTGCGGCGGAGGTTCACACGTTCGTGCCGGGCCGTAAGCTCGACGACAACGCACATGTGCTGCTGCGATTTGCGGGCGGCGCCAAAGGCATGCTGTGGTGCAGTCAGGTGGCCGTCGGTCAGGAGAACGGTTTACGCCTGCGGGTATACGGCACGAAAGGCGGGCTCGAGTGGGCGCAGGAAGACCCCAACTATCTCTACTTGTCGAAGCTCGGGGATCAGCGCCGTCGCGTCTCGCGGTCCGGAGCCGGCGCCGGTGTCGACGCAGCGCGACTTACGCGAACCCCGTCGGGGCACCCCGAGGGATATCTGGAAGCCTTCGCGAACATTTACTCGGAAGCGGCGGCCGCGATCAACGCGAAGAAAGCCGGCGCGCCGCCGGATTCGAAGGTGCTGTACCCGACGGTGCACGACGGCATGCGAGGCGTCGCGTTCGTCGAGGCCTGCGTCGCGTCGTCGCGGCGTAACGGAGCGTGGGTGAAAGTATGAGCACTTCCCGCCGAAGTCGGAGTCACCCGCGGACGTTGCGCTCGGTAGCGGCGAGGAAGCGCAGCGCGGCATAGCCGAGCAGCAGGCCGAGACCGAACAGGAAGGTCATCGCATACGTGTGCGGCTGCGATCGGGCGTTGACGAGCAGATCGGCTAGCGAGCTGAAGAACGCCACGGGATTGGTCACGGCGTCCCAGCTGTTCCACCGCATCACGCGGCCAAGATAGACGCCGAAGCCCGAGAGCATCGAGGCGGCGCTAACCACGAACCAGCCTACCGCGTTCCCGAGCCTGTCCTCGACCAGCTGCTGGATATCCCGAAGGGAGAGATACCCCATGAGCAGGCCGGCGGCGGCGCACGACAACACGATGCCCGTGTCGTACCACGACCGGATTCCGCTCGGCGGCACGACGTGAACCAGATCCGTAACGATGTAGGGCGCGTTCGGCAGGAACAGCAGCCAGAAGCAGAACAACGTGCCTTGGGCCAAGCTCGATGCGCCCCGGCGATTCATCGACACCGCCGTGCGCGAGAGCACGAGCGGAATGCAGGCCAGGAACAGATTCCAAGCCAGGAACACGAAGCCAGGTGAGCCCGTGCGAAGCACTCGCACGGCGATGAGTCCGAGACACCACGCCAGCGCGAGCGAGCACAACACAAGTCCGTGACGTCGCCCCTGCTCGCGCGCCTCCATCACTATTTCGCTCCGTCCGTGGTCTTGCTCATCGTCCATAAGGCTCGCCATTTCTCGTGGGTCTGTCCGATCGCCGCTGCTGCAAGCGCCTGTGTTCTGGCCGAACGCCGTGGCCAGCCGACGGACTATTCTGCCCTGAGGGTCTCCATGGGGTCGATCATTGCCGCCGCCGTGCTTGCGAGTGCCAAGTCTACGTTTTGCGCCGGGTGCGAAGCGACGCGGAACGGCCGCTCCGGCCGATCGATAATCCTTGCCAATCAGCGCGAACGATGTGGCGACGTCGCGCCGGACGGAGTTTATCGGCTTAATCCGGTGCTTGCGCAGCAGGGCGCGCTGTTAGCTTTGGAGCACTTCGCGCCGAGCGATCAATCATTTCTTAACGGTGATTAACCTTCGCAAAGCGGGCATTCGTACGTATATTCGGACGTCCGTAGGCGACCCGGAGCGGCTGTTCCGTGGGTGTTCGTGCGAAGGCGCGTTGGAGGAGGGTGACCGATGGCGAGAGTTCACAAACCCATCTGTTACGTTTCCATGTGGCTGCGCGTCGTTTGTGTCGTTTTGATGCTCATGGTCATTGGTTTCGGTCGGCCTACTACCGCTCAGAACACAGACATAAGATCGCCGGGGCGGAGTTCCGAGTGTCTACCCCGAGCAACCCGAGCGAAGGAGCACTGCGATCCGAAGCAGGTGGTAGTGCGAGCCGAGGGCGAGTTGCAGGTCACGCTCGACCTTCCGGACCTAAAGCCCGTCTATTGCGCTGCGGTGATCTCGATCGAGTACACGCAACGGGACACCGTCGTCGACGTTATGGGTACGATCTCGAACCCCGATTGCGCCGCGTGCAGTGGCGAGTACGAGGTTCTAGTAAGCGTCAGGGACGAGTCTCAAGGCTTGAAGATACTGAGATTCGTCGAGCCCTGGCAGCGGAGCGACGATCAACCAGTGGCGTTCGTGGCGCAGTATCCGATAGGGCAGAACGTCGATGTCGTTCGTGCGCGTGCGCAGCCGTTGCGCTGCACGTGTCTGACCTCACTGGGTGAGTGAGGCCGCAACGGCACCGCGGTTGACTTCATCGGGCCGCTGTTGGCCGAGTGCTGCGGTCCGAGGTGGGCGTTTGAATGTCGCAGAGCCACGAGAACGGCTGTGCGTGAGTAGAATCGCAACGAGACCCTGAGCTGACATTCACAAGAATACGGGCTGAATCGCATTCAGCCGCACGCATCCATGGAACACGTCTATTGGGTACATGAGAACGCAGTGTGCGGCAGACCTGGACCGAACTTGATCCCTTGGGACTTGAACGCCTTTCGGGCCGGCGGCATTGGCGCGATTCTATCGGTCAACGATGGCGCGCTTGTTCATCAGGATGATCTGATGGCTGCGGGAATGGAGTATCAGTGCACGCCTTTATCGGAAGATGCGCCGCCGCAGCCCGGCGACTTGGCGTATTGCCTGTCGGTACTTCCGGTGGCTTTCGAGTTCGTTTCGAATCGTGTTGCGGTGGGTCGGAAAATATTGGTGCACTGCGGTCAGGGCAGAGATCGGACTGGGCTCTTTTTGGCGTATTACTGCCTCAAGCATTTCCGTGTTTCTCCAGATGAGGCTCTGACTCGAGTCAGACAGGCGAGGCCGGATGTTCTCGGTGCGGTTGGATGGCACGACTTCGCAGTAGAAGTTCTCCGTGCTTCTTAACCACGATCCATTGGATTTCCGTTGCCCGCGTTAAACGCTGTCGGCATGAAGCCTTGTAGTGCCTCGGATTCTGTCGAAGCGGTCGTGCGCTACGGTTGGTCACCACCGCTTCTCCGTTTGCTGAATACAGTTTCAGTTATGCGTGCAGAATGATTCGTGTGGTTAGCTCGTCTGCGGCTCCGGAACACGTGCGATGCCTTCGCGAGTGGTTCATGGCGGAATGGGGGAAACGGGGCGTGTTCGATTTTGACGGCGCCACTTTTCCCGGTCCACTGGTCGCGGTCGCAGATGGTGAACCGGTTGGTGGCCTCGCATTCACGACGTTCCCGCGTCCCGGGCTCGGGCCCAAAGTGTCAGGGCTTTGGATCCACGCCTTGTTTGTTCCGCCAAAACACCGACGAAAGGGTATAGCTTCGCAGTTGATCCGGGCAGCAGAGGTGCAGGCGGTTCCCTTCAGTGAAGGGGATCTGTACGCGCTTACGGATATTCCTGAGCTGTACGAGAAGCTAGGCTGGCGCCGCATCCAATCTGACGCTGCAGGTACCGTCGTGGGCAAGACGCTGGCGAAGTAGCGGCCGCACTTGGCCGGTTGGCGCTGTCGGGGCTAGGCGCTTGAATGTCTCGGCCGCAGGATAGCGGCTGTTCGCGGGTTGTTGGCCACACCGGCCTATGCAAGTAGTTGCATAAGCATGCACATATTGATATAACTGACCGGGTGAAGAATAGGGAATTCGCAACGAACCCGCGCCAATAAGGATGAAGCCGCTGGAATTCCTTGGCTCAAGTCGAGATGACTTGTGCGCGATGCCGGGTCCAGTCCGGCACGACATTGGACTCGAGCTGATGCGCGTGCAGTTCGGTGGCGAGCCCAACGACTTCAAGCCGATGCCCATCGTGGGTGCAGGCGCCTACGAAATCCGTGTCCGCGATGGATCGGGCGCCTACCGTGCGATCTACGTGGCCAAATTCGAGACCGCTGTCTATGTGCTTCACGCTTTCCAGAAAAAGACGCAACGGACGGCGAAGACGGATATCGAGCTTGCGAAGGCTCGCTACAGAATGATTGGAGGCACACCATGAGAAAGAAGATTGATCCGCGCCTCGCCGATACCCGCCGCATCAAGAGTAGCGGCAATGTATTCGTCGATCTTGGCTTCGATCCGGCCGAGGCCGAGGTCATGGCGCTGCGCGCCGAGGTGATGATTCGCATGGAGCAGCACCTGAAGGCGCAGGGTTGGACGCAGGCCGAAGCCGCCAAGCGGTTGGGCATCACGCAGCCGCGGGTGTCCCGACTGCTCAAGGGCAAGTGGCAGGACTTCAGCCTGGATATGTTGCTGACGTTGGCTGCTCGTGCCGGGCTGAAGCCCCAACTGAAGTTGGCCGCCTGAAGCAGTCGGCCATCGGCCCACCGAGGCAACGGGCGGCGCTCAGTAAGTCCGCAGTTGGCCGGACGCCGCTATAGGGTGTGGACGCTGGAACGTCTCTGGAGCACGCAAGAGCGGCTGTGGTCCTGTAATCTTTGGCCGTGCGTTCCGCGTGACGGCGAATGGCGCCGCTCGTTTGGAATCACGATGTCTCCGCAAGGCGGACTCCTTACTAGTGCCAAAAATCGCGAAGCTCCTCTTTGATCTGGGATTCTCACTCGAGCTGTTTCGCAGCGCGCTATCCCCCAGGCGTCGGTTATTGCGCGAGCTTCGGTCCGCGTGGGCTCAATTCGGGACGAAAGATCACTTCTTAGCTGGTCGATACTTCGACCTCACTTGCCGCAAATCTCCCGCGAGTCACGTAGACGACAAGACGTGGATCGATCTGGAGTTTCCAGCAGTCTTCGCGGACGTCGACACGACGATTACGCCGATCGGCAGTCAGGTGCTCTTCAAAGGGCTTCGCACCTATGCGGATGACCCCGGCGAACTGAATGAGCGATACGGCGTCTACGCCGCGCTTCGCGCTGATCAGGCCTCGCGCGAAGAGGTTCAGTATTGAGGCCAAGAGCGAGCCACGCCGCGGCGATGCGGTGCCGCTCGCCGCGGCGACTCACCGAAATAGCAGCGATGCGAAGTGATAAAGGTCGTTCTTCCAGACCGGGAACGTGTGAGCGCCCGTGTCGACGTACCATTTGTGCGGCACCTTCTGAGCCGCCAGATAGTCGTGCACGCCGGCGCTGATGTTGAACAGCCCGTCCTCGTTGCCGCACGACACCCACAGGAGCTCGAGCCGCCGGGCGGCCTTCGGATCCTTGACGAGCTCCGCCGGCGCTTTGGTGTTCGGCGCCGACGAGAAGCCGCCGACCCATGCGAACGTGTCGACGTTGGCGAGACCGAAGTTCAGCGACTGGCCGCCGCCCATCGACAGCCCGGCGAGTGCTCGTTGCTTGCGGCCCTTCGCCACCGAGTAGTGGGCCTCGATGAACGGAATGAGATCGCCGATCAGCTCGCGCTCGAACGCGGCGTACGCCTCGAACTCCACGGCCATGGCAGCACCGCCCGGACCGCCCGGACCGCCCGGACCGCCCGGACCGCCGGCGCCTGGGCCGCGCCCCGCGCCTGGCCCGGGTACACCCGGGCCGCCCGGCCCCGGCCCGCGGCCGGTGAACAACGTCGACGGCTCGTTCGACGCGCGCCCGTTGGGCATCACCACGACCATCGGCACGGCCTTACCGTCGGCGATGAGATTGTCGAGGATCGAGCCGGCGGCGCCAGGGCCCGGCCAGTGCGTCTCGTTGCCGCCAATGCCGTGCAGCAGATAAAGCACGGGGTATTTCCGGCTCGCCGAGTAGCCGGGCGGCAGGTAAATCGAAGCCGGCCGCTTGTTGCCCGTGACCTTCGAGTCGAACTCGATCCTCTCGATGCGTCCCGCGGGCACGCCTTCGCGCCGCATGTCGAAGCCGGCGGGCGCCGCCGCCAGCGTCGCCTCCGGTTTTGGCTGCGGCGGGGCGCCGAATTGCGCCGACGCGACACCGGCCGTCGCGACGACGGCAGCGGCGAGCGCGGCTTGCAGTAACGAACGTGCGATGGACATGGCTTGTACCCCCAAAGCGTTGTCGTTGATGTTCTGAATCGTGGGAGCGAGCCTCAGGCGTCTTTCACCGTCAAGACGGCCTTCGCCGCGAGCGCGCCGCCGTCGTGGCGCTCGATCTCGAAGAACACGCCGTCCACATGGCCGTCGTGGTTCGCGTCTATGAACGGGTCGTTGTCGTTGAACGCCTTGCGCTTGCGGAAGTGCTCCCGGTACGGATCCTGCTTCTCGAAAATCTCGGCGTTCACCTCGTCCTCGAAGAACGCCTGGCCCGCGAGGCGCTCGCGCGCCGCGATGAACACCTTGAAGTGAATGTGCGGCGTGCGGCCGCCGTACCAGCTCGGGTATACCGTCTTGAACCGCACCCAGCCGTCGGCGTCCGCGAGCTGTGTGCCGCGCAGGAACGTGGCCCCCACGGCGGGCGCAGTCGAGATGCCGCCGACACCGTCCTGGCGCTCGTAGCCCGAGTAGAGGCCGAGCGCGTCCGCCTGCCAGAGGTCGAGCCGCGCGCCGCGTAACGGCGCGCAGTCACGACCGCGCGTGATCCGCAGCGCCACCGCGAGCGGCACGCCGGGCCGCCCGCTCGCGATGTCGGAGCGCACGAGCATGGGATCGAAGTAGAACGGGCCCTCGCCCGAGTCGGGGGTGACCGTGCAGCTCGCGGCCTGCGCGAATGCGCGCGGCAGCCCGAGCGTCAGCGCGCATGCGGATGCCGCGGTGAGCACCCGCCGCCGGCCGAGGTCGTGAAGCGCCGGACGTTTCGAGGTCATGGGCGTCTCCCGAAGTCTGTTGTTTGGTATAGCACGTTGGCGGTCCGCGCGTTAGCCGCGCCGCTCGAGGCGGCAACCAGCAACGTCACTCACACAACGCTTCCGCTATCATCCAGGCATGTCGAAGCTGCTGCTGAATCTGCGCGGCGTGCCGGACGACGAGGCCGACGACGTGCGCCGCTTCCTCAAGGCGAGTGGAATCGGCTATCACGAGACGGAGCCCAGCATGTGGGGCACCTCCGGCGGTATCTGGATCCATGACGCCGACGTCGCGGAAGCGAGGCGGCTGATGGGCGAATACCAACACGAGCGTGAGGCTCGTGCGCGCGCCGAGCGCGCCGAGGCGGAACGCAACGGGACGGCGGAGACCTTCGTCGCCGTGCTGCGCGCGGAGCCGTTGCGGGTAGTCCTGACGGTGATCGGGATGTTGCTGCTGCTCGCGCTGATGACCATACCGGTACTGTTGCTGTCCAAATAGGGGGAGCCTCGTGATCAACAGACGCCTGTTCCTCGAATCGGTCGCGGCGGCCGGCGTAGCGTTAGAACCTAAGCGGCCGGGTTCGACCTAAATGAGACGGTCGCAGGCTCCTGTAGCACAATGCTCTCAAGCACTGGAGCATTCGGGAGTGGGCATGACACTAGAACAGTGGGCCTTCGTCGGCCAGATTGGTGCTGCTATCGCAGTTATCGTTTCCCTCATCTACGTTGCGCGGCAAGTAAAACAAAACACGAATGCGATGCTAGTTGGCAACGCTCAAAGTCTTGTTGAACTCAACAATCGGCTTAACACGCCGTTCTCAATGGATCGCGAATTTGCCGAATTGTGGCTAAAGGCGGGGTCGGACTTTGGCAGTCTAGACGCGGTTGATCAGCAACGTCTTATTGCTTGGGAGTGGCAAGCAATTGCCGCTTGGTCCAACTACTTCGATCTCAGACAGAATGGGCTGATTTCTGATGCCCAGTGGTCACAACTGGTTTGGCAATTCGAGTCGCTCGGCCAGCGTCAGTCCGTGCGTGAAGCATGGAAGTGGCTAAAGCAAGGATACGGGCAGAAATTTCAAGGCTTAATGGCGCGGTATCTAGAATCAGATGCCGTGGCGACAGGCGGCAGTTAGCGCCATTGCGCGTAACGAAGGCTACTTGTGGCCGGACGAGGCTCTCAGGGGTGGAGGTTCGAGCGTCCGGTGATCGACATAGCGGCCGTTAATGCTTGTTTAACGGGTAGCCAAGTTCGACTCATATCTGCCCTTCGCAAATCTGCCGGTAGGCCGCAAAATCCCCCGTTGAGTTCGAAACGCAGGGGGAATTCATGACTCTTGAGCAATACTCGTATCTGGCTCAAATCATTGGCCCGGTGGTGGTCATCGTATCGTTGGTCTACGTCGCTCTGCAGCTCCGTCAAAACACGGAAATGCTGAAATCGCAGTCCCGACAAGCGCTCTTGGAGAACGATCACAGGAACGTTCTGACAGGTATCGAATACGCGGAAGTGTTCGAAGCGCTGGCAAAGCCGGAGCCGTTGTCATTTGTGAACCAATACCGCTTCAACATGATTTGGGTCATGAATATGCGTAACCGCGAACATGAGTACCTTCAGTACAAAGCAGGCGTTCTTGATGAAGCTGCGTGGCTCTCGTATAGGGAAATAATCGGAATCTCGTTCGACAGTGAGCGCAGGCGGAAGTGGTGGACTTCAGTGGGCAACCAGTTCTTTAATCCAGAATTCAGGCAGATGGTGAATGAGATCATCAGGGACATCCCGATGAACGATACCTTTACTCGTTTTGGCACTTGGGACTGACCGTTCCTGGCCGAACCTTGCCGGACGGCGTGGGCGTTTGAACGACTGCTCTAGATTTGTTCGGGACGGTCGGGTGCAGTAGTCTGACAGGCAACGTTCGACCCAAGCTGGTCGATCGCAGCGAAGCGACGGTTACTCGGTCGCAACAGATGCATTGATTTCCCTGTGCTTCGCGAAGGAAGGGGCGTGAAAGAAAAACTCCAGAAATTCGCGCTTTTCGCTGAGATCGTCAGTGCAGTGGCCGTGGTGTTGTCCCTTGTGTATGTGGGTTACCAGATACGAGAAAGCACGGAACAGGCCAGGCTCGACAGCATCCGCACCATGGATGAGGGCTACCAGCAGCAGGCAATGAACTATGTTCTGAACGAGCCCCTCGGTATCGCCTGGCACAAAATACTGAACGGTGAAAAACTGACAGACAGGGAAGTGGACCTGTTCGGGGACAACCTCTATGCCAACCTGATGCTGTTGGAGGAAACCTGGAACGCGGTTAAAGGCGGCCACCTGGATGACGAGTTTCTTGACCCCAAGATCACCCTGATCCAGACGAAAATCCTGAGTTCATCGCAAGTCAGGCAGCGGCACCGCCAAATGGTCGAAGCAGGGATTTACACACCTGAATTTGTTACCTGGCTGGACGCACAACTGAAAAAATCCCCGCAGTATTGAATACCGGCGTCAGATCAATGTCGGGTTGTGGCCGCTCGGCGCTGTCGGGGTTGGTCGTTGCGGCGTCGCGGATTCCTCGGAAGCGGACGTTCCTTAAGGTTCGTGCTAATTTCGGCTCACGACCCAAAGCCGGCCTTCGCACACTTGCGTGAATCGGCAGGCACGATTCTCCGCGGACGAATAACAGCGATAGGGGGGGGCAATGACGCTCGAGCAGTGGGCATATATCGGTCAAATTGCGGCGGCCGTCGCAGTGGTTGCGTCACTGATCTATTTGGCAATCCAGGTTCGCCAATCGAATGCGCTGTCACGCGCGCAAACCCGCCAGAGCATGATTCAGATGGCGCGAGAAGAAATTCTCAGCGTCACGCCGGAAATCTATATGGCCTTCATATCGGACCAGGTTGCCGACGAAGACAAAATCAAACTTCATCAATGGCTCATGGCGATGATGCGGCAACGAGAGTACGAATGGTTGACCCGACGGGACGGGGTGATCGACAAAGAGATGGTCGATGCCTATGCGGGTGTGATTCCTATGCTGCTAGGACCGGACCGGGCACGTCGCTGGTGGGCCTGTCATGGCAATAAACACGCGTTTGCACAGGGGTTCGTCACCTTCGTGAACGGGCTTTTGGAGCAGGTTCCATACAACGGGTATCTTCATTCACTAGATAGGTGGTAATAGACGGGTGTCTGAATAACTGAAGCCGATGACCGCAAGTGGCCGGGGTCGGCTGTGATGCGAACGTCTCCGGGCGGTGAAAGCGGCCATTCCCGATTAGAATCGCCCGCACGACCTACCGACCCCCAAGCGACTTCTTTTCGTAGAACCATCACCGCAACAACGGCAAGAACGATCCGCAATGAAGCTGATTCTCGCAGCTCTCGTCTTGTTGGTGCAGTGCGCGGTATTTGCGCAAGACGAGCTGCCTCACAGTCGGCCCCGCCAGGACCCTGTTGCGCGGGCAAGGGGCGCTGCCTTGTTTGCGACGATTCAGGAGTTCCAAAGACGACACACGATCACCGTCAATGGCTCAGAGAATCCCGGCGGTCTTCGGCGCGGAGGGGTGCTCACGGTGGTCTTCGCGCAACGTGGGCCCAACGACGACGCGGCGTTTGCGCAATTCGCACTTGAACGCTATGGCGCGACAGGACCGGACGCTGAGGCATTGAAAGCAGCACGGGACGTTGTAGCCCAGCCCAGCGTCGACATTTGCGCGCGCGTACTCGATGGCTCTTTCTCGGACGGCCTGAGCATCGCGAAGTACATCACGCAGGTCGACGAGGAATCCGACAGAGATGTCGTGGTTCGTTACCAGAGCATCTTCGACAAACTGAGTCCCCGCGTGCGCGCTAACGTCTTGCAGAAGATTGACGAGGAAGTTGTCGGCATTTCAGGGGGAGAGCTTGATCATCTCGGTATGGCGCAAGAAGACCCTGATCTCTACAAGGTGATGATGACGGGCCTGTGTAGAGGTAAGAAATCTGCCGTCTCTTCGACGGCCAACATGCTCAGGCAGACGCCTGGCGCCGCCCAGGCACAGCAGCGCTGACGACAGCCGCAGCTGGCCGATAGCAGAAATAGAATTCTGGGCGTTTAACTTCTGCTCTTCGCCGGAAACGGACGTTTGATACCGCTCGCATTCCGCTGCCCGCGGAACCGATCCTAGCCGCCCACTCTAGAAACGTCCGCGGCCCAGCCGAAGCCACCCTTAGGGCCGTGTTTTTTTTCGGCCGGATATATCTATACCCCCCAACAGGAAATCCGGGATCATTGTAACTTATTGACTTAAATGACATTCCGTCTCATACTACTGTATGTAACACCAGTACGAAACGGAGGTTCCCATGGCCTGCACCACCCTCCTCGACCCCGAGGCCAACTTCCGCAAATGGCGTGCCTTCGACGAGCTCGAAGCGAAGATCACCGAGCTCTGGGGTCATCTGAATGCCGCCACGTATCGCTTCCTCACGCTCGTCGCCGAGTTCGATCGCGAGCGGGCGCACGAGCGTCATGGGCTCGTGAACACGGCGCAGTGGCTGAACTGGCAGTGCGGCATCGGCGCCGTCGCGGCGCGCGAGAAGGTGCGGGTCGCTCGCGCGCTGGAGCAGTTGCCCGAGATCAGCGCTGCTTTCGCGAGCGGTGCGGTCTCCTATTCCAAGGTGCGGGCGATGACGCGGGTCGCTACGCCCGCAAACGAATCCGTGCTCGTGCACGTTGCGCGTTACGGCACGGCCGCACACGTCGAGAAGCTCGTGCGCAAGTACCACTGGACGCAGCGGCGAGATGCCGGGAAGCTCGAGCAGCAGCTGCACGCGCGGCGCCACGTCAGCTACTTCTTCGACGCGAGCGGCGAGCTCGTTTTGAATGCGCGCCTGCCGCCCGAGATCGGCGCCGTCGTGCGCAAGGCGCTCGAAGCGGCCGTCGAGGCGCTGCGCGAACCGGCCGAGGCCAGCGACTCGCAAGGATATGTTCCCGCGGAAACAGCTACCGATGAATCGCCGACCGTGCCCATGCGGCGCGCGGATGCGCTCCGGCACGTCGCGGAAACGTTTCTCGCGCGTCAGGGAGAAAGCAGCGGCGCCGGCTCCGCCGCCGATCGCTACCAGGTCGTTGTGCACGTCGACCAGGCCGTTTTGTCCGACATGGCGATGCCGGCCGACGACGAGCCGCATCGATGCGAGCTCGATGACGGGCCTGCGCTCGCGGTCGACACGGCGCGCCGGCTCGCGTGCGACGCGACGATCGTAGGTCTTCTGGAGGGCGCCGATGGCGAGCCCCTCGACATCGGCCGAAAGACTCGCTGCATTCCGCCGGCGCTGAGCCGCGCGCTGCGGTCTCGTGACGGCGGCTGCCGCTACCCGGGCTGCGATCGCACGCGTTTCACGCAAGGGCACCACGTCAGGCACTGGGCCGACGGCGGCGAGACGAAGCTCGCTAATCTCATCACGCTCTGCCATTTCCACCATCGGCTCGTGCACGAGGGCGGGTACGCGGTCGCGGCTACGGACGACGGTGTGTTCGTCTTCACGCGGCCCGACGGCCGGCGCGTCGAGGAGAACGGCGCGCAATGTTTCAGCGGAAACATCTCGCTGCCGGAGCCCGAGGAACACTTGGGTTTCGAGGAGACGCAGCGCCTCTACGTGCTGAATCGCGAGGCGGGGCTCACGATCACTCCCGAGACGAGCCGCTGCGAGTGGCGCGGCGAAAGCATGGACTACAACATGGCGATCGAAGGGATGCAGTTCCTGGAGCAACGGGCGGGCGGCGTGCCCGGCGGCTGAGCGGGCGCCGCAGAATCCTATCGCGCCGCGGAGTCCTAGGTGGGCGCCCGGGCGGTGCTCACCAGAAGTAGATGTAGATCGCCGCGACGATGGCCAACACGATGCCCGAGTGCACGACGTCCGAGACCGATATGCCGCTGTGCACTTCCGCGTTCTGTTCCTTGCTGATGGTGCTGAAGGTGAGCCCGGCCAGGTGCTCGTCGCTCGCCTTCGGCGTGAATGCGCTGACCACGAGGATCAGCACGCAGGTGAACACGAACAACAGGAAGCAGAAGTAGAGCCAGTTGATGTCGACGAACCATTGCAGGGCACCGAATTCCATGCCGCCCATCTCATGGGCCACCTGCATGAACAGGCGCGCCATGCCGATCGACGAAGCCGGACACGATGCCCACGAGGCCGGAGATCGGCGACACGTACTTCGAGAAGATGCCCAGCATGAAGACCGCGGCGATCGCCGGCGCAAGCAGCGACTGCACGTTCTGCAGGTAGCCGTACAGCTGGCCACCGCCGATCCTCTGCATGATCGGGATCCAAGCGATACCGGCCACCACCACCGCCACGGTTGCGGCGCGGCCCACGCTGACGAGGTGCGCTTCGCTCGACTGTCGGCCGAAGCCGCCCGTAGAAATCGACCGTGAACAACGTGGCCGTGGAGTTGAACAGCGAGGCCAGCGAGCTCATCAGCGCCGCCAGCATGCCCGCCAGCACCAGCCCGCGCAGGCCCTGCGGCAAAAGATGGGCAGCCAGGCGCGGGAACGCCTCGTCGGGTCGCTCCATGTCGGCAAAGCCGTCGACGCCCATGTTCTTCAGCGCGACGGCGATCATGCCGGGGATGAGGAAAATGAACACCGGGAACAGCTTCAGGTAGCCGGCCCAGATCGCCCCGCGTCGCGCCTGTCGCAGGTTGCGCGCAGTAAGCACGCGCTGAACGATGTATTGGTCCGTGCACCAGTACCACAGCCCGATGATCGGCGAGCCGAGCACGACGCCGAGCCACGGCGTCTGCCGAGGAATCGAACAGGAAGCTCAAATCGGTCGGGAGCCAGCTCGTTCCGCCTGCCTGGTGCAGCGGGCGCCACAGCGAGATGGTGTCCGCGTTGGCCGCACGCAGCGCGTCGAGGCCGCCGATCTGATTGAGGCCCACGAGCAGAATGACGATCGAGCCGATCAGGAGCAGCGGCGCCTGCATGCCTTCGGTCCACAGCACGGCCTTCATGCCGCCCACGACGGTGTAGATGCCGGTGACGATGACGAGCGCGAACGCCGAGAACCAGAAGAAGTCGACCTCCCCGAAGCCCGGCAGGTTGATCGAGTCGTAACCGAGGATGGTTTTGATCGTGATGGCGCCCGCGTAGATCGTGACCGACGCCTTGGTCAGGATGTACGCCGCCAGGAAAATCAGCGACAGCGCCGTGCGGGTGCCCGGCGTGTAGCGCTTCTCGAGAAACTCCGGCGTCGTGAAGATCTTTCGAGCGCAGATAGAACGGCGCGAACACCCAACCAAGCACGATCAAGAAGTAGGAATGCAGCTCCCAGTGCGCGAACGCCATGCCCGTGCCTGCGCCGGAGCCGGCAAGGCCCACGAGGTGCTCGGCGCCGATGTTCGAGGCGAAGATCGAGGCGCCGATCAGGAACCAGGTGGCGTCGCGCGATGCGAGGAAGTAGTCGGACGTGTTCTTTTCTTTCTGCAGCGCCACCCAGGTCGCGATGCCCGCGATCAGCAGGAAATAGAGCCCGACCACGACCCAGTCGAGCGTCGAGAAATAGACCGCCATCTGTCCCCCCGGTTACGCACAGTCGATTTAGGCTGATGATGCCTCAAGTTGGCCAGTAAAAATGCATGGGCAGCCCGCCACCGCTCGCTAGGGAACGACAGCGGCTGCGGTCGCCGGTGATACAGTTGGCCATCGCAGACGGGGGTGCCAACCATGCCGAGAACTTCTCCATACCTGGGCGCGTTAGCTCGCCCTGAGCTTCGTGCCGTGCCTGCCCGCAACGGCGCAGTCCGGCGCCGAAGCCAGACCGCCGCACCCACGCTCATACCCGTGAACAACCGCAATCCTGCTCTGGTGACCGATCGCCATCTGGCGGCGCAGGCGGCGGGGTACCGGGCTCTGCACTACTGCAGCGGAATCTTCTCGGCGGACCTGCCGGAGAATCTTGCTCGAGGAATCGATGAGCGCCCGCGCCGCGCGCGACGCACGGACGGTGGTGGACCGCGAAAAGAAGATCGTTTCCGTCTACTACGCGTCGGACATGGAGCCCCGCATCGCCGCGTGGCGGCCCGGCCTCGGCTGCACGCAACTGCCGATCGGCGCCACGGTCGATCTCGTCGCCAGCCTGCCGCGCATGCCCGATTCCATCTCCGTGCCGAACCTCGATGCGCAGAAGTGGCCGATGGGTGATGCGGGCGCCACGGCACCGCTGCCGAAAGCCAAGGACGCAGCCGTGGCCGTTGCACTGGATGCGGCGTTCAAGAACGAAGCTGGCGTCTACGGCGGCCACACTTGGGGCGTCGTCATCGTCAAGGATGGCCGGATCGTCGCAGAGCGCTACGAGCCGGGCTGGGGGATGCACACGGCCGCGCGCACCAACTCCATGTGCAAGACGCTCAGCGTTTCGCTGGTCGGCCTCGGAGTGCGAGCGCGGGCTACTGGACCTCGACCGCAAAGCGCCGCTGAAGGCGTGGCAGACGCCCGGCGATCCCCGCGGCAACATCACGCTGAACCACTTGTTGCACATGGCCAGCGGCCTGTATACCGAAGCCGGTGGCGACCCGCTGCTCGACACCTACGACGCGGGCGCGCCGCCGTCCGAGATCTCGATGCTGGGCATGGTGGATTCGCGACCGGGAGCGCGGTTCGTCTATGCGGGCTCGGACACGATCATGGCCAGCCGCGCGTTGCGGGAGGCCTGAACGACGACGAACGCTGGGTCAGCTTCCCGTATCGCGAACTTCTCTGGAAGCTCGGCATGACGCGCACGGTCGTCGAAACCGATTGGCGCGGGGACTTTCTGATCTCCGGCCAGTGCTGGAGCACGGCGCGCGATTTCGGCCGCTTCGGAATGCTGTATCTCGCGGATGGCGTCTGGAACGGCGAACGCCTGCTGCCGGAAGGCTGGTCGAAATACGTTTCGACGCTCGCGCCGGCGCAGCCCGCTGCCTATTTCAAAGGTGGGCCCGGCTACGGCGCCCAATTCTGGATTCACGACCGCCGGGAAGGGTTACCCGACGTTGCCTATGCGGCCGACGGCGCCGGGGGGCCAATACGCCATGATCGTTCCGTCTGCGAATCTGGTCGTCGTCCGCCGCGGCTTCGACGTCACGAGCAATTTCAACATCGCCAAATTCTCGGCCGACGTGCTGCACGCTCTCAACGACTGAACGTGCCCTACGCAAGATTCAATACCTGCTCCATCGCCTGACGTGCACCGCGGTCCGGGTCTTGCTCCACGCGGATCTCGTCGTTGAAGAGCAGGGTATCGCGCGTTGCGGCGGAGTACGCAGGCCACGCCGGCAGCTGCGCAACGTTGGGGTTTCCCGTTCGCGCGAACGCCACCCACGACGCGCTGACTTTCTCGGCCAGCGCGTAAGCTTCGCGCAGCTTCGAGATCAACGGACCGGCGATCTTGATGTTGTCGAACACGAACGGGATCTCGACGGTGTGCGGTGAACGCATGTGGCCGCCGCCCTCCGGTGTTTCCCAGTCGAACCGATACAGGTAGGCGGGCGCTGCGGCCTGAGCCGCCTTGCGTTTGGCCAGTTCCCGAGAATGAGCCCCGCGCGGATGATCCGTCGCGATCAGGATCCACAGATCCCAGGGAGTGGCGTCCGGATGCGCCTCCCGGAAGGCTGCGATGACGCGCGCGCCATCCCGGCCGAGTCGCTTCGCCACACGATCCTTCAACCCGCCTTCGTCGATGGCGAGCGCTTCCGGGGTCGGGCGGTCGTACCAGGTCTCCTCGGTTCTCGCGTAGCCGATCAGCAACGGAACGCTGGCGGAGACCGCAGGGCCCGTGGGATCCCATGGATGGGTCGGCAGTGTGTGGCCGTCGACCGTCGGCGAGTTCTCCGTCATGCCGGGTTCGCGCAACGCGAACTTCTCGTTGAGCCGGGCGCCCGCTCGCGCGAGCTGCTCCATCGGCACGTTCTGCAGCTCCCGCGCCTGCGACGTCTGCATGCCCAATTCCGCGAGCAGCGTTTCGGTTGCGCGGCGACCGTCTTCCGGTGTCGTCAGCCGGAGCACGGCGCCGCTCTCGATGATGGCGCGATGGAAGAGTCCTTTCGCACCAGGCATCGACATCAGCGTCGCCACTTTGCGCCCGCCGCCCGACTGCCCGAATATCGTCACGAGGTTCGGATCGCCGCCGAAGCGCGCGATGTTGTCGCGTACCCACTCGAGCGCCGCGACGAGGTCCAGCATGCCGACGCCGCCCGACAACGCGAAGTCGGCGCCCGCGGCTTCAGCCAGGTATGTGAAGCCGAAGACGTTCAGCCGATGGTTCAACGTCACCACCACGACGTCTCGGGTATGCGCCAGGCTCGTTCCATCGAGGATC
This sequence comes from uncultured Gammaproteobacteria bacterium, assembly GCA_963805435.1. Lineage (GTDB taxonomy): Bacteria > Pseudomonadota > Gammaproteobacteria > Steroidobacterales > Rariloculaceae > FEN-1219. The sequence goes on from CAWDUG010000013.1 coordinate 760,249, forward strand.
GGCGCCGAGCCGGAACCCGCGCGGAAGCCGCCTCCGTGCAACCAGACCATCACCGGCCGCTTCTGCCGGTCGTCGACTCCGGGAGTGAACACATTCAACACCAAACAGTCTTCGCCCGCGGCCGGAGATCCCGCCTGTTGCGTCGCTTGCGGAGCACTGGGTCCGAAGCTCATGGCGTCGCGGACGCCGGTCCAGGCAGCCATCTTTACAGGTGGCATGAAGCGGTTCTTGCCGGCCGTCGATGCGCCGTAGGGAATGCCTTTGAACGTCTTGATGTCCAGATTCATGAAGCCGCGGACTTTGCCGGCAGAGGTGTCGACGATCACCGGTTCGGCGTCCGCCGCCGACGCGACGCTCAACCAGCGGCCCGCCTGTGCGGCGGCAAGCAGGTAGGAAGCGCTCCGTACAAAAGTTCTGCGACTGCTCACGTGAGACATGGCTACTCCTAGTTTCGCGGCCCGTAGTGCGGCACGGGCTGCCCCACCTCGAGCGCGCCGAGATCCGGTGCGCGGCCGGAGAAGCCGTCGGTCACGTTCGGGAGCAGCATGCCCTTGTCGACCGGCGGCGGACCGGGGTTTCAGCCGGAAATCGAACTCGTCGGCTTTGTACAGCTTCTGCACGCTCGCCGCGTCCTGCGCATCCAGTCGGCGCACGTTGACGAAGGCGTCGTAATCCACGGCGACACTGTGACGGTCCTGGCCCGTGGCCGCCGTATATTCCGCCAGTGACGCGAAGCGCTGCGTCCGCAGCTTCGCCTCGTGCCCCGGCCCGGTGAAATCCGCGATTCCCTCGGCCGGCGTGTTCCACTCGAACGCGGTCGTGGCGCCCGGGTTCAGACGGAAGCCGTTGTAGTCCGACGACGTGTAGCTGGTGAACGTGTTGACGCTCAGGATCGCGGGCGCCGAGTTCTGGCCCAGCATCAGGTTGTTGCGCCAGTGGATGTTCGACGCGCTCCGCGGCCTGTGTCTCCGTCAGGATCGTGTTGTTGTAGAACAGCACGCCGGCCGCGCCGTTGGTCAGCCGCGTCGATCCGCCCGGCAGGTTGTAGGCGATGTTGCGGATCCAGTAGACCGGTCCGCCGAGCGTCGGCTGGTTGCAGAACGCGTGCGACGGATGGTTGATCAGCATGTTCCGCATGATGCGGATGTTGTGCATGCTGCCGTCGGCCTCGATCGGGTTGTCGTGCGAGTTGGTGATGTAGTTGTTGTAGAAGTCGATCGCGACCGGCCGGCGATCCCAATACTCGCGCGTCGGATACTTGGGGCCGTCGACGATGCCGGGGCCCGACGCGTACGGAGCCGTCGGGGTTGCCGTACGTCTCCACGTTGATGCCGTCGTGGAAGTCGGCGATGTAGTTGTAGGCGACGACGTGGCCCGGGCCGTATAGCTTCACGGCGACGTAGGACGCCATCTTCGGCGGAAAGATCTGGCCGTCGACGCCGGCGAACTTCGTCCACATGCGTCGCCGGCCCAGCCGATCAGGTGCTGCGGGATCGTTCCTGCCGATGAACGTGTTGTCGGCGATATAGAAATTGCTCGAGCCCGAGTAGTTGGTGAAGATGCCGGCGCCGACGTTCTCGAAGCGGCTCTTCTTCACCGTCAGCCCCTTCGAGCCTGCGATGAACTGCGTGCCGGCCTGGATCCCGATCTCGGCGTTGCGGAACGTGATGCCCTCGAAATACGTGTAGTCGGCGGCCCGCACGTCGAACAGCGCGAAGTTGCCGTCGCCGTCGAAGACGACCTCCCCGTCGCCCGCCGCCTTGATCGCGATCGGCATGTCCGGCGGTGCCGTCGGCCGTGAGGTAGTAGGTGCCGTCGAGCGGCACGGTGCGATTCACGTTCGGGTTGTTCGTGTATTCGTAGCGGTTGTACTTGTAGAGGCCGGCGTGCACGAGGATCGTGTCGCCCGGTCGCACGCGCGGCCGGCCCGACGTGGCCCAGTCGGTGCCCGCGCACCAGAAGTTGTACGCGCACATCAGGCCTTCGAACGACGGCTCGGTCTTCTGCCCCTTGAAGCCGTGCGGATACACGTGGAAGACGCGGCCGCCCGCGTACGGCTGCGGTTCCGCACGCGTGCGCACCGTGACGATGCGTTCGGCCGGCCCGCGCACGCCGTCGGGATCGGACATCGCGAAGCGCGCCTCGTACGCCGTATCCGGGCTCGAGGTCGAGAACGCTGCCGGCGAACATGTTGGGCGCGATCACGTCGACGCGCGATTCCCCGTAGATGCGCTCGCCGTTCAAGCGCAGCAGCGGCAGCGCGGGCTTCCACTCGGTCGTGCCCGTCTTGCGGTAGGACACCTCCACCGCCGCGTTGCGGTTGGCATCGCCCTGGATGAACCACTCGAAACCGAGGTTGATGCAGCGTGGCGGGCTCGATCACGAGTTCTCCCGGCATCACGATATCCGGCGACGGAACCGGCGCGGAAGCCGGACCCTGTCCGTGCGTCAACGAGCTCGAGCCGACAAGCGCGCAGAACACGAGCCCGCGAGCGATTCTCACTTTCACAGGACATCCCCCTTGTAGACTCACGGCCGCGGCGGCGGCAGCAGCGATTCCCGGTCCGGCGGCAAACGTTGGTCGGCCGCGTTCAGCACCATGGCCGTCATGGCGTAGTCGCCCATGACCATGGCGATCTCCATCGTGCCGCGGCGGCCGAACAACGCCACCATCTTGGCGAACAGCTCGGGCGACACCTGGCGATTACCGCGCAACAGAGCACGACCGAACTCGATGGCGGTTGCTTCCTTCTCCGGCAGCCCCGTGACCGGCCGGTCGTACTTGATGACGTCGATGACTTTCTGGTCGACGCCGGCGCGTTGGGCGCCGATCTCGTGCCCGGTCCACTCGTACTGCTGGTTGAACTCGCGCGCCGGCACGAGCGTGCTGATCTCGAAGAACTGCGCGCCGATGACGTTGGCCTTGCGCAGCAGCTGATTCAGCTCGTCGTACGGCTCGGCGACGGCCAGGCTGTACATCGTATTATTCGGCGGGCCTAAGCGCGGCACGTTGCCTTCCTTGCCGTGGATGACCTCGAAGATGCGCTTGCCTTCCGCATCGAGCGAATCCTTGCGGATCAGCGGTAGGCGCGAAAAAGACTGCGGATCGATGTCGGCCGGCAGCGGCGCACGGGCGGTCTGTGCGCTCAGTGTCGCGGCGGCGAAAGTCAGCAACAGTCCGATGGTTCGCATTGCAGGTTCCTCGCGGTTCCATGACAGGTGATGAGCGCATCATCGATGGTGCCGGACCGGCTTTGCAAACGTTTGTAATCTCGACGGCGCTCACTATCATGGCTCGGCAAACGAAGGTCGACGTGTCAGGGGGGTGCTGAATGGCCGGAATGTCGCGAACCGCCAGGCTACTCGCAGTCGCATTGGCTGGCGGCTTCGGTGGGAGCGCCAGCGGCATCCGCGCAGGACGTCAGCCTCTGCATCGTCACGAAGACCGACACCAATCCTTTCTTCGTGAAGATGAAGGAAGGGGCCCGCGCCAAAGCCCATCGAGCTCGGCGCCAAGCTCACGGCACTCGCGGGCCGCGAGGAAGGCGACAACGAAGGCCAGATCGCGGCCATCGAGTCGTGTATCGCGAACCGCGTGAACGGGATTCTGCTCGTGCCGACGGACAGCGCCGCGATCGTCGACACCGTCAAGGCCGCGCGCGCGCGTGGCATTCTCGTCATCGCGCTCGACACGCCCGCTCGAGCCCATCGACGCCGCCGACGCCACGTTCGCCACCGACAATTTCAAGGCGGGCGAGCTCGTCGGCGCCTGGGCCAAGGCGCAGCTCGGCAGCGCGGCGGCGACCGCGAAGATCGCCTATCTCGACTTGCTGCCGAGCCGTCCGAGCGTGGACGTGCTGCGCGATCAGGGTTTCATGCACGGGTTCGGCATCGAGCTCGGCGACCCGAACCGGATCGGCGACGAGCGCGACCCGCGCAACGTGTGCCACGACATCACGAACGGTAATCCCGAGGGCGGGCGCAAGGCCATGGAGAACTGTCTCCAGAGGGACCCGCGGCATCAACGTCGTGTACACCATCAACGAGCCCGCGGCCGCCGGCGCGTACGAGGCGCTGAAAGCCGTCGGCAAAACGCGTGACGTGCTGGTCGTGTCCATCGACGGCGGCTGCCCCGGCGTGCGCAACGTGGCGGCCGGCGTGATCGGCGCGACGGCGCAGCAGTATCCGCTGCTGATGGCGTCGCTCGGTGTCGAGGCCATCGTGAAGTTCGTCAGGACCGGGCAGCGGCCCGCGCCGACGCCGGGACTGAAGTTCTTCGACACGGGTGCCGTGCTCGTCACCGACAAGCCCGTGCGCGGCACGCCATCGATCGACTCCAAGGCCGGCCTGCAGAAATGCTGGGGCTGATCGAGCGCGTTCGCGGCGTGCTGCACTCGCAGCTCGCGCTCGTGCCGTTCGCGATCCTGGTACTCGCCGTCGCAGTGTTCGGGCTCGTGCTCGGCTCGCGATTCCTGTCGCCGTTCTCGATGTCGCTGCTGCTGCAGCAAGTCATGATCGTCGGCCTGGTCGGCGCCGCGCAGACGCTCGTCGTGCTGACCGCCGGTATCGATCTTGCGGGCGGCGCCATCATGGTGCTCGCCTCGGTCGTCATGGGGCAATTCGCCGTAGGCTACGGCGTGCCGGTCCCGGTCGCGATCCTCGCAGGCCTCGCGCTCGGCGCCGCGCATCGGTTACGTGAACGGATTCCTCGTCGCGCGCATGCGACTCCAGCCGTTCATCGTGACGCTCGGTACCTGGCAGATCGTGCTGGCGGCCAATTTCCTCTACTCGCACAACGAGTCGATCCGCAGCCAGGTCATCGAGGAGCAGGCGCCGCTACTGCAGCTCTTCGGTCGGCCGATCGACTTGGGCGGCGCCACGCTCACGCTCGGCAGCGATCGCAATGGTCGGCCTCGATCGTGGCGCTCGGCTACGTGCTGAACCACACCGCGTGGGGGCGACATGTCTACGCCATCGGCGACGATCCGGAGGCCGCCGAGCTCGCCGGCGTTCAGGTGCGACGGACGCTGGTGTCCGTGTACGTGCTCGCCGGGCGTGATCTGCGCGTTTGCCGGCTGGGTGCTGATCGGCCGCGTTGGGTCGGTGGCGCCCACCTCGGGACAGTTCGCGAACATCGAGAGCATCACCGCGGTGGTCATCGGCGGCATCTCGCTGTTCGGCGGCCGCGGCTCGATTCTCGGCATGCTGTTCGGTGCGCTGATCGTGGGCGTGTTCGGCCTCGGGTTGCGAATCGCCGGCACCGATCCGCAATGGACGTATCTGCTGATCGGCGTGTTGATCATTGCCGCGGTCGTGATCGATCGCTGGATCCGGCAGTTGGCGCGCTAGGTCATGGCCGAGCCGATCCTGAGGGCACGCGGTCTCGTGAAACGCTACGGCCGAATCACGGCGCTCGACCGCGCGGACTTCGACTTGGAGTCCGGCGAGATCCTCGCGGTCATCGGCGACAACGGCGCCGGCAAGTCGACACTGATCAAGGCGATCTCGGGCGCTGTGAGCCTGGACGACGGCGAGATTCGGCTCGAGGGGCGGGCCGTACGGTTTACGTCGCCGCTGCAGGCGCGAGCCGCAGGTATCGAGACGGTGTACCAGGGCCTGGCGCTGTCGCCCGCGTTGTCGATCGCCGACAACATGTTCATGGGCCGCGAGCTGCGCGTTGCCGGCTTCGCCGGTCGATGGCTCCGCAAGCTCGATCGCGCCGCGATGCAGGAGTTTGCGCGGCAGAAACTGGCGGAGCTCGGACTGCTGACGCTCGACGACATGCGGCAGGCCGTCGAGACGCTGTCCGGCGGTCAGCGGCAGGGGCTCGCGGTGGCGCGCGCCGCAGCTTTCGGCTCGCGGATCGTGATCCTCGACGAGCCAACCGCTGCGCTCGGAGTAAAGAAACGGCCAAGGTGCTCGACGCGATCCGTGACGTGCGGGCTCGCGGCGTTTCGATCGTGTTGATCAGCCACAACATGCCGCATCGTATTCGAAGTCGCCGACCGCATCCATGTCCACCGGCTGGGGCGCAGACTCTGCGTCATCGACCGCAAGCGACTACACGATGGCAGACGCCGTCGCGTTCATGACCGGAGCTCGCGAGCCCCCAAAGCAGAGCCCGCGGATTTATGATCGAATCGCTGCGCAGTTCAAGGTATAACGCGCTTGCGACTTCTCGCCCCACTTTGCCACATAAGGTGAGCCCGGATGAACGCTAGGTTCTCGACCGCAATCGTCCTCGTGCTGTTTGCGACAGCGTTGCTCTTCAGCGTCGAGGCCCAGGTTGTTGCACCGAAATTCGCGGGCTCATCGCTCACGGCTCCGCGAAACGACTGGCCGACCAACGGCGGAGACTGGTACAACCGCCGCTACTCCCCGCTCGGTGAAATCAACCGCAACACGGTCGAGCGCCTGAAGGGTGTGTGGCGCATCCACCTGAACGGCTCGGGATTCGGCCCGCAATATTCGGGCGAAGCACAGCCGATCTTCTTCAACGGCGCGCTCTACGTTTCGACGGGAGCGAACGACGTCTTCGCCATCGACGTCGACAGCGGCAAATTCCTTTGGACGTACAAGGCGAGCCTCGACCCCGCGATCTCGACCGCATGCTGCAGCTGGACGAATCGAGGCGTCGCGATCGGTGACGGCAAGGTCTTCGCCGGGCCAGCTCGACGGCAAGCTCGTCGCCCTCGATCAGGCCACCGGCAAGGTCGTCTGGAGCGTGCAGGCCGAGCGTTGGCAGGACGGCTTCACGATCACGACCGCGCCGCTGTACTACGACGGCCTCGTGATCACGGGCTTCGCGGGCGCCGAGTTCGGCGTGCGCGGGCGCGTGAAGGCGTACAACGCGAAGACGGGCAAGCTCGTGTGGACCTTCTTCACGATCCCGGCCTCGGGCGAGGTCGGCCACGATACGTGGCCGGCAAACAACGAGGTGTGGCGCAACGGCGGCGCAACGGTATGGAACACGCCGGCCCTCGATCCCGAGCTCGGGCTCATCTATTTCTCTACCGGCAACGCCGGCCCCGACTTCAACGGCGGCGTGCGACCGGGTGACAACCTGTTCTCCGCGTCCATCGTTGCCATCGACGTGCGAACCGGCAAGTACCGCTGGCACTTTCAGGAAGTGCATCACGACCTCTGGGATTACGACGCACCGAATCCTGTCGTGCTGTTCGACATCGACATCGGCGGCGTGAAACGCAAAGGCGTGGCCCAGGCGGGCAAGACGGGGTACCTCTACATTCTCGATCGCACGAACGGCAAGCCGCTGATCGGCATCGAGGAGCGGCCGGTGGCGCAGGAGCCGCGCCAGGCGACGGCGGCGACGCAACCGTTTCCGGTCGGCGACCCGTTCGTCCCGACGTCGATGGAAATCGCACCGGAAGGCTTCACGCTGGTGAATCGCGGCAGCATCTTCACGCCCTACTGGACGGACTACGTCCTCGTGAAGCCCGGACTGCGCGGCGGCGCGAACTGGCCGCCGAGCTCGGTCGACATGCAGACCGGCCACATCTTCGTCTGCGCCGGCGACAACGCCGGCGTGTTCCGGGCCTGGGACATTCCGGATCGCAACCCGCCGGCCGGCGAGTTCTACATCGGCGGCAACTTCGGCGTGAACCCGCTGCCGATGTTCGGCGTGTTCGCCGCACTCGATCTGCACACGAACAAGCTCGTCTGGCAGCAGCACTGGCCGGAGCGCTGCCTGAGCGGCTCGATCGCGACAGCCGGCGGCCTCGTGTTCATCGGCCGTAACGACGGCCGCCTCACCGCGTTGAGCTCGGCGACCGGCGCTAAGCTCTGGGAGTTCCAGACCGGCGCGGGCATGAACGCCCCGGCAAGCACGTTCGAGCATCGCGGTCACCAGTACGTGGCGGCTTACTCGGGCGGGCATGTGCAAGGCGGTCCGCGCGGCGACAGCGTCTGGCTGTTCGCGCTCGACGGCACGCTCGAGCAGGCGCCTCCCGCGCAGCAGTCGACGCCGAGACTCACGAGCAACGCGAACATCGAAGTGAACATGGAAGCCGGGAAGACCGCGTACTTCAATTCGTGCGTCTTCTGTCACGGCACGGACGGCACCGGCGGTCACGGCGGCCCCGCGTTCAGCGCCGGTCTGTCCGCGGACACGATTCAACGCACCGTGTCGGGCGGCCGCAATCAGATGCCCGCGTTCGGCAGCTTCCTCGACGAGGCTGCCGTCGCGAACGTCAGCGCATGGGTGCGCGAGCTCGCACAACGCGCCGAAGCGAAAAAGCCCAACTAAGTCACGGAGCACCGGCCATGGCGATCACCGTTTCCCGCCGCAGCGTCCTCACGACGTCGTGCGCCGTGGGCGCCGCGGCTGCCGGCGCTCGTCACGACGCGGGTGGCGGCGCAGACGCGCTCCGCCGACGCACCGACCGAACGCTTCTTCCGGGACGACTGGTTCGGCGAGCCCTGGCGCAAGCCCGAAGCCATCGTTCTGATTCACGGCGCGCTCGAGTCGGGCATCGTCTGGTACGCCTGGGTGCCGGCGCTGGCGAAGCAATATCGCGTGCTTCGGCCGGACCTTCCCGGCTGCGGCCTCGCGCCGGTTCCAGCGGACTTCGAATGGTCGTTCCCCGGCCTCGCTGCGTATGTAGCGAGCGTGCTCGACAAGGCGGGCGTCGAATCCGCGCACATCGTCGGCGCGAAAACCGGCGGGCCGATCGCGATGCAGTTCGCCGCCGATTTTCCTGGGCTGACGCGGACTCTGTCGGTCGTCAGCGGCCCGGCGTCGGTGATTTCGATCACGAACCCGTCGCCCGTTCCGCAGAAGGACAGGCTCGGCTCGTCCGCGTCGCCGGAGATGATCGAGTACTGGACCCGAATGGAGAAGGCCGCGCCGCAGGCAGGCACACAGGGCCTGAATACGGCACTGTCGAGCTTCGACCTCGAGCGAGACGGCGTGCTGCAGCGCATCAAGGCGCCGTCGCTGATCGTCACGGCGGACAAAAGCGCGCTGCAGTCGGTCGAGAAGGTTCGCAAGTACCAGCAGGCGATCCGCGATTCGCGGCTCGTCGTGCTGCGCAGCGACGCGTACCACATCGCGGTCGCGAAACCGGACGAGTGCGTCGCCAGCGTTCTCGCGTTCATTCGCGAGAACGGCTAGCGCGGCGCCGGGGGGGATGGCCGTGCAACGACGCAGATTCAACGCATTGCTCACGGGCGCCGCCGGCGCCGCGGCGCTCGGCCGCTTCGGAACGCTGGGGGCGCAGCCGCAGGCGAGCGCACGCGCCGACATTTACGCGAACGTCGGCCCAAAGCTGCTGCGCTACCGCGTCGCGGACGACGTCGCATCCTTGACGCGAGATCGGCGATCCCCTCGTGCTTCCCGACGAGGTCCAGGAAGCGTGGTCGTGGGGTAGGTTTCTCTACGTGGCGACCAGCGACGCGCACACGGCGAAAGAGCCCAGCAACCATTACCTGCATGCCTTCGGGGTCGATGCAGCGGGCGCGCTGAAGCCGGTGGGTGATGCCGTTCGTTTGCGCTATAGGCCGATCTACATCACCGTCGATCAACGCGGCGAGCACCTGCTGTCCGCCTTCAACGAGCCGAGCAGCGTTGCAGTGCATCGACGCAACGCCGACGGCTCCATCGGCGACGAGGTGCGGCAGGCGGCGACTCTCGATGCGGGCATCTACGCCCATCAGATCCGCGTCATGCCTTCCGGTCGCGCCGTCATCGTGCCCGCACGCGGTAACGAAGGCGTTCCCGGCAGGAAGGAGGAGGACCGTGGCGCGTTGAAAATATTCGGCTACGCAAACGGTCAGCTCACGAACCGGCAGTCCGTGGCGCCGAACGGCGGCCGCGAGTTTCGCTGCCGCCACGTCGAGTTTCATCCGTCGGGCCGCTTCGTGTATGTGGTCATCGAGGCGCAGAACGCGCTGCATACGTATCGCATCGCCGACGATCGGCTGTCGCCGGAACCGGTGTTCGTCACTTCCGTTCTGGCCTCTTCCACAGCGTCGAAACCAGGCCAGGCGGCGTCGGCGATTCGAATGCATCCCGGCGGCCGTACGCTCTACGTCGCGAACCGCGGTCGCGGCAAGGAAGTTTTCCGCGGCGAAGAGGTCATCTCCGAAGGCATGGAAAATTCCATTGCCGTGTTCTCGGTGGATCCCGACACCGGCGAGCCGCGGCTGATCCAGTCGGCAGATCCGGAAAGCCTCGACGTGCGGATGTTCGCACTGCACCCCGACGGTCGCTCGCTCGTGGCCACGAGCCACGAATCCGCCGGCCCCATCCAGCGGCGCACGGCAACGCCATCGAGGTCGTGCCGCCGCGCATCGTTCTGTTCGAGGTAGGGCCCGATGGCCGACTGACGTTCAAGTACAAGCAGGACGTGCAGACCGACGGCGCGTTTCTGCTCTGGTGCGGCGCCGTTCCGTACTGAACTTTGCGGTGCACTGAAGAGGACGTTTTCACGATGAGCTCGATCCAACGTTTGGCCTCGCTCGCGAGTTTCGCTGCGCTCGGCTTGCACTGCGCGAGCGCTCTATCGTTCACGGCCGAGCAAGCTGCTACCGGCCGCGCTGCTTTCGAGCAGACCTGCTCGACCTGCCACGGCGCCAACCTGCGCCAGTTGCCGAACGCCCTGCTCGGCGGACCGGAATTCGTCGCCCGCTGGAGCAACCGCCCGACGAGCGAGCTCATCGCGCAGACGCGCTCCACCATGCCGCCGAACAACCCCGGCGGCCTCGAGGCAGCGGCTTACACGAACATCGTTGCCTATCTGCTGCAAGCCAACGGCGCCCCGGCCAGCGAAGCGGCTATCACAGCCAGCACGAGCGAGCGCCTCGGCAAGGATCTCCCCGGCCAGGCGGCCGTCCTCACCGCACCCGAGGTCCAGGGACCGACCGGTGTCATCGTCGCGGGCACCGTGCGCGGCTTCGTTCCCGTCACGGACGAAACGCTGCGCCGCCCCGATCCCGCCGATTGGGTAATGCTGCGGCACGACTACGGCGCAACGAGCTTCAGCCCGCTCGCGAGATCACGCCGGACAACGCGAAGCGCTTGAAGCTCGCCTGGATCTGGCCGATGCGCGACGGCGGCATCAACCAACCCGCACCGCTCGTTTACAAAGGCACTATCTATCTCGCGAACACCGGCGGCATCGTGCAAGCGCTCGATGCGCGCACGGGCAATCTGATCTGGGAGTACCGCGTCGGCTCCGACGTGGCACCGCGCGGCATCTCGCTCTACGGCGACAAGCTGATCTTTCAGAGCACGGTCACGTGGGCCAACCGTCCGCAACAGGCGCGCCTCGTCGCGCTCGACGCACGCACGGGCGAGCGCGTGTGGGACGTGATCATGCCGGATGTCATGGCGACGAACAGCGGCCCTGTCATCGCCAACGGACTCATCATCCAGGGCATGGGCACGTGCAGCACCTACCAGGAAACCAAGTGCTTCATCAGCGCCTACGATCCGCAAGACGGCAAGCAACTCTGGCGATTCAGCACGATCGCGCGCACGGGCGAGCCCGGCGGCGACAGCTGGGGCGGGCTGCCGGATCTGTATCGTGCGGGCGGCGAGTCGTGGATCACGGGCAGCTACGATCCGGAGCTCAAGCTCACGTACTGGGGCACCACGCAGGCCAAGCCGTGGATGCCCGCGAGCCGCGGCATGAACGCCAACGACGCCGCTCTCTACACGAGCTCCACGCTCGCGCTCGACGTCACCACGGGCAAGCTCGCCTGGTATTTCTCGCACGCACCCGGTGAGTCGTTCGACCTCGACGTCGTCTACGAGCGCGTGCTCGTCGACTCCGGGCGCGAGAAGTGGGTGTTCTCGGTGGGCAAGGACGGCATGCTGTGGAAGAACGACCGGCGAACAGGTGCGTATATCGGCCACGCGGAGACCGTGTTCCAGAACATCTGGGCCAGCTTCGATCGCGAGACCGGCAGGCCGCGTTACCGCCAGGACATCATCGACCAGAAAGTCGGCGAGTGGATCGATGCGTGCCCCAGCACGGCCGGCGGCAAGAACTGGCCCGCGATGAGCTTCCACCCGCCGACGCGCCAACTGATCATTCCGCTGAGCCAGACCTGCGCCTCGATGCGCGCGCGCGCCGTAGAGCTTGCGCCCGGCGGCGGCAGCAGCGGCGGCGCGGACCGACGGTTCTACGTGGCGCCCGGCGCGAACGGCAACATCGGCAAGCTCGCGGCCTTCGACGTCGATACGCTGAAACCGACGTGGTCGCTCGAGCAGCGTGCATCGTTCCTGACGTCCGTGCTGTCGACGGGCGGCGGCCTGGCATTCGCCGGCGATCTCGACCGTAGCTTCAAGGCCGTGGACGTGCGGAGCGGCAAGGTGGTCTGGGACACCCGGCTAGGCACGTCGGTGCAGGGATTCCCCGTGAGCTTCGCGGTGGACGGCAAACAATACATCGCCGTGACGACGGGGCTTGGCGGCGGCAGCACACGCGTCGTTCCCGCCACCCTCTCGCCCGAAATCCGCGTTCCGGAGCGCGGTCATGCGCTGTACGTGTTTACGTTGCCGGCCAACTGATCAGGAGCGAGGACTCGTGAAGACTGCCGTCGTACTGTTGCTCTCCTGGTTTCTTGCCGCCCCTCTCGGCGCCCGCGCCGCGACGCCGCCGCGCTCGGTCTTCATGGCGGATTACTCGCACGCCGAGATCGAGGCGGCCACCGCGTCGGGCAAAACGACGCTGATCTATGCCGGTGGCAGCTCCATGGCCGTTGCCAATCACGTGGAGGTGGCGCGTTACGTCGCCCGGCGAGTGGCCGAGGAGCTCGGCGACGCGCTCGTTCTACCCGTTACAGCCGACAAGCCGGCGCCACGCCGGCGGTCCGCCGGCGCCGTTGACGCATACGACGTCGTGAGCCGAGCTTTGCACGCGGGGCGCTTCACGAACGTCGTGATCATCGCCGACGAGGGCACCGGCCCCGGCGACCGCAGCCTGGAAGACCTCGCTCAACGCTTACACGCGGACTGGAGGCCCTCGGGAGTCCGCGTCGGTTACGTCACCGCTCACGAGACGCGACCCGGTCAGGGCATGACGATCAATGCAGACTACCTGCGGCGGTGGGCCGGCCGAACCGTGCCCGCCGAGCACCGCAAGACGGTGGAGGATCAGGCCGAGCTGCTGTTCGTGGATCCCGAGCGCAAATGGCTGCGGCGCGACGTGATCGCCGCCGCTGATCGCGCGGTCGTCGTCCCCGCGTTGGGCAAGATGCTTCTCGAGCAGCGCGTGAGCTCGATCCTGAATCAGATCCGGAGCGAACCTCGCGGTGAGACGCCCGTTCCGATGCCCGCCAGTGCGCAGAACCGTCTCTCCGCCATTCCGGAGGACAGGATGAGGGAACCGCTACGCCGGGCGCTCGCGGAATACAGGGAAGTGCGGCCCGATGGCCTCGGCGAAGGCGGCGGCGCCACTGCAGACGGCGGCGTCGGCGCCGGCGGACCGAACCTCTGGACGGTGTACGTGCACCTGCCGGAGATCCTGGGGCCGCTTCGGCAACTGCACGAGCAGTCGCACGTGAATCCGCGAATCAGTCAGAAGCTCATTCACTTCATCATCATGATCGTGGCACGGCACTGGACCAACGACATCTGGACGGCCCACGAAGAGGATTCGATCAGAGAAGGGCTCGGCCGCGACACCGTGAAGGCGCTCGAGGAAGGCCGGCACCCGGAACACATGGCCGCGGACGAGGCAGCGGTCTACGACTTCTGCACGGAGCTGCTCGAGAACAAGCGCGTCAGCGACGCGACCTACGCGCGGGCGGTCGCAACGCTCGGCGAAGAGGCTGTCGTGCAGACCGCCGTCACCGCGGGCCTGTATACCTACCTGTCGATGGCCGTGAACATGGCGTACCCCGAATCGGCCAACAGCGGCCGCCTGCCACCTTTCCCCCGCTGAGGAGTCGCACTTTGAAAGCAACTGTGTCCGCCATTGTCGCCGCCGTCGCGATGCTCGGTGCCGCCGGTACGGCCGCGGCCCAGGAGCGTCTCGGCGCCCTGCCCCCCGCACAAATGACCGACTTGCAGAAGAAGGTCGTCGCGGAGTTCACGAAAGCCCGGCCGGGCGGTCCGTTCGGATTCTGGTGGGGCTACCTGCGCGTGCCGGAGGTGTTGCTGCCTTTTCTCGAGATCCAGACGCACATCCATGGCGTCATGGAAACGGAGAAAGGCGCGCTCGGCGAGAAACTCACGCACTTCGCGATGCTGATCGCGGCGCGCCACTGGACGCAGCAAGTCATCTGGGACCTGCACGACAAGAACGCGATCAAGTCCGGCCTGAAGCCGCAAATCCTCGAAGCGCTCGCCGCGGGCCGGCGGCCCCCGAACATGAGCGAGGACGAGGACATCGTCTACGACTTCTGCACCGAGCTCGAACAGAACCACAGCGTCAGCGACGCGACGTACGACCGGATGGTGGCGAAGTTCGGCGAGCGCGGCGTGGCCGAGGCAACCCTGATCCAGGGTGAGTACACGATCATGTCGATGTTCATGAACGTCGCGCGCACACCGCTCGATCCTGGCACGCCACCGCCGCTGAAACCGTTCCCGCGCTGAAGGTCGCGCTACGCCGGTCCTGCTACGCGTTGAAGGCTCCGACGACCTCGGTCAGGAAGGAGACCGGGCCAACCGACGTGAAGCGCGGGATGTCGTCGACGACGCGCTGGTGATTCGCGCTGGCGGCCGCGGCGAATGCCTGCGGATCCGCGATGTAGATGTTGGCGGTGCAACTGTAACGGGGAGGATTCCCGCCGGCCGGGGACGACAAGCTCCTGCGCACTTCCATCCGGCTGATCGTCTCGCGACCGAACAGCTTGATGAGAGAAGTCACGTGATGATCGCGATAGTATTCGTAATTGAAGCGGTCGCCGGGAGCATAGGGATATAGCACCGTCAGACACCGGTCACCGAGCTCAATAGCGCTTGCGGGCTTGCCCGCCTCGCCAAACACCACTTCGCTCTGGACCTTCTGCTCACCATTCGTGAAATGGGCTTTGTCCTCGACAAGGGCCTGGCCATGGGCGGCGCTGGCCTTGGCGAAAACCTCCGGATCTGGAATCCAGAAATTGACGATCGCCGCATACGCGGAAGGCGCCTCGTTCTCCGCGACCACCGGTTTGCGCATTTCCACCCGCATCAATGCAGCGCCATACAGGCGCTGCATCATCGCGAGGTGCTGGTCGCGGTAATAGGCGTGGTCGAAATGGATTCCCGCACCGCCCGGGAAGATGGCCGTGTACGCGCGCATGCCAATGCCGACACCGCCGGCGGCATCCGCAAACACCCGCGGCATCGCCGCACCGGCCAGGATTGCGCCGGCGCCGCCGAGAACCTTGCGGCGAGACGTCAACGGGCCGCTGCGTTCGTGAACGGGATTACCCATCTCCAATGCCCCCTCGTCGGCGCCGAGCCAACCGCAGCGGCGCAAGCGCAGTTTGTTATCCGTGCCGCAACGATGCAACAATTCGCCGCGCAAGCAGGCGCATACCAATGAACAAACCGAATCGGCTGCCGGTCATCATCGCCGGCGGCGGCATCGGCGGATTGAGCGTGGCACTCACGCTGCAGCAAATCGGCGTGCCGTGCATCGTTCTCGAGGCAGTCGCCGAGCCGAAACCGCTCGGCGTCGGAATCAACCTCCAGCCGAACGCGGTCCGCGAGCTCTACGAGCTCGGTATCGGGCCGGAGAAGCTCGACGCGATCGGGCTGCAAGCGCGGGAGTGGGCGCTCGTCGGGCTGAACGGCAACGATGTCTACTCCGAGCCGCGCGGGCTGCTCGCGGGCTACAAGTGGCCGCAATACGCGGTTCATCGCGGACAGCTGCAAATGCTGCTCCTTCGAACCGCGATCGAGCGCCTCGGAGCGGATGCCGTCCGCATGGGCCCGCGCGTGACCGGCTATAGCCAGCACGCCGACCACGTGACGGCGCTCGTGCAAACCAGGGGCGGCGATCGAACGGAGGTCCCGGGCTGCCTGCTGATCGGGGCCGACGGCCTGCATTCGGCCATCCGTGCCCAGATGCACCCCGGCCAGCCGCCGATCCAATGGGGCGGAGCCATCATGTGGCGGGGCACGACGCCAGGGGTGCCAATCCGCACCGGCGCGTCGTTCGTCGGTCTCGGCACCCACCGGCACCGCGTGGTGTTTTATCCGATCTCACCCGCGGATCCCGCCACCGGGCTCGCGACCATCAACTGGATCGCAGAAATCACCGTGGACAACTCCAGCGGTTGGGGTAACGGCGATTGGAACAAGAAAGTCGAGATCGATTCCTTTATTCATCATTTCGCAGACTGGACCTACGATTGGCTCGACGTTCCGGGCATGCTGCGCGGCGCGAAGGAAGCCTTCGAGTACCCGATGATCGACCGCGACCCGGTGCCGACGTGGGTGTCCGGACGCGTTGCGCTGCTCGGCGATGCTGCGCACGTCATGTACCCGACGGGCTCGAACGGCGCCAGCCAGGCCATCGTGGACGCACGCGTTCTCGGCGCCGCAATGCTCGAGCACGGCGTAACGCCGCGGGCGCTAAGCGCTTTCGATGCGCAGCTGTGCGCGCCCATCTCCGCAGTCGTACTGCGTAACCGCGGCGCCGGTCCCTTCGGTCTGCTGAACCTGCTCGACGAGCGGTGCGGCGGCGTGTTCGACGCTATCGACGACGTGATCCCGCCGGCGGAGCGCGAGGCGTTCATGAGCCGCTACAAGGCCGCGGCGGGTTTCGCGACCGAGAAGCTCAACGCCGCCCCACCGACCATCGCAGCCGGTGCGCGCATCGGCTGAGGTCGCGCGCCGCACGACGGACCGTTCTGCAGGCGGCAGGTATCGTGCTACGTTGCACGAAGGGGCGCTCGTCCGAGCGGCCACATAGATGATTGGGGGGAGTCCATGCGCTTCGTATCAACCGCAACGCTCATGCTGCTCGCGACTGCCGCGAGCGCGCAGTATCCGAATCCAAAAGTAGCACAGCACGTCGCCGCGGCACGGGCCGTGGCGGGCGAGCACGCGGGCATGGTCGACCGACTGTGTCCGATGCCGGGCACGGCACGTGCGGGAACCGTTCCGCGCGGTGGGCCGCGCCCCGTACCGGCGCGGGACACATGGCATGCCGAGCCCGTGAAAGTCTTCGACAACCTGTACTTCGTGGGCATGACGGAGTTCGCGACGTGGGCCGTGACGACGAGCGCCGGGATCGTCGTGATCGATCCCGTGTTCGACTACTCGGTGGAGGACGAAGTCGTGGGCGGCCTCACGAAACTCGGCCTCGATCCCAAAGATATCCGCTACGTCATCGTGAGCCACGGTCACTACGATCACGCGGGCGGCGCAAAGCTGCTGCAGGATCGTTTCGGCGCGCGCGTGCTGCTTTCGGCCGCGGACTGGGACCTCCTCGAGCGCGACAAACCCAGTTGGCTGCCGCGGCGCGATATCGAGGTCGTCGACGGCCAGAAGCTGACCGTCGGCGACACCACGTTCGAGATGTACCTCACCCCGGGGCACACGAACGGCACGATTTCGACGCTGTTCCCCGTGCGCGACGGCGCCGCGCGCCACGTGGCCGCACTGTGGGGTGGCACGCTCTTCAACTTCGGGCCCGATGCCGAGCGGTTCGCGGCGTACGCAAAGTCGTCGGCGCGTTTTCGCGACGTCGCGGCGCACGCCGGCGCGGACATCATATTGTCGAATCACACCGACTACGACGGCAGCAAGGAAAAGCTGCCGGCCCTCGCGACGCGCGCCCCGAACTCGCGGCATCCGTATGTCGTCGGCCCCGAATCGGTCCGCAGCTACCTCACGGTCGCGAACGAGTGTGCGCAGGCCGCGCTCGCCACACTCGAGTAACCGACGCTACAGGCTGAGGCCGCCATGCCACGCACACGCCCTACTCACGTCGCGAGACCTGAAATAGCCATGGACCGCCGTACGGCGCTGCAAGGCGCGCTCGCCACTGCGGGCGTGCTCGGGCTCGGTAGCCTGACGCCGCCGGTGGCCACCGCACAGCAGGGCGTCGCGCCAGTCGCCGCGGGCGGCAGCGCCACACTCACACTCACGCGCTTCCTGAGCGCCACGAGGTTCGGCGATCTGCCGCCGCTCGCCATCGAGCACGCGAAGATGATCCTGGCCAGCACGCTGTCGAGCGCGGCCGTGGGCACGACGATGGACTCCGCGATCATCCAACGCGACCTCGCCAGGAACAAGGCGGCAAGCCGGAGAGCACGGTCTGGTTCAGCGACACGAAGCTGCCGGCTGCACTCGCCGCGCGCGTGAACGCGGCGTTGAGCGATGCTGCAGCCTCCGACGACAGCGATATGCGCAACATCGCGCACGAAGGCACCACGTTGACCGCGGCGGGCCTCGCACTCGGCGAGCGCGAGCGCGTGAGCGGCCAGGACCTGCTGCTCGCGATGGTGCTGGGCTACGAGGCCGGCGGGCGCATCGGCGAAGCACGCGACGGCGGGCGGCCCGGCCTGCACGCGTCGCAGATCGTGGCGTTCGCGAGCGCGGCCGCATCGAGCACGCTGCTGAAGCTCACGCCCGAGCAGATGGCGCACGCGCTCGGCATCATCGCCACCACCGTCGGCGGCCTCGGTGTCGGCACGAACAGCTGGTCCCGCGAATACATGGGCGCCAACGCGGCGTTCACCGGCGTGCAGGCCGCACTCGCCGCCGGTCGCGATTTCACGGTGAACGAGGACATGCTCGACGGCCCCGGCGGGTTCATCGACGTCTTCGGCGGCGGCGCCGCGAACGCGGCGCGGTTGACCGCGGACCTCGGCAAGTCGTGGAACATCATGGATTACCTCGCCATCAAGTTATGGCCGGGCGCGCACCCGCTCTCCGGTATGCTCGAGGCAGCGGTGACCGCGGCGCGCGAAGGCAACATCGCGCCGAACGACGTGGCGCAGATCCTGGTAGCCGGGCCCTCGGTGCGCACCATGTTCGGCAGCCGCCGCCCGAAGGACCACGTCGAGGCCATCCACAGCCTGCCCTACTTCGTGGCCTCCGCCATCGCCGACAAGAACTTCACGTGGGTACACGCGACGGCGGCGAAGATCTTCGAGCCCACCGTGCAGCGGCTCATGGCGATGGTAGAGCCCGACCCTTCGCCGCCGCCGGTGAAAACCCGTTGGCTGTGGGCAGGCACCGTCACGATCGTCACGACTTCGGGTACGCGCATCACGAGGACCGTGGACGCGCCGCGCGGCTCGGCGCCGCGTGGCATCGAGTGGAGCGACGTCGAAGCGAAGTATCGCGAACTGATGCCGCAGTCGAAGCTGCCCGCGCGGCGCCTCGACGAGATACTGACCACGATTCGCGACATCGAGCACGTGCAGGACGTGTCGCAGCTCACGCGCCTCGTGGTGCCCGGACGCTAGCAGTAGTGGAGCTGAGACACCTACGCTATTTCATTGCAGTCGCCGAGGAGCTCAGCTTTACGCGGGCAGCGGCCCGCTTACGCACCGCTCAGCCGTCGCTGAGCCAGCAGATTCGTCAGCTCGAAAAGTCCGTCGGCGTGAAGCTGCTCGATCGCAGCCGACACCACGTCGCGCTTACCAATGCCGGGCGCATCTTCCTGCGGCAGGCCAGGGATATTCTCACTCGCGTCGAGCATGCCACGCGGCTCGCGAAACAGGCTGCCGAAGGACGCGCCGGCGACCTGTCGGTCGGCACGTTTCCGTCGGCGGACGTGCGCATACTCCCCGCGCTGCGGCCCCTCGTCGCGGACCGCATGCCGGACCTGCGGCTGATCCTGCACAGCAAGTACGCCGTCGACCCGATCGCGGGGCTCGAGTCCGGCGCGCTCGACGTCGCCTTCGTGCGCGGACCGCTCCAGGCCGACGGGCTCGAGGGCGTCGAGCTCCTGCGTGAGCAGCTCGTCATCGTGCTGCCGGCGCATCATCCGCTCGCCCGGCGCAAAGTTATCCCGGTCGCGAGTCTCGACGATCTGCCCTGCATTACGATGGAGCGCCGGTTATCGCCGGCGCTGCACGATGCGGCGGCGAATCTGTACCGCGAAGCGCGAATTCGCATGCATGCCGTCTCGAGCGCCGACAACGTGCTGGGTCACTTGCAGCTCGTGCAGGAAGGTCTCGGCTTCGCGTTGCTGCCCGATTCGATCAAAGCATTATTGCCGCCGGGCGTGACCTTCAGGCCGCTCGACTGCGATCCGGTTCCGACCGTGTCGGTCCTTGTCGCCTGGAAGAGCGGCAACCACTCGAGGCTCTTGCGCGAGTTCGTCGAGCTCGCGTGCCGCTGCTGCAGCGCCCCGAAAGACGCACCACGTCTGACGCGCAAAGCAACGAAGTCTTAGCCGCTACCTCTGCCGCTCAGTAGACTGCGGGCACTGCAGCTATGAGCAACACATCCGACAACCATCCCGAGCCGGGCCCGCTCGCCGGGTTGACCGTGCTCGATCTGACGCTGGCCCTGGCAGGACCCTTCGCGACCTTTCTGCTGGCGAGCCTCGGCGCACGCGTCATAAAAATAGAGAACCCCGCGGCACCCGATCACTGCCGCGAAAACGCGCCCTTCATCGGGCGCAACGGCGTGTCCCTGGGCCGCTCGGCGCCGGACGATGTCTCGGTGGCAGCATTGAACCGCCTGCGCGGCAAGTACGCGGTGACGCTGAACTTGAAACAGCCTGGCTCGCGCGACGTGTTCGCCGATCTGTTGCGCCAGGCGGACGTCGTCGTCGAGAACTTCAGCCCGGGCACGCTCGATCGGCTCGGTATCGGTTACGAGTTCGCAAAGACCCAGAACCCCCGCATCGTCTATTGCTCGATATCGGGCTACGGCGCCGATCAAACGACCACGGGCACGGGCAAAGCCATGGACGCCATCGTCCAGGCGCTGAGCGGTCTGATGATGACGTCGGGCGCGCCGGGGGATCCACCGGTCCGTGTCGGCGTTCCCTTCGCCGATCTGTGCGCGCCGGTCTTTGCAGTCGTCGGTATTCTCGCGGCGCTTCGGCAGCGCGATGTCACGGGCACCGGCCGGCACGTCGACGTCTCCATGCTGGGTGTGCTGACCTCTCTCGTCGCGGCGGAGCCCTTCGATGTGCTCGAAGCGTGCGGGTTGCCGCAGCGCACGGGGCGCATGGTGCCGCGGCTCACGCCGTTCGGCATCTACGAATCAGCCGATGGCCATCTCGCCATCTGTGCACCGACGGATCAGTTCGCACGCGGCGTCTTCCTGGCTATTGGCCGTCCCGATCTCGAACGCGATCCGCGGTTCGCCACGCGCGACGCGCGAGTCGCCAACATGGACGCCATCAACGGCTACATCGAGACCTTCACGCGCGGCCGGCCCGCGGCCGAGCTCGTGGCACTGTTCGAGCGGCATGGCGTGCCCGCGGCGCCCGTCCGCTCGCCGGCCGAAGCCGTGCGCGATCCGCGTGTGCTCGCGCGCGGCGAAACCCTGCCGATCGAGCACCCAGAGTTCGGTCGCGTTGCCGACGTGATCGGCCCGGGCCTCCCCATCCGCTTCGCGGGCGCTCGAGCCGAAGCCGCGCGGCCTGCGCCTGCGGTCGGTCAGGACAATACGCTGGTCTACCGGGATTGGCTCGGCTACAGCGCGGACACGCTCGAGCGGCTGCGTGCGGCCGGGAATATCTGAGGCGGACGACAATGGGCGCGAGCGACATCGATGAGCTGCGCGCCGGATTCGAATCGCCGTTTTGGACTCTCGGCAGTGATGCCGCAGCCGACCGTGGCACGGTCGTGATCTCGTGGCCGTCGATGCCGGTCGAGCTCGTTCGCGCCGCAGGCTTGTCGCCGGTCTTCGCCCGCGGCAGCGCGGCACCCACGCCCGCCGCGAACCGCGTGCTCGAGCCCGACCTGTTTCCGAACCGCCTGCGGCAACTCGTCGAGGGCGCGCTCAACGGGCGCCTGGCCGACGTCGCCGCAATCGTGGTACCGCGCAGCTCCGATCCGGACTACAAGTGCTTCCTTTATCTACGCGAGCTCGAGCGTCGCGGCATCGTCGCCCGGCTACCGCCGGTATGGCTGTTCGACCTGCTGCATGCGGATGGCGCCGACACGCAGGCGTACAACGCGGAACGCGCGCGCACGTTGTTGGCGCAGCTCGCAGGTCTTTCGGGCCGGCAACTCGGACCGGAGGACCTGCGCCGGCAAATCGCGAGCGCCAATCGGGCGCGCGCCGCGGCCCGGCGCCTCAATTCGATGCGCGCCGATGGGCCGCTCATCGCCGGGGTCGACATGCTGCCGCTGCTCGGTGCGTTCTGGCAGCTCGAACCCGCGCGTTATGCCGCGCTCGCCGAAGCGGCGACGGATTCGATGATCGGTCGACCGCCGCTCGAAGGGCCGCGCGTGCTGCTCGCCGGAGCGCCCGTCGATTCGACTGCCCTGCACACGGCGCTCGAGGCGCAAGGCGCTGTCGTCGTCGGTGAGTTGAGCCCGTTTGGCAGTGGCGGAGTAAGCGCCGACATCGATGTCTCCGGCGACCCGTTCGCCGCACTCGCAGAGCATTACCGACGCGAGTCGATTGCCGCGCGCATGCCGGTCAAAGCGCTCATGCACAAACTCGACGACGCACTGCACGGCGTCGCTGCCGTCATTCTCTCCCTGCCGCCGGACGATGCGACGTTTGGCTGGGATTCCCCGCGAGTGCGCGAGTTGCTCGCGCGGCGCTCGATTCCACACGCGGCACTTGCCGGCGACCCCGCGCTCGGCACGACGGGCACAGACAGCGAGCGTATCCGCGCACTGCTCGCTGCGGTGGTCTCGAATCGGGAGGCCCGCTGTGGCTGAGAAGCAGCTTCAGTCGACGCTGGCGGCGACGGCTTTTCAGAAACAGTGGTTCGGCGATCTGCGCCGGCGCGTCTTCGAGGAGCGTCGGCCGTATGCGCTCATTCAAGCCGACGTGCCGTTCGAGCTCTTCGATCTGCTCGAGATCCCGGCCGTGAGCAATCAGTGGTGGTCGTCGCTCGTGGCCGCGAAGCGGCAGGCGCCGGCGTTTCTCGATGCAATGGCGGGCGACGGGCTGCCCGAGCAGCTCTGCCGTTATTGCAGCCTCGGGCTCGCGACGACGCGTTACGGAGCAGCGGGCGAGGCGCCGTGGGGCGGGCTGCCGGCACCGCGGCTGCTCTGCGCGCGCCTGACCTGCGACTGCATCCACCGCGTGTTCTCGCTATGGGCCGAGGCCTTCGATGCCGAGCTCTTCGAAATCGACAACCCCGGTGCGAGCGAGCTGCCGCCGCGCTGGTGGGAATTGACCCGGCATCGCTGGCGCGAGCTCATCGAGCCGCACAGGCTAAAGTTCGTCGCGGCCGACGCTCGAGCGCCTCATCGAACGGCTCGAGTCGATCAGCGAACGGCGTCTCGACCGCGCTCAACTGCGCGAGCGTCTCGAACGCGTCAATCGACAGGAAGAGATTTTCGACGCTTCCCGGCGGCTCATCGCCGAGGCGCCCGCGACGCCTGTGCGCATGACCGAGCAAATTGCGAACGTCATGGCGACACAGTGGGTACGCGGAACCGACTGGGCGCTCGCGCATGCACAGCATTTCCACGACGAGGTTCGACAGCGCGTCGACGCCGGCATCGCGGCCTGCCCCGGCGAGAAGCTACGGCTCATGTGGGTCGGCGCCGGACTTTGGCACGACACGGATTTCTATACCGCGTTCGAGGCTTCGCACGGCGCCGTGTTCGTCTGGTCGATGTATCTCGCCTTCGGTCCGGACGCCTACATCCGCTACGGGCTCGACGAGCCGCTCGACGCGCTCGCGAGCCGCACCGCAAGCTTCAATGAGTTTCTGCACCATCCGCCGTGGGCGGCCGAGTGGACCGTCGCGCAGGCGCGCGAGCATCGCATCGACGCGGCGCTCGTGCTGCACCCCAAGAGCATGAAGCCGTCTGCAACCGGCCGGCTCTTCATCGAGCGCGCGCTGGAGGAAGCCGGCGTTGCCGTGCTGCCGATAGAGGCCGACGTCGTCGATGCACGCGCCTGGGACCCCGCGGCAGCCCGCAGAGCCGTGAGTAGATTTCTCGATGAACAGGTACCGCAATGACGATGACCAAGACACGCACCATTCTCGCGCGGCGTGGCTGGTGCCCTTCGGCGTCACGCTGATCGCGATGTTCACGCTGCAATTGTCGAATCTCGGTTTCTCGCCGTTGCTGCCGTCGATCCAGGCGGACGTCGGCATGACTTTTACGCAGCTCGGATTCTTCACGGGCCTTTACGGGTTGCTCGCAATGCTGCTCAGCGTGCCAGCGGGCTTGACCGCCAAGCGATTCGGCGAGAAACGCGTGCTCGCGTTGGGCCTCGTCGGCGTCGCGATCGGCAGCGTACTGCTCGGACGCGCGTGGAATTTCGAATCGGCCGTCGCCTTCCGGGGCTTGACCATCTTCGGTTACCGCTTCGCGTTCGTCAGCGTGCTCATCGCGGTGACGTTGACGGCGCCCCCGAGCCTGCGCGGGCGAACGATGGGCGTGCTCGGTGCGACCTCTGCGATGGCGTCCGTCGTCGGCGCGCCGCTCGGTGGCGCGCTCGTCGTCGAGTTCGGCTGGCGCTACGCAATCCTTGGCTACGCGCTGATGGCGTTGCTCGGCTCCACCGTGTTCTGGCTGTTCTATCGGCTCAGCCGTTGAACCGGACGCTCCACCCGCTGCGGCCGGCGCGCGAATATCCCGCGGCGCCGCGCAGTGCTTTTCGCTCTCCCGTGGTCTGGCTTCTCGCGTTGGTCGTGGGGCTCGGCGGTTTCGGCCAGTTCACGATCACGTATTTCGTGCCGAGCGTCGCGAAAACCGTCTATGGTCTCGACGCTGCTGCCGCCGGCTTCATCATCGCCACCGGGTACGTTGCAGCGATCGTGCTCAATCTCGTCATCGGCGTGCTCGCCGACCGCTTCGACAAGATCCTGGTGCTTGGCGGCATCGTCGCGATCCTCGCGATGGCGTCGGCGGCGCTGACGATCGAGCATTGGCTCGTGTTTCGTGTGGCGACCGCCGTCGTCATCGGTTTCGGTTTCTCGGCGGCGAATCAGCTCTACGGTCTTGGCGGCAGCCTGATGCCGCGGCGGGAAGCCGGCAATGCCATGGGCATCGTGAGCCTCGGCGCGGGGCTGTTCGGCTATTTCGGGCCGCAGATGGTCGGTATCCTGCGCGATGCGACGGGCTCGTTTACCGCGGGCTTCTACATGGTGGCCGCGGCGGACCTGATGACGCTCGGCTTGATTACGCTGCTCTATCGCATGACGCGACGCTCAGACTGAAACGGGGGAACGTTCATGCAACGGCGCTTCATCATCCTGACCGTGGCCCTGCTCGGCATCGCCGGCAACGTCGTGGCGCAGACGCCGCCCGCGACCGGCGATCAGCACCGCCAGCTATCTGTTCACACCGACCGGCGCACAGATGCCGTACCGGATTTACGTGCCGACCACCTGGGACGGGAAGAAGTCCCTGCCAATCGTGCTGTTCTTGCACGGCGCCGGAGCCAACGAAAGCACGTATCTCGACATTGCCGGCGGCTTGCTCAGGCAGCTGGCCGAGAAGCACGGCTACATCGTCGTCTCGCCGCTCGGATTTACGCCGCTCGGTGCGTATGGCAATCCGCTACGACTGCCCGCCGTGTTCGGCCAGTCGGCGACGGCCGCTACGCAGCGCGCAGCCATCACGCCCGAACGTCAGCGTGAACTCGACTTGAGCGAGCTCGAAGTCATCACGGTGCTCGAGATCGTGACCGAAGAGTACCGTGCGGATCGCTCGCGAACCTTTCTCGCGGGCCATTCGATGGGCAGCGGCGGCGTGTGGCATCTCGCCGCGCGGTATCCCGAACGCTGGCGCGCCATCGCGCCGATGTCCGGGCCCTTCGTCGACAAGGAGATTTATCCGTTCGAGCGAATTCGCAACTTGCCAATGTTCATCACAGAGGGCACGGGCGCTACACCGTCGCTCGCGGGCAGCCGGGCGCTGGTGAAGTTCATGCGTGCGGGCCACTTCGACTTCGACTACCTCGAGGTCGATGGCGATCACGGCGGCATGGTGCCGATGGTCTGGCCCGCGATTTTCGATTTCTTCGATCGCGTTTCTGCGCGCGCCACGCACAAAGAATAATGAGAGTGCGGCTTTATCAACTCGTTCTCTGCGCCGCTATCGCGCGGGGCTCCGTCGCGCCTGCGCAGGCGCAAACGGAAATCCGGCTCTGGCCGGATGGAGCGCCGGGTTCGGAGCACTGGTCGATCGCGGAATCGAGCACGGGCTCGCCTTCGGGCGAGCGCGTGATCACGAACGTCAGCGATCCAAGCCTGACCGTATTTCTGCCGGACCCGAAGATCGCGACGGGCGCGGCGGCCGTCATCGCACCGGGCGGCGCGCTGCGCGTGCTCGCCTTCGACAACGAAGGCGTCAAAGTCGCCAAGTGGCTCAACGAGCGCGGCATCGCCGGCTTCGTCCTCAAGTACCGGACGCTGCAGCAGGACCCGTCGGCGCCGCGCGGCCCGCCCCCAGGCATGCCAGGACCGGGCGCGAAGCCCCGTGACGAACTCGCCATCGTTAACGCCAATGCGAATCCGGCGCCGGGCGACGCCCTGCTCAACGAGGTGCTCGAGCTCGCCGTGGCCGACACGCAAGCGGCGTTGCGGATCGTCCGCCAACACGCGAGCGATTGGCGCATCGATCCGGCTCGAGTCGGCATCATCGGTTTCTCGGCCGGCGGCGGCGTCGCGGTCGGCACCGCACTTGCAGCCAAGCCCGGCGCCTCGCCCGATTTCCTCGTCTCCGTCTATGGGCCGTCGCTGCAGGACGTGAACGTGCCGGAACACGCGCCGCCGCTCTTCGTCGCCGTGGGCTCGACACACTTCAATGTGACCAATGGTTGCCTCGCGCTGTTTGCCGCGTGGAAGTCCGCGGGTAAACCTGCCGAAATTCATGTGTACGATGGCGTCAGCGCGGGCTTCGGGATGACGAAGCGCGGCCGGCCCGTGGATAGCTGGACGGACCGACTCTATGAGTGGCTCGTGGCGCGCAAGCTCACGAGCGCTGTCAAGGCTGATCGATAAACGAGGGGAACCGAGAATGCAAACGCAAACGCGTGTCGGCAAGGTACCGTCCATCACCCTACTGCTTCTGTCGGCATGCTTCAGTGGCATCGCGACGACAGCGCTGGCGCAGACGCCGGCCGCCAGCACGATTACCAAGCTCACGACGATCGACGTACAACAGGTCGGTAAGCCGCCGACGGGTCCGTACCGGGTCGTCGTCGAGCACGACCCCAAGCTCGCGACTCACACGATCTACCGGCCGAGCGAGCTCTCGATGGCCAAGCATCCCGTGCTCGTCTGGGGTGAAGGCGGTTGCGCCAAGAACGGGCTCATATTCCCCGAGTACTTGAGCGAGATCGCCTCGCACGGCTTCGTCGTCATTGCCGACGGCCCCCCGGTGCCGCGTGCAGCGGGGGGTCCGAACGCAGCGGGCCCGGGCGCGGCCGGCCCTCCGCCCGGCGGCGGCGCTCCGCCCGGCGGCGGCCCTCCGGCGAACCCTGCCACCATGGTGAACGGCACCGCTCTCGTTGCGGCCATGGACTGGCTCCAGGCCGAGAGTGCCGATAAAAGCAGTCGCTTCTATCACAAGGTGGATGTCGAGCATGTGGCGGCCATGGGCATGTCGTGCGGCGGCCTCATGGCCTACGGCGCCTCGAACGATCCGCGCGTAGCAACGGTGGGCATCTGGAACAGCGGTCTATTCGAGGACAAGGGCAATGCTGCGATCTATGCCGGCATCCACGGATCCGTGATCATCGTGACGGGCGGCGAATCGGACATCGCCTACGCCAATGGCGAACGCGATTTCGAAGTGATGCCGGCCAGCATTCCGGTTGTCTACGGCGTGTATCCGTCGGTCGGCCATGGCGGCACCTACAACCAGGACAACGGCGGCCCCTTCGGCGTTGCCGCCGTCGCCTGGCTGAAGTGGCAGCTTCAGGGCGACATCAGTGCGACGGGTCGCGGCTATTTCGTCGGCGACGGCTGCGGGATCTGCAAAGACGCAAGCTGGCAGGTCGAATCTCGCGCCTTGCGTTGAGCGGCAACATCAAGAAGGAAGACAGAAATGCGCTATTCGAAGTCCGTTGTGTTCGCCGCGTGGTTAGCGTTGACGACCGCGGCATTCGCGCAGGACGACGCCGGCAGACGGTGGCCTGTACCCGGCGTCACGCCGCCCGGCACGGAGCTCACCGTGGAGCTCTTCGTCACGATCTCCCCCGCCGTCACCGTCGGCGCCAGCGACCACGGCACACGGCGATTCATCCCGATCACGGGCGGCCGTTTCACCGGCAACGGCATCAAGGGCGAGGTCATGAGCGGCGGCGCGGACTGGCAGCTGAGCCGGGCCGATGGCGTGACCGAGGTCAATGCGCTGTACTCGATCAAGACCGACGACGGCGCCGTGATCGTCGTCGATAACCAAGGCATCATCGTGCCGGCGAGCGGCGGCATCGGCTACGCGCGCACGAATCCGCGCTTCCATGCGCCGCAGGGCAAGTACGAGTGGTTGAACAAGGCGCTGTTCGTCGGCACGATCACCCCGGCCACGCAGGGCGGCGCCGTCATCATTCGCGTGTTCAAGGTTCTTTGAGACGAGGTCACAATTCTATGCAGCCACACATCGCAGGCGTGCGCGCTCAAATCCTGGCTGCGGCCGCGATGCTCGCGGGGGGGCTCGCGGCCCCGGCTTCGGCAGTGGAGCCGCAGAAGCCCTACAGCGAACTCACGCCGCGACCCATGTGGGCGGAGAAGGTCAAGGAAGGTCTCTTCGTGGTCCGCGGACCGCTGGGTCCCTGCCTGCCGATGCCTTGCCCGGCCGTTCCGACGCCGGTCAATCCCGACGGCTTGCTGCACGAGCCTGGCGACGTGGCGGTGCGAGTGACGCCCGAAGGGCTGATCATTGTCGACACCAAGTTCGCCTACAACGTGCCTGAGCTTCTGAAGGTCATCAAGACGATCTCCGACAAGCCGATCAAGTACGTCCTCGCCAGCCACTACCACGCCGACCACAACGGCGGGATCGGCGAGCTGATTAAGCTCGGCGCCACCGTAGTGGTCAATGAGAGCCTGCGCGACGCCTACGACCGGACCAAGCAGCAGGGTTCGTCTCCGCAGGTGACGTTCGGCGACTACGGCTCGATTCAACTCGGCGGAGTCAAGGTGGAGATGCATCACTTTGGCACCGGTCACACGCGTGGCGACACCTTCGTTTACTTCCCCGACCTGAAGGTCGTGCACACCGGCGACGTGGCTCCCGAGGGCATGCCCACCTTCGACTACCGCGACGGCGCCAGCGCGATCGGCTGGGTCAACGAGATGTACGACCTCCTGAAGCTCGACTTCGACTGGGCGATCCCGGGGCACGGCCGGCTGCTCACCAAGGACGAGATCCGGCAGTACGTGAAGAACGTCGAGATCATGAACGACCGCATGAAAGAACTGGTGCGCCAGGGCGTGCCGGTGGAAGACGCAGGTAAGCGGCTGAAGCTCGACGACCTTGGTTGGGCCCGAAGCGCTTCCACCAACACGTTCCTGCTGGGCGGCAGTGTCCCCGGCTACTACGCCGAGATGAAGGCCGTCCTCGAGCAGGAGCAAAAGCTCGGCGCGCCACGATGAGCGTTGCGTGCTGCTGTGTTTTCGTACGGGAGGGGACCATGCCTGCGATCGCGAGAATCCTGCCTCTAGTCGCGCTCGCGCTGGCGAGCGCCTTCGCCGCGCCACACCGCGCGCTCGCGCAGAACGCCCCGGACGCCCGCGCCATCGTTTCGCGTGCTGCCGAGGCGCTCGGCGGCGCCGAGCGCCTCCGTGCGCTGCGCACGATTCGCCTGCGCGGCTACGGCCATGAGGCGTACCAGGACGGCGGCAGCAACATCACGACGGAGCCGACAGCGCCCGAGAAGCTGACGATCCTCACGGCGTATGAGCGCGTCATCGACCTGCAGAACGGACGCACGCGCGTGAAGTCGCGTCAGTCGCGCGCGTTCGTTTTCGCGGCGCGCGCGATGATGGAAGGCCGGCCCGTGAATCAGACACTCGACGGCGACGTCGCGTACGACACCGGCGCCGACGGCGCGATGCGGCGTGTGTCGGCGGAGGCAGCCGCACGACGCCGCATGGAACTGCTCGCGAACCCTGTCGTCGCCGTCCGCGAGGCGCTCGATTCACGGAGCCGGCTCGCGAATCAACGGACGGAAGACACGCTGACGCTCGTCGACGTCACGACGGGCGCGAACGAGAAATTCACGCTTGCTTTCGACGGCGCCACGAGCCGCCCGGCGTGGGTTCGCTGGGTGAGCCCGCACGAGAACCTTGGCGAGATCGTGCTGCGTACCGAGTTCAGCGCATACGAGCCCGTCGGCGGTATCCAACTGCCGATGAGCTTCAACACGGTGTCGGACTGGCGGAACACCGTGATGCTGCGACTGCATGTGGACCGCTACGAGCTCGACGTTGCGGCCGACGATCTCGCGGCATCGGCCGCCGTGCGCTCGGCGCCGGCGCCTGTCCCCGCTTATCGCGTCGACGCGACCGACGTTGCGCCTGGAATCTGGCTCTTGAGCGGTAACGGCGGCGCGAACTCCGTGCTACTCGAGTTCGCCGATCATCTGGCGCTATTCGAGGTGCCGACGAGCCGCGGCTGGACCGAGGCCCTGATGGCCAAGGCCCGCGGGGTGGTGCCCGGCAAGCCGCTGACAGAGGCGATCATCACGCACCATCACTTCGATCATACGGGCGGCCTGCGCCCTGCAATCGCGGCGGGACTCACGATCATCGCGCAAGCCGGCAACGCCGCGTGGTACGAGCAACTGTCGCGCCGCACGGCGAGCACCTATCCCGATGCGCTTAGCCGCAACCCTCAGCCATTGAAGCTGCGGACATTCGACGACCACCTGCGACTCTCGGACGCGAAGCTCACCGTCGATCTTTATCGCATCATCGCCAACAACCACATCGCCGACGGCTTGATGGGCTACGTTCCTGGCGAGCGCCTTCTGCTTCAAGGCGATCTCTTCGACGTGAATTGGGAGGTGTACTTCTGGGGTACGACGTACGCCGACAATGTCGCCTACCGCAGGCTCGACGTGGCCCGCGACGTGTCGATACACGGCCGCGTGCTGCCAGTCGCGGAGGTCCGCGCAAAGCTCGCCGAGCAGACGGCGGACGCGGCCGCGCTCTGCCAACGCGTCGAGACCGCGGGACTATCGATGCCGGGCTGCCCGCTCGCATGGGGCAACTGAGCGCCGCAACGAACCGTGGAGCCATAGGGCGAACAGGACGAATCACACGGCGTTGGACATCCGACCGCGCCCATGACATGGGGTGACGTGCACACGGTATGCCGACGATTGGAGTCCGCCGTCCCCACCGACATCGTCTCCGGACGAGCCCTTATTCAAGCGCCGGCGGTGGTTTACGCGTCTTCGATGTCTGGTGCGATGTCGGCCGCACGCAACTGTCTTAATAGACGGAGCAGTTCCTGGTACCCGTCCTTACCAAGATATGCCGCCAGATCCTGCTCGAGTCGTTGATGCAGATGTATCAACTCCCGCGTCACATTGCGGCCTGCCGGCGTGAGCTGGACCGCGTACGAGCGCCGATCGGTGCTGGCGGGGCGCCGCACGATCACCTTACGACGTTCCAATTCGTCCAACAACGGGACGATATTGGCGGGCTTGACGTCGATCGCCCGGCTGAGTTCCGACTGCTTGAGGGAGGACTTCTGATATAGCAGCCCAAGGATGGACAGCTGCACGGGCCGAATGCGGTGTGGCGCAAACACATACTGGAAGCGCGCTCGTTGAACGTAGTGGGCTCGGCGCAGGTTGTAGCCGAGCAAGTCCTCGAGGCCAAGCTGCTCAGTCTCGGCAGAAACCTGCTTGGATCGAACGATCTTCCCCTTCGCCAAGCGCGGCTACCCCGCCCAGCGCGCGCAGGCGACGACGTCGACGGAGTCGGCTACGTGGATGAACAAGTTGGCGATGGGGCTCAGGGCGCGCGTGACGTGACCCCGCCCCGCGATGTCCTCGAGAAACACTAGGTGACGAGGACCGGTCTGCGCGAACATCCCGCCTGCGGCACAGAGAGCGGGCCCTCGCGCTGCCATCGCGAATACATCCGGACGTCGCATCGTCGATCCCCCTTGTGTGTCGTTAGCCCAAGCTTGCCGCACCACGCATGACCCGTACCTCACTGAATTTACTATGGTGCATAACGGTTATCAAATCTGCGCTGGGTTGTGCTGGGCGACCGTCCCTCGCGGGTTGCGCTTGGTGGACGTGTGACTTACCGACCGGCGGTGGCGTTCGTCGCTGACAGCAGCGACTGGATCAGATCGATCGTCGTGGGCTTGCGCACGGGCGGGTGTGTCGCGAGAAACACGCCTTCGGCCCAAACCAGGGGCGTGCGGCCCTGGCGGTCAGCAGCGTCGAGACGCGCACCCTGCTCGGCAAGGTAACGCAAGATGTCGTTGCTACCCCGATTCGCCGCACCGTGCACGGCACCAATCCCCATCGAGTTCAAGGCATTGACGTCGTTGCCGAGCTCATGGGTCAACTTGACAGCCTCGAGTAGGGCCTCCGGGCCTTCGTCGAACGTTTGGCTCACGACCCAGTTGACGCCGGCCGCGGCCATCAGAGGCGTCGTCCCCTCGTAAGTGGCGATGTTCGGGTCCGCGCCATGAGTCACGAGCAACTTCATGACCGTGGTGTCGCCTGCGAGCGCGGCGCGCAGGAACGGCGTCTGACCCGTGAAATCGACCCACGACAGCGAGCCCAGACGCATGAGGAACCGCCGCTCCGGCGGATACTCGCGAACGCGCGCATTGGGCTCGGCCCCGGCCGCGAGCAATCGCTCGATCAGCGTCAGCACGGCCCCGCGATCGACCCCGTTGTCGGTCGCCGGGCCCGCAAAGTCGACGTTACGTAGCTCGACGGCCGCCCATAGCGGCGTCTCGCCGTACCAGTCCGCGGCGTTTACGTCCGCGCCCTTGTCGATGAGGTCTCGCGCCAACTGCAGGCGTTCCCCGGCGCGATCGCCCGGAACACTCGCGTTCAAGATCGTGTTCAACAAAGGTCCAATGCCATTGCCGTCCGTTTGCTCGAGGTTCGCACCGGCCTCGAGGAGCGCCAGCGCCAGTGCACGGTGGCCACCCCGCGTCGCATAGAGCAGCGGCGTCTTCGCGCCGGGAACCGGTGGCCGCATGCCGC
This sequence comes from uncultured Gammaproteobacteria bacterium, assembly GCA_963805435.1. Lineage (GTDB taxonomy): Bacteria > Pseudomonadota > Gammaproteobacteria > Steroidobacterales > Rariloculaceae > FEN-1219. Next base: position 793,466 of record CAWDUG010000013.1, read on the forward strand.
GTTCGGGCCACCCGCCGCGAATGATGCCCACGCCCTTCGACCCGGCGTTCTCGCTCGGCAGCCGAAATCGAGGCTCCACGCCGAGTAGCGTCGGAGCATTGACGTCGGCGCCGTGACGAATGAGTAGCTTGGCCACGCCGAGGCTGCCCTCGCGCGCCGCCACATGCAGGGGCGTCTGCGAATAGCGCGGTTCCTTGCGATCGCCTTGCGCACCATGCGCGAGCAATAGTTCGGCAATCGCCTCGTCGCCGAGCTTCGCCGCCGTGAACAACGCGGTTTCACCCGCTGGGTCCACCGCATCGACGGCTGCGCCTCGGGCAAGCAATAGCTCGACCATGGCGCGATCGCCATTGGCCACCGCGAGTTGTAGCGGTAGCACGCCTTGCGCGCTCGCCGTGTTCGGGTTCGCGCCGGCATCGAGTAACAGCCTCGCGGTCTCGGCGTCGCCGACGCGGACCAGCCAGAGCAACGCCGGAGTGTCGTACTTCCCGCGGCTATTCGGGTCTGCGCCCTCGCGAATCAGTGCGCGAACGGCCACCATGTCGCGGTTCATGGCCGCGTCCGCAAGGCGCGCCTCGGATACCGCACCAAACGCTACCCCACCCGCCCAGACCGCAATCGATACCCCGACGACACCTCGCGCGCCGGGACTCATATCGGTGCTGCGCCCGTGCTGTCGCCGAACCGCTCGGCGTCGATGCCGAGCTTGTGCAACATCGCCAGCAGCACGTTCGACAGCGGAGTACCCGCGCCCAGGTGCAGGTGTCGCCCCCCTTCGAGCTGCCCCGCCGCGCCGCCCGCCAGCAGGATCGGCAACGGGTCGTGGTCGTGCTGATTCGAATTGCTCATGCCGCTGCCGTACAACACGAGCGCGTGGTCCAGCAAGCTGCCTTCCCCGTCGGGCGTGTCTGCGAGCTTGCCAAGGAAATACGCCATGATCGTTTGCGTGTGATAGGCATTGAGTCGCGCGAGCCGCTCGAGCTTCGAGGGGATCTCCGAATGGTGGGAAAGATTGTGAAACGGCTCGTTGATGCCGCTTTGCGGGTAAACGGCATTGCTCACCTCGTGCGCCACCATCATGGTCGACACGCGCGTAATATCCGCTTGCCACGCGAGCGTGATCAGATCCAGCAAAAGCTTCGCGTGCGACTCGTAGTCGTCGGGAATGCCCGCGGGTTTGGCGGGCACGTGCGTTTCGTCGACTGAGCTACTGGCTGCTAGGGAGATCCTGCGCTCGACTTCGCGCACGTCGGTCAAGTAGCGATCGAGAGGAGCGCGGTCCTCGTAGGCGATGCCGCCACGCAGCGACGCCACCTCGTCGAGCACCGAATCGAGCAGGCTCTGTGACTGCGCACGTCTCGCAGTGCGCTCCGCCGGCGTACCGCCGTCGCCGAACAACCGGACGAACACCGTCTGCGGATTGTTCTCCATGGGCAACGGGACCGTTGGCGCCCGCCAGCTGATGGTGCTGCGCTCTTCGAGTGACACCTCGAGCGAGGGCAAGGATGTTTCCTGGCCGATGTGCTGTGCGGCCAGTTGGTCCACGGAGATACCCATGCTCGGCACGGCCCCCGGCCCGGGTTTGACCCCGGTGATCCAGACGGCCGACGACCGCGCATGGTTCGCGCCGGCCGACGCATCATCGCCGTACGCGTTCGGCAACCGCGTATCGCTGATGACATTGAGCCTGCCGCGAAACGGCTCCAGCGAACGCAACGTCGGGGAGACCTCGAAATCCTGGCCCGCACCGCTCGGCGTCCACTGTTTCATCACGGCGCCGTGCGGCACATAAATACAGGCCAGACGCCGTTGCGGTGCGGGCGCCGCTCGGAGTCGCCCCGCCGGAATCATCGACTGCAGCAAAGGGAGCGCGATGGTCGCGCCAGCTCCTCGCAACACTGTGCGACGAGACAAGTGTCGTTGCGTCAACCACCTCATGAGCCACTCCTCGTGATCAGATCAACGGAAACGTGTCGCAATGCCGTTTCCAGCAACGTCCGCTGGCCGAGAGTCGTTTCCCGGGCGGCGTTAGGATCTAGTTGCACTGCACTCTCCTGTTGAAACACTCAACGACGCGCGGCAAGCGCGGAGACAGCGTCCGCAGCTCTTGTGCGCTGCTGGAACGGGGCGCTCGCGATCACGCCCCGTAGGATCGCACCGAAGCGATAATCGTCGGCCGCCGCCTGACGCACGATTTGGCGCACGACGGGCGCGTCTTGATCGTCCAACACTCGACCAAGTGCGTAAGTGAGAAGCCGCTCGGTCAGCGTGGTCACGAACAGATCTGACTTTGAAAGCAGCACCCGGCGCAGTTCATTCGGACCATTGATCGTGCGCCCGTCGGTCAGCGTAGCCGTCGCATCGATGGGTTTGCCGCGATCTTCCTCGCGCCACCGCCCGACGAGATCGAAGTTTTCGAGCGCCAGACCGATCGGATCCATGATCTGATGACACGCGGCGCACGTCGGATTCGCACGATGCCGTTCGAGGCGCTCGCGCAGCGTGTCGTCCTCGCGAGCGATCTTCGCCCCGTCGGACAGATCCGCCTCGACACCCGGAGGCGGCGCAGGGACCGGCACGCCGAGCAGATGCGTCAAGAACCACTTACCACGAACGACGGGTGACGTGCGATCGGCCACGGAGGTCGCCGTGAGCCAGCTACCCTGTCCGAGCAGGCCCCGCCGCGGATTCTCCGCACCGAGCACAACTTCGCGCATGTGGCTGCCGCGGACCCCCTGGATCCCGTAATGCCTCGCGAGACGTTCGTTCACATAGGTGGTATCGGAGTCGAGGAGCTCGAGCACGCTCAGATTGCGGTTCACGATCCTCGCGAACGACAGACGCGTTTGCTGCTCGAGCGCCGCGCGAAGATTCGCGTCGAAGTCTCGATCCTGAGGCAAGGCCTCCTTGAGCTCGCGGATGCTGAGCCACTGCCCCGCGAAATTGTCCGTCAGGGCTTGTGCGCGTGGATCCGCGAGCATGCGGTCGACCTGTACCGCGAGCGCCCCCGGAACGTGCAGCTCGCCGCGGGCGGCGACCGCCAGCAACTCCTCATCCGGGATGCTGCTCCAGAGGAAAAGTGACAAGCGCGTCGCCAACTCGAGATCGCCGACTGAGTAGACCTGCCCGGCCTCGCGATCCGCAGGCTCGTGCTCGAAGAAAAACAAGAACTGCGGGCTCATCAGGACCCGTGCGACGGCGCGCTCGATGCCCGCCTCGAAGCCGCCACTGGCTCGCCCCGCTTCGTAGAACTCGACCAACGTGTGCAACTCCGGCCCATCATTGGCCAAGGGACGGCGATACGCACGGGACGCGAGGCGCCCCAAAATGCGGCGCGCGCAGGCGCCCTGCTCGGCCTCACTGCGCGGATAGCACTCGAAGATGGCGCGCCGGCTCGGCGTATCGCCCGGCCCCGTTGCATCGTAGGGGCCCAGAATCTCGACATCGCGCACGCCGCCGGCGAGCGAGTACACGTCGTGTAAATCGTTGACGCCGGCGCACTGCGCGTGATCCTGAACGGCCACCGCGAACTCGTGAGGCCCGGCCCGGACCGCAATGCGAAACTTGGCGGGATCCGCGAGCTCCAGCATTTGCCCATCGAGCGCCACGATGACCTCAGGCGGCGGACACGCCATCTGCACCGCGAAAGGGCCGCTACCTATCGCCACCACACGCAACTCGTAGGCCGCGTCGAGCGGGAAGTTGTGGGTAAAACTGAAGCCACCGCGTGTGCCGAGCGGCAAGCCGTCGATGTGGGCGTCCTGGCGCAACCCATCCGGGACCTCGTAGCGCACTTGCGTGGCCGTAGCAGCGCGGTCGCCGACCGCCTGCCGCGCGATCGCCATCGCGGCGCCAACGTAGCCTTCGATCAACGTCGGCGAGACGCTGAGTCCATCGCCGATGTTGTCGAAATCGTCGACTACCTCGTCCGCCGGGAGAGTGTCGATGACACGGGTCGCGTCGTATGCCAGCAGATCGCGCACTGCATTGCGGTATTGCGTGCGGTTCAGCCGGGACAGCGGCTTGGCGCCGGGATTCGGGTTTGCGTCCCACGCGCTGTCGAGCCGCCGTTCGACCGCAGCTGCAAAACCATCGAGTACCGTTGCCGCCGGTCGCGCGGCCCGCGCCGGCGGCATCATTCCGGCACGGACCTTGCGGGCAGCTTTCTCCCAGATCGCGCTCTCGCGCTCGCGGTCATGCTGGGAGGTGACGTGCACGTCGGCATCACGGGTGTCGAACGCGATGCCACCGTCCCAATCCACCGCGTTATGACACTCGGTACAGTAGCCGTTGACCACGGCTCGGACGTCGACGTTCGGCGCGCTCTGCGTGCGCAGCAGAAGAATTAGCCCGGCCGCGACGGCAAACAGCACCGCGCCCGCGACGATGGGCCCAGCGTTGCTCGGCACAGGCTTGTTGTCTTGGCGCATCACCGAGAAATCATAACCAGTCCTTCCGCCTCTTGCTATCCGGCATAACAATCCCATCCCGGGCCGACTCGCCAGAGGGGGATCGATCGTCAGCACACTCCACCTCATGCGCGCCGCGGCCCCTCCCTTGCAAGCCGCACGCCATTGGGCGAGGATCACCGCGCGAAAAACTGACTCGTCGTTGCCTGATCCAGTGAAAAAGAAAGCCTCCGGGAAGACCCCAAAGCCCACGCCCGAACAACAGCGCACTCAAACCACCCGCGCGCTGCCTGTCGAGGATCTCGTTGGTTACAACCTGAGACGCGCCTACGCTGTCCTGATGCAGCGATTCCGTGTGGTGTTTTCGCCGCGCAGCATCCGTCCCGTCCAGCTGTCCATCCTTGGGCTCATCTACGAGAACCCCGGAATGACGCAATCGGATCTCTGCAGGACCCTCAAGATCGAGCGCGCCAATGTCGTGACTCTGATCGACCAACTCGAACGGCGAAGGCTCGTCGAGCGGCGAAGCGGCGCCGTCGACCGTCGCGCGCGGCTGTTACACCTAACGCCAGCCGGCCAACACCTCACGGCCGAAATCCTGGAGGAACATACCCGCCTCGAGGAGGACTTGGCGCAACGGCTCGGGGCCGGGGACCTGGAAACCCTGCTCAGAATTCTGCGGAAGGTTCACAATCTCCCGACCTCGCCCTACTCAGACGGCGAAGGCTAGCCCGACCGTTGACAAACCCGCTGGCGGCGCCCTGCAGCGTCGAAGCGGTGCGAATCCGCAGCAGCAGCCGGCCTACGCGGCCGTCCGATGCTCTGCGGCTCCGAGAGCACTCCTTATATGTGTATCGCAGAAGCGAGCGGCTTGGCATTCGCGATAACAGCACGACTTCGTTTCAGCGCGGCGAGTTCCACTGCGACAATCCGCGCGGGTTGCTGACCGACCGATCGGTCGGTATACTCCGCGCCATGAAACTGCGACGCGACACCCGCACCGCCATCGTCGAGGCCGCCATCGTGCTGCTCGGGCGCGACGGCCCGGATGGCTTCAGCGCGTCGGCGCTCGCCCGCGAGGTCGGTATCAGCAAGGCCAACCTGTTTCACCACTTCCCCAATTTCGACGAGATCCCCCTCGCTGCGCTCGACCTGCTCGGCGCCGCCATGCTCGCACCGACCGGCAAGCCACCGGCGACAGCCCGCGACTGGCTGCTTCAGCTCGGCAGCGTGACCTTCAAAATTACAAGGGAGCAGCAGGGCTTCCTCAGAGCCTACTTCGTCTTCTTCGGCCGGGCCCTCTTCGACGAACGCATGCGGAAAAGGCTCGAGGCGAGCGCGGAGCCGGTGCTTGCCGGAATGGTCGAACAGCTGCGGCAGTTCATGTCGCGGCCGGAAGCGGAGACGACCGCGCGTCTCGCCCTGATGACGCTCGACGGCCTCAGCCTGCATCTGCTGGCGCTCGGTGAGGAACGCAAGACGCGACAGGCGTGGCGGCGGTTCGTGAACGCACTCTTTCCAGAGGAGAAGAAGTCATGAAAGCAATCATCTGTGGCGCCGGAATCGCCGGCCTCTCCCTCGGCTGCTGCTTGAGCCGCGACGGCTGGGACGTCGTCATCGTCGAACGGACCCCGCGCCTCCGCAACGAAGGCTACATGATCGACTTCATGGGCTCGGGCTACGACGTCGCGGAGCGACTGGGCCTGTTGCCGCGCCTGAAGGAGATCGCCTATGACATTCCCACCGTGGACTGGATGGACGGCAAAGGCCACGTCAGCGCGCAGCTCGACTACCACCGTTTCGCCGGCTTGCTCGACGGCCGGCTACTCAGCCTGATGCGCGGCGATCTCGAGCGCGCCCTCTTCGGGGCGCTGCCGAAGTCGGTCGACATGCGCTTCGACCAGACGATCGCCACCATCGTGGACCAAGGCGACGCGCTCGTCGCAACGCTCTCCGACGGCACGGTCGAAACCGCCGATCTGCTGGTCGGCGCGGACGGCATCCACTCGCAGATTCGCGCCGACACATTCGGCGACGAGAGCCGGTTCTCGCGCTACCTCGGCTACCACACCGCGGCCTTCATCTACGAAGACGAGGCGGCCGTCAGCGATCTCGGCAACCGTTTCAGGATGATGGCCCTGCCCGGCCGGCAGGTCGGCTTCTATCCGATCCGCGGCGGCAAGGTGGCCGCCTTCTTTGCCCACGTCGCCAAGGATCCGGCGCTGCCGCGCGATCCGCTGGCCGAGCTCCGGCGCGTCTACGGCGACCTCGGCTGGCTGGTGCCAAGCAGCCTGGAGCGGGCCGCGAGCCTGCCGGGCATCTACTACGACCAGATCGCCCAGATTGAGATGGATCGGTGGAGCAAGGGCCGCATCACGCTGATCGGCGACGCCGCCGACGCCGTCTCGCTGCTCGCCGGCCAGGGCGCATCGCTGGCGATGGGTACCGCGTATGTTCTGGCCGAGGAACTGCGGAGGAACACGGACATTCCGTCTGCGCTCGATGCCTATCAGCGGCGCCTGCTGGCGGATGTACGCAAGAAGCAGGAATCCGGGCGCAAGACAGCGCGTTGGATCGTGCCGCAGACCAAGTGGGACATCACGCTTCGCAACCTGACCCTGCGGGCCGCGACCATGCCGGGCCTGAGCTGGGTTCTGGCGCCGTTCCTGGTGTCGGGTACCGAGAGCATCATCGCGCGCGACGAGGCTGCCTGACCCAACCACGCGAGCGCCTTGCGCGCGAATCGGCGTCGGGTGCGCGGCGCGGAAGCTGCCGCGCGCCCGGCACCGGCTACTTCAGCAGCTTTTCAACCGCCTCGTTGAATTGTCGCGATTCCGGCGCCACCTGGCTGTCGAAGTACTGCGCTACCCTGCCGTCGGCCGTGACGAGGTATTTGTTGAAGTTCCACTGCGGCTCCTGGGTCTGCCGCGCGAGCTCCTTGAACACCGTGTTGGCCTCCGTTCCCTTCACGTGTTGCGGCGCGAGCATCGTGAACTTCACGCCGTAGTTGATGAAGCACATCGTGGCCGCTTCGGCCTCGTCTTTCGCTTCCTGATTGAAGTCATCCGACGAGAAGCCCACCACCACGAGTCCCCGGGCCTTGTACTTCTCGTAAGCCTCTTCCAGTCCTTTGAACTGCGGCGTGAAGCCGCAATGGCTCGCCGTGTTCACGAGCAGCATCGGCTTGCCCGCAACGAGCGTACAGAGGTTCACGCTGTCCGAGGAGTGCAGCTTGCGGTACTCCTGGTTCAGAAACGCCGGGCACGATGCGGCGGCAGACGCAGTCGACACCGCAGAGACCCGCGGCGCGGGCGACAACTGCAACACGGCGACCAGCGAAACGAATGTCGCTACGGCATAGGCGGTCTTCATGGGTGACCTCGCGTTTGGGCTTAAGGGGATAGACGATACCCCAGGTCGGCGCGGCCAGCACGCTCTCGCGAGCGGGAATGCAACCCATCGTATATGGCGCCGCTCTCGGCCAATACGGCAGCTGCCCACGTGCGATCTGTGCGAATTCCGGTTTCTGCGCCGCAACCCCGGCACACTGCGTGCCATCGTCTAGCCGAACACACCGGCATACGTCGCCTTGGCGGCAGTGTAGCAGCCGCACGCCGCCGCCTCCAAGCCAGGGACGTCCAGAATCTCGAGATTGCCGCGCGTGTAATGAATGAGCTTGCGCCGTTGCAGAGCGCTCGCGGCGCGCGTCACGCCGACCCGCCTCACACCCAACATATAGGCGAGGAGCTCGTGGGTGATGTGAAACTTGGTTGACTGCGCTCGATCTCGGGTCATCAACAACCAGCGAGCGAGACGTGGTTCCAGGAAGTGGTAGCGTGTACACGCCGCCGTCTGCGCAATCTGGCTCAGCGACACATAGACGTAACGCTGCAGAACACGCCGGAGCGCGGAGCTGCGCTCGATCTCGCGCGACAAAGTGGAGGCCTCCACTTTCCACGCCCGGCCGGCACCCTGCACTAGCGCCCGCAGCGGCGCTACGCGCACGCCGAGAATGAACGACGTGCCGACCATGCCTTCGTTGCCGACGAGCCCGACCTCGAGCGAAGCGCCACCGTCCACCTGCGCGATGAGCGAAACGAAGCCATCGATCGGAAAGAACGCGTGCCGCGCGACCCCGCCGACCTCGGCCAGGGTTTCGGCCTCGACGAGATCGACTGGGGCGCGGTTTATCAGCAGCCGTCGACGATCGACAGCGGGCAGAGCCGCCAGCAGCAGATTCTCCGGAAGCGTTCGCTTGCGGTCTGACAATGCGAGCTCCGCCGCGGCGGCGAGGGGTCGGGCCACGGAGCTTGGGGGACGTTGGTCCCGGCCCTCTGTGCGGTGGAACACACAGCGGGTGCTCTGGTCGCGGTACGTCTCCAGACGCCGCGAGGTTGCTAGGTTGGCTCCGGGCTCTGCGAGGTCGCCTCGACCACGAAGAGAGGCGCGGAATACGGCAACAGCCGATCCGTTTCCTTCTTGACCACCGCATAGCATTCGCACGACAGCTGCTCGAGCTTCGGCCGATCGAGGACCGTGATCTGTCCACGGGTGTAACGAATCGCTCCGACCTTCTGCAGCTTGCCGGCGGCGGTCGTCACGCCCTCGCGACGCACGCCGAGCATGTTCGCGATGAGCTCTTGCGTCATTTTCAAACGCGGGCCCGACAACCGATCGAGCGACAACAGCAGCCAACGACACAGCTGCTGATCGACCGAATGATGTCGGTTACAGACCGCGGTCTGCGCCATTTGCGTGATCAGCGACTGCGTATAGCGCAGCAGCAGCTGCAACATGTGGCCATGGCGGCCGAACTCTTCCTTCAGGGCATGGCTGGCTAACTTGTAAGCGAAGCCCGCGCTCTGCACTATCGCACGACTCGGCGTGGTTTCTCCGCCCATGAACAGCGATACGCCAACGGCTCCTTCGTTGCCGACGACGGCGATCTCGGCCGATGCGCCGTCCTTCAACACGTACAGCAGCGAAATGATCGAGGTCGTCGGAAAATAGATGAAGCGCTGCACGTCACCCGACTCGTAGACGCTCATACCGAGCGGCATGGCGACAAGCTTCAGTTGCGGGAACAGCCGCGCGGCCTCCTCGGGGGGCAACGCGTCGAGCACATGATTTTCGCGCGGATCTGGATCGGCCATCTCACGAGGTCCTGGGCACGAGACACGGTTACGCTTCTATTCAATGTACGCGCGTATGTGCGATAAGACACGTTACGTTTGGTCGCGAGTGCAGCGAACAAAGGACGATTGCTGGCGTGAGTGCGCTGGCGTACAGAGTACGCCGACCATTCCAGCTATGTTCCACATCCACACCCACATCCGCCTCGGAGCCGTCCATGAGCCTGGGAACGATTCTGCTGGTCCTCTTGGTTTTGGTTCTTCTCGGTGTCATTCCCCGTTGGCCGCATAGCCGGGACTGGGGATACGCCCCCAGCAGCATCGTCGGCGTCGTAGTAGTCGTGCTGGTCGTGCTGCTCTTGGTCGGTCGAATCTAGCAATCAACGGAGTTTCACGATGAACAAGTCAATGCTGATCGGCGCAGTCGCCGGTGCCACGGTCGTGATGGCGGCGGCGGGGACCGTGACCGCGACTGAACAGCGATACGATCCGGCCGAGTAGCGGCGAAGGATCGAGCCGTCGTCGAAATTTCGCCGCTCTAATTGCAGCGCCCGCGCCGCTGATCGCCATCGCGATGGCGCGGGCATGGGGGTCACAGCCCCACACTGCGCTTGATCGGTGGGATTCGCCGAGAACCAAGGGCTCCAGGCGTCAGCGGCTAACTTTTCTTGCCCGCAAAGAACAAGAGTCCGCCGCCGGCCAGCACGGCCACTATGCCAGCCCAAACGGGGACGTTGACCGTTTCCTTGTCCTTCACCGTGAGACTGATCGGCCCTACGTTCGCCTGATGGGTGGCCTTGGTGTAGGTGAAACTACCGTACGCCAAACCCAGGACGCCACCCACGATCAGCGCGAGTGCCAATAGCTTGTTTGCATTCATTTCCAATTCTCCCGTCGGCTTCGTTACACGCGCCGACCTTGTATGACACGGACCAAGATCACCACGATCGCGACCACCAAGAGGACGTGAATCACGCCCCCCAGGGTGTAAGAAGTGACTACACCCAGTAGCCAGAGGATCACCAACACGACGGCAATAGTCTCGAGCATTCCACTTCTCCCTACGGCGCGGCGTCGCGTTGTCGATTTCTTTGAGAATACTAACGAAGCGATCGACGTCGGTATGTGCGCTTGCGTACGGACCCGCGAGTGCAACGCCACGATAGTAGGACTCCTACCGGAGATTCGCGTCACCCGCACGGCGAGCTTCGACAATGAACAAGGAAACAACCGTGAACCGACATCTGAAATCCGCGTTTTGCATCGGCGCGCTACTTCTTGCGACACAGGCAGCACAGGCGGCGCAAATTACCTTCTACGAGGGCGAAGGTTTTCGCGGCCGCGCCTTCACGACCAAGCATCCCGTGACGAACTTCAAAGACGATGGCTTTAACGATCGATCTTCATCGGTGGTCGTAGACAGCGGCAACTGGGTCGTGTGCGACGACTCGGAGTACCGCGGCCGTTGCGTGCTCCTGCGCCGCGGCGCCTACGACTCGCTGCGAGGGTTGGGCATCGACAATCGCATCAGTTCCGTGCGCCAAGCCGATCGGCGCCAGGGCGCTTACATCGAAGCACCTACTCGACTCGAGGCTCCCGCCTATGCGTATCGGCGCCGCGCGAATGAACCCGTATTCGAAGCGCGTGTGACCTCGGTGCGCGCTGTACTGGGCGACACGAATCGGCACTGTTGGGTTGAGCGCGATCAGGTTGAGGAGCGTGGCGGACGTAACGTCGGTGGGGCCGTCGGTGGTGCCATCATCGGTGCAGTCTTGGGTCATCAGATTGGCAACGGGCGCACTCGAGATGTGGCGACGGTCGGCGGCGCGGTCGCCGGTGGCGTCATCGGCTCGAACGTCGGTCGCGATCGAGACGACGAGGACCGGTATGACCGAGGCGTGCGCCGCTGCGAAAGTCGTGAAAACGCTGCGCCCGACTATTGGAACGTCACCTACGATTACCGCGGCGTCGAACACTACGTAAAGATGACGGCGGCGCCAGGCCGGACCATCTTGGTCAATCGCAACGGCGAACCGCGGCAGTAAACCGCGCTACTTCGGTGGCGCAGGCTGCCGCATATTGCCGGCAATGGGCTCGAGTGCAGCTGGGAGATCACCGTCGAACCGTCGCCGCTTGCGGGCCAACGGACCAAGAGCGCTCTCGCTGATATGAAGTGGTTTGCGCTGACCCCACTTCTCTATTCACCGGAGTGTGTCGACTGAGACCTAAGATCGACGGACGCGAAAAGCCAGCGGAAAAAGATCGAGGCGAACGCCGCGCCCGCCAATTCGGCCACAACGAACGGCGGGACGTCGATCGGGCGGATGCCGGCAAATGTGTCGCTCAACGAACGCGCAATAGCGACAGCCGGGTTTGCAAACGACGTTGACGCTGTAAACCAATAGGCGGAGGAAATGTAGAGCCCTACCGCGTAGGCCACGACGCCGGGTCTGGTTTTCGATAGCCCCAGGATTGTCCCGACGAGGCCGAAGGTGGCCACGAATTCCGACAACCATTGAGCGGGACCCAATCGGGCAGTGCCGGACAATTGGAGGATCGGTTGCTCAAACATCGCGTGCGCACACATCACACCGAGGATCGCTCCGGCCATTTGCGCGAGCACGTATTGGGCAAACTGCCCAACGGGGAGCTCGCGTCGAATGGCGAATACCAGGCTAACGACAGGGTTGAAGTGGGCTCCTGAAACGGGGCCGAACACCAACACCAACACGATCAACATCGCTCCGGTTGATAGTGTGTTAGCGAGCAATGCGAGCGCGATATTACCGCCCGCCAGGTGCTCCGCCATGATTCCCGAACCCACGATAGCGGCGAGCAGCAAGGCGGTGCCGATGGCCTCGGCGGCAATCTTGCGAGAACTCACGCGCTGGCGGGCAGGTCGCGGCCGATTTCGTGCAAGCGCTTTTGCAGACTCAGCTTGTCGAGGGACTTGATCGGCAGATTCACGAAGGTACTGATTCGATTGTTCAACATGCGGAGCGTGTCCGCGAAGGCCAATCGCCGCTCAGCTACGTTACCCTCTACGGCGGCCGGGTCTGGCATTCCCCAATGCGCGGTCATCGGCTGCCCCGGCCAGACAGGGCACACTTCATTGGCGGCGTTGTCGCATACGGTGAATACGAAATCGAGTTCGGGTGCTCCGGAAACGGCGAATTCATCCCAGCTCTTCGACCGCAGCTGATCGACGGGGTACTCCTGCCGCCGCAACAGCTCTAGAGCAAATGGGTGCACTTCGCCCTTTGGAAAGCTTCCGGCGCTGTATGCGCGAAACTTTCCGCGGCCAAGTCGATTCAGCGCGCACTCCGCGAGAATGCTTCGAGCGGAATTGCCGGTGCACAGGAATAGCACGTTATAAGTTCTTTCAGTCACGACTTGCGCGTCCGCTTGATCGGCCGCTCCTTCGCGCCCAACCCGCACAATTCAGGCTGCCCGCCACAGCAGTCGTTGACGAGAAAACCCACGAGGCTCTGGGTACCGGAGGTATCAATGGCGTAGAGGATGCGTTGTCGTTCGCGCCACGATCGCAGAAGGCCCGCACGCTCGAGCTGGGCCAAGTGGGAGCTGAGCGTGGAAGCGGGGACTTCCAAGCGCAACGCGATCTGGCCCGCCGGCATGCCTTCCGGCGCTTTGCCAACAAGCAGCCGAAACACCCTAAGCCGAATGTCGGAAGCCAGTGCGGCGAATACATCTGCGTCCATATTTCGGAGTTTCCCGAAATACTGGACGATGGTCAACGGGTGTTGTGTTCACCGGATCGCCGTCATAGCAAAGCATGAGCGCTCCACGAATCGAACAGCCGGAGGTAAGCCGACCTGAACGGGGGTTCTCTAGTTGATGCGACTAGTGAAGTGGTGGAGCAGAAGGGGATCGAACCCTCGACCTCGCATTGCGAAAGCGATTCGTGATTCGTAACTGATTGATCTAACTACTGCGACCGGAAGACGCCCGCTGCCACCTATCAGGACGAATCACAACGGCACTGGACCGTGTCCCGCAAAACTCCCGCAACGGAACGATACCCACCCCACGCCGCGAGGCAGCACACGACACGTCGGCGTGCACACACCGACTGCCCTCCCCTCTACGTATCCGACAGGTAGTGCGTCATTGACGCACTGTGCGTCATTGGTGTACGGTTGCGTAGCATGGTCTTCATCGAGTCGGCCGTCTTTACCGGCCAGGTGCGGGAGCTGCTGACCGACGAGCAATACGCGGATCTGCAGTGGCACTTAGCACTGCACCCGAAAGCCGGTGAGGTGATCCAGAACACCGGCGGGCTGCGCAAGGTACGCTGGGCCAGCGGCGGCAGCGGCAAGCGAGGCGGCGTACGAGTGATCTACTTTCACGCGATGAGTCAGAGTCAGGTCCGGCTGCTGCTGATCTATCGCAAGGGCGTGAAGGACGATTTGTCGGCGGCGGAAAAGAAGATTCTTCGCAAGCTCAACGAGGAATGGTAGGAGGCATCCGTGAACAAGAAACTATTCAGCGAGCTGGTCGAGAGCATGACACAGATGAACGAGATCGTCCGCGGCAAGCGGGCGCCCTCGCGTAAGTTCGATGTCGACGCGATCGCCATCAAGGCGCTCCGCTCAAAGATCGGGCTGAGTCAGCCGAAGTTCGCCGCCCTGCTGAATGTCGACGTCGGGACGCTGCGCAACTGGGAGCAGGGTCGGCGTGAACCCACCGGACCTGCAAAGGCGCTCTTGACCGCCATTAGTAGAGACCCGACGCACGTCTTGAGGGCACTCGCTGCGTAAGACGAAACGCTAGCCCGGTCGCGTCCTGCACGGCGTGGTACGTCCATGAACCAAAAATCGGACCGAGCTCAAGCCGGAGTTAGACTCTAGACCGCCTCGCTACTCGAAAGCGGGGGGACGTCGAAGGCACGAATCGCACAGCAGGAGTAAGCGCTACCGGAATAGCCGCTAACTAATTGATATGTCTCGCGAAGTGGTGGAGCAGAAGGGGATCGAACCCTCGACCTCCGCATTGCGAAAGCGACTAACGATTCGTAACTGATTGATCTCACTCACACGCCCGGACGACGCTCGCTGCAACCTATCAGGACGAACCATAACGGCACTGGACCGAGTCCCGCAAAGATCCCGCAAGCAGCTCACACCGAAAACGCGGTCAGTCGCCTCATACGCCACTCTCTCTGCATCGTGGAAACGAACGCCTCACACCCCTACACCGCCAGGTTCAGAGTGGGCTTCAGTCCAGCACGTGCTGCCGGCCTCACGAGCAAATCCATCCTGAACCGGTTGATTTTTCCTCACTTCAGATGCGGACCCTGGTAGCTCGAGTACATATTGACGAGCATCTTCCACAGGAGGATTTTATCCGCCTACGATTGGGGGAGCAGATGTCTAACTTTATTCCACGTACGGTGCTGAGCGCGTCAATACTCTTCTTTCACGCCGTGCCGACGTGGGCTCATCACAGCTGGGCGCCTTACGACTTGAATAGTCAAGTGACGCTCGAGGGGCAGATCGTCGAATACAAATGGGGCAATCCGCATACCTACATTCAGCTGCAAACAACGAACGCAGACGGGAGCAAGGGGCTGCTCTGGGAGATCGAAGCATCCTCGGCCATGGCCATGCACAATCGCGGCTGGGCACCTGACACTGTCGCGGCGGGCGATCGAGTCACCATTGTCGCCAACCCCTCGAGAAACTCGAACCAGACTACTGCACTCGGAGCCCGACTGGCGCTCGGAAACCGACTAGTGACGTCCAAGAACGTCGAGCTGGAGATGCGGAAGGTCAACAGCGGCGCACCCGTCATAGTTGTGCCTAAGCAGGGTTCGAAAAGTCTCGCCGGTCAGTGGCGAACCACGGCCAATCCTGAGGCCAGCAGACATTTCTTCTTCTTCGAACCCAAGGACTGGCCACTGACGGAGGCGGGCGTGCGCGCATATGCGGCCTTCAAGAACAGCGACAATCCGGGCATGAACTGCGTTCCCTATGCCCCACCTTTCCTGATGGTCGTCAACGACGCAAAGGCCATCACGCTAGGAAAGGATGAGATCATCATTCGAACCGAGCTCGAGCACGCTCAGCGGGTCATTCATATGAACGAGACCTCGCACGACGGCGTTGAGCCCTCCGTGCTAGGCCATTCAATCGGGCGCTGGGAAGGCGATGTCCTTCTCGTCGACACGGCGCGGTTTGCCAAGCACGGCATAGGTAATGCGCAGAAGCTACCCTCCGGCCCGGACAAGCGCCTTACAGAGCGCTTTCAACTCAGCGCAGACGGGACGCGCATCTTTTACGGTTTCGAGTTGACGGATCCCACCTACTTGGCTGCGCCCGTCAGCTATAAGTTCGAGTGGGTCTACTCGCCGGACTTTGAGATGGTTCAATTGCCTTGTGACCAGGAAAGCGCCAAACGCTATCTGAAGTTGCAATAGGGGGTGCTGGTTCGCGTAGCGTATGCATTATCGTTGTTGATGCAACGCATCACCACGCGCCGGTTCTACGCCGCCAGATTCAGCGTGGGCTTGAGTCCAGCGCGTGCTGCCAACCGCACCAATAGGTCCATACTGAACCGATCGATTTTGCCTCGCTTCAGATCCGAGACCCGCGCTTGGGTAACACCCAGCACTTTGGCAGCTGCGGCCTGTGTCATACGACTCTTTTCCAGCCACTGCCCCAGACCCATCAACAGCTGCGCGCGCATTTCCATCTCCGCCGCTTTCTCAGCGGGGAAAAGATCGTAAAAGACACTGCGCCCGGCCGGCGTCACGTGGCGGGGACCGTGTGCACTGGCTGCCTTCTTGACTCTCATATTTTCACCTTGCGTAGGACACCTTATCTTTGTCTCTTGCAGGGGCCAGCGCCTCAGAATCGCAGGGCGGCGTTTCTACCATTTCATCCTGGATTCTTGAGGATGTTCTCTCGGGCGCCCTAGATGAAGAACCGCGTAGCGTACGTTGCGATGGACGGGAAACGTCCGAGCGCTGCAATCAAACGCCTGCAGGGCGCGCGCCTTGAGCACCGTGTCAGCCAGGTCGGCGAGATCGGCGCGAAGCGCCAATCGCAGCGGCGAATTGCGCTTCCATTCACTTCGGTCGTTGGAGAATTCGAATTCCATACGTTTCAGGATCGTGTTCGAACCGGCAACAAAAAAGCCCCTGGGATCGCTCGCCAGGGGCTTCGTGTGCTGATCGCGACACCGCCGCCGGCTCAAAGCTCTCGCTTCGAGCCGTGGCCCGAAACGTCTTAGCTCAACTCAGTAAGAATCTGCCCGCAAAGTTCCGAGGTCATCGGTGTGCTCCAAAAACAGAGCCGCGCAGAATACGCCCGGCGAACACGTTGTCAAGGTCAGCGCCCGAAAAACACTTTATCCGTACGTTGTACGGGTGATATAGTACGTCCGTTCCAAGGAGGTTAGTCATGCCCAATTCTGCCAAGCGCCGGGATGATCGGATGGAGTTCCGGCTGCCACGTCACGCCAAGTCCATGCTGAAGCGGGCGGCCGATGTTGAGAACAAGAGCCTGAGCGCCTTTCTGCTCGACAAAGGACTGGAAGCTGCAGCGGAAACACTTGCCGAGCGGCGGGAGTTTCGCCTCGGCGCTCGACAGTATGACGCCTTCGTCGCTGCACTCGACGCACCGGTGAAACCGCGTCCGCGTTTGGACGCCTTGCTCACAACTCCTAGCGTACTCGAGTGAGCGACTACGGCATCATCGATAAGCTTAAGCGCGAACACCAACTCGACAGCTTCGATTGCGGCAAGGAAGACCTCAACCGCTTCCTCAAGCGCCAAGCATGGAACAGTCAACAGGCGCACAGCGCCCAGACCTACGTTCTAGCAAGAGAGCTCGCCGTAGTCGGTTACTACAGCCTCGCGGCGGGCTCTGTTACACATGAGGGAGCGACCGAGCGCGCCAAGAAAGGCCTCGCGCGGCATCCCATCCCGGTCATTCTTCTCGCGCGACTCGCGGTTGACGTCGCACTGCAAGGCAAGAGGATCGGCCCAGCGCTGCTCAAGGATGCGCTGCTACGCGCCGCGAGTGCTGCCGACACGATAGGCGCGCGCGCCCTACTCGTTCACGCCAAGGACGATGATGCCAAAGGCTTCTACGAGCACTTCAATTTCGAGCCAAGCCCGAGCGACCCGTATCACCTCATGCTCATCATGAAGGACTTGATTCGTATCGTCAGGGAGTAGTCCGCATCCTCAGCGCGCCGCGGTAGAACCGCGCGGACCCGTTCGACCAAGCGCGGGGGCGACGGGTGCTGGTTTCAAATCAATGGACGCTGGCGAGCCTGCACAACCATGTGCAATGGGTCATGGGGTGGACAGACTCGCATGCCCACGAATTCCAGGTTGGCGCGAGCGTGGTAGCGCCGGATTGGTGGATTCAGGAAGTCGGCATGGACTCGGACACGTCCTGCTACCGCGACGAGCGCCGTGTCTCCGTGGCGACCGTCGCCACCGAACTGGGCATCGCTGGGGAAATGGAGTATCGCTATGACATGGGCGATGGGTGGCGACATCGAATTGTCATCGAACCACTACCGTCAACTTGGACGCTCGCGGACTTGCCGTTGCCAACGTGTGTTGCTGGCGAAAACGCTTGTCCGCCCGAGGACGTCGGCGGACCGCACGGCTACGCGCTATTTTTGGAGATCATCGGCGATCGCGATCATGAGCAGTACCAAGACATGACGCATTGGATCGGCGGAGTATTCGATCCGAAGGGGTTCGACCTGAACCGGATCAATCGCGACTGGAGGAGCGCGAAGGCCCGCCGACGCTGACGCCGTTGATTTGCCCGCTCGGTTGGCCTTGGCGTCGCCTCGATGCGCCCGGCACTAGCGCATGTCTCACACCTCACGACGCGTGGATTAGGACTCCAGCAGTCGTTTGAGACGGGACAGATCCTTCCGATTCGCTCGCCGCATCATCCACGACATCAGCGGGCTCATCAGAGCAGAGAAGCCGGTGGGAACGCCGCGATTGCGCAGCGTCATGCGGGTCGCACCGGCGCCCGCACGGGTCCAGGTGTAGAACGTCTCCATGGGGAACGGTCCTTCGGCCGTACTCATCACGAGACGTTGGCGCGGCACGAACTCGACGATCTCGTAGGTGTACGCTAACCGACGACCAAGGAAGTGCGCGACGAAGGCGACACGAGAACCGATCGTGACCGGCCGCGGCGATTTCCACTCGACGGACTTGATGTTCACGTACCAAGTCGGCGCGTTGTCCGGGTCGGCGGCGTAATCCGCGACATCCTCAACAGCGCGCTTAATCATGATCTCGGATGTTACGTCGACGGTCGTCACCCACCGGATCGTACTCGAGAACGAAAACACCCGGAACGACAGTCCGATGGGATTTCTGCCACTTCGACCCCAATTCTCGAGGCTGCGCTCTCGCGTGATTCGACGGAGAATGCCCTCCGTGGATCGGCGAAGAGACAAGGAGCGAACAGCAGTCTGCGAGACCCGTTAACTGTTTGATGCAAAACGCGAAGTGGTGGAGCAGAAGGGGATCGAACCCTCGACCTCCGCATTGCGAAAGCGATTCGAGATTGGTAACTGATTGATTCAACTACTACGCTCGGATGGCGCCCGCTGCAACCTGTCAGGACGACTCACAACAGCACTGGACGGTGTCCCGCAAAACTCCCGCAACGCATGGCGAGGAAGATCCCAACACGAAGATCTCGAAACAGCCCTGGCGAGCGGTGTGCGTGCCGGCTGATCGTCGGCCACTTGAACTTCCATTTTCAATGACCGCGGAGCAACATGCGGAAATTGGGTTTCATCTGCGGGAGTCCCGGTGCCCAATCGACGAGACGTGGTCAAGAGCGCGATCAGCATTTCCGCCCTGCCACTGCTGGGCGGGGCGTTCGTGTCGCGAACCGACGGCTTCACGACAAGCGGGCTGCGCGACGTGCTCGTCGACGAACGCCACGCCGCTAGCCGTGCGTTCGGCCGGATGGCTGACGCTCGGGGACTCAATGTACAGGCATCGCGCGGGGACTGGTCGCGGTTGTGGCTCACACGCCTCGAGCGCGAATGGCGCGCGGAACCCGCACCAATCGCCGGCGTTACCTATCACGGGCCTCTGTTCACCTTTGAGCAACTTGCGCAACCTCGCGGCATGCGGCCGATTTTCGTCGCCGAGCTTCGCCGCCATGGCAACGGCACCGCAACGCTGCAAGTCAGGGGGCCAGCTGCGGCCGTCACGCGAGCCGAGCAAACCGTGGGCCTCGATGACGACACCTGGGGTGCTTCGATGGGTGAGATCCTGGCTGGGATCTCCGCCAACAGCTGGGGCCCGCCTCTCGTTCGCGCGGAAGTCACCCGCAATATCGACGCGCCGCTTTCGGCGGAGCCCGCAGACCCGATCTACGCGTGGTTGGTCGCCCCCGTCGCGCGCGCGCCGCGTTTCGTCTGACCGGGCAAATAGTCGAAGCGTAAAGGAGAAGAAGATGGCGATACTGCCGCCGCAGGTCAGCGCCGAAGCGTTCGCCGAAGCGCTGCGCAAGTTCCAAGCGGCCGTCGGCGCGGAGTGGGTGTTTACTACCGACGAGGATGTGGGGCTTTATCGGGACTCGTACTCGCCCGTGTGGGGTCAGGGCGACGAGAGATTGGCCTCGGCGGCCGTCGCGCCGGTGTCGACCGATCAGGTCGCGGCGATCGTGCGTATCGCTAACGAGCACCGAATTCCGCTGTATCCCATCTCCACCGGTATGAACCTGGGCTACGGGGGATCGGCACCGGTGCTATCGGGCAGCGTCGTCGTCGATCTGAAGCGGATGAACAAAATCGTCGAGATCGACGACGCTCGCGGTTACGCGATCGTCGAACCCGGCGTGTCGTATTTCGATTTGTATCGTTACATCGAGGACCACGGGCTGAACGTGTGGATCGACACGCCGGATCCCGGTTGGGGTAGCGTCATCGGCAACGCTCTCGACCATGGCGTGGGCTACACCTACGGGGCGTACCGCGACCACTTCTATTCGCATAGCGGTATGGAAGTCGTGCTGCCGACCGGCGAATCATTCGGACGGGCATGGGCGCACTGCCCGGCGCGAAAAGCTGGGGCGAGTACCACTACGGATTCGGCCCTTACGTGGATGGGCTGTTCTCGCAAGGGAATGCGGGCATCGTCACGAAAATGGGCATCCACTTGATGCCGGCGCCGGAAGCCTACTTGTCGTGCATGGCGCGCGTACCGAGCCGTAACGACATCATCCCTCTCGTGGCAGAGGTGAACCGCCTCGAGCACGCGGGTTTGATCGGCATGCCGAACTACGGGTCGCCGTGGTCAGCCTCGCGGGACCCCGCGCTGCAAGCATTGATCGAACGGCCTGCCGGTTGGAACGCCGCCGAGGTCGACCGTTTCGTCGCCACGGCCGGTAAGCCCTATTGGCAGGTGAACCTGCAGTTCTACGGGCCCGCAGCGACGAACGCCGCGAACTGGGAATACGCCAAGGCGAAGATCTCGGCTGCCGTGCGCGGCGCCACTTTCGAAGAAGGCGAGCGCCTCACGTTTCCGCTGACCGAGGAGCAAAAGCACAACGCTCGCCATCGCGTCGCCATTGGCGTGCCGAACCTCGAGATCTTTTTCATCGGCGCTCGCTCGGAATCCAATCCCACCCCGAGCGACGGCCATGTCTGGTTCTCACCAGTGATCCCGAAGAGCGGCGAGGCGATTCTGGATTTTCAGGAAACCATGTCGAAAGCCACGCGGGAAGCAGGAGGCTTTCCCGGCGGGGTCGGCGGCTACGGGCCGTTCTCGGCGCCGGCGACATGGATGTACCGCACCTTCATCATGATTTCGGGACTGCCGGTGGCGCGCAACAACCCGGAGTTCAACAAGCACACGCGCGACCTGTTCTCTCACCTGATCGACGTGGCCGCGAAGAAGGGCTGGGGTGAATACCGCACCCACCCGCTCTTCTACGACCAGATCATGAGCACGTACAACTTCAACAACAGCTCCCTGCTGCGCTTTCACGAGCGTCTCAAGGACGCGATCGACCCCAACGGGATCATTTCCGCCGGGCGCAGCGGAATTTGGCCGAAGTACCTCAGGAAGGCATAGCGATGACGAAACGAGCAGCGCTTGTCGCAGCAGTGATTCTCGCCGCCACGAGCTCGGCCAGCGCGCAGGACATCGGCACGGCCCCGACTTTTGCGCCGCTCTACGACCACACGACGCTGACAGCGGGGCGCGCGATCTACACCTACTGGTGCTGGAACTGTCATGGGGAAGGGCCAGGCAAACCCGGCACCGCCGCCTTGGCGGCGCGCTACAAAGGGGCGCTGCCCGCGCTGCTCACCGAGCGCACGGATCTCAGCCCAGAGCTCGTGAAGGGCTACGTACGGAGCGGCTTATCGGTCATGCCGCACTTTCGCAAGACTCAAATCTCAGACGCGCAGCTCAAGGCTCTCGCCGAATATCTCGCACGAAAGAATTAGACGCCGCTCGATCGACGCGACCGGGTGGAAGAGTCTTGGGAGCATGGCAAGTCGGCCGGCCAGGTGGTTCTGCGCTGGCTGGTACAACGCGACATGGTGGCTCTAGCCAAGTCGGTGCACAAAGAGCGGATGCTGGAAAACCTCGATCTCTTCGACTTCAAGTTGTCGGATGCGGACATGACTCGAAACGCGGGACTCGACACGGGAACCAGTCCCTTCTTCTCGCCGAATCCTAGGCGCGTTGTTCTCTTGGCGCGCCGCGCATGTAGGGCCACCGGCTATTGTGTCGCTTCGGCCGGCAGGTGCTGAAGGTCCTGGTTGTTCTCGTTGCAAATGAACTCGAGCAGCTCGGTGTCGGGCAACAGATGATAGGTGGTCTTGACGGTCCATGGCTTGGTGTAGGCGCCGGGGTCGTCGATCGTGGCTTCGATCGTCATATGACCGTAGTCGGTGCGCTTGAAACGCTCGATGACGTGCAGCTTTTCCGTCGTGGGCTTGCCGAGCTGATCGAGCCAGATCTTGCCGTTGAAGCCGCGGGAGTCGACGACCAGCGTGTCACCGTCCCAGTGTCCCGTCGAATAGCCGAGCCACGAGGGATTCGCGCCTTCGCCGAGCCGGCGGCCGTCCATGAAGATCTGCCGCCAGAGCGTAAACGCCTCATACACGACGACGATGAGATCGGGTGTCTGCACCAGCTTCCACGGTGCCGGCACCCAAGAGATTTTCGGCACGCCCTGGGGTAGGCAGTTCGCGTCCGGATCCTCTCGCGAGTGAGCGCCCGTCGCACGCTCATCTGCGACCTTCTTCGCCCAGGGCTGATAGGGCACCGCATCGGCACCGATGTCGGCGGCGATGTCGCGCGTGAATCGGTTGGAGTCCGGGTTCCAAATCCCGGATAGGTCGGGCTTACCGTCCTTCAGATGCGGTGCCGGGGCCATGAGGTCCACTTCGCCGCCGGCCTTGTGCGGCGCCTTGTCGGGGACGTTGCGCCACCACTGCGCGTGTGCCGAAGCGGCCATGCCGAGGACCACGGCCGCGACGCCGAGCCGCAACACCACGCGACTAGCGTTCATCGCTTTGACTCGAGCCCGCGAACAACTTCTTGCCGGAGCTGGCCATGACGACCGAGCGCGCATTGACGAGCGGACTGCCGTCGCGCGCTCGCGAGCCCTGAACCGTAACGACGGTA
Source organism: uncultured Gammaproteobacteria bacterium (assembly GCA_963805435.1). Classification (GTDB taxonomy): domain Bacteria; phylum Pseudomonadota; class Gammaproteobacteria; order Steroidobacterales; family Rariloculaceae; genus FEN-1219. Next base: position 816,670 of record CAWDUG010000013.1, read on the forward strand.
CCGGGCCGCAGAGAGTCGCGACTCCAGCCGAGCCGCACCAGCGAGTTCGGGCTGCCTAGCTCGAGCGCCCAATTGGTCACCTGGTCGGTCTTATCGTCCTTCACGTCGATATAGATGATCGCGTGCGGATTCATCCACTCCACCTTGGTGACCGCGCCAGTCAACGTGACCGGCTTATTGATGTCGTACTGCGCCGGGAACGAATGGTGACCCGACGCCGACAGCGCAATGGCCAGCGCCACCGTGCCGAATACGACGCCTAGACTGTTCTTGCCGAGCATTCTTGAATCCCCCTGGGGTTGCCTTCAACTGCAAGGCTAACACCCTCAGCGCGCGCCCAACAGCGAATAGGAATTTTGAAGCCCCCCCCTGCTCCGCGGGCGGCAGTGCGCGTAACAGCCATTGTGGGCCGGCCTCAAGCAAGTGCGTGTCCACGATCTAAGGCATACGTTCGGTCAGCGTTTGCGCACCGCAGGCGTGTCGCTTGAGGATCGCAAGGCGCTGCTCGGTCACAAGTCCAGCGACGTTGCTGCAGGTGGCCTTGGTGTTACGCCGTGGGACGTCATGCAAGCAAACCGGCCTCCCAAAATGCGGAAGCTGCCGGTGCGTCCGGCGTAGCGCTGCGGACAGGTAATTGATCCGCGCTTCTGCCCCCGCCCCAACGTGCCTGCGGCCTGATCGAGTCCTCCGATGAAACATCAAGGAGTCCGGTGTAGGAGTTTTCCCGTTTCGCCCCGAATACTCGAGGCTGCGCTCTCGTCTAAATCTACTTTGTTCTAGTTTCGAATTTGAATCTAAGCAGCGAGATTGAAACTTGGGCGAATACCAAAAATCGGCGACCGGGATCACAGCCGAGCGAAGATCAGCGTGGCCGATACTGCTGGATGAGCTTCGCGAACCGCCGCAGACCGATCGCGTCGGCAGCGGACGGCGAAATGGCGTTCACGAGCGTTAGCATCTTGAGCATCGAGCCGCCCATGATGTGGGCCCGACGTCGCTGGCGGATGGTGGCGAGGATGTCGCGCGCGACCTCGTCGGGCTCGCAGAGGGCGACGCCCATCTTGCGCCACATGTCGAAGAACGCGGATTCCGACTCGGTGTTCGAGGGCACAGGCCCGAAGAAAGAAAGCACTACGTCGGTCCCGGCAAGCTCGCGGTTGGCGCCTTGAACGTAGCTCGCCAGCGCGCCGCGGGTCGCCGCATAGGCGCTCATGAACGGCAGCGCCACCCGGCCGTCCATGGCGCCGCCGATGTGGACGACCACTCCTCCGCCGGCTTGCTTGCGCAGCCCCGGCACGAATGCCTGGGTCACCAGGATGGGCCCCTTCACGTTGACCGCGAGCAGCGCGTCCACGTCGGCCGACGTGTACTCCTCGATGGCCTTGCGCGGTGAGATGCCCGCGAGGTTCACCACCGCATCGATCCGGCCGAGGCGCTCGAAGGCCGCCGCCGCCAGCTTCTCGAGGCTCGCCGGATCGGTGACGTCCGCGCGCAGGTAAATCGCCGAACCGTCGCTCCGGCCGGTCAATCACAACTGCACTGGACCGAGTCCCGCAAAACTCCCGCACGACAAATCGGCGAGCAAGTTACGTCCCGCTACGACTCGGGCCGCCTTCGATCGACCGCGAACGCACCTCGCTCCACGCAAACATAGAGTGCCCGGCAGCGGCCGCACCAGCCATCAGCGTCACAACGACGCCTCCATGCCAAACAAGCGTAATCGCATCGATCCAAGCCGCCTAGGGCTTGGCCGGCGCGATGATGAAGGCGCCGTTTTCCACTTCGCTGCGGTCGTTGTCGAAAGTGTCCTGGACCAGACGATCGATGTTGGGCGTACGCAGGTAGGTGGCCTTGTATGTCCAACTCTTGGTCAACGTTTGCGGGTCTTCAACGGTGATTTGGCCTTCGATACGGCCCGGCGCCGTGAGACGCAGTCGCTCGCTGTAACGAGCCTGCTCGGAAAACGGCGGCCCTGCTTGGAAGAACTTGCTCGGCTCGCGCACTGCAAGGGTATCGATCACCAAGGTATCGCCTTCCCAATGCCCTATCGAGTCTCCCCAGGTCGTGGCCCAGCGATCTTGTTCACTGGGATGCTCGCGACCATCGGTGTAGATATGACGCACTTCCTGATAAATGTTGAGGATCAACGTTTCATCGGGCGTCACCAGAAACTGCAGCGGCGCAGGCGACAGCATCATCATCGGATAGCCCCAGCCTTGACCTTTGCGCGCGCCAAACTTGGCCAGTAATGCGGCAAGGCGCTCACGGCCGGCATCGCTCCAGGGGCCCTCCGGATCCAAAAAAGGTCGCGTTTTGCCGAAAAAATCGGGGATGCCGGAAATGCCGACATGGAAGCCCCTCTCTTCAATCCAGACACCACGCCAGTCCGGTAGTCGGGCGAAATTTTCTACTCGCGGATCGGCCGATTTGCCGCAGCCCGCCACCACTGATAGCGCCAGTAACAAGCCGGCAGTGCGTTTCTTCGTCACTTGCCTGCATTCCCCAGTTTGCGACCATCGGCCATCGTAACTTCCACCACCAGACCGCCATGCGCGCCGGTTTTCAATGGCGCTATCGTGACGACGACGTTGTCGCCGTTCTTCAACGTGCCCGGTCGCCAACCGTTGTTGTACAGATAGTTCGGCGCGGCCATTTCCAGGTTCCACTCCGTCTCGTTTCCGGCGTCGTCCCTTACCAGCAACTGGATGTAGCTGTGGGGGTTGGTCCATTGAAATTCGCGTACGGTGCCTTTGACTGGCACGCGCTGCGACATGTCGAACATGGCAGGTGAGTGGTGGGCCGAGGCCGTTGAGACGGCGCTTAGGAACACCAGACACACCAACGCAGATCGCAACGGGGGCAACAAACGCATGGCACTGTCCTTGGCGACTCCGAAATTGCGCCCCTAACCACGCGGGAGTCACATAGGCTGAGAGCGGCGCGAATTGACGACGACGCGGTCTACTGGAACTCACCGCACCCGCGCTAGAGGAACGATGCTCTTTTCCACTAGAATTGATAATCCGTGCGGATAAAGAATGTGTCTTCCAATTCCTGAAAGGGCGAACGACCCGGCCGAACAGTGCGTAGCGACAGGGCTGGCCGCAACACACTCCCAGGCTTCCGAAGAATGACAATGGATCGCCTGGAAGCTATGTCGATGCTGGTTGCGGTGACCGAGAAAGGCAGCCTGTCCGCGGCCGCACGGGGCTTAGAGGTACCGCTAGCTACCCTAAGCCGCAAGATTTCTCAGCTGGAAGCACAGCTCGGCACCCGGCTACTAATGCGCACGACACGCAAGCTCGCGCTGACGGACGCCGGTATCGTTTACGTCGCTGCGGCTCGCCGCATCCTCGAGCAGGTCGACGATGCCGAGCGCCAAGCGGCCGGCGAGTTCACTGCACCGAAGGGCGAGTTGGTGGTGACCGCCCCTCTCATGTTCGGGCGCGTGCATGTGTTGCCCGTCGTCGCGGACTTTCTGGCGAAGTTCTCCGACATCGGCATTCGGCTAATCTTGGCCGATCGCAACGTAGATCTAATCGAAGACCACGTGGATATGGCGGTGCGGATCGGGAAGCTACCAGACAGCTCCATGGTGGCGACACAGATCGGCGTCATGCGCGTGGTGACATGCGCCAGCCCGACAATTCTCGAACATCGGGGCATCCCGCGAGACCCCAATGACCTAAAGCTGCTAGGGCTTCCGTGCATAGCGGTAGATACGCACATGCCTTCGCCGTACTGGCGCTTCCGAAAACCACGCTCGGGCGCTGCACTCGACATTGCCATTTTGCCGCGCCTGACAGTTACCACGGCCGAGGCAGCGGTACAGGCCGCCATTCGTGCAGTCGGCGTCGCCCGGCTGTTGCATTACCAAGCCGTCGAAGGGATCGAACGCGGTAAATTGAAAATCGTTCTTGAGTCGTATGAGCCTGAAGCAGTTCCTGTTCATCTCGTCCATGCATCGCGTGGGCAGATGCCACTAAAAATGCGTCACTTCCTAGATTTTGCTGCGCCGCGTCTGAAGCAGGTGCTAAGCGCTATCACCTCAGCGTCGCTCAAATCCCTCGCAGGCTCTTGACTTCCGGCCAGCGGCAAACGCCATTGGCGTACATCTCGTCAGCCAGTGACTTTTCGGGCGCGCCCCCGTAATTCCGAGCCATGCGCGATGTGGGATTTCCTTGTAGTTTGTTCAACGTAGTCGGTGCAAACGTCGCGCTTGCGCGACCTATGATCTCGTTCGCGTGCTCGAGCGAAGATTCACGCACTCTTGCTCGGCATTCACGGCCAATACTGTGACCAAGGCTATAGTCGCGTTCACTTCCGGTGGCACGGCGTACGCGCTGCAAATTGTGCCCGGACTGATTGCGATGATCTTGGTCGTCTGGCTGGGTGCATGGTTCTTCCGTTGAATGCACGTTACGCGTCCTCAAGACGCACTCCTCTTCCGGCACGAAGGCTCACCCGCGCTGCTAGCTGGAGACGACCTCCGATGGGACATCGAAGGAGTCCTTCGGGTGACCTAGGCGTCAGGAATCCGCCCAGCGCCTGAGCAGGTTGTGGTAGACGCCCGCGAGCTCGACGAGCGTGGCGTGGCCCGGTACGTCCTTGGCCAAACGCTGGATCGCGTTGTCGAGCTCGAACAGCAGCGTGCGCTGGCCCGTGTCGCGCACCATGCTCTGGATCCAGAAGAACGCGGCGAGCCGCACACCGCTCGTGACCGGCTCGACGCGATGCACGCTCGTGCCGGGGTACAGCACAAGATCGCCCGCCGCGAGCTTCACGCTGCGCTCGCCGAACGTATCGGGGATCACGAGCTCACCGCCCGCATACTTGTCGGGATCGCTCAGGAACAGTGTGGCCGAGAGGTCCGTCCGCACGCGATGGCGCGTGCCGGCCACGGGCCGGATCGCGCCATCGACGTGCGCGCCGTACGCCTGTCCGCCCGCGTAGCGATTGAACAGCGGCGGCACGACTTTCAGGGGCAGCGCCGCAGCCACAAATCTGGGGTTCTGCTCGAGAGCAGCCAGAATCAGATCACCGAGCTTGCGCGCCGTGGGATCGCAATCCCGTAACTGCGCGTTATTCTTGACCGCGCGCGAGAGGTATCCCGCGCTGCCGCGTCCATCCGCCCACTCTGCGGTGGCCAAAGCTTCGTGGCACTGCTCGAGCAGGCCTTGGTCGATCACGGCGGGAATCGTGACCAGCACGGTCTTTTAGAACACGACGTTGACGGCGACGACGGCCGTTCGCCCGGGGCCGGGGATCACGTGCCAGGGGTGCAGCTGCTCGAAATAGAGCTCATCGCCGAGATTCGTAACGTTGAGTTTTACCGCGAGCTTTGCCGACAGCCGGTACCTCGCCATCGCATCGAACACGCGATAGCTCGGCACGCTGCGGCCGGCGCCCGTGTTCATCGCGAGCTGATCAGCAACGTAGCGCCCGCCGGCCCCGAAGTCGAGCTTGTCGGTCAACCGGTAATCGAGCCACACGGAGAACGAATTCTGCGGCGTGTTCGCGAGTCGTTGGCCAGCGACGGCCCCGGCCGCGCCGCGCACAACCTTGCCGTCGAGGTAAGCATAGCCGGACGCAAGATACAGCCGCGGCGTCAGCATTCCGGTGAGGTCGACGGACACGCCGCGGATCCTCTGCTCACCGCCAAGCGTGTTGAAGCCGGGATTGGCGGGGTCCGCCACGCGTGCATTCGTCTTCGTGATGTCGAACAGCGCGCTCGTGAGGCTGAGCCGGTCCTGGTTCAGGCCGAGCTTGGCGCCGAGTTCGAGGCTGCGGTTCTTCTCGGGATCGAGCAGCGCGTTCTCGGTGCCGAGCGCGCGCCCCGTACTCAGCAGCGACAGGCTCTGAGCCGACGGGTTGAACGACGTGCTGCCCGCGAGATACAGGCTCGCGCGCTCGGTGGCTTTGTACACCACGGCAGCGCGGTAGCTCGCCACGTCGTCGACGTGGCTGAACGCCTCCGTGCCGGCGACGGTGCCGGAGTTGAACGGCGTGGCCGAGCCCGTGAAGCGCTGCGCGGCGTAGTCCGAATCGAAATGGTCGAATCGGCCGCCGAGCGTCACCTGCCACTTCGCGCCGAGCTTGAGCGTGTCGAGCGCGAACAGCGCCGTCGTCCCGGTGTCCGTGTCTGACACGACGCGCGGATCGAGCGACACGGCTGAGAAAGCGCGGTGCCAATCCGGGTCGAGCAGGCTCGTCGACGGAACACCGCTACCGAAGGAATACGTCGGCGACGAGGTCTCGCGACTCCGCTCGACGCCCGTCACGAGCGCGTGCCGGATGCGGCCGGAGCCAAGTTCCATCGTCGCCGTCAGCTGCGCCGTGCGCAACGTCTCGTCGCTGGTGCCGCTGAAGACGTAGCGATACACGGAAATGGCGCTGGGCGGCGTGCTCGCCGGCGGCACCGGAGTGATCAGCGGCTCGGTGATCCGGTTCTCGCGCGCGTAGTTCGCCGCACGCACCTGGGCGTCCAGATGAATTCGCGCGTTGACCTCGTGGCGCACGCGCGCCGAAAGCATGTTCGCGTCGGTGTTCGAGTAGTCGTCCTCGAACCCGTAGTAGTTGTGGCGTGGCACGGCCGCGGGCCGGCCGTTCAGCCACGGCAAGCCGTAGTCGGGGCGATCGTCCGCGGACTGGTGCATGTAGGAGAGAAGCGCCGACGTCGCGGAACCGATCCCGAACGCGAGGCTCGGCGTAACGCCCCACCGCTGCGAGCGCGCGCCGTCCCGGTCCGCGACGTCGCCTTCGTGCGCGAGCAGGTTCAGCCGAAACGCCGCCGACTCACCGAAGCCGCGCGACAGATCGGCCGTGGCGCGAAATGTGGAATCGCTGCCGACGTTGACCGCAAGATCGGTCGAGCTCTCGCGATGCGGCTCCTTCGTGACCTGGTTGATCGCACCACCGGTCGAGCCGCGGCCGAACAGCACTGAGGAGGGGCCGAGCAGGATCTCCACGGTCTCGAGGTTGAACGGATCGCGCGCGTAGCTGCCGAAATCGCGCAAGCCGTCGAGATACAGATCGTCGCGCGCGCTGAATCCGCGAATGGTCGGATTGTTGCCCTGCCAGCTGAATTCTCCCGCGCCGAGCGTGATTCCGGGAACGTTGCGAAGCGCGTCGTTCAACGACGTGGCGCCGCGGTCGTCGAGCAACTCGCGCGACAGCGTGGCGATGGACTGCGGCGTGTCGCGAATACTCTCGGTGAGCTTCGATAGCGAGTTATCCTCGACGCGATAGCTCGGCGGCGGCGACTCAGTGACGACGATCTCGTCGGCGGGGCGGCTGCCGCGGTCGGCGGCCGGGGGCTGCGCGAATGCGGCCTGCGCGACGAGCCCGACACTCGCCCCGGCGAGCAGCGGACGCATGGCAATCCACAGTGGCCGTAGACGCAGATCGTCTGCGGCTGCCGGTCGAACGCCAATCGTGGAAAGCCCGCGCATGTCAGAAGCCTACCAACTCGTCGGACTCCGCGCACTTGGGGTGGCATATTGTCTGCGCATCGAGGATGAGGCGCGTGCGATGGGCACCATTCGGTCGGTGGATCGGGCACCCCTGCCCCGCCGGCGTCCACCGCTAAACGAAATGTGATCGATGGACCAAGGAGGCGCTCGAGCAGCCCCGCCCGTTCGAGCGAACTCCAGCGCACGCATCCGATACTCAAAGAATGGCGAGATTGGTCCAGCGTGAAGACGCGAACGACGTTTGTACCATTTCACCCCGAATTCTCGAGGCCGTTCTCTCGGCGCCTTAGACGAAGATGCGGCATCGGCAGCTGCAGGCTAGAGGGCAAGGTCAGATGGGTGAGCAGATCAGGTCTGCGACAAAACAGACGCGCACAACTTGCTAGATGAATAGTCTATAACTAGTTGATGCCATTGGTGGGTTGGTGGAGCAGAAGGGGATCGAACCCTCGACCTCCGCATTGCGAAAGCGATTCGAGATTCGTAACTAGTTGATTCAACTATTGCGCTCGGAAGACGTCCGCTGCAACCTCTCAGGACGAATCACAACGGCACCGGACCGAGTCCCGCAAAACTCCCGCACAACGACCTAGCCTCTTGTAACGATCCACATAGCGGCGAGTTTGATGCGCCACATCTAGACTCCGTCGCCACCCGAGAACGGGGCGACGTCGAGCCAACTTTGCGTCACAGCCTCGTCGACAACTACCTCCGACCTCGAAGGCGTCTCTTGCGCCGACACCTCTGTATAACCAAGGGTCCGATAACCTGAACGCCGTTTCATACTCATACTCAACAGCATGGGTTCGCGGGCGTCGACATAGTCATAGATCATCACATCGCGTTTCGACGGATGGAGCCGGTGCAGGCGGCCCGCGTATTGCGACAACAACCCGCGCCACGAAATCGGCATCGTCAGAAACAGTGTATCAAGCCGCGCATCATCAAAACCCTCACCGAGATAGCGCCCCGTTGCCAGCAACACTCGTTCCTCGCTGTCTGAAACATCCTTCAACGCGCGCTCCGCCTCCTTCTGCGTCTTCGCTTTCATGCCGCCGTGAAAGACGATGACGTTCTTGGCGAACTTCGAGAGGCGAGCTGCAAACTCCATCAGGTGATCTTTCCGCTCAGTTAGGATGACAGGAGACCGTCCAGCGTCCAACGCCAGAAGCACATCGTTGAAGATCAGATCATTGCGCACCTCGTCCTTCGCGATGAGTCCATAGAGCTCTTGGATGCGTGTAGTCCCATCGCTGGAGGACTCGGCCCTACAGAACGCCGTCTGCCGAAATACGACTTTGTGTGCGAAAGGCCGTATCGACGCCTGCCTGCGTGCGTCCACCTTGTAGCGTACGGGTCCGCATTGCATGAAAACGATCGGGTGATGCCCATCCTTCCGCGTCACGGTCGCCGACAGGCCCAGAACGTACTTCGCCTTTGACGCTCGAGCGACCGCTTCGAAACTCACTGCTGGCAGATGATGACACTCATCGACGATGAGTTGTCCGTAGTTGGCCACGACGTCGGACACCTCTCCCTTCCGGACCAAGCTCTGAATGAGCGCGACGTCGATTTCACCCGTCGGCTTCTTCTTGCCGCCGCCGATGACACCGATGCTTTTCGGATCGATGTCGAGAAACGCCGATAGTCTCGCGACCCATTGATCCATCAGCTGGCGCCGGTGGACCAGGACCAAGGTGTTGCGCGCGCGTGCGGCGATAACTCGACTCGCGACCACAGTCTTGCCGAAGGCCGTCGCAGCAGCCAATACCCCGTAGTCACTTTGCAGCAAGGCCGCAGTCGCATTTTCCTGCTCGTCGGTTAGTTGGCCGAGAAACGCTGCGACCAGTGCTGTTCCTGATTCCCGGTCGTCTTGAACGTCGGGTCGAATGCCCTGCTCGCTCAGGAGATCAAGCACTGCATCGAGGCATCCTCTCGGGAGCGCCACGTGACTTGGAAGAAGCTCCGCGCACGAAATGACTCTTGGCTTTCCGAACGTGGGCAAGCGCATCGCTTGCGCGGCATAGAACTCAGGATTCTGAAAGGCCGCCAAGCGGATGCAGCGCGCCACCAGAAGTGCCGGCAGCGCGCTCCGATCAACGTAGATCTGGTTGCCGAGAACAATCTTTACGCGCTCAGGCAGCGTCTTATCCCGGACGGGCGGGTCCGCAGATCGCCTCGACGGTGGAAGCCGCCACGGCTCATCGCTATCGTCATCCACCGGCAGGCGGACACCCACGACTCGACCCGCCGCCGATGCGGCGGAGACCAGCGACAACACCTCCGCATAGGTCACACGCTTCACGCTGGACAAGAACGCCCATTGGTCTTCGTAGGGAACCCAGTCGTCGTCGACGAACACACTGTTACCCAGGCGACGCGGGCCGTCCTGAAATGGCAGTGCGATCAGGTTGCCGAATCCTCCGGTGGGTCTCGTGTCTTGACTTGGAAAAAACCGGTCGTAAGACTCGAACCCGATATCCGGTCGGCGCTCCATAGCGCTCGTGACTAGCAGCGCGCCCAACTTGCGAGCGTCGATGGCCGGCACAGCTTGGGCGAAGAAGATCCAAACGTGAGCGCCTTGACCAGAGCGGGAGCGCTCGAGAGCCGCGTCAATGTTGTGGGCCCGACAGGCGTCGAGAAATGCACGAGCGTCGACCTGCCAAGACTGCTTATCGAAATCGATCGCGAGAAACCAGCAAGTCTCATCGGGCATCAGCGGATAGATGCCGGCAATGTATTCGGAACCGGGTTGACGGCCCGACAAATCGCGATCCGTGCCCTGCAGATGACATTTGATGACTTCGTCCGTGACTTGGACGAATGCCTGGTGTGGACACTCGCCGCACTTCACGCGAGGTTTCTCGCAGACGCCGCGAACCCATTCGCTTCGGCAGACGGGCGAATAGCCGGATTTTCCGGACTTCGCGTTGTGCCAGCGGCGCGGAAATACGTCCTCTCGGCCACGAAACAGAGACCGAAAGAGCGTGATCTTTGCTGCACCATCCGACGCAGCGGTAACCGTAGGAGCAGGGGCACCCGGTGGTCTGACTAGCGCACCCGCGTCGGCAACGCGCTGCGGCTGCCGTAACCGCGCGAGCTCCGCGAGAATCCCGAGCTTTTCGGACTCGAGCGCAGCCAGACGTCGCTGGAGCTCAGCGACCATTGAAGGCACTTGGTCGTCCGGGGACATTCCCGCCTGCGGCTCCGGGGGCCACTATAAAATTGGTTTTACTTCTCGAACGCGGTAGAATATATATATAAACTATACTTTACATACGAGTTCAGCGGTAGCCAGATTACAAAATGGGTGTTATATGGCGAGAACGCTCTGGGGCAAGGTCTATTTCAAGGACGTCTATGCGGGCCGTCTGCATGAAGAGCCTGGCGGCCGCTGCGTTTTCACCTACGATCCTACCCACGTTGCGGCCCAGCAGCCACCGATAGCCCATACCCTGCCGGTCAGGCTCGAGCCGTACTTCTCGGAGCGGGGCCTCCATCCGTTCTTCGACAATCTCGTGGCTGAAGGCTGGTTTCGCAACGCGCAGGCCCGCGCTCTTGGGGTCGATCCGGCCAGCCGTTTTGCGCTCCTGCTTGGCTTCGGCCATGACCTCGCGGGAGCCGTTTCCGTTGAGGACCCGGAACCCGCTGAACACCGGCAACTCGATCATGCCGATGAAGCAACGATCGCCGCGTCGTTGGGGAAAGCCTCCCTTTCCGGCATCCAACGAAAGTTGCTCGTCGTGAAGGAAGGCGGCAGCTACCGTCCGGTCGGACCAGACGAACTCAGCACCCATATCGCAAAGCTTCCCTCCGGCAACCTGACGAACCTGCTCGAGCTCGAATACCTGACCACCCAAGTAGTGCGCGCTCTCTTGCCAGGGGAAGACATTGTCGACATGGACATCGTCCACCTGCCAGCGATCAGGGAAGATGCACTCGTAATCCCACGCTTTGATCGCACCGGCAGCGGCAAGCGCATCCATTTTGAGGAGTTCAACCAACTTCTCGGCAAATACTCAGGCGATGACAAATACGAAGGCGCTTACGAAGACATGGGGCAGTTCATCCTCAAAACGCCCACGTGTATCCCCGCGGAAGCCGATCGCCTCCTCCGCCGGCTACTTGCCTGTCTTCTCGTTGGAAACACGGATGCGCACTTCAAGAACTTCGCCATGTTCCACACTCGCGACGGGCTGCGGCTGACGCCGGCGTACGATCTCGTCGCGGCGTCGCTGTATCCGGATTATCAGTCCATTGCCCTTCACATCGCTGGCGCGCGCAACTTGGCCATAGCGTCGTTGGAACCGAGGCATCTGCTGCGCATGACAGGTGCCTTCGGCGTCAGCGAGGACGCACTCGTCAGCGCGATCGCGCAGATGGAGAAACGACTGCCGCACGCGTTGGAGACGATCGAGAAGTCCGGCGTCGGGCCGGAAAACCTGCGCAAAACCATGCAAGAACGAATGGAGAAACGATGGAAACTCAGTTTCGCATCAACTGGCCTGCTATCGTCGAAGAGGCGAAGCAAAGACGAAAAGGCCAGAAGCTGACGCAGCGGCGGCTTGGCGAGCTCGCGGGCGTGAGCACGCCGACGATCTCGCGCTTCGAAGGCGGCGAGCGCGATATTCAGCTGTCTACCGTGACCAATATCCTCGGCGTCCTTGGCATGCTGGACGAACGAACGCTGACGTTCCCCGACCCCGAACCTCGATCGAACGGTGAGGCCGTTCTATTCAGAGGTCGAGACGGAGAACTCACCATTCGATGCGGGATCAGCCGGGAAGCGCTAGAGGATCACTACAACGGCGACGACAAGGACATGCTGAAGGTCTTCAATGCAAACCACGCGCGCATCGAATACGAAGCCCGGCGGAAGTATCTGGCCGGGAGACTCGAACCAGATCTGTCGGTGATGATAAGAACAACAGACCTTTAGCCACACACGCGCGCGACAAGATGTGCGCGATCCTCAGTTCGCGATGTTTGTGCCACATTTCCCGGGATTCTTGCTGCTATTCTCTCACCCAGGTTGATTCAAGATGCGTTCCGTACCTTCAGTCAAGGGAGCAGAGTCATGATGAAGACATAGCGGCAAGCGTCCTCGGGCACGTTTGCAACGAGCGTACTCGTTACAACGCACCTGACGGAGCCTTAACTCATTGACCCTTGGGGAGTGGTGGAGCAGAAGGGGATCGAACCCTCGACCTCCGCATTGCGAAAGCGATTCGAGATCCGTAACTGATTGATTCAACCACTGCGCTCGGACGACGCTCGCTGCAACCGATCAGGACGACGCATAACGGCACTGGACTGTGTCCCGCAAAACTCCCGCAGTGCAAACCACCCTTCTCGACTATCCGGTGCAGCAAATCGTGCTCAACCAGTTCCCGGGACGTGCGTTCAGGCTGTCGCGCAAAACGCCGGCCGTCGCCGTGCTCGTTCAGAACCTGAAAGCGACCCACGCCGAAAAGTGGGTGATGTCCCTGCCTGGTGACGTCTCCCTCAGGAAATCCCCGGCGTAGAAACGAGCATAGTCACCGGTGAAGGTCACGTGTCGGTTGATGCGGATCTCCAGGGCCAACTCCATCTGGTCGCCGACGTAACGGGAAGCATCCACGTCGCCCGATCGCAGAACGTTGACAGCGGGACCGTAAATTGCGTCGCCTCGGTCCTCTCTCCAGAACCAGTCCCAATCGATCGTAAGCGTCAGTCGATTCTTGAACACGAGATCCAGTTGCGGGTGGAGGTCAACGTGGTTCGATGGCCCGATCAGAGCCGGCGCGCCGAAATAGGAACCGCGCGGAAAGAGTGGATTGAAGGTTTGCAGATCGTTGTCATTCGGATTGGCGTCTCCGCTGGTCACGTTGGCTTTCAATCCAAGTCTTGGACGGAGTCGGGCAGCGGTAAACGTAAACCCGAAGTCCGAAGCGATGGTCCATGCCCGAATATTTCCGGTGCCAAAGGTTCCGAATTGATAGACGAGTTCTACGTTGTAGTCCCAGTGCGCGTTCTGTCCCCACAATCTCGTTCCGAGGGTATCGCGACGTTCGACTGCCGTGCCCTGGTCGAAGTGTGCATCGCTCCGATCGAGCCCAAGGTAATAGATATCCGCGTGCCCGGACGGCAACCATGCCACCGGAGTAACCGCATAGAGTCCCCAGAAGCCTGTTTTGGCGTCGCCTCGATCATCGAATGTGCCGGGATTGGTCTGCACTGGTCGGGTGGCGAATGCGTCGACTTGCCAGCGCGGTAGCTTGACTATCGCCTTGACACCGTCGAATGCGAGACGGACGTTAGGTCCTTCGCGAAACGATACGAGACGCGACGAGCCGTAGGACATCTCCTGTCGGCCGATTCTCAGTGTCACGGCCGTCGCCGGACGGAAATCAAAGAACGCCTGACTGAGATCCAACCGATCCTCGTCAGTCGGGCGAGGTCCACCTGCGCGGCCCTTTTCCAAACCACTTTTCAGTTGTGTGAACAGTCGAAACGAGTCTCCGAAGTGCGCATCGGCATGGATCATATAGCGCTGTAGAAGATAGCCATTGCCGTCTTGCGGTCCGAGTCCCCACGAAGCGTTCTCGTAGTACTCGTAGCGTTCCCGAACCTCCCCGCCGAGCGTGAGGAAACGCGCGCCGCCCGCTCCCATCGGAATGAACTTGATGCCATCGAGAGGCGCAGCGAGCAATTCGCTGTCGCGCAGGTAGGCGTAATCTTCGTCGTAACGAAGGGGCTTGAAGGGCGCCGCGTGTTGGGCTCGCCGCGCGCCCTCCTCCTCAGGTTGTGCGTTTGCACTCCCCAGCAGTAGAGAGCTGAGGCAGAGCGACGCGCAAACACGGACGAGATCCACCCGAACAGCCGCCCGCCCAGACGAAATCGTTGGCGGGCAGAGCCTCACACGCGAGCGCTTTCGAGCCGCGCAGCAGCGCGCTCCCAGTCGACGACGTCCCACCAGGCCTTCAGCCAATCCGGACGGCGGTTGCGATACTTGAGGTAATAGGCGTGCTCCCATACGTCGCACGCGAGGATCGCGACGCGCCCGAGATCCAGCGGAGTGTCTTGATTCGCGGACGTCACGATCTCGATGAGCGCACCCTGCGAAGGGCCAGCGACGAGGTACACCCAACCGGAACCGAACCGCTTCGAGCCGGCCGCCTCGAACGCGTTCTTGAAGCGATCGAGCGAGCCGAAGGCCGTATCGATGCCGCGCCGCAGCTCGGTGGGCAGCGGTTTGCCGTGCGGAGTGATGCTCTGCCAGAACAGCGAGTGGTTGTAGTGGCCGCCGCCCATATTGTGCACGCTCGTGCGGATGTCGTCGGGTAGCGCCGCACGCTCGCGCAGCAGCGAATCAAGGCTCCAGCCACGCAAACCGGGATGCTTGGCGAGCGCCGTGTTGAGGCCGTCGACGTAGGCGCGATGATGCTTGCCGTGATGAAGCTCCATCGTCTCTGCGTCGACAATCGGCTCAAGGGCGTTGTACTCGTATTCCAGGTCGGGCAGCCGGAACGGCGGAGCGGGGTCCGGCAACGGCCACGTGGGCGCGTCGCTCGCCGGGAATGACTCCTGACCTGCCTCGTCGACGGGATCAATTCGGTTCATCTCTGTTCTCCTCGGACCATTAGAAAGCGACTCTCACAGGTCGACGACGACATCGTCTGACGGCTGTGCACAACAGACGAGAATGTTGCCAACGGCGGGCCTCTCCAGTGGCTCGGGCCCGTAAGTGACGGCCCCCGAAACCAAGCCGCTCTCGCAGGTGTGACAAACACCTACTCGACACGACCAGCGAACGGGAACGTCGCACGCTTCGGCCAGTTCCAAAATGCTTTGATAGGCAGACGTCTTCCAGTGCACCGTGATGCCGCTGCGCGCAAACGAGACGAGCGGGCCAGCATTCGTGTCGCTGATAGGCAGATGCGGAGCTCGCGTCGGGGCGCCGACAACGCCGGGCGTCATGGACTCGCCGCCGTCGAAGATCTCGACATGACATTCGCTCCGGCGGAACGCCAAGTGACGCGAGTGTTCCCTTCATATCCGCCATGAAGCGATTCGGCCCGCAGAGGTAGACATCCGCCTCTCGTGGAAGGCCGATTTCCTCGAATACGGACTGCGACAGGTGACCGGCTGCATCAAAGCCCTCACCGACTCTGTCGTGCGAGTCGGGCTTGCTGAAGCACACGTAGCGCCGAGCCGTGCGTGAGCGCGAGCATGAGGCGGATAACTTCGGAGTCGAATGGATGGTGCTTCCCGTCACGAGCCGAGTGCAGCCAGAGAACCAGCCGCGTCGAACGCTCTGCCGCCAGCGAATGCAGCATCGCCAGAACCGGAGTCGCCCCGATTCCCGCGCTGAGCAGCACCACCGGCCGATTTCCCGACCGTAGAAAGAAGCTCCCACGCGGCGAACTAACCTCGACAACGTCGCCCACGCGCGCATGCTCGCGTAGGTAACTTCCGGCCGCCCCGTCCGGTTCGATCTTCACGCTGATTCGAAAGCGTTGCGTCGAGACGGGGCCCGAAAGCGAATAGCTGCGAACGAGTGGCGCTCCACCGGTGACCGGCCTTAGTCGCACGACCACGAATTGGCCTGGCATCGCCATCGGTAGCGGCCGGCCGTCCGCGCTCTGCAACGTCAGTGAAACGACGTCAGCGGATTCCTGATCAATCGTCGTCACCACGAGCGACCGAAATCCCGGCGCAGACGGATGCGCGGCAGTTTCCGGAACGAGCCCCGGGTTACCGGACGTTCGGCTCCGCAGCAACGCGTCGAACGACGACCGCCACCCGGGCGAAAGTGCATCGATCCGCAGGGCACGCTCCAGACGATCCCGCGCGTGATTGGGCAAATAGAGCAGCGCGTTGATGTCCGCGACGGACATGCGCTCCTTCGCCTCGCCCACCTTAGCGATTGCGTCGCCAGCCCCGACGTCACCTTCTTGCAGGACGCGGAAGTAGAACCCCGGCCGTCCACTTGACGTCAACAATGCGGGCATCCGAGGCTCGTTCATTCGAATACCGACGCGATAGCACGTAACGCGGGGTTGCGTAACTTCGAACAGCGCGCTGCCTATCTGATAACGATCGCCAATGCAGACTTCGTCATCAGGCATTCCCTCGACCGTGAAGTTCTCGCCGAATTGCCCGTGGACGAAGTCGGTTCTGCCGAGCTGCTCGCGCCAGTAGCTGTACGACTCGAGTTGATAGACGAATACGGCGCGCTGCTCACCGCCGTGCCCGGCGAGATCACCTTGGCCATCCCCGTCGAGATTCAACCGGCCTACGCGACAACGGCCGCGCACGGGATCCTTCCAGATTCCCGTGTGCACAATCCGACCGTTCCACTCGATGTCGCGCGGAAGGCCGATGTTCACCGACAGCAGCTTTTCCATTGTCATACCGACCGCGCCGGCACTTCGGCGGAGGCCAGCTCTCGCACGGCAATGAGGTGACTGAACGCATCACAACACGCAACCTCGGCGAGACTCGATTGCACGATGGTATTGGCCGTTCGCACCGTTGGCTCACCTACACCATGGTGTGATTGAGCCGATCGCCCACGCCTGCTGCAATTAACGCTGGCTTAGTCGACGAGAAGCTAACCATGCGACCCGAACCGCGACATCGTGTCCGCCTCGTCATCGTTGGAGGTCCAGCCATTCGGTTGAACGCGATGCAACTGCGCACGGCGGGAACCGACTCAATTCATGCCGCGCGCAACGGCGAACCACTGAAACAACCGCCACCGTTTTGCCGAAGGGTCACAAACGACGCCACGTGGCGAGACACGGCGATCCGATCGGGCGCCTTTGCGCTGCGCCAGGGCTTCTTCTGGCGCGCGCGCTGGCGGGACGCGCGCGATCGATGGAGTGACACCTAACTGCGTGCGGGACATGGTGACGAACACATGAGTACCCACGGCGCGGACGTCCTCAGACTGGCCATGCTGGCCCATGAGTTCCGCGATCCGCTTGCGGACATTCAGAGCGCAGTGCGTGTCCTGCGAGCGCGGGACGGCGCGGTCAGTGCGCGAGACGATGCGTCTACCCTGATCGCGCGGCAGTCGAGCCATCTGATGCGCGTAGTGGATGACCTCTTGAGCCTGAACAGGCTGACAACGGGAACGCTCGAGTTGCGGAAGCAGCGCGTCGACATCGAGACCATCGTTGCGATCGCCGCGGAGAATTGCGCACCGAGCATCGGCGCGTACGATGGCCAGCTCGAGGTGCGTTTACCAGAGCGCAAAATATTCGTGTACGCGGATCCCGCGCGCCTGACTCACGTCGTCGTCAATCTGCTCGACAACGCAGCGAAATACAGCGCCCCATGCGGTCAAATCGTGCTCAGCGTTGCGCAAGACCGTGGGCAGACCATCATTCGCGTGCAGGACGATGGCATCGGCATTGCGCCAGAGAAACTGCTCGGGGTCTTTGGCCTATTCGTACAGGTCGGACTGACGCTGACGGGCGAAAAACACGGCATGGGCGTGGGGCTGCATCTCGTGAAGCAGGTCGTCGAGCTGCATGATGGTCATGTAGAAGCATATAGCGAGGGCCTCGGCCACGGCAGCACATTCACTGTATGTCTTCCGAGAGCTTGACTCACGCATCTGTGGACGCTTGGTCGTTGACGTACGCCGGCCACGTACTTTGGTTGGGCCAATACCAAAGTATGATGCTGCCTGTGCGTAAAGTGGCGCATCCTCCCTTTAGTTCCCAGCCTGGAAAAAGGCGCCCGCGCCACCGCGGGCGCACCGTTGTAACTCCGAAAAGAGCGTTTAGACCGGCACCAGTCTGGGCGCGGCGTATCTACAGGGCTGCCGTGTGCGTCGACAGCGAATACGCCATTATCGACGCAACGAAGAGTGCGAGCAGTAGCGCCTGAAGGCGATGCTCCACCAACGTGGCCGCGCGGGAGCGCGGGGTAGCCTTGGGTTTCGTCATGGTTCTCCTCCAATCTGATACGACGTGAGCCGCAGAGCTGGATCACACCAAGAACCCGACGTCGACACGATTACACGATGGTATCGATAGTCACGTCTCCGCGAGGATATTGCGGCGAGCTGAAGGCGTCGCTCCCTAGGTGAACGCTAGTCGCGGGCTACGAACCCGAGCGGCCAGCGTATTGCGCAGCTCTTGACGCTTTGCGACGTCCCGCACGGGTGGGTGGTTGGTCATCGACTTTGGCTGGCGCGTCTACCGGTGTTCCCATATCGGTCGCGACCATCGTCCCGACACCTTCCATGGACTTTTTGAACTCGATCGGCCGCGAGTCTGCAATCGCCCTCGGATCGAACCCAGGATCCAGCATCACGCCCCAAATCTTGCGCATCTGCATACCGATGTTGCCCGCGTCATACAGCGGAAACACTGCCGCTTCGCGCAGGTACTTCTCGATGGGATGGGCCTTGTCGAGCGAGTTGACTCCCATCGCTTGCATCAAACGAAACACGGCCTGGAAGAGAGTCTCGCCGCAGAACACTTTCGCCATCGCACCCACTGCATGACCTTCCGAGTCGTACTGGTCCAAGATAATGAGCGGCCTTCCATGAAAACGCGCGGCATGCCTCGATCTTCATAGCGACGTCGGCGAGCAGATAACCGACTGCCTGATGGTGGATTAT
The DNA here is from genome assembly GCA_963805435.1 of uncultured Gammaproteobacteria bacterium. GTDB lineage: Bacteria > Pseudomonadota > Gammaproteobacteria > Steroidobacterales > Rariloculaceae > FEN-1219. The sequence continues at coordinate 835,762 of CAWDUG010000013.1, forward strand.
CGGCGCGTTCCCGCCGGCGGTGTACGTCTTGGCCCATCGCAGCACATATTCGTACGCGGATCGGGCGACGCCCACCGCCGCTATGGCGGCCACAGGTCCGGACCACGTGAATGCCTTGCTGATAATGAGGTCGCCGTTCCCAAGCGCGAACGCATTCTCCTCGGGGACGCGACAATTTTCAAAGACAATCGAATTGTTCTGGCAAAGCCGATGCCCGAGTTTGGAGATGGGCTGTTGGTAAGTCACCCCCGCTGTTCCGCGCGGAACCAGGATGGCACTGAGCCCCGACGTGCCTCCTCGCTGCGGATCAGTCCGAACGATGCAGGTGTTGACGTTCGCACCCTTTAGATCCCAACCACCGGCATTGCAAGGCCAGTGTTTCGTGCCGTTGAGCACGTACTCACCGCGTCCTTTGTCGTGCTTTGCGATGAGTCCGATGCCGTTCGGCTGAGGGCCGGGATGATCGAAGTTGGCAGTTCCACCCGGGGCCCCAGCAGCCTCGCTCACGGTCCATCCGGCTATGTACTCGCCGCGCGGGTCACTGGTGGCTTCGCCAAGCCATTTGCGTTTCTGCTCTTCCGACCCGAACCAAGCCACCGGCATGAGGCCCAAGCCATTCACGAGGAGGATCGTGGCGAAGCCGGGATCGATCGCGGTAATTTCCTCGGCCACAATTTGCAGATCAAGGTTGCTTACGCCACCGCCGCCATACTGCTTCGGCAGAAATCCCATCGCAAAGCCGAGCTTGTGGCACTCGACATAGGCGCCCTTCAGCATGTGAAAGGCTTTTTGGGTGTCGGGTTTACATGCCGAGCTCGCTGAAGCCTTACCCCTAGTCCTCGGGGACCGTATCCAACTGCAACAGGTCATTCTGAATCTTCTCGTCAACGCTTCGGATGCCATGATGGGCATCGACGATCGTGTGCGATCCGTCACGATCAGAACGGAGAAAGCCGAGCGCAGTCGGGTGCGCCTAAGCGTGACGGACACCGGTGTCGGTCTAGCGGCTCCCGTAATGGCGCGACTGTTCGAGCCCTTCTGCACGACTAAGCGCACGGGGATGGGGATCGGTCTCTTCGTCAGTCGCTCCATCATCGAAAGCCACCAGGGTGAAATACAAGTCCAAGCCAACGATGGCCCCGGCGTCACGTTTTCTTTGTTGCTGCCACAGTGTGGCCGCAGTTTGGTGTCAGCGCCCCAGCGTGGCGACTCCGCGGGGGCAAGGCTTCCGAGCGCAGCAGCGCGAAGCATGGGACAGGCGTGAAGGACTCCCCGCCACTGGTAGTCGTTGTCGACGACGACGAGTCGGTACGGGAAGCGCTGCCCGATCTCTTGCGAGTTCTCGGTTTTGCGGCCAGCACCTTCGGATCAGCCGAAGAGTTCCTGGCAGCCGACTGCATTGCCAACACGAACATCCTCATCCTCGATGTCGTCATGCCGGGCATGTCCGGGCCGGACCTACAGCACGAACTGATACAACGCGGCCACGACTTGCCAGTGATCTTCGTAACAGCCCGGTCAGACGAACAGGTTCGAACGCGAGTGCTTCAGCAAGGCGCGACCGCGTGCCTGTACAAGCCTTTCAGCAATGCCGCGCTGTTAGAGGCGCTCCACGCCGCCCAGTCAAAGCTCGGCGCAATCAGCCGTAGGAGAACACCGTGATGGCCTCGTCAACCCTATTTACGCCTGAATCGACATCACCCCACCGCTTGCAAGACGCGCCAGTGGTGTTTGTCGTGGACGACGACATATCGGTACGTGAATCTCTTGAACTATTGATTCTCAGCGCCGGATGGAACGTGGAAACGTTTCGATCGGCTGAGGAGTTCTTGCCGCGCCAACGACCCGTCACGCAGAGCTGCGTGATACTCGACGTAAACCTTCCAGATCTGAACGGCCTCGATCTTCAGAAACGAATCGCGGTGAAGGCGGGACTGCCGATCATTTTCATCACCGCGTATGGGAACGTGCAGATGGCGGTACGCGCCATCAAAGCCGGCGCGGTGGAATTCCTGACAAAGCCCTTGCACCGCAGTGCCCTGCTAACCGCAATCGAGGCGGCGCTTCGCCAAAGCTGCGCCACACTCGCTGCCGCGGCGGAGGCGCGCGTCCTGAATGACCGTTACGCGTCACTCAGCCGCCGAGAACGCCAAGTCATGCAACTGGTGGTTAAAGGCATGTTGAACAAACAGGTCGGCGCCGAGCTCGGTATCAGCGAAATCACGGTGAAGGCGCATCGCGGTAAGGTGATGCACAAGATGCTGGCGCGGTCCCTGGCCGATCTCGTGAAGTGCGCCGCACTCCTCGGCGTTATCAGCGCCGGCACTATGGCCCCCATCGAGACCGTAATGTCCGACACTCAAACGCAGCGTGCCTGGCACCGCACGTCATCCTGACCGCGGCAAAGACCGCCGACGGTCATCGCAATGGCACCGTCATGTAGTGCAGGCTGAATAGCCGAGCTTCGTCGATCCAGGTGCGCGCCGGCACAAACCCGCGCGCCAGAGCGAGCGCGTGGAAATCCGTCGGGCGAATACTTGTGGGAATACTCGGTGATGATGTATTCGCGCGGCGCAAACTCGATCGGCACACCAGCTACGTTGACCCGCTGCCTCGTATTGCTGATCAAACGCATCTCGATGCGCCGCTCCTGCTCGTCGTAGACCGCCTTGTGCTCGAAGCGCTCGCACACGAACTCAGCGTCGAGCTCACGGTTCAATCGCTCGAGCACGTTCAAGTTGAACATTGCCGTGATGCCGTCCGCGTCGTTGTAGGCCGCGCGCAAAATCCCGGGGTCCTTTTCGATATCCACGCCGATCAGCAGCGCGCCACCCGGCTTCGCTGCAGCAGCCATGACCCGAAGCAAATCGACCGCCTCGCGCCGAGTGCAATTGCCGATCGTCGAGCCCGGAAAGAACACCAGATTGCGCTTCGGCATCGCGGCGTGCTCCGGAAGCTCGAAAGGTTGCGTGAAGTCCGCGACCACCGGTTGCATCTGCACGCCGGGATAGTCCGCGCGCAAGGACTCCACCTGCTCGAGCAGGAACTCCCGCGAAATGTCTACGGGTACGTAGGCTGCCGGATCACGTAAATGATCCAGCAACAGCCGGGCCTTCGCGTTCGACCCTGCGCCAAACTCGATTACGGACGCGCGCTCACCGACCAGCGCGGCAACTTCGCCAAGATGGTCTCGCAGGAGCTTGAGCTCCGTCCGCGTCACGTAATACTCCGGGAGCGAGCAGATGCGGTCGAAGAGCTCCGAGCCGCGTTTGTCATAGAAATACTTGGGCGACAGGCGTTTTTGCGCCGCCGTAAGTCCACGCAAGATCTCGTCACAATCCTCGGCAATGCCGGGAACGATCATGGTTCCTCTAACTATGTCTCGGGCTGCGGTGCTCATTGTGAATCTCCATTCAGAGGCTCTTGGCGATCCGAAATCCCAAGAACTGCCACCGATCGTGTGGATAGAAGAAGCTGCGATACGTCGGCCGAATGTGGTCGCGCGGCGTCACGCACGATCCGCCGCGGACGACGAGCTGGTTGCACATGAACTTGCCGTTGTACTCGCCGAGCGACCCAGCGAGCGGTTTGAACCCGGGATATGGCGCATAGGCCGAGGAGCACCATTCCCAAACGTCGCCGAAGAGCTGTGCGGGCGACGAAGCCCCACCGTCCGCTGCGGCCGGATGCAAAAAACCTCTGTCGAGCTAGATTGCCGTCCAACTCGACCGCCGCGGCCGAGTTCTCCCACTCCGCCTCGGTCGGCAACCGCGCGCCGGCAAAACGGGCGAACGCGTCCGCCTCGTAGAAACTCACGTGGCTTACGGGGGCCGCCTCGTCGATTTCGCGCCAGCCGCCGAGCGTGAACTCGCGACCGAGATCGCTCGACCAACAGCCCGGCCGATCCCAACCGCGTTCCCGAATCTGCGCCCAGCCGTCTGCGAGCCAAAGGCTCGGAGTTCGATAGCCGGCGCTGCGAATGAACTCGCGATACTCGGCGTTCGTGACGAGCCGCGACGCGAGGGCGTGATCCTCGATCAACACGCGATGCCGTGGAGTTTCGTTGTCGAAGCAAAAGCCGCCGCCCGAAGCGCCCATCTCGACCACGCCACCGCTCCTCGGCACGAAACTCATCGGCGTCGCCCCGCCCATCGGCGGCCGCCGCAGCGCGGCGTAGGCTGGCTTCAGCGGATTCATGAAAAACACCTGCTTGATGTCCGTGAGCAGAAGCTCCTGATGCTGCTGCTCGTGGTTCAGACCAAGCTCGACGACCGAAGCGATGCGGGGATCTGCGCCGCGCTGGCGCAACAGCACGTCCATGGCATCGTCGACGTAGGCGCGGTAGTCGCGCACTTCCTCTACCGTCGGGCGGCTCAGCAGGCCGCGTTCAGCGCGTGAGTGCATCTGCCCGACCGTGTAGTAGTAGGAGTTGAACAAGTAATCGTAGCGATCGTCGAAGCTCACATACCGGCGCGCGTACGGACGCAGGCAAAAGCGTTCGAAGAACCACGTCGTATGCCCAAGGTGCCACTTCGTCGGGCTCGTCTCCGGCATGACTTGCACGACTTGATCTTCCACGGCTAAGGGGCCGTGAGCCGCAGCGTCGCGTCGCGGACAAGTCGATAACGCTCAGTACCGGGCGCTAGCGGCAACCGACGAGGTTGCAACGCGCTCTGAACGAACTATTCCCAACAGCGGGCGGCGGTCGAGCGTGCTCTCGGAGTCGATCGGTATGGCCATGACGGAACAATGCCGGTCTGATTCCGAGCAGCCAATCGTCCTTTGGTATAACCCCCACCAGGTCGAGCGCGCGAGTGATGCCTCGCCATCGATACCATCGTCTGATTGGCAGCCTCGGCAGTCGCCTGTTGAGATGCGGAACATGCGGTGCAGTCACTTAGGTTTCGTAAAGACCCTTCAGCCACGCACAAACGGCTGCGAGGAGTGCTTGCAGACCGGAGACACATGGCTGCATCTGCGGCTTTGCCGAACCTGCGGACACGTCGGCTGCTGCGACAGTTCGAAGAATCGGCACGCGACCAAGCACTTTCGAGCCACGCATCATCCGATCATGAGTTCGATCGAGCCCGGTGAGCACTGGAGTTGGTGCTACGTAGATGCCGTCGCGATGGAGCTCGACGAGTGATTCAGGAGAAATAGTCGTGTCGTCCGAGCTTCTTCAGAAACGGCGCGACCAGATGTTTCCGAAGCTCACCCAGGCGCAGTTCGCGCGTCTCGAGGCACACGGTGAACGACGGGCAACGGTAGAAGGCGAGATCCTCTTAGAGGCCGGGTCCGAGCCTCGCGGTCTCTTCATCGTTGCTGTCGGCAGCGTGGAAATCTTGACTCCCAATTCCGATGTGCGTTCTGACGCGCGCGATTACGCGCTGTTAAGCCTGCTCACCCCCGGCGAGTTCAGTGGCGAGCTCAGCACATTGCGGGGAGTAGCGGGCTTCGCGACATTGCGCGTGCGCGAGCCCGGCAGCGTTCTCACGATAGACCTCGGAAATCTACGCCGAGCTGGTGCAGAACGATGCCGAGCTCAGCGAACTCTTCATGCGCGCGTTCATTCTGCGCCGCATGGGAGTTCTCGAGTCTGGACGGAGTGAGGTCACGGTGCTCGGCTCCAGCAGGTCCGGCGACACACTTCGCGTGCGCGAGTTCCTTGCGCGCAACGCCCGGCCGCACGTGTACATCGATCTCGACCGGGATGGGGACGCGCGCACGTTAGTCGAGCGCTTCCACGTACGACCTGGAGAGCTTCCAGTCGTCATTTGCCGTGGCGATGTCCTCAAGAACCCCGACAACAGTGACCTCGCGGCCTGTCTCGGCATGAATGCGAAACAACACGATGACGACGTTCACGACCTTGTCGTGGTCGGCGCCGGTCCGGCAGGCCTCGCCGCCGCGGTGTACGCAGCCTCCGAGGGTGCCGACACGTGTGTCGTCGACGCATTCGCTCCCGGCGGCCAGGCAGGGACGAGCTCGCGAATCGAGAACTACCTCGGTTTTCCGACGGGGATTTCCGGCGAGGCGTTGTCGGAAAGAGCGCTGTCGCAGGCGCAGAAATTTGGCGCGCAGATCAATGTGGCGTGGCAGTCGGTTCGATTGCGCTGCGATGGATGGCCGTATACGGTTGAAATGTCGACTGGCCGCATCGCCCGGGGTCGCGTCATCTTGATCGCAAGTGGTGCTCAGTACCGTTCGCTCGACGTCGGCAACGTACCGCGATTCCTCGGCAGCGGTGTCTATTACGCGGCTACGCATCTCGAAGCGAAGCTCTGCGAGGGAGAGGACGTGGTCGTGGTCGGCGGCGGCAATTCAGCGGGACAGGCCGCCGTGTTTCTTGCCGGCTACTGCCGCCACGTGCACATGCTGGTGCGCGCCACGAAACTTTCCGACAGCATGTCGAGCTATCTGATTCGCCGCATCGAGAGCGCGCCCAACATCTCGCTGCACGCCGAAACGCAGATCACGGCGCTCGAAGGCAGTGAGCATGTGGAGGGCGTAACTTGGACAACTGCCGAGGGTTCACCTGCGCCCCAGAAGCTGCGGCACGTGTTCCTGATGCTCGGCGCGCTGCCGAATACTCGCTGGTTGGCCGGCGGAGTGGCGCTGGACGAGCATGGCTTCGTCAAGACCGGAGCCGATCTGCAGCCGCGGGATCTTGCAGGGTGGAGTCTGCCGAGACTGCCTTATTCACTCGAAACCAACACGCCCGGGGTATTCGCCGCCGGCGATGTGCGGGCGGGAAGCACCAAGCGAATCGCAGCAGCAGTCGGCGAGGGATCCGCCGCCGTGCAGTTCATGCATCGTGCTCTGCGGGATCTTGCCGAGGCGTATCACTTCGAAACTGCGGATCTCGGCGCACGTCGGCCCGCACTCCTCTAGAACGGCTGTTATGCGACTCGCCTGCGGCCAGCAATACCATCGTCCAATAGATCCATCTCTGCTGTCGCGGTGCAATTGCGACTGAGCACTGGAGCCGAGCCGCTCGGGGGTTGCAGCAGCTGTGCGGCTCACTTTGAACTGCACCGAATCAATCCGGAGGCCGACGATGACGATTATCGACGACGCGCTCAAGGCAAACCGCAACTATGCGAAAAGGCACGATCCAAAGCTCGGACTACGCCCCGCTCCAAAAATCGCGGTTGTGACCTGCATGGATCCTCGTCTCTCGAACCTCCCCGAGATCCTCGGTCTGCCGCACGCCGATATCGACGTCATCCGAACCGGCGGGCCCGCGGTAACTGAAGACGTCCTCGGGGAGCTGGTTGTTTCCACCCGCGTGCTCGGAACGACGGAGATCATGCTCCTCAACCACACCGGCTGCGGATTCACCACGTTCACCGACGATGAGTTGAACGCGAAACTCGCCGCTTCGACCGGCGATTCTTCGCCCGCTCCCATGCGATTCTTCTCTTACAAGGATCCCGAGCAGAACGCCCGCGAGCAGATCGCACAGGTGAGATCGCATCCCTGGATCGCTAAAGACATCCCGGTGCGGGGGTTTGTGTTCGACATGGAGACAGGGCTCCTCAGCGAAGTCGAGGCAATCCCACGGCAAACGGCTGCTGCCTGAAAGGACGGATACGCCCCAGGAGGAATCCCAGTATGCGTTCCGATATCGTGCCCGGCGGCGTTTTCCCCGACTACGAACTGCCCGACCACACGGGCAAACTGCGCAAGCTCAGCGAACTGCAGGGCGACGATCCGCTAATTCTCACGCTCGCGCGCGGCCACTACTGCCCCAAGGAGCACCAGCAGCATCTGGAGCTCGCCGCGTTCTACCCGAAGATCGCGGTGGCGTATACGCAGATCGCGACGATAGCCACTGACGAGCACCATACCCTCCAGGAATTCCGCGCGTCGGTCGGCGCCGAATGGACCTTCCTTTCGGACCCCGGCCGAACGATTCAGAAGGATCTCGGCATTCAGGAATACACCGACCCCGAGCACAATCCGATGATCCCGCATACGCTCGTGCTCAAACCGAGACTCGTCATCCACAGCATCTACAACGGCTACTGGTTCTGGGGCCGTCCGTCGGTCGTCGATCTTTGGCACGACCTGCGCGCCGTGACGAGCGAAATCCGCCCGGACTGGGATCTCAGTACCCCTGGGCTCCGGGCAGCATGGGACTGCGAGTGACTTCTCGCGCTTCCACGGGTGGAGTAAGCGGGCCCGTTTGGAATCAGCCTCGATTGCACGAAACGATCAACATTGAACTGGAGGTTCAAGCGACATGAGCACGAACAAACGCCTGAGGTCTTCGAGCAGCTCCAAGGTCGTGGTGCAATCCTTCGGCACGTTGCAGCCGACGCGTATCGGACTCAGCGCGTCCGTGCGGCACAAGAGCGTCGCCGCCCTGAATCGCATGCTCGCCCATACGCTGACGTTGCGCGACCTGTACAAGAAGAATCATTGGCAGACGCACGGTGCGACGTTCTATCAGCTGCACCTGCTGTTCGACAAACACTATGGCGAGCAAGCGGACCTGGCGGACGCTTTGGCGGAGCGCGTGCAAACACTCGGCGGCGTAACACTCGCTTTAGCCGCCGACGCAGCATCGGAAAGCCGGCTGAGTCGTGTCCCGCGCGGTCGCGAAAGTGTCGCGGCAGAGCTCGAGGAGCTATGCGCCGCCCACGAGCTGATACTGACCGAAGCACGCGAGCTCGCGCGCGAAGCTGCGCGTCGCGGCGACGACGGGACCAACGATCTGCTGGTCAGCGAGATCGTGCGCACCAACGAGCTGCAGTGCTGGTTCGTCGTCGAGCACGTGACCAACGGGACCCAGACCTCGGACGGCTAGGACAGCCAAGCCTGCCGACGGCACGGGGCGGTCGACGCCCTCACCGGCCTGCTTTGCCGTCGTTACGAGGGTCATGCGCCGCGTCCACATAAGCAAGACCCAACGGCCCGATCGCACTGACTTGCGTGACGTAGTCACCGGAGCGCGCCCAGTGGAAATGCGGCTGACCCGCGGGCAGCACCACTACGGTGCCGGGCGCGTGCGCCTTAGCGTGCCTTCGTCGAACGTGTCCCCGAGACCGATATAGAACACGCCGGAGATCACCGTGTAGATACGATCCTCGGCATGCCGATGCGGCATCATCCTGGTGCCAGCCGGACAAGTGAACGCGTATCAGATAGGGTCCGGCTTTCGTTGGATCTCCGACGAGTACCGCGAGACGCGCACCCGCCGGGAACGCGGGGAACGACGCCCACTTCACGTCTTCGGCGCGCACCACTCTAAACGCGTCTTCGTCCGGTTGATGCGTAATAGCAGACGATTTCATGGCTACAGCCTCCGTATCGCCCCATCGCGACGAGCCTCCGAGACTTCGGCGCTACTCGGCGCAGAGTTGATAAAAGAACACCGATCTCACGCGCGCGCCTTGACCAGCAGAGTTCGATCGATCGGCATGCGCCGCAGCGCCACGCCTGTCGCCGCATAGATCGCGTTGCGCAACGCCGGAACCGCGGCGGTCGTGCCTGTCTCACCGATGCCGCCAGGCGCCTCACCGCTGTTGATCAGATGCACGTCGATCGGCGGCACCTCGTTGATACGCAGCGGACGGTAGTCGTGGAAGTTCGATTGCTGTACCCGCCCGTTCTTCAACGTGATCTCCCCGTACAGCGCTGCGGTCAGGCCGAAGAGTATCCCTCCTTGAAGCTGGGCGACGACCGTGTCCGGATTGACCACCAAGCCCGTGTCGACGGCGGTCGTCACGCGCCGTAACTTCACCTCGCCCGCCGGGTCCACCTCGCATTCCACGACGGTCGCGATAAAGCTGCCGAACGACGGTTGCGCCGCGACACCGCGCCCGCAGCGCGGAGGTAATGGCGTTCCCCATCCGGACTTTTCGGCCACGAGAGTCTAGAGCCGCCCGCAAACGCGGCGTCTTCGCGAGGTGGTCACGACGAAACGCGATAGGATCTCGGCCGGCACTACGCGCCAACTCGTCGATGAACGATTCGATCGTGAACACGTTCGGGTTCGGACCCACGCCGCGCCAAAACGCGGTTCGGACGCCGGGGGGTTCTTCCCGGTTGAACTCCACTCTGAAGTTCGGGATCTCGTACGGCGTGTCTGCCGCGGAGTCCACGCCATCGGGGTCCACACCGTTTTGAAAAGCCGGCGGCAGAAAACGCGCGAGGATGGCAGACCCCGATACTCGCTGCGACCACGCCACGATCTTGCCATGTTCCACACGCGCCCTGATGAGCTCGTGATACGCGGGTCGATACATGTCGTGGCGGATGTCTTCTTCGCGAGTCCATACCACCTTCACGGGCCCCGCCACCTGTTTCGCTATGCGCGCCGCGCTGTAGGCCATGTCCGGCTCGAGTCGTCGCCCGAAACCGCCGCCCAGCAGATGGTTGTGGACGACGACCTTGTCTTCCGGCAAACCGGCCGCCTTTGCTACCGCGGCCTGCACGCGCGCCATGACCTGCGTGCCGATCCACGCCTCAGCCGAGGTCGGCGTGATGTGCACCGTGCAATTGAGCGGTTCCATGCACGCGTGCGCCAACAGAGGCATCTCGAACTCCGCGCTGACAACGGCGTTCGAGCTCTCGTCGGCCTTGGAAAACGCGCCGTCGACGTCACCGACCTGCTTCGCAACAGCGCCCTCGCGCTTACTGGCGGTCCGCAGCCTCGACCAGATCAGCTCGGTCGACACGTCTGCGTTCGGGCCGTCGTTCCAAGTGACGTCGAGCGCCTCGAGGCCGGTCTTCGCGGCCCACATGTGATCGCCCACGACCGCGACGAGATCGTCGAGCACGACCACTTGGCGTACTCCAGGAATCGCCTTCGCGCGACGATCGTCCACATGAGCGACCGTGCCTCCGAGCACCGGACTGTGCGCAACCGTCGCGAACTTGACGTTCGGCGGTAGGGCATCGATGCCGTACTTCGCTCGCCCATTGGTCTTGTCCGGTGTGTCCACGCGTTTGATCGGCTTGCCGATCAGCCGGAACGTGGCAGGCGACTTCAGTGGGACGTCAGCCGGCGGCGTGATGGCCGCCGCGGCGCTGGCGAGACTGCCATAGTCGATGCTTCGGCCGCTCGGCTCGTGCGTGACAACGCTGGGCCGCGTCTGGCATTCCGACGCAGGGACCTGCCACTGTCGCGCCGCCGCCTCGACGAGCCGGGCACGAGTCGTGGCGCCCGCGCGTCTCATTGGAGTCCAGAAACCACGTATCGAGTTCGAATTGCCCGTCGCCTGAATCCCCAGCATCGGATTCGCGTAGCGCTTCTCGTCGGGCGGCGCATGCTCCACGCGCACACGGCTCCATTCCGCATCGAGCTCCTCCGCGAGGATCATCGATAACGAGGTGTACGTTCCCTGCCCCATCTCGACCTGCGGAATGGTGAGGGTGATCGCCCCGCTCTTGTCGATCCTGATGAACGCGTTCGGCGCAAACATCCCAGGCTCGGCAGGCCCGTCGGCACGAGCCACCGGCACACGGAACCCGTAAACCAGAGCCGCGCCAGCCGTCATCGCGAGCAACTCCCGCCGCGTGAGCCCTGGGACCGCGCCTGGGCCGATGCGCCGAAGTCCTGCTTCATCTCGTCGCTACGCATAGATCAGCCCTCCTCCGCAGCGCGCTTGATGCCTTCCCGAATCCGCACATAGGTTCCGCAGCGGCAGACGTTTCCCGCCATCGCTGCGTCGATGTCGGAGTCGCTGGGGCGCGGGGTGGCGTCGAGCAGCGCAGTCGCCGACATGATCTGCCCCGATTGGCAATACCCGCACTGAATGACTTCGAGATCGAGCCACGCCTTCTGCACCTTCGCGCCGTTGGCGCTGGCGCCCACGGCTTCTATGGTCGTGATCCGGCGCTCGCCGATTGCGCCTACCGGAAGCACGCAAGAGCGCGTGGCCTTTCCGTCTACATGCACTGTGCAGGCACCGCATAGAGCGATACCGCAACCAAACTTGGTTCCCGTCATGCGCAGCACGTCGCGCAACACCCAGAGGAGTGGCATCTCGGGCGGCACATCGACAGTGTGCGTTTCACCGTTGACCACGAGCGTAAACATTGCGCTTCTCCAGTGCCGAACCGGGCCGATACCCGGCCGTCCGCAGATCAATTGCGCGATGCTTCGAGAGCGCTCACCGGCGCTGATACTCCGTGAACACGTAGTCTCTCGTCTTCGCGATCGAGTGGCACGCAAGACCGCACTTGGCGTCGTTCGCCTGTGGAGGAGAGTCTTGCGTGGTCCCGGGCCTGAACAGGTCGGACGCCTTCGTATTCGAACGCGCCATATCCCCACCCGCCGCTGTCCGCGAACCGCTTGCTGTCCTTCACCATGAAGTCGACGTTGGTCAGGGCGTCGGGCACCGACGGGTTTCCCGGATACTCGCTCTTCTTTACCTTCCAATGGACCTTCGCCATCTTGGCGCCGTCGGGGAACGGTTTGCCGTTGCCGGGAACGCCGGCTTGATACGCCTCGATCATCTCGGGGTTCCCGACGATCACGGCCATCACGGGTCCGTTGTGACTGACGGATATCGTCTGCCAGCTCTCGTAGCCCTTGAACTCCGAAAACGCGAGTCCACCCGGCACCTTCAGTGCGTATTTGTCTTTGCCCTCGGCGTAATTGGCGCTGATACCTACGATAGCGAGCGATACCGCCACCGCACCGATCGTCAGAATGCTTTTGGTCTTCATCACCGTAACCCTCCGTTAGCGAGTCGAGCGTCCTACACTTCACTGCTAGCCACATTCGTTGCACATCGAGTTGAATCGGACGCGACGGATCAAGCGATGTGCAGCTGCATTTGAGCAGCGCTCAAGAGCCGGGGCCATTGGACGAAGGTGTTGGTGGCCAGCGACTCGCACTCCGCGTCCACACGTGAATCACAAGGGACGCTCGATCACCTCGACTTAAACACCAAGGTATCGACCAATACCATCGTGCAATCAAACAAATGTCGCGTCCTTGGTCTGATCGGACGTGCCGGTGAGCACATGGACGGCAGCCACGAAAACACGGCTCTTCATGAATAGGACTGCGTGCGAAGCGTCTCGTATGCCTGTGCCGGGCTCAGATGTCCTCGCGCAGTGTTTAAGGCATACGCACAACTCCTCGCCGATGTCCGACACCCCCGGATGCTTCGGACAGTGAGGCAATGCATGTCTGATTTTACGGAGATGACGAGTAGCGTCGGGAATATCGCCGAGCCGCTCGAGCGCGCCGCCGCCGACTTGTTGGCGAACTTGGTCGAGGCCGCCCGGAGTGCCGGCGATACGCGTCGAGCCAAGTTGCGGTACGCGTTGGAAAAGGCGCTCGCTGCGCTTGGATCCAGCTCTCTGACCGAGGGATCGCCGCGAGACGGCCTTGCACGCTGGCAGGCGAAACGCCTCGATGCCTACATCCGAGACCACATTGGTAGCTGCTTGAAGGTTCGCGAACTTGCTGCTCAGGTACGGTTGAGCAGCGGCCACTTCAGCCGCATGTTCAAACTCACTTTTCGGGAGACGCCTACGGCATATCTCATGCGGCAGCGCGTTCGTTACGCCCAGGAAAGGATGCTCACGAGCGACTGCTCTCTCGCGCAAATCGCTTTAGATTGCGGATTCTCCGATCAGTCGCATTTCAGCCGAGTATTTCGACGCGTAGTCGGCCAAAGCCCGCGGCAATGGCGCCGAGACTGTCGCCCGATCTGAACACGCCGCACGCTTGCCGCGGATAGGATGACGAATCTCGTCCGAGAGTCATTGCCGGGACTCGCTCAAGGCATTTCCGCTCGCGCCGCCTGGCCCGTCCGCTTGACGCGCGCTCCCATTCTCTGCGGGCACAAAACATGGAATGGAGAATGAGAATGCGGCTCCCGGTCCATCATCGTTCGGAACTGCCCAAAGGCGGCCTTCATGACTCTCGATTATCGAGCGGCTGACGAATAGGCCGATCCCCATACCGCTGCTCTTGGTCGTATAGAAGCTTCGAACAGTCGCCCGGCCGTTGTGGGATTCAAACCAACTCCGCTGTCCTTCACCGTGAGCTGAACGCAACCGTCGCTGTTCAGCGCTGTTGCTACGAGAAGCCTCTTGGGCCGCATCTCGCCACTTCTCGCATCGCCTCCGACGCGTTGCTAATGAGGTTAAGGACGACTTGTTGAAGCTCCACGCGGTCGCCGCGAACGAGCGGAAGATCCTCAGCGAGCTCCGCCCGGAAAACGATACCATTCCTTTGAAGATCGCCGGACAGAAGCGCGAATACCTCCCGGGCAGCTTCATTCAAGTTGACGGCGTTCGATGAGGTCTCCTTCTTGCCGAAGAGAGAGCGTAATCGCACCACTACATCGGATGCCCGATTGGCGTCGCGAAGCGTGCGCTTGGCGGTTTCGCGTGCCCCTTCGATGTTGGGGGGATCGTTCGCAAGCATGCGGAGACTGGTGCCTGCATTTGCAACGATTCCCGCGAGCGGCTGATTAACCTCGTGCGCGATAGAGGCGGTCAGAACCCCAAGGCTCATGGCGCGCGTCGCATGTGCCAGATCCGATCGGAGCGCGCTCAACGCCTCCTCCGATCGACGGCGCTCGGTGACGTCTCGAACCGCGCCGACATATTCCCTTTGGCCGCCTGGTGTCTCGTAGCTGCGCGCGATCGTATGGACATATTTGACGCGCCCGTCAGGCATGACCAATCTCATCTCGGCATCCAGATCGCCCCCCGCCGCCGCGGCCCTCGTCGATCATATCGTTGAATATCGGAATATCGTCCGCATGAACGCGGGAGCCGACTTGCTCCAAGGTGATGCCGCCCTCATCGAGCTCGAACATCCGATAGAGTTCGGTCGACCACGTGAGCGCATCCGTCTCGGGCGACCAAAGAAAGCTGCCCGTCTCGCTCAAGCGCTGCGCTCCCGCGAGAAAGGCCTCGCTGCGACGCAGCTCACCTTCAAATCTCTTGCGCTCATCGATGTCGGTGAGCAGAACATACCAGCAGACGATGCGGCCCGACTCATCTCGCCCCGGAACGCCGCGGTTACTGAAA
This sequence comes from uncultured Gammaproteobacteria bacterium, assembly GCA_963805435.1. Taxonomy (GTDB): domain Bacteria; phylum Pseudomonadota; class Gammaproteobacteria; order Steroidobacterales; family Rariloculaceae; genus FEN-1219. The sequence goes on from CAWDUG010000013.1 coordinate 850,771, forward strand.
CCACCGATATTCGCCGTCGAAACGACGTATACGCTGCTCGATTTCGTAAGGAACGCCCGACGCAATCGACCTCGCAAAGATTTCGGCGACGTGCGGCATGTCCTCCGCGTGAATCGTTCCGTTTGTGCCCCAGTCTCGAAGCTCTTCGAGCGAACGCCCGCAGTACTCGACGATCCGGCGATTAACCGCTTCAGACGCCGCCATCCGGCGCCAAGATTCCCACGAAGCCGGGAATGCCGTCGATAACCGAGCGTAGACTCAGCTCGCTTGCGCGCAGGGCTTCCTCAACGCGCCGACGCTCGGCAATCTCTCGCCTGAGCGCCTCGTTCGCCTCGGCAAGCTCGTGGGTTCTCTGTTTAACGCGCTTGTCAAGCTCGTCCGCGAGACGTCTTTGTTCGCTCAACAGCTGAGCTTCTTGAAGCCCGATTGCCGTTTCGTTTGCCGCAACGCTCAATACGAGTTTCTCTGTCTGCTCTGGAAAGTCGGGACGGCGCGAGCCCGCGACAATGATTCCCACATCGGCTTGCAAGCCGAGCCGCAAAACCACGACAGAAATAAGATGCGTCTCCGACGACAATCTGCGCAGCCAGAGGCCACATTTCCGTGTCGTGCCCTAGAGATTCGCGCAACACGCGACCAATGTCTGGCACCTCGTCTGCCGAGCGATTTCGATCCGGCGAACTGCGCCATCTCAATTGGCGCTTTCGGATACGTGCCTGAGGCGGACATAAACGAAATCGAGCCGAAGCATGCTAACCAGCGCTTCAAGCAGCGTCCTAACAACGAGGATTGGGTCGCCACCGGCCCACATCGCGGGAAGCGACAGCAAGCTAACGAGATCGTTCATGCACCGTTGGAGGCGCCTGATCTTCTCGTCCGGCTGTTCGACCGGCGATGTTCATATCACAGCCCGCGACGCCCTCCGCGCGCGAAGCTCGGCTAAAAACTCCTCGGGCGGAGTGAAAAACGGGTTTCGCTGCAAGGAGCCCACCAATAATGATCATCGGATGAGTTCGCACAATGTCGATTACCGTATCGCCTCCGAATTTCGCGAGGTCGTAGACACATATGACCGCATCGTCATTGCGCTGCCAAACGTCATTCACGCGCGCTTCAAACTCGATGAGATTGTCGACGTGTGAATGCTCCTCAGCCGCCCACTCCATTTGGCAGACAATGCGACTGAGCGGGAATCGCCCCCGTTGATTGCTGCTCGCGAGTTGCTCGAACGCCCGCAGCATCCGATCTTGATCGAAACGTCCGTCGCGCAGATAGGCGTCGGTGTTATTCTGCAATTCGAGCTGGCCGTCGAGTTGCGCCGCGGCGGTATCAATCCCGACCTCAGACAATCGCTGCAGATGGTCCTCGCGCCTACTCGGGCTTACGACGTGGATCGCTTTGTCGCCGGCAATCGAATCCGTCCCTTATGAAGGGAAGCAATACCCGGTACTCTTCATTGGCACTATGAAAGAAGGCGCATACGTGACGCGTTTCATCGAGCTGCGACCCAGCGAACTGAATCGGCTTCACGGCGGTCTTCATAGTCGGCTCCGCGATTTAGATTCCTGCCAATCAACGGGACGATTCAACCACGCCTGCGCGCAGGTAGCGACGGTATCCGCTCGTAACGACCTGCCGATGCTTCAATGAAGAGCCTTCTCGATCACGGCTGCGGCAAAACGCCGGATGCGAGCTGATTATACTTTGGCGCCACCCTACGACTCCACCTTCGGAGTAGCGCCGAGAGCGAGAGTTCCGGCCGTGACCGCGTCGGCACCGATCAGAGCACGATGAAGCCCGGCGATGTGGTGGTGATGCTGTTCCCTACGCTGGGGCAGGCAGCTCTGTTTATCGATGTCCTGAAGCCGACGCTTCCCGAGTCGCTTGATGCCTGGCCGCAACATCCGGTAGGCGGGTGGAGTCGGCACGCCCCCGACACCTCTGCTGACGACCACGATACGCACCAACTTTGGGCGCTTGGCCTGAGTCCGGCAGGCCGCGCAGCGAACGTACAAAAGAGCGCACGAGAGTACCAGACACGGGGCTTATCCCTGGGGAGTATGGGACCCGCGATGGAGTGTGGAGATGGATGATGAAGAGGTCGCCAGACGGGACGTTGATTGTCCATCTTCTCCACCGCGGAATGAAACAGCGGCCAAGTCCGGCCCTGTGTGGAAAACAAAGTGAGGTACAAACCGTGAAGACAGATACGCAACTGCAGAAAGATGTTCAGGAAGAGTTGAGCTGGGAGCCCAGCGTCACTGCCAGTGAGATTGGCGTGGCGGTCACTGACGGAGTGGTGACGCTTACAGGCACAGTCCCCACATACGCAGAGAAGTTCGCGGCCCAGCGGGCGGCCCGGCGCGTGCTCGGTGTCAAGGCAATCGCGGAGGATCTCAAGGTCAAGGTCTATGGGTTGCACAAGCGTAGCGACACGGAAATCGCTGAGGCGGCGGCGGAGGCCCTCAAGCGGCACGTCTGGGTGCCAACCGACATTCTGGCCACCGTCGAAAACGGCTGGATCACTCTTCGAGGGCAGGTGAGTTGGGGCTACCAGCGGGATGCGGCGTTCGACGCCGTGCGTTTCCTGCCTGGCGTGACCGGCGTCTCCAACGACATCACGATCAAGCCCACGGTGCAGCCGTACATGGTCAAGGACGCAATCGAGAAGGCTCTCAAACGCGACGCCGAGATCGATGCCGCGAATATCGTGGTGCAGGCCGCGGAAGGAAAAGTAACCCTTTCAGGCAGAGTGCGCTCCTGGGCCGAACGCGACGAAGCCGGCAGCGCGGCGTGGGGCACACCGGGCGTGGCCACTGTTCAGAACGAACTCAGCGTCTCGTACTGATCAAGTTGCGTCGAGCAACTGTGCCGTCGGGGCGGACGCCTCAGTGGCGTTCCGCCCCGATTTCAAACTGCGGCAGGCTGCCTATTCAGCCTCGGCCGGCCGCCACCGGGTACAAGTTGCGACCGCAGTCGCGGGTCTTAGTGGTCGATGGGAACGGATGGGTTTTCGTGCAGAGCCAAATCATCATGCAGAGACTGCATCCAAATGACATCGTCAACCGGCTCGTTACCGGATGCGCAGAAATCGCGGACCACCTGGACCTATTTGAGGGCGCTAACGTCGTGCATGAATCAGATCGGATACCTGCTACGCGATGGTGTGCTGAGCGACGACGCCGCGGCGTATGTCTTCCGCCATGCTGAACCGCCTCGGTGAAGGTGACGAGCGCCTTGTCGAGAACGCGCTCGAAGTGCTGATCAGCACTCCGGACGGAATCGCGAAAAGTCGGAACGCTCTGACTGGTCGAGCGCTGACGATGTTCGAGACCCTAATGGTCACGTGGCCCATTCGACGGCACTAGCAGCGAGCGAATCGGTCCTTCTTCTAGTGGGTGTACGATGCCTTCAGGACCTGACCCTACGCGCCGCGACACCCTCCCTCAAGCCACCGTAGTGGGCGCCCGCTGAACGCCGGCGGTTTCCGTCTCACCGACTGACAGGAGCAAGACCATGGGTGGAACGATCGAGCCGACTGGTCCCGACTTCGCGACCGGCATCCCCGATCTCGACGACGGCGCAATGCTGCAGGGGCGTTACGATCGGCACGCAGTGATCGCAGTGCGGCGAGGCTCCGATTACTTCGTGGTCGCCGCCGCTTGCGCGCACTGGGGTGAAAACCTGGCCGGCGGCGCCGTCATCGGCGACACCATTCGCTGTGCGCATCATCATGCCTGCTTCTCGATCCGGAGCGGCGAGGCAACGTGCCCGCCCGCTCTCGGAGCGATTCAAACCTTCAGAGTCGAGAAACGCGGCGACGGCCGTTTCGTCACCGGCAAAACGAAGCTCGCCACACGGACTGTCTCCGGTGGCCCATCGTCGGTGGTCATCGTCGGAGGCGGCGCGGCCGGCTCGGCATGCGCGCTCGCGCTGCGTGACGAGGGCTACACCGGGCCGATCGTGCTGATCAGCTCCGACCAGGACCTCCCTTGTGACCGACCGAATGTGTCGAAGGACTACCTCGCCGGCAATGCACCCGAGGACTGGCTGTTCCTGCGCGACGGCGACGGCTGGAAGGCCGCGGGTGTCGACGTGCGGCTCGGCACCAGCGTCGTGTCGATCGATCGCGCGGCGAAGTCGGTAAGGCTGTCGAATGGCGACACAGTGACCTACGGCGCGCTGCTGCTCGCCACCGGCGCGGACGCGGTCCGCCTACCGATACCCGGCGCCGACCTGCCGCACGTACACGTGCTGCGCACGGTTAGCGACGGACGGCAGATCCTCGCCGGCGTGAAGAACGCCATGAGCGCGGTCGTCATCGGTTCGAGCTTCATCGGCATGGAGGCCGCGGCGTCGCTCAAGGCACGCGGGCTCGACGTACACGTGGTCTCGCCCGACGCAATACCGTTCGTGAAAGCACTCGGGCCAGCCGCCGGCGGAGTACTCCATGCGGCGCACCTCGAAAACGGGGTCACGTTTCATCTCGGCAGGAAACCGGCGTCGATCAGCTCAACTGACGTCGTGCTCGACGACGGCTCGCGAATTCCCGCGCAGCTGGTGGTGATGGGCGTAGGCGTGCGGCCGTCGCTGTCGCTCGCCGAATCCGCAGGTTTGAGGGTCGATCGCGGCGTAGTGGTCGACGCACAACTGCGCACCTCCGACGCCGACATCTGGGCGGCGGGTGATGCGGTCCGGTACGTGGATGCGCGCAGCAACGACAGCGTGCGCATTGAACATTGGGTGGTCGCGCAGCGCCAGGGTCAACTCGCTGCGCGCGCCATGCTCGGTCAGACCGTGAAGCTCGACCTCGTGCCGTTCTTCTGGACGACACAGTTCGGCGTGTCTCTCCGTTACGTAGGCCATGCCGAATCGTGGGACCGCATCGACGTCGCGGGAGATCCCAAGTCGAAGACGTGTGCATTCGCGTACCGCAAGGCCGGAAGGACGCTTGCGCTGGCTTTCTACGGCCGCGATCGCGACGCGCTCATCGCCGAAGATGCACTCTCGCGCGGCGATGAAGCGGCGCTGTCGAAACTCGTGCCCGCCTAACGGTCACGGGCCCGAGGCGGTGACGCGGCTTCGATCAACTGAGCTCCTGGCGTTGCTTCTTGAGGCGCTCGAGTTGCGCTTCCTGTTCGGCGATGCGTTGTGCCGCCAGTTCTTCGTCAGCGGCGCCGGAGTACGCGGCGGCATGCTCGACCAGGTCGCGAAGGTTTTCCGCAACCGCTGCGATGCGCTCGTCGATATCTGCGACGTTCGGTGGAATGCCAGTCATGGGTGAACTCCAGGCGGGTGCTTAAGGACTATGCGGATCGGGATCTATACGCACAACTATCCGCAGGCTCAATTGGACATTGGTATCGGCGACTCACTCGTTGATTGGTGCCCCCTCCACGGCGAGCGGAGACAAAATGCCATGTCAAAGCGCCTCCCCCAGTGCTTTTATGCCCGCGATACGATCAAAGTGGCGCGGGGCCTCCTAGGTCAGCGCTTGGTGCACCAGTTGCCGGGAGGCGCGCGACTCGCGGGCCGCATCGTCGAAACTGAAGCCTACTTAGGAACTGCGGACCCCGCGGCCCACAGTTTCGGAGGCCGCCGCACTCCGCGTACGGAAGTCATGTTCGGCGAGCCTGGCCTTAGCTACATCTACTTCATTTATGGAATGCACTTCTGCTTCAACGTCATCACGGCGGCCAAAGGCGTCCCCGAAGGGGTGTTGGTTCGCGCTCTGGAACCCGCGGAAGGCATCGCTCTGATGCAGGCCCTGAAGCCACGCTCGCCGGTCGCGCATTTAGCAAACGGCCCCGGGAAACTCTGCGCGGCGCTCGGAATTCAGCGGGAGCACAACGCCCTAGATCTCACCACGAGCTCCGTACTCTTCATCGAAGAAGACCGTGCCATATCGGATGCCGAGATTGTTGAGGGCCCCCGTGTGGGAATCGGCAGCCTCCATGCCGCCGTTCACTGGCCGCTGCGCTTTGGAATTAGGGGGCATCCGTCGCTCTCCCCTACTAAGTTCCCAGCCTGGCGGTGAGCCTGGCTTCGGCTTCAATACGACCAACGGCGCGAAGGTCGTGATCTTCCGCGGCGGCATTCCGATCAGGCAGCACGACATCGATACCTAAGAACAATTTGCTCGACGCTCGATGAGCCTCAGAGTGAATGGCAGCCAAAGAGTGCTTCAAAAGGCGAGATGGTGCCGCGGTACGAAGGAGCCTGGCAAATGCCAGACGACGCACGCATGCGCGAACTGGAATCGCGACTGCGCGACCTCGGATACTACGACGACCCGTCGAAAGCGAACCGTGGCCGCAAACTCTGCTGGCACTCAGAAGGTTCCAACGCAACCAGGGGCTTCCGGAAAGCGGGCGCGTCGATCCTGCGACAGAGCGCGCTCTGGGCGAAGCTTACTGTTACTAACAACAAAGTTATGCCAATCACTACGAGAATTGAGGGAGGGATCGAGACCGCGATCTACACGACGGAAGACGGGTACGTTGCCATCGAACAATTGGATGATCACATCGTTCTCCTTTCATCCGATCAACTAGTCGACGTCATCCGCAAGCTCGAGGCGTGCTACGACAACCGTGCACACTGGCAAGAGCGGACGCGCGGTTAGCCGCCGGGCATGTTCGGAGTCATCCATGAGTAAAGTACAGGTCGAGCGAATAACCTATGAGATGCCGCCACGGGCTGGGTTCGTAGTCGCACACTTTCTGACCGTGTCCGACATCGAACGATCGGCTCGATTCTACGAGGCCGTATTCGGCGGCAGAATCCTGAGCATGGGCGACAAGGACGGGGCTCCCGCATACATCCAGATCGCCAATACGTGGCTCATCTTGAGCGTCGGCGGTGGTCCTACGCCTGACAAGCCGTCAGTGACGCTGAGCACACCCGCAAATCCCGACGCTGTGAGCAGCTTCATGAACATTCGCGTCGCGGACATTCAGGCTGCGTATGAGGCCTGGAGGAAACGCGGAGCCGACTTCATCACCGAGCCAAAAGATAAGTACGGTGAGACGCGCTGCTACATACGCGACCCCGACGGCTACATCATTGAAGTCGGCCAAAGCAAACCAGACGTAGTCAGAAAACTGCAAAAGGCTCTCTGACCAGGCAGGCGTCGAGCCGCCTTTGCGGACGGCCATTCGACTTTAACGGCGCTGGCGGCGCGCCTTCGGTTCGCACTCCAACGCCGAGACACCGAGCGACGTTTGGACCACTTCAGCCCGAATTCTCGAGGCTGTTCTCCCGGCCACCTTAGATGAAGATAGTCATCGGTAGCTGCGGCTAGACAGCAAGGTCAGATGAAATGATCAGATAAGGCTTGCGATCAAACAAACGCGCACAACTCGCTAGATGAATAATCTATAACCAATTGATACGACAGTGGATTGGTGGAGCAGAAGGGGATCGAACCCTCGACCTCCGCATTGCGAAAGCGATTCGAGATTCGTAACTGATTGATCCAACTACTGCGCTCGGAAGACGCCCGCTGCAACCTATCAGGACGAATCACAACGGCACTGGACGGAGTCCCGCAAAATTCCCGCAAGCGATTCCTCTCCGCCCTCAACATGCGGACCTATTTCGGCTGACAATTCTGATTGCGTTCACGCCCGTCTGAACGTTACCGGTCAGTCGCTGACCGGGCGCTTGGCCAACTTCCGCTGTAGCGTGCGCCGATGCATGTTCAGATTGCGCGCGGTGGCCGATACGTTCCCGTCGTTGTCGGTGAGCACGCGCTGAATGTGTTCCCATTCAAGGCGGCGCGGCGACATCGGCGTGGCAGTGAGCTCAACGGGAGCGCCGCGGCCGCCACGCCGTAGAGCTTCGTCGATGGCGCTGGCGGTAGTCGGCTTCGCAACATAATCGTCGGCGCCCAGCTTGATGGCGCGCACCGCAGTCGCGATGCTCGCGTACCCCGTGAGCACAAGAATGCGCGTCTGCGGTCCGGTGGCGCGCAACGCGGGCACCAGGCTCAAGCCGTCATCGGCCCCGATTCGCAGATCCACGACAGCCGCCGCTAGTTCGCTCTCCGCCGCGCGCGCGAGTGCCATGTTTGCCGTATGCGCCACTATGCATGCCCAGCCGCGGCGTTCGAGCGCTTGCGCCAGCGTCGCCGCGAATCTCTCGTCGTCGTCAACCACCAGCACCTTTGGCACGTCAGTGGCCATCGGTGCGCAGCTCCGTTAGCGGCAGAAAAATCCGCGCCTGCACACCACCCGGAGCTACCGCCGCAAGATCAAGCCCACCGCCAAACCGTTGCAGCGCGGCACGCGACAGCAGGAGTCCGACGCCCAAGCCTCCGGGCTTCGTCGACACGATCTTGACGCCAAGCTCACCGCGAACGATGGCAGGGTCCAATCCTTTGCCACGATCCGCCACGGCGATCTCGATGGAGTCTTCGGTGCCACGTACGTCCACAGCCACTACATGATCGTGGTTCGCAAGCGACGCTTGGGCCGCGTTGTCGAGCACGTTGCGTATAGCCTGTGCAATCGTTGCCTCGGCGACGATCCAGGTGTCGTTGGGCGGCCACTCGAAGGTTGCCTTGAGCTCGATCCATGGCTGAGTCCGCGCCCATTGCGTCAACAGCTCGGTCACGAAGTCTTTGAGCAGCACCTGCCGAGCTCCGGCGCTGCGCTCGGCACCGGCATGGCCCGCGATCCTGTTGAGTCTCGCAGTGATAGTGGATATCTCCTCCATCATCGCCTTCAGCTGCTGCTTCTCGACCGGGTCGGTCGTTGCGTCATCGAGCTCTTCTATGAGCAAGGCGAGCGTCGACAGCGGTGTGTTGAGCTCGTGCGCCGTACCGGCCGCCAACGCGCCGATCTCTACGATCTGCTGATCGCGCAGGGCAGCCTCACGCAAAGCAGCAACCTCACGATCGCGCAGTCGCACCAAACGCGCTAGGCGCCCGACGAATAACACGATCAAGGCAGCCGCAATGACGAAGTTCACCCACATGCCAGCGAGGTGCAGATCGAACGCGCCGCCAAAATGCGAATGTGTGGCCGGCAGCGGTATGTGCCACCACCAGAGGAGCGTGTAGCCCGACGCACAGAGGAGAGCCACGAACCAGGCGTGCGGCGCGGGCAGAGAGATTGCCGCGAGGGAGATCGGCACGAGGTAGAAAGGCACGAAAGGATTCGTCGAGCCGCCGGTCAAGTACAGCACCGCGGTGAACGCGATGATGTCGAAGACGAGGCTCAAGGTTACTTCGCCGTAAGAGACGCTGCGAACCGCGTGAACGGCGCGGTAATTCAAAACATTCCAGAGCGCCAAGGCACCGATCGCGATAGCGAGCTGCGGCAGCGGTAGCGGACTGTCGAGCCAGACATGGACGGAAAGCACGGCGAGTGTCTGGCTGATGATCGCCACGATTCCAGCCAGAACAGTAGCCGTAGCGCGTCCTGCGGCCCGGTTGGCTCACGCGGTGCGCCGGCGATTTGAGCAGGCTCCGTCATAACGAAGGATTCTCGCACGATCTCACGGTCGCGCAGAGTGGCCGCTTGTCGATTTGTCGGACGCCACCCGCCCGAGACGCCGCCGAAGGTGGCACGAAGACCCCACTCGCCGAAGCTGCGACCGATTGGCGCCCGCACGGCTGCGGCAATTTGCCGCAGCGCAATCGCGGCCCGCGTCTCTAGGATGGCGGCTTGAGCGCGCGTCGCTCACCGTACGGAATCACAAAGGGAGTCGGCGTGATGGGTGATCTCGACTCCCCGGCCTGGTATCGCGCCGTATGGCGCTGGCATTTCTATGCCGGTTTGCTGGTGCTGCCGTTTCTCGTGTTGCTCGCCGTCACGGGCGGGTTGTATCTGTTCAAGCCCGAGCTCGATCACGCGTTGTATCGCAGCTTGATCGACCTGCCGGCGACGTCGGTCGCTCGCGCGCCACTCGTGACGGGTATCCTCGAAGCCGAGCGGGCCCTCGAGGGGCGAGTCGAGCAGATCACGCTGCCGGAACGTCCGGATCGCTCGCTGCGCCTGCTCGTCCGCGTCGCGTCGGGCGAGCCGCGCACTGCATACGTCGACCCTCGCGACGGCCGCTTCCTCGGCTCGACACCGGCCGGCGGCGTCATGCAGCTGATCCGCAAGATACATAGTCTGCAGTACTTCGGTTTTTGGGCCAGCTCGTTGATCGAGATTGCGGCGGGCTGGTCGATCGTGCTCGTCGTCACGGGTGTATTCCTGTGGTGGCCGCGGGGCCGCACGAGCGGCGTCGTCACGATCGGCGGCTCGCCGAAGACGCGCCGGTTGTGGCGCGACCTGCACGCAGTGACGGGCGTGTTCGCCGCGGCCGTCGTGCTGTTCCTCGCGCTCACGGGCATGCCATGGTCAAAGTTCTGGGGCGACCACGTACAGCAATGGGCCACCAACGCGAACCTCAACATGCCGGCCCCGCCGGCGGACGTGACGCCGGCCTGGATGCTGACCGAAGCCATGCCGGGTATGAACCACGCGCCGCACTCTGCGGCGGACGTTCGCCCCGCGTTGCCGTGGGCGGTCGAGCGAATGCCCGTGCAGCAATCGCCCCCGGATGCCGCGGACATCGGCATCGACGCGGCGGTCGCCCGCTTCGCGGCGCTCGGACTGCCGCTGCCGTTCAGCGTGCAGCCTCCCGAAGGTGCGCGCGGCGCGTACGTCGGCAGTTACATGCCGGACCAGGCCACGCGCGAACGCACGATCTATCTCGACCGGTCGGGTCAGGTGCTCGGCGACGTTGGCTTCCGCGACTACGGCGTCGCGGGCAAAGTCATCGAGTGGGGCATCATGGTGCACCAGGGGCAGCAGTACGGACCCGTCAATCGTTATCTGATGCTTGCAGGCTGCATCGCGATCATCCTGCTCGCCGTCTCGGCCGTCACGATGTGGTGGAAACGCAGGCCGAGAGGCACGCTCGCGGCGCCGACCGCCGAGCGGCGCTCCGTCTGGGGCGTGGGCGCCGTCGTGGTCGTCGCGGGCATCGTGTTCCCGCTCGTGGGCCTGAGCCTGATCGCGGCACTCGCCCTTGATCTCGCGTGGCGGTCGATCATGCAGCGCGGGCGCTCGCAACTCGCCGGATGATTCGTCCGAGCGCGTCAGGGCCGTAATCCGTTTGGGCTCGCCGCTGGAATTCGGCCCCGAGCACCGCTGCGCGACCGCAATTGCAACGAAGCCTGCGACGTTTCGTCGCACTCTCGACAAACTGTCTCGCTCTAGACTCCTCGCCCACAAGGCCAGCTTTCGCCTCAGGAGTCAGGATGCGCCCTCTTCGCTTTCCGTTGCTCGCTACCGTGTCGGCTCTCGCGCTGTCATCCGCCTACGCCGCCGAGCCCACTGGCAAAGAACAGACGCTCGACACCATCGTCGTCACGGCAGAGCGCATTCAGGCGGATCTGGAAGCCGAGCGCGCCGTGACTCCCGGCGCCGTCACAAACATAGATGGCGACGACGTTTTACGAGCGCAGAGTGACTCAGCTGTCGGAAATGTTGCGCTATGTGCCGGGCGTGTACTCGGAGAGCTACAACGGCAACGACGACGTCTTCTACTCGAGCCGCGGCTCGAACCTCGATGCCACCGACTACGACAAGAACGGCGTCAAATTCCTGCAGGACGGACTGCCGGTGACCGCGGCCGACGGCAACAACCACAACCGCGCGCTGGATCCGTTGGGCGCGCGCTACGCCACCGTCGCGCACGGCGCCAACGCGCTGGCCTATGGCGCGAGCACGCTCGGCGGAGCCATGGACTTCACGTCGCCGACCGCGCGCACGACTCCGGCCAGCGTTTCGGTGTCGGGCGGCAGCTTTGGCGACTGGGGCCTGCACGGCGACAGTCGGCGGCGCGTCCGATAGCTTCGACGGGCTGGTCACGGCCGAAACGCAGGAGCGCGACGGCTATCGCGATCACAGCGCCCAGGACCGAAAGGCCATGTACGCAAATCTCGGGTGGGCGGCATCGGACAATGTCTCCACGCGTTTTTATGCCAACTATCTCGACGAGAACGCGGAGCTGCCGCGCGAGCTGACGCCCGAGCAGTACCAACAGAATCCCTGGCAGGCGCGGCCTGATGCCATCCTCGGCGATCACAGAAACACGTCGAAGCAGGGCGTCTTGCGTTCAAGACGACGATGGCGGACGTAGGCGGTGGCAAACTCGAGTTCGGCCTCTCTTACGAAAATCAGTCGCTGTATCACCCCATCGTCAGCACGCCGTTCTTCAGCCTGCTGATCGACACCGAGCACAAAGACACCGGCGCAATGCTGCGCTATCAGCGTAGGCCGGTACGCACGATTTGCTGTTCGGCGCGAACTACGGCTACTCGACCGTCAAGGGCGGCAACTACTAGAACAACGGCGGCTTGCCCGGTGCGCTCATGTTTACTACCGACGACAGCGCGTCGAGCGTCGAGCTATTTGCGCTCGACCGATGGAACTTCGCTCCGGAGTGGACGCTGGTGTACGGCGCGCAATTCACGTCTGCCGATCGCGACGTAAGCGGCTTCAAGGGCGACTACGACGCGCGTCAATCCGCGTCTAGGCGTAATTCGCAAGCTCGGCGACGCGATCCGAGTGGTTCGCGAGCGCCAGCCGCATCTACGAGGCGCCGACGACATTCGAGCTCACGGACGACTTCAACGGCGGCAGCACACCGCTCGACGCGATGCACGGCGTGGTCGTGGAAACCGGCCTGCGCGGCACCGCTCCGCGCGGCCGACACTCGGCTGAACTGGGACGTATCCGTCTACTCCACGAGCCTGCGCGAAGAGATCCTCTCGCGCGACGATCCCAACGCGCCGGGCACCAGCCTCTCCGCGAACATCGACAAGACCACGCACGCGGGTATCGAGGCACTTGTTCGGCGCGAGCTTTCCCGTTGCGTGGTGGGCGATCGCATCGAGCCGCTGATCAGCGTCACCTTCAACGCGTTCACGTTCGATTCGGATCCGGAATACGGCAACAACCGCTTGCCGTCGGCGCCGCGCTACTTTGCGCACGGCGAGGTGATGTACCGCAATGCCAAGGCTTCAGCGTCGGCCCCACGTTCGATTTCGTCGGCGCGCGGTACGTCGACTTCGCCAACACTTACCGTGTGGATAGCTACACTCTGCTCGGGCTTCGCGCCAGCTACACCACCGACAAGTGGGAGGTGTTCGCCGAAGCTCGCAATCTGCTGGACGAGAGGTACGTCGCCGCCGTGATCGTCAAGGACGTGGTACGCCGAACTCCGAGATGCTGTTCCCCGGCGCGCCGCGCTCCTACTACTTCGGGTTGCGTCGCCAGTTCTGAACTACACGCGAGTCTCCTCGGACTGGCGAGACTGGAATGTAGTGCGCGCGCCGCCACGCAACGCGCGCACCACATGGTCCGCATCAGAACGTGAAGCGCGCCACCACGCGATGTCGCGGCCGGGCAGCACCACCTCGTCCTTGTTCAGCGCGACGGCGTTCCGCTGCACCGTGTCGGTGAGATTGTGGCCGACGACCGCGAACTCGAAGCCCGAACGCGCCAGCATCGGCCGCCAGCCGAAATGCGCGTCGACGGACGTGAACCCGTCGGTCGGCGTCTCCGCCGTAGCGAGCTCGTCCTGCTCGGCCGAGTAACGAACCACAAGCCGGCATCGAACGCGGTGCCCTCCCAGTGCATGCCGACGCCCACGTGATACGGCGGAATCCGCGGCACGTTGCCGGCGCCGTGATCGAGCGTCGCCCGGACGTAATCGGCCAACAGATCGAGGCTGAGCCCGCCCTGTCGTTGCCCGAAGCAGAGCGGGAACGAGGCCTTGCCTTCGGCGCCCGCGAACGTGGCGCCCGCCTGCGTGTAGTTCAGCTCCTTGAGATCACCGCTGCCATCGTCGACGCAGAGCCGGCGTCGTCGCAGGTGCGTCCCGTCAGCGCGCCGTAGATGTAGTGGTTGAAGTGGCCTCCCACAGCGCGCCTTCGAACCCGACCTGGTCGCGTTTGAGGCGCAGCGGTGCCTCAAGTGAATTCGCACGCTCCGCATCGAGCGTGGGATCGCCGGTCTCGAAGGTGGCCGGACCATCGTGCGGGCCGCGCGCGAACAGCTCGGTTTGCGCGGGCGCTCGCGCCGCGCTCGTGAACGTGAGCCCGAGCCTTCGCGTGCTCGTTGACCGTGAACAACGCGCCGAGCCGACCCGCTGACCGGCGTGAAGCTCCGCTTCGTCGAAGACATCCGGACGCGGGCGTGCCCGTCGACGATCGACGTTTCCGACGCGCGCGCCGCGTCTGCAGCCGCACCTTGTCGCCGAGCGGCACCTCCGCGAATGCCGAACACGGCCGCGTCTTCGGTGGTGGTCGGCAGCAGATAGTCCTCGCCTTCACCGAGTGCGGAGAAGTCGCGATTCTGGAACTGCGCGCCGAACGCCGACGCCGGAAAACGGCCCGGCCGCCGTTGAACGTGCTCTCGACGCGCGCGTCCCATTCGTTGTCCTTGAAGGTGGACGAGGCGTCGGCCGTCGCGGGATCGATCTCGCTGTGCTCGTAGTCGGCGCTGCCCGCCATCGACAGTCACGTGCTTGAGCACATCGCCACCGCCAGCCGAACGACGGCCCGCAGCATCTCCTTGGTCTGCTTCATGTCGATGTAGGTGTCCTCGCCGGGGATGCCGTACTTCGCGTTGTAGTTCACGGCGCCGAAGACCGAGGAAGTCGGTCCCGAAGAAGTACGAGCCGCCGAGCGCGTAGCCGTCGCCGTTCACGTACGAATTCGACTGCGTGCCTCCGGGAATCGAGTAGTCGTCCGCGTGCCGATTGAAGGCGTCCGCGTGCAGCGCGAACTCACCGGCGCGCGCCTCGGACGTGCGCAGCGCCCTGGCGCGTGTCCGCGTCTGCTCCCATACGTGCCCGTAACTTCGCCGTGAATGGTTGCTGGGCAGCGCATCGGGAATCCGGTTGTTGATCGCATTCACGACACCGCCGATGGCCTGACTGCCGTAGCGCAGCGTGGCCGCGCCACGCACGAGCTCGATCTGTCTGTCGACAGCGGATCGATCGGCACGCCGTGGTCCGGACCGACGTCGGACACGTCGAAGCTGCCGATGCCGTTCTCGAGGACTGCGCACGCGGTTCGCATCAAAGCCACGGATGATCGGGCCGGCTGGCGCCGGCGGCGAAACTCGTGCCGGTCACGCCCGGTTCGTTCGCGAGCGCGTCGGCGAGACTGGCTCCTCCGCTTTGCAGGATCTGCCGTCGATCCACGCTGCCGACGAGGGTCGCCATGGCGTTGCGGTCCTGCGTAATCGGCGATGCCGTGACGACGATCTGCTCGAGCTGCTGGCTGTCTTGCGCACGACCCACTGACATGAAACACAGCGCCGCGCACGTTGCAGTGGCGACGCCCAAGATTTTGGATGACATGGATTCCAACTCCTATTGCGGCCGAACCGAACGCGGCTCGGCGATTCGAACGGTCGATGCAGCCCGCGAGGCGTGCTCGTTCGGGCCGTATCGGATCTACGCGTGCAATGGAGTGGAGACGGGTGGACCGCGCGAGGTCCAGGAGTATGAAACGGCGTGGACGGTGAACACCGGCGCGCCGTAGAAACAAGGCGTGGGCCCGGCCTCGGGAGCGGGAGGCAGCAAGAACAGGATCGCGACCGCCAGCGGAGCGGTGCCCGCGCCCAGTGATTGGCACAGGCCACAATTCGGGTAATCGGGAACGCTCGGAGCGCCTCCGTTGCGGGAGTCTTGGTCGGTCTTGGCGACCACCACGTCGCCGAATGCGACGGTGCCGCCATGCGCGTGCGTGTGACCCTGCGCGACTATGCCCTGCAACGCAAACAGCGCGAGCAAACATAGGGACGCCACGGCGGACCAGCGCGTCCCGCTGGAGCGCTCCCGACGACCGGCACCGCCGGTGGGTGACGTTTGCCTTCGCTTTGCCATGCTTTTCGACATTAATCGAGACAGGCTGGTCGATACTAAGGCAAGTCCACGAGCCTTCGCCAGCGGTTCGTCTGCGAACCGCGATGGGTATCTCGCTGGATGTGCGGAATCGGGGCTCTATTCGGCCGGATGGCTCGTAAATCCCGGTGTTGCATGCCTAGCCGACGACAGAGTTGTCCGAACGGACGCTTGGACGTGTCTTAATGACGAACCTCCGAGCGATGTTTGTGCCAAAGTTCCCCGGATTCTTGAGGCTGCTCTCTCGCCCATGTTGATCGAGCATGGATTCCGAATCTTCAATCAAGAGAGCAGTCGTGACGAACAACTAGCGGCGATAGACGCCGGCAATGTGTTCGGAACCGGGTTGACGGCCCGACAAATCGCGATCCGTGCCCTGCAGATGACATTTGATGACTTCGTCCGTGACTTGGACGAATGCCTGGTGTGGACACTCGCCGCACTTCACGCGAGGTTTCTCGCAGACGCCGCGAACCCATTCGTTTCGGCAGACGGGCGAATAGCCGGATTTGCCGGACTTCGCGTTGTGCCAGCGGCGCGGAAATACGTTTTCTCGGCCGCGAAACAGAGACCGAAAGAGCGTGATCTTTGCTGCACTATCCGACGCAGCGGTAACCGTAGGAGCAGGGGCACCCGGTGGTCTGACTAGCGCACCCGCGTCGGCCACGCGCTGCGGCTGCCGCAGCCGCTCGAGCTCCGCGACAATCCCGAGCTTTTCGGACTCGAGCGCAGCCAGACGTCGCTGGAGCTCAGCGACCATTGAAGGCACTTGGTCGTCCGGGGACATTCCCGCCTGTGGCTCCGGGGGCCACTATAAAATTGGTTTTACTTCTCGAACGCGGTAGAATATATATATAAACTATACTTTACATACGAGTTCAGCGGTAGCCAGATTACAAAATGGGTGTTATATGGCGAGAACGCTCTGGGGCAAGGTCTATTTCAAGGACGTCTATGCGGGCCGTCTGCATGAAGAGCCTGGCGGCCGCTGCGTTTTCACCTACGATCCTACCCACGTTGCGGCCCAGCAGCCACCGATAGCCCATACCCTGCCGGTCAGGCTCGAGCCGTACTTCTCGGAGCGGGGCCTCCATCCGTTCTTCGACAATCTCGTGGCTGAAGGCTGGTTTCGCAACGCGCAGGCCCGCGCTCTTGGGGTCGATCCGGCCAGCCGTTTTGCGCTCCTGCTTGGCTTCGGCCATGACCTCGCCGGAGCCGTTTCCGTTGAGGACCCGGAACCCGCTGAACACCGGCAACTCGATCATGCCGATGAAGCAACGATCGCCGCGTCGTTGGGGAAAGCCTCCCTTTCCGGCATCCAACGAAAGTTGCTCGTCGTGAAGGAAGGCGGCAGCTACCGTCCGGTCGGACCAGACGAACTCAGCACCCATATCGCAAAGCTTCCCTCCGGCAACCTGACGAACCTGCTCGAGCTCGAATACCTGACCACCCAAGTAGTGCGCGCTCTCTTGCCAGGGGAAGACATTGTCGACATGGACATCGTCCACCTGCCAGCGATCAGGGAAGATGCACTCGTAATCCCACGCTTTGATCGCACCGGCAGCGGCAAGCGCATCCATTTTGAGGAGTTCAACCAACTTCTCGGCAAATACTCAGGCGATGACAAATACGAAGGCGCTTACGAAGACATGGGGCAGTTCATCCTCAAAACGCCCACGTGTATCCCCGCGGAAGCCGATCGCCTCCTCCGCCGGCTACTTGCCTGTCTTCTCGTTGGAAACACGGATGCGCACTTCAAGAACTTCGCCATGTTCCACACTCGCGACGGGCTGCGGCTGACGCCGGCGTACGATCTCGTCGCGGCGTCGCTGTATCCGGATTATCAGTCCGTTGCCCTTCACATCGCTGGCGCGCGCAACCTGGCGATAGCGTCGTTGGAACCGAGACATCTGCTGCGCATGACAGGTGGCTTCGGCGTCAGCGAGGACGCACTGGTCAGCGCAATCGCGCAGATGGAGAAACGACTGCCGCACGCGTTGGAGACGATCGAGAAGTCCGGCGTCGGGCCGGAAAACCTGCGCAAAACCATGCAAGAACGAATGGAGAAACGATGGAAACTCAGTTTCGCATCAACTGGCCTGCTATCGTCGAAGAGGCGAAGCAAAGGCGAAAAGGCCAGAAGCTGACGCAGCGGCGGCTTGGCGAACTTGCGGGCGTGAGCACGCCGACGATCTCGCGCTTCGAAAGCGGTGAGCGCGACATTCAGCTATCTACCGTGACCAATATCCTCGGTGTCCTCGGCATGCTGGACGAACGAACGCTGACGTTCCCCGACCCCGAACCTCGATCGAACGGCGAGGCCGTTCTATTCATAGGCCGAGACGGCGAACTCATCATTCGATGCGGGATCAGCCGGGAAGCGCTAGAGGATCACTACAACGGCGACGACAAGGACATGCTGAAGGTCTTCAACGCAAACCGCGCGCGCATCGAATACGAAGCCCGGCGAAAGTATCTGGCCGGCAGACTCGAACCAGATCTGTCGGTGATGATAAGAACAACAGACCTTTAGCCACACACGCTCGCGACAAGATGTGCGCGATCCTCAATTCGCGATGTTCGTGCCACATTCCCCGGGATTCTTGCTGCTGTTCTCTCACCCAGGTTGATTCAAGATGAGTTCCGTACCTTCACTCAAGGGACAGAGTCGTGATGAAGACATAGCGGCGATCGCCCTCGGGCACATTTGCAACGAGCGTACTCGTTGCAAGGCACCTGACGGAGCCTTAACTCATTGACCCTCGCGAAGTGGTGGAGCAGAAGGGGATCGAACCCTCGACCTCCGCATTGCGAAAGCGATTCGAGATTTGTAACTGATTGATCTAACTAACGCGCTCGGACGACGTTCGCTGCAACCCATCAGGACGAATCACAACGGCACTGGACCGAGTCCCGCAAAACTGCCGCAAAGAGACGTCGCATCTGCCGACCGCGGTACACCTTAGAGGCATTTCTTCTGCTCGGCCGAGCCGACGGTCGGTTAAGCAGGACATGAGACTGACGTGAGCGCTACTTCGCAGCCCATGGTCCGACCTGGCGGTGACATCGCGCGTAATTCGCAGTCAGCGCCTTTTCTAAAGCAGCTCCGCACGCCCCGAACGGCGGGGAGAGAGGGGAGGCGCGCTCGGAACGCGCGGAGCTGCTACGAACTCCAAAATCCATCGTGATGGTGTGGCTGCACTACTTTCCACACTGGTAGAAGACCGACGATCCGGCGGCCAAACTCGGGGCACCGCCTGTACCTGTTCCACCACCCATGATCACGGGATTCGCTATCGCCTCGGCGACATCCCCGAGGGAATCGAGTCCACGAATCTCCAGGTTGTCGCCCGTGATAGCAACATCGAAATCGGGAGCCTGCTGCAGATCTTGTTCGCGGCGAGTCGCCGCAACTATGATCTATTCGAGCCCGCCCAGCTCGCTTTCCGCCTGCCGAACGAGCGCAGCCTGACCTGCGACGCCCGTCCCAACGCCCAACAGCGCGGTTATCGCGCTCCGCAATGATGTGCTCTTCAGTAGGCTACCCACGGCAATGCGCCCATCCGACCTGTCGTCAAGGGCCGATCAGTAATGACAACCAACCGCATGTGACATCGACGCGCGAAATCGTACGCTCGCGCGAATGGGGGTCACTACGGTCGCTCTGATTCTCGGTATAACGCGCCGTGATAGGCGAGTGTTATTGAGCAACAACTTTGATTGCAGATGGTCATCACAGGAAGTGATTGCCCTCATCATCGAAGCGCGATGGACACGGGTCTCGGTACACCAAATACTTTTTCTGGATCCACTTACCGTGCTTGGGCGCTCCATCGAGCCCCAAGACCGAGCGGAGTCGCGCTCAAACGTTCACGCTGGCACCGCGTCAACGATTCCGTGAGCGTCGCCATGCTCGAGAACGGATCCCGAGCGCGCGAGCGTTATCGCGACGGCGGTCCCTTGGTTCCTGGCTCAATACTGAAAGAACAAATCGGGGAGCAACAGAAATGAAACGTGTCTTTGAATCGTTGGGGGCTATCGCGGTGGCGTGCGTGTCCTTGATGTCTCTGTTTTCCCCGCCCGCGCACGCCGCTGCCGATTGCGATCGCGCGTGTCTCGGTAACATCGTTACCCAATACCTCGACGCCCTGGTCGAGCACGCGCCCGCCAAGTTGCCTATGTCGAGCTCGGTCAAATTCACGGAGGACTCCATACAGTTGAAGCCCGGCGAAGGTTTCTGGCGGACCGCGGTCAAGCCCACGAAGTCGGTGTCGCTGCGGCCCGAAACCCCGCCCTATCGGCTCGATGTGCTCGACGCCAGCCAGAGTACTGCCGTGACGTTTGTTAAGCTCGAGGAGAACGGTGCGCCAGTACTGCATGTCGCCCGGCTCAAGGTCGTCGACCGCAAGGTCACTGAGCTCGAGACGACCGTAGTTCGGTCGCGTGACGAAGGCGGGCGGATCTTCGACCCGGAGATGTTGCTGCACGCCACCGATGAAATGACGCGCGTTCTCGCGTCGGCGGACATCGTGCCACGCAACGAAGCGATCAAGATCGCCGAACGTTATCCGGCAGGGTTGCGAGCCGGTAGCTTCGTAACGGCTGGCGTGCCATTCGCGGCCGACGCGTACCGGCTCGAGAATGGTCGCATCATGGCGGGCCGAGGATGTACATTCGCCGAGGGTTGCGGCGACATCAAAACGCAGAAGATTCCCACATACCCCTCGGTGTATAGGGTCATTGCGGTGGACGAACCGATGGGCATCGTAATCTTGAGGCAGAACTTCGGACCCAGGCCTTACGACAATCGAATCGAATTACATACCTGGCACGCGTTCAAGATTTACCGGAACCAGATTCATGCCGTCGAGGCGTTCCAAAAGGTGCAGCCGACCGGCACGAACTTCGGCTGGGAGTAATCTAAAGAGTTGCCGCGGGGCCATTGACGACGCCTCAACCCCGCGGCACGCGTTCCGCGACGTTGCCTAACGTTGTGCCCCTACCCCTCGCTGGAGACGTCGACCGAAGCTACCACGGGCCGTATGAAGAGAGCAGCGCGACGCCGTTGCCATGCGACGTATAGCATTAACAACAGTAAGACCCCGGCGGGGATCGCCGGCGCAACGCCGTCGAAGCGCAAATGCAGGACGACCGCGCCGATCATGATGATCGCCAGACCGACCGCCGACCAGCTCGCGAGCGGCCGGATCAAGAGCGCCACGGCTCCAACCACTTCGCAGGCCCCGATGAACGTCATGAACCACAACGGCAAGCCCAAGTGCACGAAGCCTTCGGCCATTTGCGTCGCGCCGGCTAACTTGGCGCTACCGGCCGCGACATAAGCGAGCGCTCCGACGCCGATCGCAATCCACGAAGCCCACGTTTTCATAGTGCGCATCCCCCCTATTTCTTGTTGGCGCTCGAGTCGTGGAACCGTCGCACGACGACGTGATGGTTAGGCCGATCGAACCGGTGGTTTCGCCTCGCCCCCCGATGATTTCTTGGTCAAGGTCTCTCTCGTCTCTTTTTCATCCGGCGGCGAACCATTCGTCGTCGACTCGGCTAGGTTTGCGTACGTTCCGCGGATAAGCGAGGCCCGCAATAGTCCCGCAGGGGAATCCGTCGAAAACAACAGCTTTGGGAAGCAGCCCGGTAATCTCACACCAGGCGATGCCGCATCGAGCGCCGGTTGGTCGACGAGACCGCCGCGCGCGGTATCTTTGGCCGGACTTGCTCGGCTAGAGGGGTGAGAAAGTCCGGCTGATAACCCGACACCTCATATATGTACGCGTACCCGCCACCTCGCGCCACTCTCGGAAGACACCGAGCTTGCGCGGGCGACATTTCTCAAGCGCCTCGACCGAGCCGCCGGCAAAGTAGGACATATTCGGGGTCCATGGGTACGCGTTACTAGAATCGTTTATGGAAGCGTACTCCCACGGATTCGGGATCGCCGTACACCACCCGGTTGCCCGTGCCGCCCTCCACTGCTGCGATGTAGTGTTCGTCAGAACAGTTGTTGCAGTAGATCTGAACGTCCCAAGTATCCCTTTCGTAGGTCAGAGAAGCGTTCACGAGGTCACGTGGGTCGATTCGGAAGAAGTTGTCGCTCTGAAACAGACTTGCGAACGACTCGTCGACGTGCGAGAACGCGACACGTGGCCGCAGTCTGGCGCCGCCGCTCAAAGCGAAGCCATAGCTCAGGCTGAGGTTGTACGACAGCTTTGGGGAATACAGGTTCTCGGCGCCGGATAGCGACAGCCGGGCCGGGCTAGTGGAGTAGTCGTAGCAATTCGGCACTCCGCCGATGACGATAGGCGTTTGACCGGGGTTGCAACCCGGCACGTAGTTGCCGAAGCCGCTCTGCAGGTTGCGGTCTAGCAAACGCGCATCGATGGTCGTAATGCCGCCCAGGTCCGATTCGGTGTAGCCGACACCGAACTGGAAGTTGAACTCTCCGAATGCACCATTCAGCGACGCTTCGACTCCTCTGACCGTCGAGGATCCGATGTTTTGTACCGCGCCCCCGGCAGACAGGCCCGTTCCGAACGGACGAATGAGGAAGGCCGGCTGCTGCATGTCTTTGTAATCCATGTTGAACGCGCCGAGCTGGATCTGCAGACGCTTGTTCAGAATCGTGCTCTTCCAGCCGATCTCGACGTCGTCCACGCTCTCGGGATCGAACGGCAGGCCGTTGTTGCTTCCACCGGACTTGTAGCCGCGCGCGTAGAACGCGTAGATGAACTGGTTAGCCGTCGGTGTCCAGTTCACGCCGACCTTATACGTCGGTGAGGAGTCCTTGTAGGGAACCACGTTGCCCGGCGAGATCGGGAAGCAGTTGTAAATGCCTTGAGCAGGCAAGACGGCTGTGAATCTCGGGTCGGGACAGTTCGCCGGCGGACCACCGACGATCTGAGTGTTCAAAGCCAAGAAGAAGTGCTGCTCGTCGCTGTTGTGATCCCACGACTGGCGTACGCCGAACTGGTACTCAAACTTGTCCGAGGCTTTCCACGTAACCTGACCGAACAGGCCCGCGTGTTGTTGAGTGGTGTCGATCGTTGCCAATATAGATTGAATCGGCAGGACTCCCGGCGGTAAGCAGGGGGCCACGACGCCCGTAGCGGCGTTGTAGCCACAGAGATTGCTGTCGATCCGCGCATTCACCGGCGTCGTTCGGCGGAACCACGACGTGCCGATGATCCAGGTGAGCCGACCGGTATCCGGCGACAACAAGTTGAACTCCTGGCTCCAGTAGTCGTTGGTCGGGCCAACGTTGTTGAGTAGAAGGCCGCTATTGGCGCTGGTGGAGTCCTGATCGTCGGCGGTCCGCAGATCGTTATGTTGGTACCCCGTCATCGAGCGAAATTCAATGCCGCGTTTGAAGGTCCTGCGCACCTCCACACTGTAGCGGTCCGACTCGTTCCTGTTTTCCGTATTTGCATCGTAGGCAATGACGTATGGATCGTTACCGGGCACCGCGAATGCCGCGAACTGAGACTGACCGCGGCCCGTCGGATCGTTCGGGTTTGGGTACGTCGCCTTATTGGGTTGGTACGGCGCGAGAGCGTCCGTTTCGGAGGTGTTCAGCTCGATCCGGCCCGTCACGCTCAGTTGATCATTGGGCTGCCAGAGGATGGTTGCCCGGAGGTTCGAGTCATCCACTTTTCCGGGCTGCCGGCCGCCCCTATATGCCGTGGGTCCAACGGGAGAACCGATGTCGCGATAGTAGCTATCGCGATGTTCGCGATTGAAAGCGAAACGAGTCGAAACCGTGTCTGAGAGCGGTAGGGTCAGTGCGCCCGAGAACTTGGCATCGTTCTTCGTTCCAAGAGTGCCGTCGAAGAAACCGCTGACGCCGTTGAAGTCGGGTCGTGTTGAGTTGATGCGAATAGCTCCACCGGTCGAGGATTGACCAACGAACGTGCCCTGCGGGCCGCGCAACACTTCAATCGTCCCGACGTCCAAAAACCCCTGCTGCAACACAACTGTCTCGGCCATCAGCAAACCGTCCTGGAACACGGCGACGCCGGGCTGGATGTTCGGATTCACGACGCTGTTGCCGATACCGCGAATGTTGACTGACTGCGCCGTGAAGCCGGTCATGTTGATCGTGAGGTTTGGCGCTGCGTTCTCAAGGTCTTTGATTGACTTCAGCTGATCAGCGGCCAAAGCATCCGCTGTGAATACCTCCAGCGAGATCGGGGTCTTCAGTTCGGTGGTCTCACGGCGTTCGGCGGTTACCACGATCTCCTCTAGCTCCTGCGCAGCAACCAGGCAGGGCATGAGGCCTATCGTCGTAAGGGAAAGTATTAGCAGATGGCGCTTGCGATCAATCACGGTTGTGCCCCCTTTGAATTGTTTCGCCCGATGCCTGGAAAATCGAACGTCAACGACACGCCCGCGGCCGCGAGACGGTAGCGACGTCGAACCGCCGGTTCCGGAAGAAGAAGCTTGAGTTGAAGGTGTATTTGTTGGTTGGTCCGAATGCGGCGAGATCGCAAGTTTCGGCGATATGCTCTTCATTGACTCCCCCTCAACGCGCGCAATCGTATGCTCGCGGGGAATGGCCGTCACTGCGGTCGCTCTGATTCTCGGTATCACGCGCCGTGATAAACGACCCGTATTGAGCAACAACTTTGATTCAGAAAGTCATCACCGGGAGTGCTCGCGTTCATCATGAAAGCTCGATGGACACCGCTCTCGGCGCACCAAATACTTTTGTATTGATTCGATGAGGACGCGCCGACACACGTTGTCTCCCGCGATTCTCGATCAATTTGCTAGTGATCGCGCCCTACGCCGTATTCGCGATCCAGCAGATCCACGAAGAGAACGACGCCTGAGCGATGGCGGTCTCCGCACAGACTTGTGCGCTCACCGCAGCCGATCCCGAGTGCGATTCACCGCGTTCTTCTTCCGTAACCGCGGCGTCGCGTCATCACGGGTTCTTATCGGCGTCATCACTCCCGCGGCATTGCCCCTTCAGGGCTCGATCGGTACGTTACAGCCTCGCAATTCACGGCGAGAGAACGATGCGACAAACGGCGCTCCAGCCGGCACTCGCCTGCGCAAGTTGCGCGGCGTCGCAACCGGTCGCCTCATGATCGGCGCCCTTGAGCGGTCGGGCGACGGCACGACTGCAACGGTGACCGTGCGCGAAGCCGTCCTCGAGCTGCTGCGGTCACTTGAGATGACGACGATATTCGGCAACCCAGGCTCGACCGAGCTGCCGATGTTCCGCGATTTCCCCGCCGATTTTCGCTACGTGCTGGGGCTCCAAGAGTCCGTCGTCGTCGCGATGGCCGACGGCTACGCTCAGGCCACGCGCAATGCCGCGCTGGTCAATCTGCACTCCGCCGCCGGCGTCGGCCATGCGATGGGCAGCATCTTCACGGCGTACAAGAACTGCACGCCGCTCGTGATTACAGCCGGCCAGCAGGCGCGCTCCATCCTGCCGTACGAGCCGTTCCTATTCTCGCGTCAGGCAACCGAGCTGCCGAAGCCATACGTCAAGTGGAGCAACGAGCCCGCGAGGGCCGAGGATGTGCCGGCTGCTGTCGCTCGTGCTTATCACATGGCCATGCAGCCTCCCCGCGGCCCGACGTTCGTATCGATCCCGGTAGACGACTGGGACCGGGAGGCGGCGCGGGTGCCTCCCCATGCCGCCAGCCGCGCGTTGCGCGCCGAGCCCGCGGCGATTGCAATGGCGGGCGCGGCTCTCGATAGCTCGAAGCGTCCCCTCTTCGTCGTCGGGGCGGCCGTGGATCGCGACGACGCCTGGTACGAGGTGATCGAGCTGGCCGAGCGTTATCAGGCCCCGGTGTGGGCGAGCCCGATGTCCTCGCGCTGCAGCTTTCCGGAAACGCATCCCTTGTTCGCCGGGTTTCTGCCGCCGAGCCGCGAGAAGCTCGTGCAGCGTCTGGCGGGTCACGATCTCGTTCTGGCGCTCGGCGCGCCGGTCTTCACCTATCACGTCGAGGGCTTCGGGCCCCACCTGCCCGAAGGCGCGGCGTTGTTTCAACTGGTCGACGATCCCGACATCGCGGCATGGACGCCGGTCGGCCATTCCATCGTTTGCAGCGTCGGCCTGGGCATCGAGGATCTGCTCGCGCGACGAGCTCCGCCGCCACGAACCTCCGCACGCGGCCGGGAGAGGCCGCCGCGAGTCGTGCCCGGCGAGCACATCAGCGTCCCCTATCTGATGCAAACCGTCGCCGCCGTGCGGCCCGCCGGTAGCATCGTCGTCGAGGAATCGCCTTCGGCGCGCGGGGCGATGCAAACCCACCTGCCGATCGATCAACCCGAGAGCTTCTACACCTGCGCGAGCGGCGGGCTCGGGCACGGCATGCCCGCAGCGGTGGGCATCGCGCTGGCACACCGCCGCGAGCGACGCGTGATCGGCCTGTTCGGCGACGGCTCCGCCATGTACGCGATCCAGTCCCTGTGGTCCGCCGCTCAGCTCGAGCTGCCGGTCACGTTCGTCATCGTGAACAATGGCGGCTACACGGCGCTCGAGCAGTTCTGCGGGCATTTCGGCATTGCAGACCCCGTCGGCACGCGCTTGCGGGCGCTCGATTTCGTCGGGCTCGCCGCTGCCCAAGGCGTGAACGGTGTGCGCGTCGCGCGGACCGAGGATCTCGCCGAGACGTTGCGTGCCGCCCTGGCGTCGCGACGCCCGACGCTCGTCGACGTTGCGGTGGACGCGGAAGGCTTGAGTCTGCACGTGTAACGAGGCCGCGCCACGAGATCGAGGATCGATTCCGCCGCGTTCGTGCTCCTCGTTTCCGCGACGTGGCGCGATGGCGGCGCGCGCGGGGCGGCGTGTTATTTGGTATTGCCGAGATCGACGGACGAGCCGGCGCTCAACACTCGCCCGTCGGCAAACTTGATCGTCTTGGCGTTCGCCAGATGCGAGTTGTCCCTGGCCAGGAACCCGAGGACCGTCACGGTTTCGCCGACCGTAATCGTGTCGCGCGTGAACTTGTAGCGGATCAGCATGTTGGGGCTGCCGAGCTCGAGCCGCCAGCTCGTAACGGCACCGCCCTCGTCTTTCACGTCGATGAAGAAGGACGCGTGCGGGTTCGTCCAGTCGACCTTCTTCACCGTGCCGGTCAGCGTCACAGGTTTCGTTGCATCGTACTGAGCGGCGAACGAATGATGCGCGGCGGCGTGCTGCCCAATGGCCAGCGAGCCGATCAGCGCGATCGTCGTGCGCGAAACCGAGCGCATGGTCATTTGTCTCTCCTTGTTCCCTTGGCTCACGGCCGCCCTCTCCAGCTGAGGCCTTCGGAATGCTCCGGAACCGTATTGTTCTCGCAAACCCATTCGAGGATCTCCTCGTCCGGCACAAGCGCCGCCTCGAGCGTCGTCTTGTACGGTGCCTCCCAGGCTTCCGGATCCTCGGCGTAGATCTCGACCTCGAGCCGGCCGTAGTCTGGCCGGCGAATCCGTTCGATGACACGTAGCTTTTCCGAGTGGATCCCAAAGCCGAACGGCGTGACCTCGTTGAACCCGACCGTCTCGATCACGAGCGTGTCGTCTTCCCACGTGCCGATCGAATGGCCGAGCCAGCTCGGATTCCAGTACTCGGGATGGCCGCGACCGTCGATAAAGATCTGCCGATACCCGGGTATGTAGAAATCGGTGAGCTGGATGATGACCGACGGCGTCTGAATGAATTTCTGCGGATACGTCAGCATCGTCGGGATCGCGCTCCCCGGCAGACAATACGCCCCCGCGTTCGCATCTACGCCCATATCCCTTAGCTGCTTTTGAATCGCGGCGGCCCACGGCTTCATCTGTAGCGGCGGCCCGAAGCCCGGGGCCCCGCGCCGGACGAACGACCAGACGCCGGAAAGGTCCGGCTTGCCGTCGGGCATCCGCGGCGTCGGACCGGTCTGTGCGCCGGCCCGTGCGCGCAGGTCGTTGCCGAGTATCCCCGGATCGTCGCCGATGGTGCCGAGATTCATACCCCACTGCACCGGCACGTCGAGACGCTGTGCCGGATCGACGCGCATGCCCTTCCGGTCGATGCTGCTGTACAGGCAGCAGATGATCGGCGCCTTGAGATCGTAGACGCCGGGCGGAATGCCGTTCACCGAAAACTCACCGGTCTGCTGGGAGATCGCCGCCGTGAACGTTTGTTTCGTTTCGACGTTAACGAGCTCGAGCGAAGTGTTCTCGAGGCCTGTGACCACGTTACCGTTGGGGTCGATCAGCTGGCCGGAAAGAAGTCCCGGCGCCGCCTGCGCCGCAACGGTCGTCGCGACCGCACAGGCCGCTGTCGTGAGAAGCGCGAGTATTCCTAGACGCATCGTCGAGTGTCTTGGGTGCACGAGCTAGACATTATTCGAGCAGGCTCCGATGAAGTCGATCGCGCGAGTCTGATAGACAGAATCAGCAACCGTGATAACAGCCGCAGTCCCGTATCGGGCCCGACGTCTCTGCATGATCGCGGCTGCTCGTGAATCCCACCAACCCACGCACACCGCGGAGCCTCTCATGCATACAACGCGGCGCGCTCGTTTTGCGGCTTCGCTCGCAGCCTTGGTATCGATACTTCGTGGAACGAAACGTCGCGACGGCGCCGCGGCACGCCTGCCGCATGCGCCATGCGCTCCCTTAGGTGTGCAAGTATTTGGGCGGGGCGTTAGGAAGTCGATGCAGGAGCCGTGATCTTGGCCATCACGGATTTTGATCGAGTACAAACAGAGCGCCCAAGCGGGCGACACTTGCCCACGAGAAATGCGGTCAAGCCATTCCGGCCGGACTTTTGTCGTTGAATACATCCGCCAGTAATGCCCGTAACCAACGATTTCCTGGGTCCTTATCCGAACGAGCGTGCCAATATTGCATCACGAAATACTGTGGTATATGGAAAGGCGTGGGGAACACATTCACGGGTGTCAGACCCGCCACGATGGCCGCCAGTCGGCCTGGCACGGTGACCAAGAGATCGGTGCTCGCAAGCAGTGTGGCCAGACCGAGGTAGTTGGGTACGCGTAAACCCACGCGACGCATAATCCCTTCCTTCTCCAAAGTCCTTTCCACCACATCGTGCGCGGTGCCAGACGTCGTCACGATCAGGTGCATTTCGTTTTGAAACGCTTCGAGATTCAACGAACGGGTAATACGGGGATGGTTAGCGCGCGCAACGCACACGAAATGCTCTCGAAAGAGCTTGCGCCTGTGAAAGCCAGCTCGAAGCGAAGAAATGAAGCCAAGCGCAACGTCGACGTCGCCCGATTCAAGCTGGACCGCGCTTTGCGGCGAAAAGTTCGAGAAGTTGACGGTGACGCGGGGGGCCACCTCACGGAGGCGAGCCATTAGATTTGGCAGAACTACGACTTGACCAATGTCGGTCGCGGCAAGTCTGAATGTGCGGTCCGAAGACGTTGGTTCGAACTCTTCTCTGTGCTCCGCCGCCGCTAGCAGTAGCTGATGCGCTTCACGAAGCATCGGGACGATCTTCACCGCTAGCGCAGTGGGTTCCATGCGCTGATGCGTCTTGACGAACAATGGATCACTAAAGTGCTTACGCAGCCGCGCGAGGCTCATGCTTACTGCGGGTTGATTGAGGCCGAGATTCTCCGCGGTCTGCGAGACGCTCCCCGTGCGGAACAGGTCGTCAAGAATGCTCAGAAGTTTTAGATCCAAATTCGACATAGATCAGACGCTCCACGTAGCATTCTCCACGGACGATCCGTTACGACACAATCACGGGCCGTGATACGCATCATCACGGTCTCGGCGTCGACTCCCGGGCGCCTTGAGACTAGCATCCGGCCTACCTGCACATACTCCAAGCATTAGCGCCAGGTCGCCTATGGAAGAACCTCCCATCGTAGTGGTCGGCGGTGGTTTGGGCGGACTGGGAGCTGCATTCTGTCTGAGCTTGGCCGGCTACTCAGTTCACGTCCTTGAACGAGCGCCGGAGATCAAGGAAGTTGGCGCCGGTGTTCAACTGGGCCCCAACGTGTTCCGCGTGCTCGACAAACTTGGTATCGCAGACGACGTCAGGCGTCGAACTGTGTTTCCTGACGACCTCGTGATGATGGATATCATCGGCGCACGGACGGTCACGTCGATACCACTGCGAGGGCGGTTTCAAAAACGATTCCCCTACCCCTACGGACTGATCCACCGCGCTGACCTGCTACAGGTGCTCGTCGACCATTGTTCGAAGTGCCCATCGATAAAAATCTCGACGTCCACCAATGTCGTTGGATTCGACAACAAAGACGATCGAGTCATCATCCACACGGAGAATGGAGACCAATATGTGGCCGCGGCAATGATCGGTGCTGATGGAATCGCATCGGTCGTTCGCTCGAAACTCCTGGGTGATGGGCCAGCCCGGAAATCGGGGTACGTTGCCTGCCGCTCGGTTGTCGCCGCCGCGGAGTTTCCCAAACACCTACGCAACAATGCCATGACCCTTTGGGCGGGGCCGAGACATCATCTCGTCCACTACCCTTTGCGCAATCATTCAATGTACAACCTGGTCGCGGCGTTTCGGAGTGACAACGTCACTGAAGGCTGGGACGGCGAAGGCGACGCACGAGAACTGCACGCGCACTTTGAGTCGGCGGCGCCTGAGATTCAGGCAGTTTTGCAGAGGGTCGAAACCTGGCGTATGTGGGTATTGTGCGATCGGGACCCCATCGAGAATTGGAGCGCCGGGCGGGTGACTTTGCTTGGCGATGCCGCACATCCAATGCTTCAGTATCTCGGACAAGGAGCAGGGATGGCCATCGAGGATGCGTACATTCTCGCCGAATCCGTCGCTGCCTCGCGGGGGGACTACTCAAGCGCATTCTTGAAATACCAGACTAAGCGCTACCTCCGTACTGGCCGAGCCCAATTGACGTCTCGACTGTATGGGGAATTCTTTCACGCGGCCGGCGCCGCTCGAGAGATCCGAAATCAATTTTTGCGCGGTCGCGCGGAAGAAGACGCCTGCGAATCACTAGCCTGGCTGTACGATGGCCCCGAACTTTCGACTCTTGTTACGTAAGGAGTTCATGCGGTATCCGCCAATGTTGTTGCCCACCACAGTAGTTGGTAGTTATGCGCTGCCTTCGTGGCTATACGCTGCGGACGATTGGATCCGTCGCGATTTGTACGGGCCAACGGACATCCGCGAGACGTACGACGACGCCGTCGACCGCGCCGTACTCGATCAGCAGCTCGCGGGAATCGACATCATCACTGATGGTGAAATGCGCAGGCGCGGCTTCGTGCAATCACTTAGCGGGCGGATCTCTGGATTACGCGAGACCGGCGCACCTCGAAAGGTAGGCGAGGTCGGTTTGGATCTCGAGCCAATCTATGAAACGACCGGAAGAATTCAGGTCGACTCTGGCCTTGGCATCATGGAAGAGTTCAAGTATCTGAAGCAACACCGCGGGTCGGCACTGAAGGTGACCGTGCCGGGCCCGTTTGCGATCACGAGCTTCTTGAGGCCCGTCGAGTACTATCGCGATCGTGTGCATCTGGCCGAAGAATTCGTGGAGGCGGTGAACACGGAGCTGCGTGGCTTGGCCAAGGAAGGAGCAACGCTGATTCAGATCGATGAGCCGGCCACACCTGGCTATGGGTACGACCCCCACAAACCAACGGACATCGCACGCCTCTTCAATGCTTCGATAGAGGGAGTGACAGGCGTGAAGTTTGCGCTTCACATTTGCTTTGGCACGTACAAGAAGGTGCCGTATGCAAAGCGCACTTACGCGCCCTACTTCCCGGACATCCTGGAGGCGAAGGCGGATCAGTTCGTTCTGGAGTTTGCGAACCGCGAGATGTCAGAAATCGAAAAGTGGCCGACATGGGCGCCGGACCGTGAGCTCGCGGCCGGGGTGATCGATGTTCGTAGTCACTATCTGGAGACACCTGAGGATGTAGCAGAACGAATCCGCCGATGCCTCGAGTACGTTGCGCCTGACAAACTGACGTTGTGCCCGGACTGTGGAATGCGAAGAGTCGTACGCTACCTCGCCTTTGCAAAACTCAAGGCGTTGGCTGCGGGCGCTCACATTGTGCGAAAAGAACTGTCTTCGGCACAGTCCGTCTGAACTTCGCGTTGCGTATCCAGGAACTCCAACCTCGATCTCAATCCCACTGCTGGATTGGTGGAGCAGAAGGGGATCGAACCCTCGACCTCCGCATTGCGAAAGGGATTCGAGACTCGTGACTAATTGATCTAGCTACTACGACCGGACGACGCCCACTGCACCCTCTCAGGACGAATCACAACGGCACTGGACCGCGTCCCGCAAAACTCCCGCAACGAATTCTCTGATTTGAACGGGCGGCTGCGACCCTTTTTGTTAATGGGTTCTCGGGAAAAAAAGAGCGCAGCATGGTTCACACCACGCGGTGGACTAGCGTCTCTCCTACGGCTAGCCGCCGGGTGTTCTCCAGTGCCACTTTGAGACTGCGTTCCCAGGTCTGATCGGTCAGCCAGGCCACGTGCGGCACCAGCACCACGTTGTCGAGCGCGAATATCGCTTCACCCTCGCCCGGAGGCTCGACAGCAAGCACGTCGAGTCCCGCGCCGCTGAGCTTTCCGGCGCCCAGTGCGGCGACCAACGCGGGTTGGTCGACGAGGCCACCCCGCGCTGTGTTGATCAGGATCGCGCCCCGCTTCATTAGGCCCAGTCGGCGCTCGTCGATGAGCCGCTCGGTCTCCGCCGTCAGCGGGAGGTGCAGCGAAACAATGTCGCTTTCGCGAAGGAGGTCATCGAGCGCTCGCCATCCGCCCGGCGCGGCAACTGGCCTGCGCGCGAAATAGAGCACTCGGGCCCCGAGCGCGGTAAGCATCGGAGCGACGAACTGCGGTATGGCGCCATAACCGACTAGACCGATCGTCGAGCCACCGATCTCACCGATGCCGTCGCTGCGCTGCGCTGACGGGGTCCACTGCCCCGACCGCACGGCCGTATCGAACATCCTGAGGCGCCGCAGCGTAGCGAACATGAGCGCCAGCGTCATCTCGGCTACGGCACGCGTGTTCGTGCCCGGCATGTTGCACACTGCAATTCCGCGCGCCTTCGCGGCGTCCAGGTCGATGGTGTTGACGCCGACGCCGATCTTCTGAATGAGTCGCAGCTTCGGCGAGCGCGCGATTCGCGCCGCGTCCACGGGCGTCAAGAGATGCCACAGTACCTCGGCTTCCGGCGCTGCACGTTGATAGTCCGCTTCATCGCGCGCGCCCACTGACACAATCGTCAGCTCATCCGACTGCAGCGCCTCGAGGCGCGCCGCAAGCGCCGGCCCAACATCACAATGCAACAGCACGCGCATGCTCATCGTCCCCAGGGAAACGCTGAGCGCGGCGGCAGGCGGCCGTTGTGGAGTTGCTCCGCGAGCCGCAGACCTTCGTTCCACTTCGCCATCCGCTCGGAACGCGTGAACGAGCCGACCTTCAGCTGGCGAATACCCCAGCCGACGGCAAGGTGCACGATGGTCGTGTCCTCTGTCTCACCGGAGCGCGCCGAGACGAGCGCGCCCCAGCCACGCCTCCGGGCCGCTTCCCACGCGGACTTCGCTTCAGTCAACGTCCCCGCTTGATTCGGCTTGACCAGAACCGCGTTGCAGGCCCCAAGCGTCGCAGCGCGATCAACCCGCGCGGCGTTGGTCACGAGGAAATCATCGCCGATCACCTGCACGCGCTCGCCGACCGCCCGAGTGAAACGCACCAAACCCTGATCATCGTCCTCGGCCAATGGGTCCTCGATGGCGACGATCGGATAGCGTTGCAACCAACCGAGCAGCATGGCTGTCATGTCGTCGCTGTCGAGTTCCTTCGCGCCATCGCGCGCCCGCGCCAGGCGATAACGCCCACCCTTCCCGAACTCCGACGCAGCGATGTCGAGCGAGATCGCCATCTCCTCGCCCGGCCTCAGGCCGGCGCGCTCGATAGCGCGCACTAACCACTCCAACGCCTGCTCGTTGTCGTCGAACGCTGGCCAGAAGCCGCCCTCGTCCGCGACCCCCTGCAGGCGTCCCGCCTCGCTCATGATTTTTCCGGCAGCGCGGTAAACCTCCGCGGTCCAGTCCAGGGCCTCGGCAAAGGTCGACGCGCCAACCGCGATCACCATGAAATCCTGCACGTCAACGCGTCTGCCGGCGTGCGCACCACCGCCGAATATTTGAATTTCAGGTAGGGGCAGCAACGCGTCATCGCCGCCGCCAAGATGCCGCCACAACGGCAAACCGCGCGCCGCGGCACCGGCATGCGCTACCGCCATCGACGTCGCGACCATGGCGTTTGCGCCGATACGTGATTTATCCGGTGTGCCGTCGTGAGCGATCATCGCCGCATCGATCGCCCCTTGATCGGCGGCGTCGCGCCCATGCAGCGCGGGTGCGATCTCCTGATCGATGGCTGCCAACGCCTGGCGGACGTCCATTCCACCGAACGGCGCGCCACCATCGCGCCGATCTAGCGCTTCGCCCGATCCAGTGGATGCGCCCGCCGGCGCGATGGCACGCCCCAACGCACCACCGGCGAGATGCACATCGACCTCAATGGTCGGACGGCCGCGCGAGTCCCAGACGCGGCGCCCGACGACGCGCTCAATTGCGCTGCTCATCTAGCGAGCTCGGTGGCCCAGGCGTTACGTACATCGCCAGGCGTGGCCGGCTGCTCGAGCAGCAACTGCCGCGCCACGCGGCGCACACGATCTTTGTCGGACTGCAACGTCACATACTCCACCGGCGATTTGCCGTCGACACGAGCTAACAACAACCCAGGCAACAGCCGCGCAGCGCGGCCCAACACGTCGACCTCAGGCTCCCAATCCACTCCGCGAGCGTAGCTGGCCACCAGCAAATCGAACGCGGCCAACAGCTGTTCTCGCGCCATCGGCGCCAACAGGCATTTGAGTAGTAGATGATTTAAGCAGAAGGCGAGATCGAACGCGGGGTCGCCAAACCAGGCGCACTCCGCGTCGAGAAAAATTGGACCCCTTGGCCCTATCAAGATGTTCTTCGGGCTGACATCGCCGTGCACCAGAGCGCACTTGTTGGTTGCCGTCACGCGTACGAGCTCGTGCAACGCCGACGCGAGCCCTGGATGAAGGCGTGCGGTAGCTTCCAGATATGGCTCGAGACGGATCGCATGAAAGATTGCGTCCGTCGGAAACTGCGGCGGTATAGATGGATCGCGCGCTGTACCGGCATGGATGCGCGATAGCCGATCCCCCACGGCACGCGCCACGTCGAGGTCGACGCGACCCTGACGCAGGTCCTCCTTCCACAGCCGGTGCTGCGCTGAATCGAGGAACTCCATGGCGAAAGTGCCGTGTTGCGGATCGTGCCCCAGCACCTTGGGCACCGCGTCAGGCGTCAGCCGCTCCACCGTTCGCATCCACGCGACTTCGTACGCATTGCGGGAAATAGGGGCCTGCCAATCCTGGGCGACCTTGAGCTTTGCTAAGGCGCGCTTTACGCAAACCGCTCCGCTTGGCAAGTCGATCCGCCAGATGTCTGAGGAAACGCCACCCGTCAGCGCGTGAGCCGCCACGCGTTCACCAGGTGCCAAAAGACCGAAGCGGCGCAGCGAATCCGCAATCTCCGGGGGTGGTTCTGGCATGGTCATCGCGCAGCGATGCTCTCCGCCGAGCGCGCCGCGCGTCAAGCCCGGCGTCGCGTCACTTTCCCGCAGATGACTCTTCTCCGGAGTGTCGGCGTCAGACGGCGGCCGAAGGCGCGATGTTTACACCACTTTATCCCGCATTCTCGAGGCTGCGCTCTCATCCGTGTTCGATGAACATAGGCGCCGTTAGTTGGAGCAAGGCGAGCACGAGCAGCGAGGAGATAGTTGTATGAGCTAGTCCGCGATCGGAAACGAACGCATCAACGACGAGACGAATAGTCCGTAAATCATTGATGCTATGGTGGTTGTTGGAGCAGAAGGGGATCGAACCCTCGACCTCCGCATTGCGAAAGCTATTCGAAATTCGTAACTGATGGATCTAACTCACGCGCTTGGAAGACGTCCGCTGCAACCTTTCAGGACGAATCACAACCGCACTGGACTGAGTCCCGCAAAAATCCCGCAAACAATTGCATGCAGGATTCGCCCGTCGTGCTGTGTTGTCTAAATGCGTGATCCACGCACCTGAACTGCCTGTCTTCGAGAGACGGGGAAGCCCAGGGTCGCGTTCTCTAACGATGTCCCGGCCTTCTTTGCTGCTAGCTAACTCTTCGGCGAGGACGGGTGGCCACGCGCTTAGTGCTTTTCGCTTCCGCGGGAAGGCTCGCCTTCGCTCGACCCGCCAGCAACTGCACGGCACGTTCTTCAAAGGGTGCAAGCTCGCTTCCTCGCATGCGCGAGAGGACAAACACCAGCCGGCGAATGTGCCACGCCCGGCGCTGCAGTTCGACTAGGCGACCCTGAGCCAAGTCTTCGGCGATCAAATCCACGGGCATGTGGCCCCAGCTGAGTCCCGCAATCAAGAGGTCGCGTTTTGCTCCCAGGTCGTTGACTAACCACTGCCGCTCCCCCGCTACCCCCTTCTGGGTCTTCTCTGCGGCCGGCTGGTTGTCGGTCACGACTGACTGCACGTGCTCGCTGAATTCGTCGAGCGTTATCGCCCGGCCGATGCCCGCCAGAGGGTGCGTCGGAGCACACACCGTGACCATCTGCGCCTCGCACAGCCAGTGTCGCTCAATAGCGCTCCTATTTACTTCGGGGACATCCGAAATGGTAACCGCGAGGGAGCAATCCCCTGCCAGTACCAGTGCCTCACCACCCTGCATAGTCGTCATGCGCAGGCTGATCGCAGCCGTTGGCGATTCGCGCTCGAGCGCACGCAGGCACTCGATTAGGCGCGCCCTTGGAAAGTAGGTATCGACGGCGATCGAGAGCCTCGCAACACCTTCCACCGAAATCGACTTCGCGCGGTTCTTTAGATCTTCCGTCCGAGCAATGACCGCACGCGCATCAGGTAGAAGACTGCGCCCGGCGGCGGTCAGTTCGGCTCTTCGCGCGTCCCGCTCAAAGAGTTCGACGCGGAGAGCTGTCTCCAATGCGGAGATTGCGTGGCTCACGGCCGATTGAGCGCGCCGAAGGCGTCGCGCTGCGCCCGTGAAGCTTGTCTCCTCGCACACGGCGACAAAGGTACGAAGTTGGTTAATTGTGATGGTATCGAGCACTACATCTACTCTTTAGATGGCTATCAGCGATATTTAGTCACTTATGGAGATGAGTCAAGCGACATACAGTCAGCATCAAGCTGCGTCGGCTGCGGCAGTGCGAGCCGAGAGCGATGGATAGATCACGTGTGCAGCAAGGTGAAACAGCGAAATGAAATACAGCATTGTTGGATCAGGCGTCGTAGGTAAAACGTTGGCCGGCATCTTCGCCAGGGCGAACACTGACGTCCTCATTGCGAATTCCCGGGGGCCGGAGTCGCTAGCACAAATCGCTGCTGAGCTCGGGCCGCACGTTATTCCCGCTGCGGTAGATCAAGCGCTCGACGCAGACATCATTTTCTTCGCCGTTGGCTTTCTGCACTTCAAAGAAGTTGCAGCAAAACGTCCCGACTGGACCGGAAAGATCGTGATCGATGTCACCAATGCATTCATGCTCCCCGCCGATATACAGGAGAGTGAGCTCCATGGGCGCCTCTCCTCGGAGGTCAATGCAGAGCGCTTGCTCGGAGCGAAGCTGGTCAAGGCCTTCAACCAAGTACCAATGCGAGTATTGATCGGCCCTCCGCCCGATTCGACGGGCCGCCGAGTCGTCTTCGTTGCTAGCGACCACGAGGACGCCAGTGCCCAAGTCGCCCAACTGGCAGAGCTATTGGGTTTTGCTCCAATTCAGGTGGGCAAGATCGCTGAAGGCGGTCGACTCATTCAGGCGAGAGAAGCTCTCGTCCTCCAGAACTTAATCAAATACCCGATGTGACATATAGACGAACGCAAAACACAGAACGAAGGATAAAGATCATGAAGAAACTGGAGGGTAAGGTCGCAGTCATCACCGGCGGAAGCAGCGGAATTGGCTTGGCCACAGCAAAGCGCTTCGTGGACGAAGGCGCCCACGTCGTGATCACTGGGCGACGAGAGAAAGAGCTCAAGGAAGCTGCCACCCTCATCAAGAAAAACGTTACGACGGTCGTGGGCGATGTGTCGCGCTTGGAAGATCTGGACCGGCTCTATGCTGTCGTGAAAGAGAAACATGGCCACATCGCCATTCTCTTCGCGAACGCGGGCGCAGGGACAATCGCACCGCTCGCGGCAGCTACTGAGGCCCATTTTGACCAGACGTTCGACGTGAACGTGAAGGGAACATTCTTTACGGTGCAGAAGGCCCTTCCCCTCTTCAAAGACGGCGGTTCGATTATCCTGAACTCTTCGGTTTCAAACGTGCTGGGGCTTCCAGGATTTACTGCTTATTCCGCGAGTAAGGCGGCTGTTCGCAACTTCGCGCGCGGCTGGGCTTTGGAATTGAAGGACCGCAAGATTCGCGTGAATTGTGTGAGCCCCGGAGCAATCGACACTCCGGCCTTAGCGACGACGACGGGCCTTACCGCTGAACAGGTCGGGCAAGCAGTCGCACAGTTCACCACTCAGATCCCAATGGGCCGCAGAGGCGTGCCCGAGGAAATCGCCGCAGCAGTCGCGTTCCTCGCCTCCGATGAAAGTTCTTACATCACCGGTATAGATCTTCCCGTCGATGGTGGCATGGCGCAGGTCTGACCCCGTCGCGGTTCCGTGACGGGCTTTCTAGCCCCGTCAGTCATGGAACCGCACTTCTCAACTTTAATCTGAACGCACGATCGGAGAATCATCATGAGCTACGCAATTATCGGCTTTGGCAAGATCGGCCAGGCGCTGGCCAAGGCGTTTGCACGCAAGGGCATTGAAGTATCCGTTGCAACCACTCGCGACCCGACAAGCTTTGCGTCCGCCGCGGCCGCGATCGGACCCACGATCATTCCCAAAACACTGGCGGAAGCGGTCAAGGCGGACATCGTCTTTTTGGCTGTCCGTTTCGAGTCGCACAAGGATGTCGCGAAGGCGCTGCCGACCTGGAAGGGAAAGACAATCGTCGATGTGACCAATGCCTACGGCGTGTCCCCCGAGCAACTGGGAGGACAGCCTTCGTCTGCCAAGGTCGTCGCGCAGGCCTTCACCGGTGGAAAACTGGTCAAGGGCTTCAATCATTTGGTCGCTGCCGTCTTTGAGCAGGATCCGGCCGTACATGGTGGCAGGAGAGTCGTGTTCCTGGCGAGCGACGATGATGGCGCCGCGGCGGAGATTGGTGTGCTCGCGGAAAAACTAGGTTTCGCGCCGATCAAGCTTGGCGCGCTTTCGGAAGGTGGACTGCTTGTGCAGGCGCGCGGAAATAGCTGGGGTCAACTGATCTTCATGGACTTGGTCAAGTTCGACTGATGAACGTCACGTCCCCACCACGCTCGTAGAATGTTTAACCGCAAGGAGATCCGGATGTACGGCCAAGCCAAGCTATCCGAGTTGATCCGGTTTGCACGAGTCGAGGCGGGCTCCACCGTCATCGATGTTTACCCAGGCGATGGCGACTGGACCCGTCTCTTCTCCGACATCGTCGGACGCGAAGGGCGGGTCTACAGCTTCGTGCCGGCCGAAGTCGCCCACTTCAAGAACGATCCTGTCGGCCGCATGCGGACGCTTGCGAAGGAGCCGGGCCGAGAGAACGTCGAAGCCGTCTCGGCGGACCTCGTGGCAATGCCGGACGCCATGCAACCAGCGGACGTCCTATGGCTACACCTGTTCTACCACGATCTCCACACCTCGCTGATCCAGGCCAAGGGTGCGACGCCAGCCCACTTCAATCGAGTTGTCTACGAGCGGCTGAAGCCCGGTGGGTCCTACGTCATCGTCGACCACGCCGCCGCTGTCGGGGCAGGCACGAGCAACTCCCAATCGCTGCATCGGATTGAGCCTGCATCCGTTCGCGAGGCGGTGGAGGCGGCTGGCTTCGTACTGGACGCGGAAAGCACCATGCTCGCGAACAAGGACGATCCGCACTCGATCAAGGTGTTCGATCCCTCGATCAAGGGCGAGACCGATCGCTTCGCCTATCGGTTCGTGAAGCCCGAGTCGCCGGCGTGAGCGCTCATTTTCCGCCACGAACCACCCCCGCCCACAGAGGAATACCTGATGCGCTCTAGCTCGATGGCTTTCAAGTCAGCCTC
Organism: uncultured Gammaproteobacteria bacterium; assembly: GCA_963805435.1. Classification (GTDB taxonomy): domain Bacteria; phylum Pseudomonadota; class Gammaproteobacteria; order Steroidobacterales; family Rariloculaceae; genus FEN-1219. Next base: position 890,877 of record CAWDUG010000013.1, read on the forward strand.
AGATAGCGGCCGAAGCCGCGATGTTTGCACCACTTCATCCCGGATTCTCGAGGCTGCTCTCTCGTCCATGTTGAACGAACATAGGCACCGTTAGTTGGAGCTGAGCAAGGACCGGCGAGGACAATTAGATGAGCTAGTGCGCGACCAAACCGGTGCCCATCAGCCACCAGACCAATAGTCGGTAACTCATTGATGCTATGGTGGGTTGGTGGAGCAGAAGGGGATCGAACCCTCGACCTCCGCATTGCGAAAGCGGCGCTCTCCCAGCTGAGCTACTGCCCCACAGGGCGCGAATTATCAGGCTAGCATCGCGCCGCGGGCAAGGGTTTGTAGGGAACGAGCTAGTGCTCGTGCGTGCCGGTGCCAAACGCGCCCTCGAGATGCTCGGGCGCGTACAGCGACGTCATCACGGCCGTCGCGACGAGGATCACGACGATCAGCGCCCACTCCGCCGCGACGGATGCGGCGGAAAGCGCGCGTCGCACCCTCGTCGCCCGCGCCCACGCCCGGCGCGAACCGCCACTTGTTCAGCGCCGCCAGTCCCATCAACACGCCGAACCCCGCGGTCTTGCCGATCAGCATGGCGCCGTAGGGTGTCGCAAGCTCGCGCGAGGCTGCGCACGAACACCACGGCCATGCAGCAAGCCGCACACGAGCACGAGCGGCACGATCCGCGTCGCGAGCCGCGAAAACTCCTCGATGCAAAGCGCCGCTGCGTCCGGCGGGCCCTCGCCCGCCGCCGCGTACAGCGGCCACAGCGCGCCGAACCAGAACGCGGCCGCGGCGAGATGCACGAGCAACAGCGGCGCAAGCACGAACCGCAGCGGATGGATGGCCGTGTGACCGCCGAACGCGAACGACAAGACCGCGAGCGCGGCACCGATGTTGGCCGCGATCGTGTTCGCCTTCGTCGCGCGGTCGAGGCTCAGCGCCAGCAACGCGAGCCCGACGACCGCGCGCGATGTTCGCCGGGCCGGAGCTCGACTGCAGCAGCAAGGCCTCGAGCGAAGGATCGAAGGCTGAGCCGAAGATGCCCGGCCATCCTGGCCGGCGCCATCACGTAGTGGAACACGGTCACGATCAACGCCGACGACGGCTGCGGCGCGGGCCACCTCGCGACGTGCGCTCGGCTAAGCCGGGCGTGAGCTCGCGCTCCCAGAGCGCGATGAAGATCCAGGTGCCGACGGCGAAGAACAGCGCGACGAATGTCAGCGCGCGCAGGCCGATGACGGTGAGATCCGCGGCGAAGAACACCGGCGGCTCGAGCGGCGCTACAGCGCCTGGCGCCTGCCACCTTGAAGCGAAACTCACCCGTAACAACATGCGTGTCGGCGCCGACCGCGCGCCAGGTGACCACGTATGCGCCGGGCGCCAGGTCCTCCTCGACCGCAATCGCGAACTTCTTGCCCACTTCCGCTGGCAGCGACGCGACCTTCTTCGTCACCCCTTGCGCGTCGGTCAACACGACGGCCGTGAGCCGCACGTCACCACCAAACTCGAGTTTGAGCTCTTTGACGGGCCCCGCTACGGTCGATTTCCAGGCGGGAACGGACGACACGAGCGCCGTATGCGCGGCCGCAGTCGTGGCGAGCGCGATCAACACCGCGGCGAATAGATACTTCATCGACAACGCTCCACGACCGTTTCGGCCATTCTAGCGCCTGCGTGGCGAACAGTCGCCAACCACGGCAGCGACGTCGCCTGGGTAGATTCGCCGCAGATCGCGTATGCTTTGCGCGGAAGCCCTTCGTAGAGTTCTGTCCATGAGCACAGCACAGTTCAACAGAAGCGTAACTCCGCGCATCGCGGCGTATTCTTCCGTAGCTGGATCAAAGACCCGTTTCACGTTGCATCGATCGTGCCGAGCAGCAGGTGGCTCGCCAAGCTCATGGCCACGGGTCTCGAGCCGGGTGCGCGTGTAGTCGAACTCGGCGCGGGCACGGGCACGTTGACCGAGGCGATCCTCGATCATGGCGTGCGGCCCGAGGATCTCTACCTCGTGGAGCAGCATCCGGCCTTCGTCGAAGTGCTGAGCGAACGGTTTCCGGCGCGACCGTGGTGCAGGCCGACGCCGCAGCGTTGTCGCGCGACCTCGGCGGGTTGCGCGGCTCGGTGGACTACGTGATCAGCGGCCTGCCGATCCTCTGGTTCAACAAGGAAAAGAAGGTCAAGATCCTGCGCGAAGCGTTCACGCTGCTGCGACCGCAAGGCCGCTACCAGCAATTCACGTACTTGGGCCCTCCTCCCGTCGGCGGCCGACTCATGGCAAGTCTCGGCTTGCGGGCAACGCTGCTCGGCGTGTCACCAATCAATCTGCCCCCCGCGTTCGTCTATCGCTTCGAGCGCGTTGGCGCCTGAGCTTAGGTGGTCCCCGCCGCCAAATGGGCGTGACTTGGGCCGTTGACCGCACAAATGCTATGTTCTTCCCATTGCCTGGGGGGACCGCCATGTCGACCGACCGTCGCGCCGAATCGCGCCGCAGCTTCTTACGTTTTCTCGCCCAGAGCCCGCTGCTCTATGGCCTAACCGGCACACTCGCTGCCACCGCCGCACGCGCACAGGACGACGCCGTGCTCAGTGGCGCGCTCGCCTTCAAAGACGTCATCAAAAGCGTCGACGAGGCGTTGAACGTCTGGGACTTCGAAGCGGCAATGCGCGCGCGTGTCAACGCAGGGCACTACGCCTATATGGCACAGGGCGCCGACGACTTCGGCACCATCGCCGCGAACCGTGCAGGCTTTACGAAGATCAAGCTGCGGCCGCAACGGCTGGTCGACGTGAGCAAGATCGATATGACCACCGAGATCTTCGCCAGAAGGTGGCCGCTCCGATATTTCTGTGCCCCGTCGGCGCACAGAAGATGTTCCATCCCGACGGCGAGGTGGCCGTTGCACGCGGCGCGAAGTCGAAAAACTTGGTACAGGCGCTGTCGACCGTAACGAACTACTCCGTCGAGGACGTGATGGCCGCGCGCGGTGCACCGGGCTGGTATCAGCTCTATTCCACCTCGGACTGGCCGAGCACGCTGAAACAGATCAAACGCGCCGAGGCCGCGGGCTGCACGGCGCTCGCGTGGACCGTGGACATTCCGGCGCGCAACCTGGAGCCGATTGCACGCTTCGATCGCAACCACGACCCGCTGTGTCAAGCGTGCCACTCCGGCGGCGACGACGCCGGTTGGAGCTTACGGCCCATGTTCAACGGCATCGACATGAAGACGGTGCGCATGGGCTTGAGTGGGCTCACGTGGAGCTATATCGACCAGTTGAAAAAAGCCACGACGATGAAAGTGATGCTCAAAGGCATCGTCACGCGCGAAGACGCCGCGCGCTGCCTCGAGCACGGCGTCGACGGTATCATCGTCAGCGATCACGGCGGGCGCGCGGACGAGACGC
>CAWDUG010000014.1:0-661590 GCA_963805435.1 uncultured Gammaproteobacteria bacterium
CGTGAACATCATCTACATGGCGCCGACCGCGATCCGCGCGCTGATGCGTGAGGGTGATGCGCCCGTCAGGAAGATGCTCGCGGCGCACTCTGAAGTTGCTCGGCACCGTCGGCGAGCCCATCAATCCCGAGGCGTGGGAGTGGTATTACCACGTGGTCGGCGACGCGCGTTGCCCAGTCGTCGATACCTGGTGGCAGACGGAAACGGGCGGCATGCTGATTACGCCTCTTCCTGGCGCCACGACGTTGAAGCCGGGCTCGGCCACGCTGCCGTTCTTCGGCGTGAAGCCCGCCATCGTGGATCCAGCCGGCAAGATCCTGGAAGGCGCCGCGGCCGGCAACCTCGTGCTGCTCGACAGCTGGCCGGGCCAGATGCGCACCGTGTACGGCGATCATCAACGGTTCGTCGACACGTATTTCAAGCAGTACCCGGGCATGTATTTCACGGGCGACGGCGCGCGCCGCGACGCGGACGGCTACTACTGGATCACCGGGCGCGTCGACGACGTGATCAATGTGGCGGGCCACCGGCTCGGCACGGCCGAAGTCGAGAGTGCGCTCGTCGCGCATCCGAAGGTGGCCGAGGCCGCGGTCGTCGGCTTTCCGCACGACGTGAAGGGCCAGGGCATTTACGCGTACGTGACGCTGAAGACCGGCGAGCAGCCGACCGAGGAACTGCGCAAAGAGCTCGTGGCGTGGGTGCGCAAGGAGATCAGCCCCATCGCGAGCCCGGACTTCGTGCAGTGGGCGCCGAGTCTGCCGAAAACGCGCTCCGGCAAGATCATGCGGCGAATACTCCGCAAGATCGCCGCCAACGACTTCAACGAGCTTGGCGACACGTCGACGCTGGCCGACCCGGCCGTCGTCGACGACCTGATCAAGCACCGCGCGGCGACGTAGAGGCTATTTCGGTTTGAACTCCGGCGGCGCTTCCGAGCCCTCGCCGAAGAAGAACTTCTGCATTTCGTCTTCGAGGAATTTACGCGCCTTCGGCTCGACCGTCGAAAGGCGATACTCGTTGATCAGCATCGTCTGGTGCTTGAGCCAGCGCTGCCAGGCGAGCTTCGACACGTTCTCGTAGATGCGCTGCCCGAGCGGGCCGAAGTACGGCGGGCGATCGAGGCCCTCGGAATCCGGGCCGAGCAGCACGCAGGTGATCTTTCTTGCCACAGTCTTTAGTCCTTAGAGAAGCCGCGTGGCGAATCCGCGCAACTACGCAAAACCTGACTCCGTCTTCACCGTCTTCAATAGCGCGGCGACGGGGGCCGGCACGCCGACGGCGAGTGCCGTGCCGGGTTTATACCAAAGCCAGTCGGGGCGATCCATCACGGCGGACGGCGACGCCGCGAGCGTCAGCAGCTGCGGCGTGAGGTCGAGATCGAAGTGCGTGAACGCGTGCTCGATCGTCGCGAGCACGCGCTGGGCCGCGACGCGCGCGCCGAGCGCCCGTTGGCACCACGCTTCCGCGGAATCTTCCGGCGGCAGCTCGGGCAGGCTGTAGAGCCCGCCCCAAATGCCGGCTGCCGGCCGACGCTCGAGCAGCACGCGGCCTTCCCCGTCCTGCACGACGAGCAAGGCCACCTGCCGCTGCGGCCGCTCGCGCTTCGGCCGTGGCGAGGGGAACTCGGCCTGCGTGCCGGCGCGTGCGGCCGCGCATCCCTCAGCGAGCGGGCACAGGGTGCACGCGGGCCGAGCGCGCGTGCACAGCGTCGCGCCGAGATCCATGATCGCCTGCGTGTAGTCCGCGACACGCGCGTGCGGCGTGTGCGCTTCCGCATGCACCCACAGCTCGCGGTCTACCCGCGGCGCGCCAGGCGAGCCGGCCACGGCGTGGTAGCGCGCGAGCACGCGCTTCACGTTGCCGTCGAGAATCGGCCAGCGTGCCCCAAGCGCCTGCGCGAGGATCGCGCCCGCCGTCGAGCGGCCGATGCCGGGCAGCGCGTGCAGCGCGTCGAAATCTTCCGGCATCTTCCCACCGTGCTCGGCGATGATGATCCTCGCTGCACGCCACAAGTTGCGCGCCCGCGCGTAATACCCGAGCCCGCTCCACGCGCTAAGCACAGCGTCGAGATCTGCGGCAGCTAGCGCGGCGACGGTCGGGAACCGCGCCATGAATCGCTCGAAGTAGGGAATCACGGTGCCGACCTGTGTCTGCTGCAGCATGATCTCCGACACCCACACCGAATAAGGTGTGCGCTCTCGCTGCCATGGCAGGTCGTGACGGCCGTGCGCGTCGAACCACGCGAGCAGACGCGGCGCGACCGCGGTCACGGCGCGAAGCTCAACGGCCGAGACGCTCGCGCAGCTTGTCGCGTAGCGCGTCCTTCTTTTCCTGAAGCTTCTTGTCCACATCCTGCTCCTGAAGCTTCTTGTTCAATTCCTGCGTGACGCGCGCTTTGACGAGCGCGCCGAAATCCGGCAGCACGGTGGGAGCGGCGACGGTACCCGTGACGCGCAGCGGCACGGTGGAGCCGGCGTACTTGACCATGTCGGGATCCGCCTGCAGTGCGGGACCATCGACGAACGTGGCCTTCAGATCGAAGTCGACGGCGTCGTTCAGCAGGTTCACGGTGCCGGCGCCGGCGAGCGCCATGAAATCGAGCTTGCCGTTCAGGTCGCGGTTCGTCAGCAATGCGTTCTCGACCATGCCAGTGGCGGAAAGCGAGCTGAACGTCGTGCGCGCAGTGCCCGCGGGGCGGTCCGGAAGCGCGGCTTTGTCGAGCCGCGCGCGGGCCCGGCGCAGCTCGTACCAGAGGTCGAGGCCTTCGATCGAACCTTCGTTGATCGTGAACGCCACATCGCCGCCGAGGCCGCGGCGCATGGCGCCCAGGTTCGAGCCGGACGCCACGAGGTTCAGCTTCAGCTTGGCGGTGCCCGTGATGTCCGCTGCGCCGAGAAGGTCTTGCGAGAGCTTCGCGATGTCGACGCCCTCGAGGCTCTGCTCGAGCGTCACACGCGCGGCGTTGCCTTCCACCTGCATGCGGATGTCGCCGGCCGTCTTGCCGCCGTACAGCTGCGAGCTCGGCGTGAGCCGCAGCGCGCCGTTGTCCGCTGTCAACGCGAACGCGGCGTTCGTCAACGTCATGCCGCTGAACTTCGCGCGCCCGAGCTTCAGCTCCCCGCGAGCATTCAGCTTACGCAGCGCGTCGAGCGGCAGGTCCACCTCGTCGAGTGAGCCCTCGTCGGCTTTGCCTCGCTGGTTCGAGGGCGGCAGATAACGGTCCACGTTGATGTCGTCGACGCTCAAGTCGTACGTGACACGCTCGCCTTCGAGCCCCACGCGGCCGGTGAGCTTCGAGTCGTCGAGCGTGAGCTGCATGTCGCGCAATGCGATCGCGCGCGAGTTGTAGCTCAAGTTCGCCTTCGCGCTCGCGCGTTTCATCACGTCGCTGTCGGCCGTCTCGAGCTTCACTCCGAAGCGTTCGAGCAGCCCGCCTGGCGCGAACTCGCGAATGTCCACGGCGCCCGTCAACGCCAGGTTGCTCATGAGCTTCTCGCCCTTCAGCGAGCCGGCCGCCGTCACGCCGAGGAAGTCGACCGTGAGCCCGCTGAGGTCGAGGGATTCGTCGCCCAGGTTCGCCGTCAGCGACTCGACCTTGAGATTCGCCTTGCCGGGGCCGCCGGGCCAGGCGGCGCCGCTGCCATCGAGCGTGACGTCGAGTGCGTCGAGCCGGTAGCTGTTGCTTGCGAGCGTGAGCGTGGCCTGCATGTTCGCGGCCACCTTCACTGCCATGTCCTTGCCGTTCGCGCCGAACCTCATGGTCAGCGGAAATTTTCTGCCGGGGCCGAAGTCCTGCGCTTCCAGGCCGAACTCCGTCAATGTCCAGCGGCCGCCCGTCGCCGCATCGTTCCAAACGATACGCGCGTTGGTGATTTCAACCGCCGCGACGGCGAGCTCGAGGCCGGCCGACCCGCCGCCCGCCTGCCCCGCCGGCGCCGCCGCATCGCCGCCACCGCCCAAGTCCTGCCAGTTGTTGCGGCCGCGCGCGTCGCGCGCGAGATTGAGCTCGAGATCCTTGAGCCGCGCGTCGCTGATCTCGATGCGCCGTGACAGCAGCGGCCACAGCGCAAGCTTGAGCTCGGCGCTACCGATCTTCGCCATCGGTTCGTTGCCGAATCCCTGCGCGTTGCTGAGCGTGGCGCCGCCCAGCGCGATGCGGATCGTCGGAAACACCGCAAGCTGAAGCTCGCCGTCGAGCGTCAGCTGCCGGCCAGTCGCCCTCTGTACGGCGGCCGTGATGTCGTCCTTGTAGTCGTTCGGGTCGAACAGCATCGCAACCGCGAGGAGCAGCGCGGCAAAGAGCAGTATCACGACGCCGACGACGATGCCGAGAATCTTCAAGGTGCGATTCATGGGGAGCGCTCTAAAGGTGGAGCCCCGCTACGGGAGCGAGGGCCCCATCCTAACAAACGTACGGACGGGAGATAACCGCGACGGCCGGCCCGCGGGTTAGCGGGCGACCGCGCCGCGCGGCTGGTTCGCCGGCCGGTTGTTCCAGCGCTCGACGATGCCTTCCAGGTCCTTCGCGCGAACGGCCGCCCCGATCAGGTGGCCCTGCACCTTGTCGCAGTTCATGGCCTCCAGCATCTCGAGCGTGCCCTCGTCCTCCACGCCCTCGGCGCACGCACGCATCTTGAGCTTGTGGGCGAGGTAGATCAGGCCCTCCACGAGCGCGCGCGCATCCTCACGCAGCCGCATGTCATTCGTGAACTGGATGTCGAGCTTCACTTCGCTGAACGGCATGCGGTACAGGTGCGTCAGGGACGAAGCGCCGGTGCCAAAGTCGTCGAGGCACACGTTGATGTTCTTCACCCGCAGCCGCGCAAGAATGTCGAGCGCAACGGCCGGGTCGTTCATGGCCGCCGTCTCGGTGAGCTCCAGCGTCAGCATCGACGGATCGAGGTTGTTCTCGCGCACCAGCGTCAGCAGCCGGTCCGGGAAACCGAGATCCCCCAGAAACTGGGCCGACAGGTTCACGCCAAGCTCCATGTACAGGCCCTTCGAGAACCACACGCGAGCCTGCTCCATCGACGCGCGGAACACGAAGTCCGTAACCTCGATGATGAGCCCGCTCTCTTCCGCGAGACCGATGAAATCCTTCGGGTACAGCAGGCCGTACTCGGGGTGATCCCAGCGCACGAGCGCTTCCGCCCCTTCGACGATCCAGCGCCCGGGGCTTTTCAGCGTGGCCTTCGGCAAATAGTGCACGACGAGCTCGCCGCGTTCGATGCCCTGGCGCAGATGATTGACGGTGATGACTTTGGTCTGGGATTTCAGGCGCACGAGCAACACTTCGAGCTCGTCGAGCGCAATGGGCTTGCAGAAGGCACCGGCTACGTCCACGCCCATGGACATGCCGAGCTCCTGCGCCGTCGTGAGCACGCGGCTGTCGAGGCCGCTTGCGATCAGGACCTTCGGGCGGCGGTCGAGCGACGCGAGCTCGCGCAGCAACTCGATGCCATCTCGGCCCGGCATCTGGAGATCGAGCAGGATCACGGAGGGAGAGAATTCGAGCACGTTCGGCGCGAACTTCTCCGGGTCCGCGATAACGCGCACCTCGAAGCCCAAATCTTCGCCCACTTGGCCGAAGAAGGCACCGACATCCGGGTCGTCGTCCATGACCAACAATCGATTCTCGTTCACGAGAGTGCTCCCGAAAAGGTTAGACGACGGCGCGCGGCAGAGCGGCAAACGAGCCTGCCCCGCGTTCCTGATTCCAATGGTTCACGAAGCTCGGCACCTCGGCGGCCGGCACCGGGCGACTGATGAAGAAGCCCTGGCAGCTGTCGCAACCGATGATCGCGAGCATGTCTAGCGCCGCTCTGTTCTCGACGCCCTCCGCACAGATCTTCAGCCCCAAGTTGTGGCCGAGCTCGATCAGCGAGCTGACCATGGTGTTCGCCTCGCGGCTGTGCGGCACGTTCATCACGAGACTCTTGTCGATCTTCATCTCGTTGAACGGCATCTGGTACAGCTGCGTCAACGAGGAGTAGCCCGTGCCGAAGTCGTCGAGCGAAAGACCGATCCGCTTCACGCGCAGCCGCGTGAGGATATCCATGGTGATCGTCGGGTTCTGCATCGTCGCTGTCTCGGTGATCTCCAGGATCAGCCGGTTTGCATCGAGCCGGTTCTCGATGAGCAGCGCCGCGACACGGTCGGGGAAGGAGAGATCGGTGACGAGGCTCGGCGCCAGATTGACGGAGCAGGTCAGTCGCAGGCCCTGGTCCTGCCAATCGCGCACCTGCTTCAGGGCCGCGTCCAGCATCGCGTTCGTCAGATCGCCGATGAGCCCGGTGCGCTCCGCGAGCGGTATGAACTCGTCCGGCATGACGAGCCCCAAGCGCGGATGCTGCCAGCGCGCGAGAGCTTCCACGCCGTCGATGACCCAGCCGTTCTGCACGAGCGTGGCCTTCGGCTGGTAGTACGGAACGAACTCCTGGGCCGCAATGCCGCGGCGCAGATCCGCCGCGTCGACTTCCGGATCCTGATGCCGCACGGCGGCGAGCTTGCTCTGGAGGTCGGCCGGCACCAGCGGTTTGCTCAAGGCGCCGCACATCGCGAGGCCGTGGCTCACGCCGAGCTCGTGCGCAGTGGCGAGCACACGCTCATCCGAGCCGCTGATCAGCACGATGTTCGCTTTGCAGCCGCGCGTGACGAGCTGGCGCAGCAGCTCCACGCCGTCGGTGTCGGTGAGATGCAAATCCATGATGATCATGGTTGGCCGGAACGAGTCGACGAGGCGCAGGAACTCCGCGCCACTCGGAGTCGTGGCAACCGTGTAACCGAGCTTTCGCCCCAAGGCCCCCACGAAGTCGACGACGCCCGGCTCGTCGTCCACTACCAAGAGTCTGTTGACGTTATCAGTCATTCAGGAAAGCGTTCCAGCTGCGCGAATTCACGGCCCACGGCGCGTCGCTACGCCGTGGCCCGCCGTTAGTTAGCCGGTGTATCGACCGCTGCGCGACGTTCCTGAAAGATCGCAGGCCGGGCGACCCAAGAATGTGACGGCGGTTGCACTTCCGGCCGCCGGAATGTGAGCTGGCTCGCGGGGCCGTGAAGCGTGGGCTAAAGGCCCGGTTTCAGCGCGGTGGGGCTTGAAGAAACTGGAGCGGGTGATGGGAATCGAACCCACGCCATCAGCTTGGGAAGCTGAGGTTCTACCATTGAACTACACCCGCTTTTCACAGCGTTACAAGCTGCGAGCACTCCCCTGAGGCTAAAACTGAGGATACTCCGCGTGGGAACGAGTTTAAATCGTCTAGCGACGGAGATCCTCGTTTCGCGCTGCGGCCGCTGCTCGTCTTCACGGGCGGCAAGCGACTGTTTCGTTTCGCTCAGCTGCTCATGGCCGCTACGAACACGGGTCCTACGCTGCGGCGTCGGCCGAGTTCCACGACCTTGCCGGCAACCGGCTCGTGCTGCGCGCGAAGATCGCGGGCCGTAACGAGAAGAGCCCGCTAGGGGCGGGCTCTTTTCGTCAGCCGGGTATGGCGGAGGTTACCTTTCGGCGGCGACGCCCCAGGCCGAGGCCCAGGAGTCCGGTGCTGAGCAGTGCCAGCGTGGCAGGCTCCGGCACGCTGGCGTACGCATGGTTGTCGCTTTCGAAAGCGTACTGCGTGCTAGTGATCAGAACGCCATTGAAGGTCGGCAGGTCGAAAAAGTTGACGTACGTGTTGGTCGCGGGCGCGCTCTGGTTGCCGTTCGCCGGATTCGTTATATCGAGCCCGGTGAAACTGGCTACCGTGCTGCCGTTCAACAGGAACGACAACGTGTTGTAGTCGTCGATGGAGCCCCAGAACAGGCCAAAATAGTTGGCCGTCGTCGGGAGGAGCAGAGTCTCCGACAGAGACACCTGGGAGAGGTCCTTGGGAACGCTGAGGTACGGATTGGTCTCGGACAGGTGGCCGGGCGCGGCGTACTGGCCGGCGACGCTTCCCTGCACGATTACGCCGTTGCCGGTACAGGAGACATAACCCGCGCAGCTGTTCCCGGAGAAGCTCACGACCGTGGCCCCCGCGACCGTCGTCGTCGGGATGCCCTGCGCGTCGAGAGTGAAGTCGTAGGTGATCGTTGTCGCGTTCGCCGACGCGCCGCAGAGCGCACCGACTACGAGCAAGCAGCGAGCAGCGTGTTTGAGTCTCAAGTGCGATTCTCCGGCAAACGTTCCCGCGACACTGGTGCAAACAACGTACCGTTTCTGTTTTCTACTTAGATAAGATCAACTTAGGAAAATCGGGAGCATCGTCCCATGGCCGGCGTGTAAGCAATTTCGACACTGGTGGCCGCAAACCCCTTTACGCCGAACGCACGACGGCAGTACGACCGCAAGCGGAGTACCCAGACGTCACCTCGTGAGCCTCGGTCGAAGATCTCCGGTGTCGGCTCGGCGAAAGGCAGTCGTTCGCGGAGCGCATCCGTGTCGCGGACAGATATCTGTTGGCGCTCGCCCCTCACGGCCCATCGAGCGGCGTGATCGCGGCCGCAAGACTGCTACACCGCTACCGTGGATGTCTGCCAATTTCGGGTTTGGCGGAAATGGCAGGGCTGAGCCTGCGTCAGTTCGAGCGCAGATTCGTTTCGAGGTCGGGATGCTGCCGAAACTGTACGCGCGGGTCGCGCGATTCGAGGCCGCTCTCGAGATCAAGATACGAGAGGGAATACGCGTACGTAGCTGCGCCGAATGCGTTCCACAAGTTTGTTAGTGCGAGCGTATTACGATCGATGTGTCACGATACCGGCAATCGCCGATCAGGATGGCAATCAATCGGGCTTTGACGATCGCTCAGCTTTCGTGAGGCACGAGCTCTTGTAACGCAGTGGGCTTACCACACCCCGAATCGACGAAGTCGCCGAGCCTAAGGCGGGCTGTCACGCGCTGGCAGATCGTTGGCATGTCCATTAACGGTGTGATCGGGAGCGGCGTCTATTTGCTCCCGGCCGCGGCCGCGGCGTTTCTCGGGCCCGCAAGCCTCTGGGCCGTTCCCCTCGCTGGAGCAGCCGTCCTACTGCTCGCTTTGTGCTTCGCAGAGGCAGGCAGCCACTTCGACGAGCCCGGCGCCGCCTATATCTATACGCGCGAGGCCTTCGGCGAGTTCGCCGGTTTTCAGGTGGGCTGGATGACTTGGCTCGCGCGCCTCGCTTCCGCCGCGGCGCTGTTGAACGGTTTCGTGCAGGCGCTGACGTACGTCCTGCCTGGAGCCTTAGAAGGTGCCACGCGCGTCGGCGCCATCGTGCTGCCGCCCACGTTCTTCTGCCTGGTAAACGTGGTCGGCGTGCAGTATGCGGCACGACTCGAAGTCGGTCTCGCGATCGCGAAGACGCTCCCGTTGGTATTCCTGATCGTCGTGGGAATCCCGGCAGTCGATGGGTCGCTGATCTTTCCCATGAATACGCCCGACACGGCCAGTGTTGGGGCTGCATCCCTTCTGCTGCTCTATGCATATGCAGGCTTCGAGAACACCGCAGCAGCGGCCGGGGAATTCAAGAACCCGAAACGCGACGTGCCTTTCGCACTGTTTACCGTAATCGGCGCAGTGACGCTGCTCTACACGCTGATCCAACTCGTCGCACTGGGAACTCTTCCAGACCTCGCCACGCGAGCGGAAGGAGCTCCGCTCGCAGACGCCGCTGCCATTATTGTGGGTGTGTGGGCCGGCTTGCTCATGACGCTCGGCGCGACACTCTCGATCGGTGGCAACGTCGGCAACACGATGCTGGTGGGCTCACGCTACCTCTACTCGCTCGCAAACAGCGGCTTCGGGCCGCAGATTTTCGCACGCGTGCACCCGCGATTTCAGACGCCCGTCTGGGCGATCCTCACGCACGCGTCGATCACCGCAGTGCTCGCGCTTTCGGGTTCGTTCGTTCAACTCGCGCTGCTCTCGATAGTCGCGAGACTGGCGACCTATATCGGCACCGCAGCGGCGGTGCCCGTCCTTCGCAGGAAATTCGCGGCGCGAGAACAGACGATCGTGTTGCCGGGCGGCGCGACCATTCCCGTTCTCGCATTGCTGGTGTGTGTCGCGTTCCTTGCGAGCACGGCAACTGAAAATCTCGTCGCGGGCCTGATTGCACTCGCCCTCGGCACGACGGTGTATGTGCTCCGTCGGCAGAAGATGTAGCAAACCCAGGTCGCAGCGGCGCGCGCCGTCGCGCTGATCGACTCGCTCGCCGTCCACGTGTTTTGCCCGGCCTGGGCTCGGAAGCTCCCGGTATAGTGCGGGCGTGGACAAACCTGACCCGGCCATCGCTCATCCTCGCAAGGTTCGAAGCTTCGTGCGGCGGCCCGGTCGAGCCACGAGCGCGCAACGCCGCGCGCTCACCGAGCTCTGGCCGCGGTTCGGTGTCGATGCGTCGCAAGGCCCCCTCGATCTGCGCGCAATGTTCGGCCGCGATGCGGCGCGGGTGCTCGACATCGGCTTCGGCGACGGCGAGGCGCTCGTCACGACGGCCGTGAACTATCCCGCAATCGACTACCTCGGCGTCGAAGTCCACGAGCCCGGCATCGGCCATCTGCTGCTCCTGCTCGAGCGCGCCGGCGCCACGAACGTCCGCGTCATACAGCGCGATGCAGCCGAGGTTCTGCCGCACCTCCTGCGAAGCGCAGACTTCGCCGCGGTGAACCTGTTCTTCCCGGATCCGTGGCCGAAGAAGCGGCATCACAAGCGTCGGCTCGTGCAACCGCCATTCGTCGCGGAGATGGCGCGTGTTCTCACGGCCGATGGTCTGCTGCACATCGCGACCGACTGGGCCGATTACGCGCGCCACACGCTCGAGGTGCTCGCGGCCTCGGCGGAGTTCGCGCCGATCGACGCCCGCGATCTGTGCGACAATCCGCTCGAGTTTCGGCCGCCGACCAAGTTCGAGCGCCGCGGCCGGCACTTAGGTCACGACGTCGTCGATCTCTACTACCGCAGACTTGCCGTCACCACGAAACCCCACACCCCCGTCGATGGCCTCGCCGCTTCCTGAAGCCGCCCGGCCGAAGACGCCGTGGTATGCGTTCCTACTGAGCAGCCGGCTCTTGCTCTGCGTACTGCAGGGCTTCTCCTCCGGCCTGCCGCTTTACGTGTTGATTCAGCTCGTGCCCGGTTGGCTACGCAGCGAGGGCGTCGATTTGTCGACGATCGGCCTGCTCTCGCTCGCCACGCTGCCGTACACCTGGAAATTCCTCTGGTCGCCGCTGATCGACCGGTTCCGCCCGCCGTTCCTGGGTCGTCGGCGTGGTTGGGCCGTTCTCAGTCAGGTTCTGCTCCTCGCGACGATCGCACTGTTCGGGACCATCGACCCGGCGAGCCGCGTAGCCGTCGTGGCGTTGATGTTCGCGACCGCACTGTTCGGCGCCACTCAAGACATCGTGCTCGACGCGTATCGACGCGAGCTGCTCGCCGACAACGAGCTCGGAGCCGGCAACTCGTTCTTTGTCCAGGCGTACCGACTGTCATCGCTCGTGCCGGGCTCGCTGGCGTTCATTCTGTCCGACCACCTGCCGTGGGCGTCCGTGTACTGGGTCGTCGCCGCGTTCATGACCGTCGGCATCGTTACGATGCTCGCGGCTCCCGAGACGTCGGACGATCGACTCGCACCGCGGTCGCTGCGCGCGGCGGTCGTCGAACCATTCCGCGAGTTCTTTGAGCGCAACGGCGTCAAATCCGCGCTGCTGACGATCGCATTCCTGTTCTTCTACAAGCTCGGCGACAACATGGCCGTCGCGTTACAGACGCCGTTCTTTCTCGACGTCGGCTTCTCGCGCACACAAATCGGCACGATCGCCAAGTTCTCGATCCTGGGCTCGACGATCGTCGCGAGCCTCGTCGGCGGCATCGTCATGCTGAAGCTACCGATCAACAAGGCGCTCTGGATCTTCGGCGCGGTGCAGCTCACGACGAGCCTCGGCTTCGCCGCGCTCGCGGCGGTCGGCCCCAATCTGTACATGCTCGGGGCCGCGGCGGCCTGGGAGTACTTCGGCGTCGGGCTCGGCACCGTCGCACTCGTCGCGTTCATCGCACAGCAGACCGACCGGCGGTTCACCGCGACGCAGCTCGCGCTGCTCACGAGCCTCATGGTGGTGCCGCGGACGTTCGCAGGATCGATCACCGGCTACATCATCGAGGCCGTAGGCTATTTCGATTTCTTCCTGATCTGTACGGCAATCGGCGTGCCGGGTCTGCTGTTGCTGACCAAGGTCGCGCCGTGGTCGGGACAGCCCGAGAGCATCGACCGGGAACGCCATCCCGGGCCGACGACCGCTCAAAGCTCCCAGTCGTAGTCGATCGTCAGCGGCGAGTGGTCCGAGAACCGCCGGCGCTTGTAGATGGCGGCGCCCCGCACCGCGGCTTTGAGCGCCGGACTCACGACCTGATAGTCGATGCGCCAGCCCGTATTGTTCTCGAACGCGCGTCCACGGTTCGACCACCACGTGTACTGGTCAGGCTCCTGGTTCACGGCGCGGAACGCGTCGACGTACGCTCGGCCCGTGAAGAGCGAGTCGAGCCACGCGCGTTCTTGCGGCGTGAACCCGGGGTAGTCCTGGTTCGCGCGCCAGTTCTTGAGGTCGATGTTCCTGTGCGCCATGTTGAAGTCGCCGCAGAACACGAACGGCATGCCACTGCGCTCGAGCGTTTCGAGCCGCCGGTCGAACGCCGCGAGGAACCGGAACTTGGCTTCCTGGCGCGCCGGGCCCGACGAGCCGGATGGAAAGTACGCGCTGACGACGGCCACGTTGCCGAACCGAGCCTCGAGGTAACGGCCTTCAGCGTCGAACTCCGCGGCGCCGATCGCGCGCACGACTTGCCGCGGCTCTGCGCGCGAGTAGATCGCGACGCCGCTATACCCCGGCCGCTGAGCCGGATGCACCACACGATGAAATCCGCGCGAATGGAACGCACGAGCAGCCAGCTGCTCCTCGTGGGCCTTCAGCTCCTGCACGCACAACACGTCGGCGCGCTGGCGCGCAAACCAACGGAAAAAGCCTTTGCGCGCGGCGCTCCGCAGACCGTTCGCGTTGAAGGTGACGACTCGCAATAAAAATCGGCCAGTGAGAAATCGACGCGATATGATAGCCAAATGCGCAGAACGCCGATCCCATTGAAGGCCTACAAAACTCAGTTTCTGGAGCTCGCGCTCGAGCTCGGCGTGCTGCGTTTCGGTCAATTCACACTGAAGTCCGGGCGCGTGAGCCCGTACTTCTTCAACGCGGGTTTGTTCAACAGTGGCTACGCGGTCGCGAAGCTCGGCCGCTGCTACGCATCGGCGATCGCGGCGCTCGATCTACCGTTCGACATGCTGTTCGGGCCAGCCTACAAAGGCATCCCGCTCGTCGTGCTGTCGGCCGCCGCGCTGGCGGATCACTATGACGAGGACTACCCGTTCGCGTTCAACCGCAAGGAAGCCAAGGACCACGGCGAAGGCGGCACGATCGTCGGCGCGCCGCTTGCGGGCCGCGTCCTGATTCTGGACGACGTCATCACAGCCGGCACCGCTGTGCGCGAAGTGCTCGAGATCGTCCGCGCCGCCGGCGCCACGCCCGCCGGCGTGCTCGTGGCCTTGGACCGCGAGGAAGTCGCGCCGAAATCCAAGATCTCGGCCGTCCAGCAGCTGCAAAGCGAGCTTGGCGTGCCGATCCGGAGTATCGTCACCCTGACAGACCTCATCGACCACCTCGAAGAGGACAAGGACTACGCGGAGCATCTGCCCGGGGTGCGGGCGTACCGCAATCGCTACGGCGTGCCGCTCGAAGCCTGACGCGGTTCCCAAGTGAGAGCTGGTCTGCAAAAATCAGTCTCGGCTGCCTTTAGAACGAACGAATTTTGGTATATGTAAGCGTCCGACGGCCGGAGCAGGTTTACATAACTTTGGTCACGCGCATTAGCATCGCTGTACTCCTCCTGGCGGCGCTCGCAGCGCCCGACGCCAGCGATGCGCAGCAGCGCGCGCCATCTGGCAAAGACGGCCGCAAACTCTACTCATGGACCGACGACAAGGGCGTCGTCCATTATGGCGACAGCGTTCCGCCCGAATTCGCGAATCGCGACCGCAATCTCCTGAATAACCAAGGCGTACGCGTTGGCTTCGAGGAAGGCGAGGTCACCGAAGAGGAGCGCGCGGAGCTCGCGAAGAAGAAGGCTGCGGCCGACGCGGCAGCGGCGGTACAGGCCGAGATCGATCGGCACGACCGGATGCTGCTCCAGACCTATATCGCCGTTTCCGACATCGAGGATCTGCGTAACCGCCGCCTCGAGCTGCTCGAGTCGCAGATCAAGGTCACGGAGCTCTATCTCAACAATCTGCGCAAACGCCTGGTGGGGCTTCAGGAAGAGGCGGCGGTGTACAAGCCGTACACCACGAACGCGGACGCGCCGCAGATTCCGCAGAACCTGGCCCTCGACATCTCGCGCACCACGAGCTCGATCAACAACTACGAGAAGATGCTGTCGAAGACTCGCTCCGACCAGACGGCGTTGCGCGCTTCTTTCGAGGACGACATCGTGCGCTTCCGCCAGCTGAAGGGCGGCTAGCCTAAGCCGCGGCCCGAGTGGCCGAACCCGCCGCTGCCGCGATCGCTGGCAGCGAATTCGTTCACGACGTCGAACTCCACCTGCACCACCGGCACGACCACGAGCTGCGCGATACGCTCGCCTGGCTCGATCCGGAAGCTCTGTGTGCCGCGGTTCCAGCAGGAAATCAGCAGCTCGCCCTGGTAGTCGGAGTCGATCAGGCCCACGAGATTGCCGAGCACGATGCCATGCTTGTGACCCAACCCCGAGCGCGGAATGATCACGGCCGCGAGCCCAGGGTCGGCGAGGTGAATCGCGATTCCTGTCGGAATCAGCTTCGTGGCGCCGGGCGCGAGTTCGAGCGCCTCGTCGAGGCAGGCGCGCAGATCGAGACCGGCGGAGCCGTTCGTCGCGCGCGTCGGGCAGCGGCAGCTCCTTGCCGATACGCGGGTTCAGGATCTTGAGCTCGACGCGCCGGGCGGGAGTCGTCAAAACACAGCCTTTAGCCGCCTTACGAGGCGCGCGTGGAAGATTGAGCGACCGGCCTTGCGGCACGATAACGCTCCGCGATCAGCTCGATGAGCCGGCGCGCGAGCATCGGCTTGCTGCCGTCGCCGAGCGCGGCTTCGCCACCGCCCGGCCAATACACCGTCAAGGCATTCGTCTCGCGATCGAAGCCGCAATCCGGGCCCACGCGATTCGCAGCGATCATGTCGACGCGCTTCTTCTCGAGCTTCTCGCGCGCATGCGCCGCGACGTCGTTCGTTTCCGCAGCGAAGCCGACCGTGAACGGCGCGTTCGCCAACGCCGCGACGCTCGCGAGCGTGTCGTGGCGAGCGCACCAGAGGCAGATCGATCTTCGGCCGCGCTGCGCTTGATCTTCTGCGCAGACGCGGTCTGCGGCCGATAGTCGGCGACCGCTGCGCAGCCGATGAAGACGTCGGTGTCCGCGATCTCCTCGTGCACGCGCAGGTACATCTGCTCCGCAGTCTCGACGTCGATGCGCTTGATGTTCGCCGGCGTCGGCAACGCGACGGGACCGGCCACGAGCACGACGTTGGCACCGGCTTCGCGTGCGGCAGCCGCGACGGCGAAGCCCATCTTTCCCGAGCTGCGATTCGTGATGTAGCGCACCGGGTCGATCGGCTCGCGCGTGGGGCCCGCCGTGATCACAACCTTGAGCCCCGCGAGCGACTGGAGTCGAAGCTTGCCCGGCAGATCGAGCAGCGCCGCCGCGATCTCGGTCGGCTCGAGCATTCGACCGGGGCCGGTTTCTCCGCAAGCCTGATCGCCGGCCGCGGGGCCCAGGAACCGGATGCCGCGCGCCTCGAGCAACCCGCGATTGGCCTGCACCGCCGGATTCGCCCACATGGCCTGATTCATCGCCGGCGCCAACACGATCGGCGCCGTGGTCGCGAGGCACACCGTGGAGAGCAGGTCGCCGCCCAGGCCCGCCGCGAGCGTGCCCATGAAGTTCGCGGTCGCGGGCGCGACCACGACGACGTCGGCCCAACGGGCGAGCTCGATGTGCCCCATTGCCGCTTCCGCGGCTGGATCCCAGAGATCGTCGCGCACACGCCGGCCGGACACTGCCTGGAACGTCAACGGACCGACGAACTCGCGTGCCCCGCGAGTCATGACGACCTGCACTTCGCAGCCGCGCTCGACGAGCCGGCGCACGAGCTCAGGGCTCTTGTATGCGGCGATGCCGCCCGTCACGCCGAGCAAAACGCGCGGCGGGTTGGCTCGTTCGTTGGACGCGCTGGGTGCCACGGGGCGGGAGCTTACTCTCGCTGGCTTTGGCGCTCGCCACTTACGAATCGCGCTTTTCTTATGTCCTCGGCGACTAATCGGGCGTGCGCGCCGGAACGCGCGCAAAAGCCACGATTGCGTCACACGGGGGCAAGCAGGAGAACCAAAGTGGCACTGCGCGATTGGCCGCGATCCGAGCGGCCGCGGGAACGGCTGCTGGCCGTGGGCCCGCAGTCACTGTCCGACGGCGAGCTGCTCGCGATCCTGCTCGGCACAGGCATCCGCGGCGCAAGCGCGACGGACCTCGCCCGGCGCCTGCTCGAGCAGCTCGGCGGGCTCGCCGGCGTGCTCGGCAATGGCGCGGCCGAGCTGGCGCAAGCGCCGGGCGTGGGTCCGGCACGCGCGGCCCGACTGGCCGCGGCGCTCGAGCTTGGCCGCCGTTATCTCTCGGCGCCGGGGGGGCCGCGGCCAGCCCTCGCGGCGCCCCTCGATGCCGCGCGGTACTTGAGCGCCCGGCTGCTCGACCTGCCGCACGAGGTGTTCTGCTGCCTGTTCCTCGATACCCGGCATCGCCTGATCCGCTACGAAGAGCTGTTCCGCGGCACGATCGACGGCGCCACGGTCTATCCGCGCGAGGTCGTGAAGCGAGCGCTGCAGTGCAATGCCTCGGCGGTGATCCTAGGCCACAACCACCCGTCGGGCGTGGCGGAGCCCAGCGAAGCGGACCGCAGCATTACGGTCAAGCTGGCGAAGGCGTTGGCGCTCGTGGAGATCCGCCTGCTGGACCACCTGGTCGTGAGCCGCGGCGGCCATGTTTCGCTGGCCGAGCGCGGGCTGATCTAGCCGCCGGCTCCTTGCCCGCGACAGGGCTCAAACGGTATAGTCCCCGCCCTTTCGACGGGGCTACGAGGAACGAGCGATGTCCAGGGTTTGCCAGGTAACCGGCAAGGGGCCGATGGTGGGGAACACGGTGTCCCACGCCAACAACAGGACGCGTCGCCGTTTCCTGCCGAATTTGCATACGCAGCGTTTCTGGCTCGAGAACGAAAAGCGCTTCATCCGGCTGCGCGTCTCGCAGCACGGACTGCGGATCATCAACAAGCTCGGCATCGAGCAGGTGGTCGCGGATCTGCGAGCCAAGGGCACGCAAGTTTAAGCAGAGCGGGAGCTAGCACATGCGCGAGAAAATCCGTTTGATGTCGACGGCCGGAACCGGCCACTACTACACCACCACGAAGAACCGCCGCCTCCATCCCGAAAAGATGGAAGTCTTGAAGTACGACCCACGGGTCCGCAAGCACGTGATCCACAAAGAGACGAAGATCAAATAGCGTCGACTTGCGCGACGGCTCCAAAAAAGAACCCGCCTTACGGCGGGTTCTTGCGTTTAGGAGGTCGAGAAACGCGGGCCTACGAAGCCCGCACCTGCTCGCGCATGGCGGGGAAGGACTTGAGGTAGGCGACGAATTCCTGCATGCCCTGAATGCCGCTCTGCTCCGCTCGTGCGCACCACTCGCGAAACTCGGTGAGCAGGCGCTCGTTGCTCGTGTGCGCGCCTTCCCAAAGCTGCTTCAGCTCGCTGCGGAACTCGAGCACCGCCTGCAAGCGCGGATGCCGCTGCACGAGCTCGGCGAACTTCTGCCGCGACGACTCGTCGAGCATCTCAGGCTGCCACACCAGATACCGGCGCGCCGCAGACAGCAGCGAGTTCCGTTTCTCGCCGAGGCTCTCGAGCTCGCGGCGCAACACCGGCAAGCGTGACGTTGTACGTGAAGTGCCGCAGCACGTGCATGCGATGCACGATGATCGCGCGCAGCTCGTCGAGCTCCGGCGTGGCCCTGGACGTGTTTTCGAGCTCGGGCGGATTCGCCACACGACGGATCTTCGCGAGCCCCAGCGCGGCCAGCACCTTGAGGTGCAGCCAGCCCATGTCCACCTCGTGCCGGCGCATCGAGAACTTCGCCGACGTCGGGAACGCGTGATGGTTGTTGTGCAGCTCCTCGCCGGCGACGAACACGCCGAACGGCCACAGGTTCGTCGACGCGTCGTCGGTCTCGAAGTTGCGGTAGCCCTTCGCGTGGCACAGCCCGTTGATGACGCCGGCGGCCGTGAACGGCATGTTCACGAGCTGCAGCGCGACCATGATGATGCCCGGAACGCCGAACAGCACGATGTCGATCACCAGCAGCAGCATCGGGCCCCAGTAGCTGCGTTTCGGGTGGGCGTACACATTGTTCTCGAGCCAGTCGTTCGGCGTGCCCTTGGCGTACTTCTCGATCGTGTCCTTGTCGTGGGCGGCACTGCGGTACAGCTCGGCGCCCTCGAGCAGCACTTTCTTCAAGCCGTATAGCCGCGGGCTGTGGGGGTCGCCTTCCCTTCTCACAGTGCGCGTGGTGCCGGCGATGCACGGCCACCCACTCGCGCGTCGAAGAACCCGTGTTCAGCCACAACCAGAAGCGGCAGATGTGGCGAACGACCGGGTGCAGATCGACGGCGCGGTGCGCCTGGTCGCGGTGGTAGTAGAGCGTGACGGCCATCATCGTCGCGTGCATCCACAGCAGCGTGACGATCACGTACCCCCAAAAGCTCAAGTCTGCGAGACCGGAATAGTATTCGTAGAGGAAGTTCACGTGTGCTCCGCCTCGTCGGTGGCCGCGACGGCGCTTCGAATCGGCGCGGTGCGTGGCATTCCAATATAGCCGATCGGCCGAGCCTACTCCAATCGCGATCGGGGGCGACGTGCGACGGCGCACGGAAGCCCTGGAAAAACCCGAGTAGCCCGTCGCACAACGCGCGGCGTAAGCTCCTTCGATGCCCGAGCTACCAGAGGTCGAAACCACCAGGCGCGGCCTCGCGCCCCACATCGTCGGGCGTTCGGTTGCCAAGGTCGAAATCCGCGAGCCGCGGCTTCGCTGGCCGGTGGCGCGCGAGCTGCCGACAGCGCTCGCGGGGCAGCGCATCGACAGCCTCGAGCGGCGCGGCAAGTACCTGCTGCTCGGCACGGGTGCGGGCACCTTGATCGTGCATCTCGGCATGTCGGGTAGCCTGCGCTACCTGCCTGAGCCGCGCGCGGCGGGAACGCACGATCACATCGACGTCCAATTCGTCGGCGGCGGCGTGCTGCGGTATCACGACCCGCGCCGATTTGGCAGCTTCCATCTGACGACGACCCCGGAGCGGCATCCCCTGCTCAAGGATCTAGGGCCCGAGCCGCTCGGCGACGAGTTCGACGCGGAATACCTGTGGCAGCGCTGCCGCGGCCGGCGTGTAGCGATCAAGCCGCAATTGATGAACAGCCACGTCGTCGTCGGCGTGGGGAATATCTACGCGAACGAGGCGCTATTCCGCGCCGGAATTCATCCGACGCGCAGCTCCAGGCGGATCGCACGCGACAGATTCGAGCCCCTCGTTTCCGCCGTGCGCGCCGTGCTGCGCGACGCGATCGAGGTCGGCGGCACCACACTACGCGACTACGTCGGCGGCGACGGCGCGCCGGGGTACTTCCGAAACTCGTTGCGCGTGTATGAGCGCGAAGGCGAAGCGTGCGTGCAGTGCGGCACGCCGATCAAACGCCGCGTGCTGGGGCAACGCGCGACGTACTTCTGCCCGAGCTGCCAGCGATAGCGCGCTGCAGTTGCAGCAGCGGCTGCCGCTAGTCGCCGCGGGCCGCGCCTTCGCGGCGCGGATCCACGCCTGCGGACAACACTCGGCCGCGGCGCGTGTAGTCGATCTCGATGGCGTGCAGGCCGCTGTTCAAGTCGCGCAACGCGACCGTGTGCCCGAGCGCCTCGAGCGCCGCGCGCTGCGCGACGACGTCGGTGTCTTCTTCGAGCTCCACGGCGCCGCCTTCGGCCAGATAATGCGGGGCGGCTACGGCCTGCTGAGCGCTCCGCTGCCAGTCGACGAAGCCGATGATGCTCTGCGCGACGAAGGCGATGATGCGCGTGCCGCCTGGCGAGCCCACGAGCAGGCGTACGCGCCCCTGCCCGTCGAGCAGCATCGTGGGCGCCATGCTCGACAGCGGCCGTTTGCCGCCTTCGATGCGATTCGCAACGGCCTTACCACCGATTTCCGGCACGTACTCGAAGTCCGTCAGCTCGTTGTTCAGGATGAAGCCACCGACCATGAGCTGGCTGCCGAACGCGCCCTGCACGCTCGTGGTCATCGCGACTGCGTCGCCGAACCTGTCGGCGATCGAAAAGTGGCTCGTCGACGGACGCTCTGCGGGCGTTCCCGGCGCGAACTCCCACGCGAGTCCCTGGCGCGGCACACCGGCCGCCACGTTCGACAATGCCTTCTTGGGATCGATGAGCGCGGCGCGGTCCCTTAGATAGGCCGGCGCGAGAAGCTCCGCTACAGGTGCCGGCACGAACTCGGGATCGCCGAGATACAGGCTGCGATCGGCGAAGGCGAGCCTGGTCGCCTCGGCGAACAGGTGGATCGCCTCCGCGGGCTCGTTGCGCAGCTTTGCGAGATCGAACGCGCCGAGCATGCCGAGCACCTGCTGCGTCGTGACGCCGCCCGATGACGGCAGCTGCGGCCCGCAGACTCGCCAAGTGCGATATGCGGTGCACAGCGGTTGCGTGACGTGCGCCCGGTACTTCGCGAGATCCTCGGTCGTCATGCGGCCGGCTCGAACGTTGTTGCTCTGCACCTTCGCGACGATTGCGGCAGCCAGATCGCCGGTATACAGCGGTTCGGCGCCTTTGGCGGCGAGCTCACGCAACGCTAACGCGTACTCCGGATTCTTGAGAACGTAGCCAATCGGGTGCGGCTCACCGTTCTCGTCGTAGAAGTAGCGACGGAAATCCTCACCGCGCGCGAAACGCTTGAAACCGTTCAACAGCTGAAAGAGCCGCGGCGACACCTCGAAGCCGTTTTCTGCAAGCTCGATTGCGGGCTCGAACAGCCTGGCCCACGGCAGCCGCCCGTGATCGCGATGCGCGAGCTCGAGCATGCGCAGGGCGCCGGGCACACCGACCGCGAGGCCGCCCACTCCCACGGAGCCGAACCCCTCGGGGCGCCCGTTGGTCATGAACATGTCTGGTGTTGCAGCGGCCGGCGCCGTCTCGCGGCCTTCGTAGGCGGTGATCGCCGCCGGCGCCCGCTTGGCGGGCGCGCCGTAGAACAGCATAAACGCGCCGCCGCCCACTCCCGAGGATTGCGGCTCCACGAGAGTCAGCACGAGCTGCACGGCAATGGCCGCGTCCACAGCGCCGCCGCCCTCGCGCAGGATTCGCAGGCCCGCGTCCGATGCGTGAACGTTGGCGGAGACGACGAGCTCTTGTTTCGCGCGCAGCGGTGCGGCGGGCTGCGCGACCGCGAGGTGCGGCGCCGCGGCACTGAGCACCGCGAGTGCCACGCCGAACAGGGCGACGAGCGACACGCGGAGCGGGCTCATCGGGTTTTCGGGAACCTGGCCTTGAGCCCTTCGGCCACGAACGGATGCACGAACGCGCTGACGTCGCCGCCGAACTCCGCGATCTCGCGTACGAGGCTCGAGGAAATGAAGGTGTGATGCTCCGACGGAGTCAGGAACACAGTCTCCACGCCCTCCTTCAGATGCCGGTTCATGGTCGCGAGCTGAAACTCGTACTCGAAATCGGACACGGCGCGTAAGCCCCGGATGATGGCCTTGAAACCATTCGCAGCCGCGAAATCGACCGTGAGCCCCGAATAGCCTGTGACCGAAACCTCGGGCAGGTCGCGCAGCACTTCCTGCGCGAGCGCCACGCGCTCCTCGAGGGGAAACAGCGGCGCCTTCTTCGGGCTGGCTGCGACCGCTACCACGACGCGATCGAACAGCCGCACACAGCGGCGCACGAGGTCCTCGTGACCCCGTGTGATCGGGTCGAAGGTTCCGGGATACAGCGCGCCTATCTTCACGTCGCGAGGGCCACGTCCATGGATCGTGGCGGCATTGTAGCCTTGGGCCGAAGCCCGGTCATACCGCCGCTGCGAACTTGAGCAGCCCGTACTCGACAGCGCCGGCGCGAGCACGCCGCCACCAGCTCGCGTTCGCAACTTCGGGCAGGCCCGGCGAACGCGGTCGTTCGACGTACACGAGCGCGTCAGGGGTCAGCCACGCCGGCAGCACCGCGAGCAACGGCTCCACCGGCAACGTGTACGGCGGATCGAGGAAGGCCACGTCGAAACGCGCGGTTGGCGTGCTGTTCAGCAGAGAAACTACGTCCTGCCGCAGCACGCGCGGCCGTACGTCGAACGTGGCGGCCTGTGCATTCAGCGCCGCGAATAGCGCGGGATCCTTGTCGACGAACCAGACTTCCTCGGCGCCGCGCGACAGCGCCTCGAACCCGAGCACGCCAGTGCCGGCGTAAAGATCGAGACAACGCGCGCCTGGCAGCGACTCGCGCAACCAATTGAACAGCGTTTCGCGCACGCGATCCGGCGTCGGCCGCACCTCGGTGCCTTCTGCTATCGGAATGCGCCGGCCGCGCCACTCGCCGGCGATGATGCGCACGTTGCCTGGTCGCGGCCGGCCAGCGTTGCTGCGCTTGGCCATGTGCGCAACACTACCAGAACCCATGAAGGAGAATTCCGCGGATGGCAGTCGAGGCCAGGGAGAAACAGGGCACGGGCTTTTTCGCCAAGCTGAAGGCGCGGCTGAATCGCGGCAAGACTTGGCTGACCGGCGATCTCCTGGGTCTAGGTTCACGTCCGCTCGATGAAGCCACCGTCGAAGAACTCGAGACACGACTCCTCACCGCCGACGTAGGTGTCGACGCCACGGAGTGGCTCCTCGGCGAGATGCGCAAAACCAATCGCCGCAACCCCGGCACGCCCGCAATCGAGTTGTTGCGGCAGACGGCGCAAACGCTGATGCAGACCGTCGAGGCGCCGCTCGCGATCTCCGCCGCGCACAAACCGTTCGTGATTCTGGCAATCGGCGTCAACGGCACGGGTAAGACAACCACTGTGGGCAAGCTCGCCTATCGCCTGAAGTCCTCGGGCGCGAGCGTGATGCTGGCCGCCGCCGACACGTTCCGTGCAGCGGCCGTCGAACAGCTGCAGGAATGGGGTAAACGCGCCGGCGTTCCGGTGATAGCACAGGCGCCGGGCGCCGACCCGGCGGCGGTCGTCCATGACGCGCTCGTGGCCGCACGCGCGCGCAACATCGACGTGGTACTGGCTGATACGGCCGGGCGTCTGCACACGGCCGCAGGCCTCATGGACGAGCTCGAGAAGGTCAGGCGCGTGATCGCCCGCTTCGACGCCACCGCGCCGCACGAGACGCTGCTCGTGCTCGACGCGAGCCAAGGCCAGAACGCGCTCGCTCAGGCGCTGCGCTTCCACGAGCGGCTGAAGGTAACCGGCCTCGTGATCACGAAGCTCGATGGCACGGCCAGGGGCGGCATCCTGCTCGCGATCGCGCGCCAGCTCAGCGTGCCGATACGGTTCGTGGCCGTCGGCGAGGACGTCGACGATCTCGACGACTTCCGCGCCGAGGAGTTCGTGCGCGCGCTCGTCGGAGACCGCACTGGATGATCCGGTTCGAGAACGTATTCAAACGCTATCCGAGCGGCCGCGAAGCATTGTCCGGTGTGTCGTTCACGCTCGAGCGCGGGGAGTTCGCATTCCTGACCGGGCCGTCGGGCGCTGGCAAGAGCACGCTGTTGCGGTTGATCGCACTGATCGAACGTCCGACACGCGGCACGGTGCTGGTCAATAACCAGAACACCTCGCGCATTTCGCGCCGACGGATTCCCCCGTTCCGCCAGCGCCTCGGCATGGTGTTCCAGGATCACAAGCTGCTATACGACCGCAGCGTGTTCGAGAACGTGGCGTTGCCGCTCGTGATCGCCGGGGCAAGCCGGCGCGAAGTCGAACGGCGTGTCCGTGCCGCGCTCGATCAGGTCGGGCTGCTCGGCCGCGAGTCGCACGCGCCCATCACGCTCTCCACGGGCGAGCAGCAACGGGTCGGCATCGCGCGCGCCGTGGCGCCGC
Source organism: uncultured Gammaproteobacteria bacterium (assembly GCA_963805435.1). Taxonomy (GTDB): domain Bacteria; phylum Pseudomonadota; class Gammaproteobacteria; order Steroidobacterales; family Rariloculaceae; genus FEN-1219. Next base: position 24,213 of record CAWDUG010000014.1, read on the forward strand.
GGCCTGACGTTCTGATCGCGGACGAGCCCACCGGCAATCTCGACCCCGACCTGTCGCGCGAGATCATGGAACTGTTCACGCGCTTCAATGAGGTTGGCGTGACGGTGCTGGTCGCAACCCACGATCTCGAACTGATCGAGCATCTGCCTCACCGGCAGCTCAAGCTCGTCGCCGGACAGCTGGCCGGCGACAGCGGCCGCGGGGACGTGTAGCGATGGCGTCGTTGCGGCACTACCTGGCCTTGCACCGGCAGAACCTGCTCGACGCAATGCGCCGGCTCACGTCGCAGCCGTTCGCAAGCTTGCTGACCGTGCTCGTGATCGCGATCGCACTTGCGCTGCCGGCGGGTCTGCGCGTGCTGGTGAACAACGCCGGCGCACTCAACGACTCGTGGCAGGGCGCCGCAGACTTCGCCGTCTACCTGAAGATCGATGTGTCTGCCGAGAACGCGGCGCGACTGGCACGCACGATCCGCGCCCGACCCGACGTCGCGAACGTCACACTGATCGATCGCGCCAAGGCGCTCGAGGAGTTTCGCGCGAAGTCTGGCTTCGGCGAGGCACTCGATGCACTCGAAGGCAACCCCCTGCCGCATACGCTGGTGGTACGGCCGAACAGCGGCGCAACCGGGAACGTCGAGGCGGTCGCGGCCGCGATCCGCGCGCTGCCGGAGACCGACCTCGTGCAACTCGACACGGCCTGGGTGACACGTCTGCGGGCGATGCTCGCGCTTGCGGGGCGTATGGTCGATCTTGCAACCGTGTTGCTCGCAATCGCAGTGACGGTCGTGATCGGCAACACGATTCGCCTCGAGATCAACAGCCGCAGCGTCGAAATCGAGGTGGTGAAACTCGTTGGCGGCACGGACGGCTTCATCCGGCGGCCGTTCCTGTACCTCGGTTTCTGGTACGGCCTGGCCGGCGCCGTCGCCGCGGCGGTCGTCGTGGCGGCAGCACTACTGGCCCTGGAGCCACCGGTCCGGGCCGTGGCAACCCTCTACGGCAGCGGCTTTACGCTGACGGGCCTGCCGCTGCGGGAGACCGTGATCCTCGTGGTCGGCGGGGCGCTGCTGGGCTGGGCGGGCGCCTGGCTCGCGACCGCGCGACACCTCAAGGCCATCGAGCCCAAGTAGCCCGTCTCAGGAACGACATTGGTGGTTAGCACTCTAAAGCCTCGAGTGCTAATATCTGTTCGCTCGGGAGGTAATTGGCCTATGACAACCACTGTTTTGGCGCCTCGGAACGCGGGCCTCGTGCTCGGTGCCCCGGTCGGCAGCCTCGATCAGTACATCCATGCAGCCGGCACCGTTCCGGTGTTGAGTGCGGCCGAGGAATTCGAGCTCGCGACCCGGTTTCGGCAAGCCAACGACCTGGACGCCGCGCGGCGCCTGGTTCTTTCGCACCTTCGGTTCGTGGTGCACATCGCCCGCGGCTATGCCGGCTATGGTCTGCAGATCGGCGACCTGGTCCAGGAGGGCAACATCGGCCTCATGAAGGCGGTCAAGCGGTTCGACCCGAACGTCGGGGTGCGGCTCGTGTCGTTCGCTGTCCACTGGATTCGCGCGGAGATTCACGAGTACGTGCTCCGCAACTGGCGGCTGGTCCGCGTGGCCACCACGAAAGCGCAGCGCAAGCTGTTCTTCAACCTGCGCAAGAGCAAGAAGCGCCTCGGCTGGCTCAACAAGGACGAGACCGAGGCGGTGGCAGCGGATCTAGGCGTGACGCCGCGGCGAGGTCACGGAAATGGAGAAGCGGCTCGCTGGCCAGGACCTGTCGTTCGACCCCGACCCCGAAAACGACGAGTCGTTCGCGCCCGCGGCCTACCTGCCGAGCCCGAACAGCGACCCGGCGCTGGCCGTCGAGCGCGCAGACTCGGACGAGGACGCGCACGATCGGCTGAACGACGCTCTGGGCCAGCTCGACGAGCGTAGCCGCGCGATACTCGCGCGCCGCTGGCTGACCGACGACAAGGCCACGCTGCACGAGCTCGCGGCCGAGTACGATGTGTCGGCGGAGCGCATCCGCCAGATCGAGGCCAATGCGATCGCAAAGCTGCGAGCCAAACTGGTCGCTGCCTGAACAGCGCCCCCGAAGGCGGAAGACGAGAAGGGCGCACCGTGCAAACGGTGCGCCCTTTGCTTTTCGGGCGTGGCCGACTAGCTCGCGGTCAAGGGAACCAGCGTGAGCTCAACGCGGCGATTCGCCTGGCGGCCCGCTTCCGTTTCGTTCGCGGCCACCGGCCGGGTCTCGCCCATGCCCACAGTGATGATCCGGTCCGAACGGACGCTGCGCGTGCCGAGATAGGCGGCAACGGCGCCAGCGCGCCGCTCCGACAGCTGCTGGTTGTACTGGTCGCTGCCGGTGTTGTCCGTGTGGCCGGCCACCTCGATCACGGTCTGGTTGAACTCGTTCACCACGAGCGCGACGGAGTTCAGCACCTGGAAGAACCCGGCGTTCAGATCGGCGCTGTTGGTCGCGAACGTGATGTTGCCGGGCATGTTCAGCGTGATGTTGTTGCCGATCCGGGTGACGCTGACGCCGGTCCTCTCGAGCTCCGCCCGGAGCTTGGCTTCCTGTCGATCCATGTAGGTACCGACGCCGGCTCCGGCCAACGCGCCCAACCCGGCACCGACGAGTGCGCGCTTCTTGCGCTCCATCGAGCTGTCGCCGGTAATCAAGCCGGCCACGGCTCCGGCGGCGGCGCCAATCACGGCTTGTCGCTGCGCCTTGGCGGTCTTCTCGTCGCGCGTGTATGGGTCCAGCGTCGTGCACGCCGACACGGCTACGACCAGCCCCACGACGAAAGCAACGACTCTGGACGGGTTCCCTATCTGCATGAGTACTTCTCCTGGCGGCCACTTATGGCGGCGGTATGATGCCAAGCCCGACCTGAACGAAACGTGACTTGGCGCTCTGAACACAATATCGCAACGGGTCAGCCCGAGCAGCCGCGCACTACACGCCCTGGCGGCGGTCGCCACACCATGACGACCGGCAAGCTCGTCGCCGTCGTCGAGGACGACGTGGCAATCCGCGACAACTACATCGCGGGCCTTCGCCGCCAAGGCTACCGAGTGGCCGGCTACGGCACCCGCAAGGAAGCCCTGGCGGGTTTCGCGAACCGTTTTCCGGACCTCGTGATCATCGACGTGAACCTCGGCAGCGAGGTGGAAGGCGGCTTCGAGCTGTGCCGCGAGCTGCGCGCCCGCTCTGCTCAACTACCCATCATCTTCCTCACAGCCCGCGAAAGCGAACTCGACGCCGTGTCGGGCCTGCGTCTCGGTGCGGACGACTACCTGACGAAGCGTACGAGCCTCGAGCACCTGCTGGCCCGCGTCGCGGCGTTGTTCCGGCGCGTCGAGGCATTACGCTCGGCGGGTGATTCGGCGGAAACGGTCGCGGAGGGATCGCTTACGCTCGACCGCGACCGCATGACCGCCACCTGGAAGGGCCAGCCCATCGCACTGACGGTGACCGAATTCTGGGTGGTGCACGCGCTGGCCCAGCACCCAGGGCACGTCCGCAGCCGCGAGCAGCTCATGGCGGCTGCCAACGTCGTGCTCGACGACGGTACGGTAACCTCGCAGATCAAGCGAATCCGAGCGAAATTCGCCGTGGCCGATGCGGCCTTCGACGCCATCCAGACTGTCTACGGCATGGGCTACCGGTGGCATGCCGACTGAGCCCAAACCGGTGCACGGCCGCAATTGACGCCGCAATCGGGCCTTCCCTATAGTTGATGCTGGCACAGGCCTGCTCCGGTCCTTTCAGAAAAGGCCCTTCCGCGGCAGATCGATTGGCCGCCGGCTTGACAGATCCGCACTCGAAACTGCCCAGCCAGCTAAGAAGAATCAGCCAAGCGGAGCCATGCGGCTATCGCTTGTAGAACCATGACTGTAGGCGTGACGAAATAGGACTCTGGCTCGAAGGAACGCAGCGACAAACCCCGCGGGTGGGCAGGCCTCTTCGCCTCCGCCCCGGTAATGAGGAACGGCACGGACATGCGCAATACCAACAAGACCGGCTTGCCGCCGGCACAGGGGCTCTATCGGCCCGAGTTCGAGCACGACAGTTGCGGCGTGGGCTTCGTCGCGAATATCAAAGGCAAGCGCAGCCACCAGATCATCCTGGATGCCGACCATCTGCTGTGCCGCATGGATCACCGCGGCGCGCGCGGCGCCGAGCCGAATACCGGCGACGGCGCCGGCATGCTGACGGCGCTGCCGCACGAGTTCCTGGCCAAGGTGGCGAAGCAGGAGTTCGGCGTCACGCTGCCGGCTCCCGGCCATTTCGCCGCGGGCATCGTGTTCCTGCCGCAGGACCCGGCGGAACGCGAGCAGCTGCAAGAAGATCGTCGCCGAGATCTGCGCCGACGAGAAGCAGACGCTCGTCGGCTGGCGCGTGGTGCCGATCAACGTCGCGGCCGCCGACGTCGGCAATAGCGCGCTCGACGCCGCGCCATTCATCGAACAGCTGTTCGTCGCTGCGGGCCCAGGCTTCGAAGGCGACGCATTCGAACGCGCGCTTTACATGCTGCGCAAACGTGCGAGCCACCGGCTGCGCGGTGACACGTCACTCGCGGAGGCGAAACAGTTCTACATCTGCAGCCTGTCGAGCAAGATCGTGATCTACAAGGGCATGCTGACGCCCGGTCAGCTGCTCCAGTTCTACACGGATCTGCGCGACCCGGACTACACCACGCACCTCGCGATGGTGCATTCGCGGTTCTCGACGAACACCTTCCCGAGCTGGGATCGCGCCCAGCCGAACCGGTTCATGGCGCACAACGGCGAGATCAACACGCTGCGCGGCAATGAGAACTGGATGCGCGCGCGTCAGGGGGTCGTCGCGAGCGAACTTTTCGGCCCGTCGCTGCAGAAGCTATTCCCGGTCGCCGAGCCGGATTGCTCCGACTCGGGTGTGTTCGACAACGTGCTCGAGTTTCTATTGATGTCGGGCCGCACACTGCAGGAAGCCGTCATGATGATGGTTCCCGAGGCGTGGCAGAAAAACGAGCTGATGCCCGAGAACAAACGGGCGTTTTACGAGTACCACTCCTGCCTCATGGAGCCGTGGGACGGCCCGGCGTCGATCGCGTTTACCGATGGCAAGTACATCGGCGCAGTGCTCGACCGCAACGGCCTGCGCCCGAGCCGCTACTACATCACGACCGATGACCGCGTGATCATGGCGAGCGAGGTTGGCGTCGTGCCGATCGATCCGGCCCATGTGAAGACCAAGGGCCGGCTCGAGCCTGGCCGCATGTTCCTGATCGACTTCGAACGCGGCCGGCTGGTGCCCGACGACGAGCTGAAGAACGAGTTCGCGAATCGCCGGCCATACGCCGAGTGGCTCGAGGCGAATCGTATCGCGCTGCGTGACGTGACGGCTGCGAGCGCGGCTCCGGAAGTCGACCGCTCTACGTTGCTGCCGCGCATGCAGGCCTTCGGCTACACCTCCGAAACGCTGCAGTTCATGCTGCAGCCGATGGTCAAGGAGCACCGCGACCCGGTCGGCTCCATGGGTAACGACAGCGCTCTTGCCGTGCTCAGCGACAAGCCGCGCATGCTGTACGACTACTTCCGGCAGCTGTTCGCGCAGGTGACGAACCCGCCGATCGATTCGATCCGCGAGGAAGTCATCATGTCGCTCGAGTGCTATATCGGCCCCGAGCACAACCTGCTCGAGACCACGCCAAAGCACGCGGAGCGACTGCGCCTGCGTCAGCCGATCCTCACGAACGAGGAACTGGCCGGCATCAAGAACATGGACCACCGCGGCTGGCGTGCCCTGACGGTCGATATCACGTTCCCCAGCAGCGATGCGCCGGGCGGTCTCAAGCGCGCGATCGACCGCATCTGCGTCGAGGCCGAGCGCGCCATCGACGAGGGCTACAGCATGCTCGTGCTGTCGGACCGCGCGATCGGCCCCGATCGCGTGCCCGTCAGCGCGTTGCTCGCCTGCGGCGCCGTGCACCATCACCTCGTGAGCCACGCGAAGCGCACACGGATCGGCATCGTGCTCGAGACCGGCGAAGCGCGGGAGGTGCATCACCACTGCCTGCTCGTCGGCTATGGCGCGGACGCTATCAACCCGTACCTCGCGTTCGAAGCGCTCGCGCAGTCGCGCGCGGACGGGCTGCTCGATGCGGACACCGACCTCGTCGGCGACTATCGCCAAGCGGTTGCGAAGGGCATGTTGAAGGTCATGGCGAAGATGGGCATCTCGACGCTGCAGTCCTATAAAGGTGGGCAGATCTTCGAGGCGCTCGGTCTTGCCGACGACGTCATCGAGCGCTGTTTCGGCGGCACCGTGAGCCGGCTTCAGGGCGTGAGCTTCCAGGTTCTCGAGCAGGAAACACTACGGCGTCATGCGCTCGGCTACCCCGTCGATCCGCTCGACAGGCTGCCGTCGCTGCCGAACCCTGGTGAATTCCACTGGCGTAGCGCGGGCGAGAAGCACGCGTGGGATCCGCAGACCATTTTCTCGCTGCAGGTCGCTGCGCGACGCGGCGACCGCAATGCGTATCGCCAGTTCTCAGAACACGTAAACGAGGAAGCGCGCAAGAACGGCGCACTGCGCGGCCTGCTCGAGTTCAAGACGGGCGGCGCCGGCATTGCGCTCGACGACGTCGAGCCTGCCAGCGAGATCGTCAAGCGGTTCGTCACGGGCGCCATGAGCTTCGGCTCGCTGTCGGCCGAGGCTCACGAGACGCTCGCCATCGCGATGAACCGCATCGGCGGCAAGAGCAACACCGGCGAAGGTGGCGAGGACACGGCGCGATTCCTGCCGTTGGCGAACGGCGACTCGCGCCGGTCTGCTATCAAGCAGATCGCGTCCGGCCGCTTCGGCGTCACGATCTGGTATCTCGCGAACGCGGACGAGCTCCAGATCAAGATGGCGCAGGGCGCGAAGCCCGGTGAAGGCGGCGAGCTGCCCGGCAAGAAGGTCGACGACAACATCGCGCGCATCCGGTACTCGACGCCGGGCGTGGGCCTGATCAGCCCGCCGCCGCACCACGACATCTATTCGATCGAGGATCTCGCGCAGCTGATCCACGACCTGAAGAACGCGAACCCGTCGGCGCGCATCAGCGTGAAGCTCGTGTCCGAGGTTGGAGTGGGCACGATCGCGGCCGGTGTCGTGAAGGCACATGCGGACCACGTGCTCGTCTCCGGCGACAACGGTGGCACGGGCGCCTCGCCCCTCACGAGCATCAAGCACGCGGGCATGCCCTGGGAGCTCGGCGTCGCCGAGGCTCATCAGACGCTCGTGATGAACGATCTCCGCAGCCGCGCGGTACTCCAGACCGATGGCGGCATCAAGACTGGCCGCGATGTCGTGATCGCTGCGCTGCTCGGTGCCGAGGAGATGGGTTTCTCCACGGCGCCGTTGATCGCGCTGGGCTGCATCATGATGCGCAAGTGCCACCTGAACACCTGCCCGGTCGGCGTTGCCACGCAGGATCCGGTGCTGCGGAAGAAGTTCGCGGGTCAGCCCGAGCACGTCGTGAACTATCTGTTCATGGTGGCCGAGGAAGCGCGCGAGATCATGGCGAGCTTGGGCGTGCGCCGGTTCATCGACCTCGTCGGCCACGTGGAATTGCTGCAACCGCGCACCGCTATCAACCACTGGAAGGCCGACGGCCTCGACTTGACGCCGCTATTGACGCCGGCGCCGAAGCCGAGCCCGAACACCGAGGTGTACTGCACGAAGGAACAAGACCATCGACTGAACCTGGCGCTCGACAACAAGCTGATCGCGCTCGCGAAGAAGTCGATTCAGCAGCGCAAGAAGACGAATGCCGAGCTCGACATCTCGAACACGAACCGTACCGTCGGCGCGATGCTGAGCTACGAGATCGTCAAGAAGTGGGGCGCAGACGCCCTGCCCTACGACACCGTGCGCTTCAAGTTCACGGGCACGGCCGGCCAGAGTTTCGGCGCGTTCCTCGCCAAGGGCATCACGCTCGAGCTCGAAGGCGACAGCAACGACTACGTCGGCAAAGGCCTGTCGGGTGGCCGCATCATCATCTATCCGCCGCGCGAGGCGACATTTGTGGCCGAGGACAACGTCCTGATCGGCAACGTCGCACTGTATGGCGCGACCAGCGGCCGCGCGTTCTTCCGCGGCCGCTCCGCGGAGCGGTTCTGTGTTCGCAACAGCGGCGCGAAGGCCGTCGTCGAAGGCGTCGGCGATCACGGCTGCGAGTACATGACCGGCGGTCGCGCGGTGGTGTTGGGCCCTACGGGCCTGAACTTCGCGGCCGGCATGTCGGGCGGCGTTGCCTACGTGTGGGACGTCAGCAAGGACTTCGCGAGCAAGTGCAACACCGGCACCGTCGACCTCGAGTCCGTAGAGGAAGACGAGGACATCGCCGAGCTGCGCGAGATGCTCGAGCTGCACCATGAGTACACGGGCTCGACCGTCGCGGCGCGGATTCTCGACAACTGGCCGAACTCGCTAAGTCAATTCGTCAAGGTCATGCCGACCGACTACAAGCGCGTGCTGGCTGAGCGCAAGCGCCATGACGAAGAGATGGAACAGACGCTGCGCGACGACGAGACCGGCACCTTCGTCGCCCGCGGCAGATAAAAGCAACAAAGGACTGGTCGTCGAGCATGGGTAAGCCCACTGGCTTCATGGAGTATCCGAAGAAGAGCGTCCCGTATCGGGACTCGGCCGAGCGCATCGGCGACTTCGGTGAGATTTACACACCGCCCGGCGAGCAGCATCTGCGCAACCAGGGCGCGCGCTGCATGGACTGCGGCGTGCCGTTCTGTCAGTCGGAAAACGGCTGCCCGATCGACAACCTGATCCCGGAGTGGAACGACCTGGTCTATCAGGGCCGCTGGCACGACGCGCTCGACCGGCTGCACAAGACCAACAATTTCCCGGAGTTCACGGGCCGTACTTGCCCCGCACCGTGCGAAGGCGCGTGCGTGCTCGGCATCACGGATCCGGCCGTCACGATCAAGAACATCGAGAACGCGATCATCGATCGCGGCTTCGCACAGGGCTGGGTCGTGCCGCAGATCCCGGCGGCGCGCACGGGCAAGCGCGTCGCCATCATTGGTTCCGGCCCCGCAGGCTTGGCGGCAGCCGACCAGCTGAACAAGGCCGGCCACCAGGTCACGGTATACGAGCGCGCCGATCGGGTCGGCGGCCTTCTGATGTACGGCATCCCGAACATGAAGCTCGACAAGCAGGTCGTGAACCGGCGGGTCGATCTGCTGCGCGCGTCGGGCATCGAGTTCGTTGTCAACGCGGACGTCGGCCGCACCGTGGACGCCGCGAAGCTGCGCGCCGAGCACGACGCCGTGCTGCTCGCGACCGGCGCCACGACGCCGCGCGACCTGCCCGTGCCGGGGCGTCACCTGCCCGGCGTCCATTTCGCGATGGAGTTCTTGGCGGCCAACACGCGCAGCCTGCTCGACAGCAACCTTGCCGACGGCAAGTACATCAGCGCCAAAGACAAGCGCGTGGTCGTGATCGGCGGTGGCGATACCGGAGCGGACTGCATCGGCACTTCGCTGCGTCACGGCTGCAAGAGCCTGCTGAACCTCGAGCTGCTGGACGAGCCGCCGGCGAAGCGCGCGCCAGATAACCCCTGGCCGCTGTGGCCGAAGATCCTGCGCACCGATTACGCGCACGAAGAGTCGATCGGCCGGTTCGGCGCCGACCCGCGCAACTACGCCGTGGTGTCGAAGGAGTTCGGCGACGGCGGCGGCAAGGTCGAGTCCGTGCGCATCGTGCGCGTCGAGTGGCAGCGCGGCGACGGGCCGCCGAAGATGGTCGAGCTGCCTGCGACAACCGAGATTCTCGAGGCCGATCTGGTATTGCTCGCGATGGGCTTCCTGGGTCCCGAGGCCTATCTTTCGCAGGCGCTGGGCGTCGAGCTCGACGCCCGCTCGAATTACCGCGCGGAGCACGGCCGATTCGCGACGAGTCAGCCCGGCGTGTTCGCTGCCGGCGATTGCCGTCGCGGCCAATCGCTTGTCGTCTGGGCCATCAACGAGGGTCGAGGCGCGGCGCGAGCCATCGACGAGTTCCTGATGGGCTCGAGCCTGCTGCCGGCACCGAAGCTGACGATCGGGGGCGCGACCGGCTGACGCACGGCCGGCGGCGCGTTAGGCAGGCGTATCGCCGCTGCGGGCGACGTCAGCTGGCGCGGTCGCGCCGCGGGAACCAGACGCGAAATACCACGCCACTGCCGTCCGGCAGGTCGTCGGCCTCGCAGCGACCGCCATGGAATTCCGCCACGAGCGCGACGATGTGCAGGCCGAGGCCGAGATGCGGTCGACCGTCGCGTCGCTCGCGAATCGACACCAATGAATCGAACAGCTGCCGGCGCATCTTGGCCGGCAGCGTGGGCCCCAGGTTCGTGACCGAGAGCAGAAGCTCACGGCCGGCCTCTGCGATCTCGACGCCGATGCGGCTGCCCGGTGTGCTGAAGCTCGCGGCGTTGTCGACGAGCTTGTCGAGCAGCTGCGCCACGAGCTCGCCCGAGCCGACGATGCCGGTCGCCGCAGCCTCGCAGTGAAACACGATCTCGCGCTCGCGGTACACGTCGCGGTAGGCACTGCAGCATGACTCGACGACCGCCTTCAGCTCGACGGGCTCGGCGACGGTGTCCGCGATGGCCTGCTCGAGCTGCGTGGCCTCGCTCATCGCCGCCAGGATCGCGTCGAGCCTCGTAGTGCCTTCGCGCAACCGCTTCAAGTACTGCTCGGCAGTGCCGGCCCTGACCTCGTGCTCGAGGTTGTCGAGCGACGTCGTTACGACCGCGAGCGGCGTGCGCAGCTCGTGAGACAGTTTGCTCGACAGCGTGCGCAGGTACTCCGTGTGCTCGCGCAGCCGCTCGAGCAGCTGCGTGAAACTGCGCGCGAGCACGCCGAGCTCGTCGCTCGCGGCCGCGCCGGGCATCCGCGTGCGGATCTCACCGCGCGGGCCGAGTGCCGTCTCGGCCGCCTGCGCAAGCCTGCGTACGCGCAACGACAGCCACGTTGCGTAGCCAAGCAGCCCCAATCCCACGATTACGGTCGCAAGCAGCGTGACAGTCATCAGGCGCACGAGCGCCTCGTTCGTCAGTGTCAGGATCGGATCGCTGGCTTGCTCCAGCAGCACGGCGCCACGCGCCGCGCCCTCGCCCATGATCGGCACCGCAGCGGCCACGATCGCCTCGCGGTCCGGTCCGCTGCCGTACCACGCGGTCGCGCCGCGGCCCGCGAGTGCTAGGCGCAACGCAGGGTCGGCGACGCGCCCCGGCGGCAGCTCGCCCAAGTACGGCGGGTCGTCGCGCCGCAGCAGCCAGCGGAACAGGTCGCCTACGAGCGTGGTCGTGCCGCGCTCCGTCGCGCGCGGCTCCACGTTGCCCACCGCCGACAGGACCCAGCCGTCGGCATCGAGGATGCGGAACCGGCCGGCGCCACGGCCGAACTGGTCGAGCAGCGTCTTCAGTTCCGGCCGTTGATAGATGAACCGTCCCGGCGCGCCGCTCGCCTCGTCCCAGGTGGCGGCGAGTGCGGCGGTGTAGTCGGCGCCGCTGTGATCGACGTCGATGACGCCGACGCCAAGCGCGGCGCCCACGAGGTTCAGCGGCACGCGCACCTCGAGCGCGTAACCCGTCGCGGTCTCCTGCCACGCACCGATGACGCGCGCGTCGTAGGCCTCGGTGGGCTCGAACCGGTCGGGGCTCGTCTCCTGCGCGCGAAACGCGCCGGGCGCCGCCGTGTTCAACAACAGCCAACGCACGAGACCCGGCTCCGGCTCGAGCGCGAGCGCGACGCGATCGCCATACGGCCTTTGGCCCGGTAAGCGTTGGTACACGAGATCGCGATCCGCGACCGTGACAAAGAGATACACGAATCGGCCATAAACGCCGGCGGAGAGGCGGCTACCGTCGCCGATCGCGACGGCGGCGTCGCCGCTGTTCCAGTCGTCGCGCACGCCGTCCACACTCGGCTCGACGGCCAGCGGGGCGGCGTAGATCGTCGTGCCGCGCGGGGCCTCGTCCACCGTACACGGCGGCACGCTGCAGAGCGGCAGGTGCTGCTCTTCGAGCGCTGCCGCAACCGTTGTGGCCCGGCCCTGCAGCGACTGCTCGAGGCCGCCGCGCAACGCGCTTTCCATTTCGCGCACGTAGCGCAGGCCCGTCCACGGCAAGACGAGCGTCAGGAGGCCGAACAGCAGCAGTTGAAGCCGCAGCGACACTGCCGCGGCTTAGCGGTCGGGGATCGTCGTCAGCGGCACATCGCCACTCGAGCTGAACGGCACCTCGGCCTTGACCTTCGGACGGCGATCGAGCTTGACCTTGCCGTAGATCTCGTACGACAACGTGTTGGCCGGGCCGCGAGTAAAGGCCTGTAGCCGCGACAGAGAAGACACGATGTCGCTGTGCAGATCGAGCGTAACGCTCTGCTGTTCGAGCGCCCCTACCACCAACAATCCGTAGGAGTCACCGTCGATGATGCCTTCGCTCGCAAGCTTGAGCTTGAATTCGATCGCCTTGATCGTCACCGCCTCGGTGTTCGGGTTGTCGACGCGTAGCGTGACGCGGAAGCGCTGCGGCGTGGAGGACGGCAACGCGGCGATCGCCTGTACCGTGATCTGCGGCGGCACGAGCGGCGGCTTCCTGGCCGCCATCGCTGGCTGCGCCAGAAGACCTGCAAGCACGCACATTGCCATCAAACGCCGCATGTCACTCTCCGTCCGCGCGGATACACCGCGCGCCAATGATGCGCCAATCGCCGCCGTCCTTCACGGACCCAAGTCCGGGCCTCGCCTCGGCGGTGCCAGCACTGGGTCCGCTGGCGTCGCTGCATTCTAGTGCGTGTGCCGGAACCAAAACACGACGCCGTACCGCATCCCGGTGCGCGACGGCGCGCTTATACTTCGCTACTCGCATTCGGCCGGAGCAAATAATGCGGAATCAACCAGCCCGTCGCGTCGCCATCGTCGGCGGCGTACGCATACCGTTCTGCCGCGCGCACACGGCGTACGCGCGCGCTTCGAACCAGGACATGATGACGGCAGTGCTGCAGGGCCTCGTGAAACGTTACGGGCTCGAAGGCCAGACGCTCGGCGACGTGGCGCTCGGCGCCGTGATCAAGCACTCCCGCGACTACAACCTCGCCCGCGAATCGACGCTGTCGTCGGGGCTCGCGCCCCAGACGCCGGCGTTCGACGTGCAACGTGCGTGCGGCACGAGCCTGACGGCTACGATCCTGATCGCGACGAAGATCTCGACCGGCCTCATCGAGGCCGGCATCGCGGGTGGCACCGACACCATCAGCGACATCCCGATCGTCTATACGGAGGCCTACCGCCAGCTGCTGCTCGAGAGCGCGCGCGGCCGCACGCTGATGCAACGCCTGAAGCCGTGGTTCAAGCTGCGGCCGAGCTACTTCAAACCAGTGCTGCCCGCGGTGGTCGAGCCGCGCACCGGGCTCTCGATGGGCGAGAGCATGGAGATCACGGCGAAGCAATGGCAGATCTCGCGCGAGGAACAGGACAAGCTCACGCTCGCAAGCCATCAGAACGCGGCGAAAGCCTACGCCGAAGGCTTCTACGACGACCTGATCGTCGAGTACCTCGGCGTGAAGCGCGACAACAACGTGCGCACGGACACGAGTCTCGAAAAGCTCGCGAAGCTGCCGCCCGTGTTCGATCGCAGCGGGAGCGGCACGATGACGGCCGGCAACAGCACTCCGCTGACCGACGGCGCATCCGGCGTGCTGCTCAGTTCCGAGCAGTGGGCGCGCGAGCACTCGCTGCCGATCTCCGCGTACCTCACGTACGCACGCGAAGCAGCCGTGGATTTCGTCGGCGGCGAAGGACTGCTCATGGCGCCGGCGTACGCCGTCTCCGCGATGCTGGCGGAAGCGAATCTCACGCTGCAGGACTTCGATTACTACGAGATTCATGAGGCGTTCGCTTCGCAGACGCTGGCAACACTGAAGGCCTGGGAGTCCGACAAGTTCTGCCGCGAGCGACTGGGGCGCGACCGCGCGCTTGGTGCAATCGATCGCAGCAAGCTGAACGTGAAGGGCGGTAGCGTGGCCGTCGGCCATCCGTTCGCAGCCACCGGCACTCGCCTCGTCGCGACCCTCGCCAAGCTCCTGCGCGAGCGCGGCCGCGGCCGCGGCCTGATCTCCGTCTGCACGGCCGGCGGCATGGGCGTCACCGCCATCCTCGAAGCCACCTAACCGCGCCGCGGCGACTCTTCGCGCGCGAGCCCGCGTTCAGTCCGGTGCCAATCGCGACGCCGGCGTGACACAGCCCCTTCGGCACCGCCGCAAGTACGTCCCTGTAGGCTGCGTCAGCGACGTCCTGTCGCTGACGCTGCCGAAGGGGCTGTGTCGCACCGACGTCGCTCGGTGGGCGCAGCATGCGGGGCTCGCCCCGAAAGCCCGCCGACATCGCGTAATGCGTGACGTCGATGTGAGAGAGCGCTTTCGGCAGCGTCGGCACCAGGGATGGTGCCGACGCAGCCTACAGGGACGTACTTGCGGCGGTGCCGAAAGCGCTCTCTCGCAGCGGCGGCACGCTGGCACCGTCGCCAAACGCGGGCCCGCGCACAGCTAGTGGCTGAGCCAGAGAGCGTAGGAGACGAGCAACGGGAGCAGCGCGGCTCCGAGCAGCGTGGAGACGAGGACGATGCCGGCGATGTCGTCCGCGTCGCGCTCGTAGCGCTGCGCGAACAGGTAGCTGAAGACCGCCGCCGGCATCGCGCCCTGCAGCACGAGTACGCCGCGCGCGACGCCCGTCAGCCCGAGCAGCTTGCTCACGCCGACCGCCACTACGAACGCGATCGCGAGTCGCGCCGTGCCGAGCCCGAACGCGCGCGGCAGGTTGTGCGCGCGCAGCCCGCCAATGGTGTGCCCGAGCGCCATCAGCATCAGCGGGATCAGCACGCCGGCGAGCGTGCTCGTCGTGTCCGCGACCCACACCGGCACGTGCACGCCGGCCAACAACACGCCCATGCCGGCAAGCAGGCCGTAGATGATGGGCGTCGTGAGCACCGTGCGCAGTATCGACACGCGCGCCTGAAGCAAAGGTACGAATGTGAACTGCAGGACGGAGTTCGTCACGTACACCCCGACCGCCAGCCCGAGCCCCTCCTCTCCAAACGCGAACAGGCACAACGGTAGGCCCAAATTGCCCGTGTTCCCGAGCGTCAGGGCCGGGAGGAACGACGCCATTGGCAACCGCAGGATTTTCAACAACACGAACGAGATGAACGCCACGCCGAGCGTCAGCGCGATCGTCGCTCCGACCATCGCGCCGAACTCCGCGAGCGGCAGTGTGAGCTTCGACAGGCTGTCGAACACCAGGCACGGCCCCGCAACGTACATGATCACGCGCGTGACGAACGGGAGGTCGAAGGGCACGCCGGACAGGCGCCAGACATAACCGAGCCCTGCGATACAGAACACCGGCAGCAGCACGGCAGCGACTTGAGCGATCACGCGGGGGTTGTCTTAAGCGGTGGCGGTCAACGGCGTCGCGTGGCGACGAAGCGGCCGCAAGTCTGCCAGAATTACAGGCGTGAGTCCCGTCGAGGTACGCGGCAACGATGGTCGGTCAGTTTCTCGAGTTGTCGATCGCCGCGCAGCCGTTGGCCGCGTCGTTCGAGTTCTATCGCGCGCTCGGCTTCACGAGCTTGCCGGTCAGCGATTCGTTGCCGGATCCGTACATCGTGCTGTTCGACGGCGCCGTCACGATCGGGCTTCACGAGCGCGAGCAGGACGGTGCATTGCTGACCTTCGTACGGCCGGGGCTCCGCGACTATGTACGGGGGCTGCGGCGGCTCGGCATCGACCTCGCCTACGCGCATCTCGCGGACGACGAGTTCAATCGCGTCGGCTTCGCGGACCCCACGGGGCAGCCGATTGCGCTGCTCGAAGCGCGTACGTTTCCGCCCGGCGACTGGAACCGGCAGAACGTCGCCGCGTGTGGCGACTTCCTCGAATACAGCCTGCCGACGGAGTCGCTGCCCAAGTCGCACGAGTTCTGGCGCTCACTCGGCTTCGAGCTCACGAGCAACGGCACCGCGCCGCATCCTTGGGAGCGCCTGGTGGGGCACGGCCTCACCCTCGGGTCTGCACGAAGCCCACTTTCGGCCAGGGCTGTCGTTCCGCTCGCCGCGTCTCGATGCCCGGCTCGCGTATCTCGGCGCGAAGGGCATTGCGGCGCGAACCGGAAGCCCTATCGCCGACAGGGCGCAGGCCTCGGCAACACTGACGGCGCCCGAGGGCACGGTGATTTATCTCTTCGAGAGCGGCGCGCAGTAGCGGCCGCTACGCGCGACGGCGATTGACCTCGGCCAACGCGTCAGTGAGCCGCGCGTGCAACGGGCTGCTGCGCGGGAAATGCGTCAGCAGATACTGCATCTGGTCCGTGAGCACACGCCGGCCCTTCAGATAGATGTACTCGGCGTAGGTCGGCGTGAACGGCACGGCCACGAGTTGCAGCCGCGCCTCTTCCGGCGTGCGACCGCCTTTGTGGTTGTTGCACCGCCGGCAGGCCGTGACGACGTTGGTCCATACGTCGCGCCCGCCGCGACTGATCGGTGTGATGTGGTCGCGAGTGAGCTCACCGGCGCGAAACTGCTGGCCGCAGTACATGCAAACGTTCGCATCACGCCGGAACAACGTGCGATTGTTCAGTGGCGGGGTATAACGCTCGCGATTGCGCTCGAGCGTGTGCGTGTCACCGCGCGTCGCGATGATCGAGTTGACCTCGATAATGCTGCGTTCGCCCGATTTCGCGCTAAAGCCGCCGTGGATGCGATACAAAGTCGAGCCGCAGGCATAGGCGACCTGACCGCTGTGATAAAGCGTTGCCGCGACCCGGTAGTCGATCCACTCGAGTGGCATCCCCGCGACATCGGTCCGCAGGACCTCTTGGCTGAGCGCGTGCAATTGGCCGTACATCGAGGACACCAACGAACCCGCTAATTCCGCTCAAGTGTCTCCGAGACTCCGGGAATATTCAATGGCCCAGC
Organism: uncultured Gammaproteobacteria bacterium; assembly: GCA_963805435.1. GTDB lineage: Bacteria > Pseudomonadota > Gammaproteobacteria > Steroidobacterales > Rariloculaceae > FEN-1219. The sequence goes on from CAWDUG010000014.1 coordinate 41,220, forward strand.
CGACGGCTTTTGTGTCATGATCGAAGCCGAAAAAGAACGATACGGCCGTTCTAGACGCGTTGCCGAACCGCAACGCTGTCCGGTCAACCCGCTTCCACGACGGAGCACTCGATGCCGGTTTGCATCGGCGTACTTAAGGAAACCTCGGCCCACGAAGCTCGCGTTGCGTTGACACCGGACGTCGCCGCCAAATTCGTCGAGCTTGGGGCAACACTCGCGTTGCAGCGCGGCGCGGGCGAGCGTAGCCACTTCGGCGACGAGGCCTACAAGGGCGCACAGTTCATGGCCGGCGCGGCGGAGGTGCTTGGGCTGGCCAATGTGCTGCTGACCGTTCAGCCGCCGACCCCTACCGAGATCGACGCGCTCGCGCCAGGTACTGTCGTCATTGGCTTCATGCAGGCTCATCGCGAGCTCGACATGGTCCGCCGGCTGCGTGACAAAGGCATTACGAGCTTCGCCGTCGAGTTCATTCCGCGGATCTCGCGCGCGCAATCGATGGACGCGTTGTCGTCGCAGGCGGCGGTGGCCGGCTACAAAGCGGCGCTGCTCGCAGCCAACGCACTCGACAAGTTTCTGCCCATGTTGACGACGGCGGCCGGAACGATTCGGCCGGCACAGGTGCTCGTGATCGGCGCTGGCGTAGCCGGGCTTCAAGCCATTGCCACGTCGCGGCGGCTCGGCGCAATCGTCGAGGCCTACGACGTACGCGCGGCTACCAGGGAGCAGATTCAGTCGCTCGGCGCGAAGTTCGTGGACACGGGCGTCGCAGCCGAAGGCACGGGCGGTTACGCGCGCGAGCTTACAGCTGAAGAAAAGGCGCAACAGCAGGCGATCCTCGACAGCCACATCGCGAAGGCGGACATCGTGATCACCACCGCCGCGATTCCGGGCCGCACTGCTCCGCGCATCATCTCGAAAACGGCCGTCGCCGCCATGGGCGCCGGCGCCGTCATCGTCGATCTTGCCGCGGAAAGCGGCGGCAACTGCGAGCTGACGGTGGCCGGAGAGACGGTGGTCACGCCGAACGGCGTGAAGATCCTGGGACCGCGCAACCTGCCCTCAGAGCTCGCCCGGCACGCGAGTCAGATGTATGCGCGCAATCTGCTGAACTTCCTGCAACCCGCCATCAAGGACGGTACGCTCGCGATCGACTGGCAGGACGAGGTGTTCGCGCAATCCGTGCTGACACACGATGGCCAGGTCAAGCACGCGGGCACGGCAAAGCTGCTTACGGACGCATAGGCGAGCGAATCATGATCGACGGCTTCATCGCTCTGTATATTTTCATGCTGGCCGCGTTCACGGGCTACGAAGTCATCGCGCGTGTGCCGGTGATCCTGCACACACCGCTGATGTCAGGCTCGAACTTCGTGCACGGCATCGTGCTCGTCGGCGCCATGGTGGCCATGGGCCGAGCACACGGCACGCTCGAGCTCACCATTGCGTTCGTCGGCGTCGTGCTCGCCGCTGGCAATGCGGTTGGCGGTTACGCCGTCACCGAGCGGATGCTCGAGATGTTCAAAAGCAGTAAGACCGCGCCGAAGGCCAAGCACTGATGGCAATCGGAGCAGCAACCCTCGTCCAGGCGAGCTACTTCGTGGCCGCCGCGCTATTCATCTTCGGGCTAAAACGCATGAGCTCGCCGGTCACGGCGCGCGGCGGCATCCTGTGGGCCGGCGTTGGCATGGTCGTGGCCACGCTGATCACGTTCCTGACGCCCGGCATGGAGAACTACGGGCTCATGACCGTCGCCATCGCGATCGGCGGCATCATCGCGTGGGTCACGGGGCGGCGCGTCGCGATGACGGACATGCCGCAGATGATCGCGTTGTACAACGGCATGGGCGGGGGCGCGGCCGGCGCGATTGCCGCCGTCGAGCTCTTCAGCGGTGAGGCACACGGCGCGGCCCAGCTCGTGCTCGGCGTGCTCGGCGGCATCATCGGCGCGGTGTCGTTCTCCGGCAGCCTGATCGCGTTCGGTAAGCTGCAGGGGCTCATCAAACGCAGCATTCGCTTTCCCGGCTTCAACTACCTGAACCTCGTGATTCTCGCCGCGACGCTCGTCGTGGGCGCCATCCTGGTGGTGCACGGCAGCGGCGGTCTGCCGGGGCACGTCACGCTGCTGTTCGTGCTCGCGCTCCTGCTCGGCCTCGCGATGACGCTGCCGATCGGCGGCGCCGACATGCCGGTGGTGATCTCGCTGTACAACGCGCTGACGGGACTCGCCGTCGCATTCGAAGGCTTCGTGCTCGACAACGCGGCCATGATCATCGCGGGCACCGTCGTCGGCTCGGCCGGCACGCTTCTGACGCAATTGATGGCGAAGGCCATGAACCGTTCGCTCGCGAACGTCCTGTTCAGCGGCTTCGGCGAAACGGCGCCTGCCGGCGCCGGCGGCGGCCCTGCCGGCACGCTGAAGGCCATCGACACGGCCGACGTCGCCGTGATGCTCGGCTTCTCCGAGAAGGTGATCGTCGTGCCCGGCTACGGCATGGCCGTCGCGCAGGCTCAGCACAAGGTGTGGGAGTTGTGTCAGGCGCTGATCGCGCGCGGTGTGGCCGTGAAGTTCGCGATCCACCCGGTGGCCGGGCGAATGCCGGGCCACATGAACGTGCTGCTGGCCGAAGCCGGGGTACCGTACGACCTGATCTACGACGAGGGCGAGATCAACGCCGAGTTCGAAACAGCCGACGTGGCGCTCGTGATCGGCGCGAACGACGTCGTCAACCCGACCGCGCGCACCGACAAGTCGAGCCCGATCTACGGCATGCCGATATTGAATGCCGACAAGGCCAAGAACGTCATCGTGATCAAGCGCGGTCAGGGCACGGGCTTCTCTGGCATAGAGAACGCGCTGTTCTATCTCGACAACACGCGCATGCTGTACGGCGACGGCCAGGCGAAAGTGGCCGAGCTCGTTCAGGCCATCAAAACGCTTGTAGCTCGGGCCGCCAGGGATGGCGGGAGCGCCGCGATTGCAGGAGCAAATCGCTGCCGGCCTAACGCCCCCGCTGCGGCCCCCGCTGCGGCCCGCGCTGCGGAACGCGTTGCGGGAATGTTTGACGCGGCAACCCCGGTCCCTGCTCGAGCCGCCGTTGACGCAACGTGGCACGCTGCTCGGGCGTCAGCTCGCGGAAACGCTCACGCAAATCGCGTCTCTGTTCCGGGCTCAGTTGCCGAAACTGGCGATACGTTTGAACGAGGCGCTGCCGCTCGTCCGGCGGTAGCGCGCGAAACTGCTGATAGCGCTGCCGCGCAGCTGCGCGCTGCTCGTCGGTCATGTTGCGCCAGATCTCGAAGCGATCGCGCGCCTGGCCTCTATCGCTGCGATTCATCTCGAGCCAGCGCTGTGCCCCGCGCGCGATCTGCTCCTGTCGCGCGGGTTCCAGGTTCTGCCACCGTTCGGCGTACGGCGCGAGCACCTGGCGCTGCTCCGGCGTCAGGCTATCCCAATTCACGCCCTGAGCATGAACCGCGCCGGCGAACGCGAACAGCGCGACGCAGAGTGCAGCGATCCTATTTGCTTTCATCGTCGTCATTCCTCACCCCGGGGTTCTTCCCGTCGGCCTTGTCGGCGGCACGCTTACGTTCCGCGCCCACGCGATCCTTCTGCCATTGCTCGCTGACGAGCCACTCCTCGTCGTTCTCCTGCCATGCACCGAGATACTCGAGAAAGTCGAGATCCGGTGTCGTTGGCGCTTTCACGGGCGGCTCCGGCTTCGCGTCCTGGGCATGCGCCGTCCGCGCGAACCATAGCCCGCCGGCAGCGCACAAAATGGCGGCGACTTTCCGCATCAGCCGACGCTGTCGCCGCCCTTCAGCTCCGGCTGCTCCTCGAGCCAGCCGTAGAACTCGATGTCCTCATCGAGCATCTGCAAATCTTCGTCGCTGAGCAGAATCTCCAGGTCGCCGAGCGACGAAGGCTGGAGCGCCGATTCCGTCGGCCCCCGCGGGTGCACGAACAGCAGCACGGCCAATGCGGCGGCTACCGCCATGCCGCCGGCCGGCACGACCGACCAGCGCCAGCGCGCCTTCGCCGGTGCAAGCTCCTCGAGCGCGCGGTGACGCGCTTGTGTGAGCCGCGAACGCGTCGCCGCATCGAGACCAGCCACACTGTCGTCGAACAACTGCTTCGTGCGCTGCTCGAACGCGTCGCTCGCCATCTCTTTGTCACTCATCCGAGTGCTCCTCGCCATATTCCTTCAACAAGTTGCGCAGCTTGTGCACGGCGCGCGAGTAGTGGGTCTTCACGCTGCCTTCGGTGCACTTCATGGCCGCAGCTGTCTCCAATACGTCGAGACCTTCGAAGTTTCGCAGCATGAACGCCTCGCGCTGGCGTTGCGGCAACATCAGCAGCGCCTGCTCGAGGGCCTGCATCGCATCACCAGCGGCAACCCGTTCGAGCGGGTTGTCGCTCTCCGGCCCCGGGGCTGCGAGCAGCGGGTCCAGCTCGTCCTCCGACGCCACGCCGCCGAAGAAGCTCATCACGCGCGAGCGCACGCTACGCCGCCGCTGCACGTCCCGAATGCGGTTTTGCAGAATTCGGTAAAACAGCGGACGCCATTCCGTGCTCGGCCGCTGCGAATAGCTACCGACGAGCCGGATCATGGCATCCTGGACGATGTCGAGCGCCTCGTCGCGATCGCGCACGTTCATGAGCGCGATTCGATAGGCACGAGTTTCGACTTCACGCAGAAACGCCTCGATTGCAACACCCGAATCCAGCGCGCCCTCCCTATCGAGGTCTGTCTCTTCGTGGGCGGTGACCAATGCTAGCCCCATCTTAAGCCGCTCCATGGCCTGCGAAACCTGCGCCGGCCTGCTGCTGCAGTCTGTTCACTTGGGTCCCACTGCTAACAACGGGCTCATCGGCATGCGGTTGACAGGCCCGATTCGGCGGCTGCGCACCTAACCTATTGATCTATCTAGTCTTTTAGCAGTGTCTCGCGACCTGCGGCACGCGCGTGCCTTGCGAGCACGGCCGTGATCTCGGCCACAATGGCGGCGTGGTGACGCAACCGTGAACACGCGACGACTCGTACGAGTGGCCATACCGGTGCCGCTGGCGGAGGGCTTCGACTATCTGCCCGCAGACGACGGCACGCTGCCGGCGCTTGGCAGCCGTGTGCTCGTACCATTCGGTCGCGGCGAGCGGATCGGTATCGTCATAGATCACCCTTCGAGCACGCCCTTGGCTCTGGGCAAGCTGAAAGCGATTCGCAGCGTGCTCGACGCCACGCCGACTATCGGCGCCGAGCTGCTGCAAACACTGCGCTGGGCGGCCGACTACTACCACCACCCGCTCGGCGCGGTGCTGAGTCATGCACTCCCGGGTCTGCTGCGCGAAGGCCGCGCACTCGACGAGCCGCCGGAGCCGACGTGGCAACTCACGGAACTCGGCAAAGCGCAGTCGCCCGATCACCTCGGCCGTAGCGCGCGCCAACAGGCCAAGGCGCTCGCGGCGCTGCAGGCCGGTCCGCTCGCGGTTGGCGAGCTGCGCGGGCGCGACATTGCGAACGCCACGCTCGAGCGCCTCGCGGCAAAGGGCTGGGTCGAAGCAGGCACGCCGCGCGCGACCGGCCACATGCCGGGTTCGCCCACGCTGCGAGCGACCACGCCCGAGCTCACTCCCGATCAGCGCAGCGTGCTCGACGCGATCGGCGCCGACGATCGCGCGGGCGGCGGATTCCGCAGCTATCTGCTGCACGGCGTCACGGGCAGCGGCAAGACCGAGATCTACCTGCAACTGATCGCCGCCGCGCTCGCCGCGGAGCGCCAGACACTCCTGCTCGTGCCGGAGATCGGGCTCACGCCTCAGCTCGTGGGCCGCTTGAGCGGCCGCTTCGGCGGCGAGCTCGCGCTGTTGCACTCCGCGCTTACGGAGCGCGAGCGCTTCGATGCGTGGCGACGGGCCTATCGGCAGCAGGCGAAGCTCGTCGTAGGTACGCGGTCGGCCGTATTCGCACCGCTGCCGGCCGCGGGCCTGATCATCGTCGACGAAGAGCACGACGCCTCGTACAAACAGCAGACCGGCTTTCGCTATTCCGCGCGCGATCTCGCGGTCGTACGCGCGCAGCGTCTGAACGTGCCCGTGGTGCTCGGCTCCGCGACGCCGTCTCTCGAGACATTCCACAACGCGCTCGCAGGCCGCTATCGCAAGCTCGATTTGCCCCAGCGCATCGGCGCCGCGGGACAGCCGCACTTCAAGATCGTGGATCTGAACCGGCACGCAAGCCGCCAGGGGCTCTCTACCCCGCTCGTGGCCACAATCGATCAGCACCTGAAAGCCGGCAACCAGGTGCTGCTGTTCCTGAACCGCCGCGGGTTTGCGCCGGCGCTGTTTTGCCCCGGCTGCAAGGACACGGAACAGTGCACGCGTTGCGACGCGCGCATGACGGTGCACGCGCGCGCACTCGAGGTGCGCTGCCATCACTGCGGTGCGGTGCGGCCGCTCGCGTGGACCTGCGCACGGTGCGGCAGTGAGCGGGTTGCCGTCGGCGCCGGCACGCAACGCATCGGCGAGGAGCTGGCGGCGTTATTTCCGGCAGCGCGCATCGCGCGGCTCGACCGCGACAGCACGAGCCGCAAGGGCGCGCTCGAAGCCGTGCTCACCGACGTCGCGGCCGGCAACGTGCAGATCCTCGTTGGCACACAGATGCTGACGAAGGGGCACGACTTCCCGCGCGTGACGCTGGTCGGCGTGCTGAACGCGGACCAGGGCCTGTTCGGCACGGATCCGCGCAGTCACGAACGGCTCGCGCAGACGATACTGCAGGTAGCGGGCCGTGCGGGCCGCGCGGATCGACCCGGCGAAGTCGTGATCCAGACGCACTACCCCGATCACCCGCTGCTTAACGTGCCTTCTGACGCGCGACTACGCCGCGTTCGCAACGCTCGCGCTGGCCGAACGCCGCGAGGCGCATTGGCCGCCGTTCTCGCATCTCGCCGTTTGGCATGCCGAAGCTGCGAAGCGCGAGCCCGCGTTCGCATTGCTCGAGCGCGTGCGCGTTTTGGCCAGCGGTAGCGACGCGGCCGGCGCGGTGACGGTGCTCGGCCCTGCGGCGCAGACGATGGAGCGCAAGGACGGCCGCTACCGCGCGCAACTCCTGTTTCGCAGCGCGCAGCGCGCGGCACTGCACCGGCTCGTCGAGCGCGTGCTGGTTGCGATCCGACCTTCCGCCGAAGCGAGGCGCGTGCGCTGGAGTGTCGACATCGATCCGCTCGAGATCTGACGCGCGCCGCCGGGCGGCGCACTCATCGGGTAGAATCCGCGGCAGTTCTCTCCCGATTTGGCACACATGGCGCGCCGCCCGCAGAACTCCCGTCGCCGCGAGCCCGCACCCGGCTGGGTGTGGATGCTGTTTGGCGTGGGTCTGGGGCTGCTCGTGGCGGTCGGCGTCTACGTGCGCTCGCCGCGGGCGCCAGCCCCGGCCTCAGCAGTGCACGCTGCAGCCGCGCCTCACGAGAAGAAATCGGAACCCCGCGAGCGGCAGGCGGCGAAGCCCGGCGACGCCGCAGCCGACCGAGGACGACAAGCGGTTCCAGTTCTACGACATCCTGCCGCAATTCGAGGTCGTCGTGCCGCGAGGCGAGCCGCGTAACGGCGTGGCACCGGCCGCTGCGCGAGCCGCGCCCGTACAGCAACCGGGCCGCTATTTGCTGCAAGCAGGATCGTTCAGTACGCCGGCTGAAGCCGATCGACTCCAGGCTACGCTGGCATTACGCGGCATCGAGTCCCGCGTGCAGCAGGCGACCGTCGACGGCAACGCGTTCTACCGCGTGCAGATCGGGCCGATCGACGAACTCGACGCGCTGAACCGCACACGCCGGCAGTTGCTCGACGCCGGCATCGAGGCGTTGCCCCTGAAGCTGCGCGAGTAACGTAAGCGAAATCAGTCGTCCGTCAGCGACTGACGAAAGTCGACGCCGAGCGAACGCAACTTGCGATAGAGGTGCGTGCGCTCCATGCCCACTCGCTTCGCAAGCTGCCCGACCTTGCCGCCGCACAGCAGCAGCTGTTGCTGAGGTAGGCGCGCTCGAAATGCTCGCGCGCTTCGCGCAGCGGCATCGCAAGCAGATCTTGCTTTACGAGAGGCTCGCCTTCGGTTGCCGCCGTGGCAATTTGGGCCTCGACTTCCGCCAGCGAAATCTCCTCGGCGCCGCTCAAGATCAGCAGGCGCTTCACGAGATTACGCAGCTCGCGGACGTTGCCGGGCCACGGATAGTTACGCAGCCGATTCTGCGCCGCGACACTGAACCGGCGGAACGATAGCCCCTCGCCATCGACGAGCAGGTCGACGTGGTAGCGCAAGAGCTCCGGCACGTCCTCCGAATACTCGCGCAACGGCGGCACGCGGATGACCACGACGGACAGATGCGACATGAGCTCCGGGCGCAGGCTGTCGCTGCGCTCGAACCCCGGGAACGCGCTCGACAGCAGCCGCACGTTCAGCGGGCGATCGGCCACTTGGTTCGGGGGGCGGTAGCTGCGTTGCTCGAGGGCCGACAGCAGCAGCCGTTGGCCCGTGATACCGACGTCGCCCAACTCCTGGATGTACAGCACGCCGCCGTCGGCACGCTCGAGCGCGCCGGGCTCGGTGCCTTCGCCGATCAGCTCACGCTGCGCGCTTTCGTCGCCGAGATCCCCGCCCATGACGGCGACAAACGGCCCGCGCGCCTGCCGGCTCTGACTCGCGAGATAGCGTGCGGAGAGCTCGCGGCCGCTGCCGGGCTCGCCGGTGAACAGAACGGGCGCATCGTGCTGGGCGACTCGCGCCACCTGCTCGCGCAGGGAGCGCATCGCCGGGCTCTTGCCAACCGGGGCGGTTGGCTGCGATGCCATCGCCCGACGCTGTTCCTTGCCGCGCCGCACGGCGAGCGCTTTCTCGACCGTGCGCAGTAGCTTCGACAGCGACACGGGCTTCTCGATGAAATCGACGGCGCCGAGCCGCGTGGCCTCGACGGCGGTATCGACGGTGCCATGGCCGGACATCATGACGACGGTGCCGGCGGCGCCGTTGTCCGACCATTCCCTGAGTAGCGAGATGCCGTCGGTATCGGGCATCCAGATGTCGAGCAGGATCAGATCGAAGTCCTGCTCCTTGCGCGCGGCGCGCGCGGCGCGCGCGTCGGCGGCCGCAGTGACCTCGTAGCCTTCTTCGCTCAAGATCTCATCGATCAGGGCGCGAATGTTGGCTTCGTCGTCGACAACCAGAATGCGCGCGCTCATGCGCGTTCTCTCCTGTGCTCGTGCCGCCGTGCGGTTGCGTGACCGCTCGCGTCCACCGCAATGGGCAGGAGTATAGCGATCTCGGCACCGCCGTGCTCGCGGTTCCGGGCGCTGATCTGCCCGCCATGCTCCTCGACCAGCTTCTTGACGATGGCGAGCCCCAACCCGGTGCCTTTCGGCTTGCTCGTGACGTAAGGGTCGAACACCTGGTGCACGATATCGCCCGTAAATCCCGGACCATTGTCGGTCACCCGAATCTCGATGAGCTCCGGCGAGCTGCCCGGCACCTTGCGAGTCGCCACTTCGACATACGCGTCGTCCCGGTGCTCCGTGGCCTCGATCGAGTTGCGCAGCAGATTGTGCAGCACCTGGCGCAGACGGCCAGCGTCGGCTTCGATTTGCGGCAGGTCCCGGGCGAGCGCGAGCGTGATCGACAACGGCTTCTCCTGGTGGGCATACAGCTCGCTGACCTCGGTGATCAGGGCATTCACGTCGAACCGGGTAACCTGCATCGTCGGGGTGCGCGCGTACTCACTGAACGCGTTCACCATCTGCTTCATGGCCTCGACTTGCTGGATGATCGTGTGCGTCGCGCGGTCGAGCAAATCGGCCTCGCCCGACGACCCGCCGAGATACTTACGGCGCAACCGCTCGGCAGACAGCTGGATCGGCGTCAGCGGGTTCTTGATCTCGTGCGCGAGCCGTCGTGCGACTTCGCCCCAGGCCGCCTCGCGCTGCGCCTCTAGCAGCGTCGTGATGTCGTCGAACACGATGGCGTAACCGGCCGGGCTATCGCTGTCGCCTGGCAGCTCGGTGCACGCGCACATCAGCACGCGGCGGATGCCGTCGTCGCGCAGCTCGATCTGCTCACGCCATTCGCTCTCGCCCCGGCGCAGATGCTGCTGAGCGACGTCGAGGAACTGTGCCATCAATGGCCGCGAGCCCGCGAGCTCGACGACCGATTCACCGACCCGCTTCTCGAGGTCCACGCCGAGAATCGCGCCCGCGGCCTGGTTCGCCGTGCGAATCCGCAGATCCGGCTCGAGCGAAATTACGCCGGTCGACAGGCGCGCGAGGATCAGCTCGAGCTTGCGGCGCTCCGCCTCTACTTGCTGTTGGCCCGAGCGGGCCTCCGCGCTCGCCAGCGCGAGCCGCTGCGTCATGTCGTTGAACGAGTGCACCAGGAAACCGATCTCGTCGCGCGGGGGTGTCGGCACGCGCGTGGCAAAGTCGCCCCGTGCGACCGCACGCGTGCCTTGCATCAGCAGCTGGATCGGCACGACGAGCCGCCGCGCGAAGAAGAAAGCGCCATAGACCGACGCCAGCAGCGAGATCAACAGAACCAGGCTCAGGGTCAGCGTGAACGAGTACTTCAGCGCCGTGCGCAGGAACGCGCGCTCGCGGAACTGGTTGTAGCTCGACAGCACGTTGTTTGCGAGCGTGCTGACGCGCTGCTCAAGCGGGTACGTCGCCATCACGAACTCTTGTTCGCCACGCGCTGTAGGCGCGCTGATCGTGGCCGCCGCGATCACCTGGTATTGGCCCTTCTTCTGCGGCTGCACACTGACGTACGGCCGTTGCTGGCGCAGCTGCAACAGCACCTCGTCCGTTGGATAGTGCGGCGCGCCGGGCTCGGGATCGATCGACGTGATCGCGAGGATCTGGTTGTTCGGCCCGTACACCGTCAGATCGACCGCATCGGTGTCGCGCCGCATTGCGTTCAACGTCGTCGGTAACTCGGAGCGCGACACCGACCCGAGACGACGTGCGAGGTCCTGCACCTGCTCGAGCCTGGCGCGCGTCTGGATCTCGAGCACCGTCTGGCCAAGCGCAAGCGCGTCGCCCAGCCCCTGCTCCACGTCGACGCTGAACCAGTTATCGATACCGCGATTGATGAACTGGACTGAGAAGATGTACACGCCGACCAGCGGCGTCACAGCCACCATCACGAGCAGCGACACCATCCGCGCACGCAGACGGGAGCCCGGCACGTGCTGGCGGTAGTCGCGCACGAGCTGCCACAGATTCGACACGATCAGGATCACCAGCACGCCGATACCGACCGAGTTGATCAGCAGGATCACGTCCTGGCGGCTCGCGAAGTCGTCCGAATTCTCGGTGACGCGCGTGAACAGCAGCAGAGCTGCGAACCACAGCAGCAGTCCCAGCACGGCGAGTATCGCGACGGCTGCGCGCTTCAGTCGTTTCGCAATGGCCATTGGTACCAGTCGCTGGCTAAAGACCAGTCACGCCGCCAGAACGCGAGCAGGCGCAACGGCCCGGGGAATTTCTCCACGTCGAGAAAGGCGCGCATACGAAACAGGTAACCGCGAGAGTCTTCGAGCAGCGAAGCATCGAGCAACGGCAGCTTATCGACGCGCCCGAGGAAGTTCAGCGCGCCGAACAGCGATCCGAACGACTCCTGCTGACTGCTGTTGACGTTAATGACGATGTACCGCTCGCTGAGTGCGTGATACTCGAGTTGGAAGCGCTGCCGCAGCGATGCGACGGTATTGTTGAACCAGAAACGACGGTTGTGGATGACCTCGACGTCGAGCCGGATGTTCAGCGGCACGCCGGCTTGCAGCGCGTCGCGCGCCTCCGTCGACAATCGGTATTCGACACGCGCCGTGAGCAGATACACACCGCCTTCGAGCTCGACGGACGCAGATCGAACTTCGAACCGGCCGGGATCGTCGTCGGCCACGGCCACAGGCCGTGGCTCCGTGATGAGCGCCTGGCCGTTCACGGCTGCAACCAGCAAAAGCGCAAGCACACATGTAAACCAGCGCACGCACTCCCGCAAGAGCACTACAGCCGGTGTCGGGGAGCTATGGTTGCGGGGGTACACTGGCGGTGGGTAGCGCGTGCGGCTTCCGAAGCCCAGCATAATAGAAGCCGTCGCCGTCCGCCTCCCCGGGCAGGTTGCGCCAACTCGTGGCCCCGCCTGGGCCGGCGGGCTCGAGGGCAGGCTCGGCACCGCGAAACGCCACCATCTGCTCGTCGTTCTCGCGGCGCAGCACCGTACAAGTTGCATAGACCAGCAGCCCGCCCGGCGCGAGCAACGGCCACAACGCTCGCAACAGCTTGGCCTGCAACGCCACGGCCCCGTCCACGTCCTCCGGCCGCCGCAGCACTTTGATGTCCGGATGCCTGCGAATCACGCCAACCGCGCTGCATGGCGCATCGAGCAGGATGCGATCGAACAGCCGGCCGTCCCACCAGTGCGCGGGTGCGGTCGCATCGCCCGTGACGAGCCGTGCCGTGAGCTTGAGCCGGCGCAGGTTGTCGCCGACTCGCGCCAGTCGCGCGCTGTCGCGGTCGACGGCCCAGACTTCGGCGAGGTCCGCACAGGCTTCGAGAATGTGGCCAGTCTTGCCGCCGGGCGCAGCGCACGCATCGAGCACACGCTGGCCCGCCGCAAGGTCGAGCAACAGGGCGGCGCGTTGCGCGCAAACGTCCTGGACCGATACGTCTCCGGCAGCGAACCCTGGCAGGCTCTCGACCGGCTGCGGCGCGCCGAGCCGCACGGCCGTCGCGACATCGGTCGCGGCGTCGGCGGCAATGCCGGCCGCATGCAACGTTTCGAGATACGCAGCGCGCGTCGTGCGTCGCAGGTTCACGCGCAGCCACATCGGTGCAGGTGCGTTGTTGGCGTCGAGAATCCGCGCCCAGTCATCGGGCCAGTCGCCACGGATCGCGTCGATGAGCCACGCCGGATGACTGAAACGCGCTTCCGGCACGTCTTTGAGAGCGCTTTCGAGCTCCGCTCGCTCGCGCTGGAAGCGTCGTAGCACCGCATTCACGAGACCCGCCGCGCTTCGCAGCTCGAGCAGCGCCGCGGCATCGACCGTCGCCGACACCGCAGCATGCGGCGGGATTCGCAGCTCCTGGAGTTGCAGCAGCCCGATTCGCAGCAGGGCACCGAGCTCTGCTTGATCGCGCTTCAGCGGCTTCGTGAGCAAGCGCGCCGCCTGCCATTCGAGCCGGTGATGCCAACGCAAAGCGCCAAACACGAGGGCGCCGAGTAGCGGTCGATCGCGCGGCTGCGATACCCGGCTCGCCTTCGAGCGCGTCATCCGCGGAGACGCGCTCCACGAGCACGCGCGCGACGAGCCGCGCGGCCGCGGCGCGGACTTCGGCGCCGGCCGGCGCGGCGTTACGCAACAAACGCCGCCCCGATTAGCGAATGCGCCGCGAGATATGCCGCCGCGTCCATCACCCGCGCGGAAGGGGGTTGGACTTTCGTGAGGCGCAGCACCCCATCACCGGTCGCGACATCGATGCCGTCACGCGTCGCAGCTACGATCGCGCCCGGGCGTGCGCCCGGGGCCACGGCGTCGACAACTACGGCGTCCCACACCCGAAGGCGATCGCCCTGGTCGAGCAGCCCTTCCGCCACCGGCCACGGATTGAACGCCCGCACACGGCGCTCGAGCTCGACGGCGGGCGCGTGCCAATCAAGCGCGCCGTCGCCTTTGGCGATCTTCGGTGCGAGTGTTGCGAGCTCCGCGCGCTGGGGCACCGGTTCCGAGGTGCCGCTCAGCAGACCGGGCAGCGCCGCGACCAGCGCTTCGGCGGCCAGTGCCGCAAGCCGGCCGTGCAGCTCACCGGCGGTCTCTCGCGCACCAATCGGCGTCGTTTGCGTCAGGTGTACCGGCCCGGTGTCGAGCCCTTCGTCCATTTGCATCACGCTGATGCCGGTGACCGCGTCGCCGGCCAGCACCGCGCGCTGTATCGGCGCGGCGCCACGCCAACGCGGCAGCAACGACGCATGCAGGTTCACGCACCCGAGCCGCGGCCATTCGAGCATTGCGCGCGGCAACAGCAGGCCGTACGCAATCACGATCATGAGATCGGGGCGCGGGCCGAGCGCTTCGGCCAAGCTCAGGCTACGCAACGATGGCGGTTGTGCCACGGAAAGCCCCAGGGTCAGCGCGGCCTCCTTGACCGGCGATGCGGTCAGCCGGCGGCCCCGCCCGGCCGGACGGTCCGGCTGGGTCAGCACGACGGGAACGGTGGCGCCGCGCGCGACGAGCGCGCGCAGGCTAGGCACCGCGAACTCGGGGGTTCCAGCGAATGCGATGCTGGCGGACGAGATCAACTTGCCGCCGGCCGTCGTAGGTCAGATGAGCGGAACAGAGCTCGGCACACGTGCGTCGGCGCCGTCCTGCTGGGTACGTTTGGCCTTCTTCGACGCCTTCTTCTTCAGGCGCTCGCGCTTGAGCTCCGAGAGATAGTCGACGAACAGCTTGCCTTCGAGGTGGTCCATCTCGTGCTGCACGCAGACGGCCAGCAAGCCCTCGGCCTGAAACTCGAATTGCCGGCCCTCCGGGTCGAACGCCCGCACGCGGATCAGCGCCGCGCGATCGACGTAGTCGTAGAACTCCGGCACGGAAAGGCAGCCCTCTTCTGCGCTAGTCTGGCCTTCGGCATGGATGATTTCGGGGTTGATCAGGCAGTAAGGCTGCTTGCCCTCGATGGCCACATCGCAGACAAGAATGCGTTGGTGGACGTTGACTTGCGTGGCGGCCAGGCCAATCCCCGGGGCCGCGTACATCGTCTCGAACATGTCGGCCACGAGCTTCTGGACTTCGGCATCGAATTTTGTGACCGGCTCCGCGCGAATTCTCAGGCGTGGATCCGGATACTCAAGGATTGCGAGACGTGCCATTGTCGTTAGGCCCTGATTTCGTGTATAACGCGTCGAAGTTAGCTTAACCCTCTGACTTTACAGGGAAGTCTGGCTACGACGCGGCAGCGATGGTGCATCCTGAGCGCAACTCGCGCTCCTTAGGATTATAGCAGTCGGAATTTGCGGGACCGCCCTTGGGAAATTTGAGCCTTCACGAGCATAGGGAGCCGAGAACCATGTTCTACGCGCGCAAGCCGTTGATCCGATCAGCCTGTCTGATCGTCGCCGCAGCCGCAAGTTTCGTGACGCTGTCGAGCGGCCTGGCGCAGGAGCGGAGCAGCAGGCTCGAACTCGCCGCCGTGGGTCAGCCGGCTCCGTCGCCAGTGTTGAACCCGCGCCACCCGGAAACCTACACCGTCAAACGCGGCGACACGCTGTGGGGCATCGCGTCGGTGTTCCTGCGCGACCCGTGGTTGTGGCCGGAAATTTGGCAGATCAACCCACAGATCGAGAATCCGCATCTGATTTTCCCGGGCGACCTGCTTTCGCTGTCGTATGGCGGTGACGGCCGCCCCGTGGTTCAGGTTACCGAGCGCGGCGGTCCGCAGCCGACAACGGGGAGCGGCGGGTTCGAGAAACTCTCGCCGCGCGTGCGCTCGACACCGATCGAGGACGCGATCCAGACAATCCCGTACGAGACGCTGCGCGCGTTCCTCTCGCGGCCGCGCCTGCTTGAGAAGGGCGATCTCGACAGTCTGCCGTACATCGTCGCGCAGCGTGAGGGGTTGATCGCAAGCGTTGGCCGCGACGTTTACGTCCGCGGCACGGAAGCGCCAGTCGGCTCCGTCTACAACGTCGTCGACCTCGGCCAGAAGCTCGTCGACCCGGACACACGGGACACTCTCGGTTACCTCGGCATCTACGTCGGCCAGGGCCGCATCGATCGCGTCGGCGACCCGTCTACGGTGCGTCTGATCGAGACCGAGCGCGAAGCTGTCGCCGGCAACTATCTCGTGCCGGAAGAAGACGCCACGCCGACAAACTTCCTGCCGCATGCGCCGGCGAAGGAAATCGATGGCCGAATCATCGCCGTGCTGTCCGGCGTGTCGCTGATCGGTCAATACAACGTCGTCGTATTGAACCGCGGCGCCGAGGACGGCCTCGATTCCGGTACGGTGCTGCGCGTGTATCAGGCCGGGAAGACGATTCACGATACTCGCGCACGTGGCCTTTTCAACAAGAAAGTCGATTTGCCGGATGAGCCTGCGGGCACCATGATGGTTTTCCGCACGTCTGACCGGATCAGCTATGCGCTCGTCATGGAGGCCACCACGGCCATCGCCGTCCTCGACAAGGTGCGCAACCCGTAGCGCTTTTCCGTCCCGCGCGCCGCAGGCGGCGCAGCCATGGTGAGCGACACCTGGCTCGCGCTGCTGCAGGCCGCACAATCTCGCCGCAGGTCTGGCTCGAAGCATTGAAGAGCTGCGGCTCCGCCGACGCTCTGCACGCTGAGCCCGCGCGAGCACTGCTCGCACTAGGCCTGCCCGCCGAAGGCGTCAGCAAGCTCCATAGCCCCGACGAAACCCTGCTCGAGCGCTGGCGCCGCTGGCTCGCCGGGCCGAATCGCGGCCTCGTGACGTTCGGCAGTGCGCTGTATCCGCCGCGGCTCGCCGAGATTCAAACCGCACCGCTCGCGCTCTGGGTCGAAGGCCCGGACCACGGGCTGCTGTCGGCGCCGCAGCTTGCGATGGTCGGCAGCCGCAGCCCGACGACGAGTGGCCGCGAGACAGCCGAGCAGTTCGCAAAATACCTGAGCGCGCGCGGGCTCACGATCACGAGCGGCCTCGCGACCGGTATCGACGGCGCCAGTCATCGCGGCGCGTTGCCCGAGGTGGGCGGCACGATAGCCGTGCTCGGCTCGGGTCCCGACGTGATCTTTCCGCGCGCCCACGAGCGGCTTGCCGCGGAGATCGTTGCGCGCGGCTTGCTCGTCTCCGAATTCGCCCCGGGTGTCGAGCCGCAGAAGTTCTTCTTCCCACAGCGCAATCGCGTCATCGCGGGTCTCGCCGTCGGCACACTCGTTGTCGAGGCCACGCGGCGCAGCGGCTCGCTGATTACGGCGCGTTTGGCCGGCGACTTCGGACGCGAGGTGTTCGCAATTCCCGGCTCGATTCACAATCCGCTCGCACGCGGCTGCCACTGGCTGATCCGGCAAGGCGCGAAGCTCGTAGAGGAAGCGGCCGACATCCTGGTCGAGCTCGCGCCGCAGCTGCAGCTCGATCTCGCCGAGACGCCGCCCGAGACCACCGCGGACAACACCGGGGACGGCGAGCTTGGCGACGATCCGACGTATCGTAAGCTGCTCAATGCAATGGATTTCTCGCCGGTTCCGATCGGCGCTTTGAGCGCCCGCGTGCATTTGACGGCTGCGGAGCTTTCCTCCATGCTCCTTATCTTGGAGCTCGAAGGGTTAGTCGAGGCATTGCCCGGCGGTCGTTATGCCCGTCTGGGCAAGAGAAAGAGATGAAGGAATCGGTCCTCGACGTCCTGATGTACCTGTTCGAGTCTTTCGTCGACAACGACGACGAATCCGAACCCAATCGTACCGAGCTGCAAACCGAGCTCAAGCTCGCCGGCTTTCATGATCGCGAGATCGCGCGTGCGCTCGACTGGCTCGACGGCCTTCATGCTACGACTCCGGCAACGCCCCGCGGGAAACCGCATTCCGCGTTTTCGACGCCGACGAGCAGGAGCGCTTGAGCGCCGGCGCGCGCGGCTACCTGCTGCACCTCGAGCAGATCGGCATTCTCCAGCCGGCGCAGCGCGAGCTCGTGATCGATCAGGCTGCTGGCGCTCGAGCATGACGAAATCGACGTCGACCAGACGAAGTGGGTCGTGATGATGGTGCTATTCAGCCAACCCGGCCAGCAGGCCGCCTACGCCCAGATCGAAGACCTCGTGTTCGCGGACGACTCGGCCTGGGTGCACTAGACCCTGCCGCGAATCACGCGGACTGTCGACCCCACCTTTAACCG
This sequence comes from uncultured Gammaproteobacteria bacterium, assembly GCA_963805435.1. GTDB lineage: Bacteria > Pseudomonadota > Gammaproteobacteria > Steroidobacterales > Rariloculaceae > FEN-1219. Next base: position 59,119 of record CAWDUG010000014.1, read on the forward strand.
CGCGCCGGGAATCGGCTATCCTCCGGGTCCCCAAAGTCGGCCGGCTTAGGCGTAAGCACCCATTCAACCCGATGTTGTTGCACCCAAGACCACCGTATTTGCTTCGCCGCGCTTAAGCCATGGCCAAGAATCTCGTCATCGTCGAATCGCCGGCTAAGGCGCGCACGATCGAAAAGTACCTCGGTTGCGATTTCGAGGTGCTCGCGTCGTACGGCCACGTTCGCGATCTCGTGCCGAAGGAAGGCGCGGTCGATCCCGAGCACGGCTTCGCGATGAAGTATCAGCTGATCGAGAAGAACGAGAAGCACGTCGACAAGATCGTCAAAGCCGCGAAGAAGGCTTCGGCCATCTATCTCGCGACCGACCCGGACCGCGAGGGCGAGGCCATTTCGTGGCACGTGTACGAGGTGCTGAAAGAACACGACGTGCTCGACGACAAGCCCGTGCAGCGCGTGGTGTTCCATGAGGTAACCAAGCGCGCGATCCAGGAAGCGATCGATCAACCGCGCAAGTTGTCCGAGCAACTCGTGAATGCGCAGCAGGCGCGGCGCGCGCTCGATTACCTCGTCGGATTCAATCTGTCGCCGCTGCTATGGAAGAAGGTGCGCCGCGGACTGTCGGCTGGCCGCGTGCAGAGCCCCGCGCTGCGACTGATCGTCGAGCGTGAGGAAGAGATCACCGCGTTCAAGGCGCAGGAATATTGGACGATTGAAGCCCTCGCGCAGCAACCGAAGAACGACAGCGGCACCCCGTTCCCTGCGCGGCTCGCCGTCTTCGACAGTGGGAAGGTAGAGCAGTTCACGTTCACGAACGAAGCCCAGGTGCGCGCCGCGGAGCAGAAAATCCGCGATACCGCGCACGGCACGCTGACGGTCGCCAAGGTAGACAAGAAACAGCGCCGCCGAAATCCGGCCGCGCCGTTCACGACTTCGACGCTACAGCAGGAGGCGTCGCGCAAACTCGGCTTCAGCGCGCAGCGCACGATGACGGTCGCGCAGCGTCTATACGAAGGCATCGACATCGGCGAAGGCACGGTCGGCCTGATCAGCTACATGCGCACCGACTCGGTCACGCTCGCGGACGAAGCCTTGACCGAGTTGCGCAGCGTAATCGCAGACCGCTTCGGCAAGGAAAACCTGCCGGACGAGCCGCGGCGCTACACCACCAAGGCCAAGAACGCGCAGGAAGCACACGAGGCTATCCGGCCAACTGCGGCCGCGCGCCATCCGGAGGAGCTGCGCCAGTTCCTGGATGCCAACCAGTACAAACTCTACGAGCTGATCTGGAAGCGTACGGTTGCCTCGCAGATGAACCCCGCCGTGTACGACACGGTGGCGCTCGACCTCGCAGCCGGCGAGACGCCGGGGAGCCCGATCTCGTTTCGCGCCACGGGGTCCGTGCTCGTGAGCCCCGGCTTCATCGCCGTCTATCTCGAAGGCCAGGATGACACCGAAGCAGACGAGCAGGACCACATGCTCCCCGCTGTGGCGGAAGGCGATCGCCTGAGCTTGAACAGCGTGCAGAGCGCTCAGCATTTCACCGAGCCGCCACCGCGCTACTCGGAAGCCACGCTTGTGAAAGCGCTCGAGGAGTTCGGCATCGGTCGCCCGTCGACGTACGCTTCGATCATCTCGACGCTGCGCAATCGCGAGTACGTCGAGATGGACAATCGCCGGTTCGTGCCGACCGACGTCGGTCGCGTCGTGAATCGGTTCCTTGTGAAATTCTTCTCGCGCTACGTGGACTACGAGTTCACGGCGCGCATGGAAGACTCGCTCGACGCGGTCTCGCGCGGCGAACGCGAGTGGGTGCCGCTGCTCGAGGAATTCTGGAAGCCGTTCAACGAGCTCGTGGAGCACACCGAGACCAACGTGACTCGCGAGCAGGCGTCGCAGGCGCGCGTGCTTGGGGTGGACGCCGCAAGCGGTCGCCCCATCAGCGTGCGCATGGGGCGCTACGGCGCGTTCGTCCAGATCGGCACGAAAGACGACGTCGACAAGCCGAAGTTCGCGGGTCTGCGGCCCGGCCAGAAAATGGACACCATCACGATCGAAGCCGCGATCGATCTGTTCAAGTTGCCGCGCGAGCTTGGGGTAACGGCCGAAGGCGAGCCCGTGTCGGCCAACATCGGCCGTTTCGGCCCGTACGTGCGCTATGGCAACAAGTTCGTGTCGATCAAGGGCGACGACCCGTACACGATCGATGCTCGAACGCGCGCTGCAGCTCGTAGCCGAGAAGAAGATCGCCGACGCAAACCGGCTGATCCTCGACTTCCCCGAGGCCGGCATCCAGGTGTTGAACGGCCGTTACGGTCCGTACATCACGAACAAAGAAAAGAACGCCAAGATCCCGAAGGACAAGGTGCCGAAGGAGCTGACACTCGAGGAATGCCAGGCCTTCCTGGCCGCCGCCCCCGAGCGGCGCGGCCGCGGCATGAAGCGCAAGGCGCCGGCCGCCGCCGAAGACGCCGCGGCGCTCGCGAAAGCCGAAAAGGCCGAAAAGGCTGAAAAAGTCGCGAAGCCGGCGAAAAAGAAGAAAAAGAAGAAGAAAAAGGCTTCGGTCCGCAAGGCGAAAAGCGCCGCGCCGGCCGAACGCGCCCGAGGTGTGATCCGCTGGCTCGCCATCGACCGCGCCGCCCGGATCGTCCGCGCGGGCGGCGTCATCGCCTATCCGACCGAGGCGGTGTTCGGCTTGGGGTGCCTGCCCGATGACGAGCGCGCCGTCATGCGCGTGCTCGCGATCAAGCGACGCTCCTGGCGCAAGGGGCTCGTGCTGATCGGCGCCACACTCGCGCAGCTCGAGCGCTACGCCGTGCTGCCACCCGAACCGCGGCGCAGCGAGATCCTCGCCACCTGGCCCGGCCCCGTGACCTGGGCGCTAACGGCGCGCCGCACCGCACCGCGCTGGATCCGCGGCGGCCACGACAGCGTGGCCGTGCGCCTGACGGCGCATCCGCTCGCGCGCCGACTCTGCGAGCGCGCCGGCGGCGCGCTCGTGTCGACGAGCGCCAACGTGAGCCGGCGCGCGCCGCACCGCCGCGTGCTCGCGTTGCGGCACGAGCTCGGCCGCAGGCTCGACTGCGTGCTCGCGGGCGAGCTTGGCGGCCTCGCGCAACCTACCGTCATCCGCGACGGCCGTACCGGCCGCACCGTGCGCGGCTGAGCCGCGCACGCGGGACCCTCGACCGCTGAACCACTGCGCGGAGTGAGCCGCCGCAGCAGCTGTGGTAACGTTTGAACAACGCGCCCTAAGAGCCGGGCTAAAAACTAGAAAATGCCAAGGAACCCGCGCGCCCGCCTGACGCTCGCGGCAGCCACGCTCGCTGCCGCCGTCGCACTGCTGCCCGCGACGGGGCAGGTGGTGCAAGACCCGCCGACCCGGCCCATGCGGCTCCTGAGCCCGGTGCGCCCGGTCAAGCGCCCGGCGTCCGTTTACATCGTGAAGCTCAAGGCGCCGGGCGCAGCCAGCTACAAGTCCACGTTCGGCGAGAACGGCGCCGGGAGCCCCAGCGACGGCCAGCGCATGCGGGCGCAGGCGGCGACGACTGCGGCGGCGAGCTATGCCAAGCAGATCGAGCAAGTGCACGATCGATTGCTCGGCACGGTCGGCGCGCAGAGCACCAAGATCTACAGCTATCGCTACGCCCTGAACGGCTTCGCCGCACGGCTCACCCCCGCGCAAGTCGCGCGGCTCGCGCAGAGCGACGCGGTCGACCGCATCTGGCCCGACACGGACCAGCACCCGGTCACGAACAACAGTGCGATTTTTCTCGGCCTCGAGGACCAGGTAGGCGGACTGCGCGCCGACAAGAAGCTCCGCGGCGACGGTATCGTAGTCGCCGTCATCGACAGCGGCGTCGCACCGTCTCATCCATCGCTGCTCGACACGGAGGAGCGCGTCCCAGGCCTGTGTCGAGGCCAGTGGGCCCAGGCGTCGTTGCTCGGTCTTTGGCTCTGCGGCTCATACATCCGCCATCCGCCGACGGCGGTCGTGTTCGATCCGCCGCTGCGCTTTCGCGGCGCCTGCGAGACGGGCCCCGGGTGGGATGCGAAGGCATGCAACAACAAAGTCGTCGGCGCACGTTTCTACATCGAAGGCTTCCTCTCGCGCTGGCAGCTCGACCCGGGCGAGGTTCGCTCGCCGAAGGACGTCGATGGCCACGGCACGCACATCGCGACGATCGTCGCCGGCAATCCCGTGGACGCATCCCTGCTCGGCACGCGTGTCGCTCGCGTCAGCGGCATCGCGCCGCGTGCGCAGGTTGCGATCTATAAAGCCTGCTGGTTGGAGCCCGGCGCCACGCGAGGCGACCTGCGCCACGTCGGATCTCACGCGCGCGATCGACGACGCCGTGGCCGATGGCGTCGACATCATCAACTACTCCGTCGGCAGCCTCGAGACCGATCTCACGGCGCCCGACGACATGGCGCTGCTGCACGCGCTCGACGCCGGCGTGTTGACCGTCGTCGCCGGCGGCAACGACGGGCCGGACCTGTACACGATCGGCTCGCCGAGCAGCGACCCGTGGGTGCTGACCACGGCCGCGTCGACGCAGTCCGGCGAGCTGTTCGACGACGCCATCGAGATCACGGCGCCGGCGGACCTTAAGCAGACGATCGTCATGCGCGCAAGCGAGCTTCACGCCGGCGCTCACGCGCGACAAACCGATCGAGGCGCTGCTCGTGGCGGCCAACGACGGCCAGGGCCCGATCGCGGGTGGCGCCACGGGCAGCACTCGCGACGCATGTCAGGCGCTGACGAACGCCAAGGACATGAAAGGCAACGTCGCGCTGATCGAGCGCAGCGGCTGCGAGTTTGACGTCAAGATTGCGAACGCCGAGGCGGCCGGCGCCGTGGCGGTCGTCGTCTACAACAACGCGGACGGGCCGATCGTCATGAACGGCAACAGCGACGCAGTGCACATCCCCGCCGTCATGATCGGCAACGCGGATGGCCAGAAACTGGTCGACCGCCTGGCCGTCGACGCCGGCAAGAGCCTCGCGGCGACTGACCGCGTGACGGTCAAGCTCGCGTCCGGGATTTTCGCGACGCTCTCCGGCAACGGCAACATCGTGGCCGACTTCTCGTCGCGCGGCCCGTCGCTGTCGGACGCGAACTTCTCGAAGCCGGACGTCTCGGCACCGGGCGTCGATATCCTGGGGGGCCAGACACCCGACGTCGCGAACGGCCTGCGCGGCGAGACCTACCAGTACATGTCGGGTACGTCGCAGTCGGCACCCGAGACCACCGGCGTGGCCGTGCTCCTGAAGGAAGCGCATCCGGACTGGACGCCGGGCATGCTGAAGTCGGCATTGATGACCACTGCGTACCAGGGCGTGATCCGCGAGGACGGCACGCCGGCCGATCCGTTCGACGTCGGTGCCGGCCACATCGATCCGAATCGCGCGATCGCGCCCGGCCTCGTGTACGAGAGCGACTACCGCGATCACGCTGCGTACCTGTGCGGCCTGCACCAACCGCCGTTCACGGTCAGCGAGTGCGCCGCACTCGCCGCCGCCGGTTACTCGAGCGCTGCCACGGATCTGAATCTGCCGTCGATCGGCCTAAGCCAGCTCATTACCGGCGACAGCGTACGGCGGCGCGTCACGAACATCGGCCCGCCGGCCACCTTTACTGCAGACGTCACGCCACCGCCGAACGTCGACGTATTCGTGGAGCCTCCGTCGCTGACGCTGACCACAGGCCAAAGCGCGGACTTCTCGGTGCGTTTCGTCGATCGTGGCACGGATCTCGATGCGTGGAATTTCGGTCGGCTCACGTGGTCCGACGGCGGCAGTCAGAGCGTCACGAGCCCGATCTCCGTGCAAGCCGTGACGCTGCGCGCTCCGCCCGAGCTGTATCTGACGGGCACCACGGGCTCCACGAAGATGCCGGCCGCGTTCGGTTACACGGGCGCCTACGCGGCCGGCGTGCACGGCCTGCGCAAACCGTTTCTCGACGCCAACGGCCAGGTGCCGCGTTACTTCGTCGACAACGATCCAACCAACACCTTTACCAACCGCTCCAACAACGGCGTGACTCGAACCACACTCACGGTACCGCCAAACCAGCTGTACCTGCGCGTTGCGCTGTTCAACGAGTTCACGGACGGCACCGACGATTTGGACCTCTATCTGTTCTATTGCCCGAACGAGCCCGGACGATTGCGTCCAGATCGGGCAGAGCGGCGGATTGACTTCGGACGAAGAGATCGACGTGACGCAGCCCCAAGCGGGGCAATACCAAGTGCTCGTGCACGGTTACGAGACGGACGACGTGGCCGGCGGCCCGGGAGCCAACTACTCGTTGTTCACCTGGTCGTTCGGCATCAGCGACGCCGTCGGCAATCTCGGAGTCACGGCGCCCGCCGCCGTGTCCGCTGGCGACCGTCTCGATCTCGACGTGAACTGGGCGTCGCTCGACCCTGCCACGCACTATCTCGGCGCGATCTCGCACTTCACGCGGGGCTCGCTGTACGGGCTCACGATCGTCAACGTTCGCACGCCCTAGCGGCGCCCCTTGCCGCTCTCGCGGTAGCGGAAGCAGCCGACGAGGTGGTCGTTGACGAGCCCCGTCGCCTGCATGTGCGCGTAGACGATCGTCGGGCCGACGAACTTGAAACCGCGCGCTTTCAGATCCTTGCTGAGCGCATCCGATTCCTTGCTCGTCGGCGGCACGTCGCCGTGCTTGCGCCACTTGTTCACGATCGGCGCGCCGTCCACGAACTGCCACACGTACGCGTCGAAGCTGCCGAGCTCTTCCTGGATTCGAAGGAACGCACGCGCGTTGGTGATGGCAGCTTCGATCTTCTGTCGATTGCGCACGATGCCGGCGTCGCCCATGAGCTTCTCGACGGTGCGGCTCGTGAAGCGAGCCACCTTCGTTGCGTCGAATTCCGCGAACGCGCGTCGATAGCCGTCGCGCTTGCGAAGGATCGTCCACCAGCTCAAGCCCGCTTGCGCACTCTCGAGCACGAGGAATTCGAAATGCGTGCGGTCGTCGCGCACCGGCACGCCCCATTCGGCGTCGTGGTAGCGCTCGTACGCCGGGTCCACGCCCTCGCTCCAGGTGCAACGAATGAGTTTCGTTTTGCTATTCATCTACCTCTCGCTCCGTGCCGGCGATCTCCGTTGGCAAAGGTACCGAAAACCACGCAGAATCGGCAGCTACGAAAGGGGCGAGAATGACCAACAATAGCGCGCCGCCCGACCGTTACGGTCTCGTCGGCCACCCGATCGAGCACAGTCGGTCGCCGTTCATTCACACGCTGTTCGCGCGGCAAACCGGGCAGCACCTCACGTACGAGCTCATCGACGCATCGCCCCCCGCCTTTGAAACGGCCGTGCGCGGCTTCGGTGCAGCCGGCGGCCGCGGCCTGAACGTGACCGTGCCCCACAAGGAGGCCGCGTCCACGCTCGTCGACGAAGTGAGCCACGCCGCGCGAGTGGCGGGCGCCGTCAACACGATCACGATCGACGGCAACCGGCTGCGCGGCGACAACACCGACGGCGTCGGCTTCATCCGTGACGTCACGGTCAATCAGGGCCTCGATCTCGCGGGCCGTTCGGTCATCCTGTTCGGCGCCGGCGGCGCGGCGCGCGGCATCGTCGGTCCGTTGCTGGCCGAGAAGCCCGCGAAGCTCGTGATCGCGAATCGCAGCCGGCAGCGTGCCATGCAGCTCGCGGCTCACTTCGGCCACCCGCCGGAGATCGAGCTCGTCGAGTTCGACCGCCTTGCCGGATTGCCGGCGTTCGAAGTGCTCGTGAATGCAAGCTCGGCCGGCCTCAAGGGCGAACCGACGCCGTTCCCCGGGTCCCTCGTGAACCCCGAGAGCTTTTGCTACGACATGGTGTACAGCCGCAACGACACGCCCTTCGTTACTTGGGCACGCGAGCAGGGCGCCGGGTACGCGGTTCAGGGCTGGGGCATGCTCGTCGAGCAGGCAGCCGAATCGTTCCACCTCTGGCGCGGCGTCATGCCCGTCACGGCCCCCATCCTGAAGCAACTGCTGCGCTAGCCACGCACGCGGCGCAGCAGCGCCGCCGGCAACGCGCGCGCTTCGGCGAGCCCCGCCACTTGAGCGGCCGCGAAATACGCCCCGCCGAACACGGCGGCAACGAGCAGCGCTGCGGGCAGCGGCGTCCACGGCACGAGTGCCGCAATGGCGCGGGCGATCGCCGCTGCGACGAGCGCGGCCGCCGCCATGCGCGCGAGCTGCCCGGCGCCCGTACCCACGGCGCCGATCTTCGCGACGAGTTGCCGCTTCAAGAGCCACCACTCGAGCCAGGCGCCGGCGGCCGCGCCGACCGCGAGCCCTAGCGGTCCGAGCGGTACGCCCGCGACATTGGCGCCGGCGAACACGCCGGCCGGAATCGTGCGGCCGAACAGACTGACGGACTCGAACTGCACCATCAGCAACGAGCCGGCGACGAACGCCGTCAGCACGCGCAAACCGGCGACGCGCGCCGGCGTGGCCGTGTCGCGCATCGCAAAGAACGCCGACTGATACACACGCGTGGACGTCGAAGCCAGCAACCCGGCGCTGTAACCCACGAGCGTGATCCAGACGACCGTCACGTCCGCCGCACCGAACTCGCCCGCGCGGAACAAGCCGGCGACCAGTACGTCGCCGAGCGCGACGAATGCCACGACGCTCGGCACGACGTAGAACGCCACGCGACGAACCGCGGCCGCCGCGCGCTCGCGCAGTGCCTCCTTGGCGCTATCGCGCTCGCGCGAGAGGTCGGGCAGCTCGGCGGCCGCGACACTCATGCCGAACAGGCTGACCGGTAGCACGTACAACGTTTGCGCGTAACGCAGCCGCGCGAGCGCGCCGATCGCAAGCAGGCTCGCGAGCACGAGATCCACGTAACTCGAGAGCTGCACGACGCCGCGGCCCATGATCGCGGGCGCAGCCTTGGCGACCGCTTCGCGGAACGCCGGCTCGTTGCGGCCGCCATTCACGCGAATCTCGCGATCGAGCTTCAGCACCGAGGGCAACTGCACCGCGAGCTGCAATACGCCGCCCGCCAGCGCGCCCCACGCCGCAGCGAGCAGCAGGCCGTCGAGATTCAGACGCGAGCCGAACGCGATCAGCGTGCCGATGATGGCCGCGTTCCACAGCACCGGCGCGAAGTACGGCAGGAAGAATTGCCGGTGGCTGTTCAAAATGCCGAGCGCCCATGCCGACAGCACGAGCACGCCGGTCATCGGGAACACGATGCGTACCACGGCGATCATCAGCTCGCGCCGGTGGCCGTCGAAACCGGGTGTGAATACCGTCACGAGCACCGGCGCGAGCAGCACGCCGAGCAGCGCGACGGCGCCCGCGATCGCGAGCAACAGCGCGAACATCGCGCCGGCCATGCGACCGGCTTCCTTCGTGCGGCCCTGGCCGAGCAGCGCCGAATAGGCCGGAATGAACGACGCGGAGAGCGTACCTTCGCCGAGCAGGTTCTGGAGCACGTTCGGCAGCCGCAGACCGGCACTCCACACATCCGCGTGCAACCCCGTGCCGAAGTAGATCGCGAGCACGCGCTCGCGGACCAGGCCGATCACGCGGCTCAGCAGGATCCCCGTCGCGACGAGCGCCGCGGCCGCGCTCGCGCGCGTGGCCGGTGCGGCCGGCTCGGGTTGCTGGCGTAGCCCCCATCAACGCATCGTGACCAGCTCTTCGGCGCTGGTCGGATGGATCGCGAGCGTATCGTCGAAGTCGCGCTTGCGCGCGCCCATTGTCAGCGCCACCGCAAAGCCCTGGATGATCTCGTCGGCGGCCTGCCCGATCACGTGACAGCCGACGACGCGCTCGTCGGCACCGACCGTCACGAGCTTCATCCAGGTGCGTGGCTTGTCTGGCGTCAGCCCGTAGAACATCGACACGAAGTCGGCCTGGTAGATGCGAACGGGCTCGTTCGGATGGCGCTCGCGCGCGGCTTGCTCGGACAACCCAACCGTACCGATCGGCGGATGCGAGAACACTACCGTAGGGATCAAGTCGTAGCTCAAATGCCGGTCGGGCTGGCCGCCGAACAGCCGATCCGCGAGGCGCCGACCGGCCGCGATCGCGGCCGGCGTCAGCTCGGCCTGGCCCGTGACGTCGCCCACGGCGTAGATGCCGGGCGTGCTCGTGTTCTGGAACTTGTCGACGCCGATGTAGCCATCCTCGTCGATCACCACGCCCGCCGCGGCGAGACCAAGCTCCGCCGTACTCGGCGTGCGACCGATGGCCCAGAGCAACCGGTCGCAGTCCGCCACGCGGCGACCGTCGGTGCTCTCGAGCGCAATTCCGCCCGCGCCGCGTGTGACGGAGCGCGGCATGAATTCACTTAACACTTCGATGCCGGACGCGTGCATCGCGTCCTGCAGCTTCTCCCCGAGCAACGCATCGAACTGCCGCAGCACGCGCGTGCGGCGAAACACGAGCACGACCTCGCTGCCAAGTGAGCGCAATACGCCGGCGAGCTCCACGGCGATGTAGCCGCTGCCGGCGATCGCGACGCGGCGCGGCCGCTCGGGCCACTCGAAGAAGTCATCCGAAGTGCCCCCGAGATCGGCGCCGGGCAGAGCCGGCACTGAAGGCTGCCCGCCGGTCGCGATCACGATGTGCTTCGCGCTGTAGGCAAGCCCGTCGCCGTCGACGACTTCGTTCTTGCTAGTCAACCGAGCGGCCGTGCGAATTGTCGCGATGCCTTTCTTGTCGAGATTGCGCTGGTAGATGCCGTTCAGTCGGGCGACGTACGCGTCGCGTGCCTGCTTCAACTTCGTCCAGTCGTGTCGGCCGACGGTCACGTCGAAGCCGTAGTGCGGCGCGTGCTCGAGCGCCGCGGCGAGCTCCGCCGCATTCCACATGACCTTTTTCGGCACGCAGCCCACGTTCACGCACGTGCCACCCAAACGCCTCGGCTCGAACAACGCCACGCGGGCGCCGTACTCGGCTGCCCGCTGCGCCATCGCGAGCCCGCCGCTGCCGCCGCCCAAAACGAGTAAGTCGAACGCCTGCACCGCCACCTCCGCGCTTCCGCGCCGCCAAGCGTACTTCAGTTCCGCAAATCGCGGAGATTCTCTGTTAGATTCCCCGAATCGCAACCGCTACAGTCGCCGCATGACCGACCAGGCCGCCACCAATCCCTTGCTCGCACCGACCAACATCCTGCCGGACTTCGAGGCGATCCGGCCGGAGCACGTGGAGCCCGCCGTCCGCGATGTGCTGGCCGCACAGCGCCGCGCGCTCGACGCCGCCGAGACCATCGCCACACCCACGCTCGACTGGCTGCGCGACCTCGAGCGCATCAACACCGAGATCAACCGCGTGTGGGGCCCGGTGTCCCATCTGAACTCCGTGCTCTCGAGCCCGCCGCTGCGCGAGGCCTACAACCGCTGCCTGCCCCTCGTGACGGAATTCAGCACGGAGCTCGGGCAGAACGAAGCGCTGTACCGGCATTTCGGCGCGCTTAAGGAGCAGGTCACGGCGGCGCAACCCGTCGAGCAGCACCTCGTAACGCAGGCGCTGCGGGACTTTCGGCTCGGCGGGGTCACGCTTGCGGGCGCGGCCCGGCAGCGTTTCCGTGAGCTCATGCAGCAGCTCGCCGCGCGGCAAGCCACGTTCGAACAGAACATCATGGACGCGACCGATGCGTTCGAGCACCACGAGACCGATCGCGGTGCGTTGACCGGTCTGCCGGAGCAGGCGCTCGAGCGCGCGCGCCAACTCGCCGCCGAGCGCAAGCTCGAAGGCTGGCTGCTGCGACTCGATCCGCCCACGTTTCAAACCGTCATGGCGCACGCCGAGTCACGGGCGCTGCGCCGGAAGTACTACGAAGCGTGGACCACACGCGCCTCCGATCAGGGGCCGCATGCGGGCCGCTGGGACAACAGTGCGCTGATCGAGCAGATTCTCGCGTTGCGCCACGAAGCTGCCGGGCTGGTCGGCTTCCGCAGCTTCGCCGAGTATTCGCTCGCGACCAAAATGGCGGAATCGCCGGAGCGCGTGATCGAATTTCTGCGCGATCTCGCGCGGCGCAGCAGGCCGGTGGCGGAGCAGGAGGTTGCGGAGCTCAGCGCGTTCGCGGGGCAGAAGCTCGAACCCTGGGACACGGCGTTTTACGCCGAGCGGCTGCGCCAGCAGAAACTAAACCTCGCGGAAGAAGAGCTGCGGCCCTACTTCCCGCTGCCGCGGGTGCTCGACGGACTGTTCGCGCTGTTCGGCAAGCTGTTCGACCTCAAAGTCCAGGAAGCGGCCGCGCCGAGCGTGTGGCACCCGAGCGTGCGTTACTACGAGCTTAGACGCGCGGACGGCGGGCTCGTCGGCAGCTGCTATCTCGATCTCTTCGCGCGGCCGAACAAGCGCGGCGGCGCATGGATGGACGGTTGCCTGAGCCGCGCGAAATTGAACGGCGCCGCGCAGGCACCGGTCGCGTATCTCGTCTGCAATTTCAACTCGCCGGTCGACGACACGCCATCGCTGCTGACGCATTCGGAAGTCGTGACGCTGTTCCACGAATTCGGTCACGGCCTGCATCACCTGCTGACCGAGGTCGACTACCCGTCGATCGCCGGCATCAACGGCGTGGCCTGGGACGCCGTCGAGCTGCCGAGTCAGTTCCTCGAGAACTTCACGTGGCGACCGGAGGTGCTCGGCACGATCGCGCGCCACTACCAAACGGGCGCGCCGCTGCCGCAAGACAAGATGGAGATGCTGCAGCGCTCGCGCAAATTCCTCGCCGGGCTCGCGATGGCGCGGCAGCTCGAGTTCGCGCTGTTCGACTTCAGGCTGCACCACGAGTACGACCCCAAGCGCGGCTCACGCGTGCTGGAAATTTTGGGCGAGGTGCGGCGCGAGGTAGCGGTCATTCAGCCACCGGCTTTCAATCGCTTCGCGCACTCGTTCGGCCACGTCTTCGGCGGCGGCTACGCTGCGGGCTATTACAGCTACAAGTGGGCCGAAGTACTCGCGGCCGACGCGTTCGCCGCATTCGAGGAATCGGGCGTGTTCGATCGGAACACGGCCGAACGTTTCCGCCGCGCCATCCTCGCGACCGGCGGCAGTCGTGACGCGCTCGACTCGTTCGTCGACTTCCGCGGCCGCAAGCCGCAGCTCGACGCGCTGCTGCGCCAGGCCGGCATCACTGCTCCGCAGTAGCCGCCGGCGCACGCGGGCAGCCGAAACCACGAGCACACGCCGTTTGAAGATCGCGACCTGGAACGTGAACAGCCTGCGCGTGCGGCTGCCGCACGTGCTGAAGTGGCTCGAGCGCGAGCAGCCCGACCTGCTCGCCCTGCAGGAGACGAAGCTCCGCGACGAGGATTTCCCCTGCGGATACCTTCGCCGACCGCGGTTACACGGCCACGTTCAGCGGCCAGGCCGCATACAACGGCGTGGCGATATTGTCGCGGCAGCCGCCGCAGGACGTAGCGCACGGCATCGGCCACGGCTTCGCCGACGAGCAGAAGCGCGTACTCGCGGCCACGTTCGGCGGGCTGCGCTTCTATTGCCTGTACGTGCCGAACGGCGAGAACGTCGATTCGGACAAATATCGCTACAAGCTCGAGTGGCTCGCGGCGTTGCGCGAGCTCCTCGCGGCGGAGCTCGCCCGCTACCCGCGATTGCTCGTGGTAGGCGATTTCAACGTGGCGCCGGAAGACCGCGACGTCCACGACCCGCGCGCGTGGGCCGGCAAGGTGCTGTGCTCGGCGAAGGAACGAGCCGCGCTCGGCGCGTTACTCGACCTCGGGATGAGCGACGCGTTTCGACTGTTCGACCAGCCGGAGAAGACCTTCAGCTGGTGGGACTACCGCGGCGTGGCGTTCCGCCGCAACCTGGGGCTTCGCATCGACCTCGTGCTCGCGTCGTCGCAGTTAAGTCAAATGTGCCAGAATTGCCGAATCGACAAGGACCCGCGCGGCTGGGAGCGGCCGTCAGACCATGTGCCGGTCATCGCAGAATTCACCCTCCCTTGACCCTTATGTGACATGCACGCCGTAGCCGTTAACGCGAATCCCTTAGACTTGCCGTCGGGACAGGCGCTAACGATGCCAATCGAACAAGACGAACTGCAGGAACGGCGTAACGATTACGACGTCACGAACACGGTGCAAGTGAGCTCGGCGCCATTGGTCCGAGCCGCGGTCGCCGACCTGTTCGGAGCGTTGTACCCGAACTATTCGTTCGACTCGCTATGGCTCGCGTTCAACGACTTCGAGCGTGTGTTCGCGGGCCGCGACCCGGACTATCACTCCGTCGATACCACGTATCACGACATGCAGCACACGCTCGACATGACGCTCGCGCTTGCGCGGCTGATCGTGGGGCACGAGATGAGCGTCGAGCCGGGCGACAGGCTCGGCGTGGACCGCGCGGAGCTCGCGCTCGTCAGCGCGCTATTCCACGACGTCGGCTACCTGCGGCATCGCGAAGTGGACGCCGGCGTCGTCAACGGCGCGATCTTCACCCGCGTACACGTCACGCGCAGCGGCCGCTATCTCGAGAGCTATCTGCCGCGCATCGGTCTCAACCGGTTCGTGCCAGTCGTTTCGCGCATCGTGCACTTCACGGGGTACGAGCTGAATATCGATCAGATCGAGCTCGACGAGCCGAAGGACAGCGTCGTGGGCCACCTGCTCGGCACGGCCGATCTCGTCGCGCAGCTCGCCGACCGCTGTTATCTCGAAAAATGCCGCGACCGGCTTTACCCCGAGTTCGTGCTCGGCGGCGTCGCCATGGAAGATCGCCCCGAGGGCAAGGTGCTGTACCGCTCTGCACACGACCTGCTCGGCAAGACACTCGGCTTCTATCAGAACTCGGCGCGGCTGCGCCTCGAGAACAATTTCAATCGCGCGTACCGGTACCTCGAGGCGTTCTTCGAGGGGGGCTACAGCCCTTACGTCCGTTTCATCCGCAAGAACCTGACGTTCCTGAACACCGTCATTCAACACGGCGACTGGGACCGGCTGCGCCGCCACCCACCGTGCGTGATGCCCGACCCGCAGGGCGAGGCGCATCTGATCGAATTGGCGCTGCAACGGGTCCGCGACTGGTCCGCGCGCCGCGCTTCTGAAAGCCCCCCGCCGCTCGCGGCGGTTCAGGGCTGAACCCGCCCGTCAGTTCTCGAGCACGACCGGAAACCTGTTTCTGCGCTTACTTTTGACCCGCGCCGTCGCCGGCCGTCGGGCCCGTGTCGAACGACGAGCCGGCGAATACCTGGCGCCCATCCGGTAGGAACACGGAGCGTGCGTTGGCGACGTGCGCCTCGTCCTTCGACAGAAAGCCATTGACCGTCACGACGTGGCCCGGCCGCAGCGAGTTGCGGTTCCAGCCCTGCCGCATGAGGCCGTTCGGCGGCCCGAGCTCGAAGTCCCAGTTCACGACCTTGCCGCTGCCGTCTTGCGCGTCGACGTACAGTCGCGCATGCGGGTTCGTCCACTCGATCTTCGTGACGGTGCCCATGACCGTGATTGGCTTATCGCGAGTCGTATTCCGCAGCGAACGAGTGATGCGCCAGCGCGCCGAGCGGGCACAGACCAACGAGCAAGCAGACGGCAATCGACGTGCGGCGCATCGTGGTCATTCCCCTGGCAACCGCGCGGCTCGCGGCTGCAGGAATGATACGCTCTGCCTATGAAACGCTGCATGCGGATCGGCGTTGTGACGCTGGCGATGACCCTGTGGTCGCCGGCGTTATGGGCGCAGTGGGGACCGCACGCGAGCTCGCGCGTGCCGCGCACGCACGCGGGCGAGCCGGATCTCGAAGCCCCTGCGCCGCGCGCGGCCGACGGCAAGCCCGATCTCACGGGAGTGTGGCAGGGCGTGGGCGGGCTCGGCGCCAACAACCAGCCCGCTCTCGAGTTCTCGAAGGGACCGCCGGTGGCCGGGTTCCTGAACGTGGCGCAGAACATCGAAGGCGGCCTGCCGTTGAAGCCTGAAGGCGAGGCCCTCTTGAAGGGGCGCCAGGGCGCGAACGGCAAGGACAACCCCGAAGCCGCGTGCCTGCCGATGGGCATCGTGCAATTCCACACGCAGGGCGCGCCGCGCAAGATCGTGCAGACGCCCGACGTGCTCGTGATCCTGTACGAGGCCAGCATGGGCATCCGCCAGATCTTCACGGACGGCCGCGCGTTGCCCGCCGACGATCCGCAGCCGTGGTGGTACGGCTATTCCGTAGGGCGGTGGGACGGCGACACGCTCGTCGTCGAGACGAGCGGGCTGCGCGACGACGGCTGGCTCGACGTGTTCGGCACACCGCTGACGGACGCGGCGAAAGTGACCGAGCGCTTTCGCCGCCCGACGTATGGGCGCATGGAGATCGACGTGACGGTCGACGACCCGAAGGCCTATACGCGGCCGTGGACCGTGCGAGTGAACCAGCGAATCATGCCGGACCAGGAGCTGCTCGAGTTCGTGTGCCTCGAGAACCAGCGCTACCGCGTGCGCTAGCTCACCGGACACGGCGACGCCTATCGCCGACATCGTCTATCGGCCGCGGCCCGTCACCGTCAGCGCGCGCACGAGCGTGGTGATGTCTGCCAGCTTCTCGAGGCCGTCGACGAGCTCGAACACCTCGTCGATCGCTGGCCTCGGCAGCACGAGCGATGCGCAGTCGCTCCACTTCTCGTACAGCTCATCGCGCGTGAACGGCAGATCGGGGCCGCCGCGATACCGCTCGTCGGCATGCTCCACGAGCTTGCGGCCGTCTGCGAGATCCACCTCCACGGTGCTGCGGATCTTCTCCCAGCCCTTGGCCTCGATCTCGGGATCGAGCACGCGCTCGACCTTCCGCATCAGCGCCTGCACCGGCGCGCTTTGCACGAACTCGTCGTTGAACTCATGGATGCCGGCTTTGCGCCGCAGCGCGATCGCGCTGACCATGAACGCGGGGCAGAACTTCGCCTCGAGCTCGTTGTTGGCGATCGCGTAGCGCAGCGGGTTCAGGATGTTCGAGCCCGCGCGCACGCGAATCGCCGTGATCTCGGCCGGCTGCACGTCGTGCTTGAGCACGAGCCGCCGCATCGCGTCCATCGTCGGGTGGCCCAGCACGCCGCACGGGTACGGCTTGATCGACACGCCCGGCCACACGATCGTGTGCGGGTTGCCGAGCACGCCGATGATGCGCGTCGGGTCGTAGCCTTCGCCGTGGCTGAAGGTCTGGAAGAAGCCCCACGGCGGGTCGAGCGCGTCCTTGCCGCCCGTGAAGCCGCGCGCGGCGAGCTCCGCGGCCGTCACGCCGTTCTGCGCGGCGCGGCCCACGTGCAGCGGCTTCGTCATGCTGCCGAAGCTCACGCGGATGCCGGCGGCCGAGCTCGCGGCGATGGCGAGCATGTGCGCGGTCTGCTCGGCGTTCAGAGCCGAGCAGCTTCGTGGCGGCGACCGCAGCGCCGAACGTGCCGACCGTGCCCGACGAATGGAACCCCTTCTTGTAGTGGCTCGGGCTGATGGCCTCGGCGATCTTGCACTCGACCTCGAAGCCCGTGAGGAACGCCTCGAGGAACTGCGCGCCCGAGATGCGGCGCGGCTCGCCGACCGCGAGCGTCGCCACGAGCGGCGGCATCGTGGGGTGCGTCAGCAGGCCGAAGATCCGATCGGCGCTCGTCGCGAGCTGCGTGTCGTCCCAATCGAGCGCGTGGCCGCTCGTGCCGTTGACGAGCGCCGCCGCCGCGGCGCCGGTCTTGAATGGCTTGCGGCCCGAACACAGTGGCGTCGGTGCGCGCGTCGGCACCGTGCACGTGCGCGTACAGGATCGAGCCTGCGTCTTGCGTCGAGCCCGCGAGCAGCACACCGAGCCCGTCGATGATGCAGCGTTTGGCGATCGTGATGGCCTCGGCAGGTAGCGCGGCGAAGCTCATGCCGCCGATGAAGTCGACTACCGCACCGGTAGCCGTGGCTGGTTCCGTCATGGGGCGCACAGCATAGCGGCGAGGTGCAGCCGAACGCCACGCGGCCAGCGTCGTCAGCGCCGACGGCGATTCGGGTCTGGCTCCGGATCGACGGCGAGCGCGCGGGCGAGCGCCGTGTTCGCATCGATGGCTTCGAGGCCGTGGTTCGTGATCGCGTCGAAACGTACGTTCGCGGCCGCGCTGCGATCCCGCGTGTGCGCCATGTAGTCCTTCTCGATGCTCGCGAGAACCTTCTGCAGCGCGTTCTTCTGCGCCGCGTCCTCCGTGGCGCCCGTGCCCTCGAACCTCTCGCCGATCAGCGCGCCGCGATCCGTTCGGCGGCCGCAGCCGCGTTGCGGTAGTAGTACTCGGCGATCTTGCGGTGCGCTTCCTCGTGGTCGCGCAACTTCTGCGGCGCACCTGCAACGGAGTAGATGTCGATCGTCACGCGCGTCGTGAGATCGAGCTCGGCGACCGTGATCAGAACCGTGCGCGCCGCCAGCGGCTCGGCGGTGTAGCTGACGCCGGTTTCAAGCTCGAAGGTGGTATTGCAGACGCCGGCTTCCGGCGGCGTGAGCTTCGGCATGCCGCGCGGCGGCGCGTTCGGGTCGAATTCGATGCGTTGCACGACGGGGCGTTCGCGGTGCACGCGCACGGAGGAACGCTGCGCCCATGCGCCGGCAGGCAGCATGGCCGCGGTTGCCGCCAGAGCTACGGCCGTCCGCAGCGTCGCACGCCGTTTCACCCTCGCGCCCTCACTCGCCTTTGTTGCACGGCGGGAACCGCGCTGCTCCCGTGAGGGCCAGCCGCGGCGCCGCGGAGCGCAGCCTATCACGGTTGTTTCGATGCGTAGACTTGTATTTATTTGAACGTTAATTTAATTTACACCCATGGCCGCTCCTAAACCCCGTAAGCGTCGCGAGCCCCGCCGTCCCGGGCGCCCGCGTGCCGACGAAGCAAACCAACGCGAACGGCTGCTCGACGCCGCAATCGCCTGCTTCGCGACCGACGGGGTCGCCGCCACGAGCCAGCGCAGCATCGCTATCAAAGCCGGCGTCACGCCGGCGCTCCTGAACTACTACTTCGGCAGCAAGGACAAGCTGCTCGACGCGTTCATCGCCGAACGCGTGAAGCCCGTGATCGCCGCGCTGCGCGAGAGCCTGCTCGCGGCTGGCGACGACCCGCAGGCGCTCGTCGGCGCGTTCGTGCGCGGCATTTACGGCGTCGTCGAGCGCTACCCTTGGTGGCCGGCGCTGTGGGTCCGTGAAGTTCTGGCCGAACGCGGCGCGCTGCGCGACATGCTGGTACAACAGATTTCCCCACAAATCGCACAGCTGCTCGCCAAAACATTGGCCGGCGCAAAGGAGCGCGGCACGTTGGCCGCGGATCTCGATCCGCGCCTGCTCGTCGTGTCGCTGATCGGCCTCACGATGTTCCCGCTCGCCGCGGAGGCCATCTGGAGGCGCATCTTCGCGGCCGACGACATCGATCGCGCCGCACTGCTACGCCACACGCTGGCGCTGCTCGATCAAGGGCTCGGAGGCTCGCATGCGCGTTGAAAGAATCGGTGGATTGCTCGCCGCGCTGTCGCTCGCCGGTTGCGCGAAGGAAGCGCCGCAGGCAATCGTCGGCACGCTCGAGTGGGACAGGATCGCGGTGACGGCCGAGCTGGCCGAGCCCGTGCTGCGTTGGGCCGTAGCCGAGGGCGACCAGGTCGAGGCCGGCGCCGTGCTGCTCGAGCTCGATCCGCGCAGGCAGGACGCGCGGATCGCGGAGGCGCTCGGCAGCCTCTCCGTGAGCGAAGCGAAGCTCGCGGAGCTCTCGCACGGTGCGCGTATCGAGACGATCGACGCCGCACGCGCGAACCTCGCGAGCGCGCACGCGGCCGAGACCGACGCCGAGGCCGAATACACGCGCGTCGCCGCGCTGCGCAAGCGGGAGCTCGTCGCGCAGTCGCTGCTGGACCAGGCGCTCGCTGCACGTAACCAGAGCCGCGCGGCCACGCAAGCGCTCGACGCGCAGCTGCGCGAGCTCACGCACGGCACGCGGCCAGAGCAAATCGAGCAGGCGGCGGCCGCGGTCGACGCGGCCCGCGCGACGCTGACGGGGCTCAAGCTGACGCGCGAGCGGCTCACGGTCCGTGCCCCGCGAGCCGGGCGCGTCGATGCGCTGCCGTTTCGCGTCGGCGATCAACCACCGCTCGGCGCTGCGCTCGTGAGCATGCTGGTCGGCGACGCGCCGTACGCGCGCGTGTTCGTGCCTGCGCCGCGCCGCGCCGGGCTCGAGGTGGGCGATGGTTTCGAGGTACGGGTCGAAGGCGTGGCAGAGCCGTTCATGGCCAAGTTGCGCAGCATCCGCAGCGAGCCGAGCTTCACTCCTTACTATGCGCTGACCGGCGACGATGCGAGCCGGCTCGTGTATCGCGCCGAGCTGCTGCTGACGGGCGCGGCGGCTGCGGACCTGCCGGCCGGGCTGCCCCTGACCGTCACGCGCGCGCCATGAGCGACGACATCACCATCCACGCGCAAGGTCTGACGAAGCGCTTCGGCGCGCTCGTCGCGGTCGACAGCGTCGATCTCACGGTGCGCAAGCGCGAGGTATACGGGTTCCTGGGGCCGAACGGTTCGGGCAAGTCGACGACGATCCGCATGCTGTGCGGCCTGCTGCGGCCGAGCGCGGGCGAGATCGACGTGCTGGGCTACAAGATTCCCCGCGATGCCGAGGCGCTGAAGCGGCGCATCGGCTACATGACGCAACGCTTCACGCTGTACGAGGACCTGACGGTCGGCGAGAACCTGGACTTCCTCGCGGCCGTGCACGAGCTGTCGCGCGCCGCCGCCCGCACCCGAATCGCCGAGCTGCTCGAGCGCTTCAGGCTCGCCGATCGACGCGATCAGCTGGCCGGGACTCTGTCGGGCGGCCAGAAACAGCGGCTTGCACTTGCCGGCACGGTGCTGCACAAGCCGGATCTCCTGTTCCTCGACGAGCCGACGAGCGCGGTAGACCCGCAGTCGCGGCGCGAGTTCTGGGAGGCGCTGTTCGAGCTCACCGATCAGGGCACCACGCTGCTCGTGTCGACGCACTACATGGACGAGGCCGAGCGTTGCACGCGGCTCGCGATCCTGGACCACGGCCGTGTCGTAGCCGACGGCACGCCGCGCGACCTCATGACGAACTTGCCGGGCCGCACGCTGCTCGTCGAGACGCCGGCACCTCGCGAAGCACAGCGCGTGCTCGCAGACATGCCCGGCATCATCGCGATGGCGCAGATCGGCACCTCGTTGCGGGTGCTCGCGAAAGCCGGCGCGGATTTCGAACACCAGGTGGGCGCACGCCTGCAGGAGGCGGGCCTCGTGGCGCAGGTGCAGCCGATCGCGGCGAATCTCGAGGACGTGTTCGTGGTCGCGACCGCGAACGGCACGGGGCCGAGCCATGCAGCTGCGTAGGCTCGGCGCGATCATCGTCAAAGAGCTGCGGCAGCTACGCCGGGATCGGCTGACTTTCGCCATGATCATCGGCATCCCGACGATGCAGCTCGTGCTGTTCGGCTATGCGATCAACCTCGATGTGCGACATCTCGAAGCCGCCGTGCTCGACCAGGCGAACACGGCACGCTCGCGCGAGCTCGTGGCCGACCTGGGCGCGACCGAAGTCATGAAGCTCGACCGGCGCATGCAAAATCCCCAGCAGGTCGACGCCGCCATGCGCTCCGGCGAGATCAGTGCCGCGCTGATTCTGCCGCCCGACTTCGAGACACGGCTCGAGCGGCGCGATCGGCCGGCCGCGCAGATCGTCGTCGACGGCTCGGAGCAGGTCATTCAAGCCGCCGCGCGCCAGCTCGCGGCGTTTCCGCTCTATGACGACACCGGCTGGACCGGCCGCACGTCCGGCATCGAGGTCGTGAACTTCTACAACCCGCAGCGGCGCGCAGCGGTGAATACGGTGCCCGGGCTCGTCGGCGTCATCCTGACGATGACGATGGTGCTCTTCACGGCCATTGCGCTCGTGCGCGAGCGCGAGCGCGGCAACCTCGAGATGCTGATCGCCACGCCCGTGTCGCCCTGGGAGCTCACGATCGGCAAAGTACTGCCCTTCGTCGGCATCGGCCTCCTGCAGGTCACGATCGTGCTGATCCTCGGCGACCTGTTGTTCGACGTGCCGATGCGCGGCTCGCTGTTCGAGCTGTATGTTTCCTCGCTCGTGTTCATCATCGCGAGCCTGGCGCTCGGCGTGTTCCTGTCGACGCTCGCGACGAGTCAGTTCCAGGCTATGCAGATGGCGTTCTTCACGTTCCTGCCGCAGATCCTGCTGTCGGGCTTCATGTTCCCGTATGCGGGCCAGCCCGTGGCCGCGCAGTACGTTGCGGAGATTCTGCCGCTCACGCATTTCCTGCGCCTGATTCGCGGCATCATGTTGCGCGGCGCGGGCCTGGGCGAGCTTTGGCATTCGCTCGCGGCCTTGGGCGTGTTCATCGTCATCGTGCTCGGGTTCGCGGTGTCGCGCGTACGCAAGCGGCTCGATTAGCCCCGGCTAGGCGGCGCCGTCGGCGGCGTCGAACCCGAGCTCCACGCCGTTGCCGGCCGGGTCCTGGAAGAACAGCTGCACCTGATTCGTGATCGGGACCTGCGCCGTACGATAACGGATGCCGCGCTCGTCGAGGCGCCGTTCGAACGCGGCGCGATCGGTGCAATCGAACGCCGCGTGCGCGAACGTCGTCGTTGCCGAGGTCGAGCGACTCTCGTGCTCGTCCGATTCGCTCAGGTGGAGCACGGGTCGGTCGCCGGCGTACAGCCAGTAGCCGAAACGGCGAAACGGCGGCCGGTCGCCGACCGTCAGACCCACCACGTCGCAGTAGAACTCGCGCAGCTCTTCGAGCAGCGGCCGTGCCGCGCGCAGGTTGTAGTGATCGAAACCGCGAACGGGCATGCTTAACCGCTCCAGCAGGCGCTCACCGCAATTGTACATGCCGCCAGAGTACACGCCCGATCAGGTTCGAATTGTCGATTTCCCGGCCACGCGCGTCGCGGCGCTCGAGCATCGCGGGGATCCGCGCCGCCTCGGCAGCTCGCTCCGCAAGTTCATCGACTGGCGGCGCGAGAACCGCTTGCATCCCGATCGCAGCGCGACCTTCAACGTGCTGTACACGGACGAGTACGGCATTCGGCCCGACGACTTCCGCTTCGACGTCTGCGCGGCAACCGAACGCGAGATCGCGCCGAACGACTACGGCGTCGTCGCGAAGACGCTCCCCGCCGGCCGCTGCGCCGTGCTTCGGCACCTGGGCTCCGACGCGACGCTGCGCGCCGCGCTCGCGTACCTGTACTCCGATTGGTTGCCGGCGAGCGGCGAGGAACCGCGCGACTTCCCTCCGTTCCTCGAGCGTGTGACGTTCTACCCCGAGGTGCCCGAGCACGAGGCCATCACCGACATCCACCTCCCGCTCGCCTAGTCCGGCGCTCTTGGCGAAACGCTCTTAGCACGTCGAAGAGAATAAATACCTCTCGCGAAGGCGCAAAGGCGCCAAGCCAGATAAGAAGACGGGGGATTGGTGGACCATTCACAATCTTGTTGTCTGGCTTGGCGCCTTCGCGCCTTTGCGAGAGATCTTCTCTTCATTGCTCAGTTCTGAACGCCGGCGGTCGCGCAGGGCTTGGACGACGCGTTCGAGGCGCATGCCGCGGGAGCCTTTGACGAGCACGACGTCACCGGGCTGCACCACAGCCAGCAGCTTCGCTGCCGCGGCCGGCGCGTCCGCGGCTTCCTGAACCCCTGTCATACCGGCGCCGCGGGCGCCGTGCGCGAGATTGCGTGCCAGCGGGCCACTCGCGATCAGTGCATCGATGCCCTGCTCTGCGACGTACGCACCCACCTCGGCGTGCAGCTGCGCGCTCGTCGGGCCGAGCTCGAGCATGTCGCCGAGCACGGCGATGCGCCGGCCGGCCGCTTTGCTCTCGGCGAGCAGCCTCACGGCCGCGCGCGTCGACGCCGGGTTCGCGTTGTAGCAGTCCACGATGATGCGCACGCCGTGCCGCACCTCGATCTGCGAGCGCATTGCAGCCGGCCGAAACTTCGCGAGCCCGGCCACGATCGCGGTACCGGGCACGTCGAGCGCGACGCCCACGGCCGCGGCCGCGAGCGCGTTCGTGACGTTGTGCTCGCCCGGCACGCGAATCCGCGTCGGCAGGCGGCGCGACCGCCCCGGCAACACGAGCCTGAACTGCGTGCCATCCCGCCCGTGCGGCTCGATTTCCTCGGCGCGCACCTGCGCGCGGGCCGTGAGACCGAACGACACGACGCGGCCGCGCGCACGCTTCCTGAACAATGCGAAGTAGCCGTCGTCGGCGTTCAAGATCGCGGCGCCGCCGGCCGGCAGCTCCGCGAGCAGCTCCGCTTTCGATTCCGCCGAGCGATCCATCGTCTTGAAGAACTCGAGATGATCCGGGCCGATGTTCGTGATGAGCCCCAGAGTGGGCCGCACGATCTCGCACAAGCGCGTGGTCTGGCCCATGTCGTCGACGCCCATTTCGATGACGGCCGCTTGGTGCCTGCCGTTCAGCCGGAACAGCGTCTGCGCGACGCCTATGCGGTTGTTCAGATTGCCCTCGGTCTTCAACGTGCGCCAACGCGCCGCCAGCACGCTCGCGACCATCTCTTTCGTCGTGGTCTTGCCGTTGCTGCCCGTGACCGCGACCACTGGCAGCGTGAAGCGTTCGCGGTGCGCGGCCGCGAGCTGCTGGTACGCGCGCAGCGGATCGGCCACACCGAACAGCAGCGCGCCGGCGATCGCGGGGGGTGGAGTGTAGTCCGCACGCACGATGCCGGCGGCCGCGCCGGCGGCCACGGCCGCCGGCACGAATTCGTGAGCGTCGAACCGCTCCCCGGGCAAGGCCACGAACAGGTCGCCCTTGCGCACGGTCCGGGAGTCGGTATGCACGCGGAGAATGCGAGCCCGCGCGAGCCCGGCAGCCCCTGCCAGCATGGTTCCGCCGACGATCGCATCCACTTCCGCGCCCGTGAACAACGCCATGACCCGTGAGCTCCTCGTCCCGTTTGGCCGGCCGAAGGGCCTGCGAGGCGATTGTAGACGCTGGGCTGCGCCCGAAGCCCGTGCACTTCCTTCTTGCAGCGGCGCGTTTCGCTGCCCAAACTCGGGGCAACCACACGGCCGATCCCCGCCCCGCCCCCTCGGCGCCGCGCCACCGTGCGCCACTGGCACGGAAGCTGCACCGCATGAACCGGGCACCCGGGCCGTCGTCGGCTCGGGAGCATGGGCATGCTGGCATTCAACGAATACAAGACTCGCGACGCCGCGGCGCTCGCGCTCGCCCGCCGCTTAGGCGAAGCCCTTCGCAACGGCGTGCAACAGCGCGCGACGGCATCCATGATCGTCAGCGGCGGTAGCTCGCCGCGCGCGCTGTTCCACGAGCTGCGCACGCTGCCGCTGCCCTGGTGCCTCGTGACGATCGTGCCGAGCGACGAGCGCTGGGTGCCGGTCGACGACCTCTCGAGCAACGAGGGCATGATCCGCCGCGAGCTCTTGTCCGGCGAGCCCGGCTTCGCGCACTTCGTGAGCCTGTACCGGCGTGACTTGAGCCCCGCCGCCTCGCTGCCGGAGCTGCGCACGGCGCTCGCGGAAGTGCCGCGGCCGTTCGACACCGTGGTCGTCGGCATGGGCGACGACGGCCACACCGCATCGCTGTTCCCGGATTCGCCGGACATAGGCAAGGCGCTCGCGACGGACGCCGACTGCGTCGTGCAGAACGTACCGCGACTCGGCGTGCCGCGCGTGAGCCTGACGACGCACTCGCTGCTCGACGCGCGCGACATCAATCTACTGTTCTTCGGCGCCGGTAAACGCGAAGTGTACGAAGCGTCGCTGAAGCCGGGCCCGGTCGAGGAATACCCGATTCGCGCGCTCGTGCACCAGCCACGCGTGCCGGTTACCGTGTTCTGGGCGCCATGACTGCACCCGCGACGCCGCTGCACCCCACGCTGGCTGCCGTGACGGAGCGGATCGCAGCGCGCAGTGCCACGACCCGGCGCGCGTATCTCGAGCGCATCGAGGCCGCGCGCCGCAGTGGGCCGCGGCGCACGCGGTTGTCGTGCGGCAATCTCGCGCATGGCCTTGCCGCGTGCACTTCGGGCGAGAAACAGGCGCTCTCGGCTGCCGCGCGACCGAACGTCGCGATCGTGTCGGCTTACAACGACCTCTTGTCCGCGCATCAGCCGCTCGAGACGTACCCGGCCGTGATCAAGGAGGCCACGTGGGCCGCCGGCGGCGTGGCGCAGTTCGCAGGCGGCGTGCCCGCAATGTGCGACGGCGTCACGCAAGGCCAGCCCGGCATGGAACTGTCTTTGTTCAGCCGGGACGTGATCGCGCTCGCGACGGCCGTCGCGCTGTCGCACGACATGTTCGACGCGGCGCTATGCCTCGGCGTGTGCGACAAGATCGTGCCGGGCCTCCTGATCGGCGCGCTGGCCTTTGGCCACCTGCCCGTCGTGTTCGTACCCGCGGGGCCCATGACGTCGGGGCTCGGCAACAAGGAAAAGGCGCAGGTCCGCGAGGCCTACGCGGCGGGCCGGGTCGGGCGTGCCGAGCTGCTCGCGGCCGAAGCGAGCTCGTATCACGGCCCCGGCACGTGCACGTTCTACGGCACGGCCAACAGCAACCAGCTCGTGCTCGAGTTCATGGGCCTGCAGCTGCCCGGCACGTCGTTCGTGAACCCCGGCACACCGCTGCGCGAGGCGCTGACGGCCGCGGCGGCGCAGCGCGTGCTCGCGCTCACGGCGGTCGGCGACGCGTACACGCCGATGGCCGCCGTGGTCGACGAGCGCGCCGTGGTGAACGGCATCGTGGGCCTGCTCGCTTCCGGCGGCTCGACGAATCACACGATCCACCTGGTCGCGATCGCGCGAGCAGCGGGCGTCGGCATCGACTGGGACGACTTCGCGGAGCTCTCCGCCGTGGTGCCGCTGCTCGCCCGCGTGTATCCGAACGGCAGCGCCGACGTGAACCACATGCAGGCGGCCGGCGGCGTGGCGTTCATGATCCGCGAGCTGCTCGGCGCGGGCCTGCTGCACGCCGACGTCACGACGATCGCGGGACCCGGCCTCGCGCGCTACTCGCAGGAGCCCTGTCTCGCGGACGGCCGTATCGCCTGGCGCGACGGCGCGACGCAGAGCCACGACGAGGCCGTGCTGCGCGGCGTGGCCGCACCGTTCGACGCGAGCGGCGGCCTGCGCGTGCTCGCCGGCAACCTCGGCCGCGCGATCATGAAGGTGTCGGCCGTGGACCCGGGCCGCCACGTCGTCGAAGCGCCGGCGCGCGTGTTCACGGACCAGGACGCCGTCGTACGCGAGTTCAAGGCCGGCGCGCTCGATCGCGACGTGGTGATCGTCGTCACGCACCAGGGCCCGCGCGCGAACGGCATGCCCGAGCTGCACAAGCTGACGCCGTCGCTCGGTGTGCTCCAGGACCGCGGCTTCCGTGTCGCGCTCGTGACCGACGGCCGAATGTCCGGCGCTTCCGGCAAAGTGCCGGCCGCGATCCAGGTCACGCCCGAGGCGCACGCCGGCGGCCCACTGGCACGCGTGCGCGACGGCGACGTGATTCGCGTCGACGCCCGGGCCGGCCACCTGGACGTGCTCGTGAACGCCGACGCACTGGCGGGCCGAGCCGCCGTCGACCATTGTGTCGAGCAGAGTGGCTGCGGCCGCGAGCTGTTCGCCTCGTTTCGCCGCCTCGTCGGCAGCGCCGAGCACGGCGCTTCACCGCTCTTCTGAAGGAAGGATCCATGACCGCCGAAATGCTCGTACCGAGCGCCGACTTCACCGACATCACCGCCACTCTCGGCCTTGCCCCCGTGATCCCCGTCGTGACGATCCAGCGCGAAACCGACGCCGTGCCGCTGGCCGAAGCGCTGCTGCGCGGCGGCATTCCGATCATCGAGGTCACGCTGCGCTCGGCGGCCGCGCTCGGCGCGATCGAGGCCATTCGCAAGGACTGCCCCACGATGTGCGTTGGCGCCGGCACGCTGTGGACGCCGGAGCAGACGCTGCAGGCCGCGAGCGCCGGCGCCGAGTTCATCGTGTCGCCAGGCATCGCCGATGCCGTGCAGGATGTGACACGCAGCCTGAAGCTGCCCTACCTGCCTGGCGCTCAGACCGCGAGCGAGGTGGCGCACCTCGTGCGCCGCGGTATCAAAGCCGCGAAGTTCTTTCCGGCGGGGCCGGCGGGCGGCCCGGCGGCGGTGGCCGCGCTCTCGGCCGTGTTCCCCGACGTGGCGTTCTGCCCCACGGGCGGCGTCAGCGCGACCACGGCGCCCGCGTACCTGAAGCTGCGCGTCCGTGCCATGCGTAGGCGGCAGCTGGCTCGCCACCGGGCCGCTGTTGGCCGAGCGTAACTGGAAGGCCGTGCAAGAGCTGGCGCAACGCGCTTCGCAGCTTGCCAACTACAAGCCTTAGCGCACGATGCTCGCGCCGCGCGACAACCATCTCGACAAGGCCTGGAGCATCGCCTATCAGCTGCTGCACGGCCGGCTCACGCTCGACGACGTGGCGAAGCAGGCCGCCGACAGCACGGCGCCCGCTCTGCAGGCGCGCGTCGACGGCATGCTGCGCCAGCTCACGGCACACAAGGAAGAGGACAACGAGAGCCGCCTGAAGCGCCTGGTCCAGGGGCTCACGTTCGAAGGCGGCCGGCGCGTCGAATTCGCGCAATTCCAGCAGCGAGTCGGCGCCGAGATCGTGGGTCTGGTGTTCACGGCGCACCCGACGTTCTCGCTGTCCACCGAGGCCAACGACGCGGCACTCGGCCTGTTGCGCGCAGGCAGCGCAAGCTTTCGCGGCAATGGCCAAGGCACCGTGGGCCGTGGCGTTCGCGTGCGGCGCGCGACGCCGCCGACCCTGCAGGAGGAGCTGGACGCCTCCACGGGCGCGATTCGCGAGCTGCGCCGTGCATTGCGGCGCGCGCTGCGCGTGACCGTCGACGTCGCGGCGCAGCATTACCCGGCGGACTATCGCGAGCTGCGCGTGCGGTTGTTCACGATCGCGACTTGGGTCGGCTTCGACCTCGACGGCCGCACCGACATCGGCTGGAGCCGTAGCTTGAGCTGCCGGTACCAACTGGCGCTCGCGGGGCTCGACGAGCTTGCCGCGAGCGTAAACGACCTGGGCGAGCTGCACGGCGGGCTTACACCCACGGTCGCGGACGCGCTGGCGACGATCACGAAGAGCCTCGACGCGCTGCGCGAGTGCTTCGCGATCGGTCTCGACGCCCTCGGCAAGGAGGCCGAGGATGCGACGCGGCTCGGCCGGCTGAATCGGCTGGCGCTGGAAAAGCTCACGCTGAAGCAGGACGCGATCGGCGCGATCGATGCATCGCTCGCCGCCGCGCTCGCAACCGACCTGCCGCTTCCGCTCGCGAAAGATCTGCTCGTGCTGCGCAGCGAGTGGGAGGGCATGGGGCTCGGGATTGCGCGGTTGCACTTTCGGCTGAACTCCGTGCAGCTGCACAACGCGATCCGGCCGGAGATCAGGCTCGACGCTGCGCCCGGCAAGAGCCAGTCGCGCCGTCATTTCCTGGCCGAGGTCACGCGGCTGCTCGACGACGTGAAGCCTGTGAACGTGCACTACGGCACCGTCGCGCGCGAGCAGACCACGGCCAAGCGCGTGTTCATGCTGGCCGCACAGTTTCAGAAGCATTTCGACGGCCGGACCCCGATTCGCCTGCTGATCGCGGAATCCGACACGCCGTTCACACTGCTCGCGGCGCTGTACTACGCACGCTTGTTCGGCGTGGAGCGGCACGTCGAGATCTCGCCGCTGTTCGAGACCGCCGACGGGCTGCACCACGGCGATCGCGTCATCAGCGAGCTGCTCGACAACACGCATTTCCTCGCCTACGTACGCGCCCACGGCCGGTTCTGCGTGCAGCTCGGGTTCTCCGATTCCGGCCGCTACATTGGGCAGCCGGCGGCCTCGCTCGCCGTCGAGCGCTTCAAGCTGCGGTTGATTCGCCTCTGGCAGGCACGCGGACTTGGCGCCGTGCAGCTCCTGTTCTTCGACACACACGGCGAATCGATCGGCCGCGGTGCGCACCCGCGCAGCCTCCCCGACCGGTTCCTGTACACGCATTCCCGCGAAGTCCGGGCGCGGCTCGCGGAGCTCGCGGCGCCGTACAAGCACGAGGTGAGCTTCCAGGGTGGCGAAGGCTATCTCTGGTTCGCGACCGAGCGCACGGCGTTCGCGGTGTTGACGGATCTCGTCAGCACCCGGCTCGAGCCCGGCGACGTCGCCAGCGACGCGCTGTATGGCAACAGCGCGTGGGCGCTCGATTTCTTCCTGACGCTGAAGGATTACCAGGAGCGCGCTCGCGCGCGAGCCGGGGTACCTCGCGCTCATCAATACGCTCGGCCGGAATCTGTTGTACCCGACCGGCTCGCGACCCGTGCAGCGGCAGGCGGGCGGCGGCCGCGCGGCCAAAGGCATCGAGCACATCGGCGAAATGCGTGCGATCCCGAACAACGCGATCGTGCAGCAGCTGGCCTACCTCGTGAACAGCTTCGCGGGTCTTGGCCACGCGATGAATCAGGCACCCGACACGTTCCTGGCCGTGCTGGACGGCTCGGACCGCCTCGAGCGCGTCGTATCGCTGGCGCTCGCGGCGCGCGAGCGCTCCGACGTCACGATGTTCGAGGCCTACGTGCAGCTCATGAACGCCAACTACTGGCTCGATCGCGCGAACCAGTCGCTCGACCGCGAAGGCAACCGCGTGCTGCGCCGCCTGTCGGAGACGCTCGAGGAAGCGTTCGACTACAACGTCGTCGCGAGCTTCGCGCGCAAGCTGAAGCGCGACGCGGCCGAGATCGACGACGTGCTCGAGCAACGCCACGGCAGTGGCACGTGGTCGTCGGCGGATGCGCTGACGCGCCTCCACACGCTGCGGCTGGCGCTGATCCAGCTGATCTATCTGAAGGCCATGGAGATTCCGCAGTTCAGCTCGCGGATCCGAAGTGTCGCTCGAGGCGCTGATCGAGCGGCTGCTGCACCTCGACGTGCCGGAGAGCCATCGAGACGCTTGCGCAGGATCTTCCCCGCCGTGGCGGCGAGCGACGACACCGAGATCTATGCGGAGCGCGACACCTACGTGCCGGCCGGCCCGCTCCGGCTACGCGAACGAGCACGCGCAGATCTTCGAGCCGATCGAGCGTGCGTACGGGCTGATCCTCGAGATCGGCGCGTTGATCGCGCTGCACGTCGGGGCTTACGGCTAGGGCCGCGCCACCGCTATCGCGCGACGCCCGGCTACTTCTTCTTCGGCTCGGCCAGATACGCCGCGAGTGCGTCGAGATCGGCGTCGGACACTTCCGTCTTGCGGAAAAACGGCATGACGCTGACGCCGGTGCGGACCACGGCCTTCACGAAATCCGGCGCGAGGTCCGAGCGATCCTGCAGCGCGCCGGGTAGCTTGCCCTGATACTTCACGCCGAGCGCCACGGTGCCCGGGAACTGATCGCCGTGGCCGTGGCAAGGCAGGCACCACTTGCTCGAACACCTGCGCGCCGTGCGCGAGCGTGGGCGCCATCGGCAGCGGATGCGACGGCGCCGAAGCTGAGCGCAGCAAGACCCGAGCAACAGGGCTTTCATCGTCATACCTCTCCGCAGGTGCTTGGGCCAGATGCCGTAGCGGCCGGCCGACAGAATTCCATTCGGGTCGACGGCGTCCTTGATCGTCTCGTGCAAGTGCAGCAGCGAGTGATCGTTGAACGAGTACGCGCGCATGACGTCATCGTAGAACGATGTGGCGGTGCGGTACTCGCCCCAGCCATGCGCGGCCGCGATCTCGACGAGCCGGCGGAACGCGTCGCGGTTCTTCTTGTTCACGGCCGGGTCGCGGAACACGGAGAACGCCATGATGAAGATGAACGAGCGCTCCCAGCACGGCACCGGCAGCGAGAACGCCGTCAGCATCTGCAAGCCGAGCTCGCGCTGACGCCTCGCGGAACACCGTCGTTCGCTTCGAGCACGGCTTCGCCGCTGCGCGGGATGATCGGCGAGAACCACATGTGGCCGCTGGTCGGGTTGTTCGGGTTCAGCGGCGAGCGCGCGCCGATCGCGAACGTGCGCAGATTCGGGATGCCGAGCATGGCCGGGTATTCGAGCTTGCCTTTCTGCTCGTCCGTCAACGGCAGCTTGAAGAACTCGCGTTCCTCGAACGTCGAGCCCGGGATCGCCTTGCGGAATCGCTCCTTCGCGTGCTCCCACTGCGCGCGGATGACGTTCTCGGGGCCGTAGAACGTGAGGCCCAGGCTCCAGAACGGCAGCTTGTGCTTGCGGCCGTACGGCTCGTAGTCCTGCGGCGGCGCACCCCGCTGCAGCAGCGCGCCGTACTCCGCGTCGCGCTGCGGCGGGCCGTTCACGAGGAAGTGATGCAGGCCGGCCAGCGTCGGCACTCCGAGCAGCGGGCTGCCGAGATCCGGGTAGCCGGAGAACACCTTGGTGTTCTCGAGGTGCGTCATGATCTCGACGAGCGGCGTCAGATCCTCGTATCGCGGCACGCCGATGATGCCGCGCAGATACGCTTCGGGCTCCGGCATGAGCCAGAAGCCCATCTTCGTCACGACGCCGAAGTTCGACTGGCTGAAGATGCCGTCGACATACGGGCCGAAGCCCGACTTGTACGCTTGCCAGGTCTTCGCATTCGGCATGGCGCCCATGCCCGTGCGCACGACGCTCGCCGTTCGCGAGCACCACTTCCATGCCGCAGTGCGCGTCGAAATGGTTGCGGAACTGGAAGCTCGTGTAGCCCGCGCCGCGATCGAGCGCGTTGCCCATGACGCTGCCCCAGCCGGGGTCCGGCACGTCGGGCCAGAGCTGAATCTTGCTCTCCTGCAGGTGGCGGTACAGGTCGAAGTAGCTGACACCGGGCTCGACGACGCAGTACGCCTGCTTCTCGTTGACCTCGAGCACGCGGTTCATGCGTTTGAAGTCGAGCACCACGCTGCCGGAGTGCACCGGCGCCGAGCCGCCATAGCCCAGGTTCTTGCCGGTCGAGATCGGGTACAGCGGAATCTTGTAGCGGTTCGCGATTCGAACCACCGCCTGCACTTCCTCGACGCTGGACGGCGCGACGGCGGCCGATGCGATCTTCTCCTCGGGCTCGCCCCAGTACGGCGAGTACGCGTCGCGATACAGATCGACGTCGGCGTCGCTCGTGAACACCCAGTCCTTGCCGACGGCGCCTTCGAACTCGCGAACCGCGGCCTCGAAATCGGCGGCGCTGACTCCCGGTGGCGTTCTCATGTCGTTATACCCCGTAGCGCGTCTAAGGACCGGCTATCCCACCCGCGGCGGCCGCTCTCAGCGAGCGCGACCCGACGTCACAGTAGCCGGGGCGGTAGTGGTCTGCCAGCTCAATAGACCGACGGGGCATCGATCCGGGCCTGCAATCATTTCCCGTGCTTCCGCGATGAACGCCCATCGCCACTCGAACGCGTACAGCACGAGCACGGCACAAGCGCCTGCTGCAACGAACAACAGAATTGCCGCGTCCGCGCGTTCGCGCCGGTTGCTTTGCGCCTGGGAGTGCTCCATCACGTGCAATGTACCCGGCGGCAGTTCAACGGCCGCACCCGTCGCATCCAATGCGACCGCTGGGTAATACCGATGTGAGAGAGCGCCGAGTACGTCATCGAGCCGCCCAACGCGCTCATCACGAGCGCGACCATGAG
Source organism: uncultured Gammaproteobacteria bacterium (assembly GCA_963805435.1). GTDB lineage: Bacteria > Pseudomonadota > Gammaproteobacteria > Steroidobacterales > Rariloculaceae > FEN-1219. The sequence continues at coordinate 92,715 of CAWDUG010000014.1, forward strand.
GGTCGACACAAACGCCAACCGGATGGACCAACGCCGGTCGTAGAGGCTGCGGATTGCCCAAAACACGTAGAGCACACCGAAGGGACGAGTAGGAAGCTCACTCACTGGATCGGGCGGTACCAAGCCCGCCCCGAGCAGCAGCGTCGTGGCGATCGCCACTACCAATTGAGCGGCTTTCAAATACCGTAGCGACATGAAGGCACCCGCGTTAGCGCGGTAGCGCACCGAAAAACGTCTGCAGATCGCGGGCCACGAGCGCTGGCTCTTCCCACTCGAGGAAGTGGCCGCCTGTGTTCGTCTCGACCCAGTGCTGCACGTTGAACAGGCGTTCGCCGAACTCGCGCGGCGCCGGCGGGAATAGATCTTTCGTGCTCATCAGCATGCCGACGGGCCGCTCGATCTTGCCGGTTTTGAGCGGCTCGCGCACGAGTTCGTAGTACATGCGCACCGACGACGGCGCCGTGCCCGTGACCCAGTACACCATGAGGTTCGTCAGCAGATCGTCCTTGCTGAAACGGCTTTCGACGTTGCCGTTGCAGTCGCACCAGCCACGGAACTTCTCGACGATCCAGGCCGCGAGGCCTGCGGGCGAATCGTTCAGCGAGTGTGCCAGCGTCTGCGGCTTCGAGGCCTGCAAGCGCGCATACGCGAGCTCGGGTTCGAGGGCGGCACTCGCTGCCACGAACTTCTGCTCGGCGGCCGTGAGCGGCGGCGTTGCGCCGGCCGCACCGATGATGCCCGTCAAGTGCACGCCGATGACCTGCTCCGGATGCGCGAGCGCCATCTGCCGCACGATCATGCCGCCGAGGTCGCTGCCGCGCACACCGTAGCGCTGGTAGCCGAGCGCGTCGTGCATGAGCTTACTCATGAGCTCGGCGCTCGTCGCGAAACCCACTCCCGTTTTCGTCGGGATGTCGGAGAAGCCGAACCCCGGCAGCGAGGCCGCGACCACGTTGAAGCTCGGCGCGTTCGGCATGCCGTGCGCGGCCGGGTCCGTCAGGTACGGAATGATGTCGAGCATCTGCACGAACGAGCTCGGCCAGCCATGCAGCAGCAGCAGCGGAATCGCGTTCGGGTCGCGGCTCTTGGCGTGCACGAAGTGGATCCGCATGCCGTCGATAGTGGCGCGGTAGTGCTCGAAGCGGTTCAGGCGCTTCTCCTGCGCGCGCCAGTCGTACTCGCGCTGCCAGTAGTCCACGAGCTCGTGCACATACGCGGTGTCTGCGCCGTAGGCCCAGCCCGTGCCGGGCACCTGGCTCGGCCAGCGGGTGCGGTCGAGCCGCTCGGAGAGGTCGTCGAGCACGGCCTGCGGCACGTCGATCTCGAACCGTTCGACGCGCGGTGCGGGTTGTGCCATGGCAGTGGTGCCGATCAGCGTGAGCACCGCAACCGCGGCGGCGAACGCCAGACGCAAAGGGGTGTGACTCACCCCGGCCAGACTACGCCGATCGCCCGACGCGATTCCAGCCGCCCCGGCCTCACCTCTTCTTCGCGTTATCTCTTCTTGTCTTCGCGTTATCTCTTCTTGGCGTTCTTGGCGCTCTTGGCGAGAGCTCTCTTCCCCGCCTTCCCTTCCCACGCCGCGCGTACCAAGTTCTCGACGACATCCGGCCTGGCCGCGGCCAGCGCGATCCTCAACCCCCGCACTTTGCCGCCCCACAACAGCGGCTCGATGAAATCGGCATGCACCGCAAGCGCCGGCCCCCGCAGCACGTCGTCGACGAACACGTGAATATGGGTCTCCTCCGGCGGTACGGTGACGAAGATCTTGCCGCGCACACGAAACGACGTCATGTGGAAGTGCGGCTGCTCCGCCACCTGCGGCAACGAGAGCGCGAGCTTGCGGACGACGGCGAGCTTCATCGCCGTGCTGCCTTGTTCGACTTAGTCGGCAGGGTGGCCACATAGCCGCGGCACACCTCGACCCACGCCGCGAGATTCGCGTCCTCCGCCGTGCCGGCTTCGTCCACGTACACGTAGCCCTTCATGGGACGACCGGTGAAGTCCATCTCCCGGGCGTGCGGGCGGCACAACGCGCGCGGGTGTTGAATCGGCCCCACGCGCGCCATCAAGGTGCTACCGACGACGCCGACGAACATGTTGCCGTGCAGCATGAACGCCAGGCCGCCGAACATCCTGCGCTCGCTCACGCCACGGACGTCGACCAGTGTGTCGCGGATCCGTTCTGCCAAGCCTTCGTCGAACGCCATGCCACTCCCCCTAGTCCGCGGGCGGTTCGGTGCAGGTGCAGCGCAGCCGGCGCGTCCGCACAGTCCGAAGGTCGACGTTCGGGCCGATCGGCAAATCGTGTGTGAACTTCACCGCCGCAGCGTCGCTACGCGCCCACTGCTGCGGGAACTCGAGCGTGGTGAGCTCACCGTTCGCGCCGCTGATCGTCGCGGCCAACACGTAGTCACCGCCCGAAGCCGCGCACTGCGCGTTCTCGATCGTGCCCGTCACGTGCGCGACAGTATCGCGCTGCTGGTATTCGAACTCCGCGGTCGCAGCGCACGCCGCTGTGGGCTTCTGCTTGATTTCGAGCTTGACCGACACGTCCCGCTCGACGACGACGTGCGTCTTCGAGCCGTCCTTCTCCACCGTGACACGCGCGCCAGGCTGCGGCGCGTCTTTTGGCTCGTCGGCCGCGGCGGCCAGGCCAATCGCCGCGAGAAGCATCAGCGGACTAGCGGCTCTCGTCGAACCCAACCTCGGCGCCATAGGCACTCCTCTGTTGGCCGGCCCATATCTCAGTGCGTGCGATCACACGCTCGCGCAGGGGGAGCAGCTTCAGGAGACGCGGGTCCGCGCGATACGCGCCTGCCGCGGCTACGTCGGGGAACGAGACGATGTGCACCTCGAACGGCGCACCGCCTTCGCCGCTGCAGCGCACGACGTTGTCCACGCGGCCGCCGTGTGCCGCCATGATCGTGGCCGCCTGGCGCTCGAACGCCTCGAACCCGGCCGCATCGCTATCCTTGAGCCAGATGCTGACGACCAACGTCAGACGGGATTCGTCACGCATATTGGAAGAACACGCCGAGTGCGGCGCGCCCGAGCATGAACCACAACGCGAGCGTCGAGATGGCGTACAGCCAGAACCGCACGATGATGATGTTCGCGGTGCAGTGCATGAGGCTGTGCAACACGCGGAATGCGACGAACACCCATGCGGCCGCCATGTACAAGCCGTCGACGTGCTGGGTCACGAACAGATACAGCGCCAACGCGTAGAACAGCGTCGGCATCTCGAACAGATTCTTCAGATTGTCCGACGGATTCGAGACGGCCGGCGGCGAGAGCCGCGCGAGGTCTGCCGGCGTCATCTGCTCCGGTTTCAACCCGGCAGTTGACGATGAACGGGATGCGCCGGGCATACATGTAGACCCAGACCACGAGCGTCAGCAGCATCTGGGCGAAGAACGGCGCGAAAATCGCGTGATTGTCCATGCGCACCTCCGAACGGTGCGAGCGAGTTTAGCCCCTGTCGAGCGGGGGCGTCATGCGGCCGCCATCACACGAGGACGCGGCAAATCCGCTCTGCGATACGGCGTTGTTCCTCGAGCTGCGTCCACTGGAACTGTTGCTCCTGGTAGATCCGCGTCGGGTCGCTGCCCGGATAGCGCGGCACGACGTGCAGGTGGTAGTGCGGGTAGTGCTGGTTCGCGTCGATGCCATTGTTCTGGAACAGGTTTATCCCGGTTGCGCCGAACCCCTCGACCAGCGCGCGGCTCACAGCCTGCGCCTCGAGACTCGCCGCCGCGAGTGTGTCCGCATCGAGGTCGAGCACGGTCGAAAGATGCCGATTCGGAATGACCAGCACCGCGCCGGTCTCGTACTGCGTGCGGTTCACGAGCGACGTCACGAGCGCGCCGCGCCGGACGAACGCGCACTCGCGCGTGCCCGCGATGTATTCGCAGAAACCGCAGGCGGTGACGACGGGAAGCGTTATTGCCATCGGTGCGCCCTCAGACGAAGGGAACTGAAGAAATCCGCGCACTGCGAACTACCACGCCTCATCACGAATACTCGCCCCGGCCCTGCGGATACATCTTTTCCCACTCGCGGCCATTGGCCTGGCGGATCGTCATGGCCTGCACCGTGCCTTCGTCGAGGCAACGCGCGTTGACGCTGAAGCCGTCGGGATGCGAGCGCGGCACGTAGAACGACTTGATGCCGCACACCGAGCAGAACAGATGTTTCGCCGTGCCGGTGTTGAACGTGTAGGTGCGGAGCAGCTCGCGGCCGGACAGCAGCTTGAACCGGTCGGCAGGCACGATCAGGTGCAGGTACCCGGCCTTGCTGCAGATGGAGCAATTGCACTCGCTGACCTCGATCTTCGCCGGCGCGATGACCTCGAACCTCACGCGCCCGCAGTGGCAGCCCCCGGTGTGCGCGATCATGGTTGGATTACCGCAGCGCCGGCGAGAGAGATCGCGAAGTTGTGGATGCGCAGCGTAGGCATCGCGGGCTCCGGCTCACAGAGAGGGCGGCTCGTCCAGCGAGCCTAGCGCATCGAGGTGGCTCGTGTCGTTCCACGACTCAAGACTCCATGCGCCGTCGGAGTGTATGAAGGCGTTGAAGGCTGCGTTTTGCCGTCTGAACCGCCAGGCGTTGCCCTGTGCAAGGTCGAGGACGTGCTCGAAGAAGCCCAGCAGAAAGCCCCCGTGCGTGATGACGACGATTGTTGCCTCTGCATGGCGCTCGGCCAGGGCATTCATGGCGAGGACGCTGCGTTCGGTACGCTGCTGCCCGCTTTCGCCGCCCGGGATCTGGTAGGCGTAAGGGTTCGATCGATAAGCCGAATACTCGCGCGGGTACTGCGCCGCCATCTGCTCCTTCGTCAGGCCCTGGAAGATGCCCGTGTGACGCTCGCGGAGCGCGGCATCTACCTCGATTGTGGCGCCGGTGGCGCGCGCGATGAGCTCCGCGGTGTGCAGTGCGCGACCGAGATCGCTCGAATACAGCGCGGAGAAGCTCACCCGCTTCAACCGGCCGGCGATGGCTTCTGCCTGCTGAATTCCGCGCGCGGAGAGCGGGCTGTCGAGCTGCCCCTGCTCGCGACCGAGCGCGTTCCATTCGGTTTCGCCGTGGCGTATTGCGATGACTCTCATGACTCGGTGCCGGGCGTACCGGCGCGCGCCCGGCCGTCCAGATACGCCGCGCGAATCAACTCGTCGAGTGAGTGCGCATCCACCTCGGCGTCGGGCGTCAGTTTCGCGTGCCGCATGCGCTTGCCGGTTCCTTCCAGCAGCTCGAACGGATCGTCGAGCGCCGCGCCGTTGAAGAAGCCCACGCTGACGTGATTCGTGAACGCGCCCACATAGGCAAACGGCACATCCTCCACGCAGGCCGTCGCCAGCCCGTCGTGCATTAGCTCGCGAACGTCCGGGCCGCAGCGGCGCAAGCGCTCGAACCACTTGCGCACGAGGGGGCGGTACTCTTCGGCGCGCGTGCTCAACCACTTGTCGACAGCGGGGTCGCGCTTGGAGCCCCCCGTGAATCGCAGTATCTCGTCCATTGTTCCCGGTCCGGCGCGCGACGCGTTACGCGTTTGGCGCGGCGGCCGTCAGCGCGTTCCTGCGAAACAGGAAAACCAGCGCTCCCAGCGGAAACGACACCGACAGAATCCATGGGCCATAGAGAGCGGCGGCCACCGATACGCCGAATAGGCGAATGGCCAAAGCCGAGAGCTGCGTTTCGCCGGTGGTCCAATTGATCGCGAAGCTGCCGATACCAAACAGGATGAACAGCACCCACGGCCACTTGCGGCCGGACATCTTCGTCCTGACGCAGGCCACCAGCGCGTATAGCGTTAGCAGCGGGAACAGAATCGCCAGCGCAAGTACGACGTAATGCACGCCCGACTTGCCGGCCAGGCGGAAACGATGGTGCTCTTCCAGCGACTCCGGAACCGCGCGGACGCTCAAGCCCACGAGGGAAACGGAATCCTGCTTGCGCAACGTTGCCACGTTCGCGAGAACCCATTGCCCCGCGAAATCGTACTCGTAGACGACGTTGGTCGTCGTTCCGTCCGCGTTGGTGGTTATCTGCGCGCCGACCAGCTTCGTAGAGTCCGGCGCCTCTTCGGGTAACGCGTCGGCCATCTTCAGCAACGCCGCGTAGAGTTTCGGCCCCCTGACACTTGGGTCTGCCGCCCGGTCGATCTCGTCGAAGTTCCGTGCCCGCAATAGGTCGACGTATTTCGATGCCAGGGCCTGGTCCTCGGCGGGCACGAGCCGCGACAGCACTTGCTGCGGGTTACAACCGGCAACCAGCGCCAGCATCGGAAGTAGCGACAGCAATCGCCGAGCCACGCCTGTAGCCGGAAGCCATGACTCGCTCACTGCTCGATCCCCACTAAGAATGGTCGTTGCCCGCAACATCGAGGCCGCTGATCTTGGCCTGACGGAGCAACGTGAGCAAGAAGTCCGATGTAGTCGATGGTGTGATGCGAATGCGTCATGGAGCCCCCCTGCGCATGACAACCTCGTCGGCAACCCTGGAGCCGACGAGCTCGAAGCCCAAGGCATGCAGCAGTGCGAGCGAGCGATAATTCCGCTCCTTCAGCGTGGCCATGAAGGTGCGCACGCCATAGGTGGCCGCGAGCTCCTCGAGCATAGCGCTCACGGCCGCGCTCCCGATACCCTGGCGCCAAAACCTGCTCGCGAGCTCGTAGGCAATGTGTGCGGTGCGATCCGCTGCGATCGTGGCCTGGACATAGCCAGCGAGGGCGCCGGTCGGCAGGCGCACGACCCAGTTGAGCCACTGTTCCGTGCCGTCGCGTGAAACGCGCGACTCGAGCCTCGTGAAACGTTCCGTCAGCCAGGCGGCCGATGCGGGAGGCGAGTTCTCGAACTCGTAGATCGCCGGATCGCTCAAAACGCTGAACATCTCCGCCGCGTGCGCAGCCATCTGCGGCTCTAAAACGAGCGATCCGGCGCGAACTCGATTCACGGCGACCCAGGGGCCGAGCTCGGCGGCACGAGCGGCCTGAGCGCGACCATTTTTGTGTAGACGTGCTGCGTCTTGACGCGCGAGTACCCGAACGACTCGTAGAACGGATGGGACGATTCTCGAGCGGCGTTCGAGCGAACCGTGAGCGAAGATATCCCCTGTGCGACGGTCCAGTTCTCTGCCATGGTGAGAAGCGTGGCTCCCACGCCCCGACGTCGCACCGTTGAATCGACGACCAACCCCATCAGCTCGGCTCGATCTCCGCCCTCCAGGGAAGAACGCTGCTCGACGTGCATCCATCCCAACAGCCGTTCGCCGGTTGCCACAACGCCGACATAGTGCCGTTCGTTGGGTAATAGCGAGGCGAGCCGCCGGGCCATTTTCGCGGACGACATCGGGTATCCAAGCTCCCCTGCGAGTCGTGCCATCTCTGCGGCATCGGTAACCTGCGCGCGGCGTATCTGTGTGCTTGCGGTGATCATGTTTGCGCCTAACGCTTCGATTCTGCGGTGGCTCGCCCACGCATGTGCCCTGGCGGTTCATGTGCATCGTCACCCGCTGCGACCGGCGCTTGCGAGGAGCGTGACGGGCCCCGGGGCCACTCCACGATCTTCAGCCGCGGCCACGTATACGACCACCGTCGAACCTTTGCCTGGTAGACATCGCGCAGGGCGCTGCTATCGATTGTTCGCACCGGGTTCGGACGAACAACCAGGCCAAAAAGATCGCCGAAGCCCTGCGGCGCATAAACCTCGAGCCGAGCGTTGCCTCTCTGGCGCACACCAAAACAGCAACAGGTCGCCAAAAAACCGTCGATACCGTCTTCGCAGCGTTCGAATGCCCGACAAGGCGCTCGGTACTCGTCCTCGTACCAGAGGTGGACGCGCGCCTGGTTCCTGGCTTCTATATCGACGGGTAGGTCCGCAAACGTCCGCGCGAGCTCCGCCCCGATCACCCGTTCCGAATGCGTGGAAAGGTCGGCGCCATCGAAATAGAAAACATCGTAGTCGAGGATTCCGGTCGATGGCTCGAAGCCATGCTCGGTATTCCAGATCGTCTGAAAGAGGCACCCGCCCGAGAGATACCACTGTGGCAGGTCGCTGCCGCGCATTCGTTCGAGGATCTCGGTTATGAACCGATTGCGGAGAATCGATTCTACGAAAGCGCGCTGCTGCGCTTGCGCGCTCAAAAGCGATCCGTGGCGTCACGATCGCGCTCGTATCGCTTCGTGAGCGGAAACGGCGGCAGCCAGGACTCGCGACGGACGATCCAGCTTTCGTAAGTCGGCATCAGTTGGTCAGGAGCATCCAGGGATCCCAGGTTCACTTCGATTTCGTCTCCGGTGCGCGCGAAAACCGACGAGCCGCAGCGGGGACAGAAGAACCGCCCGGCGTAGTCGCGTGTTTCGCGTCGGTATGGGAGTCCCGACGCCACAATTCGGACGTTGCCGCAAAGGCAACCGCCCGTGAACCGGTCCATGCTGCGTCTCCTCTAAGATCAAACGGCTGGAATATGCGACTGCGCGATGTGAGTGCGACGAAGCATCACGGCTCGCACTGAAGCTGATTGTGGGTTTCAGTCTGCGCCACGTGCTGAAAACCGCAGCGTCGGTAGAACTCGTACGCACGCTCGTTGTTCAGGGCTACAGACAGCGTGACGCGTTTGCCGCGTTTATGGGCCTGATTGACGATGTCACTCAAGATCCGGCTACCGATCCCGCGATTCTGATGCGAGGGTTGGATCTGTAGCTCACCTATTTCGACAAAACCCGTTTGATCCAGTATTTGGATCATGCCCACCCGCGCTCCGTCGACCTCGATAATGGAGATGTGCCCACGGTCCCAGCACTCGCTGGTGTCGCTAACGTGACGTGCCTCATCCCAACTTCCCAAGCTCGCGATGAAGAGCTCTCGATAAACGCTCCGCCGTAGCTGATCGAGCCAACGTTGGTCGCGGACGACTGCGCGAACCAGGCGATAGCGCATGCCGTTACTGGTGCGGAATGGCTGTCGCATAACGCGCAGATCAGCGGCCGCGCCGCCGAGTGGGATTTGGCACCGTGCTCGTCGAAGTCGCCTGCAACTGCTCCAGACGGCGGGCGACAAGCACGTGCTCGGACAACAGGTCTACCTTCGGCATGCCGACAATATAGGTGGCCGTGACCCTCAGTTCCATGAGCTCCGCCTCGCTGTTAGGCGGCTGGCGCCGCCGGCTCTGGCCCGCTGCTGCTCGAGGTCACATGATCGATCATGAATTCCACCGCGGCTGCCGATACCCCTCTTGTTGGGATGACGATGGCCGCCGTCTTCGAAAGGAATAGGAACAGGTTTCGTGAGTCGCGCTGCGATGCCTTGAAAAGGTTCCAGGGCACGACATGCGACGCATTCTCCGAGGCAATGCCAAACTCGTTCTCGGACAACGTGACGCGCGCGGACCCCACAAACGTCTTCATCCACCGCCGTGACTGCCTCCAGATCAGCCACGCCTGCCCCGCGTGAGCCACCGCAAGCGGTAGCAGCGCCCAATAGAACCAAGTGGCTTCCTCTTCCCGCGCTAGCCAAATGACTGCAACCACGGATAGCGGTGTTAGCACCGACGTAGCCTTCAGTATGACGCCCCACACGCGCATCGTGATTACGCGCGCTGCGGCTCGCGCAGAGTCGGCGTCGTGGACGATGGTGAACTCGAACGCGGGAGCCATCGCCGCCTAACGTTCCGCATCGGCGGCGCGCCAATGCCTTGTATACAGAACGCCGTTACGCCCGAGGCGCGATCGCTGCATGCGGTTGTCAGGCGCTCGCGCCGGCACCGGGATTGGACCTGCTCATCAGGCGTTGAGGTTCACGAATCGGCTTGAAGCCGAATCGCTCATAGAGGCTGTGAGCATCCCGGGTTCCCAACATGAACGTGCGCAACGTCTGGAGGTCGGGGTGAGCGAGAACTGCCTGAACGAGCCCTTTGCCGACGCCCCGTCCGCGGAACTCTGGAACCACGAATACATCCGCCAAATACGCGAAAACCGCCCGATCCGTGATAACGCGGGCGAACGCGATCTGCTGGCCGCCCGCATACACGCCGAAGCACATGGAATGCTGGATCGACCGTTCAACCGTCTCGCGACTGCGGCCCTCGGCCCAATACGATGTCCGCAGGAACTCGTGAACGAGCGCGACATCGATGCGACTTGGGTCGCAGGAAACCTCGTACTCCGCAGACAGCATCGATGCCTCCAGCCGTGCGCCTGATGCCGGGCTCACCGCCGCCCCAGCGCGATCATGGCCGGCACTTTATCAACAGTACGTGCGATCAGCGAAGCGATGGCGATGGCTAAGCCTATAGCGCCAAGCCGTACTCGTAGAAATCTGCGTCTCGCTTCCAGCCTTCGGCTGCATAAAGCCTCTGAGCGGGGTGATTCGTGATCGCAGTCGATAGAGAAATTGTCGCGCAACCTATGCTGGCGCTCATAGCAAGTTCAGGGAAGGCTAACGGTGGCGGTCGCTCGGGTGCCAGCGCAGTAAAGTAACACCCATCGCAACCAGCCAAAGGAAGAACACCATCATCGCAGCCAGAACCACTAGCGACGCGCCGGCGACGCGAAAATATTGTAACGGGTACGCTACGAGGCCCACTCCAATCCCGAGCGCAAGCAGTATCCAGCCGAGAGAGCGCGGCAGAGCGCCGGTGCGGATGATGCCAACGGCGAGCGCAGTGAATCCCGCGCCGAACATGATCACGAATGCTATCAAGGAGAGTAGATCCTGGGCATGCGCGACCAAGTCCCCTAATGCGAGCACAGCGGGCCGGGTGGTTTCCGAGGCGCTTTGATAGAGCCCAGGCATCCGCCAGAACAAAACAAGTCGCAGCACTTCGTGCACCAGAGCGATCGTCATCCCGACGTAATACATCGCGACACCGAACAGTGCGTAGCCCTTGGCGTCTTTTAGTACGGCGTAGAGACCAAGGCCTAGCGCCAGGCCGAATGATGGAGACAGCGTTGCCAGCGTGAGGCCGAGCAAACCGGGAGTCACGTCTCCGGCCGCCAAGAGGTGCGCACCGTTGCTGAAGTCGATCGGTTGACCGGGCTGAATCCCGTTGGTAATTGCAATGCCGATCGCCGCGAACTGCGCGATTACGGCGAGCAACGCGGAAACGCCCGCGATGCGAACGACGAAAATGCTAGTCAAGAGAATGCCTCCGGAATCGTCGCCTGGAGTTCTGGATCACCGACGCGCTGACACGGCGAACGTAGAACGAATCCATCCACACTGCGCTCGTCGCGCCCAGTTGGCGGACGCTTCCATGAGCCATCATTTGCTTCCTATGCGTCACGCTGCGCCCCGGCCTGAAAGCCCTCGAGTGACGTAACGCTCTCGAGCCAGGACAGCATGCTTTCGCAGTAGACGTTCACCGAAGGCGCGTACTTTTCGCTGCCCTCGATTGCACCGAGGTACAGCATGCACGCTTCCGGGTACTTGGTGTTCAGGTTGAACAGCGGTGTGCCGCATTTACTGCAGTAGTGCTTGGTCGCGCGTTCTGTAACAGCGTACACCCCAAGATTTGCTTCGCCAACGAGCTCAAAGTTCTTCAACGGAATGACTGCGTAGGAGGAAAACGCAGAACCATTCATCCTTCGACACAGCCCGCAGTGGCAGTTAACTAGCCGCCGAATATCCGTCTTTGCGTGATATTTCACCGCTCCGCAGAGGCAAGACCCGGTGACGCTAGACATTCTTGGTGAGCGTCGCTCTTCGTGACGCATCATGCCCCTATTCAGCGGCGGCACGATGCCGCATGCGGCTTGGTACTTTATGCATGACCGTCCGCTGCAACCGGTTGTTGTGCGACGGCGGCGCAGGCCCTTAGAAACGCCTCGACGATTGGAACCGGCCGGCCGCTCAACGCCGCTCGTTCGGGTTGGAAAAGAGTTGCGACGAAAAACGGATGCTCAGAAAGCTCCACCGCACGTAGATCGCCTGTCTCGTCCAAGGCCGCCTCACGGAGAGGACCTGAAACTAGCGCGGACCTGAACTCAGGATTCAAGCCGTATCTACACAAGTACTCCGCTGCGGTTTCGCATACACCGTAGGCGGCCATGAGTTTGGTGCCAGGGAGAAACCGGATGACACCTTCCCCCTCGATCAACCCGCAGGGCAAGGGTGAAATGACTGTGCGAGCGGCGTGGGGATCCATTTCGGCGTGCGCGGCGTCGCTCCAACCCAGGACGTTCTGAGCGTATTCGATAACAGCATGCTGAAAACCGCCACACGTGCCGATGAACGGAACGCGGCTCTCGCGCGCGTACCGAATGGCGAGCAGCGCCCCCGCCATACTCCGGTAGGGGCTCGCCGGTACGCACCACAGACCGTCAAACGAGTCGATTCGCTCGAGCGACGTCACTTCTTCGGTTGGCACCCATTCAGATTGCACGTCGATAGAAGCGTTGTCGGCCGCACGTTGCAGCGCAAGCGGTATGGCTCTATGAGCAGGCACAGACAGGTTGTGATCGCCAACGAGTCCAACCAGAATTGCTTTAGGCACGCGACGATACCTCCCGTGACGCACAGATTGGTTGCTGCGGCAGTCTAGGCGCAAACGCTCAGACGATTGGGGGCCGGACAAAGACAAAAATTACAAAACCGCATAGAAACCCGAGCGCTTGGACAACCGCTAGACAGAGCACGGCGGTTCGAACTCCTGTGGAAGAACTCAGCGAGCCGGTAATGAAGCTGTAGCCAATCTGATATGAGATCGCAACCGCCACTACAACGGCCAGCAGTAGAGCAGTCCAAAGCGGTGCGAAAAGAAGCACGAGTAGAGACACGCACGACCCGACAGAGTTGACGAGCATTTTGCGAAGCGGCCTGGGCCCGGGCACAGTCTTCCGCCGACGTGCGACAAGCTGACGATGCTCGAGCCACAAGTACACGCCCGCTGCAAGGATAGGGGCTGCGAAAGCTACCAGCACGATGGGCATTACCGCTTAGACAGTATGACTTTCGCTGAACGAAGCGCTGACCTCCGAGAGGCCATATTCGCGGGTTAGCCGGAGGCCAGAGCCGCAGGAGCGTCGGTTGTGTACGCTCAAATCGGTTTCCTCAAGCGGAGGTCAGCATGCCTAACGATACCACCGTCTTCGTCGGGCTCGATGTCCACAAAGACTCCATTGCCGTGGCCTGTGTGGGGAGTGACTCGGCCGACACACCCGTTGACGTCGGCACCCTAGGGACTCAGCAGTACGCGCTCGACCGACTCATCAAGAAACTCTCCGGGCGCGGTCCGCTGAGATTTGTCTACGAGGCCGGGCCGTGCGGCTTCTGGCTGCAGCGGTATCTGCGTTCGGTCGGCCAGGACTGTATGGTCGCGGCACCGTCGTTGATCCCGCGCCGGCCTGGCGTGCGCATCAAGACCGATCGGCTCGATGCGCGCAATCTCGCTCTGGCGCTGCGCGCCGGCACGCTTACGGCGGTGCACATCCCAGCGCCCGAAGAGGAGGCGTTTCGCGATGTCGTGCGTGCCTGGCAGCAGTCCGCGACCTCGCTTGGAAGGCCCAGCTGCGCCTTACTCACAAGTACCGCCGGCTCAGCGCCCGCGGTAAACATGCCAACCTCGTCGTCACCGCCGTCGCGCGCGAACTCGCCGGCTTCATCTGGGATGTCGCTCGACTCTGCGAACCATCGCCACGTGTTTAGCTTCGAAGGCGTGCGGCGTGTGGCGGACCGGTGTCGTGGGTAACCCGCGTCGGCGTTATGCCGCAGCAGACTCTCTGCCGTGCGCGCTCCTAGAGTGCGGACAGACCCACCTGACGGAACTCAGTAATGCGGTACCCAATCCGCGGATATCAGCATGATCCACCGTCGACGTACTGACCGCGCCGCCGCACGTCTTCGTCCTCTTCGGAGATCTACGATGACGTAATCAAAAAAAAACTCTCGCTCCGTTGACAGCGAAAGTCATATCAACGCCCTGGATCAGCGGCGCGCTGCTCACGTATCAGAAGAACGAATTTGTCCAGACCGCGCTCGCTGCATCCAGTTGTTATGCGGCGCTGAGGGGCCTTATACGAGCGACATCCTTCTTGATCGCCTGTGCCACATCCCACAGGTCCACCGCACGCTGCGCGTTCAGCCAAAACTCTGGCGAGTTGCCGAAAAGGCGGGCCAAGCGCAACGCCATATCCGGGCTGACCGCGCGCCGCTCCCGCAGTAGTTCATTGATGGACTGACGCGAGACGCCAACTGCCTCCGCTAACCCCGCGATAGTAAGTTCATAGTCGGGTAGAAAGTCCTCTCGCAACATCTCACCCGGATGCGTGGGCCTGCGACCAATACCTGTTGTGTTCGAAATGCTCATGGCTGATCCCGCCTTTCAATGGTAATCACAGATCTCGACATCGTAGGCATCACCGTCGACGAAGCGGCAGCAGATCCGCCACTGATCGTTAACGGAAATCGAGTGCTGACCCTTGCGATCTCCTTCAAGTGCGTGGAGCCGGTTACCAGGTGGTACCTTCAGATCCTCCAGCCGCGCGGCCAGATCCACGTACTCCAATTTGCGAGCTGCCCGCTTTGCGACATCGCTCGGAAACCGCTTGGCCTTGCCGGTAGCGTAAAGCTCTTTAGTCCGGCGATCCGCGAACGTCTTGATCACCCGGGAAAGTGTAACGCGTCACGTGACACACGGCAAGCGCCACGATAGCCGCCGCGCATCAGCGACGCGCTGCCCACCTAAACCAAGAACCAATTTATCCATACCGCGCTCGCTGCATGCGCTTGTTATACGGCCCCGCGTCTACTTCATGGCACGCCAACTTTTCACCGTTAACTGATGCAACTCCTCGGCATACTGCTCGTTTATGTCGCCGGATTCGTTCGCAACAGCTTCGTAGATTCGGCCGGCAAGAACCGATGCGATCGCATGAATAGCATCATGCCGATTAAGTCCCTCGCGCAACAGCCGTTCGAGCGCCTGACAGACAGGAAGTACCTCTAAAGCCACCTGGTTCTCTACAACAACGTGCAGGGTCGCGTGCAGCACATTACGCTCGAGTTCGGGCAGCTCCTCGCCGATGTTTTGGTGGTACAGCGAGACTAACTCGACCCTTTCGCCTTCATCGAGCTCGAGCCAAGCGTCCCCGTCCGGCGGAACCAACGCGTCATACTGCTCCACGCTAGAGCCTCGTGCTGGCCGTATAACGAGCCTGTAGAAAGACCCGGTTGCGCGAACGCGCATCGAGGTTCGTTGTTCGAAAAACGCAGTAGCCGATCTGGCGATCAGCGAGGGTGACAGCGTAGATGTTGTTGATCATCTGCTTGTCTCTTTAGCGACGGCCCGATTCGCTTCGAACTGTGCGTATCGCTGCACCTTGCCGATGTTGTGCACCAAACAGTAGAGCTGCCACTGCGTTGTCACCTTGCGCCGGCCGCGATGACTGAACCGGTCGAGTCGATGCGTGCTGCGCAGGTTCGCGAACACCGGTTCCACGATCCCCAGTCGCTGACTGTATCGATGCCGCCCGATCTCGCTGTCGATCTTACGCGTTTCACGCGCTCGTGCGCGAAGGCGCGCTCCCTGATGACCTCATGATGTAAGCGATAACTCGACGCCCTTTCGCGTTCGAACACTTTTGTGTCC
The DNA here is from genome assembly GCA_963805435.1 of uncultured Gammaproteobacteria bacterium. GTDB lineage: Bacteria > Pseudomonadota > Gammaproteobacteria > Steroidobacterales > Rariloculaceae > FEN-1219. Next base: position 108,300 of record CAWDUG010000014.1, read on the forward strand.
CACTCCGCGATGTCGCTTGGCGTCATGGAGATGGTCATGATCAGGTAGTTGTCCCCAAAACCCTTAGCCCAAGGCGGCGAGCGCGAAAGTGACCGAAGGCGATATTCTGTGTTGACGTCGAAGATAAATACGCCCTTCGGATTTAGGTGACGCTTCGCGGCTCTGAATGTCCGCCTCCAATCCCTAAACCCCAGCAAATGGTTGATCGAGTCATAGGGACAGACTATCGCGTCGAAGCGCCCTTTCAGACTGAACCCCGCCATATCTTGGCAGTGAAGGGCCACGCGCGGCAGTCTCTTACGGGCATAGCTGAGCATCGTGCGGGAATTATCGAGCCCCTCGACATCATAGTGCGCCGCCAGGGCGGCCAGGTGGCTACCAGTTCCGCACGCAATTTCGAGCAATGATCGCGCCGCAGGGTGATGCCGGCGCAGCAGATGAAGGTACTGGGCTCCATCAGGCCGGCACTGAGTGGCGTCGTAGAAGTGACCGTAAACAGCGTACGGTTTCATAGCGCCCTGTTGCGGCTAACGGCCGGCATCAGCGGCGCCGTGTTGACGCCAAACGAAGAACGACGTGGGTGATCGTCCGCTGCATGCCTTAGTTATGCGGTACTGCTCACTGCTACGACCTGTCCCTTCCATCGCGGAACGCCCTTAACCCAACCATTCGACAAAGCGGCGTACGCCATCTGTATTCCCCAGAAGCCCACCGGCGAATATCGTTAGCACAACGATAAGACCACCCCACACCGTGGCTGCGTGCGGCCGCCCGCGCTTCACAAAATCGTAGGCGAGCAGTGCAATAAGCCAGGTCAACGGAGTCAGCGCCAGCACCGGCCAGATCGGCCACTCTAGCGTCGCAAACGTAGCCGCGTAACGACTAAGTACCGGCAGCCAAAGCGTCATGCACGAGAGGAGCATGAGGCGCTTATGCGTTTCGGGCTCACTCCGGAACCAGATTCCAGCCCCGACGAGCGCTGGGAAAAACAGGATCATGACCAACATATCGCCAGCGACGACATTCGTCACACTAGCAGGGCCTTCCACTCCAACAAGGTTGGCTCGCGGAACAAAGCTGGCGACGGTATGGATGCCAGCAACTACAACCGCGACAGCAAGCAGCGCGCCGAGAACGCCCACACGCCGGTGGATCGCGACACGGTTACCGCGGATAAGCCACGTTTGAACGAAGACCAACCCGAACCAGGCTGACATGATCGCGCCGTGCAAATGCAGGTGCCTTGGGAGCTCTGCTGCTCCCAGCATGTCCTCGGTGCCGAAGAACGAGCGGAGGTAATACGTTCTTGAAAAGCCGATGAGCATCGCCACGAGCATTGCAACCGAGATTGCCGAAAAGAAAATGCCTCGTCGTCGACTCTGGGTTGCAGTCGCAGGTGTGGTGCTGCCATCTCGACCGCTCACTTCAGAGCTGAGGCTGGTTGGAGCTCGTGGAGCAGCCGATTCGCTCACGATGGCGCCCCCGACTCACAGTTACATTCCGCGCATGCGGCCCTGGCCGTCCTATCCGCATAACGCCGCGCATCAGCGGCAGGGCAAAGTGGCGCGCGCCTTGCGCATGCAAGGCGCGTGACACTTTGAACTGTCCGCTGCATGCGCTTGTTCGGCGACAGTGATGAGGCGGCGGCTACGCCGCGACCTCAAGCAGGACCTCGGGATGACGCTCGGCGATCTGCAGCAGGGTCTTGGCCGCGCCAGATGGCTTGCGCCGACCTTGTTCCCACTGCTCGAGCGTTCGCTTCGAGACTCCGAGCGCCGCCGCAAACTGAGCCTGGGACAAGCCGCTATTCAGCCGCACTCGCACGACTTGAGATTGGGATTTAACCTTTGTGCGCTTGCCGCCGCCCGCTTTGATCTCTCGCACGCCGTCCAGCACTTCCTGCCAAACGTCGCGGCCAGCCTCAAACTGCGCTAGGGCCTTGCCCTTGAGTTTTTTAGCCATTACGAAACGCCTCCAACAACTGCTTCAGAATATGGCCGGGCACGTTCTTCTGCCTGGCCTTGGCGTACAGCGACAACATCCAAAACTCGTGCGGTTCGTACTGAACGAAATAGATGACTCTCAATCCGCCTCGCTTTCCCATGCCGGGCCGAACCCACCGAAGCTTGCGGACACCACCAGACCCGCGCACGAGATCACCAGCCTCTGGATTCTGCATCATGTACTGCTGCAGCTCGGCATATTCATCATCGTCCAGATAGGCGGAGCACAGCCTCTGGAAGACCGATGACTCGATGAATGTGAACACGCTCGTAATATACGCCATTGGCGTATACGCGACAAGAACGTCTAGTCTGTCGCCGAACGCCGCAAATCAGCGACGCGCCGCGCTCTCCGCCTCGCCGCAGTACCTTGTGGACTCGGGGACTACCGTATGTCTCGCGGCTCGCGCGGTGCGCTTCGCGCACCTTCTTCACCAGTCGCTCGTCTTCTTCGGCTCGATCGCTTCGAGGCCGCACTTGCCACGCGTAAAAGCCGCTCGCGCTCACTCCGTAAAGTCCGCACATCACTCGGACCGGGAACGCTTCGCGGTGGGCTTCGATGAACTCGAAGACTTCGCTCTTCGTTCCGAAGTGAACGCGATGGCTTTTTTTAAGATGTCGTGCTCGAGCTTCAGCCGCTCGTATTGCTTCTTCATCCGTCGCAGCTCCTTCAGTTCCGCTGCAACGTCCTTCTCCACCTGCACACCCTTCGTCACGATCTCGCCCTCGCGCGCTTGTTTGCGCCAACGAGACAACATGAACGGATGAATGTAAAGCGACGCAGCGACGTCTTGTACTTCAACGCCGGGTAGTTCACTCAGTCGAACCGCGGTCGCTTTGAATCGATCACTGTACTTCGCTGTCGTTCTCGGTCCTGGTCTTGGCATTTCGACACTCCTGAATGCTAGTTCAGGGTGTCCACTAAACCGAAGGAACTATCCTGTCCGCTGCATGCGCTTGTTATGCGTCAGACACCGAGAGCCAACCGCAGCCCTTCATCGATCTGGCGCATCGTGTCAGCGGGCAGCCCGCGCACACGTTGCGTCAGCAACTCGCGATCTAGGGTGATGATTTGGGAAACGTTCACGACCGATGGTTTGGCCAGCCCCGACTCCGACTTGCCTACACGCACGTTGCCAGGAGCATCGGCCAGCGCCAGATTGGAAGTGACTATTGCAACGATCACCGTAGCGATTCGGCTTTGGTTAAAAGGATTGGACTGGACTACAACAACAGGGCGCCTGAACCCAGGGCCAGAGCCCGTTGGCGCCGGAAGTGATGCCCACCACACTTCACCACGCTTCATCGGCGACGCGACTCAATTGAGCCTTTGCAAACGCTGGGTCTAGCGTCGACGCTTCTTGAGCGTAGACCGCGTTGAGCTTGGCCGTTACTGCAGCTGCGCCCCGTTCACTGAGGTACGCGGAAAGCGCATCTGCATAAAGCTGGCTGCGCGATAGCCCAAGCTGCTTGGCGAGGTGCTCCCCAGCCTGAAAGATCTCGTCCGGAACTGAGATGGCGATCTTCATGGTGCAATGGTATCACCGCGGTATGACTAGCTCAACCTGACGCATAACGTTCGCGTTCACCGCCGGCCCATCCACCCACAACAGCGCGCACTTTATCGACAATCATGGCGATGACCTCACGCGCCTACGCCGCCGTCGACCGCCGTGCGGTGCAACGCGTTGTTATCGGGCAGCCTCACGGTAGGCTCGGAGAACCGCGTTGATGCGAGTCTGGTAACCAACCCCCTGCGCCTTGAACCAGTCCAGCACGTCCGCGTCGATGCGCAACGAAATCGATGCCTTACGAGGGACGGCCTTTAGGCCGTCGCGGACGATGCCGCGCACGATGTGCTTTACGTTTGCTTCCGGATGCTCCGACGTGAGCAGGACGTCTGCGTCCTTCATGGCTCGGAGGCGACGGTAGTTGGTTCGCGATTTCTTCGAAGAAGATGGCCGTTTCATGGGTCGTTGCTCGTCTAAATGAGATGGGACGAATGACGTCGTCACTCTCGGTGTGTGCTATCGATACCGGTATCCCGTCGAGCAGCCCGAGAGTAATGAAGCGCTGCTCCTGATACTTGAAGCGGTCATCCTCGAACGTGAACGTAAAACCACCGAACACCTTGTGCGCATCGATGAAATCAATGCCATGGTCCTTGAGGTTCTGCAGCCGTTTAGCTTCGTCCCATTCGAACCGCATCTACGGAGTGTATATACACCACCGCCGGGGCGCAACGCATGGGTCTTGCTGCCCGATAACGCCGCGCATCAGCGACGCGCCGATGCAGCCAACACAGAACGCCTTTATCCGGATCGCGCGTTCGCTGCATGCGCTTGTTATGCGCTACTGACGCACTCTCGACTGCCAACGCGAAGGGGTACGTTGCTGGTGTAACACCGCAAAGATTTCGACGAGCTCGCGCTCGAAAACGAAGTAGACGGCGTACGGAAATCGTCGCAGTAGAACACGGCGTACTTCCTGAAAAATTGGCTCGTAAGCGAGTGGCGTCTCTGCGGCCCTCTCTATCGCGGCATCGAGCTCCAAAATGAACTCGATTCCCAACCCGGGCTGTTGCGCCTCGTACCATGCCGCAGCCTCATCGGCTTCAGCCTCTGCACCGGGCTGAATGTTTACACGGGTCAAGCTCTGCGGAACTTCGCTAGGAGCTGCTCTCGCACATCGCTCCACGGCCGACCCGAAATCGGGTTGGCTCGATACTCTCTGAGCCGTTCCTCGAGCAACTGCTGGTGCTCCGGAGGTATCGGCAGCCGTTGCGGGTCCTTCGCGATGCGGTCCCATAGCTCCTGAACGAAGGCAATTCGCTGCTCCTTCGTAGCTGCGTCGAACTCCGGTGGAACCTTAAGGTGGGCGCTCATGGGTTGGGATTATAGGCGCTCGGCAAGACCGAGCGCCACGCGCAAATCTGCGCATAACGCCGCAAATCAGCGACGCGCCGATGCGCGTAACTCAGAACAAATTTATGGTCGGTGCGCGCTCGCTGCATTTGCTTGTTCGGCGGCTGGCACGCTTTCTGGAGACCGACTGATCGTGTGGCGCTACGACGCCTTGCGACCTTTGGCTATAAGATCGCGGACAGCCGGAACCAGATCGCTTGGTACTTCCATCAGCGTCTGACCCTTCTGCTCCGCCGCGGCCTCGTCTTCCGCCACGGCTTGCTCGTCGGTCTGGGACTCGTAGTGCGCGAGCACGCGCTTAACTCGCGTTTCGTCCCAACCCTCAGGAAACTTTGAATGTTTACTCATCGTTTTCTGCGCTTGCGGCGCCGGTATGCCAAGAGAGCTTTGCCTGCCAGGTCATAGGCGGTAATCACAAAAACACCGCCTGGCTCTGCTACGTAGATTACTCGCAAGTACCGGCCCGCAGAAGACTGCCCCACCGCCACCCGCGCCCCATCAGCACCAGGCCGGTCCTCACCAGGGCGAGCCAGGACCTCTTCGACCTCCGTCTCCGTTACGCCGTGGTTATGTACATGCGGCTGGTCCGTCGTCGGGTCGATGTAATAGCGAACATTCATTCGCGCGCTGGTCTTACGAGTGTCGCCGAACGCCGCGCATCAGCGACGCGCTGCCGCACCTAAACCCAGAACAAATTTATCCATACCGCGCTCGCTGCATGCGCTTGTTAGGCGCCGGCACTCTCACTCTCTAAGTCCCATGCTTTTCGCGCGAAGATACGAAGTGTAGGTGAACTCCTCGAATAGCACGCGGAACTCGGTGGTGCTCCGCGAGCCGCGAAAGAACTTCACCGTTTCGTTCTGACCGGCGAGAATGAGGCAGACAATCTCAAGCAGCCCGCTATCGATGTCCGGCCCGAAGTACACAGCTGTCAGCGCACCCGCGGGATAGATGTATTGGGTTCCCGCCACTTTGTGGAGGGCACGCCATTCCCGCTCGTAAGCCCATGCCGCCGACTTTGTGCAAAAGAGATCCAGAACGGGGTCGAGATTGCGGCGCAACAGAATTTCCGTGACATCGAGTTGCGGCAGCGCTCTCACGTAGCGAACCGGTCTGATCTTGGTAAACGGCTCCGTCCGCGTATCGAATTCAAGGCAGACCCCACTGGCCCGACCCGTGTAGTGGGACCACATGAGCAGATCGTCGTTGATCTCAGAGAAGCATGTAATCCCGCTATTTCGCAGGATTTCATCTATCTGTTGCTTTACGGCTTGGGTCGCAGCACGCAGCAAGACTCCCCTCAGCTCGTCAGTCGTCTTCGTTGTGAACTCTGCACGTTGAATGGGAGTCAGCCCTTCCTCCGCCAGGTACAAACGCCGAATGGACTCGACCTCCTCATCCCCGAGAACTGTGAAGTTCGGCGTCAGCGCGCAGTCGTACGGGTCATTGAATCCCAGGGGCGAACCGAAGTAGAGGATTTGCCCCTTGATGTTCTGCAACGTCCGCTCGTTACAGGGTTCGTATTTGTACAAACGCGCTGGAACGGCCACAGAGGCGCCTAACGTCCTGGATCAGCGACGCGCTGCCCACCTAAACCCAGAACCAATTTATCCATACCGCGCTCGCTGCATCCAGTTGTTAGGCGTCTGGCACAACGCTCTTTGCCTTCTGGGATCCGCTGCCGTCCTCCCAACCTCTGACCATCCGGCGAACTCCGAACGTCAGCATAGTGCCAGCGTAAAGAGCTGCGAAAAAATAGATCGTCTGCCGAAGGTCCGAACCCCCTGTGAGCAGGTGAATTCCAGCGGGGACTAAGAAGCTCCCCCAGAGCATCGCTGTAAGAACCCACGCCGAACGCCACCTACTCCAAGTTGCAAACGCGGCAGTTACGGCAAGAATCGTAAATGCGGCACTCAACGTCAGGAAGGACCGGCCGGAGAGCACGACACCAAAGGATTCGATCCACGCCACGTCGCGGCCCGCGCGAATGCCTTGGAAATGCTCGACGGTGATCTCCCCGTACCACACGGCGAAACAGAGCGACAGGAGCGCTAACACGAGCTTATGCAGACGTTTGGACATGCGCAGGTGTCCGGTGTGTCGCCTAACGCCGCAGTTGAGCGACCGCACGCCGAGCCGTCCAGCGCGCCGTGGGCGCATAATGAAATGGCGCGCCTGCGGCGCGCTCCTGATGACGTGTCACGGCTCGCTCCAACTGCTTGTTAGGCGATCGCATGCTGCGCCTTCTTCCAAACAAGAAAGTCGGCATTACTTGTCCTACCCATCGCTTTGATGATGGCCGCGTTATCCAGGCCTTCAAATCGAGATTGCAGTTGTTCAAGGAGTTTGAACTGTACAGCGGCGTCGTGAGGAACCAGACAGCCCCTCTTTTCGGCGTCCACGAGTACGAAAAACACATCTTCCGCATACGGTCCGCTATCCGTCGTGATTATTCTGATCTCGTCAATGTCATTCCACCGGATCTGCTCCCTTACCGAGCCAACAACCCTGCTGACCCCTGCGCTATCGATTTGGACCATTTCGACTGCTGGTTCGGCCCCAAACCCGAACTTGGCGCGTCGCAGATAGAGCGCTGCCGGCAGGCCGAACGCAGCGAAAGCAAGAACTGCATTTACCACCAAGGGACTAGACCGCGATCCTGAAACTACTGGACCGCCGAAGATTTCGGAAATCAGATACCAGGTAGTTAAGGCGAGCACCGCTGACGCAATGAAGCTACCAATCACCCTCTGAGTGCGGCCGCGTACGAAACATACGACGGCAATTGCGATGCAGAAGACCCCGAATAGGTAGAGGCCGATCGGCTTCTCCGCCCCCGGCGCGATAAGGACCATCACCACACCAAAGAGACCCGCGAAGAACGACAGGGTCAGCCGGAAGGCCAGACCCGTGCTGCGAGGTTTGTATTGGGTGCTTTCTTGAGCCATCGTGAGCACGCCGGGGGCGTCGCCTAACGCCGCAAATCAGCGACGCGCCGATGCGCGCAACCCAGAACACTTTTATGGTCGGTGCGCGCTCGCTGCATTTGCTTGTTAGCCGACAAGCTTGTCGTAGTCAGCATGGCTGCCGATCCAGAACCACTGAACGCCATCTGCGACGTCGTGACCGAGCGCTCGATAATGGCCACCAACCCGCACGGACCACAAAGGCCCAATGCGTTTGAAATGTAACGACGGATGTCTCGAATCAGTCTTGAGGAGTTCGTAGTTCTTGTCCGCGAGCGCTTGAACCTCTGCGGGCAAGTTGCCATACAACGCCCAAAACGCCGGCGAGGCGTAGTGATTCAAAATTTACGGGCCTTGCCACGGTCGAAGTCCGCCCGTGCCTCTGACACTAGGTTGTCGAGCTTTCCGGCAGCCGCATCGGCTTCGATCTGAGCATCCCAAGCGGCCCAATCCCGCTCGAGAACCCAGTTACGCAGCTCGGAGAACTCTGCGGATGAGAGCTCGCGAATCTGCTGCTCGATGTCTTCGACTTTGCGCATGGGGATACCCTCGACGCGAAGTATATCTTGGACTCTGGCAGTGTCCGTGACCTTGTCGGCTAACGCCGCAAATCAGCGACGCGCCGATGCGCATAACCAAGAACAAATTTATGGCGGTGCGCGCTCGCTGCATTTGCTTGTTAGCCGTCACGCGGTAAGTTTGGGCTTGTGGCGCTGAAAGTGACATACCGAGGCACGTATTGGCGAGACTTTGAAGCCAACATTGGCGTTGACTTGAGAATGCAGTCGGCAAGGCGGAAGTCAGCCATGAGCTTATTCAGCTTTTCTGGTATTCGGAAAAGGCCTTTATGTCATTCATGCGGTAAGATGGGGTTTCCTTCTCGGGAACAAACCGAAAGACCTTGGAATCCCAAATCGCGAACTTCTCTGGGGACACGAAGTGTAAGAGCCTGAAGCCCCAACAAGAGGTTATTAACGACACGAACAAGGAACTCGAAATCGCGATCGGCGAAAAACTCCGTTCGCGTCAGGTTGAGTGCCGATGCGGCACGAACAAGGTCGTTGCTCGTCTCGATGCGAGGTCAAGGATGGTTGCCATCAAACCGTAGACCCTGTGTGCTGCGGTGATGAAGGTCTCTGGCTCGAACGTCAGGTACCCGAAACGTGTTCGATATCGCCGGACAAGAACTGATGTACGAATTATCCGGATCGATATTCGCGAGGCTACCGGGAGCACTTCGAATACGTCGCGCACAGGTCGATCCTTGACGGCTAACGCCGCAAATCAGCGACGCGCCGATGCGCGCAACCCAGAACACATTTATGGTCGGTGCGCGTTCGCTGCATTTGCTTGTTATGCGCTTGCGACGGACTTCTTAACACTGAAGTACACCAAGGAAATCGCGCCGGCTGAAGCCGCAATCATTAGCACGGCTCCGCGACTGGTAACGTCTTGGAAAGAAAGCAGTACGAGCGACACGGTCCACGCGACCGAGATTACCCAAAACATGACCGCCCTTTGCGCAGCCCGGGACGGTTGCCACATACGCACGCCAAGATAGATGGACCCGAGCGCCAGCGGAGCAAAGATGCCCCAGAGCACGAGCTCCCAATACCAGACCAAAAGAAACCCGACCCCGCACACCCCGACCGCTATCAGCAGAATGCTGAGCACGCGTGACAGTGCGATTAGCTGACTACGGCGCATAACGCCGCGCATCAGCGACGCGCCGATGCCCTAAACCCAGAACAAATTTATCCATAACGCGCGCTCGCTGCATGCGCTTGTTATGCGGCTGCGCTGGTCTTTGCTTCCTCGTGAAGTGTTTCCGGCGCGATGTCGGCGCCGTTGGGCCACGTTACGGTGCCGCCCTCGACGAAGAAGCGAGCAAAGTACGCCTCATCCTTGAGTGGCTCGAATACCGGCCCACTGAGCCACTGCGAGAAATCGATCGTGCTATCTACCCCGTCATTGAACAAAACGCGGATTTTGAAGCCGCCCCGATACTCGGCACGGACCACTGCCGGTAAGACGTTCATCACTCCTCCTCACTCCAACGGGGCGATTCGCTCCAAAGATTCCCCGCCACGCGCTCGGTCCCAGTTTGCTTCCAGGTTCGTCCGATTCGCAAGGCTCCATTCCTTAATCAGGCGCAGTGCAGTCCGTGAACTAATGCTCCCAGCCAGCACTTCACCGTTGAATGTGAAGGTAGCCTGTTGACCTTGATGCTCCGCGTGGAAGTGCGGAACTCCGTGCTCACGGTAGAACATGCGAATCACAATTCCGAAGAACGTGGACACTACTGGCATATCGGCCTGACATCCGCATAACGCCGCAAATCAGCGACGCGCCGATGCGCGCAACCCAGAACACTTTTATGGTCGGTGCGCGCTCGCTGCATTTGCTTGTTAGCCGACAAGCTTGTCGTAGTCAGCATGGCTGCCGATCCAGAACCACTGAACGCCATCTGCGACGTCGTGACCGAGCGCTCGATAATGGCCACCAACCCGCACGGACCACAAAGGCCCAATGCGTTTGAAATGTAACGACGGATGTCTCGAATCAGTCTTGAGGAGTTCGTAGTTCTTGTCCGCGAGCGCTTGAACCTCTGCGGGCAAGTTGCCATACAACGCCCAAAACGCCGGCGAGGCGTAGTGATTCAAAATTTACGGGCCTTGCCACGGTCGAAGTCCGCCCGTGCCTCTGACACTAGGTTGTCGAGCTTTCCGGCAGCCGCATCGGCTTCGATCTGAGCATCCCAAGCGGCCCAATCCCGCTCGAGAACCCAGTTACGCAGCTCGGAGAACTCTGCGGATGAGAGCTCGCGAATCTGCTGCTCGATGTCTTCGACTTTGCGCATGGGGATACCCTCGACGCGAAGTATATCTTGGACTCTGGCAGTGTCCGTGACCTTGTCGGCTAACGCCGCAGTTGAGCGGCGGCGCGCTGCGCTGTCCAGCGCGCCGCATGTGCATAATGAAATGGCGCACTTGCGGCGCGCCCGCGTTGCCGTATGACCGTCCGCTCCAACTGCTTGTTAGGCGACTCGCACACCGCTTATGGCCCTTCGATCAGAATGGCCGCAGGCCCAGACGAATTTACACCAGCCACCAACATGCGCTCCAACGCAAGTAGGTGCTCGGTGAGCAAGCCATCGTTGACGACGCGGCCCACGAACTGCACCTCTTCAAGCAACGTAACGCACTGAGCTTTGTTGAGCGTCGTCTCTGCGTAGATCTCGATGGCCGGCAGCAGATGCAGGTTGTAGGCACGCGCGATCGACTGAGCTCGGGCGAACAAACTCTCGGGCATTTCGACTGCCTGCCGCTCGGCACGACTAGAAGTCGAAAGCGCAAAGCTGACGGGCTCGTCGCCCGCGTATGTAGCTGAAGAGAATCGATCAGCGAATGTGCTGCTCATACGCTAAAGGAGTCGCCTAACTTTGATGTATCGGACAGAAATGTCGCTTTAGCATCTGGACGAATTCGTCGAATAATCCGGGAACGGTCTGTAATGGTCGCGGGCGTTGGGTCGAGTGTCCAATAATCCCGGAATCGGGGAAAGAGGCAGGGCTACATGGATGGAGCGTCCCGGGCCAAGCTTCGCCAGCAAATTCGTGCGGTTCTGCGCGCCGGCCATTACAGCCACCTCACGGAACGCGCCTACTTCGGGTGGATACGCCGGTTCGTTCTGTTCAACGGCGGCCGCCATCCTGCAGAACTGGGTGCCGAGGAGGTCAGCGATTTCCTAAGTCAACTTGCCATGCAAGCCAAGGTCGCTCCCAGCACCCAAAATCAGGCACTGAACGCACTATTGTTTCTTTACCGGCGGGTACTCGGTGTGGAACTGCCTTGGCTCGATGAGGTGGTGCGCGCCAAGAAACCACAGCGCCTTCCCAGCGTGCTCACGGCCGACGAAGTGCGTGCGGTACTAGCAGAGCTTCAAGGGGTCTACTGGTTGATCGCCAGTCTACTGTACGGTTCCGGGCTTCGGCTGATGGAGTGCCTGCGGCTCCGTGTGAAGGACGTGGACTTCAAACAGCGGCAGATCGTTGTCCGCAGCGGGAAGGGCGGCAAAGACCGAGTCACAGTGCTGCCAAATTCCGTTGTGGCTGCGCTGCAGGTGCACCTGGAACAACGACGGGCGCAGCACCGCCGCAGGCTGGAGCTAGGCGGCGGAGAGGTCTACCTACCCTATGCATTGCATCGCAAGTATCCAAGCGCGGGCCGCACCTGGGCGTGGCAATTCGTATTCGCTGCGAACCAAGAGGTGTTCTTTACGGAGTTCGATCGCAGCCTGTGTTGGCACCTGCACGAAAAGTCGGTGCAACGTGCGATGCAGGGAGCATTGAGGCGCGCCGGCATCGAGAAACCGGCGAGCTGCCACACGCTACGCCACAGCTTCGCCACACACTTGCTGCAGCGCGGGCAGGACATCCGCACGATTCAGGAGCTGCTCGGCCACAAGGACGTAAGCACGACAATGATCTACACGCACACGGCGGGCATCGGCGCGACGGGCACGATGAGCCCGCTCGACACGAACGAGGCTGGGCCGGTTATTCGACGGTAACCGACTTCGCGAGATTGCGCGGCTGGTCCACATCCGTGCCCTTCAACACGGCTGCGTGATACGCGAGCAACTGCAGCGGCACGGTGTACACGATCGGCGCAATCACGCGGTCGGCGTGCGGCATGGACACCACCTTGATGCCGGGCTCCGACTGCAGGCCCGTTTCCTTGTCCGCAAACACATAGAGCTGGCCGCCGCGCGCCCGCACCACCTGCATGTTCGACTTCAGCTTGTCGAGCAGGTCGTTGTTCGGCGCCACAACGATCACGGGCATCTCTTCGTCGATCAGCGCGAGCGGGCCGTGCTTGAGCTCGCCGGCTGCATACGCCTCGGCGTGGATATACGAGATCTCCTTCAGCTTCAGCGCGCCTTCCATTGCGATGGGCCACATGGGGCCGCGCCCCAGGAACAGCGCGTGGTGTTTCTCGGCGAAGTCCTCGGCGAGCAGCTTGATGAGCTCGTTCATTTCGAGCGCCTGCTCCACCGCGGCGGCCGCGTGGTACAGGTGCGGCACGAACTCGGCCTCCCGCTCGGCGCTCAAGCCGCGGTGGCGGCCGAGCATCAGCGTCACGAGCAGCAACGACAGCAGCTGCGTGGTGAACGCTTTGGTGCTGGCAACGCCAATCTCCGGGCCGGCCTGCGTCATCATCACGAGGTCGCTCTCGCGCACCATCGAGCTGTGCGGGCTGTTGCACACCGTGAGCGAGGCGAGGTACCCCGCCGTCTTCGCCATGCGCAGTGCCTCCAGTGTGTCGGCCGTCTCGCCGGACTGCGTCAACGTCAGGAACAGCGTGCCGGGCGGCACCACCACCTTGCGGTAGCGATATTCGCTCGCGATCTCCACCTGGCACGGCACGCCGGCAATCGATTCGAACCAGTACTTGCCCACGCAGCCGGCGTGATAGCTGGTGCCGCAGGCCACGATGTGCACGTTCTGCACTTGCGGCAGCAGCTCGGCAGCACGCATGCCCAGCGATTCGGACACCACGCGGTGGTTCACCACGCGGCCGTACAAAGTGTCGGCCAGCGCGCTCGGCTGCTCGAAAATTTCCTTCAGCATGAAGTGCCGGTACGGCCCCTTCTCCGCGGCCTCCTGGCTCCACTGCGTCTCGTGTACGGCGCGCGTCACCGGCTTACCCTGCGCGTCGTAGATCTTCACGGCCTCGCGCGTAATCTCGGCGATATCCCCCTGCTCGAGATAGATGAACCGCTGCGTGACGGGCAGGAGCGCGGGCACACCGCTCGCGACGAAGTTCTCGCCGATCCCGAGCCCGATCACGAGCGGGCTCGCAATGCGCGTGACGACGATTCGCTCGGGGTTCTTGGCGTCGAACACCAGCAGCGCGTACGCGCCGACGAAGCGCTTCACGGCGAGACGCACGGCTTCGAGCAGGTCCATGCCCTGTTTCAGGTTGTCGTGCACGAGATGCGCCGCGACTTCGGTGTCGGTCTCGGATTTGAACTCGTAGCCTTTCTTGATCAGCTCCTGCTTGATCGGCTCGTAGTTCTCGATGATGCCGTTGTGGATCACGGCCACGCGGTCGCCGGAGAGATGCGGGTGCGCGTTCGCCTCGGTCACACCGCCATGCGTTGCCCAGCGCGTGTGCGCCACGCCGAGCTGGCCCGCGAGCGGGTGGGAGTGGAGCTTGTCCTCGAGCTGCGCAACCTTGCCCACGGTGCGGCAGAGCCCAAGCTTGTGATCGGCCTGCACCACGGCCACGCCGGCGGAGTCGTAGCCGCGGTACTCGAGACGCCTCAGGCCTTCGACGAGCACGGGAACGATGTTGCGTTCTGCGATGGCGCCAACGATGCCGCACATAGTGCTTGTGTCCTTACTTGGGTTTCTTCTTCGGTCGTTGCCAACCGGGAATCGTCACCTGCTTCGTGCGCGCGAGCGTGAGCTCGCCGGGCGGAGCGTCCTTGGTGATCGTGGAGCCGGCGCCGATCGTGGCGCCGGCGCCGATTTCCACCGGTGCGACGAGCATGGCGCCGGAGCCGATGAATACGTTGTCGCCAATCACGGTGCGATGCTTGTTCGCGCCGTCGTAGTTGCACGTGATGGTGCCGGCGCCGATGTTCACTTGGGCACCCACGGTCGCGTCGCCCACGTAAGTCAGGTGATTGACCTTGCTGTGCGGCGCGATCGTGCTGTTCTTTACTTCGACGAAGTTACCTACCTTCACGTGCCCCGAGAGCACGGCGCCGGGGCGCAGGCGCGCGAACGGCCCGATCTCGCAGTCGTCGCCGGCCGCAATGTTGTTCATGACGGTGAACGGGTGCACGTGCGTGCCGGCGCCGAGCGTGCTGTCGGTGATCACGGCATAGGGTCCGACGTACGCGCGGTCGCCGAGAGTCACCTTGCCTTGCAGCACCACGCCCACGTCGATGAACACATCGCGTCCCACGACGACTTCACCGCGCACGTCGAGCCGCTCGGGGTCCGCGAGCGTGACGCCGCGGTTCATGAGATCCGCGGCAATGCGGCGTTGCAACGTGCGCTCCGCCGCAGCGAGTTGCATGCGGTCGTTGATGCCGAGCACATCGGTTGCGTGTTCCGCGACAGTGCCGCGCACGTGCTTGCCGTCGGCAATCGCGAGCCCGATCACGTCGGTGAGGTAATACTCGCGTTGCGAATTGGCGTTCGTGAGGTTGGCGAGGCAGCGGCGCAGTGCGCCCGCGTTGAACGCGATCAAGCCGGTGTTGATCTCGTTGATGCGCTGTTCGAGATCGGTGGCGTCCTTGTGCTCGACGATGCGTTTCACCTCACCGTGATCGTCGCGCAGCACGCGGCCGTATCCCGTCGGGTCCACCACGATGGCAGACAGCAGCGCCAGGTCGCCGCCGGCGGCATCGGCAATGAGACGCTGCAGGGTGGCGAGCGGCGCGAGCGGCACATCGCCGCACAGCACGAGCACGGTGTGGTCGTCTGGAATCGCGGGCATGGCCTGCATCACGGCGTGGCCGGTGCCGAGCTGCTCGGCCTGGTGCGCCCACTTCAGGTCCGCCTGCTGTTCGAACGCCGCGCGCACCTGGTCGCCGCCGTGGCCGTAGACGACGTGGATGGCGGCGGGCTTCGTGGCGCGCGCGGCGGCGAGCACGTGCTCGAGCAACGGCCGGCTGGCGAGCGGCTGGAGCATCTTCGGCAGCGCCGAATGCATGCGTTTGCCCTGCCCCGCGGCGAGAACGACGACAGAAACCGGCACCTACCCGAACCTCAGAGAGTCCTTGAGCCGGCAATCATAACGTGCCGGCAGGCGGGGCACCTGCTGAACGCGTCACGCCGGAGGGGAGCGACGAACCGCCCGTCCGGACGCGCGGCCGCCGTCTGCCCCAACCGCAGACGGGAGGGCAAGGTTGGGTGGTCCATGCAAAGCGCGTCGTTCGTAGTAGAGTTTCCGCTTCGCACACGCCGTTGCCGGGGGTCTTGCAAATGAATATGCGTCGAATAGCGGTCGCGTTCCTGCTGCTCGCGGCGTTTGCCGCCAACGCTCAACCTGCGAAGTGGGTTGGAAGCTGGGGCGCCTCGCCGCAGCCGCCGAGCCCAGGTGCGGGGCCGTTCCCCGCGACGCCGAGCTTCGACGATCAGACTGTTCGCCAGATCGTGCGCTTGAGCGTGGGCGGGCAGCGCGTACGCCTGCGGCTCTCGAACGAGTACGGCACGAAGCCCGTCACGATCGGCGCGGCGCGCGTCGCACTGGCAGATGGCGCGGAGCATCTGCAGGCCGGCACCGAGCGCACGGTCACGTTCGACGGCAAGCCCTCGGGCGTCATCGCGGCCGGTGCGCCACTCCTGAGTGACCCGATCGAGTTGACGGTGAGCGATCTCGCCACGGTTTCGGTCAGCTTGTACCTGCAGGGCGACACGGGGCCTTGCACGTGTCACGGCACCGGCATGCAGGACACATATATCTCCGCGAAGGGCGACTTCACGAAGGGCACGTTCGCGCCGGCGCAGACCACGCAGATGCGCGTGTTCCTGTCGGGCGTCGAGGTGCTCGCGGCGAACGCACAGGCCGTCGTGGCGTTCGGCGACTCGATCACCGACGGCGTGGGCTCCACCGCGGGCGCGGATCGCCGCTGGCCCGATCTGTTGGCCGAGCGCCTGAGCGGGCGCCGCGGCGGCACGCACTTTGGCGTCGTGAACCAGGGCATCAGCGGCAACCAGGTGCTGAGCGACGGCGCCGGCGTGAGCGCGCTCGCGCGTTTCGACCGCGACGTGCTTTCCGTGCCGGGCGTAAGCCACGTGATCGTATTCGAAGGCGTGAACGACTTGGGGCTCGGCTACGGCAAGCTCGAAGGGCCGCTCGCATCGATCATGCCGAAGCCCGCGATCGCACCCACTCGTGAGTCGATGGTGGCGGCTTACCGGCAACTGATCGCGCGTGCGCACGCCAAGGGGCTCAAGATTTACGGTGCGACGATCGCGCCGTACGAAGGCGCCGCGTACTACTCGCCCGAGGGCGACACCGTGCGGCAAGCGATCAACGAGTGGATTCGCACGAGCAAGGAGTTCGACGCGGTGCTCGACTTCGATGCCGCATTTCGCGATCCGGCGCATACCGCCCGGATGAAGGAAGAGTATCAGGCGGGCGATCACCTGCATGGCAGCGATGCCGGGTACCGCGTAGTGGCGGATTCGGTCGATCTCGCGCTGTTCCGCTAGCGAAAAGGGGCCCCTTCGAATGACAGGGAGCATGGATTTCGCTATGTTCGCTTGCCGTATTTCAGCGCGATGCGCGAGCCGCGAGCCGCGAAGGGGTGGGATATGAGAAACGCACTGGCGCACGCGCGCTGCCTGAATCGACCTGGTTCAGTCGTTGTCAGCCTCGTCGTGCTGCTCGCCCACCCGCTGGGCGCACACGCAGCCGAGGCGGGCGTTGCCGCGGCAGCCCGCGTGGGCGATCTCGCCGCCGTGCGCTCGCAACTGGGCGGCGGGGCCAACGTGAACCTGCCCGACGCAGCCGGCACTCCGCCGCTGCTCTGGGCGGCCTACAACTCCGCGCCCGAGCTCGTCGCGATCCTGCTCAAGGCGGGCGCGGATCCCAACGCGGCGAACCCCTTCGGCGTCACTCCGCTGCTGCAGGCAAGCCGCACCGGCGACGCACCCACCGTGCGTGCGCTGCTGGCGGGGGGTGCGGACATCGCCGGAGCCGTCCGCGACGGCGAAACGTCGCTGATGGCCGCGTCTCGGGCCGGTAGCGTCGATACCGTGAAGCTGCTGCTCGAGCACGGCGCCGACGTCAACGCCGTCGAGGCCCTGCAAAGCGAAACGGCGCTCATGTGGGCCACGGCCGAAGGGCACCTGGCCGTCGTCGATGTGTTGTTGAAGGCGGGCGCCGACCCGAACTTGAAGGCGCGGGTTTCGGATCTCACGAAGCGCAGCCCGCGCACGGACTTCCCGTCGGGCGGTTTCACGGCGCTCATGTGGGCGGCACGCAACGGCAGCGAAGAGCTCGTGCGGCGGTTGCTGGACGCAGGTGCGGACGTCAAAGCCACGAACGGCGACGGCGCCACGGCCATGATGCTCGCCATCGTGAACGATCGGTTCGATATGGCCGCAACGTTGCTCGAGGCCGGGGCCGATGCGAACGATGGGTCGCTCTACGAGGCCATCGTGATGCGGGATGCGCCCACGGACTGGCGCGCCCGCGACGGCTCCCGGCTTCGCGCCAGCCACCCGAATCGCCTCACGGCGCTCGATCTCGTGGCGCGTTTGCTCGATGCCGGCGCGGATCCCAACAAGCCGTTTGCCGGGCAGATGCACTCGACTTCGATGTGCTGCGACACGCAAGGATCGGGCACGCCGTTCTTTCGTGCGGCCGTGGCCGCCGACGTCGATTCGCTGAAGCTGCTCGTCGCGCACGGCGCCGATCTCGAATGGAAGTTGCCGCGCGTCGAGGGCGCGCCGCCAATGCCGTTCGGCGACAACACCGGTCTCACGCCATTGATGGTCGCTATCAACGGCGGCAAGGGCCTTCTGATGGATGGCGGGCCCGGTGACATTCGCGAAAACACGATCGGGGTCTTCCGCGAGCCCGGCAACCGGACCCCCGCCGACGCCGTGCGGCTGCTGCTCGAAGCTGGCGCGAACCCGAATGCGTTGAATCCCGCCGGCGATTCCGCGCTGCACATCGCAGCGCACGACGGCCGGCTCGAACCGATGCGCGCGCTCGTCGCTGGGGGCGCGTCCGTGGATCTGCGTAACGCGAAGGGTCTCACCGCGCTCCAGGTCGTCGAGAAGATGGGGCCCCGCAAGATGAACGATATCGCCGAGATGGTGGGGCTGTTCGACGACGGCGCGCAGCCGAAGGAGACGGCCGCGCTGTTGCGCGAGCTCATCGCATCGCGGCCAGGCGGCGCCCCGAAGAAAAACTAGCGGTGGCTCCCGCCTATTTCGCGGCCGTGCAGACCACACGCCCGCCGCTGAGCCTGCGGGCTAGTTGCGCTTGCCCTTGAGCTGCTGCGCCGCGCGGTAGCGGGCTTCGGCCTCGACCAGCGCGGCCTGCGCGGCGGCGAGATCGATCTCGCCGCCCTTGCCGAGCAGCTCGCGCGCGCGATCGCGGGCGGCCAGCGCCTCGGCCTCGTCGAGCTGCTCGGCGTGCAGCGCGCTGTCGGCCAGCACGCTGACCAGGTGCGGCTGGATCTCGAGCACGCCGCCGGTCACGTAGAAGACCTTCTCGCCGTCGGCCGTCAGCACGCGAATCGAGCCCGGCTTCAGCGTCGTCAGCAGCGGCGCGTGGCGCGGCGCAATGCCGATCTCGCCGGCGCTCGCCGGGCGCGAACACCACGCTCGGCGTCGCCGGAAAAGATCGCGCCTTCGGCGCTGACGATCTCGACGTGAATGGCCATGCTGGTTTACGCCCGGCTACTGCAGCTTCTTGGCTTTTTCGACGGCTTCTTCGATGCCGCCGACCAGGAAGAACGCCTGCTCGGGCAGGTGGTCGTACTCGCCGTTGACGATGCCCTTGAAGCTGCGGATCGTCTCCTTCAGCGGCACGTACTTGCCTTCGATGCCCGTGAACGCCTGCGCCACCGAGAACGGCTGCGACAGGAAGTTACGGATCTTGCGCGCGCGCTGCACGATCAGCTTGTCGTCCTCGGAGAGCTCGTCCATGCCGAGGATCGCGATGATGTCCTGCAGCTCCTTGAAGCGCTGCAGCACGGCCTGCGTGGCGCGCGCGGTGTCGTAGTGCTCCTGGCCGATCACGTTCGGATCGAGCAGGCGGCTCGTCGAGTCGAGCGGGTCCACGGCCGGGTAGATGCCGAGCTCCGCGATTTTGCGCGAGAGCACGAGCGTGGCGTCCAAGTGCGCGAACGTCGTGGCCGGCGACGGGTCGGTCAAGTCGTCGGCCGGCACGTAGATGGCCTGGAACGACGTGATCGAGCCGGTCTTCGTCGACGTGATGCGCTCCTGCAGCGCGCCCATCTCTTCGGCGAGCGTCGGCTGGTAGCCCACCGCGCTCGGCATGCGGCCGAGCAGCGCCGACACTTCGGTGCCGGCCAGCGTGTAGCGGTAGATGTTGTCGATGAACATCAGCACGTCTTTGCCTTCGTCGCGGAAGTACTCGGCCATCGTGAGGCCCGTGAGCGCCACGCGCAGGCGGTTGCCGGGCGGCTCGTTCATCTGGCCGAACACGAGCGCGACCTTGTCGAGCACGCCCGCGTCTTTCATCTCGTGGTAGAAGTCGTTGCCTTCGCGAGTGCGCTCGCCGACGCCGGCGAACACGGAGAAGCCGCCGTGCTCTTTCGCGATGTTGTTGATGAGCTCGAGCAGCGTCACCGTCTTGCCTACGCCGGCGCCGCCGAACAGGCCGACCTTGCCGCCCTTGGCGATCGGCATGATGAGGTCGATGACCTTGATGCCGGTCTCGAGCAGCTCGATCGAGCCCGCCTGCTCCTCGTACGCCGGCGCGTCGCGGTGGATCGGCCAGGTCTGCTCGGCACCGATCGGGCCCGCGTCGTCGATCGGATCGCCGAGCACGTTCATGATGCGGCCGAGCGTCTTCGGGCCGACCGGCACGGAGATCGCCTTGCCGGTGTTCGCCACCACGAGGCCGCGGCGCAGGCCTTCCGAGGCGCCCATCGCGATCGTGCGCACGACGCCGTCGCCGAGCTGCTGCTGCACCTCGAGCGTCAGGTTGCGGTCCTTGAGCTTCAGCGCGTCGTAGACCTTCGGGATCGCGTCGCGCGGGAACTCGACGTCGACCACCGCGCCAATGACTTGAACAATCGTGCCCGTGCTCATGATCTTACCCTTCTCTTACTCACACTGCGGCCGCGCCGCCGACGATTTCCGCGATTTCGCGGGTGATCGCCGCCTGGCGAGCCTTGTTGTATTGGAGCTGCAGCCCTTCGATGAACTTGCCGGCGTTGTCGGTGGCGGCCTTCATGGCCACCATCTTCGACGCCATCTCGCAGGCGACGTTTTCCACGGCGCCGCGGTACACCTGCGACTCGATGTAGCGATCGAGCACGCCGTCGAGCAGCGCCGCGGCGTCGGGCTCGTAGATGTAGTCCCAGTGGTCCTGCAGCGAATCCTTGTCGATGGCCTCGACCGGCAACAGCTGCGACGCCGTCGGCTGCTGGCTCATCGTGTTCACGAACACGCTGTGCACGAGGTACAGGCGGTCGATCTTGCCCTGCTCGGTACGCGTCGGTCATGGCCGTGATGGCGCCGACGAGATCCTGCACCTTCGGCGCTTCGCCGAGGTGGCTCGTGGCGGCGACGACGTTGACCTTCAGGCGGCGGAAGAACGCGATGCCCTTGGCGCCGACGAGGCACAGATCCGCTTCGACGCCCTTGCCCTGCCACTCGCGCAGCTCGTTCAGCACTTCGCGGAACTTGTTGACGTTGACGGAGCCGCACAGGCCGCGGTCGGTGCTGATGACGATGTAGCCGACGCGCTTGACCTCGCGCTTCTGCAGGTACGGGTGGCGGTAGTCGGGATTGGCTTCGGACAAGTGGCCGATGACCGGTCTTGATCTTCTCGGCGTAGGGCCGCGACGCGGCCATGCGCTGCTGCGTGCGGCGCAGCTTCGACGCGGCGACCATTTCCATCGCCTTCGTGATCTTCTGCGTGCTCTTGACGCTCGCGATCTTGGTCCGGATTTCCTTGCCGCTGGCCATGAGGTGCTCTAGTAGGTGCCGGTCTTCTTGAACGCTTCGATGACTTTCTTCATGTCGGCGACGGCGGCGTCGCTGTACTCGCGGCTTCGCGTTGATGCGTGTCGAGCACGGCCTTGTGGTTCGCGCGCGCGAACGCGTGCAGCGCCGTCTTCGAAGGCCACGACCTTGTTGACGGGCACGTCGTCGATGTAAGCCCTCGTTGACGGCGAACAGCGACAGCGCCATCTCGGCCACCGACAGCGGCTGATACTGCTTCTGCTTCATGAGCTCCGTGACGCGGCGGCCGCGCTCGAGCTGCTTGCGCGTGGCGGCGTCGAGGTCGGACGCGAACTGCGCGAACGCCGCGAGCTCGCGGTACTGCGCGAGCGCCAGGCGCACGCCGCCGCCGAGCTTGCGGATGATCTTCGTCTGCGCCGAGCCGCCGACGCGCGACACGGAGAGACCGGCGTTGATCGCGGGCCGGATGCCGGCGTTGAACAGATCGGTCTCGAGGTAGATCTGGCCGTCGGTGATCGAGATCACGTTCGTCGGCACGAACGCCGACACGTCGCCGGCCTGCGTCTCGATGACGGCAGCGCCGTCAGCGAGCCGGTCTTGCCCTTCACGCGGCCGTTCGTGATCTTCTCGACGTACGCGGCGTTCACGCGCGCGGCGCGCTCGAGCAGGCGCGAGTGCAGGTAGAACACGTCGCCCGGATACGCTTCGCGGCCCGGCGGGCGGCGCAGCAGCAGCGATACCTGGCGATACGCCCACGCCTGCTTCGTGAGATCGTCGTAGATGATCAGCGCGTCTTCGCCGTTGTCGCGGAAGTACTCGCCCATCGCGCAACCGGAGTACGGCGCGATGTACTGCAGGGCGGCGGACTCGGCGGCCGTGGCGGCGACGACGATCGTGTGCTCCATCGCGCCCGTCTCTTCGAGCTTGCGCACGACGTTCGACGACGGTCGAGGCCTTCTGGCCGATCGCGACGTAGATGCACTTAAGATCGCCGCCGATCTGATTGATGATCGCGTCGATCGCGACGGCGGTCTTGCCGGTCTGGCGGTCGCCGATGATCAGCTCGCGCTGGCCGCGGCCGATCGGCACCATCGAGTCGATGGACTTCAGTCCGGTCTGCACGGGCTGGCTCACGCCCTGGCGGTCGATGACGCCCGGCGCCACCTTCTCGATCGGCGAGGTCAGCGTCGTCGCGATCGGGCCTTTGCCGTCGATGGGCACGCCGAGCGCGTTGACCACGCGGCCGAGCAGCGCTTCGCCCACCGGCACCTCGAGGATGCGGCCCGTGGTCTTGACGGTGTCGCCTTCCGAGATGTGCTTGTAGTCGCCGAGCACCACCGCGCCGACCGAGTCCTGCTCCAGGTTCAGCGCCAGGCCGTAGGTGTTGCCCGGGAACTCGATCATCTCGCCGTACTGCACGTCGTTGAGCCCGTGGATGCGGCAGATGCCGTCCGTCAGCGCGATGATCGTGCCGACGTCGCGCGCTTCAGCCTTCGCTTCGAAGTTCTGGATGCGCTGCTTGATCAGCTCGCTAATCTCGGATGCCTTGATTGCCATATGTTGTCCTTCCCGTTTTCAGTGGACGAGCGTCAGGCGACCAGCGATTCGGTGAGCCGCTGCAATCGCGTGCGCACCGAGCCGTCGATGACCATGTCGTCCGCACGAATGATCGCGCCGCCGAGCAGCGAGGCGTCGACCTCGAGCGTCAGCTCCACCGCGCGACCGAGGCGCTGCGTGAGCGCCTTCGTGACCTGCTCCGCCAACGCCGCATCGACCGGAGTGGCCGACACGAGCGTGACCTTGACCTTGTTCTCTGCCTGCGCCTTCAGCGCATCGAACTGCGTTGCGATGTCCGGCAGCACCGTGAGCCGATCGTTCTCGGCCAGCAGCTTCAGGAGATTGCGCCCGTGCGGAGTGCCGAGCGCCTCGCCACCGGGCACGGCGCCGGCCACCGACGCGACGAGCTCCGCGCGCTGTGCGTCCGTCAGCGCAGGGTTTGCGAGCACGCGCTTGGCGTTCGCGTCGCCGACCACGGCGGCCGCGGCAGTGAGCGCCGCCGACCATTTCGGCAAAGCGCGTTCCGCGCTCGCGAGGTCGAACAACGCTTTCGCGTACGGGCGGGCGACGGTGCTCGTGTCGGCCATCGGTTACAGCTCGCTTGCGAGCTGCGCTCAGGAGGTCGCGGTGCGCGTTCGCGTCGATCTCACGCGCCAGCACCTTCTCCGCGCCGGCTACCGCGATCTTCGCGACCTGGCCGCGCAGCTCCTCGCGGGCGCGATTGGTCTCGACGCCGATCTCGGCGCGCGCGGCTTCGAGCTGCCGCTTGCGCTCGGTCTCACCGTCGGCTCGCCCCTGATCGACGATGCCGCTCGCGCGCGAGTTGGCCTGATCGACGATGCCACGCGCCTGGTCGCGCGCTTGCAGCGAGGATCTTGTCGGCCTCGGTCTTGGCG
This sequence comes from uncultured Gammaproteobacteria bacterium, assembly GCA_963805435.1. Taxonomy (GTDB): domain Bacteria; phylum Pseudomonadota; class Gammaproteobacteria; order Steroidobacterales; family Rariloculaceae; genus FEN-1219. The sequence continues at coordinate 132,342 of CAWDUG010000014.1, forward strand.
TTCGCGAGCGAGGATTGCCCCTGCTCGGCAGCCGCCAAACCGTCGGCGATCTGCGTCTGCCGTTCTTCGATCACGCTCATGATGAACGGCCAGACGTACTTCATGCAGAACGCGACGAAAACCGTCATCGCGATCGCCTGGCCGATCAGCGTCATGTTTATGTCCACGCGGATTCTCCTCGTGTTAGCGCCGCGCAAATCGGGCGGCTACGCACACGCACTGCCTTAGCCGCCGGCGGCCTGCAGCTGTCCGATGAACGGATTCGCGAACGCGAAGTACAGCGCGATGCCCACGCCGATCATCGCGATTGCGTCGAGCAACGCGACGACCAGGAACATCTGCGTGCGCAACATGCCCGCGAGCTCCGGCTGACGCGCCGAGCCTTCGAGCCAGCGGCCGCCCAGGAGTCCCATGCCGATGCCGACGCCGAGCGCGCCGAAACCGATCAGGAGCGCCACCGCGATTGCGGTCATACCAATTACAGTTGCCATCTATGTCTCCAGTCGAGAGGGTCTTGTCGTTCGAAACTACTAGTGCGCTTCACCCGTGTCATGCGCCTGGGCCAGGTACACGATCGTCAACATCATGAAGATGTAGGCCTGCAGCGCAATCACGAGGATGTGGAAAACGGCCCAGAGGAAATGCAGCGGCAGCTGGTAGAGGCCGAGCAATCCAATCAGGATGAAAATGAGCTCGCCCGCGTACATGTTGCCGAAGAGCCGCAGCGATAGCGACAGCGGCTTCGACAGGAACGACACGACCTCGAGCACGAGGTTGAAGGCGATGACGAGCGGCGCGGCGATCAGCCCGAAGCCTTTCGTCGGCGGTGCGATCGGGTGGAACGTGAATTCCTTGCCGAAGCCGATCGCGCCCTTGATCTTGATCGAGTAGAAGATCGTCAGCAGGAACACCGAAATCGACATGCCGAACGTGATGTTCACGTCGGTGGTGGGCACGACCTTCAGGAACGGAACGCCGGCTTACGCCGGCCGAGGAGCGGCAGCCAGTCGACGGGGATCAGGTCCATGCGTGTTCATCAGGAAGACCCAGACCACGATCGTCAGCGCGAGCGGCGCGACCGCCTTGCTCACTTGCCGTGGAAGGTGCCGTGGACGGAGTCCTCGACGAACGACAATGCACCACTCGGCACCCGCCTGAAGCTTACCCGGCCGGCCCTTCGTGAAGCCCTTCGCAACTTTGCGGAACAGATAGGCGAACACGAGGCCGAGCACGATGGAGAACGCCATCGAATCGACGTTCATGGTAAAGAAGTTGCCGCGGCAAACCGCTGGCTGCTCGGCGCTGTTCCAGACCCACGCGTCATTGACGCGGCATACCTGCAAGGTTCGTCAGGTGATGCTGGATGTATTCGCCGGCCGTTTCTCCGTGACCGCCTGTGTGCTCTTCTGCCATTCCTCAGCTCTTCGTCACTAGTTCTTTTGGCGGCGCGCCGTCCCCGATCAGCAGCGCGCCGAAGGGCACCAATTGGGCCGCGATGAAAGTCAGCGAACACCGCCAGCGGCGCCAAGGGCCGCACGAATCCAAAAATCACCCCAAACAACACCACCGTCAGCAGCAGCTTGCCCATCTCGCCGATCCACGCCGACCGCAGCATGGCCTGGTGGCCCAGGTCATGCGTCGGCGTCAGCAACCTTGCGGCCAGAAAGGCGTTCGGCACGACTGCCGTTGCGCCGCCGAGCGCCGCCGATACCGCGGCCACGCCGCCGAACCCTATCCAACACGCTGCTGCTACGACGATGCTCACGCACGCTTGTGCGAGCAACGTCACTGGGACGACGTGCTTGACGTCCATAACCACAGCGGCGGCCTCTTGTCGTGCCGGGGCGTGCCCAGCGGACTACGAAGAATCGGCAAAAAAAAGCCACGACTGTCGCGTGGCCCCGTTCGGCCGCGGGCATTCTAAGCAGTCGCCGGGCGCTATTCAACGGCCGCGCGGGCGCGGCACGGGCTTATGTACGGCTACTTGATGTGGCTGAGAATGCCTTCGAGCTCTTCGAGGCCGTTGTAGCGAATCACGACCTTGCCGCCTTTCGGGCCGTGCTCGATCGCGACCGCCGCGCCGAGCGTTTCGGCGAGATCGGCCTCGAGCCGGCGCACATTCGGGTCCGTGGCGCCGCGGGCTGCGGCGGCCTTCGCGCGCTTGCCGCCGCCTTCGGTGCCGGCCAGGCGCCGCACGGCGCTCTCGGTGTCGCGGACCGACAGCTGCTGCTTCAGCACGCGTGCCGCGAGCTCGATCTGGAGCTCCGCCGAGGGCAGGCCCAGCAACGCCCGCGCGTGGCCCATGTCGAGCTGGCGCCGCTCGAGCATCTCGCGGACGGGCCGCGGCAGCTCGAGCAGCCGCAGCAGGTTCGTGACCGTGGCCCGGGACCGGCCGACCGCCTCGGCCGCGTCCTCGTGCGTGAGGCCGAACTCCTCGATGAGCCGGTGCAGCGACCGCGCCTCCTCGATCGAGTTCAGGTTCTCGCGCTGGATGTTCTCGATCAGCGCGACGGCGACCGCGGCTTCGTCGGGGATGTCGCGCACCACGGCCGGCACGGTGTGCAGGCCCGCAAGCTGCGCCGCGCGCCAGCGGCGTTCGCCGGCCACGATCTCGTATTGGGTCTGCGCACCGGCGCCGGCGCCCGTGATGGGCCGCACGACGATCGGCTGCACCACGCCCTGCGCCTTGATCGACTCCGCGAGCTCCGCCAGGGTTTCCTCGCGCATATCGACGCGCGGCTGGTACTTGCCGCGGCGCAGCAGGTCCACCGGCACTTCGCGTAGCCCGCTCTCCGGCGCGGCGGCCGGCGCGGCTGGCGCCTGCCGCCAGCGGCGGCGGCGTGCGCTTGCGGGCGGGCGCTGCTCAGCAACGCGTCGAGGCCGCGCCCAAGGCTTTTGCGTTTGTTCATGTGCGCTTGCCGAGGCTCTTCAGTGCGGCCGGATTGTAGCAGCGAACCGCGCGGCCGGAGCCGCGGCTAAACGGCGGGCGGACGCGCCAGCGGCGCGCCGGAGCGGCGGTTCACTTCGCCCGCCAGCGCGAGATAGGCCAGGGCGCCGCGCGAGTACTTGTCGTGGAACAGCACCGGGCGGCCGAAGCTCGGCGCCTCGGCCAGGCGCACGTTGCGCGGAATCACGGTGCGGTAGACCTTGTCGCCGAAGTGCGAGGAGAGCTGCGACGAGACCTCGTTCGCGAGGTTGTTCCGCGGGTCGAACATCGTGCGCAGGATGCCGTGGATCTCGAGCTTCGGGTTGGACGTGCCGCGAATCTTGTCGATCGTGTTGACGAGCGCGCTCAAGCCCTCGAGCGCGTAGTACTCGCACTGCATCGGGATCAGCACGAAGTCCGCGGCCGTGAGCGCGTTCACGGTCAGCATGTTCAGTGCCGGCGGGCAGTCGATCAGGATGTAGTCGTAGCGGTCGAGGACCGGTGCCAGCGCCTTGCGCAGGCGAAACTCGCGATCCGGCTTCTGCACGAGCTCGACCTCGGCGGCCGTGAGGTCCTGGTTGCTCGGCAGCAGCGTGAACCCGCCTTCGGGCGGGACGCTAAGCGCGCTTTCCACCGCCAGCTCGTCAAGCAATACGTCGCACACGGTGTATCTCGAGCGCGTTCTTGTCCACGCCGCTGCCCATCGTGGCATTGGACTGCGGGTCCATGTCGATCAGCAGCACGCGGCGCTGCGTCGCGGCCAGCGACGCCGCGAGGTTCACGCAGGTCGTGGTCTTGCCGACGCCGCCCTTCTGGTTCGTGACGGCGATCACCGTGCCCATTCGCGCACCTTCACGAATTTGCTCCGCTGTCAGCTTCGACACGTTCCAGCACCACGATCGCGCTCTTGAGCTTCGGGCCGGCCGCGGGCGGCGGCCGCAGCACGAAATCCGCCGCCAGGCCGCGAAACTCGCTCGTTCAAATGCGGAGCCGTCAAGAGCAGCAGGATGCTGCCAGGCGCCATCAGGGGCCGACAGATTGACAGCAGCTCCGCCGGCGGCGCCACAGCCCGGGCAAGCACGGTATCAAACGGCTGCGCGACGCGTAAGTGCTCGGCGCGCCCGTGCGCGACGTCGGCAATTGCGCGAGCTTGAGCTCCGCGATGGCATGGCGCAGGAAGTGCACGCGTTTCGCGCGGCTCTCGATCAGCGTGAACTGCGCGGTCCGGCTCGGTGATCGCGAGCGGCAGGCCCGGGCAGACCGCCGCCGCTGCCGACGTCGGCTACGCGCGCTCCCCGCAGGTACGGCCGCAGCGCGAGGCTTTCGACCAGGTGCCGGTCGACGAGCTCGTCGGCGCCGCGCACGCCGGTCAGGTTGTGGACGCGGTTCCAGCGCAGCAGCAGCGCGACGAACGCGGCGAGCGCCGCCGCCTGCCCGGCATCGACCGGCACGCCCCCGCGGGCCATCCGCGCTCGACATCTGCCGCCGAAACCTCTTCGTCCTCCGCCATGCCCGCAAGTATGCCGCGAGTGGCACAGCGTCTGGGGGGTGGTGTCGAATCCGGGTCGCCAAGATGCCCAGGCCGAGCCGCCGTGGTCTCGGTAGCCCGCTCAGCGTGAGGACTGCGGGCGCTAGCGGGGGGTGTCGTGCAGGTACGGCTGGGCGGCGAAGAAGGCGGAGATCTCTTCGATCGCGCGGTCGTCGAGCGTCGAGGCCAGGGGCCCCATCAGCATGTCGGCGCGGCGGCCGTCTTTGTACTGCGTCAGCGCCTGCACCAGGTACGACTCGTGTTGGCCGCCGAGATTCGGCCACTGCGGCGCCGCCGCCACGCCCTTCTGGGCCGTGGCACTGCACGCAGGTGGTGGATTTCTCCTTGCCGGCCGCGACTTCCGCGGCGTCGCCGCTCGTGCGGCCCGCTTCTGCGCCTTGCCGTCGAGCGCCGAGAAATACGCCGCAATGTCGGCGATGTCCTGGTCGGAGAGCGACGAGGCTTGCGCCTGCATCGTCTCGTGCCCGCGCGTGCCGCGCCGGTAGCCCTGCAGCGCCACCGTGATGTACTCGGCGTTCTGGCCGCCGAGCTTCGGCACCAGGTACGACGGATACGCGTTGTGCGATTCCGGCACGCCGTGGCAGCCGTAGCACGTCTCGGCGAGCGCTACGCCGCGCGCGGCATCGCCCGGCAGCGAGATGGGGTTCAGCGGCGGCGGCGGCGCTTTCTGCGCGCGGCCGGTCGCGGGCCCGAAGAGGGCTGCCAGCGTGAGTGTGGCAGCAGCGGCGAGAAACGAATTTCGATCCGAACAAAGCGGAGCTCCTCGAGAGATTCCCTTCTCAGCCGCGCATCTTAGCGAAACGAGCGCCCCCGCCGGAAACTACGTGGATTCCGAAACCGCGTTCGGTGGCGTGTACAGATGACACGCCACGCGGCGCGTGCCGCTGTCCGCGAGTAGCTCGAGCTGCGGCGTCACGCGCCGGCACAGGTCCATGACTTTCGGGACAGCGGCTGGCGAACCGGCACCCCACGCCGACGTTCACGGCCGACGGGATCTCGCCCGTGACGGCCGGCGCCGTGCGCCGCCTGCGCGATGCGCGGGTCCGGCTCGGGATTCGAGTCGATCAGGATCTGCGTGTACGGATGCTTCGGCCGAAAGTAGACGTCGTCGGCCATACCGATCTCGACCAGCGACCGAGATACATCACGGCCATGCGGTCCGACACGTAGCGCACCATCGACAGATCGTGCGCAATGAACAGCAACGTGAGGCCGAGCGAGGCCTTCAGCTCGGCGAGCAGGCGCACGATCTGCGCTTGCACCGAGACGTCGAGCGCGGAGATCGGCTCGTCGCACACGACGAACCGCGGCTTCAAGATCAGCGCACGCGCAATGCCGACGCGCTGCCGCTGCCCGCCAGAGAACTCGTGCGGGTAACGCGACCGCGTGACCGGGGCTAAGCCCCACACGCTCGAGCCAATCGCTGACGGCGGCGCGGATCTGGGCGCGGTCGTGCCCGCCCGCCAGGCGCAACCCTTCGCCGATGATCTCGCCGACCGTCATGCGCGGGTTCAAGCTCGAGTACGGGTCCTGGAAGATCATCTGCATGTCCGCGGCGTGGCGGCGGAAGTCGGCCGGCCCGTAGCGGGCCGGCAGCCGCTCGCCGGCGAACCGCACCTCGCCGCGCGGTTTTCGCGTGCAGCCCGACCAGAGCGCGGCCGAACGTCGATTTTCCCGACCCGCTCTCGCCCACGAGGCCCACAACCTCGCGCTCGCCGATCGCGAGCGACACACCGTCGACCGCGTGCACGGTGCGGCCGCGACCCAGCGGGAAGTGCTTCGTGAGCTCGATCGCTTCGACGAGCGCACTCACGCACGCACCCGATGCTGAATCGCCGGATGCGTCCGCGGCGCGCCCGGCGCGTGCAGCCAGCAACAGCGCCGTGTGGCCGGCGGCGACGGTCGAGCTGTTCCGGGCGCTGCCGCTCGCAGACGTGCATCGCATGCGAGCAGCGCGCGAAGTAGCCGCACCCTGCGGGCGGCGTCGAAAAGGTCCGGCGGCGCGCCTTCGATCGGGTTCAACCCCGCGCGCTCCGTCGACCGGCTCGGCAGCGCCCCGCGCAGCCCGAGCGTGTACGGATGCGCGGGCTGGTCGAACACGTCCTCGACCGCGCCGCGCTCGACGATCTCGCCGGCGTACATCACCGCGACGTCGTCCGCCATGCGCGCGACGACCGCGAGATCGTGCGTGATCAGCACGATCGCCATGCCGTTCTTGCGCTGCAGCTCGGCGAGTAGATCCAGGATCTGCGCCTGGATCGTGACGTCGAGCGCCGTCGTTGGCTCGTCGGCGATCAGCACGACGGGCTCGCAGGCGATGGCCATCGCGATCATCGCGCGTTGCAGCATGCCGCCGGAGAACGCGAACGGATATTGCTGCGCGCGCTCGTCCGCCTCGGGGATCTGCACCTGGGTCAGCAACTCGACGGCGCGCGCGCGGGCTTTGGCGCGCGAATAGCCCGCGGTGCACCTCGAGCGTCTCGGCGATCTGATCGCCGACCTTCATCGTCGGATTCAGCGAGCTCATCGGGTCCTGGAAGATCATGCCGATGCGGTTGCCGCGCACGTCGTCGCCGTCGACGATCTTGCGCCGCACGATGTCCGTGCCGTGCAGCAGCGCAACGCCGCTGCGTGATGCGCCCCGGCGGCATCGGGATCAGGCCCATGATGCTCTGCACCTCACGGACTTGCCGCAGCCCGATTCGCCGACGATCGCGAGCGTGCTGCCCGGCGGCACCGAGAAATTTGCGCCGCGCACGGCCTTCACGACACCGCCGTGCGTCGTGAACTCCACGTGCAGATCGCGCACGTCGAGCACTGGGGCCGCTGTCGTGTCGCCGTTCATTCGCGGCCTCGCAGGCGCACGTCGAGCGCGTCGCGCAGGCCGTCGCCGAGCAGATTCAACGCGAGCACCGTCACGCTGATGAACAGCGCCGGGAACAGCAGCTCGTGCGGATGCGCGAGCATCGTCTTGATGCCCTCGTTGCTCATGCTGCCCCACGACGCGCGGGCGGCGCCACGCCCATGCCGATGAACGACAGGAACGCTTCCGTGAAGATCGCGCGCGGCACCTCGAACGTCAGCGTCACGAGAATCACGCCGATCGTGTTCGGAATCATGTGCCGGAGCACGAGATACCCGGTTCGCGCGCCGAGCAGACGCGACGCGCCGACGTAGCCTTCGCCGCGGATCTGCAGGATCTGCCCGCGCACGAGTCGCGCCGTCGACGGCCAGGAAAGCAGCACGAGCGCGATCAGCATCGGCACGATGCCGCTCTCACCGGGTCCGATGCCGAAGCCCACTTTGAACAGGATCATGAACAGCAGGAACGGCAGCGCCAGCACGAAGTCCGCAAACCGCATGAGGAAGCGATCGACGCGGCCGCCGGCGAATCCCGCCGCGCTGCCGTACACAATGCCGAGCAGCATGAACAACAAGGGCGCGACGAAGCCAATGAACAGCGACACGCGCGCGCCGTACATCAAACGCGCGAGCATGTCGCGCCCCAGATAGTCGGTGCCGAGCGGATGGTACGGCAACGCCACGACGTCGCCCGGCCGCACGGCGTTCGCGTCGGGAATCCAGCCGAACGAGGCCGCATCGGCCGCGCTCGTGACGAGCTCCGGCTCCACCTGCAGCACGGCATAGTCCTCGGTCTCCGCCCCCAACGCGTCGACTGCGACGACGGAGTACCAGTAGCGTTGCGCATGCAGGTCGAACCGATCCTCGAAGCTCACGCGCGTGGGGTCGAAGATCTCGCCCAGCGGCAGCCCCAGCGCGCGATCGGTGCCGGGGTCATACTCGTTGCGGTACACGTGATAACCGGCCGCGTCGCGCGCCGGCTCCCACGTAAGCCGCACGGCCTGTGTCGTCGGCGGCTCGGCCAGGCGCAAACCCCCTGGCACGTTTGACCCGGCGTCCGGCAGCGCTGTCGCAAAGACGCCGGGCCACGCCACATACGACTCGACGATGCGCGCGGCGAGCGCCGGCCCGGGGCCGCGACTGATCTGATTCACGTCTTGCGCGGCCGGGTTGGTGCGCCACAGCCATGGCCCCGCAATGGCGAACACCACCAACGCGACGACGACGACGAGCGACGCGACGGCACGCGCGTTGCGCCGTAGCCGCTGCCACGCATCCTGCCAGTAAGACAGCGAAGGCCGCGTCAGCGTCTCCTGCACGGGCTCGCGCGCGGCGGGTGCGAAATCGGCGGCGGGGCGTCAACGGCGTCGCGCTCATTCGAGCCCCACCCTGGGATCGATGAATCCGTAGAGGATGTCGACGGCTATCACCATGAGCACGAGGAACGCCCCATAGAACACCGTCGTGCCCATGATCACGGTGTAATCGAGCTGCTGCACGGCTTCGACGAAGTAGCTTGCCGAGCCCCGGAATCGCGAACACGAGCTCCACGACAAAACCGCCGGTCGTGATCAACGCGATCTGCGGGCCCAGCACCGTGACGACCGGGAGGATCGCGTTGCGCAGCTCGTGCTTTAGGAAGATGCGCGTCGGCGGCAGGCCTTTCGCGCGGGCCGTCCGCACGAAATCCGAGCTCGTGATTTCGAGCATCGACGAACGCATCAGCCGCGTCAGATACGCCATGGTGCTAAGCCCAAGCACGAGCGACGGCACGAGCATGTGCCAGACGGTGCCCCAGCCCGCGACGGGAAGAAGCGAGCGACCGACAACCGAGTTCAGCGTGAGGAGGGCCAGCTGACGCCACCGCCGCGACCACGAAGCTCGGCAGCGAGATGCCGACGATCACGAAGAACATGATCACGATGTCGGGCAAGCGGTTGCGGTAGATCGCCGTGAGCGCGCCCCAGAGGACTCCGCCGAACGTAGCGATCGCGAGCGCGAGGATGCCGAGCGTCGCGGATACGGGAAAGTGCTCGCGAATGATGTCGTTGACGCGCCGATTCTGCTGCGTGTACGAAATGCCGAAGTCGCCGCGCAGCATGCCGCCGACGTAGATCACATACTGCTCGAGGATCGGCTTGTCGAAGCCATAGCGCGCGTACAGGTTCGCGCGGATGTTCTCGTTCGCGAGGCGCTCGCCGCTCAACGGATCGCCCGGCACCGCATGCATCGCGACGAACGTCGCCGTGGCGATGAACCACACCGTGATGGCGCCCTGGGCGAGCCGTTTGATAATGAAGCGGAGCACTCGCTAGCGGCCGTCGTCGACGTACGCGTAGGAGTAATCGACGTACGGGCCTACCGCGCGGTGGATCACGTTCTTCAGCCGCGGATCTTGCACGTACAGCACGCCGCGCTCGTACGACATGACGAGCACGGCGTCCTCGACCAGGATCCGTTGGATCTCGGCGAACGCCGCGAAGGCGCACGTGCGGATCCAGCGACTGCTGCGCGAGCCTGAACTTGCGCGTCGAGCTCGGGGTTGTCGTACCGACCGTGATTGTTCGAGATTCCAGGAAGCGAACAGGTCCGCGAACGACAGCGGGTCGTCGTAGTCCGCGCTCCAGCCCTTCAGCGTAATGTCGAACTCGCCGTTCTGCTGCTTGCGAGGCGCTGGCGAAAGTTCTGGCGATCGATCCGAATGTCGAGCCCGAGCGTGCGGCGGTAGTACTCCTGCTCGTACTCCGACTGCGAGATCGCAGCCGGGGTGTCGTCCGAGAGAAACACGAGCGGCGGAATCTCGCTGACTCCGAGCTCGCGCTTCGCGAGCTCGAGCTCCGCGCGCGCAGCGGCGATGTCGGTCTTCACGGGCGGCGGCGGATGCTCCTGGCGGAACAGCCCGTGCTCGCCTCGAATGAACGACGGAAACAGCGACTCGCGCAGGCGTGTAGCTCGGCGTCTTGAGAACCTTGTACACGAGCTCCGCCGGGTCGTTCGCGAGCTGCAACGCGCGGCGGAAATGGAAGTTCCGCGTGACGTCGCGGCCGGGTCGGTGGTTGAACTCGAGGAACCAGATGCTGCCGTCGTTGTACCGATGCAGCGGCCAGCGCTGCTGCAGCACCTGGTCGAGCGCCTCACCAGGGAGGTAGTCGACGTCGGCGACGCGGCCGTCCTGATAAAGGTTCAGCCGCGCGACCGCGTCGCGCGTGATGTACGCGATGTCGACGGCGTTGAGCTTGACCCTGTCGCGATTCCAGTAGGTCGGGTTCTTCTCGAGCTTCAGGTTCGCGCCGTGAACCCAACGCGTGATCAGGAACGGTCCGTTGTAGAGCAGATCCTCGGCGTCCGCGGCATAACGCCCGTTACGGCTTAGGTAGAAGTCCTCGCGGACCGGTAGGTAGGTCAGCCAGGCGACGAGCTTGTCGAAGTACGCGATCGGGTTCTCGAACTCCACCTCGAGGACCCGGTCGCTCGACCGCGGTCACGCCGAGCTTCTCGGGCGGCAGCTCGCCCCGGTTGATTGCTTCGCCATTCTTCACCGGATACAGAATGAACGCGTACTGCGACGCCGTCTTCGGATCGAGCGCGGTGCGCCACGCGAACACGAAGTCGTGCGCGGTAACGGGCTTGCCGTCGCTCCAGACCGCGGCCTCGCGGAGCCAGAACGTCGCACCCGTGGAGCGGATGTCCCAGCGCTCGGCAACGCCCGGCTCGAAGTCTCCGTGCTCGCCCGAGCGCAGCAGTCCCTCCATCACGTGACCCAGGATCATGTTGCTATACGTGTCGAGCGAGCGCGTGGAGTCGAGGTTCGGCGGCTCGTCGCGGATCGACGTCGTGATCGACTGGGTAGCGAAATCGACGGCTGGCAACGCCGCGGCGCCCGCGCCCGTGAGCGACGATGCCCAGCCGAGCGCGGCGAGCAATGCGACGAACCCGAAAGCGCACAGCGAGCCGAGCACCAGGAGTTGACGCAGCGCCGCGCGGCTCATGGGGTCCCGATTCGCGTCGCCTGGCCGACTCAAGCTCGGGGGTCTCCCGCTGGCGGCGCGTCGACCATCAGCTGGCCGCGCGCGACTCGCGCGTCGCCTCGGGCGTCTTCTTCAGGTACACGAGCAACAGCGAGATCGCCGCCGGTGTCATGCCCGAGATACGCCCGGCCTGGCCGATGTCGTTCGGGCCGGATGCGCGCGAGCTTCTCGCGCAAGCTCGTTCGAAAGACCGTCGCACGGCCGTGTAATCGAGCTCCGCGGGCAGCCGCGTGTCGGTCCTGGCGGCGCTGCCGCTCGATCTCCGTCGCCCTGCCGCTCGACGTAGCCGGCGTAGTGCGCTTCGATCTCGAGGCTGCGCGTCCACTGCTCGGCGAGCTCGGCGTCGAGCTGTCGAGCGCGCTCGACCGGCGCCGACGCGCGCGCAGCGCGACCACGCTGCGATAGCCGACGCCCGAGCCGGCGCAGCAGATCGTACGCGGATACTTCGTCGCGCGAGCGGCGCGAGCGCGCTCCTCGCGCGGCACGTCCTCGGGCTGAACGACGATGGCGTGCAATCGTCCGGTCTTCTGCCGCGAGCCAGTCGCGCCGCGCCTCGAACGCGCGCCCAGCGCGCCTCGTCCACGACTCCGAGCTCGCGGCCTGTCGGCGTGAGGCCGAAGATCGGCGTTGTCCTCGCGCAGCGAGAGCCGAAATTCCGCGCGGCTCGTGAACATGCGGTACGGCTCCGTCGTGCCGCGCGTGATGAGGTCGTCGATCAGCACGCCGATGTAAGCCTCGTCGCGGCGCGGATGCCAAGGCTCGCGGTTCTGCACCCGCCGCCCGGCGTTGATGCCGGCGACGAGGCCCTGCGCGGCGGCCTCCTCGTACCCGGTGGTGCCGTTGATCTGGCCCGCGAAGAACAAGCCTTCGATGGCTTTGGTCTCGAGCGAGTGCTTCAGATCGCGCGGATCGAAGAAGTCGTACTCGATCGCGTAGCCGGGACGCGTGAGGTGCGCGCGCTCGAAACCCGGGATCGAATGCACGAGGTCGAGCTGCACGTCGAACGGCAGCGAGGTCGAGATGCCGTTCGGGTAGATCTCGAACGTGTTCAAGCCCTCGGGCTCGATGAAGATCTGGTGGCGCGTGCGATCGGCGAAGCGCACGACCTTGTCCTCGATGGACGGGCAGTAGCGCGGCCCGACGCCCTCGATCACGCCCGTATACAGCGGCGAGCGGTCGAGATCCTGCGCGGATGATGTCGTGCGTACGCTCGGTCGTGTGCGTGATGAAGCACGACACCTGGCGCGGATGCTCGGCGCGGCGGCCCAGGAACGAGAACACCGGCGTCGGAGTGTCGCCGGGCTGCTCGGCCAAACCGGCGTAATCGACCGTCCGGCCGTCGATGCGTGGCGGCGTGCCGGTCTTCAGCCGCCCCACCGCGAGGCCGAGCTCGCGCAAACCGCGGGCAAGGCCGATCGACGCGGGATCGCCGGCGCGACCGCCCGGAGTAATTGACCTGACCGACGTGAATCTTGCCGTCGAGGAACGTGCCGACCGTGAGCACGACGGCCTGCGCCGCGATGCTCCAAGCCCGTCTGCGTGACGACGCCGCGTGCGCGCGTGCCGTCGAGCAGCAAGCCCTCGGCGTTCTGCTGCAGCAACGTGAGGTTCGGTTCGGCGTCGAGCAGCTCGCGCACGGCGCGCTTGTACAACGAACGGTCCGCCTGCGCACGCGTGGCGCGCACGGCCGCGCCTTTGCTCGCGTTCAGCGTCCGGAAATGGATGCCGGCGCGGTCGATGGCGCGCGCCATGCCGCCGCCGAGCGCGTCGATCTCCTTCGTCAGGTGGCCCTTGCCGATACCGCCGATGGCCGGGTTGCAGCTCATTTGGCCCAGCGTTTCCAGGTTCTGCGTGAGCAGCAACGTGCGCACGCCCATGCGGGCCGCCGCGAGCGCAGCCTCGGTGCCGGCGTGTCCGCCGCCGACCACGATGCAACCGTATTCCGTTGGATACTGCATAAGACTAGCGATTCTAGGGTGCTGACCCCTTGGGTGACCACCGCTCGCCCCGCTGGCAACCTTCCTGCGATTTCGGCGAACATGCGCCGCTATGCGATACGGCCGAGCGATCTTGGGCGGCTGGTGCGCGCTGGTGGCGCTCGGCGCGGCGCCGTCACCACCGGCCGACGCGCAACCTTTGGCGCTCGAGCGGTGCCGGCTCGAGACGCAGGGGGTACCGGCCGCGTTCGCCCGCTGCGGCACGCTCACGGTACCCGAAAATCCGGCGGCCCCCAGCGGGCCGACGATCGAGATCTTCGTCGCGCGGATCGGCGCGCTCTCGGCCACGCCGAAGCCCGATCCCCTGCTCTTGATTGCCGGCGGCCCGGGCCAGAGCACCGTCGACTTCTATCTCCAGCTGCGCGGCGCATTCGAGCAGGCGCGGCGCGACCGCGACATCGTCCTCGTCGATCAGCGCGGCACCGGTCGGTCGGCCGGCGGCTTCACGTGCACGACGCCCGACGATCTCGCGCTCGACACGGCGGGGCCAGACGCGCTCGCGCGCGTGATCGACGACTGTCAGGCCGCGCTGCAGCACGATCCGCGCTTCTACACGACGTCCGTGGCGGTGCAGGACCTGGACCGCGTGCGCGCGGCGCTCGGCATCGCCGAGTGGAACGTATACGGCGTGTCGTACGGCACGCGGGTGGCGCAGCATTACCTGCGCCGCTTCCCGGATCGGGTGCGCGCAGTCGTGCTCGACGGCGTGGTGCCGCCCGAGCTCGCGCTCGGCCCCGACGTCGCACGCGAGGCGCAGCGCGCGTTGTCGCAGATGTTCGGTCGTTGCGCGGCCGATGCCGGCTGCGGCACGCGATTCGCCGACCTGCCCGCGCATTTTCGCGAGCTGCTGGCGCGGCTCGAATGCGCCAGCGAGCGATCGCGCCCGCGCCGCCGCTGACCGCGCTCGAGTTGCGTGCGCTCGTGCGGTTCATGAGCTACAACGCCGCGACGGTCGCGTTGCTGCCGGTGCATGTTGACGGAAGCGCTACGACGGCAACTACACGCCGCTCGCGAACAACGCGAAGACCACGCTCCGCGACTTGCCGGAATCGCTTGAGCTTCCCGATGAGCAACTCCGTGACGTGCACGGAGGACGTGCCGTTCATCGACGCCGACGCAACCAAGGGTTTGGGCGATACGTATCTCGGCACGGCGATCGTCGATGCGCTGAAGCTGATCTGCGGACGCTGGCCTACCGGCGTACGCGACGACGACTTCAAGCAGCCCGTGGTCAGCGACAAGCCCGTGCTGCTGCTGTCCGGCGACACCGATCCGATCACGCCGCCCACGTACGCCGAATGGGTGGTGGCGGGCGGCCTCAACGAACTCAAAGCAGTTGGTCGGCAACAACCAGGGCCACGGCCTCGTGGCCGTCGGCTGCGTGCCGCGCGTGCTGCGGGCGTTCCTCGAGCACCCCGTGCCCGTCGAGCTCGATGCGAGCTGCCTCGACTCCGAGCCCGCGATGCCCTTCTTCCTGAGCCTGCTGGGGCCCGCGCCATGATCGAGGTGCAGCACCTGAGCAAGCGGTTCGGCGCAGTACGCGCGCTCGACGACGTGAGCTTCGCGGCCGCCGACGGCCGAATCACCGGCCTGCTCGGCCCGAACGGCGCCGGCAAGTCCACGTGCCTGCGAATCCTGTCGACGGTGCTGAAGCCGAACGGCGGCCATGCGCGAGTCGGCAACACGGATCTCGCGGCCGCCCCGCTCGTCGCGCGCCGGCTGCTCGGCGTGCTTCCGCACGGCTCGGGCCTGTATCCACAGCTCACGGCCCGCGAGAACGTCGAGTATTACGGCCGGCTGCATGGGCTCGCGGAGCCGCTACTGAAGCAGCGCACGGATGCGCTGATCGCGCGCCTCGATCTCGGGCGCCATCGCCGACCGCAAAGCCAAGGGGTTTTCGCAAGGCGAGAAGACCAAGGTGGCGCTCGCGCGCGCGCTCGTGCACGAGCCGCAGCACCTGCTCTTGGACGAACCGACCAGCGGCCTCGACGTCATGGCCACCCGGCACCTGCGCGACTGGCTGCGCGAGCTCCGCGCGCAAGGCCGGTGCGTGCTGCTTTCGAGCCACGTGATGCAGGAGGTGGAGGCGCTCGTCGATGACCTCGTGATCATCTCGGGCGGCCGCGTGACATTGACGGGCACGCCAGCCGAGCTGGCGCAGCGGTACCCGGGGCGTAGCCTCGAGGAGATCTTCGTCGCGGCCGTCAGCGGTGGCGGGCAGGTCAGCGCATGATCGGCACGATCCTGACGGTCTGCCGCAAGGAGATTCTCGAAACCGCGCGCGATCGGCGCACGCTGTTCTCGTTACTGCTCGGCCCGTTGCTCGGGCCTCTGCTGTTCGTGACGATCATCAACGTGGCCGTATCGCGGAACCTCTCGTCACTCGACCAGCCGCTCGATCTGCCGATCGTCGGAGCGGAGCGCGCGCCGAACCTGGTCGCCTTCCTGAACGCGCGCGGCCTGCATCAAGCTGCGGGCGCGGGGTTGGAGTCGCTCGACGACGTCGCCGCTGCGGTGGGCCGCGGCGACCACGATGTCGCGGTCGTGATCGACGAGAACTACGGCAAGGACTTCGGCACCGAGCGCGCCGCACGCGTGACCGTGGTGTTCGACCGCTCGAAGTCGCGCGCCCAGAGCAAGATTCAGCGCGTGCAGGGCACGCTCCAGGCCTACGGCCAGCAGATCGGTACACTGCGACTGGTGGCGAACGGCGTGAACCCGAGCCTGCTGCGGCCGCTGCTCGTCGACGATCTCGACGTGTCGACGCCGGCGGGCCGCTCGGTGCTGATGCTCGGCGTGCTGACGTACTTCCTGCTGTTCGCAACGCTGACCGGCGGCCTGCATCTCGCGATCGACACGACGGCCGGCGAGCGCGAGCGCAAGTCGCTCGAGCCGCTGCTGACGCTGCCCGTCACGCGCGCGAGCCTGCTGCTCGGCAAGATGGCTGCGACGGTGTGCTACATGCTCGTGTCGCTCGCGCTGACGCTCGCCGCGTTCACGGTGGCGCTGAAACGCGTGCCGCTCGAGCAGCTCGGCATGAGCTCGAGCTTCGACGCTACTACGGCGCTCGCGGCGTTCGGAATCCTGTGCCCGTTCGCGCCACTTGGCGCGGCGCTGATGACCACCGTCGCGTCGTTCACGAAGACCTATCGCGAGGCGCAAACGTATCTGACGTTCATCCTGTTGATTCCCACACTGCCGTTGATGTTCGCGGCGCTGCTGAACGTCGAAGCGGAGCTGAAGCTCATGTGGATTCCGAGCTTGAGCCAGCACCTTTTGATCACGTCGTTGATCAAGGCGCAGCCGTTGAACTGGGTGTTCGTCGGGATCTCGGCTGCCAGCAGCCTTGTGCTGGGCGCACTGCTCGGTTGGCTGGCCATACGGCTGTACGAACGCGAGGCAATTCTCGGTTAGCGCCACTGCGCGAGTTATGTAAACGCGAGTGCTCCGCTTCTGCGAGAGCGTTCACGTCTCGAACGCTCTACGTCGGTGCAATCTCGCGGCTCGACTATTCCAAGAGCTCGAGATCATCGACCGATGTCCGAAAGCCAGCTTGCCGCGCTACCCTGCCCGCCGTCTTACGATGCGCTGACGTTGACCCTGACCCGCCCGGCGTTCATGAACGCCCTGCATGCGCAGGCGGACCAAGCTCAGCGCAGCGGGAATCCGTTTTGCCTGCTGTTGCTCGACGTCGACCACTTGCAGAACATCAACGACTGCCACGGGCTCGCGGCGGGCGACGATGTGCTGATCGGGCTCGCCGATCGCGCGCGCAATGTGATCGCCGAGCCCGCGTGGCATCGCTCCGAATACACGTTCGCGCGTTTCGACGGCGGCGCCCTGGTCGTGCTGGCGCGACCGTGCGCATCGAGCCAGGCCGAGATGCTGGCCGAGGCGCTGCGCTTTGCCGTGGCCGAAAAGCCGGTCAGCGACCGCATCAGCGCTACCGTTTCCATCGGCGTCGCGCAGTACCGCATCGGCGAGGCCGTCGATGAGCTCGTTGCACGCACGGAACGCGCGCTGCACGTCGCGAAGCAGTTCGGTCGCGACCGGATCGAGGTAGCGCACACGCCGCCGAGCCGCCCCGTGCGCGCGAAGGTCGTCGGTCTCTACGATTGATCCTGCTGCCGCGCCGGTAGCTCACGCTTCCTGCTCACGATCCCTCCGTCGTGGCCCGCGGTGGCCCCGCATTGCGGAACCGCGGCGGTTCGCGGCGGCGCGTACGGATACACGAGGTTTCCGGGGACTTTGCGGCCGGCACGCAAATTGCTCTGGTCTCTCACGAGGAGAGTAGAGCTCGTGAAGCACCGGTTTAGTCCGTATATCGAGAGAACCTGCGAGGCCGGGATGGCCTGCATGTTGACGATGGTCCAGGGCAACCTGCTCGCGTTGACGCTGACCCACTGGTTGATCGCCTCCCAGACCGGGCTGGTGGCCGGCGCGATCGCGAGCACGACGATCATCGCAGCGCGGCTGCGGCGGCCGTGGTTGATCTCGCTGACCCTCGGCGTCGTGACGGTTCCGGTGGATGCGTTCGTGCACCCCGGTAAGTTCGAGATGGGCGGCGTCGGCGAGGCCGTCGTGACCGGCGTCGGTGCGTTCGTGCTGTCGCTCGCGGCGAGTGCGACGATCCGTGCGCTCGCGCGCCGGAAGGCGCGGCTGGACCTGCCGGCGGCGTAGTGGGCGCGGGCGCCCTCGCCTGCTGCCTCAGGGCAACCGACTATTTGCCTATGCAGAACGTGGAAAAGATCTCGCCGAGCAGGTCATCGCTCGTGAGCTCGCCCGTGAGCTCGCCGAGCGCAGTTTGCGCGCTCCGCAACTGTTCGGCCGTGAGCTCGAGCGCGCCCGTCAGCTGCGCACGGGCTGTGACCAGATGGGCGCGCACGCGCGCCAATGCGTCGAGGTGCCGGCGGCGGGCGCTGAATGCTCCCACCACCTCCGTGCCGAGCCCCGCGACCTCTTTCAGATGCGTGACCAGGAGGTCGACGCCGGCGCCGGTCAGCGCGGACAGGCGCACGGTGGTGGCCCCGTCCTGCACGCTCGCACCGGGCGCGGCGGGAGTGAGATCCACCTTGTTCAGCAGCAGCGTAAACGGCGCGCCGGCCCCCACAGCAGCGCGCGCTTCACTCAGGCTCGTCGCGAGCGGTTCACGGGCGTCTGCGACCCACAGCACGCGGTCGGCGCGCGTGACTTCGACGCGCGTGCGACGCACGCCTTCGCGCTCGATCGGATCGGCAGTGTCGCGCAGACCCGCGGTGTCGACGATCGTGACCGGCAGATCGTCGAGCAGCAGCTGCTCGCGCAGCGGGTCGCGCGTGGTGCCGGGGATGTCGGTCACGATCGCCGCGTCGTAGCCCGCAAGTCGATTCAGCAAGCTCGACTTGCCGGCGTTCGGCGGCCCCGCGATCGCGACGCTCAAGCCGTCGCGCAGCGCCCTGCCCGATCGTGCGCGCATCGTCAGAGCTTCCAGCTCCGTCAGGAGCGCAGCGAGCTCGGCGGCGCACTGCGGCGCCGCGTCGAAGGGTAGCTCCTCGTCCGGAAAGTCGAGCCACGCCTCGATCCGCACGCGCAGCGTCGTCAGCGCTGCCTGGAGGGTGGCGACGGCGGCCGAGAACTCACCATCGAGCGAGCGTTGCGCGGCACGCGCCGCCTGCAGCGAGCCGCTCGCGATCAGGTCGGCGATCGCTTCCGCCTGCAATAGGTCGAGCTTGTCGTTCAGGTACGCGCGCAGCGTGAACTCCCCCGGCTCCGCCGCGCGCGCGCCGAGCGCAAACGCACGTTGCAGCAGCGCGTCGCTCACGACCCGCCCACCATGACACTGCAGCTCGACGACGTCCTCGCCCGTGTACGAGTGCGGCGCCGGGAAGAAGAGCAGCAAACCGTGATCGATGACTACGCCGCTCGCGTCGCGAAACGCGCAGAGCTCGGCGAGCCGCGGGCGCGGCTCGATTCGCGCGAGGTCGCGGGCGATGGCGAGCGCGTGCGGGCCGGACAGGCGCACGATCGCGACGGCGGCGGTGCCTGCGGCGGTGGCGGGCGCTGCGATAGTGTCGTCACGCGAGGGGTTCAACGTTTCGCCCCGAATGGGCTCGAGAAGCCCGGCTGTCTCAGTGTAAGACAGCCGCGCGCTGCTTCGGCGAACCGCTCAAGCGGCGGCGGCGTTCTCGCGCGCGACCACCGTGTTGATGCGCCACTGCTGCAGGATCGACAGCAGGGTGTTCGTGAGCCAATACAGCACGAGGCCCGCGGGGAACAGCATGAACATGGCGCTGAACACGATCGGCATGATCTGCATGACGCGCGCCTGCATCGGGTCCGGCGGCGCCGGGCTCAAGCGCGACTGGATGTACATCGCCGCGCCCATTAGCAGGGGCAGCACGAAGAACGGATCCCGCGACGACAGGTCGTTGATCCACAGCATGAACGGCGCCTGGCGCATCTCGACGCTTTCGATCAGCACCCAGTAGAACGAGAAGAAGAACGGCATCTGGATCACCAGCGGCAGGCAGCCTGCTGCCGGGTTGACCTTCTCGCGCTTGTACAGCTCCATCATGGCCTTGCTCAGCGCTGGCCGGTCGTCCTTGTACCGCTCCTGCATGGTCTTGATGCGCGGCGCGAGCCGACGCATTTTCGCCATCGAGCGGTTGCTCATGGCGGTCAGCTTGTAGAACGCGAGCTTGATCAGCATGGTGACGATGATGATGGCCCAGCCCCAGTTGCCGACCCAGCGCTCGACGAACGACAGCACCATGAACATGGGCTGCGCGAGGAGCGTGAGCCGGCCGTAATCGACGGTCAGATCGAGCTTCTCGCCAATGGCTTTCAGTTGGTCCTGAAGTTTCGGTCCCACGAACAGCTTGAACGTGTAGTTCAGCGGCATCGCCGCCGTCGCCTCGACGACCGACCCGAGCGCGCTCAGCACGAACTCCTGGCCCCGCGTCGAGGCGGTGTAGCGAACGTCGTCAGCCGGCCGGCGGCACGGCAGCGGCGAGGAAGTGGTGCTGGATCGCCGCGAACCACCCACCCTTCACGGACTGGGTGACGGGCATCGCCGCGATCTTCTGGAAGTCGAGCTTCTGTTTCGCCTCGCCGTTGTAGAGCACGGGGCCCGTGAACGAGTACGAGTCGACGGACGTGTACGAGCGCTTGGGTGGGTTGTGCACGCGCACCATCTGCGCGTACGGCGCACCGCGCCAGGTGCCCCCGGCCGTCGGTTGGACCGACAGAGTGAGGTCGATGCCATATTGGCCGCGGCGGAACGTGTAGACCTTGCGAGCGCTGACGGGCCCCTCGCCTACCCAGTCGAGGCTCACGACGAGCTCGTTCTGGCCTGCGGCCAGCGTGTAGTCGTTGCTCGCCGTGCGGAACGTGCCGGTGTGATTCGGTTCCGCGCCGCCGGTCGCGCTTCGCAACCCCGTCTGGAACACCCAGAGCTCGGGGGCGGCATCGTTCAGCAGACGCACAACCGTGTCGGGCGTCTTCTTGTCGACCGGGTATTCGCGCAGGTCTGCGCGCACGAGGTCGCCACCGTGAGAGTCGATCAGCACGTCGAGCACGTCGGTGCGTACGCGAATCAGCTCGCCGCGCTCGATCGCAGCTGGCTGTTCGAGGGGCGCGGGTACCGTCGGGTTTTGGGCGTCTAGGGGCGGCAGCGAATCCTGGGCGTTCGGCGTGGTCGTCTGGGCGGTGGTGGCCTGCACGACGGGCGCCGCCGGGTAGTCCTGAGTCCACGCCGTGTACGCGAGGTAGCCCATCGCGAGCAGCGTCAGCCAGAGAAAGAGGCGAACGTTATCCATTGGCGGCCGCTGCTGCGACGTTACGGAGCCGAGCGAAGTGTTGCTCCAGACTCGCCCGCAACGAGCGCTTATCCGCCTCGGCGGCGCCCGGTTTGGCGAGCACGACGAAGTCCCACGGTGGGAGGTTGCGTTGCAGGCGGAACGTCTCGCGCGCCAGCCGCTTGAGTCGGTTGCGGTCCACGGCGCGTTTCGCGGCTCGGCGCGAAATCGTTAGACCGAGGCGCGCGATCGCGCGGCCGCTGGGTCTACCGAGAATGGTGAAAAAGCGATCCGTCGAGCGGGCGGGATTTGCGAACACGCGACCGAATTCGGCCCCAGTGTGCAGGCGCTGCTCGGGTGTGAACCCTTCCCCGCTCGGCGGCAATGCGGTGCCAAAACGCGGCCCGTTACGGCGTGAGACGCGCGCGGCCTTTGGCGCGGCGGCTGGCGAGCACTTTGCGGCCGTTGGCGGTAGCCATGCGGGCGCGGAAGCCGTGCGTGCGCTTGCGGTGCAAGTTGCTGGGCTGGAATGTTCTTTTCATGCGGGCGTACCCCGGAAACGTAAAAGTTCTTGGGAAAACAAAAGGATGTACGTCGGAGGAAGCCGCGAACTGTACGCGGCGGCGAACGCTGGTGTCAATACGCAGCGGGCTCCGAGCCGCGAGCCGAGACCTGTGGATAACTGCGTGGGTGTGGGTTTAGACTGCGACCTCTTCCTGGCCTCGCCCCAAAAAAGCACGAAGTCGCTCACATCCGTGGCTGAGAACTCGGCGGTTTACTCGTCCCTCTGGATTCAGTGCGCGCGGTCGCTCGAGGCTGAGCTATCCGAGCAGCAGTTCAACACGTGGATTCGGCCACTCCAGCTGGTTGCGGATGGCACCGTGGTGAAGCTGCTTGCGCCAAACCGCTTCGTCGTGGACTGGGTGCGAAGCCATTGCCTCGAGCAGATTCGGACTTGGTGGACGCGGCATAGCGAGGGCGGCGCCGAGATCGTCGTGGAGGTCGGTAGCCGACCGGTGGCGCGGCGCGAAGCCCCCGTCGCGGAGCCTGAAGCGCGCACGGCGGCAGCGCCGGCTGCGGCGGTGGGGGGCCGACTCAATCCGGCGTTTACGTTCGAGACGTTCGTGGAGGGCAAGAGCAATCAGCTCGCGCGAGCGGCGGCCGTGCAGGTCGCGCAAAATCCCGGCAGCGCGTACAACCCATTGTTCATTTACGGGGGTGTCGGGCTCGGTAAGACCCATTTGATGCACGCGATCGGCAACCTGATTCAGGCGCGCGATCGGGCGGCGAAGGTCGCGTACGTGCATTCGGAACGCTTCGTCAGCGACATGGTATTCGGACTGCGGCACAACACGATCTCGGAGTTCAAACGCTCCTATCGGTCGCTCGATGCCCTGTTGATCGATGACATCCAGTTCTTCGCGAGAAAAGATCGATCTCAGGAGGAATTCTTCCATACATTCAATGCGTTGCTTGAGGGTCAGCGGCAGATCGTGCTGACATGCGATCGCTACCCGAAAGAGGTTGCTGGGCTCGAGGAAAGGCTGAAATCGCGGTTCGGCTGGGGTCTGACCGTAGCGATCGAGCAGCCGGAGCTCGAGACGAGCGTAGCGATCCTCATGAGCAAGGCGGCCGCGGAGGGCGACACGCTACCCGAGGAGGTCGCATTCTTCATCGCGCAGCGCATCCGCTCGAACGTCCGCGAGCTGGAGGGAGCTCTGCGCCGCGTACTGGCGAATGCGCGCTTCACGGGACGTGCGATTACGCTGGACTTCGCCAAAGAGGCCTTGCGCGATGTCCTCGCGTTGCAGGACAAACTCGTGACGGTGGAGAACATCCAGAAGACCGTCGCAGAGTATTTCAAAATCCGGGTCGCGGATTTATTGTCGAAGCGTCGCAGCCGATCGATCGCGCGCCCACGGCAGATCGCCATGGCGCTCGCGAAAGAACTCACGACGCATAGCCTGCCGGAGATTGGGGATGCGTTCGGCGGTCGAGACCATACGACGGTGCTGCACGGATGTCGGCGCGTGAAGGCGCTGCGAGAGACGGATACCCGCGTGGCCGAGGATTACAACAACCTGTTGAGAACTCTGACAGCTTGAGGTGGAAAGGCTGTGGGGGAAAAATGGGGCAAAAGTTCTGCACAGCCTAGGCACAGCAAGGCAGTACAACCGGACACAGGGTCGGCGCGTCTAATATATTGATAAGAATAGGAAATACGGTATTGCGCAGTTAGGCGCTGCCATTAATAACTACAGTTAGATCTAAATAGGTAAATAGAAGAATGAAATTCAGCGCACCGCGAGAAACGATTCTGAAGGCCCTCCAGACGGTGGTGGGTGTAGTCGAGCGGCGGCAGACGATGCCGATCTTGAGCAACGTGCTGCTGAGTGTGCAGGGCAACAAGTTGAGCGTGAGTGCGACCGACCTCGAAGTGGAAATGGTTGCGGAAGCGGAGGTCGAGAGCGAGGCGGGGGGGATATCACAGTGCCCGGGCGCAAGCTGCACGACATCTTTCGCGCTTTGCCGGAAGGCACGAAGGTCGACATCAGTCAGAGCGGGGATCGCGTTACCGTCAAAGGCGGCCGAAGCCGGTTCACGCTGTCGACGCTGCGCGCGGCGGATTTTCCCACGATCGACGAAATTGGCGCTAAGCAAACTTTGCGGCTAAATAGGGCGGATCTTCGTCAATTGGTAGAGAAAACGCATTTTTCGATGGCCCAACAGGACGTCCGCTACTACCTCAACGGCTTGCTGCTGGAGACGGAGCGCAAACGGCTGCGGGCAGTGGCTACCGATGGTCACCGCCTGGCCCTATCCGAGGTAGATCTGATCGCGGCTGCTACCCGTGACGAGCAACTGATCGTGCCGCGGAAAGGGGTCTTGGAGCTGAGTCGGCTATTGGATGGCGACGGCGAAGTGCAACTGGCACTCGGAGCCAATCACATTCGCGTGCATTTAGACGGAATTCGGCTCACTTCGAAGCTAATTGACGGGAGATTCCCGGAGTATGGCCGTGTAGTGCCTGCCCAGCCCCGCAATGTGCTGAAGGCCGATCGGAACCTGCTACGACAAGCCCTCCAGCGGACAGCCATCCTGTCGAACGAGAAATACCGTGGTGTGCGCCTGGAGCTGAGCCCGAATAACGTGGTGCTGCAAGCGAACAATCCGGAGCAGGAGGAGGCGGTCGAGACGCTGGAAATTGAGTACGGCGGCGACGCGATGGAGATCGGTTTCAACGTCAACTACCTACTTGACGCGCTTGCGGCCGTGGATAGCGACCAGGTAGAGCTCGGCGTGTCCGACGCGAACTCGAGCTGCTTGATTCGCGAACCTGGCAGCGACAAGACCAAGTTCGTCGTGATGCCGATGCGGCTCTAGCCGCACGGCGCTGCGGGAGGCAGCTGCGCTCTTGGCGCTGGGCCGAGTCCGGATTACGGCTCTACGCTGCCTGGCGCACGTCGAGCTTGCGCTCGATGCGCGGCGCAACTTCATTTTTGGCCCCAATGGCGCCGGCAAGACCAGCATCCTCGAGGGCCTGTTCCTGCTCGGGCGGGGTCGGTCGTTCAGAACGCGACAGACCGGCCGTCTGGTGCAGCGCGGCCAGGAGGGCTTCGCGGTCTACGGCGAGGTCCACGGGAATGTGGGTCCGAGGCGGTTGGGAGTGTCCTTTAGCGGCGGGCACCTGACCAAGAGGATCGACGGCCAGGACGCAGCTGGAATGGCAGCGTTAGCCGAGATACTGCCGATCCATTCGCTCGATCCTGGCAGCCACCAGTTAGTGGAGGGCGCTCCTACGGAGCGGCGACGGTTCCTCGACTGGGGAGTGTTCCACGTGGAACACACCTACCTGGATTCCTGGAAGCGATACAGGAGGGTCTTGAGCCAGCGCAACGCCGCGCTCAAGACCGGTGCCGCGGGACCCACACTGCGCTCCTGGACAGCGGCCTTGCTCGAGAGTGCGGCGGCTGTGGATGCGAGTCGGCAGTCATACGTGGGTTTGCTAGCACCCCTCGTGGCGGAGTTCGGACGACAACTCCTGGACCAGCCGCTGTCGGTTGAATACCGACCGGGTTGGGCTCGGGGGTTAACGTTCGAGTCCGCCCTGGCGGCAGCGGAGCGTCGTGATCTGGTCAGCCGAACAACGGAAGTCGGGCCCCACCGAGCGGACCTCGAAATTCAACTGGCCGGGCGCCGGCTACAGGACGAGGCGTCCCGCGGTCAGCAGAAGCTGGCAGCGGCGGCCTTGATCCTGGCGCAGCTTGCCGCGGGTAGCCCCGGAGGGGCCACGCGCGTGTTGTTGGTTGATGATCCCGCGGCGGAACTCGACCTTCGGTCGCTTGGCCGACTGCTGGAGCTATTGGAGCGGCTTCCAGCCCAACTCGTGCTGACGGCGCTGAGTGCTGCGCAGCTGCCACCTACCCCCGGATGCCCGGTGTTCCACGTGGAACGCGGTGCCCTTCGCGGAGTATAATTTCGCCCCGGCCTTGAGAGACTCAGCGGATGACCCATAGCGACTATACTTCTAAGAATATCAAGGTCTTAAAGGGTCTAGAGGCCGTTCGAAAGCGGCCTGGCATGTACATCGGCGATACCGATGACGGCACGGGCTTGCACCATATGGTTTTCGAGGTCGTCGATAACTCTGTCGACGAGGCGCTCGCGGGGTATTGCAAGGAAATCGCAGTCACCATCCACGCCGATGAGTCCATCACGGTCGTCGACGACGGGCGTGGCGTCCCCGTCGACATTCACCCCGAGGAAGGGCGGTCGGCGGCGGAGGTCATCATGACCGTCCTGCATGCGGGCGGTAAGTTCGACGACAACAGCTACAAAGTCTCAGGCGGCCTCCACGGCGTCGGCGTATCGGTCGTGAATGCGCTATCGGAGACGCTGGTCCTCACGATTCACCGCAGCGGCCAGTTGTACGAACAAACCTATCATCTCGGCGATCCCGTCGGACCCCTTGCCGTGGTCGGCAAGACGGACCGAACCGGCACCACGATCCGGTTCAAACCAAGTCCGACGATCTTCACGCACATCCACTTCGACTACGACACGCTGGCGAAGCGCCTGCGCGAGCTGTCGTTCCTGAATTCCGGTGTTCGGATCAAGCTCACGGACGAGCGCGAGGACCGCCGCGACGTCTTCGAGTTCGCCGGCGGCATCGAGGCCTTCGTCAAACACCTGAATCGCAACAAGACGCCGGTTCATCCAACCATCGTCTACTTCAGCGATAGCCGTGAGCCGATCCAGATCGAGGTCGCGTTCCAATGGAACGACGGGTATCAGGAAGGAATGTACTGCTACACCAATAACATCCCGCAACGCGACGGCGGCACGCACCTCGCCGGTTTCCGCGCCGCGTTGACGCGAACGCTGAATGCGTACATGGAGAACGAGGGGATCACCAAGCGCGAGAAGATCGCCATGGCCGGCGACGACGCGCGGGAAGGGCTCACGGCCGTTCTGTCCGTGAAACTACCGGATCCGAAGTTCTCCTCCCAGACCAAGGACAAGCTCGTGTCCTCCGAAGTGAAGGCAGTCACCGAGTCCATCGTGGCTACCCGCTTCCAGGAGTTCCTGCTCGAACACCCGGTGGAAGCCAAGAGCATCATCGGCAAGATCGTCGAAGCGGCGCGCGCGCGCGAGGCGGCGCGCAAAGCACGCGAGATGACACGGCGCAAAGGCGCGCTCGATATCGCCGGCTTGCCCGGCAAACTCGCCGACTGCCAGGAAAAGGACCCGGCGTTGTCCGAGCTGTTCCTCGTCGAGGGCGACTCCGCAGGCGGCTCTGCCAAACAGGGTCGCGACCGGCGCACCCAAGCGGTCCTGCCCCTCAAAGGCAAGATTCTAAATGTCGAAAAAGCTAGATTCGACAAGATGTTACAGTCAGCAGAGGTGGGCACTCTGATCACCGCGCTCGGGTGTGGTGTCGGTCGCGACGAGTTCAACATCGATAACCTTCGCTACCACCGCATCATCATCATGACGGACGCTGACGTCGACGGTTCGCACATTCGCACCTTGCTGCTGACGTTCTTCTACCGGCAGATGCCCGCGCTAATCGAACGCGGCCACATCTACATCGCGCAACCTCCTCTCTACAAGCTGAAGCGCGGCAAGCAGGAGAACTACCTCAAGGACGACGCCGAGCTCAACTCGTTGCTACTGACGAGCGCCACGGCTGACGCTGCGCTTTATCCGGCCCCCGGCACGCCCCCCGTGCAAGGGCCCACGCTGGAACGGCTCGCACTCCGCTACATGGAGGCGAACGCGCTCATTCAGCGTTGGGGCCGGCGCTACGATGCCGAAGTGCTGCGACGCCTGATGTCCATGACGGCGATTACGCCGGAGCAACTCGAAGATGCGGGCTTCCGCGCAAACGTGGAGCCAGTCGCTCGAGCAGCAGCTGAACTCCGGGAACGATCGCGCCGCGCGGTACCGCTTGAGTCCGCAACCGGGCGGCGAGGGCTTGGACCCCGCGCTGCTGGTCACTGCGCGAGCACCACGGCACGATCAACACCAAGGTACTGCACGCCGGTTTCTTCCGTTCGGCCGAATATCGCCAGCTCGTCGCGATCGGCGCGGAGCTCAAGGATCTGCTGCGACCCGGTGCCTATGTGGAGCGCGGCAAGGAACGTCGTGACGTGACTACGTTCGCTGAAGCCATCGATTGGCTCATGGCCCAGGCCAAGCAGGGCCAAACCATCCAGCGCTACAAGGGTCTCGGCGAAATGAACCCGGAGCAGCTCTGGGACACGACGGTGAATCCGGAGACGCGGCGCCTGATGCAGGTGCGGATCGAGGACGCGGTGGCGGCAGACGAGATCTTCACGACCCTGATGGGCGATCAAGTCGAGCCGCGTCGCGAATTCATCGAGCGCAACGCGTTAGCCGTCGCGAACCTCGACGTTTGAGCGCCGCCGAGCGAGGCTAGGGCGCGCGCAAGGTCGCGACCGTGTCCTCGATCCAGCGCTGCGACTCGTTCGTTGACGAGCCGCGGGTCGACGCCCGCAGTCGGGATCGGCGGGCCGATCACGACGCGAATCGTGCCGGGGCGTTTGAGCCAACGGCGCCTCGGCCAGTAGTCGCCGGCATTGTGCGCGACGGGGATGACCGGGAGCCCCGCGGCGTCCGCGAGCAAAGCGCCGCTCATGCCGTAGCGTCGCGTTTCGCCAACCGGGCACGCGCGTCCCTTCAGGGAAGATCACGACCCAGATGCCCTCGGCCAATCGCAGTCGCCCCTGATCGAGCACCTGCCGCACGGCCGCGCGACCGCCGTTGCGGTCGATCGCGATAGGCCTGAGCTTGAGCAAGACCCAACCGAACACAGGGATCCAGGTCAGCTCGCGTTTCAATACCCAGGTCTGGCTCGGCAAGATCCGCAACTGTGCGATCGTCTCCCATGCGGACGAATGCTTCACGAGCACCACGGAACTCGTCGCGGGAAGATGCTCCCGGCCTTCTACGACGTAGTCGAGCCGGCAGAGCCAGCGCAGCAGACAAAGCACCGAACCCGCCCAGCCAACGGCGGCCGCGTAAGCCACGCGGCGCGGCAACACGACCGTCGGCACCAACAGCAACGCGTACAGCAGCGCCCACAGGAACAGGCACACAGTGAAGGCTGCGGAGCCCAGCCACTGCCGAGCGTCGCTCATGCGCGGAGTTCGGTGAGCAGACTGCGCGCGGCCGCCGCAAGATCGTCGAACACCGCGACTCCGCGCGCCGCGGCCACCGGCTCAGCTGCGCGCCCTCGTCCAGTTCGCACCAGAATCGGCCGAGCACCGACCGCCTCCGCCGCCGCGACGTCGCTGAGCTTGTCGCCGATGTAAGGCGCGCCGCGCACCGACACCCCGAGATCGCGCTCGAGATTCCTGAACAAGCCCGGTCGCGGTTTGCGGCAGTCGCAATCGGCGTCGGGCGTGTGCGGGCAGTAGTAGATCCCCGCGAGCTCGCCGCCCGGCCGCGTGAATGGCGGCCAGCATGTGCCGGTGAATCGCCGCGAGCGTGGCTTCGTCGAACAGCGCCCGACCGACGCCCGACTGGTTCGTGACCACCGCCACTCGGTAACCACCGCGCGTCAGTGCACCAATCGCTTCGAGGCTGCCCGCAATCGGCCGCCATTCGGCAACCGACTTGATGTAGTCGTCAGAGTCCTCGTTGATCACGCCGTCGCGGTCCACCATGACGAGCCGAGCGGGCCGGTCCGTCACGCCATCACGCTCCGAGTCGATCGCCGAGGTAGCTTTGCAGCTCGGCAACGCCGATGCGCACCTGCTGGCACGAATCGCGCTCCCGGACCGTCACCGTCCCGGCAGTCTGCGTATCGCCGTCCACGGTCACGCAGAACGGCGTGCCCGCCTCGTCCTGGCGCCGATAACGCCGACCGATCGCGCCCTTCTCGTCGTAGTAAACATTGAAGCTTTGCTTCAGAGCGCGATAGATCTCCAGCGCCTTCTCCGGCATGCCGTCCTTCTTCACGAGAGGGAACACGGCTGCTTTGATCGGCGCGAGCCGCGGGTGCAGCTTCAACACCGTCCGTACCTCGCCTCCGACCTCGTCCTCGTGATACGCATCGCATAGAAACGCCAGCGTGCCTCGATCGGCGCCGGCCGACGGCTCGATGACGTGCGGCAGGTAACGCCGAGCCTGTTCGTTCGGCTCCTGGTCGTCGAAGTAGCGAAGGTCCTTGCCGCTCATTTGCATGTGCTGGCGCAGGTCGAAGTCCGTGCGGTTGGCGATGCCCTCGAGCTCGCTGCGCCCGAACGGGAAGTCGTACTCCACATCCGCGCAACCCGCGGCGTAATGGGCGAGCTCGTCTTTCTCGTGCTCGCGCAAGTGCAGATTCTCCCGCCGCATGCCGAGTGCGATGTACCAGTTGTAACGTCGCTCCCGCCAGTACTCGATACCAGTCCGCCGACGTCGTTCGCGCGGCAGAAGAACTCGATCTCCATCTGCTCGAATTCGCGACTGCGGAACGTGAAATTGCGCGGGTTGATTTCGTTGCGGAACGCTTTGCCGATCTGCCCGATGCCGAATGGCACACGCACGCGCGCCGTGTCGCACACGTTCTTGAAGTTGACGAAAATCCCCTGCGCCGTCTCGGGTCGCAGGTACGTGACGCTCGAGTTGTCCTCCAGCGCTCCGACATGTGTCTTGAACATCAAGATTGAACGCGCGCGGCGCCGTCAGCGTTCCGGGCGCCGACGCGCCGGGTGCGAGGACTTTCGCGCGCAGCGTTTCATCGAGCAGTGCGTTGGGCACGGCCACTGGGCGAAGCTGCTTTGCCGGCGTGGTTCTTCTGGATGGACGCAATCCGTTTCCGATGCGGGTCGAACAACTCCGTGACGTCCGTCTTGCCGATTTCGCCGGGCGCCGCGAACAAGACTCCGTCGTAGGCAGTCACGCTGCCGTCTGCGGCCACAAACTCGAGCGCAAACACGGCGAGTTGATCCGCGCGATACCGCGCTCGCGTCTCACGGTCATCCACCATCGGGTCGCTGAAGCCGCCGACGTGGCCGCTGGCCTCCCACACTTTGGGGTTCATCAGCAGCGCGCTGTCCAGACCCACCATGCCAAGCGCGGAGGGGGCGCCCGTCACGCTCCGCGTCTCGTCGTGGTGGGCAATCATGTCGTCCCACCAGGCCTGCTTGAGGTTGCGTTTGAGCTCCACGCCGAGCGGGCCGTAATCCCAGGCGCCGTTCAGCCCCCCATAGATCTCGCTCGACGGGAAGATGAATCCCCGCCGTTTGCACAGCGAGACGATTTTCTCCATTGACTCCATGACAACTCCGCGCGGCACGGGCTCCGCAAAGCGCGCCAGTATAGCGGCGGCGAGTCGCTGGCAGCCGCGTGCGGCCCGCCGCCGACGCGGACAGCCGGCACGTTCGCGCGGAACCTGTGCTGTCGCACCATTGAGGTGCGTTCTGCTATGCTGACCGCACCGCTTTCGTGCACATGAATCCGGTGCGAGAGCCCTGATGCTTATAACAAACAATAGCTTAGCCTTCCGAATCGTGGCACACAAAATGCACATTCTTCTGCTCAACAAAAATGGCCAGCTGCCGCGCTCACCGAGTCACTGGGCACGCGGCAGCGACGACTAATCACGACTGACAAACGGAGGAATCAAACCAATGTCGCCCGCCGATGTTTTGAAGCTCATCAAGGAAAAAGGCATCAAGTTCGTCGACCTGCGGTTCACCGATACGAGCGGCAAAGAGCAGCATGTGACGGTGCCCTCGCACCAGGTCGACGCGAGCATGTTCGAAGACGGCAAGATGTTCGACGGCTCGTCGATTGCCGGCTGGAAGGGTATCAACGAGTCCGACATGATCCTGATGCCGGACCCGGCGACGGCGGTCATCGACGCGTTCATGGAAGAGCCGACACTCGACGTCCGTTGCGACATCATCGAGCCCTCGACGATGCAGGGCTACGAGCGCGACCCGCGCTCGGCCGCGAAGCGTGCCGAGGCCTACCTGAAATCGACGGGGATCGCCGACGAGGCGTTCTTCGGTCCGGAGAACGAGTTCTTCATTTTCGACGACGTCCGTTGGGCGTCACAGATGCAGGGCGCCTTCTACGCGATCGACTCCTACGAAGGCGCGTGGCAGAGCGGCAAGCAGCTCGACGAAGGCAACCTCGGCCACCGTCCGGGCGTCAAGGGCGGGTACTTCCCGGTCCCGCCCGTGGATTCGTTGCAGGACATT
Organism: uncultured Gammaproteobacteria bacterium; assembly: GCA_963805435.1. GTDB lineage: Bacteria > Pseudomonadota > Gammaproteobacteria > Steroidobacterales > Rariloculaceae > FEN-1219. Next base: position 164,197 of record CAWDUG010000014.1, read on the forward strand.
CGGTCCGCGATGTGTCTCGCGCTCGAGGAGATGGGCCTCTCGGTCGAGGTCCACCATCACGAAGTCGCGACCGCCGGCCAGTGCGAGATCGGCGTCAAGTTCGGTTCGCTCGTCCGGAAAGCCGATGACGTCATGATGCTCAAGTACGTCATCCAGAACGTCGCCCATAGCTATGGCAAGACGGCTACGTTCATGCCGAAGCCTCTCGTCGGCGACAACGGTAGCGGCATGCACGTGCACCAGTCGTTGGCAAAAGGCGGCAAGAATCTTTTCACGGGCGACCTGTACGGCGGTTTGTCGCAGACCGCGCTCTACTACATCGGCGGCATCCTCAAACATGCCCACGCGCTCAACGCGTTCACGAACGCCTCGACCAACAGCTACAAGCGGCTGGTCAAAGGCTTCGAAGCGCCAACGCTGCTCGCCTACTCGGCGCGTAACCGGTCCGCGTCGATGCGAATTCCCTACGTGCAGAATCCGAAGGGGCGCCGCATCGAGATTCGGTTCCCGGACAGCACGGCGAACCCGTATCTGGCGTTCACGGCCATGCTGATGGCCGGCCTCGACGGCATCGCGAACAAGATCAACCCTGGCCCGCCGCAGGACAAGGATCTCTACGACCTGCCGCCGGAAGAGGAGAAGCTGATTCCGACGGTGTCGTACTCGTTGCAGCAGTCGCTCGAAGCGCTCGACAAGGATCGCGGCTTCCTGACGGCGGGTGGTGTGCTCTCGGACAGCCACGATCGATGCTTACATCGGGCTCAAGGAGCAGGAGATCACTCGCTTCGCGATGACGCCGCATCCGGTCGAATTCGAGATGTACTACAGCCTCTAATTCGGCTGGCACGAGGCGAAGTCGGTTCTGTCAAATCGCGGCGTGGCGGGGTTCTCAGAATCCCGCCCGTCGTGTGGCAGAGCAGCCCGCTTAGCGCTAAGCTTGGAGCATGCGTAAGTGGCTGATCCTACTATCCGCATTACTGGTAAGCGCCGCGAGCGCGGCGCCCGCGTGGACATGGGTGGATGCCGGCGGCCAGGTCCACTTCTCGGATCGACCCGCGCCCGGGGCGCGCCAGGTCGAGTTGACGGGAGCGCAGGGTTTCGGCGCGCCGGCAGCACGTCCGGCGCCGGCCTCGACGGCAGGCGCGCCGGCCACCCCAAGCCCGGCGCAGGCCCCCTACCGGGCGATCAACATTTCGAGCCCCGCCGAGCAACAAACGCTCTGGAACATCGGCACGATGCTGAACGTCCAGATCGAGATGGATCCACCGCTGGCGGCGACGCATCGCGTGGACTTGATCCTCGACGGCCAGCGCCGGAATCTGAACACGGCCAGCCAGCAAATGACGTTGCCGGACGTGTTCCGGGGCGCGCACACACTGCAGGTGGTCGTCATCGACACGGCCGGCGCCGAAGTCATGCGGTCGCCAACCCGCAACTTCTTCGTTCAGCAGAACAGCATCCAGAACCCGAGCTCGCCCATCGTGCAACAGCGGCGAGCGAACGGGGGCTAGCACCGGCACCCGAGATTTTCGGTGCCGCGCGTAAACCGCGCCGCTCGCTGTCGTCGGACGCGATTCTGCAGGGCCTCACGACCGCGCTCATCGTCGTCGACGAAGCGCTCACCATCACGTTCCTGAATAGCGCCGCCGAGGCGCTGTTCAGCGTCAGCTCGCGCCGTATTGTAGGACGACCGATCGGCGAGCTGCTGCATCCGGCAGGGGAGTTGGTCGCGCTCTGTCAACGCGCGCTCGCGAGCGGTTTGACGTTCAGCTTGCGTGAGCTCACGGCCCGCGTCGCCGACCGCCAGCTCGTACTCGACTGTCGTGCTGCGCCCCTCGAGGGCGAGCGTTCGTTGGTCCTCGAGCTGCTCGACACGGAACGCGATCGCAAAGTCCGGCGCGAAGCCGCGCTCGTGTCGCAGCAGCAGCTGTCGCGCAGAATCATCCGCCAGCTCGCGCACGAGGTGAAGAACCCGCTTGGCGGCCTGCGCGGCGCCGCTCAGCTGCTGGAGCGCCAATTGCCCGATGCCGAGCAGAGGGCCTACACGCGCGTCATCATCGAGGAAGCCGATCGGCTCGCCGCGCTCGTTGACGGAATTCTGCGCGCCGGCGGGGCGCCCCGCCCCGAGGAGCTCAATCTGCACCGAATCACGGAGCACGTCGCCCAACTGATCGAGGCTGAGAAGCCGGCACGTGTCGAGCTCGTCCGTGACTACGACCCGAGCCTGCCGTCGATCACCGTCGATCGCAATCAGATGATCCAGGCGTTCCTGAACATTGCGCGCAATGCGATGCAGGCGCTCGGCGACCGCGGCCGTCTGACCTTTCGCACGCGCGCGTTGACCAACGTCACGCTCTCCGGCGAACGCCACCGGTTGGTGCTCTCCGCCGAGGTCGAGGACAACGGGCCCGGGATTCCCGATGAGCTTCGGGACACGATTTTCTATCCGCTGGTTACCGGCCGGGCTACGGGCACGGGCTTGGGACTCACGATCGCTCAGGACCTCGTGAGCCGGAATGGCGGACTCATCGAATTCGAGAGCCAACCGGGGCGGACCGTGTTCCAGCTGCGGTTGCCAGTGCCGAATGGAGGCCGACACTGATGGCGACGCCGGGATTGAGCGTGTGGATTGTCGACGACGACGAATCGGTGCGCTGGGTGCTCGAGCAGGCGCTCAAGCAGGCACACATGATTCCGCGGGCATTCGAGTCCGGTCACCAGTTCTTCGGTGCGCTAGAGCGCGATCGGCCGGACGTTCTGATCACCGACATCCGAATGCCGGACATGAGCGGTCTCGAGCTCATGGAGCGCCTCGGTCAGCAGGACCCCGACATCCCGGTCATCGTGATCACGGCGCACTCGGATCTGGACAGCGCAGTGTCCGCGTATCAGGGCGGGGCGTTCGAATACCTGCCTAAACCTTTCGACATCGACGAAGCCGTCGAGCTTGTTTCGCGTGCGGCGCGCACGCGCCACCGCGATACGACGCAGCAGACGACGACCAAACCAATACCGCGCATCATCGGCCAGGCGCCGGCGATGCAGGACGTGTTCAAGGCCATCGGCCGACTGTCGCGCTCCAGCATGACCGTGCTGATCAACGGCGAATCCGGCACCGGTAAGGAGCTCGTCGCCCGCGCGTTGCACGACAACTCGCCGCGTGCGAACAAGCCGTTCGTCGCGCTGAACACCTCCGCAATCGCGGCCGAGCTCCTCGAATCGGAGTTGTTCGGCCACGAGAAGGGGGCGTTCACGGGCGCCACCGAACGGCGTATCGGCCGTTTCGAGCAGGCCAACGGCGGCACGCTGTTTCTCGACGAAATAGGCGACATGTCGTTGCCGCTCCAGACGCGCTTGCTGCGTGTGTTGGCCGAGAGCGAGTTCTTCCGCGTCGGTGGGCAAACGCCGATCCGCGTCGACGTGCGCGTGATCGCGGCGACGCACCAGGATCTCTCGCAGGCCGTTACCAGCGGTCGGTTCCGCGAGGACCTGTATCACCGCCTGAACGTCATGCGAATCGAGGTGCCGCCGCTGCGCCAGCGCCGCGAGGACATCAAGGAATTGTCGAGGTTCTACCTCGAGCAGGCCGCGAACGAGCTCGGTGTTGCGCCGAAGACCTTGAGCGGCGAAGCCGCGGACATCCTGCAAAAGTACGACTGGCCCGGCAACGTGCGCGAGCTCGTGAACGTCAGCCGGCGCCTCACCGTCACGGCCGCGGGCCGCGAGATCGCGGCGCAGGATCTGCCACCGGAGCTCGGCGGGTTGAGTGCAGCGCCGGGCGCCGACTGGACCACGGGCCTGTCGCATTGGGCCGAGGCGCAGCTCGCGGTGGCTGCACCGCCGCCGTTGCTCGACGATGCGCTGCCGGCGTTCGAGCGCACGCTGATCATCACGGCGCTGCGTCGCGCGCGTGGCAAACGGCTCGAAGCCGCCAAGCTGCTCGGTTGGGGCCGCAACACGCTCACGCGCAAGATAAAGGAGCTGGGCCTCGAAGGTCGAGTGTAGCCGGCCCTAGCGGGGCTGCCAGCGCGCGATCTCGACGTTGATCGCTTCGGCTGAGCGTAGCGCTGCGAGTCCGTCGGCGCCGGATACCTCGCATGGTTTGTCGTCGCGGATCGATGCGACGAACGCGTGCGTCTCGGCCAGTAGGGCGTCGCCCTTTTCGAGATTCCAGGTTTCCTCATGGAGCGGAGGGCGCGTCCTCGCTCCACTCTCCGACTTTCGTCACACGGCGCACCTCGCCGCTGCCAAAGTCGATCGAGACGTACTGGTTGGCCTGAAACACGCGGAACCGCCGCTGCGCGCTCGTGGACACTCGCGATGCCGTGACGTTCGCGACGGCGCCATTCGCGAATTCGATGCGGGCATTGGCGATGTCGACTTCTTCCGTCAGCACCGGCACGCCGACGGCCGAGACGCGCGTCGGCTCCGCCTGCACGAGCGACAGAATCACGTCGAGGTCGTGAATCATCAGATCGAGGATCACGTTCACGTCGGCACCGCGGCCCTTGAATGGCGCGAGCCGGTGGCACTCGATGAAGCGCACCGTCGTCAGCGTCTGGCGCGCCGCGAGCAGCGCCGGATTGAACCGTTCGACATGCCCCACCTGCAGCTTCAAGCCCCGCGCATCGGCCAGCGTCGTCAGCGTCGCCGCCTCGGCGCTGGTGCGCGTCATCGGCTTTTCGACCAGCACGTGCACGCCGTGGTCGAGGAAGAATTTGGCTAACGCGAAATGCTCGGCCGTGCTCGCGGCGATCGTGACCGCGTCGACCTTGCCGAGCAACTCGCGGTGATCGGTGAACGCCACGGTGCCAACTTCCGCCGCGACGCTCGTGCTGCGCGCCGCGTCGCGGTCGCACACGCCGACGAGCTCGATGTCGTCGACCGCCTTGTGCTTCTGCGCGTGGAAACGCCCCAGGTAGCCCACGCCGACGACGGCTGTGCGCAACTTGCTCACCCGCGCGCGATGCCCCGTTCGGATGCGCGCACGAAGGCGAGCAGATACTCGATCTGCGGGCTCGGCGCGCATTCGCGTTCAATCCGCGCCGTGGCTTCCTCGACGGTCAACGAGCGTTGCAGCAGCAGGCGGATCGCGTTGTCGATATTGCGGCGTTCGGCGGCATCGAAGCCCGCGCGCTTCAGGCCCACGCGATTCGTTGCGCGCGGCGTGGCCCAGTGGCCTTCGATGATCGTGTACGGAAGCAGGTCCTTGTTCGCCATCGCGCCAACGGCCATGAACGAATACGCGCCGACGCGGTTCTGCTGCGTGACGATTGCGCAGCCGCCCACCAGCGCGTGGTGCTCGACGATCACGTGGCCACCGAGCTGCGCGCTGTTGACGAGGATCACGTGATCGGCGATCTGGCAATCGTGTGCGATATGCGCGTGGGCCATGATGAAGCAGTGATTGCCGACGCGCGTCACGCCGCCGCCTTTCTCGGTGCCGACGTGGATCGTGACGAACTCGCCGATGCGGTTGTGCGAGCCGATCGTCAACGCGGTGTACGCGCCGTTCTTGTAGGTCAAATCCTGCGGTGGACCGCCGATCGCGGCGCCGTACTGAATATGGTTGTCGGTGCCGATCGTCACGCGTCCATAGCGGCTGCCGATACGGACGTGCGACTCGACCACGGTTCGCGCGCCGATCTCGACTTCGCCCTCGAGCACGCAGTACGGGCCGATCTCGACGTCGGGCGCGATCTGCGCTCGCTCGCTGACGATGACGGTCGGGTGGATGCTCAACGCGTGACTTCCGCGGTCCGTTAGCCGCTCGCCGCCTGGTTCAACGCCTTGGCAGGATCGACGCCGCCGATCAGGTCCGTGATCGAGCCGAACCTGTGCTTCTTCAGGTATTCCTCGAGGCCGGCGTTCACCTTCGTGGGCGCGAGCGGATCGTAGAACAGCGCCGTGCCCAGACCGACGGTCGTGGCGCCGGCGAGCACGAACTCGAGCGCGTCGTTCGCGGTCTCGATGCCCCCCTGACCGATGATCGGGATACCGCGCGCGCGGCACTCCTGATACACCTGGTACACCTTCAGCAGCGCGATCGGCCGGATCGCGGGCCCGGACAAGCCGCCCTGGACGTTACCGATGACGGGCTGCCGAGTCTCGACGTCGATGGCCATGCCCATCAACGTGTTGATGGCCGCAAACGCGTCAGTGCCGGCATCGATGCAGGCACGCGCGTTCGCGCGGATGTCGGTTTGGTTCGGCGACAGCTTCGTGATCAGCGGCTTCTTGGTGACCTTGCGGCAAGCCGCGACGACGCGCGCCGACATGTCCGGATAGTTGCCGAACGCCACGCCGCCTTCCTTGACGTTCGGGCACGAGATGTTGATCTCCATCGCGTCTATGGGCGAATCGTCGAAGCGACGTGCGACCTCCGCGTACTCCTCGATCGTGGAGCCGCAGACGTTCGCTATGAAACGCGTCTCCTTGAAGTTCAACGCCGGCAGGATTTCGCCCACCACGTACTCGACGCCAGGGTTCTGGAGACCGATTGCGTTCAACATGCCTTGCGGCGTTTCCCACACGCGATGCGCCGGGTTGCCGAGCCGCGGTGCGAGCGTCGTGCCCTTCAGCACGATGGCGCCGACGTCCGTGTTCGAGAAGCCTTCGATCCGCGTGTATTCCTCGCCGAAGCCGACACAGCCCGACAGCAGCACGATCGGCGAATTCAGCTTCAAACCGCAGAAATCGAGGGAGAGGCGGCTCATCGAGCTAACTCAAGGCAACGCGAAATCGCGACGATTATCCGCTATTCTCGCGCCGATGTTCCACGTCATCCTCTTCAAGCCCGAGATCCCGCCGAATACCGGTAACCTGATCCGGCTCTGCGCCAATGTCGGTGCGACGCTGCACCTCGTCCACCCGCTCGGCTTCACGATCGACGACGCCCGCGTCAGACGGGCCGGGCTCGACTACCACGAGATGGCGAGTGTGCGCGAACACGCGGATCTTTCGATCTGTCTCGCCGCGGTGGCGCCACCGCGGCTGTACGCGCTGACGACGCGCGCGAGCCGCTCGCTGTACGACGGCAGATTCGCGCCCGGCGACGCGTTCCTGTTCGGCCCCGAGACCAGCGGGTTACCGGCGGACGTGCTTGAGACGATCGCGCCGGAGGCGCGGCTCAAGATCCCGATGCGGGAGGGCAATCGGAGCCTGAACCTGTCGAATGCCGCCGCCGTGACGGTCTACGAAGCCTGGCGTCAGCTCGGGTTTGCCGGCGGCGCGGCCGTCAGATGAGCTCAGCGCTGATCGGCCGGCGCATCAAGGCTACGACGGCCGTGCGTGGGTCGGCACCTTCGTGCAGCACGTTGGCGAGCTGCTCGGCAATCGGCATCGGCACGGCGAGTCGTGCGGCCACGCCGAGCACCGCCCGCGCCGCGTTGTAGCCTTCGACGACCTGGCCGATTCCGCGCAGGGCTGCAGCCGCGGTTTCGCCGCGCGCCAGCGCGAGGCCGAACCTGCGGTTGCGCGACTGGTCGTCGGTGCAGGTCAGCACCAGATCGCCCATGCCCGCGAGGCCCATGAACGTTCCCCGGCGGCCGCCGAGTGCCAGGCCGAGCCGCGTCATCTCCGCCAGGCTGCGCGCGATCAACGCGATGCGAGTGTTCGCGCCGAAGCCGAGCCCGTCGCAGATGCCGGCGCCGATCGCGTAGACGTTCTTCGTGGCGCCGCCGACCTCTACGCCGACGATGTCGCTCGAGGTGTACGCGCGGAATGTGTCCGTGCTGATCGTCTCGGCTAGGTGTTGCGCGAAGTTCTGGTCCGTGGACGCGATCGTCATGGCGGTCGGCAGGCCGGCGCCGACTTCGCGCGCAAACGTGGGGCCCGAGAGCACCGCGGTTGGTACGCTGGCCGGCAGCACCTGCCCCGCGACCTGATGCGGCAACAGGCCGGTGTCGGCTTCAAAGCCTTTCGTGGCCCACGCGACTCGGCGCAGTGGCAGTGCCGCGAGCGCCGTGAACAAACCACGCAAGCCGTGGCTCGGTACCGCGATCAACACGTCGTCGGCACCGACCACGGCGGCCTCGAGGTCCGCCGTCACCTCGAGCAGAGGTGGAAATGCTACGCCCGGCAGGTAGCGCGTGTTGCTGCGCGCGTGGGAGAGCGTCGCGATTGCCGCCGGGTCGTAGCCCCACAGCACGGCGGGATGGCCCGCGCGTGCGAACTGGATCGCGAGCGCCGTGCCCCAGGAGCCGGCGCCGAGCACCGCGATGCGGCTCGTCGGGCTAATGAGCCTCGCCGCTGCCGGCTGGCGGAGCGGCTGCAGCACCAGTATCGCGCGCGGTGCGTTCCTGCAGGGCCTGTTGGTAGAGCGCGTCGAAATTGATGGGTTGCAGCAGCAGCTGCGGGAAACCGCCGCGCGCGACGAGATCGGCGATCGCCTCACGCGCGAATGGGTATAGCGTGGCCGGACAGAAGCTGCCGAGCAGCACAGCCTTCTCTTCCGCCGTGTAGCCCTGGATGAAGAAGATGCCGGACTGTGCGACCTCCGCGAGGAACAGCGTGGCGTCGTTGTCCTTGGCTTCGATCGTCAGCGTCAGCGTGACTTCCTGCGTGTTCGCCGCTACGTCGAGAGAGCCCGAGCGAATGTTGACTTGCGTCTGCGGCTGCACGTTGGTCGTGAAGACCATTGGCGCCTTCGGCGACTCGAAAGACAAGTCCTTCACGTAGATCTTCTGCAGCATCAGCTGTTGTTGGGATGCATTGTTCGTTTGTTCGTCTGCCATCGTTCGTCCAGTCGTATCAGTGGTGGGAAATCTGGGTGTCCGAAACCGGCGCCGCGAGCAGCGGGTCGAGGCCGCCGGCCTTGTCGAGCGCGTTCAGCTCGTCGAAGCCGCCGATGTGGCGGCCGTCGATGAAAATTTGCGGTACGGTCCGCCGCCCGCCGCTTTTCGCCAGCATCTCCTGGCGGCGCTCCGAATCCATCATGACGTCGATCTCGGTGTACTCGGCGCCTTTCGCGGTCAGGAGGCGTTTGGCCGCGGCGCAATACCCGCAGAACGGCGTGGAATACACAAGGATTCGCGGCTCGGCCACGTCACTTCACCAGCGGCAGGTTCTCGGCGCGCCAGGTCGCGAGCCCGCCGCGGACGTTGAACACATTCGCGTAGCCCGCTCGGCGCAGCAGGTCTGCCGCCTTGCCCGCTATCGAGCCCGTGTCGCACACGGTCAGCAGGATCTTGTCTTTCTGCTTTTTGATCGCGTCGTCGCCCTGCTGGAGTTTGTCGAGCGCCACGTTGCGCGCATTCACGATGTGCCCGGCCGCGTATTCCTCGGGTTTGCGCACGTCGATCACGAGCGCACCGCGGTTGATCAACCGGACGGCGTCGGCGGCCGACACCTGGAGCGCGCTCGTCGCGCGCTGCCTGAGCTCGTAGAACGCCACCGCCAGTAGCGCCGCAACGAGGCCGGCGACGATCAGAGCGTGGTGGCTGGCGAATTCGACGAGCTGATTCATCTTCGTTTTGAGCGCCCGGGCGCTTTTTCGGACGCGGCAGTATACCAGCCGCCTATGCGGGCGCCCGGTTCGCAACCCAAGGGGGGCGACCGCGGCGGCGCGACGGAGCGCGTCAAGGAGCGCCGGAAGTGGCGCGGCCGAGGCCGACACGCACGCCGACCCACAGCATGCGCGGGGCGCCCGGGGCGTAGAACGTCGCGTGTACGAGTGGCCGCTCGCCGTCGATAACGGGCCCGGCGAACGGTCGCGCAATGAACGCGCCCGAAGCCGTGAAGCCGGTGGCGGCGAGCTGCGATGCGGTGTAGTACTCGCGATCGAACAGGTTCGTGAGCTCCGCGAACACGAGCAGGTGAGACGTGGGGCGAAAATGCGCACCGAGGTTCACGACGGTGTAGCCGGGCGTGGAGCCGGGCCCGAGATAGTAAACGCCGTCGGGCTCGTGAGCGTTGTTCTCGTTACCGCGCGCGAACGAGCCGGACACGTAAAGAAAGTCCGCGTCGAACGACAGCTTCGGCGTAGGCGACCACTCCGCTGAGCCGCGCAGCAATCGCCGCGGCGTCAACGGCAGCCGGTCGCCCGCGTGGATCTCGATGGCGCCTCCGAAGCCCGGCGCCGCGGCGTCGTTGCCGCTGTTGGCCTCGCCGACGACGAGCTCGTCGCTGCGGTAGGTCGCGTCCAGATGCGTGTAGCCCGCGCCTACCCTGAAGCCGCCGATCGTGTGCGTCGAGGCTGAGCTCCACGCCTTGGCGGCGTGTGGCGCCGAAGTTCTTGAAGTACCCGAAGCCCGCCTGATCGTCAGCCACGAACAAGATGTCGTCGTGGCTGTCGGCGCGGAACACTCCGGCGCTCCACGTGACTTTCGAGCTCGTGCTGCCGCGCACGCCGGCCTCGAGTGTCTTGGTCACAACCTGCTCGAGCGGTGGGTCGCCGGCCATCGCGTTCGGCAACCGGCACGGATTAGTCGGGTCGGCGCAGCCGAGCTCGATGGCCGACGGTGCGCGGCTGCCCTCGTTGTACCCGGCATAGACGCCGAAGTTCGCCGACGGATTGAACGTCAGGCCGAGCGCGGGATTGAAGCGGCTGAACGTGTGGTCTCCGTCGAGCGATCCCGGCCCGCCGCCCGGCGTGATCGCGTCCTCGGTCTCGATCGAGCTGCGGTCGTAGCGACCCGACAATGTCAGCGCGAGCGCGCGCGTAAGCCCGAGCGCGTCGCTGACGAACACGCTCGAGGTGCGCACGCGGCCCGCCAGGTCGACGCGCGCATCGAACCCGTTCTCGGAAGCCTGTGATCCATCGGCGAATGCCCCGGGTCCGTCCACCGGCGTGATGCCCCGGTCGCTTGTCAGGTAGCCGAACTGCGAGGATTGCGCGAACTGTGAGCGGCTGCTCTGGTATCCGCCGCCAATCGTGAGCCGGTTGCTGCGCTCACCTCTCTGCACCAGGCGCGTGACCTGCGCGCTCACTCCACCGTCGCTCTGCACGGTGCGTGTGCGATTCAGTAAACCGTTGCACTTCTCGTTCGGCTCCGTGTCCAGCAGCGCCGTCGCGATGCAGCGCCAGGAGGGGAACGGCGCCGTCACGGCCGTCTCGCCCGCGAGCGGGACGCCCGTGTAGCCGGCGGCCGCGAGCGCGGTACGCTCCGCCGCATTCGGCTGGTACACGTTCTCGCCGAGCGCAGCTTCGTTCAGGTCGCCGTTCAGCGTCGTGGAGCGAATCTCGCGGTAGTAGGCGCTGCCTGCGAACGAGAGTCGCTCACTGAACTCGTGTCGTAGCGCGAGGCTGAGAAGGCCCGAGCGGTTCCGCGTGTTGTCGGGTTTCGTGTAGACGCTCGCGTAGTCGCGCGCGAGGAATCGCTGTTCCTGCAAACCGTTGCCGGTCAGATCCGTGTCGGCGTACGCGCCCGTCAACGACACGTCGCCGGTCGCGCGATGCCAACCGATCTTGCCGAACAGCTGAGTCGCGTCGGTCGGCGACGCCTCGCGCCAGCCGTCATCCGAGAAGCGATGCGCAGCCGCATACCAGTGCAGTCCGCTGTCCGTGTGATCGCCAGTCTGCAACTCGAGGCCGAGTCGTTGACTCGACCCGTAACCGACCTGCACGCTGCTGCCGGGATTCGCGTAACCGTCCTTCGTGCGCAGTGCGAGCGCGGCGCCGAGCGTGTTGAGTCCGAACAGAGGGTTCGATCCCGGCAGCAACGTGATCGACGCCAGCGCTGCGCGGGGGATCAGATCCCAGCTCACGACATCGCCGAAGGGCTGGTTCAGGCGCACGCCGTCGAGATACACCGACAGGCCCTGTGGCGTGCCGAGCAGCGGCGACGCAGTGAAGCCGCGATAGTTGACGTCGGGTTGCAGCGGGTTGTTCTGCATGTCATTGACATGCACGCCGTTCAGCCGGCGGTTCATGTAGTCGGTCAGGTCGATCGCGAGGCTGCGATCGAGGTCTTCGGCCGTCGCGGTCTGCACCGGCGCCGCTACGCGTTTCGGATCGAGCTCCTGGCCCGGCAGCGGCATCGTGCCGATGACGTAGATGGTCGGCAGATCCGGGGGCGGCGCATGCTCTGCGTCGGCGGTCTGCGCGCGCGACACGCAGGGCACGGTGAACGTGCACCAGGCAACGAGCAGCGTAGCGATAAACGGCTTGGTCACGCGCGAGCGCACTCCGGGAAGATCCTCCGAACGCGGCGAAGTTTCGGGCAACTACCGCCGGAAGACCAGCGCGCAGGGCCGGGTTTTTCTTAACGCCGTGGCTATGCCGGGCTCCCTAGACTGCATGTCGCTGTTGGTTTGGTACGGGGGTCGTCATGGAGTTCGCAGTTGTCGCCGTCGTCGTGGTGTTGATCGCGACCACGTGGCTGGTCTATCGCGTCGCCGTTGCAACGCGCGAGGTGCGCCGATGATGCTCGTGGGCGCAATCGGTCTCACGCTGGCGCTCGGCCTCCTTGTGTATTTGGTTGTGGCGCTGCTGTACCCAGAAACATTCGAATGACCGCGCAAGCCTGGCTGCAGCTCGGGTTGCTCGTCGCGGCGCTGCTCTCTGCGACGAAGCCGCTCGGCCTCTACATGGCCGCCGTGTACGAGGGCCGGCGCACATTCATGTCGCCGCTGTTGCGCGGGACCGAGCGCGCGCTCTACCGGCTCGCCGGCGTGAGCGAGAGCAGCGAAGGCGACTGGCGCCGCTATACCGTAGCTGTGCTGCTCGTGAACGCGCTCGGCTTCGCCGGGGTGTACGCGTTGCAGCGCTTGCAGGGTGTGCTGCCGCTGAACCCGCAGGGCTTCGGGGCCGTGAGCCCCGACTCCGCGTTCGACACGGCCGTGAGCTTCGCGACGAATACGAACTGGCAGGGCTACGGCGGCGAAAGCACCATGAGTTACCTCACGCAGATGCTCGGGCTCGGCGTGCAGAACTTCCTCTCGGCCGCCTCGGGCATGGCCGTGCTCGTGGCGTTGATCCGCGGTTTCGTGCGGCGCGAGGCCACGGTCATCGGCAACTTCTATGTCGATCTCACGCGCGGCACGCTGTACATCCTGCTGCCTCTGTCGCTGCTGCTCGCGATCGCCCTGATGTCGCAAGGCGTCGTGCAGACGTTCGCGGCGTACCGGAGCGTGCCGCTGCTCGACCCGCCGACCGTCGACATGCCGCTGACGGACGCGGCCGGCGAACCCGCGCTCGACGCCGCGGGCAGGCCTATGACGGCGCCGCAAATCGTGACGGAGCAGACCGTGCCGCTCGGTCCCGCGGCGAGCCAGGTCGCGATCAAGCAACTCGGCACGAACGGCGGCGGCTTCTTCAATGTGAACTCGGCGCATCCGTTCGAAAACCCGACACCGCTCGCGAACTTTCTCGAGGTCGTCGCGATCCTGCTGATCCCCGCTGCACTCTGCTACACGTTCGGCCACATGGTCGGGGATACGCGGCAGGGCTGGGCTGTGCTGGCCGCGATGTTCGTGCTCTTCCTCCCGCCGGCGCTCGGCACGATTGTGGCCGAACAGGCGGGCAACCCCGTGTTGACGGCCGTCGGCGCGGACCAGGCCGCCAGCCCCTTGCAGGCCGGCGGCAACATGGAAGGCAAAGACGTGCGTTTCGGCATCGCGAGCTCCGCAATCTGGGCGGTCGCAACGACGGCCGCCTCGAACGGCTCGGTCAATGCCATGCACGACTCGTTCACGCCGCTCGGCGGGCTCGTGCCGCTCGCGCTGATCCAGCTCGGCGAGGTCGTGTTCGGCGGCGTCGGCAGCGGCCTCTATGGGATGCTGATGTTCGCGCTGCTCGCCGTGTTCATCGCGGGTCTCATGGTGGGCCGTACGCCGGAGTATCTCGGCAAGAAGATCGAGGCCTACGAGGTCAAGATGGCGTCGCTCGTGCTGTTGATCCCCCCGTTCGTCGTACTGGTGGGCGCCGCAGTCGCAAGCGTGTTGCCACAGGGCACCGCCGGCGTCGCGAACGGAGGCGCGCACGGCTTCTCCGAGATCCTGTACGCGTTCTCGTCCGCCGGCAACAACAACGGCAGCGCGTTCGCGGGCCTGTCCGCGAACACGCCGTTCTACAACATCGCGCTCGGCGCCACGATGTGGATCGCGCGTTACTGGCTCATGATCCCCGTGCTTGCGATCGCGGGCAGTCTCGCCTCGAAACGCGCCACGGCCGTGACGGCGGGCACCCTGCCGACGCACACGCCGCTGTTCGTCGCGATGCTCGTCGGCGTCGTGTTGATCGTCGGCGCACTGACGTTCGTGCCCGCGCTGGCGCTCGGCCCGATCGTCGAGCACCTGCACATGCTCGCCGGGGTTTCACGATGACCGCCGCGACGCACACGCCGCCGCCGCCACGGGCGCGCGGGAGCTTCCTGGATCGCGCGATTCTGCTCGGCGCCGTGCGCGGCGCGTTCGCCAAGCTCGACCCGCGCGTGCAGTTTCGCAATCCCGTGATGTTCGTCGTATTCGTAGGCAGCGTATTCACGACCGCCATCGGCATCGCGGCATTGGCGGGCAAAGCGCCTGACGCCGGCGGCCCCAAGTTCGTGCTCGCGATCGCGGCGTGGCTCTGGCTCACGGTTCTGTTCGCAAACTTCGCCGAGGCGGTAGCCGAGGGCCGCGGCAAAGCGCAGGCCGCGACCCTGCGCTCGATGCGCCGCCACGTGCAGGCGAAGCGCCTGCGCGGCAAGAGCCTGCGTGAATACGATACCGTCGAGGCCGGCGCGCTCGCGCGCGGCGACGTCGTGCTCGTCGAGGCGAGCGACACGATCCCTGCCGATGGCGAGGTCGTCGAAGGCGTGGCGTCGGTCAACGAGAGCGCGGTCACCGGTGAGTCGGCGCCCGTGCTGCGCGAGGCGGGCGGTGACTTCTCGGCGGTCACGGGTGGCACGCGCGTTCTGTCGGACTGGCTCGCCGTGCGAATCACGAGTCGCGAAGGCGAAGGTTTTCTCGATCGCATGATCGCGATGGTCGAGGGCGCGAAGCGCGGGCGCACGCCGAACGAGATCGCGCTGTCGATCCTGCTCGCGATGCTGACGATCGTGTTCCTGCTGGCTACCGCGACTCTCGCACCGTTCTCCGAATACGCCGTCGCGAGCTCGGGGGCGGGCACGGTCGTGACGGCCACGGTGCTCGTGGCCCTGCTCGTGTGCCTGATCCCGACGACGATCGGTGGGCTCCTGTCCGCGATCGGCATCGCGGGCATGGACCGCATGATCCGCGCGAATGTGATCGCGACGTCGGGCCGCGCCGTTGAGGCCGCCGGCGACGTCGACGTGCTGCTGCTCGACAAGACCGGCACGATCACGCTCGGCGACCGGCAAGCGACCGTGTTCCATCCAGCGCCGCGCGTCGAGGCGCACGAGCTGGCCGACGTCGCGCAGCTCGCCTCGCTGGCCGACGAGACGCCGGAAGGACGATCGATCGTCGTGCTGGCGAAACAGCAGTTCCAGTTGCGCGGCCGCGACATCGCGGGGTTGCCGCACACGTTCCACAAGTTCTCGGCCAAGACGCGCATGAGCGGCGTCGACGTCGAAGACCGCCAGCTCGCGCAAAGGCGCCGCCGACGCGATCCACGCATTCGTCGAGGCCGCCGGCGGCACGTGGCCAGCGGCGGTTGGCGAGATCGTCGACACCGTCGCGCGCGGCCGGCGCGACCCCGCTCGTCGTGGCCGAGGCGGGCCGGCGCGCGCGCGTACTCGGCGTCATCGAACTGCGCGACGTCGTGAAGGGCGGCATCCGCGAACGGTTCGCGGAGCTGCGGCAGATGGGCATCAAGACCGTCATGGTCACGGGCGACAATCGGCTCACGGCCGCGGCCATCGCGGCGGAGGCCGGCGTCGACGAGTTTCTGGCCGAGGCCACGCCCGAGACGAAGCTCGAGCTGATTCGCCGACACCAGGCCGAGGGCCGGCTCGTCGCCATGTGCGGCGACGGCACGAACGACGCGCCGGCGCTTGCGCAGGCCGACGTGGCGGTGGCGATGAACACCGGCACGCAGGCCGCGAAAGAGGCCGGCAACATGGTCGACCTCGACTCGAACCCGACGAAGCTGATCGAGGTCGTCGACGTCGGCAAGCAGATGCTCGTGACGCGCGGTGCGCTGACGACGTTCTCGGTCGCGAACGACATCGCGAAATACTTCGCGATCATTCCCGCCGCGTTCGCTACGACGTATCCCGCGTTGAACGCGCTGAACGTCATGCGGCTCACGAGCCCCGAGAGCGCGATCCTGTCGGCCGTGATCTTCAACGCGCTGATCATCGTCGGCGCTCGTGCCGCTGGCGCTGCGCGGCGTGAAGACGCGCGCGGCATCGGCGGCCGTGCTGCTGCGGCGCAATCTGCTTGATCTATGGGCTCGGCGGCATCGCCGTGCCGTTCGTCGGTATCAAGGCCATCGACCTGATGCTCGCGACGCTCGGGCTTGCGTGAAGAGGCACCCATGCTGAAAGAACTGCGTCCGGCGCTTGTCGTCTTCGTGGTGCTGACCGTCGTGACGGGCGTCGTCTACCCGGCCGTCGTCACGCTGATCGGTCAGCTCGCGTTCCCGAGCGAGGTACGACGGCAGCGTGATCGAGCGCGACGGCAAGGCCGTCGGCTCGCGCCTGCTGGGCCAGCCGTTCTCGGCGCCGCAGTATTTCTGGAGCCGGCCGTCGGCGACGGGACCGCAGCCATACAACGGCGCGGCCTCGAGCGGCTCGAACCAGGGGCCGACGAATCCGGCGCTTGAAGACCGCCGTCGCGGCGCGCATCGCCGCGCTGCGCGCGGCCGATCCGGGCAACGCGCGGCCCGTTCCCGTCGACCTCGTGACCGCCTCGGCCAGCGGCCTCGATCCGCACATCAGCGTCGCGGCGGCCGAGTACCAGGTCGACGCGCGTGGCGCGGGCGCGCGGACCTCGCGCCGGCCGGCGTAGCGGCGCTCGTGCGCGCAGCACACCGCAGACGCCGACGCTCGGCGTGCTCGGCGAGCCGCGCGTGAATGTGCTCGAGCTGAACCTGGCGCTCGACGGCCGCGACGGCGCCATGATGCCGCCGTGATGATGGCGGAATCGCGGCCCGATCCCGACGCGCTACTCGCGCAGGTCAAAGCCGAGGAGGCGCGCGCGCGGCGCGGCAAGCTTGCGGATCTTCTTCGGCGCGACAGCCGGCGTCGGCAAGACCTTCGCGATGCTCGAGCGCCGCACACGCCGCGCGCGCGGCTGGCACGGAGTTCGTGATCGGCTACGTCGAGCCGCACGGCCGCGTGCGAGACGGAGGGGCTGATGGCAGGACTCGAGCGGCTACCGACGCTACCCGTCCAGCTACCGCGGCATCGTGCGGCACGAGTTCGATCTCGACGCGGCGCTCGAGCGCCGGCCCGGCGATTCTGCTCGTCGACGAGCTCGCGCACTCGAACCTCGTCGGCGGCGAGCCGGCGCCGCGCCATCCGAAACGCTGGCAGGACATCGAGGAGCTGCTCGATGCCGGCATCGACGTGTGGACCACGGTGAACGTCCAGCACCTCGAGAGCCTGAACGATCTCGTCGCGCAGATCACCGGCGTCCGGCAGCGCGAGACGTTGCCGGACCGCATCTTCGACGAGGCCGACGAAGTCGAGCTGATCGACCTGCCGCCCGACGACCTGCTCGCGCGGCTGCATGCCGGCAAGGTCTACGTGCCGGAGGAGGTCGGCACGGCCATCGAGCGTTTCTTCCGCAAGCCGAACCTGATCGCGCTGCGCGAGCTCGCGTTGCGCCGCATGACGGACCGCGTCGAGGCCGCGGCGCGCGTCTCGCTCGCGGGCGACCGGTCGTCGCGCGAGTGGCTCGCGCAGCGATCACCTGCTCGTCGCCGATCGGCCCGGACAGGCAGGCCGAGCAGCTCGTGCGCGCCGGCAAGCGCATGGCCGACGCGCTGCGGCGCGAAGTGGACCGTCGTGTACGTCGAGACGCCGGCGCTGCTGCGTCTGTCCGACGGCAGAGCGCAACCGCCGGATCGACCTGCTGCGGCTCGCGGAATCGCTCGGCGCCGAGACGGTGACGCTCGACGGCCCGACGGCCGCGGCGGCACTCGCCGAATACGCGCGCACGCGCACGCGCGACGCGTGTGATCGTCGGCGCGCCGAAGCGCGCGGGGCTGGCGCGCGCTGTGGCGCCGCTCGACCGCGGCCGAGCTCGTGCGGCGCGCGCAGGGGTTCGACGTCGTGACCGTGGCGGAGCGCGACAGGGCACGGTCGAACGAGCGCCGCGGCGCGGGCCGCGCCCGCGACGGTCACGCCCCCGCGCCGTGCACTGGAGGCGCTACGTCGCTGCGACCGCGATCTCGGTGCTGTGCACGGCCGTCGCGTGGCTGATGTTCCCGTACTTCGAGCTGTCGAACATCGTCATGATCTATCTGCTCGGCGTCGTCGTCGCGGGCTTGCGCGCTCGGCCGGCTGCCGTCGGTGCTCACGGCCGTGCTGAACGTGATCTGCCTCGACTTCTTCTTCGTCCGCCACAGTTCACGTTCGCGGTGGCCGACGTGCAGTACGTCGTAACCTTCGGCGTCATGCTGACGATCGCGCTCGTGATCGCGACGCTGATGGCCAGCGTGCGCCAGCAGACGCGCGTGGCGGGCGCGCGCGAGCGCCGCACCGCGCTGCTGTACGCGATGAGCCGCGAGCTCGCCGCCACGCGCGACGTCGAGAGCATGGCGCGCGTGGCCGTGCGGCACGTCGCGGAAGTGTTCGAGTGCGACGCCGTGGTGCTGATGCCGAACGATGCGGGCAGGTTGCGCTACCCGATCGCGGCCCGCTAGCGAGAGCGCTTTCCGCGGCGCGGATCTCGCGGTCGCGCAGTGGGTGGCCGATCACGGCCGCCGCGCAGGGCTGGGCTCCGACACGTTGCCCGCCGCGCCGGCGCTGTATCTGCCGCTCGCGGAAGCCGGCCGCGGGCTCGGCGTGCTGGCGGTTCGGCCGCGCAATCCGCGCCGCGTGCTGCTGCCGGAGCAGCGCCACCTGCTCGAGACGTTTGCGGGCCAGATCGGGCTCGCGCTCGAGCGCGCGCGGCTCGCCGAGCTCGCGGCCGGCGCGCGCGTCGCTGCGGAGCGCGAGACGCTCGCGCAACACGCTGCTCGCGTCGATCTCGCACGATCTGCGCACGCCGCTCGCGGCCATGGCCGGCGCCGGCGTCGACGCTCGCAACCCGCGGCACCGCGCTCGACGAGGCCACTCGAGTGGCGCTCGCGCACTCGATCGAGACCAAGGCGCGCGACATGTCCGAGCTCGTGTCGAAGGTGCTGGACCTGATGCGCTTCGATTCAGGCGAGCTCACGCTGCGGCGCGAGTGGGAATCGATCGACGACCTCGTCGCCGCCGCGCTTGCGCACGACGCCGAGCAAGCTTACGGCCCATCGAGTGCGATCTCGCGCTGCCCGCCGATCTGCCGCTCGTGTTCGTCGACGCGACGCTTGATCGTTCAGGTGCTCGCGAATCTGCTCGACAACGCCGCGAAGTACACGCCGGCCGGTACCGCAATCGCGGTCAGCGCGGTCGGCCAGGACGGTTTCGTGCGGGTAACCGTCGACGACGACGGTCCCGGGTTCCCGGCCGGCGACCCCGAAAGGCTGTTCGAGAAATTTCAGCGCGGTAATGACGAAGGCACGATCGTCGGCGTGGGTCTCGGGCTCTCGATCTGCCGCGCCATCGTCACGGCACACGGCGGCGCCATCAGCGCAGCGGCGCGGCCTGACGGTGGCGCGCGTCTGACGTTCACGCTGCCGACGACGGAGGCCGCGGCGTGACACAGGCCATGCATCAGATCCTCGTCGTCGAGGACGACGCGGCGATCCGCGAGGTGCTGCGAGTGCTGCTGACCGCGGAGCGTTATCGCGTCGTCGAGGCCGATACCGCGCGCCGCGCCGATATCGAGGCGCGCTCGCACAAGCCCGATCTGCTGCTCGTGGATCTGGGACTGCCCGACGTCGACGGCATCGAAGTGGTGAGGGGCGTCCGCGTTTGGTCGCCGGTGCCGATCATCGTGCTGTCGGCGCGCACGCAGGAGGCAGAGAAGATCGCGGCGCTCGACGCGGGCGCCGACGATTACGTCACGAAGCCGTTCTCGGCCGCCGAGCTGCTCGCGCGCGTGCGCGCCGCGCTGCGTCGCAACGTGCGTGGCACCGAGCAGTTTGCGCACGCTGCGAGTCGGCGACGCCGAGATCGACTCTCGAGCGGCGCTCTGCCTCGCGCCCCGAAGGCGCGTTGCACCTGACGCCGCTCGAGTACCGTGTGCTCGAATGCCTCGTCCGTCACGCCGGAATGATCGTGCGGCCGCAGCAATTGCTGCGCGAGGCGTGGGGGCCGGACAAGGCTGGCGACACACGTACCCTGCGCGTATGCATCCAGCACCTGCGCGCCAAGCTCGAGCCCGACCCGCAGCGGCCGAAGTTCCTCGTGACCGAAACCGGGCTCGGCTACCGCCTGAAAGTGGCTCCGGCCGCCGCCGCGTCATCGCCGTCGCCGGGCCGCGACGGGTGAAATGCGCACGTCAGTGCGACTAGACTCCGCCGCGTATGCTCGATGTTCCGAACAGGTGGCGGCGCGGGCGCCGCGTCGCGCTCGCGCTCGCGAGCATGGCGCTCGCGTGGTCGCTCGCGAACGGGCAGGACGCCCGCAAGAGCGAGGCCGCACTGAAGACCGTGCGCAAGGAGATCAAGGATCTCGAGACCCGGCTGACGCGCGACACTGCGCGTCGCGACGAAGGCGCCAAGGCGCTGCGCTCCGCCGAGGTCGAGAGCGCGGAGGCTGCACGCAAGCTGGCCGATGTCCGCGCGCAGCTCATGGATCAACGCGCCGCCCGCCGCTCGCTCGGTGAGCAGACCGACCGCGCGAATCAACGGCTGGCCGCTGAACGCGCCTCGCTCGCGTCGCAGGTGCGCATGAGCTACGTGACCGGGCGCGCCGAGGTCTTCAAGCTGCTGCTGTCGCAGGAGAGCCCCGCGACACTCGGCCGCATGCTCGTCTACTACGACTACTTCAATCGCGCCCGCAGCGTGCGGATCGCGGCCGTCGGCACGGACCTGGAACGACTCGCGGCGCTGAATGCGGAGACGGAGCGCATCGAGGGCGAGCTCAAGAAGCTCGAGTCCGCTCAGGCCGCCCACGTGGCGGCGCTTGCGAAGTCGCGCGACGAACGACAGGTCGTCGTCACGCGGCTCGAGTCGAGCATCAAGGACAACAGTGCGGCGGTCGCGAAGCTGCACGGCGAGGAGAAACGGCTGTCGGATCTCGTCGAGCAGCTGCGCAAGCTCATGGCGGGGCTGCCGGTCGAAGGCGACCAGCCGTTCGCCACGCTGAAGGGCAAACTCTCCTGGCCCGTGCCGGGTCGCCTGGCCGGCGACTTCGGCCAGCCACGTGCCGGCGGCGTCGTCAAATGGAATGGCGTGTTGCTCGAGGCGCCGTCCGGCACGGCCGTCCGCGCCGTGTATCACGGTCGCGTGGCGTTCGCAGACTGGCTGCCGGGCTTGGGGCTGCTCGTGATCATCGATCACGGCGGGGGTTACATGAGCCTGTACGGGCACAACGAGGCGCTGGTCAAAGACTCGGGCGACTGGGTGGAGCCCGGCGAGACGATCGCGCAGGTCGGCGACACGGGCGGCCAATCACGGCCGGCGTTGTACTTCGAGATTCGCTACAAGGGCGAGCCGGTGAACCCGCACACGTGGATCACGCGGCCGATCGGCCGCTGACGCGCGCAACGCCGGGGTTCGTGGGGTACGGTCTGCTATGATCCCGGCAAACTTACAGCACGTCGCGCGGTGCCTTTTAGGCACACGCCGGCAACTGGCGAGGACGCATGCAGTACACCCGATTCACGTTGATCGCCGCCGTGTTTACCGCAACGCTCTGGGGTTGCTCGCAGCCCGCCGAGCCCACGGCTGCCGCGCCCGCCGCCGCCGCCCGGCCAGCCTGGAAGGCGCGTGGAGCGGTGTCATGACGACACGCAACAACGACTTCTGGCGAGTCGAGGACTGGGCCTGTTTCAACGGCTGCACGGACGAAACCGTAGCCCAGATTCGCGAGCTGCTGAACGACCCGGCCAACGACAAGATCCCGGTCATGGCGCTCGTCGGGCGGACCTGGGGCGAGTCGCGCGAACAGATGAAGTCGCGTTTGACCCCGCCCTCGCTCGAGATTTTCGAGAAGATCACCGATGAGACCGATCCGACGCTGAACTGCGAGCCTTACGGCTTTGCGCGCGAGGTCGTGAACGCGCTGCCGATCAAGATCAGCAAGGACGGTGCGAACCTCGTGATCGACTACGAGGAGTGGAGCCAGAAGCGCACGATCTATATGGATGGCCGCGACCATCCGACCGCAATCACGCCGACGATGATGGGCCACTCGATCGGCCACTTCGACAACGGCGCGCTCGTCGTCGACACCGTGGCGTTGGCGCCGGACATCTTCTATCCCGCGTATTCGGGCGGCGGTTACAGCGAGCAGGCACACGCCGTCGAGCGCTACACCGTCGCCGAGAATCCGCGCCGCCTCGAGGTCGAGGTCACCATCGATGACCCGAAGATGCTGACGGAGCCTTACACGTTCCATAAGGTCTGGCTGCATACGCCGGATCTCGAGCTCGTGCACGACAGCTGCAAAGACTATCCAACGAAGCCGTGAGGACCCCGCCCATGAGGACTGCTCTACTGACGATCGTGCTCGGCGCCGTGGCGCTGCCCGCGGTCGCGCATCATTCCGCCGCGGTGTTTTACCAGGTCGACAAGGAGATCACGGTCGAGGGCGTGGTCAAGAGCTACAACTTCGGCAACCCGCACGCACGGATCTACATGACCGTGAAGGGCGCCGATGGCAAGGACCAGGAATGGCTGGCCGAAGGCGGCTCGCGGACCGTGCTGCTGCGCAACGGTTTCAAGGGTGATGAGGTCAAGCCCGGCGACAAGGTCAAGATCGTCGGTAACCCGGCGCGCGACGGCACCAACGTGGTGCACTGGGAAAAGCTGATTCTCGCGGACGGCAAAGTGCTGTGGGGCGAGGACGTGCCCGAGCCGGACAAGTTCGAAGAGCTGCGTCACAAGAAGTGAGCAGCCGAGCGGGCAGTGGGCGCGCATAACATAAAGATCCGCAGATGCCGCCTCGCGGGGGTCCGTGCTAAGGTGATTCGCATCCCCCGGGGGATCGAATAACAACAATGACCCTGAGTCTGCGCGGTGCTCTCGTTCTCTTGATCGGCGTGGTGTTGGGGCTGGGCCTCGCGCTCAGCACGTCCGTGTGGACGGCGCTGACGACCCGGCAGAAACAGGTCGTCGCCACCGATCCCACGATCGAATCCGCCGCCATGATCGCCGAGGTCATCGACCGCGTCCGGCGCGAATACGTCGATCGAGTCGACGACAAGCGCATCGTCGAGAGCGCGATTCGCGGCATCGTCGTCGGAACTCGACCCGCATTCGAGCTTTCTGAACGCCGAGCAGTACGAAGCCATCCGGATCACGACTTCCGGCAACTACACCGGCATCGGCCTGGACGTGAATCTCGAGGGCGGCAAGGTCACCGTCGTGAACCCGCTCGACGGCGCGCCCGCGGCGCGTGCCGGCATTCTGCCAGGCGACGTCGTCGTCTCGGTCGACGACGTGCCGGTCGACGAGAAGGACGTCAGCGCGGCGGTCGCCCGCATGCGCGGCGCTCCCGGTACGCCCGTGACGCTCGACGTCGTGCGCGACGGCGCGGCACGTCCCGCTGCGCTTCGCACTGACGCGCAGCTCGGTACAGGTGAAGTCCGTCACCGGCGAGTATCTCGGCAACGGCCTCGCATACCTGAGACTCTCGTCGTTCACCGACAGCACGCCGCGCGATCTCGACGCCACCGTGCGCGAGCTGCTTGCGAGCGCCGGCATCGCCAAGTTGCTCGGCGTGGTGCTCGATCTGCGCGGCAACCCGGGCGGCGTGCTCGATTCCGCGGTCCGCGTTGCAGACGAGTTCCTGGCCGACGGCCTGATCGTCAGCGGTTCGGGTCGCGTGCAGCAGGCACGCTTCGAGCAGTTCGCGCATCCGGGCGACGTGCTCGAGGGCGTGCCGACGGTCGTACTCGTGAATCGCGGCTCCGCCTCGGCGTCCGAGATCGTGGCGGGCGCGCTGCAAGATCATCACCGTGCGCGCATCGTCGGCGAGACGACGTACGGCAAAGGCTCCGTGCAGACAGTCATGCCGCTCGGCGAAGGCACGGCTATCAAGCTCACGACTTCGCGCTACCTGACGCCATCCGGTCGCTCGATCAACGGCTCAGGTATCGAGCCCGATATCGTCGTGCACAACGCCGACGCGAACGCGCAGTACCGCGGCGCCGGCGGCCCGGTCGCGTTGCGCGACGACTCACAACTATTCGAAGCCCTGCGGCTCATCAGCTACGACTCGATCGCGCAGACCGCCACGCCGTGACGCGTCGGGTCGAGGCGCTCGTCTCTCACATCGTGCTTCTCGTGGCGACCTGCGTTCGCCACTTCCGCCGTTGCCGACCCGCTGCCGAAAGTCGCCTTGATCATCGACGATCTCGGTTACCGCCTGGCGGAAGGCGAGCGCGCCGTGCGGTTGCCGGGCGCCGTGGCCGTGGCCGTGCTGCCGTTCGGCACGCATTCGGTTGCGCTCGCGCGTGAGGCGGATGCGCAGGGTAAGGAGGTTGTGCTGCACCTGCCGATGCAGCCGCTCGCCGGCACGGAGGATCCCGGCCCCGGCGCGCTCGAGATCGGCCAGTCGCGTGCCGAGCTCGCCACCGTGCTCGCGGCCGATCTGGCCGCCGTGCCGTTCGTGCGCGGCGTCAGCAATCACATGGGCAGCCTGCTGACGCAGCAAGCCGACCAGATGGGCTGGCTCATGGACGAGCTGCGCCGACGCGCGCCGCTGTTCTTCGTCGACAGCTATCACCACCGCCGCCAGCGTGGGCTTTGCCGCCGCGCTGCGAGCACGGCGTGCCGGCGCTGCGCCGCGACGTGTTCCTCGATACCGATCCGGCGCCCGCCGCGATCGAAGCGCAGTGGCGGCGGCTGCTTGCGCGGGCGCGCACGCGCGGCACGGCAGTCGGCATCGGTCATCCGTACGCTGCGACGCTCGCGCTGCTCGAGCGCGAGCTGCCGGGTCTCGCGGCGAGCGGCGTCGTGCTCGTGCCGTTGTCCTCGTTGCTGCAGGGAGCGCGAGCAGTGAGCCGCGATCCGATCGAGCGCAGTCTCGAGATCGAGCAGGCGCAACTGCGCGGGTTCGCGCGCAGCATCGCCGAGGTCGAATGGCTGCTGCTGATCCTCGTCGTCTTGTATCTGTTCATCGGCAACCCGAGCTTGGCGCGGAGTCCTAGCGTGCTCGCCGTGCTGCTCGGTTTCGCAGCGTTCGTGCTCGCTGTTCCGTTACGCGCGGCCGTTCGCCGCCAACGTGCACGTGAAGCTCGCGATCGAGATTCTCGCGATGCTCGCGTTCCTGACGGCTGTGCTCGTATTCGCCGGCGGCGACGCTGAGCCCGCTCGTGAACCTGTATTTGCTGCCGATCGTGACGGCCGCGCTCGCGCTCGGCAAACGCGCCACCGCGCTCGTGATGATCCTGGTGTGCGGCTGCTACACGCTCGTCGAGTGGCTCACGATCGGCAGCGCCGGCTTGGACACGGCGTTCGCGCTGCGCGCGGTCGGCGTGCTTGCGCCGTTCGCGCTCGTGGCGTTCTGCACCACGCTGCTGGTCGACAACATCAACACCGCCAAGAGCCGCATACGCGCGCTGTCGGATCGCGACGAGCTGACCGGTCTGTACAACCTGCGCGCGTTCTCGCGGCTCGCCGAGCAGGAACACGATGCCGCGAACCGCACGGGCCGCAGCTACTCCGTGCTGATGGTCGACATCGAGCACCTGAAAGAGCTCAACGATACGTACGGGCACGACGCCGGCAATCGTGCCGTGAAGCTCGTGGCGCGAGGCGTTGACGCGGCTCACGCGCTCCACCGATCTCGTCGGCCGCTACGGCGGCGACGAGTTCGTGGTGCTGCTCAGCAACGCGGACAAGGAGATCGCCGAGGAAGTGGCGCAGCGAATTCGCAACGTGGTGTTCTCGACTACGCTCGAGGTCGACGTGAAGATGGTTCGGATCAAGGCCAACGTCGGCGCCGCCACGTTCCCCGACAATGGCAATGCGCTGCAGGTCGTGGTGGCCGCGGCGGACCGTCTGATGTACAAAGACAAAGAGCTGCGCGATCCTCCGAAAGGCAGAGCTGATCGTCACCAAACTCTGACGCGCGCGGCGCATTCGCTTCGGGGAAGAGCATGCCGATGAGCACACGAGTCCGCGGCGGGCCAGGCGGGTTGATGGCCGACGCTGCCGAAGCGGGCGGCATAGCGCGCCGCCGCGGCGGCCCGAGATCTTCCCTCTGTGGGGCAAGCTCGCGATTCCGGGCGGCGTGCTGTGGGGCACCGCGCTCGGTGCGCTGGTGGGCATCGTGTTCGGCAACGTCGTGATCGGAACGATGATCGGGGCGGGGTTGGGGCTTGGCATCGGCCTCACGTTGTTTGCGGCGGCCGTCGTCGTCGCGTCGTGCGAAGCTGTAAGCATGGCCAAGGCAACTCAACTGGCTCGGACGTGTTATCGGGATGGTGTGCCGGAGGCGCGCTCGCAGTCGCGTGGGCGTTCACGTTGTGGGTGCCGGCGGCCGGCCTGACGCTGTCCGGCGTCAGCGTGATCATGGCGCTCGCGCTCGTCGCGTTCGCCGTGTTCGCGCGGCATCGCGTCCGCCTACGGCCACGCCGTCGTGCTGGTGTTGTTCTTCCTGGCGTCGTTCTTTCCGATCGGCGCGTTCCTGATGATGCCAGCCCATTGGTTGCAAGTGGGTCGGTTGGGGCGACCTCGGCTGCTCGCCGCGGCCGTGCTGATGTGGGCGACGCGCGCGGCGCCGCGTTTAGAATGGCGGCGCGCTCTAGTTTCCGGAGAAGGTGAATGCAAGGTTGGCGTGACGACGATGGCGGCGCGCGCGGGTCCTGCTCGCGCGTCTCGTGGCCGGGGTCGTCGCGGCGCTACCGGCGCCCGCCCACGCCGATGGCGCGCTCG
Source organism: uncultured Gammaproteobacteria bacterium (assembly GCA_963805435.1). Classification (GTDB taxonomy): domain Bacteria; phylum Pseudomonadota; class Gammaproteobacteria; order Steroidobacterales; family Rariloculaceae; genus FEN-1219. Next base: position 191,186 of record CAWDUG010000014.1, read on the forward strand.
ACGCGGCGCGCGCGAAGTGGCGCGAGGCGAAGCTCTCGAGCTACGAGTACGGCTACCGGAAGTTCTGCGAGTGCCACCGCGACTCGCCACCCGAGACCGTCGTCAGCGTGCGCGACGGCAAGGTCGTGAACGTGCGGCACAGGCCCGTCGGGTCCACGACCGAGGTGCCGGCCGCCGAGAAGAACTTCGAGTATCTACTGGACCGTCGACGGGCTGTTCGAGTTGATCGCCGCGGCAGAGGGCCGGCAGGTGGAAGTCCGCGCTCGCTATGACTCGACGCGCGGCTACCCCACCGAGATCCACATCGACTACGACAAGAACCTGATCGGCGACGAGCTCGATCTCAAGCTCACGGGCGTCACGCCGCTGCCCCGCTAACAGCCTGCCCGGCCGCGCCTCACAGCCGCCTTTCGGCCCGGGTTCGCGGCGCTCCGCTGCCCGTCATCATCTTGAATCCGGGATTGACCGGCCAAAACCGTCGCCGTAGAGTTTAGGGCGCGCCCGTCGGGCGTTGGCTGCTGATCGATCGACGTGCTGCCGCAATCGAAGTTGAGGCGCTCGAATAACAACTAGAACCGATCGTCGCTCGGCGCTCAATTCCCACGCCGTTGGTTGAGTCGCTTCCAGGTTGTGCAACGGCGTGAGAGCCCTGGTGATGAATATCTACGTTGGCAACCTATCGTATGGCATGAGTGAGGACGAGCTTCGCCAAGCGTTCTCCGCTTTCGGCGAAGTGTCGTCCGTCAAGATCCTGATGGATCGCGAGACGGGCCGCTCGCGCGGGTTCGGCTTCGTCGAGATGCCGAACCAGAGCGAAGCGGAAGCCGCGGTCGCGCAGCTGAACGGCAAAGACGTCGGCGGGCGGGCGCTTCGCATCAACGAAGCGCGCCCTCGCGAACCACGCTAGCGCGTCGGTGCCGGCCGATCGAGGGGAGCGGGTCGATCGGGTGAGGGGCAACGCCACGGAATGCGGCCAAGGCGCGTGGCCGCACCGTGTCGCTCGTTCCGAGCGATTGCGTCGCTGACGCCGGCTGCCTAATGGCCGCGAGTTATGTCGTGCCGCGGCGGGGGCGCGGGTTCGCTGGCTATAATCACCGTACCCGTTACAACAACAATAGACGGCGCCGAATGTTCTATTTGAAATGGACTCCGAGCGAGCTCGCCACGCTGCGAGTGGGGGCGCTCTACACGGAAGTCGACGAAGACGGCTGGGTGCAGCGCGAGCTCGGCATCGGCGACGACGGCTTGATCACCCACCAACTGATCCCGACCGACTCGCGGCCCGGCTGGTTCGGCCTGGCAAGGCTGTCGTTCGCGATGCTCGACAGCAACGTCACGAAGGCCGAGTTCGAGTCGTTGTGGCACGCGGGGGCCACGCGGTCGCGCGAGCGCTAGCGCCAGACGGGGTAGTAGGCCGCTACCCCCGGCGGTCCACCGGTCGGTAGAATCGTGACCAACAGCGGTCGACGGACGACCGCCGACGTTCCACCGGGGGGTGCCATGGGTTTGCGATTCATCGCTGGGCGCACTGTGCGCCTGCTTGTCGCCGTGATTGCCAGCGGCGTTGCGGCGGGCGCCAGTGCCGCCGACACGTTCCGTATCCGGCTCACGCCGGTGCCGATCGAGGCATCGACGGCCGCCGCCACGACGGGCCAGGGCAGCGCGACCGCGCAGCTCGATGGCACGAAGCTCACGCTGAAAGGCAATTTCGCAGGCTTGAAAGGCGCCGCCACCGTCGCGCGGTTGCATGAGGGCCCGGCCACGGGCGTGCGCGGCGCGGCAATTGCGGACTTCACGGTGCCTGCGGCACAGAACGGCAACTTCACTGCCGACCTCACACTCACCGCCGCGCAGGCCGACAGCGTTCGCCGCGGCCACGTGTACGTGCAGATCGCGAGCACCAGCGCGCCCGACGGCAACCTCTGGGGCTGGTTGCTGCCATGACCGCGCTCGCACGCATCGTCTTCGCCGCCGCCCTCGGCGCCGCCGCTTCGCCGGGGTACGCGCAGAGCGGGCCGTTCACCGAGCAACAGGCGGCCGCGGGCCGCTCGTCATACCTCGCCAATTGCGCCGGCTGCCACATGGCCGACCTGCGCGGCAACAACGAGGCGAAACCGCTCGTCGGCGCCGACTTCATGCGGACCTGGGGGCCGCGCACGGCGCAGGACCTCGTCGCTTTTCTCGGTGTCGCCATGCCGCCGCCGCCAGCCACGCCCGGCAGTCTGGGCACGCAAAGCTACGTGAACGTCGCGGCGTTCCTGCTGCAAGGCAACGGCGCCGGTCCGGGGCCTGGCGCACTGACCGCGTCGTCGTCTGTGGTGATTGGCAGTGTCGCGAACGGCACGATGTCGGACGCCTTCCGCGCCGCGCTCGCGAGCGCAGCCCCGGCCGCCGGCGCCGCCACTGGCCGCACGGGGATCAGCGTGGTCGGCAATGTCGCGAAGCTGGCCGCGGTCACGGACGAGATGCTGAACCGCAGTCCGAACGCAGACTGGCTCATGATTCGCGGCAACTACCGCGCGTGGAATTACAGCGAGCTCGCCGGCATCACGCGCGACAACGTGAGCCAGCTGACGTTGCAGTGGGTGTGGTCGATGACGGACGGCGGCTGGAACGAGCCCGCCCCGCTCGTGCACGACGGCATTCTGTATCTGTACAACATGGGCAACATCATCCAGGCGCTCGACGCACGGACGGGCGAGCTGATCTGGGAGAACCGCATCGGCCCGCTCGTGCCGCCGGGTGCCGCGATGCGCGGGCTCGCGATCTACGACGACAAGATCTTCACGGCGACCAGCGATGCGCGGCTGGTGGCGCTGAACGCGCGCACCGGCCAGATCGTGTGGGAGACGATCATCGGCGATCGCACCGAAGGCGACTTCGGCGCGTCGAGCGGCCCGCTGGTGATTCGCGGCAAAGTGGTGCAGGGCATGGGCAACTGCACGCGTTACCGCAAAGAGAAATGCTTCATCAGCGCTTACGACGCGAAGGACGGCCACGAGCTGTGGCGCTTCTACACCGTTGCGACCAGCGACAAGCCGGGCGGCGACACGTGGGGCGGCGTCGGCGACGTGTTCCGCGCCGGCGGCGACACGTGGATCACCGGCAGCTATGACCCGGATCTCGATGTCACGTACTGGGGTGTGGCGCAGGCCAAGCCGTGGATGGCCGCGAGCCGCGGCAACTCCGCGCTCGACCGTGGGCTGTACACCAGCAGCACCCTGGCGCTCGACGTGAACACGGGCGCACTGAAATGGTACTACCAGCACTCGCCCGGCGAATCGCTCGACCTCGACGAGGTGTACGAGCGCGTGCTCGTCGACACGGGCGGTGAGAAGGCCGTGTTCACGATCGGCAAGCCGGGAATTCTCTGGAAGCTGAACCGCCTGACGGGCAAGTACATCAACCACCACGAGACGGTGCTGCAGAACATCTTCGACCGCATCGACCCCGAGACCGGCCAGCCGCGTTACCGCGCCGACATCGTCGCGAACAAGGTTGGCGAGTGGGTGCAGGGGTGCCCCAGCACGGAGGGCGGCCACAACTGGCAGGCCATGAGCTACAACCCGCCGACGCAGCGGCTCATCATTCCCTTAAGCCAGAGCTGCATCGAGATGCGCTCGCAGAAGGTTGAACAGGTGCAGGGTGCGGGCAGTGCTGGCGCCGACCGGCGGTTCTTCGAGATGCCGGGCTCGAACGGCAACATCGGCAAGCTCGCGGCCTACGACACGCAGACGCTGCAGGAGCTGTGGTCGTTGCAGCAGCGCGCGCCATTCCTGACGGCCGTGCTGTCGACGCGCGGCGGCGTGGCGTTCGTCGGCGACCTGAACCGCGAGTTCAAGGCCGTCGACGTGCAGACCGGCAAGATCCTGTGGCAGACCCGGCTCGGCACGTCGGTGCAGGGGTTTCCGATCACGTTCAGTATCGGCGGCCGGCAGTATGTGGCCGTGTCGACGGGTGTCGGCGGCGGCAGCCCGCGCGTCGTGCCGTCGCTGATTGCGCCGGAGATTCACCATCCCGGTAACGGCAACGCGCTGTACGTTTTCGCGCTGCCGGAGCGGAAGTAGCAACGGCCTAGGAGGCACGATGCGTGCTGCGATTCGATGGGTGCTGCTCGGCGCGGTTTTGCTCGGCGCCTTCCCGGCTGGCGCTCAGGGCGTGGTGACGCAGAAGATCCTGTCGCTGAACGCCGCCAAAGCCATCGCAGAGGCCGCGCTCGCCGAATGCAGGGGCCGCGGCTTCCACACGAGCGTGGCCGTGGTCGATCGCTCGGGAACGCTGCTCGTCGTGCTACGCGATGAGCTCGCGAACCCGGCCACGATCGACATGGCCCGCGGCAAGGCTTACACGGCCATGGTGTTTCGGTCCTCGACGCTCGACTTCCAGCAGGCCACCGCGAACGATCCCGCGCGAGCGCCGCAGCGCAACGTGCCCGGCATCCTGGCGCTAGGCGGCGGTGTGCCGATCACGGTCAACGGCGAGATCCTGGGCGGCGTCGCGAGCTCCGGCTCGAGCCAGAAGGACGATGACGAATGCGCCCGTGCCGGCCTGGCCAAGGCCGCGGAACTCCTGAAGTAGCTGGGCGTCGCGATATACTGCGCGGCACGCGCCCGTAGCTCAGCTGGATAGAGTACTGCCCTCCGAAGGCAGGGGTCGGGGGTTCGAATCCCTCCGGGCGCGCCAACCCCCAACGGTGCATTCCGGGCACCAGCCCCGCCGTCACCCTACAGAGCAGAGACATCGGATATACGAGCATGGCGAAAAATCTAGAAGAAGCGATCCGCAACGCCGGCAGCCCGGTCAAGTTGCTGTGGGAATCGAAGACTCCGCCGGCCGTCGTGCCGCGCGTGGTGCCGGAATTCACGAACTGGCGCGACGAGCAGATGGCCTGGCGCCGCACCGCCGTGCTGTTCGATCAGTCGCACCACATGGCCAACCTGAACATCAAGGGCCCCGATGCGCTGAAGCTGATCAGCAGCCTCGCCGTCAACAGCGTCGCGAAATTCCCGGTCGACATGGCCAAGCAGTTCGTGGCGGTCAACCACGACGGCTACGTCATCGGCGACAACATCCTGTTCCACCTCGAAGAGGACGAGTACCAGGCCGTCGGCATTCCGCCGTCCATCAACTGGCTGCACTTCCACGCCGCCACCGGCGGCTACGACGTCGCGCGTCTGGCGCGACGACAACTCCTTCTACCGCAAGGGCGATCCGGTGCTCTACCGCTGCCAGGTGCAGGGTCCCGGCGCGATGGATGTGATCCGCGAAGCCACGGGCCAGGAGCCGCCGAAGCTGAAGTTCTTCCACATGACGCGCTTCAAGATCGCGGGCAGCGACGTGCGCGCGCTGCGCCACGGCATGGCGGGCGAGCCGGGCTTCGAGATGTGGGGCCCGTGGGAGGACAACGACGCCGTGCACGCCGCGCTGCTCGAGGCCGGCAAGAAGCACGGCATGGTGCAGGTCGGCGGCCGCGCCTACCACACGAACGCGCTGGAGTCCGGCTGGCTGCCGCGCCCGCTACCCGCCGATCTACTCCGGCGAGAAGCTGAAGCCGTATCGCGAATGGCTGACCGAGAATGCCTACGAGACGACGTCGCCGCTCGGTGGCAGCTTCCACTCGGACAACATCGAGGACTACTACTTCACGCCGTTACGAGCTCGACTACGGCCGCATCATCGGCTTCGATCACGACTTCATCGGCCGCGCAGGCGCTGGAGAAGATGGTCGCCGACGGCAGAAGCGAGCGGCGCAAGAAGGTCACGTTCGTCTGGAACGGCGACGATGTCGCCGCCGCCTACGGCTCGATGTTCCACAAGGGCCCGGGTGCGAAGTTCATCAACCTGCCCGATGGCGCTCTACGACACGTTCCATGCCGACCGTATCGAAGCGAACGGCAAGGTGGTCGGAATGTCGACGTGGACGGGCTACTCGGCCAACGAGCGCGCGATGCTGTCGCTCGGCACCATCGACGCGGCGTTCGCGAAGCCGGGCACCGAAGTGACGCTCGTGCTGGGGCGAGGACAAGCCGTCGTCGAAGGTGCAGGTCGAGGATCACGTGCAGTTCAAGATCCGCGCGACGGTCATGCCCGCGCCGCTGGTCGAGAAGGCGCGGACGGTCTACCGATCGGATGCCGGAGTGAAGTAGCGACGGGCGCTACTTCTTCTTCGCCTGCTCGACCAGATAATCGACGGCGCCCATGATCTCGGCGTCCGACAGATCCACGCGGCCGCCTTTCTGCGGCATGAAGCCCTTCTGACCCTGGAAGCCGGTCAGCGCGTGCTGGTGCAGGGTGTCCATGCCCTGCGCGATGCGCGGTGCCCAGGCGGCGGCATCGGCGAGCGGCGGCGCGCCGTTCAAGCCGGGTGGGGCGTGGCAGGCGATGCAGGCGGCGTTGTAGACCTGAGGGCCGGTCAGCGGCGCGGCGGAGGGTTTCGGGACGGCGGCCGCTGCGGCCGCTGCGGCCGCGAGCTCGGCGTCGCCGAGCAGCAGCACGTGGCCGACGGGCTTGATGCGCGCGCCGACGGCCGCGATCACGGCGGGGTCGGCAGCCACGTACTTGCCCTGCGTGTCGATCGAGACGGCCCGCGCGAGGAAGAATAAGCCTGCCGCTACGCCCATCAGGATGCCGATCACGAGCATGAAGCTGTCGAAGAACTGCTGGTCTTGATGGCGCAACGCTGTGCTCCCTCGCTGAATCCGGCGCAATTATAGCGATAGGGGCGCTGGCCGAGATAGTGCCGCGCGCGCTCGCAGCGCCTTGACCGCCCGGTAAGGCCTGCCCGAGGCTTGGGTGCACCCCTGCGCGCTACTTCTTCTCGACGACTTCGGTCGTCAGCGGCCCCGTGCCGAACACCTGGATCACGGCCTCTTCGTCTTTCGCGCCGTCGTAGTGCGGCTGCCCAGTGAAGTGGGCCACATAACTGCCCGGTTTCACCGGCACCGTGCTAGCGGGATCGAACTTCGTGCCGCTGCCGACCCACCACGTGCCGGAGATCACCACGAAGAACCGATCCGTGTTGTGAATGTGCGGCCGGCTGAAGTTGCCGGGCAGCCATTTGATGCGCATGACGTACGGGCCCGGCTTGCTCGGGTCGCCGAACAGCACGGCGGTCTCGTTGGTGCCGGCCGAATTGCGAACCCATTTGATTTCGCTCGGCGGTACCACCAGCACGGCTTTCGGATCGACGTCTGCGCGGCTCGCGGTCACGAAGGCCGCGGCGCCGGCCACCAGACAAAACCACTTGAACCCAGTGCGCATGCTCCCCTCCCGGCGGGCGGTAGCCCGTTGCCTGTGCGCGCAACGGTAGCACAGGGGCAAAGCGGCGCGGCGGACCTTGACCTTGAATGCGAACGGGCGGAGCCTTCATGCAGTATGGGACGCTGGTCGAGCAGTCAGCGACATGCTCCGAGAGCAGCCCGATGTGAACAACAACACCGCGACCAAGCGGGAACCGACCGCGGCCGAGATTCGCGAGCAACTCGAGCGAATCCTGAGCAGCCAATGTTTCGAGCAGGCCGGCCGCTCGTCGAAGTTCTTGCGCTTTGCAGCCGAGCAGACGCTCGCCGGCTCTGGCCAGCGCCTCAAGGGTTACACGATCGCCGTCGAGGTGTTCGACCGCCCAGCCGATTTCGACGCGCAGAACGATCCGCTCGTGCGCGTCGAAGCCGGGCGTCTGCGCCGGCGGCTCGCCGAGTACTACGCGGGCGAAGGCAAACGCGACGAGCTCCGGGTCGACGTGCCTCGCGGCGGCTATGCCACGGTGTGGTCGTACCCGCCGGTCGCTGACCCGTCGCCGCAACTTGCGACTCCGCCTACCCCGGACAGTCCGACCGCGGCAGCGGGTGGCGGACCGCCGAAGCGGCGCCGGCGCCGGCTGCGTGCCTGGGGCATCGCCGCGCTGCTCGTCGCGCTAGCTGCGGTCATCGTCGTGCAGGAGCAGCGTCTATCTTCGCGCGCGAGCCGGGGCTTCCCGACGCTTGCCGAAGCGCTCGCACGCAGCGGCAAGCCGCCGATCGTCGTGCTGCCGTTCGAGGATCTGAGCGCTCAGTCGGAGCTGCGCGGCCTCGCTGACGCGTTGACCGAAGAGACGCTGCTGTCGCTGAACGAGCCCGAGCTGTTCGCCGTTGCGACCGAGCCCGGACTGGGGGCGGGGATGGGTGCCGGCGGTAGCCGCGTGGTCATTCCCGTGAATATTCCTGCGGCGTATCTCTTGAACGGCAGCATACGCAATGACATCGACGGCGTGCGCATCACCGCGCGCGTGCTCGCGACGTCGACCGGCACCCAGCTCTGGAGCGTGGCGTACGACGAACCGAATGGAATCAAACGCTCATCGGCCGACCAGGAGCGCGTCGCGCAGAAGATCGCAGCTGTGGCGGAGCCGTACGGGCCGATCTTCGACGCCGAAATCGAGCGCGTGCAGAGTTTGCCGAGCGACGAGCTGAGCACACGCGACTGCGTCCTGAAGTACTACGACTACCGGCGGCGGCTAAACGCCGCCGCGCACGAATCCGCCCTCCAATGCTTCGAGCGCACGACCAACGTAGCCAACGCCCAGGCGACCGCGTGGGCGGGCCTTGCGTTGCTGCTGGCGGATCGCCATGCCTACGGCTACGGCGCGCTGCCCAACGGCGATGGCGCGGCGCTCGATCGCGCACGCGAGGCGGCGCGCACCGCTCTCGATATCGACGGTGACAATGTGCTCGCGAACCTGGCACTCGCGCAGGTGCAGTTTTTATCGGGCGAAGATTTCCGGCACACGGGCGAGCGGGCGCTCGCGTTGCGCCCGAATCGTGCGCACACACTGGCGACGCTCGGCACGCTGTACGTGTTCGCCGGGGAACCAGAACGCGGCCTGCCGATGGTCGATCGCTCCATCGAGCTCACGGCCAAACCGCCGGGCTGGATTTACGCAACGCGCGCGCTCGCGGATCTGCGAGCGCAGCGTTACTCCGAAGCAATGGTGGCCGCGCTCAAGATCGATGCGCCGAACTGGCCGTTGGGAGAACTGATCGTCGCGGCATCCGCTGCGCTGGCGGGGCGGGCCGATCTCGCGGAGCGCGCGCGCGGCCGGCTGCTGAATCTCGACCCGCGTGCGGAGGACACGTTACCGGCGCTTCTCGAGCGCTGGCGTGTAGACCCCATGGTTCACGACGAGCTCGAGCGGGGGCTCGCTAGCGCGGCGGCGCGGACGCAGTAACGCGCGGTCAGTGCGGGTCCGCCGAATCCAGCGCCGATTCCTGCGTGACGTGATCGACCAGCGTGCGCAGGTCGGCCGTGAACTCGTAAAACCGCGCCATGCTGCACTGCGCGAGCGTCACGAGACTCTGCAAATGCAAGAGCAGCTCGTGGTTGCCGATCGGTTGCTGATCGGCGAGCGTTTCGGCGTGATCCTGCAGCGCCGTCAGACATTTCAAAGGCCCGTCCCGCAGCTGTTCGGCCAGCGACTCGAGCGTGGGCGCCGCCTTCCGGACGGCCGATGAGCGGGACATGGGAAACCTCGTGGGCGGCTAGTCGTCGGTCAGAAGGCTCGTGGGGAGCACGACTGTCACGCGCGAGCCCTGCTGCGTGGAATGGATATCGAGATAGGCATCGAACTCGCGAAGGCGTTGATCGATGCTCCAGAGGCCGACACCGCTGTCGGCGGCAAACGGATTCGAGTGGCGCCAGTGCTCCGGAAAACCGACGCCGTCGTCGGCGACGGTGATCAGGACGGAGCCGTCGCGCGCGCGGGCGCTCGACACGGCGACGCGGGTGGCGCGGGCATGCTGCCGCACGTTCGTCAGCAGCTCCCGCACGGTTCGATAAAGCACGTCGCACAGATCGGCGCCGAAGCGCGTATGCGCCTCGCCGATCGTGACGTGGCAATCGATCCCTCCTTCGGCACGAAATCGGTTGCAGAGCGCGGCCAGCGCGCCGAACAGATCCGCACCGCTTTGGGCGGCCATGACCATGCGTCTCCCAGGGGAACCCGGCAAAAGGGCGCGCACTATCGCCCCGCGGGAGACGCCGGTGACGTGTCACACGGTAACCATGGCGAAGGCCGCGCCACGCCTGGGGTTCGGGCCGTGCTACGGACCGTAACAGCTACTTTGGCGCCGGCTTTGTCCGCCGCGAGGTGTGACGGGCTTCGTGGCCGGCGGATTGTGCGCCCGCGGTGCGATCCACGACCCGGCCGGCAAGCGGCCGCTCGTTACTCGCGTGCGCTGCTGCCCGCCTCGCTGGCCAACACGACGCGGTCGCCGAGCAGCCCCTCGAGCCGATCGAGATCGTTGATCACGCGCCAGGTGCCGTGCTCGTTCTCCACGCGCGTGCGCCAGTCCGCGAGCCGGCCCAGGTATTCGCGCGGGTCGAGGTTGTCGCTGCGCAGCTTGGTGACGTTCAGCGCAACGACCTCGAAACCTTCTAGCGGTACCGCGATGTCGCGCACGTAGCCTTTCTGCAGATCCTCTTTCATGTCCGAGAAGATGAAGATCGCCTTCCGACCGGGGCCCTTCTCGTTCAGGAACTCCACGGCCTGCAACAACCCGCCGGTGATGTCGGTGTACGCGGAGGCGTGCTCGGCCTTCAGGAAGTTGGCGATGGACTCCGAGAACGCGCGTTTCTGCGCGTTGGCCGTGCTCGGCCGATCATCGAGCGTGATCTTCGCGATGATGTTCTTCTCGGTGAAGCTGCCCGTGTTGATGCTCGCGACGGCGAACGAGTCGTTTGCGCCGAGTCGGGTCAACGTGTAGTTGATGATCTGCACGGCCTTGTCGAGCTCTTGCCGATACGTGCCGGAAGTGTCGAGCAGCAGATAGACGCCCGTGCCGTGCGGCGCCGAGCGCGTGCAGCCGGTCACGAGCAGTGCGCCCGATGCCGATCAGTCGCAACATGCGCATCACAGTCGCCGTGTTCATGACACGACCTCCGCCTGCTTTTTGCCGCGCGTGGCTTTGGCGTCGCCGTCGGCTTTACGCCGCGTCGACTCGATCCAAAGCGGCAGGAAGATCGCGATGTCGTAGACGCGCACGAGCGCGGTGCCGAGGTGCACGAACAGTCCGCCTGTGAGCTTCAGAACGAGTCGCAGGAGCCGCAGCAGCCCGATGACCGAGGAGCCCGGCGACCGTGCGCAACGAGTGGACGAACGTCTCGAGCGGAATCGCGACGAACACGAGCGCGAACGGCAGCGTAAAGCCCATGCCCATCTGCGCCGCCGTGGTGATCCACAGATGTTCCGTGACTCCGACCGCCGCGCCGCCGCGCAGCAGCGCTGTCGTCGCGAGCTCGTCCTGCATGAGAATCTCGCGCATGTACGCGAGCCCGGCCTCGACCGAGGCGAGCATCAGCAGGATCGCGAACGTCACGAACATCATGCGTACGCGGATTTTGTCCGGCAGCGCGCTGATCACGGGGAACAGCCGCGTGATGCGCAGCGACTCCATCAGGAACAGGCCCATCGAGACCTCGACCATGATGATGACGAGCGCCGCGATGTCGGCGGTGCGGAACGAGCCGATGAAGCTCGTGCCGCCGACCATCTCGGCCATCGGCCGTGCGATCAGTGAAAAGTTGATCGCGGCGCCGCCGATGGCGACGCACAGTACGGTCGCCGATATGAAGAACTGCACGACCGACGACGAGGAGAGCACCTGCAGCGCGCGGTCGGTACCGTTCACGATCTCGCGATACTCGTCGATGTGGCGGTCTATCGAGCGCGAGCGCTCGAGCAGGCTCGTGGCAACCTTCTCGACGCGGCCGAGGGCGTGGGAGATCGCGCGCCACTCGGGCAGCATGCGTTGCAGTAGGGTGTGGCGCTTCGCCGCGGACGCACGATATTCGGTGAGCGCCTCGCCGTGGGCTTTGACGAGCGATACGTGAATGTCGTTCAGGATTGGGCCAATCGCCTGGTCCTTGCGCATCTCGAGCTTCGCGACGGCCTCCACCGCCTGGACCCAACCCGGCGGGTCGGGCGGCACCTCGGCAGCCTTGGCATGGTCTTCGTCGACGCGCGTGACGGCTTCGGTCACCGTGCGATGCAACGCGGGGTAGCCCGCGAGATCCTTGTGCACGCTGTTGCCGATGCGCTCGAACTCACGCTCGATGATGCGCTCCTTGGCTTCGCGGCCCGCCGCGAGCAGCACTTCGCGGTTGCGCTCGTTCAGTCGCTGTTCGCCGGCGGTCGTGGCCTGCGCCGCGAGCTTCAGCATCTCGGTGAACGCCCCGCACACCGTGGTGATGACGTTGTGCGCATGGCTGCGCGCGAGATACAGCGCTGCCATCGCGAGCACGATCAGCGCGAGCGCGGACAGCGCCGGATACGGAGTGATAGCGAGCAGTTCTTTGAGCGCCATGATGTCTCCCGTTAGGCCGTGCGGCCACGAAGATGCGTGTAGGCGGGAAGAGAGCACGAGCGGCGCGGGAAGCGCTTTGGCGTGCTGGCAACCCCGCTGTCGTAGGTTTCCCGTTAGACCGGTGGCTTTGCGGCCCCTTCTTTCGAAAGGTGTGCCTTTGTCAGTGCGGCGGCAGAATGGTCCCGACGTCTGAGCGTGTCAATTCGATACAGCAAATACGCTGTGCGTCCGCTGCGCAGCGGATGCCGGACAGAGAGTTATGTCAACGCGCCGGCGTGAATCGCAAATGCAGCAGAGTTATCGGCCGCGTCGCAGCTGCATGCGAGTCAGCTCGGCGGCGACCGTCGAGTTGTCCTCGTAAACGAGACGACTGCCGTCGGCCGACAGTGTGAGTGGCGTCAGTGTCGTGCGCGGCGGTGGTGCGAGATCGAAGGACCGCTGCAACTCGAAGTCGAAGAACCGGAGCGCGATCGGCCGGCCGGTCTCGTCGCGGCCGACGTAGACGATCCCTCGTTCGCTGACGGCGAATCCGAGGGGTGGGACGTAGTCGTCGAGCACGCGCCGCTCGGCATTCGACGGTATGTCCCCCTCGAGCGAACGCTCGAAAAGGCCGGACTGCGACTTCCCGTAAAAGATCCGCTTGCCGTCGCGTGAGACTAGCGGGCTGCTGCCTTCGAACAGATCCTCGAGTTCCCCGCCTTCGACGGAGACGCGCATGACTCGCTGCGCCGTCGGCGAGCGGTTGCCAGTAGAGTAGAGAAAGCGTCCGTCGGCGGACCACATTGCCCCGAACAGTGAGAATGGCGAGTGCGTGACTTGATGCGTACCCGTCACCCTGCCGCGATCGTCGATGTCCAGCACGAAGATCTGCGCGACCGGCGTCGAGCGCGAGTGAAACGCGAGATGCCGGCTGTCCGGTGACCAGGTGACTGGGACACCCGGAAGCAGCCCGGCGATCGTATGCGGCGCTTCACCGTGCGCACCCGCGAGCCATACCTGCACGTCGCCGCTCTCGCCGGGAGCTACGAACGCGAGCCACCGCCCATCGGGCGAGAGCCCAGGACCGGCCCCCGGCCCCGTGAGCCGCACCACCGGCGAGGACGGTCCGGCCGCGGTGTGGCCGCCGTCGCGCAGCTGCAGCTCGTGAAGTTCCGCGATGACACCGGTGTTGGCAAAGACGACCTCGGGAACGTTCAAGCTCGTCCAGTGGGCCGTAGCGCCTTGAAAGGCGGCGGGTGCGACATACGCCGTCATAGCGGTTGTGCCTCGATGCCACTCGAGGAGCCGGGCGCCCTGTGTCCAGAGCAAGCGGGAGGCATCCGGCGACCACCCGATCACCGACCGGGCTGCGGAGCTATCAGGCACCGCTTCGCGCTCGCCCACTGCGATACCGTCCTGGCCGAGCTGCGCGATGTAGATCTGTGACCGGAAAGCCTCGAAGTCGCTGTACGCGAGCCAGCGGCCGTCGCTGGAAATAGCCGGCATGCTGTCGCCTTGCCCGCCGCGACTTGCAATGACGCGCTTCGGCGCGCCGCCATCGAGGCTCACTCGATAGAGGCTCGTGAGGCCCGAGTCGGCATCCGGTAGCGGCACTACGATCGCCGCACCGTCCGGCGTCCAGGTGAGTACCGGTCGGCGGAAGCGAGTGATGATCTCCGGCTGGCGAACGTCGCGTACCTTCGTTTCCACGGGCGATTCCGTAGCCGTATCGGGTACCGAGACGATCACGAGCTCGTTCGCTTGTCCCGGATGCAGGCGTAAAACGGCGACACGCTTGCCGTCCGGCGCCCACGCGGGGGAAATATCCGTGGCGACGGAGGTGAGCCGAAGCGGTGAATCTTGCCCGTCACGCAGCACATAGATGCCGGATTGGTTGCCCGTCGCGCCGTCCCACGAGAACGTGAGCGCTTTGCCGTCGGGTGAATACGCCGGGTCGCGCTTCGGTCCCGGGATCGTCGTGACCTGGGCGAGGCGAACGACCTCGAGCGGCGCCGAGTCCCGCGCGTGCAGCGTCCACCAGACGCCTCCGAGGGCTGCAATCACCGCCGCCGCTGACGCGAGAATAGCGGCGCGGCGGGGCCATGCCTCGCGGCGCGGCGCTGTCATGGACCGGAGGCGCTCCGCGACCTCGGTCGCGGAGCCCGGCCGGCGTGCAGGATCGGGCTCGAGGAGCGCCGCCACGAGATCGTCGAACGCACGGGACGTCGCCGTGTGTCGGCGCCCCTCCGCGGTGCTGTTCCCCGCAGCTCGTGTCGGGCCCCCCGTTCGCGACGTGACGGCGCCGGCGACCGGCCGCCGTCCGGTGATCATCTCGTACAGCACGACGCCGAGCGCGTAGAGATCCGACCGCGTGCTCGCGGCTTCGCCCGCGAGCTGCTCAGGTGCCAGATAGGCGGTCGTGCCGATGATCGCGCCCGTGCGTGTCAGCGGGTCGTCCGTTGCTAGCTTCGCGATGCCGAAGTCGAGCACTTTGACTCCGTGCCGGGTCAGCATGAGGTTCTGCGGTTTGAGGTCGCGATGCACGATACCGGCCCGGTGCGCTTCGGCCAGGGCCTCGGCAATCGCGGCGCCGACGCGTGCGGCTTCGTCGAGGGGCAACGCGCCCCGCGCGATGCGCGATGCGAGCGTCTCGCCCTCGAGAAGCTCCATGACGAGGAAGTTCGGTCCGACGTCGAACAGCGTGCAGATGTTCGGATGATTCAGCTGCGAGAGGATCCGTGCCTCGCGCTCGAACCGCTCGTCGAAGTGGCCCGCGCAGACCTTGATCGCGACTTTGCGCTCGAGCCGCGTGTCGACGGCACGGAACACTTCACCCATGCCGCCGGCACCGATCTGCGCCTCGATTCGATAAGCGCCGACCCTGGCGCCCGGCTCGAGCGCGGCACGTGCTGACGCGGGCGCGCTCTCGGTCGGCAGCGACTCGAGGCTTTGGAGGACGGCGGCGCGCAGCGCGGTATCGGGGCCCGCGCGGTCTGTGACGAACTGGGCGCGCTCGCCGGCCGGGCGCTCCAGCGCCTCCCGATACAGCGCGCGGATTCGTTCACTCGGATCCGACGTCAAACGGAGTTGCTCTTGTGGACGCGGGCGAGACGATAGCAGATTCCACGCCCGCAATTGCGCGTGGGCGCGGTCGGGACCTCGCGGGCCGCCGAGCTAGGCGGGCCGATCACGACACCGCAGCTGCAGCGCCTCGGCAACATGCTCGGCGGTGACTTCGGTGCCGCCTGCAAGGTCGGCGATCGTGCGCGCCACCTTGAGGACGCGGAGCGAGCTGCGCGCGCTGAGTTGCCACCGCTCGGCGGCGCGTTTCAACAGCTCGCGCTGCTCGCCGCCGAGCTTCACGACGCGCCAGAGCCCACGCGCATCGAGCCGCGCGTTGAATCGCCCGCCCCGTTCGAGCTGCGCGGCGCGTGCCGCGGTTACGGTCTCGCGTACCTGCGCGGACTCGCTGGTCGCGGAAGGCTCCGCGATATCGGCGAACGCCACGCGCGGCACCTCGATGTGCAGGTCGAACCGATCGAGCAGCGGCCCCGAGATGCGCCCGGTGTACTGTTCAAGGCGACCCGGCGAGCAGTGGCAGCGGTCCGTACCGTCGCCGCGGAAGCCGCACGGGCAGGGATTCATCGCGGCGACGAGCTGAAACTCCGCCGGGAAGGCGAGCTGCTCGTGCACACGCGAGATGCGCGCGATTCCGCTTTCGAGCGGTTCGCGTAGCGCCTCGAGCGCCGTTCGCGAGAACTCCGGCAACTCGTCGAGAAATAGCACGCCGCGATGCGCGAGCGAGATCTCGCCCGGTCGCGGCCGCGTGCCGCCGCCGACGAGCGCTTGCGCCGAGGTCGTGTGGTGCGGCGCGCGAAACGGCGGCGTCAGTGTCGGCTCCGCAGTCGCGAGCTCTCCGGCGACGGACGCGATGCTCGCGACGTGCAGCATGTCGGCGTACGGCAGTGGCGGCAGCAAGCCCGGGAGGCGCTCGGCGAGCATGCTTTTGCCGCTGCCAGGCGGACCGATTATCAGCATGTTGTGGCCGCCGGCCGCCGCCACCGTCAGGGCACGCTTAGCAAATGCCTGCCCGCGCACGTCGCCCAAGTCCGGCGCGACGCTGAACCGAAACGGGTCGGCGCGTGCCGCGAGCCGCGGCAACGGCGCGGTTCCCTCCAGGTGCTGCACGACTTCCGTAAGGGTCGAGGCGACGTAAACTTCGGCGCTGGCCACGAGCGCCGCCTCGCCGGCGTTCGCCGCCGGCAGCACGAGTGCACGACCGGCCTTCTGCGCCGCGAGCACGGCCGGGAGCGCGCCCGTGATCGGCCGCAGATCGCCATTCAGCGCGAGCTCCCCCAGGAACTCGATTGCGCCGATCCGCCATTTGGCCTGGCGGTCGGCCATGATCACGCCGAGCGCGATCGGCAGGTCGAAGCGCCCACCCTGTTTCGGGATGTCGGCCGGCCCGAGGTGGGCCGTGATGCGGCTGACGGGAACGGAGTAGCCGCAGCTCGCGAGCGCGGCGCGCACGCGGTCCTTGCTCTCACGTACTGCGCCGGCGGGCAGGCCCGTCACGGCGAAACCCGGCAGCCCGCCGGCGAGATGTACCTCGACCGTGACGAGATAGGCGTCGAGTCCGGCCTGCCCGCGGCTTAAAAGGCTCGCGAGCGCCACTAGGCCCACCGCGTCCGTGCGCGGCGCGGCCGACGGGAGCTATTTGGACGAAAAGACCTTTTCGAGCTCGGCGAGCCGCGCTTCCATGCTTTCGAGCTTGCCACGCGTGCGTTCGAGCACGGCGCGCTGCAAATCGAACTCCTCACGGCTCACGAGCTCCATGCGCTCGATGCCCGCCTGCAGCAGCGTCTTGAAGTTGCGCTCCAGGTCCTGGCCGAGCACCTTGAGGTTCTGCGGCACCGACGCCGCCAGCTGGCGAGCAAGCTCGTCCAAGCTGAAACGGGTCGATTTATTGTCGTCCATTGCACGTCCTCCGCAGGCTCTGGGCCAGCTGTGATTCTCGCGAACTGGGCGAGAAACTCGATCATATCGCCTGGTCCAGCCGGAGCCTAAGATTTGACTTAATGCCCTTCAGTGGCGTAGCTATTTAGGCGTGGAAAAGGGGAATTGAGTCACGCGGGGCCCGAGTAGGCGCTGCTAGACTCGCGCGAGAAGGTCGTCGTCCGGCGGAGAATACTGACGTGCAGACAGCTCGGTGCCTATTGTTGTTAGCGTTGCTCACCGCGGCCGCGCAGGGCGCCGAGGTTTATCGCTCGACGGCCAAGGACGGTACCGTCGTGTATAGCGACCGGCCAGAGAACGACAGTTCCGAGTACGTCACCGTGGCGGTCCCCCACGCGAACGCTACCCAGACCGCCGCGCGCACGGCGGAGCGACCGGGAACGGAAGCTGCGGCTCGCACTGCGGCCACCGCGCCCGAAGCGGCAGCAGCGCCGGCCCCGTTGCCCCCAGGGCCCACCGCAGCCGAGCTGCGCGAAAAGCGGCAGAAGAATTGCGATGTCGCGAAAGAGCGCGAGCAGCGTTACGAGGTGTCGCGTCGCCTGTTCAAGACCAACGAGAAAGGCGAGCGCGAGTATCTGGACGACAAAGCGGTCGCCGAAGCCAAAGCCAAGGCGGCGCAGGATGTCAAAGACTGGTGCGGCTGAGCGCGCATCCGCGGCGCTGCGGCCGCTAGCGCCTCCTGCCGCCACTCCACCACCTGACACTGTTGCTGTAGCGCCGGCCGTCAGCCGGCTCGATGCGTCCGACGACGACTTCTTCATTCCGGATTTCTGCGCCGCGCGCATGGTGTTCGCCGTGGTGCTCGTCGCGGAGCTTCTGGCCGTCACGCTGACCCTTGCACGCCCCGCCGCCGATTTCCTGACGGAGCTCGCGCGGGTGTCGATGTTCCTGCAGTGGGTCGGCCTCACGAGTGCCGCGGTGTTGTGCTACGCGCGACGCTGGCTGAAGGGGTTCACGGTCGCGCGCAGCTCGCTCGTGGTGTTCGGCCTGCTGGTCGTGAACACGGTCGTGATCTCCGAGCTCGCGTTGTGGTTCGAAACGGGGTTCGACCGCGCGACGGTGGGCGCCGTGCTTGCGCCGAGCGCGAGCTGGCCGTTTCTGGTGCGCAACGCGGGCATCTGTGTGATCGTTACGGCGCTGTTGCTCCGCTACTTCTTCGTCACGCATCAGTGGCACACGCACGTGCACGCCGAAGCGCGTTCACGCATTCAGGCGTTGCAGGCGCGCATCCGACCACACTTCCTGTTCAACAGCATGAATACGATCGCGGCGCTGACACGCAGTGATCCGGCCCGCGCCGAGGAAGCGGTCGAGGATCTCGCGGACTTGTTCCGTGCCACGTTGCGCGACTCGCACAGTCCGCTGCGCTTGAAAGAGGAGCTCGAGCTCACGCGCATCTATCAGCGCATCGAAGCACTGCGTCTGGACGACCGGCTCAAGGTGACCTGGGACGTGGCGGAGCTGCCCATGCGCGCGCTTGTGCCGGGGCTTACGGTGCAGCCCTTGCTCGAGAACGCGATCTACCACGGCATCGAGCCACTGCCGACGGGCGGCACGGTGACGGTCTCGGGGCGTGTTGTGAACGGCGAGATCGAGATCGTCGTGACAAATCCGGTGGCGCTCGACGGAGCGGTGAGCGAACGCTCCGGCAATCGGTTGGCGCTCGACAACATTCGCCAACGCTTGGCCCTGGCGTACGGCGCCCGCGGGTCACTCACCGTCGAGCAGCAGCCGGAGCAATACCGAGTCACGGTGCGGTTTCCGTTCTCCGAATGAGCGCTGCGCTGAATGTGCTGATCGTCGACGATGAGCTGCCGGCCCGCGAGCGGCTGCAGCGGCTCGTCGGCGAGGTGCCCGGCTGCGCCGTGGCCGGCGTGTGTGCGAACGGCCCGGACGCGCTCGCGCTGATCCGCAGGCTGGACCCAGCCGTCGTGTTGCTCGACATCCGCATGCCCGGAATGACGGGCATCGAAGTCGCACGCCATTTAGGCGCGCTCGAGAACCCGCCGGCCGTGGTGTTCACGACGGCCTACGACGAGTACGCACTCGAGGCGTTCGAGGCCCAGGCGGTGGGCTATCTCTTGAAGCCCGTTCGTCGTGAGCGGCTCGAACAAGCTTTGAAACATGCGTCCCGCCTCAGCTCTTCGCAATTGCATCGCCTCAGCACTACCGAGCAGCCGCTGGCCGCACGCCAGCACGTGGCCGTCCGTGTGCGCGACGAGCTGAAACTGATCCCCGTGAAGAGCATTCGCTACTTCGAAGCGGATCAGAAATACGTCACGGTGCGGCACACGGGCGGTGAGGATCTGCTCGACGAGCCGCTGAAGCAGCTCGAGGAAGAATTCGCGCGCGACTTCGTGCGTGCGCACCGCAGCGTGCTCGTGGCGATCGCGCACGTCGAGGCGCTCGAACGTGTCGGCGAGGACAATTACGCCCTGCGGCTACGCGGTGAGCGTGAGCCGCTGGCAGTCAGTCGGCGGCAAGTCGCCGAGCTACGGCGACGACTCCAGAGTGCTTGACCGCCAGGGATGGCGGAAATGCAGCGTTGCAGGACTAAATGGTCGCCTAGGCCTTCGGCTGCGAGCGGCGCGAGTCCAGCCACTCGATCAGCGGATCCCATTGCTCCCAGTCGGGCCACGCGAGATAGGGCGGCAATTCATGAATGCCGAGCCCACGCTGATACGCGCGGATATAGTTCTGCGCTTCGCGAAAGCTCGCGACGTACGGCACTTTGAGGCGCGACAGTACACCGTCGAGCTCCTCGAAGATCAGCGTGTTTTCTTTCACGCGGTTCGCAACCAGCGCGGCCTTGGCTTTCTTCTCCGCCACCTTGGCGACGTCGAGCAGCTCCTCCACGAAACGCTCGGCGGCCTTGATATCGATCGGCGACGGCAACACGGGCACGACGATGGTCTCGGCTTTGCGCACGAGCTCCGTCAGGTCCTTGCCTCGCGTGCCGGCCGGTGAATCGATGACAACGTATTCTGCCGTACGCGGCACGCCGCGCAGGCCGCTCTCATACCCCGGCACACCCGTGATTGGCGCGTAGTCCGCGGGTCTTTGCTGGAGCCAGGTCAACGCCGAGGCCTGCGGATCGTAGTCGACGAGCGCCGTCGCATAGCCTTCCGACGCGAAGTAAGCCGCAAGGCTCGTCGCGATCGTGCTTTTGCCACAGCCGCCTTTGGCGTTGGTCACCAGGATGTGTCGCATGGGCTCTCCGAGGGAAGAGGATCGTTGTTATTCGGTAGCGAAGTGGATACTCCTAAGGTAACAGGCTTATGACAAATCTCCAACGGCGATGCGGCTCGTCAGAGGCCAAGTTGTGCCCACAAGTCATCGATTCGTGCAACGACGTCGGGCCGCATGGAAATCGGGCGGCCCCACGCGCGCTCCGTCTCGCCCGGCCACTTCGTCGTGGCGTCGATGCCGAGCTTCGAGCCAAGCCCCGCGACTGGCGACGCGAAGTCGAGGTAATCGATCGGCGTGCGTCCGACGAACGTGCTGTCGCGTTCAGGGTCGACGCGCGTGGATATGGCCCAGATCACGTCGGCCCAGTTGCGCGGATCGATGTCCTCGTCCACGACGATCACGATCTTCGTGTACATGAACTGCCGCAAATACGACCAGATGCCGAACATCAGGCGTTTGGCATGGCCGGGGTACTCCTTCTTGATGCTGACCACGGCTACGCGGTACGAGCAGGCCTCACTCGGCAGGTAGAAATCCACGATCTCCGGAAACTGCGTCTTTAAGATCGGCACGAATACGTCGTTCAAGGCGAGGCCTAAGATCGCAGGCTCGTCCGGCGGCCGGCCCGTATACGTCGTGTGGTAGATCGGGTTCCTGCGGTGCGTGATGCGCTCGATCGTCATGACCGGGAAGCGCTCGACCTCGTTGTAGTAGCCCGTGTGATCGCCGAACGGGCCCTCGGCCGCGTCGTCGCCGGGCTCGAGGTAGCCTTCGAGCGTAATCTCCGCGTTCGCCGGCACGACGAGGTCGGAGCCCAAGCACTTCACGACCTCGGAACGCTGGCCGCGGAGCAGGCCGGCGAACGCGTACTCGGAGAGCGTGTTCGGAATCGGCGTGACGGCGGCCAGGATCGTGGCCGGGTCCGCGCCCAAGCTCACGGCGACAGGGAAGCGCTCGCCTGGGTGACGCTCGCGGAACGCGCGGTAGTCCGTGGCGCCGCCGCGGTGCGCGAGCCAGCGCATGATGATCCGGTTGCGGCCGATGACCTGCTGGCGATAGATGCCGAGGTTCTGCCGATCGTGCAGCGGACCGCGTGTAGTCGTGAGGCCCCAGGTGATCAGCGGCCCGACGTCGTCCGGCCAGCAGGTCTGGATGGGCCAGGCCGAAAGGTCCACGGCGTCGCCTTCGAGCACTTCCTCCTGGCACACCGCACCGCGAACGTTGCGCGGCGCCATGTTCAGGATTTCTTTCAAGAGCGGCAGGGAGCGCCAGGCTTCGGCGATGCTGCGGGGTGGCTGCGGCGCCCGCAGCGCGGCGAGCAGCTTGCCGAGCTCCGTGAGTGCCTCGCGGCTGTCCGCGCCGATGGCTGCCGCGACACGCTCCTCGGTGCCGAACAGGTTCGCCAGCACGCGGATGCCGTGCGGGCTCGCGTTCGTGAACAGGAGGGCCGGGCCGCGCTTCGCCAGCACGCGCCGCGAGATCTCGGTGATCTCGAGCGCGGGGCTCACCGGCGTCGCGATCGTTACGAGCTCGCCGCGCGTCTCGAGATGCGCCAGGAACTCCCGCAGGTCGCGGAATACGCGGGGCGGCTTCGACCAGATGGAATCCACTATAATTTGCCTCTGACGTAAGTTCGCCCCTACATCCACGCGATGCGGCAGCTGGCCGCGACATTAATCCGCACGGAAGTGCATTGCCAAGCACCATGAAGCTCGCGTTCACCAAGATGAACGGCCTCGGCAACGACGTCATGGTCGTGGAGTGGCCCAAAGCGCGACCGCTGCCCACGCCCGAGCTCGTGCGCCGCCTGGGTGACCGTCGGCGTGGGGTGGGGTTCGATCAGCTCATGCTGATCGAAAGCGAGCCGCCGGCGGCCGGCGACGTGAGCTACCGCGTCTTCAACGCCGACGGCGGCGAGGTGCAGCAGTGCGGCAACGGCGTGCGCTGCGTGGCCACCTTGCTTGCGCCACGCTTCGGCAACGAATTGACGCTCGTGAGCCCGGCCGGAGCCGTCGCGGCCAAGGTGCTCGCGGCCGATCGCGCCAGCGTCGACCTGGGCGTGCCCGACTTCCGGCCGGCGGCGCTGCCGTTCCTGGCGCCAGCCGAGCTGGATGGTTACCTGCTCGACGTCGGCGGGCACACGGTCGAGTTCGGCGCCGTGTCGATGGGCAACCCGCACGTCGTGATTCCCGTCGAGTCGGTCGACACGGCTCCCGTCGACACGCTCGGCCCCGAGTTTCAGCGCCACCCGAGCTTCCCGCAGAGCGTCAACGTCGGTTTCATGCACGTCGAGAGCGAACGCCGCATCCGGCTGCGCGTTTACGAGCGCGGCGCCGGCGAGACGCTCGCGTGCGGCACGGGGGCGGCGGCGGCCGTCGCGATCGGGCGGCGGTGGGGTCAGCTTGGCCCGGACGTCGTCGTGAGCCTGCCGGGCGGGGACCTGACCGTCAGTTGGCCTGGACCAGGCTCGCCACTGTGGCAAACTGGCGCCACTACGGCCGTGTACGAGGGATACATCGAGCTATGAGTCAACAGCACGTCGGCGCGGCAGTCGGAACGCCACCGGGCGACACATTCGCGGACGACTCGATTGCGGAGTATCTGAAGAGCAACCCGGAGTTCTTCGAGCGCCACCCGTTGCTGTTGTTGTCGCTGAAATTGCCGCATCGCACGGGCGGCGCCGCGATCTCGCTCGTCGAGCGTCAGGTGGCCGTGCTCCGAACACGCAACTCGCAGCTCGAGCGGCAGTTCAAGGAGCTGGTCGCCGTCGCGAAGCAGAACGACGCGCTCGTCGAGAAGATTCACCAGTTGGCGCTCAAGCTCATGCGCGCGTCGACCTTGCCGGCAAGGCTCGAACAGCTCGAGACGAACCTGCGCGAGGATTTCGGCGCCGAGCGTGCCGTGCTGGTGCTGTTTCCGAGCGCGCCCGCTGCGGCGCAGCGCGAAGGATTCGTGAAACGGCTCGCACAAGACGACGCCATCGTGCGGCCATTCGCGGCTTTCGTGCGCGCGGCCAAACCGCGCTGCGGGCCGCTGCGCGATCGTCAGAAGAACGTGTTCGATCGTGACGCTGACCTCGTGAGCTCGGCGGCGTTCGTCCCGCTCGGCGCGGAAGCCAACCTCGGCTTCCTGATCATCGGCAGCCGCGACCCGGATCACTTCCACCCCGGCAAACGCATGGACTTCCTCGCGCGTCTCGGCGAGCTACTGGCCGTCAGCCTGTCGCGCGAGCAGCTATAACGTGGGGCAGCAAGAACTGGCCGCGTTCCTGAAGCGGCTGTCCACCGAGCGGCGGCTGTCGCCGCACACCGTGACGGCATACACGCGCGATCTGAACGCGTTGTTGCAGTTTTGCGAGCGCGAGCGGATCGAAGAGTTCGCGGCGCTCGACTCGTACGCCGTGCGGCGGTTCGCCGCCGAAGGCCACCGCCGCGGTTTGAATTCCCGCAGTGTCGCGAGGCGGTTGTCGGCCGTGCGGACGTTCCTGAATTACCTCATCGAAACCGGTGTCGTGACGGCCAATGCCGGCGTGCACGTGCAGGCGCCGAAGCCTGCGCGCCGGTTGCCGGCCACGCTCGACGCCGATCAGGTGGCGAGCCTGCTCGCCATCAGCGGCGACGACCCGCTGACGCTACGCGATCGCGCGATGCTCGAGCTGTTCTATTCGTCCGGACTGCGGCTCGCGGAGCTCGTGAGTCTGAATCTCGGCGACGTCGATGCCGCGGATCGCACGGTACGCGTTGTCGGCAAAGGCTCGAAGGCGCGCATCGTACCCGTCGGCAAGCAGGCGCTTGCGGCTCTCAAGGATTGGCTCGCCGTGCGTTCCGAGCTCTCGCGTTCCGGCGAGCTCGCGATGTTCGTGTCGCAACGCGGCACGCGAGTGAGCCCGCGAGCCGTGCAGCAGCGCGTCAACGAGTGGGCGCGTCGCCAAGGTTCGCCGACGGGCGTGCACCCGCACATGCTGCGCCACTCGTTCGCCACGCACGTACTGGAGTCGAGCCGCGATCTGCGGGCCGTGCAGGAAATGCTCGGCCACGCGAGCCTGTCGACCACGCAGATCTACACGCACCTCGACTTCCAGCACCTGGCTCAGGTCTACGACCAAGCGCATCCGCGCGCGCGCCGCCGTTCGGAGTAGGCCGCCGCGGCGCCGCGCGCGCCGCCCCGCAGAGGTTCGAAGCATGGAAAAGGTCCACGCCACTACGATCGTTTGTGTGCGCCGTAACGGCCGCGTCGCCATTGGCGGCGACGGCCAGGTCACGCTCGGCAACCAGGTCATGAAGGGCAACGCACGTAAAGTGCGGCGGCTGCACGACGGCAAAGTCCTGGCGGGCTTCGCCGGCGGCGCGGCCGACGCGTTCGCGTTGTTCGAGTATTTCGAGGCTAAGCTCACGAAGCACGGCAACCTGATGCGAGCGGCCATCGAGCTAGCGAAAGACTGGCGCACGGACCGGATGCTGCGCCGGCTCGAAGCGGTACTCATCGTCGCGGACTCGCAGAACTCGCTGCTCGTGTCCGGTACCGGCGATGTCATCGAGCCCGAGCACGATGTGCTTGCGATCGGTTCCGGCGGCGCCTACGCGCAGGCTGCGGCACAGGCGTTGTACGAAAACACCGACCTCCCCGCTCGCGCGATCGTCGAGAAGGCGCTCCACATCGCGGGCAAGATCTGCATCTATACGAACACGTCGCTGACGGTGGAAGAGCTCTAGCCCGATGTCCATGACGCCGCGCGAAATCGTCGAAGAGCTCGACAAGCACATCATCGGCCAGCACGACGCCAAGCGCGCCGTCGCGATCGCACTGCGCAATCGCTGGCGCCGCGCGCAGGTCGAGGAGCCGCTGCGCAGCGAGATCACGCCGAAGAACATTCTGATGATCGGCCCCACCGGTGTCGGCAAGACCGAGATCGCGCGCCGGCTCGCGAAGCTCGCGCACGCGCCGTTCATCAAAGTGGAGGCCACGAAGTTCACCGAGGTTGGCTACGTGGGTCGCGACGTCGACTCGATCATTCGCGACCTCGTCGACATGGCGCTGAAGCTGACGCGCGAGCAAGCCATGACGCGCGTGGCCGAACGAGCCGCGGACGCGGCCGAGGACCGCCTGCTCGACGCACTGCTGCCCGGAGTTGGCGATGACGGCCGCGACACACGCCAGCGCTTCCGCAAGATGCTGCGCGAAGGCAGCCTCGACGACCGCGAGGTCGAAGTCGACGTGACCGGGCCCCCGGTCGGTGTCGAAATCATGGCGCCGCCCGGCATGGAGGAGATGACGCAGCAGCTTCAGGGCATGTTCCAGAACCTGCGCGACGGCCGGTCGAAGCGACGCAAGCTGAAGGTCAAGGAAGCGCTGGAAGCAGCTCACGGAAGACGAAGCCGGCAAGCTGATCAATCAAGAGGACGTCAAGGCGCAGGCCGTGCGTGCGGTCGAGGAGCACGGCATCGTGTTCATCGACGAGATCGACAAGGTCGCGCGGCGCGCAGAGGCGCATGGCGCCGACGTGTCACGGGAAGGCGTGCAGCGCGACCTGCTGCCGCTCGTCGAAGGCTGCACCGTCAGCACGAAATACGGCATGGTGCGGACGGACCACGTTCTCTTCATCGCGTCGGGCGCGTTCACCGTCGCGAAGCCGTCGGACCTGATCCCCGAGCTGCAGGGCCGATTCCCGATCCGCGTGGAGCTCACTGCGCTCGGCGTCGACGAGTTCGTGCGCATCCTCACCGAGCCGTCGGCGTCTCTGACGGAGCAGTACAAGAGCCTGCTTGCCACCGAGCGCTTCGACATCAAGTTCGAGCCGAGCGGGGTACGCCGGCTCGCCGAGATCGCGTTCCAGGTCAACGACCGCAGCGAGAACATCGGTGCGCGGCGGCTGCACACGGTGCTCGAGCGCCTGCTCGAGACGGTGTCGTTCGAAGCCGCCGATCGCGGCGGCCAGAGCATCGTGATCGACGCGGCCTACGTCGATGCGCACTTGGGCTCGCTCGTGCAGAACGAGGACTTGAGCCGTTACATCCTGTAGCTGGAGCAAACCACCGATGACCGAGCTACAGATTCCACCGCCCACCGATCTCAAATACCACAAGCGCTCGCGCGAGCTCGAGGTCCGTTTCGCCGACGGAATGAACGCACGCCTGTCGGCCGAGTTCCTGCGCGTGCACTCGCCGTCGGCCGAGGTCAAAGGCCACGCCGCAGGCGAAGGCATCCTCGTGACCGACAAGGAATCGGTGGGCATCGCGCAGATCGAGCCCATTGGCCTGTATGCGGTGCGCATCGTGTTCGACGACGGCCATAACACGGGTCTGTATACGTGGTCCTATCTGTACGAGATGTGCAGCGAGCGCGATCGCCAGTGGGCGCGCTATCTCGAGCGTCTTGCGCAAGCCGGCAAGGCGCGTCATCCGGAACCGAAGTGGGCGCAGTGAAGTCGCACCGAGTGCGCTCCGCGACGTAACGTGGGCCCGCGCGCGGCGGCCGGGGCGTAGCCTATACTCTGCGCCTATGGCGGACAGTGACAATCGCGGCGCGCGCGAAGCCGATTTCGGCTACGAGCGCGTCCCGTGGGGCGACAAGAAAGCCCGCGTGCGCGGCGTGTTCGACTCGGTTGCCCCGCGCTACGACCTCATGAACGACGTGATGTCGGGCGGGCTGCACCGGCTCTGGAAGCGCTTCACGCTCGCGAAGACGGGGCTTCGGCCGGGCCAGCAGGCGCTCGACGTCGCGACCGGCAGCGGCGATCTCGCCGCCGGACTCGCGCGCCAGGTCGGTAGCGACCGGCCGCGTCGTGGTCACCGACATCAACGCCGCCATGCTGGCCGCAGGCCGCGACCGGCTGCTGAACGAAGGCTTCGCGGGCAACGTCGAGTACGTGCTCGCGGACGCTGAAGGGCTGCCGTTTCCGGACGGCAGCTTCCACTGCGTGACGATCGGCTTTGGCCTGCGCAACGTCACCGACAAGGACGCGGCGCTGCGCTCGCTGTATGGCGTGCTGAAACCGGGAGGCCGACTGCTGGTGCTCGAGTTCTCGCAACCGCAGCTGGGTCCGCTCGCACCGCTTTACGACACGTATTCGTTCCAGGTGCTGCCGCGCCTGGGCCAACTCCTGGCTGGCGACGCCGAGAGTTACCGCTACCTTGCCGAGTCGATCCGCAAGCATCCGGATCAGGCGACGCTGAAGGCCATGATGCAGAACGCCGGCTTCGAGCGTTGCGAGTACTTCAATCTGAGCTTAGGCATAGTCGCACTACACGTGGGGTTCCGGCTCTAGCCGTCACGATGTCGGCCGCCGCGCCCTTCCTCACGTTCGTCGAGCACGAGCTGAACCGCCTGGTCGGCGAGTCATCGGCCGCCCAGGATTTGCTCGAACGCTTGAGCGGCACGAGCTTCGCGGTGCACGTCGAAGGATTGGGAGTCACCGCCGTGCTCCACGCGGAAGGCGAGCGTTTGCGCGTTGGCAATGACGCCGAAAGCGCGACGGCCACGTTGCGCGCGACGCCGCTCGATCTCCTGAAGCTCGCCCGCGCCGGAGGCGTGAGCGACGTCAAGCGCACGCAGGCGAGCTTCAGCGGCGATCTGCAGGTGGCCGAGCGCTACTCGCAGCTACTGAAGCTCGCGCGGCCCGACATCGAAGACGAAGTCGCCAAGTGGCTCGGCGACGTCCCCGCGCACGCGCTCGGTGAAATCGCGCGTGGCGCCGGCGCGTGGCTTGCGCGCGCGGCTGGTGCGCTGCGCATGAATACGGCCGAGTATCTGCAAGAGGAGAGCCGGGCGATGCCGGCTCCGCTCGAGGCCGACGCTTTCTACTCCGACGTCGAGCGCCTGCGCGACGACGTCGAACGCACGGCCGCGCGGCTCGCGCGGCTCGAGCGACGGTAAGCCGCACCGTGCGCCGGCTGCGCCAGCTGCTGCGGATGTTCACGATCCAGCGCGTGCTCGTGCGTCACGGGCTCGACGAGATCGTGTGGCGCACGCATCTGTTCCGGCCCCTGGCGTGGGCACGCCGTTTGCTGCCGTTTGGACGCAGCGCACAGCCGCTCGGGGTGCGAATTCGCGAGGCGCTCGAGGAGCTCGGGCCGATCTTCGTGAAATTCGGCCAAGCGCTTTCGGTGCGACCCGATCTGTTGTCGCCCGAGGTCGCGACCGAGCTTGCGAAGCTGCAGGATCAGGTGCCACCGTTCCCCGGTGACCAGGCGGTAGCCACATTGGAGGCGGCGTTTGGCCGACCGCTTGCGCAAGTTTTCGCGGAATTCGATCGCACACCGCTAGCCGCGGCATCGATCGCGCAAGTGCACGCCGCGCGACTGCCGGACGGCAAAGCCGTGGTCGTCAAGGTGCTGCGACCGAATGTCGCGGGCCTGATCCAGCGCGACGTGGAAGTGCTGTATGCGATCGCCGCTCTCGCTGAAGCCTATTGGCCGGATGCGCGGCGGCTGCATCCGACCGAGGTCGTGGCGGAGTTCGAGAAGACGCTTGGCGTAGAGCTCGACATGATGCGCGAGGCCGCCAACGCCGCGCAGCTCAAGCGCAACTTCTTGGGCTCCGACCTCTTGTATGTGCCGGACATCTACTGGGATTGGTGTCGCCCGAACGTGCTGACGATCGAGCGGATCTTCGGCATTCAGGTGGACGACCTCGAAGCGTTGACGCGGGCGGGCACCGACATCAAGCGGCTCGCCGAGAACGGCGTCGAGATCTTCTTCACGCAGGTGTTTCGCCACAACTTTTTCCACGCCGACATGCACCCCGGCAACATCTTCGTCGACGTGACGAATCCGGCGCGGCCCAAGTACGTGGCCGTCGACTTCGGTATCGTCGGCACGCTCGACGCGCGCGACCAGCACTATCTCGCCGAGAACTTCCTCGCATTCTTCCGCCGTGACTATCGGCGTGTCGCGACCCTGCACGTGGACTCGAGCTGGGTGCCGGCGGGCACGCGCGTCGACGAGCTCGAAGCGGCCGTGCGCGCCGTGTGCGAGCCGATTTTCAACAAGCCACTGAAGGACATCTCGTTCGGCCTCGTGCTGCTGCGGCTGTTCCAGACCGCCCGCCAGTTCAACATGGAAGTGCAGCCGCAGCTCGTGCTGCTGCAAAAGACACTGCTCTCGATCGAGGGCCTCGGCCGGCAGCTGTATCCGGAGCTCGATCTGTGGAAGACCGCGAAGCCGGTGCTCGAGGAGTGGATGCGCGAGCGTCACGACCCCCGCACTCGGCTAAAGCAGCTGATCGCCGCGTGGCCAGAGATCAGTGAGGATCTCGCCATGCTGCCGCGGATGCTGCATCGCGCCGTGCGCAAGATGGACGCCGAGGCTGCGGCCGAGCGACGCAGGCAGGCCGGATCGGCCGGCGCGAAAGGCGATCGCCGCCGCGCTACGCGGCTCGAGCAACTCGTGCAGGGCGGCGCGTTGTTGATCGCCGGCGTGCTGTGGACCGGCCTCGGGCAGCCCACGTGGCTCGGCTGGGCGGGCGCCGCGCTCGGGCTCGCGGTGCTCGCGTTGGCGCCCCGCCGCGGGTAGGTTCAGTCTCGAAAAATCCCTCGCGACCCCTCACGCGAGGGATTGCGCACCTCTTTGGTGCGCGCTTCCGCGGAAGCGTCAGGGGCTCCGCTATCAAGTCAGCTGAGCTTCGTCTCGCCGCCGAGTGCGGTGATGATCGCTACGATCTCGCTGATCACGTTGCCGAGCACCACGCGGTCCGTGCCCCGCGCGACGAGTGCTGCGCCGAGTTTGCCTTCGCGGTTGAACGGATAGCTGCCGATCTCGACGTCGGGGTGACGCTGCTGGAGCTTCTCGAGCGCTTCGGCGAAGTCGCCTTCGCGAAGATAGGCGTCGACGCTGGCCGATAGGATCGGCGTGCCTTTGAGTAGCATCGGCACGGCGCCTACGAACATCGCGCGCGCAATGCTCGGGATGCCGGCGAACACGAACACGTTCTCGAGCCGAAAACCGGGCAGGCTCGCGGTGTTCTCGACGAGTTCCGCGCCTTGCGGGATGCGTGCCATCTTCAGGCGCGCCTCGTTCAGCGGCCGGCCGCTGCGCTTCATGATCTCGACCACATGATCGCTCAGGACGAGCGGCACGCCGAACGCCTGTGCAATGCACTCGGTGGTGATGTCGTCGTGGGTGGGGCCGATGCCGCCGGTCGTGAACACGTACGTGAACGCCGCGCGGCACTCGTTGACGTGGCGAATGATGGTGCCGGGTTCGTCCCGCACGATGCGCCCTTCGGCAAGCCGGATGCCGAGCTTCGCAAGCTCGAACCCCAAGAACTGCAAATTCGTGTCCTGCGTTTTGCCGGACAGGATCTCGTTGCCGATGATCAGCACGCAGGCCGTGGGTTGCGTCATGGCGATGCGTCGGCTGGCTGCAGGGCGAGCTCGGCCATGATGCCCCAGTGGTCGGAGCCGAAGGCCGGCAGTCGTCGATGCGAGAGGATCACGAACTCGTTACTCACTGCGACATGATCGATGGGGATGCCGAGAATTGGCAAGACGGCGGGCCAGCTTCCGGTCAGGGCTCGGCCGTAACGCGAGTCCGTGAGCTGTGTCGCCGCCAGCCAGTCGCCGTAATACGGCGAGTAAGGCGTTACGTTGAAATCGCCGGCCACGATCACGGGTCCGGCGAGCATGGCGCGGTGCTCGGCCAGCAGCTTGAGCTCCTGGTTGCGTTGCTCGGCGCGGCGCGGCAGCGTCGGCGCACTCAAATGCACGCCGAGCAACGTGAACGTGCCGGCGGGCGTTTGCACGCGGGCCTCGACGGCGGGCACGGGGCCGAGCGGGAAAGTGAATGCACGCTCCAACGGGAAACGCGACCACACCGCGATGCCGTACGGCCCTTCGGCGGGCGCCTTGAGTTGTTGCGGGAACAGCTTGTCGAACTCGGCGAGAACTTCCTCCGCGTGCGGGGTGAATTCGACCACGAGCAGTACGTCGGGCGCGGCCTCGGCCACGATCTCGCGGAAGCGGCGCGCGGAGAACTGCCTGAACGACACGTTCACGGTCAACACCTTCAACGGTGCGGCCGCCGACGGCGCGGTCGCGGCAGGCGCGAAGCGCGGTACGTAGGGCAGCACAGGCCAGGCGTTCAATGCACCGATCACGAGCAGCGCCGCCGCGGACAGCCATTTCCGCCGCAGCGCCAGCAACACGAGCAGCGCGCCGGCCGCGCCCAGAAACTGCAGCCGGAAGTGCGTCGTGAGGTCGAGGATCCACCAGAGCCGGGCACCGAGCGGTAGCAACCCGAGCCCCGTTGCCACGCTGGCAAGGAACAGAAGCAGGGTGTCGAACCAGCGCAGCATCCTAGGTCACTCCGGCGTGGCGGTGTCGCGGTGCCCGCACCGCCAGCAAGCGGCGAACTGCGCTTCGTTGGCCTCGCCGCATTCGCTGCAGTGCCACGGCGCGGCGGGCGCGCCGGTTTCCGGCCGCAGCGCTTCGCGGATCACCAGCGTGGCTTTCCCCGCCTGCTCGTCGCGCAGCACCCAGAGCTCCGGTGAGCATTCGAGGAACGGCAGGTCGCCCATTGCCGACCCGAGCTCGCGGTGTTTGATGAAGCAACCGATGCCGGCTTGCTCGAGCAGGTTCTGCAAGTGGGCCGTGTCGTGCAGCACGCTGCCGCTCCACACTCGTTTCATTGTGCACCGGTGCGAGCTTCACGCTCGCAAGGCTTTGAGGAACTCTGCGGGATCTTCGCCGCGCTCGAGCACTTCCACGAGCGCCGAGCCCACGATGACACCGTCGGCGTGTTTGCCGATCGCCTTGACCTGGTCCGCCCGCCGCACGCCGAACCCCGCGCAAACAGGCAGCGCCGACGCGGCCTTCACGGCTGCGAGATAGCTCGCGGTGTCGGGAGGGAGCGTCGATTCGCCGCCCGTTATGCCTAAGCGCGTGACGGCGTAAACGAACCCCTGGCTCGCGCCGCACACACGCGCCAGGCGTTCGGCCGGTGTCGCGGGTGTCACGAGCTGCACGAGGGCGAGTCCGTGTGCGTTGAGCGCCGCCGCGACGGGTGCGCTCTCCTCGTACGGCAGGTCCGGCACGATGAAGCCGCTGACACCGACCTTGGCCGCGCGCTCGGCGAGCGCCTCGTAGCCGTAGGCCAGTAGCGGGTTCAGATAGCTCATCAATAGCACGGGCGCGGGCAGCTCGAAGTCTCGACGCGCGAGCTCCTCGAGAATCCACGCAAGGCTCACGCCTTTCTCGATCGCGTGCTGGCTCGAGCGCTGAATCGTGACGCCGTCGGCCATGGGATCGGAGAACGGCACGCCGATCTCGACTGCATCTGCCGCGCCCGCCACCGCGCGCAAGGTTTGCAGAAATTCGCGCGGCTCGGGATACCCGGCGGTAAGAAAGGCCACGAGCGCCGGCTCCGCGCCGGCTTTCACGTCGCGCGCGACTGCAGTTCGAATCCGGTCACGCGGCAGCATGTTCGCGCCCGGCTCCCTGCGTTGCTCTACCGCCGGCATCTCTGCCCGCGCCCGCCAGCGGATACTGCGCGAGGATCGGCATGTCCTTGTCGCCGCGGCCGGACAAGCCAATCAGTACGCGCGCACCGCGATTCTGCGCGGCCCAGCGCTTCGCGCCCGCGAGCGCGTGTGAGCTCTCGAGCGCCGGCAGGATGCCTTCGCTCGCGGTGAGCTCCTCGAGCGCGGCCAGGGTTTCGGTGTCGCTGGCCGTGACGTACTCGACGCGCCCGATGGACTGCAGCAGCGCGTGCTCCGGGCCCACGCCGGGGTAGTCGAGGCCTGCCGAGATCGAATGCGTCTCCTGGATCTGGCCGTGCTTGTCGTACAGCAGCATCGTGTACGTGCCGTGCAGCACGCCGGGCTTGCCGTGCGACAGCGTGGCGGAGTGCTCACCGAGTGCGGGTCCACGCCCGCCGGCTTCGACGCCGTAGAGCTTCACGCTGCGATCTGCCAGAAATCCGTGGAACAGGCCGATCGCATTCGAGCCGCCGCCCACGCACGCGAACACGCCGTCCGGCAGGCCGCCGGCTTCGATGATCTGCGCGCGCGCTTCGCGGCCGATCACGGCCTGCAGCTGGCGCACGAGGTACGGGTACGGGTGCGGGCCGATCGCGGAGCCGAGCAGGTAGTACGTGCCGACGGGATCCGACACCCAGTCGCGGATGGCTTCGTCGATGGCGGCGCGCAGCGTGCGATCGCCGGACGTCACGGGCACGACGGTCGCGCCGAAGCGGCGCATGCGGTCGACGTTCGGCGCCTGGCGCGCGACGTCGATCTCGCCCATGTATACGGTGCACGGCAGGCCCACGCGCGCGCAGGCGGCAGCGGACGCCACGCCGTGCTGGCCCGCGCCGGTCTCGGCAACCACGCGCTTGGCACCCAAGAGCCTTCGCGAGCAGTGCCTGGCCGATGCCGTTGTTGATCTTGTGCGCGCCCGTGTGGGCGAGATCCTCGCGCTTCAACCACACGTCGGCGCCCCAGCTCTTCGACACTGTCGGCAAGTGCGTGAGCGCCGTCGGCCGGCCGACCCACGACTTGAGCTCGCCGACGAGCGCGCGCTGAAACTCCACCGACGGCAGGATGTGCTGCACGCCGTAGGTCAGGCGTTCGATCGCGGGCATCAGCGTCTCCGGCACGAACCGGCCGCCGAACGGGCCGAACCGGCCATTCGCGTCGGGTAACCGGCCGTCGAGCAGCGCCGCGAGCAAGGCCTCGCTACCTTCAGTCTCCATCAACTCGCTCCTGAATCGCCCGCACGCGGGCTACGAATTCTTCGATCTTGGCGGGGTCTTTCTCGCCCCGCGCGCGTTCCACGCCGCTCGACACGTCGACGCCCCACGGTTTCACGAAGCGCACGGCGTCGGCCACGTTGTCGGGCGTCAAACCGCCCGCGAGGATCACTTCTGCGACGTGCGCGAGCCCTTGCGCCTCGTCCAAGTCGGCGAGGCGGCCGCTGCCGCTGTGCGTGCCCTCGAACAGCAGGCGATCGGGCAGATCGGCGTCGGCCGGCGCGTTGCCGTCGCGGTACACGGGCAGCGCCACACAGCCGCTCGGCAGCGTGATCGCCGGCAGATCGGCGGCATCGGTCTGCAGCCAGTCCGGTGCGAATACTTGGAGCACTTGCTGCCAGCGCGCGGCGTACGGATGCCGCATGACGGCGATGCGCACGACGTGGCCGGGCAGACCGACGCACAGCTCCTTGGCGCGCTCGGGCGTGACCTCGCGCGGTGACTCGGCGAACACGAAGCCGACGGCGTCGGCACCTGCGCGTACCGCGGCCGCCACGGCCTCGGGACTGTTCATGCCACAGATTTTTACGAACATGTCAGTGCCTCTACGCCAGGCTCAAGCGGCCGGCGGCAATCAATGCCGCGAGCGCCGCGGCGGGGTCCAAAGCGCGCATCAGCGACGAGCCGACCAGCGCCAGCCGATAGCCTGCGCTCGCGACGCTGCGAATGTCATCCGTCGTGCCGATGCCGCTCTCGGCCACCGTGGGCAAGTGGCGTGGCAGGCGCGGCGCGAGCTCGGCGAAACGTTCGAACCGCACGTTCAGATCGCGAAGGTCGCGGCAGTTCACGCCGGCCAGTACGGGCGGGCCGGCGTCGCTCGGCACGTCGAACGGCGCGAGCCGCTCGAGGTCGGCGCGATCGAACGCTTCGAGCAGCACGAACAGGCCGAGCGCACGCGCCCGGTCCACGAGCGCGCGCACGGTTTCGTCGTCGAGCATCGTCACGATCACGAGCACGCCGCCGGCACCCGCTGCGCGCGCTTCGAGCGACCTGATACGGGTCGGTCAGGAAATCCTTGCGCATCGCCGGCGGGCCGGAGGCGGCTAGCAGCCTGGCGGCGTCCACGAGGTGCGCGAGCTCGCCAAAGAACTCGGTCGGTTCGGTCAGCACGGACACGGCCGCGGCGCCACCGGTGGCGTAGCCCTGGAGCTGCGCGGTCTTGTCGAAGTCCGCGGCGGCGAGCCCGCCTGCGGCGGGCGAGCGGAGCTTCATCTCCGCGATCACGTCGAAGCCGCGCAACACGAGCGGTGGCGGTGGCGGCGTGGCGCGTGCGCGCCGCTCCAGCGCGGCCTCGCTTTCGACCGCACGCGCCGCGCGCACACGTGCACGGCTGGCTTCCGCCATGCGTTCGAGGAACGTCATGCCTGGCGCTCCCTGCCGAGCGTCGCGAGGCCTTCGACGAGCCGCGCCGCCGCGCCGCTTGCGAGCCCGGCGCGGGCGCGGGTCACGGCGCTCGCCGCGTCCGGCGCCAAACCCGCGACCTCGAGTGCGAGTGCGGCGCCGAGTACGAGCGCGTCGCGGTGCCCGGGCGTGTCGCCGCCCGCGAGCGCGGCCTTGAGGCGCGCAGCGTTCGTCGCGCTGTCCGCGCCGCGCAGCTCGTCGAGCGCGCAGCGCGCCAGACCCAAGTCGCGCGGATCGCGCACGCTGCGCTCGACGCGGCCCGAGCTCACGTCGTAGCAAACGAACGGACCGGCCGGCGTGGCCTCGTCCCAGCCTGCGAGGTCGTGGACCACGAATGCGCGCGTGAGCGGCAGGCCGGCCAGCGTCTCGGCCATGACCGCCGCGATCTCGTCACTGAACGCCCCGATCACGTGAAAGGGCGGCGCGGCCGGGTTCACGAGCGGCCCCAGGATGTTGAACACCGTGCGCACGCCGAGCGCCTGGCGCACGGGCGCGATGTGCTTCATCGCCGGGTGGTAATGCGGTGCGAACAGGAACGTGAAGCCGAAGCGTTGCAGGCATGCGCCAGCTTCGCGCTTCATCGAGCGGCATAGGCAGGCCGAGCGCCGCGAGCACGTCGGCGCTGCCGCTGCGGCTCGAAACGGAGCGGTTGCCGTGCTTTACGATCGGGGCGCCGCACGCGGCCGCGAGCAATGCGCTGCCGGTGCACAGGTTCAGGCTGCTCGAGCCGTCGCCGCCCGTGCCGACGATGTCGACGTAGGGCCCGGGAGCGATGGCGGGTCGTGCGCGCGAGCTCGCGCATGCCGCGGGCGAAGCCGCGCATCTCCTCGGCCGTCTCGCCCTTCGCGCGCAGCGCCGCGAGCAGGGCACCCGCGAGCGCCGGTGCGAGCTCACCGCTCGCCATCGTGCGCAGCAAGCTCAACGCCGTCGGCTCGTCGAGGCTTTGCCCCGCGAGCAACCGCTCGAGCATGTTGCTGCGGCGTCACGCTCATGGACTGAGGAAGTTTCGCAGCAGCTGCGGGCCTTCGGGCGTCAGCACGCTCTCCGGGTGGAACTGCACGCCCTCCACGTTCAGCCGTGTGTGGCGCACGCCCATGATCTCGCCGTCCGTGGTGCGCGCCGTCACGATCAGCTCCGGCGGCATCTTGTCGCGATTCGCGGCCAACGAGTGGTAGCGCCCGACTTCGAACGGGTTCGAAAGGTCTCGATACAACGTCTTGCCATCGTGCTGAACGATCGACGTCTTGCCGTGCATGAGCGCGCGTCGCGCCGATGATCTCGCCGCCGAAGTGCTGCACGATGCTCTGGTGGCCGAGGCACACGCCGAGCACCGGGATCTCGCCCGCGAACGCGCCGATCATCGTCAAGCGACACGCCGGCATCGTCGGGGCGGCCGGGCCCGGGCGAGATCACGAGGTGCGTGGGTTTCAGCATCTGCGCTTCTGCCACCGTCAGCGCGTCGTTGCGATGCACGATGCACCTCCGCCTTCAGCACGAGGAACGCCTGCACGAGGTTGTAGGTGAAGGAGTCGTAGTTATCGATCAGCAGCAGCTCGCACGCTCATAGTCCTTCCTTCGCAAGCTCGAGCGCTCGCCTAAGGATGGCGCTCTTCGCGAGCACCTCCTGATACTCCGTGTCGGGCACGCTGTCGGACACGATGCCGGCGCCGGCCTGGAAGCTGTACTCGTCGCCGTGGAACACCATCGTGCGGATCGTGATGGCCTGGTCCATGTTGCCGTTCTTGGCGAAGTAGCCGACCGTGCCGCCATACAGGCCGCGCGCCGTGGGCTCGAGCTCGGCGATCAGCTGCATCGCGCGCACCTTCGGCGCCCCCACCAGCGTGCCGGCCGGGAAGGCCGCGGCGAACAGGTCGAAAGCATCGCGGTCGGCGGCGACGAGCCCCTGCACGCCGCTCACGATGTGCATGACGTGGCTGTAGCGCTCGATCTTGCGGTACGGGTCCACGTGCACCGATCCGCCGCTCGCGACGCGGCCGAGATCGTTGCGCGCGAGATCCACGAGCATCACGTGCTCGGCGTTTTCCTTCGGATCCGCGAGCAGCTCGCGCTCGAGCGCCAGGTCGTGCTCGGGCGTGGCGCCGCGCGGCCGCGTGCCGGCGATCGGCCGCAGACTCGCGTGGCGGCCGGTCAGCCGCACGAGCGCTTCGGGCGAGGAGCCGGCCACGCGCAGCTGGCCGACTTCGAAGAAGAACATGTAGGGCGAAGGGTTCAGGAGCCGCAGGCCGCGGTAGGTCTGGAATGCGTCGAGATCCGTGCGGCCGCTGAAGCGCACCGACAGCACGATCTGGTAGATGTCGCCCGCCTTGATGTGTGCCTTGGCCTGGCCCACGGCCGCGACGTACTCGGCCTGCGTCATGCTCGCGGGCCCCGGCGTGAAAGTGCCTTGATGATCGGGTGCGTCGAGACCGCCGCGCAATGCTGCCACGACGCGTTTGCGCAGCGCCTGTCGCGCGCTTTCGGAGCCCGCATGCAGCAACGCGACCCGCCGCGTCAGGTGATCGAACACGAGCAGCGACTCGGGCGCTACGTACACGCCTTGGGGCAGCCCCTGCCGTTCGCTACGGTTCGGCGGCAGGTTCTCGAAAAACCGCACGACGTCGTAGCCGGTGGTGCCGACCAGGCCGCCGTTGAACGGAATGCCCTCGATCTCGGGCGCCAGCGTCGGGGCGCGCTGCAGCACGTCGCGCATCAGCGCGAGCCACTCGGCGGCGTTGGTCGGCCTGCGCTCGGCCTTGCCGTTGATCGTGAGCCGGTCGGGGTAAAGCTCGAGCGTCAGACGTGCGCCGAGCCCGACGAACGAGTAGCGGGCCAGGCGCTCACCGCTCTCGACGCTCTCGAGCAGGAAACAGGGCCCAAACGGCTTCAGCTTCATGTACGCCGATACCGGTGTATCGAGATCGGCGGTTATGTCGAACGGTGACTCCATGACGTGAGCTGCCTCGGTTTTGCGGGGTCCAAAAAAACAAAAAACCCATCTCCGTTATCCGCGAGATGGGTCTGCATGGGTCGAGAGACTGACTTTGAGTCTGCTACGCGCGCACTACCCGCTCCGCTGTTGGCTCGCGCCACCAGCGACGATTGCGTTCACGATCACTTCGCAGTCCACTCATGGTCAGGCAGTATGTCCGGCCGCCTCCCTGGTGGTCAAGATCGAACATGGCAGAACAGGCGGCAAGTGCGACGGGCTTCACCCAGTACCTCGGGTTCTGGCGTTATAGCCGACGTGCCATCGTACTGGTCTGGTCCACGCACCGAACGCTGACCGTGACCTTGGGAGCGCTGACGCTCCTGGCGGGCCTGTTGCCGGCCGGCGTGGCCTATCTCGGCAAGCTGATCGTCGACGCGGTGGTTGCGGCACTCGCGGCCCACCGGGCGGGCGCGCCCCCCGATTACGGCGCCGTGCTCGCACTGGTGGCGCTCGAGGGGCTCATCGTGGCGGCCCTGGCCGCCGGCCAGCGCGGCATCGACTTCTGTCAATCGTTGCTGCGCGTGCTGCTGTCGCAGCGCGTGCACCTGTTGATTCTCGACAAGGCCCTGACGCTCACGTTGGCGCAGTTCGAAGACTCGGAGCTGTACGACAAGCTGAATCGTGCGCGGCAGGAGGCTTCGGTCCGGCCGCTGAGCCTGGTGAACCGCACGTTTGCGCTCGCACAGAACACGGTGTCGCTCGTGAGCTATGCCGGGCTTCTGCTGCACTTCTCGCCGTGGGCCGTCGCGATCCTGGCCGTCGCGGGTGTCCCGGCGTTCGTCGCCGAGACGCGATTCTCGGGCGAGCGGTTCCGCGCGTTCCAATGGCGCAGCGCCGATCGGCGCATGCTCGCCTATCTCGAGATCGTGCTCGCGCGCGAGGATCACGCCAAGGAGGTCAAGCTCTTCGACCTCGGTCCGCGGCTGATGGCACGCTACCGCGATATCTTCCGGCGGATCTACGCTGAGGAGAAACGGCTCACGATCCGCCGCGACGGCTGGGGTTTTGCACTCGGCCTCGTCAGCAGCGCTGCGTTCTACGGCGCGTACGCGTGGATCGCGCTCGCCACGATCGCCGAGGCCATCTCGCTCGGCGAAATGACGATGTACCTGTTGCTGTTCAAGCAGGGCCAATCCGCCGTCGCCGCGATGCTGAGCGCCGTCGGCGGCATGTACGAGGACAACCTGTACCTGTCGAATCTCTACGACTACCTGGAGCAGCCCGCACACGGCGTGCACGGGACTGCATCGAGCGGCCTCGACGAGCGCGCGGGCATCGAGTTCAGCCACGTGAGCTTCACCTACCCCGGCGCCGCCAAGCCCGCAATTCGCGATCTGACGCTTCGTGTGCGTCCCGGGCAAAGCGTGGCACTGGTAGGCTCGAACGGCTCGGGCAAGACCACGCTCGTGAAGCTTCTGGCGGGGTTGTATGCGCCCGACGGCGGCACGATCCGCTACCAGGGGCGCGACCTGCGCGAGTGGGACCCGGTGGTGCTGCGCGGTCGCGTGGGCGTGATCTTCCAGGATTTCAACCGCTACCAGCTGACGGTGGGGGAGAACATCGGCGCGGGCGACGTGGCCGCGTACGAGGACAGGCAGCGCTGGAGCGCTGCTGCGGACAAAGGCCAGGCGGCGGAGTTCATCGCGGGGCTACCGACACGCTACGACACGCAGCTCGGACGCTGGTTCAACGCGGGGCAGGAGTTGTCGGGGGGGCAATGGCAGCGCGTCGCGCTCGCCCGCGCGTTCATGCGTACGGATGCCGAGATCCTGGTGCTCGATGAGCCGACGGCGGCGATGGACTCGGAGACGGAGGCGCAGATCTTCGAGCACTTCCGCTCGCTGACAAAGGATCGCATAGCGATCCTGATCTCCCACCGGTTCTCGACCGTTCGCTACGCCGATCAGATCGTGGTGCTAGACGACGGGGAGATCTTGGAGCAGGGCTCGCACGAAGAGCTCATGCGACTCGGCGGGCGCTACGCACGACTCTTCGACCTGCAGGCGCGCGCCTACCGCTGACCGCGCTAAACTGGCGCTTGCCATGTCCGCATCCAACGCAAACACGATTCGCGCGAACATCTTCTTCGCGGAGAAAGACCGCGCGCTGCGCGAGGACGTGCACCGCCTGGGCACACTCGTCGGGCGAGCTCGTGCGCGAGCAGGGCGGCGAGGCACTGTTCGATTTGGTCGAGACCGCGCGCAAGCTCGCCATCGCGCAGCGCGAAGGCGACCGCGGCGCCAATACGGCGAGCTTAAGGCGCTGATCGGCTCGCTGGCGCCGAGCACCGCGCGCGATTTCATTCGCGCGTTCTCGACGTACTTCCAGATGGTCAACATGGCGGAGAAGGTGCACCGCATCCGCCGCCGCCGCGCGTATCTGCGCGACGCGACCGTGCCGCAGCCGTTCGGCTTCATCGACATCTGCCAGAAGCTGAAGGCGCAAGGCGTCGATGCCGACGAGATCGAGCGCGCGCTCGCGACGATCAAGATCCAGCCCGTGTTCACTGCGCATCCGACCGAGGTCACACGCCGCACGCTGCTGCGCAAGGAGCACAGCATCGCGCGCTACCTCGTCGACATGATGGATCCGTACCTCACGCCGAACGAGCTCGAAGCCATGCTCGGCAAGGTGCGGCAGGAGATGACGACCGGCTGGCAGACCGCCGAGCGCCCCGAAGAGAGCGTCCGGCTGCGCGATGAGG
Organism: uncultured Gammaproteobacteria bacterium; assembly: GCA_963805435.1. Classification (GTDB taxonomy): domain Bacteria; phylum Pseudomonadota; class Gammaproteobacteria; order Steroidobacterales; family Rariloculaceae; genus FEN-1219. The sequence continues at coordinate 232,541 of CAWDUG010000014.1, forward strand.
CGGAGCACGTGCTGTTCTTCCTGACCGACGTGCTGTACCGGATGGTGCCGCCGTTCTACGAGAACCTCGAGAGCGCGCTCGCCGGAGCGTTCGCCGATCGCGGCACGCGGATTCGCGTGCCCATCGCTCGCGCAATTCGGCACATGGGTTGGCGGGGACATGGACGGCAATCCCCACATCACGGCGAAGAGCATTCGCCAGACGCTCGCTCGGCAGCGCTCGCTCGTGCTCGATCTGTACTACCGCGAGTGCACAGCTCTGCGGGGCAGTTGAGCCAGGGCGCGGACCGCGTGCGCGTGTCCGAGGAGCTGGAACGTCGCGCACAGATGTACGCCGGGCATTTCCCCGAAGCGGCCGCGGCGCTGCCGATCCGCCATCGGCGGATGCCGTATCGCGTTTTCTTGCGGCTCGTCGGCGCGCGCCTGCGCGCCACGTACGACGACGCGGCGTTCCCGTATGAGTCGCCGGACGAATTCGTGGCCGACATCGAGCTCGTGGCCGACAGCCTGCGCGCGCACAAAGGCCGCAGCGCCGGGCTATGGAGCGTTCGCCGACTGCTTGCGGCGGGCGCGCACGTTCGGGTTCCACATGGCGACCGTCGACATTCGACAGGCCGCCCTCGTGCATCGGCGCGTGATCGGGGCGGCGTTGCAGGAGCCGCGGTGGCTCACGCTCGACGACGACGAGCGGGCGCGCCGGCTCGAGGAGGCGCTCGAGCGGCGCGAATCGCCGCTCGGCGATCTGTCGTCCGAAGGTCGTCGTACGCTGGCCGTGTTCCAGACCATCGCGCATTGCCGGCGTAAGTACGGGCGCGATTCCGATCGGGCCCGTACATCGTGAGCATGGCGCACGGCATCGACGACGTGCTGTCGGTGCTATTGCTCGCGAAGTGGGGCCACTTGGGATCGAAGGGCCAGGCAGTGCCACTCGACATCGCGCCGCTGTTCGAGACCGGCGAGGACGTCGAGCGCGCGCCGAAGATCATGGACAAGCTGCTCGGCGACAAAGTGTATCGCGAGCACCTGCGCTCGCGCGGCGGCCACCAGATCGTGATGCTCGGCTACTCCGACAGCCATCGCGACGGCGGTATCGCCGCTGCGCGTTGGAGCCTGCAAAAAGCCGAGCAGGCTCTGGTGGCAATTACACGCCAGCACGGCGTGGCGCTGACGGTCTTCCACGGCCGCGGCAGCACCGTGAGCCGCAGCGGCGGCGCGTTGCACGAAGCGGTCCTCGCGGCGCCGCACGGTGCGATCGACGGCCGGCTGCGCATGACCGAGCAGGGCGAGGACATCAACACGAAGTACGGCCTGCGCGGGATCGCGATTCGAACGCTCGAGCAGACGCTCTCGGCCGTGCTGCTCGTGACGTTGCGTCCGCCGCCCGAAAATCCGGCCGAAGCAGCGCTGGCAGGGCGATCATGGAAGAGATCGCCGGCGCGAGTCGCAGCGCGTATCAGACGCTGCTGTCGGACCCCGCCGATTTCATGGAGTATTTCCGTACGGCGACGCCGTTCGACGTGATCGAGCGCATCGCGAGCAAGTCCGAGCGTGCCGAACACGTCGGCGAGGACGACACGGAGACGCGCGCGGCGCCGTGGACTTTCGCGTGGACGCAGAGTCGTTGCCTGCTGCCAAGCTGGTACGGGCTTGCGAGCGGCCTGAAGCGTGCAATTGACGTGCACGGCGAGGACGTGCTCGTCGAAATGTTCGAGCAGTGGCACTTCTTCCGCGTGCTGCTGACGGACGTTGCCACGGCGCTGGCGAAGGCCGACCTCGACATCGCCTCGCAGTACTCGAGGCTCGCAGGCGAGCGACACGAGAAATTCTTCCCGGCCATTCGCACCGAATACCGCAATTGCGTCGACATGGTCCTGAAGCTCACGCGTCAGAAAGAGCTGCTCGAGGCGTCGCGCACGTTGCGCCGTGCGATTCGGCTGCGCAACCCGTACGTCGACCCCATCAGCTTTCTGCAGGTCGGGCTGCTCGAGCGTTGGCGCGCCGGCGGAAGGCAGGACGAAGCCACGTTCCAGGCGCTCGCGGCGAGCATCAACGGCATCGCGCACGCGATGCAGAGCACGGGCTGACGATCAGCATTAGCGGCGCCGGCGTAGCGGCGCAGTCTTGATCCAGCGAATCACGCGGGTTTCGAGCTCGTCGTCGGCGACGGCGGTCTCGGGCAACGTGCGGCCGCGCACCGAGATGCCGGCCCGATGCACGGTCTCGCGGTCACCTGATACGAGCGGATGCCACCACTCGAGCGGTTTGCCTTCGGCGAGCCGCCGATAGGCGCAGGTGGTCGGCAGCCAGCGCATGGTTTCTGCGCTGTTCGCGTCCAGCGCTACGCAATCCTGTACCAACGCATGGCGCTGTCGCGTACCGCGTGCAGCGGCAGCGCTCGCGGTCGAGCAGGCGGCACGCGACGTCGGTGTAGACGACCTTGCCCGTGGTCTCGTCTTCGAGCTTCTTCAGGCAACAACGGCCGCAGCCGTCGCAGAGCGATTCCCACTCCTGCGGGCGTCATCTCCGCGAGCCGCTTCGATTGCCAGAAGGCGGGCATGGCGTTGCGTGATGCCTCGAAAGTACGCTGCGCCGTGTCGCCTAAGAGCTTTCGCCGTTCGAGCGTGCGGCGACGATGCGGCCGCCCCCGAGCTCGATCACGTGCTGGCAGCGTGCCGGCCGCTTCGAGGTCGTGCGTGACGAGCACGAGCGTGGTGCCGGTCGCGCTGTTCAGCGTGAACAGGAGGTCGAGAATCCGCGCGCCGGTTTTGTTATCGAGATTGCCCGTGGGCTCGTCGGCGAACAGCAGCGAGGGCCCCGTGACGAACGCGCGCGCGATCGCGACGCGCTGCTTCTCGCCGCCCGGACAGCTGCTTCGGGTAGTGCTTCAAGCCGCTGCTCGAGGCCCACGTCGGTCGAGCGCCTGCCGGGCGCGCGCCGCTGCGTTCGGCGTGCCGGAGAGCTCGAGCGGCAACAGCACGTTTTCGACCGCCGTCAACGACGGTAAGAGGTGAAACGATTGAAATACGAAGCCGACCTCGCGATTGCGCAAGCCTGCGCGGCCGTCCTCGTCGAGTGCCGTGAGCTCGGCCCCGTTCAGCCACACCTTGCCCGAAGTGGGCTCGTCGAGGCCTGCGAGCAGCGCCAGCAAGCGTCGATTTGCCCGCGCCGGACGGGCCCGACGATCGCGGCCGTATCGCCGCGCGGCACGCCGAGCGTCACGTCGTCTAGAATGGTCAGCTCGCCCTCGGGGCTGCTAACCTTTTTCGTCAGATGCTCGGCTCGTAACAGGAATTCGCGCGTGCTCATCGTTCAACGCCTGACTGCCCTGGTGCTCGTGGCCGTCCTCTGCCTGCCGGCAGCGCATGGCGCCGGGCGAACCATTGTCGTGGTAGGCGACTCGTTGAGCAGCGGCTATGGCATGGCCGCCGAGCAGTCGTGGGTCGCAATGCTAAAGGAGCGGCTCCTCCGCGAAGGTTACGGATATGACGTGGTGAACGCCAGTATCGCGGGCGACACGTCGGCCGGGCGGCCTCGCACGATTGCCGCGCTTGCTCGAGAAGCACTCGCCCGCGGTAGTGGTCATCGAGCTTGGCGGCAACGACGGCCTGCGCGGCCAGCCGATCGACGCGTTGCGCGCCAACCTCGCGAAGATGATCGAGCAGAGCCAGCACTCCGGCGCGCGCGTCGCACTCGCGGCTGTACAGATCCCGCCAAATTACGGGCCGACGTATACGCGTGCGCTGTCCGCCGTGTATCCGGAGCTCGCGCAGCGCTTCAACGCGACGCTCGTAGATCTCGCGCTGGCCGACGTGGCGCTGAAGCCGGAGCTCATGCAGGGCGACGGTATTCACCCGAACGCCGCGGGCCAGAAGATCGTGTTCGCCAACGTCTGGCGGGCGCTCGGTCCGATGCTCGCGGCGCATGATGCCCGGTAGGCCCTGGCTCACGTCGTACACGCCGGGCGTTCCGGCCGACATCGACGCGGACCGTTACGCGTCGCTGGTCGCGCTGCTCGAATCGAGCTTCGAGCGCTTCGCCGCGCAGCCCGCGTTCACGAATCTCGGCACGACGCTGACGTTTGCCGAGGTCGAGCGGCAGAGCCGCGCGTTCGCGGCGTATCTACAGTCGGCGCCGGGGCTAGGCAGGGGCGAGCGCGTCGCGATCATGCTGCCGAACACACTGCAGTACGCGGTGGCTGCTGTTCGGCGTCCTGCGCGCGGGTTTCGTGGCCGTGAACGTGAATCCGATGTACACGGCGCCGGAGCTTACGCACCAGCTCGCCGACAGCGGCGCGAAAGCAATCATCGTGCTCGAGAACTTCGCGAGCACCGTGGCCGCCGCGCTGCCGGCGACCGCGCTGACGACGGTGATCGTGAGCCGGCTCGGGGATCACTGCCCGGCGCCGAAACGCTGGATCGTGAACTTCGTCGTGAAGTACGTGCGCAAGCTCGTACGGCCTTACCGGATCGCGTCGGCTGTCGCTTACCGAAGCGCGCTGGCCAAGGGTGCGTCGCTGCAGTACGAGCGACCGGCGATCGGCGGCGGCGACCTTGCCTTCCTTCAGTACACGGGCGGCACGACGGGGCGTGCCAAAGGCGCCATGCTGACACAGCGCAACATGGTCGCGAACACGTTGCAGGCCGCGGCCTGGGCGCGGCCGTTCTTCACGCCGGGCGCCGGCGTCGTCGTGACGCCGCTACCGCTGTATCACGTGTACTCGTTGACGGCGAACCTGTTCTGCTTCATCGAGCTCGGCGGCGAGAACCTGCTGATCACCGATCCGCGCGATCTGCGTTCGTTTATCGCCGAGCTACGAAAGTCGCGTTTCGCGTTCATGACGGGCGTCAATACGCTGTACAACGCGTTGCTGCATGCGCCGCGTTTCGACTCGATCGATTTCTCCGCGTTGCGCGTGTCGATGGGCGGTGGCATGGCCGTGCAGCGTGAGGTGGCCATGCGCTGGCAGGCCGCGACGGGAGTGCCGATCGCGCAGGGCTACGGCCTGACGGAAGCCTCGCCGATCGTCTGCGGCAACCCCCTCGATCGCAAGGAGTTCGACGGCTCCGTGGGCCTGCCGTTTCCGTCGACGGAAGTCGCGATCTTCGACGAACAAGGCGCCGTTCTCGGTACGGACGAGGTCGGAGAGATTTGCGTGCGCGGACCGCAGGTCATGGCCGGCTATTGGCAGCGGCCGGATGAAACAGCGCTCGTGCTGTTCGGCGACGGCTGGCTGCGTACCGGCGACCTGGGGCGCATGAACGCGGCCGGCTACGTGTTCATCGAGGATCGGAAGAAGGACGTGATCGTCGTGTCCGGCTTCAAGGTGTATCCGAACGAGGTCGAAGACGTCGCGACGCTCCAGCCTGGCGTGCTCGAGGCGGCCGCGATCGGCGTGCCGGACGAGCAGTCGGGCGAGGCCGTGAAGCTCTACGTCGTGCGCAAGGACCCGAAGCTGTCGCGAGGCCGACGTGCTCGCGCACGCGCGCGCGAACCTGACCGGCTACAAGCGGCCGAAGCACGTCGAGTTCGTCGACGAGCTGCCGAAGTCGAACGTCGGCAAGGTACTGCGCCGCGTGCTGAAAGAACGCGCAGACGTCTCAGGCCGCCGAGCCCGACCAGCAGGTAGATCGCAAGGCCGACAAGTCCGCCGACCAGCGTGCCGTTGATGCGGATGTACTGCAGGTCCGTGCCGATGTGCAGCTCGATGCGCCGCGAGGTGGCGCGCGGGTCCCAGCTCTCGATCGTGTCCGACACGACCTCGGCCAGCGGATCGCGATAGTTCTCGACCACGTACAGCAGGGCCTGTCGCAGCCAGCCGTTCAGCCGTGCCGCGCGCTTGGCTGTCGGTATGCAGCGTCGCGCCGAGCTTGCGAATCTCGTGCGTGATTCCGACCGCGAGCGGGGAGTCTGGGTCTGCCAGCGCCGCGTGCAGCTCGTCGGCGAGCCGCTGCCACAGGTCCTCGGCGTAGCTGCGCACGGCCGGATGTGCGATGAGCTCCTGCTGCACTGCGCGGCTCTTGGCTGCGAGCGCGGGTCGGTGACGAGCGAGTGTCGCAACGCTTCGAGCTGCGCACGGATGTCGCCACGCGCCGGATGTTTGGGGTCGCGCGCAATCGCGCGCAACAGCTCTTCGATTTCGCCAACGAGCTTGTCGTAGATCTCCTGGTCGATGAACTTCGGCAGCCACCACGGGCTCTGCTCGTGGATTTTGAGCCGAATCTCCAACGCGGTGCTGGTCGAGCTGCGCCTGCGCGAACCGCACCAGCTGATCGATCAGCACTTGCGTACGTCGCCGGTCATCAGCACATCGAGCAGAGTGCCGACGGCCTGGCTGACTGGCACGCGCGTTGAATGCGCCGCGCAGGCTACCGCCAAGCGCGGAACGCAGCTCGTCGCCGTCGCTCGAGCGCAGCGCCCAATTCAGCGCCGCGCACAGATCGCGGCCCACGCGCACGGCGTTCGCGTCGTCGTTGAGCCATGCGCCCAAGCGTTCCGCGAGATCGCTGCGATCGAGCCGCCGCTCTATCGCTTCGCGGACGAGAAAGTGATCGCGGATGAAGCGCGCCAGGGCGCGGCCGATGTCGTTCTTGCGCGCCGGAATGACGCCCGTGTGCGGGATTGGCAGGCCGAGCGGCCGGCGGAACAGCGCCACGACTGCGAACCAGTCGGCGAGGCCACCGATCAGCGCGGCTTCGGCGAACGCGCGCGCGGCGCCCGCCCAGCCGGCCCTGCGGCAGCCACCAGGTCGTTGCGACGAACACGGCCGCCATGACCGCGAGCAGCACGGTAGCCGTGAGCCGCATGCGCCGCAGGCGACGGACGAGCTTGGGATCCGGGGGCGGGGTCGGCGCGGGCGTGCCGCCGTTCATCCAAAGACGGCGGCGATCTCGGTCTGGATGGCCGCCGCGGCCTGGTAAGGGTCGGCAGCGTCGCGGATCGGTCGGCCGACGACGATGTAGTTGGCGCCGGATTGGAACGCGACCGTCGGTGTGACGACCCGCCGTTGATCGTCGTTGCGTGCAGCATCGGCCGGCCGAATGCCCGGCGTCACGATCAGCGGGCTCGGCCCGAGCGCCTGCCGCAGCCGTGCGGCCTCGAGGCCCGATGCGATCACGCCGTCGCATCCGGACGCGACGGCCTGGCGCGCGCGAAGCAGCGCGAGCTCCTCGAGGCCGAGCAGCACGCCCATGTCCAGCAGATCCTGCGGTGCGATGCTGGTCAGCACGGTGACGCCGAGGATCTGTAGCCGCTCGCCTTTCTCGGCCCCGGCTGCGGCCAAGATCGCGCGATCGCCGTGCACGGTCAGGAACGACGCTCCCGATTTGCTGAGCTGCCGCACCGCAGCCGCGACCGTGGCCGGGATGTCGTACAACTTCAGGTCCGCGAAGACTTTCTTGTCCTGCTCGATGAGCCAGTGCAGCAACTCGAAGTAGTGGGGCGACGTCGCGAGCTCGAGGCCGATCTTGTAGAACTGCACGGTATCGGCGAGCCGCGCGACGAGCTTCTTCGCGCCGGCAAGATCGGGCACGTCGAGCGCGAAGATCAGGCGTTCGCGCGCGGCGATCTCACGAGAGGGCTTGGCGGCTGCAGCGGACACGCGAGCCATTCTAGCAGAGGCGTGTGGGCAGCTAGGTCTTCGCGCGCAGCGCGTCGCGCGTTTGCAACGCGAACCGGTCCGTCATGCCGGCGACGTAATCGGCCACTACCCGCGCGGCTCCTGCGGTGCCGTCGGCCATCTCTGCTGCGCGGGCGTGCGCCGCGTGCTCTTCCGGCATGCGCTCATAATCGGCCATCAGCTGCTCGAACAGGAAGCGCACGGTGTCCTGGGCCTGCTGCGTCATCTGGCGCACGCGCGGATGGCTGTAGAGCGAGTCGCGCAGAAAGCCGCTTCAGCGCCTGTTGCGCTTCGTGCAGCGGCTTGCTGAACCGAACCAGCGGCTGCGTTAGCGCGCGGACGTCGTCGATGTGCTGCGGGGCGGCCTCTGCGATGGCGGTGTCGCTCGTGCGCACGAGGTCCGCCACGAGCTCGCCGATCATGCGCCGCACCGTCTCGCTGCCGCGCCGTTGCGGCTTCTGGCCGGGGAACTCGCTGATCGACCCACTGCAAATGCTCGGCGAAGAACGGCAGCGACGAGAGTTGCTCGAGCGTGATCAGCCCCGAACGCAGGCCGTCGTCGACGTCGTGGTTGTTGTACGCGATCTCGTCGGCGATGTTCGCGAGCTGGGCCTCGAGCCCGGGCTGGCCACGCTCGAGGAACCGCTTGCCGACGTCGCCGAGCTCTCGCGCGTGCTTCAGCGAGCAGTGCTTGAGGATCCCTTCGCGGGTCTCGAACGTGAGATTCAGGCCCGGGAAGCTCGCATACCGATCTTCGAGCTGATCGACGACGCGCAGCGACTGGAGGTTGTGCTCGAAGCCACCATAGTCGCGCATGCAGTCGTTCAGCGCGTCCTGCCCGGCGTGGCCGAACGGCGTGTGGCCGAGATCGTGGGCGAGACTGATCGCTTCGACGAGGTCCTCGTTCAGTTGCAGCGCGCGGGCGACCGTGCGCGCGATCTGCGCGACTTCGAGCGAGTGCGTGAGGCGCGTGCGATACAGATCGCCTTCGTAGTTCACGAAGACCTGTGTCTTGTAGACGAGCCGCCGGAACGCGGTCGCGTGGATGATGCGGTCGCGGTCGCGCTGGAACTCGGTCCGCAGGGCGGGCGGCGGCTCCGGGTAACGACGGCCGCGCGACGTGGAGGCCAGGGCGGCGTAGGGAGCGAGCTCGTTACGAGCCTCGGTCACTTGAGCTGCTCAGCCAGTACGGCGCGCAGCGTCGCCTCGGCCGGGGCTCGCGCCACCACGGCGTTGCCGAGCGCTTTGATCAGGATCAGCTTCAGCCCGGCCTTGTCGGCCTTCTTGTCGCCGCGCATGCCGTCGAGCAGCTGCCTGCGGGTCGATGCCGCGCGCGCGCGTGGGTAGGCCCGCGCGCTCGAGCAGGCGCTCGATGCGCTTGCAGGCGCCGGCGTCGAGCCAGCCAAGCGCCTGCGACGTGCGTGCGGCCAGCACGGTGCCGATCGCGACCGCCTCGCCGTGCAGCCAGCGCTCGTAGTTGCCGATGGCCTCCAGCGCGTGGCCGAACGTGTGGCCTAGGTTCAGCAGCGCGCGCCGGCCGCGCTCGCGTTCGTCCTCGGCGACGATCTCGGCTTTGATCTCGCAGCTACGTCGGATCGCGTGTGTGAGGGCCTTCCCGTCGAGCGCCCTCAGGGCATCCATGTGCTGCTCGAGCCACGCGAAGAAGCCGGCATCGACGATGACGCCGTACTTGATGATCTCGGCCAGGCCCGCGGACAGCTCGCGCGGCGGCAGCGTCTCCAGCGTGCTCGTATCGGCCAGCACTGAAACTGGCTGGTGGAACGCCCCGATCATGTTCTTCGCGCGCGGGTGATTCACGGCCGTCTTGCCGCCGACGGAGGAATCTACCTGCGCCAGCAGCGTGGTGGGTATCTGGACGAAATCGATGCCGCGCTGGTAGCTCGCCGCGGCGTAGCCCGTGAGGTCGCCGACGACTCCGCCGCCGAGCGCGACGAGGCACGCGTCGCGGTGGAAGTTCGCGTCGACGAGCCGGTCGAGCACCGTGCCGAATGTTGCGAGCGTCTTGTAGCGCTCGCCGTCGGGCAGGATCAGCGTCTCGACGTGCCGGCCGTGCAACGCCGCTTCGACGCGCGCGAGGTACAGCGGTGCCACGGTCTCGTTCGTGACGATCAGGAGCTGGCGCGCGGCCGTGCCGTACAGCGCCGAGTCTTCGAGCAACCCCAGGCCGATGTGAATCGGGTAACTGCGGTCGTCGAGGGCGACGGTGATGGTTTCCACGCGGCGAAGACTCTCAGGCGGGGCTGAATTTTGCAACGCGCTCAAGAGGCTGCAGTGAGCCGCTCGCGAATCTCCGCGGCTACGGCGCGCACCGTTCGGCCTGTAGTCTCGACCTTCAGATCGGCGACTTCCTCGTAGAGCGGCTGCCGCGCCGTCATGAGCCGCTCGAGCACGCCGTGCGGGTCGCCGCTCACGAGCAGGGGCCGCGTCTTGCTCGAGCGCGTGCGCTGCACGAGTGCGTCCACGCTCGTCTCGAGGTACACCACGGTGCCCGTCGCGGCGAGGCGCTCGCGATTCGTGGGGTCGAGGACGGCGCCGCCGCCCGTTGCGACGACGATGCCGTCGAGTCCCGTGAGCTCGGCGATGACTTCGCGCTCGCGCTGGCGGAAGCGGGCTTCGCCTTCTTTCTCGAAGATGTAGCGGACGTCGACGCCCGGTGCGTTTCTCGATTTCGGCGTCGGTGTCGAGAAACTGCTTGTCGAGCAGCACGGCGAGGCGTCGCCCGACCGCCGTTTTACCCGAGCCCATCGGCCCGACGAGATAGATGTTGTGCGGGTTGCCCTTCACGGGGGCAAGTGTAGTCAAAGACGCGGTTCTTCCGCAGCGCAGAAAAGAAGAAGGCCAGCGCGAGGCTGGCCTTCTTGGTAGACACTGCGGAATGCGATCCGCTTGGCGCTTCTCTTACGGGCCGTCCGGCGGCGGCGCCGTGGCGCAGAGGCCGTCGGTGCCGAACGGACTAAAGAGACCCGGCGGCTCGGTGTCCTGTTGGTTGAAGTCCTTCGCTGCGCCCGGCAGGACGAAGGTCGCTCGCTTGGAGAACTCCGTGCCCTGGACCGAGGCGCGGGCTTCAAGCGTGACTTCCAGCCAGTACGCGTACTGCTGCGCGTAGAACACGTCGACGAACGCGAAGCCGTTCTTGTCCGTCTTGACCGTGCTGCCGCCAACGTCGTGCGCCGCGGCCAGCGCGATGTTGCCGGCTTCGATGCGGACGTTGGCGTTCAGGTCTTCGCCGGGATCCAGAATACCGTTGCGATTGATGTCTTCGTCGGGGCAGCCGGCGAGCGGGAGCGCCTCGGTTCCTGGCACGGTCTCCCAGATGGTGCCATTCCAGACCCGCGTGCCGTCCCAGTACCGCCGTGACAGAACGCTCACGTTGACGTCTACGAGGTTCACCCCGTTGCCCTGCGCGTCGGTGATTTGGATCACCCAAGGATGCTCGTACTGAGTGTCATTGGGCTCCAGGATGGTGTTGCCTGTGCCGAGACTGATGAAAACTTGCCGCTGCGCGACCGTCAGCGCGACGAAGTCCGTGATCGCAGGCAGGCCTTGCACGGTCGCGTCGATGCGAACGCCGTCCACGCGGCTGGTGGTGTTGCTCGCGTTGTAGAAGGTCTGCGCGCGGCCCTGGCTGTTCGTGACGGCCTGTGCCACCGACAGCGAGCCGCCCGTGGTGTCCGTCAACACGAAGTTCACCGTCTGGTTCTTGACGAGATTGCCCGCCGCATCGCGGACGACCGCCGTGATCGTGCTCTGGCCATTGGTCGGCACGCTGAACGGGTCGGCCTGGAGGTCGAGATTGGCCGGTGTCGTTGCGACGAACTCGATCTGCAGCTGCACGCTGGTGCCGCTCGGGTTCACGGCCGTGATCACCGCGGGGCCTGCATTGTTGGCCGAGACCGTGACGCTGGCGCTGCCGGCGCCATCGGTGTTGGCCTGGCTGGCATTCAGCGTGCCGCGCGTGGTCGAGAAGTTGATCGCCGCGTTCGCGACGCCTGTTCCGTTCTGCTGCCACTCCACGGTCACGACGACATTGCTGCCGAGCGCCACTTCCGTGGCGGCCGCGGGTGTCGTGAACTTGAAGGAATCGGCGGACACGACCACCGCCTGCGTAGCCGACATGCCGAGCGCGGTGGCCGTCACCGTGTCATTACCGCCGTTCGTAGCGTTCATCGTGAATGCGGAGCGGCCTTGCGCGTCGGTCGTCAGCTGCGTAGCCGACAGACCGTTCGAGCGCGCCGAGCTGATCGCGATGCTCTGATTCGCGATACCGGCGCCGCCGGCGTTCGTCAGCACGACCGAATAGTTGCCGGTGCTGGCAAGCGGCAGGCTAGAGGGACCCGTGATCGTCAGCGCCGTGCCGATGACGTTGACGGCGACCGTCGCCTGCGTGCTGCTGCCGGCAAGCGCCGTCACGGAGATCGCGCGATTCGTGGGATCACCGGCCGTGTTCAGTGTAGCCGTCACGATCCCGTTCGCGTCCGTCTTGCCAGGCTGCGATACCGACAGTGCGCCGGAGCTCGACTGGAACGTGACCGGCACGTTTTCCATTACGTTGTTGTTCTGATCGCGGACGAGGGCCGTGATTGTCGCGGCAGTCGTGCCGTCCGACGGAATCTGCGGGCTCGACGTCAGCAGTTGGAGCGAGCCGACCGGGATAGTGGTCCCGGGCCCCGAGCCGACAATCGAGTTGTCGCCACCGCTGCACGCTGCTAGCACGAGAGCCGCTGCGGCCAGCAAGAACATCTTTACCTTGTGCATATCCCTGATCCTTTAATCTTGCGCAACTCGTCCGTGACGTCAGTTCCCCGCGACTAGTTGACTCGCGCTCCGTCGCGCAAGATCTTCGGTGTGACGAAGATCAGCAGCTCGGTGTTGTTGTCGGTCTTGCTCTTGCTCCGGAACAGATAGCCGAGGCCCGGGATGTCGCCGAGCACAGGCACCTTGTTCACGGTGTTCGCGCAGCTCGGTCTCGTAGATGCCGCCGAGCACGACCGTCTCGCCGTCGTTCACGACGACCTGCGTCGCGAGCTCGCGCTTGTCGATGCTCGGAACTGTGCCGCCATTGGCGGTCGAGCACTACCGCGCCGACCGCGTCCTTCGTGATGTGCAGATCCATGATGATCCGGTCGTCCGGCGTGATCTGCGGGGTCACCGTCAGGCTCAGCACGGCCTCCTTGAACTGCGTGGTCGTGCGCGCCGCTCGAGGAGGACTCCTGATACGGAATTTCCGTACCCTGGAGGATGCGCGCCTCGCGCTGGTTCGTGGCCACGATTCGCGGCGTGGATACGACACGGCCTTCGCCTTCGGCCTGCAAGGCTGTCAGCTCGAGGTCGACGAGGTAGTCGCTGCCGAGGATCGCGAGCGCGAGCGAGCCAGCCGGGTTCGCGACCGGCAGGTTCACGTTGTAGCGCTGGTTGATCGGCGGCAGCGTGACCGGGAACGGCGAGCCGTTCGTGTTGATGTTCGTGAGACCGGAGTTGACGATCGTGTCTGAGCCCGTGCCGTTGCCGGTCATCGACAGGAGGCCGTTGCCGTTGTTCGGTCCTTGACGACGTTCGAGCCGAAGCGCACGCCGAGCTGGCGGCTGTAGTCGTCGTTGACGATGACGATGCGCGTCTCGATCATGACCTGGCGGACCGGAATGTCGAGCGTGGTGACGAGCCGGCGAATGTTCGCGAGGCTCGTGGCGGTGTCGCTGACGAGCAGCGTGTTCGTGCGCGCATCGATCGCGACGCTGCCGCGGTCGGACAGCAGCGACTTGCCGCTGGCGCCCTTCATGAGGTCGGCAAGCTCGCTGGCCTTGGCGTAGTTCACCTGGATGAACTCGGAGCGCAGGGGCTCGAGCGTCTCCAGAGCCTTGACCGCTTCGAGCGCTTTCTGCTCGCGGGCGGCGATCTCCTCGGCCGGCGCGACGATGATGACGTTGCCGTTGCGCCGCATGTCGAGACCCTTGGTGGTCAGGACGATGTCGAGCGCCTGATCCCACGGCACGTTCTGCAGGCGCAGCGTGACGCTGCCCATGACCGTGTCGCTGACGACGATGTTCAGGCCGCTGAAGTCGGCGAGCAGCTGCAGCACCGCGCGCGTCTCGATGTCCTGGAAGTTCAGGGTCAGGCGCTCGCCCGTGTACTCGCGCTTCTCGTCGTAGACACCGGGCGTCGCTGTTGCCTGCTTCTGCACGGGCGGCTTCAGCTCGAGCGTGAACAGGTTGTCGGACTGATAGGCAAGCTGGTCGTACTCGGCGGCGGCCGTGACCACGAGCCGGGCGTCGCGACTTGCGCGCAGCGCGTCGACTGTGAACACGGGCGTGGCGAAATCCGTGACGTCGAGCCGGCGCATCAGCTCCTGCGGCAGGCTCGTGTTCTGGAAGTCGACCACGATCCGGCCGCCCTCCTGGCGAACGTCGACCGTCGTGCGCGGGTCGCTCAGATCGACGACGATCTGGCCGGCGCCGTTCGCGCCGCGGCGGAAGTCGATGTTGCGAATCGACCGGTCGGCGGCCGCTGCGGTCGCAGCAGGCGCGGTTGCGCCGCTGCTGCGGGTGGCCGGGGCCGGTTGTGCGGCGAACGCCGGCGCTGCTGCGGCGCCCGGCGACTGGCCGATGCGTACGTAGACGCTGTCGCCTTCGACGCGCGTCTCGTACGGCACCATCTGGCTCAGATTCAGCACGACGCGCGTGCGGCCGTTGGCCTCCGCCGACGAGAATCGACGTCAGCGGGCCGACGTTGGCCTCCTGGCGTCGCGACGACAGGCCGAGCGTGGTGTTCGGCAGGTCGAGCGAGATCCGCGCGGGGTTGTCGATCGTGAAGCCAGCGGCTGCGGGGCCGGCGCCGCTCAGCTTGAGCTTGAGCTCGACCTGCTGGCCCGGTAGCGGCTGCACGTCGATGGCTTCGAGACGCAACGCGCCATCCCCTGGGCGTGCGCCGTGGCGGCGGACAGGGCGATCGCGAGGACCCAACCTAGGCCTGCGACCCGACCGAGCCACGTTGAAACCATCCCGCGACGAGCGGGCGCTGACTTAAACATACGTTTCACTCCCTACTAGCTCCCCTGCGCTTCAATCGGCCAGTGCAATAGCCGCGGGCCGCTCTAGGAACCCGCCCAGACCGTCAGGGATGATCTCGACCAATTGAATCTGGGAATCGGAAATCGCCACGATCCGGCCGTAGTTCTGGCCCAGGTGGTTGCCCACGGTGACCCGGTGCACGAGCCCGTCTTTCGTCTGCACGAGCCCGAAGCTCGCGCGCCGATCCGCCAGCGTGCCGACCATCCGCAGCGTGTCGAGCGGGAACTGCTCGAGGAACTCGCGCGGCCGGTTCGGATCGGGCCGTCCACGGCACCCGGACCGCTGCGCGGCCGGCGTTGCGGCGCTCGGGAACGAACGGCGAGCGCGTGTGCCCGCCTCATAGGCGAAGGTCGTCGACGGCTTGCACCTCCGGCAGCGGCTCGATGCGGCCGCCGGGCCGTGCCTTGATCTGATCGATGTAGCTGCGGAGGTCGTCGTTGGCGCCCCCACAGGCGCTTAAGCCCACCGCGACCACGAGCCGCGGCGAGCGAGCGCGTCAATAGTGTCCTGCGCGTCGCCATTTACTTCCCCGTTGCCTCCCGCCGCCTCTTCGTCGAGGTAGCGATAGGTCTTGGCGGTGACGTCGAGGGTCAGCTCGTCGGCCGATGCTTTGTCGCCTCGGTGGATCTCGATGTCATGCAGCGTCACGATGCGCGGCAGCGCCGCGATGCCGCTCACGAAATTGCCGAGCTCGTGATAGCTGCCGGTGAGCTTGAGCTTGATCGGCAGCTCCGCGTAGAAGTCCTTCTGGATCTCGCCGGTCGGCTGGAACAGCTCTCTTCGAGGCCCGCGCCGAGGCCGGTCTGCGAGATGTCCACCAGCAGGCTCGGCACCTCGGTCTTGCCGGGCAGCTGGCGCAGCATCGCGCCGAAGGCGCGTTCGATCTCGGCGAGCTGCGTGCGATAGGCGTCGAGGTTCGCCGCCTTGCGCTGCTTGTCCTCGAACGTGCGAGCGCAGCTCCTGCCTCTTCCTGTTTCGCGCGGTCGAGCTGCGGCTTCTCGTCCTGGATCACGAACATGTAGAGGCCGACCGGCGAACACGGCACGAACGCGAGGCCGACCGCGAGCCATGCGAATCGGCAGCGGCCAGCGGCCCGGGTCGTTCGTATCGAGTGCGCGCAGATCGTCGACGATGTTCATTTCGCCGCCCTCCTGAGCCGTCTTCCGAGCGTCGACCATCGGGATCTGCTGGGCGAACAGCTTGAACTTGCGAGTTCTTGTCGGCGCCCGGCTGCCACGCGTCTCGACGACGTCGAGGCTCGGGTCCTTCAGCCACTTCGAGCCGTCGAGGTTGCGCATGAACGCCGACACGCGCGTGCTCGACTGCGCGACGCCGCGCAGCTCGATGCGCTTGCCGGTCTGCGCAACGTCCGTGAGGTACACGCCTTCGGGGACGGCGTTGACGATCTCGTCGAACACGTGCACGATCTCGGGACGCGAGCGCTGCAGCTGCTCGATGACTCCATGCGCGCGAGCAAGCGCTCGCTCTGGCCCTTCGAGGCCGTTGATCTCCTCGATCTGCTTGTCGAGCACCGCGATCTCGGTCTTCAGGATCTCGTTGCGCGCGTCGCTGCGCACTCGTCCAACCCTGAACGGTGAGCTTGGCGACGTACACGAGCGCGGCGCCGACGATCACGGCGCCGAGCAGGGCGACGAGGAATTCTTTCTTGCGCTTCTGGCGTTGCTCTTCGCGCCAGGGCAGTAGGTTTATTCGTGGCATGTTAGTCGAAGCTCCGCAGCGCGAGCCCGCAGGCGGTCAGCAGCGCGGTGGCATCTCGTCCACGCCCTGGGACTTGGCGCGACAGAAATCTTCATCTGGCCGAGCGGATCGCCGATCTCGGTCGCGATGCCGACGCGGCTGGCGATCACGTCGGCGACGCCCGGGATGTTGGCGCAGCCGCCGCAGACCAGAATCTGCTCGGGCTGCTCGCGGCCGCTGCCCGAGGCCAGGAAGAACTGCAGCGAGCGGCTGACCTGCTGCGTCATGTCGTCGATGAACGGGTCGAGCACTTCGGGCTGGTAGTTGCCCGGCAGGCCGCCTTCTTTCTTGGCGCGGCCGGCTTCTTCCATGCTGAGGCCGTAGGTGCGCATGATTTCTTCGGTGAGCTGCTGGCCGCCGAAGGCGAAGTCGCGCGTGTAGATGACTTTCAGGTCCTGCAGCACGCTGAAGGTGGTGGTGCTGGCGCCGAAGTCGCACGATCGCGACGAACTGTCGATGCCGCCGTCGGGCATCTGGTGCGTCAGCAGCTGGCAGGCGTTCTCGAGCGCGAAAGCCTCGACATCGACGACGCGCGCATGAGCCCGGCGGCCTCGACGGCGGCCTGGCGCTGCTCGACGTTCTCGGTGCGCGTCGCGACCAGCAGCACGTCGAGCATGTCGGGATCGCGCTCGCTGTCGCCGATCACCTCGAAGTCGAAGCTGACTTCTTCCATCGGGAACGGGATGTACTGGTCGGCCTGCATCTCGACCTGAGCTTCGAGCTCGCCTGCGCTCAGGTTGCGCGGCATCTGGATGACTTTGGTGATCGCCGCATCGCCGCTGATCGCGACGGCGGCTTCGCGCGTCTTGGCGCCGGCGCGCTTTGACGCGCGGCGAATGGCCTCGCCGACGGCATCGGCATCGACGATGGCTTTTTCGTTGATGGCGTTCGGCGGCGTGGCTCCGCCGCATACGACTCGACGCGGATAGCCTCGGCCGCTCTGGCACAAGCTCGATGAGCTTGACCGACGAGGTCGTAATATCAAGGCCGATCAAGGATCCCTTCCCACGGGTCGCAAACACAGCTTTTCCTTTCCAACACGCGAGGTTGGCTTAGAATCCTATACGTGCCTTCAACTAGCCCAATTTAACTATAACCCGCCGCAGATTCCCACCGGTGTGATGGCCCTCTCGATCTGCGCATCGAGGTTAGCCCGGTCGGCGCGAACCCGCCGTCGGAGAAAGTGCCGGAGATCACCTGATTCCCCGCACGGTTGGGACGCATTCACATTCCGGTCGGCGAGGCGGAGGAGTAAGCTGGCGAAGCGGCGACTGGCCCCGAGTGACGGGTGCGCGATGTTCAACTGCTTCGGCAGCCCCGCTATCCTTGGTGCGACGATGCTCGCCGCGCCTGTAGACCGGAGGCTTTGCGTCCCCACCTTTCGGTGGGTTTGCCCTGACGCCGGCGACTATGCACAAAGGCTCCGATGCCTGGCAAGGGCGTAGAATCCAACTTCGCAAATGAAGCCTTACATCAAGATTCTGCTCACATTTTCGACGATTGCGGCGGCCGCGTTTCTGGCCGTCGTGGCCGTGTTCGTGGGCGGGTATTACTACGTCGCGCCGAGCCTTCCGCGGGCCGAGGAACTGCGCGACATCAAGATCCAGGTCCCGCTGCAGGTCTATAGCCGCGACGGCCGGCTGATCGACGAATTCGGCGAGGTCAAGCGCATCCCCGTGGCCTACGCGGACATCCCGCCGTTGCTGATCAAGGCCGTGCTGGCGGCCGAGGACGAGCACTTCTTCGAGCACCCGGGCGTCGACTATCGAGGGGTGATCCGCGGCGTTTTGAACGAGCTCAGCCCAAACGGCAACACGGTCGGGGGCAGCACGATCACGCAGCAGGTCACCCGGACTCTGAACGTTCTGCAGCGCTCGGGCTTGAGCTCCGGCGTCCAACGGTTCGTGCAGAAGTTCAAGGAATGGATCCTGGCGTTTCGGATCGAACGCGAGTTCACGAAGCAGGAGATTCTCGAGCTCTATCTCAACACCTATTTCTTCGGCCAACGGTCCTACGGTGTCGCCCAGGCGGCCCGCACTTACTTCGGCAAGGATCTGGGCGACCTCACCGTGTCCGAGGTCGCGATCCTGGCGGGCATCCCGCAGCGGCCCGCGGATCTCAACCCAATCGCCAGCCCCGAGCGGGCGGCGACCCGGCGCGGTTACGTTCTGCGCCGCATGCTCGAGACCGGCGCGATCGACGAGCAGCAGTACCAGACTGCGTTGGCTGAGCCCGTCGTGGCGCGGCGGTTTACGCCTCTGAATCAGGTCAGAGCGCCGTACGTCGCCGAGATGGTTCGCGCAGAGATGATCCGGCGGTTCGGGCCGGCCGCGTACACCGCGGGCTTGAAAGTCACGACCACGATCGACAGTCGCCTGCAGACGGCGGCGAACGGTGCCGTTCACGACACGCTGGTGGCGTACGACGAGCGGCATGGCTATCGCGGGCCGCTGGCGCACGTCGAGCTGCCGCCGCCCGTGCCTGGTGGCGCAGACCGCGCGCGTGGCAGCGCGTTGGCCGATCCCGATCGACTCCGGGCGTTGCTCGAGGACTATCCGACCTTGCTCGACTACGAAGCCGGCATCGTGCTGCACGCCGACGACACGAGCGCGCTCGTGTATTTCACGGCCGAGGGCGAGCAGTCGATCGACTTCGAAGCCGTAGCGTGGGCCGCGCCGTTCGTGAGCGACGAGAGTGTGGGCCGAAAGCCGAGCGACGGTGGCGCAAGTGCTGCATGCGGGTGACGTCGTGCGGTTCCGGCGCATGGCGGACGGTCGCTGGCGGATCGCGCAGATCCCGAAGTCCAGGGCGCATTCGTGTCGGTCGATCCGTTCGACGGCGCGGTCGTTGCGTTGAACGGTGGCTTCGATTTCTACCTCAACAACTTCAATCGTGCGACGCAATCGCAGCGCCAGCCGGGCTCGTCGTTCAAGCCGTTCGTATATTCCGCGGGTCTCGATCACGGCTTCACGCCGGCGACGGTCGTCACCGACGCGCCGCCCGATGTCGGTTATCAGCCGGCGCTCGAGCGTGTCTGGAAACCCGAGAACTTCGGCGGCAAGTATTTCGGTGACGTGCGGTTGCGCTTCGCGCTCCTGGAATCGCTGAACGCCGTGTCGATCAGGCTGCTGCAACGTATCGGTGTGCCGACGGCGGTCGAGCACGTGCATCGCTTCGGCTTCGATGACACAGCTGTTCCGGAGAATCTGTCGCTCGCGCTCGGTGCAGGCGGCGTGGCGCCGCTCGATCTCGTGGCGGGGTACGCGGTGTTCGCGAACGGCGGCTATCGCGTGAAACCGTACTTCATCGACCGCGTGACCCTATCGAACGGCGAGCTGCTGTACTCCGCGGCAGCCGCAGATTTGCCCCGAGTGCAACACGCCGCGAGAGACGCCGCCTCCCGGCGAGCCCGCCGCTCCGGAGTTGGTCGGTGACGTCACGCAACTGTACCCTGCGCAACTTGCGGCACCGCGCGTGATCTCGCCGCAGAACGCCTACCTGATGACCGACATGCTGCAGGACGTCGTACGGACGGGGGGCACCGGCGCAGCGTGCGGGGCGTGCGCTCAAGCGCAACGACCTGGCTGGCAAGACCGGCACCACGAACGAGGGTCGCGACACGTGGTTCGTCGGCTTCAACGCGGACATCGTCGCGGCCGCCTGGGTCGGCTTCGATCAGGTCCGGCCGCTCGGCGCCTACGAGCAGGGCGGCGTGACGGCGATTCCGATGTGGATCGACTTCATGCGCGCAGCGCTGAGCGGCAAGGCCGAGCATCTTCTGCCGCGGCCGCCAGGGATCGTCGAGTACCGCATCAATCCCACGACCGGGCTCATCGCGAGCGACGGCGCGCCGAACAGTATCTTCGAGAAGTTCGACATCGATAATCTGCCGGACCGCGAGCCCGACGCCGTGGCGAGCCCGTTCACGCAGCTCGAGCCCGGAACCACGCCGGCTCGCTCCGCCGGAGAGCCGATTTTCTGACCCGCTAGTTCGAGGTATGCCGACGATGGGTGGTCGCGGACGGTCCGCAGTGCCGGTCGAGCTATTGGACCAGGTCGCCGACGAGGCGGCGCGCGTGATGGCCGAGCACGGCATACGCGACTTCGCTCTTGCGAAACGCAAGGCCGCCGAACGCCTCGGGCTCGGCGCGCGCGGCGCGTTGCCGAGCAATGCGCAGGTTCAGGAGCGTCTCGCGGCGCGTCAGCGCCTGTTCGAGCCCGACTGTTCACGACGCGCGAATCGCGAAATTGCGGCGGGTCGCGGCCGATGTCATGGGCTTACTCGAGCAATTCCGGCCGCGGCTCGTCGGCGCGGTGCTCGACGGCACGGCTACGATCAACTCTGCGATCGAGCTGCACGTGTTCTCCGACGCCCCCGAGCTCGTGGCGGAGACACTCGAGGCCGGTGGCAGCCGGCCCTACGACAGTCAGCGCCGTTACCGCTTCGGCCGGGACGAAAACTCGCAGATTCCCGGCTTCGAGCTCGTGCTCGATGACGAGGAGGTGCAGGTCATGGTGTTTCCGGAGCGCGGCGCGCATCACGCGCCGCAGAGCCCGGTCGATGGACGTCCGATGCGGCGCGCGTCGCGAGCGGCGGTCATGGCGCTGCTCGATTCAGCCGCTGACGAGTGAGACTTTCGCGCGCAAGGCGACCGTAGCCGCCGAGCGCCGAAAGCGTGGCGAGCGCGGCTTAGTTCGCCGCCGCCTTGTTGTAGCGTTTGCGGAATTTGTCGACGCGGCCGCCGCTGTCGACCATTTTCTGCTTGCCCGTGTAGAACGGATGGCACGAGGAGCACACCTCGACGTTCAGATCCTGCCCGAGCGTAGAGCGGGTCGTGAACACGTTGCCGCAGCTGCAGGCGACTTTGATCTCGGTGTAGTTCGGATGAATCTCTGGCTTCATGATCGCGGCTCCGAGCGGGCGCGAGAGAATACTGCCCGCAAGGGGCGGAGCACAAGCCAGGGCGGCGGACATGACGGTCCCGTGGGCTTATCCACAAAATCTGTGAATAACTCTGTGGAGAGCTGGCGCCAGAGCGATGCGGAATCCGCATGCGCAAAGGATTTCTTTAGTTTTGATCAAAAAACGATCAAACGCTGTATAGATAGCAATATCAACAGGTTACAGGCGCTTTGACAGTCACATATGAAAGAGCGGGCCGCGACCGGCCCGGCTGGGGGCTGACGCCGGCGGCGTGTGCATAAAATGGCCTGGCCGGCGTGAAAATCTCCCGCAAGTCAGCGTTTTTTCAGCAATTCGATCAACTGCCGTAGGGCCGCTGCCGCGGTGGCTGACGCGGTTCTTTTCGGCCGCCGACAGCTCCGCCGCCGTCTTGCCGAGCTGCGGATCGAAGAACACGGGATCGTAGCCAAAGCCGTTGGCGCCGCGCTTCGGTGTCTGCGATCTCGCCGGACCACTCGCCGGTCGCGATGGTCGGCGCCGGATCGTCCGGGTGTAGCAGCGCGACGAGCACACAGTGGAACCGCGCCGTACGTGCGCTCGTTGCAGTGGAAAGCGCCGCGAGCAGCTTCGCGACGTTCGCGCGATCGTCGGCCGCCGGCCCGGCGTAACGCGCTGACAAGCACACCGGGTGCGCCGTCCGAGCGCGTCGACAGCCGAGACCCGAATCGTCGGCGATCGCCGGGAGCCCGGTGACACGGGCCGCGTGTCGCGCTTTCAGCAGTGCGTTCTCGACGAACGTCGATGCCGTCTCCGGAACGGACGACACGCCGAGATCGGTCTGTGCGACGAGATCGATCGCGAGTCCGGAGTCCGCGCAGCAGCGCCGCGAGCTCTGCCGCCTTGCCGCGATTGGCCGTCGCCAACACCCAGCGCGGCGGCAGGCTCACCTGCCGAGCACGGCAGCCTGCGCGGCCAGCAGGTGCTCGATGCCGCGGCTCGCGAGATCGAGCAGCGCGTCGAGCTCGCTGCGTTGCAGCGCGTGGCCTTCGGCCGTGCCCTGCACTTCGACGAAGCACTTCGCGTCGTTCATGACGACGTTCATGTCGGTCTCGGCTTCCGAGTCTTCGGCGTAGTCGAGGTCGACGACCGCCGCGCCGTCGACCATGCCGACGGACACCGCGGCGATCTGGCCGTGAATCGGGTTGCGCGCGAGCTTGCCTGCGCGCACGAGATTCGCCGCGGCGAACGCAAGGGCGACGTAGCCGCCCGTGATCGCGGCCGTGCGCGTGCCGCCGTCGGCCTGCAGCACGTCGCAGTCGATCGTGATCGTGGTGTCGCCGAGCGCGCCGCGATCGACGACCGCGCGCAGGCTGCGGCCGATCAGGCGCTGGATCTCGAGCGTCCTGCCGCTCTGCTGGCCCTTGGCCGCTTCGCGCGGCGTGCGCGTATGAGTCGCGCGCGGCAGCATGCCGTACTCCGCGGTGACCCAGCCCTGCCCCTTGCCCTTCAGGAACTGAGGGACCTTCGCCTCGAACGAGGCGGTGCAGAGCACACGCGTGTCGCCGAACTCCACCAGCACCGAGCCTTCGGCGTGGCGCGTGAAGTGCGGCGTGAACTGCACGCGGCGTAATTCGTCTGGGCGGCGTCCGCTCGGCCGCATAAGAGGCTCCGGGTTGGGTTTGATGCCGAGAGCTTACCAGCTCGGCCGCGAGTCGAGGCTCGGCAGACAGGGTCAGGCGCCGAGCCAGCGGACGGCGGTCACGCTCGTGTTGTCGCTGTAAGGGGAATTGCGCGCGACGGCGCGCTCTGCCAGCGTCCGAACCACGCGCTCGAGAGGCTCGCTGGCTGTCGGCCGAGAGTTTCGCGATCTCGTTGTCCTCGACGCCGGACCACAGCCCGTCGGTGCACGCGAGCAGCACGTCGCCCGGCGCCAGCTTGCGGCGCGCGGTCACGCTCATGTCGGGCAATGGTGCGTCGCCGCCGAGACAGCACTCGACGAAGTTGCGCATCGGGTGTCCGCGCATTTCGCTTTCTGCGATCAGCCCTTCGCGCAGCAGCAGCTCGACGTGGCTGTGATCGCGCGTGCGGGCATTGCATCGCGCCGCCGCGCAGCTGATAGATGCGGCTGTCGCCGACGTGCGCCCAGAAGGCGCCGCCGTCCTGAACGAGGCATACGGCGCAGGTCGCGCGCGGTTTGTGATCGAGCGCGACGCCGTCGCCGAGCTTCACGACTCGATCGTGGGCGCGTGCGAGCGCGAGCGTGAGAAAACCCTGCGGATCGAACACGGGCAGGCTCATCTCGGCGAAGCATTCTTTCAGCGTCGCGACGGTGACTTCTGCGGCGCGCGCGCCATGCGCGTGGCCACCCATGCCGTCGACCACTGCCATGAGCAGCGCATTGTCGTTGGCGAAGACGTCGACGCGATCCTGGTTCTCGGACCGATTGCCGGCCAGAGCTCAACCTTGCATAATCAACCCGCACTTACTCGCCCCGCTAACCGTAATCGCCACCGCCGAACGATCGCGCCGGCCAGCGAGCCGGTCGGCAGGATCCGGTTACAAGGCAGCTGCTGTACACTCGCCCGCAGCGCGAAACGGCGCCCAGATTGGCTCAAACCAGGCACGGACTCAACCAAATGCCTCACAGCATGACGGGATTTGCGAGCGCCGAAACGCGGCGTGGCGCGTTGCGCCTCACGTGGGAGATTCGCAGCGTCAACCACCGCTTCCTCGATCTCTCCTTCCGGATGCCGGAAGACCTGCGGGCGCTCGAACCGGAGTGCCGCGACCTCGTCGGGAACGTCGTCAAACGCGGCAAGCTCGACTGCACCCTGAAGGTCATGACGGCCGATCGCGCCGTGGCACCGGCCGCGCTCGTAGACGAAGCGCGTGCAGGCGTTGCGTGCGCTCGAAGCCGGAGTCAAAGCCGCTTTTCCGCATGCCGCGCCCCTGAGCACGGCGGACGTGCTGCGCTGGCCCGGCGTGCTCGAAGAGCCCGTGCAGAACCTCGACGAGCTTGGCGACGCCGATCAAAGAGTGTCTTTCGGCAAGCGTTGCGGCGCTTCAGGACGCGCGCGGCCGCGAAGGTGGGCGCATCGCGGAGCTGCTCGACAAGCGCAACAAGGGCATCACTGCGCTGATCGACGATATCCGGCCGCTGCTCGACGGCGTGCAGACGCGGTACCGCGACCGGCTCGCGAGCGCGTGCAACGGCTCGACGTGCAGGCCGATCCGGAACGGCTCGAGCAGGAGCTCGCGCTGCTCGCGCAACGCGCCGACGTGGCCGAGGAAATCGATCGGCTCGGGCAGCCACGTCACGGAAGTTTCGGCCATTCTGCGCCGTTCCGAGCCGGTGGGTCGGCGCCTCGATTTCCTGATCCAGGAGCTGAACCGCGAAGCCAACACGTTCGCGTCGAAGGTCCAGGAGGAACCGCTCACGCGCGTCGGCGTCGAGCTCAAGGTGCTGATCGAGCAGATGCGCGAGCAGGTGCAGAACCTCGAGTGAGCGCGTCGCGCGGCCAAACCCGCACGTGACGGTACTGCCGCGCCCCGTGGCCGGCTGTGGGTTG
Organism: uncultured Gammaproteobacteria bacterium; assembly: GCA_963805435.1. Lineage (GTDB taxonomy): Bacteria > Pseudomonadota > Gammaproteobacteria > Steroidobacterales > Rariloculaceae > FEN-1219. Next base: position 257,470 of record CAWDUG010000014.1, read on the forward strand.
TCGCGGCGCCATCCGGCGCCGGCAAGACGTCGCTCGTGCGCGCCTTGCTCGACCGCGACCCCAACCTGCAAGTTTTCGATCTCGTACACCACCCGACCGAAGCGCAGCTCCGAGGTGGACGGCCGCGACTACTTCTTCGTCGACCGAAGCCGAGTTCCTCGCGATGGTGAGCCGCGAAGCGTTCCTCGAGCACGCGCGCGTGTTCGACAACTGGTACGGCACCGGGCGCGAGCACGTCGAAGGGCTGCTCGCCGGCGGCCACTCGGTGGTGCTCGAGATCGACTGGCAGGGCGCCCGGCAGGTGCGCGAGCGCGCGCCGGAGTCGCGCAGCATCTTCATCCTGCCGCCGAGCGTGGCCGAGCTCGAACGCCGCCTGCGCGGCCGCGAGACCGACAGCCGAGGCCGTGATCTTGCGCAGGCTGCAAGGATGCGCTCGGGGACATGGCTCACTGGCCGGAATTCGACTATGTCGTGGTCAACGACGATTTCGCGGCGGCGCTCGACGCGGCTGGCGGCCGTCATCGCCGGCGCAGGCGAGGACGCGCGGACCGATACACCCGCCGTGCAGGCCGCTGCCGCGGCGATCGTCGCGGGCCGCTAGCGCGACCGCATGCCGCTTGCCCCCGCCTGGGGGTCATGCAGTAGACTTTCAGGTCCACGCTCGAGGAGCCTCCGTCCGCATGGCCAGAATCACCGTCGAAGACTGCTTGGAAAAGATTCCAAACTTGTTCCAGCTCGTGCTGGTGGCTGCCAAACGCGCGCGTCAGCTCGCGAACGGCGCGCACGCCATGGTCGACTGGGAGAACGACAAAGTGACGGTCGTGGCGCTGCGCGAGATCGCCGAGGGCCACGTCAACGAAGAGATCCTGACGCAGCGCGACAAGCCGGTCGAGGATTTGCTTGCGGCCGATCTCGCGGCGGCGCCGCCCGTGGTTCCGGAAGATCTGCTCGGCTCGAGGCCGATTTCGATCGGTGACTGACCGATCATCGACAGAGGGCCGGCTGCAACGCCGGTAGCGACTTAGACGCCATGGACTATGGTGCCGCCATCCGCGAACGCAGATTGTCGTCGGTATGGCGGACCGATGACTTTGGTCGCCTCGTCGCGCAGCTCGAGGCGTACCTGCCGAGCACCGATATCCCGAGCATCACGCAGGCGTACGAGTTCGCGTCCAAGGCCCACCAAGGCCAGGAGCGCCGCAACGGCGATCCCTACATCACGCATCCCGTAGCCGTCGCGGAAATCCTCGCGGGGCTGCATCTCGACGCCGGGCTCGATCAAAGCCGCGTTGCTGCACGACGTCATCGAAGACACGCCGAGCACGCTCGACCGAGATCGAAACGCTGTTCGGCGACGACGTCGCGCGGCTCGTCGACGGCGTCAGCAAGATCGATCATCTGCATTTCGATAGCGTCGCCGAGGCGCAGGCCGAAAGCTTCCGCAAGATGCTGCTCGCGATGGCGAAGGATCTGCGCGTGATCCTCGTGAAGCTCGCCGATCGCACGCACAACATGCGCACGATTCAGGCGCTGCCGCCGGCGAAGCAGCGGCGCATCGCGCGCGAAACGCTCGACATCTATGCGCCGATCGCGAATCGCCTCGGCGTGTACAGCGCTGAAGGTCGAGCTCGAGGATCTCGGTTTCCGAACCTTCTATCCGTTCCGCTACAAGGTGCTGCAACGCTCGCTGCGCCGCGCGAAGGGCAATCAGCGCCAGTTCCTGCGCAAGATCGAGAGCAAGCTGACCGCCGCGCTGGCCGAGCGCCAAGCTGCCGGCGCGCGTCGTGGCACGCGAGAAGCACCTGTACAGCATCTACCTGAAGATGCACCGCAAGCAGGCGCATCTGTCGGACATCGTCGACGTCTACGGCGTGCGCGTCGTCGTGCCGGACGTCGACAATTGCTACCGCGCGCTCGGCATCACGCATCAGGTCTTCAAGCCGATGCCGGGCCGGTTCAAGGACTACATCTCGATTCCGCGCGTGAACGGCTACCAATCGCTGCACACGACGTTGTTCGGGCCGAACGGTCTGCCGCTCGAGGTACAGATCCGCACCGAGGAGATGGACAAGGTCGCCGAGCGCGGCGTCGCGGCGCACTGGCAGTACAAGGCGGCGGACCGGCAAACGTACGGCACCGAGGACCGCGCGCGCGAGTGGCTCGCTGGCCTCATGGAGATGGAGCGCGCGGCCAACTCCGAGGAGTTCCTCGAGACGGTCAAGGCCGATCTCTTCCCGGACAAGGTGTACGTGTTCACCCCGAAGGGCGCGATCATGCGGCTGCCGCGCGGCGCGACGGCCGTCGACTTCGCCTATGCCGTGCACACCGACATCGGCAATCGTTGCGTCGCGGCGAAGATCGACCGCCGCCTGGTGCCGCTCAAGACTCTGCTGCGTAACGGCGAGACCGTCGAGATCGTCACTGCGCGCGGCGCGCGGCCGAACCCGAGCTGGGTCAACTTCGTCACGACGGCGAAGGCGCGCAACGCGATCCGCGGCTACCTGAAGAACTTGAAGCGCGACGAGGCGCAGGATCTCGGCCGCCGGCTCCTGAACCAGGAGCTCATGTCGTACTCGCTGAGCCTGCGCAAGGTGCCGCGCGAGCGGCTCGAGGCGCTGCGCAAGGAGCTCGGCATTGCGAACGAGGAAGCGCTGTTCGAGCAGCTCGGCTTGGGCGAGCGCCTGGCGCCGGTCGTCGCGGGCCTGCTCGCGCAGCAGCGCGATGACTCGCAGTCGACGGACGACGAGAAGCGTAAGCCGCTCGAGATCGCGGGCACCGAAGGCGCGGTCATCAGCTACGCGCACTGCTGCTACCCGATTCCGGGCGACGAGATCATCGGCTTCATGTCGAGCGGCCGCGGCATCGTGATCCACCGCGGCAACTGCCGGAACCTCGCCGAGTACCGCAAGCAGCCATCGAAGTGGATCGCGGTCAACTGGACGAAGGGCGTTAAGGGCGAGTTCGACTCCGAGATCCAGGTGCGCACGCTCGACCGCGTGGGCCTGCTCGCCGAGGTCGCCGGCCGAATCTCCGCCACGCATACGAACATCGAGCACGTGCGTGTCGACACCGAGGCCGATGCCTCGGCGCTCACGTTCCGCGTTAAAGTGCGCGACCGCCGACAGCTGGCGCAGGTGGTCCGCAGCATTCGCACGATTCCGGGTGTCGTGCGCGTGTCCCGCAGCGCCGGCTGATCCATCCGAGACCTTCATGTCCAAACAACCGATACACACTCCACGTGCGCCGGCCGCGATCGGCCCCTACAGCCAGGCGATTCGCGCCGGCGACACCGTCTATCTCTCCGGCCAGATTCCGCTTGGTGCCGGCGACGATGGAGCTCGTGAAGGGCGACATCCGTGCGCAGATTCGCCAGGTGTTCGACAATCTCGCGGCCGTCGCCGAAGCCGTCGGGCGGCTCGCTCGCGAACGCGGTGCGGCTGACCGTGTATCTGACCGACTTGGCCCACTTCCCGCTCGTGAACGAGATCATGGCCGAGTACTGCAAGGAGCCGTACCCCGCGCGCGCCGCGATCGGCGTGGCGAGCCTGCCGCGCGGCGCCGCCGTCGAGGTCGACGGCATCCTCGTCTTGTAGGCGCGCCGGAATCGCAGCGCAGCCCGCATCCACGTTCGATCGGCCGGTCGAGAGCCTCACGGGCGTCGGGCCGAAGGTGGCCGAGCGCCTGGCGAAGCTCGGCGTGCGGCGGATCGGCGATCTGCTGTGCCTGCTGCCGCAGCGCTACGAGGATCGCACGGCGCTGAAGCCGATCGGCAGCCTCGCGGTCGGCGACATGGCGCTGATCGAAGGCGTGGTCGAGCTCAGCGAGCTCGTCGTCCGGCGCCGCCGCTCGTTGCTGTGCCGCCTCGCCGACGGCACCGGCGCGATCACGTTGCGGTTCTTCCACTTCACGCGCGCGCAGCAGCAAGCTTTCGCGCGCGGCACGCGGCTGCGCTGCTTCGGCGAGGTCCGCGCGGGTCCCGCCGGGCTCGAGCTCGTGCACCCCGAGCACCGCGTCGTGCGCGCGGACGAGCCCGAGCCGGCCGACGAGCCTGACGCCGGTCTACCCGACGACCGAAGGACTGCATCAGCAGACGTTGCGCCGCCTCGTCGAGCGTGCGCTCGCGCTGCTCGAGCGCGAGCCCCTGACCGACTTCCTGGAGCCGCTGCTCGCGACGCGCACCATGCCGACAACGAGCGTGGCCGCCGCTGGCCGACGGCGCTTGCGTACCTGCACACGCCGCCACGCGACGCGGCCACGGAGCTGCTGCTGACCGGCCGGCACCCGTGCTCGCGGCGCATCGCGCTCGAGGAGCTGATCGCGCAGCGCCTGTCGCTACGCCAATCCGCGGCTGCGTGCGCGCACCGAGCGCGCGTATCCGCTGCCCACGGCGGAGGCGCAGCTTGCGAAGTTTCGCGCCGCCTTGCCGTTCGCGCTGACGGCGCGCGCAGCGCGACGCGTTCGCGCGAGGTCGGCGCCGACCTCGCCGCGAGCGTGCCGATGAACCGGCTGCTGCAAGGCGACGTCGGCTCCGGCAAGACCGTCGTCGCGGCCATGGCGGCCGTGGTCGCGGCGGCCGCGGGCTTCCAGACCGCCGTCATGGCGCCGACCGAGCTGCTGGCCGAGCAGCACTTCGCGAGTTTCGACCGCTGGCTCACACCGCTCGGCATCGCCGTGATGCCGCTCTCCGGCTCGCAACCGGCGCGCACGCGCGCGGGCGCATTGGCGGCGATCGCCGACGGTCGCTGCGACCGTCGTCGTCGGCACGCACGCGTTGTTCCAGGAGAGCGTGGAGTTCGCGAAGCTCGCGCTCGTGATCGTCGACGAGCAGCATCGGTTCGGCGTCGAGCAGCGGCTGAAGCTGAAGCAGAAGGGCGCGCAGGGCGAGCGCGTGCCGCACCAGCTGATCATGACCGCGACGCCGATCCCGCGCACGCTCGCGATGACGGCCTACGCCGATCTCGACTACTCCGTGATCGGCGAGCTGCCGCCGGGCCGCCAGCCCGTCAAGACCGTCGTGCTGCGCGGAGCAGCGGCGCGTGGAGCTCGTCGAGCGCGTGGCCGCGCACTGCGCGACCGGCCAGCAGGCCTATTGGGTGTGCCCGCTGATCGAGGAGTCGGAGCTCGTCGACTCGCAGGCCGCGACGCGCGCTCGAAGCGCGAGCTGGCGGCCGCGCTGCCGAAGCTCCGCATCGGCCTCGTGCACGGACGCATGAAGTCGGCGGACAAAGACGCCGTCATGCGCGCGTTCAAGTCGGCGCTGCGCTCGATCTGCTCGTCGCGACTACGGTGATCGAGGTCGGCGTGGACGTGCCGAACGCCACGCTGATGGTCGTCGAGAACGCCGAGCGCATGGGGCTCGCGCAGCTGCACCAGCTGCGCGGCCGCGTCGGCCGCGGTCACCAGGCTTCGACCTGCGTGCTGCTGTACAAGCCGCCGCTGTCGCCGCTCGCGCGCGAGCGGCTGCAACGTGCTGCGCGCGACGAACGATGGCTTCGAGGTTGCGCAGAAGGATCTGCAGCTGCGCGGTCCCGGCGAGGTGCTCGGCACGCGCCAGACCGGCATCGAGCAGCTGCGGGTGGCCGACCTGCTGCGCGACGCCGATCTGCTGCCGACCGTGATCGAGGTATCGGAGCAGCTGCTCGCGACGCGGCCCGAGGCCGTGGCGCCGCTGATTCGGCGCTGGATTCGTGGCGCGGCGGAGTACGCGAAGGTCTAGCGCAGCTAGCACGGCGCCTCCGGCGCCGCTTTGAACCGCGCATGCGGCTGCGCCCCCTAGAATCGCGGCTCGATGCGCCTTCGTCCGGGAATCGTGAGTTGAACGAGCGCTCGCAGAGCGAGCCGCGCGGTCGCGTGAGCCTGGCGTCGGCCAGGCGCAACTGCTGCTGCAGCACTATTCCCGCTATGTGCGGCTCATGCGGCTCAACAAGCCCATCGGCATCTGGCTGCTGCTGTGGCCGACGCTCTGGGCGCTGTGGATCGCGTCGGCCGGCCACCCGGACCAAAAGGTCTTCCTGATCCTCGTCCTCGGCACGATCGTCGTGCGCTCGGCGGGCTGCGTGATCAACGATCTCGCCGACCGCAAGATCGATCCGCACGTTGCGCGCACGGCCGATCGGCCGCTCGCGACCGGCGAAGTCGCGCCGGCCGAAGCGCTGCTGCTGTTCGCGCGCGCTGATGCTGATCGCGCTCGGGCTCGTGCTGACGCTGAACCGGCTCGACGCTGCTGCTCGCGCGTCGGCGGCGCCGCGGTCACCGTGCTCTATCCGTTCACGAAGCGATTCCTGTCGACGCCGCAGTTCGTGCTCGGCGTCGCGTTCGCGTGGGGCGTGCCGATGGCGTTCGCGGCCACGCTCGGCGACGTGCCGCGGCTCGGCTGGCTGTTGTTTCTGTCGGCCGTGATCTGGGTCGTCGTGTACGACACGCAGTACGCGATGGCGGATCGCGTCGACGACTTGAAGGTCGGTGTCCGCTCGACCGCGATTCTGTTCGGCGATCTCGATCGCGCGTTCATCGCCGGGTTGCAGCTGCTGCTGTTCGCGAGCCTCGTGCTCGTCGGGCCGTAGCGCGGAGCTCGGCGCGTGGTACTACGGCGGGCTCGGGCGCGGCGGCGGCGTTCGGCGTGTATCAGACCTATCTGATCAAGGACCGCGACGGCGGGCAGTGCTTCCGCGCGTTCCTGAACAACGCGTGGCTCGGTGGCGCGTGTTCTGCGGCATCGCGCTCGACTACCTGTTCCGCGGCTGACGCGTCGGCTTCCGGCGTGCGTGCGCGCGGCCACGGCGATGCAGCGCGCCGCGCCGGCGGCGCGTAGCGCGCCGCGAGCGCGTTGACGGTGGCGCCCGTCGTGATCACGTCGTCGACGATCGCGATCGCGAAGACCCGCGAGATTGCGCGTGACGCGAAACGCCGCGGCGACGCTCGGCGCGCCGCTGCGCAGCCGCTCCCGCCGGTCTGCGACGGGCTCGCGTCGCGCCGCTCGATGCCGCGCAAGCAGCAGCGGCAGTGCGAGCGCGCGGCGCGAGCGGCCGCGCGATTTCGATCGCCTGGTTGTAACCGCGCTCGCGCAGCCGCGCGGGATGCAGCGGCACCGGCGACGAGCGCGTCGACGTTCGCGGCATGCGTCGCGAACGGCCGGCGCGAGCAGCAGGCCGAAGGCCCTGCCGAGCGAGCGTGCGCCGCGCGTATTTCAGCTGCTGGACGTAGCGGTCGAGCGGCGGCGCATAGGCGAACGGCGCCACGACGGCGTCGACGTGCCAGGGCGCCGCCCGGCGCGGGCAACTGTGCGACCGGGCGGGCCGAGGCCGCAGCCCGCGCACGGACTCGCGGATGCGCGGCAGATCCGCCGGCGCACACGGCGCAGAAGCCGGCGTCGCTCACGCCGCCGCACGCCGGGGCAGACTCTCGCGAAACAGCACGCCGAGCACGGCCGTAAACTCCACGACGCTGCGCCAAGTTGACAGGCGCCGCGGGCGATTCCGATACTGCAGCGTCACGCCGCACCGGGCGGGGGAGCGAGCAACGAATGTCTGCAGTCGAGAAAGAAACAGCGCTGAACCTGCGCGCGACCGCCGAGCCGCGCTACGACTGGACGCGCGCCGAGGTCGAGGCGCTGTACGAGCTGCCGTTCAACGACCTCTTGTTCCGCGCGCAGTCGGTGCACCGGCAGTCACTTCGACCCGAACGCCGTGCAGACGTCGACGCTGCTGTCGATCAAGACCGGCGCCTGTCCCGAGGACTGCGCGTACTGCCCGCAGAGCATCCGCTTCGAGACCGGCGTCGATCGTCACGAGCTGATGCCGCTCGACGAGGTTCGCGAGGCGGCGCGGCGCGCGAAGGAGGCCGGCGCCACGCGTTTCTGCATGGGCGCGTCGTATCGCGGCCCGAAGGATTCGCAGCTCGAGCCGATTCTCGCGATGATCGAAGAGGTCAAGGCCCTCGGCCTCGAAACCTGCGCCACGCTCGGGCTGCTGCGGCCCGGCCAGGCCGAGCGCCTCGCGACCGCCGGCCTCGACTACTACAACCACAACCTCGATTCCTCGCCGGAGTTCTACGGCAAGATCATCAGCACGCGCACCTATGCCGATCGGCTCGAGACGCTCGAGCGCGTGCGCGCGGCCGGCGTCAAGGTGTGCTGCGGCGGCATCGTGGGCATGGGCGAGACGCGCGCCGATCGCGCCGGTCTGTTGCACACGCTCGCGACGCATGAATCCGCACCCCGAGAGCGTGCCGATCAACGAGCTCGTGCCCGTGCCCGGCACGCCGCTCGCCGCGGCCGGGCCGCTCGATCCGTTCGAGTTCGTGCGCAGCATCGCCGTGGCCCGCGTGACTGATGCCGCGCTCGCACGTGCGGCTGTCGGCCGGGCGCAGCGAGTTCAGCGACGAGCTGCAGGCGCTGTGCTTCTTCGCCGGCGCGAACTCGATCTTCTACGGCGAGAAGTTGCTGACGACGGGCAATCCCGGATACCGCGGCCGACCAACGGCTGTTCGCGCGGCTCGGTTTGCATCCCGAGCCCGGAGCGGAGTCGGCGGGCGCGTAACGCGGCGCGCGCGCGCCGTTCGCTCATGAGCGATCAGCCTCGAACAGGCGCTGCCGGACAAGCGCGCCGCGCGCCGCGCGTTCGATCGCGCCGCGGACTTCGACGGCGCCTGCTTCATTCACGACGCGGCCCGCGAGCGGCTGCTCGAGCGGCTCGATCTCGTGAGTCTCGACGCCGCGCATCGTCGTGGACCTCGGCTGTGCCACCGGTCGCGGCGCAGCCGCGTTGGCGGCGCGCTATGCCGGCGCCCGCGTGCTCGCGGTCGATGCGAGCACCGGGATGTTGCGCGCGAGCGGTCGCGCGCACGGCGGCCGCGTCGCTGCGATTGGCGGCGACGCGGAGCGGCTGCCGTTCGCGCTCGCACTCCGTCGACCTGCTTGTTCGCGAACCTCGTGCTGCCGTGGTGCCGGCCCGACGTCGTGTTCGCCGAAGCGGCGCGCGTGCTGGCGCCGGGCGGCGTGTTGCTGTTCGCGACGCTCGGCCCCGACTCGCTGGCCGAGATCCGCCGCGCGTTCGCGGCCGTCGACAACGGCGATTCACGTGCACGCGGCGTTCGACATGCACGATCTCGGCGACCTCGCGATGAAAGCCGCGGCTCGCCGAGCCCGTGCTCGACGTGGACCGCCTGGCGGTCACGTATGCCGAGCCCGGCCGCGCTGTGGCGCGATCTGAAGGCCGTTGCGGCCGGCAACGTGGCCGGCGGGCGGCGCCGGGCGCTGACGGGGCGCGGCCGCTGGTCGCGGTTCGAGCGCGCGCTCGCACCACGACTGGGCGAGCGGTTCGCCGTGACCGTGGAGCTGATCTTCGGCCAGGCCTTCGGGCGCGGGCCCGGTGCAGACGCGCCGGCAGGCCGGCGCGGTCACGGAAATCGCCGTGCCGATCGAGCGGATCGGCCGTATCGACGGAAAGTACGTAGGCCGCTTTTCCGCGAATTACTACCTGGCGTTTTGGGCCGATTCTGCTAGAATTCGCGCCGCCCGCGTCGGCGCTCGCGCCGCCGCACCAATCAAAATTGCAGGACGCATGATTAACAGGACGCGCTTCTTACCCCCCGCATTGGCTATCGTCGGCCTCACCCTGGCCGGCCCCGCCTGGTCCGATCTCGCCTTGAACATGACGCCCGGCGTCACGGCGATGAGCCGCGAGATCTACGACCTGCACATGCTGACGCTATGGATCTGCGTCGTGATCGGCGTCGGCGTCTACGGCGTGATGGTCTACGCGATCCTGAAGTTCCGGAAATCGAAGGGCGCCGTACCCGCCAAATTCACTCACAGCTACACGGTCGAGGTCATCTGGACCGTGATCCCGGCCCTGATCCTCGTCGCTCATGGCCATTCCCGCCGCGAGGACGCTGATCCGCATGCAGGACACGCGCGGTTCGGAGCTCACGATCAAGGTCACGGGCTTCCAGTGGCGCTGGCAGTACGACTACATCGACGACGGCGTGCGGTTCTTCAGCACGTTGAAGCGCGACAGCAACGCGGCCCGCAAGAAAGGCTCGGGCATCGATCCGAAGATCCGTCGAGCACTACCTGCTCGACGTCGACAACCCGCTCGTCGTGCCCGTCAACACGAAGGTGCGCTTGCTCGTGACTGCCGCCGACGTGCTGCATGCGTGGTGGATGCCGGCGTTCGGCGTGAAGCAGGACGCGATTCCGGGCTACATCAACGAAGCCTGGTTCAATGCCGAGACCGAAGGTACGTACCGCGGCCAGTGCGCCGAGCTCTGCGGCATGGACCACGGCTTCATGCCGATCGTCGTCCGCGTCACGAGCCGCGACGAGTACAACACATGGCTCAACGTCGCAGCGAACTCAGACGAGCTCGCTCGACTCGGTAACGATTTCGATTTTCGTCCACGCGCCCGGACGCGCGAACGGCACAAGGAAGACCTGGCATGAGCAGCACGGCGATCGACACGCATCCACACGGCCATCACGGCGAGCACCACGCGCGCCTACCGGGATCATGCGCTGGATCACCACGACGAATCACAAGGACATCGGCACGCTGTACATGTGCTTCAGCCTGGTGATGCTGTTCATCGGCGGTGCCATGGCGCTCGTGATTCGCGCGGAGCTGTTCCAGCCCGGTCTGCAGTTCGTGAACCCGAGCTTCTTCAACTCCATGACCACCGTGCACGCACTGATCATGGTGTTCGGCATGATCATGCCGGCGTTCGCGGGCTTCGCGAACTGGTTCATTCCGCTGATGATCGGCGCGCCCGACATGGCGCTGCCGCGCCTGAACAACTGGTCGTTCTGGCTGCTGCCGTTCGCCGGTGCGCTGCTGCTGATGACGCTGTTCATGCCGGGTGGCGCTCCCGCCGGCGGCTGGACGCTGTATCCGCCGCTCGTGCTGCAGACCGGCGATGCGTTCCCGTTCGCGATGTTCGCGGTTCACCTGCTCGGCGTGTCGTCGATCCTGGCGGCGATCAACATCATCGTGACGATCATGAACATGCGCGCGCCCGGCATGACGCTGCTCAAGATGCCGATGTTCGTATGGACCTGGCTGATCACGGCTTATCTGCTGCTGCTCGCGATGCCCGTGCTGGCCGGCGGCGTCACGATGCTGATCACGGACCGGTTCTTCGGCACGAGCTTCTTCTCGGCGGCCGGTGGCGGCGACCCCGTGCTGTTCCAGCACATCTTCTGGTTCTTCGGCCATCCGGAGGTGTACATCATCATCCTGCCGGCGTTCGGCATCATCTCGGAGATCATTCCGACGTTCTCGCGCAAGCCGCTGTTCGGCTACGCGGCCATGGTGTACGCCACGGCCAGCATCGCGTTCCTGTCGCTCGTCGTGTGGGCGCACCACATGTTCACGGTAGGCATGCCGCTCGGCGGGCAGCTGTTCTTCATGCTGAGCACGATGCTGATCGCGATTCCCGACCGGCGTGAAGGTGTTCAACTGGACTGCGACGCTGTGGAGGGGCTCTCTGTCGTTCGAGACGCCGATGCTGTATGCGCTGGCGTTCCTGTTCCTGTTCACGCTCGGCGGCTTCTCGGGCCTGATGCTCGCGATCGTGCCGGCCGACATCCAGTATCACGACACGTACTTCGTCGTCGCGCACTTCCACTACGTGCTCGTGCCGGGTGCGCTGTTCGGCGTGTTCGCGGGCACGTACTACTGGTTGCCGAAGATGACGGGCCACATGTACGACGAGAGGCTCGGCAAGAGGCACTTCTGGCTCACGACGATCTTCGTGAACGTCACGTTCTTCCCGCAGCACTTCCTGGGGTTGGCGGGCATGCCGCGCCGTATCCCGGACTACGCGACCCAGTTCACCGACTTCAACATGATTTCGAGCATCGGCGCGTTCGGGCTCGGCCTGTCGCAGCTGCTGTTCGTGTACGTCATCATCAAATGCGCGCGCGGGGGGCCGAAGGCCACGGCGCAGGTGTGGGAAGGCGCACATGGTCTCGAGTGGACCGTGCCGTCGCCCGCGCCGCATCACACGTTCGACGAGCCGCCGGTCATCGAATGAGCACGGGAACGCCGCGCAATCCGATCGCCGCAAACGAACGTCGCGGTGCTGCAGACGACGCGTTGCGCGCAGCGCGTGCACGGCGAATGGGGTGGCTACTCGGATTGCTGGCGATCGCGTTCTACGTCGGGTTCATGGTCGTGACCGTGATACAGGGGCCGCGCTAGGCGGCGATTCACGCATGGCGAACGCACCCGATCGCTTTCTGCCGCTGAAGCTCGCCGGTATCGGCGCTGGCGATGTTCGCGTTCGGTTTTGCGCTTGATCCCGCTGTACGACGTGTTCTGCGTGCTGACCGGCTTCGGCGGCAAGACGGCGAACGCCGCCTCCGTCGTCGTGGTGGCGCCGGATCCCGACCGCAACGGTGCGCGTGGAGTTCGTGGGCTCGGTCGCGCGCGGCTCGCCATGGCAGTTCGAGCCCGACGTGAGCCACATTGACGTGCATCCCGGGTCAGCTCTACGAAGCGCAGTTCCGTGCGCATAATCTGCTCGACACGCGAGCTCGTCGGCCAGGCCGTGCCGAGCATCGCACCGGGTATCGCCGCGAAGTATCTTCCACAAGACCGAATGCTTCTGCTTCACGAGCCAGCAGTTTCAGCCGCACGAAGAGCGCGAGCTCAAAGTCGCCTTCATGATCGCTCCGCAGTTGCCTGACGACGTGGACACGTTGTCGCTCTCCTATACCTACTTCTCCGTTTCGCAAAACTAAGGACTAGCGCCGCCATGGAACACGCGCCCACCCATTACTACGTGCCACACGGCACGCGTTGGCCGATCGTAGGCTCGGTCGGGCTGTTCACCATGCTGGGCGGCAGCGCTCTGTGGCTGAACCAGTTCGCGCCGGGGCCGTGGGTTGCGTTGACAGGCCTTCTGATCCTGCTCGTGATGATCGTCGGTTGGTTCTCGGTCGTGATCGGCGAGAACGAGCGCGGCCTCTACAACCTCAAGGTCGATTCGTCGTTCCGCTGGGGCATGAGCTGGTTCATCTTCTCCGAGGTCATGTTCTTCGCGGTGTTCTTCGGCTCCCTGTTCTACACGCGTGTACTCGTCACGCCGTGGCTCGCGGGCGAAGGCGACAATTTTTTCACTAACGCAATGCTGTGGCCGAACTTCGAGAACGCCTGGCCGTCGGTCGGGCCGAAGGGCCATCACGTCGAGCGCATGGAAGCGTGGGGCGTTCCGGCGCTTAACACCGCGATCCTGCTGCTCTCGCGGCGTCACGCTCACGATCGCGCACCACGCGCTGCGTGCCCGGCATCGCGGCCCGCTGATCGTCGTGGCTGGCCGCCACGTTCCTGCTCGGATTCCTGTTCCTTGGTTTCCAGGCCTACGAGTACATCCACGCCTATACCGAGCTCGGCCTGCGACTCGATAGCGGTGTCTACGGCGGCACGTTCTTCATGCTGACGGGGTTCCACGGCTTGCACGTGACGCTCGGCGCGTTGATGCTCTTGATCATCTGGTTACGGGTGCTGCGCGGCCACTTCACGCCCGAACGGCACTTCGCGTTCGAGGCCGTGGCCTGGTACTGGCACTTCGTCGACGTGGTATGGCTCGGCCTGTTCTTCTTCGTTTATTGGCTGTAACGCTGGCGCGTCTCAGCCGCCCAGGCCGTGGGGCTTCAGTAAGCCGAAGTACCAGCCGAACAGCAGCAACAGGAAGAACAGCACCGAGAGGCTCACGCGAATCGTGAGAGCACGCAGCATGAGCTGCGAATTGTCGCCGCGGCGAAACAACGCGAACAGCGCGACACCCAGGCTCGCGAGAATGGCGACGAAGAAGATGACGGCGATCACGTTCAGTTCCCCGGCAGCTAGTCGGTGGCGGGCATTCTAGCGTGACCTCGGCGCGACATACGGTGCGAACGGTCGTTGCGATCGTCGGGCTCACGCTGCTCGCGGCCCTGTTCGGCTCTCTCGGCGCCTGGCAGCTGCGCCGCGCTGACGAGAACCGCGCGCTGGCCGAGCAGTTCGCGGCCGGCGGCGCGGCGCCGCTTGCGGATCTGCCGGCGGCGCTGACCGATGCCAACCGGTTCCACGCCGTCGAGGTGCGGGGCGCCTACGCCGCCGCTCCCCAGTTCCTGCTGGACAACATGCTGCACGACGGCGTGGCCGGGTATCACGTGTTGACGGTGCTGCGCGTCGAGGGGTTGGCGCGCCGGGTGATCGTGAATCGGGGTTGGATCGGCGGCGGTTCCGATCGACGGACGCTGCCGGACGTGAGTGCCTCGACCGAGCCGCGGCTGATCACGGGCCGCATCGAGCGCTTGCCGCAACCCGGTATTCGGCTCGGCGAGCCGCCGGTGCTCGCGTCAGTGCCGATGACGGAAAGTGTCGCGGTGGTCGAGTACCCGACGATGGCGGAGCTCGCCGCGCGGCTCGGTCAGCCGCTGTTCGATTACCAACTGTTGCTCGATCCCGCGGAGTCCGGCGGGTACGCTCGCGACTGGCAGCGCCCCGGGCGTCGCCCCGGAGCGCAATCAGGTCTACGCCGGTCAGTGGTTGCTGCTCGCGGTCGGTGCGCTGGGCGCTGCGGTCGCGATCGCGATCCGGAGCGTGAGGCGGCGGGCGTGAGACATAAGTCTTCCGTTCCGTGGCTCGTGGCGCTCGCCGTGTTCGGTCCGTTCGGGCTTGCGATGCTCGTCTACTACAGCCCGTGGGGGCGGGACTGGCTGCCGCAACTGGCGGGCCAGCGCGAGCTCCTCCGCACCCCCGTGACGCTGCCCGGCGAGTGGCTGGAGGCTGAACCCGGCGCGCCCCGCTGGCTCCTGATCTATGCAAGAATGACCCCGTGCGAGCAGCAATGCGCGCAAGTGCTGGACCGGCTCTCGAGGGTCCAGCAGGCGCTCGGCAAGGATCAGGAGCGCGTGCAACGGGCGCTATGGCAAGCGGGGGAAGCCCCGGGTTTGCCTCCCGACCCTGAGCTTCGCATGCAGCGGCTCGACCAAGGTCCGGGCCGCCGCGTCGCGGCAGCGCTCGGTCCCGAACGGATCGGCGGCGGCCGCGTGTACCTGGCCGACCCGCGGGGTAGCGTGATCCTGAGCTATCCCGTAGGCGTCGAACAAAAAGAACTATTGCGCGACCTCAAAAGGTTGCTGGCCGGATCCGGAACAGGCTGATGAACACGCTCTTCCTCCGCCTTGCGCGCTTCGGCGCGTTGCTGGCGCTTGCCGTGGTCATGCTCGGCGCCTGGGTGCGCCTGCACGACGCGGGTCTCGGCTGCCCCGATTGGCCCGGCTGTTATGGCCGGCTCGTGGTGCCGGATCAGTCGACGTCGCTCCAGGATCTCGGCCCACAGGGCGCGGTGCGTGCGCTCGACGAGGCGAAAGCGTGGCGCGAAATGATCCACCGCTACCTCGCGGGCGGGCTCGTGCTCGTGAGCGTAGCGCTCGCGCGTGATCGCCTGGCGCAACCGCAGGGATCCCGCGCAACCGTGGCGCCGCCCCGTCGCATTGGTGGGGCTCATCGTGTTTCAGGCCCTGCTCGGGATGTGGACCGTGACGCTGCTGTTGAAGCCGCTCATCGTGGTTGCGCATCTGTTCGGTGGCCTTGCGACGCTCGCGTTGCTCGCGTCGCTCGGACGCTGGCGCACCACGCGCGTGAGTGCGCCGACGCCGGCGCTCCGGACGCTCGGTCTTGCCGCCGCGGCCGCCCTGGTCTTGCAGATCTTTCTCGGCGGCTGGACGAGCTCGAACTACGCCGCGCTCGCGTGCCCCGACTTCCCCACCTGCCAGACCCAGTGGTGGCCGGCGCTGGCCGACTACAAGGACGGCTTCGTGCTGTGGCGCGGGCTCGGCCAGTCCTATGAGGGCGGCGTGCTGGACCATCCGGCCCGCGTGGCGATTCACTTCACGCACCGTTTGGGCGCCCTCGTGGCGCTCGTGCTGATCTTGCTGCTCGGCTGGCGCCTCGCGCGCGAGGCCGCTACGCGAGCCGACGGACTCGCGGTGCTCGGCCTGGTGCTTCTCCAGGTTAGCCTCGGTGTTAGTATCGTGGTGTTCGGTGTTCCCCTGGCTGTCGCCGTCGCGCACAACGGCGTTGCGGCCCTGCTGCTTCTGGCTGTCATCAATGCTAACCAAAGAATTAGGCAACGTTAGCGCTGCCATCGCTCCGCGCTGGCGCGACTATTACGTGCTGACGAAGCCGGGCGTCGTGCAGCTGCTCGTGTTCACCGCGATCGTCGGTATGTTCCTGGCGGTGCCGGGGATGGTGCCGTGGGATCTGTTGGTCGCTGGCAGCGTCGGGATCGGCCTCACGGCCGCAGCGGCCGCTGTCGTGAACCAGGTCATCGATCAGCGCATCGACGCGCAGATGGCGCGCACGCGCAATCGGCCGCTGCCCACGGGGCGCGTGCACGAGCGTGACGCGCTCGCTTTCGCGCTGACACTCGGGCTCCTGGGTCTGGGCATCCTGACGGTGCTCGTGAACGCGCTGACGGCTGCGCTGACGTTCGTCTCGCTGATCGGCTACGCGATCATCTACACCATGTGGCTGAAGCGCGCGACGCCGCAGAACATCGTGATCGGCGGCGCCGCGGGCGCAGCCCCGCCGGTGCTCGGCTGGACCACCATCACCGGTCACGTCGACGGCTACGCCTTGCTGCTGTTCCTGATCATCTTCACGTGGACGCCGCCGCACTTCTGGGCGCTCGCGATCGCGCGCCGCAGCGACTACGAGCGCGCTGACATTCCGATGTTGCCCGTGACTCACGGCGAGGAGATCACGAAGTCGTTCATCGTCAACTACACCGTCCTGCTGCTGTGCGTGACCGTGCTGCCGTACATCACCGGTATGAGCGGTACGCTGTACCTCGTCGGCGCGCTGCTGCTCGGCTTCGGGTTCCTGTACTACGCGCTGAAGCTTAAGTTCGCGCCGCGTCAGGACTCGCCGATGGTGACGTTCCGCTACTCGATCACGTATCTGATGGCGCTCTTCACGTTCCTGCTCGTCGATCACTACGTGCCGGCGTTCTGGCCGGAGTGAGCGTCGCGCCACCGTAGCCGTACGGACGCATCGCGCGAGCCGATGGACGTCACCGACATCATCGAACCCCTGAACGACGCCCAACGCGAGGCCGTCACGGCGCCCGATCGCCCGACGCTCGTGCTGGCCGGCGCGGGTAGCGGCAAGACGCGCGTGCTCGTGCACCGCATCGCGTGGGTCATCCGCGTAAATGGCGTGGCCGCGCAGCACGTGCTGGCCGTGACGTTCACGAACAAGGCCGCGGCCGAGATGCGCGATCGCGTCGAAGCGCTGCTCGGCGTGCCGACGCGAAACCTGTGGATCGGCACGTTCCACGGCCTCTCGCATCGGCTGCTGCGGATCCACTGGCGCGAAGCGGGTTTGGCCGAAGGCTTCCAGATCATGGATTCCGAGGACCAGCACCGCGTGGTCCGCCGCATGGTGCGCTGCGCTCGAGCTCGACGAGAACGTCTGGGTGCCGAAGGAGATTCAGTGGTTCATCAACGCGCAGAAGGACGAGGGCCTCAGGCCCAAGGATCTGCGCGACGATGGCAACGCGGGCCGGCGGCAGATGATCGACCTCTACGCGCGCTACGAGCAGATCTGCGCCGCCGCGTCCGTGATCGATTTCGGCGAGCTGCTGCTGCGCAGCCTCGAGCTGCTGCGCGACAACGCGGAGCTCGCGCAGCAATACCAGCAACGCTTCCAGCACGTGCTCGTCGATGAGTTCCAGGACACGAACGCGATTCAGTACCGCTGGCTACGCATGCTCGCGGGCCCAGCCGGCAAGCCGTTCGTCGTCGGCGACGACGATCAGTCGATCTACCGCTGGCGCGGGGCGCGCGTCGAGAACCTGTACCGCTTCCAGCAGGACTACCCAGGCACGCAGCTCGTGCGGCTCGAGCAGAACTACCGCTCGACCGCGAACATCCTGAACGCCGCGAACGCCGTGATCGCGAACAACGCATCGCGGCTCGGCAAGACGCTGTGGACGGACGGGTCGGCCGGCGCGCCGATCAAGGTGTATGCCGCGTTCAACGAGCGCGATGAGGCGGAGTTCGTCGTGAACCGCATCCAGGACTACGTCCAGCAGGGCAACAAACGCGCCGATTGCGCCATCCTGTACCGCTCGAACGCCCAGTCACGCGTGTTCGAGGAGACGCTGCTCGCAGCCGGCATTCCCTACCGCGTGTACGGCGGCTTGCGGTTCTTCGAGCGCGCCGAGATCAAGGACGCGCTCGCGTACTTGCGGCTCGTCGCCAATCGCGACGACGACCCGTCGTTCGAGCGCGTGGTGAATACGCCGCCGCGCGGCATCGGCGCGCGGACCGTGGAAGTCGTGCGCGAGCAGGCGCGCGCCGCCGGCACGAGCCTGTGGCGAGCCGCGGCCGCGCTGATCGCGGACGGCCCGCTCGCCGAAACGAGCAGCCGAGGCGCTGTGGGCCTTCCTCGCGCTGATCGACAAGCTCGACGCCGACACACGCACGGACAGCCTGCACGAGCAGGTGGCACGAGTGATCGAGAGGAGCGGGCTGACGGCGCACCACGGCAAGAAGACCGAAGCCGGCGGTGAAGCGCGCGTCGAGAATCTCGAGGAGCTCGTGAATGCTGCGCGCGAGGTCATGCGTGGCGAGCAAACGGAGCTGCCGCCGCTGGCCGAGTTCCTGTCGTTCGCGGTGCTCGAATCCGGCGACGGGCAAGCCGACGAGTACCAGGACAGCGTGCAGCTCATGACGTTGCACTCGGCCAAGGGGCTCGAGTTCTCGCTCGTATTCCTGTGCGGCATGGAGGACGGCTTGTTTCCGCACCAGCGCTCGTTGAACGACCCGGCGGGCCTCGAGGAAGAGCGTCGGCTCTGCTACGTGGGTATAACGCGCGCGCGGCGCGAGCTGTACCTGACGCATGCCGAGCAGCGCCGGCTGCACGGCGTGGAGTCGTTCGCGACGCCGTCGCGGTTCCTGCGCGAGATTCCGGCTGAGCTGCTCGAGGAGGTGCGGCCCGCGATGGTCGTGTCGCGACCGCTGTATCGTCGACCGGAAGCGTTGCCGAACCAGGGGGGCGTGCGGCTCGGGCAGCGAGTGCGGCACGGCAGGTTCGGCGAAGGCATCGTGCTGAACGCCGAGGGCAGCGGAGCGCACGCGCGCGTGCAGGTGAACTTCGAACGCGAGGGCACGAAATGGCTCGTTCTCGCCTACGCCAATCTCGAGCTGATGTAGACTTCTCCGCGACATGCCTCCAACCGTTATCGCGAAGTCTGTGTAATGAAGATCCTCATTCTTGGTGCTGGGCAAGTCGGGAGTACGGCGGCGTTCAGCCTCGCGCGCGAGGAGGCGAACGAGGTCACCATCGTCGACAGCAACGCGGAAGTGTTGCGCGATCTGCAGGATCGGCTCGACGTGCGCACGGTCATCGGCAATGCGTCTCATCCCGACGTGCTCGAGCGTGCCGGCGCGCGCGAGGCGGACATTCTGATTGCGCTCACGAGCAGCGACGAGATCAACATGCTCGCGTGCCAGATTGCGTTCACGCTGTTTCGCACGCCCACGCGTATCGCGCGAATCCGCGCCCGCGCGCTGACATCGCGCGAAGCGCTGTTCGGCCCGGACGGCATCTCGGTCGACGTGGCGATCAGCCCCGCGTCGCTCGTGACGAACTATATCGAGCAACTGATCCGCAACCCCGGTGCCCTGCAGGTACTCGATTTCGCCGACGGCAAGCTGCGGCTCGTCGCGACCCGTGCGAACCGCGAGGGCGCGCTCGTGGGTCACCCGTTGCGCGACCTGTCGAAGCACATCCCGAACATCGAGTGCCGCGTCGTCGCGATCTACCGCGGTGGCCGCGGCATCCTTCCCGACGGCGATACCGTGGTGGAAGAAGGCGACGAGGTGTTCTTCATCGCGGCCTTGAAGGACACGCGTACGGTGCTGCGCGAGATGCGCAAGCTCGACAGCCCGATCCGCAAAGTCGTGATCGCCGGCGGCGGCAACATCGGCCTCGACCTCGCACGGGCCATCGAGGACAGCTGCCAGGTCAAGATCATCGAGCGCGATGTTCAGCGCGCTCGGCGCATCTCCGACGAACTCGCACGCGCGGTGGTGTTGCACGGCGACTCGGCCGACGAGGAGCTGTTGCTCGAGGAAAACATCGACAGCACCGACGTCTTCGTGGCCGTCACGAACGCCGAGGAAACGAACATTCTGTCGGCCATGCTCGCGAAACGGCTCGGTGCGCGCAAAGTCATGGCGCTGATCAACAAGGCCGCGTACGCGGAGCTCGTGGAGTCCGGCACGATCGACATCGCGATCTCGCCGCAACAGATCACGCTCGGTAGCCTGCTCGCGCATGTGCGTCGCGGCGACGTCGTCAAGGTGCATTCGCTGCGCCGCGGCGCGGCCGAGGCCATCGAGGCGGTCGCGCACGGCGATGCCCGCGAATCGCGCGTCGTGGGCCGGCTGATCGAAGAGATCCAACTGCCGCGCGGCGCGACGATCAGCGCGATCGTGCGCGGGGACGACGTGTTGATGGCGCATCACGACACGCGGATCGAGGCCGACGACCACGTGATCCTGTTCATCGCCGACCGGCGGCAGATCGACGAGGTGGAACGCCTGTTCGAGGTCGGCGGCGCGTTCGTCTAGTGGCCACTCATGGCTGGCGAGCAGCAAGCGCGCTCGGTGGTAGCCTCAACGCCTGACCGACGAGTGCTCCGGCTGTTGCCCGCGTTGTTCGCCGCGAGTGGTTGCGCGGCGTTGATCTACCAGATCGTATGGTTCGAGCAGCTCGGGCTCGTGATCGGCGCGTCCGCAATTTCGCTCGGGCTCACGCTTGCGGCGTTCATGGGCGGGATGTGCATCGGCAGCCTATGGTTACCGCGACTCGGCGCGGCTTCGTGGCAGCCGCTGCACGTGTACGCCGCGCTCGAGCTCGGCATCGGCGTGCTCGGAGTGGCCGCGCTGGTCGTGATTCCGGGTGTCGGCAATCTGTATTTGACTGCGTCCGGCACCGCGGACCTCTTTCTAAGGGCGGCGATGGCGGCCGTGTGCCTGTTGCCCGCGACCATTCTGATGGGCGCTACGTTGCCGGCCGTCGCGCGTTGCGTGGAAGGCGAGCGGAACGCGAGCGCGTGGCTCGGCGCCTGCTACGCTGCGAACATCCTGGGCGGCGTGCTCGGCTGCCTGCTGAGCGCGTTCTACCTGCTGCGCTCCTACGATGCATACGTTGCAACGGGGGCTGCGGTGTTCCTGAACGTCGCGGTCGCGATCGTGGCGTGGCGGCTGCGCCCGCCCCTGCCGCCGCCCCCGGTCGCGGCGGCGGATATGCGCGCGCCCCTGCACCCGGCGTGGCCGATTTACGTCGCCGTGGGAATCTCCGGCTGCACGGCGCTCTCGGCCGAAGTGCTGTGGACGCGGCATCTGGCCCTTTTGATCGGCGGCACGGTGTACGCGTTCGCGCTCATGCTCGCCGTGTTCCTGCTCGGCCTTGGAGCCGGTAGCAGCGCGGGCGCCGTGCTCGGCGCACGACTCGACCCGCGCCGCGCGCTGGCGGCATGCCAGTGGCTGCTCGCCATCGCCATGGCGTGGGGAGCCTACGCGATCGCGCGGTCTCTGCCGTACTGGCCGCTCGATGTGGCGTTGCCCACGCCCGCGAGCGTGGCGCTCGAGCTCGACGCTTTGCGGACCGCGTTCGCGGTTCTGCCGGCCGCGCTGCTCTGGGGCGCGTCGTTTCCGCTCGCTCTGGCCGCCGTCGCGCCGCCGGCCGTCGACGTCCGCCGATCCGTCGGCCGGCTCTACGCCGTGAATACGGCGGGCGCGATCGCGGGAGCATTGCTGACGACCTTCGTGCTCGTTCCCGGCCTCGGCAGCCAGCGCGTGCAGCAGCTCGCGGTGGTGCTCGCGGCGGCTGCCGGCGTGGCGCTGTGGTTCTCCGGGGGCTTAGGCAGCAAGCGCGCGACGCAGGCGGCGGTGGCCGCCGCGTTGGCGGTGGGCATGGCGGGCCTGGTGCCCGCGCTGCCGCCGGAGCTCGTCGCGTACGGGCGGTTCCTGCCGACGCGTGGCCTGGGCGCGAACGTGATCTATGTAGGCGAAGGTCTGACGGCGTCGGTCGCGGTGACGCGCGAACCGAGTGGGGTGCTGACGTATCACAACGCTGGCAAAACGCAGGCCTCGACGTACCCGCAGGATCTGCGCCTGCAGCGCATGCTGGGGCACTTGAGCACACTCGTCGCGGACACGCCGGCCGACGTGCTCGTGATCGGGCTTGGCGCCGGTATCACGGCGGGCGCCGCCAGCATCGACCCCGCGGTCGAGCGCGTCGTCGTGGCCGAGATCGAACCGCTCGTGCCGCCGCTCGCGGCGCAGTTCTTTGCGGCGTACAACTTCGGGGTCGTGACGAGCCCGAAGGTCGAGATCCGTATCGACGACGGCCGCCACTACCTCGCGACGACGAGCCGCAGGTTCGATGCGATCACGTCGGATCCGCTCGATCCCTGGGTCAAGGGCGCCGCCACGCTGTACACGCGCGAGTTCTGGCAGCTCGCGAAGGCGCATCTGAACGATGGCGGTGTCGTCACGGCGTTCCTGCAGCTGTACGAGACGGACGAGGCCGCCGTACAGAGCGAGATCGCGACGTTCTTTGGCGTGTTTCCGAACGGCGCGCTGTTCGCCAATCGCGTCGACGGAATGGGTTACGACGCGGTGTTGCTCGGGCGCGCGGGCGATGGCCCCGTCGATGTGGACCGGCTCGCGACCCGGCTTGGCAGCGCCGCGTACGGCGAAGTGCTGGGCTCGTTGCGACAGGTGGGATTCGACTCGGCGCTCGACCTCGTCGGCACGTTTGCGGGTCAGGCCAGCGACATGACCGCCTGGCTCCCGGGTGCGGCGATCAATACCGATCGCAACCTGCGCCTGCAATACCTGGCCGGCGCGAGGTTGAACGACCATCGCGCCGGCGAAATTCTGCGCGCCCTGGTGGCGCCGGCGGCGCCGTTTCCGGAACGACTGTTCGCCGGCACGCCCGCGCAGCTCGAAGAGTTGCGCCAGCGATTGGCGGCGCGCGGCGGCGCTGATTAGCGACGGGTGCGCGCTGCGCGCTCGACGGTGCTACACGCCGGCACTGATCACGCTGCGCACTCCGCGAACCTCGTGGTTGTGTTTTGCCAGCCGACGTCGGAAGTGCAGATGACGCCGGCGGCTGATCTCCACCAGCGGTCGCCACACGAGCGCTGTCAGCCGGTGACGGATCAGGAAGTGCCAGACGCGATTCGAGCGCTTGTAGAGATACGACATCGCGAGATACGACAGTACCGCACGCCAGTCCTTCGGGCGCCGGCGCCAAATCGAGCGATGGGAAAACAGCCGCCGGTAGCAGTGCTCGTAGCCATCCGAGAGCTGTTCCCCGGTCATATGCTTGGGCTCGAAAACGACGTGCGCCGTGTCGTAGAGACGCCAGTCGCGGTGCACGATGCGCTTCTCTTTGTCGATCTGATCGAATAGCGGCGTGCCAGGATACGGCGTGAGGATGTGGAACGTTGCGCACTCGAGCCGATTCTGCTCGATCCATTCGATGGTCTTATCGAACACGCTTGCATCGTCGTGATCGAAGCCGAGGACGAAGCTGCCGTTCACCTGGATCCCATTGTCGTGCAGGATCGCGACGCGCCGCGCATAGTCATCGGGGACCGGCGAGCGTTTTCGCGCATCCTGAAGATTACCGACATTGAGCGATTCGAAGCCGATGAACACGCCCGTGCAGCCCGCGAGGGCCATCTCGCGCACGAGCGTCGGGTCGTCGGTTACGTCGATGGTCACCGCGGCGCTCCAGATAATCTCGAGCGGCCCCAGTGCACGGCAGAGCTCGCGCAAATACTCGGGCCTCGAACCCAGGTTGTTGTCGATGAACACGGCATAGGGCTGGCCGTCGGCCGCGATCTCGGCGACGACCTGCTCGACATCGCGAAGCCTGTACGGCATGTGCAACCCCTCGGTCGAGAGATAGCAGAACCCGCAGCGGTTGTGGCATCCGCGGGTCGCGATGACGCTCGACGTGGTAAGGAAACTGTCGCGCGGCAGTAGGTCGCGACGCGGCGACGGATCGCCCCGATACGGCCTGCGGTAGTCACCGCGATACACGGGCTGCAGTGTGCCCGCCTCGACGTCCGCGAGAATCCGCGGCCAGATCTGCACGCCCTCGCCGAGGGCGATTGCATCGGCGTGAGCGGCTGCCTCGTCGGGTGCAGTCAAGACATGCAGTCCACCGAGCATGACCTTGGCCCCCCACTGGCGGTACCAATGCGCGAGCTCGTACGCGCGCTTCGCAAACGTAAGGTGCACGGTGATCGCAACGACTTCGGGGAATGGTTCGAGGGGCGGGGGACCCTGCAGCAGGTTCTCGTCCCAGTAGCGCACTTGCCAGTAGTGGGCGTCGCCGCCGCCGTGGCCGTGAGCGCGAGCGAGGGCGTCAGCACGTGCTTGCCGAAGCTGGCATGCGGGTCCTTGCGATAGAACGGGTTGATCAGCAGCGCATAGCGCCTGCGTAACGGCCCCGGGATCGCGTTCGGATCCAGCGTCGGCGCGACCGCCATCTGCCGCGGCAGCCACAGGGATTGCACTCCGGTTCGCGACACGGCAGCCACCTCTTGGTCGTCGATACGCGGTATCGTCAAGTACTTTGCATCGCAAAGTCAACAGAAGGCGTAGTCGAACCGCAGCCGACGGGTACGCGGACGGTGGAGGATCAGGTCATGGCGAAGGGTACGAAGGGTGCCGGTAGGACGCAGCCGAATACCCTGTTCGAGCGAGATCGCCGTGCAGACCTAGTTCAGATCTGCGGGGTTCATCCACTTCAATTTCTCGAGCTGCGGTTTCACGCTCTTCAAGTCGCCGACGACGACTAGAATCATGTCGTCGGTCTTCAGATACTCGCTCGCGAGCTTGCTGACCCCCTCGGGCGTCACCGCTTCGACGCGTGCAACGTACGTGCTCAAGTAATCGTCCGGCAGCCCCTGCAAATCGATGCTACGGAATCCGCCGATGAGCGAACCCCGATCCGAGTTGCCGAGCACGAAAGTGCCGTTGCTCTAGCCCGAGGGCCTCAACCGTACTCGGCGCAGGCACGCCGTGAGGTTTCCGCTGTGCGCCACGAGGCCGTTAGACGGGCACGCGATCGCCGATCGGCAAGCGCCGAATTGGCTTGCCGGTCACGGAGCGAATCGCGTTCACGACTGCCGGCGCCAACGGCGGCAGACCAGGTTCGCCGACGCCACTCGGCGCCTCGGCCGACTGCACGATGTGCACCTCGATCACAGGCATCTCGTTGATCCGCAGCGCCAGGTAGTCCGTGAAGTTCGACTGCTGCACTGCGCCACCGACGAGCGTGATCTGCTCGCGCAGCGCGGCGGAGAGCCCATAACCGATGCCGCCTTCCATCTGCGCGCGCACCACGTCCGGATTCACGGCGATGCCGCAGTCGACGGCGCACACCACGCGATCGACCGAGAACGTGCCGTCGCTCTTGACCGTGACCTCCGCGACCTCGGCCACGAAGCTACCGAACGACTCGTGCACCGCGACACCGCGGCCGCGGCCTTTAGGTAGCGGCGTCCCCCAGCCGGCCTTCTCGGCCGCGAGGTTCAGCACGCCGAGATGGCGCGGATGGTCCTTCAGCAATGCACGCCGTACCTCGACCGGATCTTTGCCGGCCGCGGCGACGAGCTCGTCCAGGAACACCTCCGTCGCGAACGCCGTGTGCGTGTGACCGACCGAGCGCCACCACAGCACGGGCACGCCGACCTCGGGGTGATGCACGTCGATCTTCTGGTTCGCGATCGCGTACGGCGTGCCGGCGCCCTCCACCGACGACGAATCGATGCCGTCTTTCATGAGGAACGACTCGAGCGCCGTGCCCTTGACGAGCGACTGACCCACGATCGTCTGCGTCCACGCGACGATGTCGCCTTTCGCATCGACGCCGCCTGCGAGCCTGATGGAAGTGCATCGGGCGATACTTGCCGGCGCGCATGTCGTCCTCGCGCGACCACTGCAGCTTCACGGGCACGCGGCCGTCGATGGCCTTCGCGATCGTGACGGCCTCGGCGATGTAGTCGCTGTCCGGGTTCGCGCGGCGACCGAAACTGCCGCCCGCGAACAGCGTGTTGATCTTGACCTGCTCGGGTTTGAGCCCCGTGATGGCGGCAGCCTTCTGCTGATCGAAGGTCTGGAACTGCGAGCCGGTCCAGATCTCACATTCGTCGGCCTTCAGCGCGACGATGCAGTTCATCGGCTCCATCGACGCGTGCGCGAGGTACGGGAACTCGAAGTCGGCCGCGAGCTTCTTCTTGGCCTTGCCGAGCGCGGCGGCCGCGTCGCCGTTGTTCAGCGCCACGAGCCCGGGTTTGCCGGCCAGCGCTCTTGTACTCCGCGCTGAGCTCCGCGCTGCCGCGTCTCTCGGCGTCGCTCTCGTCCCACTGTACGGTCAGCGCTTCGCGGCCTTTGAGCGCCGTCCAGTAGCCGTCCGCGAGCACCGCGACGCCGGTCGGAATCTGCACGACGTCGACGACGCCGGGCAGAGCCTTCGTCTTCGTTGCGTCGAACGACGCGACCTTCGCGCCGAACTTCGGCGCGTGCGCGACCACGGCCACGAGCATGCCGGGCACGGTCTTGTCGAGCGTGTAGATGGCCTTGCCGGTGGTCTTGGCCGGGCTGTCGAGCCGGGGCAGGTGCGGCTTGCCGATCAACTTGAACTCGCTCGGGTCCTTCAGCTTCGGCTCGGCCGGCGGCGCGATCGTGGCCGCCGCAGCCGCCAGCTCGCCGAACGTGGCTTTGTGGCCGCCGGGCGCGCTGACCACGCCGTCGGCTACCGTGATCGAATCGGCGGCGCCCACCTTCCACTGCGCAGCGGCGGCCTCCACCAGCATCGCGCGCGCGGCGGCTGCGGCCTTCCGGTACTGCAGCCACGAATTCGCGACCGAGCTCGAGCCGCCCGTGCCCTGCAGGCCGAGCGAGAGGTTCGCGTACTTCGCGGTATCGGCCGGCGCGAACTCGGCGACCATCTGGTCCCAGGCCGCGTCGAGCTCCTCGGCGATCAGCGTCGACAAACCGGTCGTGACGCCCTGGCCCTTGTCGAGGTGCTTGATGATGGCCGTGACCTTATTGTCGGCGCCGATCTTCACGAACGCGTTGAACGTGACGGGCCCGGTCGGGCGCCGCAGCGGCGGGCGCTTTCGACGTGACGGACGGCGATTCGCCGCAGCCGACGATGAAGCCGGCGCCGGCGAGCGTGGTGACCTTGATGAACGTGCGGCGCGTGGTCGTGCGCGCGGGCCGCGGCAGCGAGAGTAGGAATGCTCATGTGTTTTCCTTCGCCGTTAGCCGGCCAGCGTCTTCGCGGCGGTGTGGATCGCTGCGCGGATCCGGTGATACGTGGCACAGCGGCACAGGTTGCCGCGCATCGCGGTGTCGATATCGGCGTCGGACGGCGAGGGGTTCTGCGTCAGCAGCGCCGTCGCGGCCATGATCTGGCCGGACTGGCAGTAGCCGCACTGCACGACGTCGAGCTCGCGCCACGCCTGCTGCACGGCGTGCGCGGCCGGGGTGCTGAGACCTTCGATCGTCGTGACCGACTTGCCCTCCACGGCGCTGACCGGCGTGACGCAGGTACGGATCGGCGTGCCGTCGAGGTGCATCGTGCAGGCGCCGCACATCGCGACGCCGCAGCCGAACTTCGAACCCGAGAGCTCACGCCGCTCGCGGACGAACCACAGCAGCGGCATCGCGGGATCGCCGTCGTGCTGGACGGCGACGCCGTTTAGGGTGAACGAGACGGTCATGGGTGACTCCTTGGGCGAAGGAAATTTGGGTTTCGGCCGTGGTGCCGGGCGCGTGCAACGATTGTATGCAATCGGCGCCCGTGTGTGGCGGTCTCGCGTTGCCAGCCGTGCAGCGCGGGTGTGACGCGGTAACCCGGCCGCGTGGCGCGGCCGGTGATGCCTAGGCGCGGCGAACGCCGGCGCCTCCGATCTTCGCACCGTGCGCCCATCGGCGCTGCCGGGCGTCAGCCTTGCCGCGCCGCCTTCTTGGCGCGTTTTTGCTCTTTGCGCTCCTTCGGGGTCAGCAACGGCTTCTTCTTGCCTTCCTTCTGGGTATTACGTTCTTTAGCCACGGCGGTAGTCCTTATGGATCAGGGAGCCGACGATATCAACTCTGTCAGCAGTTCTGAAGGGGCTCGGCGGCTAGCCCGGCGGCGGCGCGGTGCGGCAGTCGGTGGGATGCCACTTCGCGCCGCTCCCTTCGCGCTTGAACATCGTGCTCGTGTAGAACGGCTCGTTCAGATACTGCGGGTCGTCCACGATCGTGACGACATGCAGCCACGTGTCGGCGTTTGGTGCCGCCGGCAGGCGGTGGAAGTATTCGGTGATCTTGGCGGCCTCGCTGTACGGCACGCCGTTCTTGCGCAGATAGCCGGCACGAAAGCCCGTCGTCGTGACCTCGAGCGAGCCACCTTCGTTCAGCGCGGCCGAAGGCGCCGGGCCGCCGCGTTGGCCGCGGCCGCCGCCACCCGCGAGCACCGGGCCCGCGTCGTTGCCGATCTGCGCGCGGACCGGTCCGCCGCCGGCGCCCGGCGGTTTGATCCAGCGTGCTTGCGACAGTCCTTGCCAGGTCTTGCTGCTGCTCGCGGCCGGCGGAGTGCCGAACTCGAAGAGGCGCGTCTGCGTGCCTGCGTCGAATTCGACTTTCAGCGTGTCGTCGTCGGCCCACGTGATGTGCAGGCGGCCCGGCTGGCGCATGAGGCCGCCGACGCCGAACGCTTTGCACTGCTCGCCGGCCGCGTTGTCGGCATCGAGATTCCACGTGTTCGCCACGCGGCGGCCTTCGGCGTTCAGGGGCACGCTCTCGAAATCGCCTTTGCGCGGCGTGGTCATGCGATGGCGCCAGTCCTCGCTGACGACGGCCACCCAGTAGCCGGTGAGGTCGATCGGCGCGCCCGCGCGCGGCGCTGTCCGGCTGCGCCGCCTGCGCGCTGCGCGAGCACGGCGGCGCTGCCGCCGAGCAGCAGACCGGTCACGAGCGCGACGCCGGCGCCGTGCGAATGCGGCGCATCAGCGGCCGCCTTTGCGCTGCTGCAGGTCGCGGTACACGGCTGCGACGAACATCGCGGGTGTCCATGCGGCAGTCGCGTAGCGCTGGTCGTAGTCGAGCGTGGGCTTCGTGGCCATGACCTGCTCCAGCGTCATGCCCTTCGCGACGAGGCTCGCGATACGATCGCGCAGGATCACGACCATGTCGCGGAACTCGAGAATGTCGGACTCGTCGCCGACGCGGCCGTGGCCCGGGATCACGTAGGTGCCGCCTTCCTGCAGATACTTCGGCACCGCTACGTCGAGCAGCTTGTTCAAGCCCGCGACGAAACCGTCGATGCCGCCGCCGGCGTCACTGCGGATGACGGGGTAGCTCGTCGTCACGAAGATGTCGCCCGGCCACGAGCACGTCGGAGCCGCGGAAGTAGACCATGAGGTCGCCGTCGCTATGCGCCGCGGGCGCGTGGTACAGGAACACGGCCTCGCCGTTGAACGAGAAGTCGCGGCCCTCCTCGAAGAACGAGTTCAGCGGCAGATCCGTGGCCGCGCGATTCTCGGCCGACATGCGCGCGAGCGCGTTCTCGTGCGCGATGATCGCAGCCGGATTGCCGTTCACGGTCTCGCCGGCTTGGGAGATCGCCGTGTTGCCGCCGGTGTGCTCGGCATCCGGGCTCGTGTTGACGATCCAGCGGATCGGCTTTGAGGAGAGGCGGCGAATCGCGGCCAGCAACGGCTCGCGCGTGGCTGCGGTGCCGGTATCGACCACGAGCACGCCCTCGTCGCCGATCTGCACCGCGACATTCGGTCCGGCGCCGACCAGCATGTAGACGTTGCCCTGCACGTGGAACGCCTCGATACGCGGCTGCGCATGTGCCGGAAAGCCCGAGCCCCGCAGCGAGGAAAAACGCGATGATGTGCCGCGGGCGCGTCATCGGCGGTTCATGAGCCGCTCGAGCGTCGGCAGGTAGTCCGGGTACGTCGTGGGTGCGCCGCCGAACACCGCGTCGAACGGCAGGCCGAATTTCTTCGCGAAGTCCTGGATGAACGGGTTCTGGCCGGGCAGGTAGTACGGCACTTTGTTCTTGTCCATCGGCACTTCCATGACGTACTCGCAGTTGTACAGCCAGTTCTGGTTGCCGCGTTCCATCAGCACGAACTCTTCGCTCTGCACAAACGGCTCCGTGAGGTACACGGGGTCCGTGATGATCATGACGTGCGACAGCAGATTGCCGTGGCGGATGTAGTGCTCGACGAGCGTGGTGAGATCGCTGCTCGGTGCGCCGCTGCGCCGATAGAACTCCTTTTTGATGTGGGTGGTGGTGACGGTCAGGATGTCGCCGTGCCACTCGCCGAGCGAGAAGCCCATGGACGTGTGCGGCGCGTAATCGGGCGGCCGTGCGCGTCCGTCCATGAAGATCGTCCGCCACTGCTGGTAGGTGCCGATGTACTGGCGATACGCGATGATCTCCTGCGTCGCCGGGTCCTTGTCTTCCCAGAGCCGGAATTGCAGCGGGCCGCGGTAGATGTGCGCGACGTTGTACGGTTGGCATTGGTGCTCGAGCAGCGTGACGCGCGTGACGTTGTATGCGTCCGCGTAACGCCGCGCGGCGTCGTTCATCGGCACGCCCGAGAAGTCGCCTTGCAGACCGCCCGGCACGCGATCGTCGAAATCCTCGTGATATTTGCCGGTCCATTCGCCGACGAGGCTGATCTGCGCGGACGCCGGGCCCGCGGCCGCGAGCGCCACGAGCAGCGTGCCGCACGCTAACGAGCGTGCGCACCGGCGCCAGGCTCAGTTGAACGTCTCGCCGGGTTTGCGGCCCCACTCGAAGCCGTCGGCCGGGCGGCGCAGGAACTGCATGCGCAGCCGGTAGTCGCCGGCCTCGCGGCCTGGGTTGCCGGTGATCGTCACGACGTCGCCGACGTGCAGCGTCTGGTTCGTGACGCCCTGATTCGCGAGTGCCCCGGCGCCGCCCCACTCGACGGCCCAGCGATGCAACTCGCCTTTCTCGTCCGGCACTTCGACGTGCACGAACGAGTGCGGATTGCGGAACAGGAACTGCAGCAGCTTGCCCTGGATCTCGACCGTGCGGTCTTCGAAATACGTGGCGGTGAAGGAGTGGTGCGCATGGACCGCGCCGCCGAGCGTCGCCAACAGCACGGCCGGCACGATGACTCGCCAATTCGCTCGCATGTTCGTTCCCCCCGCTCCGCCCGGCCCGCGACGACATCGCCGGCGGAGGCGTCCGATTACTATAGCCACCCTACGGTAGCCTTTGCCAGAAGACGCTTGCGCTTGGCAGCGAGGTGCTATCGTTGCGCCCGGTATGCCGCAGGATCTGATCGCGAATCTCGAGGCGCTGCTCGCGAAGGGCGGCGACAGCGCGACGCTGCGGCTTGCGCTCGCGTCCCGCTATCTCGAGGCCGGCGACGCTCTGGCCGCCGTGCGCCACGCGCAGGGCGCCGTGCGCATCGATTCGGAGTATTCGGCAGGCTGGAAGGCGCTCGGTAAGGCGCTCGCGGCGGCGGGCAAGACCGTCGAGGCGCAGCAGGCCTATGAGCGCGGTATCGAAGTGGCGGAGCGGCGCGGCGACCGGCAGGCGGCTAACGAGATGCGAGTCTTCGTGAAACGCCTCGCCCGCACCGCGGCGGCGCAGCAGAAGGCGACGGAAGACTAAAGCAGACTATCGCGGACGAGCGTCAGTGATGCCCGTCGCCGTGACCGTGGTCGTCGTGCGCGTCCGCGTCTTTCGGCGGCGTGAGCTTATCGGCGCGCAGCCAGGTGATCACGCCGAACACGAACAACGTGACGGCGATGATCACGAGCGGCAGCGGTGGTAACCAAACCGGTATTGCTTTCATGCCTGTGATGTACGGTGTGATGAGAATCGATGCGACCCACGCCAACGGTAACCCGATCAGCACGCCGAAGCCAGCCGCCGGCAGCGCGCGCCAGAGCTTGCCCCAGATCAGGATGAAGATCGCGACGCCAATCAACCAGATCAACATCGAATGAGCCTCTCCGGGCGTGCGGCCCGCGTGCTAGTTGTGCGCCTCTTCGGCGGCGGCGTGCCCAGCGGGAACGATCGGCGCAGAGAACGAGTTCAGGCGCGTGAATTCGGTGTAGTCGCCTTCGATGACCATGAGCGCGATCAGCACGAGCAGCACAACCGGCGGTCCCAGGATGGCCCAGATCAGCGCTTTTCGCTCCCACGCCATGTGCATGAAGATTGCGATGATCAAGCCCGCCTTCGCCACCATGAACAGCAGGATCAGGCCCCAGCGAAAGTAGCCGTGCGGCAGGAAGTCCGTGGCGTAGGAAAATCCACTGAATAGGAACAGCAATCCCCAGATCCAGAAGTAGAGCTTTAGCGGATGCTGTTGTCCGGTCGCTGCTGACATCGTAGGCCCCTACCAGAGATAGAAGAACGCGAAGATGAACACCCAGACGAGGTCGACGAAGTGCCAGTACAGGCCGGCGATCTCGACGATCTCGTAGCCCCTCTTTTCATAGTCGCCGCGCAGCACCTTGAACGCCACGATGCACAGATACACGACGCCTGCGGACACGTGCAGGCCGTGGAACCCCGTGATCATGAAGAACGACGCGCCGAACTGCGACGCGCCCATGGGGTTGCCCCAGGGGCGGACGCCTTCCTGCGTGATGAGCTTGGTCCACTCGAACGCCTGCATGCCGACGAAGATGGCGCCGAACGCCGCCGTCATGAACATGAGCGCGGCCGTGCGGCCGCGGTCGCGGCGATAGCCGAAGTTGACGGCGAGCGCCATCGTGCCGCTGCTCGTGATGAGGTCGAACGTCATGATGCCGATCAGCAGCAACGGCACGCTGACGCCGAAGACGTCGAGGCCGAAGACCTCGCTCGGGTTCGGCCAGGGCACTGCCGTCGAGACGCGCACGTTCATGTAACCCGTGAGGAAGCACGAGAAGATGAACGTGTCGGACAGCAGGAAGATCCACATCATCGCCTTGCCCCATGGCACGCGGAACGTTTGTTTGTCCGCGGACCAGTCGGTGGCGAGGGACTTCCACGCCGTCTCTGCCTGCGGCGTGCGTTGCGGTAGCTTGCGATTGCGCCATTGCGAAGAATTCCTTCTTAGGTCGAGAGCAGTAACGCGAACAGGCCGAGCCAGATCAAGAGCAGCCAGTGCCAGTAGGTCGTGCAAAGCTGCACGCTGAGACGAATCCGACTGCGCGCGACGACGCTGGTTTTATCGACGCCGCGGAATAGCTGCGTGGCCGTTCTGCCGAGCACGAACAGCCCGCCGACGAGGTGCAGGCCGTGCGCGGCCGTCACCAGCACGAAAAGGCTGTAGGCCGGGCTGCTCGCACCGAGAGTGCCGTTCGCATTGGCCAGGCGCCACGCAAGCACTTGGCCCACGAGGAACAGCACGGTCAGCAGGCCGCCGGCGATGAAGTGCGCGCGCCCGTGCTCGAGCTGGCCCTTATCGATGCGGTTGCGCGCGATCTGCAGCGCGCCGCTGGCGAGCACGAGCACCAGCGTGTTGACCCACAGGATGCTGGGCTCGTCGAGCCGCTGCCACGCGGCCAGTCCGCCGTGGCCGTGCATGCGCATCACGTAGGCGCTCGAGAACAAGCCGAACAGGCTCGTCACGACGGCCAGGAACAGCCACAAGCCGACCTTCGGCGCCGATGACGTGATGCCTTCCTGGCTCGTCGGTATGATGCCTTGCGTCAGCCACGGCTTGTCCTTCAGCCGCTGGATCAAGAACCACCACACGACGATTGCCGCGAGCATGGCGGTCATCAAGGCGGTAAACATGGCCATGACAGTTGCTCAGCCGAGAGACGTATGGCCTTTCGGCGGCTCGTTCTGCGGGATGAAGTCCTGCTCTTCGCCGGGCACGCTGTAGTCATAGGCCCAGCGATAGACGACCGGCAGTTTCGGCCCCCAGTTGCCGTGCTTGGGCACGAGCTCGGGCGTCTGCCATTCGAGCGTAGTCGCGCCCCATGGGTTGTGGGGTGCGGCCTTGCCCTTGCGCAGGCTGTAGAACACGTTGATCAGGAAGATGACCTGCGCCGTGGCGACGACGATCGCGGCGATCGTGATCGCCTCGTTCACGGCTTGCGCCGACGGTGTAAGGAGCGTCGTGTTGCCGTATGCGTAGTAGCGCCGCGGCAACCCGAGGATGCCCAAGTAGTGCATCGGCAGGTAGATCGCATACGTGCCGAGGAACGTCATCCAGAAGTGCACGCGGCCCAGGGCCTCGTTCGGCATCTTGCCCGTGATCTTCGGGAACCAGTGGTAGATGGCGCCGAACAGCACCATGACCGGCGACACGCCCATGACCATGTGGAAGTGGCCGATCACGAAGTACGTGTCCGACAGCGGCAGGTCGACCGTGACGTTGCCGAGGAACAGGCCCGTGAGGCCGCCGTGCACGAACGTGAAGATGAAGCCGATCGCGAACAGGTTCGGCGTGTTGATCTGGATGTTGCCCTGCCAAAGCGTCAGCACCCAGTTGTAGACCTTGATGGCCGTCGGGATCGCGATGATCAGCGTCGTGGTCGCGAAGAAGAACCCGAAGTACGGGTTCATGCCGCTGACGTACATGTGGTGCGCCCACACGACGAACGACAGCGCGCCGATCGCGACGATGGCCCACACCATCATGCGGTAGCCGAAGATGTTCTTGCGCGCGTGCGTCGACAGCAGGTCGGACACGATGCCGAACGCGGGCAGCGCGACGATGTACACCTCGGGGTGACCGAAGAACCAGAACAGGTGCTGGAACAGGATCGGGCTGCCGCCATCGGTGTTGTTGATTTCGCCGAGTGACATGAGCGCCGGCATGAAGAAGCTCGTGCCGATCGTGCGGTCGAGGATCATCATGATGGCGGCGACGAGCAGCGCCGGGAACGCGAGCAGACCCAGGATCGTCGCGACGAAGATGCCCCATACCGAGAGCGGCATGCGCATCAGCGTCATGCCCCGGCAGCGGGCCTGCAGCACCGTCGTGACGTAGTTCAAGCCGCCCATCGTGAACGCGACGATGAAGATCGCGAGCGAGAGCAGCATCAGCAGAATGCCCCAGTCGTGGCCGGGCGTGCCGTGCAGCATGGTCTGCGGCGGGTACAGCGTCCAGCCACCACCGGTCGGGCCGCCCGGCACGAAGAAGCTCGTGAGCAGCACGATGACCGACAGCAGGTACACCCAGAAGCTCAGCATGTTCATGTACGGGAACACCATGTCGCGGGCGCCGCACATCAGGGGGATCAGATAATTGCCGAAGCCGCCGAGGAACAGCGCGGTCAGCAGGTAGATCACCATGATCATGCCGTGCATGGTGACGAACTGATAATAGTTGTAAGGCGTAATGAAGCTGAAGCGCTCCGGGAAGCCGATCTCGAGGCGCATCAGGAGCGACAGCACCAGCGCCACCAGACCCACGCCGATCGCGACGCTACCGTACTGAATGGCGATGACTTTGTGATCCTGGCTCCAGACGTATTTCGTGATCCAGGTTTGCGGGTCATGCAGGTGATGATCCCGATCGGCGATTGCTACGTAGGCCATGACGATTCTTCCTTTCGAAGCTCGATTGCGTTAGTTCGCTTCGTGCAGCGTGTTGATGTAGGCGACGACGTCGTCGATGGCGTGATCGCCGATCAAAGCGCCGACCATCAAGTCCATCTGTGCGCCATAGAGGTCGTCGGGGTGCATACCCCGCACGCCGCTCTTGAAGTACTCGAGCTGGCGCTTCAGGTACCAGTCGCTGCGCCCGGCGAGGCGCGGCGCATTCGTGGCCCACGTGCCTGCGCCGTTGTCGCCGTGGCATAGCGCGCAGGTCAGGAACAGCTTGCGGCCTCGCGCGACGTCGCCCGTGACCGTGGCCTGCGGCGCCTGATCGGGCAGCGTTGCGATGTGGGCGATCACGTTCTCGAGCGTGGCGGCATCGGCCACGATGTTGGCCATCGGCGCCATCTGCACGCCGAACTGATCGCCCTTATCGGTGCCGCGGATACGCTGTTGATAGCTCTTGATCTGCCGGCGGATGTACCAGCCGTCGAGCCCCGCGAGCTTCGGTGCGTTCAGCTGTTGATTGCCTTCGCCCTGCGCGCCATGACACGCCGAGCAGATGGCGTAGTTTGCGGCGCCCGCCGTGGCGTTGCCGACCGGCCGCGCCTGCGTGGCCGCGAAGGTGGGCTGGGCCGCGAGCCAGGTCTGGTAGGCCTCGGGGGCTCGTCGACGACGATCTTGCCGCGCATGGCGAAATGGCCTGAGCCGCACAGCTCTTCGCACAGGATCTCGTACGCGCCCGTCTTGGTGGGCTTGAACCATTGGTACGTCACGAGTCCCGGCACCAGGTCCATCTTCACGCGGAATTGGGGCACGGCGAAGTCGTGTAGCACGTCGGTGGAGCGCAGCAGCGCATTGACCGACTGGTCCACGAGCAAGTGCATGATCGGGCTCGCGACGATGATGTCGTCCTGACCCTTCGGGTCGGTCGGGATCGACGCCCAGCGGATTGTCGGCGGTCATGTAGCGGACAGTCGCTCGCGCCGAGCTGCCCGTCGGCGCCCGGCAGGCGGAAGCTCCAGTTCCACTGTTTGCCGACGGCCTCGAACACCTTCGCGTCCTTCGGTACCGTGACGAACTCGCCCCAGACGAATAACCCCGGCGTCAGCATCGCGGCGACACCAAGCGCCGTGAACACGGTCAGCACAATCTCGAGCTTCGTGCTCTCGGGCTCGTAGTGAGCTTTGTTGCCTTTACGGGCGCGAAACCGCCAGACGCAGTAGGCGGTGAAGAGATTGACCGCGACGAACACCACGCCGGTGACCCAGAACGTGACGTCGACGGTGAAGTCGATGGTGCTCCAGTTGGACGCGAGCGGAGTGAAGTACCACGGGCTCGCGAAGTGAAAGATCAGCGAGCCGACAACGAGTAGGACGATGACGACAGCAAGAGCCACCATTCAAGAACCCCCCAAAACATCAGGCACACGACTGCCGTCGTGATCCAACTGTACTGAGAAGCGGCGGCCCGCGGTCGCGCGGGCAAATTCTTATTCGACGATCAACTTGCCGTTCATCAGTACAAAGTGACCAGGAAACGAGCAGAAAAACGTGTAGTCGCCGCCCACCGTCAGCTTCGAGGCGTCGAACTTGATCGACACCTGCTGACCGCCACCGATGACGTTGGTGGAGGCAAGGATGCGCGCGTCTCCAGTCGGGAGATAATTCGGCGCACCTGCGGCTTGTCCGGCTTGTGCAATCGCCTGGTAATCGGGCGTTGCACTGAGCACCCAGTTATGCCCCATGACGTTGGCGGCGAGTTGGCCTACGTGCTTCAGTGTGAGCGTGACTTCCTTGCAGCTCTTTTTGACGTGCAGCTCTTTGGTGTTGAACTGAATCTGGTCATTTGCTTCGATCGCAAGGGAACACTGTTGGCTCCATGCCTGCTGGCTGAGAAGGCCACCGGCCAACGCCAGCACCCAGAAAATCCGTTTCATCGTCTATCCGCTCCTAAAACCGAGACACAAACTGTAATTTTTGGATGGTAGCAGAACCTTGTCATCGGAAGCACGGGCTCGGTGGCCGGGTGAAAACGGCAGCTTCCGAACGACTTCGTTAGCCGGAATTCGAACGTGGTTGGAGCGTTTGACGGTGACCGCGCAATCGGGCGCGGCTGCGGTCAGAATGGCCGGATCGGCCGCAACAAACGAGTTCGCCAGTCGACTTCGGGGGCTAAGCGGCGAGAACATCCCACTCATAGGCGATAAAGACGGACAAAGCGGATACTTTGTTCCACTGAGATCGGAATATGAACGCAGAACCGACGATTGACACGAGTTTCTTAAGAAGGCGCATTAGAGTGGGAGGGCTACGCCGTGATAGGTCTTATTCAGAGGGTTTCGTCTGCTAAAGTGGAGGTCGAAGGACTAAATATCGGCGAAATCGGCCTAGGCCTGATGGTATTAGTGGGTGTAGAACGCGAAGATGGGCCCGCAGAGGTCGAGCGACTCGCGGCCAAGCTCGTCGCCTACCGCGTGTTCCCGGATGCCGCGGGCAAGATGAACAAATCGGTCCGCGATGCGGGCGGCAGCCTGCTCCTGGTCCCGCAATTCACGTTGGCGGCTGACACGCACTCGGGCCTGCGGCCGAGCTTCTCGCCGGCCGCGGCGCCAGAGCGCGGCGCCGAGCTGTTCGACCGTCTCGTGGCGGC
The DNA here is from genome assembly GCA_963805435.1 of uncultured Gammaproteobacteria bacterium. GTDB lineage: Bacteria > Pseudomonadota > Gammaproteobacteria > Steroidobacterales > Rariloculaceae > FEN-1219. Next base: position 295,740 of record CAWDUG010000014.1, read on the forward strand.
GGTTGCAGCCAGTGGCGTGGCGTGCGCCACGGGACGCTTCGGCGCCAACATGCAGGTGACGCTTACGAACGACGGGCCGGTGACATTCTGGCTGCGGGTGTCGAGTGGGGCCACGGCCGCGTGAGCGCCTTTGGCGTATCATTGTGGAATAGACGCGGTTCGAACGAACAACGGAGCGGCAGAAGATGGGGCTCGGTGGAATCAATATCCCGGAGCTGTTGATCGTGCTCGTGATCGTCGTGCTGATTTTCGGCACGAAGCGGATCAAGACGATCGGCTCCGACCTAGGCAGCGCGATCAAGGGGTTCCGCTCGGCAACCTCTGGCGATGACGAGGACAAGAAAGCCGAGCAAGCAGCGAAGCCGCTCGCGAGTCCGGAGCCGGATGCAGAGTTCCCTGAAAAAAAGCAGAAGAACCGTCAGTCCTGACGGCGCGGTGACCCTTGTTCGACAGCGGTTTCGGCGAGCTGATACTTATCTTCATCATCGGGTTGCTCGTGCTCGGTCCGCAGCGATTGCCGAAGGTCGCCGCCGAGATCGGCAAGTGGGTGGGGCGAGCGCGACGCACGGCGACGGAGCTGCGTCGCCAACTCGAGCGTGAGATCGAGCTGAACGACATCCAGCCGCCACCGCCGCCGCCGCCCTCGTCGACTGACACTCAGAACCCCTTCCACCACGCACCGATCGATACCGACGCGCCGCCGCCGACCGATACCGCGTCGGCAACACCGGCCGCGCCGCCGGGCGTTGCTGCGGAGTCCGCTCCGGCCGCGTCAACGCCGGAGACGGATACCGCTAGCGGGACCGCGCAAGCTCCCGAACCGGTGGCCGCGACCGCGCCGGAAGCGGCGAAGGCGCCAGAGCCGACCGACCGACCGCCGCACGTGTAATGAGCCAACAACCCGACAACCACGAGCAGGAGGAACAGCTCGCGGAAGGGACGCTCATGTCGCATCTGCTCGAGCTGCGCACGCGCCTCATGAAGGCGACGACGGCGGTCGTGGTGGTGTTCCTCGTGCTGACCCCGTTTACTCAGCGCGTGTTCGAGGTCGTTTCCGCACCGTTGATCGCCGTGCTGCCTGAAGGCTCGCAGATGATCGCGACGGACGTCGCGTCGCCGTTCATGACACCGTTCAAGACCACGTTCTTCGTCGCGTTGTTCATCGCGATGCCGGTCGTGATCTTTCAGGTCTGGCAGTTCGTTGCGCCGGGCCTGTACAAGCGTGAGAAGAAGTTCGCGATCCCGTTGATCGTCTCGAGCATCCTCCTGTTCTATACCGGCATGGCGTTCGCATACTTCGTCGTGTTCCGGTTGATGTTCTCGTTTTTCGCGAGAGTGGTGCCGGGCGGCGTCATGATGGCGCCCGACATCGCTTCATACCTGACCTTCGTGCTCGGCATCTTTCTGGCTTTCGGTGTTGCGTTCGAGGTGCCGATCGCGACGGTAATGCTGATCTGGAGCGGGTTGGTCTCGATCAAGACGCTGAAGAGCGGGCGGCGTTACGTGTTCCTCGGCGCGTTCGTCGTCGGCGCAGTGTTGACACCGCCGGACGTGTTCTCCCAGACGCTGCTGGCGGTGCCGATGTACCTGCTGTACGAGGGCGGCATGATCATGGCCAGGATCATGTTGCCGGAGAAGATGAAGCAATGAGCGCACCCGCACCGCTGCCTCAGCTCACGATCAAGGCCACGGTGCTGGGTCTCATCCTCTCGGCGCTGCTGGCGGGCGCGAACGCCTATCTCGGCTTGTTTGCCGGGTTGACGGTCTCGGCATCGATTCCGTCGGCCGTCATCTCGATGGCCGTGCTGCGCATGTGGCGCAACTCGAACATCCTCGAGAACAACATGGTGCAGTCGATCGCGTCGTCCGGCGAGGCGATTGCCGCTGGCGTGATCTTCACGTTCCCGGCGTTGATCCTTCTCGGTTACTGGCACGTCTTCGACTACTGGTGGGTGACCGTCATCGCCGCCGTCGGCGGACTGCTCGGCGTGTTGTTCACGATTCCGCTGCGCCGCGCGTTGATCGTGGAGCAGCAGCTCGCATTCCCGGAAGGCACGGCCACCGTCGAAGTACTGAAGGTAGGTGATTCACCGACACGCGGCGCGGCCTATCTCGGGCTGGCCGCCGCGGTCGGCGCCGCCGTCAAGATCGGGGAAACCGGCTTGCGCCTCTGGTCGGGCACCGCGCAAGCGGCAGCCTACGTCGGCAAGAGCACCATCTTGTACGCCGGCACGAATCTATCGCCGGCGCTACTCGGCGTCGGTTACATCGTCGGGCTGAACATCGCGGTCCTCGTGTTCATCGGCGGCGCGCTGTCGTGGTACGTCGCGATCCCGATCTACTCGACCTGGTTCCTGGCGAGCGATACGGCGCTCGCGGCGCAGCACGCGGCCGGCGCATTGCCCGCCGACCTGGCCGGCGCGATCTGGTCCACGAAGATCCGCTACCTCGGCGTAGGCGCGATGCTGATCGGCGGCGTATGGACCCTGTTCTCGTTGCGTGCGTCCCTCGTGGCCGGCATCCGCAGCGGGCTCGCCGCAACGCGCCAGCGAGGCGGTGCGGTGGCCGATCATCGCGAGCGCGACGCGCCGATGCGTCTGGTGCTGGTGTGCATCGTGCTGTTCGTGATTCCGATCTATTTCCTGTACCACGCCATCGTCGGCACGGTCGGTATCGCACTGGCCCTGACCGGCGTCATGGTGCTCGCCGCCTTCTTGTTCTCGGCTGTCGGCGGTTATCTGGCCGGCATCGTCGGTTCCTCGAATAGCCCGATCTCGGGGATCACGATGGCGACGATTCTCCTGACGTCGCTACTGCTGCTCGGACTCATGGGCAGCGACGCGCCCACCGCCCCGGCCGCCGCGATTCTGGTCGGGGCGGTTGTCTGCTGTGCGGCGTCGATCGGCGGCGACAACCTGCAAGTGCTGAAGACCGGCTATCTGCTCGGCGCGACCCCGTGGCGGCAGCAACTCGGCCAATCGCTTGGTGTGATCTCGGCCGTGGTGTTCATGGCGCCGATACTCAATCTGCTGCTGAACGCGTACGGCATCGGTGCGCGAACCCCCGAGCATCCGAACGCGCTGCTTGCGCCACAGGCGAACCTCATGGCGTCCGTGGCACTCGGCGTGTTGCGCGGCGGCTTGCCGTGGGGAATGATCGCGGCCGGCGCCGTGGTCGGCGCCGTGATCATTGCGATCGACGTGTATCTCGAGCGGAGCCGCGCGGGCTGGCGAGCGCCGGTGCTGGCGGTGGCCGTCGGCATCTATCTACCGCTCGAGCTGTCCATACCCATTCTGACGGGCGGCGTCATCGCGTTCCTCGCGGCGCGCCGCCTGCCGCGTGGGGTCGACGTCCACGCGGGGTACGGCGTGTTGTTCGCGGCGGGCCTGATCACAGGCGAAGCGATGATCGGTATTTTGATGGCGATTCCGATCTACCTCACGAAGAATCCGGACGTGTTCGCGTTGCCGTTCCAGGTGCCGAGCGCCGTCGCGTTGCTGATCGTCGCGGGCGTGGCCGCCTTGCTGTATCGCGTCGCGGTGTCCGGCTTGCGTCGTTGAAACCGCTCGCCAGCAAGCTGCCGAGTGTCGGCACGACGATCTTTACGGTGATGACGCAGCTCGCCGAGCAGCACCGCGCCGTGAATCTGTCGCAGGGTTTTCCGAACTTCGAGCCCCCTTCGGGCTTGCTCGACCTGGTCGCCAAATGCATGGCGGGTCGCCACCATCAGTACGCGCCGATGCCGGGCTCCACTGCATTGCGCGCCGCGATCGCCCGCAAGCTCTCGGACATGTACGGAGTCACGGTGGATCCCGGCACCGACGTCACGGTGACGAGCGGGGCGACGGAGGCGATTTTCGACGCGATCCAGGCCGTCGTCCGTCGCGGCGACGAGGTCATCGTGTTTGATCCGTGCTACGACTCGTACGAACCCTCCGTCACGCTGGCTGGCGGCAAAACGGTGCATCTGCCGCTCGTGCTGCCGGAGTTCACCGTCGATTGGGACCGGCTCGCGGCCAGCCTGAACGAGCGAACGCGCCTCGTGATCGTGAACTCGCCGCACAATCCGAGCGGCGCGCTGCTCGGTTCCGCCGACTTCGATCGCCTCGCGGAGCTGCTGCGGCCGTACGACTGCTATCTGCTCAGCGATGAGGTTTACGAGCACGTGGTGTTCGACGGCGTGCCCCACAGCACGGTGCTCGCGCAACGCGAGCTCGCCGCGCGCAGCTTCGCCGTATTTTCGTTCGGCAAGACGTACCACGCTACTGGCTGGAAGCTTGGCTACTGCGTAGCGCCTGCAGCGCTATCGGCCGAGCTTCGCCGTGTGCATCAATACGTGACGTTCGCGTCGACCACGCCGCTACAGCAGGCGCTCGCGGAATACGTCGTGACGCATCCGGAGCATCACCGCGAATTGCCTGCGTTCTACCAGGAACGTCGCGACTACTTCGCCGCGCACTTGAAGGGCACCAAGTTCCGCACGCTGCGCGCGCCGGGCACCTACTTCCAGCTCGCCGACTACAGCGCGATCTCCGCGTTGCCCGACGTCGAGTTCTCGCGCTGGCTCACGATCGAGCACGGCGTGGCGACGATTCCAGTGTCGGTGTTCTACGAACGGCCACCCGACGTGAAACTCGTGCGATTCTGTTTCGCGAAGGAGAACGCGACGCTCGACGATGCCGCGCAGCGATTGCGCGCGCTTTGACGGCGGGGGACGCTACTTGCTGGCGTGCTCGGCGGCGGCAAGCACAGTTACGAGCTCGAGCAGATCTTCGTAGCTCGCGGTCTGGCCGCCTTCGGTGGTGTATTTGCCGTTGATAATCAGCGTCGGCACGCCGCTGATGCGATACCGGCGATTCAGCTCGTCGGCGCGTTGCAGCTTGGCGTGCACCGCGAACGAGTCGAACGCCGTTTTGAAGGCCGCGGCGTCGACGCCAAAGCGGCCAAAGAACTCCTGCAGTTTCTGCTCCGTGTCGAGCGCGTTGCCGCGCTCGTGGATCTCCTGGAAGAACTCGCTGTGCATCTCGGCGCCCTTACCGAGTGCTTCCGCGGTGTAAAACGCGCGCGCGTGGAACTGTAGCAACGGATTCCAGACCGCCGGGATGCGGACGAAGTTCACGTAGTCTGGCTTCTTGGCGCGCCAGGCTTCGACGGCCGGGTCGAAGTGATAGCAGTGCGGGCAGCCGTACCAGAACACCTCGGCGACCTCGACCTGATCGGGAGGTGAGCTGGTCGGTTGGGTCGGCGACAGCCGCTGATAATCGACGCCGATGCGGAAGCGTCCCGTGTTCGGTGCGCCGGCGGTTTCGTCCGTCACGAGGGTCGGCGTAGCGGTTGTCGAGGGCGCCGCGTCCGCCTCGCCGCCGGCGGTGGCTTCGGCCGCAGGCTGGTCGCCCTCGACGGCCGGTCCGCCGGCCGTTGGGCCGGCGCGGTCGCAGGCCACGAGCACCAGCGCGGCGGTCACGAGCCAGAGCGTCCTCGTTTGCATCGCTAACACTCCTCGCGACCCGCGCGATGGCGGTTAGTTGAGTCCCTGCACGTAGCTCGCGAGCGCTTTGATCTCGTCATCGCGCAGCAGCGATGCCTCGTTGCGCATCATCTGGTTCAGCTCGACGTCGGAGCGCCGTGTGCCGGAGGCGTATTCGCCGAGCGTACGCGCGACGTAGGTCGCGTGCTGCCCGCTGATGCGGGGGTAGGCGGCCAGCGGATTGCCGTCGCCGCTCGGGCCGTGGCAGGCAATGCAGGCGGCGATGCCGCGTTGCGGCACGCCGCCGCGATAGATCTGTTGGCCCAAGTTCACGAGCGCCGGGTCGGCGCCCTTCGGCACGGGCTTCTGGGCTTCGAAGTAGGCCGCGATCTCGGCCATGTCCTGATCCGTGAGCATGTCGGCGAACGGCTTCATCGTGACATTCACGCGGTCGCCGGTCTTGAACGCTTTCAGCTGCCGGACGATATAGGCCGTGTGTTGCCCGGCCAAGCTCGGCCAGTCCGGAGTCACGCTGTTACCGTCGAGCCCATGACAGGCGGCGCAGGTGGCCGATTTCGCGCGGCCGGCTTCGACCGCCGCGTCCTGTGCTTGCGCCGCCATCGTGAGCAGCGAGCCTAAAACGAGCAGCGTGCCCAACCAGCCGATACGCGCAGAGTGCTTAGTCGCCAACATTATTAACCCTGTCCAAGCTCGACCGACACAATTGTTTTAGCCGGGAAACGGCGGCCGATTGTACACTAAAGCCCCTGCCCCAAAGCAGCGACTCCGCGCCTTCTGCAACCCCGTGGGCCCCGCCAGTTTCATCAAGAGCGCCGCGCGCGCGACGGACTTTCCTGCCGATACCGGGCGTGAAGCGGCTTTCGTCGGCCGCTCGAACTCGGGCAAATCGACAGCGCTGAATCTGCTCGCTGGCGTGCGCAAGCTCGCGCGTGTCAGCAAGACGCCGGGCCGAACGCAGCTCCTGAATTTCTTCGCTGCCGGCGACGACCGCCGCCTCGTCGACCTGCCCGGCTACGGTTTCTCGCGCGTGCCAGCCGACGTGCAGGAGCGCTGGGAGCGAGTCCTCTCGACCTATCTGCTCGAGAGACAGTCGCTCGTGGGGCTCGTGCTGACCGTCGACATTCGCCGCGGGCTTACGCCGCTCGACACGCAGTTGCTCGGGTGGTTGAGGCCGCGGACGTTGCCGCTCATCGTGTTGCTGACCAAGGCCGACAAGCTGAGCCGCGGGGCGGGCCTCGCGCAACAACAGGCGGTGGGCAAGCAGCTCGGAGCGGGCGCGCGTCTGACGCGATTCTCGGCCATCGACCGGGCAGGTGTGGAGCAGGCCCGCGGTTGGCTCGAGGGCTGGCTCTCCAGCGGCTCTGAAGATTCTTAAAGAGGCCCCGGGTGTGGGATTCAGGGGACACACCCGGGGCACCAAACCCCGGCGGGGTGAGCCAGGATTTCAAAACCCCGCTTTGGGAGGATAGCGGGGGCACCCGTCCTGAGTGCCGCTGATTTAGTCCCGGGCGGTCGCGGAAAAGTTCCGACGGCGGTCAGTGTGCTTCGTCCCAATTGGCGCCGAGGCCGCGATCGACCTCGCAGCGGCACGCGCAGGCTCGCGGCCGCTTCCATGATTCGCGCCACGGCGGCGCCGACCTCGTCGGCGTGGCGCTCGGGTACCTCGATCACCAGCTCGTCGTGCACCTGCATGATGAGCCGCGCTCCGGGCGGCTGCTGCTCGAGCCAGGCTGCGACGTCGATCATGGCGCGCTTGATGATGTCGGCGGCCGTGCCCTGCATCGGCGCGTTGATCGCGCTGCGCTCGGCGTACTGGCGGCGCGGTGCATTGCGCGCGTTGATCTCCGGCAGGTACAGCCGCCGGCCGAACACGGTCTCGACGTAGCCCTGCTCGCGCGCCTGCGGCGCGGGTTCGGTCCATGTAACGCTTCACGCCGGGGTAGCGCTCGAAGTACAGGTCCACGTACTTCTGCGCCTCGCCGCGGTCGATGCCGAGCTGCCGCGCGAGCCCGAAGGCCGACATGCCGTAGATCAGGCCGAAGTTGATGGCCTTGGCCGAGCGGCGCTGATCGGTCGTCACGGCATCGAGCGGCATGCCGAACACTTCCGCGGCCGTGGCCTGGTGGATGTCGTGGTCCGTCGGCGAACGCGCGCCAGCAGGCCTTCGTCGCCGGACAGGTGCGCCATGATGCGCAGCTCGATCTGCGAGTAGTCGGCGGCCAGCAGCATGCAGCCGGGCGGCGCGATGAACGCCTGGCGGATGCGCCGGCCTTCCGGCGTGCGGATCGGGAATGTTCTGCAGGTTCGGGTCCGACGGACGACAGCCGGCCCGTCGCCGCCACGGCCTGGTGGTAGGACGTGTGGACGCGGCCGGTGTGCGGATCGATCTGCCCGGCAGCTTGTCGGTGTAGGTGGACTTCAGCTTCGCCAGGCCGCGGTACTCGAGGATGAGCCGCGGCAGGTCGTAGCTCGTCGGCGAGTTCCTCGAGCACGTCCTCGGCCGTGGAGGGCTGGCCGGTCGGTGTCTTGCGGAGCACCGGCAGCTGCAGCTGCTCGAACAGCACTTCCTGCAGCTGCTTGGGCGAATCCAGGTTGAACGGGCCGCCGGCCGCGGCGTATGCGGTCTGCTCCGGTTGCCGCCATCTTCGTCGCGAGCTCCTGGCTCTGCTTGCGCAGCAGCTGCGCGTCGACGCAGCACGCCGCGTGTACTCCATGCGCTCGAGCACACGGACAGCGGCTGCTCGATGTCGTCGTAGAGCGTCTCGAGTCCCGGCTCCGCCTGCAGCTGCGGCCACAGCGTCTCGTGCAGGCGCAGCGTGACGTCGGCGTCCTCGGCCGCGTAGCGCGTGGCCGTGTCGACGGTCCACCTGGTCGAAGCGTGATCTGCTTCGCGCCCTTGCCGGCCACGTCCTCGTACTTGATGGTGTCGACGCCGAGGTACATGCGCGGCCACGGAATCCATGTCGTGGCGCGTGGCCGTCGAGTTCAGCACGTACGACTCGAGCATCGTGTCGTGCTCGATGCCGCCGAGCTCGATGCCGTGGTTCGCGAGCACGTGCGCGTCGTACTTCAGGTGATGGCCGACTTTCGGCGCCGCGCTCTCGAGCCACGGCTTGAGCCGCGCGAGCACGCGCTCGCGGTCCAGCTGATCCGGCGCGCCGGCGTAGCGGTGCGCGAGCGGGAGGTAGGCGGCCTTGCCCGCCGTGACCGCGAACGAGATGCCGACGAGCTCGGCTTCCATGTAGTCGAGGCTGGTGGTCTCGGTGTCGAGCGCGACGAGCGGCGCGCGTGCGAGCCGCTCGCACCAGCGCTCGAGCGCCGCTTCGGTGAGCATGGTCTCGTAGCTGCCGGCCGCCGGTGTCAGGCGCCGGTGCAGGCGTTGCGCGCCGGGCTGCGGCAGCGCCTGCGGCCTGTCGGCGGCGGCGCGGTCGCCGCGCACGCGGCGCAGCAGGCGGCTGAATTCGAGTCGCTCGAAGAGTGTCGCGAGGCGGTCCTTGTCGGGCGTACGCAGCGCGAGGTCGGCGGCGCGTAGCGGCAGCTCGAGGTCGCAGCGGATGGTCGCGAGCTGGCGCGACAGATCGAGCACGCCGAGCGATTCGCGCAGGCGCTCGCCGATCTTGCCGGACGATCTCGCTGGCGCGCGCCTTCAGCGTGTCGAGGTCGCCGTACTGCTGCAGCCACTTGGCGGCCGTCTTCGGTCCGACGCCTGGCACGCCCGGAATGTTGTCCGAGGTGTCGCCGACCAGCGCCAGGTAGTCGATGATCTGCTCGGGCGACACGTCGAACTTCTGCTGCACGCCAGCGCGGTCGAGCGTCGTGTTGCTCATCGTGTTGACGAGCGTGACGTGCTCGTCGACGAGCTGCGCCATGTCCTTGTCGCCGGTCGAGATCACCGTTTGCTCGCCGGCGGCCGACGCCTCGCGTGCGAGCGTGCCGATCACGTCGTCGGCCTCGACGCCCTCGATGCGCAGCAGCGGCATGCCCAGCGCCTCGATGGCTTCGAGCAGCGGCGCGACCTGCGAGCGCAGGTCGTCCGGCATCGGCGGGCGGTGCGCCTTGTACTCGGCGAACAGGTCGTCGCGGAAGGTCTTGCCCGGCGCGTCGAACACCACGGCCATGCGCTCGGGCGCGCCTCGTCGAGCAGCTTGTGCAGCATGTTCAGCACGCCGAGCACGGCGCCGGTCGGCTCGCCTTTAGCAGTCGAGAGCGGCGGCAGCGCGTGGAACGCGCGGTACAGATAGGACGAGCCGTCGACGAGAACGAGCGGTTTAGCGCTCATTCTTCTGCTCGTCGTCCTGCTTTTCCGGTGCCGGTGTCTGCGGTGCTGGTGGCGGTTGGGGCAGCTCGATGCGCTCGATCGGCCGCGCCTTCTCCGGCAACACGAGCGGGCCGCGCTGGCCGCAGGCCATGATCCCAGCCCGCCAGTGCGACGCCGAGCAGCAGGTTGCGGGGGATGTGACGACGCGGCGCGTTCATTTGCTCTTGTCGCGCGCGAGCTGCGCGGCGATCCGCTGGTAGGCTTCGCGAAACGGAATGCCTTCCTTCACGACGAGCGCATTGGCCTGCTCCGCGGCGAAGAGCTCTGGGCCGAGCGCAATGTTCTCAGGAAGGAACCGCACGTTCGGCAGCGCATGCGCCATGATCTCGAGCACGGCGGCCGCGAGATCGATGCCGCGGAACAACGGCGCCTTCAGCCGCTGCAGGTCGCGGTGGTAGCCCGACGTGAGCTTGGCCGTCAGCGCGAGCGTCTCCTGCAATGCACCGACGACGGTCGCCTGCGCGCCGCGCACGAGCTCGAACACGTCGGGATTGCGCTTCTGCGGCATGATCGACGAGCCGGTCGTCATGTCGGCCGGCAACGTGACGTACGCGAATTCGCTCGTGTAGAACAGCAGCAGGTCCGACGCGAGGCGGCCGAGATCGCCGAGTAACAACGCGATCTCGAACAGCAGCGACGCTTCGGCCTTGCCGCGCGACAGCTGCACGGCCGTGACGGGCTCGTGCACGCTGTCGAAGCCGAGCGCGGCTCGCGTGGCCTCGCGATCGAGCGGCAGATTCGGCACGCCGTAGCCGGCGGCCGAGCCGAGCGGGTTCTTCTGCACGCGCCGCAGCACGGCCTTCAGGCCGTCGCGGTCGTCGCCGATCTCCGCGGCGAACCCGCGCGCCCACAGCGCGACGGAGCTCGGCATGGCCGGCTGCATGTGCGTGTAGCCGGGCAGGGCGATGGTTCCCTGCTCCGTGGCGACGCGCTCGAGCGCCGCGATCACTGCGTCGGCACCGGCCGCGAGCTCGTCGATCGCGTCCCGCAGGTACAGGCGCAGCGCGACCAGCACCTGGTCGTTGCGCGAGCGGCCGAGATGCACGCGGCCGCCGGCCGCGCCGATGCGCTCGGTGAGCCGCCGCTCGAGCGCGCTGTGTGCGTCTTCGTCGGCCAGCTCGATCTTCCATTCGCCCGCGGCGTGCGCCGCCGCGAGCGCCTCGAGGCCAGCGCAGATCGCGTTGCAGTCGGCGTCGCCGAGCAAGCCCTGCTTCGCGAGCATGCGGGCGTGCGCGATCGACGCGCGCACGTCGTAAGCCACCAGGCGCTCGTCGAGGACGTGGTCCTCGCCGGCCGTGAACCGCAGGATGCGCTCGTCGAGCGGTAGCCCCTTGTCCCAGAGGCGCGCCATGGCGTTAGCTCAGTCTGTTCCTCGGGCCGCAGGTTGGTCGTGTCGTTGACGACCAGCGTGCCCGTGCCTTCGTTCGTGAAGACTTCGAGCAGCAGGCTGTCGGGCTGCTGGTAGGAGATCACGTGCACGCGCGGCACGCCGCCGGACAGCGCCCGCTCGATGGCCGCGACCTTCGGCAGCATGCCACCGGAGATCTTGCCTTCGTCGCGCAGGCGCCGCAGACCCGCACGGTCGATGTACGAGATCAGCGAGCGCGGGTCGTCGAGCGAGTCCAGGATGCCCGGCGCGCCCGTGGCCATCACGAACTTCTCCGCCTTCAGCTCGCAGGCGATCATCGCTGCGACCGTGTCGGCATTGATGTTCAGCAGCGTGCCGTTGTCGTCGGCCGAGAGCGGGCTCACGATCGGCACGAAGTCGTTGTCGAGCTGCTTCAGCAGGATGCTTGTGTCGATGCCCAAGGATATCGCCGACGAAGCCGTAGTCGACAGCGTTACCGCTCACCTGCACGGGCGGCCGCTTGCTGGCCTTGATGAGCCCGCCGTCGACACCGCTGAAGCCGATCGCCGGAATGCCGAGCGCGCGGCACATGGCGACGATGCGCGTGTTGATCTCGCCGTTCAGCACCATCGTCGAGACTTCGAGCGTCGGCGCGTCGGTGACCCGCCGGCCTTCGACCATCTGCGTCGAGAGCCCGAGACGTTTCGCGAGTGCCGTCGACTGCGGCCCGCCGCCGTGCACGACCACGACGCGGATGCCGACCTGATGCAGGATGCCGACCTGTTCCATCAGCGCGCGCGTCGTCTCGTTCGAGACGAACGCGTCGCCGCCGGCTTTCAGCACGAACACCTTGTTCTTGAACACGCGCAGGTACGGCAGCGCGTGCCGCAGCGCCGTGATCACGATGGCCCGTTGTTCGTTCGTAGGGAGTCTTGCGGTCATGGTTTTCAGCCTTTCATCATGCGGTACAGCACGGCCATCTGCGCGTACAACCGGTTACGCGCCTCCTGAATCACGACGCTGCGCGAGCCGTCGAGAATTCGATCGGACACCTCGACGCCGCGGCGCACCGGCAGGCAGTGCATGAACCTGCAATCGGGCCGCGCGTTCGCGAACCACGGCTCGTCGACGCACCAGGTGCCCACGAGCTGCTCGCGCAGCGCCTGGTCGCCGAGCTTGTCGCCGTAGTATTTCGTCGACGAGTACGACTTCGTGTAGATCACGTGCGCGCCTTCCATCGCCTCGCGACGATCCGTGGTCTCCGTGACGCTGCCGCCGGCAGCCGCGGCGGCTTTGCGCGCCTTGTCCATGATCGCGGGCGGCAGCTCGAAACCGGGCGGCCGCAGGTGCACGACGTTCATGCCGCGCTTCGCGGCCATGTGCAGCGTGGCGGCCGACACCGCGAGCGGCAGGGCGCTGCGGGTGGTAGGCCCACGACAGCACGAACTTGCCGTGCTCCGGAATGCTGAGATCGTCCAGCGTCTTCCAGTCCGCGAGGCTCTGGCACGGGTGATCGATCGCGGACTCCATGTTGATCCACGGTTTATCGATCAGGCCCGTCAGGTTCTTGAAGTCGGTGTCCGCGAGGTCATGCGCGAGATCGCGCCGATCGGCGAACGCCCGCACGCCCATCGCGTCGCCGTACGACGCGATGACGGGAATCGCCTCGCGCACGTGCTCGGCGGCCTGTGCCGTCCATCACGATGCCGTAGCGCGACTCGAGGCCGTGGATCGACATCTCGGGCGAGATCACGAACGCACCGCCGCCGAGCCTGATCATCGCCGCCTGGAACGACGATAGCGTCCGCAGCGACGGGCTCAGGAACAGCAGCGACAGCACCTTGCCCTCGAGCGCCCGCGGCTCGGGGTTCTTGTCGAGCCGTGCGGCGAGCGCGATCAGGTCTTTGATCTCCTCGTTCGAGAAGTCGGCCAGGTCATTAAAGCGGCGCATCGGTCAGCTCCTTCAGGGCGGCAGCACAGGCGTGCCACGTGTTCGGTCGAGAGAATCAGCGGCGGCAAGAGGCGCAGCACGTGCGGGTCGGCGCTGGTGCCGGCCAGGATGTCGCGCGCGAGCAGCGCGTCGCGAACCGCGGCGGCCTTCGGTCGCGTGCGGAGTCCGAGCAGGAAGCCCTGTCCCTGGATGCTCTCGACCGGCCCGACGTTGCACGTCGCGCGAATCGCGGCGCTGACTTCGCGAACGTTCGCGAGCAGGTTGTCGCGCTCGATCACGCTCGATGACCGTCTTGATCGCCGCGCACGCCACCGGACCGCCGCCGAACGTCGTGCCGAGTGCGCCGGCCTTCAAATCCGCCGCGATGCTGTTCGGCATCAGCACGGCGCCGCACGGGAAGCCGCCGCCGAGGCCTTTGGCTACCGTCAGCAGATCGGGCCGCACGTTGTACAGCTGCGCGCCGAACGGCGCGCCGAGCCGGCCCATGCCGGTTTGCACCTCGTCGATGATGTAGAGCGCGCCGGCCTTGTCGCAGGCCGCGCGGACCGCGTGCAGGAAGTCGGGCGCGAAATCGAACGCGCCCGCGAGCCCCTGCACGGGCTCGACGATGACGGCCGCCGTGCTCGAGTCGACGGCCGCCTCGAGCGCTTGTGCGTCGTTGCGCGGCACGAACTGCACGTCGAACGGCGTGCGCGGGAAGCCGTACCAGGTCTTCGCCGCGCCCAAAGTCACGGCCGCGGCCGCGGCGGTGCGGCCGTGGAAGCTGCCTTCGATCGCCACGATCTTGCTGCGGCCCGTGACCTTGAACGCCAGCCGGAGCGCGTTCTCGTTCGCCTCGGCGCCGCTGTTCACGAAAAACACGCGCCCTAAGCCCGGCGGGCCGAAGGCCGCGAGCTTCTCGGCCGCTTCGTCGCGGACCTTCAGCGGTAGCGCGTTCGTCTGGAACACGAGGTCGCGGCTCTGCCGCGCCAGCGCTTCGGAGAGATCGCGGTGGCCGTAGCCGAGCGCCGCGACTGCATGGCCGCCATACAGATCGAGCACGCGGCGCCCGGCCGCGTTCTCGAGGTACACGCCGACGCCGCGCACCGGCGTGAACGGCAGCATGGGATACACCTCATTCAGATGCGCGCCGACGGCGGCGATCTCGTGTGTCGCGACGTTCATTACAACCACCCCGCTGCAGGTGCAGTCAAACCCATGGTCTCCGGCAACCCGAGCAATCGATTCGCCCACTGGATGCTGCCGCCGGCGGCGCCTTTGAGCAGATTGTCGGCCACGGAGAAAACGACGATCGTGTCGCCGTTCACGACGGCGTGCATGGCCGCATAGTTCGTGGCGACGATGTCCTTCATCTTCGGCGGCTCGGCGTCGACGCGCACGAACGTGCTGCCGCGATAGTACTCGCGCAGCGCGTCGTTGACCTGTGCCGCGCTCAGGCGTTCCTTCGGCTTCACGAAGATCGTCGCGTGAATGCCGCGCGCGAACGGCCCCGAGTGCGGCACGAAGTTGAGCGCGACGTCGCGGCCCGTCGCCGCCTTGATCAGCGAACGAACCTCCGGATCGTGGCGGTGCTTCAGCGCCTGGTACGCGAACAGATTGCTCTGCCGCAGCGGATGATGCGTGGTATCGCGCGGCGTGCGGCCGGCGCCCGTGCTGCCGGTTACTGCGCTCACGAAGAACTCGTCTGCCACGTCGAGCGCGACGAGCGGCACGATCGGCAGCAGCATCGTGGTCGCGAAGCAGCCCGGGTGCGCGGCGTGCGGCGTGTCGATGGTCGCCAGTTGCTCCGGCACGGCGCACGTGAACTCGGCGAGGCGCGCCGGCGTCTCGTGCGCATGACCGTACACGGCCGCGTAGGCGTCGGCGTCCGCGAACCGGAAAGTCGGCCGATGCATCGACGACGACGACTTCGACGCCGGCGCTGGCGCCGGCGGTCAGCAGCTTGTCGATGAGGCCGGCCGACGCGCCGTGCGGCGCGGCCGGAGAGCACGAGCCACTTCGGCGCCGTGCCGAGGCGCTCGATCACGGCGTCGAGCGACACGAACGTCTCGTTCGGAAACGCGGGTGCGAGATGGTTGAACGCCTTCGCCACGGGCTCGCCGGCCTGGCTCGACGATACGACGCCGCCGAGCGCGAGCTTGGGGTGCGCGTGCAACAGGCGCAGGAACTCGCCGGCCACGTAGCCCGAGCCCCCGAGCACGATGGTGGGAATGGGCTTCGTCGCGCTCATGCGCTCGCCTTCGCGGTCCTGGATGCCGAGCCCGATGCGCGGACTGCAGCAAGTCGCCGAGCTCGGCCGCGTGCGTCATGGCGTTCAGCGCCGCGACGTTCGCGCGGTCCCTGATGATGTCGATGCCGACCTGGTTGTCCGTGGCGGGGCCCGAGATCACGGTCGGCTCGATGCCGAACTCCTCGCGCAGCAGCTTCGCGCCGCCCCAGGCGCCGACCGGGTCGTTCGCGCACAGCACCATGGCCGTGATCGAGCTGCAGATCTCCTTGTCGCGCAGGATGGCCTCGACGCCGTAGGCGCCGAGCAGGCCGTCGCCGAGCTCGAACACGATCGCGTCGGGCTTCTGCTCGCCGAGCTCGTTCAGCAGGCTGCGCGTGTCAGCGCCGGCGCGTTCTTCGACGTCGTGGCGACGATGCCGAAGTCCGAGAACATGGCGATGTGTCGCGCGCCGGAGTCTTCCATCGCGAGGATGTCGCGGCGCAGCGCGACGCCGGTCGACTTGAACGCGTCGACGACCAGGCCGTTGTGGCGGAACCGGCTCACGATCGCGCAGGCGGCGGCCGTCTTGCCGGAGTTCATGCAGGTGCCGGCGATCGCGACCACGGGCACGCCTTGCAGCGTGAGCGGAACATCTGTCTGCAGCGGCTCGGCCGATACGCGCGCGGGCACGCCGACGCGCTGCCCGAGGTACGGGAAGTCGAGCACGACGCCGAGCACGCGGCAGTCGAACGGGTCGCCGTGCGACGGATTGATCGAGTCGCAGATGCCGACCACGCCGCCGAGATTCAGCAGCTGCACGATGTCGCCGGGCTTCAGCTCGGTGGGCAGATGGCCCGAATAGCCGAACAGCGCCTTGCGATGGCCGAGCGCGCCGACGAGCACGTCGCCCTTCTTGACCTCGGCCATGCGGCCGCTCGTGAGCTCGAGCGTGTTGTAGCGCGACTTGTTGTTCAGCACCTCGACCGCGATCAGCACGCCTTCCTCGCACGGAATCTCGTCCGCGACGCGGATCTCCTGGCCCAAGTCGGCCTGCAAGCGCGACGGAAGCGATCTTGTCGACCAATACCGAACGCATGTCACTGCCCTCCGGCCCGGGTATGGAACATCCCGGGCAACGCCATGATCTTCGAGAAGCCGAGCGCGTCGGCCGCCGTCCACTCGCCTGCGGCCTCGCCGTATTTGCCGCGGCTCGCGGCCATCAGCGAGTGCGGCGACGTCACGCCCAGCACGAACATGCTGCCGGGCCGCAGCTGCACGCGGACCTTGCCCGAGACGCGCGCCTGCGACGACACGAACAACGCTTCGATGTCGCGGCATGCCGGGTCGAGCTGTTTGCCTTCGTGGATCAGCTGGCCGTAGATCTGGCTCACGGGCTCTTTGACCTGCGACTGCGTGAGCGTCAGCGTGAGCTTCTCGAGCTCGCGATGCGCGTTGATCAGGACCTCGGCGGCGGGCGCCTCGAACGCCACGCGGCCTTTCGTGCCGATGATCGTGTCGCCGAGATGGATGCCGCGGCCGATGCCGTAGCGCGCGGCCACACGTCTCGAGCTTCTCGATCAACGCGACGGCGTCGAGCCGCGCGCCGTCGAGGCCCACGGGCACGCCGCGCTCGAACTCGATCTCGATCTCGGAGAACGGCTGCGGCTTGTCGAGCGCGCCCGCGGACAGCACCCACGCCGACTCCGGAATGCTGCCCTTCGAGTCGAGCGTTTCGGTGCCGCCGATCGTGACGCCCCAGAGGCCGCGATTCGTCGAGTAGGCGCTGACCCGCGCGTCGGCACGGGCATCTTGCGCTCCTCGAGGAACTTGACCTGCGCGGGCCGCTGCCACGAGTGATCGCGCACGGGCGCGAGAATCACGAGCTCGGGCGCCACGGCCTTCAGCACGATCTCGAACCGCACCTGGTCGTTGCCGGCCGCCGTGCAGCCGTGCGCCACGGTGTCGGATCCGAGCTGCTTCGCGAGCTGCGCGAGGTACTTCGCCTGCAAGCCGCGCTCGGCGCCGACGCACAGCGGGTACATGTTGCCGCGGCGGACGTTGCCCATGATCAGGAACTTGATGACCTTGTCGAAGAACTCGCCCCGCGCCTCGATCAAGTGGTGTTCCACGGCGCCGAGCGCCTTCGCGCGCTCTTCGAGCTGCCGCGCGGCCGCGGCGTCGATGCCGCCGCAGTTCACGGTCACCGTCACGACCGGGCGACCGTAGGTCTCCTTCAGCCAGGGAATGCAGAACGAGGTGTCGAGCCCGCCGGAGAACGCCAGAACGATCGGTTTAGCCGCAGCAGTCATGTGGATGCCTTCTTCAGAGTCAGATGTTGTCGCAACCGGCTTCGCAGCCGGCGTTGTTGGTTCGCGCCTTCGGTCGCCACGAAGATCGTGTCGTCGCCGGACAGCGTCGCGACGATCTCGGGCCAGCCAATATGGTCGAGCGTCACGGCGACGCGCTGTGCGGCGCCGACCTCGGTCATGATCACGAGCAGGTTCGGCCCGGCGGGCCGAATGTCGCGCACGAGCTCCGCCACGCCCTGCAGCGACTCGCCGTTGCTAACCTCGGCAGCCTTCGGCAAGCTGTAGCCGCTCTTCTGTCTGATCGCTCCGAGATCCCGCAAATCCCTGCTCACGCTCGACTGCGTGGCCGGATAACCTTCGGCCCGAAGCAGCTCGACGAGCTTTGCCTGCCGGTTGATCGAGTGCTCCTCGAGGAGCCGGGCAATTGCTTGGCGTCGCTCGTTTTGTTCGCGTGAGGCAGGCATTTCGAGGAGGTCGGTGGATAAATTTGCGCATATAGTAGGCCGTATGCGCAAATTTGCAATAGGCCCGGTAACACCATGACGAGCCCATCCGCAACGCTGCTGCCGACCGTAGAAATTTCCACCGGCGACTCCCCCAGCTCGCGGTCATCTGGCTGCACGGGCTCGGCGCCGACGGCCACGACTTCGAGCCGATCGTGCCGGAGCTCGATCTGCCGTTTGCGGTGCGCTTCGTGTTCCCGCACGCGCCCGTTCGGCCGATCACCGTGAACGGCGGCATGGAGATGCGGGGCTGGTACGACATCCTGGGTTTCGGCATGAACGTGCGGCAGGACGCGGCCGGCATTCGCGCGAGCGCCGCGGCCGTCACGCGGCTCATCGATCGCGAGATCGAGCGCGGCCTCACGGCTTCGCAGATCGTGCTCGCCGGGTTCTCCCAAGGCGGGGCCGTCGCACTGCACACGGCGTTGCGCGAGCCGCGATCGCTGGCCGGCGTGCTCGCGCTCTCGACCTATCTGCCGCTTGGCGACACGCTGGCGGCGGAGCGCAGCGCAGCGAACGCACGCGTGCCGATCTTCATGGCGCACGGTTCGGCAGATCCGCTGCTGCCGCTCGCGCTCGCCGAAGGCTCGCGGCGCACGCTCGAGGGCTTGGGCTACGCCGTCGATTGGCACGTCTACCCGATGCCGCATAGCGTGTGCGCCGAGGAGATCGCCGCGATCGCGGCGTGGCTAGGGCAGCGCGTCGCCTGAGGCGGTCGGCCGCGGCTCGATCGCGAACGTCTCGCGAACCTCGCCCGTGAGCGAACCGCCGGCATCGAACGAACGCTCGGCGAACGTCAGCATGCCTCGATCGTCGATCAGGACCACCGTCGAGCAGCGCGTGCCGTAGACCGGCCCGGTCACGAAGTGGGCGTTGCGGTAGCGCTCTTCTGCGGAAGCCGCGCTGCTGCGAGTAGCAAGCAGCTCGAACAACCCCTCGAGCGGATCAGCCGCGGCGAGCAAGCGCGTGATGCCCTCCTTCGCGCTGGCGGTCTTCGGCCATTCGACACCGAGAGGTGCGTTGCTGAGCGCGTGGACGCCCGGCGCGAGCTCGCGCCGGCGGCGCGCGGTTGCTCGCGTACTGCAGCTCGGCACCGTCGAGCAGGAGCAGATTGAACGCTGCGAACCCGGCCCCCGTCGTCAGCCTGGCCGCGAAGCTCGCTGCCGGCTCGGCGCTGCCGAGGTAGTCGAGTCACCAGCGCGCCCCGCGAGCGCGGCGCCTCGCGCGGCGTGCCGTCGCGCACGTTCGTCACGGCCGCCAGTCGGCCACGTCTATCCACGCCGAGCCAGGTGCCGCCGGCCAGCAGGTCGCGGCCGCCGAGGAGCCCCGGCGGCTCAGGCCACCAGCCCGCAGGCCGCGTGGGCCGCGCATGCAGCTCGTCGCGGTTGGCTGCGATCACGAACCGGTAACGCTCGGCCGACGACGTGCGCTACGACCACGAGACACATCGAGCCTGCTACCTCACGCGGACATCAGCTCGGATGGTACCTCGCGCTCGCGCGCGAACAGCAGGCAGGCCGGGCAGGCGGTGCGGGGCAGCGACAGCAGATCGAACACGTAGCAGACACGGCATTTCTCGCAGCGCGCGATACCGAGCTCGTCGCCGCGCCGAATGCTCTGCAGCAGGTTCCAGCCCCATTCGAATGACAGCGAGTGATACGGAACGAGCTGCTCGAAGCTCTCGAAGCACTCGCAGAGCCGATGGCCGAGATCCACATTGGCCTTGAGGTTCGGCCCCGGTGGGCGTTCGACGCAGAACAGGCCGTTCGCGAGCAGCAGGTTCGCGAACACCCCGGACTCGAGTGCGCGTTGCGGCGTACGCACGAGCGGCCCGACCCGTGTAGGCGAGCGTCCGCGACGACGTCGGACTGGCTGCGCGTCGTACTTGAAATAGGTCGTGTACAGCTTGCGGATGCGATCGTCCTGAAGCCCGGTCAGATAGCGAATCGTGCCGGTTCGTGCCTCGTGCTCGATCAACCGCATGGCGAGATTGAACCGCGACTTGCTCGCGGCGATAACGATCGTCGGTTGCCCTCATGTTCCCCTTTCCCCCCGTTTCGGCAACATTCACGGTCTTAGCCTACATTTACCACTAATGGTATTTTAGGACCATATATGGCAAAAACGCCGCAAAAAGGGGACTGAAGCGCATGCCCGCCACCGACCGTCTGGAGCACCTCGAACCTGTCCACGAGCTCAATCGATCGTTCCTCGGTTTCCTGCAATCACGCGCGCGAGTCGAACGCGATTGCCTCGGGTTGCCGGCGACCGCGCGCCCGCCGCTGCGCGCAGCCGACAGCGGGCTTCTCGATGACGTCGCCCAGTTTCCGCGCGCGCTGTTTCAAGTCCGGTGCAAGGATGTCGCTGGTTCCGGACACGAGCCGGTCGCGGCCGGCGAGCGCGGCGCGCGTTATCACGATCTTGCCCTGTCGATTCTCCTGGCCGCACGCCAGGCGAGCCGGCAGAGCCCTTACCAGGCGCAGTTTCTGCTCGGCCTCGGCGTCGCAGAGATTCAATGGCTGCGCTCGCTCGCGCTCCCCGACCTGGCCCGGTCTCGCGGCGGCCTCGGACGTCGTGCGCTGCGCGTTCGCAGACCAGGACTGGCTGTGGCACGGCCTCCTGACCGATACGCGCCCCGAGTCGCGCCGGCAGCTCGCGCTCGTCGCGCTGCAGCCCGCGGCTCGTTCGCGACTGGCCGCAGCGGCGACCCGCGCATCCCGTCACCTGACGCACGCTTGGCAGGTCATTGCAGCACGCGGCGCCGTCCGCATTTACAATAGCCGCCCGCGGAGCACGGGCTCCGGCTAGGACCACCATGGACGCGTTAGTCATCAAGGATCTGCGTAAGGTCTACGGCAACGGCGTGGAAGCGCTGAAAGGCATCGACCTCACGGTGCGCGAGGGCGACTTCTTCGCGCTGCTCGGCCCAAACGGCGCCGGCAAGACCACGACGATCGGCATCATCACGTCGCTGATCCGAAAGTCGGGCGGCTCGGTGCAGGTGTTCGGCCACGATCTCGACACCGCGCGCGAGGCCGCGAAAGCCTCCATCGGCGTCGTGCCGCAGGAAATCAATCTGAACATGTTCGAGCGCAACGACCTCACGCTGATCAATCAGGCGGGCTACTACGGCGTGCCCGCGAACGTGGCGCGCGAGCGCACCGAGAAATACCTGAAGGCGCTGCATCTGTGGGAAAAGCGCCTCGGCATCGCGCGCACGCTGTCGGGCGGCATGAAGCGGCGGCTCATGATCGCGCGCGCGCTCGTCCACGAGCCGCAGCTCCTGATCCTCGACGAGCCGACGGCCGGCGTCGACATCGAGATCCGCCGCTCGATGTGGGAGTTCATGCGCGAGATCAACGCGGCCGGCGTCACGATCATCCTGACCACGCACTACCTCGACGAAGCCGAGAGCCTATGCCGGAACATCGCGATCATCGACGAGGGTCGGATCATCGAGAACGACACGATGGCGAACGTCATCGGCAAGCTGCAGGTCGAGACGTTCGTGTTGAGCCTGCAGCGAGCCCGTCAGCGCCGCGCCGGTGCTGGCCGGGCTATCCCACGCGGCTGCGAAACGAGCGCGAGATCGAGGTCGAAGTGACGAAGGGGCAGGGGTTGAACGACGTATTCACGCAGCTCTCGGCGCACTCGCTGCACGTAGCCAGCATGCGCACGAAGACTAATCGTCTCGAGGAGCTATTCATTCGGCTCGTCCAGGACAAGGATAAAGAGGAGCGCCGCTCCGCATGAACGACGCAACGCTCGCTCGCCGCATCGCCGCGCCGAACCTGTGGCGCATCAACCTCGTGGGCTTGGCCACGATCGTGCGCAAGGAATCGCGCCGCGTCGTGCGGATCTGGATCCAGACGATCGTGCCGCCAGCCATCACGATGACGCTGTACTTCATCATCTTCGGCAGCCTCGTGGGCAGGCGCATCGGGACCATGGACGGCGTGTCGTACACGACGTTCATTGCGCCCGGACTGATCATGATGGCGGTCATCACGAACTCGTTCGCGAACGTGGTGTCGTCGTTCTTTTCGAGCAAGCTGATGCTGCATCTCGAGGAGATGCTCGTGGCGCCGCTGGCGTATACCACGATCGTGGTGGGCTTCGTCGTCGGCGGCGTCGTGCGCGGCCTGCTCGTGGCCGCGCTCGTCGTCGTGGTGGCGATGTTCTTCGCGGACCTGCACGTCGTGCATCCGCTGATCACGTTCACGACGATCCTGCTCACGGCCATCGTGTTTTCGACTGGCGGGCCTGTTCAACGCGATCTTCGCGAAGTCGTTCGACGACATCTCGATCATCCCGACGTTCGTGCTGACGCCGCTGACGTATCTCGGCGGCGTGTTCTTCTCGATCACGCTGCTGCCGCCGTTCTGGCAGAAAGTCGCGCTCGCGAATCCGATTCTGTACATGGTCAACGCGTTCCGTTACGGCATGCTCGGCTCGTCGGACATACCCGATCGGCTTGGCGTACACGATCATGTTGGGTTCTGCCGCGGTGTTGTTCGCGGCCGTGCTGCTGCTGCTGCACTACGGTCGCGGCGTCCGAGCGTAAGGTGTGCGGCCGGTTCGCGCTGTTCGCCACGTCCGCGCAGCTCGCGGAGCACTTCGGCCTCACGGAGGCCGTGGCCGAGGCGCTGCCGCCGCACTACAACGTCACGCCAGGGCAGGCCGTGGCCGTCGTGCGCGAGCGCGATGGCGCGCGGCGGCTCGATCTCTTGAAGTGGGGGCTCGTGCCGTTCTGGGCGAAGGACGCTTCGATCGGCCAGCGACTCATCAACGCGCGCCTCGATAGCCTGCCTGCGCAAACCCGCGTTTCGCGAAGCGTTCACGCGACGCCGCTGCCTGATCGCGGCCAGCGGCTTCTACGAATGGGGCGCAGCGGTGCAGGGCCGGCGGCGGCCGTTCTTCATCCGCGGCCGCGGCGAGCCGCTGCTCGCGTTCGCGGGCCTGTGGGAGCGCTGGCGCGCCCCCGACGGCCAGACGCTCGAAACGTGCGTGATCGTGACCACCGATGCCAACGCGACGCTCGCACCGATCCACGACCGCATGCCGGTGCTCGTGGCGCGCGCTGACCAGGCGCGTTGGCTCGATCCGCGCACGAGCGCTGCCGAGGCGGCGGAGATCGCGGCGCATGCGCCGCCCGTCGAAGCGTGGCCGGTGTCGCTCGCCGTCAACGATCCGCGCAACGACGACGCGGCGTTGATCGAGCCGCTGCCCGCCGCGCGTTGACTACTCCGGGCGCCAGCTGGAATCGCTGACCCTGCTGGCTCAGCACGACGCCGTTCGGCTCGATCGTCACGACCTCGGGGCCTTCGGTAAGCCGCTCGCCTTCCTTGTACTTGCGGCCGTTGATGAACACGAACCGCTCCGCCGGGTTATCGCTGTAAGGCGTGCAGCTCGAGCCTGAGCGGCGGCACGTCGATGCCTTGCGCGAGCAACGCGGCGACGCTCGGTAATGTCGGCGCCCGTCGGCTCGGGTCGCTTCGGCACGACGGCGGCGCTTGCGAGCGACTGCGGCGGCTCGTCGGGAGCAGCGGCGGATTCGGACTCCGGCGGCGAGGCGACGTCGACCGCGGGCGGCTGCACGGGCGGTGCGGCGACGGTGATCGGCGCGGTGACGGTGATCGGCACCGCGGCCGGCGCAGGAGGCGCGATCGGTCGCCGCGGCGGCGGTCGGCGGAGTCGACTCGACCGGCGCCGTCACGGCCGCCGGCGAGCTCGCGGCCGGCGCGTTGGGCGACCGTTGGCTCTGCCACCACGCGCCGCCCAGCACGAGCACGGCGGCCGCGAGCACGCCGATCACGAGCAGCGCCCAGCCCGGCAGCTCGCGGCGCGGCGTCGCGAGCGGCACGTGCGACAAACCCGGCATGGCCGAACGCTGGCGCTCGTGCTCGGACTTGCGAAGTGCGTCTAGGATGAACGACACGTCAGCGTTCCGCCAGCAGCAGCGGCGTGTCGGGAAGCTTGAGGTCGGCCAGCATCGCGATCAGCGTCCGATCGCCGACGATGCCGTCGACCGTGAGCTGGCGCCCGCGCTGGTACGCCTTGACCTGCGCGCAAGAGCGCGGTGTCATACAGCGTCGAAGCGTCGACGGGCGGATCCACGCCGTTGATGCGCGCGAGCATCCCCCGCAGCCACAGCACGCCGACGTCGTCGACGCCCGGCGCCAGGTCCTTGGTCGGCGCGCTGCCCGGGCGCCACAGCAGAAGATGATCGCCGTACCAGTTGAGCCCGAGCTCCGCCAGCGAGAGCTCGAACGTCTTGCCGTGCGCAACGACCTGCGCCGCGTCGTGGTGCAGCGCGGCGATCACGACCGGATGCTCGGCGCCGTCCTCGGCGACGAGCGACACGATCGTCGGCCAGTTCACGCGCTTCAGCTCGCCGAGCGAGCCGCGGCTCTGAAGCGAGGCAGCGCAGACCCTGCTCGGCCGCTTGTTTGCAGGGCTCGCGGCGCGCGGCGTCGTACTCGAGCGCCCCAAAGCGTGAGCAACGTCCAATCGCTTCGTCGGCCGTCAGCGCGAAGTCGGGCTTGGCAAGCAGCTCCTGCAGTGTCGCCGGCTCGGCGCGGCGCCGGGGTCTCGGCGGCAGCGGCCGGCGGCGGTTCCGTTGCGGCGGTCGCTGCCGCGACGACGAGTGTCTGGCGATCGGTGACGTCGAGCCGTGGGTGTGCCGTGGCGGGTCGGCGACGCGTTTTCGCTGGTCGCCTGCGTCGGTTCCGCCGGCGGGCGCCAGAGATTCGTCGTCGCGAACGCGAACAGCGCGACGCCGGCCGCGGCGCGTGGCCGCCCACCACCACGCGTGCCCGGCGCGCCGCGTCGCCGAACACCTCGGCCGCCGCGAGGGCGACGAGCCTGCGGTCGACGGTGTGGCGATCCTGCGTGTAGGCCGCGAGCAGCGCCCGATCGGCGATCACATTGATGAGCCGCGGAATCCCGCGCGCGTGGCGGTACAGGCGCACGCAGTCGCCGACTTCGAGAACACGTCGCGCAGCGAGCCGGCTACGCGCATGCGATGCGCCACGTACGCGGCCGTGTCGTCGGCGTCGAGCGGCTCGAGGTGGTATCGACCCGTGATCCGCTGCGCGACCTGCCGCATGTCCGGCCGATCGAGCAGGTCGCGCAGCTCCGGCTGGCCGATCAGGATGATCTGCAGCAGCTTCTGCTTGGCCGTTTCGAGATTCGTCAGCAGGCGCACCTGCTCGAGTAGCTCGGGCGAGAGCGTCTGCGCCTCGTCGACGATCAGCACGACGCGGCGGCCCTCGCTGTGTACCTTCAGCAGGTGCGCGTTCAAGGCGTCGATCAACGCTTTGACGGTGCGTTCCTGTGGCAGCGAGCAGCCGAGCTCCTCGGCGATGGTCTGCAGAAACTCGAGCGTCGTGAGCTGCGGGCTCAGGATCAGCGCGATATCGGCCTTCTCGGGCAGCTGCTCGAGAAGGCTGCGGATCAGCGTGGTCTTGCCGGTGCCGACCTCGCCCGTCAGCTGGATGAACCCGCCGCTCTCGGAGATGCCATACATGAGATGCGCGAGCGCGTCCGTGTGGCGCGCGCTCATGTAGAGGTAGCGCGGATCCGGCGTGATCGCGAACGGCTTCTCGTTGAGGCCGAAGAACTCGGTGTACACGTGGCGCTCCCGAGTGCTGCGCGCCTGCGGCTGCGAACTGTGCCGCTGCTACTGCACTTCGATGGTCACGACGCTCGAGGCGATCGGCGGGTCGAACGGCACGTGCAGATGGTCGCCGAGCAGCAGCTGCAGCGTGTGTTTGCCGGGCGCCAGCGTCAGAGTCGTCTCCGTTTGACCGCCGCCGAAGTGTTTGTGCGTGTCGTCGTTCGGAATCGGCACGCTCAGATCCGCCGGCAGCCCTGTGTCGATCAACAGATGGTGGTGGCCGGTGTCGGGACGATCGGTGCCGGCAGGCGCCACGCCGATGCCCTTTGAGGCCGAATACGACGCGGACGGGATTCGTGACCGTCGCGCCGTCGGCCGGCTCGATGATGTACGCCATGGCGCCGGCGGGAGCGGCTTTGCGGGTGAACGTGACCGGGCGCGGCCGCAGGAGCGGCAGCCGGAGCGGCGGGCGCTGCCGGGGGCGATTGCTGCCCGCACGCGGCGAGCATGGCACAGGCCAGGATCAAAGCACTGCGCGTCAGCATGAGCGACGACTCCTCGCGAGGTTTAGCGCCTCACTCTAGCACGCGTCGGTCGGCGCCTCACGCGGGCGGCTCGGAACGTTCCGCCTATGCCCGACGAAGGTCGCGCGGGATCGAAATCGTCGACACCCGTCAGCTCGAGCACCTTGCGGTCGAAGGCGCGCACGGCGTCGGCCTCGAGCCTTGGTCAGCACGCCCTTGCGCTCGGCTTCGTCGATCTGGCCCGGCGTGTCCTCCGCCTTGATCTCGCCGGCGCGGCGCGCGTCGAAGACGCGCCGCTCGAGCGGCTTGACCTGCTCCGCGAGCTCGAGCGCCTGCTGCAACAATCCGAGGGGATTGCCCGGCTCGACGGTCTTGTAGATCCCGTCCGTCAGATGCTCGCGCGTCGGCGTCGGATTGATCACGAGCTCCACGATTCGCTGCCCGAGTTCGTCGGACGGGGAGGAATACGTGCGGCCTCGCGGGAAGATCAGGAACCGCAGCAGCGCGGCCAGCGATCGGCTCGGGAAGTTGCGCAGCAGCCCATGGAACTGCTCCTGCGCTTTGTAAAGCAGCGTGCGGCAGGACCATTCGACGAGCGGCAACTCATCGGCCGGCTCTCCTCGGTCGCGATAGTGCTTCAGTACCATCGAGGCGAGATACATGTAGCTCAGAACGTCGCCGAACCGTGCGGACAGAAGCTCGCGGCGCTTCAATTCGCCACCGAGCGTCAGCATGGCGGCGTCCGTCAGCAGCGCGAACGATGCACTGTAACGGTTGATCTTCTGGTAGAAGCGCCGTGTCGGCCCCGCGACCGGAACCGACGTGAACCGCGCCATCGTCAGCGCCAGTACGAACGAGCGGGCCGCGTTCGAGATGGCATAGCCGATGTGGCCGAACAGCAGCCGGTCGAACGCCGCGAGTCCCGCGTTGCGATCGGGATTGCGTACCGCGTCCATCTCCGCCCGCACGAACGGATGGCAGCGGATCGCGCCCTGGCCGAAGATGATCAGGTTGCGCGTCAGAATGTTCGCGCCCTCTACGGTGATCGCGATCGGCACGGACTCGTAGCCGCGCGCAAGGTAGTTCTTCGGCCCGAGCATGATCGCTTTGCCGCCGTGCACGTCCATGGCGTCGTTCGCCACTTGCCGGCCAAGCTCGGTGTTGTGGTACTTCAAAATCGCCGACGGCACCGCGGGCTTCTCGCCGTGCAACAATGCTGTGCAGGTCACGCGTGAGGCGGCCGTCATCGTGTAGACGTTGCCAGCCATGCGCGCCAGCGCTTCGCCGACGCCGTGGAATTTGCCGATCGGCAAGCCGAACTGCCTGCGCAATTTCGCGTACGCGCCCGAGGCGTATAACGCTGCCATGGCTCCGCCGAGCGCGTTGCTCGGCAGCACGATGCTGCGGCCGACGGCGAGCAGCTGCACGAGCATGCGCCAGCCCTGGCCCGCCATCTTCGGACCGCCGATGATGGCGTCTACCGGCACGAACACGTCGTGGCCACGCGTCGGGCCGTTCTGGAACGGAATGTTCAGCGGGAAGTGCCGCCGGCCGATCTCGATGCCGGGCAGGTTCGTCGGGATCAGCGCGGCCGTGATGCCGTATTCCTCGACGTCGCCGAGCAGATGATCGGGGTCGTAGAGCTTGAAGGCGAGGCCGAGCACGGTCGCGATCGGCGCCAGCGTGATGTAGCGCTTGTCCCAGTTCAGCCGGATGCCGAGCACTTCGCGGCCATCGAACATGCCCTTGCAGACGACGCCCGTGTCCACGAGCGCGGTGGCGTCGGAGCCCACTCGCGGCGACGTCAGCGCGAAGCATGGGATCTCGGTGCCGTTCGCAAGGCCGGGCAGCCAGCGTTGCTTCTGCTCGTCGGTGCCGTAGTGCAGCAGCAGCTCCGCGGGGCCCAGCGAGTTCGGCACGCCGATCGTGGATGCGGCGGTCGCGTTCCGCGACGCGATCTTTGCGAGCACCATCGAGCTTGCGAGTGGCGAGAAGCCGAGGCCGCCATAGTCCTTCGGGATGATCATCGCGAAGAACTTCTGCGCCTTGATGTACTGCCAGACGTTCGGCGGCATGTCGGCCAGCTCGTGCGTAATCTGCCAGTCGTCGAGCATGCGGCAGAGTTCATCGGTCGGGCCGTCGAGAAACGCCTGCTCCTCGGCAGTGAGATGCGGGGCCGGCAGGCGAAGTAGTTTGCGCCAGTCCGGCATGCCGGCGAACAGTTCGCCTTCCCACCACACGTTGCCGGCCTCGAGCGCGTCCTGCTCCGTCTTCGACATGCTCGGCAGCATGCGGCGATACAGGCCAACCAACGGCGCGCTGACGAGCGCCCGGCGCAGCGGCACGAGGTTCAGGAGCAGGAGCAGAGCGAAGAGAGCTCCCCACACTGCGCTCCATGTGGGGCTGCCATGCCCGAGGAAGGCGTAGGCAACCAGCAACGCACCGAGCACGCCCGTTGCGGTGAGCAGGTTCGCGCGCCAGTACGCGAGTGTGATCGGGAGCGCGACCAGGAGCAGCAGCCAAACGAACGTCGCCATCGCTACTCCTCAATCCGGATTGGTTCGCGGTCGCGCCATTTGCGGCGCGGGCTTACAGCAAGTCTTGGACGCCGGCGCGCTCCTCGCGGAGCTCGCTTTCGCTGGCCGTCATCGGGCACGACCGAAGTCGTCGACCGCGAGACCTTGCACGATCTGGTACTCGCCCCGGACACAGCGGACCGGATACGAGTACACCACGCCTTCGGCGATGCCGTAGCTGCCGTCGGACGCGACGGCCATGCTCACCCAGTCATCGTCCGGTGTGCCGAGCGCCCAGTCGTGAACGTGGTCGATGGCCGCCGATGCCGCCGAGGCTGCCGACGAAGCGCCACGCGCTTTGATGATCGCCGCGCCACGTTGCTGCACGGTCGGAATGAACTCGTCGCGGTACCACGCCTGTGACACGCGCGTCAGCGCAGCCGCGCCGTTGACCGTCGCGTGCGCAAGATCCGGGAACTGCGTCGCCGAGTGGTTGCCCCAGATGATCGCGCGCTGCACGTCGCTGACGTGCGCGCCAACCTTGCCGGCGAGCTGCGCCTTGGCGCGATTGTGATCGAGGCGCGTCATCGCGGTGAAGTTGCGCGGATCGAGTCCCTTCGCGTTCTCGCGAGCGATGAGCGCATTTGTATTGGCCGGATTGCCGACGACGAGAACCTTCACGCGACGGTCGGCGACTTTGTCGAGCGCTTTGCCTTGCGCCGAGAAGATCTGCGCGTTCGCGATCAGCAGATCCTTGCGTTCCATGCCGGGGCCGCGGGGCCGGGCGCCTACCAGCAGCGCATAGTGCGTATCGCGAAATGCTTCTTCTGCCTTGTCCGTCACTACGACGCTGTGCAACGTGTCGAAAGCGCAATCGTCGAGCTCCATCGCGACGCCGTTAAGCGCGCCGAGCGCAGGCGTGATTTCGAGCAGTTGCAGGATGATCGGTTGATCCTGCCCGAACAGCTGTCCCGATGCGATCCGAAAGGCCAATTGATACCCGATCTGGCCGGCGGCGCCGGTGATGGCGACTCGCACGGGCGGCTTGCTCTTCTGCTTCATGATTGACGTGTGCCTCGACGAAAAAGTGCTGAAAGTGAGCCCAGCATCTTAGCATCACGCACTGCGCGACCGGCAGTTCGCGGAGCGGACACGCCTGCCCGCCGCGGCCGCGGGCGTGTCACTCGCCCGCGTCGGTGCCGGCTTTCGCGAGGCCGTATTTGCGCAGCAGGCTGCGTAGCTGGTGATAGCTCAAGCCGAGCAGTTTGGCCGCCAAGGTCTGTTTGAACTGCGCGCGTTGTAGCGCCCGCTGTAGCAACTGCTGCTCGAACGCGGCGACCGCGGAGCGGAAGTCGCGCGGCATTGCGTCGTCGGCCGCAGCAGGAAGCTCGGCTGCGGGCGTCTCGGTCACGGCTTGCGGTGCCGCCGGCGGGGCGGGGTTATACGGTGAGGCGAACGGATCGAACAGAATCGTATCGGATCGGCTGTTCCGGTTCCTCGGCACGATACACGCTGCGCTCGATAGCGTTCTTCAGTTCGCGGACATTGCCGGGCCAGGCGTACCCGAGGAGTGCCGCTTTTGCCTCCGACGTGAAGCCCGGAAAGAAAGACCGCCGCAATTCCTTCGTGACGTTGACCCCGAAGTGATACGCGAGCGTCCCGATGTCTTCGGGCCGCGCGCGCAGCGGTGGGATGTGAATCACGTCGAAGGCCAGCCGGTCGAGCAGGTCGGGTCGAAAGCGCCCGAGCTCCGCCAGACGTGGGAGGTGCTCGTTAGTGGCGCCGACGATTCGCACGTTGGTCCGCAGCGTCTCGGAGCCGCCGACGCGCTGGAATTCGCCGTACTCGATGACGCGCAGGATCTTCTCCTGCATGCGCAGTGGAATGGTGCCGAGCTCGTCGAGTACGAGCGTGCCGCCGTCGGCCTGCTCGAAGCGGCCGATGTGGGTTCGAGTGGCGCCCGTGAACGCGCCCGCCTGGTGCCCGAACAGCTCGGTCTCGAGCAGGGACTCGGTAAGTGCCGCGCAGTTGACCTTCACGAGCGGCTGTTCCCACCGCTCGGAGAGATAGTGCAGACGGGACGCAATCAATTCCTTGCCGGTGCCGCGCTCGCCGATCACCAGCACGGGCTTCGCGAGCTTGGCTGCGCGCGACACGTGCTCGAGCATGGCCAGGAAGGCTGGCGCTTCGCCAATGAGTCCGGTGGTCTCGGGGGTCGTCGGGGCTGCCGTGGTCAAGAGCCACCAAGAATTGGTTGTTTCGGCGAAATCTTAGCCGAACGGTTCCCAATGCCCATGGCCGTATTGTCCGGGCAAGTGGGTAGATGACAGACTATTCAGCGGCTTAGACGACGGTGCGGCTGCGTGGCATGGATCCTGCTAACGAAGTCCATCTAACAGACAGAGGACCCGGCCATGGGCATCTTCTCCCGCTTTACCGATATCGTGAACGCCAATATCAACTCCATCCTCGACAAGGCCGAGGACCCGGAGAAACTGGTACGCCTGATGATCCAGGAGATGGAAGACACCCTGGTCGAGGTGCGTTCGACGGCGGCCCGCGCCATTGCCGACCGCAAAGAGATCACGCGTACGCTCACGGGGCTCGAGGCCGAAGCCCGCGACTGGCAGGCGCAAAGCCGAACTCGCGCTCGACAAGGAACGCGAGGATCTCGCCAAGGCGGCGTTGGCCGAGAAGGCCCGGGTCGTCAATGCGGCCGATGCTTTGCGCAGCCAGCACCAGGCACTCGGCGACGGGCTCGAGCGCCTGAATGAGGACATCGTGCGGCTCGAGGAGAAGCTCGTAGATGCGAAGACGCGCCAGCAGGCGATTCTGGCCCGCCAGCAAACGGCCAGCCGCCGTCTCGAAGTCCGCAAGCGCCTGCACAGCGCTCGCATCGACGACGCGTTCATTCGTTTCGACCAGTTCGAGCGGCGCGTCGACGACATGGAGGCGCACGTCGAGGCCTATGACATGGGCAGCAAGAGCAAGAAGGGCCTGCAGGACGAGTTCGCAGATCTCGAGGCGGAGGATGCCGTTGCGAAGGAACTGCGGGAGCTGAAGTCGAAACGTGCCGGGCAGAAGAGCGGCGGTAACGGCCCCGGTCTAACAGCCATGCACGAGAGTCAGCCCTGGTTCGTGCTCGTTATCGTATTCATGACGGTGGTGCTGCCGCTGTTCATGGTCATGCATTACTCGACGAAATGGAAAGCGACCAAAGGTCTCTCCGATGACGAGCACCAGATGCTCGAGGATCTGTGGAAAGAGAGCCAGGCCATGGAGAGCCGCGTGAACGCTCTCGAAACGATTCTGGACGACGAAGTTCCCGATTGGAGGAAGAAGCTATGATCGCGCTCGTCGATTTTGACGACCGCGCGGCGGCGGCTACCGGAGTGCGGCAATGAACGCTGAGCGTGGGCCAAGACTCGTCAATCGGCTATATCGGATTCCGAGCAGCGGCAAGATCTTCGGCGTGTGTGCCGGGCTCGCGGACTATTTCGGCTTCGACGTCACGGTCACAAGGGTGCTCGTCGTACTCGGCGCGGTATTCTCGGCGCCGCTCGTGTTCGTCGCGTACATCGTCCTCGGATTCCTGTTGCCGGTCAGGCGGTATGAGGGTGGCGGGCGTGACGCTGCTCCGGATCCGGTGCAAAGACAAGTGCGTTCGAATCCGCACGGCAGCCTGTCGGGCGTGCGCTATCGGTTTCGTGATCTCGACGTGCGGCTGCAGCGGCTCGAGAAGTACGTGACGTCGAGCCGCTACAAGCTCGACCGCGAGTTCCAGCAGCTGAATCAATGATTGACTTGTGCCTTGAGTGGCGTGGGGGGGGAGGTCGGCGCCGATGAATCCGGTTTTTGAGTTCGTAATCCCGATCCTGGTTGTCGTCTTCACCTACAAGCTCGTGTCTCGGTGGATGCACCAGAAGAATCTGCAGAATCTGCGTGGCACGGACGACGCGGACCGGCTCGCCTGGCAGCAGCAACTCGATCGCTTGGAAGAGCGCGTGAAGGTGCTCGAGCGCATCGTGACGGACGACAAGTACGACTTGAAGCGTCAGATCGAAGCACTGGACAAATGACACGCTGGCGGCGCCGGCCGGCGCCGCCAGACTCGAAGCGGATCGTTACTTCGCGGGCGTCGGATTGGCGGTCTTGTACGCCTTGATCTGATCGTTGAACGCGGCAGCCACGCCTTCCATCTCGGCGACGGCGGCATTGTGGCGATTGACCATCAATGCCTTGTATTCGTTCGGGGCCTTCTCGCCCTGCGTATCCGACTCGGCATCGATGCAGGCCAGGTACTCGTTCATCTTCGCCTGATACGTCTTGACCTGGGCTTGTGCCGCGAGCATCTGCTCGAGCGTCGACGCCTTGCCCTCGGGAATCGAGACGAGCGCGGGGTTCTCGCAGGCCGTCGCGGCAACAGCGAAAGAGCCGGCAACTGCAGCCAAGGACCAGCACGTCAGCGTTCTCATGACATTACCTCGTTGAAGTTCTCAAATCGCGAGCCCGCAATATACCTCAACGCCACGGACCGAAGCAGTACCGCCTCAGGCGAACAGCGCGCGGTACTTGCCGCTGCCCTCGGCTTCGGAGATCATCAGCTCGCAGAACTGGTCGGCACTCACGGGGTCGCCGAACAGATGCCCTTGCGCGTAGTCACAACCGTGCTTGCGCAGGAAATCCAGCTGCGCCTCCGATTCCACACCTTCCGCGACGACCTCGAGCTGCAGACTGTGCGCCATCTGGATGATCGCGTCGACGATTGCGGCGTCGTCCCGATCGACGGCGACATTGCGCACGAACGACTGGTCGATCTTCAGTGTGTTGATCGGGAACTGCTGCAGTGCGCTCAACGACGAGTACCCGGTACCGAAGTCGTCGATCGCGAGGTGCAGGCCCATGCCGTACAGCGAGTCGAGAATCCGAACCGTGCGCTCGGGATCTTCCATCAGAGTCGTTTCCGTGATCTCGAGCTCGAGCGAGGTCGGCGAGACGCCGTGCGCGCGAAACGTGTCGCGCACCTGATCGAGAAATCGTCGTTGCTGTAGCTGCCGCAGTGACAGGTTGACGGAGACGCGGCAAGGCGACGGCACGGTGCGCTGCCAGATGCGATAGTCCGCACACACGCGGTTCAGTACCCAGTCGCCGAGCTGCAAGATCAGGTTCGTTTCCTCGGCGAGTGGCACGAAGTCCGACGGCAGCACTATGCCGCGCTCCGGCAAGTCCCAACGCAGCAACCCTTCCGCGCCTTCGAGTCGGCCAGTGCTCAAGCGGTATTTCGGTTGGTATTGCAGGCGGAGTTCGTCGCGCTCAAGTGCGCGGCGCAGCTTGCTCTTCAGCATCAGGCGCTCGACCGCTGCGGTATTCATGTCCGCCGAATACCACTCGAAGCAGTTCCCGCCGGCCTTCTTCGCCTGATACAGCGCCGCGTCGGCGTTGCGAATCAGGTCGATGACGTTGTCGCCGTCGCGCGGATAGACCGCGATGCCCATGCTGGCCGTCAGGAAGATCTCCTCGCCGTGCACCTGGAACGGTTTGCCCGCAGCCTGTAACAGCCGAGGCGCGATCTCCCCGAGATATGTCTGCATCGCATCGAGGCGCTCGAAGCCCGTGATCAGGACCGCGAACTCGTCGCCCGCGAGACGGCCAGCGTGCGCGTTTTCACCAAGCTCGGCGAGAATTCGGCGTGCGAAGATTTCAAGGCTCGTGTCACCCGCAGAGTGTCCGAACGTGTCGTTGATATCCTTGAACCGGTCGACGTCGAGATACAGAATCGCGACGTATTGTTGGCTCCTGCGTGCGCGCGCGATCGCCTGTTGCAGCAGGTGCTGGAACTGCATGCGGTTTGCGATCTTCGTAAGTGAGTCGGTTCTCGCCAAATAGCGAATTCGCTGTTCGACGCGTTTGCGTTCGTCGATGTTATGCGCCGCGTACACCTTGCTGACGACGTCGTTGCGGTCGTTGCACACGTTCGCGACGGTATACGACACGCTGATGGTGGAGCCGTCGGCGCGTAGCACGGTGCCTTCGCGCGGCCGTGAGGTCACGCCCTCCGCCCGCCGGCGGTCGTTCGAAAGGATCAGCTCGTCGGCCAGCTTGCCCACGAGATCGCCTTCCGCGTGGCCGAACAGCTCTCCGGCCGCGGCGTTCGCACGCTCGATCCGACCGTTCATGTCAGTGATCAACAACGCCTCGCCCATGCTCGATAGCAGCCGATCGAGGTAGTCACGCGAGATCGTGCTGGTGCGCAGGCTCGTGCGCATCGCGTTGACCGCCGCCGCGAGATCGCGCAGCTCGCTGGCATCTCCGAAGTTCGCGACGGAGTCGAAGTCGCCGCGCGCTGCGTTCGCGAGCGCAACGGAGACCTCGCGCAGTGGTCGTGCGAACCCGTCCGCCAGGGAGCGAATCAGCAGCAGCGCGACTACCGGCGGCGACCAGCACGCCGGCGAACAGCAAGACGCTGAAGACCGGAAGCGACACTCTGCCGGTCGCTAGCAGATACAAAAGGACGGCGAAAACGACGCCGACGCAGGCGGCGAGCGCGCCCATCAACGCGAGAGAGCGGCGTTTCAGTCCGAAGTTGAGGGCAGAGCTCGGCATGCGCGCGATTTCGGGTTCGTTGTTATAGTTGTTATTCGGTCGCCCCGCGTCCTCGGTGAGACTCACGCTTGCGACCAGTTCCAAGTCTATAACTATGCAGCGTACGCCGCACGCCGTAAGTGCATTCAACCCCCCCATCGGGCTCCGTCATCGCCACGTGCAGTCGTTGCTGGCGGGGTGGCCGTTTCGTCAACCATGGCTGCGCCGGCAGGCCGGCCCAATGTTGGCGGCGACGCGGGACGAGATCGTCGACTGCGGAGCCGGCGTGCGTCTCCTGGGCCACTTCAGCCCGCAGCGAAGCGCCACGCGCGGGCTAGTGATTCTGTTACATGGATGGGAGGGCAGCGCCGCGGCGAGTTATGTTCTGTCAGCCGGCGGCCGGCTGTACGAAGCCGGGTTCGACGTCTTCCGGCTGAACTTCCGCGATCACGGCGATACATTTGCGTTGAACCGCGAGCTGTTCCACTCGTGCCGCATCGATGAAGTGGTCGGAGCCGTGCAGCGCATCATTGCCACGCATCGTGCGCCGCGCATGTTCCTCGTTGGCCATTCGCTCGGTGGCAATTTCGCGCTGCGCGTCGCGGCGCGAGCGCCAGCCGCGGGTATCGACCTCGCGCGCGTCGTAGCGATTTGTCCCGTGCTGCGGCCGCACAGCACGATGCGTGCGCTAGAGGAGGGTCTCTGGGTGTATCGGGAGTACTTTCTTCGCCGTTGGCGACGAAGTCTGCTGGCGAAGGCCGCTTGCTTTCCCGAGCTCTACGATTTCGGCAATTTGCGCGAAGCTGCCGACACTGACGGCCACGACCGAGTTCTTCGCGACGCGGTACGCGGGATTCCCCGATCTCGACTCGTACCTGCAAGGTTATGCCGTCACTGGGGACGCGTTGGCGAATCTGGCCGTACCGACACACATCATCGCTGCGGTCGACGATCCGGTCATTCCCATCGGCGATCTCGCCGACATTGCTGTTACGAGCGCCCTGTCGATCGACGCGTTCGCGCACGGAGGGCACTGCGCCTTCATCGAAAACTATCGACTGCGCAGTTGGCTCGACCGCGCCGTGCTTGACGATCTGGAGCTTGCGTTATGAGTGCGCGTGGATCTTCGCAGGCACTTGCGCCTGCGCTTCGGTGCCGCGCTTTTCCTGGAACGTGGCCGGCGTCGTACCGCTCTTGACCTTGATGTCGCCCTCGATGATCGCGCCTTCAGCAACAGCGATCGAGTGGCCGGCGAGACTGCCCGTCACCCGTGCCGTACCTGCGATCTCCACGCGCTGCTCGCCGATAACGTCGCCCTCGACGGTGCCGGCGATGACGATATCCGTGGCCTTGATCGTACCCTTCCACCGTCCACCTTCCGCGAGAGTCAGCGGGCCGCTGATGTCGCAGTCGCCTTCGATCGTGCCGCAGAACACGTACGAGCCTTTGCCCAGGATCGTGCCGACGATTCTGGTGCCGGGCGCGACGTAAGTCTTCGGCCCGTGGTTCGAGTCCTGTATCCGGCGTTTGAACTTCAGCATTCCGTATCTCCTAAGATTTTGCCGCGACCCTACCCGAAGCCTTCCGGCGGGCGCGGGACGCGTGTCACGCGGCGACGTTTCGCCGCCAAAGTGGCAAATTTTGTCGCATCGTGCTGTGACGCGAGTCACGACGTGTCCCGCTAAGTCGCTGTTTTGTCTACGGCCACTGGCGTGGCACGGAGGTTGCTTAGATCACGCTCGTGACGCGCGTGGACCAAGGGAGCACGGAGGGCGCCATGGACGACAGTATCGAGATCATTGCACTGGTCCTCGGGGACACGACGGACCGCCGATGGCATGCGGGGCAACTCGGCAAGGGTGCGCAGCGCCTTGTACGCTTGCCCGATGGCCGCGTATCGCTCGAGCCCGTGGAATCCGAGGAAGAGTTCGAGCGCACCGCGCGTATGACCGGTTGCTTTCGACGCGGCAAGCCGATCCACGATCCGCACACTCACGAAGTCATCGGTTACGAGATGGAGCAGGTGCCGCTGTTGCGCGCAGCCGGTGGCTGATTCTCTCAGTAGCCGTAGCCGAGCGGCTTGACCTCGACCACGCGACCGTTTTCGATTCGCACGAGGCGCATGAACTGGTGCGGCCCCAGGTTGTACGTCCACTCCTCGATGACGACTTCCTCGATGAGCCCTCTGTACAGGTAGCTCCTGCCGAAGTCGTCGATGTACGGACGTTCCGCGCGTCGCGTCTGGACCGAAATCGGCGAGCCGCAGAAGTGCAGGACCTTGTCCGCGGGATCGCCGGCAGTGATGACGCGCGTACCGCAACGGAACGCGTACGCCGGTACCGCTGCGAGCAGCAGCACGGCACAGGCGACAACACTTCGCAAACCCGTCGTACGCAGCATGGTCGCGAGCCTCCTCACGACGGTTAGGCTAGCCCAAGTTTCGTGAACCTACGCTGAACCCGTGCCGTCGGCAATTCACGGCCTATAATGCGCGCCGACCTAGTGGAACCCGTGATCGTGTCGAGCACCCATCCCGCTTCTTCTGGCGCGCACTCGTCCCTGGCCGCACGGCTCGAGTGGCTGCGCGATCGTGCTGCGTTGGTGCGCCGCGGGTTGCGCGGCGTGGAGAAGGAGAGTCTGCGCGTAACGGCCGAAGGGCATTTCTCGCAGCTGCCACACCCCCGAAGTCTCGGCGCGGCACTCACGCATCCATACATCACGACCGATTACTCGGAATCGCTGCCGGAGCTCGTAACTCCGCCGCAGCACAGTACCTGGGAGACGCTGCAATTCCTCTGCGACGTGCACGCGTTCATCCATCATCGCCTCGGCAGTGAGCTGTTGTGGCCGGCCAGCATGCCGTGCGCGCTCGGCAGCAGCGACGAAATTCCGATCGCGTACTACGGCCCGTCGAACGTCGGCCGTATGAAGACCGTCTATCGCCGCGGGCTCGGCCACCGCTACGGCCGTGCGATGCAGGCGATCGCAGGAGTGCACTTCAACTATTCGTTGCCACCCGAGTTCTGGCCCGAGTACCGCGAACGGGAGCAACGGCCCGAGCCGCTGACGGAGTTCCGCTCCGCCGAGCTCATGGGACTCGTGCGTAACTATCGGCGCTGTGCCTGGCTCGTCACTTATCTGTTCGGCGCGTCGCCGGCGCTGTCGAAGTCGTTTCGCCCGGAAGGCCATGAGCTCTTGACCGAGCTCGACCGCGATACTTGGTACGCGCCGTTCGCGACGTCGCTTCGCATGAGCGATCTCGGGTATCGCAACAAGAGTCAGGGGCGGCTCAGCATTCGCGCGAACTCGCTTGCCGAGTACGTGGCCGGCATCCGCGCGGCCGTCACCACCGAGGATCCGCGGTATGCCGCGATCGGCGTCGTCGTCGACGGCGATTACCGGCAACTGAACGCGAACATCCTGCAGATCGAGAACGAGTACTACAGCACGATTCGTCCGAAGCCGAGCAAAGCGAGCTCGGATCGACCGCTGATCGCCCTCGAGCGCACCGGCGTCGAGTATGTCGAGGTTCGGACGCTCGATCTGAACTGCGCGGATCCTGTCGGCATGAGCCAGAACGAGCTGCGGCTGCTCGAAGCCCTGTTGATCCACTGTCTGCTCGCCGATAGCCCGCCGATCTCCCCCGCCGAGCAGGCCGAGATCGACAGCCGTGACCTGACGGTTGCGCGCGAGGGCCGACGGCCAGGCCTCACGATCGTGCATGGCGGTCGGCCGCGGCCCCTCGCCGACTGCGGCGCGGAGCTGCTCCGCCAGGTGATGTGTGTCGCCGAGCTGCTCGACCCGGACGGGGCTGGCTACGTGGTGGCGGTCGAGGGCGCCGCCGCCGCGCTACGTGAGCCGGAGCGCACGCCGTCCGCGGCTTTGCTCGCGGCCCTGAAGCGCGAGCGGGCCAGCTTCTTCGAGTACACGCTGGGATTGGCCCGCGAGTCACGCGGCATACTTCCAGGGGCTTACGGTGGCGCCTGAACGGGAAGAGTCGCTGGCGGCGACTGCCAGCCGGTCGCTAGAGGAGGCTGAGGCCCTGGTTCACCAGGACTCGCGCTCGTTCGAGGCTTATTTGAAGGCCTATTTCGGGGCCGTTTAGCGGCCTACGTCCCCGTTACGCACTGCGTTCTGTGATTGCGTTAACCGCCGAGTCCTCTTAGGGCGGGGATACTGCCCCTCTTGGTACACATTGGAAACGGCATGCGAGCGTTATTCCTGTTCGGCATAGTCCTCGGCTTCGGCGGCACGTTGGCCGCGGCTCATTGGGTACCGTGGATGAGCCATCAGCGACTGCCGTCGCAGACCACGGTCGTAGCCAACGGCGGCCGCGCGGAGCAGTTCCTGATTCGGCTGCCCGCAGACCGCATCGCCGCCACGGACGGCCAGGCCGGCGGCCTCAGGTCGACGGGGGCCGACAGCGCTATGGTGCTGCCCGCCAAGTTCGCCGGCGAGCCGCTGCTCGTCGAGCACTTCAAGGTCAGAGACTCGACGGGCCAGGTCGTAGGCATCGCTGCCCGGCATTGGGCCAACGGCGATCACGGCATGACGGCGACCTGGTCGGTGCTGGTCCCGGCTCGCGGCTCGCTCGTGCTTCGCGCGCCAGGTGAGAAGAGTGGCGCGCTCGATACCGCGCTGCAACGCGCGGGCTACACGCCCGGTGGCGTGTGGGAAGGAACGCTCGAGGTGCCGCTCGCCGCGGGTGGCACAGTGGCAGGCGGCAGCGGCGATTTCGCCGGCCTGAGCGGCAGGTATACCGAGACGTGGAAGGTCACCGGTGTCGATGCCAGCGGTGCGATGCGTGGCACGATCGAGCTCTTCACGGTCACGCGCATCCCATGAAGTACCTCTTCGTCGCATTCCTGGGTTTGCTGATCGGCGCGTCGCTCGCGGGCACCGCGCTCTACTACAACCCGTTCACCGTACACACCGGCGCCGCGCCGGACTCCGGCGATCGCGTGTTGCGGTACTCGTTGCCGGACCAGGTGCTGACCGCTGCCGTCGGCGAGGATGCCATGCTGGCCCCCGGCCGGTCTGAATGCCGGCGGCGGTCTTTGGGAGGAGACGATCGATCGCACGGCCGTCCTCGGGCTCGTGCTGACGGACGAGGCGGGCCAGCCGGCCGCGATCGCGAGTCGGCTGATGGCCGGCTCGCCCTCGACCGATCTGCTGCTGACCGGCGTCGTGCTCAGTGACTACTGGCTCGTCACGCTGCCCGGCCAGGGCACGCTGTTCGTGCGTTCGGACTCGAACGTATGGCCGTTCCTGAAGGAGACGCTGTTGCCTGCGTGGCTGTTCGATCGGCCCTGGCGCGGGCCCGCCGAGTATCGCCCGACCGTGGGTCCGAACGCCGGTGGCACCGCTTCGGTTCTCGGCGTCGCCGGTGTGTTCGAAGGCAAGTCCGGCAGCGCCGTGGAGCGCTACGACGTGACGGCCTTCAGTCCGGCGCAGAACTCTGCCGCTGCCGTCGGCGAGCTGTTCGTGCACCTGCCCGAGCAGCAAGTCGCGCAGCAGTAACGCCCCTCAGCCGGCGATTGCGCCGAGGTCGACGCTCGCGTCGCGCAACATCTCCGGCGCGATCTTGCGCTCGCGCAGCCACGAGCTTCTTCGCGTGCGCGAACTCGCGCGGGCTGTTGATCGCATCCACCGCCAGCAGCTCGCCACCGCGCAGATAGAACGCCGCGAAGCTCCGCGTTGCGGGATCACCGCGCAGCACGACCTGATCATGACCGTGCGCCAAGCCGACGATCTGGAGCTTCAGGTCGTACTGATCCGACCAGAACCACGGCACTTCCGAGTACGGCGCCGGCGTTCCGAGCAACGTTCCTGCCGCTACTCTGGCCTGATGCACCGCGTTCGGCACCGACTCGAGCCGGACGCGCCGCCCGCCGATCGTGTGATTCGTGCAATCGCCGGCGGCCAGGACGTGAGCGTCGGCCGTCTGCGCGAGTTCGTCGACGACGATGCCGTTGTCGCATGCGAGGCCCGCGGCCGCCGCCAGTTCGACGTTCGGCACGACGCCGATGCCGATGATGGCGACGTCGCACGGGAACCGGCGGCCGTCCGCGGTCTCGATAGCCGCGACGCGTTGGTCGCCAACGAACGCGCGTACGCTGGCGCCGCAGTGCAGATCGACGCCCGCGGCGCGATGGCAGTCGCGCATAGAACTGCGCGACTTCCGGCCCTACGGCGCGGCCCAGCACGCGGTCGAACGCTTCGAGCACGGTCACGTCGAAGCCGCGGTGGCGCAGCACGGCCGCGGCCTCGAGGCCGATGAATCCTGCGCCGATCAGCGCAACGCGTGCGCCGGCTGTCAGCTCGGCCATGATGCCGTCGACGTCTGCGATCGTGCGCAGGTAGTGCACGCCCCGCAGCGCGACGCCGGGCACGTCGAGCAGGCGCGGCCGGCTGCCGGTCGCGAGCAGAAGGCGGTCGTAGTCGATCTTGCGCCCGTCGGCCAGCCGTACGCGTCGCGCAGCGAGCTCGAGCTCCGCGACGCGGCAGCCGAGCTCGAGCGTCACATTCTTCTCGGCGTAGAACGTGGCGGGACGCAGCAGGAGTCGCTCACGCGGCAGCTCGCCCGCCAGGTACTTCTTCGACAACGGCGGGCGTTGATACGGCGCGTGCGGCTCGTCGGCGAGCAGCGTGATCGCGCCCGGCGTAGTTGTGTTGACGCAGCGTCTGCACGGCCTGTGCGGCGGCTTGGCCACCGCCGACGACCACGAGGTGTTCTGCCATCGGGTGCTATATTCCGAACGCAACGGGCGCAAATTCTAACAGCGAGCGGGCCACGCATGGTTTGGGCGATTCGATTCGAACATTTCGGCGGACCCGAAGTGCTCAAGTATCAGCAAGTCGAGGTGGGTGAGCCGAAAGCGGGTGAAGCGCGCGTCGCCCATCGCGCGGTCGGCCTGAACTTCATCGACGTCTACCACCGCACGGGGCTGTATCCGATGGCGCTGCCGAGCGGTCTCGGCGGCGAGGGCGCCGGCGTTGTCGTGGCCGTGGGGCCTGGTGTCACGCACGTTCGGCCCGGCGACCGCGTTGCCTATACGGCGCCAGCGCCACTCGGCTCGTATTCCGAAGAGCGCATCCTCGATGCACGCTGGCTCGTGCGGCTGCCGGACACGATCAGCGAGCAGCACGGCGCGGCCATGATGCTGAAGGGCCTCACGGCGTGGTACCTGCTGAAGCGCAGCTATGCAGTCGCGGCCGGCGACTGGGTCCTGTTGCACGCCGCGGCCGGCGGCGTCGGCCTGATCGCGGCGCAGTGGGCACGCGAGCTCGGTGCGCGCGTGATCGGCGTCGTGGGCTCGGCCGCGAAACGCGAGCTCGCGCTGGCGCACGGTTGCGAGCACGTGCTGCTCGACAGTGAGGATCTGCCACGGCGCGTGCACGAGCTCACAAGCGGTGGCGTGCCCGTCGTCTACGACTCGGTGGGCCGCACGACGTTCTTCCAGTCGCTCGACTGCCTGCGGCCGCACGGGTTGCTCGTGAGCTTCGGCAATTCGTCCGGCAGGGTCGAGCCATTCGGCCTTCACGAGCTCCAAAAACGCGGCTCGTTATACGTCACGCGACCCACGTTGCAAGACTTCATTCGCGAGCGCCGCGACCTCGAGGCTGGCAGCAGCGAGCTGTTCGACCTCGTTCAGCGCGGTCGCGTGCGGATCGAGGTTAACCAAACCTACGCCTTGCGCGACGCGGCGCAGGCGCATCGCGAATCTCGAAGCACGGCGCACCACGGGCTCCACGGTATTGATCCCGTAGCGGCGCATTTCACTCGCGATTCACGATAAACGCGCATCGCCGCGCGCCTAGCCGCATCGCTACGGTATCCCTCATCGGGTCGCGTCAAGGAGGGCGCCGTGCGCAGACAACGGCACGAGAAACAGTTGGCCTGCCCAATGACCGAAGCGTTTGCCGCGCTCGTCGAGGTCGTGGGCTACGGTCGTTGGGGCGGCAGCGTAGCCATCGACGCCGCCACTCCCCCGAAGGCCGGGCTGCCGGTACGAACAACAGCGTGGCAAGGTGCTACGCCGCGGCAAAGTGCTCGCGTGCCTGCGGCCGGTGTCGATCACGCTGCAGGAAATGCTGCTCGATCCACCGTGCTGTGTGCAGTTGCGATTGCACTGGCGTCTCGAACCCGTCGACGACGGCTCGTGCGTGCTGCTCGACGCGCGCTACCTCTTGAACGGCGCGGCCACGCTGCGGCGTCGTCATTGGCAGGAGCGCATCAGCGGCCACTGCGCGCGCATGCTTAGCGCTCTCGAACAGCGAGTGCTAGCCGAAGAAACGTGAAGCGGTGCGCAGTTCGCTACGCACGCCACCCTATACTCGAATGCAAAGCGGCACGCTCTGCCGTCTCCCGCGGCAGTGCAGGCCGAGTAGCAGGAGATGGCATTGCGCGCGACAACTCGAGAAGTTCGTCCGGTGGTGAGCCTCCAGGAGTTCTTCAAGGACTCGGTCGCCGCCGCCATGCAGAAGCAAGGCGTCGCGGCCGACGATCACACGGCCTACTACGTCGTCAATCTTTTGACCCTGTTCGCCAGGCACGAGGCGCTCTACGAGCGCAGCAAGACCGGGCCGGGGCTCCAGCCGCTCGCGTTGTTGCTTGCCGAGGCGGCCGAAGCGCCCGATCGCGACGCGTGCAACGCGGTGCTGCGCCGCGTGGGCGACACCTCTTTGTTCGTCGCAGGTTTTCTCGGCGATGGCTTCGCGCGCAAGCTCGTCGACGTCGACTACTACATCGACATGGGCGGGGCCGCCTACGGCCGGTTGTCGGCCAGCGTGCGCGGTACGCTCCAGGGCCGCGCGCTGAGCACCGTGTTCGCCGAGCTTGCCGAGAAATTCCGCGAGTTCGTCGACGTACTCGCGGAGATCCGCGCGTCGGGCTCGGCTGCAGCGCTCGACGTGTTGCGCCTGTACGAGGTGTGGCTGAAGACCGGTAGCCGGCGCGCGGCGCAGCTGCTGCGCGAGCAGGGCATCGAGCCGAACGCCACGCTGAACGCGGCGACGCGCCACTGAGCATGCTGCTCGCGCAAGCTACAGACCCTGCTGCACGAGCTCTACGCGCTCGATGTCGGCTACGGTGTCGACGACTTCCTGATCACCGATGCAACGTTCGCGCGCGCGCTCGACAGAGGCGGCCGCGACGTGGATGAGAAGCTGCTGATCGCGGAAACCGACGGTGAGGCGGAGGTTGCGCTGTTCCTCGAGCGCGATCTGCTCGAACGGCTGACTGAACGCGATCCTCTGACCTGCCTCGACGCCGACAACCTGGCGGATTTCTGGTCGGCGCTCGAAGGCGTGAGCCATTTCACGTACTACGCCTGGAACGCGGAGCGGGACAAGAACGTCACGCTGTTCGAGCTCGAGCTACAGGCCGAAGTCGACAAGTTCGTGACGACGGGCCTGTTGCTGAAGCAACAGAGCGGCCGCGAGCCGCATGAGCTGCACGGCTGGTTGTTCGATATGCCGCAGCTCGACAGTGAGCTGCGCGGCGCCGAGCGCGAGCGCTATCGGCGTGCGAACCGCTATGCGGGCAAGTACTGCCGCCGGCTCGCTCCGGCGCTCGCAGGCGGCG
Source organism: uncultured Gammaproteobacteria bacterium (assembly GCA_963805435.1). Taxonomy (GTDB): domain Bacteria; phylum Pseudomonadota; class Gammaproteobacteria; order Steroidobacterales; family Rariloculaceae; genus FEN-1219. The sequence goes on from CAWDUG010000014.1 coordinate 340,692, forward strand.
CGGACGACGAGGCCGTGCAGAGCGAATTGCGGCGGTTCTACCGATTATCTCAGCAGTCGAAGCTGGCGCACATCGACGCGCACTAGCAGGCTCACGCCAATCGACCGGAAAACGGCGGCTCGCTGTCCGCCGCGGCCAGCGCCGTCACGATGCGCTCCACGCCGAAGATCTTGATCAGCACCGCAACGCGCATCCACATGCCATTGCGTTCCTGGCGCCAGTACATCGCACGCGGGTCGTGATCGACGATCGGGTCGATTTCCGGGCCACGTGGCAGCGGATGCATGATGAAGGCGTCGCGTTTCATGAGGGTGAGCTCGTGCGTACCGACGCTGAAGGCTTTCAAGTCCACGGCGCGCGATTCACCGGCCGTGTCCCATTCCGTCTGCATCCGCGTGACGTAGAGGGCGTCGAGCTGCGGCAATACGGTGTCGAGCTGCGTCGTTTCGCTGTACGCGATGCCGTGGCCGTCGAGGTAGCTCTTGATGTCCTGCTCCATCGCGAACTGCGGCGGCGCGATGAACACGAGCCGCACGCCCGCGTAGTGGCGCATCAGATAGCACAGCGAACGCACGGTGCGGCCGCGCTTCAGGTCGCCCATCATGCCGATGACCTTGCCGTCGATGCCGCCGCGTGCGTCGAAGCTGCGCGCCAGCGTGTAGATGTCGAGTAGCGCTTGCGTCGGATGCTGGTCGCTACCGCTGCCGGCGTTGATGACGGGCACGGGCCGCGGAATGCTGTCCATGAGCTTCGCCGCCTGCGCGGCGCGGCCGGCTTCCTTCGTTCGCATGATGACCACGTCCACGTACGAGCTGAACGTGCGAATCGAATCGTCGAAGCTCTCGCCCTTGACCTCGGATGACGTGGACGGATCACGAATCTCGCTGGTCCGCATGCCTAGGATGTGGCAGGCGTTGTTGAACGACAGGAAGGTCCGGGTCGACGGCTGCGTGAAGTACAGCATCGCGCGGCGTGTCGGCAGCAGGTCGCGCAGCGCGCGTGCGCCGACGTCGGATTTGGCCAGTGTACGGACCCGAGTGGCGAGGTCGCACAGCTCATCGAGCAGCGCCCGGTCGAACACGTGCGGGTCGATGACGTGGAACAGTCCGGTGCCGCGCGTCGGCATGACCAGGGTTTCGGTGACGGATTGCGTAGGGGTCGCCTCTTTTTGGTGCCTCGAGTCGACTGCCGGTAGCGCGGCAGCCGGCAGCGCGCACGCTAGCAAACGACGGCCAGGAAGGGTAGCCCGTCACCGCCTGTTTTGGATATTGACCCTCCGGCGGGTTGGTGAAAAGCCACGGCGAGGCGCCCGAACGCCGACACAACTTGCACTACTGAAGGCGTTTGCCGCCTAGCGCTAGCGGACGCGGACGACGATCTTCCCCATGTAGTCGCCGTGGGCCATGAGCTCGAAGGCGGCGAGCGCGAGCAGCAACGCGGTGAGGGCGGTCGCTGACCGGTAAGCGGCCAGCGTGCCTCCCGTACGTCAGTCGGCGGCGTGCAGGAACAGCCGATACGCGGGATTCGCCGTCTCGTCCCAGTAGGTGTACCCGAGCTGCGTCAGGTGCTGCGTGAACTTCGCGCGGTCCTCCGGCGGCACCTGCACGCCCGCAAGCACCCGGCCATAGTCCGACCCGTGATTCCGGTAGTGGAACAGGCTGATGTTCCAGCTGTTCCCGACGGCGGTCAGGAATGCGCGCAGCGCGCCCGGCCGCTCCGGGAACTCGAACCGATACAGGACCTCGTGCTTGAGCCCTGGCACCTGGCCGCCGACGAGGTGGCGCACGTGCAGCTTCGCGAGTTCGTTGTCGCTGAAGTCGAGCACGGGGAAGCCCTGCGATCTGAGTTGCGCAACGATCTCCGCGGCTTCGCCGGAGCCGCGCTGCAGCGACACGCCGACGAAGATGCGTGCCGTGGCACCGGGCGCGTAGCGGTAGTTGAACTCGGTGATGTTGCGGGGCCCAAGCACTTCGCAGAAGCGCAGGAACGCTCCCGGCTGCTCCGGGATTTCGACCGCGAGCACGGCCTCGCGATGCTCGCCGATCTCTGCGCGCTCCGCCACGTACCGCAGGCGATCGAAGTTCATGTTTGCACCGCTGTTGATGGCGATCAGCGTGCCGCCCGGCGTCGACTCTCGTTCGACGTAGCGTTTCAATCCGGCGACCGCCAGTGCGCCTGCCGGCTCTACGATCACGCGGCTGTCCTCGAAGATGTCCCTGATCGCCGCGCAGATCTCGTCGGTGCTGACGAGGATGATCTCGTCCACGACCTCGCGCGCCACGCGGAACGTCTCGTCACCGACACGCCGCACAGCCACGCCGTCGGCGAACGTGCCGACGCGGTCGAGCGTGAACGGCGCGCCGCGTTTCAGCGACTCGTACATGCTGGCCGATTCGAGCGGCTGTACGCCGATGACCTTCACGCCGGGGAAGCGGTTCTTCAGATACGCGCCGATCCCGCAGATCAGGCCGCCGCCGCCCACGGGCACGAACACGGCATCCGGCACGTGCGGCCACTGCCGCTCGAGCTCGATGGCGATCGTGCCTTGGCCGGCGATGACGTCCGGGTCGTTGAACGGGTGCACGAACGTCAGGTTCTGCGCGGCAGCGAGCTGCATGGCGTGCGCGTACGCGTCATCGAAGGCGCCGCCTTCGAGCACGATCTCGCCGCCGAGCGCGGCGACGGCTTCGACCTTGATCGATGGCGTGCCGGTCGGCATCACGATCACGGCCCGCACACCGCGCTTGTGCGCGGCGAGCGCCACGCCCTGTGCATAGTTACCGGCCGAGCTGCAGATGACGCCTTTGGCAAGCGCGTTCGGTGGCAGGTGCGCGATCCGGTTGTAGGCGCCGCGCAGCTTGAACGAGAACACAGCCTGGAGGTCCTCGCGCTTCAGTAGCACCTCGTGGCCTAGTCGCTTCGACAGGCGCGGAGCCCGGTCGAGAGGGGATTCGACCGCCACGTCGTACACCCGCGCGCGCGCGATCAGCGATGCATAGCTCGCAGCTACCGGGTAAGTCTTTCGGACCGTGCTCATCGAACGCTCGTGCCGTCAGCAGGCACGCCAGTGTACTCGGCGCGCTGTGGGTCGTCAGTTCCGCGCGCTGGCGCGGGGCGCAGCGACGGCTACTTGCGACGCGGCACGAGGTTGAGTCCGAGCGTCGGCAGAAACTCGAGACCGTTGCCGCGCGACCAGTGCAACAGCGCGTCGAGCCGCCAGTACTCCTGCTTGTATGGCAGCTTGGGCAACGGCGTGAAGCCGAGTTGCGCCGCTCGCGTGCGACAGTCGCCGACACTGCGCATGCCAAGCTGCTCGGGCGTTACCACGAGTTGGCAGCTGTGCCACCCGGCCACCGCAAGAATAGGGACGTTGTTCATCGGCGCGACTCGAAGGGTCGAGGGTCGATTCTATGCCCCTGCGGCGAGGCGCGTACTTTTATCGCTCATCGCCGACGGGATTGTGGTGCATAGTGGTTGCTCACCCGAGAGACAACCGCGCCGGAGCGCGCTGGACGCAAGATGTTGATAAAAGTCGGTTATGACATTGTTTTCGAGCATCCGCAGCCCACGCCGATCGTGGCGATGCTCTACTTGCACCCGCGGTGCCTACCGGCGATCCGGCGCAACGAGTACTTGCTCGTGGACCCGCAGGTGCCCATCAGCAGTTACAACGACGGCTTCGGAAATCGCTGCGGCCGCCTCACGGCGCCTGCCGGGCGCATACGCTTCTGGAACGACGCGGTGGTGGAGGACGATGGGCAGCCGGAGACGCACAATCCCGCCGCCCGGCAACACGAGATTCGGGAACTGCCGGACGCCGCGATAGAGTTTCTGCTGGCCAGTCGCTACTGCGAGGTGGACCGAATGCTGGCCACGGCCTGGCAACTTTTCGGCGGGGTAGCCCCAGGCTGGGCACGCGTGCAAGCCGTCTGCGACTACGTGCACGGGCACATCCGCTTCGACTACCTGCAGGCACGCAATACGCGCACGGCGTTCGAGGCGCATCAAGAGCGCGTGGGCGTATGCCGTGACTTCGCGCACCTCGCCGTGACGCTTTGCCGGTGCCTGAACATTCCGGCCAGGTATTGCACGGGCTATCTCGGTGACATCGGCGTGCCGGCCGTACCTTCGCCGATGGATTTCAGCGCCTGGTTCGAGGTGTACCTCGGCGACGCGTGGTACACGATGGATGCGCGTCACAATGTCCCGCGCGTCGGCCGCGTCCTGATGGCCCGCGGTCGTGATGCTGCGGACGTCGCGCTGCTGACTTCGTTCGGACCGAGCCGTTTGGAGCGTTTCAGCGTCTGGTGCGACGAGGTCGGGCCGGAAGCCTTGTTGCCGGCGGCCTGAAGGCGTCGACGTTGCGGTCAGGGGCAGCGGCGGGTCAGAGAATTTGTCGAGCTCGTTGGCGAACGCCTGGATGTCTGTTCTGTTCAGCGTCGGCGGTCCGCGGGTCAGCTCGCCTGCCGAACGCAGGGACTCCATGAAATTCCGTCGCGCCAAGTGATCCTGGACGTTGTCGGGCGTATACAACGTGCCGCGCGGGTTGAGCGCGAATGCCTTTGCGCCGACGGCCTGGGCCGCCAGCGGCACATCGGCCGTTACGACGAGATCGCCTGCCGTCAGCGCGGAGAGAATTCGCGCATCGGCGACGTCGAACCCCGCTTCCACATGCACGGTCCTGAGGAACCGGGACCTCGGTACACGCAGCGCATGGTTGGCAACGAGCACCGTCTCGACTTGCACCCGCTCCGCGGCACGGAACAGGATTTCCTTGATCTGGACCGGGCAGGCATCGGCATCGACCCAGACGATCATGCTGATTCGCTACCTGCTTCGAAATAGTCCAAGCTATTCTTTCGCCACAAGCACGGAGAATCCCATGGTACAAGACGCCGAATTACAAACAAGAGAAGCGGCGCCGCGAAGATGCACAGAAGAAGCGCAATCTGCAAGAACAGGAGCGACAGGCGGCACGTAAGAAGGGCGTGCCCGTCGATCCGCCGCCGCAGTGAACGGCCGCCGCGCGGGCGAGTCACGCCCGATCGGCGAATCCGCGGAACACGTGATCGCGAAGACGCGCGAGCTGGGTAGAGAAGGCGGTCATCGGGCTCGGCCTCTGCCCGTTTCGCCGCCACACCCTATCTGCGCGGGCAGGTTCGCTATCGGGTCAGCGAGCAGGTAACCACGCGGGACTGGCGGAGGAACTGGCGGAGGAGTTGCGGTATCTCGCCGCGGCAGATCCGCGCGTCTGCGAGACCAGCCTCCTGATCCATCCGCGCGTGCTCCACGAGTTCCTCGAGTACAACCAGTTCCTGGACCAAGCGGACGCTACCTTAGCCTCCCTCGGTCTGACGGGCGCGCTGCAGATCGCGAGCTTTCATCCGGCCTACCAGTTCGCCGGTAGTGCGCCGGACGACATCGAGCAACTACAGCAACCGTTCGCCGTATCCAATGCTGCACGTTCTGCGCGAAGCCAGCGTGCAGCGGGCCGCTGCTGCGTTTCCGGAACGTGCACGAGATCGGCAATCGCAACATGGCCACGCTGCGCGAGCTCGGCGACGCCGGCTGGCGCGAGTTAATGGATCGCGATCTGTAGCGGGTTTGCCGCTCGGCGCAGCTTCGCTGTGCGGTCAGGCCGGTGGCTTCAGCAGATCTGCGAGCTTCCGCGTCATCTGGTCGTACTGGAACGTCGCGATCTTGTAGCGCCACGGGCCGACCTTGGCGTTGATGCGTGCGGCTTCCGCGCGTCAGGGTCGGGCGCGGGCGGCCGGCTGCGACTCGCTCGCGCTCCGGCGCCTTCCGCTGCGGACGCCGGAGTCGTGCCGCCGCTGCACCGCGCGGCCTGTGCCGGGTCGACGCTGGCCGAGAAGCTGACCCAGCTCGCGTCGCCGCGCTTCTCGCCTTCTACGCGGACGACGAGACCGTCGAACGTGCGGAACTCGACGACGGTCGGTTTCGCCGGCGGCGCCGCGGCCGCGGGCTCTACGTCCTCGAGGTTGAGCTCGCGCAGCGAGTTGCCGATCACGTTCGCCACGCCGGGATACAGCAGCTCGCGGCCCTTCGGCACGTCGGCGACGTCGTAGTTCGCTGCGTCCTTGTTCGGCTTCGAGATTCGAACCACTTGGCCGTCGGGCTGCGTGATCGTGACTTGCGCGATGCGGTCGCTGCGCACGTCGATGATCTGCGCGTCGAGCCATTGGCCCACACCGCGCGCGAACTCGGGATTCTTGTCGATCAGGTAGCTCTGCGTTTCGGTCTGCGCGTCGTACATAGCGGTGCTTCGAGCCGTCGGCGTTGCCCGAGAATCAGCGTCCGGCAGTTCCTTGCCTTTGGCCGTCAGCGTGACCGCGATGCCGGCGGCCTTGTCGCCGCTGACGTCTTCGACGCCGAGATGGCTGTAGAGCTCGGGGTTCGCGGTCTTCTGCTCCAGGATCTTCGCTTCGGCCAGCGCCCGCAGCCCCTGACGCAGCTTGCCGACGTCCGCCGGGTAACCGTTCTTGTTCGTGGCGACCCAGCCTTCCGGCTTGCGCTCGAGGGTCACGACGGTCTCGTTGTTGGCCTTCGTGATTGTCACGCGCTCGATGTCGTTCAGTGCGGCTTCGAGCGACGGCGCGAACAGCTTGCCGCCGCTACCGGCCGCCGGTCGATGCGCCGCGCTGGCCAACGAGCACCAGCGCGACGAGCACGACGACGTGCGCGAGCAGGATCAGAACGTTGCGCTGGCTCATGCGCTGGCCTTTCTGCGGCGTTTCACGAACACGGCCGCCAGCGCCACGATCGTCAGCAGCAGCGGCACCAGCGCGATGTTCAGGATCTTGAGCGTGGTGCCGAGGTTGTCGATGTCGCGGTCGAGATTGCGGCGCACCGTCGCGCAGCTCCTGGCGGATCCGGACCTGCTCGTCGAGGAACTTCTGCACCTCGGCCTGCTGCTCCGGGCTCATCATCAGCGAGCTCGAATCCTTGCGCGCGGCTTGCAGCTCGCCGAGCTTCTGCTCGGTGTCGCGTAGCTCGGCCTGGAGTTGCTCCTCGGTGGCGCGGAACTGCACGTCGGCATTGCGCCGCAGCTCCTCGACTTTCGTGAACGGCCGCGTGTACGTCGCGCGGCTGCGCAGGCCGATCAGCGCGGCGCTGCCGGAGAGGTTGTCGAGCGCGTTGAACACGAAGTCGCCGTTGTTCGCGAACGCGCTCACGACGCGCTGGCCAAGGAAGTTCTGCGCCTGCACCCAGAGGCGGTCGCTCAGGATGTCGACGTCGGCGACGAGCACGAGGTTCGCGTTGTCGGTCGATGCCAGATGTGTCGGCGCTGAGCGCCGCGTCGACCGGCGCTTCGCGGCCTTCGGCCTTCGGCGCGCCATCGGGGAACGCAGACTTCAGCGGCCCGGATAGCCGCGCGGCGATGACTTGTTCCTTGCCGCTCGGCGTGAAGTTGTTCAGCAGCTCGCCGGGGTCGGCGAGAAACTGGAATCGATCCGCCGGCAGGAGCTCGGACTCGGGGCTCGAGTGCAGCAGCGGCGTGAGCTTGGCCGTCGCACCGTCCGCGAGCTCGAAGTGCCCGGCGACGCCGACGTTCACGGAGCTCAGGCCCTGCGTGATGACGTCGTCCGCGCTCATCGCCTCGGTGTCGAGGCCGAGCAGCCCGATGTGGCGCACCGGCCGGGCTCGGCCGCCGATGCTGAGCGCGTAGCGGTTGTCGGCCACGACGTCGCGCGTGTTGAATTTCACGCCCCACGCCGTGAACAGCTTGTCGAGCGTCGACGTGGCCTGCGCCGCGCCGGGGCCTTCCGGTCCGCCGCTGCTCGCGAGGATCTCCGCGAGCGGGTCGACGAAGATCAGCGCGCGGCCGCCGCGCATGACGAACTGGTCGATCGCGTACTAGCGTCGTGTCGTCGAGCATCGTGGGGTGCACGATCCACAGCACGTTCACGTCGTCGTCGATCTTCAGCACGCTCGCCGGCAGCGTCCGCACGTCGAACAGCTTGCGCGCCTGCTCGACGACCGACCCAAGGCTGGCTCGGCTGCTGGGTCGCCGGGTCGAAGCCGCCGCCGATCGGCGCGCTCGTGAGCAGGCCCACGACGGTCTTCTTCGTGTTCGACAGGTTATAGACGAGCCGCGCCAGGTCGTACTCGAGGAACATCTCCTTGCGCGGGTCGAAGAACGGAATCGTGTCGGTCTTGCCGATGCTGTTCGAGCCGGCGAGGCCGAAATAGACGGATTCGCCGCCGGCGCCGATGTTGGCGGCCTGGAGGCCGAACTGCTCGGCGCGGTCCTCGTCCTCGGAGAACTGCACCGGGTCGACGACGTGCAGCACGAGCCGTCCGTCCGGCGTGTTGGCGGCGAATTCCTCGAGCGTCTCGCGTACCCGGTTCGCGTAGGCGCGCAACTGCTGCAGATTCTTCGTCGATTCGTTCGAGAAGAAGAAATAGAGATCGATCGGCTCTTTGATGTCCTTCAGCACCGCATGCGTGCCTTTGCCGAGGGTGTACAGGCCGTTCGCCGTGAGGTCGAGGCGCGCTCCGCGCAGCCAGACGTTGCTTGCGATGACCGCCACGATCAGCGCGACAACGAGCACCACGAGTGTCGAGTAGCCGATCCTTTGCCGGGTGCGCGTGCTCATCGGCTCAATCCGCCTTCTTCAGTTGCAATACGATCGCGTTCGCGTACAGGCATGCACCGATCAGCAGCGCGAAGTACACGATGTCGCGCAGATCGATGACGCCCTTGCTGATGAAGTCGAAGTGCGTCTGAAAGCTCAGCGACGCGAGGCCATCGACGAGCCACTGCGGCGCCCAGGCCGACAGAACCTGCTGCACGAGCTGCACGCCGACCGCGAGCAGCATGAAGCACGTGATGAACGAAAGGATGAACGCGATGACCTGGTTCTTCGTCGCGGCGGAGATGCAGGCGCCGACCGCGAGGAACGCGCCCGCCATCAGGAAGCTGCCCACGTAGGCCGCGAAGATGACGCCGTTGTCCGGCTTGCCGAGGTAATTGACCGTGATCCAGATCGGGAACGTCAGCGCGAGCGCGATGCCGGTGAAGACCCAGGCCGCGAGGAACTTGCCGACGACGACCTGCCACATCTCGAGCGGCAACGTCATCAGTAGCTCGATCGAGCCCGACTTACGCTCCTCGGCCCAGAGGCGCATGGAGAGCGCGGGCACCAGGAACAGATACAGCCACGGGTGCATGTAGAAGAACGCCGTGAGATCGGCCTGGCCGCTTTCGTAGAAGCCGAGGAAGTAGAACGTGCAGAGCCCGGACGCGATCAGGAAGATCACGATGAACACGTACGCGATCGGCGTCGCGAAGTAGCTCTTGAGCTCGCGCTTGAAGACTGCGAGTACGCCGTTCATGCCGTGGCTCCGCCGGTGATCGACCGGAATACTTCGTCCATGCGGCCGGACTCGAGATGCAGCTCGGTCAGGTGCCAGTGTTCCTTCTCGGCCAGCGCGTTGATCGCAGCGAGCGGCAGCTTGCCGGGCGCCGGGAACGCCGTGAGCCGCTGGTTCTTCTCGTCGAGCTCCGTGCTCGCGACCTCGGAGAGGGCATTGATCGCTCGGCGCGCCGAAGCAAGGTGCTCGGTGCTCGCAAGCTTCACGGATACCGCGTTGTGGAACCGCGATCGCGTCTCGAGACCGCGCGGCGTGTCGTCGGCCAGGATCTTGCCGTGCGCGATGATGATGGCGCGGTTGCACACGGCGTCGACCTCCTCGAGCAGGTGAGTCGAGATCACGATGATCTTGTCGCGCGCTATGCGGCCGATCAGCTCGCGAACCTCGTGCTTCTGGTTCGGGTCGAGGCCGTCGGTCGGCTCGTCCAAGATCAGCACTTCGGGATCGTGGAGGATCGCCTGCGCGAGACCCACGCGGCGCCGGTAGCCCTTCGACAGCGTATCGATGCTCTGTTCGAGCACGTGCGTCAAGATGCAGCAGCGCGAAGACTTCGTCGAGCCGTTGGCGGCGCTGGTTCGGCCGGAATTCCGCGCGCCTCGGCGATGAACTCGAGGAACGAGCGCGGCGTCATCTCGGGATAGCTCGGTGCGCCCTCGGGCAAGTAGCCGATACGGCGCTTGGCCGCGACGGGTTGCGTTTCGATGTCGTGGCCGCACACGAGCACGCGGCCCGATGTGGCGGGCAGGAACCCCGCGACGATGCGCATCGTGGTGGTCTTGCCGGCGCCGTTCGGCCCGAGGAAGCCGAGCACCTGGCCCGGCTCGACCCTGAAGCTCAGATCGTCTACGGCGCGGAGCCGCCCATACTCTTTGGTGAGGCCTTGGACTTCGATCATTTGAAAACCCGGCGGTAACCTAAACGGAATCTGGTACCGCGACGCGGCGAGTCATTCTCCATAGTGGTCAAAGGCCTTTCAAGTTACAGACTTGTCATGGAGAGGCCGGCGGATTGCCGTCGGCATCGACGATGGTCACTTCGCCGAAGTTCAGGGCGCGGACTTCCGCCTCGATCACCTTGCGGTCGCCGACGACGACCCAGGTCAACCGATTCGGCTGCAGCAACCGCTTGGCCGCGCCATTGACTTCACCCACCGTGAGCTTCGCGACGAGCCCGGCGTAATCGTTCCAGTAGTCGTCGGGCAGCTTGAAGCGTACGAGCGCTGCGATGTCACGCGCGACCGCGCGCGCAGTCTCCCAGCGGCCCGGCAGCGTCAAAGTGCTGCGGCGCTTGCTGGTCGCGACCTCGGCGTCGGTGGCCGCGCGCGAAGTCAAGAATTCGTCGATCTCCTTCTTGATCTCGCGCATCGACGGTCCGGTCTTGTCGGCCTGCACGGGCGCGATCGCGAGGAACGGTCGCTGCGCCTGCGTGTCGACGATTGTCGTATCGGCGCCGTACGACCACGTCTTGTCCTCGCGCAGGTTCATGTTGATGCGTGACGTGAACGCGCCGCCCAGGATGTCGTCCATGGCGTCGATCGCGATCTCGTCGGCCTGATTCTTCGCCGGGATCAGCTCGCCGGCGATGATCATGCTCTGCTCGGAACCCGGCCGGTCGATCAGGTAGATACGCGGCCGGTCTGGCAGAGCGACGTCCCCGAGCTTCTTCACTGGAACGTCGCCGCGCGGCCAGCGCGCAAACAGTGCCTCGAGCTTCGGCTTGATCTCTGCGAGCGTCGTGTCGCCGACGACGATCAGCGTTGCGTTGTTCGGCTTGAACCACGTGCCGTGGTACTTCACGAGATCATCGCGTTTGATCGCGGCCACCGACTGCTCGGTGCCGGAACCCGTCATCGGCAAGGCGTATGCGTGGCCTTCGCCATAGAGCAGGCGTGGTAGAACGCGCAGCGCCATCGAAGTCGGCGTGGTCTTCTCCTGCTGGATACCCGCGAGCTGAAGGCGCTTCAACCTATCGAGCTCGGTCTGCGGGAACGCAGGGTTCAAGATCACGTCGGCATAGATCGCGAGGGAAGGGTCGAGATTCTCCTTCAGCGCGGACAGGCTCACGACCGAGAAGTCGAGATTCGCGCCGCTGTTCAAATCCGCGCCGAGGCGCGCGAGCGCGTCGTCGATCTTCAGCGAGTCCATGCTCGTGGTGCCCTCGTCGAGCATCTGCATCGTCATGTTCGCGACGCCGGGCTCGGCGAATTGATCGGCAGCGTATCCCGCGTTCAGCTGCAGGCTGAACTGCACGACCGGCACGGCATGGCGCTCGGCCACGATAAGGCGCATGCCGTTGCCGAGTGTCGCCTGGCTCATCGTCGGGAAAGGGGCATCGGGGAACGAAGTCGGCATCGGCAGCTGCTTTCGATCAGCGCCGCCGGCGCCCGGCTTCAGTTCGCGCGAGAACGGCTGCACCTCGAGCACGAGTGGCGCGCCCTTGATCCAGGTGCGCGCGGTCGCAACGACCTGCTGTGGCGTGGCGGTGCGCAGCAGCTCGAGCGAGTGCTTGTAGAAATCCGGCCGGCCGCCGTACACGGCATTCTCCGCGAGAATGCTCGACTTGCCGCGGAACCCGCCCACCTGCTCGACGCCGCGCGTGAATCCGGCGCGAATCTCGGTCTTCGCGCGATCGAGCTCTGCGCGCGTGGGCCCCTGTGTCAGGAACCGTGCGAGCTCCTCGTCGAGCGCCTTCTCGACTTTCGCCAGATCCTGGCCCGGGGCCGCCGTGGCGTACACGATATATGCGCCTGCGATCTCGTTGTTCAGGGCGAACGCACCCGCGTCGGTGGCGATCTGGTCCTTGTAGACGAGCCGCTGATACAGCCGTGATGTCTTGCCGCTCGTCAGCACGTAGTCGGCGAGCTGCAGGTACGTCGAGTCGTCGCTGATCCACTCGGGGCCGAGCCACACCTTGTAGATGCGGGCTTCGGGCACGCGGTCCTGCATCGTCATGCGCGTCGCCGGCACGCTGACGGGGATCGAACGGTCGCGGCGCGTCAGGGGCGGTCCGGGCGGGATGTCGCCGAAGTAGCGCTGTACCTTTTCCTTGGCCGTCGCGAGATCGATGTCGCCGGCCAGCACGAGTGTCGCGTTATTCGGCCCGTAGTACGTCTGGAACCACTTCTTGACGTCGTCCAGACTCGCGGCGTTCAGATCTTCCATCGAGCCGATGACTTCCCACGAGTAGGGGTGGCCCGGCGGGAACAGATTCGTGATGATCGTGCCAAAGGCTTTGCCGTATGGCGCGTTGTCGCCCTGGCGTTTCTCGTTTTGGACCACGCCGCGTTGCTCGTCGAGCTTCTTCTGGTCGATCGCGCCGAGCAGATGGCCCATGCGGTCGGACTCCATCCACAGCGCGAGATCGACGGCCGTTGTCGGCACCGTCTCGAAGTAATTCGTGCGATCGAAGTCCGTGCTGCCGTTGACGTTCGTAGCGCCGACTTCCTGCAGCGGCCGGAACCACTCGTCGTTATGGTTCTCGCTGCCGTTGAACATCAAGTGCTCGAACAGGTGCGCGAAGCCGGTTTTGCCGGGCACCTCGTTCTTCGAGCCGACGTGATACCAGACCTGGATCGCGACGATCGGCGCCTTCCGGTCTTCGTGGACGATTACGCGCAGCCCGTTACTCAGGCGGAACTCGTCGAACGCGATCTCCGGGTCCTGCGCGAGCGCGCGGACGGTGAAACAGCTCATGAGACAGGCGAGCGCAAGCAGTCTGGTCATCGACGTTCCTTAGCGACGTTGTGCGCCGAGTAGCGGGCGTGCTGGAGTATAAGCGCGGCCCGCGGTGGCCGAGTAACCACCGGAGGCCAAGAATCTATGAGCAGAAAGGAACTCTACCCCCCGATCGAGCCGTTCGACAGCGGCTACCTGGCCGTCGGCGATGGCCACGAGATCTACTTCGAGCAATGCGGTAACCCGCGGGGCAAGCCCGCGCTGTTCGTGCACGGCGGGCCGGGCGCCGGTGGCGACGCGAACGCGCGGCGATTCTTCGATCCGGCGGGCTACCGGATCGTGGTCTTCGACCAGCGCGGCGCCGGCCGCAGCCTGCCGCATGCGTCGCTGGCTGCGAATACCACGTGGCATCTCGTGGCCGACATGGAGCGCTTGCGCCAGCACCTGAACATCGAGCGCTGGCTCGTGTTTGGGGGATCGTGGGGTAGCACGCTCGCGCTCGCGTACGCCGAGACGCATCCCGGCGCGGTCACCGAGCTCGTGCTGCGCGGCATTTTCCTGCTGCGTCGAGCGGAGCTGCAGTGGTTCTATCAACACGGCGCCAGCATGGTGTTCCCGGAGCTGTGGCAGGAGTTTCTTGCCCCAATCCCACCTGCGGAACGCCACGATCTTCTCGCCGCCTACCACCGCCGACTGATAGGTGCAGACGCGGAGGCGCAGGCGGCAGCGGCGCGCGCGTGGTCGATCTGGGAGGGTGCGACGAGCTCGTTGTGGCCGAATCCTTCGAGGGCGGCGCAGTTCGGTGCTGCGCAGTTTGCGCTGGCGCTCGCGCGCATCGAGGCTCACTATTTCGTGAATCGCGGTTTCTTCGCCGACGAGAATCAGCTGCTGACGGGCGCCGAGGCCATCCGCGGGATACCGGCCGTCATCGTGCACGGTCGCTACGACATGGTGTGCCCGATCGATACGGCGTTCAGGCTGCAGCAGCGCTGGCCGGAAGCGGACCTTCGTGTCGTGCTGGACGCGGGCCATTCGGCCTACGAGCCCGGAATCACGGCCGAGCTCGTGACTGCCACGGACAGGTTTTTGCGAGGAGCTAGGGTGCAATGACGGTGTTGTCTTTGATCAACGGGCAGGTGGTGAACGAAGGGCGGGTTTTCACCGCCGACGTGTTGATTCGCGGCGAGCGCATCGAGCGCATCGGGCCCGGACCCGTGCCGGCGGGCGCGGAAGTCGTCGATCTCGCGGGCCGTTACCTGCTTCCAGGCATCATCGACGGTCAGGTGCATTGCCGCGAGCCTGGGCTCACGCACAAAGCCACGCTCGGTAGCGAGTCCCTCGCCGCGGTCTGCGGCGGCGTCACGAGCTTCCTCGACATGCCGAACACGCAGCCGCCCACGACGGATCGTGCGGCGCTCGTCGAGAAACGGCGCATCGCGGCCGATACATGTCACGTGAACTACGGGTTCTACTTCGGGGCCACGAACACGAATCTCGAGGAGCTGAAGCGCGTCGGCTCCGATCTCGCCTGCGGCATCAAGGTGTTCATGGGCGCGTCCACCGGCAACATGCTCGTCGACGACCCCGCGACACTCGAGGGTATCTTCGCCGCTGCGCGACTACCGGTGGCCACGCATTGCGAGCACTCGCCCACAATCTGGGCCAATGAGCAGCGCTATCGCGAGCGCTACGGCGAAGCCGTGCCGATCGAGGCTCATCCGGAAATTCGCTCGGCCGAGGCCTGCTATCTGTCATCGTCATTCGCCGTCGGGCTCGCGAAAAAACACGGCACTCGGCTACACGTTCTGCACCTCACAACTGCCCGCGAGATGGAGCTGTTCGAGCCGGGTCCGGTCGTCGGCAAGCGCATCACGGCCGAGGTCTGCGTGCACCACCTGTGGTACGAGCAGTCGAGCTACGCGACGCTGGGCGCAAAGATCAAGTGCAATCCAGCCATCAAGACAGCGGCGGATCGTGCCGCGCTGCAGCAGGCAGTCGTGAGCGATCGAATCGACGTGATCGCCACGGACCACGCGCCACACACGCTCGCGGAGAAAGCGCGCGGCTACTTCGAAGCCCCGTCGGGGTTGCCGCTCGTGCAGCACTCGTTGTTGATGTTGCTCGAGCAGCACGGTCAGGGGCTCTATACGCTGCCAAAGATCGTGGAGAAAGCGGCGCACAACCCGGCCACGCTGTTCGGTATCGTCGACCGCGGCTTCGTGCGTGAGGGGTACTATGCCGACCTCGTCGCAGTCGACCTCGACAAACCGACGCGTGTCGATGCGGCGCAGGTGCGTTACAAGTGCGGCTGGTCGCCGCTCGAGGGCACCACGCTGCGTTCCAGTATCTTTCTGACGGTGATCAATGGCGCCCCGGTGTTTCGCGATGGCCAGCCGATCGGGTCGCGAGTGGCCAAGGCACTCGAGTTCCACCCCCGTGCGTGACGCGTTACCTTGTTACTCGAACGGCCGCTGTGCTGGAGTTTTGCCTATGAACATCGGGCTCAACTTGGCTCTGCGCGTGCTTGCAGCCGCGTGGCTCGCACTATCGCTTTTCGCCTGTGGGGCGGGCGAAAAGCCGGCATCGACCGCGACACCTGCCAACGCACCTGCCGCGAACGTACCGCCTGCACAGGCCGCGCCCACTCGCACCACTCCCACGCCTGTACAGGCCCCGGCGCCCGCCGCGTCGACGGTACCGCTGCTCGAGCAGGAAGTTGCATACGGCGAGGGCCAGAAGACCAACCTCGTGGGATTTCTCGCGATGCCACGGGACGCGGCGGAGCCGCTGCCCGGCATCATCGTGATCCACGAGTGGTGGGGCTTGAACGAGCAGATCAAGGCCATGGCGCGCCGATTGGCCGGCGAAGGCTACGTCGCGCTTGCCGTGGATCTGTACGGAGGCGCCACCGCCACGACGCCGGACAAGGCGCAGGCGCTCATGACTACGCTCTCAGACCGACCCGGAATCCGGGCGCAGGAATCTGCGACAGGCCTACGACTATCTCGAGAAGTACGCGCTGGCGCCGCGCATTGGCAGCATCGGTTGGGATTTGGGCGCTGGCTGGGCGCTGCAGGCCGCGCTGCTGTATCCCGACGAGCTCGACGCGCTGGTCATGTACTACGGTCAGGTGGCCGTCGATCGCGATCAACTCGGGAAATTGAGGGTGCCGATGCTCGGGTTCTTCGGCTCTGAGGACAAGAGCATCCCGGTTCGCGACGTACAGAATTTGCGCACCACGCTGAGCGAGCTTGGCAAGAATGCCGAAGTGTTGATCATGATCGGTGCGAACCACGGGTTCGCCAATCCAAGCGACAGCAACTACAACGCGCAATCGGCCGCCGAGGCGTGGACGAAGACGCTCGAGTTTCTGAAGCAGAATCTGAAACTGGCCGCCGAACCTCCGGCGCGCTAACCCACGCTATGGCCGCGGGCGGAAAGCCACGGCAGAACATGCGGAAAAAATAGGGACCGGGCTGCGAACATCCATATTCTTCGTTGCGAAGCCTATCCTGGTTCGCGAACTCGGAAGCCCGGTCCCCCTAGCAAAGCCGTCCGATCCGGCCAAACGGCGCCACTACTGGGGGGAGTAGTGGTGGCGCCGTGCGTTCTCTCCGCTTAACCTCGAGCGCGAAGCTCGTTACTAGCCAGCTCGATCTTCGGCGCCAGCGATCGGCGCAACTCCTGACCGAGCGTGCTACGGATCTCCTCGTTCAGCGACCGGACGTAGTTTTCGATCTCCGTCCGGAACAGCTGCTCATCAACCGTGACATCTACTAGCACCGGTGACTTAAACGTCGGATTGGCCTCCGTGGCCGTCGCGTGCTGCGCGAGCAGGCCCACGGACAGTCCGACGGCCAAGGCGGCCGGCATCGACAGTTTGCGTGTAACCATACTCAAGTCCTTTACCGAAATCTCGGTGCTTGTGACCTCTGTCACAGAGATCCTCTACGCGCTCACTAATGCAGGGAGCGTGCCACGCCAGTGACTCAATAAAAACAATAGGTTATCGGATTGTGATGCTAACGGATTCCCGTAAACAACGGATTTTCGTTGCCTGTAACGACGAAAAACCGTAAGCTCGTTCGATGACCGTCGAATCTAATTACCAATGGCTGTTCCGTCGCAGCCCGGCGCTGATCGTGCTGCTGAACGAAGAGGGATTCTTCGTTGATGCCAGCGACTCGTGGCTCAAGCGCTTTGGTTACGGGCGCGAGGAGATCACGAACATGCGTCCGCAGGATCTCGCGACCAAGGAAGTCGCGAAGATCATCACCGAGGAATATCTGCCGATGCTGCGGCGCACCGGGCGTCTGCAAGGCGTGCCCGTGGATCTCGTGACACGCGGCGGCGAGCGCGTCGACTGCCTCGCCACCGCGATCGTCGACCGCACCGACGAGGGGGACTACCTGCGCACGGTGGCCGTGTATACGGAGCTCGGTCTGCAGGCTCGGCTCGAGCAGCACTATCGTGGGCTATATCGCGCAACGCCGGCCATGCTGCATACGGTCGACAGCCACGGCCGAATCATTCACGTCAGCGATCGCTGGCTGCAGACGCTTGGGTTATCGGCGCGAAGATGTGCTCGGGCGGCTGATCACGGATTTCATGGGTCCCGAAACTCGGCTCACGCTCGGCGGCGGCAAGCTCGAAGACGTCATCGCGCATGGCGAGCTCGAAAACGAGCCGCGCACGTACGTCGCGAAGTCCGGCGAGGTCCTAGAGGTCGTGGTATCGGCCACTGCCGACCGTGATCCGAGCGGTGCCGTCGTCGCGTTGCTGGTCGCGTCCACCAACGTCACCGAGCGCAATCGTGCAGAGCGGCAGCTGCGCGCTGCATTCGAGGAAAACGCGCGCTTGCGCGCGGAGCTCGAGCGTGAGCGCGACTACCTGCGCGAAGAGGTGCAGGTATCGATGAACTACGGTCGCATCATCGGCGAGAGCCCGGTGCTGAAGAAGATGCTCGCGCGTATCGAAGCCGTTGCGCAAACGTCCGCGAGCGTGCTGATCCAGGGCGAGTCGGGCGTCGGCAAGGAGCTGGTGGCGCACGTGATCCACGCGCGCAGCCCGCGCAGTCAAGGCCCGCTCGTGAAGGTCAATTGCGCGTCGATTCCGCACGAGCTGTTCGAGAGCGAGTTCTTCGGCCACGTGAAGGGCGCGTTCACGGGAGCGGTTCGCGATCGCGTTGGGCGTTTCGAGCTGGCGGACGGCGGCACGATCTTCCTCGACGAAGTCGGCGAAATTCCGCTCGACCTGCAAAGCAAGCTGCTGCGTGTTCTGCAGGAGAGCGAGTACGAGCGCGTCGGCGACGACCGCACTCATTCGGTCGACGTGCGCGTGGTCGCGGCCACCAATCGCGACCTCGAGCAGGCCGTGGCGGAGGGCAAGTTTCGCGAGGACCTGTTCTACCGTCTGAGCGTGTTTCCGATCGAGGTCCCGCCGCTGCGCGAGCGCGGCGACGACGTGCTCCAGATCGCGAGCCACTTTCTCGAGCGCACCTGTCAGGAGTTCGGCCACCGGCCGCTGACGTTGTCGAAGCAACAGGCGGCATTGCTGAAGCGCTACGACTGGCCGGGCAACATCCGCGAGCTGAAGAACGTGATCGAGCGTGCGGTGATCCTGTCGCGCGGCAAGGTGTTGCGCCTCGATCTCGCGATGAGCGACATCCTGAATTCGCCGGCTGTCACCGAGCCGAATGCGCCGCAGGGCGTCGCGCGCCTGATGACCGAGACCGAGCTGCTCGATCTCGAGAGGAAAAATACCCTGCTCGCGCTCGAGCGTGCGCAGTGGCGCGTGTCCGGTCCGAACGGTGCGGCCAAGCTGCTCGGCGTGAAGCCGACGACGCTCGCCGATCGGATGCAGAAGCTGAAGCTCCGCAAGCCGACGGCCGGCGCCCAGCCGCGGGCCGCGGAAGCTCGGCAACCGGCTTAGCGTCCAAAGGCTTGTAGCCCATTGTTGATATCTGGTATACGTTATGTCCAAGGGCGGCAGTGGGTCGCCCGGTCGGCGCCGACAACAACAACAACTTCCAGGCTCCACCCATGTCGCCACTTGCCCAGCGCTTTGCCGAAGCCGTCAGGACCCTGATCGGTGACGGCCCCGTAAAGGTTCGTTTGGTCCAGGCCTATGCCGCCCATCTGGCGGATCTGGCCGACGTCGAGTTTCCGGCGGGGCTTCGCCGCGATTTCGCCGATCTGCAGGCGGCCCTGCAATCGCGTGGCGCCGGTGGGTAGCGAGTCCCGGGTCAGAGCCAGCGTCCAGAAGATGTCCCCGGACGAGGCGGGCAGCCACGCCGCCACCATCGTGAAGCTCTACGTCGAGCTCCTGAACACCCTCGAGCGTGCCGAGCCACTGAAGGTGGTCAGCACGCCGAAGAAGCCGCCGCAGTACCTCACCAATCGCAACTGAGATCGGCACCCAACTAGGGCGCCGCTTTTGCGACTTTCATCAAGGATTTAGCGCCGGTCGTAGCCGACGATGGCGGGGAGCCGTTTTCCGCCCTGCGTGGACGCCGTTGGATGGCCGAGTCCGTCGTCAATGCCGAATTCGAATAGTGCTGGTGCCGTTGCCAGTTACGCCGCCTATGGGCAGCTGATCAAGATGCTGCTGCCGAGCACTGGCAGCATCGCGATCTACGACAGTGCGAACGAGCTGATCTGGTGCTCCGACGGCTACGAACAACTCGACCTCAGGCAGCTGCTCGAGCGGCTGCGTTCGAGCGACACCATCGCGAGTCGCGGCAGCATCGAGCTGACGTCGGCGGGCGTGCCGGCATTCGTCGCCCTTCTGCGCGGCGCGGAATCGCGGCCGCTCGGTTCGCTCGTCGTCGAGTTGAACCAGAATTCCAAGCAGACGCCGTCGATGGTTCTCAGCATGCTGCGGCCGGTGCTCGATACGCTCGAGAATCGGCTCGACCTCGAGCACACGCGATCCGCGTCGTCGGGGGCCGACGACGAAGGTCTCGAGCTGCTGCTCTCGGTCGACGAAGCCGGCCAGCCGGATAGCGGCGCGCTGACGCAGCTGCTGCGCCACAGCATGCAGCATCTCGGCTGTCGTGCTCGGCGCGCTGCTCGTGCCCGACAAGAACCTGACGGTTTCGTGCGCCTCGGACGAGTCGATTGCCGGGGCGGCCATCCTCGATCGCACGCAGAAGCACCTACTCGCGTGGGCGCAGTTGAACAATCGGCCGATGGTCGTGAATCGCGTCGCGGGCGCGGGCGGTGTCGCGCCGTACAAAATTCTCTCGTGCCCGATTCGCGACGTGCATAGTCGTGTGATTGGCCTGGTGGCGCTGTTCCGCGTCGGCGACGGCCGAGGATTTCGAGCTGCGCGACATCCGGATTCTCGAGTTCGTGAGTCGCAAGACCGTTGCGATCCTCAGCAGTCAGCACGATTCCCTGACCGGCCTCGTAAACCGATTGATCTTCGAACGGCGCATGCAGTCTCTGCTCGATGCCGGGCCCGGCACCCATGCGCTGCTGTACTTCGACATCGACCATCTCGAATCGATCAACGAGGCATTCGGCTTTCAGGCTGGCGACGAGGTCATTCAGCGCGTCGCCGACATGATCCGTCGCGCGGCCGGCGCCGCCGCCATCGTTTGCCGAATCGGCGGCGATCGTTTCGCGGCGCTGCTGCCACAGTCCGACATCAACGTCGCGCACGAGGTCGGCAAGCGCGTGCTGGCGGCAACGGCCCAGCTCGGCTACGTGCACGGTGTCGATGCTGTGCCGATCGGCGTCAGCATCGGCGCCCTCGAGATCGCTCGCCGGCAGGACCCGATCTCGCACCTGATGGCGGCCGCGGAGCTCGCCTGCAAACGCGCGAAGCAACAAGGCGGCGGTCGTCTCGCCGTCGCCGACGAAAGCTCGACCTCCGTCCACTCGCGGGGAGCAGCAGACACCTCGCGGCATCGACGTTGCAGGACGCGTTCCGCACGAACGACTTCCGCCTCGAGGCCCAACCGATCGTCGGTCTCTGCGTGCGACCCGGGGAGACCGTCGGGTACGAGTTGCTGGTTCGAATGCGCAACTCCAACGGCGCGCTGATCGCCCCCGACAAGTTCTTCGATGCGGCGGAGCGCTACGAGCTGCTCCCCGCGCTCGATCGTTGGGTGCTGTGCTCGGCGATCGAGGCGCTGCGCCCGTACGCCAGGGAAGTCGCAGAGGCTCCCTACTGTTTCACTCTGAACGTCTCGGCGCAATCGCTCGCGACGCGCAAATACGCGATGTTCGCGCTCGAGCAAATCGCCGAAGCCGGTCTCCCGCCCACGGCGTTCTGTTTCGAGCTCAAGGAGTCTGCTGCCGTCAACCACATTGCAGCCGCCGAGGTGTTGATTCGCGAGCTGACGAACGCCGGCTGCAGGATAGCGCTCGATGACTTCGGTTCCGGCTTGAGCTCTTTGGCGCACTTGAAGCGTCTGCCCGTGCACTACCTCAAGATCGACGGCCGTTTCGTACGCCGCATCGTGGAGGACCGCATCGCCGAATCGATCGTCTCCGGGATCGCGCGCGCTGCTCGAACGCTGGGTGTGAGCGCGATCGCCGAGCACGTCGAGAACCCGGCGACCGCCGACGAGCTGCGCGAGCTCGACGTCGACTTCGGTCAGGGCTTCCAGTTCGGGCGGCCTCAGGCTCTCGGCATCGTGCTCGCGGCGTTTGGCGCAGCCCCAGTGGCGCGCGTGATCACCGGCAGCTGAGCGGAACCGCACTTCGCGCGCTTCGCCCTGGCCTAGAATACGTCCTTTGGACCAAGACTCAGCCGAGGGCGGTCATGCAGAAACGTTTACTGTTGATTGGCGCAATGTGCGGCTGGGCGGCCCTTGCCGGAGCGCGAGCCCGCCTACGTGACCGACAGCTTGCGCCTGAGCCTCTACGGGGCGGAGGACGGTAGCGGTGATCCGCTCGAAAACCTCGTGAGCGGCGCGGCCGTAGAGGTGCTCGAACGCGATACCAACTACTCGCACGTTCGCACGGCTGCGGGTCGCGAGGGGTGGGTGAAGACGGCGTTCCTGGTCAACACCAAGCCGGCGCGGGCGCGTCTCGCGGAGCTCGAGGCGGAGATCACCGACTTGAAGAACGACGTTGCCGCCGCGCGCGACGCGCAGCACGCGGCGGAAGAGCAGATCGGCAAGCTCAGTCGCGCCGCGTCGACGCCGGCACCGACCGAGGCGCTGCAGGCAGCCCTAGACCGTGCGCGCCGCGAGAACCTTTCATACGAAGAACAGGCTCGAGAACTATCGCAGCACGCTGCCAGTGACTTGGGTGCTCGTAGCCTTGGTCGTGACGCTGGTCGGTGGATTTACCGGCGGCCTATGGTGGCTCGATTCGCTGATACGCCGGCGCCACGGGGGCTTCCGGATCTACTGACCTTGGGCTCTGCGCCGCAACGGCCACGCGTGTTGCATGCGCACGCCGAGCAGCACGGCGAGCAGGAACGCGTATAGCAGCGGTTCCGAGATGTCGAGCTTCACTTGCCACCAGAAGTGTACGACGCCGAGCACGGCGATCACGTAGACGAGGCGGTGTAGCTTGACCCAGTTCCTGCCGAGCGCGCGCTGAATCCGATGTCGTCGAAGTGGCGGCGAGCGGGATCAACATCAGGAGCGCGGTGAACCCGACCGTGATGTACGGCCGTTTGGCGATATCCTCGAATACGTGGTCCCACGCGAAACCTAGATCGAGCCACGCGTAGGTCGTGAAGTGCAGCACGACGTAGAAGAACGCGAACAGCCCGAGCAGCCGGCGAAAAGAGATCAGCCTGTTGATGCCCGTCGAGCGCCGAATGGGCGTGATGCACAGCGTCAGAAGCAGCAGATTCAGCGCGGTCTTGCCGCACACGTTCAGTATTTCCTGGACGGGATCTGCGCCAAGCGACATGCCGTCGAATTCAACGGCGCGTAAGACGAGCAGAGCGAACGGCGCGAGGCACGCACCCCACAGGGCCACCTTGACGGTGACCACCCAACGCGGTGTCGCTACCGCCACGCGACTAGTAGTTCTTCGCGAGATCGAGCCCGGTGTACAGGCTCGCAACTTGATCGGCGTAGCCGTTGAACATCAATGTCGGTGCTCGCGCCGCGAACAGGCCACCGCCGAGTTTCCTTTCCGTGGCCTGGCTCCAGCGCGGGTGATCGACTTTCGGATTCACGTTCGAGTAGAACCCGTATTCCTGCGGCGCCGCCATGTTCCAGCTCGTGAGCGGCCGTTTGTCCGTGAAGTGGATGCGGACGATCGATTTTGCGCTCTTGAACCCGTACTTCCATGGCACGACGATGCGAATCGGCGCGCCGTTCTGGTTCGGCAGCACCTTGCCGTACACGCCGACGACCACGAGCGTCAGCGGATGCATGGCCTCCTCGATCGTGAGGCCCTCGCGATACGGCCACTCGAGCACGGGATAGCGAATGCCGGGCATCTGAGTCCGATCCGCGAGCGTCAGGAATTGCACGTATTTGGCCTGCGACGTCGGCTCGAAGCGCTTCAAGAGATCGGCCAGCGGGAAGCCGACCCAGGGAATGACCATCGACCACGCTTCGACGCATCGCAAGCCGATAGACCCGTTCCTCCAATGCGTGCGGCGCCAGGATGTCCTCGAGCGTGAACGTGCCGGTCTTCGCAGCCTCGCCGGAGACCTGAACCGACCACGGCTTGGTCTTCAGCGTGTGCGCGTTCACGGCTGGATCGCCCTTGCCCGTGCCGAACTCGTAGTAGTTGTTGTAAGTCGAGATGTCTTCGAAGCTATTCGGCTTGTCCGTCAGCGAGCCGGGCCACTTCTTCACGTCGGCGAACTCGCCGTCGGCGGGGATCGTAGCCGCTCCGCACGCGGACATGATGGGGGGTATCAGGCCTGCGGCTACCGCGGCCTTCAACAGTAAGCGTCGGTTGAGGAACGCGCCCTCGGGAGTGATCTCGGAGGGGTTGATTCGCGTGTCGAGTTTCTTACGCATCGTGACCACCGTCTGTTCACCTCGATTATTGGGACGCTCCGCGCCGCAGAAAGTTGCGCGGACCGCGCGAGAAACGCCGCGGCCTGCACCAGCACGCGTAGCAACGGGCTGCCAGTTGGCTAGAATACGCCCGTACCAGTAATACGCAAAACCGGCACACACGGGGCGCTAGACCCCGAAAACGGCCATTCAAACTCTTTAGGGGACGCTAATGAAGCTCATAACGGCGGTCGTCAAACCATTTCGCTTGGACGATGTGCGCAATGCGCTGGCGGAAGTCGGCGTGCAGGGGATGACCGTGACCGAGGTCAAAGGGTTTGGCCGGCAGCGCGGCCATACCGAGCTGTATCGCGGTGCCGAGTACGTCGTCGATTTCCTGCCGAAGGTGAAAGTGGAAGTCGCCGTGACGGAGGCATTCGTCGAGCGCGTGATCGAGGCCATCATCGAAGCAGCGAAGACCGGCAAAGTCGGCGACGGGAAGATTTTCGTCACCGATCTCGCGCAGGTGTATCGCATCAGAACCGGCGAAACCGGCGATCAGGCGATTTGATTCACCGCTAGCTCTGGGGGGGCGAAAGGGATGAAAACGAAGAGTGCTGTAGTGGCACTGTTGGCGGCCTTGTGCCCGGCGTTGGCGCTGGCGCAAACGGTCGACAGCGGCGCCACGGCGTGGCTCCTGACGGCCACCTGCCTGGTGTTGATGATGACGTTGCCCGGTCTCGCATTGTTCTACGGCGGCCTCGTGCGCAGCCGCAACGTGTTATCGGTGCTGATGCAGTGCTTTGCGCTGTGTTGCATCGTGTCTCTGATCTGGGTCGTGTTCGGCTATTCCGCCGCGTTCGCCGAGGGCAACGGCTTCATCGGCGGCTTGTCGAAGGCGTGGTTGCGTGGGGTCGAGGTGGACACGGTGAGCGGCTCGGTTCCTGAGTCGGTGTTCACGATGTTCCAGCTGACGTTCGCGATCATCACGCCGGCTTTGATCGTTGGCGGGTTTGCGGAACGCACGCGTTTCGGCGGCATGCTGCTGTTCTCCATTCTGTGGCTGATTGTCGTGTATCTGCCGGTCACGCACTGGGTGTGGGGCGGCGGCTGGCTCGCCGCAATGGGCTTCCGCGACTTCGCCGGCGGCGCCGTCGTGCACGTGAACGCCGGTGTCGCGGCGCTCGTGGCGGCGCTCGTGATCGGTAAGCGTAGCGGCTTCCCCGGCACCGCGATGCCGCCGCACAACCTCACGATGACCGTGACGGGGGCGTCGCTGCTCTGGGTGGGCTGGTTCGGTTTCAACGCGGGCAGCGCGCTCGCGGCGAACGGCGCGGCCGGCATGGCCATGCTCGTCACGCACGTCGGCGCCTCGGCCGGAGCCGTGGCCTGGATGAGCCTCGAGTGGGTCAAGTTCGGCAAGCCGAGCGTGCTCGGTATCGTCACGGGCATGGTCGCCGGGCTCGGCACGATCACTCCGGCCTCGGGCTACGTCGGCCCGATGGGCGGCATGATCATCGGGCTCGTGGCCGGCATCGTGTGCTTCCTCGCCACGCAATTGGTGAAACGAAAACTGAGGATCGACGACTCGCTCGACGTATTCCCCGTGCACGGCGTCGGTGGCTTCACCGGGCTGCTGCTGACGGCGGTGTTCTCGGCGACGTCGCTCGACGGAGTCGGACTGCCCGATGGCGTGTCGATCGGCTCGCAGCTGCTGACACAGCTGATCGGTGCGGTGGCCACGGCCGCCTGGTGCGGCCGTTGCCACGTTCGTGATCCTGAAGGTCGTGAACGTCGTCGCGCCGCTACGCGTGTCGTCGGAGCAGGAGAGCGATGGCCTCGATCTCGCGCTGCACGAGGAGCGGGGCTACAGCCTCTAGGCGGCCTGCGCGGGGGCGGGCTCCGAGCGGCAGCTTGAGATCGATCTCGAGTCCGCCGCCGTTACGATTGCGGGCGGTGACGCTACCGCCGTGCAGCTCGGTTACGCGGGTCGTGATCGCGAGCCCGATACCCTGGCCGCCTTTCCGGTGGTCGCGGCTCTTGTCGGTGCGGTAGAACGGCTCGAAGATCCGCGACAGGTCCGAGTCGGGCACTCCCGGGCCGCGGTCCAGCACGCGCACGCAGCGCCTCGTTCCACGTTCGACGTGGCTTCGACCTCGATCGGCTGCGCGGGGTCGCCGTAGATCAGCGCGTTGCGGA
The DNA here is from genome assembly GCA_963805435.1 of uncultured Gammaproteobacteria bacterium. Classification (GTDB taxonomy): domain Bacteria; phylum Pseudomonadota; class Gammaproteobacteria; order Steroidobacterales; family Rariloculaceae; genus FEN-1219. The sequence continues at coordinate 366,888 of CAWDUG010000014.1, forward strand.
CGACGTTCTCGATGGCGCTCTTCAGCCCGTCGGCATCGCCGCGCACTTCGATCGGGCCGCTTGTAGTGAGCTCGACGCGGCTCGCCGGATGCTCGAAACGCGCATCGTCGACGACTTCGCTGACCAGCTGGTCGAGGCGCACCGCATCGCGGCGCGGTGCCGTGGCCGTTCGCAAGCGGGTCAGTGTCATGACTTGGCCGATCAGGGCATCGAGCTTCTCGGCCTCGCGCTCGATGCGATCGAGGTCCGTCTGCGCCTCAGCCCCCGCGCGGCGCTGCGCGAGTGCGAGCGCCATGCGAATTCGCGCGAGCGGCGAGCGCAGCTCGTGCGAGACGTCACGCAGTAGCGTCTCCTTTGCGGTCACGAGCGCTTGAATGCGCTCGGCCATCGCGTCGAAGTCGCGGGCCAGCGTGCCGACTTCGTCGCTGCGGCGGTCGAAGGGCCGCCCGACGCGGGTCTCGAGGGCGCCGGCCGCGAGCGCGCGGCTAGCCTTCTGCAGCCGCATGATCGGCGACGACAGGTAGCGTGCCAGTAGCAGCGGACATGATCGTGGCGGCCAGGATCGCGATGCTGATCACGGCCACCTGCGTGCCGGGCCACATCAAGATGCCGAGCACCGTGACCGGAGCGCGCGCGAAGAGCAAGCGGTACTCTTCGTTGTTCGGGCCGATCAGGTGCGGCGTCAGCTGCATCGGTCGCAAGTTCGGCGGTGGGGACGGGCGCCGGTAGGGACGCGTCGCGAGCAATCGCGCAAGCTCGCGCGGCATCGCGCGGCCGAGCAGCTCGTCACCGCGTTCGTTCGTCACGAGAAGTACGATCCCGGGCGCCGGTCGCGGATGGTTGAACAACCAGGCCTTGAGTTCCCGCTCGCCACCGTGGGCGAGCCCGCCCGCGACTTCCTCGATGATTTTGTCGCGGCCCTCGACATTGACCTGGTCGAGTGCAGTGCTGGCGAGGCGAAAGCTCACAAAGACGGCGCCGACGAGCGTCACCGTCATGGCGATCATGAACGAGACGAAAATCTTCCAGGAGAGACCCACGAGAGGTTACCCCTGCGGCGGGACGAGTACGTACCCGCTGCCGCGGATGCTGCGGATCATGACGTCGGCGTCGGCGTCGGCGTCGTTCCCGAGCTTGCGGCGCAGATTGCTGATGTGCGTGTCGAGGCTCCGGTCGTCCGGTAGCAGTTGCCGGCCGAGCGCAGTGCGCGTGAGCGCCTCACGCGACACGACCTCGCCTGGTGAGCGCATCAACGTCAGGAGGATCACGAACTCGGCATTCGTGAGCTTCAGGGGCTGCTCCTTGAGCCATGCCTCGCGCCGGGGCAGGTTCACGCGCAGATCGCCGACGTTGACTTCCATGGGCTGATCGCCGTCCGTCTCCGACGTGCGCCGCAGAATCGCCTTGATGCGTGCGAGCAGCTCGCGCGGATTGAAGGGCTTCGGCAGGTAATCGTCGGCGCCGAGATCGAGCCCGATGATGCGGTCGACGTCGTCGCCGCGCGCCGTCAGCATCAACACTGGCGTCTTCGCGCCGGCCTCGCGCAACTGCTTCAGCACGTCGAAGCCAGAGAGCCCCGGCAACATCACGTCGAGGACGATCAGATCGAAATTTTCCCGCTGGGCGCTGCGCAGTCCTGCGACTCCCGAGGCCACGGCCGTGAGCTCTATCCCCTCCGGGGCAAGATATTCCACGAGCATCTCGGAGAGACGCACGTCGTCGTCGATGATCAGCAGGCGATGGTCGGCCACGGTCCTAGGCTCCGTTGTCGGGAAAAAGTGCCACAAAAGGCTGGCGGACCAAAGGGTACAGCAGACGGGCCGACAATTATTGAGACTCTCGGACCGGCTCCAGGGGCCACAGGTCGAGCTGCGGCTTGGGTTCACGGGGCGGCGCGAACAGTGAGCTGTCCAACGTGAAGTGGCCGTCGAGGCCGTAGGTGCGCCGGGCGCGCGCGAAGCGCGCTTGCAGCAGCCGCGCAAACGGTCCGCGGCCCCGCTGGCGGCTCCCGAAAGCCGGGTCGTCGAGTGCCCCGTCGCGCATCTGCCGGATCAGGGAGAGCACGTGTCCCGCGCGGTCAGGGTATTGCGCCTGTAGCCACTCTACGAACAGCGGTTCGACCTCATGCGGTAGGCGTAGCAGGACGTACCCGGCGCTGATCGCACCGTGCCGCGCCGCGGATTCGAGCATGTGCTCGAGCTCGTGGTCATTCAGTGCCGGAATGATCGGCGCGGCAAGAACGCCCGTCGGTACTCCGGCGTCTGTCAACGCGCGGATCATGTGCAGGCGTTGCTCGGGGCCCGCCGTTCGCGGCTCCATGCGGCGCTTCAAGTCGTGGTCGAGCGTCGTGAGGCTGACGTTGACGGCCACGAGCCCGTGGCGCGCGAGCTCAGCGAGCAGGTCGAGATCGCGGAGTATCAGTGAGCCCTTCGTCACTATCGTCAGCGGATGCTTAAGCTCGAGCAGCAGCTCGAGAATGCTTCGCGTCACGCGCAGCTCGCGTTCCACGGGCTGATAAGGATCCGTGTTCGTGCCGAGTGCTATCGGGCTCGCTGTGTAGCCGGGCGCTGCGAGCTCGGCGCGCAACAGCTCGCGCGCGTTCGGCTTGTAGAAGAGCTGGGTCTCGAAGTCCTGCCCCGGCGACAGATCGAGGTAAGAGTGAGTGGCGCGCGCGTAGCAGTAGATGCAGCCATGCTCGCAGCCGCGATAGGGGTTGATCGACTGATTGAACGGCAGATCCGGGCTTCGGTTGCGCGCGATAATGCTGCGCGCCGCATCGATGTGCACCGTCGTCGCGAGCCGCGGCGCATCGTCGTCACTGGCTGCCGCCGCTGCCTCCAACGCGTCGCGGTCGGGAACGCGCTCGCAGCGTGCGAACCGGCCGGCTGCGTTCGACAGAGCCCCGCGGCCTTTGACCGGACCGTCCATCACGTGCCGAGGAGCTGCGCGATCGAGCGCGGCGCCGGCAGGCCGTCAGCCTTTCTCGTCGTCCGCGCTTGCATCCTCGTCCGTGTCTCGGCCTTTGCCCCTGCCGCGCTTCTTCTCTTTGTCGAGGTAGTAGCGAAAATAATGCGTGGACTTCACGTTCGTCGTCAGCACCGGGTCGCCGGCGACGAGCCTGGGTCGAAAGTGCGTTTCCCGCAGCCGCCGGTTGTACTGCGACTGAATCGGCGTCGGCTCCTGGTCTTCGCCCAAGCCCACGATCGTCACGTTCGAAGGCAGGCCATCCGGCGACACATTGAAGTTGAGCTGGATTTGCGCCCAGGCATAACCTCGCGAGTGCGTGTTGCGATCGACGGGATTCAGCGGTGCCACGAAGTCGATCATGCTCGGGGCACTGAAGTAGCCCGTCACATCGAACTGCGTGCTCTGTGCGAGCGCGGCCCACGCTTGACTGTAGTAGGCCCGTGCGCCCGCCAAGTCGTTGGCCACAATGGCCCAGTCGCCGAGCACGGCCAGCGACAAGCCGCGCTCGGCTGCGTCGGCGTCGGGCAGCTGCTCGAGCAGCATCGCCAGCCGGTCGCGATGCTTAGGCTCGCTGACTTGCGTGAGCAAGAGATCGATCTGCACGATCTGGCGCAGGGGGCTAAGTAATGCCGCGTCGGTATCGCCGTGGGTCGTCGCCTGTGACTTCAGGACTTCTTCGTACTCTTTGGCTGCGCTCTCCGGCTGCCGCGAACGCTCGTAGTAGTTCGCCAGTACGTAGCGGAACGGGATCACACGGGGGTCGTCGGCGCCAAACCGGCGTACTGCGTTGTCGAGCCGGTCGAGCTGTCTGCGCTGTGCTTCGGTGGTCTCGCCGAGGCCCAAATAGGCGGTTGTGATGTCGTCGAGCAACGGCGACTGCTCGACGTTGAACAAGCCGAGATTCCGCTGACTGATGTTCTGTGCCGTCTCGAGCGTCGTGATGGCTTCGGGGTAGCGGGCGCCGCGGATGTAGCTGCGGCCGAGCCCGCGGTAGATGTCGATCAGCGCCGGACTGAACTCGCCTTCGGCCTTTGCGACAACGGAAATCGCCTCGATATAGCGCGACTCCGCTGCGTCGATGTCGCGGAGCTCGGCGTAAATCCGGCCGAGCGCCGCAAGATCGCGCGCGTATGCCGCATCGTGCGGGGACTGTTGCTGCGCGGCGATCAGGTCCTGCGCGGGCTTCAAGGCGGCCTGGTATTCGCGCCCCGCGATCTGCGCGTCGCGCGCGCGGCGCAGCGCTTCGAGTCCCGCTGCGTCCTCGGCCGGTGCCGCGATCTCGGCGGCAGTCGGGGCCGGTGCCAGGGCCGCCTGCTGGGCGTGAACGCTCGCCCCGAACAGGGCTGTGACCAACAGCGCAACTACCGCGTTACTTGCGTCGCGAACGCTTCTTCTCTTTGCTTGCATTGTCGTTACCCGCTTCTGCCGCTGTCTTGTACTGGAAGGTCAGGCGCAGGCCCAAGCCTTCACCGCTGACGACCTCGCCGTCGGCCATCTGTGGACGGAATCGCGAGCGTTTGACCTGCCGCAACACGGGCTCGTCCATCAGGCCCGCCGGCTCCGACTCGATGATGGCCACGTTGCTCGTGAGGCCGTCGCGGTCGAGGTCGAAGCGCACGAGCACGTGCCCGCTCGGTGCGTTTGGGTCTTCGCTCAAGCCCCGTATGACGATCGGTTCGCGGAGCACGAACACGGGGCCGGCGAACCATTCGTGGCGCAAGCCGTCGCCGCCTTGCACTTCGCCCAGCAACTGCCAGGCGCGGCGGTACTCGGCGCCCGAATAGCCGATCCGGTCGAACGCCACGTGCCAGTCGCCGAGGTCGCGCAGCGCCGTGGCGATCGCCAGCTGGTCCTTGGTGGGTTGGGCGACGAGAATCTCGAGCGCCTCCTCTAGGGCGCCGATGCCCTGACCCTCGGGGGTCCGCTGGTTGCGAAAACTGTTGCCGGTGCCGAGCAATGGCGTAACGAGGCGCACGTCCTTCTTGCCGTAGTGTTCCTCGATGATGCGGCGGGCGCGTTCGTATTGATCGCGCTCGAACTGGAACAGCCCGCGATCGCGCAGCCAGGCCGCGTATTTGTAGACGGCGGCGAGAGCCTCTTCCGACTCGGGTGGCCAGGTTCGCTCCACCAGCCGCAGCGCCTCGAGTTGCTGAGCCTCGGCCTCTACCGGCTGGTTCAGCTCGAGCAGCGTGGCCGACAGCCTATCGAGCATCGGCAGCTGCGCTTCGTTCAAAAGACCATAGATGCGGCGGTTCACGGTTCGTGCCTCGGTGTACGCCGTGACCGCGTTCTGGCCCTCGTGGGCCTCGCGATAGTTGTCGCCGAGGTTCAGCAGCAGCGGTATCGCGAGCGGCGTGAACGGCCCGTCGATGGCTCGGTAGATCTCGACTGCCGCCATGTAGTTCTGTGCGGCTTGCTCGTGCTGGCCGGCGTGTCGTTGCGCGTCCGCAAGGTCGGAGTACGCCTCGGCTGTCGGCAGACTGTTCTTGCCGAACTGCTGGGTCGTGCTGTCGATGCGCTGCTGGTAGGAGCTCGTGTCGAGCTCCTGCGGCGAAGTTATGTCCTGCGCAACAGCATCGCCTGTCGGCGCTGCCGTTTCGGTCTGCGACCAGGCTGCGTTGGCAACCAAACCGCTGCAGACCGCCCACACCACCAGTAGTCGGCCGCGCCGTTGACCTTTGGCCGGGAAAGACGTCATTGACCGCATTCTAGCCCCAAAATTTGCCGTGCCGCAGGCGTAGTTGACCTATGCGGCGAATAGCCCCACGAGCGGCATTCGTTAGTCCGGACATTCGTGGCAAACGTTCACGTAACGCGAGTGTCGTGGTGCCGATGCTGTGTCTATAATGGCGCGCCAACAAAGGGTGATTGACATGACTTCGCGAGTCCCGCGTCCGCTTTTTGTCTCGTGGCCCATCCGTCCTCTCAGCCGCCCGCCAGGCGCTGTTAGCCTCCTCGACCCGAGCCTACTCGAGCCGGTTGCGATCGGGCGCCGACTGATGGAACCCACGGACATTGCGGGTACCGAGTATTTCCACCGCGTCGTCGATTGCCAGTGGGCGTGCCCGGCGCATACCGACGTACCCCAATATATTCGGCTGATCGCGCAGGGCCGATTCGACGACGCGTATCTCCTGAATCGCGAGTCGAACGTGTTCCCCGGCATCCTGGGCCGCGTCTGCGATCGCCCCTGCGAGCCTGCCTGTCGGCGGGGGCGCGTGGAGAGCGAGCCCGTCGCGATCTGCCGTTTGAAGCGCGTGGCCGCGGACAACCGCGGCGACATCGAGGACGCGCCTGCCGCGTGCACCCGCGGTAGCGCAACGGCAAACGCGTCGCGCTCGTCGGCGCCGGCTGCGCCTCGCTGACCGTGGCCAACGATCTCGCGCCCCTGGGGTACGAGTGCGTAGTCTTCGAGGCGCTCGATTGCCCTGGCGGGCTCATGCGCACGAACATTCCCGCGTTCCGGCTGCCGGCCTCGGTGCTCGACGAGGAGATCGGCTACATCACGCGGCTCGGTGTCGACGTCCGCTATTCGTCGCCGGTGCAAAGCCTGAAGGCGCTTGCTCGACGACGGCTTCGACGCCGTGTTCGTCGGTAGTGGAGCGCCGAAGGGCAAGGATCTGCGGCTGCCCGGGTCGCGACGCGAGCGATCGCATCCACATCGGCATCGACTGGCTCGGTTCGATCGCGTTCGGTCACACAACGTCCGTCGGCGAACGCGTGCTGATCATCGGCGTGGGCAACACGGCGATGGATTGCTGCCGCAGCTCGCTGCGGCTCGGCGCCAAGGACGTCAAAGTCATCGCGCGCAAGCCGCGGCAGTTCTTCAAGGCTTCTGAGTGGGAGCTCGAGGACGCAGAGGAAGAGCGCGTCGAGATCGTCGTCAACTACTCGCCGAAAGCGTTCGTCATCGAGGACGGCAAGCTCGTCGGCATGCGGTTCGAGGAGCTCGAGTACGAATTTCGAGGCGACGACATCGTCGGCCAAAAGGTAGTGCGCGAAGTGCTGCTGCCGTGCGACGACGTCGTGCTGGCGATCGGCCAGGAGAATGCATTCCCGTGGATCGAGCGCGATCTTGGGTTAGCCTTCGATCGCCACGAAGTGCCGGTCGTCGACCAGGTCACGTTCCAGTCGACGCGCCCCGGCGTGTTCTTCGGCGGCGATGCCGCGTTCGGTCCGAAGAACATCATCTGGGCCGTGCAGCACGGCCACGAGGCAGCCATCTCGATCCACAAGCACTGTCAGGGCATGGCCACTCACGGAACGCCTGCCACGCGGCGTGAATCTCACGACGGCCAAAATGGGCATCCACGAGTGGAGCTACAGCAACGGGTACGACCCGGCCGAGCGGCGCATCATGCCGCACGTCGATCTGACGCAAGCGCTTCAAGAAGCTGAACATCGAGGTCGAGCTCGGCTTCAGCGTCGAGCAGATCGCGACCGAGGTCGAGCGCTGTCTGAATTGCGATATCCAGACGGCGTTCACGCCCAAGCTCTGCATCGAGTGCGACGCGTGCATCGACATCTGCCCCGTCGACTGCCTCACGATCGCGCCGAACGGCGACGCAACGCAGATCGACGAGCGGCTCAAAACGCCGCGACAAAATCCCGACGCAGCCGCTGTACGTCTCGGCGCCGTTGCCCCAGACGGGCCGCGTGATGCTGAAGGACGAGAACATCTGCGTGCACTGCGGACTGTGTGCCGAGCGCTGCCCGACCGGCGCGTGGGACATGCAGAAATCGACGGTGAAGATCCCGTACGCGGCCGACGAATCGCAGGCTGACGAGGCACAGTGGCAAAGCAGCAGAAAAGCCGGGTAAACGACTTCGTCCTGAAGATCGCCAACGTCAACGGCACCGGCTCGGCCAGCGCCAACGCGTTGATGATGAAGACCGTGTTCCGCATGGGCATTCCGGTCACCGGCAAGAATTTCTTCCCGTCGAACATCCAGGGGTTGCCCACTTGGTACGAGATTCGAGTCAGTAAGGACGGCTATCTCGCGCGTTCCGGCACGGTCGACATCATGATCGCGATGAACGCGCAGACCTATGACGCGCGACCTGCAAGAAGTGGCGCCCGGCGGCGTCTTGATCTACGACTCGACCTGGCCGCGTGACCGGTTGCTGGCGCGGCCCGACATCACGATCCTCGGCGTGCCGCTCGCGCGCATGTGCAACGAGCAATTCGCGAACGCCCGCACGCGCGTGCTGATGAAGAACATGGCGTACGTCGGCGTGCTCGCCGCGCTGCTCGATCTCGACCGGGCAGTCATAGACCAAGCTCGTCGAGGAGACGTTCGCGCAAGAAGCCCGCGCTGCTCGAGTCGAACACGAAGGCTATCGAGCTGGGATTCGACTACGCGCGAGCGAATTTCGATTGTCCGCTGCCGCTGCGCGTCAAAGCGCTGAACAAGACCGCCGGGCACATCATGATCGACGGCAACACGGCTGCGGCGCTCGGCTGCGTTTATGCCGGCGCCACGGTCGGCGCGTGGTATCCCATCACGCCGTCGACGTCGTTGATGGATGCGTTCAAGGCGCTTCTGCGAGCGTTACCGCAAGGATCCGCAAACCGGCGAACGGCGCTACTGCATCGTCCAGGCCGAGGACGAGCTCGCGGCGATCGGCATCGTGCTCGGCGCCACGTGGAACGGCGCGCGCGCGTTCACGCCGACGAGCGGCCCCGGCCTCTCGTTGATGACGGAGTTCTTGGGGTTCGCCTATTTCACCGAGTTGCCGGCCGTGCTGTTCGACGTGCAACGCGTGGGGCCGTCGACGGGCATGCCCACGCGCACCCAGCAGGGCGATCTGCTGGCCGCCGCCTACGCGTCGCACGGCGACACGAAGCACGTGCTGCTGTTTCCGCGCGATCCGCGCGAATGTTTCGAGCTCGCGGTCGCGGCCTTCGATCTCGCGGAGCGGCTGCAGACGCCGGTCATCGTGATGTCGGATCTCGACATCGGCATGAACGACTGGATGTGCAAAGAGCTCACCTGGGACGCCACGCTATCGGCCGGACCGCGGCAAGGTGCTGTCGGCCGGAGAGCTCGAAGCGGCGAAGGCGTTTCACCGTTACGCCGACGTCGACGGCGACGGCATTCCGTATCGCACGCTGCCGGGCGTGCATCCGCGGGGCTCGTATTTCCTGCGCGGCTCGGGCCACAACCAGTACGGCGGCTATACCGAGGATTCGGCCGAGTACCAGCAGGTGCTGGACCGGCTCATGAAGAAATGGCGGACGGCAGCCACGCTGCGTGCCGCAGCCCGCAGATTCCGGCGCTCGCGGCAGCCCGACGAAGTGGGGCATCGTCGCCGTCGGCAGCTGCGATGCCGCGATCGACGAGGCACTCGACCGGCTCGCGAAGCAGGGCGTGTACGCGGACTATTGCCGCATCCGCGCTTTCCCGTTCGGCAAGAAGGTCGCACGCTTCCTCGAGCAGCACGAGCGCGTGTTCGTCGTGGAGCAGAATCGCGACGCGCAGCTGAAGACTCTGCTGATGGCCGAAACGCAATATCCGGGCGCGCGCATGACGTCGATCCTGCACTACGGTGGTTTGCCGATGGACTATCGTTGCATTGTGGAAGCGCTCGAGCAGGCTACGGCAGCAAGGAGTGGCCGCATGACGTCGATTGCGAAACCGAAGATCGTCCACCCGGGGCTCGCGCGCAACGTGCTCGGGCTCACGGTGCGCGACTACGAAGGCGGCATGTCGACTCTATGCGCCGGCTGCGGTCACGATTCGATCACGGCGGCGATCGTGCAGGCGTGTTTCGAGCTCGGCGTTCCACCGCACGGTGTGGCGAAGATGAGCGGCATCGGCTGCTCGTCGAAGACGCCGGCCTATTTCTTGAGCGCCTCGCACGGCTTCAACTCCGTGCACGGCCGAATGCCGTCGATCGCGACCGGTGCCTGCGCTGCGAATCGCGATCTGTATCTGCTCGGTGTCTCCGGCGACGGCGATTCGCTGTCGATCGGCCTCGGGCAATTCATGCATGCGCTGCGCCGCAATCTCGACATGCTGTACATCATCGAGAACAACGGCGTGTACGGCCTCACGAAGGGGCAGTTCTCCGCGTCCGCCGATCTCGGTGCGAAAAGCCAAACGCGGCGAGGAGAACCGCCAGCCGCCGATCGATCCCGTGCAGATGGCGCTGGCGCTCGGCGGCACGTTCGTGGCGCGCAGCTTCTCCGGCGACAAGGAGCAGCTCGTGCCGCTGATCAAGGCCGGCATCAGCCACCGCGGCTTCGCGCTGATCGACGTGGTGTCGCCGTGCGTGACGTTCAACGATCACGAGGATTCGACCAAGAGCTACGCGCATGCGCGCGAGTTCAACCTGCGCGCGATCCATACGGATTTCGTGCCGCCGGCCGAGGAGATCATGGCGGCGTACGACGAAGGCGACGTGTTGCCGGTGGAGTTGCACGACGGCAGCCGGCTGCTGCTGCGCAAGTTGGCCAAGGACTACGACATCGGCAATCGCGGCGAGGCCATCGAATACATGCGCACGCGCCACCGCGCCGGCGAGATCGTGACCGGCCTGCTGTATATCGACGAGTCCCAGCCCGACCTGCATGGCGCGAACGCCACGACCGAGACGCCCCCTGACCAGCTGCCGTACGACCAGCTTTGCCCCGGGGCCGACGCGCTCGCGGCGCTGCAGAAGCGCTTCCGCTGAGTCGCGGCGGCCGCCACGCGGGCTGCGACCGCGGCGCCCGACGCAGGCGCCGTCGCAGTTGTGACGTAATTCACCGTAATTCACGAGTAAAACCGGCACGTTAAGTCCGCTAACCGTAGGGGTGCCTGGCCAATGGCGGACCAAAACTCGATCCAGGATGTGCGTGATCGGCTGACGGGCTTGTTGGCCGATTGGGGCGCAGAGCTTTCGGCAGTGCTCGAAGAGCTCGAGGAGAAGCGTGCGCGCGTCGCAGAGCTCGAGGGCAGCTGCGAGGCGGCAGCAAGAGCTCGAGTCCCTGAAGCAACGCATCGAAGGTCAGGAACAGCTGATCGAGGCGCTGCGCGGCGACGCCGAGGAGGCTCGAAGTTGCGCGAAGAGGTTCGCAGCCGCGACCTCGAGATCGAGCGCGTAACGTCGGAGCTCGAGAGCAAGAAAGAGCTCGTGCGCGCGTTGCGCCGCGACGCGGAGGGCGTCGATCGCGTCAAGACCGACGGCAAGATCAAGGATCGCGAGCTCGACGAGCTGCGAGCCCAGCTGAAACGCGCCGAGCAGCAGGCCGCGAATGCCATGATGGAGGCGGATGCGCTGCGCGAGGCCGCGAGCCAGCACAGCGAGGAGTCGGCCGAGCTCGAATCGCTGCGCGCGGAGCTCGAAGCTCGCAAGACAATGATCAAGAGCCTGCGCGCCGACCAGGAGCGCGTCGCGTCGATGCGCTCCAGCCTCGGATGAGAAACAGGAAGTCATCGAGCAGCTCGAGGCGTCGATCAACAAACATGCAGGCACGATCGCCGAGCTTAAGCCGCAGCGCGGACGCCTGGAAGCGCAAGTACCAGCTGCTGCAAGGCGAGAGCGGCACGGCCACGACGTCGGTCAATCTGCCGACGTTGAGCGACACGGACGTGCGCGTGGTGGAAGAGCTCGACAAGGACTCCAAGGCCAAGCCCGACGCCACGATCGCGATCGACATGCGGCGCTCGTTGCTCGAGGCGCGCCGCACCGTCGCGCAGGGCGGCGAGAAATAGCGCTCTCAAGCCCGCCCGCGAAAAGCCAACAGCCCCCATTGCCGCTGCGAAAAGCGTAGCGCACTCGGCGATAATTTCGGCGCGTCGCGGTGCTCTTGCATCGTGTTACCAATTATGTTGAAAAATCCGTCATTATTGTGAAGCGTCGCACAGACGGTGCCGGACGAAAGGTCGAGCCTGAATTCGACCCTATTTGACGGAACATAGACCAGGCGCGCTTCGTCCAATTCGATAGCTGGGGAAACTTACAGGAGGGCGCTACGACGGGCAGATAAAAACAACAACAACAAGATGCCGCACGTCTCGTGCCGACACACCACCAAGGTAGGGGAAGTGATGACCACACTATCCGAGTCTGCCGTTCATTTCGACATGCAGTCCCAGCGGGACACGCGAGAGGGCGGCTCATTCATCGACGATCTGACGGCGTTCGCAAGTCAGCACCAAGCGCAACACTGGCGCGGCACCTTCGCTGAATTTCTGCACGACATTCTGCCGAGAGATCCGTCCAAGTTCACGCGATCCTCGCACCAATACATCTACGACATGCTGTGCGCCTATCGCGATGCCCAGCCGCACGAGGGCGATGCGGGTCAACGCCCAGCGGTTCGCCGAAGACGCTGTTCGCCGGCGAGCTGTTCGGCATCGATTCGGCGCTCGAGCGCGTCATCGACTACTTCAAGGCGGCCGCGCCGGCTCCGACGTGGGCCGGCGGCTGCTGCTGCTGCTCGGCCCGCCATCGGGCGGCAAGTCCTCGCTCGTGATCCTGCTGAAGCGCGGACTCGAGGAGTACAGCCACACCGACGACGGCGCGCTGTACGCGCTGCAGGGCTCGCCGCTGCACGAGTCGCCGCTGAACCTGGTCCCGGCGAGCCTGCGGCCGCAGTTCCGCGAGGCCTACGGCGTCGACATCCACGGCGAACTGTCGCCGTACGCCCGCGCGCGACTCGACGACGAGTTCCAGGGCGACTTCATGCGTTTCCCGGTGGAGCGGATCTTCCTGTCCGAAGCTGCACGCGTCGGCGTCGGCACCTACGCGCCGCACGATCCGACGACGGCAGACATCGCCGATCTGGTGGGTTCGGTGGATCTGTCGAAGGTCGCCGAAATCGGCGACGAGGGCGATCCGCGCGCGTGGTCGTGGTCCGGCGCGGTGTATGCCGCGAGCCGCGGCGTGCTCGAGATGATCGAGATCCTCAAGGTCAAGCGCGAGTTCCTGTACCTGCTGCTGACGCTGACGCAGGAGAAGAACGTCAAGGTCTCGCGCTTCCCGCTGATCCACCTCGACGAGACGATCGCTCGCGCATACGAACCTCGCCGAGTTCAACAAGTTCCTGCAGGAGAAGGAGAACGAGGCGCTGCTCGACCGCATGGTGATCGTCAAGGTGCCCTACACGCTGTCGTTCAGAGACGAGGCGCGCATCTATCGCAAGCTCGTGTCGAGCGCGCCGGCGTTTCGCAAGGTGCACTTCGATCCGCACGTGCTCGATCTCGCGGCCGTGTTCTCGATCCTCACGCGCCTGCAGAAGCCGCAGCGCGAGGGCCTCGACCTGACGAAGAAGCTGCAGCTGTACGCCGGCGAAGACGTCGAAGGCTTCACCGGCCGCGGACGTGCCGCGGATCCACGCGGAGGCGCCGGACGAGGGCCTCACCGGCGTGAGCCCGCGCTTCGTCATCAACGCGATCACCAACGCGATCACGCGCAACAACGTCGCCAGCCTGACCAGCATGGAGATGCTGCTGGCGCTGAAGGACTCGATCGAGACCGACGCCCGCATGGACGCCGACCGCAAGAAGCAGTGGATCGATTTCCTCGTGCTCGCGCGCAAGGACTTCTACAACCGCTGGGTCAAGGAAGACGTGCATCGCGCGCTGTTCGCCTCGTTCGAGGAGGAAGCGCAGCAGCTGCTCGAGAAATATCTCGACGAGGTCGAGGCCTCGCTCGACAAGCGCGAGGTCGAAGACCCGATCACCGGCGAGACGCGACCGCCGGACGAGCGGTTCCTGCGCTCGGTCGAGGAGAAGATCAAGATCTCCGAGTCCGGCAAGCTGTCGTTCCGCCAGGAAGTGGTGCGCAAGGCGATGGTGGCGTTCAAGGCCGGCGAGAAGTTCACGCTCGACAGTCATTCGCGCCTGCACGAGGCCATCGAGCAGTACCTGTTCGAGGAGCGGCGCGATGTGCTGCGGCTCGTGACTTCGCGCGCGCGTCCCGACGACGAGGCGCGAGCAGAAGATCTCGGCCGTGCAGGAGCGGCTTGATTCGCGAGTACGGCTATGACGCGCACAGCGCCAAGGAAGCGCTGAACTACGTGACCACACTGCTATCGCAGGAGTAGCTCGCGAAGCGAGAGGCGGCAGGCAATGACAGGATCGTCGGGATTCGTCGATCGGCCAGGCACGGGCCGCCAGTGGTATGACCTGTTCTCGCGCGGCGCGCGCGACTGGCTGCGGCACAACGACAAGGTGCGCGCGGCCGTCCGCGAAAAGCTTCCCGAGCTGATCGCCGGCAGCGAGTTGCTGCCGCGCGCCGACAGCACGGTGCAGGTGCCGGTGCGGTTCCTCGAGCACTGCGCGCTTCAAGTCTGCGCGATGCCGACCAGAGCGGACAGGCGTCGGGCAGGGCGACGGCAAGCCCGGCGACCGGGTTCGCCGCGCCCACGGAGCCCGGTCGCGGGCAAGGGCGCGGGCGGCAACGAGGACGGCGGCTTCGAGTTCGTGCTCGAGCTCAAGATCGACGATATCGTCGACTGGCTGTGGGAGGAGCTGAAGCTGCCGAACTTGAAGGTCAAGCACGGCGCGGTGCGCGACGACGATTACACGCGCGAAGGCTGGAGCCGTCGCGGCGTACGTTCGCGGCTCGATCGGCGCCGCTCGCTGAAGGAAGCCATCAAGCGGCGCGCCGTGCAGGACGAGGCCGCTCCATCATTCACGGACGACGATCTGCGCTTCCGGCAGCTCGCGATGCGCCGGCGGCCCGCGACCGAGGCCGTCGTGTTCTTCGCGATGGACGTGTCGTCCAGCATGGGCGAGCGCGACCGGCAGCTCGCGAAGACGTTCTTCTTCTGGGTCGTGCAGGGGTTGCGCCGCCAGTACCAGCACATCGAGCCCGTGTTCGTGGCGCACACCGTCGAGGCGTGGGAGTTCCCGGAAAGCGAGTTCTTCCAGGTCACGCGGCAGCGGCGGCACCGTGGCTTCGACGGCGTTTCGCAAGGTCCTCGACATCTCGTCGCAGCGTTACGACCCGGGGCGCTTCAACAGCTACGTGTTCTACGCATCCGATGGCGCGAACTTCCAGAACGATCGCGAGCCATGCGCGGCCGCGCTAGCGGAGCTCGGCAAGTTCGCGAACTACATCGGCTACGTCGAGACGGCGGCCGAGCAGCAACAGCCGCCGCTCGGCACCGAGACCGCGGCGCTGTTCGAGCACCTGGAGGCCGAGACCGGGGCCGCCGGCCGCTACGCGCTGACTTCTCCCGAATCCGTGTGGGATGCGATCCGCGCTTTCTTCGCTCGTCCCGTGGAGGTGGCGGCCTAGCATGAATGGTGCGCTGCACGGTTACGCGGTTCGCCTCGAAGCGCTCGCACGCGAGCACGGCCTCGATTACTACCCCGTGCATGTTCGAGGAGGTGCCGTCCAGCTTCATGATGGAGATCGCCGTTTACGGGCTGCCGGTGCGGATGCCGCACTGGTCTTTCGGTCGTGCGCTACATCTACCAGCTCGTGCAGCACCGCATGGGGCATTCGCGGCTGTTCGAGGTCGTGTTTCCGGGCAACCCCGGCCGCGCGTATCTCGCCGGGCAACAATTCGCTGCAGGAGAACACCCTCGTCACGGCGCACGTGCTGGGACACGCGGACTTCGCGAAGTACAACTCGCTGTTCAAGCGCAGCCAGGACCAGGTGGGTTACCGAATCGTGGAGCAAGCCGCAACCCACGCGCGGCAGATCGGCACGGCGATCGAGCAACACGGCCAGACGCGGGTGGAGCAGGTGCTCGATGCGGCGCTCGCGCTCGAAGCCCACATCGATCCGTTCCAGAGTCTGCGCCGGCAGCGCTACCCGGAGTATGTGGAGCCGGCGCGCGGGCCGCGTCCGGATATGTTTCAGAGTCGATTCGACAACCTGCCGGGTGGCCCGGTCGCGGCCGAGGCGCAGCTCGAACGCAAACGCGCGGGCGTGCCGACCTCGCCGGAGCGCGACCTGCTGTGGTTCATCGCGGAGTACGCGCCGGAGCTCGAGGAGTGGGAACGCGACATCTTTCGCGCCGTGCGCGAGGAGTCGTTTTACTTCTACCCCGTGTTCGCGTGCCAGATCATGAACGAAGGGTGGGCCTCGTACTGGCACGCACGGCTTCTGCGCGAGGCCGATTTCCTGCCGCAGAACGAATACCTGGACGCGCTGAAGACGCACTCGGACGTCGTCCGCCCGCACGCTGCCGAGCAGCAGGCGGCATTGTCCATCAATCCGTATCACCTGGGTTTCGCGATCTGGGAGTCCATCGTCACAGCGCAGGGCATCGAGCGCGCGTTCCAGATCCGCGCCGAGGACGACGACTTCAGCTTCGTGCGCAATCACTTGACGGCGGAGCTCGCCGAAGAGCTGAAGCTGTTTCGCTACGAGCGCGGGAGCGACGGCAGTCTGCGGGTGCTGGACCACGACATTCACGCGTTGCGCGAAACCGTGCTGGCGCCGAAGTACAATTTCGGCGCGCCCGCGGTGCTCGCCAAGCACGTGGGCCAGGAGGGCGCGCTGACGCTCTCCCACGAGCACACGACCGACGGTCGCGGGCTCGATCTCGACCGCGCCGAGCGTGTGCTCGACTATCTGCAGAAGGTCTGGCGGCGCCCAGTGCACCTCGAAACCGTCGACACGGCCGGGCAGCCGAAGACGCTGTCGCGCGCTAGTTCTTGAACAACGAGTCGAGCTGCGAGCGGGCCGCCTGCTCCGCGGACTGCTCCGCCGAGTCGTAGGCGCGCGGGCTCGGCTTGAAGTAGTCGCAGAAGTTCGCCCCCTTCTTGTCGCGGACGTCCGGCGCATCGTCTTCGCTGCACCCTTTAGGCTTGTGCGGCGCGTAGCGCTCGCACATACGGCACACGTGCAGGTGCACCCGGCACTGCGGGCATTCGTCGAGCCTGGCCAGGGGCAACGTCAGCGCGGCCAGCGACGCGCCGCAACGGTAGCAACGTAGGTCGTGCGCCATGCTCAGAGCTTCAGCTCGACGCCTTCGAGCGCAAGCAGGCGGTGCTTGACGTTCAGGCCGCCGGAATAGCCGCCGATGGTGCCGTCGCCGGCGATCACGCGGTGGCACGGGATCACGATCGGCAGCGGGTTGCGGCCGTTCGCCTGGCCGACGGCGCGCATTGCGAGCGGCTGCCCGATGTCCCGCGCCACATCGCCGTACGTGCGCACGCTGCCGAACGGGATTGCGAGCAGCCCCTTCCACACGCGCTGCTGAAACGGCGTACCACGCGGCGCCAGTTGCAAGTCGAATTCGCGCCGCTTGCCCGCGAAATATTCGGCGAGCTGCGTGCATGCCGCGGCACATCGGCGCGCGTCGCGCGGGCCGTTGCGCTGCTCGCCGTCGAGGCGGATCTCGGTGAGCCGTCCGCCGTCGTCAACGGTCACGATGATGGCCCCGAGCGGAGAGGGGACGAGCTCCCAGTAGTACGGCTCTTCGGCCGTGTCGTAGCGTAGCGCGGCAGTCATCGGTCGGCGCCCCTCAAGCGTCTGCTACCTTAGCGTGCAGCGTGTGGTGTGGGTCCGCACGCGCGTAGGACGGATGCTAGCAGAGATGGACGAGCGCGCAGAGCAGTGGGTGACGATTGCCTTGGGGCTCGACGAGGCGCGAGCCAACGAGCTCGCTCTCGTGCTGATCGCGCGCGGTATTCCTCATCAGCGTCAGCCCGGTTCGACCGGGCTCGAGCTTTCGGTTCCGGTCGATAGCGCCGCGGCTGCGGCGGCCGAGCTCAAGCAGTACCGCAGCGAGAACGCGCGCCGCGTCGGTACGCGGCCGCTCGAGTTCGTGGGTCCCGGTTGGCCCGGCGTCGCGGCTTACCTCGCCGTGCTGCTGGTCGTGTTCGTCGCGGCGCGCGAGAGCCTGTTCGGTCTCGACTGGTACGGAGCGGGAATGTTGGCGGCCGGAGCAGCATCGGCCGGTGAGCTCTGGCGCACGGTCACGGCGCTGACGCTGCACGTCGAGTTCGCCCATCTCGCCGGCAATCTCGTGTTCGGCGCGTTCTTCGGCTGGTTCGTCAGCCGCTACTTGGGTCTCGGCATCGGCTGGCTCACGGTGCTCGCGGCCGGCGCCGGCGCGAACGCGCTCGGAGCGTGGCTACAGGGGCCCGACCACCGCTCGCTCGGCGCGTCGACCGCGGTGTTCGCGGCTCTCGGCATGTTGGTCGCGTACACCTGGCGCCGCGGATTCTGGCGCGGGACTCCGTGGCGCGCCCGCATCGCGCCGATCGTCGCGGGGCTCGGCCTGCTCGCGTTCACGGGCACGGGTGGGGAGAACACCGATCTCGGCGCACATCTGTTCGGCTTTTGCGCCGGCTTCGGCGGCGGGCTTGCGCTCGCGCGTGGGTTGACGCTCCGCGGGCTCAGGAACCGGCGGCTGCAGGCAAGC
Source organism: uncultured Gammaproteobacteria bacterium (assembly GCA_963805435.1). Lineage (GTDB taxonomy): Bacteria > Pseudomonadota > Gammaproteobacteria > Steroidobacterales > Rariloculaceae > FEN-1219. The sequence continues at coordinate 385,175 of CAWDUG010000014.1, forward strand.
TGCGCCGCGGCCGCCTTGCTCGCGGTCGTGGCCGCGTGGGCGTGGGGGTTGATAGTGGCCGGCTGACGCCGTCGCGTCTCAGTCGAGCGCGTTCGCGACGAGCTCCAGGAAGTCCGCTTCGCCCGTGATCGCCTCGGTCAGGCGTGCGTTCAGCGTGTAGCCGTGGCGCTTCGCCAGCCCTTCGTACTTCGGCCGGCGATGTGCGACGAGCGACGGGAAGATCCACCGCACGAACTCGTCGGGCACGATCTGGTCCGGGCTTTCGAGCTTGGCCTCGTCGAGATACTGGGCGAGCTTCTGATCCAGGAACGGCTCGCTGTAGTACAGCGGCTTCGGGTTCAAGACGGCGCGGCGCACGAGCTCGCGCTCGGTGTGGTCGTCGGCCTTGAGGTAAAGAATCAACGTGTTCTCGGCGAGCGTCTTCTCGGTCCGCTCGTCGTCGAGCTCGACGAGGCTACCGCCGGCGTCGTTGATGAAGTGGTCGTAGCCGTAGATCTCCTGTGCCTTGCCGATGAACTCCGCGACGTCGCGCATCGCGCCGATCTCCGCATCCCGATGCAACCGCTGGCGCTTCTTGAACTCATCGACGGGTAGGCCGCCGAGATCCGTGCGGCCGATCTTGCCCAAGAACGTCGCCACGGGTTGCAGGTTGTGTACCGTGATGTTGCTCGAGATGTAGATCGAGTCGTTGCGCAACAGGTCGCGCAGGAAGTCGACCTTCATGGCCTGGCGCTTGATGTTGTCGAGAATCGGCTCCGCCAGATACTTCGTGCCTATCCGGTAGTCGCCCGAATAGTGAAACCATTTATCCGACGGCAGCTTGTACGCAAGCGTGGTCTTACCCACGCCCGACATGCCGAGCAGCGTGATGGCCTTGTGCGGCCATGCCAGGAACTCAGAGCGGGTCATTCGCATGGCGGGAACCGGAAGCCTAAGGCATCGCGATTATACGTCGCGGCCGCGCGTTCCGCGGCCTCGTCGGTGCGACTGCGTTACATTGGCGCGGTGACGATCCGCAACCTCGATGCCATATTTCGCCCGCGCTCGGTCGCGGTGCTCGGCGCGAGCGAGCGGCCAGGCTCGATCGGCCGCATTCTGCTCGAGAATCTCACCGCCGCCGGCTTCCGCGGCGAGGTGTTCGCCGTGAATCCGAAACACTCGACGGTGCTCGGCCGCCCTGCGTACGCGAGCGTGGCGGCGCTGCCGCAGGTGCCGGATCTCGCCGTCATCGCGACGCCGGCCGCGACCGTTCCGAAGCTCGTTGGCGAGTTGGCGGAGCGCGGCGTCCGCGCGGCGGTCGTGATCTCTGCCGGGTTCGGTGCGGACGGTGTATCGCACCAGGCGTTGCTCGATGCGGGCCGCGAGCGGCTGTTCCGGATCGTGGGACCCAACACACTCGGCGTGATCGTGCCGTCGATCGGCCTGAACGCGAGCTTCGCGCATCTCGAGCCCGCGGCGGGTGGCATCGCGTTCCTGACGCAGTCGGGTGCGATCAGCACGTCGGTGCTCGATTGGGCGGCGGCCCGCGGTATCGGCTTCTCGCATGTCGTCGCGCTCGGTGACATGGTCGACGTCGACTTCGGCGACATGCTCGACTATCTCGCAAGCGATGTGCGCGACGCGTGCGATCCTCCTGTACATGGAAGCCGTCACGCAGCCGCGCAAGTTCATGTCCGCCGCGCGCGCGGCGGCACGCGGCAAACCGGTGCTCGTCGTCAAAGGTGGCCGGCACGCGGCAAGCAGCGCGGCCGCGGCCTCGCACACGGGGCGGCTCGCCGGCAGCGACGCCGAGTACTCGGCCGCGTTCCGCCGCGCGGGCATGCTGCGCGTGGCGTCGCTCGACGGACTGTTCGACGCCGTCGAGACGCTCGCCGTCGCGCGGGCGCCGCGCGGCTCGCGGCTCGTCATCGTGACGAACGGCGGCGGCCTGGGTGTGCTCGCGGCCGACGCGCTACTCGACGGCGGCGGCGAGCTCGCCGCTTTAGCGCCGCAGACAATCGACAAGCTCTCGGCCGTGTTGCCCGCCGGCTGGTCCCACGGCAATCCGGTGGACGTGATCGGCGACGCGACGCCGGAACGGTTCGTGGCCGCGCTCGAAGTCGTGCTCGACGATCCCGCCTGCGACGCAGCGCTCGTGCTGCATTGCCCGACGGCCGTCTCTTCCGGCCTCATGGCCGCACGCGCCGTGGCCGACGTGTGCACACGCCGCACGGACGCGGCCGTCTTCACGAGCTGGCTCGGCGAGCACACGGCCCAGGGGGCACGTGCCGAGTTCACGGCGCGGAACGTGCCGACGTACGCGACTCCGGAGCATGCGGTGCGCGCGTTCATGCAGCGTGTCGACTACCGCCGCAACCAGGAGCTGCTGATCGAAACGCCGCCGTCGCTGGCGGAGTTCGCGGTCGATACGGCGGCCGTTCGCGCCGCGTTCGCGGCTGCCGACGCGGCAGGTCGTGTGTGGCTCGCGGCGCCGGAAGTTCGCGCCGTGCTCGCGGCGTACGGCATTTCGACCACCGGGGCGGTGCTCGCTGCGACGCCAGAGCAGGCCGGGGCGGCGGCGCGGCGGTTCGGCGGCGCGGTCGCGCTGAAGATCCAGTCGCGCGACATCGTGCATAAATCCGACGTGGGTGGCGTGGCCCTGAACCTCCGGGGCCGCGAGGCCACGGAACGCGCGGCGCAGCACATGCTGGAGCGCGTGCATGCGGCGGCGCCGGCCGCTGCGATCGACGGGTTCAGTGTCGAGCCGATGCAGGCTACCCGCGCGAGCCTCGAACTGATCGTCGGCATGCACGCGGGCGGCGACTTCGGGCCGATGCTGCTGTTCGGCGAGGGCGGCACGGCCGTCGAGGTGCTGGCCGACACGGCGCTCGAGCTGCCGCCGCTGAACGTCACGCTGGCGCACGAGCTCATGCGCCGCACGCGCGTGTTTAAGCGCATGCAAGGTTTCCGCAACGTGCCGCCGGTCGACGTCGACGCGGTGGCGCTCGTGCTCACGCGGGTGTCGCAGCTCGTCGTCGATTGGCCGCGGATCGCGGAGCTCGAGATCAATCCGCTGCTCGCGAGCGCCGCGGGCTGCGTCGCGCTCGATGCGCGCCTCAAGATCGCGGCTGCTACGGCCTCTGGTGCGCGGCTCGCGATCCGCCCGTATCCGCGCGAGCTCGAACAACTGGTCACGCTGGCCGCCGGCCGCTCGTTACTGTTGCGCCCGATCCGCCCCGAGGACGAGCCCGCGCTGTTACGCGGCTTCGAGCGGTTGAGCGAGGACGAGATCCGCGCGCGGTTCTTCGTGCCGATGAAGACACTGCCGCACGTAACGGCCGCGCGGTTCACGCAGATCGACTACGACCGCGAGATGGCGTTCGTGCTGGCCGAGCAGGGCGCTCCCGGCGCGGCCGACATCCACGCGGTCGTGAGATTCATGGCCGATCCCGACAATCGTGCGGCCGAGTTCGCGATCGTCGTGGAAGGCGAACTCGCGGGCCTCGGACTCGGCGGTGTTTTGCTGCGGAGGCTCATCGAGTACGCGCGCTCGCGCGGCATCGCAGAGCTCTGGGGCGACGTGCTACCCGATAACGCCGTGATGCTGGCGTTGGCGCGCTCGCTCGGGTTTGAAGAAACGCGGACGACGAATGACGTCGTCCGCGTCTCGCTTGCCTTGTAACCCTAGAAGTTCAGGCGCACACCGGCGCGGATCCGCCGCCCGATCGTGTCGAAGAACACGGGATTGGTCGGGAAGGCGTTGCCGCCGGGCGCGACCGCCGGATTCTTATCCAGGAGATTGTTGATCGCCCAGAACAGCTGCAGCTGACTCTTCGAGCTCTCTGGTCGAAAGTCGTAGGACCCCGACCAGGCCAGGTAGATTGCGCTGTCGACGCTGTTGTCGCTGACCGTGTTCAGCATCGTGTTCGTCGCGGCGCCGATCGGGCTCTCGGTGTACAGCGCGTTCAAGATACCCGCGCCGATGTACTTCGTCTCGAGCGTCGTCGTGAAACGCGCGTGCGAGTACGTCAACCACCCCGTCACCTGCCATTCCGGCGACGAGTTGAAGCCGCCGAACGCGCCGACCGGGCCCGTTTGGTTGCGATAGTTCACCGGCGCGTTGCCGAGCCCCGTGTCGATGATCATGTCGTAGAGATAGCTCGAGATGATCCGCAGGTTCAGGCTGTCACCCGCTTTCAGCGGCACGTTGTAGTTCGTCTCGAAATCGATGCCTCGCGTGAGGTACGACGCGAGGTTGATCGAGCCACTCTCGACCGAGACGATATCGGTCGAGGCGCCACTTCCGGTTCGGACGACGGCGTCGCACGCGATCCCGCCCCCGCGGAAGCATGCGTCGACGACGCTCTGCGGCGTGGGCGCGCCCGCGATGGCGCTTTCGAGGTCGATTTCGTACCAATCGGCCGAGAACCGCAGGCGCTCGAACGACAACACGACGCCCAAGGCCGACTCGTCCGCCACCTCGGGCCTCAGATTCGGATTGCCGCCCGTGATGGTGGTATAGGCTTCCAGCGGCGTTGCCGTTCCATGGGTTGTTGATGCCCGCCGGGAACCCGCCCGGCGTGCCCGGGGTCTAGACCCTGGGCAGGAACAGCTCCCGGAACCCGGCGCCGCGAACGTCTTTCGACAACGTGGCGCGCAAGCGGACCTTGCTGGTCGCGTCATAGGTCAAGGCGGCCTTCCAGCTATTGAAGTCGTGTGACTTCGTGCTGCTGCCCGGCGCGATGCTCGTAGCCTCGTTGTGCGTTTGCCGCACCGAGAAGTCCGTGTTGACCTTCTTCGAAAACGGCACCTGCACTTCGCCGTAGTATTCCGCCACGTCGATCGTGCCGCCGCGGTCCAGGCCCCAGCTCAGCAGGTAACTCGAGTACCAGGGCTGGTTCGCCATGTCGTGCGTCACGTCGGACTTGTCGTTGCGAAACTCGGCGCCGAAAGCGCCCGAGATCGGGCCGGCGCCGAAGCCTTTGGCAAGGTCGCCGCGGAAATTCACGCCGACCACGTTCTGCGTGTATTTCGAATCTTCCTTGAGCGTTCGCCACGCGTAGTCGATCGCGGCCTGGCTCGAGTTGCCGACGCCGAAGAAATTCAGCGGCACGCAGCCCGCCGCGCAGCGGGTTGTACGCTGGATCGCCGACGATCGTCGCGCGACAGACGATGGGGCTCGTCGGATCCGCCGGATTCGAGTGCACGGCGTCGGTGGCCCAGCCGAAGAAGCCGTATTGGGTCGGAATGCCCAGGATGCTGCGGTCGGCGTTATGAATGAGCTGCTGGTGATACGTGCTCTTGCCGTGCTCGTAGTAGCCATCCCAGTCCCAGCTGCCCTTGAGATGCCCGCTCAAGGACGTGACGAAGCGGCTCGTGTCGGCGCTCGTCGTGTTCCTCGCCGAAAAAACGTCGGGCGCGAAGACGCGGTTCATGTAGCCGCCGAAGGGCAGCGCCGCCTGGAGCGCCGGTGTCAGATAGGCGTTGTCCGGCTTGATGAAGACTCCGCCGCCGAAGGGCCCGAGACCGCCATTCGCGGGGAAGTTCTCCGAATCGCTGCTCGCGCTCGCGAGATCGAACGAAAGTTTCAGCGAGCTCGACAGGTTGATGTCGACGTGACCCAAGCGCCGAGGTGTGCTTCTCGTCGGGACGAATGTTCGAGACGTCATAGGCGAGCACCGTGCCGTCGGCGCCGACGCGGGCGAGCGAAACCGCCGGGGAACTGGCCGGGATCGTAGGCAGAGAGCGCCGTGCCGGCGGCATTCAAGGTCTGGAAGGCGCCACGTCCGGTTCCGGCCGCGCATCCGGCGTCCAGGCAGGGCGCGATGAGGCCGTTTTCGGTCGTCGCGAACTTGGCGTTCGGCGCCACGACGAAGTTCGGGTACCCATTGCCGCTCGCAAAGGCGGCGTTGGTGCCGACCAGCCAGGACTCCCGGCACCAGTCGCGAGTTCTTCGAGCATTGTCCGATCGCATCCTGGTGCTGAGACTCGACGCCGAGCAGCAGGTGGACCTTGTCGTCCATGAATGCGTGGCCCCACGCGACCGAGACGTGACGATCGCCCCCGTCGCTTTGACCCGTCTGGCCGTAGTCGACCTGCGCCTTGAAGCCTTCGAGCTTCGTATCGAGCATCACGTTGACGACGCCGGCGATGGCGTCCGAGCCGTAAGCCGCCGAAGCGCCGCCCGTGACGACCTCGGTGCGCCCCACGAGCATGGAGGGGATCAGCACGAGATCGACGGCGCCGCCCTCCGTGTTCGGCACGACCCGTTTGGTGTCGACGAGCGTCAGCGTGCGCGTTCCGAAGTACGGGTTCAAACCCCGCAAATTCGCGAGCTGCGAGCCGACGTTGAAGTTGCCGATGCCGACGTTGGTGTCGGTGAAGAACGGGGTGTTCTGTGGCAGCGTGCGCAGGACGTCGCCGACGTTCACGATGCCGAGGTTCTCGATCTGCGTCGAATCCACTACCGACAGCGGTTGAGCCGAATCGAATCCGCTGCGCGCGATGCGCGAGCCGGTAACGATGATTTCCTCTTTCTGCTCCTGGGCCATCGCGAGCCCCGTGGCGGCGAGTGCCGCGAGCAACGGGATACAGACGCGGAGAACAGGTGAGCGAAGCGCACTAACACGCGGAGACGGCGAAGCTGCCATGTTACGAACCCCCCGAGCTGCGTGGACGACACCCGCATCCCTGGCGCTGCGCAGACTCCCTGTCAGGGGGCACGACGGGTCAGCTCGTGTAGCCGCCGGGCCCTTATCGTTAGTGTGGCGAATGATACGCCTCGGGTCCGCCCGGAAGCGAGAGGCGCGGCCGGCGCGCGCAGTTATACTCCGGGACCGTTGGGTGCGTACCACGCTTTCGGAGCGCGCTCGAATCGAGGGGGGACGCGTGTCGGTCGACATTCGAAGCTATCGGTTTTCCATGGCCTTGGTGGCGCTCGCGGTTACGGCTGGCCCGGCCGCGGGCCAGAGCTCGACTGACTGCGACCGCCTGTGTGCCGACGCAAGTGCACTCGTGAAGCGTTTCGATCTGCGCGAGGGAGAGGCTGCCGTTCGCGAACGGGCCGACTGGCGCGTGCCGAAGAAAATCGTCGTCGCCGACGTGCCGCTCGCGGCCACGCTGCGCGGCGTGTTGCCGGGCGTTGAAGTCGTCGGCGTGCCGGGGCTGCGCAACTTCGCGGGCATGGCAAAGGTCGTCGAAGATGCGGACGTGCTGATCGGTCTGTGCACGCCGGAGATCGTCGCGCGCGGCAAGCGGCTCACGTGGGTTCAGCTACTGAACGCCGGCGCCGACAGCTGTACGACGATTCCGGCCGTGAAAGAGCGCAACCTGCTGGTCACGAACCTGCAGCGCATTCAGGGCCCGCACATGGCGGAGCACGCGATGGCGCTCACGCTCGCGCTGTCGCGCGCGCTGCCGCAGTACCTGGCCGAGCAGCAGGCCGGCGCGTTCACGCGCGGCTTCCGCGAGCTGCGCGCCGAGCGCCTCGTCGAAATCGAAGGCAAGACGCTGCTCGTGGTGGGCTTGGGCGGCATCGGCACGGAAGTCGCGAAGCGCGCCTACGGCTTCGGCATGCACGTGATCGCCACGCGCAACAGCCGCCGCGAAGGGCCGGACTACGTGGAATACGTGGGGCTTGCGGACGAGTACCGCACGCTTGCCGCGCGCGCGGACGTGGTCGTGAACACCACACCGCTGACACCCGAGACGCGCGGCATGTTCGACGCGCAGTTCTTTGGCGCAATCAAGGAAGGCGCGTTCTTCATCAACATCGGCCGCGGCGAGAGCGTGGTCACGGCGGACCTCGTGGCGGCACTGAAGTCCGGCAGACTCGGCGGTGCGGGGCTCGACGTGACGGACCCCGAGCCGCTGCCGCCGGGCCACGCGCTCTGGAGCATGCCGAACGTGATCATCACGCCGCACATCGCCACGAGCTCGGACTATCGCAGCGACCGCACGGTGGCTTTGGTGGTGGAGAACGTGCGCCGCTACGTGCGCGGCGACCGCATGCTGTCCGTCGTCGATCTCGCGGCCGGGTACTGACCGCCCACCGCCGGCCAGCGCGTCAGCGCAACGCGTCGAGCAGCGTGCCGAGCGCCTGATCGGCACGGCGCATGACGACCGCCGATGCCTCGAGCGCGCGCTGCGCTTCCAGTGCCTTGACCAGCGACTTGTCGAGCTCGGTCGGTTCGGCGCCGCGTGCGGGGGCCGTCGCGATCTCGTTCGCCGCTTCGTGCAGCTTGCGCAGGTTCGTCTGGATGCCGCCGAGCGCGGTTTTCAGGACGGAATCGATCTTGTCCATGACGACCGTGACGGCCGTTCACGGCAGAACTTTAGCCGCACTCGACATAAGGCTGCGGGCGCCCGTTCGTTATGTGCAAGAGGCTACGCCGTTCGCGCTCTTGCGATGAGGTGGTCGAGCGAGAACACGCCGGGCCCGCGAGTCAGAACGAGCAGCAGAGCCGATGCCCACATCAGGTGATCGCTCCACGCGTTCGGGTACACGAGCGTTTGGATCACCAGGATCATGCCGAGCAGAGGCAGCGTCGCGAGCCGTGTGGCGAGCCCGACGAATAGCAGCGGTGGTATGCCGAGCTCCACGATGGCGGCGGCCTGAGCGGCCAGTGCGGGATCGAGCAACGGCACCTTGTACTCGTCGCGAAACAGCTGAATCGTGAACTGCCACGAGTCGATCTTCAGGAGCCCGGAGCGAAAGAACACGGCACCCACGCCGATTCGCATCGCGAGTTGAAGCAGGGACAGCGGGAAGCGCCCCAGGCGCTCTCGCAGCGTCGATAGTTGGATCATGGTGCGCCCGCCGGTGCTGAAATCGTGGTGACGAGGCCGGCCTGCACGAGTAGCCGCAGCGCTTCGCCCGGATCGAATGCGGAGTCGCAATCGAGCGCGCTGCCGGCCGCGTCGCCGACCGAGCGGCCGGCCGCAAGCCCTGTGCGGAACGTGAATGTCGCGCCATCGAGGCGCGCAAGTTGCACGCTACCGCGTGCGCCGCGAACTTCGATGAAGGCCTCCGATTCGGCCAGCACGAAGCGCTCGGGCTCGATGCCGCGAAGGTAGGTGGTCATGAGCTGGTCCACTGCCCACCCCGAGCGCAGGTAATGCAGGCCCGGTTGCAGCGAGAGCACCGAATCGACCAGGCGTTCCGATCCCAACTGCCCGACGCTCGACCACGAGATCGGTGCGCGATCGATCGCGAGCGAGACTCGGCCCACGGCCCACTCGAGCGTGCCGAACGATTCGAGATAGGGCATCGTCCTTGCGTGGCCGTAGCTTGCGAGAAACCGTGGGAAACCTTCGCCGTATTCCGCGATGCAAGGCCGCTCCGGCGGATGCGCGTGTACGTAGGTGCGTGCGGCTGCGGTCACGACTTCCTCGCCCGCGAGCCACGCGCAGGCCGGAAATTTGTCGCGCAGCGCCGCGGTCAGGCTCGCTTCGTAATGGCGCAAGTGAATGTCGAGTCGCCTGCCGGGCTGATCTCCGCCCACCAGTTGCGCGATGCCGGGCTCGCGTTCGCCCGCGAGCATGGCGCGAGCAACGCTGCTTTGCAGATCAGCCAGCGAGTGCACGAGCGCCTCCACGGCCGAGAGCGGTGTTCGCAACAGCGTCGGCGCGGCTGGCTTCGGCCAGCAACTGCGAAAAAGAGGGCAGGTCGTTATCCCACTCGATCAACGTCGGGCGGGAGCCGAACCGGCGCAGCGCATGTGCGTAGAGGTCCCACGCCGGCTCTGCAATGGCGCCCGCGTGCGTATCGATCAGGATCTCGCCGCCGGGCGTCGCTTCGTCGGCCTCGCGCGTGAAACCGCCGAGATGCATCTCGGCGACGGCGTGCGCGGGGAACGCGTCGATGTACGCGTACGCGTCGTAGCCCATGTTGGCGGCGCTCAAATAGGCGTTGCTCACGTCGCAGAGCAACTGGCAGCCTGTGCGCGCGACGAGCTCCGCGAGAAAGTCGGTTTCCGTGAGCGTCGAATTTGCGAAGCCCACGTAGCTCGCGGGATTTTCCACGACGTAGGGTCGCCCAAGAGCGTCCTGCACCTCGTGAACATGCGCGGCGACGACGCGCAGCGTTTCCTCGTTGTACGGCAGCGGCAGCAGGTCGTTCAAATACACGCCGCGATGCGTGGACCACGCCAGGTGGCCGGACACGAGAATCGGTTCAAGCTCGTCGACGAGCCGGCGAATCCGCGCCAAGTGCTCGCGGTCCACGCCGGCGATGCTGCCGACCGATAGCCCCACGCTGTGCAGCGAGAGAGCGTGCCGCTGCGCGATGTTGAGGAGTAACTCCCTCGCGTGGGGGTTCGCCAGGAAGTTCTCCGGATGCACCTCGAGCCAGGTAGACGCGGGGGCGCCGGCCGCCACTTCGGCCAAATGCGGCAAACGCAAACCGACGCCCGCCGGGCGAGACTCGGTGGCGCCGCGCTCGGCGAAAGTGGCGGCCGCGCCCTTCACCGCTAGGCCTTCGGCTTCATGCTGCCGTTGACGATGCGCTCGCAGTAGCCCGCGGGCACGTAGATCCACGCGCGCGGGTCCGCCGTGGCTTTCGTGGTGCCGGCGCACGAGTTGTTGCCCGTGGAGGCGCAGTCGTTCTTGCCGGCCTTGGCGATCCCGTAGCACTTCTCTGCCTTGAAGGTCGGCTCGGGGGCCGGAGCCGCGGAGACGAGCGACGGGCCCAGGATGGCGGCCGTGAGCGCCGAAGCAATGAGGATACGTTTGTTCATGGAGAGCTCCTTACGATCTGGACGAATCGGCGCTTGAAGCGCCGTGCTTGCTGGTCAGCTTGACCAGTGATGACTAGTTCGGTGCGAGCCGCAAAAAGGTTACGCGTGCCGTAAACTCGGTTTTGCCAGCCATGACAGACGCACCTTCGCCAATCGATTCTCTAGGTGAGCTGATGCGCGCGGCGCAGCAGGGCGACGGCGCGCGTTACAGGGAGCTGCTACGCACGATCACGCCGCGTATTCGCCAGATCATCAGGCGGCAGCGGGGCTTCGCCGGAATCGCCGAAGTGGAGGATCTCGTGCAGGACGTGCTGCTCTCCGTGCACACGGTGCGCGCCACCTACGATCCCGCGCGGCCGTTTGTGCCGTGGTTACTCGCCATCGTGCGCAATCGGCTCGTCGACGGGGCACGGCGGTACGCGCGCATCGCGCGGCGGGAGATTCACGTGGACGAGGCGGATGTAACCTTTTCCGAGCCTGCAACGAATGACGATATCGGAGAGCTGGAAGACGCCGCCGCACTGCATGCGGCCGTACGCGCGCTGCCGGACGGTCAGCGCCAGGCGATCGAGCTCTTGAAGCTGAAGGAGCTGTCGCTCAAGGAAGCCGCGGAGGTTTCCGGTGCCAGCGTCGGTGCGCTGAAGGTGGCGACGCATCGTGCGATGGCCACGTTGCGCCGCACATTGGGTACGAGACGCGAATGAACACGAACGAGCTGATCGAACAACCTGGGTTCGGGGCTTACGCCCATCGCGCCGCTGTGGCGGCCCGGCAGGCGCGCGGCGGTCTGGTCGATTGGCGCAGCGGTCTACCTCGGGGTCCTCGTAGTCGGCATGAGCACAGTCAACGCGCGTGCCGGCGGCGCCGGCGCAGGTTTCTGGGTCTCGCAGATCGCGGCCGTCGTGATGGGGGTGCTGGCCAGTCGAGCCGCGTTCGTCTCGGTGGTTCCCGGTTTGCCGAGGCGTTCGCTCATGTGGGCGGTGCTGGCTGCGCTCGTCTGGCTTGGCACGCTCGTCGTCGCATCGCCGCGGGACTTCAACTGGGCGATGGTCCTGGCCGCGAGCCACGAGTGGGTGTGCGTCGGCTTCATTGTCATGGGCGGCGCACCGCTGCTGTGGATGTTAGCCGTGATGCTTCGCCGCGGTGCGCCGCTCCGTCCCGCAACGACGGCGGCGTTTGCGGCGCTCGCCGTCGGTGCCCTGGCCAACGTCGGCGCGTGTCTGTCGTTGCCGCATGCGAATAGCGCGATTACGTTTGCCTGGCATGGCGGCGTGGTACTTGTGCTGGTGCTGATTGCGGCTTTGACTGGGCACCTGGTATTCGTGTGGAACGCGGCTCGCTTCCTAGCGAGCGGCGACGACCACAAAGCTGATGACAACGCGTTGAACTAGAGGAGTAGTCGATATGCGTCACACTGGTTTGGCTTTCGTATGCGTGTCTGCGGTGCTCGCGACGTTCTCGGCTGGCCACGCGATCGGGGCGGAGCTTGGGCCCGGCGTTGGCGCAAAGTTTCCTCACGAGCTCGCCGCCCCCGACCAGACGGGTAAGCCCCAAACGCTCAAATCGCTCATGGGAGAGAAGGGCGTGGCGATCTTCTTCGTGCGCTCTGCCGATTGGTGCCCGTTCTGCAAAGGGCAGCTCGTCGACGTGAATCGCCATTTCGCGCGCTTCAAAGCGCTGGGATTGAACGTGGTGTCCGTGAGCGTCGACAAGGTCCCGCTAATCGCCGCGTTCGCTGAATCCCAGAAGGTCGAGTACGTGATGCTGTCGGACCCGAAAGGCGACATCAACTTGAGCCTCGGCATCCGCGACGAGCAGTACCCGGTGGGCAGCGCCGCGTTCGGCGTGCCGCGGCCGACGCTCTACGTGCTCGATCGAAGCGGCACCATTCGTTTGCGCTACATGGAGCCCACGTACCGCACTCGCCCCGACCTCGAGGGCGTTTTGCGCGACGTGGCGGCGCTGGGTCTGTAGCCGTGTAATCGGTCCTGGACGTTGCTCGAGCTTTACCACCACGGATCGTCCGCGTGCGCGGCCAAGGTCCGTTTCGCGCTCGCTGAAAAAGGGCTCGAGTGGGCGGGGCACTACGTCGACATCCTGAGCGGCGAGCAGTTTCGCCCCGAGTTCCTCGCGATCAATCCGAAGGGTGTGGTGCCCGTGCTCATCGCCGACGGCGCAGTGATCACGGAGTCGACCGTGATCTGCGAGTATCTCGAGGACGCGTTTCCCGAGCCGCCGCTCTATCCACGCTCACCGCTGGAACGAGCGCGGGTGCGGGTCTGGACCAAAGCGGTCGACGAGGAGCTGCACCCTGCGTGCTCGGCGATCACCTATGTCGTATCGCACCGGCATACGATCCTGCGCAATGGGGCCGGCAGTTTCGAGCAGTTCATGCAGCACGGCGGCGGCGAAGGCGCGGCCGCGCGCGCGCTCAAGTGGCAATGGATCCAGCAGGGGCTCGCCGCGCCCGGAGCTGCCGACAAGATTCGCCTCTACGCGGAGTATCTGCAGAAGATGGAGCGTGCGCTGCAGGACTCCGACTGGCTCGTGGGGCAAGACTTCACGATGGCGGACGTCGCGATGGCGCCGTACCTGAACCGTCTCGCGGCGCTGGCCATGGAAGGGCTGTGGCGCGACGGGCGCCTGCCGCGCGTCGCGGACTGGTTCGAGCGCATTCGGCGCCGACCCACGTTCGAGCCCGCCTTCGTGGCCTGGATGCCCGCAGCGCTCGGTGCCGAAATGCGCACGAACGGCGCGAAGTCGTGGCCCGACGTCGCGGCGCTGTTGGGTCTCTAACCACGCGCGTTCAGGTAAATCGCCAATCGCTTTGGCGCGTGGCGAGATCGATGAACGCCCGCACTTTCGCCGACAACAGTCGCGATGTGGGATAGACCCACTGGATCGGCAGCGGCGGCGGCTCGTACTCGGTGAGCACCAGCCGCAAGCGTTCCGCCTGCACCGCTTCCGCTACCTGGTACGACAGCGCCAGCGTGAGCCCGCCGCCGTGCTCGGCGTGCCAGAGTGCGGCGTCGACACTGTTCGTCACGTAGTGAGCCGCAACGCTCACGTGCACGTCGGCGCCGAAAGTCCACTCGAGTGTCGGCGCCAACGGCAGCACCTGAATGACCTGATGCGCGGCCAGATCTCGCGGCGCGGACGGCACGCCGTGGCGCGTAAGGTACGCGGGCGAGGCCACGAGCACGCGCCGTGTTTCGCCCGTCTTGCGCACGATGAGACTCGAATCTTCGAGCCGCCCAATACGCAACGCGAGGTCGATGCCCTCGTCGACGAGATTGACCATGCGGTCGGCGAGCAGCAGCTCGCCCGTGACTTGTGGGTGTGCCACGAGAAACTCGCCCATCAGCGGCGCCACGTGCATGCGGCCGAACAGTGTGGGGGCCGACACGGTGAGCCGACCGATCGGGCGCGCTTGCTCGGCATGCGCCGAGTCTTCGGCTTCGTCGATCTCGGCGAGGATGCGGCGCGCGCGATCGAGATAGCGTGCGCCGGCATCGGTCAGCGTGACCGAGCGCGTCGTTCGCTGCAGCAGGCGCACGCCGAGCCGCTCTTCCAGCGCGGCCACCATTCGTGTCACGGCGGAGGCCGACACCGCCAACTTGCGTGCGGCCGGGGCGAAACCCTGTAGCTCCGCCACGGCCACGAACGCCTGCATCGCACCGAGACGGTCCATGGATTAATGCGCCTGAAGCAATTATGTAGTGCGATATTGACGGATTATCGCGGGCTACGCACCAGTGCAGACTGGTTCCCATCGGTTGGCGCAGTGCCCGCCGCACAAAACCCAAGGAGTCCGCCATGTCCCGCCTGCTCACCCCCGCCTCCGTCGAAGCCTCGCCCGCCGGTTCCCAGCCGCTGCTGAACGCCGTGAAGTCACAGCTCGGCGTGGTGCCGAATCTGTTTCGCGTCGTCGGCAACAGCCCCGCAGCCCTCGAGGGTTACCTCTCTTTGAACACCGCGCTCGGCAAAGGCGCACTGGATGCACGAACGCGTGAGCGCATTGCGCTCGCGGTGGCCGAGTTCAACGGCTGCAGCTACTGCCTGTCCGCGCACACGTTTCTCGGCAAGAACAAGGCGCGCCTCGACGACGCGGAGATCGCGGCCAATCGCGACGGGCGATCGCACGACGCCAAGGCCGAAGCAGCGCTGCGGTTCGCGCTCAAGGTGGTAGAAGCGCGCGGGCACGTAGCCGACGCCGACGTGAGTGAGGTGCGGCTGGCGGGTTACAGCGACGCCGAGATCGTCGAGATCGTGTTGCATGTGGCGCTGAACACGCTGACCAACTACGTCAACGAGGTGGCGCGCACCGCAATCGACTTTCCGGCCGTCACGGCGCGCCGCGCGGCCTAGCCATGACCCCTCAGCCGCTGTCATCTGGGGCCGCCACCAGCGACATCGCCTTCACGCCGAGCGTGAAGGCGATCCAGGCACGCAAAGGCTCGCGCGAAGCCTATGCGCGCATGGAGCGCGGCGGCGGGTGGTCGCAGACTATCGACGCCGAGCTCGGCGCGTTCATCGCGGCGCAGACCAGCGTGTTCCTCGCGACCGCGAATGCCGCGGGCCAGCCGTACATTCAGCACCGTGGTGGCCCCGCCGGATTCCTGCGCGTGCGCGACGAACGCACGATCGCGTTTGCCGATTACCGCGGCAATCGGCAGTTCATCACGAGCGGCAACCTCGGCGAGAACAACCACGCGTTCCTGTTCCTGATCGACTACGCGCAGCGGCGCAGGGTCAAGATCTGGGGCACCGCGCGCGTGGTGGAAGACGATGCGGAGCTCGTCGCTGCCTTGATGCCCGCGGGTTACAAGGCGCGCGCCGAGCAGGCCATCGTGTTCACCGTGCAGGCCTGGGACGAGAACTGCTCGCAGCACATTCCGCAGCGGTTCGAAGCGGCGGACGTGGCGCGTGCCCTTGCGGAGCGAGATGCTGCGATTGCGGAACGCGACGCGCGCATTGTTGCGCTCGAGGCTGAGCTAGGACGTCGGCGTGGGTCGCCTTAACACGGACGCGGTTCGGAGAGGCGGCCGACGTCAGAAGTACCAGGCCAAGACGCCCGCCGGCAAGTCTCGCCGCCCGCGCGGGCTCAGGAATCGCGGAGCGCTTCCAACGCTTCGTCGACTTTGTCGTCGGGCACGAGCAGCCGCACGCTGTCGGCGCCGCCCTCCATCCCGACTCCTACACCGACAATCGTCGCGGGTATTCCTGCAGCGCCGAGCGTGATGCGCGCGAGATCGGCGTCGAGATGTGTGGCGAAAGTCTTGATCGGCGTCATGCGGCGCAGCATAGCGCTGCGACCGTTCGACACACCATCACAGCGCCCGGACACACCCCGGCTCGTTGAGATAGGTCCGGCGCTGTTCCGAACGGATCCCGACCTCGCGCACCTCCGCGGAGGGCTCGTCGCGCATGTCGTCGAGCCGATAGCCGAACCGCGGAATCACGCGCCCATCGGGCCGCCGGAAATAGAGGTCGCCGTTCGAGTCGCGCCGGATGGCGAAGCCACCCTCGTGCAGCAGCCGGTGATGGTGCGAGCAGAGCAGCGTGAGGTTGTCGAGGCTCGTGGCGCCGCCATCGGCCCAATGCTCGATGTGGTGCGCGTCCACGTAATGTTTGCGGTCGCAGCCCGGAAACGCGCAGCCCCGGTCGCGGGCCCAGAGCGCGCGTTTCATATGCGTGGGCACCGTGCGCTGCTTGCGGCCGATGTCGAGCGGCGCGCCGGTTTCGGTTTCCGTGACCGTCACGACGCTGCCGTCGCAGGTGAGCCGCTTGACCGTATCCACCGGGAGATCCGCGCGCCCGAGCCCTCCGCGGAGGGATTTCTCGTCGACGTGAACGACGACCTGATAACGATCGGCCGTCGAACCGGCGGCCGCCTCAGCGTTACCGAGATAGGTCTTCGCGATGGCGACGAGCGCATCGGCTTGCTGCGCGCGCCAGGCGTTGGCATCGAACTCGATACCTTCCGCCGCTTCGCCGCCCGCGACTGCGCGGTCGAGCGCTTGCGCGATGAGCTCGCCTTCCTCGATCGGCACTTCGATGCTGACGCGCATCACGCCGCGTGCAGCATCGCGCCACAGCGTGAGCGCGCGACGCTCCCAGGCGCGTTGCGCAATGCTCGCGGATTGCGGCCGACCGTTACGAAGCTGCCGGCAGCGCTCTTCGACCTGCGCGGCCGTGGCGCGGAGCGCGTACTCGAGCAGCGAGTCCTCGTCGTGCCATTCGACGACGCGCGTGAGTGCTCGCACCTTCGAGTACGACAGGCGGCCGTCGGCGAACGCGGCGCCGATCGCGGGCAGCGTTGCGCAGCGCTTGCGCCGTGCGCACCTTCTCGCGCGCGGCCGAGAGCGAGATGCCGCAGCGCCACGCGAGCCACTCGGCGCAGTTGCGGAAGCTCCATTTCGCCCAGCCCATGCGGTCGTCGAACGCGCGCACGAGGGAGAGCAGGCGATACGTTTCGGCGTTGAGCTTGGCCGCGAGTGTGCAGATGGCGGCGTCGAGGTCGTCGATGGATTCCCGATCGAACTGGCGGTCGTCGTGGGTGTGCATGACGGGCTCCGCGAGGGGTGTTTTAGATACTGTAGGATATAAGGGCTATCCACTTAGCTCCACCTCGATCAATATATAGCGATGAGCCGTTCATCGCTGTCGTTGGCTGCTGGCCGAGACTACCCGCGGACGTGGGCGCAGTTTGCGGACTGGTTTCCGGATGAGGCGGCGTGTTTTCAGTACCTGGAACGACTGCGCTGGCCGGAGGGATTTGTCTGTTGGCGCTGCGGCGAGCGCGGCGAGCCCTATCGGGCCACGCGTCACCGCTTGATGTGTCGGGTCTGCCGAGCTCAGGGCTCGGTGACCGCCGGAACGGTGTTTGACAAGACACGCACGCCGCTGCGCAGTTGGTTTGCCGCGGTGTGGTACGCGACCAATCAAAAACATGGTGTCAGCGCGCTGGGGCTACAGCGAGTATTAGGGCTGGGCAGTTATCAGACGGCTTGGATGATGCTGCATCGGCTGCGTCGCGCCATGATCAGACCCGGCCGTGAACGGCTATCGGGGATCGTCGAGGTGGATGAGACCTACGTGGGCGGGCGGGAGGCGCGCCCGCGTAGACGTCGCCGAGCGGCTAAAACGAAGCCTCCCACGGCACCTAGCAAGAAGGCCATCGTGGCGGTCGCCGTTGAGGTTCTGCAGCCGAAGGGATTTGGACGCGTGCGGTTGCGCCGCGTGCCCGACGCCTCGGAGGACAGCTTGCTGCCCTTCGTGCTGGACTAATGAGCTGGGTTCCACAGTGCACACGGACGGTTCGTGGGCGTACCGATCGCTGCAAGAACGCGGTTACGTTCGCGACAAGACGGTGCTCCTCGGCTCCGAGGATCCCGCTCATGTGTCGCTGCCCGCCGTGCACCGCGTCGCGGCGTTGCTGAAGCGTTGGCTGTTAGGTACCCATCAAGGGTCGGTCCAGCCTCATCAGCTGGACGCTTACCTTGACGAGTTCACCTTAGGCTGCAACCGCCGCTCGTCTCGCTCTCGCGGATTGCTGTTTTACCGGCTTCTCGAACAAGCCGTGATCACCGACCCCGTGACCTACCAAGCGATCACCGCAACCGGGTAACCACAACATGTAGTCGTGGGTGGAGCTAAGTGGATAGCCCTTAAGGATAACCAGTGGTGAGGAGAAAAGGAAATAACAAACAGTTACTTAGGTACTGCCCGAAGCTCCCCCACGGGGTATAGATATATCCGGCGGAAAAAAGCCTGACGTCAGTTGCCTTCCCCTATCGCGGCAAGAGACGAAACCCTGTCTCTGTTTTGATCAACCGGAACCTGTCGCTCTGGGAAGGAACAGGATATCTGAGCGTCGGCAAAAGCGTATGGAACGCGCTAGGCAAACCCGAGCCAATTCGCGATTTCGTCGTTGGGATCTTTCAGCATCTTTTCGGTGAGACGGAACGTGGCTGACGAAGCTGTCGGCACAATCGCTGCGAAGGTTCGCAAGTTGGCATCGGACAATAGCAAGACCATTTCCGATGACGAGATCGAGCAGTTCACTCAGCGTGTTGCACAGCGTAACGAGGAAGCCAAGAAGGCCCAGCAGGAATATCAGACGAAATCAGAGGAGTACGTGGCGGAAGCTAAGGCCGAGCGGCGCAAGGCCTACACTCTTGCTGCGTCGACTGCGGTAGGCGTGCCCATGCTGTGGCTGCTACTCGGGCTGGGCATTGCTTGGGTCCGTCGAGGGTTTAAGGCAATGTGAACCCCTAAGCCCCCCCACGGCCGAACGTTTACAGGATGGTGAAAGACAGAATCGGTCCTCGTTTCTCACCTGACGCACCAGCCTTCCACATTGGACTCGATTAGGGCGACTTTGGCGAACTCGGGTGGCGAAGACCGATATCAGGTTGCGAGCTTAGCTGGAGGGGGTCGTTGTGTACGTTCAGGTCGAAAAGCTCAGGAAGGTCGATGAGAAGGTACTCCCAGAGGGGAAAGCACGACCGATGAGAGTCGGTCGCTCGAATGCCGACGAGCTTTTGATACGGTCTACTCGCGATCGTTTTCGGTCGGCGCGAAAACTAGCTAGGCCGCTACCGTGAATTTCGATGACCTCGCGCAGAGCATCTCGGCTCTGTTCAATGATTCGGTAGCCCGACCCTCCGCACACTTCTTCTTCGCCCTGAACCACGGCGATCGAACAGTTCTCTACGTTCTGCTTGCGACTGCTGTCGCCTTAGGTCTTGCTATCGGCCGCCGCCGCAGAACCTTCCGTGTGCGCCGCGCCCGCGGCTTCCAAAATAGCGGTGAGGCGCTGGTGTCTCGCGCTCTGCTTTCAGAGTTCGGCCCTCCCGACTATCACCTGATGAATCACGTCACGATTCAGATGGATGACGGCACAACGCAGGTCGATCACATCCTCGTTTCAAGGTTCGGCGTGTTTGTCATAGAAACCAAGGACTATAAAGGTTGGATCTTCGCTAACGCGACGGGAGAAATGTGGACCAAAGTTCTGTTCCGGCTCAAGTTCAAATTCCAGAACCCGATATTCCAAAACAAGAGGCACGTTCGTGCTGTGCAAGGTCTACTCGACTTCTTACCGACAGACGCCATTAGATCAATCGTCGTTTTTGCTGGCGAAGCTGAGTTCAAAACAGAGATTCCTCAGGGAGTGTTTAAGGTCTCCGCCCTGGTGCGATACCTAAGAGACCAGACCGAGGAAGTCATGTCGCCAAATCGACTGCAATTCTGCGTGGGACGGCTCGAAACAGCGCGTCTCGCGATCAGTCGCCAGACGGACGTTGAACACGTGCAGAGCCTTGAGCGACGGCACGGTGGTAGCTCGAAGTCGGCTGCGCGCTAGACGGCGATTTCCCGGCGGCCTCGAAGAGGGGTCGCCAAGGAACTGGCGACGACCCAGACTAGCTGAGGTTCGTTGAGCCGCTGCCATGAGGTTGGCAAAAGCCCGCAACGGCTCGAATGAGCTGGGACGTGTCTGCTATCGCTTTCTCGTTTCTGAGTCAGTCGTAACGAAGGGGCGCATGCTCTCCAGCGTCGCGTTTCCGATCCCAGAAATTCGAACTAGCTCGTCGACACTTTCGTAGGGTCTTCCGGCGATGATCTGCACCGCCCGAGCCGGTCCGATACCGGGTACCGTCTCAAGCTGAGCCTGCGTCGCCGTGTTGATGTTCACGACCAATGAACCTGCCACTGGGCGCACATCGCCGACCAGAGAGCGAACGTCGCGAAGTAACCAGACACCCGCGCTAGCGACAGCAATGACCGAAGCGGCCGTGAACAGCCACTTGCGCCAATCCGGCCTTTTTACAAAGCCTGAACCGTCGCTGCGACGAAGATAGTCGCGATCCTGCAACCCCATGTCCGCTACCTGCTACGGGTCAGTAACTGTCCCGAGTCTACCGAAGAATCTAAAACCCGAAGGACATCACGCTCGCTCTCGCCAATCAATTCTTTTGCCGTATTTCATTGCACTTCACGACCGCGTTTTCGGCGTGCAGCTGCGTGTACTCATTGACGCAGTCGCGGTAGCGCCGGCGCTGTTCCTCGTCTGCCAAGAACTGGAAGATCGTATCGCCGACGCCAGTTAGCTCAGTCAGCCACAGTTCGCGCGTTCGCGGGTAAGGCGACTTTGCGCCCGCCGCGAACGAGTCAATCTGCGAGTCGATGACACGCAGCTGTACCGCTGATTCTGGGTACGTCGCGAGAAGATCGGCAAGCTGTCGATGCCATGTAGCCGCCGTCTCATCGACAAGCGCGACGTATTGATGGGCCTGCTCGGCAGCGAGCTGTGCCTGCGCCTCACGCTGCGCACGACATTTTCTGCCGCAGAATGGCCACGGCCCAGACTGTGCGCCTGAAGCCGACGGCGAGTCCAAGCCGCCGAGCTGCGGGCCTCCACCCATTCGCGCACCTTCGTGCGCGGCGTCGTGGCATACGCCAGCGACAACTGGGCCCGCGCATTGACCGCCAGGCAGGCCGCCGGGCACGTCGGGCGGGGTGCCGAACCTCGGATTACCTGCGGGCGTGAGCACAGCGTCGTGGCAAACACCCGCAACGACGGGACCGAAGCACTGCTGACCGTGTGCGATACCTGCGAGTCCAGCTGCCAAGGGCACGGCGGTCAGCATCAGAACCCACAACGTCTTCATCTTCAGGCTCATTCAAGAGCCAAGGCTTCCACAGTTGGGAGCCCTCCCACAACGACCTCGGTCTCACCTCTAGGCGGCGGCCTCGGCAAACTCTCGCACAACCGCCGTTTGGGCCGGCCCAGCCGGCCGCTACAACCCGCGCTCAGGGCCCGATCGGGCGCCGCCGCAGGACGCTAGCACCGGGTTCCCTCTGCTCATTCCCTTTTTTTTCGCAGGACATATCTATACCCCGAAGCTCCCCCACCGGGGTATAGACAACTCCCGCGGGTTGAAGAATTTGTGATCTCACGCTAGCGTCGCCAAAGGATCAGAGGGACTCATCAGTCGGCGTGGACGCTCTTGTCAGCGACGCTCGATCCGCATTGCGCGCCCTCGCGGCCAGTCGCACGATTGTCGCGCTAGCAGTGCTCTGCCTTAGCATCGGCATCGGCGCCAATACGATGATCTTCACCGTCGTCGACGGCGTCATACTGGAGCCGCCGCCGTTCGCCGATCCCGACCGGCTTGTATCGGTCGGCGAGGTCAATCGCCTAGCGACGGCGGTCGAGTCGCCCGCTTCGGTGCCCGATTTCGTCGATTGGCAGACCTCATCCGCCGATCTGGCAGAGATGGCGGCAGTGCGCGAGTCGACGTTCGCGGTTGGCACGAGTGGAGGCCGCGAGTGGGTTGACGGCGCGCTCGTGACGCCCAACTATTTTTCGCTCCTCGGCATCCGGCCCGTCATCGGACGCACGTTCGTCGCCGCCGAGGAAGCTGCGGACGCCGAGCCCGTCGTCGTGCTCAGCGAAGCATTATGGCGCGCCCAGTTCGGCGCCGACCGAGAGATCATCGGCCATGCGGTGAATATCGACGACCGCCCGGCCCTGGTCATCGGTGTCGTGGCGAATATTCTCGACGCGCGCGTCCCGAACGTCCTTCGCTCGTCACGAGCGTGGCTGCCGTTGCACGCGACGGCAGACACCTCTTGGGAAGATCGTTCGATCAATGTAGTCGCGAGGCTTGCGCCCGGCGTCAGCATCGAGACCGCCACGGCCCGCCTCGACGGTATTGCGAGCCGGCTCGCGGCGCTCCATTCGGAGAACCGGGACTTCGGCATCCGCATTAGCCCATACGCACGTAATCTCTCGCCGTCCACGACGACGATGATTCTTCTGATGATGGGCTCCGTCTCGCTCGTGCTGATGATCGCGTGCGCTAACGTGGCAAATCTGCTGCTCGCTAGCGCGACACGCCGACGCCACGAATTCGCGATTCGAGCGGCTCTCGGCGCCGCGCGTTGGCGAATCGTTCGCCAGCTCCTCTGCGAAAGCCTGTTCATTGCAGCCTTGGGCGCTGCCATCGGCCTCGTCTTGGCGAAGTGGAGCCTGACGTTCTTGCTCGGGATGGTGGCGTCGAGCACGGGCACCGAGCTGGCTTTGAGCATCGACATGAGCGTCCTCGCCTACACGGTCGCGCTGACCTTGACGGCAGCTGTGTTGTTCGGACTCGCGCCTGCCCTGCACGCGGCGCGGGAATCGGCGCGTGCCCAGCTCAGTGGCTCTGGCTTTGCGACTACCGCGACACGCCGACACGAGCGCACTCGTCGAAGGTTGGTGACGGCGCAGGTTGCATTCGCGCTCGCGCTATTGATTCCGGCCTCGCTATTCCTGCGAAGTTTCATGAATCTGGTCGCTGCCGATGGGGGCATTGAGACCGAAGGCGTGACGAGCGTCCACGTCTCCGTGCTCGAAAAGCCAGCGGTCCAAAAGGACGTCGGCCGCTATCTGGAAAGCACACTCGCCGCACTTTCGGCCGCGCCAGGGACCCAAGCGGTGGGGGCCGCGAACCTACTGCCGTTGCGCGGCGGGGGCTTCCGCTCGAAGGTTGACCTCCCTGGCGGAACGTTGGACCCGAGCGGCATGCCGGCAATCTCATACGGCGGGGTTTCGCCGGACTTCTTCGGCGCTCTCGGCATTCCATTGCTGCAAGGCCGCACCTTTGGGCCTGAAGGTGCCGGCGGGCGCGTCGCCGTCGTCAACAAGGCCATGGCAGACCGCCTATGGCCGAGTGAGGACCCCATCGGCAAGGAATTCAGGCTCGCCGCGGATGCGCGGCGCGGTTGGATCACGGTCATCGGGGTTTCAGGAGACGTAGCGAACTGGGACAGCAGCAATCGGCCGCTGCCGACAGCGTACGTCGACGCCAACTCGCTCTCGGCCTTTCCGACGTACTTCTTCGTGCGCAAGCGCTCAGGTGAGCGGACCTTAAGCGCGGAGCCGCTGACACGGGCCATTGCTTCGCTGAAGTACACGATCGGGCACATCACGATTACGCCGATGAACGAGGTTGCGCAATCGACATTTTGGCGGCAGCGGCTGTTCAGCCTCGTGCTCACAGCTTTCGGTGTTGCCGCGCTGACATTGACGGCGGTCGGGATCTACGGCGTGTTGGCCTTTCTCGTCTGGGAGCGCGCGCGCGAGATCGGCATACGCATGGCGCTCGGCGCAGAGCGCAAGAGAGTACTGCGAATGGTCTTGAGTCAGGCCGTAGAAGTGGTGAGTGTCGGTGTGGCGATCGGTCTCGGCGGTGCGTACGCGGTCGCGCGCATCGTGAGAGGCATGCTGTTCGGCGTCGCACCGTTCGATGCGTGGCTGTTCCTCGGCGTCACTGCGATCTTGACCGCCGTTGCGTTCATCGCAAGTTTGGCGCCTGCCTTTCGTGCCGCGCGGATCAACCCGAGCGAGTTGCTGCGCGACTAGGCGCTGATGGCGTTATTCTATGCGGCATCGCGCAGCCGGAACCCGCGTGCGAGTGATAACTACCGTTCTCTTTGACCTGGATGGCACGCTGTACGATCGCGACGCTCTCGTCCAAGAACTTGCGGCAGAACAGTATCGCGTCTTCGAACACCTGCTTCAGCCTGTCGAACGCGGTGCTTACATAGCACGGCTCGTTGAGTTGGATGACCACGGCTACGGGTCGAAGGACGAGGTCTACAGACAGATGGCTCGGGACTGGCAGCTGAGCGATGAGCTGCGGGCGGATCTCAACGCGCATTTCTGGTCGAGCTACGACCGATACTGCGTACTGGCCAGCGACACTCTGCACGCGCTTGATACATTGCAACGTCGCGGGAAGACACTTGGAATCATTACGAACGGGAGCACGGCTCGGCAGAACGCCAAGATCGATGCGCTTGGTATCCGGCCATACTTTCGTGTGGTGGCGATCTCCGAAGAAGAGGGTGTGCGGAAACCCGATCGCCAAATCTTTCTGCGCGCGTTGAACAGGTGCGGGTGCTCACCTAGCGAAGCCTTATATGTCGGAGATCACCCTCGTGCCGACATAGAAGGTGCCCGGAATGCGGGTCTGGTCGCGGTGTGGAAGGCCGTCTCCTATTGGAAGATGGACATCCCCGACGTGCCGAGAATCAACTGCCTGAGCGAGGTTCTGGACTTGTGCGGTGAGTGACGCCATCACTCGCAAACGTCATCGCACTTCGCACGACTTCTTCCGGAAATCCCATCCTCTCCAACAATCGAATGGCGTTTCGCTCGGTTGCACGACCGGGCCGAAGCCGATAATCGAAGAACCCTTCCACGTCCGGGTTCTCCTGAAAGTGGTAGAGATTGAAACCTTGTCCCAACAACGCCTGTAGCTCGACGTCGTGCGTAGTCACCAGCATCTGCGCCTTCGCGCTGATCGCTTGCAGTACGGCGCGAGCCGCCGCGATCCGTTCGACTGTGTTCGTGCCGCTGAATAGTTCGTCGATCAGGAACACGCTACGCTCGTCACGCTTCGCGCTCTCGATGAAGGAAAGAATCGCCTCGATCTCGGCGAAATAGTGGCTCTTTCCAGATTCCACGGAATGCTCGCCACGAATCGAGGCCCTTACGCCAGATCGGGGCACGGTCGCTTTCGAGGCCAGGCAGATTCCCAGCGTGCGGCTGAGGATGATGTTAGTGCCGACCATCTTGATGAAGGTCGTCTTGCCCGCCATGTTCGAACCCGTAATCAAAGCCGATTGCCCGTCGAGTCGGATCGAGTTCTTGACCGGCCGGTCCAGCAGCGGATGCCACCCGTCTTCGATGTCGATCAGCGCGCTGTCGGCGATTGCCGGCTGGCAATGCTCGGGGCAGCGCTCCAGGAAAGACGCAACGGCAATCGCAGCGTCCAGGCAGCCGACGAGCTCATACGTTGCTGCCAAGTCGGCTCGAAAACGAGCAAACCTGTTGGCCGCGTGGATATAGCTCAGGAGTTCCAGGAGAAAGCCCAAGTTCAACCAAAGAACTAAGCTGGCGGCAAGTTCATTGGTTTGGTGGCCGGAGAACCAGCGGATGGCCTTGCGGGCTTCTGCACGCCGCGGTGCTTGCTCCACCAGGCGGGCCAATGCCGGTATTCGCTCCGAGCCTGTTTCAATCGCCGATAGACGCTCGGCTACGCCCAGCATTCGCGCGCAATCCTTCAGCGCCTCGGCATCTCGGTTGACATGCCGAGACACTCGAAGAACGACAATCACGTTGATGGCGACGATCGCGAGCCAGGGCCAAATGGGCCATGACCAGGCGATGACCGTCGTGAGGACCGCTAATGAAAACAGGCTCCACAAGAGTACGGGTACAAAATGTTTTGGCCGGTCAGGTGGTTCACCGAACAAGGAGTCCGCCAAATAGGCGTTGGAGTCCGCTCGCAAATATGCAAGCGCCAACTGGATTTCTTCACGCAGTGCCGGATCGGCGCGCAAGGCGGCGTATACGCCGTATCGCTCATTCAGTTCGCTCGCGTCCTCCGGGTATACGCGAAGTCCTTTGAAGAGCGCCTGACTGCCGATGCGCGTGGAGGTCGTATCGAGATCCGCGAAGATCCTCGGGAATTCCAGGTCGACCCACGTCTTGTCGTCTACGTGATTCGCCGGCGATTCATGACGAGTGAGATCGAAGTATCGGCTCGCCAACCAGTCGTCCTTCGTGCCCGCTTTAGCCCAGGTGGCCCTCAACTCGCGCAGCAAGCGACTCCTTGGGGACAGCGCGGCGAGGATCTGCTCGAGCGTGAATCGCAGATCGAAGAGGACCTTCGCCATTACTTGCGCAAGAGACCGGGTGCCGCGGCTGTTTACTGGGGGCTCACGACCGCCTGCATGACCATGCTCTCGAAGTCGCTGAGAAACTCCCGATTCGAAGTCTGCGTCATCGCGATTGCGATCAGCTTCTCTTTGCGATCCACCCAGAAGTGCGTGCCGAACGCGCCGCTCCAGCCGAAGCTGCCCTTGGTCAGGAACGAGTTGCGCGCCGCGGGATCGTTCACCACGCGCATGCTGAGCCCGAAGCTCTCGCCGGTGGGCCGGCCGGGCAGGGTGTCCGGCGCGAAGACGGAATCCATAAGCTCCACCGCGCGCGGGCTGATCAGCCGCGCGCCGTTCCACTCGCCGTCGTTCGCGAGCATGAGCGCGAACTGCGCGTAGTCCGTGGCCGTGCTCACGAGGCCGCCGCCGCCCGAGAAGTACACGCCGTTCATGAACGCGGGATCCGCGGCCGGCTTCAAGCCTTCCGCCGTGTGGGAATAGAGCTTCGCGAGCCGCGGATTGTTCTTCGGCACGATGTAGCTCGTGTCCTTCATGCCGAGCGGGTCGAAGATGCGCTGCTTCACGAATTTATCGATGGGCATGCCCGACGTGATCTCGACCACGCGCGACAGCACGTCGAAGCCTGCGGCGGCGCTGTACGCCCAGCGCGTGCCGGGCTGGAACTCGAGTGGCACATTGCCCAGGCGCGGCACGTAGTCCGCGAGCGTCTCGTTCGGCTTGGCGGCGACCGCGCGCGCGGCAGCGCCGCTCATCGGTCCGCTCACGAGCCCGCTCGTGTGCGTGAGCAGATCGCGGACGGTGACCGGGCGCTCGACCGGAACCGTGTAGAAACGCGGCTCGGAGCCAGCCGCACCGGCCGGCGATGGCGGGCCGTTGCCGGGGCCGCTCGGGCGCGGTTGCGCGATCGCGACGGTCATGTTGGCCCACTCGGGGATGAACTTCGAGATCGGGTCCTGCAAGTGAACCTTGCCTTCCTCGATCATCATCATCGTGGCTACGCCGACGATCGGCTTCGTCATCGACATGATGCGAAAGATGGCGTCCTTGGACATGGGCTTCTTCGCTTCCACGTCCATCGTGCCCGCGGCCTCGTGGTACACGATGTGGCCGTTGCGCGCGACCAGCGTGACTGCGCCCGAGAAGCTGCCGGCGTCGATGTGGCGTTGCACGAGCTCGGCTACGCGTTTCAGCCGTGGCGTCGATAGCCCTTCGTCCTCCGGTCTGGCGGACGAAGTGGAAGTGCCCGCCGCGAGCGATACCGCGCTGAGCGCGGTGCACGCGAACAGGAGCGCCATGGTGACTTGGCGAAATAGGTGTCGCATTGCGTACTCCCCCCGGAATGGTCGCTGCGATTGAAGTGTCGGTGAAGGATACTACCGGCGTGGACGGTACGACACGACCGATCAGGATCGGACAAACGCGAGCAACGGGTCGTAGTCGTGGTTGTCTGCTGCTCTGAGCGCCTCGACATAGGTCGCGCGAGTTGCTCCTGCATCGACGAGAGTGGCGCTACCCCAACTAAAGCGATCGCGGCCCAGCGATCTCAGCAGCAGATCGGTGGCAAGGCGTGCATGGCGCCCATTGCCGTTCGGATAGCAGTGAATCCACACGAGCCTGTGGTGAAACCGCGCTGCGATCTCATCGGGCTCGAATGTTTTGTGCGGGATCCAGTAGAGACAGTCGTCCAGCAAGGCCCGGAGATCGGTCTGAATTCTGTAGTACGGAACGCCGATGTTCTTCTGGCTTTGCCGGGGTTGCCCGGCCCAGCGCCAGACATTGCCGTACATCCGCATGTGCAAGCCGTGCAGGAATCCTTCATCGAGTACGTTGCGTTTGCGCGCAACCGCCCACGCACTGGCTTCCAGGATATTCTGTTGCTCGGCTTCGTTGAGCTCGCGGCGCAGCGTGATGTCGGAGCGGATCAACCCGTCTCGTTCTTCCGCACTGAGCGGCGTTGAGGCGTCGTCCTGCTCGGCGAGCGGGTCTGCCATCACTTATCCCATAGCGCGGAGCCGGGCCCGTCGATCAGCTTTTGTGCAAGGCGCTCGAGCTGCGCGCGCTCCTCGTCCTGGCCAACGCGCTGATCCTCGAGCGCCATGGTGTGGCTGACGGTGCGAAGGCTTTCGCTCGCCGCTTCGCGGGCGCGTTCCTGCACGATCGCCTCGAGCGGTTTTCGCGGGACGAACGCGTACACGAGCGTGCAGTCGAGCGCGCGTGCGGCGCGCTCGAGCGTCTCGAGTGTGATCGCTTTGGAGGCCTCGGCCTTTTCCAGCCTGATCACGCTGGGTTGGGCGATGCCCAGGCGCTGGGCCACCTGGGCGGTCGTCATGCCCAGCGCTTCCCGGATCGCTCTGATCCAGCCGCGTGGCGGGCGCGCGAGCGCATCCGCGTTGGTCAGCAGACTCAAGCGCTTATCGAGATTCTTGCGGGCTGAAGCCCGGTCCAACGCGCGCATTCGATAGCCTATATACCATTATTTAGTTAGTAGATTATAGCTTATAGAATATCAAATAAACGGTAGACCATAGCCTATTGACTATATTCTGCTCTGAGTCCAGCCCTCGATCGGCAGCCCCAGTGTGCTGGACATCCATACAGCTTTTTAGCATCCTAACCCCATGCTTCCCGAGTCCTTCCACCCCGCCGTCGCCGGCTGGTTTCGCAGCGCTTTCCCTGCGCCCACGGCGGTGCAGCTCAAGGCGTGGGACGCAATCGGCTCAGGCACGCACACGCTGATCAGCGCGCCCACGGGCTCGGGCAAAACGCTCGCGGCGTTCTTGGGCGTCATCGATCTGCTCGCGAAGCAGGCGGGCGAGGGCACGCTGCGCGACGAGACGCAGATTCTGTACGTCTCGCCGCTGAAGGCGCTGTCGAACGACATCGAGAAGAACCTGCGCGCGCCGCTCGAAGGCATCGGCCGCGAGTTCGCGGCGCAGATGCTGGGCGAGGCGCCGATCCGCGCGGCCGTGCGCACGGGCGATACGCCGCAGAGCGAGCGTGCGCGCATGCGCCGCACGCCGCCGCACATTCTCGTCACCACGCCGGAGTCGCTGTACATCCTGCTCAGCACCGAGTCGGGCCGGAAGATGCTGCGCACGGTGCGCACCGTCATCGTCGACGAAATCCACGCGCTCGCCGGTAACAAGCGCGGCGCGCATCTGGCGCTTTCGCTGGAGCGGCTCGAGGCGCTGTGCGAGCGCCCGCCC
Source organism: uncultured Gammaproteobacteria bacterium (assembly GCA_963805435.1). GTDB lineage: Bacteria > Pseudomonadota > Gammaproteobacteria > Steroidobacterales > Rariloculaceae > FEN-1219. The sequence goes on from CAWDUG010000014.1 coordinate 414,834, forward strand.
ACGCGCGTCGGCATCTCGGCCACCACGAAGCCCATCGACGTGCTCACCGGGTTCCTCACCGGCGTGACGAGCGCGCCGTGCACGGTCATCGACGAAGGCCACGCGCGCGAGCGCGATCTCACGCTCGAGCTGCCGGGCTCCCCACTCGAAGCCATCATGTCGGGCGAGGTGTGGATCGAGGTGTACGACCGGCTCGCGGAGCTGATCCGCGCGCACCGCACCACGCTGATCTTCGTGAACACGCGCCGGCTCGCCGAGCGCGCGGCGCGGCATCTCGCCGAGCGGCTCGGCGAGGACGTGGTCACGTCGCACCACGGCAGCCTCGCGAAGGAGCATCGCCTCAAGGCCGAGGAGCGGCTGAAGGCCGGCCAGCTGCAGGCGCTCGTGGCCACTTCGTCGCTCGAGCTCGGCATCGACATCGGCGACGTGGATCTCGTGTGCCAGATGGGGTCCCCGCACGCGATCGCGGCGTTTCTGCAGCGCGTGGGCCGCTCGGGCCACGGTCTCGGCCGCATACCGAAAGGCCGGCTGTTCCCGCTGTCGCGCGACGATTTGGTCGAGTGCACCGCGCTGCTCGCGAGCATCCGCCGCAGCGAGCTCGACGCGATCAAGCCGCGGCCGGCGCCGCTCGACGTGCTGGCCCAGCAGATCGTGGCCGAGGTGGGTGCGCAGGAATGGCGCGTGGACGATCTCCACCAGCGCTTCACGCACGCCGCCACGTACAAGCACCTCACGCGCGACGAGTTCGTCGGCGTGGCGCGCATGGTGGCCGATGGCTTCACCACGCAGCGCGGCCGGCGCAGCGCGCATCTGCACTTCGACCGCGTGAACAACGTGCTGCGCGGCCGGCGCGGTGCGTCGCTCACGGCCATCACGAACGGCGGCGCGATCCCGGATCAGTTCGACTACGACGTGGTGCTGTTGCCGAGCGAACTGCCCGTCGGCACGCTGAACGAGGATTTCGCGTTCGAGAGCATGGCCGGCGACATCTTCCAGCTCGGCAACACGTCGTACCGCATCCAGAAGGTGGAGAGCGGCAAGGTCTACGTCACGGACGCGCAGGGCCAGCCGCCGACGATTCCGTTCTGGCTCGGCGAGGCGACGGGTAGAAGCGACGAGCTCTCAGCCTCCGTGGGCACGTTGAACGAGAAGCTCGCCGCGTTGCTCGACGACGAGGGTCCGGAGGGCGCCGTGCGCTGGCTCATCGCGGAGCTCGCGTTGCCGGAGAGTGCGGCACGGCAGCTCGTCGAGTATCTCGCCGCCGCGAAAGCCGCGCTCGGCGTACTGCCAACGCCGAAGCGCGTGATCTTCGAGCGCTTCTTCGACGAGACGGGCGACGCGCACTTCGTCATCCACTCGCCGTTCGGCTCGCGCGTGAATCGCGCGTGGGGCCTCTCCTTACGCAAGCGCTTTTGCCGCCGCTTCAACTTCGAGCTGCAGGCCGCCGCCCTCGAGGATTCGATCGTGATCTCGCTCGGCGCCGTGCACAGCTTCGCGCTCGAGGACGTGGTGCACTACCTCTCGAGCAAGACCGTGCGCGACGTGCTCACGCAGGCCGTGCTCGACGCGCCCGTGTTCGGCGTGTACTGGCGCTGGAACGCAAGCACGGCGCTCGCCGTGCGCCGCTTCCGCAACGGCAAGAAACAGCCGGCGCAGTTCCAGCGCATGGACGCGGAAGACCTGCTCTCCACCGTGTTCCCCGATCAGCTTGCGTGCGCCGAGAATCTCACGGGCGGGCACCGCGACATTCCCGATCATCCGCTCGTGAAGCAGACGCTCGACGACGTGCTCAACGTGAACATGGACATCGACGGCCTCGTGCGGCTGCTCGAGCGCATCGAGGCGGGCGAAGTCGAAGTGGTGTGCCGCGAGCTCACGAGCCCGTCGCCGCTGGCGCAGGAAATTCTGGGCGCGAAGCCGTACGCGTTCCTGGACGACGCGCCGGCCGAGGAGCGGCGCACGCTGGCCGTGCAGTCGCGCCGGTATCTGTCCGCCGAGCAGGCGGCCGAGCTCGGCTCGCTCGACGCCGAGGCCATCGCGCGCGTGCGCGCCGAGGCGTGGCCGCAGGTGCTGAACGCCGACGAGCTGCACGACGCGCTCGTGCTGCTCGGCTTCGCCACGGCGGCAGAAGGCGCGCCGTGGCGCGAGCACTTCGAGCGCCTGCGCGCCGACGGCCGTGCGACCACGGTCGAGATTCCGAGCGGCGGCACCGTGTGGGTGGCCGCTGAGCGAATCGCGGAGCTGAAGCTCGCGTTGCCGGGAACCGTCGCGGCCGACGAGCTCTTGGCGCTTGCGAGCGACGTCGCGGACCGCGACAGCGCGCTGCGCGAGCTCGTGCGCAGCCGCTTCGAGGCGATGGGGCCCGTCACGGCCGAAGCGTTGGCGAAACCTTTCGGATTGCCCGCGGACGAGATCCTGCCCGCGCTCGCGGCACTCGAGCAGCAGGGCGGCGCCATGCGCGGCCAGTTCACGGCGCGCGCGGGTGGTGCCGCGCCGGCCGAAGAGTGGTGCGAGCGGCGCCTGCTCGCGCGCATCCATCGCTACACGCTGAAGCGCCTGCGCAACGAGATCGAGCCCGCCACGCTCGCGGACTACCAGCGGTTCCTGTTCCATTGGCAGGGCTTGGGCAACGAGCGGCGCGAAGGCCGCGAAGCATTGAGCGCCGTGCTCGGTGAGCTGCAGGGCCTCGCGATGCCGGCCGCGCTGTGGGAGCGCGAAGTGCTACCCGCGCGCATCAAGGATTACAGCCCGCTGTTGCTCGATCAGCTCTGCACGGCCGGCGAGCTCGTGTGGTGGCGGCCGCGGCCGAGCGGTGCCGCGCCCGGCGCGCGCGCGAGCACGGTGGCTACGTCGCCGATCGCGCTCGTGCCGCGCGGCACGCTGGCGCTGTGGCGCACGCTGGGCTCGTTCGAGCCGGCGAGTGGCGTGTCCGGCGCGGCCGAACGCGTGGTGAGCGCGCTGCGCGAGCGCGGCGCGTTGTTCTTCGTCGAGCTCGTGCAGGCCAGCGGCCTCCTGCGCGTGCAAGTGGAGGAAGCGCTCGGCGAGCTCGTCGCGCGCGGCCTCGTGACGGCCGATTCGTTCGCGGGTTTGCGCGCGGTGCTCACGCCGCAGAGCCAGCGACGTGGGTTCCGCGGCCGCAGCCGCATGCGCGGCACGAGCGGCTTCGACGCCGCCGGGCGCTGGGCGTTGCTGCCCGCGCAAACGGCGCCGCGCACGGCCGCGGCACCCGAAGCGCTCGAGCACGCGGCGAAGACACTGCTGCGTCGCTATGGCGTGATCAGCCGGCGCATCGCGATGCGCGAGCCGCTGGCCCCGAGCTGGCGCGAGCTGCTGCCGTTCTATCGCACGGCGGAAGCGCGCGGCGAGATTCGCGGCGGCCGGTTCGTGGAGCCGTTCGGCGGCGAGCAATTCGCGCTGATCGAAGCGGTCGACGAGCTGCGGCAGCTGCGGCGCACCAAAGACGCGGACGAATGGCTGGTAGTCACGGCCGCCGATCCCGTGAACCTGGCCGGCATCATGGACGAGACGCCACGCGCGCCGGTGGCGCATCGGCGCATCGCGTTTCGCAACGGTGTGGCCGTGGCCGCGCACACGGGCGCCGGCATCGAATGGCTCGCCGAGCTCGGCCCCGTCGAGCAGCAGCAGGCCGCCCAGCTGTTCGCGCCGGGCGGCGACGTGCCGCCGCCCCTGCGCGCGAGCGGCTGGTCGCGACGTTGAGCCCTCGCTCGCCAAGGCTGGCAATGGGGCTGTAATGAGCCGGGAAGAACGCACTAGAACGTGTAATGGAAGCGTATCCCAGCCACCGCTACGGAATGGCGCGGATCGCTCGGCGCCGTATGAAATCCGCTGTTGTGCAGCCACTGCGCCGATAGGCTGAGATGCATGGCGGGCGAGATCGCCAGGCGGGCGAAAATCTCGACATGCGTCGAATCGTCGAGCAGCCGTTCGACGACCGCCGGAGACAGGAATGTGTGCGCAACGCCAGCCCCGAAGGCGTGCTCGCGCAGACGGTACCGGTAGGCGAGCGCCACGAACGCCGAGCCCCTAGTTACATCCTCGTTCGCGAGTCCGACGCGCAAGTTCATCGCATGTGCATGCCACGACTGGCCGAAGACCGCATACATACCGTAGTTGCGCCCGCCCCCGGGCAAGCCATTGACATCGTCGTGCGCGCGCGTGTTGATCCAGGCGCCCACTCTCGTCAGGCGCGTCTCTTTAGGCCAGCCGAGTCCCGCGGCGGCAAACACGCCTTTGCCGGCGTCCGCGACTTGAAACAGTTGGCTGTAAGAGAGGTTCGGGTTGTCGGCCAATCCATTCGAGGACGTGAGCACCGCGTTGATCTGCGGACGACGCCCGGCGGCTGGGCTCTGATAGACGACGCCGAGCGTGTAATCGGGAAACTCGATGGTCGGATTGTTGACGAACGACGCGCCGAGAAACTGAACGTTCTCGTCGTTCGTGATACGCGTTCGGTCGAGGTAGCCCGACGCGTCCAATAGCCCAAACGTCAGTTCCCGACCGGCAGGCCTATGCAGCTGGTAGTTGAGCTCGGAGAGCTGCACGCGGCCGCGTCGATCTGGATCGAGCGCCGTGCCGGCATCCGCGTTGGACTCCACGAGCATGGTCGACGCGCGGCGTTCGTCGAGAGATGAATTACCCTCGATGTATGCGAGCAATTGACCGTGCTCGTAACGCTGCACGAGATTGAGATCGACCGATAACGTTCGGTCGTCGGCGATCGGCGCACCCGAGGGAAACAAGCCGATTGCCGTCAGGCCGCCGCTCAACTCGACGCCATTCGCGAGGCTCGGTGCCACCAGAGCCACCGCCGCTGCGAGGACGCCGTGACGCCAGTCACCGCTGCGCATACACCTGAAACTGGAACAGAAGAGTGTCGTCGCGGTAACCGCTCACGCCCGTATACCGCGCGGCGTCGCCTCGCACGAGCACATAGTTGACCTGCACACGTCCGTTGGTTCGCGGGGTGGTGAACACGCGAGCCGAGACGCCCACATATGTGTTCGTCAGGCGCGTGCCCCGCCCGTCGACATCGCTGTGGCCTGCGTAGTGTCGCGCCACGAGCCGTGTGGATGTTGTTACCGAATAGTCGCCGTGCACGTAATACACGCTTTCCGTTCGACCGGCCACTCCGAGCACGCCGCGGCCTTCGAGCCATTCGACTTTGGCATTCCAACGCTCGCCCGCATAGCGGAAGCCGGCGTCCACGACTTCGTACTTGGACGTTCCGGGTCCGCCCGCTGCAGGGCTCTCGCCGTAGGCAGCTTCGGTGTGCCACTGTGTCGCGTCGTAGCGAACCCGACCGATCCGCGCATTGTCGCCGCCGCGCTGGCTGTCGAGATAGGCCGTCGCGGCCGATCGGCCCGGCGGATTGAACAGCCCAAGATCGTAACCAAAGCCGTGCCCGTCGCGCTGACGGGCCAGCATGATGCCGAGGTCGCGGTTGAGAACCAGACCCGCCTCCATACCGCGCGTCGCGAGATCGAGATCCTGACCGGGCACGTTGAAATCCATGCCAAGCGGCGTTTTGAACTGGCCGACACGCAGCAGGTGGTTATCCCAGCCGTAGTTGACGTACAGGTCTGCCACGACGTTCGCGAGCGTTCCTGGCGGTGCGTCACCGAGGTGGTCCGCGCCGAATTCGAGCGCTGCGGTCCCAGTGACGCGACCGGATGTGACTTCGATCTTCGCGCGCACACGATCCGCGCCGAAGGTGAGACCGCCGGCACCGTCAGCGTGCTCCGCGGTTAGCTGCACGAAGCTGAGCCACGTGTAATCGAGTTTCTGTTGCGCCAACGCAGGAGTGCCATAGGCACACGCGCAACACAGACCCACCACTAGTTGTGCTGGCACGCAGACGCTCGTCATCGGTCCGTCGCCGGCCTTCGAAGGCCGGCCCCAAAGTCAGCGATACGAAGATCGCCTCACCGTTCGGCTAGCAAGCCCCCCGACACCACGATCTCCACGCGACGGTTGCGCGCACGTCCATCGGGCGTGGAATTGTCACCGATCGGCATCGACGGTCCGAAGCCCTCGATATCGATAGCCGCCGCAGATACACCCTGTCCCATCAAGTAGTCGCGAACCGCAATGGCGCGGCGCAGCGACAGCTCGTTATTGGTGGCCAGGCTGCCGACACTGTCCGTGTGCCCTTCGATCTTGAATCGCAGAGTCGGATACGACGCCACGATACCGGCGAACCTTGCCAGGCCCTCGCGGGCCGAGGAATTGATGTCGGCCGTTCCGGTTGCGAACTGCAAACCACCGATCTCCGATACCAGGCCGCGGTTCGATTCACGCGTCGGCAAGGCGGCGTTCAACCGATTGCGCAGATCCGCGCGCGCATCGGCGACCGCTTTCTGCCGTGCAGCCTCCGTGGCTTCCCTGGCTGCCGCGGCGGCCGTGTCAGCCTCGGCCGAGGCTCGGGCTGCGGCCTCGGCAGCTGCCGCCGCCGCCGCCTGGTTGGCGGTTGCCGTCGCCGCAGCTGCAGCGGCCAGGCGTTGCTCTTCGGCGGTCGCGGTGGCCGAGCCGAGCATTGCGGCACGGTTGGCATCGGCCGCAGCGATGACGGCTTCGCGCGCCAAGCCCGGCACCAGCCTGCGTTGTGAGCTTCTGCCGAGCAGCGCCGCTTGGGCAGCGGCCAACTTTTCGTTTGCGGTGGCGAAATCGCGCGCTGCGAACCGCTCCGCGCCCGCGGTCTTGGCGATAGCGACGGCATAACGAGCCTGGACCAGCTCCGCGGGATTCGTCTTGCCGTCGATCGGGATGCGCGCGAGATTCGAATAGTCGTCGCGCTCCGTCAAGGTGGTCACTTTCGACTCCGTGCCACGCACTTTGTCGGCCACGTTGAAGAGCACGATCATCGTGCTCGGCGCGGCCACTGCGAAATGGGGCTCGGCCGTGACGATCAAGGCGAACTGCGGGGCGGGGTAGAGCGTCTCGAGTTTGCCTTTGCCCCCCTCGGCGTCGGTGAGCACGCCCTGGTTGGCGGCGCGTCCATCCGGGGTCAATGCCCAGAGCACGTACGTCGTGTAAGGCCCAAGCGACGACGGCTCCGGCAAATCCCACACCTTCACGAAGATCCGCGCATTCCTGTCTTGGTACTCCACCTGCCCCGTACCTTCGGCGGTAGCGGCAAGCGGCGTGCCGCGGAACAGCAGGTCCGACTTCGGACCCTCGCGGTAGTTGAACATCGAAATCTGACTTAGGACGTCGGAGCTCGCGATGGCGGCGCGTTGCTGGGTGCCTTGACCCAGTACAGCAAGCGGCGTAACCGCGGCGAAAACCAGAGTCAAAAAAAGTGAGTACGGCGGCTTCATGATTGCGCTCCAATGGTTGTGGGCAGATACCGCGCGGAACGGCTAGCACCTATGCGGTGCGGGCTAAAAGAGTTGCGCGAGGCGGCCCAGGCGGCCGCTGCGGGGAAGTGCCACGTTAACATAGTGCGGTTGAACGGGCCTGGCCACGCGGCTCGGCTCGGCGGTATGGTGTGCGGGTCCAGCGTCGTCAGCCAATCCACGGAGAATGAGAACATGGCTCAAACCATCACGGGCGGCTGCCACTGCGGTGCGGTTCGTTACCAGATTTCGGCAGACCCCATTTTCGCCGGTAACTGCTACTGCGAGGACTGCCGCAAGACGAGCGGCTCCGGGCACGTGGCGGTGTTGGCCGTTCCCGATCAGGCCGTGACCGTTACCGGCAAGCTTACGGAGTACACGAGTGCCGGCGGCAGCAGCCAGCCCATCACGCGCCGGTTCTGTCCGAAGTGTGGGTCACGCGTCTCGACGTCGGCGACCGTGATGCCCGGCGTCATGATGGTCACGGCGTCCACGCTCGACGATCCCACCAAGTTCACGTCGCAGATGAGCGTGTTCACGTCGCGAGCGCCAAGCTGGGACCAGCCGCCACAGGGCTTGCCCGCGTTTGCGGAGATGCCGCCCCAGGCCTAGCCCTGGGTCGGCCTCGGCGTTCGGCGCCGAGTGGCAAGGGCGGCGAGCAACCCCTTGCCGGCCGCGCTCAGCGTGTAGCTCGTCTCGTCGTCCGTGCCGCCGATCGCGCGGTTCAAGAGCCCGAGCTCCTTCAGCCCGCTCAGCAACTTCTGCGTGTCGTAGTTTCGCGCGCGCAGGGCGTGCGCCACCTCGCTGACCGATAACGCGTAACCGGCCGCGAGCCCGGCGTGTAGTTGCAACACGCGAAGCTCCATCGTCGACAACTCGACTTCACGCACTTCCGCAGCCTGCTTGGCCGGCCGACGAGCCGCGGCCCACGCCCGCCAACGCTGGCGCGCCAGCGCGTAGCCGATCCGCAGGCGCAGCCGTGCCATTGCGAACAGCCGCTGCGCCGCGCCGGTCACTCGTCGATCGACGTCGCGCACGTAGTGGTACGCGATCGAGGCGATCACGAACGCGACGAGCCACGCGCACACCGACAGAACGCCGGACACGAAGCCGCCGTAGTCGGCGGGGCCAAGCTCGAGCCAGCGTGCGACGGGGGCCGCATAGGTCGAGAGGGCGTACAGGAAGAGATCGCCGGGCAGGAAGAGCAGCGCCCAGAGGCGTTCGAACACATCCGCGAAGGTGAACTGCCCATCGCCGTTCGCGTCGAGCGTCAACTCGGCGAACGGCCACCGGTCGAGCGGACTCTGCGGACTGTCGGGCGACGCCATCTGCGGATACCCCCGGGGTCGTTGGATTTGTTATGCGTCGTGGCATTACAGCGGGGGCTTTGCCGCGCCGCCTGTGAACCAGCTCTCAGTTCGTGCGTGCCGGGTACCCCAGCGCGGACGGCGACCTCCTCGGCAAAAGCCCGGCTAATCCTCGGCTATTCCACAGGCCGGCGGGTGCTCTCTCGGCGCGCAATGGCGCTGTGTTCAATACAGCAGTCAGTGACTGCGACAAGGAGAAGACCATGTCCAGACAGCGTTTAAGCAGGGTACTGATGGCCGCCGCGTCCATTGCGGCGTTTCTGCCGTTGGTGGCTTCGGCCCACGAGTGGTCCGACAGAGACTGGGACAGGGACCGGGATCGGCCGGAGTTCGATCAAGTCGTCGTCTTCGGTGACAGTTTGTCCGACCCCGGCAACGTGTTCGTTGCCACGGGCCAATACTCGGTGCGGCCGTTCGCGCCGATCCCGAGTGCCCCCTATGCCATCGGTGGCATGCACTTCACGAACGGCGAAACCTGGGTGGAGCGCATGTCGCGCGCTCTCGACTCGAAAACAGGCACGGGCCCGGCGTTGCTTGCTCCGCGTGTGTACACGAACTACGCCTTTGGCGGCGCGCGCGCGCGGGCGGGCGCAGCGAGTACATCACCGGGGCTGGGCGCGCAGGTGGCCATGTACTTCGGTAACGCGGGCGGGGTTGTCCGCGCCGATTCGCTGCACGTGATCTGGTTCGGTGCCAACGACGTTCGCGATGCGCTCGAGGCTTTGGCCGTTGACCAGACCGGCGCCACGAGCGGCGTCATGATTCAGGCGGCCATCCAGGCAATCGGCGAAAACATGCTCGCGCTCTGGTCTGCTGGTGCGCGGACGTTCCTGGTGCCGAATGTACCGAACCTCGCGCTCACCCCGGCCATTGCCGCACAGCCGGCGCAGGTTCGCGATCTCGCGCTGCAGTTTTCGGTGGGCTACAACGCCGGGCTGGCACAGCTGCTCGCTCAACTCCAGGCGCAATTGCCGGGGGTACGTATCGTGCAGCTCGACATCTTCTCGCTGCTGAACGGTATCGTCGCGGCGCCAGGCCCCTACGGCATCCTGAACGTTGCCGAGCCGTGTCTGCGCTTCGGTGTGCTGGTCGATGCGATCTGCCGGGACCCGCGGACGTATCTCTTCTGGGATGCGATCCATCCGACGACTTCGGTCCACAGGATTCTGGCGGAGCGTGCGGTAACGGCGCTGACGCCGTAGCGGCTGAGCCGACTCGAGGGTCAGAGCCCCGCAAAGGCTCTGACCCTCTTTTTTTTTGCGCTTAGAACTGGATGCTGACCTGGCCCGCGATCTTGCGCGAGATGATGTCGCCGAAGATGTGTTGCTGGACGCGCTCGTCGAAGAGGTTCTGCCCGACGAGCTTGAACGTGACGCGGTCATTCACGAAGCGCCAGCCGAACGCCGCGTTGACCTGTGTGAACGCCGACGTCGATGCCCGCGCGAACAGCACGTCGGCCCAATACGCCGCACCCTGATAGTTCACGGACGTGCTCCAGAAGCGCTTGCCGGAGTCGTGGCCCACGCCCAAGTTCGCGCGCCATGTCGGCGCGATGTTGACCTCGGCCGGATCGATGCCGCCGCCGACGTCGGGATCGGACTGCCACGACAGATTGACGAACCAGTTCCACTCCCGAGCGTCGCGCTGCAACGAGAACTCGACACCGCGATTCACCGTGGTGCCGATGTTCCGGTAGCTGTAGTCGGAGGGGACCAGGCCCCCGAGCCCGCCGAACGGGCACGCGCCGGGGCCCGTGCCAGGGGCGAAGTTGAAGCAGGGAACGACTGCCGGCGGCAGCGTAGGGCTCGGCGTGGGCAGGTTACCGGCTCGATAGACGTCGCGGACGAAGAAGTCGATCGAATTGTCGACGGCGTTGCGGTACACCGCCGCCGTCAGCAGCAGGCCGTTGCCGAGCGTGCCGACGTAGCCGAGCTCCCAGGCTTTGAGGTGTTCCTCCTGGAGCGTGCTGTTCCCCATGGCGTCGGCCGGCGCCACGAACGGCCCCACCTGCTGGAGGATCGTCACGTCGAGATAGCCGTTGATCGCAGACGGCGTGCGAAACGCCTCGTTGTACGAGAGCCGCAGGGTGTGCGCCGGCGTCAGCGAGAACAGCAGGCTGGTGCGCGGCGTCAGCACCGCGTCCGCGAGCGGATCGATCTTGTCGTAGCGCCCACCAATCACCCAACGCCAACGCTCGGTGAGCAGCATCTCGTCCTGGATGAAACCGCCGAGCTCCGACCGATCGCCGGCCGCAGGTGCGATGTCGAGCTCGAAATTGGTCTTGCGGTACGTGGCGCCATACGTCAGCACGTGGCGCCGGTTCAGTTCCGTCGTGTTCGACAGATCGAAGTTGTAAGTGGCCGTGACGAAACTGAACGGTAGCAGCGCGCCGTCGGCGCCGCGCGTCAGCAGATTCACGGCGCTGCCGTCGAGAAAGTTCGCGGAGGCGCCGATGTGCCAGGTGCCGCGGTTCCAGTCGCCCTTCAGATACGACATGTGCGACCCGCGATCGATGTCGAAGGGACCGATGCCGCTGTGCAGGATGCCGTCGGTCGACGCATAGCCTGCGGCGAACGATACGTAGCCGTCGTCGGCGGTGTCCCAATCGAACTGCACGTTCACGCGCGACTGCGCAGTGCCCGTGTTCTGGTACGTCGGGTAGGTTTGCGGCGGCGAGGACCCCGGAATCGTGCCAGTCGGCCGGTCGTACGCCGGCTGCTCGAAATAACCTGCCGAGATCTTGTAGCCGAGCTTGCCGACCGTGTCGGCGTGCACGATGCTGGCGTACGGGGTGCCGACGACGAGCGTGGTGCCGACCATGTCCTTGGGGCGGCGGCTGATCACGTTGACCACGCCGGTCATGGCGTTGGCGCCCCACACGGCGCTGCCGGGGCCGCGGACGACCTCGATACGCTCGATCTCGTTGGCCTGAATCGGCAGCAGATCCCACATGACGAAGCCGAAGAAGTCGAGGTAGATCGAACGGCCGTCGAGCATCACCAGCTCCGAGTTGGCGAGCGTGCCGGTCGAGCCGCGACCGGTCAGGTTGATGTCGCGGACGCTGGTCTGGGCCACGTTCAGGCCCGGCACGTTGCGGAGCAGGTCGCCGTAGTCGTCGGCCGGCGCTTGCGCGATCTCGTCGCCGGAGATCACGGTCATGGCAGCCGGCGCGTGGGCGAGGTCCTGGCTCTTGCGTGAAGCGGTCACGACGATGGTCTGGATGCCGCCCTCGAAGGGTGCCGGCGGAGCGGATTCCTGCGCCGCCAGCGCGCTGGCGAAAGCCAGCGCGGCGATGCCCGCGGACGCTGCGCACGGAGCGAGTTGAACCAAGCTGCGGTTGTTCGTGTTCATGGGAAGTTACCTCGGTAGGCGGATTTCAAAGGTCGATCCTCGTCTGGAGAGGATGCCAATCGTCGGCTCCGAGGGGCCTTCGGTCCTGCGGAAAAGCTGATGTTCTGCTGCGGTTTCGTCTGGGCCGCGTGCGGCGGCCTTCAGCGCCTCGTTCCGGGGGTGCGAGGTGCCGCTTTCTGCTCGAGCCACGCGAGCACGCTCTTCAACCCATCGGTCGCGATGTCGACGCGAAACTGCGAGCGGTAGGTGCGGACGTAAGACACGCCTTCCGCGACGATATCGATGACCCGCCAGTCCGCGTCCTTACCGATCATGACGAAGTCGACGTTGACCTCGGTGCCGTCGGTGAGCGTCAGGATGGTTCGAACGTGCGCCGGCGATTGTGCTGGATCGCCTTGAAATGGCAGCACGCGCAGGGTATCGGGGCGGAATTTCAGCAGCAGATCGCCGTAAGAAGCGACGAGGTAGTTGTAGAAGTCCGAGGCGAAACGTTCGCGGTCTGCTTCCGGCGCGGATTCCCAATGTTCGGCAAGAATCGCGCGCGAGCCCCGCCGCATGTCGAAATGCGGCAGGATCAACGTGTCGACGAGCTTCGCGACCGCCGCATGCTCGCCCTCGAGCTCGGCACGGCGCGTCGCGATCGTCGTCGCAATGTCGCTGGCAGCCTTCTCAACGATTTCGTTGCCGGCAAAAGTCGCTGCCATTACCGGTGCCGCGATGACGAAGGAGCCGATCAGAAGAATCGTTCGCATGCGATCAATGGCAGACAATCTGTTCGCCTTTCTTGGTGCACATTGCCGGCCAGCCGAACTGATCCCAGTAGCGGTTGAGCCCGATCGCGCGGACCAAGTCCCCGAACCGCGCGTTCTCCCGAAGCGAGCGTGTTTCACGGGCAAAAAGGAACTGGACGTCCAAGCTGGGGCGATCATTGACCAGCTTCATCGCGGTCGCAAGCGCGCTCTCCGGCTCGTCGAGGTACACCCACGCGCCGAACAGGTATTTGCGGGGGATGTCACGGGCGTCCTCGGCTCGGGTAAGGGCCTCGACCGCCTGTGGCTTGCGCTCCGGCGAGCGCAGCGCGTCCAGCAATGGGTCGACCCACGCCGTGGGGCGCGCGAACATCGTCTGGAGTCCGATCAGCAGTGGCCGCACCTTGGCGCGGTCGCCAAGCCGCAGCTTCAGGACGATGTAGCTGTCGGGGTTCGCCTGGGGTGCCATGCCGAGATCTTCGGCGATCGCCGCGTACTTGGCCGCGTCATCGTCCTTGCCAACCCAAAGCGACGCGACCGACAGTCGATGGTGCGCGATGGGCGAGAGTGGATCTGCATCTTTGGCGCGCTGCGCGGCTGTCAACGAATCCCCGAGTCGACCGACCGAGGACAGGAATTCGGAGTACCAGACCAGGAGGTCCGGGTCGTTCGGTGTGTGCTCGAGCGCGCGGCGAAAATGGATGTGGGCCTCGCTCCACTCCCAGCGCACCGAGGAGATCTCCGCCAGCACGCCCCGCGTCGACGCGTCGATCGCAGGGTCCCGTTCGACGCCCGTGTCCAACGTGGCGGTTGCACGGGCGAACATCTCGTCCTGGCGTTCGGCCGAGTAGTACGGCAGCAACACGTAGGCCTTGGCGAGCTCCACGTACGCTTGCCCGTAACCGGGATCGAGCTCGATGGCCTCCTCGAAGAGGCGAATGCTGCGCCGCAGCGATTCCTCGTCGCGCCGGTGCAGGAACTGGCGGCCACGCAGCAGCAACTCATAGGCCGCCAGATTCGTCGTCGGCGCACAAGTGTCGGTCGGCGCCGTCGCCAGGCCGCCGGGCACGGTGTCCCGCAGTTTCGCGACGATCGTGTTCACGATCTCACACTGCAGCGCGAAGATGTCACCGAGCACGCCATCGTAGTTCGCTGCCCAGAGCTGGTAGCCGTGTTGCGCGTCGATGAGGCGCGCCCTGATGCGGATGCGCTCGCCCTCGCGTAGCACGTCGCCTTCGAGTACGTGCGCCACGCGCAGCCGCTGCGCAATGCCGCGCACGTCATCGCCCGTGCCGCGTGCGGAGAACGATGACGTTCGCGCCACGACGCGCAACCCGCGCACGGTGCTCAACCGATCCCGGATCTCGTCCGCCACGCCTTCGCTGAAATAGGCGTCGTCGGTCGTATCGCTGTCGTCGGCAAACGGCAGGACAGCGAGCGTATTGCGCGCGATTGTGTCGCTGGTGGCGGCGTCGTTGCGCGTAGCGAACTGCAACGTCAGCGCGGCCAGTGCCACGACCGCGAGCACACCCACTCCGGCAGCCGCCGCTCGGGACTTGCGTCGCGGCGCTGTGGCCTTCTTTAAGGGGGGCGGCTCCGCCGGCGGCGGCGTGTCGACGGGGTCGGTCGTGGGCGGAGCCGTCGGCGCGCCGGACGACGCCAGCAGCGTAACGGCACTCAGCAGCCGGTAGCCGCGCTTCGGGATCGTCTGGATGTAGGTGGGGGTTTGCCGCGAGTCGCCGAGCGCGCGGCGCAACTCCGCGATGCACCGTGTCAGCGGCTCGTCGGAGACGGCCGCACGGTTGCCCCATATCAGGCGCAGCAGCTCCTCGCGTTCGAGAACTTCGCCCGGCCGCTGTGCCAAGGCGACGAGCACTTCCATGACCTTCGGTTCGAGTCGCGCGGATTCGCCGCCGCCGGTGATCTCGCCGGTGAGCGGGCGGACCTCCCAGGCGCCGACTTTGAATCCGGTCTTCAGGTCCATCGGTGCTTGCGGCTCCGTGATTGGCCGGTAGCGTACCCCAAATCCAGAAACAACCCGGCAAACCCTTGGCTGCTCCGCAGGCGTGCGCGCTTTCGCCGCCCTAGCGTTGACGATGCGGCGTTCCCGGCAGCGCCGACACGGCGGTGCCGTTTCAGGGATATAGTGCGGCGTGCCGATGACGCGATCGACGCGACCGTGGTTCGTGGTTTGCGTACTGCTACTCGCCGCAGCCTGTGGCGGCTGCGCTGGGCCGCGGACGTTGTCCCAACCGCAAGAGGTGGATCGGCTCGAGCGTGTGAATCGCGCCGTGTACCGTTTCAATCGCGGTGTCGACCGCAAAGTCGTAACACCCGTGGCGCGGTTTTACGATCGCGTAATGCCGCCCGCTGCGGAACGCCACGTGCGAAAGTTTTTCGAGAATCTCCACGGGCCGACCGACATTCTGAACAACCTGCTGCAGGGGAAGTTTCGCCACGGCTTCGCGGGGCTTGGCCGGTTCCTGTTCAACAGCACGGTGGGCATCGGCGGCTTCTTCGACCCGGCCGACAAAGTCGGGCTGAAGCGGCACGCCGAGGATTTCGGACAGACCCTGGCGGTGTGGGGCGTGCCGAGCGGCGGCTATCTCATGCTGCCTTTTCTTGGGCCCGGCAGCTTCAGGGATTGGGGCGCGTGGCCGATCGATGACTGGACGGACGGCGTGCGACGGGTCGAGGATTCGCGCAGCCGCACGGTGCTGCGCGGCTGGCGGTTGATCTCCGATCGCGCCGCGCTGCTACCGGCCGAACGCTCCCTCGACGAATCCTTCGACGAGTACGCGTTGGTGCGCGAGGCGTACTGGCAACATCGCCGCTACCAGATCTACGACGAGGCACCGCCCGCGGACGAGGACTATCTGTACCTCGACAAGGAGCCGTGACGCCCGCAATCAGCTCTTCGCCAGCAGCGCGGCGACGTCGGTCTCGATGCTCTCGGGTTTGTCGGCCGATCCGTAGCGGCGCACGACCGCTCCGGTGCCGTCGATCAGGAACTTGGTGAAGTTCCATTTGATGGCCTCGGTGCCGAGCACGCCGGGCTTCTGGCTCTTGAGCCACTGGTAGAGCGGGTGCGCGTTGCCGCCGTTGACGTCGATCTTCGCGAACAACGGGAACGTCACGTCGTAGTTCAGCGAGCAGAAATTCTTGATCTCCGCTTCGTCGCCCGGTTCCTGGTGGCCGAACTGGTCGCACGGGAAACCGAGCACCGCAAAGCCGTGCGCCGCAAGCTTGCGATGCAGCGCCTCGAGCCCCGTGTACTGCGGCGTGAAGCCACACTTCGACGCCACGTTGACGACGAGCAGCGTCGTGCCGCGGTAATCGGCGAGCGGTTGCTCGACGCCGTCGATCGTCTTGGCCGTGAAGTCGTAAACGGTGGTCATGGGTGCTCTCCGTGGTCAGCCCACTGCAGGTGGATCTCAGCGCGCGGCCGCGGCCGGTTCGATCCGCAGCAGGGCGCCCGGATTTTCGTCGGTCAGCACGTACAGGAAACCGTCGGGGCCGTCGCGAACATCGCGAATCCGCTGGTGCAGGTCCGTGAGTAGCGCCTCCTGCCCGACCTCGAGGCCCTGCGCGTCGAACACGACGCGCTGCAGGTGCCCCGTGGCGCTGCGGCCCATGGCGCCGATGAACACGTCGCCGCGCCACGCGGGGAGGCGGCCGCCGGTGTAGAACGCGAGGCCGGACGGGAAGATACCCGGCACCCAGTACACGCGCGGCGGCTCCATGTCGGGCCGGACGGGTGTCGTCGTCAGCGCAGCGCCGCCGTAGTCGACGCCGTAGGTCGCGAGCGGCCAGCCATAGTTCTTGCCGGCCGCAAGCACGTTCAACTCGTCGCCGCCCTGCGGGCCGTGCTCGGTGGACCACAGGGCGCCGGTCGTCGGGTGTACGGCAAGCCCCTGCGCATTGCGATGGCCCAGCGTGAATACTTCGGGCGCGTGGCCCGGCTGGCCGACGAACGGGTTGTCGCCGGGTACGGAGCCGTCGTCGCGCAGGCGCAGCACTTTGCCAAAATGGCTCGCGGGATCCTGCACCTTGTCGAGCTGAAACCGATCGCCGACGGTGACGTAGAGGAAGCCCGCACGGTCGAACGCCAGTCGCGCTCCCGTGTCTGCGTCGCGCGTCGTCCACGCGTTAGCAACGAAGATGTCGCGCACGTTCGTCAATGCATGGCCGTCGAGCCGGCCGCGCGCGATTGCCGTCGTCGAAGCGCCGCCTTCTCCCGCCTTGACGTAGACGAGGTAGACGAAGCGATTGCTGGCGAATTGTGGGTGCAGGGCGATGTCCTTGAGGCCGGACTGTTGAACGGCGTGTACCGCTGGCACTCCGGCGATCGGCTCGGGGTCGAGGCGATCGGCATGCACGAGCCGCAGTCGCCCCGGCAGCTCGGCCACGAGCATGTCGCCGCTCGGCAGGAACGCGAGGCTCCAGGGCCGGACCAGACCGCCGGCGACGACCGAGACGCGGATCCGTTGCTCCGCGCTGTCGAACGTCCACGGGCCGGGGCCAAGCGGAGGCGACTCGCGTTGCAGTGCCTGGCGCGTCTTCGCCGGCGCGCTCGGAGCGTGTTCCTGCGCGAACGAGCTCGCAGCCGCGAGCAGGGCCAACATCGTTACGGGGACAATTCGCATGACCACTCACCTCAGAACGCAGTCAGTATACGTCCGCTCGTGCACGGGCTCCGTCACAGAATGCCGCCGGAACGTTCGAGTACAATTGCGCGGGCTTTCGGCAGCGGGAGGGGCTGCGTGAAGATCGCGGTACTGTTCGGTGGCGATAGCATGGAGCGCGACGTATCGATCGCGAGTGCTTCGCAGGTCGTCGGCGCGCTGCGCAGCCGCGGCCACGAGGTCGTCGCATACGATTCCGGCCGCGGGCGGCTCACGGCCGCCGACGAGCAGCGCGTGTTCGCCGCACAAATCGAGCGCGCGCCGCCGGATCAGCGCACCGTCACGAGCTTGCCAACGGTGGTCTCCGCGCCCGATCTCGCCGGCGTCGACGTCGTGTTTCATCGCGATGCACGGCGGCAACGGCGAGGACGGCACGGTGCAGGCATTGCTCGATCTCGCCGGCATTCCGTATACCGGCAGCGGCAAGCTCGGCAGCGCCATCGGCTGGGACAAGGACATCTCGAAGCGCTTGTTCCTCGCGGCCGGCGTGCCGACGCCGGACTGGCTGATGGCGCCCGTGCAGCGCGACGTCGTCGCGGCGCGGCTCGGGTTTCCGCTGATCGTGAAGCCGAACGGGCAGGGCTCGACCGTGGGTCTCACGCTCGTGAAAGCGCTGGCCGATCTCGACGCCGCCGTCGCGTTGGCCGGCAAGTTCGACCGCGAGGTCATGCTCGAGCGCTACATCGCCGGCCGCGAGATCACGGTCGGCATCCTCGACGACGAGCCACTCGCCGTCGGCGAGATCATTCCCGGCCACGGGCCCGATCTTCGACTACGCGGCGAAATACCAGGCGGGCGGCGCCGAGGAGATCTTCCCGGCCAAGCTCACGGCCGAGCAGACGGCACGCGCCCAGGATCTTCGCGCTGCGCGTGCACCGCGCGCTGAAGCTCGACACGTACAGCCGCGTCGATTTCCGCATGGACGAGGACGGCGGCCTCTGGTGCCTCGAGGTCAACACGCTGCCGGGCCTCACGGCCGCGAGCCTGCTGCCGCGCGCCGCGGCCGCGGTCGGCATCGGCTTCGCGGAGCTCTGCGAGCGTATCTGTCGCGGCGCGTTGGCGAAGAGGGTGTCAGGTTTTGCGTAGTTGCGCAGATCGCTAACCATGAGTCAGCCGGGGCGAGCTGCGCAACGCAAAACCTGACACCCTCTTCAGCGATCCCGGTCGGACGCGAGCGCGAGCAGCGTCGCATTGCCGCCGACGGCCGCGGTATTGGTCGACACGGTCTGCTCGACGGCGAACCGCGGCAGGTAGTGCGGCCCGCCGGCTTTCGGCCCCGTGCCCGATAGACCCATGCCGCCGAACGGTTGCACGCCCGACCTGCGCGCCGATCATGTTGCGGTTCACGTAGACGTTACCGACGCGCGCGCGCGCTGCGATTCGCCGCGCGAACGCATCGATGCGCGTGTGGATGCCGAGCGTAAGACCGAAGCCGTTCGCGTTGATGGAGTCGACGAGGGCGTCGAGCGTCGCGCGCCGCGTAGCGAACTACGTGCAGCACGGGGCCGAAGATCTCGCGCGTCAACGCTTCCACGGCACGGGATCTCGATCAGCGCCGGCGCCACGAACAGGCCGCGCGCAGTGCCGCGCGTCGAGCCGGGCACTGATGCAGGATGGGCATCGCGATGCGTCGCGAGGTAGTCCGTCGAGCATCGCGTGCGCGCGCCGGATCGATGACGGGCCCGATGTCGGTGGCGAGCAGCGCCGGATCGCCGATCACGAGCTCGTCGAGCCAGCCCGTCAGCAGGCGCACGACGTCGTCGGCGATCTCGTGCTGCAGACACAGCAGGCGCAACGCCGAGCAGCGTTGGCCGGCACTGTTGAACGCCGATAGCGCGGCGTCGCGGACGACCTGCTCCGGCAGCGCCGAGCTGTCGACGATCATGGCGTTGATCGCCGCCGGTCTCGGCGATCAGCGTCGCGATCGGCCCGTCCCGCGTGCGCCAGCGTGCGGTTGATCGCCTGCGCGGTGGCCGACGGAGCCCGTGAAGGCGACGCCGGCCACGCGTGCGTCGGCGAGCAGCGCTGCGCCGAGCGTGGCGCCGTCGCCGGGTAAGGAAGTGCAGCGCCTCGGGCGGCACGCCGGCCGCGGTCGAGCAGCGCGACGACGCGCGCGGCGGTCAGCGACGCCTGTTCGGCGGGCTTCGCGATCACGGTGTTGCCGGCCGCGAGCGCGGCGGCGATCTGGCCCGCGAAGATCGCCACCGGGAAGTTCCACGGGCTGATGCAGACGAACACGCCGCGGCCACGGAGCAGGAGCTCGTTGCGTTCACCGGTCGGCCCCGGCAACAGGCGAGGGGCCGCGAAGTGCGCGCGGCACTGCGCCGCGTAGTAGCGCAGCAGGTCGACCGTCTCGCGGATTTCGTCGAGCGCGTCGGCGACGGTGCGGCCGGTCTCGGCGACGCAACGCGCGACGAGCTCGGCGGCATCGTGTCTCGACGAGCAGTGCCGCGCGGTCGAGCAGCTCGGCGCGCCGTTCGGCAGGCACGGCGTTCCACAGCGGCTGATAGCGGCTCGCGGTTTCGAGCGCGGCGCGAGCCGTGGCGGCATCGGCATAGTCCACGCTGCCGACGACGCGCGTCTGGTCGGCAGGATCGCGCCATTCGTGGCGCTGTCCCACGCGACGGCGCGCCGCCCACCGTCGGCACCGCAACCCAGGGGCCGGCCGACCGTTGCGCGAGCTCGGCCGCAAGCTCGGCGCGGTCGCGGCTGCTCGCGAGGTTGCGGCCTGCGCGAGTTGCGGCGCTCGGGCGCGAACAGCTCGGCCGGCGGCGGGATACGGGGATCGCCGGCCGTTTCGGCGTCGCGCGCCAGCGCGAACGGATCGGCCACCAGCGCGTCGATCGGCGCCTCGGCGTCGACGAGCCGATTCACGAACGAGGTGTTCGCGCCGTTCTCGAGCAGGCGGCGCACGAGGTACGGCAGCAGGTGCCGATGGCCGGCCGACCGGCGCATACACGCGGCAGCGGCGGTCGAAGCCGGGCGTGCGCAAGCAGCTCCGCATACAGCTCCTCGCCCATGCCGTGCAGCCGCTGGAACTCGAAGCGGCGGCCGGCGCCGATCTCGAGGATCCACGCCACGCTGTGCGCGTTGTGGGTCGCGAACTGCGGATCGAAGCTGCGCGTGCTCCGTCAGCAATGCCTTCGCACACGCGAGATAGGCGAGATCCGTGTTGTGCTTGCGCGTGAACACCGGATAGCCGGCGTGACCGCGCGCCTGGGCGTGCTTGATCTCGCTGTCCCAGTACGCGCCTTTGACGAGGCGCACGGGAATCCGGCGGCCGTGTTCGACGCGCGAGCCGATCGAGCCAGCGCAGCACCGCACGGCGCGCGCTTCTGGTACGCCTGCACGGCGATGCCGAGACCCTGCCAGTCCGCGCAGCGCCGCCGCGCCGTGGACGCGGGCGAAGATCGCGAGCGACAGCTCGAGCCGATCGGCTTCCTCTGCATCGACGGTGAGGCCGACGCCTGCGCCGCGCAGCGCCTCGGCGGCCAACGCGAGCAGCCGCTTCGCCACCTCGTCGACCGCGCGCGTGCGGCTTGCGCGAACTCGTAGCGCGGCGACAGCGCCGAGAGCTTCACGGAGATGCTGGGTGCGTCGCAGGATCGCGGCGCCCGGCGGCACGCTCGCGCGCCGACGGGGCTGATCGCGGTCCGCGTACGCGTCGCAGTACCGGCGCGCGTCGGCCGCCGTCAGCGCGGCCTCGCCGAGCATGTCGAACGAATAAAGAAATGGCGGCGTGCGTCCGCCGCGCGCCGCAGCGCGCTCTCGATCGTCTCGCCCATGACGAACTGCTCGCCCAAGATCTTCATCGCCTGCCGCAAGCGCGGTGCGCACCGCGGGCTCGCCGAGGCGGCCGATCAGGCGGGCCAGGAAACCGGCAGGCTGCTCGGTGACGTCCGCGGCGCGTGCGATGCGGCCCGGTCAGCAGCAGCGCCCACGTGGATACGTTGACGAACAGCGACTCGCTCGTGCCCAAGATGGGACTGCCAGTCGGCGCTCCCGAGCTTGTCGGCGATCAGTCGATCGGCGGTGGCCGCGTCGGGTATCCGCAGCAACGCTTCGGCCAGGCACATCAGAACGACACCCTCGGCCGACGACAGGTCGTACTCGCCGAGCAGCGCATCGATCCCGCCCGCACTGCGGCGCCGCTGCCGGATCGCTGCGACGAGCGCGCGCGCCTGCGCAGCCAATGCGCGCGTTCTGCGCGTCGGTCGGTGTTGCGTACGCGGCCAACTCGCGCAGCATCGCACGCCTCGTCCGCCAGGTAGTGCGCGGCGACGTCGGCGTCGATTTCGGCCAGCGGCGGGTGGCGGTCGTCGAAGAGCCAGTGGCGCGCGGGCGGGCGGCGTGGCGTTCATCGGCCTAGTGTGCCCGACCGCGGACGGAGCAGGCGAACGTTCATGTCGGGCTTAGGTGCGGCGCCAGACGCTCGCCGCGAACACCAGCCAGCCGAGCATGATCGCGACGCCGCCATACGGTGCGACGCTCGACGATGCCGCCGGCGCGCCGAACGTTTTCAAGTAGATGCTGCCCGAGAACAGGAGCGTGCCTGCGCCGATCAACCAGGCCGCGAGCCACAGCCAGCGGCCGCCGATGCCGCGCAAACCAGTGAGCACGAGCGCGATCAGTGCGAGCCCGTGGAAGAACTGAAATTGCACGGCCGTCTCGAAGCTGTGCAGCGACGCGCGTCGAGCGACTGTCAGCACGTGGCTGCCGAGCGCGCCGCCGACCGTGGCGACGAACAGGCTCACGCCGGCGTAGCAGAGCAGCGCTTTGGCTTCGAGCGACACGACGGGTCCGGACGTTTGCATCGGCGGGGCCTGGTCAACGCCAGCCGTCGATATTAACCGTTGGCTTGGTGTTGCCGAGTATCGACGTGCCGGGGCCGCGGCCGAAGTAGCGACCGCTCAGCATCTTGAAGCCGCCCTGCGTCTCCCCACCCGTGACCACGATCTTGATGTCCTCCGGCGTGAAGATCTCGATGAGGTCGTCGGGCGCGGCCTTCAGCCGGCTCGCATACGGCTCTACGCCGGCGACGGCGAGCGGCTTGATGAGCGTCGTGGTCCATTGATCGTCCCAGTAGTCGCGCGCGGGCAGCTTCGCGTTCGCCGCGCACCACTCGATCAGCGAGCGCTTCGTGAAGCCGAGATCGACGAACGAGCGCGCCACGAGCGGATCCATGACGATGATCGGTGGGCTATAGAAGTCCGTGGCCGCGAGCATGCGCCGGAACCGGTTCTGCCAGGTTTCGCGCGGCCCGAAACCCGATTGCGTGTACCAGCCGCCGAAGAACACGCTGACCGTGCTGTCGGTGGCCTTGAAGCCGTGATCGACGTGGAACGGCGTCCACGGGCTACGCTCTTCGGCTTCGGGGAAGCACGCCGTGTAATTCAACCAGTTGCCGAGCGTGCCCATGTACGTCTCGCCGGGTACCGAGCCGCCCTGGACGTTCTGGCTCGTGAGCGAAAACGCGCGGCCGATCGTCGCGTTCGCGTGGTTGTACGGCCCCATCGCGCCTATTCCTGCGTTCATGCCGAGCTCGTTGCGGATGGGCCCGTTCACGAGCGAGATCGTGGCCCACGACGTCGTGCTGCTCGAGCGCGCCGAGATGCCCGTCGATGCCATCGCCAGCACGACGGGCAAGTACTCTGGGTTAGCGCCGGCCATGACGGCATTCACGGCCACCTTCTCGACATCGAACTCCCACGCTTCGCGAAACGCCGTCGGCCGCATGCGGCCGACGATGCGCTCCGCCGGCTGCTTCGTGCCCTTCAGCATCGCTTCGACGCGTTCCTCGGTCGGCAGGATGATCGGCAGAAAATCGGTCCAGTGGTTCTCCATGAACAGCTGGCGCAGGTTGTCTTCCGTGTCCGGCGGCAACAGGCGCGGCGTCGAGCGCTCGAACGACGCGCCCTTCAGGTCCTCGGCGTCGAGCGGGCTAGTGAGGCCCTCGATCACGCCCTGCATGAACGGCCGTTTCAGGATCGGATCGATGCCGTCGATGTATGCCCGTAGCTCGCGCCGGCGAGCGGCCGACGACCGGCTGCGGCACGAACACGTTGCGCACCGTCGGCATGCCGGCCGCGAGCGAGGTGGCTTTCGCGAGCCGAGCGAACACGTGCGTGCTGACCGGAATGGTCGGCACACCCTGCTGCTCCAGGGCCAGCGCCAGCCCCACGACCGTGGGGCAACAGGTGCTTCAGAGTCCTACGCCGATGATCGCGGCGTTGCCGTCTGCCGCGATCTTCGCGCGCATGTCCGGGTCGTCGACCCAGCTCTCGCGCGGCTTGATCACGCGCGTGACGACGGCCGGCAGATGCTCCGCGAACCAGATACGCAGCTGCTCCATGAACGTATCGGAGTTGTCGAACAGGCAGTCGACGAGATAGACGACCTTGCCGTCGAGGCTCATGGGCCGATTGGCGAGACGCTTGCCCACGACTTTCGGCGGATAGCCGCGGGGGTCGTGCACCGTGATCTTTTCTGCCATGCGTTGCTCCGTGCGTGCGCTTGCGCCGGTACGAAAGCATAGCCGATCGTCGGCTCGAGCAGGTCTCGCGCAATGACAGGAACCTGTCTTTAGGCAGGCGGAGCCTGTGCTGGACGATAAAAGCAGAATGGTGGGCCCGGTAGGACTCGAACCTACGACCAAGGGATTCACTGCACCCGCCGTTTCCGGCGGCAGTGGACTATCTCTTCACCCGCAAGTTGCCTTGGTAGGGTGCGGGACGCTCGCGCCTGTCATTAAGAGCACTCAAGCTCTCAGGTAGTCTCTGCACCGTCCGGCGGTGTACCGCCGGCTTGGCTCAGGGTTGCCGGTGCGCCGCAATCTGCGACGCGCTGCGGTTTCCCTGAATTCATCCCGTCCACTCTGCGGCTCGTCGCCGCCGAGGCACCTTTTACGATGAGTCCCCTGCTCTAACCAACTGAGCTACAGGCCCACGCGGCTATGGTACACCGGCCGCGCGCGGACAACGGGCTAGCGCGGCGCTGCGGGGTGTGCGCGGCAGGATCACGCGCGCGCAAGTCCGGCAGTCGTTCGCGAGCTCCATGAACGCCCCGATCTCCTGGAGTCGCTGTTTGATGCTCCAGAGACCGAAAGTGCCATCCTCGAGCGGCCGGATGCGTTCCGGCGCCGCCAGGCCGATGCCGTCGTCTTTGACGGTGAACACGACGGCGCCATCCGCACGCACCGCGCTCGAGACTTCCACGCTGTTCGCGCAGGCATGCTTGCGGACGTTGGTCAGCAACTCGCCGATGCACGCGCAGCAGGATCTCGGCGACGGCGGATGGCAGACGCGTATGACCCTGCGGGATCACGAGCCTGCACTCGAGCCCACTGCTCGAGTGGAAGCCGCCGCAGAGCTCGCCGAGCCGCACCCAGAAGTCCGAAGACGGATGCGGCGTCCGGCATCGTCGGCGGGTAGCCGCCAGGATGATCTCGTCGAGCTCCTCGAGCGCCGTGCCGCGCAGCTGGTCGAGCTCGTGCAGCTCGCGAGGCTCCGCAACGCCGCGGCTCGCGACCGCGGCGATCCTTGCTCTTCAGCGCCTCGAGCGTCTGCGAGCGGCCCTTGTTCAAGCCGCGCGGCGAGCGCGGACGCATCCGCGCTCGCCGCCGCGTGCTTCCTCCCCATTCGGTCATTGGCTGACAACTCCACGTCGGTCGCACGGATTCGCAGTCGCTTCCGACGCTGAATTGTCGGCAGCGGCCGGCAAACTTGACGTATGAAACGGTAGCCGACACGGTTGCCGCCGCGGAAACCGGTGACTCGCGCGCAAAACTGTGAAACGCGGCTAGGCTGCCGCTAGACTATGTCGCAAAGCGCACCGCAATCGGTGCGTTGGTTCAGGACCCCTCAATCGCGATGCAATCCGCCGTCCGCCGAGCGGCCGACGAACGACGAGGCCGTGGCAGCGCTGACCCGCGTGCTCGGCAGCGAAGTGTTTGAGTCCGCGGGCCGGGCTCGCGAATTCCTGACCTTCATCGTTCAAGAAACGCTCGCCGGCCGCGGCGACCGGCTGAAGGGCTACTCGATCGCCGTGCAGGTGTTCGAGCGTCCCGCCGATTTCGATGCGCAAACCGATCCGCTGGTGCGCGTCGAGGCTGGCCGCCTGCGCCGGCGCCTCGCCGAGTACTACCAGAGCCAGGGGCGCGAAGACGCGGTTCGGATCGAGTTGCCGCGCGGGGGCTACACGCCGGTCGTTCGTTCGCCACGTGCCGGAAGCTGCGGCGATCATCGACCCGCAGGCCGCGAGCCCGGCGTCAGGGGACGCATGTCGTGGTGGCCGGTCGGTGCCGCGGCGCTCGTGCTGATCGCTCTCGCGTCGGGCTAGGCTGGATGTTCCTCACCGGTAGGTCTCGCTCCGCATCGACGTCGGCGGACGGCAATGGCGCGCCGCGGCCGAGCGCCGATGGCCGCGCGCGGGCCGCGGCTCGTCGTGCTGCCGCTCGCGACGCTTGGCGAGGGCACGGGTCCCGGGTTCGCTCGCGGAGTGACCGACGAGATCATCAAGTCGCTCGTCGATTTCAACATCTTTGCGACTGCAAGCCCGGCGGCACAGTCGCTCGAGCCGGCGTCGCTCGCGACGCTGCGCAAGGACTATCAACGCCGGCTACGCGCTTTCGGGAACGGTGCGCACCGATGACGATCGCGTTCGCGTCACCGTGCGACTGACGGACACCGAGTTCGGCACGCAGCTGTGGACTTGGGCGCTCGACGACGATCGTGTCGGCACGCGGTCTGTTCGCATCGCAGGAGACGATCGGTGAATCGATCGGGAAGATCGTGTCGTCGCCGTATGGGCCGGTGTTCGCGCACGAGATCGACCGAATCGCCGGCCGCCCGGGCGCGGAGCTCGATCCGCTGCAGTGCTTGGTGCGGTTCTACGAGTACACGCGGGCCTTCGGCGTGGCCGCGCACGCGGAGGTCGTTGGGTTGCATGGAGCGGTCGGTCGCACGCGTGCCGAAGTTTGCGCCGGGCTGGTCGGCGCTCGCGGTTCTGTATCTGCATGAGTACATCTTCGGCTACAACCCGCAGCCGGGCCGCGCGCCGGCGCTCGACCGGGCGTTCGACGCCGTGGGCCGGTCGCTCGATCTCGACAGCTCGCGGGCGCGTGGCGGCCGCGAGCCAGGCCAGTGTTCAGTACGCGCGCGGGAATACCAAAGGCTTTGCCGACGCCGTGCGAGCATGCGCTCGCGATCACGCCCGCGCATCCGGGCATGTTGGCGCAGATCGGCATGTTGCTGACGATCTCGGGCGATTGGCGTCGCGGGGTGCAGCTCGTTCAGGATGCGGCTGCCGTTCGACGGTGCACGTGCCCGCGTGGCACTACACCGCTTTCGCGTTTCGCTATCTGCAAACGCGGCAATACGAAGACGCGCTGCAGTGGGCGCTGAAGGTCGACGCGCCGAATTGGTTCATCGCGCCGATGACCGTCGCGGCGTGCGCGGAGCTCGCGGGCCGACACGATATCGCCGAGCGGGAGATCAAGCGGCTGCTGGAGCTCGAGCCCGACTTCGTTACGAAGGGGCCCGAGCTGTTGCGCCGCTGGCGGCTGAACGACGAGCTTCTCGAGGCGCTGCTCTCGGGGCTGCGCCGAGCGGGTCTCGAAGTCTCCTAGGACGGCGCCGGCGGCCCTGGCTCAGTCGTCGATCAGGAAGCTGCGCAGCTGATCCGACCGCGACGGGTGGCGCAGCTTGCGCAACGCCTTCGCCTCGATCTGCCGAATCCGCTCGCGCGTGACGTCGAACTGCTTGCCGACTTCTTCGAGCGTATGGTCGGTGTTCATGTCGATGCCGAAGCGCATGCGCAGCACCTTGGCCTCGCGCGGCGTGAGCCCGGCGAGCACGGCGTGCGTCGTCTCCTTGAGGCTCTCGTCAGTGGCCGAGTCGATCGGGGACGACACCGCGGTGTCCTCGATGAAATCGCCGAGATGCGAATCCTCGTCGTCGCCGATCGGCGTCTCCATCGAGATCGGCTCCTTGGCGATCTTCAGCACCTTGCGGACCTTGTCCTCCGGCATCTCCATGCGCTTCGCCAGCTCGTCCGGCGTGGGCTCGCGACCCATCTCCTGCAGCATCTGGCGCGAGATGCGGTTCAGCTTGTTGATCGTCTCGATCATGTGCACCGGGATGCGGATCGTGCGCGCCTGGTCGGCGATCGAGCGCGTGATGGCCTGGCGGATCCACCACGTGGCGTAGGTCGAGAACTTGTAGCCGCGGCGGTATTCGAACTTGTCGACGGCCTTCATGAGGCCGATGTTGCCTTCCTGGATCAGGTCGAGGAACTGCAGGCCGCGATTCGTGTACTTCTTCGCGATCGAGATCACGAGGCGCAGGTTCGCCTCGACCATCTCTTTCTTGGCGCGCCGTGCCTGCGCTTCGCCGAGCGAGATCTCGCGGTTGATCTCCTTCAATTCGGCGATCGACAGGAACAGCGTCTGCTCCATCTTCTGCAGGCGCTTCTGGGCGCGCTGAATGTCTTCCTTGGCTTTCGCGAGGGCGGAAGAATGCTTGCGCTTGGAGCGGATGTGCTTGTCGACCCAGTGCAGATTGGTCTCGTTCTTCGGGAAGCTCGCGATGAAATCCTTGCGCGGCATGCCAGCATCACGCACGCACAGCGCCATCACGAGGCGCTCCTGAGCCGCGCACCTGGTTCACGACGTCGCGCAGCTGCGCGACCATCGCGTCGAAGATCTTCGGCGCGAGCTTGAGCTCCATGAACTCGTTCGTCAGCGACTTCAGCGCCTTCTTCGTCGACGCGTGCTTGATGCCGTTGGCTTCGAGCGTCTCGAGGTAGCGCTTGTGCAGACGCTTCACCTTCTTCAGGCGCGCCGCGACTTCCTCGGGGTCCGGGCCTGTTTCCGGAGCGTCCTCTTCGGCATCGGAGTCGTCGCTTTCTCTTCGCGCGACTGCTCGGCCACCGGCGCGGCGGCGCGCGCGTTCGGATCCGCGATTTGCTCGTTCGGATCGATGAAGCCCGTGATCAAATCCTGCAGACGCGTCTCGCCGCGCAGGATCTGGTCGTAGGTGTCGAAGATCAGCTCGCCGGTCGGCGGGAACTGCTGCGAGTGCCGCGCGCACCTGATCGAGGCCTTCCTCGATGCGCTTCGCGATGCGGATCTCACCTTCGCGGGTCAGCAGCTCGACGGTGCCCATCTCGCGCATGTACATGCGGACGGGGTCCGTGGTGCGGCCGAACTCGGCATCGACGGTCGCGAGCGCGGCGGCCGCTTCGTCGGCGGCGTCCTCGTCGTTCGACACGGCGGAATCCGAGAGAAGCAACGACTCGGCGTCCGGTGCCTTCTCGTACACCGTGATGCCCATGTCGTTGATCATGTTGACGATATCTTCGATCTGCTCCGGATCGACGATCTCGCTCGGCAGGTGGTCATTGACCTCGCTATACGTGAGGTAACCCTGCTCCTTGCCCTTCGCGATCAGCAGCTTGAGCTGCGATTGACGTTCGTCTTCCTGTGGCGGCTGGTGCCGGCGTATCCATGGATTAGCGGTTCCTCTGGGTGAGGGGGGCGAGTCAAACTCGCCAATATACCTGTCTAGGAGCGGTCGGGCTAGGCACTAGTTCCGAAAGGTCTTGTCTCGCTTTGAATTCACTCGACGCCCCGCGGCTCCGGCTTATGACCGAGGACCGCCGCAGCCGCACGGCTCTTTCGGGACTCTTCTGCCAGCAGCGCGAGCGTGTCGTTCAGGACCTGCTGAGCGGCTTCTGGCCCGTCGAGGGGCTCCTCGGCGACCAGCTTCTCGAGGTGCTTTAAATTGGGGTCGTCGCGGAAATGTTCCAGGAGCTGGGCAGTGGTCGGTGCCGGCAGGCTGCGAGCGAGGGCCAGGATCGTTCGCAGCAGATCCGCTCCCGGCTGTGTCAGCTGCTCCAGGGAGCCGGGCTCATCGACTCGCGCCGCGGCCTCCGGGTAGTGGAGCGCCAAGCTGATCACGTGCTGCACGCGAGTCTTGCGCTTGCCGCCGGCGATGAACGGGGCGCGGCGGCGGAGCGGCCGGCGCCTCGTCCGACATCATCTGGTTCAGCACATCGGGCTTCAAATGCAATTCCGAGCCGAACGCATCCATGACCGCCGCCCGATACGTGCCCTCGGGCAGCCGCTTCAACAGCGGTTTCGCCACGGCCTGGAACCGAGATCTACCGTCCACAGTCTTTAGATCGACCCGCGTAGCCAGCTCTTTAACCAGGAAGTCGGAAAGCGGGTAAGCCTTCTCGGCCAGCGTGCGAAACGCTTCCGGTCCCTGCGTTCGCACGAACGAATCCGGGTCGTCGCCCTCGGGCAGCAGCAGGAACTTCAGCTCGAGTGTGCCGCCGCCGTAAGGCAACGCTGTCTCGAGCGCCCGCCACGCGGCCGCGCGCCCTGCGCGGTCGCCGTCGAAGCAGAACAGGATCTTGTCCGTCAGGCGGGTCAGGCGCCGCAGGTTTTCCGTCGTCGTTGCCGTGCCTAGGGTCGCCACGACGTTCTCGACACCGTGCTGCACGAGGCTCGCAACGTCGAGATAGCCTTCGACGACGACGATCTGCTTAGGCCGCCCGGGGTTCTGCTTGGCCTCGTACAGTCCGTACAGCTCGTGCCCTTTGCGGAAGACCGGGGTCTCCGGCGAGTTCAGGTATTTCGGTTCACCGGAGTCGAGCACGCGCCCGCCGAAGCCGATGACCTGGCCGCGCGCATTGCGGATCGGGAACATGATGCGGTCGCGAAACCGGTCGTAGCGGCGGCCGCTGTCGTTCGTTACCACGAGGCCGGCTTGCGTGAGCTTGGCAATGCGCTCGTCGGACGTGCCGAGCGCGCGCAGCACCGTGTCCCACGCGTTCGGCGCGTAGCCGATGCCGAATCTGCCGGCCGTCGCGCCGTCGATGCCGCGTTTCTTCACGTACGCGATAGCCGTTTCGCTGGAACGCAATGCCGCCCGATAGATCTGGTCAGCCTCCCGCAGCAGCGCGTAGAGATCTTCGTTCTCTTCCTTGCGCTCGGGCGTGCCGGTGGTCTCGCGCGGCACCTCGAGTCCCATCATCTCCGCGAGCGCCTCGACGGCCTCGGGGAACTCGAGGTTGTCGTAGGCCATCAGGAAGCCAATCGCAGTGCCATTCGCGCTGCAGCCGAAGCAGTGATAGAAACCCTTGGACGGGCTGACCGTGAACGACGGAGTCTTCTCGCCGTGGAACGGGCACAGGCCTTTGTAGTTGCTGCCGGCGCGCTTCAACGCCACGCGCGCACCGACGACCTCGACGATATCCGCGCGAGCGATCAGCTCGTCGATGAAGGCTTTGGGGATTCGTCCGGCCATGGACCGGCATTATCCTCCCGGCGCGGAGACTAGGAAGTTGCGTGTGACCGCGAGAGCAGAACCGGGCCGTCAGTCGGCCGTGAGCATCGAACGTACGCGCGCGCTGACCGTGCTCATGTCGACGCGGCCCGCAGCACGCGTCTTGATGACCGCCATGACCTTGCCGAGGTCCTTGACGCTCATGGCGCCGGCGGCTTCGATGCATTCGCCGATGAGGGTGTCGAGCTCGGCGTCGCTGAGCGGCTGCGGCAGGTACGTTTGCAGCACCTTGATCTCGGCTTCTTCCTTGTCGACGAGATCCTGACGGCCGCCGTCGCGGTACTGACTAACCGAGTCGCGACCCTGTTTGATCATGCGTTCGATGACGCTTTGCACGCCGGTGTCGTCGAGTGGCCGCCGGGTGTCGACCTCGCGCTGCTTGACGCCGGCCAATGCCATGCGCAGAACGCTCAGGCGAGGCTTGTCGCCGCTGCGCATCGCAGCCTGCATATCTTCCGTAAGACGGTCCTTGAGCGACATGACCGGGAAGGAGTGGCTAATAGAGTCTACGGCGCCTTGTGGTCGTAGGAGTCCGCGAGCTGCGCTTCATGTGCCGCTTTACAGCAGCCGCTTTTTTGCGCTTGCGCTCCTGCGTGGGTTTCTCGTAAAACTCACGGCGTCGCAATTCGGTCAGGACACCAGCCTTCTCGCAGGCGCGTTTGAAACGGCGCAGAGCTGCGTCGAAGTGTTCACTTTCTCTTATTCTGACGCCCGGCATCTAAAGCTCGCGAATGACTTACCCAAGAAAAATATACCGGCACTGCCGGCACAAGAGCGGCATCTTAGCCGGCCATCCCCAAAGCTGTAAAGTCTGCCGATGCGAGTCCTAGGGATCGAAACCAGCTGCGACGAGACCGGCGTGGCCGTCTTCGAGGCGGGCCGCGGCATTCGGGCCGAGGGCTTGGCGAGCCAGGTCGCGATCCACGCTGCTTTCGGTGGCGTCGTGCCGGAGCTTGCGTCCCGCGACCACATCGCGAAGCTGCTACCGATGGTGCAGGGCGTGCTCGGCGAGGCCGGCCTCACGCTCAGGGACTTGGACGCGATCGCTTACACCGCGGGCCCTGGCCTGATAGGCGCCCTGATGGTCGGGGGTTCGCTCGCGTCGTCGATGGCGTACGCGCTGAAGATCCCCGCGGTCCCGGTGCATCACCTCGAGGGACACCTGTTGGCCTGCATGCTCGAGGAGTCGCGGCCGGAGTTTCCGTTTCTGGCCCTGCTCGTGTCGGGTGGACACTCGCAGCTGATCGAAGTGGCTGGGATCGGCCGCTACCGGATCATAGGGGAGACACTCGACGATGCCGCAGGCGAAGCGTTCGATAAGGTCGCGCGGCTGCTCGGTCTTCCGTATCCCGGCGGGCCGCAGCTGGCGGGGCTCGCGGATCACGGCGACCCGGAGCGATTCAAGCTGCCGCGGCCGCTGAAGAACCAGGGGCTCGACATGAGCTTCAGCGGTTTGAAAACTGCCATGCGGCTCGCGATCGAAGCGAGCCGTAGCGCCGACGGGACGCTGCAGGAACCGGTGCGAGCCGACCTCGCCGCATCGTTCCAGGCGGCCGTCGTCGACTCGCTTACAGGCAAGTGTCGGCAGGCGCTCGAGTTCACCGGGCTCACGCGGCTGATCGTGGCCGGGGGCGTCGGCGCGAATCGCGCGCTGCGCAGCGGTCTCGCGGAGCTTGGCCAGCGGCACGGCGCGCGCGTGTACTATCCGAGACCGGCTCTGTGCACGGATAACGGTGCGATGATCGCTTACGCGGGCTGGTGCCGCATTGCCGCGGGCGAGCAGTCATTGCGCATCGTCGCCAGGCCTCGCTGGCCGCTCGATGAGCTCGCTCCGCCGAACTGACTTTCGACAAGGATCGCTGTGGACAAACTGTTTTTGCGTGAGCTCAAGATCGAGACGATCATCGGCTTTCACGAGTGGGAGCGGCGGATCAAGCAGACCGTCAGCATCGACCTCGAGATCGGCGCCAACTCTCGCGCCGCCGCCGCCGTGGACACCGAGGCCGGCGCGCTGAACTATGAGGCCATCGCCCGGCGGCTCGTCGAGCACGTCGGCGCCGCACAGTACCGGCTCGTCGAGACGCTTGGCGGAGGCCGTGGCCCGCATCGTGATCGGCGAGTTCGCTGCGCCGTGGGTCAAAGTCACCGTCGCGAAACCCGGCGCGATTCCTGGCGCGCGCGACGTTGGCATCGTGATCGAGCGCACCGCGGCCGACAATGGATGAGGTGCTGATCGGCATCGCCAGCAATCTCGAACCCGAGCAAGCGTTGCGCGCCGCGGTGGTGGCGCTGAAACAGCGCTTCGGTCGCGTCGTGTGCTCGTCCGTCTACCGCGGTTCGGCTGTGGGCGCCGCCGCCGCCGATTACTGGAACATGGTCGTGCAAGTCGCGACGCGATACCGATGTGGATGCGCTCCGGGCGAGTCTCGCCGCGATTGAAACGGCTACGGGGCGCACGCGCGACGACCCGCACGTCTGCCGACTCGATCTCGATTTGCTGACGTACGGTGAGCGCGTCGACGCTGCGCAGCGGCTTCCGCGGCCCGGACTCTACTCGCTGCCGTTCGTGCTCGTGCCGCTGGCCGAGATTGCGCCCGGGCTCGCACATCCGTTGACGGGCGAACGCTGTTCGGCCGCATTGGCGGCGACTCCGCGGTCGCCGAATCTCAGGAACCTGGGGGAGCTCGCGACGCTCGGCGCGTGAGCGGGTTACCAGCCGACACTGCGACCGCCGTCGACCGCGATGATCTGCCCCGTGACGTACGGTGCGTCGCGCACGAGGAACAGCACCGCCGCGGCGATATCTTCCGGTGTGCCGCTGCGCTTCAGCGCGGTCTGACGAATGATCGCCGCGCGCAACTGGTCCGACATGCCTTCCTCTGGCCATAGGATGGCGCCAGGCGAAACGCCGTTGACGCGAACCTGCGGACCCAGGTCTTTCGCCAACGAGCGCGTCAACATGGCGAGCCCCGCTTTGGCCGCGCCATAGACCACGTGGTCGCGCAGCGGGCGCTTCGAGTGCACGTCGACGATGTTGATGATGACGCCGGTCGCGGCACGCAGCGCAGGTAGCAGGGCCTGAGACAAGAATAGAGGCGCCTTCAGATTACTCCCCATCAGGTCGTACCAATTCTCCTCGGTGACGGTGCCGAGCGGAGTCGGGTAGAAGTTCGACGCGTTGTTCACGAGCACGTCGAGTCGACCGGTGCGCTCCAGGACCTGCTTCGCCATACGCTCGAGCTCGGTCACCTCGCGCACGTCGGCGGTGGCAGTGAACGCCGAGCTCGCGCGGCGACCATTCAGAGCCGCGGCGAGCTGCTCGGCGTCGGCCGCCGAGTGGTGATAGTGGATGACGACGTTCGCACCGGCCTCGTGCAACGTGCTCGCCACGACGGCGCCAATGCGTCTGGCTGCGCCCGTCACGAGCGCCCAGCGGCCGTCGAGTGTTTTCTGCCGGTCGGAACCCGTCACCGTGGCTGTCCGCGATTCACTGAGGGTGTTGCACGTAAGGTTACACTATCGGCACGCCAATGCTTTCGCCGCCGACCTCCACCGCATTCCCCGTGCCGAGCGACGAAGCTCTGCGAGTCAGCGCGGAACTCAGCGCCATGATTCGCGCCGCGATCGTTCGCGCCGGCGGCTTCCTCGACTTCGCGCGCTACATGGAGCTCGCGCTGTACGCGCCAGGGCTCGGCTACTACAGCGCGGGCAGCGTGAAGTTCGGTCCCGCGGGCGACTTCGTCACGGCGCCCGAGATCAGCAGCGATCTTCGGGCGCGCACTCGCGGCCACGCTTGGCGCCGAGCTCGCCGGCGACGACGCGCGTGTCGTGCTCGAGCTCGGGGCCGGCAGCGGTGCGCTCGCTGCGGAGTTGCTCGACGCGTGGACGTTGGAGGGGCGCGATGTCGACTATTGGATTCTCGAGCCGAGCGGCGATCTACGGGATCGACAGCAGCGGACGCTCGCGCGGTTCGCGCCGCGCGTGCGCTGGCTCGATCGGCTGCCCCCGACACCGTTCAAAGGTGCGATCGTCGCCAACGAAGTGCTCGACGCGTTGCCGGTATCGTGTTTCGCGAAAGTGGCCGGCGCGGTGCGCGCCCTCGGCGTCGCGAACGGCGCTGCAAGGTTTCGAGTGGGCGGAGCGCAGCGACGCACCGGAGCTCGCGGCGGCAGTCGCGCGACTCGAGCGCTCACTCGCCACGCCGCTCGCGGACGGCTATCGCTCCGAGCTTTGTCTCGCGCTGCCGGCATGGCTCGGCGCTCTGGCCGCGAGCCTCGAACGCGGCTCGCTGCTGTTCGTGGACTACGGTCTCGTACGCGCAGAGTACTACCACGAGCAACGGTCGGGCGGCACGCTCATGTGCCATTACCGACATCGCGCGCACGCCGATCCATTTCTATACCCCGGCCTGCAGGACATCACGGCGTGGGTCGACTTCAGTGCCGTGGTCGACGCCGCGGCACGCGGCTGGCCTCACGCTCGCTGGCTTCACGACGCAGGGGCAGTACCTCACAAGTCTGCTCGCGGCCGCGCCCGGTGGTTTCGGCGTCGATGCGGCGTCGCCGCGCGAACAGAGCGCTTTGAAGACGTTGATATTGCCCGGCGAGATGGGCGAGCGGTTCAAGGTGCTGCTGCTGCGCAAAGGCGCCGCCGGCCCGCCGTTGCCGGGCCGCGATTTTCGCGCGCGTCTTGCGTAGGGGCTGAGCGGCGCCGCTAGCGTTCCATGGGCGGCAACGCGGCTTTGATCGCCGCGAGTCGCTCCTCGTGCAGCGCTTTGCCAAGCGCCTCGCCTTCTACGCCTCGCTCCGCTTGAACCTTGCGCGCATCGACGGCGCGTGCCGCGCGCAACGCGATGCGAAGACGCTCGGCTTGCGGATAGGCGCGGTCCTCGAAGCCGGTACGGCCACGCATGTCGGCCTCGCACGCCAGCAGAAACTCCTCGAACCGGTCGGGTTGCCGCAGGCCGTCGACGTCGACGATCAGCTGCAGCACGGTGCTCGGGCTTCAGCTCGTGCGCGCGATGCACGACGCCGTGATGTTTCGCGACATGCCGCGCGAGATCGCGAAACCGGTTCGGTACCGGCAGTCGCGCGCAGAAGTCCGCGAGCAGCTGCAGCGGACCGCTGCTCGTGGCCGTGATGTTTCGGCAGCAGCGCTTCGGGCGTGGCGGCTTTGCCGAGGTCGTGCGTCAGTACGGCGAAGCGCACCGTTTCAGCCGGCGACAGACGGGCCGCTGCGCGCAGCGCGAGCAGCGTATGCACGCCGCTGTCGACCTCCGGGTGCCAGCGTTCGGGTTGCGGTACGCCGAACAACGCGTCGACTTCCGGGAACACATGCTGCAACGCGCCGCAGTCGCGCAGCACGGTGAAATACACGTCCGGCTGATCCGTGCCGAGCGCCTTCACGGTTTCCTGCCAAACGCGCTCGGGCCGAAGCGCGCCCATCTCGCCGCTCGCGACGATCTCGCGCATGAGGCTCAACGTTTCATTCGCTACGGTGAAGCCGAGGCTGCCGAATCGCGCCGCGAAACGCGCGACGCGCAGCACGCGCAGTGGGTCCTCGCGAAACGCCGGCGATACGTGCCGCAGCACGCGTCGCTCGAGATCGGCGCGGCCGGACCACGGATCGACGATCTCGCCGTCCGCCGTACGCGCGATGGCGTTGATCGTGAGGTCGCGCCGTGCGAGATCCTGCTCGAGCGTCACCGTCGTCGCACGTGTCGAACGCGAACCCCGTGTAGCCCGGCGCCGTCTTGCGTTCGGTGCGCGCCAGCGCGTATTCCTCGCCCGTCTTCGGGTGCAGGAATACGGGAAAGTCCTTACCGACCTGTTTGAATCCCTGGGCCAGCAGATCGTCCGCCGAGGCGCCGACCACCACCCAGTCACGCTCCTTGACCGGTAGGCCGAGCAAAGCGTCGCGAACTGCGCCGCCCACCTCGTAGATCTTCATGGCCGCATCATACCGTAGCGTTGTGCGTGCTAAGGTTTGGCGGCGTGAAGATCATTCGGCAACTCGCGTTGCTGTGCGTCGCGGCTGCGCTGTCCGGCTGTGCGGTGCCGTTCTACTGGCAAGCGATCGGCGGGCAGCTCGAGCTGCTGCGCAAGCGAACGCCGATCGAAAAACTCGTCGACGATCCCGCGGTCGATTCGGGCTTGCGCGCGAAACTCTCGTCGGTGGCGGCGATACGCCGTTTCGCCGTCGACGAGCTGGGTTTGCCCGACAACAAGAGCTATACGACCTACGTGGCGCTCGATCGCTCCTACGTGGTGTGGAATGTCGTGGCCGCGAAGGAGTTTTCGGTCGATCCGGAGCGCTGGTGCTTTCCGTTCGCCGGCTGCGTCGCTTACCGCGGATTTTTCGCGCGCGACAAGGCGGAGCGGTTTCAGGCGGAGCTCGACGGCGGAGGGGCTCGACACTTACAGCGGCGGCTCCAGCGCGTACTCGACGCTCGGCTACTTCGCCGATCCCGTGCTGAGCACGATGATCAACGGTGGCGAGCAGTACGTGGCGAGCCTGCTGTTCCACGAGCTCGCTCACCAGAAGCTCTATATCAAAGGCGACAGCGAATTCAGCGAGGCATTCGCGACGACGATCGAGGAATACGGTACCGAGCGCTGGCTCATGGCGCACGGCACTGCCGGCCGATATCGAGCGCTACCGACAGCGCCGGCAGCGCGGCGCGGACTTCGGCGCGCTGATCGCAGCGCAGCAGTCGCGCTTGCGTGAAATCTATGCGCGCGCGGATCCGCCCGAGACCAAACGTTCCGCGAAGCGCGCGGCATTCGAGACGCTGCAGTCCGATTACGCGGCGGTGAAGTCACGCTGGGGCGGCAACACAGAGTACGACGCGTGGTTTGCCCAGCCGCTGAACAACGCCGCGCTGGCGGCCGTGGCCACCTACACGCGCTGGGTGCCGGTGTTGCGCGCGCGGCTCGAAAGTCGCGGGCTCGACGGCTTCTACGCCGACACGGCCGCGCTCGCGAAGCTCACCAACGACGAGCGGGCGGAACGACTGCGTGGCTGGGCGCGCCGCGCCCGTCAGCGCATCAGAATGAGCTGACTCCGGCCGCCGCGCTGGACTTCGATGATGATCGAACGCGCGTCGCGCAGCAGCGGCTTCGCGTCCGCCATGTTGCGCACGCGCATGCGGTTGATCTTCGTGATGACATCCCCGGGGCGCAGGCCGCGGTCTGCGGCGGGGCTACCTGGGTCTACGCGGCGCACGAGCAGGCCCGGCGTGGAGGCGGGCGCGTCGACGATCTCGGCGCCTTCGAATACCTCGTCGAGGCCTGCCTTCTGCTCCGGCTCGGGCTCCGCCTTCGCGCTGGCGGCCGTCGAAGCGCCGAGGGTCGCGGTGACGTTGGTTTCCTTGCCTTCGCGGATCAACCCGACCTTCACCTGATCGCCAGGGCGCAGCAAGCCGACTGCGTTGCGCAGCGAGCCCGAGTCGCGCACGTGCGTGCCGTTGATGGTGACGATCACGTCGTCGATGCGGATGCCGGCATGCTCGGCCGACGAATCCGGGCTCACGGCCATGACGAGCGCGCCGGAGTTGTCGTGCAGCCCGTAGGTGGCAGCGACTTCCGGCGAGACGTCGTTGATGCTGACGCCGAGCAGGCCGCGACTCACGGAGCCGAAGCTGATCAGCTGTTCCATGATCGAGCGCGCCATGTTCATCGGGAATCGCGAAACCGATGCCGATGTTGCCGCCGGAGCGCGAGATGATCGCCGAGTTGATGCCCACGAGCTCGCCGTTCAAGTTCGCGAGCGCACCGCCCGAGTTGCCGGGATTGATCGAAGCGTCGGTCTGAATGAAGTCCTCGTACGCGTCGCGATTGATGCCGCTGCGGCCGAGCGCGCTGACGATGCCGGACGTGACCGTGTGCGAGAAGCCAAACGGATTGCCGATCGCGACGACGTAGTCGCCGACTCGCAGCTTGCTCGAGTCGCCGAGCGGCATGCTCGTGAGCCCGCTCGCTTCGACCTTCACGACCGCGAGATCGGAGCCTTTGTCCGAGCCGATGACTTTCGCCGACAGGCTGCGGTTGTCGAGCAACGTGACCGTGATCTTGTCCGCGTTCTCGATCACGTGATGGTTCGTCAGGATGTAGCCCTTGGCCGCGTCGACGATGACGCCGGAGCCAGCGGCTTCGACTTCGTGCTTGCGTTCCTCCGGTGCGTTCGGTGCGTTGAAATCGAAGAAGCGTTTGAAGAACTCGTCATTGGCGAGCGGATTGCTCCTTCCGTCACGCTGCCGCTGACCGAAATGTTTACGACGGCCGGGGAGATCTTTTCGATCATCGGCGCCAGGCTCGGCATCTCGCGAGTCGCGGGCTGTGCCGACGCTGTCGCGGCGGCGAGCGATGCCGCGAGCACGACAATCAAACGAGAGCCGACGAACGGGGACTGCCGAAGCAACGACTGAGTCATGAGATTCACCTTCCAGTTGGCAAGGAAACGAGGCGTGCGGGTGCGTGTGGTGCCTCGGATCCGTCGCAGACATAGTGCGGCAGCCAAACGAGTCGCTGCAACCGCCGAAGTCACAGTGAAGTGAGCCGCGATCGAGTAGTGGCTCCTGTGGATTTCCTGTGCTTTCGCGGGGGATAGGTTGGGGGCAGTCGGAACACAAGATATTGTGGTTGTATGCGGATCGATCCGGACCGCAGAAATTTTTTAAGTAGATTTTAGGTGCGTTTCATAACTACATGTTTATACTACATTTTACGTCTGAAAGATCTTTGTCATAAAGTCTTGACAGAAATTCTCGCCGGGCCTAGTCTACGACCAACGACACAAGATCTTGTGTCGCCACTTTTCAGAGAATTCGTGACGGTTTCAGAGGCTGTCGGGGCAGCCAGCGGGATGTTTTTCGCGCAAAAGAAACGCGAAGCCAGATCCAGCGTTGAGCCGGAATCGGGGACGGCGCAAGCCGGGGTGCAGTTGGGGGAGAGACAACGACTATGAACATGGCGTTCGAGCTCAAAGCGACGAGAATCGCGGACATTGTTCTTCAGGAAGCGTCCCTAAACATCTGGGACACGAAGTACCGACTCAAAACCAAGTCCGGCGAGCCCGTCGATCGGGACATCAACGGCACATTCGAGCGTGTCGCCAAAGCGCTTGCCGCCGTGGAAGAGCCCGCCAAACGGGGCGAGTGGTATGAACGGTTCCTCTGGGCGTTGCAGCGCGGCGCGATCCCTGCCGGGCGCATCACCTCGAACGCCGGCGCGGAGTATCACAAGCCCGCCACCTCGACGATCAACTGCACCGTGTCCGGCACGATCAGCGATTCGATGCACGACATCCTCGACAAAGTGCACGAGGCAGGGCTCACGCTGAAAGCCGGTTGCGGCATCGGCTACGAATTTTCGACGCTACGGCCGCGTGGCGCATACGTGAGCGGCGCCGGTGCGTACACCTCCGGCCCGCTGTCGTTCATGGATATCTACGACAAGATGTGCTTTACGGTGTCGTCGGCCGGCGGTCGCCGCGGCGCGCAGATGGGCACCTTCGACATCGGTCATCCGGACGCCATGGATTTCATCCGCGCGAAGCGCGAGGACGGCCGGCTGCGCCAGTTCAATCTGTCGCTGCTGATCACCGACGAGTTCATGCACGCCGTGAAGGCCGATCAACCCTGGCAGCTCGCGTTCCCGCTCACGCGGCGCGAGGCGGAAGAGGAAAGCCTCGATCTCGGCGACGCCGCTCAGGTGGTCTGGCGCGAATGGCCGAACAAAGCCAACTATATCACCGACGACCGCGGCCTCGTGGCCTGCCGGGTGTAT
This sequence comes from uncultured Gammaproteobacteria bacterium, assembly GCA_963805435.1. Taxonomy (GTDB): domain Bacteria; phylum Pseudomonadota; class Gammaproteobacteria; order Steroidobacterales; family Rariloculaceae; genus FEN-1219. The sequence goes on from CAWDUG010000014.1 coordinate 455,475, forward strand.
CGCACGCTGCCGGCGCGGCGCATGTGGGACGTCATCATGTCCTCGACGTACGACTTCGCGGAGCCGGGCTTCGTGCTGATCGATCGCGTCAACGAGATGAACAACAACTGGTGGTGCGAAGACATTCGCGCCACGAACCCGTGCGGCGAGCAGCCGCTTGCCACCGTACGGCGCGTGCCTGCTCGGCTCGATCAATCTGACGAAGTTCGTCGTGGATCCCTTCACCGATCACGCGTACTTCGATTGGGAAGAGTTCCGCGAGGTCGTGCGTGTATTCACGCGCATGCTCGACAACGTCGTCGACGTCAACGGCCTGCCGCTGGCCGAGCAGCGCGAGGAGATCGTGCGCAAACGTCGTCACGGCATGGGCTTCCTCGGCCTGGGCTCCGCGATCACGCTGCTCGGCATGCGCTACGGCTCGGCCGAGTCCGTGCGCTTCACCGAGGACGTGTCGCGCGAGCTCGCGATCGCGGGTTGGCAGACGGGGCTCGATCTCGCGAAGGAGAAGGGCGCTGCGCCGATCCTGCTCGAGGACTTCGAAGTCACGGAAGTCATGCTGCGCAAGCGACCGGAGATGCGCGCTGACGGCTGGCAGGTCGGGCAGCGAATTCCGGGCCGTGTTCTGCACAGCCGCTACAGCCGCTACATGCAGCGCGTCCGCGAAGTCGCGCCGGAGCTCGTCGACGAGCTCGAGCGCCACGGCGCACGGTTCACGCATCACAGCTCGATTGCGCCGACCGGCACGATCTCGCTGTCGCTGGCCAACAACGCCAGCAACGGCATCGAGCCTTCGTTCGCGCATCACTACTTCCGCAACGTGATTCGGCAAGGCAAGAAGTCGAAAGAGAAGGTCGACGTGTTCTCGTTCGAGCTGCTGGCGTATCGCGCGCTCGTGAATCCGCGCGCGCTGCCGGGTTCGACCAAGCCCGGCGAGCGGTTGCCGGACTATTTCGTGAGCTCGGAGGATGTCTCGCCGCGCGAGCACGTCGACATTCAGGCGGCTTCGCAGAAATGGATCGACTCGTCGATCTCGAAGACGGCCAACGTGCCCACCGACTATCCGTACGAGGACTTCAAGGACATCTATCTCTATGCGCACGAGAAGGGCCTGAAAGGCTGCACCACGTTCCGCTTCAACCCGGAAGCGTTCCAGGGCGTGCTCGTCAAAGAGAAAGATCTGAAGAACACGACGTATCGCTTCACGTTGCAGGACGGCACGACGGTCGAAGCCAAGGGCGACGAAGAAATCCAGTACGACGGCGAAATGCACACGGCCGCGAACCTGTTCGATGCCCTCAAAGAGGGCTACTACGGAAAACTCTGAGGCGGACACCATGGCACGCATCATCATCGACAAGAAGATCGTGAAGTACGCGGTCGCGAAGGCGGACGAAGCGCCGCGCCAAGCCGGCCGTGCGAGCCGGAGCGCAGCAGTGAATCCAACGTCATCCGGATGCACGAGAAGCTCGAGCGTCCGGAAGTGCTGATCGGCTCCACGTACAAAGTGAAGACCCCGGTGTCCGATCACGCCATGTACGTCACGATCAACGACATCGTGCTGAACGAAGGCACGCCGCACGAGCAGCGCCGGCCGTTCGAGATCTTCATCAACTCGAAGAACCTCGATCACTATCAATGGATCGTCGCGCTCACGCGCATCATGTCGGCCGTGTTCCGCAAAGGCGGCGACGTGACGTTTCTCGTCGACGAGCTGAAGGCCGTGTTCGATCCGCGCGGCGGCTATTGGCAGCCCGGCGGCAGGTTCATGCCGTCGATCATCGCCGAGCTCGGCCACATCGTGGAAAAGCACCTGATCGAGATCGGCCTCTTGAAAGGGCCCGGACTTGAGCCCGGACCAGCGGGAGTTCATCGCTGAGAAGCGGGCGGACTTCGAGTCTCGCGATCGGCAGAAGGATGCGTTCGCGAAGAGCGCGTTCCCCGAGGGAGCGCAGCTCTGCGGCAAGTGCAGCACCACGGCGGCCGTCATGCTCGATGGCTGCATGACTTGCCTGAATTGCGGCTATTCGAAATGTGGCTGAAGGCCGCGGCCGACCGAGCAGCCGCGGATGCCGAGACTAGCGCGGGTTTGAGGTTTGTACCGGTCCGCCGTTGGTCCGCCCCTCGAGTAAGCTCGGGGCGGACCCTTTTTTCGCTCACCACCCGGCCGCCGCAAACTGAGTAGAATGGCGCAACGCCACGCTACCCGATTCGGCCACCGGTGACGCTCGCAATCCCAGATTTCTCGAAGCTGCGCGTGCTCGTCGCAGGCGACGCCATGCTCGACGAGTATTGGTTCGGCGACACGGCGCGCATATCGCCCGAGGCGCCCGTGCCCGTGGTGCAGACACGCGCCGCCGAGCAGCGGCCCGGCGGCGCAGCCAACGTCGCGCTGAACATCGCTGCGCTCGGCGCGCACGGCGTGCTCGCGGCCGTCGTCGGCAGCGACGATCGTGGCCAGCTGCTCACGCGCCTGCTCGAGCAGCGCGGCGTGCGCTGCGAGTTCGTGCGCTCGCCCGCACTGCCGACGATCCACAAGCTGCGCGTGCTCGCGCGCAGCCAACAGCTGATTCGCGTCGACGCGGAGCAGTCGCTCGAGCCCTGCGCACCCGAGTTCGGCGCGCTGTTCACGAAGCTCGTGCGCAACGCCGACGCGGTGATCCTGTCCGACTACGGCAAAGGCACTCTGAGCCGCGCGCCCGAGCTCGTGGCCGCCTGTCGCGCCGCACGCGTGCCGGTGCTGATCGATCCGAAAGGCACGGATTTCAAACGCTATCGCGGCGCTCACGCACTGACTCCGAATCGCGGCGAGTTCGAAGCGGTGGTCGGCCCGTGCGCAGACGAAGCGGAGGTGCTGCGTCGGGGGCAGGCGCTTCGCGCCGAGCTCGATCTCGAGCTGCTGCTCGTCACCCGCGGCGAGCAGGGTATGACGCTGTTTCAGCGCGGCGCCGAGCCGGTCACGCTACCGACTCAGGCGCGCGAGGTGTTCGACGTCACGGGCGCCGGCGACACGGTCATCGCGTTGCTCGCCGCTGGACTGGCGGCGGGCCTCGACGCGCCCGCGGCCGCGGCGCTCGCGAATCTCGGCGCCGGCGTCGTCGTCGGCAAGATCGGTGTCGCGACGTGAGCCGCTCGGAGCTGCAGCACGCGCTGCACACGCAGGGCAGCGGCGGCCGCGGCGCTCGTGGAGCTCCCGGAGTTACTCGCGCTCGTCGCCGAGGCGAAGGCGCGCGGCGAGCGCGTCGTGTTCACGAACGGCTGTTTCGACATCCTGCACGCGGGCCACGTCAGCTACCTCGAGGAAGCGAAGTCGTGCGGCGACGCGGCTGATCGTTGCGGTGAACGACGACGCATCGGTCACGCGGCTGAAAGGCGCTGGACGGCCGATCACGCCGCTCGCGGATCGCATGGCCGTGCTCGCGGGGCTTGCGGCCGTGGACTGGGTGGTCGCGTTTCGCGAGGACACGCCGGCCGAGCTGATCGCGCAGGTGCTGCCGGACGTGCTCGTGAAGGGCGGCGACTATCGCGTCGATCAGATCGCGGGCGCGGACACCGTGCAGCGCAACGGCGGCGAAGTGCGCGTGCTCGGCTTCAAGCCCGGCCGCTCGACCACCGCGCTGATTGATGCGATGAAGAAGACGCCGGTGACGGTGGCGGTAGCGTTCCGGCACCCGCGTAACGGGGTCGCCGGGAACGCCGCAAGGACGTCCCTGTAGGCTCGAGCCGCGCTCGCTGCCGGAGCGCGGCCTCCCGTTAGTTAGTGCAGCCAGCCGTCGACCTGCTCGACGTCCGTCACCGACAGGTTGCCGGCCGCTTGCTTCAGCGTCAGCACGTTGAGGATGTAGTCGTAGCGGCTGCGCGAGTACGTCGTCTCCGCCGTGCTCAGATTCTTCTGCGACGTCAGTACGTCGACCGTCGTCTGCGTGCCGACCTCAAAGCCCGCCTCCGTCGCGCGCAGCGCCGTGCGGTTCGACTCGACCGACTGCTTCAGCGCGCGCACGCGCGAGATCTCGGAGATCACGCCGAGGTAGGCGTCGCGTGTCTGGCGCTCCGTCTGTCGCGCAATGCGCTCGAGCTCCTCGGTGGCCGCGCGGTGCGTGTACACCGACTGCTGGATTCGCGAGCGATTGAGGCCGCCCGTGAACAGCGGGAACCGCAGATCGATCGACCAGCTGTGACCTTCCGGCTGCTGCGTGACGGCGCGATGTTAGCGACGGCAGTCGGATCGTGGTAGATCGTCTGCGTGCGATCGTTGGTGTCGTTGGTGATAGGATGCCGATAGGCTCACCTTCGGCAGGCGGCTTCCGCGCTGAATGTCGATGTCGTACTCCGCCACTTCCGCCGCGACGCGGCTCGAGACCAGCGTCAGGTTCTGCGCCAGCGCCGTCTTGACCCACTGCTCCGGGCTCGCCGGGTCCGGCGACAACAGCGGAAGCTCGTCGGTCGGCGCAGCGAGCTCCATGACGACGTCGCCGATGATCTCGCGCAGTTGCTCGTACGAGGTCGCGAGCAGCCGCTGGGTCTGGATTTCGGCGGCGACCGAGTCGTCGTAGCCGGCTTGCGACTGCTGCACATCGGTGATCGCAATCAATCCCACCTCGAACCGCCGCTGCGCCTGCTCGAGCTGGCGCGAAATCGCTTCGCGTGCGGACACGGCGGACGTGACGTTGTCCTTGGCCGCCAGCACGTTGAAGTAGGCCGTCGCCACGCGAATCAGCAGCGCCTGCTTCGCGACTTCGTAGTCAGTTTCGGCGCGCATCACGCGCTTGTCGGCCTGCCGTAGCGTCGTGTACTGGCCCCAGTCGAAGATCGTCTGCGTCAGACTGACGCTCCAGCCGTGGCTGTCCTGGTTGAACTATCGAGCGCGAACCGATTGTGCTGCCGTCCGGCGGCCAGCGCGCCGCCGCGTGTGTCGGCGAAACGGTTCGAAATGCTGCTGCCGAGTGTCACGCCAGGGAGCAGAGCCGCTCGGGCTTGCGGTCTCACTTCCGCCAGCGCGAGGTATTGCGCTTCTGCTTCCCGAATCGTCGGATCGTTTTGCAGTGCGCGTTGGTAAATGTCGAGCAGGCTATCGGCCGCCGAGGCGGGTCCCGCCAGCAAGGCGGCGATCGCGAGAATCGCGAGTGGTCGTAGTGTTCGGCATGATGTATGTCCCTGTCTTCACTTCGTTTGCGTGTGATTCGATTTCAGTTAGTAACGAGGTACTTGGGGATCTATCTCCGTTGACCATGCGTCGATACCGCCCCTCAAATTGAAAACCTGCGAAAACCCATTCCCGACCAAATATTGCGCCACCATAAAACTGCGCCGACCGGTGTGACACATCACGACGATCGGCGTCTCGCGGTCGAGCTCCGTCAGCCTGCCCGGCACGTCCCGCATCGGAATATGCAACGCCGTTTGCACGGCGGCCATTTCGAGCTCGACCGGCTCGCGCACGTCGAGCAGTACGACACCGGCATCGGCCAAAGGTGCCGGCCAGCGCTGCGTGAACTCCGTGGGGGTCAGCTCCGGAACACCGGACATGAGAGTGCTCCGGTTCTCTGCTCAGAGAACGAACGGCTCCGGCCGCTCCGCGTTGATCAGCGGAGTCAGCACGGTCTCGAAGAGATCTTCGGTAGTCGGTGCTGCCGTTCGGTTGCATCGTGATCAGCTTCGCCTCCATGACCGGCTTGCGCCCGACGACTATGAAGAGCCGCCCTTGTGGGCGCAGCATCTTGATGAAGTGGTCCGTGAGACTCGGGCACCGATGCGCGTGACGGCGACGACGTCGAAACGGCCTGCATGCGACAGCTCGAGCGCGTCTGCGGCTTCGAGGTTCACGTTGCGGACTTCATGCTCCGCGAGGCGCGCTCGGGCCGCCGCCACGAATTCGCCGATGATGTCCACGCTCACGACGTGCTTCGCGAGCTTGGCGAGGCACGTGGTCAGAAATCCGCTCCCCGTGCCCACCACGAGTACTTCGTCGATCGGCTCTGCCTGCACGGCTTGCAGCAGCCGGCCCTCGATCTTCGGCGCGAGCATGAATTGGCCGTGACCGAGCGGAATTTCGGCGTCGGCGAACGCGAGATCGCGGTACTCTGCCGGAACGAACTGCTCGCGGGGCGTTTCCCGCAGCGCGCGCAGCACCCGCTCGTCGAGAACCTCCCAGGCTCTGATCTGCTGGCCGAGCATCTGGGCGCGTGCGACTTCGAAGTTCATGACTGTTCTGGCGGTGAGATTGAAGCTTGAGCGAACGGGGTAGGGTACGGAGTTTAGCCACGGCTCACAAGGCAGTCTGTGAAGAATTATGGTCAATTCGGAGCGACGCTCCAAGCCGGTTGCGGTATCTTGAATCGCCGGGGAAACAGTACGTTGCGCCCTGGCGGGCAAAGGACCGCCGCTACACCGCAGCCGAACAGCGCCCGACGACGATAACAACAAACTCAGCCGTACAAACGGTTGAAGAACACAGGGCCTCGCACTGACGTGCCAGCACCACTGGAACGCGCATGACGCAGCTCCTCGATGATCCTATCGTCGGGCTGGCGGCTTTGCTGCTGCTACTCCTTATCTTGGCGCTGGTATGGGCCGGCTCGCGGCGCCCGTACGTCCGCGAGATCGAGCGGTTGAAGGAGGACCTGCACCGCTTGCTCGCGGCCGGTCAGCCGGCGGGCCGGATCGCAGTGAATGGCAGGGCCAGCGCGTTCGTCGACATCTCCGCGAGCATGAACCGGCTGCTCGATCGCGGCGACGAAGCCCTGGCCGCAGCTGCGGTGCCGCCGCCGGAGCCGGCGCCTGAGAGCACGCCGCTGTTCGACGCGCTCGCCGAGACCTGCCGGAAGTCGCGCTGATCCATACCCAGTCGATCCTGTTCGCGAATCGCGCTGCGGGGGAGTTGTTTGGCATCGATGCGAGCACACTCGTCGGCAAGCCGATCACGGACATGTTGCGGCCGGCGTATCGCGCACTGATGCGCAAGCACGTCGGCTTCCTTGGCACGGAAGAGCAGCTGGTGGCGTTCGAAGTGCAGCTGATCAGCGCGGATGACCATGGGCTCTGGGCGGAGCTGCACAGCAAGCGAAATAGTCTTCAACGGCGAGGCCGCGCTTCTGACCGTGGCGCGTGACATCACGCATCGCAAAAGCCTCGAGGCGTCGCTCGGCCGCAGCAAGCTTCAGGCACGCATCACGCTCGAGTCGATCGGTGAAGGCGTCATTACCACGGATCGCAACGGCACGATCGACTACATGAACGAAGCGGCAGAGCAGTTGGTTGGCGGCACGCGCGCCGCCGGCATCGGCAAACGTCTGCTCGATCTGCTCACGCTCGTCGACGAAGTCGACCGCAGCTCGCTTGGCGATCCCGTCACGAAGTGCTTGAGCGAACGCCGACGCGTGAATCTCGGCCGGCGCGCATTCCTGTTGAGCAAGCTCTCGGATCGCGAGTTCTCGACGGAGCTCACGGCTTCGCCGATTCGCGGGCCCGACGGTCAAGTCGCAGGCTGCGTCGTGATCTTCCACGACGTGAGCGAGCTGCGCGGGCTCGCACGCGAGATGTCATACCAGGCCAGCCACGATGCGCTGACCGGCCTCGTGAACCGCGCGGAGTTCGAGCGGCGGCTCGGAGCCGCGCTCGATTCGGCTCGCGGCGAAGCCGTGAGTCACGTGGTGTGCTATCTCGACCTCGACCGCTTCAAGCTCGTGAATGATACCGCCGGCCATATCGCCGGCGACAATCTGCTGCGCGAGATCTCGGCGCTGATCAAACAACGTCTGCGCGATTCGGACACCGTGGCGCGCGTCGGCGGCGACGAGTTCGCGATGCTGCTCGCAGGCTGCCCCGTCGACAAGGCGCGCCAAATCGCCGACGACGTGTGCCATTCGGTCGCGAACCAGCAGTTCTCATGGCAAGACCACAGCTTCGACGTCGGCGTCAGCGTAGGTCTCGTCGAGGTCAACAAGGACAGCGGTTCGGCCGAGAGCGTGCTCTCCGCCGCCGATTCGGCGTGCTATGTCGCGAAGCAACAGGGCCGCGGCCGCATCCACGTGTACTCGTCGCGCGACGAAGTCGTGGCGCGCGAGCGCGGCGAGATCCAGTGGCTGCAGCGGCTGCAGCGGGCGCTGAAGGAGAACGGCTTCGAGCTCTACGTTCAGCCGATCATCGCGCTCGGCGGGCGTGGCAGCACGGGGCCGGCCGCCGAGATCCTGCTGCGCATGCGCGACGAATCGGGCACCGTAATCGCGCCCGTGCATTTCCTGGCGTCGGCCGAACGTTACCAGCTGATGTCGCATATCGATCGCTGGGTGGTGCGCGCGTCGCTTGACGGCGCTTGCCGGTGGCGCGCCGCATCTGCCCGTGGGGCGCACCTGCAACATCAATCTCTCGGCGCAAACGCTCGGCGACGACGATTTCCTCGAGTTCGTCGTCGACGTGCTCGATCACACGGGCGTGAACCCCGAGCGCATCTGCTTCGAGGCGCGCGAGTCGGCGGTAGTGAGCCAGCTCGATCACGCGCAGCGGTTCATCAACGTGCTGCATGGCATCGGCTGCAAATTCGCGCTCGACAACTTCGGCAGCGGGATCGGCTCGTTCTCGAATCTGAAGAACCTGTCGCTCGACTACGTGAAGATCGACGGCACGTACACGCGCAACCTCGACGAGGACAGCGTGAATCGAGAGATGGTGGCCGCCATGGTCAAGCTCGCGCGCTCGCTCGATTTTCAGATCGTGGCCGAGCAGGTAGAGGACCAGGAGTCGTTCGAGACGCTGCGCTCGCTCGGCGTGGACTTCGTGCAAGGCTTCGTCATCGAGAAGCCCCGCCCCCTACAGGCAGTCCACTAGCCGCCGCTGCGTTCGCTGTCGAGTAACGCCACCCTCGCGTCCCAGCGTGGGCTCAGGCTTCATCGCGGTTGTAGCCAGTTCGGCAGGAACGCGTAAGGATCGCCGGCAAGCTCGCCCTTGTGTGCGACGCCGTGTTTCGCCAGCAGCCCAGGCAGCTTGCCACTCTTCCACGCTTCAAACGCGTCGGTGGCGCCACCGACGAACTCGTTGCCGACGAAGATCTGCGGGATCGTTTTCCACGTGGTGCGCTCGGCGAGCGCCGCGCGGATCTGTCCACCCCAGTCGTCTTTCTGGTACGCAACCGAGTCGAGGTCGATCGACTGATACGGGATTTTGTAGGCTGCGAACATGCGGCGAACCGACCAGCAGAACTCGCACCACTCGAGCGCGAACATCACCACCGGCTGCTTCGCATCGGCCGTGACCTCGGCGACGAACGCTGCGGCCGTGGGCGTTACCGGAAGCGGCGGCTCGGGCGCTTTCGGCACGGGCGTAGGCGCAGATGCGGCGGCCGGCGGCGGTGCGTCAAACCGCGCGCGTGGTGTCGAGCGCGAGATTGCCAGTTCCTCGTCGGTCATGTCGGTCGGTACGTCGGCGAACAGCGGCGTACTGAGATATCGCTCGCCCGTGTCGGGTAGCATCGCGAGAACGTTGGTGCCAGGCGGCGCGGATTTGCAGATCGTGAGTGCACCGGCAAGCGTGGCGCCGCTCGAAGTGCCGACGAAGATGCCCTCCTTCTGCGCGAGCTCGCGCGCCAGGCGCAGTGCCTCGCCGCCATTCACGGGCACGATCTCGTCGATGAGCTTGGCGGCGACAACGTCTTCCGCGAGCCTGGGAATGAAGTCCGGCGACCAGCCCTGCATCAAATGTGGCCGGAACAGGGGATGGCTCGCCGACGGCGAGCCGTCGGCCGCACGAGGCTGCGGAATGCCGCTGCCGAGCGTCTGCGAGTTGTCGGGCTCGCACACGACCACCTTCGTCTTCGGGCTGCGCATCTTCAGCACACGCGCGACCCCCTTCAGCGTGCCGCCGGTGCCGAAGCCGGTGACCCAGTAGTCGAGCGTCGTATCCGCGAAATCCGCGAGGATCTCCTCCGCCGTGGTTCGCGTGTGGACATCGGGGTTCGCTTCGTTCTCGAACTGCCGGCAGAGGAACCAGCCGTGCTTCTCGGCCAGCTCGAGCGCTTTCGCGAGCATGCCCGTGCCCTTCTCGGCCGCGGGTGTGAGGATGACTTTCGCGCCCAGGAATCGCATGAGCTTGCGGCGTTCGACGCTGAAGTTTTCGGCCATCGTGACCACGAGCGGATAGCCTTTGCGTGCGCAGACCATCGCAAGGCCTATGCCCGTGTTGCCGCTCGTCGCTTCGATCACCGTCTGACCGGGCGCGAGCTTGCCGCTGCGCTCGGCCTCTTCTATTACACCAAGCGCGAGCCGGTCCTTGACCGAGCCCATCGGGTTGAACGCTTCGATCTTGACGTACAGGTTCACGCCGGCCGGCGCGAGCTTGTTGATACGAACGACCGGCGTGCGTCCGATCGTCTGCAGGATGTCGTCGTAGCGCTTGCCCATGGCCTCTCCCCTCGGTCCGCCGGTACTAAATAGGATGCGCCCCGGAGCCGCCGCAAGGAATGCCGGGGCGCCGCCCGATTTTGCCGAGCGTCCGGAATTGCGGGCAAGAACCCCCTTTCTCAGCGCCTGCGTACCAGGTGTGGCATGGCCACTTCGACCGGCTCCGGGCGAGGCTTGGCTTTACCTACGTAAAAGCCCTGCGCGTAGTCGATACCGTACTTCGCGAGTAACGCTAGCGTGGCCGCGCTGTGCACGTACTCCGCCACGGTCTGCATGCCGGCCGCGCGTGCGACTTCGCCGACCATTCTGCACCATCGCCTGGTCGACCCGATCGCGCGGTAAGCCGCGGATGAACGAGCCGTCGATCTTCAGGTAATCGACGGGCAGACGTTTCAGGTAGCTGAACGAGCTGTAGCCCGTGCCGAAGTCATCGATTGCGAGTCGGCAGCCGAGCTCGCGCAGCAACGCGATCTGCTTGTCGGTGCTCGCGGCAAAGCGGACGGCCAATTGCTCGGTGATCTCGATCACGAGCCGCTCGCCGGACACGCCGTGCTCGTTGAGCAGCTTCTTCACGTACGCGCCGAGCGAATCGTCCTCGAACGCAAAGCCGGAGAGATTCACAGACAGCGTGAGGTTCGGTTGAGTCTCCTGGAATTCGCGCAGTGCTCGCACCACGAGCCTCAGCACGCAGCGATCGATGTCTGCCATGAGCCCGAAGCGCACGGCCGCCGGCAGGAACGAGGACGGGCTCACGAGGCCGTGCTCCGTCTTCAGGCGCAGCAACGCTTCGTAGTGCCGTACCGTGCCACTCTTGATGTGCAGCAAGGGCTGATAGTGCAGCTCGAGCCCGCTGTTCTCGAGCGCCGCGCGCAGGCGGTTCATCCAGTCGATGTCGCGCGCCATCTGCTCGCTTTGTTTGCCGGCCGTGCTGTAGAACTCGACGCGATTGCGCCCGTGCGCCTTGGCCGTCTGGCACGCCATGTCGGCCTGCGCGATGACTTCCTGGGCGCTGAACCGTGCGCCGCCGAACGTGGCGACGCCGATGCTGCACTGCAGGTGAAACACCTGTTCCTGCTCCACGTGCTTCAGGCCGCGCATGAGCTCGAGCACCTTTGCAGCCACGAGCTTCGCGTCGCCACGCGACACGTTGCGCAGCAGCACGACGAACTCGTCGCCGCCGAAGCGCGCCACAAAGTCCTCGGGCCGCACGGCGTAGCGCAGTTGTTGTGCCGCGAGCTGCAACAGGTGATCGCCGGACGCGTGGCCGCACGTGTCGTTCACGTATTTGAACTGATCGAGATCGACGAAGAACAGCGCACACTTCGTGTTGTCGCTGGCAGAGGCGGCGATCGCGTCTTCGAGCTCCGCGATCAGGCGATGGCGGTTGTGCAGCCCCGTGAGCTGGTCGTGATTCGCGAGATGCAGCAGGCGCCGTTCGCGTTTCTGAAGCGCGTGTATCGTGTTGTCGAGCGCGGTCACTATCGCGCGCAGCTCCGTGTGCGGGGAATCCGGGAACTTCAAGATCCGTCTCGCCCGCGGCGAGCCGCGCGAGCGAGCCTTGCAGGGCGGACAGTGGCGCGAGCGCGCGCTTCAAGAACCATCGGCCGCAAGCCCACGAAATGCCGAGCAGTACGAGGAGTACGGCGCTCGCGAGCGCCGAGCCGCGGCAGGAACGCGCTCTGATAGCTCGAGAAATCGAGGTCCACGCTGACGAAGCCGAGCAGGTGCGCCGAGGTCTTGGCGGACTTCAGATCGAGGTCGAGCAGCCCGTCGCCGGCCAGCGATTCGGTCCAGATGGGGCCGAGCAACCGGTAGCGCTGTGTGCTGGCTGCGTCCTGCTTCAGTAGGTAGGGACGAGCCGCGCCGGCGAGCATCGAGAGCTCTGCCACGCTCTTGGCGTCGAGCGCGTCGGCCACGGGCCCCGCCGGGCCCGAGTCCTTCAATGCTTGCAGCGCCCGGCCGTCGGCGGCGTACCAGCTCACGCGCTCGATCTCGGGGTACGTCGCGACGAAGCGCTCGATGTCGAGCACGGACCCCGTACTGTCCGCCAGATAGAGAGGAGCGCCGAGCTCGTTCAGCTCGCCGGCCCACTGCGTGGCCCAGTGCTCGAGGTTGTTGCGGATCACGGAACCCGACGTCCACGCGAGGCCGATCAGCGCAATGACGCCGATCAGGGCAGCGACCGCGAGCTGCACGCCGAGCACCTCGGTCACGAGGCTGCGGCTGCGCCACGGTGCGTTGCCGTCAGTCGGGGTCACGCGCCACCCAGTGCGGCTCGGCTACGTGCGGCAAACCGAGCGCGGCGGCGACCGCGAGATTCACGCGCAAGTCGGCGGCGCGCAGCGGTGTCATCGCGGGCAAGTCTTGCGTGCTGCCGGCGACGACGCGGTCGGCGACGAGGTGTACCGCTTCGGCGACGTCGGCCGGCACCGAGGTCGCGCTCGCGAGCGCGCCCCAGCGCAATAACGATTCGTTGAGCGTCAGCACGCCGACGCTGTGCGAGTTCGCATAGCTCAGCAGCTCGCGCAGCACGGTGGGGCTCAGCACGCGGTTATCCGGAAACAGCCAGAGACCGTCGACTTGCCCCGCGAGCCGCTTGAACAGATACAACGTCTCGCGATCCGAATGCGATGTCTCGAACCGAACCTCGGCGCCGACGCTTACCGCGGCTTTCGTCGCTTCTGCTGCGAGTGCGTCACGCGCTTCGCCGAGGATCAGAGCAATGCTGCGCAGCGTGGGATCGATCCTTCGCCACGTCTTCAGCTGCAGAGCGAGCGGTGGCAACGGGTCGACGCCCCAGATCGCGCCGCCGTTTTTCAACACGTCTTCGTAGGCAAACACCTGGCAGAACACGATGGGCACGCCGGGCAATCGCGCGCGCGCAGCATCGACGGCCGCGAGCCCGACCGCGATTACGAGTTCGGGCTGCGCGGGCGGCGCGAGGTTTGCGGAGTCGACGGTGGCGACTCGGTACTGCTGCGGCGGCAACGCCTCCGCGATAGCAGCGGCCGTCGCGGCGGCGCTCGCGGTGCGGGCGTCGAACACGACTGTCACGCTGCGGCGCGGCGGTGCGGGAGCGGGTTTCGGCAGCGGCGCGGGAGCAGGCGTCGCGGGTGCTGGGGCGGGTCGCGGAACGCTTGCGACGGGCGGCAGTGGCGTCTCGTCAGGTGACTGCGGTGGCGCCACGGCGCACCCCGCAATGGCGAGCATCGCCGCGGCAGCCAGCGTGGTCGTGATGTTCCTACGATGGCGGCGGTCGTGTCGCATGGCGAAGCCGTCAGCCTAGGGGAACCCTGCAGGTGCAGGCGTGCGAGGCATCACATTGCCGCGCTATGGGCGGCGTGGCGTGCCCGCGTTATGCTCGCCGGGCGTCGGTGCCGCCATCAAGAAGAAGGGTCCTGGTGCAAACCCGGGCGGTATGCGCTTCGTTGCGCGCTGCGCAGTCCTGGACTTCGGAGGAGCAGCTCCCGTGTCGATGACCGTCAACATCGCCGAGTCGGACGCCGATCTCCGGAAGGTCAGCGGTGTCCTGCTGCAACTTAGGCCGGCGTTCGACAATGACGGGTTAATTGCTCAAATCAAGGACCAGATGCGGCAGGGCTATCGGGTTGCCTACGTTGAATCGACGGAGGGAGTGTTGTGCGTCGCGGGGTTTGTGGTCGGGATGAAGTTGGCGTGGGGCAAACACATTTACGTCGACGATCTCGTGACGACCGAGCACCAGCGCTCCAAAGGAGCGGGGGCGGCGATGATCGCCTGGTTCAAGTCATACGCTCGTGAGCTTGGGTGCAAGCAGCTGCATCTGGATTCGGGCGTGCAGCGATTTGCAGCTCATCGATTTTACTTACGTGAGGGCTTCAACATCGGGAGCCACCATTTTTCGATCACCGATCTCGGCGCACCCGAGCGCAGATAAGAGGCGTGGTGCCCGTTACCGCCAGACACGAGGCACCAGATGCGCAAAGCGACTTCATTCTCCCTCGAAGGTGGCTGCGACTGCAGGACGGTGCGCTACCGGATGGAGAGCGCGCCGCTTTTTGTTCACTGCTGCCACTGTCGCTGGTGTCAGCGCGAGTCCGGGGCATCGTTCGCGCTCAACGCAATGATCGAAGCCGATCGCGTCACGGAGCTGGGCGAGCCACCGCTGCTCGTCGACACGCCTTCGAACAGCGGTTCAGGTCAGCTCATCGCTCGCTGTCCGAAGTGCCAAGTGGCGGTGTGGAGCCACTATGCAGGCGCCGGCCCAGTGGTGAAGTTCGTCCGCGTCGGCACGTTGGACAATCCTGACGCGCTACCTCCGGATATCCACATATTTACGGAGTCGAAGCAACCGTGGCTCACCCTACCCGCAGGTGTACCCGCCGTCGCCGAGTACTACGAGCGAGAGAAGTACTGGCCGGAGGAGAGCCTGGCTCGGCACCGCGCCATTCTGCCGCTCATTGAGGAATATCGCGCCGCACGGCAAAAGTGACGCCGATAACCGCATGCGGACGTCGCTGGGTAAAATCGCCGGCGCTTACCTGCGCCCGGCCCCGACGAACAGCAACCCACCGACCACGATCGCGGCGACTCCGGCCCAAACCGGCACGTTCACCTGATTCTCCTTTTCGACCTTGATCTCCAGCGGACCAATCTTGGCAGCCGTGTCCTTGCTGGTGTATGAGAACCCGCCGTACACGAGCGCCAACACGCCCGCGATCACGATGACGATTGCAACGATTCGACCGGTCCCCATAATTTCCCCCTACAAGTACTACGACCGCCGGTATGGGCGTCGCTCCGGGCGATGGTCGCATTCAACCGGCCCAGGTGTCACGCTGTGTGGTAACGAGCCGAGATGCCCGCGCAATACGCCAAACAACCGCTGCTACGCGAGGAGGCCAAATAGATGTTCGGCTTGATCACCCAATTCAAGGCGGCGGCGGGTCAGCGTGACGCGCTGATCGCCCTTCTCACCGCGGGCACGTCCGGCATGCCGGGCTGCCTGAGCTATGTCGTAGCGAAGGATGCCGCGGAGGCCGACGCCGTGTGGATCACAGAAGTCTGGAACACTCGCGAGAGTCACCAGGCGGCGCTCTCGTTACCGGCCGTGCAGCAGGTCATGGCTAAAGGCCGCCCGCTGATCGCGGGGTTTGGCGCACGGTTCGAGACGCAACCCGTGGGTGGCCACGGTCTCGTGACGGGCTAAAGTCGGCGCTTGACGAGTGCGGCGTCGGATGCGCGTAATCTCGCGCGAATGACCGACCTTATTCCTCCGTGGCCGCTGTTCTGCGCGTTTTTGCTTGCGAGCTTCGTGCTCGCCATCACGCCGGGGCCGGGCGTGCTCTACATCGTGACGCGGAGTCTCGCGCAGGGCCGCCGTTACGGCTTGGTGTCCGTCGCGGGCGTGGCGCTCGGCAATCTCGGCAACGCGCTGGCCGCGTCGCTCGGGCTCGCCGCGGTATTTGCCGTGTCGGCGCTCGCGTTCACCGCGGTGAAGTACGCCGGCGCCGCGTACCTGATCTATCTCGGCGTGCGAATGCTGCGTGCGCCGCCCGCAGCGCGCGAAGCCATGGCGCCCGCCTCAGCCTCGTTGCCGCGCGTCTTTCGCGATGGGTTCGTCGTCGCGCTGTTGAATCCCAAGACCACCGTGTTCTTCGCTGCGTTCCTGCCGCAGTTCGTCAGCACGAACGCCGCGCCCATAGTGCAGAGCGTGACGCTCGGCGCGCTGTTCGTTGCCATTGCGGCCGTGACAGACAGCGCCTATGCCCTCGCTGCCGGAACGATTGCGCGGAAGCTGCGCGCCAACGACACACAGCGAATCGCACGCCGGCTCGGTGCCTCCGTGTTCATCGGCCTCGGAATTTTCGCGGCACTCGCTGGATCGCGAGGCCCCAAGTAGTCGTCACTCCGTGCGTGCCTCCTCGAGGGCCCAGTCGACGAACGCACGCACCGTCGGCCGTTTAAAGTGCGCGGCCGGTGCGGCGAGGAAGTAACTCCACTCAGAGCGCCAGCTGTCTTGCGTCACGCGGAGCAACTGACCGCGCTCGAGGAACGGCGCGACGTGTGTGTCGCGGCCGAGGGCCAGACCCAAACCCGCGGCCGCAGCGCCGAGCATGACCACGGAGTCCGTGAACTGGAGTCCGCTTGCGGCTATAGAAGGGTTGAGCCCGGCTCGTTCGAACCACGCACGCCAGCTCATCCAGGGCTGCTCGGGATGCGCATCGATGTCGTGCAGCAGCGGGTACGCGACAAGCGCCGCCAAGCCATCCGGCGTGCGGCCACCGCGCAGGAGCTGCGGGCTGGCCACCGGGAACAGTTCCTCGCCGCAGAGCCGCTCGCCGTGCAAGCCGCGGCCTGGTGCGGGCGCAAACCGGATCGCGAGGTCCACCTGCTCGCTGCGGAAGTCGGCGAGCGTGCGGCCCGTGCGCAGCACGAGCTCGATCCGCGGCGCGCGTTCGCGGAAACGGTGCAGCCGCGGCAGCAGCCAGCCGTTGGCGAACCCCGCCAGGGCCGTGATCGTCAGCAAGCCACCGGCCTGCTTCGCGCGCAGCCGCGCCGTGGATTCGCCGAGCAGATTGAATCCCGTGGAAAGTTCGGGCAGCCAGTCACGGCCCTGTTCCGTGAGCACCAGGCCACGCGGCAAGCGCTGGAACAAAGTCGTGTCGAGGTAGCCCTCGAGCCGGCGCACGAGTTGGCTCACGGCGGCCGCGCTCACGTTGAGCTCGGTGGCCGCAGCCACGAAGCTGCCGAGCCGGGCGGAGGCTTCGAAGGCGCGCAGCGCGTTCAGTGGCGGCAGGCGGCGAGTCATGGCTAAGAATAGCTTAGCCTTAGCGGCAGACCCTATGCATCGCCAAGAGCAGGGTCACGACCGATACTGCGCGCCAGCGAAGAATCGTAAGTGGTGCCATGCGTCTGTTCGACTACCTCGACTCCGGCAACGGCTATAAGGTTCGCCTGCTGCTCGCACAGCTCGGTCAGCGCTACGACTGGACCGAGCTCGACATCGACGCGGGTAAGACACGCACGCCCGAGTTTCTGCAGCGCAATCCGAACGGCCGTATTCCGACGCTCGAGCTCGACGACGGCACGAATCTCGCCGAGTCGAATGCCATCCTGTGGTATCTCGCCGAAGGCACGCCGTTCGTGCCCGCTGATCGGCTCGGTCGCGCGCAGGTGCTGCAATGGATGTTCTTCGAGCAATACAGCCACGAACCCTACGTCGCGACGCCACGCTACATCGTGAAGCACCTGCCGCCGGATCACCCGCGGCGCGCGGAGTTGCCGGATCGCCTGGCGCGCGGGCGCGCCGCGCTCGCGGTCATGGAAGCACATCTCGAAGCGCGTCAGTTCTTCGTCGGCAAACGCTATTCCATCGCGGACATTGCGCTGTATGCGTACACACACGTTGCGCACGAAGGCGGCCACGACCTCGCGCCCTATCCGCAGGTGAACGCGTGGCTCAAACGCGTAGCCACGCAGCGGCGCCACGTTCCGCTGACTGCTCGTCCCGGCTGAGCGACGGCGACTGGCTTCACCGCTGACTGGGTCGGCTGCCGATTACCCGGTGAAGACTCTTGGGTTCCGGCACGCGTTGCGGTTACGCTTCCAGCGCCACCACCCTGGCGGTCCGGAGGGGATCACGCATGTTCACAGCCCGCATCGTGCTCGCCGCTGCAGCCTTGTCGCTGGCCTCCTCGGTTGCCGCGCAACGGGCCGCCAACGTCACCGGCCTCATCAAAGAGAATGCGCGCCAGCAAGTATCGCCGCACGTGACGGTCATCCTCGACGACAACGCGCCGTTGGTGCCGAACGTCGGTATCGTGGTCGGCGACCGCGCCACGCTGATCGTCGACACGGGGTTAGGCGAGCGCAATGGCCGAATCGTGCTGTCGGAGGCGCGCAAGGTCAGCAAGAACACAGAGTTCTACACGGCGGCCACGCACTATCACCCCGAGCACGACCTGGGCGCCACCGCGTTCCCGGCCAGCACGAAGATGCTGCGCTGGCGCGCTCAACAGCAGGAGGCCGACGAGCTCGGTGGGGATATCACCAAGCGCTTCGCGGGGTTTTCGCCCGCGGTTGCGGAGCTCTTGAAGGACGCGAAGTTCCGCCCGGCCGACATCGTGTTCGACGACGCAATCGTGATTGACCTCGGCGGGGTGCACGTGCGCGTGTGGGGCGTGGGACCCACACACACGCGCGGCGACACCGTGTTCTTCGTCGAGGAAGACGAGGTCTTGCTCGCAGGTGACGTCGTCATGCCGGTGTTCGTGGCTGCGAACGGCCAGTCGTCGAGCATCACGAAGTGGCTCGCGGATCTCGACGAGTTCGACAAGCTGAATCCGACGAAGATCATCCCCGCGCACGGGCGCATGGGCGGCGTCGAGCTCGTCCGCCGCCAGCGGGAATATCTCGCCGCCGTTCAGAGCGGCGCTGCAGCTGCAAAACGCGAAGGCAAGTCTCTCGAGGACGCGACGAAGCAGCTGGCCGAGCCCATCGCGGCGAAGTTTCCCGATCTCGCACCCGGCGGCGGGCCGGCCAGCGGCCGCGTGACGGCGGCGATCCAGGCCGCCTACCGAGAAGCACGGTAACGCTGCTTGGCACGGCGCGGCGCGCGCGGTTCAGAATGCAGCGCAACGGCGGCGCGGCTTCCGCGCCGTGTGAAGGGGGGACTCTGCATGACCAAGCCATGGCTCGCGGCCGGCGCCGCGCTCGTATTCTCTGCGTCGCTGCAGGCGCAATCGCCACCTGAGATTCCGTACGACTCGGTGCCGAATTTCTTCAAGCTGCCGGAGAACACGTACTTCGGAGAAGTGTCCGGCATTGCGGTGAACTCGAAGCAGCACGTCTTCGTCCTGTCGCGCGGCAATACCAACGGCCCGGCGTACGGCGCGGCCGCGGCGCAGCTGCTCGAGTTCGATCAGAACGGCCGCTTCGTGCGCGAGATCGGCAAGAACCTGTATGCGTGGGCGTTCTCGCATACGGTCCGCGTCGATCGGCACGACGACGTCTGGGTGGCGGACAAGGGCTCGGACATGGTCGTGCGCTTCGACCCGGCGGGCCGCGTCAAGATGGTGTTCGGCAGAAAGCCGGAGGCGTCGGACGAGGGCGCGCACCCGCTCGAGCATCCGCGCCCGCCGCTGCCGCCGATCGACGGCCAGTTCCGCCAGGTCACGGACGTCGCCTGGGATTCCGCCGACAACATCTACATCAGCGACGGCTACATCAATTCACGTGTCGCCAAGTACGACAAAGACGGTAACTGGGCCGGCACGTTCGGCGAGCCGGGCACGGGGCCGGGGCAGTACAGCACGCTGCATTCCATGGTCATCGATCGGCAGGATCGCATCTACATCGCGGACCGCAACAACCGCCGCATTCAGGTCACGGATACCTCGGGCAAGGTGCTGAAGATCATCACGATCGACGTGCCGCCGCCGGCGAACGCGCCGTTCGCCATCGGCAACCGGCCCGCGCCGGGCAGCCCACCAATCCAGCAACAGCCAGGCTCGCCGTGGGCCATCTGTATCACGCCGGGTCCGCAGCAGGTGCTGTACGTATCGGATGCGTTCCCCGGGCGGATCTACAAGCTGTCGCTCGACGGGCAAGTGCTCGGCATGTTGGGCGGCACCGGCAAGTTGCTCGGCAAGTTCGGCTGGATCCACGAGCTCGCGTGTCCGAGCGAGAACGAGCTATATGTGGCGGAGCTATTGAACTGGCGCGCACAGAAGCTCTTACTGCATCCGCGTTGACGGGAGGTGACGACCATGACGGCGAAGCGTGCGGTTCTTTTGTTGCTGGCGGCCGGCAGCGCCGCCATTGCCGTCGCAGGCTGCAATGCCAGAGCACCCGCGGCGAGCGCGGTCGAGCCGGCGCCCGCTCCGACGACGTATCAAAGCGTCGTGAACATGCGGCTCGTCGCGCACGACGATCTACAGGCACGCTCGGCGTATCAGCCGGTCATCCACCGCTACGGGGATCGGTACATCCTGTTCGTCGGCCACCACTCGGGCTCGGCCATGAATCCGCAGACCGGCAACGTCGAGAAGAACGGCCTCTCGCTCGTCGACGTCACGAATCCGGCCGCGCCAGAGTACCTCGCGCACGTCCCGCCCACCGGCGACGAAGCAAACGGCACGCAGCACGTGCAGGTGTGCGATGGCCGCGATCTGCCGCACGGCGATCCAACGAAGGTCTATGCGATTCGCACGAACGGCCAGGTGGGCTACGAGGTACTCGACGTGACGGACCCGGCCAAGCCGGCATTCCTCGACGACGATCGCAGCCACGGGCACGTCGTCGCGGCCGAAATCCGATCGCGGCGATCGCGAGACTCACAAGTTCCAGTGGGATTGCGCGACGGGCGTCGCGTACATGAACGGCACGGCGCAGGGTTGGCGCGTGACGCGAGTGCTACAGGCGTTCGACGTGAGCGATCCGAAGGCGCCGAAGCACATCCGCGACTTCGGCCTTGCGGGATACGAGCCGACGGCCGCGGGGCCGTTCCCGGAGCCGCAGGTCGCGGGCTTGCACCAGCCGTTCGTCGTCGGCGAGCGCATGTACTTGGGCTACAACAGCGGGGACGACGGCGTGCTGCAGATCGTCGACACCGACAAGTTCCTGCACGGCGACGCCGCCGCGCAAGATCCGTTGAAGCCCACGGCGGAGAATCTGCGCTACCCCGAGATTGCGCGCTACGACATGCCGAGCTACTGGGGCGTGCACACGGCGAAACCGATCTACGGCTTTACGATCGCCGACTACGCCGACAATCGCGATGCGCGCACGCGCGATCTGCTGCTCGTGTCGTCGGAGTCGGAGACGTTCCGTTGCCAGGAACCGCGCGACGTCATGACGATCTTCGACATCACCGAGGAACGGCATCCGAGTCCGATCGCGACGTTCCAGGTGCCGGAAGAGCCCGGCGACTTCTGCCACCGCGGCGGCCGTTTCGGCCCACACTCGTTTGCCGACGCGTACAACCCGAAGTTCGACAAGACGCTAGTGGTGCTCGCCTACTTCAACGCCGGCGTGCGCGTGGTCGACATTCGCAACCCGTTCGAGCCGAAAGAAGTGGCGCGCTTCATCCCGCAGATCACGGCGAACACGACCGAGTCGTGCATCGAGATTGACGGCAAGCGCGAGTGCGAGAGGGCGATTCAGACCAACAACGTGAACGTGGACGACCGCGGCTACATCTATGCGCTCGATCGCGCCTCGACCGGGCTGCACATACTCGAGCTGACCGGCGCGGCGCGCGCGATCGCGGCGCTCTGACGCGTCACGCGAAGCTGAGCTCGCCGCGCGCCCGGCGTTCCTGCGGCAGCAGACACGTGTAGAGGAACGAGTGTAGCGGTGTCGGCACGTCGTGCCGCGCGCCGAGTCGTACGACGGCGCCCGTCCATGCATCGAGCTCCGAGCGTTTGCCTGCGCCGATGTCGCGCTGCAACGACGACGTGCCCTCGGGCGTGGCGGCGTCGAGCAGGGCGAGCGCCCGGTCTACCGCGCCCGGCGCGAGCTGCACGCGGTTCGCGCGTGCCACGGCTTCGACTTCGCGCATGCCCGCGGCCATCAGCGCGCGCGTCTCGCGTGTCTTCATGAGTATGCCGATGGGCGCGTGAGTCACGGCACCCAAGCTGCCGAACGGCACGACGAGCAACAGCTTCTCCCACAGCGCCGCGCGAATGTCGTCGGGCACGGCCGCGTCGACGCCGGCTTTTGCGAACGCGTCGCGCAGCGCCAACGCGCGTGACGTCTTGGTGCCGTCGAGCTCGCCGAAGCGAATGAAGGTCACGCCGCCGAGATGACGCACGTGGCCGGGCCCTTCGATCAAGCTGAAGCCTGCGCACAAGCCGCCGCCCGCGTACTGCAGGCCCAGTGCTCGCGCGAGCTCGTCGGGCGTTTCGACGCCGTTTTGCAACGGCACGATCAGGGTGTCGTGCTTTAGAAGCGGCTTGAGCTTCGGCGCGAGCGCGGCGACCTGCCACGTTTTGACGCCAAGCAGCACGTAGTCCACCGTGCCGAACGTTGCCGGGTCGTCGCTGACCTGCGCGGGCCGAATCAGCATGTCGCCCTGCACGCTGTCGACGCGCAGGCCGTGTTCGCGGATCGCGTCGAGATGAGAGCCGCGCGCGATGAACACCACGTCGTTGCCCGCGGCTGCGAGTCGCGCCCCGAAATACGCGCCCACGCCGCCCACTCCCACTACCGCCACGCGCATCGTCGATCTCCTTGCGGCCGTATCGTAGTGGAGCGCAGGCGGCGCCACCAATAGCTGCGACGGCAGGCGTGCCCGTCAGACCGGCGGGACCGGGCACGTTACAAGACGGTCGATATCCTTGGCTTCGTGAGTAAAGAAAAAGGGCGTTGGCGATCGCTCGCCAACGCCCCGTCTCCCGACTCGGAAATGGCCGTTACTTCAGCTTGAAGTTCATCTGCACGCCGAACTCACGCGGCCGACCCACCGTGGCGAAGTCGAACGCCCAGATGCCGTGGAAGAACCCCGAGTTGATCAGGCGCTCGTTCGTGAGGTTCGTACCGAACACGGAGAGGTTCCAGTCGGCATTGGCCGGCTCGTACGTCATGCGCAGGTTCGTGATACCCGAGCCGCCGCTCTCGTCGAAGCCCGCCGGCACCGCAGGCGCCCAGAACGACGTTCGCAGGAACGTCAGCGATCGCCAGAACTGCGACTGGTACAGGTAGTCGAGCCGCGTGACGAGCTGCGAGCCGCCCTTCAAGTCTGCGTTGTACTGGACGCCCAAGCTGCCGGTGTTCTTCGGCGCCTGTTGGAACGCGCTGTTCGTGTCGAGGAACAGTGCACCCTGCCGGATGCTCGTGTACGCCGTGTCGAGGTAGCCCAGGTTCACATTGAACAGCAGTTTGTCGGTCGGCACGATCGTCATCTCGAGCTCGGCGCCTCGGGCGCGCGCCGAGCCGACGTTCGTCGTGTTCAGAGATGGCAGCTGGTGGCCCTGCGCGTCGAGCACCGGGCCGAGCGCCTGGACGTCATCCCAGATCGTGTTGAACAACGTTGCGTTCAAGCGCAGGTGCTTGTTCGCGAGGTCCGAGCGAATGCCGATCTCGGTGTTCTTCAGCGTCTGCGGCTTGTAGACCGAGATTTTGAATATGCCGTCCGACGGATCGAGAAACCCCGTCGCGCCACCCGAGTTGAAGCCCTCCGAGTAGCCGACATAGCCCATGACGTTGTCGCTGAATTGATCCTGCAACGTCAGCCGGGCGGTGTTCTTGTCGAAGCTCGACGGTGTATCCACCTGGCCGACCGAAGAGCCCACGAAGATGTCACCCTCGAAACGCTGGTTGGCGGTGGCTGGCTTCGGCGCCGTGACTCCCGGCACGATCGTCAGCGGCAGCACGTCGTCGTTCTGCTTGTGGTGACGCAGGCCGACCGTCAGATCGAGCTTCTTCGTGAGGCTGATCGTCGCCTCGCCGAACAGCGCGGAGCCGTCTTCCGTGTACTGGGTCAGCGAGTCGGTCCGGCCGCCGGGGCCGGTGGCGTTGTCGTACACCTGTTGGCAATTCAGCAGCGCGGTCTGGGCGGCGGCGTCCTGGCAGGTTTGGCTGTTCAGCACGGTCTGGAAGTCATACAGGCCCGAGACGAACTCCTCGAGCTGATAGCGCGAGAAGCCGCGCACGCGGTTCAGCTGGTTCCAGTAGTACGCGCCGCCGACCCACTTGATGCGACCGGTGCCGCCGGACAGCTGGATTTCCTGGCTCGAGACGCGGAGCCGATTCTGGTTCACGTCTTCGACGAGCTGATACTGGCTGTTGTCCCAGTCGACGATGCTACGAACGTCCTGGAAGGTCTGCGCGGTGATGAACTGTAGCTTCATCGTCTGGCCGAAGTTCCATGTCACATCGGAGGAGAACTGTTTCGTCTGAATGGTGTTCGGGAGAGTGATTTCCGAGCGGTCCTGCCACGCGCCGACCTGGCCGCCGGCGTAGCCCGCCGTCTGCGTCGTCGCGTTGAACGGCGCTAGACCCGCGAGCCCGTAGAAGTCGATAGAGCCCACGGCCTGACCGGCTTCCGCGAGCGTACCGTGGAAGATGGCGTCCTGGATGCGCGGTTCGGTGAACTGATTGTTGTCGGTCTGGTAGTTGAAGCGCCACGTCAGCTTGTCGGTGGGCATCCACAGGATGTCGCCATGAAACACCTTCTGATCGATGCCGCCGTTGTTCAAGCCGGTGGTCAAGTCGTGGACGTAGCCGTCGCGATACAAGTCGGCGACCGTCCACTTCGTGAGCAGCTTGTCAGTGATCGGAATGTTCACCGAGGCCTTCACGTCGCGCCGGTCGAGCGAACCGATGGTGCCGGTCAAATCGGCGCCGAAGTCCTGCGACGGCTTCTTGGTCCAGATGCGCAACGCGCCGCCGGTGGAGTCGCGGCCGAACGTGGTCCCCTGCGGGCCGCGCAGCACCTCGATGCGGTCGATATCCACGAATTCCTGGGTCAGTAGCCCGGCCGTACCGACCTGCCACACGCCGTCGACGTACGTGCCGACGTTCGGGATGCCGCGCACGGTGAAGTTCGTGCCCGACGTGCCGCCGCCGCCGCCCGTGATGACCAGGTTCGGGATGGCTTGGCTCACGCGCTCGAGCGAATCGAGACCGCGCATCTCGAGGCTTTCGCCCGTGACGGCCACGATCGAGATCGGTACCTGCTGCAGATTCGCTTCACGCCGCGTCGCCGTGACCACGATTTCCTCGAGGCCTTTCTCCTGAGCGAATGACGGAAATGCAACAACCGCCGGTAGGACAGACGCTAGAACACATCCTATTGATTTATGACGCATATATCCCTCACGCAAGTTGAAACGGATCCCTTCTGTGCCGGTCTCGCGACACAGTCGCCGGAAGGCTCGGGGATCGTGTGCCGGCACAATGCAGGACACAAATTAAACTTCCTTAACCTGGGCTTGGGGAAAGTTGAGCCATCGTGGCGCGGAGCGCGTCGTGACTCACACGTTGTGTGCTGCCGACGCGATTGGACGGTGCGTTCCGTTCCGCAAGCACGCGGCGTTCCGTCGCGCTCGAGGGCGCTTTTACGACGACCGGCGAGAAAGTGGCGGCGTAGCGCGTCAGCGACGCGTACTGGCGGGTGGCAGTGCCGCTCGCGCGTCGAACTTCGTCTCGAACCAGTCGATGAAATCGCCGATGTCTGACCTCGCCTTGGGAGCGAGCGCGGCGATAAACGCGCGCGCGTCGTCGGTCTTACCGTTCCTGGCGAGCAGGTACAGCAGCAGGCTCGCGCGACCGGTCGAGAGTTTCCCGTCCGCGGCGCTCATGGAGCGCGCAAAGGTCTGCAATGCGCCTGCGTAGTCGCGTTGCGCGAGGCGGCCGAGTGCGAGCTCGATCGCAACGTCGGCCCGCACGATACCTCGCTCTGCGAGTGCGAGAGCGTTTCTCTGCGCGTCCCGATCGGTGCCGAGCAGCCACAGCGGCAGCGTTTCGAGACGGCTGTTCGTGAGCACGTCGTCGACAGATTCCCACAGGACAGACGGGTCTGTGGCCGGGTACACTCCTGCGGTGAAGTGATCCTTGATCAGGCCTTCGTAGTGGAAGTACGGCAGCGTCTGCGCGGCGAGCTCCCGCGGCCAAACGCGCTCGATGAATTCGCTGTGCTCGAAACGCGCGAGCCGCTCGCGCTCGTCCATGACCGCTGCGTAGAGCGGAACGCGCCGCGGGTCGCCGACCAGCTCGCTCGAAATCCGCAACGGGTAGTTATCGGTGACCGGCGGCAGATTTGCGGTGATGCTGGCAAGATAGGGCGCATCGCCCATGAAGAGCGCGCCCATCTGCTCCGGCAGCTCGAAGCCGAGTGCCACGAGCTCGCGGCGCACCCGCTCGTCGCGCCATTGCGCGGTGAACGTGTCGGTCGGCACACGGTTGGTCGCGCCGTTGCCGCCCATCAGCATCCACTCGAGTCCCGCGCCGTCCCACAGCGTGCAGTCCTCGAACACGTTGCAGAACGCCTTGATGATCGCGAGCGTGTCGAGCGGCTGGAGCTGGTGCACGGGAAGCCAGTACGTCGTGTGACCGTTCGGTGTCAGGTGATCGCGAATTGCCTGGAAGTACTCCTGCGTATAGAGATTGACGACGCCGGCGACCTTCGGCGGCGGCGGCTCTGATGTGATCAGATCGTATTTGCGCGCGTGCGTGGCGAGGTAAAAACGGCCGTCCTCGATGTGGACGTTCACGCGCGGGTCGTGCAGCGGGTTGTCGGCGTCGGAGTAGACGACCGAGCTCATCGCGAGGATCTCGCGCGAGATGTCGACCACGTCGATGTGTTGCAAGCGGGAAGAATCGGTCAACGCCTTGGCCGTGGAGCCCACGCCGTAGCTGATCAGCAGCGCGTCGTGCGCGTCAGCCTGAAGCGCGAGCGGCAGGTACACGTACAGCTTCATGTAGCGCTTGCCGATGACCGTCGTCGCGGACATCGAGTAGCCGTTTGTCACGAGGCGGTAGTACGCCGGCGCGTCGAACACATCGCGGCGGTAGTAGCGCAGCGTCTCGGTGAGACCTTCGCGCGTCGCGATCAGCTTGTGCTCCGGCAGTGCGCGTTCGACGATCTTGAAGAACGAGCGCTCCATGAGCCCGAACGGGAACAGCACGAGCGCCACGGCGGTGATCGCGATCGCGCCCCAGGCCGAGCGCGCGGACTGGGTACTTTCCGCGGTTCGCGGCGCCGGCACGAGCAGGGAGGTGGCGCAATACGCAGCCGCGAGCGCGAACAGCGAGCGTTCCATGCCGAGCGTCGGTAGCAGCACGAAGCCAGCCGCGAGCGAGCCCACCGTCGCGCCGATCGTGTTCCACAAAGCGACGAGCCCCGTCGTGCGCATCGACCCACCGAGCTCCTGCTTGACCGCGTGCGCCCCGAGCGTGAAGGCGGTGCCGGACAGCAACGACACGGGCAGCATCAGGAACACGGCGAAACCCACGAACACAGGCAGCGTCGCGCTCTGGCGAAAGAGCTCCGCCGTGAACAGATCGAAGCCGTAGTACGTGGCCACGACCATGAGGCCGCTGAATGCCGTCACGTGCGCCAGCCAGCGGTGGCAGCGCTCATCGCGGTGCGCGAGCTTGCCGGCGGCCAAGCCGCCAAGGCCGATGCCCGCGAGCACGATGGTCAGCATCACGGCGAACGTGAGCCCGGTGCCGGTGTACGTGAGCAGCAGGAATCGGAACCACACGACCTCGAGCGCGAGCATGACCGCGCCGGACAGCAGCGCGACGCAGAGATAGCGATACGTTCGCGTCGAGAACGGCGTCGAAGACGGTGCAGCCGCCGGTGCGGCGGCGGGTTCGGCGGCGAGACGCAACGCCATCGCGCCGGCGGCGAGATTCAGCAGCATCGCAATAAGGCCCGTGCTCGTGATGCCGAAGAGGCGCACGAGCATCGCTTCGGTGCCGATCGCGCCGAGCATCGCGCCGAGCGTGTTCCAGCCGTAGAGCTTGCCTACGGTGGCGCCGAAGCTCGGGTTCGATCGCGACAGGGCTTCGGTCAGGAGCGGCAGTGTCGCGCCCATCGCCGTCGTTGGCAGCACGAGCAGCGCGAATGCGCTGCCAAGGCGCGCGGTGTTCAGAAGCCCAAGGAGTGTCCGCGACGGTCACGAACAGCGGACCGAGGGCGCCTGAAAGGTCGCGGCAGGGCGAGCACGACGAGGAAGCTGCCGACGCCGATCGCGAGCTCGAGCAGCGCGTACAGCCTGATCGGATCCGCGACTCGCGAGTAGAACCTTGCGACCAGGCCGTTGCCGAGCGTGAGGCCGCCCATGAATGCCGCGAGCACGAGGCTTGCGCTCCAGACGCTGTTGCCGAGCGAGAGCCCCGCGAGCCGGAACCACAGGGTCTCGAACGTCAGCCCGGCGATACCGGACACGAAGAAGATCGGGACCAACGCGTTGGGTATTCGCATTCCTCGGGAGGGCTGCATTAGGTCAAACGCGGTCATTCTGCCCGGTCCGGCGGGCCGAGCACCGGACCCAGTTCACGGCCGGCGTGCGGCGAGCGCGCGAACTCGAGGGATACGAGAGGAGGCCGAGCTAGCCGGGCAGTGGGCGCACGTCGACCGCGACGGCCACCTGGTGCGCGCCGCCGCCGACGATGAAGCCGTTGATCGGGCTCACGTCGCCGTAGTCGCGGCCCCAGCCGACGGTGATGTGCTCGACGTTCGGGATCAGATTGTTCGTGGGGTCGAAGTCGACCCAGCCGTCGGGGCCGGCCCAGACCGACAGCCAGGCGTGCGACGCGTCCGAGCCCACGAGCTTTTCCTTGCCCTCCGGCGGCCGCGTGAGCAGGTAACCGCTCACGTAGCGCGCAGCGAGGCCGAGGCTGCGCAGGCATGCGATTTGTAGATGCGCGAAGTCCTGGCACACGCCGCGACGCATCGCGAACACCTCGCGTACCGGTGTCGACACGTCCGACACGCCGCCGCGGTACTCGAACTCGCGGAAGATACGGCTCGGTGAGATCCATCGCCGCCGCGAGAATCGGTCGACCAGGCGTGAACGACACGCGCGCGTAGTCGTAGACCTCGTCGCTGCCCACGATGTGCGGCGACTCGAAAGAGAACTCGTAAGCCTCGAGCGCGGAGTCCGTCGCGAGCCGGCCGCGTACTTCCTCCCACGGCTCGCTCGATTCGAGCACGAGCGGTACGGCCGTGGGCCGAACCTCTACGCGCGAATGCGCGTCGACGACGAGCCGCTCGTGGGGTTCCTGCACCGTGAGGTATTGAACCGGGTTGCCGAAGTAGTCCTCGCCGTTGCGAGTCCACGGCCGGTGATGGATCGACGACCATTGCCGCGTCGATGGTCGTCTGGCGCGGATGCTGTCGCGGCGTCAGGTGCAGAACGTGGTGCGATACGGACACCACGTCCTCGTACGTGAACGTGGTCTTGTGGCGGACGTCGTAGATCACCGCGGGCCCTCGTTGCGCCGCGCGCCGCCGACGCGCTTCGGGGAGGAGTGGCTGAAGAACCGCTCCGCGATGTGATCCGACAGCTCGAGCACGTCGCGATCGACGCGGCGCGAGAGCCGGTCGAGCTCGACTCGCGTTTCGAAACGACCCACGCTGGCACCGAGCTGTACCGGGTCGACCAATCGCAGCTCTGTCGCAAGCCGCGTTGCGACGCGCTGATCGAGCGTCATGAGGCCTTCGTCTGCGTGGTTCGGCAGGTGCGCGATGTGCTCGGTCAGCGTCAGGATCTGATACACCGCGGAGCGCGGATTCGTTTCGTCGCAGAGCAGGAGGTCGAGCACGGCCGGCAATTGCGGCGCCGCATGATAGCGGCCGCGATACGTGATCGTGCTGTCGGCGAGCTCGAGCAGCAATTCGAGCTGGCCGTCGTTCGGCGCCTCCGGTCGGACAGCAAGCTGCTGGAGCAAGTGGATCATCCCGCGCGTACGCTCGAGCCGGCGACCCATGTCGAGGAACCGCCAGCCGTAGCCGTGCGTCATGTTCTCGGAGACCATGCCGTTGAACGCCGCCAGATACTGAATGAGCCGGTTCAGCAGGCGCAGCGCGTCGTCGGTTTCGTGGCCGGGCGACAGCTCCGACGAGTTTCCGATCTCGGTCAGGTCGTGCAGAATCCTGAACGTGTCGAACGACAGCCGCTCGCGTACGGCGTCGGCGTTGTCCCGGACTTTGCGGAGCACGGTCGCGAGGCCGTCGCGGCACTCGGGATCGAACAGGATCGTCCACAACTCGCGCTCGACGGCCTCGCGGCCTTCCTGCATCGCGCGGCGGCCGCGGCGCACGGACAAGTGCTTCTGCACGATCAACATCGAGACGACGCGCTCGGGCGACACGAGGCTCCGGGTCGAGCCCATCTCGCCGCCGAGCCGGATCACGAGGCTGCGGAATAAGCGCACGGCGCCCTCGGCGCGTTCCGTGTAGCGGCCGAGCCAGAACAGGCTGTCGGCCAGGCGGCTCGGCAGGTCGCGACCGCCGCGATGCAGGCGCGGATTCGCTTGCCGCTGCGCGAGCAGGCTGAACTGCTCGACGGGCTGATCGGACAGCACCCACGTGTCCTTGCTGACATCGCCCGCTTCCAGCCAGGGCGCCAGCGGGTCGGAGCCCTGCGCCACGCGTGTGAGGCCGCCGGGCATGACTTGATAGCCTTCCCCGGTCGCGGCGACGTAGACACGCAAGGTGACAGGCGCGGCCTGCAGCGAGTTGGCGCTCGACCATACGGGCGCCGTCGACAGCGCCGCCGATTCCTGGCCGATGAAGTCGTAGCCGTTGCGCTCGATCTCGCGCACGAGCTGCGCGCGCGTTTCGGGCGTCATTGCCGGCGTGACGAGCCCGCCTTCGCCGGCGGCCAGCAGGTTGCGCGCCGAGCTGATGCGCCGCACGACGAGCCGGTCGAGATTCTCGAGCACGTATGCGCGTTCGCGCTCCTGGCCGCACCACCACGTTGCGACACTCGGCATTGCGAGGTCCTCGTCGAGGAAGTGGCGACGAGAGACTCGGCAGAAAACTCAGGAACGCGTCGCTTTCCACGAGGCCGCTGCCGAGCGCATTGCCGATCGTCACTCGGCCGGCGCGTGCGGCCTGCAGCAGGCCCGGCACGCCGAGCAGGGAATCGGTGCGCAGCTCGAGGGGATCGCACAGCTCGGCGCTGATTCTGCGCATGATCAAATCGACCGGCTTCAGCCCGTCGACGGTCTTCATGAACACGCGGTCGTCGCGTACGGTGAGGTCGGAGCCTTCGACGACGCTGAAGCCGAGATACCGCGCGAGATACGCATGCTCGAAGTAGGTTTGTGCGGACGGGCCGGGCGAGAGGAACACGGCTTGTGGCTGATCGCGGCTCGACAGCGACAGGAACCGGTCGCCGAACGCGCGAAAGAAGCTCGCGAGCCGGCGCACGTTGCGCTCGGCGAACAGCTCGGGCAAGCACTGCGATGCAACGACGCGGTTCTCGAGCGCGTAGCCCGCGCCCGACGGCGCCTGCGTGCGGTCGCTGAGCACCCACCACTGCCCGTCGGCCGAGCGCGCCAGATCGAACGCGACGAAGTGCAGGTGCAAGTCGTCGCGCACGGCGATGTTCTTGCACGGTCGCAGGTACTGCGAGTTGCCGAACACGAGGCCCGGCGGCAGCAGCTTCTCTTTCAACGCACGCTGCTCGCCGTACAGATCCACGAGCAGGCGGTTCAGCAGCGTGGCGCGCTGGATCACGCCTCGCTCGATCGCACTCCATTCGGCAGGGTCGATCAGCAGCGGAAACAGGTCGAGCCGCCACGGGCGTGCGTTGTCGCGGTCGCCCTGCGGCACGAACGTGACCCCGTTTTCGCGCAGCAGGCGCTTGGCCTTGTCGTGCGCAGAGCGCGTCGACTCGCTGCCCATGGCGGCGAACGCCTCGAGCACCGGCTGCCAGCGCGGCCGCACCGCGCCTTCGGCGGTCGAGAGCTCGTCGAAAGCGTTGGGGGTGCGCTGGTAGGACTCGAGCAATTTGGCTTCAGCCGACGCGTAAGCGTTCGGTGCGGTAGTTGGTGGCCGACATGATCCCCGATGCTTACCCGTCCGTGGCGGATTCTACTTCAGTGCGACCAGCGCAAATCGAGCGTATGCGGCAGCTCGGGGCGCGTCAGTGACTGCGGCTCAGGCCCCAAGCCCGGCGTATGCCCGAACGGGAAGAACCGCGCGAGGCGCCGGCTCTCGGCTTCGTATGCGTTCACGGGGAACTCGTCGAAACTGCGGCCGCCCGGATGCGCGACGTGGTAGGTACAGCCGGCCACGGCGCGCCCGGACCACCGATCGTACAGGTCGAACGTCAGCGGCGCATCGACCGGGATCGTGGGCTGCAAGCTCGACGCCGGTTGCCACGCGCGGTAGCGAACGCCCCCGGTGTACTCGCCGGCCGTGCCCGTGCCCGTCATCGGAACCCGCCAGCCGTTGCAGGCAATGACATAGCGTTGCTCGTTGAAGCCGCGCACTCGCACCTGCATGCGCTCGAGCGACGAGTCGACGTAGCGAACGGTGCCGCCGACCGCGCCTTCCTCGCCGAGCACGTGCCACGGCTCGAGCGCCTGGCGCAGCTCGATCTCCACGGCGCCGTATTGCACGCTGCCGTATAGCGGAAAGCGGAATTCGTAGTGGGGCGCGAACCAGCTTACGTCGAGCGGATAACCCGCGCGGTTCATGTCGTCGATGACGTCGGCGAAATCGTTCCAGACGTGGAACGGCAGCATGAACTTGTCGTGCAGCTGCGTGCCCCAGCGCACGAGGTCGCCGCGATACGGCGTGCGCCAGAACCGTGACGACGAGCGAAAGCAGCAGCACCTGCTGCACGAGGCTCATTTGCGGGTGCGGCGGCATCTCGAACGCGCGGAACTCGACTAGGCCTAGCCGGCCCGTCGGCCCGTCCGGGGAGTACAGCTTGTCGATGCAGATCTCCGTGCGGTGCGTGTTGCCGGTCAAGTCGATCAGGAGATTGCGGAACAGCCGATCGACGAGCCACGGCGGTATGGGGGAGAGCGCCTGATCCGCCTGTTTGAACGCGAGCTCGAGCTCGTGCAGCGAATCGTGCCGCGCCTCGTCGATACGCGGCGCCTGGCTCGTTGGGCCGATGAACAGCCCCGAGAAGAGATAAGAGAGAGAAGGATGATGCTGCCAGTACGTCACGAGGCTGCGCAGCAGGTCGGGCCGACGCAAGAAAGGGCTGTCCGCCGCGCGCGCGGCGCCAAGCACCACGTGATTGCCGCCGCCCGTGCCCGTGTGCCGGCCGTCGACCATGAACTTCTCGGTCACGAGCCGCGAATGGTGGGCGTCGTCGTAGAGCCCCTCGGTAATCTCGCGCATCTCGTCCCAGCTGCCGGCCGGTTGCACGTTGACTTCGATGACGCCGGGATCGGGTGTGACCTTGATGAGGTTCAAGCGCGGGTCGCGCGGCGGCTCGTAGCCCTCGAGATGAACCGGCAGGTCGAGCTCGGCCGCTGTGTCCTCGACCGCGGCGACGAGGTCGAGGTAATCCTCGAGCTCGACGACGGGCGGCATGAACACGCAGAGGCGCCCATGCCGCGGCTCGACCGCGATCGCGGTGCGCGCTGCCTGGCCCGGCGCGGAACGCTGCGACGTGCCGCGCTCGCGGCGAGCTTCGCGCTGTTCGCCGCGCAGAAACGGCTGGCGCAGCGGATGCGGCTCGGGCAACTCGCCATGCTCGTCGAAGGGGTCCGACGGAATCACATACGGATACTCGAGCTGCGAGATGTACGGCAACGACGGTAGCGGTAACCGGAAACCGAGCGGCGAGTCGCCGGGCATCAGGAACAACTTGCCGGATCGCGTGCTCCAGTGTGCCGTGTTCCAGCGGCGCACGTCTTTCGCCTGCGCGTTCCAGCGTTGCACGGGTAGCACGTAGCCGACGGGCTTGCCGAGCCCTCGCTCGAAGACGCGCGCCAGACGCGCGCGCGTCATCGGGTCGTCGAGTCGGTTCGTCGCGGTCTCGAGATTCTCGGGCAGCCTGCGTTCCTGGCCCATGAAGTGCCAGGGGTCCTCGTACGCGGCGGTCACCGCTTTCACGTCGAGCTCGAGCCGGCTCGCGACACCGCGCAGGAACTCGCCGGCCTGCTCGGCCGTGACGCCGTAGTCCTTTTGTTCGGCCGCCACCAGTGCGGCGTTTTGCCACAGCGGCTTGTCGTCGCGGCGCCAATATAAGGAGAAGGCCCAGCGCGGCAGCTGCTCGCCCGGGTACCACTTGCCCTGGCCGTAATGCAGCATGCCGTGCGGCGCGAACCGCGTGCGCAGGCGCTGAATCAGGTCGGCCGCGAACTTGCGTTTCGTGGGCCCCACGGCCGCCGTGTTCCACTCGGCCCCGTCCGGATCGTCCATCGCGACGAACGTGGGCTCGCCGCCGATCGTGACGCGCACGTCGTCGGTCTCGAGCTGCCGCTCGACCTGGCGGCCGAAGGCGTCGATCGCGCGCCACTGCTCTTCGCTGTACGGCTTCGTCACGCGCGGCGATTCGACGATACGGCGCACGCCCATCGTGTGCTTGAACTTCGTCTCGCATTCCTCGATTGCGCCGCTGATCGGCGCGGCGCTCACAGGATGCGGCGCGCACGCGAGCGGAATATGGCCTTCGCCCGCCCAGAGACCCGAGGTCGGATCGAGGCCGACCCAGCCGGCGCCCGGCAAGTAGACCTCTGCCCACGCGTGCAAGTCCGTGAAATCGTGGTCCGTGCCCGACGGCCCGTCGAGCGATTTCACGTCGGCCACGAGCTGGATCAGGTAGCCCGAGACGAACCGCGCAGCGAGCCCCAGGTGCCGCAGCAGGTGCACGAGCAGCCAGCCACTGTCGCGGCAGGAGCCCGAGCCGAGCGTCAGCGTCTCTTCGGGCGACTGTACGCCGGGCTCCATGCGGATCGTGTACTGGATTTCCTGCTGGAGTCGTTGGTTCAACTCGACGAGGAAGTCGATGGTGCGGGTCTTCGGCTTGCGGCGCAGCTCGGCCACCCACTTCTTCACGAGCGGCCCGGCCGGTTTCACGATCAGGAACGGCTCGAGGTCCTGCTTGAGCTCGCGCTCGTACGCGAACGGAATCTGCTCGGCGTCGGGTTCTAAGAAGAAGTCGAACGGATTGCGCACGGCCATGTCGGCGACGAGGTCTACCTCTACGCTGAAGTGGTCCACCTTCTCCGGGAAGACGACGCGCGCCAGGAAGTTGCCGTTCGGATCCTGCTGCCAGTTCAGGAAGTGGTTGGGCGGCTCGATCTTCAGCGAGTAGCTCACGATGGGTGAGCGGCTATGCGGTGCGGGCCGTAACCGTATGACCTGCGGCCCCATCTGGATCGGTCGATCGTAGTCGTAGCGGGTGAGATGGTTCAGTGCGACGTGCAGGGTCATGCGGGGGGGCTTAAGTCTGAGTCTGGGTTTGCGAGGCAGATGGCGGGTCTTTGGGGCGCTCGGCCGTCCGTTCGGGCATCGCGCTCGCGGAGGGTTGGAACCAGGTCGCGTCCACGAGGCCGTGGAGCTCGCCGAGCGCCAGTTGCGCGTCGTCGATCCACTGATGCAACCCCGCGAGATCGAGCGTCAGCAACTTCGGGCGAGCCAACATCCGGCGCAGCTCGCCGAGCTTTTTCAGCGCTTCGCCGTTGCGAGGCAGCATCGCGAGGGCGGCGCCCAGCTCACGAAAGCTAAACGCAATGGCGCGTGGAAACTGTGCGTTCGTTAGCAGATACGCGATCACGTCGGGTCCGTGGATCCGGCGGCGCACCTGCTGTCGATACATCTGGTACGCGCTCAACGATTGCAGCACCGCCATCCACAGCGCGTTGTCGAACCGCGCGAGATCTTCGCGGTTGAGCAATGTCGCGGCGGCCACGTCGATGATGCGCGTCGTCATGTCGGCGCGCTCGACGCTTCGGCCCACGCGGAAGAAGTGGTACCCCGCGTCGTGGCTCATCGTGTCGGCCAGCAGGCCGCTGATTTGCTGGCAGCCCTCGACGACGCGCGAGTGGATACCGTAACGACGCCGGTGCGAAGTGTCGGCGTCGAGCTCCTGGCTCACATACATGTAGAGCTCGTTCACGGACCGCCAGGCCTCGGATGGCACGACGTCGCGCGTCGTGCGAATGCTCTCGCGCGCCAAGCGGAGGGACGCACGCACCGAGCTCGGGTTGTCGCGGTCGGCGACGAAGAAGCGTTCGGCCGTGTCGACGCTCGGGTTCGGGTACAGCTCGCGGTACAGTTCGGCGCCGCCCGTGATCTCGATCAGCCCATCCCAGCCGAGCCTGGCCTGCCGCGGCAGATCGAGCAACAGGTTGCCGTACACGCGCGCGAGCCGCGACGTGGTCTCGGTGCGCTCGAGATAGCGCGCGCTCCAGTAGATCCGCTCCGCGACCCGCGACAGAAGGCTCATGATTCGAGCGCCACGATCCAGGTGTCCTTGCTGCCGCCGCCTTGCGACGAATTCACGACCAGCGAACCGCGGCGCAGCGCGACGCGGGTGAGCCCGCCCGGCGTGACCCAGATGTGTTGGCCTTGCAGGATGAACGGTCGAAGATCGAGATGCCTCGGCTCGATCTCGTCTTGAACGAGCGTCGGCGCCGTCGACAAGGCGAGCACGGGCTGCGCGATGTAGTTGCGCGGATTTGCCTCCACCGCGGCCGCCATCGCGGTCTTCTCTTCCTCCGTGGCGCGCGGGCCGATCAACATGCCGTAGCCGCCGGATTCGTTCGCCGGCTTCACGACCCAATTGCCGAGGTCGGCCAACACGCGCCGCCGGCTGTCCTCGTCGCGCAACAGCAGCGTCGGCACGTTCGGCAGGATGGCTTTTTCGCCGAGGTAGTACTCGATGATCTTGGGCACGTAGGCATACACGACCTTGTCGTCGGCCACGCCGGCGCCGGGCGCGTTCGCAAGCGCGACGTTTTGCGCGCGCCAGGCGCGCATGATGCCGGGCACGCCGAGCGCCGAGTCCTTCTCGAAGCATTCGGGGTCGAGGAAAGTGTCGTTGATGCGGCGGTAGATCACGTCGACGCGCTCGAGGCCGCGAATCGTGCGCATGTAAACGCATTCGTCGTCGGCCACGACGAGGTCCGGGCCTTCGACGAGGTCCACGCCCATTCGCTGCGCGAGATAGGAGTGCTCGAAGTAGGCCGAGTTGTAGATCCCCGGCGTCAGCACGACGACGCGCGGCATCTCGACCTTGCGCGGGCTGAGCGACGCCAGCATGTCGAACAGCCGCGACGCGTAGTCGTCGACCGGCAGAATCGACGCGTGCTTGAACATCTCCGGGAACACCTGTTTCGTGATCGCGCGGTTCTCGAGCATGTACGACACGCCGGATGGCACGCGCAGATTGTCCTCGAGCACGTACACCGTGCCGTCGCGGTCGCGGACGAGATCGGAGCCGCAGATGTTGGCCCACACTCCGTGTGGCGGATTCGCGCCGATGCATGCGGGCAAGAAATTTGCGGACGTCGCGATCAGATCGTCGGGCACGACGCCGTCACTGATGATCTTGCGGTCGTGGTACAGGTCGTCGATGAAGCGGTTCAACGCCGTGAGCCGCTGGATCAAGCCACGCTCGATGTGCAGCCACTCGCTGACCTCGATCGTGCGCGGGATCACGTCGAACGGCCACGCGCGATCGATGTTCTGGCCCTCCGTGTAGACGGTGAACGTGATACCCAGCTCGGCGATCGCACGCTCGGCGTCGCGCTGGCGCTCGGTCAGCTCGTGCACGCCAAGTGAGGCGAGATAGCTCGCAAGCCGCTCAGCCGCCGGGCGCGCCTGGCCCGGCGAGGCAAATAGCTCGTCATAAAAGGAGGTCGGTTTGTATTGGGTCCAGTCGATACGCATGGTTTTTCACTCACCATACGCGGAAAAAAAAGGGGCGTCGACTTGCGAAAATGGTGCGATTTCAGGGCGCTGAGCCCCATTCTGGTGCCCGTCGCGGAGCCCGCTAACGTGCGCGGACCGACAGTTCCATCGCGTCGCCGACAGGCAGCATCGCCGACACGTAACCGTGCGCCGGATCGCGCACGTACGCGAGGTACTCGCGGAGCACATCGGGAAACAGATCGAGATCGTCCGCGACGATGAGCGCGCCGGTTGCGAGCGAGGGCTCGAGCATGCGCAGGAACGGCAGGTAGAGCTCCTTCCAGCCGTCGAGGAACGCGACCGATATGCCCCCGGTCAAGTCCTTCAAGGTCTGTAGCGCGTCGCCCTCCCGCAGATCGACGAGATCCGCGAGCCCCGCGGCGGCGATATATTCGCGAGCCCGGGCGGCTTTGCCCGGATGCAACTCGGTCGTGATCACCTGGCCTGCACCACGATCGCGCACGGCCGCCGCGAGATAGATCGTCGAGATGCCAAACGAGGTGCCGAATTCGACGAACGTGCCGGGGGCTGCGCTACGCGCGAGCACGTACAGCAGGCGGCCTGCATCGGCCGACACGGGGATGAACGCATCGTCGAGCAACGAAGTGCGCTCGACGCCGCGCTTACCGCGGGCCTTCTCGAGCAGGGGTGGGTCGTCGCGGTCGGCGGAGGCGTGCATGTCGTCGAGTACGCGGCGGACGCGGGGATCGTAAAGCGTTGACAGCATGAAACGACTAGACCACGCGGGCGGCGGGTGGGCAAGCGCGCCGCACTTCGCATTTACGCAAGTTCAGACCCGAGCGTCGTGGTGTTCGACGCAGTTGCCATCATGGCGCCAGGACGGTAACAACTGGTGGCAGCGGTGATAGCGGTAACATCCGGTCCGTATTGGCCTATACTCGGACGCACTAGAAGAACCATTCGGGTCGGGACCACGCGGCCCGTTACGGTGAGAATCCGCTGACGATCGACCTGGGGGGGTTCATGGTCAGGTTCCCGGTCTGGCCCACGATGGCCGAGAGTCGCTTCAGTCATTCGATCGATGCCTGGAGGCACGATCCGGATCTGCAGCGCTCGTTCGGGGCGCGTTTTCGCGTCCGGCCAACGTACGTCCAGGGCGCGCGGATGTTCTACAAAGCCGTTCCCTTCGGCGATTTCGCGATCACGGCCACAGCAGCCTCTTCGCCCCTGATCCACGACTGCCTCGCCGGTCTCTACGGCGATAGCGAGCGGCGCATGTTCCTGCTGATGCCGAATCAGCAGCGTTGCGTGGACAGCGGCGGCAGGCGTTTCGTGCAGCAGGCGGGCGAGTGCGCGTTCACCGACTCGGCGGTGGACCATGCCGCCGCCTACCAGAGCGCACACGCCGCGATCTGTCTCAGCATTCCGCTACACGCGTTACGCCACTATTTGCCGCAGCCCGAGCGTCTCGTCGGGATTCGGTTCGCGAACAGCGCTCTGTCGCGGCTTGCATCGATGCTGTTGCTGTCGATCTGGTCGTCTGCCGAAGAGGGCACGGTCGCGAGCGACGGTCTGCGCGCGACGCACGCGTTGCTAGGGGTCGTCGCCAGGTGCGCGCCGGCACGTGGCGCGGACGCCGCCGCCTGCGCCCGCGTCAGCTGCGCGCAGGTCAAGCAGTTGATCAACGCAGAGATCCGCAATCCGGCCCTCTGCGTGCAGTTTGTGGCCGAGCGCATAGGGGTGACGACGCGCTACCTGCAGTTCCTGTTCTCGGCCGAAGGCGAATGTGTGTCGCACTACATCAAGCGCGAGCGCCTGCTGGGGTGTCTGCTCGATCTGCGTGATTTCGACTTCGACAACCAGAGCATCACGGAGATCGCGTTCTCGTGGGGGTTCAACAGCGCCGCGCACTTCTCATCGTCGTTCAAGCGTGAGTTTGGATTGAATCCGCGCGACTACCGCAGCTGCGACCTCGAGGAGCTCGCCGCGTTGCAGCCGATTGGAGTCGAGGATGCGCTTCTGCAGGCGCTGATCGTGCTCGATAGAACGAACCGTTTGCCGCGTACGGCCACGCGCACGCCCGAGCGCATGGCTCGACCCTCGGGGCTGTACTCGTAGTAGCCGTGATGGCTACGATGCTCGAGTAGCGAGCCGCCCGATGGGGTCCTGATGAATCGACGACGGTTGCTCCGAGGTGCGGCCGGTGCCGCCGTGACGTTCGCTGCGCCGCGGCGGATGTTCGCAGCCGATTACGACTCTCGTGATCCGGGGTGGCCGCGTCATCGATCCTTCGCAGCGCCTCTCTGCCCAGGCGGACGTCGCGATTCGCGACGGCAAGATCGCGGCCGTGCGAAGCGGCATTCCAGCGTCTGCCGGCCTGGATTCGATCGACGCGCGTGGCAAGCTCGTG
Organism: uncultured Gammaproteobacteria bacterium; assembly: GCA_963805435.1. Classification (GTDB taxonomy): domain Bacteria; phylum Pseudomonadota; class Gammaproteobacteria; order Steroidobacterales; family Rariloculaceae; genus FEN-1219. Next base: position 495,559 of record CAWDUG010000014.1, read on the forward strand.
GTGCCGGGGTTGATCGACATTCACCTGCATGCGCGCGACGCGGAGCTGCCGCCGCCCGAGATTCTGTCGACCGGCGTCACCACGATGGTCGATGCCGGCTCGAAGGGCGCGGACAACGTCGACCAGATTCTCGATATCGCACGCCGCGCGCCGAACCGGCTGCGCGTGCTGCTGAACATCGCGCGGCTCGGCAACAATCCGGGCGGTCGCGGCGAGTTTCTCGACGGTCTCGAGCAGGCGGACGTGGAGAAAGCGCAGCGCGCCCTCGCCGAGCATCGGGACTTTATCGTCGGAATCAAGGCGCGTCTGTCGAAGGGCATCGCGGCCAACCGCGATCGCGACGTCCTCACGCTCGCACTGCGAGTGGCAGAGCCGGCGCGCGTGCCGGTCATGATCCACGTCGGCAACACCGCCACGCCGCTGCCGCAGCTGCTCGAGCTGCTGCGCCCGGGCGACATCGTGACGCACATGTATGCGTCCGAGAATGGCATCCTCGATGCGAGCGGCCGCGTGCAGCCGCAGGTGCGCGCCGCACGGCAACGCGGCGTGCTGTTCGACTTCGGCAATGGGTTGAACGAGCACTGGAGCTGGGACGTAGCGCAGCGCGGCTTGGATCAGGGCTTCGCGCCCGACACCATCTCGTCGGATCTGAACGTGCCGGGGCGGACGGCGCAGGTGTTCGACCTGCCGAACGTGCTGTCGAAGTTCCTGCTGCTCGGCATGCCGCTCGACGACGTCGTCGCGTGCGTCACGAGCCGCGCGGCCAAGGTATTCACTCCGCTGAACGCGTACGGAACCTTGCGCGTGGGCGCGACGGCCGATGTCGCGGTGCTCGAGCTGACCGAAGGGTCGTTCGAGTTCCTCGACAACTACCAAGGGATGCGACCGGGTACGCGCCGGCTCGTCACGCGCGCCGTCGTGTTTGGCGGTAAGCGAGTCGGCTAGAATTCGATGCCTCACTAGCCCATAGGAGAGTGCTTTGACTCGTGGTGTGTGTCTTTGCGGCGCCGTGGAGTATCAGTTCACCGCGCCGTTCACGATGATGATGCATTGCCACTGCTCGATGTGCCGCAAGCATCACGGCGCGGCGTTCGCCACGTTCGTCGCGGCGCCGCACTCGGCGTTTCGGTGGGTACGCGGCGAAGACGCGATCGGAACATACCGGTCGTCGGAGCGCGGCGCTCGCTCGCACTGTCGGCAGTGTGGATCCGTTGCGCCGATGCTGATGCCCGAGTCCGGGCTCGCGATCGCCCCGGCCGGCAATCTCGACGGCGATCCCGGTATCCGGCCGCAAGGCCACATGTTCGTGGGCTCGAAAGCCGGCTGGTACACGATCACCGATTCGTTGCCGCAGCATGCGGCGATGCCGCCCGACTTCGGCGGCGGCATGGGAGTGGCGCGCCCCACCGTCGAGCAACGCGAGGGCGTGGCCGACGGCAGCTGTCTGTGCGGCGAGGTGGCCTACGAAGTTCGCAAGCCCGTGCGCATGTACCACTGCCACTGCTCGCGCTGCCGTCGCGCGCGCAGCGCTGCGCACACGACGAACATGTTCTCGAGCATCGCCGACTTCGCGTTCACGCGCGGCGAGGAGCTCGTGACCGAATACAAGGTGCCCGAGGCTTTGCGGTTTGGCGTGGCGTTCTGCACGAGCTGCGGCGGCAAGGTGCCGCGGGTTCGCACGCGAGCGAGGAACGGTCGTCTTGCCCGTCGGCGCACTCGATACGGACCCCGGTATGCGGCCGCAGGCGAACATCTTCGTGGCCTCGAAAGCGCCGTGGTTCGATATCACGGACGCGCTGCCGCAGTTCGCGGAGATGCCGCCGAGCTGAAGGCCGGTGCCGTGTTCTGGGGTGCGCGCCGGTTACGCTACGGCAGGCCAAACACCTGAATGCGGCTCTTGTCGGCCGCGCCGGGCCAGATCCTGGACTTCATGCCCGACGCCACGCCGATCCGCTGCTTGCCGCCGGCCGAATAGCTCACGATGCCGCCGCCGATCGATTGCCCCGTGTCGAGCTGCCACAGCACGGCGCCGTTCTCCGCGTCGAACGCGCGCAGCTCGCCGCGCAGGTCGGCGCTGAACACGATGCCGCCGGCCGTCGGCGTGACGCCCGCCAGCACGGGCGCGGGTGCCGCGAATTTCCAGCGCACGGCGCCGGTGTCCGCGTCGAACGCCGTGATCCAGCCCTTGGCTTCCGTCGGGCGGGCCCTGAATGTCGTCGGTCTTCGAGCCGAACCAGATGGCGCCCGGCTGCCGGCACCGCGGTCTCGTCCTGCAGCTGCACCGTGGCGCACCAATCGACCGCGCCCGTGAACAACGCGTTCAAGCCCGGATGGAACGCGGCGCCGTTCCATTCGTTGCCGCCCTGAATGCCGGGGCAGAAGCGCACGGGCGCCGTGCGCGACAGCGGCACGTCGACGTTCTCGCGCGTCGTGGTCGGCGACTGAAAGAGCAGCGGCAGTTTCGACGCACAGGTCTCCCGTGACGGCCCCCGGCGCCACGGCGCCGCGATCGAGCACCGACAGCAGGCCGTCCTTGTTGGCCGAAGCGACGATCGCGCGGCCGCCGCGCGTCGTAGCGAGCGCGGGCGGGCTGTTCACGTCCCAGTCGTGGTTGTCGTGCTTGACGATCTGGTTGTAGCCGAGCATTCGGCCGGTGGCGGCGTCGAGCGCGATGATCGAGTTCGTGTAGAGATTGTCGCCGCCGCGCGCCTCGGCATCGAAATCCGGCGCCGGGTTGCCGGCCGGCACGTACAGCATGCCGCGCCCGGTGTCGAGCGTGAACGAGGTCCAGAACGCGCCGCCCGTGATCGGATAGCGCGCCGCGTTCGGCCACGTGGCGCGAACCGCCGGTTCGTCTGGCACCGACGTCGAACTTCCACACCACGTGGCCGTCGGCCGCATCGAGCGCATACGCGTGCCCGCTGACGCCGGTCTGATCGCCGCCGGCGTGGCCGATGAACACGAGACCGTTCGCCGCGATCGGCGCCATGGGCATCGTCACACCCGGCACCCTCACGTCGATCTCGTGATCCCACAACGTGTGGCCGTCGTTCGCGTCGAGCGCCAGCACGTGCGCGTCCGTGGTGCCGCGGAACAGCCGCCCGTCGAGATACGCGAAGCCGCGATGCACGCCGAGCGGGGACGGGTGCTCCACGGGCCGTTCGACATTCCATTTCTCGGCGCAGGTGGCCGCGTCGATTGCGTACGAGCGCGTCTCGGTCGTGAAGTACATCGCGCCGGCGACGACGATCGGGCCCGTCTGCAGCGCGGAGACTTCCGGCAACGTGTAGCTGCACACCGCCGTGAGCTGCGCGACGTTGCCGCGATTGATCTCGTCGAGCGGCGAGAAGCGATCGCCCGCGAGCGTGCGGTTGTAGGCGGGCCAATCCCCGGCCGGCACCGCTTGTTGTGCTGCGCGCGCCGGTGGCGGCGTCGGCGCGGTGGCCGGAGCCGAGCTCGTGCCGCCGTTGCACGCGGTCAGAAACACGGCAGCCAACGCAACGAAAATCGCCAGCCAGTTACGCATCGCGGTCCCCCGAATTTACCGCCGGCATCATAGCCCTGATCACGGGGCTGTCGCCCCGGAGCGCGGCCTCCAACCACCGAGGACGCTGTCCGCCACGGGGCCTCGCCGTCCGCTGCGGTGCCAGAAGAATTAATGTGTGGCCCGGAAACATCAACCGCCCCCCTGTGTTGGCGCGGCTCGTTATCCCGGCGTTGCGAGGTAGTCTCTCGCATGGTAGCGTCGGTACTAGGTCATATCGTGGGGTGGGGAGCCCCTGATACGGTCCGCAGGGTGTCGAATCTCGGAGTCGTTCTGGCGACCGAGATCGGCGTTCATCACAAGGGGAGGAAACAATGAACACGGCGTTCAGAGAACGCGCCGGTGATTTGCCTTCGGCAATCGCCTCGGCGCTTTTAGCGGTCGCGTTGGGATTTGGCTCGGCCCTTCAGCCCGCACGGGCTCAGCAATCTACGGCGACTTCCGGCGACACGCGTCTGGAAGAGATTGTCGTCACGGGTTCGCGCATTCGCCAGAACCAGGATTACGCGTCACCGAACCCGATCAGTACCTTCGATGCGCAGAAGATGAAGGACCTTGGCCTGGTCAACATCTCCGACGTCGTGACTCAAGTGCCGCAGAACGTATCCCAGTTTCAAGCGGCCACGACAGGCGGGAGCGCGTTCTTCATCGGCTCGACCCTTGCGAATCTGCGCGGCCTGAATCCTTTCTTCGGCACTCGCACACTCACGCTTGTCAACTCGAAACGCTTCATTCCGACGACGCAGGGCGACAGCGTCGACCTGAACTTCATTCCATCGATCCTCATCAGCCGCACGGAGGTCGTGACCGGTGGCGCCTCGGCGGCCTACGGTTCCGGCGCAGTCTCCGGCGTCGTGAACATCCTGCTCGACAACCAGCTGAAGGGCGTCAAGCTCGACATCGACTACGGCACGACCGGCCAGGGCGACGGCAACAACTATCACATCGGTTTTGGCGCCGGTAATTCATTCGGGAACGAGCGCGGCCACTTCGTAGTCGGTGGCGAAAAACAGTCTTCGGACGCGATCCAGAGCTGTTCCGACGCACGCGACTGGTGCGGGAAGGGCGTCGGGACGTTCAACAACAACCCCGCGTTCGCGTTCGGTGTGGGTGCGCCTTATACGCCGAAGAATCCGGGCCTGCCGGCCAACATCATCGAGGCCAACTTGCGCTCGAACCAGCTGAGCCGCAGCGGCGTCATCTTCAACAACATCGCCGGTTCGACATCTGCTTCCCAGTTCAACGCCGCGGGTACGGACATCATCCCGTTCGCGATCGGACAGCAAGGTTGGACCGGGGTGGGCGGCACGGTGCAGGGCGGCGACGGCGAGCCCATCTATAAAAACCTGTCTCTGTATCCGGAAATCAACCGGGACACGCTCTACGGTCACGCCGACTGGAACTTCACGGACTCGCTCAGGGGCACTCTGGAAGCCTCGTGGGGCCACGTCGTCGGAGTCAACCATCAGTGGTCGCCGGCTCAGAACACGGTCAATACCTGCATCCGGCCCGACAACGCGTACCTGGGAACCCTGTCAGTGGCAGCCCAGAATGCACTGACTGCGTTTGGCGGCAACTCGCCGTTCTCGACGAACGTGCTGTGCGGTGCGTTCGGTCCTCCGGGCACGATCCTCACGAAGGACTGGTCCGGTCAAAACGACGAGACGGTCACGACCGATACCACCGTCACACGTGTCGTGGTTGGACTGAACGGCGAATTCGGTCCGAAGTGGACGTGGGATGTGTACTACCAGTACGGCAAGACCACGCGCGCTCAAATCGGTACGGGCTATACGACGAACTGGCGCTACTACATGGCTGCGGATGCGGTCATCGATCCGGCCACGGGCAACCCCGCGTGCCGCGCGGTCGTGACGGGGCTGGTTCCCGATCCGAACGTCGATCCGTCATTGATCACGGGCTGCAAGCCGTTGAACCCGTTCGGGACGGCGAGCGCCTCGCCAGAGGCGCTCAAGTATGCGTTCGGCAACCTGACTGAGTCCGATGACATTCGCCAGGACGTGTGGGCGGCGTCCTTCACGGGCGACCTGTGGAAGGGTTGGAGCGCAGGCGCTCTGAAGGGTGCCTTTGGCGCCGAGTACCGTACGGACGATCTCGTCAACAGCGCCGGCGACTTACCGCGCGCGCAGCGCACCGACTTCAGCCTGCAGTATGGCGATTCGTTCGCCGGCAAGACGAACGTCAAGGAAGCGTTCATGGAGCTCGAGATGCCGTTCCTGCGCGACAAGCCGGGCGCGCAGCTGCTCCTGGTCAATCTGGCAGCACGCAGCTCGAACTACGAGAACGTCGGCGGACTCGGGACGTCCGGTGAAAGCGGGACGCAGTCGTTCAAGACTTGGAAGGCCGCGTTAGTCTATGACCCGGTCAAGTGGTTCCGCCTGCGCGGCAGCCGGTCACAAGATCTGCGTGCTGCGAGCTTCCGCGAGCTGTACTACTCGCAGAGCATTCCGCCCGGCGGCATATTTGGCTACGCGCAGAATCCCACGGTGCCGGCCGGCACGTACGGGTTCTTCGGAGATCCCGCCTGGCTGATCCTGTCGGGCAATCCGAAGTTGAAGCCTGAGGAGGCGGTCACCTCGACGGTCGGGTTCGTCATTTCGCCGGGTGGCGCTGCAGAGGGACTGCATTTCTCGGCGGACTACTACGACATCACGATCAAGGGCGGGCAGCGGCTCGACGGTGCCGCGAACGTGGTCAACGGCTGCTTCAGCCTGCAGCAGGCCGAGCAATGCGCTCGGATCACGTACGGACCGCCGACCGTCGCCGGCAATCCGACGAGCAATATCTTCGAAGTCTACGTGCCTTACATCAACGCTTCGCCCTACACGGCGAAAGGCGTCGACTTCTCCTTCGACTACCCGGTGCACCTGTCAGCCGGCACGATGTGGTTCAATGTGACTGCTACGCACGCGCAGCAGTTGTTGTTCCAGAACACGATTTCGCTGGCGATTCGCAACATCGCTGGGCAATCGGGCGGCGGCTTCGGGTTCCTGGCCGACGCGGCGCCGGCGCCGGAATGGATCGGGAATTTCGTCGTGGGCTACCGTCGCGACAATTTCTCTGTCACCGGGCAGTGGCGGTACACGGGTTCCGGAAAACTGGACCTCTTGGACCCCTACTTGGGGCCCAGCGATCCGGGATACAACCCGAACCTGACCGGCAGCGTGTCCAACAGCGACGTGCCGGCGCATAGCACGTTCAACCTCTCGGGTTCGTACGCCTTCCGTGCCAAGGGCACGAGTCGCATGGAGCTGTTCGGGTCGATCACGAACCTGTTCGACAAGGATCCGCCTTTCTCGGCCAACAACACCTTCGGTACGGGTGGCGTGAACGGTGCGTTCTTCGACACGCTCGGGCGAACGTATCGCATCGGCGTGCGTATGACCTTCTGATTCTCCGCGCACGGCAGTAGCTCGGGTGCCGCATGGCTCGTCCCATGCGGCACCCTTCACCACCGGCTGGTTTGCCGCCTCGAGGCTCGAGATCCCGAGCCGCGGACTCACGCCCTGCGGTGGCAGACCTTCACGATCGCGAGTAGCGCACGGACGTGCGCAGGCGAGCCTCTCGCTACCCCTGATCGAGTCGCAATGCCTTGATTGCGTTCTGCTTCAGGATCAGGTCGTGGACTTCGGGCTTGAAGGCCGCTTCCTTGAAATCCTTGATCCAGCGGTCCGGCGTGATCAGCGGGTAATCCGAGCCGAACAGCATCTTGTGCTTCAGCTGCGCCGTTCGCGTGCTGCACGAGCTGCGGTGGGAAGTACTTCGGCGACCAGCCCGAGAGATCGATGTAGACGTTCGTCTTGTGCAGGCACACCGACAACGCTTCGTCCTGCCACGGCCAGGACGGATGCGCGAGGATGATCGTCATGTCGGGGAAGTCCACCGCCACGTCGTCGAGGTGGATCGGGTTGCTAGTACTTCAGGCGCAAGCCCGCCGCCGCCCGGCATGCCGGTGCCGATGCCGCTGTGCCCGGTGTGGAAGATCGCGGGCAGCTTGTGCTCGGCAATGACTTCGTAGAGCGGATACGCGAGTTTGTCGTTCGGGAAGAAGCCCTGCGTGGTCGGATGGAACTTGAAGCCCTTGATGACGCCGGCCTTGATCAGCGCTCGCGCCTCGCGCACGCCCATCTTGCCCTTGTGCGGGTCGATGCTCGCGAACGCGATCATCATGTCGGCGTTCTCGCTCGCCGCGTCCGCCACTTCCTCGTTCGGAATGCGGCGCACGCCGAGCTGCGCTTCGGAATCGACCGTGAACATCACGAGGCCGATCTTGCGCTCGCGGTAGTAGGCGACTGTCTCCTTGATCGTCGGCCGCTTGCTGCCGGCCTTGAAGTACTTGCTCGAAGCCTCCTCGTAGGGCTTCCACGCCTCGTCGGGTTCCTGGCGGCACGACACTTCGGCGTGCGTGTGCACGTCGATCGCGACCAAATCGTCGAGTTTCATCGTGATTCCTCTTCTAGCGCGAGCGGCGTGAACGTTCCCAGTCGGCGATCGACATGCTCTGTGCGACGAGCTCCACGAGCAGTCTCGCCGGCTCCCAATGCATCGGTCCGAAGATGCTCTGGTACTTCAGCATGCCGTCGAGCAGCGTCTTGAGGCCGATGGTATCGGCGTAGTAGAGCGGGTCCGCCACGATATCGCGGGAAGCCGTAGCCCGCCGTCCACACGACGTCGATGTCGCTTGCGCGAATCGCGATGCCTTCCTCGAGAATCCGCAGGCCTTCGTTCATGCAGCGGATAGATGCAGCGCTCGACGATCTCCTGCTCGGTGTGCTTGCGCGGCTCGACGCCGAGCTTCTCCGCGCGAGCCTTCAGGATCGCGAGTGCTTCCGGATCGTCGTGGCGCGTGCGGTCGCCGGGCTCGTAGCGGTAGTAGCCCTTGCCGGTCTTCTGGCCGAGGCGCCCGGCATCGTACAGCGCGAAATCGGACTGGTAGTAGGTCGGGTCCGGCGGATACTGCGCCGCGTTCGCCTGATGCACCTTGACGCCGATATCGACGCCGGCCATGTCGAACACCGCGAGCATGCCCATCGCCATGCCGAACTTCTCGAGCGCGCTGTCGACCTCGCGCGGCGTGGCGCCTTCGAGCGTCATGCGGCCGGCTTCGCGCGCGTAGCCTTCCATCATGCGATTGCCGATGAAGCCGTAGCACACCTTCGCGAGCACCGGCGTTTTGCGCAGCGGCTTGGCGAGCTCCATGACGGTCTTCACGGTCACGGGCGCCGTGTCGTCGGTGCGGATGACCTCGAGCAGCGGCATGACGTTCGCCGGCGAGAAGAAGTGCAGGCCGATCACGTCGGCGGGGCGCTGGGTGACCTTGGCGATGTCGTTGATGTCGAGCGTCGACGTGTTCGTGCCGAGCACCGCGCCGGGCTTGGCTACGGCGTCGAGCTTGCGGAACACGTCCTGCTTCAGTTTCATGTCCTCGAACACGGCTTCGATGATCACGTCGGCGGCCTTGAGGTCGTCGTAGTTCAGCGACGACATGATCAGCGCCATGCGCTGCGCTTTTTCCTCCGCCGTGATGCGGCCGCGTTTGACCATCGACTCATAGGTTCTGTCGATGCCCGCCATGCCGCGCTTCAAGCCCTCGTCCGTCGCGTCGAGCACGGTGACCGGGAATGCCGGCGTTCGCGAAGCAGATCGCGATGCCGCCGCCCATGGTGCCCGCGCCGACTACGCCCGCGAGCTTCACGGCGCGTGCTTCGGTGTCTGCGGGCAGGTCCGGAATCTTGCGCGTCTCGCGCTCGGCGAAGAACGCGTGGATCGCGCCCTTCGACTCGGGCGTGGCCTTGGACTCGTTCGCGAGCTCGGTTTCGAACTCGAGGCCTTTCGCGAACGGCAGTGTCAGGCTCGCGCGCACGGCCTTGATGGCCGTGTAAGGCGCCACGCGATTCGGGTACAGCTTCGCGGCCAGCGCGTTCATGCGCTCGATGATCGCCGGCGTGCCGGTCGCAGGGTCAACGCTGCGCTCCGACGTGCGGCGCGGGCCTTTGCCTTCCGCGATGAGCTTTTCCGCGTAGCGCAGCGCACCTTCCTTGAGGTCGCCCTCGACAATGGCATCGACGAAGCCCCATTCGACGGCCGTCTTCGTGTCGACGGGCTTGGCGTTCAGCACCATGTCGAGCGTCTTCTCCACGCCGATCAGTCGCGGCATGCGCTGCGTGCCGCCGGCGCCCGGGATGATGCCGAGCGTGACCTCGGGGAAGCTGAAACGCGTGCTCGGCGCTGCGAGGCGATAGTGACACGCGAGGCTGATCTCGAGGCCTCCACCCATCACCGTGCCGTGCATCGCCGCGACGAGCGGAATGGTGAGTTGCTCGAGCCGCGCGAACATCTGCCGATACGGCACTTCCTGCGGCGGGCCCGAGAACTCGCTGATGTCGGCGCCGGAGAAGAACGTGCGACCTTCGCAGATCAGCAGCGCGGCCTTCACGTCGGGCCAGCGCGCCATCTCGTCGAGCGCCGCGTGCGTTTCCTCGCGGACCTTGCTGCTCAGTGTGTTGACGGGCGGATTGTTGACGGTCAACACGGCCACGTTGCCGTGTTTGGTGATCTTGACCACAGATGCTGTGCTCACGAAGCCCCCGCTTGGAGTTGTATTGAAAGGATCGGGAATGGATTGTGACTATTTAGTCATTATTGTACGATTTAGTCAATATCAGCCCCGCCCGAGTCATGGCGAAACGTAGCACAGCCCGGACCGACCCGCGCCGCGATCGCACGCGCGAGGCGTTGCTGAACGCGGGGCGCAGCCTGTTCGCGCGTCGCGACGTCGACGGCGTCAGCGTCGATGAGATCGTCGAGGCCGCCGCCGTCGCCAAAGGCAGCTTCTACAACCACTTCGCCGATAAGGACGTGTTCGCGCGCGAGATCGCTGCGTCCGCGCGCCGCGAGGCGGACGCGTTGGTCAACGAGGTCAACGCGGGCGTTTCCGATCCTGCCGTGGCCGTCGCGCGGGCGCTGTGCGTGTTCGTGCGGTTTGCGATGGAGCGGCGCGATAGCGCGCGTACGCTGTGGCGTCTGAACACCGGCGCCACGATGGTCGACGCGCCGATCAATCGCGGGCTCGTCGACGTCGTGCAGCACGGCATCGACGAGGGCGCGTTCAATCACCTCGACGTGGAGTCCGGCATCCTGCTCGTCATGGGCACGATCGTGATCACCCTGCGCCACCTGTTCGAGGAGCGGATCGCTACGGAGCCGAGCGAGATTGCGCGTCGAATGGCGGCCGGTCTGTTGCGCTCGCTCGGCGTTCCCGCAGGACGCGCAGACAAGCTCGCGCGCGAAGCGACGCTCGCCGTGCTCGGCTGAGCGCCCCGCCGTGTTCAACGGCGGCGGGGCGCCGCCGCCGATCAAGCCCCTGCCGGGCGACAGAGATCCATTTTCGACGATAAGCGTTCTGGTATTCTCTGCGGGGGTTCTACCCAACGCAGCACGTGTGACCTCGGACACCGACGAACGACGTAGCTCGCAGCAGCCCACCGAGATCGGCACGGTCTTGGCGCGGGCTGCGATCGAGGTCGGTTCCACGGTCGGGGTCTACCGGATCGAGGCCAGAATCGGCGCCGGGGGCATGGGGGACGTGTTTAGCGCCGTCGACACGCGCCTCGATCGTAGAGTGGCGATAAAAGTGTCCACGGTGCCCTTCGACGAGCGCTTCGAGCGCGAGGCACGCGTTCTTTCCGCGTTGAATCACCCGAACGTCTGCACGCTGTTCGACATCGGCCGCGACTATCTCGTCATGGAGCTACTCGACGGCGAAACCCTCGCGGCGCGCCTCGAGCGCGGGCCGTTGCCGCGCGACGAGGTCGCGCGCTACGGAGCCCAGATCGCCGACGCGCTTGCCGAGGCACACGGCGCCGGAATCGTGCACCGCGACTTGAAGCCGCAAAACGTCATGCTCACTCGCCACGGCGTGAAGGTGCTCGACTTCGGCATTGCAAAGCTCGCGAGGGACGACAAGCTCACGCGAACTGGCTCGATTATCGGCACGGCCGGGTATCTCGCTCCCGAACAGCTCGCAGGCGAAACGGCGACCGAGCGCTCGGACCTCTATGCGCTCGGCGTCGTGCTGCACGAGATGCTCACCGGTAGCCATCCCGGATCGACGCACACGAGTGGGCAGCCGATGCGGTCCACTGCGTACGGCGCGCGTCCGCCGGACACGAAGCCCGCGCCGCTCGACAAGCTCGTCGCGCAGCTGCTCCAAGCCGACCCGGCGCGTCGCCCCGCGTCGGCCGCAGACGTTGCGGCACAGCTGCACGCGATGGTCGCGCCGCCACGTGCGGCGTTGTCTCGGCGCGCGGTTGCGCTTGCGGCGGGCGTCGTCGTCGCGGCGCTTGCGGCGGGAGGTTGGGTGCTGCACCAGCGTGCGTCGGCGGCTCCCCTACGCGTCGTTCGCCTTACGCCCGTCACCACTGTTCCAGGCACGAAGCGCGACCCGGCCTTCTCGCCCGACGGAACGGCGCTCGCATTCGTATGGGGCGGCGAGGCCGGCAACGAGACCGGGGTCTACGTGCTTCGCGAAGGGCAGGACTCTCCGGTCCGGCTCACGTCCGGCGCCACGGACGTCGCGCCGGCGTGGTCTCCCGACGGCAAGCGCCTCGCGTTCCTGCGCGTTCATCCGGGGCAGCAGAACGAGCTCGTCACCGTGTCCGTGCCCGAAACAACTTCTGCCGTGCCGCCCGCGGAGACCAAGATCCGCGACGTGCGTCAACCGGAAATCCTCTTGCGCTTCAGGCGCCCGATGCTCGCGTGGATGCCGGCGGGCGACGCGATCGTGCTGCCCTTGCCGGACGCGGACTCGGGGTTCACGAGCTTGTACCGTGTGCCGCTCGACGGCTCCGCGCCGCGGCGAGTGGTCGCGAGCCAGGGAGGTCAGGGCGACGCGTTACCGGCGATCTCTCGCGACGGGCGCTGGCTCGCGTACACCGATACGGAGGCTGCGGGCTCGCGGATCTTCATCGTGCCGCTCGGTCGGGACGGCGTTGCCGAAGGCGAGCGCGAGCCTTTGCCGGGCGTGCTCGGCGTGAACTCGTTGCATTGGTCGCCGGACGCGCAGCACCTGTTGGGAACGACGCAGGGCGATCTCGTGGAGATCGACCGCACGGGTGTCCCGACGACGGTATACACCGCGACCGACTCTTTTCAGGCGATGACGCTGCATTGGAAGAGCGCGACGGTGCCGGAGGTCGTATTCGCGAACAGCGGTATCGTGTCCGATCTGCAGGAGATCGGGCTGCGCGACGGCGGGCGCGCGTCGACGGGACCACCGACACCCGTCCTGCGGCTCGGCGCCCATCAATCGAATCCGTCGCTATCCCCCGACGGACGCTGGCTCGCGTTCTCCGCCGTTTCGAGGACCAAGACCGGTGTCGGCGAGCTGTGGCTGGCAGGCGCGCACGGCGAGAATCCGCATCGTCTTCTCCCGATCTTCCCCGGCGTTCCGATCGTGTGGTCGCCGGACAATCGGCACTTGGCCTTTCACGTTCGCCCCAAGGGCATCGCACAGATTCTCGTCGTCGATATGGACGAGAGCGGCAACGCTTCGATGCAACGGCAGATCACGGAGTCGGCGTTCTCGCTGTTCGGCCCGAACTGGTCTGCCGATTCGCGCTACCTCTACGCCATCAATAACCGCACGCCGACCGCAGAACGAATCGTGCGCGTTCCCGTGGAGGGCGGCGAGCCGGAAGACCTCTTCGAAGGCGGCAGTGCCCGCGTGTCGGTCGACGGCAAGCGCATCTTCTACGCGAAGCCGCAGCAGCGCGGCATCTACGAGCGCTCGCTCGAGGGGGACATCGCGTCGAATCCCGAGCAGCGCGTGCTCCTGGACTACCTGGCGCCGGTCGGTTTCGTGCCGGCCGAGAACGGGATTTTCTATGTCGGCCGCGATGAGGCAGGCAAACCAGCCGCGCTGCGGTTCTTCGATTTCGCGCAGCGCCGGTCGTTCGACCTCGGCCCGCCGCCCGGCTCTGTGGTGACGACGCTGACCGTGTCGGCCGATGGCACGCGTTTGATCTTCGACCACAATGCGCCGGCCACCGCCGATCTCACTCGGCTGGAGCTCCAACGCGGCGGCAACTAGGGCGTCGTTTCAGCCGGTTGAAAGCCCGGGTGCGGTTCACCGACAATCGATTGCGTCCGATTCGGATTGCGGGGTGCGTCACGATGCCGAACATTCGACTGGGTCCGGTGTGCGCCCGGCTGCTGCTCGTGGCCTTGGGGCTCGCGGCCGCGGCGGTGCGCGCCGCATCGCCCCCGGCGGCGGCGGTGGACTTTTCCGGAATCTGGGTTCCGGTTGCCCCCGCCCGTGACCCCCTCGCGCCCGAAGCGCTGCGAATGACGGACCGCGCGAAGAGCGCGCTCGCGGCGTTCGATGCTCGGCGGTTCGACTCGACCCGCTTCTGCATGCCGTACGGCACGCCGCGCAACACGCTGTCGACGGCGCCGTATCCGATCGAGATCCTGCAGCGCCCGGAGCGGCTGACCATAATCTTCGACCGCCTCGGTGACGTTCGGCGAATCTTCTTGGACGGCCGCGCCCGGCCGAATCCGCTGTGGCCGACGTGGTTCGGTCACTCGCTCGGTCGCTGGGAAGGCAAGACGCTCGTGATCGAGACGCTGGCTCTGACGAAGGAGAGCATTCTGAACGACGGCGGATTGCCGCACAGCGAGGACATGCGCGTGGTCGAGCGCCTGAGCCTGTCCACCCGCGACGGCACCCAGGGGTTGAGTGACGAAATCACGATCACAGATACGACGATGTACGAGGCGCCGATCAAGGTGACGCAACGGTTTCGCCGGGTGGAGGGCGCGCAAATGTCGGAAGGTTCCGTGCTGTGCCTGATCGATCAATGGCGGCAGGATCTCGAGCGTCGCAATCAGACGCTTGTCGAAGCGCCGCAGTCGGGTGCGGGCAAAGGAGCGCAGCCGTGATGCGTCGACGGATGGCTGCGGCGCCGGCCACAATCGCGCTGCTCGGTCTGGCGACGTTGATCGCAACATCCGCTAGCGCGGCCGGCTCGGCATCTGTCGACTTGAGCGGCGTATGGATGCCCACGGCTTTAGGTCCGGACGGCAATCGCAATCGCACGTGGCCGGCGAAGCCGCCGCTGCTCCCGGCCGTTCAGGCGGCGTACGACGCTTATCGCGTCCGCGCGGACGCGAAACCGGAGGAGTACGACAACGCCCGCAGTTGCCTGCCATATATCATGCCGCGCCCCATGCTACTCGTGGCGCAGTACCCGCTCGAGATCGTGCAGACGGCAGAGCGCGTGACGGTGATCTTCGAGCTGCACAACGATGTCCGGCGCATCTACCTCGATGGGCGATCGCCGCCGACGGGTCTTCGTCCCACGTGGATGGGCTACTCGGTAGGGCACTGGGAAGGCGACACGCTCGTCGTCCGCACCACATCCGTTCGCGACGGTACGATCGATCAGCCGCACGGGCCAGGCATGACGATCACGGAGCGTGTGCGGTTGATCCAGGATAAAGACGGTAAGCCGATGCTCGAGGACGAGCTCGCGGTCGATGACCCGGCAACGTATTCCGAATCCTTCAAGGTCCGGAACTATTTTCGCCAGCGCGCCGGCGTCGAGATCGGCGAATACTTCTGCAGCGAGGATTTGTGGCAGCAGAACTTGAGCGGCAATACGAGCAAGATTCCGTGGCGCAACAATTGATCTTGTGGAGCCTATGACGATGCGGCGATTCGGTTACGTCTCGATTCTCGTAGCGCTTGCGGGGCCGGTGGGTGCGCACCACTCGACGGCCAACTTCAATTCCGACACCACTACGAAGATCACCGGTGTCGTGTCGTACGTGAGCTTCACGAACCCGCACTCGTTCATCGACATGGAAGTGGCCGGCGCGGACGGCGCGAAGAAGTACAAGGTGTTCGCGACCAGCAAGGTCGCGCTGCTGCGCTACGGGTGGCGGCCCGATTCGGTGAAGTTCGGCGATACCATCACAATCGAAGGGCGGCCCGATCGCACGGATCCCACGCAGTTGTACATGCTGAGGATCACGTTTGCCGATGGCACCGCGTGGTCGCGGGACGATATCCTGCAGTAGCGCGGTCTTGGGCCCTAGCTCCGCGGCGACCGCGTCGCCTATGAGTACAGGGGATCGCGGGCTGGACGGTCAGCGGATGCGATGACCGACGCCAGCCGCCAGCACGCGCGACGCTGCTGCGGGCTCGAGGCTGCATGCATGCGGGCTACGAGGTGATCCAGCCAGCTTTCTCGTTTCGCGCTCGGCAGTAGCGCCCAGCGTTCGGGGCGAACCCCGGCCCACTTCAAGAACTCGACGTCCGAAATCTCGACTACTTCGTCTTCCATTGTATTCGTCCTTTCTCTTTTCCAGGACATTCTTCGGCGGCGAGGTTGCAGTTTGATGACCGGGCATCGAGGCCTGTGGCCCCGATCGGCGTGCGATGCGCCGATGCGCTAGGCTTACGACGAGCCGCAGACCGGCGAAGGAGATTCGGCGATGCGCTACCACCATCGACTCACGATCATCGCGATCGCTAGCTCGATCATCGGTCTTGACTCCGCTAGCGCACACGCCCAGGACCGCATGGGTCCAATACCGAAGGACCAGCTCACCGAGCAACAGACGAAAGCACTGGCGGAATTCACTGCCGCACGCGGCCAGCCGACCGGACCCTGGATCGTGCTGCTGCGCAGCCCCGAAGTCATGAGTCGCGCGCGCGGACTCAGCGACTACCTGCGTTACCAGAGCATCCTGCCGGGCTGGCTGCGCGAGTTCGTGATTCTCATGACCGCGCGGCAGTGGTCACAGAGCTATGAATGGAATGCGCACTACAAGCTCGCGATCGATGAGGGCCTCTCGGCCGAACTCGCACGCGCCATCGCGGAAGGCCACCGCCCCGAAGGTATGGTCGAGGAAGAGGCAATCCTCTACGACTTCTGCATGGAGCTGCAGCGCAACCAGAGTGTCAGCGACGCGACCTATGCCCGGACGCTGGAGCGATTCGGCGAGCAGGGGATTGTCGAGACCGTGAGCTTGATGGGCTACTACACGATGATCTCGATGGTGTTGAACACCGCGCGCACGCCGCTACCGGCAGGCGTCCAGCCAGCGATTCCTCCATTCCCGCACTGATGGCGGAATAGAAAAGGCCGGCGGGGAGAACCCTCACCGGCCTTTTTCGTTTGCAGACCGCTGTCGTGCGCGGTTACAGCAGCGGAACGCTGAGCAGCGCCACGATGTTGATGATCTTGATCAGCGGATTGATCGCCGGGCCTGCCGTGTCCTTGTAGGGATCGCCGACGGTGTCGCCCGTGACTGCGGCTTTGTGGGCATCGGAGCCCTTGCCGCCGAAGTGGCCGTCCTCGATGTACTTCTTGGCGTTGTCCCACGCGCCGCCGCCCGTGGTCATCGAGATCGCGACGAAGATGCCCGTGACGATCGTGCCGACGAGCAGGCCACCGAGCGCCTCGGCGCCGAGCAGTTTGCCGATGATGATCGGCACCAGCAGCGGCAGCAGCGACGGGATGATCATCTCCTTGATCGCGGCTTTGGTCAGCAGGTCGACGGCCGTGGAGTAATCCGGGCGCGTCGTGCCTTCCATGATGCCTTTGATCTCACGGAACTGCCGGCGCACCTCGTTCACGACCGAGCCGGCCGCGCGGCCCACGGCTTCCATCGCCATGGCGCCGAACAGGAACGGAATCAGCCCGCCGATGAAGAGGCCGATGATCACGCGGTAATCGGACAGGTCGAACTTCAGGTCCGGCGAGACCGGCTTCTGTCAGGCTGTGCGTGTAGTCGGCGAACAGCACGAGCGCCGCGAGAGCGGCCGAGCCGATCGCGTAGCCCTTCGTGACGGCCTTCGTCGTGTTGCCGACCGCGTCGAGCGCGTCCGTGACCTGGCGCACTTCCTTCGGCAGCTTCGACATCTCGGCGATACCGCCGGCGTTGTCGGTGATCGGGCCGAACGCGTCGAGCGCGACGATCATGCCCGTCATCGACAGCATGCTCGTGGCCGCGATCGCGATGCCGTAGAGCTCGCCCAGGTTGTACGCAGCCCAGATCGCGATGCAGACCGCGATCACGGGCAGCGCCGTGGACTTCATCGATACGCCGAGGCCCGCGATGATGTTGGTCGCGTGGCCGGTCTGCGACGCGGCGGCGACTTTCTGCACGGGGCTGAAGTTCGTGCCCGTGTAGTACTCGGTGATGACGACCATGGCGGCGGTCAGCGCGAGGCCGATCAGTGCGGCGAAGTAGAGGTTCAGCGAGTTCGGACCCATCAGCGTCGTCGTGACCGGGTAGAACGCGATCGCGGCCAGCACGCCCGAGACCACCACACCCTTGTAGAGCGCCGGCATGATCTTGCCGGTCTTGGTGCTGACGAAGAACGTGCCCAGGATCGACGCGACGATCGAGACCGCGCCGAGCGCGACCGGGTACAGCACGGCGTTCTCGCCGAGCTGCGCAGCCGTCAAGCCCCCGAGCAGCATCGTGGCGACGAGCGTCACGGCGTAAGTCTCGAACAGGTCCGCGGCCATGCCGGCGCAGTCGCCGACGTTGTCGCCGACGTTATCGGCGATCACGGCCGGGTTACGCGGATCGTCTTCCGGAATGCCGGCTTCGACTTTGCCGACGAGGTCCGCGCCGACGTCGGCACCCTTCGTGAAGATGCCGCCGCCGAGACGCGCGAAGATCGAGATCAGCGAACCGCCGAACGCGAGGCCGACGAGCGCCTTCAGGATCTGGTCCTGCTGGTAGCCCATGCCGTGCAGAATCATGTAATAGGCCGCGACGCCCAACAGGCCGAGGCCAACCACGAGAAGACCGGTGACCGCGCCGCTGCGAAACGCCATCGTGAGCGCGGGGTTCAAGCCTTCCGTTGCGGCCTGTGCGGTGCGCACGTTGGCGCGCACGGAGACGAACATGCCGATGTAGCCCGCGAGGCCCGAGAAGACAGCACCGACCGCGAAGCCGATGGCCTGGAGCCAGTTGTGCAGGACGAGACCGAGCACCAGGAACAGCACGACGCCGGCGACGGCGATCGTCGAGTACTGGCGGTTCATGTAGGCGCTCGCGCCTTCCTGGATCGCACCGGCGATCTCCTGCATGCGCGCGTTACCTGGCGAGCGCTTCAGGACCCAGCGTACGGTGATGACGCCGTAGATCACGGCCAGGGCCGCGGCTCCGATGGCAAGCCACAGTGTATTCGTCGCGTTCATTCGTTATCTCCCAAACTCAAACCCAATGTGGCCGCTGGGCGCGCTTGGACGCGGCCCAAGGGACCTCCATATCAAACCCAGTGAAGCCTCAGCCGTGAAGAAGGGGCGCCGGCGGATGCGCGCGGGTTTCAAGCCCTTGTTTTTCTAACCAAGCCCCGCCGCCCCCGGCGAAGCGGCGCTACTTTAGCACAAACTCTTTCTTTAGCTTTCGTGCAACCCGCTGATTCTTTAGGCTGACATAACTGGGCAGGCCCTTCACGTACGGCGGGTAGTCCTCGCCCTGGATCAGCGGTGCTAAGTACTTGCGGCACGCCGGCGTGATGCCGAAGCCGTCCTTCGTGATGAAGTTGCGCGGCAGCATCTTTTCCTTGTTTGCGACCCTGGCGAGCGCCACCTTGCCCACGGTCCAGCGGTAGGGGTGGTCCGACTTGCGCACGATCGTCGGCATGACGGCGTTCTCGCCTGCCAGCGCGAGCTCGACCGCGGCCTTGCCACACGCGTAAGCCTGTTCGACGTCGACCTTCGACGCGATGTGGCGTGCCGCGCGCTGCAGATAGTCGGCAATGGCGTAGTGGTATTTCAAGTTGAGCTTGCTGCGCACGAGCTGCGCCACCGTGGCCGCAACGCCGCCGAGCTGCGCGTGACCGAACGCGTCCTTCGTGCCGGCTTCGGCCAGGAACTTACCCTCGGGGGTACGCGTGCCTTCCGACACGACGACGACGCAGTACTCGTAGCGCGCGACCGAGTCCTTCACGCGCGTAAGGAACGCCGCTTCGTCGAACGGAATCTCGGGAAACAGAATGATGTGCGGCGCGTCGGCTGGCGTTTCACCCGCCAGGCCGCCGGCCGCCGCGATCCAGCCGGCGTGCCGGCCCATGACCTCGAGGATGAACACGCGTGTCGAGGTGCGCGCCATCGACGCCACGTCGAGCGCCGCTTCGCGCGTCGATACGGCGACGTACTTGGCCACCGACCCAAAGCCGGGGCAGCAGTCGGTCACGGGCAGGTCGTTGTCGACGGTCTTCGGCACGCCCACGCAAACGACTGGGTAGCCGAGCTGCTGGCCGATCTGCGACACCTTGTAGGCGGTGTCCATCGAGTCGCCGCCGCCGTTGTAGAAGAAGTAACCGATGTCGTGGGCCTTGAAGACCTCGATCAGCCGCTCGTACTCGGCGCGGTTCTGCTCGAGCCCTTTCAGCTTATAGCGCGCGGAGCCGAACGCGCCGCCCGGCGTGTACCTCAGCGCTGCGATGGTCTTCGCCGATTCGGCGCTCGTGTCGATCATGTCCTCGGTCAGTGCGCCGAGAATGCCGTTGCGTCCGGCGTAGACCTTGCCGAGCTTGGCGCGATGCTTGCGGGCGGTCTCGATGACGCCACAGGCACTGGCGTTGATGACGGCGGTGACGCCGCCCGACTGGGCGTAGAAAATGTTCTTTTTCAAGCGTGCCTCCGAGATGGTGTCGAGCGTGGTGCGAGAATAGCAAAGCGGCTTCCGGTTTGACGAAGGCCGCGGCCGTCGTTAGCGTAGCGGCCGACTCACCTGGAGAACGACATGCGAATCGTCATGCTGGGCGCGCCCGGCTCTGGCAAGGGCACTCAGGCACAGCGCCTGCAACAGGACCACCAGCTGCCGCAGGTCTCGACGGGCGATTTGCTGCGCCGAGCCGTGGCCGACAAAACGCCGCTCGGCCTCAAGGCCAAAGCCACCATGGATGCCGGCGAGCTCGTGTCCGACGAGATCGTGCTCGGTATGATCAAGGAGCGCCTCGCGAAACCCGATGCAAAGCGCGGCTTCATTCTCGATGGTTTCCCGCGCAACCTTGCGCAGGCCGACAGCTTGAACGCCGTGCTTGCGGAGCTGGGCCAGAAGATCGATGCGGCCGTGCTCATGGACGTCGATTTCGACATTCTGATGAAGCGGCTGACCGGTCGGCGCACGTGCTCGAAGACCGGCCAGGTGCTGAACATCCATTTCTCTCCACCCGCAGATCTCGAAGCCTGCCGCAAGGCCGGCGGCGAGCTGCTGCAACGCGACGACGACAACGAAACCACGATCCGCAATCGCCTTCAGGTCTACGAGCGCCAGACCGCGCCACTCGTCGACTACTACGAAAGACGCGGCGTGCTGAAGAAGGTCGCGGCTACCGGCGAAGTCGACGACGTGTACGCGCGGTTCAGGAAGGCCGTGGGCCTGAAGTAACCGGTGCCGTCCCCTGCGCGAGCAGCGCCGCGAGCTCGGCCGCTCGCCAGCCTTGTGTCAGATGTGCCGGCGGTCTGCCGGCCGCCACCGCCACGAGATCGCGACGCGTCGCGAGAATCTCTGGTTCGAGGCCGAGCCTCGCGGCATGCACCCGTACCTGCTCCTGCAGTGCCTTGATCGCATTCTTGTCGGGCGCTGCGTGCGATGCGTTCGCGCGCACCTCGGCCTGTAGATCGGGTTGCTCGTGCGCCGCAACAGCAGCGAGCACGGTAGCGCTGTTACGAGCGGCGAACTTGTCCGGGACGAGAGCGTTGAGAGCGGCCGCGTCGCGTGGCATCGCGGCCGCGATTGCGAGCAGCAGCTCGTCGGTCAGCAGCCAACGGCGCGGTCGGTCCGCACGCTGCGCGGCCGCCTCTCGCCAGCGCACGAGCGCGAGCGCCGCGCATTGCCCTGCGAACGGTAGCCCGTGCAGGCCTTTCAAGCGGGTCCATAGGGTCAACGTGTCGGTCTCGGGCCGCTCGGCGAGCGCGCGCGCGCACTCCTCATCGAGCCAGGCGGTGCGGCCGAGCTCCTCGAGCTGCGCAGAAACTCGGTCCCACGCGGCGAGCAGGTGGCGTACGTCGTCGAGTGCGTACGCGAGCGCCGCCGCCGGCAGCGGACGGCGGCTCCAGTCGGTGCGGGCGTAGCTCTCGCCGAGCTCGACGCCGAGCGTGCGGGCCAGCAGGGTCTCGAGGCCGATCTGTGGTGCGTTGCCGGTCAGAGCAGCGGCGATCTGCGTGTCGATCAAGTGCGGCGGCATGCGTTGCGCGCGCTGCCAGACAACTTCGAGGTCCTGGCGCGCGCTGTGCAGTACCCACGTGAAGTCGGGGCGAAAAAGCTCGGCATACAGCGGCGAGAGGTCGAGAGGTGCCAGGCAGTCGATGCAGGCGACGTCGTCGCGCGTGGCGATCTGAATCAGGCACAGCTGCGGGTAGTAGGTCTTCTCGCGGACGAACTCGGTGTCGACGGCCGCAAGCGTTGTGCGCTTCAAGGCCGCGACCAGGCGCTCGAGCGAGTCGCTCGTGGCTACCCAGCCAGATTTCGTCTGCGGTCGTCATCGTCAGTCCTGTGCCGTGTCTCTTGTGAGCTATTATCCGGCCCCGTGACCGCAGAAACATCCCCGTGTTCCGCCTGATTCCGGTCATTCTGGGTATCACGGTCCACCGGCGTGGCCCCGACGACCTGCCGTCGTCGCCATTTTTGGTGTTGGTGCTGCTCGCGGCGTCCGAGTGCGCGCAGCTCGTGACTCTGCGGATCGCGGCAGCTCCAGACGAAGCCATTTTGGTGTTGTTGTTCTCGGTCGTGCTCGACTTCCTGTTCGTGTGGGGCGCACTCGTTGTGTTCGAGCGGCGGTCGCGTTTCTGGCAGACGATGAGCGCGTTCCTGGGAGCCGGCGTCGTGTTGAACGCGATCAGCGCGTTATTGGTCGGCTGGAACAATTCGTTGCAAGCGCCCGCGGATACGACGACGGCGCCCGAGGTGTTGCTGCAACTTCTGCAGGTTTGGTCCGTCGACATTGGCGGCTTCTTGCTGGCGCGCGCGATCGATCGCCACTACGCGCTCGGGGTTGTGATCATGCTAGGGTACGTGCTCGTATCGACGAGCCTCCTGAGCACTTTGCTGTTCTCATCGAGCGTCTAATGCGCGTTCACGTTCTCGGCATCTGCGGCACCTTCATGGGAGGTATTGCCGCCATCGCGAAGGAAGCCGGTCACGACGTGTCCGGAGCCGACAAAAACGTCTACCCGCCGATGAGCACGCAGCTCCGCGATCTCGGCATCACGCTCGTGCAGGGCTACGACGCCGAGATCGACGGAGCTGTGGAACACGTCGTCGTCGGCAACGCGCTGTCACGTGGGCTACCTGTCGTCGAAGCGCTGCTCGATTCCGGGCGGGCGTACTACTCGGGCCCGCAGTGGCTCTCCGAAAACGTGTTGCGCGATCGCTGGGTGCTCGCCGTCTCCGGTACGCACGGCAAAACCACGACTACGAGCATGCTGGCGTGGATCCTCGAATACGCGGGGCTCATGCCCGGATTTCTCGTGGGCGGGATCCCTAGCAACTTCGGCATCTCCGCGCGACTCGGCGCGTCGCCGTACTTCGTTGTCGAAGCAGACGAGTACGACACGGCGTTCTTCGACAAACGGTCGAAATTCGTGCACTACCGGCCGCGAACGCTGATCGTCAACAACATCGAATACGATCACGCCGACATCTTTGCGGACATCGACGCAATCATCTGGCAGTTTCATCAGTTGCTGCGCACGGTGCCGCGCAGTGGCTTGATCGTTGCGAATGCGGTCGACGCGAACATCGAGCGACTGCTCGTGCGCGGCGTGTGGACGCCACTCACGCGGTTCAGCGCGCGCGACCGTCGCGCTCAGTGGTGGGGCGGCTACGACTTCGTCGGTGAGCAGTCGCAGTTCAGCGTTGCGAAGGAGGGCGCAGCGGTCGGCAGCGCGACGTTCCCGCTGTTCGGGGCGCACAACCTCGAGAATGCGCTGGCGGCGATCGCGGCGGCGGGGCACGTCGGTGTCGCCCCCGAGGTCGCGCTCGCAGCGCTCACACGGTTCAAGGGTGTCAAACGCCGCCTCGAGCTTCGCGGCACGTTCGGCGGTATCGCGTTGTACGAAGATTTCGCGCACCACCCGACTGCGATTGCCACCACGCTCGCCGGGTTGAAGAGCCGCGCCGGCGCGAAACGAATCGTCGCCGTCATGGAGCCGCGCTCCAATACGATGCGCATGGGTGTGCACCGCGACGCGCTGGCGGATTCGTTCGCCAGCGCCGATCGCGTGTTCGTGCTCGGCGGCGCAGCGCTTGGCTGGGATCCGGCCGAGACCCTCGCCGCGGTGGGGCCGCGGCTCGTCGTGACGAACGACGTCGACGGGTTGCTCGAACGCCTGCTCGGCGAGCTCGTCGCCGGCGACCAGGTCGTGTTGATGTCGAACGGCAGCTTCCAGGGCCTGCCGGCGCTGCTGCAGGGCGAGCTTGAGAAACGCCATGCGCAGCGCTGAACATCGGGCGATCGCCTGAGCGTGCCGTGAGCGACACCCTGCCGCTGTTTCCGCTGAAGACGGTGCTGTTTCCGGGCGGTCCGCTGGCACTGCGCGTCTTCGAGCCGCGCTACCTCGACATGGTGGCGCACTGTCTGCGGGGCTCGAACCGCTTCGGCGTCGTGGCGATTCGCGAGGGCGAGGAGGTCGGTGCCGCGTCGCTGTATGAAGTAGGCACCACGGCCGAAATCGTCGACTGGCACCAGGAAGAGGATGGGCTGCTCGGCATCCTCGCCATCGGCCGGCAGATGTTTAGGCTCGGTGCCACGAGTCGTCAGCCCGACGGGTTGTACATGGGCGAGTTCGAGCTTCTGGCGAACGAGCCGCCGCTGATATTGCCGCCGGAGCACGTGCCGCTCGTGGCGCTGCTGAAGCGCGTGCTCGGCAGTCTGCCGCTCTACCGGGGCATCGAGCCCTCCTTCAACAACGCGGTCTGGGTTGCGGCCCGGCTCGTCGAGGTCTTGCCAATCGGGCTCGCCTTGAAGCAGGCGCTGCTCGAAGCGCCCGACGCCCTGACGCGCCTCGACCGCCTGGCGGCAGATCTTGCGAAGGGTCGTGGCGCGGTCTGAACGACGCGGCGGCACGTCGGCTCGTGGTAGGCTTCGCGTCCGACGCGAGCGGTTGCTCGCCTGAAATGACAACACGAAGACCTGAGCCGTGAAGACATACATGTGCTTGATCTGTGGCTTCATATACGACGAAGCCAAGGGCCGTCCCGAGGAAGGTATTCCTCCCGGCACGAAATGGGCGGATATCCCGCTGTCTTGGCGCTGCCCCGACTGCGGCTCCGGCAAAGAAGACTTCGAGATGGTCGAGGCCTAGAGCCCCGTTACTGCAGGCGCGCGACTTCGTGGCCGCGCGCCTTCAGCATGTCGATGACGTTGTCGCGGCCGACGAGGTGCAGCGCGCCGACGACGACGAGATAGTGCCGGCCGTCGCGCAAGTAGCGCTCGAGCGGCCCGACCCAGGCGGCGTTGCGCTTCTTCACGAGCGTTTCGTACAACCCCGGGAACGCGTCGAAATCAGCCAGCAGGCCCTCGCTCAGAGTCTCGAGGTGGCCATCGCGCCACGCCGCAGCCAACTTCGCCATTTCCGTGTTCGCTTCGTCGAGCTCATTCAGGGTCTGTTCGAGCATGGCCTGCTGCGAGTCGCGCGGCAGCGCGTCGAAGATCCCGATCTGCAGCTCGAGCGTTTCGAGCCCGATGATCGGCTTGTGCGTTTCGTGCGATTTGCGCAGCAGGTACTGCTCGAGACCGCGTTCGCCCTCGAAGCCGAACTTGCGCATGCCTTGATCTAAGATCGCGATCGACAGGAACCAAGGCTCGAACCGTTCGAGCAGCGAGAGGTCGATGCCCATGTCGCGCGTGCGCTGCGCGGCCAGCTCGTACACCTTTGCGTCCACGACGTCGCGCAGCACGGTGCCGAGTGGCAGGGTCGCGGCCCGCATGATGATCGCCTGCTGCGTTGCAGGATCCGTCGCGTCGAGATCGAGTTCCATGATGAGGGCGTCGGCGCGCGCGAATAACCTGTCGATCGTGGCGGGCAGCGGATAGTCGGTTGCGCGCAGCACGTGCATCGATCCCAGGAACGTGATGTCGCCGCCCTGCTTGCCCGCGATGCGCCATGCGGCCGGATCGGCCGCAGCGGTACCCGCAGCGCAGACGCGCGCCGACAAGCGCGAGCCACGCGAGGATCAATCGGCTTGGGGGACCCATGCCACTTCGGTTTCGATGCGGCCGTCCGCGTGCAATTCGAGCCAGCGCAGCCCGGGCGGGCGGTCATCCAGCGCGAAGAAGTCGCTGCGGGGCAGGAACTGCGCGCACGTCGAAGGCGTGCTCATGAACCGCAGACCGTTGCGATCTTCATCGAGTGCCTGGTGCACGTGGCCGCACACGACGCCCCGCACATCAGGGTGAGAGTCGATGATCTGCCAGAAGTCTTTCGCGTCGCGTAGCGCGACGCCGTCGAGCCATGTGCTGCCCATCGGCAACGGATGATGGTGCATGGCGACGAGCACGTGCTGGCCGGCGTGCGCGGCGAGCGCCTTGCGAAGGCCCTGCAAGCGCGCGGGCCCGAGCCCGCCGGCGTCTTCGCCCGCGAGAAAAGTACTGAGCAGCACGATCGACCACGGCCCCTGCCGCAGCTCGCCACCGAACTGGAACGCTCCGCTGTTCAAGATCTCGCCCATGAGCTTCGGGTCGTCGTGATTGCCCGGGATCGTCAGCACGGGCACGCCAAGCGGTTCGAGCGTGTCACGAAATCGTTCGTAGCCGGCTCGGCTCTCGTCCTGGACGATGTCGCCGGTGGCGAGAACGACGTCGGCCGGCCATCGCCGGTCGCGGCGCACGTGATCCAGCACGGCGAGCAGCGTGGCGTAGGTCGTGACGCCGCGCATGCGGCTATCGGCCGCAGCATGCAAGTGCGTATCGCTGATCTGCAGCACGGTGACGACGGAATCCGGTCGGCGCTGGGTCATGCGGCGGTCGGTGTTCGAAAGACGACTTATGTGGCGTTCGATCATACACGCAGACGCTGGTGTGGGCGGGGACTGGCTCACAGAACCTCGCCGCTGCTCGGTTGCACCCCGTGTCCCCGGTAAGCGACAATCGCTTTTCGTCTGCGCAAATTCCACGCCCAGTTACACGGGTCGCCGCCGATCGACCCAGGCACAGTAATCAGAATAAGAACGCCATGGTTATCCGCAACGACAACGCGGCTTCTTCGTCCCGGCCCTCGCGTCGGCGCCTTGCCAACGCCATCCGTGTGCTCTCGATGGATGCGGTCGAGGCAGCTCGCTCGGGGCATCCCGGCATGCCGATGGGCATGGCCGACATCGCCGAGGTGCTGTGGAACGATTACCTGAAGTTCAACCCGGGCAACGGTGATTGGTGGGACCGTGATCGGTTCGTGCTGTCGAACGGCCACGGCTCGATGCTGCTGTACTCGGTCGCATACCTGACCGGGTACCCCTTAGGGTTAGACGAGATCAAGAGTTTCCGCCAGCTCGGCTCGCGCGCGGCGGGCCACCCGGAGCGTGAGCTCGAAATCGGCGTCGAGACGACGACTGGTCCGCTCGGTCAAGGTGTTGCGAACGCCGTCGGCATGGCGCTGGCCGAGAAGCATCTCGCTGCCGAGTTCAACCGGCCGGATTTAGGCCTAGTCGATCACTACACATACGCGTTCCTCGGCGACGGGTGCTTGATGGAAGGCATCTCGCACGAGGCGTGCGCCTTCGCCGGCACGCACAAGCTCGGCAAGCTGATCGCGTTCTACGACGACAACGGCATTTCGATCGACGGCGAGACGCGCGGCTGGTTCACCGATGACACGCCGAAGCGTTTCGAAGCGTACGGCTGGCACGTGGTGCCGAACGTCGACGGCCACGATCCCGACGCCATCCGCCAGGCGATCGACGCGGCGCGCGGCGAGACGCAGCGGCCATCGTTGATTTGTTGTAAGACGATCATCGGTTACGGCGCGCCGCACGTGCAGGGCACTTCGGCCACACATGGCGCGGCGCTCGGCCCGGCCGAGGTGGCGGCGACCCGCAAGAATCTCGGCTGGGACGAGCCGCCGTTCGTGATTCCGGCCGACGTCAAGGATGCCTGGGATGCCCGCTCGCGCGGTGAGCGGCTCGAAGTGGAATGGCAGGCGCGGTTCGCGGCCTACCGCGGCGCGCACCCCGAGCTTGCGGCCGAGTTCACGCGACGTATGAACGCGGAGCTGCCGACCGCCTGGCCCGAGCACTCTGAAACGGCGATTGCCGCGATCGCGGCGGCGGCCAAGACCATGGCCACGCGCAAAGCCTCGCAGACCGCGCTAGAGGCGTTCGCGCCGCAGTTGCCGGAGCTCTTGGGCGGCTCGGCCGACCTCACTGGATCGAACAACACGCAGCACAAGTATTCGAAGCTGCTGACCCCCGCGGACGCGAGCGGCGACTACGTCCACTACGGCGTGCGCGAGTTCGGCATGGCTGCGATGATGAACGGCATGGCGGCACACGGCGGCATCGTCCCGTATGGCGGCACGTTCCTCGTGTTCTCCGACTACGCGCGCAACGCGCTGCGAATGGCTTCACTGATCGGCCTGCAGAGCATCTTCGTGCTGACCCACGATTCGATCGGCCTCGGTGAGGACGGCCCCACGCACCAGCCGATCGAGCACCTCACAAGCCTGCGCGTGATGCCGAACATGGAGTTGTGGCGCCCAGCCGATACGGTCGAGACGGCCGTCGCCTGGCGCGCGGCGCTCGAGCGGCGCACCGGCCCCACGAGCCTCGTGCTGACACGGCAGGATCTGCCGCACGTGCCGCGCACAGCGGAGCAGATCGCGCTGATCGCGCGTGGCGGCTACATCGTATCGAGCAGTGCGGCGCCGCCTGCGTTGACGCTGATTGCCACGGGCTCGGAGTTGCAGCTCGCGATAGGGGCCGCCCGCGTGCTCGAGCAGTCCGGTGTTGCGGTGCGCGTCGTGTCGATGCCGTGCACGCAGGCGTTCGACCGCCAGAGCGAGGAATACCGCGATCACGTGTTGCCCGCGAAGGGTGCGCGGCTCGCCATCGAGGCCGGCGCGACCGCGGGCTGGTGGCGCTACGTCGCCGGCCGGGGCACCGTGATCGGGATCGACCGCTTCGGTCACTCCGCGCCGGCGAAGGCGTTGTTCGAACAGTTTGGATTCACGGTGGATGCGGTTGCCGCAGCCGCGAGGCGCTTGCTCTAGTTTTCAACGTCGTCGTCAGGCCTGCCAAGGGAGGCATCATGCCCGTCAAAGTAGCAATCAACGGCTATGGCCGTATCGGTCGCAACGTCCTGCGCGCGCTCTACGAAGGTAAGCGCCGCGGCGAAATCCAGATCGTCGCCGTCAACGATCTCGGTGATGCCAAGACCAACGCGCATCTGACGCGCTACGACACGACGCATGGCCCGTTCCCGTTCCCGGTCGACGGTCGACGGCGACAGCCTCGTCGTCGACGGCGACCGCATCAAGGTGTGTGCGGAGCGCGATCCGTCGAAGCTGCCGTGGGGGGCGCTCGGCGTCGACATCGTGCTCGAGTGCACCGGGCTCTTCACGACCAAGGACAAAGCCGGAATGCACCTGAAGGCCGGCGCCAAGAAAGTCATCATCTCGGCGCCGGGCGGCAAGGACGTGGACGCGACGATCGTCTACGGCGTGAACCACAACGTGCTGAAGGCGAGTCGACACGGTCATATCGAACGCGTCGTGCACCACGAATTGCCTCGCACCGATCGCGAAGGTATTGCACGAGACGGTCGGCCTCGTGCGCGGCATCATGACCACGGTGCATGCGTACACGAACGACCAAGTGCTGACCGACGTCTACCACAGCGACCTGCGTCGCGCCCGTTCGGCCACGCAGAACATGATTCCGACGAAGACCGGTGCCGCCGCGGCCGTGGGCCTCGTGATGCCGGAGCTCGACGGCAAGCTCGACGGGTTCTCCGTGCGCGTACCGACGATCAACGTCTCGCTCGTGGACCTCACGTTCGAGGCCGCGCGTGCGACGACCGTGAAAGAGATCGACGAAGCGATGAAGAAGGCGAGCCAAGGCGCGTTGAAGGGCGTGCTCGGGTACGTCGACGAGCCGCTCGTATCGAGCGATTTCAACCACAACCCCGCGTCGTCACTGTACGACTCGAGCTTGACGAAGATCATCGACGGCAAGCTCGTGAAAGTCTGCTCGTGGTACGACAACGAGTGGGGCTTCTCGAACCGGATGCTCGACACGACGCTCGCGTTCGCAGCCGCCAAGTAGCGCAGCCGTGGCGCTCGAGGTCAAACGCATGGCGGATCTGGCACTGCGCGGCAAGCGCGTGCTGATTCGCGAGGACCTGAACGTCCCGGTCAAGAACGGCAAGATCACGAGCACTGCGCGACTTCAGGCGGCGCTGCCTACGTTGCGCGCCGCGCTCGATGCAGGTGCGCGTGTCATGGTCATGTCGCATCTCGGCCGGCCGAAGGAGGGCAAGGTCGACCCCGCGCAGTCGCTCGCGCCCGTCGCTTCGAAGCTAGGCGAGATGCTCGGCCGCAAGGTCCCGCTCGCGACGAACTGGCTCGACGGCGTGGCCCTCGAAGACGGCGAGCTCGTGCTCTGCGAGAACGTTCGTTTCGAAATCGGCGAGGAAGCCGACGACGAGAAGCTCGCGCGGCGCATGGCGGCGCTGTGCGACGTGTTCGTCATGGATGCGTTCGGCACTGCGCATCGCGCGCAGGCGAGTACGAACGGCGTGGCTCGTTTCGCCCCTGTCGCCTGCGCGGGCCCGCTGCTCGTGGCCGAGCTGGAGGCGCTTGCGGCGGCGCTCAAGAGCCCGAAACGCCCGCTCGTCGCCATTCTCGGCGGCTCGAAGGTCTCGACGAAGCTCGAAGTGCTGCAGTCGCTGTCCTCGCAGGTCGACGAGCTGATCCTGGGTGGCGGCATCGCGAACACCGTGCTCGCAGCGTCCGGTGCGCCGGTCGGTAAGTCGCTCTACGAGAAGGACATGCTCGACTTTGCGAAGAAGCTTCTGAACGGCGGCTTCGGGAAAGCGAAGATTCCGCTGCCGGTCGACGTCGTCGTCGCGCCGAGCTTGGACGCGGGCGTGCGCGGCGCGATCAAGAAGGTCGACAGCCGTTGGCGCCGACGACATGATCCTCGACATCGGTCCGCAGACGGCGGATCTCTACGCTGCGCGGCTCGCAAGCGCCGGCAGCATCGTGTGGAACGGCCCCGTGGGCGTGTTCGAGAACCCGGAATTCGCGGCCGGCACGCGGCGTATCGCCGAGGCCGTGGCCGCAAGCAGCGCGTTCTCGATCGCCGGCGGCGGCGACACGCTGGCTGCCATCGAGCAGTTCGGCGTCGGCGACAAGATCTCGTACGTCTCGACGGGCGGCGGCGCGTTTCTCGAGTTCCTCGAAGGCAAGAAGCTGCCCGCCGTCGCGACCCTGGAGCAACGCGCCGCAGGCGGCTGAAACCGTGCCAGCCGAACTCGTCTCCGCGGCGACTCCTCGAGCTCGCGTTCACCACCGGACGCCAAGCTGCGGCCGCCCTCCGTGTGCTTGCCGCCCGCGCTCGTCGGCATGCAGCGCCGCCCGGCGCTCGTGCTCGGCGCGGGCAAGGCCGCAGCATCCATGGCGGCCGCGTTCCACGCGCACTGGGGCGCGCCCGTGCGCGGCATGGTCGTCACACGCTACGAGCACGGACTCTTGCCGGGCGAACAGTGTGGTGGCATCGAGGTCGTCGAAGCCGGCCATCCGTCGCCGGACAGCGCGAGCCTCGCGGCCGGCGCGCGCCTGCTGGCGCTTGCGGCTGGTGTGGGTTCCGACGAGACACTGATTTGCCTGATCTCGGGCGGCGGCTCGTCGCTCGCGTCACAGCCGCTACCCGTGCTCACGTTCGAGCAAAAGCGCGCCGCGGCCAATTTCCTGATTCGGCAGGGCGCCGACATCCGCGAGATCAACTGCGTGCGCAAGCATCTGTCGCGGCTCAAGGGCGGGCGGCTCGCCGTTGCCGCGCATCCGGCGCCCGTTGCGACTTTCGTGATCTCCGACGTGCCGGGTGACGATGTCGGCGCAATCGCGTCGGGCCCCACGATCGCGGATCCGACGACGCAGCACGACGCGCTCGCGATTCTCGAGAAATATCGCTATCCGAAGCTCGCGGACCTGACGCCCGTGTTGCGCGATCCCAAGTGGGAAACGCCGAAACCCGGCGACGCCGCGTTCGCCGGCGATTCCGTTCACTTGATCGCAACGGCCGCGACCGCGCTCGCGGCCGCCGCGCGTTTGCTGCGCGAGCGCGGCTACGAAGTGTTACAGCTCGGCGACGATCTCGACGACGAAGCGCAGGCGCTCGGGCGTGAGCACGCGCGGCTCGCGAAGCGAATGCGCGCGGCGGGCAAGCGCACGGCCATCCTGTCTGGCGGCGAGACACGCGTCGTGTTGAGCGAAGGCGGCGGCCGTGGCGGCCGCAACACGGAGTACGCCTCGGCGCTCGCGCTCGAGCTCGACGGCGCGCCCGGTGTGCACGCGCTCGCGGCAGATACCGACGGTATCGACGGCCACGGCGACCACGCGGGCGGCATTGTTGTTCCGGAAATCCTGGCGCTCGGCCGCGCGCAGGGCTTATCGCTCGACGCGCTACTGGCGCAGCACGACAGTTACAGTTACTTTGATGCGTGTGGATTGCTGGTGCGAACCGGACCCACGCGAACCAACGTCAACGACTTCAGATTAATACTTTGCGAAAACCAAACCGCTCCAGCTCCACGCTAGTACCAGAAACAGGCCCCGAGGACTTACAGCGGCGCACCAAGATCGTTGCAACGCTCGGCCCTGCCACCGACAACGCCGCCGTGGTCGAGCAGCTGATCCTCGCCGGCACGGACGTGTTCCGTATCAACTTCTCGCACGGCACGGCCGTCGATCAGGTCGCGCGCGTGAAGATGGTGCGCGAGGTCTCCGCCAAGGTCGGCCGGCACATCGGCATCATGGGCGACCTACAAGGCCCGAAGATCCGCGTCGAGTCGTTCAAGAACGGTTCGATCATGCTGACGGAAGGGCGCGAGTTCGTGCTCGACACCGCAATGGATCCGAACGGCGGCGACGAGCACGCCGTCGGCTGCGCGTACCGTAATCTGACCCACGACGTCGTGCCCGGCGACAACGCTGCTGCTCGACGACGGTCTGATCGTGCTCGGGGTCGAGAGCGTCGAAGGCACGCGCATTCATTGCGTCGTGAAGCAGGGCGGCAAGCTTGCCGATCACAAAGGACTGAACAAGCAGGGCGGCGGGCTGTCGGCGCCGGCGTTGACGGACAAAGATCGCCGCGACGTCGAAACCGCGGCGCGGATGGGCCTCGACTTCATGTCGGTCTCGTTCGCGCGTAACGCCGAGCGACATCGAAGAGGCGCGGGCGCTGCTGCGTGCCGCGGGCGGGCAGGGCGCACATCGTCGCCAAGATCGAGCGGGCCGAGGCTGTGGAGAACATCCGCGATATCATCGACGCGAGCGACGTGATCATGGTGGCGCGCGGCGATCTCGCGCGTCGAAGTCGGCTATGCCTCGATGACAGGTCTGCAGAAGGGTCTGATCCGCCTTGCGCGGGCTCGCAACAAGGTGTCCATCACGGCCACGCAGATGCTGGAATCGATGATCAACTCGCCGTCGCCCACGCGCGCCGAGGTATCCGATGTGGCGAACGCGGTCATGGACGGCACCGACGCCGTGATGCTGTCGGCCGAGACCGCCGTCGGCAAATTCCCCGTGCGCGCGGTGCAGACCATGGCCGAGCTATGCGTCGGCGCGGAGAAGCACGAGACGTTCCGGCGTGCGGCGAACTACCGGCTCGAGGATGTCTTCGCGTACGTCGACGAGGCGATTGCGATGGCCGTCATGTACGTCGCGAATCACCTGGAAGCGCGCGCGATCATCGCGTTGACGGAGTCGGGTTCTACGCCGCTGTGGATGTCGCGCGTCCGTTCGGATATTCCGATCTTCGCGTTCACGCGCCACGAGACGACCCGGCGGCGCGTGAGCATGTACCGCGGCGTGTACGCGGTTGCGTTCGACGTGCCGAGCTCCGATCCCGGTGTCGTGCAGCAGAGTGTCTTCGACTCGCTGCTGCAGGTCGGGCGCCGTAAGCCCCGGCGATCTGGTCGTTGCTGACGAAGGGCGATCAGCAAGGCGTGTCCGGCCGAACGAACTCGATGCAGATCCTGACTGTGCCGGGCGCGGTCGCCGCCCCGTCGTCGGCGAGTGCCTGAGGGCAAGCACAAAGCTCTCGTTCTACCCGGCGCCGGTGCGCGTGGCGCCTACCAGGTCGGTGTGCTGAAGGCCGTTGCTTCGCTGCTGCCGGCCGGCGCGCCGAATCCGTTCGCGATCATCGCCGGCACCTCAGCCGGCGCCATCAATGCCGCCGTGCTCGCGGGGCGGGCGGCGAACTTCGGGCGCGGCGTGAGCGAAATGGAACAGGTGTGGGCCAACTTCCACGCCAGCCAGGTCTACCGCACCGACGGCAGGGCGATGCTGATGTCGAGCCTGCGTTGGCTGGCGGCGATCGTGTTCGGCGGCCTCGGCGCCCGCAATCCGCATTCGTTGCTCGACAACTCGCCGCTGCGCGAGCTGCTCGAGCGCAACGTGCGGTTCGCAGGCATAGCACGCGCGATCGATCAGGGGCAGCTCGATGCGCTCGCGGTGACCGCCTCGGGGTATACGACGGCGCGCTCGGTCACGTACTTTCAGGGCCGCCCGGAGCTCAAGCCGTGGGTGCGCGTGCGCCGCATCGGGCGGCCAACACGGCTCTACCGTCGACCACCTGATGGCGAGCGCCGCGGTACCGTTCGTGTTCCCGCCGGTGCGTATCGGCGGCGAATATTACGGCGATGGGTCGATGCGGCACCGCGCGCCTTTGTCGTCGGCGCTGCACTTGGGCGCCGACCGCCTGCTCGTGATCGGCGTCCGTGACGAGCAGCTCGACCCGGAGCCCGCCATCGACGTTGCGGCGGTGGAGCCGACGCTCGCGCATCTGGCGGGCTACATGCTCGACACGTTATTCATGGACGGCCTATACACGGATCTCGAACGGATCTCGCGCACGAACCGCATCGTCGAACAGGTCGGCCCGGACCGGCTCACCGGGTCGCTTGCGGAATTGCGGCGGATCCAGACGCTCGTGATCATGCCGAAGGAAGACATGCGGGACGTCGCCGCCCACCACGCGCACGAGCTGCCGCGGCCCGTCCGCTTGCTGCTGCGCGGGCTTGGGGCGAACCGCCGGAGCGGGCTGCAGCTCGTGAGCTACCTGCTGTTCGAGTCGGGATTCACGCGCGCGCTGATCGACATGGGCTATCGCGACGCGCTCGCGATGGAGGACGCACTGCGGGCCTTCCTTTTCGACGAGCCCATGGACACGCTCTACGCGCCCTCGCACATGAAGTTCGCGCTCGACCGCTAGGACGTACTGCGGGGCGGTTGCGGCGTGGGGACGTCGCGCACCCCTCGCGGGGCGTGTCCCGCGAGACCCATGTCACGCACGTCCTAGCCGGCGAAACGCGCCGCGCTACCTTAGTTCGTTGTGGTGGGTGCGGATGGCGTGCGCCGCGCCACCGAGGCGGTTGGCAACGGCTTCGGCCACGTAGACTGAACGGTGCATGCCACCCGTGCAGCCGATCGCGACCGTGAGGTAGGAGCGCTGCGAGTCCTGGTAGCGCGGGATCCATTTGTGCAGGAACTCAACGATGTCGTCGATCATTTCCTGGACGGCCGGTGCCGCATCGAGGAAAGCCTTCACCGGCTCGTCCTTGCCGTTCAGCTGGCGCAGTGACAGTTCCCAGTATGGATTCGGTAGGCAGCGGACGTCGAATACGAAATCCGCGTTCGGCGGCAGGCCGTTCTTGTAGCCGAACGACTCGATCAGGATCGATATCGAGCCAGGCGTGCGCGGTGCAACGCGCTCGCGGATCTGCTCGCGGAGCTCGTACACGGTCATGACCGTAGTGTCGATCACCAGCTCCGCGGTGTTGATGATCGGCCCCAGTAACGCGCGCTCCTTGGCGATGGCTTCCTCGAGCCCCGTGTCCCTGTCCGTCAACGGGTGCTTGCGGCGCGTCTCGCTGAACCGCGACAGCAGCACTCTATTGTCCGTTTGCAGGAAGATGACCTCGCAGGACATGCCATCCGCGCGCAGCTGCTGCACGAGCGCGGGCACGGCCGCGATGTCGCTCGGACGGCTCCGGGCGTCGAGGCCGATGCCGACATTGGCGAACGCGGGGTCGTTGCGGGTGACGATCTCGTCGACGAACGACCGGAGCAGGGCTACCGGAATGTTGTCGATGCAGTAGAAGCCCAGATCTTCGAGGAAGTGGAGGGCAACACTCTTACCCGAACCGGACACACCGCTGATGATGACCAGCCGCATGACCTCGCTCCCAGCGGAGCGCCCCGCTCAGCGGAAGCGCTCCACGTCCTTGGCGTGATGATCGGTCAACTTCTCTTTGTGCTTCTTGACCTGTCGGTCCAGCCTGTCGACCAGGATATCGATCGCCGCATACATGTTTGGTTCGATCGAGTCGGCGTGAATGGTTCCGCCTCCCAGGTGAATCGTGGCTTCGGCTTTGTGCTCTAGTTTCTCGACCGTCAATACACAGTGAATGTCGGTCATGTGATCGAAGTGGCGCTCGAGCTTCGCGAGCTTGATGCCGACGTAGTCGCGCAGGGATTCCGTGATCTCGATGTGATGTCCACTGACGCTCAACTGCATGATTGCGCTCCTTCCGTTGGTAACAATCGGGTGAGACCGTCGATCATCCCACCGCCTTGCGTTTACGATCGCTGGACGAGGGGATCTTCATGGCTTCACGGTACTTCGCGACCGTCCGTCGCGCTACCGTGATGCCGCCGTCTGACAACATCTGCGCGATTTGACTGTCGCTCAGTGGTTTCTCCGGGTCTTCGCCGCTCACGAGTTTGCGGATCTTCGCGCGCACGGCCGTCGAGGACTGCTCGCCTTCCTCGCCGGCTACGTGACTCGAGAAGAAATAGCGGAACTCGAACACGCCGCGCGGCGTGTGCATGTACTTGTTCGTGGTGACGCGCGAGACCGTCGACTCGTGCATCTCGATCGCCTCCGCTACGTCGCGAAGGACCATCGGCCGCATGCGTTCGTCGCCGTGTTCCAGGAAATCCATCTGTCGCTGCACGATCGCGAGTGCAACCTTGAGTAGCGTTTCGTTGCGGATTTCCAGGCTGCGGATCAACCAACGAGCCTCTTGGAGCTGGGCCTTCAGCGCATCATACTCCTCGCCGCGTCCGAGAGAGCCTGCGTACACCTGGTTCACACGCAACCGCGGCGAGATTGAATTGTTGAGCTCCACTACCCACTGGCCGTCGTGGCGGCGCACGAACACATCGGGCACCACATACTCGGCGGAGGGCGCAAACACCGCCGAGCCCGGCCGCGGCTGACACGCACGTACGAGCGCGATCGCGGCTTGCAGGTCTTCGTCGGAAGTGCGCAGCAGCCGCTTCAAGACACCATACTGCTGCTCGGCGACGAGCGACAAGTGCTCCGCGGCTATCGCTTCCGCAAGTGCAAGACCGGGCGTCGCGGGGTCGAGCTGCTTCAGTTGGAGCAGCACGGACTCGCCGACCGACCGCGCGCCGACGCCTACGGGGTCGAGTTGCTGCACGAGCGTCACGAGCACGTGCTCGATTTCTTCAACGGACGCGAGCACGTCCGGGGCCATCGTGACGCGGATCGTCTCGAGATCGTCCATGAGGTAGCCGTCGTCGTTGATGGCGTCGATGATGGCCTGGCCGATCGCCGTGGTTCGCGGGTCGAGGTTTTCGAGCTCGAGCTGCCACAGCAGGTGATCGCCCAACGTCTCCTCCGACCGATCGGCATATTCGATCGTCGGCGGCGGCTCGGAGCTCTTCGGTGTTTCGGACGGGCCGGTTTTCTGGCTGTCGTCCCAGTCCGATTCCTGGGCGACCGCAGCTTCGGCGAAGTCCTCGGCCGGCTCGCTGGCACTGGCCATTTCCATGTCCACTTCGCCGTCGCCGTCGGCACCGCCGTCGCCGTCGCTGTCCGTGGCTGTCGTCGTCTCGGCGGCTTCCGTGACTTCGCCCGGGTTCTCCGGCTCCTCGACCTCGAGCATTACGTTCTCGTCGAGGGCCGTCTGAATCTGGGTCTGCAACTCCATGATCGGCAGCTGTAACAGGCGAATGGCCTGCTGCAGCTGCGGCGTCATCGTCAGCTGTTGAGTCAGCTTCAGTTGCAGGGACGGTTTCAACATGGGGGGCAGTCTAACCGGACTGGTTAGAGGGAGAATCCTTCTCCTAGATAAACTTCACGCACACTCTTATTGGACAGAATCTCGTTGGGCGAGCCCGACGCCATCAACATTCCATTGTTGAGGATATAGGCGCGGCTGCAGATTCCCAGTGTCTCGCGCACATTATGATCGGTGATCAGCACGCCGATGTCGCGTTGCGCCAGGTGGCGGATGATGCGTTGGATGTCGAGGACCGAGATCGGGTCCACGCCGGCGAATGGTTCGTCGAGCAACACGAACTTTGGTTCGGCCGCAAGCGCACGCGCGATCTCGACGCGGCGCCGTTCGCCGCCCGACAGACTCACGCCGAGCGTGTCGCGCACGTGGCCTATGTGTAGTTCCTCGAGCAACTCCTCGAGCTTCGTCTGGCGCGCAACGCGATCCAAGTCGCGCCGCGTTTCGAGAATTGCTCGGATGTTGTCCGCGACGCTCAACTTGCGGAACACGGAGGCTTCCTGCGGCAGGTAGCCTAGACCCAACTTCGCGCGCCGATGCACGGGCATTTTCGTGACGTCGCGGCCCGCGAGCCGGATCGTGCCATGATCGCAGCGCACGAGGCCCACGATCATGTAGAACGCCGTGGTCTTGCCGGCGCCGTTCGGGCCGAGCAGCCCGACGACTTCGCCGCTGTCTATCGACAGGCTCAAGTCTTTGACGACCTGGCGCAGCCGATAGCGCTTGGCCACCCCGAGCGCTTCGAGCCTGCTCATTGCGGCGGGGCCGCGGGCGCTGCTTGTTGCTTGGATTTCTGGGGCACGCGAATGCGGAACCCCTCCTCCCCGCAATCCGCCAAGCCCGAAGTCACCCGCTCCACGTTGAAATCGTAGATCAGGTCGCAGCCCTGGATTTCGTACTGGTCTTTGTTGATCCAGGCGTCTTCCGACAACTGCAACGTACGCGCCACGTGGTCGTACGACAGCTTGCGCGCTCCGCCGCGCACCGGTTTTTGCTGCGTCGACCCGAGGTCGGTAAACGAGGCGGGCGCGCCCTCGAGGTCGGCGCGGGAAAGTTGCTCGTGATCGAACATGAACAGGGCGGAATCCGCCTCGAGCACGGCGGTGTCGACCGTGATCTTGACGTGCCCTTTGAACCGCCATTCTGTGCTTTCGGCGAAGTCGACACCCGTTGCGACCGACTCGTCGGCTTCGATGCGCACGTTGCCGTGCACGATACGTGGGTGATGCGCTTCGAACAGATTCGTCTGGCGGTTGAAGGTCACGGAATCGGCGTCGAGCACGAAGTCCTCCGGCTGCGCCCGTTCCTGCGCCGCCAGCACGCCGCACGCCGTCGTGGCGAGAAGCACGCAAACGCAAGATTTACTGAACAGATTTCCCATGCACTTTGGATTCTAGCTCCACGACGTCACCCTTCAAGTGCGTCCGGAGCCGGCCCGCCTCGATGTGCCAGTCGCCGACCCTGATGCTGACCGGTGTCTCGGACTCCGCGCTCGAGCTTTCGGGGGAGAACCGCAGCGTCTCGGCTGTAATGATCAGGGGCCTGCCGCCGTTGCGCGGCTCGCTGCGCAGGCTCACGTTGCCGTTCAGCGCGAGCTCGGAGCCGTCCTTCGGTGCGGTGCCCGAGGTTGCAGAGATAACCCACGGGTCCGCGTCCGCCGGCAGGTATTCGATTCGTACGCCGTCGAGCTTCAGGCGCTGTTGCTGCGGCAGCTCCTCCAAGTTGTCGGCCAGGATCCGGTAAGCAATTCGACCTTGCTCATCGGTGCCGAGCATGCGGGCCGCGTGCAGGTAGTAGCCCAGCGGTTGCGCGCCTTCGGCGGGTAGTGCGCGCGCGGCAATCGCCGGTACACGGCCGTAGAGCCAGGTCGCGACCGCGAGCGTCGCCAGTACGACCATGACCAACGTGTTTCGCAAGCTTCGTTCCAGAGAAGGCGGCACCGCCGCGTTTGGGACGATTGTACGCGAACGGCCCGAAGCCGCCCGTGACGGCCGTGCGTCGCCTGCATACGCTAGACTAACGCTCCCTCGAACTGCCGCATTGCACCCATGGATCCCACTGAGATTCGCACCTTGATCGAGCAGAACCTTGGCGATTCCAGCGCCGAGGTCCAAACGGACGGCCAAGGGCACTACGAAGCGACGGTCATTTGCCCGGCTTTCGCCGGGAAGCGCAGCTTGCAGCGCCACCAGATGGTGTACGCGACATTGGGCTCGCGCGTGGGGCGTGAGATACACGCGCTCGCGTTGCAGACGTTCACCCCCGAAGAGTGGCAAGCGCGGGCGCAATGACGAACGTCGGGTCCGCCTCGAGTCACGGGCATGGATAAGCTCGCCATCGTCGGCGGCCGGCCTCTGCACGGCGAGCTGCCGGTTTCGGGCGCCAAGAACGCGGCGTTGCCGATTCTCGCCGCCACGTTGCTGGCCGACGGCCCGGTAACTTTGACGAACGTCCCGCAGCTGAACGACATCGCGACGACGATCAAGTTGCTGAAACGCCTGGGCGTCACGATCGCGCAGCAGGGTGATTGCGTGGAGGTCGATGCGTCGACGATCAACGAATTCGTCGCGCCGTACGAGCTCGTGAAGACGATGCGTGCGTCGATCCTCGTGCTCGGGCCGTTGCTCGGCCGGTTCGGCCATGCGGACGTGTCGTTACCGGGCGGCTGTGCGATCGGGGCGCGGCCCGTGAACCTGCATGTCGCAGGGCTGCGCGCGATGGGTGCGGCCATCACGATCGACGGCGGCTACATCCGCGCCCGCGCCGAGCGCTTACACGGCGCGCGACTCATGCTCGATACCGTCACCGTCACGGGCACCGAGAACCTCATGATGGCGGCCGTATGTGCGGCCGGCGAGACCGTTATCGAGAACGCCGCGCGCGAGCCGGAGATAGCCGAGCTCGCCGTGTTCCTCACGGCGATGGGCGCGAAAATCCAGGGCGCCGGCACCGATACGATCCACATTCAAGGTGTCGAGCGACTTACGGGCGCGCGTTACGAGGTGATGCCGGACCGTATCGAGACCGGCACGTATCTCGTCGCCGCCGCAATCACGGGCGGGCGCGTGAAGCTCACGCGTGCCAGGCCCGAGCATCTCGATGCCGTGCTCCAGAAGCTGACGGAGGCGGGCGCCACGATCGCCACCGGCGCGGACTGGATCGAGCTCGACATGCAAGGCCGGCGTCCGCTCGCCGTCGACATCAAGACCGCGCCATATCCTGCGTTCCCGACGGACATGCAGGCCCAGTTCTGCGCGCTGAACGCCGTGGCCGAAGGCACTGCGACGATCACCGAAACCATCTTCGAGAATCGCTTCCAACACGTGCTCGAGATGCAGCGGCTCGGCGCGAATCTCTCGATCCAGGGCAACACCGTGATCGCGCGCGGCGTCT
The DNA here is from genome assembly GCA_963805435.1 of uncultured Gammaproteobacteria bacterium. Classification (GTDB taxonomy): domain Bacteria; phylum Pseudomonadota; class Gammaproteobacteria; order Steroidobacterales; family Rariloculaceae; genus FEN-1219. Next base: position 536,817 of record CAWDUG010000014.1, read on the forward strand.
CGCGCCTGACAGGTGCGCCGGTCATGGCTACCGATCTGCGCGCCTCGGCATCGCTGGTGCTCGCAGGACTCGCGGCCGAGGGCACGACGCTGGTCGACCGCATCTACCACGTCGATCGCGGTTACGAGCGCATCGAGGCCAAGCTCGGTAGCCTGGGCGCGGACATCCGTCGGGTCGCGCGTTAGGCCTAGCCGCCGCCCGGCGGGCGTTCTTCGAGGATGGCCTCGGTGGTAAAGGCCTTGCCGTCGGGGTGTGCCGCGCGAATCCTGATTCGCTGACCGGGCTGCGAGCTTGCGACGGTGTTCATTGCCTGCTGCTGGGTGAACATACGCTGGTCGTTGATGTGCGTCAGCACGTCGCCGGGCTTCAATCCCGCCGCCGCGGCCGGCCCCGTGACGGTCTTGACCTGCGCTGCGCTGCCATCGATACCGAGCACGCGTGCCTGGCTGGCCGGCAGGTCGATGGTTTCGACCCCGAGGTACCCACGGATTACCCTTCCGTGCGCCACGAGCTGCTGCATGACGCCGCGCACCAGATTGACCGGGATCGCAAAGCCCAGGCCCTCCGGCACCCCCTGGTCCGGCGTGGTGCTGATGACGGCCGTATTGATGCCGATGAGCTCGCCTTTGGCGTTCACGAGCGCGCCGCCCGAGTTGCCGGCGTTGATCGCGGCGTCGGTCTGAATGAAGTCCTCGAACGTCGTGACACCGAGCTGGCCGCGGCCCTTGGCGCTGACGATGCCCATCGTGACGGTCTGGCTCAAGCCCAGCGAGTTGCCGATCGCGAGTACGACCTCGCCGACCTCGAGGTTGTCCGAGCGTCCGAGCTCGATGCCGGGCAGGTTCGGTAGGTCGATCTTGAGCAGGGCGAGCTCGGTGTCCGGATCTGCGCCGACCAGCGTGGGTATGGCGACCCGGCCGTCGGCGAGCTGCACGCGGACTTGGTCCGCGTCGCGAACCACGTGCCAGTTCGTCACGATATAGCCACGGGGATCGATCACGACGCCCGAGCCGAGCTCCCGGCCACGCAGCGTGATACCCGGCAGGCTGCGTGCCGTGCCGAGGACTTTCTCGGTGTAGATGTTGGCGACGGCCGGTGCGCTGGCGGCGACGGCCTGCGCGTAACTCGACTTCGCGGGCGCCGCCAGACCGCTGCGGCCCACCAGCTCCGGTTTCACGACCACGACCGCAAAGGCGATCGCCAACCCCACCGCGACCGATTGCGCGACGAAGGCGGCCACCTTCCAGAGCGGGGACATGCCCGCAGTCTAGCAGCTCGCACCCCGTGTTCGGTGGTCAAGCCGTTTCTGCGCTGTGTATAATGAGCCGCTTCGAAAAAGTACCATCACGCGGCGCACACCGGACGACGTGCGACGTCCATTTTGGATTGGATATCACAGTTGTTTGAGGGAGGCTTCCTGATGCTTGGCCCCGTTGGTCAAGGGGTGCTCCGTGGCTGAGAGCACCGGTTTCACTCGGCGACATTTCTTGACCGTCGCCACTTTGGTCACCGGCGGCGCAGGCGTCGTCGGTACTGCCGTTCCCTTCGTGTCGTCGTTCAACCCGAGCGCTCGGGCCCAGGCGCTGGGTGGTCCCGTCCAGTTCGACATCAGTAAGCTCGAGCGCGGCGCTCTCGCGAAGGTCGAGTGGCGCGGTCGGCCGATCTACGTCGTGCATCGCACCGAAGAAATGCTGGCCTCGCTCAAAACGGACGAGGCGCTGCTGCGCGACCCGTCCTCGAAGGAGTCGGCCCAGCCGAGCTACGCGACCAACGAATATCGCAGTCTACGTCCTGAGTTTCTCGTTCTGGAGGGGGTCTGCACCCATCTTGGCTGCGCTCCGCTGCCGCGATTCGAGGTGGCCCCGGCGGATCTCGGTCCGAACTGGCCGGGCGGCTTCTTCTGCCCCTGCCATGGCTCCCGCTTCGATCTCGCAGGGCGCGTGTTCCAGGGCGTTCCCGCACCGTTGAATCTGCCCGTGCCGGCGTACCGGTTCGTCAACGACACCACGCTCTTGATCGGTTCCGATACGGGGAATTCATAATGGCGAGCAGCGAGGCTGACGTTTTAGATCGGCTGGGGTCTGGTCTGCGCGCTCTCGGCGGGTGGATCGACGATCGGTTCCCGATGACCAAGCTCATCAAGGAGCACGCCACCGAGTACTACGCGTCGAAGAACTTCAACGTCTGGTACGGGTTCGGTGTGCTTGCCACGTTCGTGCTGGTGCTCCAGCTCGTCACCGGCATTTTCCTCACGATGAACTACAAGCCGGCGGCTGCGGATGCGTTCGCGTCCGTCGAGTACATCATGCGCGACGTCAATTGGGGGTGGCTGATCCGCTACCTGCATTCGACCGGCGCATCGGCATTTTTCATCGTCGTGTACCTACATATGTTCCGCGGCCTGCTGTACGGCTCTTACAAGAAGCCGCGCGAGCTCGTGTGGATCATTGGCATGTTCATCTACCTGTGCCTCATGGCCGAAGGGTTCTTCGGCTACTTACTGCCGTGGGGCAACATGTCGTACTGGGGCGCGCAGGTCATCGTGTCCCTGTTCGGCACGATCCCGGTCGTCGGAAATGGACTCTCCGAGTGGATCCGCGGCGACTTCTTCATTTCGGACATCACGCTGAACCGCTTCTTCGCGTTCCACGTGATCGCCGTGCCGCTCATGCTCGTGATGCTCGTCGTGGTGCACATCATGGCGCTGCACGAGGTCGGGTCGAACAACCCCGACGGCATCGAGATCAAGGAGCACAAGGGGCCGGACGGCAAGCCGATCGATGGCGTGGCGTTCCACCCGTACCACACGAGCAAGGATCTCGTGATCATCACCGTGTTCCTGATTGCGTTCGCAGCGGTCGTGTTCTTCGCGCCCGACATGGGCGGCTACTTCCTCGAGCATGCGAACTTCGAGCCGGCCGATCAGCTCCAGACGCCGCCTGAGATCGCGCCGGTGTGGTATTTCACGCCGTTCTACGCGATGTTGCGCGCAGTGCCGAACAAGCTGGCTGGCGTCGTGCTCATGGGTACTGCGGTGCTGCTGCCGTTTTTTCTACCATGGCTCGATCGCTGCCGCGTGAAGTCGATCCGGTATCGCGGCACGGTATACAAGGTTGCATTGATGGTCTTCGCCGTGAGCTTCATCGGGCTCGGCTACTGCGGCCTGCAAAAGCCGACGGAGACGATCTATTTGTTCTGCCGAATCTTCACGATTCTGTATTTCGCCTTCTTCGTGCTGATGCCGTTCTACTCGCGTCATGAAAAGACCAAGCCGGTTCCGACGAGGGTCACGTCGTGAGAATTGCCGTTATCGCTTTCGTTCTGAGCTTGAGTCTCACCGGCACAGCATTTGCGCAGGAAGGAGCGAAGCTCGAGCCCGCCAACAACAACGTCGCCAATGTGGGCTCGTTGCAGCGCGGTGCGAAATACTTCGTGAACTATTGCCTCGGTTGCCACTCGGCCAAGTACGTGCGCTACAACCGTATGGCGCAGGATCTGCAGATCACCGAGAAGCAGTTGGTCGAGAACCTGATGTTCACGGGCGAACGGCCGTTCGACACGATGGCGAACGCCATGCGCCCGGCGGACGCGACGCGGTGGTTCGGTCGCCCGCCGCCCGATCTGTCGCTCATGGCACGTGCACGCGGGGCCGACTACATCTACACGTTCCTGCACGGCTTCTACGCCGCGCCGAATCGGCCCACGGGCGTAGACAACATTGTGCTGCCGGGCACGGCCATGCCGCACGTGCTGTGGAAGCTGCAAGGCGTGCAGCACGCGAAGTTCACGACCGACGCAGAGCATGGCGGTGCGCAGGTATTCGAGGGGTTTGAGTCGGTCCGATCGGGTGACCTGAGCGCCGAGGAATACGACAACGTCGTTCGCGATATCGTGAACTTCCTCGACTACATTGGCGAACCCATCAAGATGCAGCGACAGCAGCTGGGCATTCGCGTCATTGCGTTCCTGCTGGTCTTTCTGCTGATTGCCTATATGCTGAAGAGGGAAATCTGGAAGGACGTCCATTAGTCCCGCCAGCCCTAGTTTCCCCGCGAAGTTAAGGAGATCCGTCATATGACGGTGATTGCCAACCGTCGCTCGGTGATGACGCTCTTCTCTAAGCCGGCCGACCCGTGGAGCCATCGCACGCGGATCGTCTTGGCTGAGAAGAGCATCACCATCGACATCGTCGACGTCGACGATGGCAACCTCCCCGAAGATCTTCTCGACTTAAACCCGTACAACAGCGTGCCAACGCTCGTGGATCGCGATCTCGTGCTGTACGACTCGCGCGTGATCATGGAGTACCTCGACGAACGATTCCCGCATCCGCCGTTGATGCCCGTCGATCCGGTCACGCGCGCGCAGTTTCGGCTGGCGCTGTACCGCATCGAGCGTGACTGGTATTCGCTGGCCGAGGAAGTCGGTGCCGCGCTCGAGCGCAAGCCCACTGGCCGTGCAGTCAAGGCGCTCGAGGAGAGCATCCTGTCGAGCGTCGAGATCTTCGCGGCCAAGAAGTTCTTCTTGAGCGACGAGTTCTCGCTCGTCGATTGTACGATCGCGCCGATCCTCTGGCGCCTGCCGCTGTTCGGCATCAAGTTGCCCGCCCAGGCGCGCCCGATTCAGCGCTACATGGACGAAGTCTTCGCGCGGCCGTCGTTCCAGCAGAGCCTGACCGATTTCGAGCGGGAGCTACGCCAGTAGCCGCATCTCCGACCAAGCAGCGGCCCTACCTGCTGCGTGCCATGCACGAATGGATGGTCGACAACGGCTTCACGCCGCACATCGTCGTCGACGCCGGCCGTGACGGCGTTCACGTGCCGCCGGGCCACGTGCAGGATGGCAAGGTAGTGTTGAACGTGAGTCCCGCGGCGACACGCGCGCTCTCGCTGGGCAACGACGTCGTGGCGTTCGAGGCGCGGTTCAACGGCGTCGCGCAGCAGCTCGCGGTGCCAGTCGCGGCCATCCTCGGCATCTACGCACGCGAAACGGGGCAGGGCATGCTGTTCAGCGACGAGGATGCGGCACCGCCGACACCGCCCCCGCCCGACGGCGGCGGGCCACAGCCACCAGCGCCGAGCGGCGGCGACAAGCCGCGCCCGAAGCTCACGGTCATCAAGTGAGCCGCGCGCCGCTCAGTGCGGCTCGAGCAGCTCGGCGTCGATGAGGTCGCAGAGGCAATGGATGATCAGGAGATGTACCTCCTGAATCCGGCACGTGCGCTCGGCCGGTACGCGGATCTCGATGTCGCTGCCGCCGAGGGCGCCTGCCATCGCGCCGCCGTCGCGCCCGGTGAGTGCCACGACCTTCAGGCCGCGCTCGTGAGCCGCATGAATCGCGCGCACGATGTTCTCCGAGTTGCCTGACGTCGAGATTGCGAGCAGCACGTCGGCGGGTTGGCCCAGCGCGCGGACCTGCTTCGCGAACACCTCGACGAACGCGTAGTCGTTCGCAATCGAGGTGATCGTGGAGCTGTCCGTCGTCAGCGCCAAGGCCGGCAACCCCGGTCGCTCGAGCTCGAATCGGTTCAGGAGCTCGCTTGAAAAATGCTGAGCGTCAGCGGCCGACCCGCCGTTGCCGCAGGACAGCAATTTGCCGTCCTCGAGCAGGCAACGTGTCATGAGCGCGGCCGCTGCGCAAATCGTTGGCGCCAGCTCGATCGCGGCCTGTTTGGTCGCGATGCTGTCGTGGAAATGACGACGTACTCGTTCGTCCATGGTGCAGTCGGCCGGAGATGCTTCGCCGACACTCTGCCTCGAACGTCACGGGGCTTCAACTGCCGTCGAATGCGTTCCTCACCCAGTGGATCTGCGGGGTGGGCCCATCGATGCCGTCGAACGCCACGACGTCGAAACGAATCGGCGCGGCGTGCCACTCGCGGTGGCGCAGCAACAGGTATCGCGTCGCCTGCACGATTCGCCGCCGTTTACTCGGCCCGATGCTCTCGAGCGCGCTCGCGATGGCCCCGCTGCCGCGCGCGCGAACTTCGACGACCACGAGATGGCGACCGTCCTGACACACGAGGTCGAGCTCGCCGACGCGGCAGCGGAAACCGCGTGCAACGACACGCAGCCCGTGCGCTTCGAGGTAATCGGCTGCGCGCGACTCCCAGAGGCGGCCGCGCTGCAGCTGCATTCAGCGTCGGGCTACGGATGGCGGCAGTGCGAGGATTGCAGGAGCGAATCCCCGCAGATTGCCCGAAGACGCGCCCGTGGCCGGTGGTGCGTCGATTGCGGCCGGCAGGCCATTGCGAAACTGCGCGAGCGGTAGCGTTCGATGTATGCGGCCCTGGTCGTCTAGCGACAGATCTCCAGACAATCCCCGTATCGGCCACGCGCGCGCGTCACTGGCGTACAGCGAACCGATCAGGTTGTAGGCATCGATGCCCATGCCGTATAGCCGCAGCTGGCCCAAACGCTGCGGCCAGAACGATCGCCACTCGCCAGTCACACTCGTCACGATGTCGTTGGGCTCGATCAGCGCGGGCGTGTCGGCGAAGATGAGCCCGTTCAAGTCCGCGCTGCGCCGTGTACTGCCTGGGTCGAAGATGTTGGCCGTCGCGTAGGTCGGGATGTCGCCGGCGGAATAGAACCGCAGCTGCGGCACGAGTAGTCGGGCGGTGCGCGCGTCGGCGACGATGAAGATCATGTCGATGTCCCGACGGCGCCGCGGCTCGAACTGGACCGGCTCGCCGAGATTCGCCGCGAGCCGTCGGTAGCGCTGATTGCTGCGCGTGATGTTCAAGAGCGCAGCGATTGGCTGCGAGAAATCCTGCAACGCTGGGTCGTAGCCGCTCGAGTCGACCAGCTGGCCGCCACGCGCCTCGAACTCGGCGCGAAATGCGTCGCGAATCTGATAGCCGCGCGCGTTGCTCGGCACGAACGCGAGCGCCGTCGTCGCACCGGCGACGGCTGCCGTTGCGGCGATCGTTCGGGCCTCGTCCTCGGGCGCGAGCGCGAACTGGTAGAAGCTGCGCAGGAACGTGCCGTCCTTCGTCGCAAAGTTCAGGGCCAGCGTCGGCACGAAACCGGCTTCGCCGATGACCTGATCGACCTCCGGCTTGAGCAACGGGCCCACGATGAAATCCGCGCCGTCGAGCTGGGCTTTCAGATACGCCTGCTGGCTGCCGCGTGCCGTGTCGTACACCCGGACCGTGGTGTCGGCGCCGTGCGGTCCGCGCAGATGTGCAGCCATGAAGCCATCGCGGATCGCCAAAGCTTCGATGCGCTGTGGCGATGACAACGGCAGCAACAGCGCGATGCGCGCTGGCCAGGCCGTGCCGCGCTGTGCCGCGAGCAGTTCCGCGAGCAGGCCGCCCGCCGCCGGGTGATCCGTGTACGTCTGCCGCCAGGTCAGCAATGCGCGCCGCAGCTCCTGACCGGTGGCCGCGACGAGCGGTGCGAGTGCGAGCCAGCCGTCGACGGTCTTGTCGCCAACGGGCGCCAGGGGCGCCGTGTTCGGAGTTTGCCGCAGGCCGTCCCAGATCATGCGCTGATTCGCGAGAATGGACGCCGCGTCGTTCAGCCACACTTCGCGTTCTGCCAGTACGCGCACGGCTTCCGTCGGCCGGCCCAGTTGGAACAACGCCTGGCCGCGAATCGCGGCAGCGTCGATGCGAGCGATATCGCCTAGTGGCTGCGGTATGGCGCCCAGCATGTCGAGGGCGGCCTGTGGGCGGCGCTCGGCGAGCTCGAGTCGCGCAAGCAACACAGCGACGTGTTGTTGTTGCGCAGCGCTGGCGTTGCCGCGTGCATCGTTCAGGCGGCGGCGGGCGACGGTTCTGTCGCCGGCTTCGGCCGCGTACCGCGCGGCTTCGAGCAAATAATCGACGCGTGCGGTGCCGGTCGTTCCAGCCGCGAGCTGGGCGTACAGATCGCCCGCGGCGCCGTAGTTATGGGCCTCGGCTGCGCTTTTCGCGCGCGCTTCGAGGTTCGGTGTGCTGCCTGGCGACGGGCGCGTGGAGGGCGTGACACTCGTGCATGCGGCAAAGCCGACGAGCGCCAGCGCGAGAATCGTGGTGGCTGTGCGCTGCAGCACGCCTGTAAACTGCATATTGATCATGGGCACATCTATAGCGCTGTCATGACGGGCGCGCGGGCCGGGTGCGGCACGCTTTACGTCGTTGCGACACCGATCGGCAATCTCGACGACTTGAGCCCGCGCGCGCGTGCGGTGCTCGCCAAGACCGATGTCATCGCAGCCGAGGATACGCGCCACACCCGGGGATTGCTATCGAGTATCTCCGCGGAATCGCGACTTATCGCGTATCACGAACACAACGAAGAACATCGCGTACCGGAGCTGCTAGCGCGCTTGATGGCCGGCGAATCCGTGTCGCTCGTCAGCGACGCCGGTACGCCGCTGATCAGCGATCCCGGTTGGCGGCTCGTGCGTGCCGCGCAGGACGCCGGCGTTGCCGTGGTGCCCGTGCCGGGGGCTTGCGCCGCGATCGTCGCGCTCTGTGCTGCCGGTTTGCCGACTGATCGTTTTGTGTTTGAGGGGTTCCTGCCGCGTCGCGACGGGCCGCGCGCCGAACGTCTCGCGGAGCTCAAACGCGAGCGACGCACGCTCGTGCTCTACGAGGCGGTGCATCGGATCTCCGCCACGCTGGCCGCTCTCGTCGCGGCATTCGGCGGTGAGCGGCCAGCGGCGCTCGCGCGCGAGCTCACGAAGATCCATGAGCAGATCGTTGTCGGCACGCTCGCGGAACTGCTTTCGCGGCTCGACGGCGAGGTTCCGCTGCTCGGGGAATTCGTCATCGTCATCGCCGGCGATGCGAGCGAGGCGCGTGCGGATCTCGACGAGGCGCAACGCGTGTACGCGCTGCTGGCGGCAGAAGTCGAGCCCGGCGCGGCGTTGAAGCTGACGGCCGCGATCACGGGTCTGGCGCGCAACGATCTGTATCGGCTGCTGCGCACCTGAGGGCCCAAAGCGCGTAGACTTCGCGCCGGGAGTCGGCCAGGCAGCCGCTGGGGTAACACCTGGAGGAAAGTCCGGGCTCCATTGGGCAGGGTGCCAGGTAACGCCTGGGAGGCGCGAGCCTACGGAAAGTGCAACAGAGAAAATACCGCCCGCCAGCAATGGCAGGTAAGGGTGAAATGGTGCGGTAAGAGCGCACCGCGCAGGTGGTAACACTCTGCGGCAAGGCAAACCCCACCCGGAGCAAGACCGAATAGGGGAGCGTTAAGTGTGCCCACACGAGCTCCCGGGTAGGTCGCTTCAGCTGTGCGGCGACGCGCAGCGCAGATGAATGGCTGCTCTCGACAGAACCCGGCTTATCGGCCGACTCCTTTTTTTTCTCCTCAAACGGCTCGCCGCGCACCTTCGTTAGTGAGGGCGGCCCTTCTTTTCCGTCCCGGCGGCACTGCGGCGCGCTCGTCGAGGGGTCGTCCCGGGACACGCCGGAAATCGGGTCCCTCCGGCTCGACTGCGCACATCCCTGTGCGCAGACGGTCCCGGGACGACCCCTCGACGAGCGCACCGCAGCGCTGCCGGGACTAGTGCATCGCGTGACGTGAGCGGCGGGTCTTCGATGGGGGCCTCGCCGGACCGTCCGCGCACAGGGATGTGCGCGGACGAGCCGCAGGGATGCGATTTCCGGCGTGTCCGGCGAGGCCCCCATCGAAGGCCCGTCGCTCACTTGGCACCAGGCTCAAAAGACTGTCTCCGACTCGCGACGTAACTGTCTGTCAGCCACCGAGTTTTTGTGTGGAAACGCGTTGACCTGCGCCGTAGCGCTCGATAGAGTGTGGAGGAGTGGAGAAAAGTGGGAAGGAATGGGCCTGGCGGTCCCCCTATGTTGCGCGGCGCTACCAAAGTCACCCTCGATGCGAAGGGTCGGCTGGCCATTCCGGTCCGCTACCGGGACCAGCTCATGACCCGTGCCGAAGGGCGTCTGGTAGCCACCGTCGACAGGGACTATTGCCTGCTCGTCTACCCACTGCCCGATTGGGAGGAGATCGAACGCAAGCTGATCCGCTTGCCAGCGCTCAATAAGCAATCGCGGCGCTTGCAGCGTCTGATGCTGGGACACGCCACAGAGCTTGAGATGGACAGCCATGGGCGAATCCTGCTGACGCGCGAGTTGCGAGAGTTCGCGGGCCTGGACCGTCAGGCGATGTTGATCGGTCAAGGTAACAAGTTCGAGCTCTGGAGCGAAGAACGGTGGAGCGCGCGGCGGGACGAGTGGCTGGCAGACGACGACGGCGAAGAAGCGGGCCTACCTCAAGAACTCGAATCGCTGACGCTGTAGAGCATCGTATCGGTGACCAGAGCCCCTGGACATCAGCCGGTGCTGCTGCAGGAGGCGATCGAAGGGTTGCTGTTGCGGGATGACGGTTGGTACGTCGATGCGACCTACGGACGCGGGGGGCACAGTGCCGCAGTACTGGCGCGGCTCGGAGCGCAGGGACGGTTACTCGCTTTGGATAAAGACAGCGAAGCCGTGGCTCACGGCCGCGAGCGGTTCGCCGGCGACGCACGATTCGCCATCCAGCACGCAGGCTTCGAAGACCTCGCTGTCGTCGCCGCGCCTTGGCTTGCAGGGCACGCGTTGGCGGGAGTCCTCCTCGATCTCGGGGTTTCCTCGCCGCAGCTGGAAGTTGCGGAGCGTGGCTTCAGTTTCGCGCACGACGGACCTTTGGACATGCGCATGAATACGGCGGCCGGCCCCACGGCGGCGGAATGGCTCGCGACCGTGTCGCAGCGGGAGCTCGTGGATGCGCTGTTCCGCTACGGCGAGGAGCCGCGCGCGCGACAAATCGCCGCTGCGATCGTGCGCTCGCGCGACACCGCGCCGCTCACGACCACCAAGCAGCTCGCCGACCTGATCGCCGCACACGCGGGGCGAGACAACGGCCGAATCCATCCGGCGACACGCGCATTCCAGGCCATCCGGATCGCAGTCAACGACGAGCTCGGCGCGCTCGAGCGTGCGCTCGCGCAGGCCCTCGAGCTGTTGGCCGCCGGCGGGCGGCTTGTCGTGATCAGCTTCCATTCACTCGAGGACCGGATCGTCAAACGGTTCATGGCGCGCGAGGCGCGTGGCGACGAAGCGTACGCGGGGTTGCCGAACATTCCTCCGCACGCTCGGCCGCGGTTGCAGTTGATCGGCAAGCTCGTACGCCCGACGGCTGAGGAAGTCGAGCGCAATCCACGCTCGCGCAGTGCGCGTTTGCGCATTGCCGAGCGGCTGTCCACCGAGCAGGCGGCATGAAGAAGCAGCTCATCGAGCTCGTCGGCGCATTGCTGCTCGCCGCGTGCGTTACGGCGTCGGGTATCTGGATCGTGGAGACCGAGCACCACTCGCGGCAGCTGTTCATTCAGGTCGAGGAGCTGAACCGCGAGCAGGACCAGCTGCAGATCGATTGGGGACGGCTGCAGATCGAGCAGAGCACATGGGCCACGCATCCGCGGATCGAGGGTCTTGCGCGCGAGCGCATGCGCCTCACGGTGCCGCGCGACGAGCAGCTCGTCGTGGTCGTGGAGCCGAAGCGGTGAGCGAATGAAGCGGGGTGCGAAAACGACGGTAGCGGATCGGGCGCGTTGGCGCACGACGTTGCTGCTTGCCGGATTTGCGCTCGGCGCGTTCGCGCTCGAGGGGCGGATCCTGTATCTGCAACTCGTCAACAAGGAGTTCCTGACGGAGCAGGGCAACGATCGTCATCTGCGCACCGTGCAGATCTCGGCGCATCGCGGCACCTTGACCGACCGTTACGGCGAGCCGCTCGCGGTCAGCACCCCGGTCGACACCGTGTGGGCGAACCCGCAAGAGCTGAAACCGGCGCTCGCGCGGCTGCCGGAGCTCGCTGCCGTGCTCGACCAGGACACCGAGTGGCTCGAGCGCCGGATCACCAGCAATCTCGGTCGCGAATTCGTGTTTCTGCAACGCCACCTCAAGCCGGCCACGGCCGAGCAGGTCATGCAGCTCGGCCTGCCCGGCGTCGGCACCGTTCGCGAGTACCAACGCTTCTATCCCGCGGGCGAGGTGGCAGGCCACGTCGTCGGGTTCACCGATGTCGACGATCAGGGGCAGGAAGGGCCTCGAGGCCGCGTTCGACCATTGGCTCAGAGGCGAGAACGGCAGCAAGCGCGTGTTGCAGGATCGGCTTGGTCGCGTGATCGGCGACGTCGAGCTCCTGAGCCCCGCGCGTCCGGGCAAGGATCTGCGTACGAGCATCGACCTGCGGCTGCAGTACCTCGCTTACCGCGAGCTGAAGCGCGCGGTGGCGGACAGCCGCGCGCGTTCCGGTTCGGTCGTCGTGCTCGACCCGAACACGGGCGAAGTGCTCGCGATGGTGAACCAGCCGTCGTACAACCCGAACGATCGCTCGCAGTATCACGCCGAGCAGTATCGGAATCGCGCCGTCACCGACATGTTCGAGCCCGGCTCGAGCTTCAAGCCGTTCGTGCTGGCCGCGGCGCTCGAGAGCGGCTCGTTCAGCCCGCGCACGATGATCGACACGTCGCCCGGCTCGCTCTCCATCAACAACCGCAAGATCACCGAGGACGAGCACAATCTCGGCCGCGTCGATCTGACGACGGTGCTCGCGCTCTCGAGCAACGTGGGCGCGGCCCGCGTGGGACTCTCGATGGAGCCGCAGACGATCTGGAAGACGCTGACCGGGTTTCGGCATCGGTCGCCTGACGGACAGCACGTACCCCGGCGAGTCGGCCGGTGTGCTGAACGATCCCCAGCACTGGCGCACGATCGGCCAGGCCACGCTGTCCTACGGTTACGGCGTCGCGGTCACGACGTTGCAGCTCGCGCGCGCCTACGCGGCGATTGCGGCGAACGGCACGCTGCGACCCGTGTCGATGCTCGCCCTGGACGAGCCGCCCGCGGGCGAGCGCGCGATCTCGGCGAACACGGCGCAGGAGCTGATCGGCATGCTCGAGGCCGTCATCGCGCCAACCGGCACCGGCAAGCGTGCGGCCGTGCGCAACTACCACATCGCCGGCAAGACCGGCACCACGCAGAAGTATGGGGTCGGCGGCTACGCCGCGGACCGCCACGGCGCCATCTTCGCCGGCATCGCGCCGGCGGGAGCGCCGCGCCTCGTGGTCGTCGTCATGATCGACGAGCCGCAGAGCCAGGCCTACTACGGCGGCGACGTCGCCGCGCCCGTGTTCGCAAACATCGTCTCCGGCGCGCTGCGCGTGATGGCGGTGCCGCCCGATGCGCTACCGGCGCCGGCGCTGACCGTGCTCGCGCAAGCGCAGGTGGGGCCATGATGGCGGCGCTCGCAGCACGCGGTCACACGCTCGGCGAATTGCTCGGTGCAGAGGCCGGCGGCTACGGGCTGCTCGCGATCACCGATCTCACACTCGACAGCCGGCAGGTCACCCCCGGCACCGCCTTCATCGCCGTACAGGGCGGTCGCGAGCATGGGCTCGCGTACGCCGGCGAGGCATTGGCCCGCGGCGCGGCCATCGTGCTGTACGAGCCCCATCCCAAGTTCCCGCACGTCGAAGCGCCGAGCCTGGCCGTGCCTAACCTCAAGGCGCGGCTCGGTGATCTCGCGCATGCGTTCTATGCCGTCCGCCCAGCGCCGACGCTGGTCGGTGTCACGGGCACAAACGGCAAGACGACGGTCGCGTATCTCCTGGCGCAGACGCTCGGTCAATCGCAGCGGCCGTGCGCCTATATCGGTACGCTCGGTTACGGCGTGCCGCCGCAGCTTACGGGTCACGGGCTGACGACGCCGGACACTTTGACGCTGCACCGCGAGCTCGCGGAGTTGCGGACGGCCCGCGTCGCGATGGAAGTGTCGTCGCACGCGTTGGCTCAGGATCGGATCGCGGGCCTGGCGTACCACACGGCCGTGTTCACGAATCTGACGCGCGATCATCTCGATCTGCACGGTGACTTCAAGAGCTACGGCAATGCGAAGCGTCGGCTGTTTCGGCGGCCGGAGCTCAAGCACGCCGTCGTGAACGCCGATGATCCGTTCGGCGCGTCGCTCGGCTCCGATCTGCCGCCGGGCTGCGAGCTCACGCGAACGAGCACGCGCGGTGCGGGCGCGGAGCTCGTCGGCAGGGTGCGGCGTTCGGATCTCTCCGGCCTCGATATCGAGATCAGTGGCAAGTTCGGCGCCGGGCGATTGCAGTCGAAGCTGATCGGCACGTTCAACGCCGAGAACCTGCTTGCGGCGCTCGGCGCGTTGCTCGCGCAGGGCATGCCGTTGCGGCTGGCGTGCGCGGCGTTGGGCGCGGCGAAGCCCGCGCCGGGGCGCATGGAAGTGCTGGGCGGCCCGCCGGACAAGCCGTGGGTCGTGATCGACTACGCGCACACACCGGATGCGCTGCAACGCGTGCTCGGCACGCTCGAGGCGGCGGTTTTGGGTGAGCTTACGTGTGTCTTCGGCTGTGGCGGCGATCGTGATCGCGGCAAACGGCCGCTGATGGGCGCCGTGGCGGCGGATCTCGCCGATCGCATCGTGCTGACCGACGACAACCCGCGTCACGAGGATCCGGCCGCGATCGTCGACGAGATTCGTTGCGGGGCTAGGCGAGCATCCGCGCGTCAGTGTGATCCACGACCGGCGCGCCGCGCTCACGAATGCGATCGGTAAGGCGCGGCCTGGCGACGTCGTGCTGATTGCCGGCAAAGGTCACGAGACCGAGCAGATCGTCGGCGACGAGCGGCGTGTGTTCAGCGACCGCGCGATCGCGGCGGAGCTGCTCGAGGTGCCGGCATGATGTCGCGAACTCTCGGCGCCGTCGCGCGTGAAGTCGAAGGCCGGCTCGTCGGCGAGGACGCACCGTTCGGCGCAGTCTCTACGGACAGCCGCACGTTGGCCTCCGGGTCGCTATTCGTAGCCATTTCCGGCGACCGCTTCGACGGCAACGACTTCGTGGCGGACGCGCACGCGAAGGGCGCCGCCGGCGCCCTCGTGTCGCGGCAGGTGAGCTCACCGCTGGCGCACATCGAGGTTCGCGATACCCGTCGAGCGCTGGGCGCGGTAGCGAAAGCCTGGCGCGCGACGTTCGCTGTGCCTGCCGTGGCCGTCACGGGCAGCAGCGGCAAGACCACGGTCAAGGAGCTCATCGCCGCGATCTTGGGCGTAAGCCGCTCGATTTGCGTAACGCGGGGCAATCTGAACAACGAGGTCGGCGTGCCGCTCACGCTGCTGACGATGACGGACGAGCACGACGCGCTAGTCGTCGAGCTCGGCGCCAGCCGCGCCGGCGAAATCGACTACCTCGCCGGCCTCGCGCAGCCCACCGTGGCCGTAATCACGAACGCAGCGGCCGCGCATCTCACGGGCTTTGGTTCGGTCGCCGGCGTGGCGGCCGCCAAAGGCGAATTGCTCGACCATCTGCCGCGCGCCGGCACCGCCGTGCTGAATGCCGACGATTCGTTCCGCGGCGATTGGCTGGCACGCGCGCCGTGCGAGGACAAGGTCACGTTCGGGTTCTCGCGCAGCGCCGATTGCTGCGTCGTCGGCGAGCCCGCATACGGCGCCGCGGGGTCCGAGTTCACGCTGCAACTGCCCGATGGCGATGAGGTGGACATCTGGCTGCCGTTGCTCGGCCGGCAGAACGTCGCGAACGCACTCGCGGCAGCAGCGGCTGCGCAGGCCGCCGGCGCGAGCGCCGAGGACATCAGTGACGGTCTCGCGCACGCGGTGCCGGTCCGCGGCCGCCTGCGCTCGGTGGCTGGCATCGGCGGCGCCACGCTGATCGACGACAGCTACAACGCCAACCCGGCGTCCGTCCGCGCCGCGCTCGACCACCTGGCCGCGATCAGTGGCCGGCGGATTCTCGTGCTCGGCAACATGGCGGAGCTCGGCGACGCTTCGCGCGAGCTGCACCGCGAGATTGGCGAATACGCGCGCGGTCGGTGCGATCTGCTGTTCACGATCGGTGACCTTGCGGGCGAGGCCGCGGCGGCATTCGGTGCCACGAGCAGGCGCATGGCCGACATCGAAGCCGCGTGCGCCATGCTCGTGCCGCTGCTCGGCGACGACGTGACGGTGCTGATCAAGGGCTCGCGCGTCATGGGGCTCGATCACCTCGTGCGCACGCTCGAGCTCGAAGTCGGCCTGCCCGAGGCGGCCCTATGTTGATTCTGATTGCTGACCATCTGACGCGCGTCTACACGTTCTTCAACGTTTTCAGTTACCTCACGATGCGCGCGATCCTGTCTGCGCTGACCGCGCTCGTGCTGTCGTTCGCCATGGGGCCCTGGTTGATCCAACGCCTGCAGATGCAACGCATCGGCCAGCAGATTCGCAAGCTCGGCCCCGAGAGCCACCAGCCGAAAGCCGGAACGCCGACGATGGGCGGCGCGTTGATCCTGCTCGCGATCGCGATCAGCACGCTGATGTGGTCGAACCTCCACAACCGCTTCGTGTGGCTCGTGCTCGGGGGCACCTTGTTCTTCGGTGTGATCGGCTTCGTCGACGACTACAAGAAGCTCGTCGTGCGGAACTCGAAAGGTCTTTCCGCGCGCGCCAAGATCTTCTGGCAGACGGTCGGTGCGCTCGCGCTCGCGATCGGGTTTTACGTGACCGCCGAGAATGCGGCGGTCGATCACGTGCTGCTGATTCCCTATTTCAAGAACGTGAGCATCGAGTTGCCGGCTGTCGCGTACGTCGTGGTCACTGCGCTCGTGATCGTGGGTGCTAGCAACGGCGTGAACCTGACCGACGGGTTGGACGGTCTCGCGATCATGCCGGCCGTTCTCGTCGGTGCCGCGCTCGGCGTGTTCGCTTACGCCGCCGGCAACGTGATCTATTCGAATTACTTGGGGATCCCCTACGTCGCGGGGTCCGGCGAGCTCCTGGTTTTCTGTGCGGCCCTGGCTGGCGCCGGCTTGGGCTTCTTGTGGTTCAACACCTATCCCGCGCAGGTCTTCATGGGTGACATCGGTGCGCTCGCACTCGGTGCCGCTCTGGGGCTCGTGGCGGTGGCGGTGCGGCAGGAACTGGTGCTGTTCATCATGGGCGGGGTTTTCGTCGTCGAAACCGTCTCAGTCATCATCCAGGTTGCCTCCTACAAGTTGACCGGCCGGCGCATTTTTCGCATGGCGCCGTTACATCATCACTTCGAGCTCAAGGGCTGGGCCGAGCCGAAGGTGATCGTGCGTTTCTGGATCATCACCGTGATTCTGGTGCTGATCGGGTTGGCCAGCTTGAAGATTCGTTGATGGCAGCGAGCGTGGCAGTACGGTCGCTTGGGCGGCCGAGCGGCAGAACAGCGATACGGAATGAACCGGTGCGAGATACCGTAGTAAAGCGCAGTTTGATCGTGGGCCTTGGCACCACGGGCGTCGCGGTGGCGCGGTATTTGTGCGCGCGCGGCGAAGCCGTGCGCGTGATCGACAGCCGCGCTCAGCCGCCGGGCCTCGATGAGCTCAAGGCCGCTTGCCCGGACGCCGACGTCGTGGTCGAGACGCTCGATCCACGTTGGCTCGACGACGCGAGCCGCGTGCTGCTGTCGCCGGGGCTTGCCTACGACATCCCGCTCGCGCTCGAGGCACGTCGCCGCGGCTTGGCCGTGATCGGCGACATCGAGTTGTTCGCGCTCGCGGCCCGCGCACCCGTCATCGCCGTGACCGGTAGCAACGGCAAGAGCACCGTTACGACGCTGGCTTCGCAGATGCTGCAAGCGCAGGGTCTAGCCGCCCCAGCCGGCGGCAATCTCGGCCCGCCTGCGCTCGACCTGCTCGACGCGCCGGCCGACGCCTACGTGCTCGAGATCTCGAGCTTTCAGATGGAGACCACTGACAGTCTGGCTCCGCTCGCGGCCACCGTGCTGAACATCTCGCCCGATCATCTCGACCGCCACCTCACGCTCGAGCGCTATGCCGAGCTCAAGGAGAGGCTGTTACGCTCGGCGGACCACGCCGTCGTGAACGCCGACGACCCGATCGTCGCGGCCATGGGCGTGCGCCATCCGCATGCCGTACCGTTCTCCGTTGCGACGGAGCTCGAGCGCGGCTACTCGATCGTCACGCGGAGTGGTGAGCGTTGGCTCGCACGCGACCGCGAGCCGCTGCTGCGGGCCGCCGATCTCGTGATTCGCGGTACGCACAACGAAGCGAACGCGCTCGCGGCACTCGCACTGACGGCCGAGCTCACGCGCGATTTGTCTCGAGCGCTCGAAGCGCTGCGCACGTTTCCCGGCTTGCCGCATCGCTGTCAGCGTATCGCGGTGCGCAAAGGCGTGGCCTACGTCGACGACTCGAAGGGCACGAACGTCGGCGCGACGCTGGCCGCTCTGCACGGACTCGACGGGCCGCTCGTGCTGATCGCGGGTGGGCTCTCGAAGGGTCAGGATCTCGCGCCTCTGACCGGCGGCGCGCGTGGCAAACTGCGTGCCGCAGTGCTGATCGGCGCAGCGGCGCCCGATCTCGAGCAAGTGCTCGCGGCCGTGTGCCCCACGGTGCGAGCCGCGAGCATGGACGACGCCGTCGCGCGCGCGGCCGCGCTTGCGCGCCGCGGCGACACCGTGCTGCTGTCGCCCGCCTGCGCGAGCCAGGATATGTTTCGCGACTACAAGGAACGCGGCGATTTGTTCGCTCGCGCGGCCAACGAGCTGCCGGAATGAACGCAGTCGCGAAACCCCGCAGCCCCGCGTTCGATCCCATGCTGGTGGGCTCGCTCGTCGCGTTGCTGGCGATCGGCGCGATCATGGTCGGCTCGGCGTCGATCTCGATCGCCGACCGGCAGACGGGCGAGCCGCTGTTCTATCTCATGCGGCACGTCGCGGCCATCGGGATCGGCTTGCTCGGCATGCTCGTCGCGATGTCGGTGCCGACCGAGCTCTGGTATCGCATGAACTGGCTGTTGCTCATGGTCGCGTTCGGGCTGCTCGCGATCGTGCTGATTCCGGGCTTGGGTCACGCCGTGAACGGCAGCCGCCGCTGGCTGCTCGTCGGGCCCGTCACACTGCAGGCATCGGAGCCGGCGCGCCTCTGCCTTCTTCTCTATATCTCGGGCTACGCGGTCCGGCGTGCGCAGGAGCTCGGTGCGAGCTTGAACGGCCTCGTGAAGCCGTTGCTCGTGATCGGCGGCGCGAGCGCGTTGTTGCTCGTGGAGCCGGACTTCGGTTCCGCCGTGGTGCTCGGCGCAACGACGCTTGGCGTGCTGTTCGTGGCCGGTGCGCGCCTGCGCGATTTCATGCTGGCGGTGGCGGTCGGCGTCGTGCTGCTGGCCATCCTGGCGCTGTCCTCGCAATACCGGCTCGCCCGCCTCATGGTGTTTCGCGATCCTTGGGCCGATCCGTTCGCCGGCGGCTTCCAGCTCACGCAATCGCTGATCGCGATCGGCCGCGGCGATCTTGGCGGCGTGGGCTTGGGTGAGAGCGTGCAGAAGTTGTTCTATCTGCCCGAGGCGCACACGGATTTCGTGTTCGCCGTACTCGTCGAGGAGCTCGGCTTCGTCGGCGCATCGATCGTGATCGTGCTGTTTTGTATCGTGGTCTACCGCGCCATAGCGCTCGGCCGTGAGGCACTACAGAGCGGCATGCATTTCCAGGGGCTCGTCGCCATCGGCGTCGGGCTCATGCTCGGCTTCGAGGCGTTCATCAACATCGGTGTGAACACCGGGTTGTTGCCGACGAAGGGTCTGCCGCTACCGCTCGTCAGCTACGGCCGTTCGAGCACCGTCGTGACGCTGATCGCGCTCGGCTTCCTCCTGCGAATCCACCGCGAGCTGTACGGCAATCAGAAGCGCTTCGTGCAGCGCGGGTACGTGCGATGACGGTCGGTCCCATCATGATCATGGCGGGTGGCACGGGCGGGCACGTGTTCCCGGGGCTCGCAGTGGCCGACGAGCTGAAAGCGCGGGACTGCGACGTCGTGTGGCTCGGCACTCAGCGGGGGCTCGAGGCCCGGCTCGTGCCCCAACACGGCATCGAGATCGAGTGGATCACGATCACGGGCGTGCGCGGCCGCGGCGTGTTCGCATGGATCAGTGCGCCGTTCCAGATCGTTGGCGCCGTGCTCGAGGCGCTGCGCGCACTGCGGCGCCGCAAACCGGCTGCCGTGCTCGGCATGGGTGGCTTCGTTGCAGGGCCCGGCGGGCTTGCGGCGTGGCTCGCACGCAAGCCGCTCCTGATCCACGAGCAGAACTCCGTGGCTGGCACCACGAATCGCTGGCTTGCGCCCTTCGCGAAACGTGTGTTCGAAGCGTTCCCGGGCAGCTTCCCGGCGCACGTGCATGCGGAGCTGATCGGCAACCCCGTGCGCCGCTCGCTGACCGCGGTCGAAGCGCCGCGCACGCGGCTGACCGCGCGCCGCGCGGAACGCCGCCGCGTGCTCGTGATCGGCGGCAGCCAGGGGGCGCGGATACTGAACGAGACGCTGCCGCGTGCACTGGCCGAGCTGTCCGCGGACGAGCGGCCCGAGGTTTGGCATCAGGCCGGTCGCTTGGGTTTAGCGGCTGCGCGCGAGGCGTACGCCGCGGCCGGTGTTACGGCGCGCATCGACGAGTTCATCGATGACGTGGGCGCCGCCTATGAATGGGCCGACCTCGTCGTCGCCCGCGCCGGTGCCCTGACGGTCGCGGAGCTCGCGACGATCGGCGTCGGCGCAATCCTTGTGCCGTTCAAGGCCGCGATCGACGATCACCAGACGTTGAATGCACGGCACTTCGTGGGCGGTGGCGCGGGCCTTTTGATCGCCGAGCAGGAGCTGACGCCCGTGGGTCTCGCGTCCGCGCTGCGCAGCTGCATCGGCGATTTCGACCTGCTCGTCGCCATGGCCGAGGCCGCGCGCGAGCAAGCGAAGCTGGCGGCGGCGGAGAAGCTCGCGGCCGCCTGCCTCGAAGCGGCGGAGGCGCGGGCATGAACGCGTCTGCGCGCATGGGCCGGATCCGCAACATCCACTTCGTCGGCATCGGTGGCGCGGGCATGGCCGGCATCGCCGAAGTCCTGCTGAACCTGGGCTACAACGTCAGCGGCACGGACGTGAAGCTCACCAGCGTGACGGAACGCCTGCGCTCGCTCGGTGCGCGCGTGCACGAGGGCCACGCGGGTGAGCACTTGGGCGCCGCCGACGTCGTCGTCGTGTCGAGCGCTGTGGCGCCGGACAATCCAGAGATCACGGCCGCGCATGAGCGGCGGATCCCCATCGTCCGCCGTGCGGAGATGCTCGCGGAGCTCATGCGGTTCCGCTTTGGGCTAGCGATCGCGGGCACCCACGGCAAGACCACGACCACGAGCCTGGTCGCGAGCATGCTGGCCGAGGCCGGTCTCGACCCGACGTTCGTGATCGGCGGGCGGCTCGCGAGCGCCAATGCGAACGCGAAGCTCGGGCTCGGTCGCTATCTCGTGGCGGAGGCGGACGAGAGCGACGCGTCGTTCCTGCACCTGCAGCCGATGATCGCGGTCGTCACGAACATCGATGCCGATCACCTCGGCACCTACGAGAACGATCTCGGCCGATTGAAGCAGGGCTTCCTCGACTTCCTGCACAACCTGCCTTTCTACGGGCTCGCGGTGCTGTGCAGCGACGACGACAACACCCGCGAGTTGATTCCGCAGCTCGGGCGGCGCGTCGTGAGTTATGGTTTCGGCGACCGCGCTGACGTGCGCGCGTTCGATGTCGAGCGGCGCGGACTCAAAACGCGTTTCAAGGTGGAATCGAAGGAGCGGCGCACCCCGCTCGCGGTCGAGCTGAATTTGCCTGGCAAGCACAACGTGCTGAACTCGCTCGCGGTCATCGCCATAGCTGCGGAGCTCGAGATCGACGACGTACCCCTGACCCGCGCGCTGGCGGCATTCTCCGGCGTCGATCGCCGGCTGCAGGTGCACGGCACGGTGCAGACCGCGGCCGGCCGCGTGACGTTCGTCGACGACTACGGCCACCATCCGACCGAGCTCGCGGCCACGATCGCCGCGTCGCGCGACGCCTGGCCCGGCCGCCGACTCGTCGTGTGCTTCCAGCCGCATCGCTACACGCGCACGCATGCCCTGCTCGACGATTTCGCGCAGGTACTGTCGACCGTCGACGCGCTCGTGCTGACCAACGTCTACTCGGCCGGCGAGAAGCCGCTCGCGGGCGCGGACGGCAAATCGCTGGCGCGCGCCGTGCGTGTGCGCGGCGTGGTGGAGCCGATCTTCATCGAGGACCTGGCGGAGCTACCGACGGTGCTCGGCCAGATCCTGCGCGCGGACGACGTCGTGCTGACACTTGGCGCCGGCAGCATCGGCGCCATCGCACCGACGTTGCCGCGCACGTTGGCCGTGCGCTCGCCCGTGGGGGTGCAGAAGTGAACGCCGTGGCCGACGACGTGATGTCCACCGGGTTGCGCAACGAGCCGCTTCGCAAACATACGTCGTGGCGCGTCGGCGGGCCGGCCGATCTGTATTACGAGCCGACGAGCGTGGATGATCTCAAGCGCACGCTCGCGGACCTGCCGGCCGACATGCCGGTGCACTGGCTGGGGTTGGGCTCGAATCTGCTCGTGCGCGACGGCGGCATTCGCGGTGCGGTCATCGCGACCGCGCGGCTGCCGCGGCAGCTCGACAAACTCGACGACGTACGTGTCCGCGCGAGCGCCGGGCTCGCCTGCATGCTGCTCGCGAAGCAGTGCGCGCGCTGGCATCTCGGGCCCGCGACATTCTTCGCCGGAATCCCCGGTACCGTAGGTGGCGCGCTGGCGATGAACGCGGGCGCATTCGGCGGCGAAACCTGGAACCACGTCGAGACCGTCGACACGATCGACCGGCGCGGCGAACGCAGGGCCCGGCCGCGCGGCGACTACGAAATCGGCTATCGCACCGCGCGCGGCCCCGGCACCGAATGGTTCCTCGCAGCCACGTTCCGCTTCGATCGCGACAGCGCGAGCTCGCTCGACACGATCAAGACGCTGCTCGCGAAACGCAACGCGAGTCAGCCGCTCGGGGTTCCGAGCTGCGGCTCCGTATTCCGCAACCCGCCAGGGGACTTCGCCGGCCGGCTCATCGAGCAGGCCGGACTGAAGGGCCGGCGCATCGGCGGGGCGGTCGTGTCCGAGAAGCACGCGAACTTCATCGTGAACACGGGCAAGGCGACGGCGGCCGATATCGAAGCGTTGATCGCGGAAGTCATTGCTGCGGTGCAGCAGAGCTCGGGCGTGCGGCTTACGCCCGAGGTCCGAGTCATCGGCGAGCCCGCCGTGGCGGAGGGCCAGCGTTGATGTTCGGCTTGGCGCGCAAAGGCAACCGCCGCAGAGTCGAGAGCAAGCTGGCGCAGTGGCGCCTGCCTCGGATCGAGGTGTCGTGGCGCGGCCGGCTCAAGACCGCGGTCGCGGTCGCGGTGCTGGGCGCAGCGCTGTTCGGCCTGTTCAAGGGTGCGGAGCTCGTGCTCGACCGGCCGGCCCGCAATCTCGTGGTCGAGGGCACGTTCCAGCGCGTTACGCCGCTGCAGATCGAAGCGGCCGTCACGAACGGGCTCGACGCCGGGTTCGTGTCGACCGACCTCGGTGAGCTGCGCCGGCGCGTGCAAGCCCTCGACTGGGTCGATCGCGTGAACGTCGGGCGCTCGTGGCCCGATACGCTGATCGTGCGCATCACCGAGCATCAGGCCGCCGCGCGCTGGGGTGAGAACGGCTTGCTGAACGTCCGCGGCGAGCTGTTCACGGAGCAGGCGCAGCACGAGTTTCCCGAGTTACCGCGGCTCGCGGGGCCGCGCGGTAGCGAACGCGAAGTCGCGCGGCGCTACCTCGCCGTACGCGGCAAGTTGGCCGAGGCAGACCTCACGCTGCAGAGCCTGTCGATGGACGAGCGCGGTGCGTGGCTGCTCGTGCTCGGCAGCGGACAGGAAATTCGTCTCGGCCGGCGCGATATCGACGAGCGCCTGTACCGATTCTTCGGCGTCGTGGCGCCGGCACTCGCGAACGAGCTGAAGCGGGTGGCATACGTGGACCTGCGCTACACGAATGGTTTCGCCGTGGGCTGGCGCGACGCGCCATCGACCGGCATCACGGCGGTGGCGCAGGTCGGGGATCGAGGTTAGTGCATGGGTAGAAGAGACGACCGCAGATTGATCGTAGGCCTCGACATCGGCACGTCGAAGGTCGTTGCGATCGTCGGCGAGATCTCCATGGACGATCGGCTCGAGGTCATCGGCTTGGGGTCGAATCCGTCGCGCGGCTTGAAGAGCGGCGTGGTCGTGAACATCGAATCGACCGTGCAGTCGATCCAGCGCGCGATCGAGGAAGCCGAGCTCATGGCCGGCTGCGAGATCAACAGCGTCATCACGGGCATCGCGGGCAGTCACGTGCGCAGCCTGAACTCGCACGGCATCGTCGCGATCCGCGACAAGGAAGTCAGCGCCGGCGACGTCGAGCGCGTGATCGACGCGGCGCGAGCCGTGGCGATTCCCGCCGACCAGCGATGATCCACGTGCTGCCGCAGGAATTCATCATCGACGCGCAGGAAGGCATCCGCGAACCGATCGGCATGTCCGGCGTGCGCCTCGAGGCCAAGGTGCACATCGTCACCGGCGCGGAGAGCGCCGCGCAGAACATCGTGAAGTGCGTGCAACGCTGCGGCCTCACGGTCGAGGACGTCGTGCTCGAGCAGCTCGCGTCGAGCTACGCCGTGCTGACCGAAGACGAAAAGGAGCTCGGCGTGTGCCTCGTCGACATCGGCGGCGGCACCACGGATATCGCGGTGTTCTGCGGCGGCGCGATCCGGCACACGGCCGTGATTCCGATCGCCGGCGATCAGGTCACCAACGACATCGCGGTGTCGATGCGCACGCCGACGCAGTACGCCGAAGAGATCAAGATCAAGTACGCCTGCGCGCTCTCGCAGCTCGCGAACCCGGACGAGACCATCGAAGTGCCGAGCGTCGGCGATCGCCCGCCGCGGCGGCTCGCTCGCCAGACACTGGCGGAGGTCGTCGAGCCGCGCTACGAGGAGCTGTATCAGCTGATTCGCGAAGAGCTGCGTCGCACGGGCTTCGAGGAGATCATCGCGGCGGGCATCGTGCTGACCGGCGGCAGCGCCAAGATGGAAGGCGCGATCGAGCTCGCCGAAGAAGTGTTTCACATGCCGGTGCGCCTCGGGGTGCCGCAGTTCGTCGAAGGGCTCTCCGACGTGGTGCGCAACCCCATCCACGCGACCGGCGTCGGGTTGCTGCTGTACAGCAGGCAGGCGCAAGCGGCGAAGGCCGAGGCGTCGGGTGGCAGATCGGGAGTGACCAACGCCTTCGAGCGGATGAAGGGCTGGTTTCAGAGGAATTTCTAGGCTTTGCTAGTTAACGAGGAGATTGCAATGTTCGAACTGATGGATGCTTACAGCGAAACGCTGTAATCAAGGTGATCGGCGTCGGCGGCGGCGGCGGCAACGCCGTGGCGCACATGGTGCGGACCGGGATCGAAGGCGTGGAGTTCATCTGCATCAACACCGATGCGCAGGCGCTGAAGAACGTCGAAGGTGAAGACCGGCTGCAGATCGGCTGCAACATCACCAAGGGTCTCGGCGCGGGCGCGAATCCCGAAGTCGGTCGGCAGGCCGCGATGGAGGATCGCGACCGGATCTCGAGGTGATCGAAGGCGCCGACATGCTGTTCATCACCGCCGGCATGGGCGGCGGCACCGGCACGGGCGCGGCGCCGGTGGTCGCGCAGCTGGCCAAGGAGATGGGCATTCTCACGGTCGCGGTCGTCACGAAGCCGTTCGAGATGGAAGGCGGCAAGCGCATGCGCGTCGCGGAGCAGGGCATCGCCGAGCTCACGCGGTACGTCGACTCGCTGATCACGATCCCGAACCAGAAGCTGCTGACGGTGCTCGGGCCGCAGACCACGCTGCTCGACGCGTTCAAGGCGGCGAACGAAGTGCTGCAGGGCGCGGTGCAGGGCATCGCCGAGCTGATCACGCGGCCGGGCCTCATCAACGTGGACTTCGCCGACGTGCGCACCGTGATGTCGGAGACGGGCATGGCGATGATGGGCTCGGGCGTGGCGAGCGGTCAGGACCGCGCGCGGCACGCGGCCGAAGCGGCGGTCTCGAGCCCGCTGCTCGAGGACATCAATCTGTCGGGCGCGCAGGGCATCCTGGTCAACGTCACGGCCGGCATGGACCTGTCGATCGGCGAGTTCCAGGAAGTCGGCGACACCGTCAAGCAGTTCGCCTCGGAGGACGCGACCGTCGTGGTCGGCACGGTCATCGATCCGGAGATGGGCGACGAGATGCGGGTGACCGTGGTGGCGACGGGTCTTGGGCAGGGGGTCGGCCATGGTCGTGAGCGGCAGCAGGTGTTGCGCCGTCAGACCAAGGGGCGAGAGCCGAACTACATCGAGCTGCAGAAGCCGGCTGTACAGCGCAAGCAAGCCGTCGGTGACGGGGTCACGGGCGGCAGCGACACGCTCGAAGAGTTGCTCGATATTCCGGCGTTCCTGCGTCGGCAGGCGGACTGAGCGAACAGGCGGCGATTTCCTTGCCGGCGGTAACGGCGCTATGGTAGTTTTCTCGGCCCCGTCGAGTACGCAGCGTTGTCGGTGTTTGGCGACGCAAGCGCAGTCGGATCGGGGCCACGGAACGGCATTCGCTTTCGTTACGGAGCGACGGACAGCGTGCGTCAACGCACTCTAAAGAATCGATACGCGCCAGCGGCATCGGCCTGCACTCGGGCGACAAGGTGTACATGACCTTGCGTCCCGGCGCCGGCGAATACCGGCATCGTGTTCCGGCAGACTCGATCTGCCGGAGCCCGTGGACATTCCCGCCGGCGCGCTGCGCGTGACCGAGACGACGCTCGGCACGACGCATCGAGCACGACGGCGCGCGTGTCGGCACCGTGGAGCACCTGATGTCGGCCTTCGCGGGACTGGGTATCGACAACGCGTTCGTCGAACTGACCGCGGCCGAAGTGCCGATCATGGACGGCAGCGCCGCGCCGTTCGTGTTCCTGCTGCAGTCGGCCGGCATCGAGGAGCAGAACGCGCCGAAGCGCTTCATCCGGGTGCTGCAAGCGCGTCGAAGTCGTCGAAGGCGACAAGTGGGCGCGGCTCGACGCCCTACGACGGCTTTCGCGCTCAACTTCGAGATCGATTTCGAGCATCCCGCGCTGCGCAAGTACGCCAGGCGCATGAGCCTCGATTTCTCGACGACCACGTTCCTGAAAGAGATCAGCCGCGCGCGAACCTTCGGTTTCCTGCAGGACCTCGAAGGCGCGCGCGCGCGCGAACGCGCGCTCGGCGGCGAATCTCGACAACGCGATCGTCATGGACGAGTACCGCGTGATCAACGAGGACGGCCTGCGTTACCGCGACGAGTTCGTGCGGCACAAGGTGCTCGACGCGCTCGGCGACCTGTATCTGCTCGGCTCGTCGCTGATCGGCGAGTTCAGCGGGTTCAAGTGCGGCCACAAGCTGAACAACCTGCTGCTGCGCGCGCTGCTCGAAGCGCCGGACAGCTACGCGGCCGTGGTGTTCGACGAGGCGGAGCAACGCTCGCCGGTGTCCTACCAGCTCGCTCCGAGCCACTAGTCAGCTGCGACCGACGCTCAGCCGCCGCGTGGCAACACGCTGATCCGTACCTTCTTGTTCGGCAACGCGCCGACGCAGTAGCGCACGCGCGCCGCCCAGGCTGGCGTATCCATCACAAGCACGATCTCACCGGCGCTCGTTGGTGGCGGCATTCACGACGTGCGCCGCCTCCTCGGGAGGCAGTAAACGCCGAATCTCGACTGTCTCCAATCGGCGACGCTCGGCCTCGCGCTTGAGCTCGCCTAGAGAACCGCGTCCCAGTAGTTCTGACAAATGTCTCGGTTCATTCCCCATCGATCTGAGACCAACGTCTATTTTTTGGGTGCTATTGCTTGAGCCGGCGCGGAGTTGCCGGCATCCTGATCCCGTTCGTAACGAGGCAAACCGTCCGAAAGGGCGGGACGCAAAGCCACCGATCTGCCGGAGTGTCTCCAATGATAGCGGGGTTGCCGGGTGACTTTTGACAAAACCTGCATGTACACTCGTGGTGCATGCCGGCGCCCTCCGCGGCGCTGGATCGAAGAATTACAAGCCAGGAGCTGGGGCACCGCATGCAGTTGATACTCCTGTCCAAGGGCCGGGGGCATTTGGGTCATGCGAACCTCGCCTCCGGGCGTCTGTGGCTCGTGATTGCTGTCGTCGTACTCACCGTCTGTACCGGCGCTTTCTACGCAGGAGTCGGCGCAGCCGGCATTTTCGGCATTACCACCCAGGGGCAGGCTGAGACCTGGCGCGCCGAGCTCGCGCAGCAGCAGACCATCGTCGACGCCACTCGCCGCACCCTCCAGCAGAATCTCGATGCCCTGGCGTTACGCGCTCGGCCAGATGAACGCTCACGTAGTCCGCCTCGATGCCTTGGGCACACGGCTCACGCAGATGGCGGGGCTGCAGGACGGTGAGTTCAATTTCAGCTCGGAGCCCCCGCTCGGCGGCCCTGAGGAGCCCGTGGCGCTTGCCGACTCCGCCTCGATGCAGATCAACGGCATCGTGAATGCGCTCCAGGTACTCGACGATCAGCTCACGGATCGCGGCCGGCAACTGAACGTGCTCGAGGACCTGCTGCTGAACCGCAAGCTGCGCGACGAAGTTCATCCGGGCGGGCGCCCCGTCACAGCCGGCTACATCTCATCGCAATTCGGCAGTCGTACCGACCCGTTCACGGGGCGGCTCGCGTTCCACAAGGGCGTCGATTTCGCGGGCCGTGCAGGCGCGGAGGTCATTGCCGTCGCGTCGGGCGTGGTCACCTGGTCCGGCGACCGCTATGGCTACGGCCAGTTGGTCGAGATCAATCACGGCAATGGCTACGTCACGCGCTACGCCCACAACGTAGACAACCTCGTCGCGGTCGGCGATACCGTCAAACGCGGGCAAGTCATCGCCCGGATGGGCGATACGGGCCGCGCCACGGGCCCGAACCTGCACTTCGAGGTGCTGGTCAACGACCGGCCCGTCGACCCCCTGACCTACGTCAGCCAGACGCATTAAACACGCGTAATCGCGGGGCGGTGCCCAAAACGCAGCCGACGTCCTTAGAATAGGACGCTTTACCGCGTCCGAAGGACCCCCCCGCGTGTTGAGCACCGTCTCCCGTCTGATGACTGGCGTCTTCGGGAGCCGCAACCAGCGGCTGTTGAAACGCTACGGTAGTCTCGTGGCCGCGGCCAACGCGCTCGAGGCGTCTCTGACCGCCCTCCCGGACGACGCGTTCGCGGCTAAGACCGCGGAGCTGAAGCAGCGCTACGCGGCCAACGAGGATCTCGACGCCTTGTTGCCCGAGGCCTTTGCCCTCGTCCGTGAGGCCGCGCGCCGCACGCTCGGCATGCGGCACTTCGACGTGCAGCTGATCGGCGGCATCTCGCTGCATCAGGGCAAGATCGCCGAGATGCGGACCGGCGAAGGTAAGACGCTGATGTCCACGCTGGCCGTGTACTTGAATGCGCTGACGGGCAAGGGCGTGCACCTCGTGACGGTCAACGAGTACCTCGCGCAGCGCGACGCCGACTGGATGGGCCCCGTGTACCGGTTCTTGGGCTTAACGGTCGGCGTCATCAAGAGCAACCAGCCGACCGAGGAGAAGCGGGCGGCGTACGCGGCCGACGTCACCTACGGCACCAACAACGAATTCGGTTTCGACTATCTGCGCGACAACCTCGCGTTCCGGCCCGAGGACCGCGTGCAGCGGACCTTGAGCTACGCCATCGTCGACGAGGTCGACTCGATTCTGGTCGACGAGGCGCGTACGCCGTTGATCATCTCGGGCCGCGCCGAGGAGAGCACGGAGCTCTACACGCGAATCAACCAGCTGATTCCGTCGCTGAAAGTTCACAAGCCGCCACCTGGCAAAGCCAATGACGAGATCGAGTCCTCGCAGGTCGAGCTGCTCGGCGTCAACGGCAAATCGCTCGGCAAGATGTCGACCGGCCAGGCGCTGGCGAAAGCGAAGGAAGGCGGTCATCACCTGATCGAGATCGACGCCGAGTCCTCAGCCCTCGAAAGCGCAGCTGTTCGTGCCCGGCGACTACACGATCGACGAGAAGACCAAGCAGGCGCACCTGACTGAAGAGGGTCACGAGTACGTCGAGCAGCTACTGCAGAAGGCCGGGCTCATCAGCGAGGGCGAGAGTCTCTACGACGCCGGCAACATCCGGTTGATGCACCACTTGACCGCCGCATTGCGCGCGCACGGGTTGTTCAAGCGCGAAGTGGACTACATCGTCCGTGACGGCGAGGTCATCATCGTCGACGAGTTCACCGGCCGCACGATGGTCGGTCGGCGCTGGTCGGACGGCCTGCACCAGGCCGTCGAAGCGAAGGAAGGCGTGCGCGTACGGGAGGAGAACCAGACGGTCGCGTCGATCACGTTCCAGAACTACTTCCGTATGTACACCAAGCTCGCGGGCATGACCGGCACCGCCGACACCGAAGCCTACGAGTTTCAGCAGATCTACAATCTCGAGGTCGTTGTCATTCCTACGCACATGCCGATGATCCGCGACGACGCGCCGGATCTCGTCTATCTGTCACAGGAAGACAAGTTCAAGGCCATCATCGAGGACATCGCGGATTGCCATCAGCGCGGTCAACCCGTGCTCGTCGGCACCACATCGATCGAAGCGTCGGAGTTCCTGTCGGGGCTTTTGAAGCAGCACAAAGTCCCGCACCAGGTGCTGAACGCGAAGTACCACGAGCGCGAGGCCGAGATCATCATCGAGGCCGGTCGTCCGGGTACCGTAACGATCGCCACGAACATGGCCGGCCGCGGCACCGACATCAAGCTTGGCGGCAACCTCGAAGCCGAGCGCGCGAAGCTCACGGCGCCGACCGAGGCCGACCTCGCTGCCCTGGAGAAGGACTGGCGCGAGCGCAACGCGAAGGTGCTCGAGATGGGCGGGCTGCACATCGTTGGCACGGAACGCCACGAGTCGCGCCGTATCGACAACCAGCTGCGCGGCCGATCGGGCCGCCAGGGCGACCCGGGCTCGAGCCGGTTCTATCTGTCGCTCGAAGACAATCTGATGCGCATCTTCGGCGACCCGGAACGCATCAAGCGCATGCTTTCGCGCGCAGGCATGAAGCCCGGCGAGGTCATCGAGAGCGCCCTGCTGTCGCGGCAGATCGAGCGCGCGCAGCGCAAGGTCGAAGCCCACAACTTCGACATCCGCAAGCAACTCCTTGAATACGACGACGTCGCGAACGACCAGCGCAAGGTTGTCTACGGGCAGCGACAGGAACTCATGGAGGCTTCCGACATCTCCGACGCCATCGGTGGGATCCGCGCGGAAGTCGTCAACGCCGCCATCAGCGAGCACGTGGCGCCACAGAGCGTGGAGGACATGTGGGACAAGCCCGGCCTCACGAAAGCGCTCGAGAACGAATTCGGCGTGACGTTCGACGTTGCTGCGCTGCTCGAGAAGGATCACACCATCGAGGAGAATCGTCTGCGCGAGTTGATCGTCAAGGCCGCGGACGAAGCCTACGCGCACAAGGTCAGCGAGATCGGACCCGAGATCATGCACGAGCTCGAGAAGGGCGTCATGCTGCGGCAGCTCGACTCACACTGGAAGGAGCACATCGCGGCGCTCGATTATCTGCGCCAAGGCATTCATCTGCGCGGTTACGCACAGAAGAATCCGAAGCAGGAGTACAAGCGCGAAGCGTTCGAGATGTTCGGCGCCATGCTCGATCGCGTGAAGCACGAGACGATTACGATCCTGTCGAAGATCCAGATTCGCCGGCCCGAGGACGTGGCTGCCGTCGAGCCAGCCGCACCGGATCCCAGCACGCTGCGCTTCCAGCACGCAGCCGCGCCGTCGTTGGTCGCTCCACCGCCTGAGGAGGCCCCGCCGCCCGGCTTTGGTGCCGCGTCGGCGGGACAGCCGCTGCGGACGCCGCCGCCGGACGTCGAGCCGGTTCAGACGTACGTTCGTGAGCAGCCGAAGGTGGGGCGCAACGAGCCTTGCCCGTGCGGCTCGGGCAAAAAGTACAAACAGTGTCACGGCCGTCTCAGCTGACGTGACCGAATCCAAACGCGTGCACGTGCTCGTGGGGCTGATCGCCGACGAGCGCGGGCGCTGGCTTGTGAACCAGCGGCGCGCGGGCACTCACATGGCCGGCCTGTGGGAGTTCCCGGGCGGCAAGAGCCAGCCCGGCGAGGCGCCACTGGCGGCGCTACGCCGCGAGCTCGACGAAGAGCTCGGCATCGACGTGCAGGATGCGGAAGCCTGGTTCGAGCTCTCCCATGACTACCCCGACAAGCACGTGCGGCTCGACATCTGGCGGGTGCGACGCTTTACGGGCGAGGTCACGGCGCGCGAGGGCCAACTATTGCGCTGGGTTACCGTCGACGAGTTCGCCGGGCTGCCGTTGCTGCCCGCCGATTGGCCGATCGTAGAGCGTCTTCAGCAGATCGCGAGCTGAAACCGCACGTCCTGGTTGACCTGAACGGGCCGCGCGTCGACGCCGCGCCAGCGCACGAAGCGAATCGTGAAGCGATGCTGGCCTGCGCTGATCTCCGGGAACATGCCGGCGTCGGCCGACAGCTGGACGCGTACGAGGCTCGGCTGCTCGCTGCGGTCGAAGCCGTGCTGGAACAGACCGCCCGACGCGACTCGCTCCGTGGCTTCCGTCGCTTCGCGCGTCAGCCATAGCACCTCCGCGACGGCGTCGCAGATCGGTTGCAGGCGACTCGTCCAGTCCTCGAGCTGCCGCCGTCGGTCGGCCGGCGGCAGGTGCAGCCAGTAGCCGTAGTCGGGCAGGTCGAACATGCAGGTGCCGCCCGGGATCGCGCTGCGGTGTCGGATGGTGTTCAAAAAGTCGCATTCTTTCAAAGGGTTGATCAACTGTGGGCCGGCTTCTGCGAGCCGCTGACGCAGATCATGGATGTTGTCGATGAGCCCCGTCAGACGACTCGGATCGACGCCCGGCTGGCTCTTGAATCGGCTGAGCATGTCGGCGTGCCGCTCGAGCTCTTTGACGACGTCCGAGCGGACGTCGCCGCGCCCCAGGATCGTCAGGATCTCGAGCAGGGTCGTAACGGCCGCTCGCGCGCTGAACTCGGTCGGTTCATCGACGTGGAACAGGGTTTGCCCGTATAGAAATTCGACTCGGAGGAACGTGCGCATGCGTTCCGACAACGGTTGCTCGAACGTCATCAGGCCGTGCTCGGGCGACGCAGCTGGGAGCTCGGCGGCGGTGTTCATGCCGCTATTCTGCGCGAGCGCCGCACGCTCGGCAAACTCAAGCGCGTCGTGCGGCCTGCGCGGCGCGCTCGAGATAACGCCGATGCAACAGCTCGACCTGTGTGCGCGTGGCCTCGCGAGTGCCGCTGTTGTCGATTACGTCGTGCGCTGCTGTCAGGCGCACGGCGCGATCCGCCTGTGCGCGCAACATCGCGAGCGCCTCTGGCCGCGGGATGGCATCGCGCTTCATGAGCCGCTCGAGTTGCAGCCGCTCGGGGCAGTCGACGACCAGCACGCGGTCCACGAGCTGCCGGAAATCGGTCTCGACCAGTAGCGGAACCGCCACGATCGCATAGGGAGTTGCTACTTCCGCCAGCCTTGCGAGCGTGCGCGTCCGGATCAGTGGATGCAGCAGGGATTCGAGCTGTCGGCGTTTGGCGTCATCTTCGAACACGAGCCCGCGCAGCAAGGCTCGGTCCAGCTCGCCCGACGGTAGCAGCACCTTCGCACCGAAAGCCGCGCGGACGGCCGCGAGGCCGGGTTCTCCCGTTGCCACGACTTCGCGGGCCACGGCGTCGGTGTCGATCAGGCCTGCGCCCAGCGCCACGAACATGGCCGCTACCGCTGATTTGCCGCTGGCAATGCCACCGGTCAAGCCCACTACGAGCCGCGGCCGGCCGGCCGCGTGATCCGCCATCGTCTCCACCCTCCGCGTTGGGCTCGTCGGGCGATCGCGGCGGCCGGACACCGGTCGATCCCGCACGCTCAACGAGCGAAAAACGCCTCGTACGCGTGCACGAGCCGTTCGCCCCACAGTAGGGCGATCCACCCGGCGGCGGCAAGATAGGGGCCAAAAGGAATCTGGGCCTGGCTCGAGCGACCGCCGAACACGATCATGCCAATGCCGACCAAGCTGCCGACGACGGCCGACAGCAGAATGACGAGCGGCAGCAGTTGCCACCCGAGCCACGCGCCGATGCGCGGCGAGCAGCTTGAAGTCGCCGTAGCCCATGCCTTCCTTGCCGGTCACCAGCTTGAACAGCTGAAACACGGTCCATAGCGCGAGATACCCGGCGATTGCGCCGATGACGGCCGACTGCAGCGATGGCGCAAACAGCGGCGTGCCGCCGACCGGCAGCGCGTTCACGCAGAGGCCGGCCCAGAGCAGCGGCAGCGTCATCGAGTCGGGCAGCAGCTTGTGATCGAGGTCGATCAGCGTCAGAGCGAGCAGAGTCCACGTGAGGCCGAGGGCGGCGAGCGTGTGCCAGGTCGGGCCGAACACGCAGGCCACGACGAGCCCGAGCGCCGCGGCGCTGGCCTCGACAACGGGATAACGCGGCGAGATCTTGAATCCGCACTTGGCGCAGCGGCCGCGCAGCCATAGGAACCCGAGCACCGGCACGTTGTGCTGCGGCGAGATCGCAGCGCCGCAGCCCGGGCACGCCGACGGCGGCCACATCAGGTCGAAGCGGCCGCTCACGGTGACGTGCGGCGGTGGGGTAAACGGTTGCGACTTCAGCTCGTCGCACTGCGAGCGCCACGCGCGCTCCATCATGATCGGGAGCCGGTAGGCCACGACGTTCAGGAAGCTGCCGGCGATCAGGCCGATCAGGCCCGTGGCCACGAATAACAGAACGGGCCAGGCCTCGAAGATCTCCACGCGGTGACCGGTGTGCTTAGACGACCGAGCCCATCTTGAAGATCGGCAGGTACATCGCGATCACGAGGCCGCCGACGAGCACGCCCAGGATCGCCATGATGAGCGGCTCGAGCAAGCTCGACATGCTGTCCACGGCGTTGTCGACTTCCTCCTCGTAGAAATCGGCGACCTTGCTGGCCATTGCGTCGAGCGAGCCGGATTCTTCGCCGACGGCCACCATCTGGTTGACCATGTTCGGGAACAGATCGGTGTTTTCCATGGCGCGCTGCAAGCGCTGGCCGGTGGCGACTTCGTCGCGCATCTTGAGCACTGCGCCTCTCGTAAACGATGTTGCCGCGAAGCGCCGGCCACCGAGCCGAGCGCCTCGACGAGCGGCACGCCGGCCGCAAACATGGTTGCGAGCGTGCGGGCGTAGCGCGCGATCGCGGCCTTGTGCAGGATCGCGCCGAGATGGGTATTTTCAGCATCGCGCGATCGACGAAGTGCTGCACGCCGCGGTTGCGTTTCTTGGCGTACAGGAAAGCCCAGACGCCGCCTACGATTGCGATGAGCAGGATCCAGCCCTTGCTCTGCACGAAGTTCGATATGTCGATGACCATCCGCGTGAAGGCCGGCAGGTCCGCGCCGAAGCCCTTGAACAGGGACTCGAACTGCGGAATCACGAAGATCAGCAGGATCGTAGTGACCACGATTGCCACCGCGACGACCGCGGCCGGATAGAACAGGGCCTTCTTGATCTTCTTCTTCAGGGCCTCGGTCTTTTCCTTGTAGGTGGCGATCTTGTCGAGCAGCGTCTCGAGCGCGCCGGCCTGCTCGCCGGCCGCTACCAGGTTCACGAACAGATCATCGAAATACAGCGGATGTTTGGCCAGCGCGTCCGCCAGCGACGTACCGCTCTCGACGTCGGACTTGATCGCCAGAATCAACTTCTGCATGGCCGGGTTCTCGTGCCCGGCGCCGACGATGTCGAACGACTGCACGAGCGGAATACCGGCCGTCATCATGGTTGCGAGCTGGCGGGAAAACACGGCGATGTCCGCCATGGTCACTTTGCCCTGCTTGCGGAACAGCATGCTCTGCTTGCGCACGCGGGTCGCTACGACTCCCTGGCGGCGCAATTCGGAGCGGACCGCCGCCTCGCTGGTCGAGACGACCTTGCCCTTGACCTTTTTCCCGGTCCGATCTTTGCCTTCCCAGGTGAAGGGGAGTTGGTTGGCTGTAACGGTTGCCATGTTTCAGGGTCTCCAGCGGAATACGCGGAATGGCGGTCGGCCTTTTGGGCTCACCGCACTTACTCAACTGTAACGCGGTTGAGCTCTTCGAGACTGGTAAGGCCGTCCTTGACTTTCTTCAGCGCCGACTGCCGCAGGTCGGCCACGCCACCCTGCTTGGCGGTCTCGGCGATCTGCATCGCGTTGCCGCCTTCCATGATGATGCGGCCGATGGCCTCGGTGACCGGCATGACCTGGTAGATGCCGATGCGTCCCTTGTAGCCGTCGGTGCACTGCGTACAGC
Organism: uncultured Gammaproteobacteria bacterium; assembly: GCA_963805435.1. GTDB lineage: Bacteria > Pseudomonadota > Gammaproteobacteria > Steroidobacterales > Rariloculaceae > FEN-1219. Next base: position 573,097 of record CAWDUG010000014.1, read on the forward strand.
CCTTCGGGCCGAAGATCGTGATTCCGGCCTCGATTTCCGTCGGCGTAAAGCCTTCCTTCTGCAGCGCTTCGGCGGGAATGTCGATGGGCTCCTTGCAGTTCGGGCAGAGCCGGCGTGCGAGGCGCTGGGCAATGATCAGGCTGACCGAGCTCGCAATCGCGTACGGCTTGACGCCCATGTCGACCATACGTGTCAACGTCTTCGGGGCGTCGTTGGTATGCAGCGTGGACAGCACGAGGTGGCCCGTTTGCGCGGCCTTGATCGCGATCTCGGCCGTCTCGAGGTCGCGGATCTCGCCGACCATGATGACGTCCGGGTCCTGGCGCAGAAAGGCGCGCAGCGCCGCGGCGAACGTCAGCCCGACCTTCGGGTTCACGTTGACCTGGTTGATCCCCGCCATGTTGATTTCGACCGGGTCTTCGGCGGTGGAGATGTTCCGGTCGGCGGTGTTCAGAATGTTCAGGCCCGTGTACAGGGATACGGTCTTACCGCTACCCGTTGGGCCGGTGACGAGGATCATGCCGTACGGCTTCGTCAGAGTTGTCGAGGTAGAGCTTCTTCTGAGGCTCCTCGTACCCCAGTGCGTCGATGCCGAGCTGTGCGCTCGAGGGATCGAGCAGACGGCACACGACTTTCTCGCCGAACAGCGTGGGGCACGTGTTGACGCGGAAGTCGATGGCGCGATTCTTCGACAGCTTCATCTTGATGCGGCCGTCTTGCGGAATGCGTCGTTCCGCGATGTCGAGCCGCGCCATGACCTTCAGACGTGCCGCCACCTTGCCTGCGAGCGCCACCGGCGGACGGGCGATCTCCGTCAACACGCCGTCCTGGCGCAACCGGATCCGGAAATGCTTCTCGTAGGGCTCGAAATGGATGTCGGACGCGCCCTTCTTGATGGCGTCCAGCATGACTTTGTTGACGAAGCGCACGATCGGTGCGTCGTCGATGTCCGAGCTGTTGACCTCGGCGCCGACCTCCTCGTCGCCGGCGGAGACCTCGAGGTTCTCGAGGTCGAAATCGTCTTCGTCGAGGCTCGACATCGTGGTGTCGACAGCCTCGATGGCGCGTGCGACGCGCGTTTCGAGCTTGTCCTGCTCGACCACGACGGCCTCGATGCGCAGCGTGGTCTGGAACTTGATTTCGTCGAGTGCCTGCAGATTCGTTGGGTCGGAGACGGCGATGAACAGGCGTTTTCCCCGCTGCAGGATCGGCAGGATGCGGTGCTTCAGCAGCAGCTTCTCGTCGACCAGCTTGACGATGTCGAGATCAAGGTCGACGGCGTCGAGGTCGAGCAGCGGCACGCCGAACTCGTGCGCTGCGGCAACTGCGATCTGGCGGGGGTCGCCGAGACGGTTCGCAACGAGGTGCGGCACCAGCTGTGCGGCTTTGCCCCCGATCGCTTCGAGGGCCGTCAGTAGATCGGCCTCCGAAATGACACCGTCCTGCACGAGTCTACGTGGCAGGCCGGACAGAGGACCTTGGGTTGCAGTAACCGCCATGACGTCGTTGCTGTGCCGGGGCTTTAGCCACGTTTGACCATAAGCGCTGTACTTTCACCGGAGCCGCCAGGAACTGTCAACCGCGCGCTTCTTCTTTTGTGACAAAGATTTGCGTGTGGTGCCCGGTGCGTGAGGATCCCGCCAGGCGGCCGAGTTATTGAGTCTGCGCCGTGCGGTGCCCGGTTGATGTGACGGGCCTCACGGCGCGCGTGCAGCGGGGCCTACCGACACGTCGGGGGCAGGAAGCGTACCTCGATCAAGGTCAGTATCTGTATGGGTTCCGCGGCACCGCCTGCGAAGCCGAGCGGCTGGAGCCCGGGGCCGGGCAGCTTGTTTCCGCAGAGCCAGACGATTCGCTGATCGGCAGTCTCGAACGGGGTCAGGGACAGGGTCCGGCCGGCAATCGCGTCGTCCGCCCGGTGGCCGAAGCGCACGTCGACGCGCCCTCTGACGACCTCTACGTCGTCGATATAGTCGCCCCAGTCCTCGTCGTGCCCCCGGTCGAGCCCAACCGTTTGCCGGTCCGCAGGTGGGATGCCCGTAGTCTTGAACGCCGCCACCACCCGGTCGCGAATTGCTTCCGTGCCGGCGATGCCACTCACAATTTCGGCCCGAACCGCGTACGTGCGGTAGGCCGACACGCCGAGGGCTCCAATGATGGCCGTCACGGCCAGCACGGCGGCGAGCTCGACGATTGTGAATCCCGCCGTGGCTCGTGGACCTTGTGCAGGGGATGTCATTGTGCAGTTTGCGGAGCGCCGCTACCGGAGCCTACAAAAGCGAAGGCCCCTCACACTGTGAGGGGCCTCGCATTCGGCAAGGTCGGCCACGTTTCGGTAGTGGCAGACCGTGAGCCAAGGCCTAGCTTACGGACGGCAGGCCGACGGCAGGTACTTCACGAGGTTCGCACCAGCCAACGTGCCGCCGGTGAAGCCAGCACTGCCGGCCATCGGAACCGTGCCGTTCGGCACGATCGCGCCGCCACAGCGCCACGCCACCGAATTGTCAGGTGTCGTGTAGGGCCCGAGCTGCAGCGTGGCAGCCGTGATCTGTGCGTTGGCTTCGTTGCCGTAGGCGATCGTGATCACGCCGTTGATTACGTCGACGCCAGTGACGTACTTGCCGCTCGTATCGGTGCCGCCGGCGCCGATCTGCGACATGCCGGCCGCCACACGGTTGACCGGCGCGGTGCCACGGTTCAGGAACGTCTCGGCAACCGCAGCCTTCGCCGCAGCAGCCAAGTTCATGCCCTCGGAGACCTGAGCGCGGATCGTGTAGTCCTGATAGGCAGGAATCGCGATGGCGGCCAAGATACCGATGATGGCCACCACGATCATGAGTTCGATCAGGGTGAAGCCCTTTTGCAGTTTCGTCATTTCAAAAGCTCCTCTAACGGTTTCAAATGATTTTCATCGCAGTGACGCGCGACGCGTCTGGGCGGCATTACTGCAAGCCATGTGCCAGGGCGGTGTGACTATGTCAATTCCCGCGTCGCGGCGCGGTTCCCGCTGCACGTTCGCGGGTTCGTGCCCCCGAGCTTCGACATATTGCAGCCTTCAGCCGCCGCCCCGAAGCCGTATTTGCGGCGCAATCTGACCAAAATTGTCACCGTATTCGGCGCGTGGCGACAGGCATTCGGCAAGGGCCACGTGTCAATTACTCGATGCCGAGCTTCTTGATGCGGTAGCGCAGTGCGCGGAACGTGATGCCGAGGCGCTTGGCCGCCGCCGTCTTGTTGTAACGCGTCTGCTCGAGCGCGGCGACGATCGCGTCGCGTTCGATTTCCTCGAGCTGCGTGCCAAGCGGCGAATCCTTACCGAGGCTCGGGCGCTCTGCCGTCGGTTCGTCGTCGCGCAGCTGCAGGTCGGCCACGTCGATCTCATCGCCGGAGCACAACGTCAGCGCACGCTCGAGAATGTTCTCGAGCTCGCGCACATTGCCGGGGAAGTGATACTCGAGCAGCGCTTCCTGCGCGTCGGCCGTCAGATGCGGTGTCGCTACTCCCTGTCCGGCAGCCAGGCGTGACAACGTGTGGTGCGCGAGCATTAGCACGTCCTCGCCGCGCTCGCGCAGAGGCGGCACGTGCACCCCGATCACATTGATGCGGTAGAAGAGGTCTTCCCGGAAGCTGCCTTCCGCGACGAGGTCGCTCAAGTCCTTGTGCGTCGCACTCAGAATCCGGACGTCGACCGGGATTTCATTGGCTTGGCCGACGGGGCGAATCGTCTTCTCCTGGATCACGCGCAAGAGCTTGACTTGCATGTGCAGAGGAAGGTCCGCGACCTCGTCGAGGAATAACGTTCCGCCCTCGGCCGTTTGGATGAGACCCATCTTGTCGGCCACCGCGCCTGTGAAGCTGCCTTTCTTGTGGCCGAAGAATTCGCTCTCCATGAGCTCCGTCGGAATTGCGCCGCAGTTGATCGGCACGAACAGCCCTTCGCGGCGCGGGCCACTGTCATGCACCATGCGGGCGACGAGCTCTTTGCCTGTGCCGGATTCGCCGGAGATGTGGACCGGTGCCTGGCTGCGCGCAACCTTCGCGACCATCGCGCGCACGCGCTCGATCGGCGGCGACTTGCCGACCAGTCCATCGGTGGCCGCGCCGCGTGGCGCAACCACGGTGCCGCGGAGCTTCAGCGCTGCCGTGACCAGTTTGCGCAGATCGTTCAGATCGAGCGGTTTGGAGACGAAGTCGAAAGCGCCCAGCTTCAAGGCACGCACCGCTGCTTCGACGCTGCCGTGGGCGGTGATCACCGCGACCGGCGTGCCCGGCACTTCGCGTTGAATCCATTCGACGAGCTCCAGTCCGTCGCCGTCGGGCAACCGCATGTCGGTCAGACACAGATCGAACGCCTGCTCGAGTAGCGCTTGCTTCGCGCCCGCGACGTCGACGCTCGTACGCGTGCTGATATCCATGCGTTCGAGCGTGATCGAGAGGAGCTCGCAGATATGCGGCTCGTCATCGACGACCAGGGCGATCGGTTTCATAGCGACTCTTCGCCGGAGTGCCAGCGATTCGGATCTGCGAACACTATTCGGAATGCGCTGCCGCCGCCAGGGCGCGGTTGGTAACGTAGCGAAGCGCCGTTACGCTCTGCGAGCTCGCGCGAGATATAGAGTCCCAAGCCCGTGCCGCCGGACTGAGTGGTGTAGAACGGCTCGAAGATCTGTTCCACCTTGTCGGGGTTAATGCCGGGGCCGCGGTCCGCGACTTCGAGAAACGGTCGACCCGATTGCTCGAGCACGCCGCACGTGATTTCGACGGCGATGGCGCCGGCCGCCGCACTCGCGTACTTGACCGCGTTGTCGCAGAGGTTCCACAGCACCTGATGCAGGTGCGTCGGATCCATACGCACCTCGATCTCGGGCGCGCTTTCAACGACGGCAACAGCGCCTTCGTAGAGCTCGAGCGTCTGCACGAACTCGCGCGCGAAGTCCTCGACCCACGGCGTCAACTGCAGGCGCTCCGGGCGGCTTTGCCCGCGGCGCGACAGTGCGAGCACGCTCTCGACGATCTGGCTCACGCGTCGCGCGTTCAGGCGGATGATATCCGTGAGCCGCTGGTCGTCTGCGCCGATGCTCGGCGATTCCGCGAGCAGTTGCCCCGCATGGCTCATGGCGCCGAGCGGGTTGCGAATCTCGTGCGCTATGCTCGCGCTCAAACGGCCGAGTGCGGCGAGCTTGGCTTGCTGCACGCGTTCTTCGATCAGTGACGTGTCCTCTAGAAATATCACGACGCCGCCCCGTCGGTCGCCGCCAAGCGGCGCGAAGTGCGGTTGCAGATTCGCGCCATCCTGGGCGCTGAACGTCGGCGGCGGGCGGCTCGGTAGCGCAGCGTTGCGCCATAGCACCAGCTGGTTCGCGAGATCCGAGGAAATCATGGCGACCACTTGACCGCGCACATTGGTTCGGACAGTCAGGTGCTTGCCCGCGGATTCGTTGATGAGCCGTATCTGATCGTCGCTGTCGACGACCACAATGCTCTCGCGCAAGTGTTGAATGATGTAGTCGTTCAACTCGACTAGGTTGCGCAGGTCGAGGCCGCGCTGCTCCGCCAAGGCTTCGCTCTCGACGATCCTGTGGCGCAGTAGCTGAACCACCGCGGTGATCACGAAAATCACCGCGCCCAAAATGCCCGCCGGCGCGAATTGCGCGCTGGTCGTAAGACCCTGGAATTGCGCGTAAACCTGCTCGAGCAGCAGCGCAAGCGCTGTAACTGCGGCCAGCAGGAACGCGCGCTCGGCCGGGACGAGAAGTGCCAGCGTGCCGATGGAAACGATCAACACGCCGCCGAGGCCGCTCGAGATGCCGCCGCTCGCGTGAACCAGCAGGGTCATGCCGATGAGATCGGTGCAGAACTGCAGATACGTCTGCACTCTGGCGTTCGGGTAGCGGCGATGCAGCAGCACGAGTTCGACGCAGCCCATCGCCAGCAATCCGGCCAGCGCACGCCAAGCGAGCGTCGGGTCGCTCTCGCCCACGATCCGTGGCGAATCCACGAGATAGAAGACGGCGAGCAGCAGGCCGCCGATCGAGAGTCGGAACAGGTTCAGCAGAATCAGAACCCGCCACGCGAAGTCTCCCGTCGCCGATGCGGCGTTGGGCCCCGGCTGGGAGCTCGGACGCTCGGTTTGGAGAGCATCGACGGCGGACATGGCTCGAATTCTACCCGATCGATACGTTCGTCCCGGGACGTGCCTCACATGCTTTGCGAGCCCGACGGGTTTCATGGAGAATACCGCCGCCCGCCGTTTGGCCGAGAACCCCTCCGCATGAATCTTCACGAGTACCAGTCGAAGCAACTATTCGCCGATTACGGTATCCCCGTGCCTCAGGGCCAGGTCGCGAGCACGCCGGCGGAAGCCAAAGCGGCCGTAACCAGGCTTGGCGGCAGCCTGTGGGTCGTCAAAGCCCAGGTTCACGCCGGTGGGCGCGGCAAGGCGGGCGGCGTCAAGCTCGCGAAGTCGGCGGCCGAAGTCGAGCAGCTCGCCAAAGCGATGCTCGGCACGCGGCTCGTGACGCACCAGAGCGGTGCGGAAGGCCTGCCCGTCGATCACGTTTACGTGGAATCTGGTTCCAGCATCGACCGAGAGCTGTATTTGAGCCTCGTCGTCGACCGCGCGTCGGAGCGCATCGCGATCATGGCGTCCGTGGCGGGCGGCATGGACATCGAGGAAGTCGCGCACAGCACGCCGGAGAAGATTCTGACGCTGACGTTGCACCCGGCTGCCGGCATCGAGGATTACCAGACCCGCAAGCTCGGCTTCGGTCTCGGTCTGACCGGGCCACAGCAGGGCGAGCTGCGCGACGTCCTGCGCAAGCTCGTGAAACTGTTCCGCGAGTGCGATGCGAGCCTCGTCGAGGTCAATCCGCTGATCGTGACGAAGGAAGGTCACATTGTCGCGCTCGACGCAAAGATCACGGTCGAAGACAACGCATTGTTCCGCCAGCCGCGGCTCGCCGCGATGCGCGACGCGGCGCAGGAAGACGAACGCGAGCGCCGCGCCCGCGAGCACGATTTAAACTACGTTTCGCTCGACGGCAACATCGCCTGCATGGTCAACGGCGCCGGTCTTGCGATGGCAACCATGGACCTGATCAAGCTGCACGGGGGCGAACCGGCGAACTTCCTCGACGTCGGCGGCGGCGCCACGGCCGAGCGCGTGACCGAGGCGTTCAAAATCATCCTCACGAACAAGAACGTGCGCGCGATTCTCGTGAACATTTTCGGCGGCATCGTGCGCTGCGACACGATCGCGGAGGGCGTGATCACCGCGGTGAAAGAGGTCGGCGTCAAGGTGCCGGTCGTCGTGCGGCTCGAGGGCACGAACGTGGAAAAAGGCCGCGAGATGCTGGGTGCGAGCGGTCTGAAAGTAGTGGCGGCAACAGGTTTGACTGATGCGGCTTCCAAGGTAGTCAAACTGGCCGGAGCCGCGGCATGAGCATCCTGATCGACAAGAATACGAAGGTCATCTGCCAGGGCCTGACCGGCAAGCAGGGCACGTTCCACACGCAGCAGTGCCTCGATTACGGAACGAAGGTCGTGGCCGGCGTCACGCCGGGCCGCGGCGGCGAGAAACATCTGAATCTGCCCGTGTTCAACACGGTGGCCGAAGCGAAAGCCGCCACGGGTGCAACGGTCAGCATGATCTACGTCCCCGCGCCGTTCGCGGCCGACGCGATCCTCGAGGCGGCCGACGCCGGCGTCGAACTCGTCGTCTGCATCACCGAAGGCGTGCCGGTGCTCGACATGGTGCGTGTCAAGGCCGTGCTCAAGGGCTCGAATGTGCGTCTGATCGGTCCGAACTGCCCCGGCATCATCACGCCGGGTGGCTGCAAGATCGGCATCATGCCGGGGCACATCCACGAGCCGGGCTCGATCGGCATCGTATCGCGCTCGGGCACGCTCACGTACGAAGCCGTGAACCAGACCACGCTGCGCGGCTTGGGCCAGAGCACGTGCGTCGGCATCGGCGGCGATCCCGTGCGCGGCATGAACTTCATCGACTGCCTCGCACTGTTCGAGAAAGACCCGGCCACGCGCGGCATGATCATGGTCGGCGAGATCGGCGGCTCCGACGAGGAAGCCGCGGCCGAGTACATCAAGGCGCACGTGACGAAGCCTGTCGTCGGCTACATCGCCGGCGTCGCGGCGCCGCCCGGTAAGCGCATGGGGCACGCCGGTGCGATCATTTCCGGCGGCAAGGGCACGGCGACCGAGAAATTCGCGGCGCTCGAGCGCGCGGGTGTCACGACCGTTCGCTCGCTGGCAGATCTTGGCGAGGCGATGGCCAAGGCGTTGGGGTGAAGGTCGGCCTAGCTCAGGTCAACACGCGCGTCGGTGCGATCGACGCGAACGCCAACAAGGTTCTCGACTACGCCGCGCGCGCCCGCAACCTCGGGTGCGAGCTCGTGTTGTTCCCCGAGCTTACGTTGTGCGGCTATCCGCCGGAGGACTTGCTGCTGCACCGCGGCTTGCGCGACCGCGTGCACGCGGCGTTCGAAACCGTGCGGACCGGCGTCAACGGCATCACCGTGTGCATCGGCTACCCCGAGTACGACGGCTCCTCCATCTATAACAGCGCCGCGTTACTGCGTGACGGCCGCCTCCTCGCGAATCATCGCAAGCAGGCGTTACCGAACTACGCAGTGTTCGACGAGATGCGGTATTTTCAGCCGGGGCACGGGGCCACGATCGCGGAGATCGGCGGCACCAAGTTCGGTCTCGTGATCTGCGAAGACGCGTGGGTCCCGGGGCCCGCGCGTGCAGCAGCGGCGGCCGGCGCTGCTGTGATCCTCGTGATCAACGGTTCGCCATTCCACATGCATCAACAGGAGCATCGTGAGGAGGCGCTGGCTGCGCGTGCGCGGGAAACCTCGTTGCCGCTGCTATATGTGAACATGGTGGGAGGTCAGGACGAGCTCGTATTCGACGGCGGCTCGATCGCTGTCGACGCGAGTGGCGTCGTGCGTTTTCGCGCGCCGCAGTTCGTCGAGGGGCTGCACGTCGTCGAGCTCGACGTCGCCGGCGGGAAGGCCGCGCTGAGCCCAACCACGCCGGCGCCGGAGCTACCGCTTGTGGAGCGCGTGTACCGCGCTCTCGTGCTCGGTACACGCGATTACGTTGAGAAGAACGGCTTCGCCGGCGCCGTGCTCGGGCTGTCGGGCGGCGTCGATTCGGCGCTCACGTTGACGATTGCGGTGGACGCGCTCGGTGCCGCGCGCGTCCACGCCGTGATGATGCCTTCCCGCTACACGTCGCAGATGAGTCTCGATGATGCGGAGGCCGAGGCGCGCAATCTCGGCGTGCACTACGACACGCTGTCGATCGAGCCGATGTTCGACGCCACGCTTGGCGTGCTGCGCGATCTGTTCAAGGGGCTCGCGCCCGACGCAACCGAAGAGAACATCCAGGCGCGTTGCCGCGGCGTGTTGCTGATGGCCATCTCGAACAAGCAAGGCAAGATGTTGCTGACGACTGGCAACAAGAGCGAGATGGCCGTGGGCTACGCTACGCTGTACGGCGACATGGCCGGCGGGTTCGCGCCGCTGAAGGATTGCACGAAGGTGCTCGTGTACCAGCTCGCGCGCTACCGCAACAGCGAGAGCTCGGTGATTCCAGATCGCGTGCTGACGCGCGCACCCACGGCCGAGTTGCGCTTCGACCAGAAGGATAGCGATTCGCTGCCGCCGTACGAGATCCTGGACCCGATTCTCGAAGCGTTCATCGAGAAGGATTACTCGGTGGACCAGATCACGGCGCTCGGCTTCGATCGAGCAACCGTCGTGCGCGTGCTGCAAATGGTGAAGCGGGCGGAGTACAAGCGGCGGCAGGCGCCACCGGGTGTCCGGGTCAGCAGTCGGGCCTTTGGCCGCGACTGGCGTTACCCGATCACGTCCGGATACTGATTTAGAAGCCCAATCAGAGTTTCGCGGTCGCGGCCTCTTCGCCGTAGGTCTCGCGCAGCACGCGGCGAGCATCCGCCGCCAGATCCGTCATGCCGAGCTCTTCATAGGACCCCACGAGGATCTGCAGCGTGTCCTCGAGCTCCGGTGCTTCCGGGTAGTGCTCGAGCGCGTACTTCGCGCGATTGATCGCAGCGACATAGGCGCCGCGCTTCATGTAGTACTTCGCGACGTGATTCTCGTAAGAGGCGAGCCGGTTGCGCAGGAACGTCATGCGCTGACGCGCGTCCGGCACGTACTCGCTGTTCGGGAAGCGGCGAATCAGCTCCTGAAAGATACCGAACGACCTGATCGTGTCTTTCGGCGGCCGCGTCGAAAGGTCGACCTTGAACAGCTTCTCCAGGATGTTGGGATCTTTTTCGAAATAGATGCGGCCACGCATGTACAGGCAGTAGTCGATTCGCTCGTGCGTCGGGTTCTCTTTCTCGAACTGCTGCGCCGCGTCGATGGCCTGCTCGGGTTGCTGGCTGCGGAAGTAGAGATAGACGAGATCGAGCTGTGCCTGCTTGGCCTCGGGACTGAACGGGAAACGCGACTCGAGCCCCTTGTAATACTGGATGGCGCCGGCGTAGTTCGACGCGTTCATGGCGCTATAGCCCTTTTCGTACATGACCGCGGGGCCACCCGCGTCCTCGACCGTAGTGCCTTTGCGGCCACACGCGGCGAGCGCGGTCAAGGCGAGGCTTAGCAGCAGAACGTTGGCGCTGGTTCGAAGCACGTGGTCTGTCCGGATGGAGCGGGCGGGGGCGATAATCGCTGTTTGGTCAGGTTGGCTGTTTGATGGCGCAGTATAGCCGAAAGTTTCCGGCCCCCCGGGCGGGTGGCGTGTGAGCCGCATTCAACGGCGGCTCAAGGTGCCCTCGGAGCTCGGCGGCAAGCGGCTGGATCAGGCCGCGGCGCTGCTGCTGCCGGAGTTCTCGCGGAGCCGCCTGAAGAGCTGGATCGACGCCGGTCATCTCACGGTCGGCGGCGAAGGGGCCAAGCCCCGCGTGCTGTTGAGAGGTGGCGAGGAGCTCGTGCTCGACACCGAGCTCGAAGCGGCCGTGCCCGTGGAGCCCGAGGCCATTCCGATCAAAGTCGTGCATGCCGACGCGGCGCTGCTCGTGATCGATAAGCCCGTCGGTCTCGTCGTGCACCCGGGCGCCGGCAATCGCTCTGGTACGTTGCAGAACGCGCTGCTGAATCTGCACCCCGAGCTCGCGGAACTACCGCGCGCGGGCCTCGTGCACCGGCTCGACAAGGACACGGGCGGGTTGCTGCTCGTCGCGCGCACGCTCGCGAGCCAGACAGCGCTCTCTGCGGCGCTCGAGCTGCGGGAGATCAAGCGCACTTATCGCGCGATTTGCCAGGGCGTGCTGACAGGCGGGGGAACCGTGGACGCGCCGATCGGGCGGCATCGCCGCGAGCGCACGAAGATGGCCGTGGTCGACGGCGGGCGCCCGGCGCGGACGCACTACCGAGTGGTCGAGCGGTTTCGCGCGCATACCCACGTCGAGGTGGAGCTCGAGACCGGTCGCACGCATCAGATTCGCGTGCACATGGCGTACATCCGGGCACCCCTGCTGGGCGATCCGGTGTACGGCGGTCGTCCTCGGTTGCCGCCGGCGCCGAGCGACGAGCTCAAGGGTGCGCTGCAGGGGTTCCGCCGGCAGGCGTTGCATGCGAGCCGTCTCGCATTTGCGCACCCCACCACCGGCGTGGCGCTTCGTTTCGAGAGTCCGCTGCCGGCGGATTTCGAGCGCATGCTCGCACTGCTGCGCGCGGACACGGCCGCGACGCGATGAGCGCGGCAACGTTCGGCTTCGCTCCCGACTGGCCTGTGCCCTTAGGCGTGCGCGCATGGGTCACGGAGTGCGGCGTAGGCTCCAGTCGCTACCGCGCGCTGAACCTCGCGACACACGTCGGCGACGACGCGGCGGCAGTCGCTGCGAACCGCGCCCGGTTGCGTGCCGCGCTCGCGTTACCGTCCGAGCCCGCTTGGCTCGATCAGGTGCATGGCCCGCGGGTGCTCGACCTCGACAGCGAAGCTATCGCCGCGGCCGACGGCGCGGTCACCGCTCGAGCTGGGGTCGTCTGCGCGGTGCTGACGGCCGATTGCCTGCCGGTGCTGCTCTGCGACACGGCGGGCCGGCGGATCGGTGTCGCGCACGCGGGGTGGCGCGGACTGCTCGGCGGCGTGTTGCCCGCTGCAGTTCGTGCGCTCGGGGTGCCGCCAGATCGGCTGCTCGCGTGGCTCGGCCCGGCGATCGGTCAGGCGGCGTACGAGGTCGGTGCGGACGTTCGCGACGCGTTCCTGGCACTTCAACCCAAGGCGACGGCCCACTTCGCGGAGAATGCACGTGGCCGCTGGCAGGCCGATCTGTATGCGCTCGCGCGGGACAGCCTGGGCGCGGCCGGGGTCACGGCCGTCTACGGCGGCGGGTTTTGCACGTTCCGCGAGTCGGCCCGGTTCTTCTCGCATCGGCGCGAAGCCCCGTGCGGCCGCATGGCCACGCTGATCTGGCGGGAGCTTACGGCCTAGCGCCGCGCCGGTAGTTACCGACATGGCGGTTGAGTTTCCGCCGGGCTAGCCTCATGTTCGGGCGAGCCAATCAATCAGGACCGTATTGCCATGCGCATGGACAAGCTGACCACGCACTTCACGCAGGCGCTCCAGGATGCGCAGTCGCTGGCCGTGGGCCGGGATCATCAGTTCATCGAGCCCGTGCACCTGATGGCAGCGTTACTCGAGCAGCAGGGCGGCACCGTCCGCGGGCTGCTGACGAAGGCCGGCGTGAACATGAACCTGCTGCGCTCGCAGCTCGGCGAGGCGATCGATCGGCTGCCGAGCGTCGAAGGCACTCCGGGCGAAGTTCACATCGGCAACGATTTGAGCAAGCTGCTGAACGTCACCGACAAGCTCGCGCAGGAGCGCGGCGACAATTACATATCGAGCGAGCTGTTCGTGCTGGCGGCCGTGCAATCGAAGGCGGATGTCGGCCGGATCCTCGAGAAGGCGGGCGCCGTCAAGGGCGCGATTGCGAAGGCCATCGACGAGATCCGCGGCGGCAACAAGGTCGACGACCAGAACGCCGAGGAGAAACGCCAGGCGCTCGAGAAGTACACGATCGACCTCACGGCGCGCGCCGAGCAGGAAAAGCTCGATCCCGTGATAGGCCGCGACGACGAGATTCGCCGCACGATCCAGGTGCTGCAACGCCGCACGAAGAACAACCCGGTGCTGATCGGCGAGCCCGGCGTAGGCAAGACCGCCATCGTCGAAGGTCTCGCGCAGCGCATCGTGAACGGCCAGGTGCCGGAGGGCCTGAAGAACAAACGCGTACTGTCGCTCGACATGGGTGCGTTGATCGCCGGCGCAAAGTTCCGCGGTGACTTCGAGGAACGCCTGAAGGGCGTGCTGAACGATCTCGCGAAGCAGGAAGGCCAGGTCATTCTGTTCATCGACGAGCTCCACACGATGGTCGGCGCCGGCAAGGCCGAGGGCTCGATGGACGCCGGCAACATGCTGAAGCCCGCGCTCGCGCGCGGCGAGCTGCACTGCGTGGGCGCTACGACGCTCGACGAGTACCGCAAGTACATCGAGAAGGACGCCGCGCTCGAGCGCCGCTTTCAGAAGGTCCTCGTGGATGAGCCGTCGGTCGAGGACACGATCGCGATCTTGCGCGGCCTGAAAGAGAAGTACGCGCTACACCACAAGGTGGAAATCACGGACCCCGCGATCGTTGCCGCGGCAACGCTGTCGCACCGCTACATCAGCGATCGGCAGCTGCCCGACAAAGCCATCGACTTAATCGACGAGGCCGCGTCGCGCATTCGCATGGAGATGGATAGCAAGCCCGAGGAGATGGACCGCCTCGAGCGTCGGCTCATCCAGCTCAAGATCGAGCGCGAGGCGTTGAAGAAGGAGCCCGACGAAGCGTCGAAGCGCCGGCTATCCGATCTCGAAGGCCAGATCGGCAAGCTCGGGGCCGAATACGCCGACCTCGAAGAGGTGTGGAAGGCCGAGAAGGCGGCCGTACAGGGCGAAGTGCACATCAAGGAAGAGCTCGAGCGCGCGCGCGCGGAGCTGGAGAAAGCGCGACGTGCTTCCGACCTTGGCCGTATGGCAGAGCTCCAGTACGGCAAGATCCCGGAGCTCGAGCGCCAGCTCGCGCAGGCGGTGAATGCAGATCGAGACTTGCCGAAGTTGTCGCGGAACAAAGTGACGGAAGAGGAAGTCGCCGAGGTCGTCTCGAAGTGGACCGGCATTCCCGTGTCGAAGATGCTCGAGAGCGAGAAAGAAAAGCTGCTGAAGATGGAGCAGTTCCTGGAGCAGCGTGTGGTCGGTCAGCACGAAGCGCTCGAGATCGTGTCGAACGCGATCCGGCGCTCGCGAGCGGGCCTTGCCGATCCGAATCGGCCGAACGGCTCGTTCCTGTTCCTGGGCCCTACCGGCGTCGGCAAGACCGAGCTCACGAAGGCGCTGGCTGCGTTTCTGTTCGATACGGAAGAGGCCCTGATCCGCATCGACATGTCGGAGTTCATGGAGAAACACTCGGTCGCGCGGCTGATCGGTGCGCCGCCGGGCTACGTCGGCTACGAGGAAGGCGGCTACCTGACCGAAGCCGTGCGGCGTAAGCCGTACTCGGTCGTGCTGCTCGACGAGGTCGAGAAGGCACACCCCGACGTGTTCAACGTCCTGCTGCAGGTGCTGGACGATGGCCGCTTGACGGACGGTCAAGGCCGCACCGTGGATTTCCGTAACACCGTGATCGTGATGACCTCGAACCTGGGCAGCCAGCGGATTCAGGAGCTGGCGGGCGCCGCCAACTACGAGCGCATGAAGACCGAGGTCATGGAGATCGTCGGTCAGCACTTCCGGCCCGAGTTCATCAACCGCATCGACGACGTCGTGGTGTTCCATCCGCTCGAGGCGGAGCACATCCGCAAGATCGTCGACATCCAGCTCGGCTATCTGCACAAGCGCCTGCGCGAACGCGAGATCGGGCTCGTGCTCGATCCTGGTGCACGCGACCGGCTCGCGCAGGCGGGGTTCGATCCGGTCTACGGCGCTCGGCCACTGAAGCGGGCGATCCAGCAGCAATTGGAGAATCCGCTCGCACAGCGTATTCTGCGCGGCGACTTCGGCCCCGGCGACACCATTCGCGTAACGGCCGAAGGCGACGGCCTGAACTTCGTCAAAGGGGTGAAGGAGCGGGCTGCCTAACGCGAGAGTGGACCTATGCCGATCTACGAATATCGCTGTGGTGCGTGCGGCCACTATCTCGATGCTCTGCAGAAGATGAGCGACGCGCCGCTGCGCAAATGCCCCGAATGCGGGAAATCGCGCTTGCGAAGATTGGTGTCTGCGCCGCAGTTCCGTTTGAAGGGCAGCGGCTGGTACGAGACCGACTTCAAGGGTGATAGCGAGAAGAAACGCAATCTCGTCGAGAAAGCCGAATCTTCCGAGCCCGCGAAGAGCGAAGACAAGAAGAGCGAAGAGAAGAAGGAAGCCGCGGCCGTCACCGGTGCGGCCGACAAACCCGACAAGCCAAAGAGCGGCGCGGACAGCAAAGCGAAGCCGCAGGCCGCGAAACGCGCGGCTGCCAAGCGCAAACCGAAAGCGGCCAAGTCCGCGAGAGCCTGATGCACCTGCGCCGCTACTTCGTGGCGGGCCTCCTGGTGTGGTTGCCCATCGGCGTCACCGTCCTCGTCTTCAAAGTGTTGCTCGACTTGATGGACGGGCTCCTGTTCCTCGTCCCGCAGGCCTACCAGCCGGAGACGCTGCTCGGCTTCCGCATTCCGGGCGTTGGTGCCGTGCTCGCGTTGATCGTGCTGTTCGCCACCGGAATCATGGTCGCGAACTTGATCGGGCGAGAGTTGCTGCGCTGGGGCGAATCGCTGCTCGCGCGGATTCCGTTCGTGCGCTCCGTGTATGGCGCCGTGAAGACGTTCTCCTCCGTGCTGCTATCCTCGTCGGGCAAGTCGTTTCGCAAGGTGCTGCTGATCGAGTACCCGCGCCAGGGCGTGTGGCGGCTCGGGTTCCAGACGTCTGACGAGGCGCACGAGATCAAGGCTGCGGCCGGCCGCGACGTCGTGGCGGTGTTCGTGCCGAACTCGCCGAACGCGACGGCGGGCTTCCTCGTATTCGTGCCGCGAGAGGAAGTGATCGACCTCAGGATGTCCGTAGAGGACGCCTTGAAGATGGTGGTTTCGCTCGGCGTCGTGGCGCCAGGAACGGCCCCGGAGCCAGTGGCTACGCCGCTTGCGCGCCCCTAAGGTTCACCGTAACATCGCCGACCTCTTCGGTCGGGCCCAACGCTCATGCGCAGTCACTACTGCGGCCAGGTAAACCGCACTGCGATTGGCCGCGAAGTCACCGTTGCCGGTTGGGTGCACCGGCGCCGCGATCATGGCGGCGTGATCTTCATCGACCTTCGCGATCGCGAAGGGCTGCTTCAGGTCGTGTTCGATCCCGACCGCGCCGAGATATTCGCCGAGGCAGAGCGCTTGCGCTCCGAGTTCGTGCTCGAGGTGCAAGGTCGCGTCCGCGAGCGGCCGGCGGGCACCATCAACGCGAACCTTCCGAGCGGCGAAGTCGAAGTTCTTGCCACCAAGCTCACGGTGCTCGCGAAGTCGAAGACGCCGCCGTTCCATCACGACGAGCCGGTCAGCGAGGAGCTCCGGCTGCGCTATCGTTACCTCGATCTGCGCCGCGAGCCGATGCTGCGCAACCTGCGTTTGCGCCACGCCGTGACGCGTGCGCTGCGCAAGTTCATGGACGACAACGGCTTCATCGACGTCGAGACGCCGATCCTGACGAAGACGACGCCCGAAGGCGCACGCGACTACCTCGTGCCGAGCCGCACGCAGCCGGGTAACTTCTTCGCGCTGCCGCAATCGCCGCAGCTCATGAAGCAGCTGCTCATGATGGCGGGCCTCGATCGCTACTATCAGATCGTGAAGTGCTTCCGCGACGAGGACCTGCGCGCGGATCGCCAGCCCGAGTTCACGCAGCTCGATATCGAGACCTCGTTCATGAACGAGGAGGATCTCATGCAGCTCATGGAGGAGCTGTTGCGGGATACATTCAAGGCCGTGCTCGGCGTACGAGCTGCCCCGTCCCGTTCCAGCGCCTCACGTACGCGGACTCGATGCGCCGTTTCGGCAACGACAAGCCAGACCTGCGGATTCCGCTCGAGCTCGTCGAAGTCGCCGATTTGTTTAGCGGCGTGGAGTTCAAGGTGTTCGCCGGCCCGGCCGCGGACCCCGCCAGCCGTATCGCAGCACTCAGGCTGCCCAGGGGCGGCGAGCTCACGCGCAAAGAGATCGACGACTACACGGCGCTCGTCGCCCGTCACGGCGCGAAGGGCCTCGCGTACATCAAGGTCAACGAGCGCGCGAAGGGCCGCGACGGGCTGCAGTCGCCCATACTCAAGTTCCTGCCGGACGCGGCAGTCAACGGCGTGCTCGATCGCGTCGGTGCGGCGGACGGCGATCTCGTGTTTTTCGGTGCGGACAAAGCAGGCGTCGTCAACGAGTCGTTGAGCGCGTTGCGGCTGGCGCTCGGTCGCGACCGCAAGCTGATCGAAAGCGGGTGGCGGCCGCTGTGGATCGTCGACTTCCCGATGTTCGAGGCGCTGCCCACCGGCGGCTGGACACCGCTGCATCATCCGTTCACGTCGCCGCGCGATCCGTCGCCGGAGGCGCTGCGCGCGGCGCCTGGCACGGCGATCGCACGCGCTTACGACGTCGTGCTGAACGGCTACGAGGTGGGCGGCGGCTCGATGCGTATCCACACTCCGGAGATGCAGTCGGCCGTGTTCGATCTGATCGGCATCGGCAAGGAAGAGGCGGAGCTCAAGTTCGGCTTTCTGCTGTCGGCACTCGAGTACGGCGCGCCGCCGCACGGCGGCATCGCGTTCGGCCTCGACCGGCTCGTGATGCTGATGGCCGGTGCCGACAACATCCGCGAGGTCATCGCGTTCCCGAAGACGGCCACAGCCAGCGACCTCTTGACCGGCGCGCCGAGCCCCGCCGATGCGACGCAGCTCAAAGAGCTCGGCATCCGCTTGAAGAGCGCAAACCCGGGCTGATCGTGCATGGTCGCCGCTGTTGACTTCAGGCGCCCCGAGTCGGTGCTCGTGGTCGTCCACACGCCAAAGCTCGACTGTCTGTTGCTCGAGCGCACCGAGCCACGCGGGTTCTGGCAAAGCGTGACCGGAACGCTCGGTTGGGCGGAGACGCCGGCCGAGTGCGCGGCGCGCGAGGTCGAGGAGGAGACGGGTCTCGTGCCGGCCGGTCTGCGCGACTCCCAGGTGCAACACTCGTTTCCCATACTGCCCGCGTGGCGCGCGCGCTATGCGCCCGACGTGCAGAGCAATCTCGAGCATCTGTACTATCTCGAAGTGCCGGAGATCGGCGCCGTGCAGCTCGCGCCCGGTGAACACGTGGCCTACCTCTGGCTACCCGTCGAGGCCGCGATCGAAAAGGTTGCCTCGTGGACCAATCGCGAAGCGTTGCAGCGCCTCAAAGACTCGCTGCCGGCTTGACCACCGTCGTCACCGTTCACGGCCTGTGGATGCGCGCGGGTGCCATGATCGTGCTGCAGCGCCGGCTCGAAGCGAGCGGGTTCGACGTACGCCGGTTCGGCTATCCCACGATCACCCGGTCGCTCGAGGCCAACGCGGCGGCGCTCGCGGACTTCGTCGAGACAGTGCCCGGGGACACCGTGCATCTCGTCGCGCACAGCCTTGGGGGTATCGTGATCCGCGCGATGCTGGAGCAGCCGCATTCCGCCGCGGCTCGGTCGCGTCGTCATGCTGGGCTCGCCGCTGCGCGGTAGCCAAATCGGTGCGCGCGCGATACGGCTGCCCGGCGGCCGGCGTGTGATCGGGCAGAGCATCATCGACTTGAACGCGCGCGGCGGCTTCAGCGAATGGGTGGCGGGCGTGCCGGCGGGCGGCATCGCCGGCTGCGTGCCGTTCGGCACCGGGTGGGCAGTCGGCGGTATCTTCGAGGCGAACGACGGCACCGTGGCCGTTGCCGAGACGCGTGTGCCCGGGCTTGCGGATCACATCGTGCTGCCGGTCACGCACTTCGCGCTGCCGTGGTCGAAACGCGTCAGCGATCAGGTAGAGCACTTTCTCCGGCACGGCCGGTTCCGGCGCGCCGCGGGCTGACGCTCACTTCGGCTGCTTTGCGAGCCGCGCGAGCTCGTAGACGAGATCGAGCGCCGAGCGCGGCGACAGCGTGTCCACATCGAGTGCCGCGAGTCGCTCCACGATCTGTCGTTGCCCGGGCGACTCGACGAGCGCCGGTGGCTCGAACGTCAGCTCCGATTGCGGGCTCGCCGGGAGCAACGCCTGCTGATGCTTTTCGAGCCTGCGCAGATAGTCGCGCGCGCGGTCGACGACGTCGCGCGGCACGCCGGCGAGCTCGGCCACGTGCAAGCCGTAGCTCTGACTCGCGGGCCCCGGCTTGACGCTGTGCAGGAAGATCAGCTCGCGGCCGTGCTCGGTCGCGTCGAGGTGCACGTTGCGGCAGGCCGCCAGTTCCTCCGGCAAGCTCGTGAGCTCGAAGTAGTGAGTGGCGAACAGCGTGAATGCGCCGATCTTCTGCGCGATATGGCGCGCGGCCGCCCATGCGAGCGAGAGACCGTCGAACGTGCTCGTGCCGCGGCCGACCTCGTCCATGAGCACGAGACTTGCGCGTGTAGCGCTATTCAAGATGTTGGCCGTCTCCGTCATCTCGACCATGAACGTCGAGCGGCCGCCCGTGAGGTCGTCGGCCGCGCCAATGCGAGTGAAGATCCGATCGAGCGAGCCGATCGTGGCCGACTCCGCCGGCACGGCGCTGCCGATGTGCGCAAGGATTGCGATCAGCGCCGTCTGGCGCATGTACGTTGATTTACCGCCCATGTTCGGGCCCGTGATGATGAGCATGCGCTCGTGCTCGTCGAGCGAGAGGTCGTTCGGCACGAATGCCGCGCTGCTCGATTGCTCCACGCCGAGATGCCGGCCGCCGCGATACGCGAGCTGCGGCTCGTCGACGAGCGTAGGTAGCACGAGGTCGAATGCCTTCGCGCGCTCGGCCAGGTTCGCGAGCGTGTCGAGCTCGGCCACGGCTTCGGCGGTCGCCTGCAGCGCGGCGAGATCGCGGCCGAGCGTTTCCAGCAGCTCGTCGTAGAGTTGTTTCTCGCGCGCCAGCGAGCGCTCGCGCGCGGACAGTACCTTGTCTTCGAACTCCTTGAGCTCGGGCGTGATGTAGCGCTCCGCACCTTTCAGCGTCTGGCGGCGGATGTAGTCGGGCGGCGCCGCGGCCGCCTGGCCGCGCGTGAGCTCGATGTAGAAACCGTGCACGCGGTTGTACCCGACTTTGAGATTTGCGATGCCGGTGCGTGCGCGCTCGCGCGTCTCCATGTCGACCAGGAACTGATCGGCGTTCGTGCTGATGCGGCGCAGCTCATCGAGACCTGAATCGTAGCCTTCGGCGATCACGCCGCCGTCGCGCAGCAGCACGGGCGGCACCTCGACGAGCGCACGCGTGAGTAATGCGCGCTCGGCCGCGTGCTCGCCGCAGCGTGTTGCGAGCGCCTGGAGCCGCTCGGCTGCGAGCGGTGCCGCGAGGTGTTTGAGCTCTGGCAGCTTCGCGAGGCTGTCGCGCAGATGCGCCAGGTCGCGTGGCCGCGCCGAGCGCAGCGCGACGCGCGTCAGAATCCGCTCGAGGTCGCCGATGTCCTTCAGGACCGTTTGCAACGCGGCGACCGGCCCGCTCGTGCGCAGCACGTCGAGTGCCTGCTGCCGGCGCTTGAGCTCCGCGCGGTCGCGGATCGGGCGGTTCAGCCAGCGGCGCAGCAGCCGACTGCCCATGGCCGTCGCGCAGCGGTCCATGAGGCCCGCGAGCGTGTACTCGTCCCGGCCCCCGAGGCTCGCTTCGATCTCCAGGTTGCGGCGCGTCTGTGCGTCCAGGATCACGGCGTGCTCGCGGCGCTCGCGCTGCAGGGTTCGCAGATGCGGTAGCGCGGCACGCTGCGTGTCTTTTGCGTACTGCAACAGGCAGCCTGCGGCGCCTACGGCGGCCGGAACATCCTCGGCGTCGAAGCCCGCAAGGTCGTGCGTGCCGAGCTGGTCGCACAGCAGGCGCTTGCCGGTGCCGGGGTCGAAGTGCCACGGCGGCCGGCGCCGCGCACCGCTCGTGTTCGCGAGCCACTTCGGCGCGTCCGCGTCCTCGGGCAGCAGCAGCTCGGCGGGCTTCAAGCGTTCGAGCTCCGCGTGCAGCGCATCGAGATCCGCGAGCTCCGTCAGGCTGAAGCGGCCGCCCGCGAGGTCGAGCCACGCCAGGCCGATCGTAGTGCCGAGACTCACGGCGGCGAGTAGCCGCGTCTCCTTGTCTTCGAGCAACGCGGCGTCCGTCAGAGTGCCCGGCGTCAATACGCGCACGACCTCGCGCGCGACTGGGCCTTTGCTCGTAGCCGGATCGCCAATTTGCTCGCAGATCGCGACGGATTCGCCGAGCCGCACGAGCCGCGCGAGATAGGTTTCGGCGGATTGCACCGGTACGCCGGCCATCGGGATCGGCTCGCCGCCAGACTGGCCGCGGCGCGTCAGCGCAATGTCGATCAGCTTAGCCGTGCGGCGCGCGTCGTCGTAGAACAGCTCGTAGAAATCGCCCATGCGGTAGAACAGCAGCGCGTCGGGAAACTTCGCCTTGATGGCGAGGTATTGCTGCATGACGGGCGTGTGCTGCGGGCTGGTCATCTCGGCGTTCGGGGCGAGTGTGATACCAGCATTGTAGTCGGGAGGGCGGCTCCGTGGTCCCTCGAGGGCCGAGCCTCCGCGGGCGGTTCATGAACGGGGAATCGACCCTCGGGTCTTCGCGTAAGTGTCTGGCCTCGTGTACCGTTCATTTCGGTCAACCCGGGGGCGAGGCCATGGACCGAAGATCCTTCCTGCGGACCGCGGCAGCAGTTGCCGCGGGGATCGGTATGCCGCTCGGCGCCGCGCCGCGCCTGCCGAACTTCGTCCTCGTCTTTTGCGACGATCTGGGCTACGGCGACATCGGTGCGTTCGGCGCCAAGCGCGTGCGGACCCCGAACATCGATCGCATGGCTCGAGAAGGTACCGTCCTCACGGACTACTACGCCGCCGCAAATCTCTGCACGCCGTCGCGTGCTGGACTTCTGACCGGGCGTTATCCGATTCGCACGGGTCTCGCGTACGAAGTCATCATGCAGAACGACACCCGTGGCCTGCCGCTCTCGGAGGTGACGATCGCCGAGGCCCTGAAGCCCGAGTACGCGAGCGCACTCATCGGCAAATGGCATCTCGGCCACATCGCTCCGTACTGGCCGCCCACGCGCCAGGGGTTCGATCTCTTCTTTGGTCTGCCGTATAGCCACGACATGAAGCCGCTATCGCTATACGAGGCCAACGGCCCGGGTGTGGAACTCACGCAGGAAGACGTCGACTATCCGCAGTTGCAGCAGCGATTCTATGCACGCGCCGAGCGCTTCATCGAGGAGCATCGCGATCGGCCGTTTTTCCTCGACCTCGCGCTCAGCGCACCCCATTTGCCGAACTATCCCACCGCGCCGCACGCTGGCCACTCGAATGCGGGCGCCTACGGCGATGTCGTCGAGGAGATCGATGCGATCGTGGGGCGCCTTTTGACCAAGCTCAGGGCGCTCAATCTAGAGCGAGATACGCTGGTCATCTTGACCTCGGACAATGGGCCGTGGTTTGAAGGTTCGCCGGGTAGCCTACGGCAACGCAAAGGCGGCGGCGGTTATGACGGCGGCTATCGCGTGCCGTTCATCGCATATCAGCCCGGCGTGGTCCCGCGGGGGCGTGTAGTGCATTCGATCGCGATGGCTATTGATCTCTTCCCGACTTTCTGTGCAATGGCCCATAAGCCATTGCCCGCCGGTGCGATGCTGGACGGCCTCGATGTGGGCAGCGTGCTGCTCCGGGGCGCTGCATCTCCGCACGAGCAGCTGGTGCTGTTCGACAATGAGAACGTGGCCGCCATACGCACTCAGCGTTGGAAATACGTGGCCGCGGATTACTACCGTTCCGGATATGTCGACCTGGCAAGCCGTGGGTATCCGCAGCTTTACGACATGCAAGCCTCGAATCCCGAGGACTACAGCGTCGCGGCTCACTTTCCCGAGGTGCTCGCGGACTTGCAGCGGCGCTACGCGCAAGCGCGTGACACCTTCGCGCCGCTGAAGTCGAGCGAGATACCGGCGGCCATTCGCGAGCTGCGCGAGCGGGCGGGTCGGCGCGACTAGTCTGGGCTCTGCAGTTGGTTGCGTGCGCCAGCCACGACGAATCCGTTGTGACGCATCTGCACGCCACATCGCGGCCCATCTGCTAGATTCCGGCCAAGCATGGCAATCCAACCCCTCACGCAAGACCCCAGACGCGAGCTCGAGATGCTGCTCGCCTCGCGTTTCGCGCTAATCGTCATCGAGTCGCGCGAGGAAGCCCGGGTACTGCAGCTGGTCCGTGACGTCAGCCTCAAGGTCAGTCGCGGCCGCGCCTGGGGCGTCTTTCAATGGACCGTGACCGAAGGCTTGCGCCGCGTCGATCTCGACCTCGGCAGCTCGCAGAAGACCATCGCGGAGCCCGAGCAGCTCCTGCGCCATCTGAAGGCGACGCCGATGGCGGGCATCTACGTGCTGCTCGATTTCCATCCGTACCTGTCCGACCCGGTGAACGTGCGCCTGATCAAGGACATTGCGCAGGACTACGCCTTGGTGCCGCGCACCCTCGTCCTGATGAGCCACGAGGTCACGGTGCCACACGAGCTCGAGCACCTCACCGCACGCCTCGCGCTTGCTGCGCCTTCTCGCAACGAGCGGCTCATGGCGGTCACGCGCGTGGCCAACGAGTGGGCCGGCGCGAACGGCGGTCGCTCCGTGAAAATCGACCCGGCGGCGCTCGATCATCTCATCGACAATCTGGCGGGCCTCGAAGCGCCGGACACTGAACGTCTCGCGCGACAGGCCATCTTCAACGATGGCGCGCTGACGATGGCAGACATCCCCGGCGTCCTGGCGGCCAAGTATCAGCTGCTGAACCGCGGCGGTACGTTGGCTTACGAACCGGACACCGCGAAATTCGCGGATGTGGGCGGCCTCGGCCATCTGCGTCACTGGCTCACGACCCGGAAGCCCGCGTTTGACGGCACCGCGCCGGAGCTGGACCCGCCCAAAGGCGTGCTGCTGCTCGGTGTGCAGGGCTGCGGAAAGAGTCTCGCGGCGCGTGCGGCGGCCGGCATTTTCGGCGTACCGCTGCTGCGGCTCGACTTCGCCAGCCTCTACAGCAAGTGGCACGGTGAATCCGAAAAGAATCTCCGCGATTCCCTGCACGCGGCCGAGAGTCTGGCGCCGTGTGTGTTGTGGGTGGATGAGGTGGAGAAGGCGTTAGCGGAGGGCGATGGCGACAGCGGCGTCTCGCGCCGCGTGCTCGGGACGTTGTTGACGTGGCTTGCCGAGCAGCGCTCGCGCATCTTCGTCATGGCCACGGCGAACGACGTTCAGGCGCTGCCCCCGGAGCTGATCCGCAAGGGGCGCTTCGACGAGATCTTCTTCGTGGATCTGCCAAGCCACGCGGCTCGTGTGGACATTCTTGCCATTCATGCCCGCAAGCGCGGCGTGAATCTTTCGCCGGAGGAGCTGAACGCGCTTGCCGGTCACGCCGAAGGTTTCTCGGGCGCGGAGTTGGAGCAAGGCATCGTCGCAGCGCTCTATACATCGCGCTCCGCCAAGCAGCCGATGTGCGCGGCGTTGATCCTGCACGAGTTACGCGCCACGCGGCCGCTGTCGGTAGTGATGGCGGAACAGGTGACGGCGCTACGTGAGTGGGCGCGCGAGCGGACCGTACCGGCGGACTGACGCATTCGCCATCGCAGATCGTTTGACAATCGATCGCGCCGACGGCCGAGCTTTTCGAGCGCTGAGGTCGTCGCTTATCGCAGCGCGACGATGCTAATGTTCACGCATGGACATCACGATCCTCGCCTATCTAGACTCCGGCGCAGAGAAGCCTGACATCGTCATGGAGCAGGTGGCTGCGGCTCTCGAATCCTCGGGGCACAAGACCACCATCCTGACCATCAGGAACGATGTCATGGAGCTCGTGAATGGGCTGAAGAAGCCGAAGCCGGATCTCGTGTTCAATCTGGTCGAGTCCTTCGGCGACGATATTCTCGGCGGCTCGATGGGCGTGGCCGGAGTGCTGGATCTGCTGCAGCTGCCCTATACGGGCGGTGGGCCGGGCGAGATCTACCTGCAGGAAGACAAAGGCCTCGCGAAGAAGCTGCTGGCGTTCGAGCAGATCCCTTATCCGGATTTCGCCACCTTCGCTCCCGATGCCGAGTTCGAGACCCGCGGTAACCTGCGAATGCCGCTCTTCGTCAAGCCGCTGCGCATGGAGGCGTCGATCGGCATCGACGAGCGTTCGCTCGTCCGCAATACGCAGGAGCTGATGGAACGCGTGCAGTACGTGCACAAAACCTTCGGTGAGACGGCGCTCGTCGAGGAGTACATCGAAGGTCGCGAGTTCTACGTCGGCGTGCTCGGCAACCAGCAGGTCACGGCTCTGCCGCCGCTCGAAATGGATTTCTCCGGCCTCGAGACGGGTTCGGTTCCCGTCATGGACAGCAAGGCGAAGTTCGATGAGCAGAGCCCGCGGTACCACGGCACACAGGTCGTGATCCCGCTGCTCGAGCCTGGGCTACGCGCGCGGTTGCAGAAGGTGTCGGTCGATGCCTATCGGGCGCTGCGCGTGCGCGACTACGGCCGAATCGATTTGCGGCTTGCCGAGACGGGGCAGATCTCCGTCATCGAGGTCAACGCCAACTGCTACCTGGAACAACACAGCGAGTTTGCGGCCGCCGCGGCCGAGCACGGCATCGGCTACGCCGAGCTCGTGAACCGTATCGCCGAACTTGCGCTCGAGCGTTGGAAGCATCGCAGCAAGGCGCAGCGCCGCAGGAAGCGCGGCCTAACGCGCCTAACCTGATTCAGCTGGCGGTGTAATGGCGTCAGGCGCGGCCGGGGTGCCCGTGTCGCGCGGTTCGTCCCGCCCGGCTTCCGGAAAATACGCGCCGCGGTGCACGAAATTCATCGCCAGTGACGTCACGAGTATGGTCACGCTGACCGCCGCCTGGCCCTCTGCCGCCGGCGGATAAACTTGTCGCAAGCTGTCGGCGCGCTTCGCGAGATCCCGGACCAGGCTGCGCGTCTTCTCGGGAAAGTGGCCCGTCCAACGGAACACGTCGGCCATGAGCTGGCGTTCGAGCCTTCGGATCAACGCCCCCGCTGGTAGCGTCTCCTTGTTGGCGCCGGGCTCCTCGAGGGCCAGGTCGTCGAAGATCGAGCGCAGATCGCCGTCCAGGCCCGCGGCTCCGGGCTCGCCCTCCGTGGGCAGGTTCCGGTAGTAATCCTGCAACGAGATCGCGAGCTCGCGCACATCTTCGTCCGTATCCGCCGTGGTCACGAGCGGCTCTCTGCTCTCGATCTCGTGCGTAATGGCGGCGCAGAACTCGAGCTTTGCGAGCGCAGTGGGAAGCTGCCCGTAGTCGGCTCGCCAGTCGCGGCCGGGCGTCATCCATACGGCGAACGTCTCGGCCCAGTCCTCGTCGGGGTGTTTTTGCGCATACCAACCGGGTAGGTGGCGGACAAATCGACGGCTGAAGGGCTGCGGCCGGTAGTCCTCCCGGTAAGGTTGCGTGATCGAGCCGAACAGCCTTACCCACGCCTCTCGGTCGTAGAGCCGATAGGCGTAGTTCAAGACGTGGCCCATCTCGTGGCGCAGGTAGCGAAGGACATCGTGGTGATTGAAACCCTCTATGTGGCCCACCTCTTCGCCGTGCAGCTCGGTGAGCTCCGGGCGCGCGAGGTAGAACGGAATGCCGATCGAGACGGTGCCGAACGGCACGCCCCATTCCGTGGACAGGTAGAATTTCGGCACGACCTTCGTAATCCCGCACGCCTTGAGCTCGGCGCGGAATTCCTCGATGACGGGCGCGAGTCGCGTGTCCTCGATGCTGAGCTCGAGGTCGCGTATCGGCGCGCCGTACAGGTTGGACTCGCGGAAGGAGAACGACGAGGGCGACATGGGGTTTAGGCGGGCTGCCTGTGCTGCGAGACCGTGCCGGCCATGATGCCAGAGAAGGCTCCGACGTCGGGGCGTTCATCGGTGAACCACAATCTATTGACAATGCGTCCCGCCGACACCCAATATCTGGTGGTGCCTCGGTTCGCACGCGAGTGCGATGAAAAGGGAATCCGGTCGGAGCGCGTAAAGCCGGAGCTGCCCCCGCAACTGTAGGCCGCGACGCAGTCGTTCCGTTCACGCCACTGGGGCACGCCCCGGGAAGGCCGAGCGAACTGCTCTTAAGCGGCGAGCCAGGAGACCTGCCGGGCGCACAATAGATCTGTCAGCCGGGGTGTGCTGTGCAGCAGTGTGATGCGGCCGCAATCCGCTTCGCGCCTGCCTACCGCCCCCTAGAATCTTCGGAGGAAGCGGTATGGCTACACAACCCGAGCAGGTCAAGGCGGCGTCGCGGTACGCGGCATTGCACCTCAACACTTCATCGGAGGACGCGGCAGCGCGAGGCGCAGCCGCAGCACCCGTCGAGGTGTCGTCCCGCCCGCTTCGCGTCGAGGAATCCGCGCTGCGCACCCGCGCCCCGCGCGTCGACGCGGCGCGTGACGCGCTACTGACGGGTTTCGGCCGCGCGACGCTCGAGGACAGGTACCTGCTGCCGGGCGAGACGCCGCAACATCTGTTCGCACGCGTCGCGCGCGCGTACGCCGACGACGTGGACCACGCGCAGCGGCTCTACGACTACATGTCGCGGTTGTGGTTCATGCCGGCCACGCCGATTCTCTCCAACGGCGGCACTGAGCGCGGCTTGCCGATTTCGTGCTTCTTGAACGCCGTCGAGGACGATCTCGGCAGCATCGTGAATACGTGGACCGAGAACGTTTGGCTCGCGTCGAACGGTGGCGGTATCGGCACCTACTGGGGAGGCGTGCGCTCGATCGGCGAGCCGGTCAAGGGTTGCGGCCAGACTTCCGGCATCATCCCGTTCGTGCGCGTCATGGATTCTCTGACGCTCGCCATCTCGCAGGGCTCGCTGCGCCGCGGCTCTGCGGCCGTGTATCTCGATGTGCACCACCCCGAGATCGAGGAGTTCGTCGAGATTCGCAAGCCGTCCGGCGACTTCAACCGCAAGAGCCTGAATCTGCACCACGGCGTGTGTGTCACCGACGAGTTCATGCACGCCGTGCGCGACGACGAGCCGTTTGCACTGCGCAGTCCGCACACCGGTGAGGTCGTCAAACGCGTCGCGGCGCGGCAGCTGTGGCAGAAGATTCTCGAGACGCGGCTGCAGACGGGTGAGCCGTACCTGCTGTTCATCGACACGGCGAACCGCGAGCTCGCGCCGCATCAGCGCGCGGCTGGCTTGAAGGTGCGCCAGTCGAATCTGTGTAGCGAGATCCTGTTGCCGACGGGCCGCGACGAGCATGGCGAGACGCGTACCGCCGTCTGCTGTCTCGCGTCCGTGAATTTCGAGAAGTGGGACGAGTGGCAAAGCGAGCCGCGGTTCGTCGAGGATGTGCTGCGCATGCTCGACAACGTGCTGCAGGACTTCATCGCGCGCGCGCCGGACTCGATGGCCGCGGCGCGCTACTCGGCCATGCGCGAGCGTTCCGTGGGCTTGGGCGCGATGGGCTTTCACTCGTACCTGCAGCAAAACGGCATTCCGTTCGAGAGCGCGCTCGCACGGTCGGCGAACCTGAGGATGTTCCGCCATCTGCGCCAGGCCGCCGATGCGGCGTCCCGCGTGTTGGCGGAGCAGCGCGGCGCGTGCCCCGATGCAGCCGAGCGCGGCGTGCAGGAGCGTTTCAGTCACAAGCTTGCGATCGCGCCGACGGCCAGCATCAGCGTGATCTGCGGCGGCACGAGCGCCTGCATCGAGCCGATCCCCGCCAACGTCTACACGCACAAGACCCTGTCGGGCTCGTTCAGCGTGCGCAATCCGGCGCTACAGAAGGCGCTCGCAGCGAAGGGGCTCGACACGGAGGCCACGTGGCAGTCGATCCTCGCGCACGAGGGCTCAGTACAGCATTTGGATGGCCTCGACGAGAACGAGAAAGCCATCTTCCGCACGGCGTTCGAGATCGACCAGCGCTGGGTCGTGGAGCTCGCCGCGGATCGCGCGCCGCTGATCTGCCAGGGACAGTCCGTGAACCTGTATCTGCGCAGCGACCTGCACAAGTGGGACCTCTTGATGCTGCACTGGATGGCGTGGGAGCGCGGCGTGAAGAGCCTGTACTACTGCCGCTCGAAGTCCGTGCAGCGCGCCGGCTTCGCCGGCGTAGACGGCGACAACACGCGCCGCTGGCCCACCCGGGCGCTCACGGCTGACGAAAACAAATACGACGAGTGCCTCGCATGTCAGTAGTGAATACCGATCAGATCGAGCTCCTGCAGCGCCCGGGCCTGCTCGTGCCGAGCCGCAGCTACAAGCCGCTGCGCTATCCGTGGGCCATCGAGTATTGGCGCCGGCAGCAGCAGATCCACTGGATGCCGGAGGAGATTCCACTCGGCGAGGATTGCAAGGACTGGGGCTCGCGCCTGACGGATGCCGAGCGCAACCTGCTGACGCAGGTGTTCCGCTTCTTCACGCAGGCTGACGTGGAGGTACAGGACAACTACATGGAGCGCTACGCGCGCGTGTTTAAGCCCACCGAGATCAAGATGATGCTCGCGGCGTTCGCGAACATGGAGACCGTGCACATCGCGGCCTACGCGCTGTTGCTGGAAACGCTCGGCATGCCGGATTCGGAGTTCGTGGCGTTCCTGGATTACGCCGCGATGCGCGACAAGCACGACTATCTGCAGACGTTCGGCGTCGATAATGAAGGGGACATCCTGCGCACGCTCGCCATGTTCGGCGGCTTCGCCGAAGGGCTGCAGCTTTTCGCGAGCTTCGCGATCCTGTTGAACTTCCCGCGCCACAACAAGATGCGCGGCATGGGGCAGGTGGTGAGCTGGTCCGTGCGCGATGAGACGCTGCACTGCGAAGGCATCATTCGTTTGTTCCACACGTTTGCGGGTGAGACCGGTGCGCTCACGAGCGCCGTGCGCGACGACATCATGGAATGCGCGCGCACGGTCGTCAGGCTCGAGGATCGGTTCATCGACCTCGCGTTCGAGCTCGGGCCGATCGAGGGGCTCACGGCCGAGGACGTCAAAGCCTACATCCGCTACGTCGCGGATTGGCGCTTGAAGCAGCTTGGGCTTCCGGCGCTCTACGGCGCGAAGGAGCACCCGCTGCCGTGGCTCACGGCCATCTTAAACGGCGTCGAGCACGCGAACTTCTTCGAGACGCGCGCCACGGAGTACGCGAAGGCCGCGACCGGTGGCGCATGGCACGGCGCCGAAGGCGCGTGGGGATTGTTCGACCGCCGTATCGCGCGGCGGGGGCAGCTGGACCTGATTGCGCGCGCCGACTAAGAGCGGCGCGCTCATTCGGGAAACCCCCGACGCGTGCTTTCGCCCGAACGACATCGCCCCCTCCCGAACGCCAGCTTAGGGGGCCTGCAGCCACCTCAGCCGAACGTGAACACCGCCCCGAGCTCCGTGCGATCAGCCACCTTCTGAAACCCCTCGACGATGCGCTCGATCGGGTAACGGCCCGTGATCATCGTCGCCGCGTCGACCGAACCCCGCTCCATCATCGTGACGAAGCGCGGCGTGTCGCGCATCGGATGCATGCCACCCATCTGGCCGCCGTGGATGGAGCGCGTGGAGAGACAGAAACGCGGTGTCGGGAACGAGACCTCGCCCTGCTGCCCGCCGCCGAGCAGCGTGAGGTGCCCGCCCCCGGTCGTAACCTCCCACGCCTGACGTATGGCGAGCAGGCCCGTGGGGTCCGGGCCCTTCTCGACGGCGGGCGGGAAGAGATCGCCACCGGAGCCTTCGATGACGAAGTCCGCACCGCCGTAGCGGTAACCCGGCCCGTAACGTCCGCCCGCGTCGAAGCGATCCGTCGGCCCGTAGCAAAGCTCGCGGACGCGCTGCGCGAGCGTGTCGGTGTTCTCGTTCGGATCGAACACCGTGGTTGCGCCGAGATCGAGCGCTTTTTTCCGGCGGTATGCGATCGGCTCCACGACGATGATCTGCCCGGCCGAGCGGCTGCGCGCGCCCTGCACCGCTCCGAGGCCGATCGGCCCGGCGCCGAAGACGACGACGTTCGAGCCGCCTTCCACCGGCGCGTACGTCATCGTCGAAGCCAAGCCGGCCGCGAGCGTGTCGCCGAGCAGCGCGAGCTGATCGTCCGGCAGATCGGTGAACACCGGAATGCAGTACTCCTCGAGCGCAACCATCATCTCGCTCAAGCCGCCGATCGCACCTTGCTGCAACACGCCCGTGCCGTCGGCCATGTCCGCGACCGGCGCGTTGAAGAGCTGGCTGTTCAGGTAATTGCAGGCCTCGGGGTGCCCGTGCAGGCAGTGGTAGCACTGCCCGCATTCCGGCGTGCCGCAAACGAGCACGCGGTCGCCCACACGCATACGGTGCACCTCCGAGCCAACGGCTTCGACGACGCCGAACCCGGAGTGATTCGGAATGAATGGAGCGTTGACGGCGTTCGTGCCGAGCACGCTGCGCGTCATCGTGTAGCAGCCGCATGAGGCTTTCGTACGCACGAGCACGTGGCGCGGATTGAGCTCGCGTAAGCGCAGCTCCTCTATCGACGAAGTAGTCCCGTGGCGCACGAAGGCACGAAATCGTCGCCCGGCCACGGAGCCGCTCGCGACGGCCGGCGCTTTGCGCTGCGCGGCGGCTTGCGTGCTCGCGAGTGTCGCCACGGCCAGCGCACCGGCCGTCAGCATGGAGCGGCGCGACACGCCGCCTTCGTTGCCGGGCGCGCTGGACGGCGCGGGCGAGTCGTTCGGGTGGCTCGCGGCGGCGCCTGCGTCTGCCGGCTTCTTTGGTTCGCTCATGAGTTCTCTCCTCTGCGCCTACCGGACCCTCGGATCGACTGGCGTGTACGCCCGCTCGTCGAGCGGGCTGCCGGTCAGTGGCTGCAGAGCGTCACGGTACGCGCGCGTCTGGGCGGCGGCGACGTGTGCGTCGAGCGCTGCCTGGCTCTGCCAGTGCTCCACGACGGTGAAGTGATTCGCGCGCTGCGTGTGCTGAATCACGTCGAATCGTAAGCTGCCCGCTTCCCGCCGGCTCGCATCCGCGAGCGTCTGGAGCAGCGTCGGCGCTTCCGTGTTCGGCGCGACATCCACGTGCGAGATCACGAACACGCCTTCCGTGCGAATGCCGCCGATGCCCTTGTCGGTCGCCACCGTCAACGGCTTGTACGGCCGTTCGTCGTAGTCGCTGGTGCGGATCGGCTGCAGCGCGTCCAGCAACTGACGTTTGGCCGTCGCATCGCGAGCGTCGAACGCGGCTTGGTTACGCCAGGTCTCGAGCACCGCGAAGTGGCCCGGTCGGCCCGTCTGTGCGAACAACTCCACTGCGACGCAACCGGTTTGCTGCCGCGTCGCGTCGCGGTAGGCCTCGAGCGCGGCGCGCCCGCCGTCGGCGGCCGCGGCGCGAGTCTCGACGTAGCCGACGGCAAACGCGCTGCCAAGCGCGGGGCCGCCAAGCGCAGGCTGACCGGTGGCGAGATAGGGCATCAGTGTGAGCGCGGCGAGCAGAGTGCGGGCGAACGGCATGGAAAGCGAACCTCCACTTTACCCTCGTTGCGACGCTGCGCGATGATGCCTGCCGGCAGCGCGAAAAGCGATTGGGAGGGGAGGCATGCCAAGTCGTCGTGTGATGGGGCGGATGTTCTGGCTCGGGGTGGCGGCCACGGTGGTGACTGCGGCGCGCGCTGCTACGCCTACGGTGCGCCCCGAGAGCGTGGGGCTATCGACGCCGCGGCTCGCGCGCGTGACGCAGCTCATGCAGCGGAACATCGATGCCGGCATGTTCTCCGGGTCCGTCACGTTGATTGCACGCAACGGCCGCATTGCGATGCTGACCGCCCAGGGCGTCATGGACCTGGACTCGAAGACGCCGATGCGCACGGACGCCGTGTTCCGCATCATGTCGATGACGAAGCCCGTTATCGCCGTATCGCTGCTGATGCTAGTGGAAGAAGGCAAGGTGCGGCTGACGGATCCCGTCGGCTTGTTTCTCCCTGCGCTGCGGACGCTGACGGTGGCCGTGCCGAACACGGAGGGCTATTACCCGCCGTCGCCGGCGTTGACGCCGTCCGCACCTCTCCCCGGGCGCATCGTCGCGGCAGAGCGGCCGATCATGATTCGCGATCTGCTGTCGCACACGTCGGGACTCATGAGCGCAGGG
This sequence comes from uncultured Gammaproteobacteria bacterium, assembly GCA_963805435.1. GTDB lineage: Bacteria > Pseudomonadota > Gammaproteobacteria > Steroidobacterales > Rariloculaceae > FEN-1219. The sequence goes on from CAWDUG010000014.1 coordinate 606,425, forward strand.
GCGAGTAGCACGTATCCGTTTGCGGTTGGCGCCGCCGAGACTCTGGCGCAGGCGTTGCCGCGATTGCAGAACATTCCACTCGATTTCCAGCCCGGTACCCGGTGGGCCTACAGCCCGCAGTACGGTTTCGACGTGCTCGCGCGGGTCGTCGAAATCGCGTCGGGCATGCCGGTCGATCGGTTCGTCGAGCAGCGGATCTTCGGGCCGCTCGGTATGAAGGACACGTTTTTTTATCGCGAAGGCCTGCCCGGACGCCGTCCGACGCTATACCAGTCCATCAACGGCGCGTTGCAGAAGGTGGCGGACCAGCCGTTCATGAACGGCGCGTACTTCTCGGGCGGCGGCGGGCTCTCGAGCACGGCCGAGGACTATCTGCGCTTTGCGCTGATGCTCAGCAATGGCGGCGAGCTCGACGGCGTGAGAATCTTGAGCCGGCGGTCCGTCGAGACGATGACGTCGGTGTTCGCGCCGGACACACTGGCGGGCCGCCTTCCCGGCGAAGCCTTTGGATTGGGCGTGCGCGTCATCAGCAATCCGGCCGCACGCAACACCTGGCTCTCGCAGGGTAGCTTCGGCTGGAGCGGCGCGTACAACACGCACTTCTTCGTCGATCCGAAAGAGAAGGTCATCGGCATCTTCATGACGCAGGTGACGTTCCTCGAGACGCGCGGCCAGCTGCGCGACGACTTCGAGACGGCCGTTATGCAGGCTGTCGTCGGCAACTAAGCTGCCGGCCGGAAAAGAAAGATTTTCTCGCCAAGAGCGCCAAGAGCGCCAAGGGAAGAACGGCCGGCAGCGCGTCGTCGCCTGTTTACTCCGTCGCGAGACTGCGCGCTGGCATGTCTTGCGGCCGGTCGGTCCACTTGACCTCGGGCCACACGTGCACGCGCGACTTGAAGCGCCAGCCTTTCGCGGTCTTCACGAGTGTGTCCTCGTAGCCGCCTTCCCAGTGAATCGGGTCGCCTTGCGCCGTGGTCTTGTTCTGCATCGTGAGCAGCGTCGAGATCGCCTTCGCGCCCTCGGGGGTGGCAGTGATCGAGAGGTTCGCCACGATGTGGTATTCGGAGTTCGGCATGGGCGGGCGGCAGCCGCCCTTGCCGTCGGCGCCGCCGGCGCGCGCGAGCTCGTCGCGGCCGCGGAACCAGACTTTCACGCCGCTGCCCCAGGTCTGCGAGACGCCGAACGTGGCGTCGTCGGTGTACATGTCGGCGTAGTCGTTGCCGGCGTTCGTGCAGTTCTCGAGGATGCGCGAATAGCCCTGAATCAATTGCAGAATGTCGACGTAGTCCTGGGCCGGCAGTTTGCCTCCGCTTTGCGCAACGGCTTCGCCTGCGAGCAGCGTGCCCGTGATCGCGACCAACAGAAGACCGAACGACGTGCGTTGCATGGTGTGTTCTCCGTTCTTGTGTCGAGCCAATCTCGGCGTGCGCCCACGCGCGAAAAGCGGCGGTGAATCAGTGCGCCGATGATAGCCGGCGCAGCACGAAACCACACGCGCGCTAAGGCATGTCCGGCAGCCGCTTCAGCAGCCGTCCCTTGGCGCTGCCCGCCGGCACGAACCGCTGCACGCGTTCCCCCTGGAACACTTCGCCCGTATAGACGTTGCCATTCGAATCGACGGCGATCATGTGCAGGCCGAAGAACTGCCCGCCGTTCTCGCCCATATGCCCCATCTCGCCAAGCACGTGGCCGTCGGCGCGGTTGACGAACCATATCCGGTTGTTCGTCAGGTCCGAGACGTACAAGAGTCTTTGCGCGGGATCCGGAGACATCGCGATGCCACCGGTAGAGCCGCCGATGCCCGTGCCGGGCGCGATGACCCACTCGGCCATGAACTCGCCCTGTTTGCTCGTCACGTGGATGCGGTTCGCGTTGCGGTCGGCCGCGTAGACGCGGCCGTCCTTGGACACGTTGATCGTGAGATGCCCGGCAAAGTCGCGAGGCATCGGGCCGTTCGGCGTGTACGCGTGGTCGGCGTCGTCGGTGCTGATATCTTGCAGGCGTTTGCCGTACGCGCCCCAGCCGCGCTTGAACGCCAGCGAGTCGAGATCGAAGATCAGCACGCGGCCGCCGAGGTAGTTATCGGCTACGTAGATCTCGCGGTCGGCCTCGACGACTCGGATCTCCTCGATCGTGCCGACGACCATCGGCGTGCCCGGCGGGTATTTCGCGCGGAACGCCGCGCGCTTTTCCGCCTGCGCCGCGAGCGCGGCGGCATCGCGCGGTGGCTGCGGCAGGAACGCCGCGACGGGGCCGCGGCCGCCTTGTCCCGGCTTGCCGCCGCTCGAAGCCGGCAGGCCCACCGGGCCGCCGTCCTCGCGCTCGGGCGTGCGCGCGATCTCGCCCACGACCCGGCCTGTGCGCGTGTCGTACTTGCGAACCGTCTCCTGGCCGAGATACGCGAAGCCGGCGTCGTCGACGTCCATGCCGTGGCCTTGGGGTGCGTCGAACGAGCCGATGACGCGGCCCGCGCGATCGACATGAATCATGGCGGGCGCGCGCACGCAGCAGAGGGCGAGCGGTGGGTTGAGCTCGGCGTGCAGTTCGATGTTGGTGAGATCGTTCGGCCGGTTGTACACCCAGACGTCGCCATTGCGGTCGAGTGCCAGGCCCGTCACGCCGCCGAGCTTCCAGAGGTTCGGCAGCTCCTTCGGCCACGTGGGGTCGAACACGAGGTCGGGCGGCCGCTGCGCGACGGCGGCCGCGAGCGGGGCCAGCAGCCCGGCCGCGACGATCAGCGCGTAACGTCCCCGCCCCCCGGCGTTCATCACGGCCAGTCTAGCCGAAGAGGGAGTCAGGTTTTGCGTAATTGCGTGGATTGCCGCGAGGGAGTCAGGTCGCTGCTGCGTGCGTCTACGCAATTACGCAAAACCTGACTCCCTCTTCGGTGCCCTCTTCCGTGGGTTAGAACGAGACCTGCGCCCAGAGGCCGATTTCGTTGTGCTTGCCTTCGATGCTGCCACCGATCGTGCCGTTCGACGTCTTCAGCGTGCCGGCTTCGACCTTGTCCTGCTTGTAGACGACCGCGAGATCGATCTTGGGCACGGGTGTGAAGATCACGCCCAGGTTGAAGTACTTGTTCTCGAGGTTCGGCGCCAGGTCCTTGCTCGGCTTCGCCGCGTCGAGGCGCGCGAACAGCTGCACGTTCTTTTTCACGTTGTACGTGCCCCAGATCGAGTGGCCGTCGCTCGAGTCGGCGAGCGGGTTCAGCACCGTGTTCCAGTTGTCGGCTTGGAAGAACTCGGCGCCGACGCGGAACTTCGACTTCGCGTAGGCCGCGAGAATTTCGGTGCGGTCCGCGGTGTGGAACGTCGTGACGCTCGGCTTGTCGAGGCCGCGCTTGCCGGTGCGGTAGAACAGCGCGAGCGTGAGGCCGTTGATGGGCTCGAAGTCGATTCGCGTGTCGAGATCGAGGCCCTGGCTACGGGTCATGGTCTTGTAGCCGGCGCCGTTGATGGCCGACACCGCGTAGTGCGCCTTGCCGTTGCCGAAAGCGCCCAGGATGTGCGCGCCCCAGTCGGCGGAAGCTTCGAAGCCGATGCGCTCCACGACCATCGTCTCGATGAAACGATAACCGTAGATGCCTTCGAGGAACGGCAGCAGCGGGGTGTCGGCCGAGCCGAGGCGCAGCGTGAACTTGTCGTTGAACTTGGCCTCGGCGTAGGCTTTTTTGACGAACAGTTGCGTCTCGCCGTCGTTGGCGACGTAATTGAAGTCCGTCGTCAGGTTTACGGACCAAACCTTGTCGAACTGATGACCTAAGATGAAGTAGAAGCGTTTGACGTCGAGGCCGGTGCCGGATGCGTCGGTCTTGGCGCCGTTGCTCGTTTCGTCGACGTTCGTCAGATCGACGTATGCTCTACCGCCGATCGTGGTCTCGCCTGGTTCTGCCGCGCGAGTCGCGGCGCTGCCCAGGGCGCATGCAACGGCGAGGGTGGCGGACAACAATGTCTTGTTCATGGAATCTCCGTGTCGGGAATGTTTCTTCGAGATCTCGGCAAAGTTACCGGCCGTTCATTACAGTGTTGTTACAACGGGCCGGGTCGCGCCGGCGCAACGGTTCCGCCTGGTCCTTGACGCCCGCGGTCCTGCCCATCATCGTGTCGGTGCCCCAAACCGGGTGACTTACGCTGCAATTCTCCTGGACCAATCCGTATCCGACGACGCGTAGCCCGCTATTCGCGCGCAACGTCGTCGCGACGTCGCAGCCGCTCGCGGCGCAGGCCGGGCTTGCGATGCTGCGTCAGGGCGGCAACGCCGTAGACGCGGCGGTCGCAACAGCCGCTGCCATGGCGATCGTCGAGCCGGTCTCGAACGGGCTCGGCAGCGACAACTTCGCGATCGTGTGGGACGGCCGCGCGCTGCACGGGCTGAACAGCTCGGGCCCCGCGCCGGCCGGGTGGACGCGCGAGTATTTTCTCCACAAACACGGCGAGACTTTTCCGACGCGCGGCTGGGACGCCGTGACGGTGCCGGGCGCCGTCGCCGGCTGGGCCGCGCTATCGCAGCGGTTCGGCACGCTGCCGTTCGCGGATCTGCTGCAACCGGCCATCGAGCTCGCGGAGCGGGGGTACGGCGTGGGTGTCGTGACGGCCGGCAGCTGGGCGCGCCAGGTAGAGGCGTTGCAGAACCAGCCGGGATTTCGCGAGGCGTTCATGCCACGCGGGCGCGCGCCTAAGCCCGGCGAGCGGTTCCAGTTTCCGGCGGCGGCGGCCACCTTGCGCAAGATCGCCGCGACGCGCGGCGAAGCGTTCTATCGCGGTGAGATTGCGGCCACGCTCGCCGCGCACGCCGCGGCGAATGGCGGTGCGATGACAGCGGCTGACCTCGCGGGGTTTGCGCCCGAATGGGTGGCCCCGATCTCGGCCCATTTCGCCGGCTACACCGTGCACGAGATTCCGCCGAACGGGCAGGGCATTGCGGCGCTGATGGCGCTCGGCATGCTTCGGCACCACGATCTCGCGTCGCTGCCGGTCGATAGCCTTGCATCTCAGCATCTGCAGATCGAGGCGATGAAGCTGGCGTTCGCCGACACGTACGCGTGGGTGGCCGACGCGCGTGCGATGACGAAGGTCACGGCGGCCGATCTGCTCGACGACGGCTATCTCGCCGTGCGAGCGCGACGCATCGACCCGAAGCGCGCGCAGGACTTCGCGCACGGCACGCCGCCCGGCGGTGGCACGATCTACCTCACGGCCGCCGACGCGAGTGGCATGCTGGTGAGCCTGATCCAGTCGAACTACATGGGGTTTGGCAGCGGCATCGTCGTACCAGGCACGGGCGTAAGCCTGCAGAACCGCGGTCACTGCTTCACACTCGAAGCCGGTCATCCGAACGTCGTAGAGCCGGGCAAGCGGCCGTTCCACACGATCATTCCGGGGTTCCTGACGAAGGACGGCCGACCGCAGATGAGCTTCGGCGTCATGGGCGGCAACATGCAGCCGCAAGGGCACCTGCAGACGCTCGTGCGCATGCTCGTCTACGGCCAGCAGCCGCAGGCCGCGTGCGATGCGCCGCGTTGGAAGGTAGGCGTAGGCCGCCACATCGACTGCGAGGGCACGTGCGCGCCGGCGCTCGTCGACGGCTTGCGGGCACTCGGCCACGACGTCGCGCCGATCGATGCCGGCAACGATTTCGGCTCCGGCCAGTTCATCTGGAAATTGTCCGACGATGCCGAAGACGGTTACGTCGCCGCTAGCGACTCGCGCCGCGAAGGCCAAGCCGTCGGTTACTAAGAAGGCGAAGAAGATCTCTCGCCAAGAGCGCCAAGCCGCCAAGCCCGCCAAGGAAGACAAGAACAGCAAGAAGCCTAGCAGTTAGGGAGCTGTGGGATTCCACCCTCCCATTTCTTCTTATCTTCCTTGGCGGGCTTGGCGCTCTTGGCGAGAAAATTCTTCTCTTCGTCCGCAAACTCGCTTTAGAACAGCGCGAGGTACAGCAGGTACAGGATGCCGAGCAGAATAGTCTTCTTCACCATCCAGTACGTGGGGTAGTGCCACTCTTTCACACGCCGGCCGTACGTCTGCACCACGTGCACGTATTGGAAAAACGTGCTCAAGAACCCCTGTTTGTCGCCCACCTGATTCGGCGACGCTGCCGCGCGCACCATGGCGTGACCGACGAAGTGATTCAGCCAGCGCACGATCGGGTTCGACAATGGGCGCTCGATGTCGCACAGCAGGATCAGCCGCGTGACCGGCGTGCGGTTCTCAGCCGTGTGCACGTAGGTCTCGTCGAACACAACACCTTCGCCGTCCTTCCAGTAGTACGGCTGGCCGTCCACCGTGATGTAGCAGTCCGCCGAATTCGGCGTCACCAACCCCAGGTGATAGCGCAGCGAGGTCGCGAACGGATCGCGATGCGCGCCGAGTTTCGCGCCCGGCGGCAGCAGCGTGTACATCGCGGCATTCAACCCCGGAACCTTGTTCACGAGCTCCGTGGCGCGCGGGCACAGCGCTTGCGCCGAAGGCACGGGGTCGTCGTACCACTTCAGATAGAACCGCTTCCAGCCCGTGCGGAAGAAGCTGCGAAAGCCGGCGTCGTTGTGCTTCTCGGCGGCCTTGATGTGTCCTTCGTCGAACAGCTTGAGTCCTTCGTCGCGCAGCAGCGTCCAGTTGTCTGCCAGCATCTTGAGCTGGGGGAAAGCGGCGACGTCGACGTACGGTGTGGTGGGTGCCGATGAGAACGCGTACAGCAGGCTGTTGTACGGCGCAGTGAACGTCGAGTGATCGAAGATCTGCCGGCGCAGCTTCAAACGCACGTGGCCGCGGAACTGGATATACGTGGCCGTGACGACGAACAGCGCGATGACCCAGGTTCCAGGGTGCGTCAGCGCTATTGAAATGCCGGTTTGTAACGACGACCACATGCGGACGCGATTCTATACCCCGTACCGGTAGGGTCCAGCACGCGTCGCGTGAACGCCGCAAACAGCCGCGCCGCGATCTTGTAGCGCCGCGCGCCGCTCGTCTAGACTGCGCGCCAGGCGGCCCACATGGCCGCCGGCGTCGCTCGGACGGTTCCGGGCGCTTACGTGAGAGCACCCATGGCAGTATCCACTGCAGGCAAGCGCCGTTTCGCGCGCATCGAACGTCTCCCGCCCTACGTCTTCAGCATCACGGCCGAGCTCAAGCTCGCCGCGCGTCGGCGCGGTGAAGACATCATCGATCTCAGCATGGGCAATCCCGACGGCGCCACGCCGCCGCACATCGTGGCCAAGCTCGTCGAAGTCGCGCAACGGACGGATACGCACGGCTATTCGGCGTCGAAGGGTATCCCACGGCTGCGTCGCGCCATCTCGCACTGGTACCAGCGGCGCTTCGCCGTCGAAATCGACCCCGACGCGGAGGCGATCGTCACGATCGGCTCCAAGGAGGGGCTCGCGCACCTGATGCTCGCGACGCTCGATCGCGGCGACACCGTGCTCGTGCCGGACCCGAGCTACCCGATCCACATGTACGGCGCCGTGATCGCGGGCGCGGACATCCGTGCGGTGCCGATCGTGCCGGGTGGCGATTTTTTCTCGGAGCTCGAACGCGCGATTCGCGGCAGCTATCCGAAGCCGAAGATGATCGTGCTCGGCTTTCCTTCGAACCCCACGGCGCAGTGCGTGGAGCTCGAATTTTTCACGAAGCTCGTGGCGCTGGCGAAAAAACACGACATTCTCGTCGTGCACGATCTCGCCTACGCCGACATCGTGTTCGACGGTTGGAAAGCGCCGTCGATCATGCAGGTTCCCGGCGCGAAGGACGTGGCCGTGGAGTTCTTCACGCTGTCGAAGAGCTACAACATGGCCGGTTGGCGTATCGGTTTCATGGTGGGTAATGCGGAGCTCGTGCACGCGCTCGCGCGCATCAAGAGCTACCACGACTACGGCACGTTCACGCCGTTGCAAGTGGCGGCCATCGCGGCGCTCGAAGGCGATCAGCAGTGCGTGCGCGACATCGCGGCCACATATCAACGCCGCCGCGACGTGCTCGTCAGAGGGTTGAACGAATCCGGCTGGCCAGTCGAGACACCGAAGGCGTCGATGTACGTGTGGGCGCCGATCCCGGAACGCTACCGAGCGCTCGGCTCGCTCGAGTTCTCGCGTCGGCTGCTCGAGCAAGCGAAGGTGTGCGCATCGCCCGGCATCGGCTTCGGCGACAACGGCGACGACCACGTGCGGTTTGCGCTGATCGAGAACGAGAACCGCATTCGGCAGGCGGTGCGCGGCATTCGCGGCATGCTCAACTCAGGGCGAACGGCGCGCTTGGCCCCGCGCTAAAGGCGGTGCGCCCCATGGTGCGCGCGGGTCGATCTCGCGCCACTGACCGAGCGCCAGGCCATCAAGGCTCACGTCGCCGATTGCGGCGCGTACGAGGCGCAGTGTCGGAAGCCCGACCTTCGCCGTCATGCGTCGCACCTGCCGGTTCTTGCCCTCGCGCAGCGTGAGCTCGAGCCACGCCGTCGGGATTTTCGCGCGATAGCGAATAGGCGGCTCGCGTGGCCACAGGTTCGCGGGCTCGTCGAGCAGTCGCGCTTGCGCGGGCTGCGTCGTGAAGTCGCCGAGATTCACGCCAGCGCGCAACCGTGCAAGCGCGTCGTCGGTCGGCACGCCTTCGACCTGCGCCCAATACACCTTCGCGAGCTTGTAGTGCGGATCGGCGATGCGCGCCTGCAGTGCGCCGTCGTCGGTCAGGAGGAGCAACCCTTCGCTGTCGGTGTCGAGACGGCCCGCGGGATACACGTCGCGCACGTCCACGTAGTCCGCGAGCGTGCGTTTGCCGGGTTCCGGACTGAACTTGCAGATCACGCCGTACGGCTTGTTCAGTGCGACGAGCATGCGTCACTCGGCTGCGAGCGCGATCGATCGATTGTAGGGTTGCATTGCAAAAATCCAGAGGTGGCGAAGATCGCGGAATTCTGCCTTCGCCGCGGGAGTGTCGCCAGCGAGCTTCGAGGCCGGGCACGATCAGGGCCTTTCGCCAGGTTCGTCTGGAAATCCGGTCGCATGGCGCTTATGGTTACCCTCGTATGTCCTACAACGATGTTCCCGGACGCACCACGGCCGAAAAGGTGACGCACATTCTGGCGCACGGCACCGGCGAGCACGAAGGTGTTCGCATGGGCGGTGGTTCGTCGAGCGGCGCGTTCGGAGGCGGCATCGGCAACCTGCAGGGTTGGATGGTGTTCTTCGGCGCCATCGGACTGATCCTTGCCGGCGTGGTGACCAGGAGCTGGGTCGGCGGTGCCGTCGGTGCCGGGGCGTTCGTCTGTGTACCGGTTCTGATTGCCCGCATCGCGCGAGGCCCGGAGGTGTTCGACCCGATCCGCGGCTGGCGCCTGCCGGGTGGCAAGACCGCGTGGACCCTGGTGTGCGGCCTGCTCGGCGCGGGCGCTGGCTACGAGATGGCGCTCGCGCTCGAGGTGGCCGACGAGATCCAGTCCATCGTCACCGTGGTCGCCGTCTTCGCGGTATTCGGCGCGCTGATGGGCCTGGTCATCCGCCTGCTGATCGGTGCGCGGCGTCGACGACAGCGCTCCTGATCCATCGCGCCACGTGCGTGCGGGCGCGAAATGGCAAGCACATCTCCCTGAACCTGCGATCACGCGCTCGCGACGCGCGACAGCGCGTCGGTGCGTTGTCGAAGCGCTGTGCTCACTGCGCGAGCGCGCGTGCGATCAGGTCCGGCGGCACCTGCGTGGCCGGTACGGCCGTAGCGCCGCGGCGCGACCGCTGACGCGCACGGCCGCGATCGCCTCGGCGCGACTTCGGCGCGAACCAGTCGCGCACGTCCGCGTCCAGGCCGAGCCCCTGCATGTAGTTGTACAACGCTTTGTTGAGACCCGAGCCGAGGAAATCGTGATCGGCGCCGACCGGGTCGTCGAACGGCAGGTCGTTGCGCGCGAACGTGACGTTCTGTCGACGGTCGCAACGTGATGCCGTAGCGCTCGGGGTGGAGACCGATCGGCGAGTGCGCGGTCGCGCTGAAGCGGTGCCAGTAGGCGGACTGGAGGCAGCCGGCCTCGAACAACTGCCGCACGCGCTCGAGCGCGTCGATGGTTTCCTGCACGGTCTCGCTCGGGAAGCCATACATTAAATAGGCGTGCACCATGATGCCGGCATTCGTGAACGCGCGCGTCACGCGTGCGACTTGCGCCACGGTCACACCTTTCTGCATCAGTTTCAGTAGCCGGTCGGATGCGACCTCGAGCCCGCCGCTGATGGCCACGCAGCCCGACGCGGCCAGCAGCTCGCAGAGCTCAGGCGTGAACGTCTTCTCGAAGCGGATGTTGCCCCACCATGTGATGCTGAGCTGTTCGTCGGTGAGCCGCTTCGCGAGCGCGCGCAGCGCGGCCGGCGGCGCGGCCTCGTCGACGAGATGGAAACCGGTCTGCCCCGTCTCCGCAATCAGCGACTTGATGCGGTGCAGCACGACGTCGGCGGCCGGCCGATCGTAACGGCCTATGTAGTCGAGTGACACGTCGCAGAAACTGCACTTCTTCCAGTAGCAACCGTGCGCAATCGTGATCTTGTTCCAGCGGCCGTCCGACCACAGGCGATGCATCGGATTCAGCATTTCGAGCACCGACACGTAGTGGTGGAGCGGCAGGCCGTCGTAGGTGGGCGTGCCTGTGTCTTTCTGCGGGAAGTCGTGCTGCGTGGGGTCGTTTTCGAGTATCACGGCGCCACCACGGCGCACGAGCGTGCGGACGAGCGGAGCGTCGCGGCCTTGCAAACGCGCGAGCAGGTTCAACAGCGGCCGCTCGCCGTCGTCGAGTGTCACGTAATCGAAGTAGTCGAACACACGCGGCTCGCGCAAATCTCGCAGCTCCGTGTTGACCCAGCCGCCGCCGAGCACGATATCCGTCGTCGGCGATTGCGCGCGGATCGCTCGCGCCATGCGGAACGCTCCATAGACGTTGCCGGGGAACGGCGCCGACATGCCGACGACGTCGGGTTGGTGCGCGGCGATGAGCTCATGCGTGATCTCGTCCAGCGCGTCGTCCACGAGCGTGGGCTCGGCGTGCAGTGCCTGGTGTAACGGGTCGAAACTCGGCGCACTGGCCGCGAGCCGCTCGGCGTAGCGTGCGAGCGTAAAGCGCGGATCGATGCCGTCGCGCCACACGTCGGCCAGATCGTCGACGTATAAGCTCGCGAGGTAGCGCGCCTGCTCGGTAGTGCCCAGTACGCCGAACGCCCACGCGAGATGCTCCTCGCCGCCGTGTGCGAGCGGAGCAAACCGCGGTCCCTCGGGCAGGAACGTGCGTCCAACGATCCGCAATGCGAAGCTCGGGTCGGCGCCTTGCAGGAAACGAATGGCAGGCTCGACGGTCGCGGCGTACCGCGGTGCGTGGGAGAGGAAGTGCGCGATCGACGGCGGCGTCTCCGCCGCGCGCAGCTTGCGCGCGCGCCGCTGCAGCACCTCGGTCATGCGCTCGACGAGCGGCACGCTGAAGAGCCTCAGGAAAAGCAGTAGCGACGCATCGGCCTGACGCACGTCGAGTTGCAGCTCGCCACCGTGCGCGCGCAGGAAGCCCGTCAGATACGCCGTCGCGGGGTACGGCGTGTTCAGCTGAGTCATCGGCGGAGTCAGCAGCAGGACGCGCATCGGCTACAGGTAATTCAGGGGGGGCTACTGCGCGCGATTCGGCTCGCGCCGGAATTCGTACGTCAGCTCGTTGCACGGGTGTGCGACGTACGGCACGTCGGCCACGAGCAGCGTGTCCGATCCGACGTATTGTCCCGCGAAATACACCGGATCCTCGGCTACGTAATCGCGCTTCAGCGTCCAACGCTTCGGAGTCGAGCGTGAAGCGCTCGACCACGTGCAGCTTGTCGCTGTTGCGCACGGGCGGCGCGATCACGCCGGGCGCGAAGCCCGTGGTGTCGACGACGAGGGTGTCGCCGTCCCAGCGGCCGATCGAGTGGCCCGCGTAGCTCGGCGTGAGTGTGGCCGGGTGCTCGCGTAGGTTCATGTGAATCACGCGTTCGAAGCTGAACAGGCCGTAGTTGATCACGATGCGATCCTGCTGCTGCGCGATGCGATTGACGGGCCCGTCGAACACCCAGTCGAGCAGGATGCTCGTCGGCCGGCAACGCAACCGCGGGTTGTCCTCGGGCGACCACATGCGAAACGCATCGGCCTCCGCTTTGCCGCGCGGTGTGAACTGCACCGGCCGCGCATCCCAGCCCGAAGGCGGAATGTCTTGCGGCGCGAGTTTCCCGTCGTGTACCGCGCCGATCAGGCTCTTCGGCGTCATGACGCCGCCGCCGCCCGGCGGCACGGCGATCACGTACTGCTCCTGCGCCCAGTCGCCGGAGATGTTCGGCTCCCCAGTCGGCTGTCGCGCCGGCCGGCTCGACAGATCGACTTTCGAGGTCACTTCGAGTTGCGCGTTGCGGTTCAAGCTCGGGCCGTTGCCGATCTTGATGTCCTCGAGGTAGCACGCGCTCGGATCGTCGCGGTGGCCGAAGCCGAACACCGTAGCCTGTGCGCCGACCGCGAACATCTCGGGCGCCCACCCGGAGCGGCGCAGCAGCGTGGCCGCGCGCATCTCGCAGTTCATGGCGATCTTTCTGCCCGCGGCGTTCACGACGTCGAAGTGCAGATACGAATGCGGGTTCACGAAGTCGATGCCAGTGATCACGCCCGTGAACGCCACCTGCTGCGAGCGATCGAACCGGCCGAGACCGTGATGCGCGGGCGCCGCGGAGGACGCTCCGAGCGCGGCGGTCGCGAGCAGAGTTCTAGCGAGCGAATTCATGGCGAGCTTCAGAAAATCTTCGGCCAGAGTTTCCGGTACGCGGCGTCCGCTCGCCAGCGGCCGTTTACGCTCTCGTGAAACAGGTCGCCGCGCCTTGGCGCTCGCTGCTTGGCGCCGAGGTTGAACGGCGGCTTCGCCCACGGCTTGTGAAGCGGCTGGGCGAACCGCGCTGGGTCGAGGGGCTCGGCCGGCAGCTGGACGAACCTCACGCCAACTCCGGCGAGCTTCAGCGTCATCCAATCGAGCGCCAGGTCGGACAACCCCGACTCCCCTCGCGGATAGCCGCCGCCGACGTCCGAGTGGGCGCCGATGAACCACACTTGCTCGACGCGCGCGTCCTTGTCCCAGCGCGTGACGGGGAAGTCGCGACGCTGCTCGTCGAGCGCCATCGCATGGAAGCCGGATTCCACGGCCCGCGAAAGCTTCGTATCGACGAAGCTGAAGAAATCCTTGCGCGAGCCTTTGACGTAGTTCGGGACGCCCATCGAGCCGACCGTGTCCCACACGCCGACCGACTTGATCGGCACGTGCGGAATCAGATCGCCCTTGCGCAGCGCGGTACGCGCGACGGTGTCGCCGGCGAGGTCGAGGATCGTGTTCAGCAACGACGTTAGTTTCTTGTCGCCCCTGAACACGATGCCTTTGCACTTCAGCCACGCTGCGAAGCCGCGCAGGTACGCCGCGGACTTGTTCTCGGGGTCGTACCTGCCGGCGTCGAGCAGCCCGACAGCCGAGATCATGCCCGCCAGCGCGCGCGCCGTATAAGCGCCACGGCTGAAGCCTGCGATGTGAATCGAGTCGCCCGCCTCGTATTCGCGCGAGATGAACGTGTAGCCGCGGATGACGCGCGCAACGACGCCAGCGCCGAACACGCCGCCGAGCACCTTCATGATGGGGTTCGCGGAGTTGCCGACGCCGTGAATGTACTTCGCCGCCTGCAAGAGCTGCCCGGCGGCGTTGCGATGCATGAGCTCGGTCTCGTTCTGTAGCGCCTGCGTGCCGGCCTCCCGGCCTTGGAGGTTCTCGAACAGCTTCACGACGTTCGTGACGCCGTCCTTGATGGCCGCGTCGTTCTGCGCGGCGCTGTCGATATCGGTGGTCGTCGCGTCGTGGCTCGGGCCGTTCCAGGTGCCATCGGCGCAGAACACGATCTGTTTCGTCAAAGTACTGATCCTCCCGGGGTTTGCGGGCATGCTACTACTTCTCCACCACCGGGCCGCGCCGCAAAAAAGCCATCGACGGGTGAATATTTCTCTCGGGCCGGTCACTAACTCGATCCGGGGACGTTGCCGTTTGTGGTAAGTACGCTACACAGACCCCTTGGCTTCGCGCGAAATCCATGCGAAAAACTGTCCGGACAGATACTCGGACGCTTCGCGAGTGACCGTAGTCGTGCAGCCCCGAGTTCTGACTGCCCTGTGGAATCACGAAACTGTTGGGGGTAATCGTCATGCGCAGGTTGTATCGCGACCGCTACGCGGCCGTGTCCTCGTCCTTGGCTCTCATCGTCGCTATGAGTGGAGCGGCCGGCGTCCTCGCCCAGGCACCGCCAGCGGTCCCAGCTACTCAAAGTCTCGAGGAAATTGTCGTCACAGGCTCGCGCATCGTCCGGCGAGATTTCACGTCGCAGAGTCCGATCGTGACGATCGACCAGTCGGTGTTCACCACGAGGACGAACGTTGGCATGGAAGCCGCCCTGAACCAGTTCCCGCAGTTCACTGTGGCCGGTACTCAAGCGCAGAACAGTCCGGCGGGCACACCGTTTCCGCAGGCGGACGCGGCGCCCGGCGCGGCAACGCTGAACCTGCGAGGCCTTGGGGGGAACCGCAGCCTCGTGCTGTTCGATGGCCACCGAGTGCAGCCCATCAACGGCCAACTGCTGGTCGACATCAACACGATCCCGTCGGCGGCCATCGATCGAGTCGAGATCATCACGGGCGGCGCCGCCGCCGTGTACGGCGCGGACGCGATCGCCGGTGTCGTGAACTTCATCCCGAAGAAGAACTTCGAGGGCGTGCAGCTCAGCGCCCAGTCCGGCATCAGCGCGGAGGGCGACGGCAAGGAAACCTCGTTCAGCGGAATCATGGGCACGTCGTTCGGAGACGGCCGCGGTTCCGTGATGCTGGGCGCCGACTACAGCAAGCGCAACGTTATCTTTGGTCGCGACCGCAACTGGGTCGTCAGGGGCTGGAACGACCCCGGCACGACGGGGGGCGCCGTTACCGCGAGCAGCAGCGCCGCCAACCTGTCGCAATACGATCCGGCGCGCGCGTCGTACTGCGGCGTGACGAACTGCGGCCAGCCGCTGGCGCCCCCCTTCGGCACGGGTAACGTCCCCACCGCGGGCTTCCCCTTGCTCGGCGCCACCTATGCCGTCGATCAGAACGGCAATGTATTCGATCCGTTGAACCCGATGAATCCCGCCCATCCGTACACGGGGCCGCTCGGTGGCAGCTCGGGCTACAAGATCAATCCGCCGCAAGCTCCGGGCCAGCCCGGGGGGTTGGCGTTCAATGACGCGGAGCACAACTATCTACAGCTGCCGCTCGAGCGGTACGCGCTATTCGGATCCGGCCACATCAAGCTGACCGACAATGTCGAAGTGTTCTCTGAGCTGCACTACGCGCAGACCTACGCGACCTCGTCGGGCTTCGTCTCCCAACTGTTCAACATCTGGTCGCCGACCGTGCCGTACAACCATCTGTATGACGATCCGAATTCGCCGACGTTCGGCCAGGCGCCGGCGGGCGTCACACGGCACCCGGTTCCAGCCGCGCTCGGTGCTCTGCTGAGCTCGCGCCCGAATCCGGATGCACCGTGGACGTACGTCGGCGGCCTCGACTACTTCCCGAATTTCACGACCCAGACCACGAGCAACGTCTACCAGGTCATCGGCGGCCTCAAAGGCGACGTCATGGTCGGCAAGCACGACTGGACCTGGGACATTCAGGCTTCGCATGGCGGCACGACGGTGAACGCGCGCCAGCCGGACGGGTTTCCCTTCCTGCCGCGGGTTCAGAACCTGCTCAATGCCGACATGTACGGTAAGGGTTTCGACGTTGGAAATCTCCCCGGCGCTCAGCCGGTGGCCGTGACTGGTCACTGCACCTCGGGCCTGCCCATCTTCACTGCGAGCGGCGCGGTGGACAACACACCGTCCACATCCAAGGACTGCGCCGACTATGCCGTGCTGCGCATGAACGACATCAGCGGGCTCACCCAGGACATCGTCGAAGGCAACGTCACGGGCACCATCGCCGAGATGAAGTCCGGCCCGTTGCAGTTCGCGTTGGGCGTGGATGCCCGCCGCGAGCACTTCACGTACGACCCGGACAGCGGCTACAACGCGAACCAGGACTATCCGGCCGTCGTTCAGAACATCATCTTGCCCGTCGGCGTCGACGGCAAGACGGACGCCAAGGAGATCTACGGCGAGTTCGCGATTCCGCTGCTGAAGGGCCGGTTGGAGCTCGATCCCGGCTTCCGCTATTCCTCGTACGACACCGTCGGCAAGATCACGACCTACAAACTACTCGGCGACGTGAAGGTCACGAACTGGATCAGGTTTCGCGGCGGGTATCAGTATGCGAACCGCGCGCCGAACGTGAACGAGCTGTTCACGCCGCGCGGCGGCAGCACGCTGGCGCTCGGCATCGTGGATTCGTGCGCGAACTACACGCAGACACCGGTGTGGGGTAACGTGGCGGCCAACCCGAATCGCCTGAACGTGCAGGCGCTCTGCCAGCAGTTGATGGTTCGCGATGGAGCTCCGGCGTCGCTCTACGTGCCCGGGGCTGCCAGCGCGGACAGCTACAACTACAACGTTTTCGGCGGGCAGTTCTTCTTTCCGATCTCGATCGGCGTGACCGAGGGCAACCCGGGTCTTGGTACGGAGGCGGCGGACACGTACACGGCGGGGTTCGTTTTCGACATCCCGACCAAACAGCGGCTGCGGCTCTCTGTGGACTGGTTCCGGATCGAGCTTACGAACGCGATCGGCGTCCCGGGGCATGACGTCGTATACCAGCAATGTCTGGACGCGAGGTACAACGCGCTGGTCGGCAGCGCCCCGGGTTCGCACTCCGGCGCCGAGCTCGCCGCGGGCAACCCGTTTTGCGCCTTGATTCAGAGAGAGTACCTGGGCGGTGCGCCGCTGACGCCGGGCAACTATGGCGCCGACCGAAAGTACAGCGCCCGGTATATCAACCAGGGCGGTATCACGAGCGAGGGTACCGACGTCCAAGTCGACTGGGGAATCGGGGCCTTCAATCTGAACGTCCAGGCGAGCTTCCTGAGCAAGTACGCGCGAGCGCCGTTCCCAGGAGCCGACTTCATCGACTACACAGGGACCACGGACAACTCGTCGTTCGACACTCGGCTGTTCACGACTGTGGCCTACGTCAAGAAGTCGCTCACGGTGGGCACCCGGTGGCAGCACCTGCCGTCGCTGGATTTGCCGCCGGGCTCTTCGCCTACGTCGTTCGGAGTGCATGCGCACGACCAGTTCGACGTGTTCGGCAGCTGGCAGTTCGGGCAGAAGTGGGCGTTCCGCGGCGGCATCGACAATCTGTTCAATGCGGACCCCGAGTGGGTCGGCGCGAGCACGACCAACAACGCAATCGGGGCGACCAACTCCAACTACGATCAGATCGGTCGTCGTATCTTCTTCGGCATAACGATGACGTTGTAGTTTCGACAACGCCCTCCGCGGAGGCCGTTGGCCTCCGCGGAGTCGGCGACGAACGCGCCTGCACCACGGCTTCCGCGTTGCAAACGGCCGCGTTCCACCACACTATCGACGCGCGCCCGGCGCACGGCCATGCATAGAATAAGGAGAACACCCTCATGAGACCGCTACGTTTCCTGGTTCTCGTCGCCGTGGTAGCCGCGGGCTGCCAACAGGCGCAAGCGCCCGATCCGCGTATCGCCGCCGTGGCCGATCGGCTCGCGATCGATCAACTCGTGGCGGGCGATTACCCGCGCGCGCTCGACGCGCGCAACTGGGATGCGTACGTCGCGACGTTCACGGACGACGGCGAGCTCGTGCTCGGCGAGAACCACACCAAGGGCCACGAGGCCATGAAGGACTTTCTCGGCGGCTTGCCGGCCGAGCCGCGCGTGGTCCACGTGATCTCGAACCTGTCGTACACGATCACTGGCGATGCGGCCACGGGTGGCGCGTACTGGCAGGACATCGGGATCGGCGACGCGCACGGCGTGCTCGCGGCCGGCCACTACGTCGACGCGTTGCGCAAGCTCAACGGTACCTGGAAGTTCACGAAGCGCGAGATCGTGGTTCAGGCCGGTGAGGCGCCGCCGCCCGCCGGGAAGTAAGGCCGGGGACTCCGCCGCCTGTCCCCGGTCGAGCCTACCTGCTAGTCTTGCGGCCAGATGACGACCAGCGTCGCAAAGAAGCTCGAGTCGTTGGCGGTTGCCCTGCGCAGCCGCCGGCATCGGCCGGCATTGCTCGTGCTGCTCGGCTGGCTGCTGCTGGCGCAGACGCTGCTCGTCGTTCACACGGTCGACCACGCCAAAGTCGAGAATGGCGCGCCCTGCGCTCTGTGCGTGGCCGGCGACCATCTGGCGGGCGCCGCCGCGCCGCCCGTGCATCACATCCCGCCGCCGACGCCCGAGGCCGTCGCTTCGACCGTCAGCGGTTCCATCGCCGTCGCTTTCCGCGCGGCTTACCGCTCTCGAGCTCCGCCGTCTTACCTCCCATCCTGACGACGAATGTGCAGGCGTAAGCGCCTGCGTCACGGTCTTTCCAGGTAAGGAGGAATCATGCGATTCCGAAACTGCGCGGCGTTGGCCGTGCCGATACTCATGGCGTGCTGCGCCGCGGCGCACGCACAGCAAGTCAGCGGCAATGCTTTCAATCCCGCTATCAGTCTGATTCTGAACGGCCACTACGCAAACTATTCGCGCGATCCCGCCGATTGGGCGCTGTCGGGCTTCCTGCTCGACAAGGATGCGGGGCTGCCCACGGAGGGGCTGTCGCTCGACGAGACGGAGCTCGCGATCAGCGCCAACATCGATGACAAGTACTACGGCTTCGTCGCGGCCTCCATCGACCAAACCGGCAATGACACGTCGCTCGATCTCGAGGAGGGTTACGTCGAGACGTTGGCGTTACCGAAGGGGCTGAAGATCAAGGCGGGACGCTTTCTCTCGGACGTTGGCTATCTGAATCCGATCCATTCGCACGCGTGGGACTTCGACGACGCGCCGCTCGCGTATACCGCGATGTTGAACGGCACCTACAAGGACACGGGCCTGCAACTGAAGTGGGTGGCGCCGACCACGTTGTTCGTGGAGCTCGGAACGGAACTCATGCGTGGCGACTCGTTTCCGGCCGCGGGCGCGGCGCACGGCGGCGTCGGTGCGTCGACGCTATTCGTGCACATCGGCGGCGACGTCGGCGCCACCAGCAGCTGGCGCGCCGGTTTGTCGCGGCTTTCCGCCGACGCGAGCGAGCGGTCGTCGGTGTTCGCGTTGGGCACCGCCGCGTTCACGGGCAACAGCGATCTCACGATCGCGGACTTCATATGGAAGTGGGCCAAGAACGGCAACCCGCGTGATCTGTACTACACCGTGCAGGCCGAGTACCTGCATCGGAGCGAGTCGGGCACGCTCGCGGTCACGACGACGACGGCGGCCAACGTAGGCTTGTACGATGGCACGCAGAACGGTTTCTACGTGCAGGGCGTTTATCAGTTCCGGCCACGCTGGCGCGTCGGGATGCGTTACGACCGGCTCGAGGCCAGCAACAACGTCGCAATCGTGGGCCCGAATCCTCTCGCGACGACTCACGATCCGAGCCGCGTCAGCGTCATGAGCGATTTCTCGAACAGTGAGTTCAGCCGGCTGCGGCTGCAGTTCAATCGTGACCGCTCGGCGCCCGCGGCCGACAACCAGATTGTCTTCCAATACCTGATGAGCCTGGGCGCCCACGGCGCACACCGGTTCTGAGGAGCCAGCCATGAAAGTACTTGCCTTCCTTGCCGCAGCTTTGTTCGTGACGCTTGCGGCGCCGGCGCACGCCGCGCTCGAGGTTCTCGCCTGCGAGCCCGAATGGGCCGCGCTCGCGACCGAGATCGGCGGCAATCTCGTCAATGCCGAATCGGCGACCACGCCGCAGCAGGACCCGCACTACATCCAGGCGCGGCCGAGCCTGATCGCCAAGATGCGCCGCGCGGCACTCGTGATCTGCACGGGTGCCGACCTCGAGGTCGGCTGGTTGCCGCTGCTGCTGCGCCAGGCCGGCAACGGCGCCGTACAGCCAGGGCAGCCCGGCAATCTGAACGCGGCGGACTATGTGGAGATGCTGGATAAACCCACGAGCGTGGACCGTTCGCTCGGCGATGTGCATCCGTATGGCAATCCGCACATCCAGACCGATCCGCGTAACATCGGTAAGGTGGCGGCGGCGCTCGCGGAGCGGCTCGCGGCACTCGACGCGGCGAACGCGGCAACGTACAAGCAGCGCTACGAAGACTTCGCGAAACGCTGGCAGACCGCAGTCGAGCGCTGGACGGCCGCGGTCGCACCTTTACGCGGCAAACAGATCGTGACGCATCACAAGGGGTGGGCGTACGTCGAGAACTGGGCCGGCCTCGTCGAAGTCGGCAATCTCGAGCCGAAGCCCGGCCTGCCACCGAGCGCCGCGCATCTCGCGGAATTGCTGGATCAGTTGAAGGGCAAGCAGGTGGCGGTCATCGTCCGCTCGACCTACGAGGACGCGAAGGCGTCGGAATGGCTCGGGAGCCGAACACACATACCGTACGTCGTTCTGCCGCACACGGTCGGTAGCGTCCCCGGCGCCGACGACCTGTTCGGCATGTTCGACGTGATGGTGAAGACCCTGTTGGAGGTCAAGCAGTGAGTTTTGACGCCACGGCCTTCACGATCATCGGCCCGGGGCTGGTGGCCGGCATCCTCGTGCTCGCGACGCACGTGCCCCTGGGGCGCGAGGTGTTGAAGCGCGGCATTATCTTCATCGATCTTGCGGTTGCGCAGATGGCCGGCCTCGGCGTGATCGCCGCGAGTACGTTCGGTCTCGACACGCACGGTGCCGCGGCGCAGGCCGCCGCGTTCGCCGCGGCACTCGCAGGCGGGTTGCTGTTGTCGTGGACCGACAAGCGCTTCGCGAAGACACAGGAAGCGATCATCGGCGTGTCGTTCGTGCTCGCGGCGACCGGCGGCTTGCTGCTGCTCGCGAACAACCCGCGCGGCGGTGAGGAGCTGCGCGACCTGCTTGTCGGCCAGATTCTGTTCGCCGATGTACACACGCTCGTGCCAGCCGCCGTGCTCGCGGCCGTGGTGCTCGCGAGCTGGCGGCTCGTGATGCGCACGTTCGGCCGGCCCGGGTTCTACCTTCTGTTCGCCGTGAGCGTGACCGCTTCCGTGCAGCTCGTGGGGGTGTACCTCGTGTTCGCGAGTCTCATGGTGCCCGCGCTGGCGACGCGCTCGCTCGCGAAGTACACGCTCGTGGCCGGCTACGCGATCGGTTTCTTGGGCTACCTCGTGGGCCTGCTGCTGTCGGCCGTCTACGATGCGCCAACCGGCGCCGTGATCGTGTGGACGCTGACGCTCGTCGGGCTCGCAGCCGCGCCGCTGCTCGCGCGTTGGCGCGGCGCCGCACTCTAGGGTTGAGGCAAAAGCGCGGCCGTTCGTTCGCGGTTGAATGCCGGCCGTAAGACCGCGACCATAGCGTCCCGTGAAAGACGCACTCGCTCACAGTCTTGCGCTTCTGCTCGGCATGGCGCTGCTCATGCTCGGCGCCGGGCTGCAGGCCACTCTGCTCGGCGTGCGCGCGACGTTCGAGGGCTTTTCGACATTCGTGACGGGCATGGTCATGGCGGCCTACTACGTGGGCTATGTCGGTGGCTCGCTTGCGGCGCCGGAGCTCGTGCGACGAGTAGGGCACATCCGCGTGTTCGCCGCGCTCACGGCCGTGGCGGCCGCGACGATCCTCGTGCAGAGCGTTTTCGTCACCGCCTGGCTGTGGGCGCTGCTGCGCGCCGTGTCGGGCGTCTGTTTCGCCGGTATCTATGTCGTGGCCGAGAGCTGGCTCAACGATCGTGCCGACAGCCGCTCGCGGGGCACGCTGTTGGCCACGTACATGGTCGTGATCTACGCCGGTTTGGGTCTCGGTCAGTTTCTTTTGAACCTGGGTGACGCGCGCAGCCAGTTGCTGTTCACGGTCATCGCCGTGCTGATCTCTCTCGCGGTGGTACCGATGGCGCTCACGGCCCAGCGCGCGCCCGAGTTCGCGTTACCGCAACGCGTCGGGTTTCGCGAGCTGTACGCGATTTCGCCGCTCGGCGCCGTCGGCGTCGCGTTCTCGGGTGCTGTATCGGCGACGCTGTTCGCACTCGGGCCCGTGTACGCGGCACGCAGCGGCCTTTCCGCCACCGGCGTCTCGACGTTCATGGCCTGCAGCATCTTGCCGGCGATCGTGCTGCAGCTGCCGCTCGGCAGGTACTCCGACCGCATCGATCGGCGCAGCGTGCTGATAGCGATGACATTGGCCGCTGCGATTGCGGGCGGGGCCGCATTGTTGCTCCGCGGCGGGGCAGCGCTTCCGTTCTTCGCGGCCGTGGTCGTCAGCGGCGGCTTGTCCCTGACGACGTACGCGTTGTGCGTATCGCACATCAACGACCACTTGAGGCCGGAGCAGATGGTGGCCGCGAGCGGCTCGATCATCTTGTTGAACGGTATCGGTTCGGTGTGCGGACCTCTGATCGTGTCCGCAGCCATGCAGGTAGTCGGCCCCGCGGCCTATTTCGGCGCCGTCGTGCCCTTGAACCTGGCTTTCGCGATTTTCGCGGTGTGGCGCAAGGGGAAGACCACGGCCGTCGCAAGCGAAGACAAAGCCCGCTTCGTCGGCGCACCGCCGCAGGTGGCGCCGACGGGGCGGCTCGTGGCGCCCGAAGCGAAGCCGCCGCCCGCGTGAGCCGGCTCGGCTCAGGGTGCGCGGGCGGGCGTCAAGTCGCGCTGAGAGTGGTTGTTCCGGCACCAGTGTGATTACGCCCACCGTGCCGTGGACCGCAGCATCTTCGCGCCCCGGCCGAGTCGCGACAAATCTGAAGGAGGCTATGTTGAGTGCGCCGTTGACCGCCGTCTCGGGCCACTCATAGTATTGCTTGATAGCGACCGTCGCGTCGTTTGGACTCGGGGGAATTTCATGAGATCAGTCAAAAGCCTGGCATGGGTCGGCATTGGTGCGCTCACGCTGGCTACGGTGTCGCCGGCCGCGCTCGCGCAGCGCGGGCAGTTCGGCGGCGGATTTGGGCCGCCGCTCAAAGCCGAGAAGCCGCCGAAGGAGTTCGCGACCTCCGACGAGCACTATGAATATCTGCTTGCACAGGCCAAGGGTGGCACCAAGCACACGCTCGCAACGGTGCCGCGCTGGGACGGTATCTGGAACACTGCCGGCAACACGCACCTAGAGGCCTTCATCGACGGCCCCGGCGGTCTCGCCGGCAAGGTGCGTGAAGGCGTGCTGACCCCTGCCTACGAAAAGGCCTACAAGGAACGCTGGCGCCAGCAGATGGAGGAAGGGCAGGTTCGCTACGACCGCCTCGCGCACTGCGAGCCGCCGGGCATGCCGCGCTTCCTGCTCGAGCCGTACACGCACGAGTTCATCAACCTGCCGACGGAGTCGTACCTCATCAACGACTTCGGTCCGTCGATTCGCCGCGTGCTGATCGGCAAGAAGCACAGCAATCTATACGGTACGCACTCGTGGTACGGCGACACCATCGGCTTCTGGGACGGCGACAAGCTCGTCCTGAATTCGAAGTACCTGTATCCCGCCGACTTCACGCGCTGGTCGCCGATGACGAGCAATCAGTTCGAGAGCGTCGAGATCTGGCAGCTGAAAAAGTACCCGGACAATGTCGAGCGCCTCGAAGTGCAGGCCACGTTCTACGACAAGTTTGCGTTCGTGAAGCCGGTCAGCGTCATGTACGCGTTCCGACACGCGGTCGACCTCGAGAAGGCCGACTACCGCATCAACCACTGGGAATGCGAGCAGAGCACCAACGCGTATCTCGACGAGAAGGGCGTGTCGAACTTCCATTTGCCCGGCGAAAAAGGGTTCAACGATGCCCGCGGCGCCACGATGTTCCCCGAGCTTCCCGGCCAGACGCGTGACCCGATCTACAACACGACGCTCACGCCGAATTCGAAATAAGAGGAGTGCCTAAGATGATCAAGCGAAAACACGTGTGGGCGGCGGCGATCGCGGCCGGCCTGCTGACTGCGGCCATCGCGGAGGCTCATCATTCGTTCGCGATGTTCGACCGCAACACCGAGATCGTGAAGTCCGGCACCGTCGTGCGCTGGGCGTTCAACAATCCACACTCCTGGCTGTATTTGAACGTCAAGGACGAGGACGGCAAGGATACTCTGTGGAGCTTCGAGGGCTCCTCTCCGACGGGACTGATCCAACGCGGCATCACGGGCGACACGTTCAAACCGGGCGCGACCGTCACGTTCATGTATTGCCCGCTGCGCGACGGCCGGCCGGGTGGCGCGATCGGCTGGGCCCGGCTCGACGACGGGAACTACCTGAACCCGGCCGACGGCGGCTGCAACGGCGGCAAGGACAACATCATGCGTTGGGAAGGGCTGCTCAAGCAGGGCGTTACTTCGCAAACCCAAGAGCCGAAAGAAGCCAAGGCGCAGTGAGTCAATCGGCGCGGCGCCGCGGTGGTTCCACCGCGCGCCGCGCCGTTTCTTCTAAGGTACGTTCCGCCGACGCCTCCGCGTCGGACAGCGGTACCGGCTTTCTGAGTTTCAAGGTTTCTTGGCGCTCGTCGGCGGTCGTGATCTCCACGCTGACGACGCCGCGCGCCGTTTCCTCGACGACGACATCGCGAGGCGCCGCGATCAGGTGATCGATACCTTCGAGCGCGATCTCCAGCGTGTCGGCTCGCGCGTCGTACGTGATGCCATACAGCGGCAGCCAGCGCGCCTCGACGCGATCGCCGAGCGCCAGCGACACGACCTCGAGCTCCGCGGCCTCGTCGCGCAGGCTCTTCGACAGCCGGTCGCAGAACACCCGCCACTCGCTACGTCCAAGCCTGCGCACGCCCATTTTCGGGCCCTCGTCCGAATACCTACCGGGAGTAGACGGCGCGCCGTCGGACCGCTGCTAGTGTGGGAACTACTTACGGGCCAGTGCTAGGATGCCAAGGCAGCGCTTAGCACCCCACCGGCGGCCGGCGCTCGCGGAACAACAACGAACGAACCGCGCCGATCGCAGTGTCGGTGCCCAAGGCGGAACACATGATCGGCGGACGCCTCTACGCAGATGACACCACCCTGATCAAGGGCGGCTACGTGCTCACGCTCGACCCCGAGCTCGGCGACATGCCTCACACCGACGTGCTGATCCAGGGCAGCAAGATCGCTGCGATCGGCCAGGACCTGCAAGCGAGCCCGAACGCGAACGTCATCGACGCGCGCGATCGCATCGTCATGCCGGGCTTCGTCGACACGCATCGCCACACCTGGCAGACCCCCGTGCGCGGCGTGTTGCCGAGCTGCACACTCGATCAATACTTCTCCGGCATGCTCGACAACATCGGCATCCAGTACCGCGCCGAGGACGTCTACATCGCGAACTTGATGGGCGCGCTCGAGGCCATCAACGGCGGTATCACGACCTTGCTCGACTGGTCGCACGTGAACAACACGCCGGAGCACTCCGACGCCGCGATCCACGGTTTGGCGGAAGCGGGCATTCGCGCGATCTACGCGCATGGGCCACCGGTCGGCGCGAGCTGGTGGGCCTACAGTTCGAAGGAACACCCCGAAGATGTCCGGCGGATCCGCAAGACGTACTTCAACTCCGACGACCAGCTGCTGGGACTTGCGCTCGCGGCACGCGCGCCCGGCAACGTTACGCCCGAGGTCGCGCGTCACGATTGGTTGCTCGCACGCGACCTCGGCATCCGCATCAGCGTGCACGTGGGTATGCGCCTGACGGGCGTGCACGTGAACCACGTGGGTACGCTGAACGACCTCGGGCTCATGGGCCCCGACACCACGTACATTCATTGCACCGATTCCACCGACGAAGAGTTGGATCTGATCGCCAAAACAGGCGGGACGACGTCGGTGGCGCCGTACGTCGAGATGCTGATGGGCCACGGCGTTCCGCCGACCGGTCGTCTCCTTGCGCGCGGTATGCGGCCTTCGCTCAGCATCGACGTCGTGTCGAGCGTGCCCGGCGACATGTTCACGCAGATGCGCACGGCACTCGTGCAGGAGCGCATCCTCGCGTTCACGGACACGCCGGATATCGCGTTTTCACCCACGATCACGCACCGCGACGTGCTCGAGTTCGCGACGATCGACGGCGCGCGGGCGTGCGCGCTCGATCACAAGATCGGCACGCTGAAGCCCGGCAAGCAGGCCGATATCGTCCTGATCCGCACGGACCAGGTGAATGTGGCGCCAGTTGTCGATCCGGTCGCCACCGTCGTGATTTGCGCCGACACCTCGAACGTCGACACGGTGTTCATCGCGGGTAAGATCGTGAAGCATCGCGGCCAGCTCGTGCGCGTCGACATGGCGCGGCTGTTCGAGCGGCTTTCCGGCGCGCGCGATCACCTGCTGTCGAACGCGGGTGTGATCCCGAAGTGGATTCTGTCGCGGCGGGACTAGCGCCCGCTCGGTGACGCTTTCACGTCACGTTCTACAATCGGCACATAACGAACGGATTGTGTCGTAGCGATCCCGCGTGTCCTCGCGTAGCTTCGTCGACGACCAGGTCGTTGACGCTCATCGGTACCAGAAACCATAATGGTTCCGTTTAGGTTATTTGAGCATGGCAGTGCCGACTACGCTAACGCTGAAGAACATTCCCGACGAGGTCTACGAACAGCTGAAGACGTTGGCCGAGCGCCACCGGCGCAGCCTGAACAGCGAGGCCATCGTGTGCCTTGAAACCGTGCTGTTGCCCGGACGCATGACGCCACGCGAGCGGCTGACTCGCGCCCGTCGCCTTCGCGCTGCATTGCCTGGTGAGCGGTTCAAAGCGCTGGACATCGCCAAAGCCAAACGTGCGGGACGCTCGTGATCGTCGTCGATACGAACGTCGTGGCCTATCTATACCTGCCGACGGAGCGCACGCGCCTCGCCGAGGCGTTGCTCGAGAAGGATCCGGAGTGGACGGCGCCAGTGCTCTGGCGCAGCGAGCTGCGCAACATTCTGGCCACGTATGTCCGCCGCCGACTGCTCAGATTCGAAGCGGCGCGCGACATCCAGGCGGAAGCAGAGCACCTTCTCGCCGGCGGCGAGTACGATGTGGATTCGACGCGAGTGCTCGAGTTGGCGCGCGATAGCGAATGTTCGGCGTATGACTGTGAGTTCGTCGCGCTCGCGATCCAGCTGGGTGTTCGGCTCGCGACGGTAGACGCCAAAATTCTAAGAGCATTCCCGCGCCAGGCGATCGCGCTCGGCGGCTGATGCGCCCGCCTGTGTGCGGCGCGTCACGCTCCTGGCCGGCTGCGGCGGTTGGCGGTTGCGGTCAGGCGGTGAGACTGGCATTTTGGCATTGATGCGTGCCCCTGCGCTTCTGTCTCTGCTCTGCGTGGTCGTCGCGACCACTGCTCGCGGCGATGTGCCCGGAGAAGTCGCGATCGGCCAGCCGTTGCGCGACGCGATGATGCGCGGGCTGAACGGCCCGGCGCGGAGCTTGAGCGAGTTCCGCGGCCGGCCGCTCCTGATCAATGTCTGGGCCAGCTGGTGCGGGCCGTGCCGCGCCGAGATGGCGTCGCTCGAGCGGCTCGCGTGGCTCGACGAGACGCACTACTTCACGATCATCGGCGTCTCGACCGACGACTACATCGACAAGGCCGAGACCGCGCTCAAAGAGTCGAACGCTACGATCACTCACTTCATCGACAAGGACCTCGAGCTCGAGCACATGCTCGGCGCGTCCACGCTGCCGCTCACCGTGCTCGTCGATGCTGACGGCCGCGTGCTCGGCAGGGTTCACGGCGCGCGGGAATGGGACAGCCGCGCCGCGCTAGACTACATCCACGTCACGTTCAAGCACCCTGCCGGCGCAGCCAAGTAGCCGCCTGGAACGCGCTGCGACCGTTGCGGTAGAGTCGCAGCGGTGCGTGGGCTTTGGGGTGGGCGGATGATCCAGGCAAAAGCAGTGGCGGGTGCGGGTTTCGCGGCGCTGCTCTGCGCTTTGGCGGCCGCCGCGGACGATCGAGTGACGGCCGGTGCCACGTCCGTGGAGCCGCCGACGCTGATCTCGCTCGGCTTCGACTGGAGCATCGAAGGCGACGACAACCGCAACGCCGCCGTCACCGTCGAGTATCGAACGGTCGGCGCCGCCGAGTGGCACGTCGGGTTGCCGCTCATGCGTTTGAAGAACGAGCAGGTCAACGGCCGCGTCGGCGGGCCGAGTTTCATTCCGGGCACGAACGCGGCCGAGAGTGCGGCGACGCTTGCGGCCGGCACGGCGGCGCCGGCCGGCGTCGCGGCTTCCGGCGCAAACCCCTTTGCGTTCAGTCCGTTCTCGTACGTCGCGCCGAACATGTTCTCGGGCAGCGTGTTCGACCTCACGCCGGGCACGCAGTACGAGATCCGGCTCACGCTACGAGATCCCGACGGCGTCGACGGCGAAGCGCGCCGCATCCTGACGGCGCGCACGCGCGCCGAGCCGCGGCCGGCGGAAGGCGGCAAGGTCTACCACGTGTATCCCATCGGTTACGAAGGGCCCAAGCAGGAGCCGTCGTTCACCGGCCTGATGGCCGCTTACTACATGGCCGCCGCGCACTTCGACTACCAGAACGCATACCCGCCGCGCGTGCAGCCCGGGGACCAGATCCTCGTGCACGCGGGCGTGTACTTGAGCGATCGGCACCACTACATGAATCGTGCGCCGGCGCCGGGTTATCTCGCGCTCGCGACCGTGTTCGATGGCACGTATTACCTGACCCAGAGCGGGACGCCGGAGCGGCCGATCGTGATCAAGGGCGCCGGCGACGGCGAGGTCGTGTTCGACGGCGACGGCGCCGAGAACCTGTTCAACCTGATGGCCGCGAACTATAACTACTTCGAGGGCATCACGGTGCGGAACACGAACGTCGCGTTTCTGCTCGGGAACAAAAGCATCGCGGGCGCAAGCGGCTTCACGCTGAAACATTCGCGCGTCGAGAACGTCGGCCGCGGCGTGCACACCGACTGGTCGGGGTCGAAGGACTTCTACATCGCCGACAACGTGTTCATCGGCCGTCACGATCCCGACAAGATGATGGGCTGGAACGGCGCGATCTGGGAGAAGCTGCCCGGCTTCCCCGAACGGCTCGACTCCGAGTACGCGGTGAAGGTGTACGGCCAGGGCCACGTCGTCGCGCACAACTACATCGCGCACTGGCACGACGGCATCGACATGGCCACGTACGGCAATCCGGACGGCACGCCGAATCCGGTCGCGGACCGTTTCCCTATGTCGAACGATTTTTACGAGAACGACCTCTACAACATGGGTGACAACTGCATCGAAACCGACGGCGGCGGGCGCAACATGCGCGTGTTCCGCAACCGCTGCTTCAACACGGCGCTCGGCGGTTTGAGCGCGCAACCGATCTTCGGCGGCCCGGTCTATTTCATCCGCAACATCGTGTACAACGGCCCCGGGGCGGGCGCGTTGAAATACGTGTCCACGCCGGCCGGTGTCGTGTGCTACCAGAACACGTTCATCGGCGAAGTCGGCGTGCCGGGTCCGGCCGCGAACCTGTACTTTCGCAACAACCTGATCCTTGCCGAGGGCGCCGCGGAAGCCGTGTTCAACGTCGGCACGTTCACGAATTACTCAACGTCGGACTACAACGGCTTTCGGCCGAACCCCGGCGCAAAGATCTCGTTCCAGTGGAGCTCGCCGCCGTTCGACGTGCGTTCGGAGTACGCCAAGGCGCCGGTCGTGCGCACCTTCTCCAGCTTACGGGCATACCAGCGCGCGACGGGTCAGGATGCGCACAGCAGGCTCGTCGACTACGACGTGTTCGTGCGCGTGACGCAACCGGATCTTACGGATCCTCAACGCCTGTACGATCCTGCCGCGTTCGATTTTTCGCTGGCGCCGAAGTCCGTGGGCGTAGACGCGGGTGCGCTGCTGCCGAACGTCACCGACGGCTACGCGGGTAGCGCGCCTGATTTGGGCGCTCTTGAGCTCGGCCAACCCGCCCCGCATTACGGCCCGAGAAACTAGACGAAGTGCGGCATAATGCGCATATCTATGCGCATCTAAATGTGCTACAAATAGCGCAACCACGGAGCACGTCCAATGCCGCGTCGAAAGTCAGCCGCAGTGCCGAAGCGCCCGACCAACGTGAGCGTTCGCAGCGATCTACTGATCGCCGCGCGTGAGGCTGGAGTGAACCTCTCGGCAGCGCTGGAGCGGGCTTTAACCGACGAGCTCGCGAAGGTCAAACGCGACACGTGGCGCAAAGAGAATCTCGATGCCATCGCTCGCTACAACGAGCACGTCGAGAAACACGGTGTGTTCGGCGACGATGTACGGAGTTTCTAGTGCAGCAATTCACGCTGTACCGCAACAAGAACACGCGGACACGCAGTCTCTATCCACTGCTACTGGATGTTCAGTGCGATCTGTTGGACGCCCTGCAAACCCGTGTCGTGATCCCACTTACCAAGAAGGCTGGGCTCACGAGCAAGCCGGTCAGCCATTTGATGCCACTGATCGAGTTCGAAGATGAGACGTACGTGCTGGTGACCCAGCAGCTTGCGGGCATGGCGCGTGCTGACTTGGGTGCGCCGGCAGGCAGCCTGGCGCGGCAGCGCGATACGATTCTCGCAGCGCTCGACTTTCTGCTTACTGGGTTCTGAGTCACCACAAGCGTCGCGTTGGAGCCGAGAGACGTGCGCAAAGCTACGACGTTGATCGCCGGCAAGTTCGGCAGCCGCCATTTCGGCACGAAGCCGTATCTCGCGCAGGCGCTGAAGCGCACGGGTGAGGAGAAGCCGCTGGTGCTCTACGTCGGCGCGGCCAACGGCGACGATCCGACGTTTGGCGCCGCGCTCGGCGCGCTCATGACAGCTGCGGGTGCCGGCCGCGTTCTGTGGCCAAAGATCGCCGGCCGCCGCAGGCAATCGAGCCAGATGCAGCAGGCGCTTGCGGACGCGGATCTGGTGTTCGTCGGCGGCGGCGACGTCGAGGCCGGCGTGAGCCTGCTGCGGGATGCAGGGCTCGTGGCTGGTTTCCATGCCGCCGCGGACCGCGGCGCCGTGTTCGTCGGCATGTCGGCGGGCGCGATCATGCTGGGCAAGCGGTGGATCCGTTGGCCGAACGCGGACGCCGGCGACGATGAGGCCGAAACCTACGAGTGCCTGGGGTTGGTGCCGTTCGCGCTCGATACGCATGGCGAAGGCGACGCGTGGCAGGAAACGCAGGCGTACACGGCCGTGCGCGCACGCGAGCTCGGCAAGAAGGCGCGCGCCTACGGCGTGCCGAGCGGCGGCGCGCTCGTGATCGACCGTAGGGGTAGAATCGAAGCCCACGGCGTACCTGCGGCCGTATTCACGGCACTGCCGAATCGCAAAGCCAAGCTCGAGGCGACATTGGAGGTCACGAAGTGAGCTACTCCGCAGCGCATTGGCGGCGCGTGAGCGAGGAGACGCGGCGGATGGTGGCCGAGGTGCCGCTGTACCGCGATCGCCCCGTGCCGCCTGCCGATACGGGCGCGCTGCGTGCCTGGCTCGCTCAGCTGCCGTCAGTCAGCAAACGCGAGCTGCGCAAAGGCTTCCCGAAGTCGCTGGTCCGCCAGAGCCAGGACCTGCACGCCGCAATGCGTGACGAGCGCGTGACGCTACTCGCGACGTCGGGCACCACCGCCGATCGGCTCCAGGTCATCTGGGAGTGGTCGTGGTGGGACCCGCAGGAGCGGGATGCCATGCGCTTGAACGCGCGAATCGCCAAGTCGATGCGCGATACCGGTTTCCGCGAAGCCGTGCTGACAACGCCGGCCTGTGGCGCGGGCGTCTGCCACTTTGGCAGCGTCTCGATGGCCGAACGTAGCGTCGACGGCATGCTGTTCCTGAACGAAAGCCAGGACCCGTCGTCGTGGACGGACCACGACGTCGAGCGAATGCTCCGCGAGTGGGTTCAGTTCGCGCCACGCGGCATCGAAGCCGATCCGGCCTATCTGGCCGTGATCGCGCGTGCCGCCGTGAAACGCGGCATCGCGTTGCCACCGCCGGATTTCATCACGTTGACATACGAGACCACGACGCGTGCGATGCGTCGCGACATCGGCCGCGCCGTCGCCGCGCCGCTCTTTCAGTTGTACGGCGCGACGGAGGCCGGCGTGCTGTTCATGGAATGCGAGCACGGGCGGCTGCATCCGAACGAGCGCCACAGTCACATCGATCTTGTGCCGTTGGCGGGTAGCGCGCCGTTCGCGCGCGTGCTCGTCACGACGTTGGGTCGGCCGTGGATGCCGCTGCTGCGCTACGACGTGGGCGACGTCGTGCGTGTAGCCAAGACGCGCGACTGCGCCTGCGGCCTGATGAGCGACGGGCCAGTGCTGGAGCGCGTCGAGGGCCGGCACACCGATTGCGTGGTCGTGGACGGCGAGACCGTGACGCCGCTGATGCTCGACGACGCGATCCACGGCGCACTCGGCCCCGGCGCCACGCTCGAGCAGTGGCAGCTCGTGGGCGATAGCTTGCATGTCGCGGACCCGCAGTCGCGCGAGAGCGCGGCGGTAGCGGCCGAAGCGGTCGGCAGATTACTGGCGCGACCGATTCGCGGTGAGCACGTGAGCGCGGTCGCGCCCGAAGCGTCCGGCAAGTACCGGCTGGTCAAGAGCTGATGCAAAGCGCCGGCTTCCCGCTGCTCGAGCGCGGGTACGACGACGCACCCTTCATCTACCTCGACAGTGCCTCGACGACGCCGAAGCCGCGCGGCGTGATCGACGCGGTCGTGCGCTACTACGAAACCGTCGGTGCGAACGTGCATCGCGGCACGCACCCGCTCGCAGAAGCGGCCACCGAAGCCTACGAGGGCGCACGGCATCGCGTCGCGGCGCTGATCGGCGCGCAACCGGCCGAGATCGTGTTTACTCGTAACGCCACCGATTCCTTCAATTTGCTGGCGCGGGCGTTGCGGCTCACGGCCGAGGACGAAATCGTGTTCCCAGCGTCCGAACATCACAGCAACTACATGCCGTGGCGGGTCGGCGCTACGCCTAAGCTGGTCGACATCGACGACGAGGCCGTGCCGCAGTGGTCGCAGCTTAAGCGCAAGATCACGAAACGCACGCGGCTCGTCAGCGTGGCGCACGCGTCGAACGTCACGGGCGTGATCGCGCCGGTCGAGGAGTGGATCGAGACGGCGCATGCTGCGGGGGTGCCGGTCATGATCGACGCGTCGCAGTCGATCGCGCATTTGCCGGTCGACGTGCACGCGCTGAACGTCGATTTCATGGGGTTCTCGAGCCACAAGATGTTCGGGCCGAACGGTGTCGGCGTGCTGTACGTGCGCCGCGACCGGTTCGCGGAGCTCGGATTGGGAAACGTCGGCGGCGGCATGGTGGCCATGCACGCGGAGGACCGGTTCGAGCCGCTCGAAGCGCCGCTGCGCTATGAAGCGGGCACGCCGAACGTCGAAGGGGTGATCGGACTCGGCGCTGCGGTCGACTACTTGCAGAGCGTCGGCATGGCCAAGGTCGCGGCACATTCGCGCGCGCTGGCCGATCAGCTGATGCGCGGGCTGGCGCAGCTGCCGAATGCCACGGTTCTCGGCCGCTCGGCGCGCGAGCGGATCGCGCTCGCCACGGTGTCGTTGCCTTTGCCGGCCATGAGCCAGCAGGACATCGCGCGGTTTCTCGCCGACGCGCACGGCATCTTCGTCAGCGGCGGTTATCACTGCGCACACGTGCTGCATCACCGGCTGAATCTCGCCGGCACGCTGCGCGCATCCGCGCACATCTACAACGACTCGGCGGATATCGAGGCGTTTCTCGCCGCGTTGCGCGAACTCTAGGCGAAACGCGCGCGGAACTCGCGGTGC
This sequence comes from uncultured Gammaproteobacteria bacterium, assembly GCA_963805435.1. Lineage (GTDB taxonomy): Bacteria > Pseudomonadota > Gammaproteobacteria > Steroidobacterales > Rariloculaceae > FEN-1219. The sequence continues at coordinate 640,239 of CAWDUG010000014.1, forward strand.
GCTACGATCTCCGGCGCGTCGCCGCGCACGAGCTGCGCTTCCCGGAAGCCCGATGCGACGGCGTGCACGCGTACGCTGCGCTCTGCGACACTGAAGCGCACACGCCATTCCTTGACGGCCAGCACGAAGCCGTCCCCATCGGGGACGGATGCGCCGATACGGCTGAGGGGCGGGGCCGAGAGCCAGCGTGGCGGTAACGCGTTCGCGCAGAGGCAAGTTCGTGCGCGTCTCGATCCACTCGGCCTGGCTCGCGGCCGCAGCGTCCCACTGCACTTCGAAGGCTGGTACCGGATCGGCGCACGCGACTCGTCGAGCCAGCCGTTCTCGGTTGCAGCGATCGCGTCCGTGTACGCCACGTACGGCTTGATGTCGAGCACGGGCGTGCCGTCGAGCATGTCGATATCGGCCACGTACAAGCTGAGCCCGTCGATACGCTCGAGCTTCACGGCGGAGAGCCCGAGTGGATTCGGCCGATGCGGCGAGCGTGTTCCGAACACGCCTTTGCGCCCCGAAAGGCTGCGCGGCGGCAGCACCTTCGGGCGCCAGCCCTCGTTGAAATGGAACCAGAACAGCACCCAGATGTAATCCCAGCCGTCCAGGTCGAGCAGCGCGTGCTCGAAGTTTCTACCCGGCAGGAGCTCGATGCGTCCGATCGCGTTGCCGCCGGCGCGCGGCTGCCGCACGGCCTCCGTCTTCGTCGCGAGCGTCGTTCGCACGTAGCCGATCGGCTCGAGCGTCAGCAACTGTACGGCGGGGTCTCTGGTAGCCACCGCATCACTCTACCAAACCCTCTTTGCCCGATTCCGGTAAAGGCGAAGAGAAGATCTCTCGCAAAGGCGCGAAGGCGCCAAGCCAGATAAGAAGAAAGAGGTCGAAAGTTTGAGAAGAGGTTAGGGAAGGTGAGAAGTCAGCACCTAATCATGCCATTTCTTCTCTTCTTATCTGGCTTGGCGCCTTCGCGCCTTTGCGAGAGATCTTTCGGCGGCGTGGGCTAGCTCGCGCGACCTTCGGCGGGCACGAGTGTCACGACAGTCGCGCGGCTGGCGGAGCGACGCTGCGCGAGCCATGGCAGGAATTGTTCTGCCGGCATCGGTCGCGCGATGCCGTAGCCCTGCGCGTGCTCGCAGCCCATGGCCGCGAGCCGTTCCAGCGCTGCATCGTCCTCGACGCCCTCCGCGACGACGACGAGCCCCAGTTTGTGTGCGAGATCGATCGTGGCGCGCAGAATGGCCAGATCCTTCTGGTCCTCGCGGCCGATCACGAACGACTTGTCGATCTTCAGCTCGTCGACAGGCAAACGTTTCAACTGCGCCAGCGCCGAGTGGCCGGTACCGAAGTCGTCGACTGCGAGCCTGAAGCCCAGCTCGTGAATGCAGTTCACGACGGCCAGGGATTTGTGGACGTTGTGCATGATCGCGCTTTCGGTGACTTCGAGCGTGAGCTGTGCGGCCGCGAGCCGGTGCTTCTGAACGTGCTCGAGCAGGAAGTACGGCAAATACTCGTCGGTCAGATCGTCGACGGAGATGTTGACGGCAACACTGAGATTCACACCCTGGTCGCGCCACGCCGCACAGCGTGCGACTGCGGCGCGCAGCACCCAACGCGTCAGATGCGCGATGCTGCCGGCCTGTTCGATCGCGTCGACGAACTCGGCGGGGGCAGCAGGCCGAGCTCGGGATGCTGCCAGCGCACGAGCGCCTCGACGCCGTAGATCTCGCGCGTGCGGAGGTCGAGTTTCGGCTGGAAGTACAGCCGTAGCTCGTCGTTCTTGAGCGCCCGCGGGAAGTCGCCGACGATCTTGATCTGCTTCAGCGCGCGATCTTCCTGCCCAAGCCGGTACACGGCAGCCGTCGCGTGGTTCAGCAATGCCTCGCTGCGCGCGCTCGAGGCGCGGCGGCACAGTTCGGCCGCATCGAGGCTGTGCTCGGGGTAGCACGCTACACCGCCGGTGATCTGCAGCGAGATGTTGGCACCCGCCACCGGTAGGCCGGCGCGCAGGCGGTCGGCTTGCTGCTCCACCCATTCGAGGGACTGACGCGAGTCGCGGTCCGGCAGCACCACGACGAATTCGTTGCCGCTGAAGTGCCCGAGCACTTGCTTGTCGTCGAGCCGCTCGCGCAGTGCGGCGGCGGTGAGCTTCACGACGTCGTCGCCGGCCCGGTGACCAAGCGAGGAGATGATCCCGCCCAGGCGATCGAGGCCGATGCTCACCACGCTCAGCGCCTTGTTGCCATCGATGGCATCGCGCAGCAGGCCGATCGTGAGGTCGCGATTCGGCAGGCCCGTGAGGCTGTCGTGATGCGCCTGGTGAAAGATCTCGCGCTCGCGATCGGCGATCGAGTTCTGCATCGTGTTGAACGTGGCTGCGAGCTCACCCAGCTCGTCGAAATTGGTGACGTGTATGGTCTCGGTGTACACGCCCTCGCGCATGCGTCGTGCCGCTGCGGCGAGAAGTTGCACCGGCCGTGTGATCGTATTCGCCAGCCAGAACGAGCCGCCGATCGCGAGCAGCAGCGACAGGCCGGTGATCGCGAGCAGGATGTTGCGAATGCGCACGTATGACGCGGTGGCTTCGGCCAACGGCAATTGCACGGCGACGTACGCATCGCTGCGGTCGTTAAGGAATGGTCGCAACAGCGACAGGTGGGCATTGACGTCTTTGCCGGTGCGCTGCGGGTCGGTGCGGTCGGTGTCCAGGCCGTCGATCGCTGCGGCGCGCTCGCTCGGCGGCAAGGTCGACGCCAGGATCTGCGGTGCGGCGCCGTGATCGGCCACGAAGGTCACGGCCAGCCCCGTCAAGCTTTGTAGATGCTTGGCCAACGTCTCGTCGATCGGGAAGCCGAGCATGACTAGCGCGACGGGCAGCGGCGCGCGCAGCGGCACTGTCACGGTCTGATACGTCATGCCGTCGATGTTCACGACATGGTGCGGAAACTCGTCGGTGATCTGGGCGGCCGATAGTGGCGCGCGGGCGTGTTGCTCCTCGCCGTTCGAGCTCACCATTACCGTGCCGTCGAGGTTCAGTAGTAAGGCCACCGTGGCACGGGCGCGTGCCGCGTGATTGCGCAGCGCCGAACGGATCGTCGAGTGGTCCCCGCTCGCGACGGCTTGTTTGAAGCCGTAGTCTTGCGCGAGCACGTTGACGGTCGTCAGCAGCTGATCAGCGCGGCTACGCATGAACTCGTCGAACAGCACGCCGGCGAGGCCGACGGTGCGCCGCGCCTGCTCGTCGGCGTCGCGGCGCATCAAGTCCAGGATCGGGAACAGCGACACGAGCTGTGTCGCGACTACGAGCGCCACCGCGAGGAGCAGGATTTTCTGCCGGAATCCGAACTGCTTCATCGTGCCTGGATGCGCCGGCGGGCGCGGTGTTTCAAGGAGCGTGCGGAATTGGCGAAATGGTACGCATGCCGAAGACCGGCCGGTGTGCGGTCGGTCACGGTTGCCACGCGCTGGCCCTCCTAACATCGTGTTCAGTGACTCCCGGGTTAGTTAGCATGCGTATACATCGGTGGCCGCGCGCGGGCGCACTGAAGGTGGCAATCTCGTTGATCGGTGCGGGAGCCGCGCTCCAGTGCGTCGCCGGCACGCTCGAAGTGACGGTCAGCGACGAGCGCGGCGAGCCTCTATCGCGGGTGGTCGTGTACGCGACGCCGGTGGCGAGCATTTTGGCGAGCAAGCAGAACCTTGCGAAGCGCACGGCCAGCATGGATCAAAAGCACAACGAGTTCGTGCCACACGTGCTCGTCATCAGCGCCGGCACCGAGGTGCGATTCCCGAACAACGACGTCGTGAGCCATCACGTCTACTCGTTCTCGGAAGCGAAGACGTTCGAGCTGGCGCTCTACAAGGGCAACACGCATCCGCCGCTGGTGTTCGAACAGCCCGGTGTCGTCGTGCTCGGCTGCAACATTCACGACAGCATGCTGGGCTACATCGTCGTCGTGCCGACCGAGCATTACGCGCTGTCGGACGAGCGCGGCGCGGTACGGCTCGAAGACGTGCCGGCGGGTGATTACACGGTCGAGGTGTGGACGCCCCGCGCTCGACCGATGGGCTTGCCCGCCCCACAGCACGTGACCGTGACCGACGGTGTCGCCAAGGCCAGCACGCGGATCACCGGCCGTCTCGCGCCCGAGCAGAATCACGGTTCGACGAGCCTGTCATGGGACCGCTATTGAAACCGCTCATCACAGCCGGCGCCGCACTCGCGCTGCTCGGCGCTGCCTCGTGCGCCTGCGCGGAGGGCGATCGCAACGAGCTCTTCATCGGCGTGGGCACGGCGTATTTCCACAGCTCCACGGATTTGAAAGCCTGGCCCGAAGGCGGGCTCGGCAAGCTGCGTTACGCCGACGACGGCGCCGAGGCCGTGCGGCTCTTTGCGGAGTACCACGGCCGCATCACGCCGACTTTGAACGCGCGAGTGGTGGCGGACTACGTCGACGACGGCTCGAGTGGGCTCGGCGTCACGGAAGCCTACATGGACTGGCGGCCGATCCCGCGCTCACCGAACCAACAGCAGGTGCGGTTCGGCGCGTTCTATCCGCCGCTGTCGCTCGAGAACGGCGCGCACGGCTGGGAGAGCCCGTTCACGTACTCTTACTCCGCCATCAATACGTGGCTCGGCGAAGAGATTCGCCCGCTCGGCGCCGAGTGGTCGCTGCGCCGACGCCTCGCGAGCACCCGTAACACGCAGGAGGTTCGAGCGTTCGCCGCCGGTTTCTATGGCAACGATCCGGCCGCGACGCTGCTGTTCTGGCGCGGCTGGTCGCTGCACGACCGCCAGACCCGGCTGAACGACCGGCTGCCGATTCCGCAGATCCCTGTCTTCGGCGCGGCCGGTACGATCGTCGCTCTCAGGCCACAGCCGGTGCAGCCGTTCACCGAGACGGATCACCGCCCCGGCTTCTACTTAGGCGGCGAGTGGCGCTATACACGCCGCGCCTTGGTGCAGCTCGCCCGCTACGACAATCGCGCCGATCCGTGGAGCTTTGCGGAAGGCCAGTGGGGCTGGCACACGTCGTTCGATCACCTGGCTGTCCAGGTCGCTCTGCCCTGGGACCTCGGGCTCATGGCTCAGTGGATGCGCGGACAGACGTACTGGGTTTCCGGCGCCTTTGCCGACGGTACGTCCGTGCCGTCGGCGAACATCGTCGAGGACGAGTTCGAGGCGAAGTACCTGATGCTGACCCGCAAATGGCGTAGCGCGCATCGCGTCGCCCTGCGGTACGACGACTTCGGCATCGAGCGGCCCGACGCCGTGCCAGTGCTGCATGCCGACGAGGGGCACGCCTGGACGCTGAGCTATCGCTACGAGCCGAACGAACGGTTCAGTGGCGGTGTCGAATGGCTCGAGATTCAGTCGCAACGCGATCTCTGGCCCTACTTCTACGGTGTGCCGGGTCAGGCAAACGAAAGTCAGTTGCGGCTGCAGTTCTCTCTGCGCCTCGGAGCCCCCGCGCGGCGCTAGCCCACCCTTGCCCCATTTCGGAGGCGGCGCGCATACTGCGCGGCGCGCGCGCCGGCGGGGGCATTTGCGCTCCGCCGCCAGAGAGCTCCAGTGACCAAAGTCAACGTTGTTTCGGCGGCCATCGAGCCGCGTCTTAAGTTGATGCTCGTAGCCAGGGACGACATCGCCAAAGGCGAAATCATCTTCGCCTGTAGCTCCGAAGAGATTACCCGCCAGCGCACCTGGCGCACGATTCAGATCGACTTCAACGCGCACGTGAAGAACGATCTGCTCGATTACGTCGACCACAGTTGCGAGCCGAACTCGGTGTTCGACGTCGACAGGCTTGCGATGATCTCGCTGCGCGGCATCGAGCACAGCGAACCTATTACGTTCTTCTATCCCGGCGCCGAGGTCGAGCTCGCCATGGACTTCGACTGCCAGTGCGGCAGCGGCGACTGCATCGGCCACCTGAAAGGCGGGTTCTACCTCACGGGCCCGCAAATGCGTCGGGCACTCGACCGCGGCTACTGCACGCGCTTCATGCAGGAACAGTTCCGCCGGCTGCTCGAGTTGCCTCGATAGGCGTGAAATGACATCGGTCCTTCACGACATCTTTGCGGATGTCGTCCAGCGCCATCCCGAGCGCATTGCCATCGACGTGCCGCCGTCCGCGCACCGGCCGATCCGCCGCACCGTCTCGTATGCCGAGCTCGATCGCCAATCGACCGCTCTCGCACACTCCCTCGCGGCCAGCATCGACGGGCCGGACCGTATCGTCGTGGTGTTGCTGCCGCGCGATTCCGAGCAATTGTACGCGGCACAACTCGGCGCGTTGAAAGCCGGGGCGGCGTTCACCTGCATCGACCCCGTGTTTCCGGACGGCCAGGTGCGCGCCATCCTCGACGACGCGGACCCCGTTGCGATCGTGACAGATGCGCCCGGGCGGAAGCGGCTTGCGCAGCTCGGAGCGCGCGCTCGCGTCCTCGACGCACGCGCAGCGGTTGCGCAAACCGGGCCGATCGCGAAGCCCGTGTGGCTCACGCCGGCGAATCTGGCGTATCTGATCTACACATCGGGCACGACGGGCCGGCCGAAAGGCGTGATGATCGAACATCGCAGCATCGCGAGCCTCGTGCGGGGCGACGTCGCGACGCTCGGTGTGACTCCGGCCGATCGTGTCGCGCAGAACTCGTCTTCCGCGTACGACTCGTCGATCGAAGAAACGTGGTTCGCGCTGGCCGTCGGCGCGACGCTCGTGGTCATGGACGACGAGACCGTGCGTCTCGGTCCCGACCTGCCCGCGTGGTTGCGCCGCGAGCGCGTCACGATGTTTTGCCCGCCGCCGACGCTGTTGCGCGCGACGGGCTGCGCCGATCCCGCGCGCGAGCTCCCGGACTTGAGACTGCTGCATCCCGGCGGCGAGGCGCTATCGCAGGACATTGCGGACCGCTGGGCCGTCGGCCGGCGCGTCGTCAACGACTACGGTCCGACCGAGGCCACCGTCACCGCGCTGCGTGCCGTGATCGAGCCTAAGCAACCCGTCGCCATCGGTACACCGGTGCCCGGCGTGCACGCATGGGTGCTCGACCACAACCTCGAGCCGGTGCCGGACGGCACGCCCGGCGAGCTGTGCCTCGGCGGCGCCGGTCTCGCGCGCGGCTATCGCAACGACGCGGCGCTGACGGCGCAAAAATTCCCGATCCATCCCCGGCTCGGCAGGCTGTATCGCACCGGCGATCTTGCGACGCGCGGTGCGGACGGCCGGTTCTACTCGCACGGCCGCATCGACGCGCAGGTCAAGATCCGCGGCTATCGCATCGAGCTCGAGGCGGTCGAGGCGCGGCTCGCCGAAGTACCCGGCGTGCGCGAAGCGGCCTGCACGGTTCAGGGCGAGGGTGTGCGCAAGACTCTCGTCGCGTTCGTCGTGCCGGAGCGGCCGGGTGCTGCCGTGGATCCCGCACAGCTGAAAGCGTGGCTGTCCCAACTGCTGCCCGCGTACATGGTGCCCGCGCAGATCGGCACACTCGACTCGCTGCCACGCCACTCGAGCAACAAGTTGAATCGCCGCGCGCTGCCGGTGCTTGCGATCGACGCGCACGCGGGCCGGCCGCCGGCTGCGCCGCCGCGCGACGAGCGCGAGGCACGCGTAGCGGCCGCGATGCAGCAGGCGTTGGGTTTGCCGGAGGCCGTGGGTGTCGACGAGGATTTTTTCGACGACCTGGGCGGCGACTCGTTCGCGTCGGCCGTGCTCGTCTCGCAGCTGCGTGACCATGCGGATACCGCGCTGCTGACCGTGCGCGACGTTTACGAAGCGCGCACGCCCGCGGCGCTCGCCGCGCGCGTGGCGACGAACGAAGGCGTGACACGGGGCACGGGTACGCAGACGGCGCGCAGTGCGGCGCCGCGCGCCACGGGTCGACCAGTGCTCACGACGCTCGCACAAGCGGCGTGGTTGCTGCTCGGCGTCTTCGTGCTCGCGCCGCTCGCGTATGTGCTCAGCTTCGAAGCGTTTCCTGCGGTGGTCGATGCGATCGGACCTGACCTCGTCGTCGTGCTCGCGCCGCTCGTCTACGTTGTGGGTGTGGTCGCGTACGGACTCGTGACGGCGCTGTTGGCCGTGGCCGCGAAGCGGCTTCTGATCGGTACGTATCGGCCGATGCGCGCGCCGGTGTGGGGGAGCTTCTATTTGCGCAACTGGGTCGTGCAGCGCTGCGTGCGACTCGTGCCCTGGGGTCTGCTCGAGGCCACCGTATTCCAGCACACGCTGCTGCGCGCGCTCGGCGCCCGTATCGGTGCCCGCGTGCATCTGCATCGCGGCGTCACCCTGCTCGAGGGCGGCTGGGACTTGCTCGAGATCGGCGACGATGCGGCCGTGGGGCAGGACGCTGCGCTCGGTCTCGTTGCGTTCGTGGATGGTGAGATCGTGGTAGGCCCCGTGAAACTCGGCGCGCGTGCGACGGTCGAGGCGCGCGCCGCAGTCGAGGCGGGAGCGGAGCTCGGCGATGGCGCGGAGCTCGCGGCATGGTCGTATCTCGCAGCGGGCCGGAGGATTCCGGACGACGAGCGTTGGGACGGTGTGCCGGCGGAGCCCGCGGGGCCCGCGCCGCCGCCGCCCGCAGTCGATCGCAGCCGGGATCTGTCGCCGGCCGCGCACGGGTTCGCGCTGATCGGCGGCCGGTTTCTGTTGTCCTTGTTTCTGGCGGTGCCGATCCAGGTGCTGATCGTGGCGACCGCGCTCGCCCTGAACGTCGACGCGGCGACGCTCCTCGAATGGTTGTTCCACCCGCTGACCGAGGCGCGCTACTGGCTGCTCGAAGCCGTGCCGATCGTGTTGGCCGTGCCCGCCACCTTGGCGTTCGAAGCGCTCGCGCTCCGTCTGCTGGGCCGTCTCGAACCCGGCGTCGTGAGCCGCTTCGGCTTGGAGTACCTGCGGCTGCGTTTGAAGACCGAGACGCTGGAATCCGCCGGCCGTTGGCTGTGCGGCACGCTGCTCTGGCCGGTGTGGTTGCGTGCCGCAGGCATGCGCTTGGGAACAGGCAGCGAGATCGGCACGATCACGGACACGGTGCCGGAGCTCGTCGACATCGGCAGCGAAAGCTTTTTCGCCGACGGCATCTATCTCGCGGGGCCGCGCATCGTGCAGGGCACCGTCACGCTGGCACCTGTGCGGGTCGGCAACGGCTCGTTCCTCGGTAACTTCGCTCTCGTCGGCTGCGGGCAGACCGTGGCGGACGGCGTGCTGCTCGGCGTGTGTACCGTCGCGAACGAGCGCGCGGCGCTGCGCGGCACGTCGTGGTTCGGGCATCCGCCGTTTCAGCTGCACACGCGCGAGCCGACCGGTGTGGACCGCAGCCTCACGCACGAACCGAGTTGGCCGCGGTACCTGAACCGCGTGCTGTGGGAGTTGCTGCGCTTCGTCGTGCCGCTGCTGCCCGTGGCACTGTTGCTGGCGTGGTTCGGTGTGCTCGACAACGCGGCCGAGCAGGTGTCCGTCGCCATGTTGCTGCTCGTCGTCGTGCCCGCGCTCGAGCTCGCGCTGCTCGTATTGCCGCCGCTCATCGTCGTCGCACTGAAGTGGCTGCTGCTCGGCCGCGTCCGGCCCGGCACGCACCCGCTCTGGTCGTGCTGGGTCAGCCGCTGGGACTTTCTTTACGTGGCGTGGGATTTCTGGGCGCGCGCGCCGCTGTCCGCCGTCGACGGCACGCTGCTCCTGAACGCATTCCTGCGTGCGATGGGCGTGCGGCTCGGCCGCCGCGTGGTGCTCGGGCCCGGCTTCGAGCAGGTGGCCGACCCGGACATGCTCGATTTCGGCGATGACTCGACCGTGACCATGCTGAGTCAGGCGCACACATTCGAAGACCGCGTGCTGAAGCTCGACCGCATCACGGTGCGTGCGAAGGCCACGGTAGGTCGCGCCGCGCTGCTCCTGTACGGCGCCGACGTCGGCGAGAATACCTACGTGGCGCCGCAAAGCGCGGTGATGAAAGGCGAGCGGCTGCTGCCGAACCGCGTGTACGTCGGGCGACCCACACGGCCCGTGCAGTCTGTCTAGTGCCGTGTACCAGACCGTCGAATCGGCGGGGCGGCACTGACGGCCGAGCTGCACTCCTTTGGCGCGAAATCCCTCCGCGTAGCTCCGCGGAGGGATTCCGCGGAATCGCGGAGCTCGGACTCTATTCCCAGCCGCCGGACCGCAGCTCCACCGGCAGGATCTTCATGAAAGCTTCGACGGCGTGGATCTGGTCGTCGTAGACCTTGAAGCTCTCCCAGACCGTGAGCTGGTCCCCGCCTTTCTGGCGCGCGCCCCAGGCCATGCGCAGCCAGACGATACCCAAGCGCTCGTCGACGCCGATCACGCGCGTCTGAACATCGCCCAGGCGCTCGAAGATGGCGAGCGACTGCGTCGAAATGTTGTCGCAACCGGGCGCGAACTTGCAGTCCGGCCCCGCCATCACCTGGCCGTTCTCGTAGCGGTAGGCGTTCGGCGCGAACGGCGCGTTCACGGCGGCGAAGGTCTTCGCGCCATTGAGGCCGGCAGGATAGTGCAGCGCCGCCTTGATCGCGTCCTCGCGCGAAGCAAGCTGCTCGGGCCGCGGCACGTAGTTCATTCCCTCGCTCGGCGCGCTCAAGCCGTCGATGTTGAAGATGAGCCCTTCGCTGCGGCCACGTGTCGCGACGGTCTCGATCTCGGTGATCTTGCGGTCGACCACCTTGAGGCGCACGACCAGCATGACCGGCGCTCCCACCTCCTCGACGATGACGTCCGCGCCCGCCATTCCGGCGCGCTCGTCGAGGATGTCCTGCCGGTAGCCGCGCAGCCGCGTCACGGTGTTCAGCAGTCCGAGCTTCGCGAGCGGCTTCTCGACGGCGTCCTCCGTCACGCGCACCTTGTCGGCGACCGGCACTCTGGCCGCATCGTGTTTCAGCAGCGCATATAGGAACGTAGTCATCGTCCCGCGCAGGCACTCGCGGTCACAGGCTGCAGCGGCCGAGGCGGGCCGAACGGCCGTAACGGCCACACACGCGAACGCTCCGAGAACGAGTAGTGTTGTTTTCATCGTTGTTCCTCTCCAGCGCGAGAAATCGTTCCAACCGCGGGAGACTCTAGCGGAGCCGCGGCTCGCACGCCAAAGGTCTACTTCGGCCGGAGGTAGCTCACGTGCGGATCGAAGCCGATCTGCTCGTAGTGCAGGCCGTCGGCCGCGCGATCGAGGCGCCACAAGTAGAAGCTGTTAGGGCTGGTGCGGTTCACGCTGCCCGTCACCACGACGCGATCGCCGGCTTTGAAGGTCGTAGCCGAGATGCCGATGTCGACGAGCTCGTGCCGGTTGTCCATCTCGAGCTTGTAGCGCTGCTCGGTGCCTGTGGCGTCGGGATCGGCTTCGACGACGACGTACGGATGCGGGTTCACGAACTGGAATTCCGCCACGCGCGCTTCGAAGGTCCGCTGGCGCGCGTTGTCGTACATGCCGCTGATCGAGTGATGTGCCACCGCCGCCGCGCAGAGCACGGCGCCGGCCACGGCGACGATCGGTCGCAGTGCGGCCTTGAGCCGCGCCGGGCGGGCGAGCGCGAGGCGGGTGGTCACGCGTCTCATGCCGCCGATTGTACTGGCCTTCCGGCCGATGGTCGCAGGCCGGTCGCGGCACGTATGATCCGCGCATGCGGATCCTGCATCTCGAAGCCGGGCGGCACCTGTATGGGGGCGCCGCCCAGGTGCGTTACCTGATCGCCGGCCTTCGGGCAGCGCGCGTGGACAATGTGCTCGTGTGCCCACCGGGGAGCGCGCTTGCGGTGGAGCCGCCGCCCGGCGAGATCGTGCCGGTAGCGATGCACGGCGATCTCGACCTCGGCATGTTGCCGCGACTCGCGCGGCGCATTCGTGCGGAGCACCCGGATCTCGTGCATGTGCACTCGCGCCGCGGCGCGGATCTGTATGGCGGCCTCGCCGCCGCGATCGCCGGCGTGCCGGCCGTGCTCACGCGGCGTGTCGACGCCGCCGAACCGCGGTGGCTCGCACGGTTGAAGTACCGGCCGTATGCGGCGGTCGTTGCGCTGTCGCACGCGATCGAGGCTCAGCTCGCGTCCGCCGGCGTGGACGACACCCGCCTGAAGCGGATTCCGAGTGCAATCGACACGGGGCTGTATCGGCCGGACCCGGCCGCGCGCGAGCGCGTGCTGGCCGAGTTTGCGCTGCCACGCGACGCGCTCGTCGTGGCCGTCGTGGCGCAGCTAATCGAGCGGAAAGGGCACCAGCACTTCCTGGCCGTGCTGCCCGAGCTCGCACGCGCGGAGCCGCGCCTGCGCGTGCTCTGTTTCGGCCGCGGGCCGCTCCGAGCAGCGCCTCGTGCGCGAAATCGCGCAGGCCGGCCTCGAGCGGATCGTGACGCTGGCCGGTTTCCGCAGCGACCTGCCGCGGCTGATGCCGGGCTTCGATCTGCTCGTGCATCCGGCGGAGCGCGAAGGCCTCGGCCTCGCGTTGCTCGAGGCCGCGGCGGCCGGCGTGCCCGTGGTGGCGTGTGCAGCCGGCGGCGTGCCGGACATTGTCGAGCACGGGGCGACGGGCGCGCTCGTAGCAGTAGGTGACGCGGCGGCGTTGCGTGCGGCGGTCGGGCGGCTGCTGGCGGCGCCGGACGAACGCGCCCGGCTTGGCGCGGCGGCGCGTGCCCGTGTTGAACGGCGGTTTAGCGTTGCAGGCATGGTCGATGCCCACGTGTCGCTGTACGAGCGCGTGCTCGGCGAGCGCGCGGTGCGGGTCGCGCGGCCGGTGAGCCGATGACCGGCGCCGATCAGGCGCTCGACGCGCTCGCACTGCGGTTGGGTCGCGCGCTGCTCGTGCGCGGGTGGCGGGTGGCGGCAGCGGAATCGTGCACGGGTGGCTGGATCGCAAAGACGCTCACGGATGTCGCCGGCAGCTCGCAGTGGTTCGACGGCGGCGTCGTGAGCTATTCGAATGCTTCGAAGACGGACCTGCTAGGCGTCAGCCAGGAGTTGCTTGCGACGCACGGCGCAGTATCCGAGCAGGTCGTGCGCGCGATGGCGCACGGCGCGCGCGAACGGTTCCACACGCAGCTCGCCGTGGCCGTCAGCGGCATCGCCGGGCCCGACGGCGGCACGCAGGACAAACCCGTCGGCACCGTGTGGTTCGCCTGGGCCACGCCGACCGGCGGCGGTACCGGCACCGGCGCCGCGCGGCGCGTGTTCGCGGGCGGCCGCGACAGCGTGCGCCGCCAGAGTGTGGCGTTCGCGCTCGAGCGCCTCGTGGATCTCGTGTGGCGCGATGAACGAACCGGTTGACCAGGAGCGCGCCGCGCGGCGCGTGTTCTTTGCGCTGTGGCCGGACGACACCACGCGTTCCGCTTTGCGGTTCACCACGCAGCGCGCCGTGCAGGCGTCCAGCGGCCGGCCGATCGCGAAGGGTAACTTGCACCTGACGGTGGCGTTTTTGGGCCAGCTGACTGCGGAAGGTTTAGCCAAGGCGCGGGCGGTGCCGCCGATTCAGGTCGGCGAGTTCGAGATCACGCTCGACGCCGTCGGCGTGTGGCCGGAATCCAAGATTCTGTGGCTCGCGCCCATGGAGCCTCCGCCGGCGCTCGGCGAGCTGGAGGCCGGGCTCTGGGACGGGCTGGCCGAGAGTGGTTTCAGGACCGAGGAGCGCATCTACCGGCCGCACGTGACGCTCGCGCGGCGCGCGCGGGCCATCGACGAAGTCATCGAGCCCGTGCGCTGGCCGGTGCGCGAGTTGGCGCTCGTCGAGTCGCTGCCGTACGGGAAAAACGTGCACTACGAGGTGCTCGAAACGTGGCCGCTGTGACCTTTGCAAAGTACTGGACAAATCACCAGTATCGGGGTTCAATAGCAGCGAAACGTTTCTCGGCGAAGCCACCCGTTTCTTGCGACTCAAGTGGACGGCGAGCTGTGAAATAATCGAACCGTCGCGCCACACTCGGCGCGGCCCCGAATACCACTCCTACCATTGGACGATCGAATGGACGACAACCGCAAGAAGGCGCTCTCCGCGGCGCTGGGGCAAATCGAAAAGCAGTTCGGCAAGGGCTCCGTCATGCGTCTCGGCGACTCGATCGCCACACGCGACATCGAAGCCGTATCCACCGGGTCGCTCGGTCTCGACATCGCACTCGGCATAGGCGGCCTGCCGCGCGGCCGCGTCGTCGAGATCTACGGGCCGGAATCGTCCGGCAAGACCACGCTGACGCTGCAAGTCGTGGCGGAGATTCAGAAGCTGGGCGGCACGGCGGCGTTCGTCGATGCCGAGCATGCGCTCGATCCTGCGTACGCCGGCAAGGTCGGCGTCAACGTCGACGATCTGCTCATCTCCCAGCCCGATACGGGCGAGCAGGCGCTCGAGATCACGGACATGCTCGTGCGCTCGGGAGCCGTGGACGTCGTGGTCGTCGATTCCGTGGCCGCGCTCACGCCAAAAGCCGAAATCGAAGGCGAAATGGGCGACTCGCATATGGGCCTGCAGGCGCGGCTCATGTCCCAGGCGCTGCGCAAGCTCACGGGCAACATCAAGCGCTCGAACTGCCTCGTCATCTTCATCAACCAGATCCGCATGAAGATCGGCGTCATGTTCGGCAACCCCGAGACCACCACGGGCGGCAACGCGCTGAAGTTCTACGCCTCGGTGCGGCTCGACATCCGCCGCATCGGCTCGATCAAGAAGGGCGATGAGGTCATCGGCAGCGAAACACGCGTGAAGGTCGTCAAGAACAAGGTTGCGCCCCCGTTCAGGATGGCAGAGTTCGAGATCCTGTACGGCACCGGCATCTCGCGCGAAGGCGAGATCGTCGATCTCGGCGTCAAGCAGAACATCATCGAGAAGTCGGGCGCCTGGTACAGCTTCGAGGGCGAACGCATTGGCCAGGGCAAGGAAAACGCGCGCGAGTTCCTGCTGGAGCACAAGGACATCGCGGCCACCATCGAGAAGCGAGTCCGCGCCGAGCTGCTGCCGAAGAAGGTTCCGGCCGAGGCGGCCACGGCTGTCGAGGAGGAGGGTGCGGCCCTCCAGGCTTGACAGGCGAGCGGCCGACGAGGCCGCGTGCAAGCGCACCGCCGTCGAGCTGCTCGCGCGGCGCGAGCATAGCCGGCTCGAACTTCAACGCAAGCTCGCCGCGCGTGGGTTTCCCGAGGGTGTGATCGTTCCGGCGCTCGACGCGCTCGAGCAGTCCGGCGTGCTCGCCGCCGCCCGGTTTACCGAGAGCTTCATTCGTTCGCGTCTGGCGAAAGGCCAGGGGCCGGTGCGTATCCGCGCCGAGCTGGCTGAACGCGGTGTGGCCGAACAGGCCGCCGAACTACTGCGTGGCTCCGACATCGACTGGTTGGCCACCGCCCGAGACGCGCGCCGCAAGCGTTTCGGAGCCGAGCCGCCGCGCGACTTTCGCGAGCGGGCCCGGCAGGCGCGCTTCCTTCAATACCGTGGCTTTACCGCCGATCAGGTGCGTGCCGCACTGGAACTCGATGCCGATTCCGACTAGGGTGCTCGTCCTTGCTGGTCGTCACATTAGTCGTTGAATTTGCCGAGTATTAGTCGATGAGTATCACGAGCAGTCAGCTGCGTCAGGCGTTCCTGGATTACTTCGCGAAGAACGGCCACGAAGTCGTGCCGAGCTCGTCGCTGGTACCCGTCAACGATCCCACGCTCCTGTTCACGAACGCCGGCATGGTGCAGTTCAAGGACTGCTTCCTGGGCAAGGACAAGCGCGACTACGTGCGCGCCGCGAGTAGCCAGCGCTGCGTGCGCGCGGGCGGCAAGCACAACGACCTCGAGAACGTGGGCTACACGGCGCGTCACCACACCTTCTTCGAGATGCTCGGCAACTTCTCGTTCGGCGATTACTTCAAGAAGGATGCGATCCGCTTCGGCTGGGACTTTCTGACCGGCACGCTGAAAATCGATCCGAAGCGCCTCATGGTCACGGTGTACGCGACCGACGACGAAGCCTATGACCTGTGGCGCACGATGATCGGTCTGCCGGCTGAGAAGATCGTGCGCATCGGCGACAAGCCGGGCGGCGGCTCCGACAACTTCTGGCAGATGGGGGATACAGGCCCCTGCGGCCCCTGCACGGAGATCTTCTTCGATCACGGGCCGCACGTAGCCGGCGGTCCGCCGGGCTCACCCGATGCCGATGGCGATCGCTGGGTCGAGATCTGGAACCTGGTCTTCATGCAATACGACCGCTCGGCCGACGGCGAGCTCACGCCGTTGCCGAAGCCGTCGGTGGATACGGGTGCGGGCCTCGAGCGCATGGCCGCGGTCATGCAGGGCGTCACGAACAACTACGACATCGATCTCTTTGTCGACTTGATCCGCGAAGCTGCACGCCTGCTCGGCACCGGCGACTTGAAGAACCCTTCGCTGCGCGTGATCGCGGACCACATCCGCGCGTGCAGTTTCCTCGTCGTCGACGGCGTGATTCCCTCGAACGAGGGCCGCGGCTACGTGCTGCGCCGCATCGCGCGCCGTGCCATGCGGCACGGCCACAAGTTCGGCGTGAGCCCCGCGTTTTTCGCCGACCTGGTGCCCACGCTTGCGAAGGTGATGGGCGCGGCCTATCCCGAGCTGGTTGCGCGGCAGGCGTTCGTTCGGGAGGTGCTTTTCAAAGAGGGCGAGCAATTCGCGCGCACGCTCGAGAACGGCATGGGGATTCTGGACGCGGCCATCGCCAAAGTCGGTAGCGCCAAAGTCATCGACGGCGACACGGTCTTCAAGCTCCACGACACCTACGGGTTTCCGACCGATCTCACGGCCGACATCGCGCGTGAGCGGGGGCTCACCATCGACGTCGAAGGCTACGAACGCGCCATGGCCGTGCAGCGAAAGCAGTCGCAGGCCGCGAGCCAGTTCGGCGCCGATCTGTCCGCCGGCGTCAGGCTCGACGGCTCGACGGAGTTCCTCGGTTACGACACGCTCGAGAGTGATGCGCCCGTCGTGGCTCTCTTCGACGCGCAAGCCAAGCCCGTGCAGGCGCTCGAACAGGGCGCCGCGGGTACCGTCGTGCTCGAACGCACACCTTTCTATGCGGAGAGCGGCGGCCAGGTCGGCGATACCGGCGAGCTTCGTGCCGGCTCGGCCCGCTTCACGGTCAGCGACACGCAGAAGCTCGGCGCGGCTTTCGGCCACCTCGGTACGGTGGCCGCGGGGCGCATCGCCGTCGGCGACCGCATCGCAGCCCATGTCGATGCCGAGCGCCGTGCGGCGATCGTGCTGAACCATTCGGCCACGCACCTGCTGCACGCCGCTTTGCGCAAGATCCTGGGTTCGCACGTGCAACAGAAAGGCTCGCTCGTGGCGCCCGACCGGCTGCGTTTCGACTTCTCGCACAACGAGCCCGTGGCGCCGGCACAGCTGCGCGAGATCGAGGCGCTCGTGAACGCCGAGATCCGCGCGCAACGCCGCGGCCGACGTCCGTGTGCTGGCGTACGACGACGCCATCGCGGCTGGAGCGCTCGCGTTCTTCGGCGACAAGTACGGCGACCGCGTTCGCGTGCTGAAGCTCGGCGATTTTTCGACCGAGCTCTGTGGCGGCACGCACGTGCGCCGCGCGGGCGACATCGGCCTGTTCAAGATCCTGTCCGAGAGCGGTATCGCAGCCGGTGTGCGCCGTATCGAGGCCGTTTCGGGCCAGGGCGCACTCGATTTCGTGAATGCCAACGAAGCGCTGCTGCGCGACGTCGCGGGCCAGGTGAAAGCCGGCCGCGACGACGTGTCGGCCAAGGTCGCACAGCTCGTCGAGCGTGGCCGCACGCTCGAGCGCGAGCTGCAAACGCTGCGGCGCAAGCTCGCGAGCGGCAGCGGGCGCGACATCCTCGCGGAGACGAAGATCGTCAACGGCATCAAGGTGCTCGCGGCGCGCATCGACGGCGCGGACGCCAAGTCGCTGCGCGACACTGCCGATCAACTGAAAGACAAGCTCGGCTCGGGTGTCGTGGTGCTCGGCGCCGTCGAGGGCGACAAGGTCGTGCTCGTGGCCGGCGTCACGAAGGATCTCGCAGGCCGGCTCAAGGCAGGCGACCTGATTCGCCCTGTCGCCGAGCTCTGCGGCGGCCGCGGCGGTGGCCGCGCGGATTTCGCACAAGCCGGCGGCACGAAGCCGGACCAGATCGATGCCGCACTCGCGCTCGTCCCGGGCCTGGTCGAGGCCGCCTGAACCCTGGATTCTGTCTAATCCTTCGGCGGTCAAGGAAAACTGGTAACACCACCGATATTTTCGATTACCATTGGGTTGACTCGCGATTTGCCGCACATGGAAATCGTCAGCCACGGGGGGCGGCCAGAACGAAAAAAACAGGCCGACCTAGCTAAGGGTTGTTCTCGATCTCGCGCCGCGCGTAAGCGTGGCGGTCGTCGTTTAGAACTTGGGGGGGAACGCCGAGCCCGAATAATAAGAGCTGTACTGGATGGTGCAGCAAAGGGACGGCGAGCAGGCCCAGAAGGAGTTGGCTATGCTGATCTTGACCCGGCGGGTGGGGGAAACGGTGGTGATTGGCGACAATGTCACTGTCACCGTGCTAGGAGTGAAGGGCAATCAGGTTCGCCTCGGCGTGAATGCTCCGCGGGAAGTCGCGGTGCATCGCGAAGAGATCTTCGAACGCATCAAGCGCGAGCAAGCCGAAGACAAGTCACCGCGACCGCACGTCAACGGCACTGCGCACCCATAGCGGCCGTCCAGCCGGGCCGCGCATGGCCCTGTAGACAAACGCCGTCCCATCGCGACCCGTCACGCGGGCTTCGCACTTGGGCCCTTGCCCCAGTAGAATCACACCCCGTAAAGACCGATGCCCCCTCACGGAGAGATGGCCGAGTGGTCGAAGGCGCACCCCTGCTAAGGGTGTAAGGGCCAAAAGCCCTTCGAGGGTTCGAATCCCTCTCTCTCCGCCAATTTCCGATTCCACAGCGTCCCGACCGGCCTGCGGCTTTGACACAATGGCGGTTACGCGCACCGCTGCTCGCGGAGCAGGGGGGCTTCGAAATTCCTATCCGCTCCTTTCGGCTTTCGCCGTTCGGTGACCCGTCTCGGCTGCTTGCGCAGCTCGCCGTGATCGGGTTGTGTTACGAGTGCTGACTATTCCGCAGGTGGCTCTAAGCGCAGCGCTTTCAGAAGTGCGGCTACGTTGGCGACTACGTGCAGATGCTCCCACGTGCTGACGTTCTTCCCGAGCCCCGCTGCGGTGATCTCCGCGACGTTTGTTGGCGCGCTCCGTAACTCGGGTGGGGCTCCGTTCATATAGAGCGCCCAAAGCGCGTCGTACAGTCTGAGAGGGAACACCACGAGCGCTTCCAGTTGACGAATGGGAAGCTGCGCGAAGATTTCGTCGCGCTCAGCTCGTGTCATACGGCCCTGATGCGCAAAGACGTTGTGCCGGATCGGTGCGACAGCGTCGTCGTAGTACGCGCGTTGCTGGTCGAGCGCATCGACCAGTGGCTGCAAGTCGCCCTTCTTCAAGTGGTGTGCTTCGCTGGCGTACTGAGCGGCGAACGTCGGATTGAGTCCTTGGGCGACCTTCCGTGCTGCAAGGGAAGCCTCAGAGAAGATGCCTGGATGATCGACGGCGTAGAGCAGCAGTCGGCCTGCATTGTTCGTGTCTTTCCGCGTGTCAAAGATACGGCCGAGCGCGACAAAATGAGCTGTACGGAGATCTTCAAGGCACGTGTGTCGCCGGAGCTCAAACTTCAGGCGAAGACGGTCGCTGATCGCGGCTGGTCATTCGGGGAGGTCGCCGAACGTGACGGGCACCCCTTGCGGAGGGAATGTAGCGCGCTAGTCCTCTACGCCAGGAAAGTAAGATAAGGAAGCCATCTTCCCCTCTTGTTAAAGGCTGCCTATCATATGGCTCCAATCTGAATCCATACGAAAGGCAGCCTTCGGGATGGCGAGTAGCGGCGAATCCTCGACCCGCGCGGGACGGTACATCGCCCAGCCAACAGGCTACCGGGCGTTCATGCCTGCGCCGCTGCCGCCGCAGCCCGGGTTGGCATTGAGCGGTGAGCTGCAAGGCTTGCTGTCGGCGGCTGACCGCGCGCTGGGCCGGCTCGACGGGTCGGTCCTTACGCTGCCGAACCCCGATCTCTTCGTCTTCATGTATGTCCGCAAGGAGGCCGTCCTCTCCAGTCAGATCGAGGGTACGCAGAGCTCGCTGCAGGACTTGCTCGCCGCGGAGGCCCAGCTCTTCGATCAGAACCTGCCGCGCGACGTGGACGAAGTGCTCAACTACGTGCGGGCCATGAACCATGGTCTGGCGCGACTGCCGGAGTTGCCCGTGTCGGTGCGGCTGATCCGCGAGATCCACGCGGAGCTGATGCGCGACGTGCGCGGCGGGCGGTTGCAGCCTGGCGAGCTGCGCACCAGCCAGAACTGGATCGGCCCGCCCGGGTGTACGTTGAACACAGCGACCTTTGTGCCGCCGCCGCACCCAGCGTTGCCGGAAGCCCTAGGGGCGCTAGAGAAATTCCTGCACTCGCCCGACGACTTGCCGCCGCTGGTGAAGATCGCTCTCGCGCATGTGCAGTTCGAGACGATTCACCCGTTCCTTGATGGTAACGGACGCGTGGGCCGGCTGCTGATCACTTTCCTGCTCACCGAGCGCGGCGTGTTGCACAAGCCGGTGCTGTATCTGTCGCACTTCTTCAAGCAGCACCGGCAGGCGTACTACGAGCATTTGCAGGCGGTACGCGACCGCGGTGCTTGGGAAGAGTGGCTGGGCTTCTTTTTGCGCGGCGTTATTGCAGTAGCGACGGAGGCGGCCGAGACGGTGCGGCGCATCCTGCAACTGCGAGAGCAGCACCGTGCCGCGATCACGGCGCAGCTCGGCCGCGCGGCGGGCAATGGCCACAAGGTGCTCGAATCGCTGTTCGACCGTCCGATCGTTGCGGTCGCCGATGTGAAGAAGAAGACCGGCACTACCTACGCGGCGGCGAATAGCTTGGTGTCCCGGCTCGTGAAGCTTGGCGTGCTTAGCGAAATGACGGGTTATGCGCGCAACCGGCGCTTCCGGTATGCGCCCTACATCGCGCTGTTCAACGAGGCGGGCCCTGGCGCCGTCGACGGCGAAGCCGGCACGTAGCCGACACTCGCTTCCTCGGCGCCGATACGCTTGCTGCGCGCCGTGACGTCCGATTATCAGGGCTGCCGAGCGTGGTTCGGCAAACGCGTCCGAGCTATAGTCGGACCGGAACCGAGGGATGTTTGAGTCGGCAGAGCGTGTCGGTTTTTGTCGGGAATTTCTTCAGGTCGCTTTGAAGGTAACGAAATTCGCGGCGACAAACTGACGCGCTTAAATCAATCGGTTACGGCGGCGTTCGAATCCCTCTCTCTCCGCCAATTTCCACGCCGGCTCAGGCAGTCCTAAGAACGCTGTAAATGCCCTGAATCCCGG